>NZ_CP108304.1:0-5113965 GCF_045040885.1 Streptomyces sp. NBC_00016 | reverse complement strand
TACGGACGGGCAACGCGCCCGCGACGGTCAGCTCGGCGGTGCCGGTGAGCAGGTCGGCCGTGTGGGTGGCGAGCACCCCTCGGGCCGGAGCGAGCCGCCGCTCGGCCCGGCGCGCCACGGCACCGGTGACCAAGGGAACGCCGATCCCGGCCGTCAGCAGCCCGACGGCGAGCACCGCCCCGGCCTCCGGCAGCAGCCACGCCGTGAAGGCGACGGACCCGGCCGAGACGAGGACGGCGGAACCGGCGGGCAGCAGCCAGCGCAGCCAGTAGTCCTGGAGGGCGTCCACATCGGCGACGAGCCGCGTCAGCAGGTCACCCCGCCGGGTCGAGCGCAGCCCCGCGGGCGCCAGCCGCTCCAGCCGGCGCCAGACGGCGACCCGGGTGTCGGCCAGCATCCGCAGCACGGCGTCGTGAGACACGAGCCGCTCCGCGTACCGGAACACCGCCCGCCCGATACCGAAGGCACGGGTCGCCGTCACGGCCACCATCAGGTACAGCACCGGAGGCTGCTGCGAGGCCCGCGAGATGAGCCATCCGGAGGTGGCCATGAGGCCCACGGCACTGCCGAGGGCGAGGCTGCCGAGCAGCAGCGCGAGGGCAAGCCGGCCGCGTCGGGCGCCGGCCATGGCGCGGACCCGCGCGAGGACGCCACCGCCGGTCACGGCGAGCCCTGTCCCGGACTCACCGCCGACGGGCAGGGCAGCCGCCTCTTCCGACGGGGCGGGAGCGTACCTGGGCGTGGCCTCCACGGGCACGGGTGCCTCGGCCTCGGCCAGCCGCACCACACGGTCCGCCACCGCCAGCAGCGCCGGCCGGTGCACGACCAGCAGGACGGTCCGACCGGCGGCGAGGCGCCGCACGGCCGCCACCACCTCCGCCTCGGTCTCCCCGTCGAGCGCGGCCGTCGGCTCGTCCAGCAGCAGCACGGGCCGGTCCGCGAGGAACGCCCTGGCCAACGCCAGCCGCTGCCGCTGCCCGGCGGACAGCCCGGCCCCGTCCTCGCCGAGCACCGTGCCGGTCCCGGCGGGCAGCGCCTCGACGAACTCCAGCGCCCCCGCGTCCGCCAGCGCCCGGTGTACGGCCGCGTCGCCGGCGTCGGGACGCGCCAGCCGTACGTTCTCGTCGATCGTCCCGGCGTAGAGGTGCGGGCGCTGCGGCACCCACGCGATCCGAGAGCGCCACTGCTCCAGGTCGGCCGACGCGAGGTCGACTCCCCCGGCCAGAACCCGGCCCGCGGCCGGCCGCACGAACCCCAGCAGCGCGTTCAGCAGGGTCGACTTGCCCGCGCCGCTCGGTCCGACCAGCGCGACCGTCTCCCCGGGTTCCACGGTGAACGACACATCGGTGACGGCGTCGGCGGAGCGCCCGGGGTAGCGGACGGTCACGCCCTCGAAGGCCACCCCTCCCTCGGCCACCGCGACCGTGCCCGGCACCGGTGCCGGGGTCTCCAGCACCTCGAAGATCTCCTCGGCGGCAGCCAGCCCCTCGGCGGCCGCGTGGTACTGCGCCCCGACCTGCCGCAGCGGGAGGTACGCCTCCGGCGCGAGCACGAGGATCACCAGGCCGATGTACAGGTCCATCTCGCCGTGCACGAGGCGCATGCCGATCGTCACGGCCACCAGAGCCACCGAGAGCGTCGCCAGCAGCTCCAGGGCGAACGACGAGATGAAGGCGATCCGCAGCGTCCGCATGGTCGCCTGCCGGTACTCGCCGGTGATGCGCCGGATCGACTCGGCCTGCGCCTTGGCCCGCCCGAACACCTTGAGCGTGGGCAGCCCGGCGACAACGTCCAGGAAGTGGCCGGACAGCCGGGACAGCAGCCGCCACTGACGGTCCATCCGCGACTGTGTGGCCCAGCCGATCAGGACCATGAAGACCGGGATCAGGGGCAGGGTGCCGACGATGATCGCGGCGGACACCCAGTCCTCCGTCACAATCCGGGCGAGCACCGCGACCGGTACGACCACCGCCAGCCCCAGCTGCGGCAGATAGCGCGAGAAGTAGTCGTCGAGAGCGTCCACGCCCCGCGTGGCGAGGGCGACCAGCGAACCGGTACGCCGGCCACTGAGCCAGTTCGGTCCCAGCGCGGTCGCCCGCTCCAGCAGCCGACCCCGCAGCTCCGACTTCACGGCGGCACTCGCGCGGTGCGCGGCGAGTTCGGTGAGCCAGGCCACCAGCGCCCGGCCAACCGCCACGGCCACCAACAGCAGCAGGGGAGTGCGCAGTTCGGCGAGGGGCAGACCGTGCTGGAAGGCCCCCACCACGACCTCGGCGATGAGCATCGCCTGCGCGATGACCAGGACCGCTCCGACAGCACCCAGACCGACGACCGCCACCAGGAAGAGGCGGGTGGCGCGGGCGTACCGGAGGAGGCGCGGGTCGATCGGTTTCACGTGAAACACCCTCTTCTCAAAAAGCGTGTTTCACGTGAAACACGCTTTCTCCTCATGGGGTGTGTTTCACGTGAAACACACCCCACATCAGACTCAGTGCGCGGCCTCGGCGATGTGCTGCGTACCGATCCGCTTACGGAACACCCAGTACGTCCAGCCCTGATAGAGCAGCACGATCGGTGTGGCGATCCCCGCACACCAGGTCATGATCTTCAAGGTGTACGGGCTGGACGAGGCGTTGGTCACCGTGAGGCTCCAGTTCTCGTCGAGCTTGGACGGCATGACGTTCGGGAAGAGCGTCAGGAAGAGCATCGCCACGGCGGCCACGATGGTGACGCCGGAGAGAGCGAACGACCAGCCCTCGCGTCCCGCCTGGTTCGCCACAAGCGCCGCGACCAGGGCACCGACCGCCACGACCAGGGCGACCAGACTCTTGGCGTCACCACTGTCGATCTGCGTCCACAGCAGGAAGATCGAAGCGAACACGGCGGTGGCGAGTCCCACCTTCAGTGCCAGCTTCCGCGCCCGTTCCCGGATCTCGCCGACGGTCTTGAGCGCCGTGAACACCGCACCGTGGAAGGTGAACAGCGTCAGGGTCACCAGACCGCCCAGCAGCGCGTGCGGGTTGAGCAGATCCCAGACGTTGCCCACGTACTCGAAGTCCTGGTCGATCTTGACGCCCCCCACGATGTTGCCGAAGGCGACGCCCCACAGGAACGCGGGAAGGAGCGAGGTCCAGAAGATCGCGGTCTCCCAGTTGCGCTGCCAGTTCTCCTCGGGCCGCTTCGCCCGGTATTCGAAGGCGACGCCCCGCACGATCAGACAGACCAGGATGAGCAGCAGGGGCAGGTAGAAGCCGGAGAAGAGCGTGGCGTACCACTCGGGGAAGGCGGCGAAGGTCGCGCCACCCGCCGTGAGCAGCCACACCTCGTTGCCGTCCCAGACGGGCCCGATGGTGTTGATGAGCACCCGCCGCTCGGGCCTGTCGCGGGCGAGCAGCTTGGTGAGGATGCCGACCCCGAAGTCGAAGCCCTCCAGGAAGAAGTAGCCGGTCCACAGGACGGCGATCAGGACGAACCAGACGTCGTGCAGTTCCATGACTGTGCAGCTCCCTCGGCCTAGTAGGAGAAGGCCATCGGCTTGTCGGCGTCACGGGAGTCGCCGCCGATCTTCGTGGGCGGATTGAGGTCGGCCTCGGTGAGCTCGGGCGGGCCGGCCTTCACGTACTTCACCAGCAGCTTGACCTCGATGACGGCGAGGATCGCGTAGAGCGCCGTGAAGACGATCATCGACGTGAGGACCTCGCCCTGGGAGACCCCGGGGGAGACCGCGTCACGGGTCTGGAGGACGCCGTAGACGACCCAGGGCTGACGGCCCATCTCGGTGAAGATCCAGCCCCAGGAGTTGGCGATCAGCGGGAAGCCCAGCGTCCAGATCGCCGCCAGCCAGTAGAGCTTGGTGAGCTTCGGGCTGAGCGCCTTGTTCTTGAACAGCACCACGTGCGGCACCTCGTCCTCGCCGACTCTCAGGTGCTGCGGCAGCAGGAACTTCTTGCGGGTGAGCCAGAGTCCCGCCAGGCCGATCGCGAAGGACGACATGCCGAAGCCGATCATCCAGCGGAAGCCCCAGTAGGCGACGGGGATGTTGGGCCGGTAGTCGCCGGGACCGTACTTCTCCTGTTCGGCCTTGTTCACGTCGTTGATGCCGGGGACGTACGAGCTGAAGTCGTCGTTCGCGAGGAAGGACAGCAGGCCCGGGATCTCTATCGCGACCCTGTTGTGCCCCTTCTCGACGTCGCCGTAGGCGAAGACCGAGAACGGCGCGGGTGCCTCGCCGTCCCACAGGGCCTCGGCGGCGGCCATCTTCATCGGCTGCTGCTTGAACATGACCTTGCCGAGGGTGTCACCGCTGATGGCGGTGAGCAGACCGGCGATGACCACCGTGACCAGGCCGAGCCGCAGCGAGGTCTTCATCACCGGGATGTGCTTCTTGCGGTACAGATGGAAGGCGGCGATGCCGACCATGAAGGCGCCACCGGTGAGGAAGGCCGCGGACATGGTGTGGAAGACCTGGCTGAGCGCGGTGTTCTGGGTCAGCACGGCCCAGAAGTCGGTGAGCTCGGCCCGCCCCTTCTCCTTGTTGATCCGGTAGCCGACGGGGTGCTGCATCCACGAGTTGGCCGCGAGGATGAAGTACGCCGACAGGATCGTGCCGATCGAGACCATCCAGATGCAGGCCAGGTGGATCTTCTTCGGCAGCTTGTCCCAGCCGAAGATCCACAGGCCGATGAAGGTGGACTCGAAGAAGAAGGCGATCAGGGCCTCGAAGGCGAGCGGGGCGCCGAAGACGTCACCGACGAAGCGCGAGTAGTCGGACCAGTTCATGCCGAACTGGAACTCCTGCACGATGCCGGTGACGACACCCATCGCGATGTTGATCAGGAAGAGCTTGCCCCAGAACTTCGTCGCCCTGAGGTACTTCTCGTTCTCCGTGCGCACCCATGCGGTCTGCAGCCCGGCGGTGAGGGCCGCGAGGGAGATCGTCAGGGGGACGAAGAGGAAGTGGTAGACGGTGGTGATGCCGAACTGCCAGCGCGCCAGGGTCTCTGGCGCCAGAGCCAGGTCCACGTCGTCACTCCTTACCTCACGCTCGTGGATCACGCTTGTGAAAGCGTTCACATTCACAAGCTAGTATGACTCACCGATTTTCGATAGCCGAAGGGGGGTCCCCGCCTACCCGCGGAAACCCCCCTGTGACCCCTGCTGACCAGCCGAAACCGGCGCAGTCGACGCGCTAGAGCTCCTTGCGGAACCCTTCCGTCACCTTCAGGAAGATGTCGTTCGCCTCGTTCTCCCCGATCGTCACCCGCACGCCCTCGCCCGGGAACGGCCGCACCACGACGCCCGCCTGCTCACACGCGGCAGCGAAGGGGACCGTGTGCTCGCCGAGCCGCAGCCACACGAAGTTGGCCTGGGTCTCGGGCACCGTCCAGCCCTGCGCGCGCAGCCCCTCGACCACCCGGAGGCGCTCGCACACCAGGGAACCGACCCGGCCGAGCAACGCGTCCTCGGCACGCAGCGAGGCGATCGCGGCCTCCTGCGCGAGCTGGCTCACACCGAACGGCACCGCCGTCTTGCGCAGGGCCTCCGCCACCGGCTCGTGGGCGATGGCAAAACCGATGCGCAGGCCGGCGAGGCCGTAGGCCTTGGAGAAGGTCCGCAGGACACAGACATTGGGCCGCTTCCGGTACAGCTCCACGCCGTCCGGCACCTCGGGGTCGCGGATGAACTCCCGGTACGCCTCGTCGAGCACGACCAGCACGTCACGCGGCACCCGGTCGAGGAACCGTTCCAGCTCGGCCCGCTTCACCACGGTGCCCGTGGGGTTGTTGGGGTTGCAGACGAAGATCAGCCGGGTCCGCTCGGTGATCGCGTCGGCCATCGCGTCCAGGTCGTGCACATCCCCCGGCGTCAGCGGCACCTGCACCGCCGTCGCGCCGCTGATCTGCGTGATGATCGGATAGGCCTCGAAGGACCGCCAGGCGTAGATCACCTCGTCGCCGGGGCCCGAGGTGGCCTGGACCAGCTGCTGGGCGACACCGACCGAGCCGGTGCCGGTCGCCAGGTGGGAGGCGGGGACGCCGAACCGCTCGGACAGCTCGTTGATCAGGACCGTGCAGGCCAGGTCCGGGTAGCGGTTGAAGGAGGCGGCAGCCGCCGTCACCGACTCCATCACGCCCGGCAGCGGCGGATAGGGGTTCTCGTTGGAGGACAGCTTGTAGGCCACGGGACCACCGCCCGCGGCCGGCTTGCCCGGCTTGTAGGTGGGGATCCCCTCCAGCTCGGCGCGCAGCTTGGGGCTCGTCTCGCTCACCGCAGTCCTCCTCGTGACCACCACCGGCTTCAATACTGCTCACCTTATGAGGATTCGGCGCGGGTGCGTACAGCTGAGCAGGGACCGGCGCCCGAAACGGACAGACCTCTGCGACTTCTGAGGACGAAGCCGCACGAAGGCGTACGCGTCGGGGGGCGCGCTGCACATATATCTACGCGCCGGTAGTGCACTCCGTGGCGCGCATCCCTCGTGCAGGTGAGTTGAGACCTCTTCGAAACATCGGTGCGTTGGCAGGCTCATCCGTGCCGACGCGTCACGTCTTGGTATTAATGGAGTCAACTACCTTTATTTCAAAGGCACTTGACCCCATTTAGCCTTGCAGAAACGTGCCTGTCAACGCGTGCATATGCGTCCGCCCTACCCCACCGGATGAGCCCTACTATCGGCTCGCCATGACAGCAGCAGGGAAGCACCAGGTGAGCCGCGCGGAAACCTCACGCCGAGGCAGCCGGCCGGGCCGGGCGGGCATCAGGGACGTGGCCGCCGCCGCCGGAGTCTCCATCACGACCGTCTCCGACGCCCTCAACGGCAAGGGCAGGCTTCCGGATGCCACCCGCCGCCATGTCCGCGAGGTCGCAGACCGACTCGGCTACCGCCCTTCGGCGGCGGCCCGAACCCTCCGTACCGGCAAGTCGGGCCTCATCGGCCTGACCGTGACGACCTACGGGGATGAACCTTTCACCTTCACCGAGTTCGCATACTTCGCGGAGATGGCGCGCGCCGCCACCTCGGCCGCGCTCGCCCGCGGCTACGCGCTCGTCATCCTCCCCGCGACCTCGCGCCACGACGTCTGGTCCAACGTGGCTCTGGACGGCACGGTCGTCATCGACCCGTCCGACCAGGATCCGGTGGTCAGCGAGCTGGTCCGGCAGGGCTTACCGGTCGTCTCCGACGGCCGCCCGGCCGGCACCCTCCCGGTCACCGCGTGGGTGGACAACGACCACGAGGCCGCCGTCCTCGACATCCTCGACCACCTGGCCGACGCCGGCGCCCGCCGCATCGGCCTCCTCACCGGCACCACCACGGACACATACACACACCTGTCGACCAGCGCGTACCTGCGGTGGTGCGAGCGGGTCGGTCAGGATCCGGTCTACGAGGCCTACCCCGCGCACGACCCGTGCGCGGGCGCCGTGGCCGCCGACCGACTGCTGGCCCGCCCCGACCGCCCCGACGCCGTCTACGGCCTGTTCGACCCCAACGGCACCGATCTGCTCGCCGCGGCCCGCCGCTACGGGCTGCGGGTCCCCGAGGACCTGCTGATCGTGTGCTGCAGCGAGTCCACGGTGTACGCCAACACCGAGCCGCCCGTCACGACCCTCTCGTTGAAGCCGCGCCGCATCGGTACGGCGGTGGTCCAACTCCTCATCGACGCGATCGAGGGCGAGGAAGCGGACCGCCCGGTCGAGCAGGTCATACCGACCGAACTGTTCGTACGCACCTCTTCGCAGCGACGCCCCCCTCGGACCACGGTCAGCCCACCCCGGGCGCCGGAGGGGAAGTAGCCCGCCGCCGCTCCCCACAGCCGACGCCGACGCCATGGTGCGGGTTGTGGGGAGCGGCGGTCTGTGCGGGGGGTGGGGGCAGCCCGGGGGGGGTGGGGGTGAGGTCCGTTCGCGGCGGCAGGGGCGGCAGGGGGCCGTCCGCATCGGGCAGTCCGGGGCGCGGGGGCGGCGCGGGCGGGCCGGGGGGCGGGCCGGGCGGGCCGGGCGGGCGGGCGGGCCGCGTCAACGAAAGTTGGTGGGAGGCACGTACGGGCGATTTCCGGCGGTGCTGGAGACATCAGACGTCGCTTCGGTCACAGCCGTCTCGTCGACCTTGCTCCGGCCGCCGAAATCACCCTTGCCCGGCCGATGCCGTCCCCCGCTCCGTCCGACGGAGCAGCCCGCGGGGGTGGGGGGCGGGTGCGAGCAAGGCGCGCGCCGGGTGCGTGCGGACTGCCGAAGCCCGGCCCAATCGGGGCGAAAGCCGCGATGAACTGGAGCCTTGCTCCGATTCACCACCCCTGGGTCATCACACGGCACGATCCGCATTCCTATGATGGACGCACGGCACCGCGGGCCGCTGCGACCAGGCAGCCCGAAGGGTGCAGATGCGGCGCGATGGTGGAGGGGTCTGATGACTCAGGGGGCCGGTCAGGGACCCGAGGTGGAGCGGACGGCGACGTTGCGCGACTTCCGGGTGCCCGCGTACGTCCACGAGACCGGTCCGTACGACCCCGGCACGGAACCGGGCAATGCCGCGCCGCCTCTCGAAGAGCCGCTGGAGCACCCGGACGGCTACACGCCCACCCAGCGCGACCTGCCCGTCATCAGCCGGCGCGGCGACACCCTCCAGGTGACCGTGGACCCGGCAGCCGTCCAGGCCACGCCGGCCGCGACCGGCCCGGGACCGCTGTTCGTCGTCGGCGACGTCCACGGCTACCTCGACGAACTGGTGGCCGCGCTTCAGGAGAAGGGCCTGGTCGACTCCGCAGGCAACTGGTGCGCCGGCACCGCCCGGCTGTGGTTCCTCGGTGACTTCACCGACCGCGGTCCGGACGGCATCGGCGTCATCGACCTCGTCATGCGGCTGTCCGCCGAGGCCGCCGCGGCCGGCGGGTACTGCAAGGCCCTCATGGGCAACCACGAACTGCTGCTGCTCGGCGCCAAGCGCTTCGGCGACACGCCCGTCAACTCCGGCGCGGGCACCGCCACCTTCCAGGCCGCCTGGCTGCTCAACGGCGGCCAGAAGTACGACATGGACCGTCTCCAGGATCACCACCTCCAGTGGATGGCCCGCCTCGACGCGGTCGAGGAGGTCGACGGCCACCTGCTCGTGCACTCCGACACCACCGCCTACCTCGACTACGGCGACTCGATCGAGGCGGTCAACGACACCGTCCGCGAGACGATCACGCGCAACGACGCGGACGAGGTGTGGGATCTGTTCCGCAAGTTCACCAAGCGCTTCTCCTTCCGCGACGAGGGCGGCGCCGACGCCGTACGCTCCCTGCTCGATACGTACGGCGGCACCCGCATCGTTCACGGCCACAGCCCGATTCCCTACCTGCTGGGCGAAGTCGGCTCCGAGGACGGCGAGGACAACGGCGGTCCGCACGTCGAGGGACCGCACCTCTACGCGGACGGGCTGGCCATCGCGATGGACGGCGGCGTGACGATGGCCGGAAAACTGCTGGTCCAGCAACTGCCCCTGGAAAACTGAGCATTCCCGGGGCGGTTCCCGGGGCAGAAGTACCCCAGTGTGGACCCGTCGGCGACATCGCAGGCCAGGGGCCAATTTCGGCAAACCCCCTGTCACCCCATGCCGTCACCGCTCTACCATCGGGTTATCCGTAGCAGGCTCCCCTCCGTTTCTGCCCGACGGCTCGTTGGCATGCGAGCCCCAAGCCCTACGGAGCATCGGGGGATGCAGATGAACAGCGTTCCGCAGCACCTGAACAGCGAGGACCGCCAGGAGTACGAGCGGATCCTCGACGAGGCGCTGCGCTCCGCCCCACACCACCCGGAACTGGCCGCAGTCGGACAGCGGCTCAACCCCGAACAACTGCGCACCATGGCGCTCAACGCCTCCGCACTCATCACGGTGGCCGCGGCGGCCGAGTACCAGCACTACGTGAAGGTCCGCGAGGAACTGCGCCACCCCGCGCCGTCCACCTCGCCGTCCCCGTCCGAGACCGGCTCCGCGGAGCCGGGCGTGGCCGCGATGGGGCTCGCCACCACCATGGGGGAGGCGGCCCAGGCCGCCGAAGCCGCCGGGGCGGGCGCCGTCGCCGCCGTCCTCACCCCCGTGCTCGCCGGGACCGCCGCGGTGATCTTCCTGCTCGTCGGCTATCTCCTCAGGGTGCTGGACCCCGAACAGGCGTTCGCCCGGACCATGGTCACCGCCGGCTGGACGTTCGGGGCCGTGGCCGTGGCCGCGATCCTCGTCGCCACCGTCGCGCTGCTGCTCACCGCCCTGCGCAACCGGCCCTCCCTGGAGGCCGGACCGTACGGCGAACTGAGCGAGGAGGTCGACCAGGCCAGGGAAGCCTGGCGAGATGCCCTGCTGGAACGCGGCATCCTGCCGTTCCTCCGGGAGGCCCTCGCCGATCCCGGCACGGCGGCGGCCCTGCACACCGACCCGGTGCCACCGGCCCCGACCAACCGCCTCCCGAAGATCGGCTACGACCGCCCGGGCTTCAGCAGCCCGGACGACGGCCGCTCGACCGGCCCGCGCCCGAGCTTCAGCAGCCCGGACTACAGCAGCCCGGACTTCGGCGGCCCGGAGCATCAGCCGGAATAGGCACTCGGCTTGCGCCCCCGCCGACCCCGCCGAGGGGAGCGCAAGCCGTACGCCGGGTGCCGGACTCCGGGCGCCGGGCGCCGGACGGCTCTGGCGGAGAGCCGCCAAACGGATCGGTGCTGCCCTGCGGTGCTCAGCGCTGCCCTGTGCGGGTCGCCGTCACAGGGGCGGCAGCCCGGAGTCGCGCGTCCGGGCATCCGGGCATCCGGGCATCCGGGCATCCGGGCATCCGGGCATCCGGGCATCCGGGCATCCGGGCATCCGGGCATCCGGGCATCCGGGCATCCGGGCATCCGGGCATCCGGGCATCCGGGCATCCGATCAGAGGATGCCCGCCCGGCCGGCCGCGGTGACCCAGCTGGGGAACTCGGACAGCAGCCGGTCGTAGAGCTCCTGGTCGGGGAGGGTGCTGATGTCGTCCACGGAGAAGAAGCCCACGTTGTCGACGCGACGTCCGGGCAGTGTGTCGAACCGCTCCAGGACGCCGTAGTTGGACCGGCCGAGCCCCACGAACTGCCAGAAGATCGGCTCCTCGACCGCCGCCCGCAGCTCCCGCTCGATCGCCGCGTCGCGGTAGACCCCTCCGTCGGAGAAGAACAGCACCAAGGTCGGGGCGGCCGCCGGATTCTCCCGGACATACGACCTGACCTGGGAAATCGCCTTCTGTTCCTCGTTCTGGATGCCGACCGAGCGCATGTCGACCTGCCCCGGCTCCATCCCCTTGCGCGGCTTCTTGCTCCGCCGGAACAGACTGATCTCACCCACCCGCACATGCAGCCGCAGCCACTCGGGAAGCTCACCCAACCGCAGGTCGGGAAGGCGGGCGGCATCGCTGGCGAAGGTCCAGGCCTGCATCTCGCCGTCGTCGTCGAGTTCTGCCGCCACCGCAGCCATCCGCTCCACGACGTCCGCCACCACACCGCGTGAGTACAGGAACGCCATGGATCCGGAGGCATCGAGGACGAGCACGACCCGCGCGCTGATCCCCACCGCCCCCCGCTTGCTCAGACTGACGGCGACCTGCTCCTTGCGCAGCGACAGCCGCTTACGCATGTCGACGGGAAGCCGCTCCTCCCCCTTGGTCAGACGGGGGCCCGACGGTGGGGTGGTTGTCGGCGGGGTGAGCGGCGGTGGGGTGAGCGGGGGTGGGGTGAGCGGGGGTGGGGTGATGGTCCGTGGGGTGACCGCAGGTGGAGCGACGGCAGGCGGGGTGGCCGCCGGGCGGTGCGGAGGGGTGGCCGCCTGCTCCGGCTCGTCGTCGACCGTGATCCCGAAGTCCCTGGCCACCCCCGCGAGCCCGGAGGCGTACCCCTGCCCGACCGCCCGGAACTTCCAGCGCCCCTCGCGCAGGTACAGCTCACCGGCGATGAACGCCGTCTCCGTGTCGGCCTGCATCTCGAAGCGGGCCACTTCGGAACGCCCGTCCCCACCGAGGAGTCTCAACGTCAGGCCGGTCACCTGGCCGAACGTGCCCCCGTCGGCCGACGCGCACAGCACCACACGCGTGATGGCGCCCTCCAGCGACCGGAGGCCCACCTGGACGGTGTCGGTCATGACACCGGCTTCGCTCCGCTTGCCGACGTGCCGCACGGCGCCTGACGCGTGCAGCGGCTGGTTGTAGAAGACGAAGTCCCTGTCGTCACGCACCCGTCCGTCCTGCGCCAGCAGCAAGGCCGAGGCATCGATGTCCGGCCCACCGGCCCCTTCGGCCCAGCTCAGTTCGACCCGTACATCCGGCACGTCGACCGGCAGATTGGCACCCTTGCTCAGGGATCGCGCTGTCATGGAGGCAAGTCTGCCGAGCCGACGCCCTGGGGCAACCGAACGAGCGCGATTCCTTCCTCCTGGGCGACCGCCAGGAGCGTGCCGTCGGGACGCAGCGCCGCGACCGGTGTCGGTATGTGGGTGACTCCGAAGGCACCCACACGGCGCGACACCTTCACCTCGGGCCACTCCGCCAGCACTTCACCGGTGATGACGTCGATCAGCCGAGGGTGCCCGTGCAAGGAGACGACGCGACCACCACCCGCGAGCAGCGTGCCGACCTCGAAATCGACAGAGCTCCGGTGCAGCCACGCGCGCCGGGACAATGACCACACTCCGATCCGACGACGTCCGAGCGAGGCGACCTCCTCGTCGTCGAGGAACTCGTCCCCGGTCGCCACCGCCAGTCGGTCGTCGTCGAGCCAGCAGGCCGACTCCACCTCGGCGTCGATCCCCGGCTGCATCGGCAGCACCCCGCGCCCGTCCAGTACGGCCGGGTCCGCCAGCGCACTCTCCAGATCGAAGACCTCGGCGTACGACGCTGTAGCGGCCGGACGGTGAGACAACACTTCGGTCGAAGCCGGGACCGTGATCGGTGGCCGTCCGGCGCTCCACACCATCGGCGCTCCACGCCCGGCCACCCACCGCATCGACCAGCTCATCGCCCTGCCAGGCCAATGACCGGACCGGCGCCGTCGACTTCACCCACGCCAAGGCCCCTCTCCCCCCTCGCAACAACGTCGTCCCTCCCCCTCCGTGACGGTCGCTGATGGCGCTGTCCCCAGGCCGCGGACCTCAGGGGACAGCGCCGATCCGAGTACGTCAGTCAGCCAGCGGCAGGTACACCCGGTTCCCGCTCGCCGCGAACTCCTTCGACTTCTCCAGCATGCCCTCGGCGATCTCCTCCGCCGAGGCCCCGTCGGCCGCCCCGCCGCCGAACCGCTCGTTGATGCTCTGGCTGATCTTCATCGAGCAGAACTTCGGCCCGCACATCGAGCAGAAGTGCGCCGTCTTCGCCGGCTCAGCGGGGAGTGTCTCGTCGTGGAACTCCCGTGCCGTGTCGGGATCGAGGGCGAGGTTGAACTGGTCCTCCCAGCGGAACTCGAAGCGGGCGTCGGACAGCGCGTCGTCCCATTCCTGCGCACCGGGGTGCCCCTTGG
Source organism: Streptomyces sp. NBC_00016 (assembly GCF_045040885.1). NCBI lineage: Bacteria > Bacillati > Actinomycetota > Actinomycetes > Kitasatosporales > Streptomycetaceae > Streptomyces > Streptomyces sp. NBC_00016. The sequence goes on along the minus strand of NZ_CP108304.1, from coordinate 5,100,468 downwards.
CGAGGTCGGCTGCGTGGGCGGCGATCTTGTAGGTGATGACGCCGGTCTTGACGTCGTCCCGGTTGGGCAGGCCCAGATGTTCCTTCGGCGTGACGTAGCAGAGCATGGCCGTGCCCCACCAGGCGATCATCGCGGCACCGATGCCGGAGGTGATGTGGTCGTACGCCGGCGCGACGTCCGTCGTCAGCGGGCCGAGCGTATAGAACGGAGCTTCATCACAGATCTCCTGCTGAAGGTCGATGTTCTCCTTGATCTTGTGCATCGGGACATGGCCCGGGCCTTCGATCATCGTCTGAACATGGAAACGCTTCGCGACCCGGTTGAGTTCCCCGAGGGTCCTCAACTCAGCGAACTGCGCAGCGTCGTTGGCGTCCGCGATGGAACCCGGCCGCAGGCCGTCACCCAGGGAGTACGTGACGTCGTAGGCGGCGAGGATCTCGCAGAGTTCCTCGAAGTTCTCGTAGAGGAACGACTCCTTGTGGTGCGCGAGGCACCAGGCCGCCATGATCGAGCCGCCACGGGACACGATGCCGGTCTTGCGGTTGGCGGTGAGCGGGACGTACGACAGGCGGACACCGGCGTGGACCGTCATGTAGTCCACGCCCTGCTCGGCCTGCTCGATGACGGTGTCCTTGTAGATCTCCCAGGTCAGTTCCTCGGCGCGGCCGTCGACCTTCTCCAGCGCCTGGTACAGCGGCACCGTGCCGATGGGGACGGGGGAGTTGCGCAGCACCCACTCGCGGGTGGTGTGGATGTTGCGGCCGGTCGACAGGTCCATGACCGTGTCGGCGCCCCAACGGGTCGCCCAGGTCATCTTCTCGACCTCCTCCTCGATGGAGGACGTCACCGCCGAGTTACCGATGTTGGCGTTGACCTTCACCAGGAACCGCTTGCCGATGATCATCGGCTCGATCTCCGGGTGATTGACGTTGGCCGGCAGCACGGCGCGACCCGCCGCGATCTCCTCGCGAACCACCTCGGGGGAGACGTTCTCCCGGATGGCCACGAACTCCATCTCGGGTGTGATCTCCCCCCGGCGCGCATACGCGAGCTGGGTGACCGCCTCGCCGTTCCGCCCGCGGCGCGGCAGGCGCGGCCGGCCCGGGAAGACCGCGTCGAGGTTGCGCAGACCGCCGCGCGGTGAGGTGTGCTTGAGGCCGTCGTCCTCGGGGCGGACCGGCCGGCCCGCGTACTCGGCGGTGTCGCCCCGGGCGATGATCCAGTTCTCGCGCAACGGCGACAGGCCCCTGCGGACGTCGGTCTCGACGAGTGGATCGGTGTACGGGCCGGAGGTGTCGTACAGGCTGACCGACTGCCCGTTGGTGAGATGCACCTGACGAACCGGCACCTGTAGATCGGAGCGAGTGCCCTCGACGTACCCCTTGTGCCAGCCGATGGACTTCCCGGCCTCCGAGGCATTCACGTCGACCGTGCTCTCGCTGGTCGCGTTCTGCGTGAAGGCAGGCGTGCGTGCGTCCTTGTTGGTCATGAGACCTACTCCCTACGCCGGCATTACCCGGTAACAGGTTCGGCGGTCGACGCAGCGGCTACCGCCTGCCGATGTTTCATGTGAAACATCACTCGATTCGAGAGACGTTCCACGTGAAACATCGCGAAGACGGAGGTCAGCGCCCTCTCAGCCCGGTGCTCCGAGCTCCCGCGTGTGCAAAGGTTGTCTCCACGCTAGCGTCAATTCTGGCGCGGTGAACAGAGGGCCCGTGTCGTTCTTGCGATGATCGGTCGGTGACCACGACACACCAGCCCCCGTATCCGCCGCCCGAGCCGCCCCGCCGACCGGGCGCCGCCAGCGGCCCCGGCAATGGCTCCGGCAATGGCTCCGGAAGCGGTCCTGGCAGCGGCCCCAGAGGCGACCGCGACTTCAGCAACGGTCACGACCACCCGCGTAGTCCCGACCACGGGCCGGGATACGCAGGCGGGCTCGGCGGACTGAGACGCGCCGGAACCCCTGGCGGCCGAGGGCCCGGCCCGGTCGAGGGCCGCGGGGCAGGGCCGGGGCCCCAGTCGGGGCCAGGAGCGCAGCCAGGGTCGGGGTCGGGGAGTGGCCGGGGCTATGGAAACGGTCCAGGGCCCGGGACCGGCCGGGGATACCGGAACGGGCAGGAATACCGGAACGGGCAAGGGCCCGAGAACGACCAGGGATACGGGGACGACCGCGGGTACGACGGGTACGGGGATCGGTCCGTGCCCGGGCAGGAGTACGGCCCCGACCATGGTCCCGGCCCCCGTCCTGGCCCGGGCCCTCGTCCTGAACGTGGTCCCGGCTCCGGTTCCGATCCTGGCTCTGGTCCCGGCTCTGGTGACGGATATGGCTTCGACCGCGAACACGGTCATGGGCAGAGTCACGACGGTGGCCATGGCGGCGGTCCCGGCAACGGCCCCGGCGATGGCCAGGGCGGCGGACACGGCCAGGGCGACGGGCACGGCCATGGCCCGGGCGACGGGCACGGCTCCGGTTCGGACGGCGGGCACGGGCATTCGCACAGCCACAGTCATGGCCCGGCCGCCCCCGTCTCCCAGCACCTGCGCAAGGTCATCGCGGCCATCCTCATCCCGTTCGGAGCCGCGGTACTGGTGGGGCTCGTGGTGCTGTGGCCCGGCGGAGCCCCGGCGCACGAGCGCACCGGAGTCGGCTTCGACCGGCAGACCCAGCAGGCCACGGTCACCAAGGTCGTGAGCCTGAGCTGCGCGTCGGTGAACGCCTCGGGCGACACCCCTACCGGCGACACCTCCACGGCCGAGGGCTCCTCCGCCCAGCAGCAGGCGGCCGGCACCTGCAAGCGGGCCACGATCCGGGTGGACACCGGCGACGACAAGGGCCGTACCTTCACCGAGATCGTCCAGCCGGACCAGTCACGGCAGTTGGAGCAGGGCGAGAAGGTCGTGGTCGCCTACGAGCCCTCCGCGCCGAAGGACCTCCAGTACTCGGTCACCGATGTGAACCGCCGCATCCCCATGGCGGTCCTGGCGATCATCTTCGCGGTCGCCGTCGTGGTCGTCGGGCGGCTGCGGGGCGTCATGGCGCTGGTCGCGCTGGCCATCAGCTTCATGGTGCTGAACTTCTTCGTGCTGCCCGCGATCCTCCAGGGGTCGAACCCGCTGGTCGTGGCGGTGGTGGGTTCGAGCGCCATCATGCTGATCGCGCTGTATCTCTGTCACGGGCTCTCGGCGCGCACCTCCGTCGCGGTGCTCGGCACGCTGATCTCACTGCTGCTGATCGGCGTCCTCGGCTCGCTGTTCATCGACTGGGCCGCGCTGACCGGCAACACGGACGACAACACCGGCCTGATCCACGGCCTGTACCCGTCGATCGACATGAGCGGCCTGCTGCTGGCCGGCATCATCATCGGCTCGCTCGGCGTCCTCGACGACGTGACGGTCACTCAGACCTCGGCGGTCTGGGAACTGCACGAGGCCAACCCCGCGATGGGCTGGCGCGGCCTGTACCGGGCCGGGATCCGCATCGGCCGCGACCACATCGCGTCCGTGGTCAACACGCTCGTCCTCGCCTACGCCGGTGCCGCGCTGCCGCTGCTGCTGCTCTTCTCGATCGCGCAGAGCAGCGTGGGCAGCGTCGCCAACAGCGAACTGGTCGCCGAGGAGATCGTGCGCACCCTGGTGGGCTCGATCGGCCTGGTCGCCTCCGTGCCCGTCACAACGGCCCTGGCGGCCCTGGTGGTCTCCGCCGACCGGGCCGGCCCTGGAAAGGCGCCCGTGACGGCTCCGGAAGCCACTCCTGCGGCTCCGGCGGGTGCGGTGGCGGCGGGCAGCGCCCAGACCCGGGGCGGCCGGGGCAGGCGGCGCAAGCGCTGAGGCGGGAGGGCGCCCGAGTGCCGACCACACCGGCCGACTCGGGCGCACGCCTCACTCCGCTCGACAAGGCCGTTCGGCGCCTGCGCCAACCCCATGAAGAAGCGTTCCTGCACAACACCGACCGCAGCGAAGCCTTCGCCACACTCGCTTCGCCACCACTCGCTTCGCCATCACGTCAGCCGGCGCTCTGCTCCTCCGCCAGGATCCGGTCCAACGCCTCGTCCAGATGGGCGTCGAAATCGGCGAGAGCACCCTCCTGGCCCAGCGGAACCAGCTTGTCGGTGCGGTCGAGGAAGGCCACGAGCGGGGCCGCCGAGGAGCGGAACAGCGCCTGGTCACCGCCGACCTGAAGCCGGATCAGGACCTCCCCCAGCACATCGGGATCCACCGGCGAGACACGGACGTCCCCTTCGCCGCACGGCCTGCCCACCCCGTCGATGAGCAGCTCGCGCCCGAAAGCCCAGGTCACCGGGGCATCACCGGGCAGATGGAAGGTGAGTCGCACGGCATAGGGATCGCACGACTCGTAACCCAGCTCCACCGGAATGCGGAACGAGAGCTCCTCGGAGACGAGGAAGCTCATCATGACCTCTGCCTGTACTGCCTGTACGGACTCGCGCATCGCCTTACCCCGTCATTTGCCGCCGACTGGCCGGGAATGGACCTTCTGACACTGCACGCATCTTGCTGAAAGTACACAACAGATCACAAGGAGTGAGTTTTCAGATACTGATAGAGATCGCCAGCGACCCCAGCAGCCGTCCGATCTCGCTCTGAAGCTGCCGGGCGGCCGGCAGCAACCGGTCGGCGTGATGGGCGGGCAGGGAGATCGCCATCGTGGACGCCGTGGTGCCCACGGTGATCGGGACGGCGGCGCACACCGTGCCCAACGCATACTCCTGCCGTTCGACGACCGGTTCCATGCGCCGCATCCGCTCCAGGCGCCGCAGCAGGGCATGGTTGTCACGCACGGTGTACGGCGTGATCGACTCGGCGGGGTAGCGGGCCAGGTGGTCGCGGCGGGCGTCCTCGTCCAACTGGGAGAGCAGACACTGGCCGATGGCGTGCGCGTGCGCGGTCTCGCCGAAGTCGGCCCACTCCTCGACCGCCGGATTGCCCGGGGTGTCCGAAACGCACATGATCTCGATCTCGCCGTCGCGGTACCTGGCGTAGTACACGGGGACACCGATCGAATCGCGCCACTGGGCGAGGGTGTCAGCGACCGTGCTGCGACGTTTCTGCGCGGCTCCGCTCCTGCCGAGCCGCTCAGCCGCCTCGCCGAGGAAGAACAGCCCTCTGTCCCGCCGCAGATAGCCCTCGTGCACGAGGGTGCGCAGCAGGTGGTAGGCCGTGGGCAGCGCGAGTCCGGTCTCGCGGGCGAGCTGTTTGGCCGGAGCCCCGTACTCGTGCTCGGCGACGGATTCCAGCAGCCGCATGGCGCGCTGGACGGAGCCGATCAGGGTGGCCGCGGGGTGCGGATGCTCGGGGGTGGTCGTGTTCGGTGGGCGTTGCAGTGGGGGTGCGGCGGACCGCGGCCGGGATGGGGGTGCGAACGGTTCTGCCGATGCGGTGTCAACCATGACCATGGGTCACTTCCGAAGCGCGAGGGGGACGTCCGTGCGAGGAACACGGGAGGGGGGTGTGCGCCACTCGCGGGGGGTTCGTCCCCGCGACGAGTTCCGGACTTTAACCGTCTGCCACCGCGTACAGACGGGCTGTCAGGGAAACTTCCCCCGGCCGAGGGAACAGGCGATTTCTGTTACCGCTCACGGCCTCCCGCACCGCTCACCAGTCGCTGCGCGAGGAGGAACTCGAAGTGAACTTCCTTACGACGTAGATCAGTCCGCCGACCAGCGCCACGAAGACCAGCAGCTTGAAGAGCAGGCCGATCACGAACCCGACGACGCTGGCTATGAGGCCACCGAACACGACCAGGGCGATGACCGGCACCGCGACCCACTTCACCCACCACGGCATTCCCGCGAAGATCTCTCGCATGGCCCTTGTCCTCATCCTCTTCGTTCGATGTCCGGCACCCCTGTCGGGCCGGAGCGTTTCGATGTCCTGCCGCCGATGCTAGGTCCGAAGAGGGTGCCGACGGGGGCCTCGCATCCCTTGTCCTCCCCTGACCGAACCCCTAGGGAACCCCGAGACCGCTGGTCGACCAGCGGACGGACACGCTCAGGTCGGGCACCGGACGGACGAGTTCACCCCTCGGCCGGCGAGAAGACGACCAGGACCCGAAGGTCCTCGCTGATGTGATGGAACTTGTGGGCGACCCCGGCCGGGACGTACACCACACTGCCCCGCGCCACCTGAGTCGTCTCCAGACCGACCGTGATCGAGGCACGCCCGCTCACGACGAAGTACACCTCGTCCTGATTGTGCGGATTCTGTGGATCATGCGCGCCGGCGTCGAGCGCATACAGCCCGACCGACATGTTCCGTTCACGCAGAAACTGCAGGTAGGCACCGTCGTTGGCGGCGCGCTCCGCCTCCAGTTCATCCAACCGGAATGCCTTCATCGACCTGGTCCGCCCTTGTCCGGTGCTCGTTCTCGATCTCTCTGCCACGATCAGACACATGAAGAATTTCGTAGTCAAGACGATCGCCAACGCAGGCGCCCTGGCGGTCGCCGTCTGGCTGCTCGACAAGATCACCCTGACCGGTGACAGCACGGGCAAGAAGATAGGCACCCTCGTCGTCGTCGCACTGCTTTTCGGCCTGGTGAACTTCCTGGTCAAGCCAGTCGTGAAGGTGCTGACCTTCCCCCTCTTCATCCTCACCCTCGGCCTGATCACCCTGGTGGTCAACGCCCTGATGCTGCTGCTGACCTCGTGGTTGGCCGACAAGCTCGACCTGAGCTTCCATGTGGAGGGCTTCTGGACCGCGGTCCTGGGCGGCCTGATCATTTCCGTCGTCTCCTGGGCCCTCAACGTCGTCATGCCCGACGGCGACTGAGGCCGCGATGACCTACCGCGTCTGTTTCGTCTGCACCGGCAACATCTGCCGCTCGCCGATGGCCGAGTCGGTCTTCCGCGCGCGCGTGGACGACGCCGGTCTCGAGGCACTGGTCGAGATCGAGAGCGCCGGCACGGGTGACTGGCACGAGGGCGAGGACGCCGATCCGCGTGCCCGCTCCGTCCTGGAGGAGCACGGATATGCCCTCGACCACACGGCCCGGCGCTTCGAGTCGTCGTGGTTCGCCCGCCTCGACCTCGTCATAGCCCTCGACGCCGGCCATCTCAAGGCCCTGCGCCTCCTCGCACCCACCCAGGAGGACGCGGCGAAGATACGGCTGCTGCGGTCCTACGCGCCCGCGGCAGCCGACGACCTCGACGTCCCCGACCCCTACTACGGGGGCCTGAGCGGCTTCGAGGAGTGCCTTGAGATGGTGGAGGAGGCGAGCGCCGGTCTGCTCGCCGCCGTACGAGACGACGTGGAAGGACAAGTGACATGAGCGGATCCGCTACCGACGGAGAGCTTTCCAGAGGCCCCGGCGAGGGCACGCGCGCGGTGCGGGCGGGGCTGCCCGAGCCGGTGAAGTACGAGCCGACCCTTCCCGGGCCGGTGTTCGCAGCGCACTTCCACCTGCCGGGCGAGCCCACGGGCCCGTACACCTACGGCCGTGACGAGAACCCGACCTGGACCCACCTGGAGCACGCCATAGGCGAGCTCGAGGCACCGGGCCAGGACGACGTCGAGACGCTCGCCTTCGCCTCCGGCATGGCCGCGATCTCGTCGGTGCTGTTCTCCCAGCTGAAGGCCGGGGACACCGTCGTGCTGCCCGACGACGGTTACCAGGTGCTGCCTCTGGTACGCGCGCAGTTGGAGGCGTACGGCATCGAGGTACGCACCGCGCCGACCGGCGACGACGCCCAGCTGAGCGTCCTGGACGGCGCGAAGCTGCTGTGGATCGAGTCCCCCTCGAACCCCGGGCTCGACGTGTGCGACATCCGGCGGCTCGTCGAGGCGGCACACGCGCGTGGCGCTCTGGTGGCTGTGGACAACACGCTCGCCACCCCGCTCGGGCAGCGCCCGCTCGAACTCGGCGCCGACTTCTCGGTGGCCAGTGGCACCAAGCAGCTCACGGGTCACGGCGACGTCCTCCTCGGCTACGTCACCGGGCGGGCCGGTACGCCGATGACAGCCGTACGGCGCTGGCGCAAGATCGTCGGGGCGATCCCCGGGCCCATGGAGGCCTGGCTCGCGCACCGGTCGATCGCCACCCTCCACTTGCGCGTGGAGCAGCAGAACACCACCGCCATGGCCGTGGCCGAGGCACTGCGGGGGAGGCCCGAGGTGAGCGGACTGCGGTACCCGGGGCTGCCGGACGACCCGTCCCACAAGGTCGCCTCACAGCAGATGCGTCGCTACGGCTGCGTGATCTCCTTCACGCTGTCCACGCGCGCGCATGCCGAGCGTTTTCTCGAAGCCCTGCGGCTCGTGGACGACGCGACGAGCTTCGGCGGGGTGCGGTCGACCGCGGAGCGGCGCGGGCGCTGGGGTGGGGACGCGGTGCCGGAGGGCTTCATCCGGCTGTCCGTCGGTGCCGAGGACCCCGAGGACCTGGTGGCGGATGTGCTGCGTGCGCTGGAGGAGTCGGCGCGGTGACCGCCTTACGGACCCCGCGTCGGGGCCCCGCTACGCACAACGGACGGTCCGAGCCTCCCCCCTCGTGGCTCGGACCGTCCTCGGTTCTGCGCGCGAAGAACCGCGCGAACAAGGCTAGTTGACTCTGTGTCAGTGTCCAATCACAGTAGCGACAGAAGCCTATCGACTTATTTATAGTTGGGCCCTGCCTCAGAGCTGGAGGAAAGGCGGGGAAAAGGGAGGACGCTCCGTGGATCTGGCTTTGCTGCGCACCTTCGTGACCGTGCACCGGGCCGGCTCCTTCACTCGTGCCGCCGCTCTGCTGGGACTGTCCCAGCCGGCCGTCACCTCACAGATCCGCACGCTGGAGCGGCAGCTGGGCCGCCCCCTGTTCCTGCGGCAGGCCCGCGGCGTGACGCCGACGAGCATCGGCGACGAACTCGCCCACAAGGCCGCTCCTCATCTCGACGCCCTGGTGGAGATCGCCGGAACCGGCCCCGACGACGAGGCCGCCGGGCGGACGCTGCATCTCGCAGGGCCCCCCGAATTCACCGCCGAGCGGGCCCTTCCCGCACTCACCGAGCTGTCCGGCGACGACGGCCAGGGGTTCGCCCTGCGCGCTTCCTTCGGCAACGCCGAGGAGGTCCTGGAGGGCCTGGCCGCCGGCCACCACGACCTGGCCATCAGCACGGCGCGACCGCGCGGGGCGCTGCTCGCGGCCACTCCGCTGTGCGACGAGGAGCACGTCCTGGTCGCCGCCCCGCAGTGGGACGAGCGGATCGATGCCGGGAAGCTGTGCCGCAAGGACGCGACCGCGCTGGAGAACCTCCCGGTCGTCGAGGTTCACGAGTCCCTGCCCCTCGTCTCCCGCTACTGGGCCTCCGTCTTCGACTCGCGCCCCGCCGCCTCGGGCACCGTCATCGTGCCCGACCTGCGCGCGGTCCTCGCGTGCGCTGTCGCGGGCGCCGGTCTGGCGGTCCTGCCCCGCTATCTGTGTGCGGCCGCTCTGGACCGCGGTGACATCGTCGCGCTGCACGAACCGGCGGTGCCGCCGCTACGGACGTACGTTCTCGTGGCGCGCACAGGAACGCTGGCGACGCCGCACATCGCCCGGGCCCACGAATGGCTGCTGGGCGCGGCCACCGCCTGGTACTGACCCGGTTTCCACCCGGTGGCAGGGAATGATCTCCTCCGGTGACCGCTCACGATGTTTCACGTGGAACCAGCCGGGCCACATTTCTCCCATGACCGTCCGACCCGTGGTCAAGCGCACCGCACGAGCCGTTCTGCTGGACGGCGACAACCTGATCCTGATCAAGCGCACCAAGCCCGGTGTGGATCCCTACTGGGTCACGCCCGGTGGCGGGGTCGAACCGGATGACGCGACCGTGGTGGACGCCTTGCACCGCGAGGTGCACGAGGAACTCGGCGCCAAGATCACCGACGTGGTGCCCTGCTTCGTCGACACCGTCGAGCACATCGGTGACGACGGGGGTGCGACCGGCGTGAAGGTGCAGCACTTCTTCGTCTGCCGTCTGGAGTCCATGGACCCGGCCCAGCGGCACGGCCCCGAGATCGAGGAACCCGCCGGCGAGTACGAGATCGTCCGTGTGCCGTTCACCCGGGTCGGGATCGCCTCCGTCCACCTCGTACCGCTGTCGCTGCGGCACTACCTCGACGGCAACATCGAGGGCGTCCGCGCCATGCACGCGCCCGACCTCGGCTGAGGGGCTGAGCCCGGTCCGGAGCGGCCCCCCGGGCGCCGGGTCAGCTTCCGGTTGCGACGAGTTCCTCGACCGAGTCGTGCCGTATGCGCTCCGAGGGGATGCCGACGCCGCGCAGCGCGTCCACCCCGCTGCGGATCATCCCGGGCGGACCGGCGACATAGGCGTCGTACTCGGCCCAGGGCCCGAAGGTGCGTATCGCGTCGGGCAACTGGAGCAGACCGTGCCGGTCGACCACCGGGCGGACCTCCAGCCAGGGGTGGGACTGCTGGAGCCGGAGCATCGTGTCGATGTCGTACAGGTCGTGATCGCTCCGCGCGCCGTAGAACACCTCGACCGGGCGCCGGGTGCCGTGCTCGGCGACATCCTCGACCAGCGCCTTGATGGGGGCTATGCCGGTGCCACCGCCCACGCAGAGCAGCCCGCTGTTCCTGGTGTGGTCGACGGTCATCGAACCGGCCGGGGGGCCGAGCCGGATGACGTCGCCGGGCCGGGCGCGGTGCACCAGGGCGCTGGAGACCCAGCCCGCGGGGACGGCCTTCACATGGAACGCCAGCAGGCCGTCGGAGCGTGGTGCCGAGGCGAAGGAGTAGTGCCGCCAGATCCGCGGCCACCACGGCGTCTCCAGGCTCGCGTACTGCCCGGCGAGGAAGGGGTAGGGCTGGTTGGGGCGGACGGTGAGGATCGCCACGTCCGGCGTTCTGAGGTCGTGCGTGACGACCTCCGCGTACCACCAGGGCGGGGCGCGCAGTTCGTCCACGGCCGCCGCGTCGATCATGACCTGGGAGATCGTGGTGTAGGTCCGGACCCAGGCCGCCTCCGTCTCGGCGTTCCACACGGCGTCCGCGTACTTGCTCAACGCGCCGATGAGGCATTCGCCGACGGCCGGATAGTGCTCGGCCCTGGTGCCGTACTTGCGGTGACCACGGCCCAGGTTCTGGAGGTACTCGACGAGGACCGCCTTGTTGTCCACGTGCTCGGCGGCGGTGAGCAGTGCCTTGAGCAGCCGGTCCCGTTGGGCATCCATCGCGGGCGGGAACAGCGAGCGCAGGTCGGGGTGGCGGACGAACAGCAGCGCGTAGAAGTACGACGTGACCTTGTCGGCCACCGGAGCCACCTCGGCCATCGTGCGCCGGACGAGGACGGCGTCCGGAGACGCGTTGCCGACAGGCGACGGCCGTTGAGCGGACAGCAGGGAATCGACGGGCGAGGCGGTGACCTGTTGTACGGCCGAACGGGACTCGGTGAGCACGGCACGCTGCGGGGGCCCGGGCACTTCCGCGGACACCGACGGCGGCTGCTGCATCGGCGGCAGCGGCGACGACAGGGACGCCTGCTGCCGGGCAAGTGCCCCGGATTCCGCGTGACCTCGAGGGGCGTCGGGTGTCTCGGGCGGGGCCGGTGCCTCGGGCGGGGCCGGTGGCCGAGACTGCACGAAGGGTGGTGTCTCGGCGGGGTGGTGGACCTCGGTGGGGGATTCCTGCCGGCGCGGCGACGGGGGCTGTGCGCTCGCGGGGGCGGTCGTCGCGTCGTCGGGGGTCGGCGGGTCCGGGTGTATTCGGCGCTCGGCGTCCGTGGTGCCGCCCTGGGGCGCCTCCCCGTGGGAGTCGACCGCGTTCCTGCCCACCGGGCGCAGTGCTGCCAGGCGACGGCCCTCAGAAGCCCCTTGCTCGCCCCGTGGAGCCGGCTCCGGCTGCTTGCGCGGTGTGAACCATCCGTCCCCGCCGCCGGACGTGCCGGTGTCGGCCGACCTGCTGGTCGGAGCGTCCATGGTGTGCCTCGCCTCGAACATCTTTCGGTCGGTCTGCGCACTTCCTGGATCGGAAGGTGCCTGCTTCCCCCGCAGACGGCTTGGTTTTCCGTTCGGTTCCACGACCGGGACCGCCACGGTCCACCCGTATTTCCCCTCCGCACCCACACGTAGGGCGAGTGTGCGAGGTGGGGCGGCACTCTCACCGCAGCATCCCATCCTGTCCGGGCGCCTCGGTCACATCACCGGAAATGCGGGTCTTCGATCTCTCCGTCCCGTTAGGCTGCATTGCCCTGTTCTCGGCTCGCGCGGAATGCATGCACCGCGTCGCGCGCACTTCGTCCCGGAAGCGAACCGGAGTCGACCATACCGGCCGCCGTCCGCCGCACAAGTCCCCCCTTCCGTCCCTGGAACCCGCTTGGCACGCGAACCGCAGGTTTTCTTCAATCGAGGGTCAATGCGGGGTCAATCAGCGGTCGTGGCACACCAATTCATAGGCATCCCACAGATCCTTCCCCACGTAGGAGTGGGTCGCGAGGCCCGCCAGATGGCGGTCCGAGTTGACCGCCACGGAGACCGGCACCACCCCGAACAGATCCTTGTCGGAGAGCGAATCGCCGTAAGCGACACAGTCGTCCCGCGTCACTCCGAACTCCGCGCAGAGTCGGTCGGCGATCAGCACCTTCGCCGCCGCGCTCAGCGCTCCCGCCGGGTCCATGGGCTCGGTGAAAGGGACCGCCGGGAAGCGGGACCCGTACGTCGCGTGGGCGCCCCACCCGGTGAGTCTTTCCACGAAGAAGGAAGGCGAGAGCGACACGACCGCGCAGTACTCCCCTCTGCGCCTTATCTCGGCCCAGACATCGCGGATGCGTGCCAGCCACGGCGCTCCTTCGAACGCCGCCGTCACATGCTCCTCGGTGAGCTGCGTCCAGAGTTCGTACACCTGCGCCGCGTATTCCGGCGGGCCGATCAACCCCGCCGAGATCGACTGCTCCAGCACCGCCGTCTCGGCCTCCAGGCCGAGTTGACGCGAGATCTCCAAGGGAGCGGACGTCCCGTGCAGCAGCGTGCCGTCAAGGTCGAAGAGGTGAAGTCTCGCCATGACCCGAGGCTAACGGGCAGGCCTGAGATCTCCCTGGCAGTGCCTCTCCCGAGCTTCCGTTCGCCCCTGTTTCACGTGAAACACTCCCGCACTCCCACACTGCCATCGCGCTGGACGATGGACCTTGAGGCTGGACGGTGGGCCGGGACATGGCCAAAAGCACGTGCGTCTCAGGGGAAACAGGTGGACGCCGGAGGTACGGGTCGGACAGCCTGACCTGCGTGCCGACACCTTCCCTCACCGCTCTGCCCGTCCGTCGTCTGACGCACCGCGACCTCACCGCCTGCGCCGACCTGTCCGAGGACCGGGGGTGGCCGCGCGAAGAGCACAAGTGGGGCCTGCTCCTCTCGGCCGGAAGGGGCTACGGCATCGACGACCCGGACGGCGGGCTCGTCAGTGCCTGCGTCGTCACCGAGTACGGCCCGCCCGGCCACCCCACCCTCGGCGCCATCGGCATGGTGCTGGTCGCCGAGCGGTACGCCCGGCAGGGCATCGGTCGGCGACTGATGCGGCACGTCGTCTCCCTGCTGGGCACCACCCCGCTGACCCTGCACGCCACACCGAACGGCCGTCCGCTCTACGAGGAGCTGGGCTTCAAGACCACAGGCCGGGCGGAGATGGTGCGCGGACGTCTCACGCCGGACGACACGGCGTCGGACGTCATCACCCGCGCGGCCACGGCCGAGGACCTCACGGCGATCCTCCGGCTCGACGAGGAGGTCTTCGGCACCGATCGGACGCATGTGATCGCCCGTCTGCCCGCCTTCGCCGACCAGTTGCGGGTCGCCGAGGACGACGGCCGGATCATCGGTTACGCGGCCGCATGGCCCAACATGGACACCCAGGTCGTGGGCCCGCTGATCGCCAGGGACTCGAAGACCGCGAAGGCCCTGCTGGCCTCCCTCGCCGCCCGCACGGACCGGCCGCTGCGCACCGACATCGACGTACGGCACGAGGAACTGCTGGAGTGGGTGAAAGCGCGGGGCCTGGAGTCCGTTGCCTTCAACGCCGTGATGACCCACGGGATCACGGAGCTGCCGGGCGACTGGCGCCGCCGGTTCGCCCCGCTGACGGTGGCGGCCGGCTGAGCCGGGGGACACGACGGAACGCCGGTTCCCGTCATGGTCGGAAACCGGCGCTCTTCGTGGACGTGACAGGTCAGACGAGCGTCTCCACGGCGGCCGTGGCAAAGCCGTGGTCCTGCTCCGGGGCGCCGCCCCCGACCCCGATCGCGCCGATCAGACGGCCGTCGCGGTGCACCGGCACCCCGCCGGCGATGAACAGCAGCGGCCGGTCGAGCGCGGTGGGCAGGGTGTGGAAGAGGCCGCCCGGCTGCACGGCATCGACGAGGTCGGCGGTGGGCGCGTTGAGCTGAAGCGCCGTGTACGCCTTGCGCGTGCTCGTCTCCCCGGAGATCAGTACGGCCCGGTCATCGCGGCGGAAGGCCAGCAGATGGCCGCCGGCGTCCAGGACGGTGACGCTGACGGTGACCCCGGCTGCCTCGGCCGCACGACGGGCGGCCGTGACGAGGGCTTCGGCGTCGTGAATGGTCAGGGGCGCGAAGGTGGTGGTGCTCATGAGGGGAACTTCTCCTTGCGATGTTGTCGGGGCGTGTCGAGGTTCTTCGAGGTTCGGCGTGACCGAGGTCCCGGTGCCGCCGAGGTCGAACGCGGTCGAGGGCCGCGGTGATCAGGGATGGGCGCGGGCTCGCCGGTACGGCCCTGGTCCAGCGAGGTGACCGACGGGTCTCAGCGCTGGACGGCCGTCTGCCGCTCGACGGGCGTTCCACCGGCGACGACGGCGCCGGCACCGCCAGGGGCGTTGTCACGGCGCTCCAGCGCGGCCGAGACGACGGCGAGGAGCAGGGCGCCCGCGGCAAGGGCGGCGCCGACCCAGTTCGGGGCGGTGTAGCCCAGGCCTGCGGCGATGACGAGGCCGCCGAGCCAGGCGGACAGCGCGTTGCCGAGGTTGAAGGCACCGATGTTCACCGCCGACGCCAGCGTCGGCGCGCCGTGAGCCTGGTCCAGGACGCGCTTCTGGAGCGGCGGGACGGTGGCAAAGCCCAGGGCGCCGATCAGGACGATCGTGACGGCCGCCAGGACCTTGTTGTGGGCGGTGAGCGTGAAGAGCGCCAGGACGACCGCCAGGGCGCCCAGAGAGACGTACAGCATCGGCATCAGCGCGCGGTCGGCGTACCTGCCGCCGACGAGGTTGCCGCCGACCATGCCGAGCCCGAAGAGGACCAGCAGCCAGGTGACGGATCCGTCCGCGAAGCCGGTTACGTGCGTCATCATCGGCGCGATGTAGGTGATGGCCGCGAAGACTCCGCCGAAGCCGAGGACGGTCATCGCCATGGCGAGCAGCACCTGGGCGTTCTTGAAGGCGGCCAGTTCGTGCCGCAGGTGCACTCCCTCGGCCCGCGGCATCTCTGGCACGAGCTTGGCGATGCCGAGCAGGCCCACGACGCCGAGTACGGCGACGACGGCGAAAGTGACGCGCCAGCCGGCGCTCTGCCCGACGAGAGTGCCCAGTGGAACGCCCACGACGTTGGCGACGGTGAGGCCGGTGAACATCATCGCGATGGCTCCGGCCTTCTTGTCCGGGGCGACCAGGTCGGCGGCGACGACCGAGCCGATGCCGAAGAAGGCGCCGTGGGCGAGTGAGGCGACCACGCGACCGATCAGCATCACGGCGAACGAGGGGGCGACGGCGGACAGCAGGTTGCCGACGATGAACAGGCCCATCAGCAGCATCAGCATCCGCTTGCGGGAGATCTTGGTGCCGAGGACCGTCATGAGCGGGGCACCGAACATGACACCCAGCGCGTAGCCGGTCACGAGGAAGCCGGCCGTGGGGATGGAGACTCCGAAGTCGCCCGCGACCTCGGGCAGCAGACCCATGATCACGAACTCGGTCGTCCCGATTCCGAAGGCCCCGATCGCGAGGGCCAGAAGCGCGAGAGGCATAGGAGGTAACACCTTCCGAGATGATTGCAGATGCGCTTTACGTGCTCCCACAATAGTTGCACACGCGGGCTATGTGCAACCGCCGTATATTGCAGGATTGCTCTATCCTGGTCTCAGCCGCTCCGGGACGGAGGAGAACCCCCATGACTGCGACGGACCCCGCGCTCACCGCTCTCGCCCAGGGCTGGTGCGCCCTCTCCCTGCTGCACGGGAGGATCGAGGCCCACATCGAGCGCGCGCTGCAGAGCCGGCACGACCTGAGCGTGCGCGAGTACTCCCTGCTCGACGTGCTCAGCCGACAGCACGACGGCGACGGAGGCCATCTCCAGATGAAGCAGGTGGCCGACGCGGTCGTCCTCAGCCAGAGCGCGACCACCCGGCTGGTGACCCGGCTCGAGGACCGCGGGCTGCTCGAGCGCTACCTGTGTCCCACCGACCGCCGTGGCATCTACACCAACGTCACCGAAGCCGGTCTGAAGCTGCTGGCCGAAGCGCGTCCGACCAACGACGCCGCCCTGCGCGAGGCCCTCGACGAAGCCGCCAGGAACACGGAACTGGCCCCGCTGGTACGGGTCGTGGAGTCACTGAACGCGCCCGTCGCCGCCTTGGGCACATAGGGTGCGGGCATGGGAGATCTTGAGATACGGGCCGCCGTCGCCGAGGACATCCCGGCGATCGTCGGCATGCTCGCGGACGACCCCCTGGGCGCGCAGCGCGAGTCGCCGGACGATCTCAGCCCCTATCTGACCGCCCTGGAACGGCTCACCGCCGACCCGAACCAGCGTCTGGTCGTCGCCGTCCGCGAGGGTCAGGTCGTCGGGACGCTCCAGCTGACGATCATCCCGGGCCTGTCCCGGCGCGGCTCGACCAGGTCGATCATCGAAGGTGTGCGGGTGCACGCCGACGAGCGCGGCAGCGGCCTGGGCACGCGGTTCATCGAGTGGGCCATCGAGGAGTCCCGGCGCGAGAACTGCCAGTTGGTGCAGCTCACTTCCGACAGCACGCGCACCGACGCCCACCGCTTCTATGAGCGCCTGGGCTTCGTCGCCTCACACGTGGGCTTCAAGCTCCAGCTCTGAGGACTCCGCGCCCGAACGGAAGCGCCCTGTTTCACGTGAAACAGGGCGCTTCCTTCTCGTGTGGGGCTAGCCGATGCCGCGCCAGCCCTCCGGGTCGATGCCACCGGGCACAGCGGCCCGCTCGTCGTACGGCTGACGCGTGAACACGAACGAGCCGAGGTCCAGGTGGTCCACGCTCCCGTCCGGCCGCCGCACGGCCCGCAGGAGCTCTCCGGCGTAGTAGCCCTCCAGGCCGGTCCAGGTACCGTCCCCGTTCGGCCTGAACCGGGAGCGCCGGCCGGCGCCGGACACCGGTCCCAGGGAGACCAGCCCGTCGGCCGTCACCCGCAGGGCGAAAGGACTGGTCCCCCAGTGCCACTGGCCCGCCAAGTCCAGAACGGCGGGGTCCACCTCCCGCAGCGGACGCCACGGCTCGGGAATCCGCGGCTCGGCCTCGGCGACGATCCGCACGAGATCGGCGGCCACCTGGGACGTCAGGACACCGGACGTGCAGTTGGCGAGCACCACCGCGGCCACGTCGTCCGCCACACCGATGGTGAGGGTGGCCAGGAAGCCCGGCACCGAGCCGGAGTGGCCCACGAGCAACCGGCCCTCCCGGTGCTGGATCTGCAGCCCCAGCCCATAGGTGGATCCGTCCGCCACGTCCGGCAGCCCGGCCGGTGCCGCGGGCGTCCACATCTCGCGCAGGGTCTCCACGCTCAGGACGCGGTCGTCACCCCGGGCCAGGAAGGCAGCGAATCGCGCGAGGTCGCCTGTCGTGGACCAGAGCTGGCCGGCCGCGGCCATCCGCCCGAAGTCCTCGACGGGCTCGGGCAGCAAGACGTCGGCCCAGGGGTGGACCGCCCAGCCTCCCGCGGCCGGAGCCTGCGATCGGACAGTCGTACGGTCGAGCCCCAGAGGTTCGAGCACTTCCCGTCGCAGCACCTCTTCCCAGGGCGCCCCACGGAGTTCTTCCACGAGAGCACCGAGGAGTGCGTAGCCGGGGTTCGAGTAGTGGTGACGTCGGCCGGCCGGAAACGGGGCGGCCCGGTCGCCGAGGACGTCGGCGAGCTCGGGCCGCAGCGAACCCGGGGTCCGCTCCCACCAGGGGCCGGGCGACTCCGCCGCCAACCCACCGGTGTGGGCGAGCAGTTCGGCCACCGTGGCCTCCCCCGCGCCGGATCCGGGCAGGTGCTTCTCCAGCGGGTCCTCGAGGTCGAGCACTCCCTCGTCACGCAGTCGCAGCACGAGCACGGCGGTGAAGGTCTTGGTGATCGAGCCGATCCGGTACTGCACGTTCTCGTCCGGCGCGTGCCCGTCGACCGAGGTCCGCGCCCCGTGCCACACGGCCCGCCCGTCCCGTACGACCGCAGCGACCAGCGACGGGGCCCGTCCCTCGGTCTGGGCCACCGCGATCCGGTGCAGCAGCGCCCGCCGGGTGCCGGGAAGCAGCTCTTCCTGAGGTGTCGTCATGGTCCCAGTCCACCCGCCCGCGCGGCCGGCGTCGAGTTCATTCCGCCCAGGGCTGCAGGGTCTCGCCGCTCGTGACATGTCGATCTTGCGTGACCTGGGCGTTCTTGGCTGTCTCACGGCCTTGTCACCCATGATCAGTCCCAAGTCCGTGGCATTTCCTCGCGAGGGCGAGGCCGAGATCAGGCGGCTTGTCCGAGTCGGCCGAGTACACCACGCTGAGCCCCGAGCACGAGGGCTACCGGCGAGCCCAGATCGCGCAACGATGAGTTTCCCGCGCCGCGCTGGTCTACACGCCGGACACCCACGGACGGAAGGCTGAGCCATGCGGAAACTGATCTACGGCATGAACCTGACCCTGGACGGCTACGTCGCCGCGCCCGGCGACGACATCGGCTGGAGCGGACCGCCGAGCGACGAGCTGTTCCAGTGGTGGCTCGGCCACGAGCAGGCGAGTGGCCTGTCGCTGTATGGGCGCAAGCTGTGGGAGACGATGAGCTCCTACTGGCCGACCGGCGACCAGCAGCCGGGCGCCACCCCGGCGCAGATCGAGTTCGCGCGGAACTGGCGGGACACGCCGAAGGTGGTGTTCTCCTCAACGATCGACAAGGTCGACTGGAACACCCGCCTGGTCGCCGGCGACGCGATCGCCGAGATCACCCGGCTCAAGGCCGAGGACGGCGGCCCGATGAACATCGGCGGCGCGACGCTCGCCGGGGCGGCCATGCGCGCCGGGCTGATCGACGAGTACGCGATCGCCGCCCATCCGGTCCTGGTGGGCGGCGGCACGCCGTTCTTCACCGCGCTGGACAGCTGGGTGAACCTGAACCTGGTGGAGACGCGGACGTTTCCCGGCGGCGTGGTCCTGACCAGGTACGAGACGAGGCGCTGAGCAGCAGCACCCACGCGCCGGTCTCACGGTGATGCCGTATACGACATCGGTACGACACCGCCCGTGAGATCACGACATCGGCCGCGAGACCCTGCAAGGGCACCGGATCAGGTCTGCGCCATGTCCACGAAGCGGGAGTAGTGGCCCTGGAAGGCGACGGTGATCGTGGCTGTCGGGCCGTTACGGTGCTTGCCCACGATGATGTCCGCCTCGCCCGCGCGCGGAGACTCCTTCTCGTAGGCGTCCTCACGGTGCAGCAGGATCACCATGTCGGCGTCCTGCTCGATGGAGCCGGACTCACGCAGGTCGGACACCATCGGCTTCTTGTCCGTGCGCTGTTCGGGACCACGGTTGAGCTGCGAGAGCGCGATCACCGGAACCTCCAGCTCCTTGGCCAGCAGCTTGAGGTTACGGGACATGTCCGAGACCTCCTGCTGACGGCTTTCGGAGCGCTTGGAGCCACCGGCCTGCATCAGCTGGAGATAGTCGATGATCACGAGCTTGATGTCGTTGCGCTGCTTCAGTCGGCGGCACTTGGCCCGGATCTCCATCATCGACAGGTTCGGGGAGTCGTCGATGTACAGCGGTGCGGAGGAGACCTCGGGCATCCGGCGCGCCAGACGCGTCCAGTCCTCGTCCGTCATGGTGCCGGAACGCATGTGGTGCAGGGCCACGCGAGCCTCGGCGGACAGCAGACGCATCGCGATCTCGTTGCGCCCCATTTCCAGGGAGAAGATGACGCTGGGCAGGTTGTGCTTGATCGACGCCGCGCGCGCGAAGTCCAGCGCGAGCGTCGACTTTCCCATGGCGGGACGTGCCGCGATGACGATCATCTGGCCCGGGTGCAGACCGTTGGTGAGCGAGTCGAGGTCCGTGAACCCGGTGGGCACACCCGTCATCTCGCCGCTGCGCGAGCCGATCGCCTCGATCTCGTCGAGGGCGCCCTCCATGATGTCGCCGAGCGGCAGGTAGTCCTCGCTGGTGCGCTGCTCGGTGACCGCGTAGATCTCGGCCTGGGCGCGGTTGACGATCTCGTCGACGTCGTCGTCGCCCGCGTATCCCATCTGCGTGATGCGGGTGCCGGCCTCGACCAGGCGGCGCAGCACGGCGCGTTCGTGGACGATCTCCGCGTAGTACTCGGCGTTGGCGGCCGTCGGCACCGTCTGGACGAGGGTGTGCAGATAGGACGCGCCGCCGACCTTGTTGATCTCGCCGCGCTTGGTGAGCTCGGCGGCGATCGTGATGGGGTCGGCCGGCTCGCCCTTGGCATAGATGTCCAGGATCGCCTGGTAGATCGTCTCGTGCGCGGGCTTGTAGAAGTCGTGGCCCTTGAGGACCTCGACCACGTCGGCGATGGCGTCCTTGGACAGCAGCATGCCGCCGAGGACGGACTGCTCGGCGTCGAGGTCCTGCGGCGGTACCCGCTCGAAGGTGGTGCCACCGCCTTCCCACTCGCCGCTCTCCCGGCCGCGATCGTGCTGTTCGTCACGACCGCGCCCCCCTTCGCCGCGCCGCCGGGCAGGAGGCAGACGATCACTCGGCCCGCTGTCGGCCCACGGGTCGTCCAAGGGCTCGGAAATGCTCACCGAGCAACCTCCTCCCGTCCGCCGAGCGGACCTCGCCATGCCTTCTTTCTACGGCACGGCACTGACAATCGAGAGCGCCAACTCCGGTTGTGGAGCGTCGGTTTTATGAGGGTTTCCTCGACCGACGGACGGAGCGGGCGCCGGACCACGGTAGGCCCGTCGGCACCGTCAGCCAATCTGGTTATCCACAGGCCATGTGGACGACGGCCCCGATGCTGTGGAGAACTCCGCAAAACCTGTGCACGACCCGGTGGACAGCCCTGTGAACAAGCCCTCGTATTTTCTTGCGAAGTGCCTCTGACCTGCACTTTCACCATCCACCGGCTGTGCAGAAGAAAAAGTTGCCCGGTCGGACCAAGATCTCTTCGAACGGCGCGCAAGACACTACACGGCGTGAGGACAGGTAAGGGTCGCAAGGCGACTGGATCTCTTACCTGTGGACGATTAGATTGGTGCTCATGACACAGGCTCCCGCGACTCCCGAGACCGTCCGACGGCAGCACGATCGAGAGATCGTCGCACTGGCCGTCCCGGCCTTCGGCGCGCTCGTCGCCGAGCCGCTCTTCGTCATGGCCGACAGCGCGATCGTCGGCCATCTGGGCACCGCTCAACTGGCCGGACTCGGCATCGCCTCCGCGCTGCTCATGACGGCCGTCAGTGTCTTCGTCTTCCTCGCCTACGCCACCACCGCAGCCGTAGCGCGCCGCGTGGGCGCCGGTGACCTGCCGGCAGCCATCCGCCAGGGCATGGACGGCATCTGGCTGGCGCTGCTGCTCGGCGCCGCCGTGATCGCGGCCACCCTGCCTACCGCCCCGGCACTCGTGGAACTCTTCGGTGCCTCGGACACCGCCGCTCCCTACGCGACCACCTATCTGCGCATCTCGGCGCTCGGTATCCCTGCCATGCTCGTCGTACTGGCCGCGACCGGTGTCCTGCGTGGACTCCAGGACACCAGGACACCGCTCTATGTCGCCGTCGCCGGCTTCGTCGCCAACGCCGCCCTGAACGTGGGCCTCGTCTACGGCGCGGGCCTCGGAATCGCCGGCTCTGCCTGGGGCACCGTGATCGCCCAGTGGGGCATGGCCGTGGTCTACCTCGCCGTGGTGGTCCGCGGAGCCCGGCGCCATGGCGCGTCTCTGCGCCCTGACGCCGCCGGTATCAGGGCCTCCGCCCAGGCCGGGGTTCCCCTGCTGGTCCGCACGCTCTCGCTGCGGGCCATTCTGATGATCGCCACAGCCGTGGCCGCCCGCCTCGGGGACGACGACATCGCGGCACATCAGATCGCCCTGGGCCTGTGGAGTCTGCTGGCCTTCGCCCTCGACGCCATCGCCATAGCCGGACAGGCCATCATCGGACGGTATCTCGGTGCCGACGACGCCCAGGGCGCCCGTGACGTCTGCCGCCGCATGGTCCAGTGGGGCATCGCCGTGGGTGCCCTGCTCGGTCTGCTGGTCGTGATCGCCCGCCCCGTGTTCCTGCCGCTCTTCACCAGCGACCCTGCGGTGAAGGAGGCCGCGCTGCCGGCGCTTCTCGTGGTGGCACTCTCCCAGCCCGTCTGCGGCATCGTCTTCGTACTGGACGGTGTGCTGATGGGTGCGGGAGACGGCCCCTATCTCGCCTGGGCGATGGTGCTCACCCTGGCAGTCTTCACTCCCGTGGCCCTGCTGGTGCCGGTTCTCGGCGGCGGTCTCACCGCGGTGTGGGGAGCGATGACGCTGATGATGGTGGTCCGCATGCTGACCCTCTGGCTGCGTGCCCGCTCCGGCCGCTGGATCATCACCGGCGCCACCCGCTGACTGTTTCACGTGAAACCGGCGATCGCGCGAAACGGCCGTTTCGCACAGGACCGGCGTTTCACGTGAAACAAGCAAGCGGAAGGGGCCGCACCCCACAGGGTGCGGCCCCTTCTCAGCTCTTCGAGCCAAACGCAGCGATCAGGCCGCGACGACCTCGATGTTGACCTTGGCGGCAACCTCGGGGTGCAGACGCACGGACGTCTCGTGGGCGCCCAGCGTCTTGATCGCCGAGCCGAGCTCGATGCGGCGCTTGTCGACCTCGGGGCCACCGGCAGCCTTGATCGCGGAAGCGATGTCAGCCGGGGTGACGGAACCGAAGAGACGACCGGCGTCGCCGGAGCGGACGGCCAGACGGACCTTGACGCCCTCGAGCTGGGCCTTCACAGAGTTGGCCTGCTCGATGGTCTGGATCTCGTGGATCTTGCGAGCACGACGGATCTGCTCGACGTCCTTCTCGCCACCCTTGGTCCAGCGGATAGCGAAATTCCGCGGGATCAGGTAGTTGCGAGCGTAACCGTCCTTGACGTCGACGACGTCGCCGGCGGCACCGAGGCCAGAGACCTCGTGGGTGAGGATGATCTTCATTTGTCGGTCACCCTTCCCTTATCGCGCCTGAGCGGTGTACGGCAGCAGTGCCATCTCACGGCTGTTCTTGACGGCCGTGGCGACGTCACGCTGGTGCTGCGTGCAGTTGCCGGTCACGCGGCGGGCACGGATCTTGCCGCGGTCGGAAATGAACTTCCGCAGCATGTTCGTGTCCTTGTAGTCCACGTACGTGACCTTGTCCTTGCAGAATGCGCAGACCTTCTTCTTAGGCTTGCGCACAGGCGGCTTCGCCATGGTGTTTCTCCTGTGTGATCAAGAAGTTGGGATACGACCCACCCTCGACCCGGACGCGCCCGGAGACCCGGGCCCGAACGGCCTAGAAGGGGGGTTCGTCCGAGTAGCCGCCACCAGCACCGCCGCTGCTGCTGCCGCCGGAGTTCCCACCCCAGCCGCCGCCACCGCCACCGGCACCCTGGTTGCCACCGGCGGGAGCGCCGGTTGCCCACGGGTCTTCGGCGGGAGCGGCGCCGCCCTGCTGGCCGCCGCCGGAGTTTCCACCCCAGCCGCCGCCCTGCTGGCCGCCACCGCCACCGCCGCCGTAACCACCCTGGCCGCCCTGGCCACTGCGGCCGGAAGCCTTGGTGACCTTGGCCGTGGCACTGCGCAGGCTGGCGCCGACTTCCTCGACGTCCAGTTCGTAGACCGTGCGCTTGACGCCCTCACGGTCCTCGTAGGACCGCTGCTTCAGCCGGCCCTGCACGATGACGCGCATGCCTCGCTGGAGCGACTCCGCGACGTTCTCCGCCGCCTGACGCCAGACCGAGCAGGTCAGGAACAGGCTCTCGCCGTCCTTCCACTCGTTCGTCTGACGGTCGAAGGTGCGGGGAGTGGACGCGACACGGAACTTCGCGACCGCCGCACCGGAGGGGGTGAAGCGCAGCTCGGGGTCGTCGACAAGATTGCCGACGACCGTGATGACGGTCTCGCCTGCCATGGGGGAACCTCTCGGCGGGTTTGCTGCTGGCTGCTAGTGCTGCTACTCAGAATCCCGAGATCAGCTGAGCTGGAGAGCTCAGTGGGTCTCGGGACGGAGGACCTTGGTCCGGAGGACCGACTCGTTCAGGTTCATCTGGCGGTCGAGCTCCTTGACGACCGCAGGCTCGGCCTGCAGGTCGATGACCGAGTAGATGCCCTCGGGCTTCTTCTTGATCTCGTACGAGAGACGACGACGGCCCCAGGTGTCGACCTTCTCCACCTTTCCGTTGCCCTCACGGACAACGGAGAGGAAGTTCTCGATCAGCGGGGAGACAGCGCGCTCCTCGAGATCGGGGTCGAGGATGACCATCACTTCGTAGTGACGCATGTGGAACCCACCTCCTTTGGACTCAGCGGCCACGGTCGATCCGTGGCAGGAGGGTTGTGATGCGTACGCAACGGTATCGGCCGCCACTGACAATCGGGGGTCGGCTTGCGACTTCCCCGCTCTCAGCTGGACGGACACCCTGGCAAGCCTGGGCAGACACCGGTGCAGAGGGTACAGACTACCTGCACACACGCTTCCGGTTGAAATCCGGCGTGGATGACCGTCAGTCTGTACACGTCGGGTGTGTATGGCGCTACGATGCGCCGCCTTTCGCAGGAGGTGCCCCATGGCACAGGCATTGCGACCCAATACCGCCGGTTCTCTCTTCGCCACCGACGGCAAAGCCCATCCAATCCAGGACACCCTGCTGGCAGTGACGCTGGTGCTCGGCGTGACGGCCTTCATCACGTCGTTCTTCCACAGCCTGCATCTGCTCAGCTCCTGGGCCGGCCTGGTGGGAATCCTGACCGGCGCCTACGGACAGTGGATCTCCGAGACCACCCGTGAGCGCTTCGGTCTGATCCTGGGTCTCGGTGCCGCGGGCTTCGGCTTCTTCATCGGAATGGCCCACGGCGGCCTCTTCGGCGGAATCTGGTGACCCGACCGGCGCGGACGGTGCCCGCACCACGGGCACCGTCCGCGCCGGAAGACGCGTAGGACACCTACGAATAGGGACGGAACGCCCCGGCCGCGCGCGGGCCGGGGCGCAGGTGCCGTACGCCCAGTCAGGCAGCTCGCAAGGCGCAGTAGGCTTCGGCGCGAGAGCCGGAGCCCCTGTACCCATGGGGACACACCAGCCCGAGGAGCGCCCCGAATGAGCCTGACCCTGAGGACGATCAGCCGCGAGCAGCATCTGGCATACATCCAGAGCCTGCCGTCGGCGAGCCACATGCAGGTTCCGGCCTGGGCCGATGTCAAGGCCGAGTGGCGTTCGGAGAGCCTCGGCTGGTTCGACGAGCGCACCGGTGAACTGGTCGGCGTGGGCCTCGTCCTCTACCGCCAGCTGCCCAAGATCAAGCGCTACCTGGCCTACCTTCCCGAAGGCCCGGTCATCAACTGGTACGCGCCGAATCTGACCGACTGGCTGGAGCCGATGCTGGCGCACCTCAAGCAGCAGGGCGCGTTCTCGGTGAAGATGGGCCCGCCGGTGATCATCCGTCGCTGGGAGGCCACCTCCATCAAGGCCGGCATCCAGAGCCCGGACGTGAAGAGACTGCGCGACATCGAGGCCGACTTCATCGAGCCGCGCGCCTTCGAGGTGGCCGACAAGCTGCGCCGCATGGGCTGGCAGCAGGGCGAGGACGGCGGCGCCGGCTTCGGCGACGTCCAGCCGCGCTACGTCTACCAGGTGCCGCTGGCGAACCGTTCCCTTGAAGAGGTCCACAAGAACTTCAACCAGCTGTGGCGCCGCAACATCAAGAAGGCCGAGAAGGCCGGCGTCGAGGTCGTCCAGGGCGGCTACCACGACCTCGAGGAATGGCAGCGGCTGTACGAGATCACGGCCGTGCGGGACCACTTCCGGCCGCGCCCGCTCTCCTACTTCCAGCGCATGTGGTCGGCCCTCAACACCGAGGACCCCAACCGCATGCGGCTGTACTTCGCCCGCCACAACGGCGTGAACCTGTCGGCGGCGACGATGCTGATCGTCGGCGGCCACGTCTGGTACTCCTACGGCGCGTCCGACAACATCGGCCGTGAGTTCCGGCCCTCGAACGCGATGCAGTGGCGGATGCTGCGCGACGCCTATGCGCTCGGCGCGACCGTCTACGACCTGCGAGGCATCTCCGACTCGCTGGACGAGACCGACCACCTCTTCGGCCTGATCCAGTTCAAGGTCGGCACGGGTGGACAGGCCGCGGAGTACCTCGGTGAGTGGGACTTCCCGCTGAACAAGCTGCTCCACAAGGCCCTCGACATCTACATGTCGCGCCGCTGACGTCACGTTCAGTGATTCCATACCTCTGACACCTCCGACACCTCTGACGCGTTTCCCCACACCGCAGCCACGAGAAAGGTCCCAGGTCCGGCCATGGCGCTCACCCTCTACGTCGACACCGCGCGCTGGCGGGCGCATCACAAGCACGTGCAGGAGCAGTTCCCGGGACTCGTCCCGGTCTGCAAGGGCAACGGCTACGGGTTCGGGCACGACCGGCTGGCCGAGGAAGCCACCCGGCTGGGCTCGGACGTCCTCGCCGTCGGCACGACGTACGAGGCCGCGCGCATCAAGGACTTCTTCGGCGGCGACCTGCTGGTGCTGACGCCCTACCGGCGCGGTGAGGAGCCCGTCCCGCTGCCCGACCGGGTCGTGCGCTCGGTGTCTTCGATCGACGGCGTGTACGGCCTCGTGGGCGCTCGGGTGGTCATCGAGGTGATGTCGTCGATGAAGCGGCACGGCATCAGCGAGCAGGACCTGCCGCAGTTGCACGCCGCCATCGAGAACGTCAGGCTCGAGGGTTTCGCCATCCACCTCCCGCTGGACCGCACCGACGGCTCCGACGCCGTCGAGGAGGTCATCGGCTGGATGGACCGGCTGCGTGCGGCCCGGCTGCCGCTGCACACGATGTTCGTCAGCCACCTCAAGGCCGACGAACTCGCCCGGCTGCGGCAGCAGTTCCCGCAGACCCGCTTCCGCGCCCGTATCGGCACGCGGCTGTGGCTGGGGGACCACGAGGCCACCGAGTACCGCGGTGCCGTCCTCGACGTCACGCGGGTCGCCAAGGGCGACCGCTTCGGCTACCGGCAGCAGAAGGCGGCCTCCGACGGCTTCCTGGTGGTCGTGGCGGGCGGTACGTCGCACGGGGTGGGCCTGGAGGCTCCCAAGGCCCTGCACGGCGTCATGCCGCGCGCCAAGGGCGTCGCCCGGGCCGGCCTCGCCACGGTGAACCGGAACCTCTCCCCGTTCGTCTGGGGCGGCAAGCAGCGCTGGTTCGCCGAGCCGCCGCACATGCAGGTCTCCATCCTGTTCGTGCCCTCGGACGCGCCGGAGCCGCACGTCGGCGACGAACTCGTGGCCCATCTGCGGCACACCACCACGCAGTTCGACCGGATCGTGGACCGCTGAGGCGCGGGCACCGAAGAACGCAGCAACGAAGAAGGCCGTACACGAGACTCCGTGTACGGCCTTTCCCGTCGGCCCACTGCCGGGCCCTGATACCGCGGGCGACGCCCTGTTCGCTCAGAGCGAACTGTCGGTGGCGTCCTGCTTGCCCCAGTCCACCTGCGGCCCGTCGAAGTGGGAGGCGTGCCGGGGCGGATGGGCCGCGGAGCCGAGCACGAAGACGTCCTCCGCCCCGTCGAGCACTCCGCCCGAGGGGTCGTCGTCGCCCGCCTGCCGTACCACGTCCCGTTCCGGCATCAGGATGTCCCGCACGATCACGCCGCACAGGTAGAGCGTTCCCAGCAGGTGCACGCCGATGGCCCAGTGATAGCCGTCGGTCGGCAGACCCTTGTGGGCGTCTCCGCTCGTCGTGTACGCGAGGTACATCCAGATGCCCAGGAAGTAGGCGACCTCGCACGCCTGCCAGATCAGGAAGTCCCGCCACTTCGGCCGGGCCAGCACCGCCAGCGGCACCAGCCACAGGACGTACTGCGGCGAGTAGACCTTGTTGGTGAGGATGAAGGCGGCCACGATCAGGAACGCCAGCTGGGCGAAGCGGGGCCGGCGGGGCGCGGTCAGCGCCAGCACAGCGATGCCCGCGGCGCACACCACGACGAGAAGCGTGGCGAGGGTGTTGACGCTGTCGGTGGTGAGGGGATCACTGGAGTTCTGCGCCATGATCAGCCAGAAGGAGCCGAAGTCGACGCCCCGCTCCTGGCTGAACCGGTAGAACTTCGACCATCCATCGAAGGCGAAGAGCATGACCGGCAGGTTCACCACCAGCCAGGCGACGACCGCGCCGCCCAGGGCCTTTCCGAAGTCCCGCCACTTCCCCGCCCGCCAGCACAGCACGAATAGGGGACCGAGCAGGAAGACGGGATAGAGCTTGGCGGCCGTGGCGAGCCCCAGGAGGACACCGAAGGCGAGGGACCGGCCCCGCGACCACATGAGCATCGCCGCGGCCGTCAGAGCGACCGCCAGCAGGTCCCAGTTGATGGTGGCGGTCAACGCGAAGGCGGGCGCCAGGGCGACCAGCAGGCCGTCCCAGGGGCGCCGGGCGTGGGTCCGGGCCACACAGACGGCGATGACGGCCGCGCACGCCATCAGCATCCCGGCGTTGACCATCCAGTACCACTGTTCCTGGTCCTGGATGCTGCCGCTGCCCGGCGTCAGCCAGTTGGCCACCTCCATGAACACGCCGGTCAGCACCGGGTACTCGAGGTAGTCCATGTCGCCGGGGAGCTTGTCGAAGTACGGCACGAGTCCGTCGGCGAAACCGCGTCCCTGGTAGAGGTGCGGGATGTCCGAGTAGCAGGCGTGCGTGTACTGGGTGGTGGCACCGAAGAACCAGCCGCCGTTGTAGCAAGGCGCCTTCTGGATCAGTCCTAGGGCGAACATCCCGATCGCCACGAGCGCGATGATCCGCACGGGAGTCCACCAGGACGTCCCGAGCAGGGCCCGGCGGCCCAGGGGGCCGCCGATCAGCTCACTGCCGGCCTTGGCCACCGGGTCGTCGCTGGTCGGCTTCACTGGATCCGGCTCGTGCGCGCGCGTCGGCGTCGATTCTGCACTGGGCATGAGCGACATCCTGCCGTACGCACCTAGGAAAACGCCGAGGGCCGCCCCACCTCGTTCGGTGGAGCGGCCCTCGTTTCACGTGAAACATGCGCATGTTTCACGTGAAACGCCCAAGCTGGACGACAGTGCGGCTAGCCGCCCGGGCCTCCGAAGAAGCCACCGTTTCCGTTGCCTCTGCTGTTGCCGTCCGATTCCGTGGCTGTCGGTGTCGGAGTGGTCTCCCCTGTTCCGCCGTTCTCGTTTCCGTCGGTCGTCCCCGCACTGTCGTCCTGGCAGTCGAAGAAGTTCGAGCAGGTCTCGGACGCCGAAGGCGAGGGCTCGACCTCCGTCTCGCTGGGAGACGGAGACGGCGACGGCGACTCCTCTTCGGTCTCGGTGACCGAAGGCGTCGGAGTCGGAGACGGTTCCGCGTTCACGACCTCGCCGATCGGCTCGGGCTCCGGGAAGTCCTTCGCCTTCGTGCCCTTCAGCGCCTCGGCCATGTAGTCGTGCCAGATCTGCGCCGGGAACGAGGCACCGTGGATCTTCTCCTGGCCACCTGTTCCGAACATCTCCAGGAACGTGCGGTTCTTGTTCGACTCGTCGTCGTCGTAGCGGAACATGGTGACCGCGGTCGACAGCTGCGGGGTGTAGCCCACGAACCAGGCCGACTTGTTGCCGTCGGTGGTGCCGGTCTTGCCGGCCACCTCGCGGCCGGGCAGCTGGGCGTTGGTACCGGTGCCCTTCTCGACGACGGTCTTCAGAACGTCCGTGACGTTGTCGGCGACCTTCGCGGTGAACGCCTGCTTCGTCTTGGTCTCGTGCGTGAAGATCTGGCCCTTCTCGCTCGTGACCTTCTCCACGGAGTAGGGATCACGCTGCTTGCCGCTGGCGGCGAAGGTGCCGTAGGCGCCCGCCATCCGGATCGCGCTCGGGTCGGAGATGCCGATCGAGAACGACGGGAAGCCGCTGTTGGTCAGGCTGGAATCCTTCAGACCCGCGCTGACGGCGGATTCCTTCACCTTGTCCAGACCGACGTCCATGCCGAGCTGCACGAAGGCGGAGTTCACCGACTCGCGCATCGCCTCCCGGAGGTCGATCTTGTATTTGGGCGGAGTCCCCAGAGAGACGTTGCCGTCATTGGTCTGAAGCCACTCCTCGCCCTTCTCGTTCTTCCAGACCGAGCCGTCGTAGTTCTCGATCTTGAGCTTGTTCTTGCCGCTGAACAGGCTCTTCGGCGACACGATGGTGCGTTCGTCCTGCGCCTGCGACGACCCCAGATCCGGATCCCGCACGCCCCACGTCATCGCGGCGGCCAGCACGAACGGCTTGAACGTCGAACCGACCTGGGCACCGGTCTGGTCGGCGTTGTCGGTGAAGTGCTTGGTGGCATCCTCACCGCCATAGATGGCCCGGATGGCACCGGTTTCCGGTTCCACGGACGCCCCGCCGAACTGGACGTGCGTGTCCGTGTCCGGTCGTTCCTTCGGCTTGATGTTGGCCTTCTGGACCTTCGTGACCGACGCCTCGAGCTCCTTGACCTTCTTCTTGTCGAAGGTCGTGTAGATCGAGTAGCCGCCCTGCTGGAGCAGGTCCTGGGTGATCCCGGTCGTCTTGCTGTTGGTGACCAGGTAACCGTTGGCGAGGTCGACGAGGTAGCCGATCTGGCCCTTCAGGTCGGTGTTGGAGCGGGGGTTCTGCCACCTGGGAAGGGCGGTGTACTCGGCCCGCACCGAGGCTTTCAGGTGTCCGTACTCGACCATCTTGTCGAGGGTGTCCTGCATCTGGAGCCGTGCCCGCTTGCTGTTGGCGGCGGGCGTGGCGCCGACCGGGTCGACCGAGGTCGCGCCGGCGGGGTCGTAGTACGTGGCGCCCTTCAGCATGGCGGCCAGGAACGCGCACTCGCCGGGGTTGAGCTTGATCGCGTCCTTGTTGAAGTAGGCGCGGGAGGCGGCCTGGATTCCGTAGGCGTTGCGCCCGTAGTACGCGGAGTTCAGGTAGCCGGCCATGATCTGGTCCTTGTCGACCTCGGCGCCCACCTTGATGGACACGAAGATCTCCTTGAACTTCCGGGAGATCGTCTGCGACTGGTCGTTCAGCATGGCGTTTTTGACGTACTGCTGGGTGATCGTCGATCCACCCTGCGTCTGGCCGCCCCTCGCCATGTTGAACACGGCACGGGCGATGCCCTTGGGGTCGATGCCGCTGTCGTCGTAGAAGGTCTTGTTCTCCTGCGAGATCACCGCCCAGCGCATCTCCTCGGGGATCTGCGAGAGGTCGATGTTCTGTCGGTTCGTCTCACCACCGGTGGCAACCATCTGGCTGCCGTCCTTCCAGTAGTAGACGTTGTTCTGCGCCGTGGCCGTCTTGGCGACGTCCGGGATGCCCACCATGGCGTACCCGATGCCCGCAACGGCCACCAGGCTGCCCACGAAGCCGACGAACAGGCCCGCGACGAGCTTCCAGGACGGCATCCAGCGCTGCCAGCCGTACTTGCCGGCGCGCGGGTAGTCGATCAGACGCTTGCTGTCGGGCGCCGGTCGCCCTCTGCCGCGTCCGGGGCCGGTCGGGGCTCCGCGACGGCCCCCTGTGGGCTCGGCCGCTCTGCGTCGCCCGCCCGAGTCTCTCTGGGACGCGCGCCGGGCGTCGGCACGGCTGCCGTGCGACTGCTCCTCGCTTCCGGCCCCGTGACCCAACCCGTAGTCGGCAGGAGATCCGGTGGCGCCTCGCGGTGCCGCGCGGCGGCCGGAGGACGGACCGGACTGGCCGCGTCGGGCCGCGGCACGTCCGCCTCCCTGCGGCTGCGGCGGTTTGCGACGGTGCTCGCTCATCGAACGATTACTCCTCGGGCAGGCGCATCCGTGCGCGCCTGGAAAGGGCGGCTGGTTTCCTGTCCCCCCGAAGTACGGATGCGGTCGGTCGCGCATTCACCCGTACTGCACCGAGGACCTCGACGCCCCCCGGCGTCTCATGGGTCCCGGTGGTGTGCATGGCGCACAGACTACGCACCGTCAAAACCTGCCTAGCCCCGAAGTTCATCCCAAACCAGGCAACTTGCCCTCAATGAATCGGTGATGTGATCCCGTTCACCTTCTCCCCTCTTGTCGCATCCGGAACGCCGTTCTATCGTCGTGATGTATCGAGTCGATACATCAGCGCGACATAAGGCCAAGAGGAGGCGACGATGAGCCGGCGTGCCGGGATCCTCGAGTTCGCCGTCCTGGGCCTTCTCCGCGAGTCTCCGATGCACGGCTACGAGCTGCGCAAACGGCTCAATACGTCATTGGGTGTGTTCCGTGCGTTCAGCTACGGCACGCTCTACCCCTGCCTCAAGACGCTGGTCACCAACGGCTGGTTGATCGAGGAACCGGGAAACACCCACGAAGACGCCCTCGCCGCTCCACTCGCAGGGCGTCGCGCCAAGATCGTCTACCGGTTGACGGCGGAGGGTAAGGAGCACTTCGAGGATCTGCTCTCGCAGACGGGTCCCGACGCGTACGAGGACGAACACTTCGCCGCTCGTTTCGCCTTCTTCGGACAGACGTCGCGCGACGTTCGCATGCGCGTACTCGAGGGCCGTCGCAGCCGGCTGGAGGAGCGCCTCGAAAAGATGCGCGCCTCCCTGGCGCGCACCCGGGAGCGCCTCGACGACTACACGCTTGAGCTGCAGCGCCACGGTATGGAGTCCGTGGAGCGCGAAGTGCGCTGGCTGAACGAGCTCATCGAGAGCGAGCGGGCCGGACGGGACCTGACAGGTCCCGCCTCCGGGGGGCCCGCTCAACAGAACACCACATCTGGATCGACGGGCGGCCTGCCCCGCCCCGGGGACACCCCCGGGGCGGATCTGCCCGACGAAACCGCCACGTGAGCGCCCATTCAGGGCCTCACTCGTACACACAGGGAGCAACCGGAATGGGTTCGGTTCGCGTAGCCATCGTCGGCGTAGGCAACTGCGCCGCCTCGCTGGTGCAGGGCGTCGAGTACTACAAGGACGCCGACCCGGCGTCCAAGGTCCCGGGTCTGATGCACGTGCAGTTCGGCGACTACCACGTCGGTGACGTCGAGTTCGTCGCCGCCTTCGACGTCGACGCGAAGAAGGTCGGCCTCGACCTCTCGGACGCCATCGGTGCCAGCGAGAACAACACCATCAAGATCTGCGACGTCCCGAACAAGGGCGTCACGGTCCAGCGCGGCCACACCCTGGACGGTCTCGGTAAGTACTACCGCGAGACCATCGAGGAGTCCGACGAGGCCCCGGTCGACATCGTCCAGATCCTCAAGGACCGCCAGGTCGACGTTCTCGTCTGCTACCTGCCCGTCGGTTCCGAGGCCGCGGCGAAGTTCTACGCCCAGGCCGCCATCGACGCCAAGGTCGCGTTCGTCAACGCTCTTCCGGTCTTCATCGCCGGCACCAAGGAGTGGGCGGACAAGTTCACCGAGGCGGGCGTCCCGATCGTCGGTGACGACATCAAGTCCCAGGTCGGCGCCACCATCACGCACCGTGTGATGGCGAAGCTGTTCGAGGACCGCGGTGTCCGGCTCGAGCGCACCATGCAGCTCAACGTCGGCGGCAACATGGACTTCAAGAACATGCTGGAGCGCGACCGCCTCGAGTCCAAGAAGATCTCGAAGACGCAGGCCGTCACCTCGCAGATCCCCGACCGCGACCTGGGCGAGAAGAACGTCCACATCGGTCCCTCGGACTACGTGGCCTGGCTGGACGACCGCAAGTGGGCGTACGTCCGCCTCGAGGGCCGCGCGTTCGGCGACGTCCCGCTGAACCTGGAGTACAAGCTCGAGGTCTGGGACTCCCCGAACTCCGCGGGTGTCATCATCGACGCCCTGCGCGCCGCGAAGATCGCCAAGGACCGCGGCATCGGCGGCCCGATCCTGTCGGCGTCCTCGTACTTCATGAAGTCCCCGCCGGTCCAGTACTTCGACGACGAGGCCTACGCGAACGTCGAGAAGTTCATCCGCGGCGAGGTCGAGCGCTAACTCGACACGCACGGAAAATTCGCTCCTGCCAGGGCTGAGAAGGGTCCCCGGGTCATGCGACCCGGGGACCCTCCCCGTATGTGAGGCTGGGCCCCATGGCCGTCGTCCGTGATCTGCGCGTCCTCCTGCGCTTCGGGAACTTCCGGCGACTGCTCACGGTGCGGCTGCTCTCCCAGTGCGCGGACGGCGTCTACCAGGTCGCGCTCGCCACCTATGTCGTCTTCTCCCCGGAGAAACAGACCTCCGCCGGCGCGATCGCCTCCGCCATGGCGGTCCTGCTGCTGCCGTACTCCCTCATCGGCCCCTTCGCCGGTGTCCTGTTGGACCGCTGGCGCCGCCGGCAGGTCTTCCTCTACGGCAACCTGCTGCGCGCCCTGCTGGCCTCCGTGACGGCCGTCCTGATGATCGGCCATGTCCCCGACTGGCTCTTCTATGTCTCCGCGCTCTGCGTCACCGCGGTCAACCGCTTCGTCCTCGCCGGCCTTTCGGCGGCCCTGCCGCGCGTCGTCGACGACGAGCGCCTGGTGATGGCCAACTCCCTCTCCCCGACGGCCGGCACGCTGGCCGCGGTCGCGGGCGGCGGTCTCGCCTTCGTCGTCCGGCTGGTGGTGGCGGACTCCGACGCCGCCGTGGTGCTGCTGGGCTGCGCGCTGTACCTGTCCGCCGCGCTCGCCTCTCTGGCCATGGCCGCGGATCTGCTCGGACCCGACCGTGATCTGGTCCAGCCCCGGCTGACGAACGCGCTCAGAGGCACCGCCCGCGGCCTTTCGGCGGGCCTGCGTCACCTGGCCGAGCCGAAGCGCAGGGAGGCCGCCCGGGCGCTCGGCTCGATCTCCCTGATGCGGTTCTGCTACGGCGCCCTGACCGTCATGGTGCTGATGCTGTGCCGGTACGCCTGGTCGTCCGACCCGGACGACGGGCTGGCTCTGCTGGGACTGGCGGTAGGAGTCTCGGGCGTGGGCTTCTTCGTCGCCGCGGTGGTCACCCCGTCGGCTGCGGGACGACTGGGCCCGGCCCGCTGGATCGTCGTCTGCTCCGCGGCCGCCGCGGTCCTGGTGCTCGCCCTCATGCTGCCGTTCACCCAGGTCACCACGTTCGCCGCGGCCTTCGTGCTGGGGCTGGTCACCCAGGGCGCGAAGATCGCCACCGACACCATCGTCCAGTCGTCCGTGTTGGACGGCTTCCGCGGCCGGATCTTCTCTCTCTACGACGTCGCGTTCAACGTCGCTTTTGTCGGCGCCGCGGCCGTCGCCGCACTGATGCTGCCCCCTGACGGACGTTCCACCGCATTGGTGGTCACGGTCGCCGTTATCTACGGAGCAATTGCTGCCACTATGGCCCGCTTTGAACGCCGCTAAGTGTCACATCAATGACACAGACTCCCCTCCGGCTACGGGGTTGTCAGTGGGGGCCGGTAACTTACGTGAGTCTTACTTCGCGAGTGATTTCGCGCCACACGTCTAAAGTTTTCTAGGGGGACCTCCAAGTGTCGACTCCACCTCCTCAGGGCCAGAACCCGTTCGCGCAGCAGGGCCAGCAGCCCTACGGCCAGCCCCAGGGCCAGCCTCAGGGCCAGGCGCCGTACCCGCCGCAGCCCGGCTACCCGCAGCCGGGTGCCGCTCCGTACGGTGCGGTCCCGCCGGAGCAGCCCCGCCGCAAGGTCAGCTTCAAGCTGATCAAGAACGTCGTCATCGTTCTCGCTGTCATCGGCGTGGGCATCGGCGCCTACATATCCAGCCAGGACGACGCCAACACGGCGGCGGTCGGCGACTGCATGCACCGCGGCAGCAGCAGCGACGACAACCCCGACCTCGAGGTCGTCAAGTGCGACTCCTCGCAGGCGCAGTACATCGTGCTGGCGAAGGTCAAGGGCACGTACACCGCGCTCACGGCCGACAGCAAGTGCGAGGAGAAGGCCAAGGACTTCCAGTACTCGTACACCGAGACCGGTGACGGCAGTAACTTCCTGCTCTGCCTGAAGGACTACTCGAAGTAAGGCAGTTGCTGAGAGGGGCGGTGTTTCACGTGAAACACCGCCCCTTCGCATGTGCGCCTGCCCAGGTCGCCGGGGTCATGTTTCACGTGAAACATGACCCCGTTTCACGGACTCAGCCCTGCTCGGCCCACCACTCCTTGAGCGCCGTCACCGCCGCGTCGTGCTCCATCGGCCCGTTCTCCAGGCGCAGTTCCAGCAGGTGCTTGTACGCCTTGCCGATGGCAGGTCCGGGGCCCACGCCCAGGATCTCCATGATCTGGTTGCCGTCGAGGTCGGGACGGATCGCGTCCAGCTCCTCCCGCTCCTTCAGCTGGGAGATGCGCTCCTCCAGCCCGTCGTACGCCCGCGAGAGCGCGGCCGCCCTGCGCTTGTTCCGCGTCGTGCAGTCCGAGCGGGTCAGCTTGTGCAGGCGATCGAGGAGCGGTCCCGCGTCCCGCACATAGCGACGCACCGCGGAGTCCGTCCACTCACCGGTGCCGTACCCGTGGAAGCGCAGGTGGAGTTCGACCAGTCGGGAGACGTCCTTCACCAGCTCGTTGGAGTACTTCAGAGCCGTCATGCGCTTCTTCGTCATCTTCATTCCGACCACCTCGTGGTGGTGGAACGAGACACGGCCGTCGTTCTCGAAACGGCGGGTGCGCGGCTTGCCGATGTCGTGGAGCAGCGCGGCCAGCCGCAGAGTCAGGTCGGGGCCGTCCTCCTCCAGGGCGATCGCCTGCTCGAGGACGATCAAGGTGTGTTCGTAGACGTCCTTGTGCCGGTGGTGTTCGTCGCTCTCCAGCCGCAGGGCGGGCAGCTCGGGCAGCACATGGTCGGCGATGCCGGTGTCGACCAGCAGCGACAGCCCCTTGCGCGGGTTCGCGGAAAGGATCAGCTTGTTCAGCTCGTCCCGTACCCGCTCGGCGGAGACGATCTCGATACGGCCGGCCATTTCCTTCATCGCCGTGACGACCTCGGCGTCGACCTCGAAGTCGAGCTGGGCGGCGAAGCGGGCGGCGCGCATCATGCGCAGGGGGTCGTCCGAGAAGGACTCCTCCGGCGTGCCCGGGGTGCGCAGCACACGCGCCGCGAGGTCCTCGAGGCCACCGTGCGGGTCGATGAACTCCTTCTCGGGAAGCGCCACGGCCATGGCGTTCACGGTGAAGTCACGCCGGACGAGGTCCTGCTCGATGGAGTCGCCGTACGAGACCTCGGGCTTGCGCGAGGTGCGGTCGTAGGCCTCCGAGCGGTAGGTGGTGACCTCGATCTGGAAGCATCGATCGACGTCTTCGACGCGGGCGTCCTTCTGGACCCCGACGGTGCCGAACGCGATCCCGACCTCCCACACGGCGTCCGCCCATGGCCGGACGATCTTCAGTACGTCCTCGGGGCGGGCGTCCGTCGTGAAGTCCAGATCATTGCCGAGCCGGCCGAGCAGCGCGTCCCGGACCGAGCCGCCGACCAGGGCGAGAGAGAACCCGGCCTCCTGGAAACGGCGGGCGAGATCGTCGGCGACAGGGGCGACCCGCAGCAGTTCACTGACCGCGCGGTGCTGCACCTGGCTCAGGACGCTGAGGTTGTCTTCGTTGGCGTTCGGCACAACAGAAGAGGGTACGTGGCCCGACCGACCCGGGGCGCCCCGATTTGGGTGAGCGGACATCACTCACGATAGCCGGGCAAGACGGCCCCTTAACGCCTACATGCCCACTCTCGCTCATACAAAGAGATAGCGGACGATCCGACCGGCTTCCACGATCTTGTGGAGCAGTCCGCGGCACTTCCCCTCAGCGCGCATCGTTACCATGCGTGGACGCACATTCCGACGACCACTGACGACGACGAGGGACGGGCGAACGCGTGGCCGAGGCGGCAGACTTTCCGGGGATGACTCCCTCACCTGCCCGCCGGTGGCTGCGGCGCACCGGCGCACTGCTCGCCGGGGCGCCCCTGCTGGCCGGTCTTCTCCAGCTGCCCGCCGCCCCCGCGCAGGCCGTCGGCCAGACCTCCGTCAAGGAGGCCTCCGACGCCGGCACGGTGGCCGTCACCGTCGACTCGCTCAGCCCCGCCGCTCCCACCGACGGGGACACCCTGACGGTTTCCGGCACGGTCACCAACAACGGCAAGCAGGCGGTCACCGACGCCCACGTGGGTCTGCGAGTGGGTTCCGCGCTCACCACCCGCTCGGCGATCGACAGTGCCGCCAAGCGCGCGGACGCCCTCTCCGGCAACGACGGCTCCGAGGTGGGCGGCAAGTACGTAACCGAGTTCGCCAAGCTCACACCGGGCGTGTCCCAGCACTTCAGCATCTCCGTCCCGGTCGACAAGCTCGACCTGGACGACGACGGCGTCTACCCGCTCGGTGTCTCCCTCGCGGGCGAGACGTCCACGCAGCCCTGGGAGCAGGTGCTGGGCGTCCAGCGGACCTTCCTGCCGTGGCAGCCCGAGGAGGCGGACACCCCGACCAGGACGACAGTGCTGTGGCCGCTGGTCTCCACCGTCCACATGTCGGCGGAGACCGGTTCCAACGCGCAGCAGACGCCGGTCTTCCTCAACGACGACCTGGCCAAGGAACTCTCGCCCGGCGGTCGCCTGGAGCAGCTTCTGAGCCTCGGCAAGGAGCTCGACGTCACCTGGGTGATCGACCCGGACCTGCTGGCGTCCGTCGACGCCATGACCGGCAGCTACCGGGTCCGGGGCGACGGGGACACCACCACGGCCGGCACCCACCAGGCGGTCGCCAAGCAGTGGCTCGACGATCTCCAGGAGGCGGTGCTCGGCAAGGAGGTCGTGGCGCTGCCCTTCGCCGATCCCGACCTGGCCTCGCTCGCCCACAACGGCACCGGCGTCGCCGGCTCCCTGAGCCAGCTCAAGGCGGCCACGGACGTGGCCGCCACCACCGTGGAGACCGTGCTCCATGTGACCCCGAACACCGACTTCGCCTGGCCGGTGGACGGCGCCGTCGACCCGTCGATCGTCAAGGTCGCCACCTCGGCAGGCGCCGACAAGGTGATCGCGCGCAGCGACAGCCTGGCGGAGAACGGCGATCTCACCTACACCCCCTCCGCGGCCCGGCCCATCGGCGGCGGCACCACGGCGGTGGTCGCGGACGCGCGGCTGTCGACGGCGTTCAAGGGCGATCTGACCAAGGCCTCCACCTCCACGCTCGCCGTGCAGGAGTTTCTCGCGCAGAGCCTGGCCCTGAACCTGCAGACGGGCAAGCAGCGCAGCGCCGTCGTCG
Organism: Streptomyces sp. NBC_00016; assembly: GCF_045040885.1. Lineage (NCBI taxonomy): Bacteria > Bacillati > Actinomycetota > Actinomycetes > Kitasatosporales > Streptomycetaceae > Streptomyces > Streptomyces sp. NBC_00016. The sequence continues at coordinate 5,060,929 of NZ_CP108304.1, read as the reverse complement.
CCCCGCAGCGCATGCCGACCACGAGCCAGGCACGGTCGCTGGCGGAGGCTGTCAGCACCCTCCAGAGCGGTACCTGGTCGCAGTCCCAGCAGCTCGCGGCGGCCGCCAAGGCCAAGCCCGACCCGGGCGCCACCACGAAGGTGCCGTCGAGGTCGGCGTACCCCTCCTCGCTGCGCAAGCAGGAGCTGCCCCGGTCGGCTTTCGAGCAGATCGCGTACACGCAGGACAAACTCGACAACTTCAAGGTGATCCTCGCCAACGAGGCCCGGGTGGTGACCCCCTTCGGGCGGGCCATGAACCGTGAGATGTCCACGTCCTGGCGGGGCCGGAGCACCGCAGCGAGCTCGTTCCGTCAGGGTGTGCAGGCCTATCTCGACACCCTCACCGGCCAGGTCAAGCTGATCGACAAGTCCGAGACCAAGCTCTCCGGACGAAGCGCCACGATCCCGGTCACCGTGCAGAACAACCTGGTGCAGGGCGTCGACCACCTGGTCCTGCGGCTCACCTCGAAGAACCCGACCCGTCTCGAGATCTCCGACGAGGCCTACGCCGAGCAGCCGGTGACGGTCTCCGGCGGGCACACCACGACGGTGAAGTTCCCCACGTCCGCCAAGGTCAACGGCCAGACGACGGTGGTCGCCCAGCTGTACACCGAGGACGGCCAGAAGTACGGCGAAGAGGTCGCCTTCGACGTGCGGGTCACCGAGATCACGGCCACGGTGATGCTGGTCATCGGCGGCGGAGTCCTGCTGCTCGTGCTGGCCGGCTTCCGGATGTACACCCAGCGCAAGCGCGCCGCGGCCCGGGAAGCGGAAGAGACCGAAGAGACCGAAGAGACCGACGAAGACGGCGAGAACGGTGCCGAAGGCGAGGACGGCGAGGCGGACGAGCCCGCCGACGGCCCGGAGAACGCCGGGGACCGTGAGAATCGTCCCGAGAAAGAGTCCGGCGGCCGAGCAGGGGCAGCCGACCCGGAGCAGCCGAGTGACGAGACACCGGACACCGCAGTGGAAAGCGCCGACCCGTCCGGCACGGGTGAGAGAGTGGACCGTTGAGGAAGTCGTGGCCGGTGGGCCCGGGACGATGAGGTGGGGTAACCATGAACGCGCCGTACGACGGTGACCGCGGCCAGGCCGCGGGCGGCTCGGGCCACCCCGAGGGCCCGCCGCCCGAGCACGGCCAAGTGCCGCCGCAGCACCCGGCGGACATGTACCTCCAGGACGCCTACGACCAGGACCCCTACCGGGCCCAGGACCTCACCGCGCAGGACCCGGTCGCCGAGGCGCTCTACGACCGTGCCGCGCACCCCCCGCCGCCGCCGGGCATGCAGCAGCCGCAGCAGCCGCTCTACGGGCGGCCCCCGCAGTCCCCGTACGCCCCCGACCCGCGGGTGTGGGCCCAGACCCCGGCGCCCGAGCCGGAGGGCCCCACCCAGTACCTGCCGTACGGCGACGACCCCCGTACGACGCAGTTCGTGGGCGTGGACGACCTGGTCACGCACTCCAGCGAGGAGCAGCACCAGCCCGACGCCTTCGCCCACCTCTTCCGGGACCAGCAGCAGGGCGGCGCCCGCTCCGCGGACTCCCCGTCGGTACCCGGCCCGGCGCACGCTCCGGGCGGGCAGGGAGCGGTACCGGCGTACCAGGCTCCGGTGGCTGCGTCGTCCGCGGCGGACCAGACCATGAACCTCACCGCCACGCCGGACGCGCCCCCCGCCGCTCCCGCCCCCGCCTCCGCCTCTGCCAAGAAGGGCGGACGCGCCGGTGGCCTGCTGAAGTCCAGCGCCGTCATGGCGGCGGGCACGATGGTGTCCCGCCTCACCGGCTTCGTCCGCTCCGCGCTGATCGTCTCGGCGCTGGGCGTCGGTCTGCTCGGCGACACCTTCCAGGTCGCCTACCAGCTGCCCACCATGATCTACATCCTGACCGTGGGCGGCGGCCTCAACTCGGTCTTCGTGCCGCAGCTCGTGCGGGCCATGAAGGAGGACGAGGACGGCGGCGAGGCGTACGCCAACCGCCTGCTCACGCTGGTCATGGTGGCGCTCGGCCTGCTCACGGTCGCCGCGATCGCCGCGGCGCCCGTCCTGATCCGCCTGCTGTCCGACTCGGTCGCCAGCAACCCGGCGGCCAACGAGGTCGGCGTCACGTTCGTCCGCTACTTCCTGCCCTCGATCTTCTTCATGGGCGTCCACGTGGTGATGGGACAGATCCTCAACGCGCGCGGCAAGTTCGGCGCGATGATGTGGACTCCGGTCCTGAACAACATCGTCATCATCGTGACCCTGGGCATGTTCATCTGGGTCTATGGCACCTCCGCCGACTCCGGCATGAAGGTCACGACCATCCCGCCGGAGGGGGAGCGGCTCCTCGGCATCGGGATCCTGCTCGGCCTGGTCGTACAGGCCCTCGCCATGATCCCGTACCTGCGCGAGACCGGTTTCCGCCTTCGGCTGCGCTTCGACTGGAAGGGCCACGGCCTCGGCAAGGCGGCGACCCTCGCCAAGTGGACCGTGCTGTTCGTCCTGGCCAACCAGGCCGGCGCGCTCGTCGTCACCCAGCTGTCCACGTCGGCGGGCGAGGACTCGCCGGTCGACGGCACCGGCTTTGCCGCCTACGCCAACGCCCAGCTGATCTGGGGACTGCCGCAGGCCATCATCACCGTCTCCCTGATGGCCGCGCTGCTGCCCCGCATCTCCCGCTCGGCGGCCGAGGGCGACGCCGGCGCGGTCCGCGACGACATCTCCCAGGGCCTGCGCACCACGGCCGTCGCGATCGTCCCGATCGCCTTCGGCTTCCTCGCACTCGGCATCCCGATGTGCACGCTGATCTTCGGTTCCTCCGGCACCAGCGAGGCCACGAACATGGGCTTCATGCTGATGGCCTTCGGCCTCGGCCTGATCCCCTACTCCGTGCAGTACGTCGTCCTGCGTGCCTTCTACGCCTACGAGGACACCCGGACCCCCTTCTACAACACGGTCATCGTGGCCGCGGTCAACGCGAGCGCCTCGGCACTCTGTTACTTCGTGCTTCCCGCCCGCTGGGCCGTGGTCGGCATGGCGGCCTCCTACGGCCTGGCGTACGCGATCGGCGTCGGCGTGGCCTGGAACCGGCTGCGCAAGCGGCTCGGCGGCGACCTCGACGGCTCCCATGTCCTGCGGACCTACGCCCGGCTGTGCATCGCCTCCGTTCCGGCCGCCCTGATCAGCGGCGCGGCCTGCTACGGCATCGGCCACAGTCTGGGCCAGGGCGTCCTGGGTTCCTTCGCCGCGCTGCTGGCCGGCGGGGCCCTGTTGCTCGGCGTCTTCTTCGTCGCCGCCCGCCGCATGCGCATCGAGGAGCTCAATTCGCTCGTCGGTATGGTCCGAGGACGCCTGGGTCGCTGAGTCAGGGGGTAGGCGCACAACCATCGTCCGCCGCCGCGTGTCGTGCATAGCGGCGGACTGTGGGCACAATTGGGTTCGGCGTCGCACGGCGCGCACGAGGCCGGACGGCGCGCACTGAATGGGGAGGCAGGAACGACGGTGGCGGAACGGAGCACAGCTGCCGTCGACGTGGCAGACAACAGCGGTGATGAGCCGCTGACCGCACAAGCGGACCAGTCCACGGCCGACGGGGTGGTCAAGAACCGGGAGCAGGACACGGACAGCGACGAGGCACAGGGGAGCGGCGGGGCGGAGCGTCCCGGGAAGGCCTCACCGCCGGAACTGCACAGTGGTCACAAGCTCGCCAGGCGCTATCGCCTCGAAGAGTGCGTCACCCGTCTGGACGGTTTCAGCAGTTGGCGTGCGGTCGACGAGAAACTCCGTCGTGCCGTGGGCGTCCACATCCTGCCCGCGGACCACACCCGGGCCCGTTCGGTGCTGGCAGCGGCCCGCTCGTCCGCCCTGCTCGGAGATCCCCGGTTCGTCCAAGTACTGGACGCCGTCGAGGAGAACGACCTCGTCTACGTGGTCCATGAGTGGCTGCCCGACGCCACCGAGCTGACCGCGTTGCTCGCGGCCGGCCCGCTGGAGCCGCACGACGCCTACCAGATGGCGAGTCAGATCGCCTCCGCCATGGCCGCCGCCCACCGCGAAGGCCTGGCGCATCTGCGTCTGAACCCCAACGCCGTTCTGCGCACCTCCTCGGGCCAGTGGCGCATCCGCGGCCTCGCGGTGAACGCCGCCCTGCGCGGTGTCACCACCGACACCCCTCAGCGCACCGACACCGAGGCGATCGGCGCCCTGCTGTACGCGGCGCTCACCCAGCGCTGGCCCTACGAGAACGACGCCTACGGCCTCTCGGGGCTGCCCAAGGACATCGGTCTGATCGCCCCCGACCAGGTGCGCGCCGGAGTCCACCGGGGCCTGTCGGAGCTGTCGATGCGCGCCCTCGTCAACGACGGCGCGACCGCCTCCCGGCACGAGGCTGCCTGCACCACGCCGGAGGAGCTGGTGAAGGCGATCGGCGAGATGCCCCGCATCCGCCCGCCGGAGCCCGCGTTCACCGCCCCGCCCGAGTACCAGCGCACGACGTACCAGCAGGGCACCTACGGCCGTCCCTCGCCGCATCCGGGCGTCACCCAGCAGGTGGCGACCCCGCCGCCCCCGCTGCAGAGCCGCACCGGCAAGGCGCTGAAGTGGGCGGTCTCCGCCCTCCTCATCGCCGCACTCGGCCTGGGCAGCTGGCAGCTGGCGGACGCCCTGATGGACCGGGGCCAGTCCGAGGACCCCAACCAGACGCAGACGACGGACGAGGGCGACAAGAACAGCACCGCACCCAAGCCGGTCACGACGCTCAAGATCGAGGATGCCGCCGAGTACTACCCGGACGGCAAGCCCCAGCACCCCGACGACGCGAAGCTGACGTACGACAACGACAGCTCCACGTACTGGCGGTCGTACTCCTTCGACGACGGGCCCGTGCTCGCACCGTTCAAGAATGGCGTGGGCATCGTCTACGACCTCGGCTCCGAGCAGAGCGTCTCGGCAGCCTCGATAGGGCTTCGCTACGGTGGCGGCTACACCGCCGTGAGCCTGTACGCGGCCGATTCGCTGTCGTCGTCGGCACCCCTCTCGTCCATGACGAAGATCGCCGAGGCCAAGACGTCCGGACAGGAACTGAAGATCTCCGCCAAGACACCGGCGAAGACGCGGTACGTTCTCGTATGGATCACCGCCGCGCCGTACGCGCCGGGCGACCAGTACAGCGGCTCCGGCTTCAAGCAGGCCATCACCGACGTGAAGTTCACGGGCTGACGTCTCACCGCACGGGGAGGAGGTCCGATGGCGGCGGAAGGCCCCGGATATGACGGAGTGAGCGACCAGGACCTCCTCACCCGCCACGTAGCGGGCGACCCCGACGCCTTCGGTGAGCTCGTACGGCGTCACCGCGACCGGCTCTGGGCGGTGGCCCTGCGCACGCTGGGAGATCGCGAGGAGGCCGCTGACGCCGTCCAGGACGCCCTCGTGTCCGCCTACCGGGCCGCCCACACCTTCCGCGGCCAGTCCGCCGTCACGACCTGGCTGCACCGCATCACGGTGAATGCCTGTCTGGACCGCGCCCGCAAGGCGGCTTCCCGCAAGACCTCACCGGTCGACGACACCGAGCGACTGGAGCAGCTGCTCGAACCGCACGAGTCGGCGTCCGCGCCCGCCGAACGCAACGACCTGCACCGCCAGCTCCTCGAAGCGCTCGGCACCCTCCCTCCCGACCAGCGCGCCGCCCTGGTCCTCGTGGACATGCAGGGCTACCCGGTCGCCGAGGCCGCCCGCGTGCTCGACGTGCCGACCGGCACGGTGAAGAGCCGCTGCGCCCGGGGCAGAGCCAGACTCCTGCCGCTCCTCGCCCATCTGCGACCGGCCGGCACCGGCGGCGACAGAGAAAACGGCACAGGACGGAACCGGGCGCAGGGGACATCCGTCCCACCGGCAGCGGAACCTCGGGACGAGGGGCCGGGCAACGCCGGGACAGGCGATTCAGCTGCTGTGAAGGGCGGAGGTGGGCGAGCGTGACCTCGACGAAGGACACGACCGGGCATCCGGACGTCGCGGAGATCTCCGACCTCACCGAGGGCCTGCTCGCTCCCTCCCGAAGCGCCGACGTGCGTCGGCATCTGGACACCTGCGAGCTCTGCGCGGACGTCCACGCATCCCTCGAGGAGATCCGTGGCCTTCTGGGCACCCTCCCCGGCCCACCGCGCATGCCGGACGATGTCGCCCACCGTATCGACGCCGCACTCGCCGCCGAGGCGCTGTTGAACGCCACGGTGCCGGAGAACGCGGACACCTCGCCGTCGGTCGACGCGGTCACGACCGAGACCGACGCGCTCCCTGTTTCACGTGAAACAACGACGGCGACGGACCGACCCGCCGGACGCGCCCACGCCGCCACCGGCCCGGGCCGCAAGGACCGTAAGCGGGGCGGCCGCCGCAGGATCGCTGTCCTCGGGGCAGTCCTCACCGTCGCGGCGCTGGGACTCGGTTCCGTCCTGGTGTCGTCCCTCACGGACGGCGGGGAGCCGGGCACTTCGGCTCATCAGTCGACCGGACCGGACACCTTCTCCGCGAGCGGGCTGGAGGGACAGGTCACCGATCTCCTCGCCAAGGCCGCCGACTCCCGTGGCGCGCACAGCCTGGGCATCGAAGGAGGATCCGACACCGCATCACCCGGTGACCAGTCGACCAAGATCCTCCGGCAGCCCGTGGTGCCTTCCTGCGTTCAGCAGGGCATCGGCCGCAGCGACACGGCGCTCGCCATCGAGGAAGGCACGTACCAGGGGAAGGACGCCCTCCTCGTCGTGCTGCCGGACACATCCGACAGCACGCGGATCGACGCCTACGTCATGGACAAGACCTGTGTGGATCATCCGGCGTCGAGTCCGGCGAAGGTCCTGCTGACGAACTCCTACACGCGTCACTGACGACCGACGTCCCGTCTCGCTGCTGCGCCGTGTCTCCCCGTCATCCCCTACGGTGTGGTCCCTCCGTGTGCCCGGACACACCGGGAATGCACGCCCCTTAGGATCCGTTGGGTGGGGTGAGAGTCCAAGTAGCTCCCACCGCTCAACCGATGCAGTCCAGAGACGAGGAAACAAGCCGTGAGCGACGTCCGTAACGTGATCATCATCGGCTCCGGGCCCGCCGGCTACACCGCGGCGTTGTACACCGCGCGCGCGTCGCTGAAGCCGCTCGTGTTCGAAGGCGCCGTCACCGCGGGCGGCGCTCTGATGAACACCACCGAGGTGGAGAACTTCCCCGGCTTCCAGGACGGCATCATGGGCCCCGAGCTCATGGACAACATGCGCGCCCAGGCCGAGCGCTTCGGTGCCGAGCTGATCCCCGATGACATCGTCTCCGTCGACCTCACGGGTGAGATCAAGACCGTCACGGACACCGCGGGCACGATCCACCGGGCCAAGGCCGTCATCGTGACCACCGGCTCCCAGCACCGCAAGCTCGGCCTGCCGAACGAGGACGCTCTCTCCGGCCGCGGTGTCTCCTGGTGTGCCACCTGTGACGGCTTCTTCTTCAAGGACCAGGACATCGCCGTGATCGGCGGCGGCGACACCGCGATGGAGGAGGCCACCTTCCTCTCCCGCTTCGCCAAGTCCGTGACGATCATCCACCGCCGGGAGACCCTGCGCGCCTCCAAGGCGATGCAGGAACGCGCCTTCGCCGACCCGAAGATCAAGTTCATCTGGGACAGCGAAGTCGCCGAGATCCAGGGCGACCCGAAGCTGGCCGGGCTGAAGCTGCGCAACCTCAAGACGGGTGAGCTCTCGGACCTCCCGGTGACCGGCCTCTTCATCGCGATCGGCCACGACCCGCGCACCGAGCTCTTCAAGGGTCAGCTCGACCTGGACGAGGAGGGCTACCTGAAGGTCGCCGCGCCCTCCACCCGGACGAACCTGACGGGTGTCTTCGCCGCCGGCGACGTGGTCGACCACACCTACCGCCAGGCGATCACCGCGGCCGGCACCGGCTGCTCCTCCGCTCTGGACGCCGAGCGCTACCTCGCCGGCCTCGCGGACGAGGAGCAGGCCGAGCCCGAGAAGACCGCAGTCTGACCCTCTCCCGCCCCACCGCCCAGAGAATTAAGGAGCCCCCTGTGGCCGGCACCCTGAAGAATGTGACCGACGCCGACTTCGACGAGGTCGTCCTCAAGAGCGACAAGCCCGTCCTGGTGGACTTCTGGGCCGCCTGGTGCGGTCCGTGCCGCCAGATCGCCCCCTCGCTCGAGGCCATCGCCGCCGAGCACGGCGACAAGATCGAGATCGTCAAGCTCAACATCGACGAGAACCCGGGTACGGCCGCCAAGTACGGCGTCATGTCGATCCCGACGCTGAACGTGTACCAGGACGGCGAGGTCGCCAAGACCATCGTCGGTGCCAAGCCGAAGGCCGCGCTCGTCCGCGACCTGGAGAGCTTCATCTCCGAGTGACACGCTGAGCCGTCCCGCCGACGGCTGATGTTTCACGTGAAACACGAATGGGCCAGCCCTCAGGGGCTGGCCCATTGCGTTACCGAACTCTTCAGAGCGGGCGCAGCGCCGGCTCCTTCTGGACCGCACCCAGCAGCCGGTCGAGCGCCATCTCCACGTCTTCCTTCCAGGAGAGCGTGGTCCGCAGCTCCAGCCTCATCCGAGGATGAGCGGGATGAGGACGCATCGTCTTGAAGCCCACCGCCAGCAGATGGTCGGCCGGGAGGACACAGGCCGGCTCCTTCCAGCGTGCGTCGCCGAATGCCTCGATCGCTTTGAAGCCCCGTCGCAGCAGATCCTTGGCGACCGTCTGGACCATCACACGGCCAAGCCCCTGCCCCTGGTAGCCCGGCATGATGAACGCGGTCATCAACTGCACGGCGTCCGGCGACACAGGGCTCGTGGGGAACGCCGTCGAACGGGGAACGTAGGCGGGTGGCGCGTAGAGCACAAACCCCACGGGAACGTCGTCCACATAGACGACCCGGCCGCACGACCCCCAGTCCAGCAGGACAGCGGAGATCCAGGACTCCTTCTCCAGAGCGGGCCTACCCGCCCTTACCGCGGCCGCACCGCTGACGGGGTCCAGCTCCCAGAAGACACACGCCCGACAGCGCTTGGGTAGGTCTTGAAGGTTGTCCAGCGTGAGCGGTACGAGCCGACGCCCCATGAAGGCTGTTCCTCGCTTCCTTCGCTCGCGGCGTCGCGAGCGGCTGTCAGAGCGCTCCGTTCCCTGAGCAGGCTGCCGACGAAGCCGCCGACCGCGCCCAGGCCCAGCCCGGCGCTCACCAGTCCGGTCCGGCTCATCGTTCGCATGACCCCCGCCTCCCGCTCCGAGGTACTGCCAGGTGGATGCGCCACAACCCCATCGCATCGTATCCACGATGCGATTCCATCGATAGCGCCTGAAAGCAAAGAGCGAGCCGTGTTCCGGTACACACCGGACACGGCTCGCTCACAGGTCCCACGGCCGACAGGCGCTCGGCCGAGCCGCGGCTCAGTCTTCCGATTCCTCGGCGTCGCCGTCCACGAGGCCCTTCTGCAGCACGGGGCCTTCGCCGGGCGCGAGCGAGTCGAGGATGCGCTCCAGGTCCTCCATGGAGGCGAACTCGACGGTGATCTTGCCCTTCTTCTGGCCCAGGTCGACCTTCACCCGGGTTTCGAAGCGGTCCGAGAGCCGGGTCGCGAGGTCGGTCAGTGCCGGGGAGACCCGGCCGCCGGCCCTCGGCCCCTTGGCACGCTGAGCCGTCTGCGGACGCGAACCCATGAGGGTCACGATCTCCTCGACAGCCCGTACCGAAAGACCCTCGGCCACGATGCGGTGGGCCAGCCGGTCCTGCTCCTCCGAGTCATCGACCGAGAGAAGGGCCCGGGCGTGACCGGCGGAGAGCACTCCGGCCGCGACCCGGCGCTGAACCGCCGGCGAGAGCTTCAGCAGACGCAGCGTGTTGGAGACCTGCGGGCGGGATCGACCGATGCGGTCCGCCAACTGGTCGTGCGTGCAGTTGAAGTCCTTCAGCAACTGATCGTAGGCGGCTGCCTCTTCCAGCGGGTTCAGCTGGGCCCGGTGGAGGTTCTCCAGAAGCGCGTCCAGGAGAAGCTTCTCGTCGTCCGTGGCCCGCACGATCGCCGGGATCGCCTCCAGGCCGGCCTCACGGCAGGCCCGGAAACGCCGCTCACCCATGATCAGCTCATAGCGCGCGGGGCCCAGCTGGCGAACGACGACCGGCTGGAGCAGACCGACCTCCTTGATGGAGGTGATGAGCTCGTGCAGCGCGTCCTCGTCGAAGACCTCACGGGGCTGACGCGGGTTCGGCGCGATGTGGTCGAGGGGAATCTCGGCGAAGTGCGCGCCGACGGGCGGCGCCGGCATCTCCACGGAGCCGTTCGACGACATCTCCTCCGTTTCACGTGAAACAGGCAGCAGCGCGGCCACCTTCGCCGCTGCCACCCCGCGGTCGTTCGTCAGAACCGGCAGGGTTGCGGGGGACATGGATCCCCCACCTCCCACCGCGGCCTGCGCCGGTGTCTTCTCCGTAGGGGCAGCAGGGATCAGTGCACCAAGACCGCGGCCCAGCCCCCTCCGTCGCTCACTCACTGAATGCCCTCCACCATGTTCGCGTTGTTCTGGGCGCCGATATGGGCGTGTGTCGCGTCGTAGCTGACCCCGACACCCCTCAGCGCCAGCTCTCGTGCTGCCTCAAGGTACGAGAGAGCACCGCTCGATCCCGGATCGTAGGTCAGCACCGTCTGTCCATAGCTCGGCGCCTCGGAGATACGGACCGAGCGGGGAATGCTCGTCCGCAGCACCTCCTCCACGAAGTGGGTGCGCACCTCCTCCGCGACCTGCGACGCGAGGCGCGTCCGGCCGTCGTACATGGTGAGCAGAATGGTCGACACATGCAGGGTGGGATTGAGGTGTCCCCGCACCAGGTCGACGTTGCGCAGCAACTGCCCCAGGCCTTCCAGCGCGTAGTACTCGCACTGGATCGGGATGAGGACCTCGGCGCCTGCCACCATCGCGTTGACCGTCAGCAGGCCGAGCGACGGCGGGCAGTCGATGAGGATGTAGTCCAGCGGCTGCTCGTAAGCCTGGATCGCTCGCTGGAGGCGGCTCTCACGTGCCACCAGGGACACCAACTCGATCTCCGCGCCGGCGAGATCGATCGTGGCGGGAGCGCAGAAGAGACCTTCTACATCGGGAACGGGCTGGACGACTTCCGCGAGCGGGCGACTGTCGACCAACACGTCATAGATGGACGGAACCTCGGCGTGGTGGTCGATTCCTAGGGCGGTGGACGCGTTGCCCTGGGGGTCGAGGTCGACCACCAGGACCCGGCCACCGTGCAGGGCCAGGGAAGCGGCAAGGTTGACGGTCGTCGTCGTCTTGCCCACCCCGCCCTTCTGGTTGGCGACGACGATCACACGGGTCTGCTCAGGACGTGGCAGGCCCTCGCCGGCGCGGCCCAGAGCCTCCACAGCGAGTTGGGCAGCACGACCGATCGGGGTGTCGTCCATCGGGGGCGGTGTTTCACGTGAAACATCCTCCCCAAAAGACTCGGTACGGGGACCGGGGACCGGATCGGTCATCGGTCCCGCGATGTTGGCGTTGGACCGCAAGGATTCACTCTCCTCGACTTCAGGCTCGCAATGAACAGAGCCTCCCATGGCTTCGGGGTCGTGAACCAGTGAGGCCTGGTGTTCTGTGGAGAAATCCACCTCTGTGGACAACTCCCGTCCCTCATCGAGTGAACCGAGAGGCTTACGGTCGCGGGGTTCGGCTGCGGCGCGGCCGCGGCTGATGATGCCGTGGAGCAGGGAGCGACGTTTCACGTGAAACACGATGCACAGCCTCGGCGGCCGGATCCCTCGCGACACTCCGTGATGCGTAGGTTTGGCTGCTTGTGTGGAGTACGCCTCAGCGGCGTCGGCGCGTTCGGCTGGTACGGGCCGCCTTGGCCCGCTTGGCGGCGAACCTCACACCGCCCGGGCTCTCCCCGACCTCGACCCGCACCACCGTGGACAGCGGGTCCACCACGCCCTCACCGACATGCAGGATCGAGGTGCCCACGGCTCCGAGCTTGCTCAGCGCGGTGGACGCGCTCTTCAGCTCCTCCTCGGCGGTGTCGCCCTTGAGGGCGAGCATCTCGCCGTAGGGGCGCAGCAGCGGGATGCCCCAGGTGGCCAGGCGGTCCAGCGGCGCCACCGCACGGGCGGTCACCACATGCACCGGCGGCATCGTGCCCATGACCTCCTCGGCACGACCACGCGCGACTGTCACATGGTCCAGGCCGAGAAGCTCGACGACCTCGGTGAGGAAGTTGGTCCGTCGCAGGAGCGGCTCCAGCAGGGTGATCTTCAGATCCTCCCGCACGAGCGCCAGGGGAATGCCGGGCAGTCCGGCACCCGAACCGACGTCGCAGACGGTCACGCCCTCGGGCACGACCTCGGAGAGCACCGCGCAGTTCAACATATGCCTCTCCCAGAGGCGGGGTACCTCTCGTGGGCCGATGAGCCCACGCTGCACGCCTGCCTCGGCCAGGAGCTCGGCGTATCGGACCGCATCACCGAAGCGATCGCCGAATACCTCTCGTGCCACCTCAGGCGCAGGGGGGAGCTCCGCTGCCTCCGTCACGGGGACCGTCCTTCCGTACCGCATCAGCGCTGCGAGCGCCGACCACCAGAACTACCGGGCTGACAAAGTTTCGGCCCCGTCTGCGCAACAGACGGGGCCGGAGACACGTACGTACCGAATCAGTTGGGCAGGACGACGACGAAGCGCTGCGGCTCCTCGCCCTCCGACTCGCTGCGCAGGCCGGCGACCTTGACCGCGTCGTGGACGACCTTGCGCTCGAAGGGCGTCATCGGCTTCAGCTTGACCGGCTCACCGCTGTTCTTCGCGTCGGCCGCGGCCTTGGCACCCAGCTCGGAGAGCTCGGCACGCTTCTGGGCGCGGTAGCCCGCGATGTCCAGCATCAGCCGACTGCGGTCGCCGGTCTCCCGGTGGACGGCCAGGCGCGTGAGTTCCTGGAGCGCCTCCAACACCTCGCCGTCCCGGCCGACCAGCTTGAGCAGGTCACGGGTGCCCGCGTCGCTGATGATCGACACAGAGGCGCGGTCGGCCTCGACGTCCATGTCGATGTCGCCGTCGAGATCGGCGATGTCCAGCAGACCCTCGAGGTAGTCCGCCGCGATCTCGCCCTCTTGCTCCAGGCGGGTCAGGGTGTCTGCACCCTCGGCGGCGGCGGAGGTGGTGCCTTCCGTCACGGGATGGGCTCCTTCTTACTTCTTGGACGGGGACTTGGGGCGCTGCGGGCCGCCCTTGCGCTGCCCGGACTGGGCCTTGCTGCGGCCTCCGCTGCCGGCAGGCTTGGGAGCTGCCTGCTTGGCCGTACCGGCGGCTCCGGAGGGCTTGGCGTCCTCCGGCTCGTCGGACTTGCTCAGGGAGATGGTCTCGTCGGCACCCTTCGCCGCGGCCGTGGACTGGCGCTGCGACTTGGACTGCCGCTTGGGCTGCTGCCGCTTGGCGGCGGCCGCGCTCGTCGGTGTGCCGTCCTCGGCCTGGGCCGCGGCCTGGGACTCGCTCTTGATCACGGTGCCGTCGGCCTGGGCGGCGAAGCCCACCTTGGTCAGACCGTTGATGAACTTGCGCTCGGCGTCGTTGCGCTCGCGGCCCTTGGCCACGATGGCCTTGACGATGGCCCGCTCGCCACGGCTGCGGGTCTTGCCGTGGTGCGTGACGTGCTTGTACAGGCGCTCCAGGTACGCGGCCTGAGCCTTGGAACCCGGGGTCGGGTTGTTGCGGATCACGTACATCTGCTGGCCCATGGTCCACACGTTGGTGGTCAGCCAGTAGACGAGCACACCGACGGGGAAGTTGATGCCGAAGACGGCGAACATGACGGGGAAGACGTACATCAGCATCTTCTGCTGCTGCATGAACGGGGTCTTCACCGAGGTGTCGACGTTCTTCGTCATCAGCTGGCGCTGCGTGAAGAACTGCGACGCCGACATCATGATGATCATGATCGCGGTCACGATGCGAACGTTGGTCAGCGAGGCGTCGAACGACACCAGGTCCGACGCGCTGTCCGTGAACTTCGCGGCCAACGGAGCACCGAAGATGTGCGCCTTCTGCGCGCTCTCCAGAAGGCTGTCGTTGATCACGCCGATGGTGTCGCCGTTGGCGATGCCGTTGAGCACGTGGTACAGGGCGAAGAAGAACGGGGACTGCGCCAGGATGGGAAGGCACGAGGAGAGCGGGTTGGTGCCCGTCTCCTTGTACAGCTTCATCATCTCTTCGGACTGACGCTGTTTGTCGTTCTTGTAGCGCTCCTGGATCTTCTTCATCTCGGGCTGCAGCGTCTGCATCGCCCGCGTCGCCTTGATCTGCTTCACGAAGAGCGGGATCAGGCAGATACGGATCAGAATCACCAGGGACACGATCGACAGGCCCCAGGCCCACCCGGTGTCAGGGCCGAAGATGGCCCCGTACACCTTGTGGAACTGGACGATGACCCAGGAGACAGGTGTCGTGATGAAGCTGAAGAGGCTGGCAATCGTGTCCACTAATCATGCTCCTTGGGCATGGGACGGTGTCTCTGCGGCCGGGCTCGAAGGAGAAGGAAGTCCCTCTTCGGTGGCCGTTTCGGCGGCGGAGGTCCCGCCCCTGCGTGCACGCCAGGCGTCACGCAACATTTCGTGCCACCGCGGGCGCTTGCGCGGCGGAACATGGTCCACGCCACCGAGCGACCACGGATTGCACCGCAGGATCCGCCAGGCGGTAAGTGCCGTTCCCTTGATCGCGCCGTGCCGGTCGATGGCCGTGAAGCCGTAGTGGGAGCACGACGGGTAGTACTTGCACACCGGCCCGAGCAGCGGACTGATCGTCCACTGGTAGAGCTTGATCAGAGCCAGCAGCGGGTACTTCATCGCGCGCCCCCTCCCAGTAGCCGTTGAAGGGCGGCATCCAGGTCTTGGGCCAGCTGTGCGTGGTCGGCGTCGCCCGCCCCGGGCAACGCCCGTACGACTACCAGGCTACCGGGGGGGAACAGGGTGACTCGGTCGCGCATCAGATGACGCAGTCTGCGCTTCACCTTGTTGCGTACGACCGCGCCGCCCACGGCCTTGCTCACGACGAAACCCGCACGCGTCGGGGGAGCGCTCTCCCCAGGCGCGTGCGGGTCCGTGGCACCGCTTCGAAGATGGACCACGAGGGTCGGGCGGCCGGCCCGACGACCTCGTCGTACAGCGGTCGCGAAGTCCTCGCGCCGCCTCAGCCGATGCTCGGTAGGCAGCACGACGTCATGACCTGATCAGGCTCAGGCGGACAGGTTGGTGCGACCCTTGCTGCGGCGGTTCGCGAGAATCGCGCGACCGGCACGGGTGCGCATCCGCAGGCGGAAGCCGTGGGTCTTGGCGCGACGACGGTTGTTCGGCTGGAAGGTGCGCTTGCTCACTCGGGGGCTCCAGAAATCAATCGGTGGTGGCGGGGTGCCGTCCTGGCTGTCACCGTGCGCCCACGAGGTAGCTCGCGGTTAAACGCCCGAGTGCACCGCTTCCCGATCACCTGACGTGATCTGTGCCCATCGGAGGCAGGCGGCAGCAGCCATCGACAACTCGACCTGGTTACGGTACGCGCGGCTGCGCCATTCGGTCAAACCGGCGGTCACGGGGGACACTATCCACAGGCTGGGGACAACAACTTGAACCGTAGCCGTCGCCCTGACTACCGTGGCTGAACTCCGATTCGTTCCTTTGTCCCTGGCCCCACCCGATATGAATCCCGACCGTCCCACAACCACACGTTCGTGGGACCCACGAGAGAGCGTGCCCTGTGGCTGACGTGCCTGCCGATCTTGCCGCAGTGTGGCCACGAGTACTGGAGCAGCTCCTCGGGGAGGGCCGCGGCCAGGGTGTCGAGGTGAAGGACGAACACTGGATCCGGCGCTGCCAGCCGCTGGCGCTGGTCGCCGACACCGCCCTGCTCGCCGTACCGAACGAGTTCGCGAAGGGCGTCCTCGAAGGCCGCCTCGCCCCGATCGTCAGCGAGACGCTGAGCCGCGAGTGCGGGCGGCCGATCCGCATCGCGATCACCGTCGACGACTCCGTCGGCGAACCCCCGGCCCCGCCGGCACCTTCCGCGCAGCAGCAGTCGCGCTACGAGGAGACCGAGCTCCCGGCCGGCCCCTACGACGGTCAGGACGGCCGGTACGAAGGTCAGGGGGACGGCCGGTACGACAACGGCTACGACAAGTCGCACGAGAGCCAGTACGAGGGCTACGGCCGGCACCGCGCCGAGCAGCTGCCCCCGACGCCCGGCGACCAGCTGCCCGGCTCGCGCCCGGACCAGATGCCCACCGCGCGGCCCGCGTACCCGTCGGAGTACCAGCGCCCGGAGCCCGGCGCCTGGCCGCGGCCGCAGCAGGACGAGCACAGCTGGCAGCAGCAGCGGCTCGGCTTCCCGGAGCGCGACCCCTACGCGTCGCCCTCGTCGCAGGACACGTACGGCGGACCCGCGTCCCAGGCCCCGTACGGCGCCCCGCCGCAGCAGGACTCCTACGGCCCGCCGTCGCAGGACTACCGTCCCCAGTCGATGGAGCGACCGCCGTACGACCCCTCGCCGTACCGGCAGAAGCGCTCGGAGTACGAGCAGTCGCGCTCCGACTACGACCAGCGCGACACCGGCCGGCGTGAGCTGT
The DNA here is from genome assembly GCF_045040885.1 of Streptomyces sp. NBC_00016. Classification (NCBI taxonomy): domain Bacteria; kingdom Bacillati; phylum Actinomycetota; class Actinomycetes; order Kitasatosporales; family Streptomycetaceae; genus Streptomyces; species Streptomyces sp. NBC_00016. The sequence continues at coordinate 5,044,269 of NZ_CP108304.1, read as the reverse complement.
CGGACCCGTCGGCCGGGCCCGGTCACCCGCACCGCGGCGGCCCGGCGGGTCCCGGACAGCCCGGCGCCGGCGGTCCCGGCCAGTCGGTCAAGCAGTCCTCGCCGACGCCCGGCCCCGGTGAGCCGACCGCGCGCCTGAACCCGAAGTACCTCTTCGACACCTTCGTCATCGGCGCCTCCAACCGGTTCGCGCACGCGGCCGCGGTCGCCGTGGCCGAGGCGCCCGCGAAGGCCTACAACCCCCTGTTCATCTACGGGGAGTCGGGCCTCGGCAAGACGCACCTGCTGCATGCCATCGGGCACTACGCGCGGAGCCTCTACCCGGGCACGCGCGTGCGCTACGTGAGCTCCGAGGAGTTCACCAACGAGTTCATCAACTCCATCCGCGACGGCAAGGGCGACAGCTTCCGCAAGCGGTACCGCGAGATGGACATCCTGCTCGTCGACGACATCCAGTTCCTCGCGGACAAGGAGTCGACGCAGGAAGAGTTCTTCCACACCTTCAACACGCTCCACAACGCCAACAAGCAGATCGTGCTGTCCAGCGACCGGCCGCCGAAGCAGCTGGTGACGCTGGAGGACCGGCTGCGGAACCGTTTCGAGTGGGGCCTGATCACCGATGTGCAGCCGCCCGAGCTGGAGACGCGGATCGCGATCCTCCGCAAGAAGGCGGTCCAGGAGCAGCTGAACGCGCCGCCGGAGGTGCTCGAGTTCATCGCGTCCCGGATCTCGCGCAACATCCGCGAGCTGGAGGGCGCGCTGATCCGGGTGACGGCGTTCGCCTCGCTCAACCGGCAGCCGGTGGACCTGGGCCTGACGGAGATCGTCCTGAAGGACCTGATCCCCGGTGGCGAGGACTCCGCCCCCGAGATCACCTCGACGGCCATCATGGGCGCCACCGCCGACTACTTCGGACTGACGGTCGAGGACCTGTGCGGCACCTCGCGCGGGCGCGCGCTGGTGACGGCCCGGCAGATCGCCATGTACCTGTGCCGCGAGCTGACGGACCTTTCGCTGCCGAAGATCGGCGCGCTGTTCGGCGGCCGTGACCACACGACGGTCATGCACGCGGACCGCAAGATCCGCAATCTGATGGCCGAGCGGCGCTCCATCTACAACCAGGTGACCGAGCTGACCAACCGCATCAAGAACGGCTGACGACACCGCAGAACGCCTCACAGACGTCGCTGAGGGCGCCCCCGGAGGGAGATCCGGGGGCGCCCTCCGTCATTCCTGGGCCCGGCGCGGGGCGGGGCGGGGCGGCTGCCCGGCGCGGGGCGGCCCGGCAGCGAGGCGGACGCGAGGCGACAGCGGCCGAACCCGAGCTTGATCCAGAGCCCGCTGTCGGGCTTGGCCCGGCGACCGCTCCAGGGCTTGACGCGGGGGCCCGGCGCGCGGGGGCAGCCGCAGGGCCCGGCGCGGGGCGGCCGCGGGGCCGATCCGGGGCCGATTCCGGGCTGTCCCGAGGCCGATCCCGAGCCGATCCGAGGCCGATCCCGAGCCGATTCCGAGCCGGCCCCGAGCCGATCCGAGGCCGATCCGAGGCCGGTCCCGAGCCGAAACGGCACCGAACGCGGGCCGGACCTCGCCCGCCAACGGTCGTCCACCGCTCACCCGTTGTTCGATTAACGGCCGGGTTACGGCCACTCTCCACAGATTCGGTGACTTTTTCCCGTCCACACCCTGGGGACTGGGAAGTTGTCCAGACTGTGTCCACAGGCGCCGCCGGTGCGGGACCATCGGACCAGGTCACCTGGCTGTGGATTCGTGGACGAAGGATCTCCACAGGCTGTGGACAAAGAAATGATCCACAGGCTGTGCACGGAGTTGTCCACCGACAACCCACAGGCTGAGGGCCGTTGTCCCCAGCGATCTCGGGCTTCTCCACATGTCTGTCCACTGTTCGGCAACACGACGCGCCTCCTCACCGGGGCGAGTGAAAGGCGTCACACGAAGGTGCCGGGTTGCCCTGTGGGAAAGGTGGGTAAACCTGGGGACGCCGCTGGGGAGAACTCGCCTCAGCCTGTGCACGGCGTGTGCAGAACTTTCTGTTCTCCACAGAAGGCCCCGGTTGTCCACCGCCTCCGCCCACAGGCCCGGTGGATAAAATTCCGCCTCTGAGCTGCGAAAACAGGGTTATCCACCGTTTCCACAGCCCCTACTACTACTCCCAACTAGAGAGAGCGAGAAATCCGTTTAGAAGGGGGTCCTGTGCACAACTCGCTCCTCGGTGCCCGGCTGCCCCTCGTCACGACTTGACCCCGAGGGGCACCGACTGTCAGTGCGGTGCGTCAGACTGGTCCCCGTTGGTCCTGCCCCTCGCCGGGGCCGACCACACCGAGACAGACGACGAAGGCCAGGCAGGGCGAGAAGCGCCGGCAACAGCAGGAGGCGGCAAGAGTGAAGATCCGGGTGGAACGCGACGTACTCGCGGAGGCCGTGGCCTGGGCGGCACGAAGCCTCCCGGCCCGTCCGCCGGCGCCTGTCCTCGCCGGCCTGCTGCTGAAGGCGGAGAACGGCCAGCTGAGCCTGTCCAGCTTCGACTACGAGGTCTCCGCGCGGGTCTCCGTGGACACCGAGGTCGAGGAGGAGGGCACGGTCCTCGTCTCCGGCCGTCTGCTCGCGGACATCTGCCGCGCCCTGCCCAACCGTCCGGTGGAGATCTCCACAGACGGTGTACGGGCGACGGTGGTCTGCGGTTCCTCGCGCTTCACCCTCCACACACTGCCTGTGGAGGAGTACCCGTCCCTGCCGCAGATGCCGAACGCGACGGGCACGGTCCCCGGCGAGGTCTTCGCCTCCGCGGCCGCTCAGGTGGCCATCGCCGCCGGCCGTGACGACACGCTGCCGGTCCTCACCGGTGTGCGCATCGAGATCGAGGGCGACACGGTCACGCTGGCCTCCACCGACCGCTACCGCTTCGCGGTCCGCGAGTTCCTGTGGAAGCCGGAGAACCCGGAGGCCTCCGCGGTCGCCCTGGTGCCCGCCAAGACGCTCCTGGACACCGCCAAGGCGCTCACGAGCGGCGACAGCGTCATCCTGGCGCTCTCCGGATCCGGCGCGGGCGAGGGCCTGATCGGTTTCGAGGGCGCGGGACGGCGTACGACGACCCGCCTCCTGGAGGGCGACCTCCCGAAGTACCGCACGCTGTTCCCGACCGAGTTCAACTCCGTCGCCGTGATCGAGACCGCCCCCTTCGTGGAGGCCGTCAAGCGTGTGGCCCTGGTCGCCGAGCGCAACACCCCGGTGCGGCTCAGCTTCGAGCAGGGCGTGCTCATCCTGGAGGCCGGCTCCAGTGACGACGCACAGGCTGTGGAGCGGGTCGACGCCCAGCTCGAGGGCGACGACATCTCGATCGCCTTCAACCCGACCTTCCTGCTGGACGGCCTGAGCGCGATCGACTCCCCGGTCGCCCAGCTGTCCTTCACGACGTCCACGAAGCCCGCGCTGCTCAGCGGCAAGCCGGCGCTGGACGCGGAGGCGGACGAGGCCTACAAGTACCTGATCATGCCGGTGCGTCTCAGCGGCTGACGCTCGTGCCGTGATCCGACCGGTCGTCCACAGGCGGTGGACGACCGGGGCGGTCCCTGGGGAGAAGCCACCGGTGAATCCCCAGGTGGGGTCGTACGTCTGAGCGCGTATGCCCACAGGTGTGCGTGACCGTCCGGGTTTAGGCTCGGACATGGGTACGAAGGTGCCCCACACGCCACACAGCGACTTAAGGAACAACTGATGGAGCTCGGTCTCGTCGGCCTCGGCAAGATGGGCGGCAACATGCGCGAGCGGATCCGCCGCGCCGGCCACACCGTCGTCGGATACGACCGCAACCCGGACCTCGCCGATGTCCACAGCCTCGAAGAGCTTGTGGGCAAGCTCGAGGGCCCGCGCGTGGTCTGGGTGATGGTCCCGGCAGGCGCCGCCACCCAGTCGACCGTCGACGAGCTCGCCGAGCTGCTGGAGCCGGGCGACGTCGTCGTGGACGGCGGCAACTCCCGCTGGACGGACGACGAGAAGCACGCCGGGGAACTGGCCGCCAAGGGCATCGGCTTCGTCGACTGCGGCGTCTCCGGCGGTGTCTGGGGCCTGGAGAACGGCTACGCGCTGATGTACGGCGGCGACGCCGAGCACGTGGCCAAGGTGCAGCCCGTCTTCGACGCGCTCAAGCCCGAGGGCGACTTCGGCGCGGTGCACGCCGGCAAGGTCGGCGCCGGCCACTTCGCGAAGATGGTCCACAACGGCATCGAGTACGCCATGATGCAGGCCTACGCCGAGGGCTGGGAGCTGCTGGAGAAGGTCGACTCGGTCACCGACGTGCGCGAGGTCTTCCGCTCCTGGCAGGAGGGCACGGTCATCCGGTCCTGGCTGCTCGACCTGGCCGTCAACGCCCTGGACGAGGACGAGCACCTCGACAGGCTGCGTGGCTTCGCGCAGGACTCCGGCGAGGGCCGCTGGACGGTCGAGGCCGCGATCGACAACGCCGTGCCGCTGCCGGCCATCACGGCCTCGCTGTTCGCGCGGTTCGCCTCCCGCCAGGAGGACTCGCCGCAGATGAAGATGATCGCGGCGCTGCGCAACCAGTTCGGCGGCCACGCGGTCGAGAAGAAGTAGTCCACAGGGTCGCTCCGCGATCCACAACCCTGGGGGAGGTCGGCGAACGACCATGCACGTCACGCATCTGTCGCTGGCCGACTTCCGCTCGTACGCCCGGGTCGAGGTTCCGCTCGACCCGGGCGTCACCTCGTTCGTGGGCCCCAACGGGCAGGGCAAGACGAACCTCGTCGAGGCCGTCGGCTACCTCGCCACCCTCGGCAGCCACCGGGTCGCCTCGGACGCGCCCCTGGTGCGCATGGGCGCCGACCGCGCGATCATCCGGGCGCAGATCAGGCAGGGCGAGCGGCAGCAGCTGGTCGAGCTGGAGCTGAACCCGGGCAAGGCCAACCGTGCCCGCATCAACCGGTCCTCGCAGGTCAGACCCCGTGATGTGCTGGGCATCGTACGGACCGTGCTGTTCGCGCCCGAGGATCTGGCGCTGATCAAGGGCGATCCCGGTGAACGGCGCCGTTTCCTCGACGAGCTGATCACCGCGCGCTCCCCGCGGATGGCGGGCGTGCGCTCGGACTACGAGCGGGTCCTCAAGCAGCGCAACACGCTCCTCAAGTCGGCCGCGCTCGCGCGACGGCACGGCGGCCGCTCCATGGACCTGTCGACCCTCGACGTGTGGGACCAGCACCTCGCGCGCGTGGGCGCCGAGTTGCTCGCCCAGCGCCTCGACCTGGTCGCCGCGATCCAGCCGCTCGCCGACAAGGCGTACGAGCAGCTGGCGCCCGGCGGCGGTCCGGTGGCCCTGGAGTACAAGCCGTCCGCGCCCGGTGAGGCACACACGCGTGAGGACCTCTACGGGCAGCTGATGGCCGCGCTCGCGGACGTCCGCAAGCAGGAGATCGAGCGGGGCGTGACCCTGGTGGGCCCGCATCGGGACGACGTGATCCTCAAGCTCGGCCAGCTGCCCGCCAAGGGGTACGCCTCCCACGGCGAGTCCTGGTCGTACGCGCTGGCGCTGCGGCTGGCCTCGTACGACCTGCTGCGGGCCGAGGGCAATGAGCCGGTGCTGGTTCTGGACGACGTCTTCGCCGAGCTGGACGCCCGTCGGCGGGAACGGCTGGCCGAGCTGGTGGCGCCCGGTGAGCAGGTGCTGGTGACGGCGGCGGTCGACGACGACGTGCCGCATGTGCTCGCGGGGGCCAGGTACGCCGTGGCCGAGGGGACGGTGGAGCGCGTATGACCGCCGACGAGCCCCCGAAGCGGGCCCCCGAGCCGTCCGGCGTCGACCTCGCGCGGGTGGCGCTCAGGGCGGCCCGCGAGCAGGCACGCGCGCGTGGGGACGCGGCTCAGCAGAAGAAGCAGGCACGGCGCGGCGGCGGCCTGCGCTCCGGCGCGCGCGCGGACGGCCGCGATCCCATGGCGCTGGGCGCGGCGATCAACCGGCTGCTCAACGAGCGCGGGTGGGAGGCGCCGGCGGCGGTGGGCGGTGTGATGGGCCGGTGGCCGCAGATCGTCGGCGAGGACGTGGCCAAGCACTGCGTGCCGGAGAAGTACGACGAGGACGAGCGGGCGCTGATCGTGCGCTGTGACTCCACGGCCTGGGCGACGAACCTGCGGCTGCTCGCGCCGACTCTGGTCGCGCGCCTCAACGAGGATCTGGGCCACGGGACGGTGCGGCAGATCAAGGTGCTCGGTCCCAACGGCCCCGCACGCCGCTACGGCCCCCTCAGGGCCCCTGGGAGCACCGGTCCCGGCGATACCTACGGGTGACGTGCGTCACGCTTTTCAAGGCCGGGAGGGTCCTGCGGGAACCGCCCGGCCTTTGTCGCGTGTGCCTGCGTGCGGGTGCGAATCCGGACGTGACTCCCAAGTAGCCAAGGGTTGACACCCGGAAGCGCTGAGTGCCTCCGTGAGCCTCTTGGAGCCCCCTTCCGTATATCGGGACCCGGAAGAGACCGGTTGAGGGCGGCACATGCGGACTCAGGTACCGGCAAACCCCCATCAGTGTCAGTGCTACCGGTAGACTGGAAGCCAATCCCGCCCCGAACGTGGGGACCGCCCGGGAGAACCTGAGCAACGCTGATCAAGGCTTACCAACGCAACATGCCGCAGCCGCTCCGGCAACCTGCCGACGAGCCTGGCTGGTGCTGTGCCAGAAAGGGCGCTTCGTGGCCGATTCCGGCAACCCCAACGAGAACATCCCGTCCACCGACGCCGGCGCGAGCGGCGGGGCAGCCGCCTCGACCAGCGAGGTCACCGCCTCGTACGACGCCAGCGCCATTACCGTCCTCGAGGGTCTGGACGCGGTCCGTAAGCGACCCGGTATGTACATCGGCTCGACCGGCGAGCGCGGTCTGCACCACCTCGTGTACGAGGTCGTCGACAACTCGGTCGACGAGGCGCTGGCCGGCCACGCGGACACCATCGACGTGACGATCCTGGCCGACGGCGGTGTCCGGGTCATCGACAACGGCCGCGGTATCCCGGTGGGCATCGTCGCGTCCGAGGGCAAGCCCGCCCTCGAGGTCGTGCTGACCGTGCTGCACGCGGGCGGCAAGTTCGGCGGCGGCGGCTACGCGGTCTCCGGTGGTCTGCACGGCGTCGGCGTATCGGTCGTGAACGCCCTGTCGAGCAAGGTCGCGGTCGAGGTCAGGACCGACGGCCACCGCCACACGCAGGACTACAAGATGGGCGTCCCGACGGCCCCGCTCGTCAAGCACGAGGCCACGGACGAGACGGGCACCTCGGTCACCTTCTGGGCCGACGCCGACATCTTCGAGACCACGGAGTACTCCTTCGAGACGCTCTCGCGGCGTTTCCAGGAGATGGCGTTCCTCAACAAGGGTCTGACCATCAAGCTCACCGACGAGCGCGAGTCGGCGAAGGCCACCGCCGGTGCGGACGAGGCGGGTGCGGACGAGAAGGACGAGGTCAAGACCGTCACGTACCACTACGAGGGCGGCATCGTCGACTTCGTGAAGTACCTCAACTCCCGCAAGGGCGACGTGGTGCACCCGACGGTGATCGACCTCGAGGCGGAGGACAAGGAGAAGAGCCTCTCCCTCGAAGTCGCCATGCAGTGGAACAGCGGTTACAGCGAGGGCGTGTACTCCTTCGCCAACATCATCCACACGCATGAGGGCGGCACCCACGAGGAGGGCTTCCGCTCGGCGCTGACGAACCTGGTCAACAAGTACGCGCGGGACAAGAAGCTGCTGCGCGAGAAGGACGACAACCTCACGGGTGACGACATCCGCGAGGGTCTGACGGCGATCATCTCGGTCAAGCTGAGCGAGCCCCAGTTCGAGGGCCAGACGAAGACCAAGCTGGGCAACACGGAGGCGAAGACCTTCGTCCAGAAGGCGGTCTACGAGCACCTCAACGACTGGCTGGACCGCAACCCGGTGGAGGCGGCGGACATCGTCCGCAAGGGCATCCAGGCGGCCACCGCGCGCGTGGCGGCGCGCAAGGCCCGCGACCTGACCCGCCGCAAGGGTCTGCTGGAGTCGGCGTCCCTGCCGGGCAAGCTCTCCGACTGCCAGTCGAACGACCCCATCAAGTGCGAGATCTTCATCGTCGAGGGTGACTCCGCCGGCGGTTCGGCCAAGTCCGGCCGCAACCCGCAGTACCAGGCGATCCTCCCGATCCGGGGCAAGATCCTCAACGTCGAGAAGGCGCGGATCGACAAGATCCTCCAGAACCAGGAGATCCAGGCGCTGATCTCCGCCTTCGGCACCGGTGTGCACGAGGACTTCGACATCTCCAAGCTCCGCTATCACAAGATCATCCTGATGGCGGACGCCGACGTCGACGGCCAGCACATCAACACCCTGCTGCTGACCTTCCTGTTCCGCTTCATGCGGCCGCTGGTCGAGGCCGGGCACGTGTTCCTCTCCCGCCCCCCGCTGTACAAGATCAAGTGGGGCCGGGAGGACATCGAGTACGCGTACTCCGACCGGGAGCGCGACGCGCTGCTCGAGATGGGCCGCCAGCGCGGCAAGCGCGTGCGCGAGGACTCGATCCAGCGCTTCAAGGGCCTCGGTGAGATGAACGCCGAGGAGCTGCGCATCACGACCATGGACCAGGAGCACCGCGTCCTCGGCCAGGTCACCCTCGACGACGCCGCCCAGGCCGACGACCTGTTCTCGGTCCTGATGGGCGAGGACGTCGAAGCGCGTCGCGCGTTCATCCAGCGCAACGCCAAGGACGTCCGGTTCCTCGACATCTGAGTCGGTCTCAGCTGACCGCACCAGAAAGGATTCTCACCAGCAATGACCGACGAGAACACTCCCGTCACCCCTGAAGAGGGCGGCGACGTCGTGATGCGCATCGAGCCCGTCGGGCTCGAGACGGAAATGCAGCGCTCGTACCTCGACTACGCGATGTCCGTCATCGTCTCCCGCGCGCTGCCGGACGTCCGGGACGGCCTCAAGCCCGTCCACCGCCGCGTCCTGTACGCCATGTACGACGGCGGCTACCGGCCCGAGAAGGGCTTCTACAAGTGCGCCCGCGTCGTCGGCGACGTCATGGGCAACTACCACCCGCACGGCGACTCCTCGATCTACGACGCGCTGGTGCGCCTCGCGCAGCCGTGGTCGATGCGGATGCCGCTGGTGGACTCCAACGGCAACTTCGGCTCTCCCGGCAACGACCCGGCGGCCGCCATGCGGTACACCGAGTGCAAGATGATGCCGCTGTCCATGGAGATGGTCCGCGACATCGACGAGGAGACCGTCGACTTCACGGACAACTACGACGGCCGCTCCCAGGAGCCGACCGTCCTGCCGGCCCGTTTCCCGAACCTGCTGATCAACGGTTCGGCCGGTATCGCGGTCGGCATGGCGACCAACATCCCGCCGCACAACCTGCGCGAGGTCGCGTCCGGCGCCCAGTGGTACCTGGAGAACCCGGAGGCCTCGCACGAGGAGCTCCTCGACGCCCTCATCGAGCGCATCAAGGGCCCCGACTTCCCGACCGGCGCGCTCGTCGTCGGCCGCAAGGGCATCGAGGAGGCGTACCGCACGGGCCGTGGCTCCATCACGATGCGCGCGGTCGTCGAGGTCGAGGAGATCCAGAACCGCCAGTGCCTGGTGGTCACGGAGCTGCCGTACCAGACCAACCCCGACAACCTCGCGCAGAAGATCGCCGACCTGGTGAAGGACGGCAAGGTCGGCGGCATCGCGGACGTCCGTGACGAGACGTCGTCCCGTACGGGCCAGCGCCTGGTCATCGTCCTGAAGCGGGACGCGGTCGCCAAGGTCGTCCTCAACAACCTGTACAAGCACACGGACCTCCAGTCGAACTTCGGCGCCAACATGCTGGCCCTGGTCGACGGTGTGCCGCGCACGCTCTCGCTGGACGCGTTCATCCGCCACTGGGTGGCGCACCAGATCGAGGTCATCGTCCGCCGTACGCGCTTCCGGCTGCGCAAGGCGGAGGAGCGGGCGCACATCCTGCGCGGCCTGCTGAAGGCCCTGGACGCCATCGACGAGGTCATCGCGCTGATCCGGCGCAGCGACACCGTCGACATCGCGCGCACGGGCCTGATGGCGCTGCTGGAGATCGACGAGATCCAGGCCAACGCCATCCTCGAGATGCAGCTGCGCCGACTGGCCGCCCTGGAGCGCCAGAAGATCATCCAGGAGCACGACGAACTCCAGGCGAAGATCACCGAGTACAACGCGATCCTGGCCTCGCCGGTCCGCCAGCGCGGCATCGTGAGCGAGGAACTGGCCGCGATCGTCGAGAAGTACGGCGACGACCGCAAGACGATGCTGGTGCCCTACGACGGTGACATGTCCATCGAGGACCTGATCGCCGAGGAGGACATCGTCGTCACCATCTCGCGCGGTGGCTACGTCAAGCGCACGAAGACGGACGACTATCGCTCCCAGAAGCGCGGCGGCAAGGGCGTGCGCGGGGCGAAGCTCAAGGAAGACGACATCGTCGACCACTTCTTCGTCTCCACCACGCACCACTGGCTGCTGTTCTTCACCAACAAGGGCCGGGTGTACCGGGCGAAGGCGTACGAGCTGCCCGACGCCGGTCGTGACGCGCGGGGACAGCACGTCGCGAACCTGCTGGCCTTCCAGCCGGACGAGGCGATCGCCGAGATCCTCGCGATCCGCGACTACGAGGCGGCGCCCTACCTGGTCCTGGCCACCAAGGGCGGTCTGGTCAAGAAGACGCCTCTGAAGGATTACGATTCGCCGCGTGCCGGTGGTGTCATCGCGATCAACCTCCGTGAGACGGAGGACGGTTCCGACGACGAACTGATCGGAGCCGAACTCGTCTCGGCCGACGACGATCTGCTTCTGATCAGCAAGAAGGCGCAATCGATCCGGTTCACCGCCACGGACGAATCCCTGCGGCCCATGGGCCGTGCCACCTCGGGTGTCAAGGGCATGAGCTTCCGTGAGGGAGACCAGCTGCTCTCGATGAATGTTGTTCGACCCGGTACGTTCGTGTTCACTGCCACAGACGGTGGGTACGCGAAGCGGACCGCCGTCGACGAGTACCGCGTCCAGGGTCGCGGCGGCCTGGGTATCAAGGCTGCCAAGATCGTCGAGGACCGTGGTTCGCTCGTCGGCGCGCTGGTGGTCGAGGAGACCGACGAGATCCTCGCCATCACGCTGTCCGGCGGTGTGATTCGTACGCGAGTCAATGAGGTCAGGGAGACGGGCCGTGACACCATGGGCGTCCAACTGATCAACCTGGGCAAGCGCGATGCCGTCGTCGGTATCGCACGTAACGCCGAGGCGGGGCGCGAGGCGGAGGAGGTCGACGGCGAGGTCGCCGTGGACGACACCGTCGAGGCAGCCACGACCGCCGGCACGGACGAGGGTGAGTCGCCCTCGTCCGAGTAGCACGAGGAGAGAGTCATCGTGAGCGGAGCCACGGGCGCCGGTACGTCTGCCGGTACGGGAAAGAACGGCGGCGGCCGTGGCTCCGCCGCGCCGGCGGGGGACGCGCGTACGACCGACGCGCGGGGCGCGGGGGGTGCCGAGGGGCGTGCGGCGGACACCCACACGACCCAGTTGAAGGCCATCAAGCCCCCTGCGGCCGACTCGCCCTCACCCTCGACCGACACGCAAGGATCGAAGGGATCCCAGGGGGGAACCGTGACGGACACCAGAGGCACGCAGGCCAAGCAGGAGGCATCGCCGCTTCCCGGTGACCGGCAGCCGCCGCAGCAGCCCGCCGGGCCCTACCACCCGCCGCAGGCCTACCCGACCCAGGCGCCCGAGGCGCCGGCCGCGACCGGCGCCGTACGGCGTCCGCGGACCGGCGCCCGCACCACGCCCCGGGTGCGCAAGGCGCGGCTGCGGGTGTCGAAGGCCGACCCCTGGTCGGTGATGAAGGTCAGCTTCCTGCTCTCCATCGCCCTGGGCATCTGCACGATCGTCGCGGCCGCCGTCCTGTGGATGGTCATGGACGCGATGGGGGTCTTCTCGACGGTCGGCAGCACGGTCTCGGAGGCGACCGGCTCGAACGAGTCGAACGGCTTCGACCTGCAGTCGTTCCTGTCGCTGTCCCACGTCCTGATGTTCACGTCGATCATCGCGGTCATCGACGTCGTCCTCGCGACGGCGCTCGCGACGCTCGGCGCGTTCATCTACAACCTGTCCGCGGGCTTCGTCGGCGGCGTCGAGCTGACGCTGGCCGAGGACGAGTGACCTCTGCCGTCGTAGCGGTTTCAAACCCTGCTGGGCGGCCCGCGACTATCGATTTTGGGACTGCCCACGTCGTGCGCTAATCTTCAGGAGTCAGCGCGCGGGACACACACCGCAGAGCGCGGCGGGGCTATAGCTCAGTTGGTTAGAGCGCATCCCTGATAAGGATGAGGCCACAGGTTCAAATCCTGTTAGCCCCACCAGCCAGAAGACCCCCGGACCGTCGGTCCGGGGGTCTTTTGACATCCATGGTTGACACAATGAGGGCGAACGGCAGGGGTCAGCCGATGAGCGGGTCTTCGAGCAGCTCTGCGAGCATCGCCGGACTCTGGCCCGCTTCACGAGACGATCGAAGGTCCGGGAGAATCCCGTCGGGTCGATCATGCCGCCGTGCTCCGAGGAGAAGATCAGATCGTGGCCGTCCTGCTGGGCCCAGTGGGCACCGGCGATCTTCCGTTCCAGCTCCTGGAGCTCACGCCGCTCTTCGAGGACGCGAGCGCAGAACTCGGGCAGAGGGAGCACCGCCTGTGAGGACTCCGTCTTGAGGTCCTTGAGGCCCAGGCCGACGCCCTTCTCCCTCTGTACCTGCTTCACCGGGGTGAACCGGCCGGCCTCGAAGTCGATGTCCTGCCAGCGGAGGCCCAAGACCTCACTCCGGCGGAGACCGAGCACCAGGACCAGGACGCAGGCCGCGTAGAGGCGGTGAGCCCGGACGGAGCGAAGGAAGGCGATCGCCTGGCGTGCGTTCCACGCCGTGCCCTTGTCCTTGGAGACCTTGGGCATGTCGACCAGGAGGGCGACGTCGCGCGTCAGCAGCTCCTCACGGACGGTCGGTTGAGCGCGTTGCGGAGGACGCGGAGCACCTCGAAGCGGGTGGCCGCGTCTACCTTCCGGCTCCACGATGTGCTCAAGCCAGTAGTTCAGCCACTCGCCCAGTGACCAGGAGCGGGACGGCACCGGGACGCCGTTGCGCTCCTGGCCCTGGAGCTTGTCGAGCTTCTCGTTGGCGTCGTCCCACGTTGCCCCGTAGGCGAGAGGACGGCGGCTTCGTAGTCGAGATCCACCGACCTCGCGGGGTCTGCGCCCGCTCGTGGCGAACGGGAGACAACGGCCCCCGGTCGCCGTGGTGATGCAAGCGGCCTAGCTTGGAAGTGTTCGGCGGCTCCATCCCGGCCGACGGCCGGCGAATCGCACGCCGATCGGATGGCCGATGACGGGGCATCCTGCCATCGGCCATCCGATCGGGATCCCGTGTCGGCGACAGGATCTGTCGTCATAGCGGGCCGCACAAACGTCACCGGCGCTTGTGTTCCTGGTGTGGACGGAGACAGATGACCCAGTCGTCGTTGAGTGAGTACAGACCGGGGCAGCGGTTCCCGGGAGTGATCGGGCGGACGACCGATGAGTCGAGTCCGGCGTGGCCGCAGCCGGTGCGGGCGGTGGCGGGTGCGCCGAACGTGCTGTTCATCGTGTTCGACGACACGGGGTTCGGGCAGTTCGGCTGCTACGGCAGTCCGATCGAGACGCCGAATCTGGACGCGCTTGCCGGGGGCGGGCTGCTGTACAGCAACATGCACACCACCTCGCTGTGCTCGCCGTCGCGCTCCTGCATCATCACGGGCCGCAACCACCACGCCAACGGCATGGCGGCGATCACGGAGCTGGCCACCGGCTATCCGGGCTACGACGGGCAGATCCCGTTCGAGAACGGGTTCCTGTCGGAAATGCTGCTGGAGCACGGCTACAACACGTACATGGTCGGCAAGTGGCACCTGACGCAATCGGAGCAGGAGTCGGCGGCGGGCCCGTACGGCCGGTGGCCGCTGGGGCGGGGTTTCGAGCGGTTCTACGGGTTCCTGGGCGGGGACACGAGCCAGTGGTATCCGGATCTGGTGTACGACAACCACCAGGTCGAGCCGCCGGCTACGCCGGAGGAGGGCTACCACCTGACGGAGGACCTGGTCGAGCGGGCGATGTCGTTCATTGCCGACGCCAAGCAGGTCGCCCCGGACAAGCCGTTCTTCCTGAACCTGTGCACGGGTGCGGCGCACGCTCCGCACCATGTGCCCAAGGAGTGGGCGGACCGCTACCGGGGCCGGTTCGACGACGGCTGGGACGCCTACCGCGAGCGCACCTTCGCCCGGCAGAAGGAGCTCGGCGTGGTGCCCGCGGACGCGCGGCTGTCCCCGCACGATCCGGATGTGCCCGCGTGGGATTCGCTCACGCCCTCCGCGCGGCGCTTGGCCACGCGGATGATGGAGGTCTATGCGGGGTTCCTCTCCCACACCGACCACCACCTCGGGCGGCTGCTGGATTTCCTGAAGGAGACCGGCGAGTTCGACAACACGCTGATCATGGTGGTCTCCGACAACGGTGCGAGCCCCGAGGGCGGCGTCACCGGTACCACCAACGAGTTGCAGGCCTTCAACAACGCGCCCGAGACGCTGGAGGAGAGCCTGGCGCGGATCGACGAGATCGGCGGCCCGGCCACGTTCAACCACTACCCGTGGGGATGGACGTGGGCGGGCAACACCCCGTTCCGGCGGTGGAAGCGGGAGACCTACCGCGGTGGCGTAAGCGACCCCTTCCTCGTCCACTGGCCGGCCGGTATCCGAGCCCGCGGTGAGGTCCGCGACCAGTTCGCGCACATCATCGACATGGTGCCCACCGTCCTGGACGTGCTCGGCATCGAGGCGCCCGCGGCCATCCGGGGTGTCACCCAGTCGCCCCTGCACGGGGTCAGCTTCGCGCACACCTTCGACGACGCCTCGGCGACGAGCCGCCACCGCACCCAGTACTACGAGATGTTCGGGCACCGGGCGATCGACCACGACGGATGGCGGGCGGTCTGCCCCTGGCCCGGCCCCTCCTTCACCGAGGCCGGGCGGCCTTTCGGCACCCCGATCACCGTGGCGGACCTCGACGACCTCGACGCCCACCACTGGGAGCTCTACCACGTCGACCAGGACATCGCCGAAACCCAGAACCTCGCCCAGGAGCACCGCAGCAAACTCATCGAGATGATCGCCCTGTGGTACACGGAAGCCGGCAAGTACAACGTGATGCCGATCGACGGCAGCGCCTTCCAGCGCCTGATGACCGAGCGCCCGCAGATCACCGAGAACCGGACCAGCTACACCCTGCGCCCCGGCACCCAGGCGCTCCCCGCCGCTGTCGCGCCCCGGGTCCTCAACCGCCCGCACAGCGTCACCGCCGACGTCGAGATCCCGCCCGGCGGCGCGGAGGGCGTCCTGATCAGCCAGGGCACCAACGCCGGCGGCTGGTCCCTCTACGTCAAGGACGGCCACCTCCACTACGCCCACAACTACGTGCAGCGGGCCCTGCACCACGTCGCCTCTGGCGAAAGCGTGCCCGAGGGGCGGCACACCTTGCGCTTCGAGTTCGAGCCCACCGGAGCCCCGGACATCGCCCATGGCAAGGGAGCGCCCGGCCGCGCCCAGCTCTACATCGACGGCCGCCTGGTCGGCGAGAGCGACATGCCGGTCACCACTCCGGTCACGTTCAATCCGGGCGGCATGGCCTGCGGCGCCAACCCCGGCTCTGCCGTCACCCCCGACTACCGGGCGCCGTTCCGCTTCACCGGCACCCTCCACAGCGTCACCGTCGACCTGTCCGGCGACCTCATCGTCGACGTCGAGAGCGAGATGCGCATGCACATGGCCCGCCAATGAGGAGCGGGTGAGTCGATCCAGGGTGAACCCGCGTTGTCTGCCGGGTCGATGTCAGCCGCTGAGCTTGTCCGACGATGAGTTCGAGATCCGCCGGGAGCCGGACCGCCTGCCGGGGCTGGAATCCGTCCGGCTCGAGGAGAGCAAGCAGGGCAAGAGCCGGCTGCATCTCGACTTCAGGCCCGATGACCAGGACGCCGAGGTGGCTCGCCTCGAGGCTCATGGCGCGAAGCGTGTCGACATCGGCCAGGGTGACCGGTCGTGGGTCGTCATGGCGGACCCGGAAGGCAACGAGTTCTGTGTCCTTGGCCCACGGCGTGAGTGAGGACCCCTGACCCCTGACCAGGGACGAGTGGATGCCGTGGGGGCACGGCGAAGGCCCGGTGGCTCCTGGGGAGCTGCCGGGCCTGCTCGTGCGGGCTGTACGCAAGTTCGCCGTTACGTCGGGGGAGGCGGCACGTGGCGTGCCGGGGGCTCAGCGCTGCAGCGGGGTGGCGACCTCGGCCGGGTCGGCGGAGTCGCAGGAGGCGGTGGTGTTCTCGGCCGCTTCCGTGTCCGGGAGGCCGCGGTGGCGGCAGCTGGGTGACTTGCCGTGTGCCTCGGCGCGGATGCGCTGCTTCATCGTGGGGGGCAGGGAGCGGGCTTGGGCCCAGACCCAGGGAGCCGCGATCGTCGGCCATGCCGTCGTGTCCGTGGTGGTCACGCTCTCGCTGCTGCGCGTCGGAGCGGTCTGCGCCGCCGCCGTGGTGGCGGTCGTCGTGATGAGTCCGAGCGCCGTGCACAGCGCGAGGAAGGCGGTGACGATGGCGGTCCACAGCTTCATGACCCGGTTCTCGGGCATGGCCCCTCACTTTCGGGTTGGGCGATTTGCGTACTTTCCTCATGATGTGTAGAGAGGGCGCGAAGTGGTGGACCGACGCTCGCGGCGTGGCGTTGTTCTGATGAACACCACCCGGATGGCCGCAAAGGTCTCTAAAAGCGGAGAAGTAAGGATCAGATGGGATGAGTACGGACGAAAATCACCGTCCGTACGGATGTGATCACCCTCCGATCGGAGTGGTGTGATCCGCTCCTACTGCGCTGCCGAGGGCGGGAGTTGAGGGGCGGACGCAGGTCACCGATCGGTATCGGTCGGTGTGTATAGTCGGGCGCCAGAGGTCCCCTACGTCAAGGAAAGACGAGGTCGCGCGGTGAAGAAGCTTCTCCTGGTCGCACTGGCCGCCATCGGCGGGCTCCTCGTGTACCGCCAGATCCAGGCGGATCGCGCCGAGCAGGATCTGTGGACGGAGGCGACTGACTCCGTGCCCACGGGTTCGTGAGTATCGATACCGAAGACTGAACAGACCCCGGCCGCCGCTCGCGGTCGGGGTTTTGTGTTGCGGATCCCCCGGCCCGCGGTTAGAGGCGGGCTTTTCGGACGCTCGTACGGAATGCGGGGGTGGCACGCGCGCGTGCGGGGGAGGATGGCCCACGTTCGGTCGAAGGCGAGGGGGCGGGGTCGATGGGCCGGCGTACGGGGCGTGGAGCGGCCGTGTGGCGGGCCGTCGTGCGGAGCGCGGTCGTAGGAGCGGTGCTCTGTGTGGCGTCGGCGGTGCTGCCCGGACGGGTCGCCGTGGCCGCGCCGGACGTCCCTTCGTACGCCTTCGCCGACGACGTCCGCAGCGTCCCCGCCACGACGGGCACCACCGGCGCCGCCCGTCTGGAACCCGGCGCGACGTACCGGAGCTCCCTCCGGGGCGAGGACAAGGCCTACTACCGCCTCGAACTCGACGGTATGTCGGACGTGTACGTCTCCGTCACCGCGATCCCGCGCGCGGGAGCCGCACTCTCCGCCGGGGACGGGATCAGCGTCTCCGTGCAGGACGCCGACAGCGTCACGTGCTCCTCCGACTCCGTGACCGTCGGGACCGCCGTGAGCCCGCAGCCGCTCACGGCCTGGGGAGCGCGCGAACTCCTGCCGGGCAAGGGGCTGTGCCGGAAGGCCGGTACGTATTACGTCGTCGTCGAGCGCACCGGCACCGGCGCTGGCAGCGGTACCGGTGCCACTACTGGTGCCGGTACCGGCACCAGTAGTGGTGAGGAGGACACGGACCTCTCCGACGGCCGGACCTGGGACCTGGAGCTCGCGCCCGTCTCCGAAGCGCCTCTGGCGAAGGCGGCCGCCACGCGCGTGCCCGAGGTGTGGGACTCGTCCACGCCCACGCCGCCCGTCGACGAGCCGGTCTCCGTCCGGGGCGGGGCGGGCTTCGCCGAGGCGGCCGCGGTGGAGCAGGGCGTCCGCAGCGACGAGATCCTGCCCGGGCAGACGCTCTTCTACAAGGTGCCCGTCGACTGGGGGCAGCAGTTGTCCGCCACCGTCGACCTGGGCAGCGCGGAGAAGAACTCCGGGTATGTGGTCGACGCCTTGGAGATGACGCTCTACAACCCGGTGCGCGCCTCGGTCAAGGACACGGGTATCGGTTACGGCGGCAGCCAGAAGTCGGCCTCGCTGCCCCCAGTCCCGCCGGTCGGATACGCCAACCGGTACGCCCCCAGCGACCCGACGAAGTCCCTGCGGTTCGCCGGCTCGTACTACCTGGTGGTGCATCTCGCCGCGCAGGTCGCCGATCGTTTCGGAGAGGGGCCGTACGGCCTGACCCTGCGCGTCCGGCTCGGCGGCAGCGTCCAGGCCGGTCCGGGGTACGCGCGGCAGTCGGTGCCGCGCGGGTTCTTCGACGTCGGCGCGCCGGACCCCGTGCCCTCGGGGGGCGGGAGCCTGGCGGGCGCCGACACGTCGGGCGACGGAGCGTCGGGCGGCGATCCCGCGATGAAGGCGGTCGCCGTGGGCGGCATCGGCACCGGAAGCGTGCTGCTGATGGTGCTCGGGGTGTGGACGCTGACCGCCCGGCGCCGGGCGGCGGCTCAGATGCGCGTCAACGCCCAGAACCCCACGGCGTAGCAGGCCAGCGCGAGGAACAGCAGCGGCAGCGCGACCCTGGCGGGCGGGCCGGGACGCCCACGGCGGGCGGCACGATGCCCTCGGCGTCGGCCGTGCGGCGAGACGACCTGCGGCGAAGACGGGACCTGCGGGGCTCGTGCGGTGTGAGGGTCGTGCGCGGTGTAGGAGGCGGTGGACACCTCACCGTGCTGCCCGCGGGTGGGCAACACGAAGGTGGGCTCGTACGGGGGCGCGGCCATGGGGCCGGGCGTCGGCGCGTAGGCGGGGGGATACGGAGTGGGGGGCTCCGGGGCTCCGGGTTCGGTGAAGGAGCCGGCCGCCGGTTGCGGGGGCGGCAGGTGAAAGCTGCCGGTGTCCGACATGGAGGGAGCGGGCGAGGGGGCGGGGGCGGAGCTGGCCGACCGTGGCGTCGGTCGCGTGGGCCGACGCGGATCGGTAGGCGTCGAATCCGGGTGCTGCCGTGGGTCGTTCGGCACGGAGCCCGGCGCACGGCCTGGCGCAGACGGTACGGATCCCCCGCCCGGCCACGCAGCCCCGGCACCGCTGCCGGTTCCCACGCCGCCGCCGACGCCCGACCCCGTGCCGGTACCCGCACCCGTACCAGTGCCCGTGCCTCGGAGGGCGGGATCAGGCGCTCCGTCCGGCCGGGAGGGCAGGCCGCCTGTGCCCGGAGAGGCAGGAGTGGCGGACGCCGCTTGACCGGAGGGGAGAGATCCGGTGCCCGCAGGGGCTGTACCGGGGGTCACTCCCGGACGGGCGGGCAGTGAACCGGCCTTCCGGCCGGCCGACCGGGGCGCGCCGTCCGGCAGACCCGAACCGGGCGCGGCGCCGAGACCGGACGACTCGGGTGGGGTGTGCGGGCGGTCTGGGTCAGGTGCGACACCGAGGCCGGTGGGCTCGGGTGGGGTGTTCGGGCGGCCTGGGTCAGGTGTGGCGCCCGAGCCACCGGGACCGGGTGAGGTGTGCGGGCGGCTCGGATCGGGAGCGGCGCCCGAGCCACCGGGGCCGAGAGCGGCGCCCGGGCCGCCTGGATCGGGAGTGTGGCCCAGGCCGCCTGGATCGGGAGCGTGGCCCAGGCCGCCCGGGCCGGGAGCGTGACCGAGACCGCCTGGATCGGAAGCGTGGCCCAGGCCGCCCGGGCCGGGAGCGTGACCGAGGCTGCCCGGGCCGGGAGCGTGGCCCAGGGCACCCGGATCGGAAGCGTGACCCGGCCCTCCCCGGTCGAAAGCGTCACCCAGGCCTCCCCGACCGGGAGCGTCATCCAGACCTCCCCGCTCAGGCGCGGTGCTCGGATGGCCCGTATCGGAGGTGGTGCCCGGGCGGCCCGGGTCGAGTGGGGTGTGCGGGATGCCCTGTTCGAGTGGGGTGTGCGGGCCGTCCTGTTGGAGGGTGGTGTTCGGGCGGGAGGCCGGGGAGTTGGGGGGCCTTGGTCGTCTTGGTGGGCCGTGGGGGCCGAAACCCGGGGGCAGCGGGCCGAGTTGGTCGAAGATCTCGATCAGCTCGTCGTCCGGGCCGGGCTCGGGCAGCAGCTCGACGGCCGCCGCGAGTGCCTTGCGCGCCCCCGTGGCCGTACGGAAGCGGGCCTGCGGGTCCGGCTGGAGCAGGGTCGCGACCACCTGCCACAGCGGCTCGGGAACACTCTTGGGCGCGCCCGGAGTTCCGTGCTCCGCGAAATACTGGACGAGGGCCTTGGCGTCCGGCTTGGCGCCCTCCAGCAGATACAGCGCGACCAGGCCGACGGCGAACAGGTCGGCGGGGAAGTCCGGTTCGGCGCCCATCATCTGCTCGGGCGCGAGGTAACCGGGCGTTCCGACCACGAGGTTGGTCTCGGTCAGCCGGGGCTCGCCCAGCCGCATCGCGATGCCGAAGTCGGAGAGCCTGAGGCGCGGCCGGGCCGTACCGGTGGCCTCCAGCAGGATGTTGGCGGGTTTGATGTCGCGGTGCACGACACCCTCCGCATGGACCGCGGTGAGCCCGGAGAGCAACTGGTCGAGCAGCGTGCACACGAAGACCGGGGGCAGCGGGCCGTAGTCGCCGACGAGATGGACCAGCGAACCGCCGGCCACCAGATCCATGGTGAACAGGACCTTGTCGTCGTCGGCGGCCCAGCTGGCGGGCGCGAGCACATGGGGGTGGTCGATCCGCAGCGCCTGCTCGCGGACGAAGCGCAGCAGCGCGTGCGCGTCGCTCTGCTGGAGCACCTTGGCGGCCACGTAGCGGCGGCGGCGGTGGTCCCAGGCGCGCCAGACCGCACCGACCCCTCCGCGACCGATCGGGTCGGCCAGTTCGTACCGTCCGGCGAAGACCTCACCCATGGCTGTGCGTCGCTCCTCCCCCTGGTCCCGCTCGGGTCTCCCCCTCTGTCCCTCTGTTTCCCCCGCGATGAGCGATACGACCCCCGTGTGCCCCGCTGCGTCCTGATGCCCCCCGAGCTGCCGACTGCCCGGCTGCCGAACCCCCTTCGGCGACCGGGCCGAGGGCTCAGTTCTGGTGGGACTGGTAGTGCGTGACCGCGTCGGAGGTACGGCCGGCGCCGTACACCCGGAGGAACTCTGCCAGTTCCGGGTGGGTCGGGGCGAGAGTGTCGGCGGCGTCGATGATGTCGCCGGCGGCGGCCACCGAGCGCAGCAGGGACTGGATCTCGCGGACGACCCGCTTGACCGTGGGCGCTCCCGAACCGCTCGTCGTCTGTGTGGTGTTGCTGAGCACCGAGCCCCCCTGGGACCGCTTGATCTCGTCCATGCGCTCGGTCGCCTCGGCGGCGCTGACGCTGCCGTCCGCGACCTGTGCCGCCAACTCCTGGAGCAGCTGCACCCGCTGCACCACGGCCGGGTTGCCGATCTTCGCCCGCTGACCGCTCATCAGCTGCGACAGCATCGGCGCCGAGAGTCCCAGTACCCCAGCGAGACGAGCCTGGTTGAGGCCAAGATCGTCGATGAGCTTACGGAAGAGCGCCCCCAGCGGCTCTCCGTACCAGTTCCGCTGAAGTTCCCGCGCTCTCGCGGTCGCTTCCTGCTGTGCGGCGTCCATTGCGTCTCCCCATCGCTTCCCCAGAAACCGCGGTTCGCTGTAGCGAACCGCGTCCGAGCATCTTACGGAGAGTGGTCATCCGCGGGGACCCCCAATCTTTTTGCGAGATACCCCGGGTGACCCGGTACTCTGGTCTGCGGCGCCCGCCGGTACGAGGTTTTCCGGCCGGACGTCTCTTGCGGGGCCTTAGCTCAGTTGGTAGAGCGCTGTCTTTGCATGGCAGATGTCAGGGGTTCGACTCCCCTAGGCTCCACTGAAAAGACCCCGCCCACCTGCGGAAACGCAGGTGGGCGGGGTCTTTTTTCGATGCGGTGGGGGCGTGGGCGGGCCGTCGGCCGCTCAGCTGCGGTCGTCGCGGTTCGCGGCCTCCTCCTCGGCCTCCTTGGCCTGTACCTCGGCGTCGAGGACCGACGGGTCGCCGCTGCCGTCCACCGAGGTGAGGCCGCCCGAGACGGGTACCTCCGTGGCCGCCGGCGGCTCGACCAGCCAGTCCGGGTTGGCCTGCTTGTCCCACCACTTCCAGGCCGCGTAGGCACCGCCGGCGACGGCACCGAGGACGATCAGCGCCTTGGCGAGCTTGCCCGCCTTGGCCCGCCGCCGGTGCTTGCGCGTCAGCTTCTCGATCTCCTTCGGCGTCACCTGGCCGCGCAGAGCGGCCAGCGCGGCGACGCCTCGGGCGGCGGCCTCGTCCCTCACGGGGCCGGCCGCGGCCACTGCCTGTTCGATCCTCGGCCGGGAGTAGTCGGCGGCCTGTCGTGCGACCAGCCGGGTGCGGGCGGCCGCTTCCTGCGCGGCCAGGTCCACCTTCGGCGGGACATGGGTCTTCGCCTGCTCCAGACGCGGGGCGACGTGGGCGTCGTACTGCACGCGGGCCTGTTCTGCGGCCAGCGACACCTTGGGCGCGAGCCGTACACGGGCCTCATGCGCGTAGAGCGCGGCCCGTTCCTTGGCCGTGTCGGCGTAGGGCGCCACCACTTCCGCGGCGTGCAGCACGCTGTCCTTCGCCGAGCCGGTCGCGGCGCGCACGCTGTCGATGCGGGTCACGGGTTCCTCCTCCTCGGTGGCGTACGGTATTTCGACTTTCCACCCTTTTACGGATCATGCCTGTCAATGGCCGTCCCGGCACGCGTGGACGGGCATACGGGTGCTGATCACCTGCGATAGGGGACGGATCGGGGGCAACGGCAATAGAGGGTCGACAGGGCGACAAAACCGACGATGCCACGGATCGGCGCCGCCCGCTCCCGTCCCGGACGGGTCGGATGCTTTTGTGTACCCGAACCGCCGGTTCTGATGCCGGAACGGGCTGTCGGACGATGCCTGACCCGGACCGTGCGAGGATCTGTGGGTCACAGAGAGACAACGGAAGGCAGACCGTGGCCGAGCACCTGTACGCCACCCTGAAGACCAACCACGGCGACATCGAGATCCGGCTCTACCCGGACCACGCCCCGAAGACGGTCAAGAACTTCGTCGACCTCGCGACCGGCGAGCGTGAGTGGGTCAACCCGGAGACCGGCGTGCGGTCCAAGGACAAGCTGTACGACGGCACGGTCTTCCACCGCGTGATCAGCGGATTCATGATCCAGGGCGGCGACCCGCTGGGCAACGGGACCGGCGGTCCCGGCTACCAGTTCGAGGACGAGTTCCACCCGGACCTGCGCTTCGACAGGCCCTACCTGCTGGCCATGGCGAACGCCGGCCCGGCGACCAACGGCTCGCAGTTCTTCATCACCGTCTCCCCGACGGCCTGGCTGACCCGCAAGCACACCATCTTCGGCGAGGTCGTCGACCCGGCCGGCCAGAAGGTGGTGGACGCCATCGCGGCGGCCCAGACCAACCCGCGCACCGACCGTCCGCTGAAGGACGTCGTCATCGAGTCGGTCGTCGTCGAGAGCCGCAAGAGCTGAGGCGACGCACCGGCGCACCGTCGGGGGCCACGGGCGTCCCCTCGGGAACCAAACGCCCTGCTCGTCCGTAAGGATGAGCAGGGCGGTTCCTTTCCGACTCCGCCGACTGCTCCGACACTCGACTGCTCGACCACGACAACGCGGACGACTTACCTGGGGGAGCCCATGGACCAGGCGCCTGGCAGCCGGCAGGACGACGCGCAGAGCGGCCTGCCCGTCTGCTACCGGCACCCCGACCGGGAGACCGGCATTCGCTGCACCCGCTGCGAGCGCCCGATCTGCCCGGAGTGCATGGTCAGCGCCTCCGTCGGTTTCCAGTGCCCCACCTGCGTCCGCGAGGGCTCCGGTACGGGGCACGCGCCCGGTGCCTCGCAGCCCCGCACGCTGGCGGGAGGCGTCGTCACGGCCGATCCACGTCTGCTCACCAAGATTCTCATCGGGATCAACGTGGCGGTGTTCCTCGCCGTGCAGGTGCGGTCCTCGTTGCTGGACAGCCTGGTGCTGATCGGCCAGTGGCCGCCGGCCCCCTTCAACCCGACGGAGGGCGTGGCCGAGGGCGAGTGGTATCGCATGGTCACCTCGATGTTCACGCACGAGGCTCCCTGGCACCTCGCCTTCAACATGCTGGGCCTGTGGTGGCTCGGCGGCCCGCTGGAACAGGCGCTCGGCCGGGCCCGCTATCTGTCGCTCTACCTGGTGTCCGGTCTTGCGGGCAGTGCCCTGAGCTATCTGCTCGCCTCGCCGGGCACCGCGATGCTGGGCGCCTCCGGCGCGATCTTCGGTCTGTTCGGCGCGACGGCCGTCCTCATGCGCCGGCTGCGGCAGGACATGCGGCCGATCATCGCCCTGCTGGTGATCAACCTGGTCATCACCTTCGGGTGGAGCGGTATCTCCTGGCAGGCGCACATCGGCGGGCTGGTCGCCGGTGTCGTGATGGGGATCGGCATGGTCCACGCCCCCCGCGAGCGCCGGGCCCTCGTCCAGTTCGGGACCTGCGCGTTGATGCTGGCCGTCGTCGTGGTGGTGACGCTCCTGAGGACCGTCCAGCTCACCTGAGCGCGCTGTTGTCCACAGTCTGTGTCGAATCTTGTGCACAACGTGCGGGAACAGCAGTGCCCCCTGTCATCGACCTGCGTTTGCACAGGTCAGACAGGGGGCGAACACTCTTTCGAGTGACGGTGGCAGCCGGTAGTTACGTCACACCGGCGTCAACCTCCGGTGAGTTATCCACAGATCGTCTTTCTTTTCCCCATGTGGAAAACTGCTGTGGATAACTCAGGGGATAGTCGTGGGCAGAGCTACTCGCCCCACGCCGGCCCCGCTGCTGCCACCGCTACTTCCACTGCGTGGAGACGCCGAATCCGGCCGCGATGAACCCGAAGCCGACGACGATGTTCCAGTTGTCCAGCTTGTCGATGGGCAACGAGCCGTCCGTGACGTAGAAGACCACGATCCAGGCGAGTCCGATGAGGAACATGGCCAGCATCACCGGCGCGACCCAGGCACGGCTGTTCAGCTTGATGGCGGTCGCCTGCTTCGCCGGGGGCGGCGTGTAGTCGGCCTTCTTGCGGATACGTGACTTCGGCACGAGGGTCTCTCCTGTCGATGCGCTGCGTGGCCGCGCAGGTGCTGGATCGGGCTCGGGGGCTGCGTGCCAGGGGACTGAAGGGCTCCCCCGGGCGTCCGTTAGCGTAGTGCTTCTACGGCGCCGAAGGAGATAAGGGTACGTTGAGCAATTCTGCCGACTCCCCCGGGACGGGTACAACGGGTTCCGCCCCCGAGTCCGCCGGCGACTCCTCCTCGGCCTCCGACCGCCGGGGCGGCTTCCGGCCCGTACGGGTGCTCACCGTGGGTGTCTTCGCCCTCGCCGGCCTCCTGTTCTTCACCAGTTTCAACACGGCCAAGGGCACCAACATCCGCACGGACGCCTCCCTGCTGAAGCTGTCCGACCTCATCCAGGAGCGCAGCCAGAAGAACGGCGAGCTGGACGAGACGAACGGGGCCCTGCGCGACGACGTGGAGTCGCTGGCCGAGGCCGACGACGGCAGCACCCAGGCCCAGGACGACAAGCTCGCGGGCCTGGAGAAGGACGCCGGCACCCAGAAGGTCAAGGGCAAGGCCATCACGGTCACCCTCAACGACGCCCCGCCGAACGCCACCGCCAAGCTCCCCGGCTACCCGGAGCCGCAGCCCGACTACCTGGTCATCCACCAGCAGGACCTCCAGGCCGTCGTGAACGCGCTCTGGCAGGGCGGTGCCCAGGGCATCAAGGTCATGGACCAGCGGCTGATCTCCACCAGCGCCGTGCGCTGTGTCGGCAACACCCTGATCCTCCAGGGCCGCGTCTACTCACCGCCGTACAAGATCCAGGCGGTCGGCGACCCGGAGAAGCTTCAGCAGGCGCTCGCCGAAGCCCCGGCGATCCAGAACTACATGGTCTACGTGAACGTCTACGGCCTCGGCTGGAAAGTCACCGAGGACGGGGCGGTGACTCTGCCCGGCTACTCGGGCACAGTGGATCTGCACTACGCCAAGCCTGTGGAGTAGTGGAGCAGCGGCCGCCGGGGGGCGCCTGTGTCGGTGCGGTTGATCGTCAGGACGTTCAGCGAGCTGTGCATCACCGCCGGCACCGTCATCGTCCTCTTCGTCGTCTACGTGCTGTTCTGGACCGGAGTACAGGCCGACCGGGTCATGGGCGACCAGATCGACGACCTCCACGACCAGTGGGCACAGGGGACCGTGGCTCCCGCCCCCGGCGCGAGCGCCACCGCGCAGCCGGCGCCCTACCGCGCCGGCAGGCCCTTCGCGGTGATGTACATCCCACGCCTTGGTTTCACGTGGAACAAGCCAGTGCTCGAAGGCACGGCGACCGGCACCCTGAAGAAGGGGCTGGGGCACTACGCGGGCAGCGCTCGGCTCGGGCAGACCGGAAATTTCTCCGTCGCGGGTCACCGCCGTACCTATGGCGACCCTTTCAAGGACTTTCCCGAGCTCAGGCGGGGGGACGCGGTGGTCCTGACGGACGGGACGACCTGGTTCACCTATCGGATCGACAAAGGGCCTTACAAAACCGTGCCCTCGGACGTCGAGGTGATCGACGCTGTGCCACGTAAGTCGGGGTACACGCGTCCGGGCCGGTACCTGACGTTGACCACGTGCGATCCGGAATGGGGGCACAGTCACCGGCTGATCGTCTGGGCGCACCTGGACTCCACACAGCCCGTGGAGGCAGGCGAACCGAAGGCCCTGCGCCGTTAGTCTGGTGGCGTACGGCGTGAGTCAGGTGCCGTGATGCGACGGAAGGGACGGCATGTACGGCTGGATCTGGCAGCATCTGCCGGGAAACGCGTGGGTCAAGGCGCTGATCTCGATCATGCTGGTCGTGGCCGTGGTGTACGCGCTGTTCCAGTACGTCTTCCCGTGGGCCGAACCGCTGCTTCCCTTCAACGATGTGACGGTGGACAACCAGTGAGCGCGCGCATCCTTGTCGTCGACAACTACGACAGCTTCGTCTTCAACCTGGTCCAGTACCTGTACCAGCTGGGCGCCGAGTGCGAGGTCCTGCGCAACGACGAGGTCTCCACGGCCCACGCCCAGGACGGCTTCGACGGGGTGCTGCTCTCCCCCGGGCCCGGTACGCCCGAGGAGGCCGGCGTCTGCATCGAGATGGTCCGGCACTGCGCGGCCACCGGTGTCCCCGTATTCGGTGTCTGCCTGGGCATGCAGTCGATGCAGGTGGCGTACGGAGGTGTCGTGGACCGGGCGCCGGAGCTGCTGCACGGCAAGACCTCGCCGGTCGAGCACGAGGGCCGGGGCGTCTTCGCCGGCCTGCCGAGCCCCTTCACGGCGACCCGCTACCACTCGCTGGCCGCCGAGCCGGCCACGGTCCCGGCCGCACTCGAGGTCACGGCCCGTACGCACGACGGAATCATCATGGGCCTGCGCCACCGTGAACTGCCCGTCGAGGGCGTCCAGTTCCACCCCGAGTCGGTGCTGACCGAGCACGGCCACCGGATGCTGGCCAACTGGCTGGTGGAGTGCGGCGACCAGGGCGCGGTGGCGAGGTCGGCGGGGCTCGCCCCGGTGGTGGGCAGGGCCTCGGCGTGACCGCGCTGCGCCCCGAGCGCGAGGACTCGTACGGCACCGCGCCGTACGAGTCGTTCGGCGGTGATGCCTACGGAGCAGGTCCCTACGCCGGGGAGCCGTACCAGCCGCCGATCGACGAGGAGACGGTGGCGCTGCGGCTACCGCCGGCGTCCATGTTCGGCGGCGACCCCATATCCGCTTCTGGCGCCTCGACGGCCTCTCCCGCCCCTGGAACCCCGGCGGGCGGTCGTGCGGCCCGCAGAAAGGCCGCCAAGGGCCGTCACGGCCGTCATGGGGGCCCGGGCGAGGTCTCCGAGTCGTACAACGGGGCCGACGCGCCGCCGCAGGACGAGCGGCCGCTGTCGCGCGTCGAGGCGCGCCGGCGGCAGCGGGCCCGTAAGCCGAGCGCCGCCGTGGTCGCCAGCCGGGCGGTCGGCGAGGTGTTCATCACCACGGGCGTGCTGATGCTGCTCTTCGTCACCTACCAGCTGTGGTGGACGAACGTGCGGGCGCACGCGCAGGCGGACAAGGAGGCCAGCAGCCTCCAGGACGACTGGGCGAGCGGCAAGGGCGCCCCCGGGGTGTTCTCGCCGGGGCAGGGCTTCGCCATCCTGCACATCCCGAAGCTGGACGTGGTGGTGCCGATCGCGGAGGGCATCAGCAACAAGAAGGTGCTCGACAAGGGCATGGTCGGGCACTACGGCGAGAGCCCGCTGCAGACGGCGATGCCCGACGCGAAGACCGGCAACTTCGGGCTCGCGGGCCACCGCAACACGCACGGCGAGCCGTTTCGCTACATCAACAGGCTCCAGGCGGGCGACGACATCGTCGTCGAGACGCAGGACGAGTACTTCGTCTACAAGATGGCGTCCTCGCTGCCGGTGACCGCGCCCAGCAACACGAGCGTCCTCGACCCAGTGCCGGCCGAGTCCGGCTTCACCGGGCCGGGCCGGTACATCACCCTCACCACCTGCACCCCGGAGTTCACCAGCAAGTACCGCCTGATCGTCTGGGGCAAGATGGTCGAGGAACGGCCGCGCAGCAAGGGAAAGCCGGATGCGCTCGTCGAGTAGGCGTGCAGTCGAGTAGGGGCAGATGAACGTGGCAGCGACCACCGGCGACACCGAGCACGAAGAGCACGCGCGCGTGGACGCGCCCGATCCCGCGCCGCGGCGCCGCGGTGGCGGCCGGATCGCGTTGGCCGTCAGCGTCTTCGGCGAACTCCTCATCACGGCCGGCCTGGTGCTCGGCCTCTTCGTCGTCTACTCCCTGTGGTGGACGAACGTCGTGGCCGACCGGCACGCGGACCGGCAGGGCGACAAGGTGCGCGACAACTGGGCCCAGCAGGACAGCGGTCCCGGGGCGCTCGACACCAAGGACGGCATCGGCTTCCTGCACGTGCCCGCGATGAGGAACGGCGAGGTGCTGGTCGAGAAGGGCACCTCGTCGAAGATCCTCAACGACGGTGTCGCCGGCTACTACACCGACCCCTTCAAGGCCGCTCTCCCGACGAGCGGCAAGGAGGGCAACTTCACGCTCGCCGCCCACCGCGACGGCCACGGCGCGAAGTTCCACAACATCGACAAGCTGGAGAAGGGCGACCCGATCGTCTTCGAGACGAAGGACGACTGGTACGTCTACAAGGTGTACGCGGTCCTGCCCGAGACCTCGAAGTACAACGTGGAGGTCCTCGGCCAGATCCCCGAGGAGTCCGGCAAGAAGAAGGCCGGCCACTACATCACCCTGACGACCTGCACGCCGGTGTACACGAGCCGGTACCGGTACGTGGTGTGGGGCGAGTTGGAGCGCGTGGAGAAGGTGGACGCGGACCGGACGCCGCCGAAGGAACTGGGCTAGAGCGGGGCCCGGACCGAGCTCGCACAAGGGCGTGGGCCCCACCGGACGCATCCGGTGGGGCCCACGCCCTTGCCATGTGCGGTCAACCGTCGTGCGGTCAACTGCTGTGCGGTCAACCGCTGGTGCCGCCGAAGAAGTTGACGCCGCCGTTGTTGCCGCCGTTGTTGTTGTCACCGTTCTTGAAGGCGACCAGGTTGACCGTCTGCCCCTTGTTGACGGTGCTGCCGGGGGCCGGGTCCGAGCTGATCACCTGCGCGTCGTCGTCCGAGTTGCCGGTGATGTTGCCGACGGTCAGCCCCGCGTCCTGGAGCGCCTGCTTCGCGTCCTTGACGCTCAGGCCCTGGAGGTTGGACGGGACCTGGGTCTGGGTGCTCTTGCCGATCTGGATCTGGACCGTGGAGCCCTTGTCGGCCTGGGAACCGATCGCCGGGACGGTCTGGATGACCTTGCCGACCTGGTTCTGGTCCTGGGTGTCGACCTCGACGCAGTTGCCCTTGAGGTCGTTCTGCTCCATCTGCGCCTTGGCGTCGTCGCAGCTCTTGCTGGAGACGTCCGGGACGGTGGCCTTCTCCTCGGCCTTGGCGACCTCGAGTGTCACCGTCGAGCCCTTTTCCAGCTCCGTGGCCGGGTCGGGGTCCTGGCTGAGGACCGTGCCCGGCTCCTGGGAGGACTCGGTCTGCTTGGTCTCCACCTCGAAGCCCTTGTCCTCGAGCTGCTTCGTAGCGGCCTCGACGTCCTTGTCGATCACGTTCGGCACGGCCACCTTCGGTGCCCCGGTCGACACGACGAGGTTGACGGTGGAGTCCTTGTCGACCTTGGTCGTGGCCTTGGGGTCCTGGTCGCAGATCTTGCCCTTGGGCTGGTCCTCGCAGGCCTTCTGGGTGACCGTTCCCAGCTTGAGGTCGCTGTTGGTCAGCTGCTTCGCGGCGTCGGCCTGGACCTGGCCGACCAGGTTGGGCACCGCCACCGACTCGTTGTTGACGCCGCCGCTGAACACCCACTTGCCGATCAGTACCGCGCCGACGAGCACCAGCACCGCGGCGACGACCAGCAGGATCGTCGAGGCGTTGGACTTCTTCTGGCGGCGCCGGTCGGGGCGGTCGTCGTAGCCGTAGCCGCCGTCGTCCGGGTTCATGGGCGGCAGCATCGACGTGGCCCCGGCGTCCGCGGAGCGCATGGCCGTGGTCGCCTGGTCGTCGCCGTAGCCGCCGTAACCGACCGAGCCCATGGCCGCCGTCGCGCCGACCGGCTGGCCGTCGAGGCAGGCCTCGATGTCCAGGCGCATCTCGTCGGCGGACTGGTAGCGGTAGTTCGGGTCCTTGACCAGCGCCTTCAGGACGATGGCGTCCATCTCGGGGGTGATCTCGGGGTCGAAGACGCTCGGGGGCTGCGGCTCCTCGCGGACGTGCTGGTAGGCCACGGCCACCGGCGAGTCCCCGACGAACGGCGGGCGGACCGTGAGCAGCTCGTAGAGCAGACAGCCCGACGAGTACAGGTCGGAGCGCGCGTCGACCTGCTCGCCCTTGGCCTGCTCCGGCGAGAGGTACTGGGCCGTGCCGATGACCGCGGACGTCTGGGTCATCGTCATCCCGGAGTCGCCCATGGCGCGGGCGATGCCGAAGTCCATGACCTTGACCTGGCCGTTGCGCGTCAGCATGACGTTCGCCGGCTTGATGTCACGGTGGACGATGCCGGCTCTGTGCGAGTACTCCAGGGCCTGGAGGATGCCGATGGTCATCTCCAGCGTCCGCTCCGGCAGCAGCTTGCGGCCGGAGTGGAGCAGCTCACGGAGCGTGGAGCCGTCGACGTACTCCATGACGATGTACGGGATCGAGACCCCGTCGATGTAGTCCTCGCCCGTGTCGTAGACCGCGACGATCGCGGGGTGGTTGAGCGAGGCGGCAGACTGGGCTTCCCGGCGGAACCGGGCCTGGAAGGAAGGGTCGCGCGCGAGGTCCGCGCGCAGCGTCTTCACCGCCACGGTGCGGCCGAGGCGGGTGTCATGCGCGAGATAGACCTCGGCCATGCCACCACGGCCGAGCACATGGCCCAGCTCGTACCGGCCGCCGAGGCGACGCGGCTCTTCCATAGCTACCTACCAGCCCTCTCCGTCGGTCCCGACCGGCACACGTGTGCGGCCGGAGGCTACCGTCCGGGCATACCGTACCCGGACGGCGCTGTGTGACCTGGCCAAGCCCGTCACCCGATACAGGACCGGTATCGCAACGTGCACCGATGTGTAGGCGACGTGATGGGGGTCACTTCTTGCTGTCGATGACTGCCTTCATCACGTCCCTTGCGATCGGGCCGGCGAGACCGCCGCCGGTGATGTCGCCGCGGTCGGCCGCGCCGTCCTCGACGACGACGGCGACGGCCACCGGCGCGCTGCCGTCGGACAGCTTCGCGTAGGAGATGAACCAGGCGTACGGCTTCTCTTTGTTGTTGAGGCCGTGCTGGGCGGTACCGGTCTTGCCGCCGACGGTGACGCCGTCGATCTTGGCCTTGCCGCCGGTGCCCTGCTGGTCGTTGACGACCGTCTCCATCATTTCCTGGAGAGCCTGCGCGGTCTTCGACGAGACGGCCTGGGACAGCTGCTGGGGCTCGGTCGTCTCCAGGGTGTCCAGGTTGGGGGCCTTGAGCTGGTCGACCATGTACGGCTTCATCAGCTTGCCGTCGTTGGCGACCGCAGAGGCGACCATGGCCATCTGGAGCGGGGTGGCCGCGTTGGAACCCTGGCCGATGCCGTCCAGGGCGTTCTGCGGCGGGTTGTCCTCGGGGTAGGTGGACTTGGCGGCCCGCACCGGGGTGTCCAGCTCGGTCTCGTTGAAGCCGAACTTCTCCGCCTGCTCGATCATCTTCTCGTTGCCGACGTTGTCGGCCATCTTCGCGAAGACGGTGTTGCAGGACACCATGAGCGCGTAGCGCAGCGTGGCGTTCTCGCAGGTGCCGTGCTCGTTGGTGAGCTTGCTTGAGGACTGCGGCAGCGGGAACGGGTCCGGGGTGTCGGTCTTGTCGTCGATGCCGGAGACCTCGCCGTTCTCCAGCGCGGCGGCGGCCGTGACCACCTTGAACGTGGAGCCGGGCGGGTAGGTCTCGCGCAGCGCGCGGTTGAGCATCGGGTCGTCGGCGTCGTTCTTCTTCTGGACGGCGTTCCACGCCTCCTGGTCCGTGTCGGAGGACCCGGCGAACTTCGACGGGTCGTACGACGGGGTGGAGACCAGCGCCAGGATCTTGCCGGTGGACGGCTCGATCGCGGCGACCGCGCCCTTCTTGGCGCCCAGTCCCTTGTACGCGGCCTTCTGCGCGGCGGCGTTCAGGGTGGTGACGACGCTGCCGCCCTCCTTCTCCTTGCCCGTGATCATGTCCAGGGTGTTGCGGAAGAAGAGCCGGTCGTCGTTGCCGCTGAGGATGCCGTCCTCGAGCTTCTCCAGCTGGTTGGCGCCGAACGCCTGCGAGGAGTAGCCGGTGACGGGCGCCCACATCGCGCCGTTGGACCAGGTGCGCTTGTACTTGTAGTCGCCGGTGGTCTCGACCGAGCCGGTGATGGCCTTGCCGTCGACGATGATGTCGCCGCGCGGGGTGGAGTAGCGCGTGATGTTGACGCGGCGGTTCTTGGTGTCGCTGGCGAGGCTGTCCGCCTTGACGTACTGCAGGTAGTTGTCGCGCAGCAGCAGGGTGAGGACCAGGAGGCCGCAGAAGATCGCGATCCGGCGCAGGGGCTTGTTCATGACGGGCGGACCACCTGGGTCATCTCGGCGTCGGGGTTCGAGGCGGGGGCGGGCGCCGGGCGGCGCGCGGTGTCGCTGATACGGATCAGGATGCCGATCAGCGCCCAGTTGGCGATGACGGAGGAACCGCCGTAGGCCAGGAAGGGCATCGTCATACCGGTGAGCGGGATGAGGCCCATCACACCGCCGGCGACGACGAACACCTGGAGGGCGAAGGCGCCGGAGAGGCCGATGGCCAGCAGCTTGCCGAAGGGGTCCCGGGCGGCCAGGGCGGTGCGTACACCGCGCTCGACGATCAGGCCGTACAGCAGCAGCAGCGCCATGATGCCGGCCAGGCCGAGCTCCTCGCCGAAGGTGGCGAGGATGAAGTCGGAGTTGGCGGCGAACTTGATCAGCTCGGAGTGGCCCTGGCCCCAGCCGGTGCCGAGGGTGCCGCCGGAGCCGAACGCCCACAGGGCCTGCATGGCCTGCTCGGAGTGGCCGGCGACGCCCTGCTGGGAGAGCGTGTACTCCTTCATCGGGTCGAGCCAGGCCTGGACACGCTGCTGGACGTGGCTCTCGAACTGGGCCACGCCGACCGCGCCGGCCGCGGACATCAGCATGCCGAAGACGATCCAGCTGGTCCGCTCGGTGGCGACGTACAGCATGATGACGAACATTCCGAAGAACAGCAGCGAGGTGCCGAGGTCCGTCTCGAAGACCAGGATCAGGATCGAGATGATCCAGACGACGATGATCGGGCCGAGGTCGCGGCCGCGGGGCAGGTACAGGCCGAGGACGCGACGGCTGGCCAGGGCGAGCGCGTCGCGCTTCACCATCAGGTAGCCGGCGAAGAAGATCGCCAGCACGATCTTGGCGAACTCACCGGGCTGGATGGAGAAGCCGGCCACCGAGATCCAGATCTTGGCGCCGTAGATGTTCTGCCCGAGGCCCGGCACGAGCGGCAGCAGCAGCAGGAAGATCGCGCCGACCATGGAGATGTAGGTGTAGCGCTGGAGGACGCGGTGGTCCTTGAGGAAGACCAGCACCACGACGAACAGCGCGATGCCCATCGCCGTGTACAGCAGCTGCCGCGGCGCGGCGGTACCGGCCTGCTCGATCCGCTGCAGCAGCTTGGACTGGTCGAGCCGCCAGATCGCGACGAGCCCGAGCCCGTTCAGCAGCGTGGCCACCGGCAGCAGCAGCGGGTCCGCGTACGGCGCGAACTTGCGCACGACGAGGTGCGCGACGCCGGCCAGCAGGCCGAGGCCGAGGCCGTAGCTCAGGAGGCCGGACGGCACCTCCTCGTTGATGGCGAGGCCCACGTTGGCGTAGGCGAAGACCGGGATCGCGACGGCGAACACCAGCAGCGCGAGCTCGGTGTTGCGCCGGCTCGGTGTACCGATCGAGCCGATCGTGGACGTGTGGTGCGTCGGCGAGTTGGTAGTACTGCTCATCGTGTGACGGGGCCTCTCACGGCTTGCCTACTGCTCACCGCACCGCGAGACGACCTTCTGCTCTTCCTCCGAAAGGCTGGGGCCGGGGGTGGGAGTAGTGGTCGCGGGTGCGGACGGGGACGCGGTTGCCGAGGGGCTCGGCGATGCCTTGGACGTGACGGAGACGGGCGTGGTTCCCGTGGTGCCGTCGGCCTGGCCCTCACCGGTCTTCGAACCGGTCTTGCTCGCCGTGGGGGTCTCGGCGTGCTTCTTGCATGCGGAGGCCTGGACGGCCAGCTCGTCGATCTTCTTCTGGGCGGCGGACAGGTCGCCCTCGGCGATCGTCGCCTCGACCAGCTTCTGCTGGTAGTCCGGCAGGTACTTGAGTTCGATCTCGGGGTGGTCCTTCTCCACCTTCGACAGCGACACCCAGGCCAGATCCTGGCTGATGCCCCGGTACAGCGCGACGTGCTCGCCGCTGGTGCCGACGTAGTACTGCGTCTGCGTCCAGCGCCAGCCGCCGTACAGGCCGCCGCCGATCACGGCGAGCGCGAGCACGCTGTAGAAGGATCTCTTCAGCCACCTACGGCCCTTGCGGGGCTTGACGAAGTCCTCGTCGGTGTAGTCGCCGAAGCCGTCGGTGGGGATGAAACCGGTGATGTCGCCGCCGGAGCCGGGCGGGCCGAACTCGCCGCCTCCGCCGCGCCCCTGCTGCCTGCGGCCGAGGCCCGAGGCGCGCCCTGCCGGGGTCTGCATGATGCCGTTGTCGTGCAGCTGGAGCTGGTTCTCGGCGACCGCGCCGACCACGACCGGGACGTCGGAGAGCTGTCCGGCGAGGGTGTCGCCGGTGTCCAGGTCGAGGACGTCGGCGACGATGACCGTGATGTTGTCGGGGCCGCCGCCGCGCAGCGCGAGCTGGATCAGCTCCTGCACGGTCTC
This sequence comes from Streptomyces sp. NBC_00016, assembly GCF_045040885.1. Taxonomy (NCBI): domain Bacteria; kingdom Bacillati; phylum Actinomycetota; class Actinomycetes; order Kitasatosporales; family Streptomycetaceae; genus Streptomyces; species Streptomyces sp. NBC_00016. Next base: position 5,008,463 of record NZ_CP108304.1, on the reverse strand, counting down.
CTGGGGGCCCTGGTAGCTGGCGAGGGTGTCCTCGAGCGTCTGGTGCGAGACGACGCCGGACAGGCCGTCGGAGCAGATCAGATAGCGGTCGCCGGCCCGGACCTCGCGGATCGACAGATCCGGCTCGACATGCTCACCGCTGCCCAATGCCCGCATCAGCAGCGACCGTTGGGGGTGGGTGGTGGCCTCTTCCTCGGTGATGCGGCCCTCGTCGACGAGGCGCTGCACCCAGGTGTGGTCCTGCGTGATCTGGGTCAGCACGCCGTCCCGCAGCAGGTACGCGCGCGAGTCGCCGACGTGCACGAGCCCGAGGCGCTGACCGGTCCACAGCAGGGCGGTCAGGGTGGTCCCCATGCCCTCGAGCTGGGGGTCCTCCTCGACCAGCGAGCGCAGCTGGTCGTTGGCACGCTGGACGGCGGTGCCGAGCGAGGTGAGGACGTCGGAGCCGGGGACGTCGTCGTCCAGGGCGACGATGGTGGAGATGGCCTCGGAGGAGGCGACCTCACCGGCGGCGGCGCCGCCCATGCCGTCGGCGATGGCGAGCAGACGGGGACCGGCGTAACCGGAGTCCTCGTTGCCCTCCCGGATCATGCCCTTGTGCGATCCGGCGGCGAAACGCAGAGACAGACTCATGCGCACCTCGCCCGTCGGCCCCGGGTACAGCCGGTCGTGTCGAGCCACACTGCCCACCCTCCGGTCGGGAGCACGCCGGGGCCATGGGTGCCGGCCGCCGCCGCGTGCTCGCTCCGCTCGCACTCACTCATGATGTAGCACTACTTCCGCAGCTCGATGACGGTCTTGCCGATACGGATCGGCGCGCCCAGCGGGATCGGTGTGGGAGTCGTCAGCCGCGATCGGTCGAGGTACGTGCCGTTGGTGGAGCCCAGGTCCTCGACGATCCACTGGCCGTCGCGGTCCGGGTAGATCCTGGCATGACGGCTGGAGGCGTAGTCGTCGTCCAGCACGATCGTGCTGTCGTGCGCCCGGCCCAGCGTGATGGTCTGGCCCTGGAGCGCGACGGTCGTGCCGGTGAGGGTGCCCTCGGACACGACCAGCTTGGTAGGTGCGTTACGACGCGTGCGGCCGGCTGCGGCGGGCTGCTGGCGCTGCTGCGGAGGCGCCTGCTGGCGCTGTGCCTGCTGCGCCCGCCCTGCCTCCCGGCGCGACCCGCGCTGGGTGACACGCGTACCGAAGAGGTCGCTGCGGATGACCTGCACGGCCACGATGACGAACAGCCACAGTACGGCCAGAAAACCCAGCCGCATGACCGTGAGGGTCAGCTCTGACATTGCCCCCGCTTCACCCTTCGGCTTGCCGGTAAATGATGGTGGTGCTGCCCACGACGATCCGCGAGCCGTCGCGGAGCGTAGCGCGGGTGGTGTGCTGCCCGTCCACCACGATGCCGTTGGTGGAGCCGAGATCCTGGATAGTCGAGGGCGAACCGGTCCGGATCTCACAGTGCCGGCGGGATACGCCGGGGTCGTCGATCCGTACGTCGGCCTCGGTGCTGCGGCCCATCACCAGCGTCCCGCGGGAGATCTGGTGGCGGGTGCCGTTGATCTCGATCCAGTGGCGGGCACGTGACCCGGGCTGCGGAGCCCCGGCCAGGCCGCCGGCCGCCGCACCGGGGCGCTGGGCGCTCGCGGCGGGCGGATAGCCGTAGCCGCCGGCACGGGCGCCGGGCGGCGGAGCGGAAGGCATGGGCGGAGCGGCGGTGCCGGCTCCGGCCCCGGGATAGCCGGGCCCGCCGGATCCGCCGGGACGCTGTCGGCCGCCCGCGGGCGGCTGCTCCGGTGCCTGACTGCTGGAGGAGGCGAGCGTACGGCTGCGCACCCGGTACAGGCCGGTGTCGAGGTCGTCCGCCTTCTCCAGGTTGACCTTGATCGGGCCCATGAAGGTGTAGCGCTGCTGCTTGGCGTAGTCGCGCACCATTCCGGCGAGCTCGTCGCCGAGCTGGCCGGAGTAGGGGCTGAGTCGCTCGTAGTCCGGCGTGCTCAGTTCCACGATGAAGTCGTTGGGGACGACGGTCCGGTCCCGGTTCCAGATGGTCGCGTTGTTGTCGCACTCGCGCTGGAGCGCGCCGGCGATCTCCACGGGCTGGACCTCGGACTTGAACACTTTCGCGAAGGTGCCGTTGACCAGACCCTCGAGACGCTGCTCGAACTTCTTCAGGACTCCCATGGGGCACCTCCTCCGTAGTGGCTGCTGTCCCGTGCCGTGCTGCTTACCTGGTACTGCTTACTGATCGTATCCACGCGCCGGTGAATCGGCTGGTTCCCCCTGTCGGCCCCGTCGACGGGTGTCGACGCCCTCTTGCGCACCCGCTTCTGCCCAGGATCGTAGAGGTGGCCGAGGACCAGTGTCCCGCACCTGACTGTGGTCCTCGTCCGGCTCCTGGGGAGACGGCCGCCTTAGGTACGAGGTTGATACGTGAACCAGTCACCGCCGAGACGTACGGGGGCCGCCGACGGCCTCCCACCTGCTCCCTGCCCCCGCAGAAGGGATGTGAACGCACCCTGGACCGCGTGCTAATGTTCTGCGTGTCGGAAGGCGCCAGGCCGAAAGGCACACAAGCCCGAAGACACACCCAATGCGCGGGTGGCGGAATAGGCAGACGCGCTGGATTCAGGTTCCAGTGCCCGCAAGGGCGTGGGGGTTCAACTCCCCCCTCGCGCACAGCTGAAAGCCCCGCAGGTCTTAGACCTGCGGGGCTTTCGCGTATCCCGAAGGTGTGCCGTCCGGCACGCGCGTGCGTGTCCGGGCCATGGCTGCTCACGGTGTGTGAGGAACGTCTCAGGCCCGTGCACGGTGACGACCCGGGCGAGCCACCGGTCGTCGGCGGGGGCCTCATGAGGGTGTAGCGGGCTACACCGCGTTCACCCCGGGTGCGGCCTAGCGTTGGATGTATGGCGCAAACGATCCCGATGACGACGACGATCCGGCAGGCGGGACGCGCCACGGGCCGGCTGCTTGTTGCCGCGCTGATGACCTTCGGCACCTATCTCTTCGTCACCGTGCTGCTCATCACCGCCATCGGCACGCTCGTGGTCGTCGGCGCGTGGATGCTGCCCGAGGCGGTGCTGCTGATCCGCCGGATGGCCGGGGCCAAACGCCGTCAGGTCGCCGGCTGGACGGGCCGTGAGATCCCCGAGGCGTACGAGCCGCTCACCGGCACCCTGCGCGAACGGCTGCGCACGGCAGTCCGCGATCCGGGCACCCTCGCCGACCTGCGCTGGATGGCCGCCCACTATGTCTACGGCTGGCTGGTGCTGCTCGCGCTGCCGCTGTGGCCGGTGGGTCTGGTCGTCGACGGGGTGTGGTGCGGGCTGCTGCGCCGGGACGCGGTCGTCCTGCCGTGGGTCGTCCGGCTCGCCGACGTCGAGGCGCGCTGGTCGGCGGCCCTGCTCGAGCCGTCACCCAAGGCGCGCCTCGCCGCCCGGGTCCGGGCGCTGACCGAGACCCGCGCCGACGCGATCGCCGCGCACGGCGCCGAACTGCGGCGCATCGAACGTGACCTGCACGACGGCGCCCAGGCCCGCCTGGTCGCCCTGTCCATGCGGATCGGGCTCGCCCAGCGGGCTTTCGACCGCGATCCGGACTCCGCGCGCAAGCTCATGGAAGACGCGCAGGACCAGGCCGAACAGGCGCTCACGGAACTGCGGCACGTCGTCCGCGGCATCCATCCGCCGATCCTCACCGACCGCGGCCTCACGGGAGCGGTACGGGCGCTGGCCGCCGGCAGCGGGCTGGACGTGACGGTGCGGGTGGAAGGACTCCTGGACAGCGGCAGCGGCAGCGGCGGCGGTGGCGGCAGCAGTGGCAGCGGCGGTGTTGACGGCGGTGGCGGTGTTGACGGCAGTGGGGCGGCGGGCCCGAGCGGTGGGCCGGGTGGCGTTGCGGGTTCCCGCGGATACCGGGCGCCCGCCGCTGTGGAGGCGGCTGCCTACTTCGCGGTGGCGGAGGCGCTCACCAACGTCGTCAAGCACAGCGGGTCGCCGCGGGCGGCCGTCGAGCTGGTGCGGCTGCGGAACGGGCTGCGGGCGGTGGTGCGGGACGAGGGTCTCGGCGGCGCGGACGAGAGTGCGGGGTCCGGCCTGCTGGGGATCCGGCGCCGGGTCGCCGCGCTGGACGGCGTGGTGAGCGTGGAGAGCCCCGCCGGGGGACCGACCACGATCGCTGTGGAGCTGCCCTGTGTGTGGTGAGACCTGCGTGACGCGTCGGGTGAGATCGGTGCGTGGTGCGCGGTGCGCGGTGCGCGGGGAGCCGGGAGCCGGGAGTCGGGAGCGGCGAGAGGGAGGAGTATGGGGTGTGGGCGTTTTGGGTCGAGGAGCGTGTTTCACGTGAAACATTCCCGCTGTCGAGGAGCCGCCCTCGTGGAGCCGCCGTCGTGAAGCTGTGGCCTTCGGCGAGGGCGGGCGCCGGGCGGGCTGTCCCGCAGGGGTGGACGAGGGGATTTCCACAGGCGGGAGGTTGTCCACAGGGTCTGCCGCCGTGCCGTCGTCGGGCTGTACGGTCGGCACGAGTTGATGTTCGGCTCGTCGAGCCGACGGACGTACGTGTGCGGGGGAGGCGGTCATGGTGACCGAGGCCGGTGGCGCGGGGACAGAGACGGGTGGGGCACACAGGATCCCCCGGGTGCGGGGCTTCGCCGAGTGGCCCACCGGGCGCCCCGCCGCGGGACCGGAAGCGGGTGCGGTCCCCGGGTCGCCCCGGCCGGGGTCCCCCAAGGAGGCGGGCAAGGCTCTGCGTGGCCGGGTGCCTCGGTCGGCACACGCCGCGTTCGACCTGGACCCCTCCCGGCCGGACGCCGTGGCGGCGGTCGAGGAGTCCAGCCGGGGCCGCATCCCGGAGCTGGCCCCGATCCGGGTCGGCCGGATGGCGGCGACGCCGTTCGCGTTCCTGCGGGGCTCGGCCGGACTCATGGCGTACGACCTGGCCAGGACCGCCATGACCGGGATCCGCGCCCAGATCTGCGGCGACGCCCACGCCGCGAACTTCGGTCTGTACGGCGACGCGCGGGGCGGCCTGGTCATCGACCTGAACGACTTCGACGAGACCGTCGACGGCCCCTGGGAGTGGGACCTCAAGCGTCTCGCCGCCTCTCTGGTGCTCGCGGGCCGCGAGGCCGGCGCGGACGAGGACACCTGCCGCCAGGCGGCGCACGGCGCGGCCGGCTCCTACCGCCGCACCATGCGGCTGCTGGCGAAGCTCCCCGTGCTGGACGCGTGGAACGCCATCGCCGACGAGGAACTGGTCTCCCATACCGACGCGCACGACCTGCTGGGCACCCTGGAGCGGGTCTCGGAGAAGGCGCGGGCCAACACCAGTGGGCGGTTCGCGGCGAAGTCGACCGAGCCGACGGAGGACGGCGGCCGCCGCTTCGTCGACGCGGCGCCGGTGCTGCGCCGCGTCCCGGACGCGGAAGCCCATGCGGTGGCCGCGTCCCTTGAGCATTACCTGACCACCCTGTCCGAGGACCGCCACCCGCTGCTGGCCCGCCACGCGGTCCACGACGTCGCCTTCCGGATCGTCGGCACGGGCAGCGTGGGGACGAGGTCGTATGTGGTGCTGCTGCTCGACCACCGGGGCGAGCCGCTGATCCTCCAGGTGAAGGAGGCCCGCGCCTCGGCCCTGGTCCCGCATCTGCTGACCGCCGGCTTCGAGGTGCCTGAGGTGGAGCACGAGGGACGCCGGGTGGTCATCGGTCAGAAGCGCATGCAGGTGGTCAGCGACATACTGCTGGGCTGGACGACGGTCGACGGACTCCCCTTCCAGGTACGGCAGTTCCGCAACCGCAAGGGCAGCGTCGACCCGGCCGCGCTCGCCGCCGACCAGGTCGACGACTACGGCCGGATGACCGGCGCGCTTCTCGCCCGCGCACACTCCCACAGCGCCGACCCCCGCCTCATCGCCGGCTACTGCGGCAAGAGCGAGGAATTCGACGAGGCGATCGCCACCTTCGCCGTCGCCTACGCCGACCGCACCGAGGCGGACCACTCGGACCTGGTGGCGGCGGTACGGGAGGGGCGGATCCCGGCGGAGACGGGCGTGTGAGTGGCGGCCGGGCGGAGTCGGAGCAGGGGAAGCCCGGGGAGGGCAGTCCGGGCGGGGGCCCCTGCAGGACCGTCGGCCGGGCGGGTTCGGGGGAGCGTTGGCCTAGGCTGGTCGGGTGACGACCCCCGAAGCTGAGCAGCCTAGGCCCGAGGCACGGCTGGAGCAGGCCGTGCGGGCCGCCGAGCAGGCGTTGATCGAGTTCGAGATCGCGGTGGAGACCTTCCGCGTCGAGGTCGAGAACTTCTCGCGGCTCCACCATCAGAAACTCGGCCCGATGTACGCCCGGCTCGACGAACTGGACGCCCAGATCGCCGAGGCCAAGGCCGCCCGCACCGGTGATCCCGAGGACAAGCGCAAGGCCGCCGAGGCGCGGGCCAGGGTGATGCCGATGCCCGGGGTCGAGGAACTGTTCCACGGCTGGATGGACGGCGAAGGTCTCTTCCCCGAGGCCGAGGCGATGCTCACGGACCAGTCGGTCCGGCCCCCGCAGCGGGTACGGCCCAGCGAGGAGGCCCGCAAGCTGTACCGCGAGCTGGCCCGCAAGGCGCACCCGGACCTGGCCCAGGAGGACGCCGAGCGGGCCCGGCGCGAGGAGTTCATCACCCGCGTCAACGCGGCCTACGCCCGTGGCGAGGAAGCCCTGCTGCGCGAGCTGGCCGAGGAGTGGGCGGCCGGTCCGGCACCCGCGGAGCGGAGCCCGAGCCCCAGCGAGGAGCTCTACGCCCGTCTCGAGTGGCTCGCCCAGCGCAAGGAGATGCTCGCGCTGGTCGCCCGGGAACTGGAGGAGGGCGCGATCGGCTCGATGCTCCGCATGGCACCGGAGGACCCCGACCGGCTCCTGGACGAGATCGCCGACAAGCTCCTCGCGGACGTCGCCGCCCGCGAGGCGGAGCTGGCCGAGCTGGTGGGCTAGCGGGGACCGGTCGTGTCGCATGCCCCGTCGGGTAGCGTCGGGCGCATGAGTTTCGGAGCTGGTGTGCCCACGGTCGAGGTCGGCGACCTCAAGGACGACGACTTCCTGCTGGACGTCCGCGAGGACGACGAGTGGCAGGCGGGTCACGCCGAAGGGGCACTGCACATCCCCATCAGCGAGTTCGTCGCCCGCTACGGTGAACTGACCGAGGCGGCTCCGCAGGACGGTCGGGTCCATGTGATCTGCCGCTCCGGCGGTCGCTCGGCCCAGGTCACCATGTATCTCGTCCAGCAGGGCATCGACGCCGTGAACGTCGACGGCGGCATGCAGATCTGGGCCGCCGCGGGCCGCCCGGTCGTCACGGACGAGGGCAACCCGGGCTCCGTCCTGTAAGCACTCGGAACGGCAGGTCGTCGGAACGGCAGGTCGTGCGGCCTGCAGGCTGGGGGACCTGCGGGCCGGGGGATCTGCGGGTTCTTGGAGCGGCGGTCGCCTCGTCGGGTCGGCGGGTCCGTCTTGGCGGGTCGGCCTGTGCGTTCTGTGCCGGGTAGGTGGGTCGGTCGGTCGGTGGGTTCTGCCGGGCCGGCCGGTGCGTCGTGGCGGGGTGGGCGTCAGCCGAGGGGGTGGGCGGCCAGTAGGTCGCCCAGGGCTTCCTCGTGTGCCGCGGCCGGGCCGAGCGACAGTTCCAGGTGCTTGGCCCAGGCGTGGTAGCGGTGCAGCGGGTAGTCGACGTCGGCGCCGAAGCCCCCGTGCAGATGCTGTGCGGTCTGCACGACCCGCCGTACGCCTTCCGAGGCCCAGATCTTGGCCACGGCGACGTCCCCGGAGGCCGGCAGCGCGCCCGGCGCCCCGGAGGCGATCCGCCACGCGGCCTGCCACAGCGTGACCTCCATCGCGCGCAGGTCGATGTAGCGGTCGGCGGCCTGCACGGCGACGGCCTGGAACGTCGCGATGGGGTGTCCGAACTGCTCCCGCTTGCCGGCGTACTCGCCGGTCATCGCCAGGACGCGCTCGCCCAGACCGAGCGCCTGCGCGCAGGTCCCCGTGGTCAGCAGGGCGCGCAGCCACTCCCAGGCGCCGTCGGCGGTGATGACGTCCCGGTCGGCGATCCTCGCCGATTCGAGGCGCAGTTCGCCGAGCCGCTCGCCGGTGGTGGAGATCTGCTCGGCGAGCACGACTCCTTCGTGCCCACGGGCGACGACGGCGAGGACGCTCCGGTCGTCCCCGGTGCGCGCCGGTACGACGACGAAGTCGGCGTCGTACGCCCAGGGCACCACGGTCTGCACCCCGTCCAGCACCCACTCGCCGGCGCCCGGCTCACCCGGGCCGCCCGCACCGTGTTCGTCACCTGTGCCGGTCGTGCCGGTCGCGCCTGCCGGGTCGTTCTGCCGTGCGGTCACGGCGAGTTCGGCCGGATCGTGGCCGGTGCGGCCGTGCGCGGCGACGGTGAGGACGATCTCGCCCCGGCCGGCCCGGGCGAGCAGGGACGACTTCAACTCCGGGCCGCCGTAAGCCTGTAGGGCGGCTGCGGCCGCGCTGCTCTCCAGCAGCGGTACCCGTGCCAGGACCTTCGACGCCTCGCGCAGCACCAGACAGAGCGCGATCGCGTCGAGGCCGGCCCCGCCGTACTCCTCGTCCAGCAGCAGGCTCAGCAGGTCAGCCGAGGCGAGCCTGGCCCACAGCGCGCGGTCGAAGTCGTCGGCCACGGCACCCTGGGTGAGCGCGGGGCTCGGCACCGCGTCGGGGGCGACCCCGGCGAACACCCCCCGCGCCGCCTCCGCCGCTGCCTGCTGCTCCTCGGTGAAGGTGAAGTCCACGGCCTGTCCTCCCGACGGGTCAGCTGATCTGACGGAGCGTCAAGATAGAACAGGTTCTAGAAGAAGGGAAGGGTCGGTCCGAGGAGAACGGTCGCTCGCCCCCTCGTCACCCTCTCTCATCGCCCCCTCGTCGCGCGCCCCTCACCGGTCGAAGTCCACCTCCACGGCCTCCGTCAGCGGATGAGACTGGCAGGCCAGCACATATCCGGAGTCCGTCTCCTCCGGTTCCAGCGCGAAGTTGCGGTCCATGCGCACCTCGCCGGAGACCAGGAAGGCCCGGCAGGTCCCGCACACCCCGCCCTTGCAGGCGTAGGGCGCGTCCGGCCGGTTGCGCAGCACCGTCTCCAGGACCGACTCCCCGTCCCGCACGGGCCAGCTGCCGCCCCGGCCGTCGAGCCGGGCGGTCACGGTGCTGTGGGTGGGAGCCGCCACGCGCACCGGGGGCGCCGTGACCTCCACGTGGAAGATCTCCTCGTGGATCCGGGACCGTGCGACCCCGATCTCCCGCAGCGCCTGCTCCGCGCCCTGGACGAGGCCGAACGGCCCGCACAGGAACCACCCAGCCACCTCCCCTACCGGCAGCAGCGACGGCAGCAGCCCGGTCAGCCGCTCGCGGTCCAGCCGCCCGGACGGCAGTCCGGCCTGCTGCTCCTCCCGGGAGAGCACGGTGACCAGCTGGAACCGCTCGGGGTACCTGTCCTTGAGGTCGGCGACCTCCTCCAGGAACATCGTCGAGGCGGCCGTCCGGTCGCTGCGGATGAGGCAGAAGCGGGCCGCGGGCTCGCGGGCCAGCAGCGTCGAGACGATCGACAGCACCGGCGTGATCCCGCTGCCGCCGACGATCGCCGCGTACCGGCCGGGCGCGGGGGTGAGGGTGAACCGGCCGGCCGGCGTCATCACGTCCAGCTCGTCGCCGACGGCGATCTCCTTCAGCGCGTACGTCGAGAAGGCCCCGCCCTCGACCAGCCGCACGCCCACCCGCAGGGTGCCGGGCCCCGCAGCGTCGGGTCCGGGTGCGGGCGAGCAGATCGAGTACGTCCGCCTGACCTCGGTCCCGTCGACCACGCGGCGCAGGGCGAGATGCTGGCCGGGCGCGTGCCGGTACTCCTCGCGCAGTGCGTCGGGGACCGTGAGGGTGAGGGTGACGGAGTCGTCGGTGAGGTGGTCCACCGCGGCCACCTGGAGCGGGTGGAAGCGGGCCATCACAACTCCTTGAAGTGGTCGAAGGGTTCGCGGCAGGCGAGGCAGCGCCGCAGCGCCTTGCAGGCGGTGGAGGAGAAGCGGCTGAGCAGTTCGGTGTCGGCGGAGCCGCAGTGCGGGCAGAGGATCGGCTCCAGGGCCACGCCCATGTCCGCGCCCATGTCCGCGCTCGCGTCCGCGTCCCTGGTCCGGGTGGGGCCCAGGGTGATGCCGACCGGTTCGGCCGCCTGGCGCACGCGTGGCGGTGCGATGCCGAACTCCCGCAGTTTGCGGCGCCCTTCGGCGGAGATGTCGTCGGTCGACCAGGCGGGGGACAGCACCGTGCGCACGGTGACCTCGCGGACCCCGTGTGCGCGCAGCGCCCGCTCGATGTCCAGGGACATCGCCTCCACCGCCGGACAGCCGGTGTAGGTGGGGGTCAGCTCGACGTCGACGGTGTCCGTGTCGCGTACGTGCACCGCGCGCAGCACGCCGAGTTCCCGGAGGGTGACCACGGGCAGTTCGGGGTCGAGCACCGAGCCGGCGACCTCGAGGAGTTCCGCCTCCAGCGGGGTGAGCGTCACCATGACGCACCCGGGTGACTGCGGTGCAGGTGCTGCATCTCGGCGAGCATCCGGCCGAAGGACTCGGTGTGCAGGCCCTCGCGGCCCGCGCCGGCGCGCCAGGCTCCGGTGCGCGGCCCCTCGGGCACGGCCAGGCCGGCCCGCTCCAGCAGGCTGCGCACCGACTCCAGCCAGACCGACTCCAGCTCCGACAGGTCGAGGCCGAGGCCGTCCAGGGGGGCGAACATCTCCCCGGTGAACCGCCACAGTGCCGTGCAGGCCCGCTGCATCCGCTCGTGGCTCTCCTCGGTGCCGTCGCCGAGCCGCAGTGTCCACTGTTCGGCGTGGTCGCGGTGGTAGGCGACCTCCTTGACGGCCTTCGCCGCCAGTCCCGCGAACGGGCCCTCCACGGACGCCAGCCGCGCGTACAGCAGGTGCTGATAGGTGGAGAAGTACAGCTGGCGGGCGATGGTGTGGGCGAAGTCTCCGCCTGGTTGCTCGACCAACTGGAGGTTGCGGAAGGCGCGTTCCTCACGCAGGTACGCCAACTCGTCCTCGTCGCCTGCCATCGACAGCAGGATCCGGGCCTGGCCCAGCAGGTCGAGGGCGATGTTGCCGAGGGCGACCTCCTCCTCCAGCACGGGCGCGTGGCCCATCCACTCCCCCAGGCGGTGGGAGAGCACCAGGGCGTCGTCTCCGAGGGCGAGGGCGGCGGCGGTGTGGGTGTGCGTCGTCGTGGTCACAGGTGCTTCACCCCTTCCGGGATCTCGTAGAACGTCGGGTGCCGGTACGGCTTGTCGGCGGACGGTTCGAAGAACGGGTCCTTCTCGTCCGGCGAGGAGGCCGTGATCGCGGAGGACGGCACGACCCAGATCGAGACGCCCTCGCCGCGCCGGGTGTACAGATCGCGCGCGTTGCGCAGGGCGAACTCGGCGTCCGGCGCGTGCAGGCTGCCGGCGTGGGTGTGGGAGAGGCCGCGCCGGGAGCGCACGAAGACCTCCCACAGGGGCCAGTCGGTGTTCGTCATGCCTGCTCCACTTCCGTCCCAGAGCTGTGTTTGGCCGCGTAGGCGGCGGCCGCCTCTCGTACCCACGCGCCCTCTTCGTGTGCGCGCCTGCGTTGTGTGATCCGCTGCTCGTTGCAGGGGCCGTTGCCCTTGAGGACCTCCTTGAACTCGGTCCAGTCGATGGCTCCGAAGTCGTGGTGGCCCCGCTCCTCGTTCCACTTCAGGTCCGGGTCGGGGAGCGTGAGGCCGAGCGAGGCCGCCTGGGGGACGCAGATGTCGACGAAGCGCCGGCGCAGTTCGTCGTTCGAGTGGCGCTTGATCTTCCAGGCCATCGACTGCGCGGAGTGCGCGGACTCGTCGTCGGGCGGGCCGAACATCATCAGTGACGGCCACCACCAGCGGTCCACCGCGTCCTGCGCCATCGCGTGCTGTTCCGGGGTGCCTCGGCTGAGGGCCAGCAGCAGCTCGTACCCCTGGCGCTGGTGGAAGGACTCCTCCTTGCAGACGCGGACCATCGCGCGGGCGTACGGGCCGTAGGAGCAGCGGCACAGGGGCACCTGGTTGGTGATCGCGGCGCCGTCCACCAGCCAGCCGATCGCGCCGACGTCGGCCCAGGTCAGCGTGGGGTAGTTGAAGATCGAGGAGTACTTCTGGCGGCCGGAGTGGAGCTTGTCGAGCAGTTCCTCACGGCTGGCGCCGAGGGTCTCGGCGGCGCTGTACAGGTAGAGCCCGTGGCCCGCCTCGTCCTGGACCTTCGCCATGAGGATGGCCTTGCGGCGCAGGGAGGGCGCGCGGGTGATCCAGTTGGCCTCCGGCTGCATGCCGATGATCTCGGAGTGGGCATGCTGGGCGATCTGGCGTACCAGCGTCGCGCGGTAGGCGTCGGGCATCCAGTCGCGTGGCTCGATGCGTTCGTCGGCGGCCACGGTGGCGTCGAAGGCGCGCGCGTACGCCTCATCGGCGCCGGCTCCGCTGTCCTGCCCGGTGTGCGGCTGTGTGCGGGCCGTCTGGTGCGCGGCTGCTGTCGCCATGCGGTCCCCCTTGACCTCGGGCCTCGGCGCGGTGCCTTGGCCTCGGCTCTGCCGAGCCTTCTCCCGACCGATCGTTCGGTCCGTGCGATTCCATGGTGGGACGGCCGTCGTAAGGTGTCAACCGCTGTGGATAACCTGCGGGCATCCCCTGTGGACAACCTGCCCCGGCCCTTCCCGGCCCGGGTGTCGCGGGGAGGGGGCTGCGCCGAACGGGTGAGGCTGAGTACCGTTCGCGATTGCGCGACGCAGCGCGAAGACGACCGGTATCGGGGAACGGGGCGGAATGGACGTGCACGACGGAGGGGCCGGCTCTCCACAGGGGCCGAACACGTCGAGGGAGGCGGAGGCGGAGACGCCACCCGCCCGGGAAACCGTTCCCCGCCCCCGAGCCGAACTCCCGAGCCCTGAACCGGCCTCCCGGGCCGAAGACGCGGACTCCGAGTCTGTTCCTCGGGCCGAGCACACCGACTCGGACGGTGCCTTCCAGGCTGAGTCCGCCAGTGACGCCGGTGACGCCGGTGACGCCGCCGCCGGTCTCGCGAGTGGGCCTCGGCGGCCGGAGCCCCGGACCGGTGTGGCCGCCCTCTCTCCCCGCTATCAGGTCGGCGCCGCGCTGGCGCTGGCCGTCGTCGCGGTGACCGTCTGCGTGCATATCGGGATGGTGTTCCTGCACGTCGCCCCGTCGAACACCGTCACCAAGACGCACGGCAAGGCGATCGACGACTGGATCTACCCGGAGTTCGAGCAGAACTGGAAGCTCTTCGCGCCGAACCCGCTTCAGCAGAACATCGCCGTCCAGGTCAGGGCCCAGGTCCGTACCGCGGACGGCGGCTCGCGGACCACCGGCTGGTACGACCTGTCGGCGCAGGACGGCCGGGCCATAGACGGCAATCTGCTGCCGAGCCACACCCAGCAGAACGAGCTGCGCCGCGCCTGGGACTTCTTCACCGCCACGCACGACAACGGCAACCGCCCCGTCGGCCTGCGCGGCGCCCTCTCCGAGACGTACCTGCGCCACATCGTGGTGCTGCGTCTGGAGCGCGGCGGCGCAGCCGGCGACGGCGGTGTCGTCGAGCGGATACAGGTCCGTTCGCAGACCACCAACGTGACCCCGCCGAAGTGGAGCACCGAGAAGGTGTCGATGAGCCCGGTGTACCGCGAACTGTCCTGGTGGTCGGTGCCGGACGGCGAGACCGAGGGAGGCACGAGGTGAACCGGTTCTCCCTGACGGTGTCCGCCGCCATCGCGCGCGTCACCGGGTCGGCGCTCGCGCCGTACCAGAGCGCCGTGGTCCGGATCGGCTTCAGCGCCACCTGGCTGATGTTCCTGCTGCGCGAGTTCCCCCACCGGCATGAGCTCTACGGCCCCGACGGTCCCTGGGACTGGGAGCTGGCCCGCCAGCTGATCGACACCAACGGCGCGTTCACGGCGCTGATGTGGTCGGACGGGCGGGGCTGGTTCGAGGCGGTGTACCTGCTCGCGCTGCTCTCCGCCGCGCTGCTGCTGATCGGCTGGCGCACCCGCGCGATGTCGGTGCTGTTCATGGTCGGCGTGCTGTCGCTCCAGAACCGCAGCGTCTTCATGGGCGACGGCGGGGACAACGTCCTGCACCTGATGTCGATCTATCTCGTGTTCATACGGTGCGGCCGGGTGTGGTCGCTGGACGCACGACGCGAACGGCGCGCGCAGGAGGCACGCGCGCGTGGGGAGCGGGTCACGGACCGGGTGGGTCCCGTCCTGTGGGCCGTGGCCGGGTTCGTCCTGGTCACGGTGACCGTGGCGGGCCGTTTCCACAGCGACTGGACCATTCCGGCGCTTCTGTGGGCGGCGTGGGCCGTACAGGGCCTGTGGTGGGCCGTCGGCCGCCGCACGAAGTCGGCGGAGCCCCGGATCCTGCTCGACGTGATCGGCAACATCCTGCACAACGGCGCCCTGGTCGTGATCATGGCCGAGGCCTGTCTGATCTACGCGACGGCCGGCTGGTACAAGATCCAGGGCTCGCGCTGGCAGGACGGCACCGCCGCGTACTACCCCCTGCACCTGGACTACTTCTCGCCCTGGCCCGCGCTCGCCGACCTGCTGGCCGGCAGCGGCACGATGGTCCTGCTGGCCACCTACGGGACCGTCATCGTGCAGGTCGCCTTCCCGTTCACGCTCGCCAACCGGCGGCTGAAGAACGTCCTGCTGGTCCTGATGATGACGGAGCACGCGGTGATCGCCCTGGTGCTCGGGCTGCCGTTCTTCTCGCTGGCGATGATCGCGACGGACGCCGTCTTCCTGCCGACGACCTTCCTGCGCCGGGTGGGCGGATGGACGTCACGCGCGCGTGGACGGCTGTTCCCCGGCGTCGGTCGTACGCCTGCGCCGGAATCACCGGGGCCGCGGGCCCAGGAGAACCCCGAGCACGCGCGCGTAGGGTTCACGGCATGACCGACCCCGTGACCGCCGGCTCCGATCCGCTCGGCCGGTGGCGGCGGCTCGCCGACGCCTCCGTCCTGCTCGACGGCTTCCACGCCCTCAAGCACGCCGTGCGCTTCGGAGCCGAGGTCCCGGTGGCGGTCACCGCCGACCGGCGGGCGACGCTCGCCCTCGCCGACGAACTCGCCCCGGACGTGCGTGACGCGCTGGACGCGCTGCTGACGGAGGTCCCCGAGGCGACGTACACCTCCCTGGTGCCGCGCCCGCATCCCACCGCGGTCGCCGCCCTGGCCGTACGGCCCTCCCGCGAGGCCAACCTGGAGCGGCTGGGGCGCGCCCCCCGCGCCACTCCCGTCGTGGTCCTGGACGACCCGCGCAACCTCGGCAACGCGGGCGCGGTGATCCGGCTGGCCGCCGGTTTCGGGGCCACCGGGGTGGTCACCACCGGCACCCTCGACCCCTGGCACCCGACCGTGGTGCGCGGCGGGGCGGGGCTGCACTTCGCGACCGCCGTGGAGCGGCTGACCGTCGGCGAGCTGCCGGCCGGCCCGGTGTTCGCCCTCGACCCGGAGGGTGACGACCTGCGGGGCGTCAAGCTGCCGGACGACGCCCTGCTGGCCTTCGGGTCGGAGCGCAGCGGGCTCTCCGCAGAGCTGCGCGCGCGTGCCGACCACCTTCTCGCCCTGCCGATGCGCCCCCAGGTCTCCAGCTACAACCTCGCGACCAGTGTGGCCATGACGCTGTACCACTGGAGCGCCACCGGGGGCGCACCGCACGTCCCCTAGACGCCTAGGCGTCCCGGCGGACCTCCACCACCCGGAAGCGGTTGGCGACGAACGCGCCGTCGGTGAGGGCCGCGTTGGCCGCCGGGTTGCCGCCCGAGCCGTGGAAGTCGGAGAACGCGGCCGTCTGGTTGACGTAGACCCCGCCGGTGAGGTTGAGCGACAGCTGGGCGGCCTCCTCCAGGCAGACCTCCTCGATCGCCCGCTCGACCTCCGCGTCGGTGGTGTACGCGCCGACCGTCATCGCGCCCTTCTCGCGCACCGTGCGCCGCAGCAGGGCGACCGCGTCGGCCGTGGAGTCGACGGCGACGGCGAAGGAGACCGGGCCGAAGCACTCGCCCATGTAGGCGGCCTCGTCGTCCGTCCCCTCCCAGTACTTCCGCGCCCCGTCGAGCTTGACGAGCACCGGGGTGCGCACGATCGCGTCCGGGAACTCCGGGTTGCTCACCTCGCGGGAGGCGAGGGCGACCTCGCCGAGGCCCGCGGCGGCCTCCAGACGGGCCTTGACGTCCGGGTTGACGATGGCGCCGAGCAGCGCGTTGGCGCGCGCGTCGTCGCCGAGGAGGCCGTCGACCGAGCGGGCGAGGTCGGCGACGACCTCGTCGAAGGTCTTCGCGCCCTCGTCGGTGCGGATGCCGTCGCGGGGGATCAGCAGGTTCTGCGGGGTCGTGCACATCTGGCCGCTGTACAGGGAGAGCGAGAACGCCAGGTTGGCGAGCATGCCCTTGTAGTTCGCCGTGGACTCCACGATCACCGTGTTGACGCCGGCCTTCTCGGTGTACACCTGCGCCTGGCGGGCGTTGGCCTCCAGCCAGTCGCCGAAGGCGGTCGAGCCGGTGTAGTCGACGATCCGGATCTCGGGGCGGGTGGCCAGGGTCTTGGCGATGCCCTCGCCGGGGCGCTCGGCGGCCAGCGCGACCAGGTTCGGGTCGAAGCCGGCCTCGGCGAGCACCTCGCGGGCGACGCCCACGGTCAGCGCGAGCGGCAGCACCGCGCGCGGGTGGGGCTTGACCAGGACCGCGTTGCCGGTGGCCAGGGAGGCGAACAGACCCGGGTAGCCGTTCCATGTCGGGAAGGTGTTGCAGCCGATGAGCAGGGCGATCCCGCGCGGGACCGGGGTGAAGCGCTTGGTCAGCGCGAGCGGGTCGCGCTTGCCCTGGGGCTTGCTCCACTCCGCCGTGCCGGGCGTGCGGACCTGCTCCGCGTACGCGTACGCCACCGCTTCCAGGCCGCGGTCCTGCGCGTGCGGGCCGCCCGCCTGGAACGCCATCATGAAGGCCTGGCCGGAGGTGTGCATGACCGCGTGCGCGAACTCGTGCGTCCGGTCGCTGATCCGCTTGAGGATCTCCAGGCAGACCACCGCGCGCACTTCGGCTCCCGCGTCCCGCCAGGCGCCCTGTCCGGCCCGCATGGCGGGCAGCAGTGTGTCCACGTCCGCGTGCGGGTAGGTCACGCCCAGTTCGACGCCGTACGGCGAGACCTCGCCGCCCACCCAGTCGTCGGTGCCGGGCTGGCCGAGGTCCAGGCGGGTGTGCAGAACGGCGTCGAAGGCGGCCTTGCCGGCCGCGGCGTCCAGGCTGCCGTTCTCCCCGTAGGCCTTGGGGTGTTCCGGGTGCGGGGACCAGTACGCGCGGGTGCGGATCGCTTCCAGGGCCTGGTCGAGGGTGGGCCGGTGCTGGGCGATCAGAGCGTGCGCGGTCGGTTCGGCGGCGGCCATGCGGGACCAACTCCTCGTCTTGAGAACTCTCCGTCGAGCTCATGACCTGGCGGAAACCTGGGCAGGAACAGCCAGTCAGGGTTAGAGTAACCGAACGATCGGTCGGGACAAGGGGGCCTGCCGCATCTGTGGAAAACCCCGTGCGGGAGGATCGCGCACATGACAGCACTCGACCTCAGCAGCCCCGTGGCCGTCGTCGGCACCGGCACCATGGGCCAGGGCATCGCCCAGGTCGCGCTCGTCGCCGGTCACCCCGTGCGGCTGTACGACGCCGTGCCCGGCCGCGCCCGCGAGGCGGCGGCCGCGATCGGCGCCCGCCTGGACCGGCTCGTCGAGAAGGACCGCCTCGCCGCCGGCGACCGCGACGAGGCACGTGCCCGCCTGCGGCCCGCGGAGAGCATCACCGACCTCGCCGACTGCTCCCTGGTCGTCGAGGCCGTCGTCGAGCTTCTGGAGGCCAAGCAGGAGCTGTTCCGGCAGCTGGAGGACGTCGTCGGCGAGGACTGTCTGCTCGCCACCAACACCTCGTCCCTGTCGGTGACCGCCGTCGGGGGCGCCCTGCGCAACCCGGGCCGCCTGGTGGGCCTGCACTTCTTCAACCCCGCGCCGCTGCTGCCGCTGGTCGAGGTCGTCTCCGGGTACGCCACCGACGTCACCTCGGCCACCCGCGCGTACGAGACCGCCCGCTCCTGGGGCAAGACGCCGGTCGCCTGCGCCGACACCCCCGGCTTCATCGTCAACCGCATCGCGCGGCCCTTCTACGCCGAGGCGTTCGCCGTCTTCGAGGCGCAGGGCGCCGACCCGGCCACCATCGACGCGATCCTGCGCGAGTCGGGCGGGTTCAAGATGGGCGCCTTCGAGCTGACCGACCTGATCGGACAGGACGTCAACGAGTCGGTCACGCACTCCGTGTGGCGGTCCTTCTTCCAGGACGTGCGCTTCACGCCCTCGCTCGCCCAGCGGCGCCTGGTCGAGTCGGGCCGCCTCGGGCGCAAGACCGGCCAGGGCTGGTACGACTACTCCACCGGGACCGGGGCCGCCGGGGCGGCCGAACCGCACACCGCGGAGAAGGCCCAGCCGCCCGCGTACGTCGTCGCCGAGGGCAATCTGGGCCCCGCCTCCGAACTGCTCGCGCTGATCCGCGAGGCGGGCATCCAGGTCCGCGAGGAGGAGGAGGACCACGGCACCCGCCTGGTGCTGCCCGGCGACGGCCAGCTCGCCCTCGCCGACGGCCAGACGTCCGTGGAGTTCCGGGACGTCGTCTACTTCGACCTCGCCCTGGACTACCGCAAGGCCACCCGCATCGCTCTGTCCGCCTCCCAGGACACCTCCACGCAGACGATGTCCGAGGCGATCGGCCTGTTCCAGGCGCTCGGCAAGGACGTCAGCGTCATCGGCGACGTCCCGGGCATGATCGTCGCCCGTACGGTCGCGCGGATCGTCGACCTCGCGCACGACGCCGTGGCCAAGGGCGTGGCCACCGAGGAGGACATCGACACCGCGATGCGCCTGGGCGTCAACTACCCCCTCGGCCCCTTCGAGTGGAGCCGCAGGCTGGGCCGCACCTGGGCCTGCTCCCTCCTGGACGACCTGCACGAGCGCGACCCCTCCGGCCGGTACGCGCCGTCCCTCGCGCTGTACCGCCACTCCTATGCCACCGAGAAGCGGGAGGGCGCCTCGTGACCACCGCCAAGCGCGACACGTACACCCCGGAGACCCTGCTCTCCGTCGCCGTCCAGATTTTCAACGAGCGCGGCTACGACGGCACCTCCATGGAGCACCTCTCCAAGGCGGCCGGCATCTCCAAGTCGTCGATCTACCACCATGTCGCCGGCAAGGAGGAACTGCTGCGGCGCGCCGTCAGCCGGGCCCTGGACGGCCTCTTCGGGATCCTCGAGGAGGAGCACGCGCGCGTGGGGGACGCCTCGGAGCGCCTGGAGTACGTCGTGCGGCGCATGGTCGAGGTGCTCATCGGCGAACTGCCGTACGTGACACTGCTGCTGCGCGTGCGCGGCAACACCGACACCGAGCGGTGGGCCCTGGAGCGGCGCCGCGACTTCGACCACCGGGTCGCCGAACTGCTGAAGGCGGCCGCCGCCGACGGCGACATACGCGGCGACATGGAGGTACGGCTCGCCACCCGGCTGGTCTTCGGGATGATCAACTCGATCGTCGAGTGGTACCGGCCGGGCGGCCGGGGGATGGTCGAGAGCGAGGTCGCCGACGCGGTGGTGCGGCTGGTCTTCGAGGGGCTGCGCACGGCCCCGTAGGACTCACCCCTGCGGCTCCAGGTCCTCCTCCTCGAACACCAGCAGCGTGCGCGTGCTGAGCACCTCGGGGATCAACTGGAGCCGGGTGAGCACCACCTCGCGCAGCGCCCTGTTGTCCGGCGTGTGCACCAGGAGCAGGACGTCGAAATCGCCCCCCACGAGGGCGATGTGGGAGGCGCCGGGCAGCAGCCGCAGCTGCTCGCGCACCGTCCGCCAGGAGTTCTGCACGATCTTCAGCGTGATGTAGGCGCTCGTGCCCTGCCCGGCGCGCTCGTGGTCGACACGGGCGCCGAAGCCGCGGATGACGCCGTCCTCGATGAGCCGGTTGATCCGCGCGTAGGCGTTGGCACGCGAGACGTGGACCCGCTCGGCGACCGACCGTATCGAGGCGCGGCCGTCCGCCTGGAGTATCTGCAGGATGTCCTGATCGATGGCGTCCAGCGGACGCGGCGGCGGCAGCGGGACGCCGCCCGGTGACGGGACACTGCTCGGCGACAGGACACCGGTCGGCGGCGGAGGGCTGCCCGGAGGCGGCGCGGTGCCGTTCTCCGGCCCTTCGGCCATTTGTTCAGGTGCCATGTCCCCCTGCCCTCCTGCCATGGACGTACTGCACCCATCTCAGGTTGTGGAGAACCGTTTGTCCACAGCCTGAGGGGCCCTGTAGCCAAAATGTGCCGACGACCGAACAATCGGTAGGTGAGGCGCATCACAACCGACGCGTCTCCCGTAGCCACTCCCACGAGGAGGTGCCGTCATGACGGTCATGGAGCAGCGGGGCGCCTACCGGCCGACTCCGCCGCCGGCCTGGCAGCCCCGTACCGACCCCGCGCCGCTGCTGCCCGACGCGGAGCCGTACCGCGTCCTCGGCACCGACGCGGCCGCGCAGGCCGACCCGGAGCTGCTGCGCCGGCTGTACGCCCAGCTGGTGCGCGGCCGCCGTTACAACGTCCAGGCCACCGCCCTCACCAAGCAGGGCAGACTCGCCGTCTACCCCTCCAGCACCGGCCAGGAGGCCTGCGAGGTCGCCGCCGCGCTCGCCCTCCAGGAGCGGGACTGGCTCTTCCCCAGCTACCGCGACACCCTCGCCGTCGTCGCGCGCGGAGTGGACCCCGTCGAGGCCCTCACCCTGCTGCGCGGCGACTGGCACACCGGCTACGACCCGTACGAGCACCGGGTGGCGCCGCTGTCCACCCCGCTCGCCACCCAGCTCCCGCACGCCGTGGGCCTCGCGCACGCCGCCCGGCTCAAGGGCGACGACGTGGTCGCGCTCGCCATGGTCGGCGACGGCGGCACCAGCGAGGGCGACTTCCACGAGGCGCTGAACTTCGCCGCCGTCTGGCAGGCGCCGGTCGTCTTCCTCGTGCAGAACAACGGCTTCGCGATCTCCGTACCGCTCGCCAAGCAGACCGCCGCTCCCTCGCTGGCCCACAAGGCCGTCGGATACGGCATGCCGGGCCGCCTGGTCGACGGCAACGACGCGGCCGCCGTGCACGAGGTGCTGACCGACGCCGTACGGCACGCGCGTGAGGGCGGCGGTCCCACCCTCGTGGAGGCGGTGACCTACCGCATCGAGGCGCACACCAACGCCGACGACGCCACCCGCTACCGCGGCGACGCCGAGGTCGAGACCTGGCGCGAACACGACCCGATCCAGCTGCTGGAGCGCGAACTCACCACGCGCGGGCTGCTCGACGAGGACGCGAAGCAGTCCGCGCGGGACGCCGCCGAGGCGATGGCATCCGACCTGCGCGCCCGCATGAACCAGGACGCGGTCCTCGACCCCATGGACCTGTTCGCCCACGTGTACGCCGAACCCACCCCCCAACTGCGGGAACAGCGCGACCTGCTGCGGGCGGAGCTCGAGGCCGAGCACGCCGACCAGGAGGGCACGCACCGATGACCACCGTCGCCCTCAAGCCCGCCACCATGGCGCAGGCCCTCACCCGCGCGCTCCGGGACGCGATGGCCGCCGACCCGACCGTGCACGTCCTGGGCGAGGACGTGGGCACCCTCGGCGGCGTCTTCCGGGTCACCGACGGCCTCGCCGCGGAGTTCGGCGAGGACCGTTGCACGGACACCCCGCTCGCCGAGGCGGGCATCCTCGGCACTGCCGTCGGCATGGCGATGTACGGACTGCGGCCGGTCGTGGAGATGCAGTTCGACGCCTTCGCCTACCCGGCGTTCGAGCAGCTCATCAGCCATGTCGCCCGGATGCGCAACCGCACCCGCGGCCGTATGCCCCTGCCGATCACCGTCCGGGTGCCCTACGGCGGCGGCATCGGAGGCGTCGAGCACCACAGCGACTCCTCCGAGGCGTACTACATGGCGACCCCGGGCCTCCATGTCGTCACGCCCGCCACGGTCGCCGACGCCTACGGTCTGCTGCGCGCCGCCATCGCCTCCGACGACCCGGTCGTCGTCCTCGAACCCAAGCGTCTGTACTGGTCCAAGGACTCCTGGAACCCGGAGGAACCGCAGAGTGTCGAACCGATCGGCCGCGCGGTGGTGCGGCGCTCGGGCCGGAGCGCCACGCTGATCACCTACGGTCCTTCGGTCCCGGTCTGCCTCGAAGCCGCCGAAGCGGCGCGCGCCGAGGGGTGGGACCTCGAGGTCGTCGACCTGCGCTCGCTGGTCCCCTTCGACGACGAGACGGTCTGCGCCTCGGTGCGGCGGACCGGCCGCGCGGTCGTCGTGCACGAGTCGGGCTCCTTCGGCGGCCCGGGCGGCGAGATCGCGGCCCGCGTCACGGAGCGCTGCTTCCACCACCTGGAGGCACCGGTGCTGCGCGTCGCCGGGTTCGACATTCCGTACCCGCCGCCGATGCTGGAGCGCCACCACCTGCCCGGCGTCGACCGCATCCTGGACGCCGTGGCGCGGTTGCAGTGGGAGGCGGACAACTGATGGCACAGGTGCTGGAGTTCAAGCTCCCCGACCTCGGGGAGGGACTCACCGAGGCGGAGATCGTCCGCTGGCTGGTCCAGGTGGGCGACGTCGTCGCCGTCGACCAGCCGGTCGTCGAGGTCGAGACGGCCAAGGCGATGGTCGAGGTGCCCTGCCCCTACGGCGGTGTGGTCACCGCGCGCTTCGGCGAGGAGGGCACCGAACTGCCCGTCGGCGCCCCGCTGATCACGGTCGCGGTCGGTGCGCCGGCCTCCGGCGGCCCGGAGGTTCCCGCCACGGGCGCCGAGGGGTCGGGCAACGTGCTCGTCGGTTACGGCACCTCGGAGGCACCCGCCCGCAGGCGCCGGATCCGGTCGGCGCGACCGGAACCAGCCGCTTCCGTGACCGTCGCGGCCCCCGCCCCGGCTGCCCCGGTTCTCCCGGGTGTCCCGGCCGGAAAGCCCGACGGCCCCGTCCCCGTGATCTCCCCCCTGGTGCGCAGACTCGCCCGGGAGAACAACCTGGACCTGCGGGAACTCACGGGCTCCGGGCCCGAGGGGCTGATCCTGCGGGCGGACGTGGAGAACGCGCTGCGGGGGGCCGCCCCGCGGGACCGGGCGGCACAGCTGTCACCCGGGTCCTCCGCTCCCTCCGGAAGCCGCCGCGTCCCGCTCAAGGGCGTCCGGGGTGCAGTCGCCGACAAGCTCTCCCGCAGCCGACGCGAGATCCCCGACGCCACCTGCTGGGTGGACGCCGACGCGACGGAGCTGATGCGGGCCCGGGCCGCCATGAACGCGTCCGGCGGGCCGAAGATCTCCCTCCTCGCGCTGCTCGCCCGTATCTGCACCGCGGCGCTGGCCCGCTTCCCGGAGCTGAACTCCACCGTCGACCTGGCGGCCCGGGAGGTCGTCCAGTTCGACCATGTCCACCTCGGCTTCGCCGCGCAGACCGAGCGCGGACTCGTCGTGCCCGTCGTCCGAGACGCGCACGCCCGGGACGCCGAGGGACTCACCGCGGAGTTCGCCCGGCTCACCGAGGTGTCCCGGGACGGCCGTCTCACCCCCGCCGACCTGACCGGCGGCACCTTCACCTTGAACAACTACGGGGTGTTCGGAGTCGACGGCTCCACGCCGATCATCAACCACCCCGAGGCGGCCATGCTCGGTGTCGGCCGCATCATCCCCAAGCCGTGGGTGCACGAGGGCGAGCTGGCGGTGCGCCAGGTCGTCCAGCTCTCGCTCACCTTCGACCACCGGGTGTGCGACGGCGGAACGGCGGGAGGCTTCCTGCGCTACGTGGCGGACTGCGTGGAGCAGCCGGCGGTGCTGTTGCGCACCCTGTGATTGCGGGCGCGCCCCGGCGATTCGCGTGTTTCCCGTGATCCGGCGGGCCCGCATCCCCGGGGCGGCCCGCATACTCGGGGGGTGACCTCGAACGAGCCCGCCGCCCACGACGCCGTCGTGCTCGCCGGTGGCGGCGCCCGCCGGCTCGGCGGCGCCGACAAGCCGGGTGTGCGGGTGGGCGGGCGCGCGCTGCTCGACCGGGTGCTGGGCGCCTGCGCCGACGCGCGCACCACCGTCGTCGTCGCCGATCCCCGCCCCACCGCGCGGCCCGTGCGCTGGGCACGCGAGGACCCGCCCGGCGCGGGGCCCGTCGCCGCGCTCGACGCCGGACTGCGCCACACCGCGGCGGACGACGTCCTCGTCCTCTCCGCCGATCTGCCCTTCCTCGCGGCGGACACCGTACGGCGACTGCTGACCGCGCTGCGCGCGGGCGCGGCCGAGGGTGTGCTGCTCACCGACGCCGACGGCCGTGACCAGCCGCTCGTCGCCGCGTACCGCACGGCCGCACTGCGCCGCGAACTGGCGGTGCTCACCGCCGGCGAAGGCGGCCTCACCGGGCTGCCGCTGCGCCGGCTGACCGCCGGACTCGACCTCACCCGCGTCCCCGACCCGGTCGCGTCGTTCGACTGCGACACCTGGGACGACATCGCCGCCGCCAGGGCACGTATCAGGGAGCATGACCACGTGTTGGATGAATGGATTTCCGCAGTCAAGGACGAGCTGGGCATCGACCTCGACGTCGACACCGGCGCCCTCCTCGATCTGGCCCGTGACGCCGCCCACGGGGTGGCCAGGCCCGCGGCCCCGCTGACCACCTTCCTGGTCGGCTATGCGGCCGCGCAGGCCGAGGGAGGCCCCGAAGCCGTCGCCGAGGCCGCCCGCAAGGCCGCCGCCCTCGCGCTGCGCTGGGCGGAGGAGGCCGAACAGGAGAAAGCCGAGCAAGGGCAGGCCGAGCAGCAGAAGGCCGAGCAGCGGAAGGCCGACAAGCCCGGCGGCTCCGGACCGGACGCCGGATGACCGCCCGCGGTACCCGGCAGGGCCTCGACGCCGAGGACCTCGACGTCGAGGAGGCGCTCGCCCTCGTGAAGGACGGCAACGGCACCGCCCGCCCGCCCGGCGGCCACAGCCCCGCACAGCGCGGGGGCAGCGGCGACGGCACGCCGCCCTCCTCCTCCCCCTCCTCCCCGGCCCGGAGTCCGGAGGCCGGTCACCGGGCCGACGCCGCCGAGCATCGCCACCGGGCGACCTCCTGGCCCGAGGCCCGGACGATCGCCGCCCGCGCCGCACGCTCCGGCGCAGCCCGTCCCGCCCCCGTCTCCGTGACCCTCGGCGACGCCCTCGGCCTCGTTCTGGCCGCCCCGCTGACGGCCCTCACCGACCTGCCCTCCTTCGACACCTCGGCGATGGACGGCTGGGCTGTCGCGGGTCCCGGCCCCTGGCACGTACGGGAGGAGGGCGTCCTGGCCGGCGGCTCGGCGCCCGCGCCCCTGGCCGACGGCGAGGCCGTACGGATCGCCACCGGCGCCCGGATCCCCCCGGACACCACCGCGGTACTGCGCAGTGAGCACGGTCGGACCGACGGCAACGGCCGCCTGCACCCGACCCGCGAGATGCAGCACGGCCAGGACATCCGCCCACGGGGCCAGGAGTGCCGCAGCGGGGATCAGTTGCTGCGGGGCGGGGCGGTGGTGACCCCGGCGGTCCTCGGCCTCGCCGCGGCCGCCGGATACGACACGCTGGCCGCCGTCCCCCGGCCCCGGGTCGAGGTGCTCGTCCTGGGCGACGAACTGCTCACCGAGGGCCGCCCGCACGACGGCCTCATCCGGGACGCGCTCGGTCCGATGCTGCCCCCGTGGCTGCGGTCGCTGGGCGCCGAGGTCACCTCCGTACGCCGGCTCGGCGACGACGCGAAGGCCCTGCACAAGGCCATCACCGCATCCGCCGCCGATCTCATCGTCACCACCGGGGGCACCGCCTCGGGGCCCGTCGACCACGTGCACCCCACCCTGCGGCGGCTCGACGCCGAACTCCTCGTCGACGGCGTCAAGGTGCGCCCCGGGCACCCGATGCTGCTGGCCCGCCTCAAGGAGGACCAGCACCTCGTCGGCCTGCCCGGCAACCCTCTCGCGGCCGTCTCCGGCCTGCTCACGCTCGCGGAGCCGCTGCTGCGCGCTCTCGCCGCCCGGCCGGCTCCCGAGCCGTACGCGCTGCCGCTGCGGCAATCGGTGCACGGGCACCCCTACGACACTCGGCTCATCCCGGTCGTCCTGCGCGGTGACCATGCCGTGCCGCTGCACTACAACGGCCCGGCCATGCTGCGGGGTATCGCGGCGGCCGACGCCCTCGCCGTCGTGCCGCCGGGCGGGGCACGCGCGGGTCAGGAGACGGAGCTTCTCGACCTGCCGTGGGCGACGGCAGGGATCGACGCCTGTTTCACGTGAAACCGTCCTGGTTCACCCCTTCACCCCTTCACCCGTTCGCCCGTTCGCCCGTGTTTCACGTGAAACGGTCCCGGCTTGCTCCAGCTCGCCCCCACCGCCCCGGTTTCACGTGAAACATCGTCATGCCTGCTCAGGTGCCGGGACGGCTCGGCTGACCGTGATCACGCGGTCCCCCAGTTGGAGCCGGGTGAGCCGGGGGTCGGTGTAGTCCAGCAGTTCCTTGCCCCGGACGACGGCCACGACCAGGTCCGCGCAGCTGCGGGGCGCCGCGCCGACCTCCGCCTTGCTGACCGGCCGCTCGATGAGGTCGAGGCCGTTGCCGAGGGTCATCAGGTTCTCCAGGGTCCTGGCCACGGTCGGGCTGACCATCGAGACGCCGAGCAGCCGCCCGGCGGAGCTGGAGCTGGTGATCACGGTGTCCGCGCCGCTCTGCTTGAGCAGCGGCACGTTCTCGTCCTCCCGGGCGGCCACGACGATCGTCGCGCGCCGGTTCAGCTGCCGGGCGGTGAGGGTGACCAGGGCGGCGGTGTCGTCGCGTTGCGGGGCGACGATCACCCGGGAGGCGGTCTGGACCTCGGCCTTGAGGAGCGTCTCCGAGCGGGTGGCGTCCCCGGTCACCGACACCAGTCCGTCGTCGCCGGCGGCGAGCGCGGACTTGCGCTGGGCGTCCACGATGACGATCCGGTCCTTGGCGATGCCCTGCCCGACGAGGGTCTCCACCGCGTGGCGGCCCTTCGTGCCGTAGCCGACGACCACGACGTGATTGCTGGTGCGGACCCGCCAGCGGTGGACGCGGACCTGCTGTCGGGTGCGCTCGGTGAGCACCTCCAGGGTGGTGCCGACCAGGATGATCAGGAACAGCACGCGCAGTGGCGTGATGACGAGGATGTTGACGAGCCGGGCCGTTTCACTGACCGGGGTGATGTCGCCGTAGCCGGTGGTGGAGAGTGTGACGGTGGCGTAGTAGGCGGCGTCGAGGAGGCTGACGGAGCCGTCCGAGTTGTCGTTGTAGCCGTCACGGTCGACGTAGACGATCAGCGTGGTGACGGCCAGGACCAGCAGGCCCATGGCGAGGCGTCGGAGTACCTGCAGAAGCGGAGGGACGGCGATGCGCATGGGCATCGTGATGGAACGGCCCGCCTCGGCGTCGTCCCGGGCCTCGGTGCGGGAGCGGTACCAGAGGGACCTGAAGAGGGAGAGTCTGGCCGGGCGGGCCGGCGGTCGTTCATGGTCCTTCATCGTGTGCCCCCTGTGACGGTGATCCGATCGGTGGGCACCATGGTTCCCGGCGGGCTCCTGCCCGTCATGAAGCAACACGTGTCCATGAGTCCACAGATATCCATGATCCCGGAGGTCCCCTTGCGCGACCACACTGTCGTCGTCGGCTTCGGAACGAAGGGACGGTCCGCGATCCGGACGGCCTGTGCGGCGGGCCTGCGCAAGGAACAGGTCGTGGTGATCGATCCCAGTGCGAAGGTGATCGACGCGGCGACGGCCGAGGGCTACGAGGGCGTGGTCGGGGACGCCACCCGCAGTGATGTGCTGCGGCGGGCCGAGGTGCAGCGGGCGGGGCGGATCGTCATCGCGACCCAGCGGGACGACACGGCCGTCCTCGTGGCTCTGACGGCCCGCCAGCTCAACCCCAGGGCGAAGATCGTGGCGGCGGTCCGCGAGGAGGAGAACGCCCCGCTGCTCAGGCAGTCGGGCGCCGACGAGGTCATCACCAGCGCCGGTGCGGCCGGCCGGCTCCTCGGCCTGTCCGTGCTCAGTCCGGCGGCCGGCCGGGTCATGGAGGACCTCATCCAGCAGGGTGACGGGCTCGACCTCGTCGAACGGCCCGTCACCAAGGCCGAGACGGGCCGCGGGCCGCGTGAGACGGACGACCTGGTGGTCAGTGTCGTCCGCGGACACCGGGTCCTCGCCTACGACGATCCGGCGATCGGCATGCTGGAGCCGACGGACCGGGTGGTCACGATCGTGCGGGTGGGCCCGGACCGTACCCGGGCCCCCCTCGGGAGCCCCGGCATGCCCGGGGTCCCGCCGCTCCCGCCGGCCTGAGGCGCACGCTCCCGGGCGCTGCCCGACGGCGCTGCTTGCGGCGGTGGAGCCGCATTACTTGCGGTTGTAGAGCCGCATCGTCACCGGCCCGAAGACCAGCACGAACAGTCCGGCCCACCCCAGCGACCAGGCGATCTCGGCAGCGGGCCAGTCACCCGCCATCAGGCCCCGCACCGCCGAGGCCAGATGGGTGACCGGGCTGTTGTTGACGAACGCCTGGAGCCAGCCCGGCATGGTGCGGGGGTCGACGAACACGTTGGACAGGAAGGTGAGCGGGAAGATCACCATCATGCTGACGCCCATCACCGACTTCTCGGTGCGCAGCAGCAGCCCGAACATCGTCCAGATCCACGAGAAAGCGAACGAGAAGACGACCAGCAGGGCGATTCCGGCGACCACGCCCGCGAGCCCGCCGTCCGGCCGGTAGCCGAGGATCATGCCGACGGTGAGCATCACGACGGAGGCGATCGTGTAGCGCAGCGCGTCGCCCAGCAGATAGCCGACCATCGTCGACGGCCGCCAGATCGGCAGTGACCGGAAGCGGTCGAAGACGCCCTTCTCGATGTCGGTGTTCACCGAGACACCCGTGTACATGGTGATCATCACGACCGACATCACCAGGATGCCCGGCAGCAGGAACTGGATGTACTCCTCCGGGGACCCGGCCAGGGCGCCCCCGAACAGGTACGTGTACATCAGCACCATCATGATCGGGAACGCGGTGACGTCGAAGAGCTGCTCGGGCACGTGCTTGATCTTGAGGATCGCCCGCCAGCCGAAGGTGAGGGAGGCCGAGAGGGCGCTCGGGCGGGGCGGGCGCTCCTGCGCGACGAGCAGCGCGGCCAGCGACTCGGCGCTGACGGGGGCGAGATCCTGGACGTCCGTGCTGGTCACGGTGCTCATACCGCCACCTCGCCTTTCTGGCCGCGGGCCGGTGTACCGGCGTCGGCCGGTGCTCCGGGCTCGGTGTCGGTCTTCGTGTCGTGTCCGGTGAGGGCGAGGAACACCTCGTCCAGGCTGGGCTGGCCCAGCGAGAAGTTGTCGACCAGGACCCCGGCCCGGGCCAGTTCCCCGAGGGCCCGGGCGGCCTGGGCGGCGGCCGTGTCGCCCGCCGCCGCGTCGAGCCGGGCGGTCAGCGCCACCGGGTCCGGCTCCCGCTGGACGTCCGCGTCCAGGGCCAGCCGCAGCACCTGCTCGGCCTCGGGCCGCTGCTCGGCGTCGCGCAGCCGCAGATGGACGGAGCCGGCGCCGACGGACGCCTTCAGCTCGCCCTTCGTGCCCTCGGCGATGACCCGGCCCCGGTCGATGACGGCGATCCGGGACGCCAGCTGGTCGGCCTCGTCCAGATACTGCGTGGTCAGCAGCACGGTGGTGCCCTGGGCGACCACCGCCCGCACGATGTCCCACACCTGGTTGCGGCTGCGCGGATCGAGCCCGGTCGTCGGCTCGTCGAGGAAGAGCAGGTCGGGCGTGCTGAGGATGGACGCGGCGATGTCGATCCGGCGCCGCATGCCGCCCGAGTAGTGCTTGACCTGCTTTCCGGCCGCGTCGGTGAGCCCGAACGCGGCGAGCAGCTGCGCGGACCGCTCCCGGGCGGCCTTCTTGCCGTGTCCGAGAAGCCGGCCGAGCAGCACCAGGTTCTCGGTGCCGGTGAGGTCCTCGTCCACGGACGCGTACTGGCCGGTGAGGCTCACCCGGCCGCGCACCTCGTCGGCCTCCCGGACGACGTCGTGGCCGAAGATCCGGGCCTGGCCGCCGTCCGGCCGCAGCAGCGTGGCGAGCATCCTCACGGTGGTCGTCTTGCCGGCGCCGTTCGGGCCGAGGACGCCGTAGACCGTGCCGGTGGGGACGGCGAGATCGACGCCGTCCACGGCCCTGGTCTCGCCGAACGTCTTGACCAGGCCCGCAGTCTCGATCGCCAGGCCGGCGGTGTGCTGGCTCATGGGGGTTCCTTCCGCGTACTTGGGCTACGCATGGGGAGACCTTTACCGTCGCCCGAACTCATCGGTGATCGCATCTCGTTTTTTCCCCGCTCCCCCGCTTTCCTGCCGCGGACCATGATCGGGAGCGAGGAAGGGGGAGGAGAGGGGGAGGAGTAGCGTCCCCTTCATGCATGCGATCACGATTCCCGAACCTGGTGGTCCCGAGGCGCTGGTGTGGGACGAGGTCCCCGATCCCGTACCCGGCGCGGGCGAGGTCCTGGTCGAGGTGGTGGCCGGCGCCGTCAACCGGGCCGACATCCTTCAGCGGCAGGGCTTCTACGATCCGCCGCCCGGCGCCTCCCGCTACCCCGGCCTGGAGTGCTCCGGCCGGATCGTCGAGGTCGGCCCCGGCGTCTCCGGCTGGGCCGTCGGCGACGAGGTGTGCGCGCTGCTCGCGGGCGGCGGATACGCGCAGAAGGTCGCCGTGCCGGCCGGCCAGTTGCTGCCCGTGCCGGACGGCGTCGATCTGCGGCGGGCCGCCGCGCTCCCCGAGGTGACCAGCACCGTCTGGTCGAACGTCTTCATGATCGCCCACCTGCGTCCGGGCGAGACGCTGCTCGTGCACGGCGGCTCCAGTGGCATCGGGACCATGGCGATCCAGCTGGCCAAGGCCGTCGGCGCCAGGGTCGCCGTC
This sequence comes from Streptomyces sp. NBC_00016, assembly GCF_045040885.1. Taxonomy (NCBI): domain Bacteria; kingdom Bacillati; phylum Actinomycetota; class Actinomycetes; order Kitasatosporales; family Streptomycetaceae; genus Streptomyces; species Streptomyces sp. NBC_00016. Next base: position 4,977,375 of record NZ_CP108304.1, on the reverse strand, counting down.
ACCGCGGGCACCAAGGAGAAGCTGGACCAGTGCGCCGAGCTGGGCGCGGACATTCTGATCAACTACCGCGAGCAGGACTTCGTCGCCGAGCTGAAGCAGGCCACGGACGGCGCGGGCGCCGATGTCATCCTCGACAACATGGGTGCGAAGTACCTCGACCGCAACGTCCAGGCGCTCGCCGTCAACGGCCGCCTGGCGATCATCGGTATGCAGGGCGGGATCAAGGCCGAGCTGAACATCGGCGCGCTTCTCGGCAAGCGCGCCGCGATCAGCGCGACCTCGCTGCGGGCCCGTCCCCTGGAGGAGAAGGCGGCCATCGTGGCGGCCGTACGCGAACACGTCTGGCCACTGCTCGCCGCCGGCCATGTCCGCCCCGTCGTCGACCGCGAGGTCCCGATGAGCGACGCGGCCGAGGCCCACCGGATCGTCGAGGCCAGTACCCACGTCGGCAAGGTACTGCTGGTCACGACCTAGGGCAGAGCCTGACCCGGCGGCGGCCTCAGCTCCGGCGCAGCCGCAGGGCGGCCAGGGCGAGGGCGATGCCGAGGCCGATGAGGACGAGACCGCTGCCGAGCGGCAGGATCTGCAGCACGGGGCCGTCGGAGCCCTCCGGCTGCGCCACGGGACGTCGCACGGGGTCCCGTGGCGCGCCCGAGGGTACGGGAGCGTCGGCCTCCGGCGACTCGGACGCGGCGGTGTCGTCGGAGAGGCCGCCGTCGTCGCTCCCCTCGCCCGCGTCCTCGCTCGCGCTGTCCTCGCCCTCCGTGTCCTGCGCCTCCTCGTCCGCTTCCTCGTCGGCCTCCTCCGCCGCGTGGTCGCCCGCCCGGCCGGGCCGCTGGCGTCCCTCGCCCGCCCGGCTGCCGGCCCGGTCCGGTGCGGAGGAGGAGGGGGCGGGGGTGGCGGACGCCGACACGGCGGCGTACGACGCGACGGCCGCGTACGAGGAGACGCCCCCGCAGGGCAGCGCGAGCACGCCCAGCACGACCGCTCCGACGCCCGCGCCGGCCCGCGTCGCGCACCACGCCTGCTGCCATGGAGTCACGTCCGTGACCCCCTCCCGGTGCCCAGTCGCCAAGAAAAGACGCAATAAGCCTCACATCGGGGAACTGTCACCGCATTCCGGACTCCGCCGAACGGAAAGAGTGGATCACCTTTCACGGGGGGTGCCACGGTGATGAGGTGGGGACGTGCGAGAGAATGACGGCATGGAGATGCCGAGGAACGAAAGGTCGCCGGAGAACGCCCAGAAGATCCTGGTCGTAGGTCAGGACGGCATGGCGCTCGGTGACATCGACGCTGACGACGACTCCCGTGAGATCCCGGTGACCGAGCAGGTCGAACAGCCGGCGAAGGTCATGCGGATCGGCAGCATGATCAAGCAGCTGCTCGAGGAGGTGCGCGCGGCTCCTCTGGACGAGGCGAGCCGGGTCCGGCTGAAGGAGATCCACTCGAGCTCGGTGAAGGAGCTGGAGGACGGCCTGGCGCCGGAACTGGTCGAGGAGCTGGAGCGGCTCTCCCTGCCGTTCAACGAGGACTCGACGCCGAGCGACGCGGAACTGCGCATCGCGCAGGCCCAGTTGGTCGGCTGGCTGGAGGGCCTCTTCCACGGCATCCAGACCACCCTCTTCGCCCAGCAGATGGCCGCGCGTGCCCAGTTGGAGCAGATGCGCCGGGCGCTGCCGCCGGGAGCGGGTCACGAGGGCGCCGACGATCCGCGCGCGGCGGGCGGCCGTACGGGCGGGCCGTACCTCTAGAGCGACGGACAGTCGTCCCCAGCCGTACACACGAGAAGGGCCCGGCGTTTCGGCGCCGGGCCCTTCTCCCATGACGTCAGACGGTCACGACGCCGGGTTGCCCGTGGAGACCTTGATCTCGATCTCGGGCATGTCCTTCGGGTCGACGTCCGTCCCGGCGGAGGGGAACTGGTCCATGACCGCCCCGTCGCCGTAGGTGTTCTCGTCCACCTTCGTGATCTTGTACTGCCAGCCGGCGGCCTGGAAGCACTCCTTGACCGAGCCGATGTACTTGAACTTGAAGTTCGGCACCCGGATCTTGTCGGGGTCGTTGTACGACTCCTGCGGCTCGGAGCACTCCGTCGACTCGATCGTCTTGGAGGTGTCCGGCGCCCGGTAGTCCGCCGCCTTCGTCACCGAAGGCGAGGAGCTGGAGGTACCGCCCTTGGCGTCGTCGTCGCCCCCGCTCATCGCGAGGCTGGCGATGAGGCCGCCGACCGCCACCACGGCGACGACGGCCGAGCCGATGAGCACCGGCTTGCTGTTCCTGCGGCCACCACCGCCCGAGGACACCGTGGTGGACGGCTGCGGGCTGAGGTTGTACGCGGGCGGGGTGTGCGGTGCCTGCTGGTGGCCGTAGGCCGGAGCGGGCGTCTGGTAGCCCTGCTGCGGATAGCCGTAGGAGGCGGGCGGCGTCGGGGTGCCGTACGGGTTCGGGGTCGGCGCGGGCTGGTAGGGCGTCTGGACGCCGGCCTGCGGCGCCGGGGTGCTCTGGCCGATCGGCGGGAACACCGCGGAACCGACGCCGGCGCCGCTCGACGTCTGCGCGCCCGGGACGATGCTCGGCGGGGCCGGCTGGAAGGAGGCGGCGACCCGCAGGCACTCGTCGCGCATGGCGACAGCGGTCGGAAAGCGCTCGTTCGGGTTCTTCTTCAGCGCGCGGGCGATCAGCGCGTCGACGGCCGGCGGCAGCGCCCGGTTGATCGAGGAAGGAGCCACCGGCTCCTCCTGCACGTGCGCGTACGCGATCGCAAGCGGCGAATCGGCCTCGAACGGCAGCCGCCCGGTGACCAGTTGGAACAGCATGATGCCGACCGAGTACAGGTCGGACCGGGCGTCCACCGCACGCCCCAGGGCCTGTTCGGGCGAGAGGTACTGCGGGGTGCCGACGACCATGCCGGTCTGCGTCATCGAGGTGACCCCGGACTGCATCGCGCGAGCGATGCCGAAGTCCATCACCTTGACCACGCCGCGCTTGGTCATCATCACGTTGCCGGGCTTGATGTCGCGGTGGACGAGCCCCATCTCGTGGCTGATCTCCAGCGCCGCCAGCACGTCCGCGGTGATCTTCAGCGCCTTGTCGGCGGGCATCGCGCCCTGCTGCCGTACGTCCTCGTCGAGCACCGAGCCGAGCGGGCGGCCCTCGATGTACTCCATGACGATGTACGGAGTCGTCAGCCCCTCGACGTCGTCCTCGCCGGTGTCGAAGACGGAGACGATGTTGGTGTGCGTGAGCTTGGCCACGGCCTGGGCCTCGCGGCGGAAGCGCTCGCGGAAGGCCTGCTCACGGCCGAGTTCGGTGTGCAGGGTCTTCACCGCGACCTGACGGTCGAGCACGGCGTCGTAGGCGAGGTGCACCGAGGCCATGCCGCCCTCGCCGAGCAAGTCGCGCAGCTGATACCGGCCGGCGGCGAGCGCCCGCCCCGCATACCGGCCCTGCGCGCCGTCCTGGCTCATCTTCTGCGTCCCCCGTAGGCCCTCAAGCGCCGTTGACTGTCGTTGATCGACAGTGCTATTCCCGGCCAAGTCTGCCGTAGGGCACTGACACGTCAAGCTCGGTGCCCGTTCCGTGACCCTACGAGAAAGAAGCGTCGCGGAAGCGTTACAGGTGCCGTACGGCCGGTACACAGAATTTGCACGTCGGTACGGAGTACAGGTTTGATGGCCGGTCCGTCGCGGACCGGCGTCCGGGCTCGCCCCGGGCGATGTTCCGGGGATCGTCCCGGGCCGGAGGCTTGCGTGGAGGCTGTAGCGTGGCCGACGGAGACCGTAACAACACCGCGCGTTCCGCGGGCAGAAACGACGGCGAGGACTGATGGCACAGCAGCGCGCTCAGGGCCCGTCCGACCCCGAGGCGACTGGCGGCGGTATGTCAGATGCGCCGGAGAACTGGGGCAACGGCGGGCTGGTAGGGGACGGCCGATACCGGTTGACCCGCAGACTCGGCCGAGGTGGCATGGCCGAGGTGTTCGCGGCCGAGGACGTACGCCTCGGACGCACCGTCGCGGTGAAGCTGCTGCGCGCCGATCTCGCCGAGGACCCCGTGTCCAAGGCCCGCTTCACGCGCGAGGCCCAGTCGGTGGCCGGCCTCAACCACCATGCGATCGTCGCCGTGTACGACTCCGGCGAGGACTTCGTGGGCGGCCAGAGCGTGCCGTACATCGTGATGGAGATCGTCGAGGGACGCACCATCCGCGACCTTCTCCTCAACGCCGAGGCACCCGGCCCCGAGCAGGCCCTGATCATCACCTCGGGGGTGCTGGAGGCGCTCGCCTACTCGCACCAGCACGGCATCGTGCACCGTGACATCAAGCCGGCGAACGTGATCATCACGCACAACGGCGCGGTCAAGGTGATGGACTTCGGCATCGCGCGCGCCCTGCACGGCGCGTCCACGACGATGACGCAGACCGGCATGGTCATGGGCACCCCGCAGTACCTCTCCCCGGAGCAGGCGCTCGGCAAGGCCGTCGACTACCGCTCCGACCTGTACGCCACGGGCTGCCTGCTGTACGAACTCCTCGCACTGCGGCCGCCGTTCACCGGCGAGACGCCGCTGTCGGTGGTCTACCAGCACGTGCAGGACATCCCGGTGCCGCCGTCGCAGACCTCGGACGGGCAGTGCCCGCCGGAGCTCGACGGTCTCGTCATGCGGTCCCTGGCCAAGGACCCCGACGACCGGTTCCAGACGGCGGAGGAGATGCGCGGTCTGGTCCAGTACGGGCTCCAGATGCTGTACGACCAGGGCGGCCACACCGGCACCTGGAACACCGGCCCGGTCGGCGCGCACGACGGCCGCGGCACGCCCTCCGGCGGCTTCGCGAGCACGACCGCGCTGGCGCACGGCGCCGACGGCTCCAGCACCTCGCAGATCCCGCAGCCGATCCTGCCCACCGGCTACGGCGGCGGTGACGACGGCGGCTTCGAGGGGCACGGCAACAAGGGCAGCGGCCGCGGCAAGCTGTGGATCCTCGCCGTCTTCGCGGTGATCGCCATCGCCGCGGGTGTCGCGCTCGCGCTGAACGGCCAGGGGAAGGGCAGCGGCGACACCGACACCTCGCCGTCGCCGTCCACCTCGCAGTCCGCGACGGACGACGCCTCCACCGCGACACCGAGCGACGAGGCGAGCAACACGTCCTCGGACGACACCTCGGACGACAACTCCGGTTCGAACTCCGATTCGGACTGGACGCCGTCGTACTCGCCCTCGTACTCGCCGTCGTACTCCCCCTCCGAGTCGGCCAGCAGCGAGCCGACGGACGAGGAGACGGAGACCCAGCCCTCGGACGATCCGACGGACACGCAGCCTTCGGACGATCCGACGGATGTGGAGCCGAGCGACCCGGCCACCGAGGGTGGCACCCTCGGCAGCATCGGAAACTGACCGCAGTACGCCGCACGCGCGCGTGGGCCCGTCACAGGGCTCCACGCGCGCGTGTCGCGTTCGAGGGGCCCGGGTCAGCCGGCGAACGCGCCGCACACCGCGTCGTACTCGCGGGTCCACCACACGGCGAGGGCCGAGGCCGCCGGGAACTGGGAGTCGGCGCGGGTGTCGCCGCGCTCGTAGTGCCAGCGCAGCATCCAGAAGTCGTTGAGGCGCTCCCACCACACCCGGTGCACGGCTGCCGCGAGTTCGGAGGGCGTGGCCCCGGCCGCGCGTCGGTACGCGCGTGCGTACTGCCTCGCCTTCGGCAGGTCGAGGGTGCCGTCGGGCCGGACGAAGAAGATCGCGGCGGCGCGGACGGCCTCCTCGGCGCGGGGCTGCACGCCCAGCCGGTCCCAGTCGACGATGGCGGCCGGGGCGTCCCCGCGGTAGAGCAGGTTGAAGGGGTGGAAGTCCCCGTGCACCCAGCCGACCGGGCCGCTGCGCGGAGGACGCCGGTCCGCGTGCCGTTCCAGCAGCGTGCGCCGTTCCAGGAGGCGGTGGCGGGCGAGTTCGTCGAAGGAGTCGGCGGGGCGGTGGCGGCGCACGCGCGCGAGGAGGTCCTCGATGAGGACGAAGGTGTCGGCGGGGTCGGGGCTCGCGGCGGGGACGGCGGCCTCGACGGGCGTGGTGCGCTCGGCAGCGGTGGTGTGCCCGGCGGGAGCGGGGGCCGCGGCCCGGGCAGGGCGCCCGGACGGGGCGATACGGCCCTCAGGGGCGTGCCCCCGGGTCAGGCCCGGGTCGCGTCGCGGATCGCGCGTCAAAGGCGCCTCGCCCCCCGCAGGCGCGTTGACCCCGAGGCCCCGGGGCACGTGCCCGCCACGGGCCGGGGGCAGGAGCTCGCCGTGGGCCGCCCGCATCACCTGCTCCAGGCTGGCGTGCACCACGCCCAGCAGTGCTCCCAGGCGCCCGCACTGGCCGGGGGTGAGCTGGGCGCCGTGGCGGTGGCGGCCGTCGATCCACGGGTGGAGGGCGTAGGCATGGCCGCCGACGACGGCGACCGTGCGTCCGTCGTGGCCGGGCAGCGGGGGAGCGACCGGGACGCCGAGGTCGGCCAGTCGCTCGGTGGCCCGGTGCTGGCGGGCGATGGAGGCGGGGTCGGCGGTGTCGGGGTCGAAGTGGTGCTTGAGGAAGTAGCGGCCGCGGGTGGTGCGCAGCCGGTAGCCGCGGTTCAGCAGCCCCTCGTCGACGGGTTCACAGGTGAGCGCGGTGCCGGCGGCGTACCGGCGGAGCAGGGCGCCCAGAGGGGGCGCGTGGAGCACTAAGGGGGGTACACAGGAGCGCGGCACGCGCCCGATGCTAGGGCACGAACCGAGGCTGTGAGCTGGGCATTGTCACAGACAGTCACTAAAGGTCAACAACGGTCACGGGCGGTCGCTCCAGGTCGCTCCAGGTCGCCCCACGTCGCTCCGGGTGGCCTCACAGGTCGCTCCGGGCCGCTCCGGGCCGCTTCAGGTCGCTCCCTGGCGGTCCACGGTCACGAACTGCGGGGTGACGCGCAGGTAGACCGGGTCGAACGGGACGCCGCCGTCCACGGACCGGGGCGCGGGCCCGAAGAGCTCCAGTTCGGCGGCGGTGGGCTCCACGGCCGCGCACTTCCCGACGATCTCCACCGACCACCGGCCCTCGGCGGAGCCCGGCCGCGCCCGGTTCAGGTTGTCCGAGCCGTAGGCGACCACATGGCCGACGCAGGCCCGGTGGTAGCCGTGACCGCGGTGCATGCGCAGCAGCAGACGGCCGTCCACCACGATGTGGCGGGCGCAGGCCAGGAAGGGCATCGCGCGCAGGCTGGCGGCCACCCGTCCGTACTCGGTGCGGGCGAGCAGGTCGACGGCGAGTCGTTCGTCGGTCGGCATGCGACCACTGTGCGCGGCCCGTACGGGGCGCCACAGAGGCCACCGGCCCGTCCGGCCGGGACGTAAGTCCCTAGTTGCTCCCGGCCCGCGAGCCGGTCTGCGTCCCGGCCCGGTTTCCCGCCTGCGTTCCCGCCTGCGTTCCCGCCTGCATCCGGGCCACGTACGCGGCCGCCTGGGAGCGGCGCTGCATACCGAGTTTGGAAAGCAGACTCGACACGTAGTTCTTGATGGTCTTCTCGGCGAGGTGCAGTTCCGTGCCGATCTGGCGGTTGGTGAGACCCTCGCCGATCAGGTCCAGGATCCTGCGCTCCTGGTCGGTGAGGTGCGCGAGCCGGTCGTCGGCCTTCGGGGCGCCCTCACGCAGCCGCTGGAGCACGCGCGCGGTGGCGACGGGGTCCAGGAGCGACTTCCCGGCGGCGACGTCCCGTACGGCCGTCAGCAGTTCCTCGCCGCGGATGGCCTTCAGGACGTAGCCGGAGGCGCCGGCCATGATCGCGTCGAAGAGGGCCTCGTCGTCGGCGTACGAGGTCAGCATCAGGCACTTGACGGAGTCGTCCCGGGAGCGGATCTCGCGGCACACCTCCACGCCGCTGCCGTCCGGGAGCCGTACGTCGAGCACCGCGACGTCGGGCCGCGTGGCCGGGATGCGCACCAGCGCGTCGGCCGCCGTGCCGGCCTCGCCTACCACCTCGATATCGCTCTCCACGGAGAGCATCTCGCGGACCCCGCGCCGGACGACCTCGTGGTCGTCGAGTAGAAAAACGGTGATTTTTCCTTCTTCGCGCACGCGCTCAGTCTCACATACGGAGTCTTCCCGTGGACCGGGTGCCCGGGATAACGTGCCGTTGCTCCGGCCTCCTGCAAGGCTGTGACCTGGCTCTCTCCCGACTTTGCCGATTTACTTGGAAATCCAAGCAAAAACGCAGGTCAAGAGGGGTTTCACAGAAATGTGAAGCAATGGGTAACGTGATGACCGCAGGGCGCTCGCCGGGGCACCTGTCACACCTGTTCCGACCGAGTGGCACCCACCCCGTGCACGGGCGTCGGACGCAGGTGAGCCGCACTGGTACCCGGCAACCCCGGGGGCCGGACCGACGGAGGAGCACACGTGACCGTGGAGAGCACTGCCGCGCGCAAGCCGCGACGCAGCGCCGGAAGCAAGGCCGGCACCACCGGCACCGAGCGCACCACCCGCACCACCGCCAGGAAGTCCGCCGAGCCCGAGCTCGTGCAACTGCTGACGCCGGAGGGCAAGCGGGTCAAGAACGCGAAGAACGCCGAGTACGCCAAGTACGTCGCCGGTGTGACCCCCGAAGAGCTCCGCGGCCTCTACCGCGACATGGTGCTCACCCGCCGCTTCGACGCGGAGGCCACCGCCCTCCAGCGCCAGGGCGAGCTGGGTCTGTGGGCCTCGCTGCTCGGCCAGGAGGCCGCCCAGATCGGCTCCGGCCGGGCCCTGCGCGACGACGACTACGTCTTCCCGACCTACCGCGAGCACGGCGTCGCCTGGTGCCGCGGGGTCGACCCGACCAACCTGCTCGGCATGTTCCGGGGGGTGAACAACGGCGGCTGGGACCCCAACGGCAACAATTTCCACCTCTACACGATCGTCATCGGCTCCCAGACGCTGCACGCCACGGGCTACGCCATGGGCGTCGCCAAGGACGGCGCGGACAGCGCGGTGATCGCCTACTTCGGCGACGGCGCGAGCAGCCAGGGCGATGTGGCGGAGTCCTTCACCTTCTCCGCCGTCTACAACGCGCCGGTCGTGTTCTTCTGCCAGAACAACCAGTGGGCGATCTCCGAGCCCACCGAGAAGCAGACCCGGGTGCCGCTCTACCAGCGCGCGCAGGGGTACGGCTTCCCCGGCGTCCGGGTCGACGGCAACGACGTCCTGGCCTGTCTCGCGGTCACCAGGTGGGCGCTGGACCGGGCCCGCGACGGCGAGGGCCCCACCCTCGTCGAGGCGTACACGTACCGCATGGGCGCCCACACCACCTCCGACGACCCGACGAAGTACCGGGCCGACGAGGAGCGCGAGGCCTGGGAGGCGAAGGACCCGATCCTGCGCCTGCGCCGCCACCTGGAGGCGTCAAACCACACGGACGAGGGATTCTTCGCGGAACTCGAGGCGGAGAGCGAGGCGTTGGGCAGGCGAGTGCGCGAAGCGGTCCGCGCCATGCCGGACCCGGACCGCTTCGCGATCTTCGAGAACGTGTACGCGGACGGACACGCGCTCGTCGACGAGGAGCGGGCCCAGTTCGCGGCCTACCAGGCATCGTTCGCGACGGAATCCGAGAGCGGCTTCGCCGCGGGTTCGGGGGGAAACTGAGATGGCGGAAACCGTGACGTCCAAGAACCTGGCCCTGGCCAAGGCGATCAACGAGTCGCTGCGCCGCGCCCTGGAGACGGACCCCAAGGTCCTGATCATGGGTGAGGACGTCGGCAAGCTCGGCGGCGTCTTCCGGGTGACGGACGGACTGCAGAAGGACTTCGGCGAGAGCCGCGTCATCGACACCCCGCTCGCCGAGTCCGGCATCGTCGGCACCGCGATCGGGCTGGCCCTGCGCGGCTACCGCCCGGTGGTGGAGATCCAGTTCGACGGCTTCGTGTTCCCGGCCTACGACCAGATCGTCACGCAGCTCGCCAAGATGCACGCGCGCTCGCTCGGCAAGGTCAAGCTGCCGGTCGTCGTCCGCATCCCCTACGGCGGCGGCATCGGCGCGGTCGAGCACCACTCGGAGTCGCCGGAAGCCCTCTTCGCGCACGTGTCGGGCCTGAAGATCGTCTCTCCGTCCAACGCGTCCGACGCGTACTGGATGATGCAGCAGGCCATCCAGAGCGACGACCCGGTGATCTTCTTCGAGCCGAAGCGGCGCTACTGGGACAAGGGCGAGGTCAACTTCGAGGCGATCCCCGGCCCGCTGCACAAGGCCCAGGTCGTCCGCGAGGGCACGGACCTGACCCTCGTCGCCTACGGTCCGATGGTGAAGCTCTGCCAGGAGGTCGCCGCCGCGGCCGCCGAGGAGGGCAAGAACCTGGAGGTCCTGGACCTGCGTTCGGTGTCCCCCATGGACTTCGACGCGATCCAGACGTCGGTCGAGAAGACCCGCCGGCTGGTCGTCGTCCACGAGGCGCCGGTGTTCTTCGGTTCGGGCGCGGAGATCGCCGCCCGGATCACCGAGCGCTGCTTCTACCACCTGGAGGCTCCGGTGCTCAGGGTCGGCGGCTATCACGCCCCGTACCCGCCGGCGCGTCTGGAGGAGGAGTACCTGCCGGGCCTGGACCGGGTGCTCGACGCCGTCGACCGTGCCCTGGCGTACTGAGGAGAGGGTCGTGACGACGATGACGGAAGCGTCCGTACGCGAGTTCAAGATGCCCGACGTGGGCGAGGGCCTCACCGAGGCCGAGATCCTCAAGTGGTACGTCCAGCCCGGCGACACGGTGACGGACGGCCAGGTGGTGTGCGAGGTCGAGACGGCCAAGGCCGCCGTCGAGCTGCCCATCCCCTACGACGGGGTGGTCCGCGCGCTGCACTTCCCCGAGGGCACCACGGTCGACGTGGGCATGTCGATCATTGCCGTGGACGTGTCGGGAGCGGGCGGCGCCCCGGTGGCCGCCCCGGTCGCCGAGGTACCGGCGCAGGCGGCCGTGCAGACGCCCGCCCAGGCCCCGGCCGCCCCGCAGGAGCAGCCGCAGGCGGCGCAGGCCGAAGCACCGCGGGCCGACGCACCGCAGGCCGAAGCACCGCAGGCCGAGGCCGCCAAGCCGGTGGGATCCGGCCGCCAGCCGGTCCTCGTCGGGTACGGCGTGGCCGCGTCCTCCACCAAGCGCCGTCCGCGCAAGGGCCCGGAGATCGCGGTCTCCCGGGTCCCGGACACGATCCAGGCGGAGCTCAACGGCCACGGCGGCGCGCCCGCCGTGCGCGAGCGCCCGCTGGCCAAGCCGCCGGTGCGCAAGCTGGCCAAGGACCTCGGCGTCGATCTCGCCACGGTGGTCCCGTCCGGCCCGGACGGCATCATCACCCGCGAGGACGTCCACGCGGCGGTGGCCCCGGCCGCCCCGGCGCCCCAGGTCGCTCCGGTGGCCGAGCCGGTGCCGCAGGTGACACAGGCTCCGGTCACGACCCCCGCGGCCGTGCCCGCGCCGTCGTACGACACGGCCCGTGAGACCCGCGTCCCGGTCAAGGGCGTCCGCAAGGCGACGGCTGCGGCGATGGTCGGTTCGGCCTTCACCGCGCCGCACGTCACGGAGTTCGTGACGATCGACGTGACGCGCACGCTGAAGCTCGTCGAGGAGCTCAAGCAGGACAAGGACATGCAGGGCCTGCGGGTCAACCCGCTCCTGCTGATCGCCAGGGCCCTGCTGGTCGCCGTCAAGCGCAACCCGGAGATCAACGCCTCCTGGGACGAGGCGGCGCAGGAGATCGTGGTCAAGCACTACGTCAACCTGGGCATCGCGGCCGCGACCCCCAGGGGCCTGCTGGTCCCGAACATCAAGGACGCCCACGCCAAGACGCTGCCGCAGCTGGCGGAGTCCCTGGGCGAGCTGGTCTCGACGGCGAGGGAGGGCCGGACGTCCCCGGCCGCCATGCAGGGCGGCACGGTGACCATCACCAACGTCGGCGTCTTCGGCGTCGACACCGGCACCCCGATCCTCAACCCCGGCGAGTCCGCGATCCTCGCGATCGGTGCGATCAAGCTCCAGCCGTGGGTCCACAAGGGCAAGGTGAAGCCACGTCAGGTGACCACGCTGGCACTGAGCTTCGACCACCGGCTGGTGGACGGGGAACTGGGCTCCAAGGTGCTGGCGGATGTGGCGGCGATCCTGGAGCAGCCCAGGAAGCTGATCACCTGGGGTTAGCGGCGGCCCGGCCGGCCGGGCCGCGCACCCCGAGGGGGCGCGGCCCACGACCCGGCGGTCTCAGACCGCCGAGGCCGGGTCCGGACGCAGCCAGTGTCCGTCCGTGGTCCAGCCGAGGAGCAGCCGCCCGGTGCCCTCGTCGGCCCGGCCGCCCTCGGCGACCTGGTACAGGCCGGTCAGGGCGGGGGCCAGCCGGCCCGCCACATGGCCGGGGTGCCGGGTCAGCTCCTCCGGCAGCCGGGCCAGCGTGCGGGCCCGCTCGCCGGGGGTGCACAGGGACAGGTGGAACACCAGCTGCCGCCAGGCGTAGGCCACGTCCTTGATCGTGGCGAGCGGGCGCGGGTTGTCGTGCACGCGGCCGGTCAGCCGGCACACGGTGGCGAAGCAGCGGCGGGCCAGGTCCGGCCAGCCCGCGGCCGGCTCGATGCCGACCCGGTGGACCAGGGTGGCCAGGTTGTGCGTGGTGAGGATCTGCGCCTGCTCGATCACCTTGCCGTTCGCGGCCACCGATCCGCCTCCGCGCCGCGACCGGGACGAGCCGGCCTCGGCCCGCTCGACGCACAGCTTCGCGAACCCGGGCGAGGTCCTGGCCCCGTACGACCTCGTCAGCGCCTCGCCGGTCTCGACGATCGCCAGATTGCGGACGGCCCGGTAGTCGATGGCGTAGTAGCGCTCGTAGAGCGAGCCGCCGCCCAGCAGCTCCGCCGCGATCCGGGCCGCGGCGAGGAACTTCGGGGTGAAGGTGCCCATGAAGATGTCCGCGGCCAGCTCCTCGACCAGGGGAGCGCCCAGATCGGCCTGGCGGGCCAGCACGGACAGCTCACGGACCAGGGAGTTGGGCAGGATCGTGCCGGGGAAGGCCTGCACGGCCAGCTCGCCGAGCCGGCGCAGCGCGACGGCCGACACCGCGCCCGCCTCGCCGTCCGTGCGCTGCCCGGCCACGGCCCGTACCCATGGCAGTTCCTCCGCCCGTACCTGCCGCTGGAGGTTGAGCAGCAGCAGCGAACGGCGGCCCGCGAACGCCCGGTGGTGGGCGGCCGCCAGCGTGCGCAGGGCCGGGTCGGGGTAGGCCTGCGCGGTGGTGGCGGCGACGAGCTGCGGTACGAGCTCGGCCAGCACCTCGGCCGAGGGCACCACCCCGCGCTCCACGAGGGTGCTCAGGGGCGCGCTCAGCGCGGCCTCGACGGGCCGCCGTACGCCCGCCGGAATCACCGCGCCCACGGGCAGCCCCGTCTCCCGCGCCTCCTCCTCGCCGACCGCGGCGACGAGCGGCGCGACCTCGGCCACGCCCGCCTGCTGGTCCAGCCCGGACAGCCGGCGCAGCACCAGCTGGGCCAGCGCGTGGTGCGAGGGCAGCGCCGCCTGCGCGGCCTGCTCCCGGCGCAGCGCGGTGAGCTCCGCGGAGCCGGGCAGCCCGCGCCGCCGCACCATGGAGGTGACGGCGTGCCGCAGCAGCCCGAGCCGGCGCGCGTCCAGTTCCCGTCCGGCGACGGTCTCCTCCAGCGCCCCGCGCAGGATCCCCAGGTTCTCCTTCGGCCTGAGGTGCTTGGTGCAGTGGGTGTGACGGTCGGCCAGGTCGCGGTAGCGGCGCAGCAGTTCGGCGCCGCGCCCGTGCCAGGCGGCGTCGGGGGCGCGCGTCAGCACCCGGGTCGGCTGCCCGGCGTCGGCGCTCTCCAGCCAGTGGGCGAGCAGTTCGTCGCCGAACGGCTGCCACACGGCCAGTGCCTCCCGCTGCGTCTCCACCGCCTCGCTGGTCCGCCGCCGCGCCAGGCTCTCGCCGGCCTCGGCGACGGTCCGGCGGTGCACCGTGCCGGCGTCGGGCGCCGGCCGGGTGGACGGGCGGGGCGTGAACCGCAGCCGTCCCGCGAACGGGGCGAGCTCCTCGACGAGTCCGAGCGCCGCGTCGGTCTCCCCGGCCCGGGCCAGCCAGGCCACGGTGAGCAGCGCGGCCTCCTCGGGGACGGTCACCTCGTACCGTCCGCCGTCGAGGAGTTCGTAGAGCCGCGCCAGCCCGTCCTCGGACAGCCAGTACGCGAACAGCGCCTGCCGGTCCTGCGGCACACCGGCCCGGCGCGCGGCCTCGGTCTCGTACTCCGTCAGGGGACCGCCGGCGCTCGGCGCGCCGGTGGCGAAGCCGCCCCGGAGCACCTCGGGCGTCACCCACGCGGGCAGATCCCGGACCGGTGTGCGGGAGCCGATGGTGAGCAGTCCGTTCGCCATGCCCGCCAGTACGGACCGCCACGCGCGCTGTCGTTCTCCGGCGCGCCGGCGGGTGTCGGGGTCTTCGTGGGTGAGCGCGGTGCTGAGCGCCCTGGCCAGTTGGCCGGAGGCGTAGCCCGGGTTGGCCTCTGCGAGGTGCTGCTGGTCAGCGTCGTCGTTCATAAGCCGACGTGGCGGGTGCCGCCCCCGCGCCCTCCGGGTCTCGAGCCCGGTGCTCTGCTGCTGAGCTACACGTCGATGAGCCGACGTGGCAGGTTCCGCCCCTGCGCCCTCCGGGTCTGAAGCCCGGCGCTCTGGCTACTGAGCTACACGTCGATGAGGCCCGACGGTAGACGTCGAACGGGCGTGCGTTCAACCGTGTTTCGGCGGCGAGGAGCCCCGAACGGCCCGCACGCCGTCCGGGCCGTCTACGCCGGTACGTGCACCGTCTCCACGCGGCTCGCCACCAGCCGCTCCCGCTCGCGCCGGGCCGCGCGGCTGCGCAGCCGCAGGATCTGGCTGACGCCGAGGGCCTGGAGGACGAAGACGCAGGAGAAGGCGATCGTGTAGTCGTCGCCGGTCGCGTCCAGCAGCACGCCGACCGCGAAGAGCGTCGTCATGGACGCCACGAAGCCACCCATGTTGGTGATGCCGGAGGCGGTTCCCTGGCGCTCGGGCGGGTTGGCCGGGCGGGCGAAGTCGAAGCCGAGCATGGAGGCGGGGCCGCACGCGCCCAGGACCGCGCAGAGCGTCACGAGCAGCCACATCGGCGCCCGGTCGCCGGGGTAGGCGAGCGTGGCCGCCCACATCAGGGCGGTCGCGCCGACCGTGCTCAGGGCCAGCGGCAGCCGGGCCTCGTGGTGGCGGGCGACGACCTGGCCGTAGACCAGGCCCACGACCATGTTGCTCAGCACCACCAGGGTCAGGAGTTCGCCGGCCGTCGCCCGCGACAGGCCCTGCGCCTCCACCAGGAACGGCAGGCCCCACAGGAGCAGGAACACCATCGCCGGGAACTGGGTGGTGAAGTGCACCCACAGGCCGAGGCGGGTGCCCGGCTCGCGCCAGGACGCGGCGATCTGGCGGCGGACGTACGCCGCACCCCGGTGCGGGAACGGCTCGGGCTCGTGGCCCTCGGGGTGGTCCTTCAGGAACAGCAGCAGGAGGACCAGGACGACCACTCCCGCGAGCGAGCTGCCCGCGAAGGCCGCCGTCCAGCCGATGCCGTGCAGGAGGCGGGCCAGGACGAGGGTCGAGACCAGGTTGCCCGCCATCCCCGCCAGTCCCGCCAGCTGCGCGACCATCGGTCCGCGGCGCGCCGGGAACCACCTGGTTCCCAGCCGCAGGACGCTGATGAACGTCATCGCGTCCCCGCAGCCGAGCAGCGCGCGTGAGGCGAGGGCCGTGCCGTAGGACGGGGAGAAGGCGAAGCCGAGCTGGCCGGCCGTGAACAGCACGACGCCGATGGTCAGCACCTTCTTCGTGCCGAGCCGGTCGACCAGCAGACCCACCGGTATCTGCATGCCCGCGTAGACCAGGAGCTGGAGGATCGAGAAGGTGGACAGGGCCGAGGCGTTGACCTGGAAGCGCTCGGCGGCGTCCAGGCCGGCCACTCCGAGGGAGGTGCGGAAGATGACCGCGACGAAGTAGACCGAGACGCCGATCCCCCAGACGGCCATCGCGCGCCGTCCGCCCGGTGGATCACCCGGAAGGGTGGAGTTCAGGCTGCGGGGGCCGGGGCTCATCGGACCTCCCCGCGGGCCAGGTGCGAGAACCAGCCGACGTGCCGGTGCACGATCTCGACGGCGGCCTCGGCGTCACCGGAGCGCAGTGCCTGGAGGATCTCCTCGTGCTCGCCCAGCGTCTTGGCTATCCGGTCGGGGTGGGAGTGCATCACGGCGACGCCCATCCGCAGCTGGCGGTCGCGGAGCTGGTCGTACAGCCTCGACAGGATGTCGTTGCCGCCGCTGCGGACGATCTCGGCGTGGAAGCAGCGGTCCGTCACGGCGGCCGCGGCCAGGTCGCCCGCCGCGGCCTGCGCCTTCTGCTTCGCGAGCAGCTCCTCCAGCCGCTGGATCAGCGCGGCCGAGGCGGGGACCGCCTTGCGCGCCGCGTGCTCCTCCACCAGCAGCCTGGTCTCCACCACGTCCGCGATCTCCTGTGCGGAGACCGGCAGGACCAGGGCGCCCTTCTTCGGGTAGAGCTTGATCAGCCCCTCCACCTCCAGGCGCAGCAGCGCCTCGCGCACCGGAGTGCGCGAGACCCCCACGGCCTCGGCGAGCTCGCCCTCGGTGAGGAGGGTGCCGCCCTCGTAGCGGCGGTCCAGGACACCCTGCTTGACGTGGGCGTACACACGGTCGGCGGCGGGCGGTTGCTTCACGGGGAGGGGGGCGGGCGGGGCGGAGGACGGCATGCCCACAGGATAGATACAACACGTACGCAACGGGGGACCGGTCCAGAATGCGGACCCGCGACGGGGCGCGACGAGGGGTGCGGCAAGCGGGGTGGGCGAGGGCCGGGTAAGAGCCGGGTCAAGTAATCGGAAATTCGGCCCAGCAAGCGCACAACTTTCTGTGCTACTTACGTGTCACACACATGCGGC
Source organism: Streptomyces sp. NBC_00016 (assembly GCF_045040885.1). Lineage (NCBI taxonomy): Bacteria > Bacillati > Actinomycetota > Actinomycetes > Kitasatosporales > Streptomycetaceae > Streptomyces > Streptomyces sp. NBC_00016. The sequence continues at coordinate 4,960,422 of NZ_CP108304.1, read as the reverse complement.
CCCTTCTTCTTTCCCCTTGAACTTGGCCGCATCGCAGGGGCATTCGACGTAATCGGGGTATTTCAGTTGATAACCGCCACCAAGGGCATCCGAGTCCGCAGGGCCGCATCCGTCGCCGTCACCGTCGGCGCAGTGCTCGCGACCGGAGCCCTCACCGCGGCGCCCGCACAAGCCGTCACGACGCCCACGATCGCCGCCAAGACCGGCTACGTGATGAACAATGCGAACGGCGCCGCGCTGTACAACAAGGGCATGGACACCAAGCTGTCCACCGGCTCCACCACGAAGATCATGACGGCGAATGTCGTGCTGTCGCAGACGAACCTGAATCTCAACACCAAGGTCACCATCCAGAAGGCGTACAGCGACTACATAGTGGCCAAGGGCGCCTCGTCCGCGCGCCTGATCGTCGGCGACAAGGTCACGGTCCGTCAGCTGCTCTACGGGCTGATGCTGCCGTCCGGTTGTGACGCCGCGTACGCCCTGGCCGACAAGTTCGGCACGGGCACCACGCGGGCCGCGCGCGTCAAGAACTTCATCGCCAAGATGAACAGCAAGGCGAAGGCGCTCGGCATGACGAAGACGCACTTCGACTCGTTCGACGGCATCGGCAACGGGTCGAACTACTCGACCGCCAAGGACCTGACGAAGCTCGCCAGCAACTCGCTGAAGAGCGCGAACTTCCGTGCGGTCGTCAAGACGAAGTCGTACACCGCCAAGACCATCACCAAGACCGGCTCCACCCGCACCATGGCGGCCTGGACCAACACCAACACGCTGCTGAGCAGCTACAGCGGCACCATCGGCGTGAAGACGGGCTCCGGTCCGGAGGCGAAGTACTGCCTCGTCTTCGCCGCCACCCGCAACGGCAAGACCGTCGTGGGTACGGTGCTGGCCTCCACCAGCGCGACGGTGCGTGCCGCCGACGCGACGAAGCTGCTGAACTTCGGCTTCGCCAAGCTGGGCTGACACCCGCTCAACCGGTAGCACCCTCGGAACGGGCCCGTCGTGATCGTCACGACGGGCCCGTTCTGTCGAGGGGTGCGGGGTGCGCCCATACCGGCGACTTGCGGTGGCCGGGGGAGCGCCGCCGGCTACCGGGTGACCGCGAAGTTCCGCAGGATCGCCGCCGTCAGCTCCGGATCGCCCTCCGCCTTCACCCGGTCGGCGACCGCCTCCGCCGTCACCCGGCCGCAGGCCAGCCGCACGAACGTCTCCCAGTCGAGGGTGAACGCGGCGGCCGGGCCGAGCGCCGGGGCCGTCTCCAGGGTGCCGCGGCCCTGGATGTCGACGCGGATGGTGCGCAGGAACTCGATCGGCCCGTGCACGTCGAAGACGACCGCGGAGCTGCGCGGGGCGTCGGCCTTCTCGGCGACGACCGCCGGGAGTTCGGCGAGCAGCGCGTCACGGGCGATGTGCGCGCCGGGCGAGTCGAGGTTGCCGGGCCGGCCGAGGGCGGCGCGCAGGTCCTGCTCGTGCGCCCACACGTTGAACGCGTGCTTGCGCATGGACTCCTCGAGCGTGAGCTCGGTGCCGAGCGGGCCGCGCACCATCGTGGTGGGCTGGCGCGACTCGTTGCGCAGCTGGCGGTTGCGGCGGATGACCGTGTACTCCAGCTCGGACGTCATCTCCGGCGCCGTGTGGTGGCGGCGGACGTCGACCTGCATCTCCATGTAGCGCTGGATGTCGTTGGTGACGTGGTAGAGGTCGCGCGGCAGGGTGTGGATGGGGCGCGGGTCGCCGTACATCTCGCAGTCCAGCCCGATGACGTGCGACACGATGTCGCGCACCGACCAGCCGGGGCACGGTGTCCGGCGGTTCCAGTCCGCCTCCACCAGCGGCAGCACCAACTCGGATATCGCTTCGATGGAGTGGGTCCAGGCGTCGGCGTAGGGCTGGAGGGTGGGATGCAGACTCACGGAAACGGGACCCCTCGGCGGTCGGTACTCGGGTGGTTGTGGCGGCGTTGCCAGCGGGAGGTGGCGGTGTGGGCAGGTATCGGCGGGTGTCGCCGGGTGTCGGCGGGTGTCTCGGAACGCTAAGTTACGCTGCTGTGAGGCACCCCGGCAGTGCTTTCGTGTGACGATCGTAGGCCCGTGTGGACGACTCGAATGCCAGGACGGTGGTAGTGTGCGCGCCTCTCTGATCCAGATCGCTGTAGAAGAGGGCGAATCGGTCGAATCGCGACGGGTGCGGGTTGCCGCACTGGTACGGGAGCAGGCCGGTGCCGCCGACCTCGTGGTGCTGCCGGAGCTGTGGACGACCGGGGCGTTCGCCTACGAGGAGTTCGGCAGCGAGGCCGAGCCCCTCCATGGGCCGACGTACGAGGCGATGGCCAAGGCCGCGAGCGAGGCGGGCGTGTGGCTGCACGCGGGCTCGATCCCGGAGCGCGCTCCGTCCGGCGGCGGCTCCGCCGCGGGCGAGGGACCCCTTTTCAACACGTCTCTCGTCTTCTCCCCCTCCGGTGACCTGGCCGCCTCCTACCGCAAGATCCACCGCTTCGGCTTCGACAAGGGCGAGGCCGTGCTGATGGGCGCGGGCGAGGAACTGGTGACGGTCCGCCTTCCCGAAACGACCGTCGGTGTCGCCACCTGCTACGACCTCCGTTTCCCCGAACTCTTCCGCGGTCTCGTCGACGCCGGCGCCGAGACCCTCGTGATCCCCGCGGGCTGGCCGGAGCGCCGCCGGGCGCACTGGACGCTGCTGGCCCGGGCGCGGGCGGTCGAGAACCAGGCGTTCGTGCTTGCGTGTGGAACGGCCGGGACGCATGCCGGAGTTCCGCAGGCGGGTCACTCGATCGTGGTGGATCCGTGGGGCGAGGTGCTGGCGGAGGCGGGTTCCGGCGAGGAGGTCCTGAGGGTCGAGTTCGACCCGTCCAGGGTCGCCACGACCCGGGAGCAGTTCCCGGCCCTGAAGGACCGGGTCCTCGGCCTGCGCACTCCTGAACGCCGCCCCTAGCCGCGGCCTCCCGCACCGAGCCGCGGCCTCCCGCACCGAGCCGCGGCCTCCCGCACCGAGCCGCGGCCTCCCGCCCCGAGCCGTGGCCTCCCGCCCCGAGCCGCTCCCGGCCTCCCGCGCCCAGCCGCTCCCGGTTCTTTCTGGTCCTCAGTCCTCGCGTTCCTTGTCGGCGAGGTGGATCACGCACACCGCCACCGCGATGAGCAGCGCCGGATCCGCGTCCTCCCGCACGACGTCGACGCCGTAGGTCTCCCGCACGTGCAGCCACCGCCGGGAGACGACGGCCAGCAGTTCGCCGTCGTACTCGACCGCGAACTCCCGGTCGAGGATCTTGCCGCTGACGTCGAGTTCGGTGCGGCCGTCCGCCAGGGCCACCCGGTAGTGGTTGCGCAGCAGCGACAGCCGCTTGCGCCGGATCGTGGCCAGCGGTTCGCCGTCCCGTTCGATCACCATCGTGTCCCGCAGGGCGAACATCTTCTGGTGGATGTCGATCAGGACCCGTCCACGGGTGTCCTTCAGCTCGAAGGTCTCCCGCAGCCGCATCGCCTTGCCGTCGACGAGGTACACCTTGTTGCCGCGGTCGTCCTCGATCCAGTAGTCGTCACCGAAGCCGAGGAGCCGGTCGCGTACGAGGAATCTCATGCGGTTACGGCTTCCCCGACGGCCGGTCCGAAACGCCGCCGGTAGGCCGATGGGCTGAGTCCGGTCTCGCGCCGCACGCGGGCGCGCAGGTTCGCGGCGGTCCCCAGTCCGCTCCTGGCCGCCACCACGTCCAGCCGCTGCTCACCCCGCTCGATCAGCCGGCAGGCGAGCGCCACCCGCTCCGCCGTCAGCCAGGCGAGCGGGGTGGTGCCGAGCTGCGCCCGGAACCGCCGGTGCAGGGTCGCCGGGCTCACCGCCGTCCGCGCCGCCAGCTCCGCCACCGTCAGCGGCTCCCCCAGCCGCTCCTGCGCCCACGCGAGCAGCGGCGCCAGCGACTCGTCGGGCACGTCCGGCACCGGGCGCTCCACGAACTGCCGCTGGCCGCCGTCCCGGTGCGCGGCGAACACCAGCCGGCGGGAGACGGCGTTGGCGATCTCCGCGCCGTGGTCGCGCCGTACGACGTACAGCCCGAGGTCGAGGGCGGCGGCGCTGCCCGCGGCGGTGAGGATGCCGCCCTCGTCGACGAAGAGGACGTCGGACTCCAGCCGCACCTTCGGATGCAGCGCGCGGAACGCCTCGGCCCACATCCAGTGCGTGGTGGCCCGGCGTCCGTCGAGCAGCCCGGCCTCGGCGAGCGCGAAGGTGCCGGTGCAGAAACTCATGACCCGCGCCCCGCGCGCGTGGGTGCGCCGGATGGCGTCGAGGACGGCGGGGCCGCGCGGGACGACATTGTCGGGCCGGCCCGGCACCACGAGGGTGTCCGCCGAGTCCACCGCCTCCAGGCCGCGCCCGCCGGTCATGGTGAAGAACCCGTGGTTCATCCGCACCTCGCGCGCGGGGGTGCACAGCACGACCTCGTACAGCGGCCGGGCCAGCCCGAGTTCGGGCCGGGGCAGGCCGAACAGCTCGGTGGCGACACCGACCTCGAAGGGATTGGTGCCCTCGTCCACGATCACGGCGACCCGGTGCGGCGCACTCACGGTGCGTTGAGAGGAATCTTGCGGCATGTGCGATTCCTAGCACTCGCACGGCCGCGCGGCCCACCCCACGATGGGGGACATGACCAACGAACCCGTCTCCCTGCCCGCCGCGCTCGCCTCCTTCACCGAGCAGTGGAGCCCGCGCATCGTCACCACCGTGAACGACTACGACGTGCGCGTCACCCATGTCGAGGGCGAGCACCTCTGGCACGTCCATGACGACACGGACGAGTTCTTCCTGGTCCTGGAGGGGGAGCTCCGCATTTCCCTGCGCGAGCCGGGGGGAGAGCGCACCGTGACCCTTCCCAAGGGCTCCGTCTTCACCGTCCCGCGCGGCACCGAACACAAGCCGTACGCGCCCGTGCCCACCGAGATCCTTCTCCTGGAACCCACCGGCACCTCGACGGTCGGCGATCGCCACGAGGAGGTCCCGGCCCATGTGGACGCCACCACGGGGCACGCGCTGACGTCGCGCTGACGTCGCGCCGACGTGACGGTCGGCCGGGAGAGTACCCCGTCGGCCAGGTCCGCCGGCAGGACCGGGGTGTTCCGGTCCGCCTCACCGAGGGCGGGGCGGACCGGTTGCCGTGGGTCCTGGCCGGACCGGGCGCCTGACCCGGGTCACGGTCAGACGCCGTAGCCGCCGTTGTAACCGTCACGCTGGTGCCGCTCTGTCTCGACCACCGTGGTCGAGGTCGGAGGCACCATCACCCGGCGGCGCCGGGCGATGCTGCTGAACGTCGTCACGCCGATCAGCCCGACGATCATCAGGATGACGCCGACCAGGTCGAGATTGACGCCCTGCATGTCCCAGTCCGTCGCGAACGTGAGGATGGCTCCCACGGCGATGAGGATGATGCATCCGCCGAGGCCCATGATGTTGCCTCCTGTCCGGTGTACCGGCCACTCCGGTTCACCACCGGATCCGGGTACCCCGGGGCCCGACTCCCATGCGCGGCGGCCGACTTGCTACCCCTCCAGGAACGCCACCAGCGCGTTGGCCAGCAGGTACGGGTCGGCGTCGCCGCACAACTCCCGCGCGCTGTGCATCGACAGGATGGCCACGCCGATGTCGACGGTGCGGATGCCGTGCCGGGCCGCGGTGATCGGGCCGATGGTCGTGCCGCAGGGCATGGAGTTGTTGGAGACGAAGTTCTGGAACGGCACGCCCGCCTTCTCGCAGGCGGCGGCGAAGATCGCCCGGCCCGAACCGTCGGTCGCGTAGCGGTTGTTGACGTTGACCTTGAGGATCGGACCGCCGTTGACCCGCGGGTGGTGCGTGGGGTCGTGCCGCTCCGCGTAATTGGGGTGGACGGCGTGACCGGTGTCGGAGGACAGACAGACGGTGCCCGCGAAGGCTCTCGCCCGGTCCTCGTACGACCCTCCGCGCGCGAACACCGAACGCTCCAGCACGCTGCCCAGCAGCGGCCCGTCCGCGCCGGTGTCCGACTGCGAGCCGTTCTCCTCGTGGTCGAAGGCGGCCAGCACCGGGATGTACGGCAGGCCCTCGCCGCCGGTCGCCACGGCCGTCAGCGCCGCCGTACCGGCGTGCACGGAGAGCAGGTTGTCCATCCGGGGGCCGGCCAGCAGCTCCTCGTCGCGGCCCAGGTAGGCGGGCGGCTCCACGGAGTGCGCCATCAGGTCCCAGCCGGTGACCTGACCCGCGGCCAGCCCGGCCTCCTGCTCCAGGAAGGCGATCAGGTCGCCGTCGCGCACATCGCCCGCCAGGCCCCAGACGGGCTGGAGGTGGCGCTGCTTGTCGAGCTTGAGGCCGTCGGTGTTGACCGCCCGGTCCAGGTGGATGGCGAGCTGGGGGACCCGCAGGAGCGGGCGGCCCACGTCGACCAGACGCGTCGAGCCGTCCCGCAGGGTCAGCCGGCCCGCGAGGCCCAGGTCGCGGTCGAGCCAGGAGTTGAGCAGCGGACCGCCGTAGATCTCCACGGCCACCTGGCGCCAGCCGTGCGCCCCGGTGTCGGGCAGCGGCTTGACGCGCAGGTTCGGGGAGTCGGTGTGCGCACCGATGATCCGGAACGGCGTGTGCGGCGCGGCGCCCTCGGGCACGTACCAGGCCACGATCGCGCCGCCGCGCAGCACATACCTGCCACCGCTCCCCGCCGCGGAGGCTTCCGAGGCCTCCGCGTCCCAGGCGTCCGTCTCCGAGACCTGCCGGAACCCGGCCTTCTCCAGGCGCTCGGCCGCGTTCGCCACGGCGTGGTACGGCGACGGGCTCGCCGTCAGGAACGTCATGAGGTCGTCGGTGTGGCCGCGGTCGAAGCGGGAGGGTGCGCTCATGGGGTTCACCTTAACGACGTACGAGAGCCCGCTCCCGGTGATGGGGAGCGGGCCCTCGTGAGGACAATGTGGAGTGTCGCGCGGTTGTGCGGATGCGTCCTGGAACGCGGCCTCTGAGTGCTAGAGGCCTCCGAGTGCTAGAAGGCGGCCTCGTCCAGCTCCATCAGGTCGAGCTCGACACCGGAGGCGATCTTGCGGGCCAGGGTGACGCCCGGCAGGACGTCGGCCGCGAAGAACTTCGCCGCCGCGATCTTGCCGGTGTAGAACGCCACGTCCTTCGCGGAGAGGGCCTTGGTGGCGGCCGACTCCAGCTTCTCGGCGGCGATCGCGGCACCCTTGAGGAGCAGGTAGCCGACGATGACGTCACCGGAGGCGAGCAGCAGGCGGGTGGTGTTCAGGCCCACCTTGTAGATGTTCTTGACGTCCTGCTCGGTGGCCGCGAGGTCGGTCAGCATCAGACCGACGATGGCCTCCAGCTCGACGGCGGCCTTGGCCAGGTGCTCGCGCGCGCCGGCCAGCTCCTCGCCGCCGGTGCCCAGCGCCAGGAACTTCTTGATGTCCTCGGCGAGGGAGTTCAGCGCGGCGCCCTGGTTGCGGACGATCTTCCGGAAGAAGAAGTCCTGGCCCTGGATCGCCGTGGTGCCCTCGTACAGGGTGTCGATCTTGGCGTCGCGGATGTACTGCTCGATCGGGTACTCCTGGAGGAACCCGGAGCCGCCGAAGGTCTGGAGGGACTGGGCGAGCTGCTCGTAGCCCTTCTCGGAGCCGTAGCCCTTGACGATCGGCAGGAGCAGGTCGTTGAGCGCGTGCTCCGTCTTCGCGTCCTCGCCGTTCGCCTCCTTCACGGCGATCGCGTCCTGGACGGAGGCCGTGTAGAGGACGAGGGCGCGCATGCCCTCCGCGTACGCCTTCTGCGTGATCAGCGAGCGGCGCACGTCGGGGTGGTGGGTGATGGTGACCTTCGGCGCGGCCTTGTCCATGAAGTTCGCCAGGTCGGGGCCCTGGACGCGCTCCTTGGCGTACTCCAGGGCGTTGAGGTAGCCGGTGGAGAGCGTGGAGATCGCCTTCGTGCCGACCATCATGCGGGCGAACTCGATGATGCGGAACATCTGGCGGATGCCGTCGTGCTTGTCGCCGATCAGCCAGCCCTTGGCCGGGTGCCGGTCGCCGAACGTCATCTCGCAGGTGTTGGAGGCCTTCAGGCCCATCTTGTGCTCGACGTTCGTGGCGTAGACGCCGTTGCGCTCGCCCAGCTCACCGGTCTCGAAGTCGAAGAGCGTCTTCGGGACCATGAAGAGGGACAGGCCCTTGGTGCCGGGACCGGCGCCCTCGGGACGGGCCAGCACGTAGTGGAGGATGTTCTCCGACATGTCGTGCTCACCGGACGTGATGAAGCGCTTCACGCCCTCGATGTGCCAGGAGCCGTCCTCCTGCTGGACCGCCTTGGTACGGCCGGCGCCCACGTCCGAGCCGGCGTCCGGCTCGGTGAGGACCATCGTGGAGCCCCACTGCCGGTCGACGGCGATCTGCGCGATCTTCTTCTGGACGTCGTTGCCCTCGTCGAAGAGGATGCCGGCGAAGGCCGGGCCGGAGGAGTACATCCACACGGCCGGGTTGGCACCGAGGATCAGCTCCGCGTACGCCCAGATCAGGGACGGCGGGGCGGTGGTGCCGCCGATCTCCTCGGGCAGGCCCAGACGCCAGTACTCGGAGTCCATGAAGGCCTGGTAGCTCTTCTTGAAGGACGCGGGGACCGGCGCGGTGTTGGTCTCGGGGTCGAAGACGGGCGGGTTGCGGTCGGCGTCCGTGAAGGACTCCGCCAGCTCGTTCTCCGAGAGGCGGGTCAGCTCCTCGAGGATGCTTTTCGCGGTCTCGGTGTCCATCTCCCCGAACGGGCCGGTGCCGTACAGCTTGTCGCGCCCGAGCACCTCGAAGAGGTTGAACTCGATGTCGCGGAGATTCGACTTGTAGTGCCCCATGGCGACGGCTCCGTAAAGAGAGATCGGCGAGGGACTGGATCCTCGCGCTAGTTCACGTACCAACAAGTAGCTACCGATGATGCTACCCGTCGGTAATAAGTCGCAACCCCGAACCGGCCATCTGTGACGCGTAACGCGTGCCGTGCGCCTCGGAAGGGGCCCCCGTACCGCCCCGCCCGGCGGGCGCGCTCGGTACGCTTGCGCCCATGTACGGATACGGCCAGCCCATGGACGGCGGTGCTGCACAGCAGCAGTACGCCCCGCCGCAGCAGCAGATGCCCGGCGGCCACGGCGGGTACGGTCAGCAGCCGCCGCTCTACCCGGAGCCGTCCCCGCCGTCCCTCGCGGACGCGGTGCGGGCCTTCACCACCGGGCAGCTGGCCGCGGAGGACTTCCAGCAGGTCTTCGCGACCTCCAAGGTCTACTGCCCGCGCGGTGACAACCCCGGCTTCCTCGCCCTGCACAACACCCAGCAGCCGGTGATCCCGATGTTCACCTCGCTCAAGGAGCTGCGCCGGTACGCGGGCAAGGAGTCCAAGTACTTCGTGATCACCGGCTCCGAGATGGTCGACCTGCTGCCCACCGGGTACGGCTTCGTCCTCGACATGGAGGGTGAGCACCGGATGGTGTTCGACGCGAAGGCGGTCGAGCAGATGGTCGAGTTCGCGATGCGGCGGATGTACGGCTGAGGGTTCCCCTCTCCCCTCTCCCTCTCCCCCGCTCTTCGCTCGCTGTCGCTGCCTCTTCTCGCTCTCCTTCGCCCTCCTTCTCTCTCTCCTTTCTTCTTCCTGGCCGTCCCTCGGGTGTCCGGTGGATGCCTCATGCCCTTCACAGCCGTGCCATAGGGTTCCCCCGCGCCACTGCCCCTGCGCGGTCGCCGCTCCACGGGAATGTCCTGCGGGCTTCCATCGTTACGGGTAGCAGAAAGTTCAATGCTCAACTAAACTGGGACGTACGTCGCCCAAGGAGGTACGGACATGCCCGCAGTGACCGTCGAGAACCCGCTGACCCTGCCGCGCGTCACCGCATCGGCCGACGCGGTCGCACGTCCCGTGCTCACCGTCACGACCGCGCCGAGCGGTTTCGAGGGTGAGGGCTTCCCGGTACGCCGTGCGTTCGCCGGGATCAACTACCGCCACCTCGACCCGTTCATCATGATGGACCAGATGGGCGAGGTGGAATACGCGCCGGGCGAGCCGAAGGGCACCCCCTGGCACCCGCACCGCGGCTTCGAGACCGTCACCTACATCATCGACGGGATCTTCGACCACCAGGACAGCCAGGGCGGCGGCGGCACCATCACCAACGGCGACACCCAGTGGATGACGGCCGGCTCGGGTCTTCTCCACATCGAGGCGCCGCCGGAGTCGCTGGTCATGTCCGGCGGTCTCTTCCACGGCCTCCAGCTGTGGGTGAACCTGCCGGCCAGGGACAAGATGATGGCGCCGAGGTACCAGGACATCCGCGGCGGCCACGTACAGCTCTTGGCGAGCCCGGACGGCGGCGCGCTCCTGCGGGTCATCGCGGGCGAGCTGGACGGCCACGCCGGTCCCGGCATCACCCACACCCCCATCACGATGGTCCACGCGACCCTCGCGCCGGGCGCGGAACTCACTCTTCCGTGGCGTGAGGACTTCAACGGTCTCGCGTACGTACTGGCCGGCCGCGGCTCGGTCGGCGCCGAGCGTCGGCCGATCCACCTGGGTCAGACGGCGGTCTTCGGCGCGGGTTCCTCGCTGACGGTCCGCGCGGACGAGAAGCAGGACTCGCACACGCCTGACCTGGAGGTCGTGCTGTTGGGCGGGCAGCCGATCCGTGAGCCGATGGCCCACTACGGCCCATTCGTGATGAACACCAAGGACGAGCTCCAGCAGGCCTTCGAGGACTTCCAGAAGGGCCGGCTGGGCACGATTCCGGCGGTGCACGGGATGACGGCGGAGGGCATCTAGCCCTCCGGCCGGCCGACAGCCGCTACGGTGTGACAAGGCCCGAAGCCGCAACGTTGGTTTGCGACTTCGGGCCTGTCTCATGTCACCTGACTACGGCAGCACGTAGACGGGCGCTCCGTCAGCGGAACACCCGGTCTGCCGCATACAGCCGCGCTTCAGCAGCATGCGCAGGCAGTCGTGGACGCGATCCTGCGACATACCGGTCCGGGCGGCGATCTCCTCGACGTGGTAGCGGGCCTCACCACGCGCCAGTGCCGGGGCGAGGACGGCGGCGACTGTGTGCACGTCATCTGTGACGAGGAGGTGCCTCTTCTTCCACGTGTCGAGAAGCTGCTGGGCAGTCAGTCCAGGCGCAGGGGCGCTGTGGCTGGGCCGCCTGAGGGCTTCGGCGATGTCCCTCAGCGCGTCGGCCATCCTGTTCTGACTGTCCGTGATCTGCCGAAGCAGGTCGTTGCGCTCCCCTGCGGCGGCTGCCAGCATCTCGTCCGCGTACAGGTTGCGCTCCTCGAGCCGCACGATGGCCTCGACGACCTGCTCGGGCATGACGTACGCGGTACCGCCGACGGGGGCGGGTTGTCCGGCGGCCGGTTCCAGGGAGTAGGAGCCCTGCCGCTGGACAGACTGGATGACTTCGTCGACCCAGGCTTTGAATGGTGCGCACTCGGGTTTGCTGCAACCGTTGACGAGGCTGATGAGCCCTTTCAGGTTCACCATCCTCATCGACTTCTTGAGCCCGTGAACTGCAATTTTGCGTGAAGCGTCTGCTCCATAGACGCTTCGAGCAAGATCGCTCAGCGCTGTGTGACAGTTTGCTGGAACATGAGCAAGGAGCGCCTGGCGCGTGTTTGCGTACCCGAGTTGCGTGGCCACGTCCGCCGCCACGAACCAGTGCTCCCGGTCGGGCAGCGTCAGCCTCCGCAGCCGCGCCCCCGTCGCCGCGAACACGAAGTCATTGACGTCGATCGCGTCCTGCTGTGCCGCCGACTGGTCCGGCGGCGGTGTGTTGCTCTGCTCGTACATCGAGCATCACCTCCGCCTCGAAAAATAGGCATATGCCACAGCAACGGGCTGCACTGGCAAGGACGTTCACCCTTTAGGAGTGGATGTTCGATTCTGAGTCCGGGTCATGTCCCTTCACCCGGGCGGCCGTCCGGTCAGGACAACCCGGTGCTTCCGTGATCCGCTGAACCCGTGCACCTGCTCCCGCTGCCCGCGCGTCGCCTGGCCGCCTGGTGCGCTCTCGTGCTGCTCGCGTCAGGCGTGGGATACGTCGGGATCAGGCTCTGCTCGGAGCTTCGTACCGCCGTCACCCCCGTGTTGCTCGCGTTGCTCGGGACCGCGCTGCTCAGGCCGCTGTACCGGAGGCTGGTGGAGGTGGGGGTGCCCCGGTCGGTGTCGGCGGGGCTGACGTGTGTCGCCGTCGTCGCCGTGGTCGGCGGGGCGGTGTACATCGTCGTCGCCGCGCTGATCGACAGCGGGGATCAGATCGTCGCCGCGCTCAGGTCGGCGGCACGGAGCATCGCCGAGCACTTCGGGGCCGCCGGGACCTCGCTCGACGACCTCGCGTCCAATGCGAAGGAGTTGCTGACCAAGTTCGGGGGGACGGCCGCGTCCAACGTCATCAGCGGGGTGAGTGTCGTCGGCGAGAGCATCGCCATGGCCGTGCTCGCGCTGCTGCTCGTCTTCTTCTTTCTGCGCGACTCGCACCGGGCGGTCGGCGCGCTGCGTTCCCTCGCTCCACGCGGTACCGGCGACACCCTGGAGGCCATGGCCCGGCGGGCCTTCCGGGCCGTGGAGGGGTTCATGCGGGGCACGACCTTCATCGCCTTCATCGACGCCGTGTGCATCACCGTCGGACTGCTCGTCCTCGATGTGCCGGGGGCGGTCGGGCTGGGGGCCCTCGTCTTCGTCGGGGCGTACATCCCCTATCTCGGCGCCTTTCTCTCCGGGGCCGTCGCCGTGCTGGTGGCGCTCGCCGACCGGGGCTTCGTCATCGCGCTGTGGGCGCTCGGGGTGGTGCTGGCGGTGCAGGTGCTGGAGGGGCACGTGCTGCAGCCGGTGATCCAGAGCCGGACCGTGCAGATGCATCCGGCGGTGGTGATGGTGGCCATCACGGCCGGGGCGTCCGTGGCCGGGATCCTGGGCATGCTGCTCGCCGTTCCCCTGACGGCCGCCGCCTTCGGGGTCCTGCACGAACTACGGACGCGTCACAGTGCTCCCGCCGAGGGCTCGCCGAACTCGTAGAGCTCGAACCAGATGCTCTTGCCCTCACCCCGGGGCGCCACCCCCCAGGTGTCCGCGAGCAGTTCGATGAGGACCAGGCCACGCCCCGAGGACGCCAGTTCGCCGGGGCGGCGCATATGGGGGAGGTCGTCGCCGGCGTCGGTGACCTCGATACGGAGCCGGCGTTCGCCGGGGCCGCCGGTCACCTCGGCGACGAGCAGCGCGTCCGCGTCGGTGTGGACGAGGACGTTCGTCAGCGTCTCGGAGACCAGCAGGACCGCCGAGTCGACCTGGTCCTCGCAGGTCCAGTCGTGCAGCAGCTCGCGCAGTTGCTGCCGGGCCACGGCGATCCGCTCGGGTTCGGCCTGCGCGACCGTCAGCATCGAGCGCCGCACGGGTTGCCGGACCGGCACGGGAGCGGCGCCGGGCCCGCAGCCGCCCGCGCCCTGGCGGCACAGGAGCAGCACGGCGATGTCGTCCTCGCGGCGGTCCGCGAGAGGGCCCGTGGTGTGGTGGGAGGAAGGGCCGTGCACCGCCTGGACCAGGGCGTCGGCCAGCTCCTCCAGATCGCCCTGGTGTGCCTCGAGGATCTTGCGGACGCGCCGCCAGCCGGTGTCGAGGTCGTGGCCGCCGGTCTCCAGCAGGCCGTCGGTGCAGAGCATCAGCGCCTCGCCGGGTTCCAGGGCGAGCCGGGTGGTGGGGTAGTCGGCGTCCGGGTCGATGCCGAGGGGCAGGCCCCCGGCGGTGGCGCGGACCAGCACGGTGCCGTCGGACATGCGGATCGTGGGGTCCAGATGTCCGGCCCGGGCGGTCTCCAGGACCCCGGTCACCGGGTCGACCTCTATGTACAGGCAGGTGGCGAAACGCGGATCGGCCCCGGCTCCGCCGTCCGTGTCGGTGAGGCCGTGGAAGAAACCGGAGGCTCGGGAGAGGACGGCGTCGGGGCGGTGGCCCTCGGCGGCGTACGCCCGTACCGCTATGCGCAGCTGGCCCATGAGCCCCGCGGCGCGGACGTCGTGGCCCTGGACGTCGCCGATGACCAGGGCGAAGCGGCCCCTCGGCAGCGGGATCATGTCGTACCAGTCGCCGCCGACCTGAAGGCCGCCGCCGGTCGGTATGTAGCGGGCGGCGAGGGTCATGCCCGGTATCTCGGGGCCGAGGGTGGGGAGCATGGAGCGCTGGAGGCCGTCGGTCAGCTCGCGCTGGGTCTCCGCCAGACTCGCGCGGGTGAGGGCCTGGGCGAGCATGCGCGCGACCGTCGTCAGCACGGACCGCTCGTCCGGGGTGAACGCCACCGGGTACGCGAAGCCGGCCATCCAGGCGCCCATCGTGCGGCCGGCCACCGTCAGCGGCAGGAACGCCCACGAGTGACGGCCGAAGTGCGCGGCCAGCGGCCAGGTGAGCGGGTAGCGCTCCTTGTACCGCTCGGGGGAGGACAGGTACACGGCCCGCCCGGTGCGCACGACCTCGGCGGCCGGATAGTCCGTATGGATGGACATATGGCTGAAGGGGTCGTCGTCGCCGGACCGGTGTCCGTGGTGGCCGATGATCGTCAGCCGCTCGCCCTTCACGCCGAAGACGGCGAGTCCGTCCGGGGAGAAGCCCGGCATGGACAGGGCCGCCGCGACCCTCAGCACCTCCTCGGTGGACCGCGCCTCCGCCAGCGCCCGGCCCGCGTCCAGCAGGAACGCCTCGCGTGAGCGCCGCCAGTCGCCGGTGACGGCGGTCCGTCCCGCGGGGGTGCCCGGCGTCGGTTCGGTCACTTCCTGGAGGGTGCCGATCAGCTCGTACGCCTTCTTCACCGGGTCGAAGGACGGCTTGGAGCGGCTGCGCACGACCCGGACGACCCGTCCCAGGTCGTCCATGATCCGGATGCGTACCTCGGCGAGGGTGCCCTCGGCGACGGCGAGCTGGATCACTCCGGTGATCTCGTTCCAGTCGACGGGGTGGAGGCGGGCCCGGGTCTGGGCCTCGGTGAGGACCGTCTCCTCCGGGGGCAGCCCGAGCAGCCGGGCTGCCTCGGCGTCGACCGTGACCAGCCCGGTGGCGGTGTCCCAGTGCCACAGGCCGGTCGCGAGGGAGGCGAGGACCTCCCCCACGGCGGGCAACGGCTCACCAGTGCGCATTGCCCCACTTTAGGAAGATGGGGCGAAGAAGTGCCACTGATCGCCGCACCCGTATTGAGGGGAGGTGATCAGTGACTGCCCGGTACGCTGGGGGTTGTTTCACGTGAAACACGCCCCCGATCCGCGAAGACTGGATGAACGACGATGCATCGGTACAGGTCCCACACCTGCGGCGAGCTCCGCGCCTCTGACGTCGGCACCGACGTCCGGCTGAGCGGCTGGCTGCACAATCGGCGCGACCTGGGCGGCATCCTCTTCATCGATCTGCGTGATCACTACGGCATCACGCAGCTCGTCGCCCGTCCCGGCACGCCCGCGTACGAGGCCCTCGACCGGCTGACCAAGGAGTCGACGGTCCGCATCGACGGCAAGGTCGTCTCGCGCGGCTCGGAGAACGTCAACGCGGAGCTGCCGACCGGCGAGATCGAGGTCGAGGTCGGCGAGGTCGAGCTTCTCGGCGCCGCCCAGCCGCTCCCCTTCACGATCAACGCCGAGGACGGGGTCAACGAGGAGCGGCGCCTGGAGTACCGCTTCCTGGACCTGCGCCGTGAGCGCATGCACCGCAACATCATGCTGCGGACGTCGGTCATCTCGGCGATGCGGCACAAGATGACGGCGCTGGGCTTCAACGAGATGGCGACGCCGATCCTGTCCGCGACCTCCCCCGAGGGCGCCCGCGACTTCGTCGTCCCGTCCCGTCTGCACGCGGGCCGGTTCTACGCCCTGCCGCAGGCCCCGCAGCAGTTCAAGCAGCTGCTGATGATCTCGGGCTTCGACCGCTACTTCCAGATCGCCCCCTGCTTCCGCGACGAGGACGCGCGCGCGGACCGCTCGCCGGGCGAGTTCTACCAGCTCGACGTCGAGATGAGCTTCGTCGAGCAGGAGGACGTCTTCCAGCCGATCGAGAAGCTCATGACGGAGCTGTTCGAGGAGTTCGGCGGCGGCCGCCACGTCACCTCCCCCTTCCCGCGCATCCCGTTCCGCGAGTCGATGCTGAAGTACGGCTCCGACAAGCCGGACCTGCGGGCCCAGCTGGAACTCGTCGACATCACCGACATCTTCGAGGGCTCGGAGTTCAAGGCCTTCGCGGGCAAGCACGTCCGCGCGCTGCCGGTGCCGGACGTCTCCGCGCAGCCCCGTAAGTTCTTCGACCAGCTCGGCGACTTCGCGGTGACGCTGGGCGCGAAGGGCCTGGCCTGGGTCCGGGTGGCCGAGGACGGCTCGCTGACCGGTCCGATCGCGAAGTTCCTGACCGAGGAGAACGTCGCCGAGCTGACCAAGCGCCTGTCGCTGGCCGCCGGCCACGCGGTGTTCTTCGGCGCGGGCGAGTACGACGAGGTCTCGAAGATCATGGGCGCGGTGCGGGTCGAGGCCGCCAAGCGTGCCGGGCACTTCGAGGAGAACGTCTTCCGTTTCTGCTGGATCGTCGACTTCCCGATGTACGAGAAGGACGAGGAGACCGGCAAGATCGACTTCTCGCACAACCCGTTCTCGATGCCGCAGGGCGGTCTGGAGGCCCTGGAGACCCAGGACCCGCTGGACATCCTGGGCTGGCAGTACGACATCGTCTGCAACGGCGTGGAGCTGTCCTCCGGCGCGATCCGGAACCACGAGCCGGAGATCATGCTCAAGGCGTTCGAGATCGCGGGCTACGACCACGAGACGGTCGAGGAGAAGTTCGCCGGCATGCTGCGCGCGTTCCGCTTCGGCGCCCCGCCGCACGGCGGTATCGCGCCGGGCGTCGACCGCATCGTGATGCTGCTGGCCGATGAGCCGAACATCCGCGAGACCATCGCCTTCCCGCTCAACGGCAACGCCCAGGACCTGATGATGGGCGCGCCGACGGAGCTGGAGGAGGCCCGGCTGAGGGAGCTGCACCTGTCGGTGCGCAAGCCGCAGCCGAAGTAGCACGCACGGCCGGGAGCGGCAGGCCTTTTCGCGGAGTGGCCCGGAACCGACGTCGGTTCCGGGCCACTTTCGTTTTCCCCGGTAACTGACAGCTCTTCCTTATGCTCCTGACAGGTTTCGTCCCTAGCGTCCCGGCCTCATGACGGGATCTCAGAAACCACACAGCGAACAGGACTTATCACGTCGCAAGGTCGTGGCCGTGGCCGCGGGCGGCGTCGCGGTGGCGGGCCTGGGCGGCACCGCCTTCGCGGCGAGCACCGCCGACGGGCGCGGCAGACCGGCCCGGACCGGCGCCGACACCGGCACCGACGGGGAGGTCTGCTACCGGCTGACCTCGGAGACGGTCGAGGGTCCTTACTACATCGACGCCGACAAGATCCGCCGGGACGTCACGGAGGACCGGGAGGGCATCCCGCTCCTCCTCGGCCTGAAGGTGATCGACTCGGAGACGTGCAGGCCGATCCGGGACGCGGCCGTCGACATCTGGCACTGCGATGCGGCGGGGGTGTACTCGGGTTACGAGGACCAGGGCAACGGCGGTGGCGGCGGTCCCGTTCCGACCGGCGAACCCCCGACCGGCGAACCTCCGACGGGGGCGCCCACCGGGGCACCCCCGGGGGGCGGCCACCAGGAACCCACGGACGACAGCCGCTATCTGCGCGGCACCTGGCGAACGGACCGGCACGGTCAGGTGACCTTCCGGACGGTCTTCCCGGGCTGGTACCGCGGCCGGTGCGTCCACATCCACGTCAAGGTGCACGTGGACGGCGCGTGGACGGACGCCGGTTACGAGGGCGGGCACACCTGCCACACCGGCCAGTTCTTCTTCGACGAGGAGTCCGTGCTCGCCTCGGCGATGGTGGAGCCGTACGCGAGCAACGCCGCGGAGCGCACGACCCTCACCGAGGACACGATCTACGACCAGAGCGGCACCCAGGGCGGTCTGCTGAAGCTGCGCTACGACAGGCGGGACATCGCGAGGGGCGTCCACGGGTCGATCACGGTCGGCGTGGACCCGGACGCGACGGAGGACGGCCAGGGCTCACCGCCGCAGCCGAGCGCGTCGGCGTCGGCGTCGCCGTCGGCGTCCGATTCCGCGTAGGCGTCGGCTTCACCTTCGGTCTTCGACAGCCGACGGATTTCTCCGGGCCACGCCCCCCGACCTGCGCGTCGGGGGGCGTGGCTCTCTTCATGAGCCGTTCACATATGTGGGCGTCTGAACAGCCCATTGACCCGGAGGGGTTGCCTCCATATCGTTCCCACATACGTAACATGAGTTCATGTATGTGAACAACGCGATGGGGAGACAACGATGTCAGAACCTGTGAGCCGGGCTGAGGGCGGGGCCGAGAACGGCACCGAGAACGGCGCCGAGAGCCGGGCGGTGGGCAAGTTCCTTCGCCGGATGATGCCGATCCTGGTCCTGATGCTCCTGGTCAACAATCTCGACCGGACGAACGTGGGCTTCGTCCAGGACGAGCTCCAGGCCGACGTCGGCATCAGCGCCACCGCCTACGGCCTCGGGGCGGGCCTGTTCTTCATCGGGTACGCCCTGTTCGAGGTGCCCAGCAACATGCTCCTGGAGCGCTTCGGCGCCCGGGTCTGGCTGACCCGCATCATGATCACCTGGGGTCTGGTGATCGTGGCGATGTGCTTCATCCACAACGTGACGACCTTCTACACGCTGCGCTTCCTGCTCGGCGTCGCGGAGGCCGGCTTCTTCCCCGGCGCGATGCTCTACATCACGCAGTGGCTGCCCGACGCGAGCCGGGGCCGGGCGACGGCGATCTTCCTCGGTGGTTCGGCGGCCGCGGGCATCGTGACCGGCCCGGTCACCGGGGCGCTGCTCGAGCTGCACGGCGCGGGCGGGGTCGCCGGCTGGCGGTGGATGTTCGGGCTGGAGGGCGTGTTCTCGGTCGTGGTCGGGATCGTCGCCGGGTTCTTCCTCGTCTCCCGGATCGAGGACGCGCGCTGGCTCACGCGGGAGGAGAAGGACGCGCTCGGCGCGGCGGTGGCCAAGGACCGGGAAGCCCGCAGCCGCGCCCCGCACACGTCACGGTTCAAGCTGCTCTTCCACCCGCAGGTCGCGCTGCTGACCGGCGCGTTCTTCGCGATGACGCTCACCGGCTACGCGATCACCTTCTGGCTGCCGAGCCTGATCGAGGACATCGGCGGACTGTCGTCCTTCCAGGTCGGGCTGCTGTCCGCGATCCCGGCGGTCTGCTCCATGATCGCCATGTACTCGATGAGCCACTTCACCGACCGGGCCCCGGACCGCCGTCCGTATCTGGCGATCACCCTGGTGCTGTCGGCCACGGGCACCTATCTGGCCACCCTGGGCTCCCCCTGGTTCGGCCTCGCGGCGATCACGCTGGCCGGGGTCGGCTCGAAGTGCGCGGCGACGCTGTTCTGGCCGATGGCGCAGTCGGGGCTCGACCTGAGGATCGCGGCGCCGGGCCTGGCGCTGGTCAACTCCATCGGAAACCTGGGTGGTTTCTTCTCCCCCACGCTCTTCGGCTACCTCAAGGACACGACCGGCAGCACGAACGGCGGCCTGTACACCTTGTCGGCGGCGTCACTGCTGGCGGTGGTCGCGGCGAGGTTCATCCGCGGGGCCCGCGCGGCCTCCGATCCGCTCCTGGAAACCTCACCGGAGGCGCACAGGAAGCCCGGGGCGGGAGCACAGCGCCGCGTCGTCTCATAGCGGTACGCCGGCACGGGCCGACGGGGCAAGGGAGGAAGCCAGCCATGGGATCCACGGGGTTCATGATCGCGCTGTCGGTGCTGCTGATCGTCGGCGCGGTGGCGGGGGTGGTGGCCCAGCGCCGCGCGGCTCGCACCCGACGTCCGGCCGGTCGGCCGGGACGTCCAGGGCGGTCCGGCAGGTCCGGTCGGCCCGGACGTCCAGGACGGTCCGGTGCATCGGGCCCCTCCGGGCTGTCCGACCTGGATGCGGAGGCGGAGGCGAACCACTGGCTGATCCGGCTGGGCGGCGGCCTCGTCCCGCCGGGCGCTCGGGCCTGGGCGGGTGCGGACGAGGCGGCGGGCCGGGCGCTGACCAGCGCGGCGGAGTGTCATCGCGCGGCGCGCGCCCGGCTGTCCGGGGCCCGTACGGCGGGGGAGTACGAGGAGGTCACGCGGGTGGCGAAGGAAGGGCTGGAGCATCTTCGCTCGGCGCGTGCGGCACTGGGACAACCGGCCTCGGCGGCCGTGGACGGGCCCGCTCTCCCCCGTGCGGCCCGCGTCCCGGCAGTCGGCGCGGGGTGCGCGGTCACGTCCCGCTAGACGACCTTCGCCGTGTCTGCCGCTGTGTCTGCCTCGCCGTGTCTGCCTGGCGGCCCTTCCTCGCTGCCCCTGCGTCGGTGCTGCCGCGTGAACGGCTGCGGGGCGGCGTACGCCGACGCGGTGTCGGAGTGCGCCGCCCCGCAGCGGGACGAGCTTCGGGCCCCTGCCCGCACGCTGCTGACCGGTCCTTCTCCCCTTACTTCGGGTCGCGGTCGAACAGTGACTTGGACCAGAAGTAGCCGAGGGCGGTGAGTCCGAGGCACCAGGCGACGGCGAGCCATGCGTTGTGGCCGATCTCGCTGCCGAGGAGGAGTCCGCGGAGGGTTTCGATGGCCGGGGTGAACGGCTGGTACTCGGCGATGGGCTGGAACCAGCCCGGCATCGCGTCGACCGGGACGAAGGCGCTGGAGATGAGCGGCAGGAAGATGAGCGGCATGGCGTTGTTGCTGGCCGCTTCGGCGTTGGGGCTGGACAGGCCCATGCCGACGGCGATCCAGGTGAGGGCGGTGGCGAAGAGGACGAGCAGGGCGAAGGCCGCCAGCCATTCCAGGGGGGTGGCGTCGGTGGACCGGAAGCCGATGGCGACTCCGACGGCTGCGGCGAGGGTGACGCTCATGACGCATTGGATCACGCTGCCGACGACGTGTCCGAAGAGCACGGATCCGCGGTGGATCGCCAGGGTGCGGAAGCGGGCGATGATGCCTTCGGTCATGTCCATGGAGACGGAGACCGCGGTGCCGATCGTGGTGGAGCCGATGGTCATCAGCAGCAGGCCCGGTACGAGGTAGGCGATGTATGCGGAGCGGTCGGCGCCGTCGCCGCCGATGCCCGCGCTCATCGCGTCGCCGAAGACGTAGACGAAGAGCAGCAGCAGCATGACGGGCGTGAGCAGCAGGTTCAGTGTCATCGACGGGTAGCGCCGGGCGTGCAGGAGGTTGCGGCGCAGCATGGTGGTGGAGTCGCGCACGGCGAGGGTGAGGGAGCTCATCGGGCGTTCTCCTTGGGCTGGCCGGGGACGGTGGTGGAGGCGGTGAGGGCGAAGAAGACGTCGTCGAGGTCGGGGGTGTGCACGGTCAGTTCGTCGGCCTCGATGCCGGCCGTGTCGAGGCGGTCGAGGATCGAGCGCAGCTCGCGCTGGCTGCCGTCGCTGGGGATCTGCAGGGCGAGCGCCTCGTCGTCCCGGGTGGCCTCGCGCAGCGTGGAGGCGGCGTCCTGGTAGGCGGCCGGGTCGGCGAAGCGGAGCCGGACGTGTCCGCCGGGGACGAGCCGCTTGAGTTCTTCGGCGCTGCCCTCGGCGGCGATCCTGCCGTCGTTGAGCACGGCGATGCGGTCGGCGAGTTCGTCGGCCTCTTCCAGGTACTGGGTGGTGAGGAAGACGGTGACGCCGTCGGAGACCAGTTCGCGGATGATCTGCCACATGTTGTGCCGGGAGCGTGGGTCCAGGCCGGTGGTCGGCTCGTCGAGGAAGATGATCCGCGGGCTGCCGACGAGGGTCATGGCGATGTCGAGGCGGCGCTTCATGCCGCCGGAGTAGGTCGAGGCGGGCTTCTTCGCGGCCTCGACCAGGTCGAAGCGCTCCAGCAGGGCGGCGGCGACCCGCCGCCCCTCCGCCCTGGACAGGTGGTGCAGGTCCGCCATGAGGAGCATGTTCTCCTCACCGGTGATCAGCCCGTCCACCGCGGAGAACTGCCCGGTGACACCGATCGCCGCACGCACCGCCCGCGGATCGGCCGCGAGGTCGTGGCCACCGACGCGGATCTCGCCGGATCCGTGGTCGGGGGAGATGAGGGTCGAGAGGATCTTGACGGCGGTGGTCTTGCCGGCGCCGTTCGGCCCGAGCAACGCGAACACGGAACCGGCCGGGATGCGCAGGTCGATGCCGTCGAGGACGGTCTTGTCGCCGTAGGACTTGCGCAGCCCGATGGCGGAGACGGCGATCGGCGACGGGTGACCGTCACCCCGACTGGGCGTGCGCATGACAGAAGAAGGCATGGGGCCCTCCGTTCGAAGGCTTGAAGTGGGTGGGGGCGGGGCTGGTCGAGATCGCGCTGCTCAGGCCTTGGCGCGGCGGACGTGGATGTTGCCGAACCGGGTGCGGGCGCGGATCTTCACGGTGTCCTCGGTCTGCTCCGGGGACTCGGACGCGGTGAGCGTGTTGCGCACCTGGCCGGAGTCGGAGCTGACGTCGAGCCAGGCCGCCGTGCCCTCGCGGATACCGACCTCGATGGCGCCGTAGGAGGTCTCCAACTGGACGGTGCCGCGGACCACTTCGCCCACCCGCAGGGTGCCGTGGGCGGTGGTGGCGGTGACCGAGTCCTCGGCGCGTGTGATGTCGATGTCGCCGTTGGCGCCGCTCACGCGCAGTTCGCCGGTCACGGCGCCGACCGTCGTGCTGCCGTGCGAGTTCTTCAGGACGGCGGAGCCGTCGACGAAGCCGACGCGCATGCTGCCGGAGCTGGCGGTGATCTCGGCGGAGCCCTCGACGCGGTCCACGGTGATCGTGCCGTGCGAGGCGGTCAGCTCCAGCGGGCCCGTGGTGTCGAGGCGGACGTCGCCGGCCGAGTTCTTCACGCGGACCTCGCCGAGCCGGCCCTCGCCGATCACCTGGGTCCAGGCGCCGGTCGTGTCGACGCGTGAGCCCGTGGGCAGGTCGATCGTCACGTCGACGGTGCCGGTGCGGCCGAGGCCGAACAGCGTGGGCTTGGGCGTCCTGATGGTCAGTACACCGCTCGCGTAGATGACCTCGGTCTGGGCGGCCGCCCGGGTGTCCAGGTCCTTCTCCGGGTCGCGGGGCCGCACCTCGACGACGGTGTCGGGGCGGTCGGTCGCGGTGAACTGGAGGGAACCGGCGTCCACGCGTGCGGTGACCGAGATCGGTTCGGGAGTGTCGAAAGAAGGCATGGCTGTCCCGTCCTCTTGGGTCTTCAGGGCGTCCCCGCTGGTGGGACGTGGTGTGGGTGAAGTGGTGCGGGTGCAGTGGGGTGCGGGCGGGTGCGGCGCTAGCGCACCCAGCCCGTGAAGCTCTGTCCGAGGGCCTGGGTCTTCTCCGTCGTGCGCGGCGGCCGGGCGCCGCCGTCGACCGCGGCCGACACGGCACGCACCAGCCACGCGTTGACCGACAGGCCCTCGCGGGTCGCGGCCTCCTCGGCGCGGGCCTTGAGGTGGGCCGGCAGGCGCAGGTTGACACGGGCGGTGCCGCCCTCGTCGCCGTCGGCCGGAGCCTTGAGCGGCTCGGTGGGCGCGACCGGCTCCGCGGTGGCACCGCCGTCGCCGGGCGGGAGTGTCACCACGAACTGAGGGTCGAGCCCGCGCAGCCGTACGTCGACCGAACCGGGGGCGAGATCGCGGGTGATCTCGTCCGTGGCGGCGGAAAGCACATGGAGCATGGTCAGCCGGGTCGCCGACTCCAGGGGAGCGGTGAGCCGCTCCGCCAGCTCGCGGGCTTCGTCACCGCCGGCTTCGGCGGCCACCGCGAGTTCGCGGCGGAGGGTGTCGACATACGGGGTGAGGTCCATGACGCCATGATGGCACCACTATGGCGCCATGTGCAAGCCGTGGAGTGACATCTCTGGGTCGTTGGAAGGTTGTGACGCGTTGACCTGCGGAAACGTGGTGGTGCCTGGGTGGGCAACCGTGGCGCCATGTGCGCTCACGGGCTTCTGGCGGCATCGGATGGCACCCGGTGGCACCTGATGGCGCCCTGCGTCGCGCCTCATGACGCCTGATGGCACCCGATGGCACCTCGTGGCGCCGAGGTGGCGCCAGGTGGCGCTCCCGGTGGCGTCAGGACGTTCGGGTGGCGCCAGAGGTGCTTCCGGGTGGTGCGTGTCGGGGCCGGGCCGGGCCGGGCCGCGCGGACGCGGACGCGGAGATAAAAGTAAGGTAAGCCTCACCAACCTCTTTACCACGGGCAGGCTCAAAACGGACCCGGAGCCCGGCGCTTTTTGCCTGCCCTTGGAATTCCACAGGTCGTTCCCACGCCTCTGACAGGCCCGCCTCCTAGCTTCGCGGCCATGACGGGAAACTCAGGAAACACAGAAAACACAGCCGGTGCCGAGAATGACCAGCAAGGCCCCAGGCACAAGCGTGATCTGACCCGGCGCAAGGTGGTCGTCGCCGGTGCGGGCGCGGCCGTCGCCGTCGGGGCGGGCGGGGCGCTCGCCGCCGGCGCCTTCGCCGGGGAGAAGAGCGGGACCAAGCCCAAGGCCGCCGCTTCCGCGAGTGCCGGCGAGGTCTGCTACAAGCTCACCTCCGAGACCACCGAAGGTCCGTACTACATCGACGCGGACAAGCTCCGCCAGGACATCACCGAGGACAAGGAGGGCATCCCGCTCACCCTCGCCCTCAAGGTGATCGACTCCGAGACCTGCAAGCCCATCGTGAACGCCGCCGTCGACGTCTGGCACTGCGACGCCCTCGGCATCTACTCCGGCTACGAGAGCCTCTCCACCGGTGGTGGTGGCGGCGCTCCCACCGACGCGCCGTCCGGCACCCCGACCGGTACGCCGACCGACGTGCCGACCGGCACCCCGACCGGCGAGCAGCCGTCCGGCGGCGGCGGTGGCGGCGGGCACGAGGAGCCCACCGACGACGAGCGCTATCTGCGGGGGACCTGGAAGACCGACAGGCAGGGACGCGTCACCTTCAAGACGATCTTCCCGGGCTGGTACCGCGGCCGCACGGTCCACATCCACACCAAGGTGCACGTCAACGGCGAGTGGACCGACGCGGGTTATGAGGGTGGCAACACCTGCCACACGGGTCAGTTCTTCTTCGACGAGGAGTCCGTGCTTGCCTCGGCCGAGGTGGAGCCGTACTCCACCAGCACCACCGAGCGCACCACGCTCACCGAGGACACGATCTACGACCAGAGCGGCATCCAGGGCGGTCTGCTCAAGCTGAAGTACAACAAGAAGAACATCGCCAAGGGTGTCGTGGGTTCGATCACGATGGGTGTCGAACCCGACGCCACCCACGAGGGCACCGACGACGCGGTCCAGCCGGGCGCGTCCGAGACGGCGTCGGCCGAGGCGTCGGCCTCTTCCGGCTGATCCCGGCGGCGGGGGCGTTCCGGCGGACCGGGCCCCACCCGTGCGTCCCGGTCACTCGTCCGGTGACGCCCCCTCCTCCAGCAGCCGCTCCGCGATGTCCGTCGACCAGCTCTGAGCCCACGCACGCAGGTCCGTGAGCTGGTCCTCCGTCAGGCCGTACGCCGTGAACGCCGTGTCCGGGTAGTGGTCCGTGCCCGTCAGCCGGGTCTGGAGGGTGGGCAGGTCGAAGTCGTCCCGGGCATGACGGCGGGCCAGTTCCTCCAGGTCGGGGTGGGTGTAGCGGGCCGACGCCGCTCTCGCGTCGATCAGGTCGACGGCCAGACCGCGGTCGTAGAGCGCCCGCACCTTCGTGCCCACCGCGTCCGGGAGGGCGAGCGCCGGACCGTACGGGGTCGGGACGGGCGGGCTCCAGAAGGTCTCCTTGTGCAGGGCCAACCGGAGGACCGTGTCCGTGGCGCGGTCCAGCACGGCCAGGTGCGCGGACAGCGGGTCCGTGTCCCGCACCGTCGCCTCGTGGCCGCCCCGGGAGGTGAGCGCCGCGCCCAGCGCCTCGGCGAGCCGGGGCATCGGCTCCGCGCTCTCGGTCGCCAAGTCCACGTTCGCGTGCGGGCGTTGGAGCAGCTCGTGCGCCTGGAGCGCGTAGCCGCCGGCCAGGGCCCAGGGGGCGCCGGCGGCGGCCACGTCGAAGACCTCGGCGAGGAGCCGGAGGTGGGGTTCGAGAAGGTCCACCGGGTAGTCGTACCAGGTGCGGTGGCCGTCGTGCGGGGTTCGGCGGGTGCGGCGGCACCACCGGGTGCCGGTGGCCGGGTGACCCGGGGTCAGATCACCCAGCCCAGGCCGTACCCGCCCAGCAGGACCGAGTTCGGCTGGGTGAGGCCCACCGAGGGGGCGGTGAAGACGCGGCTGCGGGCGGCGGTCGGGCCGGTGGTGAAGCCGGGCAGGGTCCAGACGGCGCCGGTGGACTCGTTCTCGCCCGAGGCGCTGACGAACAGCTCCGGCCTGCCGTCCCGGTTCACGTCCCCGGCCGCGACCGTCGTACCGAACCCGTCCCCCGCCTCGGAGGCGTCCGGGACGCCCGCCGTGTCCTGGGTGAAGGCGTACGAGCCGGCGCCGAGGGCGCCGGTGCGGCGGCCGGGCACGACCGTCACCTGGCCGGCCTGCGCCTTGGTGCCGACCGACTCGCGCGGCGCGCCGATCACGAGGTCCGCGAGGCCGTCGCGGTTGAGGTCGGTCACCGTCAGGGCGCCGCCGAAGACGTCGCCCTTCTCGCTCGCGTCGGGCACGCCGGCGGTGTCCTGTGTGAGCTGCTCGGGCACGGCGTCGGGTGCGATGCCGGCCGCCGAGCCGCGCCAGACGAGCACGCGACCGCCCGACACGCCGTCCACGCCCGCGACTTCGGGTTCGTCCGGGTCGCCGACCACCAGGTCGTCGTAGCCGTCGCCGTCGACGTCCCCGGTGGCGGCGATGTGGCCGTTGCCGTGGGCGAGACGGGCCGGCAGGCCGACGTGGTCCTGGTCCTCCGGGTCGACGAAGACGAACCCGCCGGTCTCCCCGCCCTGGCCGTACGTCACGTTCACGTGCTCGGGGGAGCCGTCGCCGTCGAAGTCGCCGAGCGTGACGGAGTCCCCCCAGGAGCTGTCCGCCGCGACCGCGGAGGCGCCGTAGCCGCCGGTGCGGGTGAAGGGGCCGGTGAAGCGGACGGCACCGCCCCAGCTGGCGACCAGGATCTCGGACCGCGCGGCCGAGGCCCCGCGGGTCGCGGCGATGTCCGCGCCGTAGTGGTAGGGGTCCATGCCCGCCGTCGCCGAGGCGGGCAGGTCGGTACCCGTGGTGAGCCCGCTCCCGCTGCCCCACAGCACGGTCACGGACCCCGCTTCCCGGCCCCTCGCGGTGCTCTCGAAGGGGGAGCCGACGACCAGGTCCGCGTAGCCGTCCCGGTTGAGGTCGGCCGTGGCGGTGGCGGAGCCGAACCCGTCGCCCGCCTCGGCGGTGTCCGGCACGCCCGCGGTGTTCTGCGTGATCAGCGCTCGCCGCGCGGCCGACAGTCCCGTCTTCGACCCGTACAGCACGACGACGGCGCCCGCCCGTTCCCTGCCCGCCACGTTCGCGCCCGGCGCGGGCAGTACGGCGTCGCGGTAGCCGTCCCCGTTGAAGTCACCGGGCACCGCACCGTGCACGGCGACGGCGGGCACGGCGGGCAGTGCCGCGGCACCCAGCAGCCCGGCCAGAAGCACCACGGCCGCCCGCCAACCACGCCTGAAAGCAAGCTCGTTCACGCGAATCCCCCATCCCCACGCGCGCACCCTCCGTGCGCCTGCGCCCCGCCCGCGAGTGTAAAGCGCGCCCGGGGCGCACGCCCCCCGAACGGGGCCGTGGAACTCGTGGAAGAGGGCCGTGGAGAGGGCCGTGGACGGGGGCGTTACTTGGCCACGAACTGCGTGAGGATGACGATGACACGCCGGTCCATGTGTGGTGATCCCTCCCCGGAGAGAAGTGTTCGTCCCCGATGCGCGCCTTAAGGGGGAGGTGGGGGAATCGTGAAGGCGTTTGATCGACCGGCGGAGACGTCCCCGGAAAAAATCCTCTTCACGCGGCAACTCTTCACGCGGCGGCGACCACTGACAGGACGTAAGCCCGCTCCTCCCCGTAAGGATCCCCCGTGGCAGCTCCCTCCCACCGCCGGTCCCTCCGCTCGCGCCGCGCCCTCGTCGTCTCCGCCGCCGCCGTGGCCGCGGCCGTCGGCGCCGGTGTCGTCGTGATGAACGCGAACGCCGGGACCGTCGACCTGTACCACCAGACGCTCGCCGCCAAGGACGGCTGGGCCTCCTCCGGCACGGGCACCACCGGTGGTACCAAGGCCGACGCCGCGCACACGTTCACCGTCTCCACCCGCGCCCAGCTGGTGAAGGCGCTGGGGTCCGCCTCCGACACCACCCCCCGGATCATCAAGATCAAGGGCACGATCAACGCCAACACCGACGACGCGGGCAAGAAGCTGACCTGCGCCGACTACGCGTCGGGCACGGGCTACTCGCTCTCCGCCTATCTGAAGGCGTACGACCCCTCGTCCTACGGCACCTCCAAGCTGCCCTCCGGCACCCAGGAGAAGGCGCGCGCCGCGGCCCAGACCAAGCAGGCGAAGAACATCGTCTTCAAGGTGCCGGCCAACACCAGTGTCGTCGGCGTGCCGGGCACCGACGCCGGGATCTCCGGCGGCATGCTCCAGATCCAGAACGTGGACAACGTCGTCGTCCGCAACCTGACCTTCGCCGCCACCGAGGACTGCTTCCCGCAGTGGGACCCGACCGACGGCGACGACGGCAACTGGAACTCCAACTACGACTCGGTCACGCTGCGCGGCGCGACCCACGTGTGGGCCGACCACAACACGTTCACCGACGCGCCCCACCTCGACAGCGCCAACCCGAAGTACTACGGCCGCGAGTACCAGATCCACGACGGCGCCCTGGACATCACCAAGAGCTCGGACCTGGTGACGGTCTCGCGCAACCAGTTCACCAACCACGACAAGACGATGCTGATCGGCAGCAGCGACAGCGAGCCCAGCGGCAAGCTGCGCGTCTCCATCCACCACAACATCTGGAAGGGCATCGTCCAGCGCGCCCCGCTGGCCCGGGTCGGCCAGGTGCACATCTACAACAACTACTACGACGTCACGGCCCTCAACGGCTACGCGACGCAGTACAGCATCAACTCCCGCGCCAAGGCCCAGGTCGTCGCCGAGAACAACTACTGGAAGGTCCCGACCGGCGGAAAGGTCGCCAAGCTCCTCAGCGGCGACGGAACCGGCGCGGTCAAGGGCTCCGGCAACCTCGTCAACGGCACGGTCACCGACGTCGTCGCCGCGTACAACGCCGCCTCGTCGAAGGACCTGAAGACCACGGTCAACTGGACCCCGGCCCTCACCTCGGGCCTGGAGACGTCGGCGAAGAACCTGCCCACGACCCTCGCGACGACCACGGGCGCGAGCGTCCTGAAGTAACACCCCTCAGACACGCGAGGGCCGGGTGACCACGAGCCCCCGGCCCTCGCGTTCGCCCGGTGGCAGGTGTCAGGTGTCGTACGTGCCGTCCCAGGGTTCGGCGAAGGCCAGGCGGTCCGGGTAGAGCTCCGCCCAGGTCTCCGGCTCGCCGTCCTCGTCCTTGTCCTCGCGGATCACCAGGCCGAACAGCACGCCCTCGAAGGTGAGCCGGAAGGGGCGGACCGCGATGTCCGTGTAGGAGCGGCGGGGCAGGCTGCGCAGGAGGGTGGCCAGGCGGACGCGGGCCCGGGTGAGGACCGAGTCGTCGCCGTGCGGGTTGCGCTGCTGCTCGGCCCAGGTGCCGGCACACCAGATGTCCGAGTCGCGGTAGTTGCCCGCGGCGTCGAAGGTGTGCAGCACGGTGTAGAGGCGCTTGTGCTCTTCCCAGCCGTCGTCGAGACGGAACCCTTCGGGGAAGGCGTACGTGACCGACGCGAGGAACTGGCCGTCCGCGTACCGCCCGATGGACTCGGTGCGGTGCTTCGGCTCGTAGGCGATCGGAATGACGTTGGGGACTGCCATGGCGGAAACCATACGGCTTGGCGGGAACATGCCCGAGTCGGGGGAACCTCTACGACTCTTCCTCTACATCTTCCGACCAGGGCCGTCTTCCGACCAGGGTCCGGGAGGTGGTTCGTCCCGGACCCCGTGGTCGGTCGCCGACGCGCTACGCGGTCGGCTTCTCCTCCAGGCGCGGGAAGAGCACCGCTCCCTTGGTGACCGTCGTACCGGCCGGGAGCGTGCCCCAGGTGCCGGCCTCCTGAACCCGCTGGTCCGCGAGAGCACCCAGGACGGCCTCGGCGCCCAGCGAGTCCCAGAGCTTCTGGGAGGTGTCCGGCATGACCGGGTTCAGCAGGACGGCGATGGCGCGCAGGGACTCCGCGGCGGTGTAGAGGATGGTCGCCAGACGGGCCCGGCCCTCGGCCGAGTCGTCCTTCGCGACCTTCCACGGCTCCTGCTCCGTGATGTAGCCGTTGACCTGCTTGACGAAGTCGAACACGGCCAGGATGCCGCCCTGGAAGTCCAGCTCCTCGCCGATCTTCCGGTCGGCCACCGCGACCGCGGTCGCCAGGCCGTCGTGCAGCGCCTTCTCGGCCTCGCCGTCGGCCGTGGCCTCGGGCAGGACGCCGTCGAAGTACTTGCCGACCATCGCGGCGACGCGGGAGGCGAGGTTGCCGTAGTCGTTCGCCAGCTCGCTCGTGTAGCGGGCGGAGAAGTCCTCCCACGAGAACGAGCCGTCCTGGCCGAAGGCGATGGCGCGCAGGAAGTACCAGCGGTACGCGTCCACGCCGAAGTGCGAGGTCAGGTCCTGCGGCTTGATGCCCGTCAGGTTCGACTTCGACATCTTTTCGCCGCCGACCATCAGCCAGCCGTTCGCGGCGATCTTCCCGGGCAGCGGGAGGCCCTGCGCCATCAGCATCGCGGGCCAGATCACCGCGTGGAAGCGCAGGATGTCCTTGCCGACCAGGTGGACGTCGGCCGGGAAGGTCTCTTCGAACTTCTGCTGGTTCTCGTTGTAGCCGACCGCCGTGGCGTAGTTCAGCAGCGCGTCGACCCACACGTAGATCACGTGCTTCTGGTCCCACGGGATCGGGATGCCCCAGTCGAAGGTGGAGCGCGAGATGGAGAGGTCCTGAAGGCCCTGCCGGACGAAGTTCACGACCTCGTTGCGCGCGGACTCGGGCTGGATGAAGCCCGGGTTCGCCTCGTAGAGGGCGAGGAGCTTGTCGCCGTACTCGCTCAGCTTGAAGAAGTAGTTCTCCTCGCTGAGGATCTCCACGGGCTTCTTGTGGATCGGGCACAGCTTCTGACCTGCGAAGTCGCCCTCGCCGTCGAGCAGCTCGCCCGGGAGCTTGTACTCCTCGCAGCCGACGCAGTACGGGCCCTCGTAGCCGCCCTTGTAGATCTCGCCCTTGTCGTACAGGTCCTGCACGAACTCCTGGACGCGGTCGGTGTGCCGCTGCTGCGTGGTGCGGATGAAGTCGTCGTTCGCGATCTCCAGGTGCTCCCAGAGGGGGCGCCAGGCCTCGTCGACGAGCTTGTCGGCCCACTGCTGCGGGCTGACGCCGTTCGCCTCCGCGGTGCGCATGATCTTCTGACCGTGCTCGTCCGTGCCGGTGAGGTACCACACCTTCTCGCCACGCTGGCGGTGCCAGCGGGTGAGCACGTCGCCTGCGACGGTCGTATAGGCGTGGCCCAGGTGAGGAGCGTCGTTGACGTAGTAAATGGGGGTGGAGACGTAGAACGCCTTGCCACCCTGCTTCTCGGTTCCAGTGGCCGCCATGCCCGAAATCCTACTGGGCCCGCGAAGATCCACTCACATGCGTTTCGGGGGGTGGACGTGATTCTCCACCCCCCGAAGGGGGCCTACGGGCGCCAGGTGGCCAGTACGCCTTCGTAGAGCTCGGCGTCCGTCAGCTCGCGCGGGGTCGGGCCCGCGTGGAAGAAGGACGTGTTGGGGGTCTTCAGCTTGCGGAGGTAGTCGAAGGCCTTGTTGTCGGGCTCGCCGAAGGCGACGAAGGAGAAGAAGACGGCGGGGTGGTTCTTCGCCGCGTCCGTGAGGGACTGGGTGGCCGGGGTCTTCGCGTCCGGGGCGCCGTCCGTCTGGAAGACGACCAGGGCGGGGGTGTCCGCGGCTTCCTTCTCGTGGTGGGTGAGGACCGCTTCGACCGCCGCGTGGTAGCTGGTACGGCCCATGCGGCCGAGGCCGGCGTGCAGCTCGTCGATCTTGTTCTCGTGGTCCGTGAGGGTCAGCTCGCCGGTGCCGTCCAGTTCCGTGGAGAAGAAGACGACGTGGACCTTGGCCTCGGGGTCCAGGTGGGCGGCGAGGGCGAGGGTCTGCTCGGCGAGGGCCTGGGCGGAGCCGTCCTTGTAGTACGGGCGCATGCTCGCGGAGCGGTCCAGCACGAGGTAGAGCTTCGCTCGGGTGGCGGTGAGGTGGGTTGCCTCCAGGGCGGTGGCCGCTGCGGCGTACGCGGTGGCGAGGCCGGCGGGGAGGGTGGGGGCGGGGTGAGTGTCGGCCGGGGCCGCCTCGACCTCGTCCTCGGCTTCGCCTTCGGCCGAGTCGTCCCCACCCGCACCACCCGTGCGGCTTTCGTCGTCGGCCGCGAGTGGCCCCTGCGGGGTGTCCTCGCCGTCGGCGGCCGCGGGCTCGTCGGCCTCGGCCTCGGCCGCAGCCGTGGCGAGCGCGGGCTCGTCGGTGACGGTGGCAGGCTCGGGCTCGGGCTCGGGTGTGACCTCGGGCTCGGGCTCGGCCTTGACCTCGTCCTCGGCTTCGCCTTCGGCCGAGTCGTCCCCACCCGCACCACCCGTGCGGCTTTCGTCGTCGGCCGCGAGTGGCCCCTGTGCGGCGTCCTCGCCGTCGGCGGCCGCGGACTCGTCGGCCTCGGCCGCAGCCGCGGCGAGCGCGGGCTCCTCCGCCACGGGCGCGGTCTCCGGCTGCTCGGCCGCAGGCTCCGCGTCGGCGTCGGTGCCCGCCGCGGGGTCCTCGGCTGCCGGCTCCGCCTCCGCGGCCGCTTCGATCGTCGGCGTGGGCTCCTCGACGACCGCCTCGGCCGTCGGCTCGTCCACCTCGGCCTCGGCCTTCGCTTCGGCCTGCGGCTCGTCGGCCTCGGCCTTCGCCTCAGCTTCCGCCGGCGCCTCAGCCTCAGCTTCCGCCGGCGCCTCAGCCTCAGCTTCCGCCGGCGCCTCAGCCTCAGCTTCCGCCGGCGCCTCAGCCTCAGCCTCGACCGCCGCCTCAGCCGGCGCCTCAGCCGGCGCCTCAGCCTCAGCCTCCACCGTCGGCTCAGCCTCAGCCTCAGCCTCAGCCTCCGCCGGCGCCGGCGCCTCAGGCGTCTCCGCCGCCGTTGCGGGCAGGTCCTCCGTCGACTGGGTCGGCTTGGGGACCGATACGTTGTCGAAGGCTGCCGAGACGAGGTCGTGTTCGTCCTGGGATGCCGGGCGGGGTTCCGGGACCTGGGCCGTGGGGGTGGCCCTCGGGGTGGGTTCGGGGGAGGGGGAAGGGACCGTCGGTTCGGGCGCCGGAGTCGGCGCGGCTGCCGACGTGGGGGCAGCCCCGGTCGACTCCTGGTCCCGCTCCTCGGAGGCGGTCTGTTCCTGCGAAGGAACCTGTTCCGCACCCTCTGCCTCGGCGGCCCGCTCTTTGCGTGACCGTCCGAACGCGTTCCGCAGGAGAGTGAGAATGCCCATGTGCGCAACCCTTCGCGTGAGTTGAAGCCCGTCAATCCCTGGCCAGGACGGACACGTAAGGTTAACGGCCCCGGATGGTGATCTTGGGCAGGGGTGAGTGTAAGGAATCCAGGTGTGTCAATACCGCCTCGGCACCCCCTCCGCGCAAGTCCAACACCCTTGTGGCTGCCGGGGCTTCACTTTCCGTTCATCCCACAGCAGCGCCTCCGCACATACGTGCCCCTAACGTCACGAGCACACCAAGGGCATGCAAGGGGAGATTAAAGGTGCGCAAGCTTCTGCCGCTGATCGGAACGCCGTCCCAGTCCCATCCCGGCGGACGCTCCGCCATGACCTGCCGCTTCCGGTGTGGTGACGCCTGCTTCCACGAGGTGCCCAACACCAGCGACAACGAGTACGTCGGTGAGGTCATCGCGGGGGCGATCGGCCGCCGCGCGATGGTGCGAGCCGCCGCGGTCGTCACCGTGGCGGCCGCCGCCGGGACCGCGGGGATGGCCGGTGCGCTGCCCGCGGCGGCCGCCTCTGCCGATACGTCCGGAAAGTCCTCCGGGAATTCCGGGCAATCTTCCGGGAATTCCGTGAGTTCCGGGAAACCGTCCGCCAAAAGCGCTCGTGGGCTGCGGTACAGCTCTGTCGCTCCGAATACCGTCGACGCCGTCACCGTTCCGGACGGATACGGGCAGAATGTCGTCATCCGCTGGGGTGAGCCCATCCTGCGGGGCGCTCCCGCCTTCGACCCGGAGAAGCAGACCGCAGCCGCCCAGGCCGGACAGTTCGGCTACAACAATGACTTCCTGGCGCTGCTGCCCATTCCGGGCGAATGCGACCGGCAGCTGCTCGTCGCCAATCACGAGTACACCGACGAAGTGCTCATGTTCCGTGGCTACGACGCCGCCAACCCCACCCGGCAGCAGGTCGAGATCGCCTGGGCGGCGCACGGTCTCGGCGTGGTCGTCGTGCAGGAGGACCGCAGGACCGGCAAGCTGACCGCCGTGCCCCGCCACCACCTCAACCGGCGGGTCACCGCCACCACCGAGTTCCGGCTCACCGGGCCCGCCGCCGGCTCCGACCTGCTGAAGACCTCCGCCGACCCGACCGGCACGAAGGTGCTCGGCACGCTCAACAACTGCTCCGGCGGCACCACGCCGTGGGGCACCACGCTGCACGGCGAGGAGAACTTCAACCAGTACTTCGCCAACAGCGGCCGGGCCACGGACAAGCGGTACGGGATCGGTACCGGCGCGACCGAGCGCAAGTGGGAGCGGTTCGACAAGCGGTTCGACGTCGCCCAGGAGCCGAACGAGGTGCACCGCTTCGGATACGTCGTCGAGCTCGACCCGTACGACCCGGCCTCCACGCCCCGCAAGCACACCGCCCTCGGCCGGTTCAAGCACGAGGCCGCGACCGTGCGGCTGACCGAGGACGGGCGGCCGGTCGTCTACTCCGGTGACGACGAGCGGTTCGACTACTTCTACAAGTTCGTCGGCAGCAAGCGGATGAAGAAGGGGTCGAGCCGGGCCGTCCGCGAGCACAACCTGTCGCTGCTCGACGAGGGCACGCTCTACGTCGCCAGGCTCACCGGCGACTCCCCCACGATCGAGATCGACGGCACCGGCAAGCTGCCCGCCGACGGCGAGTTCGACGGGAGCGGCGAGTGGATCCCGATCGCCACCGCCACCGCCAAGGGTGCCGTCTCGCACGTCGAGGGGATGAGTGCCGAGGAGGTGTTCGTCTTCACCCGGCTCGCCGGGGACAAGGTCGGCGCGACGAAGATGGACCGGCCCGAGGACATCCAGCCCTCACCCGTCACCGGCAAGGTGTACGTGGCCCTCACCAACAACACCAACCGCGGTGTCGGCGCGAACGCCAAGGCCGACGAGGCCAACCCGCGCAATGCCAACAAGCACGGGCACATCCTGGAGCTGACCGAGCGCCGAGGTCGTGCCGAGAGCACCGCGTTCGCGTGGTCGCTGTTCCTCGTCGCCGGTGACCCCGACGACCCGGCGACCTACTTCGCGGGCTTCCCGAAGGACGACGTCAGCCCGATCTCCTGCCCGGACAACGTGGCCTTCGACCCGCACGGCAACCTGTGGATCTCCACCGACGGCAGCCAGCTCGGCTCGCACGACGGGCTGTTCGGCGTCGCGACGCGCGGCTCGCGGCGCGGCGAGCTGAAGCAGTTCCTGACGGTGCCGAAGGGTGCGGAGACCTGCGGCCCGATCGTCCAGGACCGGCGGGTGCTCGTCGCCGTGCAGCACCCGGGCGAGATCGACGGCGCCACGGTCGAGAAGCCGGCGAGCACCTGGCCGGACGGCCCCGGGAAGATCGTCCGCCCGGCGGTCGTGGCCGTGTGGCGCAAGGACGGCGAGGACATCGGGGTCTAGGCGCCGGATTCGCCCGGCGCTGACCGCCCGCGGCCACGGTCCTCCCCGCCCGGCCGCCGGCCCGCCCTCGGCTGTCGGCCCCGGTGGAGGGTGAGGTCGACGACCAGGGCGCGGTGGTCGGTGCCGGCGAGGTGGAGGAAGCGGGCCCCGGCCGCCGAGAAGTCCCGCGAGACGAGCACATGGTCGATCTGCGTGCCGAAGGCGGGCGCGGTGCGGCTGGGCCAGCTCGGCTCGCGGTCCTCGCCGGCGAGCCGGGCCGCGTCGCGCAGGCCGGTGCCGAGGACGCGGCGGAAGGCGGCGTGGTCCTGGGAGGCGTTGAAGTCCCCGGCGAGGACGAGCGGGGCGTTCCCGTGGCGGGCGGCGAAGTCCCGCAGGCGCCCCAGCTCCCGTTTCCACAGGGACACCTGGCGGGGCAGCGGGGGTTTGGGGTGCGCGAGCTGGAGCCGTACGGCATGTCCGCCGATGTCGGCCACCGCCCCCGGCATGCCCATGCTGCCGGGCACGCCCGCGGTGGCCGTCAGCGGGAACCGGCTGAGGACGACGGACCCGGCGGAGCCGTCGCCCTCGACGGCCTGCCGGTGCGGATAGGCGGCCCCGAGCTCCTTCGCCACCGCCGCCCGACAGGTGTACTCGCACTCCTGGACGAACACGATGTCCGGCCGCTCGCGCCGGACGACCGGGATCAGGGCGTCGGTCGCCCACCCGAACTCCACGTTCGACGTCAGCACCCGCAGCCGCGCGAGCACCGGGCCGTCCGGCTGCTCCCCCGTCCCGTACGGCTCGACGAACCAGGCGAGCAGCCCGAGCACGACCGCTCCCCAGATCACCCCGGCCGGCCGGCGGGCCAGCAGCGAGAGAGCGACGGCGGCCCCGGCGGGCACGGTCAGCCACGGCAGGAAGGCGAGCAGTTGCGGTACGGGGGTCACGGCATCGGTGTCGGCGATCCGGCATCCGACGACCACGCTCACCCCGGCCAGCAGCAGCCCGGCGCACCAGGCGCCGAGGAGCCGTCCTCGCGTCGACCTCATCCCGCCGAAGGCTACGCCCCGGTCTTCGCCAGGAACTCCGTCAACACCCTGTTGAACTCGCCCGCCCGCTCCAGGTTCGGCAGGTGGGCCGCGCCTTCGACGATCCGCAGTTCGGAGTGCGGGAGCACCGCGTGCATCGCCTCCGCGTCCGAGACCGGGGTGTACGCGTCGTCCTCGCCGACCACGACCAGGGCGGGGACGGAGACGCGGGCCAACAGGGGCCGGTAGTCGGGGCGTTCGGCGCGGCCCCGCAGTGCGGCGGCGGCGCCCTCGGGAGGCGCCGACGTCATCATGCGGTGGACGTGGGCCTTCACCTCGGGGGCCGCGTAGGGGGCGACCATCTTCTCCAGGACCTCGTCGGCGTAGCCCCGCATGCCCTCCGCGAGCAGCCGGTCGGCCATCTCGTTGCGCGCCAGTCTGCCGCCGGGGGTCTCCGGGGCCGGGAAGGTGTCGGCGAGGACCAGGCCCCGGACGCGGTCGGGGAACTGCCGGTAGATGTCCATCGCGATCTGGCCGCCCATCGACAGCCCGGCCAGCACGAACGTCTCCACCTTCAGTTCGTCCAGGAGCGCCGCGATGTCCTGGGTGAAGTCGGACAGCAGCGTGATGCCGGGGACCACCGGGGACGCGCCGTAACCGCGCAGGTCGGGGGCGATCACCCGGCGGGTGGTGGAGAACGCCTCGATCTGCGGGGCCCACATGGTGCGGTCGAAGGGGTGGCCGTGGACGAGGACGAGGGGGAGCGCCGGGGGCGTATCCGTGCCTTTGTCCTCGTATGCGAGGAAGGGTGCCATGGGAGCGACAGTAGGGCGGGCCGTCTTCTCGGTGCAATAAGATCTTTGCTCTCGGTGCAATCTCTGGCTCCAGGAGTGCCCATGGCCGACTTCCGGCTCATCGCCGACCGCATCGCCGAGGACATCGTCACCGGACGGCTCGGCCCCGGCCAACAGCTGCCCCCGCAACGGTGGTTCGCCCGGCGGCACCGCATCGCGCCCTCCACGGCCGGACGGGTCTACGGCGAACTCGTGCGGCGTGGCCTGGTGGTGGGAGAGGTGGGGCGAGGGACCTTCGTGCGGGCCGCACCGGCCGTCGCGCAGGGGCGGGCGCTCATCGAGACGGCCACCTCCGCGCCCGTCAACCTCGAGCTCAACTACCCCTCGGCCGCAGGGCAGTCGGAGCTCGTCGCGGCCTCCCTCGCGCCGCTGCTGCGGGCCGACGTGCTGACGGAGGCCATGCGTCCGGGCGCCGCCGACGGGACCGCGGCCGCCCGCGAGAGCGCCGCCCGGCTGCTCGCCGTGCCCGGCTGGCGGCCGGACCCCGCCCAGCTGCTGTTCACCGGCAACGCCCGGCAGGCCATCGCCGCCGCCCTCGCCTCCCTGGTCCGGCCGGGCGGCCGGGTCGGCGTGGAGGAGCTGACGTATCCGCTGGTCAAGGAGATCGCCGGACGGCTGGGGGTGGTTCTCGTCCCGCTCGCGGGTGATACGGAAGGAGTACGGCCGGACGCCCTCGCCGCCGTCCACCGGGCCGCTCCGCTCTCCGCCCTCTACCTTCAGCCGACGCTCCACAACCCGACGTCCTCGACCATGAGCGAGCGGAGGCGGCGCGAACTGGGCGACCTCGTCGTCGCGTTGGGGCTGCCGGTCGTCGAGGACCGCATCTGGTCCTTTCTCCGCCCGGACGCCGCCGCGTTCGCCGCGCACGCCCCGGGGCTGACCCATGTCGTCGACGGGCTCTCCAAGCGGGTCGCGCCGGGGCTGACCGTCGGTTTTCTCGTCGTACCGGAGGGCCGGGCGGAGGCCGTGGGGGCGGCGGTGCGGTCCGGCGGGTGGAGCGCGGGGCGGTTCGCGCTGGAGGCGGCCGTGCGGTGGACGGCGGACGGGGTGGTGCGCCGGCTCGTCGAGGAGAAGCGGGCGGACGCAGCCCGGCGCCAGGCGATCCTCACCGAGCACCTGACCGCACACCTCGGCGAGCGCTTGCGGGGCGCGGTGGGCACGGTACGGACCGATCCGCGCGCCTACTTCGCCTGGTGGGAGCTGCCCGCGCCCTGGCGGGCCGACACCTTCACCGCCGCAGCCGCCGCGCACGGCATCGCCGTGACCCCGGGGACCGCCTTCGCCGTCGACCCGCACCGCACCCCGGACGCGGTCAGGCTCGGACTCGCGTCGGCTCCGGAGGAGGAGTTGGCACGGGCGCTGCGCACACTCGCCGCCGTCGCAGCAGGCGGACCGCCGGGGAGTGCCGGCGGATGAGCCAGGTCGCCGCCGCCACCGTCAGGCCCAGCGCGAGCAGCAGCCAGGAGGCCGTCCGCAGGGTCGCGGTGAGGGCGTCGTACACCGCGCCCGCGGCCGGGCGGTGGGCCTCGTCGGGGAGGTCGGAGAGGGTCAGGCGGCGGGCGATCGCGACGGCGAGACCCAGCAACGCGCCGCCCAGGGCGGTGCCGAGGGCCGTCGCCGTGACCGCCCGGCGGCGGGAGACCGCCAGGGAGATCCCGGCCATCGCGAACACGACGGCTGCCAGGGGCAGCCAGAATCCGGCTACGTCGAGCACGTGGTAGCCCTTCCGGAGAGCGGCCAGTCCAGCTGGCGGGAGGAGTGCGACCCGGGTGTGCTCCACCGGCACGCGGTCGGCGAACGGCACGTGGTCGGCGGTCAGTTGACGCTTCAGCGGTGAGGTGACGGCCGCGAGGTCCACGGTCACCGGGTGGGAGTCGCGGTCGGCGCTCTCGTCGTTCAGCGCTCTCATCACGGCCGTGTGGGCCGCCTCGTTGCCCGCGTCCCAGGCCGTGCGGTAGGCGCGGGTCGCGGTGAAGGAGCGGACCGCGTCCCGCAGGAAGAGCGGGTTCAGCCCGGCCTCGCGTGCCACTCCGTCACCCACCGTGTCCGCGACGGCGTTCCGTACGGCGGGGTCGGAGGCGAGCGGCGCCATCGTGGCGACATAGCCGCGGGTGTCGGTGAGGCCGTACGCCGCCCAGGCCGCGAGCGCACTGATCGGCACGAGCAGGCAGGACAGCGCGACGAGGACGGCCGAGAGGGCGGTCCGCAGGCTTGGGGACACCCCTCCAGGCAACGGCGTCCGGGCGGGGAACGCGAGCCCATGGCGGCCGTCCGGGTGGCGCCCCGCGCAGGCCTCGCGACGCGCTCCGGTGGAGGGTTCACCCGAACGGGTGTTTCCTGGTTCTGGGGAGAAGGAGGTCGATCATGCGCACCACTTTGGCCCTGCGGACTCTGGCCGCGGCCCTGCTCACCGGCGGCACCCTCGCCGGAGCGACCCTCGGAACCACGGCGGCGGCAGCCCCTTCGACCAGCGGCGGCGACGGGAACGGCTCGATCAGGGGCACCGTCGTCTCACGCTCCGAGCTGAGTGTGCGACAGGACCCCACCACCCGCTCGCCCGTCGTCGCGACGCTCGCGTCCGGCAGTCACGACCGTGTGCAGTGCAGGGTCAAGGGGCAGAGCGTCAACGGCAACCCGGACTGGTACTGGCTCTTCGGCGCCCAGGGCTGGGCGAGCGCCGCCTTCGTGGACACCGGCGGCGCGCGGGTGCCCGACTGCGCCGATCCGTGCCCGCGGTGGAAGAACGGCGACTGGACCAACTGGGACGACCCGTTCACCAACGTCTCGGTCAGCGTCTCGGCCTCCGTGACGTTCAGCTTCTCCGGCTCCTGGAGCGTCAGCACCACCGGAGCATCAGGAACCTCGTCGGGTGACTGGGAGTGGGTCCCGGTCGGCCGGTGAGTGGAGGGATGAGGGAAGGCACGGGCCCCGGCGTCACCACGCCGGGGCCCGTGTGCGTCCTTGCGCGGACGCCTGCGGTGGGCGGATCAGCGGATACGTTTACCCGCCGCGTCCTCCTGTGTGTAGAAGCGGTAGAACAGCGTCAGGAAGACGCCCGCCGAGATGGCCAGGGACATCCCCACGGAACGCAGGACGGTCGCGCCGGTCTGGCTGTAGAGGAAGCCGAAGGCGCAGCCGGCGAACGCCGTCCACAGCAGGGCGTGCAGCTCGCGCCGCATGTGTGGGGCCAGGGCGTGGATGCCCGTCCACAGGGCCGCGAACACGATCGCGCTCACGAAGCCGAGCAGCAGGTTCCAGCCGGTGATGGGGCCTCCGGAGCGGTTGTTGGCCGCGACCCAGTAGCCGTAGACGAGCCCCAGTGCCACGGGTGTCGTCCACTCCGCGGCCCGGTGGGCCCGTTCGCTGAAGACATCGGGCGTACGGGACCGTGCGGACGGTGTCCGTGTGCCTGACGCGGGTGCCGCATGAGCCATGAGAGGACTCCTCTCTCCTCGCCCCCCGCCTTCCAGGGCACACCTGGCCGGGGGCGGTGGCAAGTCGGCTGCACCGGGTTCCCTCACCGGGTTCCCTCACCGGGTTCGTCCGCCGGTTCCCGGATGCGGGCGCCGCGCCCCCGTGTTTCGCTGACCTCATGGAGTCCGGCGGTCACGGCCTGCTCGACCGCTTTCCGCGGGCCCGGCGCCGGGACGTCCTTCAGCGGCACCAGCTGCTCCAGATCGGCGGCCGCAGCGTCACCTGGCTCGTGCCGCTGGTGATGCTCGTCGCCATCACCTACGCCGACTTCCACACCACCGGCGAGTTCCGCATCGTCTCCTGGTGCGTCTTCGTCGCCGCCATCGCCGCCGCGCTCTGCGGGGTGTGGACGACGGCGCTCTTCGCGGTGCTCGCCCTGATCACCTACGCCACCAGCGACGCCGCCTGGCCGTCCGAGTACCGGGAGGGCGCGGCGGACTTCGTGCTGGTGCTGGTCGGCGGTGTGCTGTCCGTGCTGGCCGCGTCGGTCCGGGTGCGCGCCGAGCGGCGGATGCTGCACATGATGAACATCGCCGAGACGACCCGCCGTACGGTGCTGCGTCCGCTGCCGCCGCGCTGGGGCGGCCTCGACCACGCGGCGGTCTATCTGGCCGCCGACGCCGAGGCCCGGGTGGGCGGCGACTTCTACGACATCCAGCCAGGTCCGCACGGCACCCGGGTCCTCCTCGGTGACGTCCAGGGCAAGGGGCTGGGCGCGGTGGAGGCGGCGGCCGCGCTGCTGGGCACCTTCCGCGAGGCCGCGTACCACGAGGCGGATCTGGCGACCGTGGCCGGCCGGCTGGAGACCCGGATGCGACGGCACCGTGCGCACACCGCGGCCCTCGGCTGGGCGGACGGCGACCGGTTCGCCACGGCCGTGCTGATCGGCTTCCCGGGGCGGGGGACCGGCGTGGAGGGGGAGACCGGGGGGACCGGGGAGACCGGGGTGGAGGGGGAGAACGGGGTGGTCGTGGGGGAGCCGGGCGTGGTCGAGATCGTCGGCTTCGGGCACGAGCCGACGCTCGCGGTCGGCGGGCCGCAGGGCGTACGGGCCCTGCCGAACGGGGACGGGCTCCCGCTCGGCCTCGGCGAGCTCGTCGCGCAGGACGACGGGCCCCCGCCGGTGCTGCGGGTGGCCGTGGCCCCCGGCGAGACGCTCCTGCTGGTCACCGACGGGGTGACCGAGGCGCGGGACGGCGCCGGTGAGTTCTATCCGCTGGCCGAGGAGGTCGCGGCCGGCCTGGCCCGCGATCCGCGGACCGCCGAACCGGGCCGGCTGGTGGCCTTCGTACGGGACGGCACGCTGCGGCACTGCCGAGGCCGTCTCGCCGACGACACGACGGTTTTCGCGGTGCGGCCGGCGACGCCTGTGCGGCCGGGGGCGCCTGTGTGGCCGGGGGCGACAGGTGCGCCAGGGGCACCAGGGGCACCAGGGGCACCGGGGGCACCGGGGGCACCGGGGGTGACGGGGGCGACGGGTGCGCCAGGGGCACCAGGGGCATCGGGGGCGACGGGGGCGACGGGGGCGCTGGGGGCGCTGGGGGCGTCAGGAGCGTCAGGAGCGTCAGGGGCACCGGGGGCGTCAGGGGCACCGGGGGCGACGGGAGCGTTAGGGGCGACAGGGGCGACGGGGGCGACAGGGGCGCCGGGGTAGCCGGGGCAGCCGGGGCAGCCTGTGCCACCGGGTTGGCTGGGGCGCCTGTGCCGCCGGGGCAGCCGGGGCCGCCCTGTGCCGCCGGCCGACGAAGGCCCCGTAGGGGGACGTTTGCAGGGCTGAGGGTCCCCTTTGCACCCGCAGCGGTTACGGTGCTGAGGTACGTGATCGACAGGGGAGGGGACCATGCGGGAGGGGACCATGCCCGGAACCGTGCTGCTGCTCGCGGCCTCGCCCATGGGCAAGGGATGTCTGGTGGACGCGGCCTCCGTGCTCCCCGTCCTCGCGGCCGTGCCACCTCCCGTGCTGGCCGGCACCGACACCGCGAACGTCGTCGAACTCGCCGATCCGCTGGATCCACAGGCCGTTCTCACCCGGCTGCGGGCCGCCGCGGTGGCCCCCGGGCCGCTCACCCTGTTCGTCGCGGGTCAGCTCCAGCTCGACCGGCGGCAACGGCTGCCCCACCTGGCGCTCGCCCGTACGACGCCCCCGACGGTGCGGTACACGGCGTTCCCGTGGCACTGGTTCCGGGAGGAGCTGCGGCTGCGGGCGCCCGGCTCCACGACGCTGGTGCTCGATCTGCGCGCGGACCCGGAGACCTGGGACTGGCTGCGGGGGAACACCCTGGACTGCGGGCCCGCGGCCGCCGTCTACGGGCGGATCGCGCCGCCGCCGGGCCGCCGGGCCGTCGCCGCGCCCTCGTACATGAGAGCGGTCGCGACGATACTGCGCAGCGGAGGCCGTCCGGCGGTCGAGCGGTTGCACCAGGCGGCGCTGGCCCGCATCGCGGGAGACGGCGAGGTGGGCGACCTGGTACTCACCCCCTGGTCCACCCCCACCACCTCCCACGCGCCTGCCGCCGCGCATGCGCCCCTGGCGTCGCTTGCACCGCCGATTCCGGGCGTGCCTGCCGCGTTCGCCGAACCTGGCGCCTCGCGTGCACCTCTGGAGCCGGCGGACCCGACGGCTCCCGGCGCGCTTGCCGCGTCCGGCGCACCTGGCGCCTCGCGTGCACCTCTGGCGTCGCTTGCA
This sequence comes from Streptomyces sp. NBC_00016, assembly GCF_045040885.1. Classification (NCBI taxonomy): domain Bacteria; kingdom Bacillati; phylum Actinomycetota; class Actinomycetes; order Kitasatosporales; family Streptomycetaceae; genus Streptomyces; species Streptomyces sp. NBC_00016. The sequence continues at coordinate 4,916,394 of NZ_CP108304.1, read as the reverse complement.
CCGGTGGCTCCGGGCGTGCCTGCCGCGTTCGCCGAACCTGGCGCCTCGCGTGCACCTCTGGCGTCGCTTGCACCGCCGACTCCGGGCGTGCCTGCCGCGTTCGCTGAACCTGGCGCCTCGCGTGCACCCCTCGCGTCGCTCGCACCCGCCGCTTCCGGAGTACCTGCCGTGTCAGGCGCCTCCGTAGCCTCGGGCGCACCTCTTGCCTCGGGCGTACCCGACGCTCCCGGCGTGTCCGCCGCCCCGGGCGAACCTCTCGCCTCGGCCACACCTGCCACTTCTGCCGCCCCCGCCGCCCCCGGCGTGCCCGGCGTGCCCGGCGTATCCGCCGCCCCCGCCGCCCCCGGCATCCCTGCCGACCCGCACGTCGCCATCTCCACCGCCGTGCGGGACGGGCGGCACGGTGATGCCGATGTTCTTGCCGCTCGGCTGGAGCAGGCGGCCGCCGTCTCGTGGGGGGTCGGGTCCGAGGAGGCGTTGCACTGGGGTGAGGTGCGGGCGGATCTGGCGATGTTCGCGGGGGACGCCGAGCGCAGTTGCCGTACCTGGATGGCGGTCGCCGTCGCCCGGCTGGAGGCCGGGCAGCCGGTCGACGCGCCCGCCGTGGAGGCGGCGGTCGACCGGGCGCACCACCAGTGGGGGCGGATCCCCGACGTGCCGCGGGCCCGCGCGCTGGGCCCCGGGATCGCGCAGCTGCGCGGCCGGGTACCGGGCCGTCGCGAGGGCGCGCTGGACCACGTCCGGCAGCAGTTGCGGCAGCTTCAGACGCAGGGCTGAACCGTCCCGGCGACGAAGCGGCCGCCGACGGACGGGCGGGGGAGTCCGAGGCGCCCGGCGGCGGCCCCTAGCGGCGCTCCGCCGTCTCGTGCCGGGACGCCGGGGAGACGAGACCGGCGTCCGTCGCTCTGGCGGGGCCCGCGTTGGCCGCGGTGATCAGGGCCGTCACGGTCAGGACGGCCGCGGCGACGGCCCTGACATAGGGCGCGAAAGGGCGTGCGGATGGGCGTCCGGGCACGGCTACCTCGCAACGTCGGCGACTGCGATACTCACGTCAGCAAGCTGTTAAGCATGCTTAACTCGCCGTTTAACCTAGAGGCTGAGATAGTCCAACGGCAAGAGGCACAGGGGTAGTTGGGGGAGCCGGGCGTGGGAGAGCGGGACGAACCGGAGGTCGTCGGTCGCCGGGTGCAGCGATTGCGGGTCGAACGAGGGCTGACACAGCGGCAGTTGGCCGAGCCGACGTACACCCCCGCCTATGTCTCCACGCTGGAGGCCGGCCGGGTGCGGCCCTCCGACGAGGCGCTCAAGCACATCGCCGAGCGGCTCGGCGTCGACTTCGAGGAACTGGCGACCGGCCGCCCCGCCCGCCTCGTCACCGATCTGCGGCTCCGTCTCACCGAGGCCCAGCGGGCGCTGGCCACCGGGGCGGCGGAGGAGGCGGCCCTGCAGTACTCCGGGCTGCTCGCGGAGGCCGAGGAGCACGGGCTGGCGGAGGAGCAGGCCACCGCGCTGCTCGGCCTCGGGGAGTGCGGGATCGACACGGGAGACCTGGACACGGCGCTGCGCTGCTTCGAGCGCGCCGAGGCCGCTCTCGCGCACGCGCCGCTCCCCGCCCGCGTCCCCGCCCTGCGCGGCCGCGCCGTCGCCCACTACCTCGCCGGTGAACTCCGCTACGCCGTCTACCTGCTGGAATCCACCCTCGACGAGCTCAACCGGGGCGGGCTGCACGACCCCGACGCGCTGCTCCTGCTCTACGCGTCCGTCATCGGCCCGTACATGGACATGGGCGCGCAGGCCCGCGCCGCGCAGGCCGCCGAGTTCGCCCTCGCCCTCGCGCCCCAGGTCGGCGACCCCGCGCTGGTCGCCCGGATGCACCGGTCCGTCGCCCGCACCCTGCTCGCCGAGGGCCGCCTCGCGGAGGCCGACGCCTCGCTGGCCAAGGCGTCCGAGCTCTACCGTCAGCTCCAGCTCCGTACCGAGCTGGCCAACTGTCACTGGATGCGCGGCTACGTCTACGCGCAGAACGGCGAACTGGAGCGCGCCGAGGACGAGTTGAAGCAGGCCCAGACCATGCTCTCCGCGCAGCGCGCCGCCCTCTACAGCAGCCAGGTCGCCGTCGAGCTGGCCGACGTCCTGCACCGGCGGGGCAAGTCGGAGGAGGCCGCCGCGCTGCTGCACACCGTCCTCGGGGATCTGTCGCCCGAGCGGGGCGCCGTGCACTCCGCGGGGGCGCACCGGCTGCTCGGGATCATCGCCGAGGACGCGCGGGACACGGAGGCGGCGGAGGAGCACTATGTGCGCGCTCTCAGCCTGCTGGAGCGGGCGGGGGCCGCGGGGGATCTCGCCGATCTGTGCCGGATGCTGGGGGATCTGCTGCGGCGTACGGGGCGGGTGGAGGCGGCGCTCGACGCGTATCGCACGGGGCTGGGGCACCGTACGGCGCCGGGGACGACGACCCTGGGGCCGGCTCCCGCGCAGCCGCCGCTGTAGTCACAGCATTCTCTTGGGAAAGTGGCCGGTCGGGCACAGCCGTCGCCGTTAGTTTGCGAGACGTGCAGAATCAACGGACTGTGGCCGACGGCCTGCGGGTCGTCGTGCGTGCGTCCGTGTACGCCGTGCTCGGGGGCGCCGCGCTCATCGCCATCGCGACCGTCGTGTCCGTGCTCGGGCCGCTGCTCGCGCTCGACCTCTACACCCCGCCGGTGGCCGCCTGGTGGACGGTGTTCACCGCCGTCGCCGTCCAGGGTGTGCCCTTCCTGCTGCTCGGTACGGTCGTCTCGGCGGCGATCGGCGCGTTCGTGCCGGAGCGGGTGTTCCGGCGGCTCCTGCCGCGCAACCCCGCGCTCGCCGTACCGGTGGCCGGACTCGCCGGGGCCGTGCTGCCCGGCTGCGAGTGCGCCTCCGTGCCGGTGGCCGGGAGCCTGATGCGGCGCGGGGTCGCCCCGGCGGCCGCCCTCGCCTTCCTGCTGTCCGCGCCCGCGATCAACCCGGTCGTGCTCGTCGCGACCTCCATCGCCTTCCCGGGCCAGCCGAAGGTGGTCCTGGCCCGGCTGCTCGCCTCGCTCGGCACCGCCGTGCTGATGGGCTGGCTGTGGGCGCGCTTCGGGAAGGAGAAGTGGCTGCGGCTCCCGGGGCGCGGCACGCCGTCGGCGCACGCCACCGGCGCCCGCGCCTTCCTCACCGGACTTCAGCACGACTTCCTGCACGCGGGCGGCTTCCTGGTGCTGGGCGCGGCGGCCGCGGCGACCTTCAACATCGCCGTCCCGCGCTCGGTGCTCGACCTCTTCACCGGGTCGCCCTGGCTCGCGGTGCCGCTGCTGGCCGTACTGGCCGTCGTGCTGTGCGTGTGCAGCGAGGCCGACGCCTTCGTCGCCGCCTCCCTGAGCGCCTTCCCGCCCACCGCGCGGCTGGCGTTCATGGTGGTGGGCCCGATGGTGGACCTCAAGCTGCTCGCCCTCCAGGCGGGCACCTTCGGCCGGTCCTTCGCCGTACGGTTCGCTTCGGCGACCTGGGTGGTGGCCGTGGCCGCCAGTGTTCTCGTGGGGTGGTGGCTGCTGTGAGGCGGTACGGACCGGCGGCGCTGCTCCTCCTGACGGGCGGCGCGGTCCTGCGGATCACCCTCTTCGGCGAGCTGTACCTGCGCTATGTGCAGGCGGGCCTGCGGCCCTACCTGATCGTGTCCGGGGTCGCCCTGGTGCTGCTGGGCCTCGTGACGGCGGTCCTGCGCCACCGCACGCCCGGCCCTCACGAGGACGTCCACCACGAGGACGTCCACCGGGACGACGACGGGCACGCAGGTCACGCAGGTCACGAGGGGCATTCCCACGGCCCCGCCGGGCCCCGCGTCGCCTGGCTGCTCACGCTCCCCGCCCTCGCCCTCCTCCTCTTCCCGCCCCCGGCCCTCGGCTCCTACAGCGCCGGCCGTGAGGCCGCCCAGCGGGCCGCGCAGGGCGTCGGTGCCTTCCCGGCGCTCCCCGCGGGCAACCCGGTCGAGCTGACGGTCGCCGAGTTCAGCTCGCGCGCGATCTACGACAGCGGACGCTCGCTGAACGGCCGTACCGTCCGCCTGACCGGTTTCGTCACCCACGGCGACGACGGCACCTGGTACGTCACCCGCCTCGTCGTGACCTGCTGTGCCGCCGACGCCACCACCGGCAAGGTCGAGATCCGGAACGCGGACGACGACGTCCTGCCCGCCGACACCTGGGTCACCGTCACCGGCACCTGGCGTCCGAAGGGCAGCCTCGGCTCCGACGCGGCCTGGCCGCCGGTCCTGGACGCGGCCACGGTCACGCAGGTGAAACAGCCGGCGGATCCGTACGAGAAGCCGTAGCCGAGGCAGGTTCTCCCGGCGAGCGGGAGGGGTACCCGGCGCACCACGGGAGGTGAGCCGGCCCGTCGACGCAGGTGATGGCAGGTGATGACCATGGACCACCGGGATCGGGACCGGGATCGGGACCGGGTCGCCGAGGTCGTCGCCGAGGAGATGCGCGGCGCCGGTCCGCGGGAGGTGCCGCAGCGGCTGTGCGACGCCGTGCTGAAGCTGCTGCCGGTGAGCGGGGCGAGCATGTCCCTGCGCGGCGACGGGATTCCGGTGCCGCTGAGCGCGAGCGACGAGCGGGCCGCGTATGTGATGGAGATGCAGGTCAGCCTGGGGGACGGGCCCTGCATCGAGGCGGTCGAGACCGGTTCGGTGGTCTCCGCCCGGGATCTGATGTCGAGCCGGGACGCCTCCCGCTGGCCGGTGTTCGCCCAGCAGACGGCCGCGCTCGGGGTGCGGTCGGTGTACGCGCTGCCGCTGGGCGACCGCGCGGTGTGCGTGGGCACCCTCGATCTCTACCGGGACGTGCCCGGCGAACTCGCCGCCGAGGAGGTCCGCAGGGCGCGGGTGGTGGCCGAGGTCGTGACGGACGCGCTGGTGGCGCTGCCGCGGGCCGAGCCGGACGACCCGGACGCGGTCGGCCGCTGGCTCAGCCCGCTGGCCACCGACCACGACGATGTGTACCGGGCCGTCGGGATGGTGATGGCCCAGCTCGGCGTCGCCGCGGACGAGGCGCTGTCGCTGCTGCGCGGCCACGCCTTCGCGAGGAGCCGTACGGTGCTGGAACTGTCCCACGAGGTGGTCGCCCTGCGAACGCGCTTCGACGACGACCCACCCTTCTGACCCCGCCCCCGCCCCCGCCCCCGACCCCGAGTCCGCGCGCACTCGCCGGGGCGCTCGCCCCTGTGCCTCAGACCTGCACCTTTCCCTGCTGTCTGATGTCGGCCAGTCGGCGGACGCCGAGCTGGACGGCCGCCTGGGTCGCCGCGTTCGGCGCGTCGTTCAGGCCGCCGTTGGTGAGGGCGAAGGAGTCCTCGCCGGCCCGGACGGCGGCGACGTCCAGGGTGAGGGCGGTCGGATCGCCGCCGGGGTTGTCCTCGGCCGTCGCCCAGACCGTCAGGGTCACGCGCAGGCCCTGGCGGACGTCGCCCACCTCCGGCAGCGGCAGCTCGGAGACCTGCGCGTCCAGCACGGCGTCGCCGGTCGCCTTGGCCGTGAACCGGGCGCACGTCTGTGGCATCGTCTTCAGCCAGGCCAGCCGGGCGTCGACATCCGCCGGACGGCTGCCGCTGAGCTGGTAGCGCAGCTGGGCGCCGGCGTCCGGATCGTCGAGCCCGACGACCGCGCGGGCGGGGCCGCCGAGCAGCTCGTCGGCGTAGAGGGCGTCGAGGAGTTTCTGGCAGTCGGGGACCGAGGTGGTCGCCTTGAGCATGCCGTCCCGCCAGGTGGCGGCGCCACGGGTCGGGGTCCAGGGCGCGCCGAGGTCGGTTTCGGTGATGAGGGCGGCGCGCGCCTGCGCCTCGGTGAGGACGGGCGAGGTGGTCGGCGCGGTGGGCCTGGCCGACGACCGTTCGACGGTCGGGGTGGCCGGGGCGGCGGTCGGCGGGTGTTCCAGACCGAGGGTGGCGCAGCCACTGGTGAGGGTGGCGACGGTGACGAGGAGGAGCGTGGAGGCGAGGAGGGGGGGACGGGCCATCGGGGGGTGCCTCCAGAGTGCGCGCGGGTGCCTCCTCCCACGGCAACACCGGTGCTACGAGCCGACCAGCGCGGCGGGCCGTACGGGTTACCGGCGTTGGTGCGGGCGGGTGGTGCGGGTGGTGCGGGCGGCCGACGGGGCGGCGGCCGGGGCAGCCGACGGGGCGGCGGCCGGGCCGGGTGGTGCGGACCGGTGGCGGGGCGGTGGCGGGGCGGCGGGCGGGCGGAGTGGCGACGCGGGAAAACGGATCGCGTCGCGCGGGGTCCCGTTGCTACGGTCGTCGGCATGAAGCGCGCCCAGCCGTCCCTCACGACGACGCCGGACCCCGTCCCGGCGCGCTGATCCACGAACTGGATGTCCGTAGCCCCGGGGCGAGTGCCCCGGGGCTTCGACGTGCTCCGGTTCCTCGCCCCTCCCCGAGCGAGGGAGCCCTCATGAACGACCAGGACCGCGACCCGGAGCACCACGACGCGGAGCACAGCCACGGCCATGACCACCGGCGCCTGGGCCGTGAGCTCGGCCTCTTCGACACCGACCCCCTGATGGGCGCGGGCCTGCCGTACTGGCTGCCGGACGGCGCGGTCGTACGCCACGCCCTGGAGGAGTACGTACGGCAGGCCGAGCGCGCCGCCGGCTACCGGCACGTGTACTCGCCGGTCCTCGGCAAGCGCGAGCTGTACGAGATCTCGGGTCACTGGGACCACTACAGCGAGGACATGTTCCCGCCGATGGAGCTCGGCGCCGAGGAGGTCGTGCTGCGCCCCAGCCTCTGTCCGCACCACGCGCTCATCTACCGCTCCCGCTCCCACAGCTACCGCGAACTGCCGCTCCGTATCGCCGAGTTGGGTGGCATGTACCGCTCCGAGCCGTCCGGTGTGCTCGGCGGGCTGACCCGCGTACGGGCCATCCAGCTCAACGACGCCCATATCTTCTGCACCCTGGAGCAGGCCGTCGAGGAGGCCCGGGCCGCCCTGGAACTCATCGGCCGCGCCTATGCCGACCTGGGGATCCGCCCGGCCCGGTACCGGCTCTCCCTGCCGGGCGAGGGCGGTAAGTACGTGGCCGACCCGGAGCTCTGGCGGCGGGCCACCGACCTGCTCCGGGAGGTCCTTCGGCAGGCGGGCGTCGCCTACGAGGCCGTCGAGGGCGAGGCCGCCTTCTACGGTCCGAAGATCGACGTACAGATCACCGACCGCGCGGGCCGCGAGGCGACCCTGTCCACCGTCCAGATCGACTTCCACCAGCCCGAACGCTTCGACCTGCACTACATCGGCGCCGACGGGGCGAAACACCGCCCGGTGATGGTGCACCGCAGTGTCATCGGCAGTGTGGAACGGGCCGTGGCGCATCTCCTCGAGGAACACGGCGGCGCGTTCCCCGTGTGGCTGGCGCCGGTCCAGCTGGTCGTGCTGCCGGTGTCGCAGGCGCAGGAGGAACAGGCGGCGGAGCTGGTGCGGCGGGCGGTGGCGGCAGGGCTCAGGGCGGAACTCGCCGGGCCGGACCGGGGCAGTCTGGGGGCCCGGGTCCGGGCGGCGCGGCTGGTGCCGTACCAGGCGGTGATCGGGGAGCGCGAGGCGCAGGGCGACCTGGCCGCCGTCCGGCTGCGCGACGGCCGCCGCCCGGGGGCGCTGCCCGCCGACGAGCTGGTCCGCCGGATCGGGGAGCGGGCGGCGGCGCGCGGGACCGGGCTGTGGGGGTGAACGCGCCCGCATAGGGTCGGTGGCGACGGCGAACGTGGTGCGGAAGGAGTCCCCGAGGTGACCGAGCAGCCCATCCCCGTGATCATCGACTGCGACACGGGCGTCGACGACGCCCTCGCCCTGCTGTTCGCGGTACGCCATCCCGGCCTGGACGTGCGGGCGGTGACGTGCGTGGCCGGGAACACGGACGTGGACGGCGTGGTCCGCAACACGCTGACCGTGCTGGAGTACGCGGGCGCCGGGGACATCCCGGTCGCCCGGGGCGCCGAGCGGCCACTGATCGAACCGGTCCGCACGGCGAGCCATGTGCACGGCCAGGACGGTATGGGCGACCTCGGCCTGCCCGCCCCGACCCGCAGGGCGGTCGACGTGGACGCGGTCACGCTGCTGCGCCGGGAGATCCTCGCCTCCCCGCGCCCGGTCACCCTCGTTCCCACCGCCCCGCTGACGAACATCGCCCTGCTGCTGCGCACCCACCCGGAGGTGACCCGCAACATCGAGCGGATCGTGTTCATGGGCGGCGCGGTGACGACCGGGAACGCCACGCCGGTCGCGGAGTTCAACGTGTGGCACGACCCGGAGGCGGCCGCGGTCCTGCTCACCGCGGGCGTGCCGATCACCATGTACGGGCTGGACGTCTTCAAGCGGGTCCTGGTGCCGGCAGCGGACGTGGCGCGGCTGCGGGCGAGTCCGGAGCCCCGCCTGCGGCTGGCCGGCGAACTGCTCGCCCACCGCGACCCGGCCACCTCCGGCGACCCCACGCCCACCGGTGGCCTCGGCGACGCGGGCGCGGTCTGCGCGGTGGCCGACCCGGCGGGCCTGACCACCGAGCTCCTCCCGGTGGAGGTCTCGCTGGCCCCCGGTCCGGCCCGCGGCCAGACGGTCGTCGACCGCCGCCCGCGCCCCGGCGAGTCCGAGATCCACGAGGGCGCACGCGAACAGACCCTCGTGGACGTGGCGTTGGACGTGGACGTGGAGCGCTACGTGAAGCTGTGGCTGACGGCGCTGGAGGGCTAGCCCCGCAAGCTCCACAAGCCCTGAGCCCTGAGCCCTGAGCCCTCAAGGCGGAACGCGGGCCTGGGGACATGGTCCCCAGGCCCGCGTCACATCAGCCGCTCAGCCGAGTCAGCCGCTCAGCCGCTCAGCCGGCCGGCCGAGCCGGCCACCGAGCCGAGCCGGCCACTCGTCCGGTTCAGCCGCGCAGCGACCTGCGGCGCCGGGTCGCGACGACGATCGCCGCGCCGCCCACCAGCAGTGCGGCCGCGCCGCCCGCGATCAGCGGGGTGTTGCTGTCCGCACCGGTCTCGGCGAGGTCACCGCCGCCACCGTTCGGCGTGGGGGCCGGTGCGCTCGTCGACGCGGACGCGGACGGGGTCGGCGTGCTCGACTCCGGCGCGGACGGCGACGGGGACGTGCTCCCGGACGCCGACTCGGAAGGCTCCGACGGCTCCGAGGGCTTCGACGGCTCCGACGGGGTCGAGGCGGACGGCGACGGCGACGACCCGCCCCCGGCCGGCGGGGACGCCGGCGGCTGCTCGGTGACCGTGCAGTCCTTCGTGCCGCCGTTCCAGGCCGCGATCAGCTTGTCCTTGATGACCGGACGGTCCGGCCCCTTGGGCAGGTCCCCGTGGACGAACCCGTCCTTCGCGTCGAGCTTGCCGTCGAACTTGACCGCGCCCCGGTAGAGGTCGATCTGCGCGAAGCAGCCCGCGTCGGGCACGGCGATGTCGAGGGTGTCGGTCTGGCCGGGCTTGACCGTCACGCTGTCGAAGTCGACGAAGACCTGCTCGCCGGAGGTGCGGAAGCTGGAGCCGTGGGCGAGGTAGGAGGCGAGGGAGGCGGTGCACGTCGACGCGTCGCCGGCCGCGCGGACCTTGACGTGGATCTTGCCGTCCTCGGTCGGCCTGAGGTTCTGGTCGTCGACCCGGACCGAGTCGTAGAAGTGTGTGCCGTCGAGCGAGAACTGGCAGCGGTCGGTGCCCGTCTCGGTGCCCGCGCCCGTCCCCGGCTGGTACTGGCCGCCGGACTTCCAGCCGTCGCCACCGGGCGTGCCGGTACTGGCGAAGGCGCCGGAGGCGGCGGCGACGGAGGCGGCGCACAGGGTGAGCGAAGCGGCGCCCGTCCCCAGCAGGCGGCGCACGGTGACACGTCTCGCTATGGACATGCGTATCCCATTCTTGGCGAGTGCCAGGACTGATCGGCCAGAGCTGAATGGCCGGGGCTGATTGGTCAGATCAGAAGAAGAAACACCAGGCCCTCCGGTCACAGGGGCCACAGCGTGGGCCCATCGTCGTGCGGACCACAGACCGCTGTCAACCTGCGCCAAACCTCAGGGAGTTCAAGGTTCCGTCACATCTCCCTCACGTTCGGAATGATCCACTCCGAACGGCTCGCACGTTCACTTTCCGGGCAAGATGGACAGACTTCCGCTCATGACCGACTTCTCCTCCCACCGCCCCGACTGGTGGCGCCAGGCCGTCGTCTACCAGGTCTATCCGCGCAGTTTCGCCGACGCCGACGGCGACGGACTCGGGGACCTGCGCGGCGTCACCGACCGGCTGCCCCACCTGGCCGGCCTCGGCGTGGACGCCCTCTGGCTCTCCCCGTTCTACCCGTCCGAGCTCGCCGACGGCGGCTACGACGTCGCCGACCACCGGGACGTGGACCCGCGCCTGGGATCCCTGGCCGACTTCGACGCGCTGGCCGCCGAGGCCCACCGTCTCGGTCTGAAGGTGATCGTCGACCTCGTCCCCAACCACACCTCCCACCAGCACCTGTGGTTCCAGGAGGCGCTGGCCGCCGGCCCCGGCTCCCCGGCCCGCGAGCGCTACGTCTTCCGTGACGGGCGTGGCCCGAGCGGCGAACTCCCGCCCACCGACTGGCAGTCGGTCTTCGGCGGCAGCGCCTGGCAGCGCGTCCCCGACGGCCAGTGGTACCTGCACCTCTTCGCCCGTGAGCAGCCCGACCTGAACTGGGACCACCCGGAGGTCCGCGAGGACTTCCGCACCACCCTGCGCTTCTGGTCCGACCGGGGCGTCGACGGCTTCCGCGTGGACGTGGCCCACGCCCTCGCCAAGGACCTCGCCGAACCCCTCCGCGACCTGGGCACACCGGAACTCGTGGGCGAGGACGTCCTCGACCGCCTGCCCCCCGGCACCCACCCCTTCTACGACCGCGACGAGGTCCACGAGATCTACCGCGACTGGCGCCGCGTCCTCGACTCCTACAGCCCGCCCCGCACGGCCGTCGCCGAGGCCTGGGTCCCGGGTGCCCGCCGCGCCCTCTACGCCCGCCCCGAGGAACTGAACCAGGCGTTCAACTTCGAGTATCTCCAGGCGAGCTGGGACGCCGAGGAGATCCGTACGGTCGTCACCGACTCCCTGGCCACCGCCCGCACCGTCGGAGCCTCGGCCACCTGGGTGCTGTCCAACCACGACGTCCTGCGCCACGGCTCCCGCCTCATGCTGCCGCCGGGCACGGACGACAACGCCTGGCTCCTCTCCGGTGGCCACGCCCCGCCCGTCGACGAGGCGGCCGGCCTGCGCCGGGCCCGCGCGGCGACGCTGCTGATGCTGGCGCTGCCGGGATCGTCGTACGTCTACCAGGGCGAGGAGCTGGGCCTGCCCGAGGTCGCCGACCTGCCCGTGGAGGTGCTCCAGGACCCGGTCTGGGAGCAGACGGGCCGCGTCCGCAAGGGCCGCGACGGCTGCCGGGTGCCGCTGCCGTGGACGACGACGGGAACGTCGTACGGCTTCGGCGCGTCCGGTGCCTGGCTGCCGCAGCCGCCGTACTTCGCGCGGTACGCCGTCGAGGCCCAGGAGGGCGTGCAGGGCTCCACGCTGGAGCTCTACCGCACGGCCCTGCGCCTGCGCCGCAAGCTGCTCGACGGCGAGGAGCTCGGCTGGCTGCGGGACGGCACCCCGCCGGGTGTGCTGGCGTTCGCCCGCCACGACGGCTGGCGGTGCGTGACCAACCTGTCGGACGCGCCGGTGCCGCTGCCGCCGGGCGAGGTGCTGCTGAGCAGCGTTCCCCTCGACGGCGACGGGCTGCTGGGCCCGGACACGACGGTGTGGCTGGGCTAGAAACCCGTGGTGGTTCGGCCGGTAGCCCGGCCGGGCCGAAGTGGAAGTGAAACATTCCGGTCCGCGCACCTCGTCTGTTCAGCGTGAGGCACATGGTTCCTCGTGTGCCCGAATTGCCTCTCTGAGGAGGACAGTTGCGCGGACAGTCACGCGGAAGACAGCACGGACCCGGCAAGGCCGTCCTGGCGGCGGCGGCGCTCGCGCTGATCGCGGGAACGGCCGGCGCGCTGCCGGCCGGCGCCACCCCCGCGGCGGCCGTGTCGCCCGCCGCCGCGGGGACGGGCACCGCCGCCCCCGTGACCCACTGGATCACCCTGATCACGGGTGACCGGGTGGGCGTGAGCGCGGCGGGCGAGCCGGTGCGGATCGTGCCCGGCGAGGGCCGCGAGAACATACCCGTCAGGATCGAGAGGACCAAGGACCGCACCCTGGTCCTCCCGTTCGACGCCCGGCCGCTCCTGGACGCGGGCCAGGTCGACGAGCGGCTGTTCGACATCAAGGAGCTCGACGCCGCCGCGTACCGCAAGCGCCACGCGGCGGACACCGGGCTGATCGTCGGCTACCGTGACGCGTCCGCGGGCGCGGCCGCCGCCGAGGCGGGCCGGAGCCTGAAGTCCGCACTGCGCGCGGACGGCGACGCGGCGGTCCGCCGCTCGCTCCCCCGGATCGGCGCCGAGGCGCTCACCGTGCCCGACGCCTCGGCGGGAGACGTCTGGAAGACCCTGACCCGGCCCTCCGGCGCGGCCCGCACCGGACAGCGCGCCGCCGACCCCGGCATACGGTGGATCTCCCTCGACGGCGTGCGCCGGGCGAGCCTCGACAAGAGCACGGCACAGATCGGTGTGCCCGCCGCCCGGCAGGCCGGCTACGACGGCCAGGGGGTGCGGATCGCGGTCCTGGACAGCGGGGTCGACGCGACGCACTCCGACCTCCAGGGCCGGCAGGAGGCCGAGCAGAACTTCTCCGCCTCGCCCGACGCCAAGGACCGCGTCGGCCACGGCACCCATGTGGCGTCCATCGCGGCCGGTACCGGAGCGAAGTCCGGCGGCACCTATGAGGGGGTCGCCCCGGGTGCCCGCATCCTCGACGGCAAGGTGCTCGACGACGACGGCTACGGCAGCTACTCCGAGATCATCGCCGGCCTGGAATGGGCTGCCGCCCAGAAGGCGGACATCGTCAACCTGAGTCTGGGCGGGCAGGACCGGCCCGGTATCGATCCGGTGGAAGAGGCCGTCAACCGGGTCACGACCGAGAGCGGCCTCCTCGTCGTGGCCGCCGCGGGCAACGCGGGCCCGGACGCGGGCACCGTCTCCTCTCCCGCCAGTGCCGAGAAGGCGCTGGCGGTGGGCGCGGTCGACGCGAACGACGCCGTCGCGTCCTTCTCCGGCCGTGGCCCGACCGCCGACAGCCTCGTGGTCAAGCCGGACATCACGGCGCCCGGGGTGGACATCACCGCCGCCGTGGCGCCCGACAGCGTGATCGCCCGGCAGTACGGTGAGCAGCCGCCCGGATACGCGACGATCTCGGGCACGTCGATGGCCACCCCGCATGTGGCGGGTGCGGCGGCGCTGCTCAAGCAGCAGCATCCCGGCTGGAAGAGCGCGGAGCTCAAGGCGGCGCTCGTGGCCGGTGCCCGGCCGGTCGGCGCGGGCGCGTTCGCGGAGGGCGGCGGTCGCGTCGATGTCGCCGCGGCCATCGGGCAGACGGTCGTCTCCGAACCCACCGCGGTGGCGTTCGCCCGGCAGTCCTATCCCCACGGGGACGACGCACCCGTCACGAAACAGGTCACCTACCGCAACCTCGGCGCCGAGCCGGTCACCCTCGACCTGTCGGCGGCCGGCGTCGGACCCGACGGGAAGCCCGCGCCGGCGGACATGTTCACGCTCGACGCCGAGCGGCTGACCGTGCCCGCGAACGGGACCGCCACCGTCGGTCTGACGGCCGACACCCGGCCCGGCGGCGACCTCAACGGTGTGTACACGGGGACCGTGACGGCCCGGGGGACGGACCAGACCGTCCGGACGACGGCGGCCGTCGAGCGGGAGGTCGAGACGTACGAGGTGACGGTGCGGCAGCTCGGCACCGACGGCGAGCCGGCCACCGACTACTGGCCCTCGCTGTACGGGCTCACCGGCCTCGGCGTGGCGGGCCACGACTATTCGACGGCCGACCGGACCGGCACCTATACGGCGCGGCTGCCGAAGGGCGTCTACTTCCTCGACGCGACGATCTTCGGCTCGGACGAGATCGACAGCCGGATCACCGCACCGCACTTCGAGGTCACCGAGGACACGACGGTCACGCTGGACGCGCGTACCGCGAAGCCGATCGACATCACCGGCCCCGATCCGGCCGCGCAACGGGTGTACGCCGAGACGTTCACCGAGCTGACCACGCCCGAGTTCAACACCTCGAGCGGCATTGTCGGTACGTCCTTCGCGACCCTGCGCAGCGCACAGCTCGGCCCGGACTTCTCGACCGAGGGCACCCTGTACCAGGAGTTCAACGCACTCGACATCAACGATACGAAGGAGTACCGCTTCTCCTACGGCGGCAAGGTGACCCGGCTGGCCACCGGTTTCGCACGGACGGCGAAGCAGGCCGAGATGGCGGAGATCAGCACCGCGACGGGGGCCACGGTCGCCGACAAGCAGGGGATGCTCGTCGCCCGGGCGATCGTCCCGGACATCTCCGGCTCCATCATCAGTCCGGGAGTCATGCGCCCGCTGCCCGTGGCGACGACGACGTACGTGACGACCGAGGGCAACGACTGGTTCATCGGGCTGGATCAGCTCGACGACACGGGGAGCTACCCCGAGCTGTCGCACGGCACGGGGATACAGCACTACGAGGCCGGCCGGTCGTACCGCCGTGACCTGGGCGTAGGCGTCTTCGGCCCCGGGCTGGAGGCCGTCGAGGGCGTCTCGCGCAACGGCGACTCCCTCACCGGATGCCTCACCCCCTTCAGGGACGGCACCGGCAACTGGAGCTACGCGAACGACGACACGCTCACGGCCACGCTGTACCGGGACGGGGCCGAGGTGGCTTCCACACCGGACCTCCTGGGCTGCTGGAACGGGGTCACCGTCCCGGCGGAACCCGGTGACTTCCGGCTCACGGCGACCGCGACCCGCGGCGGTCCCGCCGCCGCGCCCACCGAGGTCTCGGCGGCCTGGACCTTCACCTCCGGCCACACCACCGCCGAGGAGGCGCTGCCCATCTCCGTGGTCCGCTTCACGCCGCGGCTCGGCCTCGACTCGACGGCCGAGGCCGGAGCGGTCACCCGCGTTCCGGTGTCGGTGCTCGGCGCCGCCGCCGGAAAGAACCTCAAGTCGCTCACCGTCGAGGTCAGTCACGACGGAAAGACCTGGACGAAGACGAAGGTGGCCAAGGGCGCCTTCCTGGTCCGCAACCCCGCGGCAGGACAGAGCGTCTCGTTGCGCGCCGTCGTGGTCGACAAGCAGGGCAACACACTGACCCAGACGATCCTGCACGCGTACCGGACCAAGTAGGGGCACGGGAGCGGGCCCGGCCGACAGCTGTCGGCCGGGCCCGCTCCACCGTGCGTACGTCCGCGCGCTATCCGGCGTTGCCCACGATGGCGCCGATGTCCACGGGGGTGGACGTGGCGGTCGGCGGCGGGGTGAGGACGATCAGCGGCTGACCGGCGGGCGGGACCGGCGGGGTCATGTCCGACTTGGGCAGCTTCGGCGGGGTGGTCTGGGTGAACAGCGTGGTGTCGAAGTCGACCAGACCGGTCTGCTCCATCACCGTGATGTGGTCCAGGACGGTGTCGTTGGCCTGGTCGGCCAGCGCGCGCACCAGCGTGTTCTTCGTCGTCGAGCGGATCTTCGCCACCGTGTTGAAGATCGAACCGTGCGTCATGCGCAGGATGTTGGCGAAGTCGACGTCGAACTGCTTGCCCTGGTCCGCCTTCAAGGTGTTGACGAACCCTTCCTGCTGTGGACTGGCCACGTTGGGAAGGGTGACGTTCAGCATCGGCGCGATCTTGAGGCAGGTGGTGTCCAGCGCCGCGTGGCCGTCGATGAGGTGCTGGCTGGCGGTGATGACGCCCTTGCTCTGCCCCTTCTGGAGCCCGATCTGCCCGACCGGGTACTCCCACAGACCTGCCGCGCGCACCGCCACGACGAAGGCGCGGTCGCTTTCCGTCAGCGGACCCCACTGGGTGTTGGCGATGATCCGGTCGCCCGAAGCCGACACGGTGTCAAGTCCGAGCATCGATGGGTAGGCGAGGGCGCTGAGTGTCAGCGTCAGCGCACCGCCGACGAACAGGGTTCCCATCATGTTTCGCGAAATTGGCACCGTGCCTCCTGCCCGGTCGGGGATTCCGCCGATGTGTCGATGTGCTGTGTCCGGTGGGGGCGGACGCACAGGAGTACGGACGCGGGGCCGATCGTACTCACCGTCCTGAGTGAAAAGTTGATGGACGGGTCACCCGGGCAGGGGTAAGTTCCCATAAGGAACTCACTTGGAACTCGCTGGGAACTCGCTCGAACTCGCTTGGAACTCACCGAAGCCCGTGCAGGACACCGAAGGGACCGCCTGGTGCAGCAGACCTGGACCGCCGTCGACGACTACTTCAACGACCTGCTGGTGGAGGAGGACGAAGCACTGCGGGCGGCCGGCGAGGGCAGCGAGGCGGCGGGCCTGCCGCCGCACCAGGTGGCGCCGAACCAGGGCAAGTTGCTCCACCTGATCGCCCGCGTCCAGGGCGCCCGCAACATCCTGGAGATCGGCACCCTCGGCGGCTACAGCACGCTGTGGCTGGCCCGCGCCCTGCCCGAGGGCGGCCGTCTGGTGACCCTGGAGGCGGACGAGCGGCACGCGGAGGTGGCGGCGGCGAACATCGCGGGTGCGGGCCTGGACGCGGTGGTGGACCTACGGGTCGGCAAGGCGGCGGACACCCTGCCGGTGCTGGCCGCCGAGCTCGGTGACGAGCGCTTCGACCTGGTCTTCATCGACGCGGACAAGCCGTCCAACCCGCTCTACCTGGAGTGGGCCCTGCGGCTGACCCGCCCCGGCAGCGTCATCGTCGGCGACAACGTGGTGCGCGAGGGCGCGGTCACGGACGCCGACAGCACGGACCCCCGCGTCCAGGGAGTACGCGGCTTCACCGAACTCATCGCGCGGACCCCCGGGTTGACCGCGACGGCGTTGCAGACGGTGGGCGCAAAGGGGTACGACGGGTTCGTACTCGCACTGGTGACGGACTGACGGACTGACGGACTGACTGGCTGGCTGACTGACGGACGAGGGGGAGTGGGGGCGTGGGGATGACGGTCGCGCGAGTGGTCGGGATCACGTACTACCCGGTGAAGGGATGCGCGGGAACGGAGCTTTCGGAGGCGGTGCTGACGAGCACCGGGCTGCTGCACGACCGCACGTACGCGATCGCCGACGAGAAGGGCGAACTGCGCTGGCAGTGGGGCGACCCCGGGCTGGCCCTGATCACACCGGAGTCGACGGAGGGCGGGCTGACGCTGCGCGCACCCGGCCGGGACCCGGTGCGCGCGGACAGCGCGGACGTCCACGACTGGCTCACGGACGTACTGGGCACCCCGAGCACCCTGGTCCGGTCCCCGGCCGGCAACAGCGGCCGCCTGCACCTCGTCTCCCGGGCCAGCCTGGACGCCCTGAACCACCGGATCACCGAACGCGGAGCCACCCCCCTCCCGATGAACCGCTTCCGGCCCAACCTGGTGGTGGACGGCTGGGACACCCCGCACACGGAGGACGGCGCCGCCCGCCTCACCATCGCCGACACCGAGCTGGCCCACACCGAGGACACGATCCGCTGCGCCATCACGATGGTCGACCAGCGCACCGGCCGCCGCTCGGGCCCGGAACCCCTGCGCACCCTCGCGGACTACCGGCGGGCGGACGGCGGCGGAGTCGCCTTCGGCGCCTACTTCGAGGTACGGCGAGTGGGGAAGGTGTCGCTGGGCGACGAGGTGGTGGTGAGCGCGGGTGCGAGCCCAGGTACGGGTTCGGATGCGGCTTCGAGCGGAACGTCCCGCCACAGCGCGCGTACGGCGGAGGTGCCGTCGTCGGACAGGTGATCGTCCGGCACGGCCCAGACCCGCACCGTCGTGACATCGGCGGTGACCGCGGGCCAGCCGGGGTCACCGCAGGCGGCGAAGTCGGCCCAGGCCCGGAGCATGCGCCGGGACAGTGCCCGGTCCTGTGCGTCGGGGGCGCCGCCGATGAGGAAGTCGGCGCCCGTCGCGTCCAGGTTGCCGAAGGCGAAGGGGATGTCGGCGGTGTGCCAGGGCCGGGCCCCGCCACCGGGACGCGGGCGTCGGCGGGCGAACCGCGCCAGATACGCCCGGCCGCCGGCCCGCGCGTGCTGCTCGGCGAGCCGGCTGCTGTACTCGCCGAACACCGCGTCGCCGAAGATCGCCAGGTAGCGGTCCAGCACCGGAGCGTCGGGCATCGACGCGCGGTACCCGGCCACCAGCCGGTCGGGCAGCGAGAGGGCCTCGGCGAAGTCCGCGAGTTCCGGCTCCGAGGCGACCTCCCGCACCGCGCCGACCTCGTGCAGGAACCAGTACTCCTCCAGGGTGTGGCACACCAGGAGGTCCACCTCGCGGGCGCTGCCGCGAGCGAGCGCGGCGAGCGGATCCATGGGCAGCACCTCGCCGTCGATCACCGGCTGGAAGAGGACCGGGTCGAAGGCCTGGACCGCCGTCACGGGATCGTCCTCGCACCTCCCGGCGACCTTGTCGGAGGCGGCCACCAGGGCCTGCGGTGACGCGGAGAGCAGTCCGGGGCCGGTCGCGGCCACCCCGGCCTCGGCCGCGATCCTCGACGTGATCGCGGCGGCGGCCTCGACGCCGAAGAAGCCGTGGGGCACGCTGTGGGCGACGGCCCTGCGGAACAGCCCGCGCGCCTGTTCCATGGCCATCAGGCAGGCGGCCGAACCCGCTCCGGCCGAGTGCCCGGCGACCGTGACGTTGCCGGGATCGCCCCCGAACGCGGCGATGTTCTCCCGGACCCAGCGCAGTGCGGCCACCTGGTCGAGCAGCCCACGGTTGTCGGGAAAGCCCGGCACATGGCCGAACCCCTCGAAGCCGACCCGGTAGTTGCAGCTGACCACGACCACTCCGGCACGGGCGAGCGCGGTGCCGTCGAAGTCGGGCTGGGCGGAGGAGCCGAAGGTGTAGGCACCGCCGTGGATCCAGAAGAGCACCGGCAGCGGGCCGGCGTCCGAAGCGGGCCGTGCCCACACGTTGACGGTGAGCACGTCCTCGTCCCCCGGACGCCAGACCGGTGAACCGGGCAGTTCCGCGGACTGCGGCGCGACGGGACCGAACGCCGTGCAGTCACGCGTCGCGCTCCAGCCGGCGGCGGGCCGGGGCGCGCGGAAGCGGTGCGCGCCGAAGGGCGGGGCGGCATACGGGATGCCGAGCACGGCGGTGACCCCGTCGGGCGCTCGCCGGCCGCGGACGATGCCGCCGGCCGTCCGGAACTCGGTCTCCACCCACGGCTGTTCCCCCATGCGCCGTAAGCCTGCCACTCCCCGCCCACGTGATCCACCGGATACCCGCCGACCCGGCGGCCGGACCCGCGGCCGGACCCGCGGCCGGACCCGCAGCCGGACCCGCGGCCGGACCCGCGGTCGGTTCCGTGGCCCGTCAGAGGGTGCGCAGGAAGTCCGCCACGACGGTCGTGAACTCCTCGGGCTTCTCCATGTTGAAGTAGTGCCCGGTGCCCTCGATCAGCACGGACCGGCCGTCCCGGACGCCGTCGGCCAGGCGTTGGGCCGCGGCGATCGCGTCGGAGGTGTCCAGGGCGCCGTTCACCGTGAGCACCGGAACGTCGATCTTCGGTACCCGCGACCAGGTGTCGGTGACCCGGACGAGGTGGTCCTGCTCTCCGGGCGTGTGCTTGGAGAGGGTGTTCAGGGCCATCTCGCTCAGTCGGCGCGGGATGTCCGGGTCCACCTCGTCGAGCGTGCGGTGCGGGCCGGGCACATAGCTCAGGAACGCCTTCAGCCAGCCCTCGATGTCACCGGCGGCCAGGGCACGGGCGATCTCGGCCTGGATCGCCCGGTGCCAGGGGTCGGAGTCCTGGAACTCGCCGGTCGAGGCGCCGCCCACGACGGCCGCGCGCACCAGCTCCGGATGTTCGAGCAGGGTGTCGCTGACGATCACGCCACCCATCGAGACGCCGACCAGCACCGCGGGGCCCGCGTCGAGGTGGCGCAGCAGCGCGGCGAGGTCGTCGGTCCAGCGGAAGGACCGGGTCGCGTTGGCGGAGGCGCCGTGGCCGCGTACGTCCGGCGCGATCACCCGGTGGGTGCGGGCCAGCGCCGGGATCACCGCGTCGAAGACACGGTGATCGACGAATCCCGAGTGGACCAGGACCACGAGCTCTCCGGCGCCGGCCTCGCGGTAGGCGAGGTCCCCGTCGGCGGAGGCGAAGTACTTCATGTCCGAAGCAGCAGTCATGACAACCAAGGTGTCATCCTGCCCGACTTTTGGCAACCAAGGTGTCATGTTCTTCGGGTGCATCATGTGGGGGTGAACGACACCGACCCGTCTCTTCCCGTCGACGCCCCGCTCCCGCCCGACGAACTCGGTCACCGGCTCACCGAGGTCTTCGACCTGGTCGGCCCCCTCTATCGCCGCGCCCTGCGCAAGGTCGAACAGGGCGAGGCCGTCGAGGGGGCCTCGGTCGGGGTGCGCGGCGTGCTCGATCTGCTGCGCCGCAAAGGGGAGCTGACGGTCCCGCAGCTGAGCCGGAGCCAGGCGCTGAGCCGGCAGTTCGTGCAGCGCATGGTCAACGACGCGGTGGCGCACGGGTGGGTGGAGACCCTCCCCAACCCCGCGCACCAGCGCTCGTCCCTGATCCGGATCACCGACGAGGGCCGGACCCTGATCGCCACCGTCCTGGACCGCGAGCACACCCTGAACCGCGAGGTCGGGGGCGATCTGACCGACGCCGAGGTACGGGGCTGCATCCGGGTGCTGACGGAGATGCTGAGGACGTTCGACCACGTCGACGTCGACGACTGAGGGACGCGGGGCGCCCTGAATGCTCTGGATGGCCCTGAAAGCTCTTAGATGCCCTCGATGCGCTTCATGCCTTCCATGGCCTTCAGTTGGCGGCGGGTCTGGAGGGCGCGCCGGATCGTGTGGATCCGGACGGCCGTGAACACGGCGACGGCGAGGCCGAGGGCGGCCCCGATCCACTCCTGGTCCCGGATGGCGGCATAGAAGAGGAGGCTGCTGAAGGGCACACCGACGACGACAAGCAGAGGCTCGCGCACCCAGAACGGGAGGACGCGGATTACGAGACCGATCATCGGGTCACTTCAGCAGGCGCGGCCCGCGCGGGCTGTGACGGAAGCCACAATTCCGGGAGTTCCTGTGCGTATGGCGTGCAGAAACCGAGCGAGCGGGGCCGGTGCGGTGGTGAGGACGGTGCCGGGAGCGTCGGACTCACGGAGGTGGAGCGCGGCGGGGGTGGAGGCGAGTTCGACGCAGTCGTTGCCGTCGCCGCCGTCGGAGTAGGTCGACTTCTGCCATTCGGTGGGATTCACAGCGCGCCTCACAGCTCCGGCATCCTCCAGATCGGCGCCTGGGACGCGGACCCCGAGCCGCCCGAGCCGCCGGGACGGCTGGAGGAGCTGACCGGCGCCGAGAGCGGGCGCGGGATGGCCCTCGTCCGGGCCTGCTCGGACCTCTGGCACTGGCAGCCGCTGTCCCGGATGGGTCATCGCGGCAAGCTCGTGTGGTGCGAACTGAACGCGGCGTAGCTCGTTGATCACGTCGTACAGAAAGGAGAGCCGATGGTCGGCTCGTCGCACGAGGCGCTGCACCGGATCTTCCAGAAGGAACCCGGACTTCTGACCAGTGCCCTGCAACAGGTGTTGTCCGTCCCCTTCCCCACGCCACACGATTTCGCTGCCATGAACGTCGACCTCACCGAGATCGAGCCCATCGAGCGCCGCGTGGACACGCTGCTGAAGGCCGAGACCGATGAGGGCAGCTATCTCCTGGTCGTGGAGTCGCAGGGCAAGCCCGACGAGAGGAAGCGCGGCAGTTGGCCGTACTACCTGAGCTACCTGTACGAGAAGTACCGCTGTGAACCCGTTCTCATCGTCGTCACTCAGAGCAGTGCCACGGCCCGCTGGGCGGCAGCGCCGATCCATCTCGGTGTGCGGGGGATGCCCTCGCTGACGGTGCGGCCCTTCGTGCTCGGGCCGGACAACGTTCCTGTCATCGCCACGCGGCAGGAGGCCGAGCGGGACGTACCCCTTGCGGTGCTTTCCGCGATGACACACGGTCGGGGGCGGCAGGCCCCCGCCATACTGGAATCGCTGGCAGCCGCCCTGCGGACCATCGACCGCGACAGCGCCGCGGCGCTCGTGCAGTTCGTCGACTCGTGCCTGACAGACCCTCAGGCGCAACGGATGTGGAGGGACCTCATGACCGCGATGCAGTACTTCTGGCGACACCCCCTCGCGGAGGAGGTACGCGAAGAAGGGCGTGAAGAAGGGCGTGAAGAAGGGCGGGTCGCCGACCGGGTCGAGATGACCCTGCGCATCCTGGAATGGCGTGGCATCCCGGTGCCGGAGGCCGTCCGTGAGCGCGTCGAAGCCTGCACCGACCACGACCAGCTCACCGTCTGGTCGCAGCGCGCCGTCCACGCCACCACCGCCGAGGACCTGTTCGCGGGTCCGAACGGATGACAGCGGGGCTTCCTCGGTTGGGGAACCGTTGACCGGCTCGACGAAACGTTGACCAGTTCGCGGAGGAGTGCGGACGAACGGAAGGGCGAGTCATGAGGATCCCCCGACCTAGATTCGCCGCATGTCCATGCCACAGCGGCCCCACCAGCCCGTCAGGGCTGCCGCCACGCTCCCCGTGCTTCCCTACCGCAAGCCCACCAAGGGCCGCGACTACTGGGTCATCGACGACGTCTTCCCCGAGGCCGGCATCACCGCGATCCGCGACCGCTGTCTCGCCAAGGACGACTGGGTCAAGGGCTACCCGTACACCTCGGAGAGCTGGCCCGGACTGCGCACCATGCCGGGGCTGGACCCCGGTGAACTCGGGCGCGTGGAGCGGCTGGTGAGGAACGCGACGGGGGCCGGGAAGCTGTGGGTGCAGCGAGCGCCCGGCGGCGGGACCCTCAACCACAACTGCATCCAGGTGGTGGGGGAGGGCGAGAGCACTCCCCGGCCCCACTCCGACTCGCGGGCACTGTGCCGGTACGCGGCCGTGCTGTACCTCAACCCGGCCGTTCCCAAGGACTGCGGCACCAGCTTCTACCGGCAGTCCCTGCCCGGCGGGCGGCTCGGCGGCAACGTCGTCCAGGCCCCGCACAACAACCTCGTCGAGGCGCTCGGCACCCGGTTCGTCGCACCGGACGCCTTCGAGGAGGACGTACGGGTCCCCCACAAGCACAACCGGCTGCTCCTCTACAACGCCAACCTCGTGCACAGCGCGACCGGTTACTCCGGTACGACGCTGGAGGAGAAGCGGATGACGGCCGTCTTCTTCTGGATGGCGTGAGCCGGGGGGGTTCCGCCCACCGCGGTCAGTACCGCACCGCCCTCGCCACCGCCGCCTTCACCTGGCCGGACAGCGTGCGGTTGCTGCGGGCCGTCTCCTTGCCGGTCTTGCCCGCGGTCACGTCGGAGACGGTCGTGACGACGGTGTCGAGCCGGTTGCCGGAGGAGTCGGTGAAGTCGATCTGGACGGCGAAGGACTTCGACGCGTCGGTGGTGTTGGTGACGGTGACCTCGACGGTGGCCCGGCCGTCCTGGTCCGTGTCCGGGGTGCCGAGTTTCACGTCGGACTTCACGTCCACGCCGTCCTTGATCTCGTCCAGCTTGCGGCTCGCCGACGCCGAGGCCGACGCGAACGCCGACGAGGCCTCGGAGGCGAAACCGGAGGCGAGCGAGGACGCGGCCGCGGTGGCCTCCCGGCCCAGTGACTCGGCCGCCGAGGCGGCCTTGCTCGCCGCGGACGACACCGACGAGGGGGTGTCGTCGTCCGAGCAGCCGGTGAGCACGGTGGCGCAGCAGATCGCCGTCGCCGTCAGCAGCACGCCCTTGGTGCGTGGCATCTTGTCTCCTCCTGAGGGGGTCCCACTCCTGAGGGGTCCCGCGGGCCTTCCTCCAGTGAAGGGGCGGTCCCGCCGGTCCGCATGCCGGGTCACCCGTACGGCGCACCCCCCGTGGTGGCGGCCCCCGTCCGGACGGATGGTCGGTGCAGTGCAAGGCAGTGCAGTGCAAGGCAGTGCAGTGCAGAACACCGACACAGAGACGGGGTGGCGCCATGAGCGATCAGCCGCACTCCCAGCCGTCGCAGGGGCCCCGGGTGTGGGACCCGTCCCACCAGGGCACCGGTTCGCCGGGCCTGGGCTCGCCCCCGCCGTCGGGGGGTGGACTGGTCGCCGGCGGGGTCGTCTTCGGCGGAGTGCTCATGTTCGTCAGCGGTTTCCTCGCCGTGTTCCAGGGCATCGCCGCGATCGCCGAGGACGACGTGTACGCCCGGGTCGCCGAGTACGCCTACGAGATGAACCTCACCGCCTGGGGCTGGATCCTGGTGATCGTGGGCGTCGTGGCCGTGCTGACCGGCTACGGGCTGCTCAGCGGGGGCGAGTGGGCCGGGTGGGCCCGGATCAGCGGCATCGCGTTGGCGTCCCTGAGCCTGATCCTCCAGTTCCTGTTCCTGCCGTACGCGCCGTTCTGGGCGGTCATCCAGATCGCCATCGACGTGTTCGTGATCTGGGCGCTGGCCGCCTACCGCCCCCGGCAGGCGTAGTACTTCCCCGGCCGGGCTTCGCCGGTCACGCTTCCCCGGCCGGGCTTCGCCGGTCACGCTTCCCCGGCCGGGCTTCGCCGGTCACGCTTACCCGGCCGGGCTTCGCCGGTCACGCTTCCCCTGCCGCCGCCCGCGGTCAGGGCAGTGCGGGTGCTCCGGTCACCTGGACGTCCTTGCGGCGCAGCCAGGGCAGGGGCGGCACCGCGGATCCGACGTACGGGGTGATCCGCACCTCGAAGTGCAGATGCGGTCCGGTGACGTTGCCGGTCGCGCCGGAGAGGCCGATGCGCTGACCGGCCGTCACCCGCCCGCCCTTGCGCACGTCGATGCGCGAGAGGTGGGCGTACTGCGTGAAGTAGCCGTCGCGGTGGCGGACCACGACCTGGTTGCCGAAGCCGTCGCCGCAGGTCGTGGCCCGGACGGTGCCGGCGCCGACGGCGTACACGGGGGTACCGGAGTCCACGGCGAAGTCCTGGCCGGTGTGCCGGTGGGCCCAGCGGGAACCCTTGGCGGCGTAGCCCGCGGAGAGCCAGTAGCGGCGGGTCGGGGCCGTCCAGGGGTGCGCGCGCCGCTCGGGCGGGTGGCTCCGGTCGCCGAACGGACAGCGGCTGTCCTGTCCGGACGGGTCGACGGCCACCGGATCGCCGGAGTTTCTCCCGGTGGCCCACAGCAGGTCCCACAGCCCGGCGCGGACGGCCTTACGGCGGCGTTCGGCGTCCTTGACCTCCGTGGGAGAGGCGTCGGACTCGCGCAGCCGGTCGACCCGCGCGCGAGCCCGCTCGTGCGCGCGGACGGCACGGGCCGCCTCCTTGCGGAACCGGTCGCTGCGGAAGCCGTTGCCGCTGGCCCAGTCGCTGCTCACCCCGTCGCCGCGGGCCCCGTCGGCACCGGCTCCCGCGGGCACGGCGGCGAGCGCGAGCAGCAGGAGGGCGAACAGGACCGCCCCGGTCGCGCCACGGAAGCGCGCCCGCGTTCGTGGGAGGCGCGCGTGGTGTTCTCGTCCCATCTTGGGATCATCAGACCGGTGGGGCGGTCAGGAGCGGCACGCGGCCCGCGTGGCGGCCGGGTTCAGCCGAACGGCCCCCCGACCAGTGTCCGGTACACGGCCGACGACCGGGGATTGCCGGAGCACCGCCACACGCCGTGCGGGCAGTAGTCGCTGATGGTCTGGTACAGCGGCCGGTGCTCGGCGAACCAGGTGAGCATGCCCCGCACGTACTCCGGGTTGTCGCCGTTGCGGTACAGCCCCCACTCCGGATACGAGACCGGCTTGCCGTGCGCCCGCGCGAACCGCACGTGCGCGGCGAGGCCGTACGGCTCGGCGACCTGTTCCTCGAAGGACATGCCGTGGGGCTGGTCGTAGGCGTCCATCCCGATGACGTCGACGTACCGGTCGCCGGGATAGCACTCGTTCCAGGGGACGGCGTCCAGCCCGCGACTGGGCGTGAACTCGAACCGGAACCGCTGCCCGCCGTCCACGGACCGCATGGCGTCGACGATCCGCGCCCAGTAGCGCTTCCAGGCCTCCGGGTCGGGCCCGCACCGGTGCGTGTAGGTGATCCCGTTCATCTCCCACCCCACCACCAGCACGGCATCGGGCACCCCGAGCGCGACGAGCCGCCGGGCCAGCACCCGGAAGTGCTCGTCGTAGGCCCCGCGCGCCCCCGCGCGCAGCTCGTCCCGCACGACCTGGTCGGGCACATGCTCCTCGGTGCGCTCCAGCATCGGCACGTTGAGCACGAACATCCGGTCGGCGCGCTCCTGCCGCCACCGCGCCCAGTACTCCAGATATCCGGGCGCCCCCTCGATGTTGCTCCACCGGTCGCCCGGCAGGTACGCGTGCCCGACCCGGGGCGTGGCCGCCCCGAGCCACCCGTCGAGCGCCGCGATCCGCCGCACACCGGCGTCGTCGTACCCGACGTACGCCCCGAAGGCCCCGGGCGGCGCACCGACCCCCCGGCCGACGGGTACGCAGGCGGGCCCGGCGATCAGGGCGCAGGCGACGAGAAGCGCGGTCAGCGGCGCCCGAAGGGAGTGAAAGGAGCGAAGGAAGCGAAGGGAGCGAAGGAAGCGAAACACCGGCTCATGATGGAGCCGCGGCCGCCTCCCCCACCCCGAACCCGCCAGGAACCACCCGGACCGGGGACGGGAACGGGTAGGGGAACGGGAACGGCGACGGGAACGGCGACGGGAACGGGAACGGCGGAGTCAGGGGCGGGGCGCCCGCACCAGGAACACGTCCACGGCGTCCTCGTGTTCGAACGTGAAGCCGTGCCGTTCGTAGAGACGGCGGGCCGGACTGCCCTGAAGGACGTCGACGCGCAGCCGGAGTGCCGAGCGATCGGCCGTCTCGACCAGCTCCCGCAGCACGGAGGTGCCGATACCGCGCCCCTGGGCGTGCGGCGCGAGATAGAAGTGCTCCAGCCAGTGCGCGTCGTCCGCCGGCCGCAGGGCCACACAGCCGGCGAGGACGCCGTCGAGCTCGATGATCCGGGTGTGCGCGGGTACGAACCCGTCGCGCAGCCGCTGCCGTACCCGGTGCTCGTCGTAGCGCCCGAGCCGCTCCAGATCGGCCCGCATCGCCACCGCCCGCACCTCCGCGACGGCCTCGACGTCGTCCGCCGTGGCCGGTCGGGTCACCCAGTCCGCCATGGCGCAGATGCTACGGCCGGAATGCGGCAACCTGCCGCGGGCCGGCGGCGACCCAGTGACGAACGAACGCGAAGGCAAGTGAATCCCGTTCCCCACACGAGGAGTTCACCATGCGCAAACAGCCCGCACGGCACCTCGCACGGCACCTCGCACGGCATCCCGCGCGGCATCCCGCGCGCCATCCCTCAAGGCGTCCCGCAAGGCGTCCCGCAAGGCCCCTCGCCCGACTGCTCACCGTCCTCGCGGCACTGACCGCCCTCCTCTGCCACGCGACCGGCGTCGCGGCCCCCCGAGCCGCGGCCGCCGACGAGTGGAACCCGCCGAGCAACCTGGTCCAGCCCCTGAACGAGGTCTGGAACCACGTCTCGACGACCTACCCCGACCTCTACGGCTTCCGCAACTACGGCTGGGACCAGGTCATGGCCAACAAGGGCAGCATCAACTACTGCGTCCGCTGGGAGTCCGACGCCCCCGTCAGCACCACCCTGCGCGACCAGATCCACGCGGCCCTGAAGAAGCAGTTCGCCAAGTGGATGGCGGCGCAGGTGGAGAACGGCCGGGCCTACAACAACTGGCCGTACACCACCGTCCCGGTCAACATCGTCGGCTGGGCGGTGAAGAACCGCTCCACCCTCCAGTGGACCGACAACTCCGTCGACATCTACTCCGGCGTCCTCGACGGCGCCGGCGCCCCGCAGTGCGCGCCCGACTGCGGCCGCTTCTTCCACCAGGACGCCAACTACTCCAGGTGTCCCGGCGGCACCGCCCGCCACTACGACCAGTCCCTCTGGCTCACCAAGGGCTTCCAGGGCGGCGCCGGCGGCGACTGGGGCCAGCGCGTCGGCCAGGAGTACTTCACCGGCGTCCTGAACCAGGAGAACATCCACATCTACCTGCACGAAGTCGGCCACACCTTCGGCCTCGACGACTTCTACGACTGGACCCCGACCGGCCAGTGCTGCTTCCTGATGAACGCGGGCAGCGCCACCCAGATCACCGACTTCGACAAGTGGATGCTCCGAGACTTCTGGCGCCACCTGAAGCCCCGCTACAACCTCTGACGCTCTTCCGTCGGTTTCTCGCCCAACAGGCAACCCTGGCACACCATTTACCTGTCTCACAGGTTGCTCAAAGCTTCGGCCGGAGTCCGTGGGGTGTGTCGGACCCGGCCGGAGGTCTGGGCTGTCCAGTCCGATGCCACTGACCATGGCACTCGCAGACGAGGAACCGATGACCAGATCGCAAGACCGTAAGGGCCTCAAGCGGGCGGCGTTCGCCGCCGGGGCCGCGCTCACCGTCGTGGCCGCCGTCGCCGGGTCCGCTCCCGGCGCCGGGGCCGCGCCCGCGAGCCCGGCCGGGACGCCGAAGCTCAAGCTCGTCGCCGCGTCGAAGGCCGTGACCGCCGACCGGTACGAGGGGAACTCCGGGGTCTACCTCGACCTCGGCACGTACGTCACCGTCGACAACGCTCCGCTGGAGCTGAAGGTGACCCGTAAGTCGTACAAGGACCCGATCGTCGCCCAGCAGATCCTGCGCAACGGGTCGAAGGTGACGACGAAGACGCTGCCCGCCGGGCTCGTCAAGGACTTCAGCGGCCTCCCGGACTTCCTGGAGGTCTCCATCAAGAACGCGGCCGGGGTGGAGGTGCAGAAGAGCAAGAGCAACTTCTGCCTGAACAACGCCTCCGGCCGGCTGCGTCCGGACGCCCCGGCCACCTCGCACTATCCGGAGAGCTGCTCCACCAACCCCTTCACGCTCGGCTCGGTCTGGGGTGTGGAGAAGGGCTGGGCGGCCAACACCTCCGCCTTCGACTACGACAGGCCGGTCGACCTGGCCGCGGGTGAGTACACCGTCAACGTCGGGGTGGCGAAGAAGTACCGCGACCTGTTCGGCATCCCCGACGACCGGCCGACCATCGCCCTGACCGTCCGGGAGATCAGCGACGGCGGGGAAGGCGGAGCTGGAGGGGGCGGCGGGGCCGGCCTCACCGCCCACGGTGCCACCACCGGCGGCGGCCATGGCGCGTCGCACGACATGGCGGGCATGGAAGGCATGAAGGGCATGGAAGGCATGGCCGGCATGGGGGGCGGTCACCACTACGGGCCCCGTGGCGCCGACGCCCCCACGCCCTCCGCGCTCTCGCACGCCCTGGAGGCTCGCGGTCTCGCCCACCACCTGGGCGACGGCTCCGGTCACACCGACGGCTCCCGGGTCGCGCCCGCGCTGAGGTCCGCCACCAAGCGGCCCACCGGGCGCGCGGGCGTACCGGCCAACGTGCCCAAGCCGGACCTGCGTTCGCTGCCGGCCTGGGACATCGCGGTCACCGACGGCGAGGACGGCGACGTGGCCGGCAAGGACTACCTCGCCTTCAGCGCCAACGTCTGGAACGCCGGCCCCGCGCCGCTCGTCGTGGACGGCTTCCGCAAGCCGGGCGCGGACCTGATGGACTCGTACCAGTACTTCTACGACGCCAAGGGCAAGCAGGTCGGCTACGCCCCCGCCGGAACCATGGAGTGGGACCCGCGCATCGGCCACGAGCACTGGCACTTCACCGACTTCGCCAGCTACCGGCTGCTCGCCGCCGACCAGAAGGAGATCGTCAAGAGCGGCAAGGAGGCGTTCTGCCTCGCCAACACCGACGCCATCGACTACACGGTGAAGAACGCCAACTGGCACCCGTACAACACCGATCTGTCGACCGCCTGCGGTCAGCAGAACTCGATCTCCGTGCGGGAGGTCCTCGACGTCGGCTCCGGTGACACGTACACCCAGTACCGTCCCGGCCAGTCCTTCGACATCACCGGCCTGCCGAACGGCACCTACTACATCCAGGTCATCGCCAACCCGGCGAACCGCCTGCAGGAGACCGACACCAAGAACAACGTCTCCCTGCGCAAGGTCGTCCTGGGCGGCACCGACGGCGCCCGCACGGTCTCGGTCCCGCCGGTCGACCTGATCAACGCGCCGTAGCCGTACGTCTCCCGACCGACCGACCGACCGGACCGTTGTACGTCCATCCGTCCATCCGTCCATCCGTCCGTCCGTCCGTCGGTCTCCGACGCCCCCGCGGTGATGCACCGCGGGGGCAACCCTTGGGCGGCTCTGTGAGTCTCCTGAGTCATCTGTGCTTTTACGACGTATTCCTGCACGCGTGTAGGGTTCCGACGTTCGGCGGTGACCAGCGCCGACGATCCGAGCACGGTGTACGGGGTGAAGACAGCCGAGGCGGAGGAGCGAGCGCCGGTGAGCGGGACGAGGAGGCGTGGGCGTACTCCGGTGGAGGCGGCCGGCCGCGGCAGCAGGAGCAGGACGGGCGGGCCCGGTGGCAGGACGGGTGGGCCCGGCAGGACGCGGCTCACGAGGCGCGGGCGGATCCTCGCGTGGGGCGCGGGCGTCACGTCCGTCGTCGTCCTCGCGGTGGGCGGGGTCGGGGCCTGGGTCTACAACGACCTGAACAACAACATCAACTCCGCCGACGTGGACGACAAGCTCGGCGAGAACCGGCCCGAGAACCTCAGCCCCGGCTCGAAGAACATCATGATCGTCGGATCCGACAGCCGCGACGGCGCCAACGCCAAGTACGGCAAGGACCTGACCACCATGCAGTCCGACACGCTGATGGTGCTGCACATCCCGGCCGACCGTAAGTGGGCCTCGGTCGTGTCCTTCCCCCGCGACTCGTGGGTGGAGATACCCAGTTGCGAGAAGGGCGACGGCAGTTCGTCCTCCCCGCACCACTTCAAGATCAACGAGGCGTTCGCGCTCGGCGGCAGCAACGGCAAGGTCGGCGAGGCCGCCGCGTGCAGCATCAAGACCGTCGAGGCCAACACCGGTCTGCGCATCGACCACTTCATGTCGGTCGACTTCTCCGGCTTCAAGGGCATGGTCGACGCGCTGGACGGCATCGAGGTCTGCCCCAAGCAGGCCATCCGCGACACCAAGGCCCGCCTGGACATGAAGGCCGGCTGTCAGACCGTCGAGGGCGAGAAGGCGCTCGGCTACGTCCGGGTCCGCTACGGCGTCGGCGACGGTTCCGACATCGGGCGCATCGGACGCCAGCAGGAGTTCATGGACGCGCTGGCCAAGAAGGCCAAGTCCAAGCTCACGAGCCCCGACGCCATGTACGGCTTCCTCCAGTCGATCACCAAGTCGCTCACCACCGACCCCGACATGGCGGGCATCAAGCCGCTGTACGGGCTCGCCGACGAGCTCAAGGGGATACCGAGCGACCGGCTGAGCTTCCTCACCGTGCCCAACTACGGGCGGGAGGCCGACCAGCCCACCGACAAGGCCAACGTGGTCTGGCAGTACCCGCAGGCCGCCGACCTGTTCACCTCCCTGGCCAAGGACAAGGAGGTCACCAAGCCGCAGTTGGAGGCGGCGAAGAAGAACGTGGTGTACGCCTCCAGCGTGCGGGTCCAGGTGCTCAACGGCACCGGGGTCTCGGGACGCGCCGCCGCCGTCGCGGAGAAGCTGAAGGACGCCGGATACACCGTCACCGGCACGGGCAACGCCCCCAAGACGGTGGCCAGGACGACCGTCACCTATCCGACCGGCCTCGACAGCCAGGCCGCCGTCCTCGCCTCCCGGCTGCCCGGCCGGACGGCCACCGCCGACGCGTCGGCCGCCCCGGGCGTCGTCACCCTGGTCGTCGGACCCGAGTTGAAGGTCGGCGACGTCGCCTGACGGGGCGTCCGGCCTGACGATGTACATGGTCAAGAGCACCCCGGAGATGGGGTAAGCTTGATCTTGAGCCGGTCACCGGAAAGAAAAACGGTGAACGAACTCATGCGTTGGTCGTCCAAGGAAAGACGCCCCGCTTCCTGCGGGGAAATGCAGGTGCAAGGCCTGCCCGGCGCTCCATGTGGAACGAGTCCCATCCCGTGTCAGACGGGGTGGGACTCGTTCGTTTTCCGCGCGCCCAGGGGCAGTTCGGCGACGACCTCGAAGCCCCCGCCGGGCCGATGCCCCGTACGGACCCGCCCACCCGCCGAGCTGGCCCGCTCCCGCATGCCGATGAGGCCGTAGCCGCCGCCCGCGGAGGCGGGGACCTTCGGGTGCGTGCCGCCGTCGTCCGTGACCGTCAC
This sequence comes from Streptomyces sp. NBC_00016, assembly GCF_045040885.1. Classification (NCBI taxonomy): domain Bacteria; kingdom Bacillati; phylum Actinomycetota; class Actinomycetes; order Kitasatosporales; family Streptomycetaceae; genus Streptomyces; species Streptomyces sp. NBC_00016. The sequence continues at coordinate 4,884,056 of NZ_CP108304.1, read as the reverse complement.
CGTCAGCCGGCCGTCCGCGTAGACGAGCCTTATCGCTGCCGTACGGGCACCCGCGTGCTTGGTGACGTTGGTGAGGGCTTCCTGCACGATCCGGTACGCCGTGAGCTCCGCGCCGGCGGTGACCGGAGCGGGCTCGCCCTCGGTGTGGAGCGTCACCTCGAGCCCTGCCCCCTCGAAGGAGGCCGCCAGCTGCGGCAGTTGGGCGAGTCCGGGGGTGGATCCCACCGTCCGGGCGCGCTCCCCGGGATTCCTCGGCTCGTCGGCGTCGCCCGCGCCCGCTCGGCGCAACAGGCCGACGGTGGACTTGAGTTCGCGCAGGGCCGAGGCGGTGGTGCCGGTCAGATCGGCGGTGAGACGGGCGGCCTCCTCGGGACGGGCGGGGAGGTGCCGGGCCACCGCGCCGGCCTGAAGTCCGGCCAGGACCAGGTGGTGGGCGACGACGTCGTGCAGGTCGCGGGCGATGCGCATGCGCTCCTCGGCGACCCGGCGGCGGGTCTCCTCCTCCCGGGTGCGCTCGGCGTGCTCGGCGCGGGCCCGGACGGCGTCCAGATAGGCGGCGCGCAGCCGGGTCACCGTCCCCAGAGCGGTGGGCAGCAGCAGCCAGGCGGCCGGGCCCAGCAGCTTGAGCACCAGCGGTTCGCCGGCCGGCCCGGACGGCAGACCGACGCCGACCAGCAGGGCGATGCCGGTGAAGGCGAAGGTGTTGGCGGTCCTGCGGTCGGTGGAGACGGCGAGCGAGTACAGCGCGGCCATGAGCGGCGCCAGCAGCAGCACCGTGAGCAGATATCCGAGCGCGGAGGCGGCCACGGCGCAGCCGAGGGTCACGACGACCGTGCCGCGGGGGCGGTCGCGGCGCCGGATCAGCGCCGCGCAGGAGGCGCCGGCCAGCACCACACCGGGCCACCAGGGGACGCTCAGGTCCTGGCCGGGGAAGGTGATCACACTGCCCGGGAACGAACAGGCGAAGAGCGCGGCGGCGAGGACCGCGTCGGAGGACCGGGGATGGCCGCCGGCGAAGGGGAAGCTCGGGGATCCGACGGCTCCGGCGGGCTGGGAGGGAGGCGGTGAGGGGGACTGCGACGGGGACTGGGAGCGCATGGGAGGGGTTCCTGTTGCGGGCGGGGGGGGGGAGCGGGTCAGCCGGTGCGGTGGCCCCAGCCGTGCCAGGCGGTGACCAGGGCGGAGGCGCCGGCCACGACGGCGAGGAGCAGGCAGACAAGCGTCAGGTGGGCGGTCACGGACGGGCTCCGGTCGCGGTCGCGGTCGCGGCGCCGCCGGGGAGGAGCGCCTGCCAGAGCGGCATACCGTCCGGACGGGTGCGGGGCCAGGGCGTACAGCACCGGCACCGGCGCGGGCACCGGCACCGGCGCGGCTGCGGTCGCCGACGGACGTCGGGCGGCGGACGCGGTGCTTCCGGGCGGGGGTGATGGTGGCGTGCGGCATGAGAGACGCTCCGGTGGCTCGTGGGTGCCCTTGATCGGTGCCCTTAGTTGCTTGAGTTAGGCAACCATAGTGACTTACTTAAGTCAAGCAACGATCTACCCATCTTGCTTGAGTTAGGCAAGTATCTGTACGGTGAAAGGATGCCGATACCGCCGCCCGCAACGTCCGTGCCCGAAGATGTGATCGCCGTGGAGCAGGCACTCACCCGCATCACCTACCTGGCGACCCGTGCCCGTTGGCACGACCGGCTGATGGCGCACGCCGGACTTCCGCTGGACCGGGCCGCCGTGGCGATCCTCCGCCATCTCGCCGAGACCGACCCGCTGCGCCCCGGGATGCTCGCCGTACGGCTGTCCGTGGAGGCCTCCCATGTCACCCGGCAGCTGAGGCAGTTGGAGAAGTCCGGCCTCGTCGTCCGCTTCCCCGACCCGGCGGACCGCCGGGCTCAGCTCATCCAGCTCACCGCGGCGGGCCGGGCCGCGATCGGCCGGGTCCGGGACGTCGGCCGCCGGGGCATGAGCCTCGCCCTGGCCGACTGGACGCCGGACGACCTGCGGCAGCTCGCCACCCTGTTCCACCGCCTTGTCGACGACTTCGTCGCCCACGCGGAGATGGCGGTGGACGTGCCGACGGACGTGCCGACGGACGTGCCGGTGGACGGGTGGGTGGGGGGCGGTCCGTCCGTCGCGTGAGGCCTTCGTGGCGTTCGCGGGGGGCGGATGTCACAGGCGGAGGCCGCTGTCTCGTCCTACGGGGTGCAGGGAGAACAAGCCTCGATCAAGGAGTGGACGATGGACCTCGCGCTGTGGATCGTCGCCGGACTGCTGGCCGCAGTGGCCCTGGCCGGTGGCGTCACCAAGACGTTCGTGCCCAAGGAGACGCTGGCCGCCGCCCACGGTGGGGGATGGACCGCCGACGTCGGCGTCGCCTTCGTCAAGACGCTCGGTGTCCTGGAACTGCTGGCCGCGGCAGGCCTGATCCTGCCTGCCGCGCTCGGTGTCGCGCCGATTCTGGTCCCGGTGACCGCCGTCTGCTGGATCTTGTTGATGGTAGGCGCGATGATGACCCACGGCCGCCTGGGCGAGTCCAAGTTGGTGATGCTCAATCTGGTCTATCTCGCCTGCGCGGCATTCGTCGCGTGGGGCCGCTTCGGCCTCTGACCGCGTGGGTGAGGTCACGGAGGAGCCGGGATGGGCAGGACCGAGGAGTTCCAGGAGCTGCGGCCGCTGCTGTTCTCGATCGCCTACCGGATCCTCGGCAGCGTCGGTGAGGCCGAGGACGCCGTCCAGGAGACCTGGCTGCGCTTCGAGGCCTCCCCGACCGAGCCCAGGTCGGCCAAGGCCTTCCTCTCGGCCGTGGTGACCCGGCTCTCGATCGACGTGCTGCGCTCGGCCCGCGTCCGGCGGGAGGAGTACGTCGGGCACTGGCTCCCCGAGCCGCTGCTCAGCGACCCCTATGAGGATCCGGCGCGGTCGGCGGAGCTGGCGGACTCGGTGTCGGTGGCGGCCCTGCTGCTGCTCGAGCGGCTCAGCCCGCTCGAACGGGCGGTCTTCGTGCTGCGGGAGGTGTTCGCGTTCGGTTTCCCCGAGGTCGCGGTGGCCGTGGGGCGTTCGGAGGCGGCGTGCCGCCAGCTCGTGGTGCGGGCCCGGCGCCACATGGCCGAGGGCCGGCCCCGCTTCGCGGCGGACCGCAGGGAGCGGGAGGAACTGGCGTCCGGCTTCTTCGACGCCCTCCGCGAAGGCGACGTCGCCGGCCTCCAGAAACTGCTCGCCGCCGACGTGGCGATGGTCGGCGACGGCGGCGGCAAGGCCCCGCAGCTGGCCAGGGCCGTCATCGGCGCCGAGAACGTGGCCCGGGTGCTCGCCACCGCCTCCGTCCTGGTGGCGCGGATCGACGTGACCTTCGAGCCGCACGAGATCAACGGCCAGCCCGGCGCGATCTTCCGCGACCGGGACGGCCGGGTGCTCCACACCTTGGCGCTCGACGTGTTCCAGGGGCGGATCCAGGCGGTCCGGCTGGTGATCAATCCCGACAAGCTCGGCCACCTGGGCCCGGTGGCGGACGCCTGGGCCCTGGACCGCGAAGCGAGGCAGGCGCGTCGGCCTGCGCGGTGAGGGCGTGCGGCCCCGGTCCCCTGGCCTCGGTCAGCTCGGGCTGAGGGCCGCCGTGAGCCCGCCGGTGGTGACCGGCGTCCGCCGGGGGCGGGGGATCGTCGTCGCCTTGGTCGGCTGGTTGGGGTCGGCCGTCTTCGCCGTGTTCGCCGTCTCGTGGTCGGTGCCTGTCGCGAAGACGAACAGGCGCAGGATCACGAAGCGGCCTGTGCCGGCGAGGCCCGAGGCCGAGAGGTAGACGAGCTGCTCGGTGAGCATGCCGGGGGTGGGCTGGATCGCGTGGAGGGCGAACACGGCCACGGACGTCGCCGCGTAGGCCGCCGCCGCCGAACCCGCCGACTGCCAGTGCCGGCGCAGGCCCGCGCGGCGGCCGGTGCGGAAGGTGTAGCGGGCGTGGAGCTCCGTGCACAGGACCGTCGAGGCGAGGGTGACCAGCGCGTTCGACAGGGTCCACGGCATCAGCACCGCCAGCAGCGGGACGGCCAGGCTGGAGAGGACTCCGGTGCCGCCGCCGAAGACCACGAAGCGGGCGAAGGAGGTCAGCGACTTCACGGCGGTTCCTTCCACAGCGGGTGAACTAGCTTGCTTAACTCAGGCAACTATAAATAGCTTGCTTGACTTACGCAAGTACACACTCAAGGGGAAGGGCCCTGGTCGGCCGGGAGACCTTCCTCCCGGCCGACCAGGGCCCTGAACCGCCAGGCCGGACCGTCAGCCGTCAGCCGTCAGCCGTCGAGCCGTCAGGCCGTCACGTCGAGTTGGCGCTCGATCGGCCGAAGAACTCGATCTCGGCTATCGACACCTGCTTGCTCCCGGACGCCATGTACGACGACTCGATCGTGAAGCGGACCTTGGTGACCTCGCCCACGCGGAAGGCGCGCCGCTGGCCCCCCGAGCTCTGGTCCAGGGTGATCTCCCGGGTCGTCGTCTTGCCGTCCTTCAGGGTGATCGTCGCCTTGATGCGGTGCGGGAGGGCCGACTGGTTGAGCTGGTCGGGGCGGACCGACGTGCCCGAGGTGATGATCAGGTCCAGCAGGCGGGTCGGCTCGTCGAAGCGGGCCTCGATCCACTCGCCCTCGCCCGACTGCGAGACACCGGGACCCCACCAGCTGTTGTTGATCTTGTCGAAGGCCAGCTCCGGCTTGTGCCCCGGGTAGGAGCGCGAGGCCGCGAACGAGTCCGGGGCGACCGGCGCGCGCTTGGCGAAGTGGTCGCGGGTGGCCTGGATCGCCTCCGGCGTGTTCATCGCCGCGATGATCACGAGGGTGAGGACGACCGCCGCCACCACCCAGCTGAGGATGCGGTCGAACGTACGGCGCAGGCGCGGACGGTCGCCGGCCCAGGGGGACGCGCCGTTGCGGTTGAACAGGCGGCGCCACCAGGGGAGGCGGATCGAGGAGCGGTCCTCCAGCGTCATGGGCATCGCGCAGCGGACGCAGAAGTGCCGGTCGGGGTTGTTGGGGGTGGCGCACCAGGGGCACGCGACGCCGTACAGCTCGCCCTGGACGGGTCCGGGCGCGCGTACCTGTGGCCGGTCCGCGACCGGCCTGCCCGGCAGGACCGGGGCCACGGACGGGGGCGCGGCGGGCCGGGGCTCCGCGTCGGCGACGGGGACCAGGAGGGAGCGGGCGCGGGCGGCCATCGTGTCGCCGAGGGCGGGAGCTGGGGCGGCCGCCGGTACGGGTGTGGTGGGGGCGGTCGGGTCGGGGGCGTGGGCGTGTGCTTGCGCGGAAGCCGGTGCTGCGCCTGACAGAGCGGCGGTGCCGTCCTCCGGCGGGATGACCGGCAGGGGAGTTTCCGTGGTGTCCTCGTCGTCCGGGTCGTAGTCGTCGTCGGCGGCCGGGGCGGCGGCCTGGGTCGAAGGCTCAGGTGTGGCGTGGGGCGGGATGGGAGCCGGCGCGTTCGCCACCGTCGTGCCGGGGGCGGCGCCGGAGGCGGGTGCCGGAGCGGGAGCGGTGGTGGCGGAAGCCGTACGGGAGACCGCACCGGCCTCCGGCCCCGCGGCGCCCGACGGCTCCCGCGTGCCCTCCGCGGGGCGGTATCCGGCCCCGGAGCCGCCACTCAGGGCCCCGGAGTCGGCCCCGGCCGCTGCCCCCGCCCCGTACGCCGAGCCCGAGGCGGGTCCGGAGACCGGCCCGGACCCGTACGTGGACCCGGAAGCAGTCCCGGACCCGTGCCCGGAAGCAGTCCCGGAACCGTGAGCGGACGCCGTCCCGGACCCGTAGGGCGCCCCCGCCCCCGCCCCTGCCTCGTCACCCGTCGCGGACCCGGCACCGGCACCTGGCCCGGCACCTGTTCCGGAGCCCGAGCCCGAGCCCGAGTTCGAGCCCGAGGTCGAGCCCGTCCCGGCGGCGAAGCCCGTCCCGGGCCCGGCAGCCGACCCGGATCCGGTGCCGGGGTTCGGCCCCGATCCCGGCCCGGACCCCGGGTCCGAGCCCGGCCCGGACCCCGGCCCGGACCCCGAGCCGGCGGTCGACCCGGTGCCCGCGCCGGTGCGGGCCGGGGGGCGGTCCGTCCAGCTCAGTACGGCGCCGCAGGCGTCGCAGAACGACTGGCCGGGCTCGGCCCGCGTGCCGCACTCGGCGCAGTTCTGGGTGGTCATCTCTCCGGGGTCCTTTCGGCGGCGGTCACCTTGACCGTGTACGGCATGTGGGCGGGGCGGGCGGCGGCCACGAGGGTGTCCAGGCGATGCTCGTCCGCCGGGCCGGGGTCGGGCAGCCGGATCGTGACGTGCAGATGCGGCCGGGGCAGGCCGGGGACCGGACCGAGCGGCCGGGCGCTCCACTCGGCGCCGCCGCTCTCGGAGATCTCCGGCTCCACGCCGAAGGCCAGCCGGATCGTCTCCGACAGGCCGCGCCGGGTGCCGCGCACCCGGTGCAGGTAGGCGGCCGCCGCGACCGCGGCCCGCAGCCTCGGTTCCGGTTCCGTGCCGTCGGTCTCCGCGCCGACCCAACTCGCCAGCCAGCGGGTGAAGTCGACCGGGGCCAGGGCCGGGTCGAAGTAGGCGGGCAGGCAGTCGAGGACGTTGAGGATGGGGGCCATCACCTCGTCCAGGCCCCCGACGAAGCGCTGTGCCAGGTCGTCGTCGGCGAAGACGGCCGGCAGCATCGCGCCGATCGGCACGGAGGAGCCGAGTCCGTCCACCGAGCCCCTCAACGTCCCGTTCCCTTCCGTGGGTTCGCGCCGCTCATGCGCCGTCCCCGATCACTCGCACCCGGTGGTCGTAGGAGAACACCAGGGCCGGGGCGGCCAGGTCGATGCGGTCGGTGGCCTCACCGCGCTTGCCCGTCAGCGGGTCGGCGGGGTGCAGCATGACCTGGTCGACCAGCTCCACTCCCGGGACGCGTTGGAGGACGGCGAAGACCTCGCCCGACTGCACCGGGCGGCCGAAGGGCCAGCCCTTGCCGTCCGCGCCGCCGATCAGCGGGTCGAGGTGGCGGTAGAGGGCGTCGTGGGCCTGGCGGCGGACGCGGTCCGTGTCGACGCCCCGGAAGGCGTGCACCGTCGCCACCACCGTCACGCCCTGGTAGTACGGCGGGCCGACGGCCAGCCTGGTGCCGATCAGGCGGCGTTCGTCGAGGTGGCGGGTGATGCGGTCCAGCAGGGAGTCGCCGGGCACCAGTTGCTCGAAGCGGAGGCGTCCGCCGGGGTCCGGTACGGCCTGCGGGACCACCAGCACCCGTACCGCGTAGGAGCCGTGCTCGTCGGGCTGACCCTCCAGGCAGGTGATGCGGGCGGTCTCGGGGGCGGCGCGGCGGGCGAGTTCCTCGTAGTCGCGCAGGGTCACGGCCCGCTCCTGGGCGCGCAGGGTGATCGGCGCGCGGAGTTTCGCCTCCTCCACCGTCTCGCCGTCGACTCCGCCGCGCGCGGCCTCCCGGTTGACGACCTCCGAGACGTACGGGACGGAGGTGCGGAGCACCTGGACCGCGCCCCGGGCCACGTTGCCCGCGCGGCCGCCGCCGGTGCGGTAGCGGCGGGCACGGATGACCGAGCCCTTGGGGGCGACGGCGCCGTACTGGCGGAGTTTGCCGTCGGGTTCGCGGACGGACGGGCCGAAGGCGATCTCGCCGGTGGCCGCGTCGAGGGTGACATGGCGGTCGTCGGGGCCGGAGGCGGCGAAGTGCGGGACGACCTGCCAGTCGGACCAGCCCTCGTGCTGGGCGGTCTGGAGCAGGAGCGGCGGGTCGTCGCCGACGACGGGCGCGTGCGCGAGGGCGACGTGCTGGCCGGGGAGACCCGAGGACTCGCCGAGAGCCTCGTCGTAGACGGTCTCGGCGTGCACGGCGGGGGCGGTGCCGCCGACCGTGAACACCTCGGCGGACCGCACGGTCGGGGAGGTCGTGTAGAAGGGCTGGCCGGGGAGGGGCTCGGTGACGCGGCAGCGCAGCCAGCCGGCCTCCTGGCCGCCGGAGCGGGACAGGACGTGGCCGCCGGTGATGTGCAGGACGACCTCGCCGGGGCGGTTGAGGCCGCCGGTGCCGTCGCGGTCGATCTCGCACTCCTGCCAGCCGTCCTCGGTCCACGCCTCCCAGACCAGCGGGGGCTGGCGCGGGTCGACGCCGACGCCGTCGACGCGGCTGTCGAGTTCCAGGACCACCGCGCAGTGCGGGACGGCCGCGCTCAGGCCGAACAGCATGCAGTCGCCGGGCTGCGGTGCCTCGGCGAAGCAGAGCAGGTCCTTGCCCTCGGTGAGGTCGGTGGTCCGGTCGGTGACCGGCTCGCCCCGGTGCTGCACGACGAGGTGGCTCAACTCGCTCGGTACGACGGTGAGTTCGCGTTCCGTCGCGAAGACGACGGCTTCCTCGCTCTCCGTGCGGACCGTCGCCACCTCGGTGCCCACCGGCAGCAGGACCGGCTCGTCCTGCGGCGCGGACAGCCAGAAGGTGACCTCCGTGCGGGCGGCGGACGGCGGGAAGAGGCGGATGCCGACCAGGTCCAGGAAGGCGAGGTGGTTCTTGTCGGGGACGCGGTTGAGGCGGTAGACGATCTGGTCGGCCATGTGGGCGACCGTCTCGACGAGCGTCACGCCCGGGTCGGAGACGTTGTGGTCGGTCCACTCCGGTGCGCGCTGCTGGATGTAGCGCTTGGCGTCGTCGACGAACTGCTGGAAGCGGCGGTCGTCCAGGTTCGGGGAGGGCAGGGCCATCAGCGGTCGCTTTCGGAAGCCGTACCGGACGGACCGGGAAGACCCGGCTCGTCATGGGACGGAATGACGTAGAAGGGGAAGACGAGACTGCGCGGATTGTTGGTGCCGCGGATCGCGTACTGGACGTCGATGAAGAGCACGCCCTGTTCGGCGCCGGCCGTGACCTCGACGTCGGTGACCTCGATGCGCGGCTCCCAGCGGTCCAGGCTGGTGTACACCTCGTGCTGGATACGCCCGGCCGTCGCCTCGTTGACCGGGGCGAAGACCAGTTCGTGGATGGCGCAGCCGTACTCCGGGCGCATGGGGCGTTCGCCCGGCGCGGTGGCGAGGATCAGCCGGATGGCCTCCTCGATCTCACGCTCCCCGCTGACCAGGGCGATGCCCCCGGTGGGGCCGATGCGGAGCGGGAACGCCCAGCCCGATCCGACGAATTGCTCGGCCATCAGAGGGCCACCTGCCTTTTCCTGATTCTCACGGCGTGCCGTCCGCGTGTCACGGCAGCGGGTACGGCTTGGCGTTGACCATGACCATGCCCTGGAGCATGAGGGTGGCGGCCCGGATGCCCACGTTGGCGGTGGAGTTGATCTGGACGGTGGCGCCCGCGCTGAACGTGGCGGCGCCGCCCGACTTGAGGTTGAGCAGGCCCGCCGCGTCCACCGACACCATGCCCGTCATCGACCTGATGTTGATCAGGTTGCCCCTCAGGGTGATGGAGCCGCCGCTTCGGATGGCGATGTTGCGGCCCGCGGTGAGGGTGAGGTCGGTACCCGCCTTGACGGTCACCGAGCGGCTGCCCGTGATGCTGACGGTGCCCTTGCTGTCCACGGTGATCTCGGTCTGCGCCCGGTCCAGGTTGATGACGAGTTTGTCGTCGCCGCTGGTCAGCCGCACGCCCTGCTTGCCGCCGGTCCGCTGGCTGAGCAGGTCCACCCGGTTGCCCTCGCGGTCGGACAGGGTGTGCCGGGAGGCCCGCTGCCGGGCGCCGTCGTGCAGGGGCACGTCCTTGACGGGGGTCGGCTTGTCCTTGCCGTTGTACAGCCCGCCGATGACGTACGGGTGGTCCAGGGCGCCCCGGTCGAAGCCGACCAGCACCTCGTCGCCGACGTCGAGGGGGAAGATCGAGCCGCCGCGCTTGCCGCCCCACTGCACCACGCGCGTCCAGTCGCTGACGTAGGCGTCGTCGAGCCAGGGGAACTGGAGCTTGACCCGGCCCTGCTTGAGCGGGTCGCTGACGTCGGTGACCAGGGCGTTGGCGGTGCCGGGGAGGTTCAGGCCGTTGGAGGCGTTGCCGCCGCCGGAGGAGAGCCCGTACAGGGACCGCCACTGCCGTCCGCTGACCGTCACCCAGGCCTCGTAGTGCTTGCCGTCGCCGAAGACGTGCCGTACGGAGGTGGCGGTGTACTTGCCCTCGAAGGGAGCGCCCACGTCGGCGAGGGTGACGGGCAGCCCGGGGCGGAGCTTCGGGGTGCCGCGCGCGATGACCTCCAGCTCGGCGAAGGAGCCGGTGACGTCGTCGGCGAGGGCCTCGGCGGCGAACTTCACCTCCGACTGCCGGTCGTACGGCGTCTGCGCGTCGACCAGCTTGGCCGGCTTGAACTTGGCGGCGGCCTCACCGGGGGTCGTGCCGATGCTGATGCCGGGGTTGGTTTTGGCGGGCGCGGTCGCGGTGAGCTTCTTCTTGGTCGTCACGTCCCAGCCGCGCGCCTCGACGGTCGCGACCTGCTCGGCGGCGGTGACGGCGGCCCGCAGACGGAGGATGTCGGTGCCGGCCTCGAGGACGAACGGGCTCTTGTCGCCCGGGGTGGAGGTGGCCGGGGCGCCGGACGCCGGGTCGGGCTTGACGAACTGGAACTTGCCCTTGGCGTCCACCGACATGACCATCTCGTTCTCGTCGGCCAGCCGGGCGAGGAAGTCCCAGTCGGTGACGTTGGCCTGGCTGATGAACTCGTAGACGGTCTTGGTGGACTGGATCTTCCCGACCGGGACGCCGTCCTGGGCGGCCAGCTTGCGGGCGATGTCGGAGGCGCTCTGGTTGCGGTAGGCGGCGACGCGGCGCTGGCGCATCAGACGGTGGCCGAAGTCGTAGCCGCGGATGACGGTGAAGGTGCCGGTGCCGTCGTAGTCGGCCTCCAGGCCGCACACCTCGCCGGTGAGGAGCGGGTCGGAGGCGCCCTTGCCGTCGGCGATCGGGGCGAGGACGACGGGGGTGCCGAACTTGACGCCCAGCTTGCCGAGGACCAGACGGCCGGGGTCGCGGAAGGTGAGCCGGAAGGCGGCCGGCACGCCGAGTCCCTGGTCCACCCAGCCCTCGACGAGGAGCGGCGCGATGTCGACGGGCAGGGGACCGCCACCGAGGGTGACCTGGATGACGCTGGAGAACGCGGACTGGACCACTAGTGGCGCACCTCCTCGGCGGAGGGCAGCACGAGTTCGATGCCGGTCGGCAGGCGGGACGGGTCGTCGATGCCGTTGGCCTCGGCGATGGACCGCCACGCGGTGGCGTCGCCGTACTCGCGCCAGGCCAGCGACTGGAGGGAGTCACCGGCGACGACCCGGTGCACCCGCTGCGCGGTGAGGGCGCCGGAGGTCGGGTTCTGGCCCTTCGTCTTGCTGGGGATCTCGTTCAGGCGTACCTGGCAGGTGGCGCGGATCGGGACGCCGGTCGTGCCGAAGAGCGAGTACGTGACGTCGATGCTGCTGACGTAGGCGGTGAAGCGGGCCGTGGAGAACGAGCCCCACTGGAAGACCACCCACGGCGGCGAGGGCTGCTTGGCGGCGATGCTCTTGGTGGTGACCTCGCAGCACTCCAGCAGTGACTCGACCTTCTTCAGGACGGTGTTGCTGCCGGGCTGGTCCGAGGTGTCGAGGAAGATCTCGACGGTCATCTCGCGGGGCTCCGGGCCCATGAACTCCGGTACGGAGCCGTCCCGGACGGCCGCCGTGGGGGTGACCTTCCACTGGGCCCGGCGGCCGAGCTGGAGCTGTGCCGGGTTGAAGTCGAACCCGAAGGATTTGATCAGCCCGCCGGGGGTCGTGCTCGTGCCCACCGGCGGTTCGTGGATCGCGAGGGTGGCACGGACCAGGCTCTTGCCGGCGCCGCCTTTGCTTCCCTTGGCCATGGCTTGTACTCCCTGCCTCGTCCTGGTCCTGGTCCTGGTCCTGGTCCGGTTCTCGTCCCGGTCCTCAGTCCGTGAAGCCGTGGTGGGTGATCTCCAGGACCTCCGTGGCCACACCAGGGCTGTCCGGGCTGAGGGACGGCCCCTGCCAGCTGACCGGCAGCACGTCGATGAGCCCCCACCGGGCCACCTCCGAACCGTCCGCGCGCAGTGCCGCGATCTGCGCGGTCGGCCGGGTCACCCCCGTGGTGACCGACGAGATCCATTTGGCGACCTTGGTGGTGTCCGGGGTGAGCGGCCGGGTCAGCCGGATCGTGGAGAACGTGACCCGGGAGGGCAGCTGCCAGACGAAGCCGTTGTTGCCGCCCTCCTGGCGGTGCTCGATCTCCACCTGGGACGAGAGCCCCTCACACCCGTTGAAGAAGCCGAGGCTCTCGCCGTCGATGGTCAGGGTGAAGAAGATGGTGGAGCCCGGGTCGAGATCGGAGGGCATCGGGGCCTGGCCTTTCTGGGAGAGGGGGCGTCGGGAGCGGCGGGGGCTTCTGGGTCGGTGGCGCGGTCAGTGGCGCGGTCAGTGGCGGGGGTCGCGGAGTCTGCCGATCCGTTCGCGGTCGAGCCGCAGTTCGGTGCGGAGCAGACGGGTGATGCGACCGGTCAGGCGGTGCGTCAGCTCGTCGAGCTGGAAGTCGGTGAGCGCGCGCGGATCGAAACCGGGATGCGTGTGCGCGTGAGCGCGAGCGTGAGCCGGATCCGCCGCAGCCTGGTCGCCGCCGGGCGGGGGCCCGCCGGCGCCGCGGGGCGGGGTCCGCAGCGTGGGGGGCGGTGCGGCTTGGCGCCGCTGGACCACCGGGGCGGGCGGCGTGGGAGCCGCGGGCAGCGGCCGTGGGGCGGGGGGCGGGACCGGCAGGGGAACCGGCACCGGGATGGGTGCCGCCTGGGCCGGTGGTGCGAGGGGTGACGGCGGTGCGGCCGGGCGTACGGGGGCGCCGCCCGTCGCTCCCGGAGCGGGCAGCTGCCGACGCTGAACGACCGGAGCCGGCAGGGCAGGCGCGGCAGCCGGAGTCGCGGGTGCCACCCCCGGAGCGGACATCGGCGTGAGGCCGGGGGTGGGGTACGGACGCGCCACGGGCCCGCCCGCGGTCGCCCCGGGCGTGGCGCGGCGCAACGGTACGGGCGTCTTGGCCGCGTGGCGCTGCACGGGCGCCTGGGACACCAGGGGGACCGGGGAGACCGGGGCCACCGGGGCCACCGGGGGCCGCCCGGTGAGGGCGACGGGGGGTGCGGGGTGCGCGGGGTGCTGCTGTCCGGTCGTCGTCGTGGGACGGACGGTACGAGGGAGGGCACCCGTGGGGCCGGTGGGGCCGGTGGCGGAGTCCTGGGGCAGCGGAGCCTGACGATGCGTCGGCGTGCCGGTGCTGTGGACGGACGACGGTGTGGGCAGCGGGAGTTCGGGGGCGCCGGACATCGCGGTGCTGCGCTGTACGACGGGGGGCGTGAACGGGGGCGGCGCCGAAGAGGTGCCGCCGGGACCGGTGGTCGCCGCACGGGGCCCGATCGGGATGCCGCTCGGTGCCTTCAGCGGTGCCGCGTCCGCGGGGCGGGTGGAGAGGGGGGCGCCCAGCGCGGGGCGCGACGACGTGGGCTGCGCGGGCTGCGCGGCGGCGGTGACCGGTAGGGCGGCACGCTGTACGGGGGCGCCGAGCGGCGTGGAGCGTCGCAGCGGGGGCAGCGGTTCGGTCCGCGCACCCGGGGCGCCGGTGCCGTGGGCGGACGCGGCCGCGGAGGGCGTGCCGACGGGGGCCGGAGCCGCGGAGGGCGTCGGCGAGGCCGCGGGCGTCGCAGAACGACTGGCCGGGCCGAGCGGCGTGGCCGGGCCCGGTCCGCCCGAGGGAAGGCTCGTGGGGGCGCCGAGGCCCGCGCGACGCCGGGGGGCGGGCGCACCGGAGGCGGCCCGCTGGACGCTCGTCGCGGAAGGGGAGGTGGGCGCGGGCACGGACACAGGCGCGGGCTTGGTCGCGGAACCTGCGGCGGGCATCGGGGAGTTGGCGGCAGAACGCGCCGGAAGCGCCGGTCCGGAGTGCGCCGGCACCGAACCGCTCACGCCGCCCGGAGCCTGCGTGGCGGGTCGCGCGGGCGGGCCGACCGGAACGGGGGCCGCTACGGCACGTTGCACGTCGGTGGCTGCCGTACGAGGGCCGGCGGGCATGGGCGGGGGAGCGGGCGCGGGTGTCGTCGTCGGCCGGGACGGCGTCGAGGCCGGTGCCGGTGTCGTCGCGGCGCGTGGCACGCCGGGGGTCGATGCGCGGCCGGCGTCGCCGGAACCCGAGGTGGGACCGGGTACCGAGGCGGGGCCCGAGCCCGGTCCGGGGGGCGAGGCCGGTGCCGTCGCGGCACGTTGCACGCTCGGGGTGGGCGTGCGGCCACCGTCGTGCGAGGTCGCGGTGGAGCCGGGCGCCGGGGCGGGGCCCGCACCAGAGGCCGGTGCCGGTGTCGTCGCGGCGCGTGGCACGCCGGGCGTCGATGCGCGGCCACCGTCACGCGAGGTCGCGGTGGGGCCCGAGGCCGGGCCCGGAGTCGCTGCCGCCCGCTGCACGCTGGAGGGCGCCGTACGACCACCGCCACCGGAGGCCGAGCCGGGCCGCACGGGCGAAACGGGGCCGCTGCTCGCGCCGGAGCCCGGCGCAGACCCGGATCCTCGCGCGGGACCGGAAGCGGCACCAGAGGTTGAGGCGGAGGTGGCAGCGGAGCTTGAAGCGGGGGCGGAAGCCGGGCCCGGGGATGACACCGAACCGGATCCGGGCCCCGAACTGCGGGCGGCCGACGACCCGGTGGGGACATCGGCGGTGGGCGGGGAACTCGCGTCGGTGGCAGCACGTCTGCTCACGGTGACCGGCGCGACCGTGCCGGAGGGCGAGGAGGGCGAGGAGGCCGGGGCGGTCGCGGCGGAGCGTGTAGGGGTCGCCGGGGACGGGCCCGGGGTGGACGTCGGTGACGGGCCACGGTCCGTTCCGCCCGGCCGAGGTGCGGCGGCGCCGCTGCCCGGGGAGCGCATGCCGGTGCCCCCGGGTGCCCCACCGGGGGAGGAGGACGGCGCCGTACGGGCCGGAACGGCACGCTGCACGCTGGGACCGGCGCCCGCCGAAGGAGACCCGGCGGAACCGGCCGACGGAGCTGTCGCCGCCCCCGACGCACCTGGGAGACCCGAGGCACCTGCGGAACCCGAACCGGCCGACGCGGATGACGACTTCGCCGACGGCGGCAGGGCCGAGCCGGTCCGCGCGGTGGGCGTGACGCCGCCCACCGCCGACGGACCGGGGACAGCCGCACCGGTGCCACCCGCGCCCGGTACCGCGCGCTGCACCCGCACCGGGGCGCCGCCGGGCGCCGAGCCCGCGTGACGGGGCACCGCCCGCTGCAGCCCGACGGGCGGGAGGGCAGCCGTACGGGGCTCCCCCGCACCGGAGTTGCTTCCCGCCGCCGGTGCACCCGGGTTGGGGGCGCTTCGCGGACCCGGAGCGGGTTCCTTGCCGCTCGCCGGGCTTCCGCCGCCGGTCTCCGCACCCCGCCCGGACGCCTGAGCCGATCCGCTGCCACCGGAAGAAGCCGAAGCCGAAGCCGAGGCTGCAGCCGGGGTCGGCGCCGGGGAGGCGGACGGGGACGCCGGTCGGGCGGGCAGGCTGCGTCGCTGTACCGGCGCCGACACGGACCTCGTCAGCGGGGCCGGCCCCGTCGAGGGGACCGGGCTCGCCGGGGACACCCGGATGCCCCGCGCCGGGGAGGCTGCGGGAGCGGACGGCTCCGTCGGCCGGGACGGCACCACGGGCACCGCCGGGGAAGCCGGAGCCGCAGGCAGCGCGGAGGCCGTCGGATGCGCAGCCGTCGGAAACACGGGAGCCGCCGACCCGGACGGGCGCGGCGCAGCGCCCGAAGCCGTAACCCCCGTGGCACCCGCCCCACCCGGCCCGGCCGTCGAGCCCGGACCGGCTGAGGCCGGGCGGGGAGCGACCGGCGAGGACGCGGGAACGGCACGCTGAAGGGGGGTCGGCCGGGGCGGCGCGGCCACCCGCTCGGGTTCGGCGACCGGTGGGGCCGTCCGCAGGCTGCTCATCAGGCCGCCCGGCGCCGCGTCCAGCACCGCGTGGAAGCCGGTGCTGGTGAAGGAGGGGTTCTGCCAGGTGGCCAGCCGGCCGCCGAACCCGGCGTCGGCGACCCCCGACGTGCTCCCGGCCGCCGCGCGCTGGATGGGCGGGAGCGTCGGCCAGGCGGCCGCGACGACGCGTGGCGCCGTACCGGCGTCGCTCACCGGTGAGCTACCGCCGCCGGTCGTGGCCGGCGCAGCGGTGTCGGCGGCAGGCGCAGTGGTATCGGCGGCCGGCGAAGGGGCCGAGCCGTCCCCGCGCCCGCCCCCGCGGCCACCCCGGAACCGTTCCAGGAACCCCATGCCTCAGCCCTCCGCCCCGCCCCGGGTCACCAGGGACGCGATCTGGTCGGCGTAGCGGCGCCGGTCGTGGTGTTCCAGGTCCAGGATCTCGTCCTGGCCCCAGTGGAAGTGGTAGGCGACGTACGCGATCTCCTCGTGCAGCCGGTCGGTCGCGTACGTCACGATTCCCCCAGGCGGCTCCCGCCGAGTTCCACCTCGAAGGGCTCCGAGCAGTGGGGGCACTGCACCGAGGCGCGGGTGTGCCCCTCGGCGTTGACCTGACGGTAGAAGTCCTGGAGGAACGCCAGGTCGGAGGCGAACATGTTCTCCACGACGCCGTCGTGGACCAGCGGGAGGCTGCCGAGGCGGGTGATGACCCGCCCCAGCAGCACCACCGACAGGTACGCCGGGTTCTCCTGGACGCGGATGTCGCGGAGCGGGACCAGTTCGTCCCGCGCCGTCGCCAGCCGCATCACGCCGTCGCGGTGGACCGTGCCCGCCTCGTCGACGTACCCGCGCGGCAGCTCGAAGGGGAACTCCGTCTGGAGCCGGTACGGCGCGGGGGCCGGGGCGGCGGCCGCGCCCGGCGCGGAGAACGCGGACGCGGCGCCGGACAGGGATTCGGACTCGGGCACGGCGGTGGCCGGGAGCGCCTCCTGCGGCTCCCCGCTCGCCGCCGCTGCCCGGACAGCCGTGCGCCGCATTACTCGATGACCAGTTCTTCGAACGTGATCGTCACGGTCTCGGTCAGCGCGGAGGCCTCGCCGGCCTTCACCGAGCTGGTGTCGATCTTGCTGCACCAGGCGTTGCGCATGTTGTACCGCTTGACCGGGTTGTTCTGGTAGTCCATCACCATGATCGTGGCGTTCTTGCGGGCAGTGCCCATCACGCCGTTGATCGACTCGGTGATCCACTGGTTGAACGCCGCGGACTGGGTCATACCGCGCACGACCGTGCAGGTGCCCGCCTTCTTCACACCGGGCAGCTTCTTGGTGACGGGCTTGCCCTGCGCGGAGACCTGCTGGTACTCGATGACGTCCTGTTCGAGGCTGAGGCCGCTGACCTCGGCGAGGTACTCGACCATCACGCCGTCGATCTGGAGGCCGAAATTGTGTGAAGTAAGGGCGTCACCCGGCTGGAGACTCATCTGACTTTCCTTCTAAGTGTGGTGAAGAGGGCGGTACGACGGCGGAGGGCCTGCTCCGGGCCTACTCCTCCAGCTCTCCGTTGCCGCTGGAGAACTGGGCCAGCCGGAAGATCACGAACTCGGCGGGCTTGACCGGCGCGATGCCGATCTCGCAGATCACACGGCCGAGGTCGACCGACTCCGGCGGGTTGGACTCCTCGTCACACTTGACGTAGAACGCCTCTTCGGGACGGGCGCCGAACAGCGCGCCCCCGCGCCACTCGTTCACGAGGAACGCCGAGACGTTGCGCCGGATCCGGGCCCACAGGGCGTGGTCGTTCGGCTCGAACACCACCCACTGGGTGCCGATCAGGATCGACTCCTCCAGGTAGTTGAAGTACCGGCGGACGTTCAGGTAGCGCCAGGCCGGGTCGGAGGAGAGGGTGCGGGCGCCCCAGATGCGGATGCCGCGGCCCGGGAACGCCCGGATGCAGTTCACGCCGATCGGGTTCAGCAGGTCCTGCTCGCCACGGGTGATCTGGATCTCCAGGTCCACCGCGCCGCGCACGACCTCGTTCGCTGGGGCCTTGTGCACGCCGCGCTCGGAGTCGTTGCGGGCCCACACACCGGCCACGTGGCCGCTCGGCGGGATCAGCCGGGCCTTGCCGGCGGACGGGTCGAAGGACTTGATCCACGGGTAGTACAGGGCCGCGTACTTGGAGTCGTAGCCGGCCGTCTCCTGGCGCCACACCCGGATCTGACGGGCGTTCAGGCCGGGCGGCGGGTCGATGATGGCGACGCGGTCGCCCATCAGCTCGCAGTGGGCGATCAGGCCCAGCTGGACGGCCTTGACCGACTCCAGGTCGATCGCGCCGCGCTGGTAGGCGGCCATCAGGTCGGGCACCGCGACCATGGACACCTCGTCGACGGCCTCCAGGCCACCGAAGCCGGTGCGGTCGGAGCTGTCGCCCAGGTACTGGGCCGGGCCGACGGGCTGCGCGGCCTCGACCGCACCGGCCGGCGCGCCTGCGGGCGGCGCGGCCAGCGCGACCGTCTGGTTGTCCGGGCGGGCCAGCTGCGCGGCGGGCGCCGCCTCGGCCACGGTGATGAGCTTGGAGCGCTCCTTGACCTGGGTGACGACGTAGGAGCGGTTGCCCTTCTTCGCCGACACGTCGAACGTCTCGACGGCCTTGTCGCCGTCCTTGACGATCAGCTTGAAGCGCTCGGCGGGGCCTTCGCCCTCCGCGTCCGCGACCTCGACGCTCAGCGGGCCGCCGGTCTCGCCCGGCGCCACGGCCGTCACCGTGAACGTGCCGAGCTGCTTGGGCTCACCGGCCGGGAGGGCGGCCGGCGCGGAGCCGGAACCGGACACCGCGGCGGGCGACTTGGCGTCTCCTGCGGCACCCGCCGAGGTACCGCCGACACGGACGACGTACGCCGCCGAGCCACCGTTGTTGAAGAAACCGTAGACGGAGTGCGCCAGGTAGTAGCCGTCGGTGAAGTCACCGAACGCGGCCACGTACTGGGTCCAGTTGGTCACCAGGGTCGGCTCGTTGAGGGGGCCGGTCGGGGCGAGCCCGACGAAGGCCGCCACCGAGGTGCCCACCCCTTCGATCGGGCGGGAGCCGCTGGCCACCTCCTCGACGTATACGCCGGGCGACAGGTAGGACGGCATGCTGTGCTCTCCTCGGGGTACGCGTCAGGACGTCTTTCACCGTCACGCGCGAAGCGCGTCTGCCGAAACGGCTTCCGGTGCACGGTCCGGGGCACGGCTGTTGCCCTCGCGGGCAGCGCGGGCCGCCGGGCCCCGCCCGCGCCGCCGTCGCCGCCGCCGGTGCGCCGGGGTCCCCGGCGGGAGCACGGGGGCGGCCGCGGGGGCGGTGACGGGCCGTCGGGTCCCCTCGGGCAGCCGGCCGCGGCCCGGCAGGGCACGCACCCTGCCCCGTCGCCTCTGACCCCGCCCGCCGCCCTCCCCGTAGCGTCGGCACGTGAGCCTGTGGACATCCCTCGAACCCGCCTCCGTCACCGTCGACCCCGGCAGCCGGGCGACCGTCCGGCTGCGGGTGCGCAACACCGGTGACGTCGTCGACGAGTACCGCTTCGAGCCGGTCGGCCCGACCGCACCCTGGACGACGGTTGAGCCGCAGACCCTGCGGTTGTATCCGGGGACGACGGGCACGGTCGAGCTGACCTTCGCCCCGCCGCGCACCCCGGACGCGACGGCCGGCCCCAACCCCTACGCGGTGCGCATCACGCCGACCGAGCATCCGGAGGCGGTGACCGTCCCCGAGGGGAACCTGACGATCACGCCGTTCACCGAGGTGCGCGCGGAACTGGTGCCGCCGACGGTGAAGGGACGGTTCCGCGGCCGGCCGCGCCTCGCGATCGACAACATCGGCAACACCAAGCTCACCGCCTCGCTGAGCGGCAGCGACCACGGCGACCGGCTGGCGTACGAGCTCCAGCCGGCCAATGTGCAGATCGAGCCGGGCCGGGCGGTGTTCGTGAACACGACGCTGCGCCCGCGCCAGATCATCTGGTTCGGCTCGAAGGAGGAGCAGCGCTACAACCTGGCGGTGCGCCGGTCGGGTGCGCAGGCGCTGGAGGTGGAGGGCACCTTCGTGCAGCGCGGGTTCCTGCCGCGCTGGCTGGCGACGGCGCTCAGCCTGACGATGGCCCTGGCGATCGCGTTCGTGATGATCTGGCTGGCGTACAAGCCGCAGGTCAACAGCAGCGCCAACGAGAAGCTCGCGGAGGCCGGCGTCAGCACCCTCGCGCCCAGCCCCTCGGCCACGCCCAGCGCCCCGGCCCTGGTGCCCACCCCGACGGCCCCCGTCGTGGTCGAGGCGCCCGCCACCAGCCAGGCCCCGGCCGACAGCGGCAGCGGCGGGGGCGGCGGGGGCGGCGGGACCACCGAGTCGAAGGCTCCCGTGAAGCCCAAGCAGGAGACGGCGGCCGACGCCGTGAACAAGCTCGCGGCACGCAGCGACGGGCGGCACATCTGCTACCGCGCCTATGTGGCGGACAAGGGCTGGCAGGACCCGGTCTGCGACGGCGCGATCGCCGGTACGACCGGCAAGAACCTGGCCATCAAGGCCCTCAACATCGCCACGGCGAGGACCGGCGGCGTCACGGGCAACGCCGCCCATGTGGTCGGGGGCTGGCTGACCGGCGACAAGTGGTCGAAGGCCGGCGACGGCGTCAACATGTGGATGGGCTCCAGCAAGCCGGCGGTCGCGGCGATGGAGGGCTACACGATCAAGACGATCGAGGGCTCCGTCTGCCAGAACGCGCACGTCAAGGACCGGGGCTGGCTGGGGAACGGCTGCACCAAGGCCGGTGACTGGATCTACGGCGGCAGCCCCATGGAACAGAAGCTCCAACTGGAAGCCGTCCGCTTCACCGTCTGACACGCGGGTGACACCCGGTCCGAAACCGGGTGAACGGGCACGACCGATCGTCCCTTTCGGGCAGCGGTCGTGCCCCCCGGCCTCCTGACGCGCCCTCGCCCCGCGGCATAGCGTCGACAGGTGACTCTGTGGACTTCTCTGGAACCGGCCGCGGCGACCGTCGACCCCGGCGGCACTACGACCGTACGGCTGCGGGTGCGCAACACCGGTGACGTCGTCGACGAGTACCGCTTCGAGCCGGTGGGCGCGGTGGCACCCTGGACGGCGGTGGAGCCGCAGACGCTGCGGTTGTATCCGGGGACGACGGGCACGGTCGAGCTGACCTTCGCCCCGCCGCGCACCCCGGACGCGACGGCCGGCCCCAACCCCTACGCGGTGCGCATCACGCCGACCGAGCATCCGGAGGCGGTGACCGTCCCCGAGGGGAACCTGACGATCACGCCGTTCACCGAGGTGCGCGCGGAACTGGTGCCGCCGACGGTGAAGGGGCGGTTCCGCGGCCGGCCGCGCCTCGCGATCGACAACATCGGCAACACCCGGCTGACGGCGTCCGTCACGGGCACCGACATGGGTGACCACCTCGGGTACGAGTTCCGGCCGGGCAGCGTGCAGATCGAGCCGGGCCGGGCGGTGTTCGTCGACACGACACTGCGCCCCCGCCAGATCATCTGGTTCGGTTCGAAGGAGCAGCGGCCGTACGCGCTGAGCGTGCAGCGGTCGGGGGCGGTGCCGCTCTCGGTGGACGGCACGTTCGTGCAGCGCGGGTTCCTGCCGCGCTGGCTGGCGACGGCGCTCAGCCTGACGATGGCCCTGGCGATCGCGTTCGTGATGATCTGGCTGGCGTACAAGCCGCAGGTCAACACCAGCGCCAGCGAGAAGCTCGCGGAGGCCGGCAGCACCGCGCTGCCCAGTCCGTCCGTCTCCGCGCCGTCGGCGCCGAAGGTGGACGCCTCCGCAGCACCGCTGCCCGAGCAGCAGACGTCCTCCGCCCCGGCCGCGGAGGAGGACGGCAGCGGCGGTTCCACGTCCGGTGGTTCCTCGGGGTCGGGCAGCGGGAGCGGCAGCGGATCCGGCGGCTCGGGCGGCACGAAGACGACGGCTCCCGTGCCCGGCGCCGTGATCATCGGCCAGGCCTCGGACCGGTGCATCGACATCACCGGTGCCCAGAACGGCAAGGGCAAGGACGGCACCCCGCTCCAGCTGTGGGACTGCGCCGGGTCGGCCAATCAGAAGTGGGTGTTCAAGAGCGACGGCACCGTGCGCGCGCTCGGTCTGTGCATGGACGTCGCCTGGGGGTCGAAGGACGACGGCGCGGTCATCCAGGTGGCCAACTGCTCCGGCAACCCGGCCCAGCAGTGGGTGCTGAGCCAGTACGGCGACCTGGTCAACCCGCAGGCCGACAAGTGCATCGACGCCAAGGACAACGGCACCGGCAACGGCACCAAGCTCCAGCTGTGGACGTGCTCGGGGACGCCCAACCAGAAGTGGCGCGCGGAGTAGCAGCCAACAGGTGGAGCCGGCCTACCAGTTGGCTTCGCCCGGCACCAGGCGGCCCGCCTTGCGGTACTCGCGGCGGGCCCCCTCCAGCAGGTCGCCGTCGCCGACCGGCTCGTCGCGTCCGGCGGCGAGGTAGGCGGCGGTGACGACGGCGCTGCGGATCGAACCGCCGGCCAGCTCGAAGTCCTTGGCCAGCTGCCCGGGATCGACGTCGGCGGCGCACGGCACGTGACACAGCCCGTGCCGCCACAGCGCGAGCCGTTGCCCGGCGTCGGGGAACGGGAAGTCGACCACCAGGTCCAGGCGCCGGGTGAACGCCTCGTCGATGTTGGCGCGCAGGTTGGTGGTGAGCAGCGCGATGCCGTCGAAGGACTCCAGCCGCTGGAGCAGGTACGCGCTCTCCATGTTGGCGTACTTGTCGTGCGCGTCCTTGACCTCCGACCGCTTCCCGAAGACGGCGTCGGCCTCGTCGAAGAGCAGTACGGCGTCGGTGCGGTCGGCCTCGGAGAAGATGCGCTCCAGGTTCTTCTCGGTCTCACCGACGTACTTGTCGACGATCGAGGAGAGCTGGACGACGTAGAGATCGAGGCCGAGTTCGGCGGCGACGACCTCGGCGGAGAGCGTCTTGCCGGTGCCGGACTCGCCCGCGAACAGTCCGAGCACCCCGCGGCCGCGCCCGCCGCCGGCGCTGAGCCGCCAGTCGCCGAGCACCCGGTCGCGGTGCCGGGCCCGCAGGGCGAGTTCGCGCAGCTGGGTCAACGGCCGCTCGGGCAGCACGAGGTCCTGCCAGCCGACGTCCGGGCGGATCCGCCGCGCGTGCCGTTCGAGGCCGGACGCCGACTGCTGTCGCGCGGCCAGCCGCACATGGTCGGCGGTGAGCGGCCCGCCCTCGAAGGCGGCCAGGACGGAGGCGGCCCGCGCCGCCCGGGCGACCCGCTCGCCGCCGAGGCGGTAGGGGGCGACGGTGGCGGCGAGGTCGAAGCCGGGAGCGGTGTCGAGGGGGCCGGCGGAGTCCAGCGCGGCCGCCCAGGCGGCCGTCCCGCCGGCCCGGCGGCGCGGCGCCTCCAGGACCAGCGGATCGTGCGTGGACCAGTGCGGATCGTAGGGGCGCGGGTCCGTGAGCAGGACGGTGACGTCCTGCGCGTCGGCCAGCGCGCCGATCAGCGGCCCCGGCTGGTCCGGCAGGCCGGACAGCACGACCGCCCGGCCGCCGAGCCGTGCCTCGCGCAGCAGGCCGGGCACGCCGTCCTCGGGCCCGGTGAAGCGGAGGGCGTCGACTCCGGCGGCGCGCAGGGCGGAGGTGATCGCGGCGAGGCCGTCGCCCTCGCGGTGTTCGCGCAGATAGGCGGTGAGCGGGCCGCCCTCCCGCATCCGGCGCGCGAGCAGCCGGACGAAGTCCTCGTCGTCGGCGGGCAGCGGCGGGGGCAGCGGGTGCAGGTGTCCGTGCAGGGCGGCGTCCGGGGTGTCGTCGCCCAGCAGATGGGCGAGCAGCCGGTCCGGTACGCGCAACAAGCGTGACAGGAAGGGCCGTTCGGGCTCCTCGACGTCCAGCAGCCCGTACGCGCGCAGCGGCGCCGAGGAGTGGAAACGGGCGCGGGCCGCGGCCAGGTGGGCGGGCACCCCGCACAGTTCGAGGGCGAGCCCCACGGTGGCCCGCCGCCTGCTCACATCGTCGTTGAGGTAGCCGTAGAGCGGCTCGAAGTCGCGGTCCAGATCGGGCGCGAGGGCGATGAGGAGGATCGCGGCGTCCAGCTCGGTGAGCCGGAGCCGGGCGGCGAGGGCGCTGAGCGAGTCGGTCGGGTCTGCTTCCCGGGGCGGGGGCGCGACGGGACCGGCGGCGGCCCGGCCACCGCCGAGCAGGTGCCGTACCGCCTCCTCGGAGAGGTACAGGCCGCGCAGCGGATCGGCGGCCGTCGGGTCGACGGCGGCCCGCCGGTCGACCAGGGCACCGACCCGATCCCGCAGCACACCGACCCGCCCGAGCAACGCGCCGGCCCGGTCGTCCCGGACATCGAGGCCACCCTGCCCCACGTGCTCCCCGTGTCCCTCGTGCTCCCCGTGCCCCACAGGGCCGGTCACAGCCGCCTCGGTGTCGAGTGTGAACGTATCGGTGTCGGGTGCCGGTGCGTCGACGTCGGCCTCGGCTGCCTCGGCGTACGCGTCGTTCACCGCTGGTCCGGGCGGTGGGTGCCGGCCTCGCGGGCGGCGCGGGCCGCGGCCACCTGGTGGGGGCGGTGGGCGCGTTCGCCGGACTCCGGGGGGTCGCCGTCCATCCCGCGCAGGCGGACCGCCGCGCCCTCCGTGACCGGCGGCCCGGCGTCGTACTCCGGGTAGGCCGGGAAGGGTGCCGTGACCACCAGGTCCAGCGACGGCTTCAGCTCACCGCCCAGGGCGGACCAGATCTCGGCGAGGGAACGCGACTCGGTCTGGATGCCGGCCACCGTCACCGGCATCGCGAGCCCCAACGCGCGCAGGGAGCCCGGGAGCTCGTCGGCCGGCAGCATCTCGCGCGGCAGCAGCGTCGCCAACACGGCCGACAGCAGACGGTGTTCGTCCTGCGGGGTCCGCGTCCAGGCGGTCACCAGGTACGACAGCCGGAACCAGCGCGGCGGTTGACGGCGCTTCACGACGACGTCCCGCTCGTCCCGCACCGCCATCTGGCCGCGCTGGCGACGGGTCACGTCCTCACGGATGTCGTACAAGTAGGTGTTGATCACAGGGGCGTTGCGCCGGGCCGCCCAGTCCCGGGTCGGAGCCTCGAAGGAGACGTCGATGCCGGAGCCCGCGAGCGCGCCGCTCGAGAGCAGCTCTTTGAGGACCTCGTCCACCTCGTGGATCACCGTCGTGCTCCTCAACTTGCCGTGCCACACCCACTGTCCGACGATCGTGCCCCGGACAGCCCCGGATCCGCAGGCACGACAGGGTCGGCGGCCGGGCAGGGCATGCTGCCCGCGTGTCCGCCTTCGATTGCCCGTTCGGTCAGATGTAGCCTTCCCGCAGGGCATATGCCACCGCGTGCGCCCGGTTGCGCAGATGCAACCGCGTCGTGAGTCCGTGCATGACGTTCTTGACAGTTCGTTCGGAGTAGGACAGCTTGCTGGCGATCTCTCCGGTGTCCAGGCCCTCGGCGACCAGCCGCAGGACGTCCACCTCCCGTGGCGCGAGTCCCAGGGAGGGGGCGCCGGGCCGGCCCGCCGCACCGCGGTGCAGCGTGCCCACCTGGCTGATGAGCCTGCCGAGCAGGTCGGCGGGCAGGTCGCCGTCGCCGCGGTGGGCGGCCAGCACCGCCTGCACCAGCCGGTGCGCGGTGGCCTCGCGGCGCCAGACGATGGCCCCGACCCCGCACTCGATGACGTCCAGGAGTTCCGTCTCGCGGATCGTGCCCACGACGAGCACCGCCCGCGCCCCCTCGCTGCGCACGATCCGCCGCAGCCGGCCCAGCGCCCCCTCGTCGAGGGTGTCCTCGATCAGCAGCGCCACCGTGCCGGCGGCGGCCGAGATTTCCTCGCGGACCTCGACCTCGGGGCGCCCGCGCAACTGGCTGACGGCGCCCTCGCGGGAGATCGGGTCGGGTGCCTGGACGGCCACGGGAATCCGCCGCCGGGTGCCGAGGGCGACGCCTGGAACGGCGGCGCCCATCGCGGCGATACCCGCGGTTCCGGTCTCTGTTGTCCGTGGTGAGCTGAGCAACCGTTTCCCCCAAGTTCACGGGCCCGCCGTCCGATGGGGACCGGTGACGGGTGGGTACGGTCCAAACTTCTGTGACCTCCGGGGCGCGCGCAATCGTGGAGCACCACGAGGCGGACCACGAGAGCAAGCCCCCCACCACCACGATTCGCCTGCATCGTCGCAGGTCAGAGCATTTTCGGTCGGTGTGCGCCAGGGCATCGTGAGCCTCGCCACAACGGCCGCGCGGACCCGTACCGAACCGCACGACCTCTACGTGTACATGGACAAGTCCGATGTGCCCGACAGCAGGAGGCAGGGATGACCGGACCGTTGCGGGAACGCGAGGACGCGCACGCGCTGCTCACGGCGGAGGCGGAGCGGGCCCGAGCCGGCGCGGGCCGTCTCGTCCTGCTGCGCGGGGCCACGGGCACCGGCCGGTCCGCCGTCCTGGAGGCCGCCGCCGCGCACGCCACCCACCTGGGCCTGCGGGTGCTGCGCGCCCGCTGCTCACCCGACGACATCGCGCTGCCGTTCTCCTCGGTGCTCCATCTCCTCGGCTCCGTACCCGAGTTCGCGGACGTCGGGCCGGGTGACGACGACCGGGGGAGCGCGGCGCGGCTGTGGCGGCTGCTGCGTTCGTACGCCGACGAGTCGCCGCTCATGGTGGCCGTGGACGACGTCCACCTCGCCGACGAGGCCTCGCGCCGCTGGTTCGTGGAGGCGGCCCGCCGCATCGACCGATTACCGGTACTCCTGGTGGCCACCGAGCGCAGTCAGTACGACATCGACCCGCGGCCCGCCGGTCTCACCCACGCCCTGTCCCCGTCCGTGGTCCGCACCCACACCCTCGCCCCGCTCACCGACGACGCCGCGGCCGACCTGGTCCGGGCCGCCTTCCCGACGGCCTCCGACCGGTGGACGGCGGACTGCGTGCGGGCCGGCGCGGGCAGCCCGCTGCTTCTGCACGCCCTCCTCGACGACCTCGACGGCGCCCCGCCGCCGACGGCCGTCCCGAGGACGTGCGCCGCGCTGTACCCGGGTTCCTACCCGGCGGCCGTCTCCTGGTGGCTGGACAGCGCGGGCCCGGCGACGGCGGAGGTGGCCCGCACCCTCGCGGCCCTGGAACAGGCGGAACGCACGGAACAGACGGAACGGGCCGCACGGGCCGAGCGGGCGGCGGGCGCCGAGCGGGCGGGGGGCTCCGTTGCCCGCAACGCCGTCCCCGTCCCCCTCCCCGGCCCCGTCCCTGACCCGGACCCCGTCCCTGCTCCCGACAGCGACAGCGACAGCTACAGCTACAGCGATACCGACACCGTCACCGTCACCGAAGCCGCCCATGAAGACCTGCCCGCCGCCGAAGTCGCCACTGACGCCCTCGCCGCGCTCGTCGCCGACGCCTCCGGCGCCGACCCGGCCCGTGTCTCCGGGTGGTTCATCGCGATGACGCGGCTCGGCGTGCTGCGCCCGGACCGGGCCGGCCGCCCCCGCTACGCGCACCCGCTCCTGCGGGACGCCGTTCTCGGCGGCTGGTCCACCGCCCGTCGTCAGGACGCGCACCGGGCGGTCGCCCAGGCGATGCTGCGCCGGGGCGACCACCTCGACGCCGTGGCACGGCAGTTGCTGGGCAGCGCGCCCACCGGCCTGCCCTGGGCGCTGCGCGTGCTGCGCGACGCCGCCACCGTGGCCGCCCGGGACGCCCGCCCCGGCGACGCCGTCCGCTACCTGCGCCGAGCCCTCCAGGAACCGCTGCCCGACGACCTGCGGCAGCGGCTGCTCACCGAACTCGGCTCCCTGGAGTACGCCTCGGCCGACACCCCGGCGGGCATCCCACGGCTGACCGAGGCGCTCGACCTGCCCGCCGAACCCCGGGACCAGGTCCGTACGGCCATCGCGCTGGGCACCGCGCTCGTGGGCCGGGGGGAGGTCCGTACGGCGGTGGAGGTGCTGCGCCGGCTGGAGGGCCGGCTGGCCGGTCACCCCGACCTGGCGCGGGCCCTGCAGACCGCGTCCGCGCTGCTCTCGGACCAGGACCAGACGGTTCGCCGGGAGGCCTACCGCTGGCTCACCGACACCGCCGAACGCTCCCCGGAACTCGTCGGCGCGTCCGGGCAGGCCCTGCTCGTGCGGTACGCGGCGACCGCGGGCGACCTCCCGGCGCAGGAGGCGATGCGACGGCTGCGCACCCTCCTGACGGAACCCGCCGATCCCCTGGCCGAGCCGTTTTTGCTGGGCACGGCCGCTGCGGTGGCCCAGTGGGCCGACGAACTCGACGAAGCCGAACGCCTGGTGGAACGCGGCCTGGCTGGCCAGCATCCGAGCCTCCTGCACCCGATGGAACAGGCCCTGCTGGACACCAGGTGGGACATCGCGGCGGCGCGGGGCGCGTACGGCACGCTGCTCGCCGCCCTCCCCGAGGCGGGCCGT
This sequence comes from Streptomyces sp. NBC_00016, assembly GCF_045040885.1. Classification (NCBI taxonomy): domain Bacteria; kingdom Bacillati; phylum Actinomycetota; class Actinomycetes; order Kitasatosporales; family Streptomycetaceae; genus Streptomyces; species Streptomyces sp. NBC_00016. Next base: position 4,855,694 of record NZ_CP108304.1, on the reverse strand, counting down.
GCCCGGCGCACCGGCGGGAGCCCGGTCAACGCCGACGCGCACACCCTGCTCGCGCTGGTCGAGACGGGCCGTACGCCGCAGGCCCGCCGGCTGGCCGACACCTTCGACCTCCGCGACACCCCGGACTCCTGGGAGCTGAACCGGTTCCTGTACGCGCGGGGCGTGCTGCGCTACACCGAGGGGGATGTCGCGGGCGCCCTGCACGACTTCCTGGAGTGCGGCCGGCGTCAGTCCGCCCGCGCCGTGCACAGTCCGGTCGTCACGCCGTGGCGGACGGCGGCCGCGGAGTGCCGGCTGGCGCTGGGCAACCCCCAGGAGGCGCTGGCCCTGGCGACGGAGGAACTGCGACTGGCCCGGGTGTGGAACACCCCGCGCACGACTGGACGGGCGTTGCGGGTCCTGGGCCGGGCCACCCGGGGCCGGCGGGGCCTGGAACTGGGCGCCGAGGCGGTGGCCGTCCTGCGGGACTCCCCGGCCGAGGCGGAACTCGTGGCCTCCCTCCTCGCCCATGGTCGGCAGTTGACCGCCGCCGGTGAACGCGGGCGGGGCCGCGACCATCTGCGGGAGGGCGCCGAACGCGCCGAACGGCTGGGCAGCGTCCGCCTGCTGACCTACGCCGAACAGGCCCTCCGGACCGCGGGCGGCCGCCGTACCACGCCCGCGCACACCGGTTCCGGGTCCCTCACCGGCAGCGAGCGCCGCATCGCGGAACTCGCGGCGGACGGCCGCACCAACACCGAGATAGCGGACCTCCTGCAGGTGGCCCGCCGTACCGTGGAAACCCACCTGACCAGCTCCTACCGGAAGTTGGGCATTCGGCGCCGGGGCGAGTTGCGGGGTGTGCTGGACGACTGAGGCGGCTGCGTGGCACCGGGTCGTCGCGCGCCGCCGGACCTACGATGAGGGGATGGCCGTCGACCTCTTCGCAGGCATTCCCGTCAACGACTACGCAGCGGCCCTCGCCTGGTACGAGCGGCTGCTCGGCGCCCCGCCGGCGTTCTTCCCGAACGACACGGAGGCCGTCTGGGAGCTCGCCGAACACCGCTACCTGTACATCGAGCACCGCCCGGGCCACGAGGGCCACGCCTTGAACACCCTCTTCGTGGACGACCTCGACACCCGGGTCGCCGCCATCACCGGCCGCGGTCTGACCCCGACCCGCCGCGAGACCTACTCCAACGGCGTGCGCAAGGTCACCTTCCACGACCCGGACGGCAACGAGATCGGCCTCGGCGGAGCTCCCGCCTGACCGCCCGACGCCCCCTGGCCGGCCCGCGAAGCGCCAGTTCAGGGCCGGTTCCCGGTGTGCCGAGGCCGCTGTGACAGGCCTGGGACCGGAGGAGTGGCTTCCGCCACAGCCCGCCCGGCCCCGCCCTGGTGGGGTGACCGGATGCGTACCGCACTCTCCGTACTGCGCGGCTGTCTGCCGCCGCTCCTGGTACACCTGCTGATCGGCCTTCCGACGGCCGTCGTCCTGCTGTGCGCGCGCTGGTACCTCAGCTACGGGCACTGCACCTACGAGGACCTCGGCCTCCGTGACCTGGACCGGTGCACGTACGACCAGATCGAGGACGGCGGTTTCGTGCGGATCACGCTCGTCCTGTTCGCGGTGTTCGTCGCGCTGCTGATCGTCCTCTTCGACGGCCTGCGCCCCCTGAGGACAGGCCGCCCCCTCACGTTCCGGCTGCTGACCCTGCCCGCGATCCTGCTGCCCTACGCCGTGTACGTCGCCGCCGGCGGGTGAGCGCGGGCCGCGGCCACGCGACCGCCGGAGGCAGGTGACGCGGATCACTTCCCCGCGCCGATCACTTCTCCCGCCCGCGCCGGTCGTACGGACATGACTGAAGCTGTGAAGGGCCCCGCGAGTTACTTCCCGTCGATCGAGAAGAAGTACGGACGTCCGATCGCCGAGTGGAAGACCCTGATCCGGGCCTCGCCACTCACCCGGCACATGGAACTCGTCGCCTGGCTGAAGACCGAGCACGGGCTGGGGCACGGCCACGCCAACGCGCTGGTCGCGCACACGCTGGCGGAGGACGCCGGCGTGTGAGCCCCCGCCGGCCCCCGGCCCGGTCTCAGCGGCCGTTCGCGGTGTTGCCGTTGCCCTTGGCGGGGGAGCGGCGACGGCCCTGGGAGGTGGGTCGTCCGCCCTGGGAGGTGGGACGGCCGTTGCCCTGGGCCGCGGGACGGCCACGGCGCGAGCGCGCGGTGGACGCCGAGCGCGCGGGACGCTCCTCGGTGACCGCCGGAGCGAGGACGACCGGCACGCCGGAGGGCGCCTGAGCGCCGGTGATACGGCTCAGCTCGGTCTCGCCCGAGCGGACCCGGGTGGTCTGCGGGGTGATGCCGGCGTCGGCCATCAGCCGCGTCATCTCACGGCGCTGATGGGGCAGGACCAGCGTGACGACGGTGCCGGACTCGCCGGCGCGTGCCGTACGGCCGCCGCGGTGCAGGTAGTCCTTGTGGTCGGCGGGCGGGTCGACGTTGACGACCAGGTCGAGGTTGTCGACGTGGATGCCACGGGCCGCGACGTTGGTCGCCACCAGCACCGTGACGTGGCCGTCCTTGAACTGGGCCAGGGTCCGGGTCCGCTGGTTCTGGGACTTGCCGCCGTGCAGGGACGCGGCGCGCACCCCGACCGCCAGCAGCTTCTTCGCCAGCCGGTCCGCCGCGTGCTTGGTGTCCAGGAACATGATCACGCGTCCGTCGCGGGCGGCGATCTCCGTCGTCGTGGCGTGCTTGTCCTCGTCCTCCACGTGCAGCACGTGGTGCTCCATCGTGGTGACGGCGCCCGCCGACGGGTCGACCGAGTGGACGACGGGGTCGTGCAGGTAGTTCCGCACCAGCCGGTCGACGTTGCGGTCCAGGGTGGCGGAGAACAGCATCCGCTGGCCGTCGGGAAGCACCTGGTCGAGCAGCTGCGTCACCTGCGGCATGAAGCCCATGTCGGCCATCTGGTCGGCCTCGTCGAGGACGGTGATGGCGACCCGGTCCAGCCGGCAGTCGCCCCGGTCGATGAGGTCCTTGAGGCGGCCGGGCGTGGCCACGACGACCTCGGCGCCGCCGCGCAGGGCGCTCGCCTGCCGGCCGATCGACAGACCGCCGACCACCGTGGCGAGCCGCAGCCGCAGCGCGCGGGCGTAGGGGGTGAGGGCGTCGGTGACCTGCTGGGCCAGTTCCCGGGTCGGGACGAGGACCAGGGCCAGCGGCTGCCGGGGCTCGGCCCGCTGTCCGGCCGTACGGGCCAGCAGCGCGAGCCCGAAGGCGAGGGTCTTGCCGGAACCGGTGCGGCCACGGCCCAGGACGTCCCGGCCGGCCAGCGAGTTCGGCAGCGTCGCGGCCTGGATCGGGAACGGGGTGGTCACACCCTCGGCACCGAGGGCGGTCAGCAGCCGCTCGGGCATGTCGAGTTCCGCGAACGACTCGACGGCCGGCAGTCCCGGGGTGAGGGTCACGGGCAGCGCGAATTCACCGCCGGACGCGGCGGGACGACTCCCGCGTCCACTCCGCCCGGGCTTGGCCGAACGGGAGGGGGCGCCCTGGCGCCGGTCCGTACGGGAGCGGACGGAGCTGTTGCGGTTCATCCGATACCTTCCTCGAAAGGGCAAAATGCCATGGGCCGGGGCCCGCACTCAGGAGTGCGGGCCCCGGCCACGTAGTCCGCGTGATGCGCAGCCGATCGCGTCAGCGTCAGCGTCAGGCGGCGTCAGGCGGTTCAGGCGGGCTGGATGTTCTCCGCCTGCGGGCCCTTCTGGCCCTGAGTGACGTCGAAGGTAACCTTCTGGCCTTCCTGAAGCTCACGGAAGCCGGACGTGGCGATGTTCGAGTAGTGGGCGAACACGTCAGCGCCGCCACCGTCCTGCTCGATGAAGCCGAAGCCCTTTTCCGAGTTGAACCACTTCACGGTGCCAGATGCCATGTTGAATCTCCCTATGGGGCAATGCCCGGACTCCGCACCTTGCGGACCCGGGTGCGGCAGGATCGGGAATGCCCCAAAAACAAAAAGAGTGCCCGTCGACGGAAGGTCGAAGAGCACTCAAAAGCCTCTGGTAACCGAAACTGCCACTTTTATCACGGTAGCACAGGTCCGGATGAGGGGCCGGGGACCGGGAGAGCGCCACCGCGACGTGTTGAGCACGTCGTCCCAGGCATATGAGTACCCGTACTCAAGAGGAACACTCCCGCCGCTCGGCAGGCTGATCGCACACCCGGTTCGGCCGTGAGGCCGGCCGGCCGTCGAGCAGCGCAGAGGAGCCGACCGTGCCTGGGACCAGGAACCGAGTGGGAGTGGGCCGCGCCCTGGCCGGTGCGGTCGTGGCGGCCGCCGTGGCCGTCGCGACGCTGACCGGCTGCTCCCTCCGGATCGAGGAGGCGAGCTGCGGCGGCGGCGAGTACCCGGTGCTGGCGGTGAACAGCGGCGGCGGCGACTGTGTGCCGGACGGCGAGGAGCCGGCCCAGGGCTGGGCCCGCTATCCGGAGGGCAAGGTCCCCGAGAAGGTCGGCGACGAGTGGGACATCTACTGGAGCACCCACACCCTCGACGAGAACGGCGAGATCATCGAGCTTCCCGAGGGCGGGTGAACGCCCGTTGTATAACGGGATGATGATTTATCACGTCGTACCGCTCGACGACTGGAGCACCGCCCCCGAGCGGCCCTACGCGCCGGCCTCACTCGCGGAGGACGGGTTCGTCCACTGCTCGCCCGACGAGGCGACCACGCTCGCCGTCGTCAACGCGTTCTACCGGACCGGCCCCCGGCCGCTGCTGGCGCTCGTGCTCGACGAGAAGCGGCTCACCGCGGTCTGCGCATGGGAGGCCGCCGCGCCCGCCCCGCCGCCCGGAGTCGCCGAAGGCACCCTGTTCCCGCACGTGTTCGGGCCGATCGACCGGGACGCGGTGACCCGCGTCCTGGAGGTCCGATGGGACGACAACGGCCTGGCGACCGGCCTGACGGACAGGGTCTGACGAGGCGTCGGCCGTCTGCGCTGACGCCCCGGCGGCGCTCGGAGGGTGGTGCGGGAGTACCCCTACGGTCTTCCCGCCCCACCCTCCGGCGGTCCGGCCGAGCGGCGCAGCTTCACCTTGCCCGGCGCGGCGACGCCGACGGGAGCAAGGGCGCGCTCAGAGGTCGAACTCGTGCGGCGGCAGGTCGAGGGTGAAGCACGCCTCCCGTACGACGGCCTGCTCGGTCTTGTCGAAGTCGCCGTCGGCGCCGCCGATCACGATGCCGATCTGGATGACGGCCCGTGCCTCGGCCGGCTTCTTCTTCGCCTTGGCGATCTCCTGGAGAACGCTGACCTTGCCGAAGTCGAAGTCGGTGGTCAGCTTGTTGAGGTTGTCGTCGAAGCGCCGCTGGAGATCCGTGGCGTCGAAGTTCTGCAGCACCTCGTTGGAGGCGATCAGCTGTGCCACCCGGCGCCGCTCCGCGGGGTCGATGGTGCCGTCCGCCGCCGCGACCAGGGCACACATCGCCATGCTCGCGTCGCGGAAGGCGCCGCTCTTGAGGTCGTTCTTCTTCGACACGAGCTGGGTCTGCATCGTCGACGCGGACTCCTTGATGCGGTCCCACAGGGCCATGAGAACTCCAGAAGTTCGGGGCGGAGTAAGTGGCTGCACAAGATCTACAGCAACGTAGAAACTAACAGCCGCCCCGATAAGTTCCCTGGGTCCCCTCAGTCCCCTTGGTCTCCTTGGTCTCCTCGGGCCCCCGTTCCACGGGGCCGGTCGCCGCGCAGTGTGATGCGGTGCATGACGCGGTGCCGGTCGCCGTAGTCGCGGTTGGCGTAGTGGGCCGTGCTGCGGTTGTCCCACAGGGCCACGTCGCCCGGCCGCCAGCGATGGCGCACGAGATGCTCGGGCTTGGTGAGATGGGCGTACAGGATGTCGAGCAGGCCCCGGCTCTCGTGCTCCGAGACGCCGACGATGTGCGAGGTGAACCCCGGGTTCACGAAGGTGACCTCGCCGAGCCGTCGGCCGAACTCGATCTGCGTGGCGTCGTCCAGCCCGTCCTGGCCGCGCACGAACAGCACTTTGTGCTGCACCAGCGCGGTCCGCAGCGCGGCGACCTCCTCGTCGGTCGCGCGGGCGAGGTCGATGCCGTGGATCTCGGCGCCGAAGTCCGGTCCGAGGGGGGTGAGGGGGAGCCGGGGCGGGGCGCTCCGCCGGGTTTCGAGGGTCACCTCGGTGACGAGGTTCGCCTGGGTTTCGAGGTTCGCCTTGGTTTCGAGGGTCACCTGGGCTTCCTTCCTTTCGTGCCGGTACGGCGGTCAGGCCGCGGCGGCGGACTTGATGGCGTGGGCGACCTGCGCGCGCAGGTCGGCGAACTCGCGGGATTCGCGCAGTTCGTCGGCGTCGACGCCGACCCGCGGCAGGGTGATCGGCAGGTCCAGGGCGACCGTCCCCGGGCTCCTGGTCAGCACGACGATGCGGGAGCCGAGGAACACCGCCTCGTCCGCCGAGTGGGTCACGAAGACCGTGGTCCGGCCGGTCTGGGCGGTGACCTGCCGGACGTCCTCCTGGAGACGTTCGCGGGTCAGCGCGTCCAGCGCGGCGAACGGCTCGTCGAGCAGGAACAGCGGGTTCTCGGCGGCCAGGGCACGGGCGATCGCCACGCGCTGCTGCTGGCCCCCGGAGATCTCCCAGACGCGTCGCCTCTCGGTGCCCTCGAGGCCGACCCGGGCCAGCAACTCGGCCCGCCGCTGCGGCCATTGAGCCCGGCCGACCCGCGCGTACCGCAGGGCGAGGTCGATGTTTCCGCCGACCGTCCGCCAGGGGAACAGCCGGGGTGTCTGGAACACCACGCCTGCCGTCTGCCCGGGGCGGGCCGCGCTGCCGGAGATCCGCACCGCACCGTGGGTGGGCTGCTCGAAACCGGCGATCAGCCGGAGCAGTGTGCTCTTGCCGCAGCCGGAGGCGCCGACCAGGACGAGGAACTCGCCCGCCGGGACGGTGAGATCGACGGGCCCCACGGCGGTGACGGGGCCGTACCGATGGGTGACGTCGTCGAGCCGGACCGAGCCGGCGCCGGCGTCCTCCGCCTCGACTCCTCTGGTGGCGGTCTCACTTGAGGACATCGGGCAGCCCCTTCAGGTAGAACGCCTTGCCGACGACGTCCTCGGAGGGCGCGCCCTCGATCTGCTTCTGTCCGGCCAGGAAGGCGCCGGTGTCGGTGAGGTAGGTCAGCAGCTTGCCCGGACTGCCGTCGGTGCCCAGCCAGTCGGCGGAGGTGACCTCCTCCGGCGTGAGGAACACTCCCTGGGCGAGCTGGGCCTTGGCGTCGGCGGCGCTGATGTTCAGCTCGGCCGACACCGACTCGACCGCGCCCTCGGGGTCGGACTCGATCAGCCGCAGGGCCTCGGCCTCCACCTTGCGCCAGGCGTCGATCGCCGTCGGGTCCTGCGCGACCAGCTCGTCCGAGACGACCGCCAGGTCCAGGGTCGGCTTGCCCGCGGCGCCTATCTCCTTGCTGCTGGTGAGCTGGGTGCCGGTCTTGCGCAGTTCGTCGAGGGTCGGCAGCCAGACGTAGGCGGCGTCGATGTCCCCACGCTGCCAGGCGGCGATGATCGGCTGCGGCTGGAGGTCGACGAGCTTGACGTCGGAGGTCTTCAGCCCGGCCGTCTCCAGCGCTGCCAGCAGGCTGTAGTGCGAGGTCGAGGCGAAGGGGGTGGCGATGGTCCTGCCCCTGAGACCGGCGACGTCCGTGATGCCGGTGTCCTTGCGGGCGACGAGGGCCTCGTTCTCGCCGGCGACGTCCAGGATCCAGGCGACCTTGTACGGGATCGGTGAACTTCCGGAGATGCCCCGGGCGAAGGGGCTCGAGCCGAGTGCGGCGATGTCGAGGGACTTCCCGAGGAACGCCTGGTTGACGCTGGCACCGGAGTCGAACTTGATCCAGGTGATCTTGTAGTCCGGGAGTGCCTTCTCCAGCAGTTTCCGGTTCTTCACGATCAGGTCGCCGCTGGGAAAGGCGAAGTATCCGATACGCAGCCGCTTCGCTCCGCCGGACGAGGACGCCGCACTGTCCGAGGAGCAACCGGTGACGGTGGCGGTGACGGCGGCCAGGGCACCGGCGAGCAGCAGCCGACGGGACGGGCCTTGGGGTACACGGGTCATGGCGGTCCGTTCCTGTACAGGGAAGGGGAGGAGAGGGGAGCGGAAGCGAGGGGAGGGGAGGGGAGGCGAAGGGGGGAGGAGACGCGAGGGAAGGTGGTGACGGTCCGCGCGAGAAGGGCGAGAAGGGCGAGAAGGGCGGGGAGGGCGAGAAGGGCGGGGAGGGTTATGCGCGCCCGCGCCAGGGCACGAGGGCACGCTCCAGCCGCAGCAGCAGTCCGTCGATGAACAGCCCGGAGACCCCGATGGCGATGATGCCGACGAGCACCACGGGGGTGTTGTTGTAGTTGGCGGCGTCCTTGACCATGCCGCCGATGCCGGGCAGCCCGTTGACCAGTTCGGCCGCGACGAGCGAGGAGTAGGCCACGCCCACGGCCAGCCGGACGCCGGTGAGCGTCTCGGGCAGCGCGGACGGCACGACGACGTCCCTGACGACGTCCCACCGTGACCCGCCGAGCGCCCGCGCCGCCTCGACGAGACTCTGCGGCACGGCCGTGACGGCCGTCGTGGTGGACACCGCGACCGGCGGGAAGGCGGCCACGGCCAGCAGCGTGATCTTGGGCTCCTCGTTGATGCCCAGCCAGATGATGAGCAGCGAGAAGTACGCCAGCGGCGGCAGCGTCCGCAGGAAGGTGATCCAGGGCTCGAACAGCGAGCGCACCCAGCCGACGGTGCCCATGAACAGCCCGAACAGCACGCCGAGGGCGATGCCGATACCGGCGCCGAGCGCGATGCGCCGCAGGCTGATGCCGAGATGCTCGATGAGGGTGGTGCCGTTGTAGCCCCGTACGCCGTCGTGCGTCGTGGACACGTCGATGAACGCGTCCCACACCTTGGCCGGCGGCGGAACCAGTGTTTCGCTCCAGGTCCCGCTCACCGCCAGCAGCTGCCAGAGGGCGAGGAACAGCAGGAGCGAGCCGAAGGGCAGCGCGATGTGACGCAGACGCGCCCGAGCAGGGGAAGGAGCGGTGGAGTCGGTCGTCGTCGGAGAGGGATCGGCCTTGGAAAAAGGGCGTGTTGCGGACACGGGCGGCCTCCATGGGGCGCCGGAATACCGGGAGGAGACCCGCCGGGTCGTACACCGCACGGCGGGTGGAAGGAATCAGTGACCCGGTGTCAACAACACGCAGCCGGGCGTCGGCACAGGTCGATGACCAGGCGTCGCACCAAGGGCTCGTGAATCATGGGGCCCATTTCTACCGGAGCCGGGTACCGCTACCAAGAGGCGTCTTACTTCCTGGAACGGGACCCGTCGCGCGTGCGGCCCCCGGCGGGCCCGGCGTACGTCCGTGAACTGGGGCCGAGCAGGCCCGGCCCCGTCAGCCGAGGCAGATCAGGCCCAGCAGGCAGACGTCCGAAGGCGAGGTCCCCGCGGGGGCGGTGCTCGTCGAGGAGGACGACGAGGAGTTCGACGAAGACGACGACGAAGAAGATGATGACGACGAAGTCGAGGAGTTCGAGGCGGAGTTCGAGGCGGAGTTCGAGTTCGAGTTCGACGACTCCGTGCCGTCGGTCGAGGTGGAGGCGGACGACTGCTGCCCGCTCGCGCCACTCGCGCCACTGGCCCCGTTCGTGCCGGTCGTGTCCGTGGTGCCGGTCGTGCCGGTGGGAGCGGTGGCCGTTCCGTCGGCGGACGAGGTCCCGGTCCGCTGCCGGGGGACGGACGGCACCGTGGCGGGGGAGGAGGCCAGCGAGTCCGGGTGGGTGTTCGTCGACGACCGCGGGGTGCTGGGTGAGGGCGAGGTCCGGTGCGCGCCGGAGCGGCTCACCGTCGGCAGGGTGTGCTCCAGGGTCGGTTCCTCGCCGCCCGCCGTGGTCGGGGTCTCCGGCACGGTGGCCGCCTGTGCCTGGTCGCCGGTCTGGCGGTCCAGCGCGGCGAAGGTCAGACCGCCTCCGACGAGGGCGACGGCCGTCGCGACCACGGCTCGACGCTGGTTCTTCTTCCAGCGGGCCAGCTGCCGCCGACGGGCCGCCCGCCCCTGCCGCGCGTAGGGAACGGCCGTCGCGGACGGCACACTCTCGGAGTCGGGCGACGGGGCGGCCGACGACGCGGTGTCCGTGTACGACGCGGTGTCCGCGTACGTCGCGGTGCCCGCGTACGTCGTCGACGGAGGCGTGGGTCTCGCAGGCGTCGGATCCGGCATCGGGGTCGATATCCGTGTCGCCATCGCGACCCGGGCCGGGGCGATGCCGCGGTCGACCGTGACCGGCGCGATGTCCGGAGCGTAGGCGCCGCATCCAGGGCACACCAGGGCGCCGTTGAGATGCCGACGACACGTGGAGCAGTAGTCCATCTGCGGTCTTCCTACGCGGGGGTCGATGGCCGGCAACGCTAACGAGTCGTTCGAAAGACTGTGTGCAGTCTGTGTGACGCTCCTGCACGGATCCCTTGAGGAGATCGAGCGCACACGAGCACACACCACACTTCCGTCCACAGATGTGAACAGAGAACAGGTACGCGTCTCTTGACGCGCTCACGCCACGCCCCTAACTTCCGGGAGAAAGCGCTTTCTGGTCCGGCCGACCCGCACTCGTTCCGTTCCTGGAGATGAATCATGCAGCTGAGATCCGTCATGGCCTGCGTCAGCCTGGTGGCAGGAGCGCTCGTCGCGCTGTCCGGCACCACGGCCCAGGCGGCCACCACCACCCGCTACGAGGCGGAGACCTCCCCGGCGGTCTGCGCCGGTACCGTCGACTCCGACTGGACCGGCTACTCCGGCAGCGGATTCTGCAACGGCACCAACGCGACCAGCGGATACGCCCAGTTCACCGTGAACGCGGCCACGGCCGGCACGGCGACGCTGAACGTCCGCTTCGCCAACGGCGGCGGCACGGCGCGCCCGGCCTCCCTGGTCGTCAACGGCACGACCGTGCAGACGCCGTCCTTCGAGGCCACCGCCGCCTGGTCGACCTGGGTCACCAAGACGCTCACGGTGTCCCTCAACGCGGGCAGCAACACCGTCCGGCTCACCCCGACCACCGCGGCCGGCCTGCCCAACGTCGACTACCTGGAGGCGACGACCGCCGACAGCACCACACCCCCGGCCGGCGGCGCGCTCTACGTCTCACCGAGCGGCACGGACAGCGCGGCCGGCACCCAGTCGGCACCGACCACCCTCACCTCGGCGATCAGCCGGGTCACCGCGGGCGGCACGATCTACCTGCGCGGCGGGACGTACGCCCAGTCGTCGACGGTCACCGTCCCGGCGACCAGCAGCGGCACGGCGAGCGCGCTGACCACCCTGTCCGCCTACCCGGGTGAGACGCCGGTCCTCAACTTCTCGGCGCAGAGCGAGAGTTCTTCGAACCGCGGGCTCCAGCTGTTCGGCTCGTACTGGCATGTCCACGGGATCGTCGTCGAACACGCCGGTGACAACGGGATCTACGTCGGCGGCAGCCACAACGTCATCGAGCGCACCGTCACCCGCTTCAACCACGACACCGGGCTCCAGCTCGGCCGGATCGCCTCCAGCACCCCCGCCGCGCAGTGGCCGTCCGACAACCTGATCCTCTCCGCCGAGTCGCACGACAACGCCGACTCCGACGGCGAGGACGCCGACGGCTTCGCCGCGAAGCTCACCACCGGAACAGGCAACGTCTTCCGGTACGCCGTCTCGCACCACAACATCGACGACGGCTGGGACCTCTACACCAAGACCGACACCGGAGCCATCGGCCCGGTGACCGTCGAGGACTCCCTCTCCTACAACAACGGCACCCTCTCCGACGGCACCGTGAACACCAACGGCGACCGCAACGGCTACAAGCTCGGCGGCGACGACATCGCCGTCAACCACGTCGTCCGGCGCAGCATCGCCTACCGCAACGGCCATCACGGGTTCACGTACAACAGCAACCCGGGCTCCATGGCCGTGTCGAACAACCTGAGCGTCGACAACACCGAGCGCAACTACTCGTGGGACGCGGGGACCTCGGTGTTCCGCACGAACACGTCCTGCCGGTACAACGTCAGCGGCTCGAACGACAAGACGGTCGGTGACGCCGACAGCACCAACCAGTTCTGGACCGGCACCAACGGCTCCCGGTGCGCCTCCTCCTACGGCGGCGCCCTCGCCTGGTCCTTCGCCTCGAACGGCCAGCTGGTGGTGACGCTGGGCGGCACCAAGGTGACGCTCTAATAAGCGGCCGGTACGGGTGCGAGGGTCCTCCCCTCGCACCCGTACACGGTCACGCCGTGTCTAGCCGTCGATGTCGAGCGCCGTCCCGTACAGCCGGTCCACCTTCAGCCGGACGACCACCCGGCGTTCGGCGACCTGCTGCTCCAGGAACGCGTCCTCGTCCTGGCCCTCGGGTCGCGCGTCCGCCGGGATCATCCCGAGCAGCTCCCGTCCGACCGCGTCACCGGGGACGGCCGTGACCCCGGATACCTCGGCCTCGCCCTCGGCGACGGCGAACGACCACACGTCGTCGCCCGACACGTGCAGGGCGGCATGCGGGTCGTGGCGCAGGTGCTGGAGCTTGACGCGGTCGGCCGTCGTCGAGAACCGCACGATCCGGGCGTCGGCGTCCCAGCTGTAGAGCATCGTGGTCAGGTGCGGGTGCCCGGTACGCCGGACAGTGGCGAGCGTGCCGAACCGCTGCCGTCCGAGCAGTTCGGAGAGCGCTTCGTCGGACAACGTGCGAGGTGCGGGCCCTTGAGTCATGCCGTAATCAACTCCCTTGGAACCAAAGGTATTTCAATTCACCGTCATTCCACGGGAACTGTCGGGAGTGAGGAGCGCCCGCGCTTGCGGATGCTGGAGACCAAGGGCAGCGCGTCGACTTCTGCGGGCTCGAACCAACGCGCGTCCGTGGATTCGTCGGACACGGCGAGCCGTCCTGCCGACGGCCGCGCCAGGAAGCAGATCGAGAACTCCTGCCGTACCTCTGTGTGGGGTCCCGCAAGTAGGGTCCCTGAGTACCTATGTGATCGGCGGGGGCGGGTATGTCGGGACAGTTGTTCACCTTGATCGGTGTGCTCGTCGGCGCGGCGGCCTCGTACGTCGGTGGGGCCCTGATGGAGCGGGCCCGATGGCGGCGCCAGCTCACCACGAGGTGGGACGAGCATCGTCTGGACTGCTATCTCCGCTATGCCGACGCCGTGAAGAGGTTCACGTCACTGGCGGGCCGGCTGGCGGCGGGGAAGGGCCTTTTCCAACTCCCTCAGCCACTTGCCGAGGAAACCGGCCTGGAGCTGATGGCGGAGGCCGAACTGGAACGCGGTTACGCCTTCGAGGCCGTCCTCCTCATGGGAGACGCGGAAACCATCTCCGCGGCCCGGGCGCTGCAGCGCCACGCCTGGGTACTGGAACAGTTCGTCCGCGACATGCGCCCTGGCACACCGGACGACTGGATGAGGGCGTTCCGTGAGTTCCAGGAGAAGCGCGACGAGTTCTACGTAGCCGCCCGCGACAGCCTGGGCGTGCATGCGAAGTTCCGGCTGCGCTCGGAGGATCCGGCCCTCCTTGCCACCGATCCCCGCCATATGTAGACGATCCTCGGCCACGGGTTCGCCGAGGAGTTCGGCCTCGCGGGCGCTCCTCAGTTCGCCGACGCGCCGGTCAAGGTGTCGAGTTCGGCTGTGAAGAGCAGGGTGGGGTCGAAGCCCATTCCGTTGAAGTGGCCTGCCAGTTCGAGGGACAGGACGCCGTGCAGGCGGGTCCAGCAGGTCAGGGCCCGGTGGAGGGCGGCGGGCGGGGCGGGGTGGCCGGTCGTCCACTGGTCGCCGAGGCCTTCGAGGTGGACGGCGAGCGGGGTCGGCGGGCCGTCGGCGGGCAGGTCGGCGGGCAGGTCGGCGCAGGCGTCGAGCAGGGCCGTCATGATCTCGGACGCGATCGTGGTGACGTCGTCGGGCGCGTGGTAGCCCGGGACGGGCGTGCCGTAGACGAGGAAGTACCGCTGGGGGTCTGCCAGGGCCCAGTCGCGCAGCGTGTGCGCCAGTCCGGTCAGGCCGCCGCCCGCGGCCGAGGCGGTGCGGAAGGCGTCGGCGAGGCTTCGGTACGCGTCCCGGACGAGCTCGGTGATCAGCTCGTCGCGGCCGGCGAAGTACCGGTAGAGCGCGGGTCCGCTCATCCCCATCTGCTTGGCGATCGCGTTGAGGGAGAGCGCGGACGCCCCCGCCGTGGCGATCTGTTCCCACGCGCGCTCCTTGATCTCCGCCTGCACCTGGGCGCGATAGCGCTCGCGCGGGGTCGTCGTACCCGTCTCCGCCATGGCCTGCCGCCACCTCTCCGCTCTCACGGTCTCAAGGTCTCAAGCTCGAACGCGCAGTCGCGTCTATAGCATCAAGATTTAGTTAGAGGCTATCACGGAGGTTATTGACACTCCCCTTCGATCTGCGTTACAACTTCTAACGAACGCAAGCAGAGGTAACGCTCACTGGAGGCTGTCATGAACGCCGAGGGACTCGTCGAGGTCGTCCTGCCGGGCAAGGTCGAGCCGGAAGGGCTGCGGATCCGGCACGGAGCCGTCCCCACCCCGGGCCCCGGGCAGGTGCTGATCCGGATGGAGGCGACCGGGGTCTCCTTCGCCGAGCAGCAGATGCGCCGCGGCCGCTACTACGACCAGCCGCCGTTCCCCTTCGTCCCGGGCTACGACCTGGTCGGCACGGTGCTGACGACCGGCGACGGCGTCGAGCCCGGCCTGGCCGGCACCCGGGTGGCCGCCCTGCTCAAGGTCGGCGGCTGGGCCAGCCATGTCCTCGTCGACGCCGCCGACGTGGTGCCGGTGCCCGCCGGGATCGACGCGGCGGAGGCGGAGACCCTGGTGCTCAACGGCATCACCGCCTGGCAGATGCTGCACCGCAAGGCACGGGTCCGCGCGGGCGGCACCATCGTCGTGCACGGCGCCAACGGTGGGGTCGGCTCGGTCCTGGTCCAGCTGGCCCGGGCCGCCGGCATGCGGGTGATCGGCACGGCGTCCACCCGCCACCACGACGCCCTGCGGCAACAGGGAGTCACCCCCGTCGACTACCGCACCGCCCACCTGGCCGCGCGGATCCGCGAACTCGCCCCCGGTGGTGTGGACGCCGTCTTCGACCACGTCGGCGGCCGGGGCATCGTCGACTCCTGGCGCCTCCTCGCCCCCGGCGGCACGCTCGTCTCGTACGGCACCGCATCCACCCGGGACGACGAGGGGTCCAAGCAGTTGCCCGTGCTGAAGCTGCTCGGCCGACTGTGGCTGTGGAACGCGCTGCCCAACCGCCGCCGCGCCTACTTCTTCAACGTCTGGGCCGGCCGCGCCCTGGCCAAGAACCGCTTCCGGGCCCGGCTGCGGACCGACCTCGCCGAGGTGTTCGCCGCCCTCCAGCGCGGTGACGTGACACCCCGGATCGCGGCCCGGCTCCCGCTCGCCGACGTCGCCGACGCTCTCCGTCTGGCCGAGTCCGGAACGGTCGCGGGCAAGGTCGTCCTCCACCCGTGAAGGGGGGCGCTCTCACCTGCACCCCGTACCCCGCACCCCGTACTCCGCCCCTCGTACTCCGCCCCTCGTACTCCTCGCCCCTCGTACTCCTCGCTCCTCGCCCCTCGCCCCTCGCCCCGCGCCCCTCGCCCCGCGCCAACCCGCCAACCCGCCCACCGGCCCAACAGGCCGTCAGACCAAGGGAATCCTCATGCCCGGCACCAGGACCAGGACGCTGACGTCCGCCCTCCCGCTCGCACTCGCCGTCGTCGGCACCCTTGCCACCGCCGTCCCCGCCGCCCAGGCCGCGCCCGACCGGGCCGCGCCCGACCGGGCCGCGCCCGACCGGGCTGCGCCCGACCGGGCCGGCGCCCACCACAGCCGTACGTCCCAGTGCCGAGGGCAGGGCGTGGACGCCTCCGCCCGTATCCGCTACCGATCCGACGTGGTGATCAAGGCGCCGCTGAGCACCGTCTGGAAGCTCCAGACCGACGTCGAACGCTGGCCGTCCTGGCAGCAGCCCGTGCTCACCGCCGAACGCCTCGACACGGGCCGGCTCGGCAAGGGCTCGCGGTTCCGCTGGACCACCCCGGCGCCCGCCACGCCGACCACCCCCGCCACCACCCTCGAGATCACCTCCACCGTCCGGCAACTCCAGCGCGGGGCCTGCGTCCTGTGGAGCGGACCCGCGGTCGGCCAGGGCCTGCGTATCGACGAGGGCGTTCACCTGTGGACCTTCACCGAGGTCAAGGGCGGTGTCCGCGTCCACACCGAGGAGACCTGGACCGGCGCCCAGGTCGAAGCCGACGTTCCCACCGCGACCGCGGCACTCGGCGCGGGCCTCGAAGCCTGGCTCCACGACCTGAAGACCACCGCCGAGCACCGCCGGAAGTGACGGCGCCCGCGTGCGAACCTCTACGCCGGGGTCCGGTACCAGCCGGTGGGGCGAGTGTGGCGCAGGTCACGGGAAGTCGGTGTCGTGTGCCGGACAGCTCATTGAGGTGAGCACTCATATGCGTACCCGGGTACGGGCCGGGGAGTCGAGCGCGTTCGCGGAGTTGTTCGACGACTACGCCCGCGCCGTCTACAACCATGCCTTCCGGCTGACCGCCGACTGGTCGACGGCCGAGGACGTGATGGCCGCGACCTTCATGGAGGCGTGGCGGCTGCGCGACCGGGTCGATCCCGAGGGCGGTTCCCTGCGGCCCTGGCTGCTGGGCATCGCCACCAACACCGCCCGCAACCAGTACCGCAGCAACCGGCGGTACCGGGCGGCGGCCGGCGCCGCCGCGGCCGCCGAACTGTCCGTGCCCGACCACGCCGACGAGGTCGCCGACCGGATCGACGACCGGCGGCGACTCGCGACGGCCCTCACCGCCCTGGCCGGTCTGCGCAGACCGGAGCGCGAGGTCGTGGCGCTCTGTCTGGGGGAGGGGCTGGACTACGAGGCCGCGGCCGAAGCCCTGGGAATCCCGGTCGGCACCGTCGCCTCCCGTCTCTCCCGGGCCCGGAAGAAGCTGCGGGCGCTGGCCGCGGACGAACCGGTCCGCCGCCCGGCCCGCCACCCGGCGCCCGACCGGACTCCCGACCGGACTCCCGACCGGACTTCCGACCGGACTTCCGAGAAAGTCCGCGGAAATCGGGAAGGCGGCCGCATCGGTCGACAGACAAGAGGTGATCACACAAACGTGGTCCGGCCCGCGCAGGGAGGAAACCGATGAACGCGAACACGTCCCGGCAGAGTCCGGCCGAGGGGGAGGAGAGCGCACAGCTCTTCACCCGGACGGCGCGTGACCTGCCGACGGGTCGTCACCAGTTCCACAGGGAGCGTCTGATGGCCCAGATCCACGAAGCGCGACAGGAAGAGCGACAGAAGGAGCGGCAGCAGGAGCGCACGACGGCCGGCGTCCCGGGCCGGACCCGGCGGCTGCGGCTGCCGCGCCCGGCGATCACGCTGCCCGTGCTGGCCGCCGCCCTGGCCGGGGTGGTCGTCGCCGGAGTGGTGCGGACCGGGGGTGACGGGGTCAGGGACAGCGGTGTCGCCACCGGACCGGCCCTGACCACGACCGTCGGCGTCGCCACCACCAAGGGCCTGCCCCAGCTGCTCGACCAGATCACGCTGGCGGCCGCCGAGGACGACCATCCCGTGGTCAAGCCCGGTCAGTACGTCTACATCGAGTCCAAGTCGGCCGACACCTTCCTGAAGACCGTCGACGACAAGACCAGCCTGGCCAGTCACCAGCTGCACACCCGTCAGCTGTGGGAGTCCCCGGACGGCACCAAGGGCTGGCTCATCGACCCCGCCGTCAACGACAGCCCCGAGGGCGAGACGCTGAGCCTCCCCGACGAGCAGGGCAACACCCCGAAGGCGCACCTGGGCGCCCCGTCGTACGACTACCTGGCCAAGCTGACCACCGACCCCGACGAGCTGCTCGCCAAGATCTACAAGGAGACCGAGGGCCAGGGGAACACCCCGGACCAGCAGGCCTTCACCACCATCGGAGATCTGCTCACCCAGAGCTACCCGCCGGCGGAGCTGTACTCGGCGCTGTTCAAGGCCGCCGCGAAGATCCCCGGTGTCGTGGTCGTGAACGACGCGGTGGACGCGGTCGGCCGGCACGGGGTGGCGGTGGCCCGGCTGGACGAGACCAGCGGCCAGCGCGAGGAGTGGATCTTCGACACGAAGACCCACGTCTTCCTCGGTGACCGCTCGGTCCAGGTGAAGCGGCTCAGCGGGACGGACGCCCTGATCAAGCCCGGCACGGTCACCTACACCAGCGCCATCCTGAACCGGGCGATCGTCGACGGCATCAAGCAGACGCCGTCCCAGGCCGGCTGAGCCGGGTACGCGATCAGCCGGTGACGTCGAAGACGGCGGCGCGGGACACGAACGCCGTGCCCCCGTCCTCGGCGGTCGCCAGCGCCGAGACGTGCCAGCTGCCCCGGGGCAGCTCGGCCGCCTCCGCCTGGGTGACCTTCATCGTGTAGGTGCAGCGCGCCTTCTCCGCCGAAACGCTCCGGCACACGGCGCTGTCCACGCCCTTCCGCAGCTCTTCCTCGGTCGGGTCGAGCTTCGAACTGACGGGCCAGGCGACGACCTTGAGGCTCCGGACGCCGGAGTCGTCGCTCACGTCCGCGGTGAAGGTGAGGGTGCCCGCACGGCCGTCGGCGGGGGCGACATAGCGGGCCGAGCCGTTCGCCACGGTCGGCTCGGTGGCGCCGTAGGCCATGGCGAGCCCACCGGCGGCCACTCCGCCGAGGACGACGACACCGACGATCGACGAGACGAGAACGCGCTTGGACATGGGAGATCCCCCTGGATTCGCTGGATTCGGTGGATTGGCTGGAGTCACTGAATTCGTTGAATTCGTTGAATTCGCTGCATCGCTGCATCGCTGCATCGCTGAATTCGGTGCGGAGAAGCGGTGGTCGACCGCTTTCTCGATGTGATCGAGGCTAGGGCCGGGGGCCGGGGGCTGTCCTCGCGCTGCGGGACGATCGTGGTGTCGAACCGCAGGTAGAGGAACTGCAACCCAGGTAAGAGAACGAAATCCGCCTTCAGCCGGAGGGGGACCCGCTCACCTGCGGCCTAGCCTGGACCGGCCATGAATCGAACCGACGACCGGTTGCTCCCGGTCCTGCTGATCTGCGCCCAGGCCGCCGTGTGGCCGGGCGCGGAGCTGGTGCGCGGGGCCGTGCCGCCCGCGTCCGCCCTGCTCGTGGCGGCTCTGGTGGCCGGTCCGGTGACGGCCGCGCTCGCCCTGCGCCGCGCCCGCCCGGTGCCGGCCCTCGTCGTGGTCGCCGTGGCCTGCGCGCTGGGTGCGGGGCCGCTGCCCACCGGGGCGATGGCGGTACTGGGGACCGCGGGGGTCGCGCTGGCCCTGTTCACCGTGGCGACCGAACGCGACACCTTCACCACCGTGTTGTGCGGGACGGCGCTCGCCGCCTGGCAGCTGCTGCAGAACATCAGCCTGCACGGGATCGGTGACCGCGACGGACTCGACCTCGTCCTGACCGCGATGCTGTACGCGGCCGCGTGCGGCGCCGGACTGCTGGTGCGGCGGACCCGACGCGCCCGCCGGGCGGCCGAACGGACCCTGAAGCGGGCCGAGGCCGAACGGCACCGGCTCCCGGAGGCCGAACGGCGCCGTATGGAACGCGAGTTGCACGACGTCAGCGCCCACCATCTGACGGCCGTCGTGGTCACGGCGGGAGCGGCACTCGGGCTGCGTGACCGTCGTCCCGAACTCGCCGACCAGGCATTGGAGTTCGCGGCCGAGACCGGCCGGGAGGTCACCCGGGCGCTCGGCGCGGTGCGGGCGCCGACGCCCTCCCGGGAGGAACTGCCGTCGCCGGAGGAACGGTTGCGGGCCCTGGTGGAGGGGTTCCGCCGGCTGGACCAGCCGGTGGACTGCGAGATCGACGCCCTGCCGGACGGCGTGGTCGCGGACGCGGCGTACGGCATCGTGCGCGAGGCGCTGACCAACGTGGCACGGCACGCACCCGGGGCGCACACGACCGTGCGGTGCCGGTACGGCGACACCCGCACGGAGGTCGTGGTCACGAGCGCGGCACCGACGGCCGGTTCGGCGGCGCACGGGGCGGGCCTGGGCGGCGGCCGCGGCCAGGGCTTCCTGCGGTCCCGGGCCCGGGAGGCGGGCGGCACCCTGACCAGCGGCCCGACGGCGGACGGCGGCTGGGAGGTACGTGCGGTGCTGCCCGGCCGGACCGCCGCGCCGACGCAACGGCCGGTGTCGCGGAACTACCGCGTGGCGCAGCTGACGGCCGCCGCCGGCCTCGTCCTGCAGCCCTTGATCCCCGCCCTGGTCGTGCACGCGCAGCCCACGTCCACCGGGACCCAGGTGTCCGCCGGTGTGCTCTTCGCCCTGCTGGCGGCGGCGCAGGCGGTCGCGCTGCTGTGGCTGCGCCGGGCGCCCCGCACCGCCCAGTGCGTTCTGCTCGGGCTGGCCCCGCTCTGGCCGGTGGCGATGGCCGCGGGCGACTACACCGGCCCGCTCGTCCTGCCCCCGGTGCTGAGCATCCTCGCCACCTGCGCGGCGGTCGCGGCGGACGCGTCGCGTACGGCGGCGCGGGTGCCGGTCCCGGCTGCGGACGCGTCCGGTGCGGCAGCCGTCGCCGGCGGGCGTCGTGGGGCCGTCCGGGCCTGGTTGCTTCCGGCGGCGGCCGTGGTCGTGCACGCGGAGGCCGCGGTGGTCGCCGTTGTGGACCGGGGGACGACGGTCCCCCTGTGGGCGGTGGTCGGGTGGGCGCTGTCCGGGGCGTCCCTGGCGGTCGGTGCGGCCCGTGGGGGCGGGACCCTGCGGGCGCGGCGCGACCTGGCCGCCCGCGGCACCCGGGACGAACGCCTCGCCGCCTGGACCGAGGAGGCCGTCCGGGACGCGTGGGCCGAACGCCGTCGGATCGCCGCCGGGCTGGAGACCACCGTGCTGGCGCGTACCGCCGACATGGTCACCGAGGCGGAGGCGGGCCGGCTCGACGTGAGCGCCGAACGCGCCCGCGAGGCCCTGGCCGCGATGCGCGCCCTGCTCGACACGGTCCGTCAGGGGCGGACAGAGCCCGAACTGCGGCCACAGCCCACCCTCCAGGCGCTCGACCTGCTCGCCCGCCAGTGCCGGGCCACCGGCCGCGACGTCGAGATACGGTTGACCGACCGGGTGCCGGAGCGGCTGCCCACGGCGGTCGACCTGGCCGCCTACCATGCCGCCGAGACGGTGCTGGCGGCCGGCGGCGAGGAGCCCGCGGTGCTCGAACTCGACGCGGACGGCGTTACGTTGACTCTCACGGCCACCGGTGTGCCGCGCGCCGCCCGCCCCGCCGTACGGGAACGGCTGGCAGCACGGGTCGCGGCGCTCGGCGGCACCCTCACCACCGGCCGGCCGGACACGGTCGGTCTCCGGCTGCCACTCGCGCCGGTTCCACAGCAGGGCGACGAGGAGAGGGAGCGATGAGCCTCAGGGTGCTGGTCGTCGACGACCAGGGCATCGTACGGGCGGGCTTCGCCGCCGTGATCGACGCCGAGGAGGACCTGACGGTCGTCGGCGAGGCCGCCGACGGCGTCGCCGCGGTGCGTCTGGCCGAGGAGCTGGCGCCGGACGTGGTCGTGATGGACGTCCGGATGCCCGAACTGGACGGCATCGCCGCCACCCGGATCATCACCGGCCGGGAGAACGCGCCCCGGGTCCTGGTGCTGACCACCTTCGACCTCGACGCGTACGTCTTCGACGCGCTGCGCGCCGGCGCGTCCGGTTTCCTGCTCAAGGACGTGCACCCCGCCGAACTGCTGCACGGCATCCGGGTGGTGGCGGCCGGTGAGAGCGTGCTCGCCCCCTCCGCCACCCGCCGTCTCATCGGCCACTACGCGTCCGGAGCGGGCCCGGGGCAGCCGACGGGAGGCGGCTCGCGCGAGCTGGACAGCCTGACCGCCCGCGAACGGTACGTCCTGACGCTGATCGCGACGGGGCTCACCAACGCGGAGGTCGCCGAGGAGCTCGGGATCACCGTGGGCACCGTCAAGTCCCATGTGAACGCGCTGCTGCGCAAGCTGGGTCTGCGTGACCGGGTGCAGGCGACGATCCTCGCGTACGACCTCGGCCTCGCCCGTCCGAACCCGCCCGGCACCCACCTCTGACGGCACTCCACCGGGCCCCGGCGCCCCGTCCGTCCGACGCCCCCGACCACCGCAACTTAGGAGTCCACCTCGTGACCGGTACCGGTTCCGGCCGAACCTTCCCACGGCGTCCGCGTCACCGGCTGTTTCACCGTGTGGGCCAGGCCCTCGGCAACGTCTTCGCCCTGATCTACCTGGCACTCTGCGCGGGCCTGCTGGTGTGGGCGATCGTGGTGAGCGCCATCGACACCTCGGACGAGTCCATGGCAGGTGTCATCCCCCTGCTCGCCACCGCTCCGGCCTGCTTCGTGTTCATCGTGCTGCCGGACGGCATCGCGATGTTCGTCCTCGCCGTCGTCTTCGGCGCGCTGGTCAACGCCACGGTCATCGGCTGGTGCGCCCGCGCTCTGCGCCGCGGCGAGCGCCCGGACCCGACGCCCTGAGATCAGCTGGAGCTGTCGGACGGGTCGTTCGCGGCGCGGCGGTACTCGGCGTTGATGCGCTGAGCCTCCTCGAGCTGGTCCTCGAGGATGACGATGCGGCACGCGGCCTCGATCGGGGTGCCCTTGTCGACGAGCTCGCGGGCGCGGGCGGCGACCCGGAGCTGGTAGCGGGAGTAGCGGCGGTGTCCGCCCTCCGAGCGGAGCGGCGTGATCAGCCGGGCCTCGCCGATGGCGCGGAGGAAGCCCGGAGTGGTGCCGAGCATCTCTGCGGCCCGGCCCATCGTGTACGCGGGATAGTCGTCGTCTTCCAGACGACCACCGAGCGGGGTATCTGCTGTCATTTCACCTCGTTGAGCAACGCGTCGAGGGGCCCTGGTGCCGTACGGCACCAGGGCCCCGAGGGAAATTCAACACCATCGGCCGGCTGTACTGCTGTGCCGACCTTCTGTTTTCGCTACCCGGGCCCGTCGTAGGGGCGGGGGCGCGTGGATCGCGGCTGCGTGACCGGGGACCACCTTCCAATCCATGGCCTTGCGGTACCCGGACCCGGAAGCTTCCTCGGGCCGGGCGATCCTGATGGCGTATGCGTTTCCTTCCTTCCTCTGAACCGACCAGTGCCTGGTCGTGCGTACGCAAGAAACGTTACCCATGCCGCATGGCAATGTCTACTCTGGCGAGAGTAGATTTCAGATCTCCGGGGGTGCAGATACCTCTCCCGCTCCCGCAACGCAGCGAGGGCCCCGCCGACGTGTGTCGGCGGGGCCCTCGCTGTGCTTCCGGGTGCTTCCGGGGTGTTTCCGGGTGTTCCGGGTTTTTCGGCCCGTCAGTCCTGCCATGTCCCGGGCGCGCCGAGCAGCGCCGAGGCGCTCTGGAGCGGCGTCAGGACCTGTGCGGGTTCGGCGGGGTGGTCGTGGCAGGTGAAGCCGAGGCGGACCATGGCCCGGACGACCTCGCCGCTGGTGAAGTCACGGCGGTCCTGGCGGGTGATGATCTCCCCCACCTGCTTGACGGGGTAGCGGCGGCGGCCGATGGTCACGGACTCACCCGTGACGGGCTCGGCCGGGATGCCCTTCATCGAGTCCATGACGCCGTCCTTGGTGAGGTCGAACGGGTACCGGGCGATGACACAGCGCATGTTGCCTCACAGAGAGAAGGAGCAGGGCCTCGAAGAGAGCCGGACCGGAGTGTCGAGCACGTCCCGCAGGCGGAGCCGGTCCGTGTACGTCGCCCCGGCGCGCAGAACGGCCAGCTGGGCGCGGGTGACCGAGCCCGTGCACTGGTCGTCGGCGTCGCAGAGGATCAGCTGATCGACCTGGGCTCCGGCCATGACGGACAGGGCCACCTCGACGGTCATGTCGTCACGGACCCGCGGTCCGGAATCGTCGTGCTGCCGCCGCGTCCGTACCGGGTGCGTCTGGACCGATGTCACTGGTGCCTCCTGCGGAGATGGGGGAGCCTTCCGGCCGCGTGAACCGGGTCCGGCATCAGGCCGCCGGGTTGACGGCGGGCCGGTTCCGGCTCGGCCGCCCGCGGCGGCCCCGGGACGAGGAGGACCGGGACGAGGAGGACGGCGAGGAGGGCGACGCCGAGGAGCGGCGGCGGGGCGTGGCCGCGGCCGGAGCGGTGATGACGACCGGGACACCGGAGGGCGTCCGGGCACCGGTGACGCGGCTGAGCTCCGCCTCACCCGAGCGGACCTGGGTGATCTGCGGGGTGATGCCGGCCGAGACCATCAGCCGGCTCATGCCGCGCCGCTGGTCGGGGGTCACCAGGGTGACGACGCTGCCGGACTCGCCGGCCCGTGCCGTACGGCCGCCGCGGTGCAGGTAGTCCTTGGGGTCGCTCGGCGGATCCACGTTGACCACCAGGTCGAGGTTGTCGACGTGGATGCCGCGGGCCGCGACGTTGGTCGCCACCAGCACCGTGACGTGGCCGTCCTTGAACTGGGCCAGGGTCCGGGTGCGCTGCGGCTGGGAACGGCCGCCGTGCAGGGCCGCGGCGCGGACGCCGTTGTGCAGGAGGTGCTTGGTCAGCTGGTCGACCGCGTGCTTGGTGTCCAGGAACATGATCACCCGGCCGTCCCGGGCCGCGATCTCGGTGGTGGCCTGCTGCTTGTCCGTGCCGTGCACGTGGAGGACGTGGTGTTCCATCGTGGTGACGGCACCCGCGACCGGGTCGACGGAGTGGACCACCGGGTCGACCAGGTAGCGGCGGACCAGCAGGTCCACGTTGCGGTCCAGGGTGGCCGAGAAGAGCATCCGCTGGCCGTCGGACCGCACCTGGTCGAGCAGCGCGGTGACCTGGGGCATGAAGCCCATGTCGGCCATCTGGTCGGCCTCGTCGAGGACCGTGATGTCGACGGCGTCCAGTCGGCAGGCGCCCCGGTCGATCAGGTCCTTGAGCCGGCCGGGCGTGGCCACGACGACCTCCGCGCCGCCGCGCAGCGCGCCGGCCTGCCGGCCGATCGACATCCCGCCGACCACCGTGGCCAGTCGCAGCCCCACGGAGCGGGCGTACGGCGAGAGCGCGTCGGTGACCTGCTGGGCGAGTTCGCGGGTCGGTACGAGGACCAGCGCGAGCGGCTGTCGCGGTTCGGCGCGTCGGCCCGCCGTACGGGCGAGCAGCGCGAGACCGAAGGCGAGGGTCTTGCCCGAGCCGGTGCGGCCGCGGCCGAGTACGTCGCGGCCCGCGAGCGAGTTCGGCAGGGTCGCGGCCTGGATCGGGAACGGTATGGCGACGCCCTGGTGACCCAGCGCGGCCAGCAGCCCCTCCGGCATGGCCAGGTCGGCGAACGACTCGACGGCGGGAAGCGCCGGAGTGATCGTCTTCGGCGGCGCGAACTCGCCCTGGGGCGAGATCCGTCGGCGTCCGCCGTCGTTGCCGCGGCGGGGAGCGCCGGAGCGGTCGGGCCGGGAGCGGTGATCGGCGAAGCGATCGTTCCTGCGGGTGTGCGTGCGTGCGTAGTTCATGGGACCTTCCTTGATGCGTCGGCGCGTATCAAGGAATTCCCGCGGCACTGGTGCGGCGCTGAGAATCGCGAGAACGGGCCAAAGGCGATGGCGTCGAATCGGGTCGACGGCGAAATATGCGCCGCGGGTTTATCCGCGTGAAAGCAGCGAGCTGGGGCCCGCACCCCAAGGTGCGGGCCCCAGCTGCTAAATTATTGTGTCCGCGTCAGCGTGGGTCAGGCGGGGACGATGTTCTCGGCCGTCGGGCCCTTCTGGCCCTGGGCGATGTCGAACGTCACCTTCTGGCCCTCCTGGAGCTCGCGGAAGCCCTGGGCGGCGATGTTCGAGTAGTGGGCGAAGACGTCGGGACCGCCGCCGTCCTGCTCGATGAAGCCGAAGCCCTTTTCAGCGTTGAACCACTTCACGGTGCCAGCAGCCATTTTGAATCTCCTTCGGGAACGGTGTCGGAATCCACCCTGTGCGGATCCCGGTCGCCGTGATGATCACCCCGTCGGAAAAAACCTTCTGGAGACCACAACTGCAACTGCTAAAGACAGTAGCATGCCGCGATCGACGTTGCGTGACCGATAATTACGCTCCGTCTGTCGGCCGAGAAATACTCATCGCGTGTCCCGTCCATTTCTCACTTTGCGACAACAGATAATGCCCCACCGGCGTCGCCGGGCCGCCCCGTGGCGCGGCGGCCGGGGGTCGCCGCGCCACGGGGCGGTGTGAGGGGTCGGTCGGGGTCAGGTCGCGGTGCAGGTGACCGTCGGCCAGGTCCAGGAGCCGTTGGTCTGGATGGTGACGCCCCAGTTGTTGCCGCTGCCGTTGGGTTTGGCGGTGAGCACCTGGGTGCTGGGGTAGGTGGCGCTGATGTTCCAGGTGGCGATGATCTTCTCGGGGGAGGGGATGTTCATCGTGACGGTCCAGTTGGCGGAGCCGGTGACCGCGACGTTGAGGTTGTACCGGTCGCTCCACTGCTGTCCGGCGGACAGGGTCGCGGTGCAGCCGCCGGTACCGCCACCGCCACCGCTGTCGTCGGGGGCCACGGCCCGCCCGGTCTGCGCGGAGATCTTGCCGGCGCACAGGCCGCGCGCGGCCAGACCCTGCGCGATGCGCGGGATCGCCGCGAGGGTGTTGGCGGGCCAGTCGTGCATGAGGATGACCTGGCCGTTGGTGAGCCTGCCGGCGGCCTGCACGATCGCGTCGGTGCTCGCGTTGTTCCAGTCCTGCGAGTCGACGTCCCAGATGATCTCGGTCAGTCCGTACTTGGCCTCGACCGCTTTCACGGTCGCGTTGGTCTCGCCGTAGGGCGGGCGGAACAGGACCGGGGTGCCGCCGCCCGCTGCGGAGACGGCCGCTTGGGTCCGGGAGATCTCCGAGTCGATCTGTGACTGGCCGAGTTGGGTCAGATGCGGGTGGGTGTAGCTGTGGTTGCCGACCCACATGCCGGCGTTCACCTGGGCCCGGACCAGGGAGGGGTTGGCGGCGGCGTACTGGCCCTGGTTGAACATCGTGGCCCGCAGCCCGTTCTGGGTGAGGGCGTTGAGCAGGGCCGTCGTGGTGCCGCCCGGGCCGTCGTCGAAGGTGAGCCCGACGTACCCGTTGCAGGTGGCGGCCTGTGCCGGAGCGGCGGCGGCCTGGACGGTGAGGGTGCACGCGGCGGCCGTCGCGACGACGACCAGCCTCGTGATCAGGGCGCGTAAGGAGAGATGTGGTCTCGTGCTCATGCGGGGTGGTCCTCCAGCCTGGTGCGGAGTGTGGGGGTCAGCTCGCGGTGCAGGAGACCGTCGGCCAGGTCCAGTTGCCGTTGGGCTGGATGGTGACGCCGAAGTTGTTGCCGCTGCCGTTGGGTTTGGCGGTCAGCACCTGGGCGCTGGGGTAACTGGCGCTGGTGTTCCAGGTGGAGAGGACCTTCGCCGGGGAGGGGACGTTCATCGTGACGGTCCAGTTGCTGGAGCCGGTGACCGCGACGTTGAGGTTGTACCGGTCGCCCCACTGCTGGCCCGCGGACAGGGTCGCGCTGCAGCCGCTGCTCCCGCCGCCGCCGGTGCCGCCGCCCGAACCGGTGCCGTCCACCGTGATGTTGGAGTTGCCGCTGCTCTGGTATCCCTCGGTGGCGAGGATCATGTAGTAGTTGAAGCTGCCCAGGGTCATTCCGGCGCGGGCCCAGGCGTCGAAGTGGTTGCCGGTGGTGATGGTGCCGCCCGTCCGCTTCGACTGCCGGACGCTCCAGTACTGGTCGAAGGTCTTGGTGCCCTCGACGGACGGGGCGTTGTACCGCGTCGTCTTGTAGATGTCGTAGGTGCCGCCGTCGCTGGTGACCGTGCCCATGTGCGTGCCCGTGGGCCGGTAGGTGCCCCAGTTGTCGACGATGTAGTACTCCACGAGCGGGTTCGACGTCCACCCGTAGAGGGCCAGGTAGGCGTTGCCGGACGGGTTGAAGGTGCCCGAGTAGGTGACGCTCCGGCGCCCACCGTTGCTCCAGCCCTTGCCGGCGACGAAGTTCCCGGTGTTGCTCCAGGAGGTGCTGTAGTTGCCGCCGGAGCCCAGGTTCATGGAGACCGTGCCCTGCGAGTCGGTCCAGAACGAGTAGTAGTACCCGTTGTTGGTGCCGGTCTGGTTCGTGGTGACGACCGTGTCGGCGTGCGCGGTGCCGGGCAGGGTGAGCGCGGCCACGGCGACCAGCAGCATGGTGCAGACACCGCTGATGAGCAGCCTGAGTCGGTGTGCGGGTGCGGTTTTCATGTGCGTGCTTCCTCCTCGTCCTCATGCGGCCGATGACGGCGCCAGTGTTGGCCGGGGCACGACAACTGTCAATACTTTCGGTTTTCACTTCGAAACATTCGGAGCGGGGAAATGGCGGGTGGGGAGCTATTCTTGCTGTTCAGTGGCTATATTGACTCGAATTCATCAATTCACCTGAGCAAGATCGGTAAAGTCAAGATCAAGAGACCTCGGGTGAATTCTTCGAATGTTTCGAAACTTTACCGATCTTTCCGGGCTCTCCCGATGCCCGGAAGCGGAGCGGTCGGAGGCCGGGTGGAGGCTAGGCTCGCCCCTGTGTTCGAGGCGACGACGGCATCACTGTCATCACTGCTGGACGGTGCGCGAACCGTCGTGACGCGATGGAGCGCGCGGGGTGTCGTGCTGCGGGACGGGGTTCTCACCGTCGCCCTCGCGCCGGTGATGTTCGCGCCGGTGACCGCCCCCGTCGGCGCGGAGTTCGGCGACCTGACGCAGCGTCCGTACGACGGCCCGGGTGTCCTGGTGACGGCGGCCCTGTGGCTGCCGTTGATGCTGCGACGACGGTGGCCCGGGGTGTGTCTCGCGCTGGTGGCGGGAGCGTCCGCGGTCCATGAACTGGCGGGCTATCCACAGACGTTCGCGAGTGTGGGCCTGTATGTCGCCCTGTACAGCGCGGGCGCGTACGCGGACCGCGCGGGGGGCCTGCGCCTCGCCGTACCGGCGGCCGTCGCGACCGGGCTGTTCGCGCTGTTCGCGCTCGCACTGCACGGCAGGGGATCACCGCAGCGGGTGTCCGACTTCGTCCTCATTCACCTCGTGCTCGTGGCGTGCTGGGCCGTGGGCAGATCGGTGCGGTCCCGGCGGGCCGGGGAGGAGGAACGCCGGCGCATCGGGGCGGAGATGGCGACGGCGCGGGAACGGGCCCGTATCGCACGGGAGTTGCACGACGTGGTGACCCACCACGTCACCGCGATGGTGGTGCAGGCGGACGCGGCGCAGTTCCTGCTCGCCGACGCGCCGGACCGGGTGGCCGTCGGGCTCGGTGCGATCAGCGACTCCGGCCGGCACGCCCTGACCGACCTCCAGCACCTGCTGGGCCTGCTGAAGGCCTCCGGCGGCAGGCCTGGTGACAGACCCGGCGGCCCCGCAGCCGGCGGCCCCGCACCCGGCGGCCCCCCGTCCGACAGCCCCCCGTCCGACGGCCCCGCACCCGGCGGTCCGGTGCTCGGCGATGCGGTGCTCGGCGAGGCGTCGTACGAGGCGGACCGGGCGCCGGGGCCGGGGCCGGGCCGCCTGAGCGACCTGGTCGAGCAGGTCCGGGCGGCGGGCCAGCCGGTCGAGCTGACGGAGCGCGGAGAACGACGGCCGCTGCCCTCGGCCGTGGAACTGGCCGTGTACCGCGTGGTGCAGGAGGCGCTCACCAACGCGCTCCGGCACGCGCCGGGCCACGGGACGTTCGTCCGGGTCCACCACGGTCATGACGTGATCGAAGTCGACGTGACCACCGAAGGAGCGCCCGCGGGGCCGGCCGTTCCCGCGCCCCGGCCGCTCGGCGGCGGAGGCGGCCACGGACTGGACGGGCTGCGCGAGCGGGTGAGCGTCTTCGGCGGCGCACTGCACGCGGGCGCCCTGCCGGACGGCGGCTTCGGCGTCCGCGCCCGCATCCCCGTCCCCACCCCCGCCTCAGCCCCCGCACCCGCCCCCGCGCCCGCCCGGAGGCACGCATGACCGGCGCCGATACCGGCACCACGGCCGGAACGCCGATCCGCGTCCTGGTCTGCGAGGACCAGGAACTCGTGCGCACCGGCTACGTCACCATCTTCACCGCGCAGCCCGACCTCGAGGTCGTGGGAGAGGCCGCCGACGGCCGCGCGGCGGTGGAGGCCGCGGGACGGCTGCGCCCGGACGTGGTGGTGATGGACATCCGGATGCCCCTCCTGGACGGGATCGAGGCGACGAGGCTGCTGGCCGGACCCGGCGTGGCCGACCCGGTCAGGATCCTGGTGGTCACCACCTTCAACCTCGACGAGTACGTCTACGAGGCGCTGCGGGCCGGCGCGAGCGGATTCCTGCTCAAGGACTCGCCGCCCCGCGACCTCGTGCAGGGGATCCGGACGATCGCCGCGGGTGAGTCCCTGCTGACGCCGGCCGTCACCCGGCAGCTCGTCGGCAGGTTCGCCGACCGGATCCGGCCGCCCACCCGCGGGTCCGCCGTCCCGGAGGCACTGTCGGTCCTGGCGCCCCGCGAGACCGAGGTGCTGAAACTCATCGCGGAGGGGATGTCGAACGCCGAGATCGCCGACCGGCTGGTCCTCAGCCGCGAGACGGTCAAGACGTACGTGTCCCGCATCCTCACCAAGCTCGACCTGCGCGACCGCGTTCAGGCGGTGGTGCTCGCCCACCGGGTGGGCCTGGTCACCGTCGACGACTGAACGGGCCGTTGTCCCCCACAAGAGCTACAGGCGACTGTCCACCACAGGGCGACGACCAAGGGTGCCCCGCGCTCATAGCGTTCCCGGTGACGCGGCGGCGACCGGACCGCCGCCCGGCAGGGGAGGATCGTCATGCCGCTCAAAAGCGCGCGCCCGCTGAAGAGCACGCTCAGGGAGCTGCTCGCACAGGAGCCGCTCGCCGTCGCGCGCCGGGTGCGTCCGGCGGGGGTGCGGCTGGTGGCGATGGCGGTGCTGTTCGTGGCGGTGACGGCGCTCGCGGCCGGGACGAGGGCCGCGGCGGGGGACAACCCGCTGCTGTCCCTCCTGTTCGGCGCGGCCGTCGTGGCGCTCGCGCTGGCGAGCTACGCGGCGGCCGTACGGGCCCTGGAACAGCGACCCGTGTCCGAACTGGACCCGACGACGGCTGTCTCCGGGCTGCGCACCGGCACCCTCGTCGGCCTCGGCCTCTTCACCACGACGCTCGCGATCGTCGCCCTGTTCGGCGGGTACGGCACCGAGGGCGGGGTGTCGGTCGGCGGGGCGGTGACCGTCCTCGGGGCGATGGCGGGCGTCGCCGTCACGGAGGAACTCCTCTTCCGCGGTGTCGTCTTCCGGCTGCTCGAGGAACTCACCGGAACCCGGGGCGCGTTGACGATCTCGGCCCTGCTGTTCGGCGCCCTGCATCTCGTCAACCCCGACGCCACGGTGTGGGGCGCGCTGGCCATCGCCGTCGAGGGCGGCCTGATGCTCGGCGCCGCCTACGTCGCCACCCGCTCCCTCTGGCTCCCGATCGGTCTGCACCTCGGCTGGAACTTCGCCGAGAGCGGGATCTACGGCACCACGGTCTCCGGCAACGAGGACGGCCCGGCCGGCCTGCTGCACGGCGTGCTGTCGGGACCCGAGGCGCTCACCGGGGGCGCCTTCGGTCCGGAGGCCGGCATCGCCGCCATCCTCGTCTGCGCCGTCCCCACGGTCGTGTTCCTGCGCGCGGCAGGCCGCCGGGGACACCTCCGCCCCCGGCGCCGCTCCACCGCGACGCCCGCGTCGCCGACGGCCCCCTGACCGCCGGTCGCCCACGGCCCCCCGACGGCGGGACGCGCCGCGCTCGCCGGGACCGCCCCGGGCCCCGGACGGCTCTCAGGCCCGTCCGCGCGACTGCGCGGAGCGCCGCGTCAGCGAGTCGAGGACGACCGCGGTGAACAGCACCCCACCCGTGATCATGAACTGGACCGGGGGCTCGACGCCCAACAGCGCCATGCCCGAGCCGATCGACTGGATGATGAGCACCCCCAGCAGCGCGGACCAGGTCGAGCCGCGTCCGCCGAACAGGCTGGTGCCGCCGATGACGGCCGCGGCGATGGCGTTGATCAGCAGCACGCCGGAGCCGGAGATCTGGCTCGCCGAGGTGAGCCGCGACGCGATGAACAGGCCGCCGACCGCGGCCAGGGTCCCCGACACCATGAACACCGAGATCCGCACGCGCGCCACGTCGACGCCGGAGCGCCGGGCCGCCTCCACCCCGCCGCCCAGCGCGAGGACCTGCCGGCCGTAGGGCGTGCGGCGCAGCAGGAGGTCCGAGGCGACGATGACCGCCAGGAAGATCAGCAGCGCCAGCGGCAGCCCCTCGAAACGGCCCAGCACGTAGACGACGGAGAACGAGACCAGCGCGAGCAGGGCCGTACGCGCCCAGATCCCGGCCGTCGGCCGGCACGGCATCCCGGCGGCGGCGCGGCGCCCGCGGTCGTGGAGGGAGACGAGGAGGTACGCGGCCGTGCAGAGCGCCGCCAGACCGTAGACGGCGACGGCGGAGTCGAAGTAGCGGCTGGTCAGGGTGGCGACCAGCCCGTCCTCGCTGAAGCTGATGGAGCTGTCGGGACCCAGCAGGTAGAGCATCACGCCGTTCCAGACCAGCAGACCGGCGAGGGTCACGACGAACGCGGGTACGCCGATCCTGGCGAAGGAGAACCCGTGGACGGCCCCGGCGGCCGTGCCGCACAGCACCGCGACGAGCACGGCGAGCCACTCCGGCATCCCGAGGTTCACGTTCAGTGACGCGAACACGGCGCCCGCCAGGCCGGCGAGCGAGCCCACGGCCAGGTCGATCTCGCCGATCAGCAGGACGAAGACGATGCCGACGGCGACCATGCCGGTCCCGACGATGTCCACGCTGAGGACGGACAGGTTGCGCGGCGAGAGGAAGTTGGTGTTGAGGGCCTGGAAGACGATCCAGGTCACGGCCAGAGCGAGCAGGACCGGGACGGGGCCGGTCCCGCCTTCCCGCAGCCTGCGGCGCACCGCTTCGGTGGGGGCACCGAGACGTCCGGCAGGCGCTGTGAGACGTCCGGCGTACGCCCCGAGGCGTCCGGCGTGGCCCCGGTGGCCGTCGTCCTCCCGGTCGGCGGCGGGCGTGGCGTCGGTGGTGGGCGCGGCATCGGTGGTGTGGTTCCGGTTCCTCCTCCCCCTCAGGGCCATGCTTCCTCCGGGCGGGTCGTGCGGTGCGCCACGGCGTTGTCCGACGCGCCGGTGATGGAGGAGATGATCTGTTCCTGGGAGGTGGTGGTCACGTCGAAGAAGCCGTTGTTGCGGCCGAGGCGCAGGACGGCGACCCGGTCGGCGACGGCCTTGATGTCCCCCATGTTGTGGCTGATGAGCAGCACCCCGAGACCCTGGTCGCGCAGCTCCTCGATGAGGTCGAGGAGCTGGCTGGTCTGCTCGATGCCCAGGGAGGCGGTGGGCTCGTCGAGCAGGACGAGCCGGGGCTCGCCGAGGAACGAGCGGGTGATGGCGACGACCTGCCGCTGGCCGCCGGACAGCGTGGCGAGCGGCACGCGCACGTCGGGGATGCGGATGGACAGGGTCTTGAGCAGCTCACGGGTGCGGCGCTCCATCTCCACCTCGTCGAGGATGCCGAGCCGGTGGATCTCCCGGCCGAGGAAGAGGTTGGCGACGACATCGAGATTGCCGCACATCGCGAGGTCCTGGTAGACGGTCGCGATCCCCAGCACCTGGGCGTCCTGGGGACGCCTGATCTGGACGGCGCTGCCCTGCCACTCGATGACGCCCCTGTCCGCGGGCCCGACTCCCGAGATCACCTTGACCAGGGTGGATTTGCCGGCGGCGTTGTCGCCCATCAGGGCGACCACCTCCCCGGCCCTGATCTCCAGCTCGACGTCCTCCAGCGCCTGGACGGCGGCGAACCGCTTGGAGACACCGCGCAACGCCAGCAGGGGCTGAGCCGCCACGGGGTCACCTCCTTCCGCTTCGGGGAAGACGCGTCAGTTGAGTCCGGCCTTGTCGCAGGCGGACCTGAGCTCGGGGGTGCAGATCTGGTCGATGGTGTACATACCGTCCTTGACCACAGTGTCCTTGATGTTGCCGACGGTCACCGGGACCGACGGGAGCAGGACCGCCGGGATGTCCTCGGTGGTGGCGCTGTCGACGGTGCCCGAGGCGAGGGAGTCCACCGACTCGCCGCGCCCCAGGGCGACGGCCATCTTCGCGGCGGCGCCGGCCGCGGGCTCGAACGGCTTGTAGACGGTCATGTACTGGTCGCCCCGGACGATCCGCCGCACACCCGCGAGATCGGCGTCCTGGCCGGTGATCGGAGGCAGCGGTCTGACCTCGGCGGCGTTGAAGGCGGCGACCACGGCGCCGGCGAGGCTGTCGTTGGCGGCCAGGACCCCGTCGATGTCGCCCGCGCCCAGGGCGGCGATGGCGTTGGTCATGTTCATGAAGGCGTTCTCCGGGCGCCAGCCGACGGTGTCGTACGACTTGCCGATCTCGGTCTTGCCCTCGAGGACGGAGAGCGCGCCCCGCTTGAACCAGCCGGCGTTGGGGTCGGTCGTGGCGCCGTTCATCATGACGATCTGTTCGCCGCGCGCCTCGCCGTCCATGGCCTTCAGCAGTGCCTCGCCCTGGAGCCTGCCGACCGTCGCGCCGTCGAAGGTGACGTAACCGGAGATCGGGCCCTGGGCGAGCCGGTCGTAGGCGACGACCGGGATGTCGGCCCGGTGTGCGGCCTCGACCGACGGGCGCAGCAGCTGGGGGTCGACGGCGGCGAGGATCAGGACGTCGACCTGTCGGGTGATCATGGACTCGATCTGCTGCCGCTGGACGGCCGGGTCGGACGTGGCGGCGACGGTCGGCGCCGGGCAGTCCGGGCAGAGCCGCTTCAGCTGCTGCACGAGCAGGGGCTTGTCGAACTGCCCGAAGCGCGAGGCGCCGCCCCCCGGGAGCAGCACCCCGACGGCGAGACCGCCGTCGCCTTCGTCGTCCTTGTCGCTTCCGCCGCAGGCCCCGACCAGGGCCAGACCGGCGGCGACCGCGACCGCCACGGACGCGCGGGTGAGGGACCTGCGTTTCACGGCCCGAAGGCCGGCACCGAGACCCATCTTCGGTTCCTTAGGACAATTTGTCCGCCATTGCCCCGCAATAGGCGCTTAACGCCAAGCGTAGCGATGCCGCTCTACTCGGCGCGTTCGGCGGTCCAGGTGATGCGCGGGGGCTCGACGCGCGCGCAGAGGGGTCCGCCCTGCGCGTCGGTCAGGCCGAGGCGTCCGACCAGCAGCCCGTCCCGTGCGGCGGCGGCGAGCACGTCGGCGGGGACGGCGTCGAGCATGAGCTTGGCGCGGCGGAACATCGTGAAGACGCCCGCCTCGTCGACCGTGCCCCACGACAGGTAGACGAACCGCCGGCCCAGACGGTCCTGGACATGAGGCCCTCTGACCTCGGTGCCGGTCGGCGAGGCGCTGGTGGTGCACTCCAGGGTCCAGGTCGCGGACGGCGCGTCGCCGGGCTGCGGCTCGAGCAGTTCGGCCGGACGGTCGCGACGCTGCACGGCGACGTGCAGGTTGCCGTACGCGGGGACCCTGCCGTCGGCGGAGGCCGGTCGGGTGAGGCCGGGCAGGTCGACGGCGTCGATGCGGATGCGCATGCCGGCCATCATCGCGCGCCCGTCCGTGCCCGTCCGCACCGGGGAGACGCGTCACCCGGTCCGCTCCGGGGCGGAACCTCGGACGTCCGTTCGACATCAAGCAGTGGACGGGGCGAGGCGTACGGACGACATGGGGTGCACACGATGGACAGGCGGATCAGAGGGGCGGCGCTGGCCTGCGTCCTTCTCGCGACAGGCGTCGCGACGGGTTGCGGGGCCGAGACCTCGGCGGATTCCCACCGTCCCGCCGCGGCACCGTCCGGCTCCGCACCGTCCAGCCCGTCGCCCCGAGGCGAGGCGGGCGCGCGTGCGGAGGTCGAGGCCGCCTACGCCAAGTGGGGCATCGAGCCGCTGGCCGCACCGCCCGCCCCGCCCGAGGTCAAGCCCGTCGGGTTGTCGGCCGCCGGTGGCCCGGTGCCGGTGATCAGTGAGATACCCACCCAGGAGAAGATCGTCTTCCTCACCTTCGACGACGGGGCGGAGAAGGACCCGGAGTTCGTGACGATGATGCGGGAGCTGAAGATCCCCTTCACGATGTTCCTGACGGACTCCGCCATCCGCGCCGACTACGGCTATTTCGGCAAGCTCCAGGCCCTCGGCGACGGGGTCCAGAATCACACGCTGAACCACCCGAACCTCCGGACCCTGGGCGCGGCCGCGCAGAAGGAGGAGATCTGCGGCCAGCAGACCAGGCTGAAGGATCGATACGGCACCATGCCGCGGCTGTTCCGGCCGCCCTACGGCAACTGGAACGAGGACACCCGGGCCGCCGCCGCGTCCTGCGGTGTCGAGGCGATCGTCCTGTGGCGCGAGTCCATGCAGATCAAGAACATGCAGTACCAGCGCGGCGACAAGAAGCTCCACCCGGGCGACATAGTGCTGGCCCACTTCCGCGGGCCGTCCGAGCTCAAGGGCACGACCATGACCGAGATGACCGCCAACATGCTGCGGCACATCCAGGAACAGGGCTTCACGGTCGCCCGCCTCGAGGACTACCTCTAGGGCCGGTCCGGCCCTCCACGGCGCGCCCGCGGCCGTCCCCGCCGACGAAGAAGCTCAACGCGGCCGTGAGGGTGCCGATGACGGCGAGCCGCACGACCCACGGGGCGACGCCGCTGTCCCCGACGGTGGAGCTGAGGCAGCGCGTGCCGAGCAGGGCGTGGCTCAGGGGCAGTGAGCCCGCGCCGGTCAGCAGGTAGACCCACAGCGGGGGTTCGTTCGAGGCGGTGAGGACCGAGGCCGCGACGATCACGACCACGCCGAGCACGACGGTGAGCGAGGTGATGTCCATGGCCTTCAGCATTCCGTCGGCCGGACGGCGAATCGTCGGCGCAACGGAGGAACGGAGCCTCTACCGCAGGGTGGAGACCGGCCCGGCGCCCCGACCGGGGAAGGTTCTGTCGTGTTCGAACAGGCCGGTACG
Organism: Streptomyces sp. NBC_00016; assembly: GCF_045040885.1. Lineage (NCBI taxonomy): Bacteria > Bacillati > Actinomycetota > Actinomycetes > Kitasatosporales > Streptomycetaceae > Streptomyces > Streptomyces sp. NBC_00016. Next base: position 4,818,625 of record NZ_CP108304.1, on the reverse strand, counting down.
GTGAGGGCGTTGCTGCCGCTGCCGGCCGGACCTGGTCCGGCCCCGGTCCAGGAGGTGTCCCCGTCGCCACACGCGTGATGGTCGTCGACGACCAGGCAGTGGTCCGTGCCGGGTTCGCCGCCATCGTCGACGCCGAACCCGACCTGACCGTGGTCGGCGAGGCCGGGGACGGCGCGAGCGCCGTGGAACTCGCCGGCCGCGAGGCACCCGACGTGGTCCTGATGGACATCCGGATGCCCGGCATGGACGGCCTGACCGCCACCCGTCTCATCACCGCGCCGCAGTCGGGACCCCGTGTCCTGGTGCTCACCACCTTCGACCTCGACGCCTATGTGTACGAGGCGCTGCGCGCCGGCGCCTCGGGTTTCCTGCTCAAGGACGCCCAGCCGGAGGAGCTCCTGACCGCGCTGCGTGTCGTCGCGTCCGGCGACGGGATCCTCGCCCCGGCCGTCACCCGCCGCCTGATCGACACCTTCGCCCAGGGCGCGCCCCCGCCGCCCGTCGTCACCGGCACCCTCGGCGGGCTCACCCCGCGCGAACGGGAAGTGCTGCTGCACATCGCCTCGGGCCTGGCCAACGCGGAGATCGCGGCCGCCCTGGGCGTCACCACCGGAACGGTCAAGACCCACGTCAACGCCCTGCTCACCAAGCTGGGGCTACGGGACCGGGTGCAGGCGACCATCCTGGCCTACGAGAGCGGGCTGATCCGTCCCCGTGGCGCGCCGGCCGGCTGACCTCCCGCGCCGACCGCCTCCAGATACCGCAGGACGGCCGCGACCCGCCGGTCCACCTGGTCCGTCGGGGCCAGGTCGAGCTTGGCGAAGATGCTGCGGATGTGTTTGTGGACGGCGCCGTCCGTGACCACGAGCCGTTCGGCGACGGCCGAGTTGCCCAGCCCCTCGGCCATCAGCGCGAGCACGTCCCGCTCACGGGGGCTGAGCCGCTCCAGCCGGGTGTCCTGGCGCGAGCGGGTGAACAACTGGGCGACGACCTCGGGGTCGATGGCGGTGCCGCCCGCCGCGACCCGGCGCAGCGCGTCCAGGAACTCCTCCACCCGGCCGACCCGCTCCTTGAGCAGATAGCCGAGCCCCTGCACACCGCCGCCGAGCAGTTCGGTGGCGAAGCTCTGCTCGACGTACGCGGACAGTACGAGCACGGCCAGGCCGGGCCGCCTGCGCCGGGCCTCGACCGCCGCGACGATCCCCTCGTCGGTATGGGTCGGCGGCATCCGGACGTCGAGGATGGCGACGTCCGGCTCGTGCACGTCGATGGCGTCCAGCGCCTCGTCGGCGGTGCCGGCGGTGGCCACCACGTCGAGGGACTCGGCGCGCAGCAGCAGGGCGAGCCCCTCGCGCAGCAACGGGTCGTCCTCGGCGATCACGATCCGCATCTCACGCTCCACAACTCACGCTCCACAACTCACGATTCACAGCGCACGCTCCACAGCTCACGATCCACAGGGCAGGTCCACTTCCAGGACGGTCGGGCCGCCGGGCGGGCTGGCCAGCGAGAGGCTGCCGTCGTGCGCCGCGACCCGGCGGCGGATGCCGGTGAGTCCGGTCCCGCCGTCCGCTTCGGCGCCGCCCCGGCCGTCGTCCTCGACGCGGAGCAGGAGACGGCCGCCCCGCCCGCGGGCCGTGACGACGGCGTGCCCGGCGCCGCTGTGCTTGGCGATGTTGGTCAGGGCCTCGGCGACGACGAAGTAGGCGGTCGCCTCGACGGACGCGGCACAGCGTTCGGGCACGTCCACGTCGATCCGGCAGGGCACCGCGCAGTCCGCGGCGAGACCGGAGAGGGCGCCCGCGAGCCCCCGGTCGGCCAGCACCGGCGGCAGGATGCCGCGCGCGACCGTGCGCAGTTCGGCCAGCGCCTGTTCGGCGGCGGACTGGGCGCGCTCCAGGAGTTCGTCGGCGCCGGCCGGGTCACGGGCCACCATCCGGCGGGCCGCCCCGACCAGCACGGTGACGGAGACCAGCCGGTTCTGGGCGCCGTCGTGCAGGGAGCGCTCGATGCGGCGCAGCTCGGTGGCGTGGGCGTCGAGGGCGGCGGCCCGGGTGGCGGTCAACTCCGCGACGCGCAGGGAGAGATCGGCATCGGGACCGGCCGACAGGAGCCGTCGCCCGGGACCCGACTGGAGCCGGGCCATGCCAGGGCCCAGTCCCAGGATGATGGCGATCCAGCTCACGCCCAGCAGCGTCACGGCGAGGGCGTCCGGCCAGGTCCGCGCGTCGCCCATGCCCACGGAGGTGGCGGTCGCGCCCTCGGGCATGAACGTCCAGTACAGCGGGAAGGCGGTGTCCCGCACGGCGAGGACCGGCAGCAGGACGCCGAGCAGCCCGAGCAACGCCCCCACGGTGGAATGCCGGACCAGCCAGCCCAGTTCGCGCCGGGTCGTGGGGTCGACGAGGGCGGCCCGCAGCCGCGTGGGCGGGGGCTCCGGGGCGGCGACCTCGGGACCCCGGCGGGCCAGTCGGTCGCGTTCCCGGCCGGCCAGAGCGTGCAGGGCGCGCAGGAGCACGGGCGCCATGAGCAGCCCGACTCCCACGACGCTCGTCACGGCGGTGACAGCCAGCCACAGCAGGACGAACAGGGCGAGCAGGGCCGTGCCGAGACCGGAGGCGAGCTCGGCGATCGCCCGACCGGCGGCGCTCAGGGTCCGCAGGGCGATGTCCTTGAGGCCTTCGCGTCGGACCGTCACCGCACCTCCCGCCGCCGTCTCGCTCGTGCTTCCCGTCATGCGAACGACCCTATGCCGTAAGCGAGTTCTCCGTGGCCGCAGGACGCGGGAGTACAGCCTGCTGTACCCCGAACCGGGCGGACTGCGGGATCGGCCCGAGCGGTGCCGGTCCATAGCGTCGGTGACGACAGCGGGAACCGCACACGGCCACCGCTGGACCACCCCACGAGACCCGGGAGCAGCCCCCATGCCGAACACGACGACCCCCGGTCCCGCCGACCGGCTCAGCTCCGGGGACATCGCCCGCACCCTGCTCTGGATGGTGGTGGTGGCCGGCGCGCTCGCCAACATGGCGGCCTCCTTCGGCGGCGCCGACACCTGGGTGCACCTGGCGTGCGGCGCGGTCACCGTGCTGTGCGCGGGCACCCTCGTCGTACGGAACCTGCGGGGCCGTCGATGAACGCCACCCGCACCGCCGTCGGCGCCCCCGCCATCGCCCTGACCGGCGTCAGCAAGGCCTACCCGGGCGGCGTACGGGCCCTCGACGACGTGTCGTTGACCGTGGAACGCGGCACCTTCCTCGCCGTGATGGGGCCGTCGGGTTCCGGCAAGAGCACGCTGATGCACTGTGCCGCCGGGCTGGACTCCCCGACCTCGGGCAGCGTCCGTATCGACGGTCACGAGATCGCCGGGCTGAACGAGACCCGGCGCACCGAACTGCGCCGGGAACGCGTCGGCTTCGTGTTCCAGGCGTACAACCTGATCCCCTCGCTCAGCATCGAGGACAACATCACGCTGCCGCTGCGGCTGGCGGGACGCAGCCCGGACCACGACTGGCTGCGGACGCTGGTGGAACGGGTCGGACTGGCCGACCGGCTGACCCACCGCCCCGCCGAACTCTCCGGCGGCCAGCAGCAACGCGCGGCCGTGGTGCGGGCGTTGGTGACCAGGCCGGCCGTCGTGTTCGCCGACGAGCCGACCGGCGCGCTCGATCTGCGCAGCGCCCACGAGGTCCTCGACCTGCTGCGTGACCTGGTCGCCGACCTGGGCCAGACGGTGGTGATGGTCACCCACGATCCCGCCGCCGCGGCCCGCGCGCACCACGTCCTGGTGATGGCCGACGGCCGGGTGGTCGAGGCCGTCGAGGCGCCGACCGCCCCCGAACTGGCAAGCCGTCTCGTCGCGTTGGGAGAGGTCTGAGTCATGTTCCGTCTCGCGATACGGATGGTCGGACACCGGATCACCGCGCTGATCGCCGTGGCCTGCGCGGTCCTCGGCGGTGCGGCACTGATCACCGCCACCGGTGTACTGGCCGAGTCCGGCCTCCGCTCCCAGCTGCCCGCCGGCCGGCTCGCCGGCGCCGACGTCGTGGTCGCGGCCGACCAGGAGTTCCGTCCGCCCGGTGAGCTGCCGCTCGCGCTCCCGGAGCGGCGCAGGGTCCCGTCCCGCCTGGTCGGCGAGCTGGCCGGGCTGCCCGGTGTCACCGCGGCGGTCGGCGACCTCAGCTTCCCCGCGGCTCTCCTCGACGCCCGCGGACAGGTCGTACCGGCCCAGGACCCCCAGGTGGCGGGGCACGGCTGGTCCTCGACGAAACTGGCGAGGCCGACGGCCGGCGCACACCTCGACGGCGGCGCGCCGACCGGTTCCGGCGAGGTCGCCGTGGACAGCGTCACCGCCGCCGCGGCGGGGATCGAGCCGGGCGACAGCGTGCGGATCGTCGTCGACGGCCGGCCCGCCGCCGGCTACCGGGTCTCGGCGGTCGTCGACGCACCGGCTGCCGGCATCTTCTTCGCCGACCCGACGGCCGCACGCCTGGCCGGTCACGCGGACCGCGTCGACCTGGTGGGCCTGCGCACCGAGCCCGGCGCCGAGCAGCGCGTCGCCGCCGAGGTCCGGACGAGGCTGAAGGGCACCGGTCTGCTGACCGTCACCGGAGCCGACCGGGGCGACACGACCGCACCCGGCGCCGGCGCCTCCCGCTCACTGCTGGTCCTCCTCGCCGGTTCGCTCTCCGGGATCGTCCTGCTGATCACCGGGTTCGTGATGGCGAGCGCGCTGGCCGTGTCGATCGCCGGACAGCGCCGCGACCTGGCGCTGATGCGGGCCGTCGGCGCGACCCCGAAGCAGATCCGCCGCCTGGCCGCCGCCCAGTCCACCGTGGTCGCGGCCGTGGCCCTGGTGCCCGGCGTGGGACTCGGCTACGTGCTGGCCGGGCAGTTCCGGCGACTGCTCGCGGACCGGGCGGTCGTACCGTCCGAACTCCCGCTGACCTACAGCCCGTTGCCCGCCCTCGCGGCGATCCTCCTGCTGGTCCTGGCCGTCCAGGTGTCGGCCCGCTGCTCGGCCTGGCGCACCTCGCGGATGCCGGCCACCGAAGCGGTCGCGGAATCGCGCAGCGAGCCGCGCGAGCCGTCGCGGACCCGGACGCGCGTCGGCGTGCTGGTCATCGTCGCCGCGATGGTCATGTCGGCGCTGCCGCTCTTCTCCCGCACGGTCATCGGCGCGACGGCCACGTCCATCGCGGGCATCATCGGGGCGATCGGCCTGGCGTTGGCCGGCCCGGCGCTGGTCCGGGGCGTCGGCGGCGCCGCGGCGCGTGCGACGGGGGCGGGCGCCTCCGCCCCCACCTGGCTGGCGATGGCCAACCTGCGCGCGTACGCCCTGCGCAACGCGGGGATCGTCAGCACCCTGGCCATGGCGGTCGTGTTCGTCCTGACGTACACCCTCACCCAGACCACCGTGCTGGCCGCCACCGCCGACGACACCCGCGGCGCCACCCTCGCCCAGCAGCGCCTGACCGCTCCCGGCCTGGGCGGACTGCCCACCGGCACGCTCACCGCCGTACGGAACACGGCCGGCGTGCGGGCCGCGGCCCCGGTCGGCACGACCACCGTGGTGTGGCAGTACCGGCAGTTCGGCGACACGGTGAGCGAGTCGGCTCCCGCGACGATCCTCACCCCGGACGCCTCCGACGTCCTCGACCTCGACGTGACCGACGGCAGCCTGGGCCGCCTGCGCGGCGCCACCGTCGCCGTCAGCGGCGACGCCGCCCGCACCCGCTCCGCGACGGTGGGCCGCCGGGTGAGCCTGGTGCTGGGCGACGGCGCGCGGGTCCACGCCGAGGTGGTCGCCGTGTACGGCCGTGGCCTCGGCTTCGGCTCGGTGGTGCTCTCCCACGACCTGGCCGCCGGACACACCACGACGACGCTCGACCAGTCCCTCCTGATCCGTACGGACGGCACGGCGACGGCCCGGCAGAGCCTCACGGCCCTCGCGGCGTCCCGCCCAGGCCTGGCACTCCAGCCCGCGAACCTGCCGTCCGCCGACGGCCTGGAGGACGCCCCGCCCGAGGTGTGGATCAACCTGGCCACCATCGTGGTCCTGCTCGTCTACCTGCTGCTCAGCATCGCCAACAAGCTCGTCGCGGCCACCGCCCAGCGCCGGGTCGAACTGGGCGCCCTCCGGCTGAACGGCACCACACCCCGGCAGATCCGGTCGATGATGCGCCGCGAGGCCGCGGTGACCGCCGCCACCGCGCTCGTCACCGCACTGCTGCTCTCCGCGCTCCCCCTCGCCCTGCTGGGCCAGGGATTCCTCGGCCGCCCCTGGCCCGCGGGCCCCGTCTGGCTCCTGCCCGGCCTCGCGCTCACGGTCACCGTCACGGCCTTCCTCACCATCGAACTCCCCACCCGCCAGGCACTGCGCACCGCGCCGGCCGACGCCGTCCGCGCCCACTGAGCGACGGCACCCGGCGGCGGGAGGGTGACGGCGGACAGACGGCCGTTACTCACTTTCGGGTGACGGCCCGTCTCCCGGTGGGGTGGCGCGCCATGGCGTCCGGGCCGCACAGGCCAACTCCCGCAAGGGGTCATCAGCTGTCGGAACGTCAACTTCAGTACTTAGTCACCTAAATGGACGTTGCAGCCGAGAGTCACAGAGATATGGACAACAGGTAACACACGCCACGTTTCCTACCCATCTCCCGCACTCCGTGGACAGAGTGTGTCTGCGGCCAGCCGACCGCACCCGCACATCGCACCCACCCCCACGGCGTCCACGAAGGCCGCAGTGGGAGGGTGCCCGCACATCCCAGGGGAACTCTTTGTCCACTTCCGCTTCTGTCACCGCTCGTCGTCTGACCGCCGCCGCCCTCACGGCCGGCGCCCTGGTCGGCGCGATGGCACTGCCGGCGTCCGCGTCCGACCACGCTCGTCCCCACCGCCCGGAGGTGCGGATCAGCGCCGTCCAGTACGACGCCCCGGGACGTGACGACCGCTCCCGGAGCTCGCTGAACAGGGAGTGGGTGGAACTCACCAACACCACGCGTCACACGATCAACCTCGACGGCTGGACCCTCAAGAACGAGGACGGCCGCACCTACACGTTCCACCACTACCGCCTGGAGGGCCGCTCCACGGTCCGCGTCCACACCGGCGAGGGCCGCGACACCCGTCGGGACCTCTTCCAGGACCGTAACAAGGAGGTGTGGGACAACCGCTCCGACACCGCCACCCTGCGCAACGACCACGGCCGCTTCGTGGACGACGAGTCCTGGGGCCGCAACCGTCACCACGGCGGCGGCCACCACGGCGGCGGGCACCACGACGGCAACCGCCACTGACCGACCCACACCCCGGTGAGCCGATGACCACCTGACTCGGCACACCGGCGCGCAACAGACGGCGCGCCCCGGCCCTCCAGGGCCCGGGCGCGCCGCTCGCATGCGTGGCCGGCGGGGCCACAGGGCCGCCGTCAGCCGGTGATGACCTCGTTCTTCGCGAGACTCTCGGTCCGTGAGGTCACCGTGCCGCCGAGGGACTTCGCGGTGGCGGAGACTCCGGAGGTGTCGGCGCCCGCCCGCTTCGCCTGCGCGGCGAGGGAGTCGAGGGCGTCGAGCGCGTACCCCGAGGCGTAGAACTCCTGGTACAGCTTCTTGTAGGCCGCGTGATACGCGCCGTCGAAGGCGTCCGCCGCCAGGAACCGCTCCTTGAGGAGGTTGCCGCCCATGCCGCCGCCCGGACCGCCGGCCTCCGCCGTGTCCGCGTCCTGCCGGCCGTCCTGCTGAGCGTCCTGCTGACCGTTCCCCGGAGCCTGCGGCATCCCGGACGGCAGTGCGGACGGCGTCCCGGACGGTGTGTCCGCCGCTCCGTCCTGTGCGGCGGCACCCGGCATCCCGCCGCCGCCTCCGCCGCCGCCCATGCTCGTACTGTCGTCGGGCCCGGTGGTGGCGGTGCCGCTGAAGGTCAGGTTGAAGTCCCAGCCGAGGACGGAGAACTTCTTGGTGCCGAGGTCGTACCAGAGCACGTAGTTCTTGCCCGGTCCGGCCATGTCGTCGAAGTTCAGGAGCAGGTTCTGTGTCGCCACGTACTCCGAGAAGGACTCCACGTCGACGTACCTGTCGAGGTTCTCGGCGAACTCCGCGTCCGACGCCTGGTTGACCCACTTGAGGAGCTTCATCACCGGCGAGAGGTCCTGGCTGCCCTTGAGGTTGAGCTGCTTGAAGGACTCCTCGTAGTCGGTGGGGTCGTCTCCCACGTAGTCGAAGCTGCTGCCCGCCCGGGCCTTGTACGCCACGCCCGTGCTGCCGAGCTCCGCGTCGACGTAGTCCTTGCTCGGGTTCTCGACCATGAGCCGGGTCGCGACCGGACGGCTGTTGACCTTCACCGCGGTGAAGGCGAACTTCTCGGCCGTCTGACCGGACTTCTTCATCAGCGACAGCGACAGGGCCTCGTTCAGCGGCAGGGCCTCGTCGACGCCGGGGCGCAGCGAGAGCTCGCGGTGACCCTCGTAGGCGCGGCCCTCGACGTACTCGTCGATGCTGATGAGCCAGGGCAGTTCCTCGGGTTTGGAGGCGGAGAGGCTGAACTGCGTCATCCCGCCACCGCCACCACCCCCACCTGCGGCCCTGCCGCCGCCCTGCGGAGCCTGCTGCTGACCGCCGTTCTGCTGCTGGTCACCGTTCTGCGCCCCGGTGGTCTGCCGCTGACCGCCGTTCTGCCCGCCGCCGTCCTGGCCCGCGGGGCCGCCCTGGCCGCCGCCTCCCGTGCCGCTGCCGCGCAGGCTCTGGAGCGTGGAGTTGCCCTTGAGGCGGATACCGACGTCGTTCAGGTACACACCGTCGACGGTGAGGTCGGCCTTGATGTACTCCTTCTCGCCCTCGTCCTGGTACTTCTCCATCATGTCCGTGAAGTCGGTCTCGCTGTACTCGAGTTGGATCGAGTGCGTCCGCGAGTCGTCGAACAGGTCGACCGCCCCCGTGACGTTGTCCGTGATCTCGTCCCCGTCCGCCGTGGAGGCGCTGGTGACGAAGGGGGTGACGCGTACGTCCCCGAAGAAGATCAGCAGAACCGAGAGCCCCACGGCGAGGGAGCCGGCCGGCTTCCAGTGGTGGCGAAGCCGCAGCGGGATGCGGTGCGCCAGCCGCTTGCGGGGGGCGGTCATCAGAGGTCCGTCTGGTCGTAACCGGTCAGCACGGTCACGCGCTGCCCCATGGCGCGCTCCTGGAGCGCCGCGACCAGCTCACCCGGCTCATGGCCCTTCTTGATGCGGACCGTGTAGAACACCTCGGTCAGGGTGCCGCCGCGGATCGACTCCGTGCTCACCAGCTCGAACTCGTCGGTGTGGCGCAGCAGGACGTCCTGGATCGCGTGGGTGTGGTCCTCGCCCGCCGGGACCTGGACCTTGACGACCTGACGCTGGACGTTGAGGGCGAACCAGTCGAACTTGCTCATCGCCAGGATGATCAGGGCGATCACGGTGCCGCCGACCGCGGCCAGCGTGTAGAAACGGGCGCCGCACGCCATGCCGACGGCCATCGCCAGGAAGATGAAGCCGACGTCCCTGGTCTCCTTGACCGCGTTGCGGAAGCGGACCACCGACAGCGCTCCGACCAGGGAGAAGGCGCGGGCCAGGTTGGAGCCGACGACCAGCATGATCAGGGCGACGATCATGCCGACGATGACCAGCGTCTGCACATAGGACTGGCTGTAGGAGACGTTCTTGTGCGTGGCCCGGTAGACGTAGCCGATCATCGCGGAGAGCACGAAGGACAGGGTCATGGCGAGCACGATGTCGGTGACGCTGAACGTACCGCTCAGGTCCTGAACGTTGAGATTCACGAGTGGGATGCCTCCGTGGGGCGTCGCGTCGTGGGGGACGCGGGCGTGGGAACGAGGGGGACGAGGGCGGGCGCCTGCGGGAGGTCTTCCTCCCGGACGTGGAAGACGGACCTGGGGGCCAGTCCGAACGCCTCGATGCTCTGGACGTACTTGGAGACCCGGACGAGGCTCAGGTTGCGCCTGGCCGCCAGGTCGGTGATCCAGTACGGGGTGCGCTCGTTGACCTTCACCTCCATCACCGACAGGTGCGGCGGGACGGTGAACCGGTTCTCGGCGTTCGGCGTGCCGAAGTGGAAGTCCCGGTCGCGGCCGCGGATGCGGCGGTCGAAGGTGACGCGCAGTCCCGTGTCCTGGTCGCGGCCGACCAGCGCCTCACGCTGGTAGCCGGTGATGGCGGTGGGCTGGAGGTTGAGCCTGACCACCAGCTCGAGGACCTCGTCGACGAAGGCGTTCTCCTTCGCCGAGTGCTCGATCATCTCCCGCTCGTCGCACAGCCTGCGGGCGGTGGCGTAGGGCAGGGTGATACGGCGCTTCTGGGTGACCCGGTTGACCCGCTGCTTGATCTCCACGCAGACGGGGGAGTCGTCGGTGACCCCGTCCAGGTCTCCGTAGTGGCGGATGCGCAGTTTGCGGCGGAACTTCAGGCCCTCGATCTTCTCCCAGTAGAACCGGAGTTGAGGAGTGTCGTAGTAGAGGCTCCACACGCCGTAGCCGCCGACGGGGCTGTGCAGGTCGCGGTCCATCCGCTCGCCCAGCTCGTCCCGGATCTGCGCCGCCTGCTCCACCGGAACCAGGTACTTGAGCTCGTACCGGTTGAAGGCGTGGAGTCTGCTGGCCACCCGCAGCGCCTCGTCGTCCGCGAACTGCGGCGGCGATCCCCCGGCCCGCACGGGGGCCTCGTCGCCGCCCGGCCCGCCGTCGCCGGAGCGACGGCGCTTCAACCAGCCAGTCATGACGTCCCTTCAGATCATCGGCCATCAGTCACATCCCTGTAAGAAACAGGTAAGAGATGAAAGGCCGATGAGGGGCGTCTCTGAACAGCGTTAGTACCGGGGGTGAACTCGAAGTGAACGCGGGGACGGCGAACGCGGGGACTGGGTCCCGCGGGTGCCCCTACTCCGGAAGGTCGCGCTTCTCCAGCGGGCGTACCGCCGGGCCCTGCAGGATCTGTCCGTCCGGGGCGAAGCGGGAGCCGTGGCAGGGGCACTCCCAGGCCTGCTCGCCGTGGTTGAAGGACACGATGCAGCCCAGGTGGGTGCAGCGCGCCGAGACCGCCTGGAGTACGCCGCTCTCGTCCCGGTGGACGGCGTACTGCCGTCCGCCCAGGCGCAGCACGGCGCCGTGGCCCCGGGGGATGTCGTCCGGTGCGGGGGCCGTCACGGCCGGCAGCCGGTCGCCGATGAAGTGCCGGGCCACCTGGGCCTGGTGTTTCAGGAACGTGGTCCCCTCGCGGACCACGGACGCCAGGCGGCGCGGGTCGTAGAGGCCGCTCCAGGCGGACTCGCGGCCGTTGATCAGGTCGCCGAGCAGACGGCCCGCCATGATGCCGCCGCTCATGCCCCAGCCGCCGAAGCCGGTGGCCACATAGGTGTGCCGGCTGCCGGGGTGGAGCGGTCCGACCAGCGGTACGGAGTCGGTGGAGTCGTTGTCCTGGGTGGCCCAGCGGTGGGTGAAGGTGAGACCGGCGAAGCGGTCGTCGGCCCAGGCGGACAGCCGGGCGAACCTCTCCTCGGCGTCGGCGGTGCCGGGGGTGAAGTGCTCCCCGGTGACGATCAGCAGGCGCTTGCCGTCGCGGTACGGGGCGGTGCGCACGGAGCGGGTGGCCCGTTCCGGCGTGATGTACATGTCGCGCGGGGCGCGGTCCTCGTCGATGGTCGCGGCGACGACGAGCTCACGGCGTGGGCTGAGCCGGGTGAACAGCAGGGCCCGGTCGAAGACGGGGTGGTGCGTGGCGACCACGACCTCGCGGGCGCGGATCGACACACCGGCGTCGGTGCGCAGCACGCAGGGTTCGCCCTCGGTGAGGCCGACGACCCGTGTTCCCTCGTACACCGTGCCGCCCCGCCGGAGCAGGTCGTCGGTGAGGGCCAGCAGGTACTTGCGGGGATGGAACTGGGCCTGTCCGCTCACCCGGACCGCGCCGGCGACCGCGAAGGGCAGCTCGGTCTCGGTCACGAACTCGGCGGGCAGCCCCGCCTCGCGTGCGGCTTCGGCCTCCGCCCGCAGCTCGGCGACGTGCCGGGGATCCTCGGCGTAGGTGAAGGCCGCCGCCTCCTCCCACGCGCAGTCGACGCCGAGTTCCGCGACGATCTCGGCGGCGTGCCCGATCGCCTCGGTCTGCGAGCGCGCGTACAGGGCGGCGCCCTCGGGGCCGCGGGTGCGCCGCAGATGGTCGTAGATCAGGGTGTGCTGGGCGGTCAGCTTGGCCGTCGTGTGGCCGGTGACCCCGGCGGCGATCCGGTCGGCCTCCAGCACCGCCACCTCGCGTCCCTGCCGGACCAGCTCCCAGGCCGTGCTGAGCCCGGCGATGCCGGCGCCGATCACGGCGACGTCGACGGTGAGGTCACCGGAGGGCGGGGGAGCCGGGGCGCCGGGCGGCGCGGTCTCCAGCCAGTAGGAGCCCTGGGTTCCTGTCTCGGCGTTCATGGCGGCCGAGTGCCCGCAGGACGCGGTGATACGCGACATTGCGCCCTCATGTGTGCGTATTCCTTCCTGTCGGGCACGCATCCGGCCCGGTGACCCGGCCATCCGGCCCGGTGACCCCGGCTGGGCCCTCGGAACGGGGGGTGCGTCTCGCCCCTGGTGTGGCACTCGCTGTGACATGGAGTGGACGCGTAGGGCGACATGGGTTGTTCGGCGGTGGGCCGGCTCCGTCGTGGCCGCGGTGCGGCGGGCGGGGGAGGGGCCGGGCCGGGAGCGGGACCTGGCGGTGCAGGCGGGCAAGGCGGCGCTGGCCGCCTGGCTGGCGTGGGCGGTCGTGGGCTGGTGGCTCGAGGCGCCGATGGCGTTCGTCGCGCCGTGGGTCGCCGTCGTGCTGGTGGAGGCGACCGTGTACCGGTCCGTCGCGCACGGGCTCCAGCAGCTCGCGGCGATCGCGGTGGGTACCGCGGTGGCGACGGCCGGGGCGCTGCTGCTGGGCAGCACGATGGCCGCCATGGCCCTGGTCCTTCCGGCGGTGCTGCTGCTGGGGCAGTGGCAGCGGCTGGGAAGCCAGGGTGTCTACGCCGCCACCGGTGCGCTCTTCGTGCTGACCGGTGGCCAGGTGAGTGTCGTCTCGTCGGCCGCCCGCATCGCGGAGGCGGTCTTCGGCGCGGTGGTCGGGGTGGCGGTCAACGTGCTGATCCGGCCGCCGGTGTACCTGCGCGACGCCCGTGCCGCGCTGGAGGACGCGGCTCGTGAGGCGCAGGAGATCCTGGACGCGGTGGCCGACGGCCTGGCCGACGGCGAGTGGGACGGGCAGGCGGCCGGGAGCCGGCACGAGCGGGCCCTGCGGCTGGGCCGGCTCGTCGACCAGGCACGGTCGGCGATCGGCTGGAGCCGGGAGAGCATGCGCGGCAATCCGCGGGGGCGCCGCGCGCGGCTCCCTTCCTCGCGCGGCAAGGCGTACGACGACGCGCTGGTCGTGCTCGACCACGTCGCCGTCCACACGGTGGGGGTGACCCGGACCGTGTGGGAGATCGCGGAGCGCGGGGAGAAGGCCCGGCCGCCCGCCGGCATCACCCACGCCTACGCGGACTTCCTGCGCCACACGGCCCGCGCGGTCCGGCTGTACGGTCGGACCCGGTTCGCCCCGGGCGGCTCCGACGACCGTGCGGCGGAGCGACTGCGCGAGGCGGTCGAGGAGCTCCACCGCACTCTCGACGAGTTCCGCCGGCGGCTGCCGGGAGCCGTGCCCGACGATCCGGACGCGCTGGTGACGTACGGAACGCTGCTGGCCCAGGCGCACCGCCTGGCCGACCAGCTCGTCCGGGACTGACGCCCCCGCCCACGCCGTCCCCGAGGACCGCCGGGGCTCGCGCGGGCGCCCGCACCGATGCGGCCCGCACCGATGTGGCCTGCGCCTATGTGGCCCGCACCTGTGTGGCCTGCGCCGGGTCGGTGTCGGGCCGTGAGCGGAAGGTCCGGCGGTAGGTGTCCGGAGGCACGCCGACCGTGCGGTTGAAGTGCCTGCGCAGTGTCGTGGCGGTGCCCATGCCGGTGGCCGTCGCGATGACGTCGACGACGTCGTCGGTGGTCTCCAGCAGCTCCTGCGCCCGGCGGATCCGTTGGGTCAGCAGCCATTGCAGCGGGGTGGTGCCGGTCACCGTCCTGAAGTGGCGGCCCAGGGTGCGCGAGCTCATCCCCGCCCGGCGGGCCAGGTCCTCCACGCCGAGGGGCCGGTCGAGCCGTTCGATCGCCCAGGGGAAAAGGGAGGCGAGCGGGTGGTCGTCCCGGGCGGGCACCGGGGCGGCGACGAACTGGGCCTGGCCGCCCGCCCGGTGCGGCGGCACGACCAGGCGGCGGGCGACCGCGTTGGCGACGGACGAGCCGTGGTCGAGGCGGACGAGATGCAGGCACAGATCCATCGCGGCGGCCTTGCCCGCTGAGGTGAGCACGCTGCCGTTGTCCACGTAGAGCACGTCCGGGTCGACCTCCAGCCGCGGGTAGCGGGCGGCCAGGACCTCGGTGTGCGCCCAGTGCGTGGTCGCGCGCCTGCCGTCCAGCAGCCCGGCGGCGGCCAGCACGAACGCGCCCGTGCACAGGGAAGCCACGCGCGCACCCGCCTCGTGGGCCGCGCGCACCGCGCCGACGAGTTCGGCGGGCGGCTCCTCGTCGACGTCCGCCCAGCCGGGGACGATCACCGTGTCGGCGGGCCGGAGGCGGCGGAGGCGGTCGAGCCCCTGGTCGGGCTCCAGCCGGAACCGGCCGACCCGCACGGCGTCCGACCCGCAGACCTCGACCTCGTACCAGGGGACGGTCACGCCGACCGGGGCGGCGCCGAACACCTCGTACGCCATGGACAGTTCGAAGTGCAGCATCCCCTCGGTGACGGCCAGCGCGACGGTACCCATGTCCGAAAGTGTACGGGGCGTGTCGTTCCGGACACTCCCACGGAGACACCCGCCTTCGCCAGGATGTTCTCAACGGATCACGCGGATCACGCGGATCACACGGATCGCGGATCTTTCGAAGACGGGGGACAAAACCATGGCATCGGCATCGGCATCGGCATCGGAATCGGTATCAGCATCGGCATCGGCATCCGGATCGGGAACGGCGTCGGAGTCGGGGTCGGGGCGGACGGTGACGGTGTACGGCGCGTACGGCCACACCGGACGCTTCGTGGTGGCACAGCTGCGGGACCGCGGATTCGTTCCGGTCCTCTCCGGCCGCGACGCCGAGAAACTGCGAGCGGCAGCGGCGGCGGCTGCGGCATCCGAACCCGCACCCGGACTCGAGGTCCGGCCGGCGTCGGTCGACGACCCCGCCTCGCTCGACCGTGCCCTGGCCGGCGTGGACGCCGTGATCAACTGCGCGGGGCCCTTCGCCACGACCGCCGCTCCGCTGATCGAGGCGGCACTGCGCGCCGGGATCCCGTACGTCGATGTGGCGGCCGAGATCGAGGCCAACCTCGACACGTTCGCGCACTTCGCGGACCGCGCCCGCGCGGCGGGAGCCGTGATCGTCCCCGCGATGGCCTTCTACGGAGGTCTCGGCGATCTGCTGGCCACGGCCGCGATGGGCGACTGGACGGCGGCCGACGAGGCGACCGTCGCGTACGGACTGAGCGGTTGGCATCCGACCCCCGGGACGCGCACCGCCGGGACGGTCTCGCGGGAGCGGCGCGGCGGCAGGCGCGTCCGCTACACCGGCGGGCGACTGGAGTACCACGACGACCGTCCGACGCTCCTGAAGTGGGCGTTCCCCGACCCGATGGGCACCAGGGAGGTCGTCGGGGAGTTCACCATGGCCGACGTGGTCACCCTCCCCAGCCACCTCGCCGTCCCCGCCGTACGCACCCACATGACGACCGAGGCGGCCACGGACCTCGCGGCCCCGGACACACCGGCGCCGACCGCGGCCGACGGGAACGGCCGGTCCGACCAGACCTTCGTCGTCGACGTCGTCGTGCGCTCGGGCGACACCGAACGGCGCGCCGTGGCGAGCGGCCGGGACATCTACGCGGTCAGCGCGCCGCTCGCGGTGGAGGCGGTCCACCGCATCCTCACCGGCCGGACCCGCACGGTGGGTGTCGCCTCGGCCGGCGCGATCTTCGACGCGCCGGACTTCCTCCGCGCCCTGTCCCCGCACATCTCCCTCGAACCGCTCCGGGAGCGGACGGTGTCCTGACCTCGCATGCGGGCGGCGGCGGCCCTGGGCCCCGGCCGCCGCCGGGTCAGGACCCGAGGCGGCGGCGGTCCTCCTCGTCCCACTTCTGGGTGTCGCGCGGCTGGACGTACGGCTCCTCGTCGGCCGGGTGGCCACCGGCGACGGCGCGTTGGCGGACCATTTCCGCGTCGAACTCCAGGCCGAGCAGGATGGCCAGGTTGGTGATCCACAACCACACCAGGAAGATGATCACGCCGGCGAGCGTGCCGTAGGTCTTGTTGTACGAGCCGAAGTTGGCCACGTACAGCGCGAACCCGGCGGACGCCGCCACCCAGATCAGCAGGGCCAGGAAGCTGCCCGGCGTGACCCAGCGGAAGCCACGCACGCGTGCGTTCGGAGTGGCCCAGTACAGGACCGCGATCATCACCGTGACCAGGACCACCAGCACCGGCCACTTGGCGATCGACCACACGGTGAGCGCCGTGTCGCCGACCCCGAGGGTGGTGCCGACCTGCCGGGCCAGACTGCCGGTGAACACCACGATCAGCGCGCTGATCACCGCCATGACCATCAGTACGACGGTCACGCCGACCCGCACCGGCAGCACTTTCCACACCGGACGGCCCTCGGGGATGTCGTAGACCGCGTTGGCGCTGCGGATGAACGCGGCGACATAGCCGGACGCCGACCACACCGCCAGCACCAGACCGACGATCGCCATGACCGAGCCGACCCCGCCCTTGCCCTGCATCTGCTGCACCGCGCTGCGCAGAACGTCCTGAGCCGCGCCCGGCGCGAGTTTCTGGATGTTGTCCAGGACCGCCTGTGTGGCCGACTGCCCGACGATCCCCAGCAGCGACACCAGCGCCAGCAGCGCGGGGAACAGCGCCAGGATCGAGTAGTAGGTAAGGGCCGCCGCGCGGTCGGCCAGCTCGTCCTTCTTGAACTCCTTCAGGGTCCCTTTCAGTACCGCTCCCCAGGAGCGTTTGGGCAGGTCCGTGGGCTTGTCGGGGGCCTGTCGCTCCACCTGCTCGTCCGGACCGGCGGCGACCGGATCCTGTCCGGTCCCGTCCTCACGGTCCGCCGTCTGCTCGCCGTGCCGCTTGTGCGGCTTCAGTGTCCGTGCCATGCCGTACGGGTATCCGGCCGGACACCGCCCATGCACATATATGGAACATATCGGACTTTGCGACGGTGGTGGTCACGGCGACGTCTCCCTGCAGGGAGCAGCCTCCGGGGGCAGACCCGGCGCGTCCGCGCGGTCGGCGTACGGGACCGGCCCAGGCCCATGGACCGGGACCGGCCCAGGCACAGGGGCCCAGGACACCGGGACGTGAGCGGCGTGGGCCTGGGGGTGCGGGCCGGGCAAGGGCCACGGCGGCGGGACCGGGACCGGGGCCGGTGCGGGGACGGTGCGGGTCGGCGGGTGGCGACGCGCCAGCCAGAGGACGGCCGCCGTGTACAGGGCGATGCCGACCAGGTCGAGGGCCACGAGCTGCCACGGAGCGTCCGCGGCGGTGTCGTCGCTCTTGAGGCCGTCGACGACGGCGGCCGAGACACCGAAGGCCAGGAGGTTGTTCACGGCGTGCAGGCCGATGGCCGCCTCCAGCCCGCCGGTGCGTACGGTGAGCCAGCCCGCGACCACTCCGTACAGGGCCAGGTCGGCGAAGCCCCACGGGGTGCCCCAGCCGTGGGCGGCGGCGAACAGGACGGCCTGGGGCACGAGCGCCCACCAGGGAGAGCGCAGGAACGCGCCGACCGCCTGCGTGAGCCAGCCGCGGAAGACGTACTCCTCGGCGGCCGCCTGCAGCGGTACCAGGACCACCAGCATGGCGAGGGCCGGACCGAAGACCTCCCAGCCCGCCCACCGCGACGGCGCGGCATCGTCCGTGGGCAGCAGGAGCATGGCCCCCGTGGTCACGGCGAGGACCGGGAGGGCCACCAGCACGCACCGCCCCAGCCAGGGCCACCGCAGTCCGCCCGTCACGGACGAGACCGTGCCCGCCGGCCGACGGCCGGCCCAGCGCACCGCGAGCAGGACGACAGGTATGGCGGAGGCGATCGCCAGCAGGTCGAGGGCGGTGCCCGAGACGGGGCCGAACTCGACGGTCCCGTCGGCGGCTTCGGGGTAGCCCCTGGCCGCTCCCAGGACGGAGACGAGGGCGTAGAGCAGTCCGGCCACCAGCACGCACGCCACGGCCACGAACCCGGTGCCGAGCACGGGCCGCCACCATCGGTGACGTGCCGAGACCCGGGCCATGCGGTGATAGGGGAGCAGTTCGGGGAGGAGCGCGGGCACCGGGGCGGCGAGCGGAGGCGTCATGGCGACAAGCCTCCCCGCGGGCCCGTGCCCCCCACATCGGCCGCGGGCACGAACGGCGCCTCTGCCGGAGGATAGAGAGCGGCCTCCTCCCCGGGGCCGGTACCGTGCCGCCGCACCCCGCCCTACGCTCGTGCCGAGATGGAGACGATACGCAACTGGCTGCTCCCCGCACTGCTCGCGACCGGACAGATCGCCTGGCTGTGGCCCGGAGCCGGTCTGGCCGGCGAGGAGGTGCCCGGGGCGGCGGCGCTCGTCGCCGTGCTCGGCGCGCTGGTCGTGGAGACGGCCGCGCTGGGCCGTCGACGGCAGGCGCCGGTCCGGGCCCTGGCCTGGTCCCTCGGCGCTCTCCTGGTGGGCCAAACGGCCTGGCAGGACGGCTACTTCGGGGTGGGTGCGCCGGTCGCGCTGTATTCGGTCGCGGTGCGCTGCCCCGTGCCCGTGACCGTACGCGCGGTCGCCGCGGCCGTGGGCGTCGAGTGGCTCCTGTCGCTCGTCCATGTCGGGGTCCGGCCCGCGCTCGCCTCCGAGTGGGTGCTCGGCGCGCTCCTGTACGTCGTCTGCGCGGGGCTCGGCGAGGCCCGCCGGCAGTGGCTCAGGGGACGGTCGCTCGCGACCCGCCTGCTGGCCGGCGCGGAGGAGGCCCGGCGGCTGGCGGGCGACACCGAACGGCGGCGGCTGGCCCGTGAACTGCACGATGTGAGCGCCCATCACCTGACTTCGGTCGTCATCACGGCCGACGCCGCGCGAAGACTCGGCGACAGCAGGCCCGAGCTGACGGCCGAGGCGTTGTCGTTCGCCGAGCGCACCGGCACCGAGACCCTGACGGCGCTGCAGCGCCTCGTCGGTCTGCTGCGCGACGCCGACCGTCCGGCTCCCCCTCCGATGACCGCGCGCATCGAGGAACTCATCGCCGGATTCGGCCGGTTGGGGCGACCGATCGACGCCGTGCTCCCCGACGACCTGGCCGGACCGGCGGCCGAGGCGGTGCACGGGATCGTCCGCGAGGCCCTGACGAACGCCCTGAGGCACGCCCCGGGCTCCGCCGCGCACGTCAGCGTCCTGCGCGGGGAGGGCGTCCTGGAACTGCGCGTCGACAATGCTCCCCCGCGCGGCTCGGCACCGGACGGCGTCGACGCCGTCGACCCCGTCGACGGGCTGGGGTCGGGACGCGGCGTCACGGGGATGAAGGAGCGGGCCGCGGCCGTCGGCGGGGAACTGACGGCCGGCCCCGCACCCGGCGGTGGCTGGCGGGTCCGGGCCACCCTGCCCGACGTCACGGGGCCGTGGGGTCCGCCCGAGGGCGCGGGCCGGCGCGACGTGCTGCGGGAACAACGGCTGGCCGATCCCGCGCTGGTGTGCACGGCGACGCTCCTTCCCCTGGTGTTCGCCCTGGTCACGGCGGAGGAGTGGACAGGCGCGAGCCTGCGCGCCGCGGTGCCCGGCCTGCTCGTCGGGGCGGTGCTGCTGACCGCTCACGCGGTGCCGCTGCTGTGGCGACGGCGTGCCCCGTGGCCGGCGCTTCTCGGCGTGCTGGCCACGTCGTGGCTGTGGCCGGTGGCGGTCGCCGGGGCCGGGCTGCCGTCGCGGGTGTTCGTGTTCTTCGCCGGCGGAGCGCTCGCGGAGCTGCTGGCGGTGTACGCGGTGGCGGTCTACGGCCGGGGCGCCGCCCCTACCTGGCCCGCGTGGGGCGCGGCGGCGATCTCGCTCTCCGGGACCCTGGTCGCGACGGCGGGCGCGGACGGCGCGTTGTCGGGCGAGGAGGCGATGTGGCCCACCGCCGTGGTGATGTTCGTGCCGTTGGCCATGGTGCTGGGCGCGGTGTTCGCCGGCCTGTGGGGTGCCGGGCTCGCCGTGCGGCGCCGACGGCTGCGGATCCTGGCCCTGGACGACTTCGCGTTGGCGGGCGCGCTGTGGCACGCGGAACGGGCCGCGGACGCCGAACGTCAGCGGCTGGCGGCGAAGTTGCGGGACGCCGTCCTGCACCTCACGGCGGCACTGGTCGAACAGGCCCGGCAGGGGCGGCTGGAGGCGGTGGCCGCCGAGGCCCGGTCGGCACTCGCCGCCATGCGCGAACTCCTGCACAGCCTGGGCGAGTCGGAGGATCCCGGGCACGCACTGGCTCCGGCGCCCACCGTCGCGGACCTCGGCACACTGTGCCGGACCGTGCGCGCGGCCGGGCGGGACGTGACCCTGCGGGGCCTGCCGGAGGCCGCGCGGGATCTGCCGCCCGCGGTGGCCCTGTCGGCGTACCGGATCGTCGAGGCGGCGCTCGGCGCGGGCGATCGAGGACCGGCCCGGGTCACGCTGAGGCGACGGCGGGACACCCTGCGCGTGACGGTGTCGGGCGTACCGCTGGCCGTCACCGGCCCCGTGGCCGAACGCCTGAAGGTGCGGGCGGGAACGGGTGCCGGACGCATCACTCTCGAACAGCCGGGTGTCGTAAGGGCGTTGCTGACGACCCGGCCGCCCGGTCCGGCGCCCGCACCGGAGGTGTCCCCGTCGTCACCCGCATGACGGGTCGGGCGGGGCCGTACCCCGGCCCAGCCGATGAGCCCCCGGATCGCCGCCGTCAAGTTGAACACCACCGCCGCCTGCGCCACCCCATGGACCTGGCCGGAGTCCGCACCCGCATGCAACTCGGCGCCCACGCCGTCCGACACGGCTGGTCAGAACCGCCGGTACCGAGCCGGACGCAAGGCCGGTGACTCGTGGGGTGCGGGCCGGGCGGATCAGTCAGCGGCCCGGACGAAGACGGGCTTGAGGTGTTTCTCCGGCAGCGCGGTCGGCAGGTCCTCCCAGTCGATGACGTGGGAGACCACCTTCTCGGGGGCGACCTTGCCGGAGGCGGCGAGTTCGAGGGCATCGGGTATGTGGGCACGGACGTTGTCCCGCGCGATGCGCAGGGTGACGCCGGTGAGGTACATGTCGAGCAGGGGCAGCTCGCCCGGGCGGAAATGGTTGCCCGCCGACTCGCAGATCCCTTCGGGACTGAGGGACTTGACGGCCAGAGCGAGCTGGTCGACGCGTCCGGTGGCCTCGACCACGATGTCGTAGCCCTGGTGGATCGGTTCCAGGGCTTCGGCGGTGGCGGCCCCGAAAGCGCGAGCCAGGGCGCGGTGTTCGGGGTCGGGGTCGGCATGGAGGACGTCGGAGGCACCGAGGGCGCGGGCGATGTCGCACACGTACAGCCCGATGCTGCCGCGGGCGACGACCAGGACGCGTGCTCCGGGGCGAGCCTTGAGGTGGGGGGCGACCAGGCGCCAGGCCAGGGACCAGTTGTCGCTGGCCGAGGCCATGGCGACCGGGTCCAGGCCGGCCGGTAGCGGGACGAGCATGGCGTCGGCGTAGGGCACGCGGACCAGGTCGGAGAAGAGTCCGCCCCAGCTGCCGCCGATCGGTGCGCCGTACATCGCCATGTAGGGCACGGCGGTGCAGTGCGCGGTCAGCCCGGCCAGGCACCGCTCGCAGGTGCCGCAGTTGATGGACCAGGGGACGACGACCAGGTCGCCGAGGGCGACGGTGGTGACGGCGTCGCCGGTTTCGACGACCCGGGCGACGCACTCGTGGCCGAGGGCGAAGGGCGGATCGATGAAGCCGTGACCGGCGAGGATGGAGGAGTCGACGTCGCAGGAGGTGGCTGCCACCGGTGCAACGATCGCCTGTCCGTCGGACTGGAGTCTCGGGTCCGGTGTCTCGCGCCACTCGACGGTTCGCCGGGCGACGTAGGCCAGTTCACGCATCGGCGCGCTGTCCCTTCGCCAGTGCCACCAGGTCGGCGTAGCGGATGACGGAGCCGCCGGCGCCCCACGTGCCGTCGGGCTGCTCGTGCACGAGCACCCACACCCGCAGGGCGTCGTCCCGGTCGAGGCCGGCTGCGGCCAGGACGGTCTTCGTCGCCTCCTCGACCAGGCCCGCTTTGCGGCGTTCGGACAGGGCTCCTTGCGGGACGGCGACCTCCACCAGGAAGCGCGGCGCGTCGTCCTCGGCGGTGATCTGGGCGCCTTCCGGCAGTTCGACGAGGTAGCTCCAAGCCTGGGCCCGGAAGAACGGCGTGTCGGGTGCGCCCTCCCAGCGCAGCAGCAACGCCGCGAGGTCGCGCTGGATGCTCTGGCGGCCTTGTGGGGTCAGGGCGGCGGCCGGGGCCGTGAGCCGGATCATCGGCATGGCATACCTCGCTTTGTCGTTCGTCTTCGTGTCGTTCGGCGACACAGGTCTATGACGATCGTTATAAGTGGCGGTCACGTTAGACTATGACGGCTGTTATAGCCAGGGGGTCGGAAGGGATCTTGTACGTGACCAAGTCCAGCACGGCGGCGCGCGAGCGGATCGTGGCCGGCGCGGCCGACATGATCAGTCGGCGCGGTCTGAACGCGACGAGCATCCGCGAGATGGCCAAGCACGCCAGGGCGCCGCTCGGCTCGACGTACCACTACTTCCCGGAAGGCAAGCAGCAGTTGGCCACCGAGGCCGTCCGCCACACGGGCGAGTGGGTCTCCCGCGCCCTGCGCAAGGAGCTGGAGGCGGGGCCGGTTGCGGGACTGCGGGCGTTCCTCGTCCTGTGGCGCAAGATCGTCGTCGACAGTGACTTCAGGGCGGGCTGCCCGGTTCTCGCCGTCTCCATCGAGGAGCCACCCACTGACGAGACGCCCGCTGTCCTGGTAGCGGCGGCTGACGTCTTCAGTGCCTGGGAAAACCTGCTGGCCGACTCGCTGCGCGAGCACGGCGCGGAACGCGAGCAGGCGGCCCAGCTCGCGACCCTCGTCGTCGCGGCCGTCGAGGGGACCGTGGCCATGTGCCGCGCCAAGCGCAGCACTCAGCCCCTGGACCGTGCCGCGGAGCAGTTGCAGGCACTCGTCCTCGCCGCGATCAAGGACTGACCGTGCGGCGGGTTCGATGCATGCCCGCAAGCGCGTCGCAGTCGACGTCAGGCACCGAGTGCGGCCCGGACGGCCTTGACCCTCTCCGCCGTGAATACTCCGCTCTCGAGAAGCGGCAGGATCGACAGTACGGCTCCGGACGAGCCCCAGCTTCCCTCGTCTATCACGCGGAAGTTGACCCACCACGTCGGTGACGGCCTCTCCAGTCCGCAGGCCGCCGCCAGTGCGGCCAGGACGCGCCCGATGGCTTGGGCGCGTACGTCCGGCTGCCAGGCGGCGTCCATGACCGCGATGTCGATCACCATCACGTCGAGTTCCCGACCGGCGTCCGAGAGCAGCCGTCCGCCGATCGCCATCATGTCCTGCTCGCGCTCGACGAAGTGCACCTGGAACCCGACGCGGGCGGCAGGGGCCGACTGCCCCACCTCGGGCACCAGCACCGCGTCCGTCAGTGTCTCGGCCAGCTCGCGGCGCTGCTCGAGACCCAGGCGCCCCTTGGGGGTGTTCACGGTAATGATCGTCACGACATCCTCCTATGACAGTCGTTATAGGCGCTGAGGCTACATGTTCTATAACGACCGTCATAGTCGGCGACGTCCGCGTGGCTGATCGTCGGATTGCCCGCCATCGGCAGCCGGTCGCCCGCGCTGTAGGTGTCCATGGCGGCGTCCGTGGGCCAGCCTGGTGGGGTGGGCCACGGTCAACCGATGTCCGCTCGTGGTCCACACGCCGTCTTCAGCGGCGGGCCTTACGGCGACGATGACGAGACCGGTCCGGGGCCCGAACTCCCTGTCTCGGACTTGGAGAAGTCCTGGCCGGCCCGCCGGACCGTCGAGCGGGGTGACGCCGGGCACCTCCAGCAGGAGAAGCCCTGGCCGAGCCCCTGTGGTGCGGATGTGCGCCTGCCCCGCCCACCGGGCTGAACAACAAAGAACCCCCGGGTCGTCGACCTGGGGGTTTGGTGTGGAGCGGGTGACGAGAATCGAACTCGCACTCTCAGCTTGGGAAGCTGATGTTCTACCACTAAACTACACCCGCGTAATACGCCGGTCTGAACCGGTGTCGGAACGCCCCGTCACTCTACCTCATGCCGGGCCCCGGCCGATGAAGCCATGGGGTCCGAGCGCGTTTCAGGGGGTGGATCCTGCTGCGAGCGGCCGGAGTTGGGGCGTACGGTGGGGCGTACGGTGGGGTAGTGGAAGTGGGGTCGGGCGGGGTCGGAGTGCCGCCTGGAGGGTCGTCCCGTTCGTCCCGTAATGTGGCTTTCGTGGTCCGGCGGGCAGCAGCCGGACAGGGCTCTTGGGGAAGGGACTCTAGGACTTGATGGAGCGCACCGTCGTCCGTTGTGCCGATGGGCACGTGTTCAGCACCGCTTCGTTCCCGATGCAGCAGGCCGAGCGGCTCGGTCCCGGGCGACTCGTCCGGTGCCCTCGGTGTACCCGGTTGCGGAGTGCCGTACCGGTGGTGCTCGAGAAGCGGTAGCGGCAACAGGAGCCGGAGGCGCTGGAGGCGCCGCCGGTCTGGCGCGCGGAGTCGTCCGATGGTGGTCGCTCCGCGCGCTTTGCGTATCCTCGGGACGTGCTTCTCTCAGACAAGGACATCCGGGCCGAGATCGACGCCGGGCGAGTACGGATCGATCCCTACGACGAATTTATGGTGCAGCCTTCGAGCATCGACGTACGGCTCGACCGGTTGTTCCGGGTGTTCGAGAACCACCGGTACCCGCACATCGACCCCTCCGTCGAGCAGGCCGACCTGACCCGGCTCGTGGAGCCCGAGGGCGATGAGCCGTTCATCCTCCACCCGGGGGAGTTCGTGCTCGCGAGTACCTACGAGGTCATCACGCTTCCCGACGATCTCGCCTCGCGACTCGAGGGCAAGTCCTCCCTCGGGCGGCTCGGGCTGGTCACCCACTCCACCGCCGGGTTCATCGACCCCGGGTTCTCCGGGCATGTGACGCTCGAGCTGTCCAACCTCGCCACCCTGCCGATCAAGCTCTGGCCCGGTATGAAGATCGGCCAGCTGTGCATGTTCCGGCTCACCTCGCCGGCCGAGTCCCCGTACGGCAGCGAGCGGTACGGGTCCAGGTACCAGGGCCAGCGCGGGCCGACGGCCTCCCGGTCCTTCCTCAACTTCCACCGGACCCAGGTGTGAGCGGCGACGACCTGACCGGCGTGGGCGTGGAGCGGGAGAACCTGACCTACGAGCAGTTCGGCACCGCCGTCCGTGACCTCGCGCAGGCCATCGCCGACGACGGCTACGTACCCGACGTCGTACTGAGCATCGCCCGCGGCGGAGTGTTCGTCGCCGGCGGGCTCGCCTACGCCCTCGACTGCAAGAACATCCACCTGGTGAATGTCGAGTTCTACACCGGGGTGGGGACCACGCTCGAGATGCCCGTCATGCTCGCGCCCGTCCCCGACGTCATCGACTTCTCGGACAAGAAGGTCCTGATCACCGACGATGTCGCCGACACGGGCAAGACGCTCAAGCTCGTCCGCGACTTCTGTCTGGGCGCCGTCGCCGAGGTGCGCAGCGCCGTCATCTACGAGAAGCCGCAGTCGCTCGTGAAGTGCGAGTACGTGTGGAAGCGGACCGACGACTGGATCAACTTCCCGTGGAGCGTCCTGCCGGTGGTGCGTAAGGCGGGCGAGGCCGTCACGCCCTCCAGGGAAGCCCTCTAGGGAAGCCCTCTAGGGAAGCCCTCTGGCGACCTCGTGGGGCATGGCCCTCCGGGAGTGGGCCGTGTGGGGCATGAGTGAGGCGGGCCGGCCGTTTCTGGTGGCGGCCGGCCCGGTCCGGCTCATGTTTTCTTCTGTTTCTCCGCGTTACCGTTCGTCACTTCGCGCGGAGTACTTTGACGCCGTCCCGTTCGAAGTCGTAGACGTAGTCGTTGAGCCGCAGGCCGTCGACCGCGCCGATCCACATGAAGTCGCGTCCCTTGCCCACGGCGACCGTGTAGACCGTCGGCTTGGCGTTGACGTTGGTGAACGAGGCCCTCAGCTGGGCGAAGGTGCACTGGGCGGCCTGGGTGCAGGTCGTCTCGCCGCCCGTGAGGTACCAGTAGCCCGTCCTCGTGGCGTCGAGGAAGGGGCTCCAGCCGTTCGACACCGGGGACGCGGCCGGCACCCACACCAGCGTGGAGTAGTCGTCGCTTCCCGTCACGTTCGGGTCGATCTCGAACCTGATGTTCGGCATGTTCGGCGTGGCGCCCCCGTAGCCGACGTTCTCGCCCGTCTGGAACACGTGGAAACCGATTCGGCGCAGCCCCAGCAGCTGCTTCCCGAAGAAGTCCACTTCATTGCCGAAGTCGACCTTCTCGACCACTGTCGGAGTCACCGTCTGGGTGGCGCCCAACACCTCGATGCCGAGGCTGCCTCGCCCGTACGGGGGCTTGGCGGCAGTGCCCGTGGCGCCGAACGGGCCGAAGGGGCCGTTGCGGAGTTCGGCGACCGGCGAGCCGATCGTGTTGCGGGCGATCACGCCCCAGTGGTCAGAGTGGGCTCGGCCGTCGTCCGTCCGGGCGGCTGCCGATCCCGGGAGGATCAGGGCGATGACGGCGACCAGCAGGGCGGCCACGAGCGCCGTTCCCCGCCTCACGCCAAAGCGAGCTTTCACGCGCACTCCTTGTAGGAGGTGTAGGGAACAGTCACAATATATTACGCTCTGTAGTTGTCATGGTGCGACATGCGGCATTTTGAGTAGTTCGTTCCGGCTGGTGGCCGCGAGAGGTTGCTTCAGGTGATGGCATGCCAAGGGCCCCCGACCATCCGTCGGGGGCCCTACCGGTGTCCGCCAGGTACTAGAACGTGCCCAGCTTCACGATCGACAGCAGTGCGATCAGCTGGATCGACGACGCGCCCAGCGCCTTCGGCCACGGCAGGTCGTGGGAGCGGCTGACCATCAGGGTCAGCAGGGCGCCGGCCGCCACCCACGTCACCCAGCCCAGCAGCTGTACGAACGACGCGTCGCCGCCGAAGAACATCGCGACGACCAGACGCGGGGCGTCCGTGAGGGACATGATCAGCATGGAGAGGCCGACCGTGGGCTGCCAGGCGCCGTCGCCGCCCAGCTGGCGGGCCAGGGTGTGAGTGACCACGCCCAGGATGAAGGAGCTCAGCACCATCGCGACGGCCGTCGTCAGGACGATCGGGATCGCGTTGGACAGCGTCGCGTTGATCGCGTCCGCGCGCGTGTCGTCGAAGCCGAAGACCGCGAGCAGGCCGTAGAGGAACGTGACGACGAGGGCGGGGCCCCACATCGTGTAGTCCCGCATCTGGAGGAAGGTCTGCTTGGGGGTGAGGACGATCCCCTTCAGCAGCTCCTTCCAGTGCAGGCGCGGACCGACCGGGCCCGCCGGGGCGGAACCCGCGTGATACGTACCACCCTGGTTGTACTGGTCGTACTGCTGGTGGTCGTCGATCGAGAAGGCCTGGGTGTGCCCCGGGTTGTTCGCGGCGTACGGGTCGTGCGGGGCACCTCCCGGGCCGCCGGGCCCACCGGGGCCGCCCGGAGCGCCGTACGGGGCGTCGCCGCCGAAGTACTCCGGCTCGTCGCCGTTCTGCCCGCCGTACCCTCCGCCGTTCGCCTGCGGCCACTGGCCGCCGCCCGCGCCCGTGCCGCCGTACGGCGGACGCTGCTGCGGGTACGGCGGCTGGGCCGACGGGTAGCCGTACGACGGCCCCGAGGGTCCCGACGGTCCCGAGGACCGCGACGGCCCCTGGGGCGCCTGCTGCCCGTACGGAGGGTCTTGCGGTCGCGCTTGCGGGGCACGGTTGTCCCGGCCGCCGCGTCCCATCCTGAATCCAGCCACGCCTTCGAACGTACCTGGTCCCGGAGAGTGACGTGGCGGGGCCAGCCGTCCGGGTACGGCTTTGCTGCCGAGCTGTGACATCCCCTAAGGGGAGTAACGGGGCGGAATTCAGTGGTTCTTCAGGAGTGAAGGCGTGCACGGCGACGCCCCCGTGTCCACGGTGGGACACGGGGGCGTCGGTACAGCCGGGGTGAAGCTGGGGTGCAGCTGGGGTGCAGCCGTTCGGGCTACTTCACCGGCTGGGGTTCCGGCTCGTTCTCGGTCTGTGCCTCGCCCGCCGGGGGCTCGTCGTCGACCGGGGTCTTGACGGACTCCAGGAGGAGTTGGGAGACGTCGACGACCTGGATGGTCTCCTTGGCCTTGCCTTCGTTCTTCTTGCCGTTGACGGAGTCGGTGAGCATGACGAGGCAGAAGGGGCAGGCGGTGGAGACGATGTCGGGGTTGAGGGAGAGGGCTTCGTCGACGCGCTCGTTGTTGATGCGCTTGCCGATCCGCTCTTCCATCCACATCCGTGCGCCGCCGGCGCCGCAGCAGAAGCCGCGTTCCTTGTGGCGGTGCATTTCCTCGTTGCGCAGGCCGGGGACGCTGGCGATGATCTCGCGCGGGGGCGTGTAGATCTTGTTGTGCCGGCCCAGGTAGCAGGGGTCGTGGTAGGTGATGAGGCCCTCGACCGGGGTGACGGGGATGAGTTTGCCGTCGTCGATGAGGTACTGGAGCAGCTGGGTGTGGTGGATGACTTCGTAGTCGCCGCCGAGCTGCGGGTATTCGTTGCCGAGGGTGTTGAGGCAGTGCGGGCAGGTCGCGACGATCTTCTTCGCCGACTTCGGCTTCTTCGACTCCTCGGTGACGTTGCCGTCGTCGTCCGTCTCCTCGCCGAACGCGGCGTTGAGGGACATGACGTTCTCCATGCCGAGTTCCTGGAAGAGGGGTTCGTTGCCGAGGCGGCGGGCGGAGTCGCCGGTGCACTTCTCGTCGCCGCCCATGATCGCGAACTTGACGCCCGCGATGTGCAGGAGTTCGGCGAAGGCCTTGGTGGTCTTCTTCGCGCGGTCCTCCAGGGCGCCGGCGCAGCCGACCCAGTACAGGTACTCGACCTCGGTGAGGTCCTCGATGTCGCGGCCGACGACGGGGATCTCGAAGTCGACTTCCTTGAGCCATTCCAGGCGCTGCTTCTTCGCCAGGCCCCAGGGGTTGCCCTTCTTCTCCAGGTTCTTGAGCATGGTGCCCGCCTCGGACGGGAACGCGGACTCGATCATCACCTGGTAGCGGCGCATGTCGACGATGTGGTCGACGTGCTCGATGTCGACGGGGCACTGCTCGACGCAGGCGCCGCAGGTGGTGCACGACCACAGCACGTCCGGGTCGATGACACCGCCTTCTTCGGCGGTGCCGATCAGCGGGCGTTCGGCCTCGGCGAGCGCGGCGGCCGGCACCCCGGCCAGCTGCTCGGCGGAGGCCTTCTCCTCGCCTTCCGTGGTCTTGCCGCCGCCGGCCAGGAGGTAGGGGGCCTTGGCGTGCGCGTGGTCGCGCAGCGACATGATCAGGAGTTTGGGGGAGAGCGGCTTGCCGGTGTTCCAGGCGGGGCACTGGGACTGGCAGCGGCCGCACTCGGTGCAGGTGGAGAAGTCGAGCAGGCCCTTCCAGGAGAACTGCTCGACCTGGGAGACGCCGAAGACGTCGTCGTCGCCGGGGTCGGCGAAGTCGATCGGCTTGCCGCCCGACGTCATCGGCAGCAGGCCGCCCAGCGCGGTGGCGCCGTCGGCGTTGCGCTTGAACCAGATGTTCGGGAACGCCAGGAAACGGTGCCAGGCCACACCCATGTTGGTGTTCAGCGAGACCACGATCATCCAGATGAACGACGTCCCGATCTTGATCATCGCGACGAGGTAGACCAGGTTCTGGAGCGTGGTGACGCCCAGCCCCTTGAAGGCCAGGACGAGCGGGTACGAGGCGAAGTAGCCGGCCTCGTAGTGCTCCACGTGGTGCAGTGCACCCTCCAGGCCGCGCAGCACGTAGATGGCGAGGCCGATGGTGAGGATGACGTACTCGACGAAGTAGGCCTGGCCGGACTTGGAGCCGGCGAAGCGGGACTTGCGGCCCGCGCGGGAGGGCAGGTTCAGCAGGCGGATCGCCATGAGGACGACGATGCCCAGGATCGTCATCACGCCGATGAACTCGATGTAGAGCTCGAACGGCAGGAAGTCGCCGATGATCGGCAGCACCCAGTCGGCCTCGAAGAGCTGGCCGAAGGCCTGGGCGAGGGTCGGTGGCAGCGTCAGGAAGCCGATCGCCACGAACCAGTGGGCGAAGCCCACGATGCCCCAGCGGTTCATCCGCGTGTGGCCGAGAAACTCCCGTACCAGCGTCACGCTGCGCGCGTAGGGGTTGTCTGTCCGGGTTCCGGCGGGGAGCGGCTGGCCCAGCTTGAAGTACCGGACGAACTGGCCGACGGCACGTGCGATCAGGGCGACGCCGACCACGGTCAGAAGCAGCGACACGATGATCGCGGCGAGTTGCATTTGGGGGCTCCTCGGGCCTGCGAGGGAAATTACTAAGCGGTAACTTATGCAGTCCGTTTGAGACTACCCCGTATTCTCCGTCGCACTGTAGCGGGGTGCGGAGTGATCTCAGTCGCTGAGGGTTGCCTCAGAATCGGGTCGGGTTCGGGTGGGTGGAGCGTCGGGTTCCGGTTGGGTTCCGGCTGGGATCCGGTCGGGTTCCGGTGGGGATCCGCCTGAGATCCGGTTGGGATCCGGTGGCGAATCGGCCGTGTTATTCGTACCAAATTGGTACATATGTGACTAATTTATATCCGTGCTCTACGGGATCGTCGCCGCCATCACCGCCCTGTTCCTCGCCGCCGTCCTCGCCGCGCTGCTGCGCGTACCCGCCCTGCGCCTGGGGTTGCTCGACCGGCGGCAGCGGCAGCGGCGGGTGCCTCTGTTCGGGGGTGCCGCCGTGGTGCTCGCCACCTGTCTCGTCGCGGTCGCCGGGGACTGGACGGGCATCGCCCCGCTCGGCGACGGCATCGAGGTGCTGCTCGCCGCCGGGGGTGCCGTCGCCGCGCTCGGGCTGGTCGCGGACGTGTGGCGGCTCAACGCACGGTTCCTGGTGATCGGTACGGCGGTCGCGGCCGCCTTCGTGGTGCCGTACGGCGACACCGGGGTGGTGGCCGGAGTGGCCGGTGTCGGCTGGATCACCTTCGTCGCCCTCGCCTTCCGGTCGCTGGACCACGCCGACGGAGTGGCCGGAACCGTCGGGGTCGTCACCGCCTTCGGCGTGGCCGCCTGTGCCGCCGTCGAGGTCATGGACGGGCTGGCGGTACTGCTGAGCGTGTTCGCCGCCGCGCTGACGGGCTTCCTGATGCACAACTGGCCCCCCGCGCGTGTCGCCCTCGGGGCGTGCGGATCGCTCTTCGCGGGGTTCCTTCTCGCCGCGGCCGCCGTGATCGCCCGCGCGGGGCACGATCCGGTCGCCGGCGCGGGGGTGCTGGTCGCGCTCACCGCGGTCGCCGTGGCCGACGTCGTCCTGGTCGTGCTGTCCCGGCGGCTGGCCCGACGGCCGTTGCTGCGCGGCGGATCCGACCATCTCGCCCACCGGCTGCGGCGGTTGGGGCTCACCGCGCAGGGCGTGACCGTCCTGGTCGCGGTGGCGGCCTTCGCCGCGGTGCTCGTCGGGGTGCTGGTGCACGCCGGCTGGGTCGACGCGCGGGCGGTGTTGTGGGTGGCGGGCGGGGCACTCGTCGTCGTGCTCGGAATGCTGCGGGTCGCGGTGTACGGGCCCCCACGCGCGCGTGGCCGACGCGACCGACGGGCTCGGCGTGCCCGTACCGCGGGCGCCGCTCGGGGGGCGGGCGGTGCCGGTCATGGCGCCGGTGGCGGTCTTCGGGAGGCGCGGCTCGCGGGCCGTTCCGCGCCCCGCCCCGAGCAGCGTCCCGGGTCGGGTTCGGCGTCGGTGTACGCGCCCCGGCGTCAATCCGAGGACCAGGCGCACCACCCGGAACCCGGTGTGAGGAGAACCGGTCGATCCGTATCGCCGCAGGTCAACGCTTCCTTGCGCGTAAGGAACGGATAAGAGTTGAGTGGGCGCGACTCAGGTCTGTTGACCGGGAGGTGAGCCTCGTGCACACTTGAGTCCGTTCCACTCAAGTCAGCTGGAGGAAGATCACCATGGCACGTGCGGTCGGCATCGACCTGGGCACAACCAACTCCGTCGTCAGCGTTCTGGAGGGCGGCGAGCCCACCGTCATCACCAACGCCGAGGGTGCCAGGACCACGCCGTCCGTCGTCGCCTTCGCCAAGAACGGTGAAGTGCTCGTCGGCGAGGTGGCAAAGCGCCAGGCAGTCACGAACGTGGACCGGACCATCCGCTCCGTGAAGCGCCACATGGGCACGGACTGGACGATCGAGCTCGACGGGAAGAACTTCAACCCGCAGCAGATGAGCGCGTTCATCCTGCAGAAGCTCAAGCGCGACGCGGAGGCCTACCTGGGCGAGAAGGTGGCCGACGCGGTCATCACCGTCCCGGCGTACTTCAACGACTCCGAGCGTCAGGCGACGAAGGAAGCCGGTGAGATCGCCGGTCTCAACGTCCTTCGTATCGTCAACGAGCCCACCGCGGCCGCGCTCGCGTACGGCCTCGACAAGGACGACCAGACGATCCTCGTCTTCGACCTCGGTGGCGGCACGTTCGACGTGTCCCTCCTGGAGATCGGTGACGGCGTCGTCGAGGTGAAGGCCACCAACGGTGACAACCACCTCGGTGGTGACGACTGGGACCAGCGTGTCGTCGACTACCTGGTGCAGCAGTTCAAGGCCGGCCACGGCGTGGACCTCGCCAAGGACAAGATGGCGCTGCAGCGTCTGCGTGAGGCCGCCGAGAAGGCGAAGATCGAGCTGTCCTCGTCCACCGAGACCTCGATCAACCTGCCCTACATCACGGCGTCCGCCGAGGGCCCGCTGCACCTGGACGAGAAGCTCACGCGCGCCCAGTTCCAGCAGCTGACGGCCGACCTGCTGGAGCGCTGCAAGACGCCGTTCCACAACGTCATCAAGGACGCCGGCATCAACCTCTCCGAGATCGACCACGTCGTTCTCGTCGGTGGTTCGACCCGGATGCCCGCCGTCGCCGAGCTCGTCAGGGAGCTGACCGGCGGTCAGGACGCCAACAAGGGCGTGAACCCGGACGAGGTCGTCGCCATCGGCGCCGCGCTCCAGGCCGGTGTCCTCAAGGGTGAGGTCAAGGACGTCCTGCTCCTCGACGTGACCCCGCTGTCCCTCGGTATCGAGACCAAGGGCGGCATCATGACCAAGCTGATCGAGCGCAACACGACGATCCCGACGAAGCGTTCGGAGATCTTCACGACGGCCGAGGACAACCAGCCGTCGGTGCAGATCCAGGTCTACCAGGGCGAGCGCGAGATCGCGGCCTACAACAAGAAGCTCGGCATGTTCGAGCTGACCGGTCTGCCGCCGGCGCCGCGTGGCGTCCCGCAGATCGAGGTCGCCTTCGACATCGACGCCAACGGCATCATGCACGTCACGGCCAAGGACCTCGGCACCGGCAAGGAGCAGAAGATGACCGTCACCGGCGGCTCCTCGCTGCCGAAGGACGAGGTCGACCGCATGCGCCAGGAGGCCGAGCAGTACGCGGACGAGGACCACCGCCGTCGCGAGGCCGCCGAGTCCCGCAACCAGGGCGAGCAGCTCGTCTACCAGACGGAGAAGTTCCTCAAGGACAACGAGGACAAGGTCCCGGCCGAGGTCAAGACCGAGGTCGAGGCCGCCGTCGAGGAGCTGAAGGCCGCGCTCAAGGGCGAGGACACCGCCGAGATCCGCACGGCCACCGAGAAGGTCGCCGCGGTCTCGCAGAAGGTCGGCCAGGCCATGTACGCCGACGCCCAGGCCGGTCAGGGCGCCGACGCTCCCAAGGCCGACGCCCCGAAGGCGGACGACGACGTCGTGGACGCCGAGATCGTGGACGACGAGCGCAAGGACGGTGCCGCGTGACGGAGGAGACCCCGGGCTTCGAGGAGAAGCCCGACGTCCCCTCCGGCGCCACCCCTGAAGACGCCGAGCCGAAGGCCGCTTCCTCCTCCGCTTCGGCGGCGGGGGCGGCCCCGGCCGGGGACACGAACCAGACAGCCGGTCTGGTGGCCCAGCTGGACCAGGTGCGCACCGCTCTGGGCGAGCGCACCGCGGACCTCCAGCGCCTCCAGGCCGAGTACCAGAACTACCGCCGCCGGGTCGAGCGCGACCGGATCGCGGTCAAGGAGAT
Organism: Streptomyces sp. NBC_00016; assembly: GCF_045040885.1. NCBI lineage: Bacteria > Bacillati > Actinomycetota > Actinomycetes > Kitasatosporales > Streptomycetaceae > Streptomyces > Streptomyces sp. NBC_00016. The sequence continues at coordinate 4,784,232 of NZ_CP108304.1, read as the reverse complement.
CGCCATCGCGAACCTCCTGACCGAGCTCCTGCCCGTCCTCGACGACATCGGCCGTGCGCGCGAGCACGGCGAGTTCGTCGGCGGCTTCAAGTCGGTGGGCGAATCGCTGGAGACCGTCGCGGCCAAGATGGGCCTCCAGCAGTTCGGCAAGGAGGGCGAGCCCTTCGACCCGACGATCCACGAGGCCCTGATGCACAGCTACGCGCCCGACGTCACCGAGACGACGTGCGTGGCGATCCTTCAGCCCGGGTATCGGATCGGCGAGCGCACCATCCGCCCCGCGCGGGTGGCCGTCGCCGAACCGCAGCCCGGTGCACAGGCGGCGAAGGCCGACGAGGCCGAGGCGGCCGACGACAAGGAGAGCGGTGGCCCGGACGAGGGCTGAGCTCGATCGGATGAGTGATGGGGAGGAGGGACGTCGAGGATGAGCACCAAAGACTTCGTCGAGAAGGACTTCTACAAGGTCCTCGGCGTCCCCAAGGACGCCACCGAGGCCGAGATCAAGAAGGCGTACCGGAAGCTCGCCCGTGAGTTCCACCCGGACGCCAACAAGGGCAACGTCAAGGCGGAGGAGCGCTTCAAGGAGATCTCCGAGGCGAACGACATCCTCGGTGACCCCAAGAAGCGCAAGGAGTACGACGAGGCCCGCGCCCTCTTCGGCAACGGCGGCTTCCGCCCCGGTCCGGGCGCGGGCGGCAACTTCAACTTCGACCTGGGCGACCTCTTCGGAGGCGGTGCCCAGGGCGGCGGTGCCCAGGGCGGCTTCGGCGGCGGCATCGGGGACGTGTTCGGCGGCCTGTTCAACCGCGGCGGCCCCGGCGGCACGACCCGTACCCAGCCCCGGCGCGGCCAGGACATCGACACCGAGGTCACCCTGACCTTCACGGAGGCGATCGAGGGCGCGACGGTCCCGCTGCGCATGTCCTCGCAGGCCCCCTGCAAGGCGTGTTCGGGGACGGGCGACAAGAACGGCACTCCGCGCGTGTGCCCGACCTGTGTGGGCACGGGCCAGGTGGCGCGGGGCTCGGGAGGCGGCTTCTCCCTGACCGACCCCTGCCCGGACTGCAAGGGGCGCGGCCTGATCGCCGAGCATCCCTGCCTGGACTGCAAGGGCAGCGGCCGCGCGAAGTCGTCGAGGACCATGCAGGTCCGCATCCCCGCCGGGGTGACGGACGGTCAGCGCATCCGGCTGCGCGGCAAGGGCGCCCCGGGCGAGCGTGGCGGCCCGGCGGGCGACCTGTACGTCGTCGTCCATGTCGGCGCCCACCCGGTGTTCGGCCGCAAGGAGGACAACCTGACGGTGACCGTGCCGGTCACGTTCACCGAGGCGGCACTCGGCGGCGAGATCAAGGTGCCGACGCTCGGCGGGCCGTCCCTGACCTTGAAGCTTCCGCCCGGCACGCCCAACGGCCGCACCATGCGGGCGCGGGGCAAGGGCGCGGTCCGCAAGGACGGCACCCGCGGCGACCTGTTGGTCACCGTAGAGGTGAGTGTTCCGAAGGACTTGTCGGGGAAGGCTCGTGAGGCGCTGGAGGCGTATCGCGAGGCGACCGCGGGCGAGGATCCGCGGGCGGAGCTGTTCGAGGCCGCGAAGGGAGCATGAGAGTGATGGACGGCCGTCGGCGTAACCCGTATGAACTGACCCAGGAGACTCCGGTCTACGTCATTTCGGTGGCGGCCCAGCTCTCCGGCCTGCATCCGCAGACCCTGCGCCAGTACGACCGCCTGGGTCTCGTCTCCCCCGACCGCACCGCCGGCCGCGGGCGCCGCTACTCGGCCCGCGACATCGAACTGCTGCGCACGGTGCAGGCCCTGTCCCAGGACGAGGGCATCAACCTGGCCGGCATCAAGCGGATCATCGAGCTGGAGAACCAGGTGGCCGCGCTCCAGGCCAGGGCCGCGGAGCTGGAAGCCGCGCTGGACGGCGCGGCCGCGGCGATGCAGCAGCGGGAGGCGGCGGTGCACGCCTCCTACCGGCGGGACCTGGTGCCGTACCAGGAGGTGCAGCAGACCAGCGCGTTGGTGGTCTGGCGGCCCAAGCGACAGCAGCCGACGGACTGACACCCGGCGGTACGTATACGAAGGAAGGGGCCCGGAGATTCGTCTCCGGGCCCCTTCCTCGTACTCCACGGCCGTCACTCGCCCATGTCGACGCCCGGCTCCGGCCGCTCGTGACCCGGCGGCTGCTGCTCCGGCTTCCGGACGGGAGCGGGGGGCCGGTTGCCGCCGCCCCGGGGCACGCCCATCTGCCACAGGTGGGAGCCGGGGATGTCCGGAGCGGGGGAGGGGGCCGGTGCGGGCGCCGGGGGTGTCGTCGGGGCCGTGCCCGGGGTCGGGGTCGATGCAGAGGCAGGTCCCGGTGCCGGACTCGGGGCTGGCGTCGGGGTCGGGCCCGGGGCTGTGGCCGATTCGGGGGTGGGGACGGGCTCCGGGTCCGGTTCTCGTACCTGGTCCTGTTCCCGTTGCCGTTCCCGTCCCTGTCCCTGTTCGTGTCCCTGTTCGTGTTCCGGTGCGGGCTTGGCCTTCTCCTGGTGCGGGGTGGCGCTGCCCGTGCCCGCAGCCGGTGGCTTCGCCTCCGTGCCCGTGCCCGTGCCCTTGTCCGTGCCCTTGTCTGTCTCCTTGCCCGTGTCCTGGTTCTGGTCCTGGCTCAGGTCAGGGCGCCGCCAGCGGTCCGGGATCGTCGACAGCCGTCGTACGGCTTCGGGGTCGCCCGCCGCTGCCGCCGCGACGGCGCGTGCGCGCAGGGCGCTCTGGCGGGCGATGGGCGAGAAGCCGGGAGCCGCGTTGCCGGTCTCGGAGGGCAGACCGCGGACGCCCATCCCGTTCAACCGGCCCTGGATTCCCGTCTCCGGGGTGAATATCTCGCGCGGCAGCTGCCAGGAGGCCGCGCCGTCCACGTCGACGCGGTGCTCCCTGCCGTCCACGGTGAAGGTGAGCCCGTAGCCGATGTACTGGTCGTCCTTGTCGAACAGCAGGTCCCCGGAGATCTCCCCACCGCGGTCGCGCACCTCGTCGGCGAGGACCTGGAGGGCGGGCGGAAGGGGGTTGGTGCGGCCGAGGCTGGTGACGTAGCCGTCGCTGCGGGCCACTTTCTGTTCCTTGGTTCCCTTTTCGACGTAGGGGACCTGGAAGCGGGTCTCGCCCTTCTCGTCCTGGTACGTCTCGATGGCCCCGACACGTGCCTCGACGAAGCTCAGACGCTTCTCGCCGCCCTCGCCGTGGCCGAACTTCGCCTCCATCGCCGGGAACTGGACCTGGTGCTGCAGTGCCGGCGGCGGCCTCGAGCCGATGATCGTGACGTGGGCGTCGGGATTCTGGATCAGGATGATCTCCGCGTTGGCGACGGCCGTTCCGCCGGATCCCACGACGATCCACTCCTGGGCGGCGTGCGGGTCGAAACGGCTCTCGGCGACCTCGTCGCCCAGCAGCGCCCGCCCCTGCGCGGCCGTGCGCGCCGCCTCCCACTTCTGCGTCGAGTCGAGAGCGGTGAAGCAGTTGCCCATGCGGGTCTCGTCCGCGGCGCCCAGGCCGGCCGAGAGGGCGTCCTTCAGTTCCGCATAGGAGTTCAGGGCGCCGAGCACGGTACCGGCGTCCGTGCCGCTCCGCTCGGCCCGGGTCAGCCAGGCGCGCATCTCGCCCGCACCGGCGAACCCCTGCCCCTCCAGCTCTCGCAGCCGATCGCTGATCAGCCGGACGGCTTCGCCGCGGCTCTCCACGGCGAGTTCTCCGCGTGGCATTCCCGGTACGAGTTCCGGTGTGAGGCCGGTGGCGATGCTGGGGGTGCCGTCGCAGGCCACCCAGAGGGGGGTCGCGCTCTCCGTGCCGTCCTCGCCCAACGTGCGCACCTCGGCGAGGAGTTCGCCGTTCTGCCCCAGGCGCAGCCGGGCGTGGCCGTTCACCACGTCGCCCTGCGTGGCGAGTTGGTCCTCCCAGACGCGGACGGCGTGGATGGAGATGCGGTGCCGGGGGTCCTCGACCGCCGAGTACGGGTCGACGCCCATCCACTGAGCGAGGTCGCGGTCCTGGTCCGCCGACTGCACGATCCCGGCACCGGGGTCCAGGTGCCAGCGGCCCGCCCCGTCCACCAGCAGCGCCTCCGGATCCCGCCCGGTGAGACTCGCCCCGCCGCCGATCACGACTTTGCGCAGCGGGAGTTGCCCTTCGGCGAGCTGTCCCTCCAGCGTCTGGACGGTGCGCTCGCTGACCTGGGCGCGGTACTCGGCCCACCGCTCGGCGGCCGGCTCCAGCTCGTCGCGGGGAAGCGGCAACCCGTTCTGGTCGTAGCCGGGCATGGGCATGGTGACGTCACGCCGCCCGATGAACGCCTCGACCTGCCGCTCGGCCCGCAGCGCTGCGTCCCGGGACGCCTGGAGCGCGGTGGCGTCGGCGGGGGAGAGGTTCTCCATGGGGTGGGCGAGGGTGGTGAGCAGGCGCCGGGAGCCGGCGGAGAGGAAATCGGCCGACACCCGGTGGCGCACACGTGCCGCCCTCTCCTGGGGGCGGAACGCTTCCTCGTCGCTCATGGCGGCGGTCGGCCGGATGCCGTAGGGATCGAGCAGCGCCGAGAACTGCGCACGCGCTTCCAGCTGCTGCTGTGGGGAAAGATCGGGTGCCGCGCTCCGCGCGGCGAGCCAGTTGAGCTCACCTATGCGGCCTCGGTCCGCTGTGGACAGCTCCTGGTACGCGGGGAGTTCGGCCCCTTCGCGCAGGAGATTGTCCCGTACGGGGGCAAGACCATCGGCGGCGCGTTCGCGCACGGCGGCGAGCTCACCGAGTTCGTGTGCGAGGACTCGTCCCAGCATCGCGGTCGGAAGGCGGTCGGACACACGGATGACGTAGTTCTGCGAGGCGGTGTTCGTCGCCGTGTCGGCGATCGCTCCCGTCGTCAGCGGAATGGCGTCCACCCAGATCTGGGCGGACTCCCCTCGGCTGTCCTGCAACACGAAATACTGACGGCCGTCCTCGGTCTGAGCCGGAGTGAGGGAGGTCAGCCGGTCCCCCAGGACGACGGCCGCCACCGCACCCATGTCCCGCCTCGCGGCCCACACGAGATCTTGCTGCTGCGCGGGTCCGCCCGGCCGGAGCGTGCCCATGACGATCTGCGGATCGGCCGATGTGTCCACGTGATGCCCTCCCCCAGGCTCTGTACATATGCACACCGCACAACAGACTTTAGGATCATCCCATGTTGAGAGCCCGTTCCTCACTCGAAGCGCACCTGTACATGGACCTGCACCCATGCGAGTGCGGGAGCTCCGACTTCGTCCGCCGGCACCGCCTGGAGCAGCGCGGTGACGGCATCCTCGCCGTGTACGAGGGGCCGTGCACCCAGTGCGGCCGCAACCGGAACTTCGCCTTCCTGATGGCCGACGAGATCCCTCCGCCTCCGCCGGCCTTCGGCGGCCCCGGGCCCTCCGAGATCATCGACCCCGGTGAGTTCGTCGAGGTCGCGCACGACATCTCGCGCCGCGCGGGACTGGACATGCTCAACTCACCCGAATCCGAGCACCACAAGTACCGGGGAGCCATGGCGTACGCGCTGGCCGCCTCCGAGGAAGTGGTGAAGTTCATCCCCCCGGGGCAGGACGCGGTTCCCGCCTCCGCCTTCACCTCCGAGGTGGGCAGGGCCCGCTACGAGCGGGAGCCGGCGAAGTTCGACCGCGACATCCTCGAGATGGACATCGACCTCACACGGAAGATCCTCGCCGACATCGACGCGGTCAGCCCTCCGCCCGGGGGGACCGGACCCCGGGCCTGAGGGCGGGCTCGGCGGCGCGGACGGCTCAGCCCAGCTGTTCCGTCGTGCCGTCCGGGTGGATCAGGAGGCGGATCGCGCCGCCGTAGCGGTTGTCGGTGATGGTGGCCGGGGTGGGGGCACCGAGTTGCTGGGCGCGTTGCTGGAGGATCGCCAGGACCACGTCCTGGATGTCGCCGTAGGGCGGGGCGGTGACCGGGACGCCGTCGATCAGGCCGGCGTTGGGGGAGAAGACGTGCACCTGGGCGTCCGCCGTGGCGGGGGGTGTCGGCGTCGGTTCGGTCATCGGGGGTCGGGGTTCCTTCCGGCTCGGTTCCGGCTCAGGCGCTCTTCGCCTCGTCCTGCTCGGGGACGTCCACGGCGACGTCCATGGTGACGTCGACGGTGCGAGCGTACGTGCCTCGGGCGAGGCGCTGAAGACGGCCCGACTTGACGAGGGCGGACAGTACGTTGCTGATCGTCTTCGAGGGGTCGCCGTAGACGCCGGGCGGGAGGGCGCGCAGGACGTCACGGGCCGAGAAGGGGCCGGGGAAGGTCGACACGGCCGTCTCCACGGCCGCCCGGATGCTGGGGGCGCCGGCGGGTGCGAGGGCGGCGGTCCGGCCCGTGCCGGTGGACGTCCTGCCGGTCGGGGCCGGACGCGGCAGGCACGCGCGGATGCCCTGCAGCGCGGTGCGGATCGGCTCCAGGTGGATCTCGTCGTCGACCGAGGCCTCGGTCGCGGCCAGCATGGTCGCCACCTTCTCGATGTTGGCGAGCGAGGAGGCCAGCTCGCGCAGCAGCGGTTCCAGGAAGTCACGGCGCAGGGCCGCGACCGGGTCGGTGGTGGCGAGTTCGACGGAGACCGAGCCGGTGAGGGCGCGGAGCGGGCCGGCGGTGTCCGGGGTGCCGTCGGCGGAGTCGCGGGAGCCTCGGCCCCCTTGCGGAGCCAGTGCCTCCACGGCCTTGCGCGCGGCGCGGATGGTGTCCGGCATCTCCGGCGCGATCTCGCCGCCGGGCACGCTCGCCAGCATCGTGACCAGCTGCTCCAGGCCGGTGAGCGTGGGCAGGGCGGAGCGGATCAGGGGGGCCAGCAGAGCCTGTCGTACGGCCTGGGCGGGATCCTCGTACGAGAAGGCGATCCGCTGCCCGGACTCGGCCGCTGCCATGTCCTCGCTCCTGCTTTCCGGGTGGGTGGGTCTGAGATGGTGGCCGCTGCCGTGCGGCTGCTGTGCCGTGGTGTGCTCGTGCAACTGCCTCGGGATGCCGGGCAACTCGCGTCGTGGCCTGGCCAGTTGGTCCTGGCGTGCGTCGAACGCGTCGAGGATTCGCTCCAGCGTGGGCTGGCCGTGCTCCGCGTCGTGCCGGGCGGCCGTGTCGGTGCTGCGGGAGCGCAGGCGCAGCAGCCGGCGGGACGTTTCGCCGGAGCTGTAGCCGGGGCCCGCGCCGGGGCCGTCCACCGTGTGGGTGGGCAGGTCGCCGTTCGCGTCGCCGACGCCGAGGGCGCGGCGGATCCAGCGCCGGTCGTCGAGAGTGGTCGCGGCCGCGTAGCCGTAGGGCTCGGCGTGGGCGACGGCGTCCTGGAGGCATTCCGCCCACAACGGGCAGGAAGCGCACAGGTCGCGGGCGGTGCGGAGCAGCACGAGGTGCTGGTGGCGCTGTTCGGGCGAGGTGTACGGAATGTCCGTGGGTGCCTCCAGCAGCGGGTGCTGGAAGACGTCCGGTCGGCGCTGGCAGGGCAGAGCGGCGTCGGGAGTGTGGACCCCCGTCCCCGCCCCCGCTCCCCGTACCGGCCCGCGCGCGGGGCGCGTGGGCAGCGCCGTATGGCTGGCCATAGGCATGTGTGTTGTCCCCCGTGGTGATACGTGATCGGGGGGGACTCTAAAACGTTCCGTCAACCCGGTGCAACGCATCTGCAAAGCATGTGCCGACTTGGCACAGTGACGAGACGAAACGTTCACACGGGCCTCAACTGTCCGACGGGTCACTGGCTTTGCGCGTCCGCAGGCGGTCAAGTGCCTGGCGGGCCCGGCCCGCAACCGCTTTCGCGCTGCTTCCGCGCACCGCCAGTACGCCGAGCACGCCGAGGAATCCGAGCGGTACGCCCGCTTCCGGCAGGAACATCCCGACGACGGACGCGATGACGAGGATCACATCCGCGAGGACGACGGTGATGCCCCGTCGGCCCGGGTGCTCCTTCACCATCCAGGCGCCGAGGAGTGCCATTCCGGCGAGCGCCCAGTAGCCGAAGGCGGCTGCGCCGGTGACGGTGGCGCCGGCGTCCTCGCTCGTGCGGGCCGCGTCGCCGACCGCGGAGAAGTAGCCGGTGAAGGCGATGGCGAGGATGCTCACCCCGATCGCCAGGAGCAGTTGGGTGCGGCGGCGCAGGAGCCAGAGCGCGAGGCCGAGGAGCAGCGCGGTGACGACCGCGAAGAAGGCGGAGCCGCTCTGGGAGGCGAGGGTGATCACCGTGTAGAGCGCGGCCACGCCGAAGACGATGCGGGGGAGGAGACGGACGGCCCAGGCGTCGCTCTTCTCCTGGCGGAGGAAACGGCGGAGGAGCGGGAGGGCCGGGGCGGTGGGTGCCGGGGCGGCGGGTGCCTGTGCGGTGGGTGCCGGGGCGGTGGGTGTGTCCGGTCGGCCGGTGGCGGGCTGCGGGGTGATGCGCGGGGTGCGGGTGGTGCCTGGAGTACGGGGGGTGCCTGGAGTACGGGAGGTACGCGGGGTGCGGGGGGTGCCCGGAGTGCGGCTCATGGGCCGGTCACACTCCCATTCCGGTGTCGTTCGACTGCTCAGGGGCCGGCGGCGCCTTCGGGGGAGCCGTCGGGGTGTCGGTCCCGTTCGGGGCGACGACCGACTTCGCCTGCGGGGTGACGCCGGGGAGGAAGCTGTGTGCCTGGACGGTGGCCGCCCCCGTTGTCGGGAGGGTGAGCGATTCGAGAGGAGCCGGTCCCGTCTTGGCGTTGACCGTGACGCCGGGGAGGTACTGACCGTGGGTGCTGACGGCGACGGGTGGTGGTCCCGCCGGTGAGTCCGGTCCGGGACTGCGCAGTCCGGCCGCCCACTGCTGGTCCTCGACGCTGGGCAGGGTGACCTCGTGGTCCGGACGCAGGACCTTGATCTCCTCGATGAGCTTCTCCACGTCGGCCGCGCGAGCGGGGCCGTCCATGGTCGCCACCCGGGCGCACACCTCCAGGACGGCGGCGCGCTGGGCCTCGGGGGTGGGGAGCGCCGCCAATTCCTTCAGGTCCAGGTGGCCCGCCTTGGTCAGCGGCGTGTACTTCGCGTCGCTCTCGTCGTACCAGAAGGTGTGGACCTGGGCGCGGACGGCTTGAGAGGCCAGCAACTCCTGTGTCTCCGGGGCGAGATCCGCGTACTTCTGGGTCGGCGCCGGATACATGAACTGGATGATGTCGAGCTTGCCGTCCTGGCGGAGCTGCCGGGACTCCGTCTGGTAGGCGACGGTTCCGGGGTTGAGTTCGCCCATGAAGAAGAGGGCCTCGTTCTCCGTCTTCGCGGCGTACTTCTCGGAGAGGGTGCCCCAGGCTTCGTAGGCCAGGGACAGACCCGCCTTCTCATCCAGGTCCAGCGCGTCCTGCATTTCCGTGTCCCACAGATGGAGCCGGCCCAGCGCTTCGCCGCCGGGCGTGCCCTCCAAGTACCGCAGGGTGTCCTGCACGATCGAGTTCTGTGCCTCGGTGTACGCAGCCGCCATGTGCATGCTGTGCAGCTCTTCCCCGGGCTCCATATTGATCTGCGGGTGATCCTCCAGCCGGTAGGACCAGAAGGTCGACCTGGTGTCGGGGGAGGGCAGGTCCATGTCCTGAGCGGACGCGAACTCCCGCAGCCGCTGGTGGAGTTGCTCCCTGTATTCCTTCTCCGGGAGGTGATCGATGCCCTCGCGCAGCCCCCTCGCGATCCGCTTGGCCTCGGCCTTGGTCAGCTCGGGCTCGACGGTCCGCTGCCGGTCACGGGCGTTGTCGAGGACACGGTCCGGGATGTGTGCCTGGATCACACGGCCTCCGGCGGATAGCAGGTGACTTTGATGGACGTGCGTCGGAGCGCACCCGGCGCTCGGACGGATCCCGGCTTGACGGCGAGAACGGTGACGTGGCCCTCCGGCCCTTCCTCTCGCCAGACCGCCATGCGGTAGGGGTCCATGTCCTCCAGACGAAGGTCGCTGGGCATGAGCCAGTGCCGGTCGTGCGGCGGTTCCGGGAAGGCGGGGTCGTCCCAGGCGCCCGCGTAGGAAGGGTCACCGAGCACGGTGCGGGCAGCCCCCACATAGGCGGCCCATGTCTCGGCAGCCTGGGTGAGGACCTCGTCGTTCTCGGACGAGTCGTCCGCGGACATGTGCCAGCTCGTCCAGCTGAGCTGTTTGACCGGAGCCCATCCGGCGGAGCGCACGGGGAAGAGGGCGAAGTCCTGGCCCGTGCCACTGCGCACGGTCAGCACCCGCTCCGCCGATGTCGGCTTCCAGCCGAACAGCGCGCACCAGTCGTCCAGTGCCTGACCGGGGTTCGGCGGGCCCGCCCAGACGGCCGGCCAGTCCACGTGCTCCAGTCCCTTCAGCTCCTCTGCCAGCTGCTCGGGGCTGCGTTCGATCGTGAGGCTCGTCATCGCTTGTCACCTTCCTCGCGTTCCGCACGGCTCCGGTTCATCCGCGCCGCTCCTGCCGACGGGACTCCGCGTGGTCGGGGTCATGGCAGACGAGTTCGATCCTCGCATTGGCCGGAACCGGACCACGTCGTGCCGTTGCGCCGAGCGTCGCCCTGAGCTCGAACACCGGTGCCTGCGGCACCCGGAATCGCCACACCGCGACGCGGTGCGGGTCCTGGTACTGCGTACGCCACCCTGCGTCGGGCCAGGCCCCCGGGCCCGGCAGCTCAGGGAAGTCCGGGGTGTTCCAGGTGCCGTGCCAGGTCGGGTTTCCCAGGAGGCTGCGCAGGGCGGTCAGGCAGGCGGTCCAGTGGGCCTCCGCCAGGTCGGTGACGAGGGCGTTCTCGTCCGTGTCCCGGGCCCGGGCCGACCACACCGTGTGGTCGATCCGGGTCACCGGGCCGCCGGGGACGGCGGAGGCGAGATACAGGCGGCCGCCCAGGGCCGTACGGACGCGCAGTCCCGCCTCGGCCCACAGCGGACGCCAGTCGAACCCGGCGCACCACCGCGCCCGCTTCTCCGCGTCCTCCGGAACCCCCGCCCACACCGTGGGCCAGTCCACACCGATGAGCCGCTCCAGTTCCGCGACCAGTTGGTCGGGACTGCGGTCGGCGGTCAGGGCGGGCATCGGATGGCTCCTTGGTGTGGGAAGGGAGGCGGAGGAGGCAGGGCGGGGCTAGACGCGGCCGCTGGGACCGCGCGGATCCCTCGGCGGCGGGGTCGGTGCCACCGGCGGCTCGGCGGGCCGGGGGCGGGGGGCCGGCGCCTGCCGTACCGGAGCGGGCGCGGGAGCAGGAGCGGGTGCGGGTGCCGGGCGGGACTCGGTCGGCGTCGTGGGCTGCGGAGCCGGCGCGCTGCTGGACCCGCTGACACGGCGGCCTCGGGTGCGGGGCGGCTCCGGAGCCGGTGACTCCTGGCCTCCCTGCTCGCCGAATTCCCGGTCGTAGTTCTTCTGGGCGACCTGCGCACCCTGGTAGGCCGTCTGCCGCTGCTCGCGCTTGGACTGACCGAGCCAGCCCTTCTCCTGCATCTTGGCCCGGCCCTTGCCCTTGAAGGCGAGCTTGTCCACCGCCCAGGCGGTCCCGCGTGCCGTGCTGCCCGTCGCGCGGGCCGTGCCCTTGGCCGTGGTGCTCGCGACGCGGCCCGTGGTGCGGGCGGTGGAGCCTGCGGCGGACGCGGCCAGACCGGGAGCCATGGCGGTCACCTTGCCGGCCATGTCCCCGACGCCGAGAGCGTCGTCCGCGCCCTGGACCTGCGGGCTGAACTTCCCGGACAGCAGGTTCTTGAGCAGCATGATCACTGCGACCGTGACCAGCAGGAGCATCAGCAGCTGCATGCCCAGCGGGACCTGGAGCGGCAGGATCAGCTGGTAGAAGAGCAGCAGGATCGTGAGGATCACGCCGAATCCGGCACGCAGGACGAAGCTGTGCACGAAGGTCTGCCACCAGCCCCGCAGCAGCTTCTGCTGGGTCGGGTGGATCGAGATGATCGCGACCAGGGGCAACAGGATCACCATGATGAGCGTGACCGCGTGCCACAGCAGCGTCAGGGCGCTGAGCACGACCACCATCAGGCCGACGATGAGCGAAGCGACCAGGGCGTAGACCCCGATGCTGATGCGGTTGGCGGGTTTGTCGCCGGACCACTGCTCGTAGATGCGCGCATCCTCGTTCTTGGCGATGTAGTTGCGCAGCTCGCCGTACTGGTTCTCCTTCGCCTTGATGATGTCGCCTTCTTCGCCCTCCTCGACTTCGACCGGCGAAGGGTGCTGGTAGTACTCGATGTTCGTCACCGACTGGATGATCACCTGCTTGACCCGTAGGTCGGTGCAGCGCTTGCCCGTGCCGAAGTCGCACTTCTCGGTGCCCTTGTACTCCATGCGAGCCTTGCCCGGGTCGCCGAACTGGCCGATGGCCCACGGGCGGAACGCGAGGGTGTCGTACATGGCACAGCTGGAGATGCGCATGCCGCGCTGCGGTGCGTTGTCGGGCAGGTCGCAGGGCGGGTCGACACCGTCGATCGCGCCGTCCAGCACGGCCTCGGTCAGGGCGGCGTTTCCCTGCGCGATTCCCGAGTCGGCGGTTTCGACCACGGCCACGTAGTTTCCGTTGACGAGGAACGCCGACACGGCGATGACGACGAACGCGGCCCAGCCGACGCCCGACCAGACCTCGCGCATGTCGCCCTTGCGCCACTTGCCGAACACCCAGAGGCCGGTGAGCAGGATCATGGTGGGCACGGCGAGCTTGAAGACGCCGTTGTTCAGGCGGTCGACGACGCTGTCGTCACCCGAGACCGTGCCGTCGTAGAGGGCGGCCAGCGGGCTGGGGTTGGAGGAGATCTCCTTGATGCTGATCGCGGCGCGGCTCATGATCTTGCTCAGGTCGAAGATGGCCTGGGCGACGCCGTTGTAGATCTCGTTCTGCAGGCTGCACTCGTCGTCGTCGGCGGCCTGCCCGCGCTCGCCCTGCTTCGCGTCGTGTTGGCTCTGCTGGGTCGACGCCCAGTTGAGACCGCGCATGGCGCTGAGTTCGTAGAGCGTGTACTTCGACGCGGGGCCGTCCATCTTCGTCGCCCCGGCGACGAGTTCGCGCTTGCCGTCCCATTGCTTCACCGAGGGGAAGATGTTCTCCGCGGCGGGGCCTGGCATGTCGGCCTTCTGGTTGATGCTCTGCTGCGCCCAGTCACAGGTGTCGAAGAGGGCCTGCGCCTGCTGTGGAGCGGAGAACGAGAGCGCGATCACCCCGAGCACCAGGAACAGCACGGCCCGCGCGGCGATGCCGGTGCTGATGAGTTTCTCGCGCGGGGAGCGCCTCGTCCGGGGCCGTGCCGGACGGCCGGAGCGCGGCCGGAAGCGGGTCAGCATGAAAAGCCCTTCGGAGGGATCAGTTGGCGTAGTAGTTCGTGAGGACGCACCCGTCCACCTGCGCAGGCTCCTGCTTGTAGCCGCTGGGGATCTGGCGTTCCGGATCGCACGACAGGGCCACGAGGCCGGAGGCCTTCAGGTCCTCGATCGTCTCGGTGCCGCCCGGCTCCACCGCGAAGTCCTTGCCGATCAGGATGGAGCTGTAGTTTCCGGCGCGCATGGAGGTCTGGAACTTCTTCATGTCCGACAGCACCAGCAGCGTGCTGGAGTCGTCGTAGTTGTCCCGGCAGACGGCACGTTCCTTGATCCCCCAAGCGGGGTCGCGGGTCATGTTGTCGTCGCCCCAGGCGGGATCATGGTCTGCCAGGGAGGAGTCGTCGTACTCGGCGCCCGGTGTGAGATCCAGGCAGGATCCGTACTGGTTGAGGTAGTACGCGATGGACGCCATGTCCGACGCCTCCGGCAGCTCCGTGCTCGCCGACTCACCGCTGTCGCCCTTGCCGGCGCCCGTGCTCGCGCTCGCGCTGCTCCTGCCGTCGCCGTCGCTGTTCCCGGCGTCGCCGTCGTCGCCGCAGGCCGTCAGTGACGCCGACATGAGGAGGAGGGCGCCGATGGTGATCGCTCGCCTGATTCGCATGGTGTGTCTCGCCTTACTCGGGGACGTAGTTGGTCAGGACGCAGCCGTCCACGAGGGCCGGCTCCTTCTCGAAGCCGCTCGGCACCGCGAGGTCCGCATCGCACGTCAGGAATCTCAGGTCGGACCGCTGGAGGCTGCGGATCGCCTCGTCGCCGACCGGGACGACCGCGAAGTCCTCGCCGACCAGGAACTCGTCGCCGCTCGCCTTGGCGGCGGTCTGGAACTCCTTCATGTCGGAGACGGTGAGCAGCGCGATGGGCCGGTCCGACCCGTCCGTGCACACGGCGCGCTCCTCGATGCCCCAGGCCGGGTCCTCCGACTCGTCCGTACCCCAGGCGTCACCGTCGTGCCCGCCGTCGTACTCGTCGCCCGTCACCACGCCCTGGCAGGGCGTGTACCGGTTCAGGTAGCTCGCGACGGACTCCGTGTCCGACGCCCGGGGCAGGCCACCGGTCGTGGTCTGTCCGCTGCCGCCGTCCGAGTCGGCGTCCGAGCCGAAGACGGAGTCCGCCCCGGTCCTGGCCTTTGAGCCGGACTCCGAGTCCGACCCGCACCCGCTCAGCGTCGTGAGCAGGGCGAGGGTCGCGGCCCCGGTGACGAGACTTCTGGACAGGCGCACGGCGGGACGGGCTCCTCGGTGGGTGTGTGTGCGGGTGTGCGTGCGGGTGGGACCGGTGAGGCGCGTCATGCCGTTGCCGTCGCCGTTTCCTGCGCCGGTGCCGTGCGCTGTGCCGGGTCCTCCTCCGCCTCCTGGAGGAACGTCCAGTCCCAGACGCTCAGCGGTGGGTTGATGCCCTGGCGGGCCGGGCGGGTGGTGCCGTTGGTGTCCGTGGCGGCGAGGATCTCCTTGAAGACCAGGTCGACGGCGACGGTGCCGACGCGCTTGTCCGCGTCGCGCTGGAGGCAGACACCGGTGCGGAGTTCCTGGAGGGCGGCGATGACCTTCGGGTCGTTCTCCGGGCGGCCCAGGAGCGGGGCCACCAGGGACGCCTCCTGCGCCGACTTCTGCTTGAAGGCGAAGACCGTGTGGATCTGGTTGGCGCCGCCGCTGCGGGCCTCGGAGTCCTCGATCTGGACCAGGTCGATGGCCTGCTGGGTGATCAGGACGGTGACCGCCAGATAGGAGCGGCCCTGCTTCAGCGCGCGGCGCATCAGGTCGCGGCCGGACTCGGTCGCCGTGACGACGTACGCCTCGTCGACGAAGAGCGCCTTCGGGCGCAGGCCGATCTCGCCGGTCACCGGGTTCTTCTCGTAGCCGACGTCGAGCATCTGGCTGCCCAGTTCCACGACCGCCATGAGGGCCGTGGCCGCGAGGCGTTCCGCCGGGTTCCAGCTGCGCGGGTCGGAGGCCGCGGGCGACTGGAAGCCGCGCAGGGTGATGACCGTACGGCGCTTGCGCATGCTGGACAGGGGCTGCGGGCGCTCCGCGAAGGAGAGCCGGGCGTAGGGGAGCGTGCGCAGCTCGGTCAGGAGCATCTGCGCGAGCTTCAGGTCCTTGATCGCCTCGCGGTCGCCGCTGGCCACCGCGTGGTCGTACGCCGCGACGACCTCGTCCACGACCTGCCACAACGTCGGCCGGGGAACGGCGAGTTCGGCGTCGCGGGCCGTGTAGCCCTGCTCGACCGCCTGGCGGATCGCGGAGTTGTAGCGGCCGATGACGGTCGCCATGCCCTCGATGACGGGGAGGCGTACGCGCTGGTAGTCCTCGTCGCCGAGGAAGCCCCGGAGCATGGACTCGGCGAGCAGGCGGCCCGCGGGGACGTCGCGGGCGATGACCCACGGGTCCAGGACGCCGGCCTGGCCCTTCAGGAGGTCGACGACCTCCGTCTCCGCCCAGAAGTCCGGGTTCACCGGCTGGAACTTGCTGGCCGGGGTGCCGAGGAGGCCGGTCTCCGCGTCGCCCGCGAAGTCCGGGTCGTTCACCTGGGCGCCGAAGGCCAGGTAGTAGCAGAGCTGGGCGAAGTCGGTCTTCGGGTCGATGACCAGGCAGCGGACGCCCGACTCCGACTCCTCGTAGAACTTCTGGAGGGCCAGCGAGGACTTGCCACCGCCGGAGGCGCCGACGATGGCCAGGCCACCGCCGTCGTTGCGGGCCGGGCCGACATGGAGGGAGTAGTGGACCGGCATCTTGCCCGCCCAGCCGACCAGGTTGCCGACCCAGCCCAGCCGCTTGCCGGAACGGTGCTCGGGGTTGTCGCCCAGCTCCGTGCCCGCGGTGGGCAGTCCGGCGCCGAGCTGCTCGACCTCCTGGAGCCGCAGGTAGGGCGCGATCGGGAGCTTGGGCGCGTCGCCGGGGAGCTGTGCCTGGAGCAGCCGCCACTGCTGGCGGGTCGGGCGCAGCAGGGTGACCTTCAGGTCCTGCTTGAACTGCATCTCCAGGACCCGGCGCCGGCGCTCGAGCTCCTTCACGTCGTGCGCCGAGATCGTGAAGCGGATCTGCGCCTCCATGCCCGGCATCTTGTGCTCGTCGATGTCGTCGACGAGCTCCTGGGCGCGGGTGACCTGCGTGGCCAGCTTGGTGTCGGGGCTGCGGCCGGAGTTGGCCATGTCGTTCATCTCGTCCACGAGGTTGCCGCGGATCTTGTCGGCGCGGTCCTTGAACTTCAGGTACGGGATGAGCGTGAACCGCATGTCGATCTCGACGGGGAAGTCCACGTGCTGGGCGGCGTAACGCGCCCACGCGGTCGACTGGCGGAAGCGGGTCTCCGCGGGCCAGTTGGCGGCCACCAGGGTGGTGGTGTAGCTGGTCTGCTGCTCGCCCGTCACCTCGTCGTACTGGTTCAGGACGATGTGCGTCTTGCGGTTCTCGCCGGAGAAGTCGACGACCAGGTCGAACTGGTTCGGTCCCCAGGCACGCGAGCCGAGCACCGGCTCCGGCGGGACCGGCAGGTCGCCGTGGAGCGGCTTGCGGATCAGCCAGACGAGCTCCTCGCGGCTGAGCGGGGTGCCCTTGAGGCCCTCCAGGCTCTCGTGGACCTCGACGGCGACCTGCGTCCACTCGGCGAGGACGTGCGGGGAGAGGTACTCGTCCGTGACGCCGGTCGCGGTGGCGGCGGCCTGGTCGGCGGCGCCGCGGACACCCTGGAGGAGGCCGGGCTCGTCGTACGGCTCGTCGTCCTGGGCGACGACCCCGCTGCCGCCGTTGGTGCGCTTCAGCGAACCCAGCTTCACCAGCAGGATGTTGCGCTCGCGCTTGGCACCGATGCGCTCCTGGTACTCCGCCTTGCGCAGGTTGTACGCCTTGTAGTTCTCGGTGGGGTCCCAGGCGACCGCGTTCAGGTCTTCCGCCCAGGTCAGCGCGGTGATCGGCTGGTAGACCTTGCGGTAGTGGCACTCGACGTTGCGGTCGCCGCGGGCCAGGTTCAGCAGACCGCGGGCCGGGCCCTCGGCCATCGCCTGGAGCTCGCCGGCGTTCAGGTACTCGTCGATGGCGTTGGGCAGGACCATGCCCGTCCACACCGAGTCGCCGTGCACGAAGATCATGTCGTCGGCGTAGCGGTAGGGGAGGCGGAGGTCCTCGCGGCGGGTGGCGGCCGACGAGCCGGACGGCTTGGAACGTGCCGAGGACGACTGCTTCGAGCCGCCCTGGCCGTTCTTCTTGCTCGACGAGGCGGCCATGATCATGGCGACCACGAAGAAGGCGGCCGCCCCGCCCAGAAGGATCATCATGAACATGGAGGACTCATCCTGCGGTAGTCGACATCGGGAAGTGGTGGGGTGATCGCGGGGTCAGCGCCTGGCGGCGGCGAAGGCGCTGCCGCGTTCGGCGGCGACGCGGCGCGCGGCCTCGTAGCGGGCCTGCCAGCGCGGCGAGCCGGGGGTGAAGAGGATGACCTGCCAGTGCAGTTGCTCCGGCTCCTGGTCCGCGGCGAGACCCTGCAGCCGCTTGGGCTGGAACCACCAGTCGGTCCACACCACGAGTTGCTGGCTCAGGGTGAGCGCCGAGGGCAGCGGGCGCCCCCAGACGAAGTAGATGCCGAACGGCGGGCCGAAGTAGAGGACCGACGTCCACATCGACATGCCGAGGAAGGGCAGGAACGCCGACACGGTGAACAGGGTGATGAGCCAGACCAGCCCGAAGCCGAAGGCCGCGCCCAGTGCGGGCAGCAGCAGTCCGGGCAGCGGGATGTTGCCCCAGTTCCAGATCCGCTTGGGGCGGTTGACCAGGTCGGTGTGGTCGTACGCGACCAGCGGCTCCGGTGGTGCCTCCTGGCTCATGTCTGCGAACTCCCCTGTTTGAAACGGCGGCTGACGGTACGTCGGGCGGTGCCCGAGCGGTCCGTCAGTTGCCGCCGCCGATCTGGCTGCCGAGACCGATCAGCACACCGGCGAGGCCGCCGGCGCCACCGATGATCAGGGCGGCCAGCGCGATCATGCCGAAGCCCTGGAAGGCCTCGCGCATGCCGTCGCCGCGCTTCATCGACAGGAGCATGCGGATGCCGAGGATGAGCAGGGCGATGACGGCGACCATGGTGCCCGCGTTGCGCAGGATGTCCTCGATCTGCCCGAACATGTCGTTCAGGGTCGTCTCGGCCATGTACATGGTGGTTCCTCTCGGGTGGTGGAGCGGCGGTAGTGGTATGGGGGTGTGGGCGGCGCGGTCCGGTCAGGGCTTGGCGGGCTTGGCCGTGGACGACGGGACGGCCGCGGAGGCAGAGGCGGATGCCGAGGGTGAGGGGGATCCGGAGGCACCGGCCGAGGGCGCGGCCGTTCCCGTCGCGGTGTCGCTGTCGGTGTCGCCGTCGGCCCGGCCGCCCTCGGCGTCGAGCACGCCGCCCCGGACGTCCTTGATGAACCAGCCCTGGGCCGTGTTGACCATCGTCATCCGGTACGCGCGGCGAACGGCGACGCCCTTGGCGTCGGTCCAGTCGACGGCCACCCGCACCTGGACGGCCTGTCCGGCGTCGTAGGCGTACGGCTTGGTGTCCTGGGCGCTCGCCGGGACGAGCGCGACGACGGTGCCGATCTGCGGGCCCGTCAGGCGGCCGGCCAGACCGGTGGTGGCCGTCAGGGTCGCGTCCGGCGTGAGGAAGCGGGCCATGGCGGTGGCGTCGGAGGCGCCCCAGGCCTCGAAGTAGCCCGGCAGCACCTCCTTCTGGAGCTGCGTGGACAGGCTGTCGTCCACGACCTCGTCGCCCTGGTCGACCTCGGGCACGTCCGCGGCGGCCGGCAGCGGCATCTGGCCCACGTCGCCGGAGACGCGCATGCCCTCGCCCGTCTTGAGGTTCTGGACGTACACGGGGACGGTGAGCGTGGTGAGCGTGCCGTCGTCGGTGCGGACCTGGACCCCGATGTAGCGGCCGTGGTCGCCGTACTCCGGAAGCTTCTCGGCGGTGCCGTCCCAGGTGACGGAGAGGGCCTTGCTGGTGCCCTCACCGCTCCAGCCGCAGTCGGGGTCGACACCGGCGGAGGCGTAGCGGGCGAGGTCGGTGCGGCGGGCGGACGAGGTGTCCGGGGAGAACGTCATGCAGAGCTGCGCGTACTGCTCCGCGAAGGCCGCCGCCTGCTCGGTGGGGAACTCGGTGAGGCGGTACCGGGTGGCGTCCGAGGAGTCCAGCCCGGCGGTGGTGGTGCCGGAGGACTTGCCGATCACCAGTCCCATCACGCCGCACGAGCCCAGCGCGAACACGCAGGTCGTGATCAGCAGGGTGGCGCGGAGCGCGACGTGCGTACGGCGCCCGCCGCCGGAGATACGACCGCCGGGCTTGGGCACGTCGAAGTCACGTGCGGGGGCGGGCCTCGGGGCGGCCCGGCCGGGGGTGGCGGCACCCGGGGTGACGGCGCCGGGGGCGGCGGCACCCG
Organism: Streptomyces sp. NBC_00016; assembly: GCF_045040885.1. Lineage (NCBI taxonomy): Bacteria > Bacillati > Actinomycetota > Actinomycetes > Kitasatosporales > Streptomycetaceae > Streptomyces > Streptomyces sp. NBC_00016. The sequence goes on along the minus strand of NZ_CP108304.1, from coordinate 4,764,534 downwards.
CGGCCGGGGCGGTTGCGCCCGCGGTCGGGGCCGCCGTGGCCCTCAGCGACATCGTGGAAGAGCTGTGGGCGGGGGCCTGGTGGCCGTGCTGGGGCGGGTGCGGAGCGGCGGTGGTGGGCGAGGGCGTGGGCGCCGGCGCGGTGGCCGCGGCGGTCGCGGCCGTCGCCGTGCCGCCCCGCTTGCGCTGCTCCTTCTCCGCCTTCTTCTGCTCGTACGCCGCCTTGCGCGCCGCGCGCTCGCGCTCGCGCTTCTCCTTCTTCGACTCGCCCTGGGGCCGCGTCTCACGGGGCGGCAGGGACGGGACGGCGGCCTGGCCGGCCCGGGGCGTGCTGCGCACCCAGGCGGCGGCGACCTGGGCGCGGGCCGCGTCGGAGGGCAGCGGCTGCGGCTGTTGCGGGGCGGGGGCCTGCTGCGGGACGGGGGCCTGCTGCCCTTGCCCCTGCCACGCCTGCTGCGGCTGCTGCTGGGAAGGACCGAAGGACCCGGGCTGCCCGGAAGGCTGGCCTCCGCCGACCGCGCCAGCAGGGCTGTTGTGGTCTGTCATCGAGTCGGTTACTCCAGCGAGTCGGTTCCCCGTCCGCCTGGGCGGGTTCACGACCGCACCGCACGACGGGCCCTGGCCCGGCCAGGTGCGCTTGGCAGTGTGACAAAGACCTGTCACCGGACCGGTGTCGCTTTCCTCGCCGGGACTGCGGGAATTCCCGATGCCGTGTCCATGAGGAAACCGGTCGGGAAAAGTGTCAGGGACACGCCGGGAAGGCGCCGTGCCGTGCCGGCCCGCCCTGGGCCCAGAATGCGCTGGGCGCGTGTGCCCGAGGTGCTGGGTACCGTCACCCGGCACCACCCCCTGGACCCGACGGACCCGGCGAAGGACGAGAGTTGACCGACCACAACGGGCACCCGCAGCAGCCGCAGTACCCGCAGCAGCCGCAACCCCCGGAGCAGCCCGACCCGCGCACCTGGGAGATCCCCCAGCAGGCCCCGCCGGTCCAGCAGGCCCCGCCGGTCCAGCAGGTCCCGGCCCCTGCCCCTGCCCCGGTTCCGGTTCCGGCTCCGGTTCCGGCATCCGCCCCCGTCGCCGTACCGGCCCCCGAGCCGGCCCAGGCCTCGCAGGTCTTCCAGGCCGAGCGCGCCTGGGTCGACGGCTATGAGCCCGGCAACCCCTGGCAGGCCAGCCTGTGCGTGGAGACGCCGTACGGGACCTTCGCCTATCCCCTCACGCCGAACACGATTCCCGAACTCCTCGAGCAGATGGTCCTGGTGGCGCAGGAGCAGCAGGGGATGCCGGTCGGTTTCGACGAGGATCTTGAGCTGTCGTCGCCGGACGAGGAGGTGGTGGACGAGGAGCTGCAGGCGTCCGCCTCCGACATCCACAGCGGCCGGGCCGCGCGCCTGACGGGCTGGGCCGTCGTCCACGACCTGTGGGAACGCGAGGACCCGACGGCGCGCATCGTGATGGGCGCGGTCGTGGTGGTGCTGTTGCTGCTCGGTATCGTCCTGACCTGACCACGCGGTACCCGCCGGGCGCCGCCTGATCACCCGACAGCCGCAGCTCGACCGAACGACCGATGGGGGCAACGATGTCCGGCACCGCAGAGGGCTCCGAGGAGCCGGAGTTCTACTTCGCGGACGTCTTCGTCTTCGTCTCCGACTATCTCGCCCAGATGATCCGCCGCCGGGTGAACGGCACTTCGGCCACCTGGTGTCCCACGTGGTGGGAGCACCCCGAGGCCGGGGCCCGTCTGTCGGCGCTCTGGCTGGCCTGGGAGCATCTGCGTCAGGACCCGGCGCTCGGGATGTCGACGTGGTGGCTGCATCACGCGGACCCGCATCTGCGGGTCCTGATGGACGCCGACTCGGGCCCGTTCGCGGCCTGTTCGCCCAAGGACGGGCACACGGCGTACCCGTTCGACCCGCTGCCGGTGGATCCGCGGCCCGAGTGACCGCCGCAGCGGTCAGCCGGACACGCGATCCGTGAACGGCGCCGAGGCGAGGTGAACCGGCTTCGTGCTTTCCCCCGGATTCCCGCCCGCCGCCCGCCCGTTTTCCTCGCCGGGAATTCCCCCGACTCCCCGCTTCCGCCTCCCCCTACCGTGTCCCGGTCACCCGCCGTACCGGCTCAGCACAAGGGAGGCGCGGGAACGTGGACTTGCCTGCGGAGAACAAGCGCACGGGGCTCTTGGCCCTGGGGGTGCTCGGGTTTCTCCTGATCGCCGTGCTCACCGTGTTCACCGTCTTCGACGGAGACGACGAGGGCGACGGCGGTGACGCCAAGGACGGCTCCGCGGTGCCCACGGCCACCGCGGGCGGCGGCGCCGCAGGCTCGGACGGGGAGGGAGCCGACGGCGACGGATCGCAGAGCACCGCGGTCGCCCCGATCGTCTCGGCCGCCGAAGCCGTGAAGGCGCACGCCGCCATGGTCCAGTACATGGCCGGGCTCACCACGTACGACCACGAGAGCAATGCCGCGACCTGGAGTGTTCCGCTGGTCCGGCTCACCACGAACGACGACCGGATGAAGGCCGCGACCTCGCTGCCGACCGGCAAGGAGTGGGCGACCTGCCAGGCCGAGCAGTGCTCCTCCAAGGGGGAGGCCGTCGTGGTGCGCGATGCCCTGGTCTCGGACGACCTGGTGCGTGACAGCGGCCGCTCGATGTCCACCCTGGTCAAGGTGACCGCCACGCACACCGCGGACGGGCGGACCACGACCGAGTCCAACCAGTGGCTGGTGACGGTCAAGGAGGACAGCGGCGACTGGCTCGTCTCCGGGTTCGACGTCTTCGGCCTCGGTGACGTGGGCGCGTCCGACGACTCGGGGGTGTGAGCCGGCATGGTTGCACCAGCGGTACTGGCCGCCGCCGGCAAGGCGGCGAAGGTCGCCAAGGCCGCGAAGGCGGCCAAGGCGGCGGCCCAGCGCGGCGGCGGTCAGGGTGGCGGCGGCGACAAGAAGAACAACAAGTGGATGTGGATAGCCGGCGGTGTCGGCTGCCTGCCCATCGCCGGGGTCGGCACCCTCGTCATGGTCCTGGTGGGAAGCATGATCGGCGGGGTGGGCGCCGGTGCCGCGGCCGCCTCCTGCGGCGACTACGCCGACAACGCCAACGCCGGCAACACCGGTGACGCCGCGGCCACCAACCCGGTCATGCCGGCCGGCAAGATGTACATGCCGAGCGAGACGGCGCGCAACGAGATACCGCCGAAGATGATCCTCGCCGCGATGCGCGCCGCCGCCCGCTACGACGGCCTCGACTGGACGCTCATCGCCGGGCAGATGTACCAGGAGACCAAGTACGGCCAGGACCCCTCGGCCGCGCCCGGCGGCAAGAATTCCCTCGGCTACATGGGCATCCTCCAGTTCGGCAAGCCGGCCTGGACGGACTACGGCGCCGACGGCAACGCCGACGGCACGAAGGACCTGTACAACATCGACGACGCGGCCTGGGCCGCCGCCAACTTCCTGCACGCCAAGAAGGCCGAGACCGCTCCCTTCAAGGCGCTCCAGGTCTACTCCGGCTCCACGGCCGCCAACACGATCTACCCGCGGGTCGTCCTCACCCAGGCCGCGCGCTACCGCGGGGTGCTCACCGGCGACCAGGACCTCATCAAGCGCTGGTACGCGCATCTGAAGGAGACCATCGAGAAGAACCCCGGCTTCCCCACCCTCGGGAAGCAGTCGGACATTCCCGAACCGGTCGGCAACAACGCCCAGCCCGGCTCCGCGCTCAGCATCGCCGCGACCCCGGCCCGCTCCTGGTCGACGCCGGCGCTGGACGACGACAGCGGTGACGGCAGCACGACCGCGATGTCCCTCGCCGCGTACAGCAGCGACATCAGCGGCAACAGCAACAGCAACAGCATCGGCGCCGGTTACGCGACGACCGTGTCGTTCCCCCTTGCCAAGGAGCCCACCACCGGCAAGGACTGGCAGTGGCCCATGAAGCAGGGCACGTACACGGTCGGTACCCCTTACCACCAGAACGGCCGTATGTGGAGCCTCGGTTACCACACCGGCCTCGACCTGGTGGCCTCCAGCGGCACCCCGATCTACGCCCCGGCCGACGGCAAGGTCGTCCACGCCGGTCCCGGCGGCTCGTACGGCAACATGACGAAGATCGAGCACGCGGGCGGGGTCATCACGCTCTACGGCCACCAGACCTCGATCAAGGTGTCCGTCGGGCAGACCGTCAAGCGCGGTCAGCAGATCGGCACGGTCGGCGCGACCGGCAACGTCACCGGACCCCACCTGCACTGGGAGGTCCTCGTTCCCGGTGTCGACAACCCGTTCGTGGGCGGCCAGGACAAGGGCCCGGGCATGGTCGACCCGGACGAGTGGATGAAGGGCAAGGTCACCGCCAACCCCGACTACGGGACCGTCCCGGGATCCGACGAGAGCAGCAGGGACGCGCAGTACGCCGACTGCGCCGAGGACAACGGCGGCGCCGCGGTGGCCCCGGACGGCGCGGGCGCCTCCGGTGTCCTTCCCGACGCCGACGACCCGGTGATCCGCGCGGTCCTCGGCTGGGCCCAGCGCGGCATCGGGGTCCCATACGTGTTCGGCGCCCCGCGGCTCCAGGGCGAGAACCCCACCAGCTTCGACTGCTCCAGCTTCACGCAGTGGGCGTACTACATGGCCAGCGACGGCAAGATCAACATCGGTACGACGACCTACACGCAGGAGCCGTACCTCAAGAAGTACGAGGTGTCGCTGTCCGAGGCACAGCCCGGCGACGTCATCTTCTTCCGGCCGGAGGCGGGCCACTCGGGCCATGTGGGCCTGGTCTGGGACCCCAAGGGCCACAAGATCATCCACGCCCCGCGCCCGGGCAAGTCCGTCGAATTCAGCAACTGGGACTACCAGGACACGATCACCGGGGTCTACCGCGTACCGATCCCCCAGGGCACGAACGCGGTCGAGGGCGACGGCACAGACAGCGGAACAGGAGCATGAACCAACAGATGAGGCGTCACCTTCTTCCTCTCACCGGGGCCCTGGTGTCACTGGGGCTGGTCGCGGGCTGCGGCGGAGGCGACGACACGGGGACGGGCGGCGCGACGGACAAGAAGGCGACGCCCAAGGCGTCCGCGTCCATCGCCCGAGGCCCCGCGTACGAGGGCGCCGCACTGCCCGGCCTGGCCCGGAAGCCCGTGTGGAGCCTGACCGCGGACGGTGTCTCGGGATGCCCCGGAGACCCGGTCGAGCGGGCCACGAGCAGGGTCGTCGGAGACCACTCGCAGACCTGCGTCCTCGGTGACGCCGTCGTCCTCACCGAGGACGCGACGACGTACCCCGACAGCACCGGCGGCACACCGGAGGAATACCTCTTCCGGGCCCGCCTCCTCGACGCGGCCACCGGCCGGGAACGCACGTCGGTCGAGGTCACGATCCCCGCCGACGGCTGGTCGAGCGACCGGGATCCGGCGCCCGCCGAGTTCTTCACCATCGGGCAGTGGAAGGACGGCACACCCGCCCTCCTGGCCGTCGACGGCGACGTGACCCCGGCGAGCGGCCTGAAGAAGGAGTCGGTCCGGACGACGTACACCATGTACGCCCCCTCCGGCGAGAAGCTGGGCAGCTCGGCCTACGACGGCGAGGACGGCACCGACCACACCGTCGAGGCCGGCCATGTGCGGCTGAAGGCGGGCAACGACAGCGGCTCCTACGCCCCGCTCGGCGGCGGAGCCACCGTCGAGGTCCAGGACCGGTGGGAGGACCAGGCACCGATCGGCCCGGGCTTCGGCTATCGGGTGGCGACGTCCCTCGCCGAGTTCTACGTCAGCGGCGAGCGGCTCCAGGTCTCCGACCGGCTCACCGGCAGGGCACTGTGGGACACGGAGGGCGTCACCCTGCCCGCCGCCGTGGCGGCGCAGACCCCGGACGGCGACCGGGCGGCCGCCTCCCTCTTCCCGCTCGCCGGGGACAAGGGCCTGCTCGCCTGGGGCCTGAAGGACGACACGTACGACGCGCTCCTGACGGTGGTCGACCTCAAGACGGGACGCACCCTCGTGGAGGGCCCCAAGACCTTCCTCGACCCCAACGACGCGCACGAGCCGGTCGTCGTCCTCTCCGCGGACGGAAAGAGCGTCGTCACCCAGTTCGGTGGAGGCGCGGTCGCCTGGGACGCGGAGACGGGCGACGAGCTCTGGCGTCAGGAGGCGGACGAGCAGGACATCGAGCCGGTGGCCCTGCCGACCGGCGACGTCCTGTACGCGTCCGTCAGCGACCTGGGGCTGGCGGCGCTCGACATGCGCACCAAGAAGGTGCTGGCCTCCGGCCTGGAGCCCGGCTCCTCGCTGAACGACGACGTCGACGTGCTGGAGCGCACGTCCGACGGCCACGCCCTGCTGGCGACGAGCGAGGGCGTCTTCGTCTTCGCTCCGGAGAAGGCCTGACCCCGGTCCTCGCGGACACCGCCTCCCAGCACCCCCACCCCCCAGCCACCCCCCAGACAACTCAGCAAGTCCACAGTCCAGAAAGGACGGACCCGCGGGTGACCGCAGAACAGCAGAAGAAACCCCGCGCCGAGGACGACTGGACCTTCGAGATCGTCATCGCCGTCGCGGTCGTGCTCCTCGTCGCTGCCGGGGCCTGGCTGGCGGCGAAGGTCGGGGCCGGGTACGCCGACGCGCCCGCGCCGCCCGGCAACCCGCTGACGTTCCTCGTCGAAGTGATCAAGGGCGACTACAGCTGGCCGGGCTCGGCGGCCAGTGCCGTCGCGGCCGGTGAGGCGGTGCTGGTCGGGATCCTCGGCCTCGTCGCCTACCGGGTGCGGGAGCGGTTCAGGAACAAGCCCAAGGTGGACGGTGCCGCCCAGCACCTCGCGAAGGGCGAGGAGCTCGGCAAGCTGACGATGAAGGGCGCGGCCGCCACCGCCGAGCGCCTCGGCGTGCAGTCGAGCACGCCCGGCGTGTTCATCGGACGGTCCGTCAAGGGGCGTCAGCCGCTGTACGGGTCGTACGAGGACATGCACGTCGACATCTGGGGCCCGCGGACCGGTAAGACGACCCGGCGTGCCATTCCCGCCATCCTGGACGGGCCCGGCGCCGTCCTCGTCACCTCCAACAAGCGCGACATCGTGGACGCGACCCGGGGTCCGCGGACCGCGCGCGGCCCGGTGTGGGTGTTCGACCCGCAGCAGGTCGCGCAGGAGGAGCCGAGCTGGTGGTGGAACCCGCTGTCGTACGTCACCGACGTGGCCAAGGCCCGCAAGATGGCCGACCACTTCGCCAGCGGTTCGCGGGACGCCAACGCCTCCACCGACGCCTTCTTCGACCCGGCCGGCCAGGACCTGCTCGCCAACCTGCTGCTGGCCGCCGCCTGTGCCAAGGCGCCGATCACCCAGATCTACACCTGGCTGTCCAACCCCAAGGACGATGCCCCGGAGCGGATCCTGCGCGGCGCCGGACACGCCATGTCGGCGGACGGGCTGGCCGGCGTGATCAACGCCCCCGACAAGCAGCGCAGCGGCATCTACGGTGTCGCCCAGCAGATGGCGTCCTGCCTGGTCAATCCCGAGGTCAACCGGTGGGTCACGCCCCCGGCCGACGAGTACGCGGGCGAGTTCGACCCGCACGCGTTCGTCCGCACCGGCGGCACCCTGTACTCGCTGAGCCGGGAGGGGCGCGACTCCGCCGGGCCGCTGGTGACCGCGCTGACCGTGGCGGTCGTCGAGGCGGCCGAGGAGTACGCCACCACCCAGCGCGGCGGCCGTCTCCCGCTGCCTCTCGTCGGTGTCCTCGACGAGGCGGCCAACGTGTGCCGCTGGCGGACCCTGCCCGACCTGTACTCGCACTACGGCTCGCGCGGGATCATCCTGATGACGATCCTGCAGTCCTGGGCGCAGGGCATCGAGGTGTGGGGCGAGCGCGGCATGGAGAAGCTGTGGTCCGCCGCGAACGTGCGCGTCTACGGCGGCGGCGTCTCGGACACCCGCTTCCTGGGCGACCTGAGCGAGCTGGCCGGCGAGTACGAGCTGCGTGAGTACCAGACCAGCCGTGAGTCGGAGTTCGGCGGCTGGTCCGGCAACCGCGCGATCAGCGAGTCCACGCGCCGCGAACGCGTCCTCCAGGTCTCCGACCTCGGCGCGATGCCGCCCGGCCGGGCCCTCGTCCTCGCCTCCGGCACCAAGCCGGTGCTGGTCGAGACGGTCCCGTGGTGGGAGGGCGCGTACGCCGCCGAGGTCCAGGCCTCGCTGAAGAAGTACGACCCCGGGGCGCGCTGAGCCGACGCCGGCAGCACCGAGGACAGGGGAGGGGCCCGGAGGCGACTGCCTCCGGGCCCCTCCCCTGTCCGTCGTCTTCGTCCGTTGTCTTCGTCCGTCGGCCGACGGACGACGGGGATCAGACGCGCGCGGACCGCCGGCGGCGCGTGCCGAACCAGGCCGCCGCACCGCCGACGGCCAGCAGGGCGGCCGCGAGGGCGCCGTAGAGGGCACCGCCGCCCGAACCGGTGGCGGCGAGCGAACCGGTGGTGCTCGTCGTGTTCGTGGTGCCGCCGGTCGTGCCGCCCGTGGTGGTGGCCGCGGAGCCGGACGCGGACGCCGACGGAGACGCGGAGGCGGAGGCGGACGCGGACGCCGACGGCGTCGTGGACGGAGTGCCGCTCGGCGGGGTGACCAGGGCCGGGCCGGCCTTCACCTTGGTCCGGGCGCCGTTGAACCCCCAGGAGTCGGCCATGGAGAACAGCGCCTCCAGCGGGACGACGGTGTCCTTCTTGATGTCGCTCTTCTTACCCAGGGAGAGGTACAGCTTGATGCTCTCGGTGCCCTTGGCGGAGCCGAAGCCCTTGGATATGGCGGGGAGTTCCCACTCGCTGTCGTTGGACTCCTTCAGCTTGACGATCTTGCCGTCGACCTCGGCCTCCAGGACGAAGTCGGGGTTGCCCGCGCCCTCACGGAACTGCTGGGCCGACACCGTGCGCTGAAGCTCGGCGGGGAACTCGCCGGGGCCGGTGGCCGTGGCGTTCAGCACCAGCTCGGCACGCTGACCGGGCCGCGCGACGGCGCCTGTCTTCTGCTCCCACGCCACGTTGAGCTTGCCGGGCGTGATCGCCGGATCGGTCTTGAAGACCTGGGTGTTGCGGGACGGGTCGTCGTCGGTGTCGCCGACCAGCCGCCCGGCGGTGAGGGTGAAGTCACCGTCGTTGGTGGGGTAGGAGGCGCCGAGGCCGACCGTGACCTTCCAGGTGTACTCGGTCTTCGCCGGGATGGAGAAGGTGGACGCCGCGTTCCCGGTGGCGGGGAAGAACAGCCCCTGGAAGGAGCCGTCCTGGCGGCCGACGGCCGACTTGGTCGCGGGGGCGTCGACCGCGGTCACGTCGAAGACGATGGAGTCCTTCAGCACCGGGCTCGGACCGTCCGGCGTGCCCGGCAGCCAGGCCGAGAAGTCCTGCGCCTTGTCGGAGGAGTTGGCGACCGTGAGGATCATCGACTCCGTCGCCCCGCCGCGCTTGAGCGGGCCGGTGGGGGTGGGCGCGCCCAGCGTCATCTTCAGCGCGTGTTCGCCCGCCTTGTCGGCGGCGACAGCGGTGGCCGGGACGAAGGCGGCGCCGGCGACCGCGGTGACGACGGCGGTCGCGGCCACGGTGCGGATGCGGCGGGCGGCGACGGAACCAGCGGACATGATGAATCCCCCCAAGGAATCAATCAGCAAGGGCACGCCGTGATGACGGCGGGCGAAGACACGAGCGAGAAGTGCGACGAGGAAGCGCGACGAGGAAGTGCGACGAGCAGGAGGAGAAGTGACCGCCCGCCGGTACTGCTTGTCCCCCCGGCGGCTCGCGGTGCACTCATCTTCACCCGGATTTCATAGGTGATCAATCGTCGCTCCGTCACCACTTCGCAACAGCGCCGGAGGCGACAATTCCGCTGGTCACGGGCCTATAACCGGGGGGTCACGCTCCGCTCCGCCGTGCCCTGCGGAGGCGGTTGTCCTCGCGCGGCGGCGACGTCGGTGGTGAGGAGGCCGCCGGTCGTGGTCAGTACGACGGCCGTGGCGAGGCCGGCGGGATTCGTACGTCCCTCGGGCCGGAAGGGACGCCGTCGTGATCGTGACCGCGAGGAACGGCCTTGGTCGTGCGACCTTTTTGCGCACTCGTCGGCTGGTTCTCCGTCCAGGTCTTTTCAACGTCTCCGCGTGCTCTCCATGCGTCTTCACCTGCTAAGCGGAGTGTGATGTTGCTACTTCGTTAAGTAGTTCCGCTTGACGCCGACGGCCGCCGCCGCGTTGTCTTTTCAGACACCTGGGTCTACATGTCACACCCATGTGTCCGGAATCGCACCGAACGCACCTGAAGTGAGCCCCCGAATGCGTCGTATCGCCATAGCTGTGGTCGCCTCCACGATGTCCCTGTCGCTCGCCGGGTGCGGAATGCTGGGGGCCTCGGAGAACAGCAGCAGTGCGACACCGACCCGGAGCAACGACGTCACGGTGGGCGTGCTGATGCCGGAGGAGACCAACACCCGGTACGCGGACTTCGACTACCCCATCATCAAGAAGAAGGTCGCCGAGCTCACCGAGAACAAGGGCAGGACGGAGTACGCGAACGCCGCCGGGGAAGCCAAGACGCAGCTCACCCAGATGCAGAAGATGATCGACGAGAAGGTCGACGTCATCCTGCTGGACGCCGTCGACTCGAAGTCGATCGCGACGATGGTGCAGAAGGCCAAGGACGCGAACATCCCCGTCATCGCCTACGACCGCCTGGCCCAGGGGCCGATCGACGGGTACGTCTCCTTCGACAACGAGCTCGTCGGCGAGGTGCAGGGCCGCACCCTCGCGGAGGCCATCCCCAACCTTCAGGCCAGCGACAAGATCGTCATGGTGAACGGCTCGCCCACCGACCCGAACGCCGGGCAGTTCAAGGCGGGCGCGCTCAACGAGCTCAACGGCCGCGTCACGGTGGCGAAGTCGTACGACACCGACAAGTGGAGCCCCGAGGTCGCCGAGGCCAACATGACGAAGGCGATCGAGGCACTGGGCGTGTCCAACATCGCCGGCGTCTACTCCGCCAACGACGCCATGGCCGGCGGCATCATCAAGGCCCTCAAGGCCGCGGGTGTCAGCTCCGGCGACCTGCCCCCGATCACCGGCCAGGACGCGGAGCTGGCGGCCGTGCAGCGCATCATCAGCGGCGAGCAGTTCATGAGCGTCTACAAGCCGTACCCCAACGAGGCCGAGGCCGCCGCCGAGGCCGCCGTCGCCAAGGTCCAGGGCCGCGACATCCAGTTCGACGCCCTCACCCGCGACCGGGTCGACAGCCCGACCGCCAAGGACATCCCGGCCAAGCTGGTGACCGTGGTCGCGCTGACGAAGAGCAACATCAAGTCGACCATCGTCGCCGACGGCATCTACAAGGTCTCCGAGATCTGCACCGCCAAGTACAAGGCCGCCTGCCAGGCCCTCGACCTGCTCTGATCCGAGCCACGGACGCCGGGCGGGCCGAGCGCCCGCCCGGACGTACCGGCTCGGACCGCACCGGGCCGGCCCGCGCCCGCCCGGGCCGCCGCTCACGCCACCCGGGTGAACTCCACCGTCACCTCCGGCGGTCCGCCTGCGACACCCCGGTAGATGCCCTTGTGCGGGGTGACGTCGTCGTAGTCGCGACCCCGGCCGACCACCACGTGGGACTCGTCGGGCCGGGTCCGGTTCGTCGGGTCGTAGCCGTGCCAGTCGCCGGCCCAGTACTCGACCCAGGCGTGGCTCTGCCCGGCCACCGGGCGGTGCAGCTCCGCGTCCCGCTCGGGGTGGAGGTAGCCGGAGACGTACCGGGTGGGCAGGCCCAGGCCGCGCAGCAGCGCGATCGTGACATGGGCGATGTCCTGGCAGACCCCGGCGCCCTGGTCCCAGGCCTCGGCGGCCGAGGTGTTCACGCCGGTGACGCCGGGCAGGTAGGACACCTGGTCGGCGACCATCGCCGACACGGCCTCCGCCGTCCCGTGCGGGTCCAGGCCCATGGCCGCCTTCCTCGCCTTCTTCACCAGCTTCGGCGGGACCGTCGTACGGGCCGTGGGGCCGGCGAACTCCAGCAGGCGCGAGCCGGCCGTGTGCGCGGCGATCTCCGGCCACCCCGGGGCCGGCGGCAGCGCGCCCGGCGGGGCCGTCTCCACCAGGCTGGACGCCGTGATGGTCAGGTCCGCGTGCGGGTCCATCAGCTCGAAGGCGGTGACCTGGGTGCCCCAGTAGTCCCAGTACGACCAGGTGGTGGCCGCCGGGCGGACGGTCACCCGGGAGTCCAGCGTCGTCTGGCCCGGCAGGGTGAGCGGGGTCATCCGGACCTCGTTGTGCGAGAGGACGGCGGCCTGCGTGTAGGAGACACGGGTCGTGTGCCGGATACGGAGCCTGCGGGTGGTGGCCGCGGTGGTCATCGTGCTCACGCTCCTTCCTGGGCCCACACCACGGGCCCCTGGTACGGGTAGAACCGCTCCGCCACCGCCTCCGCCGACGCCATGCACGCGGCCTGCAAGTCGGCCAGGAGCAGCGGCAGTTGATCCTCCAGGGCGGGCGAGTCGAGGTATTCGAGGCGGGTGCGCAGCCGGCCGATGGGACGGCGGGCGGGGTCCTGCCGGGGACGGCCGAGCGCACTCAGACACTCCTCGGCCGTCGTCAGCGCGTGCAGCGCCGAACGCGGGAAGTCCCGGTCCAGGAGCAGGAATTCGGCCACTCTCGGGGTGTCGCCGAAACCGCCGTACACGCGCGCGTACGCCTCGTCGGCGCCGGAGGCGCTCAGCAGGGTCGGCCAGTCGGGCGCGTGGGCGGCGTCCAGGACGCGCACCGACAGCAGCCGTACGGTCATGTCCACCCGCTCCAGGCTCCGGCCCAGGACGACGAACCGCCAGCTGTCGTCGCGGCTCATCGTGGAGTCGGCGAGCCCGAAGAAGAGGGCCGCGCGGCTGCGGACGAGCTCCAGGTAGCCGTAGGGGCCCGTACGGGAGGCCGCGCGGCGCTGGTCGGCCAGGGCGTGCCAGGTGGCGTTCAGGCACTCCCACATCGCCGAGGAGACGGCCTCGCGGGCGCTGCGCGCGTTCAGCCGGGCGGCGCCCAGCGCGCCCTCGATGGCGCAGGTGGAGCGGGAGTCGAAGGCCAGCTGGTCCAGGACCTGCCGCATGTCGACGGTGTCGGGGCCCGCGTCGACGCCGAGGATCGCGTACAGCGACCGGCAGGCCGCGTCCTCGTCGCGCCAGGGGTCCTCCAGCATGCGGTGGAGGTAGGCGTCGAGGATGCGCGCGGTCGCGTCGGCCCGTTCGGCGTAGCGGCCGGTCCAGGTCAGCGCTTCCGCTATGCGGGAGAGGATGACGTCGTTCACTGCTGCTGCGCCCCTTCCTGTACGGCGGTGGGGACCCCGTCCGGGCCCAGCTGGCGGGGTGCGACGGCCGGGGGCGCGTCGTCGGCCGGCAGGGCGGCCGGGCCGTCCGCCGGGCCCTCGGCGAGCACCCAGGTGTCCTTGGAGCCGCCGCCCTGACTGGAGTTGACGATCAGGTTGCCCTCCTGCAGGGCCACGCGGGTCAGTCCGCCGGGCAGCACCCAGACGTCGGTGCCGTCGTTGACGGCGAACGGCCGCAGGTCGATGTGGCGCGGTGCCATGCGGTCGCCCGCGAGGGTGGGGGAGGTGGACAGGGCCACGGGCCGCTGGGCGATGAAGCCGCGCGGGTCGGCGGCGACGGCCTTCCGCGTCTTCGCCAGGGTCTTGGCGTCGGCCTTCGGGCCGATGACGATGCCCTGTCCGCCGGCGCCGTCCACGGGCTTGATCACCAGCTTGTCCAGCTGGTCGAGGACGGCGTCGAGCTGCCCGGGTTCGTCGGGGCGGTACGACTCCACGTTGGGGAGGACCGGTTCCTCGCCGAGGTAGTACCGGATGAGGTCCGGGACGTAGGTGTACAGCAGCTTGTCGTCCGCGATGCCGTTGCCGACGGCGTTGGCGAGCGTGACCTTTCCGGCCAGGGCCGCGGTCATGATGCCCGGGCAGCCGATCACCGAGTCGGGGCGGAAGTGGAGCGGGTCGAGGAAGTCGTCGTCGAGCCGCCGGTAGACGACATGGACCGGGACCTCGCCCTTGGTGGTCCGCATCCACACCCGGTGGTTGCGGCACACGAGGTCGTGGCCCTCGACCAGTTGCACGCCCATCAGCCGGGCCAGCAGGGCGTGTTCGAAGTAGGCGGCGTTGCTGGGGCCGGGGGTGAGGACGACGACCCGTGGGTCCGCGGTCCCCTCGGGCGCGGCGGCCCGCAGGGCGGCGAGCAGCCGCGCGGGGTAGCCGTCCACCGGCACGACGTGCTGTCCGTCGAAGAGCGAGGGGAACACCCGGGTCATCGCCCGCCGGTTCTCGATGACGTACGACACCCCGCTGGGGACCCGCACGTTGTCCTCGAGCACCCGGAAGTCCCCCGCCTCGTCCCGGACGAGGTCGATGCCGGCCACGTGGATGCGTACCCCGCCGGGCGGTTCGACGCCGTGGGCGGCGCGGTGGAAGTGCGGGGAGCCCAGCAGCAGCCGCCAGGGGACGACGCCGTCCTCGAAGGCGCGGCAGGGCCCGTAGGCGTCGGCGAGATAGGCCTCCAGGGCTCTGACCCGCTGAGCGACCCCCCGTTGTACGAAATCCCATTCCAGCGCGTCGAGGATCCTGGGCACCAGGTCCAGCGGCCAGGGCCGCTCCTCGCCCGCGAAGGCGTAGGTCACCCCGCGGTCGGTGAAGGCGCGGGCCATCTGGTCTGCCCTGAAGCGCAGTTCACCCGGTTCGATCGGCTGCAGCGCGGCCAGTACCGGCTCGTAGGCGGTCCTGACCTCACCCGGCCGCTCGAACATCTCGTCCCACGCGTCGGCCAGCGCGTACGCGTCAAATATGTCCGCCATGGGCCGACGTTAAGTGGGGTACGTGACACGGCGATCACTCCGGCATTTCCGGGAGTGCACGGGTGCTCGGTGTGTCCGCGGGGCATCGCGGGTGTGGTGGCCCGTGGCCTGGGCCCGGCCGGACTCCCCCGTGGTCCGGCCGGGTTGGCTGTGCCCTCCCCCGAGTGGGGAGCACCCGGGGGCAAGCGGAACCCACCATGCCTTGTCGCGAGCGCCCGGCACCACCGTCAGCTTGTTGCAGTGCGAGGGGAGGAGGCCGGGAGAAACAGGAACAGACCGGTGGTTTTCTCAGGCGTCGGCCGGGGCAGCCGTGTTGCGGAGCCGGTCCGGGCCGCGCATAGTTGCGCTCCGGAAGCGGCGTACGGCGGGGGTGGGATGGGCGATGGCCGGGCACGGGACGGAGGAGCATCCACACGGTGCCGACCGACTGTGCGAGGCCGGGGATCGGGTGTATTCCCGGGCCGTGCGGCGCGGTCGGGTGGCGCGGACCGACGCCGAGCCGGTCCCGTGCCTCCTGGAACTCGCCCTGCTGCACCCCGACCCCGACGACATGGACTGGCTGGTGCCGACCTCCCCGCAGGAGGTCATGACCCGGCTGCTGCGCGGTCTGTACGACGAGGTGAGCGCGAGCGGGCGCCGGATGGGCTCGGCGGTCGCCGCCTTCGAGTGGTACGCGGGCCTGGGCGGCCCGGCGCGGGGCGGGACGGCCGGTGAGGGCGCGGCGATCCGGGTCCTGGACGGCGCCTCCCGCATCCAGGCCGCCCTGGACGCGGCGACCGTGGCGTGCACGACCGAGGTCCTCACCGTGCAGCCCGGCGGCATCCGGCGTGAGCACGAGTTGTCGGAGGGCCTGCACCGGGCGCTGGAGCTGCGCGGCCGGGGCGTGCGCATGCGGGACATCTACAACCACGTCGCCCGGCACGGCCAGGGCCTGCTGACCTACCTGGAGCTGATGGGCGACGCGGTGGAGGCCCGCACGCTGGACGAGGTCATCGACCGGCTGATCCTCTTCGACCGCACGGTCGCCTTCATCCCGGCGAACACCGACCGCACGATGGCCCTGGAGCTGCGCCACCCGGCCCTGGTCTCCTACCTGGTGACGGTCTTCGAGCGGTTGTGGCGGCTGGCGATCCCGCTCACCGCGCCCCTGCCCGAGACCCGGATCGAGGGCATCTCGCACCGGGAGCAGTCGATCGCCGCCCTGCTGGCGGAGGGGCATCAGGACGCGGTGATCGCCGAGCGCCTGGGCATCAGTGTGCGCACCTGCCGCGCGCACATCGCCCGGCTCTCGGAGACCCTGGGCGCGGCCAGCCGGACCCAGTTGGGGGTGCGGATCGCGCAGGTCGGCCTCGACCGGCCGTCCGGGGAGGCGGAGCCGCCGTCGGTCAGCCTTCCGGCGCCGGGGGCCGGTCCGGACCCGGCCGCTGCTCCTGCTCCTGCTCCTGCGCCGCCCGGTTCCGGTTCCGTTCCTGGTCAAGGATCCCCGACTGCCCGATGAGGTAGCCGAGTTGGGCGCGGCTCTCGCTGCCGAGGGTGGTGGCGAGTTTGGCGATGTGGACGCGTGCGGTCCGGATGTTCATGCCGAGGCGGTCGGCGATGACGGCGTCGGTGTGCCCTTCGACGAGGAGGGCGGCGATGGCCTGCTGCCGGGGGGTGACGCCGTTGAGGGAGGGGCGGTGCACCGCCTGCGGGTACATCGGGGTGGCCAGCCGCCAGAGGCGGTCGAAGGTGATGGTGAAGTACGTGAGGAGGGCGGGGTGGCGGACCTCCAGGGCCAGTCGGCCGTCCTCGCCGGCGGGGATGAAGGCGACCTTGCCGTCGATGACGATCAGCCGGTCGGTGACCTCGTCGAGGGTCCGGGCCGCCACGTCGCCCCGGAGCTGCTCGTAGCGGGCCAGGACGAGGGGCTGGTGGCGCTGGGTGTGCTGGTAGAGGGTGCGGATGCGACAGCCCCGGTCGAGCAGGGCCTGGTCGCGAGCCATGGCCACGGTCTGGGCCGTCTCGCCGCGCGGCCCGCTGTAGTGGACGTTGGGCTGGATGCAGAGCAGTTCGTCGGACGCCTCGGCCGTCGCCTCGGTGATGGCCCCGTTGATCTGTTCCGTGCCGCTGAGGAGCCGCAGGGAGGCGGGATCGGCGGCGGCGGTGCGGCTGCCGGTGATCCGCATCAGGGGTTCGAAGAGGGTCGCCAGTCGTTCCTCGCGGCGCCGTTCGTCGGCGATGCGGGTGCCCGAGGCGCGCAGCAGCCGGTGCAGGGCCAGGGCGGGGGAGACGGGTTCGAGCTGGTCCGGGTCGTCCACGACCGGGTGCAGCAGGCCGAAGGACAGCAGACAGGGGGCCGCCGTCTCGGCCTCCTCGGTCTTGACCCGTCCGTCGCGCAGGGCCGTCTCGTAGAGGTTCGTGCCGGCGGCGCACAGGTTCTCCACGCCGTGGTGGGCGTGCGGCGGCGCGTTCACTGCGAATCTCTCTCCTGTTCGAGGACGGCGGACGGCGGACTGCGGACTGCGGACGGTGGACGACGACGGCGTGCGGTCGACTGCGGGCGGCCGGGAGGTGCGCGGCCCGGCCGGGCGCGGGCGTGCCGTTCCCGGTTCTCGGTTCCGGGCCCGCCCGCAGGGTCAGGGTTCCTGTTTGAGGATCCCCGACTGAGCTATGAGGAAGCCGAGTTGGGCGCGGCTGCCGCTGCCCAGAGCCGTGGCGAGTTTCGCTATGTGGGCTCGGCAGGTGCGTACGTTCATGCCCAGACGGCGGGCTATGGCCTCGTCGACATGCCCCTCGACGAGGAGCTTGGCGATGGAGTGCTGGATGTCCGTGATGCCGTCGGGGGCGGTCTCGTAGGGGGCGCCGGTGGCCAGCGGGACCGCGCGGCCCCACATGAACTCGAAGACCTTGATCAGGTAGCGGACGAGTCCCGGGTGCCGGAGCTCGAGGGCGACCTGTCCGTCGTCCCGGGTCGGGATGAAGGCGACGGTCTCGTCACAGATGATCAGCCGCTCCACGAGTTCGTCGATGGTGCGGTACTCCACCTTGCCGTCGGTGAACTGGGAGACGTAGGCCAGCGTCTCGGGGCTGTACCGGGCCGTGTGCTGGTAGAGGGTCCGGATCCGGCAGCCGCGTTCGATCAGCGGCCGGTCGCGCTCGAGGCCCTGTACGAGGGTGTGTTCGAGGCGCCGGCGGCTCGGCTGGACGGTGAGCATCTCGGTCTGGCACTGGGAGGTGGCCAGATCGAGTGCCGCGTTGATCCGGTCGATGCCCTCCAGCACCGTGATCGAGTGTGTGGTCGGCGTCGGCTGGGCGCTGAGGGTCATGAACGGCTCGAAAGCGTCGGCGAGTTCGACCGACAGCCGTCTGCGCTGGGTGATCTCGCGCTCGATCGGGTTGAGCAGCTGGGACAGGGCGATCGACGGGGGCACCGGACGTAGCCAGTTCGCGTCGTCGGGGTCCGCATGAAGCAGGGCGAACTCCATCAAACACGGAGCAGGCTCCACGTCGGCACGGGCTAGGCGGCCCGTCCGAAGAGCGTTCCCATAGAGACGGCGACCTTCCTCGCACAGCTCAGTCGACGCATGAGGATGTGTCTGCTTTGTCTCATTTTTCGTCAAATCTCCACCCCCCAGGGTCCTGAACGTGCAGGAACATGATGCATCGATTGTGTGGCCATGACGTGCCCGAATGGGCCATCGTCGTAGTGGACGGGGGAGAGGTGACCTTCAAATGAGGACGAAGCCGACTATGCATAAGAGAATGCTTCGCTCGGCGCTTGCCGCCGCCTTCTCCGCCGCCTTGGCCTTCGGGGCGCTGAGTGGCCTTGCGGGAACGACGGGCGACACGGCGCGCGACAGTACCTGGAGCACGGGTACCGAGACCGTCGCGGCGCCCGCGGACAGTACGTGGGTCGCGCCCAGTGACAGCACATGGGTGATCACGGCGGCAGACGTGCCGGGTGACAGCACATGGGTCGCTCCCGGCGACAGTACGTGGGTCGCCGAGTCATGACCACTCCACCCGACGACCGCTCCTTCCGCCGCGAAATGGCCACCGCCTACCGCTCCGGCTGGCACTTCATCGACCTGGTCACCGCCATCCCCCACAGTGGTGACTCGTTGATGGTGACCGTGTTCGGCGAGCCGGTGGTCGTGACGCGCGACGAGGACGAGGACGTACGGGCCTACCGGTGCCTGCGCAAGCCCCGGGGGGCGCCGCAGCCCGTGCGGTGCGCCATTCGTTACGGAATGATCTTTGTGAACCTGGACCAGCGGGACCACAGGCTCGTGGAGCCCGAGACCCCGCCCCTGAAGACCATCTCAGCCACCCCCCGCAGTGCCTGACGCGATTCCCCCGTCGTAACAGATCGCTCAGGTGCTTCCCCCCGCAGCGGCGTCACCGTGACCTGAACACGGTGACGCCGCTGTAATTTGCGGGGACATTTCCGCACATGCACCCGCTTGAGCGTTGGCCGAAAAACGACGGGGACGGATCTGGTCATCCGCCACGCCTCACCCGCGTCAGCCGCGGCCCATCGCCCGGGTCAGCTCGATCTCGATCACCACGCGCGCGGGGTTCGGGCTCGGCGTGCGCCCGTAGCGCTCGGCGTACCGGCGCTCCGCCTCCGCGACCCGGTCCGGCTCCCCGCGCACGTACGCCCTGCCCTCCAGGGTGGCCCAGCGCCGGCCGTCCACCTGGCACACCGCGACCCGGGCGCCGTCCGGACCCGCCGCCAGGACGTTGCCGACCTTCGTGCTGCGCTTGTCGGCGATGACCCGAGCGAGTCGGGCCCCGGGTTCGTATGTCACTCCGACCGGAACCACGTGCGGGCTGCCGTCCGGACGTGGTGTGGTCAGTGTGCACAGGTGCCGTTCGCGCCAGAAGGCGAGATACGACGCGTCCGGGGAACCCGGGTCCTGGGGATATGCGGCCATGGCCCGGAACCTAACCCGTTCCCGGACTCCCGCGCACACCTTGAGCGGAATAGACTCAACTTTGTGTACGCTGACTGAGTCAGACACGGGAGACTGCTGACGCCAGGAGGAGAAAGCGAACGTGGACGCCGAGCTGACCAACCGGAGCCGGGACGCGATCAACGCGGCCAGCAACAGGGCCGTGTCCCAGGGACACGCCGACCTCATCCCCGCCCATCTGCTGCTCGCTCTGCTCCAGGGGCAGGAGAACGACAACATCGTCGACCTCCTCGCCGCCGTCGACGCGGACCAGGCGGCCGTGCGGGCCGGGGCCGAGAAGGTGCTCGGCGCGCTGCCCAGCGTGACCGGGTCCACCGTCGCGCCCCCGCAGCCCAACCGCGAGCTGCTGTCCGTCATCGCCGACGCGCAGAGCCGGGCAAGCGACCTGGGTGACGAGTACCTGTCGACCGAGCACCTGCTCATCGGCATCGCCGCCAAGGGCGGACAGGCCAGCGACGTGCTGGCCCGGCAGGGAGCGACCCCGAAGAAGCTCCAGGAGGCCTTCCGGAAGTCCCGCGGCGGGCGCCGGGTGACCAGCGCCGACCCCGAGGGGCAGTACAAGGCCCTGGAGAAGTTCGGCACGGACTTCACCGCCGCCGCCCGCGAGGGCAAGCTCGACCCGGTCATCGGGCGGGACCAGGAGATCCGGCGCGTCGTGCAGGTCCTCTCCCGGCGCACCAAGAACAACCCCGTCCTCATCGGCGAGCCCGGCGTCGGCAAGACCGCCGTCGTCGAGGGGCTCGCCCAGCGGATCGTCAAGGGCGACGTGCCCGAGTCCCTCAGGAACAAGCGGCTCGTCGCGCTGGACCTCGGCGCGATGGTCGCGGGCGCCAAGTACCGGGGCGAGTTCGAGGAGCGGCTGAAGACCGTCCTCGCAGAGATCAAGGACTCCGACGGGCAGATCATCACCTTCATCGACGAGCTGCACACGGTCGTCGGCGCGGGCGCCGGCGGCGACTCCGCGATGGACGCCGGCAACATGCTCAAGCCCATGCTCGCGCGCGGTGAGCTGCGCATGGTCGGCGCGACGACGCTCGACGAGTACCGGGAGCGGATCGAGAAGGACCCGGCGCTGGAGCGCCGCTTCCAGCAGGTGCTGGTGGCGGAGCCGTCGGTCGAGGACACCATCGCGATCCTGCGCGGTCTCAAGGGCCGCTACGAGGCCCACCACAAGGTGCAGATCGCGGACGCGGCCCTGGTGGCCGCCGCGACCCTCTCCGACCGGTACATCACCTCCCGCTTCCTCCCCGACAAGGCCATCGACCTGGTCGACGAGGCGGCCTCCCGCCTGCGCATGGAGATCGACTCCTCGCCGGTCGAGATCGACGAGCTCCAGCGGTCCGTGGACCGGCTGAAGATGGAGGAGCTGGCGCTCAGCAAGGAGACGGACGCCGCCTCCCGCGAGCGGCTGGAGAAGCTGCGCCGCGACCTCGCCGACCGGGAGGAGGAGCTGCGCCTGCTCACCGCCCGCTGGGAGAAGGAGAAGCAGTCCCTCAACCGGGTCGGCGCGCTGAAGGAGAAGCTCGACGACCTGCGCGGCCAGGCCGAGCGCGCCCAGCGCGACGGCGACTTCGACACCGCCAGCAAGCTGCTGTACGGCGAGATCCCGACCCTGGAGCGCGACCTGGAGGCCGCGTCCGAGGCCGAGGAGGAGGCCGCGAAGGACACCATGGTCAAGGAGGAGGTCGGCTCGGACGACATCGCCGACGTCGTCGCCTCCTGGACCGGCATCCCCGCCGGCCGCCTCCTGGAGGGCGAGACGCAGAAGCTGCTGCGCATGGAGGAGGAGCTCGGCCGCCGTCTCATCGGCCAGGCGCAGGCGGTGCAGGCCGTCTCCGACGCCGTACGCCGCTCCCGCGCCGGCATCGCCGACCCCGACCGCCCCACCGGCTCCTTCCTCTTCCTCGGCCCGACCGGCGTCGGCAAGACCGAGCTGGCCAAGGCCCTCGCCGACTTCCTCTTCGACGACGAGCGGGCCATGATCCGCATCGACATGTCGGAGTACGGCGAGAAGCACAGCGTCGCCCGCCTGGTCGGCGCGCCCCCCGGCTACATCGGCTACGAGGAGGGCGGCCAGCTCACGGAGGCGGTGCGCAGGCGCCCGTACAGCGTGGTCCTGCTGGACGAGGTGGAGAAGGCGCACCCGGAGGTCTTCGACGTCCTCCTCCAGGTCCTGGACGACGGCCGGCTGACCGACGGCCAGGGCCGCACGGTCGACTTCCGCAACACCATCCTGGTGCTGACGTCGAACCTGGGCAGCCAGTACCTGGTCGACCCGGTGACCACCGAGGCGGAGAAGAAGGAGCAGGTCCTGGAGGTGGTGCGGGCCTCGTTCAAGCCGGAGTTCCTCAACCGGCTCGACGACCTGGTCGTCTTCTCGGCCCTGAACAAGGAGGAGCTGGAGCGGATCGCCCGCCTCCAGATCGACCGCCTGGCCAAGCGGCTCGCCGAACGCCGCCTCACCCTGGAGGTCACCGACGCGGCCCTGGCCTGGCTCGCCGACGAGGGCAACGACCCGGCGTACGGCGCCCGCCCGCTGCGCCGCCTGGTCCAGACGGCCATCGGCGACCGGCTCGCCAAGGAGATCCTGGCCGGCGAGATCAAGGACGGCGACACGGTCCGGGTGGACACCTTCGGCGAGGGCGAGGGCCTGATCGTGGGCCCGGCGACCGGCAAGACGCTGTAGCGCCCCCGCCGCCACCCCCGGCCCCGCCCGCCCCGGTCACCTCACGTCGTGAACGCCGAGTACCGCACCCGTACGGTCTCGGCGTTCACGTGCGTCACGTTCACGTTGACGTAGTAGGCGTCCGTCCCGGGGCGGTCGGTGACGTCGAGCTGGAAGCAGTAGTCCGAGCCGTGCACACAGGCCTGGGTCCCGGGGCCGCCCGGCTCGGGCGCCTGCGGATAGGTGTCGGCCAGCCAGGCGTCGAAGCCCGCGCGCGGCATCCGGAAGTCGGCCTCGTAGTTCGTGTCCAGCCAGGACTGCACCGTGCACGCGGCGTCCTGGGCGCCCGTCGGCAGCTCGGCCCCGCCGAACGCCAGCGCTTCGGCGCAGGGCACCTTCTTCAGCCGGGTCCCGTCCACTTCCTCGTCGTCGGTCAGCACCCAGACGACGGCCAGCACCAGCAGGCCGCCCACCAGCAGCACCGGCAGGGCCAGGACCGCCGCCACCAGGCCCCACCTGGTCCGGCCCCGTGGCGCCGGCCCCGGCGGCACCGCGGCCTCGCTTCGCTCGTTCGCCATGCGATTCCCCTCCACCTGTCACTGCCTCTTCGCGCAACAGGCCGGATCATGTCAGCTCAGGGCTGACAGGCCCGTGCTGGGCTTGCCACCCCCCTCCCCGCATGGGGGAGGATGGCGGGATCCGTACGAAGGGAAAATCACGGTGAGCATCGACCCGTCCTCGATTCCGAACTTCGGGGGCCAGCAGGAGCCGCAGCCCCAGGGTGGACCGGCGGGCCCCGTCGTCCCGGATCAGGATCTCGTGAAGCAGCTCCTCGACCAGATGGAGCTGAAGTACGTCGTCGACGACGAGGGTGACCTCGCGGCGCCGTGGGAGGAGTTCCGTACGTACTTCATGTTCCGCGGCGAGGGTGACCAGGCGGTCTACTCGGTGCGGACGTTCTACGACCGGCCCCACAAGATCGACGACAAGGTGGCGCTGCTCGAGTCGATCGACGACTGGAACCGCCGCACCCTGTGGCCGAAGGTCTACACCCACACCCACGACGACGGCACCGTCCGCCTCATCGGCGAGGCGCAGCTGCTGATCGGCGCCGGTGTGAACATCGAACTCTTCGTCTCCTCGACGGTGAGCTGGGTGCGGGCGGCGATCGAGTTCGACAAGTGGCTCGTGGAGCAGCTGGGCCTGGAGTCGGCGGTCAACGACGCCGACGAGAAGCCCGAAGACGGCGCCGAGGGCGCCGAGGGCGACAACTAGGTCCACACCCTGCCTGTACGCCGAGCGGGCGCCCGTCCACAGCCTGTGGACGGGCGCCCGCTTCCGTGCGCCCGCTTCCGTGGGCCCCGCTCCCGCCCGGCGCCGTCAGCCCGCCAGTGCCTTCAGCCGGGTGGCCGCCTCCTCCAGCACGCTCACCCGCTTGCAGAACGCGAACCGTACGAAGGGCGCGCCCTCCTCGCGGTGGTCGTAGAAGACGGCGTTCGGGATGGCGACCACGCCCGCCCGCTCGGGCAGCGAGCGGCAGAAGGCGAAGCCGTCGGACTCGCCGAGGGGGCGGATGTCGGTGGTCACGAAATAGGTGCCGGCCGGGCGGAAGACCGCGAAGCCCGCGTCCGCGAGCCCCGCCGCCAGCAGGTCGCGCTTGACCCGCATGTCCGCGCGGAAGTCGGCGAAGTAGCTGTCGGGCAGGGCCAGCGCCTCGGCGACCGCGTACTGGAACGGACCGGACGACACATATGTGAGGAACTGCTTCGCCGAGCGCACCGCCGTGACCAGTCCGGGCGACGCCGTGACCCAGCCGACCTTCCAGCCCGTGAACGAGAAGGTCTTGCCGCTCGACCCGATGGTGACCGTCCGCTCCCGCATCCCGGGCAGCGTCGCCAGCGGCACATGCTCGGCCTCGTCGAACACCAGGTGCTCGTACACCTCGTCCGTCACGACCAGCAGGTCCCGCTCCACCGCCAGCTCGGCGATCGCGGTCAGCTCCTCGCGGGTGAGGACCGTGCCGGTCGGGTTGTGCGGGGTGTTGATCAGCAGCAGCCGGGTGCGCCCGGTGACCGCGTCGCGCAGTTCGTCCAGGTCGAGGCGGAAACGGGCCTGCTCGGGGTCCGGGCGCAGGGTGACCGGCACCCGCGTGGCGCCCGCCATCGCGATGCAGGCCGCGTAGGAGTCGTAGTACGGCTCGAGGGCCACGACCTCGTCGCCCGGCTCCAGCAGCGCGAGCAGGGTCGCGGCGATGGCCTCCGTGGCGCCCGCGGTGACCAGGACCTCGGTGTCCGGGTCGAAGGAGAGGCCGTAGCGGCGGAGCTGGTGGTCGGCGATCGCCGTGCGCAGCTCGGGGACGCCGGGGCCCGGCGGGTACTGGTTGCCGCGCCCGTCCCGCAGCGCCCGCACGGCCGCCTCGCGGACCTCCTCGGGGCCGTCGGTGTCGGGGAAACCCTGCCCCAGGTTGATCGCGCCGGTCGCCGCGGCCAGGGCGGACATCTCGGCGAAGATCGTCGTCCCGAACTCGGCGAGACGGCGGTTGAGGAAGGGGCGCGCGGTGGAGGTCATGCCCGTCATCCTGCGCCGAAGCTCTGGAGTTCCTCAACTCTGCTTTGGCAGATGAGACGGGCGGGCATCCCCCGTGCACGTGGCGCTCGGACGCCACGCGAGGCGCCCACGGGGGGCCGCTTCGGGGGACAGGGAAGGAGGGTGGCGCCATGGTCTTCGGCATCATCCTGGCGGTGATCGGAATCGTGCTCGTGGCGGCCATGCTGGTCAACGTCCGCACTCGCGGCGCCGCGAGGTCGTACCGCGGCGGCCGGCCGCGCCGCTACAGCGCCGGCGGCAGCGCGGCCGGCGATGGCGGTGGCAGCTGGTGGGCCGGCGGGGGAGACGGCGGCTCCGGCGGCGGTCACCACGGTGGCCACTCCTGCGGCGGAGGGTCGTCCTGCGGGGGCGGCGGATCGTCCTGCGGCGGAGGCGGCGGGGGCGGCGGATGCGGCGGAGGCAGCTGACACGGGGCAGCTGAGCTCCCCGCGGGGGAAGCCGCATCCGGACCGCGGGGCCCGAGCTGACCACGGGCTCCGCGGTCGTACGGTCGGGACGGCCACCTCGTCTACCCGCGCTCGCCGCTTTCATGTGGGGCGCGCGGATGCACGCCTGGGCCGCCCGGGGTACGCCATAGTTGAACAATTGAGCTGTGGACCCCCCGAGGGATGGAAACCCCACGAAGTTGGGTAAAAACGCTGTGGAGCAACCGCAGTTCATGATTCCCTCTAGACGACCAACGCAGCCCCTCGGACCCCTTCGGACGTCCCGTGCGGACGACCTTCCGGACCGGGCCGACCGGGGCCGTTCTCCCGGCTTCGACCGGGGTGCGCCGACCTGCCCCCTCCTTTCTTTGCGTCTCCGCGGAGCCGATCCATGCTCACGACCCTGAACACCTCCTACACCGACACGCGCGCGGCCGATCTCGCCTGGGCACTGGGGCGAGAGCCGCTGCCCGCCCTCGCCACACTCGACCTCGAACTGTCCGCCGCCAGGTTGCAGCTGAGACTGCTCGGCGCATCGCACCAGGTGCTGCTGGAGGAGGAGCAGGGCAGTTGTTCCGAGACGGTGGCCTGCCTTCCCGGCACCAGCACCCCGCTCCCGCTGGGCGTCGCCAAGCGGGTCGGCGACTGGGAGTACGAGTTCGCGGCGCGCGTCGAGGAGCTCTCGCCCGGCCAGTTCGCGGGCCGCGCCCAGGAACTCCTGGCCCTCGTCTCCGAGCACCCGCACGGCCTCGCCGGCGTCTTCCCCGGCAGCCCGCACGCCTTCACCGCCCTGCTCGCCCACCGCAGCGACGGCCAGGTGCACTGGCGCACCTGGCACGCCTACCCGCAGGACGGGCAGCTGGTGGCGACCAGGACGAGGGTGGGCGTCCGGGTCCGGTCGGGCGATCCCGGCCTGTCCGTGAGCGCCTCCGCCCAGGGAGCCTGAGGCACCGGCGGCTCAAACGTCCGCCGCGCGAACGACCTCGGATTCCACACGTGTGGGTGACGAAGGGCAACCAGGTCGTGACGTAACGTCGCAGTCGTGATCGAACCGCACGCACCGGCCCCGCCCGGTGTCCGACCGGACCGGGAGCCGCCCCCGCCGGGGCCCGCACGGCTCCCCGTCCGGCCGGCCACCGGGCGGTTCCTGGTCCTCGCGTGCGTCTTCGTCTGCGCGGCCTGCGGTCTGGTCTACGAACTGGAACTCGTCGCACTCGCCTCCTACTTGATGGGCGACTCCGTCACCCAGGCCTCCGTCGTGCTGTCCGTCATGGTCTTCGCGATGGGCATCGGCTCCCTCGCCGCCAAACGGCTGCGCCGGTTCGCCGCGGTCGGCTTCGGCGCCCTGGAGACGACCCTCGCGCTGGTCGGCGGATGCAGCGCCATGGCGCTCTACGCGGTGTTCGCCTGGACCGGCGACTGGGGCGGCGTGTGGGCCCACGGCCCCCGCGTGCTCCTCGTCGCGTTCTCCCTCGCCATCGGTGTGCTCATCGGCGCCGAGGTGCCCCTCCTCATGGAGCTCATCCAGCGCATCCGCCGCCAGGACGCGGGCGGCGCGGTGGCCGACCTGTTCGCCGCGGACTACGTGGGCGCGCTGGTGGGCGGCCTCGCCTTCCCGTTCCTGCTGCTGCCCTTCCTGGGCCAGCTGACCAGCTCCCTGCTGACCGGCGGGGTCAACGTCGTGGCCGGCGCCGCCCTGGTCCTGGGCCTCTTCCGGCGCGACCTCACCTGCCGGGCCCGCTGCCTGCTCCTCGTCGCCAACATCACCGTCCTCGGCGTCCTCGCCTCCGCCGCCGTCCTCGTCGACGACTTCGAACGGGCGGCCCGGCAGGCGGTGTACGGCGACGACGTGCGCGTGGCGGTGCGGACCGGCGTCCAGGAGATCGTCCTCACCGGCGGCACCGACGGCCGGCCCCTCGACCTCTACCTGGACGGCCGGCTCCGCTTCGCCGGCCACGACGAGCGGCGGTATCACGAGGCCCTGGTCCAGCCGGCGATGAGCGGCCCCCACGCGCGCGTGCTGATCCTCGGCGGCGGCGACGGCCTGGCCGCCCGCGAGGTCCTCGGCCACCCCGGCGTGCGCCGCGCCGACGTCGTCGCACTCGACCCCGGCCTGGTCCGGCTGGCCCGCACCGACCCGGGCCTGTCCCGCCTCAACGACCACGTCTACGGCGACCCGCGCGTACACGTCGCCACGGGGGAGGCCTTCCAGTGGCTGCGCGGGGCCCCTCCGGCGACGTACGACGTGGTCGTCGCGGATCTGCCCGACCCCGGCATGACGGCGAGCACGAAGCTCTACTCCCAGGAGTTCTACGGTCTCGCCCGCCGCGCCCTCGCCCCGGGCGGCCGCCTCGTCGTGCACGCGGGGCCGGTCGCCGGCCGGCCGCGCGCGTTCTGGACGGTCGAGGCGACGATGCGCGCGGCGGGCCTGCACACCGCCCCCTACCGCGTGGACGGCCGCGACGCCGGCCGCACCGCGGGCGCCGACACCGCAGGCGGCTCCCGGGCCCCCCGCGACTGGGGCTTCGTCCTGGCCACCGCCGACACCCGCCCGCCACTGCGCCTCGACCGGTTCGGGCAGCCGCCGCGCACCCTGACCCAGGCGGAGCTGACGGCGGACGCGCGGGCGGCGGAGGCGACCCGGGTGACGGGGCTGCGGCCCTCGACACTGGTGCATCCGCGGTACTGACCCGGCGCCGGGGGCGTATCACCGGCCGGGCCCCGGCGGAGCCGAATCCCGGTTTCGCCGGGTGCTTTCCGGTACCTGCTGGGTAGGCTCCGATGTCATGGAGCAAGAGGTGTTCGTTCCGGTTCCGGCCGAGCGGTTGAGGGCGGCTCTCGCAGATCCGGCGCAGGTGGCCCGGGCGGTCCCCGGGCTCCAGCAGGACGCGGGCACCGAGCCCGTCGCGGGACGGCTGAAGGTGCGGGTCGGCGGGCACACCATCACGTACCGGGGTGCCCTGCGTGTCTCCCCGCGCGAGGACGGTGCGTACGCCGTGGAGGGCGACGCGACCGAGGTGCGCGGCAGCGGGGTGGTGAAACCGATCCTCACGCTGTGGCTGCGGGAGGCGCAGGCGGGCACGACACTCCGCTTCGAGGGGACGGCGTCGGCGGACGGCCGGATCGCGGAGCTGCCGTCGGAGGCGGTGGACTCGGCGGTCACCCGGCTGCTGAACCGCTTCGCGGCGAACCTGGCCGCGGCAACTGCGGCAACTGCGGCAACTGCGGAAACGGCGGAAACGACAGAGGCGGCGGAATCGGCGAAAGCCGTGGATGCGGACGCCTTGGACGACGCCGCCGATCACGTCGACGCGGTCGACGCGGTCGATGACGTCGATGACGTCGACGGATCACCGGTCCCCGGGGCCGTCTTCGAGGCGGAGGTGTCGCCCGCCGGGCTCGACGACCTCGCCGGGCCCGGAGAGCCGCCCGCCGAGGCCGCGCACGCGCGCCGGACGATGATCGGGCGCAGCGCCGAGGAGGTGGACCACGCCCCGCCGCGCGGGCGCTACGCGCCGGTCCCGGCCCCGCAGACCGTCGTACCGAACAGCACGCTGCGGTGGGCCGCTCCGGCCGCCGCACTGGTCGTGGCGTCGGCGATCGTGGTGGGCAGGGCGCTGCGCCGACGCGGCTGAGGACCGACACCTCCACGCGGGCCGACAGCGCGGCCCGGTGCGTCGCCCGGTGCCTCGCCCGGCGTCTCGGCCGGTCCGCCACCGCACCGGTCCGACCGCCCCAGTAGGGTCGTCCCGTGAGTGACGAAGACATCACGCTGACCGCGGGCGACGCGGAGGTGACCGTCCAGCCGGGCAACGGCGGCCGGGTCGGTGGGCTGCGCGTCGGCGGCCTCGAACTGCTGCGCCAGGGAGAGCGCTTCGGGTGCTTCCCGATGGTCCCCTGGTGCGGCAGGATCCGCGACGGCCGTTTCCGGGACGGCGGAACCGTCCGCCAGATGCCGCTCAACGCCGCGCCCAACGCCATCCACGGCACCGTCCGTGACGGTGCCTGGAAGGTGGCGCGGCGGACCGCCGACGAGGCCGTCCTGACGTACGACCTGGTGGAACCCTGGCCCTACCCCGGCCGGGTCACCCAGGTGGTCACGCTGACCGAGGACACCCTGACCCTCGCGATGGCCGTGGAGACGCACGGCTCGTCGTTCCCGGCGCAGATCGGCTGGCACCCCTGGTTCAACCGCAACCTCGGCGGCCCGGACGACCAGGACGTGCGGGTCTCCTTCGACCCCGCGTGGCAGGAGGAGCGCGGCGAGGACCATCTGCCGACCGGCAACCGGATCGAGCCGAAGCCCGGGCCCTGGGACGACTGCTTCGGCATGCCCGGCGGTGTCGCCGTCGGCCTCACCTGGCCGGGCCGGCTGGAGCTGAGGGTGACCAGCCCCGAGGAGTGGGTCGTCGTCTACGACGAGCAGGAGGCGGCCGTGTGCGTGGAGCCGCAGACCGGGCCGCCCGACGGACTGAACACGCTTCCGCGCCTGGTCACGCCCCTGGATCCGCTGGAGGCCACCACCGCCTGGCACTGGACCCGGCTCTGAGTTCGGCCTCCTGGCTTCGCCTTTAAGCTGGGCGGCATGACGGACGTACGTGGCGCGCTGCTGCAGCAGATCAAGGACAAGGCCGTGGTGCACGGCAAGGTGACCCTGTCGTCGGGTCTGGAGGCGGACTACTACATCGACCTCCGCCGCATCACCCTCGACGGGGAGGCCGCTCCGCTGGTCGGACAGGTGCTGCTCGACCTGACCGCCGAGCTCGACTTCGACGCGGTGGGCGGTCTGACCATGGGCGCCGACCCGGTGGCCGGCGCCATGCTGCACGCGGCCGCCGCGCGCGGGAAGAAGCTGGACGCCTTCGTCGTCCGCAAGGCGGCGAAGGCGCACGGGCTCCAGCGGCGGGTCGAGGGCCCGGAGATCAAGGGCCGGCGCGTCCTGGTCGTCGAGGACACCTCGACCACGGGCGGTTCGCCGCTGGCCGCGGTGGAGGCCGTCCGCGAGGCGGGCGCCGAGGTCGTGGCCGTGGCGACGATCGTGGACCGGGCGACCGGCGCCGACGAGAAGATCCGCGAGGGCGCGGGTGTGCCGTACCTGTTCGCCTTCTCGAAGGATGAACTGGGTCTGGACTGACGGGCCGTATTGACCTGCACTTGACCGGGGCGTGGACCAGGCATGGACCATTCGCCCAGGTCTGGAAAGATGGGGCCGACGATGACGTCGCACCCCAGGTCTAGGTCAGGGCCGTAGTACGCAGATCGACAGATCGCCAACCCGCAGATACCAAGGAGCGGACAGATGCCCATCGCAACCCCCGAGGTCTACAACGAGATGCTCGACCGGGCGAAGGCAGGCAAGTTCGCCTACCCGGCCATCAACGTGACCTCGAGCCAGACCCTGCACGCGGCACTGCGCGGCTTCGCGGAGGCGGAGAGCGACGGCATCGTCCAGATCACGACGGGTGGCGCCGAGTTCGCCGGCGGCCAGTACAGCAAGGACATGGTGACGGGCGCGCTGGCCCTCGCCGAGTTCGCGCACATCGTCGCCGAGAAGTACCCGGTCACCATCGCGCTGCACACGGACCACTGCCCGAAGGACAAGCTCGACGGGTTCGTCCGTCCGCTGCTCGCGATCTCCGAGGAGCGCGTGAAGGCCGGCCGCAACCCGCTCTTCCAGTCCCACATGTGGGACGGCTCGGCCGAGACCCTCGCCGACAACCTCACCGTCGCGCAGGAGCTGCTCGCCCGCACCGCCGCCGCGAAGATCATCCTCGAGGTGGAGATCACCCCGACGGGCGGCGAGGAGGACGGCGTCTCGCACGAGATCAACGACTCGCTGTACACGACGGTCGACGACGCGGTGCGCACCGTCGAGGCGCTGGGTCTGGGCGACAAGGGCCGCTACCTGCTGGCCGCGTCCTTCGGCAACGTCCACGGCGTGTACAAGCCGGGCAACGTCGTGCTCCGCCCCGATCTGCTCAAGGAGCTGAACGAGGGCATCGCCGCGAAGTACGGCAAGCCGGCCGGCTCCCAGCCGTTCGACTTCGTCTTCCACGGCGGCTCCGGCTCCAGCCCGGAGGAGATCGCGACCGCGCTGGAGAACGGCGTCGTCAAGATGAACATCGACACGGACACGCAGTACGCCTTCACGCGTCCCGTCGCCGACCACATGTTCCGCAACTACGACGGCGTCCTGAAGGTCGACGGCGAGGTCGGCTCCAAGAAGACCTACGACCCGCGGACCTGGGGCAAGCTGGCCGAGGCGGGCATGGCCGCGCGGGTCCTCGAGGCCACGCAGCACCTGCGTTCGGCGGGCCAGAAGATCAAGTAATCCCCGAAGGCACCTCCGCGGTGCCTCCGGACCCCCGCAGGCACCCGGAGGTACTACGGGTACGGGTGAGCCCGGCGTCTGTCTACGGCGCCGGGCTCGCTGTATACCTGGGGGCATGCCTGACGTCCGGTTGGCCTCGCCGCAGGGCAAGTGGATCCTGCTCACCACCGTGCTCGGCTCCAGCATGGCCCTGCTGGACTCGACGGTCGTCAACGTCGCCCTCCCGCGCATCGGCCGCGACCTGGACGCCGACCTGGCCGCCCTCCAGTGGACCGTCAACGCGTATCTGCTGACGCTGGCCGGGCTGATCCTGCTCGGCGGCTCCCTGGGCGACCACTACGGGCGGCGCAAGGTGTTCGTGGTCGGGGTGGTGTGGTTCGCCGTCGCCTCGCTGCTGTGCGGTATCGCCCCGAACGCGGGGGTGCTGGTCGCCGCCCGGGCGTTGCAGGGGGTCGGCGGCGCGCTTCTCACGCCGGGTTCCCTCGCGCTCATCCAGGCTTCCTTCCACCCCGAGGACCGGGGGCGGGCGGTGGGCCTGTGGTCCGGGTTCGGCGGCATGGGGGCGGCCGTGGGGCCGTTCCTGGGCGGCTGGCTGGTGGACGGTCCGGGCTGGCGGTGGGTGTTCCTGCTGAACGTGCCGCTGGCGGTGGTGTGCGTGCCGGTGGCGTTGCGGCACGTACCGGAGTCGGACGGGCGGCCCGTCCGCCCCAGCGCGGCCGAGAGCGTGACCGGGAGCGGGACAGGGCGTCCGCACGAGCGCTTCGACGTGCTGGGCGCCTTCCTGGGCGCGCTGGCGCTCGCCCTCGTCACCTACGCGCTGATCGAGGCCCGGAGCGGACCCGTAGGGGTCGTCACGGGGGCGGCGGTCGCGGGACTGGCCGCCGGGGTCGCCTTCGTGGCGGTGGAGCGCCGCCACCCGGACCCGATGCTGCCGCTCGACATCTTCGCGTCCCGCCAGTTCACGGCCGTCAACCTGGTCACCCTGTGCGTGTACGCGGCCTTCGGCGGATTCTTCTTCCTGTCCGCGGTCCAGCTCCAGGTCGTGGTCGGCTGGTCCGCTCTCGGGGCCGGTACGGCGCTGCTGCCGACGACGGTGCTGATGCTGCTGCTGTCCGCCCGCTCCGGGGAACTGGCCGAGCACATCGGGCCGCGGATCCCGCTCACCGTCGGCCCGCTGCTGTGCGCCGCCGGGATGCTCCTGATGCTGCGCGTCGGGCCCGGCGCGTCCTACGCCACCGACGTCCTGCCCGCCGTCCTGGTGCTGGGCTTCGGCA
The DNA here is from genome assembly GCF_045040885.1 of Streptomyces sp. NBC_00016. Taxonomy (NCBI): domain Bacteria; kingdom Bacillati; phylum Actinomycetota; class Actinomycetes; order Kitasatosporales; family Streptomycetaceae; genus Streptomyces; species Streptomyces sp. NBC_00016. The sequence continues at coordinate 4,731,433 of NZ_CP108304.1, read as the reverse complement.
TGGTCGCGCTGGTCGCCCCGCTCACCGCGACCGTGCTGGCCTCCGTGGACGTCACACGGGCCGGGGTGGCCAGCGGCGTCAACAACGCGGCGGCCCGCGCGGCCGGTCTCGTCGCGGTGGCCGCGCTGCCCCTGCTGACCGGGATGAGCTCGGAGGCGTACCGCTCGGCCACCGCCTTCGACGAGGCGTTCCAGCGGGCCATGGTGCTGTGTGCGGGGGTGCTGGTGGTGGGCGCGGTGGTCGCCTTCACGACGGTGCGCCGCCCGGCCCCGGACTGCCGCAGGCCGGAGTGCAGGACGCACGGGAGCGTGCTGGCACCGCCTCTCGAGGGGGAGCGGACGAAGGGCCGGCTGTCCTAGCCGGGTCCCGGGCGCGACGGCTGTCCGGGTTTACCCGGCGGGCCGGGGCCGAGGGCCCGCGGATGGCGCAGACTGGACGCATGTCCATTCACGAAAACCTCCTCGGGGGACCGCCCCCGACCCACCTCCCCGACGACCCCGAGCCGCGCGAGCTCCTCGCGAACGGCACGGCGCCCGCCGACGTCGCCGCGAAGTACCCGACGTCCTCGCTGGCCTGGGCCCAGCTCGCCGACGACGCGTTCGAGCGGGGCAGCGTGGTGGAGTCGTACGCGTACGCCCGTACGGGGTACCACCGCGGCCTGGACAGCCTGCGCCGCAACGGCTGGAAGGGCCACGGCCCGGTGCCGTGGGAGCACGAGCCGAACCGCGGTTTCCTGCGTGCCCTGCACGGCCTCGCCCGCGCCGCGCAGGCGATCGGCGAGCAGGCGGAGTGGGAGCGCTGCTCGCAGTTCCTGAAGGACTCCTCGCCGACGGCGGCCCAGACCCTGGGATAGCCGTTCAGCTGTGTGTTCCTCCGAGGCCCGTCTGGTGTGACCAGGCGGGCCTTGCGTTTTCGGGAGAGCATTGCGCACTATGTGCCGGTGGGGACCGGGGCCCCCGTGTCGGTAACGGCAGGGGCGGACCGCTACCCGGAGTACACAACAGGAGACAGCGATGTCCCAGCAGGCTCAGCCCCAAGAGGCTTCGGAGCCCGAGACCCCGCATCTCGACTTCGCCGGCACGACGCCGTACGAGGACTACGTCAAGGCGGACGTGCTCACCCACCTCCAGCACACCCTCTCCGACGATCCCGGAGAGATGGTCTTCCTGGTCACCACCCAGGTCATGGAGCTGTGGTTCACGGTCATCGTGCACGAGTGGGAGACCGCCGCGCAGGCGCTCCGCCAGGACCGGGTGCCGGTGGCGATCGACGCGCTGAAGCGGTCCGTCCGCGAGCTGGACGCGCTGAACGCGTCCTGGCGGCCGCTCGGGCAGCTGACCCCGGCGCAGTTCAACTCGTACCGCTCCGCGCTCGGCGAGGGCTCCGGCTTCCAGTCGGCGATGTACCGCCGCATGGAGTTCCTGCTCGGTGAGAAGTCCGCGTCCATGCTGGTCCCGCACCGCGGCGCGCCCCGCGTCCACGCGGAGCTGGAGAAGGCGCTGCACGAGCCGAGCCTGTACGACGAGGTGCTGCGGCTGCTGGCCCGGCGCGGTCACGCGATCCCGGCGGCCGTCCTGGAGCGGGACATCTCGCGCCGGTACGAGCCCTCGACGGAGGTCGAGGCGGTCTGGACGGCCGTGTACGCGGGCGACGAGGGTGACGAGATCGCGCGCCTCGGCGAGGCGCTGACGGACGTCGCCGAGCTGGTGTGGCGCTGGCGCAACGACCACCTCGTCGCCACCCGCCGCGCGATGGGCGCGAAGGCCGGCACGGGCGGCTCGGCCGGCGTGGCCTGGCTGGAGAAGCGCGCGCAGAAGAATGTGTTCCCCGAGCTGTGGACGGCCAGGTCCCATGTCTGAGCGCCCCGGCTTCGAGCAACTCGCCTTCAGGGCGAAGGAGTTGGACGGCGGCGACGAACTGGCGGGCAAGCGCGCCCAGTTCCTTCTCGACGACGGCGTCTACCTCGACGGCAACTCGCTGGGCGCGCTGCCGCGCTCCGTCCCCGGGCACGTGGAGGACGTCGTACGCCGTCAGTGGGGCGCGCTGAAGATCCGCTCCTGGGACGAGAGCGGCTGGTGGACGGCGCCCGAGCGGATCGGCGACCTGATCGCCCCGCTGGTGGGCGCGGCGGCCGGCCAGATCGTGGTCGGCGACTCGACGAGTGTCAACGTCTTCAAGGCGCTCGTGGGAGCGGTACGCCTGGTGGACGGCGCCCGGGACGAGATCCTCGTCGACGCGACGACCTTCCCCACGGACGGCTACATCGCCGAGTCCGCGGCCCGTCTCACCGGCCGCACCCTGCGCGCGGTGACACCGGGCGAGGTGCCGGCGGCGCTGTCGGAGCGTACGGCCGCCGTGCTGCTCAACCATGTCGACTACCGCACCGGGCGGCTGCACGACCTGCCCTCGCTCACCGCCGCCGTGCACGCGGCCGGCGCGATCGCCGTGTGGGACCTGTGCCACAGCGCGGGCGCCCTGCCCGTCGGTCTCGACGAGCACGGCGTGGACCTCGCGGTCGGCTGCACCTACAAGTACCTGAACGGCGGACCGGGTTCGCCGGCGTACCTGTACGTCCGCCGCGGCCTCCAGGACCGGTTCGACTCACCGCTGCCCGGCTGGAACTCGCACGCCGAGCCCTTCGGCATGCGGGAGACGTACGAGCCGGCGGCGGGTGCCCCGCGCGGGCGGGTCGGCACCCCGGACATCCTGTCGATGCTCGCCCTGGAGGCGGCACTCGAGGTCTGGGACGGGGTCTCGGTCGAGGCGGTGCGGGCGAAGTCGTTGGCCCTGACGGACTTCTTCCTGGAATGCGTCGCCGCGTACGTCCCCCAGGGGCGGGTCGAGTCGCTGACTCCGGTCCGTCACGAGGAGCGCGGCAGCCAGGTGGCGCTGCGCTGCGAGGACGCCGGCGAGGTCATGAAACGGCTGATCGGGCGCGGGGTCGTCGGCGACTTCCGCCGCCCGGACGTCCTGCGCTTCGGCTTCACCCCGCTGTACGTCGGGTTCGCGGACGTGGAGCGGGCGGCGCGGGTGCTGGCGGAGGAACTGGGCTGACCCGGCGGCCGGCCGGCGGACAGACCCGGACGGTGGGCCCGGTGGGCTGAACCGGCCGGGTCTCCCGGGCGTACCTAGGGGTACGCCCAGGGGGATTCCCGGCGGGCGGGCCTGCCGGGGCGGCGGAACAGCAGAACCGTTTACCTGAACCGGTTGCCTCTCACCGAGCGTGACATCCGCGTGTCCGCGCACGTCACGGGCCTGATACCGTCCCGGCCAACGGCCGAATTCTCATCTGGTCCGCCAAATCTGTTTCGCCGCTGAGAGGTTGGAGCATGCCGGACGACGTTGTCGCAGCCCGGGCCGCCGCCGAGGAGGCGTCGGCCTTCGCGCATCCGCCCGTCGAGCCCGACGTCACCACGGCGTACGGCGATCACCCCGACCAGGTGATCGAGTTCTACGTCCCGCGTGCGCAGGTCGGCCCGGGCGGGTCCGTCCCGCTCGTCGTCGTGCTGCACGGCGGGGCCTGGCGGGCGCCGTACGACCGGCGGCACATCACGCCCTTCGCGGACTTCCTGGCCCAGCGCGGCTTCGCCGTGGCCAACGTGGAGTACCGGCGGGGCGCCGAGAGCCCCGCCCCGGAGGGGACATCCCCGATCGCGGGACGCTGGCCGGACACCTTCGACGATGTCGCCGCGGCCCTCGACGCCCTCCCCGCCCTGGTCCGGGAGGCCGTGCCGCAGGCCGATGCCCGCCGTACGGTGCTCACCGGTCACTCGGCGGGCGGCCACCTCGCCCTGTGGGCGGCGTCCCGGCATGTGCTGCCCGCCGACGCGCCCTGGCGCACCGGGGGCTCGGCCTCGCTGCGGGGCGTCGTCGCGCTGGCCCCGATCGCCGACTTCGCGGTCGCCGAGAAGCTGGACGTGTGCGGCGGAGCGGCCCACCAACTCCTGGGCGGCGAAGAGCAGTTCGGAGAGCGGCGGCCGTACGCCGACCCCGCGCTGCTGTTGCCGACCGGGGTCGCGACGACCCTCGTCCAGGGCCGCACCGACCTGGTCGTCCCGCAGGCGGTCGCCGAGGCGTACGCGGACGCGGCGGCGAAGGCGGGTGAGGTGGTGGGGCTGACCCTCCTGGAGGACGTCGGCCACTTCCCGCTGATCGACCCGGCGGCGGACGCGTGCGCGGTGGTGGCGGAGGAGATCGCGCAGCTGGCGTGGTAGCCGTGGCCCCGGTCCGGCGGGGTGGTCCGGCGGGGTGGTCCGGCGGGGCGGTCCGGCGGGGTGGTCCGGCGGGGCGGTCCGGCGGGGTGAAGTCCCCTAGGTCGTCCCCGTAGTACCTGAGAGCTACGTCGAAGAAGAGCTCCTCAGCGGGACGCGAACGACGAGCGCCGATCCGTAACTTCCATGCCAGAAAGGCCCGATGGCCGGGCGCTGTGGCGGGGGAGGGGCGGGATGGCGGAGCTTCGTTTTCGCGGGCGGTGGCGCCGTGCGAGGGAAACGCGCGGGGGGCGGCACTGGTTCCGCGCCCTGTTGGCCGTCCTCATCACCGCCGCCGTGGTCGTCCCCCTCACGGCGGCGGCGGCCCGGCCGCGGATCCCGGCCCCGGCCCCCGCCGCCCTCGCCCCGCCGACGGCGGCGACGCTGGAGAGGGCGTACGCCGCCAACCGGGCCAACGCCACACTGGCGTCCGGGATGGCCGCCGACCACGGGGACCGCCACCGCGCCGCCGCCGAGCGGGAGTTGGCCGCCCCGTCCCGCAATCTGCTCTCCTTCGACGGCCGGGGTTCCGGCCGTGCGGTCGAGGTGTTCGGGGACCTCGCCCACGCCGATCGTGTCGCCGTCCTCGTACCGGGCTCCGACACCTCGCTGGACACCTTCGGACGCTTCCGCGCGGGAGCGGCCGCACTGCACCACCGGCTCACCGGGCAGACCGGCGCCGATCCCCGTACGGCGGTGGTGGCCTGGCTCGGCTACACCACCCCCGGCACGGTCAGCGCCACCGTGATCACCCCGGACCGTGCCGAGGAAGCGGCCCCGGACCTGCGGGAGTTCCTGCGCGAACTGCGCTCCGTCACCGCGCCGGGTGCCCGGTTCACCCTCCTGTGCCACTCGTACGGCACGGTCGTGTGCGGCCGCGCCGCCCCGCACCTGGACGTGACGGATCTCGTCCTCCTCGGCAGCCCGGGCACGGGTGCGGCATCGGCGGCCGACCTGCGCACCCGCGCGCGGATCTGGGCGGCCCGGGGCGCCGACGACTGGGTGGCCGACGTCCCGCACGTCAGCGCCGACCTGTTCGGCACGACGGTCGGCTTCGGCACCGATCCCCTGTCCCCGTCGTTCGGCGCCCGGGTCTTCGCGGCGGGCTCCGGCGGCCACAGCGACTACTTCAGGCCGGGTTCGCCCTCCCTCGCCAACATCGCCCGGATCGTCCTCGGCCAGACCTCGGAGGTCACCGGTGCGTGAGACCCAGAAGCGTGAGTCGCCGGTGCGTGAGTCGCCGGAGCGTGGGGCGCCGGTGCGTGGGGCGCCGGAGCATGAGACCCCGGAGCGTGGGGCGCAGGGGCGGGCGTTGTTCGGGATCCGGCGGGCCGCCGTCCGGATCGACGCCGCCACGCCGCCGCAGCGCGACCGGGCCGTGGACGCCCTGCGCGCACTGGCGATCCTCGGTGTCGTCCTCGGCCACTGGCTGGTGACGGCGCTCGTCGCCGACGGCGGAACCCTGCGGGCCGCGAGCCCGTTGGGGCCCATGCCCTGGCTGGCCCCGGTGTCGTGGATGTTCCAGACCCTCGCGGTGTTCTTCATGGTGGGCGGCCATGTGGCGACCCGAGGCCTCGCCTCGGCCCGCACGCGGGGCGGGACCTACGGCGGATGGCTCAGAAGCCGGCTGACGCGGCTGTTCGTCCCGGTCGCCGCCTTGACGGCCGTGTGGACGGTCGCCGCGATCGGGCTCCTGCTCGGCGGCGCGTCCTTCGTCACCGTGCACACCGTGGTCAAACTGGCGCTGTCCCCCCTCTGGTTCCTGCTGGTCTTCGCCGTGCTGACGGCCGCGACCCCGCTGCTGGTACGGCTCAACCCGCTGTGGCCGCTGGCCGTCGTCCTCCATGTGGATCTGGTGCGCTTCGGCCTGGGCGGCCCGTCGTGGCTGGGCTGGGTGAACGTGGTGGCGGGCTGGCTGGTGCCGTACACCGTGGGCGCGGCCTGGACCCGCGGTGAGCTGGAGCGGCCCCGCGCGGGCCGGCTGCTGCTGGTCGGCGGGGCGGTGGCGACGGCACTGCTCGTCGGCTGGGCCGGATACCCGCCGTCGATGGTGGGTGTGCCGGGCGCGGCGGTGTCCAACCTCAACCCGCCGACGCTGGCCGCCGTCACCTTCGGTCTCGCCCAGTGCGGACTGGCGCTGCTGCTGCGTGACCGGCTGCGCCGGGCCGTGCGCGGGCCCCTGGCCTGGGCGGCGGTCGCGCTGGTCAACCTCTCGGCGATGACGGTGTTCCTCTGGCACCAGACGGCCATGATGGCGACCACCGCGACGGGTCTGTTCGCGGGCCGCCTGCCCGGCCTGCACACGGTCCCCGACGGGCTGGACTGGGTGGCGGCCCGGCTGCTGTGGCTGCCGGTCTTCGCCCTGGTGCTGGGGGTGTGCTGGGCGGCGTTCCACGGCTGTGAGAACAGCGGAGGGCGGCGTGGGCGGAAGAGCGAGGGCCGATCGCGTGTGGTCCGCGTCGGAGGGCGGCCGAAGCCGTCGGGTTCGCGGGAGACACGGCATGTCTAGGGTGGTGCGGATGAACGGTGTGGGGGAGTGGCTGACCGGGAGGTTGCGGGTCCTGCGTGACGACCTGTGGACGACCCGGGCGGCACCGCTGCCGTCGTTCGTATGGCTGCGCCGGCTTCCGCACGTGCATGTGATCCTGGTCGCCGTCGGCATCACGCTGGGCGGAGTGGATCAGATCGCCGACGAATACCGCCAGGGCGTGAACTACGGCTTGCTGTGCGCGGCGGCGCAGGGCGGGGCAGTGGCCCTGGCACTGTGGCGGCCGGTTCCGGCGTGGTGGCTGTCGATGACGGTCACGGTGGTCGTGGCCCTGGGCGCCCGCTCCCAACTGCTCTCGGGCCAGGCCGAGCCCGAGGCCTCATGGCCCTGGGGCGGACCGGGCCTCATCGCACACGCCATGGTGCTGCTTCTGCTGTCGCTGCGCGTGCCCACCCGAGCCTCCGTGGCGGCGCTGGGCCTGACGGCGCTCGTCACCTACGTCGTGGAAGGACTCATCGGCGCCGCCAACTACGGGCCGACCGGCCCCGTGGCGGTGATCCTGTTCGCCGCCGTGGTCCTCGTCGGCAGCTCTCTGCGCGGCCGGCGCGAGGCCCGTAAGCAGCTGGTCGAGCAGACCGGCATCACCGCCGAGGAACGCGCCCGTCGCACTGTGCTCGAGGAGCGCAACCGGATCGCGCGCGAACTGCACGACGTGGTCGCCCACCACATGTCGGTGATCTCCATCCAGGCCCAGGTCGCCCCGCACCTGGTGGAGAACCCGTCCGAGGAACTGAAGGAGAACCTCGCCGGCATCCGGAAGAACGCCCTGGAGGCGCTCGCCGAACTGCGCCGGGTGCTCGGCGTGCTGCGCTCGGAGAACCCCGAGGACCCCTACGGCCTCGGCGCGGCCGGCACCGGCGCCGCCCCGGACACCCCGCAGCCCACCCTCGACCGCCTCGACGCCCTCATGGAGAACACCCGTGCCGCGGGACTGGACGTGGTCGCCACCGTCGAGGGCGAGGCTCCCGTGTATCCGCCGGGTGTGCAGCTGTCGGCGTACCGGATAGTCCAGGAGGCGCTCAGCAACGCCCTGCGGCACGCGCCGGGTTCCCAGGTGCGGGTGGAGGTCACCCACCATGGCCATGGCCTGTACCTGGAGGTCGTCAACTCCCGCCCGAGCGCACCCGTACCGTCCTCCCCGGGAGCGGGGCACGGTCTGCTCGGGATGCGCGAGCGGGCGGTGATGCTGGGCGGCCATGTCAGCGCCCGTCCGACCCTGCACGGAGGTTTCGCGGTGTCGGCGTTCCTCCCGCGGGACGGCGCGGCGACGCCCCGCGACGACTCGGACGCCCTCCCCGCATCCCGCTCCGGAAAAGACTCCGCGGATCCCGCTACCCCCGAGGGCCTCGAACTCGTCTTCCCGGACGACATGGACGAGGTCGACGGCATGGACGGCAAGGACGACGTGGACGCCGTGCACGACGCGGGCGGCCCGCCCCCGACAGGAGAAGGAACCCCATGACGACCGGCGGCACCATCCGCGTACTGATCGCCGACGACCAGGAGATGGTCCGGCAGGGCTTCACCGTGCTGCTCAACGCCCACCCGGGCATCGAGGTGGTCGGGCAGGCGGTGCACGGCCTGGACGCCGTCGCCAAGGTCGACGAACTCGCCCCGGACGTCGTCCTGATGGACATTCGCATGCCCGAGCTCGGCGGCATCGAGGCCACGCAGCGCATCACCCTCGCGCACCCGCACATCAAGGTGCTGGTCCTCACCACCTTCGACCTCGACGAGTACGTGTACGACGCGCTGCGGGCCGGGGCGTCCGGCTTCCTGCTGAAGGACGCCTCCGCGGACCGGCTCGCCGAGGCGGTCCGGGTGGTGGCGGCCGGTGACGCCCTGCTCGCGCCCGTCATCACCCGCAAGCTGATCGCCGAGTTCTCCCGTCTCGACGGCAGGCCCAGAGCCCCGCTGAAGGAGCGGGTCGGCGATCTCACCGAGCGCGAGACGGAGGTGCTCACCCTGATCGCGCAGGGCCTGTCCAACGCGGAGATCGCCGACCATCTCTTCGTGGCCGAACAGACCGTGAAGACGCACGTGGGCCGCATCCTGGTGAAACTGGGGCTGCGGGACCGCACCCAGGCGGCGGTGTTCGCGTACGAGTCGGGGCTGGTGAGACCGTCGGGGTACTGAGCGATGGCTCCCCGTCGGACCCGTAGTACTTGAGAGGGATCCGCACGAACCCCTCTCACTGGTGACGACCGGGACCCCCTCCTCCGCCTACCGTTCTCAACGTGACAGAGACGACGCAGACGCACACCACCCGCCCGGACGACCCGGACGACTCCTACGAGGCCTACCGGCCGCGCAGTCCGGAGTTCCGGGCGGCCGTGGACACCCTGCGCGGCCTGCGGGAGGACCTCTTCCACGACGCCTTCGCCTACCGCCCGCTGCCCCGCAAGGAGCCCGCCGGACGTGTCCTGGGCCGCCTGAAGGGCCGCAGGCGGGAGTACGCGGCCTGGTCCCGGCACGCGGTGGTCGGGGCGGCCGGCGTCCTGGCGATGTTGATCGCCTGGGCGGACTCGGAGGGCAGCGGCGTCGGTCTGCCGACCGGACTGCTCGCCCTGGCCCCGGTGCTGCTGACGCTGGTGCGGCCGGTCGGCGCGTTCTGGCTGTCGCTCGCGGGGACCACCGTCGTCGCGGTCATCGGCACCACGTACACCGAGTGGCCCTGGCTGCCGGGCAGCTTCGCCGCCCACCTGATCGTGCTGACGGTCGTGGCGATACGCACCCGCCCGCGCACGGCGGCGTGGATGTGGATGGTGACGGCGGCCTACGGCTTCGTCGCCGAGACCGTCTTCAGCTGGGGCCACTACTTCACGAACGTCGCGCCCATGCTGGTCTTCTCGGCGATCCTCCTCCTCGCCGTCACCGTCTGGCACATCCGCCGGCAGGCCGAGGAGAAGGTCACGGCCCAGCAGACGGTGACCGCGCACGAGCGCTCCCGCCGCACCCTGCTGGAGGAGCGCACCACGATCGCCCGCGAGCTGCACGACGTCGTCGCCCACCACATGTCGGTGGTCGCCATCCAGGCCGAGGCCGCCCCCTACCGGGTGGAGAATCCGCCGCCGGAGCTGGAGAACGCCTTCGCCACCATCCGGGAGAACGCGGTGGCGGCTCTCACGGAGCTGCGCCGGGTCCTGGGCGTGGTCCGCGCCGAGGACTACGAGGTCCCCGACGCCCCGCAGCCCACGCTCGCCGAACTGGACGGGCTGCTCGCCAACGTGCGGGAGACGGGCCTGGACGTGGAGAAGACCGTCACCGGCGCGGTGCGCGAGCTGCCGCAGGGCGTGGAGCTGTCGGCGTACCGGATAGTCCAGGAGGCGCTGAGCAACACCCTGCGCCATGCCCCCGGGGCGGGCGCCCGCGTGGAGATCGGCTATGTACTGGGCGGCCTGGGGCTGCGGATAGTCAACGGCGCACCGCCGAACCCGTCCCTGGTCAAGCCCTCACCCGGGGCCGGTCACGGCATCACCGGAATGCGGGAGAGAGTCGGCATGCTGAACGGCGAGATGACGGCGGAGCCGACCCCGACGGGCGGCTACGAGGTGACGGTGTTCCTGCCGGTGCCCGCCGCGAGCGAGAGTGGAACATGACGATCCGAGTACTGATCGCCGACGACCAGATGATGGTGCGCGAGGGCTTCTCGGTCCTGCTGAACGCGATGCCGGACATCGAGGTCGTGGGCGAGGCGGTCAACGGCCGGGAGGCGATCGACCGCGTCCGCGAGCTCGCGCCCGACGTGGTCCTGATGGACATCCGCATGCCGGAGCTGAACGGCATCGAGGCGACGCGGGAGATCGTGGCGGCGGACGGCTCGGCGAAGGTCCTGGTACTGACGACCTTCGACCTGGACGAGTACGTCTACCAGGCGCTGCGCGCGGGCGCCTCGGGCTTCCTGCTGAAGGACGCGTCGGCCCGCCAACTGGCCGACGGGGTACGGGTGGTGGCGGCCGGCGAGGCGCTCCTGGCCCCGTCCGTCACCCGGCGTCTGATCACGGAGTTCTCCAAGCTGTCCGACACCCCGCGACTGTCGCCGACCGCGCAGGCGGCCTACGGCGACCTGACCGAACGGGAGACGGAGGTGCTGGTCCTCATCGCCCAGGGCCTGTCGAATCTGGAGATAGCCGGCCGGCTGGTGGTCGCGGAGTCGACCATCAAGACCCACGTGAGCAGGATCCTGGTCAAGCTGGGCCTGAGAGACCGCACCCAGGCGGCGGTCTTCGCCTACGAGGCCCGACTGGTGACCCCGGGCTAGAACGCGCACCGTATCGCCGTCCGCCGGTGCATCGGTAGCTTGTCGGCATGACCGAGGGCGGGGAACCGCGGCTCTTCGACGCCTGTTCGCGGGCTTGCGTCGACGCGCTGCCCGAACCGGCCGAACGCCATGTCGCCACGCCCCACCGGGGCGGCCCGTCGGTGGTCCAGCCGTCCGCGCGCCGAGGGAGCAGCCGATCGCCGTTCCGCGGGACCCCCCTGGTCAGCAGCCCCTCCACCGGCTAGCGTCCGTTCATGGCAGTAGTTGACGCTCTCTCGTTCGACCCCTGGGATCCCGCGTTCGTGGCGGATCCCTACCCGGCCTACGCCGAGCTCCGGGAGCGGGGGCGGGTGATCTACTACGAGCCGACCGACCAGTGGCTGGTGCCGCGGCACGCGGATGTCTCGGCGCTGCTGCGGGAGCGGCGGCTCGGGCGGACGTATCAGCACCGGTTCACGCACGAGGACTTCGGGCGGACGGCGCCACCGGCCGAGCAGGAGCCGTTCCACACGCTCAACGACCACGGGATGCTCGACCTGGAGCCGCCCGACCACACCCGGATCCGGCGGCTGGTGTCGAAGGCGTTCACCCCGCGCACGGTGGAGCGGCTGAAGCCGTATGTGCGGCGGCTGGCCGGGGAGCTGGTGGACCGGCTGGTGGCGGCGGGCGGGGGCGATCTGCTCGGCGACGTCGCGGAGCCGCTGCCCGTCGCCGTGATCGCGGAGATGCTCGGCATCCCGGAGGCGGACCGGGCGCCGCTCAGGCCCTGGTCGGCGGACATCTGCGGGATGTACGAGCTCAGCCCGTCGAAGGAGACCGCGGCGAAGGCCGTGCGGGCCTCGGTGGAGTTCTCCGAGTATCTGCTGGAGCTGATCGCCGCGCGGCGCAAGGAGCCCGGCGACGATCTCATCTCGGGTCTCATCGCCGCGCACGACGAGGGCGACCGGCTCACCGAGCAGGAGATGATCTCGACCGCGGTGCTGCTGCTCAACGCGGGGCACGAGGCGACCGTGAACGCCACCGTCAACGGGTGGGCGGCGCTCTTCAGGAACCCGGAGCAACTGGCCGCGCTGCGCGCCGACCACTCGCTCGTCCCCTCCGCCGTCGAGGAGCTGATGCGGTACGACACCCCGCTCCAGCTCTTCGAGCGGTGGGTGCTCGACGACATCGAGATCGACGGGACGACCGTGCCCCGGGGAGCGGAGATCGCCATGCTCTTCGGGTCGGCGAACCACGATCCGGCCGTCTTCGCGGACCCGGACCGGCTCGATCTCAGCCGCCCCGACAACCCGCACATCTCCTTCAGCGCGGGCATCCACTACTGCATCGGCGCCCCGCTGGCCCGTATCGAGCTGGCCGCCTCGATGACGGCCCTGCTGGAACGGGCCCCCACCCTGGCCCTGGCGGCGGAGCCCCGGCGCAAGCCGAACTTCGTGATCCGGGGGCTGGAGGGGCTCAGCGTGACCCTCTGAGGCGGACGCGGGCGAACACGGCCCACAGGGCCAGGCCCGCGGCCGTCCCGCCCAGCAGGGCCAGCGGCAGTTCCGCGTAGAGGACGCCCCAGTCGGGTGCCTGCTCGAAGCGCCAGAGGCGGGCGCGGACGTCGACGGACCACACCGCGAGTCCCGCGCCCCAGCCGAGCGCCATGGCAAGGCAGCCGCCGGCGGCCTGCGTACGTTGTCCCATGCCTGGGACGGACGCACGCCGGCCGCCCCGGGTTCCCCACCCGCGCCACTCACGGGTCCGGGTCGGCTGCCCGTGGCTCCGGTTAGGGCCGCGCGCAGAAAACTCCCGCGCGTCTGCTCGTGCGGCTCTGCGATCATCCCCGGATGGCGCACAGTCTCGAACCGCTGGTCATCCGGCACACCCATCGCCTTCCCTTCCCGAAGGGCTCCGCCGGGCAAGGAGCCACCGCCGCGCGGCAGTTCGACGCGGCGCTGACGTCCGTGGGCTTCAAGCTCTCGGCGGAGCTGCTGGAGCACCTGTCGGGGCTGTCCGAGGCCGCGGTCGCGCACACCGCCCGACGGACGCTGCGCACCGTGAGCGAGATGGTGGGCGACCACGTCCGGCACAACGCGTACTTCATCGACTTCCCGGCGAACGTGCCGGACACCGAAGAGTTCTGGATGCGGTGTGTGACGAAGGCGCTCGGCGACGACAAGGCGCGCGAGAACGTGCTGACGCAGCTGGCACACGGGGTGCTGGACCTGCTCAGCCTCCCCACCTACGGCCGCTACCAGCACACCTACGAGGAGCTGCTCGCGGCGCAGGACGAGCTGATCGCCTCGGCGGGCGACCGGGTGACCGTCCTGCATCTCGGGCGGGACCTGGACGACGAACTCACCGACCTGTACCTGGCCCTGGCGGGCAGCACGACGCCGCTGGGCGAGGAGCACCTGCGCGATCTCAAGGCCCTCGCCGAGCAGTGCGCGCTCGGCCCCCAGCCGGAGTCGATCCCGGTCCGGGAGAACCGGGCGGTCGTCAACGAGGCCCGTCTCGCCGTCGGCGCGGACCTGCTCCTGGACACCGTCGTCGATGTGCTGCGGCTGGCCTGCGCGCTGTCCGGCGGCGACGTGACGCTGGGGGAGCCGACCCGGTTCCGGGCGCTCTCGCGGCCGGCCCGCCGTGCGCTGCTCGCGGGCCTCGACGCCGTGGTCGCGGCGAACCCCGCCAAGCTCGCCGATGTGCACGCGTACCGCGAGCCCTTCAAGCGGCTCGGTGAGCGTCTCCACCCGCACGAGTACCCGCGCTGGCTGCACGCCGCCGACGTGTTCGCCGTGGCGCGGGGCGAGAAGGAGGCGCGGTCCTTCGACAGCCGTGCCGAGAAGCTGCTCGACGAGTTCGACGTCCTCGGTGCGGTGCGGCTGCTGGAGTCCGCTCCCGGCAAGCTGTTCCGCGCCCTTGACCTCCTGCTGCGTATCGCCGCCGACCAGGAGGCGCGGGACGCGGTGGTGGCCGCCGCGGTGCGGGTCGCCCCCGAGGTCTCCGGCCGGGTCGTGCTCTCGGTCCGCGAGCACTTCCACAACCGGGAGCGGGAGACCGACGAACCCCGTATCTTCGTCAACCGCCTGGGCCGCGCCTGGGTGACCCCCGACCACCGGCCGCCCGTACCGGCCGCCGACCGCGATCGTCTGATCGCCGCCCTCGACGCCGAGCTGCGCCGCAGGCTTCCGGCGCCGGGGCGGCTGCTCGTCGACCCCGACATCCTCGACGTGGCGCTCCCGCTCAGCGGCAGGGCGACCGCGGCCGGGCTCGGCGTGCTGCCCCGGGGCTCCGTCTCCGCGGTGGACGGCGAACAGCTGCGCTTCTTCGTGTACTGGAAGGAGACCGAGCGCCGGACCGACTACGACCTCTCGGCGCTGCTCCTGCACGCCGACTACAGCACCGACTCCTGGCTCTCCTACACCTCTCTCAGGGCTGTCGGGGGCGTGCACTCGGGTGATGTCACCGAGGCGCCCGACGGGGCCTCGGAGTTCATCAACCTGTCCCTGGACCGGGTACGCAGCTCGTTCATCGTGCCGCAGGTCAACATCTACGCCGGCGAGAGCTTCGAGGAGGTCGAGGAGTCGTTCTTCGGTTTCATGCTGCGCGACGGTGAGCAGAAGGGCCGGCCGTTCGAGCCGCGCACGGTGCGGATGAAGTCGGAGCTGCGCGGGGCGGGGCGGGTGGCGCTGCCGCTGGTGTTCCGGCGCGAGGCCGACGGCCGGTGGCGCGCGAAGTGGCTGCACCTGTATCTGAAGGGCATCTCGTCGGCCAACCGGGTCGAGGAGAACCAGGTGTCGGTGTCCAAGGCGGTGCGCGCCATCGTGGAGCGCGAGCAGCTGACGGTGTGGTACCTGATCGACCTGATGTGCGGCGACACCACGGATGCGGAACTGTGGGACGGCGAGCCGGTCCCGGACGAGCCCGTGACGTACATCGGTCTCGAACGTCCCGAGGGGCTGCACCCGGACTCCCGGGTCATCACGCTCGAAAATCTGCGCGACCTGATCCCGGGCTGACTGCTAGCGTTGCCCACGGCGAGGCCATGAAGGGGCTTCCTTCTCAATTTCCTGCAATGAAACAAGTTCCTTCGCTTTCCTCGCCGTCGACTTCGACCGGGAGGCGCCCACGCGGCGCCTCCCGGTTTTCGTGCGGCATCCGTGCGCCGACCGCCATGGTGAACCCGGCCCGCGGGCGCCCTAGGTCGTCAGGTCCCGCCGTCGCAGCGCCGCCAGCCCCGCGGCCACCAGCGCCGCCGCCGCACCCGAGAGCACCAGCACAGGCCCCCACCGCATCCCGCCGCCCGGCAGCTTCGGCAGGTGACCGAAGGGCGACAGGTTCAGGACGGCCTGCGGAGCGTCCAGGGCCGGGCCGATCCAGCCGATGAGCAGGATCGCGCCCGCCACACCCCACGCGGCCGGCGCCAGTCGCGGGGCCGTGCCGTACAGCAGGACGGCCAGGCCGCCGACCAGCCAGATCGCCGGGAGCTGCACCAGACAGGCGCCCAGGATCGGCAGGACCTCCTTGCCGTAGCCCGCCGCGAAGCCCAGCCCGGCCAGGAGCATGATCAGGGTGGCGCCGACGAAGGCGGTCAGGAGGTGACCGGCCGCCCAGCGCAGCCGGCCCACCGCGTTCGCCAGGACCGGTTCCGCGCGGCCCGACGTCTCCTCGCCGTGCAGCCGCAGGACGGACGACACGATGAACAGGGCCGCGATCAGGCCGAGCATGCCGATCATCGAGGCGAGGAACGCGTCCGTCAGATCCGACCGGCCGCCCATCCGTTCGAAGATCTCGCGGGCCCTGTCGTTGTCGGCGACCAGGTCGGCCGCGCCCTCGGTGAGCCCGCCGTACACCACCCCCGCGAGGAAGAAGCCGACGCTCCAGCCCAGCACGGCGCCCCGCTGCAGCCGCCGGGCCAGCGCGGAGGCCGTGCCCAGACGTCCTGTCGGGGGGCCCGGCCGAGTGGGCAGGAAGCTCATGCCCACGTCCCGGCGGCCGGCCAGCCCGTACGCCAGCGCGCCCTGCGCCACGACCGTCGCCGCGAACAGGGACAGCACCCACCACCGCTCGTCCGCGAACGCCCGCAGGTTCTCCAGCCAGCCCAGCGGTGACAGCCAGGTCAGCACGGAGGTGCCCCCATCGGTCGCCGAGTCCCCCGCCGCCCGCAGGACGAATGCGGCGCCCAGGGCGGCGGCCGTCAGGCCGCGGGCCAGCCGTGCGCTCTCGGTGAGCTGCGCGACGATGGCCGCCATGGTCGCGAACAGCATGCCCACCCCGGCGAGCCCGAGGCCGAACGCGACCGCGCCCGCCGCTCCCTGACCCGCCAGGCCCGCCGTCACCAGCAGGGCCAGCACGGCGTTGGCGACGCCCGCCGCCAGCAGGGCCGCCGTCAGGGAGGCGCGGCGGCCGACCATGCCGGACGCGAGGAGTTCCTGGCGGCCGCTCTCCTCCTCGTCACGGGTGTGCCGTACGACGATCAGCAGGCTCGTCACGGCGGCGAGCGCGCCCGCGTACACGCCCACCCGCCAGGCCGTCAGCGCGCCGATCGAGTCGTCGAAGACGGGGCCGATCAGGGCCCGCAGGGAGGCGTTGGTCTCCAGCTGCCGCAGCAGGTCGGCCCGGTCGGCCGGGGTGCCGTAGAGGCTCTCGAGCGTGTTCGGCATGGAGAGGACCATCAGGGTGTTCACGGCCACCCAGACGGGGATCAGCACCCGGTCGCGGCGCAGCGCGAAGCGCAGGAGCGGGCCGGTGCCCGCCAGCGTGGTCATGCCCGCGCCTCCTGGTAGTGCCGCAGGAACAGCTCCTCCAGCGTCGGTGGCGTCGACCTCAGCGACCGTACGCCCGAGTCCGCCAACGACCGCAGCACCGCGTCGAGTTTGTCGGTGTCGACGTGCAGCGTCACGTGCTTTCCCTGTACGTCGAGGTCGTGCACGCCCGGCAGCTGGGCCAACCCGTTGGGGGAGTGGGCGAGTTCGGCCGTCACGCTCGTCCTCGTCAGGTGGCGCAGGTCGGCCAGTGAGCCCGTCTCCACGGTGCGGCCCTTGCGGATGATGCTGACGCGGTCGCACAGTTCCTCGACCTCGCTGAGGATGTGGGAGGACAGCAGGACCGTCCGGCCGCGGTCCCGTTCCTCCCGTACGCAAGCCTGGAAGACCTCCTCCATCAGGGGGTCCAGGCCCGAGGTCGGCTCGTCCAGGATCAGCAGGTCGACGTCGGAGGCGAACGCGGCCACCAGGGCGACCTTCTGGCGGTTGCCCTTGGAGTACGTACGGCCCTTCTTGGTGGGGTCCAGTTCGAAGCGGTCGATCAGGTCGGCCCGGCGGGCCGGGTCCAGGCCGCCGCGCAGTCTGCCGTACAGGTCGATGACCTCGCCGCCGGAGAGGTTGCGCCACAGGGTCACGTCGCCCGGGACGTACGCGATGCGGCGGTGTGCCTCGACCGCGTCGGTCCACGGGTCGCGGCCGAGGACCTGCGCGGCGCCGGAGTCGGCGCGCAGCAGGCCGAGCAGGACGCGGATGGTGGTGGACTTGCCGGCGCCGTTGGGGCCGAGGAAGCCGTGCACCTCACCGGTCTCGACCTCCAGGTCGAGGCCGTCCAGAGCGTGGGCACGGCCGAAGGACTTGTGCAGTCCGGACACCGAGATGGCCTTCGTCATGCTTCAGAACGTACGCTTCTTTCAGAAATTTGTGAAGTTAAGGAAGACGGTGAACCGACGTTAGGATGAGGCCATGGCGGACGAACGGGTCGAGCGGGAAGAAGCCGGTGGTCACCGGGACGCCGATGCCGTGTCGCGGTTCGTCGAGTCCTTCGCGGCGCAGCTCGTCGAGGCCGGAATGCAGCGGATGCCCGCCCGGGTCTTCGCCGCGCTCCTCTCCTCGGACGAGGGCGCGATGACCTCCGCCGAGCTGGGCGACCAGCTGCGGATCAGCCCCGCGGCGGTGTCCGGCGCGGTGCGTTACCTGGCCCAGCAGCACATGGTCTCGCGGGAGCGCGAGCCCGGTTCACGGCGCGAGCGCTACCGGGTGCACAGCAACCAGTGGTACGAGGCTCTCACCAACCGCGAGACCGTGCTCAAGCGGTGGGAGGGCGCGCTGCGCGAGGGCGTCACCAGCCTCGGCGGCGACACTCCCGCCGGACGCCGCATGGCCGAGACGCTCGCCTTCTTCGAGTTCGTCGACGGCGAGATCTCGGCCATGATGGAACGCTGGCGCGTCCACCGGGCCACCGTGTTCGGGGAGGGCTAGCACGCTGGGGCCGGCACGCGCTAGCGCTCCTTCGTCTCCTCCAGCACCGTCCGCCCCAGCAGCAGGTAGCGGGACGGGTCCCGGCGCTTGAGGTACTGGGCGTACCCCACGCCGGCCACCGCGATCAGCGCGACCAGCCACGGCGTCGCCTTCAGCACCAGCGAACCCGACTCCGGCCCGGCCGCGACCCCCATGTTGGACACCAGCAGCGTGACCACGGCGAGCATCGCGACGCCGCCGACCAGCGGGGCGGTGAACGTCCTGAACCAGTGCCTGCTCTCGGGGTGGTGGGAGCGGAAGTAGACCAGCACGGCGAACGAGCACACCGCCTGCACCACCAGGATCGCCATCGTGCCGAGGATCGCGAGCAGCACGTACGTACCGGTGTACGGGTCCTTGCCCGCCGCCCAGAACGCGCCGATCAGCACGGCCGAGACGACGGTCTGGACCAGGCCCGCGATGTGCGGGGAGCCGTGCCGGGCGTGGGTGCGGCCGACGGTGTTCTTCAGGGAGGGCAGCACGCCCTCGCGGCCCAGGGCGTACATGTAGCGGGCGGCGCAGTTGTGGAAGGCCATGCCGCAGGCCAGCGAACCGGTGATCATCAGCCACTGCATGACGTCGACGGCCCAGTGGCCGACGTACCGCTCGGTGGGGCCGAAGAACAGGCCGAGCGGGTTGTCGCCGGCGACCTTCACGGCCGACGACTGTCCGGTGCCCGTGATGGCCATCCAGGAGACGAACACGTAGAAGACGCCGACGCCCAGCACCGAGATCATCGTGGCCTTGGGGATGATCTTCTTCGGGTTGCGCGACTCCTCGCCGTACATGGCCGTCGACTCGAAGCCGACCCAGGACCAGAACGCGAAGAAGAGTCCGAGGCCCGCGCTGGTCCCCTTGAAGGCGTTGACCGGGTTGACCGGGTCGATGCTGAAGCCGTCCGGGCCGCCGCCGTGGAAGGCGACCGAGACCGCCATCGCCGCGAGGATCGTCACCTCGGTGGCGAGCAGGACGACGAGCAGCTTCTCGGCGACGGAGACGCCGAACCAGGTGCCCGTCGCGTTGACCGCGAGCATCAGCACCGCGAACGCCCACCAGGGGATGTCGAGGCCCGTCTGGTCGTGCAGGGTGGTGGTGGCGAAGGTCGAGAAGATGCCGATCAGCGCCGGCTCGAACACCACGTACGCGAAGGTCGCGAGCAGCCCCGAGGCGAGCCCGACCGAGCGGCCGAGGCCGTAGGAGATGAAGCCGTAGAAGGCGCCCGTCGAGGTGATGTGCTTCGCCATCGAGGTGAAGCCGACGGAAAAGATTGCCAGGACGACCATTGCGACGAGATAGCTCGCCGGGGCGCCGATGCCGTTGCCCGACGACACCATGAAGGGCACGTTGCCGGTCATCGCGGTGATCGGCGCGGCCGTCGCGACGGCCATGAAGACCACCCCGAGCAGACCGATGGCGTTGGGCTTGAGCCGGTGAACGGTGCCTTCCTCGCCTGATTTCGCCGCTGTGTCCGTCGCCGCGCCCGCCGCTGAGGCGACGCCCTCGTCCACTGCCATCGGGTGGCCCCTCTCTGGTCGTCCGCTGGTGTGCTGGACCGGAACTCTGTAGCCCGAATGAGTCGGTCAAGGGTGTCGGGGCGTTAAATGCTTGTCAACCAGACCTTTAGAAATCTGGCAGACCCTTGAGAAATCTGGTCGCAACACGCGCCTCGTACGGTCGCCGCCATGAGCGCCTACACCTCCACCCTCGGCGGCGAGCGGTACCGCTTCGACTCGCTCGCCCGGCTGCTCGCCGCCGCGAGCCCCGAACGCTCCGGCGACCGCCTGGCCGGTCTCGCGGCGCAGGACGCCCGGCAGCGGGTCGCCGCGCGCTGGGCGCTGGCGGACGTGCCGCTGACCGACTTCCTGACCCGGCCCCTGATCCCCTACGAGGACGACGACGTCACCCGGCTGATCCTCGACACCCACGACCCGGCCGCCTTCGCGCCGGTGGCGTCGAGGACGGTCGGTGAGCTGCGGGAGTGGCTGCTGTCGGAGGCCGCGGACGCGGTGACACTGGCCGCGCTGGCGCCGGGGCTCACCCCGGAGATGGCGGCCGCCGTCTCCAAGCTCATGGGGAACGCGGATCTGGTGGCGGTGGCCCGGAAGATACGGGTGGTGACCGCGTTCCGCTCGACCATCGGGCTGCCGGGCCGACTGGCCACCCGCCTCCAGCCCAACCACCCGACCGACGACCCGGCGGGCGTCGCGGCGGCGCTTCTCGACGGCCTCCTGCTGGGCTCCGGCGACGCGGTGATCGGCGTCAACCCGGCCACCGACAGCCCGAAGGCCGTACGGGACCTGCTGGAACTGCTGGACGGGGTGATCGGCCGGTACGCGATCCCCACCCAGTCCTGCGTGCTGTGCCACGTCACCACCAGCGTGGACCTGATGGAGCGGGGCGCCCCCGTCGACCTCGTCTTCCAGTCCGTCGCGGGCACCCAGGCCGCGAACGCCTCCTTCGGGGTCACCCTCGGCCTGCTCGACGAGGCGTACGAGGCGGCTCTGGCGCTGGAGCGGGGGACGGTCGGCCGGAACGTCATGTACTTCGAGACCGGGCAGGGCAGTGCCCTCTCCGCCGGCGCCCACCACGGGGTCGACCAGCAGACGGTCGAGGCGCGGGCGTACGCGGTCGCCCGCCGCTACGACCCGCTGCTGGTGAACACGGTCGTCGGCTTCATCGGCCCGGAGTACCTCTACGACGGCCGGCAGATCCTGCGCGCCGCCCTGGAGGACCACTTCTGCGGCAAGCTGCTCGGCCTGCCCATGGGCCTGGACATCTGCTACACCAACCACGCCGACGCCGATGACGACGACATCGCCACGATGCTGACGATGCTCGGCGTGGCCGGGGCCTCCTTCGTGATCTGCACCCCTGGCGGCGACGACATCATGCTCAACTACCAGTCGGCCTCGTACCACGACGCGTTGTACCTGCGGGAGGTGCTGGGGCTGCGCCCGGCGCCGGAGTTCGAGGCATGGCTGGATTCGATCGGGCTGCTGGACCCGCGCGGCGGCATCCGCCAACTGTCCGGAACGGCCCACCCGTTGACGGAGATCGCCACCACCGGGACCGCCGTCGGCGGGACCACCGGACACGCCACCGGACGGGAGCTCGCGGCATGACCCTCAACCAGATCACCGACGGCCGGATCACCGACGGCCAGGTCACCGACGGCCAGGTCACCGACAACCGGATCACCGACGGCCAGGGCGAGCTGTGGGCGTCCCTGCGCCTGCGCACCCAGGCCCGTATCGGCCTGGGCCGGGCCGGTTCCGCCCTGCCCACCCGGCACCGCCTGGAACTCCAGGCGGCGCATGCCGCCGCCCGGGACGCGGTGCACTCGCCGTTCGACCCGGACGCGGTGGCCGCGCGGCTGACCGGCACCTCGGTGGTCCGGGTCCGCAGCGCCGCCCCCGACCGCCTCACCTACCTCCAGCGCCCCGACCTGGGCCGCCGGCTGAACCCCGTCGACCGGGCCCATCTGCCCACGGGCGGGTGGGACGTCGTCTTCGTGGTCGCCGACGGACTCTCCAGCCGGGCGGTGCACGAGCACGCGGCGGCGCTGATCCGGGCGACGACCGCGCGGCTGCCGTCCGGCACCGGGGTGGCGCCCGTCGTCCTCGCCGAACAGGCCCGGGTGGCCCTCGGTGACGACATCGCGCACGCCATGGGCGCCACGGCCGTGGTGCTCCTCGTCGGCGAACGCCCCGGCATGTCGGCGGCGGACTCCCTGGGCGCGTACCTGACCCACCGGCCCGTACCGGGCGTCACCACCGACGCCGACCGCAACTGCCTGTCCAACATCCGCCCGCCGCTGGGCCTCGCCTACGAGACGGCGGCGACGAAGCTGGTGGCGCTGCTGGCCGGGGCGCGGGAGCTGGGCCGGTCGGGGGTGGGCCTGAAGGACGAGTCCGGCGACGAGGCTGTAGTCGAGCGACTGCCATGAGTGGCGGATGGTTTCGTGGCGAGGGGAGGGCGCATCATGACGTTGATGACGGAGCGACCGACGATGAACGGCACCGGACAACGGGCAGGCCTGACTCACCGCCCCGGCAGCATCAGCCCCAACGCCCCCTCGCGCACCGTCCAGGTGCGCACGCGTACCGGCCCCGCGACCGCCGCGTCCGCCCGGTAGCGGAAGTCCGCGCCCGAGACGGTCACCGTCCGCCCCCGCGCCTCCAGGGGCACCGCCACCGCGCCCAGGGACAGCGGCCGCACCCGCACGAACGCCGTGCCGGAGGGTCCCGGGGTCACCGACACCGCCTCCACCGGCTGGTCGAGGTCGACCAGGGTCACCCCGTCGACCTCGATCCGCAGCCGGGCCGGGCCGGGTGTGGCCGGGGCGGCGGAGAGCCGGGACGGCCGTGACGGCACCAGCGTCCGGAAGAGCGACTGGTAGGTCCGCAGCCAGGGGTGGCCACCGCCCTGTTCGAGGCCGGCCTCCGCCACGGTCGGGTCCGACTGCGCGGCGAGCGGCACCGGCGGGATCCGCAGCGCGCCCAGCACCACCCCGTCGCTGTCGTCCACCAGTACGTCCAGGCGCCGCTCGGCGCCGTCCAGGACGGCCCGGGCCGCCGCCACCGCACCCGAGGGCACCCCCAGGGCGTGCGAGACGCCCAGGCCCGCACCCACCGGCACCACCGACAGCACGGTTTCGGCCAGGGCCCGCTGGCGGTGCAGCAGGGCCACCGCCCGCATCAGCGCGCGGTCGTCGCCGACGACCACCGGCCGCCGCGAGCCCCGCCGGGCCAGCACCCGGGCGAATTCGTCCTGGTCCTCGGGCAGGCACACCTTCGTACTCGCCGCACCCGCGCTGAGCACGTCTTTCGCGATGCGTACGGACTCCCCGTCCCAGCGCCGGGCGACCGGATCGATGATCACCAGCAGCTGATCGGACGTCGCGAAAGTCGCCACCTCGGTCCTGCCTCGCTTCCTCGGGTAGCATCTTTGTGCAAGAGCCCCTTGCGCTATTGCGCCAGGGGCTTGGTCTATTCCGGGGCATCCGGGTCCGACAAGCGGCGACCGACGACGGTCGCGGTGCACGTGGTGCACGCGGTGGAAAGTGCCACCGCGTACGCCCCTGGCCTTGGACATGCCCCACCCGGAAGGGGTGTACGCGCGTGCCCGCACTTGTGCTGCTCGGTGCTCAGTGGGGTGACGAAGGCAAGGGAAAGGCCACCGACCTTCTCGGTGGCTCGGTGGATTACGTAGTGCGTTACCAGGGCGGCAACAACGCCGGCCACACGGTCGTCGTGGGCGACCAGAAGTACGCACTCCACCTGCTCCCTTCGGGAATTCTGTCACCCGGCTGTACGCCGGTCATCGGTAACGGTGTCGTTGTCGACCCGTCGGTCCTGCTCTCCGAGCTGAGCGGTCTGAACGAGCGCGGCGTCGACACGTCGAAGCTGCTGATCAGCGGCAACGCGCACATCATCACCCCGTACAACGTCACTGTCGACAAGGTGACGGAACGCTTCCTCGGAAAGCGCAAGATCGGCACCACCGGCCGCGGTATCGGCCCGACCTACGCCGACAAGATCAACCGGGTCGGCATCCGGGTCCAGGACCTGTACGACGAGTCGATCCTCACCCAGAAGGTCGAGGCGGCGCTGGACGGCAAGAACCAGCTGCTGACCAAGCTGTACAACCGCCGTGCGATCGCGGTCGACCAGGTCGTCGAGGAACTGCTCGGCTACGCGGAGAAGCTCGCTCCGTACGTCACCGACACGGTCCTGCTCCTCAACCAGGCGCTCGAGGCGGACAAGGTCGTCCTCTTCGAGGGCGGTCAGGGCACGCTCCTCGACATCGACCACGGCACGTACCCCTTCGTCACCTCGTCGAACCCGACCGCGGGCGGCGCCTGCACGGGCGCGGGCGTGGGTCCGACGAAGATCAGCCGGGTCATCGGCATCCTGAAGGCCTACACGACCCGCGTCGGCTCGGGCCCGTTCCCGACCGAGCTGTTCGACGAGGACGGCGAGGCGCTGCGCCGCATCGGCGGCGAGCGGGGCGTGACGACCGGTCGTGACCGCCGCTGCGGCTGGTTCGACGCGGTCATCGCCCGCTACGCGACCCGCGTGAACGGCCTGACGGACTTCTTCCTGACGAAGCTCGACGTCCTGACCGGCTGGGAGCAGATCCCGGTCTGCGTGGCGTACGAGATCGACGGCAAGCGCGTCGAGGAACTTCCGTACTCGCAGAGCGACTTCCACCACGCGAAGCCGATCTACGAGACCCTGCCCGGCTGGTCCGAGGACATCACCAAGGCGAAGTCCTTCTCCGACCTGCCGAAGAACGCGCAGGCGTACGTCAAGGCGCTGGAGGAGATGTCCGGCGCCCCGATCTCCGCGATCGGCGTGGGTCCGGGCCGGGACGAGACGATCGAGATCAACTCGTTCCTGTAGTCCCACGGGCCACCTCGGCTTGGGCCGGTCTTGGACATCCTTGACCGGCCCATGGCCTGTTCGCGGTTACGCCCGTAACTGGCGGAAGCAAGCATCTACGCGGGTAGTTGCCCCTCCTTCCTCACCAGTTCCAGGAGCCCCGTATGCCCGTGAACCCCATGAACCGGCGTGAGTTCGTGCAGAAGTCGGCCGTCACCGGAGCGGCCGTGGCCGTCGCGGGAGCGGTCGGTTCCGGTAGCGCCGAGGCCGCCACCGGCCACGCCGGCCACGCGCCCGGGAAGCCGCCCCGCACCTGGTCGTTCTCCATCCTGGGCACCACCGACCTGCACAGTCACGTCTTCGACTGGGACTACTACACCGACGCCGCGTACACGGACAGCAAGGGCAACTCGGTCGGGGTCGCCCGGGTCGCCACGCTCGTCAAGCAGCAGCGGGCGGCGAAGGGCGAGGATCACGTCCTCCTCGTCGACGCCGGCGACATCATCCAGGGCACCTCGCTCGCCTACTACTTCGCGCGCGTCGACCCGATCACCGGGACCGACGGCAGGCAGGGGCCGAAGCACCCCATGGCCGTCGCCATGAACCACATGCGCTACGACGCCGCCGCCCTCGGCAACCACGAGTTCAACTACGGCATCGAGGTGCTGCGGAAGTTCGAGCAGCAGTGCCGCTTCCCGCTGCTCGGCGCGAACGCGCTGGACGCCAAGACCCTCAGGCCCGCCTTCGCCCCGTACACGGTCAAGAAGATCCGCGTCCCGGGCGCCCCCGACATCAAGGTCGGCATCCTGGGGCTCACCAACCCCGGCATCGCCCTGTGGGACAAGGACAACGTCAGCGGCAGGATGGTCTTCCCGGGGCTGGTGGAACAGGCGAAGAAGTACGTGCCGAGACTGCGGGCGCTGGGCTGTGACGTCGTCTTCCTGACCGATCACTCCGGGCTCGACGGATCGACCTCCTACGGCGACGCGCTCCCGTACGTCGAGAACGCCTCCAACCTCGTCGCCGAGCAGGTCCCCGGCATCGACGCGATCCTCGTCGGGCACACCCACGTCGAGGTTCCCTCGTACACCGTCAAGAACGCGGAGACCGGCGAGGAGGTCCTGCTCTCCGAGCCGTACTGCTGGGGCTATCGGCTGACCGTCTTCGACTTCGAACTCGAACTCCACCACGGGCGCTGGAAGGTCACCGGCAAGAAGGCCCAGACGCTCGACCCCCGCACCGTCGACGAGGACCCGGAGATCACCAGGCTCCTCAAGGCCGACCACGACCTGGTCGTGAAGTACGTCAACACGGCCGTGGGCACCTGCACGCAGGACCTGTCGGCGGCGGAGTCCTGCTGGAAGGACGTCCCGATCATGGACTTCATCCACGAGGTCCAGATGAAGGCGGTGGCCGCCGGGCTGTCGGCCGCCGACGCCGCCCTGCCCCTGATCTCCGTCGCCGCGC
This sequence comes from Streptomyces sp. NBC_00016, assembly GCF_045040885.1. Taxonomy (NCBI): domain Bacteria; kingdom Bacillati; phylum Actinomycetota; class Actinomycetes; order Kitasatosporales; family Streptomycetaceae; genus Streptomyces; species Streptomyces sp. NBC_00016. The sequence continues at coordinate 4,705,259 of NZ_CP108304.1, read as the reverse complement.
CCTTCAGCCGCACCGCCGACATCCCGGCCGGTGACGTCACCATCCGCGACATCGCCGGGCTCTACATCTACGACAACACCCTGTACGGCAAGAAGCTCACCGGCGCCCAGCTCAAGGACTACCTGGAGTTCGCGGCGAGGTACTACCACCAGGTGCCGGCGGGCACGGCGGTCGACACCGCGACCCTGACCAACGCCAACAGCTTCTGGGACTACATGTACGACACGGCGGCGGGCGTCTCGTACGACATCGACATCGCGCAGGCGGAGGGGGCGCGGATCAGGAACCTCACCTACGACGGCGCCGCCGTCGCCGACGACCAGGTCTTCGTGGTCGCCGTCAACAACTATCGCGCCAACGGCGGCAGCGGCTACCCGCACATGGCCGCCGCCGACATCGCCTACAGCTCCACCGATGAGATCCGTCAGCTGATGATCGACTACGTCACGTCCGAGGGAACCCTGGACCCGGCCGGCTTCGCCGCCGCCGACTGGAAGCTGACGCAGGCCGGCACGGCCGTCTTCTGACGCCGGCCGGCCGGCCCCGAGTCAGGGGAGAAATGCCGCATACAGGCATATCCTGGGGTTGACAGACATGTGTGTCGACCAGAAGGAAGTGACTGCGATGCGCATGATGCTGAAGGCGTCCATGGACACCGAGAAGGCGAACGAGGCCATCCGCAACGGCACCCTCGGGAAGCTGATCGAGGAGTCCATGGCGCAGCTCAAGCCCGAGGCCGCCTACTTCACCACCGACCACGGCAAGCGCACCGCCTTCCTGTTCTTCGACATGGAAGAGAGCGCGCAGATGCCCGTGCTCAGCGAACCGTTCTTCCTCAACCTCGGGGCCGAGATCTCCTACACCCCGGTGATGAACAGGGAGGACGTACAAAAGGGCCTCTCGCAGCTCGGCCGTTGACCGCCCACCCGACCGGCCGCTCAGCTGAACACGATCATCGACCCCTGCGCCAGACTCCGCGTCGCCGCCGCGTGCAGCCCGAGCCAGACGTGCCGCTCGCGCGCGAAGGGGCTGGAGTCGTACGGTGCCGGAACGGCGGGCTCCTCCAACTCCGTGGGCCCGGCGGGCGGTTGCGGAGCCAACGGCGGATTGGCCGGATCGATGCCGATCGACGGGGCCACGAACTCCAGTTCCCGCAGCAGGGACTGCGCGGAACCCAGGGGTCCGCCGCCCGCGAGGAGTTCGTCGTTGGACAGGGGCTGCGGGAAGTCGACCGGAACGTAGGCGCCCGCGTGGTCGTAGTGCCAGACCAGGTGCGACTGCTGGGCCGTCGCCTCGAACATCTCCAGGAGCTGCTCGTAGTCGCCGCCCAGCGCGTCCACCGGCGTCACCGGCAGCCCGCACACCTGGAGGAGGTAGGCGCGGCGCAGGAAGTGCAGGGCGTCGTAGTCGAAGCCGGCCACCGGGGCGACCTCGCCGGACAGCCCCGGCATGTACTGGTACACCGGCACGGGCGGCAGACCCGCCTCGGCCAGCACCTTGTTGTACTGGGCGAGTTCGTCGGCGAAGGGATTGTCGGGGGTGTGGCACAACACGTCGACGAGTGGCACCAGCCACAGGTCACAGGCCAAAGAGAGCTCCTCACTCAGTACGTTGACCGGTCAGGGAAGACTAGTCGGTGCGACCCGCATCAGCTCCCCCTGTGCAGATCCCATACCCACACTCCGGCCACCCGCCTACCCGGCCGGCCGACCAGCTTCTCCACCGTCTCACGCAGCCGGTCCTCGTGCGGTTGCGGGGCCAGCACCAGCGCGCCCGCCCGCCAGTACGCGAGGTCCTCGCGGGTCTCGGCCCGGGCCCGGGCGTCGATCACCGGGACGACGCCCGTGTAGCGCACGTCCCGCAGCAGACTCGCCGTGAAGCGCAGCGGGACGCCGTAGACGCCGGTGCGGTCGCCGTCGCCGTACGGTCCGTTGAAGTAGCCGCCGGGCATCCGGAAGCCGAGGCCGGCCGCCGTCTGCCAGTGCAGCGCCTCGGCGTCCTCGGGTTCGGCGAGCGGCACCGGGACCAGACTCTCGTCGCCCCGGACGTAGGTCTTCCAGGTGCCGTCGGTGAAGAAGGCGGGCACCTCGGCGCGCGGCTCGGATTTCAGCGGGGCGGGGACGAGGGGGAGCAGGGCGAGGCAGACGGCGAGCAGTCCGGCGTACTGCGTGCCCAGCCGGCGGGCCTGGGCGAGGCGGTCGACCGCCAGGGCGAGCAGCATGCCCAGCGGCGGGGCGCAGACCAGCGCCACCCGGCTCTCGATGACCGAATCGAAGAGCGGCAGGCCCGCCGGCGCGGCCCAGGGGCCGGGGACCGTGGTGTCGGTGAGCGGGAGGGCGATGCGCGAGCCGAGGGACAGCACGGCCGCGGCCGCCGCCGTAGCGGCCAGCGCCTTGACCACCGGCCGCCGCCGCAGCCCCACCGCGATCGCGAACGCGAGCAGCACCAGCGGCCAGCCGTAGAAGGCGTTCTGTTCGGTCGGGTTCAGGGAGAGGGCGTCGGCGCGGTGGGCGTCGCCCGCGATGAGGGAGCGCTCGGCGAAGGAGAGCAGCGCCCGGACGGAGTTGGCGACGCCGGGCGCGGTGCCGTGGTCGATGCCGGTGTAGCTCTGCGGGCCGGAGAACTGCCAGGCCAGCGGGTAGACGACGAGCGGGAGACAGACGGCGGCGGCGACCGCCAGACCGTTCAGCAGGGGCCGTACGGCGTTCCGCGCGACGTCCGGGCGCACGGCCGCGTAGGCGGCCGCGAACAGCAGCATGCCCATCGCGGCGAGCAGCAGCGGCTCCTCGCCGAGGAAGAACTGGTAGGCCGCCATCAGGCCGAGGACGACGGCGTTCCGGGTGACCTGTTCACCGGCCGTGAGCCGCAGCGCGCGGTCGATGATCGGCGGGATCATGAACAGCACGACGAAGTTCGGGTGCGCGTTGGCGTGGCTGATCATGGGCGGCGCGAACGTGGCCAGCGCGGCTCCGGCGAAGGCGGCCGCCCGCTGGCGGACGAGCCGTTTCACGATCAGCCGGTACCAGGCGACGGCCGTCGCGGCCAGGCCCAGTGTCATCACCAGGCTCAGCGTGACGGCCGGGCCGAACAGCAGCGTGACGGGCGTGAGCGGGACGGACAGGCCCAGCATCGTGGTGTTGGCCATCAGGTTCACGCCGTCCGGGGCGCCCTGGAGGCCGGTGAAGAGGGGATTGCGCAGGTGAGCGATGTTGTCGGCGGTCACCGCGAAGAACCACTCCCACTGGTTCTGGTCCTGGAGGGAGTCGGTGAGATAGCGGTGGGCCGGGTCGAGGAGGCGGCCGGAGTAGAGGGCCACCGCCATCGCGAGGAACAGCAGGACGGCGACGACGTCCGCGGGTCTCGGCACCGGGATCCGGAGCCGGACCAGATCGCGCAGGACCCGGAGGTAGTCCGCCGGACGGACCTTCGAGCCGGGCTGGTGCGACCAGTGCACGGGCACCTCGGCGACGGGCCAGCCGACCCGCTGGAAGTGGCGCAGCACCTCCACGTCGATGGCCCAGCCGTTGAGGCGGGAGGCGGCGAAGGCGGCGCGGGCCTTGTCGCCGTCGAACAGCTTGAAACCGCACTGGGTGTCGCGTGTCCCGCGCAGGGTCGTCCTGCGTATGAGCAGGTTGCCCGCCCGGCCGGCGAGTTCGCGTATCCGGTGCTGGCGGTCGCCGAGGGTCGCGCCGGGTACGGCCCGCGAGCCGATCGCCGCCGCGTTGCCGTCCGCGAGCGCCTTCTCCAGGCGCTCCAGCTCCTCCACGGGAGTGGCGAGATCGGCGTCCATGACCAGTACCTGGCGGCCCCGGCAGGCGGCGACACCGCGGCGCAGGGCGTGGCCCTTGCCCCGGTTGCCGGAGCCCGCGACGAGCTTCACCCGGGGGTCGCGGCGGACGGTGACCAGCTCACGGGTGGCGTCGGTGGAACCGTCGTCGGCGACCAGGATCTCCCAGGTGCGCCAGTGGCTCCCGGTCGCGTCGAGGTAGCGGGTGACGGCGTCCAGGGTGGGGCCGAGCCGGCGCTCCTCGTTGAAGGCGGGGATGACGACGGAGAGTTCTACGGGCGCGGTGCGGTGCGCGGGGGCGGGCGTGCCGGTGGGGGACGTGCCGGTGGGGGACGTGCCGGGGGCGGGCGAGCCGGGGGCGTGCGCCCTGCTCATTCCGCCGCCAGTCGCTCGATCAGGGCGATGGAGTCGTCGTTGTACGCGGCGAGCATCGCCCGGGCGGTGGCGGTGTCGCGGTCGTACAGGGCGTCGACCAGTTCGGTGTGGCCGGACCACAGGTGGCCGCGCAGATCGGTCGGCCGGCGCAGGTGCTGCACCGTGCACACCCAGGACTGGAGCCGCAGCCGGTGCAGGAAGTCGGCGAGATAGGGGTTGCCGAACAGGGCACTCAGCTCGCGCCAGAAGCGCAGGTCGTAGCCGATGAGGACGGTGAGGTCACCGGCGGCCGCGGCCCGCTGCGCCTCCTCGCCGCGGCGGCGCACCCCCGCTATGGCGGCGGCGGTCCGCGGGTCCTCGTAGTTGTGGTGGCGCTGACGGCCCTCGTCCAGGGCGAGGAACATGCCCTCGATGATCAGGCTGCGCGCCTCGATCATGCCCCGGAAGTCCGCGACGGAGTACTCGTGGACCCGGAAGCCCCGGTGCTGGTCGGCCTCCAGGAGGCCCTGCGCGGAGAGGTCGACGAGGGCCTCGCGGACGGGGGTCGCGGAGACGCCGTACTGCTCGGCGATCTCCTTGACGGTGAACTCCTGGCCCGGCTGGAGCCGTCCCCCCAGCACCTCGTCGCGCAACGCGTCGGCGATCTGCTGTCGCAGGGTGCTGCGCGTCACGGCTCCGTTGCCGGTGCTGCCGGGCATGGTCGGGGCGTCTCCATCGTCAGGTGCGGGAAAGCGGCGTGCTCGTCGGTATGTACGAGCACGCCACCTTACGCGTTCGACGAAATCAAGACCTTGGACGATTGTCGCGTCGCAGGGTGCGGGCCGGTGGGGTCCGGTCGCGCAGTTCCCCGCGCCCCCGAGGGGCGCGGCGCCCTGACCGGACTCGTCCGCGTCCGGCCCTCGCGCGGTCCTGTCCGTGTCCCGTCCGGGTTCCTGTCCGTGTCCCGTCCGGGTTCCGGTCCGTGTCCCGTCCGGTTCTAGTCGGTGTACTCGTCGGCCACCGAAAGTGCCGTGTCCAGGGCTGCGAGGCCCTCCTTGATCTCGGACTCGGAGGCGTTGAGCGGCGGCACGAAGTGGGTGCGGTTCATGTTCACGAACGGCCACACGCCGGCCTTCTTGGCGGCCGCGCCGAAGGCGGCCATGGCCGCGTTGGCCTCGCCCGCCGCGTTGTACGGCACGAGCGGCTCGCGGGTCTCGCGGTTCTTCACCAGCTCGAGCGCCCAGAACATGCCGACACCGCGCACCTCGCCGACGCACGCGTGCCGCTCGGCCAGTTCCCGCAGCCCCGGTCCGACGACCGAGGCGCCCAGGTTCTTGGCGTTCTCGACGATGCCCTCCTCCGCCATGACGTTGATCGTCGCGACGGCGGCCGCGCAGGCCAGCGGGTGCCCGGAGTACGTCAGACCGCCCGGGTAGGGCCGCCTGGCGAAGGTCTCCGCGATCGCGCCGGAGATGGCGACCCCGCCGAGCGGCACATATCCGCTGTTCACGCCCTTGGCGAAGGTCATCAGGTCGGGCGTCACGTCGAACAGGTCGGCCGCGAACCACTCACCGGTGCGCCCGAACCCGGCCATGACCTCGTCCAGGACGAAGACGATCCCGTACTGGTCGCAGAGCCGGCGCACCCCGGCGAGATAGCCGGGCGGCGGGACCATGATCCCGGCGGTGCCCGGCACGGTCTCCAGGATGATCGCGGCGATCGTCCCCGGCCCCTCGAAGGCGATCGTCGTCTCCAGGTGCTCGAGCGCCCGCGCGGTCTCCTGCTCCTCCGTCTCCGCGTAGAAGCGGGAGCGGTACAGGTACGGCGCCCAGAAGTGGACGACCCCGGCCGTCGCGCTGTCCGAGGCCCAGCGGCGCGGGTCGCCGGTGAGGTTCACGGCCTGCTGGGTGCCGCCGTGGTACGAGCGGTAGGCGGACAGCACCTTGGCGCGCCCGGTGTGCAGCCGGGCCATGCGCACCGCGTGCTCGACCGCGTCGGCGCCGCCGTTGGTGAAGAAGATCTTGTCCAGGTCGCCGGGGGTCCGCTCGGCGATCAGCCGGGCCGCCTCCGAACGCGCCTCGACGGCGAAGGCGGGCGCGAAGGTGGTCAGGTGTGCGGCCTGCTCCTGGATCGCGGCGACGACCTTCGGGTGCTGATAGCCGATGTTGGCGTAGACGAGCCCGCTGGTGAGGTCGAGGTACCGCTTGCCGTCGTAGTCCCAGAAGTACGACCCCTCGGCGCCGGCCACGGCGAGCGGGTCGATGAGCTCCTGGGCGGACCAGGAGTGGAAGACATGCGCGCGGTCCGCGGCCTTCACGGCGGCGCCGGCCTGGGGGCTGGACTGAGGGGTCATGTCAGTGAGCGTAAATGTCCGCGATGCGGAAGCGGTATCGGCGTCCTGTTCCGTGGAGGGGGCGATTCCGCGACAGGTTGTCGGGCGTGGGGGGAGCCCTTCCGGTGTTGACAGCCTACTGTCGAAGTGACAGTCTGCTGTCATCAAGCTTTACGGGGATCCGCTCACCGAGGAGAAACCATGAGCCACAAGCCGGTGCATCTCGCCGTGTACGACACGCTCGCCGACTGGGAGACGGGGTTCGCGACGGCGTACCTCGCGCGCAACGGGTACGAGATCCGGACCGTCGGCGGGTCGGAGGAGCCGGTGGTCAGCACCGGCGGACTGCGGATCCGGCCCGACCTGGCGCTGGACGCCGTACGGCCCGAGGACAGCTCCCTGCTGATCCTGCCGGGCGCCGACCTCTGGGACACCTCCGACGACCTCGCGCCCTTCGCCCGCACGGCGCGCGCGTTCCTCGACGCCGGGGTGCCCGTCGCCGCGATCTGCGGGGCCACCGCGGGACTCGCCCGCGAGGGGCTGCTGGACGACCGGGACCACACCGGTGCGGTCTCCTTCTACCTGGCGGCGACCGGCTACGCGGGCGGCGACCGGTACGTCGAGGCGGACGCGGTCACCGACTCGAACCTGATCACCGCGGGCCCGACCGAGCCGGTCGCCTTCGCGCGTGAGATCTTCCGGCTGCTCGGCGTGTACGAGGGCGAGGTGCTGGACGCCTGGTACCGGCTGTTCCACGACTCCGACGCGGCGGCGTACGAGGTACTGGAGAAGGCGACGGCCGGCCGGTGAGCCTGGAGCGACAGGATCTGCTCAGCCGCAGCGCCCTCGGGGTGTTCCGGCTGAACGGCCAGTTCCTCGCCGTGGCCGAGGAGCTGGCCGGGCCCGCCGGGCTCACCGCCGCCCGGTGGCAGGTGCTCGGCGCGGTGCTCGGTGACCCGCTGCCCGTGTCCGGCATCGCCCGTGCCATGGGCATCACCCGGCAGAGCGTCCAGCGCGTCGCCGACCTGCTGGTGGAGCACGGCCTCGCCGAGTACCGGCCCAACCCCGCCCACCGGCGCGCCAAGCTGCTCGCGCCCACGGAGGCCGGGCGGGCCGCGGTCGCCCGTATCGATCCCGGGCACGAGGCCCTCGCCGACCGGCTGGCGGAGGCGTTCGGGCAGGCGGAGCTCGCCGAGGCCGTCCATGTACTGGAACGGCTGTCCAAGGTGCTGGACGGCCTGGAGCCCGCCGCGCCCGCTGTTACGCAACCGTAGACACCGCACCGCACTACTCCCCGAACCGCCGGATTATTCTCGGCTGGGTTGCACATGTCTCGATCACACATGTGCGGGAAAGGCGGCGCTGCGATGGAGAAGCTGGGCCAGGGGGACCCGCAGCGCATCGGCGGCTACCGGCTGCTCGCGCGGCTGGGCGCGGGCGGCATGGGGCAGGTCTACCTCGCCCGCTCGGACCGGGGGCGCACGGTCGCCGTGAAGCTGGTCCGGCGGGAGCTCGCGGCGCGCGAGGAGTTCCGGGCGCGGTTCCGGCAGGAGGTGCGCAACGCGCAGCGGGTCGGTGGCTTCTGGACCGCGCCCGTCCTCGACGCCGACACCGAGGCCGCCGTGCCCTGGGTCGCCACCGGCTATGTCGCCGGGCCGAGCCTCCAGCAGGTGGTGAGCCACGACCACGGTCCGCTGCCCGAGCGGTCGGTGCGCATCCTCGCCGCCGGGCTCGCGCACGCGCTGGCGAACATCCACGCGGCCGGGATCGTCCACCGTGACCTAAAGCCGTCGAATGTGATGGTCACCATCGAAGGGCCCCGGGTCATCGACTTCGGTGTCGCGCGGGCGCTGGAGAGCGTGACCGGCGACAGCCGGCTGACCCAGACCGGCGCGGTGATCGGCTCGCCCGGCTTCATGGCCCCCGAGCAGCTGCGCGGCGATCCGGTCACGCCCGCCAGCGACGTCTTCTGCCTCGGCTCGGTCATCACCTACGCCGCGACCGGCACCCTCCCCTTCGGCTCCGCCGACAGCGCGGCACACGCCCTGATGTTCCGCATCGCCGAGGACGAACCCGACCTCGCGGGCGTCCCCGAGGGCATCGCCGACCTGGTCCGCGCCTGTCTGCGCAAGGACCCGGGCGCCCGCCCCTCCCTCGACCGCGTCCTGGAACTCACCGGCGTCGACGACACCGTCTCCGACGGCCGCTCCCGCGACCCCTGGCTGCCCGGTGCCCTCGTGGCGCAGCTCGGCCGTCACGCCGTGCGACTGCTGGAGGTGGAGGACCCGGAGGGCGCGGCCCCGTACCCCGCCGGCCACGGGGCGCGCCCCACCCTCCTCGACCACGCGGCGACCGCCCCCGAGGCCTTCCCGGAACACTCCGGCCCGCGCGGCCACGCGCCCTCGCCGGACCGCCGCCCCACCCTGATCGCGGGCGCCGACGGCATCCCGGCGCAGCCCCGCCCGCCCGGCGGACAGGCCGCCCCGGCCCACCCGGTGTACGGCTATCCCCAGCAGCATCCGCAGCAGGCCCAGGCCGCCTACGGTCACCCGCAGCAGCCGTCGGCCGCCTGGTCCGCGGCGCCGGGCGGGGCGGCGTACAACCCGTATGCGGACGGCACCGCGGGCCCCGGCGCCGCTCCCGCGCACGACCCGTACGGGCCGGCCGTCCCCGCCGACCCCGCCGGCCCGCCTGAGCCGCCGCGCCGCAGCGGCCGGACGACCGCCGTGCTCGTCGCCGTCGCCCTGGTGGTCGCGATGGCCGCGGGTGGCTCGGTGTACGCGTTCATGAACGGTGACGACGATGCCGCCGCGAACGCGGCGCCCACCACGTCCGGCGGCTCGGCGTCCTCCTCCGCGAAGGCCTCGGAGCTGCCCGCGCAGGACTCGTCGCCGTCCCCTTCCGCGTCCCCCTCCGCGTCCTCGGCGAACGGAGTGGTCCCGGCGGCCTACCTCGGCACCTGGACGACCACGATCGAGAACGAGAGCGGCACGAACACGCGCCGGCTGACCCTCGCCCAGGGCAAGGTGGGCGACGCGGTGCTCGCCCTCGTCGCCGACGGGGACGGCTACCACTGCGAGTTCAGCGCCGCCCTCTCCGAACGACCGGGCGGTGAAGGCCCGTTGAAGATAGGCCCGTCCAAGGTCACCACCGGTGAACCCCTCTCCTCGTGCAGCCCGGGCGCCGCCTCCGAGGTCACCCTGCTCGCCGACGGCACGCTGCGCCGGGTGAACACCGGCACCGGGGAGAAGCTGACCTACACCCGGCGGTGAACGTCGCGCGAACGTCGGGCGACCGGTCCGGAATGTCCCGTCGGACAGACGTACGGTGACCGCCTACGAGCCGGTCGGCGGGAGTGGCGGGGGCGCCCACAGTGGAGTGGCTGAACGCGGAGAACGTGGTGGCCGTGGGGACGGCCTTCGTCGGTATCGTCGCGTCCGGGATCATGGTCTGGTACGAGCGCCGGGTGCCGCGTCGCAAGCGGGTCGGCTACCGCGTGCAGATGGACAACCCGATCGGCGACGACGTCAGATCCGGCCGCCCCAACCGCCGGCTCGGCCTCTTCGACGAGGCCCCCGGCATGTCGGACGCGACGCTCGTCCTGCTGCGCATCGAGAACGACGGCTCGCAGGGCATCGCCCGTGACGACTACACGGGCCCCGAACGCCACGGTCTGACCGCCGTCTTCACCGACCGCACCATCCGCGGGGTGTCGGTGACCCAGCCGACCGACACCGACCACCTCATGGACCATTTCACTGCGGACCGGGGCTTCGGCTACGAGGACAACACCCTGCGCATCCCGCGCGTCCCGCTCAACCCACGCGAGCACTTCAAGCTGCTCGTGCTGCTGTCGGGCGGCGATGTCGGCCGCGGGATACGGCTCTACGGCGGGCTGCGCGACGGCGAGGTGCACCCCAACCGCAGCGCGACCCCGGACGACACCCCGCCGCTGTTCAGCCGGGCCGCCCGGCTGATCTCCATCCTGCTCACGGTCTGTGTGGTCACCCTCGCGACGATCGTCGTCGTCCGGGACGCCCCGCCCCCGGTCGGCTGCGAGCGCGGCACGCTCACGGTCACCGGCTCGACCGCGTTCGCGCCGGTGGTCCGGGAGGTGGCGGCCAAGTACGAGCGCGACTGCGAGGGGTCGTCGATCACCGTGGACCCGCACGGTTCGACGGCCGGGATCCGTGAACTCGCCGCCGCCGCCGCGGCGGGCAGGAAGGGCTCGCCGTCGGTCGTCGCCCTCTCCGACGGCCCCAAGCCCGCCGGGCTCGACGAACTGCGCGAGAACCGGGTCGCCGTGTCCGTGTTCGCGCTGGTCGTCCACGACGACGTCACGCTGAAGAACCTCTCCACGGCTGACGTGCGGCGGCTGTACCTGGGGCAGATCACCAACTGGGACGAGGTCGGCGGGCCGGACCTGCCGGTGGTCCTGGTCAGCAGGGACGCCAACTCCGGGACCCGGCAGGTGTTCCAGCGGCGGGTGCTGGGCCGCGGCGAGATCGCGAACTCGTCCGTCGACTGTGTCCACAAGGACGACCCGACGGCCCCCGTCATCCGCTGCGAACTCGACTCCACCGACCAGGTGCTGTCCACGGTCGCCGCCACCCCCGGCGCGATCGGCTACAGCGAGCTCAACCTGGCCGAACGCGCGAAGGGCCTGCACCCGCTCGACCTGGGCGGCGACCCGCCCTCCGTGGACGCCATCGAACACGGCACGAGCGACTACCCGTACCGCGAGATCGAGTACGCCTACACCTACGGCCGCCCCCCGGCCGACTCCCTGGCCTCGAGCTTCCTGACCTACCTCACCCGAGGCAACGGCCAGGACGTGATCCGCACCCACGGCCACCTACCGTGCTGGACCCCGGAGGGCATGCGCCTGTGCCGATGAAGAGGGAAGGGGCGGCGGGGGCGAGAGGAGACGCGGCGAAGCCGCCCTCTCACCGAGGCTCGGGCGGCCGCTGCCGCGGCATGTTCGGCCGCGCGTTCGCCCCCGGCGGCATCGGAAACCGCCCGTACCCCCCGCCCACGTCCGCCCGCCCGCCGGAGGCGACCGCCCCCTGGATCCCCATGGGCGCCGGCCCGGTCCGGAACTCGACCATCCAGTCCGCCGTCTCCGTACGCACCAGCTCCGAGACGTCCTCCGAGAACCGGCGCAGCACCGCCAGGCATCGCTCCGCGGCCTCGCTCGCCGTACCCTCCGCCGGGCCCAGCACCTCCCGGACGCTCTCCGAGGCCCAGTCGAACTGGAGCACCTGGAGCCGGCGCTGCACGGCCTGCGCCGTGGCCACGTCCCTTATCCAGCCGGACGTCACCCCGAAGAACCGGTCCACCGCCACACACGCCACCGCGAGCAGCAACGCCAGATACCCCCAGGCAGCGGCACCGCCCAGGACCCGGGCGAGGTCCAGCAACGGCAGCGCGGCCGCGCACACCGCCCCCGCCGCCGCCCCGGTGCGCAAGCCCCGGGCGCCCCGCCGCTTCCACACCCGGTCCGCGAGGTACCAGGCGGCGGTCTCCAGCGCCCCGCGCTCCACCCACCGGTACAGCTCGTCCAGCCGCTCGGCTGGCTCACCCCAGTCCCCGAGCGGGAACGTCCGCCCGGCCAGGTCGCCCGGCCGCAGCCCGGCCGCGCCCTCACTCCGCCCGTCCTGAGGCGGACCCTCGGGCTGCATCTCCGGCTGCTGACCCACCCGGCACTCCCTACTGATCCCGGCCGATGGAACCCGACCGATCCCGACCGCTCACGTTGCGTGACACCCGTGACGCCTGATGCTGCTGCGCCGGACCTTTCCTACCTCCCAATGGGTGGCGAAGAGGAAGGTTTCATCTCTTTTACGCCCGGAAGTGGGCCTTGATCAGGTATAGGCCTCACACCTGACTCACTCGAAAGAGTGCTGGGGCGACACCCGCACAGACCACGTAGGCTCGTGCCGAGCGGGAAATAACCCGCCCGAAGGCACGCCCGACAGTCGTAGGACACAGGAGCTGATCGTGATTCCCGGTGGTGGCCAGCCCAATATGCAGCAGCTGCTCCAGCAGGCCCAGAAGATGCAGCAGGACCTGGCCCGTGCCCAGGAGGAGCTGGCGAACACGGAGGTCGACGGACAGGCGGGCGGCGGCCTGGTGCAGGCCACCGTGACCGGCTCCGGCGAGCTTCGCGCCCTGCGGATCGACCCGAAGGCGGTGGACCCGGACGACACCGAGACCCTCGCCGACCTGGTCGTCGCGGCCGTCCACGCGGCCAACGAGAACGCCCAGACGCTCCAGCAGCAGAAGCTCGGTCCGCTGGCCCAGGGCCTGGGCGGCGGCAGCGGCATCCCGGGACTGCCTTTCTAGGACCGGTCCGCCTTTCTAAGACCGGCCTCGGCCAACTACCGTACGTACCGCAAGGAACCCCAGGAAGGACGGCAGTCCGTTGTACGAAGGCGTGGTCCAGGACCTCATCGACGAACTGGGGCGACTGCCCGGCGTCGGTCCCAAGAGCGCGCAGCGGATCGCCTTCCACATCCTCCAGGCGGAGCCGACGGACGTACGGCGGCTCGCGCAGTGCCTGATGGAGGTCAAGGCGAAGGTCCGCTTCTGCGCGACCTGCGGCAACGTGGCGCAGGAGGAGCTCTGCGGCATCTGCCGCGACCCGCGCCGCGACCCGAGCGTCATCTGCGTCGTCGAGGAACCGAAGGACGTCGTGGCGGTCGAGCGCACGCGTGAGTTCCGCGGCAAGTACCACGTCCTGGGCGGCGCGATCAGCCCCATCGAAGGTGTCGGTCCCGACGACCTGCGTATACGAGAACTTCTCGCGCGGTTGGCCGACGGGACGGTCACGGAGCTGATCCTGGCCACCGACCCGAACCTGGAGGGCGAGGCGACGGCCACGTACCTCGCCCGCATGATCAAGCCCATGGGCCTGAAGGTCACCCGCCTGGCCAGCGGCCTCCCGGTGGGTGGCGACCTGGAATACGCGGACGAGGTGACCCTCGGTCGCGCCTTCGAGGGGAGACGACTCCTAGATGTCTGACGCCACGCTGCACGCGACCGACCACAACCCGGACGATTTCGTGGTCCAGATCGCGGATCAGGTCGAGAGCTTCCTGGTAGCCGTCACAGAGGTCGCGAAGGGCGACGAGCCGGGCCTGGCGGTCCCCTTCCTCCTCCTGGAGGTCTCCCAGCTGCTGCTGGCCGGCGGCCGCCTCGGCGCCCACGAGGACATCGTCCCCGACGAGCGCTACGAGCCCGACCCGGGCTTCGAGCCGGACGCCGACGAACTCCGCGAGAACCTCGCCCGCCTCCTGGAGCCGGTCGACGTCTACTCGGAGGTCTTCGACCCCTACGAGCCCCGCAAGGCGCCCGTCCCGGCCCGGATCTCCGACGACCTCGCCGACGTCATCGCCGACCTGCGCCACGGCATGGTCCACTACCGGGCGGGCCGCACCACGGAGGCCCTGTGGTGGTGGCAGTTCTCCTACTTCTCCAACTGGGGCTCCACCGCCTCGGCAACCCTGCGCGCCCTGCACTCGGTCCTCGCCCACATCCGCCTGGACCAGCCCCTCGAGGAACTGAACGGCCTCGACACCGACCAGTCCCCCCTGGGCGACGAGACCCTCGAGTTCGAGGCGGGCCGGGTCATGGAGGAGGAGATCGGGGCCCCGCTGCGCCTGGGCCAGGCACAGGAGTAGCCCTCGTAGCCCTCCTTATGGCTCTGACTTCATGACCAGACCGGGAACCAGCGGGAGAGCGGCTCGGACGGTGTCCCGAACGCGGTCGAGATCGACATCCAGGCGTTCGAGGCGCTCGACGAGTTCCGGGGCGGGCAGGTCGGATGCGAGGGCGATCCGGAGGAAGTCGGTGAGCGGCGACTGAAGGCTGAAGCGGGCGGCGATCTGCGAGTCGTATCCGCCTCGACGTGACGGCCGAAAGAGCTGGTGGTCGGTCTCGTCCAGCAGCTCCAGCCGATCGTGAAGGACCTGGAAACCGTACGTGGCCAGCCATGTGGCAAGGTTCCGCGGTTCTGTGGACAGCTGCGACGCGACGGACAGCAGGTAGTGCAGTGGCACCGGGCGGCCCAGATCGGGCAGATCATCGTCGTCGTGCATCCCTCGATCACGGAAGGAAAAGCTGATCCTGTAGGCGTCGCCCTCTCCGTACCCGGCCGGAAACGACGTGTCCGGCGGGACCAGACCGTAGGCACGCAGTCGGGATACCACCGCGGTTGGCGAGGTGCCGGTTTCGAGCGATGCTCGCACCACGTGCCTCAGGGAGACCGGGTCGCCCTCGTCGAACCAGGGCATGAGTTCGTCGAGGTCGACACTGAGGATCGTCGGGTCCGTGGGTTCCGGCCATGGGGGAAGCTTCGTGGGTGTCTCGAACCCCAGCGCCCTGAAGGAGCGGGCCGCCTCCTCGGGAGAGGTCTGCCGGTGGGCGGCGATGCGGACCAGAAGCCCCGGAGGGATCCTTTCGGTGGCGCAGATCATCTCCCAGTCGCGGTGGCTCAGGCCCCATTCCTCGCCTTCTTCGAGGACGTCCAGTGGCAACCGTTCGGCAACGGCGGCGGACTCCACGTGGAATCCATGAGCACGCAGCTCTTGCGCCAGGTCGGCCACCGGTCGCTGGAGCGCGATGGCGGTGTCGAAGAGGGGGCCGACCGGGACGGACGGCGTGGGGGACGACACACCTCGGCCGAGCAGGGATCGACTGAACAGACGAATCGTGCTCTCGTCGGGCTCGTCCGCCATGGCACTCGATCCGTGAACATCGAAGCCGAATGATTCCAGGCACCGGATCGCGATGCCGGTGCGGACCCCGAGGCTGGCGTAGGCCCGGTAGAGGTGTACGGGCGAGACCGGCTCATCAGGGTCGAGCCAGGGAAGCTGGCCGTCCAGGTCGTGGCTGAGCAGGCGCATCACCAGCTCGTCCGAGGCCGAGGCCGACGGGATCGATGCCGGTACGCGAAACCGGAACGCCCTCAGTCTCTGGGCGGCTTCCTCGGTGGAGATGCCGAACCCGAAGTGGGCTTGGAGCAGGTGCCCCGGAGGAACAGTGCTGTCGGTGGGGAGGAAGTTGGAACCTCCCGCAGCACCGCGCAGGTCGTGGCTGACGAGGGCGAGATTGATCTCGTCCGTGACCGGGTCGCCGTCGGGCGGCTCCGGAGCCGGCAGGCCGAGTTTCGCCATGCGGGACAGGACCTCCCCGTACGAGAGCCCGCTCACACTGGCTACGAAGAGTCCGTGCCCAGGAGCCGTCATCTCGTGAGCGTCATCATCCAGGGAAGGCCAGTCGCGGCTTTCCCAACCATCCGGGCCGGCTGTCCGTGCCACGTAGTCGGAAGGGCGCGCGGGGAGCACCCGCTCGACCCGGTTCAGCTCCGGCACGATCTCGGTCAGCATGCCCAGCAGGGGATTGGGCCGATGGGCGAGCAGTCTCCAGAGCCGGGTCGGTGCGTCGATGGAACTCTGGAAGTGACTGGTTGCTTCGAATGCGGAGACGTCGGGGAGAGCGATGTCCTCGTCGGCCGGAAAGAACCCGGTGACGGACATGGCAGAGACAGAGCCGCCCACCTCCAGTTCGTACTTCGCCGCCCCGGCCGCCTCCGTGACGATATCGGCCAGTCGAAGGCTCTCGTTGGCGACCTCGCCCAGCCACCCATGGGTCAGCAGCGGTGTCGGTGCGGAGAGGAGAGTGGGCAGCGCGCCCCTGATCAACTGCTCCACATGCAGGCAGAGATCCTCGTCCAGGATCTCCGTACGGTCCACGGAGAGGTCCTGGGGCCGGGTCGCTCCGGTGAGGTTCACCACGACGCCTCGCAGTCGGCCCGGCCCGGCCAGGATGCCCCGGCGGACCCTGGGCTCGGCATGGATGCCGTCGACCAGGATGCCTCCGCCGTTCTCGCACCAGACCACCTGGCCGTCCTCGCCCCGTGGCCCGGCGGACCAGGACACATGACGACCGTGGGCTTCGAAGCCGTTGGACTCGACACCCATGGGTTCCCGGGGGCGCATGGCTCCGGGATCCCATCGCACGGGCTCTCCGCCGTGCCGGGCGGTGGTCGTGAACTCCGCGATACCCAGGAACCGGCGTAGCTGCCGAACACAGGAGGGCGCCGAGCCACCGTCCCGCAGATACAGCCGGACCGTCGTTCCGGTCGTCCCCGGCCCGTCGGTGGGACGTACCCGGAAGTAGTGACCCGGCCCGGTGATGAGGACGGTGAGCTCCCGTAACCGGCCGTTCACCCGGTCCATATGACAGGTGGTCACCCGCACCTCGTCGGCCAGCATGAAGTAACTGAGCACGCCGATACCGAACCGGCTGTTGGGATGCAGCGTGACCCCGCTGCTCTGCCACTCCTGCTGTTCCTCCTCGTAACGGGGAAGGTCCGTGAAGCGGATACCGGCCTGGGAGAAGACCTCGGAGAGTGTCAGCTCGTCCATGCCGACGCCGTTGTCCCGGCACTCCAGGTAGTGGCGGCCCTCCTTCTCGTCGAATCCCTGGACGAACTCGATCCGCCCCTCGTACGAGCTGTAGGGATCGGCGGCCCGGGAGCGGGTCCGCCGGTAGCGGCAGGCGTCCAGGGCGTTCTGGTAGAGCTCGCGGATCGCGAGGGAACGATCGCGGTAGAGGTTCTCGCCCATGAGGAGCTCCTGGACGCGCTCTTCGTCGAGGCGGAACCGGATGATCCCCTCGACCGGCACCGGCGCACCGCTGTCGTCGACCTCGCGCACCTCGTCGGCCCAGGTGAACAGTGGCAGATCACCGAACTCGGGCGAACCCGAACGCCGCACGACCCGCAGCAGTGACTCCAGGTGCTGTATGTGCTCGGTGAGAGCGGCTACGACGGCGGGATGGTCACAGGCGGCACGGAGCGCGATGCCGTCCTGCCGGGGCGGCCAGGACGCCTTGTTCAGCGTGCTCAGGAGCGAGCCCGGAGTGAGGGCCTCCGGGATGCCGACGTGTCGCACGATGACCGAGGACAGGCCTGTGACCTCGATCGCCATGGACTGGGCGACGACGAACAGCGGCCCGACCAGCCGCTCACGCACGTCCTGGAAGTCCCGGCCATGGAAGTCGAGCTGGAAGGCGTCCGCCCGAAGATGCTCGGGGCGCGCGGAGTCGAAGAGTTCCGGAGGGCTCGACTGTGTGCAGTGCAGGAGTCTGGACAGGAGGTCGGGGTCGAGAACGACTCCGAGCTCGTCAAGGTCGTCGGCTCGCGTCCGCACTGCCGACAGCAGGTCTCCCAGCCGCCCCGGTTGCCGCTTCGCCCACTGGTGGAACAGCCACCAGCCGATCAGCGGCCGCCCGTCGTCGCCACGGTCGTTCAGGTCGCCCAACCCGGCGCGCCGGACCAATCGTTGATGCCCGCGCAGCAGCCTCTCGTACATGCGCCGGTCGCCGTCCGGCTCGGACCGGTGTCCGAGATCCGTCGGCTCGACGTGGGAAAGCTCGGCCGCCGTGCGCGAACGGTGAGCCTGGTGGAGAAAAGGGAGCAACGTGATCACCGCGGCCTCGGCGGGGGTGAGGAGGTTCTCCCTGTCACGCCAGAGGAGAAGGACGAGTTGATTGGTCCGGCCGCAGATCCGCCGGGCCAGATGCTCCTCGTGCCAGGGGTCGCCGGCGAGCTCGTGGCGTGCTTCCTCGTACAACTCCTCCAGCAGATCGGCGACTTGCTCGGCTTGCTTCTTGAGTGGGTCGGCGGGCGTCTTCAGGAGCCGCCACACGGGGGAGTCGGCGACCTCCTTACGCCAGCCCCGTCCAAGGGCCGAGCTGCGCGAGGGGGCGGTGGGCGGGTCCGCCGGCCGCCGCCGCTCGCTGCGTCGCGTCCGTTCCTGCTCCGCCAACTGCCTCCAGCGCTCCCGGGGGAGGAAGCGCGGCGGCGGCTGGTCGCGCCGGCGCTCCAACGCCATGCGCTGAAGCACGTCCAGGAAGAGTTCGAGTTCCTTGTCGTCACGGGGGACCCTGCGCACCGCGATCCAGTCGGCGACTGTGCTTTCGCCCCGCACCTGCACGTCCTGTTGCCGAACGCGCAGCATTGCCGCACGCACGGCGGTCTTTCCGGGTTCCCCAGCCGACCTCAGGAGCGTGGTCAGCGCCTTCTGGTAGTTCAAGGGTTCCGTCATGGCTCCCCGCACCCGTTCCCGTCCCCCGAGTCGGGCGACTCGGTCGACTCGCAAAGTCCCAAGGTAGCGCTCTGACCTGCGCGGTAACCGGGGATCAGGCAGATTGCCCGGCGCAGTGACACCTCCGCTCCCGGCATCGTCGTCCGTGTCATCGTCCACGTCGCACAACGCCTCGAAGGAGTTGCCATGGACCCGGTGGTCGCTGCCGCCGTGTGTACGGTCCTCACCCTGCTGATCGTCGCCGCAGCCGCCGTTCTCGTCGTCCGCTCCGCCCTCCACGGCACCGAGTCGAAGGACCGGGCCGGGATCCTGGGGGCCGTCGCCGAGGTGGTCCGGGCGGTGCGGGGGAAGCGCTGACTCCACGCGTACGCGGCTGTCTGCGCAGGTCGGCCCGGGGCTTGAGCCTCGGGCCCCGAGCTCTTTCCACGGGTTCTGGGTTGGGGAAATCCGGACCAACCAACCAAGCGGGAAGGTGAGTTGAAGAGCCGAACTCGAACGAGTGACGTTGCGTGATCAATGGGATACGGAAAGCGTGCTGCCGCTGACGAAGACCCGCACGCCGACGCGGACTTCGCACACCTGAGTCCCCGTGACCGCGAGATCGCCGTCTTCGTCGATCACCTCGAAGCGGGTCACGCGATGGGGTACAAGGCGATCGCCGCCGTCGTTCACCACCACCCCCACACGCCCTTGCCCATTGCCGTCATCCCGCCCGCCAGGGCCAGGCCCAGTACCAGCAGTCGGGCCCGGTTCTCCGGTAGCCGTCCCGCGAGACCCCTGCCGATCAGTGCGCCCGTGGTCATCGCGACGGCAACCGACGTCCACTGGGGGCCGCTCAGCTGCGGGAGGCCGTTCGCCGCGACCGAGAAGGCGTTGACGACGACGCTGTAGAACTGCGCGTTCGGGATGAACTCCCGTACCGTCCAGCCCGCGTTGACGGCGTACAGGGAGACGGGCGGGCCGCCGACGCCCGCCGCCGAGTTCATGAAGCCGCCCGCCGCGCCGGCCACGACCGCGCCCCGGACGCCGCGCAGTGCGGGGATGCGGACGCCCCGCATGACCAGCAGGACCGCGACCGTCACCAGCCCGCCCATGACCGACAGCAGGGCGGGTTCGGGGAGGCGGCGGGTCAGCCAGGTCCCCGCCGGGACCGTGCACGCGGCGGCCACGCACAGCGGGACCATCGAGGCCGGGCGCACCCGGCGCCAGCCGCCCGCCAGGCCCACGACGCTGATCGCGCCCGCCGCGCAGTTCGCCAGGACGACCCCCTGGGCCGGGCCGAGCAGCAGCACCAGCGCGGGGACGGCGACCAGGGCGAAGCCCATCCCGGTCAGCCACTGCACACAGGAGCCCAGCAGCACGATCCCCGCCAGCAGTGCCTCACTCGTCCCGCTCGTCATGGTGTACCTGCCTACACCATGCCTTCGGGAGTGCGCTCCCTCGTTCCCGCAGGCCCGGGACGGGATCGTTGATCTCGCAAGCGAAACCGGCTCCCGCTCAAGGAAGGCCTGTCATGAAGGCTCTGCTCTCCTCCCGTCCCGTCCTGTGGTTCCTCTTCCTCTTCAACCTCGCCGTCGCCGCCGTCGCCCCCTTCGTGGTCGATGGGTCGCAGGGCGTGATGACGGCCGTCGGGATGGGCGTCGTGTCGCTCGGGGCCGGTGTCAGCCTGGTCCGGGACCGGGGCCGGAAGACCGCCTCCTGAGAATTGGCCGGGTGTTGGACGTCCCCTGTACGCGGGCTGCACGGGCGCTAACCGGCCGGACGCGAATCTTGGGTCATCCCAACAGCAGCAAGCCGCACAGGAGTTGCGATGACCCGCACGACCCGCATACGCGCCGCCCTCGTCACCGCCACCGCCGTCGTCACCGCCGCCACGGTGTCGGTCGGAGTCAGTGCGGCCGGGTCCGAGAAGCCCGCGAAGCCCACCAAGAAGCAGATCGCCGCCCTCTTCGACGGCTGGAACGCCGCGCTGCGGACCGGGGACGCGGAGATCGTCGCGGACCGCTACGCCAAGGACGCGGTCCTGCTGCCCACCGTTTCCAACAAGGTCCGCACCGATCGCGCCGGCATCGTCGACTACTTCGAGCACTTCCTCCAGAACAAGCCGGTCGGCAAGAAGGTCCGGACGATCGTGAACGTCCTCGACAGCAACTCCGCCATCGACACCGGCGTCTACGCGTTCACGCTCACCGACCACGACACCGGCGAGAAGCGCGTCGTCGAGGCCCGCTACACCTACGAGTACGAGAAGCGCGACGGCGTGTGGAAGATCGTCAACCACCACTCGTCCGCGATGCCCGAAGGCTGATCCTCACCGAGAGCCCGCCCCCGGGCGCGTCCGCCAGGGCCACCGTCCCGCCGTCGTCCGTCACCAGTTGCTTGACGACGGAGAGGCCGAGCCCGGAACCGGAGCGCCCGGTCAGGCCCTGGCCGCGCCAGAAGCGGTCGAAGGCGCGGGACTTCTCCGCGTCCGACATGCCCGGTCCCTCGTCCGCGACGGACAGGACCACCTCCCTGGCTCCGGCCTCGGTCCGGACGGTGATCTTCCCGCCGTCGGGTGACACCTCCAGGGCGTTCGAGAGCACGTTGTCCAGCACCTGGTCCAGATGACCGGGGCTGGCCAGCACAGACGGCCGGTCGTCGACAACACTCCCCCTGAGCGCGATGGTGACTCCGCGCTCGTCGGCGGCCGGCCTCCACACCGACAGGCGTTCCGCCACGATGTCCGTCAGGGACAGCGGTTCCGCCGCGGTCACCTTGGCCTCGGCCCTGGCCAGCACCAGCAGGCCGTTGACCAGCCGGCTCATCCGCACCACCTCGGCGGTGGCCTGTTCCACGTCCTCCCGCACGAACTCGTCGTCGACACCGTCGGCGATGTTGTCCAGCGAGAGGCGGAGTGCCGTCAGCGGGGTCCTGAGCTGGTGCGAGGCGTCCGCCACGAAGATGCGCTGCGAGGCGATCAGCGTGTCGAGGCGCTCGCCGGCCTGGTTGAGGGTGCGGGCCAGGGTCTGGGTCTCCTCGGGGCCCGTCACGGGGGAGCGGGCCGTCAGGTCGCCGTCGCTGAACTTGCTCGCCATGTCGTTCAGCTGGCGCAGGGGGCGGGTGATGCGGCGGGCGACGACCGCGCCGATCAGCGCGGCCACGCCGAGCACCGCCACGGCGAGGCCCGCCCTGAAGCCCCAGATCGTCCACAGCCTGTGGGTGAGTCCCGAGGTCGCGTAGACGATCCGTACGGCGCCGACGACCCGGCCGTCGTCCTTCGCGGGGACCGTGATCACCAGGTCGCGGCCCCAGATGAGGTCCGACCCCCAGTCTGTGGTCGGACGGCCCCGCTCCAGAGCCCTGGCCAGTGCCGCGTCCCGTTCGGGGCGCGGCAGCGCCGGCGTGCACCGGGCGGTGGTGGTGGCCTGTACCTCGTCCTCGGTCTCCACGGCGTACGCCCTGGCCATCTCCTCCAGCGCCTGGCAGGAGGCGGTGTCACCGTTGCCCAGCAGCAGCGCCATGGTGGTCGCCTCGCGTTCGATGGACACCTCGGTGTCGCCGCGCAGCTGGGCGGTGAGGGTGAAGGCCACCGGCACGGTGAACAGCAGGATGGCGACGGCCACCAGCAGCACATAGCTGCGGATGAGTTGCTTGATCATGACGTCGGGCCGGCCGGACCGCCGGGGCCGACCGGACCGCCGGGGCCGCTCGGGACGGCGGGAGCGGTCCCGCCGACTATCTCCAGCCGGAAGCCCACCCCCCGCACCGCCTCGATGGCGACGACCCCGGCGAACTTCCGCCGCAGTGCCGCCACGTGCACATCCAGCGTCTTCGTCGGCCCGAACCAGTTCGCGTCCCAGACCGCTTCCATGATCTGCTCGCGCGACATCAGCGCGCCCGGTTCCTCGGTGAGGAAGGACAGCAGGTCGTACTCCTTCGGCGCGAGCGCGATCTCCGCGCCGTCCACGTGGACGCGGGCCGCCTTGCGGTCGACGGTCAGCCGGGTGCCGTAGCGGTCCGGGCCGCCGGCCGTGCCCTCGTCCGCCGTCCGCCGCCGCACGCGCCGCATCACCGCTCGTATCCGCGCGATGACCTCCCGTACCCCGAACGGCTTGGACACGTAGTCGTCGGCGCCCAGCTCCAGGCCGACCACCCGGTCCGTCTCGTCGCTGCGGGCGCTGATCACGATGATCGGGACGTCGCCCCGCTCGCGCAGGGCCTTGCACACGTCCAGGCCGTCGGTGTCGGGCAGACCCAGGTCCAGCAGGACGACGTCGTAGGGGTCGGAGTGGGCGAGCGCGGCGGCGCCCGTGGTGACCCAGTCGACCTCGAAGCCGTAGCGCTTCAGCCCGCGCCGCAGCGACTCGGCGACCGGTTCGTCGTCTTCCACGAGGAGTACGTGCACAGCCGCACGATAGTGCTTGAAACTTAATTCACAGCTATCACTTCGGCTTCAGTGGGAAGGGAAGACCCGACGACGGGCGTCCGGACCCCTTTCCGGCCTCTTCCGCGAGCCTCGACGAGTCTCACCATGCGGTACTCGGGAGGTGGTTTTCGGGCGCTCGTTAGACTGAGCCGACCCGCAGTACAAGGGCGTATGTGCGGAAACAGACAAACTGAGCGAGGAGCGCACGTGGGCCTTGTCGTGCAGAAGTACGGAGGCTCCTCCGTAGCCGATGCCGAGGGCATCAAGCGCGTCGCCAAGCGAATCGTGGAAGCGAAGAAGAACGGCCACCAGGTGGTCGTGGTCGTTTCCGCGATGGGCGACACGACGGACGAGCTGATCGATCTCGCCGAGCAGGTATCCCCGATGCCCAGCGGCCGGGAATTCGACATGCTGCTGACCGCCGGAGAGCGGATCTCCATGGCCCTGCTGGCGATGGCGATCAAAAACCTGGGTCACAGCGCCCAGTCGTTCACCGGCAGCCAGGCAGGCGTCATCACCGACTCGGTTCACAACAAAGCCCGGATCATCGACGTCACGCCGGGGCGCATCCGGACCGCGCTGGACGAGGGCAACATCGCCATCGTCGCCGGGTTCCAGGGTGTCAGCCAGGACAAGAAGGACATCACCACGCTGGGGCGTGGCGGGTCCGACACCACGGCCGTCGCCCTCGCCGCCGCGCTGGACGCCGAGGTCTGCGAGATCTACACCGACGTGGACGGCGTGTTCACCGCCGACCCGCGCGTGGTGAAGAAGGCCCAGAAGATCGACTGGATCGCCTTCGAGGACATGCTGGAGCTCGCGGCCTCCGGTTCCAAGGTGCTGCTCCACCGGTGTGTGGAGTACGCCCGCCGCTACAACATCCCGATCCATGTCCGCTCGTCCTTCAGCGGACTCCAGGGCACGTGGGTCAGCAGTGAGCCACTCGTTCCGAAGACACAGCAGCAAGGGGAAAAGCCGGTGGAGCAGGCCATCATCTCCGGTGTCGCGCACGACACCTCCGAGGCCAAGGTCACGGTCGTGGGCGTGCCGGACAAGCCGGGCGAGGCTGCCGTGATCTTCCGGACGATCGCCGACGCCGAGATCAACATCGACATGATCGTGCAGAACGTGTCCGCGGCCTCCACCGGTCTGACGGACATCTCCTTCACGCTGCCCAAGGCCGAGGGCCGCAAGGCCATCGACGCCCTGGAGAAGAACAAGGCCGGCATCGGCTTCGACTCGCTGCGCTACGACGACCAGATCGGCAAGATCTCCCTGGTCGGCGCCGGGATGAAGACCAACCCGGGCGTCACGGCCGACTTCTTCAAGGCCCTGTCCGACGCGGGCGTCAACATCGAGCTCATCTCGACCTCCGAGATCCGCATCTCGGTCGTGACGCGCGCCGACGACGTCAACGAGGCCGTGCGCGCCGTGCACACCGCCTTCGGGCTCGACTCCGACAGCGACGAGGCCGTCGTCTACGGGGGCACCGGCCGCTGATGGCCAGTACCGTGCGCCCGACCCTCGCGGTCGTGGGAGCGACCGGGGCCGTCGGCTCGGTCATGCTCAGGATCCTCTCCCAGCGGGCCGACATCTGGGGCGAGATCCGCCTCGTCGCCTCCCCGCGCTCGGCCGGCCGCAAGCTGGCCGTGCGCGGCGAGGAGGTCGAGGTGGTGGCCCTGTCGGAGGAGGCCTTCGACGGTGTCGACGTCGCCATGTTCGACGTGCCCGACGAGGTCGCCGCGCAGTGGGCGCCGGTCGCCGCCGCCAAGGGCGTGGTCGTCGTCGACAACTCGGGCGCCTTCCGGATGGACCCGGAGGTGCCGCTGGTCGTCCCCGAGGTCAACGCGCACGCGCTGCGGACCCGCCCGCGCGGGATCGTCGCCAACCCCAACTGCACGACACTGTCGATGATCGTCGCCCTGGGCGCGCTGCACGCCGAGTACGGGCTGCGCGAGCTGGTGGTGTCGTCGTACCAGGCGGTGAGCGGGGCCGGGCGGGCCGGGGTGGAGACACTGCGGCGGCAGATGTCGCTGGTCGCCGGCACCGAGCTGGGGACCGGCCCCGGTGACCTGCGGCGGGCCGTCGGCGACGACACCGGGCCGTTCCCGGAGCCGGTGGCACTGAACGTCGTCCCGTGGGCGGGGTCGCTGCGCGCGGACGGCTGGTCGTCGGAGGAGATGAAGGTGCGGGACGAGTCCCGCAAGATCCTCGGGCTGCCGAAGCTGCCGGTGGCGGTGACCTGTGTGCGCGTCCCGGTGGTCACCACGCACTCCCTCACCGTGCACGCCCGTTTCCAGGACGAGGTCACCGTGGACGGCGCCCGCGAGATCATCGCGACGGCGCCCGGTGTCGTCCTGTTCGACAATCCGGCGGCGGGGGAGTTCCCCACGCCCGCCGACGTGGTCGGCACCGACCCCACCTGGGTGGGCCGGGTGCGGCGGGCCCTCGACGACCCGACGGCGCTCGAACTGTTCGTGTGCGGGGACAATCTGCGCAAGGGGGCCGCGCTGAACACCGCGCAGATCGCGGAGCTGGTGGCGGCCGAGCTGTCCTGAGGCGGCCGTACCGGCGTCCGGCGAGGTGCTGCCGGCATTAAAAGCGCTGGCCAGGGCTTGGTGGGTTTGTAGGATCTCCAGTGCAATGTGAGCGGGTCGATGGTCCGAACCACTTGTATCGGACACCTTTGGCATCCGAAGATTTTCCTCCCCGCTCTCCGCAACCGTGCGCAGGGCGGGGAGCGTCTTTGTGGACACCCTGCGGGGTGTGCGCAGACGTGTGAACGATCACAGCGTTCGGGGACGCGGTGATCTGGGCGTGGGGACGCCCGTTCATATGGCATATAGGGGAAGAGCGGGACAGATGAGACGGGTGCGCGGGGCCTTGGTCGACGCAAAAGTGACGCCGGACGCGTACAACCCCCACGGGGGGAAGTGTGTCCAACTGGCGTGGCAGAGGTACTCGAACTCCCAGTGGCGCCCCGCGGCGCGGCCCTTCGGCCGCCGCGGGCCGTCCTCCGACCCCGTATGCCCGGCTCGCCCGGCGGCATGCCGGTGATCGCGCCCATGCCCGCAGCGCGGCCCGCCCGCGTCCCCAGTCAGCGTGACGGCGCGGAAGTCGCCGAAGCGACCGTCGCCGCCGAGACCGCCGAGGCGGCCGGCACCACCGTCGACCACCTCACCGAGACCTACCGGGCGCACTACCGCTCGCTGCTGGGTCTCGCCGCCCTTCTCCTCGACGACACCGCCTCCTGCGAGGACGTCGTCCAGGAGGCATTCATCCGCGTCCACTCCGCGCGCAAACGCGTCCGCGACCCGGAGAAGACCCTGGCCTACCTGCGTCAGACGGTCGTCAACCTCTCCCGGTCCGCCCTGCGCCGCCGCATCCTCGGCCTGAAGCTGCTCTCCAAGCCGATGCCGGACATGGCCAGCGCGGAGGAGGGCGCCTACGACCAGCTGGAGCGCGACTCGCTCATCAAGGCGATGAAGGGCCTTCAGCGCCGGCAGCGCGAGGTCCTCGTGCTGCGCTACTTCGCCGACATGACCGAGGCCCAGGTCGCCGCGACCCTCGGCGTCTCCCTCGGCTCGGTCAAGGCCTACGGCTCGCGTGGCATAGCCGCGCTGCGCATAGCCATGGAGGCGTCGGCGTGAGCGGGGAAGCCGAAGGGCAGGGCTCACACGGCGGTCACGACAGTCATGAGCGCCACGAGCCGTTCGCGTGGCACGAGCCGACGTCCTCGTCGCGTACACAAGAGCCGAAGCAATCGCACGCTGGGAACTCAACCGTGAACCACCACCTCGACGAACAGAGCCCCGACGGGCTCGACTCGGACGAGCTGGCACTGCGCCGGATGCTGCACGACGCCGTCCAGGAGATGGAGCCGCGCGACGGCTCGCTGGACCACCTGCGGCGGGCCGTTCCCGTCCGGCGGGCCCGCAAGCGGCAGGCGGCCGTCGGCATGGCGGCCGCGGCTCTCTTCCTCGGCACCGCCGTCCCGGCCGTGCTGCACGTCTCGAACTCCGGCGGCTCCGACGCCAACCCTTCCATCGCCGGCCAGGCCTCACAGGCGCAGGGGGGCGCGGATCAGGGCAAGGGCCCCGACGGCGGTTCCTCGGGCAAGGTCGGCGACTCCTCCGGCAAGACCGGTGAGCAGGGCAAGGGCGGCGCCACCGACTCCGGCCAGGGCAAGGAGTCCGAGGGCGGCACCGCCTCCAGCGGCACCGGCCCCTCCTCCGAGTCCGCGGCGAGCGCGCCCGCGTGCACGGCGGACCAGCTCGATGCCGGCACTCCGAGCGTCGACGTCCCCGACTCGGCCGGCACCGTCTACGGCACCTTCCTCGTCCAGAACGCCTCCAGCGCCACCTGCACCGTCAGCGGTGCGGTCTCCGTGACCTTCGGCGCCCAGGGCGCCGCCGACGCCTCGAAGATCGCCGTCGTGGAGCACGCCTCCGGGGACGTGGCGGCCGGCCTGCCCGACCCCTCCCTCTACGTCTCCCAGCACGCGCTCGCCCCCGGCTCGGCCTACGAGGTCAAGTTCGCCTGGGTGCCCTCCGAGACCTGCCCCACCACGGGCGGCAGCAGCGGCGGCGACAGCGGCGGTTCGGCGTCCCCGTCCCCGACTCCGACCGAGCAGTCGAGCACGACCGGCGAGACCACCTCCGGCACCTCGGCCCAGATGTACACCGAGGACGGCACGGTCGACGGCAGCGTGAACGTGTCCTACACGGCCGAGAGCGGTTCCCCGACGAGCGTGGCCACGGTGTCCGACGCGTGCGCGGGGACGATCTACCGGACGGGCGTGCTGGCGTCCTCCTGAGCCCGCGGCTCATGGCGACCGGCTGTGTCGGCGCCGGACTCCCCGGGCTCCTCGGACTCCCGGTGCTTCTCGGACTCCCGGGGCTTCTCGGACTCCCCGGGCTCCTCGGGTTCCTCGGGGAGGATGCCGAGTTCGGCGTCCCGCGCGAACTCCACCTCGCGGCGCAGCAGCCGGAACCACATGAACACCACGAACCCGGCGAAGACGAACCACTCGCCGGTGTAGCCCAGGTTCTGGAACGCCTTCAGATCGAGCCCCGTGTCGGCCGCCGCGGTCGCGGGCACCGCCGTCATCCCCGAGTCTGCGGTGTCGAGCGTGACCCAGGCGTCGTAGAGGTCGTACGGCACCAGGTTGACCAGTGAAGCGGCGCTGATCGCCGAGGTCTGCCCGGCCGGCAGACCGCCCTGGGCGCTCACCCCGTTGTCGCCCGGCGTCTCGGAGGCCTGGAGCGTGCCGGTGACGGTGACCTGGCCGGCCGGCGGCTTCGGGGCCTTCGCGGAGTCGGCGTCACCGGGCAGCCAGCCGCGCACCACGGGCAGCGCCTTGCCGCCGTCCGTGCGCAGCAGGGTCAGCACGTAGTACCCGTCCCTGCCGTCCAGCTGCCGGTCGGGCACCAGCAACTGCTTGCCGTAGTGGCCGGTGGCGGTGGTGCGCCGGCCGGAGGTCGACTTGTCCACGGGCAGCAGCTCGGCCAGCGGTCGCGCGGCCTGCGTACGGGCGGACTCGGCCTGTTCCTTCGCGCTGCGGTGGTCGTCCACCCGTGCCTCGAACCGGCTCAGCTGCCAGGACCCCATGAACACGCAGAAGGGGATGGCCAGCAGCACGAAGACGTTGATCCCCCACCAGCGGGGCGTCAGCAGGAACCGGTACACGCCCTCCACGGTACGGGGCGCGCGCCGGACGCCGACCCGCGGGGTGAGGGTCGGGCGGCAGGCGGGTGAGGGTCGGGCGGGGCTCGGGTGGGGCTCATTGGTGGGAAGGAGGTGCGAAGTCGGTGGGAAGTTATCCACAGCCTGGGGACCTTGGCGTCCCATTGCCCTCGCGGGCGGGCAGTATGGGGTCATGACTGAGAGCAACGGGTCCGCCGCACCCGAGCAGTACGAGGAGATGCCGGACTGGGAGAAGCGCTTCCGGGCGCCCCGGGTGTCGCTGCCCGACTGGGCGGAGGACGCGCCGGACCGCTCCCTGTTCGTTTCCAATGCGACGGGGACGTACGAGCTGTACGCCTGGGACCGCGCCACGGGCCACCAGCGCCAGGTGACCGACCGGGCCAACGGCACGACGGACGGCGTGCTCTCCCCGGACGGCGCGTGGATCTGGTGGTTCGACGACAAGGACGGCGACGAGTTCGGCGTCTGGCGCCGTCAACCCTTCGGCGGCGGAGCCGACGAGCCCGCCACCCCGGGCCTGGACGCCTCCTACCCGGCGGGCCTGGCCCTCGGCCGCGACGGCCGTACCGCGGTGGTCGGCCGCTCCACGGACGAGGAGGGCACGACGATCCATGTGGCGCGGGTCGGCGAACCCCCCTTCGAGCTGTACCGCCACCGGGAGTCCGCGGGCGTGGGCGACCTCTCCCACGACGGCTCCCTCATCGCCGTCGAGCACACCGAGCACGGCGACGCGATGCACTCCGCGCTGCGGGTCCTGCGCCCCGACGGCTCGAAGGTCGCCGAGCTGGACGACACCAAGGGCGGCGTCGAGGAGCTGGGCCTGGAGGTGCTGGGCTTCGCCCCGGTCGACGGCGACACCCGGCTGCTGATCGGCCACCAGCGCCGAGGCCGCTGGGAGCCCCTGGTCTGGGACGTGGCGACCGGCCTGGAGACGGACCTGGACCTGGACCTGCCGGGCGACGTCAGCGCCGAGTGGTACCCGGACGGCTCGGGCCTGCTCATCGTGCACAGCTTCGAGGCCCGCAGCGAACTGTTCCGTTACGACCTCGCGAGCGCCGCGCTGGAGCGGATCACGACCCCGCCCGGCACGGTCTCCGGGGCCACGGCGCGTCCGGACGGCAGCGTGGAGTACCTGTGGTCGTCCGCGGCCCGGCCGCCGGCGGTCCGCTCGACGACCGGCGAAGTGGTCCTGGACCCGCCCGGCATGAAGTCCCCGGGCTCGGTCCCGGTGGAGGACGTGTGGGTGGAGGGCCCCGGCGGCCGCATCCACGCGCTGGTCCAGCGGCCCGCCGGTGCCACCGGCCCGCTGCCCACCGTCTTCGACATCCATGGCGGCCCGACCTGGCACGACAGCGACGCCTTCGCGGCGGCCCCGGCGGCCTGGGTGGACCACGGGTACGCGGTCGTCCGCGTCAACTACCGCGGCTCCACCGGCTACGGCCGCGCCTGGACGGACGCCCTGAAGCACCGGGTGGGCCTGATCGAGCTCGAGGACATCGAGGCGGTCCGGGAATGGGCGGTGAGCTCGGGTCTCGCCGACCCCGCCCGGCTGATCCTCACCGGTGGCTCCTGGGGCGGCTACCTCACCCTCCTCGGCCTCGGCGCCCAGCCCGACGCGTGGGCCGTGGGCATCGCGGCCGTCCCCGTCGCCGACTACGTCACGGCCTACCACGACGAGATGGAGGCCCTGAAGGCGATGGACCGCACGCTGCTCGGCGGCACCCCCGAGGAGGTCCCGGAGCGCTTCGAGGCCTCGTCCCCGCTGACGTACGTCGACAAGGTGCGGGCCCCCGTCTACATCTCGGCCGGCGTGAACGACCCCCGCTGCCCCATCCGTCAGATCGACAACTACGTCAGGCGCCTGGAGGCGAGGGGAGCGGTGCACGAGGTGTACCGCTACGACGCGGGCCACGGCTCGCTGGTGGTGGACGAACGCATCAAGCAGGTACGACTGGAACTGGAGTTCGCGGAACGACACCTCCGGTAGGAAGTGGGGGCGAGACCTCCTCGCCCCCACCCACCCGTCCCGCCCGGGGGGCCTACGCCCCCGACCCCCCTCGCCGTCTGCGCCGCAGCAACTCCGCCAGCCCCCGCCGGGTGGCGGCCAGCACCACCCGGTCCGAGCCCCGCAGGACATACGTGTCCGGCAGATCCCACACCAGCCCCGACCCGCCCTGCCGTTCCCGCCCCGTGTCCAGCGCCAACACCCGCCAGTAGCCCGCCCGGAACGCCTCCCCGACCGTCTTGCCCTCCAGCTGGGCATGCCCCCCGACCTGCAGCGCGGCGAACAGCAACACCCGCCGCTCCACCGGGATCGCCCCCAGGATCTGCCGCCCCATCATCGCCCCGGCGAACGACGGCGCCGACAGGTGCGACACGCTTCGGCTCCGGGTCAGGGCCTGGGGATGGGCGGCTCGCAGGGTGCGGTACACGGCGGTGGCGAAGTCGTCGTCGTACAGGCGGAGTACCACCCGTAGGTCGGGGCGCAGTGACCGTGCGTACAGGGCCGCTTCGAGGTTGGTGGTGTCGGAGCTGGTCACCGCCAGCAGTGCGTGCGCGCGGTGGATCTTCGCGGCTTCCAGGACCCCCTCCTGGGTGACGTCGCCCAGGACGACCGGTACCCGTAGCCGTCGGGCCACCGCCAGGCCGCGCGCCTCGGGTCCCGCCTCGACGCACACCACGGGGATGTTCAGCTCGCGCAGACGGATCAGTACCCGGGTGCCGATCTTGCCCAGCCCGAGGAGTACGACGTGCCCGCCGAGCCCCCGAGGAGGCCGGCGCAGCGCGCCCGCCCCGCGGAAGGTCCCGAGCGCCTCCAGTACCGCCGCCAGCAGCACCGGTAGCAACAGCAACCCCACCAGTCCGGAGAGGAGTTGGAGGATCTGGCGGTCGGTGCTCGAGCCGATGGCCGGGTCGTTGACGGAGAACAGGTCCAGCAGCGTCAGGTACAGGGCCCCCAGCGGATGGATGCCGGTCGCCAGCCACAACGCCACCGCCAGCGCGAACACGCACGCCACCAGCCCGGCCAACGAGATCCGCAGTCGCCGCGAGAAGAGGGAGGCGAACGACGGCACCATCCCCACCCCCCGCCCGGACGGCAGCGCGGGCCCGGCGGAGTACGACACCTGCTCCAGCACCACCGACCCGCGCCGCCCGGCCGCGTCCCGCACCGCCGCCGCGTCGGGCAGCAGCAGCGGCCCCTGCTCACCGCTGGCCTCGGATCCGTCCGCGAAGGCCGGGTCGTTGGCGTTCGCGGAGAGCAGCGCGAGCGTGGGCAGGCCCGGCAGGTCGGGCCCGCCGGGTTCGGCCGGCAGCCGTTCCACGGCCCGCAGCAGCAGGCCGTCCGTCTGGACGACCTTGCTGGTGCCGACGACGGCGGTCGCGGCCAGTGCGGGTGCGGCGGTGTCCGCGTCGGACAGGACGGTGGTCGAGGCGTCGCTCGACGCGCCGTCTCCCTGCGCGCCTCCGGTGGCCAACGCGGCTGCCTGGTCGAGGAGTTCCTCGATGTGCTGGCCCAATCGCCGGTTGTAGAGCCGCAGGACGAGCCGCAGCCGGGGGTTGAGCCGGCGGGCGGTGAGGGCGGCACGGATGTTGGTCTCGTCGTCGTCGTACACGAGCGCCAGCGCGGCGGCCCGCTCCACACCCGCCTCGGCGAGCACCGCCTCGGTGGCCTCCACGGCCTCCAACGTCCGCTGTCCGCTCGCGGGTTCGCTCGGGGCGGTGGGCGTGCCGTTGCCCGCGGCCCGGTTGACGGCCGCGCTCACCACCCGGTCGAGCAGCGCCGCCGACACGGCGCGGGCCCGCCCCACGACCGGCGGCCGTACCGTCCGCTCGGCGGGCGGCACGACGAGCGTGACCTGCTCCTCGTACACCCCCCGCAGTTCGGCGGCGAGCCGGTGCGCGAGACCGTCGTCACCGCACACCACCATGTGCGCGCCGGCGGTCCCCGGCGGCTGACCCTGATTCGGAACACTCCCCACGAGGGAGAAGACTGCCTCACCGGGACGGGAGGTTCCACGGATGTAGTGAACACCCCGTACGGAACTCCCGTATGAAAGGGGAGGGAATGCGAGAAACAGGCATCAGGGAGAACACGGAAGCCGGAGGTGCGCGACCCGTGGCCATCACCAGAGCGGCCCCGCACGAGGAGGGCGCCCGCCGGGACCGACCGCAGGCGCCTCCCGCGCCGCCCGCGCCGCCCGCGCCGCCCGACGAGCCCGGACGGCTCACCTCGCCCCTGGTCCTGACGATGCTGCTGCTCCTGATGGTGCTGCTGCAGAGCCCCATCCGGCGCGCCCTGTCCGCCCCCGTGATGCAGAGCTGGACCACGGTGTTCGTGGCCGTGGTGGTGCAGGCGCTGCCGTTTCTGGTGCTGGGGGTGCTGCTGTCGGCGGCGATCGCGGTCTACGTACCGCCCTCCTTCTTCGCCCGCGCCCTGCCGTCCCGTCCCGGACTCGCCGTCCCGGTCGCCGGGGTCGCGGGCGCGCTGCTGCCCGGCTGCGAGTGCGCGTCGGTACCGGTGGCCGGTGCCCTGGTCCGCCGGGGCGTGACCCCGGCCGCCGCGCTCGCCTTCCTGCTCTCCGCCCCGGCGATCAACCCGATCGTGCTGACGGCGACGGCCGTGGCCTTTCCCCGCAACCCCGAGATGGTGCTGGCCCGTTTCGTCGCGAGTCTGCTCGTGGCGTGCGCGATGGGCTGGCTGTGGCAACGGCTGGGCCGCACGGACTGGTTCCGGCTGCCGGCCCACGCGCCGCACGAGGGGGAGACCAAGGGGGCCGCGTTCTGGGACTCGGTCCGGCACGACGTGATGCACGCCGGCGGCTTCCTGGTCCTGGGCGCGATGGCGGCGGCGACCCTGAAGGCCGTCGCCCCGGAGAGCTGGCTGCGCACGGCCGCGGAGAACCCGGCGGTCGCCGTCCTGACGCTGGCCGTCCTCGCGGTGGTCCTCTCCATCTGTTCGGAGGCGGACGCGTTCGTCGCCGCGTCCCTGACCCAGTTCTCCCTCACGGCCCGGCTCGCCTTCCTGGTGGTCGGCCCGATGATCGACCTCAAGCTGTTCGCGATGCAGGCGGGCACCTTCGGCCGGGGCTTCGCGCTGCGCTTCGCCCCGGCGACCTTCGCGCTGGCCATCGTGTCGGCGGTCCTGACGGGATGGGTCCTGCTGTGAACCGACAGTCCCAGGCGGCCGTCCTCTTCCTCCTCGGCGCGGCCCTGCTGCACGCCGGCACCACCGATCTCTACCTCCGCTACGTCAAGGCGGGCCTGCGCCCGCTGCTGCTGGCGTCCGGCGTGATCCTGATCGTCACAGCGCTGGCGACGGCCTGGTACGAACACCGCAGGACGAAGACGAAGCGCGAGCAGGAGCAACAGGAAGCAGACGCCGACACCCACGCCCACCCCGAACCCCGGGTCTCCTGGCTCCTGATCCTCCCCCTCCTGGCGCTGATCCTGGTCGCCCCGCCGGCCCTGGGCTCGTACAGCGCGACCCGCACGGGTACGGCCCTCCAGGAGCCCCTCGCCTACCCGGCCCTCCCCGCCACGGACCCGCTGCCCCTGAGCGTCGTCGACTACGCGGGCCGTGCCGTATACGACCACGGTCGTACCCTCACCGGCCGCGAGGTCCGCCTGACCGGCTTCGTGGCCCTGGACCACGACGGCACGCCCTATCTGGTCCGCATGGCCCTCAACTGCTGCGCCGCCGACGCCCAGCCGGTCAAGGTCGGCCTGACCGGCGACATCCCCCCGGTCCTCCAGCCGGACACCTGGCTGACCATCACCGGCGCCTATACCCCTCGCACCACCCACGACCCGGTCAACAACGGCCCCATCCCCTTCATCGAGGTCACCACCGCCACCCCGACCCCGACCCCGCGGGACCCCTATGACGAGTCGTGGAACAACTGAGGGGTGGAACTCTCCGCGATACAGCCCGGTTAAGGCTCCCTCAACCCCTGGTGGCCGGGCGGTTAGCGCCTCATGATGGGGGCCATGACGGCGGCCTCGCGTGCCTTGACACGACTGGCGACCTGGCCCGACCTCGCGGAGGTCCGGCCCAGCTGCGGCACCGGTCGGGCGTTGCGCTCGGGCCGGGCCGAGATCGCGCACTTCCACTCCGACCGGAGTGTCGACCTGCATCTCACCGGCAAGGCGATCCACCGGTTCGAGCGGGACCTGAGGCACTCCAGCGCGATCCGGCTGCTGCCCGGTTCGCCCTGGGTGACCGTGCATCTGGAGTGCGAGACGGACATCGACCTGCTCATGACGCTGGTCAGCGCCGCTCTCCAGGCCCACCAGAGGCACCCGGACATGGACCTCACCGCCCTTCCGCGCTGCAACGAGCACCGGGAAGTGGCGCTCACCCGCGACAGCGCCGGCGGCATCTAGACCGCTCAGGCACCTGTCACCCGGTGCCGCAATCCGTGCCGGTCGGCAGCTGCCCGCCCCGGCCGTCTGGTGAGCTGACGGTCCGTCAGTTATGGTCGCCCTGGCGTGCTGAAGCCATCACCCATACCGACGCCGACGCCGACGCCGACGCCGATACCGATACGGAAGGGGCGAGCGCCATGGAGACCGAACCGGATCGTCCGACCCGTCCTCCCCTGAGCCCGCAGCCTCCGGGCGTTCCCCGCTGGGTGGCGATGTTCTACGACCCGGCCTCGACCTCCTGGCGGCCGGGCGCCGAATCCCCCGACCGCACCCCCGTGCTGTACGCGATCGGCGAGATGACGCAGGTCAAGCGGGCCCGGGGCGACGAGGTCGCCGTCGCTCTGTGGGGGCCGAAGGACGGTGAGTGGCAGCGCTACGACGCGTCCCCGGCCGCGGCCGCGCCGGAGACCGCGCCCCCGCCGCCGGGCGACGGCGCCGCACGGCCCGGCCACGCCAAGCTCGCGGAACGCATGGAGGACCGCCGGCATCAGGTCCTCATGGCGGGCCTGAGCAAGGCGGGCCTCTACGATCTCGCGCCGGACGACGTGACGGCCGTCCGGACCCTGGTCGACCAGGTGGACGAGGCCACGCTGCGCAGGGTCGCCCACTGGATGGCCCTGGCCGGCGGGCCGGTTGAGTGAGGGGGCCGGAGGGCAGACACGTCGTATGACGGTCTCCGTGAACCGAGAACTCTGTTACGGCTCCGGCGAGTGCGCCTTCCGCCTGCCCTCCGTCTTCACCACGGCGGACGACGGCTTCGGAGCCGTCGTCCCGGGATGCGAGGACACGGGCGACGACCCGGAGGTGCGGGACGCGGCCGAGCGCTGCCCGTCGCAGGCCATCAGTCTCTGAGGGCTCCCCCGGGCGGGTAGCTCCAGCGGAAGGACTCCAGCGCGCGGGTCCGCGCCTCCACCACCGCCATGCGCGCCTCCCGTTCGGCGGGATCGACATGCGCGGACTGGCCCGTCACCTGACCGTCCCACTTGCGGTAGAGGAGTCCGGTCCGCGCCGAGAACCAGCCGCGGCTCACCGAGTTGAGCGCCAGCAGGACGCCGGTGTCCTCGGACGCCGGCAGGGCCATCCAGCCGCCGAGCGCGGTCAGCAGGTCCCGCCGTACGAAGAGACTCGCGGGGTGCACCGGCGCGCGGAAGTCGTTCGCCTTCCAGTGGTCGAGGACGGCCCCCCGCTCGATCGGCCCCTCCGCGGGATCGCCGGGGAAGCCGATCGTGGAACCGTCCGGCAGGAGGTCCAGGGCGCTCGAGGTCGCCCAGCCGAGGCCCGGATCGCGTTCCAGGGCGGCCAGATCGCGGGCCAGCGTGCCGGGCGCGAGCCGGTCGTCGGCGTCCAGGACCTTCACGTACTCACCCTCGGCGTGCGCGAGCGCGATCGTGCGGGCGACTCCCGGTCCGCCCGGGCGGCCCTGACGGAAGGTCACCCGGGTGTCGTCGGGCACGCGGGACGCGACCTCGTCCGTCGTGCCGTCCTCCTGGATCACCCAGTGCCAGTCCCAGCCGGGGGGTAACTCCTGGGTGCGCAGCGACTCGTAGGCCTCGGGCAGATACCGGGCCGAAGGGGCGTGCACGGCGGTGACTATGACGATGCGTCGGCTCACGAGGGCACGTCCGGGCAGAGTTCCGGGAGATCCAGGTGCCCTGAGCGCTCGTGGCCCCCGTTGTCACGGACCGCGATCACTTCGCTGGGTATCGGCACCCCGCCAGCCTACGACTCCCGGTCACCGGAACTCACCGAGGGTGCACCGGGGGGCACCGGCGGGGTTCACCGGGACGGGCCGGGCGGGAAAGGGGCGGGAAAGGGCGGGACCGTCCGGGAAAAGGGCAGGAAAAGGCCCGGTCGCTGGCGACGGGGGATGCACCAGCGACCGGGCTATGGCCAAGGCTAACAAGGTGGCCGGGTCGGCGGGGAGCCGACTTCTCAGCTGCTCTGCCGTTGTGATCGGGATCACTCTCCCGGTCAGTCCTCGCACGGGGGCTCGTAGGAGAGCCGGGGCAGGTACTCGTGCCACTTGTCGGCCGTCAGCACGCCTCGCGTGGTCGCGCAGATACGGCTGATCGCCTCGTCGACGTCCAGGTTCCACAGCCGTACGGTGTCGGCGCCGCTGGAGACGCCGAGCATCTGGCTGCTGGGGCTGAAGGACAGGAAGTTGCCGGTCTTGGCGTTGGGGCTCATCGACTGCCCGATGGGGGAGGCCCCGGTCGGGTCGGTCACGTTCCACAGCCGGATCGTGTTGTCGTTGCCGCCGCTGGCGAGGGTGCCGCCGTCCTGGCTGAAGGTCAGTGACACCACCGCCTCGGTGTGGCCGGTGAGGGGCGAGCCCCGCCGGGACGCCCGCGCCGGGTCGGTCACGTCCCACAGCCGTACCGTGTCGTCGTCGCTGCCGCTGGCCAGCGTGTGGCCGTCCGGGCTGTAGACGAGCGCGTTGACCGGGCCGACGTGCCCGGTGAGCGGCTTGCCGACGGGCGTGGTGTGCCGGGGGTCGGTCACGTTCCACAGCCGTACGGTGTGGTCCGCGCTGCCGCTGGCGAGGGTGCGTCCGTCCGGGCTGAACACGAGGGCGTTGACGAACCCCTTGTGCCCGGTGAGCGGGGAGCCGAGCGCGGTGGCGTGGGCGGGGTCGCCGACGTCCCACAGCTGGATGGTGCGGTCGTCGTAGGCCGTCGCCAGCGTGCGTCCGTCCGGCGCGAAGGCCAGTGCGTCGGGGCCCAGGAACCGGGTGCGCAGCTCGACGGGCGGCCCCGCGGAGACCGGCCGGGCCGGGTCGGTGACGTCCCACAGGTACACCGCCCGGTTGGCCGTCAGCACCGCGAGCGTGCGGCCGTCGGGTGAGAACGCGAGCGTGCGCTCGCTGCCGTCGTCGGGCATGAAGGGCGCGCCCAGTGTGACGGGCCGGTCGGGGTCCGCCACGTTCCACAGCCGGACCCTGCCGTCGCGGGCGGCCGTGGCCAGCACCCGCCCGTCCGGCCGGAAGGCGCCGCTGCGGCCGATCATGTCCGACGTCGGGGTCGACCAGAGCCTGACCTTGCTGTCGCCGTTGCCGGTGGCGAGGGTCCGGCCGTCGGGGCTGAAGCCGACGGCGTACATCTCGCCGCTGCCCCCCGCGAGCGGCTCGCCGACCTGCGAGGGGTACGCCGGGTCGCTCACGTTCCACAGGGTGGCCGTGCTGTCCGCGCTGCCGGCGGCCAGCATGGTCCCAGCGGGGTTGAACGCGACCGACCACACGGGGCCGGTGTGCCCGGTGAGCGGTGGGCCGAGCTGGGTCGCCCGGCCGGGATCGGTCACGTTCCACAGCCGGATGGTGTCGTCCGCGCTGCCGCTGGCGAGGGTGTCCCCGTCGGGGCTGAAGTCCAGCGAGTGCACGGTGTCGGTGTGTCCCGTCAGGACCCTGTCGATGCGCTCCGGCCGGCGCGGGTCGGCCGTGTCCCACAGCCGGATCGTGTTGTCGTCGCCGCCGGCCGCGAGGGTCCGGCCGTCCGGGCTGAACGCCACGGAGCGCACGGCGGCCGTGTGGCCGGTCAGCGCGCCGAGCGCCTTCGGCCTGCCCGGTGCGGTCATGTCCCACAGCCGCACGGTGTGGTCCTCGCCCGCGGAGGCCAGGGTCCGCCCGTCCGGGCTGAAGGCGAGCAGGTAGATCGTGCCGGTGTGGCCGCTCAGGGGCTTCCCGAGCGGGCGCGGGTGGGCGGGGTCCCGGACGTCCCACAGCCGGACGGTGCCGTCGTCGCCCGCGCCGGCGAGGGTGTGGCCGTCCGGGCTGAACACCGCGCTGCTCACCCAGCTCCGGTGGCCGGTCAGGGGCTTGCCCAGGGGCTTGGGACGGGACCGGTCGCCGACGTCCCACAGCCGGACGGTCCGGTCGTAGCTGGCGGTGGCCAGGACCTTGCCGTCCGGGCTGAACGAGGTGAGGTAGACGGCACCGGTGTGGCCGAGGAGCGGTGTGGCCAGCGGCGCGTTCACGATCGAGATCAGCCGGTTGTTGGTGCCCGCGTCGTCCGGCCGCAGGTCGTGCGCCACCAGGTCGAGCTGCGCGGACAGCGACGGATCCGTGTACTGGACGCGGTCGGCCTCCGCGACCACCTGCTCGAACACGGCGTCGTTGCGCTGCTGCCAGGCGACCACGGCCGCGCCGACGGCGAGGATCGCCAGCACCACCAGCGCCGACACCGCGCCCCGGCTGATCCACACGATGCGCCTGCGCAGCCTGACCGACGCGGCCAGGAACTCCACCGCGCTGCGGGTCAGGAAGGTGTCGCCGGCGGACTTCGCCCAGCTGTGGGCCTGCTCCAGCCGGGAGCCCCGGTAGAGCAGCGCCGCGTCACGGTTCGAGCTGTCCCAGGCCCGGCCGTCCTCCTCCAGCCGCTGACGCAGCAGATGGTCGCTGCGGTCCTCGTCGATCCAGTCGCGCAGCCGCGGCCAGGCGTGCAGCAGCGCCTCGTGGGTGATCTCGACGGTCTCCGCGTCGAGGGTCACGAGCCGGGCGCGCACCAGGGCCTCGAGCGACTCCTCCGTCTTGCCGGGGTCGGCCGACTCCTCCGCCAGCTGCCGACGGGTGCCCCGGCGCCGGGTGGCCTGGGTGTCCTCGCCGAGCCGGACCAGCCGCATCAGGAGCAGCCGGGCGGCCGTACGCGCCGCCGGGTCGAGCCCGGACCAGGCCCGCTCGGCGGTCGCCGCCACCGCGCCCTGGATGCCGCCCGCCGCGCGATAGCCGGCCAGCGTCAGCCGTCCCGCCTTCCGGCGCTGCCAGGTGGCGAGCAGGGCGTGCGAGAGAAGGGGAAGCGCGCCCGCGTGCGCTCCGCGCGGGCCGTCTACGGTCACCTCACGGATGATCAGCTCCGCCAGCCCGGGCTC
Source organism: Streptomyces sp. NBC_00016 (assembly GCF_045040885.1). Lineage (NCBI taxonomy): Bacteria > Bacillati > Actinomycetota > Actinomycetes > Kitasatosporales > Streptomycetaceae > Streptomyces > Streptomyces sp. NBC_00016. The sequence continues at coordinate 4,665,273 of NZ_CP108304.1, read as the reverse complement.
GAGCTCCAGCCCCACGGCCCTGGCCGGCCCGGTCACCGCCTCGCGCAGCTCCGAAGTGGACAACGGCCCCAGCACCATGTGCCGGTGCTGGAGCGCGTCGGAGAGCTCGGGGTGGCTGAGGCACTCCTCGTAGAAGTCGGCGCGGACACCGAGGACGACGAGGACGGGGGGTGGTAACGGCCTGCCGTCCGTGCCGGGGTCGGGGTCGGCGGGGGTGCAGGCGTCGTGCAGGAGCTGGATGAAGAGGCGCCGGTCCGCCTCGTCGGGACAGAGGGTGAAGGCCTCCTCGAACTGGTCGACGATGATGACGGGGCGGGCGGGGAGACCGGAGGGGTCGGACGCTCCGGAGGGGGCGGAAGCTTCGGAGGAGGCGGAAGCTTCGGAGGAGGCGGCCGTGTCTCGTCGCGCCCAGGCGGTGACGGCCTCCCGTACGGTCCGCGCGAAGCCGGGGGTGCCGGGTTTCCCGCCGGGAGCCGCGGCTGTGGCTGAGGTCGTGGCTGAGGTCGAGCCAGAACCAGAGCCAGAGTCAGAGGTAGAGCCAGAGGCAGAGCCAGAGGCAGAGGCAGAGGCAGAGGTCGATGCCGATGTAACGAAAGGGGCGAGCTCGGGGATTCGGCTGGTCAGCTCGGCGAGCGGATCGGCGCCCGGCACCAGTTGCAGGACCCGTGCGGAGCCGCCGGCCTTCGCCGCCCGGCCGTCGCGGTTCCGGTCGGCGACGAGCGAGACCGCACCGTTCTGGAGGGCGGGCACGAGACCGGCGCTGAGCAGGGAGGACTTGCCCGCCCCGGAAGCGCCGACCAGCATGACCAGGCCGCCCGTCCGTTCCGCCGCGCGAAGCTGGGCGACGAGGGCGTCCGTGCTCCGCTCCCGGCCGAAGAACCAACGGGCGTCCTGCTCGCGGTACGAGGCGAGCCCGCGATAGGGGCACACCCCTCCGGGGACACCCTGAGCCTCGGCCGCCGGCCGCTCGCCCTCCTCTTCCGTCACCGGGGCGACGGGGGCATCGCCGACGACCGGATCGGCCACCGCCCGCTCCCACAGCCGCTGCCACTGGCCGAGGTCGTACAGCCCGGTGGACACCGGTGCGGGCCGCGCGCGCCGTGCCTCGGGTATCAGGACGTGCAGTACGGCGGCGAGGGCGGCGAACTGGGCGGGTACGTTCCTGGCCCGTCGCCAGTCGCTGATCCGCTGGGTGGACACCCTTACGGGCCGTCCCCGCTCGTCGACCCGCTGGAGTCGGGCGACCGTCTCGGACACGCGCTTGAGCGGAGGGTTGCCGGCCTCCTTGTACAGCAGCGCGAGTCGTTCCGCGAAGGCTGTGCGTGCGCCCGAGTCGGAACTCAAGGCCTCCACCCCTAACTTCCCCCGCACCTGCAATCCGGACCGGAAAAACCACTTTATATGGCTGACCTGCGGTTAAGTGGCTGACCGGACATCGGATCCTCCTCGGTTCGGGCCTCAGCTGGCAGGATCCGGAGGCAGAAGCGCATGAACCGGGCGTAACGCGGGCGACCGCGCGCCCGGCGCGCGAACCACGCCGCCATGGCGTGGTCGACTCCACCCGCACCGTTCGTCACCGGTCCGCACGAGGGGAGGGACCGGTGGCCAACGGTGCGGCGTGTGACGATCCCCGGGTTTCGACGAGACGACGGTGGAGGACGAGGGCTCCCCGCTACCGCCGGGTCGAGCCTGGGTCGTCGGGATCCGTGGGTGAAGAACAGGGCGAGGATCCCGGACCGCACGACCCTGCGCGGTGAGACGTCGGGGAGGAGCCGCGGGATCAGGAGCGCGGCGGCCAGCAGCCCGGGGGTCGGCCGGGTGGCCGCTCGGCGGGCTTGCCGCGACCGGGTCGCCCGCGCGCAGCGTTCCCGCGGGGCCGTGCCGTCAGCGCTCCCGCGGGGCCGTGCACAGGGCCCAGATCACGAAGGCGTACAGCGCGATCAGGGTGAGCGACCAGACGGGGTAGTACGGGATCGACAGGAAGTTGGCGATGATCAGCAGCCCCGCGATGCCGACCGCGACGACCCGCGCCCAGGTGGCACGCGAGAAGAGACCGACGCTCACGCCGATGGCGATCACGCCGAGGACCAGCTGGATCCAGCCCCAGCTCGTCAGGTCGAACTTGAAGACGTAGTTGGGGGTGGAGACGTAGATGTCGTCCCCGGCGATGGCCATGATGCCCCGGAACAGATCGAGGACACCGGCGAGGAACAGCATCACGCCGGCGAACGTCACCAGCCCGCCGGCGGTCGCCTCGGACGCGGACGACCTGTGGTGCACCGTGCTCGTGGTCATGGCGGATTCCTCACTTCGTCGGTGATGCGCGATGTGCGGCACTGCCTCTCCGAGCCTGTGGTGTGGCCGGGGCGGGGAGATCACCCGGGGCGGGTGAAGTTTGCGGCGCGGATCCCTGGTGCCCTGGAAGCGGACACACCGGCGATGCGGCAGGCGTCCGGGCGCTCGCACCGGCCGACGCCGACCGCGCTCCCGTCGAGACGCGGGCACGCGGACCGCTCATGATCGGCCGAAGGGAGCCCGCAATCTCGCCATGGCCATGACCTTCGTCGATGCCCCGGGCGTCCGGCGAGACCACCCCACGGAGCCGCAGCCATGACCGACAACCAACTGGACGGACACGACGTGCGGCACCGCGCCCCGAAGGAACGGGCCGCGCTCGGCAAGGCCGCGCGGGCGAACGCGCCCCGCTCCAGCCACGCCGAGTTCGCGCCCGGACCGAAGCGGCCGGACCCCTTGAAGATCATCGAAAAGCAGTCGGCGACCCGGCTGCCCGGCCTCGTGCCGATCCGCTACAGCAGGATGTCCGAGTCGCCGTTCCGGTTCTACCGGGGGGCCGCCGCCATCATGGCGTCCGACCTCGCGAACACCCCGACGACGGGGCTGCGCACCCAACTGTGCGGTGACGCCCACATGTTGAACTTCCGGCTGCTGGCCTCACCCGAGCGGCGCCTCATGTTCGACATCAACGACTTCGACGAGACGCTGCCGGGCCCCTGGGAGTGGGACGTCAAGCGCCTGGCCGCGAGCCTCGTCATCGCGGGCCGGGCGAACGGCTTCAGCACGAAGGAGCGGGCCAGGATCGTACGGGCCACCGTGCGGTCGTACCGGGAGAGCATGCGGTCCTTCGCCGGACTCGGCAACCTGGCCGTCTGGTACGCCCAGTTCGACGTCAACTGGGTACGGGACCGGTTCGGGGCGGACCTGTCCGCGCGGGGCCGCGAGCGGTGGGCGCAGGCCGTGACCAAGGCGCTCTCGCACGACACCCTCCAGGTCTTCGACAAGCTCACCCACGTCGTCGACGGCAGGCGCCTCATCGCCCCCGACCCCCCGCTCATCACCCGTCTCGACGACCTGCTGCCCGGTGAAGGCCGCGGTGGCGACGTGGAGAAGGGCATCCGCCGGCTGATCGAGCGCTACGGCCAGTCCATCCAGTCGGACCGGCGGTACCTGCTGGAGCAGTACCGGGTGGCCGACATGGCCCGCAAGGTCGTCGGCGTGGGCAGCGTGGGAACCCGCTGCTGGATCGTGCTGCTGCTCGGCAAGGACGACGAGGATCCGCTGTTCCTGCAGGCCAAGGAGGCCGACGAGTCGGTGCTGGCGCCCTTCGCCGGGGTGAGCACGTACCGGACGCAGGGCGAGCGGGTGGTCGCCGGACAGCGGCTGATGCAGGCCACCAGCGACATCTTCCTGGGCTGGGAGCGCGTCGAGGGCATCGACGGCCGGCGACGGGACTTCTACGTACGGCAGTTGCGGGACTGGAAGTGGGTCGCCGTGGCCGAGGACATGGTGCCCCGCGGCATGCGCACCTTCGGCGCGCTGTGCGGAGCGACGCTGGCCCGCGCCCACGCGAGATCCGGCGACCGGATCGCCATCGCCGCCTATCTGGGCGGCGGCGACAGCTTCGACCGGGCGCTGGTGACCTTCGCCGAGCAGTACGCCGACCAGAACGAGCGCGACCACGAGGCGCTCGTCACCGCCGTCGCGGAGGGGCGACTGCCGGCCCAGGCGGCCTGAAGCCGGGCGCGCCCGGCAGGTGCGGAGGTGGCTCACAGCGGCACCTCGCACCGGCCGGGCGGCTTCCGTCCCACGGCCTCCGGCCACCGCCTCCGGCCACCGCCTCCGGCCACCGCCTCCGGCCACCGCCTCCGCCACCGCCATCGGCCACCGCCACCGCCACCGCCATCGGCCACCTGCCTCCGGCCTCCGCCCCGTGGCCGTTCAGACGACCCGGTAGCGCAGGTGGGTCACGGACCCCGTGCGCGGTTTGCCCTGCGGGATCAGGTCGGCCCGCTCCCCGGCGAACAGCGGGGTGCCCCGCCCCATCAGGACGGGCACGAGATGGATGTGCACCTCGTCGAGCAGGCCCGCCCCGAGCAACTGCCGGGCGATGTCCGCACCCAGCACCAGGACGTCCTTGTCCCCCGCGGCTTCCTTCGCCCGCAGGGCCGCGGCCGGCAGCCCGTCGAAGGCGAACGTCCCGCCGTTGTCGCCGAGGAGGTCCTCCCTGGTCCGGTGGGTGACGACGAAGCTCGGGACGCCGGGCCACGGCGTGCCGCCCCACGGGCCGAGACCGAGGTCGAAGGTGCGCCGCCCGACGACGGCGGCCCCCACCCTCGCATCGATCTCCCGGCGGACGGCGACGTCGACCCCGCCGTCCGGCCCCGCACCGGCCATCCACGCGTGCAGCCGCTCGCCGCCGTCCCCCATGGGCTCCTGCGCACGGACGTTCGGTCCGGCGGTGAACCCGTCCAGGGACATCGACACATCCAGCACGACCTTGCTCATCCCGAGCCTCCTTCGCTCCACCGGCGCGGCGATCCGGCGCCGCTGCCCCTCGCACGCTCGACTCTGACCGGGACGCGGAGAAACGGCGACCGCTACCCGGAGCCGGGAGCCCGGCGCTCGGCGGGGGCCACCCGCCGTACCAGGTCCGCCCAGGTGGCCTTCAGACGTGCGACGGAGGCCCCGCACCCGACGTGCAGGTAGTCCGTCGTCTCGAAGTTCGTGAAGGCGAGCAGGGCGTGCGCGAGCATGTCGTGGTCCCCGTCGACTCCGGCCTCCGCGAGAAGGGTCGAGACGTGACGGTGGAAGGCGCGGCCGGTGCCGGACGCGTGGCGGCGCTCGTGGACCACCTGACGCCCCAGCGCGGCGCCCAGGTCCGTCTCGGCCGCGATGCGCTCGATCAGCGCGCAGCCGAACGCCACCAGCCGCTCCCTCGCGGGGGCACCCGGCCCCAGCGGCGGGGCACCGCACAGGTACGCCTCCCGGAACTCGGCCTCCGCCTCGCCGAGCAGGGCCAGCAGGAGCGCGTCGCGGTCGCCGAACCGGCGGAACAGCGTGCCCTTTCCCACCCCGGCCGCCTCCGCGACCTCCCGCATCGTCACGTGCTCGGCCCCTCGCTCGGCCACCAGCCGGGCGGCCGCCTCCAGCAGCCGGGCACGATTGCGGGCGGCATCGGCCCGCTCGGCGGTGGGTGTCACCGTCGGCTCCTTCGGTCCGTGGGTCCGCATCAGAGTCGGCCAGAGGCCGTCAGGGGCCGTCAGATGCCGCTGAGCATGGCGAGTACGTCGTCGTACGTGCCGTTGGCCTCCGCGTCGCGGACGGGCCTGGCGCGCTCGACGACGATCTCCCCGGCGTCGGGCCGCTCGCGCAGGAGGGTGAGGGTCTCGGTGAGGAAGTCGTCGAGCGGCATGGCGTTCTCGTCGTCCTGCTGACCGAGCAGGGTGGTGCGCACGCCCGGCGGAGCCACCTCGATCACCTGGACGCCGGCGTCGGCGCCGGAGAGCTGCACGCGCAGGCTCTCGGAGAAGGAGTGCAGCGCGGCCTTGGTCGCGCTGTAGGTGGGGGTGACCGGCAGCGGCACGAACGCCAGCGCCGAGGTGACGTTCACGACGGCGGCGTCCTCCGTGCCCAGCAGCAGCGGCAGGAAGGCGTACGTCATCCGGATCGTGCCGAGCAGGTTGACCGCGACGTGCTCCTCGGCGACCCGGAGGTCGGCCGGGTCGAGGAGGTTCTCCCGCAGCATGATGCCGGCGTTGTTGACCAGCACGTTCAGCTCCGGGTGGGCGGACGCCACCGCTTCCCGGGCCCGTGCGATCGACGCCGGGTCCGCGACGTCCAGGACGAGCGCCTCGATGCCCGGGTGCCCGGTCGTGATCTCGTCGAGGAGTTCCTTGCGGCGCCCGGCGACGATCACCTTGTTGCCGGCCTCGTGCAGACGCAGGGCCAGGCCGAGCCCGATGCCCGAGGTGCCGCCGGTGACCAGGATCGTGTTGCCGGTCGTCTTCATGGAAATCTCTCCTTCGCCGAGCGCGAGCCGGTGAACCCACGCCCGCAGCCCCGACCGTAGGAGCGCCCGCGCGGAGGCGGGAGAGGAAGGTTTATCCATGGATCGGTGGTCCCTGGCTGGGACCACGCAAAGCGGCGACGATGGAGGGCATGGACAGGAAAGAGCTGGCCGAGTTCCTGCGTCGGCGGCGCGAGACGCTGCGTCCCCGCGACGTCGGGCTGGTCGAGGGCCCGCGCCGGCGCACCCGGGGGCTGCGCCGCGAGGAGGTCGCCCAGCTCGCCGGCATGTCCACCGACTACTACGCCCGCCTGGAACAGCAGCGCGCACCGCAACCGTCCCTCCAGATCACCACCGCCCTGGCCCGGGCCCTACGGCTGACACCGGACGAACGCGACCACCTCTTCGCCCTCATCGGTCACAACGCCCCCGCCCGCTTCCAGCGCTCCGAGCACGTCAGCCCGGCCCTCATGCGGGTCCTGGAGCGCCTGAACGACGACACCCCGGCCCTGGTGCTGTCCGACATGGCCGACACCCTCGCGATGAACCCGATCGCCCTCGCGCTGCTCGGCGACCAGACGTGCCACACCGGCCTGTCCCGTAGTGCCTACTACCGCTGGTTCACCGACCCCGCCGAACGGCTGGTGTACCCCGAGGAGGACCACCCCCGCCACAGCCGTACCCAGGCAGCACGCCTGCGGGCCGCGCTCACGGTCGGCAGCGGAGACCCCCGGGCCTCCCGGATCGTCGCCGAACTCCAGGAACGCAGCCCCGAGTTCGCCGGCCTGTGGGAACTCCAGGAAGTCGCCCAGCGCTACGGCGAGAGCAAGACGGTCCTGCACCCCGACCTCGGCCGCATCGACGTCGACGCCCAGGTCCTGTTCACCGAGAACCGCGCCCAGACCCTCGTGGTCATGACCGCCCGGCCCGGCACGGAGAGTCAGGGAAAGCTCGAACTCCTCTCCGTCATGGGACGGCAGCAGCTCACCCCCTGAGCCGCCGCAACGTGACGGCGCGGCAGGCCTCGGTCCGAGGTCCCGGAGCGGGCCGTCGTCATGGACCCGCGTCGTCCCGGGGCACGGGGGAGTAGGTTGGGGGAGCGAGGATCCTCCGTACACCGGCGTTCAGGCCGGTCTCGTCCTCCTGGTTCGACCACACCGGGTGCTCCGCGCTCGAGGCAGGTTCCGCCTTATGGCAGCCGAAGCCGCTCACCGGTCCGATCGTGCCTCGGCCGCGCCGAGGGTGTCGTCGTACCCGGCGGTCGCCCGGCAGGCCGCCGACGCGCTCCGCTGGTTCTTCGCCTGTGACGACACCGGGAGCTCTCCTGCGAGGCGCGAAGACGACGGCTCGCGCGGACAGTCCCTCGTGGACGGCAGAAGCCGCTGATCGCCGCCCCCGCGGCACCTCCGTCCCCCTCCGGCAGGGCAGCGCTTCCCCCGGCCGCGCCCTCGCCGGAGGGGCCCACCCCCACCGAGGCGCAAGGCCCCGACGGGTTCGCGCCTACCGAGGTCGGAGCCCGCCGCCGTCATCCGCCTCCTCGAACACCTCGGCAGCGTGCACGACATGCGTCCGCCGCTCCGGCCGCTCCGCCGACTTCGGCGGTCGAGTTCCGGCCCGGATCGCCGACCGCCGGGCCCGAGCCCGACCACCCGAGCACTGGCCGCTGGCCGCTGCGCACCGAGCACCGAGCACTGGCCACCGGCCACCGCGCACCGCGCCCTGCCCACCGACCACCGCGCCCTGCCCACCGCGCCCTGCCCACCGACCACCGCGCCCTGCCCACCGCGCCCTGCCCACCGACCACCGCCACTGATGCGACCGCCGTACGGCAGCCGACAGGAGCAGATATGACCATCGCACTGCAGCCCCCGCTTCCCTCCCATCCCCTCCTCCGCCTGAGCCTGGCGCCCCGCGGCACCATGCCACGGTCCATCGACGGCGCATGGTGGCCCCGCTCCTACGACCTGCTCGCCGAACTGCCCCGCCTGCTGGGCGGACTGCCGCCCGAGTGGGGCCAGATCACCAGCGTCACCGTCAGCGGGTCGAAGTGGTCCGCGACGCCCGGCCGGACCCTCGTCTGCAACCAGGTCGTACGACTGCGCAGAACCGCGACGGCATCCGCCCCGGACACCGTCGTCCTGCTCGCGCCCGGCCAAGGGCGCTGGGATCTGCTGGTCGTCCCTCCGGACACCACCGAGCAGGCCGCACAGTTGTCCATGGCAGCCGCGGCAGACGCTCACTCCTGACATCGCCCGGCGGACGGACCGGCGGACGGACCGCTGGCGGACCGGCGGACGGACCGCTGGCGGACCGGCCGGCGAAGTCCGTTCGCCTTGTCCGAGGAGTAGCCTGGAGTGACCGAGGGCATTTCGCGCACCGGCTTTCATGCCCGTGTCGTTTTCGGCGATTCACTATGCCGGGCCGGTCGCCACCGGCCCGGGGCAGGGTTCGCGTCATGACTGCGACCGTTTCCCCCTCGCCGACACTCGAAGCCGAAGACCGGTCCTCCCCGACCTCCCTCCGTCTGTCGCTCGCTCCCGTCGGCTCCGCCCCGGCGCTGCTGGACGGCGCCTGGTGGCCCCGTTCCCGCGATCTGGCGGCGGAACTCCCCTCTCTGACAGCCGTACTGGACCCGCTGTGGGGGCGGATCACCCGGGTCACGGTGAATCCCACCCACTGGCCGGTCTTCCCGCGCAAGGTGACTGGCGCCGGGCACGTGGTGAAGGTCGGCTGGTTCCTGGCCGAGCAGGACCCGCACGAACTGCTGCTGCTCTCCTACCGCATGGGCCGCTGGAACCTCCTCGTGGTCCCGCCGCGGACGGATCCCGCCTCGGCCGCCTGGCTGATGTCCGCCGCGAGCGACCCACTGGGCACATCGACCGCGAGCCGGTTGATGGAGGAGGCGGCGCGCCGGCGGACGGTGTCCGAGACCGACCGGGCCGTGGAAGCGGTCTGGGCTTCCGAAGGGGGGCACGAGGCCGGCGACCGGGTCGCACGTCCACGTGTCCCGGCCGGCACCGCAGCGATGCCGCATCGGCCGATGGTGAGGTGAGGACCGTGGAGACGTTCGTGGTCGTGATCGTGATCCTCGCGATGATCGCCGTCGGGGTGTTCCTCATCCACCGGCTCAACTCGCAGCACAGCGAACGCATCGCCGCCTTCCACTACGCCCGCTCCGGGACGCCCGTCGCGGGACCGGGACCGTCTCCAGCGACTCCGCGGAAGACCCGCGGCGGGCGACCGTCGCGACGGCGGTCGCGGACGGCTCCACCCCCGGCGCCGCACCTCTGAGGTGTCCTCCTCGGACGCGTGGGCGCGGTCAGTCCGCCGCCGCGGCCCCCGTAGGTGGGCGGGAGGCCGGCAGAAGACGTGACCGGCTCACCGTGAAGCCCACCGCGGCGCCACCGCCGGGCCGCGCACCCGCCGACACGGACCCGCCGTGGGCCTCCGCGACGTCGTGGACGATGGCGAGGCCGAGTCCGGAGCCGGGCAGACCGCGAGCGCTGTCGGCCCGGTAGAAGCGGTCGAACACGCGGCGCGTGTCGTCGGCGGCGATGCCGGGCCCCCGGTCGTGGACGGTGACCGCCCCCTGGCGGATGTACACCTCGATGGGCTCGTCGCCGTCGGCGTCGAACTTGGCGGCGTTCTCCAGCAGATTGCCCACCGCGCGTTCGAGGCCCTGGGGGCGGCCGCGGACCACGGAGCCGTCGGCGTCGACATGCACCAGGCGTCCGCTGCGCCGGTACACGCGCCGAGCCGCTCGCCGCGCCACCTCGGCCAGGTCCACGGGTTCCTCGGTCTCCTCGCGGCCGCCCGCCAGAGCCAGTTCGACGAGTTCGTCGACGAGGTGACCGAGTTCGCGCGTCTCGTGCCGGACGTCGTCGAGGAGCCGGTCGCGGGAGTCGGGGGACAGCTCGGTGACGCGGTGCAGCACGGTGGCGTTGGCCAGCAGGCTGGTCAGCGGGGTCCGCAGCTCGTGGGCGGCGTCGTGCACCAGCCGTTCCTGGGCCTCGCGGGCGGCGACCATGCGGCCGAGCATCCTGCTGAAGGACGCGGAAAGCCGCCCGACCTCGTCGCGTCCGTCCACCGGTTCCGTGGCGTAGTGGGTGACGCGGCCGTCCGTGCTGACCTCCTCGGCGACTTCGGCCAGCCGGGCCAGCCGTCGGGTGACGCGTCCGGCGAGCAGCCGGCCCGCGGCCGCCGCGACGAGCATGACCGCCAGACTGACCGCCGCGATCTGTCGCGCCATGCCGGCCAGCACCTGGCGGGTCTGGTCGACCTGGACGGCCACCTGCAGGGCGCCGCGGCTCTCGCCGAGTGCGGTCGTCAGCAGGCGGTAGCTGTGACCGCCCGCGTCGATCTCGGTGGTGTCCGACTGCCCGGCCTCGCCGGAGGCGGCGAGGGCGCGCGCGGCGTCGGACACCGGCAGCTTCTCCAGCGGGCCGCTCAGGCGGATCGGCGTACCGTCCCGGCCCACGGCCTGCAGGACCGGCTGCGGTGCCGCTTCACCTCCCGGGGCGGGCAGGTCCAGCCCGGGAAAGGGCGCGGGGGTCCGACTGCCGGTATCCCGGCCGCCGGGGCTCGGGCCGACGGGATCCCGGCTGCTCGGACTTTGGCTGCCGGGGCTCTGGCCGACCGGGCCGACCGGGCCGGCCTGGTCGGCCGGAGTCTGCTCCTGGCGCTTCTCCATGCCACGGGTCAGGGCCACGGTGGTCGACCGCAGCGTCCGGTCGACCTCCGCGAACACGCTGTCGGAGGCGGCGAGATAGCTCAGCGCGCCGACCGTCACCGCCACCACGGCACCGACGGCGGCGAAGGCGAGCGCGAACCGCGAGCGCAGACTCACGGCCGCCGCGCCGCGTAACCCACGCCGCGTACCGTGCGGATCAGATCGGGTGCCCCGGCATCGGTGAGCTTGCGCCGCAGGTAGCCGATGTACCCCGCGAGGTTCTTCGCGTCCACACCGGCGTCGGGACCCCAGACGCTCCGGTAGATCGCCGCATGGTCCAGAACGAGCCCCTCGTCGCGCACCAGCAGCTCCAGCAGGTCGAACTCGGTCCTGGTCAGCCGGAGTTCCGCCGCTCCCCACCAGGCGCGCCGCGTACCGGGGGAGATGCGCAGCGACGCCATCCGCAGCACGTCACCGGAGCGCGAGCCCTCCTCGGCCTCGGCGCCCTCGGCGCCCTCCTTCCGCTCGGCCGGCGAGGCGGGCGCTGCCGTCAGCACGGCCCGACGCAGCAGCGCCCTCAGACGCGCGAGCAGTTCGGGCACTTCGAAGGGTTTGGGCAGGTAGTCGTCGGCGCCGGCGTCCAGACCGTTCGCCCGGTCGGGGATTTCGGCCCGTGCGGTGAGCATCAGCACGGGGATGCGGTCACCGTCGGCGCGCAGCACCCGGCACACGGCCACACCGTCGATGTGCGGCATCATCACATCGAGGACGAGCGCGCTGAAGGACTCCCTGCGGGCCAGGACCAGGGCCTCCACACCGTCACCGGCGGTGACGACGTCGTACCCCTCCAGCTCCAGCGCCCGCTCGACGGCTTCGCGGACGGCACGATCGTCGTCGGCGACGAGGACACGTTCCGGCATGCGCGCATGCTCGCACAGCGTTCTGTGAGCCCCTTCTCATCCAATTCCGGACTGGCTCCGGCCGCGCTCTGAGACCGCTCTCCCACGATGGAGGACCCCACCACCCTCAGGCCACAGGAGCCCCATGTCCTCCCACACCCGCCCCGTTCTGCGCCGGCCCGTGGTGCTCGCCGCGTGCCTCAGCATCGCCCTCGGTACCGTCGGCTATCTCGCGTTCGACCCGGGGTCCGCCTCGGCGACGGTCGCCAAGCAGGCGGTCCCGGCCTCCGCGGCCCGCACCGGAGCCGGTGGCGCCAACACCGCCGAGGTCGTGAAGGCCGCCGATGCCTTCCTCGCGACGCTCTCCGACGAACAGAAGGACGCCGTCCTCTACGACTTCGACGACGAGGCGAAGAAGACCGGCTGGTCGAACTTCCCGACGCCCGTCGTCGAGCGCAACGGCCTGAAGCTGGGCGACCTCACCGACGCGCAGGACGCGGCGGCCATGAAGGTCATGGAGGCGGCGCTCAGCAAGCAGGGCTACGAGGAACTCGTCGAGATCCGCAAGGCGGACGACTACCTCGCGTCGCTGTCGGACGGCGCGGACACCGGTGACAGCGCGTCGGCCTCCCCCACCGCCACCCGCACGCCTCCCTCCGGAGCCCCGACCGACGGCGCCACCGGCGGCCCCGGCGGTCCCGGCGGAGGAGGCGGCGGCGCCAACTTCGGCTCGGAGTGGTACTACCTCTCCTTCTTCGGACAGCCCAGCAAAACCGGCGAGTTCACCGTCCAGTACGGCGGTCACCACGCGGCGTACAACATCACCTACGCCGGGAACAACGTGACCATGTCACCCACGCTGACCGCGGTCGAGCCGGAGGAGTTCATCCTCGACGACAAGGCCTACGCCCCGCTCGCGGACAAGCGGGCCGCCACCATCGGCGCCGTCCAGTCGCTCACCGCCGACGAACTGGCCGCCGCCGAGATCGACGGCAGCTTCGACGACCTCTACCTCGGCCCGGGCAACGACGGCCCCTTCCCGACCGAACCCGAGGGCGTCCTCGTCGGCAGCCTCACCAAGAAGCAGCAGGCGAAGGTCACCGCGATGCTGCGCACCTGGGTCGACGACCTGGACGAGAAGGCCGCGGCACGGCTCCTGGCCAAGTACGTCGCCGAGTACGACGAGACGTACATCGGCTGGAGCGGCGGAACCACCATCGACAACGACCAGACGTACGTCCGTCTCGACGGGCCGTCCGCCTGGATCGAGTTCTCCAACCAGCCCGGCGCCTCGACCGACGAGATCCACCAGCACACGATCTTCCGGGACGAGACCTCCGACTACGGCTGGGAGTGACGTCCGTGCGCCGTCTCGTCTCCGCCCTGCTGCTCTCGGCGTTCCTGCTGGTCGGCGGCCTCGCGTCGCCGGCCGCCGCCCACCCGATGAGCACCTCGGCCGTCCTGCTCGACATCCGTGACGACCGGGTCGAGGGCGAGGTGCAGCTGCCCATCGACCGTCTGGCGATCGCCGTCGACCGCGACCTCACCCCCGCCGGCGTGCTCGGCGAGGACCGGTCCTTCCTCAAGCGCTACACGGCGCGGCACATCAGCGCCGTCGGCGAGGACGGCACCCCCTGGACCGTGGGGCTCGGCACGGGGTCGGTGCGGACGATCGACGGGACGGCGCACCTCGTCTACCCGCTCACCATCCGCCCGCCGGACGGACGGGTCACCGACTTCCGTCTGCGCTACGACGTCATCGTCGAGGAACTCCTCACCCACAAGGTCATCGCCACCGTCCGGTACGACTTCGACCGCGGCATCCTCAAGACGGACGACGCCGAGACCCTCGGCGTCCTCGACTGGGACACCAAGAGCCTGCGGGTCCCGGCCGACGAGGGTTCCTGGCTGAAGGGCTTCGTCACCACCGCGGGGCTCGGCATCGAGCACGTCGGTGAGGGCGCGGACCACCTGCTGTTCCTGCTGATGCTGCTCATCCCCGCCCCGCTGGTGGCCACCGCCGGCCGATGGCGCACCGGAGCCACTGGAGCCACTGGAGCCACCGGAGCCACTGGAGCCACCGGAGTCGCCGGAGTCGCCGGAGGCACATCGGCGCGCCGCAGTCTCGTACGGGTCGTGCACGTCGTGTCGGCGTTCGCCCTGGGCCACTCGCTCACCCTCGCCCTGGCCGCCTCGGGAGTGATCCACGTCCCGTCACGGCCGGTCGAGACGCTGATCGCCTTCTCCATCGCCGTCTCCGCGGTCCACGCGATACGGCCGCTGGTGGCGCGCGGCGAGGTGCTCATCGCCGCGGGCTTCGGGCTCGTCCACGGCCTCGCGTTCGCCTCGCTCATCGGCGACCTCGGCCTGGACCGCGGGTCGCTCGTGACCACGCTGCTGGGCTTCAACCTGGGCATCGAGCTGACCCAGTTGCTCGTCGTCGCCCTGATCATGCCGTCGCTGATCGTGCTGTCCCGCACGACCGTCTACCCCGCGTTCCGCATCGGGGTGGCCGTCATCGGGCTCGTGTTCTCGGTGTCCTGGATGCTCGAACGCGCGACGCTGACCGCCGGCGACCCGTTCGAGGGCGCTCAGACATGGCTGGTCGGGCACCCTCTGCTCGTCGCCGGCGCGGTCGCGACCCTCGCCGTCGCGGCCCGCCTCCGGTGTGGGGTGCCCTGGACGGTGGCCGGGAAATAGGCACGAAGATCAGGGCCCGGCCTTCGCCTCGCCCTTCGAGGTGGTGGCGTCCCAGATCCCCGCCGCCACCCTCTGCGCGAACTCCGTCGGTGACGGCTCGTTCGGCAGTTGCGCGGGCACCGTCGTGCCCTTCTTGCTGCCTGCCCGGTCGGCGAACAGCGCGACCGTCAGGGCGAGTCGGCCGTCGTACCCGGTGGTCCACACGGTCCGCCGGGTGATGCCGCCGCCCGCCCCGGCGGTGGCGAAACCCTTCGCCACCGCCGGGCCCGCGGCCACATCGGCATCGGCATCGGCATCGGCATCGGCACCGGCATCGACGGCGACGGCGACGGGCGTCGGTCCGGCCCCGGATCGCGCGCCCGCCACCAGCGCCTCCTTCTCGTCCAGGACCTGCCGCACGTCGGGACGCGCCCGGTAGACGGTGCGGCCCTCCTTCGTGATGCGAGCGACGGTGTACGGGCCGGTGTACTTGCCGTCCGCCGCCACCGTCGCGTACACCGATGCCAGGTCCAGCGGGGTCGGCGCCGGCTTCTTCAGCAGCTTGCTCAACGGCTCGCCCGCGCGCTCCACCTCGCTGAACGGATCCAGCGCGGTACCCGCCTCCACCGCCCCGCTCACGGCGTCGTTGAACGACTGCCGCGCGTAGTCCGAGCCCCCGTACAGCACCCGCACCGCTCCGTCGCCGGGCACCATGCCCACGACGGCGGTGTGCACCCGCACGCCCTTCTTGCCCCCCGGATGCTTCTGCGCCAGTTGGGTGGCGCTGTCCTGCAGCGCCAGGTCGAAGGTGGTCGTCACGCTGTAGCCGCCGCTCGCGAGCCGGTCCTCGGTGATGCCGAGCCGGTCGGCGGCCTCCTTCGCGGCGACGTCGATCAGGTACTGCCGCTGCCCCTCGGTCTCGCCCGGCGGATAGAACCGGAACGCCGGGAAACGCGCCGCGGCCCGCTGCTTCGCCGTGATGCTTCCGCTCGCGGCCATCGCGTCGAGCACCCACTCCCAGCGGTTCTCCAGTTTCGCGGTCACCTTCGGATCGGAGCCCGCCTTCTCGTAGTACGAGGGGATGTTGAGGATGGACGCCAGCGCGGCACCCTGCGCGACCGTCAGGCTCTTCGCGTCCACGCCGAAGTAGTTGCGCGCGGCGGACTGGATCCCGGCGGCACCCCGCCCGAAGTACACGGTGTCGAGATAGCCCTCGAGGATCTCGTCCTTGGTGCGGGTGCGGTCCAGCTTGATCGCGATGAGCGCCTCACGTGCCTTGCGGGCCAACGAGTGTTCCGGGCTCAGCAGCGCGTTCTTCACGTACTGCTGGGTGATGGTGGAGCCGCCCTGCGGGTCGCCGCCCGTCAGCGTCGCCAGGGCGGCCCGCGTGATGGCCTTCGGCGAGATCCCGCTGTCCGTACGGAAGGAACGGTTCTCCGCGGCGATCACCGCCTCCTGCACATGCCTCGGGACCGCGGACAACGGGATGTCCTGCCGGTCGACCGGTCCGCGCCGGCCCAGATAGGCGCCGTCCGCGTCGAGGAACACGGTGCTCTGGGTGACGGTCTCGGGGTGTGGCTTCGGAATGGACGTCAGGTGGTACGCCACGACGGCCGCCGCGCACAGCGTCGCGAGCAGCGTGAGGAAGGCGTAGAGCAGCCGGCGAAGCCGCCGACCGCGGTTGCGCCGGAACCGGATCCGCAGCGGCGCGCGCTCACGGTGCCGGCGCCTCGACAGCATCCCCTTCCCCGGCCGCCGCGCAGCGCGCCCCGGTCGAGGCAGCCCGTCCCTGCCCCTGTCCCCGTCCCTGTCCCCGTCACCGTCCAGGTTGCCGTCCTCGATCGGGTTCATATCCGCCACCACTCGCGGTCCGACCGTACGGCGACCCTGCCGGCGGCGTCGTACACCGTGACGACCCGATCGTCGCCGTCCATGGAGAGGAGCGCCTGCACGTTCCTGCTGGGCAATGGCGTGCTCGCGTACCAGATGCCCCACCCCGGACTGCCCGCCAGGACGAGGACCTTCGCGGTGGTTCTGCCGCCGTCGCCGGTTCTCACCTCGACGCGACCCGGATCGCCGCCGAGACCGTGGAAGAGGCCCGACAGGAAGAACCCGCCGGTCACGCTGTCCACCCGGAGGGAGACGCCCGGTTCGTCGAGGGGGCGGTCGCTGTCGTCCCCGGGGAGGGGCACGGACCAGTGCGCGCCGTCGGCCGTCAGCCAGATCCGTACCCCCGCCCCGGCGGTCACCCGCTCGCCCGGCGCCACGACCCGGATCGGGCTCGTGGCCTGGCGACTGCCGTCCCCGGACCGGGCTCCGGACGTCCCGTCCTGCGCACCGCCACCCCCGAGACGGTCGGCGCCGAGGAGGGCGACGGGGGTGAGCAGCGCGGCGCAGGCGGCCGAGGCCACGGCAAGGCGACGTCGTCGCCGGATGCGGCCCTGTGCCCGGATGTCGGAAAGAGGCACCTCGGACGGGACGACGCTCCGGGCGGCGGCACGGGTGAACACCTCGCGCAGTTGCCCGGGGCCGGTGCCGGCCTCCTTCAGACCGTGTCTGGCATGGGCACGCACCGCCCCCACCGAGCAGCCCAGCAGCTGGGCGATCTCCGCGTCCGCCAGCCCCTCCCAGACCCGCAGCACCACAACGGCCCGTCGTCGCGCGGCCCGTCGTCCGCGCGGCCGGCGCAGGTGGGTGCGCACCAGACAGCGCCGCACATGGAAGTCCACGTCGTTGCGCGGAACGCGCCGCCACCGTGCGTACATCCGCACCAGCGTTCTCCGCGCCAGTTCCTCCGCGGCACCGGCATCGTCGGTGAGCAGCCGAGCGGTCACGACCAGCCGGGACCAGTGCGCCCGGGCGTACGCGGCGAAGTCGTGGCCGGCGGCGGCGAGCACCACGGGGCGGACCGGGCGGACAGGGCGGACAGGGTGGACGGGGCGGCCGGGGAGTACGTCGGGGGTCGGTGGCACGTGGGCGGTCCTTCGGCTCGGGAACTCGGTCGTGGCCGGACGCATGGGGCCGTCCGTCCTGGTCGGGCAACCGTTCGGTCGTGCAAGTAGGTTGAGCAGGCAGTGAGCCAACGCCGTCAGGGGAGAGGGAGCCTGGAACCCGTGTACGCCGTCTTCCCGGTGGGGTTGCGCTTCGCCGGCTGCGACCTACGCGACCTACGCGACCTGTACGCACGACGGAGGGGGCGGGGTTGCAAGGAAAGGGCAGAGATTCCGGTGGAGGCATGACCGAGGACGAGTTCGACGCTTTCTACGCGACCGCGTTCCCCCGGCTGACCGGACAGCTCTACGCCTTCACCGGAGACCACGGGGAGGCCCAGGACGTCGTTCAGGAAGCGTTCGTACGGGCCTGGGACCGGCGACAGCACTTCCTGTCGGACAGTGCTCCCGAGGCGTGGATCCGCACGGTGGCCATGCGGCTGGCGGTGAGCCGCTGGCGGCGTGCGAGGCGCTGGCTGGAACTCGTACGGCGCACTCCGCCGCCCGAATCGACCCCGGGCCCGGGTCCCGAGCGCACCGCGCTCGTGGCCGCCCTGCGCGAACTGCCCCCGGCCCAGCGGATGGCGATCGTGCTGCACCATTTGTGCGACCTGAGTGTGGAGCAGGTAGCCTCCGAGACCGGCGCGCCCGTGGGGACGGTCAAGGCGAGGCTGTTCCGGGGGCGGGCAGAGCTGGCGAAGCGACTCGCGGAGGACGACGCCGACGGCCGCGTGGACGAGGCCGACGGGCCGGTCCGAAAGGAGAGCCGCCGTGTCCGATGAACTGTCCGCCGCACTACGCGAGTTGGCCGCCGCCCGGGCGACCGCTCCGATCGTCGGCGGCCCCGCGACACGTGCCCGGGCGATGCGCCGCAGGCGCCGCCGCCGTGCCGCCGCGACCCTGGGCGCGGGGACCGCGGCCCTCGCGCTGCTGGGCTTCGCCCTGACCCTGCGTCTCGGCGAGGACCCGGACCACCCGGCCGGGCGCGGAACCGCCGCCGGGGCATCTTCGGGTT
This sequence comes from Streptomyces sp. NBC_00016, assembly GCF_045040885.1. NCBI lineage: Bacteria > Bacillati > Actinomycetota > Actinomycetes > Kitasatosporales > Streptomycetaceae > Streptomyces > Streptomyces sp. NBC_00016. The sequence continues at coordinate 4,646,717 of NZ_CP108304.1, read as the reverse complement.
CCGCCCCGCCGTCGGCGGCCACCCCGGTACCCGTCTCCGGCACGCTCGACCTGCCCGGGAGCGACCTCACGTTCGGCGGCCGGGTGATGCCGATCCTCTCGACGTTCGACCTCTCGCCCGGGCCGACGAGCACGACCCCGATGACGGTGGTCGCGAAGCCGGTCCGGATAGCACTGGCCGCCGACCTGCCCTCCAAAGGCACCACCGTGGTGAACGTCATGTACGCGGTCCAGCTGCGCGACGCAAAGGGCGGCCTGCTCTACGTCGGCGCCTTCGCCCCGGACATCAAGGCGCGGGGGGACTACGACGTCACAGCCGGCGTGATCGCCCTCAGCACCGAGGACGCCCAGTGGTTCCACGCCCGGATCCACCTCGGCACCAACATCTCGGTAACCACAGCCCCGACACCGGCAGCCACCCCCTCACCCGCCGCCACGGCGTCCCCATCCACCGGGGCCCACATCGCCCCCGCCGTGGGGGGAACGGGCTAGGACCGCGCCGAAACCTGCACGGCGGCCCAAGCCGACGCCGGCCCTGTCCGGGTCGCTTGCGGTGCGCCGACAGGCAGGCCCACAGATCCACGCGAGTCGGGTCGTCGCCCCACCACAGAAGGACGTGCGCCGGCCGGGCAATCCGCGCCGCGAGACACGCGGCAACGCCAGAGGGCCCTCACCTACCCGGCAAGGGCCCTCTGATCTGCTACTCAACGTTGATGGTCCACAGGCGTCCGCGCTCGTCCGTCGTTGTCCGTCGGCGTTGTCACGCAGTTAGACACTCACTCCGTCGCGCCTCCTGGCTCGGATACTGCACCAGAGGTCTGACGCGCCAACTCCTCGACACCCTGGGGCACGACACTTTGACACACGTTCCTCTCCTGCGGACAGTCGCGGTCCCGGGTTCGCCGGGCCGGGCGGACCAAGTCCGGTCGTCGGGCCGTGTTCCCTGCTATCAGGTTGCAGAAGGTTCGTCGGCGACGAGTTCCAAAAGCTGGTCGGGGGTGAGAGTGGCAAGGTCGACGGTGCGGTCATCGCACACAAGTCGTGCCGCCGCCTGCTGCGCTCTGAGCTGTTGGGCACGTTCGATGAGCTCGCCGGCGCGGCGCCGTTTGTGGATGCGATCGGCGATGTCCGCGACTGCGAGCATGGCCGATGGAATGGACACCAGCAGGGACGCCACCGCGACTGGATCGACGCCCTTGGTTTCCGGACCGGTCGCCGGTTCCGCTGTCGGAGCTGGTTCGGGAGGGTAGCCCCAGCTCGAGGTCAACGCGGCGAAGCTCTTCCCGGCGGTTTGGACGTCCGCTCCGACAAACTTGATGATCACAATTCCTCGTTTCCGTCGCCAGTGGCCTTCAGTAGCTCATCTAGTTGGTCAACAGCGTCCGCGTGACCGATCTTGGCTGCAGCGGTTCGGCTCGCCTGAAACACCTGCTGGGCCTGCCCGCGTGCACCCGCGGCCAGCAGAAATTGCCCGAATACAGTCCCGACTGCTGCGATGCCTTCCGGCCGTTGCATCTTCAGAAAGAGCTCAAACGAGGTGACCAGTCTCGGCGTCGCCGCGTCGAAATCCTCGCGATCCAGATAGATTCGGGCAAGGTCCCAGTTGGTTGCCGCGATGCCGTCCATGTCGCCGAGCTGCTCATTGACTCTCAAACGCTTGAGCTGCAGTTCGAGGGCCTCGTCGACCTCGCCCTGCTGCTGGAGGACGTTGGCGATCTTGCCCCAGGTCATGGCGACCTCGCGGCTGTCACCGACCCGCTCGAACGCCGGCAGTGCGGTCTCGCGGCGGATGCGCAGGGCCTCGTCGACCTCGCCCTGCTGCTGGAGGATGTCGGCGATCTTGCCCCAGGTCATGGCGACCTCGCGGGTGTCACCGAGCCGCTCGTACACCGGCAGTGCGGTCTCGCGGTGGATGCGCAGGGCCTCGTAGACCTCGCCCTGCTGCTGGAGGATGTCGGCGATCTTGCCCCAGATGATCGCGGCCGAGCGGGTGTCACCGAGCCGCTCGAACGCCGGCAGTGCGGTCTCGCGGCGGATGCGCAGGGCCTCGTCGACCTCGCCCTGCTGCTGGAGGATGTCGGCGATCTTGCTCCAGGTGATCGCGGCCTCGCGGGTGTCACCAAGTCGCTCGTACACCGGTAGTGCGGTCTCGCGGTGGATGCGCAGGGCCTCGTAGACCTCGCCCTGCTGCTGGAGGATGTCGGCGATCTTGCCCCAGATGATCGCGGCCGAGCGGGTGTCACCGAGCCGCTCGAACGCCGGCAGTGCGGTCTCGCGGTGGATGCGCAGGGCCTCGTCGACCTCGCCCTGCTGCTCGAGGATATCGGCGATCTTTCCCCAAATGATGGCGACCGAGCGAGTGTCGCCAGTGTCGGTGAACAGTTGGCGGGCCTGGTGGAGTAAGTCCTGGGCTTGGTCGATCTCGCCGCGGGTGATCAGGCGGTTGGCGTGGTCGTAGAGGACTGCGGCGTGGGCGACCGGGTTGATCTGCCGGTCGCTGGTCTGGGTCTGCTGGACGGCACGGTGGAGCAGGGTGTCGGCGTGGTCGCCGTTGCCGCTGGTGACGGCCGCGCTGGCGACGACCCGTAGCAGGGTGACAGGAACCTCGTGGTGGTGCCGGTCGAGCAGGGTGATCGCTTGGTGGCCGAGTTCGGCGGCGGTGGAGGCCGGGCCTTGCCTCAGGGCAGACACGGCGACGGCGGCGCAGTCGGCGGTGATGGTCGGGTTGTCGGCGGCCAGGGCCAGTTGGGTCAGTTGCAAGTCCAGGTCGCTGCCGCGGTCGGGGTGGGGTGTGGCACCGCCCCACTGGGCGTACAGCGGTTCGGCAGCCACGGTGGCGAGGGCGGCCCGCTCGTCGGGGGTGAGGGGGGCCAAGCGTCCGGCTGCGAGGGCATTGACGGCCAAGGCCGGGAAGTCGGGGCGCTGCTGGTCGGGAAAGGCGTCAAGAAGCCCCAGGCCGCAAAGACGGGACGCCGATCCACCGACAGCATCGGCGAGGACGTCGATGACGGGTTGCGGGACCGGGACGGTGAACAGGGTGCAGGCTCGCAACAGGTCGCGGTGGGCGGGCCCGGCCTGGTCGAGGAGGGTGTCGAGAGCCAGATTTTCCAGGAACTCTCTGATGTCGGAGTTGTCGGCTGGGAGATCACCCTGGTGAAGGTAGGCCTCCATGCCGGCGACCGCGGCCTCGGCGCGGGCCTGGTCGACCTGGTCGCTGTAGACCAGGCGCAACCCGATGAGGTCCTGCAGCCCGGGGTTGCCGCAACTGACGTCAAGTGCCCGCTGGGCCAGGTCGGCGCGCCGGGTCTGGTACCCGGCCGGGGCGAGGTCCTGCTGACGACGCTGGAGCTTGCGCTGGGCCGCCGGCTTCAGTGGCTGCAACTGGACCGGTTCCAGCCGGGCCTCCAACCCGCCGAGAGTGAACGTATAGCGACTGGTGAGCAGTAGCCGGCTATCGGTGAGAGCGGGGTCGAACGCGGAGAGCACGTCGGCGAGCACGGTGGCGTGCTCGGGGTGGACCCGGTGCGGACCGTCAGGGTTGGCTGTCAGGATCTGTTCGAGATCGTCGATAATCAGTAGGAGGGGTTTGCGGACGTCGTCGAGTACCTGGGCGCACGGTCCGGCCAGCAGATCAGTCAGTAGCGGTTTGAGGCCTTCTGGCTGTTGGCGGATCTCGGTGCGCCGCTGTTCGATGAGGGCGCGGGCCTCGGGGTTGGCGGCGACGGCGTCAGCGATGGCGTCGAGGATCGCCGTCGGGGTGTAGGCGCCGAACACGACCGCCACGGCCCGGTTGGGGTGACGGTCGGCGATCCTGGCGGCCAGGCTCGACTTGCCCAACCGTCCCTGCCCGTGGAGCAGGACCCCGGACTTCTGCCCGCCACGCAGAGCCTGCAGCGTGCGCTGCATTTCCGAACGGCGGCCGATGAACATTTCCGCGGCCGCGACCGGCAGCTGGTGCTTGCGGTCCAGGAACGTCTTGGTCACATGATGTGGGGGCACCATCTGGCGTTTACGATTTCCCGCGACCAGCGGACCGCCACCAGCCGGCCCCAGCCACAGCCGCGCCAGGTGCCATTCGGCGCGCAGGCGCTCATCGGGACTGGCCAACAGGTGGCGACGGGCGTCGGCGACGGCCTCGGCCACCTCGACACGGCGGCTGAGCTGCCGGTACAGGCGTTCGGCGAAACGAGTGGCGGCCTGGTCGCTGACCGAGCCGTCCCAGCCGATGACCGCGGGAATCCCAGCGGTCACCAGCCCGGTGGCCATCGAGTACGCCACCGGCACGCCCGGCTCGGCTGCCGGACCGCCGCGGTGGCCAGCACCGGCGGGAACGTGCCCGGCCACGTCGGCACCGGTGGCGGTCAGGCAAGCCGACACGAACGCCAGCCGCGGCCGAGGAGTCAACAGGCCCACCAGCTCGTCCGCGCTCGTCGGACATCCGTTCCCGAGATCGTCTTCCATCAGTAGGACAGGGGTGGCGGGTCCATCGGGCCCCGGGCGCCAGTTGTGCAGACCGTGACACGACAGATGAACCACCGGCATCCCGCCGAGCTCGGACAGACGCAGGCCAAGATGCTCGGGATTGCCGGAGTCCTCGACGACGAGATCAAGGCTCGTCTCCCCGACGGCGCTGAGGATGGCCATTTCCTCGGCCTCGAAGTCCAGCTCGTGCTGACCCCGAGGCGCCGAGGCCATGAACGCCACCCCGAGCCGATACCCGTCCAGGGCCGGCGCCGGACTCGGTTGACCGAGCCGACGCGCCACGGCGAACAGCTTCGGCGCCTCGGCGAGAAACCCGCCCTCGGGCGCGGCCAGTAGCTCGTACGGTGCCCGCAGCAACGCCCACGCCGCTGCGGACGGGTTCGCTGGCGCTCGGACCTCGAACACCAAAGGCGCCGAGGCCTCATTGAGCAGTCGCGTCAATGGACCGAGGTCGCCGTCGAGCCACCGATACAACTCGCGTCCCACCGCGAGCAACGCCTGGTCTCTGGAGCCGTTCCGCACCGCATCCACATACCGGCCAGCCACGGCATCGAGCAGCTCGACGTCAGAGGTCTGCAACACCCGACGAGGGCCGACCCGCCGGCCCTCAACGACCAGCTCAAACCCGTTGGCATCCACCACCAGCCCCGTAACCATGAACTCAGCGTAGAAACAAGGCCCTAACCGTGAGGCCAAAACGCCCGAATCAGCTGAAGCGGCTCCGCGGCCACCTCGCCGGATATCGACCCGAGCACGACTGCACCGGAGGAGGGCAGGCCGCAGCCCCCGTAAGGGCGGACGTGGTTGGCAGCGCTGTTCCCCAGGTCGTTCGGGTCGTAGCGGCATTCCAGGAGAGGGGCGTATTTCGACTGTGCGAGCCGTCGTTGACCGCTGCTGACCGCACTATGTGGCACGGCTGTGGCAGGCAGGCTCAGGGTGCTGCGGCAAGTGATGAGATGCCCTGGGTCTTGTCGGGGATCTTGTTTCACGTGAAACATCGAAGCCACTTCGACCCGTCCGACCTGCGCACATGGTGTCCCGACACTCCTAGTCGATTCGGCAGCGCAAGGATTGAGTGCGTTACCGTCGCAACGTCGAAGACGCACTCAGAGTCGAAACCCTTTCCCACTGAGGCGCGGTCCCCTGCTTCACCTTCCTGGCCCGAGCCGCCACTCCGCACCTCGTAGCGACGTTGGCGCACCATGAGGGTGCAGTGCACGACTCACAGGGCCGGCCCCCTGCCGGAGGTGTAGTGCTGCGTCGCATTTCAGCGAGTGAGCCGGACGGTGAATTTGAGTTGTGGCTCCTAAACGCAGCCTCGAAACAACTCGTCAGTCTCCGGGGCCCGGAGGGGCAGGGGCAGGGCGCGGCAGAGCATCCGCGTGGAGTGGCAGCTCTACGAACTCGACACAGGCGAACTGCACCGCTGCCCGCCCAAGGACCACTCCTACCGCGACATCGACACGCCGGACTTCCTCGCCTCACTGCTGGCCGGCCACATCGCCCGGACGAGACCGAAGCCGTGCGAGTGCCACGGACTGGCCTACGTCTTCCGCGGCCATGGAACCGCCAACGGGTCCGTAAGCCGCCCCGGAGCGAAGCTAGTCGACGTGGCGCGCCGCTCTGGCGTATCGACCGGCACCGTCTCCAACGTCCTCAACCGCCCGGATGCTGTGGCGGAGCCGATTCGCCTGAAGGTGCTGGAAGCCATCAGTGATCTCGGGTACATCCGCAACGCCGCATCGGGGGAGTTGGCTGCTCACTGGCGGCGCTCCGGTTTCGCCACGTGGCTCTTTCGACCGGCTGCGACAGGGCGGTATCCCGGGCGAGGCAGTCAGGAAGAGCGGCCAGTGCCTGTGGTTGCTGAGCCGTGGCCTGGCATCCCGGCACGCGGGCGAGGAGCATCCAAGCGGGCTGAGGCGTGCTGGGTGCCGATCGCCCCGGGGCTTACTCCGCACGGTTTGCGCCACACTCACAAGACCCTGATGAGGGAAGTGGGGACCCCGCCAAAGCTCATGGACGAGCGCATGGGTCATGAGGACGGCTCCGTCCAGTCGCGCTATGACCACATCACGCCAGGGATGCGGCAGGCACTCATGACTGCGCTCACCGGGATGTGGGAGGAAGCACTGGACGCGCGCCGGACCATGAGTCTCGGCTCGCCTGTGACTGCTCTGGATGTGCTGCTGAAAGCTCGCTAGCAGCGCGCTGATCTGGGGACAGATTTCAAGATCTTCTCCAGGATTTCTCCAGAGATCCCCTGGAGAACGAGGCAGGCCCGGTGCTGATTTCTCAGCACCGGGCCTGACCTGGTGTTTCACTGTCGGGGTGGCGGGATTTGAACCCACGACCTCTTCGTCCCGAACGAAGCGCGCTGCCAAGCTGCGCTACACCCCGATGTCGCTGCTTGTCCTGCTTGTCGCGGCGACGTCGTTTACTTTAGCCCACCGGTGGCCCGAGACGAAATCCGGTTTTGGCGCGGTGGCTGATCGGGTTCGGGCGGGCGTGGTCGAGGGCCACGAGGAGGACCGCGAGGGCGTAGAAGGAGAGGCCGAGGAGGAGGGCGTTGGCGAGGGCGTGTTTGTAGCCGTGGGCCTCGACGTCGAAGAAGGGGTAGAGGTAGCGGCCCGGGGTGCCGGCCGGGATCAGCTGGGCGCGGGTGAGGCAGAACGCCAGGTAGGCCACGGGGTAGATCATCCAGGTGGCGGCCCGGCGCAGGCGCAGTCGGCCCGGGGGTGTCAGCAGCAGCCAGTCGAGGACGGCGGCTGTCGGTGTCACCGTGTGGATGAGGTGTCCGGCGACCAGGTGCCAGCCCGTGGGGGCGGTCGTCGTGCCGGTCACCGAGAAGGGGGCCGCCGCGTTCGTCAGGAGCAGGTGGTAGACGAGGCCGGTGATCGTGACGTAGAGCAGCGCGGCGCCCGTCAGGGCGGCGGGGAGGGGGTGGCGGGCCGTCCACGCTCGGCGGGCGGACAGCAGCGCGACCAGGGCCAGCAGGATGTTGCTCTGGATCGCGAAGTGGCTCAGGACCCGCAAGGGGCTGCCGAGCAGGAGGGCGAGCGTCACGCCCGCGGCCGCCGTACCGGCCAGCAGCAGGCGCAGGACGGCGGCCAGTGGACGGCGCACGGGGGCGACCACCGCCGAGGCGGGGACGGAGGAGAGCAGTAGCGCGTGGGTCCGCGGTATCGCGGGCAGATCCGGGATGTCCCTGGGTATCGGCGCGGTCATACCCTCAAGCTAGGCAAACATGACAGAAGGGGCGATATGGGAGGGCCGTTCGAGGGAACCTCCGCCGCCCCACCGTCACCGTTGCCGCCCCACCGTCGCAGCCGCCCCTCCGTCGCAGCCGCCCCTTGTCGCTCCTCGCCCTACTCCTTCTCGACCAACGTCAGCAAGGTCACCTCGGGCGGGCACGCGAAGCGCACCGGCGTGTAGCGGCTCGTTCCGCATCCCGCCGACACGTGCAGGTAGGACGTGTGCCCCTCCGCCGTGTGCGTGGACAGGCCTTTCACGCGTTCCGTGTCCAGGTCGCAGTTGGTGACCAGGGCGCCGTAGAAGGGGATGCAGAGCTGGCCGCCGTGGGTGTGGCCGGCCAGGATCAGGGGATAGTCGTCCGCCGTGTAGGCGTCCAGGACCCGCAGGTACGGCGCGTGCACGACGCCCATCGAGAAGTCGGACGACGCCGACGGGCCACCGGCCACCTGCGCGTAGCGGTCGCGCTTGATGTGCGGGTCGTCCACGCCCGTCAGCTCGATCGACGCACCCTCGACCTTCAGCACGCCCCGGGTGTTCGTCAGGTTCAGCCAGCCCGCCGCGTCGAAGTTGTCGCGCAGGTCCTCCCACGGGTTGTGGACCACGTCGACGGCGGGTGCGTTGCCGTTCAGGCCGTGGCGTCCCTGGGCCTTCTCGAAGAGGTAGCGGGCGGGGTTGCGCAGCGTCGGGCCGTAGTAGTCGTTGGATCCGAAGACGTACGCGCCCGGGAACTCCATCAGTGGGCCGAGGGAGTCCAGGACCTCGGGCACGGCCTCCGGGTCGGACAGGTTGTCCCCGGTGTTGATCACGAAGTCGGGGCGCAGGCCGGCCAGGGATCGCAGCCAGCGCTGCTTCTTGCGCTGGCCGCCGACCATGTGGATGTCGGAGACCTGCAACACGCGCAGGGGGCGCATCCCGGCGGGGAGGACGGGGACCGTCACCCGCCGCAGGCGGAAGGAGCGGGCTTCGAAGCCCGCCGCGTACACCAGACCGGCGGCGCCGGCCGCTGCAATGGACAGGGGAACTCCGTATCGCGCGCGCATACGTCCATCGTGTCAGACGCCGTCAAAAGCCTTTGCCCCGCCGCCCCTTAAATCGGCGGGCGTGCGGCCGCCGACACCTGCGACAATCAAACCCATGACCACGCTCAAGTCGAAGCTGCAGGAAGACCTCAACGCCGCTATCAAGGGGCGCGACGAGCTCCGCTCCTCGACGCTCCGGCTCACGCTCACCGCGATCACCAAGGAGGAGGTCGCGGGCAAGGAGAAGCGCGAGCTCTCCGACGACGAGGTCCTCAAGGTGATCACCAAGGAAGCGAAGAAGCGCCGTGAGGCCGCGGACGCCTTCGCGGCGGGTGGTCGGGCCGAGTCGGCCGAGCGGGAGAAGGCGGAGGGCGAGCTGCTCGCCACCTACCTGCCCAAGCAGCTCAGCGAAGAGGAGCTGAACGACATCGTCGCCCAGGCCGTCGCGGAGGCGAGGGCGGCCGGCGCCGAGGGGCCGCGGGCGATGGGCGCCGTCATGAAGATCGTGAACCCGAAGGTGGCCGGCCTGGCCGAGGGCGGCCGCGTCGCCGCGGTCGTCAAGAGGCTGCTCGCGGGATGACGGCCTGACGCCGTCCATGTGACGGCCTGACCCCGTCCATGTGACGGCCGCGAGCCGCCACGCGCCGTATCGGAGCGTCAGCCTCCGCCGAGCGCCACCGGCCCCGCACGACGAACGGCCTCGCACGACGAACGGCCCCCGCACGACGAACGGCCCCTGCCTCTCCGTACGAGAAGCAGGGGCCGTTCGCTGTGTTGCCTACCGGCGGACCGACCGACCGGCCGGCGTCGGACCGGCCTCAGCCGCGTCCGCCGTTGCCGTTTCCGTTGCTCTGGCCCTGGAAGAACGTGCCTCCGTCGTTGCCGCCGGTCGAGTTCCCGCCGTTCGTCGTGCCGTTGGTGAGCAGACCGGTGAGGAAGCCGTCGTCGTTGTCCCCGGTGTCGCCGTTGTTGTCACCGTTGTCATCGTCGTCGTTCTCGTCACCGCGGTCCTTGTCGGGCGGGTTCGGGATGTTGACGAGGTTGAAGGACGGGGCTTCCTTGCCCTCGAGCGCGCCGGTCATGGCGTCGCGCCAGATCGGGCCCGGGGTGTCACCGCCGTAGACCTGGGAGTGGTAGACGCCACCGATGGTGATGTTGGTCATCTCGACCTTCTGGGTGGCGCTGCCGACCCAGACGGCGCCGGCGAGGTTCGGGGTGTAGCCGACGAACCAGGCGTTCTTGCGGGAGTCCGTCGTACCGGTCTTACCGGCGTTGGCGCGGCCGGACAGACCGGCCTGCTTGCCGGTACCGGAGTCGGTCACACCGCTCAGCAGCGTGTTGATGGTGTCCGCGGTCTTCTCGTTCATCGCGCGCGAGCAGGTCGACTTCGGCACCTCCAGCGACTTCTTCGTGCCGCCCACGGTCTGGGTGATCGACTCGATCGCGATCGGGGTGCAGTACATGCCCCGGCTGGCGAAGGCCGCGTACGCGGTCGCCATCGTCAGGGGGGAGAGGCCGGTGGAGCCGAGGGTCATCGACGAGGGCACCTCGGGGACCTTGTCGCCGTTGCCCTGGACCACGCCCAGCTTGTCGGTCATCTTCACCACGGGGCACATGCCGATGTCGGCGAGCATCTGCACGAAGTAGGTGTTGACCGACAGCTCCATGGCCTTCTTCAGCTGGTACGGGCCCTTCTCGGACTCGCTCTCGTTCTCCAGCTTGTCGTTGCCCTGGTTGGTCCACGGCTTGCTGCTGCACGTCTGGACCGTCTCCGGGTACGGCATCTCGTACGGCGCCGGGTAGCTCTGGTTCGCCGGGCGGCCCTCCTCCAGCGCGGCCGCGGCCACGAACGGCTTGAAGGTCGAGCCGGTCGGGAAGCCGTAGTTCGAGCCGCCCATGGAGGCGTTGACGGAGTAGTTGTACTCGGTCTCGTTCTTGCCGTAGCCGTACGGCTTCGACTGACCCATGCCGAGGATCTTGCCGGTGCCGGGCTCGACGAGCGTGGCGGCCGCGGCGACCTTGTCCGACTTGTAGACGTGGTCCTTGAGCGAGTCCTGGACGGACTTCTGGGACTGCGGTTCGAGCGTCGTCCGGATCGTCAGGCCGCCCTGGTTCCAGAGCTTCGCCCGCACTTCCTTGGTCTTGCCGAAGACCGGGTCGCTGAGGAAGACGCGCTCCACGTACTTGCAGAAGAAGCTGGCGCCCTTCACGGCGGTGATGCAGCCGTTCTTCGGCTGCTTGACCTTCAGGTCCAGCGGCGACTTCTGCGCCTTGGCGGCCTCCGCCTCGGTGATGTCGCCCACCTCGGCCATGCGCTTCAGCACGACGTTGCGGCGGTTGGTGGCCGTGACGTCGTCCTTGACCGGGTCGTAGACGGTCGGGGACTGGACGATGCCGGCCAGCAGCGCCGCCTGGGGGAGGGTGAGGTCCTTGGCGTGCGTGGAGAAGTAACGCTGTGAGGCCGCCTCGACGCCGTAGGCCTGCTCGCCGAAGAACGTGATGTTCAGGTAGTTCTCGAGGATCTTCTTCTTGCCGAGCTCCTCCTCGACCTGGATCGCGTACTTCAGCTCCTTGATCTTGCGGCCGATGGTCTGCTGGGTGGCCTGCGCGACCTTCGTCGGGTCGTCGCCCGCCTCCTCCACGAAGACGTTCTTCACGTACTGCTGGGTGAGCGTGGAGGCACCCTGGGAGACCCCGCTGCTCTGCACGTTCTTGTTGAGCGCGCGCAGCATGCCCTTCAGGTCGACCGCGCCGTGCTCGTAGAAGCGTGAGTCCTCGATCGCGACGATCGCCTTCTGCATGTACGGCGAGATGTTCTTGAGGTCGACCACCGTGCGGTCCCGCGAGTAGACCGTGGCGATCTGGCCGCCTTCGGCGTCGAGGATCGTGGTGCGCTGACTCAGCGGGGGCGTCTTGAGGTTGGCCGGGAGTTCGTCGAACGACTCCACCGACCCCTTGGCGGCGAGGCCCAGCGCGCCGAACGCGGGCAGGGCGATACCGGCCAGCACGGCTCCCGCGAGCACACTGACACCGAGGAACTTGGCGGCCTGCTGCGTTGGCGACAGACCACCGCCCGAGCGCTTCTTTGGCATGAGGGCAGCCTACGTTCTCATTCGCCGGACACGCGTCAATGCCTTGGCCTAAGCTGCTCTCAACTGTCACAGCAGCAGGGCTACGTATCAATACGTCCGGCGACCCCGAATCGTTCCGGAGGTTCCCCGACTTTTTTGATGGGGACGTGTCCGAATCCGCCTTGTGTGTCACCCGGCGTCCGTTGTGACTCAACTGAACTGTCCCGGTTGCCGGGAAAGCCGCATATGTCGCGGGCTCACTCCCCCGGGTGATCTGCCGCTTACGCATAGTCCGTTCGGGCCATTCAAGATTGGGCCCGAAGGGGGTGTTGCGCTGTGCCCACCTTCCGTAACGTCCTCAACTGGCGGCGGTGAATATGCCGCTGCCGCCGTGGGGGAGCCTCGATTCGGGAGAGGACGGCGCCGGTATGGGCTGGGTAACCGACTGGAGTGCGCAGGCTGCCTGCCGCACTACCGATCCGGATGAACTGTTCGTTCAGGGAGCAGCGCAGAACAGGGCCAAGGCGGTGTGCACCGGATGCCCGGTACGCACCGAATGCCTGGCCGACGCGCTCGACAACCGCGTCGAGTTCGGCGTGTGGGGAGGCATGACCGAGCGCGAGCGCCGCGCACTGCTGCGCAGGCGTCCGACTGTGACCTCCTGGCGCCGCCTGCTGGAGACGGCGCGTTCGGAGTATGAGCGTGGGGCCGGCATCCTGCCGCTCGACGACGACGAGATCTACGAGAACTACGCGGCGGTGGGCTGAGGAGAACCCTCGGCTCAGGCGTCGGCAGCCTCGGGCAGCTCCGGCCGGTTGGCCGCGAGCCGGTTCCCGATGTCCCGCAGCCCCGTGAGGTCATGCACATCGCCGGGCAGCGCGGCCACTTCGGACACCGCCACCTCGGGGTGCAGCGCGGTGAAGCGGTCACGCGTGCGCTGCTCGCGGGAGAGCAGGTGCATGCGTTCCGCGTGCAGCCTCAGCAGGCCTGCGGTGAGGTCGTCCACGGTCCGGTCCGCGTCCGCGCCGGTGTTCGCGTCGGCGCTCGCTGTCCGGTCCGTGTCGGTGGCCGTGTGCCGGTTCGCGCCGGTGGGGGCGTCGCGCTCCGGATCGGTTGCGGGAGATTCTGAACTGCCGTACGTGTCGGGAGAGTTACGAAGACCAGCTTTCCCGCCGTCCTGATCCACAATGCGGGGCTCTTCAAGATTTTCATCCGCGCGGGCATGGACGAGGTCGAGGTTCTCCGCAGCGGCGAGCGCCCGCTCGGCGGACAGCTGGGCGGCACCGCTGCCGTGCACGCGGTTCAGCACCAGGCCGGCCAGCGGCATGTCCTCGGCGGCCAGCCGCTCCACGAAGTACGCGGCCTCCCGCAGCGCGTCCCGCTCGGGAGCCGCCACCACCAGGAACGCCGTGCCGGGCGCCTGGAGCAGCTTGTACGTGGCGTCCGCGCGCGTGCGGAAGCCGCCGAACATCGAATCCATCGCCGCGACGAACGTCTGCACGTCCTTCAGCAGCTGCCCGCCGAGCAGCTTGCCGAGCGCGCCGGTCATCATCGACATCCCGACGTTCAGGAACTTCATTCCCGCGCGGCCGCCGACCTTGGCGGGCGCCAGCAGGACGCGGATCAGCTTGCCGTCCAGGAACGACCCGAGCCGCTTCGGCGCGTCCAGGAAGTCCAGCGCCGAGCGGGACGGCGGCGTGTCGACGACGATCAGGTCCCACTCGTCCCGCGCGCGCAGCTGCCCCAGCTTCTCCATCGCCATGTACTCCTGCGTGCCCGCGAAGCCCGCCGAGAGCGACTGGTAGAACGGGTTGCCCAGGATCGAGGCAGCCCGGTCGCCGTCCGCGTGCGCCTCGACGATCTCGTCGAAGGTGCGCTTCATGTCGAGCATCATGGCGTGCAGTTCGCCGTCCCCCTCGACGCCCTTGACGCGGCGCGGGGTGTTGTCCAGCGAGTCGATGCCCATGGACTGGGCGAGCCGGCGGGCCGGGTCGATGGTCAGGACCACCACCTTGCGGCCCCGCTCGGCCGCCCTGAGCCCCAGCGCCGCCGCCGTGGTCGTCTTGCCGACGCCGCCGGAGCCGCAGCACACCACGATGCGGGTCGCCGGGTCGTCGAGCAGTGGATCGAGGTCCAGCACGGGCGCGGGGGAGAGACGGCGCCGGGTGCTTCCCTGGTCGTGAGCCTGGTCCGGACTCATGCGATCCCCTGCTTCCGCAGTTCGTTGGCGAGCTGGTACAAGCCCGCGAGGTCCAAGCCCTCGGCGAGCAACGGCAGTTCGTGCAGCGGCAGGTCGAGTTCGCCGAGGACCGCGCGCTGCTCGTGCTCCAGCGCGTGCCGCTCGGCGTACTCCTCGGCCTGCTGAAGGAGCGGATCCACCAGCCGCTCGGCGTGCCCCCCGCGCCGCGCCCCGCCGAGTCCGGCGGCGGACAACGACCGGGCGACGGAAGAACGAGTCACGGTCCGTACGAGTTCCAGACCGTCCTCGTCGAGCACCTCGGGCCGCACCATGTTGACGATGACCCGCCCCACCGGCAGCTTCGCCGCCCGCAGTTCGGCGATACCGTCGGCGGTCTCCTGGACGGGCATCTCCTCGAGCAGCGTCACCAGGTGCACGGCCGTCTCCGACGACTTCAGCACCCGCATCACGGCCTGTGCCTGATTGTGTATCGGGCCGATCCGGGCCAGCCCGGCGACCTCGTCGTTGACGTTCAGGAAGCGGGTGATGCGGCCCGTGGGCGGGGCGTCCATGACGACGTAGTCGTACACGAACCGCCCGTTCTTGTCCTTGCGCCGTACCGCCTCGCACGCCTTGCCGGTGAGGAGCACGTCCCTCAGGCCGGGCGCGACGGTGGTCGCGAAGTCGATGGCGCCGAGCTTCTTCAGGGCCCGTCCGGCGCCTCCCAGTTTGTAGAACATCTGGAGGTAGTCCAGAAGGGCCAGTTCGGGATCGATGGCCAGTGCGTATACCTCACCGCCCCCCGAGGCGACGGCGATCTTGCGTTCCTCATAGGGCAACGCCTGTGTCTCGAAGAGCTGTGCGATGCCCTGCCGGCCCTCCACCTCGACGAGAAGCGTTCGCTTCCCTGCCGTGGCGAGGGCCAGCGCGAGGGCCGCGGCGACCGTCGTCTTGCCGGTCCCGCCCTTACCGCTGACGACCTGGAGCCTGCTCACGTCTTCGAGCGTAACCATTCGGCGCCCGAGGCAATCGGGTGGCTGTGGACAAGGGGGGTCGATATCGGCCACATGGCCCGTGGAACGGGCCCTCGGGCGACAGCGGATACAGTCGGCCCCATGACCAAGTGGGAATACGCAACCGTGCCGCTGCTCGTCCACGCAACGAAGCAGATTCTGGACACCTGGGGCGAGGACGGCTGGGAGCTCGTCCAGGTCGTGCCCGGGCCGAACAACCCGGAGCAGCTCGTCGCCTATCTGAAGCGGGCGAAGGCGTGAGCGCGGTCGAGACGAGGCTCGCCGAGCTGGGGCTGACCCTGCCGGCGGTCGTGCCGCCCCTCGCGGCCTACCAGCCGGCCGTGCAGTCCGGCCCGTACGTGTACACGGCCGGCCAGCTGCCCATGGTGGACGGCAAGCTGCCGATCACCGGCAAGGTCGGCGCCGAGGTCACCCCCGAGGAGGCCAAGGAGCTGGCCCGCACCTGCGCGCTGAACGCCCTGGCTGCCGTCAAGTCGGTCGCGGGCGACCTGGACCGTATCGCGCGCGTGGTGAAGGTCGTCGGCTTCGTGGCGTCGGCCTCGGACTTCACCGGCCAGCCCGCCGTCCTCAACGGCGCGAGCGAACTGCTGGGCGAGGTCCTCGGCGACAAGGGCGTGCACGCGCGCAGTGCGGTGGGCGTCGCGGTGCTGCCGCTGGACGCGCCGGTGGAGGTCGAGATCCAGGTGGAACTCGTCCCGTAGTCGCTTTCCGTCCCGTAGGCGCCTTCGCCCTGTAGGCGCCTTGCGGACGCCTCTCCCGGGTGCCGCGCCGGCATCCGGAGGCGTCCCCGTTGGCGCCCCGTGGACGCGCTCTGACCTCGGGGGCCTCTCGAACATTCGCGCACCACGGGATAGCCTCGCGCCCATGGCGAATGGGCAGTGGTTCCCCCAGGACTGGCCGGAACGCATCCGCGCGCTCGCGGACGGCACCCTCACCCCGGTCGTCCCGAAGCGCGCGGCCACCGTCATGCTCCTGAAGGACACCGACGGCGGCCCCGTCGTCCACATGCTGCGCAGACGCGCCTCCATGGCCTTCGCCGGAGGCGCGTACGCCTATCCCGGTGGCGGCGTCGACCCGCGCGACGACGACCTTCACGTCCGCTGGGCCGGCCCCACGCGCGCGTGGTGGGCCGAGCGGCTCGGCGTCGACGAGACGGCGGCCCAGGCGATCGTCTGCGCGGCCGTGCGCGAGACCTACGAGGAGGCGGGCGTCCTGCTCGCGGGGCTCACGCCCGATTCCGTCGTCGGTGACACCACGGGCGCCGACTGGGAGGCGGACCGGGTCGCCGTGGCCGCCCGTGAACTGTCCTTCGCCGAGTTCCTCGACCGCCGCGGCCTGGTCCTGCGCTCCGATCTGCTCGGCGCCTGGACGCGCTGGATCACCCCGGAGTTCGAGTCCCGTCGCTACGACACCTGGTTCTTCGTGGCCGCGCTCCCCGAGGGCCAGCGCACCCGAAACGCCTCCACCGAGGCCGACCGCACGGTGTGGATCCGCCCGGCTGACGCGGCGGCCTCGTACGACAAGGGCGAGCTGCTGATGATGCCGCCCACCATCGCGACCCTGCGCCGGCTCGTCCCGTACGGCACGGCCGCCGAGGCGCTCGCCGCGGCCCCCGGCCTCGACCTGACGCCCGTCCTGGCGGAAGCCCGCCTGGAGCAGGGCGAGGTCGTGCTGTCGTGGCCGGGGCACGACGAGTTCACCAAGCACATCCCGATCGGGGCGACCGGCGTGACCGACGCGGCCGACGCGACGCGCGGGGGCACCGCATGACGGACATCCGTGGGCGGACGGGCGTGAGCGGTCGAAGCCGGCCGCCCGGCGGGGGACGGGTCCTTCGCGGGCCTCTCGTGCCGCCTGGAGCGCCTCGATGTGCCGCGCCGGCCGTCCGCCGCCGAGGTGACGTTCCGCCCAGCCCTCCGCCCAGCCCTATGGAAGGCCCCTTCGCATGACCGACGCAGCCGCTCTCCCCGGCCAGCCGCGAGGCGGAGTCCTCTCCGGCCCGGCCACCCCGCGCGCGGTCAACGTCCTCGCGCCGAACGCGTCCGCGATGACCCTGGACGGCACGAACACCTGGATCGTCTCCGAGCCCGACTCCGACCTGGCGGTCGTGATCGATCCGGGCCCGCTGGACGACGGCCATCTGCGCGCGGTCGTCGACACCGCCGAGCGGGCCGGCAAGCGCGTCGCCCTGACCCTGCTGACGCACGGCCACCCCGACCACGCCGAGGGCGCCGCCCGCTTCGCCGGGCTGACCGGCACGAAGGTACGGGCCCTGGACCCGGCGCTGCGGCTGGGCGAGGAGGGCCTGGCCGCCGGGAACGTGATCGCGGTGGGCGGCCTGGAGCTGCGGGTCGTCCCGACGCCCGGCCACACCGCCGACTCCCTCTGCTTCCACCTCCCGGCCGACCGGGCCGTGCTGACCGGCGACACGGTCCTCGGCCGTGGCACGACCGTCGTCGCGCATCCCGACGGCCGCCTGGGCGACTACCTGGACTCCCTGCGGCGGCTCAGGTCCCTCGCGGTCGACGACGGCGTCCACACCGTCCTGCCGGGTCACGGGCCGGTCCTGGAGGACGCACAGGGCGTCGTGGAGTTCTACCTCGCCCACCGGGCCCACCGCCTCGCCCAGGTCGAGACGGCCGTCGAGAACGGCTACCGCACTCCCGCCGAGGTCGTCGCCCATGTGTACGCCGACGTCGACCGCTCCCTGTGGCCGGCCGCTGAGCTGTCCGTGCGGGCGCAACTGGAGTACCTGAGGGAGCACGGGCTCATCCAAGGGCCGGCCTAGGGCTCCTCCGGCCTGGCGGCCTTCACGCCGTGCACGCGCGCGTACTCCTCGGCGAGCCAGGGGCCGAGGTCGTCGACGTAGGACGAGAGGACGGCGCGGTCGCCGCTCGGCTCGTACCCGAGGACGGCCGCCGCCCGTAGCTGCTCCGCGCGCTGCGGGTAGTAGGCGCCGAAGGCCTCGGCCATCTCGTGCAGGTCGCTCGTCCAGCCGTTCCAGCGGGGCATGACGAGCGTGAACGCGGTGCGCACGAGGCGGCGGGACATGAACCGGACGAGAGGCCGCAGGGCCTCCTCGGAGTCGCCCGCCGAGGCGATGCGATCACGCCAGCGCGGCAGGAGCAGGGCGAAGTCGCCGTTGGTCTCGCGCGCGAGCAGGGAGTCCGGGCGGTAGCGGGGGAGGTATGCGGCGAGGTCCTCCCCGAGCAGCGGCGTGCACAGGCACGCCAGGAACCACCCCAGGTCGTACCTCTCCAGGTCGCTCAGCACGCGCGCGTGGCCGACCAGCAGAGTGCCGCCGCCGTCGATCTGCGGGAACTCCTTGTCGAGGGTCTCGTCGAGCGCACGGGCGTCGGCGCGGTCCGCGTCGGTCGGCTCCTCATGCAGGACCACCAGAAGGTCCAGATCGCTGCGGCCCTCGTGCGCGGTACCGCGCGGAATCGACCCGTAGAGGTACGCGCTGTGCAGCCGGGCTCCGAAGACGCCCGGGATCCGGTCCCGAGCCGCCACGACGACGGACCGGAACGCGTACGGCACGCGCGCGAGGGAGCCTTCACGGGCGATGCAGCCCCGGGAGTCGAGACCCCTGTGAGGAACCGTTTCGGTCATAGGGTCACTGTGCACCGAGAGGCGTGGGAAGCCGCCGCATTTTCAGCGCCGGTCAGGGCCGTGCAGCCCGTCCGGCGCTCGAGGACGAGGCCCCGTTCAGGCCCCCTTGCGCACCGGACGGCCAGGACCGAGCGTCAGCGCGACCGCTTGGCCAGTCGCTCCACGTCCAGCAGGATGACCGCCCGCGCTTCCAGGCGCAGCCATCCGCGCTGGGCGAAGTCCGCCAGCGCCTTGTTCACGGTCTCGCGCGACGCGCCGACGAGCTGGGCCAGCTCCTCCTGCGTCAGGTCGTGGACGACGTGGATGCCCTCTTCGGACTGCACGCCGAAGCGGCGCGAGAGGTCCAGCAGGGCGCGGGCCACGCGGCCGGGGACGTCCGAGAAGACCAGGTCGGACATGGCGTCGTTGGTCTTGCGCAGGCGCCGGGCTACGGCGCGCAGCAGTGCGGTGGCCACCTCGGGCCGGGCGTTCAGCCAGGGCTGGAGGTCGCCGTGACCGAGACCGAGGAGCTTGACCTCGGTGAGGGCGGTGGCCGTCGCCGTGCGCGGACCCGGGTCGAAGAGCGACAGCTCTCCGATGAGCTCGCTGGGACCCACCACGGCCAGCATGTTCTCCCGGCCGTCCGGGGAGGTGCGGTGGAGCTTGACCTTGCCCTCGGTGACGACATAGAGCCGGTCGCCCGGGTCGCCCTCGTGGAAGAGGGAGTCACCACGGGCCAGGGTCACCTCGCTCATGGAGGCGCGCAGTTCCGCGGCCTGCTCGTCGTCGAGTGCCGCGAAGAGCGGGTTGCGCCGCAGAACGTCGTCCACGAGTTCTCTCCTTGTCGACCTGCTCAGGGGATCTTGCTCCCCCGCTTACCAGGGGACCGTGTTCCCCATTTTGCTGGACGGTCCAAACAGTGTGATCTGTCACAAGGATGCCGCACACGTGTCCCGAGGTAAGCGGCAGGGGTCCAATTGGGGGCCGATCTTCAGGGTCCGGGGCGGATGTCGGTGCCGGGCTTTAGGCTGGCCGAGTGTCCAAAACGCCGGTGAGAGCACAGGCCAAGGGGGCTGGGCGGGTGGTTGTACGTCGCGTTTCCGCTGTGGGCGAACAGGACCCCGGCGGTGGTAGGAAAACGGCAAAGGTGACAAACGAAATGCCTGCGAAGAAAGCGGCCGACAGCGGGAAAGAGGCCGACAGCGGGAAAGCAGCCGTCGAGAAGGTCGCGGCCGGTCGCGGTGCGAGCAAGGCCCCCGCGGACAAGGACGCCGTGAGCAAAGGTGCCGCGAGCAAGGGCGCGAGCAGGAGCGCGAGCAGGAGCGCGAGCAAGGGCGCCGTTGTCGGGAAGCCCGAGTCCCACACCGCTCTCGTCCGCCGTGCCCGCCGCGTCAACCGCGAGCTCGCCGAGATCTACCCCTACGCCCACCCCGAACTGGACTTCGAGAACCCCTTCCAACTGGTGGTCGCCACGGTCCTGTCCGCCCAGACCACCGACCTCCGGGTGAACCAGACGACCCCCGCCCTCTTCGCCAAGTACCCCACCCCCGAGGATCTGGCCGCCGCCGATCCGGAGGAGGTCGAGGAGATCCTCCGCCCCACCGGCTTCTTCCGGGCCAAGACCAAGTCGGTGATGGGTCTCTCCAAGGCCCTCGTGGAGGAGTTCGGCGGGGAGGTCCCGGGTCGGCTCGAGGACCTGGTCAAGCTGCCCGGTGTCGGTCGCAAGACCGCCTTCGTGGTGCTGGGGAACGCGTTCGGCCGGCCCGGGATCACCGTGGACACACACTTCCAGCGGCTCGTACGGCGCTGGAAATGGACCGAGGCGACCGAGCCCGACAAGATCGAGGCGGCCGTCGGCGCGCTCTTCCCCAAGAGCGACTGGACGATGCTCTCGCACCACGTGATCTTCCACGGCCGCCGTATCTGCCACGCCCGCAAGCCCGCCTGCGGCGCCTGCCCCATCGCCCCGCTCTGCCCGGCGTACGGCGAGGGCGAGACGGACCCGGAGAAGGCGAAGAAGCTCCTGAAGTACGAGAAGGGCGGCTTCCCCGGCCAGCGCCTGAACCCGCCCCAGTCCTACCTGGACGCGGGCGGCAGGCCGGCCCCGCCGCTGGGGGCCGGATGACGGAAGAGCGGACGGCGGCCCGGCCCGAACGGGCCGCCCGGCCCGAGCAGGCTGCGCGGACCGACGAGGGACGGGCCGACGAGGGACGGACGGTCGGCGCGGGGCGCCCCGGCCTACGCAGGCCCGCGACCCGTGCGCCCCGCACTACCCGCAGGGCACGCACGACCTGCAGGGCACGCATGGCCCGCGCGACCCGCGCGACCCGCGCGACCCGCGCGACGCGAATGACCCGCAGGACACACAGGACACACGCGTTCGGGGGACGGTCCGCGGAACGATCTGTCGGTTCCCGGGCGTTGGACAGGGCAGAACGGGGGGTGGTGCGACGATGACACGCGCGAGCAACACGCAGGGCGGTGCGGTGACGCTCAGCAAAGAGGGTCTGCCCGCCTGGCTGGACCCGGTGGTGCACGCCGTGGAGACGGTCCAGCCGCTCCAGCTCAGCCGCTTCCTGCCCCCGGAGAACGGCGCGGGGCGCCAGTCGGCCGTCCTGATCCTGTTCGGCGAGGGCGAGCGCGGTCCCGAGCTGCTGCTCATGGAGCGCGCCAGCTCCCTGCGCTCGCACGCGGGCCAGCCCTCCTTCCCGGGCGGTGCCCTCGACCCGGAGGACGGCGACCCGCACGGTGACGGGCCGCTGCGGGCCGCCCTGCGCGAGGCCGAGGAGGAGACCGGGCTCGATCCGGCCGGCGTCCAGCTCTTCGGCGTGCTGCCCAAGCTCTACATCCCGGTCAGTGGCTTCGTCGTCACCCCGGTCCTGGGCTGGTGGCGCGAGCCGAGCCCGGTCGGCGTCGTCGATCCGGCGGAGACGGCCCGCGTCTTCACCGTTCCCGTGGCGGATCTCACGGACGCGGAGAACCGCGCCATGACCGTGCACCCCAGTGGCCACCGAGGCCCGGCATTTCTGGTCGAATCCGCCCTTGTATGGGGTTTCACGGCCGGGGTGATCGACCGCCTGCTGCACTTCGCGGGCTGGGAGCACCCCTGGGACCGCGAGAAGCAGGTCCCGCTCGACTGGCGGTCATGACAGGGTGTCCACCGTGCTGTGTCTGCCCGGGGGAAGCTCTGCCCCATCGCCGCTTCGCGGCGGGTCGGACCCCCGGCCGACCTGTGGTGACCGCGAAATGATGAGGCGAGGCGCGAAGCGGTGAACGTGCTGGACATCCTGTTGTTGGTTGCGGCCGTCTGGTTCGCGGTCGTCGGCTACCGCCAGGGCTTCGTCGTCGGCATCCTGTCGGTGATCGGTTTCCTGGGGGGCGGCCTCGTCGCCGTCTACCTGCTGCCCGTGATCTGGGACGCGCTGACCGACAACTCCGAGGTGAGCACCACGGCCGCCGTCGTCGCGGTCATCGTCGTGATCGTCTGCGCCTCGATCGGTCAGGCCCTCACCACCCACCTCGGCAACAAGCTGCGCCGGTACATCACCTGGTCCCCGGCCCGCGCGCTGGACGCGACCGGCGGCGCGCTGGTCAACGTCGTGGCGATGCTGCTGGTGGCGTGGCTCATCGGGTCCGCCCTCGCCGGCACCACCCTGCCCACGCTGGGCAAGGAGGTCCGTAGCTCCAAGGTGCTGCACGGGGTGTCCGACGCGCTGCCCGACCAGGCCGACACCTGGTTCGCCGACTTCTCCTCCGTCCTCGCGCAGAACGGCTTCCCGCAGGTCTTCAGCCCGTTCTCCAACGAGCCGATCACCGACGTCCAGCCGCCCGACCCGGCCCTGGCGAACAGCGCGGTGGCCAAGCGCGCGCAGCGTTCCATCGTCAAGGTCATGGGCACCGCGGAGAGCTGCGGCAAGGTCCTGGAAGGCACCGGCTTCGTCTTCGGCGAGCGCCGCGTCATGACCAACGCGCACGTCGTGGGCGGCGTCGACGAACCCACCGTCCAGATAGGCGGCGAGGGCCGCAAGTACGACGCCACGGTCGTCCTGTACGACTGGAAGCGCGACATCGCCGTCCTGGACGTACCGGATCTGGACGCGCCCGTGCTGCAGTTCACCACCGAGGACGCGGTGAGCAGCGACGACGCGATCATCGCCGGGTTCCCGGAGAACGGGTCGTACGACGTCCGTGCCGCGCGTGTGCGTGGTCGCATCACGGCCAACGGTCCGGACATCTACCACCGCACCACCGTGCGCCGTGACGTGTACTCGCTGTTCACGACGGTCCGTCAGGGCAACTCCGGAGGACCGCTGCTCACCCCCGACGGCAAGGTGTACGGCGTGGTCTTCGCGAAGTCCCTCGACGACGCCGACACCGGCTATGCCCTCACCGCGGACGAGATCAAGCAGGACATCACCGAGGGGCGTACCGCGGGCCAACAGGTGGACAGCGACAGCTGCGCCCTTTGAGAAGCCGTCAGGAGCACCCCGCTGAAGGGGGGTCGCACAAGGGGGCCCGCACAAGGCCCCCTCGGCGATCCTCTGCCGGGTCAGCCTCGAGGGTGACGCAGGCGGACCGAGACCCAGCGGGCCCGGCGGCGCAGGATGCGCGGAATACCCACCCGGAGGTCTGAGCCCGGCAGTTGCGGGTCGGCACCTCGTTGGTGGGGGCTCAGGCCGTTGGCCGAGCGGCGGTTGCGTGGTGCGTCACTGTAGTCGTGCGTCCAGCCCATACACCGACGTCTGCCCCTGCCCCAAGGTCGATAACCGTTCTCAGAGCGGCCAATTGGCCTATGCGCCGGGCATTTGGCTGTTCGTCGTACAGACGTCCAGAACCGGGTACCGGGCGCGATGGCGCGGTCACCGATCGGGCTCGGGATCCTTCAGCCAATTGACCAGTTCGGTGGAGAAAGCGACCGGATCCTCCTCGTGCGGGAAGTGGCCGAGTCCGTCGAACAGCCGCCAGCGGTACGGCGCTTCGACGTACTCCCCGGAGCCGGCCGCGCTCCGGGTGCGCATCACCGGATCGAGGGACCCGTGCAGATGCAGCGTGGGCACGCGCACGGGCCGCTTCATGCGCCGGTAGAACTGGACGCCGTCCGGCCGGGCCATCGAGCGCACCAGCCACCGGTACGGCTCGACGGCGCAGTGCGCGGTGGAGGGGATGCACATGGCGCGCTGGTAGGTCGCCACCGCCTCGTCCTCCGGCAGCCGCGGCCCGGACCAGTCCCGGATCAGCCGGCCCACCAGTTCGCCGTCGTCGGCGGTGAGCTGCCGCTCGGGGATCCACGGCCGCTGGAACCCCCAGATGTGGGAGCCGGCCGTCGTCTGCCGGACGTCGGCGAGCATTGCCGAGCGCCAGCGCCGGGGATGTGGCATCGAGGAGACGACGAGCCTGCGGACGAGCTTGGGGCGCATCACGGCCGCCGTCCACGCCAGGTAGCCGCCCAGGTCGTGGCCGACCAGCGCGGCGTCCGGCTCGCCGAGGGAGCGGATCACGCCGGTGATGTCGAGGGCGAGGTTGGCCGGGTCGTAGCCGCGCGGCGTACGGTCGCTGCCGCCCACGCCCCGCAGGTCCATCGCGACGGCCCGGAAGCCCGCGTCGGCCAGCGCGACCAGCTGGTGCCGCCACGTCCACCAGAACTGCGGGAAACCGTGGACGAGCATGACCAGCGGACCGTCGCCGACCTCGGCGATGTGGAAGCGGGCACCGTTCGCGGCGACCTCGCGATGGGTGACCTGCACGCCGCAGACGGCGTCCGGCCGTACGACCGAAGCGGGCTGGGCCGGAGGAGTGGCGGGGTCCGTCATGACGACGAGCGTGCCACAGCCTCGATGGCCTCCGGGACCCGGTCCTGCGGCAGCTCGGGCCGCGGGTGCGGCTTGGCGTTCTGGAGGACGCCCGCCGAGGCCTTCATCGACGCGGCGACCTTCTGCGGGCCCTTGCTCTTCTGCGCCTTCTTCGCGAAGACCACGCCGATCAGGACGAGGACGAGCGCGATGAGCACGTTCGCCGCGAAGGAGAGCAGGAAGCAGATCGCCAGGTTCCAGTCGCTCCAGGTCCGAATGCCGTACGCCAGGGCGAAGTTGAGCATCGGCAGGGAGAACAGCAGGACCGCGCCGGCCACCGAGAACGCCCCACCGCTCGTCGCTCCCCGTTTGACGTCCTGCTTCAGCTGCGCCTTCGCCAGCGCGATCTCGTCGTGCACCAGCGCAGACAATTCGGTCGTCGCCGAGGCGAACAGCTGGCCGATGCTGCGTTCGGCGCCGACCGGGCTGCCGTCGGGTGCGCTCATCGCGTTCTCCCTCTTCTGCTGCTGTGCTGCTTCTGGCTTCTTTTGTACCGTCCCGTCAGATCATGCCGGACGGCTGCCCTCCCCGCCTGCCCCGCCCGTCACTTCGGTAGGCCCGTGGCGCGTGTCGGCCCCTCCCCGGGCTCCTCCTGGGCCTCTCCGAGAGCCCCCTCGCGGCCGCTCTCGCGGGCGATCCCCTCGGCTCGGCGGCGGTGCTCGGCGGCCTTGCGGTCGTAGATCTCCGCCATCCGCAGGTGGTACGCCGGGTCGTCCTCCTCGTACACGTCCGGGATGCCGTCGAGGTCGTCGTCGCGCTCCTCGGCCTCCCACATCCGGCGGTATTCGGCGTTGCGCAGCTTCAGCAGGACCGTCGCGAGGGTCGCCGCGATCAGCGAGCCGATCAGGACGGCGGCCTTGACCTCGTCGGTCAGGACCGCGTCGCCCTCGAAGGCGAGCTCCCCGATCAGCAGCGACACGGTGAAGCCGATACCGGCGAGGGCCGCGACGGCGAAGACGTCCGCCCAGGCGAGGTCCTCGCTCAGCGAGGCGCGGGTGAAGCGGGCGGTCAGCCAGGTCCCGCCGAAGATGCCGATCGTCTTGCCGACGACGAGACCGAGGACGACGCCGAGCGTCTCCGGCTTGCCGAAGACGTCCCCGATCGCGTTGCCCGAGATCGCCACACCGGCGCTGAACAGGGCGAACAGCGGCACCGCGAGCCCTGCGGAGAGGGGCCGGACGAGGTGCTCGATCCGCTCGCCCAGGGAGTGCTCCTCGCCCTCGCGCGTCGTGCAGCGCAGCATCAGGCCCATCGCGACACCGGCGATCGTGGCGTGCACGCCACTGTTGTACATCAGCGCCCAGATGACGAGCGCGAGGGGGATGTAGACGTACCAGCCGGTCACGCCCTTGCGCAGCAGCAGCCAGAACACGATGAGGCCGACGGCCGCGCCGCCCAGCGCCACGAAGTCGATGGTGCTCGTGAAGAAGACCGCGATGATCAGGATCGCGAACAGGTCGTCGACGACCGCGAGAGTGAGCAGGAAGGCGCGCAGCGCGCTCGGCAGGGACGTGCCGATGACGGCGAGCACGGCGAGCGCGAACGCGATGTCGGTGGCCGTGGGCACCGCCCAACCGGCCAACGAGCCACCGCCGCTGAGGTTGGTGAGCGTGTAGACGAGCGCGGGTACGGCCATTCCGCACAGCGCGGCCGCCACGGGGAGCGCGGCGGCCCTGGGGTCCTTGAGGTCACCGGCGACGAGTTCTCGCTTGAGTTCGATACCGGCGACGAAGAAGAAGATCGCGAGCAGGCCGTCGGCCGCCCAGTGCGCGACGGAGAGGTTCAGTCCGAGGGCGGCGGGTCCGAAGTGGAAGTGGCTCACGCTCTCGTAGCTGTCGTGCAGCCCGGGTGCGTTCGCCCAGATCAGCGCCGCGACGGCGGCGGCGAGCAGCAGCACACCGCCGACTGTCTCGGCGCGCAGCGCCTCCGCGACGAAGTTCCGCTCGGGCAGGGACAGCCGTCCGAAGACCTTGCGGGGAGCGGTGTTGCGGGGCGCGGACACGGTGGGGGCCTCCGGTCGGTGGGCAGCAGTGAGCACATGCCGACCAGACTTCCCGGCGCACCTTTTTCTTTAGCCTACCTAAAGTGCGCCAGGAGGAATCCGGTGATCCCCACGGTAGGGGTGAAAGGGGCACCCGGCGCGGTGTCGTCGGGTGCCCTTCCCTGACCTGGTCAGTCCTCGCTGGGTGCGGCCGGGAGCTTTGCCTGGATGAGGTCCATGACGGTGGAGTCGGTCAGTGTGGTGACGTCCCCGAGCTGGCGGTTCTCGGCGACGTCGCGCAGCAGTCGGCGCATGATCTTGCCGGAGCGGGTCTTCGGAAGCTCCGCGACCGGCATGATCCGCTGGGGCTTGGCGATCGGACCGAGGGTGGTGCCGACGTGGTTGCGCAGGTCGGCGACGAGGTGTTCGTCCTCGGCGTTGGCCGTGCCGCGCAGGATGACGAAGGCGACGATGGCCTGGCCGGTGGTCTCGTCGGCGGCGCCGACGACGGCCGCCTCGGCGACGGCAGGGTGGGAGACGAGCGCGGACTCGACCTCGGTGGTGGAGATGTTGTGGCCGGAGACGAGCATGACGTCGTCGACGCGGCCGAGCAGCCAGATGTCGCCGTCGTCGTCCTTCTTCGCGCCGTCGCCGGCGAAGTACCTGCCTTCGAAGCGTGCCCAGTAGGTGTCGAGGAAGCGCTGGTCGTCGCCCCAGATGGTGCGCAGCATCGACGGCCAGGGCTCGGTGAGGACGAGGTAGCCGCCGCCGCCGTCGGGCACCTCGTTGGCCTCGTCGTCGACGACGGTGGCGGAGATGCCGGGCAGCGGCCGCTGTGCGGAGCCGGGCTTGGTGGCGGTGACGCCGGGCAGCGGCGAGATCATCATCGCGCCGGTCTCGGTCTGCCACCAGGTGTCGACGATCGGTGTCCGGTCGCCGCCGATGTGCTTGCGGTACCAGATCCATGCCTCGGGGTTGATCGGCTCACCGACCGAGCCGAGCACGCGCAGGGAGGAGAGGTCGAACTTGGCGGGGATGTCGTCGCCCCACTTCATGAACGTACGGATCGCGGTCGGCGCCGTGTAGAGGATCGTCACCCCGTACTTCTGCACGATCTCCCAGAAGCGGCCCTGGTGCGGGGTGTCCGGGGTGCCCTCGTACATGACCTGCGTCGCGCCGTTGGCCAGCGGCCCGTAGACGATGTAGGAGTGCCCGGTGACCCAGCCGACGTCGGCGGTGCACCAGTAGACGTCCGTTTCGGGCTTCAGGTCGAAGACCGCGTGGTGGGTGTAGGCGGTCTGCGTGAGGTAGCCGCCGGAGGTGTGCAGGATGCCCTTCGGCTTACCCGTGGTACCCGACGTGTAGAGGATGAACAGCGGGTGCTCCGCGCCGAACGCCTCCGGGGTGTGCTCGGCCGACTGACGCTCGACGATCTCGTGCCACCACACGTCACGCTCGCCGTTCCAGGCGACGTCCTGGCCCGTGCGCCGTACGACGAGGACATGCTCGACGTTGCCCGCGCGGTCGGCGGCGTCGTCGACGGCCGGCTTCAGCGCGGACGGCTTGCCGCGCCGGTATCCGCCGTCGGAGGTGATGACGACCTTGGCGTCCGCGTCCTGGATACGGGTGGCCAGCGCGTCCGCCGAGAAGCCGCCGAAGACGACCGAGTGCGCGGCGCCGATGCGGGCGCAGGCCAGCATCGCGATCGCCGTCTCGGGGATCATCGGCATGTAGACGGCGACCCGGTCGCCCTTCTGCACCCCCAGCTCCAGCAGGGCGTTGGCGGCCTTCGACACCTCGTCCTTGAGCTCGGCGTAGGTGATGGCGCGGCTGTCGCCGGGCTCGCCCTCGAAGTGGATGGCGACCCGGTCCCCGTTGCCGGCCTCCACATGCCGGTCGACGCAGTTGTAGGCGACGTTGAGCTCGCCGTCCTTGAACCACTTGGCGAACGGCGGGTTCGACCAGTCCAGCGTCTCGGTCGGCTCCTTGGACCAGGTCAGCCGGCGCGCCTGCTCGGCCCAGAAGCCGAGCCGGTCAGCCTTGGCCTGCTCGTACGCCTCCGCCGTGACGTTGGCGTCGGCCGCCAGATCGGCGGGCGGCGCGAACCTGCGTTCTTCCTTGAGCAGGTTGGCCAAGGATTCGTTGCTCACGACATCTCCCTCTCGAAGGGTGTCCGTGTCCGTTGTGTCCCAGGCCACAGCTCATCAGACCCAGGGGTCCGGTGACAAGGCCCGACCAAAAATTGGTTTAGACCTGTAGGGGTCGCCGCTTCTCGACCCCGTTTTACGGTGGCCGGAGGCCGACCCCTGGATCGACCCAGGGGTCATCCGTACCCACGGACACGGAGCGGACGGAGTTCAGCCGGTGTAACGCCTTTCACATCCCCGCCCGCCGCCGCCGAGACATCGGGAGGCGTCGCGCCGGTTCAGGCCGGCACGCCCGCCTCTCCCACATGACCGAACAACTCGCCGTCGCCCGAGGCCGCCTCGGTGAGCAGGTACGTCTGTGCCTCACCCACGTGGAAGTACAGCCCGTGCAGCTCCAACGCCCCGCTCCGCAGGGCCTGGGTCACCGACTCGTGGGCCCGTAGGTGCTCCAACTGCTGGACCACATTGGTCAGGCAGAGCTGCTCGACCGCGTCCACCGGCGCCCGCCCGGCCAGTCGGGCGCGGGGACGGCCGTCGTCGGCCATCCGCTCCAGGCTCGGCACACCGTGCCGCAGCCACCGCTGCAACGGGGTCCGCGTACCGCCCGGTTCGGTGTCGAGCAGTGCCTGCATGGCGCCGCACCCGGAGTGCCCGCACACCGTGATGGACCGCACCTTCAACACGTCCACCGCGTACTCGATCGCGGCCGCCACCGAGTCGTCCCCGCTCTCCTCACCGGGCGGCGGCACGAGGTTGCCGACGTTGCGCACCACGAACAGGTCGCCCGGACCGCTGGAGGTGATCATCGACGTGACCAGCCGGGAGTCGGCGCAGGTGAGGAAGAGCTGAGTGGGCCGCTGCCCCTCCCGGGCCAGTCGCGCCAGCTCACCCCTCACCAGCGGTGCGGTGTTGCGCTGGAACGCGCTGATGCCACGCACCAGTTGATGCTCACCCGGCTCGACGGACGCCCCTGGCTGCCTCCCCTCGCCCGGCTGGCCTGGCCGTTCCGGCTGTTCCGGCCGGCTCGGCTGCGACGGCCGCTTCGGCTTTCTTGGCTTGGTTGACTCGGCGGACTCTGTCGTCTCCCTCTTTCCCCTCCTCTGGGCAGCTTCGGGCGCCCCTGTCGCTGTCGCTTCCGCTGGACGTGCCGCGTCGGTCGACTCTGCAGGCTGCGCTGCCAGTGATGTCGGTGTCGGTGCCGGGGTCGATGCCTGTGGCGTCTGTGGCGTCTGTGGCGTCTGCGGGGTCTGTGTCGTTTCCCGTGGTACTTCGCACTGGTGGTTGCGCCACGGCGTCCAGGGGCGGCAGCGGCAGTCGGCGATCGGAACCTCACCGGCGTGAACGTGATCGAGAGCTGGGGGAGCGGTCGAGCCACCTTCGCCGGTGTCGAGGCCGGCGCCGGTGCTGGTGGCGAGGCCGGTTCTGGTGCCGGTGCCGATACTGCTGCGGGAGCCGACGCTTGCCTCGATTCCCGCCTCGGTTTCCGCCTCGACGTCGGTACCGGTGTCGAGGCCCGTGCTGGAGCGGCGGCCGGTCAGCTCGACGGAGCCACCCCGGGCGGTGTGTGTCTTCTGCCAGTCCTGCAGGGCCTCGTACGCCGCATGGTCCATGAAGGAGCCGTCCAACTCGACGACGACATGGGTGGCTTGGGGTACGAGATGCAGGATGCGGCTCAGCCGCGGCACGGCGAGGAACGTCAACTGGCCTCTTACGTGTACGTGATGGACTCCTTCCTTCTCGTGGTGTGTGATCCGGGTGCGGGCGAGGCGGTGCAGGGCGACGGCGACGGCCACGGCGATGCCGAGCGTCACGCCCTCCAGGACGCCGAGGACGACCACGCCGAGGGTGGTGACGGCGTACACCAGCACCTCACGGTGGCGGGTCACCGTGCGAATGTGGTGCAGGGACACCATCTGGATGCCGACGGCCATCACCAGGGCGGCGAGTGAGGCGAGCGGGATGAGATCCAGGATCGGGACCATCAGCAACGCGGCGACTACTACGAGAACGCCGTGCAGCATCGTCGAGTTCCGGCTCACGGCACCGGCTTGGACATTTGCCGAACTGCGCACGGCCACGCCCGCCACCGGCAGCCCGCCGAGTGCTCCGGAGACGATGTTGGCCGCGCCCTGGCCCAGCAGCTCGCGGTCCAGATCGGAGCGGCCGACACGGGTGGAGCGGGCGCTGAGCAGGTCCGGCCGCGAGGCGATCAGCTTGTCCACGGCGACCGCGCCGAGCAACGACTGCACGCTGCACACCAGAGTGGTGGTGAGGACGGCGGCCATGAGTCCGAGCACCGGTCCCTCGGGCAGCCCCGCCAGCGCGTGACTGCTCCAGGACGGCAGGTCCACCTTGGGCAGGGTGAGGCCCGCGAGCGCGGCGATGGCGGTGGCACCGGTGACGGCGACGAGCGCGGCGGGGACTCTCTGCACCAGGCGGCCCACCCGGCCGGGGATACGAGGCCAGAGCAGCAGCAGGGTCAGAGTCAGCGCGCTCACGGCCACGGCCGCCGGCTGCAGTCCGGCCAACTGGGCGGGCAGAGCGCGGAGATTGTCGAGGACCGAGCTCTGGGGGGTGCCGCCGAGAACAACGTGCAGTTGGGCGACGGCGATGGTGACGCCGATGCCGGCGAGCATGCCGTGCACGATGGCGGGGCTGACGGCGAGGGCGGTGCGCGCCACGCGCAGACAGCCGAGACCCAGCTGGGCGAGTCCGGCGAGGACGGTGATGGCGCATGTCGTCCGCCAGCCGTAGCGCTGGATGAGGTCGGCGGTGACCACGGTCAGGCCTGCCGCGGGGCCGCTGACCTGGAGCGGCGCACCGCCGACCCACCCGGTGACGATCCCGCCGACGGCGGCGGCGACGAGACCGGCCTGGAGGGGCGCGCCGGTGGCGAGGGCGATGCCGAGGGACAGGGGCAGGGCGATCAGGAAGACCGCGATCGAGGCGGACACGTCCGCGCCCGCGATGCGGAAGCGGCGGTGCGGGCCCGGTGGGGGGCTGTGGGTCGGGTGGATGCGCTCGGTGCGCTTCGAGTGGTCGGTGCGGGTGGGGGCGCAGGCGGACATGGTTCCCGTCTCCTCCGGGGCAGCGCGGTCGCGGAACATGTGGTCCCCCGGTTGGGGCGGGGGCGGTCGCGGCCGTGGGTCACGGCGTGCAGCGGCGGGATGAAAATCAACGCTCGGTAAACAGATCGTAATGCAGAGTAAAGGCCAAGCATGGATTTTTGCGGCAAATGGGGCAGGTAATCACCCCCGAGAGTGAAGTGGTCTTTTTGTCGGCTTGTCGTACTAATTCCTTCTCGACTCCATGCGACCTTGACGGCGCTGCCGGCTCGTCCCGGCGCGTCACCAGAGAACGCCCTCGTCGGCGTTGGCCGAGAGAAGGAAGAAGGTGGGCGGAAGATGGCCGCCACCCAGAGGATCGCCGCGGGCGCAGTGGTCGCCGCGGCTGTCGCCGCATCGCTCGCCGGTTGCGCGACGGGAACCGGGGGTTCCCACGGTTCCGGGGAGGGGGTGCCGGGCCCGCAGAAGGCCAAGCCGGCACCCGCCGCCCCCAAGAGTGTCGTCCGCCTGATCGGCGACGGCTCCACCGCGTACACCGGGGCGCAGCCCCACCTGCCCCGCCCCGAGCGGCTGAAGCCGGGCCAGAAGCCGCCGCAGTTCGTGGTCTTCTCCTGGGACGGCGCGGGCGAGGACAGCCAGAAGCTGTTCTCCCACTTCCGCCAGGTGTCCAAGGCCAACCACGCGACGATGACGTACTTCCTCAGCGGCGTGTACATGCTGCCGGAGGAGAAGGCCGACCTGTACCGGCCGCCGCAGCACTCGCCGGGCCGTTCCGACATCGGCTTCAACGACGAGCAGGGCATCGCCGACACCGTGAAGCAGCTGCGTCTGGCGTGGCTGGAGGGCAACGAGATCGGCACCCACTTCAACGGCCACTTCTGCGGCAAGAACGGTGGCGTCGGTGAGTGGTCGATCGAGGAGTGGAAGGACGAGATCGACCAGGCCAAGCGGTTCGTGAGGACCTGGAAGACCAACACCGGCATGAAGGACGCGGCTCCGCTGCCCTTCGACTACGACAAGGAACTCATCGGCGCCCGCACCCCCTGCCTCGAGGGCCAGAAGAACTTCATGAAGGCCGCCCGCGAGCTGGGCTTCCGCTACGACACCAGTGGCGTCAACAACCAGGTGTGGCCCGGCAAGAAGCAGGGCCTGTGGGACCTGTCGATGCAGCTCGTGCCCTTCCCCGGCCACTCCTACGAGCAGCTCACCATGGACTACAACTTCATGGTCAACCAGTCCGGCAGCACCAGTCAGGGCGACCCCGGCAAGCGCGCGTTCTGGGGTCGCCAGATGCGTGACGGCCTGCTCAAGGGCTTCGACCGCGCCTACTACGGCAACCGCGCACCGCTGATCATCGGCAACCACTTCGAGTCCTGGAACGGCGGCACGTACATGCGCGCCGTCGAGGAGGTCGTCGAGAACGTCTGCAACAAGCCGGACGTGCGCTGCGTGTCCTTCCGCCAGCTCGCCGACTGGCTGGACGCCCAGGACCCGAAGGCCCTGGTCAAGCTGCGCACGCTGGAGGTCGGCGAGTCCCCGAAGCCCGGCTGGGCGTCCTTCCTGTCCGGCAGTCCGGCCCCGGCCCCGAAGGGCGTGCCCGGGGCTCCGGCGGTCAGGCAGTAGGCGCCCGACCCGACGGGCGCCGCAGCCAGGTGGTGACCCGGCGGCAACCTTCACCGACAGGATCCGTCACGCCGGATCCGTCCCGCGGAGGCCGTCGCACGGGGGCCATTGCACGGAGGCCGTCATACAAAGGCCACCACACAGAGGCCGTCACACGGAGGCTGTGAGGCTTTCGCCGAGGACGAATCCGGGGTCGACCTGCGCCGCCAGGTCGACTCCGGTCCGTTCATTGCCCCAGGACTCGGCGTTCTTCAGATGGAAGTGCACCATCTGCCGTGTGTAGCGCTCCCAGTCGCGCCTTTGGTACGCAGAGTCGACGGTCGTCCGCAGCAGGCGCAGGGCCTGGCGGTTGGTGTCCTCCAGGAGCTCGAACCGGGGCGGCCGGCCCTTCTCCATGGCGCGCACCCAGTCCGAGTGGCCGACCGTCACGAGCAGGTCGTCCCCGACCTCGGCGCGCAGGAAGTCGACGTCGTCCTGGCCCTGCACCTTGTTGCCGACGACCTTCAGCTCGACGCCGAAGTCGCGGGCGTACTCCTTGTACTGGCGATAGACGGAGACTCCCTTCCGGGTCGGTTCGGCGACGAGGAACGTGATGTCGAAGCGGGTGAACATGCCGGAGGCGAAGGAGTCCGAGCCGGCGGTCATGTCGACCACGACGTACTCGTCAGGGCCGTCCACCAGGTGGTTCAGGCACAGTTCCACCGCTCCTGTTTTGGAGTGGTAGCAGGAGACCCCCAGGTCGGCGTCCGTGAAAGGGCCGGTGACCATCAAACGGACGGCGCCGCCGTCGAGTTCCACCGGCCGGGCGCAGGCGTCGTACACCGGGTTGTTCTCGCGCACCCGCAGCAACCGGGAGCCCTCACCGGGCGGTGTTGTCTTGATCATCGTCTCGGTGGAGACGACACGGGGGTTGGAGCCGCGCAGGTAGTCCTTGATCAGCGGCAGCCGGTCGCCCATCGCGGGCAGCCCGGCAGCCTCCGCGTCGTCGAGGCCGAGAGCGGGCCCCAGGTGCTGGTTGATGTCCGCGTCGACCGCGATCACGGGCCCGCCGTCGGCGACGAGGTGGCGGATGAACAGGGAGGACAGGGTGGTCTTGCCGCTGCCACCCTTCCCGACGAAAGCAATTTTCATGTTCACAAAGGGTAGTGCGGTGATTGCCGTGCGTGGCACGCGTGCGTGAAGAAGACCACTCCTTCGTGGGGTGCCCGCGCAGGTTGCGTAGTGTCGTACTCATGAGTACGACAGGCGCGTCCGCCGATCCGCTCGCGGCCCTGGGCTCCCTGCCCGGTGTGGCCGAGTCCGTGGAGACCATGCGCAAGGCCGTGGACCGGGTCTACGGCCACCGTGTCATGCGTCGCCGCAGCACCGAGATCACCTCCGAGGCCGCACTGCGCGGCGCCCGCGGCTCGGCGGCACTGTCCGGCGCGGACTGGGCACTGGAAGAGGTGCGACGGCGCTCCGACTTCGGTGCCGACGACGAGGCGCGTGTCATGGGTGCGGCGCTGCGGCTGTCCGCCGAGGCGGGCCAGTTGCTGTCCATCTGGCGGCAGTCGCCGCTGCGGGTGCTGGCGCGGCTGCATCTGGTGGCCGCGGCGACGAGCGACGACGAGGTCGGCCGCCCGCGACAGGCCGGTGAGAAGGTCGACGAGCCGCTGATCGAGCTGCCACTGCCGAGTGCCACCGAAGTGGCCGGCCGTCTTGAGGGCCTGTCCGAGCTGATCATCGCGGGAGGCTCCGCGCCCGCCCTGGTGACGGCCTCCGTCGTTCATGGCGAGCTGCTGGCCCTGCGCCCGTTCACCTCCCACAACGGCCTGGTCGCGCGGGCCGCCGAGCGCATCGTCCTGATCGGCAGTGGCCTCGACCCCAAGTCGGTCTGCCCGGCCGAGGTCGGGCACGCCGAGTTGGGGCGGGCGGCCTATCTGGCGGCCCTGGACGGCTACGTCTCCGGCGCCCCGGACGGCATGGCGGCCTGGATCGCGCACTGCGGCAGGGCGGTCGAGCTGGGCGCCCGCGAGTCGACGGCGGTGTGCGAGGCGCTGCAGCGCGGGGCGGCGTGAGCCTCACGCGCGCGTGAGACGCGGGTACGGAAAAGGCCCCCTCGCGGGGGCCTCGCAAAGGGTTGCGGCGGTACGAGTTCTCGTACCGCCGCTGGCATGCTCACCCGGTTACCAAGCGTCCTCGATATATTGCCCATCAGGCCGGGAACTTTGCCCGTGACCTGGTGCGGCTGGCCCGTAATCGACGGGTCGACGTCGCGTGGGTGCCCAGTGGTCATGCGCGGTCCGTGGGGCCAAATGCGTTATTAAGGTGATCCTCTCGGATGTCCTTGGTCTCGCGGGCCGTTAAGTCCTTTGTACTCCTGGACCCCGGCAAGCGGAAGTGCTGGCACCAGTTCTTTGCTTTTGTTCCCAAATGGGTTTTAAACGGGCGTCCCTGAGGGGTGACGAGCCGCCCCGCCCCCACGCGGGGGCGCCTTCAGACGGCCGCCGCCCGGCGTCGGTTCGCGTACCAGACGAGGCCCGCGGTGGCCGCCGCCGCTCCTATCGCCGCGGCCGCGACGAGCGCGGGGCGGGGCGGTACGGAGAACGACGGAATCCGCTGCTTGAGGCGCACCGGCCGGTGGAAGTCGAGAATCGGCCACCCGCGTGCGACGGCCTCGCGCCGCAGGGCCCGGTCCGGGTTCACGGCGTGCGGGTGCCCGACCGCCTTCAGCATCGGCAGGTCGGTCGCCGAGTCGCTGTAGGCGTAACAGCGGGAGAGGTCGTAGCCCTCGGACCCGGCCAGCTCCTTGATCGCCTCCGCCTTCGTCGGGCCGTAGGCGTAGTACTCCACCTCGCCGGTGAAGCAACCGTCCTCGCCCACGACCATGCGGGTGGCGACCACGCGGTCCGCGCCGAGCAGTTCGCCGATCGGCTCGACCACCTCGGCGCCCGACGTGGACACGATGACCACGTCACGGCCGGCCGTGTGGTGTTCCTCGATCAGGGAGGCGGCCTCGTCGTAGATCAGCGGGTCGATCAGGTCATGAAGGGTCTCGGCCACGATCTCCTTCACCTGTTGGACGTTCCAGCCGCGCACGAGGGCGGACAGGTACTCGCGGGTCCGTTCCATCTGATCGTGGTCCATACCGCCCACGAGGAAGACGAACTGGGCGTATGCGGTCCGCAGGGCCGCCCTGCGGTTGATCAGACCGCCTTGGTAGAAGGACTTGCTGAAGGTGAGCGTGCTCGACTTCGCAATGACCGTCTTGTCCAGGTCAAAGAAGGCCGCTGTGCGGGGCAAGGAGTGGTTTTCCACAACCATGAGCATAGGGGCAGCCCATTCGGCGTAAGGTGGGCGCGTGGGTTTGCCTGAGAAGGCTCTCGGGTACACCATGGAAGTCACGGATCGTTCGCGACCGTGCTAACGCGGTCCGACTCCTCCCCCCCCGAGTCGGCCGTGAAGGCGACCCCCGCTCTCCCCCCCGGCGGGGGTCGTCGCATGTCCGGGCGGGTTTTCCAGTTCTGAACGCGGCTACTGCGCCGCATCGAGGCGGCTGCGGCCGCCTCTTTTGTTTACCCTCTCGCTGTCACTGTGCGTAGTCGTCGGACTCCTCTGCGGAAGTCGCACAGCAGATGGTGCGGGGCTCACCGGTATGGGTGACAGCGATATTCACAACCACCCGCTTGTCCACAGTTTTCCACCAAGATCCACACGATTTCCGGGCCCACTGCACCGTGATTCCAACGCGTCCGCTCGGGCCGGCTTCACATGGCCGGTTCCGATTGCCGGGGGCGTTCGGCCGGATTCTGTCGGCCGTTCATATGGAGACCGGCTGCCGGTTCTTCACACGTTTGGGAATCGCGGGACCGCAGCGACTGCGCGCCCCGCAGTGAAGGGGGATGGAAATCGTGACCGGAGCCGTCACACACGACCCGCCGCCCACCACCGGAGGCGGACCGGGCAAACCACTGATCGTCACGGAGGACGCGGGACTCCTCGACGACCTGCTGCGCCTGTGTGCCGCCGCCGGCGCCACACCGGAGGTGCACCACTCGGTGCCGGAACGCCGGGGGAGCTGGGAGTCGGCGCCACTCGTCCTGGTCGGCGACGACGCGGTACGCCGTGTCCGCGGGGCCGTCCGCAGGCGCGGAGTGGTCCTCGTCGGCCGCGACCAGGACGACTCCGGGGTGTGGCAGCGCGCCGTGGAGATCGGCGCCGACCACGTCCTGATGCTGCCCGACGGCGAACAGTGGCTGGTCGACCGCATTGCCGACGTCGCCGAGGGCGTCGGACGGCCCGCCCTCACCGTCGGCGTCATCGGCGGACGCGGCGGCGCCGGAGCCTCCACGCTCGCGTGCGCCCTCGCCGTCACCTCCGCGCGAGAAGGGCTGCGCACCCTCCTGGTCGACGCCGATCCACTCGGTGGCGGGCTCGACGTCCTCCTCGGCGGCGAGAGCACGGAAGGGCTGCGCTGGCCCGCGTTCGCCGCCTCACGTGGGAGGGTCGGCGGCAGCGCCCTGGAGGAGTCGCTGCCCAGGCTGCACTCCTTGCGGGTGCTCAGCTGGGACCGGGGCGACTGCGTGGCCATCGCGCCCCAGGCCGTACGCGCGGTGCTGGCGGCGGCCCGGCGCCGGGGCGGCACGGTCGTCGTCGACCTCCCGCGCCGCATCGACGACGGCGTCGCCGAGATCCTCGCCCAGCTCGACCTCGGGCTCCTCGTGGTCCCCGCCGAACTGCGCGCCGTCGCGGCGGGCAAGCGCGTGGCCTCCGCCGTCGGCATGGTGCTGCGCGACCTGCGGGTGGCGGTGCGCGGCCCCTACGCGCCCGGACTCGACGACAGCGAGGTGGCCCGACTGCTCGGCCTGCCGTTGGCTGGCGAGGTGCCCGTCGAATCGGGGCTGCTGCGCCCGGACGGCGGCAAGTCACCGCCGGGCGCGACGCCTCGCGGACCGCTCGCGCGCTTCTGCAAGGAGTTCTGGGAGCGCGCGCTCACCGAGGCGGGTGGCTCATGAGCACGCCGGCCGGCCTCGAACGGGCGAAGGCGACGGGGACGCTGCTCGACGGCGTACGGCAGTGGCTCGCCGACACCGGCGCCGAACCGACGCCCGCGCGCGTGGCGCAGGCGCTGCGCGAACAGGGGCGGGTCCTCGGGGACGCGGAGGTCCTCGGCGCGGCCGAGCATCTACGGTCCGAGCTGATCGGCAGCGGGCCTCTGGAACCCCTGCTCACCGACCCCGGGGTGACCGACGTACTGGTGTCCGCTCCGGACCGGGTCTGGGTCGACCGGGGCGGCGGTCTGGAGCTCACCGGCGTCTCCTTCCCGGACGCCGCGGCCGTACGGCGCCTCGCGCAGCGTCTGGCCGCCGTGGCCGGACGGCGCCTGGACGACGCGCGGCCCTGGGTCGACGCCCGGCTGCCCGACGGGACGCGACTGCACGCGGTGCTGCCCCCGGTCGCCGTCGGCTGCACCTGTCTGTCGCTGCGCGTCGTACGGCCCCGGGCGTTCACGCTCGGCGAGCTGGTGGCCGCGGGCACGGTGCCGCCGGGCGGCGACAGGGTGCTGCGGGATCTGATGCGGGCGCGGCTGTCCTTCCTGGTCAGCGGCGGCACCGGCAGCGGCAAGACGACCCTGCTGAGCGCGCTGCTGGGCCTGGTCGGGCCGGGGGAGCGGATCGTGCTCGCCGAGGACTCGGCGGAGCTGCGACCGGATCACCCGCACGTCGTCCGCCTGGAGACCAGACCCGCCAACCAGGAAGGCGCGGGGCTCGTCACCCTCGAGGACCTGGTGCGGCAGGCCCTGCGGATGCGGCCCGACCGGATGGTCGTGGGCGAGGTGCGCGGGCCGGAGGTCGTCCACCTGCTGGCCGCGCTCAACACGGGCCACGAGGGCGGCTGCGGGACGGTCCACGCCAATGCCGCCGCGGATGTCCCCGCCCGGCTCGAGGCGCTGGGCACGGCGGCCGGGCTCGACCGGACCGCGCTGCACAGCCAGTTGGCGGCGGCCCTGTCGGTGGTCCTGCACCTGGTACGCGACCCCGCCGGGCGGCGGCGGATCGCCGAGGTGCACGTGCTGGAGCGGGACCCGTCCGGGCTGGTCCGGACCGTACCGGCACTGCGGTGGCGGGCGGACGCCTTCGCCCACGAGCGGGGATGGGAGCGGCTGCGGGAGTTGCTGCGGGGCGAGGCGAGCGAAGGGAGGGGCGGACGTGATGAGTGAGATGCCGATGGCTGCGGCCGTGGCCTGTGCCGGAGCGGCGGCCTGGCTGATGGGCGGACCGTACTCAGGGGCCGGACGGGCGCAGTTGCTCCTGGCCGGAGGCGGCGTGGCCGGCAGCGCGCCCCCGCCATGGCGGCAGCTCACCGGCGAGCTCCGCAAGCTCCGGGGACGCTGGCGACCCGAATGGTGGGCACCGGTCGCCGGACTGGTCCTGGCGCTGCTGGGCGGTTCGGTGCTGCCGGTGGTCGCGGGCGCGGCCGGGGTACCTCTGCTGCGCCGAGTGCGGCATGCCGCCGAGACCCGGCGGGCGGGGGAGCGCCGAGGCGACGCGGTGATCGCGCTGTGCGCGGCGCTGGCCGGGGAGGTGCTTGCCGGCCGGCAGCCGGGGGAGGCGCTGCGACGGGCCGCGCAGGACTCCGGAGGACTGGGCGCCGCGCAGCCCTCGGTGTTGGCGGCGGCACGGTTCGGCGGCGACGTGCCCAAGGCTCTCGCGGTCGCCGCCCGGCAACCGGGTGCCGACGGCCTGCTGGGACTCGCCGCGTGCTGGCGGGTGGCCGTGGACCAGGGCGCCGGCCTCGCCGCCGGACTCGACCGGCTGGAGGCGGCGTTACGCGCGGAGCGCGATCAACGTGCCGACCTGCGTGCTCAGTTGGCCGGTCCGCGCGCCACGGTGGTGATGCTCGCAGGGCTGCCGGTCCTGGGCCTTCTGCTGGGCGCCGCGCTCGGAGCGGACCCGCTGCACGTCCTGCTGCACACCGGAGCGGGGCTGGGCTGCCTGCTCGTCGGCGGAGTGCTTGAGGGCGTGGGGATGTGGTGGGCACTGCGGATCGTCCGCCACGCGGAAGCGAAGTGAGCGTGACGAGAGGGAGGTGGGTGACGTGGACGGAGGAGGCGTGAGCGTGGAAGTTGTCCACAGGCTGGGGGCAACCGTGGGGATCGTGGTGGCCCTCTGGTGGCTGACACGGTGCTGGGAGGCCGCGCGACGCCGGCGCAGGGCACGGCGGCGCCCGGCCGAACTGCTTGCCTCGGCCACGGCGGCGGCCGTCCGAGGAGCCGGGCTGCGGAACGCCGTACGGCGGTGGCTTCCCGACGCGTTGGTGTTCGGTGCGGGATGGGTGGTGGTCGGTGGCGTCGCCGGTCTCGTACTGGGGCTGATCGGCGCGGTGGTGCTGGGGCGGTGGCGTCGTCGGCAACAGGCGGCGGGCGTGGTGAGCGAGGTCGACGTCCAGCTTGCCGCACGTCAACTCCCGCTCGCGGCCGACCTGCTGGCCGCGTGCATCGCGGCGGGAGCCGGCCCGGTGATCGCGGCGCAGGCTGTGGGTGAGGCCCTCGGCGGGCCCGTGGGGGAAGGGCTGGCGCGCGGTGCCGCCGAGGTGCGGTTGGGCGGCGAACCGGCCATCGCGTGGCGGAGGTTGGCCTCGATACCGGGTGCCGCGGCCCTGGCCCGCCTGCTGGAGCGGGCCGACGTCTCGGGACTGCCCGCGGCCGGACCGGTCGCCCGGCTCGCCGCCGACACCCGAGCCGACTGGGCGCGCGCCGCGACGACTCGGGCCCGGCGGGCAGCCGTGATGGTCACCGTGCCGGTGGGGCTGTGCTTCCTGCCTGCCTTCATCGCGGTCGGCGTGCTGCCCATCGTCATCGGGCTCGCGGGCGGGGTGCTGGGAGGGGGTGGTCGATGAGGGCGTGGACAACGTGAACGCCGAAGCGCGACGGCACGGGTCGCTGACGAACCGGCCGACGACCATCGGGTGGCCGAGGCGAGGGCCGAGGGTCGAGGGCCGAGCGGTCGAGCGGCGAATGGTCGAAAACGAAGTGGCCGAACCAGAGACAGAGATCAACACAACGGAACCTCAAGGGGGTTGAGATGTGCAAGGCGGTGTGGGCGCGGCTGAGCGCCCTGGTGTGCAGGGTGCGGATGCGTGCGGCGCGCGGTGACGCGGGGATGGTGACGTCCGAGTACGCGATGGGGATCGTGGCGGCCGTGGGATTCGCGGTGCTCCTCTACCAGGTGGTGACGAGCGACGTCGTCGCGGCTCAGTTGCAGGCCATCGTGAAGCGGGCGCTCAGTGCGGGGGCGTGAGCGCGGACGGGAGCCTCGGCGCGTCTCCCGGTGGGTGTGTGCCGGGGACCGGGGGTTCGTGACGGCGGAGTCGGCCGTGGTGCTGCCGGTGCTGGTGGTGTTCACGATGGCGCTGGTGTGGGGGCTGCTGGTCATGGCGGCCCAGATCCAGTGCGTGGACGCGGCCAGGACAGGCGCCCGCGCGGCGGCCCGGCAGGATCCGGCGGACGCGGTCCTCGAGGTGACCCGCGCGACGGCGCCGCGCGGGGCGGACGTGACGATCAGCCGGGAGGGTGACCAGGTCCGCGTCGTGGTCGTGGCCAAGCCACCGGCGTTGCGTGGCCTGCCCTTCGAGGTGCGGGAGGAAGCTGTGGCGGCGGCGGAGGAGGCCGTGGCGGCGGCGGAGGAGACCGTAGGGACGGCGGAGTCGGCAGTGGCGACGGGGGGCGAAGCCGTAGGAGCGGCTGAGAACGCCGTGGGGACGGCCGAGAAGGGCGTAGGGGCGGCTGAGGAGGCCCGGGGCGCGCCGGGTGGTGCCCGTGCCTCAGGTGCCCCGCGAGGCGCGCCGGATCCCGCCCGCGCGCCAGGTGCCCCCCGGGGTGCGGCGGCAGACGCCCAGCAGTCGCTGGGAGACGTGCCGTGAAGGGCGCGGGGCGTGACGGCGGGGCCATGTGGGCCCGGGTACTCGGCGGGCGGGTCCTCGGAGGGCGTCACGGGGACGCGGACCGGGGTTCCGCCACCGTCTGGAGTGTGGGTGCGATCGCCGTGCTGTGCGTGGTGTTCGGGATCGTGCTCGCCCTCGGACAGGCCGTGGCGTCCCGGCACCGTGCCGCCGGCGGCGCAGACCTCGCGGCGCTGGCGGCCGCCGACCATGGAGCGGACGGCGTCGCGCGGGCCTGCGACAGGGCGGACCGGGTGGCCCGGGCGCAGGGGGCGCGACTGGTGCGGTGCGTGGTCGTCGGCGGGATCTCGGACGTGACGGCGGCGTCGGGACGGGGGTTGTTCGCGGCCGAGGTCAGGGCGCGGGCGGGGCCTGCTGACGCGGTGCCGCCCCCGCACCTGCCCCCGCAGCCTCACCCGTTGCCGGCCCCGGTCCTGCCTCCGGACCCGCCCCCGGTCCTGCCTCCGGCACCTTCTCCGGACCCGCACCCGGCACCTTCTCCGGCGCTGTCGGAGGCTCCCCCTCCTGGGCCTTCTCCTCGGGAGCCTCCCGCAGCAGTTCCGTGAGGAGCCGTACAGCGCCCCTCTTGTGGAGTGGGTCGTTGCCGTTGCCGCACTTGGGGGACTGGATGCAGGACGGGCAGCCGGCGTCGCACTCGCAGGAGGCGATGGCCTGGCGGGTGGCGGTCAGCCAGGCGCGGGCCGTGTGGAAGGCCCGCTCCGCGAAGCCCGCGCCGCCGGGATGGCCGTCGTAGACGAAGACCGTCGGCAACAGGGTGTCGGGGTGGAGGGGGACCGAGACGCCGCCGATGTCCCAGCGGTCGCAGGTCGCGAAGAGGGGCAGCATGCCGATCGAGGCGTGTTCGGCGGCGTGCAGGGCCCCGCCGAGGATCTCGGGGTTGATCCGGGCCGCGTCCAGTTGGTCCTCGGTCACCGTCCACCACACGGCACGCGTGCGCAGCGTACGAGGAGGGAGGTCGAGCTTCGACTCGCCCATGACTTCACCGGTGATGACACGTCGGCGCAGGAAGGAGACGACCTGGTTGGTGACTTCGACGGAGCCGTAGCACAACCGGCCCTGGCCCCAGGGGATCTCGACGTCCGTCTCCAGGACGGAGATCGACGTCGTGTCGCGGGCCACCGTCGAATACGGGGGGCTGGCCTCCTCGACCAGAGCGACGGAGTCCTCCAGGTCCAGGGAACGTACGAGATAGGTGCGGCCCTGGTGGAGGTGGACGGCGCCCTCGTGGACGGCGGTGTGCGAGGAGCCCGCGTCGACCGTGCCGAGCAGCCGGCCGGTGCCGGCCTCCACGACCTGGACGGGCCGGCCGCCCTCGCCGCGGATGTCCGTGAGGTCGGCGGCGCGTTCCCGGCGGGTCCAGTGCCAGGCCCTGGTCCGGCGGCGCAGCAGCTTGGCGGCCTCCAGCTGTGGCAGCAGGCCCTCGGCCTCGGGTCCGAACAGGGGCAGATCCTCGTCGGTCAGCGGGAGTTCCGCGGCCGCCGCGCACAGGTGCGGGGCCAGGACGTAGGGGTTGTCGGGGTCGAGGACGGTCGACTCGACCGGGCGGTCGAACAGTGCTTCCGGGTGATGGACCAGGAAGGTGTCCAGCGGGTCGTCCCGGGCGACGAGCACCGCCAGCGCGCCCTGCCCGGACCGGCCCGCGCGGCCGGCCTGCTGCCACAGGGAGGCGCGGGTGCCCGGGTAGCCGGCGATCAGGACGGCGTCGAGTCCGGAGACGTCGATGCCGAGCTCCAGGGCGGTGGTCGCGGCGAGACCGAGCAGCTCGCCCGAGTGCAGGGCCTGCTCCAGGGCGCGTCGTTCCTCGGGGAGGTAACCGCCGCGGTAGGCCGCGACACGCCGGGCGAGTGAGCGGTCGACCTCGGCGAGGCGTTCCTGGGCGATCACCGCGATCAGCTCGGCGCCACGCCGGGAGCGGACGAAGGCGACGGTGCGCACGCCCTGGACGGCGAGGTCGGTCAGCAGGTCGGCGGTCTCGGCGGTGGCGGTACGCCGGACGGGTGCGCCCTTCTCGCCCACCATCTCGGTGAGCGGCGGCTCCCAGAGGGCGAACACCAGTTCACCGCGGGGTGAGGCGTCGTCGGCGACCTCGACGACCGGGAGGCCGGTGAGGCGCCCGGCGGCCACCGCGGGTTCGGCGGCCGTCGCGGAGGCCAGCAGGAAGACCGGGGAGGCGCCGTAGCGGGCACACAGGCGGCGCAGCCGGCGCAGGACGTGGGCGACGTGGGAGCCGAACACGCCGCGGTAGGTGTGGCACTCGTCGATGACGACGTACTTCAGCGACTTCAGGAAGGAGGACCAGCGGGGGTGGGACGGGAGGATCCCGCGGTGCAGCATGTCCGGGTTGGTGAGGACGTAGTTGGCGTACTGGCGGATCCACTCCCGTTCCTCGAACGGGGTGTCGCCGTCGTACACGGCCGGCCGGACGGCGTTGCCCAGCGGTTGTGAAAGTTCCTTCACGGAGCGGCACTGGTCCGCCGCCAGGGCCTTGGTG
Organism: Streptomyces sp. NBC_00016; assembly: GCF_045040885.1. NCBI lineage: Bacteria > Bacillati > Actinomycetota > Actinomycetes > Kitasatosporales > Streptomycetaceae > Streptomyces > Streptomyces sp. NBC_00016. Next base: position 4,601,994 of record NZ_CP108304.1, on the reverse strand, counting down.
GGGGCCAGGTAGAGGGTGGTGGCCCCGCGGCCGTTCGGGGCCTCGGAGCCGTCCAGGAGAGCCGAGAGGACCGGTACGAGGTACGCCAGGGACTTGCCGGACGCGGTGCCCGTGGCGACGACCACGGACTCGCCGTCCAGGGCGTGCTCGGCGACCCGGGCCTGGTGGGCCCAGGGGTGTTCGATGCCGCATTCCTGCACGGCCGCGATGACCTCGGGGCGAATCCGGTCCGGCCAGACGGCATGGCGGCCCTCACGCGGGGGCAAGTGCTCCGTATGAGTGATGCGCGACGCCCGGTTCGGTCCCGGGGCGAGCCGGTCCAGAACCGCGGCCGGGGACAGGCGGGGCACGGCCTCGGGCGAGGGTCGATCGGATCGGTGATTCTTGGCCATCGGCACCGAGTGTGTCACTGGCGTGACGGACAATGGGGCCAAGGCGTCGTGCACGCCTGCCGGTAAGTGATTGAATGCCATGGCGGCTGGCGTACCGTCCCGGGGACTCCTGCCCAGGTGTTCCGAGGGGCGACCGCTCGATAGCAAGGTGCTGGAGGATCCGTGGACCTGTCTCTGTCGACCCGTACCGTCGGCGATCGTACGGTCGTCGAGGTCGGTGGCGAAATCGACGTATATACCGCGCCCAAGTTGCGCGAGCAGCTGGTCGAGCTGGTGAACGACGGGAATTTCCACCTCGTCGTCGACATGGAGGGCGTGGACTTCCTCGACTCCACCGGGCTCGGCGTGCTGGTCGGCGGACTGAAGCGGGTGCGTGCCCATGAGGGCTCGCTCCGTCTGGTCTGCAACCAGGAGCGTATTTTGAAGATCTTCCGCATTACCGGTCTGACCAAGGTGTTCCCGATCCACACCTCGGTCGACGAAGCGGTCGCTGCCACCGACTGACCACGTCGTCCCGGGCCCGCGCGGCCCGGCACGGCTGGTTGAACGAAGAGGGGGTCCGGGCTTGGTGGCCCGGCCCCCCGACAGCACGCCCGTAGTTCCGAGGGGGACGCATGGCCACCGTTGAACTCCGCTTCAGCGCGCTGCCCGAGCATGTCAGGACCGCCCGACTGGTGGCGGCAGCGGTGGCGCGCAGGGCCGGAGTGGACGAGGCCGTCCTCGACGAGGTCAGGCTCGCCGTCGGCGAGGCCTGCACCCGTGCCGTCGGACTGCATCAGACCGGTGGCATCACCGCGCCGGTGAAGGTGTCGCTGATCGAGGAGGAGAAACAGTTCTCCATCGAGGTCGGCGACGAAGCGCCGCGCTCGGCGCCCGGTGACCGGGCGCCCGGCTCGGGCGCAGGCGTCGACGTGGAGGCCGAGGAGGACGAGATGGGCCTGGCGGTCATCAGCGGCCTCGTCGACGACGTCGAGGTCTCCGCGGGCGAGCACGGCGGGCTGATCCGCATGACCTGGCCGACCACGCCGGCGACCGCGACGCTGTCCTGACCCGAACCTCGCGATTCACTCACCCGAAGGGCCCTACCTCGTAGGGCCCTTCGGCATGTGCGGACCTCGGCGACCGCGCTTACAGTGGTTCCGTGAAATGAATCTTGGAATCTCGGTGCAGTGAATCTTGGTGTAGTGAATCTTGCCGCGAATATCGTGAATCAATTCACGAACCTGAATGCCTTGAAGCCATTACCGAGCGAGATCGTGCGGGTTTTGCGTGCGACGGCGAATTCCGCTTGCCGCACACTGTTTTGATCAGGTTCCGGTACCTACAATCCGTCCACATCTTGAGCTCAGCCCAAGCGTCAAGGAGGACGAATGGCGGGGCTTTCTACCCCTCATCGGTTGGACCACTCCACAACCTTCGCAGCCGCAGTGCTGACCGACGGCAATCGCCTGCTCGTGGTGGTCATCGCGGTCGTCGCCCTGGCCGCACTCGTGGTCGCGGGCGTACTGGTGCGCCAGGTGCTCGCGGCAGGCGAGGGCACCGACAGCATGAAGAAGATCGCGGCGGCGGTCCAGGAAGGCGCCAACGCGTATCTGTCCCGGCAGCTGCGCACGCTCGGTGTTTTCGCCGTCGTGGTGTTCTTCCTGCTCTTGCTGCTGCCCGCGGACGACTGGAATCAGCGCGCCGGACGATCGGTGTTCTTCTTGATCGGCGCGGGGTTCTCCGCGGCCACCGGCTATATCGGCATGTGGCTCGCCGTGCGCAGTAATGTCCGCGTCGCCGCGGCGGCCCGGGAAGCGACTCCGGCGGAAGGTGAACCGGAAAAGGATCTCACCGCCGTCTCGCACAAGGCAATGAAGATCGCATTCCGCACGGGCGGCGTCGTGGGCATGTTCACGGTGGGGCTCGGCCTGCTCGGCGCCGCCTGCGTGGTGCTGGTGTACGCGGCCGACGCGCCGAAGGTGCTGGAGGGATTCGGACTCGGCGCGGCCCTCATCGCCATGTTCATGAGGGTGGGCGGCGGCATCTTCACCAAGGCCGCCGACGTCGGCGCCGACCTGGTCGGCAAGGTCGAGCAGGGCATTCCGGAGGACGACCCGCGCAATGCCGCGACCATCGCCGACAACGTGGGCGACAACGTCGGCGACTGCGCGGGCATGGCGGCCGACCTGTTCGAGTCGTACGCCGTGACCCTGGTCGCCGCGCTGATCCTCGGCAAGGCGGCCTTCGGCGACGCCGGGCTCGCCTTCCCGCTGCTCGTTCCCGCCATCGGCGTGCTCACGGCCATGGTCGGCATCTTCGCGGTCGCCCCGCGTCGCACCGACCGCAGTGGCATGACCGCGATCAACCGGGGCTTCTTCATCTCCGCGGCGATCTCGCTCGTGCTGGTCGCGGTGGCCGTCTTCCTCTATCTCCCCGGCAAGTACGCCGACCTCGACGGCGTCACCGACGCGGCGATCCACGGCAAGAACGGCGATCCACGCGTCCTCGCCCTCGTGGCGGTGGCGATCGGCATCCTCCTGGCCGCGGTCATCCAGCAGTTGACGGGCTACTTCACCGAGACCACCCGCCGACCCGTGCGCGACATCGGAAAGTCGTCGCTGACGGGCCCCGCCACCGTCGTCCTCGCCGGTATCTCCGTCGGCCTCGAATCGGCCGTCTACACCGCCTTGTTGATCGGTCTGGGGGTGTACGGGGCGTTCCTGCTCGGCGGTACGTCGATCATGCTGGCGCTGTTCGCGGTGGCGCTGGCCGGCACCGGTCTGCTCACCACGGTCGGCGTGATCGTCGCCATGGACACCTTCGGGCCGGTCTCCGACAACGCGCAGGGCATCGCCGAGATGTCCGGTGACGTCCAGGGTGCGGGCGCGCAGGTGCTCACCAATCTCGACGCCGTCGGCAACACGACCAAGGCCATCACCAAGGGCATCGCCATCGCCACCGCCGTCCTGGCGGCGTCGGCGCTCTTCGGGTCGTACCGGGACGCCATCACGACGGGTGCGCAGGACGTCGGGGAGAAGCTCTCCGGCGCCGGCGCTCCGATGAGCCTGATGATGGACATCTCGCAGCCCAACAACCTCGTCGGCCTCATCGCGGGCGCGGCGGTCGTCTTCCTCTTCTCGGGGCTGGCGATCAATGCGGTGTCGCGGTCGGCGGGTTCCGTGGTGTTCGAGGTGCGGCGGCAGTTCCGCGAGCACCCCGGGATCATGGACTACAGCGAGGAGCCGGAGTACGGCAAGGTCGTCGACATCTGCACCCGGGACGCCCTGCGCGAGCTGGCCACCCCCGGACTGCTCGCCGTGCTGGCGCCCATCTTCATCGGGTTCACCCTCGGAGTCGGCGCGCTCGGCGCGTTCCTGGCGGGCGCGATCGGCTCCGGCACGCTGATGGCCGTCTTCCTCGCCAACTCCGGCGGCGCCTGGGACAACGCCAAGAAACTCGTCGAAGACGGTCACCACGGCGGCAAGGGCAGCGAGGCCCATGCGGCCACGGTGATCGGGGACACGGTCGGCGACCCGTTCAAGGACACCGCCGGCCCGGCGATCAACCCGCTGCTGAAGGTCATGAACCTCGTGGCGCTGCTCATCGCGCCCGCCGTGATCAAGTTCAGCTACGGCGAGGACAAGAGCATCGGCGTACGGATCCTGATCGCGGTCCTGGCGCTCGCGGTCATCGTGGTCGCCGTGTACATCTCCAAGCGACGCGGGATCGCCGTGGGTGACGAAGACAACGCCGAATCCTCGTCCAAGTCCGCCGATCCGGCGGTGATTTCGTAGACCAGCCCACCGGGGCCCAGCTCAAGGGGCGGGCGGGTGACGCGCGTTGTCGCGTCGCCCGCCCGTTGTGTTGAGTATGTGCCCGAGCCGTGAGCCTTCTCTCTCCTGGTACAAATGGCTTTAATAATCCACATAGCGGACATTCGTTCTGGGGTTCTTGCCCGGTTGCCGTGTATGTTCCGGGGCCGAGAGCCATGGAAGGGACCAACCCGGTGAACAAGAAGCTCGCGGCCGTGATGTCCGGCGGTGCGGTACTGGTACTGGCGCTGACCGGATGCAGCAGCGGCGACGACGGCAACAAGGAGCTCGACGCCTGGGCCAAGCAGGTCTGCGACGCGCTGCCTGCCCAGGACGCGAAGGTCGACGCGGCCAACGCCGCGATCAAGCAGGCCGCCACGGACAACAACGCTCCGGCGAACGTCCAGAAGACCGACTCGCAGGCCTTCCAGGACATGTCCGACGCCTACGGAGCACTCGCCCAGGCCGTCCAGAAGGCCGGGACGCCTCCCGGCGTCGACGACGGCGAGAAGAAGCAGAAGGACGCCGTCTCGGCGCTCACCACTCTCTCCACCTCCTACGCGGGCCTGAAGAAGCAGGTCGACGCGCTGGACACGAAGGACCAGGCGAAGTTCGCCGACGGTCTCCAGGACATCGCCACCGACCTCGGCGAACTCAGCAAGAGCGGCAACACCGCGCTGAAGAACCTCGAGCAGGGTGACGTCAAGAACGCCATGGCCAACCAGGCCAGCTGCAAGAAGGTGGCCACCTCCGCCTCGGCCCGCGCGACGACCGGCTGAGGCCGCGCGGCTCAGAACGATCCGGGGGAACGCGCCCCGAGTGGTGACGGGAGACAATGGGGGGCGTGAGTAACGCCACCCTCTCCCCCCTGCCCTCCGCCGACCGCCCCGACGTGGCCGCCCGGCTGCGCGAGGCGCTGCTCGCGGCCTCCTTCACCGCGGACGGTCTCCTCGACCTGCTCGGCGCGCCCGCCTACGCCGCCCTGGCCCGCAGCGAGACCGTCCCCGCGCTGCGCGCGACCCGCGGGGACACGCCGCTGGAGACGCTCGTCCGCCTCTTCCTGCTCCAGCAGCCCGTGCCGCACGCGCGCGTGGAGGAGTTCCTGCCGGTACGCGCGTGCGTGGAGAGCGGCTGGCTGGTCCCCACGGGCGAGGACGAGGTCGCCGCGACCGTGGACGTACGGCCGTACGGCGGGCCGGGCGGCGAGGACTGGTTCATCATTTCCGACCTCGGGTGCGCGGTCGGTGGCGCGGGCGGCAGCGGGAGCGAAGGCGGCCAGGCGGACACCGCTGTCGTCCTCGGTGTCGGCGGCGCGTCGACGACCCTCGCCGGTATCACCGTGCGCATGCCCGTCTCCGCCGCCCTCGACCTCGGCACCGGCTCGGGCATCCAGGCGCTGCACGCCGCCCAGCACGCCACGCGCGTGACGGCGACCGACCTCAACCCGCGCGCGCTGCACATCACCGCGCTCACGCTCGCGCTGTCCGGGGCTCCGGCGGCGGACCTGCGCGAGGGCTCGCTGTTCGAACCGGTCCGGGACGACGAGACGTACGACCTGATCGTGTCGAATCCGCCGTTCGTGATCTCGCCGGGCGCCCGGCTGACCTACCGGGACGGCGGGATGGGCGGGGACGATCTGTGCCGCTCGCTCGTTCAAGGGGCGGGGGAGCGGCTGAGCGAGGGCGGGTTCGCGCAGTTCCTCGCCAACTGGCAGCACGTGGAAGGGGAGAACTGGCAGGACCGGCTCAGGTCGTGGGTGCCGCGCGGGTGCGACGCGTGGATCGTGCAGCGCGAGGTGCAGGACGTCACGCAGTACGCGGAGCTCTGGCTGAGGGACGCCGGTGATCACCGCGGCGACCAGGCCGAGTACCAGGCGCACTACGACACCTGGCTGGACGAGTTCGAGGCACGCAAGGTGAAGGCGGTCGGCTTCGGCTGGATCACGCTGCGCAGGACGACGGCCGCGGAGCCCGTGATCACGGTGGAGGAGTGGCCGCACCCGGTCGAACAGCCGCTGGGCGACGCGGTCCTGGCGCACTTCGAACGGCTGGACTACCTGCGTGCCCATGACGACGCGGCCCTGCTCGCCGGGCGCTTCCGGCTGGTCACGGAGGTCATCCAGGAGCAGGTCGGGCTGCCCGGCGCCGAGGACCCGGAGCACGTCGTGCTGCGCCAGCACCGCGGCATGCGCCGGGCCACCAAGGTGGACACGGTCGGCGCGGGCTTCGCCGGGGTGTGCGACGGCTCGCTGAGCGCCGGCCGCATTCTCGACGCCATCGCCCAACTGGTCGGCGAGGATCCGGTGTTGCTGCGGGACCGCACTCCGGCCCAGATCCGCCTTCTGGTGGAGCAGGGTTTCCTCGAACCGGCGGAGTGACCCGAGCGGATCCGGCCGGTCCCGGCCATCCGGATCCGGCCGGTCCCGGATGGCCCGGACCGTCGGAGCGGGCTACCGGATGGCATCCGGAGCGTCATGTGGGACGTCACGTGGGGCGCCATTCGGGATGTCATCCGGATTGTCATCCGCGACGCCGTCGGGAACACCGCCCGCGACGCTGTCCGGAAGATCACCCGTGACGTCATCCGGGACGTCCTCCGGGATGCCCTCCGCGACGTCTTTGGGAGCGCGGCCCGCTCGCGCCGCGCCAGCTCCTCCCGCCCGTTCTTCGCCGCTCTTCATGCTTTCTTCGCGCTCGGCGCCGATTCGCCAAGATCGTATGCAATGTGAGCCGATCGACAACGGCGACCATGGCGAAGACGGCGAAGACGGCGAAGACGGCCGGATAAGCCCGCACCCGGTTCGGTGCGCTCCGCCGCACCCCCGGCCGCCAGGGGCCCCGCTCCGAGGGGCCGTCGCCGTGCCCCGGCCGCACCCCGGCAGACGGCTCGCCGGGCCCTCCGCCCCCATCCGTGGGCCGGCGTTCACCTCGGGTTCGCCGGGGCGCCGCCCGCGCGTGACAGCCTCCCGTGGCCGGGGCAGGCGAGGGCCGAGCGCAAGGGGCGGGGACGATCATGGAGAGCGGGCCGACGATCTTCACAGGAACGGTGTTCGCCCTGTTCGGGGCCGCACTGCTGATGTGGACCACGATCCGGGTGCGACACCGTGAACCCGTGGCCCAAGATGTGAGCCCCGTCGCATCGGCGACCCTGGCGGCCCTGGCCTCCGTCGGCGCGCTGGCCGTCGGGGTGTGGTGCTTCACCCGGCTCTGAAGCCGACTCCGTCGCCACCTGCGGAAGTGCCTACGGGGCCGACTCCGAGGCTGCCTTCGCGGATCTCGCCGGACCCCCGTTCGAACCGCGTGAACGTGGCCGCGCCGGTAAAGGGGAAGACGCGTTCCGGTCGTACGGAAAAGGGCCGGTCGGTACTCCGGGCGGCAGGAATGGCGGTAGTCGGGTTACCGTTCGAGTGGCCGTTGCGGGCTTTTCCCGTTTGACACGGGGGCGGGATGTACCGTCACACTCCGCAGCGTCACCATGACCCGACCCCGGGAGCAAGGCCTGGGTGAGGCCCCAGCGTCGACCGGAGAGATGAGCGAAGTTGTCCCCGACCAGCGAGACCGCGAAGGGCGGCCGCCGACTCGTGATCGTCGAGTCGCCTGCCAAGGCGAAGACGATCAAGGGTTACCTCGGCCCCGGATACATCGTCGAGGCCAGCGTCGGGCACATCCGTGACCTTCCCAACGGCGCCGCGGAGGTGCCGGACCAGTACACGGGCGAGGTCCGCCGTCTCGGTGTGGACGTCGAACACGACTTCCAGCCGATCTATGTGGTCAACGCCGACAAGCGGGCGCAGGTCAAGAAGCTCAAGGATCTCCTCAAGGAATCCGACGAGCTCTTCCTCGCCACCGATGAGGACCGCGAGGGCGAGGCGATCGCCTGGCACCTCCAGGAGGTCCTCAAGCCCAAGATCCCGGTCAAGCGGATGGTCTTCCACGAGATCACCAAGGACGCGATCCGGGCTGCCGTCGCCAACCCGCGCCAGCTGAACCAGAAGCTCGTCGACGCCCAGGAGACCCGCCGCATCCTCGACCGTCTCTACGGTTACGAGGTCTCGCCGGTCCTGTGGAAGAAGGTCATGCCGCGCCTGTCGGCCGGCCGTGTCCAGTCCGTCGCCACCCGTCTCGTCGTGGAGCGGGAACGCGAGCGCATCGCGTTTCGTTCTGCCGAGTACTGGGACCTGACGGGCACCTTCTCGACCGGCCGCGCCGGTGACGTGTCGGACCCGTCGTCGCTGGTCGCGCGCCTCCAGACCGTCGACGGCAGGCGGGTCGCGCAGGGTCGCGACTTCGACTCCCTGGGACAACTCAAGAGCGCGAACATCCTCCACATCGACGAGGCGAACGCCCGCGCCCTGGCCGTCGCCCTGGAGAACACGCGGTTCGCCGTCCGGTCCGTCGAGTCGAAGCCCTACCGCCGCTCGCCGTACGCCCCGTTCCGTACGACGACGCTTCAGCAGGAGGCCAGCCGCAAGCTCGGTTTCGGCGCGAAGGCCACCATGCAGGTCGCGCAGAAGCTGTACGAGAACGGCTACATCACGTACATGCGTACGGACTCGACGACGCTGAGCGAGACGGCGATCACCGCCGCCCGCGCCCAGGTCACGCAGCTGTACGGCGCCGACTACCTGCCGCCCCAGCCGCGCACGTACGCCGGCAAGGTCAAGAACGCGCAGGAGGCGCACGAGGCGATTCGCCCTTCGGGTGATCGTTTCCGCACGCCCGCCGAGACGGGTCTGACCGGCGACCAGTTCAAGCTCTACGAGCTGATCTGGAAGCGGACGGTCGCCTCCCAGATGAAGGACGCGACCGGCAACAGCGTCACGGTGAAGATCGGTGGCACCGCCGCCGACGGCCGGGACGTCGAGTTCAGCGCCTCCGGCAAGACGATCACCTTCCACGGCTTCCTGAAGGCGTACGTCGAGGGCGCCGACGACCCGAACGCGGAGCTGGACGACCGCGAGCGCCGGCTGCCCCAGGTCGGCGAGGGCGACCCGCTGACCGCCGAGGAGATCACGGTCGACGGGCACGCCACCAAGCCCCCGGCCCGCTACACCGAGGCCAGCCTGGTCAAGGAGCTCGAAGAGCGCGAGATCGGCCGTCCGTCGACGTACGCGTCGATCATCGGCACGATCCTCGACCGTGGCTACGTCTTCAAGAAGGGCACGGCACTCGTGCCGTCCTTCCTGTCCTTCGCCGTGGTCAACCTCCTGGAGAAGCACTTCGGCCGACTGGTCGACTACGACTTCACCGCCCGCATGGAGGACGACCTCGACCGCATCGCCCGCGGTGAGGCGCAGGCCGTGCCGTGGCTGAGGCGGTTCTACTTCGGCGAAGGCGCGGGCCACGGCGGCGCGGCCGAAGCCGGCAACGGCGACGGGGACCACCTCGGCGGCCTCAAGGAGCTGGTGACCGACCTGGGCGCGATCGACGCGCGCGAGGTGTCGTCGTTCCCGGTGGGCAACGACATCGTGCTGCGGGTCGGGCGCTACGGCCCCTACATCGAGCGCGGGGAGAAGGACGCCGAGGGGCACCAGCGGGCGGACGTGCCCGAGGACCTGGCCCCGGACGAGCTGTCCGTCGAACTCGCGGAGGAGCTGCTCGCCAAGCCGAGCGGCGACTTCGAGCTCGGTGCCGACCCGGAGAGCGGTCACCAGATCATCGCCCGGGACGGCCGCTACGGCCCGTACGTCACCGAGGTGCTCCCCGAGGGCACCCCGAAGACCGGCAAGAACGCCGTGAAGCCGCGTACGGCCTCGCTGTTCAAGTCGATGTCGCTGGACACGGTGACGCTGGCGGACGCCCTCAAGCTGATGTCGCTGCCGCGTGTCGTCGGCGCCGACGCGGAGGGCGTGGAGATCACCGCGCAGAACGGCCGCTACGGCCCGTACCTGAAGAAGGGCACGGACTCGCGGTCCCTCCAGACCGAGGACCAGCTCTTCACGATCACGCTCGAAGAGGCGCTGGAGATCTACTCCCAGCCCAAGCAGCGTGGCCGGGCCGCCGCCAAGCCGCCGCTGAAGGAGCTGGGCGCGGACCCGGTCAGCGGACAGCCGGTCGTCGTCAAGGACGGTCGCTTCGGGCCGTACGTCACCGACGGGGAGACCAACGCGACCCTGCGCTCCGGTGACAGCGTCGAGGAGATCACCCCGGAGCGCGGCTTCGAGCTGCTCGCCGAGAAGCGCGCCAAGGCGCCGGCCAAGAAGACGGCCAAGAAGGCGCCCGCGAAGAAGGCGACGGCGAAGAAGGCGGCCCCGGCCAAGAAGACGGCCGCCAAGAAGACCGCCGCGAAGACGACCACGGCCAAGAAGACGACGGCGAAGAAGACGGCCACGAAGAAGGCGACGGCTTCCCCGGCTTCGTCGGAGGACTGAGCGCACGGCCGATCGCACGACTGGACGCACGGCCGGCACCCGGCCGGTCACCTGGCGGATCGGGTGCCTGCCGGTACGGCCGGCCGGACGCCTGATCGGCGACGGAGCCCGGCACCATTCCTCCACCGCGGTTCTTCAAACCCACGCCCCGGCATCACTTTGGTGTCGGGGCGGTCGCGCGCGTGGACGGGGGCGACAGGGTGTCAGTCGCGGCCGATAGGCTGAAAGCATGACGCGAGCCGAGCAGCCAACGGCCCACCACCCGGCACCGGACGACGCCTTGGTGGCGGACTCCCGCGAGCGCGCTGTGCGCGCCCTGTTGCGCGAGCCGCAGCTCAAGCGGCTCTGGAGCGCACAGCTGGTGAGCGGGGTGGGAGACACCCTCGCACTCCTGGTGTTCGTCCTTCTCGTCCTCCAGGCGGCCATCGTGGAGGGCTCCTTCGGGGGCGGCTACCGCGGCGTGGCCTTCGCGGTGGCGACCGTCTTCGCGGTGCGGATTCTGGCCACCCTCCTCTTCGGCGCCGTCCTCCTGGGCCCCCTGACCTCACTGACCTCGCCGGACGGCCCGCTCGACCGCCGCTGGACCATGGTCGGCGCGGACGGCGTGCGCGCGGCGCTGCTCATCGTCGCGCCGCTGTGGATCGACTGGACGCCGGACGACGCGCTGGCCCTGCTGCTCGTCACGGTGTTCGTGACCGGGGTGGCCGAGCGGTTCTGGACGGTCGCCCGCGAGAGCGCGTCCCCGGCCCTGCTGCCCGCCCCGCCGCTGGAGGGCGCGACCGTCCGGCCGTTGCCCGACCACATGGACGCCCTGCGCCGCCTGTCGCTGCGCACGGGCTTCGTGACGATCCCGCTGGGCGCGGCCACGCTGGTCGTCGCGGCACTGTTCAACAATCTTCTGGGCGCCGGGATCGACTGGTTCGGACAGCACCAGGCGGCCCTCGCCTCGTATGTCGCCGGAGGGCTCTTCGCCGGGTCGCTGTCCATCGTGACCTTCCTGGAGCTGCCCGGACTGCGCACCCCGCGCGCGCGGTCGCCGCTCGAGGGGCTGCGCCGGCCCAGGACCGCCACCGGCGTCGACGCGGGCCGCACCGGCGCGATCCCGCTGCTGGTCCTCGCCTGTGCCGCCGTCGCCGGGGCGATCGCCGCCGCCGTCGCCGTGGCCGTGCTGCACGCCAAGGACCTAGGCGGCGGTCCGGTCATGTACGGGCTGTTCGTGCTCGCGCTGACCGGCGGGGTCGTCGTCGGCGTCCGTACGGCACCGAAGGTGCTGGCGTCGCTGTCGCGGCGCCGGCTGCTCGCGCTGGCCATCGCCTTCACCGGCGTGGCGCTGCTGGCCGCCGGGCTGGTCCCGGACGTCACCAGTGTGCTGCTGATCCTGGCCCTGGCCGGCGTCGGCGCGGGCGTCGCCGCCAACACCGGGCACGCCCTGCTCGACCAGGAGACCGAGGAACACCGCCGGGCGCGGACGACGGAGCACCTGCACGCCGTCGTGCGGGTCGTGGTGGCGCTGGGCGCGGTGATCGCCCCGCTGGTGGCGGCGCTCATCGGGCCGCACCGGCTGGAAAGCGGCAAGTTCGTCTTCGCGCACGGCGGGGCGGCGTTCACGCTGATGCTGGTCGGCGCGCTGCTGCTGCCGGTGGCCGCGCTGGTGCTGGCCAAGGTCGACGACCGTTCCGGCGTGCCCCTGCGGCAGGACCTGCGGGACGCGCTGCTCGGCGGCGACGACCCGGTGCAGACCTCGGTCGGGACCGGCTTCTTCATCGCCCTGGAGGGCGGCGACGGCGCCGGCAAGTCCACGCAGGCCGAGGCGCTCGCCGAGTGGATCAGGGCCAAGGGCCACGAGGTCGTCCTCACGCGTGAGCCGGGGGCCACGCCCGTGGGCAAGCGGCTGCGTTCGATCCTGCTGGACGTCTCCAGCGCCGGGCTCTCGCACCGCGCGGAGGCGCTGCTGTACGCGGCGGACCGCGCGGAGCACGTCGACACGGTCGTCCGGCCCGCCCTGGAGCGCGGCGCGGTCGTCATCACCGACCGGTACATCGACTCGTCCGTGGCCTACCAGGGCGCGGGCCGCGACCTGTCCCCGACGGAGATCGCGCGGATCTCGCGCTGGGCGACGAACGGCCTGGTCCCGCATCTGACGGTCCTGCTGGACGTGTCGCCTGAGGCCGCCCGCGAGCGCTTCACGGAGGCCCCGGACAGGCTGGAGTCGGAGCCGGCCGAGTTCCACACGCGCGTGCGCTCCGGCTTCCTCACGCTGGCCGCCGCCGACCCGGGCCGCTACCTGGTGGTCGACGCGGCCCAGGAGCCCGAGGCGGTCACGACCGCCGTCCGGCACCGGCTCGACCAGCTGCTGCCCCTGTCCGAGGCCGAGATCAAGGCCCAGGAGGAGGCGCGCAAGAAGGCCGAGGAGGAGGCCCGCCGCAAGGCAGAGGAAGAGGCCGCCCGCAAGGCCGAGGAGGAGCGCCTGGAGCGCGAGCGCCAGGAGCAGCTCGCCAAGCTGCGCGCCGAGGAGGAGGAGCGCAAGCGGCGCGAGCTGGAGGAGGCGCAGCGGCGCGAGGCCGAACGGCAGGCCGAGGAGGCGCGGCTGCGCGCCGAGGAAGCACGCAGGCGTGCCGAGGAGGAGCGGGTCCGGCTCCTCGCGGAGGAGAAGGCCCGCGCCGAGGAGGAGGCCCGCCGCAAGGCGGAGGAGGAGCGGCGCCGCCGGCAGGCCGAGGAGGAGGCGCGGCTGCGTGCCGAGGCCGAGGCCCGGCGCCTGGAGAAGCAGCGGAAGGCCGAGGAGGCGCTGCTGCGGGCCGAGCAGGCCCGACGTGCGGCGGAGCAGGCCGCCGCCGCGGCTCAGGTCGGACCGAAGCCGGCGCGCCCCACGGCGACCGCCGCTTCGGCGGCTCCGGCGGTCCCGCCGGAGGCCGTGACCGTGCCGACGCCGGTGGTGACTCCGACGAACGCGTCGGGCGGGCCGGTGGACGAGACGGCCGTGCTGCCGCCGATCCGCATGGACAAGGAGCCCGAGCAGCCCTCCAGGACGTCCGGGAACGCGTCCGGATCCGGGAGGAAGCCCCAGGGCTCCGCGGGCGGGGCCGACGCCGAGGTGACGGCCGAGCTGCCGCAGCCCTCGATTCCGCCGGGGGCCGCCGACGAGACGGCGGTACTGCCTCCGGTGCGCGGCGACAGCTCCGAGGACGAGACGGCCGTACTGCCGCCGGTCCGGGACGAGAACCCCGCCGACGAGACGGCCGTGCTGCCTCCCGTGCGGGACCGGAACCCCTCGGACCGGGTGCCGCCGGGGTACTTCCGCGACGAGCGGGGTGAGCAGGACGGGGCGCGGCCGGACGGGGCCGACGACCGTACGCGCGAGCTGCCGCAGGTCGACGAGGAGGGCACGCCCCGCCAGCGACCCCGGTCGGACTGGGCCGAGGAGACCCCGCTGGACGATCTGCCGACGCTGGCGGACGAACTGCTGGGCCCGCGCCGGGACGAGGACGGCAACGACGAGGGCCGCGGGCGGGGCCGACGCCGCTGAGCGTTCCGGCGCCGCCGGTCGTCCCGCCGTCGGTCGGCGGCGGGACGCCGACCTCACCCGTGGCTCGATTGTCAGTGGCTCCCCGCACAATGGAAGCCGCAACGCGAAACGTGACGAAAGGGCGGCGTGACGCATGACCGTGTGGGACGACCTCGTCGGGCAGGAGAAGGTGAGCGAGCAGCTCGCCGCTGCCGCTCGGGACGCCGACGCGCTCGTCACCGCGGCGGGCGCCGCCGCCCCGCCGCCCGAGACGTCGAAGATGACGCACGCCTGGCTGATCACCGGTCCGCCCGGGGCAGGTCGCGGACAGGTGGCGCGGGCCTTCGCCGCCGCCCTGCAGTGCGTGAGCCCGGACCGGGCGCTCGGCGGCGTCCCGGGCTGCGGGTTCTGCGACGGCTGTCATACGGCGCTCATCGGCACCCACGCCGACGTCAACACCGTCGCCGCGGTCGGTTCGCAGATCCTCGCCGAGGACATGCGTGACACGGTCCGTAAGTCGTACACCTCGCCCGCCACGGGCCGCTGGCAGATCATCCTCGTCGAGGACGCCGAGCGGCTGAACGAGAAGTCCGCCAATGCCGTCCTCAAGGCCGTCGAGGAGCCCGCCCCGCGGACGGTCTGGCTGCTCTGCGCGCCCTCCCTGGAGGATGTGCTGCCCACCATCCGCTCCCGCTGCCGGCACCTGAACCTGCGCACGCCCTCCGTCGACGCCGTCGCCGACATGCTCATCCGGCGCGAAGGCATCGAGCCGGCCGTCGCCGCGGCCGCCGCCCGGGCCACGCAGGGGCACGTCGACCGCGCCCGTCGGCTGGCCACCGACCCCGCCGCCCGCGAGCGCCGCGCGGCCGTGCTGAAGCTGCCCTTGCGCGTCGACGACGTCGGCGGCTGTCTGCGTGCCGCCCAGGAGTTGGTCGACGCGGCGACCGAGGACGCCAAGCAGCTCGCGGAGGAGAGGGACGGCAAGGAGACCGAGGAGCTGAAGGCGGCGCTGGGCGCGGCCCAGGGCGGCCGGATGCCCCGCGGTACGGCGGGTGTGATGAAGGACCTGGAGGACAAGCAGAAACGCCGCAGGACGCGTACGCAGCGCGACAGCCTCGACCTCGCGCTCACCGACCTGACAGCCTTCTACCGCGACGTCCTCGCCCTCCAGCTCGGCTCACGCGTCGCGATCGCCAACATGGACGCCGAGGACGCCCTCGAGCGGCTCGCCCGTGGCAGCAGCCCGGAATCCACCCTCCGCCGTATCGAGGCCATCGCCGGATGCAGACAGGCCCTCGACCGCAATGTGGCTCCGCTGCTGGCGGTGGAGGCGATGACGATGGCCCTGAGAGCGGGCTGACACCGCCGACGGCGAGCGCGCCGGCACCGACCACCGGGCCGGCACCGACCACCGGGCTGGTACCGGTCACCGGACCGACGCCGGTCACCGGGCTGATGCCGGTCACCGGGCTGATGCCGGTCACCGGGCTGATGCCGGTCACCGGGCTGATGCCGGTCACCGGGCTGATGCCGGTCACCGGGCTGATGCCGGTCACCGGGCTGATGCCGGTCACCGGGCTGATGCCGGTCACCGGGCTGATGCCGGTCACCGGGCTGGTACCGGTCACCGGGCTGATGCCGGCCGCCGGGCCGAGGCCGGTATCGGGGCCGCCACCGAGCGCCGGGCCGACGCCGGCCGCCGCACCGAGGCTGACGTCGATCTTGGGTTGACGGCGTCACTCGTCCGTGTCCGTTCGCGTACGTACCGCGTTCGTGACATTGCGCAGAGTTACGCTCGCTGGATGTACATGAGGCGCTCTCTCCGCAGGTCCCGTACCGGCGTCACCCTCCTCTCGCTCGCCGCGCTGCTCGTCTCCGGCTGTTCCGCCGCGGAGTCGACGAGTTCCGCCGGTTCCACGGCGGTGGCGGCGCTCGTCGCGCTGCCGCGGGCCACGCCGTCGGCGCTCGCGCCGTACTACGGGCAGAAGCTGAGCTGGCGCGGCTGCGGTGTGCCCGGATTCGAGTGCGCCACCCTGAAGGCGCCGCTCGACTACGCCGACCCGGGCGCGGGCGACGTCCGGCTCGCGGTCGCCCGCAAGAAGGCGACGGGACCGGGCAAGCGGCTCGGCTCGCTGCTGGTGAACCCGGGCGGACCGGGCGGCTCGGCGGTCGGCTACCTCCAGCAGTACGCCGGCATCGGCTACCCCGCCGGAGTCCGCGCCCGCTACGACATGGTCGCCGTCGACCCGCGGGGCGTGGCCCGCAGCGAGCCCGTGGAGTGCCTCGACGGGCGCGCGATGGACACGTACACGCAGACGGACACGACGCCCGACGACCAGCGGGAGACCGGCGAACTCGTCGACGCGTACAAGGAGTTCGCGGAGGGCTGCGGCGCGCACTCGGCACGGCTGCTGCGGCACGTCTCCACCGTGGAGGCGGCCCGCGACATGGACATCCTGCGCGCGGTCCTGGGCGACGGGAAGCTGACGTACGTGGGGGCGTCGTACGGGACGTTCCTCGGTGCGACGTACGCGGGGCTCTTCCCGAACCGGGTGGGCCGGCTCGTCCTGGACGGTGCGATGGACCCGTCGCTGCCCGCCCGCCGGCTGAACTTGGACCAGACGGCCGGGTTCGAGACGGCGTTCCAGTCGTTCGCGAAGGACTGCGTCACGCGGTCCGACTGCCCGCTCGGCGGCAAGGGCACGGCTCCCGCCAAGGTCGGCGAGAGCCTCAAGGCCTTCTTCCGCAAACTCGACGCGCGCCCGATCCCCACCGGCGACCCGGACGGCCGCAAGCTCGGCGAGGCCCTCGCCACCACCGGCGTGATCGCGGCGATGTACGACGAGAGCACCTGGGAGCAGCTGCGCGAGGCGCTGACCTCGGCGATCAAGGACAAGGACGGCGCGGGCCTGCTCGCCCTCTCCGACAGCTACTACGAGCGGGACGCCGACGGCCGCTACGCCAACCTGATGGCCGCCAACGCCGCGGTGAACTGTCTCGACCTCCCCGCGGCCTTCTCCACCCCCGACCAGGTCGAGAAGGCACTCCCGTCCTTCGAGAAGGCGTCCCCGGTCTTCGGTGAGGGCCTCGCCTGGGCCTCGTTGAACTGCGCCTACTGGCCGGTGAGGGCCACGGGCGAGCCGCACCTCATCGAGGCGAAGGGCGCCGCCCCGATCGTCGTCGTCGGCACCACTCGGGATCCGGCGACCCCGTACCGCTGGGCCCGGTCCCTCGCCCACCAGCTCGCCTCGGCCCGCCTCCTCACCTACGAGGGCGACGGCCACACCGCCTACGGGCGCGGCAGCGCCTGCATCGACTCCGCGATCGACACCTACCTGCTCCACGGAACGCCTCCGGCGGACGGCAAGCGCTGCACGTAGACCGCCCGGTGCCGGCCCGCGCGGACCCCGGGAGGACCCCGGGAGGATCCCGGGAGGACCGCTCCCGGGGGCTGTTCGGAGCACCCCTGGAAACTGTGTAGACTTACCGACGTTGCTGATCGCACCATGGTGTGGACAGCGCGCCGCCTTAGCTCAGATGGCCAGAGCAACGCACTCGTAATGCGTAGGTCTCGGGTTCGAATCCCGAAGGCGGCTCTGCCGAAGCCTCAGGACTCACTCGCCGTGACCTGGGGCTTTTGCTTTTGGTGAGCCCGGGGGACGGGTGTCACAGCAGGGCCGCGCCGGTCGCGATCGATGCCAGGCCGGTGATCAGCATGATGATGATCCAGCCGATGGCCCTTTCGTTGGCGCGGTGGTCCGCTCTGAGGTCGGGGGTGTAGACGGCCGGGTCGGAGGGGGCGTAGTGGAGGGTCAGTTCGCGGTGGAGGGAGTGGCTCGGGTCGGGGATGCCGTCGCGGGGGAGGACCGTGACGTGGGTGCCGTCCCGGGTGGTGAAGGTGACGACGGGGGCGTGGTTGACGATCTCGTCGCCCTCACCGTCGGTGTAGACGTCCTTGGTGACGGCCACCACGCGGGCCGGGGCGGCGACGGCCGAGGACAGCAGGTCGTCGCGGGTGCGCGCGATGCGGATGTCGGGACTGGCCGCCGCGAAGACGGTGAGCAGGGCGCCGAAGCCGAGCAGTGCGTACGGGTAGCCCCGGACGACGGTCGCATGGATCACGAGGCCGATGAGGAGCAGGATCGTGGCGCAGTCGGGGCCGAGCCGGCCGTTCCTGTCCTGCGGGGTGTCGGGAGTGACGCGGAACCGGTGCGGCTGCCCTCGGGGGTAGCGCACCTGTAGTTCCCGGCCCACCCAGGCTTCCTCGACCGAGTCGCCGTGCCTGCCCGCGTTCGAGAGGGTGAACTGCCTTTCGGTGAACGGGTCCTGGAACGTGACCGTCACCGGTATGCCGGGCCTCTTGGAGGCGCCGTGGGCCGGCGGTTCCACGGCCACGATCCGCGCCGTCACCCATACCGCGCGCTGGGCCCGGGTCAGTCCGGTGAGCGAGAGGGCGTAGCCGAGGAACGCCAGCCCCGCGGGTACCACCCACCACAGCTCAAGTAGCTCGTAACCGCCCATGCGAGTGCCGGCCTTTCTGTGCCGATCAGAGGGAGACACGGAACAGGTTGTCGGCCGGGTCGACGACGGCCGTCAGGCGGAGACCCACGCGCAGGGCGGGGTGCCGTGAGCGTTTCCAGGTCGTCTCGAAGGTGCGGAAGCCCGGGCCGCTGACGCGGAGCGCGACCGTGACACCGGCGTCGTCCCCGTCCTCCCAGGCGGTCAGGTCGGTGACCTCCGCCGTCGCCGTGACCCCGATGGTGTCGAGCCGCCGGTTGTCGGCTCTCTCGAGGGAGGCGTGGGCCCAGAGCCCGATGCCCAGGGGCGTGCAGAGCAGCGTGGACAGGATGCCCCCGAGCAGGAGGGGAGCATCGGCGAAGACGGTGAAGCCCAGCATGACCGGCCCGCACACGCACATGCCCAGGGCGGTGGAGTACAGGACCGCCGTGCCGTAGAGGCCTATGTCGGAGACCTGCTTCGGCTCGGGATCGCCGTTCCCGCCGCTGTTTCGGACGTCGTCCCCGCCGGTGGTCAACTCAGGGCTCCGGCCGCTCGGGTGGGCTCTGTGCGAGCCGCTCCGCGAGGACGCGCAGGCCGTCGAGCCGGTGCGCGTCGTAGGGGAGGGAGTGGCGCATGCCGCGTCCGGTGACGATCGTCATCCGGGGGTTGCGGCCCGTGCCGAACTCCAGCCGGGGTGCCTGCCGGATGTGGATGCGGTGGGTGTCGGAGTAGCCGAACAGCTCCAGTATCCGGCCGTCGAAGGAGATCAGGACGGTGTCGCTCACCAGCACTTCGTAGGGGAGCGGCACTTCGTACGGCGGCAGCGCTTCGTACGGCTCCGGGGCTTCGTACGGCTCCGGCCTCACGGGGTGACACCGTCCCCGGCGTACAGGTAGTCGCCGGGCCGCGCGGGGTCGGCGATCAGCAGGACCTGGTCGCCGGCGCGGGGGATCCGCAGCTTCGAGACGATCGTCCGAAGGGTGATCCGCTCGGCGTCCCCGGACGGCCGGGGCACGAGGTCGACGACCAGATCGACGACCGGGTCGAAGTTGACCAGCTTGCCGGTGTCGCCGATCGACACGACGACGGCGGGTATGGTCGGCGCCCCCATGGCGAGCAACTGCTGAACCCCGAGGCCGGAGTTGTACGCGTTCATCGACTGCTGGACCCGGGCGAAGTCCTCGGCGCCGAGGAACGCGCGGGTGGCGCGACCGTAGAAGCCCTTGCCGCCGGCCACCTTGCCGGCGATCTCGGCGGCCCGCTCCTCGCGGGTCTGGTGACGCTTCCTGAAGATTCCCATGACGGCTTCCCCTTCTCGGCGGTGTCCGGCGACGCGCTGCGGTGTCCGGCGACGCCCGGCTGAGTCGGACGCGGTTCGTACGGACCTCGTCGTGCGCGATCCGGAACGCGTCCACGGTCGGGACGTTAGAAGGCCGGGGACGCCTACCGATCCCAGGTTCGCCCGCCCGTTTCCGGACGACGTACGCTCCAGGCATGCCGTCCCCGAGTCAGCCGACCGGCGAGCGCCGACCGCGTGCCATGGTGATCGACACCGCCTGGCGTGACCTCGGGCCGGGGCTGGAATCGCTGAGCGGCCCCGGCGGCGCGCCGTTGACCCGGACGGTCAAGCTGATACTGCTGCCGCTGATCGTCAGGCCGGCGCTGAGCCCCGAACTCGCGGTGGACTTCCTCGGGCCGGCGCAGGCCGGGCGCCTCGCCGCGCTGATCCGGGAGTCCGGGACGCGGCTCGGGGCGACGGCACAGTGGTTCACCCTGCTCAAGCGGACGCGCCGGGCGCTCGGCATCGTGGCGGGCAACCCCCAGGACCTGTACTTCCAGCGCTGCTTCGAGCTGGCCACCGAGCACGGAGCGCCCTCGGCCGGTGCCGACGCGGTGGCCAGATCCGTGGTCGAGGAGGTGGCGGACGCGGACGGCGGGCGCACGGTGGAGGTGCTGAAGGACCACCTCGCCGATACGGTCCGGCGCGCCCGGCTCGACGCTGAGCTGGCCGGTGGGTGGGAGAGTCGCCGGCCGGCACCGGCCGCCGACGCGGTCGCGGCGGTGGCGCTCGCGGGCGAGGTCCTGGAGGCCTGCGGCGTGCCGGGCGGGGCGGGCGACTCGCCGGAGTACGGGGCCATGGTCGAGGCGGGACACGGCGCCCTGCTCGGCCGGGCCCTGTGGGCGCACGCGGACGGTGTCTGGGGCCGTGACGACCTGCCGGCGCATCTGGGGCTGACCGGGCGCCGGGTGCCGCCGCGGCCGGAGGTCGGCCGGGGCGCCTCGACGGCCACGCTCCCCGCGCCGCTGGACCGCACGCTCTTCGAACGGCTCTTCGTCGTCCTTCAGTCGTCGGCCCGGCGCGAGGAACTGCCGACGGTGCCCGAGCTCGTCGGGCGGGAGGTCGGCCGCAGTTGCGCACCGCTCGGGCTGTACGACGAGAGCCTGCGCGTCGCCGTGGTCCTCGGCGGCCGGCTCGCGGTCGGCCTCGACCCGCTGGGCACCGGGGAGCCCGCGCCGGGGCGGACGGCGGCGCATCGGGCCGTCAACAGCCGCTGGCGGCGGGAGGCTTCGGTCCTGCGCGCCCGCAGGATGACCGTTTCTCCCCGCCCCGACCCGGACGGCGGCGGAGTGCTGGACGCGCTCGCCCAGGACCTTCGTAACCCCTGGGCCGCCTATATGCGGCGGTTGTGGGTGCGGCTGCACGGTCGGGACGTCCGCGGTGCATCGCTGGCGGACGCCGCCTCGGCCTGGGCGGTCCTCGACGGGGTCGCCCGCTCGGTGATGATGGACCACCGCGCCAGGGTCCGGTCGGCGCTGCGCACACTGTCGGCGGCGACGGGGAGCCCGACGCCCCGGGCGGCCCCGGCGGCGGCCGAGCCGAGGAGCGCGTGATGGCGCGGGCTCACGTCGACGTCCAGGTCGCACGGGGCGAGGGCGAGGACGGCACGATCCGGATCGCCGCCGGCCCGGCCCCCGGACGGGCCGGAGACGACGGCGGCCCCGACTTCGCCCGGGCCGTTCTCGACGTCGCGGGGGCGGTCCTGTCCTGGCCCGTCCGCGAAGAACCGGGGCTGCCGGTGGCGGAGGTGCATGACGTGGGGCGGGCGCAGCAGTGGCTGTGGGCGCTCTACGGCGAGCGCACCGCCGGCGCCGTGCAGGCCTGTGTGACAGGGGAGCCCGCCGGTGTACGGGTCACGGCGGACGTGACCGCTCTCGCGGGCGCCGCCGCCCGGCTGGGCTTCGGGCACTGGGCGGCCCGGTGGTGGTCGGCGTCGTACGTGGACGGGATACCGGCGCTCGAACCGGACGTGCTCGGGCTGGAGCTGGCCGCGCTCACCCACTGGTGCCAGCAACTGTTCGGCGACTTCGGCGACTTCGGCGACTTCGGCGACTTCAACGGGATCAACGGGATCAACGGGTTCAACGGGTTCCTGGACTTCGGTGGCTCCGGCGACGGTCAGCACGGCCACGACGCCCGCGACCGTTTCGGTGACCAGCCGGATGGCTGTGCGGCCCAACTGATCGAGGATCATCAGGCCGCGCTCGACCCGCTGATCCAGTGGTGGCGCGCGGCGCCGCAGTCGGCGGACACGGCACGGCATCTGGAGAGCGTCCTGCGGTTGCTCGACGAGGCGGCGGACGGCGCCGGGCTGGACGGGCAGGCTCTGCGCCGGCTCCGGTCGGCCCTGGAGCAACATCGTCCGGCCGGTACGACGGTCGACGTCGGCGCGCTGTTCGTCCGGCGCGACGGCTATGCCCTCGCGGCGGGCGATCCGCTCGGCGCGGGCGGCCGGGTGATCGCCCGCGGCTCCGGGACCAACGACTGGCGCCGCTACCCGCCCGGCTTCGTCGACGCCTCCGAGACCGCGGTGTCCTGGACCGCTCGGGCACTCGGCGCACGACGTCAGATCGAGGTCGAGATCGTCGCGCACGTCGCGGCACCCGTCGCCGGTGCGCCCCTCGTCGCCGAGGTCGGGGTGAACGGCGGTCGTCGGACTCGGGTGCCCCTGGGCAGGCGGGACGACGTGTGGACGGGCCGGGCGGACCTGGACCCGCACGGTCCGGCCGGTGCCGTGCCGCCGCGCTTCGAGGTGGAGGTGCTGCTGCCGGGATTCGACCCGGGGCCGGGCGGTCCCGAAGACCGCGCCGCCCGTGACGCGATCCGCGCGCTGGTCCGGCGGCGGCTCGCCACCGCGGCCCGGCCCCTGGCATACGACGGCTCACCGCACGACGCCTCCTCGGGACCGTTCCTCGCCGAGATCGCCGCCGTCGCCACCGCTACGGAAGAGGACTACTGACGGATGGACGAGAGCGAGCGCGGGGAGAACGAGCGCCCGGACGGCGGTGCGGTGGTGCGGCTGTACGGGGAGCCGTTCGACAGCGGGCTCGCGTTGGCCGAGGAACACCAGCTGGCCGCCGATCTCACCGCCGCGGTCGCCGTCTACGAGGAACTGCTCGCCGTGGCCGAGTCCTTCGAGGACTCGCCCGACGTGCGGTTCCTGCGGGCGCATCTGCTGGCGAACATCGCGAGTGTCCTGCTCACCGCCACGGACCTGGGCGGGGCGGAGGATGCCGTCGAGCGGTCCCGTGCCCTCCTCGACGGCATCGCGTCGGTGCCGATGGGGCCGCGCGGCCGTCAGCTCTGGCTGGAGATCCTGCTGAGGACGCTGCTCGCCAGGGCCGATCTGCTGCGCCGGACCGGGCGCCTGGACGAGGCGCTGGCCTGTCTCGACGAGGCGGCGGTCCGGATGCCCGAGTTCGACGACCCCGACGGGCTGCGCACCTCCGAACTGGGCCTGAACCGCGTGCATCTGCTGATCGAGCGGGGCGAGTGGGGAGCGGCGGAGGAACAGGCCGCGGGGTTGCTGTCCACCACGTCGGCGACCGCGGTGGAGACCGTCCCGCGGCTGCTGGTCGCCCTCGGTCTGATCTGCGCCTCGACCGGGCGGTTCGACCCGGCCGAGGACTACTTCGCCCGCGCGGAGGACCGCTTCCGGGCCATGGGGGACACCGGTGAGCAGCGGTCGCTGCTCGCGCACCGGGCGTACACCGCGATGCACCGGGGCGAACTCGATCTCGCGGAGCGGTTGTTCGCGGAGGCGTCCGCGTTCTTCGAGCGGCAGCGGCGGTTCGGTGACCTGGCGGTCTGTGAACAGGCCCGCGGCTTTCTCGCCGGGCGGCGCGGCGACGCCATCGGCGCGGATGACCTGCTGGGGGCGAGCCTGGCCCGGTTCGAGCGGCTCGGCGCCGCGATCGCCGCCGCCGACAGCATGCTGCTGGGCGCCCAACACGCCTACGAACGCCGCGACATCGACGAGATGAAGCGGCTGGCCCAGCAGGCCCGGGACGTGTACCAGGAGCGGGCGGTGTACGAGCGGTGCGCACAGGTCGACCTGCTGCTCGCGCGCACCCTCGAGGACAACCTGAACCGGACCGACCACGGCGACCGCGAGTCGGAGTCCATCGGTACGGCGATCTCGGTCGCCCTGCCCGCCGCACTGGCCCTGGAGGCGGCCCGCTTCGACTTCGTCACCGCTCACGCGCGCAGTCAGTGGCTGCAACTCGCGGACGAGGCGATGCAGTTGGTCTTCCGTCTCGCGGTACGCCGGCAGGACCAGGGGCTGCTCTTCGAACTGGCGGAACACCGCTGCGCGGGTGCCTCGCTGGCGCTCGACCGTACGCCGCGGTCGGCCACGGCTTCCGCCCCGACTTCGGCCACGGCTGCAACCACGGCTTCGGCGACGGCTGCGGTGGCGTCCGACTCTCCGGTGTTCCCGAGCGCGGGCATGAAGACGTACGAGCCCGTCGACGGCGTGGTGGCGCTGGGGGGCGTGGCGGCGGAGGCCGCTGCCTCCGCGGGACTGCGCGTGGCGCCGCCGCCGAAGGTGCGGATGTCGTCGGAGTCAGGCCGCGTCGCGCTCCAGGAGTACATCGCGGCGGCCGAGTTCCGCTATCACCGACGGCTCGTGAGCGAGGCGGAGACGCCGTTCTGGATGACCGAGGACCTGACGAGCCGCCCGGTGGTGCAGGTCCGGCTGGCAGACGCCGGCGACCTGTTCATGACCTGGACGTGGGCGGGTGGGGCCCGGGGGTTCGGTACCGGCCGTGGGCCCGCCGACGAGGTCGACCGGGCGGTCCATGCGCTGGCCGACGCGCTCCCGGGGGCGGTCGCGGGCGCCGAGGGGATGCGGCGCGCCTTCGACTCGGGCGCGCTGGCCGGGTACCGGACCGAGCTGCGGCTCGCGCGGTTGCTGGCCGAGGCGCTGTGGCCGGCGGGGCTGACCGAGCAGATACGTCAGGTGTCGGCGCGCGCGGGCCGTCCGCTGGTGCGGATCCAGCCGTCGCCCCGGGTGGCCCAGGTGCCGTGGGAACTGCTTGCCGTCGACGGGACGAGCGACGTACGGCTCATCGACCTGGCGGACGTCGTGACCACCGCGCCGGCGTCCTTGCGGCAAGGAGCCCTCGCGGAAACGGGCGCCGGGCCGGGTACCGCAACGAGTGCCGACGCGGTGGTGCTCGTCCTCGACCCCCGGGTGCCCGGATTCCGGGCCGACTCCCCGCTCGGCTCCGTCCTGGGGCCGCCCGGCTCGGACCCGGAGCTGATGTCGCTCGTCCGGCGCCGTCTCGACGCGGGCGCCGTCGTGCCGTCGGTCACCGCCCCGGCGGAGGCGTTCCGCCGCACCGACCTGGACCGGGACTGGCTGGGCGACGTGCTCCGCAAGGGGGTGCGCAGGCTGATGTACGTCGGGCATGTGAGCGGCGCGCCGGTCGAGGGCGGGCAGAGCGAGGACGGCACGCTCCATCTGTGCTGCGGTGCGGAGACGGTCGGCCTGGCCGAGCCGGTCCGCGGTCATCGGCCGCTGTCGGCCAAGGACCTGCTGCTGGGCACGCTTCCCCTGCGCGCGGACGGCGAGCCGGGCGCGGGGATCTGGCCCGCACCACGCCGGGTCGCCCTCATCGGCTGCGAGAGCGGCGGCGATCTGCGGTTCGCCGAGTCGTTCGGGTTGGCCACGGCGATGATCCACAACGGTGCGGAGCTGGTCACCGCCACCCGTTGGGTGCTGCCGACGAACCTCGCCTTCCACCGGCTGGCCGGTCTGTCCGCGTCCGTGCGCCCGCTGTCGGAGGCGATCGTCGCCGTCGACACCGCCCACGAGCAGGGTGACCCCGTGCAGGCGCTCGGCCGCTGGCAGCGCGAGCAGCTCGATCACTGGCGGTCGAGCGGCCGGATCGAGCACTCGCCCCTGCTGTGGGCGGCCATGACCTGCATCGTCGTATGAAGGGCGGACGCAGGACGGCGCCCCCTGCTCTGGGGGCAGGGGGCGCCGGTCGTTCGGGGCAGGTACGGCCCGGGGTCCGTCCGGGTCAGCCGAGCTGCTTGGTCGTGCTGTATCCGCTCGTTCGCAGGGTGGTCGCGGTACCGAGGGCGGTGGCCCCGCCCTTGTAGAGCAGGAGCGCTCCGGCGCTGTTGGTGGCCACGATGTCGGGAATGCCGTCGCCGGTGGTGTCCGGGCTGCCGTGGAGCAGGGGGAAGGCGGCGCGGGTCATCGTGCCGGAGACGTAGGCGTTGTCGCCGTCCAGGCTCGCGGCGGCGGTGCCCAGGCTGGTGAGGACCGTGCCACCGCCGCTGTCGAGGACGCCCTTGCGCAACCAGACGTTGCCGGCCGCGCTGCGGTACGTCAGGTCGGCGGCGCCGTCCCCGTTGTAGTCGGCGATGGCCACGAAGTCCCGTTCGGCGTCGGCCCAGGCGGAGCTGGTGAGCTTGACGGCGGTGGAGAAGGTCCCGCCGCTCCAGCCGGTGAAGACCCAGAGTTCGGCGCCACCCGCGCCGCCGGCCACGAACAGCTCGGGCTGGCCGTCGCCGGTGATGTCACCCGCCGATTTGATCTCGGAGAAGGTGGACGGGGCGGGGGCGTTCGATGGCAGCCGCAGCTCGATGCGCTTGCTCACGTCGACGGCGCCGTAGCCGTCGCCGGGGTAGAGGAACAGCCGGTCCTCGGCGGTGCGCACGATCCAGTCGGTGACGCCGTCGCCCGGGGCAAAGTCGCCGTTGTGGGTGATCAGGGCGAACTTGCTCGTGCCGTCCCAGAGGTGCGGGGCGGTGTCGCCGTCGGCCAGCAGGGTCCCCTTCTCATGGATGCCGAGAGCGCTGGCGAAGTAGGTGCCGTTCTGGGACACCGAGTCGATCCAGAGATTTCCGGCGGCGGTGATGTGGCCGAAGTCGGCCGTGCCGTCGCCGTTCAGGTCGCCAGCACCGTCCGCGACCGAGCGCGGCGTGACGTAGAAGAAGTACTTGCGGGCGTTCGGGGACGGGTTGCCGGCCGCGTCGAACGACTTGACGTACAGGGTGTTGGGACCGGCGGCCGGTGGCTTGACGCCGGTGACCGTGGCCGACTTGACGGGCGTGGTGCAGGAAGCCGTGAGACCACCCGTGGTGCCCTGCTTGCCGTTCGCGCAGACGTAACCGGCGTAGCTGGTGGAGTTGATGGAGTAGACGAACTTCACGATGTCGGTCTCGGCGGGGTCGCCGACCGCGAAGGTGAAGCTGCCGCCGTTGCCGCCGAAGGGCTCGACGGACCAGGCCTCGGGGTTGCCGTCCTCGTCCTCGTCACCGGGGAAGTCCGTCGAGACGACCGGTGCGGGGGAGTCGGGCAGGGCGGCGTCGTAGACGAAGCGGCAGTAGAGGGTGCCGCTGGTCGGCGCCCAGGCGCTGCTGCTCTCGGCGTCCCAGGCGCGTACCCGCCATTGGTACGTGACGCCGTTGACGAGCCCGGTGAGGGGGGCCGAGATGGCGGAACCGCTGGTCGTCGGCCGGTGGAAGACCGTCTTGGCGCCGGTGTCGGTCCGCGTGAGCTCGAACTCCAGCTCCTTCATCACGCCGTCAGGGTCGGTGGCCTTGGCGCCGATGGAGATGTTGGCCGACTTACCGATCTTGATGTACGGGGCGGCGCTGGTGTCGCAGGAGCCGGGGCTCACGGTGAGGGCCGTCGGAGTGTTCGGCTTGCGGTTGTAGGTGATGGACACCGAGGGAGAGCCGCTGCCCTCCGCCTGGAACTTCTTCCAGGAGTACGTGTCCGTCTCGAGGCTGCTGGAGGAGCCCGTCGGCGCGGAGGCCGAGGTGGAGGCGACCAGGCCCACGTTGAAGTCGGTCCAGCCGTTGTCGGCGACCTCCTGGGCCAGCGAGGTGACGGTGAAGTTGACGTAGGCGTTGGGACAGGCGCTGTTGGACTTCCAGCCATAGGCGAAGGACTTGGAAGTGATCTTCCTCTTCCAGGCGGGCTGGTTGTTCCAGGTGGTTTTGGTGCCGAAGGGGTCGGTGCGCCATACCTGCACGGTGCGCTTGCTGCAGGACCAGGAGTGGGTTTCGAGGACCTTCAGGGTGGCGCTGGAGACCGCCGCACCCTTGATCGAACTCTTGATCTTCATCTTGAAGAAGGACCGGGCGGTGCCCCAGGTCTCCTTCTCGAAGCCGACCCGGGCTTCCTTGGTGTCCTCGTTGTAGTTGGCGCCGTCATAGAAGCTGGAGCCCGGGTACCGCTTGTAGACGGTGGTCCAGTTGGCGCGGACGCCGGTTGTTGAGGGGTCGACGAAGAGCGGGTAGGTCAGGTTCTCGGTGGTGGTGAGGTAGCTCTTCGGCGGGGTGACGGTCAGGACGCCGCTGCCGTTGTCGAATTCGGCGGCCGCAGTGGCGGCGTGGGCGCCTTCGCCGGGGCCGTTCACGGCGGGCAGGGCGAGGGTGGCGTTCGCGGCGGAGGTCTGCGGGTAGGCGGCGGGATCGGCCGCGACCGTCCCCTCCACAATCTCGGGGTCCTCGTTGGCGCCGGTCGCGGACTCCGGGTCGGCGGAGTCGGGGTCCGTCTCGTGAGTGCCCGCGGAGTCCCACAGGAACGGGGTGGGGGAGACGGCTATCTCGTTGCCGCCGCCATCCTTGGCCATGAGTACGTCGGTGGACGGGTCGAGGGCGAAGGTGACGTCGGTCGACGTCACGCGGTAGCGCGGCGGGGCGGCGATCAGCTGCGCGGCGGCCTCGGGGGTGTGCACCACGAGGACGTGGGTGAAGCCGGTGTCGCGCGCGGACAGCATCAGGTCCACGCCGGGCAGGACGCCCTCGTACAGTGCGCGGTTGTCCTCGACGACCGGCTCGGGCAGCGTGCCGGGCCAGTCGAAGTCGATCTCGTGGCCCTCGGCGGTCATCGTCAGCAGCCGGGTCCACGAGGTGTCGGCCGCGTCGTCGATCCGCTCGGCGGTGTCGCCGGTGCCGGTTCCCGCGCCGGTGCGGAAGACGGCCGTCCGGACGGTGGAGCCGGAGGTGCGCGCCGCCGCCGTGCGGGCCGGGGCGCGGTCCGGATCCCCGGCCGCGAAGGTCACGGGATACGGACTGTTGACGGTGCGCCAGCCCTTGCCGCCGCCGTCCCGCTCCAGCGTGGTGTCCACCGGCGCCCACGCGCCTTCGGCGTTCTTGGCGCGCACGGGCGCGATTGACGCCGTGTAGGTGAACGAGCCGTCGGGGTCGGCGTACGTGGTGGAGAACTCGTCGGTCAGCGCGGCGACTTCGACCTGCTTGCCGCTCTTGCGGGCGCGGCGCTGGGCCTCGTCCTCGTCGATCGGCCGCGCGGCGCGCTCGGTCCTGGCGTCGGAGGGGCCGGCGGAGTCGTCCCGCAGGGTCAGCACGGCGGCGCCGCCGGCCAGCACGGCCAGCGCGACGGCGGCGGCGACGGCGCGCCGAACGCGGCTTCTACCGGGCGGACTTGGTTCCGTGGCGGTGTCGAGGTCGCTCAAGGGCCCTTCTCCAACAGGCTGGGCCGCGAGGTGTCTGACCGCCGCGGCATGGCTCTTCCAGGGGTGCCCTCGGGCCTGGTGACAAGCCGTGACGAGCTTGCGACGCGTCGGATTGGGCGGTTGGAGTATGAACAGCTACTCCGGGTGAGATCAACACCCTTCGGACGGCCGCGACTCGGCGACGTCGACGTAAAGAGCTCTGGGGAGTTTCTTTGCTGATCTTTGTCTGATTTTGATCAGTGACATAGCTAACACGCATTCAGCACATCTTGACGTGGATCTTCACAACGCCTTTATGTTCGTGCTCGGTTTGTAATTTGCTGATCACCATGTGCCATCGGTCCGCGTGTTTCTGATGGTTTATGACTCGGAAAGGGTCAATTGACCGTGCGTGCGGTGCTGTCGTGGTGCGGAAGGGGTTCGCTGGCGAGATCGCCGCGTGAGCGCCTGGTCCGTCGTAGAGCCAGGGTCGGTGTCATAGCCGGACTGGTCCTTGCCCTCAATGTGACCCTTCTGCCGGGTGCCATGGCCTTCGGCCCCGACGACACCCGTACACCGGTCGAGCTCGCCGAGCTCCAGGAGACGGACCCGGTCCCGGTCGACGAGGAGCGGACCGACGCGCTCGAGGAACTGGCCGGCCAGGCCGAGACGGAGCCGGCGAGTCCGTACGAGCCGGCGGCCGTCGCCGAGGTCCCCGAGGCTTCCGGCAGCAAGGCCGTCGACGTCATGGCCGCCGGAACCACCACCGAGGTCGCCAAGTCGGCCGACGGCGTCATGACCATCGGTGTGGGCGCGCCCGAGGGCGCCTCCGACGCCCAGGTGGACGCCCTCGAAGGACAGTGGAGCGTCGCCGCCGCGTCCGAGGACACGGCCGTGGCCAACGGCGCGCAGGGCTTCATGCTCGCCGTGGACGCGCCCGACACCGCCACCGGCGACGCGGTCGTCTCGATCGACGCCACCAAGCTCGCCGAGACCTACAGCGCCCAGTGGCTCGACCGGCTGTCCTTCACCCTGATGCCGTCCTGCTACGCCGAGACGCCCGACGTCGAGGAGTGCTCCACCGGCGTCCCGGTGAGCACCGACGTCGAGCGCACCGGCCGGACTGTCGACATGGCGGTGGACGCGGGCGACTCCTCGGGCTCCGAGGCGGACTCGGGCGAGGACGGCGCGTCCGACGAAGTGGTCGGCTCGACCGACGACCACAAGCCGGTGCCGGAAACCCTCGTCAACATCACCTTGGACACGGCCCAGTTGCAGGCCCTCTCCGGCACCACGTCCGCGGCGACCGCGGACACCGCCGCCGACCGGGGCGACGACTCGACGGTCAGCTCCGCCGTCTGGCACGCCGGCCGTCCCGCGGACGCCGTACGCCAGATCGCCGACGCCTCAGGCGGCGGCCTCCTCGTGGGCAGCTCCTACGGCGCCGGCTCCGGCGGCGACTTCGGCGCCAGCCCGATCGTCTCCGCGGGCTCCTGGACCGCCGGCGGCTCCTCGGGCGCGTTCACCTACGCGTACACGATGGCCGCACCGCAGGTCCCGGCCGGCCCGTCGCCCAACGTCACCCTCAGCTACAACTCGCAGACCTCGGACGGACGGACGTCCTCCACCAACAACCAGGTCTCCTGGGTCGGCGAGGGCTGGGACTACAACCCCGGCTCCATCACCCGCACCTTCGTGGGCTGCGCCGCCGACACCGCGAACGCCAACAACAAGGGCCACTTCACCGGCGACCAGTGCTGGGGCTCGTACAACGCCGTGCTGTCCCTGAACGGGACCACCACCGAGCTGGTGCGCGACGACACCACCAAGCAGTGGAAGAGCGCCCGCGGCGACAACATGCGCATCGAGCTGCTCGACGCCGCCGACTACAAGCGGATCACCGGCATCGACGGCTCCGGCAACGGTGACGACAACGGCGAGTTCTGGCGCGTCACCACCGACGACGGCACCCAGTACTACTTCGGTCTCAACCGTCTGCCGGGCTGGACCTCCGGCAAGCCGGAGACCAAGTCCGTGCTGTCGGTGCCCGTCGCCGGCAACCACGACACCGACCCCTGCTACAAGCCCGCGTTCAAGGACTCCTTCTGCGACCAGGGCTGGCGCTTCCAGCTCGACTACGTCGTGGACACCACCGGCAGCGCGATGACGCTGTGGTGGGAGAAGGAGAAGAACACCTACGCGCAGAACATGAAGGAGAAGCCGCCGGTCGCCTACGACCGCGGCGGCTACCTGAGCCACATCGACTACGGCCAGCGAGCCGGCTCCCTGTTCAGCGAGGAACCGCTCGGCCGGATGCGTTTCCACGCCACCGAGCGCTGCTTCGACGACAACGCCTTCAAGGTGTCCTGCTCGGAGAGCAACTTCGACTCCAAGCAGTCCGACCGCACCCGGCCCTGGTTCGACACGCCGGCCGACCTCTCCTGCGAGGCCGGCAAGAAGTGCCAGACGTACGCCCCGACCTTCTGGTCGCGCAAGCGCCTGGTCTCGGTCGACTCCTGCGCCCAGCGTGAGCAGGGCGTCCGGCTGACGGAGTACTCCTCCGACGCCGACGGCAACGAGACCGGCCAGCGCAACGCCTGCGGCCTGGCGGGCGACTCGGCCACCGCGACCCTGCTGTCCAAGGTCGACACCTGGGGCCTGAAGCAGTCCTTCCCGTGGAACCTGACGGGCGAGTACACCGCGTTGTGGCTGGAGTCCATCGGCCGGGTCGGGTACGCGGTCGACGGTTCCTCCGCCGCTCTCAACCCGGTCTCCTTCGGTCACAACGAGCACGCGCTGCCCAACCGCGTGAAGAACAGCGCGTCCGACCCGGACGAGGTGTTCGCCCGGCTGCGCATCGAGGAGGTCGTCTCCGAGTACGGCGGCCGCACCCACGTCGACTACAAGGCGCCCGAGGACAAGTGCGCCACCGGCGCCACCCGCGCGGCCGTCGACAAGAACGACCAGCTCTGCTACCCGGCCTACTGGCACGCGGACGGTGAGCTGGAGGACAAGCGCATCTCCTGGTTCCACAAGTACGTCGTCGACAAGATCACCGAGTTTCCGCGCCTGTCGGACGCCAAGGAGATCGTGACGCAGTACGCGTACGAGACCTACCCCGACGCCGTGGACGGCGCACTGTGGGCCAAGAACCAGGGGGAGTTCTCCCGCCCCAAGAAGCGCACCTGGGACGACTGGCGCGGCTACCCCGTCGTCACCACCATCACCGGCGTGACGGACGCCGGCGAGGGCACCGCTGCCTCCAAGTCGGTGACCCGCTACTTCCGCGGCATGGCCGACGACGTCCTCGCCGACAGCACCCCGGAGAAGTCGTCCGACGACGTCAAGCGCTCCTCCACCATGACGGACATCAACGGCGCGGTGCTCAAGGAGGACCGCAAGGCGTACGCCGGCATGGTCGCCGAGTCGCTGACCTACCCCGACACGAGCGCGGACACCAGGACCGGCTGGACCGCCCGTACCGTCAACATCCCGGACACCCCGGTCCGGCTGGCCACCCGCAACCGCACCGACGGCCCGGACGTCGTGTCCGAGCGCGTCACGCTCGGCGAGACCAGGACCATCAGCAAGGCCTCGGTCAAGGGCCCGGACGGCTCCTACCTGCGCACGGTGACCACCCAGACCGACTACGACCCCCTCTACGGACTGCCCTCCAAGGTCCGCGAGTTCGGCGACGTGGCCGTCATCGGTGACGAGTCGTGCACCGCGACCTCGTACACGCAGAACACGGACGGCGACAACTACCTCGTCGGCCTGGTCGCCCAGACCGTCACCACCGCCGGCACGACCGCCTGCACCGCCGATCTCTCCAGCGCCACAGCATCGACGCTGGTCAGCGCCTCGCGCATGTACTACGACGGCGCCGCCTCACACACCGCCGCGCCCACCAAGGGTCTGGTGACCAGGACCGTCGCGCCGACCGGTGCGGGCACGGGCTGGGAGGCGACCAACCCCGAGTCGCGGATGGCGTACGACGCGTTCGGCCGCGTCGTCGAGGCCACCGACGCGACCGGTGTCGTCAACAGGACCAAGTACACGCCGGACAGCGGCCAGGTCTACCGGATCGACACGGTCAACGGCAGCAAGGTCGTCGACGGTGTGGAGACCGGCTTCACCGACATCACGACCCTCGAGCCCGGCCGCGGCGTCACCATCAGGTCGACCGACGCCAACAACCGCGTCGAGTCGTACGAGTACGACCCGCTCGGCCGCGCGGTCGCTGCCTGGGACGCCACCCAGCCGGCGACCGACGACCCGACGGTCAGGTACACCTACAACACCGACTCGGACAAGCCGGTGTCCGTGGTCACCGAGTCGCTCTCGGACAACCCGAGCCCGGCTGCCGGCGACGCCAAGTACCAGCCGAGCACCACGATCTACGACGGCCTGGGCCGCGAGCGCCAGACCCAGACACCCGCGGTGGACGGCGGCCGCCTGGTCACCGACACCCTGCACAACAGCTCCGGCCAGGTGCGCTACACCCGCAACGCGTACTACATGGAGGGCGACCCGGACACCAAGCTGGTCGTCCCCGACTCCGAGGGACTGGTCCCCAACGCCACCTCGTACACGTACGACGGCCTGGGCCGCGTCCTGACGGTCACCCCGGTGCACAGCTCCTACCCGCAGACGGGCGAGAAGTTCACCAACGCCGGCAAGGACGTGCAGACCACGGACCGCCGCACCCGCTACGAGTACGGCCTCGACTACACGGTCGTCCGCCAGCCACAGGGCACGCCCGCCTCCCGGGTGTGGACGGACACGCTGGGCCGCACCACCCGCCAGGACACGTTCAGCGACACCGCGCTGACCGAGGCCGGCGCGGTCACCACGACCTACGAGTACGACCTCCGTGGCGACATGGTGACCAGCACCGACGACGTCGGCAACACCCGCACCTGGAAGTACGACGCACTGGGCCGGGTCACCGACACCACCGACCCGGACGCGGGCGCCGCCCACACGGACTACGACGCGTACGGCCGGGTGGACAAGGCGACCGACGCCCGGGGCCAGACGGTCTCGTACACCTACGAGCGCCTGAACCGCGTCGAGCAGGTCAAGGTCACGCCCAAGGGCTCGACCACCGCCACCCCCGTGCAGTCGTACGCCTACGACGCCGCACCCGGTGGCAAGGGCCAGCTCTCCTCGGCCACCCGTCTCAACGACGGCAAGGCGTACACCACCACCGTCGGCGGCTACACGGCCGACTACCAGCCGACGGCGATGACCACGGCGCTGCCCCCGGGCTCCACGGCGGGTCTGACCGCCGAAGGCTTCGCCACCCAGTACACGTACTCGTACGCGTACAACAGCGACGGCCAGCTGGAGAAGTACACCGCCCCGGCGGCCGGCGGCCTCGACGCCGAAGCCGTGATCACCCGGTACAACAAGGCCGGTCTGCCGACCTCGGTCTCCGGCAAGGACTGGTACGCCTCCGAGACGTCGTACTCGCCGTACGGGCAGGTACTGCGCGCGACTGTGGGCGAGGTGGGCCGCCGGCTCTGGCAGGAGAACACGTTCAACGAGTCCACGGGCGAACTTCAGAGCAGCAGGCTCGTCCGGGAGACCCCGACCCCCGACACGACCGTCGTGCCAGGCAGTGAGATCAGCAAGCGCTCCTACTCCTACGACGCCTCGGGCAACGTCCTGTCCGTCGCCGACCGCATGGGCGCGACGACCGACCAGCAGTGCTTCAAGTACGACGCCCTGGGCCAGCTGAAGGAGGCGTGGACGACGCCGGGCGGCGCCTGCACCGCAACCGGCAAGACCACCGCCGAGCCGCTCTACTCCGACGGCACGGTCAACGTCTCCGCCGACAACTCGGGCTACTGGCAGTCCTACGAGTACGACGTCCTCGGCAACCGCACCAGGAAGACGGCGTACCAGGCCACCCCGACCATCACGGCCGGGGTGCGCGACACCAAGGGCGACGTCGTCACCGACTACGCCTACGGCACCAGCGACACGGCGAAGAACGACCAGCCGCACACCCTCACCTCATACACCACGACATCGACGACAACGGCCGGGGCGACGGTCAAGACGCGCTCGGACCAGACGTACGACAGCGCGGGCGACCTGGAGAAGCGCAGCACGGGCGGCGACACCGCCCAGGCCCTGACCTGGACCTGGGACGGCAAGGTCGAGTCCGTGACGGGCTTCGGCGCGGACGGCTCGGGCGCCTTCGTGGGCACGGGCGACATGTGCCTGGACCTCGCGGGCGGCGTCCCGAACGCGGGCACCGCCATCCAGATCTACGTGTGCAACGGCAGCAAGGCGCAGAACTTCCGCCTCCAGGCCGCCGACGCCGACAAGAACGGCACGGTCGAGGACGCCACGATCGGCTCGTTCATGGTCGGCGGGAAATGCGCCCAGCCGACCAGCCTCGCGGCCGCCTCGCCGGTCCTCGTCCAGCCCTGCGACACCACCGTGGCGGCGCAGCGCTGGCAGACCCTGAGCACCGGCCAGATCAAGAACCTCTCGGCGAACCTGTGCCTGTCCGCCCCGGCGTCGACGGTGGGCACCGACCTGACCCTGGCGGCGTGCAACTCGACCGTCGCGACCCAGCTGTGGAAGCCGGCCTCGAAGACGACGTACGTCTACGACGCCATGGGCAACCGCCTGCTGGAGCGCACCAGCGCGGGCGCGGTACTGAACCTGCCCGACACCAAGGTCTCGCTGACCACGGCCGGCAAGGTCCGCTTCACCGAGCGCACCTACGCCGGCATCGGCGGCCCCGCGGTGACCCGCTACCGCGAGAGCACCAACAACGCGGCGGGCGTCAGCGAGTACTTGTTCGCCCAGGCGACCGACCTCAACGGCACTCCGGTGGCGGAGGTCCGCCTCGACTCCGGGATGATCGTGCGCGTCACGAAGAGGGACCCGTGGGGCGAGGACCGCGCCGTGAACATCGCGCCGCGCACGCACACCGGGTTCCACACAGGTGACGAGGACAACGAGACCGGCCTGACGCACATGGGCGCCCGGGAGTACGACCCGGGGACGGGCCGCTTCATCGCGGCCGACCCGGTCCTGGACGAGAGCGACCCGCTCCAGGCCAACGGCTACTCGTACGCCAACAACAACCCGGTGACGCACGCCGAC
Source organism: Streptomyces sp. NBC_00016 (assembly GCF_045040885.1). Lineage (NCBI taxonomy): Bacteria > Bacillati > Actinomycetota > Actinomycetes > Kitasatosporales > Streptomycetaceae > Streptomyces > Streptomyces sp. NBC_00016. The sequence continues at coordinate 4,565,550 of NZ_CP108304.1, read as the reverse complement.
CCGTCCGGTCTCACCTCCTCGGCCTCCAGCTTCGACGCGTCGATCGCGGCGCTCGACGCGAAGATCGCCGAGTACCAGAAGACGCTGAACCGCTCGATCGGCGATGTGATCCTGGCGACCGGCTGGGCCGTGTTCAAGGAGTTCATCGGCTGGAACGACGTGGTCGGCTGCTTCACCCAGGGCGACCTGTGGGCCTGCGGCAGCCTCCTGATGGACGCCATCCCGTGGACCAGCGTCTTCTCCAAGGGCAAGAAGATGTGGCGTGCCTTCAAGGGCACGATGAGCGCGGTCAAGGCCTTCCGCGCGGCGAAGCGCGCGGCCGAGATCGGCATGAAGGCGGCCAAGGCCGCGAAGGTCGCGCTGATCAAGGCGAAGAAGGCCGCGGAGGCGGCCGCGGCCGAGGCCAAACGCAAGGCGAGAGAAGCGGCGAAGCGAGCCGCCGAGGCGGTCAAGAAGAAGTCGCACACGGGCTCCAAGGGTGCCAGGGGCAACTCGGCGCAGGTGAAGGCCGGCCGAGGCGCCCAGTCCAAGGGCTCCTCGGGCGGCGGCAAAGCGGAGAACAAGTCGGGCGGCTCACGCAGCAAGTCGGGCAAGGAGGACTCGGGGGGCCCGTCCGACGGGGACGGAGGCAGTGCCGACGCCTGCACGGTCAACAGCTTCACGCCCGAGACCCGTGTCCTGATGGCCGACGGCTCCACCAAGGCGATCAAGGACGTCAAGGCCGGCGACAAGGTGATGGCCAGCGACCCAGAAACGGGCGAGACCCAGATGGAGGAGGTCACCGCCGAGATCAATGGCCAGGGCCTCAAGCACCTGGTCAAGGTCGCCATCGACATCGACGGCAAGAAGGGATCGAAGACCGCCGAGGTCACCGCGACCGACGGCCACCCCTTCTGGGTCCCAGAGCTGCGCGCCTGGATTCAGGCGACCGACCTCCAGGCGGGCGAGTGGCTCCAGACGGGTGCTGGCACCCGTGTCCAGATCACCGCGATCAAGCGGTGGACGGCGACGGACGCCACCGTCCACAACCTCACTGTCAGCCGTCTGCACACGTACTACGTGCTGGCGGGTACCACCTCTCTCCTTGTCCACAACTGCAAGACCGACGGGGAGCTTCAGGCGGATGCGGACGCCATCCACGAAACCTGGCGGGCCAGGTACGGCGACCGTGCCTACAACGGAACGACGGTGACCACGGCCGAACTCGACGGTGAGCTGGTCTACGCCGTGAACCGAGGCAAGATCCAGCCGGATGCGGCCGCGCTGGCGGAGTCCCTTGGCTACCGGAGGGTCTACGGCAAGCGGTTCACTGGCCCCAAGCAGACGGACGCCGAACAGATCCTGCTCAACGCAGTCGACATGGGCGAAGTGGGTTCGACAGGTCGTATGGCCACGTCCCGCGTGCCGTGCGGTGAGCGACGACAGAACTGTGGTGGAAGAATCGGCGGTGCCGTGTACCAGGCGATCCGAGTCGTGGGTAAGTGGGGGGCCGGTGTCGGTTAGCGAGCGGGAGGTTCGTCGTGTACCTGTGGGATCGTGAAATGCGCTCACTGCGCGAGGTGTTGCAGAACATTCGGCCCACTGGCCGACTGGCCACGGCTCTCAAGGTGATGGACTGGACCCTCGACATCATGGGCCCGATCGAGACGGTCGAGATCCGGGACTATCTTGCCGAGGGGCTGAGACTGGGGCACGAGGACCTCCGCGCGGGCCGCGAGAAGATCATGCTCCCGGAGGACGTGCTCGACCAGTACGAGGAACTCGACGAAATCGCGGAGGAGTACGGCACCTCGCAGATGCTCTCGGCGCTTCTCGCCTGCAGCGATGCACCTGAAGGGCTGAGCGGAGAAGTTCTGTACGGCGTTCTGGGCTTCTGCTACGAGGCAGTGCTCGACCGTGAGGACATTCCGGTCTACAGCCTTGGGGCGGAGTTGGAGAATGCCCGATGCCGTGAGGTCATCGAGTTCCAGAAGCAGGCTGTCTCCGAGGCCCTCGGAAACTCCGGCTGATTGCTCTCGAGCTCCCGCTCACATGGGGTCGGCGATGGTGTTGGTGCGTATGACTGCCAGGAGGTGGGCGAGGGCTGCCGGGGTCGTGGTCAGGACCCTGGCAGGGCTGTCGCTTTCGCGGAGGCGGAGGGTGTCGGCGGCGGTGGAGGTGAGTTCGAGGCAGTTGTTGCCGTCGGACCCTCCGGAGAAGGATGACTTCTGCCAGTTGCCGGGAGTGGTCACAGCGCGCCTCACAGCTCCTTCGTCAGCCTGCTCATGAAGTCGCGCGACGATGCGGGATCCAGCGACTCCGCCTTCAGCTTACGGAAGAGCGTTCGAAGGGCTCCGAGCTGGGCTTCGGAGTCGACGAGGGCCGTGCCTTCCGGCCCGTCACGCTGCGCCGAGTCCAGCTTGGGCACCGCACCGCCCGCCAACATCATGGTGTTCCAAGCTCCTGCGAAGCCGTCGCGGTCGAAGGGGATCACCCGCACGGTGACGTGGTCCACCTCGGACAGGTCGAGGATGTGGGCGAGTTGGGCACGGGCGGCGGCGCGGTTGCTGACCCTGATGCGTAGTGCCGCTTCATGAATCACCGCCTGGTACGGGACGGGATCCGCCCGCTCGATGATCGCCTTACGGCGCATGCGGTGTGCCACCCGCAATGCCAGGTCGTGGTCGGGTAGTTCGGGCACCCGATATGCGAACACCGCGCGGGCGTAATCCTCGGTTTGCAGAAGGCCGGGTACATGCAGGCATTCCACGTCGGCCCGATACGTGGCGTGGTGCTCCAGCTCGGCCAGGTCCAGAAATGCCGAAGGCAGTCGGCCCCGGTCCTCCTCCCACCAGCCTCGTGTCCGATTGGTCGCCATCGCCACCAAGGCATCGATGAACGCCTCGTCCATGCAGGCGTAGTGCGCGGCCAGGCTGCGCAACCGCTTCTCGCTCACGCCCGATTGGCCGTACTCGATCTGGTTGATCTGGGTGGAGCTCACTCCGAGCAGGGCCGCCGCCTCCCGCGCCTTGAGGCCGGCCGCTTCGCGGAGCCTGCGCAGCTCCATCGCCAAGCGCACCTGACGTGCCGTCGGTTCGCGCCTCAAGCCCATCGGTCACTCCTTTCAACGCGCCTGTGAGCGCGACTCGTTCGGGGTCAGATTACGGGACCGGCTTGCTTAACCTGGAAATCCAGGTCTACCGTCAGTGACGTACCGCACACGCTGCGGAAGTGCACCGCTCCGTTCTGCCACGACGGCTGCGGCAATGCCACCGCGCGTAAATCCCCTCACGCCACTCGGAGTTGACGCATGTTCGATCCCTGGGAGTACTCCCTCTACATCCCCTGCGACCCCCGCGCCGTGACCGTCTGCCGCCGCACCCTGCGTCTGATCCTCACCCTGCACGGTCTGATCCACCTGGTCGACACCGCGGAGCTGCTCGCCTCGGAGCTGGTCTCCAACGCCGTACTGCACACGAAGGGGCCCGCGTGTCTGCGCCTCCGTTTCCGGGACGGGATCCTGCAGATCGGTGCCTGGGACGCGGACCCCGAGCCGCCCGAGCCGCCGGGACGGCTGGAGGAGCCGGCCGGCGCCGAGAACGGCCGCGGGATGGCCCTCGTCCGGGCCTGCTCGGACCTCTGGCACTGGCAGCCGCTGTCCCGGATGGGACGTCGGGGCAAGCTCGTCTGGTGTGAACTGAACGCGGCGTAGCTCGTTTCCGAAGTCATCGGCCACCCGGTCACCCGGTCGACTCAGCCCAGCACCCGCACCGGCGCCCCCGCCAGATACGCCCGGATCCCCTCCACCGCCTGCCCGTAGTACCGCTCGTAGTTCGCCCGGGACACGTATCCCAGGTGCGGAGTGGCCAGCAGGCGGGGAGCCGTTCGCATCGGGTGGTCGGCGGGGAGGGGTTCGACGTCGAAGACGTCCACGCCGGCGCCCGCGAAACGGCCTTCGCGCAGCGCCGTCAGCAACGCGTCCTGGTCGACGATCGCCGCCCGCGAGGTGTTCACCAGGTACGCCGTCGGCTTGAGGAGAGCCAGTTCGGCCGGGCCGAGCAGCCCCCGGGTGCGGTCGCTCAGGGCCAGGTGGATCGATACGAAGTCGCTCTCGGAGAGAAGCTCCTCCTTCGAGGCGGCCGGCCGCACCCCCACCTCCGCCGCCCGCCCCGCCGTCAGGTTCTGGCTCCACGCGCTCACCTCCATGCCGAAGGCGAGGCCCACCCGGGCGACCGGCGCGCCGATCTTCCCCAGGCCCAGCAGCCCGAGCCGCCGCCCGTGCAGGTCCGCGCCCACCGTGGACTGCCACGGCCCGCCCACCCGCAGAGAGGTGCTCTCCTGCACCAGCCCGCGCGCGAGGCCCAGCAGCAACGCCCAGGTCAGCTCCACCGGCGGAGTCGAGGAGCTCTCCGTACCGCACACCGTCACGCCGTTCGCCTTCGCCGCCGCGTAGTCGATCACCGAGTTGCGCATGCCGGAGGCGATCAGCAGGCGCAGCCGGGGGAGACGGTCCAGCAGCGACGCCGGGAAGGGGACGCGCTCCCGCAGGGTGACCACACAGTCGAAGTCGGCGAGCGCCGCGGCGAGTTCGTTCTCGTCGACGAAGTGCTCGGTGAAGGAGACCGCCTCCAGCTCCTCGCCCGACGCAGGCGCTGACGCCGACCAGTCGGCGAGAGTCGTCGCGACGTTCTGGAAGTCGTCGAGTACGGCACAGCGGAAGGGCACGGCTGATCCTCCAGGTGAGGTGATTCCGACCGGGGGCAGGTCCGGTCCGAGGCTACGGTGAGACCGTGAGCGACTCGGCCGCGACCGGCGGCTACTCCGGCACCCCCCTCGCCAAGAAGCTCGGCGTCAAGCCCGGCCACCGGGTGCGGCTGCGAAACGCCCCGGCCGGGTGGGACCTCCCCGGCCTGCCCGACGGCGTCCACGTTGCCCCGGGCGGCCCCCGCGACGCCGACATCACCGTCGCCTTCTACCGCGACCACGCCGACCTCGCCGCCGAGACCCCGGCCCTCGTCCGCGACCTCGCCGACGACGCCATGCTCTGGATCGCCTGGCCCCGCAAGGCGGCCGGACACGTCAGCGACATCACCGAGAACGCCCTGCGCGAGCTCTTCCTGCCCCTCGGTGTCGTGGACGTGAAGGTCGCCGCGCTGGGGGAGGACTGGTCGGGGCTGAAGTTCGTCCGACGCAGGGAAAACCGACGCGGCTGAACCGGCGTAACCGGAGCCGACGTATCCAGAGGCGAGTCATCGAGAACCGCGGTGCTCCATCGAGAACCGAGGCGACCCGTCGGGCGCATCGCCCCAAGGGGCCGGATCGGCGGAACCGGCTTAGGCAGAACCGGCATAAAAGGGAAGCAAAATGAGGCGGCGTCGGAGCAACGCTCGCACCTGAGGCAACATCTAGGTGAACGACGGGCCCGCGCGTGGACGGGACGCGGTCGCGTCGAGGGCCGGACGGAGTGAGGGACGTGGTGGACGTGGGGGACTTCGGGGACGCGGCGGAGCCGAGGATCGCCGTGGCCGTGGTGACCATGGGCAACCGGCCCGCCGAGGTCGACGCGCTGCTGGAGTCGGTGGCCAAGCAGGACCTGGCGCCCGCCCGCATCGTGATCGTCGGCAACGGCTGCGAACTGCCCGACTTCGCCCAACGCCTCTTCCTGCCCGGCGAGGTCACGACGATCGACGTCGACGAGAACCTCGGCTGCCCCGGCGGCCGCAACGTCGCTCTCGCCCGGCTGAGGGAGTTCGGCGACGTGGACGTCGTGGTCGACCTGGACGACGACGGGCTGCTCGTCGACGCCGACGTGCTGAGCCGCGTCCGCGACCTGTACGCCGCCGACCCGCGCCTCGGTATCGTCGGCTTCCGTATCGCCGACGAGCACGGCGAGACCCAGCGCCGGCATGTGCCGCGCGTCGGCGCCTCGGACCCGATGCAGGGCGGGTACGTCACCGGCTTCCTCGGTGGCGGCCACGCCCTGAGCATGGCCATGCTCGCGGAGACCGGCGACTGGCCCGCCGAGTTCTTCTTCGCGCACGAGGAGACCGACCTGGCCTGGCGCGCCACCGACGCCGGCTGGAAGATCCTCTACGCGCCCGAGCTGCTCCTCCAGCACCCCAAGACCTCGCCCGCCCGGCACGCGATATACCACCGGGTCACGGCCCGGAACCGGGTCTGGCTGGTCCGCCGTAACCTTCCGCTGCTCCTCATCCCCGTCCACCTGGGCGTCTGGCTCGCCGTCACCCTCCTGCGGACCCGCTCGCTCGGCGGTCTCAAGGCCTGGTTCGGCGGGTTCGCGGAGGGCGTGCGCAAGCCGGCCGGACATCGGCGGCCCATGAAGTGGCGGACGGTGTGGCGGCTGACCCGGCTGGGCAGGCCGCCGGTCATCTGAGGGGCCGTCGGGACCACCAGTACGGACCGGAACGACACGCACCAGTAGGGACCGGAACGGCACGCACCAGTAGGGACCGGAACGGCACGCAACGGAACGGGGCGCAGGGCCCGGTCGGTCACCTCCGCCGACCGAGGCCCCGCGCGCCCCCGGATTCGGCCGCGGCGGCGACGCTCCCCCGAGTTGCGCGTCGATACGCGCGCACCGTCGGGCCGATTCCGATGATGTGATCACATCAGATCGCGCCAACGGATCGCTAACATGTGGCCAACGGTTCTTCGCGATGCCGCTGGTCACTCGGTGTTCCGGTAGGGCGGCCGGGTACGCGTCCCGAGCGCGAGCGGGCCGAGCGACTCGGTGATGCGAATCGTCAGCGATGCGTCATGCGACTCGTAGCGCGACCTGGCAAGGCAACTCGGCAAGGCAACTCGGCGAGGCAACTCGGCAAGGCAACTCAGGAACAGACCCTCGGTGCGGACCGGGCGTGGAAGGACGATGGGCGGCGTGATGCGGCGGTACGGGCTGCGGTTCGGGCTGCTGGGCCCACCGGTCCTGTACACGGCCGACGCGCCGGACGCCGAGTGCGAGGCAGGTGTCCCTCCCTACGACATCGTCCGCAGCCCGAAGGTACGTGCCCTGCTGGCGTCCCTGCTCCTCGACGCGGGCCGGATCGTGCCCGTCGAGTCGCTCAAGGAGGCGCTGTGGGGCGGCGCGCCGCCGGTGTCCGCGCAGGCCTCGCTGCACAATCACGTGACCCGGCTGCGTCGGCTGCTCGACGACCCCGAGCGGCTGCGCGCGGTGCCGCCCGGCTACCGGCTCCGGGTCGAACACGGCGAGCTCGACGTCCACGTGTTCGAGCGGCACGTCGCCACGGCACGCGGCGCGCACGCCGCCCGGAACTGGGAACGCGTCGCGCGCGAGTGCGCGGCGGGACTCGCGCTGTGGCGAGGCACCCCGCTGAGCGGACTCCCGGCCGACCTGGGCGGCTACGCCTTCGTGCGACGCCTGCGGGAGGCCCGGCTGCTCCTGCTGGAGTGGCGCTACGACGCCGAACTCGCCCTTGGCGGAACGCGGTTCGAGCGGCTCGTCCCGGAGCTGACGGCCCTGGCCGCCGACCATCCGCTGCGCGAGGCCTACCACCGGCAGTTGATGCTCGCCCTGCATCGCACCGGCCGCCAGGCCGAGGCCCTCGCCGTCCATCGCGACCTGCGCGCCCGCCTCGCCGAGGAACTCGGCATCGAACCGGGCCCGGCGATACGCGACGCCCACGTGGAGATACTGGCCCCCACGACCGACGATCGCCCGACTCCGGTTCCGAGCCCGGCTGCGACGCCGACTCCGGCCCCGATCTCGGCTCCGGCTGCAACGACGACCGTGGCTCAGGATCCGACGCAGGCTCAGGATCCGACGCCGACGCCGACGCCGACGCCGACGCCGACGCCGACGCCGGCTCCGAGTCCGGCTGTGACGCCGGCTCCGGCTCCGGCTCGGGCTGCCACTCCGGCTCGGCCTGCCACTCCGACTCCGGCTGCGGTTCCGACTCCGACTCCGACTCCGACTCCGACTCCGACTCCGACGACCTCACCTCCCACCCCGGCCACCGAGCCTGAGCCCCCGCCCGCGCTCACGCCCCCGCCCGCGCTCACGCCCAAGTCCGCGCTCACGCCCAAGTCCGCACCCGATCTCGCCCACCCGCGCACCCGACCGGCGCAACTGCCGCCCCCGCCGGCCCACTTCACCGGCCGCGTCGAGCCCCTGCGTCTCCTCCACCGCACGCTTGCCGGCGACAGTCGGGTCGTCGTCCTCAGCGGTATGGCCGGCGTAGGCAAGAGCGCGCTCGCGCTGCACGTCGCACACGCCCTGAAGGAACGTTTCTCCAATGGGCAGCTCTATCTCCACCTGCATGGCGCCACCCCCGGCATGGCCCCCCTCACCGCACCCCAGGCGCTCACCGCCCTGCTGCGCGACCTCGGTACCGAGCCCCGGCACATCCCCGAACACCCGGATGCCGCGTCCGCGTTGCTGAGGACCCTGCTCGCGCCGACCCGCACGCTCGTCGTCCTGGACGACGTCGCGACCGCCTCCCAGGTCCGCCCGCTGTTGCCGGCCGGTTCCGGCTGCGCGGTGATCGTCACCAGCCGCTCGCCGCTGACCACGCTCGACGGCGCCCACCGCTTCCCGCTCGGGCCGCTGTCGGGCGAGGACAGTGCGGCCCTGCTGCGTGCGGCGTCCGGTCCGGGCGAGGGGCGTGCCGTTCTGGACGCGGCCCATCCCCTCGTCCACCTCACCGGCCGCCTCCCGCTCGCACTGCGCGTCGTCGCCGCTCGACTCGCCGCGCGCAGTGCCCTCACCCCGGACGGGCTGGCCGGTCAACTGGCGGACACCGAGAGCAGGTTGCCCCACCTGGAGTACGACGATCTCAGCGTCCGCCGCTCCCTCGCCGTGGCCCACGACGCGCTCGCCGCCTCCGGACGCCAGGCCGACCGGGACGCGGCCCTCGCCCTGCGCCGCATCGGCACGCTGGACCTGCCCACGTACGACGCCCCCCTCCTGGCCCGACTCACCGGCACCGACGAACCCCGCGCCGAGTCAGCCCTGAACCGGCTCGTCGACGTGGCACTTCTGGAAGAGCACGCATACGGCCACTACACCCCGCACGACCTGGTACGGGACTTCGCCCGCGAACTGGCGAAAGCCGACGGGACGGAAGTTGACGTGGCCGACGTCGATGGGACGAAGGCCGAAGGGGCGAATTCCGAGCCGGCGGGGGGCGAGGTTCCGGAACCCGAGCTGCCCTGATGCGAACCGCCGGCGTCCGAACCGCCGGCATCCGATGCGCCGCCGATGCGCTGCCGATGCGCTGCCGACGCGACACCGAAAGCGTCCCCGCCCGACCGAGCCGGTCACTTCGCGTCGGCGTAGCACTCCACCACCGCCGTGGTGAACGGAAACCGCACCGGTGTCTCCCCGAACGTCAGCCGCCCGGCCAGGTCGGACGCCTCGCGGATCGCGGCGACGACCGTCTCGGCCTCCTCCTGCGGACAGTGCACGATCACCTCGTCGTGCTGGAAGAAGACCAGCTCGGCCGCCATCCCCGCACAGGCCTGCCGGAGCGCGGCGAGCAGCAGCAGCGCCCAGTCGGCGGCGCTGCCCTGGACGACGAAGTTGCGGGCGAACCGGCCACGCGCGCGTGCGTTGGTCGAGGCGTACCCCGGCACCCACTGCCGGTCGGCAGCGGTGTCGTCGTCTCCGCCAGGACTGCCAGGGCTGCCGGAACCGCCAGGACCGCCGAGGGTGGCGGAGTCGACGGGGATGCCGGCCTCCTCCGTACCCTCGTCCCCCGCCCCGCTCGCCGGAGGGCAGGTCCGGCCGAGCCAGGTCCGCACGAGCCGTCCCTCCTCGCCGGCCCGCGCCGCCTCGTCGACGTACGCCACCGCGCGCGGGAAGCGGCGGCGCAGTGCGGCGAGATTCTTCAGACCGTCCCCGGAGGTCTGGCCGTAGACCGCGCCGAGGACGGCGAGTTTCGCCTGGGCGCGGTCGCCGGAGAAGGCGCGGTCGGAGACGGACTGGTAGAGGTCGCTCTCCCGGCCGGCGACCTCCATGAGCCCGGGATCGCGGGAGATCGCCGCCAGCACGCGCGGCTCCATCTGGTCGGCGTCGGCGACGACGAGCCGCCAGCCCGGGTCGGCGACCACTGCCCGCCGGATGATCTTGGGGATCTGGAGGGCGCCGCCGCCGTTGGTCACCCAGCGCCCGGTGACCGTGCCGTGGGCGAGGAACTCCGGCCGGAACCGCCCGTCCCGCACCCAGTCCTGGAGCCAGGACCACCCGTGAGCCACCCAGATGCGGTACAGCTTCTTGTATTCGATCAGCGGCTTCACGGCCGGGTGGTCGAGGGACTCGATCTCCCAGCGCCGGGTCGACTTGATCCGGATGCCGGCCTGCGCGAAGGCTTTGACCACGTCGGCGGGCAGGTCGGGGCGGACCCGGCGCCCGAAGGCGGCCGAGACCTCGTCGGCCAGCTCGGCCAGCCGCCGGGGCTCGCCCCCGCCCGCGTACCGCTCGCCGAGCAGGTCGTGCAGGACCGCGCGGTGCACCTCCGCGCTCCACGGCAGCCCGGCCCGGTTCATCTCGGCGGCCACCAGCATCCCCGCCGACTCGGCCGCCGTCAGCAGCCGCATCCGCGCCGGGTGTTCGGCCAGCTCGTGCCGCCGCTGCTGCTCGGCGTAGACGGCGAGCAGGTCTTCGAGCGGCAGCCGGACGGCGGTGTCCTGTGCCTCGAACAGCGAGGACTGCGCGCCGGGCGCGGCGGAGCGCTGCGGCGGGTCCGGCGGTACGGGGCCGCCGCGCAGCCGGGCCAGCGCGGCGGCCGCCGAGCGGGGCTCTCCGGAGCGCCCCTCGTGACCCAGGAGGAGGGTCTCGGCGTCCTCGACGTCGTAGCACCGCTCTACTCGCACCCCCGTGGCGAGCAGACGTGGATACACCTCGGCCGTGGAGCGCCAGACCCACCGGGTGACGTCGGGCCGGTCGCGCACGGCCCGCGCCAGGTCCGCCTCCCGCAGCACCGGGCCGGTGGGCAGCCCGCCGGGACCGAGGGGGGCGAGTTCCACGCCACCGTCCTCGGCCGGAGCGAGTGCCCACCGGTCGGCCATGCTGTGAGTGTGGCAGGAGGGTCTGACAACGCCCCTGACCGTTGCTTTTGCCCCTGGCGGCTACTCCTGCCCTTGTCCCGGCTCCTGCCCCGGCTCCTGTCCCGGCTCCTGCCCCTGCTGCACCGAGATCGTGGCCAGAACCTTCGCGACATACCGCTCGGTGCCGGTCTTGTCGACGCCGAGGCCGCTGAGGACGCCCTCGCCGTTCTCGAACTCCAGCAGCGCCAGCAGGATGTGCTCGGTGCCGATGTAGTTGTGCCCGAGGCGGAGCGCCTCGCGGAAGGTGAGCTCCAGGACCTTCTTGGCGTCCGGCCCGTAGGGCACCAGCTCGGGCGCCTCCGCCACGGCGGGCGGGAGCGCGGCGGTCGCGGCCTCGCGGACCGCGTCCAGGGAGACGCCCTGCTCGGTGATCGCCTTCGCCGCGACGGCCTCCGGCTCGGCGAGCAGGCCGAGGACGAGGTGCGCGGGCAGCCCCTCGGCGTTGCCGGCGGTCTTGGACGCGTTGTGCGCGGCCATGACCGCGTTCCGCGCGCGGGGGGTGTAGCGGGTGAAGCCCTGGCTCGCGTCGAGGTCGGCCGACTCCTTCGGCACGAACCGCTTCTGGGCGGCCTGCCGGGTGACGCCCATGCTCCGGCCGATGTCGGTCCAGGAGGCACCCGAGCGGCGGGCCTGGTCGACGAAGTGGCCGATGAGATGGTCCGCCACGTCGCCCAGGTGGTCGGCGGCGATGACGGCGTCCTGGAGCTGGTCGAGCGGCTCGTTGTGAACCTTCTTGATGGCGTCGATGAGGTCGTCGAGACGGACGGACGAGGTGGTGCCGGGTCGTGGAGACGTCATGTGTCAACCGTAGGTTGACAGTAGGGGAGTGTCAACCCGAGGTTGTCACTCCCGTGGGCGTCGGCGCCGGGCTCCGTGACACGATCGACCGGTGAGCAGCACCCACCACAGCAGCCCGAGCGACGACCGGTCCGACGACCGGTCCGACGACCGGTCCGACGACCGGTCCGACGACCGGTCCGACGACCGGTCCGACGACCGGTCCGACGACCGGTCCGACGACCGGTCCGACGACCGGTCCGGCGGTCGGTCCGGCGGCCCGGCCGGCGACTCGTCCGGCGGCCGGTCCGGCACCGTCGAACGCGCCTTCCGGGCCGCGCTCTACGACACCGCCGACGCCACCCTCGACACCGGCGCCTCGCTCCTCGCCGCCGACCGCGCGGCGGACGCCGAACTGGCCGGGCGTGGCAGGGAGTTCGTGGCGGCGGCCTGGCGGCGGGGCTGGCAGCCCGCCGACCTCGTACGGTTCGTACGGCGCGAGCTGGACGACGTCCACGTCGGCCTGGTGACGGAGCTGATCCGCGCGCAGGCGCGTGACGACCGGGCGCGCGGACGGCGCTGGGCCGCCCAGCTGGCGGAGCTGTCCGACGACACTCCGCCCGCGCCCGCCACCGACCGTTTCACGTACGCCACCACGGTCCTGGAGCTCTACCGCCTGCTGCTGCGCCTGCCCGCCCTCGAACCCCTCCAGGAATCCGAACCGCACCGGCAGTCCCGCCCGGGCTCGCACTCCCGCATGCTCACCCGCATCCGCGCGCTGCTCGCCAAGGCCGAGGCGACCGGGTTTCCGCAGGAGGCGGAGGCGCTCACGGCGAAGGCGCAGGAGCTGATGGCCCGGCACAGCGTCGACGAGGCGCTGCTCGACGCCCAGGCGCCGGCCCCGGACGCGCCGGGCGCCTGCCGGATCGGCGTCGAGCCGCCGTACGAGCAGGCGAAGGCGGTGCTGCTGAACGCGGTCGCCGACGCGAACCACTGCCGGGCGGTGTGGAACGAACCCTTCGCCTTCTCCACGGTCGTCGGCTTCGAGGCCGATCTGGAGGTGGTGGAGCTGCTCTACACCTCGCTGCTGGTGCAGGCGCAGTCCGCGATGGCGAAGGCGGAGGCGGCCCAGCGGGCCGGCGGCCGCAGGCGGACCAAGACCTTCCGGCAGTCCTTCCTCGCCGCCTACGCCCACCGCATCGGCACCCGCCTGGGCGAGGTCACCGCCGCCGCCGAGACCCAGGTGACCGAGGAACTGCTGCCTGTGCTCGCCTCCCGGTCCGTCGCGGTCACCGCCGCGACGGACCGGATGTTCCCGAAGACCGTCTCCACCCGCCTGCGCGGAGTCACCGACGAGGCGGGCTGGACCGAGGGCGCCGACGCGGCGGACCGGGCCAGGATGCGGTCCCGGCCCCGCCTGCCGTGACACTCCGGTCGGGGGCCGGTGCCCGGTCGATCAGTCGCCCGCCTGCTGGAAGGCGCTCACCGTCGCGTCCGGCACCTTTCCGCTCTTGAGGGCGACATCGCCGTACGACCAGGGGAAGCTCTGGTCGGCCGAGCCGCCCGGCAGGCCGTACTTCACCGTCTTGACGGCGAGGCTCTGGTCGCCGCCGTCCTCGCCGCGCACATAGGTGATCGTGAAGGTGGCGGTGCCCTGCGCCGGGAGGGTCAGCGCCTGCGCCTCGGCGGCCTCGTCCTTCGGGACGGTCGTGGAGCCGCCGTCGGTGGTGAGATCGACGGTGGGGAAGCCGTTCAGGGTGCACTCCGCGCCCTTGTTGGTGAGCGTGACGGTGACGTTGCCGCTGTCACCGGCGGCGGGAGCGGCGTTGACGGGGCCGACCTCCTGGCCGAGGTCGTCGGCGGCGCAGGCGCCGCCGGCGGAGGCGGTGGATTCGGCGGCCTTGCTCTCGTCGGTGCCGGAGCCGCTGTCGTCCCCGCCGCCGCAGGCGGTGAGGAGCAGGGCCGCGGCGAGAGCGGTGACGGTGAGGGGAACGGCGCGCATGAGTGATCCCTAGGGTTTCGTGACGGTGCTCGAAGGATCATCACGCACGCGCGCGTGCACGTGTCGCGCGCCCCCGCTCTCGTGACCGCTTCGCTACCCGGACCGTCCGAGCCGTTCCGGGCCCCGCGAAGTCGAGAGGGCTTCCGGACTACCCGAGGCCGGGCGACGGCAGCCCCGACGGCCACTGGCCGCCCTCCGCCTTGGCGAACGTCTCCTTGCCGACCGCACCCGACCAGGTGACCTTCAGGGACTTCGCGTCGGCGGAGTCGACCATGCCGGTCGTCCGGTCGTCCGTCCCGCTGGTGCACTTGAGGTGGATCATCTGCATGCCCGCCTCCTCGCCGGCGGTCCCGCTGCACACGGTCCCGCCGGTCACGAAGAGGGCGGCCTGCTTGCCGGTGATGATCAGGGCGACGGCCTTGCCGTCCGTCGTGGCGAGCCAACTGCCCTCCAGTTCACCCGAGGCGGAGACGGAGGCCGAGGCGGAGTCCGTCGCACCGCTCGTGCCTCCGGTCGTGGGCGTCGCCGAGGAGCCGTCGTCGGACCCCCCGTCGTCGCTGCACCCCGTCAGCACGAGTACGCCCGCCAGCGTGGCGGCCGCGGCAACGGCCGCGGCCCGCACCGGCCGACGGGACGCGCCCCGCGAGAAGATCGCCGAAGTCACTGCAAGCTCCCAAGCTGTAGCCGGCCGACCGGGTCGACCGCACGGACCGCGGACCGTACGGACCGTGGGGCCGTACGGCCCGGTAAGGGACCGCAGCAAGCTACCAGCAAGTCCCCGCGGAACACTGGGGGTGGCCTGTGACCTACCAGGACGACTTCCGGACCCCGGGCAGATGTCCGGCATGGGCCCGCTCCCGCAGGCTCACCCGGGACAGCCCGAACGTCCGGAAGTACCCGCGCGGGCGCCCGTCCACCTGGTCCCGGTTGCGTACGCGCGTCGCGCTCGCGTCCCGCGGCTGTGCGCGCAACTCCCGCTGTGCCGCCTCACGTTCCGTGTCCGTCGACTCCGGCCGCCTGATGATCTCCTTCAGCTCGGCCCGCCGCGCCGCGTACCGCGCGACGGTCGCCTGCCGCTTGTCGTTCTTCGCGATCTTGCTCTTCTTCGCCATCAGATCCGCACCCCCCGCGCGCGGATGCGCGCCACGGCCGCCTCGACGCCGATCGTGTCGACGGTCTTGATGCCCTTCGTGCTCAGCCGCAGCCGTACGTGGCGGTTCTCGCTCGGCAGCCAGTAGCGCCTGGACTGGATGTTCGGGTCGAAGCGGCGCGAAGTGCGCCGGTGGGAGTGGGAGATGCGGTTGCCGAAGCCCGGCTGGGCGCCGGTCAGCATGCAGTGCGCGGACACGGGTGACGTACCTCTCCAGGGTCGATGCCAGGGGCAGTAGTACTAATGGAATTCATTTTCAGTAAGGTAGCAGCATGGCACGCAACGAACTCCGCCCGGTCATCAAGCTCCGGTCCACGGCGGGAACGGGCTTCACCTACGTGACCCGCAAGAACCGCCGCAACGACCCGGACCGCATGACCCTGCGCAAGTACGACCCCGTCGTCGGCCGTCACGTCGACTTCCGAGAGGAGCGCTGAACCACCGCCATGCGCAAGGGAATCCACCCGGCCTACGGTCCTGTCGTCTTCCGTGACCGCGCCGCGAACCACGCCTTCCTCACCCGCTCGACGCTGACCGCCACGACGGCCGGGAAGACCGTCGAGTGGGAGGACGGCAACACCTACCCCGTCGTCGACGTCGAGATCTCCTACGTCAGCCACCCCTTCTACACCGGCACCGCCCGCGTCCTGGACACGGCCGGCCGGGTCGAGCGCTTCGAGCGCCGCTTCGGGAAGCGGGGCGGGGCGTGAACATGTCGGTCGTGATCGTCGGCGGACTGCACGCCGACGCCCGCCGGACGACGGTCGCGCGTCTGCTCGCCGACGTCCCGGGCAGCGTCGTGCTCCACCACGACCTCTCGACGGCCGTGGCGGGCACGGTCGTACGGACCGTCAGCGACGCCACCGGCATCCTCGCCGCCGGCGAGACGCCCCTGGTCAACGACTGCGCCTGCTGCGCCCTGCGCGAGGATCTCGTCCCCGAGCTGCGTCGCCTCGCCGACGACGGCAGCACGCGTCTCGCGGTCGTCGAACTGTGGGACTCCGTCGAGCCCAAGGCCATGGCCGAGGTGGTCGTGGCCGGCGGGCTCACGGTCACCGGCGTCGTCACCGCCGTCGATCCGGCGCTGCTCCTGCCCTGCCTCGGCAACGGCGACGACCTCGCCGAGTGCGGTCTCGCCGCGGCCGCCACCGACCGGCGCACGGTCGCCGACACCTTCGCGCGCCAGTTGGAGTACGCGCCCGTGCTGGCCGTCGTCGACTCCGAGGAGGCCGACGACGAGGACCGCGAGCTGCTGGCGCAACTGCACCCGACGGCCCGCCAGGTCCGGATCGGGCCGGCCGGCCGTGCGGACGCGCGGTCGGCTCTCGCCCGGGCGGTGCTGGCCGGCTTCGACGTCGAGTCGGCCGCCGCCGCCCAGCACCCGGCCTGCGCGCTGCTGCCCGCCGAGGCCGACGCGCACGGGGTGAGCACCTTCGTCTGGCACCGGCGCCGCCCGTTCCACCCGGAGCGGCTGTACGCGGCGCTGGAGGACCTGACCTGCGCGGCCGCCCGCAGCCGGGGCCGGTTCTGGCTCGCCGACAAACCCGATGTCCTGCTCCACTGGGACGCGGCCGGCGGAGCGCTGTGCGTGGAGTCGGCCGGTCCCTGGCTCGCGTCCCTGCCCGACGCGGCCTGGGACATGGTCCCGCCGGTGCGCCGCGCCGCCGCCGCGCTGGACTGGCACCCCGAGCACGGCGACTGCTGCCAGCACCTGGTCTTCACGTCCCCCGGCCTGGACCGGGACGGCCTGGCGCACCTCCTGGAGTCCTGCCTGCTCACCGACACCGAGTACGCCGCCGGCCGGGCCGCCTGGAAGCGGCTGCCGCCCGCCTTCGACACCCTCCTGGAGGTCTGAACCGATGCCCCGCAAGACCGAGCACCGGCCGGCCAAGGCCCGCCCCAACCCGCTCGACCAGGCCGAGATCACGTACATCGACTACAAGGACACCGACCTCCTGCGGAAGTTCCTCTCCGACCGAGGCAAGATCCGCAGCCGCCGGATCACCCGCATCTCCGCCCAACAGCAACGCCAACTGTCCCGAGCCATCAAGAACGCCCGAGAAATGGCCCTACTCCCGTACGCCAGCCCCCGCTGACCCGCCCCGCCCCTTCCCGCAGCTGTCCTGTACGCGTCCTCCCCGTCCACCCGCGCCCCGCCCGGGAGTGGCTCCATCCGTACTTCCGGGCCCGCTGTCGCCGTACGGCCCGCCCCTCATCCGGATGACCGGATTCACCTACGGCGTCTACTCGCCCTGGCCGTTCGAGGCAGCCGCCGGCCCGACAGTGAGCCGAGGCGTCGCTACGGCGTCGGGCCGTCTCCGTCCCGCCCTCGCGGCCGACTTCACCGTCGTGCGCGGGGGCGGCGGCTTGTCGCCGTCGATCGTCGTCGTCCGGGGTGTCCCGTTCCCGGCCGGGGTGGCGGGCCGGTCGGCTCGGCCTCGGACGGACAGGTGTCGGGGGGTTTCGGCGTCGGGCGGGATGCCTGAGGAGTGCCCGGCCGCCGCGCCGCCCGCCGTCCCGCGGCACTGGCGTACACCGGGCGAAGCCACATCCGGAGGGGCGTCCTGCCGTGCCGAGCGGATGACGGGCATCCGCCGGAACCGCTCCTTTCGGGACGGCCCCGCCGCCGCACACCGGCCCCCGTCAGCCGATCCGTTCCCGTGTCGACGGAACAGGACGGCCGCGCCGTGCGTCTGTTCCTAGTGCAGGAGTAGTTCGATCCGGACGACTTTCACGTGGACCCGACGTCGACCGCCGACCCGGACGCGCGGGGCGGAACGCCGGGTAAAGCGGGCGTCAAAGCTGTAACCAGGCAGGCACCCCGCGTGCACGTGCATCTGCTCATGCGTCTGCACATGAACGGGGTTATGATCCGGGACAGTTGACCACGGCACCAATGGCCACACGAGCCAGTGCACCACCAGGGAGCGACCTGTGGACCACCACGTTGACGGGGGGCACGACGTGCACAACGGCATGACGGCCACACAGCTGTACGGGGTTGCCTGGCAGAAGAGCCGGCACAGCAACTCGCAGGGTTCCTGCGTCGAGTTCGCACGGCTGCCGGGCGGTGACGTGGCCGTGCGCAACTCGCGCTTCCCCGACGGTCCCGCACTCGTCTACACCCGCGCGGAGATCGAGGCGATGCTGCTCGGCATCAAGGACGGCGAGTTCGACCACCTGATCGCGAGCTGACGTCCCTCGACGTCCTCGCCCTCGTCTCGGCCGCTCTCCGTCCCTTCTCCCCGCGCCTTCACTCCGCGCGCACCCGGATTTCGGACTTGTCGCGCGAAAACGGCGGGCAACGCGCGTAGAACCGCGGCGTCAGAGCGCGCCGCGGTTCGTCATTCGGCAGGCGTGTGCAGCCGGAAGAGTGCCCAGACGACCTTGCCGCCCAGGCTGCCGGACAGCGGGTGCCAGCCCCAGCTGTCGGCGAAGGAGTCGACGAGGAACAGGCCGCGGCCCGACTCCGCCGAGAAGTCGTCGCTCTCGCGGGGCAGCGGACTCTCCCGGCTGGGATCGCGCACCGCGCACACGAGTCGCTCGGTCCACCGCATCAGGTGCAGCCGCACGGGCGGATGCTGCCGGTCCGGTACGTGCGGGACGTCGTCGGAGGAGAGTCCGTGTCTGAGGGCGTTGGTCACCAGCTCCGAGACGACCAGACAGACATCGTCGAAACGGTCGCCGACGTCCCACTGGCCGAGGGTCCGCTTGGTGAACTGCCGGGCCTCGCGCACCGCTTCGAAGCGGGCGGGCAGGGCACACGAGGCGGCGTTGGACACGGCCGCGGGATCAAGCGGCGGAAGGCCCTGCCGTAACGGCTCGAGCATGGTCGATCCATTCGTCCCCATGCGAGGCACTCCCGGGATTCGCGGTCGTTGCGATGCAGCGGTGGCGCGAGACCATGGTTTCCGATGCGCACTGCGGATGCAAGGGCAGATGCACGTGCACGTGACCGAAATGGACCCGCCCGTACCGCTTCTTGGCCATTTTTTCCGCCAACTTCTCGCCCATCAGAGCCACTTCCCTTGCTTTCCCCTCACTGTTCCCTCGCATCGCGCTGTACGTATCCTTTGTCTTCTTTCCATCTCTGTAATCGGACGAGTACTGCTCGAAGTGTTTTAGTGGCAGACTGCGGCCCCTAAGACGGTTGGGGAGGCTGGCGAACGTGAGCGCGGGAGAGCCCGGATCGGTGGTGCGGCGGATGCTGCTCGGCTCGCAACTACGGCGGCTGCGTGAGGCACGCGGCATCACGCGCGAGGCGGCGGGTTACTCGATCAGGGCTTCGGAGTCGAAGATCAGCCGGATGGAGCTGGGCCGGGTGAGCTTCAAGACCCGGGACGTGGAGGACCTGCTGACGCTGTACGGCATCACGGACGACACCGAGCGCCAGGCACTCGTCGGACTCGCCCGTGAGGCCAACGTGGCGGGCTGGTGGCACAGTTACTCGGACGTCCTGCCCAACTGGTTCCCCACCTACGTCGGCCTGGAGGGCGCGGCCGCGCTGATCCGGGCGTACGAGGTCCAGTTCGTGCACGGCCTGCTGCAGACCGAGGCGTACGCCCACGCGGTCGTCAGCCGCGGCATGAAGGGCGCGAACGCGGCCGACATCGACCGCCGCGTGGCGCTGCGCCTGGAGCGGCAGAAGTACCTCGTCGCCGAGAGCGCCCCCGACTTCCACATCGTCCTCGACGAGGCGGCGCTGCGCCGGCCGTACGGCGACCGCGGGGTGATGCGCGGACAGCTCCAGCATCTGATCGAGATCTCCGAGCGCCCCAACGTGCGGCTCCAGGTGATGCCGTTCAGTTTCGGCGGGCACTCCGGCGAGTCCGGCGCCTTCACCATCCTGAGCTTCCCGGAGTCCGACCTCCAGGACGTCGTCTACCTGGAGCAGCTCACCAGCGCCCTGTACCTCGACAAGCGCGAGGACGTCGCGCAGTACGAGCAGGCGCTGAAGGAGCTCCAGCAGGACAGCCCCGGGCCGGACGAGAGCCGGGACCTCCTGCGCGGCCTGATCCAGCTGTCCTAGGGATTACCCTCGGCGCCTCCTGGAACGGCCCCAACTCCCTTGAAACCCCCGTACGATGACGTGTGATCAGATCGTGATGCCGATCGATCGCAGCCGATCGCAGCAGGGGATTGAGGGATCACATGACGTCCTACTTCACTGACCTGGCCCAGCAGTACATCGACGGTAAGTGGCGTCCGGGGACCGGGTCCTGGGACATCATCGACTTCAACCCCTACGACGGCGAGAAGCTGGCCTCGATCACCATAGCCACCGTCGAAGAGGTCGACGACGCCTACCGTGCCGCCGCCCGGGTCCAGAAGCAGTGGGCCGCGACCAATGCCTATGCCCGCCGCTCGGTCTTCGAGAAGGTGCTGCGGCTGGTCGAGGAGCGCGAGGCGGAGATCAGCGAGGTCCTCGTCGCCGAGGCCGGCGGCACCTTCGGCAAGGCCGCCTTCGAGCTGCACCTCGCCAAGGAGTTCCTGCGCGAGTCGATCCACCTGGCGCTGCGTCCCGAGGGCCGCATCCTGCCCTCGCCGATCGACGGCAAGGAGAACCGCGTCTACCGGGAGCCGGTCGGCGTGGTCGGTGTGATCAGCCCGTTCAACGTGCCCTTCCTGCTGTCGCTGAAGTCCGTCGCCCCCGCGCTGGCCCTCGGCAACGGTGTGGTGCTCAAGCCGCACCAGAACACCCCGATCGCCGGCGGCACCGTGATCGCCAAGCTCTTCGAGGACGCCGGACTGCCCCCGGGCCTGCTGAACGTCGTCGTGACCGACATCGCCGAGATCGGTGACGCCTTCCTGGAGCACCCGATCCCGCGGGTCATCTCCTTCACCGGTTCCGACAAGGTCGGCCGCCATGTCGCCACCGTCGCGGCCTCGCACTTCAAGCGGTCCATCATCGAGCTCGGCGGCAACAGCGCCTTCGTCGTCCTCGACGACGCCGACGTCGACTACGCGGTCGACGCTGCCGTCTTCAGCCGCTTCGTCCACCAGGGCCAGGTCTGCATGGCCGCCAACCGCATCCTGGTCGACCGCTCGCTCGCGGACGAGTTCACCGAGAAGTTCGTCGCCAAGGTGAAGACCCTCAAGGCCGGCGACCCGCGCGACCCGCAGACCGCCATCGGCCCGGTGATCAACTCCCAGCAGGCGGAGGCCGTGACCGGCGCCGTCGAGCAGGCGATCGCCGAGGGCGCGACCGCCCTGCTGCACGGCACGACCACGGACAACCTCGTCGAGCCCTCCGTGCTGGCCGGCCTGCCCGCCGACTCCGCCCTGCTCCAGCAGGAGGTCTTCGGCCCGGTCGTCTTCATCAACACCTTCGACGGCGAGGAGGAGGCGGTCCGCATCGCCAACGACACGCCGTACGGCCTCAGCGGCGCCGTCCACACCGCCGACATCGAGCGGGGCGTCGCCTTCGCCAAGCAGATCGTCACCGGCATGTTCCACGTCAACGACGCCACCGTCCACGACGAGCCGATCGTCCCCTTCGGCGGCGAGAAGAACTCCGGCGTCGGCCGCCTCAACGGCGAGACGACCCTGGAGGCCTTCACCACCACGAAGTGGATCTCGGTCCAGCACGGCCGCAGCGGATTCCCGTTCTGAGCCGACCGACCCCTGAGGGCCGGTGCTTCGGCGGCACGGCGGACATGCGCCCGGGCACCTGACGGGCGCGTGTCCGCCACGCCATAACCTGGGCGCATGTCAGCGATCCGTCTTCTCGTGCTGGGCGCCGTGCGTCAGCACGGGCGGGCCCACGGCTACCAGGTGCGCGGCGACCTGGAGTACTGGGGCGCCCACGAGTGGTCCAACGCCAAGCCGGGCTCGATCTACCACGCCCTGAAGCAGATGGCGAAGCAGGGGCTGCTGCGCGAGCACGAGACGGCCCCGTCCACCGCGGGCGGCCCGCCGCGTACCGAGTACGAGATCACCGAGGCCGGCACCGAGGAGTACTTCAGGCTGCTGCGCGAGGCGCTGACCTCCTACGACCAGAAGACGGACGTGAAGTCGGCGGCCATCGGCTTCGTGGTCGACCTCCCGCGCGCGGAGGCCGTGTCGCTCCTGAAGGAGCGCATCCACGGCATCGAGGAGTGGCGCTCCGCCGTCACCGAGCACTACGTCCCCGAGGACGGACCTGAGCAACTGGGCCACATCGGGGAGATCATGAACCTCTGGATCCACACGGCCGACGCCGAGGCCACCTGGACGCGGGGCCTGATCGCGCGGATCGAGCGCGGCGCGTACACCTTCGCGGGGGAGGGCGAGCCGTTCGTCGGCGTCCTCGCGGAGGGCGAGGAGAACCCGTACGCCACGGATGAGCGGCATCCGGGAGACACCCGCTAATCAAGTTTGACGAGACCGGTCGGTGGCGATACTTTGCCTCAGTAGTCAAGTTTGATTAGTAGAGGGGTTGGGGGACTTTCGTGGCCGACACGGCGATCACCGTCGAAGGCGTACGCAAGAGGTACGGCGACACACAGGCACTGGACGGGCTCGACCTCACGGTGGCCCGCGGCACCGTGCACGGGGTGCTCGGGCCGAACGGCGCGGGCAAGACGACCTTGGTCAGGATCCTGTCCACGCTGCTGCGGCCGGACTCCGGACGCGTCGAGGTGGCGGGCCACGACGTCGTGCGCCAGGCCAGGGAGGTCCGCCTGCGCATCGGACTGCTCGGCCAGCACGCCGCCCTCGACGAGGAGCTGGGCGGCCGCCAGAACCTGGAGATGTTCGGCCGCCTCCACCACCTGGGCGCCCGCCACGCGCGCGTGCGCGCCGACGAACTCCTGGAGCGCTTCGACCTCACCGCCACCGGCCGCAAACCGGTCCGCGCCTACAGCGGAGGCATGCGCCGCCGCCTCGACCTGGCCGCCTCCCTCATCGGCAACCGGCACGGCACCGACCCGGAGGTGCTCTTCCTGGACGAGCCGACCACCGGCCTCGACCCGCGCGGGCGCGCCGAGGTGTGGTCCGCGGTCCGCTCGCTGGTCGGCGGCGGGACGACGGTCGTGCTCACCACCCAGTACCTGGAGGAGGCCGACCAGCTCGCCGACCGGATCTCCGTCGTCGACCGGGGCCGCGTGATCGCCGACGGCACGGCGGACGAACTGAAGGCGCTGACCGGCGGCGACCGCATCGACGTCGTCCTGCGCGACGCGGGCCTGCTGGGCGCGGCCGTCGCCCTGCTGCCCCTGCCCAAGGAGGACGTCACCGTCGACCCCGACCGACGCCTGCTCAGCGCCCCGGTCACCGACCGCATGGCCGCCCTCTCCGCCGTCGTCCGCGCCCTGGAGGAGGCCGGCGTCGAGGCGGAGGACGTGGCCCTGCGCCGCCCCACGCTGGACGAGGTGTTCCTGCACCTGACCGGGCAGGACGACCGTACGAAGGAGACCGTGTGAGTACGTACGCGCTGACCGATTCCTGGACCATGACCCGGCGTGAACTCGCCCACTGGGCACGGCAGCCGGGCCGCCTGGTCGTCGGGCTCGTCTTCCCCGTGATGCTGCTGCTGATGTTCGGCTACCTGGTCGGCGGCGGCCGGGGGGTGAGCGGCGACTACCTCGACTACCTGATGCCCGGCATGCTCGCGCTCACCATGGCCTTCGGCCTGGAGGGCACCATGCTCGCCGTCACCCAGGACCTCAACAAGGGTGTCATCGACCGGTTCCGCGCCATGCCGATGGCCGACGGCGCGGTCCTGGTGGGCCGTTCGGCGGCCGACATGCTCCAGTCGGCCGTGGGCCTGGCCGTGCTGATCGTCGTCGGCCTCGCGCTCGGCTGGCGGCCGCAGGGCGGGCCGGGTGCCTTCCTGGCCGCGGTGGGCCTGCTCCTCCTCTTCCGCTTCGCGATGCTGTGGATCGGCATCCATCTGGCGCTGGTGGCCGGCAAACCGGAGATGGTGCAGGCCGTGCAGATCCTGGTCTGGCCGGTCGGCTTCCTCTCCAACGCCCTCGCCGCCCCCGCCGCGATGCCCGGCTGGCTGGGCACCGCCGTCGAGTGGAACCCGATGTCCCGGACGGCGACCGCGGTACGCGACCTGTTCGGCGGCCTGGGCGCCGACCCGGCCCACCTGTGGGCAGCCACCGCCTGGCCCCTGGCCCTGCTGGCGGTCTTCTTCCCCCTGGCAATCCGGAAGTTCGCCCGCATGAGCCACTGAACGGACACGACCTAGTGGTGGAACCCGGTCGCCGCGGTCTTGTCCCGGGTTCGGGGTGCCGACTGCCGGCGGAGTTCCGGAAGCAGCCGGGACAGGTCCTCCACGAACATGTCGGCGAGGTCCTCCGAGAAGCCGTTCCTGCACACGACCCGCAGGACGGACAGGTCCTCCCGGTTCGGCGGGAACGTGTACGCGGGCACCAGCCAGCCGCTCTCGCGCAGCCGCCGTGACACGTCGAAGACGTCGTACGAGTCCACGCCCGGGGCCGTCGTGAAGGCGAACACCGGCAGCTCGTCGCCCCGGGTGAGGAGCCGGAAGTCGCCGAGCGCCTCCACCCGCTCGGCGATGCCCCGGGCCACGTCCCGCGTGGTCTGCTGCACCGCCCGAAAGCCCGCGCGGCCCAGCCGCAACAGCGTGTAGTACTGCGCGACGACCTGGGCGCCCGGCCGGGAGAAGTTGAGGGCGAAGGTCGGCATGTCGCCGCCCAGGTAGTTCACCCGGAAGACCAGCTCCTCCGGTAGGGCCTCCTTGTCCCGCCACAACGCCCAGCCGACACCCGGGTACACCAGCCCGTACTTGTGCCCGGAGGTGTTGATCGAGGTCACCCGCGGGAGGCGGAAGTCCCACACCAGGTCCTCGTCGAGGAAGGGGGCGATCATCGCGCCGGACGCGCCGTCCACATGCACCGGGATGTCGAGTCCGGTGCGCTCCTCAAGGGCGTCGAGGGCCGCGCAGAGGTCAGCGATCGGTTCGTAGGAGCCGTCGAAGGTGGAGCCGAGGATGCCGACGACGCCGATGGTGTTCTCGTCGCACAGCTCGGCCGCGGCCTGCGGGTCGAGGTGGAAACGCTCGCCCTCCATGGGGACCAGGCGGGCCTCCACCTCCCAGAAGTTGCAGAACTTGTCCCAGCAGACCTGGACGTTGACGCCCATCACGAGGTTGGGCCGGGCACCCGGGTAGCGGTCGGAATTGCGCTGCGCCCACCGCCGCTTCATCGCCATCCCGGCGAGCATGCACGCCTCGCTCGACCCGGTCGTCGAACAGCCCACGGCCGCCGACGGATCGGGCGCGTTCCACAGGTCGGCGAGCATCGCCACGCAGCGGCGCTCCAGTTCGGCGGTGCGCGGGTACTCGTCCTTGTCGATCATGTTCTTGTCGCGGCACTCCGCCATCAGGATGCCGGCCTGCGGCTCCATCCAGGTGGTGACGAAGGTGGCCAGGTTGAGCCGCGAATTGCCGTCCAGCATCAGCTCGTCGTGCACCAGCTGGTACGCCGCCGACGGTGGCGTCGGGCCGTCCGGCAGCCGGTGCTTGGGCGGCGCCTCGATCATGCCGCTGACCGGATCGGCCTCGCCGTAGAAGGGGTTCACGGACAGGGGCCGCTCGTCGGACTTCTCGGGACCTTTGTGCAGCGCCATGGGAGTGCCTCCTGATGGATCGAACGGGTGTCAGCGGACCGAAGTTCCGTCCGCGCGCAACTGCATCTGCGGCCGCCCCGTCACCAGCAGCCAGGCCGGCAGCGAGGCGATGCAGAGCAGGGCGATGATCGACGGCGAGGCGACCAGGACGGCGGCGACGAAAAGGCTCACCCAGCCCTGCCGCGTGATGGCCAGGAGGACGCCCAGCACCCCGGTGGCCACGCCCACCGCCGGATGGACGCCCGGCACGAGCGCATGGGCGGTGAAGCCGAGGGCGGAGCCCACGAACACGGCCGGGAAGATCCGCCCGCCCCGGAATCCGGAGGTCGCGGCGACGACCAGCGCGGCCATCTTCACCACCGTCATCGTGGCGAACTGCCCGGCCGTCCAGCCGTCGGGGTCGGCGGCGAGCTCCGCGACCTCGTCCAGCCCCTTGAAGAGCGTCAGATGGCCGCCCAGGGCCGCCAGCAGCCCCAGCACGACCCCGCCGGCCGGGAGGATCAGCATCGGGTGCCGCAGCCGCGCGAAGGCGCCGTGAAGGTACGGGAAGGCGTACACGCCGCACATGCCGAGCACCGCGCCCGCCGACGCGACCACCATCGCCGCCAGCAGGTCGCCCCAACCGGGCTGTCCGAACGGGGGCAGGTGCATGTCGAAGCTCGGATGGGCCACCAGGGTGGTCGTCATCGCGCCGGCCGCGGCGGCGACCAGCGGTGTGAACACGCTGTCCCACAGCGGCCCCTTGGTCTGCCGTCCCGCCAGCGCCTCGGAGATCAGCAGCGCCGCCGCCACCGGCGTACCGAACAGCGCGCCGATGGTCGCCGCCTCCGCGAGCATCACCCACACCGCGCCCGGCGTATGCGGCCGGAGCCGGTGGCCCAGCCAGAAGACGACAGCCACGTTCACGGCGATGATCGGGTTCTCCGGCCCCAGGCTGGGTCCGCCCGCCAGCATCAGCGCGGTCGCCACCAGCAGCCCGGGGAGAACCACCGGCGGCAGCACGCGCGCGTCCAGCCCCATCGTGGCCGGGTCGGGACCGGCGTGCCCCGGCACCTTCCACACCACCAGCCCCACCAGCACGCCCGTCATGGTGAGCATGACCATCATCCAGAGCACGGAGTACCGGCCCACGCCCAGCGCGTCCGGGAGGTTCTGCCACAGCACGTGCTGGAGTTGCTCGGCCGCCCCCTCCACGAGCAGGAGCACCAGGCTCGCCAGCACGCCGATGGCGAGGGCGGGCAGGATCGACGGCAGCAGGGTGCGTGCCGGGGTCGCCGGAACGCTGGGCGGCTGCTGTGCGGTGTCCTGGGCCACGGGCTCACGATAAGCGGGCAAAACAGACATGACATCCGGGGCGGCGACGGACGAGGCGGAATCCGCCTTGCACCTCACGCGGCGTGAGGACGCACCGTGGAGCGCGTACGAGGAGGGAGCGGACGAAGTGAGCTACTCGGTAGGACAGGTCGCCGGATTCGCCGGTGTCACGGTGCGCACGCTGCACCACTACGACGACATCGGCCTGCTCGTCCCCGGCGGGCGCAGCCACGCGGGTCACCGGCGCTACGACGACGCCGACCTCGACCGGCTCCAGCGGATCCTGTTCTACCGCGAGCTCGGCTTCCCGCTCGAGGACGTCGCGGCCCTGCTCGACGATCCGGCGGCCGACCCGCGCGCGCACCTGCGCCGGCAGCACGAGCTGCTGACCGCCCGGATCGAGCAGCTGCAGAAGATGGCCGCGGCCGTGGAACACGCGATGGAGGCACGCGAGATGGGCATCAACCTCACGCCCGAGGAACGGTTCGAGGTCTTCGGCGACAAGGACCCGGAGCAGTACGCCGAGGAGGCGGAGCGGCGCTGGGGCGGCACCGAGGCCTACGCGGAGTCGCAGCGCCGCGCCGCCCGCTACACGAAGGACGACTGGAAGCGTCTCCAGGCCGAGGTCGACGACTGGAGCGAGCGCTACACGGGCCTGATGGCCGCCGGTGAGCCGCCGGCCGGCGACGCGGCCATGGACATGGCCGAGGAACACCGGCAGCACATCGGCAGATGGTTCTACGACTGCTCGTACGAGACGCACCGCTGTCTGGGGGAGATGTACGTCTCCGACGAGCGCTTCAAGGCGTTCTACGACGCGATGCGCCCGGGCCTCGCCGAGCACCTCAAGGAGGCGATCACGGCGAACGCGGCCCGGCAGACGGCGTAGGGCGTCCCTGTGGGTCCTGGTCCGGGGCTACTCCCGGACCAGCACCACCGCGGTTCCGTACGCGCACACCTCGGTGCCCACCTCCGCCGCCTCCGTCACGTCGAAGCGGAACATCAGCACGCCGTTGGCTCCACGCGCGCGTGCCTGCTCGACGAGGCGTTCCATGGCCTGGTTGCGGGTCTCGACGAGGGTCTTCGTCAGGCCCTTGAGCTCACCGCCGATCATCGACTTGAGGCCCGCGCCGATCTGACTGCCCAGGTGCCGTGAGCGCACGGTCAGCCCGAAGACCTCGCCGATGACCTTCTCCACCCGGAACCCGGGTGCGTCGTTCGTGGTGACGACCAGTACGTCCGGCTCGGGGCCCTGCCCGCCGCCGTAGTCTTCGATGCCCATGGCTCACAGCTTCGTCCCAGCGGGCCCACAGTGCATCCCGGAGACATCCGTGGAACCTGGGGCGGACACATTGCGTTGATAGCTTTGTGCGGCTGCACCATGGACGCCGCCCTTCCCCCACCCATCAGGAGCCCGGAACCGTGACGACGATCGCCCTCGGACCGAGCTGGCTGGACCCCAATTACCTGCTCGACAACTTCGGTCTCTGGGGCCTGCTGCTCATCGTCTTCGCGGAGTCCGGCCTGCTGATCGGGTTCTTCCTGCCCGGTGACTCCCTGCTGTTCACCGCCGGCCTGCTGATCACGTCGAACCAGCTGGACTACCCGCTGTGGGGCGCGGTCGCGCTGATCTGCGTCGCCGCGATCCTGGGCGACCAGGCGGGTTACATGTTCGGCAAGAAGGTCGGGCCGTCGCTCTTCAACCGACCGGACTCCCGGCTCTTCAAGCAGGAGAACGTCACCAAGGCGCACGAGTTCTTCGAGAAGTACGGCCCGAAGTCCCTGGTCCTGGCCCGCTTCGTGCCCATCGTGCGCACGTTCACGCCGATCATCGCCGGCGTCAGCGGCATGCGGTACCGCTCCTTCCTGGTCTTCAACGTCATCGGCGGCGTCCTGTGGGGCGCGGGTGTCACCCTGCTCGGCTCCTGGCTGGGCAACATCGACTTCGTCAAGAAGAACATCGAAGCGATCCTCATCCTGATCGTCCTCGTCTCCGTGGTCCCGATCATCATCGAGTTCCTGCGGGCCCGCTCGAAGGCCAAGAAGAACCCGCAGCAGACCCCGTCGCAGGCTCCCGGGCAGCAGCACCAGCCCCACCAGCAGCAGCCCCCGGTCATGGACGACGCGACGACCCAGCTCCGCCGGATCGACCAGCACGACCAGCAGTACCAGTACGGCGACCAGGGTCACGGCCACGGCCAGAACCAGGGCCAGAACCAGGGCCAGAACCAGGGTCAGGTCGAACAGCCCGACTACTACGGTCAGCAGCAGTACCCCCAGCAGCAGCCGTACCCGCAACAGCAGCAGTACCCCCAGGACTGGCAGCAGCAGCCCCGACAGCAGCCCCAGCAGCAGCCGTACGGCGCGCAGCAGAACGGCCAGTACCCCTACGACAACCAGGGCTACTAGAGGCTCAGAAGCCCCGCGTCCGCTTGGCGGCCCGCCGCTTCTCGGCGGAGCCGATCCGCAGGAACAGCCGCGAGATCTCGGACCCGAGGTTCACGCCGATCGCGATGGCCATCGCCAGTGCCGCGGCCTTGGTGATCGACACCAGCCCCGCGTCCACCTCGTTCTGCGCGATGGCCAGCAGCCCGAAGTAGGTCGCCGATCCCGGCAGCAGGGGCCCGATCGCGGCGGTCGTGTACGGCAGGGCGGAAGCGAACCGGTAGCGCGAGAGCAACTGCCCGAACAGGCCCACCACACCCGCCGCGACGGCCGTGGAGGCGACCGGCGAGATCTCCCCGGCGTAGTGCATCGCGCCGTACACCGACCACGCCACACCGCCGTTCAGGGTGACGGCCAGCACGGTGGATCGTTCCTGCTGAAGCAGCACCGCGAAGGTCAACGACAGCAGCATCGACGCACCGATCTGCCACAGCGGCCGCTTGGTGATGCCCAGGGCCGCGTCGGGATTGAGATGCGCGCCGAGCTGCACACCGACGTAGAGCATCACCAGCACGCCCGCCACGATGCCCACGAAGAAGTACATGACCTCCAGCAGACGCGCGGCCGCGGTGATGTAGAAGCCGGTCAGGCCGTCCTGGACGCCCGCCACCAGCGCCCGTCCGGGCAGCAGCGCGAACAGCCCACCGGTGATCACCGCGGACGCCTTCACCTCGACGTGCGCCAGCGTCAGCGCGATGCCTATCGCGGCCGGCGGCATCGCGGCGACCAGGAACTGGTAGAACTCCGGCAGCCCGCGCCCCGCGCAGAGCCACGCCAGCCGGTCACCGAGCATCGCGCCGAGCGCCGCCGCC
The DNA here is from genome assembly GCF_045040885.1 of Streptomyces sp. NBC_00016. Classification (NCBI taxonomy): domain Bacteria; kingdom Bacillati; phylum Actinomycetota; class Actinomycetes; order Kitasatosporales; family Streptomycetaceae; genus Streptomyces; species Streptomyces sp. NBC_00016. The sequence goes on along the minus strand of NZ_CP108304.1, from coordinate 4,535,408 downwards.
ACGAACACGACCAGGTCGCCGCCGACCAGCACCGAGGCCGCGCCCGCGAGCAGCCCGCTCGCCGAGGTCAGCACCCAGGTGGGGTACGGATGCCGGTTGCGGCGCATCTCCGCGAGCCGCCGGTAGGCCTCTTCCAGGGAGAGATGGCTCTCCGGGTCGCTCAGGTCGTCCACGAGCCGGAAGACGGCCGCCAGGCGCGTGTAGTCGGTGCCCCGGCGGCGGACCGTCCGGGACGCCGTCACCGGGTCCTCCACCAGGGACGGCTGGTACGAGATCGACAGCAGCGTGAAGGTGACGTTCGGTTCGCAGCGGTCGAGCCCGTAGGAGCGGCAGACCGCGAACATCGCGGCCTCCACGTCCTCGGCGCCCTCCCCGCCCGCGAGCAGCAGCTCGCCGATACGCAACGTCAGGTCGAGCACGCGCGGGACGGCCGGACCGCCCTCCTCCGCCTTCGGCCCCGGCTCCGGCGCCGGCCGGTCTGCCACCGGCATCCGCAGCATCGTGCGCATCCGGTCCTGCCAGGGCAGGTCCTTGATCAGACTCACCACCGGCACGCCTTCGGCCGGCGTGAAGGCCGACGGGGCCTGCCGGGCGCTGTACGTGCTCGGGAGGCTGAACGCCGATCCCTCGCCCTCCCCGGCGGCGGGCGTACCCACGTCCAGCCCGCTCGGGACGGCGAACTCCGACGTGGTCTCCGGTTCACCGCCGGTTCTGGGGACGGCGAGCCCCGCCGGGATCGCGAACTCGGACGTGATCTCGGGGTCGAAGCCACCCCTCGCCTCGCCCGACTGCGGTTTGCGGTCCTCCGCCTCCGACACTCAGCAACGCTCCCTGAACGACACCTTCCGTAGGCCTCAGTATGCGCACAGACGCGCGGAAGGGTCGCACGCGTACGCGTGCGACCCTTCCGGCGGCATCAGGCGACAGAGACCTCAGTGGCCGCCCTGGTCCTTGAAACGCTTGTAGGACCGCTCGATCTCGGCCTCGGCGTCGGTGCGGCCCACCCAGTCGGCGCCCTCGACGGACTTGCCGGGCTCCAGGTCCTTGTAGACCTCGAAGAAGTGCTGGATCTCCAGCCGGTCGAACTCCGACACGTGGTGGATGTCCCGTAGGTGCTCCACGCGCGGGTCGGTCGACGGGACGCACAGCAGCTTGTCGTCGCCGCCGGCCTCGTCCGTCATCCGGAACATGCCGATCGCGCGGCAGCGGATCAGACAGCCCGGGAACGTCGGCTCGTCCAGGATGACCAGCGCGTCCAGCGGGTCACCGTCCTCGCCGAGAGTGTTCTCGACGAATCCGTAGTCGGTCGGGTAGGCGGTCGAGGTGAAGAGTCGACGGTCCAGGCGGATCCGACCGGTCTCGTGGTCCACCTCGTACTTGTTCCGCGAACCCTTCGGGATCTCGATCGTGACGTCGAACTCCACCGGTGGCTCCTCCATGATCAGCACATAGTTCTGGTGGTTAAGTGTCCCTCACGCCGCAGTGTGATCGCGAAAGGGGCTGGTGTTCGTGCCAGAGCTGAGGCCTTGGCGGGCCGTGAGACCGCACGTGGTGCGGGTCACGGACGCCGTTCGACCGCGTCTGGCACGGGCCGCAGGGATCGTACGGCCTCGTCTCGCACGTGTGGCGGCGGCCGCGAAGCCGCAGGTCGCACGGCTCACACAGGCGGCGAAGCCGCAGCTCGAGCGGATCACGAAGGCCGGTCCGAACACCAGGTCGTGGCAGTACACCGCGGGTGCGGCGACCGCCGGGCTGGCGCTGGCCGCCGGTGTGGTGACCGCCGCCGGCCCCTGGGACTCCACCGGTCAGCGTACGGCCGAGCGGGACCGGGCCGCCGCCCTGGAACAGGTGGGTGGCACAGATCACGGCCGTACGGACGATTCGTCCGGTACCTCCGACAAGGCGGCCGGGGCGCCGAGGCCCGCGCCGAGCGCCGCCTCCGTCCTCGCGGGCCTCGGCGGCGCCACCAACGCCGTGAAGTCCGCCCCGGACGCCCTTCCGACCGGCACGGGCCTCTCGGGCGTCCTGGACCCCCTCCTGGGCGATCCGGCCCTCGGCGCCCGGCGGACCGCCGTGGTCGTCGACGTGGCCACCGGCAGACGGCTGTACGGCTCCGGGGCCGACCAGGCGCTGACCCCGGCGTCCACGACGAAGATCGCCACCGCGGTCGCCGCGCTCTCCGCGATGGGCGGCGAGCACCGCCTCACCACCCGCGCCGCGTTGGAACCCGACACCCGGGAAGTCGTCCTCGTCGGCGGCGGCGACCCCACCCTCACGGCCCGCGCGGACGCCGAGGGCTGGGCCGACCTGCGCACCCTCGCCACTTCCACGGCGGCCGCCCTGAAGAAGCGCGGCCTCACCCAGGTGACGCTCTCGTACGACACGACGCTGTTCGCCGGAACCCAGGTTCACCCCATCGGGGTCAACCCCAACCTCGCCGCCGTCACCGCCCTGTCCGCCGACGAGGGCCGCACCGACGACTCCACCAGCGGCCCGACGACCCGCGTGAGCGACCCGGCGGCCGACGCGACCCGCAAGTTCGCCGAATTCCTGAAGGCCGCCGGCATCAAGACCTCGTCCCCCGGACCGTCCAAGGCCACCACGCGCGCGACGACCCTCGCCACGGTCTCCTCGCCCCCGCTGTCCGTCCTGGTCGAACGGATGCTGACCAACAGCGACAACGACATCGCCGAGGCCCTCGCCCGCCAGACCGCCGTCGCGACCGGTGTCCGCGCCGACTTCGCCGGCGCGGGCAAGGCCGTCCGAGCGCAACTGAAGAAGCTCGGACTGCCGTTGACCGGCGTACGGATCAAGGACGGCAGCGGTCTCGACCGAGAGGACCGGCTCACGGCGAACCTCCTGACCGCCCTCCTAGTCAAGGCCGGTGACGCAGGCCGCCCCGATCTGCGCCCCGTCCTCACCGGCCTTCCCGTCGCCGGTTTCACCGGCACCCTCGCCGGCCGCTACACGGAGGGCGCGGCCGGCGTCGTCCGCGCCAAGACCGGCACCCTGACCGGCGTGAACACCCTCGCCGGCACGGTCGTCGACCAGGACGGCCGCCTCCTGGCGTTCGCCCTCCTGGCCGCCGGCACGACCGATCCGGCGGCGGCCCAGGTGGCGCTGGACCGGGCGGCGACGGCGCTGGCGGGGTGCGGCTGCCGCTGAGCGGCGCGGCCCGGCACCCCCGAGCCGGCCCCGGCCCCGACCCTGACATCTCCCTGACCGGTCTCCTGCGGCCTGCCCCCAACGGCGGCGCTCACGTACGGTTGACGCATGACGAGCATCGGTGGCGCTGCTTCTTCGGGGATGATCGACTGGAATCTCGCGGTGGCGACCGCGACCCGGCTCGTGCGGCCGGGACCCGAGGTCAGCCGCGACGAGGCGCGAGCCGTCGTCGCGGAACTGCGCCGACACGCCAAGGCCTCGGAGGGACACGTCCGGGGCTTCACTCGTATGGGCACCGAGGACATCCACGACACGCCGGTCCTCGTCGTCGACCGCCCGGGCTGGGTGGCGGCGAACGTGGCGGGCTTCCGCGAGATCCTCAAACCGCTCCTCGACAAGATGCAGGAACGGCGCGGCAACACCCCCGGCGGTGCGGTCCTCGGCGCCGTCGGCGGCAAGGTCACCGGCGTCGAACTGGGCATGCTGCTGTCCTTCCTGTCCTCCCGCGTCCTCGGCCAGTACGAGACCTTCGCCCCCGCCACCCGCGCGCTCCCCGCCGGGGCCAACGGCGGCGGCCGTCTGCTGCTCGTCGCGCCGAACATCGTCCACGTGGAACGCGAACTCGACGTGGAACCTCACGACTTCCGGCTGTGGGTGTGCCTCCACGAGGAGACGCACCGCACCCAGTTCTCGGCCGTGCCCTGGCTGCGGGACCACCTCGAGGGCGAGATCCAGTCGTTCTTGGGCGAGACCGACGTCGACCCCATGACGTTCCTGGAGCGGGTCAGGGAAGCGGCGCAGTCCCTCTCCGGCGGCCGGCCCGAGGGCGAGGAGGACGACGGCGGCCGTTCCCTGGTCGAGCTGGTGCAGACGCCCGCCCAGCGGGAGATCCTCGCCCGGCTCACCGCCGTGATGTCCCTCCTGGAGGGACACGCCGACTTCGTCATGGACGGAGTGGGCCCGGAAGTCGTGGCGTCCGTCGCCGAGATCCGCGAGAAGTTCCAGCAGCGCCGCGCCAAGGGCGCCTCCCGACTGGACATCGCCCTGCGGAAGTTGCTGGGCCTGGACGCCAAGCTCAAGCAGTACCGGGACGGCGAGCGCTTCGTACGGGCCGTCGTCGACCAGGTCGGCATGGACGGCTTCAACCGCGTATGGACCTCCCCGAACACACTTCCGACCAAGGCCGAGATCGCCAAGCCGGCGGAATGGGTCACGCGAGTGCACCGCAAGGCCGAGTCATGAACCCGCCAGAACGGCGATGAACGAATCCGGCCGACGGCAGGCGAACGCCCCTTCAATCACCCGTCCGAGGGACCGTGAGCCCTGGGCAGGCGTGCAATGCTCGGGGAACGCCCCGGTTCTGTCACCATCTACACACTCTGCGTGACCGAACCTCGGGTTCACCCCCGACAACTTCATGAAGGGAACCGGACAGTGGGTCCCCATCCTGCGGTCGCGGCGATACGCCTGGCGGTCCGCCGCGTACTCCACGACATCCTCAACGACCACCCCACCCCCGAGACGGGCTCCCACGAGCGACCGGCACCGCCGCTCGTGCTCGTGGCGTGCTCCGGCGGCGCCGACTCCATGGCGCTCGCCTCCGCCCTCGCCTTCGAGGCGCCCCGGCTCGGCATCCGGGCCGGCGGTGTCACCGTCGACCACGGGCTCCAGCCCGGTTCCGACCTGCGCGCCGAGGAAGTCGTCCTGCGGCTGCGCGAACTCGGCCTCGATCCCGTGGAGGCCACGGCCGTGACCGTCGGCCGCGAAGGCGGGCCCGAGGCCGCGGCCCGCGACGCGCGCTACGCCGCCCTCGACGCCGCCGCCGTCCGCCACGGCGCCGCCGCGATCCTGCTCGGCCACACCCGCGACGACCAGGCCGAAACCGTCCTGCTCGGCCTCGCCCGCGGCTCCGGCATCCGCTCGCTGTCCGGGATGGCGGCGGTCTCGGGAGCCGACGGCCGCTACCGCCGCCCCTTCCTCCGGCTCGACCGGCAGACCGCCCGCAAGGCCTGCATGGTCCAGTCCCTGCCCGTCTGGGACGACCCGCACAACGCCGACCCGGCCTACACCCGCTCCCGGCTGCGCCACGAGGGGCTGCCCGCCCTGGAGAAGGCCCTCGGCAAGGGTGTCGTCGAGGCGCTCGCCCGAACGGCCCAGCTCTCCCGTGACGACGCCGACGCCCTCGACGCCTGGGCGGGCCAGGCCGAGGCCTCCGTGCGGGACGCCGCCGGTCTTCTGGAGTGCGCCAAGCTCTTCGCCCTGCCGCCCGCCGTACGCCGTCGGATCCTGCGCCGCGCCGCCATCGAGGCGGGTGCTCCGGCCGGTTCCCTCTTCGCCCGGCACATCGAGGAGGTCGACCGGCTGATCACCGGTTGGCGCGGCCAGGGGGTCATCAATCTCCCCGGCAAAGTCGTCGCCCAGCGCCAGGGTGGCAGACTGGTGATTCGGCAAGGCTGAATCCGGGCCCTCCGGCAGGACCGCTTACGTGGTCGTGGGCGGTCTCGGTGGCCGGTGGGACAACCGAAAGTGATGCGGGTGGACGCGAAAGACATGGGCACCGACCTCAAAGAGGTGCTCATCACCAAGGAAGAGATCGACGCGAAGCTGGTAGAGCTGGCCGCGAAGATCGACGCGGAGTACGCGGGCAAGGACCTGCTCATCGTCGGTGTCCTCAAGGGCGCCGTGATGGTCATGGCCGACCTCGCCCGAACCCTGTCCACCCCTGTCACCATGGACTGGATGGCTGTGTCGTCCTACGGCGCGGGCACCCAGTCCTCCGGTGTCGTGCGGATCCTCAAGGACCTGGACACCGACATCAAGGGCCGTCACGTCCTGATCGTCGAGGACATCATCGACTCCGGTCTGACGCTGTCCTGGCTGATCTCCAACCTCGGCTCGCGCGAGCCCGCCACCCTCAAGGTGTGCACGCTGCTGCGCAAGCCCGAGGCCGCCAAGGTCGCCATCGACGTCGAGTGGGTCGGCTTCGACATCCCCAACGAGTTCGTCGTCGGCTACGGCCTCGACTACGCCGAGAAGTACCGCAACCTCCCGTTCGTCGGTACGCTCGCGCCCCACGTCTACGGCGGCTGAAACCCGAAGGGCCCAAGCCCCGTACGAAGATCGGGAACCTCGGCGGGCCTTTCGCCGTTGGAGCATGCAGACGGGTGCGCCAGCCGTCCCGTGCGGCTCCGCGCGACAAAGCTGGGGTACCGTCAGAAGAACTGTCTTATCAAACTCACTATGGCAGGAGGGACGGGGCGACACCGCTCCGTATGGATGGACGTGAAGCGATACTTCCGTGGGCCGGTCATGTGGATCGTGCTGGCCGTCCTTGCCGTGGTCGTGTTGATGCAGGTCGTCGGCTCGTCCGGCGGCTACAAGACGGTGGACACCGGCCAGGTCATTGCAGCGATCAACGACAACAAGGTCGAGTCGGCCAAGCTCACCACCGGTGACGAGCAGACCATCAAGGTCACGCTCAAGGACGGCGAAAAGGTCAAGGACAGCTCGAAGATCCAGGCGAGCTACATCGGCGACCAAGGCGTGACCATTGCCAACACGCTGCAGACCAAGTACCAGGACAAGCAGATCCCGGACGGATACACAGTCTCGCCGACGAAGCAGAACGCCTTCGTCGGGATCCTGCTGTCCCTGCTCCCCTTCGTCCTCATCGTGGTCGTCTTCCTGTTCCTGATGAATCAGATGCAGGGCGGCGGCTCCCGAGTCATGAACTTCGGGAAGTCCAAGGCCAAGCTCATCACCAAGGACACCCCGAAGACGACTTTCGCCGACGTCGCGGGCTCGGACGAGGCCGTCGAGGAACTCCACGAGATCAAGGAGTTCCTCCAGGAACCGGCGAAGTTCCAGGCCGTCGGCGCCAAGATCCCCAAGGGCGTACTCCTGTACGGCCCGCCCGGTACCGGCAAGACGCTCCTCGCGCGCGCCGTCGCCGGCGAGGCGGGCGTTCCCTTCTACTCGATCTCCGGTTCCGACTTCGTCGAGATGTTCGTCGGTGTCGGTGCCTCCCGGGTCCGTGACCTCTTCGAGCAGGCCAAGGCGAACGCCCCGGCGATCGTCTTCGTCGACGAGATCGACGCGGTCGGCCGCCATCGCGGCGCCGGCCTCGGCGGTGGTCACGACGAGCGCGAGCAGACGCTGAACCAGCTGCTCGTCGAGATGGACGGCTTCGACGTGAAGGGCGGCGTGATCCTCATCGCCGCCACGAACCGTCCCGACATCCTCGACCCCGCGCTGCTGCGCCCCGGCCGCTTCGACCGCCAGATCGCGGTCGACCGCCCGGACATGCAGGGCCGTCTGGAGATCCTCAAGGTTCACCAGAAGGGCAAGCCGGTCGCTCCGGACGTCGACCTGTCGGCCGTCGCCCGCCGTACCCCGGGCTTCACCGGCGCGGACCTGTCGAACGTGCTGAACGAAGCGGCGCTCCTCACGGCGCGCAGCGACAAGAAGCTCATCGACAACCACTCGCTGGACGAGGCCATCGACCGCGTCGTGGCGGGCCCGCAGAAGCGGACCCGGATCATGTCGGACAAGGAAAAGAAGATCACCGCGTACCACGAGGGCGGCCACGCCCTGGTCGCGGCGGCTTCCCCGAACTCCGACCCGGTCCACAAGATCACGATCCTGTCGCGCGGACGGGCCCTCGGTTACACGATGGTCCTGCCGGACGAGGACAAGTACTCGACCACGCGCAACGAGATGCTCGACCAGCTGGCCTACATGCTGGGCGGTCGCGCTGCCGAGGAACTGGTCTTCCACGACCCGACCACCGGCGCCGCGAACGACATCGAGAAGGCCACCGCCACGGCCCGCGCGATGGTCACCCAGTACGGCATGACCGAGCGACTGGGCGCGATCAAGTTCGGCGGCGACAACACCGAGCCGTTCCTCGGCCGTGAGATGGCTCACCAGCGCGACTACTCGGAAGAGGTCGCCGCGCTGGTGGACGAGGAAGTCAAGAAGCTCATCGAGACGGCGCACAACGAGGCCTGGGAGATCCTGGTCGAGAACCGCGACGTCCTCGACAACCTGGTGCTTCAGCTGCTCGAGAAGGAGACGCTGAACAAGGAGCAGATCGCCGAGGTCTTCTCCGCCATCGTCAAGCGCCCGGCCCGGCCCGCCTGGACCGGTTCCTCGCGGCGCACGCCGTCCACCCGTCCGCCGGTGCTCTCCCCCCGGGAGCTCGCACTGACGAACGGCGCCAACGGCGCGACGCCGGCGATCTCCACGGCGAAGTCCACCGCGGTGGAGCCCACCCCGGTGACCGAGCCGGCCCCGGAGGACCGCCCCGAGAGCTGATCCGGCTCCCGGGAGCCCCACCAGGCCCGGAATGGATGCCGCGCCCCCCAGGTTCTAGCCTGGGGGGCGCGGCATTTTTCGTCCGATGTCTTCCATGCCGCGATGAGGCGCGTGACCCACACGCGTGACCCGCACAGGAACGAGGCACCACATGACCGACCCCGTGACGCTGGACGGCGAGGGCGCCATCGGCGAGTTCGACGAGAAGCGCGCCGAGAACGCCGTACGCGAGCTGCTGATCGCGGTCGGCGAGGACCCGGACCGTGAGGGCCTCCGGGAGACGCCGGCGCGGGTGGCGCGGGCGTACAAGGAGATATTCGCGGGGCTGTGGCAGCAACCCGAGGACGTGCTGACGACCACCTTCGACCTCGGGCACGACGAGATGGTGCTCGTGAAGGACATCGAGGTGTTCAGCACCTGTGAACACCATCTGGTGCCGTTCAGGGGCGTCGCCCATGTCGGTTACATCCCGTCCACCACCGGGAAGATCACCGGGCTGTCCAAGCTGGCCCGTCTCGTGGACGTCTACGCACGCCGTCCCCAGGTGCAGGAACGTCTCACCACGCAGATCGCCGACTCCCTGATGGAGATCCTGGAGCCGCGTGGCGTGATCGTCGTCATCGAGTGCGAGCACATGTGCATGTCCATGCGGGGCATCCGCAAGCCCGGCGCCAAGACCATCACCTCGGCGGTGCGGGGACAGCTGCGGGACGCGGCGACGCGCAACGAGGCGATGAGCCTGATCATGGCGCGCTGACGGGGCCTGCGCTCACCGGGGAGGCGTCACGCCGGTGACGCCACCCCTTTGTCGTGATCGTCGTCCTCGGGCAGCTTGCAGACGCGCTCCAGGAAGATGGCCGCCGCTATGACCGCGATGCCCGCCAGGACCGAGAAACCGGCGTAGATGGCCTGGTCGCGGCGGGCGGGGATGTCCAGGGACTCCAGCAGGAAGACGCCCGTCCCGCCGTACATGCCGGAGACGAGGGCGGCCACCAGGGCGCTGGACTGGGCGAACACGACCGCGCGGGCCGCCATCAGCGGGTCGACGCCCTTGGCCTCGGGGCGGCGCTCACGCTGGGCCTTGAGCCGGGCGCGCAGCGACAGCGCGGTGGCCGTGAGCACCACGGCGATCAGGGCGAGGACGATGGGCGCGGCCAGCGGGACGCTGGGGAGGGTCCCGATCGAGTTCCACAGGCGGGCTCCGGCCCAGGACAGGATCGCGGCCACGCCGAACACGCCGGCCAGCACCCTGATGCGCAGCTCTCTCACGGTGTCCCTTCAACTCCCCCGAGCCCGCGGGCATGGACATCCCGCGGGCAGTGGTCCTGTCGACCTTAACGACTACTCGGGCAGGTGGAGTTCCAGGTCCTTGCGTGCCGCGACGCCCTCGCGGGTCACGGTGTCGAGCAGACCGGCGACCGTGCCGCGGCCGGGCAGCTGGGCCTCGGGTTCCACGTCGTACCAGGGGGCGAGGACGAAGGCGCGTTCGTGGGCGCGGGGGTGGGGGAGGGTGAGGTGCGGATCGTCGTCGACGACGTCGGCGTACGCGACGATGTCGACGTCGAGCGTGCGCGCGCCCCAGCGCTCGTCGCGCACCCGGTGGAAGGCCTCCTCGACCGCGTGCGCCCGCTCCAGCAGCGAGGACGGCGGCAGGGTCGTCTTCAGCACGACCACCGCGTTGAAGTACGAGGGCTGGCTGCCGGGCTCGACGCCCCACGGCTCCGTCTCGTACACCGGGGAGACGGCCTTGATGCGGACGCCGGGGGTGTCCTCGAGGGCGTCGATGGCGCCCTGGAGGGTCTCCAGGCGGTTGCCCAGGTTGGAGCCGAGGGCGATCACGGCCCGCTGGGGATTGTGCAGGGTGGTGTCGGCGGCGTCGACCTTCTCCACGACGGAGGCGGGTACCGGCTGTACGGTCGGGTCGCTCTGACCCTCGGTGAAGAACGCGGTCATACTCGGCTCCGGATGATGGTGACGGTCACGTCGTCGAAGGGGACCGTGATCGGCGCGTCCGGCTTGTGGACGCAGACCTCGACCTCCTGGACCCCCTCGTGCTTCAGACAGGCCTGGGCGATGCGCTCGGCGAGCGTCTCGATGAGGTCGACGGGATCGCCCTGGACGACGGCGACGACCTCCTCCGCCACGATGCCGTAGTGGACGGTCTTCGCCAGGTCGTCGTCGGCCGCGGCCGGTCGGGTGTCCAGGCCCAGGACGAGGTCCACGATGAAGGTCTGGCCCTCCTCGCGTTCCTTGGGGAACACGCCGTGGTACCCGCGGGCCTTCAGGCCGCGCAGCGCGACACGATCCACGCGAATCACTCCTGCAGTCGTCGGTTTCGGCCGGTGCGTCCGGGTGCGGGCGGCACCCCGGCCTCGAACGAATCTACCCGCGAGCACTGACAGACCCGGGCTCCGGCCACGGTGGGCCGGCCGGAGTCAGGACTTTTCACCGGGTGTTTCCCTGCGGGAACCCGGCTGCTCACGGGCTGGTAGCCGCCCCTACCCACGGTTCGTGATTCCAACCACTTCTTGGTCCCTGTGGGTCATCTCGGGGCTTCCTGCCCCCTTCCTGCGGTCCGCCTACCCGCTCAGGAGGGGTTCTCGTCACTCTCGGGCTCTTCGGGACCGTCGGCTTCGTCGTTCTCCGTCAGCACCGGGGAGGCGTGGTGCGACCACAGCTTCCATCCGTCGGAGGTGCGGCGGAACACGTTCGTGGCGACCACCAGCTGGCCGACGAGCGGCCCGAGTTCCTCGCCGTCCTCCGGTGCCGGGCCGCCGCTGAGGATGTTCTCGGTGCAGTTCACCAGCGCCGTGTCGCCGGTGACGGAGACATGCACGTCGGTGAGGAAGAACTGGATGTAGTCGGTGTTCGCCATGATCAGCGCGTACGACCGCAGCACGTCGCCCCGGCCGGTGAGCACGGGCCAGCCCGGGTGCACGCAGGAGATCACGCCGACGTCCGCCGGGTCGTGGTAGGTCTCGTCCACGCCCAGGTCGGCCGGGGTGAGCCAGAGCGCGGACACCCCGTCGAAGTCGCCTTGCTCCAGTGCCTCGTAGAAGGCGGTGTTGGCGGCCTCGACCTGCTCGACGTCGGTGTGGGGGGCGCTCACCGGACTCCTTCTGCGCCGCTCGGACCGTGCCCGCCGCGCTGTGCCGCCGGGGGCGCGGGTTCGCCTGTGGCGGTGTGCGCCGGGCGCGGTGCGCCCGCGCCGGGCGCGCTGCCTTCCTCGCGCGCCCCCTCCACGGCACGGGCGACCCGTACCGCGTCCGCCGTCGCCCGCACCTCGTGCACGCGGACCGCCCAGGCGCCCGCCTCCGCCGCGAGGGCCGAGACGGCGGCGGTGGCGGCGTCCCGCTCGCGTGCGGGCGGCGGCGCGCCCTCCGGGCCGGCCAGGACACGGCCGAGGAACCGCTTGCGGGAGGCCGCGACGAGCAGCGGGTGACCGAGGGCGTGCAGCCGGTCGAGGTGGGCCAGCAGGGAGAGGTCCTGATCGGCCTCCTTGGAGAAGCCGAGACCCGGGTCGACGACGATGCGGTCGGGGGAGACGCCGCCCGCCAGGACGGCCTCCACACGCGCGTGGAGTTCGTCCACGACCTCGGCGACGACATCGGTGTAGACGCCTCTGACGTTGCCGCCCTCGAGGAAGCCGCGCCAGTGCATGACGACGAAGGGGGCGCCCGTGTCCGCGACGGCCGGGATCATCGCCGGGTCGGCGAGGCCGCCGCTGACGTCGTTGACGAGGGCGGCACCGGCCGCGAGGGCCTGGGCGGCGACGGAGGCGCGCATCGTGTCGACGGAGACGACGACACCCTCGGAGGCGAGACCTCGCACCACGGGGATGACCCGGCGGAGCTCCTCGGTCTCGTCGACCCGGCTGGCGCCGGGGCGAGTGGACTCGCCGCCGACGTCCACGAGGTCCGCGCCCTCGGCGACGAGCTGGAGGCCGTGCTTGACGGCGGCCGTCGTGTCGAACCAGCGGCCGCCGTCGGAGAAGGAGTCGGGGGTCACGTTGACGACTCCCATGACCGCGCAGCGGTCCCATTCCGGAAGGCCGACGACGCGCCCGCGTCCGCTCTGCTTGCTCATGCGTTCAGCGTAGGCCCAGCGGGGGGCGGTGCCGCGGTGCGGTCCGGGTGGAAGCCCCGGAGCAGGGAGAGGGCGCCACCGGGGCCGGTCTCGTGGCGCGGGCCCGATGCCCGCCGGGCCGGCATCGCCGCGCCTACGCCGCGCGTACGTCTCTCTCCGCCACCGCGTGCGTACACACGCGTGCCGCTGTGGAGCGGCGGCGCAGGAAACGCGGCAGCGGGAGGGCGAGACTGACGAAGCCTTCGGCCTGCATGGCGGCGAAGCCGATGCGGGGAAGGTCGCCGGAGGCCCGGTAGACGACGAAGCGGGGCTCCCAGCGCGGCTGGAACTTGGCGTTGAACTTGTACAGCGACTCGATCTGGAACCAGCGGGACAGGAACACCAGCAGCCCGCGCCAGGCCCGCAGGACCGGCCCCGCGCCGATCTTCTCGCCGCGCGCCAGCGCCGCGCGGAACATGGCGAAGTTCAGCGACACGCGCGCGATGCCGAACTTCGGGGCGGCCTGGAGAGCGGCGACGATCAGGAGTTCGTTCATGCCCGGGTCGGCCGAGCGGTCGCGGCGCATCAGGTCCAGGGAGGCGCCGTCCGGGCCCCAGGGCACGAAGTGCAGGATCGCCTTCAGGTCGCCGTACTCGCCGGGGACCTCGTCGGCCTTGTGCGCGGTGGCGATGAGGCAGTCTCCGTCGGCGGCGTCGCCGACGCGGCCCAGGGCCATCGAGAAGCCGCGCTCGGTGTCGGTGCCGCGCCAGTCCTCGGAGGCCCGCCGGATGCGCTCCAGTTCGGCCTCGCCGAGGTCACGGACGCGCCGTACCCGGGTCTCGTAACCGGCGCGTTCGATGCGTTTGACCATTTGGCGCACGTTGCGCATCGCGCGGCCGGCCAGGGAGAAATCCGCTACGTCCACCACCGCCTCGTCACCCAGCTCGAGCGCGTCGAGGCCGGTCTCACGGGTCCATACCTCGCCGCCCGTCTCCGAGCAGCCCATGACGGCGGGCGTCCAGGAGTGGGCCTTGGCCTCGTCCATGAAGCGTTCGATGGCGCCGGGCCAGGCCTCGACGTCGCCGATGGGGTCGCCGCTGGCGAGCATCACGCCGGAGACGACGCGGTAGGTCACCGCCGCCTTGCCGCTGGGCGAGAAGACCACGGCCTTGTCGCGGCGCAGCGCGAAGTGGCCCAGGGAGTCGCGGCGGCCGTGCTTGTCCAGCAGGGCACGCAGGCGCTCCTCGTCCTCCTCCGTGAGGCGGGCGGCCGGGTGCTCGGGGCGGAAGGCGAGGTAGATCGTGGTGACCGCGGTGATCCAGCCGAGGGCGCCCAGGGAGAAGGCGACGGTCCAGGAGGTGTTGCCCTGGTAGTCGACCGGGCCCTCGAAGCCGAAGAGGCCGTACAGGACGTGCGTAATGCGATCGGCCAGGCTCGGGTCGCCGATCAGGCGCCGCGGGTGGACGCTGACGATGATCAGACCCAGACCGAGGGAACCGGCGCCCATGAGGACGAAGTTGGCGAGCGCGCGCCAGCGGCTGCGCGGGTCGGGCAGTGCCGCGAACTGGTCGCGGTGCAGCAGCAGCGGAGCCAGGAGCGCGACCGAGATGAGCGCACCCACGATCGAGTGCCGGTACACGAACTGGGCCACCGCGCCCGCCGGGAGCAGCACCACCGCCGCGCGCCACGCGCGCCGCTTGCCGCGCTTGAGGCCGTGGGCGAGCAGCAGCAGCAGGACGCCGGCGCTGAGCGACAGCGCCGCCGCGAACGGCCCGAACGAGCCGGGCAGCACCTCGGCGAAGGTGTGCATACGGCTGTGCCTGAACCGCGGGAAGACGCCTCCGGCGACATCCAGCAGGCCCACGAGGGCACAGGCGCGGGCGACCAGGGCAGGGACGGACTCGGGGCGCGGACCTCGCACTATCTGCCGCACCCGGCTTGATCGGTGCGGAACCCCGCCCGACATTTCCCCATCTTGAGTGACAGACATCGCATCCCGTAGTTCCGCGAGAGACCTTGGACCCGGGCCCGATTCGGGCATCCGGCGACATTGCGCCCTCTAGGACGGTGTCTTGAGGAGAGAGGTTCACTCGTCTTCTCAAAGCCACTGAAAAGGCGAAGGAAAGTTCGGGACAAGCCCTCGCGAAGGAGTCGGGGGAGCGGGCGTGATCCCGGACGGAGAGCAGGCAGGAAACCACCGCATGGGGCTCACGAGCGACAAAACGCTGCTGCTGTCAGTGCTGTTCGCCTTACTGCTGTTCGTCGGCACGGTATGGCTGTGGCCGCGCCTTGCCCGAACCGGCTGGCGGGCCGTCAGCGGGCGGGTCGGGCTGCTGCTCGCCACCCAGTTGGCGCTGTTCGTCTCGGTGGGGCTGACCGCCAACCAGGCGTTCGGCTTCTACGCCAGTTGGGCGGATCTGTTCGGCCGGGAGACGGACCAGGGCGTGGTCGTCGACCACGCGGCGGGCGGCGCCCCGGCGGGGCCGTTGCGGGTGGTCGACACCCGGCGCGTGGACGGCGGCGGCAGTCCGCGTCCGCAGTACGGAGGACAGATCCAGAAGGTCGCCGTCAACGGACGTACGACACACATAGCCACGCCGGCGTACGTGTACCTGCCGCCGGAGTACTTCGACCCGCAGTACCGCACGCGTACGTTCCCCGCGGCCGTCGTCCTCACGGGCTACCCCGGAACGGCGGAGGCGCTGGTGGACAAGCTGCACTACCCGCGTACCGCGCGGCAGCTCGCCAAGGACGGGCGCATGCAGCCGATGATCCTGGTGATGATGAGGCCGACGGTGGCGCCGCCGCGGGACACCGAGTGCGTGGACATCCCGGGCGGCCCGCAGACCGAGTCGTTCTTCGCCAAGGACCTGCCGGACGCCGTGACGGCCCACTACCGGGTGGCCAGGAAGCCCGGCAGTTGGGGCATCATCGGCGACTCCACGGGCGGCTACTGCGCGCTGAAGCTGGCGATGCACCACCCGGAGGTCTACGGGGCGGGCGCGGGCCTGTCGGCGTACTACAAGGCGCCGAGCGATCCGACCACGGGTGACCTGTTCCACGGGAACGCGACCCTGCGCAACGAGGCGGATCTGCACTGGTTTCTGAAGAATCGTTCCGCTCCCGACACCTCGTTGCTCGTCACCAGCAGCAAGGTCGGAGAATCCAACTTCAAGGCCACACAGAAGTTCATAGCGCTGGCGAAGGCCACGGGCACGACCAGGATCTCGTCGATCATCCTGGAAAGCGGCGGGCACAACTTCAACACCTGGCGGCGGGAGATCCCGCCGACGCTCGAGTGGATCAGCGGGCGGTTGAGCGACCGGTGAGCGGCGCCCGACGGCGGGGCCGGGCGGCGGGCGCCGAATGCCGAATGCCGAAGGCAGGGCGACGGGCGTCGAATGCCGGGGCGGGGTGGCGGGCGTCGAGCAGGGGGCGGCGGTCGTCGAGGAGAAGGCTGACGGCGCCGAGGAGGCGTCTGACGGGTGCCGAGGAGGCGTCTGACGGGCGGCGAAGAGGGGTCTGGCGGTCGGCGAAGAGGGGTCTGACGGTCGTCGAAGGCCGGGGGTGCCGGGTGGCTCGGCCGGGGTTCATGAGGGCTGTTCGGGGCGCCCCGGCAGGAAATGATCTTGCTTCTTGTCGAATTCCGTGACCGCGTTGTTTCCTGATGCCCTGTGAAGACTTCGGTATGGCCGTGTTTTTGCGGGGCGGGGCGCCAACATTCGCCTACGCGCGGTAAGTTTCTGGCCATGCCACGTGGACGTCACCGCCATTCCCCGCCTTTGCACAGGCTGCTGCCTCCCTCGGCAATCGCAGGCGTCTCCCTTGTCTGCGCCCTCGGCCCCTGGGTGTTCACGGAGCCGATGGCGCTCCGTGGTCTGGCCGCGGCCGCCGCGGCGACGGCGATCCTCGGCGCGTACGTGATGCGCCGCTGGGACATGCAGGCCGGCAAACAGGTCGCCGACCTGGCACGCGCGCGTGCCGGCGACGAGTGGCGCTACGAGGAACGGGTCGCCGAACTGGAGAGCGACCTCGACGAATCACGTGAGCTGCGCGTCAAGCTGGAGCAGCGCCTGCGGTCCAAGCGCACCGAACTGGCGGGCCTGCGCAACGAGCACGCCGCGCTGCTGCGCCGCTATGCCACGGCAGAGACCGAGCGGGCCAGCGCCCTGGAGGGCCGCCGGCTGCTCGAGATAGAAGCGGCGCCCACGCCCGCGCTGCCCGCCGCGCGCGCGGCGCAGGACGCGGAGCCGGCCGGCGCGGTCGTCACGCGGGAGGCCGAGGACGTCGACGACACCGAGGACTCCGGGGACACCGAAGGCACGGATGCCGTCGAGGCGTCGGCCGGAGCCGAGGAGTCGGCCGAGGAGGCCGCGTTCGACGACGCTGCCGACGCTGCCGATTCTGGCGACTCCGCCGACTCCGCCGACTCCGCCGAGTCCGGCGAGTCCGGCGATGCCACCGCCGAGCCGGTCGGGGAGACCGGGGAGGCCGGGGACACCGAGGAGAGCGCGGATACCGAGGAGGAGCCGACGGATTCGGCGGTGTTCTCGCCCGAGGGGTCCAAGCTGTTCCTGCGGGCCCAGGCGGCGCTGGCACGGTTCGACACCGACGGCGTCAAGGCCACGAAGATCGAGGACCACGCCGAGGAGGAGCCCGCGCGGGCGACTTCCGCGGACGTCGGCGCCCCAGTCGCCGGCGGCGACGCGGAGGCCGCGCAGGAGGACGAAGCACAGGGGAAGCCCGAGGCGGTCGACGAGCACGCGCGCGCGGCCGCCCCCCACACGGCTGCCGAGGCCGACACGGTCTCGGACGACCGGAGCGCGGACGACGAGAGTGCGGAGGACCAGGCCCCGGGCGATCAGGCCCCGGGTGACCAGGCCCCCGCCGCCGCGGACGCGGACGACGCGGAGGAGAACGCCCCGGAGCCGGTGGCTTCGGAAACGGCCGTGGTCGGCGAGCGCCTGAACCACGCGGAGCCCGCGCGGCCCGCGCCGCCGGTGCACTCCGCCCCCACCAGCTCCCCCACCGGAGCCTCCGCCCCGTCCGCCACCGGGGCCGGTGCGCTCGTCCCCCGCCCCGCCGGCGCCGTGCAGCGCCGCCCCTCCGGCCACTTCGCCGTGCCGACCGCCGTGGCCGTCGTACCGGCCGCACAGCCCGCACGGCGTCCGACGGCCGAGGGAGGCTTCGACTTCTTCGGTACGAAGGGCGCGTCGGCGCCCTGCGCCCTGGAGGCGGTGCAGAACGAGGACCTGGCCGATGTCGTCGGCCAGGAGGCCCTCGCCCTGCACAAGGCCGAGTCCGAGGCGGAGTTCAAGCCGCTGGACGAGGCGGCGCGCGGTGTGGGTCAGGTGATCGACCTGACCGCCCACGACGAGACGGAGCACATCGACCTTCAGGGACTGCGCAGCGCCGTCTCCTGAGGTGTCCTAGGCCATCCACCGGTCGGACCGGGCGTCCAGGCGCCCGGTCCGTGACCGTTCGGCCTGGCTCCGAAGCAGCTCCGCGGCCTCCTGTGCGTCCCGCAGCCGGGCTGTGACGGTCTTGTCGGCTCCCGTGTCCACATGGACGTCCGCGAGCCGCCAGAGGCGCTGCCAGGGCCCTTGTGCCAGTCGCACGCTCTGCACCTTGGCGTGCGGGACGAGCGCCAGGCTGCGGCGCAGCAGTCCGTGCCGGGTGGCGAACACCGCGTCCGTGACGGCGATCCCGTAGCCCCGCCACCACAGCGGAACACACCGCCCGGCCCGTCGCGGTGGCCGCGACAGCGAGGTCCCGGCCGGGACGCTCACCCCGGGCAGTACGCGCGCGACGACGGCCTCCGCGGCCTCGCGCGGGGCGACCGGCACGAGTACGGAGTTGGCCGAGCCGGCCACGTCGAGTTCGACCCGGACCCACCCGCGCCGCCGCCACAGCAGGGGCTGCACGATCCGTACGGTCTGCACCCGCCCGGGCGGCACCGTCTCGTGCGTACGGTCCAGCAGCCCATGGTCGATCCGCAGCCCGTCCGGCGACTCGCCGACCGTCCAGTCGTACTCGCCGACGAACCGCCCCACGCTGCTCGCGCCCGCCGCGCCGAGCAGCGGCACGCCGGTCGCGAGGACCGTCCACACGCTGTGGGTGGCCAGCCACAGCACCGGCGGCACGACGAGCGCGGCGACCAGCGCGCCCCAGGTCGCGCCGGTCAGCACCAGCGCGATCGCGAGCTCGCGCGGCGGTACGCGCAGCAGCTCGCGCGCGGGCGCCTCGCCCACCTCGTGCGCCGTCTCCGGCGCGAAACCCGCCGCCCGCGCGAGCAGCTCCGCCCGCAGGACCCGGGCCTCCTCCTCGCCGAGGAAGGCCAGTTCGTCCTTCTTCTCGGCGCCGACCACGTCGAGCCGGAGCTTCGCGACGCCCGCGATCCGCGCGAGCAGCGGCTGACTGACGTCGATCGCCTGGATGCGCTCCAGCCGGATGTGCGCGGCGCGCCGGAACAGCAGGCCGGTCCGGATGCGCAGTTCGCTGTCGGTCACCGAGAAATGGGTGAACCACCAGGTCAGAAAGCCGTAGAGGGAAGCCGCGGGGACGAGGACGGCGAGCGCGATCAGCAGCGTCGTGGTGGTCAGCCGGGTCAGCTGCTCCTGCGCCTGGTTGGGGTCGTGCACGGCCCACCCGACGAGGACCGCGATCGGCGCCCACGCCCGCCGGAACGGTGTGACGGGGTGCAGCCGGCGCTCGGTGACGGGCCGTTCCGGGTGGGTGCCGGGAGGGTCCGGTCTTCCCGCTGTCCCCGCTGTCCCCGCTGCCCCCGCTGTTCCCGCTGTCTCCGGGGTGTCCGCAGTGTTCGCGGTGTCCGCTGTGGCGGGTACGTCGGGTACGTCGGGTACATCGGGTACGCCGTCCTCGACGCCCGGGGTCGTCACAGCCCCGCCGATCGGGCCTCGCCGAGTTGGGTGAGCCGGTCGCGCAGCCGTTCCGCCTCGGCCGGGTCCAGGCCCGGGATGGTCGCGTCGGTCGCGGCGGCCGCGGTGTGCAGCTGGACGCTGGCCAGGCCGAAGTGCCGTTCGACGGGCCCGGAGGTGACCTCGACGAGCTGCATGCGCCCGTACGGCACGACGGTCTCCTCCCGCCACAGCACGCCCCGACTGATCAGCAGGTCGTCGGCCCGCTCGGCGTACCGCCAGGAGTGCCAGTTGCGGCCGAGCAGCACCCAGCCCCATCCGATGCCGGCCAGGGGCAGCAGCGCGAACGCGGCCCACGCCGGGCCGACGAGCAGCCCGAGCAGCAGTCCGGCGCCGACGGCCGCCAGCCCCAGCCACACCACCAGCAGCAGCCGCCGCATCCGCAAGAGTCCCGGCGGCAGTCCGATCCACTCCGGTCCGGCCGCCGTCGTCCCCGTGCCACCCTGGCTCCCCGTTTCCATACCGTCAGCGTACGGAGCGGAGCACGTAGGGGAGACTGTGCCCATGACTCCTACGACGGAGACCACGGTCGGGATCGGCGGTGCCGCGGAGAGCACCGACATGGTGCTCAACATCGGCCCCCAGCATCCCTCCACGCACGGTGTGCTGCGGCTGCGGCTCGTCCTGGACGGCGAACGCATCCGGCAGGCGGAGCCGGTGATCGGCTATATGCACCGCGGCGCGGAGAAGCTGTTCGAGGCACGCGACTACCGCCAGATCATCATGCTGGCCAACCGCCACGACTGGCTGTCGGCGTTCTCGAACGAGCTGGGCGTGGTCCTCGCGGTGGAGCGGATGCTCGGCATGGAGGTCCCCCCGCGCGCGGTGTGGACCCGTACCCTGCTCGCCGAGCTGAACCGGGTGCTGAACCACCTGATGTTCCTGGGGTCCTACCCCCTGGAGCTGGGCGGCATCACCCCGGTCTTCTACTCGTTCCGCGAGCGCGAAGTGCTCCAGAACGTGATGGAGGAGGTCTCCGGCGGGCGCATGCACTACATGTTCAACCGCGTCGGCGGCCTCAAGGAGGACCTGCCGGCCGGATGGGCCGCACGCGCGCGTGGCGCCGTCGCCGCCGTGCGCTCGCGCATGGACGTCTTCGACGATCTGGTGGTCGGCAACGAGATCTTCCGGGGGCGCACGCGGGACGTGGGAACGCTCGCGCCGGAGTACGTGCACGCGTACGGCGTGAGCGGGCCGATCGCGCGCGCCTCGGGTGTCGACTTCGACCTGCGCCGGGACGAGCCCTATCTCGCGTACGGGGAGCTGCGGGACACCCTCAAGGTGGTGACCCGGACGGAGGGCGACTGTCTCGCGCGCTTCGAGTGCCTCCTGGAGCAGACGTACAACGCGCTCGACCTTGCTGACGCCTGTCTGGACCGTCTCGCGGAGCTGCCGCCCGGTCCGATCAACCAGCGGCTGCCGAAGGTCCTCAAGGCGCCCGAGGGGCACACGTACGCGTGGACCGAGAACCCCCTCGGCATCAACGGCTACTACCTCGTCAGCAAGGGCGAGAAGACCCCGTACCGGCTGAAGCTCCGCTCGGCTTCGTACAACAACATCCAGGCGCTCACCGAACTGCTGCCGGGCACGCTCGTCTCGGACATGGTGGCGATCCTCGGGTCGATGTTCTTCGTGGTGGGGGACATCGACAAGTAGGCCGGGCGGCGGCCGGCGCATGCCGCGGGCGGTCAGCCGGTTTCGGCTTCCGGGCCGAGCGGGTGGGGAATCCCGACCGGCTGGAGCAGCCATCCGAAGTCGCCCAGTCCGCCCGGCGCGAGGAGCTCCGCGGCCTCTCCGGCGCTCGCGAGGGCGCGCACGTACGCGGAGGGGTCCGTGGACGCCAGCGCCAGCGGGGGGCGCGCGCCGGCGATGCCCAGGGCGCGCAGTGCGGCGCGTTGTGCGAGCAGGCGCGCGCCGACGGCAGCCCGCGCCGCGCCCTTCGCCGCCGCCGCTCCCGCCTCCGCGCACGCGTCCAGCGCGACGTGGGCCGTGATGTCGCAGGAACCGTCCGGCACGGGTGCCGTCTCGCGCCCCTCCCGGAAGCCGGTGAGCGTTCCGAACGGGGGGCGCGCGTCCGCCGTGTGCGCGTAGTCCACCGCCACCGCGAGCCCGGCATCGAGGCACGAGACGGCGGACGCCCAGGCCGTGTCCCGGGGCAGCCCGATCTCCGCGCGCAGCCCCTCCTCGCCCGCCGTCGGCCACCACCGAGCGAGCCACTCCGCCTCCGCGCCGGACACCCGCTCGCCGAGCCGCTCGGCCCCGGCGTCCCGGACGAGCACCAGCCGTGCCACGCCCGCGGAGTCGACCTCCGCGACCTCGACGGGCACGTTGTCCAGCCACTCGTTGGCGAACAGCAGCCCGGTGAGCTGCCGTGGAGGCTCGGGGAGCCACTCGATCCGGTGAGCGAGGCCCGCGGGGCGGTCGGCGAGTTCGACGGCGTACGCGCGTGTGCGTGCCGCCACCTCGGCGGGGAGCGCGGCCAGCACTCCGGTGACCAGTTCGCCCCGCCCGGCGGCCATGTCGACGAAGTCGAGCGACGAGGGCCGGCCCAGCGCCTCGTCGACCCGGCACAGCAGCCGGGCCACGGCAGCGGCGAACAGCGGCGACGCGTGCACGGACGTACGGAAGTGTCCGGCCGGGCCCTCGGAGCGCCGGTAGAAGCCGCCCGTTCCGTCCACGCCGTACAGCGCCGCCTGCGTCGCCGCCCGCCAGCCGCGCCACCCGCCCGAGCTCGTCGCCTTGTCCACCACCCGGTCAGACTAGGCGTACAGGTGATCACGGCATCCACCTTGCGGAGTACGCGCGCCCGGACCGGATCGGCCCTCCGGTTGACCCCTGCACGCATCGGGCTTCCCTACGCTGGGTTACGTGCAGCGCCTCTATGACTTCCTCCGCAGACACCCGACCGGGGTTGACGGCTTCTGGGCCCTCGTCCTGTTCGGGATCTCCGCGGCTGCCGGCACCGCGGGCCAGGACCGCGGCGGCACCGACTCCATGGCGCTGCTGGTGCCGGTCGTGTTCCTGTTGTGCCTGGTCATCGCCTTGCGTCGGCGTATGCCCGAGCAGATGCTCGTGCTCGCCGCGGCGCTCGGACTGGCTCAGCTGGTGCTGAACGTCGGGGTCACGGCGGCCGACTTCTCCCTGCTGGTGATCGTCTACACGGTCGCCGCGACCGGCGCCCGCTGGGCCTCCCGCCTCGCACTGGTCATGGCGCTGAGCGCGGCCACCCTGGCGCAGGTGCGCTGGCCGCACGAGAACGCGAGCGTGCCGGGCCAGGTCGCGGTCATCGTCTTCCAGACGGTGCCGTTCGCCCTCGCCTGGGTGCTGGGCGACTCCATTCGCACCCGTCGCGCGTACTTCGCGCAGCTGGAGGAGCGCGCGGCCCGCCTGGAGAAGGAGCGCGAGGCGCAGGCGAAGGTCGCGGTCGCCGCCGAGCGCGCCCGTATCGCGCGGGAGCTGCACGACGTCGTCGCGCACAACGTGTCGGTGATGGTGGTGCAGGCCGACGGTGCCGCCTATGTCCTCGACGCCGCACCCGACCAGGCGAAGAAGGCCCTGGAGACGATCTCCTCCACGGGTCGCCAGGCCCTCGCCGAGATGCGCCGCCTGCTGGGCGTACTGCGCACCGGTGAGCACCAGGAGGGCGGCGAGTACGTGCCGCAGCCCGACGTCGAGCAGATCGAGGACCTCGTCGAGCAGTGCCGCGGCTCGGGCCTGCCGGTGGACTTCAAGGTCGAGGGCACGCCGCGGCCGCTGCCCAGCGGGGTCGAGCTGACGGCCTACCGGATCGTGCAGGAGGCGCTGACCAACACGCGCAAGCACGGGGGGCCCAACACCGGCGCGAGCGTGCGCCTGGTCTACTTCGACGACGGTCTCGGCCTGCTCGTCGAGGACGACGGCAAGGGCGCCCCGCACGAGCTGTACGAGGAGGGCGGCGCCGACGGCGCGGGTCACGGCCTGATCGGCATGCGCGAGCGCGTCGGCATGGTGGGCGGAACCCTGGACGCGGGCCCGCGGCCCGGCGGAGGATTCCGCATCAGCGCCCTGCTCCCGCTCAAACCCGCGCACTGAAGCCGACGCGCGCCCCTGGTGACACCTGTCACGCCCCCCGACGCACGCGCACCGGCCGACGAAAACTGAAGAAACAAAAGAGACAGAAGAAACGGAAGAGGACTCGATGACGATCCGCGTGATGCTCGTCGACGACCAGGTGCTGCTGCGCACCGGGTTCCGGATGGTGCTCGCCGCCCAGCCGGACATGGAGGTCGTGGCGGAGGCGGGCGACGGCGTCGAGGCCCTCCAGGTGGTGCGTTCCACGGCGGTCGACGTCGTGCTCATGGACGTCCGTATGCCGAAGCTGGACGGCGTGGAGGCCACCCGGCGCATCTGCGCCGAGGCCGAACCGCCCAAGGTGCTGATCCTGACCACCTTCGACCTGGACGAGTACGCGTTCTCCGGGCTGAAGGCGGGTGCCTCCGGGTTCATGCTCAAGGACGTGCCGCCGGGCGAGCTCCTCGCCGCCATCCGCTCCGTGCACAGCGGCGACGCGGTGGTCGCCCCGTCCACCACCCGCCGCCTGCTCGACCGGTTCGCGCCGATGCTGCCCACCACCGGCAAGGAGCCCCGCCACAAGGAGCTGGAGCGCCTCACGGAGCGGGAGCGCGAGGTCATGGTGCTGGTCGCCCAGGGGCTGTCCAACGGGGAGATCGCGGCCCGGCTGGTGCTGTCCGAGGCGACCGTGAAGACCCACGTGGGCCGGATCCTGACCAAGCTGGGGCTGCGCGACCGGGTCCAGGTCGTGGTCCTCGCGTACGAGACGGGGATCGTCCGGGCCGGCGGTCACGGCTGACCCGCACCGGCCCATGCGGCCTCCGCGGCCTCCACGGGGCACCGACGGCTAGCGGAGCATCCCTTCCAGGAAGTCGCTGCCCAGCCGGGCCACCACCGTCACGTCGAGCTGGTGCAGTACATAGCGACCGCGCCGACGGGTGGTGAGCAGGCCCGCCTTCTTCAGGACGGCGAGGTGCCGGGATATCTCGGGGGCCGTCATGCCGTGCACCTGGGCCAGCTCGGTCGTGGTGTACGCACTGCGGGCCAGCAGGCGGCAGATCCGCATCCGCACGGGATGGGACAGCGCCTTCATCCGCAGCGTCAGCTGCTCCACCGAGGGCGGCGAGGCCAGCTCCGGCGAGCCGACCGGGTAGTGCAGCACCGGCTGCCAGCCGTACCGGTGCAGCACCATCAGGTGCGGCCAGCCGAGGCTCGTCGGCACCAGCAGCAGGCCGCCGTCCCCGGTGGTGCTGCGGCCCTGGACCAGCTTGTCCACGGTGATCCGCGCGGCGTCCACGTCGAGCGTCACCGCCGAGGACACCGAGGCGAGGGCCTCCGCCAGGCCCTTGCGGCGCAGAAGATCCGTCTTGTAGCGGGCGTCCGTGGCGAGCGGGAGGCGCACCCGGGCCCAGACATCGGCGAAGAACGCCTCGTCGCAGTCCTCCAGGAACTGCCGCAGCCAGGCACGCACGCGGGGCGGGTCGTCCAGCAGCCGCTGAGTGAACCGCACCTGCCGCGGCCCGCGCGTGGCGGCCAGCTCGAAGGCGCGCCTGCGCAGCTTCGGGTCGGCGAGCACGTTGGGGCTCGGCACGTCGTACCCGGGGGCGCAGGTGAACTCCAGGGCTGAGTCCACGAACTGCTCGTCCGTCAGCTTGTCCAGGAGGTCGAGCTCCTCGGCGAGGGTGGCCCCGGGGAGCGTGCTTCTGCCCGGGATGCCCGCGTACGGCAGGAAGATGTCCGAGAACGTCGTCCGCCACAGGAAGTCGGCCTCGCACATCCGGTCCGCCAGATGCGAGTCGAGCCCGGCGGTCACGCCGGTGACCCAGCCCTGGAGGCCGGGATGGTGCCCCGGCTCGGACAGCGCGTGCAGCGCCATGCCGAGCTCGGCCAGGGGTGAGGGCACGACCGCGACCCTCTCCGGCCGCAGCCCCGCGATGTCGATGCTCAGGCTCATGCCCTCATGGTGCACCGCGCCACCGACAACGCGGTCCTCGATTGACGGCCGCCGTCAATCGACGCGACGCCGGGCACCGGCCGGGCGCAGCCTGAGGAGGCCGGGGCAGCCGCGGAACAGGCCTCAGGACCCCCTTCCGCACGTCCTCCCCTGCCGCACGTCCTCCCCTGCCCGGACCACGACCGGGTGGGGCCATGTCCGGGCACCGTCCGGACCACGTTCGTTCCGAGAGGGATCAGCCATGAGCATCACGCAGCAGTACGCCCTCGACGCCTACCGCGCCAGGCAGCACGGCGAGCCCGTCGTGCCCGCGCCCGGCGCCCACGACTGGCAGGTGATGCGCGAGCTGCGGGACTACCAGCAGTTCCGCGCGGTTCTCGCGGGCCGACCCGCCCACGGGCGGCTGCGGCAGGCCCTGGCCCGCCGGCTGCGCCCGCGGCCTACCTGCTGACCACCTCGGCCACCCGGCCCACGAAGTCCACGACCGCCGCCCTCACGTCGTCCGCCGTCCACGTCAGTCCGGCGGAACTGACGGTGACCTCTGTGTACGACAGCCCCGGCCCGCCGCGGCTCCAGCCGCCGACGAAGAGCATCGCCTTCGTCTGCTCGGCCTGGAGAGCCGCCGCCTCGGCGAGCACATCGGCCTCGTACGGCAGCCAGACCTGGAACTCGTGCGTGTGCGGCACCTCGGGATGCACGCGTGCCCACGGCCCGCCCGCTTCGGCGAACCCCTCGCGCAGCG
Organism: Streptomyces sp. NBC_00016; assembly: GCF_045040885.1. Lineage (NCBI taxonomy): Bacteria > Bacillati > Actinomycetota > Actinomycetes > Kitasatosporales > Streptomycetaceae > Streptomyces > Streptomyces sp. NBC_00016. Next base: position 4,509,178 of record NZ_CP108304.1, on the reverse strand, counting down.
CGGCGGCCACCACGCGCGCGTGGATCACGTACTCCGGCAGCCGGGGCAGTTCCCGCTCCAGGCCGACGAGTGCCGCCAGGGCGGTGGGGAACTGCTGGAAGACCATCCCGCCGTAGCGGTGCCGCCACGTCTTCGCCTCGTCCACCAGCGTCTTCGGTCCAGCGAGCGCGGCGCCGCCGAAGCCGTCCAGGGACTTGTAGAACGACACGTAGACGCTGTCGGCCAGGTCCGCTATCTCCCGCAGGGGGCGGCCGAAGTGGTGGGTCGTCTCCCACAGGCGCGCGCCGTCGAAGTGCACCACGGCGTCGCGCTCGCGTGCCGCCTCCACGACCTCGGTCAGCTCCTCCCAGGAGGGCAGCACATAACCGGCGTCCCTGAGGGGCAGTTCCAGCATCAGCGCCCCGAAGGGCTCCTCGAAGGAGCGCACCTCCTCGGCCGTGGGCAGCCGGGGCTCGCGCGTCAGCCGGACCGTGCGCAGTTCGCTGACGGCGCCGAACGCGCCCCGCTCCCACACCTCGGGATGACTCAGCGCGTGCAGCGCGACCGTGGGGTTGCCGGTACGTCCCGCCCAGCAGCGCAGGGCGACCTGCTGGGCCATCGTGCCGGTCGGGAAGAACGCCGCGGCCTCCGTGCCCAGCAGCCCGGCGACCCGCGCCTCCAGCGCCGCCACGACCCCGTCGCCGTAGAGGTCCGCGGGCTCGTCCAGGTCGTGGACCTGCGGCGCGGCCTCGTGCAGCAGCGCGAGCCGGTCCCGCAGGGTGCCCCGCGCGCCGTCGCGCGACAGGACGCGTTCCGCCTTCCGGTAGGCGGCCGCCCGCCGCTCCCGCAGGCGCTGCTGCGCCGACTTCTCCTCGCCTTGTTCCGCCGTGTTCGTCATGCACCGGATGATGCCGTGCGACGGCCCGCGGAGCCACGGGCGTTTCCGGCCCCCGCCCGCCCTCCGGGCCGCAGGTCGGGAACGGGTGGGATAACCCACAGCCTGTGGACAACCGGACGCTCCTCGGACGGATAGCGTTAACATGACGAGAAATCGTCCGGTACCCGGAGCGGACTGGAACGGAAGGCCTCCGTCGCGTGAGTACAGCCCAACAGCCAGACCCCAGGGACCGCCCCGCTCGGCTCGCCGTCGGCGTGGTCGGCGCCGGCCGGGTGGGCCCCGCCCTGGCCGCGTCCCTCCAGCTCGCCGGACACCGCCCGGTCGCCGTCTCCGGTGTCTCCGACGCCTCCAGGCGGCGAGCCGCGCTGCTGCTGCCCGACGTGCCCCTCCTCCCGCCCGCCGAGGTCCTCCAGCGCTCCGACCTGGTGCTGCTGACCGTCCCCGACGACGCCCTGCCCGGGCTCGTGGAAGGCCTCGCCGAGACCGGCGCCGTACGGCCCGGCCAGCTGATCGTGCACACCTCGGGGCGCTACGGCGCGAAGGTCCTCGACCCGGCCCTGCGCGCGGGCGGGCTGCCGCTGGCCCTGCACCCGGCGATGACCTTCACGGGCAGCCCCGTCGACGTCCAGCGCCTGGCGGGCTGCTCCTTCGGCGTCACCGCGCCCGACGAGTTGCGGCTGGCCGCCGAGGCCCTGGTGATCGAGATGGGCGGCGAGCCGGAGTGGATCGCCGAGGAGAACCGGCCGCTCTACCACGCGGCCCTCGCCCTGGGCGCGAACCACCTGGTCACGCTGGTCGCCCAGTCCATGGAGCTGCTGCGGACGGCGGGCGTCGAGGCCCCCGACCGGATGCTCGGCCCGCTGCTCGGCGCGGCCCTGGACAACGCACTGCGTTCCGGCGACGGCGCGCTCACCGGCCCCGTCGCGCGCGGGGACGCGGGCACGGTTGCCGCGCACGTCGCCGAGCTGCGCGAGCACGCCCCGCAGACCGTGGCCGGCTACCTGGCGATGGCCCGCGCGACCGCCGACCGCGCGCTCGCCCACGGGCTCCTCAAGCCCGAGCTCGCCGAGGACCTCCTCGGGGTACTCGCCGACGAGGCCCACGGCACTCCCGGAAACCCCGGTGCCCCGGGCACCCACGGCACCGAAGGAGATGCCGGATGACCACCACCCTGCTGCGCACCGCCGCCGAACTGCACGCACGCACGCGTGGCGGCCGCCGGGCCGTCGTGATGACCATGGGCGCCCTGCACGAGGGCCACGCCACCCTCGTCCGCACCGCCCGGGAACTCGCCGGGCCGGACGGCGAGGTCGTCGTCACGGTCTTCGTCAACCCGCTCCAGTTCGGCCAGGGCGAGGACCTCGACCGCTACCCGCGCACGCTGGACGCCGATCTCAAGCTCGCCGAGCAGGCCGGCGCGGACGTCGTGTTCGCTCCGTCCGTGGACGAGGTCTACCCGGGCGGCGAGCCCCAGGTCCGGATCACCGCGGGACCCATGGGGGAGCGGCTCGAGGGCAGCTCCCGCCCCGGACACTTCGACGGCATGCTCACCGTCGTCGCCAAGCTGCTGCACCTCACCCGGCCCGACATCGCCCTCTTCGGGCAGAAGGACGCCCAGCAGCTCGCCCTGATCCGTCGCATGACGCGGGACCTGAACTTCGGCGTGGAGATCGTCGCCGTGCCCACCGTGCGCGAGGAGGACGGGCTGGCCCTGTCCAGCCGCAACCGCTATCTGTCCGCCGCCGGGCGGCGCACCGCGCTGGCGCTCTCCCAGGCCCTGTTCGCGGGCCGCGACCGGCATGCCGCGCAGGAGGCGCTGCGGGCACGCGCGCGTCAGGTGCCCGCCACGCGCGCGCGTGCCGAGGCGCTCAGCGCCATAGGGGAGTCCCGCGCGGCGGCCGACGCGCACGCCGTCGCCAAGGCCGCCCCCGGCAGCCCGGCGGCCATCCGCGCGGCGGCCCGCCTGGTCCTCGACGAGGCCGCCCGGCTGGACCCGCCGCTGGAACTGGACTACCTCGCGCTGGTCGACCCCTCGGACTTCACGGAGATCACCGAGTTCGAGGACGACTTCACCGGCGAGGCCGTCCTCGCGGTCGCCGCCAGGGTCGGGACGACCCGGCTGATCGACAACCTCCCCCTCACCTTCGGAGCCGCCTCGTGAGCAGCACAGGCATACGACTGCACGCACCCGCGCCCGGGTGGAGCATCGACGCGGACGTGGTGGTCGTGGGCTCCGGCGTCGCCGGCCTGACCGCGGCCCTGCGCTGCGAGGCCGCCGGCCTGACGACGGTCGTCGTCACCAAGGCCCGGCTCGACGACGGCTCCACCCGCTGGGCGCAGGGCGGCATAGCCGCGGCCCTGGGCGAGGGGGACACGCCCGAACAGCACCTGGACGACACGCTGGTGGCGGGCGCGGGCCTGTGCGACGAGGGCGCCGTTCGGATCCTCGTCACCGAGGGCCCCGACGCCGTGCGCCGGCTGATCGAGACCGGCGCCCACTTCGACGAGTCCGAGGGGGGCGGCCTGGAGCTCACCCGCGAGGGCGGCCACCACCGCCGCCGTATCGCGCACGCGGGCGGCGACGCGACCGGTGCGGAGATCTCCCGGGCACTCGTCGAGGCGGTACGCGCGCGGGGCCTGCGCACGATCGAGAACGCGCTCGTGCTGGACCTGCTCACGGACACCGACGGCCGTACCGCCGGCGTCACCCTGCACGTCATGGGAGAGGGCCAGCACGACGGTGTGGGCGCCGTGCACGCCCCCGCGGTCGTCCTCGCGACCGGCGGCATGGGCCAGGTGTTCTCCGCCACCACCAACCCGTCGGTGTCCACCGGCGACGGCGTGGCGCTCGCCCTGCGCGCGGGCGCGGAGGTCTCCGACCTGGAGTTCGTCCAGTTCCACCCGACCGTGTTGTTCCTCGGCGCGGACGCCGAGGGCCAGCAGCCCCTCGTCTCCGAGGCCGTACGCGGCGAGGGCGCCCATCTGGTCGACGCGGACGGCGTGCGCTTCATGGTCGGGCAGCACGAGCTGGCCGAGCTGGCGCCCCGCGACATCGTCGCCAAGGGCATCATGCGCCGCATGCAGGAGCAGGACGCCGAGCACATGTTCCTGGACGCCCGCCACTTCGGCGCCGACATGTGGGAACACCGCTTCCCGACGATCCTGGCCGCCTGCCGCGTCCACGGCATCGACCCGGTCACCGAGCCCGTCCCGGTCGCCCCGGCGGCCCACTACGCCTCCGGCGGCGTGCGCACCGACTCCCGCGGCCGGACGACCGTCCCTGGCCTGTACGCGTGCGGCGAGGTCGCCTGCACCGGCGTGCACGGCGCGAACCGGCTCGCGTCGAACTCGCTCCTGGAGGGCCTCGTCTACGCCGAGCGCATCGTCACCGACATCGTGGAGAGCCGGACGGACGACGGCCTGCACGCGCGGGTGCCCGCGCCGGTCGAGCGCCCGGAGAAGCCGGCGCACCCGCTCCTCGCCCCGGAGGCCCGGTTCGCCATCCAGCGGATCATGACCGACGGCGCGGGCGTCCTGCGCTCCGCCGCGTCCCTGGAGAAGGCGGCCGGCCAGCTGGTGCGGCTGCACGCCGAGGCCCGCGACGCCCTCGACGAGAACGGCAAGACGGCCGAGCCCGGCGTCGACACCTGGGAGGCCACCAACCTCCTGTGCGTGGCGCGGGTCCTGGTCACCGCCGCCCGGCAGCGCGAGGAGACCCGCGGCTGCCACTGGCGTGAGGACCACGCCGACCGCGACGACGCGAACTGGCACCGCCACATCGTCGTCCGGCTGAATCCGGACCGCACGCTCGCCGTACACACCACCGATACCGCAGACTTCCCCCCGACCCGGCAGCACCTCCAGGAGCAGTGACAGACGTGAGCACCCCCGACCTTCCCCTCGCCCAGAGCGGCGGCTGCGGCGACGGCTGTGCCTGTGGCGCCGACGCAGACACCGATTTCGCCGGCGAGGGATACGCCGAATACGCGGAGTGCGGGCTCGACCCCGCGCTCGCCCAGCTGCTGTCCGACGCCGGACTCGACCCCGTGGAGGTCGAGGACATCGCCAACGTCGCCATCCAGGAGGACCTGGCCCACGGCGTGGACGTGACCACCGTCGCGACCATCCCCGAGGAGGCGGTCGCCACCGCCGACTTCACCGCGCGCGAGGCGGGCGTGGTGGCGGGCCTCAGGATCGCCGAGGCGGTCGTCTCGGTCGTCTGCACGGACGAGTTCGAGGTCGAGCGGCACGTGGAGGACGGCGACCGCGTGGAGGCCGGCCAGAAGCTGCTGTCCGTCACCACGCGCACGCGTGACCTTCTCACCGCCGAGCGCAGCGCGCTCAACCTGCTGTGCCGGCTGTCCGGCATCGCCACCGCCACGCGCGCGTGGGCGGACGTCCTGGAGGGCACCAAGGCGCGCGTGCGGGACACCCGCAAGACGACGCCGGGTCTGCGCTCCCTGGAGAAGTTCGCCGTCCGCAGCGGTGGAGGCGTCAACCACCGCATGTCGCTGTCCGACGCCGCGCTGGTCAAGGACAACCACGTGGTCGCCGCGGGCGGCGTCGCCCAGGCCTTCGAGGCCGTACGGGAGACGTTCCCGGACGTCGCGATCGAGGTCGAGGTCGACACCCTGCACCAGCTGCGGGAGGTGGTCGACGCAGGCGCGGACCTGATCCTGCTGGACAACTTCACGCCCGGGGAGTGCGCGGAGGCCGTCGGCGTCGTCGGCGGGCGCGCCCTGCTGGAGGCGTCGGGCCGGCTGACCCTGGACAACGCCAAGGCGTACGCCGACACCGGCGTCGACTTCCTCGCCGTCGGCGCCCTGACGCACTCCTCGCCGATCCTGGACATCGGTCTGGATCTGCGAGCGGCTGAGTAGGGAACGGGGACCGGCCATGCTGCTGACGATCGACGTGGGCAACACGCACACCGTGCTCGGCCTGTTCGACGGTGAGGACATCGTCGAGCACTGGCGGATCTCCACCGACGCCCGCCGGACCGCGGACGAACTGGCCGTGCTCCTGCAGGGCCTGATGGGAACGCACCCGCTGCTCGGAGAGGAACTGGGCGACGGCATCGACGGGATCGCGATCTGCGCGACCGTGCCCTCCGTGCTGCACGAACTGCGCGAGGTGACCCGGCGCTACTACGGCGACGTGCCCGCCGTGCTGGTCGAACCCGGTGTGAAGACGGGGGTGCCGATCCTCTTCGACAACCCCAAGGAGGTCGGCGCCGACCGCATCATCAACGCGGTCGCGGCGAACGAGCTCTACGGCGGCCCGGCGATCGTCGTCGACTTCGGCACGGCGACGACGTTCGACGCGGTCAGCGCGCGCGGGGAGTACGTCGGCGGGGTGATCGCCCCCGGCATCGAGATCTCCGTCGAGGCGCTGGGCGTCAAGGCCGCACAGCTGCGCAAGATCGAGGTGGCCCGGCCCCGGAGCGTGATCGGCAAGAACACCGTCGAGGCGATGCAGTCCGGGATCGTCTACGGCTTCGCCGGCCAGGTCGACGGCGTGGTGACCCGGATGGCCCGCGAGCTGGCGGACGACCCGGACGAGGTCACCGTGATCGCGACGGGCGGGCTGGCACCCACGGTGCTCGGCGAGTCCTCCGTGATCGACGAGCACGAGCCGTGGCTGACGCTGATCGGGCTGCGCCTGGTGTACGAGCGGAACGTGTCCCGCATGTGAGCGGGAACGCCTCCGCGGACGCGCGGGGGCGGCCCAACCACGACCGACGGGCGGGCGGAGGCGGGCGGGCGGAGGCGGGTGATCCGGCAGGCGGGGCCACCGGTTCGGATCACGGACGCGCCACGCCCGTCCCCTATGTCGAATTTGTCTGATTAGCGCGTATCGTCGCGGCATGCCCACGCCCTACGGATCTCGCGGCGGCATGGCGTTCGGCACGGAGGAGTTGCGTGTGCTCCGCCGCGCCCTTGCCCTCGCCCTTCACCCCGGCCCTGTCTCCGCCGAGGACATCCAGGACTGCCATCGCCTCGCCGAGTCCCTCGACGAGGCGACGCGCGAGGCCGCCCGACTGCGGGCCTTCCTGGTGGCCGACCTCGCCCGGTACCGAGCCGCCCTCCCCGGCACCGCCGCCGGCTACCTCACGCTCCTCGAGGAGGTACTGCCGACCGGCTACCGGCCCGAGCCCGACGACCTCGCCGCCCTGCGCGCCCTGCGCGGCAACCCCACCGCCGCCGCCCTCCTGGGCCGCTGCCAGATGCTCGCCGAACGGGACGTGCGCGCCCGTCTGGCCCGCCGGGCGGCCCGCAGGGTCCCGGAGGTCGCCCCCACCGTCCCGGCGTCCCGTACCCGGCTTCTGGCCCTCCCCGGGGGCCTCTCCGAGGACGGCCGCGCCTGTCAGTCCGTCGCCGCCGGTGATCCGGGCGCGCGTCCGGGTGAGGAGCCGCGCAGGAAACCCGCCGGGAAGCCCGCCACGCCCGCTCCCGGTCCGGTGCCCGCCGAGCCCGCCCCGGAGCCCGCCCGGCGGCCCGTCCCGACGCCGGGCGAGGTCTTCCCGCGCCGCAGACCGGCCCCGCCGCCCGCCAACCCGGAACAGCAGCGGCTGGCCGCCGGCTGACACGGGCGACCCCGCCCCGATGTCCCGTTCCGCCCTGGCTACCCTGGATCCATGGACTATGTCTCCGCGCTCGTGCCTCCCGTCGTCATGGCCGTGTTCTTCATCGGTGTGATCAGGGTGATCGTGAAGACCCAGGGCGGAGCCAACAAGGCCAAGGAGGACGCGGCCGTCGACGCCGTCCTCGCGCGCGCGGACGGCGCCCGTCAGGCCTCCGCGAGCCCTGACGCCTGACCGACCCGCGACGCTTCCGCACCGCCCGGGGCGTGCGGCTCTTTTCGGAGCCGTACGCCCTTTTTGTTCCCGTTTGCCGATGAAAGCGCACGTCCGGCACGCGATTGGCGAGATCTCCCACTATTGTTCTGAGCTGTGCCTCGCCCATTGGGAGAACTCGAAGACGCGGTCATGACGCGGGTGTGGAAGTGGAACCGCCCGGTGACCGTTCGAGAAGTCCTGGAAGACCTTCAGCAGGAACGGTCCATCGCCTACACCACGGTGATGACCGTTTTGGACAATCTCCATCAGAAGGGCTGGGTGCGCCGGGAAGCAGAAGGCCGGGCCTATCGATATGAGGCGGTCTCGACCCGGGCCGCCTACGCGGCCGCCCTGATGAACGAGGCCTGGGCGCAGAGCGACAACCCCGCCGCCGCTCTCGTCGCCTTCTTCGGGATGATGAGCGAGGAACAGCGGCTCGCGCTGCGCGACGCCGTACGCATGGTCCAGGGTCCGGAAACTGCCGAACCCGCAACTCCGGGGAGTCCGGGGAGTACGGGGAGTACCGGTGAGAACCCCGGCTCGGCGACGGAGTCCGACGGGCGATAGCGTCCGCACATGTCAGCAGAGAGTCCCTCGGCCGAGAACCCCGAAGTCACCGCTAAAGCCATCACCGTCCGCCGGGCCCGGACCGGCGATGTCTCCGCCGTGCGCCGTCTCCTTGACGCCCACGTCCGCGGTGGCATCCTGCTCGACAAAGCGACGGTGACGCTTTACGAGGACATCCAGGAGTTCTGGGTCGCCGAACGCGACGACAACGCCGAGGTGGTCGGCTGCGGCGCCCTGCACGTGATGTGGGAAGACCTGGCGGAAGTACGCACTCTCGCGGTGAAGCCCGGGCTGAAGGGTGCGGGCATCGGTCACCAGTTGTTGGAGAAGTTGCTCCACACCGCACGCTGGCTCGGGGTTCGACGCGTTTTCTGCCTGACCTTCGAAGTCGACTTCTTCGGCAAGCACGGCTTCGTGGAGATCGGTGAGACGCCGGTCGACACCGATGTGTACGCGGAGCTGCTGCGTTCCTATGACGAGGGCGTCGCGGAGTTCCTCGGACTCGAACGAGTGAAACCGAACACCTTGGGCAACAGTCGGATGCTTCTGCATCTGTGATCGTCGACGTCCATTCACAGCGACCCGCCTTGCCCGGGTTCCCTATGTCCGAAACGCGCACGTTTCCGGGCTGGGGGCGGGCTGTGGGTCCTCGCCGGGGGTTTGTGTTTTCCCAGCAAAAGCGGTTTGCTTTCCGACGTACTGCTGTACTGCATATAACAGGGCGCGGCTAAACGGCGGACGCCGCGGACCCCCGGCCCTCACGTTTTCGATGAAAGGAAATCCGGTGGCACAGAAGGTTCAGGTCCTTCTTGTCGACGACCTCGACGGCGGCGAGGCGGACGAGACCGTCACGTTCGCGCTGGACGGCAAGACCTACGAGATCGACCTCACGACTACCAATGCGGACAAGCTCCGTGGACTTCTCGAGCCCTACGTGAAGGGTGGTCGTCGTACCGGTGGCCGTGCTTCGGGCGGACGCGGAAAGGCGCGCGCCGCTACCGGTGGCAGCCAGGACACCGCCCAGATCCGCGCGTGGGCCAAGGAGAACGGTCACGAGGTCAATGACCGCGGCCGCGTTCCCGCGTCCATTCGCGAGGCTTACGAGAAGGCCAACGGCTGAGCGTTCGCGCGCCGCAGCCGGACACGGTGACAGTGCGTCGCCAGCGTGTCCACCAGCCGTACGAGATCGGGGGCGCCCCCAACGCCCCCCAGCGCCGACATCGTCGGCAGCGAGGCCTCGGCCTCGCACCCTGCCACGGGGGGCCGCAGCCAGACAGCGGCCCCCTGCACCGGCCCGGGACGGTTCGGGCCCGGATCGCGGCCCTGGCTCCCGCCGGGGGGTGGCAGGGGCGCCTCGATGAGTTCGCCCGCGCCGATCGCCGTCAGATCCAGTGGCAGCGCGCCCCACTCCAGCCACTGAAGGATCCCCGGCACCTCCTCCGCGCCGCCCGCCGCCACCAGCAGCCGCATCCGGTCGCCCCGCACAGCCACCGGCGAGCCCGGCGCGAGTCGCCGCAGCGCCGCGAGGCCCGCCTCGGCCGGCACGTCCAGCACGTCGAAGCGCTCGCCGACCAAAAGTCGTACCGGCTCCCCGGGCACCGTCGGCCACCCCAGTTCGTTCTCGTACCAGCCGCGGATCCGGTCGGCCGGATCGTCCGGGTCGAGCGGCCGTCGGGGGAGAGGGACCGTGAGGATCGCAGCGGCGGCCGAGCAGCCAGCCGACGGGACGGAGCCAACCATGCCAAGTGCAACCGTCGAAAAGGCCCGCGAGTTACGCTGGGTGTTTGAACGGATGCGCCCTGTGTCGACAAACAGGGCGTGTGGGGGTGTCGGGACACGCAAGGTTGTTCGCCCATAGCGGAGGGGACCGGTGCACGCGGCATGGACTGTCGGTTGCAGCGGGTAAGACATCCCTAGTGGGAGGGGGCGACACGCAGGAAAGGCCGTCTCACGTTCGCCATCGGCGTACTGGCGACTGGGGTAACAGCCTGGCCTGCGGGAACATCGTCTCGCACCATCGGGTTGGAGCAGATGTCGGCGTTCGGGGTCAGGAGGCCATCGACGGTGTCGGCAGTTGGAATGAGCGGTCCCCGCTTGCGGGACTAAGCTGCGGAAGGACAGGGAGGGGAAGTTCCCCCCACTGCCTGACCGCTCTGAGGAGCGATTAACGATGTTCGAGAGGTTCACCGACCGCGCGCGGCGGGTTGTCGTCCTGGCTCAGGAAGAAGCCCGGATGCTCAACCACAACTACATCGGCACCGAGCACATCCTCCTGGGCCTGATCCACGAGGGTGAGGGTGTCGCCGCCAAGGCCCTTGAGAGCCTCGGGATTTCGCTCGAGGCGGTCCGCCAGCAGGTGGAGGAGATCATCGGCCAGGGCCAGCAGGCCCCGTCCGGGCACATCCCCTTCACCCCCCGTGCCAAGAAGGTCCTGGAGCTGTCGCTCCGCGAGGCCCTTCAGCTGGGACACAACTACATCGGCACGGAGCACATCCTGCTCGGCCTGATCCGCGAGGGCGAGGGCGTCGCCGCCCAGGTCCTCGTCAAGCTGGGCGCAGATCTCAACCGGGTGCGGCAGCAGGTCATCCAGCTGCTCTCCGGTTACCAGGGCAAGGAGACCGCCGGCGCAAGCGGCGGTCCTGCCGAGGGCACTCCCTCCACGTCCCTGGTCCTCGACCAGTTCGGCCGGAACCTCACCCAGGCCGCTCGTGAGTCCAAGCTCGACCCGGTCATCGGGCGCGAGAAGGAGATCGAGCGGGTCATGCAGGTGCTGTCCCGCCGCACCAAGAACAACCCGGTCCTGATCGGTGAGCCCGGCGTCGGCAAGACCGCCGTCGTCGAAGGCCTCGCCCAGGCCATCGTCAAGGGCGAGGTGCCCGAGACCCTCAAGGACAAGCACCTCTACACCCTGGACCTCGGCGCCCTGGTCGCCGGTTCCCGCTACCGCGGTGACTTCGAGGAGCGCCTGAAGAAGGTCCTCAAGGAGATCCGCACCCGCGGCGACATCATCCTGTTCATCGACGAGCTGCACACGCTGGTCGGTGCGGGTGCCGCCGAGGGCGCCATCGACGCCGCTTCGATCCTGAAGCCGATGCTGGCCCGCGGTGAGCTCCAGACCATCGGTGCGACCACGCTGGACGAGTACCGCAAGCACCTGGAGAAGGACGCGGCCCTCGAGCGCCGCTTCCAGCCCATCCAGGTCGCGGAGCCGTCCCTGCCGCACACGATCGAGATCCTCAAGGGTCTGCGTGACCGGTACGAGGCGCACCACCGTGTCTCGATCACCGACGAGGCGCTGGTCCAGGCCGCCACCCTGGCCGACCGGTACATCTCGGACCGCTTCCTGCCGGACAAGGCGATCGACCTGATCGACGAGGCCGGTTCCCGGATGCGCATCCGCCGGATGACCGCGCCGCCGGACCTGCGCGAGTTCGACGAGAAGATCGCCGGCGTCCGCCGCGACAAGGAGTCCGCGATCGACTCGCAGGACTTCGAGAAGGCCGCCTCCCTCCGCGACAAGGAGAAGCAGCTCCTGGCCGCCAAGGCCAAGCGGGAGAAGGAGTGGAAGGCCGGCGACATGGACGTCGTCGCCGAGGTCGACGGCGAGCTGATCGCCGAGGTCCTCGCGACCGCCACCGGCATCCCGGTCTTCAAGCTGACCGAGGAGGAGTCGAGCCGCCTGCTGCGCATGGAGGACGAGCTCCACAAGCGGGTCATCGGTCAGGTCGACGCCGTCAAGGCGCTGTCGAAGGCGATCCGTCGTACGCGTGCGGGCCTCAAGGACCCGAAGCGTCCCGGTGGTTCGTTCATCTTCGCCGGTCCGTCCGGTGTCGGTAAGACCGAGCTGTCCAAGGCGCTCGCCGAGTTCCTCTTCGGCGACGAGGACGCGCTGATCTCCCTCGACATGTCGGAGTTCAGCGAGAAGCACACGGTGTCGCGGCTCTTCGGTTCGCCCCCCGGATACGTGGGCTACGAAGAGGGCGGCCAGCTGACCGAGAAGGTCCGCCGCAAGCCGTTCTCCGTCGTCCTCTTCGACGAGGTCGAGAAGGCCCACCCGGACATCTTCAACTCGCTGCTGCAGATCCTGGAGGACGGTCGTCTGACCGACTCCCAGGGCCGGGTCGTGGACTTCAAGAACACGGTCATCATCATGACGACCAACCTCGGCACCCGGGACATCTCCAAGGGCTTCAACCTGGGCTTCGCGGCCTCGGGTGACAAGAAGTCGAACTACGAGCGCATGAAGAACAAGGTCTCGGACGAGCTCAAGCAGCACTTCCGCCCCGAGTTCCTCAACCGCGTCGACGACGTCGTCGTCTTCCCGCAGCTGACGCAGGAGGACATCCTGCGGATCGTCGACCTGATGATCGGCAAGGTCGACGAGCGCCTGAAGGACCGGGACATGGGCATCGAGCTCTCCCAGTCCGCCAAGGAGCTGCTGTCCAAGAAGGGTTACGACCCGGTGCTGGGCGCGCGTCCGCTGCGTCGCACGATCCAGCGCGAGATCGAGGACACGCTGTCGGAGAAGATCCTCTTCGGCGAGCTGCGCCCCGGTCACATCGTGGTCGTGGACACCGAGGGCGAGGGTGAGACCAAGACCTTCACCTTCCGCGGCGAGGAGAAGTCGGCTCTGCCCGACGTCCCGCCGATCGAGCAGGCGGCCGGCGGCGCCGGACCGAACCTGAGCAAGGACGCCTGACCCTTCGGGGCTGAGCGCAGAGAGGGGCCGGTGCTTCACAGCACCGGCCCCTTTCGCATGCGCTCCGCAGGCATCGCACGGTCCGCGGCACCGCACTCGGTCCGCGGCACCGTATGCGCTCCGCAGGCACCGCACGCGTTCCGCGGGCACCCACGGCCGGGCAGGGACCTACGACAGCTGGCCGTCGTAGTCCGGCAGCTTGTACGTCGTCTCGGCGTGGCCGCCCGAGAGGTCGGTGGCGCTGTTGCCGATGTTCGCGATGATCGTGTAGCCCTTGGACTCGATGGCGACACGCTGGGCGGTCTTGTAGGCGGCGACGTCCTTGAAGAGGTCGAGGAAGCCGCGCACGTAGAGGCCGGAGACCTGGTAGCCGACGTACTTGAGGTTGTAGTCGGTCACCCCGGAGATGATGCCCGGCCGGGCGGTGACGAAGAACAGGGAGACGCCGTGCTCCTGGGCGTACTTGGCCACGTCGAGAACCGGCTTGTTGGCCGGCTGGGGGTAGCTGAAGCCGAAGTCGGTCTCCAGGGTGGTGTTGTCGATGTCGAAGACGATCGCCTGCTTCTCACCCGGCTTGGTGGCGGCGATGCGCTGCTTCAGCGCCGGCAGGGCCTGGTCGACCACGGCCTGGCAGTCCTGCTGCCAGGTGGCGTAGTCGACGTCCTCGGCGGCGGCCGCGGCGGCCGCGGTGGAGACGGTGGAGGTGCCGGTGGCCGTCGCGGCCTGGGCGCCGACCGGTACGGCCATCGCCGTGACGGCTGCCGTCGCCACGGCGGTCATGGCGATGCGGCGCGTCCAGCTGCCTCTGGTCATGTGTGGGGTCCTCTCGCGTCCTTGCACTGCCGGTGTCGTGAGCATGCTGATCGCTGGGGGTGGCCTGAGGGGAACCAGCGGGTTACTGGACGGTAGAGGCCGATGAGAGCCCGATCACAGACCCGTGCACGCGACGTGAGCGGGGTCACAAGTGCCCTGCGGGGTACGGGAGTAGTCGCCGTCACATTCCGAAGTCCCTTGCAGGGGACGGCCGGTGACATGGCGCACAGGCGATCCGGACCCTACTAGGGCGGGTAGTCGTAACCCAAATCGGACTAAAAAGGACGAACGACGCAGAGGCTCCGATCCTCGCTCAGGCCTCCGGTATGGGCGAGCGTCGATGTGTCCGGAAAGGGGGTTCTGTCAAGAAGTGGGAAGTTTTGGGGTGAAGTACTAGGTTCCGTCGTAGATCACACGTTTGGGTGTCTGCGGGTCTCGGGGTTACCAAGGGATGGCCACTTCGGCGGAGGTCACGCCGGGTGGTTTCTTCTGTCCCCGTCCCCATGAGGTCTTCGATGTTCCAGCGCGTCACGTTCCGTTCTTCCCGTACGTCCCAGCTCCGCACTCGCGTGGTCGTCGGCGCCGCCGCCCTGGGCGCCTCGGTCGTGCTGGGGAGCGGAGTGGCGTCCGCCGCCGCGCCTGCCGCCGCGCCCGCCGCGGCCAAGACGGCCGCCTCGGCCGCTTCCTGGATCGACCCGGTGAAGAAGTACACGCTGTCCGCCGGCTACGCCCAGGCCGGCGCGATGTGGCAGTCCACCCACAGCGGTCAGGACTTCGCCGTGCCCAGCGGCACCAAGGTCATGGCTGCGCACGGCGGCACCGTGGTCAAGGCCGGCGGCAACGGCGCCGGTGACGGCCCCGCCTACGGCAACGCCGTCGTGATCAAGCACGCCAACGGCGTCTACTCGCAGTACGCCCACCTCTCGAGCATCCACGTGAAGGTCGGCCAGATCGTCAAGACGGGCCAGAAGATCGCCCTGTCCGGCAGCACCGGCAACTCCAGCGGTCCCCACCTGCACTTCGAGATCCGCACGACCCCCAACTACGGTTCGGCGATCAACCCGGTCACCTTCCTGCACAGCAAGGGCGTAAAGGTCTGACGCCCAGGTGATCAGGTGCCCTGGTGCGCCTGCGTCACCAGATCGATGGCGACCTCGAGGACGGCTGCGCGCTTGTCCTCGGGGTCGCCTTCGAGGTCCTGCAGGAAGAACATGCCGGCGTGCAGCGTGAAGATGGCGCTCACGCAGCGGACCTGGTCGGTGAGCGGGGCGTCCGGGTCGATGATGATGTCGCGCAGGCTTCGCATGCGGTCCTTGAACGAGTCGCCGATCTGGAGCTCCCGCATCGTCGCCTGGTTCTCCTGCATGAAGCGGAAGAGCGGGGTCGCCTCGGAGAGGGCCCGGCTGTAGCGCCGTACCAGTTCCTGCTTGGTGTCCAGCGTGTGCGGCTGGCTCCGGCCCCACTCGATCAGGTCCTCGATCGGCTTCGTCAGATCCGTGAAGATGCCGACGATGATCTCTTCCTTGGTCTTGAAGTGGTAGTACAGGGCCGCCTTGGTGACCTCCAGGCGCTCCGCGATCTCGCGGAGGGAGGTCTTCTCGTAGCCCTGCTCGGCGAAGAGTTCGAGCGCGACGTCCTGGATGCGCTGGCGGGTGTTGCCGCGCCGCTGCTGCTTCGTGCCGTCCATGGTGACGTCCATTCTCGTGGTCCTCGTGTCTCCGCGAAACTTACTTGCCGTCCGGCTAGTTAGATGCGGAAACTTACTTGACGCCCGGCTAGTTGCAGGTCTACCTTCCCAGTGTAGTGAACTAGCCGGGCGGCAAGTAAGTGGCCGACCGGGGGGATGCCCAGGGGAGTGGCAATCATGGCGGACGCGAAGACGGTCGAGACCGAGGCGGAGAAACCACCGAGGAGCGTGCGGGTCGTCCTGCTCGCGCTGATGATCACGATGATGCTCGCGATGCTCGACAACATGATCGTGGGCACGGCGATGCCGACGATCGTCGGCGAACTCGGCGGGCTCGAACACCTGTCGTGGGTCGTGACCGCGTACACCCTCGCGACCGCGGCCTCCACCCCGATCTGGGGCAAGATCGGCGACATGTACGGGCGCAAGGGCGCCTTCATGACGTCGATCGTGATCTTCCTGATCGGCTCCGCACTGAGCGGCATGGCCCAGAACATGGGCGAACTGATCGGCTTCCGCGCGATCCAGGGCCTCGGTGCCGGTGGTCTGATGGTCGGCGTCATGGCGATCATCGGTGACCTCATCCCGCCGCGGGAGCGCGGCAAGTACCAGGGCATGATGGCCGGCGTCATGGCGCTCGCGATGATCGGTGGCCCGCTGGTCGGCGGCACCATCACCGACAACTGGGGCTGGCGCTGGTCCTTCTACATCAACCTGCCGCTCGGCGTGGTGTCGCTGGCCCTCATCAGCGCCGTTCTGCACCTGCCGAGGAAGCGCTCGCAGTCGCGGATCGACTATCTGGGTGCCACCCTGCTGACCGTCGGCATCACCTCCATCGTCCTCGTCACCACCTGGGGCGGCTCGGAGTACGCCTGGTCGTCCGCGCGGATCATGGAGCTCATCGGGATCGGCGTCGCCTCGCTCATCGGGTTCGTGTTCTGGCAGACCAGGGCCGCCGAGCCGATCGTGCCGCTGCACATCTTCCGCAGCCGCAACTTCACCCTGATGTCACTCATCGGCTTCGTCACCGGCTTCGTGATGTTCGGCGCCACCCTCTTCCTGCCGCTGTACCAGCAGTCGGTGCAGGGCGCCTCCGCGACCAACTCCGGTCTGCTGCTCCTGCCGATGCTCGGCGCCATGCTGGTCACCTCGATGGTGGCGGGCCGGGTGACCACGAACAGCGGCAAGTACAAGATCTTCCCGCTGGTCGGCAGCGTCGCGATGGTCATCGGCCTGTACCTGCTGTCCACCATGGACACCGGGACCAGCCGCCTCACCTCCGGCGTGTTCATGGCCGTCGTCGGTCTCGGCATGGGCTGCCTCATGCAGATCACGATGCTGGTCGCGCAGAACAGCGTCGAGATGAAGGACATGGGCGTCGCGTCCTCGTCCACCACCCTCTTCCGTACGCTCGGCTCCTCCTTCGGTGTCGCGATCATGGGCGCGCTGTTCAACAACCGCGTCCAGGACGTCATGTCCGAGCGGGCCGGCGCGCTGGGTTCGAAGATCACCGAGCAGTCCGCGCAACTGGACGCGGCCAGCCTGGCCAAGCTGCCCGTCGCGGCCCGCGAGGCCTACCAGCACGCGGTGTCGGCCGGCACCCACTCGGCGTTCCTGCTGGGGGCCGTCGTGGCGGTGACCGCACTGGTGGCGGCGGTCTTCGTCAAGGAGGTCCCGCTCAAGGGCGCGGGTCCGCAGAAGGACGGCGAGTCGGCCGACGATGCGGCAGCAGCGACGCAGCCGCCCCTGGTCGACGCCGTCTGACCACGTTGTCGTGAGCGCAGGCCCCCGGCGGTGTCCGCCCCGGGGGCCTGCGCTTTTCGTACGCACGCCCGGACCGACGCCGCTCGCCCGGTGCCGAGGGGACGGACCGAACCGCCCAGGTCGGCCGAGGTGCTTCCCAGATCCCGGGGGGCTACGCGATGCTGTGGGCCGACGGCTTCCCCGCGACGAGAACCGCAACTTCGACGAAGCGCCCCAACCCCGACCCTCCCAGGGCGTCCGCCGTCACGGCATGACCGGGTAGCTTCCCGTGTTCGTCGGTGCGTGTTCGGGCAGCCACAGGACCGCGACGGCACCCTCGGCGGATATGTGCGCAGGGGCCCCCGCGGGCCGTACGTTGCGGAAGGTCAGCCGGGCGCCGAGTACTCGGGCCTGGCCCGCCGCGATGGTGAGCCCGAGGCCGTGTCCGTGTCCGGCCCGGTCGGCGCTGCCGGTGCGGAAGCGGCTGGGTCCCTCGGCGAGCAGGTCCTCGGGGAAACCGGGGCCGTGGTCGCGGACCCGGATGACCCGGCCCTCGACGGTGACCTGGATCGGCTGCTTGCCGTGCCGGGCGGCGTTGGCCAGCAGGTTGAACAGCACGCGCTCCAGGCGCCGGGGGTCGGTCGTGACCATCGACTCGTGGACCACCCGCACCTCGACGTCCGGGTCCTTGGCCGCGACCCGTCGGGCCACGAACTCGCCCAGCACGATGTCCTGCAGTTCGGCGCGCTCCGAGGCGCCGTCGAGACGGGCCACCTCCAGCACGTCCTCGACCAGGGTGCGCATGGCTTTCGCCCGGTCCAGGACCAGTTCGGTGGGCCGGCCGGGCGGCAGCAACTCGGCGGCCGTCAGCAGTCCCGTCACCGGGGTGCGCAGTTCGTGCGCGATGTCCGCGGTGACCCGGCGCTCGGCCTCCAGCCGCTCCTGGAGCGTGTCCGCCATGGCGTCCACCGCGCTCGCCAGATCGTCGGTCTCGTCCCGTACGACCCCGCCTATGGCATCGCGCACCCGCACGTTCGACTCGCCGCTGGCGACCTGGTTCGCCGCGGCTGCCGCCTTGCGCAGCCGGCGCGAGAGCTGCCCGCCGATGAGCACGCCGAGCGCGCTGCCGCCGAGCACGACCGCGATGGAGCCGATCACCAGGGCCTGGTCGAGATCGTTGAGGATGTCCGTGCTGCGGTCGGTGAAGCCGGTGTGCAGGGACAGCACGTGCCCGTCCTTGACCGGCACGGCCGCCCAGATGTCCGGTATCCCGCCGGTGCGGTCGGAGACGAAGGTGGCCCGGCGGCCCTCCTGGACCTTCTCCCGCAACGACGGCGGCAGGCGGGAGTCGTCGATCTTGACGTTGGGGAAGTTCGGCCGCCCCGACTGCTCGTAGTTGCGCTGGGCGATCTGGATCCGCTCGTCGGCGAGGTCGCGCGCGTTGTCGAGCATGGACACGCGTGCGGCGTTGTGCACGACCAGACTGAGCGCGATCGCCACCAGCGCGCCGACCAGTGCGATCGCCGCGCTCAGCTTCCACCGCAGCCCCGTACGGATACCCACGCGTTCTCTGCGAGCCGGAACCAGCTGCCGGATCATCCCCCGCACCCTCCTGCCCCTGCCCCGCTCAGGCCTTCAACTTGTAGCCGAAACCGCGGACCGTCTCGATACGGTCCTGGCCGATCTTCGTCCGCAGCCGCTGCACATGGACGTCGACGACCCGGGTGTCGCCGCCCCAGCCGTAGTCCCACACCCGCTCCAGCAGTTTGTCGCGCGAGAGGACCGTGCCCGGAGCGGAGGAGAACTCCAGCAGCAGGCGCATCTCGGTCGGGGTCAGCGCCACCGGCTGCCCGGCCCGGCGCACCTCCATCCCCTCCGTGTCGATCTCCAGATCGCCGAACGACAGCACACCACCGGCCGTGGAGGCGGCGGGCTCGGTGCGGTCGCCGCCGCCCGCGTGACCGAAGCGGCGCAGCACGGCGCGGATCCGGGCGACCAGCACGGCGCCGTCGAAGGGCTTGGTCACGTAGTCGTCGGCGCCGGCCTCCAGGCCCAGGACGACGTCGATGGAGTCGGCACGCGCCGACAGCATGATCACCGGCACGGTGGACTCGTCCCGGATGCGCCGGCACAGGCTCACGCCGTCCAGGCCGGGCACCATGACGTCCAGCAGCGCGATGTCGGGGCGGTCGGCACGGAACGCCTCCAGGCCCGACAGGCCGTCGGGCATCGCGGTCACCACGAAGCCGTCCCGCTCGAGGGCGAGCTGGGTGGCCTCGCGGATGACGTCGTCGTCCTCGACGAACAGGACGTGGGTCTGGTCTGCCATCCCGGTGCTCTCAGTTCTCGTATGCGGTCTCGTGTGCGTGCGGGCCGTCGGTCTGACGGGCTCGCGCCTGCGCCCCGTCGCTCACCTGTCGGTGAACTGTCGGGTGTGTCCCTTGCTTGGACGCGTGGAGCACGCCGAGCGTTCACTTCGCGCGCGATCCATGTCCGTTCTCCGTGCGGTCCGTCCTTGCGCGTCCCTGCCCCTCTCGCCCGTCCCTGCCCGTCCACCCATTGATCGGAACGAGCGGGCCGATCGGTTCACGCCGCCGCAGGATTTTTTCCGCAGGTCGCGTCTGGGCAGGTCAGCCGGCCTCCGGGGCCACCGTGGGAAGGTCACCGACGACGCTGCTGTAGTCGTTGTGCCAGCTGTACTCCTTCACGAAGCGGCCCGAGGTCCAGCGATACGTGATCACGTTCTCACCGGACGGATCCGAGACCGGGTCGCCCTTCTCGTACACCTGCTTGGTCACCACCAGGTCGCCCCGGTCCATCTCCGCGTACACGGGAGGCTCCTCGGCCTGGAAGACGTTCCGGTAGCCGCCGCCGCCGTCGTCCTTCCGGTACACGTACGAGCCCACGCCGACGATGTCACCGCAGGTGAGCACGTTGACGATGATGTCGTCGCCGGAGCCGCCGGTGAGGTCGCCGTACGACACGTCGACCGGGTACTCGTCGCCGACGCAGGGCTGCAACTCGCGCTTGACCTCGGCCGAGACCTCCGGGTCGTCCTTGATCAGCCGGACCGCCTCCGCCCGGTCGGGGGGGCCGGTGGAGGCGGACGACGGGGTGGCGGTGGCGCCCGCCACGGTGTCGGAGTGGGCCGGACCCTCGTCACGGGCGCCGGTCCCGCCGGTGGCGCAGGCGGAGACGAAAAGGGCGAGGGCGGCGAGCACGGACATCGCCGTGATCGCCGCCTGGATGGTGCTTCGGGCCGGTGTGGGCCCGGCCTCGGTCAGGCCGCCGCGCAACGCTCCCGCTCCTCACGCTCCAGCGCGCGTGCGTCCAGATCGCGGGCCTCCAGCTCCTCGCGGAGCCGGGCGAGCGCCCGGTGCAGCGTGCTCTTGACCGTCCCCGCCGACATGCCGAGGGCGGCGGCCGTCTCCTCCGTGGACATCTGCTCCCAGTGTCGCAGCACCACGACGCTGCGCTGCTTCGGAGCGAGCACCTTCATCGCGTCCATCAGCAGGGCGCGGTCGGCGTGCTGCTCGGTGGAGTCGTCGACACGCGCGTCCGGGAGCTGCTCGGTCGGAACCTCCTCGAGCTTGCGGGCCCGCCACCACTCCGTACGTGTGTTGATCATGACTCGGCGCAGGTAGGCGTCCGCGAGTCGCTTGTCCGCGATGCCGTCCCAGCGGCCGTAGGTCCGGGCCAGCGCGGTCTGGAGGAGGTCCTGCGCGTCGACCGGGTCCGGGACCAGGCGGCGGGCGCTGCGCAGCAGCGCGTCCTGCCGCGTGCGGACGTATTCCTCGAACTCGAGCACCTCGCCCTGTGCCATGGTCAACCGCCTCCGATTCCCCGTACCGGCGGACTGCCGCCGCCGGTTCACTGCCTGTGGTCTGTAGCCCTCGTGGTCCTGCCGGGTACGCAAATGAAGCTACGGAGGTGTTGTCACGGCGTTGTCCGAGGCAGCCTGCGGCCAGCGCTCAGCTGTCCGTCGGTTGTGTAACGGAAAGAGGTTTAGGGAAGAGACACAGGCCGTATGGCTCGGCTATGAGGTGATTTGTACAGCCGCCGGGCGTGACAAAAGCCCGACGGCTGTGGTGATGAAGCCGCGCACCTGTGAAATGACCGTGCGTCAGGTCAGCGGCAGGCGGTACAGCCCGCCCGGCAGCGGCTCCACGAGTCCGTCCGCGACGAGACCGTCCAGCGCACGCGCGCGTTGCACCGGCTCGTGCCATACCCGGTCCAGGGCGGACTGCGGCACGGGGGTGTGCGCGTCCCGCAGGACGGCGAGCAGCTTGCCCCTGACCTGCCGGTCGGTGCCCGCGTACGTCTGGCCCCGGCGCGGCGGGCCGTCATGCTCCGGCTTGCCCGCGAGCCGCCAGGCGCACTGTGCCGCGATCGGGCAGCGCACGCACGTCTCGTTCTTCGCCGTGCAGACGAGCGCGCCGAGTTCCATGGACGCGGCGGCCCACCGCGCGGCGGTCGGTTCGTCGTCGGGCAGCAGGGCGCGGGCCAGCTTGCGCTCGGCGGCCGTGGTGGCGTTCGGCGGGTACCGCACGCCCGTGACGGCGCGCGCGAAGACACGGCGGACGTTGGTGTCCAGGACGGCGTGCCGCTGCCCGTAGGCGAAGGAGGCGACGGCCGCGGCCGTGTACTCCCCGATGCCGGGCAGCGCCAGGAGCTGCGCGTGCGCCGACGGTACGTCGCCGCCGTGCCGTTCCGTTATCGCCACCGCCGCGCCGTGCAGCCGCAGGGCGCGGCGCGGGTAGCCGAGCCGCCCCCAGGCGCGTACGGCCTCGCCCGGCGACTCCGCGGCCAGGTCGGCGGGGCGCGACCAGCGGGCGATCCACTGCTCGTAGACCGGCAGCACGCGGCTGACCGGTGTCTGCTGGAGCATGAACTCGCTGACCATCACGCCCCACGCGCCGGCCTCGGGGCGTCGCCAGGGCAGGTCGCGGGCGTTCTCGTCGAACCAGTCGATCACCGGGGCGTGCAGGTCCGCTCCGGTGGCTTCGGCGTCGGCGTCGGAGCGGGCGGGGGATCGGTGCGGGGGCTTCGTGGGCGCAGTCATGGCCCTTCCGATCCTGCCATGCGGACCGGGGCACGCGCGCGTACCGCCACTCGGCCGGGCGAGGTCCCGCGGGCGCGTCACGCGCGCGTGCCCGGGGCCGTGGCCAGAGGTGCAACGGGTGCGATCGGCAAGGAGGGACGGCCGCGCGGACCGAAGAGGGGTACGGGGGAAACGGTTTCCGGGATGATGATCCGGAAAAGTTGCGATCCTGGCGGCGGGTGGGGCCAGTGAAGCCGTCGATCTCTCGTACAGTTTGCGCCGTGGGATCTCTGCGCAATCCGGTCGGGCCGCTTCCCTCCTCCATCTACTGGCGTCGGAGGGTCGTACTGCTGTCCGTGTTCGCCTTGTTGGCGCTGCTGACTCTGTGGGTGGTGACCTCGGGCGGGGGCGGCAAGAAGAACGGTGCCGACGGCGGCGGGGGCAAGAATCCCGCCTCCTCCATCACGCCGGGGCCGTCCGGATCGGGGCCCGCGATCAGCCAAAACCCGGGTGGCCGCGACGAGTCGAGCGACGGCACCTCCAGCGGGTCCGGCTCCGGGTCCGGCTCGGGATCGGGCGCGGACGGCGGCACCGGGTCGGGCGGCTCGGCCGGTGACTCGGCGGGAGCCGGGAGCACCGACGACGGCGCCAACGGCAGCGGGAGCGGGAGCGGAAGCGGCGGCAGTGGCGGCAGTGGCGGCGGCAGCGGTACGGGGACGACGCTGCCGGCCGGGACGACCCTGCCCAACTGCACCGCCGGGGCGGTCACGTTGACCCTGCGCAGTGTCCAGAACTCCTACTCGCCCGACCAGACGCCCACGTTCCAGCTGATCGCGAAGAACGCCTCGGGGAGCGACTGCAAGGTCGATCTCGGGCCGAAGGCGGCGGTGTTGACGATCACCGAGACCGGCGGCGACGACGCGTACTGGTCGTCCGCCGACTGCCCCAGGATCGCCGGAAGCCTGCTGTACCGGGTGCCGGCCGGGAACAGCTTCACGTACACCGTGAAGTGGGACCGCAAGCCGAGCGCCCCCGAGTGCGCGACGCCTCCGGCGGGGCTGGCCGGAGCGGGCACGTTTCTGGTGGAGGCGAAGGCGCCGGGGTTTGCCAAGGCACAGACGTCGTTCGTGCTCAAGGACGACTAGAGCCCCGGACGTGTCGACCGGCTAGACGTACCGCTCCAGGATCGACGACTCCGCCAGCCGTGACAGGCCCTCGCGGACGCTCCGGGCCCGTGCCTCGCCCACGCCGTCCACCGTCTGAAGGTCGTCGACGCTCGCGGCGAGGAGCTTCTGGAGGCCGCCGAAGTGCTCGACGAGACGGTCGATGATCGCGCCGGGCAGCCGCGGCACCTTCGCCAGCAGGCGGAAGCCGCGGGGCGAGACCGCCGAATCGAGGGCCTCGGGAGAGCCGGTGTAGCCCAACGCGCGGGCGACCGTGGACAGTTCGAGGAGCTCGGCGTGACTGAGCGCGTTCAGCTCGTACAGCGCCTCGTCGACCGTGCGGGACCGCTTGGCCGTGGGCTCGGGAACGTAGTCCCGGACCACCAGCTCGCGCTCCGGCTCCACGCCCGCGATCAACTCGTCGAGCTGGAGGGCGAGCAGCCGCCCGTCCGTGCCCAGTTCGACCACGTATTCGGCGATTTCGGTGGCGATGCGGCGCACCATCTCCAGGCGCTGGGCCACCGCGGAGACGTCCCGGACCGTCACCAGGTCCTCGATCTCCAGCGCTGACAACGTTCCCGCGACCTCGTCCAGGCGGAGCTTGTAGCGCTCCAGGGTCGCGAGCGCCTGGTTCGCGCGGGACAGGATCGCCGCGGAGTCCTCCAGGACGCGGCGCTGGCCGTCGACGTACAGGGCGATCAGCCGCATGGACTGGGAGACGGAGACGATCGGGAAGCCGACCTGCTTGCTGACCCGGTCCGCCGTGCGGTGCCGGGTGCCCGTCTCCTCCGTGGGGATCGTGGGGTCCGGCACCAGCTGGACGCCGGCCCGGAGGATCTTCGACAGGTCGGAGGAGACCACGATGCCGCCGTCGAGCTTGCACAGCTCACGCAGGCGCGTGGCCGCGAACTCCACGTCCAGGACGAACCCGCCCGTGCACATCGCCTCGACCGTCTTGTCGGAGCCCAGCACGATGAGTCCGCCAGTGTTGCCGCGAAGGATCCGCTCCAGGCCGTCGCGCAGGGCCGTGCCGGGAGCCACCGCGCTCAGCGCGGCGCGCATCAGGCC
Source organism: Streptomyces sp. NBC_00016 (assembly GCF_045040885.1). Classification (NCBI taxonomy): domain Bacteria; kingdom Bacillati; phylum Actinomycetota; class Actinomycetes; order Kitasatosporales; family Streptomycetaceae; genus Streptomyces; species Streptomyces sp. NBC_00016. The sequence continues at coordinate 4,484,682 of NZ_CP108304.1, read as the reverse complement.
GTCGGCACCGGAACTCCCACCGGACTTTCCGGGAGCTGCCGCCCGGTCGTTGGCTGCCACTGCACTCCTCCGGTCACAGGTCTGGGATGCTCCCGTTTCGCGCACTCGTTTCGTACGGACGGGCGAGACCAGGGCAAAGTCTACCGGCGCTCCTCCGCATCCCGTGGGGCGTCTCGTCGACGGGAGCGCGGCAGGACCCGCAGGGCGTCCCCTATGTCCGCGACTTCCAGGACCTTCATGCCCGCGGGGATCTTGCCGGGATCGCTCGGCACGAGCGCGTGGGTGAAGCCCAGACGGTGTGCCTCCGAGAGCCTGCGCTGGACGCCCGTGACCCGTCTGACCTCGCCCGCGAGGCCGACTTCGCCGATCGCGACCAGGTTCTTGGGCAGCGGGGTGTCGCTCGCGGCGGAGGCCAGGGCGAGGGCGATCGCCAGGTCCGCGGCGGGCTCCGAGAGCTTCACTCCGCCGACCGTCGCCGAGTAGATGTCCCGCTTGCCCAGTGCGCTGATCTTGCCGCGCTGCTCCAGGACGGCCAGCATCATCGAGACCCGGGACGTCTCCAGGCCGGACGTCGTGCGGCGGGGTGAGGGGATCTGCGAGTCGACGGTGAGGGCCTGCACTTCGGCGACCAGGGGGCGGCGGCCCTCCAGGGTGACCGTCAGACAGGTGCCCGGGACCGGTTCGTCACGTCGGGTCAGGAAAAGTCCGCTTGGGTCGGCAAGGCCCGTAATGCCCTCGTCGTGCAGTTCGAAGCAGCCGACCTCGTCGGTGGCGCCGTAGCGGTTCTTGACGCCCCGGACCAGGCGCAGGCGCGCGTGGCGGTCTCCCTCGAAGCTCAGCACGACGTCCACGAGGTGTTCGAGGAGGCGGGGGCCGGCGATCGCGCCGTCCTTCGTGACATGGCCCACCAGAAGCGTGGACATGCCGCGTTCCTTGGAGGCGCGGATCAGGGCGCCGGCGACCTCGCGGACCTGGGCCATGCCGCCGGGCGCTCCGTCGATCTCCGGGGAGGCCACGGTCTGCACCGAGTCCATGATCAGCAGCGATGGCTTCACCGCGTCCAAGTGGCCCAGGACGGCCGCCAGATCGGTCTCGGCGGCCAGATACAGGTGGTCGTCGATGGCGCCGATGCGGTCGGCGCGCATGCGGACCTGGGAGGCCGATTCCTCGCCGGTCACATACAGCGTGCGGTGTTCGTCGCTCGCCGACTTGGCCGCCACGTCCAGCAGGAGGGTCGACTTGCCGACGCCCGGCTCGCCGGCGAGCAGGACGACCGCGCCCGGTACGAGTCCGCCGCCCAGCACGCGGTCCAGCTCGGGCACGCCGGTGGGGCGGGCGGTGGCCGTCCGCCCGTCGACCTGGCCGATGGGCAGGGCGGACGTCGTGACGCGCCCCGGCGTCGTCGTACGGACCGCGGGCGTGCCGTACTCCTCGACCGTCCCCCAGGCCTGGCACTCGGGGCAGCGGCCGAGCCACTTGGCCGTCTGCCAGCCGCACTCCGTGCAGCGGTAGGACGGACGGTCCTTGGTGGTCTTCGTGCGGGCAGCCATGGGGAAACCGTAACCGCCGCCACCGACAGCCGGACGCGCCTGTGGACAACCGGCCTCGCCGGGGCCCGTCCCGAGTGCCTCTTCGTCGCCCCGCGCGGGCCCGCGCACCCCGGGAGGGGACAGGCACCCCTTGTGATTTGGCCACGCCCCGTCACGAACGAGCCATGGGACCCCCCTTCCCTGTCCCCTTATGAGGGATCGTTTCACCCGTACGGATTAAAAGGACTCAAGGGACAAGAAGACCTAGTTCCGCGCCGCCTACGGTCGCACGGGTGATGAGCAGCAGCCCGGAAATCTCGACCCGCACGATCGGCGCACACCGGGCGCACCGGGAGGCGCGCGACGGCGCTGCGGCGCGCACGCTCGCGCAGCGACCTCCCGCGCGCTACGAGCCCTACCTGGACGGCCTGTTCACCTACTGCCTGTCCGTCCTGTGCGACCACGAAGCCGCCACCGCCGCCCTGGGTGACGTCCTCGCGTTCGCCGAACGGCGTGGCCAGCGTGGCCCCGAAGCGGTGGGCGACCGCCGGGCCTGGCTCTACGCGCTGGCCCGCTGGGCTTGCCTGCGCAAGCTCACCGAGGCCAAGCAGAAACGTCAGGCCAAGCAGAAACGTCAGGGCACGCACGCGGCGGCCCGCAACGGCGCCCGCCGGCAGTCGGGTGCGAAGCCCGCGACGGCCACGGGCGCCACGGCCGCCACGGCCTCGGCAGGCCCGCCCGCCTCCGACGAGGCCAGGGAACAGCGTCGGCGTGAGCTGACCCAGCTCGCCTGGCCGGAGGCCGCCGGCACCACCCCGGAACAGCGCGAGGCGCTCGAACTCGCCGTACGCCACCACCTCGCTCCCCACGAGGTGGCCGCCGTCCTCGGCAAGGACCTGGCCGCCGCCCGCGAACTGCTCGCCTCCGCCGCCTGCGAGGTCGAGCGCACGCGCGCGGCGCTCGCCGTCGTCGAGACCGGCGGCTGTCCCGGTGTGGCCCGTCTCACCGGCGAGAACCAGCTCGTGCTCAGCGCCGCCCTGCGCCGCGAGCTCGTCCGGCACGTCGACGACTGCCCGCGCTGCCGCCGGGCCGCCGAACGCGCCGTCCCCGGCCGCTGGCCCGGCGCCGGTGTCACCCCCGCCGAGCTGCCCGTCCTGTCGGCGCCCCGCGCGGAGCTGCACGTGGCCATGGGCCACCTCCCCCGCGCGCGGGGAGCCGCCGCACCGCGCTACGACCGGCGGGGCTTCCCGATGGACCCCAAGGACCGGGCCGCCCGCCGGGAGCGACTCCGCGCGCGTGCCGTCACCACGACCGTCGTCGCCACCGTCGTCGCCGCTCCCGTGCTCGCCCTGTGGGCGGCCTACCGGGGCACACCGACGGGGGAGGGGGTCGAGGGCCGCTCGGCCAGCGCCAGCGAGGCGCACGGCCCCGACAGCCTCGACGGCGAGACGGTCGGCGGCTACGAGAACGCGGGGAACGCCAGCACCCGCCCCGGGGCCGACCTCCTCAAGGGCGGCGGACCGGATGTCTCCGTGGAGGTCGTCAGCGTCTCGGGACTCGGCAGGAGCGCGGCCGGCAAGCTCTCCGTGACGGCCGCCAACAGCGGCGACACCACCCTCATCACCCTCACCGCGGCGGCCGACGCCGACGGGCCGGTCCGCTGGTCGGCCACCACGGCGGCCTCCTGGCTCTATCTGAGCCGCTCAACGGGCACGCTGAAGCCCGGCGAGTCGGTGACGATCAAGGTGTACGTCGATCATCTGCGCGAGCCCTCCGGGCACTGGCACGCGCGCGTGGCCGTCGCCCCGGCGGGTGCCGTCGTCTCCATCGAGGGCTACGGCACCGCGCCCGGCCCCTCGGACCCGGGCAACGGCCCGGGACCGGGCGGCCCCGGCGGCCCGCCCTCGCCGTCCGACCCGGAACCGACGCCCACGACGCCGTCCTCCCCGGATCCCACGCCGACCGATCCGCCGTCCTCGTCCGACCCGGAGCCCACGCCGGGCGACCCGTCCCCGACCGCCTCGGAGGATCCGACCCCGCCGTCCGACGACAGCGACCCGCCGAACCCGGCGACGTCGTAGGAGTCGGCCGCAGGCGGTGCAGGCGGTGCAGGCGGTGCAGGCGGTGCAGGCGGTGCAGGCGGTGCAGGCGGTGCAGGCGGTGCAGGCGGTGCAGGCGGTGCAGGCGGTGCAGGCGGCACGGCCCGCGCGGGCCCGCGCTGCCGGGATCCCGGCCGTCTCACAGGGGTCGAGGGGCCGGGCGCGTCAGGCCACCAGTCCTCAGCCCGCCGACCCCTCAGCCCGCCGGCCGCTCAGCCCGCCGACCGCTCAGCCCGCCGGCCGCTCAGCCCGCCGACCGCTCAGCCCGCCGGCCGCTCAGCCCTGCGTGTTCGCCGGGTCCGCCGGATGCGGTGCCAGCAGCGGGAGCTGCGAGGCGAGGCGCTGTTCGCACAGCTCGACCAGGCGGTCGTAGCCGGCCTTGCCCATCAGCTCGGTCAGCTCCGGGCGGTAGGAGACGTACACCGGGTCGCCCGCGCCGTGTGCCGAGGTCGCGGACGTGCACCACCAGTGCAGGTCGTGGCCGCCCGGCCCCCAGCCGCGGCGGTCGTACTCACCGATCGACACCTGGAGCACGCGTGTGTCGTCGGGCCGGTCGATCCAGTCGTACGTCCGGCGCACCGGCAGCTGCCAGCAGACGTCCGGCTTGGTCTCCAGCGGCTCGCGGCCCTCCTTGAGAGCCAGGATGTGCAGCGAGCAGCCCGCGCCGCCCGCGAAACCGGGGCGGTTCTGGAAGATGCACGAGCCGTTGAACGGGCGGGTCTGGCGGGAGCCCTCGTCGTCCTCCGAGACCCAGCCGTCCCGGACGCCCTCGTCGTGGTGCTGCCAGATGTCCGGCGTGAGCCGCGCCACATGCCCGGCGACGCGCTTCTCGTCGTCCTCGTCGGAGAAGTGGGCGCCCAGGGTGCAGCAGCCGTCGGCCGCGCGGCCCGGCTGGATGCCCTGGCAGCCGCTGCCGAAGATGCAGTTCCAGCGAGAGGTCAGCCAGGTCAGATCACACCTGAAGACCTGTTCGTCGTCCGCCGGGTCGGGGAACTCCACCCACGCGCGCGCGAAATCGAGACCCTTCTCGTCCGCAGTCGGCGCCTTCGCTGCCGCTGCCTGGGCCTTGTTCGACTTCTTCGGTGGCTTCACCGGCTTCGCCCGCGAAGAACCGCCGGTCGATTTGTCGGTCTTCGCCTTGTTCGTCTTTGGCACTCGTCCAGGGTAAGTCGCCAGGGGCCGCTTCGGGGACGGCCGAGGTCCCTGTGGGCAGTAGCGTTCCCTACATGAGACTCGGTGTCCTCGACGTGGGATCGAACACGGTGCATCTGCTGGTGGTGGACGCACACCCGGGCGCGTGCCCCCTGCCGGCGCACTCGCACAAGGTGGAACTGCGCCTTGCCCAACTCCTCGACGCGGACGGCGCGATCGGTCCGGAGGGCGTCGACAAACTGATCGCCGTGATCCAGGAGGCGCTGCAGGCCGCCGAGGACAAGGGCGTGGAGGACCTGCTGCCGTTCGCGACCTCCGCCGTGCGCGAGGCCAGCAACGCCGACGACGTCCTCGCGCGCGTGCAGGCCGAGACCGGCGTCGAGCTCCAGGTCCTCACCGGCGCCGAGGAGGCCCGGCTCACCTTCCTCGCCGCCCGCCGCTGGTTCGGCTGGTCCGCCGGGAAGCTGCTGGTCCTGGACATCGGCGGCGGCTCCCTGGAGATCGCCTACGGCATCGACGAGGAGCCCGACGCGGCCGTCTCGCTGCCGCTCGGAGCCGGTCGGCTCACCGCGGGCTGGCTGCCCGGCGACCCGCCCGACCCCGAGGACATACGGGCCGTGCGCCGCCACGCCCGTGCGCAGATCGCCCGCACGGTGGGGGAGTTCAAGCGCTTCGGCGCCCCCGACCACGTCGTCGCCACCTCCAAGACGTTCAAGCAACTGGCCCGCATCGCCGGTGCCGCCCGCTCCATCGACGGTCCGTACGCCCAGCGGCAGCTCAAGCGCGAGTCGCTCGAGGCCTGGGTGCCCCGTCTGGCGGGCATGACGACCGCCCAGCGAGCGGAACTCCCGGGCGTCTCCGAGGGCCGCGCCAACCAGCTCCTGGCGGGCGCGCTGGTCGCGGAGGGGGCGATGGACCTCTTCGGTGTGGAGAACCTGGAGATCTGCCCCTGGGCGCTCAGGGAGGGCGTCATCCTGCGCAAACTCGATCACATGGCGTCGGAGTGACGGACCCGCGCGGCGCCCGGCCGTGACAGGGCCCACTCCGCCGTGCGGGCACGGGTCCCAGGGCGTACCCGCACCCTCCCGTGGCGAACACCACAACGGCGGCCCGGGGCCCGGCACCCGGGTGACCGCACCCCGTAACCTGTCCCCCATGGCAGAGCCAGTCGTGCGGATCCCGGATGCGAAGGTCGCCCTGTCGACGGCCTCGGTCTACCCGGAGTCGACGGCGACGGCGTTCGAGATCGCCGCGCGCCTCGGATACGACGGCGTCGAGGTCATGGTCTGGAACGACCCCGTCAGCCAGGACATCGACGCGCTGCGCAGACTCAGCGACTACCACCGGATCCCGATCCTCGCCGTCCACGCTCCCTGCCTGCTCATCACCCAGCGGGTGTGGTCGACCGACCCGTGGACCAAGCTCCAGCGCGCCCGCGCGGCGGCGGAGAAGCTCGGCGCGAGCACGGTCGTCGTCCACCCGCCGTTCCGCTGGCAGCGCCAGTACGCGCGGGACTTCGTCACGGGCATCTGGCGGATGGCGGACGAGACGGACGTACGGTTCGCCGTCGAGAACATGTACCCGTGGCGCTACCGCGACCGCGAGATGCTCGCGTACGCGCCCGACTGGGACGTCACGAAGGACGACTACCGGCACTTCACGATCGATCTCAGCCACGCCTCCACGGCCCGCGCGGACGCGATGCAGATGATCGACCGCATGGGCGACCGCCTGGGCCACGTCCACCTCGCCGACGGAAACGGTTCGGCCAAGGACGAGCACCTGGTTCCCGGCCGCGGTGCCCAGCCCTGCGCCGAGCTGCTGGAACGGCTCGCGCTGACCGGATTCGACGGGCACGTCGTCATCGAGGTCAACACGCGGCGCGCGATGTCGAGCGCCGAACGTGAGGCCGACCTGGCGGAAGCCCTGGCCTTCACGCGCCTGCACCTGGCCTCCGCCTCGTCGACGGCCCCGTCGGCCCCGTCACCCACGACGTCACCCACGACGTCACCCACGACGTCACCCACGGCGAAGGTGCCCCGCCGATGACCGGCGTCACCGCCCGCAAGCGCGGCCGCCCCCCTCGTTCGGAGTCGGCGGACACCAGGGACCTGATCCTGACGACCGCCCGCGAGGAGTTCTCCGAGCGGGGCTACGACAAGACGTCCGTACGCGGTATCGCGAAGGCCGCCGGCGTGGACCCGGCCCTGGTGCACCACTACTTCGGCACCAAGGAGCAGATCTTCGAGGCGGCCGTCGAGGTCGCCTTCGGGCCCGCGCTGGGCGCCCCGGAAGCGGTCGCCGACGGCCCGCTGGACCAGGTCGGCGAGCGGCTCGCCCGCTTCGTCCTCGGCATCTGGGAGAACCCGACGACCCGGAAGCCCCTGCTGGCGATCGTGCGCTCGGCCGTGAACAACGACACCGCGGCCGCCGTCTTCCGCCGCCTGGTCGCCACCCAGGTGCTGCGCCGGATCGCCGGCCGGCTCGATCTGCCGGACGCCGAGCTGCGCGCCGAACTGGCGGCGGCGCAGCTGGTGGGCTGCGCGATGCTGCGGTACGTGATCAAGGTGGAGCCGCTGGCCTCGGCGGACCTGGAGCTGATCATCGCGCGCGTGGCACCGGTCGTGCAGGGGCACCTGACCGGGCCGTGAGACGCGGCCGGGACGCGGCCCGGACGCCGCTCGGAGGCGGGCGGGGATGCGGGTGGGAGGTGAGACATACGTCCCGGTATACGGACGCCGTGTCCGCCCCCTGGATGACCGGCGTACGCTCGTTAGCAGTCAGAAGTCTCTGATCGCAGTCTCTGAAGGAGCGAGCGACGATGCCCGAGCTGAGGTCCCGCACAGTCACCCACGGCCGCAACATGGCGGGCGCCCGCGCCCTTATGCGCGCCTCCGGTGTACCCGGTGCGGACATCGGCCGGAAGCCGATCATCGCGGTGGCGAACAGCTTCACCGAGTTCGTGCCCGGCCACACGCACCTCCAGCCGGTCGGCCGGATCGTCAGCGAGGCGATCACCGCGGCCGGCGGCATCCCGCGCGAGTTCAACACGATCGCCGTCGACGACGGCATCGCGATGGGCCACGGCGGCATGCTCTACAGCCTGCCCTCCCGCGACCTGATCGCGGACAGCGTGGAGTACATGGTCGAGGCGCACTGCGCCGACGCCCTGATCTGCATCTCCAACTGCGACAAGATCACCCCGGGCATGCTGAACGCGGCCCTGCGCCTGAACATCCCCACGGTCTTCGTCTCCGGCGGCCCGATGGAGTCCGGCCGCGCCACCCTGGTCGACGGCACGGTCCGCACGCTCGACCTCGTCGACGCGATCTCCGACGCCGTGAACGACAAGATCTCGGACGAGGACATCCTCCGTATCGAGGAGAACGCCTGTCCGACCTGCGGCAGCTGTTCCGGCATGTTCACCGCCAACTCGATGAACTGCCTGACCGAGGCCATCGGCCTCTCCCTCCCCGGCAACGGCTCGGTCCTGGCCACCCACACGGCCCGCCGGGCGCTGTACGAGAACGCGGGGCGCACGGTGATGGACATCACCCGCCGCTACTACGAGCAGGACGACGAGACGGTCCTGCCCCGCAACATCGCCACCATCGCGGCCTTCGAGAACGCGATGGCCCTCGACATCGCGATGGGCGGCTCGACCAACACGATCCTCCACCTGCTGGCCGCCGCCCAGGAGGCGGGCGTCCCGTTCGGCCTGGAGGAGATCAACGAGGTCTCGCGCCGCGTGCCCTGCCTGGCCAAGGTCGCGCCGAACGTGGCGAAGGACCGCACGTACTACATGGAGGACGTGCACCGCGCCGGCGGCATCCCCGCCCTGCTCGGCGAACTGCACCGCGCGGGCCTGCTCAACGAGGACGTGTTCTCGGTCCACAGCCCGTCCCTGGCGGATTGGCTGAAGACGTGGGACGTCCGGGGCGGCTCCCCCTCGCCCGAGGCGCTCGAACTGTGGCACGCGGCCCCCGGCTGCGTCCGCTCCGCCAAGGCCTTCTCCCAGTCCGAGCGCTGGGAGGCGCTGGACGTGGACGCCGAGGGCGGCTGCATCCGCTCCGCCGAGCACTCCTACAGCAAGGACGGCGGTCTCGCGGTCCTGCGCGGCAACATCGCCGTCGACGGCTGCGTGGTCAAGACGGCCGGCGTCGACGAGTCGATCTGGACCTTCGAAGGCCCGGCCGTCGTCTGCGAGTCGCAGGAGGAGGCCGTCGAGAAGATCCTCAACAAGCAGGTGACGCACGGCGACGTCGTCGTCATCCGCTACGAGGGTCCCAAGGGCGGCCCGGGCATGCAGGAGATGCTCTACCCGACGTCCTTCCTCAAGGGCCGTGGCCTCGGCAAGACCTGCGCCCTGATCACCGACGGCCGCTTCTCCGGCGGCACCTCGGGTCTGTCGATCGGCCACGCCTCGCCCGAGGCGGCCTCCGGCGGCACCATCGCCCTCGTCGAGGATGGCGACCGCATCCGCATCGACATCCCGAACCGCACGATCGAGCTCCTCGTCGACGACGCCGAGCTGGCGCGGCGCGAGGCGGCCCTCGGCGGCGTCTACGCCCCGAAGAACCGCGAGCGCAAGGTGTCCGCCGCCCTGCGGGCCTACGCCGCGATGGCGACGAGCGCCGACAAGGGCGCGGTGCGGGACGTGTCGAAGCTGGGCTGAAGCCAGAAACCGGCGTGGGCTGACGCCAGAGACCGGCGTGGGCTGACGCCAGAAACCGGCGTTGCTGTGAGGGCCGTCTCCGCCGTACGGAGGCGGCCCTCGGCGCGTCTTGTCGGCCTGTTGTCACCGGCCTGTTGTCACCGGCCCGTCGCCACTGGCCCGTGGCCACCGGCCTGTTGTCACCGGCCCGTCGCCACCCGTCCGCTGTAGCCGGCCTGCCGTCACCCGCCCAGCCCTACCAACCCGCCGGGTCCCGTCCGTCCACCGCGAAGACGGTTCCGTCCGGGGCGCCGGCGTAGACGTGGCCGTCGACCGCCTCGGGCGCCGGCAGCGTGGCCACCACCTCGTCCGAGTTGGCGCCGAGCCGCAGCTCCGTCTGCCCGACGAGCTTGCCCTTCTCGGCGTCCACGGCGAGGAGCCGTCCGTCGGCGGCGCTGAAGTAGACGTGCTCACCGTCGGCGGCCGGCACCGAACCCCGGCTCACCGACGTCTGCAGGGACCACACCTGCTGGTCCAGGACCGTGTCGACGGCGACGAGCGATCCGTCGAAGGCCAGGAGGTAGACCCGGTCGCCCTGCACGGTCGCCTGCGCCTCCTGGAGCGCGACGCGCAGCTTCACCCGCAGCGACCCCTTGTCCTGCGGGGAGTAGCGGACCACGGCGTCGACCGTGCCGTAGTCGGCGCCCTGGGACAGCAGGACGAGGCTGCCGTCCGTGGTGCCCACGAGGCGCAGCGTGCCACTGAGCCGCTCGTCCCAGCGCACCTTCCCGGTCGCGGGATCCACGGCCGTGATCCGGGTGTGCCCGTCGTCCGAGGTGGTCGACGCGTACGCCAGCGGATCCTTCGGGAACGCCGTGAAGTACGGCTCGCTCAGCCCCGGAATGCGCCGGCTCCACACCGACTTCCCCGTCGCGGCGTCCACCCCGGTCACCGTGTTGTCGGCCGCGGTCAGCAACAGGGTGCCGCCGACGCTCCGGACACCCGGGTAGTCCGACAGGTCGCGCTGCCAGCGGGTGGCGCCCGACGCCGGGTCGAGCGCCTCCATCCGCTTGCCCGAGTGCGTGATCACCTGAGCCAGCCCGCCCGAGAGCACCGGGGCCTGGCTCGGCCCGTCGTCGTCGGTGAGGACGTGCCGCCACAGCACCCGCCCGTCGGACGCGTCCACTGCCGACACCAGCCCCTTCTGGACGCAGAGCAGCCGCCGCGCGTCGTAGGTGCACTGGGGCATGCCACCCGTGCCCGTACCGGCACCCGCGCCGGTGCTGCCCTTCGCCGGCCGCGTGCTCCAGGGGGTGAAGGCCGGCGACGCGGACTGCGAGCCGCCCGCCTTGCCCCGCGCGTCCCGGCCCGCGTCGTCCTCGCCGGGCAGCTGCGTGGTGAGGACCGCGCCGCCCGCGAGGACGACGACCAGCGCGCCGACCGCGAGGGCCACCCGCCGGCGTCGGCTGCGCGGCCGCACCTGCGCCCGGTCCGGTGCCGCCGCGGGCTCCTCCGCACCCTCCGGCTGCCCGGCCGCGCCCGCCGACTCGGCCTCGGCCTCCGCCAGCGCCCGCTGCGACGGTATGAACGCCTGCGTGTCGTACGAGGCCGCCACCGACCGCAGTTCCCGCATCAACTCGTCCGGCGTGGGCCGGTCCTCGGGCTCCTTGGCCAGACAGCGCACCACCAGCGGCGCGAGGTTCCCCGGTACGCCGGTCAGATCCGGCTCGTCGTGCACGACCTGGTAGGCGACGACGTACGGGCTGTCGGAGTCGAACGGCCCGCGTCCCGTCGCCGCGTGCACCATCACCGACCCGAGCGCGAAGATGTCGGCGGCCGGCCCCACCTCGCGCGGCCGCCGGAACTGCTCCGGTGCCATGAAGGGCGGCGTACCGATCAACTTGCCGGTCTCGGTGCGCAGTTCGCTGTCCTTCGGCCGGGAGATGCCGAAGTCGATGACCTTCGGCCCGTCCTCGGCCAGCAGGACGTTGCTCGGCTTCAGATCCCGGTGCACGACCCCGACCCGGTGGATGTCCCGCAGCGCCTCCGCGAGCCCGGCCATCAGTCGCCGCAACTCGCCCGAACGCATGGGGCCGTTCTGCTTCACCTGCTCGGCGAGCGTCGAACCGGGAATGAACAGGGTGGCCATCCAAGGCCGTTCGGCCTCCGGATCGGCGTCGACGACGGGCGCGGTGAACGCCCCGCTCACCCGCCGAGCGGCGGCCACCTCCTGCCGGAAACGGCCCCTGAACTCGGGATCCCGGGCGAACTGGGCATGGACGACCTTCACCGCGACCTTCATCCCGGAGGTGCTCCGGGCCAGGTGCACCACGCCCATGCCACCGGAGCCCAGACGTTCGTCCAGGTGGTAGTGACCGGCGTACTCCGGAAGTTCCGCTTCCGCGCCCGCCCCGGTGTTGCGCTGTGGCGTCATGGACCAACCACCCCCGTGCTGTTCAACCGCGCGCGCGACGCACGGAGCCTAGTCGATGACTCGTACGGGACAGAGGCGGCTTGCTAGCCTCCGTGTGCGAATCCTGCACATGTGTTTCATTGCGTGTTTTAGGGGAATCAACGTGGCCCCATGGCAGTCATGGGGTTCGACGGGGGAGGTTTTTCCATGTCTGTTGACCGTGTGGAAGTGGAAGAGGTCGCGAGCGGCGGAACGGCGGAGGCCGTCGCGACGGCCGCGGCGGCCCTCACGTACTACCCGGTCGCCCCGGGCGTCCGGCTGAACGTCCGCAGCGGCCCCGGCACGAGCTACCCGGTTGTCAGGGTCCTGGCCGAGGGCACCAAGGTCCCCATCTTCTGCCAGACCCCGGGCACCTCGGTGTCCGGCCCGTACGGCACGACGAACATCTGGGACAACATCGCCGACAGCCAGTTCGTCTCGGACGCGTACGTGCGGACGGGCAGCGACGGCTACGTCGCCGCCCACTGCGCCTGACACGCCCCGGCCCCGGGTCCCGGACCCGGCCCCGGCCCCGGGTCCCGGACCCGGCCCCGGGTCCCGGTCCCGGCCCTCGGTCCCGGACCCGGTCCCGGCCCTCGGTCCCGGTCCCGGCCCTCGGTCCCGGTCCCGGCCCTCGGTCCCGGACCCGGCCCTCGGTCCCTGATCCCGGACCCGGCCCTCGGTCCCTGATCCCGGTCCCGGATCAGCATCCGAACGCGGATCAGCATCCGAACGCGGATCAGCATCCGAACGCGTCCCGGGACCGGATCAGCATCCGGTCCCGGTCCCGGTCCCGGTCCCGGATCCGGAACCGGAATCGGACCCGGATCAGGACCGGACTCAAGCCCTGATCCGAACCCTGGTCCGAGGTTGCGCCTCGGACCAGGGTTCGGACTGGCGCCTTCCGGCGGGCTTCCGGCGGGTCTCGGACCGGCTTTCGGCACGCCTCGGACAAGCCTTCGACCGGTCTCGGACGGGCTCGGGCCGGCTCTCGGCGGGCCTCGGACCGGTCTACGAGCAACCCACCCGGGAGCCCGCCTCCGCCCGGAGCCATAATCGTCCCGTGAGCGACGAAAACGGCACCCCGGACACTTCGGCCGACTCCCGGGACACCTCGACCGGCGCGGCGGGCACTCCCACCGGTACCCCCGCAGACCGGCCGGGAAGCCCCGTCGGCGCCGGGCCCCGCCCGGAGGCCCTCCGCTTCTTCGGCACCACCTGGGTGGACCACGACCCCGGCTACCGGGGCTACGCGGCCCGCCGCATCGCCGTGGCCGTCGGCTCCCTGGCCGCCGCCGCCGTCTCCTGCCTCGTCCTGCGCTTCGCCTACGAGGGCATCGCGATCGCCGACCTGGGCAGCTTCGTGACGCTCCTGGTCGTCGTGATGTTCGCGGTCTGCACCGCACTCGCCTTCCGCCACACCTGGGAGAGCTTCACCAAGCGCCCCGACCCCGACCGCCAGGCCTCCCTGCGTGGCCTGCTCGCCGTCGGCTTCGTCGGCTCGCTGCTCGCGTACTTCTTCCGCGCCCTGACCGAGGCACCCGGCGAGAGGCTCCACCGCGAGGAGTACGACACGGCTCGCGAACAGTACGAACGCCGCTCCACCCGCCGCACGGGCAACCCGTCGAAGAAGCGCCGCCGCGGCTGACCCCCTCCGCGTGCCGGTGTCGCCGGGGAGCGGGACGTGGAGGAGGCCCGTGCCGCCACGGCCGAACCGACCCGTAGGCCCGGCGCACAGCCCCGACCCGTAGGCCTGGCCCGTGGGCTCGGCCCACAGCCCGGCCCACAGCCCCGGCCCGCCGACCCGCCCCACAGCCCCGGACTGTTCCCCTTCCCGGCCGCCTCCGGCCACCATGGCCGCATGACGTCCTCCTCCGACACCCCCGGGCACACCACCCGAGCCCACTCCTTCAACTCCGCCGCGGCCCAGTACGCCGCCAACCGCCCCTCCTACCCGACCGCCCTCCTCGACACGATCGAGGAGCTCGCCGGCCGCCCCCTCGCCGGGGCGCGGGTCGCGGACGTCGGGGCGGGCACCGGCATAGCGACCGCCCTCCTGCACGCTCGCGGCGCCGACGTCATCGCCGTCGAGCCCGGGGACGGCATGACCGCGCAGTTCCGCCACGCCCTCCCCGACGTGCCGATCGTCCGGGGCGACGGCAACCACCTCCCCCTGGCCACCGCCTCCCTCGACTTCCTCACCTACGCCCAGTCCTGGCACTGGACCGACCCGGCCCACTCGGTTCCGGAGGCCCTGCGCGTCCTGCGTCCGGGCGGCGCGCTGGCGCTGTGGTGGAACACCGGTGCCCTCGACGTGCCCTGGCTGGCGGAGGCGGCCCAGCGCATCGACCGGTACTTCGGGGAGAGCATCCCCGCGAACACCAAGAACGTGAACGCCCATGTCGTCGACCCCACCGGCCGCCTCGGACTGACCCGCCGTGAGGTCCGCTGGAGCCGCCGCGTCCCCGTCGACACGCACCTCGCCAACATCGGCAGCCACTCGCTGTTCCTGGTCCACGGCGAGGAGGCGAGCACCGCCTTCCTCGCCGAGGAGCGCGACCACCTGATGCGGGCCTTCCCCGAGGGACTCGTCGAAGAGGTCTACGACGTCGTCCTGCTGCTCGCGACCAGAGCCTGACCGCGCGCGGCGGCCCACCCCGCCAGGGCCGCCGCACACGCGTGATCCACATGCCGCAGCCCGCCCAGCTCCAGCCGCACCGCGCGGTCGTGCGGCAGCGCGTCCAACGCGTCAAGCAGCTTCGGCAGCCGCAGGAACGTCGCATGCCCCCGTACCCGTACGACGAGGCCGGCGTCTCCCCGGTCCTCCGTCTCGACGTGCACATGGCTGATCTCCCACGCCGTCTTCGCCACGGCCAGCGCCAGCCCGACCAACACCCCCTCGAACAGGTTCCCCGCCACGATCGCCACCGCCGTGACCCCGAGCACGACGGCCTCCGCCCGCTGCCCGCGCCACAGCTTCCGTGCCTCCCGCCAGGGCACCAGCTTGCAGCCGACGTACACCAGCAGCCCGGCCAGTGCCGCGACCGGAACGGCCCCCAGCACCCCGGGCAGCGCTGCCGCGAACAGCAGCAGCCACACTCCGTGCAGCACCCGCGACGCCTTGGTCCGCGCGCCCGCCCGCGCCCCCTCGGAGACGGCACCCCCGGCTCCCGCGACCGTGCTCCGCACGATGAAGGTCGTCATCGGCAGCGCGCCCAGCACCCCGCACACGGCATTGCCCGCGCCCTGTGTCATCAACTCCCGGTCGTAGTCCGTCCCTCGTCCGTCGGGCAGCCGGTCCACCGCCGCGGCGCCGAACAACGACTCCGCCGACGCGATCAACGCGAACGCCACTACGGTCCCGATCACCCCCACTTCCGTCAGCCGTCCGAGATCCGCCGCCTCCGGCACCCGTACGGCATTCCACAGCCCCTGCACCTGGACCCGCCGCACCTCCAGGTCGAACACCCACGTCACGCCCGCAGCCGACGCCACCGCGACCACCGGCGCCGGAACCAGCCGCGCACCGCGCCGCCAGCGCCCCCACAACAGCAACACGACCATCGTGGCACCCCCCACTGACAACGCCACCGGATCCACCCGCCCGGGCAGCGACACCAGTCCGGTGAGCCGGTCGAGTCCGCCCGCCGGCGCGGTCGCGTCCCCGAGGGCGTACACCTGTCCGGCGACCAGTACCAGTCCGATCCCGGCGAGCATCCCGTGCACGACGGCAACCGACACGGCCCGGAACCACCGCCCCAGCCGCAGCGCGCCGAGCCCCAGTTGCACCAGCCCGGCGGCGAGGACGAGCACGCCGAGCGCCGCCACGCCGTACCGCTGGACGGCCTCGTGGACGAGCACGGTCAGCCCCGCCGCCGGCCCGCTCACCTGGAGGCTGCCGCCGGGCAGTGCCCCGACCACCAGCCCGCCGACGATGCCGGTGATCAGCCCCAGCTCGGCGGGCACACCGGAGGCCACGGCGATGCCCACACAGAGGGGGAGCGCGACGAGAAACACGACGAAGGAAGCGAACAGGTCGGCCTTACGGACACCACGGAGCAACACGACGGCACCTCCAGGAGGAAACGGGAGATGCGTGGGCGCGCCGCACCGGGGGAGGGCACGGCGACGAAGCTGCGCGGACCGGGGCGAGGGCGAGCCCGACGCTCCGGAAGCGCATGAATTCCATTGTCGGTTGAAACGACCGGCCGCCCGGGAGGTTCCTGTGGCGACCCGGTGAACACGGAAGCGAAGGAACCGGAACCTCCCCTTCCAACACCACCCCCACGCATCCGCACCACCCCCACGCGCCTGCACCCCCCTCACGCGCCCCCACCGCCCCCGCACGCCTCCGCCCCCCGCCCACGCCTGCGCCATCTCGGCACGCCCCGCCACCCGGGCAGGCCTCCGCCACCCGGGCGGGCCTACGTCATGACGGCACGCCGCGCCGCCCCCGCACGCCTCCACCACCCCCACGCGCCCGCGCCACTTGACGCCCCAGCGCGCCCCGGAGCATTATTCATCGCATGATGAATTTTAAGCCGGACTCCCGCCCACCCGGCGAGAACACGACCCAGGCTCCACCCGCCGCACCCGCCGCACCCGCCGTACAGGCCGAGAACCTGACCGTCGTCCGAGGCCCCCGCACGGTCCTGCGCACCCTCGACTTCACCGTCCCCCGCGGCCAGATCACCGGCCTACTGGGCCCCTCCGGCTGCGGCAAGTCGACCCTCATGCGCTCGATCGTCGGCACCCAGGACAAGGTCACCGGCACCCTCGACGTCCTCGGCCGACCCGCGGGTCACCCCGCCCTCCGCACCCGCATCGGCTACGTCACCCAGGCCCCCTCCGTCTACGACGACCTGACGATCCGCCAGAACCTCGACTACTTCGCCGCGATCCTCGACCCCGGTCGAGCGGCAGCGGACCGCCGCCACGAGAACGTCACCCGGGCCATCGCCGACGTCGACCTCACCACCCACGCCGACGCCCTCGCCGGCAACCTCTCCGGCGGCCAACGCAACCGCGTCTCACTGGCCGTGGCACTCCTGGGCACCCCGGAACTCCTGGTCCTCGACGAACCGACCGTCGGCCTGGACCCGGTCCTGCGCCGCGACCTGTGGAACCTCTTCCACGACATCGCCGCCACCCGGGGCGCGACCCTGCTGATCTCCTCCCACGTGATGGACGAGGCCGAGCGCTGCCACCGCCTGCTCCTCATGCGCGAGGGCGAGATCCTCGCCGACGCCACTCCCGAGGCCCTGCGCACGCGCACCGGCGCCGACACGGTCGAGTCGGCCTTCCTGCGCCTGGTGGACGCGGCGACAGAGGCAGCCCGCACGAAGGAGACCCCCACGAAGAAGACCTCCGCAAAGGAGACCCCCACGAAGGAGACCCGCACGAAGACCCGCACGAAGGAGACATCCCGATGACCACGACCAGGACCACAAGCACGACCACGACCACGACCACGCCCACCACCCCCGCTCCCGCACCCACCACCAGCGCCCTGAGCCTCTCCCGCACCACCGCCACCGCGACCAGGGTCCTGCGCCAACTGCGCCACGACCCCCGCACGATCGCGCTGCTGGTCCTCATCCCCTGCGTGATGCTGTTCCTGCTCCGCTACGTCTTCGACGGCAGCCCGCGCACCTTCGACAACATCGGCGCGTCCCTCCTGGGCATCTTCCCGCTGATCACGATGTTCCTGGTCACCTCGATCGCCACCCTGCGCGAACGCACCTCGGGCACCCTCGAACGCCTCCTCGCCATGCCCCTCGGCAAAGGCGACCTGATCGCCGGTTACGCCCTCGCCTTCGGCACCCTCGCGATCATCCAGTCGGCCCTGGCCACCGGCCTGGCGGTCTGGTTCCTCGACCTGGACGTCACGGGCAGCCCCTGGCTCCTCCTCCTGGTCGCCCTCCTCGACGCCCTCCTCGGCACCGCCCTGGGCCTCTTCGTCTCGGCCTTCGCGGCCTCGGAGTTCCAGGCGGTCCAGTTCATGCCGGCGGTGATCTTCCCCCAACTCCTCCTCTGCGGCCTCTTCGCCCCCCGCGACACCATGCACCCCGCCCTGGAAGCCGTCTCCGACGTCCTCCCCATGTCCTACGCGGTCGACGGCATGAACGAGGTCCTCACCCACACCGACATGACGGCCACCTTCGTACGGGACGTCCTCATCGTCGGCGGCTGCGCCTTTCTGGTCCTGTGCCTGGGAGCGGCCACTCTCCGACGCCGCACAGCGTGACCGTCCAGCCCGTCCAGCCCGTCCAGCCCGTCCGGCCCTTGAGGACGAGGCCGTCCAGGCCGAAAGGAGGGAAAGGGGGGTCTGGGGACACAGCCCCCAGGGACGGGACGGGAAGGGGCGGCGGGGGCGGGAAAACGACGTCCGCCCACCGGACAGGCAAGCCGGACAAGCACCCCCGGTGCGACGATGAACCCCGGACGACGCAACCCCCGGAGGACCCCGCACCATGACCCAGAAAGTCGCAGTCCTCGGCACCGGCAAGATCGGCGAAGCCCTCCTCAGCGGCATGATCCGAGGCGGCTGGCCCCCCGCCGACCTCCTCGTCACCGCCCGCCGCCCGGAACGGGCCGAAGAACTCCGCACCCGCTACGGAGTCACCCCGGTCACCAACGCCGAGGCCGCCAAGTCCGCGGACACCCTGATCCTCACGGTGAAACCGCAGGACATGGGCACCCTCCTCGACGAGCTCGCCCCGCACGTCCCCGCCGACCGCCTGATCATCAGCGGAGCCGCCGGCATCACCACCGCCTCCATCGAGGAGCGCCTCGCCGCCGGCACCCCGGTCGTCCGCGTCATGACGAACACCCCCGCCCTCGTCGACGAGGCGATGTCCGTCATCTCCGCCGGCACCCACGCCACCGCCGCCCACCTCGCCCACACCGAGGAGATCTTCGGCGCCGTAGGCAAGACCCTCCGCGTCCCCGAGTCCCAGCAGGACGCCTGCACCGCCCTCTCCGGCTCCGGCCCGGCGTACTTCTTCTACCTGGTCGAAGCCATGACGGACGCCGGGATCCTGCTCGGCCTGCCCCGCGACAAGGCGCACGACCTCATCGTCCAGTCCGCGATCGGCGCCGCGACGATGCTCCGTGACAGCGGCGAACACCCGGTCAAGCTCCGCGAGAACGTCACGTCCCCGGCCGGCACCACCATCAACGCCATCCGCGAACTCGAGAACCACGGCGTACGGGCCGCCCTGATCGCCGCCCTCGAGGCCGCCCGCGACCGCAGCCGCGAACTGGCCTCGGGCAAGAAGGACTGACGCCGCCGGGGCGGTCAGGCACCGGCCGCCCCCACGAGCTCCTCGGTCGTCACCACCCGCGCGAACCCGCCCCCGTGCAGGGACACCGCCGACGCCTGCGCGATCTCCTCCGCGCTCCGCCGCCAGCCGAACGGACCCTCCAGGTCGAACGTGTACGTCGCGTCGTACGCGAACAGCACGTCGTACCCGAGGTTCCCGCCCATCCGCGCCGTCGTCTCCGCGCACATGTTCGTCTGGATCCCGGCCACCACGATCTGCGAGATCCCCGCCGCGGTCAGCCAGGCGCCCAGATCCGGCGTTCCGAGGAACGCCGAGTTCACCGTCTTGGTCAGGAACAGCTCGGCCCCGGAGCCCTTCCCGCGCCGCTCCTCCACGTACTCCTTGAAGCCGTTCCCCTCATACCCCAGCCGCAACGGCGACCCCGGCTTCACCGAGTCGTGCCGCACGAACACGACCGGCCGCCCCGTCCCCTGCCATACGTCGATGAGCGCGGCGATGTTGTCATCGGCCCCGGGATTGTTCCGCGCCCCCCAGAAGTCCAGCTCCTCGAAGCCCTTCTGTACATCGACGACCACCAGCGCTGCGTTCTCCGCGATATCCATGCCGTCGATCCTGCCGCCGGAGCCCCCCGCACCCCAGCAGGTCGGAAGACAGCGATCGATGGTTTACTGCCACTCATGAAGCCTGCGTACCGGGTCGCCCTCGTCGCCTTCCCCGGCATCCGCGCCTTCGACGTCTCCGTCATCACCGAGG
The DNA here is from genome assembly GCF_045040885.1 of Streptomyces sp. NBC_00016. Classification (NCBI taxonomy): domain Bacteria; kingdom Bacillati; phylum Actinomycetota; class Actinomycetes; order Kitasatosporales; family Streptomycetaceae; genus Streptomyces; species Streptomyces sp. NBC_00016. Next base: position 4,464,757 of record NZ_CP108304.1, on the reverse strand, counting down.
TCTGGGGCACCGACCGCACCGACCGCGGCGCCCCCGCCTTCGACCTGCGCCGAGTCGCCACCGACAGCGCTTCCGTCCCGATGCGCGGCGGCCTGGCCCTCGCCCCCGACCGCACCCTCACCTGGCTCTCCCGAGCCGACCTGATCCTGGTCCCCGGCCTGGACGACCACGTCACCCCCGCACCCGACCCCGTCCTGGACGCCCTCCGCCGCGCCCACGCCCGCGGCACCACCCTCGCGGCCCTGTGCGGCGGCGCCTTCACCCTCGCCCAGGCCGGCCTGCTCGACGGCCGCCGAGCGATCACCCACTGGGGCCTGATCGACCTCCTCCGCACACACCACCCCCGAGTGAACGTCGTCCCCGACGCCCTCTTCATCGAGGACGACAACATCTGGACCGCCGCCGGCACGGCAGCCGGCATCGACCTCTGCCTCCACCTGGTCCGCCGCTCCCACGGCGCCGAAGCGGCCGCCACCATCGCCCGCTCGATGGTCACCGCCCCCTTCCGCACCGGCACCCAGGCCCAGTTCATCGAACACCCCACCCCCCGCGCCGACCGGGACGCCGACACCCTCGCCGCCGTACGCGACCACGCCCTGCGCCACCTGCACGAACCACTCACCGTCGCCGCCCTGGCGGCGCGGGCCGGCATGTCCCCCCGCAGCTTCGCCCGCCACTTCACGGCCGAGACCGGCGCCACCCCCCTGCGCTGGCTCCTCGACCAGCGCATCGCCGCGGCCCAGAAACTCCTCGAACGCACCGACCTCCCCATGCCCGAGGTGGCCAGGAGGGCCGGCTTCGGCAGCGAGGTCACGATGCGCCAGCACTTCGCATCGCGCCTCGCCACCAGCCCACGCGCCTACCGGACCGCGTTCAGCACCCGATCGGCGACCGGCTCCGGCGCGGGCGGAAGCAACCCGATCGCGCGATAGGCGCTGTCCACGACCGGCCGCGCCATCGCCCGGGCCTTCGCCGCCCCGTCCCGCAGCACCGCCTCCACCTGGACGGGATCCGCGCACAGCTCCCTGTGTCTGGCCTGCACCGGCCGCAGAACCTCGACCACCGCGTCGGCCGTGTCCTTCTTCAATGCGCCGTACGACCCGTAGGCACCGGCCAGTGCCTCCGGCTCCCCGCCCGTACACGCGGCGAGGATCTCCAGCAGATTGGCGAGCCCCGGCCGCTCCTCCCGGTCGTACACGACCTCACGCCCACTGTCGGTGACGGCCCGCATGACCTTCTTGCGCACCACATCGGGCTCGTCCAGCAGATAGACGATCCCCGGCCCGAAGTCGTCGCTCTTGCCCATTTTCGACGTCGGCTCCTGGAGGTTCATCACCCGCGCCGCCACCGCCGGATGCGTGGCCTTCGGTACGACGAACGTGTGCCCGTACCGCTGGTTGAACCGCACGGCCAGATCGCGCGTCAGCTCGACATGCTGGGCCTGGTCGTCGCCGACCGGCACCTCGTCGGCCCCGTAGGCGAGGATGTCCGCCGCCATCAGCACGGGATAGGTCAGCAACGACAGCCGCACACTGCCCCCGCGCTCCCGCTCCCGCCCGGACTTCTCCTTGTACTGGATCATCCGCCGCATCTCGCCGTCCGTGGCCACGCACTCGAGCAGATACGACAACCGCGCGTGTTCGTCCACATGACTCTGTACGAACACGGTGCACAGCTGTGGATCCAGTCCCGCCGCCAGCAACAGCGTCGCCGCCTGCCGACTGAGCCGACGCACCCGCGCCGGATCGTGCTCCACGGTCAGCGCGTGCAGATCGACGACGCAGAACAGCGAGTCCGCCCGGTGCTGGTCGACCTCGGCCCACTGCCGCAGAGCGCCCAGGTAGTTCCCCAGCGTCAGATGCCCGGTCGGCTTGACCCCGCTGAAGACCCGCTTCATCTCTCCACCTCCTGGTCGAGACCGCCACTCCGGCCGGCCGACCCTCTGGAATCCTGGAGGGAGAAACGAGAACGGCCGCCGAAGCGGCGGCCGTTGAGTGCATACGTGAGCACGGCCGCCGTCAGGCGGCCCACCACAGCTGGGTGCACGTACGCGTAGTCATGCCCGTCAGAGTACGCCTCAGGGGTGCCCGAGGGGCATGAGTTGACACACCCCGACCCGATACGTAGTGTTCTCCGAGTTGTTCGACGTGAGCGCCGACCCCGGTCGGTCCCCGGACAGCCATTCCGCAAGTACCAACCACTTCTCGACGCGCAGTCGATTCGTCTGCCGTCGTGTCGTTGTCATGTGTATTCGCGAAATGAGGAATCCGCGTTCGAAAGGACGCAGGACCCCGATTGGCTTCGGGGGCCGGGAATCCGCTAAAGTCTCACTCGTCGGAACGGCCCAACAGCCGGGAAGACAAGCCCCCTCTGACTGGGAATCAGGCCCGAAAGGATCTGATAGAGTCGGAACCGCCGGAAAGGGAAACGCGAAAGCGAGAACCTGGAAAGCGCCGAGGAAATCGGGTCGAGAAAAGATCTGATAGAGTCGGAAACGCAAGACCGAAGGGAAGCGCCCGGAGGAAAGCCTGAGAGAGTCTCTCGGGTGAGTACAAAGGAAGCGTCCGTTCCTTGAGAACTCAACAGCGTGCCAAAAATCAACGCCAGATATGTTGATACCCCGTCCCCGGCAGTGATAGCCGAGGATGAGGTTCCTTTGAAACAAAACACAGCGAGGACGCTGTGAACGGCCGGGCTTATTCCGCCTGGCTGTTCCGCTCTCGTGGTGTCGTCCCGATTACGGGAAAACATTCACGGAGAGTTTGATCCTGGCTCAGGACGAACGCTGGCGGCGTGCTTAACACATGCAAGTCGAACGATGAACCACTTCGGTGGGGATTAGTGGCGAACGGGTGAGTAACACGTGGGCAATCTGCCCTTCACTCTGGGACAAGCCCTGGAAACGGGGTCTAATACCGGATAATACTTCCACTCGCATGGGTGGGGGTTAAAAGCTCCGGCGGTGAAGGATGAGCCCGCGGCCTATCAGCTTGTTGGTGAGGTAATGGCTCACCAAGGCGACGACGGGTAGCCGGCCTGAGAGGGCGACCGGCCACACTGGGACTGAGACACGGCCCAGACTCCTACGGGAGGCAGCAGTGGGGAATATTGCACAATGGGCGAAAGCCTGATGCAGCGACGCCGCGTGAGGGATGACGGCCTTCGGGTTGTAAACCTCTTTCAGCAGGGAAGAAGCGAAAGTGACGGTACCTGCAGAAGAAGCGCCGGCTAACTACGTGCCAGCAGCCGCGGTAATACGTAGGGCGCAAGCGTTGTCCGGAATTATTGGGCGTAAAGAGCTCGTAGGCGGTCTGTCACGTCGGATGTGAAAGCCCGGGGCTTAACCCCGGGTCTGCATTCGATACGGGCAGACTAGAGTGTGGTAGGGGAGATCGGAATTCCTGGTGTAGCGGTGAAATGCGCAGATATCAGGAGGAACACCGGTGGCGAAGGCGGATCTCTGGGCCATTACTGACGCTGAGGAGCGAAAGCGTGGGGAGCGAACAGGATTAGATACCCTGGTAGTCCACGCCGTAAACGGTGGGAACTAGGTGTTGGCGACATTCCACGTCGTCGGTGCCGCAGCTAACGCATTAAGTTCCCCGCCTGGGGAGTACGGCCGCAAGGCTAAAACTCAAAGGAATTGACGGGGGCCCGCACAAGCAGCGGAGCATGTGGCTTAATTCGACGCAACGCGAAGAACCTTACCAAGGCTTGACATACACCGGAAACGTCTGGAGACAGGCGCCCCCTTGTGGTCGGTGTACAGGTGGTGCATGGCTGTCGTCAGCTCGTGTCGTGAGATGTTGGGTTAAGTCCCGCAACGAGCGCAACCCTTGTTCTGTGTTGCCAGCATGCCCTTCGGGGTGATGGGGACTCACAGGAGACTGCCGGGGTCAACTCGGAGGAAGGTGGGGACGACGTCAAGTCATCATGCCCCTTATGTCTTGGGCTGCACACGTGCTACAATGGCCGGTACAAAGAGCTGCGAAACCGTGAGGTGGAGCGAATCTCAAAAAGCCGGTCTCAGTTCGGATTGGGGTCTGCAACTCGACCCCATGAAGTCGGAGTTGCTAGTAATCGCAGATCAGCATTGCTGCGGTGAATACGTTCCCGGGCCTTGTACACACCGCCCGTCACGTCACGAAAGTCGGTAACACCCGAAGCCGGTGGCCCAACCCCTTGTGGGAGGGAGCTGTCGAAGGTGGGACTGGCGATTGGGACGAAGTCGTAACAAGGTAGCCGTACCGGAAGGTGCGGCTGGATCACCTCCTTTCTAAGGAGCACTTCTTACCGGGCTTGCTCGGTCAGAGGCCAGTACATCGGCGTACGTCCGATGCTGGTTGCTCATGGGTGGAACGTTGATTATTCGGCATTCTCAGTCATCTCGGGCTGCAAGTACTGTTCTTCGGAGCGTGGAAAGCTGATCACGAGTGGCGAGGGTGCCGGGCACGCTGTTGGGTATCTGAGGGTATGGCCGTATGGCTGCCTTCAGTGCCGGCCCCAGTGCACTCGGATCCGTTAAGGGTTCGGGGTGATGGGTGGCTGGTCGTTGTTTGAGAACTGCACAGTGGACGCGAGCATCTGTGGCCAAGTTTTTAAGGGCGCACGGTGGATGCCTTGGCACCAGGAACCGATGAAGGACGTGGGAGGCCACGATAGTCCCCGGGGAGTCGTCAACCAGGCTTTGATCCGGGGGTTTCCGAATGGGGAAACCCGGCAGTCGTCATGGGCTGTCACCCGCTGCTGAACACATAGGCAGTGTGGAGGGAACGCGGGGAAGTGAAACATCTCAGTACCCGCAGGAAGAGAAAACAACCGTGATTCCGGGAGTAGTGGCGAGCGAAACCGGATGAGGCCAAACCGTATACGTGTGAGACCCGGCAGGGGTTGCGTGTACGGGGTTGTGGGATCTCTCTTTCACAGTCTGCCGGCTGTGAGACGAGTCAGAAACCGTTGATGTAGGCGAAGGACATGCGAAAGGTCCGGCGTAGAGGGTAAGACCCCCGTAGTCGAAACGTCAACGGCTCGTTTGAGAGACACCCAAGTAGCACGGGGCCCGAGAAATCCCGTGTGAATCTGGCGGGACCACCCGCTAAGCCTAAATATTCCCTGGTGACCGATAGCGGATAGTACCGTGAGGGAATGGTGAAAAGTACCGCGGGAGCGGAGTGAAATAGTACCTGAAACCGTGTGCCTACAAGCCGTGGGAGCGTCGCGCATTGAGTTTACTCAATGCGTCGTGACTGCGTGCCTTTTGAAGAATGAGCCTGCGAGTTTGCGGTGTGTTGCGAGGTTAACCCGAGTGGGGAAGCCGTAGCGAAAGCGAGTCCGAATAGGGCGTTTCAGTAGCACGCTCAAGACCCGAAGCGGAGTGATCTAGCCATGGGCAGGTTGAAGCGGAGGTAAGACTTCGTGGAGGACCGAACCCACCAGGGTTGAAAACCTGGGGGATGACCTGTGGTTAGGGGTGAAAGGCCAATCAAACTCCGTGATAGCTGGTTCTCCCCGAAATGCATTTAGGTGCAGCGTCGTGTGTTTCTTGCCGGAGGTAGAGCACTGGATAGGCGATGGGCCCTACCGGGTTACTGACCTTAGCCAAACTCCGAATGCCGGTAAGTGAGAGCGCGGCAGTGAGACTGTGGGGGATAAGCTCCATGGTCGAGAGGGAAACAGCCCAGAGCATCGACTAAGGCCCCTAAGCGTACGCTAAGTGGGAAAGGATGTGGAGTCGCACAGACAACCAGGAGGTTGGCTTAGAAGCAGCCACCCTTGAAAGAGTGCGTAATAGCTCACTGGTCTAGTGATTCCGCGCCGACAATGTAGCGGGGCTCAAGCGTACCGCCGAAGTCGTGTCATTCATACAATAGGGCCAACGCCTGTATGGATGGGTAGGGGAGCGTCGTGTGCCGGGTGAAGCAGCCGCGGAAGCGAGTTGTGGACGGTTCACGAGTGAGAATGCAGGCATGAGTAGCGATACACACGTGAGAAACGTGTGCGCCGATTGACTAAGGGTTCCTGGGTCAAGCTGATCTGCCCAGGGTAAGTCGGGACCTAAGGCGAGGCCGACAGGCGTAGTCGATGGATAACCGGTTGATATTCCGGTACCCGCTGTGAAGCGTCAAACATCGAACCAGGCGATGCTAAGTCCGTGAAGCCGTTCCGGACCCTTCGGGGAAAGGAAAGTGGTGGAGCCGACGAACCAGACTTGCAGTAGGTGAGTGATGGGGTGACGCAGGAAGGTAGTCCATCCCGGGCGGTGGTTGTCCCGGGGTAAGGGTGTAGGACGGTGTGTAGGCAAATCCGCACACCATGAGTCTGAGACCTGATGCCGAGCCGATTGTGGCGAAGTGGATGATCCTATGCTGTCGAGAAAAGCCTCTAGCGAGTTTCATGGCGGCCCGTACCCTAAACCGACTCAGGTGGTCAGGTAGAGAATACCGAGGCGTTCGGGTGAACTATGGTTAAGGAACTCGGCAAAATGCCCCCGTAACTTCGGGAGAAGGGGGGCCACGTCTGGTGAGAGCACTTGCTGCTCGAGCTGGGGGTGGCCGCAGAGACCAGCGAGAAGCGACTGTTTACTAAAAACACAGGTCCGTGCGAAGCCGTAAGGCGATGTATACGGACTGACGCCTGCCCGGTGCTGGAACGTTAAGGGGACCGGTTAGTCACTCTTCGGGGTGGCGAAGCTGAGAACTTAAGCGCCAGTAAACGGCGGTGGTAACTATAACCATCCTAAGGTAGCGAAATTCCTTGTCGGGTAAGTTCCGACCTGCACGAATGGCGTAACGACTTCTCGACTGTCTCAACCATAGGCCCGGTGAAATTGCACTACGAGTAAAGATGCTCGTTTCGCGCAGCAGGACGGAAAGACCCCGGGACCTTTACTACAGTTTGATATTGGTGTTCGGTTCGGCTTGTGTAGGATAGGTGGGAGACTTTGAAACGTGGACGCCAGTTCACGGTGAGTCGCCGTTGAAATACCACTCTGGTCGTGCTGGATGTCTAACCTGGGTCCGTGATCCGGATCAGGGACAGTGTCTGATGGGTAGTTTAACTGGGGCGGTTGCCTCCTAAAGAGTAACGGAGGCGCCCAAAGGTTCCCTCAGCCTGGTTGGCAATCAGGTGTTGAGTGTAAGTGCACAAGGGAGCTTGACTGTGAGACCGACGGGTCGAGCAGGGACGAAAGTCGGGACTAGTGATCCGGCGGTGGCTTGTGGAAGCGCCGTCGCTCAACGGATAAAAGGTACCCCGGGGATAACAGGCTGATCTTCCCCAAGAGTCCATATCGACGGGATGGTTTGGCACCTCGATGTCGGCTCGTCGCATCCTGGGGCTGGAGTCGGTCCCAAGGGTTGGGCTGTTCGCCCATTAAAGCGGTACGCGAGCTGGGTTTAGAACGTCGTGAGACAGTTCGGTCCCTATCCGCTGCGCGCGCAGGAATATTGAGAAGGGCTGTCCCTAGTACGAGAGGACCGGGACGGACGAACCTCTGGTGTGCCAGTTGTTCTGCCAAGGGCATGGCTGGTTGGCTACGTTCGGGAGGGATAACCGCTGAAAGCATCTAAGCGGGAAGCCTGCTTCGAGATGAGTATTCCCACCCCTTGAGGGGTTAAGGCTCCCAGTAGACGACTGGGTTGATAGGCCGGATGTGGAAGCCCAGTAATGGGTGAAGCTGACTGGTACTAATAGGCCGAGGGCTTGTCCTCAGTTGCTCGCGTCCACTGTGTTGGTTCTGAAACCACGAACGGCCCCATGCCATGGTCACGGCATGGTGCGGCTGGACAGTTTCATAGTGTTTCGGTGGTCATAGCGTGAGGGAAACGCCCGGTTACATTCCGAACCCGGAAGCTAAGCCTTACAGCGCCGATGGTACTGCAGGGGGGACCCTGTGGGAGAGTAGGACACCGCCGAACAAATATTACGGGAAACCCCCGCACCTCACGGTGCGGGGGTTTTCTGCGTTTGGGCTCGTTTAGGGTTTGGTCATGCGCTACGACCTGGTGATTTTCGACAACGATGGTGTCCTGGTGGACAGTGAGCCGATCTCCAATCGGCTGCTCGCCGCCTATCTGACCGAGATCGGGCATCCCACCTCGTACGAGGACTCCCTCCGTGACTACATGGGGTCCGCGATGCATCGCATCCACGACCTGGTCCAGGAGCGCACCGGGCAGCTGTTGCCGGCGGAGTTCGACGACACGTTTCACCGCCGGGTGTTCGCGGCCTTCGAGCGGGAGCTGGAGCCGGTGGCGGGCGCCGAGGACGTCCTCGCGAAGCTGGCCGCGGACGGGGTGCCGTACTGCGTGGCGTCGTCCGGGAGTCATGAGCGGATTCGGGTGGGGCATCGGAAGACCGGGCTGGACCGGTGGTTCGAGGACGCGCGGATCTTCAGCTCGCAGGATGTAGGGAAGGGGAAGCCGGCGCCGGATCTCTTCCTGCACGCGGCCCGGCGGATGGGGGTGGCGCCGGAGCGGTGTGTCGTCGTCGAGGACAGTCCGCTGGGGGTGCGGGCGGCGGTGGCGGCCGGGATGGACGTGTACGGGTTCACCGCGATGACGCCGGCCGCCAAGCTCGCGGGCGCCACTCAACTCTTTTCCGATCTGGGGCAGTTGCCTGACCTGCTGATCTGACGGACGTTCCGGTGTCGGGCTGACATTTGTCATGCGTAGCTCAGGACGATCGTTTCTACTGGGGGACCCCTCCCGGCGGCGAAGCTATGGGCATGACGACGAACCAGCACAAGAAGCAGAACGCCTTCGCCCCGCTCCTCGTGGACGTGGCGGTGCCGCTCGGGTCGTACTACCTCTTCAAGGGCGCGTTCGGGATGAGCACCTTCGCCGCTCTCGCCTGGAGCAGCCTGGTTCCGGCCGGGCGGACCCTGTGGAGCGCGGTCAGCCGGCGGACGGTCAACGGGCTCGCCGGGCTCATCCTCGTCGTCAACATCGTTGGGCTGGTGCTGAGCCTGGTCTCCGGTGATCCGCGGCTGATGCTGGCCAAGGACAGCGGGGTGAGCAGCACGATCGGGATCGGGATCCTGATCTCCGTGGCGCTGGGGAGGCCGATGATGACGGCCGCGGTCAAGCCGTTCCTGGTGAAGGGCGACGCGGTCAGGGAGGCGGCCTGGGCGCGGCTGGAGAGTGGCGCGTCGGTCGCGTCGGCGGACTTCCGCAAGCGGGAGCGGGCCTTCTCGATCGTCTGGGGTGTGGTGCTGCTCGTCGAGTGCGTCGTGCGGGTCGTGGGGGCGTACACGGTGCCGGTGGACACCATGGTGTGGCTCGGTTCCGTGGTCATGGTGGTGGCGATGGGGATCGGTTTCGTGGTCGGCGGGGCGCTCGGTGCCGGGCCGATGGCGGCTATGGTCGCCTTCGAGACGGGGGCCGTGGAGGCCGTGGAGGCCGAGGTCGAGGTGCCCGAGGTGGTCCTCGCGCGGTGAAGTCCGGCAAAGCTGAGGAGAATTCATCTTTGGCTGGATCTACCCACGAGTACGCAGGGGCCCTACGCTCGCCGCCATGACAGAAGTGCTGCGGCGCGGTAGGGCCTCTTTGGCGTTCAGCTTTTTCGCGCAGGGCGCGGCCTTCGCTCTGCTCGTGACCCGGATCCCGGCCATCCAGAACAGGTACGAGGTCTCGGACGCGCTGCTGCCCGTCTTCCTGGCCGCCGTACCCATCCTGGCCGGGGTCGGAAGCGTGTCGACCGAGCAGTTGGTGAAGCGGATACCGCCCAGCCGGGTGCTGCGGTGGTCCCAGCCGGTGGTGCTGCTGGCGCTGCTCGGGGTCGGAGCGGGGCGGGGGATGGCCGAGCTGGGTGTCGCCCTGGCCGTCTTCGGCCTCGCCGTGGGGGCGCTGGACGCCTCGATGAACATGCTCGGAGTGAGTCTTCAGCGGACGTACGGGCGCAGCATCATGCTCAGCTTCCACGCCGTGTACAGCCTGGGCGGGATCGTGGGGGCCTCGCTGGCGTGGGTGGGGGCGCACTGGCATCTCGCGCTGTGGGTGTCGTATCTGCCGGTGGTGGCCGTGCTGTTGCCGGCCGTCCTGGTGGGGAGCCGTTGGTATGTGGACAGGGGCGCGGAGGACGGCAACGAGGAGGACGGCAAGGCGGCGGGCGCCGGGTCGGGAGACGGCGGTACGGGTCTCGTCTTCAAGGTGTTGCTGCCGCTGTGTCTGGTGATGACCTTCGCCTATATCGGGGACTCGACGGTCTCCAACTGGAGCGCGAAGTACCTCCAGGACGTGCTGGGCAGCAGCGAGCAGCTGGCCACCGTTCCGTACAACGTCTACATGGTGACCACGCTGCTCGGTCGGGCCATCGGGGACTTCGGGGTGCGGCGGTTCGGGGCCGCGGCGGTGGTGCGGCTGGGGGCTCTGGTGGCGGCTGCGGGGTTCGCGGTGGTGGCCGTCGCGCCCGGGGCGTGGGTCGGGATGCTCGGGTTCACGCTCGTGGGGCTGGGGTTGTGCGTGCTGGTGCCGCAGACGTTCGCGGCGGCGGGGCGGTTGTTCCCGGGGGCTTCGGACGCGGCGATCGCGCGTCTCAACATCTTCAATTACGTCGGGTTCCTGATCGGTTCGCCGTTGGTGGGGGCGCTGGGGGACGCCTGGACCTATCGGGGAGCGATGGTGGTGCCGATGGTGTTGGTGCTGGTGACGTTGGTGTACGCCCGGTCGTTCGCCGCTCAACCGGACCGATACGGTGGCGGGCATGAGCGGCCGCGCACAGCTGATGTGGGACGAGGCAGTAACGGGCTATGACTTCGGGCCCGAGCATCCGATGGATCCGGTTCGGCTGGATCTGACCCGGAGGCTGGTCGGTGCCCTGGGGCTCGACCGGGAGGTCGACGTCGTCGCGGCGAAGCCCGCCGGGGAGTCCACGTTGCGGCTCGTGCACCGGGAGGACTACGTCCAGGCCGTCAAGGCGGCGTCGGTGGAGCCGGGGTCGGCGGACCAGTCGTACGGGCTGGGGACGATGGACGATCCGGCCTTCGCGGGGATGCACGAGGTGTCCGCTCTCATCGCCGGGCTGTCCGTCGGGGCCGCGGAGGCCGTCTGGCGGGGGGAGGCGCTGCACGCGGTGAACTTCGCGGGTGGGTTGCATCATGCGATGCCGGGCGGGGCGTCGGGGTTCTGTATCTACAACGACGCTTCGCTGGCGATCGCCCGGTTGCTGGAGCTGGGGGCCGAGCGGGTCGCGTATGTGGACGTGGACGTGCATCACGGGGACGGGGTGCAGGCGGCGTTCTGGGACGACCCGCGGGTGCTGACGATCTCCCTGCACGAGCATCCTCGTACCTTGTTCCCACAGACCGGGTGGCCGGAGGAGACCGGTGGGGAGCGGGCGCAGGGGTCGGCGGTGAACGTCGCGCTGCCGGCCGGGACCGGGGACGCGGGGTGGCTGCGGGCGTTCCACTCGGTGGTGCCGGAGCTGATCGCCGACTTCCGGCCGGATGTGCTGGTGACCCAGCACGGGGCCGATACGCACTTCGAGGACCCGTTGGCTCATCTGGCGGTGTCTCTCGACGCGCAGCGGGCTGTGCAGGTGGCGTGTCACGAGTTGGCGCACGAGTACGCCGCGGGTAAGTGGGTCGCGCTCGGTGGGGGCGGGTACGCGGTGGTGGATGTGGTGCCGCGGTCGTGGACGCATCTGGTGGGGGTGGCGGCGGGGGTGCCGGTGGCGCCGGAGACGGTGATTCCGGAGGGGTGGCGGCAGGAGGTCTTCGCTCGTACTCGGCAGTTGGGGCCGGTGCGGATGACCGACGGGCGGTGGCCGGTGGAGTGGGCCGGGTGGGAGTCGGGGTACGACCCGGCCGATCGGCTGGACCAGGCGGTGTTGGCCACGCGGCGGGCGGTGTTTCCGTTGCGGGGGTTGTTGCCGTAGGGGGTGTGGGGGCTGGGTGTTGTGGGGTTCGCCCCCGCCGCCCCTACCCGTTCCCATCCTTGCCCGGGGCTCTGCCCCTTCGGCCCCGCCAGGGGTTCTGCCCCTGGACCCGGTATCGGCCTGAACGGCCGCGTCCTCAATCGCGGGACGGGCTCGTCAGTGCAGCTGTTACGCCGACTGTGGGGTGCTGCGGCTGTTTTCGCCCCGGGCGTTGGTTCGTCCGGCAGCATCGCTTGTGTGTTGAGTGCCGGGGCGCTTCGGGCGCATCTGCTTGCCGTGCGGTTGGCCGGGCCGGTGGCCACCTCCCGGGAGGAGAGCCTGCGGAGCTATCGGCTCTTCGCCGCTCGCGATCCCCGGGTGCTGATCGGGCTTGATCCCGAGTGGAGTTGGGGGCAGCGGGATCTGATCGCGCTGATGGCCGACAAGTGTGGAGTTTCGGCCGATCCCGGCTGCGTTTCCGGGCATGATGTGATCGATCCTGAGCGCACGCTGGCCGCGCTGGACGCTTTCGCGAAGCGGCTCGCCTCCGTCGCCCAGCGTGGTGCCCCCGTGCTGCTGGGCACCGGGCATCCGCATCGGCTGCTGGGGTTCTACGCCGCCGTTGCGGACGCTTTGTCGGCGGCGGGATGTGATGTTCTCACCCCGGCGCAGGGTCACTGTGTCGACATAACGACCCGGTTCGGTCTACGTACGCACAACCTCGACTACGTACGGGGAGTCGCGGTCGTCCGGGAGGCGGGTGTCGAACGCGCCGGTTGTGCGACCGGTGCGCACAGCCATTCGCCGCTCCCGGTTCGGGTCGCGCTGGCGGCGGCGGCCGAGGGCGGGGGGCCGCTGCCCGAGCTGGTCATCGGGGACCACGGATGGGTCTGCGGGGCAGGTCAGCTGGGGTTCGAGGCCATCGGGCTGGCGGACACCGACGACCCCGCGTTGTTCGTGGGGGAGGCCGAGGGGGTCGTCTCCGTCGTCGTTCCACTTGATGACGCCGTGCGGTCCGCTTACTACAGGCCGCTGACCCGCTACGTACTCAATCGAGCGTGTCTGTCACAGTAGGCCGCTGATGGGTGCACCTCTTCCCCACTCGCATCACCCGCCCCTACATTGGGGAGTGAGCACGCAGCGACGAAGAGTCACCGGAAGGGGAAGCCGGTGGCCGTCGAGTCGAGTGCGGAAGGTTCAGGTGTGTCATGGGTGCAGCTGGCGAGAGGCCTCTGAACGAGGTTCAGTTCCTTACCGTGGCGGAAGTCGCCTCGGTGATGCGAGTGTCGAAGATGACCGTGTACCGACTGGTGCACAGCGGTCATCTGCCCGCGATCCGGGTGGGGCGGTCCTTCCGTGTCCCCGAGCAAGCGGTGCACGAGTACCTCCGCGAGAGCTACGTGGGGGTGGAAACCGCCTGACGGCCAGGGCCTGTCCGGCAGGGCAGGCCCGGGGTGGGGCCCGGCCTCAGGGCCGTCTCGGGCCCCTCCCGCCCCTCGATTACGACCTCAGCGCTCAGGCGGGTAGGCTAGGCCCCCGTAGGTCGTATGGGCCCATGGCGCCCAGCACCGAGTGATGAGAAGTGAGCGAGGGTAGTCGTGGGCTCTGTTATCAAGAAGCGGCGCAAGCGGATGGCCAAGAAGAAGCACCGCAAGCTGCTCAAGCGCACGCGCGTTCAGCGTCGCAACAAGAAGTAAGCGCGAGCAGGAGTAGGCGCAAGCACTTACTTCGCGCGACGCGAGCCGCGTAGGCGTGGTGTGGCCCCCCACCGTGTTATCGGTGGGGGGCCACACGCATATCCGGGTGCTCGTACGGTCGGCTGAACGCCGTGCGTATGTCTGGACGTGCACCATGGCTGATCTGGTCGTATGACCGAAGAGATCTCGTCACTTCGTGCATCGGGCGGTCATCACAGTGCAACATCGACCCGCTAGGTTGGCCGCAGACGGGAACTCGGCAGGGCGGCCGGCGGTTCCAGGACGGAAGGAAGGCGCTGATCTTGGGAAAGGTCGTGCTCGTTACCGGAGTGGCCCGTCAGCTGGGGGGCCGGTTCGTACGGCGGATCCAGCGTGATCCACAGGTCGACCGGGTGGTCGCCGTGGACGCGGTGCGGCCCGAGCACCATCTCGGGGGCGCCGACTTCATCGAGGCCGACATCCGGCAGCCCACCATCGCGCGAGTGCTCGCCGAGACCGGTGCCGACACCGTCGTCCATCTGGACGTGACGGCGACCGCGCTGGGCAGGGGCAGCCGGACCACGGTCAAGGAGACCAACGTCATCGGGACCATGCAGCTGCTCGGCGCCTGTCAGAAGTCGCCGAATGTGAAGCGGCTGGTGGTCAAGTCCTCCACCAACGTCTACGGGTCCGCGCCGCGTGATCCCGCCGTGTTCACCGAGACGACCCCGCCCAAGTCGCTGCCCAGCGGCGGCTTCGCCAAGGACGCCGTCGAGGTCGAGGGGTACGTGCGCGGGTTCGCCCGGCGGCGGCCCGACGTCGCCGTCTGTGTGCTGCGGTTCGCCAACATCCTGGGGCCGACCGCCGAGACGCCGCTCGCCGCGTACTTCTCGCTGCCGGTGCTGCCCACCGTGCTCGGCTACGACCCCCGGCTCCAGTTCGTGCACGAGGACGACGTGATCGAGGTGCTGCGGATCGCCTCGCACGAACCGCGGCGCGGCACCCTCAACAGCGGCACGTTCAACATCGCCGGGGACGGGGCGCTGTTGCTGTCGCAGTGTTCGCGGCGGCTCGGGCGGCCCACCGTGCCCCTGCTGCTGCCCGCCGTCACCTGGGCAGGGTCGCTGGTGCGTACGCTGGGCATGACGGACTTCTCGCCCGAGCAGATCCGGCTGCTGACCCACGGCCGGGTCGTGTCCACGGACCAGATGCGCGAGACGCTGGGGTTCACGCCGCGGTACACCACGGCGGAGACCTTCGCGGACTTCGCGCGCAGTCACGGACCCGGACTCCTGCCGCCCGAGGCCGTTGCCGGGGCCGTCGACCGGATCGCCGCGCTGTCCCTGCCGGGCGGCGCCCACCCCCCGGTCAACCTCCCGACGCAGAGCGCCAACTGAGGAGCGCATCAACGATGGCGGATGCCAAGGTCATTCCGTTCGACGACGACCGGTCCCGGGGGAGCGCCGTAGCGCGGCCGCCCCGGCGACGGGGTGCGGTCAGCCGGCGCCGGAACGGCGAGCCCGCGCCGGTCCGGGAGATCGGTGAGGTCGGTGAGGTCCAGCCCCTGCCCACCAGGACGGCTGGGCAGGATGATGTTCCTGTGACGGGTGAGGAACGGCTGGACAAGGACGCGGGCGGCCTGGAGCGGCGGATCGCCGGCGGGCTGTCCTTCCTGCGCCGGCGCCTCACGGGCGACTACGAGGTCGACGACTTCGGCTATGACGAGGAGCTGACCGACCAGGTCCTGATGTCCTTGCTGCGGCCGCTGTACGAGAAGTACTTCCGGGTCGAGGTGAAGGGTGTCGAGAACATCCCGGCGGAGGGTGGCGCGCTGATCGTCGCCAACCACTCCGGGACGCTGCCGTTGGACGGCCTGATGATGCAGGTCGCCGTCCACGACCACCACCCGGCGGGCCGGCACCTGCGACTGCTGGCCGCCGACCTCGTCTTCGTGCTGCCGGTCGTCAACGAGCTGGCCCGCAAGCTCGGGCACACCCTCGCCTGCGCGGAGGACGCCGAACGGCTGCTCGGCCAGGGCGAGCTGGTCGGGGTGATGCCGGAGGGCTTCAAGGGCATCGGGAAGCCCTTCAGCGAGCGCTACAAGCTCCAGCGGTTCGGCCGGGGCGGCTTCGTCTCCACGGCACTGCGTCAGGGAGCTCCGATCATCCCCTGCTCGATCGTCGGGGCCGAGGAGATCTACCCGATGATCGGCAACGCGAAGACGTTGGCACGGGTGCTCGGTTTCCCGTACTTCCCGCTGACGCCGACCTTCCCGTGGCTGGGACCGCTGGGCGGCATCCCCCTCCCGACGAAGTGGACGATCCAGTTCGGCGAGCCCATCCCGACGGACGGCTACCCGCCGGAGGCGGCGGAGGACCCGATGCTCATGTTCAACCTGACGGACCAGGTACGGGAGCAGATCCAGCACACGCTCTACAAGTTGCTGGTGCAGCGGCGGTCGGTGTTCTTCTAGCTGGGTACGTCCGCAGGCCGGTCCGGTCGTCGTGGTCGGGTTTTGGGTACGGCTGTGGGGGCGCTCCTCTGTTTGAGAGGGGCGCCCCCACAGCCGTACGGGCTGGGTTGTTCGGGTTACTCCGCGTCCTCGCTGTCGATGCCCAGGCCTGGGAGCAGGCCAGGGAGGAGGGGCGGGAGGGTGACGTCCGGCTGGGTGCTGGGGACGAGGGGGGTCGGGGCGGTGGTGCCGGTGTCCTTCGGGGGGTCCAGGAGGCCGCCGGTGTTGCCGCCGAGCAGGCCGTCGTCGGTGGTGCCGGAGGTGGACGACTTGCTGGGGCTTCCGGTGTCGGCGCCGGTCCCGTCCGACGGGGCGTGGCCGGTGCCCGGGGTGCTCGCGTGGCGGCCGGTGTCCGAGGTGCCGGTGGACGCCGGGCCGGTGCCCTCGCGGGTGCCGCCGCCGCCCGGGGCCGGGGGCCGCGGGAGGAGGGACTGGAGCGGGGCGACCTCTTCGTCTATGGCCTCGAAGACCGACGAGACCTGTTGACTGACGTCGCCGAGCTGGACCGGCAGGCGGTCGCGCAGGGCGCCCCAGACCTCGCGGTGCGAGCGGGAGAACGCGTCGAGCGCCTGGATGGGGCCCAGGGAGTTCGGGTCGCGTTCATACGCCTCGTGAAGCAGCCGGTGGCCTTCCGACGCGTCGTGCTGCATGCCGTTCAGGGCGCGTCGGATCTCGCCGAGGGACTCGTGGTCGAGGTCGCCGCTGCGGCCCCGCTCCATGAGCCGACGGGCCTCGCTGAGCCGGGTGGAGGCCTGGTCGAGATAGGTCCGACCGCGCTCGTCGTCGCCGTCGGCCAGATAGTTGAGCTTGAAGTCCTCGATGCCGCGCTTCAGCCCGTAGAGCCCGTCGCCCGGGAGGGCGTCGGAACTCGCGGCCGCGACTCCACCGAAGGCGCCCGCCGCGACGCCGACGCTGAGGCCGCCCGCGGTGAGGCCCTTGGCGAGGCGGGAACGCGGTCGGAACTTGCCCAGGGGACTGGCCCGGTGAGTGCCCCTGGCCCGGTGGGAGCGTTGCTCCGGCACCGAAGGGTCCGCCGTTTCGCCTCCCGCGGTGCCCGCTTGCAGCATGGCCTCCATTGCGGCGACCAACTGGGCCCGCTGGACGACCTTGACCTCGGGATCGAACTCCGGTTTGGGCAGCTCGGCGAGACTCGTGGCGAGGGCCAGAAGACGGCCCTGCCCGGTCTGGTCCGCAGCGGCCGGCGCCGGCGGTGATCCTTCGGTCTGCTCGGCCGCCGTGCCCTGGGCGGAGCAGTCGGACTGCTCCTCCAAGGCCTGGGCGAAGGCGCTCGCCCGCCGGTGCGCCGATACGTTCGCGATCACTGGCGGCACCTCCTCTCGTCATGACGGTCGACTCCCCTGGGGTCCTGACGGTTGCACGCCCTGAACCGGATCCACACGATCGAGTGATCGGGGTCGGCCAGGACGTGACCACAGGGAGCCTGTATCCCGCACAACGACTGGCGCGGCACTTGGGTTACGGACTGCGGATGATCGGATCGGGAAGACAACGGACTTTCACTGAAGGTGAGTTGGCGTCACGGAGTGTGTGGCGTCGGTCGCGGGCGGGGGACGGGTTCAGCGGGCGTCTTCCGGCAGCAGGCGGGCGAGGGTCCGGACGGCCCGGTACTGGAGCGTCTTGATGGCGCCCTCGTTCTTGCCCATGACGCGTGCGGTCTCGGCGACGGAGAGCCCCTGCAGGAACCGGAGCGTCACGCACTCCTGCTGCTGGGGATTGAGTCGGCGTACGGCGTCCAGAAGCGCCGCGTTGGAGAGGGACTCCAGGACGGAGTCCTCGGGTGAGCGCTCGACCTCGTTGGCGTCGAGCATCTCGCCGGTCGTCACCTCGAGCCGGAAACGGCTCGACTTGAAGTGGTCGGCGACGAGGTTGCGGGCGATGGTGACGAGCCAGGCGCCGAAGTCGCGGCCCTGCCAGGTGAACGTCCCGATGCGGCGCAGGGCGCGCAGGAATGTCTCGCTGGTCAGGTCCTCGGCGGTCGCCTTGCCGCCCACCCGGTAGTAGATGTAGCGGTAGACCGTGTCGCTGTACTGGTCGTACAGGCGCCCGAACGCATCGGCCTCGCCGGCCTGGGCGCGTTCGACGAGGTCCATCATGCGGGCGCTGTCACTGTCGGCGGCCGGCCGACGGGCGGTGGCCGCGCCGGCCGAGCGTCCTCGTCTGCCCACCGCGGCGCTGCCGTCGGCCAGTGCGTAGCACGGGCCGAGCGGAGCGGTGGTGGCGAAGGCGGGGACGGCGTACGCGGTGGGGACGACGCCGCGCAAGAGGTCATGGACCGTAGCGACCGTTGCGCGCAGCGTAGCCAGGCCCGAGGTGTCAACCCCGACGTGTGGGTACACGGGACTCCCAGAGGCAGAGCTTGCATCACGTGCAGTACGGAACCATTCACCCGTCGTAGCGACGGAAGGGGTACCGGATTGCGTCTGAGGAGAATAACGCTTCGTGCAGGCCCTGCTACACCGAGTTGCTCAAATCATCGATTACGTCGCTTCTGTGGCCTATTGGCGCTCGATCAAGTTGCGTAGGGTGAACGATTGTTGATCGAAATAGTTCGAGTTTCGGGTCGGTCCAGGGCGTGTTGTGGCTGTGCGCGGACAACAGGACTGGACGGGGGGTTACGGGGGTAAGACCGTCGGATTGGCCGGGTTCGGTGCCCGGTGTGGGGTGTTGTCCGGTAACGCGAAAGAGCGGCCGGGCAGTTGCGCCTCGGCCGCTCTTCCGGGATGTCTACGCCGGCGTCGTCATCGCCGTCGTCGGTGCAGCGCGATCGCCGCCGCCGTGCCGCCCGCCACCGCGCCCACGCCCGCCGCGGCCGGGATGCCGACCTTCGCGGCCTTGCGGCCGGTGCGGTAGTCGCGCAGCCGCCAGTCGAGGTTGTGCGCGTGCTTGCGGAGCTTGGCGTCGGGGTTGATGGCGTAGGGGTGGCCGACGAGGGAGAGCATCGGGATGTCGTTGTGGGAGTCGCTGTAGGCGGCGCAGCGGGAGAGGTCCAGGTTCTCCGCCGCCGCCAGCGCGCGGACCGCCTCCGCCTTCGCGGGGCCGTGCAGCGGCTCGCCGACCAGCTTGCCCGTGTAGACGCCCTCGACGGACTCCGCGACCGTGCCCAGCGCGCCGGTCAGGCCGAGGCGGCGGGCGATCACCTGGGCGATCTCCACCGGGGCCGCCGTGACCAGCCACACCTTCTGGCCCGCGTCCAGGTGCGCCTGGGCGAGGGCCCGGGTGCCCGGCCAGATGCGCTCGGCCATGTACTCGTCGTAGATCTCCTCGCCGATCGACATCAGCTCGGAGACCCGGTGGCCCTGCACGATGGACAGCGCCGAGTCGCGGGCCTCCTGCATGTGTTCGGGGTCCTCGACGCCGGCCAGCCGGAACCATGCCTGCTGCCAGGCGAAGCGGACCAGGTCGCGGGTCTCGAAGAACTTGCGTTTGTACAGGCCACGGCCGAAGTGGAAGAGCGCGGCGCCCTGCATCACGGTGTTGTCGAGGTCGAAGAAGGCGGCGGCCATCGCGTCGCCGTGCACCGGGAACTGCGGTTCCCGGTCGGAAGTGTCCAGGGGCGCCAGGGTCTCCTGGGAGTCCAGGGCTTCCTGGGTGGACTTGCGGGCTGCCTCCGCCGAGGCCTCGCCTGCCAACACGCTCCGCGCCGTGGCGGAGCGCCTACGGGGAGTGAGCCATCCTAGAGCGGCCATGGCGTGAGCATAGCCAGTCTGTTCGGTGGTTCCGGAGCCGAGAGGTTCGAAGGGTGTGAACTCTCCGCGACCGCGCCGTTAAAGAAGCGCGAGAATGGCGGTATGACTCCCCTCTTTCGACGTAAGGCCGCCACGGGCGAGCGGTCGGTCACCCTCATTCGTAAGTCCGGTTGTCATCTGTGCGACGACGCCGAGCGCGTGATCGAGAAGGTCTGCGGGGAACTCGGTGTGTCCTGGGAGCAGAAGGACATCGCCGACGACCCGGAGCTGCATGACCAGTACTGGGAGCAGATCCCGGTGGTGCTGGTCGACGGCAGGCAGCACACCTTCTGGCGGGTGGACGAGAGTCGCCTGCGCAAAGAACTGGCCGGGTGAGGAACTGACCGAGCAGTACAAGGCCGTACCGAACGTCGCTTAGGATCGATGGCGGTTTTGTCTCGGGGGCGGGATTCACGAGGAGAGTGGCGGTTTTGCCCCCTGGAATGTTGCGCGTGACCCCGGTCACGTTGGCCGGGCAAATCGGACACCATCTTTGTGCACGCGTTCACAAAGACATAGCCTGCTGTCGACGGGGCGGTCTGGGTACGTGTGACCGCCTACAGCCCCGCTCTACCCGCAGGAGCACCGTGGCAACTGGCCGAACTCACCGACCGGCGACCCGTAGCCGAGGGATTCCCGAGGCCACCGTCGCCCGGCTTCCGCTGTACCTCCGCGCGCTGACCGCACTGTCGGAGCGCTCGGTACCCACGGTCTCCTCCGAGGAGCTCGCGGCCGCGGCCGGGGTCAACTCCGCCAAGCTGCGCAAGGACTTCTCCTACCTGGGTTCCTACGGGACCCGGGGGGTCGGCTACGACGTCGAGTACCTCGTCTACCAGATCTCCCGCGAGCTCGGGCTCACCCAGGACTGGCCCGTCGTGATCGTCGGTATCGGTAACCTCGGCGCGGCTCTCGCCAACTACGGCGGCTTCGCCTCGCGCGGTTTCCGGGTCGCGGCGCTCATCGACGCCGACCCCGCGATGGCCGGGAAGCAGGTCGCCGGGATCTCCGTCCAGCACAGCGACGGCCTGGAGAAGATCATCTCCGACAACGGCGTCTCCATCGGCGTCATCACCACCCCGCCGGGTGTCGCCCAGGCGGTCTGCGACCGGCTCGTGGCCGCCGGCGTCACGTCCATCCTGAACTTCGCGCCGACCGTGCTGACCGTCCCGGACGGCGTCGACGTGCGCAAGGTCGACCTCTCCATCGAGCTCCAGATCCTCGCCTTCCACGAGCAGCGCAAGGCCGGCGAGGAGGCCGCGGCGAACGAGAACGCCGTACCGGCCCCGGCCGGCCGCGCCGACTCCACCGACCAGGGACCCGACGGGGACGTACCCGCCGTGATGCCGGCATGAGTCTCCTCGTCGTCGGGCTGAGTCACCGCAGCGCTCCGGTCAGCGTGCTGGAGCGGGCCTCGCTGTCCACGGACGCCCAGTTCAAGCTGCTCCAGGACACGGTCGCCGCCGAACCGGCCGCCGAGGCCGCGGTCCTCGCCACCTGCAACCGGATCGAGCTGTACGCCGACGTGGACAAGTTCCACGCCGGTGTCGCCGAGCTGTCCACGCTGCTCGCCCAGCACAGCGGGGTCGGGCTCGAGGAGCTCACCCCCTACCTGTACGTGCACTACGAGGACCGCGCCGTCCACCACTTCTTCTCGGTGGCCTGCGGGCTGGACTCCATGGTCGTCGGCGAGGGGCAGATCCTCGGACAGATCAAGGACGCCCTGGCCCGTGCGCAGGAGCTGCACACCGCCGGACGGCTGCTGAACGACCTGTTTCAGCAGGCCCTGCGGGTCGGCAAGCGCGCCCACTCCGAGACCGGCATCGACCGCGCCGGGCAGTCCCTGGTCACCTTCGGCCTGGAGCAGCTGGCCGCGGGCGGGAACGTGACCGCGTGGGCGCGGGGCAAGAAGGCGCTGGTCATCGGCGCCGGTTCGATGTCCTCGCTGGCCGCCGCCACGCTCGCGCGCGCCGGGGTCGCCGAGATCGTCGTCGCCAACCGCACGCCCGACCGGGCCGAGCGGCTCGCCCACCTGCTCGAAGAGCAGTACGGACAGCGCCTGACCGAGGGCGGCGACACGGACGTGTCGGCCCGCGCGGTACCGATGGAGTCGGTGCCGGCCGAGCTGACACGTGCCGACGTGGCCGTCTCCTGTACCGGGGCGACGGGCCTGGTCCTGACGGCGGAGGCGGTCGCCGAGGCCGTCGAGGGCCGCACCGGGACACCCGCCGCCTTCGACGACGAGGCCGCGGCGACGGACGTACGTCCGCTGCCGCCCACCTCGGTCGGCACCGACGAGAACTGCCCCCTCGACCTGGCCGCCGTACAGCAGGCCCCCGTGCAGCAGTCCGGGTTCTCCGTGCTGGGCGAGGCCGCCGTCGCCGGCATGGACGCGGCGACGCTGGAGCAGCACGCCGCCTGGGTCGACAACGCGACCGTCGACCGCAGGCCGACCGCCCGCCGCACCCCCGAGGCCGACGCCGAGCTGATCACCGCGCTCGCCGCGACGGCCGCCACCCTCGGCCGGATCCCCGAGCGCCGCGGACCCGAGCCGGTCGCCGCGCTCGTCCGGCCGGAGCCGGTGCTCTTCCTGCTCGACCTCGCGATGCCGCGGGACGTCGACCCGGCCGCCCACCGGCTGGCCGGCGTGCGGCTCGTGGACATCGAGTCGCTGGCGGAGGCCTCGGCCGACGCGCCGATGGCCGCCGACGTCGACCAGGTGCGGCGGATCGTCGCCGACGAGGTCGCCGCCTTCGGCGCCGCACAGCGGGCCGCGCACATCACGCCGACCGTGGTCGCCCTGCGCACCATGGCCGCCGAGGTCGTGGCCACGGAGATCGCCCGGCTCGACGGGCGGCTGCCCGGCCTGGACGACAAGCACCGCGCCGAGATCACCCAGACCGTGAAGCGGGTCGTCGACAAGCTGCTGCACGCACCGACCGTACGGGTCAAGCAGCTCGCGGCCGAGCCCGGCGGCGCCGGGTACGCGGACGCGCTGCGGACCCTGTTCGACCTCGACCCGGAAGCGGTGGCCGCCGTGTCCCGGGCCGAGGAAAGCACCGAGAAGAACGCAGAGAGCCGAGGGCCGGCATGAGCGGCATGAGTACGAAGGCACTGAGACTGGGGACGAGGCGAAGCAGACTCGCCATGGCCCAGTCCGGGCAGGTCGCGGACGCCGTGAGCCAGGTGACCGGACGGCCCGTGGAACTCGTCGAGATCACCACCTACGGTGATGTCTCCCGCGAGCACCTCGCGCAGATCGGCGGCACGGGCGTCTTCGTGACCGCGCTGCGCGACGCGCTGGCCAAGGGCGAGGTCGACTTCGCGGTTCACTCGCTGAAGGACCTGCCGACCACGCAGCCCGAGGACCTGGTCCTGGCCGCCATACCGGTGCGCGAGGACCCCCGCGACGTGATCGTCGCCCGGGACGCGCTGAAGTTCACCGACCTGCCGCGCGGAGCGCGCATCGGTACGGGTTCGCCGCGCCGGATGGCGCAGCTGAACGCGTACGCGCGCAGCCACGGGCTGGACATCGAGACCGTCCCGATCCGCGGGAACGTCGACACGCGGATCGGGTACGTGCACGACGGCGAGCTGGACGCGGTGGTGCTGGCGGCGGCCGGCCTCAGCCGCATCGGCCGCATCGACGAGGTCACCGACTTCCTGTCGATAGACACGGTTCTGCCCGCTCCCGGCCAGGGAGCACTGGCGATCGAGTGTGCCGCGGACAACGCGTCACTGATCGCCGCGCTCGGTGAGCTCGACGACCCGTTCACCCGGATCGCCGTGACCGCCGAACGGTCCCTGCTCGCCGCCCTGGAGGCCGGCTGCTCCGCCCCTGTGGGCGCGCTTGCCGACCTGCTGGCCGACGGGCAGATTGTCAACGAAATGCGCCTGCGTGGCGTCGTCGGCACCACCGACGGCACGCGCATGGTGCAGCTGTCCACCACCGGTCCCGTGCCCGAGACGCACGACGGGGCAATGGCGCTCGGTCGCGAACTCGCAGCCGAGATGCTCGCCCAGGGCGCGGCCGGTCTGATGGGGGAGCGAGCACTGTGAGCCCCACCGCCCTTCCAGCCGCTGGTCCTGAACACGGGCACGTCACCTTCCTGGGTGCCGGACCCGGGGATCCGGGACTACTGACTCTGCGCGCCGTGGAGGCGCTTGCGCACGCGGACGTCCTCGTCGCCGAGCACGAGGTGCTCGACGTCGTACGGACGCACGCGAGGCCGGGCGTCGCCGTCGTGAACGCGGAAGCGGGTCCATCGGACCCTCTTCCGGGCACGGGCGCGCCCCTCCCGACGATCGTTGACGGCACGTCAACAACCGCTGAGGTACCCGCTGTGCGCGATGCCGCACATCTTGTCATGGAGGCCGCGCGGGGCGGCAGGCGGGTCGTGCGTGCGGTGACCGGGGACCCCGGACTTGATACGTACGCGGCGGCGGAAATGCTCGCGTGCGCGGCGGCCGGTGTTCCCTTCGAGGTCGTACCCGGTGTCGCGGCCGCCGTCGGCGTGCCCGCGTACGCCGGTGTGCCGCTGCGGGACGCGCAGGGCGCCGACGTCCGGTTCGTCGACGCGCGCACGGCTTCGGACCGCTGCTGGACCGAGGTCGGGGCCTCCGACGGCACGGTCGTCGTGTCGACGACGCTCGACGCGGTGGCCTCGGCGGCCGGCGAGCTGGTGTCGGCGGGGCGCAAGCCCGATACGCCGATGACGGTCACGGTGGCCGGTACGACGACGCGGCAGCGGACGTGGACGGCGACCCTGGGCACGATCGCGCAGACGCTGAAGCAGGCGAAGGTGCTGCCCTCGCCCGAGGGCGGCCGGCCGGTGATAGTCGTGGTCGGTGAGCGTTCCGCCCCCGCCCAGCGCGACCAGTTGTCGTGGTTCGAGTCCAAGCCGCTGTTCGGCTGGAAGGTGCTCGTGCCGCGTACGAAGGAGCAGGCGGTGTCGCTCTCCGACCAGCTGCGGTCGTACGGGGCCGTGCCGCACGAGGTGCCGACGATCGCCGTCGAGCCGCCGCGCACCCCCCAGCAGATGGAGCGGGCGGTCAAGGGCCTGGTGACGGGCCGCTACGAGTGGATCGCCTTCACCTCGGTGAACGCCGTCAAGGCGGTGCGCGAGAAGTTCGAGGAGTACGGGCTCGACGCGCGTGCCTTCGCGGGCATCAAGGTCGCGGCGGTGGGCGAGCAGACGGCGAAGGCGCTGGTCGCGTTCGGTGTGAAGCCCGACCTCGTACCGAGCGGCGAGCAGTCGGCCGCCGGGCTCCTCGAGGACTGGCCGCCCTACGACCCGGTCTTCGACCCGATCGACCGGGTGTTCCTGCCGCGCGCCGACATCGCCACCGAGACCCTGGTCGCCGGGCTCATCGAGCTGGGCTGGGAGGTCGACGACGTCACCGCCTACCGGACGGTGCGGGCCTCGCCGCCGCCGGCGGAGACGCGGGAGGCCATCAAGGGCGGCGGGTTCGACGCCGTGCTCTTCACGTCGTCGTCCACCGTGCGGAACCTGGTGGGCATCGCCGGCAAGCCGCACAACGTGACGGTCATCGCCTGCATCGGCCCGGCCACGGCCAAGACGGCCGAGGAGCACGGGCTCCGGGTGGACGTCATGGCGCCCGAGCCGTCCGCGCTCAAGCTGGCCGAGGCACTGGCCGACTTCGGACTGCGCCGGCGGGCCGCGGCCCAGGAGGCCGGTGACCCGGTCAGCCGGCCGAGCGAGCGGCGTCCGGGTGCGCGGCGGAGGCGGGCGACGTAACGGCCGAGGGCGTCAGGGGACCGGCACGACCGTGTGCCCGTGGCGCAGCAGGTTGTGCGGGTCGTACGTCGCCTTCGTGCGGCGCAGACGGTCGTGCACCTCGGGGGTCCAGGCGCGGGCACGGTCGGCGCCGTCGCCCGGGGTGCCGTGCAGGTTGACCATCGTGCGGCCCGTGCCGTACGGCGCCATCGCGGTGTACAGGGCGGCCGTGGCCGCCTCCACCGCGGCGGCGGCCTCCGGGCCGGCCAGGACGCCGACCGACTCCAGCAGATACGCGGCGTCGCGGGCGCAGACCGCGTCCTCGACGGCGGCCGGTTCGGCCAGTGCGCCGCCCATGTGGCGCAGCTCGACCATGAGGAGCGGGTAGTCCTCGCCGGCGTCCGGGCCGGTCTGTGCCAGCAGGGTGTCCACGGCCTCCGGGGTCAGCTCGCGCAGCAGCGCGCAGCACTCGCGGGCGGGGATGGGGTCCTGCGGGTCCTGGTAGATCTCGTCGACCTTGCGACAGTCCAGGTCGGCCACCGTGTCGAACTCGACCGGCGCCGCCGCGCGCAGCGGCGCCAGCAGGGAGTCCGCCGTGGCCGGGTCGCCGGTCCAGGCGACCGCGACGCGGGCGAAGAAGCGGCCGCGCATCGGTTCGGGGATGATCGGCAGCGGGGGCAGCCGCAGCAGGGTGAAGCCGGTGCACATCCCGGCCGGCACGGTGGGCGCCCAGTCCGCGTAGGCACGCAGCAGCGGCTCGGCGTGCTCGCCGGCGCAGTAGATGCCTCCGCCGACCACGTGGCTCAGCGGCACCAGCCCGGTGACCAGTGACGTCACCACGCCCACGTTCCCCTTGCCGCCGCGCAGTGCCCAGAACAGGTCGGGCTCGTGGTCGGCGTCCGTCTCGTGCAGGGTGCCGTCCGGGGTGACGACCTGGAGGGAACGGACCAGGTCGGAGGCGAACCCGTAGGCGCGGCCGAACAGCGGCAGCCCGCCGCCCAGGGTGTAGCCGACCACCCCGGCGTCGGTCGCCGAGCCGTGCAGCGCGGACAAGCCGTGCGGGACCGACGCCTCCAGCAGCAGCCGCCACTTCACGCCGGCGCCGACGGTCGCGGTTCGCGCCCCGACGTCGATCGACACGTCGGTCATCCGGCCGGTGTTGATCAACAGGCCGCCGTCCAGGGGGAAGTTCGCGCCGTGTCCGGTGGCCTGGACGGCGACGGGCGTGCCGGTGGCCGCGGCCCAGCGCATCGCCGACACGACGTCGTCGGCGCCGGTCGCGCCCACGACGACGTCCGGGGCGTGCCGGGCCGCCAGGTTGAAGGCGGCCACCTCGGTGTCGTAGCCCTCGTCCCCGGGACGCAGCACCGGGCCGTGCACGTCGGAGAGGGCGAAGAGGTCCGGGGTGGGGTGGTGCGTGGCGGTCATCGCGGCCTCCTCGATCGCAGGAGTGGCCGTCGTGGTCCTTCCTTCCAGGATGGACCCGGGGCGTGCACGGTGCACACGGGCGGGGCGGTGGCCCTCCCTCGGGCCGACGGGGCGTCGGCAAAGGTGCCCCCGGGCCGGGCGTAGCGTAGAGGCCATGACGAAGTACGGATCCTTTCCCGGTACGCGTCCCCGGCGGCTGCGTACCACCCCCGTCATGCGGCGCATGGTCGCGGAGACCCGGCTGCACCCGGCCGACTTCATCCTGCCCGCGTTCGTGCGGGAGGGCGTGAGCGAGCCGGTGCCGATCCAGGCCATGCCCGGTGTCGTGCAGCACACGCGCGACAGCCTGAAGAAGGCCGCGCTGGAGGCCGTACAGGCCGGGATCTCCGGGATCATGCTCTTCGGCGTGCCGGAGGAGTCCAAGAAGGACGCGCTCGGCACGCCCGGGACCGACCCGGACGGCATCCTCCAGGTCGCCATCCGGGACGTGCGGGCCGAGGTCGGGGACGACCTGCTCGTCATGTCCGACCTGTGCCTGGACGAGACGACCGATCACGGGCACTGCGGGGTGCTGGACGAGCAGGGGCGCGTCGACAACGACGCCACCCTGGAGCGGTACGCCGAGATGGCACAGGTCCAGGCCGATGCCGGTGCCCATGTCGTGGGGCCCAGCGGGATGATGGACGGGCAGATCGGGGTCATCCGCGATGCCCTCGACCAGATCGGCCGCGAGGACGTCTCGATCCTCGCGTACACCGTCAAGTACTCCTCCGCCTTCTTCGGGCCCTTCCGGGAGGCCGTGGGCTCGTCCCTGAAGGGCGACCGGAAGACGTACCAGCAGGATCCGGCGAACCTCCGTGAGTCGCTGCGCGAGCTGGCGCTGGACCTGGAGGAGGGCGCCGACATGGTCATGGTGAAGCCGGCCGGCCCCTACCTCGACATCCTGGCCCGGGTCGCCGACGCCGTGGACGTGCCGGTCGCCGCCTACCAGATCTCCGGCGAGTACTCGATGGTCGAGGCCGCCGCCGAGAAGGGCTGGATCGACCGCGACCAGGCGATCCTCGAGACGCTGACCGGCATCAAGCGGGCCGGAGCGCGGAACATCCTCACCTACTGGGCCACCGAAGCGGCCCAGAAGCTGCGGTAGTCCGCCTGCTTTCACCAGGACAGGGCGTCGTCCATGTCCTGCTGCCAGTACGTCACCGCCAGGGAGCTGTCGTAGTAGACGCCCTTGGCGGGCAGGGGCGGCGTCGCGGAGGCGCCGCCGTCGCTGTTCGGGGTGTAGCCCTGGAAGGCGATCGTCAGTTTCTTGGCCGTCTGGCCGCCGTCGCCGCTGCCGTCGGCGGCGGACAGCAGCACGCCCGCGTAGCCCGACTCGCCGGGCGCGAGGGTCGTGACCGCCTGCGGCTGCGTCTCCTTGGCGGCCTGCGGCACCCACTGCATCTCGTCGAAGCGCAGGACCGGGTTGTAGGTCAGGTCGCAGGTCCTGCTGCCGGTGTTGGTCACCGTGAGCAGCATGTGGTTGAGCGGGCGGGCGACCGTCTGCGCGGTGACCCTGGTGTTCGATCCGTTGCACAGGACGCGGCTGTCGGAGGCGGTGTCGGCGGCCTTGTCGCCCGTGTCGCCGCCCGTGCCGGAGCCGCCGGTGGTGCCGCCCGACTTGCCGGACGAGCCGGCCGAGCCCGTCGTGTCCTTCGTCGGGGCCGTGCCGGTGCCGGTGCCGGTGCCGGTGCCCTTGTCCGTGCCGGGCGTGAGCTGTGCCGCCGTGGCCGTCGACGACGCCGGGCGCGAGGCGCCCTCGTCCTTTACGCCCGTCCCGTCCTCGCACGCCGTGAGCGCGAGGGCGGCCAGGGCGGTGAGGGCGAGCAGGTGGCTGGTGCGGCGGATACGCATCGTGAAGTCCTCTTCCGGAATGCCGTGTTGAAGCGGCGTGCTTGGATGGCCAAAGCTTGTGCGGGGATCCGTCCCGGCCGCCACGGTCGGCGGACGATCAGGGACGCTGGAATGCCCGCAATGGGTCTGACCTGGGGAAACGGACCATCCCTGGAACGCGGGGATGGGACATGGGGAGTGGAGGAACGGTGTCTGCGACCGAGTTCGCCGAGCTGCTGCGAGAGTTGAAGGAGCGGTCCGGGCTGAGCTACGGGATGCTCGCGAAACGGCTCCACATGAGTACGTCGACGCTGCACCGCTACTGCAACGGGGACGCCGTCCCCACCGACTACGCGCCCGTGGAGCGGCTGGCGCGGCTCTGCAAGGCGTCACCTCAGGAGCTCGTCGAGCTGCACCGGCGGTGGGTGCTGGCGGACGCGGTGCGCGGGAGGAAGGGGAGTACGGCCGAGGCGGACGCCGTCGCGCGCGGGGTCGCGGACGTCGCCGTCGGCGATGCCCTCGCGGAGGCGGCGGTCGCGGAGGCGGCGGTCGCGGACGCCGGGGTTGTGGACGTCGGGGTTGTGGACGTCGGGCCCGGGGAAGCGGTTGTCGAGGTCGTGGGGGACGAGCGGACCCGTCCCACCCGCCGCTCCTTGGCCCTGGCCGGGGTCGGTGCCGTGGCCGCCCTCGGCTCGGTCGCCCTGGCGCTCGCCCTGACCCTGCCCTCCGGCGGGTCCGGCGACGGGGACAGCGTCGGTGCGGCGGCCACACCGTCCGTGCAGGGCCGGGGAACGGGGAGCACGTCCTCGCCGTCCGCGTCCGCGTCGCCGTCCGTGTCCGCGTCGCCGTCGGCCTCGGCCTCCGCCTCGGGATCCGCCTCCCCGTCGGGCTCCGCCACCGCGGATTCCTCGCCGGCGTCGGGCGCGGGGGCCGGCGACCGCGTCCCGCTGACGGTCACCACCCGCCCGTACGCCTGGGAGAGCCCCTGTAGCCAGCACTATCTGATCGAGCAGGGGCCGGAGCAGGTCAAGCCGCCGCCCGTCGAGCAGGACGCGCCCGCGTGGGTGGCCCGGCACGGGGCCGTGTCGGCGGGGGAGCAGTATCTGGAGCTCACCGTGCAGGGGACCGGCGAGGAGACCGTCGTCGTGGACAGCCTGACGGTCCGGACCGTCGGCAAGGCCGCGCCGCTCGCCTGGAACGACTACGCCATGGGCTACCCGGGCGTCGGCTGCGGTGGCGGTGTGCCGACGCGCGCCTTCTCCGTCGCCCTCGACGCGGCGCGGCCGGCGCTGGTGCCCGAGGCGGGGCACCAGAACTTCCCGTTCAAGGTGAGCGAGTCGGACCCGGAGGTCTACTACGTCACCGCCGACGCCTCCGCGTACGACGTGCGCTGGTACCTGGAGCTGTCCTGGTCCAGCGGTGCACGGCACGGCACGATGACGATCGACGACAAGGGGAGGCCGTTCCGCACCAGCGGCGAGAACGGGCGCCCCGACTACGAGTTCCCGCTCGGCGGCTCCGCGTGGGAGCGGGCGGGAGCCTCACCCACGCCGTAGGCGCTCGAACCGGTCAGGAGGCCCGGCCCGGTCAGCGGGCCCGGCCCGGTGGGTTCGATCCTGTCAGGACGCCGGTCCCTGTCAGGCGGCCGGCGCCGGATGGGCCCTCGTCGCGCAGGCCCTCGCCGTCGTGGCACGCGGTGAGGGCGAGCGCCGCGGCGGCGGTCAGCGCGACGGCGAGCAGACGGACGCGGCGGCGAGTGGGGGGAGTGGGGCGTGTGGGCATGGGGCAAGCCTGAGTCGTACGGCCTCCGCCCTTCCACATCCACCGCGCAAGTCGGGACGCCGGTCCAGTCCCATAGCCTCTGACCTGCGCAAACAGTGCCCCTCCGGGACGGGATGTGGGACGCCCGACTGCCCAGGGAGAGCCCCTTTGTCCGCAGAGTCCGCAGAGTCCGCAGGGATCGACACCACCAGGGCGCATCCCGCCCGTGTCTACGACGTGTTCCTCGGTGGCCGGGACAACTACCCGGTGGACCGTGCCGCCGCGGCCGCCGCCCTCGCCGCCAACCCGCGCGGCTACCTCGACGTACGGCACAACCGCGACTTCATGCGGCGGGCCGTGACGAAGCTGGCCGCGCAGGACGGGATACGCCAGTTCCTCGACCTCGGCACCGGGCTGCCCACCGGGGAGAACGTGCACCAGATCGCCCAAAGTCTCGTCCCCGAGGCGCGGGTGGTGTACGTCGACCATGACCCGGTCGTGCTCGCGCACGCGCGGGAGCTGCTGACCAGCGGTCCCGAGGGGCGGACGGACTACCTCGACGCCGATCTGCTGAAGCCGGACCGGATCCTCGAACAGGCCGCCAGGACACTCGACTTCGCCGAGCCGATCGCCCTGTGCCTGGTCGCGGTCCTGCACTTCGTCGAGGACGAGGCGGCCCAGCCCGTGCTGCGGGAGCTGGTGGCGGGGCTGCCCGCCGGGAGCAGGGTCGTCCTCACCCACCTGACCGACGAGCTGCATCCCGAGCCGACCCGGGCCGTCCAACGGACGTACACGGAGCGCGGGTTCACCTTCGTCTTCCGGTCGAAGGCCGAGGTGGAGCGGCTGTTCGGCGATACTCCGGGCCTCGTCCTGGACGCGCCCGGGGTCGTGCCCGTGCACCGGTGGAACCCGGGGCCGGCGCCCGCCCCGCCGGGCATCGCGCCGGACGCGTTCGCCGCCCTCGACGACATCGAGAAGATCCGCTATCGCGGGATCGACGACGTGACGGACGAGGACATCAACGTGTACGGGGCGACGGGCACGAAGGTGTGAACGCATGCCGCTGTCCACATGGCAGAAACCCGTGTGTAGGCGGCATGTATCTCCCTAGGGTGCGGGCATGACTGTCGCAGCCGAGTCGCCCAGCGCGCCCGCCCCCGCTCCCGCCTTCGTCCCCGGCCCCGGCCCCGGCCCCGCTTCCGTTCCGGCCTCCGTGCCTCCACTGGCCGCCAGGGTCCGGTCGATCGGCGGCTCGCCGGTGCGGGACATCCTCGCCGTCACCGGCCGCCCCGAGGTGATCAACTTCGCGGGCGGGCTGCCCGCGCCGGAGCTGTTCGACCGCGAGGGCGTGGCCGCCGCTTTCCGGTACGCGCTGGAGGAGGCCCCGGCCCAGGCCCTCCAGTACGCCACGACCGAGGGCGAGCCGAGCCTGCGTGAGGGGCTCGCGGCGCGGACGACGGCCCGTGGTCTGCCCACGACCGCCGACGACCTCCTCGTCACCACGGGTTCACAGCAGGCCCTGTCCCTGCTGGCGACCGCTCTCCTGGACCCCGGCGACACGGTGCTCGTCGAGGCGCCCTGCTACCTGGCCGCCCTTCAGGTCTTCGGGCTGGCCGGAGCGAGGATCGTCGCCGTGCCCGGGGACGAGGACGGCCTGGACCCCGAGGCGCTCGCCGACCTGGTGGTCCGCGAACGGCCGAAGCTCCTCTACACCGTCCCCACTTTCCAGAACCCCACCGGCCGCACCCTCCCCGCCGAGCGCCGTGCCGCGGTCGCAGCCGTCGCCGCCCGGCACGGTCTGTGGATCGTCGAGGACGACCCCTACGGCGAACTCCGCTACGACGGTGAGCGCGTCCCCTGGATCGCCGCCCACCCCGACGCCCGCGACCGTACGGTCCTGCTCGGCTCCTTCTCCAAGGTCATGGCACCCGGCATCCGGCTGGGGTGGCTGCGCGCGCCGGCCGAGCTGCGCCGGGCCTGCGTCGTCGCCAAGCAGGCCGCCGACCTGCACACCCCGACCGTCAACCAGCTCGCCGCGGCACGGTACCTGACCGCCTTCGACCTGGACGCGCACGTGGCCAGGGTCGCCGCCGTGTACCGGGAGCGCCGGGACGCCATGCTCGCGGGCCTCGCGGGCGCCCTCCCGGCAGGGTCGGTGTGGGCCCGTCCCGAGGGCGGGATGTTCCTCTGGGCCCGCCTCCCTGAGTCGTACGACACCACGGACCTCCTCCCGCGGGTCGTCGCCCAGGACGTGGCGTACGTCCCCGGCGCCCCCTTCTACGCCGGTGAACCCGACCGCTCGACCCTGCGCCTGTGCTTCGTGACGCAGACCCCGGACGAGATCGGGGAGGGGCTGCGCAGGCTGGGGCGGGGGCTCACCGGGTAGCGCGGATCAGTCCCACCAGAAGGTCCAGCTGGGCTCGCCGACGAGCTGCTGGGCGTAGGCCTGCAGGGTGCCCGGGCCCTGGAGGACGTTGTCCGGGCAGAACGCGAAGTGCTCGGCGGCGATCGGCTCCGCCTCCGCGAGGGTGGCGGGCGGGGCCGCGACGGATACGGCCAGGACGTCGAAACCGAGGCCGACGACCCGTATGCCGAAGCGGTCCTCCCAGGAGCGCAGGACGGCGCACAGACGCGCGGTGTCGCTCTCGTGGTTGGCCGGGCCCGACCAGCCGACGGCCGCCGGGACGTCCGCGCTGCGGCGGGCGGGGACCAGGGCGACATGCGGCGACCTGAACCAGGTGGGCCCCTCCTCCGCAAGGGTGTCGGCGATCCGCGCGGCGCGTGCGTCGGGATCCGCCGTCAGGGTGCCGGGCGCGGCGAGACCGGGCCACTCCTCGCCGTCCGCCGCGCACTCCTGCCAGTACTGCGCGAGGACCTCCTCCGCGTCGTGGTCCCCGGGGTAGGACACCTCGCCGGGCATCAACTCCCATTCCGACGGGCCGCCTTGGGAGCCGCCGAGGTCGACCAGGACCGGAAGCAGCCCGGCCCGCCCCGCCGTCCCGCCCAGGGCCGTCCAGTTGCCGGAGGAGGCGGACTGCTCCGCGTGCCACAGCAACGGCTCGTGCCAGACCCCCTCGTCCGTCGTGTCGATCAGCCGGCCGGGCGGGAGCTGGAGGCCGAGGGAGCGGCCGCTGGGATCGGAGGCCAGCTTGGGGAGCGGATTGGGAAGAGTCGCCATGCCGGTGACTGTAGGGGCAGGCACTGACACCGGCCCGGGCCGGTGTGTCCCGTCCGGTCCGCGACGGCCGTCAGGCGGAGTGTCTCGCGCGCCGGCGGCGCCAGACGTGCGTCAGCCAGATGCCCAGGCCGACGAGCGGGAGGACGACGGCGGCCGGGATGACCACACCCGCGCCTCCGACGAACAGGAAGGTGATCAGGACGTCACCGGTCGACAGGTCGTCCGCGCCGCCCAACTGCCTCTCCTCGCACTTGCGTTCTCACGTCGTCGAGGGGTGGGACGTGCGGATGCGGGGAGTCGGTTCCGGGGACCGGTCCACCCGGGCCTCGAAGCACTCCGTCCTGCCGTCCGCCGTCGGCAGGAAACAGGTCCGGACGAGCGTCCCGGGGCGGGTCGCCGTCATGGCGGTGTGCACATAGGTGTCCGCCTCGGCGCGGTCCTTGACCTCGGCTCGGTAGGCGCGGACGCCGCCCACGGCTTGGGACTCGATCCGGTCGCCGATCCGCGCACCCCACATCCGGGTCCAACTCGTCCCGCACTCCCTGCTGTACCGCAGTTGCACCGAAGCCCCGGTGGCGGTGACGTGCTCGGCGAGGGTCTCCGGCGCGGTGGCGCACCGCATGTCCATCGGGCTCCCGCCCTCGCAGGCGGTTCCCCGGCAGCGCGGGCCGGTGACGGACGGGGACGAGGACGCGGGCGGGTGCGCGGCCGGGAGCGGTGCGCCGTGCCGGCCCGGGAGGAGGAAGAGGGTCAACGCGATGGCCCCGAACACCGCGGCGGAGGCCGACGCGAGGACCGCTGCGGTCGCCGCTCCCCGGTGGCCGACCGGTGCGGCCCCGACCGGTGCGGCCCCGACCGCTGTGGCGGCTGTGGTGGCTGTGGCGGCCGGAAGGGAGGGAGACGGCGGAGCCGCCGTGGGGCGCGCAGACCGGGCCGGCTCCGCCGCCGTGGCGCGGCCGTCCCACTCGGACTCCGCGATCTCCCACAGGGTGAGACACCGACCGACCGGTTCGTTCGCGAGACGGCACAGCTCCTCCACCGCAGTGCGCGGAGGCAGGGTCCTGCCGTTGAGATAGCGCTCCCAGGACGACTTGCTGAACGTGGTCTTCGCCGCGAGGCCCGCCAGGCTCAGGCCGGTCCGTCGCCTCAACTCCCGGAGTGTGGAGGCCAGTCGGACACCCGCCGGCGACGAGGCGGGACGGGTCATCCGCGCAGGGCCTTCCAGGTGTCGGGCCCGACCGTGCCGTCCACGGCCAGCCCGGCCCCCGTCTGGAAGGCCTTGACCGCGCGCTGGGTCAGCGGGCCGAACATCCCGTCGATGCCGCCGGGCGAGATCCCGGCCCGGCGCAGCAGACACTGCGCCTCGGCCACCTCGGGCCCGGCCGCGCCGTAGCCGAGCTCGGTGTCCCGGGTGCGGCTGATGCCCGCGTACCAGAGGCCGTCGGTGCGCTCGACCCGGCAGGTGTACGCGGGCGCCGACGACGGCGCCGGAGCGGTGGACACGGCGGGGGGAGCAGCCGCCGGTTCGCTGTTGTCGCCGTCGAGCCGCATGACCAGGAGTGCCGCCGAGGACAGGGCCAGCACCAGGGCCACGGCTCCCGCCACCAGCGCGACGCGCAGTGACCGCCCGGCGGCCGTCACCCATTCCGTTTCCGCCTCCGGTTCCGTTTCCGGTTCCGTTTGCGGACGGGCGGCCGGCCCCACCGTGGGCGCCGGCACAGGCTCCGGTGGGGGCTCCGGTGCGGGCTCTTGCGGCGCGGCGGCGTCGAGGTGCCTGCCGCCCCACGTGTCGGCGGCGACCTCGTGCAGCGCGAGCAGGCGGACCGGGTCGACGCCCCCGATCCGGGCCAGCGCCTCGACGGCCTCCCGGGGCGGCAGCGACCTGCCACCCAGATACCGCTCCCACGACTTCTCGCTGTACCCCGTCTTCGCGGCCAGCTGACGCATGCTCAGCCCGCTGTGGTCCTTCAGCCGGCGCAACTGCGTCAGTAACTGCCGTACGCGTGGATCCAGTTCGGTGGACAGCGCCTTCCAGCGCGACATCTTCCCCCCACTTGCGGTCATGGACCGTGGTCAGCGGCCCCCCGCTCGCTCGCATTCTGCATGAGCATCTCAACACCCGCCACAACCGTCCCGCGGGACCGTCCAGGCGGCCGGTGTCCTCGCAGGTCAGAGCCGGTGTCGTCCCACGAGGCCGTCACCTCGGCGGCAGCCGTGGCGGCCTTCGGCGCCCGTCCCGCACTCTCGTGTCGTCACCAGCTCGTCGACCGGGCCCGGTGTCGACCCACGAACCGAAAGAGGAACGCATGCGACCGAACGTCTTGGCCAGGACCCTCGTCGGACTCACCGCCGTCGCCGGTCTCGCCGCCGGATCCCTGGCGACCGCGGGCACCGGCTTCGCGGCCTCCGCGCCGGCCACGCAGGCGGTGAGCGCACCCGCCGCCACGCTGTCGACGGAGAACTTCGGCCTGACCACCGCCGAGGCCAAGAACGTCCAGACGTTCCTGGCGGGCGACTGGGACTACACCGGCAAGATCGACGGGCAGCTGGGCACCGAGAGCTGGAAGGCGTTCCAGCGCTGCTTCAAGAAGTACTGGGGCTACACCGACGCCATCGACGGCGACCCCGGCCCCAACACGATCATGGCGCTCCAGCGGCTCCTCAAGGACGACTACGGCTACACCGGCAAGATCGACGGCATCGCCGGGAGCGGAACCCGCGCGGCGTTCAAGCGGTTCGCCGCCTGACGCACCCGGCCATGACCGCGGCCCGCCCTCCCCGACGGCCGGAAGCCGGAAGCCGGAAGGAGGACGGGCCGCGGTAGGTCGAGCGCCCAGGGTGTCGCCGGTCGGTCAGAGCTTGTCCGGCGTCCTGATGCCCAGCAGGGCCATGCCCAGGTGGAGTGTGCGGGCCGTGAGGTCCACCAGGAACAGGCGGTTCTCCACGACCTCCGGCGAGTTGTCGGGGGACAGCACATGGCACTGGTCGTAGAACGTCGTCAGGTGCGAGGCCAGCTGGTACAGGTACGCCGCCAGCTTGTGCGGCTCGTACGCCGCCGCGACCTCGTGCACCGTCTCGCCGAACTGGTCCAGGTGCAGGCCCAACGCCCGCTCCGCCGGGGTCAGTTCCAGCTCCGGGTGAGCGACCGGGCGGGCCTCGCCGGCCTTGCGCAGGATCGACTGGATACGGGCGTACGCGTACTGGAGGTAGACGGACGTGTCGCCGTTCAGCGAGACCATCTGGTCCAGGTCGAACTTGTAGTCCCGCACGGCGGACGTCGACAGGTCGGCGTACTTCACCGCGCCGACACCCACGTACCGGCCGTTCTCCACGATCTCCGGCTCGGACAGGCCGACCTTCACGGCCTTCTCCCGGACCACGGTGGTGGCCCGCTCGACGGCCTCGTCGAGGAGGTCGACCAGCTTGACCGTCTCGCCCTCACGGGTCTTGAACGGCTTGCCGTCCTTGCCGAGGACCGTGCCGAACGCCAACTGGTGCGCCTTGACGTCCTCGTTCAGCCAGCCCGCCCTGCGCGCCGTCTCGAAGACCATCTTGAAGTGCAGCGACTGACGGGCGTCCACCACGTACAGCAGCGTGCTCGCCTTGATGTGGAAGACACGGTCGCGGATCGCCGACAGGTCGGTCGCCGCGTAGCCGTAGCCGCCGTCCGACTTCTGGACGATCAGCGGGACCGGGTTGCCGTCCGGGCCCTTGACGTCGTCGAAGAAGACACACAGGGCGCCCTCGGAGCGGACCGCGACCCCGGACTCCTCCAGGAGACGGCAGGTCTCCGCCAGCATGTCGTTGTAACCCGACTCGCCGACGATGTCCTCGTCCCGGATCTCCATGTCCAGCTTCTCGAAGACCGAGAAGAAGTAGATCTTCGACTCGTCGACGAACTTCTGCCAGGTCGCGAGCGTGTGCGGGTCGCCCGCCTGGAGGTCCACCACCCGGCGCCGGGCCCGGGTCTTGAACTCCTCGTCCGCGTCGAACAGCCTGCGCGCGGCCTTGTAGAGGCGGTCGAGATTCGACATCGCCTCCTCGCCGCTCACCTGGGAATCCTTGTGGTCCAGCTCGTGCGGGTGCTCGTCCAGATACTGGATGAGCATGCCGAACTGGGTGCCCCAGTCGCCGATGTGGTGCCGGCGGACCACGCTCTCGCCGGTGAACTCCAGAATCTGCACCGTCGCGTCGCCGATGACCGCCGACCGCAGATGACCGACGTGCATCTCCTTCGCCACGTTCGGCTGGGCGTAGTCGATGACCGTCGTGCCCGGCGCGGCGGAGTGCGGCACGCCCAGGCGGTCCGCGTCCGCGTACCGGGCGGCGAGGTTCCGGGTGATCGCGCCGTCGGTGATCGTCACGTTCAGGAAGCCGGGGCCCGAGACCTCGATCTCCCCGATCAGGTCACCCGTGACGACGTGCGACACGACCTGCGTCGCCAGCTCCCGCGGGTTCGCCTTCGCCTTCTTGGCCAGCGCCAGGATGCCGTTGGCCTGGAAGTCGGCCCGGTCGCTTCGTCGCAGCAGCGGGTCCGCGCCGGCGGCCTCCGGCAGGGTGGCCGAGAGAGCGGACGTGAGGTGCTGTTCGACGGAGTGACTGAGGGACGTGACCGGGGCCATAGGAGTGGGTGCCGTTCTCCTCGTGGGGATGGATAGACGCAGTCAGTATCCCATGGGGGGTAAAGCCGTTTTCCCGGGCGCGGGGCGGTCTGGGACAATGGAACGCACTTCAAACCCGGAAGCCTTCAGAACAAGAGGACGTGCCGATCGTGGCTCTGAGCACCGAGACCACCGACTGGGTCTCCCGTTTCGCGGATGAGGTCATCGAGGAGTCGGAGCGTCGGGCCCCCGGCAAACCTGTGGTCGTCGCGTCCGGACTCTCCCCCTCCGGACCCATCCACCTGGGCAACCTCCGCGAGGTCATGACCCCGCACCTGGTCGCCGACGAGCTCCGCCGTCGCGGCCACCAGGTCCGCCACCTGATCTCCTGGGACGACTACGACCGCTACCGCAAGGTGCCGCAGGGCATCGACGGGATCGACGACTCCTGGGCCGAGCACATCGGCAAGCCGCTGACCTCCGTCCCGGCGCCGCAGGGCTCGACCCACCCGAACTGGGCCGAGCACTTCAAGGCCGCGATGGTCGAGTCGCTGGCCGAGCTCGGCGTGGAGTTCGACGGCATCAGCCAGACGGCGCAGTACACCTCCGGTGTCTACCGCGAGCAGATCCTGCACGCGATCAAGCACCGCGGGGACATCGATGCGATCCTCGACCAGTACCGCACCAAGAAGGCCCCGGCGAAGAAGCAGCAGAAGCCGCTCGACGAGGCCGAGCTCGAGGCGGCGGAGGGGTCGGGCGCGGCGAACGAGGACGACGGCTCGGCCGGCTCGGCCGGCTACTTCCCGTACAAGCCCTACTGCGGCAACTGCGAGAAGGACCTCACCACGGTCACCTCGTACGTCGACGACACCACCGAGCTGTCCTACACCTGCGCCGCCTGCGGATTCGCCGAGACCGTCCGGCTGAACGAGTTCAACCGCGGCAAGCTGGTCTGGAAGGTCGACTGGCCGATGCGCTGGGCGTACGAGGGCGTCGTGTTCGAGCCGAGCGGCGTCGACCACTCGTCCCCCGGGTCCAGCTTCCAGGTCGGCGGCCAGATCGTCGGCATCTTCGGCGGCAAGCAGCCCATCGGGCCCATGTACGCCTTCGTCGGCATCAGCGGCATGGCGAAGATGTCGTCCTCGAAGGGCGGTGTCCCCACCGCCGCCGACGCGCTGAAGATCATGGAGCCGCAGCTGCTGCGCTGGCTCTACGCCCGCCGCCGTCCCAACCAGTCCTTCAAGATCGCCTTCGACCAGGAGATCCAGCGGCTCTACGACGAGTGGGACAAGCTGGACGCCAAGGTCGCCGAGGGTTCGGCGCTCCCGGCCGACATCGCCGCGCACTCCCGCGCGGTGGGCACGGCCGCCGGTGAGCTGCCGCGCACCGTCCGGCCGCTGCCGTACCGCACGCTGGCCTCCGTCGCCGACATCACCGCCGGACACCGGGACCAGGCCCTGCGGATCCTCTCCGACCTCGACCCGGAGAACCCGCTCGGCTCCCTCGACGAGGCCCGGCCCCGGTACGACAAGGCCGAGGCCTGGATCAACACCCATGTCCCCGCCGACCAGCGCACCATCGTCCGCGCCGAAGCCGACGCCGAGCTGCTGAAGTCCCTCGACGAGGCCTCCCAGCAGTCCCTGCGGCTCCTGCTCGACGGACTCGCCGGCCACTGGTCGCTGGACGGGCTCACGCACCTCGTCTACGGCGTCCCCAAGGTCCAGGCCGGGTTCTCCGCCGACGCCACCCCCAAGGAACTCCCGCCGGAGATCAAGACCGCCCAGCGGACGTTCTTCGCCCTGCTCTACCACCTGCTGGTGGGGCGTGACACCGGCCCGAGGCTGCCCACCCTGCTGCTGGCCGTGGGCCAGGAGCGGGTGCGGGCCCTGCTCGGGGAGTAGGCGGCACTTCCACGACGGAGGGGGCGCCCGGTGTCAGCACCGGGCGCCCCTCCGTCGTACACCTGCGCATCAGGCGATGTGGTCCTCCTCCAACTCCGCGTTGAAGCGGTGCTGGAAGCGTTCCGTAAGGGTTTTCAGGGCGCTGGGACTCATGGTCGTCCCGTAGGTCGCCTGAATGTTGTCGCCGAGGACACCGGGCGTGGGGAAGCTGCCGTCTATCGACTGACGGAACACCTGGTAGTAGGCCTCCTCGTCCGGCTCGACCACCGGGGTACCGCCGCCCTCACCGAGCTCGCGGCTGCGGCCCGGACCCACCGGGATGGGGAACGAACCGGTCTCCTCAGGAGAGGGCTCCTGCGCCGGAGGCTCCTCCTGGTACTGGTCCTGGTACTGCTCGGCCTGCTGCTGCTCCTCGTACCACTGGGCGTACTGCTCCGAGGGGTCGTACGTGGGGTCGTAGCCCCCCTGGTACGCCACCTCGTGCGGCGCCTGGAACCACGGGCTCTGCTCCTCCTCCGTGGGCGCGGGGACGGGCGCGTGGCCGACCTGCCGGCCCTGCTGGGCCTGCCGGGGCGCGGGAGCGGCCTCGACGGCACGGACGCCCGCGTCGACCGGGGCGCCCGCCGTCAGCTCCTGCTGGGGCGCGGCCGCCGGGACCGGCGCCGGAGGGAGCACGGCCGGCTCGATGCCCGCCGCCGCCAGACCCGCCGGGGCGGTCTCCGCCAGCGGGACGCCGTAACGGGCCAGCCGCAGCGGCATCAGCGACTCCACCGGGGCCTTGCGGCGCCAGGCGCGGCCGAAGCGGGAACGCAGCCTCGCCTGGTAGACGAGACGTTCCTGCTCCAGCTTGATCACCTGTTCGTAGGAGCGCAGCTCCCACAGCTTCATACGGCGCCAGAGCAGGAAGGTGGGCAGCGGCGAGAGCAGCCAGCGCGTGAGGCGCACGCCCTCCATGTGCTTGTCCGCCGTGATGTCCGCGATCCGGCCGATCGCGTGCCGGGCCGCCTCGACGGAGACCACGAACAGGATCGGGATCACCGCGTGCATACCCGTGCCCAGCGGGTCCGGCCAGGCCGCCGCGCCGTTGAAGGCGATCGTCGCCGCCGTCAGCAGCCACGCCGTCTGCCGCAGCAGCGGGAAGGGGATGCGGATCCAGGTCAGCAGCAGATCCAGGGCCAGCAGGACGCAGATACCCGCGTCGATACCGATCGGGAACACATACGAGAAGTTGCCGAAGCCCTTCTCGAGGGCCAGTTCCCGGACGGCCGCGTACGAACCGGCGAAGCCGATTCCGGCGATGATCACGGCGCCGGTCACGACCACGCCGATGAGAACGCGGTGCGTCCGGGTCAGCTGTATTGGCGCGGACACCCGTACTCCCCTCCCCTTGCGTGTTCTTGCGCGCAACAGGGTGGCACATGTGTGCGGCGCACGTGTTGCCGGTCCGTCAGCTCTTCGCGGAAGCGGAGGCCTTCGGTGCCGCCGCGGCCGCCTTGGAGGCCGTCGCCTTCGGGGTCGCCGACGACGACTTGGAGGGCGTTGCCTTCGGGGTGGAGGAGGCCGACTTGGACGGGGACGGGCTCGTGGCCGAGGTGTCCGAACCGCCGCTGCCACCCTCGCCGTTGGCCGACCGCACGGCGGCCACCGCCTCCTTGGCCGCCTTCTCCGCCGACTTCGTCAGGGTCTCCGCGCTCGGCGCCTTGTCGCCCGCCAGACCGGCCCCGTTGTAGTCGAGCGTGAGCACGACGTTCTCGACGCGCACCACGACCGTCTGCTGCTTGAAGGCGCCTTCCGACTTCTTCAGGTCGTAGCGCACCGAGGTCGCCTCGTCACCCGTCGCGGCCGCCGGCGCCGACTTGACGTTCTTCGCGCCCGACACCGCCTGGGCGTCCTTGACCTGCTTCGCGTAGTACGTCTTCGCCTGCGACTCGCCGTCACCGGTCGTCGTGTCCGACTCGAAGCGCAGCAGCGAAACGTTCAGCCAGCGGAACTGCGAGCCCTTCACCCCGTTGTTGGCGAGGCTGGACCAGGAACAGCTGGCCCGGGCCGCGGTGTCGCTGGACGTCCCCTCCTTGCCCTTGGCCGCCCCCTTCGGCACCAGCTCCGTCAGCGTCTTCTTCGACACCACCGCACACGCCTCGGGCAGCGTCTTGTACGCCGCCGCCTGCACGGTCGGCGCGGCGCTCGCCGCGGAGTCGGTGCCCGAACCGGCACCGATGGAGGCGCCGGCGTCCTTCGCGTCATCGCCCGAGCCGGAGTCCGAGGAGCAGCCCGCGGCCATCAGCATCACGGGGACGGCGACCGCCGCGGCCAGGAGGCGGTTCAGCCCTCCGGCACGCTTCACTCGCTCGGCACGCTGCTCGCGCTGGTCAAACTGGCCGTCTCGCTGGGCTCGTCGCTGCATGGTTCCTTCACTCATGACGCTCGTGGTTCCTGCGGTCGGATCGGGTCCGAGGGGCCACCGTAGTCGGTGAAGATGCTGTGCGGTTCCGCTTCGAGGGCTTTGCGGGTGGGGCCCGAACCTGGCCGAAGTGCCCTCAGCCGGCCAGTGAGTCGGCGAGCTGCGCGGCCAGTTTCCGGGCCTTGTCCTGCATTTCCTCGCTGTCCGGCACCACGCCGACGGTCGCCGGCTGCTCCTCGTACTGGATGGTCACCATGACGTTGGACGTGCGGAACGCCACAGTCACCGTGCGCTGCTTGGCCGTCGAACCGGAGCTGCTGAGCGCGTCGTCGATGAACGCCTCGTCGCCCAGGTCCTCCAGGAGGCGGGGCTGGAGGTCGGCGGGGGTGACGGTGGAGGAGGCCGAGGGCGAGGCCGACGCGGAGGCGCCCGCGGAGGGTGAAGTCGTCGTCGAGGGAGAGGTGCTCGGACTCGCGGAAGCGGAGCCGGTCGCCGCGCCGGTGGCGGAGGCGGTGGGCGCGGGAAGGTCGGCCGCGGTCACCCGCTGCGCGAAGAGGGCCTCGGCCTGGTTGTCGTCGCTCACGGCGTTGTCGTACGAGACGACCCGCTCGAAGTCGACGAGGAGATGGTCGGTGGCGTCCGTCGACTCCACCTTCCAACGGCAGCCCACCTTGCGGTCGGTGTCGAACGTCTGGGTCGCCTCACC
This sequence comes from Streptomyces sp. NBC_00016, assembly GCF_045040885.1. NCBI lineage: Bacteria > Bacillati > Actinomycetota > Actinomycetes > Kitasatosporales > Streptomycetaceae > Streptomyces > Streptomyces sp. NBC_00016. The sequence continues at coordinate 4,421,387 of NZ_CP108304.1, read as the reverse complement.
CGCGTAGGCCGTGTCGCGCTGCGCCTCGTCGGTGAGCTGCTTGATGCCGGGGAGGAGCGAGTCGAGGGTGGACCGGCTCACCACACCGCAGGCCTCGGGGAGCGTGTCGTACTTGCCGGGCTGCGCGACGGCGCTGGCCGTACCCGCCTCGCCCGGGTTGGAGTTGTCCGTCGAGCCGCCTTCGTCCGAACCGCCGGTGCAGCCGGCCAGCAGCGCCGCGAGGAGCGCGACGACGCCGGGTACGTATGCCTTCCGCTGCACGGTCGGCTCCTCTCGACAGTTCTGGTGATGTGGGTGGCTGCCGGTGTCCCCGCTGGTTATTCGCTTGCCGGACGGGGGCGGCCCCTGGAGACAATGTGTATCGCACGTGGAGCTGTGGATGCCGGTTCGCTGTCCTTTTCGTTGACCTTGGCGCCAGTTTTGCGATCTAAGGATTTTGTAATTAATCCGGGGGAATGAGGACGATATGTCGTACGTGGAGCTGCCGGGCGCGAAGGTACCCATCCGTATGTGGGCCGACCCGGCGTCGGTCGAGGAGGGTGCGCTCCAGCAGCTGCGGAACGTGGCGACCCTGCCGTGGATCAAGGGACTGGCGGTCATGCCGGACGTCCACTACGGCAAGGGCGCGACGGTCGGCTCGGTCATCGCGATGCGGGGCGCCGTCTGTCCCGCGGCGGTGGGCGTCGACATCGGGTGCGGAATGTCCGCGGTCCGGACCTCGCTCACGGCGAACGACCTGCCCGGCGATCTCTCCCCGCTCCGTTCGAAGATCGAGCAGGCGATCCCGGTGGGCCGCGGGATGCACGACACCGCGGTCGACCCGGAGCGGTTCCACGGGCCGGCGGCCACCGGCGGGTGGAACGACTTCTGGGCACGGTTCGACGGAGTCGCGGAGGCGGTGAAGTTCCGTGAGGAGCGGGCCGTGAAGCAGATGGGCACCCTTGGCGGCGGCAACCACTTCGTCGAGGTGTGCACGGACACGAGCGGCTCCGTCTGGCTGATGCTGCACTCCGGTTCCCGGAACATCGGCAAGGAACTCGCCGAGTTCCACATCGGGGTGGCGCAGAAGCTCCCGCACAACCAGGGCCTGATCGACCGCGATCTCGCCGTCTTCGTCGCGGACACCCCGCAGATGGCGGCCTACCGCAACGACCTGTTCTGGGCCCAGGAGTACGCGAAGTACAACCGCACGCTCATGATGGCGCTCCTGAAGGACGTGATCCGCAAGGAGTTCAAGAAGGCGAAGCCGGCCTTCGAGCAGGAGATCAGCGCGCACCACAACTACGTCGCCGAGGAGCGCTACGACGGGATGGACCTGCTGGTCACCCGCAAGGGCGCGATCCGGGCCGGTTCCGGCGAGTACGGCATCATCCCGGGTTCGATGGGCACCGGTTCGTACATCGTGAAGGGCCTCGGCAACGAGAAGGCCTTCAACTCGGCCTCGCACGGCGCGGGCCGGCGGATGAGCCGCAACGCGGCCAAGCGCCGCTTCTCGACGCGCGACCTGGAGGAGCAGACGCAGGGCGTGGAGTGCCGTAAGGACTCCGGCGTCGTGGACGAGATCCCGGCCGCCTACAAGCCGATCGAGCAGGTCATCGATCAGCAGCGGGACCTGGTCGAGGTCGTGGCGAAGCTGAAGCAGGTCGTCTGCGTGAAGGGCTGACACCGCGGGTCCGCGGTTGACGACCGCAGGTGAGGGGCCCGGGCCGGTTTCGGCTCGGGCCCCTCACGCGTCTCTCCCTCAGCCGAGCCGCTTCTCCAGCAGGGTCACCGCGTACGGGCTTCCCGTGCCGTCCTCCTTGGCGTGCTGTTCGCCGACGACCGTGTAGCCCGCGGACTCGTAGTACGCGCGCAGGCGGGGGTTGGTGGAGAGGCAGTCGAGGCGGGCGTAGGGGCGGCCGGCCGCGGTGATGCGGGACTCGGCCTGGGCCAGCATCCTGCGGCCCGTACCCGGCGGGGCGGTGTGCGGGGTCGTCATCAGGCGGTGGATGTAGCCGGCCTCGGGCGGGCGGGGGCCCCAGGCGGCCGGATCGTCCCACCAGAGCTCGAAGGCGCCCACGACCGCGCCGTCCGCGTACGTCAGCCAGACCTCGCCCTCGCGCATGCGGTCGACGAAGTGGGCCGCGGTCTTCTCGCCGGGCTGCCACTGATCGATGCCCCGGGCCAGTTGCCACAGCGCCGCCGTGTCGCGCAGGCGGACCAGGACAGGGGCGTCGAGCGGCTCCGCCCTGCGGTGGGTCAACTCCGGCCGAGCGGTGGGGGCGGGTTCCAGGAGGCGGGCGCGGAGGGTGGCCGACAAGGCCTCGGCGTCCATGCCGAGAGCTCCCGACACATACGCCTCCACCGAGCCGTAACGGGCCCGCAGCGCCTCCAGGAAGAGGCGCATCACCGACTCGGGGGCCCGGCCGAAGGCAGGCCACGCCGGGGAGCGGCCGTCGTTTCGCGCGCGCCAGTCGGCGAGCAGGGCCGGGGTCGCCAGTTCCGTCAGGGTGAAGTCCTCGATGATCACCTCGTCCGGCACGCCCAGCAGACTCAGGACCACGGCCGCCAGCTGCCCGGTGCGGTCCTTGCCCGAAGCGCAGTGGAAGACCAGTCCCTCCCGCGCCCCGGCCACCAGCTCCAGGGCCGCCGCGATCTCCTTCGTGCCGTCCTCCGCCACCTCCATGAAGCGGGCGGAGAGGTACGGGCCCGGGTCCACGTCCGGGGTCAACGCGGCCTGGTCGTAGGGGCGGTGCTCGATGCTGAGATTGCGGTAGGTGAAGGAGTCGTCCTCCGGTACCCGGCCCCGCGCCTCGATCTCCCAGGGGTGACGCAGGTCGATCACCGTGCGGACGCCGAGGGCGAGGAAGCGGTCCCAGTCCGGGGTGTCCGGTCGCAGCTTGCCGAGGGAGTCCGCGCGGAACAGTCGGCCCGCGCGGACCCGTTGGCCACTGCCGGCCGGATATCCGCCCAGGTCACGGAAGTTGTGCAGCGTCTCGAACGGTATGTGTCTGTCCACGTGGAAACCCTATGGCGCGGCGGCCGTCACTTCGCGTGGCGCACCGCGTAGATCATCACGAACGCCACGAGGTGGATGCCGAAGAGGAAGTAGGCCAGGAAGACCCACATGTGGCGCTCGTTCTTCGTCTCCTGGGCGAGGCGGCGCTGCTCCAGCGAGCGCTGCTCCGGGGAGAGCGGTTCTGGCGAGCGTGGCTCCCGTGCGTCCGGGTCCTGGCCCGCGGTCCCCTCCTCCTCGGCCGTCACAGCTCCCGGTGGACCTTCGTGTTGGAGGCCTGGGCGCGGGGGCGCAGGACGAGGAGGTCGACGTTGACGTGGCTGGGGCGGGTGACCGCCCAGGCGATCGTCTCGGCCACGTCGGAGGCGGTGAGGGGTTCGGCGACGCCCTCGTAGACCTTGGCGGCCCGGTCCGCGTCGCCGCCGAAGCGGGTGAGGGCGAACTCGTCGGTCCTGACCATGCCGGGGGCGACCTCGATGACGCGGACCGGCAGGCCGACGATCTCCAGGCGGAGGGTCTCGGCGAGGACGTGGGCGCCGTGCTTGGCGGCGACATAGCCGCCGCCGCCCTCGTACGTCCCGTGGCCGGCGGTCGAGGACACCACCACGACCGTTCCGTCGCCGCTCGCCACCAGCTTGGGGAGCAGGGCCTGGGTGACGTTGAGGGTGCCGAGGACGTTCGTCTCGTACATCGTGCGCCAGTCGGCCGGGTCGCCGGTGGCGACGGGGTCGGCGCCGAGCGCGCCGCCCGCGTTGTTGACCAGGACGCCGATCTTCTTGAACGCGCCGGCGAACTCGTCGACCGCCGCGCGGTCCGTGACGTCCAGCGGGTACGCCGTCGCGGAGCCGCCCGTCCGCGTGATCTCCTCGGCCAGCTCCTCGATGCGGTCCTTGCGGCGGGCGGTCAGGACGACCCGGTAACCGGCCGCGGCGAGCTGCCGGGCGGTGGCGGCGCCGATTCCGCTGCTCGCACCGGTGACGACGGCGATGCGGGAGGCGGCGGACGGTGCGGCGGTGGCCATGGGCTGCTCCTCGTACACGGGGGTGTTCGTTCATACGACCGGCTGCCGCCCAGGGTATCGGGGTCAGCCGCCGTTCCTCGGGGCCCACATGATCACGGCCATCCCGGCGAGGCAGACCAGGGCACCGGTCACGTCCCAGCGGTCGGGCCGGTAGCCGTCGGCGACCGCGCCCCAGAGCAGCGAGCCGGCCACGAAGATGCCGCCGTACGCGGCGAGGATGCGGCCGAAGTGGGCGTCGGGCTGGAAGGTGGCGACGAAGCCGTACGCGCCGAGGGCGAGGACACCGCCGGCCGCCCACAGCCAGCCCCGGTGCTCGCGTACGCCCTGCCAGACCAGCCAGGCGCCGCCGATCTCGAAGAGCGCGGCGACGACGAACAGAGCGGCGGACCGGAGGACGAACATGCCGGCAGCTTGACACGGCCGGGTGCTGTCACCTGTTGGAGGGCGCCTGCCGGGCGCCGGGCGTGGGATACATCCCCTTCGTACCCGGCCCTTCGTACCCGGGCGGTTTCCGATCGAGGAATCGAGGAGTGGTGGCATGCGCTGGATGCGAGGTCTCGCGGTGTGGGCTGCGGTGCTGGCGGTGGGGGTGGGGGTCGCGCCCGCGCGGGCGGCCGGGACGGCGGGGGAGGCGGGGGAGGCGACCGAGGCGGACCTGTCGTACCACGGCTCCGCCGTCATGCGCGGCGGCCGGGTCGACGTCGGGCTGACCCCGCGCAACCACGGTCCGGCGGACGTCTCCGACTCGACCGTGCGGCTGCGCTGGTCGGTGCCGTTGGCGGCGGGGGCGCAGCGGCTGCCGGCCGGTTGCGCGCGGACGGGCCGCCAGGAGGTGGTGTGCCGGACGGGGGCGCTGGCCGCGGACGGACTGGGGGAGCGGATCGCGTTGCGGGTGTGGCTGCGGGGGCGGCCGACGGAGGTGACGATGGCCGTCGACACGCTGTGGGGCGGCGGGGCGGTGGACCGCAACCGCTCCAACGACCGGCAGCAGGTGCTGGTCCTGGACACCGGGGACGCCTACTTCTTCTGACGGTCGAGGTTGCGGAGCGTCGTACGATCTGCGGACGGCGCTGACGGCGGTGCCGACGAAGGGGTGCGATGTCCGGGAACGTGCGCTCGCGGCTGCTGGACGAGCTGTCCGTGGTGTCGCGTCGGTACGTGGCCGCGTACGCGCTGTTCAACCAGGCTCTCGCCGACCGTCTCGGGCTGCATCCCACGGATCTTCAGTGTCTGAACCTGCTGATGCTGGAGCGGGAGCCGGTGACGACGGGCCGGGTCGCCGAGCTGACGGGGCTCACCACCGGGTCGGCGACCCGGCTGGTGGACCGCTTGGAGAAGACGGGCTACGTCGTCCGGGAGCGGGACGCGGCCGACCGGCGGCGGGTCCTCGTGGTGACGGTGCCGGAGCGGATCGCGGAGTTCACACGGATGTGGGAGCGGCTGGGCGGCGACTGGATGCCGCTCTTCGAGGACCTGGAGGACGGCGAACTCGCGGTGATCGTGCGGCACATGCGGCGCACGGTGGAGTTCGGCGCGGTCCAGGTCGCACGGTTGCGGGAAGGCCGGGTCTAGGGCGGGATGCAGGAGACGGACATACGGCCGTCCGCGGCGGCGGCCGAGGGAGTGCGGGCGGCGGACGCCCGCCCGGCGGGTGCGCTGCCGCGGCACTGGCCGCTGTTGCTGCTGGGCGCGGCGGTGGTGCCGGGTGTGCTGCTGGTGCTCGTCGGGCGGTCGCTGGACGAGCCGGCGATGCAGGCGTGGCGGACGGTGTGTCTGGCCGTGACCGTGCAGGCGCTGCCGTTCCTGCTGCTGGGCACGGCCCTGTCGGGGGCGATCAACGCCTTCGTGCCGGCCCGGGTCTTCAGCCGGCTGCTGCCGAAGCGGGCCGCGCTCGCGGTGCCGGTGGCGGGGATGGCGGGTGTGGTGCTGCCGGGGTGCGAGTGCGCGTCGGTGCCGGTGGCGAACAGTCTGATCGGGCGGGGCGTCACCCCGGCCGCCGCGTTCGCGTTCCTGCTGTCGGCGCCCGCCGTGAACCCGGTGGTGCTGACCGCCACGGCCGTCGCCTTCCCGGGCAGTCCGGAGATGGTGCTGGCCCGGCTGCTCGCCTCGCTGGTCACCGCCGCCGCGATGGGCTGGCTGTGGCTCTGGCTGGGGCGCGAGGAGTGGTTGAAGCCCACCGTCGTCCGGCACACCGGGCATGTTCCGGGGCGCAGCCGGTTCACGGAGTTCCGGCGTGGTTTCCAGCACGACTTCCTGCACGCGGGGGGTTTCCTGGTGGTAGGGGCGATGGCGGCGGCGACCTTCAACGTGGCGGTGCCGCGCACGCTGCTCGACACGTTCGCGGGTTCGCCGTGGCTGTCGGTGCTGTTCCTGGCGGCGCTGGCGATCGTGCTGGCGGTGTGCAGCGAGGCGGACGCGTTCGTGGCGGCCTCGCTGAGCGGGTTCTCGCCGGTCGCGCGGCTGGCGTTCATGGTGGTGGGGCCGATGGTCGACCTGAAGCTGATCGCGCTTCAGGCGGGCACGTTCGGGCGGGCCTTCGCGGTGCGGTTCTCGGCGGCCACGGCGGTGGTGGCCGTGGTGTGCAGCGCGGTGATCGGAGGGGTCCTGCTGTGAGGCGGTTCGTACAGGTGGGGCTGCTGGTGCTGGGTGGACTGGGGTTGTTGCACACCTCGCTGTTCACGGACGAGTACCTGCGATACGTCAAGGAGGGGATGCGGCCGCTGCTGGTCGCCTCCGGGGTGCTGCTGCTGGTACTGGGAGTGGCGGAGGCATGGGCCGCCCCACCGCGGGAGGAGCACGGCGAGTCGGGGGACGGGCATCAGGGGCACGGGCATGATCACTCCCGTGTTCCTCGGGTCGCCTGGCTGCTGTTCCTGCCCGTGCTGAGCCTGCTCTTCTACGCGCCTCCCGCGCTCGGCTCCTACACGGCCTCGCGGGAGCCGGCGAAGGCCGTCGCCGTGCAGGACGACGCCTTCGATCCGCTGCCCGCGACCTCCCCGCTGCCGATCACGCTCACCGACTTCACCCAGCGGGTGCAGCAGGACCGGTCGCGGGCCATCCGGGGCCGCGCGGTCGTGATGACCGGGTTCGTCACCCCGGCCCAGGGGAAGCAGGACGGCTGGTATCTGACCCGGATCATCGTCAACTGCTGCGCGGCGGACGCGTCGTCCGTGAAGGTGCTGGTCCGGGGGATCGCGGCGCCGAAGGCCGACACCTGGGTGAACGTCACCGGGACCTGGCAGGGGAGCGGCACGCTGGGCACCTCGTCGGCGGCGGTCGCGTTGGACGCGCGGGGCGTGCGGAAGGTGCGCAAGCCGTCGAACGCGTACATGGACGCGCTGCCGCTCACCTCCTGAACGGCACGGACCTGGGCACGGAGGGCGCTGATCGGCACCGAACGGTATCGGTCGGCGCCGCTCAGACGTCGGCGCCGTCCGTGTCGTAGCGTCGGCGGGCCGCCTGGACCTCGTCGAAGTGGATCTCCGCCCAGTCCTTCACGGCCGTGAGCAGCAGCGCGAGGTCGCTGCCGAGTGGGGTCAGCTCGTAGTCGACGCGGACGGGGACGGACGGGGTGACCGTGCGGGTCAGGATGCCGTCGCGTTCCAGGGTGCGCAGGGTCTGGGTGAGCATCTTGGGGCTCACGCCGGCGATCCTGCGGGCCAGGTCGCTGTAGCGCTGGGGGCCGGGGGCGAGGGCCGAGACGACCAGGCTGACCCACTTGTCGCTGAGGCGGTCCAGGAGCTGGTTGGTCGGGCAGCTGCGGAGGAAGGCGTCGTAGTCGCTGCGGGCCTGTTCGCGTCGCTGGGCGGCGGTCGTGGTGGCCATGGTGACTCTCCTCCTGGTGACGTAGGCACCTTCAGGTAACTACTTCCCCCTGGATAGTAACTCTTCCTAGGGTTGTGACAGCAAGAGGGAAGCGGGAGATGCCCGCAAGTACCCGCCTATCCAGGGGAGTTGTCATGCGTGCAGCAGTGGTGCGGACATTCGGCGGGCCCGAGGCCGTCGAGCTCGTGGACGCGGAGCTGCCGGAGCCGGCCGCCCGGCAGGTGCGGATCAAGGTGGCGGCGGCCGCGCTGAACCCGGTGGACGCCGGGGTGCGCTCCGGGGTCTTCGGTGGCGCGGGCAAGCAGGTCGGACTCGGCTGGGACGTCGCCGGGACCGTGGACGCGGTGGGGGTGGCCGTCGCGTGGAACGTGGGGGAGGAGGTCGTGGCGCTCGACCACGGGATGGTCAAGCCGCTCGGAACCCACGCGGAGTACGTCGTCGTCGACGCGGACGCGGTGGCGCTCGCGCCGGCTTCCGTGGACGCGGTGCACGCGGCGACGCTGCCGCTGAACGCGCTGACCGCGGCGCAGGCGCTGGATCTGCTGGCCCTGTCGCCGGGGGATTCGTTGCTGGTCACGGGCGGTGCGGGAGCGGTCGGCGGCTATGTCGTCCAGCTGGCCGCGCGGCGCGGCGTGACGGTCGCCGTGCTGGCTCGGGCGCAGGACGAGGAGTTCGTCCGGTCGCTGGGGGCCACGCGCTTCCCGGGCGGCGAGGGGAGTTTCGACGCGGTGCTGGACGCGGCGGTGCTCGGCGCCGAGGCGCTGGCCCTGGTGCGGGACGGGGGCGCGTACGTGGGGGTGATCCCGCAGGCCCAGCCCGCGTCGGAGCGGGGAGTGCGGACCGAGGCCGTCGAGGTGAGCGCGGACGGGGCCCGGCTGGCGGAGCTGGTGCGGTCGGTGGACGCGGGCGAGCTGACCCTCCGGGTGGCCGACACCTTCGCGCTGGAGGACGCCCCGAAGGCACACGCGCGACTGGCGGAGGGCGGGGTCCGGGGACGACTGGTGCTGGTTCCTTAGGCGGGGGCCCGGGGGTCGGGGCCCGGGGGCTCAGGGCAGAGAGGTCATGGGCCGCGATGCCTCGCGTAGGTGGCAGGGGGGACCCCGACCGTCGTGGTGAAGTCGCGGACCAGGTGGGCCTGGTCCGCGTAGCCCAGGTCCGCGGCCAGGGCTGCCCAGTCCACCGTCCGCTCGGCCTCCGCCCGTTCCAGGGCCTCGTGGATGCGGTAGCGCAGGATCACCCATTTGGGGCCCACACCGACGTACGCGGCGAACAGGCGCTGGAGCAGGCGTACCGACAGTCCCTCGTCGCGCGCGAGGTCCGACACCCGGCGGATCGCGCGGTCGGTGCGGATGCGGTCGACGAGGGTCATCGCGAGGTCGGCCTGGGGGTCCTGGCGAGGGACGCGGGCCGCCAGGAGGTGTGCGTCGAGGGCGGCCACCCGGGCCTCCTCGTCGGCCGGGTCCAGGACCGGGGCCGGGTCGATGCCGGTGAGGTGGACCCGGCGGCCCGTCCAGTGGGAGACCGGGTGCTCGGGGGCGAACGGGCGGAAGCCGCCGGGGCGGAACTTGACGCCGCACACCCGTCCCCGGCCCTCCAGTTTCTGGCTGAAGAGGCCCTGCTGGACGCCGGCGATCTCGACGAAGGGCTCCTGCCCCTCGAACCGCTGGAAGACGAGGTGGACCGCGGGGTGCGGGACCACGTGGGAGACGTACGGCTCGGTCAGGTCCCAGTCGATCAGCCAGTAGTGCTCGACATGGGGCCGCAGGGGCGGGGCCGGCTCGGGGCGGCGGAAGCGCACGCGTGCGAGGAAGTCCGCCGCGTCGACGATGCCTCGGGTGTCACGGCGTGGGGTGGCCATCTCCGGATCGTAGGACGGCCCACTGACAGTGCCACCGCCACCGCCACCGACAGCGCCACCGCCACCGACACCGGCATCGCGATGGGCAGCGCCACCGACATCGCCACGGCAGCGGTACCGACAGCGGTACCGACAGCGGCATCGACAGCGCCGCCGACACTCGTGGCGGTCGGCGGAATAGTGGGGACGAGGGAGGTGTTTGGCCGGTATAGTTTAACGGTCAACAACTTTGGAGGTTGAGCGACCATGCAGTTCGGGATCTTCAGCGTCGGCGATGTCACGCCGGACCCCACCACGGGCCGTACGCCGACCGAGCGCGAGCGGATCAAGGCCATGGTCGCCATCGCGCAGAAGGCCGAGGAGGTCGGCCTCGACGTCTTCGCCACCGGTGAGCACCACAACCCGCCGTTCGTGCCCTCGTCGCCGACGACGATGCTCGGCTACATAGCCGCGCGGACGGAGAAGCTGGTCCTCTCCACCTCCACCACCCTCATCACCACCAACGACCCGGTGAAGATCGCCGAGGACTTCGCGATGCTCCAGCATCTGGCCGACGGGCGCGTCGACCTCATGATGGGGCGCGGGAACACCGGCCCGGTCTACCCCTGGTTCGGCCAGGACATCCGGCAGGGCATCAACCTCGCCATCGAGAACTACGCCCTGCTGCGCCGGCTGTGGCGCGAGGACGTCGTCGACTGGGAGGGCAAGTTCCGCACCGCCCTCCAGGGCTTCACCTCGACGCCCCGTCCGCTGGACGATGTGCCGCCGTTCGTCTGGCACGGCTCCATCCGCTCGCCCGAGATCGCCGAGCAGGCCGCGTTCTACGGCGACGGCTTCTTCCACAACAACATCTTCTGGCCGGCCGACCACACCAAGCAGATGGTCGAGCTGTACCGCGCCCGGTACGCGCACTACGGACACGGCACGCCCGAGCAGGCCATCGTGGGGCTCGGCGGGCAGGTCTTCATGCGGAAGAACTCGCAGGACGCGGTGCGCGAGTTCCGGCCGTACTTCGACAACGCGCCGGTCTACGGTCACGGGCCGTCCCTGGAGGACTTCACCGACCAGACCCCGCTGACCGTCGGCACGCCGGAGCAGGTCATCGAGAAGACGCTCAAGTTCCGCGAGTACGCCGGCGACTACCAGCGCCAGCTGTTCCTGCTGGACCACGCGGGGCTGCCGCTGAAGACCGTGCTCGAGCAGCTCGACCTGCTCGGCGAGGAGGTCGTGCCGGTGCTGCGCAAGGAGTTCGCCGTCGGACGGCCGGCCGAGGTGCCGGACGCGCCGACCCACGAGTCGCTGCTCAAGGCCGCCCAGGCCGCCCGGGCCACCCAGGAAGGGGTGAACGTCGCATGAGGCTCGTCGTCGTCTCGGCGGGGCTGAGCGTCCCGTCGTCGACCCGGCTGCTGGCGGACCGGCTGTCGGCCGCGACCGCCGGGCGGACCGCGGTGGGAGCGGACGTGGACGTGGAGGTCGTGGAGCTGCGCGACCTCGCCGTCGAGATCGCCCACAACTTCACCAACGGCTTCCCCGGACGGAAACTGGCGGCCGCGCTGGCGGCGGTGACGGCGGCGGACGGGCTGATCGTCGTCACGCCGGTGTTCTCCGCGTCCTACAGCGGACTGTTCAAGTCGTTCTTCGACGTGATCGACCCGGACGCGCTGGCGGGCAAGCCGGTGCTGATCGCCGCCACGGGCGGCTCCGCGCGGCACTCGCTGGTACTCGAACACGCCCTGCGGCCGCTCTTCTCGTACCTGCGCGCCGTGGTCGTCCCGACAGCCGTCTACGCCGCCTCGGAGGACTGGGGCGCGCAGGGCCTGCCCGAGCGGATCGAGCGAGCGGCGGCCGAGCTGGCGACGCTGATGAAGGGCCTGTCCGCACCGTCGACGCCGTCCGCACCGGTGAACCATGAGAGGGATGAGAAGGCCGAGAAGAGCGAGCTCACGGTGGTCCCCTTCGCCGACCAGCTGGCGGCCCTGGCCGCCCGGTAACCACTGAACCGCTGCCCTCCTGAGCGCCGGACGGGACAACTCAGCCCGTCCGGCGATTGAGGACGAGGCCGTTCAGGCCGATGCGGGGGTCTGGGGGCGGCAGCCCCCGGGTACGCCCACCCGGTCGGACGGTGAGAGCCCAGTAAGAAGGGTGATCGTAGGACCGTCCCCACCGCCCAACCGCCGGAGGCCTTGGCAGACTGGCCTGGTGCCTCCCACCGTGCTGCTCGCCGAAGACGACCGTGCCATCCGCAACGCCCTGGAACGCGCCCTGGCCCTGGAGGGCTACCGGGTGACCGCGGTCGCCGACGGGGTCGAAGCGCTGGCGCACGCCCACAAGAACCCGCCGGACGTGCTCGTCCTCGACGTGATGATGCCCGGCATCGACGGCCTCCAGGTCTGCCGGGTGCTGCGCGCCGAGGGCGACCGCACGCCCATCCTCATGCTGACCGCGCTGGTGGAGACCGCCGACCGGATCGCCGGCCTGGACGCGGGCGCCGACGACTACGTCGTGAAGCCGTTCGACGTCGAGGAGGTCTTCGCCCGGCTGCGGGCGCTGCTGCGCCGCACCAGCCCCGACGCCGCCCCCGAGGCCGCCGCGCCGGTACCCGAAGCCCCGAAGCGGGCTACGGAGCGGCACGTGGAGGCGGCCGGGCTGCGGATGGACCCGCAGGCGCGGCGCGCGTGGCGGGGCGGGCGCGAGCTGGAGCTGACCCGGACCGAGTTCGAGCTGCTGGAACTGCTGGCGCGCAACGCCGGGATCGTCCTGGACCACTCCACGATCTACGACCGTATCTGGGGCTACGACTTCGGTCCCGGCTCCAAGAACCTCGCCGTCTACGTCGGCTATCTGCGCCGCAAGCTCGACCAGCCCGGCGCCCCGCAGCTGATCCACACCGTGCGCGGGGTGGGTTACGTGCTGCGGGAAGACTGAGTGACGAGGTCGAGCGTGAGACGAGGTCGAGCGTGAGACGAGGACGAGCGTGAGACGAGGGCGACAGTGAGACGAGGACGCGAGTGAGTCGTCTGCGTCGGTTGCTGTCCCGGCCGAGGCCGAAGCTGGTGTCGCTGCGGACCACCTTCGCGGTGTCCTTCGCGGCCGTGACGGCCGCGGTCACCGTGCTCGTCGGCGTCCTGTCGTACTCGGCGGCCGCCCGGCTGGTCCGGGTGGACCAGGAGTCGGTGTTCGACGAGGTCGTGCAGGACCTGCGGGACGAGGTGCGCAACCACCGGATGGCGCCGGAGGACTTCTCCTCGTCCGCGCCGGGACACGACATCGTGCGGCCGGCCCGTACGGACGTGCAGGTGCTGGGCGCGGACGGCTCGGTCGTGGACAGCGGCAGCCCCGGACTGCCCGTCCGGACCGCCGACCGCGCGATCGCGGCGGCCGCGGCGGCCGGGCGGATCACCGAGCACAAGGACGTCGACGTCGGCAGCGACGTCTACCGCATCGCCACCGTCTCCCTGGGCGGCAGCCGGGGCGCGGTGCAGGTGGCGCAGGAGTTCAGCGACACCGAGGACCTGCTGCGCGCCCTCCAGCAGCGCACCCTGATCCTGATGATCGCGGTGGTCACGGCCGCGGGGCTGTTCGGCTGGTGGCTGGCCCGGCGCATCACCCACCGACTGGTGATCCTCACCACCGCCGCCGAGGACGTCGCCCGCACCCGCCGGCTCGGCGTGCAGGTGCCGGTCACCGGCCACGACGAGGTGGGCAGGCTGGGCCGCGCCTTCGACCGCATGCTCGGCCGGCTCGCCCAGTCGGAGGAGGACCAGCGCCGGCTGGTCCAGGACGCGGGCCACGAACTGCGCACGCCGCTGACGTCACTGCGGACGAACATCTCGCTGCTGCGCCGCATCGACGAGCTGCCGCCGGACACCCGTGACGAACTGGTGGCGGATCTGACCCAGGAGGCCCGGGAACTGACCGACCTGGTCAACGAGCTGGTCGACCTCGCGGCCGGCCAGTCCGACACCGAGCCGCCGCGACGGCTGGACCTCGCCGACATCGCGGAGGAGGTCGCGGGCCTCGCCCGGCGCCGCACCGGGCGGCCGGTCCTGATCCGGGCGAGCGGTGACACCACCCTCTACGGGCGGCCGGCCATGCTCCAGCGGGCGGTGTCGAACCTCGTGGAGAACGCGACCAAGTTCGACCGTGAGGGCGGGGCGCCCGTCGAGATCGCCGTCACCGGGCCGTCCCGGCCGGGGGTCGTCCGCGTCGAGGTCCTCGACCGCGGCCCCGGCATCGCCGAGGCCGATCTGACCCGCGTCTTCGACCGCTTCTACCGCGCCGCCGACGCCCGCTCCCTGCCGGGCTCGGGTCTCGGCCTGTCGATCGTGCGCGAGGTGGCGCTGGCCCACGAGGGTGCGCCGTTCGCGCACCGGCGGGCGGGGGGCGGATCGGTGATCGGGTTCACGGTGGGCGGCGGGCTGTGACGAGGATCAGTGAATTCCGGGTGATCATGCCTCGACCGGGTCCTGTGTGTACAGGACCCGGTCGCGGTGTACGGACCTAGGGAGTTTCGATGTCGTGCTCCACGGTGAACTCGTCCGCTCCTGCGGGCCGACTGATCTTGAAGTTGTCGGCGGTGTACGAAGTTGCCGTACCGCAGGTGACCGTCACCTTTTTGGTCTGGCTCCCCGTCTTGGCGATGTTCGTGAACTTTATGGCGTACTGGCCCGTCGTATCGACGTCCTTGTTGTCGACGCGGCTTTCCTGGTCCGTGGTGATTGTCACCTTGTTGGGGGTAGCGCCATTCGGGCAGTCCTCCACCTGACCTGTGACGACGACCGTTCCACTCTTGGGGTCGGCTCCGGCCTGGGTTGCTGCCGCCAACGACGCCACGGCCGTCAGAGGAACCACCACTGCTGCGGAGATGATTGCCAGACGATTGCGCATGACTTCTCCCTGCTCACTCATTCCCGCGATATTGGTCCTATCCCAAGATCGTGCTTCCGTCGTCGCAGGTCAAGGGCGGTAATTACCCACGAAGCGCGGGGTAGGACTACCCACGGCGGAGCTCGCGCAGGGCTCTATTCCAGGCTGGTGAGACCGTGTTCGACGGCGATTCGGGTCAGGTCGGGACGCCGTCGGGAGCCCGTCTTCTCGCCGATTCGGTCGAGGTGCGAATGGACGGTGTGTTTGCTGATGCCCAATTCGGCGGCGATTTCGTGGTCCGTTGAACCATTCGCGAGCAGGCGCAGGATTTCCTGCTCCCGGTCCGTGAAATGGGGGGACAGCCCCACCAGACGGCTGGCGGGTGCCGAGACATAGCTGCGGCCCGAGCCCACGGTCCGGATCGCCGTCAGCACTTCGTGCGCCTCCGCCTGCCGGCTCAGATAGCCGCTGGCTCCCGCCCGGATCACCTGGACGGCGTCGATCTGCGGGGAGGACGACACGACCAGGACCGCATGTCCTCGCCTGTGCAGCTTCGTCACGGCCGCGGTGAGTCTCGGGGCGGGCTGCTGGAGGTCCACCAGGACGACCTGCGCGCCGCGCAGGCTGCCGTCCATGCTCTCCATCGACGGTGCGGCCGCGACCAGATGGAGGTCGGGAGCGGCGCTGATCAGGTTCGAGATGCCGTGCCGGAAGACGGGGCAGTCCCCGATGACCGCGATCCGCACGCGTTCGGCGCAACCGCTCACCGGCACCTCCGCTGCTCGATGGACATGGCACGACCGACACGCCCCGTCCCAGAGTCGGCGGGCCGGGCGCCTCCTGCGCGGTGGACTAGACCCTTCGGGGGAACCACGCGCCGTGGCCGACAAGGCGAGGTGACGGGAGGGGAGGTGGGGTGAGGTAGGTCATATGCGGCGGATTGAGTTCCGTACGGGGGTGAATTCCGTACCCCCGTACGACGGGCGGTGTCCGAGTGCGAGGATGAGGCGCCATGACTGCTGGGTGGTGTACTCGCACGCTACGGGCCGCGCTGTTCGCGGCTGTCTGCGTGCTGCTCGCCGCCCTGGGCCACGTGATGATGTCCGGGGCCGAGGTGCCCGCGTGGGCGCTGGCCGCGGGCGTCGCCGTCACCGGGATCGCGGGCTGGTGCCTGGCGGGCCGGGAGCGTGGGCTGCCGCTGATCGTGACGGTCGTGGTCGCCGCCCAGACGGCCCTGCACTCGGCGTTCTCGCTGGCCGGGCCGGAGTCCGGTGCCGCGGCGTCCGCGGGCATGGGCGCCCTGGGCGCCATGGGCATGGACTCCATGGATATGGGCCACATGGATCACGTGAGTCATATCGGCCACATGAGCCACATGAGTCACATGGGGGAGGGTGCCGGACAGGGCGGTTCCTCCTCGTTCGGCATGCTCGCCGCCCACCTGCTCGCCGCGCTGCTGTGCGGACTGTGGCTGGCGCACGGCGAGAAGGCCGCGTTCCGGATTCTGCGGGCGGTGGCCGGACGGCTGGCCGCGCCGCTGCGGCTGCTGCTCGCCGTGCCGGTCACCCCGGACCGCCCACGGGTCCGGTTCCGCCGCCGCCGCTCGGCACGAGCGCCCCGGCTGCTCCTCCTCACCCACGCGATCACCACTCGGGGTCCGCCCCTGGGGACCGCTGCCGCCGTCTGACATCTGACGTCTGACAGCAGACACTTGGCGTCCGACACTTGGCGTCCGACATCTGACTTTCGACGTCCGACTTTCGACGTCCGACGTCCGACGACAGGCCGGCAGCAGGCGACCCGGGGCTGCCCCTGTGCGCCCCGGGCCACGGCCGTACGCCCGTGCAGACGGGCGTGGGGCCCTCTCACCCTCATGCCCTCGTGGATGATCCGAGAAGGACACCAGGTGATCACGTCTGCCGTGAAGGCACCCCAGGCACCTCAGGCGCCCCAGGCGCCCCAGGCAACCCATGCCTCCCATGCGTCACAGGCCGCGCTCGACGAGTCGATCACCGCGTGGGCGCTCGCCGCCCGGGCCGGTGACGCGGACGCGGTCGAGCGCTTCGTACGCGCTCTGCATCGCGACGTCCTGCGCTACGTCTCCCACCTGTGCGCCGATCCCCAGGCGGCCGACGACCTCGCCCAGGACACCTTCCTGCGCGCCCTCGGCAGCCTGCACCGGTTCGAGGGCCGTTCCTCGGCCCGTTCCTGGCTGCTGTCCATCGCCCGCCGGGCGGTGATCGACAGTTATCGGTACGCCGCCACCCGGCCCCGGCTGTCCGACGTACCGGACTGGCAACTGGCCGCCGAGCGCGCCCAGCCGCGCGACCTGCCGGGCTTCGACGACGGCGTCGTCCTGCTGGACCTGCTGGCCTCGCTCCCGGCCGAGCGGCGGGAGGCGTTCGTGCTCACGCAGCTGGCCGGGCTGCCCTACGCGGAGGCGGCGGAGGCGAGCGGCTGTCCGGTGGGCACCGTGCGTTCGCGCGTGGCGCGGGCCCGGGCGACCCTGGCGGATCTGCTGGAGGAGGAGCCGGCGGACGAACCGGCCACCCTCGCGGCCTGACCCGTACAAGCTCCGACAGGACCCGGGCGGGTCACCGTGCTCTGCTGGAGGCGGTGGCCCGCACCATGGGTCAATGTTGTGCACTTTATTGACGGCGGTTACTTGAGGGCCTAACTTCACGGTGTCCTTCCCCCGGTCTAGGGAGACCGCGATGCCCCCGTCCCCCGTCGCATCACCGTCACCGTCACCGTCCCCGTCCCCGTCCCCGTCCAAGTCCACGACCGCCGAACGAACTCGGCAGCTGCGCGTGGTCGCCGCCTCCGGACTGCTCGGCACCGCCGTGGAGTTCTACGACTTCCTCGTCTACGGAACCGTCGCCGCCCTCGTCTTCGGCGAGCTCTTCTTCCCCGGCGCCGACCCCGCCGTCGGCACCGTCGCCGCGTTCGGCACCTTCGCCGCCGGCTATGTCGCCCGCCCGCTCGGCGGCATCCTCTTCGGGCACTTCGGCGACCGGCTCGGCCGCAAGTCGATGCTGCTGCTCACGATGGGCCTGATGGGCGGCGCGAGTTTCCTCGTCGGACTGCTGCCCACGTACGACACGATCGGCGTGTGGGCGCCGGTGCTGCTGATCACCCTGCGGGTGGTGCAGGGCCTCGCCATCGGCGGTGAGTGGGGCGGCGCCACGCTCATGGTCGTCGAGCACGCGGGCGAGCGGCGGCGCGGACTGTGGTCCAGCTTCACGCAGATGGGGGCCCCGCTCGGCTCCCTGCTCTCCACCGCCGTCGTCGCACTCGTCGTCACCCTCCCCAAGGACGAGTTCGCGGCCTGGGGCTGGCGGGTGCCGTTCCTGCTGAGCGTGGTGCTGCTCGGCGTCGGGCTCTTCGTCCGCCTCAAGGTCGTCGAGAGCCCGCTCTTCGCGGAGGTGAAGAAGGACCGTGCCGAGTCGCGGCTGCCCATCCTCGACGTGCTGCGGCGACCGCGCCCGGTCCTGCTGGCCTGCTGCGTCGGCATCGGCGCCTTCACCGCCCAGTCGCTGCTCACCAGCTATCTGATCGCGTACGCCACCGGCATCGGCTACGCCCGTCCGCAGGTGCTCACCGCGCTCACGGTGTCCGCCGCCGTCGCCCTCGTCGTGCTGCCCTGCGCCTCCGCGCTCTCCGACCGGGTCGGCCGCCGTCCGGTCGTCCTCGCCGGAGCGCTCGCCTCGGCGGCGCTGGCCTTCCCCGTCCTCGCGCTGGTCGACTCCGGGTCGCCCGGGCTGCTGATCCTCGCCGTCGTCCTCGGCCACGGCATCGCCCAGTCCACGATGTACGGCCCGCTGGGCGCCCTGCTCACCGAGATGTTCGGCACCCGGGTCCGCTACACCGGTGCCTCCCTCGGCTACCAGGGCGCCACCCTCATCGGCGCAGGCTTCTCCCCGATGATCGCCGGCAGCCTGGTGGCGGGAAGCGGCAACAGCACCCCCGTCTCCCTGCTGCTCTGCGGCGGCGCCGCGGTCACCGCCGTGACAGTCCTCTTCGTGCGCGAGACCAGTCGGACGTCCCTCTCCGACACCGCGGACCCCGCCGAAGGCTCCGACGCCCCCCACACGCAGGAGATCTCCGCATGACGCCCCCCACCCACACCCTCACCCGTACCCCCGTCCCCACCCGGGGCCGTACGCGCACCGCCTGGGCGGCTGCCGTCCTGCTCGCCGTCGCCGCCCTTCCGGCCTCGACGGCGGTGGCCGCGGCGGACACGAGCCATGTCGAGGGCCGACTCCCCTCCGGCGCCGCGTACCTGATGGACGTGCCCGCCGCCTGGAACGGCACCGTGCTGCTCTTCAGCCACGGTTACACGTCCGGTCCCGCCAACCCCGCGCAGGACGCCCCGGACGACGCCACCAAGACCCTCCTCCTGGACAAGGGCTACGCGCTCGTCGGCTCCTCGTACGCCACGACGGGCTGGGCGGTCACGGACGCGGTGCCCGACCAGCTCGCCGCGCTCGCCGCCTTCACCGACCGCTTCGGCGCGGCCGGCCGGACCATCGCCTGGGGACGGTCGTACGGCGGGCTCGTCACCACGGCCATCGCCGAACGCCACCCGGACCGTATCGACGGCTCCGTCGCGCTGTGCGGCCTGGTCCAGGGCGGAGTCGCCAACTGGAACAACACCCTCGACCCGGCCTTCGCCGTCAAGACCCTCCTCGCGCCCGGCTCCGACGTCCCGCTGGTGGACCTCGCGGACCAGACGGCCGCCACCGAGGCGGCGAACACCCTGACGGCCGCGGTCGACTCGGCGCAGACCACGGCCGCCGGCCGGGCCCGGATCGCCCTCGCCGCCGCCCTGCACAACATCCCGGTCTGGAACCAGCCGACGCAGCCCCGGCCCGCCGCGACCGACTGGGACGCGCAGCAGGCCAACCAGTACGACGCCGTCAAGGGGCTGCTGAAGATCGCCGCCTTCAACCGGCGGCAGGAGGCCGAGGTCCGGGCCGGCGGCAACATGTCCTGGAACACCGGCGTCGACTACGCGCAGCTGCTCGGCCGGTCCTCCGTCCGCAAGGAGGTCACCGAGCTGTACAGGAAGGCCGGACTGTCCCTGACGGCCGACCTGACCGCCCTGAACCGGGCCCCGCGCATCGCCGCCGATCCGGCCGCGGCGGCATGGATGAGCGGCACCAGCTCCTTCACCGGGAAGCTCACCAAGCCGCAGCTCTCCGTCCACACCATCGGTGACGCCCTCGTCCCGGTCCAGACCGAGAGCGCCCTGCGCCGGGCCGTGACCGCCGCCGGGTCCTCGGCCCTGCTGCGGCAGGCGTACGTCGACAACGCGGGCCACTGCACCTTCAGCCCCGCCGAGCAGCTCGCCGCCCTGCACACCCTGGAGGACCGCCTCTCCACCGGGCACTGGCGGGGCACCGACCCGGCCGCCCTCAACTCCCGTGCCACGGCGGCCGATCCGACGACCCCCACCCGCTACGTCGCCTATCGCCCCACGCCCTACCTGCGCCCGTACGACCTCGCCCACCCGGCCGACCGCCGATAGCCCCCCACGACCGTCCGCCGCACCCTCCGGCGGGCGGTCGTACCCTTTCCCCCGTGGAGGACGACGACATCCCGGACACCATGCAGCACGACATGCCACACGAGGTGCCACACGAGGTGCCGGACACCTCGGACGGCGGTGCTCCGCAGCTGCGCCCGCAGTCGCTCATGCTCGCCTTCTTCGGCAACCACGTCCTGGAAGAGGGCGACCTGTGCGTCTACTCGGGCAGCATCATCGACGTGCTCGGCCGGGTCGGCGTCGGTGAACAGGCCGTACGGTCCACGCTGACCCGCATGGTCAGCCGGGGTCTGCTGCGGCGGCAGCGGGAGGGCCGCAAGATGTACTTCGGCCTCACCGAGCAGGCGACCCGCGTACTGCGGGACGGCCGCACCCGCATCTGGCGCGAGGGCGCGGTCAACGACGACTGGGACGGCGACTGGACGCTGCTCGGCTTCTCGCTCCCCGAGTCCCGCCAGCGTGAGCGCCACGACCTGCGCTCACGGCTCGCCTGGTCCGGGTTCGGCGCGCTGTACAGCGGGCTGTGGATCGCGCCGGGGAAGGTCGACGTCGCCCCCGTCGTCGCCGAACTCGGCCTCACCGCCCACGTCAAGATCTTCCACGCCTCCGCCGACGAGGCCACCGACATCGGCCTCATGATCCGCGACACCTGGGACCTGGAGAGCGTCGCCGCCCGCTATGTCTCCTTCGACAAGCGCTGGACGGCCCACCTGAACGCGGGACCGGGCGAGGATCCGATCGGCACCCGCCTGCGCCTGGTCAGCGAGTGGCTCTGGACGATCCGCGCGGATCCCCGGCTCCCGTCCCGCCACCTCCCCCCGGACTGGCCGGCCCGCCCCGCCCAGGACACCTTCCGCCAAGTGGCCCGACAAACCGAAACCCCGGCCCACCACGAGGCCCGCCACCTCCTCCAGACAACAGCTCTACGCTGACCGGCCGTTCCGCCGTTCCATCGCCCCCGCCCGTCGGTCAGTTGTTCTTGCGGGCCACTCCGCCGTAGATGCCGATCGGTGGGGCGTTGTGCTGCGGGGGCTCTTCGGGGCGCCAGTCCGGGACCGGGACCAGGCCCGGGTCGAGGAGGGTGAAGTCGCCGAAGAAGTCCAGGACGCGGGCGTGGGGGCGCAGGTTCAGGGAGGCGCTGGCCTTGTTGTAGACGGAGGCCGCGTTCTCGCGCCGGTCCTCGTGGACGTCGCCCGTGGCGTGCGACAGGACGAGGTAGGAACCGGTGGGCAGCGCGTCGCGGAGTGTCGCGAGGACGGCGTCCGGGTCGTCCGCGTCGGCGAGGAAGTGCACGACGGCCACCAGCAGCAGCGCCACGGGCTCGTCGAAGTCGATGATCTTGCGGACGTCGGGGTGGTCGAGGACGGCGCGCGGATCCCGCAGGTCGGCCAGGACGACCGAGGTGTGGGCGTCGGTGCCGGAATCGGTGTCGGTGTCGGCGTCGGCCATGAGGGCCATCGAGTGGGTGCTGACGATCGGATCGTTGTCGACGTACGCGACCCGGGTCCCGGGGGCTATGGAGTGCGCGATCTGGTGCACGTTGGGCTCGGTGGGCAGGCCCGTACCGATGTCGAGGATCTGCCGGACACCGCCCTGCGCGACGACGTGCCGGACGGCGCGGTGCATGAAGTACCGGTTGGCGCGGACGCCTTCCCGCACCTCGGGTGCCACCTTGATGAACTGCTCGGCGGCATCCCGGTCGACCTCGTAGTTGTCCTTCCCGCCGAGGAAGTAGTCGTACATCCGGGCGGGGTGGGGCTTGCTCGTGTCTATCTTCAAGAAGGGGCTGCCGGTGCCGCCGCTACCGGCGTCGCTGCTGCCGCTGAGGGGAGAGGTCATGCTGCCTGGCTCCGTCCTGGACTCGCGTCCCACCACCGGATGAACCGCCGTGAGTGACTGTCGGATCATCATTCACCATGCGGGGTCGCTCGAAGACCAGCCCCGTCCCCGTGGCCGTCGACGCCTTCCGTGAACCCGAACGACCGGACCCGCAACGGGAGTTCCCGCCACGAGGGCCGGCCGCCGACCGGCGGTCACCGCTGCCGCCCGGACGGCCGCGGCTCGACGCCGGTGAGGGGGCCGGCCTGCCTGCCGTGGGCATTCGGCGGCAGGCGTCCCGCACGTGGGTGGGCGACCGGCCGAGGCGCTGACACCGTCGCACCAGGAGGGCGTGCCCGCATGGAGCACCGGCCGTGAGGCGCCGCCGTCCGACGGGTACGGCTGGATGCGGCCGTGGCCACGACCACGGCCACGACGGCCGGCCCGGAGCGGCCCGGAGCGGGCGACCGACGACGAGAGGCGGCGAGCGATGCGGTACATCGAGCCGGGCGACCTACTCGTTTCCCGGACCGGGCGCAGCGGTACCGCCGGCGACGGCGTCCGGCCTGCCGGACCCCGAGCATCGGGAAACCCGCCGGCCTGCCCCCGGCCCCCGCGGACACCCGCCCGGAGGGCGGCCCATGGCCCCCGGCTCTCCCCCCTCCCCCCACGTGAGGAAAAGCTCATGCAGACCGTCCCCGCCGTCCCCGCCGTCCCCGCCGTCACCCTGAACAACGGCGTCGAGATGCCCGTCCTCGGCTTCGGCGTCTATCAGATTCCGCCCGAGCAGACCGAGCAGGCCGTCAGTGACGCCCTCGCCGCCGGCTACCGCGCGCTCGACACCGCGGCCGCCTACGGCAACGAGGAGGCCGTCGGCCGCGCGATCAGGAGCAGCGGCGTACCGCGCGGGGAGCTGTTCGTCACCACCAAGCTGTGGATCTCCGACGCCGGCGAGGACCGGGCCGGGCGCGCCTTCGACACCTCGTTGCGCAAGCTCGGCCTCGACCACCTCGACCTGTACCTGATCCACCAGCCCTACGGCGACGTCTACGGCTCCTGGCGGGCCATGGAGCGCCTGCACGCCGAGGGCCGCGCCCGGGCCATCGGTGTCTCGAACTTCCACGCCGACCGGCTGGTGGACCTGATCGACCACAACGAGGTCACGCCGGCGGTCAACCAGATCGAGACCCACCCCTTCCACCAGCGCGCCGACGACCAGGCGATCATGCGCGAGCGCGGGGTCCAGATCGAGTCGTGGGGCCCCTTCGCCGAGGGCCGTAACCACCTCTTCACCCACCCGGTGCTCAGCGAGATCGCCGTCGCGCACGGCAAGTCCGTGGCACAGGTCGTGTTGCGCTGGCTCATCCAGCGCGAGGTCGTCGTGATCCCGAAGTCGGTCCGCGCCGAGCGCATGGCGGAGAACATCGACGTCTTCGACTTCCGGCTCACCGACGACCAGATGGCCGCCGTCGCCGCCCTCGACACCGGGGAGTCCCTGTTCTTCGACCACCGCGATCCGGCCATGGTCAGCCGCCTCGGCAATGTCACCCTCGACGCCTGACGGCCGCCTGAATGAGCGGGAGGGCGAGCCGGGTGTCCTCGACCGGGTCAGGCCGTCGGCAGTTCCTCCGCCGGGAGCCGGCCCGCGCGTACGGCGTCGACCAGGGCCTGGTGGTCGCGTTCGTTCTGGTCGGCGTATGCCTCGGCGAAGGTGGCGAGTGCTCGGTCGAACGAGTCGCCGCTGCCCAGGTACGCGGCGATGGCGATGCGGTCGCCGGACCGGGCGTGCGCGCGAGCCAGGGTGGCGCCGCACAGTTCGCCGAACGCCTGCATGTCCTTCGGCCGCATCCTCTCCGGCATGGCGATGCCCTTCCAGTCGCGCAGTTGACGGACGTAGAAGTCGCGCTGTTTGCCGTCGATGCCGTCCACCCGTTCCCAGCCGAGGAAGATGTCGCTCGCCGCCTGCATCAGCCGCTGGCCCGAGACGACCCGTTCGCCCTGGTTGCGGTAGCGGCTCGTGCCGACGTGTGCGGCGAGCACTGAGGTGTCGGCCTCCTTGGCCTGGAGGAAGAGCGGGTCCTGGTCGCTCCGGCCGAGGAGGAGGAAGATCCAGCATCGGGTGCCGACGCTGCCGACGCCGACCACCTTGCGGGCGACGTCCGCGAGGCGGTAGTCCTTCAGGAGCGTGCGCCGGTCGGAGGCGAGCGTGCGGCCGTACCGCTCGATGAGGCCGCGGAACTGGCGCTCCAGGGCGCTGCGTTCGACGTCCGGCAGCAGGTCGGCGGCCGGGATGAGCAGCGGGGGATCCGCCGCGATCCTCGGCTCGCCGTCGACCGTCTCGGTGAGCTTGTCGAAGGCCTGCAGGCTGTCGCGGGTGCGGGCCTTCGCCATGGCGCGGGCCAGGTTCTTCTGGCCGCGCTTGGTTCCGTGGAGTCGGCCTGTGGCCAGGGTCTCCAGGAGGTCCGCGTCGATCTTCGCGTACCAGACGTCCAGGTTGCCCGTGCCGGCGAAGCGGATCATCGCCTCGCGGTAGGAGCGGACCGTGGAGCTCACGATGCGGGCGCGCTCGTCGTCGTCGAAGCCGTTCGCCCGGCCCGCGATGACGAGACTCGCCGAGAGCCGTTTGACGTCCCACTCCCAGGGGCCCGGCAGCGTCTCGTCGAAGTCGTTGATGTCGAACATCAACTGCCGCTCCGGCGAGGCGAGCAGACGGAAGTTCAGCAGGTGTGCGTCCCCGCACAGCTGGGCCGTGATGCCCGAGACCGGGCTGTCGGCCAGGTCCGACGCCATGATCGCGGCGGCGCCCCGGTAGAAGCGGAACGGGGACTCCATCATCCGGCCGTAGCGGATCGGGACGAGTTCGGGCACCCGTGCCGCGGACTGGGCCTCCAGGATCGCCAGCGGGTCCGGCCGGTCGGGAGACGGCCTGTACACGGCGTGGCCCGACCGCGGTGAGAGGCGCCGCGCCTCTTTGCCGAGCGCCGCACGGTCCTCGGGCGTGGTGTGGGGTGCGGCGCGCATGGCCGTGGTCGCGTTCTGGGACATCGAAGACCCTCCTGCCTGGTCGGCCGTGGGGACGTCCGGCACGGGGCACGTGGGGCAGAAGGGCAGCGCTGTGGCCTTCTGCCCGATGCAGGCCGTACGGATCGTCGATGCGCCGGGTGGGTGTCCGCTCCTCAGCCCTGCGCCTCGATCTCGGCATCGGCGACGGCGATGGCGATGCCGAGTGCCGCGGCGATGTTGCCCGCTGCCGTCATGACGCGGGCGGTGCCCACGATGGGCGCGATGGCGACCAGGACGTCCTGAAACTGGTCTGCGGTCACGCCGGTCCTGAGGGCGGGGTCGATATGGGCCGCGTAGGAGATCGGCGGGGCGTCCGAGGCGGCGAGTGCCGCGATGCGCGTGAGCAGGAGCATGTCCGGGGCCAGCCCACATCGCTCGATCGAGTCGACTGTCATGGCGGCGAGGGTGTCCAGGACTGGGGTTTCCGATGCAGTGGACATGTGGCATGTCCTCCTGGTCTGTTCAGGGCCCGAGTGGGGGAGGCAGACGGAAGGAAACGGATTTCCGCGCCCCCGGGATCTCCCTCAACCCTAGAACTCATCCGGGTCCGGCGCCTGAGCGCGGGCAGGCGGGTGATCATCCGGCCGGACGCAGGACCGGGCCACCCGGGTTGACGGTGGCGGACCGCGCCGACAGACCCCGCCCGGTGGGCGCTGGTGGAGGAGTCCGAGGACCACGGAGGCCAGGCCGCGGGGTCCGAACCAGCCGACGTAGGCCACGGTAGTCAGTAACGAGCAAGTGACCCGGGTGGCATTCGCGGACGGGCCCACCGATCACGTCCGGAAGGACAACGGCTCCTCAACTCAGCGCCAGCCTCCGCAGTTGCCGCCAGTCCATGGGGGACTTCGCCAGGGGCACGCCAGGGCGGTGGCGTGGTACGCGCACCCGCAGAGCCCGGGGGTGGATCGTGCACCGCACGGGCGTCGGCAGGGTCAGCGCCTCACCGTCGACCCCGGCTTCGATCTCGGGCTCGTCCGCATCGATGACGACCTCCTGGGCGGTCAGGTTGGTGAGGCCGGGCGCGTGCTTCTCCGCGAGCAACTCGGCTGCCTGCGCGGCGTTGTCGACCTTGACGCCCAGGACGCCGAGAGCACCTGAATCCAGGACCTCACGGCGTCCGAGGCCGGCGAGGTCGCCCATCCCGTAGGGGTTGTTGCTGACGAGCACGGCCTGGGGTCCGTCGATGGCCGTGCCCGCGGTATGGACGGTCAGCCGGGGCCCGCGTCGGTGGGTCAGCAGGTCGGGAAGCGTCTGGAGGATGGTGCGGACCTTGTCGTCGCGGTAGGCGGGACTTTGCACCACCGCTGCGTAGGTCCCGAAGGACGCGTTGTTGACGAAGGCGCGCTCACCGATGAAACCGAGGTCGACGCGGAGCTCGACGCCGTCGGTGAGAGCATCCAGGCAGGTCGACGGGTCGTCCCGGTCCAGGCCGAGGTCGAGGGCGAAGTGGTTGCGGGTTCCGGCCGAGATCACCATGAAGGGGATGCCGTGCCTGGCGGCGACTCCGGCGACCAGGGCCTGCGTGCCGTCACCGCCTGCGACGCCGAGAAGGTCGGCACCGTCTTCGACCGCCTTGTCGGCGAGCGCGACCACGTCCTGCTGATGAGCCGTGTCCAGCAGGAGGACGTCGGCGTCCAGCGCCTCGGCCTTCTCCTTGAGGTGGAACCGCCCCACCTTTCCGCCGCCTGATCGTGGATTCATGATGAGGAAGGGGTGCTCGGGAGGAGCAGTCCGCAGCTCCGGGGACCCGGCCGGCTCGACGTCCCTGCTGAGTGCCGCTCTGCCGACGAAGACCGCGAGGGCCCACAGGGCAACGGAAACGAGGACGACCCACAGCAGCTCCGCCCACACGTAGAGCGCCAGCACCGCGAGCGGGGCGACGGCGGCGAGGGTGAAGGCAAGCAGCCTGCCGATCCCCCGCTGGGTCAGCGCCCACCACAGGCTCGCTCCTGATATGGCCAGCCCGGCCAGCCCTGCACCCAGGAGCGCGATGCTCTTGACTCCGGCGAACACGAGCAGGATCACCACGGCAGCGAGCCCGGCTACGAGGGCTAGCCGTGCGGACCAACGCTGTACGAGGCGACCGCGCGCCCCGGAGTCCCTGTGCATGGAGCCTCCTGCCGGTCGGGGCACGGCCGACGCGACTGCGCGTGGTACCACGACCTGGCGGTCCCCGCCGTGTCCGAGCGGAGCCGGTCAACGGCGAACGAGCCCGGTGCCCGGACCTGTTCGGGGCCCGCGGTTCGGTCGTCCGCCTCGTTCGCCACCCCGCGGAGGAAGCACCTTGGCAGCAGTGCGGTCTGCCGACGTCCGCGGCCCGGTACGGCCGCGACGAGGCCGGATGCGCTGCGGTGCGGTTCCACGCAGGGACACCGCCCCACCAGGTCCATTGCACCACCCGTCGGTGCGCGCCGCACGTTCACCACCCGCCGCTGCACGTTGCCCCGCGGTGGTCCCCCGCCCGAGTCGATCGGCACGCCGACACGGCGGATCTCGTCGCTGCCGGGCCTCGTCTCGCCCGCCGACCGGCGCTGACACCCGGTCCTCGACCGGCGTACGGACGATCCTCGTAAGCGGGGCGAGGTGCCGGCCCCTGCGTTCCGGTCGGCCTGGCAGCCGAGAACACCGCCGACCTCTACGGCAGACCTCGCCCGCCTTCACCGAACCTCGGGTCAGGGCCAGACAAGGCAATAAGGCTGATGCCCCGCCTCGTGCAGGCGGTGGCTGAAGTCCTGCCACTCGTGCAGCAGCTGGTAGACGTTGAACGCGTCGCGGGGGCCGCCCCGGTCCGGGACCGTCGACCAGATGAAGGCCGCCGCGCCCACCGCTTCCTCGCCTATGTCCCGCAGCGGATCCACGACCGTCATGGGGAGCTTCACCACGGCGTAGTCGGGATGGAGGACGACCAGTTCCAGCGGGGGCACCTTGCTGAGGGGGACGCCTTCGATGCCGGTCAGCACCATCGCGGCCATCGTCTCCGGCTTGATCTTGGTGAACATGCCGTTCATGCCGAGCTCGTCGCCGCCGAGCTCCTCAGGGCGCATCGAGATCGGGACGCGGGCCGCGGTCGCGCCGTCGGGCGCGCCGAAGTACTTGTACGTCACCCCCACCCGACCACCATTCCTGCTCCCCGCCCGGAGGGGATCGATCCGCTGGTCGACGCGCCGCTCGACCTGCTCGAACCGCTCGACCTGGTCCAACCGCTCGATCTGGTCGAGTCGGTCGATTCGGTCGATCTGATCGATCCGGTCGATCCGCTCGGGCTCACTCGGTACACCTTGTGCCTGCGTCTGACGTGCTTCGTTGGCTTCCTCAGCGTCGCGCCGGTGCCTTCCCCGCCGGGCACGTCGAGGACCCAGGTCGTCAGTCCCCTCGCCCAGTCCACCACCGCGATGCATATCTCCACCCGACTGCTTTTCTAGGACGCGTGGCCCCCGCCGCGCAACCCGATCATCGTGTCAGTGACCTCCCCCACGGCCGCCCGCCGAAACGTGCGTTGAAACACCTGTCCGCAGGATCTTCGCAGCCACTGGACACACGGTCGGTGTGAGCTACGTCTATCAGGGCCGTTCCGACTCAGTTTCGCAGATCGGTGAAGCGGATGACGGCCCCGTCGGCCCCGACCGCCCCTGGCCTACCCTGGGAGGTCACTGACAACCGGAGTCCAGCAAGTCGGAGAAGGTCGGAGAAGTCGCAGGTCATGAGCGAACTGCCCTATTCATACGATGCGCCTGTATCGCAGGCGCTGTTCGACCGTGCGTCCGCCGTCACGCCGGGGGGTGTGAACTCGCCGGTGCGCGCGTTCCGTGCCGTGGGCGGCACGCCCCGGTTCATGGTGTCCGGCACCGGCCCGTACCTGACGGACGCCGACGGCCGGGAGTACGTCGACCTGGTCTGTTCCTGGGGGCCCATGATCCTCGGGCACGCGCACCCCGAGGTGATCGCCGCCGTGCAGGAGGCCGTCTCGCGCGGCACCTCCTTCGGTACGCCCGGTGAGGGCGAGGTCGCGCTCGCCGAGGAGATGGTCGCCCGCATCGAGCCCCTGGAGGAGGTGCGGCTCGTCTCCAGCGGCACCGAGGCCACCATGTCGGCGATCCGGCTGGCCCGCGGGTTCACCCGGCGCACCAAGGTGATCAAGTTCGCCGGCTGCTACCACGGGCACGTCGACTCGCTCCTCGCGGCGGCCGGCTCCGGGGTCGCGACCTTCGCGCTTCCCGACACCCCCGGCGTCACCGGCGCCCAGGCCGGCGACACCATCGTCCTGCCGTACAACGACCTCGAGGCCGTGCAGGAGGCCTTCCACCGGCACCCCGGCGAGATCGCCTGTGTGATCACCGAGGCCTCGCCGGGCAACATGGGAGTCGTGCCGCCCCTTCCCGGCTTCAACCAGGGGCTCAAGGACGCCTGCCAGAACAACGGCGCGCTCTTCATCTCCGACGAGGTCATGACCGGGTTCCGGACCAGCCGGGCAGGCTGGTACGGGATCGACGGCGTGCGGCCCGATCTCATGACCTTCGGGAAGGTCATGGGCGGCGGCTTCCCCGCCGCGGCCTTCGGCGGGCGGGCGGACATCATGGCGCACCTCGCCCCCGCCGGGCCCGTCTACCAGGCCGGCACCCTCTCCGGGAACCCCGTGGCGACCGCCGCCGGGCTCGCCCAGCTGCGGCTCCTCGACGACGCCGCCTACGCCAGGATCGACGACGTCTCCACCCGGATCCAGTCCCTGGTGTCGGAGGCGCTGGCCAAGGAGGGGGTCGCGCACACGCTTCAGAGCGCCTCCAACATGTTCTCCGTCTTCTTCACGGACCGGCCGGTCCGTGACTACGACGACGCCAGGGCGCAGGAGTCGTTCCGCTACACCGCCTTCTTCCACTCGCTGCTGGCGAACGGCGTGTATCTGCCGCCGTCGTCCTTCGAGTCCTGGTTCGTGTCCACGGCCCACGACGACCAGGCCGTCCAGAGAATCGCCGACGCCCTCCCGGCGGCGGCCCGAGCGGCTGCGGAGGCCACAGCGGCATGACCACCCCGGAGAACGCCCCCGAGAACGCGCCCGACAAGGCCTTCGAGGACGCCCTCGAGAACGCCTTCGAGAAGACCTCGGGCAACAAGGACCTCACCGTCGTCCACCTCATGCGGCACGGTGAGGTCGACAACCCGGACGGGGTGCTCTACGGCCGTCTCGACGGCTACCACCTCTCCGAGCTGGGCCGGCAGATGGCCGACCGGGTCGCCGAGCACCTCGCCTCCCGCGACGTCACCTACGTCGTGGCCTCCCCGCTGGAGCGGGCGCAGGAGACGGCGACGCCGATCGCCAAGGCGCACGGGCTCGACCTGGCCACCGACGCGCGGCTCCTGGAGGCGGAGAACGTCTTCCAGGGCAAGACCTTCGGTGTCGGGGACGGGGCGCTGCGCCGGCCCGAGAACTGGAAGCACCTCGTCAACCCGTTCAGGCCGTCCTGGGGCGAGCCGTACGTCGACCAGGTCGTCCGGATGATGGGTGCGCTGGACGCGGCCAAGGACGCGGCCCGGGGGCGGGAGGCGGTGCTCGTCAGTCACCAGCTGCCGATCTGGATCGTGCGGTCCTACGTCGAGCGGCGGCGGCTGTGGCACGACCCGCGCAAGCGGCAGTGCACGCTCGCGTCGCTGACGACCTTCACGTACCAGGGCGACAGGATCGTGTCCGTCGGCTACAGCGAGCCCGCCATCGATCTGGTGCCCGCGCATCTCCGGGCCGGCGCCAAGCCGGTGCAGGGGAAGAGCAAGGCCTTCGGGGCGTAGGCCCACCGCCCGGCCGGACCCGCCCTCCGGGTCCGGCCACCGGGTCCGCCGCCTCCGGGTCCGGCCACCGGGTCCGCCGCCTCAGTGTCCGACCACCGACCTCGGCCACCGTGTCCGGCCCCCGGAACTCGTGGCCGGCTGCCGTGGCCGAAACAAGCCCCTCTGTTACGGAATCCGGAACTATCGGCGGAACCTCCTCGTTCGTCACGTCCTCTGAATGGGTGACCATCGGAAAATGTGACGAACGGGGTTGCCATGCGCGCCATCACCCGAAGGGGAGCACTCGGACTCGGCGCCGGGGCCGCCGCCGCTGCCGGACTCGTGGGCTGCGGCAGCCTCACGAACTCGGACGGGCCGAGCACCCCCGGTGGTTCCAGTGGCTCCGGCAAGCCCTCCGGCAGCCCCAGCCCGAAGGTCACCGCCCGCCCCATCGGCGACGGCTCCACCTCCTTCACCGGCAAGCAGCTCCACCAGCCGGCCAAGCCCGTGCCGCTCCAGCCCGGCGAGGAGCCGCCGCAGTTCGTCGTCTTCTCCTGGGACGGGGCAGGCGAGGTCGGCAACGGACTCTTCACGCGCTTCCTCGACCTCGCCAAGGAACACGGCGCGAGCATGACCTTCTTCCTCTCCGGGCTCTATCTGCTGCCCGAGTCGAAGAAGCGGCTCTACGACCCGCCGAACAACCCGCGCGGCGCCTCCGACATCGGCTACCTCACCGACGAGCACGTCAGGATGACGCTCGACGGCGTCCGCCGCGCCTGGCTCGAGGGGCACGAGATAGGCACCCACTTCAACGGGCACTTCTGCTCCGGGAACGGGACCGTCGGCAACTGGACGCCCAAGCAGTGGCGCAGCGAGATAGACCAGGCGAAGTCGTTCGTGAAGGAGTGGCGGACCAACACCGGCTGGAGCGACCTGCCCGCGCTGCCCTTCGACTACGACAAGGAACTCGTCGGCGGCCGGACGCCCTGTCTGCTCGGCCAGGACAATCTGCTGCCCACCGCCCGCGCCCTCGGCTGGCGTTACGACGCCTCCTCGCCGGGCGGGCGTCAGGTGTGGCCGCAGAAGAAGGACGGGCTCTGGGATCTGCCGTTGCAGCAGATACCTTTCCCCGGCCGCGGTTTCGAGGTCCTCTCGATGGACTACAACATGCTCGCCAACCAGTCGATCAACTCGACCAAGGCGCCCAGCCACAACTACCCGGGCTGGCGGCAGCAGTCCTCGCAGGCGTACATACAGGGATTCAAGCGGGCATTCGAGACGAACCGCGCACCCTTCTTCGTCGGCAACCACTTCGAGCAGTGGAACGGCGGCATCTACATGGACGCCGTCGAGGAGGCCTTCAAGCACATCGCGCGCGAGAAGGAGAAGGGCGCCGACGTACGGCTGGTCTCCTTCCGGCAGTTCGTGGACTGGATCGACGTCCAGAAGCCGGAGGTCCTCGAGAAGCTGCGCACCCTCGACGTCGGGCAGCAGCCCGCCGGGGGCTGGAAGACGTTCCTGGGCGCGAGCACCCCCTCCGCGTCCACCTCCGCCTCGACCTCCGCGGGTACCGCCGCCAACGCTGCCTGAAATGGGGTTTTCTCCCCGCAAGGGGGGTGCGCAAGATCCCCAGAACGGGCATGCGAAACTTTTCACATGAGTGCCGCCAGCCGCACCCCCCTGTGCTCGACCAGCCGGAACCGTTCGCGCCGTGCCGCCCTGACCGCGGCCGCCGGCGGAGCCGTCGCCGCACTGCTGCTGTCCGCCTGCACCTCCGGAGGAACCGCCGGAGGAGGCGGTGACACCAACTTCGTGATGGGCAAGGACGGCATCTCCACCGCGAAGAAGGGGACCCGCGCCGCGGCCCCCGACCTGTCCGGCAAGAGCGTCGCCGGAGGACAGCTCGACATCGCCGCCTACAAGGGCAAGGTCGTCGTCCTCAACGTGTGGGGCTCCTGGTGCGCTCCGTGCCGTGCCGAGGCGCCGGGCTTCCAGAAGGTCTACACGGACCTCAAGGGCCAGGGTGTGCAGTTCGTCGGCATCAACACCCTCGACACCAGCAACGACAACGCCCTCGCCTTCGAGAAGCAGCAGGGCATCACCTACCCCAGCCTGTCCGACCCGAAGGGCAAGCTGCTGCTGCGCTTCAAGAAGGGCACGCTCAGCCTCCAGGCCATCCCCTCCACGCTGGTCATCGACCGGGAGGGCAAGATCGCGGCCCGGTCGCTGGCCGCGCTCAGCGAGGACAGGCTGCGCAAGATGATCGCGCCCGTCCTCGCGGAGAAGTGACGTGAGCGCGGTCACCACGCTCGCCGCGACGGGTTACAACGACACCGTGCTCAACGGCGCGTTGCTGGTCGCGCTGCCGATCGCGCTGCTCGGCGGGCTCGTCTCCTTCTTCTCGCCGTGCGTCCTGCCGCTCGTCCCCGGCTATCTGTCGTACGTCACCGGCGTCGCCGGCACCGACCTCGCCGAGGCCCGCCGCGGGCGGATGGTCGCCGGTGCCTCGCTCTTCGTCCTCGGCTTCACCGCCGTGTTCGTCTCCAGCGGGGCCCTGTTCGGCTACTTCGGCGAGAACCTCCAGGCCAACCAGGATGTCCTGTCCAAGGTGCTGGGGGTGCTCATGATCCTCATGGGCGTCTTCTTCATGGGGCTGATGCCCTGGATGACCCAGCGGGAGTTCCGCTTCCACAAGCGGCCCGTCGCCGGGCTGGCCGGCGCCCCGCTGCTCGGCGCGCTGTTCGGCATCGGCTGGACCCCGTGCATCGGCCCGACCCTCGCCTCCGTGATCGCCCTCTCCTCCCAGCAGGGGAGCGCGGGCCGCGGTGCCATACTGACCGTCGCCTACTGCCTCGGCCTCGGTGTGCCCTTCGTGCTCGCCGCGGTCGCCTTCCGCAAGGCGCTCGGTGCCTTCGGCTGGGTCAAGCGTCACTACGCCTGGGTGATGCGGATCGGCGGCACGATGATGATCGTGACCGGTCTGCTGCTGCTGACCGGTGCCTGGGACCGCCTTGTGCAGGACATCCAGTCCTGGTCCGTCGGCTTCACTGTGGGGATCTGATTCATGAGCAAGAGCACCGTCGGCCCCGCCCCGGGCGAGACCCCGGCCCCCTCCGACGAGCAGGATCTCGGCGCCGCCGGCTCCCAGCTGTCCACCGCGCCCGTGGACACGCTGGCCAGTGGACCCGCCCTGGGGGTCATCGGCTGGGCCCGCTGGTTCTGGCGGCAGCTCACCTCCATGCGGGTCGCGCTGCTGCTGCTCCTGCTGCTGGCGCTCGGCGCGATCCCCGGTTCGCTGATCCCGCAGTCCGGCACCGACGAGACGAAGGTCGCCGAATTCCGTCAGGCCCACGGGACGCTCGCGCCGGTCTACGACAGGCTCGGCCTCTTCCACGTCTACAGCTCGGTGTGGTTCTCCGCGATCTACATCCTGCTGTTCGTCTCCCTCATCGGCTGCATCGTGCCCCGCACCTGGCAGTTCGTCGGTCAGCTGCGCAGCCGCCCGCCGGGTGCGCCGAAGCGGCTGACCAGGCTGCCCGCGTACACGACCTGGCGCACCGACGCCGAGCCGGAAGAGGTCCGTGCGGCCGCGCTCACCCTGCTGCGCAGGCGGCGCTTCCGCGCCCACCTGGCCGGGGACGCCGTCGCCGCGGAGAAGGGCTACCTCCGTGAGGTCGGCAACCTCTCCTTCCACATCGCGCTGATCGTGATGCTGATCGCCTTCGCCTGCGGCCAGCTCTACAAGGCCGAGGGGAACAAGCTGGTCGTAGAGGGCGACGGCTTCTCCAACACCCTCACCCAGTACAACGACTTCAAGTCCGGCAACCTCTTCGGCACCGACGACCTGAACCCGTTCAGCTTCACCCTGGACAAGTTCACCGGCACGTACGAGACCTCGGGTCCCAACACGGGCACCGCACGCACCTTCCAGTCCGCCCTCACCTACAGCGTGGGCGCCTACGGCAAGGACAAGAAGGCCGTCGTCAAGGTCAACCACCCGCTGGAGATCGACGACTCGAAGATCTACCTCACCGCCCACGGCTACGCGCCCGTCATCACCGTCCGCGACGGCAAGGGCAACGTCGTCTACCGCGACGCGGTGCCGCTGCTGCCGCTCGACTCCAACATCACCTCCAGCGGTGTGATCAAGGTCCTCGACGGTTACCGGGACGCCAAGGGCGTCGGTGAGCAGCTGGGCATCTCGGCCTTCTTCCTGCCGACGTACACCAAGGGCAGCGAGGCGGCCTCGACGTTCCCGGCGCTGCGCAACCCGGTGCTGAACCTGACGCCGTACCACGGCGACCTCGGCGTCGACTCGGGCATCCCGCAGAGCGTGTACCAGCTCGACAAGTCGCACATGAAGGAGTTCAAGGACTCCAAGGGCGCTCAGCTGCGGGACAACCTCAAGCCCGGCGAGACCATGACCCTCCCGAACGGCGCCGGCTCGGTGACCTACGAGGGCACCAAGGAGTGGGCGAACTTCCAGGTCACCCAGCAGCCCGCGAGCGGCTGGGCGCTGGGCGGGGCCATCGCCGCGATCTTCGGTCTCGCCGGTTCCCTGTTCCTCCAGCGCCGCCGGGTCTGGGTGCGCGCGGTGCAGGGCGACGACGGGGTGACGGTCGTCGAGATGGGCGGACTCGGCCGCAGCGAGTCGGCCAAGGTGCCCGAGGAACTCGGCGACCTCGCCGGAATCCTGTACGACCAGGCTCCCTCGACCCCGGACCCCGACACCCCCGGGCCGTCCGCATCCTCCGCATCCCCCGAACCCGAAGTCGTACCTGCCGAAGGGGCTGAGAAGTGACTCTCGCCGCCACCACGGAGCTTGCCGCCGCCACCAACGAAAACCTCGCGAGCATCAGCAACACGCTGATCTACTCCGCGATGGCCGTCTACACCCTGGCCTTCTTCGCGTACATCGCCGAATGGCTCCTCGGCAGTCGCAGCAAGGTCGGCCGTACCGCCGCCGCGCTCACCGCCACGACCGCGGCCAAGGGCCCGGCCGTCACGGCCAGGAAGGAGGGCGGGACGGCCGTCCTGGAGCGGCCGCAGGTCGTCGTGCGCTCCGCGGCCGGCGCGCGCGACGTGCCCGACGGGCCCGGCGCGCACGGCGGTGACGAGCAGGGCGACATGTACGGCCGGATCGCCATCTCCCTCACGGTGCTCGCGTTCCTGGTCGAGCTGGGCGGCGTGATCGCCCGCGCGGCCTCGGTGGAGCGGGCGCCGTGGGGCAACATGTACGAGTTCAACCTCACCTTCTCCACGGTGGCCGTCGGCGTGTACCTCGGGCTGCTGGCGCTGAAGAAGAACGTGCGCTGGCTCGGCCTGTTCCTGATCACCTCGGTCCTGCTGGACCTGGGTCTCGCGGTCACCGTCCTGTACACGGCGAGCGACCAGCTGGTCCCGGCGCTGCACTCGTACTGGCTGTACATCCACGTCTCCACCGCGATCTTCTGCGGTGCGGTGTTCTACGTCGGCGCGGTCGCCACGATCCTGTACCTGTTCAAGGACGCCTACGAGAACAAGCTGGCGACCGGCGGCAAGCCCGGTAAGTTCGCCAACTCGGTCCTCGACCGGCTGCCCGCCTCGGCCTCGCTCGACAAGTTCGCCTACCGCGTCAACGCGGCCGTCTTCCCGCTGTGGACGTTCACGATCATCGCGGGCGCCATCTGGGCGGGCGACGCCTGGGGCCGCTACTGGGGCTGGGACCCGAAGGAGACCTGGTCGTTCATCACCTGGGTCGCCTACGCCTGCTACCTGCACGCCCGCGCCACGGCCGGCTGGAAGGGCCGCAAGGCCGCCTACCTGGCCCTGATCGCGTTCGGCTGCTGGCTGTTCAACTACTACGGCGTCAACATCTTCGTCTCCGGAAAGCACTCGTACGCGGGCGTGTAGCCGCCCCACGGCGAAGGCCGGTCCCGTGACCCAGGGTCACGGGACCGGCCTTTTTCCGTCGAGCCGTCAGGACGGCGGCAGGCACTCCGTGGTCGGGGGCTTGCCCTCCGGCCAGGCGATGCGGACGAAGCGGGAGCCGCCGTCGGGATGAAGTTCCACGATCGGTACGGCCTTGTCGTACGGATTGCCGTGCACGTCCAGGCAGATCCAGCCGCTCGCCCCGCTCACCCGCAGCGAGCCCTTGACCTGCGGCCACTGGAGGCCGACGTCCGCGAGGGGCGGGACGGTCGCGCCGTCGGGCGTGGCCTCGCGGATGCCGTGCACGGCCAGCGTCATCGCGTCGAATCCGATGATCAGCTGGCCGTCCTCCAGGGCGATGTCGCCGATCGGGCCGACCGGCTCGCGGGCGCTGCGGGCGAGGAGGTCGGTGAGGACCTTCGCGTCCGCCGCCGAACCGCCCCGCAGTGTCACGGGGGCGTTCACCCACGCGTCCGGATGGGCGAGCGAGGTGTAGCGGACGGAGAGGTTGTGGGTGAGGGCCGTGCGGTCCAGCTTCTTGTCGCCGGACAGGTACGAGCCCTCGTCGCCCGTCAGCACCGTGAACTTCCGGTTCTGGCAGCCGCGCGTGCCGAGCGCGTTGACGAACTGCCGCAACTGCGTGTGCCGGCCCGCGAACAGGATCGTGTCGGTCTCCGCGGAGGTGTCGCACACCAGGTGGGTGATCTGCCGGAAGGTGTTCGCCGTCGTCCCCTCCTGGGTGCGGTCGGCGGGCGGGGTGAACGGCTGCGGCTCGTAGGGCGAACCCTTCAGCAGCGCGGCGAACGACGTCTGGAGCGTCCGCGTGTACGGGTCGCCCGGCTTGTCGTACACCAGCAGGGCCCGGCCGGCGTCGACCTTGGCGAACGAGGCCAGGGCGCGTGCCTCGTCCGTGTTGGTGGGGGAGACCCGGGCCAGGCCGGGGAAGGGGTCCTTGCCGTGCTGCCCGTTGGCGAGGTTGTCGGCGGTGATGGAGGCGCCGACCACCGGGATGCCCCGCCGGGTCAGTTCCGCCACGGCCTTCTTGTTGTTGTCGGTGCTCTGCCCGACCCCGGCGACCGCGCGCAGCCGGTCGGCCCCCTTCGCCATCCGCTCCAGTCGGTCGACCATGGTCTCCCAGTGGTCGCTGGTGGCACCCGGGTTGGCGAGCACCAGGCGGATCGCCGGAGCCTGGCCGTTGGAGGTGTGGTTGGCCTGCCACTGGGCCAGGTAGGCGCCCTGCACCTCGTGCTGGATGTCGCTGAGCGTCGAGGGGGTGGAGGCGGTGTACGGCAGCATCAGCGCGACGGTGACGTAACCGCCGGCCTTGAGCCGGTCGTTCTCCCGGTCGATCGCCCGCACCGCGTCCCGCAGCTGGGGATGCCCGAAGTCGTACGCGCCCGTGGCCACGCCCACGCACTCGTCGCTGCCGGCCGGACGGGCCACCCCGGGCGCGCAGGACCGGTCCTCGTCGGTGACCGCCCGCACGGCGAAGACCAGCCCGGTCAGCACGGCGGCCGTGATCAGCAGTGCCAGATAGCGGTAGAGGCGGATCTCCCAGATCTCCCGCAGCCACCGCACCAGCGGGCTTCTGACTCCGTCGGCCATCACGCCACCCCGTCCCCGTCGGCCATCACGCCACCCCGTCCCCGTCGTCCGGTCCGTGCCCGTCGCCGTCCGTGTCGCCGTCGTCGTCCTCGGCCGGGATGCGCAGCGGACGGCCCGCGAGGGCGTCCCGGGGCCAGGTCTGGGAGGTCGCGAACAGCAGCGCGCCCCCGGCGGGCCGTTGGTCGGACAGCTGGAGCAGCTCGAACTCCAGCCGCCCGCACACCTTCGGGTCCGGCAGTACCAGCGGGTCGGTCACCTGCCAGACGGCGTGCAGCAGCCGCCGTATCCGCAGGTGGAGGGCGGCGTTCACGCCCTCCGGCGGCTCCTGGCCGGCGTCCGTGCGGCCCAGCGCGATCGCCGCCCGGCGGTCGCCCCGGCCGTCGAAGTCGCGGCCTGCCGCGTCGTGCGCGTGGAAGTAGGGCGCGGACGCCAGGAACCGGAGGGTCTCCAGCCAGGTGCGGGTGCGCAGGCCGGCGAACGTGTCGCGCAGGTAGGCCACCGCGCCGGCCGTGTCGCCGAGCGCCAGCTCGTGGTAGAGCCGGTAGCGGGCGTGGGCGGGGTCCTGGTCGTCCGGGTCCTGGCCGCCGGCGTGGGTGTAGTGCCGGATCAGGGTCTCGTGCACCTCGCGCCACTTGGCGTGGTCGGCGGGCCGGTGGTGCAGCCGGAGCAGCAGCAGGGTGCGGGCGAAGGGGTCGCCGACGAAGTGGCCCGGCGCGGCCGGCAGCCCCTCCGCGGCGAGCCGCGCCCGCAGTGACCGGACGCCCGACGAACCGAAGTCGTCGGGGAGTTGGGCGTCGGCGAGGGCCACGGCGGAGTCGTGGTCGTGGGCGGCCGCGAGGACCGTCAGCTCGTCGAGCCGGTCGGCGGGGACCAGGCGGCCCAGCAACTCGGCGTAGGCGGGCCTGCCGTCGTCGGCCTGCCCCTCCTCCAGCCTGACCTTCGCGGTGAGCAGCCGCCCCAAGGAGGCCGCCCGCCCGGGGTGTTGCCGGGCGGCGGTCGCGAGCAGCACGATCCCGAGCGGGTTGCCGCCCGTCAGCCGGTGTGTGGCGTGCGGGAACCCAGGCGGCGGCTCGGTGTCGTCGCAGACCGCGCCGACCATGTGCAGGGTGTCGTCGGGGGACAGCGGCGGCAGCGGTACGAGCAGTGCCCGCGAGGAGGGCGAACTGCCCGGCTCCCAGTCCGTGGCCCGGGCCACCTCGGGCAGTTCACGGCGTACGGCGTCGCCGAGCGCCGGATGGCTCGCGCCGCGTACCGTCGCCACCCACACCACCTGGTCGGCGACCCCGTCCGCCCGGTCCCGCAGGACGGCGTCCAGCAGCCCGGGGCCGGGGCCGCTCCGCGCGTTGTCCAGCAGCACGAGCGGCCGGCCCAGCCGGGTCAGATGCGAGCCGAGCCCCGAGTAGGCCTCTGCCAGGTCGGCGAGCAGCGCCCGCACCAGCCAGCGCTCGGCGTGTTCGCGCGAGGTGCCGCCGGCCCGGAAGTTCCCGGCGAGCAGCAGCAGTCCCCGCTTGGCGTTGCCGCCCGCGTTCGGATACGAGCGGTACCAGGTGGCCGGTTTCTGCTCCTTGCGGTGCGTGACGCCCTCGGAGAGCGCCTCCAGGGTGGCCTCGACGGTCGCCGCGACGAACGGGCCCCCGCCGCTCGCCGCCGCGATCACCTTCGACGCGACCTTGGCCGCCCACCGCCCGGCCAGGCTGAACCGGGAAGCGCGCTCGTTCAGCAGCAGGATCCGCACCAGCTCCCGCCGGATGCGGTCGGAGTCGGTCCGGCCGCTCCAGTCGCTGGCCCGGACCGCCACCAGCCCGGCCGTCAGCCGCGGAAAGGTGAGCTGCCCGGCCGCCCGCACCGGTTCCGTCAGCTGCTCGGCGACGACCAGCAGCGCCTGCCAGACCGGCGACCAGGACTCGGGGCTCTCCTCGTGCGGCGGCCGCGCGAACTGCTCGTCCTCGCAGTCGATCAACGCGACCGGGGTACGTCTGCGGGCCTCGCCCCTGCGGGTGTGTTCCGTGTAGGCGTCCCACAACTCGGCGAGCACCGCGCTCTTGCCCAGACCCCGGCCGCCCGCCAGCACCAGCAGGGGCGGCCCTGCGGGGTGTTCGGGTTTCTCCGCGTGGAGCTCGTACGGACGGATCCCCACGAGTCGCGGTACGAGACCGGCCGGCTCGACGTCGAACAGCGCGCCACGCCCGTACAACCGTCTGTGCACCGCGCACCTCCCCCAGGGCTCGGTTCCCAACGCAAGGGTAAGGAGAGGGAGTTGGTAAGTGCCAGATCGCATGGTGTCCGTTGGGTCACGAAACTTCCGGACGTGAGCGGAATGAGGCCGTCATTCCACCGTGATCGAGTCCAGTTTCTCCCGCAGATACACATGCGAGTCGACCGCCTCGTACGCCACCCGGCCGACGGGCGCCGGGACGGACTCCACGAGCGTCCCCGGGGTGCACTCGCCGAAGTAGACGAGGGACATCAGCTCCTCGGTCGGCGCGTCGGCCGGGGGCGGCAGTACGCGGTGCCTGCCCGAGCGCCACCGGTCACCGGTCCAGCGGGCCATCAGGTCACCGATGTTGATGGTGAAGGCGTCCGGGTCGAAGGGCGCGTCCTCCCAGCCGCCCTCGTCCGTCCAGACCTGGAGCCCGCCCCTGCCGGCCTGCCGGTCGAGGATGGTGACGGTGCCGAAGTCGGTGTGCGGGCCGATCCGGAACTGGCCCGGCTGCGGCTCCCCGACGACCTCCGTACCCGGATACCAGTTGATGTTGAAACCGTAGGTCGGGTGGTCCATGTGCCGGGAGAAGAAGTCCGCTCCGAGGCCGAGGGCCTCCCCGAGCAGGGAGAGCAGCTGCTTCTCCAGTTCACCCATCCGGGTCAGGTACTCCTCGCACAGCCCCCGGAGCTCCGGCACCTCCGCGGGCCACACGTTCGGGGCGTACCACTCCGCGTTGACCACCGGGTCGTCGAAGGGCTCGTGCGTGGCGAAGGTCAGGGACTCCTTCAGGTCCGGTGGGGTCTTCGTCCCCTCCGAGTACCCGTTGGCCTCCGCGCCCGGCCCCAGCCAGCCGCGGCCCCCGACCTTCGCGCCGTAGGCCTGTTTGACGTCGGCGGGCAGCACGAAGAACGCCCGGGCGGCCTCCCGGATGCGGTCGCGCAGGGCGGGGTCGACCCCGTGCCCGGTGACCAGCAGGAACCCGGCGGTCCGCAGGGCGTCGTCGACGGTACGGGCGATCGCGGCGCGGGCGTCGGCGTCGCCGGAGAGCCACGGCCCGAGGTCGATGGCCGGGATACGGGAGGTGCGGGGGGCGCGGGGGGTGCGGGCAGGGGGGTTACTCACCGATGTCCTCGTTCCAGAGAGCCGGGTTCTTCGCGATGAAGTCGCGCATCAGGGCGATGCACTCGGAGTCGTCGAGGAGCACGATCTCGACGCCGTGCTCCGCCAGCCAGTCGTGGCCGCCGTGGAAGGTGCTCGCCTCGCCGACGACCACCCGGGAGATGCCGAACTGGCGGACCAGCCCGGAGCAGTACCAGCAGGGGGACAGGGTGGTCACCATCGTCGTGCCGCGGTACGAGCGCTGGCGTCCCGCCGCGCGGAAGGCGGCCGTCTCCGCGTGCATCGAGGGGTCGTCGTCCTGGACGCGCCGGTTGTGGCCGCGGCCCAGCAGGGTGCCGTCCGGGCCGTGGAGCGCGGCGCCGATCGGGATGCCGCCCTCGGCGAGACCGGCCCGCGCCTCTGCGACGGCGGTGGCGAGCCACGACCGTGCCGTCGCCTGATCCACCCGATCCATACGGTCCTCCTCGACAGGGTGCGTGTCTTCACCCCGATCCGTTCCCGGAGGGATCCGCGCCGACGCGGGCGCTCACGCGATCGTGTGGCCGGGCGGGGCGGGACACCGCTTTCGACCGGGCCGGAATCCCCCGGGAAATGTCCGGGAGCGGGTCAAGTAACCTGTGCCGATCACCGCCGCAGGCGCGGCAGTTGAGCCCCGGGCGGAAGGAAAGTTCATGGTTGCTGCTCCTGTTCTGGAGGAGCTGCGGGAGGTCTGCCAGCCGCAGGCCAAGCTCGCCAGCCGCAACGGCGAGCACTGGGCGGGACGCCTCTACATGCGGCGCGTCTCGCTGCGGTTCACCCGCCAGCTGGTGCGCACCCGGGTCACCCCGGACCAGCTGACCTGGACGATGGTGGTGTGCGGGGTGCTGTCCGGCGCCGCGCTGCTCGTCCCCGGTCTCGCGGGGGCCGTGCTCGCCGCGCTCCTGATGCAGTTGTTCCTGCTCTTCGACTGCGTGGACGGCGAGGTCGCCCGCTGGAAGGGACAGAACAGCGCGACCGGCATCTACGTCGACCGGCTCGGCGCCTATCTGGCCGACGCGGCACTCATGATCGGCTTCGGCTTCCGGGCCGCCGAGTCCGGCCTCGGCGGCTGGGCGGGCTTCAACGGCTGGGTGTCGCTGGGGCTGGCGACCGCGCTCGGTGTGGTGCTGCTGAAGGCCTCGACCGACCTGGTGGACGTGGCCCGGGCCCGGCGCGGCCTCGCCGTCGCCGACGACGAGGCCACCGCGCCCCGCTCCCAGGGCGTCGCCTCGCTGCGCCGGCTCGCCGCCGCCTTCAAGATCCACCGGGTCACCAACGGCATCGAGGCCTCCCTGGTCCTGCTGGCCGTGGCCGCCCTGGACGCGGCGACCGGCGGGGTCGGGCCCACCCGCTGGGCGCTGGCGGCCATCGCCGCGATCACCTGGGTGATGGTCCCGGCCCACCTGCTGTCGATCCTGTCGTCCTCCCGGCTGCGGTGACCCGGGCGAGGTAGCCGTGGAGGGCGCCCGCGCCCTCCAGCATCGCGTGGGTGCGGGCCGTCAGCGCCTCCCCGCGGGCCGTGAGCGCCGCCCGCAGGGGCTCGCCGCCGCCCTCCCGGCGCAGGCCCTCGAGCACCGGGCGGATCTGCCGGAACAGGTAGTGGCCGCGTCGCAGGGAGTCGACCACCCGGGCGTCGCGCACGTCGGCGGGGCCGAACACGCGGTATCCGGTGCCCCGTTGACGCGTCGGGCTGAGCAGCCCGGCCGCCTCCCACACGCGCAGCGCCGACGTCCGTACGCCCAGCAGCGCGGCGACCTCGCCGATGCGCAGGCCGGAGCGGGGTGTCGCCGGGGGCGGTGCCCCGGCCTCCCGCCGCGTCCGCGCCGTGACCGGCGGTGCCGGGCCCAGCGCTTCCAGGGTCTCGCCGGTCGCCCGCAGCGCGCCACGCTCCTCGTGCAGCGCGGCGTGCGCGGCGTCCACGAGGGCGAGGGCGGCCGGGACGTCGCCGGCGTGCAGGGTCCGCATGATCCGGGCCGCCACCACGGGCCCGTACCCCTTCACCAGCGTCCGGTAGGTGGTGAGCGCCTGCCGGTGGACGTCCGTGAAGGTGCGGTAGCCGGACGCCGTGCGCTCGGCCGGCGGCAGGACGCCCGCCTCCTCGTAGTTGCGGATCTGCTGGGTCGAGAGCCCGGCGAGGCGGGCGAGGTCGACGGAGCGCAGCGGGCGGCCGGCCGCCGGGCCGGACCTTTTGGGCTCGGTGACCGTCGCGTCCTGCGTCAACTCGGCGGTGGCCTGGCCGCTTTGCTGCTCGGGGCTCATCGAACGGCTGTCCTCGGTCGCGCTGCTGTCGGCGTCAGCGTAGCCCGCGCGGCCGATCAGGTGATTCGACGATCGGTCCGGGTGATCCCGAGTGAGTCGCCTCCGGGGAACATGCGGCCGCTCCTATTGTCCTACCTTGTCGATCTTCGGTGTGCAGGGTGTGGAGGATTTGGTGCGAAGACTCGGAAAGATTCCGCTCCGTAACGGTTTGGTCGCCTGTGCCGCGCTGTCGGCCCTCACGGCCGCCGCGGTCGTGCCCGGCTCCGCGCAGGCCGCCGAGCCCGCTCCGGCGGAGCGGTGGATCGTGCAGCTCAAGGACACGGTCACCGATCCGGGCAAGGTCGCCGAGGAACAGGCGAAGGGACAGGCGTCGGACGGCGGGAGCCGGCTGCGCCATGTCTTCGACGCCACCGTGGACGGGGCGACTCTCAAGGGCTACGCCCTGGAGGCGACCGCGGACCAGATCGAGGCCATTCGCGCCGACCCGCAGGTCGCCTCGGTCGAACCCGACCAAACGGTGTCCCTGCCCGAACCGGTCGC
Organism: Streptomyces sp. NBC_00016; assembly: GCF_045040885.1. Taxonomy (NCBI): domain Bacteria; kingdom Bacillati; phylum Actinomycetota; class Actinomycetes; order Kitasatosporales; family Streptomycetaceae; genus Streptomyces; species Streptomyces sp. NBC_00016. Next base: position 4,376,982 of record NZ_CP108304.1, on the reverse strand, counting down.
CGGTTCCTCGCTCCAGGCGCCGCGACAGCGGACGGGCAAGCCGGACGGGGGCGGTGTCGCGTACAAGGGCGACCCGCTGCTCGCCGGGCAGTGGGGCCTGTTCCGGATCGGCGCCGTGGCGGGCTCCGAGCACGGATTCCGGGTGCCGGAGGCCGCCCGGGTCGGGGTGGCGGTGCTGGACACCGGCGTGGACGCCGGTCACCCGGACCTGCGGGTGGCCGGGAACGCCAACTTCAGTACCTCGCCCGGCGCGAACGACCTCCACGGCCACGGAACGCACGTCGCGGGCATCATCCAGGCGCTCAACAACGGCATCGGCGCGGAGGGCACCGCCCCCGGCACCCGGTTGTGGAACGTCAAGGTCCTGGGTGACAGCGGCTCGGGTCTCTTCTCCGACCTCATCGCGGGCCTGAACTGGGTCGCCCAGAACGCGAAGGCGAAGAACATCCGGGTCGCCAACCTGAGTCTGGGAACCTCGGTGGACAGCCCGCTGGTGCACCAGGCCGTCCGGCTGGCCACCCAGGCGGGCGTCGCCGTGGTGGCCTCCGCGGGCAACGCCGGTACGACCGCGCTGAACTACCCGGCGGCCTACCCGGAGGCGATCAGCGTCGCCGCCACCACCGTGTTCGACCAGCGGGCGTCCTTCTCCAACTACGGAGCGTCGTGGGTGGACATCGCCGCCCCGGGCGCCGACATCCTCTCCACACTCCCCACCCGCGCCACGCCGCTGGGCGAGGACTACGGCTTCCTCTCCGGCACGAGCATGGCCGCGCCCTTCGTCACCGGCTCCGCCGCGGTGTGCCTGACCTCCGGCCACTGCAAGGGCAACGCCCGCGACATCCTGCGCACGCTCGGCCGGGACGCCCGGCCCGTCGCCGGCACCGGCTCGGACTACCGGTACGGACTCGTCCAGGTCGGCTGCTACTGGCAGCACGCTCCCCAGTGCTCGCCCAGGTCCGTCGAACACGACGCCGCCTAGGATCCGTCCCCGCCCCGGGGTCGCCCGTTCCGGCGGCCCCCCTCGCGTCCACGCCCCGGCGCCCGCGTCTCACCGAGACCGCAGGGCGCCGTCGGCGTGTCTCAGGCCTGCGGAGGCTGGGGGTCCTCACCGGACTCGCGGCGCTTCAGCTCGTCCTCGCGGCGGCGCAGGTCGGCCTCCCAGTCCTTGAGGAGAGCCTCGTCGTCCTTCTTGTCCTCTTCCTTGTTCTCCTTGAGGGACTTGAGGAACTCGGGGTTGTCGTCGGGCGCGACCCACTCGGCGCGTCGGCCGCGGGACGACTCGGCCGGAGCGTTACCGCCCACGGGCGCGCGGCGCGCCTTGCCTGCCACCAGCCAGGCGACCGGACCGACGAGCACCTCGCCGAAGAGCAGGATGATGATGACCCAGACCACCTTCGGCAGCCCCCGCACCTCCTCCTCGGGGGTGTTGAGGCAGTCGATGAAGGCGTAGATCCACAGCGCCAGTACCAGCAGGAACGGCAGATACCTGAGCATGGTGGCGGGTTCCCCCAGGAGACGGTGACGGCGACGGGGGCGCGGGAGCGCCCCGGTGACCGGGCCAGGGTAGCGGGTGGCGGAAAACGTTCCCGCGAGGCGGTGCGGGGGCGTAGTGCGGGGCGCGCGTCGGCGCCGGACGGGCCTCGGCGATACTGGGACACATGGCTTACGACGATCTTCGTTCCCTGCTCAGGGCACTGGAACGCGAAGGCGACCTCAAGCGCGTCAAGGCTGAGGTCGATCCGTATCTGGAAGTCGGGGAGATCGTCGACCGGGTCCAGAAGTCCGGTGGCCCCGCGCTGCTCTTCGAGAACGTGAAGGGGTCGAGCATGCCCCTCGCGATGAACGTGTTCGGCACCGACCGACGGCTCCTGAAGGCTCTCGGCCTCAAGTCCTACGCCGAGATCAGCGAGAAGATCGGCGGACTGCTGCGGCCCGAGCTGCCGCACGGGTTCGTCGGCGTCCGCGAGGCGTTCGGCAAGCTCGGCGCGATGACGCACGTCCCGCCGAAGAAGGTGAAGCCCCAGGACGCCCCCGTCCAGGAGGTGGTCCTGCACGGCGACGACGTCGACCTCGACGCCCTCCCCGCCCTCTTCACCTGGCCGCAGGACGGCGGCTCCTTCTTCAACCTGGGCCTGACGCACACCAAGGACCCGGAGAGCGGGATCCGCAACCTCGGCCTGTACCGCCTCCAGCGCCACGACAAGCGCACGATCGGCATGCACTGGCAGATCCACAAGGACAGCCGCAACCACTACCAGGTCGCGGCCCGCAAGGGCGAGAGGCTCCCCGTCGCGATCGCCTTCGGCTGCCCGCCCGCCGTGACGTACGCCTCCACCGCCCCGCTCCCCGGCGACATCGACGAGTACCTCTTCGCCGGCTTCATCGCGGGCAAGCGGATCGAGATGGTCGACTGCAAGACGGTCCCGCTCCAGGTGCCGGCGCAGGCGGAGGTCGTGATCGAGGGCTGGCTGGAGCCGGGCGAGATGCTGCCGGAGGGCCCGTTCGGCGACCACACCGGCTTCTACACCCCGCAGGAGCCGTTCCCCGCCCTGAAGATCGACTGCGTGACGATGCGCAAGCGTCCGCTGCTCCAGTCGATCGTGGTCGGCCGGCCGCCGACGGAGGACGGCCCGCTGGGCCGTGCCACGGAACGCTTCTTCCTCCCGCTGCTGAAGATCATCGTCCCGGACATCGTGGACTACCACCTGCCCGAGGCCGGCGGCTTCCACAACTGTGCGATCGTCTCGATCGACAAGAAGTACCCCAAGCACGCGCAGAAGGTCATGCACGCGGTCTGGGGCGCCCACATGATGTCCCTGACCAAGCTGATCGTGGTCGTCGACGCGGACTGCGACGTCCACGATCTGCACGAGGTCGCGTGGCGGGCGCTCGGCAACACCGACTACGCCCGCGACCTGTCCGTCGTCGAAGGCCCGGTCGACCATCTCGACCATGCCTCCTACCAGCAGTTCTGGGGCGGCAAGGCGGGCATCGACGCGACGCGGAAGTGGCCCGAGGAGGGGTACACGCGGGACGGGGGCTGGCCGGAGATGGTGCTGTCCGACCCGGATACGGCGGCGAAGGTCGACCGCCGCTGGAAGGAGTACGGCCTGTGAGTTCCGCTTCCGCGGCGCTGCCGCAGCCAGGACGCACCAAGGCCTTCCTGCGGCTGGTGATGATCGAGCACTCGGTCTTCGCGCTGCCCTTCGCCTACATCGCCGCGCTGACGGCGATGTTCCAGACCGACGAGAACATCCACTGGGGCAGGCTGCTGCTGGTCACCGTCTGCATGGTGGGCCTGCGCACCTTCGCCATGGCGGTCAACCGGATCATCGACCGCGAGATCGACGCCCGTAACCCCCGCACGGCACACCGCGAGCTGGTGACGGGCGCGATGTCGGTGCGGCACGCCTGGACCGGCGCCCTGATCGCCCTGGTGATCTTCCTGGGCGCGGCGGCGCTGCTGAACCCGCTCTGCCTGGCCCTGGCTCCCATCGCGGTGATCCCGATGGTGGTCTACCCGTACGGCAAACGCTTCACGAACTTCCCGCAGGCCATCCTCGGCCTGGCGCAGGCGATGGGCCCGATCGGCGGCTGGCTGGCGATCACCGGCGAGTGGTCCTGGGACGCGGTGATCCTGGGCCTGGCGGTGGGCATCTGGATCGGCGGCTTCGACCTGATCTACGCCTGCCAGGACGTGGAGACGGACCGCGAGGTCGGCGTCATGTCGGTCCCGGCCCGCTTCGGCATCCCGGCGGCGGTCTGGGGGGCGCGGGTCTGTCACGCGATCACGACGGCCCTGTTCGTCTGGTACGCCCTGGCCACCGACGCCGGCGCCTTCTTCTGGTTCGGCCTGGTGATCGTCGCGGGGGCCTTCGTCTACGAGCACACGATCGTGCGGCCCCACGACCTGACCCGCCTGAACAGGGCGTTCTTCTCGACGAACGGGTTCATCGGCATCAGCCTGTTCGGGTGCGCGCTGATCGACCTGCTGGTGCGGGGGCTCACCGTCTAGGGCCGGGCGGTCCGTGTGATCCGGCCATGTACTCCGTCCGGGTGAACGGGCGGGCGCAGGGAGCGAAGGGGGCACGCGGGCTCCGGGGCCGACCGGTCCTGAAGACCTCTCCGCCCACCGGTACGCTCAAGGTGTGAACGCAGGAGAAACGCAGCGCGTGCCTTGGATCGTGGGGGTGTCCGGGGCGTCCGGTACGCCCTATGCCGCCGCTGTGCTGCGCGCGCTGCTCGCCGCGGGAGAGAGCGTCGACCTGGTGGTCAGCCGGGCCTCGCGGCTCACCCTGCTCGACGAGACGGGGATCTCCTTCCGGGACGCGCACTGGCGCGACGACCTGCGGGAATGGCTCGCTCGGGGGGCCGACGGGAAGCCGGGCACCTTCGATGTGGACCTCGACGGTGAGGGCGGGGGCGACCGGGTGCGGTACTGGGCGGCCGGGGACCTGGCCGCCGGGCCCTCCTCCGGGTCGTACGCCACGAAGGGCATGCTGATCGTGCCCGCCTCCACCGCCTGTGTGGCCGGGGTCGCCCTAGGGCTCTCCAAGGACCTCCTCCAGCGGGCGGCGAGCGTGACGCTCAAGGAGCGGCGTCCGCTGGTCGTGGCCGTACGGGAGACCCCGCTGAACGGGCAGACCCTGCGTCATCTGGTCGCCCTGGACGAGGCGGGCGCGAGCGTCGTGCCGGCCTCCCCGGCCTTCTACGCGGGCGCCACCCACATCCAGGACCTGGTGGACTTCGTCGCCGGGCGGGTCCTCGACGCGGCGGGCGTCGGGCACGGGCTGTACCGCCGCTGGAAGGGCGAGATCGGCGGCGGCTCCCGTCCTCCCGCCTGAGCGTCGGGCGGCACGGACGGCGCGGGCGGCACGCACCACCGCTCCAGGAACACCGCTCCAGGAAACCGCTTCAGAAACACCCGTTTCAGAAACACCCGCTTCAGAAACACCCGTTTCAGGAACTCCCCCCACACTCCTCATCTCTCCTCATCGGAAGGCTTCGATCGCATGGACGCGGTGGACAGGCAGCTCATCCAGGCCCTGAGGGAGAACGGCCGGGCCTCCTACGCGGAGCTGGGACGCCTCGTCGGTCTGTCGGGACCCAGCGTCACCGACCGCATCAACCGGCTGGAGGCGGCCGGTGTCATCACCGGCTACCGCGCCACGGTGAACGCCGCCCAGCTCGGCCTCGGCGTCACCGCCCTCATCGGCATCTCCCTCTCCGACGCCGCCGACCACGAGGACGTGGCGAACCGGATGAAGGACCTCAGCGAGATCGAGGACTGCTGGTTCATCGCCGGCGACGACTCGTTCATGCTCAAGGTGCGGGCGAACGACGTGGACGGTCTCGAGCGGATCATCCGGCGGCTCAGCGGGACCAAGGGCGTGTCCCGGACCCGTACCACCATCGTGCTCTCCACCAAGTGGGAGAACCGGGTCGGGGAGCTTCCCGAAGAGGTGTAGGCCCGTTTCAGGGCCGTCTGGGGGTACCTCCCGCCCGAAGGGTGGGGGCGTACGGTTGGCGGTCGGTGGCGTCGTAGGAAGTCGAAGAGAAGTCGTAGAGAGGTGTGGGCATGGATGCCGGACTCAAGCGCGAGCTGGAGCAGAAGGTCAGGGCCGGTGAGCGGCTGACCCGTGAGGACGGCATCGCGCTGTACGAGTCGGACGACCTGGCGTGGCTGGGCGGACTGGCGCACGAGGTGCGGACCCGCAAGAACGGCGACGTCGTGCACTTCAACGTCAACCGGCACCTCAACATGACGAACGTGTGCACGGCCTCCTGCGCCTACTGCTCCTTCCAGCGCAAGCCGGGCGAGAAGGACGCGTACACGATGCGCATCGAGGAGGCGGTGAAGCTCGCCAAGGCGATGGAGGGCGAGAACCTCACCGAGCTGCACATCGTCAACGGCCTGCACCCGAACCTGCCGTGGCGCTACTACCCGCGCTCGCTGCGGGAGCTGAAGGCCGCGCTCCCGGACGTCTCCCTGAAGGCGTTCACGGCGACGGAGATCCACCACTTCGAGACGATCAGCGGGCTGTCCGCCTCCGAGATCCTCGACGAGCTGATCGACGCCGGTCTGGAGTCGCTGACCGGCGGCGGCGCCGAGATCTTCGACTGGGAGGTCCGGCAGCACATCGTCGACCACCGCACCCACTGGGAGGACTGGTCGCGCATCCACCGGCTGGCGCACGAGAAGGGGCTCAAGACCCCGTGCACCATGCTGTACGGACACATCGAGGAGCCCCGCCACCGCGTCGACCACGTCCTGCGCCTGCGTGAGCTCCAGGACGAGACGAACGGCTTCCAGGTCTTCATCCCCCTGCGCTACCAGCACGACTTCGTGGACATGCAGGACGGCAAGGTCCGCAACCGGCTCCAGGCCCGCACCCAGATGGCGACCGGCGCGGAGGCCCTCAAGACCTTCGCGGTCTCCCGGCTGCTCTTCGACAACGTCCCGCACGTCAAGGTCTTCTGGGTCATGCACGGCGTCCAGACCGCGCAGCTCGCGCTCCAGCACGGCGCCGACGACATGGACGGCTCGGTCGTCGAGTACAAGATCACGCACGACGCCGACAACTACGGCACCCCGAACAAGCTGACCCGCGACGACCTGCTGGACCTCATCCGGGACGCCGGCTTCCGCCCGGTGGAGCGCAACACCCGGTACGAGATCATCCGCGAGTACGACGGCCCCGACCCGGCGCTCCGCGAGTCGCCGCAGCCGATGCGGGTCTGAGGCGGTAGGAGCAGGGACTGGGAAGTCGGGGCCGCGTAAGGATTACCATCCTTTCGTGGCCCTTACTTTCACTCTCGACCCCGCCGTCACCCCCGCCCTGCGTGACGGCATCCTCGACCTGTGGACGGACGTCTCCAACACGGGCGGAGCCGTCGGCTTCGTGGCGCCGGTGGAGCGCGAGACGGTCCGGCCGGAACTGGTCCGCCACCTCGTCCAGATGGCCGAGGGCCGTACCCGGCTGCTCGTCGGACACGACGCGGCCGGCCAGGTGGCGGCGACGGCGTTCCTCAGCTTCAACACCCACCGGCTCCAGACCCACTGGGTGATGCTCTACACGGTGATGGTGCACCCCCGGCACCAGGGCAAGGGCTACGGCCGTGACCTGCTGGCGGCCGCCGCCGAGGAGGCCCGCGCCTTCGACGGCATCGACGCGATCCGGCTCACCTGCCGCGGCGGACTCGGCCTGGAGCACTTCTACGGCTCCTGCGGCTACAAGGAGGTCGGCCGGGTGCCCGGCGCCATCCGGGTCGCGCCGGGCGACGACCGCGACGACATCATCATGCTGCTGCCCCTGACGTGACCGCTGTGACCGCTGTGACGTCTGAGACCGCCGCGACCGCCGCGACCGCTCGCACCCCGATGCAAGATCGGCACCCCGGCGTGCTTCACTGGATGACGGCCCCTTTTGGATTCGGAAGAGTGGATTGACATGCTCCGCTACACACTGATGCGCCTCGGTGTCTTCGCCGGCTGCCTCGTGGTCGTCTGGGGTCTCGTCTACTCGGGCGTCGTGCCCCGCGGGCTCGGCGACTCCAACATCATGTGGATCCTGCTGCTCTCACTGGTGATCTCCGCGCCGATCAGCTTCGTGGTGCTGCGCAAGGAGCGCGACCGTGCCTCGGTGCACGTCGTGCAGCGGGTGGACCGTATGAAGGCCAACCTGGAGGCCAACAAGTCCCAGGAGGACGCCTCGATCGACGAGGCGACGCGGCCGCAGAGCCAGGCGCAGACCTCGTAGTCGCGTCGCGCGGCGGGACGGCCGGGCAGGGACCCGAGCGGGGACCCGAGCGGGCCCAACTACGCTGTGTCCATGGGGACCGTGAAGACCAAGCGGATGCCGCGTGCGGTCCGTGAGCAGCAGATGCTGGACGCCGCCGTGGAGACCTTCGGCCGCCGGGGGTACATGGCCGCGTCCATGGACGAGATCGCCGAACTCGCGGGCGTGTCCAAGCCGTTGGTGTACCTGTACCTGAACTCCAAGGAAGACCTCTTCACCGCCTGCATCCGGCGCGAGGCCAAGGCGCTCGTCGCGGCGGTGCGCACCGGCGTCCGCACCGACCTGCCCGCCGACCGCCAACTCTGGGACGGTCTGCGGGCGTTCTTCGCGCACACCGCCGAGCATCCGCACGCCTGGTCCGTCCTGCATCTTCAGGCCCGCACGCACGGCGAGCCCTTCGCCGCCGAGGTCACGGCGATGCGCGAGGAGATCGTCGCGTTCGTCACGCACCTGATCGTGGTCGCGGCCAGGGAAGCACACCGGGACCCCGACCTGCCCGAACGAGAGGTCGCCGGACTCGCCGAGGCGCTGGTCGGCGCCGCCGAGTCCCTCGCCGCCTGGGCCAACACCGCCGACGGCACCACGGCCCGGCAGGCGGCGGCGACCCTGATGAACTTCGCCTGGGCAGGCCTGGGCAACCTCATGGAGGGGCGGCCCTGGGCCCCACCGGAGGCCTGAGAGGCCCCGCGGCAAGGACCTCGGGGTGTCGCCTCAGCTCAGATCCATCGCTTCCGCCGGTACCAGCATCGGGGCCTGCTCGCTGTCGGAGGCCGAGGAGTCGGATTCGGAACCGTACCCGGTGTCCACCCGATCCTGGCCCTCGCAGTCGACCCGGAGGCTGACATGCGTGCCGCCGCCCTTCACCGCCGCTTCATTGATGCTGCGAGCGAGCATCGGGGCCATGTCGAGGGTGTAGTCGAACCTCCCCGTGTTGGCGGCCCTGCTGGGCCAGTAGGGGCCGGGACGCTTGGAGGCGTCGCCGGGGAAGAGCTCCATGTAGCAGACCATGCAGGGCCGCTTGACCCCGGCGATCGCGGAGACGCTTCCCGCCGGCGCGCTCTCCACGATGCGGCGCTCGGCGTGCAGGCCGTCCGTGGCGGCGTCCTCCCGCTTCGCGGGCACGCTCACCGAGCCACCGAGAGCCTGGAGAACCGCTCCGTACGCCTCCATGCCCTCCCTGTCCCCCAGCAGACGTGAGGCCAGCTTCTGGGCGTGCCGTTGCTCGCGCGCCGTGCGGCTGGAGAGGTTCGGCTCGCCTGCCTCCAGGATCGCGGTGAGGAACGCCTTGGCGTTGGCCTTGCCCTCGTACAGGTCGGAGAGTGCCTTGTTGGCGCCGTCCTTGTTCGACGAGATGTACAGCTGGTACCTCATGGCGGCGCCGTCCGGCCCCTCCTGCTGGACGCCGCTCACGCCCGCCTGTACTTCCTCGGGCTGCTTGCGCAGGTCGTTGAGGTAGTTGAAGGTGACGGTGGAGATCCAGCGCAGGGCCTGCTCCGGACGTTCCGCGGAGAAGGAGCGTTCCTTCCGGATGTTGTCGGTGCCGTGGTACATCGCGCTCATCGTGGCACCCAAGAGCCCCTCTTTCACCGCGTGCTCGGGAGGGGCATCGGAGGCGATCGGCAGGTGCACGGTCTTGTTCTGCGCCCCGCCGTACTCCTTCCAGCCGTAGTCGTCCACGAGTGCCCTGGTGATCGCCTGCGCGATGGTCTTCTTGCTGCCGCCCTTGGCCTTGGCCTTGGCCTTGGACTTGGTCACGCCGCTGGGGGCCGTGGGCATCCGCTGCACGCTCTGCCGCTCGGCGGTCCCGGTCGCCGCCCGCTGTACCGGAGCCCCGTGGCCCGCCGAGCCGGGCAGCGAGAGGTCGGGGGTCGAACCCTGCGCGACGAGACGCCCGTTGGCGGCCGACTGGCGCTCGAAGGCGTCGCCCGGGTCGGACACCTTCACACCCGAGCCGTTGTCGCTGCCCGCCACCGGGCCCTGCGACTGCTGCCGGACGTGGTCGAGTTCGTGGAACATCGTCTCGTCGTCCACCCGTGACGAGCCGAGCACGATGTGATGGCCGACGGTCATGGCGTGGGCCTGGAAGTCGGCGCTCGCGCGCTGCGCGGTCGCGTCGTTGTGCACGCGCACATGACCGAGCGACATTCCGTACGCCTGCTCGGCCTTGGCCTGGATGCGCGGGTCCAGACCGCTGCCGCCGGATCCGGTCACCTCGGCCAGCGACACCCGGCGCTGCACCGCGGCCTGCTGCGCCTCGTCGGTGTCCACGGCCCGCTGGACCGACCGGTCCGCGTGGCCACAGCCGGGGCCGTGCTCGTGCCGCTGTTCCTCGATGGCACGCGTCACCGCCGCGTTGCCCGCAGAGCGCTGGAGGGCGAGCAGTCCCGCTGCCGGTCCCGTGAGCGACGACCGTGCGGAGCCTCTCCCGGCCTTGGACCGGTGGTTGCCACCCAGGTCGTTCTCCTGGTCCTGCGCGCGCATGGACGCTCCCTTCAGCGACAGAGCCATCTGAACCCACCACTGTGCTCGACCGGACGCGACCGGGGTAAGGACCTCGAGGGCAGCGTCGGGGGCCGATCGCGCAGGACCACCGGGCGCTCCGGCGGAGCCGTGCTGCGACGGACAGGGCAGTCGGCGCCCTCCCGACGAAGCAGCGCACCGGTCACCAGGGCCCGGTCATCCGGGCTGGTCACCAGGGCCGGTCACGCGGGCCCGCACACCCGGGCCCGCACACCCGGGCCCGCACCCCCGGGCCCGTCACTCGGGCCGCCCGTCACTCGGGCCCGGTCACCGTGTCAGCGGGGCCACCCGGCCGCTTACATGCACCCGTCCCGACTCTCCCGTCCCGCGCAGCTCGAACCGCTCGCCGTCCGCCGCGAAGGTCACCGTTCCCGGCAGCAGGACCGGTGCCCGGAACTCCGCGCGTACCCGTACGGCCTGGGGGGTGCCGTGTGCGGCGAGGCAGCGGGCCACGGTCCACATGCCGTGCGCGATGGCCCGGGGGAAGCCGAAGAGACGGGCGGTGAGCGGGTGGAGGTGAATGGGGTTGCGGTCGCCCGACGCGGCGCCGTAGCGCCGTCCGACGTCGGCGGCGAGCCGCCATTCGTCGAGCACGGGGAGCGGGTCGGGCTCCGGTTCCCGCGCGGCGGGCGCGGCCTCGGTGCGGTGCCGGGCCAGATACGTGCTCGTCGACTCCCACACGACCGTGCCGCCGTCCCGCAGCTCCGTCACGACGACCGCCTCGGTCCCGCGCCGGTGCGCGGCCAACCGCTCGACGTGCACGGTGAGTTCGTAGCTGCCGGTGGCCGCGAGGGTGGTGTGGCGGGTGATCTCGATCGACGTGTGGACGAGGCCGAGCAGCGGCAGCGGGAAGCCGCGGCCGCTCATGATCCGCATGGCCAGCGGGAAGCCCAGGACATGCGGATAGGTGAGCGGCAGGGAGTCCTCGCCGGTCGGGAAGCCGCACACCCGCTCGTAGGCGGCCAGCCGGGCCAGGTCCACCCGCAGGTCGGGCAGGACGAGCCGGTCGCCGGTGCCGGGGAACGCGACGCCCGGCCGGGGCCGCTTGAACGGCGAGCGCAGTGCGCCGAGGGCGAGCAGCGGACCGAGGGAGGGAGGTCCGGACAGGATGGTCACCGTGCCGGTCACTACGCCCCCAGCAGACTCTGGCCGCACACGCGCACGACCTGACCGTTCACCGAACCGGACGCGGGGTGGGCGAGCCAGGCGGTCGTCTCGGCCACGTCGACCGGCAGGCCCCCCTGGGCGAGGGAGTTCATCCGGCGCCCCGCCTCGCGGATGAACAACGGCACCGCGGCCGTCATCTTCGTCTCGATGAAGCCCGGCGCCACCGCGTTGACCGTGACCCCGTGCTCGGCGAGCGCGCGCGGCGCGAGGGACCGGACCAGACCGGCGACGCCGGCCTTGCTCGCGCCGTAGTTCGTCTGCCCCGCGTTGCCCGCGAGTCCGGCGATGGAGGCGGTGGCCACGATCCGCCCGCCCGTCCGCAGGGCGCCCTTGGCGAGCAGGGCGTCCGTGGTGCGCAGCACGGACGCCAGATTGACGTCCAGCACCGAACTCCAGCGCTCGGCGGGCATGTTGACCAGCCGCCGGTCCCGGGTGATCCCCGCGTTGTGGATCAGTACGTCCAGCCCGTCGGGCAGCTCGGCGGCGATCCGCTCGCCCGCGTCGGCGGCCGTGATGTCGAGGGTGAGGGCGCTGCCGCCCAGCCGCGCGGCGACCCGGCGGGCGTCCTCCGCGGCCTGCGGTACGTCCAGTACGACGACATGGGCGCCGTACCGGGCCAGCGTCTCCGCGACGGCCTCGCCGATGCCGCGGGCGGCGCCGGTGACGAGCGCGGTGCGCCCGGTGAGGGGGAGGGTCCAGTCGACGGGGCCGTCGGGCCCCTCGGCGGTCCCCACCCCGATCACCTGGCCGCTGACGTAGGCCGACTTGGGGGAGAGCAGGAAGCGCAGGGTGGACTCGGCGGCGGGCGCGTCGGTCAGCCGGACGAGGTTGACGGTCCTGCCCCGTCCTATCTCCTTGCCGAGGGACCGTACGAAGCCCTCCAGGGCCTGCTGCACGGCCGACTGGTGGTGGTCCCGGGCGTCCAGGGGAGCGCCCAGCACGACGACCCGCCCGCTCGCCGCGACCGACCGTACGACCGGGTGCAGGGCCGCGTGGACCTCGGCGAGCGCGTCGACGTCCCGGACACCGGTCGCGTCCAGGACGACGGCGGCGGGACCGGGCGACCCGGTGGCGGACCCGGCGGTGGATCCGGTGGTGGCTCCGGCTGCTTCGGTGGCCGTGGGCAGTCCGGTGCGGGCCAGGACCGGCGCGAGGTCGAGCCCGGACGGTCCGCCGGCCGTGAGGTGCAGCAAGTGGCCGTCCAGGCCAGGACGTTCGGCTGTCCAGCGGCTGAGCGCGGCCGGCTGTGGAAGCCCGAGCCGCGCCGTGAGGAACCGGCCGGGGGCCGTGGCGGTGAAGCTCAGATAGCGGTCGGCCATGATGATCTCCCACGGGCTCGGCGCACACCTCGTACCGGGTGCTTACTCTGGAGTAAGGTTACCGTGGGTAAGTCTAGGTCACGGGTGAGGAGCAGGTCGAGATGAGTACCTCGGAACCGTCACGGGCGAGCCGGCGAGTGAGCCATCTGAAGGTCGCGGAGAGCGGCGCGCCGGGGGCCCGGCCGGAACTGCCGCGGATCCGCCGCGTGGCGATCGTCGGCGGCACCCGCATCCCCTTCGCCCGCTCGGACGGCCCCTACGCCACCGCCTCCAACCAGGAGATGCTGACGGCGGCCGTGAACGGTCTGGCGAACCGCTACGCGCTCGATGTGCCCGGCGTGGTGGGCGAGTTGGTCGCCGGGGCCGTGCTCAAGCACAGCCGCGACTTCAACCTCGCCCGCGAAACCGTCCTCGGCTCGAAGCTCGACGCCCGCACCCCCGCCTACGACATCCAGCAGGCCTGCGGCACCGGCCTGCAGGCCGTGATCGCCGCCGCCAACAAGATCGCCCTCGGCCAGACCGAGTCCGCGATCGCCGGCGGCGCCGACACCGCCAGCGACGCCCCGCTCGGCGTCAACGACCGGCTGCGCCGCATCCTCCTCGAGGCCCGCCGGGCGAAGTCGACGGGCGACCGTGTCAAGGCCCTCGCGCAGATCCGCCCCTCCCATCTGGTCCCCGACATCCCGCGCAACGCCGAACCGCGCACCGGTCTCTCCATGGGTGAGCACGCGGCGGTCACCGCCCGTGCCTGGGGCGTCGAGCGCGAGGCCCAGGACGAACTGGCGGCCACCAGTCACCAGCGGCTCGCCGCCGCCTACGAACGCGGATTCTTCGGCGACCTGGTGGTCCCGTTCCGCGACCTGGCCCGCGACCAGAACCTGCGCCCGGACTCCACGGTCGAGAAACTGGCCACGCTGAAGCCGGTGTTCGGCACCGACGGGCCGAACCCGACCATGACGGCGGGCAATTCGACGCCGCTGACGGACGGAGCGGCGGTCGTGCTCCTCGCCTCCGAGGAGTGGGCCGAGGCGCGGGGCCTGGAACCGCTCGCCTACCTGACGGCGTACGAGACGGCGGCCGTGGACTTCGTACGCGGCGATGTCGCGGGCGGCGAGGACGGGTTGCTGATGGCGCCCGCGTACGCTGTCCCGCGCATGCTGGAGCGGACCGGTCTGGGCATTGAGGACTTCGACCTGTTCGAGATCCACGAGGCCTTCGCCTCCCAGGTGCTGGCGACGCTCGCGGCCTGGGAGAAGCAGGGGCTGGCGCCGGTGGACCGCGACCGTTTGAACGTGGCCGGCTCCTCCCTCGCCACCGGTCACCCCTTCGCGGCGACCGGCGCCCGCATCGTGGCGACTTTGGCCAAGCTGCTCGCCGAACGGGAGGGCCCCGCAAGGGGGTTGATCTCGATCTGCGCGGCGGGCGGACAGGGAGTCACCGCGATTCTGGAACGAACGTGAAGATTCCTCCTATAACCCCCGAGATTGCACATCCCCAGCCCCGGAACATCCCGGAATGCGCACAAGCCCCACACGTGAGCGCCGTACGATCCCCTACCTAACTGGCGGTAACCCCTTTCTTCGGGGGCATCCCGGTTGAACGCCTCGGCACGTGAGGCACGTACGTCATGCAGCAAGCAGTTTCGTCGCTGCACGCCCAGGGAGTCGCCCGTGTCCACCCCGTATCCAGCCGACGGCTCGGCCTTCGCCGATCCCGACGCTCCCCCCACCCTGGTGGAACCCGAGACACGACGACTGGACGGCGTGGTCCGGGAGGCGTCCGTACCGGCGCTCGCCCGCCCGGTGACGTACGGGTCGCTCGCCGACCTGCCCTACGACAACGCGGCCGCCGTCCCCGAGACGGTGGTGCTCAGCCGCAAGGGCCAGGACGGCGAGTGGACGGACATCACGGCCGAACGCTTCGCCGCCCAGGTCCACGCGGTGGCCAAAGGGCTGATCGCCGAGGGCCTCGTGCCCGGCGACCGGCTCGCCATCATGGCCCGCACCACCTACGAGTGGACGCTGCTCGACTTCGCGGCCTGGGCGGCCGGCCTGGTCACCGTCCCGATCTACCCGACCTCCTCCGTCTTCCAGACCCGCTGGATCCTCCACGACTCCGGCGCGGTCGCCCTGGTCACCGAGAGCACCGCCCAGGCGGCCGCCCTCGGCCCCGAACTCGACCGGCTGCCCGACCTGCACCACCTGTGGGTGATGGAGAAGGGGCATGTGGACCGGCTGATCGAGGCGGGCGAGCACGTACCGGACGCCGAGGTCGAGATCCGCCGGGGAATGCTGGTCCCCGACACCCTCGCCACCCTCATCTACACCTCCGGCACCACGGGCCGCCCCAAGGGCTGCGCGCTCACCCACGGCAACTTCTTCGCCGAGGTCGACAACGCGATCGAACTGCTCTACCCGGTCTTCAAGTCGAGCGGCGAGGACCTCTCCGTCCTCCTCTTCCTCCCCATGTCCCACGTCTTCGGCCGCATGGTCGCCATCGCCTGCGTCCGCGCCCGGGTCCGCCTCGGGCACGCTCCTAGCCTGAAGGCCGACGAGCTCCTCCCGGACCTGGCGGCCTTCAGACCCACCTGCCTGCTCGCCATCCCGTACATGCTGGAGAAGATCTTCAACACCGCCCGCGCGAAGGCCGAGGCCGGCGGCAAACTGTCCTCCTTCGACCGGGCGGCCGGCGTGGCCCGCCGCTACGGCGAGGCGGTCGAGGCACAGAAGACCGGCACCGGATCCGGCCCCGCGGCCACCCTCCGCGCCGCCCGCACCATCTACGACCCGCTCGTCTACCGCCGCATCCGCAACGCCATGGGCGGCCGCGTCCGCCACGCCATCTGCGGCGGCTCGCCCCTCGGCCAGCGCCTCTCCGCGTTCTACCTCGGCGCGGGCATCGAGATCTACGAGGGCTACGGCCTGACGGAGACGACCGGAGCGTCCACGGTCACCCCGCCGCTCAAGCCCCGCCTGGGCACGGTCGGCTGGCCCCTGCCGGGGACGAAGATCCGCATCGCGGCGGACGGCGAGATCCTGATCGCCGGCGAACACGTCCTGCGGGGCTACTGGGACCCGGCGGCCGGGGGAGTGGTCCCCGCCACGCCCGACGGCTGGCTGCCCACCGGCGACATCGGCGAACTCGACGACGAGGGCTATCTGACGATCACCGGCCGCAAGAAGGAAATGATCATCACGGCGGGCGGCAAGAGCGTGGCCCCCGCGCCCCTGGAGAACTGGCTGCGCTCCCACCCCCTGGTCTCCCAGGCCATGGTCCTCGGCGACGGCCGCCCCTATGTCTCCGTCCTCCTCACCCTCGACCCGGACGGCCTCACCCACTGGCGCCAGATGAACGGCAAGCACCCGGTCCCGGTGGAACTGCTGATGGACGACCCCGACCTGCACGCCGTACTCCAGCGAGCGATCGACGAGGCCAACAAGCTGGTCTCCCGCCCCGAGTCGATCCGCCGCTTCGCCATCCTCCCGACCGACTTCTCGGAGCACGCCGGCCACCTCACCCCCTCGATGAAACTCCGCCGCGAGGCGGTCCTGGCGGACTTCGCCGACCAGGTGGAGGGGCTGTACGCGCACTAGGGAGGTGGTACGCGCTCCTACTTGTTCGGCAGCAGCTTGTGCCCTGAGGCGCGGATGAACCTGGTGCCGTCCTCACTGATGCGGCGGAGATTGCCGACGCCGTCGTACCTGCGGGCGTTGCTGAGGTAGCCCAGGCCGAAGATGGGGAGAAGGACGCCGGCTATGCCGGTGTACGCGAGCCAGGAAGCAACGTCCGTGTCCAGGTCGCTGTCCGGGCCGTCCGGCTGTATGGCGACGTCGAAGGACAGCCAGAGCAGCAAGGCGCCGAGGGCCAGGCCGATGAGGCCGAGAACGAAGTAGCGGACTCGCCTGGCGGTGGTGCGGTCGCGACTTTGGACGGTCACCAGGAACTGCCCTCCGCATGCCTGGCAGACGATCACGCCCTTGCCGCTGCCCTTCTCGGGCCGCATGGGAAGCGGCTGGACCCGGTGATTGGTGACCACCACCGCGACCCCCCGCACACTCAGCACATGGGCGAACATCGTTCTCGGCTGGTCCATGACGATGCTGCTTCCGAACGCCATCTGACGCCCCCCTCTTGGCAGTTGCCCCCGCAACAGACGGCAATCATGCCCGCGGGACGTACCACCGAACCGCTCGATACCCGTGTCACCTGCTGTGAAGCGGCAAAGGATTCGCGGGGTGCCTCTCGGCCGGGGAGTATGCGGATGGTGAACGGTATCGAGTTCTTCCACTGTCCCTGGGACGAGCGCCCCGCCGCCCCGGTCTGGGGTGCCCGTGTCGACGGTGTCGATCTGCGGGCGCTGACCGCCTGGGCGACGCGGGAGCTGTGGCGGCCGGAGCTGGCGGGGCAGTTCGAGGATCAGGAGCGGGAGTCGGCCGAGCTGATCTGGCGTCAGCACGGCGGGCTGGGCGTTCTCGACTTCACCGAGAACCCGTTTCTGCGCACGGCCGGCCGGACCCCGCTCCTCGGCTGCCCCTGTGGCATCTGGCAGTGCTGGCCCCTCATGGCCCGCGTCGCCATGACGCCCACGACGGTCACCTGGTCCGGCTTTCACTACCCGGAGCGCGAGGAGTGGGGCGAACTGCCCCTGGGCCCGTTCGTCTTCGAGCGGCAGGCCTACGAGGAGGCGCTGAGCGCGCCGGAGGTGCTGGCGGAGGACCCGCTGGGCCCGGCTCCGGTGTCCTTGGGCTGTGTTCCCTGATCCTGCTCGGTGGCGACGGCGGCGGCGGACAGCAGCGTCGCACCGGCGAGGCCGCCCCAGAGCGCGGCCGGGCCGTGGGGTGCGAGAGCGGTGATGACCGCCGGGGAGACGGCGAGGCCGAAGCCCGTGGAGAGCTCGAAACGGGCGAGCGTGCGGCCCAGGGCGTGGGGCGGGGCCAGGACGGTGACGAGCGCGGTGGCGCTGCCCGCGTAGACGATCTCGCCGAGGGTGCAGACCACGGACACCGTGGCGACGGCCGGGGCACCCCACCCGTGTCCCAGTGAGGAGGCCGCGAGGAAGCCCAGGTAGGACACGGTGAGGATCACACCGGCGAGAGCCAGCACGCTCCGCCGCGAGAAGCGGGACATCAGGACCGTGACCGGAACCTGCAAGGTGACCACCAGCACCGTGTTGGCCACGAAGATGGCCGCCGACCACACCGGGGACGCGTGCAACTGGGTCACCAGGACCAGGGGAAGCGCGATCTCCGGCACGTTGAGGCAGAACACGTAGACCACGTTGGCGGCCAGCAGCGCGCGCATCCGGGGAGCGGGAGCGGGGGCGGGGGCGGGGGCGGGAGAGGGAGCTGCGCCGGCGGCTCCCGCCTCGGCCGGGGCCGCGGCCGGATCCGCGCGCAGGTGGACCGACCACGCCAGGGTCGCCGCCGCGAGATAGGCGACTCCGGTGACGGCTGCCAGCGCCTGCAGAGCCGTGGTACCGCCCGCCAGGCACGCGGTGGCGATCAGCGCGCCCGTGCCCAGGCCCGCGTTGCGCAGGGCGCGGCCCGCCGCGAGAGCGGTGTCGCGTTCCCGGCCGTGGGCGACCGTGGCCACGAGGGCGGCATGGGCGGCCGGCCAGGCCTGGTTGCCGATGCCGAGGAAGAGCGCCGCCGTCGCGAACGGCCAGGCGTGCCCCGCCGGGGTGGCAAGGAGCAGCGCCACACCCAGCACCCGCACCAGCATCGACGCCGCCACGACCGTGCTGCGCGCGCCCCGGTCCAGCCAGCGGCCCACCGCGGGCATGCACACCAGGCCCACGACGATGCCGGCCGTCATCGCGATACCGGTGACCGGCGCGGACAGCCTCAGCACCGTCACCCCGTAGAGCAGCAGAAAGGGCCGCAGCAGGCCGGTGCCGAGCGCGTCCACGGCCAGGGCGACGGCATAGCGGGGTCCCCCGGAGGCCCGGACGAGGGCGCGGGGCCGGATCTTCGCGGTGCTGGTGATTGCCATGGCGGCAACGGTGAGTTCGACCGCCGGGCCGGGCACGTCGGTTGACGGACACCGTCAACCGACGCCGTCGGCGGCCGGCCGGTCGGTGATGATGAGGGATGACGTTGAGGATCGACATCGGCGGACTGCCGGCCGAGCGACTGCGGTTCGCCGCCTCCCCGCTGGCCGAGCTGACCGCGATGCTGCACGTGCTGGCCGAACCCGGGCACCATCCGCAGCTCGCCGACTGGGCCGGGGACGTCTGGACCGCTCTGCGGCCCGAGCTGGCCGAGCGGCTGCGGGAGGCGGAGTTCCTCTGGCGTTCCTCACAGGCCGACTTCCTGATCCCCGCCCGGCCCCGGCCGACCCTCGCCGAGGAACTGGACGACGTGGACCGGATCGACGACGAGAGGTATGTGACGGCCGCGCTCGTCACCACGTGCGGCAGCAACCGCGTCCACTTCGGCACCCGGTCGCCGCTCACCGACGCGACCGCACGCGAACGGGCCCTTGACCTGGCCCAGTCCCGCGGCGCACTGCAGGAGGCCTTCGCGGAACGGCTGCTCGCCGACCCGGCCGCCGTACGGGCGCGGGTGCGCGACACCCTCGAACAGTGCGGCGAGGCCTTCTTCGACGCCGCCTGGGCGGGCGCCGCCGTGCGCCTCGCCACCGACCTGCGCCTGAAGAACGACCTGCTCAAGCGCCAGGGCATCGGAGCGGCGATCGCGTCGGTCTCCGACGCGGTCACCCTGGCACCGGAGGGCGACTGGATCATCGTGGACAAGCTCCAGGACAAGGCGACCTCCGCCCACGGCTCCGGGGTCACCTTCATCCCCAGCGTCTTCGGCCGCCCGCACCTGGTGGCGGTCCACGCGCCCGGCTGGCGGCCGGTGGTGCAGTACCCGGTGGCCGAGCCGAGTGCGGCGGAGCCGGAGCCGGAGCAGGTGTCGCTGGAGACGGTCACCCTGCGACTGGAGGCCCTCGCCCATCCGGTACGGCTACGGCTGCTGCGCACCCTGGCCCGCAGCCCGCAGACCAACCGTGAGCTGGCCTACGCATGGGACCTCACACCCCCGGAGGTCTCCCGCCACCTCGCCGTCCTGCGCGGCGCGGGCCTGCTCACGGCCCGGCGGCACGGTCGCTACGTGCGCTACACCCTCGACCTGCCCGCGCTGACGGCACTGGGGTCCGACCTGCTGGGGGCCGTGCTGCGCTGAGGCGACTACTTCACTGCGTGCGCGAGGAACTCGGCCCAGGCACCGGTCGCGAGGGAGAGGCGGGGGCCGTCGGGGTTCTTGGAATCACGGACGTGGATGGTCCGGGGGCAGACGGCTACTTCCACGCAATCGCCGCCTTCGCCGTCGCTGTACGTCGACTTGCGCCAGGTGTAGGCGACTTCGAGGCAATCACCGCCTTCGCCGCTGCTGTAGCTGGACTTGAACCAGTTGAGGTCCTCGCTGTTCACAGCTCCTCCAGCTTTTTCTCGATCAGCGTGCGGGTTTCCCTGGGCGGGAGAGCCATTGCCCGCATGCTCCCATAGCGGTCGGCGATCTTCCGGACCTCTTCCGGGTCGGTGATCAGTCGGGGAAAGCCCTGCGCCTCTGTATAGGCGACCTGTGAATGCTTCTTGGGCGTCAGAAGATTGAATGCACTGTCCAGGTTGGGGTGTTCTTCCACCCTGGTCGGCATCACCTGGATTTCGACGTTCCGCATGCGGCTGACCGTCAGCAAACGCCGCAACTGCTCCGCATGGACATCCCGTCCGCCGATCGGCCGGTCCAGGACGGTCTCCTCGATCACGTAGCTCACAATCGGCACCGGCCAACGGTCGAAGACCTGTTGCCGCGAGAGCCTGTCGGCGACTCGTTTCTCGATGGTCTCCTCATTCAGGAAGGGACGCCGGTTCGCGAACACCGCGCGGGCGTGGGCCTTGGTCTGGAGCAGCCCGTGGACCGCGTTGATGGAGTACTGGTGCAGCTCTACGGCCTCGGCCTCCATCGCCGCGTACCCGCGATACCACTCGGGGTGTCGCGTCCGAACCCGACTCATCGCCTCCCGGACCTCGGGAATCGCCTCCTTGAACAGGCCCCCGGCGTCGAGCAGTTCGTCCGCCTTCTCCAGCACCTCCGGCCGGATCGTCCGCACGCCCCGCTCCATCGCGGAGATGGCGTCCGGCCCGTACCCCACCAGCTCCCCGAACTCCTTCTGTGTGAGCCCCTTGCGTTCCCGCAGAAGCTTCAGCATCTTGCCCAGGGCCGTGAACAGCCCTGTCGTCCCGTCGGCCTCCGCCGGTGTCTCCGGCCTGCGGTCCTCCGTCACGTACGCCACCACCCTCCCGCCTCCGTGGTCACGGCCGACGACCCGTACGCCTGCGCCACCGCAGCCGTACAACTACACAGAGTTGCCATGCCGCTCCTGGTCAGGGTAGGGACAACCGGCCACGCTCAGTCAGGTGAACTCCGAAATCTCCACCCAGATCTCCACCCGGGAATCGACCCTGGAATCCACCCGGGACGCCTCGCTCGGTGAGCTGACCCTGCGCCTCAGCGCGACGCCGCGCGGCGCCCGGCTGGCCCGTCGCCTCACGGGTCACCAGCTCACCGCCTGGGGGCATCCGCACGGCAGCGACGCCAACCACACCGCGCAGCAGGTGGTCGCGGAGCTGGCCGCCAACGCCGTCACGCACGGACGCGTCCCGGGCCGGGACTTCGAGCTGCGGCTCCGGCTGCTCCCGCAGGACACGCTGCGTGTCGAGGTGAGCGACGCCCGCGCGGACCGGCGACTGCGGATCGTCACGAACCCGGAGGAGGAGGGCGGCCGGGGGCTGATCCTCGTCTGGGTGCTGGCCCGCACGTGGGGTGTCGCGGAGCGGGACATCGGCAAGACGGTCTGGGCGGAACTACCGCTCAGCCCTTGACTTCACAAGACCCTCGCGCGACATTCCGGGCTCCGCACCCGAATCCATCCATTCGTTCCCCTCTGGCTGGAGTGGCCATGACCACGAGCGCGGACCCTGTGAGACAAGTCGGCCTTCCCTCCCGGAGGGCCGTGCTCGGCGCCTCCGCATCCGCCGGTGCCGGGCTGGCGCTGGCCGCCGTCGGGCGGGAGGCGGCCGCCGCCGACCTTCCCGTCCTCGGTACCTACGACGTCGTCGTCATCGGCTCCGGCGCCGCCGGGATGACTGCCGCGCTGACGGCCGCGAAGCGTGGGCTCAGCTGTGTCGTGGTCGAGAAGGCGCCGACGTTCGGCGGGTCCGCGGCCCGCTCGGGCGCCGGGATCTGGATCCCGAACAACTCCGTCGTCCTGTCCGCCGGGGTCCCGGACACCCCCGCCAAGGCGGCCGCCTACCTGGCCGCCGTCGTCGGGGCGGACGTCCCCGCCGACCGTCAGGCCGCCTTCCTCGCGCACGGGCCCGCCATGCTCTCCTTCGTCATGGCCAACAGTCCGCTGCGCTTCCGCTGGATGGAGGGGTACAGCGACTACTACCCGGGGCTGCCGGGCGGGCTGCCCGGCGGCCGCTCCGTCGAGCCCGACCAGCTGGACGGCAACCTCCTCGGAGCGGAACTCGCCCGCCTCAACCCGCCGTACATGGCCGTGCCGACGGGCATGGTCGTGTTCAGCGCGGACTACAAGTGGCTGGCGCTGGCCGCCGTCAGCGTCAAGGGGGCCGCCGTCGCCACCGAGTGTCTGGCGCGGGGGACCAGGGCCGCCCTGCTCGGGCAGAAGCCGCTCACCATGGGGCAGTCGCTGGCCGCGGGCCTGCGGGCCGGCCTGCTCGCCGCCGGGGTGCCGGTGTGGCTGAACACCCCGCTCACCGACCTGTACGTCGAGGGGGGAGTGGTGACGGGGGCCGTCGTCACGCGCGACGGCGTGCCGGGACTCCTGCGGGCCCGGCGGGGTGTCGTCGTCGGCTCGGGCGGGTTCGAGCACAACGCGGCGATGCGGGCGCAGTACCAGCGGCAGCCGATCGGGACCGCGTGGACGGTCGGCGCGAAGGAGAACACGGGAGACGGGATACGCGCCGGTCAACGCGCGGGCGGGGCGCTGGCGCTGATGGACGACGCCTGGTGGGGGCCCGCCGTCCCGCTCCCCGGCGAGCCCTACTTCTGCCTCGCCGAACGCACCCTTCCCGGCGGCCTGTTGGTGAACCAGGCCGGTGCCCGCTTCGTCAACGAGGCCGGTCCCTACAGCGACGTGGTGCACACGATGTACGACCTCGACCCCACCGCCCCCGACATCCCGGCGTGGCTGGTCGTCGACCAGAACTACCGCAACCGGTACCTCTTCAAGGACATCGCCCCGACCTTCGTGCTCCCCGACGACTGGTACACCTCGGGCGCCGCGCGCAAGGCCTGGACCCTCGACGCCCTGGCCGCCTCGATCGGTGTTCCGGCCGCCGCGCTCCGCTCCACCGTCGACCGCTTCAACTCCCTTGCTCTCAAGGGCAAGGACACCGACTTCAAGCGCGGCGACAGCGCCTACGACCACTACTACACGGACCCCTCGGTCCTCCCCAACTCCTGCCTCGCGCCCCTCTGGCTGCCGCCGTACTACGCCTTCCGGATCGTCCCCGGCGACCTCGGCACCAAGGGCGGCCTGCGCACGGACGCCAGGGCCCGCGTGCTGCGCGCCGACGGATCGACGATCCCCGGCCTGTACGCCGCCGGGAACGCCAGCGCCGCCGTCATGGGGCACAGCTACGCCGGCGCGGGTTCCACGATCGGGCCCGCGATGACCTTCGGCTACATCGCGGCCCTCGACCTCGCCGGGGAACTCTAGGGATGTGAAGGGTGCCGATACGGGGTGAGTGTCTGTGCCAGCCGGTCCACGAACTCGGTGACGAGGTCGAGACGCGGCCCCTCACGGGCGACCCGGAACCCGTGGTGTCGCCCGTGGAAGGCGGCCTGGACGAGGTGGAACTGCGCCCAGCGGCGGGTGCGTTCGCGGTCCAGCCCGGCGGCCTCCGCGAAGTGGTCCAGGATGCGGTGGGCGACCCGGCGCAGGTCTGCGTCGCTTCCCGGGCCGTGCCGCATGACGTGCCCGAAGATCAGCGGCTTGAGCAGGGTGCCGCCGTCGTACGCGGGATCCCCGGCCCACCCCTTGGGGTCGACGGCGAGCCACGGCTCACGTTCGGCGCGCAGGATGTTACGGGCGTGCAGGTCACCGTGGACGAGCAGCTCGGGCTGACTGCGCCCGAGTTCTCGTACGGTGTCCAGGGCCGCGTCGACGGTACGGGCGGGCAGGGCCCGGTCGAACTCCGCCTGGTCGAGCAGCAGTTGCCGCTTCCAGCCATCGGCCATGTCGCTCAGCCGGGGCAGGCGGTCCGGCGCGGGAACGGCGAGGCGGCGGCTGATCCGCCCGGCGACGACGGCGACCTCCTCGGCGTCCTCGACCTCGGCGAGGGACGACGTCCCCACCCGCTCCAGCAGCATCGCGAAGCGCGCGTCGTCCCGCTCGTACAGCCGCACGGCACCCGCTCCGCTCCAGGCGGCGAAGGCGTCGGGCTCGTGGACGTTGCCCGGGTGCGGGAAGGACACCTTGATGACGGCGGGGGCCCGGTCGGACCGTCGCAGCACGGGCACGACGATCCCGACGCCGCCGTGCACGATCTCGCCGTCGGGCGCGCAGTCCCAGCGGTCGAGCAACTCGGCCACCAGCGCGGGGAGTCCCTCGACCCAGCCCGCCCCGCGCTTCCCCTCCCGCTGGACGGTGGTGCTCGCGAAGGCCTGCGGTACCTCGATCATGGCCCCATTGTGCCGGGGCCGCCGCCTCTCGATCAGCGGCTCGGGCGGGTGCTTCGGGCGGCGCTCTCGGTGTCGGGGTGGAGGGGGAAGATCTGGTCGAGACCGACGATGCGCAGGATGCGCAGGGTGTTGGCCGGAACGGCGGCCAGCGCGATGTCCGCGTGGGCGGCCTGGGCGTGGTGGTGGGCCGCGATCAGCGCGGTGATGCCGCTGGAGTCGCAGAAGTCCATGCCGGCCAGGTCCAGGACGAGGCACTGGCCCGGCCGGAGGGTCAGCGTGCCGAGCAGGTCACGCAGCTCACCGGCGTGGGCGTAGTCGAGGTCGCCGAGGATCGCCAGGACGGGACCGGTCGCCGTGTCGCGGGTGGTGATCTTCAGCGGGCTCATCGGGTGCTCTTCGTCGCCGGGTCGGGGTCGGGGGCGGGGTCGAGGGCCGGGACGCCGAGCGCGAGCAGGGCGGTGTCGTCGTCGAGGCCGTCGCCGAACTCGTCCAGCAGGCCGGTCAGGGCCTGGACGACGGCCTGCGGGCGCCGGCCGGCGTGCTCGGCGGCGAAGTCGCGCAGGGCCTCGTCCCCGTACAGGGTGTCGCGGTCCTCACCGGTACGCGCCTCGGTGAGTCCGTCGGTGTAGAGCAGGAGGGTGTCGCCGGGAGCGAGGACCGTGGTGGCGGCGACGAAGCGCGCGTCGGGCAGGACGCCGACGAGGAGACCGCCCGGCGTGGGCAGGAAGTCGGCCGTGCCGTCGGCCCGCAGGACGAGGGCCGGCGGATGGCCGCCCGAGGCGATGCGGACGGTGACCTGCCCGGTCGCGGGGTCGGGTTCGAGAACCCCGAAGACGGCGGTGCAGTAGCGCGGATCACCGCCGGCGGAGTACCGCTCGTGCAGCACCTTGTTGAGGGTCGACAGGGCCGCGACCGGGTCGGAGTCGTGCAGCGCGGCGGCCCGCAGGGTGTAGCGGGTCAGCGAGGTGACGGCGGCGGCCTGGGGGCCCTTGCCGCACACGTCGCCGAGGAAGAACGCGAAGCGTTTGCCGTCGATCGGGAAGACGTCGTAGAAGTCGCCGCCGAGCCGGTCGGGGGAGGCCGTGCAGTAGTGGGCGGCCGTCTCCATCCCGGGCACCGGCGGCAGGGTGGCGGGCAGCAGCGACTGCTGGAGCACCGCGAGGGCCTCCTGCAGCCGGGCGCGGTCGGCCTCCGCCTGCCGGCGCGCCTCCTCGGCCGCCTTCCGGCCGCGCAGGAGTTCCTCCTCGTAGGCACGTCGGTCCCGGGCGTCGAAGACGGTGGTGCGGATCAGCAGCGGCTCGCCGCCACCGCCGTACTTGACCACGGAGGAGACCAGCACCGGCCTCCGGGCGCCGTCGGCCTGCTTCATCTCGAGCGCGATACCGCCGATCCGGCCCTGCATGCGCAGCAGCGGCGCGAAATGGGTCTCGTGGTACAGCTTGCCGCCGACGGCCAGCAGGTCGGTGAAGCGCATCCGGCCCACCACCGCCTCCCGGTCGAGGCCGAGCCAGTCCAGCAGCGTGGTGTTGATCTTCGCGATGGTGCCGTCCATCAGCATGGACAGGTACCCGCACGGCGCGCTCTCGTACAGATCCTCGGCGCTGTCCTCCAGCAGTGCGGCGAACGCCGCGTTGGAGGCCTTCCCGTTGTCGGCCTCGACATCGAGGCCGGGGTCGGGGTCGCTATCGAGGCAGGGGTCGGTATCGGTAGCGGGGTCGGTACGGGTATCGGGGTCGGTACGGGTATCGGGATGTGGATCGGCCGGGT
The DNA here is from genome assembly GCF_045040885.1 of Streptomyces sp. NBC_00016. NCBI lineage: Bacteria > Bacillati > Actinomycetota > Actinomycetes > Kitasatosporales > Streptomycetaceae > Streptomyces > Streptomyces sp. NBC_00016. The sequence goes on along the minus strand of NZ_CP108304.1, from coordinate 4,350,696 downwards.
CGGTCTGCCGGCCGGTCCGGCACATCACCGCAGCCCGGCCAGGAAGCCGGTGATCGCCTCGTTGGTGGCCTCGGGCGCGGACAGGTGCGGGCAGTGCCCGATGGCGTCGAGGGTGATCAGCGTCGAGCCGGGGATCGACCGGTGGACGAAGGCGCCGACCTCCCGGGGCGCGATGGCGTCCTGGGTGCACTCCAGCACCAGCGTCGGCACCCGCACGCTCTTCAGGTCGTCCCGCGAGTCCGACAGGAACGTGGTCCGGGCGAAGACGCGCGCCATGTCCGGATCGGTGGCGCAGAAGCTGTTCTTCAGCTCGTCACCGAGCTCGGGCCGCTCCGGGTTCCCCATGATCACCGGGGCCATCGCCGCCGACCAGCCCAGATAGTTCGACTCCAGTGACGTCAGCAGCTCGTCGATGTCCGGCGCGCTGAACCCGCCCCGGTAGTCCGCGTCGTCGATGTAGCGCGGCGACGGCGCGACCATCACCAGCGCCCCGATGCGCTCCGGAGCCATGTCGGCGGCCAGCACGCCGATCATCGCGCTGACCGAGTGCCCGACGAACACCGCGTCGCGCAGGTCGAGCGCCTCGCAGACCTCCACCACGTCTCGCGCGTAACCGTCGAGGGAGGAGTAGCGGGCCTCCGAGAACGCGGACAGATCCGAGCGGCCCGACCCCACGTAGTCGAACATCACCACCCGGTACTGCTCGGCCAGGGCGGGCACGGTGAGCCGCCACATGTTCTGGTCGCAGCCGAATCCATGCGCCAGCACCACCGTCGGCCCCTGCGGGTTGCCGGTGACCGTGACGTTGTTCCTGCGAGCGATGTCCATACCCACCAGTTTCCCAAACCTCACTGACCCCTCCCGTACCCGGCTTCTGTCACCCCATGCCCAAAGCTCAGGAGTCCGGCGCGGCCGGCCTGCGCGCGATCAGAAAGGCATGCGGGGTCGACTCCTCGAGGACCGGCTCCCGCACCGTGCGCCACAGCACCGCGAAACCGGCCGCCGTCAGCAGTTCGGCCATCCGCTCAGGGCGGCGCCGTTCGAAGTCGAGCGTGACCGGGTGGCCCCACGGGCGGTCGAAGTGACGCGGTTCGTCGCCTACCTGGAAAGCGAGGAGGAGATGGCCACCGGGGGCGAGCACGCGGTGGAACTCGGTGAAGAGGGCCGGGAGGTTCTCCACAGGGGTGTGGATGGAGGAGTAGAAGGAGACGACCCCCGCGAGACTCCCGTCGGCGAAGTCCAGCTCCAGCATCGAGCCCCGCTCGAACCGGATCGTCGGGTTCTCGCGCCGCGCGACCGCCAGCATCGACTCCGACAGGTCGAGCCCGCAGATGTCGAGCCCACGCGCATCGAGGAACCCCGTCACCCGGCCGGGACCACACCCCAGGTCCGCCACCCGGCCACCGGCGCCGACCAGCTCGGCATACGCGCCGAGCACGGCCCGCTCCAGCGGCTTCGCCGCCAGCTCGTCACGGTAGCGCTCGGCGTAGTCCTCGGCGATGGCGTCGTAGAAGGCACGGGTGGCGGAGACGGGGTCCGGGGTTGTGGTCATGGGCGAGGAGCCTAGGAGCAGGCACCGACAGCGGGGGCGGTTCTACGCCACACCCATCGCACGCAGCACCGCCGTCACCGTCGCCGCCCCCAGCACCACCACCGGGAAGGGCGCCCCCTTCCCCCACTTCCGGCCGCGCCCGAGTGGGGGAACCCCCATCGCCAGGACCCCACCGGCCAGCACCCCGGCCGGCCGCGCCCACCCGGCGAAGCCGCCGCCCTCGGTCAGCGCGCCCGTCGCCAGCAGCGCGACCAGCAGGACCACCGCCCCGGCCGACAGCAGCTCCTGGACCCGGGCGGGGAGCTCCACCCGTCCGTGCAGCGCGGGGCCCACCAGCCGGAGGGCGTACGTGCCCACCGCCAGCATCAGGATCAGGGCGACCGTCGCGTTCATCCGGCGGCCCCCTTACGGCCGTACCCGTACAGCCCCAGCCCGGCCAGGGCGAGCAGCACGGGCACCCCGGCCGGTACGAAGGGTGTGGCCGCCAGAGCCAGGACGACGCCGAGTGCCGCCGGCCCTCGCAGGCGGGCGTTCTCACGGAGGGCGGGCAGGACCAGGGCGACGAGGACGGCGGGAAACGCCGCGTCCAGGCCGTAGTCCGCCGTGTCCCCCAGGGCGCTTCCGGCGAAGGCGCCGGCCAGCACGCCCGTGTTCCACGCGGCGAACAGGCCGATCCCGGAGATCCAGAACGCGGCGCGGCGGCGGGCGGGATCCGGCTGGGCGAGCGCGAAGGCGACCGTTTCGTCGGTCACCAGGTGCGCGCCGAGGAGCCGGGTCACGCGGCCGGGGCCGAGGAGGTCGGCGACCGCGAGGCTGAAGGCGGCGTTGCGGGTGTTGAGCAGGAGCCCGGTCGCGGCGGCGGCGAGCGGACCGCCCCCGGCGAGCAGCACACCGACCGCGCTGAACTGGGCGGAGCCCGCGTAGACCACCACGGACATCACCACCGGCACCCAGACCGGCAGCCCGCCCGCCACGGCGATCGCGCCGAAGGAGACCCCCACCACGCCACCGGCCAGCCAGACGAGCGAACTGTCGCGGACCAGGGATCGCGTCGTTCGAGCCGGGGCCGGAGCCGGAGCCGGGGCCGGAGCCGGAATCGGAGCCGGAGCCGGGGTCGGGTTCGGGTTCGGAGGAGGGGATGTTCGTTGTGGCGAACGCATGTTTTCTACAATGAACAGACCGGCCACTGTTCGTCAAGGCGAACGCCCGTACCGATGGAGCGAACGACATGCCCGAAGCCCCGCCCCCGCCCCCGCCCCGGCCCCCGTCCCGCCTGCCGCTCGACTGGATCGCCGCCGCCCTGCGCCGCGAACGCACCCGGGCCGGGCTCTCCCTCTCGGAGCTGGCCAAGCGGGCCGGTATCGCGAAGTCCACGCTGTCCCAGCTGGAGGCGGCGAGCGGCAATCCGAGCATGGAGACGATCTGGGCGCTGGGTGTGGCGCTGGGCGTGCCGTTCGCCGCGCTCGTCGAGCCGCCGGTGTCGGCGGTCCGGGTGATCCGGGCCGGGGAGGGGCCCACGGTCGCCTCGGAGCAGGCGCCCTACGTGGCCACTCTGCTGTCGGCCAGCCCGCCGGGCGCGCGGCGGGACATCTATCACCTGCGGGCCGAGCCCGGTGCGGCGCGGACCTCGGAGCCGCACATTCCGGGCACGGTCGAGCATCTGGTGGTGAGCACGGGGCGGGTGAAGGCGGGGCCGGCCGGGGAGACGGTGGAACTGGAACCGGGGGACTACATGACCTACCGCGGGGATGTGCCGCACTCGTACGAGGCGCTGGCGCCGGGCACGACGTTCGTCCTGGTGATGCAGCACGTGTGAGCCGGCCCGAGGGCAAGGGGCGGCAGCGGGAGGCCGGCGGGTGGCGGCCGCAGGGCAAAGGCAGGAGCCCCGTGCCGATCGGCACAGGGCTCCTTGGGTACTGCTCTCAGACTTGCGATCTCAGGGTTCTGAAGATCAGACGGGGGTGACGTTCTCCGCCTGGGGACCCTTCGGGCCCTGCGTCACGTCGAAGGAGACCTGCTGGTTCTCCTCGAGCGAGCGGAAACCCTGCGCGTTGATCGCGGAGTAGTGGACGAAGACGTCGGGGCCGCCGCCTTCTTGGGCGATGAAGCCAAAGCCCTTTTCGGCGTTGAACCACTTCACGGTTCCGGTAGCCATAAGCCCTCCTTGGGCCCAAAGGGTTGCCCTGCTCCAGAACCCTGCAAGCGTGAAAGCAAGTGCCGCACAACTGCATACGTCTGAAAACGACGAGAGCCCGCGGTTACATGCTCCGCAGGCTCTGTACTGCAAGGGAAACCAAACTGCAACTTGCGGCGAGCCTAGCATGCAGGCAGCCGAAAGCAATAGAGGTCAAGATCACGTCACCCGGATGTTTGAACATGCCGGGAAGGGCTTGACCGAGGGGGTGGAGTGCCCACGGTATCCGGTGGGGTCTAGCCTCGCGATGTGGACAATTCTCGCACCCGGCCGCGCGTCGGCCACATCCAGTTCCTCAACTGCCTGCCCCTCTACTGGGGGCTCGCGAGAACCGGCACCCTCCTCGACTTCGAGCTGACGAAGGACACCCCGGAGAAGCTCAGCGAGCGACTGGTGTCGGGCGACCTCGACATCGGGCCCATCACCCTCGTCGAGTTCCTCAAGAACGCCGACGACCTGGTCGCCTTCCCCGACATCGCCGTCGGCTGCGACGGGCCGGTGATGTCCTGCGTGATCGTCTCCCAGGTCCCGCTGGAGGAGCTGGACGGCGCCAGGGTCGCCCTCGGCTCGACCTCCCGCACCTCCGTGCGTCTCGCCCAGCTGCTGCTGGCGGACCGTTTCGGCGTCCGGCCGGACTACTACACCTGCCCGCCCGACCTCAGCCTGATGATGCAGGACGCCGAGGCGGCCGTACTCATCGGAGACGCGGCGCTGCGGGCCAACCTGCTGGACGGACCGAAGTTCGGCCTGGAGGTGCACGACCTCGGGGCACTCTGGAAGGAGTGGACCGGCCTGCCGTTCGTCTTCGCGGTGTGGGCGGCCCGCCGGGAGTACCTGGAGCGCGAGCCGGTCATCACCCGTCAGGTCCACGAGGCCTTCATCGAGTCCCGCAACCTCTCCCTCGACGAGGTCGGCAAGGTCGCCGAGCAGGCGGCCCGCTGGGAGGAGTTCGACGAGCGGGTGCTCGAGCAGTACTTCACCACCCTCGACTTCCGCTTCGGCGCGCCCCAGCTGGAGGCCGTGACCGAGTTCGCCCGCCGGGTCGGCCCGACGACGGGCTTCCCGGCGGACGTGAAGGTCGAGCTGCTCCGGCCCTAGCCACGGCACTACGCTGCTGCCGAGTCCTACGGGGCCCCGCGGGGGGGCGCCTTTCGGGGGAGAGGTGGACATCCCATGCAGCCGCTCGGAGCAGACGAACCCACGACCGTGGGCCCCTACCGGCTGCTCGGCCGCCTCGGCGCCGGCGGGATGGGCCGCGTCTATCTGGGCCGCAGCGCCGGCGGCCGCACGGTCGCCGTGAAGATCGTGCACCCGCATCTCGCGCTCGACGAGGAGTTCCGCGCCCGCTTCCGGCGCGAGGTCGATTCCGCGCGGCGGGTCGGCGGCGCGTGGACCGCACCGGTCCTGGACGCCGACCCGGAGGCGACGGTGCCGTGGGTCGCCACGGGCTACGCGGCGGGCCCGTCCCTGGCCGCGGCGGTCACCTCCGGCGGCGGACCGCTGCCCGAGCACTCCGTGCGGGTGCTGGGCGCGGGCCTGGCGGAGGCGCTGGGAGCCGTGCACGAACTGGGCCTGGTGCACCGGGACGTGAAGCCGTCCAACGTCCTGCTGACGGTGGACGGCCCGCTGCTCATCGACTTCGGTATCGCCCGGGCCACCGACGGCACGGCGTCACTCACCTCGACCGGCGTCTCGGTCGGCTCGCCCGGCTACATGGCCCCCGAGCAGATCCTCGGCAAGGTCGCCTCCGGCGCGGCCGACGTCTTCTCCCTCGGCGCGGTGCTGGCGTACGCGGCGACCGGGCAGCCCCCGTTCCCCGGGGACTCGTCGGCCGCCCTCCTCTACAAGGTCGTCCACGAACAGCCCGAGCTGGGCGAGCCGGACAGCGGGCTGCGGGGCGAACTCCGGGCCGTGGTCGAGGCCTGTCTGTCCAAGGACCCGACCGCCCGGCCGGCCCCCGCCGAGGTGGCCCGGCGGCTCGCCCCCGAGGGCGCGGCCCGGCTGGTGGCGGGCGGATGGCTGCCGGGTGCGCTCGTGGAGCAACTGGGGCGCAGCGCCGTACAGCTGCTGAACCTGGAGGGGACGGGGGCCGGGGTGGAACCGGCCCTGTCCGGGCCGGTGGGGTTCAGCAGTCCGGCGGTGACCTCGGGGAAACCGGCGGTGTCGTTGGGCGAGTTCGGGCCGCCGCCGGTGATGGGCGGGGGTGCCGTCACCCCGGCCGACCGGCCGCGTCTCGTTCCCGAGCCGAGGGACGCCGCCCCGGCGGCCACCGGCGCGGACCGGCCGGGCAAGGTCTCCGTCACCGTCGCCGCCACCGCGACTCCGGGAGAGGGCGGGCGCGGACGGCGGCTGAGCTGCACCGTCGCGCTGGCGGTCGCGGGGGCGATGGCGGCGGTCACGGTCGGCTCGGTGTTCCTGTTCCGCGTGCTCCCGGGCGACGACGAACACAACGACGCCTCCGGCAGCGACGCCTACTCCTCGGCCCCGCCGGCCGGTTCCTCGGCACCCACGCTCGGTTCCTCGACACCGCCGGACGGCACGAGTTCCGGCCCGGCCGCCTCGCAGGCGCCCACCGCGCTCCCGGCCCGCTATGTCGGCACCTGGGAGGGCGAGGGCAGCGGCCTCGGCGGCACGCTCCCGATGGGCACCTTCCGGGTGACGGTCCAACAGGCCGACGTGGGCGACAAGTTGGGGGAGCTGCGGCAGACCGATGTGCTCGGCGGCATCTGTCTCGACGTCCTGACGCTGAAGCAGGTGACGGCGAAGGAGGTCGTCGCCACCTCGGTCGGGTCCAAGAGCAACCACAGCGGCTGCAATCCCGAGGCCCACACGATCCGGCTCACCCCGACCGGCGACGACCTGACGTACGCCTCGGACAGCGCGGCGGAGGGCAATCCGGTGGCCCGCATGTCGAAGGTCGCACAGTGAACCGGTTCGGTCGCACAGCGGACCGGGTCCGGGGCGTGTTCCGATCCCGGGCCGGCTGGGGCATCGCCGGCGGTGTCCTCTTTCTCGCGGCCCTCCTCGCCGTCCTGCTGTTCGCCATGGGCCTGTGGAAATGGTTCGTGCGCCTCACGGCACCGGCGCTGGTGGACCTGCCCGGCGGCGGCTGGACGGCCGGCGCGGTGCTCGGGCTGCTGTCGGTGGCCGGCTGGGCCGGTGGCACGTGGTTCTCCTCCCCGGAACGTAACCGGGACCGCGACCGTACGCGCCCGGCGCGGGCCGGGCTGGCGATCGGGGGAGCGGTCTGCTGGACGGTGGCCTTCGGCGCGCCGATGTACGTCCTCGGCGCCCTGCCCGGCCGCAACTGCCGCTCGGGCAGCGCGATGTGCGCGTACATCCCGGGCACGGGCGGCGCGTTCCTCTCCTACGCGGCCACGGCCGCCCTGCTCGGCGGGCTCTGGTACCGCTGGCGCGGCACGGTGACCGGGGCGCGCCGCGCGGAGGAGCGGGCCCGGATGAGGAGACTGCGCAAGAAGGGCAAGGGCAGGAGCAGGGCGGCGCGTTCGTCATGAGGCCGCCTCGGAATCCATGGGATCTCTGCCGATGACCACACCGCCCGGCGACCTGGCGCTGATCACCGTCGCCGCCCTCTGGGGCGCCGTCGCGGGTGCGCTGCTGCCACGGGCCGTCCACCGGTTCTCCGTACCGTGGGAGGAGCGGGACGGCGGCTGGCGGGCGACCTGCCCGGGCGGACACCCGATCCGGGGGTGGCTCGGACGGGCCAGGTGCGAACAGTGCGCCGCTGCCTACGCGCCCGGTGCCGTCGGTCTTCCCCTGCTCACCGCTTTCGTCTGTGCCGCGCTCGCCGCCGCGACCGGCCTGCGGCCCGAACTCGTCGTCTGGCTGCTGCTCGCGCCCGTCGGGGTGCTGCTGGCCGCCGTCGACCTGCGGGTGCGCCGGCTGCCCGATCCGCTCACTCTTCCGCTCGCGGCCGCCGCCCTCGTCCTGCTGGGCCCGGCCGCCCTGCTGCCCGAGCACGCCGGCGACTGGACGACGGCCCTGCTGGGCGCGCTCGCCCTCGGCGCCGGATATCTCGCGCTGCATCTCGTCAACCCGGGCGGCATGGCCTACGGAGACGTCAAGCTGGCGCTGTCGATGGGCGCCGTGCTCGGCTGGTACGGCTGGGCGACGGTCATGCTGGGCACGTTCGCCGCGTTCCTGCTCGGGGCGTTGTACGGCGGTGCCCTGGCCGTCGTGGGACGGGCCGGGCGCAAGACGATGATCGCCTTCGGGCCTTTCATGCTCGCCGGGACCTTCGCCGGGCTGCTGATCGGTGCGTACGCGGCCTGACGTCCGGGTGCCGGGACCGCTGGCGTAGGCTGGTTCGGTCCGCCCACAACCCTTGACGAAAGGGACCATCCGGTGCCCGAGAAGGCCGACCTCCAGTCTGTGCTCGACCGTGCCGCGGACGGCGGGCGGATCACCCCGGAAGAGGCCCTCGACCTCTACCGCGACGCCCCCCTGCACGCGCTCGGCGCCGCCGCCGACGCCGTACGCCGCCGGATGTACGCGGGTACCGAGCACATCGCCACGTACATCATCGAGCGGAACATCAACTACACGAACGTCTGCGTCACGGCGTGCAAGTTCTGCGCCTTCTACGCGGCCCCCAAGGACACCGCCAAGGGCTGGACGCGCGACCTCGACGACATCCTGCGGCGGTGCGCCGAGACCGTCGAGCTCGGCGGCACGCAGATCATGTTCCAGGGCGGGCACCACCCGGACTTCGGGGTGGAGTACTACGAGAAGCACTTCGCCGCCATCAAGGAGGCGTTCCCGCAGCTGGTGATCCACTCGCTGGGAGCGTCCGAGGTCGAGCACATGGCGCGGATCTCGAAGGTGTCCGTCGAGGAGGCCATCACCCGGATCCACGCCGCCGGCCTCGACTCCTTCGCCGGCGCCGGCGCCGAGCTGCTCCCCGCCCGTCCCCGCAAGGCCATCGCCCCGCTCAAGGAGTCCGGGGAGCGCTGGCTGGAGATCATGGAGACCGCGCACGGGCTGGGCGTCGAGTCGACGTCCACCATGCTGATGGGCACCGGCGAGACCAACACCGAGCGCATCGAGCACCTGCGGATGATCCGTGACGTGCAGGACCGCACGGGCGGCTTCCGGGCCTTCATCCCGTACACGTACCAGCCCGAGAACAACCACCTGAAGGGCCGCACCCAGACGACCCTCTTTGAGTACCTTCGGATGATCGCGATCGCCCGGCTGTTCTTCGACAACGTCCGGCACATCCAGGGCTCGTGGCTGACGACGGGCAAGGAGGTCGGCCAACTCTCCCTGCACTACGGCGCGGACGACCTCGGCTCGATCATGCTGGAGGAGAACGTCGTCTCCTCGGCCGGCGCCAAGCACCGCTCCAACCGCCTCGAGATCATCGACCTGATCCGGAAGGCGGGCCGCGTCCCGGCCCAGCGCGCGACGACCTACGAGCACCTCCTGGTGCACGACGACCCGGCGAACGACCCGGTGGACGAGCGGGTCATGTCCCACATCTCGTCGACCGCGATCGCCGGCGGCACCGCGCACCCCGAACTGAAGCTTCTCGCTTCCAACTAGGGCCCTCTTGCTGACGATTCACGCCGACTCCCGGGGCCGCGCCCTGGCCGTCGAGGGAGCCGGGATCGCCGGGGCCGGTCCGCTGGAGCAGCTCGTCGCCGCGTATCCGTCGGCGCGGGTGCGCCGGTGGCCCGGCATCCTGACGCCCGGTCTCGTCAACCCGCACGGCACGGAGTTGCTGGAGGGGGCCTACCACCCCGACCCGCGCGAGGCCGACGAGCTGGGCACCGAGCCGCTCACCGGGGACGCGCTCACGGCACTGGCGCCGGACGACGCCCGCTGGGGCGCGAGCGCCCGGCGCGGGGTGCAGCGCATGCTGGCCCACGGCACGGTCGCGGTGGCCTGCGAGGAACTGCGCCGGCGCACGGTGCGGGACGCCGTGGCCCGCTCCGGCCTGGCGGTCGTGGACCGGCCGGCGCCGCGCCCCGGCGGGGTGCCCTCGCTGGATCCGTACGCCTGCGGCCTGCCGGTGGAGTTCGCCCCGCCCCGGGAACGCGGCTCCGCCGCCCGTTTCGCCGTCTTCGACGTGCCCGACGAGGCGGCCCTGTCGACCCGGGGCGCGGGAACCTGCGTGGCCACGGTGATCGAGGGCCGCCTGGTGTACCGGAGGCGGTGAACCGCCCCCCCCCCGGGACGGAGCGGTGAGTCGCCCCCCAGGGGCGCGGGGCTGTGACATCGTGCGGCTCCGCCGCGTGAGCGCGACCGGCCACGACGGACCGGCAGCCGACAGACGACCGAACTGCCGCGTCCTACTTCGAGAACGCCTCGGCGAACGCCCCCGAACTCTGTTCGACGCCACTGCAATTGGTCAACGCGTCATCCGTGGCGGAGCCGTCCTCGCACTGCTGGTCGCGGAACGTCGACCACATGGACACCCAGGAGATGCCCTTCTCCACGGCGAACGTCCGCACCTGTGCCGCGTCCGAGAGCGAGAACGTCTCGTTGTCGACGTCGTTGGTGCCGATCATCGAGGTGAGCGCCATCCCCTTCCACGCGGCGGCGTCCGTCGTCCCGAACACCTTCTTGAGCTGCGCCTGCGCGGCCGTCGCCGAGGTGACCGCGTACCCGCCCATGTCGCCGGCGTACGACTCGCCGTAGTTCATCGTCATGAGGTTGACGGTGGAGACCTGGACGTCGTACTTGTTCGCGGACGCCAGCAGCGCCAGGCTGTCGGCGTCCAGCCCGGAGGGCATCACCGGGAGGGTGAAGGACACTTCGAGGTCCGGGCGCTCCTCCTGAAGGGCGGCGATCGCCTGGGAGCGCAGGGCGACCGAGTCGGAGTCGGTCAGTTCGTCGCCCTCGATGTCGAAGTCGGCCTGGGTGGAGCCGGCCGCGTCGAGCGCCTCGCCGTACGCCTCCACGAGTTCGGACACGCTGTCACAGGTGGCCGCCAACTCCTTGCCGGAGGCCCCGCCGAAGGACACGCGTGCCGTGGCGCCCGACTCGGTCAGCGCCGAGATACGGGACTTCACGGCGGAGTCGTCGATGGCGTTCGTACCGTTCCATTTCGGTGTACAGCCGCTGCCGCTCGAGATGACGAACGCCAGGTTGTACGACGTCGGCGAGCCGGCCGAGTCGTTGTCATTGGCCTCCACCGCGCTCACATAGGGCGCGTAGGAGGTGCCGGTACTCGATGATGTGGCGCTGGGCGATGGTGAGGGACTGTTCGCCTGTTCGCTCTCCGCGGGTGGTGCCGCGTCCGACGTGGTGTCGGACCCCGCGGAGCATCCTGTAACGGCCAGGGCAAACAGGCAGGTGACCCCGGCCATCGGCATCAGGAAACTCCTCATTGCGTATGCACCCGCTCTCGTGATTTCTGTCTCAGCATGGAAACAAAGCGCGTTTCCCAAATGGAAATGTCTCACAAGTGGGCGGATCACGCGGGAACAGTGGACACACAGACAGTTCATGGAGGTAACCGCGCAAAAGGTGATATCCACCCGCCCAAAAGGGATAATCAACCCTCCCATGACGGGCAGGTACCGCGCAGGGGATTCGGGGATCTCTCAGGGAAGAGACAGGTTCACCTGTTTCTCATGGGTCTCTCACAAGCGGCACAGAGTTTGTGCCACATAAAGGCTCTCTAATATCCGTGGAATGCAATCCGAGCCTGCCATCGAAAGCCGTGCCGCTGCTCGCGGCAGCCGTCGCAGCCGCAAACGTGACGTCGCCTCCGCCGAGGGGCCCGTGTTCGTTGACAACTCCGGGCGCAGGTCCAAGCTGCTGCGCCGGATCGGCCTCCTCATGGGGGTCGGCTGTCTTGTGTACGCCGTCGTCCTCGGCGCCGCCTTCATGGGCTGGGGCACCTCCCTGGCCCCGTCCTCCCTGCTGCCGTTCGGCAACGGAGGCCCGCGCGGCTCCCAGAACTCCGGCCCCGGCGGCGCCCAGCCGCAGGGCGGTATCGGCACTCCGCCCTCGAGGCCCACCGGCACTCCGCCCACGGGCGTCGCCACCGGCGAGCCGCCGAGCTCCGCCCCGACCGCGACCGCCTCCGCGGCCGCCAACTGACCGGAGTTCAGCCACTCCCATGACGACCACTTCCTCTCGCGGCCGCCGCCGTGCTCCGACCCGCATGTCGCGGGCGGCGGGCAAGGCCGCGGCGCTGCAGAAACCGCGTGTCATCCTCGCCCTGCTGCTTCTGCTCGCGCTGACCAGCGTGATGCTCCTCGACGGCTATCTGCGCGCCGAGGTCGGCGGGGACCAGCGCGTGCGCACCGGGGCCAGCGCCGGCAAGGTGCCCGACAAGGTCCTCGACGGCGGCCCGATCCTGACCTTCCAGGGCGGCCAGGCCACCACCGTCTCGGTGCCGGACAAGACGATCGCGCTGACCTTCGACGACGGGCCGAACCCGACCTGGACGCCCCAGGTGCTGAAGATCCTCCAGGAGTACGACGTGCCCGGCACGTTCTTCCTGGTCGGCTCGATGGTCTCGCGCTACCCGAGCATCGTGAAGGACATGGTCGAGGAGGGCAACGAGGTGGGGATCCACACCTTCACCCACGTCGACCTCTCCTACCAGTCCGACGCCCGCGTCGACCGTGAGATGGAGCAGACCCAGCTCGCGCTGGCGGGCGCGGCCGGCATCACGACGACGCTCTTCCGCGCCCCGTACTCCTCCGAGACGGACGCCATCGACAACTACAGCTGGCCCATCTACGAGAAGCTGGGCGAGGACGGCTACACCAGTGTCTTCGTCGACACGGACAGCGACGACTGGAAGAAGCCGGGCGTCTCGAAGATCATCAAGTGGGCCACGCCGGAGGACGGCAAGGGCGCGTCGGTGCTCTTCCACGACGCGGGTGGCGAGCGCTCGCAGACGATCAAGGCACTGCCGACGTACATCAAGAAGATGAAGGCCGCGGGCTACACCTTCACCACCATCAGCGGTGTGATGCAGGAGCAGAACGCCGCGGCCCGCCAGGCCTCCGGCACGGGTCAGCAGCAGGCCGCGGGTGCGGCCGGGGCCGGCACGGCGACGGCGACCGAGGGGACGACGGGAACCGACGGAGCGACCGCAACCGAGGGGGCTACCGGCGAGCAGCCCGGCAACGTGCCCAACGGCGAAGGCGGCACCGACGGCACCGGCGCGAACGGTGGCACCGGTGGGACCGGCCAGACCATCAACCGGCTCCAGGCGGCCCACCGCGAGGCCACCGGCGTGACGCTCTACGAGGGCAAGGCGCTCATCGCCGCGGTCACCCTCGCCGAGTGGACGGTCCCGACACTGTCGGTGGGGCTGATGGTCGTCGGCGTGGCCGTCATGGGCCGGTTCGGGATGATGCTGATCCTGGCCCGCCGGCACTACAGAAAGCGCAACAAGCGCCGCTTCAGCTGGGGGCCGACCGTCACCCGGCCGGTCAGCGTGATCGTCCCGGCGTACAACGAGAAGGAGTGCATCGCCAACACCCTGAAGTCGCTGGCGAAGAGCACCCATCCGATCGAGATCATCATCGTGGACGACGGTTCGGACGACAACACGTCCGAGATCTCGCGCGAGGCGGCGAGGGCCCTCGGCATGACGAACGTCCGCGTCATCCGGCAGGAGAACGCGGGCAAGCCGGCCGCCCTCAACAACGGTGTCCGCAGTGCCAGTTACGACATCGTCGTGATGATGGACGGCGACACCGTCTTCGAGCCGGACGCCGTGCACCAGCTCGTGCAGCCCTTCGCCGACCCGAAGGTCGGCGCGGTCGCCGGCAACGCCAAGGTCGGCAACCGCGACACGATCATCGGCGCCTGGCAGCACATCGAGTACGTGATGGGCTTCAACCTCGACCGCCGCATGTACGACCTGCTGCGGTGCATGCCGACCATCCCCGGCGCGATCGGCGCGTTCCGCCGCGAGGCCGTGCTCGAGGTCGGCGGCATGAGCGAGGACACCCTCGCCGAGGACACCGACATCACCATCGCGATGCACCGCGGGGGCTGGCAGGTCGTCTACCAGGAGCACGCCAAGGCCTGGACGGAGGCGCCCGGCTCGCTGAAGCAGCTGTGGTCCCAGCGCTACCGCTGGTCCTACGGCACCATGCAGGCGCTGTGGAAGCACCGCAAGTCCCTGACGGACAAGGGGCCTTCGGGTCGCTTCGGCCGGGTGGGCATGCCGCTCGTGGTCCTCTTCCAGATCATCACGCCGGTCTTCGCCCCGCTCATCGACGTGTTCACGATCTACTCGATGATCTTCGTCGACTTCCAGGCGGCCCTGCTGGCCTGGCTGGCGGTCCTCGGCGTCCAACTGGGCTGCGCGGCCTACGCGTTCCGCCTGGACCGCGAGAAGTACCGGTACCTGCTGATGATGCCGCTGCAGCAACTGGCCTACCGCCAGATGATGTACCTCGTCCTCATCCACTCCTGCATCACCGCCCTCACCGGCGGCCGCCTGCGCTGGCAGAAGCTGAAGCGCACCGGTGAGGTCGGCACCCCCGCCGGGGCGAGCTGATGAGCTGGGAGCAGCAGGGCTTCGGCCAGGGGTACGGGCCGGGTCCGGATCAGGGAAACGGCTACGGGCCGGGGCAGCATGGCCACGAGTACGGGCAGCCGTCGTCGTATCCGTACGGGTACGACGGATCCGGCGGATACGGCGGGTACGGCGGGTACGGGCAGCAGCCGTATCCGCAGCAGCCCCACCCACAGCAGTACGGCCAGCAGGCGTATCCGCAACAGCCGTATCCGCAGCAGCCCTATCCGCAGGAGTACGCGCAGAACGCGGAGTACGGGCAGGGTGTCGCCGTCGACGAGACGGCGCCCCTGCCGGCGGTGGACGCGGACCCGAACACGGACCCGGACCCGGGTCCCGTTCGGGATCCCGAGGCTCCGGCGACGGCCGGCACCGGCACCGGCACCGAGAAGGTGACGGAGGAGCCCCCGCCCCGGTCCAAGCCCGCTGCTCCCCAACGCGACCGCTACTTCGACATGCTCCGCGCCCTCGCCCTGATCCGTGTCGTCGCCTACCACACCTTCGGCTGGGCCTGGGCGGGCATGGTCTTCCCCTCCATGGGGATCATGTTCGGCCTGGCCGGCACCCTGATGGCGAAGTCCCTGGAGCGTCCGGCGCTGAAGGTGGTGAAGAGCCGCTTCCGCCGGCTCCTTCCCCCCTTCTGGTTCTGGGGCGTCTTCGTCGTCCTGGCGATGCTGATCCACGACTGGATGCCGGGCTGGGAGATCGTCTACTGGGTCGTGCCGCTCGGCGACCCGCCGGGCAACGCCTGGGGCGAGCAGGCCTGGGAGATCCTCTGGTACCTGAGGACGTACCTCTGGTTCGTCCTCCTCTCCCCGCTGCTGCTACGGCTGTTCCGGCTCGCGCCGGTCCCCGTGCTGGCGCTCTCGCTCGCGCCGATCCTGGTGCTCACCTTCGTCTGGGCGGGCCCGGACAACCGCGTCGGCACCGCGATGTGGGACCTGTCGACGTACCTCTTCTGCTGGATGCTCGGCTTCGCGCACCGCGACGGCGTCCTCCAGCGCATGAAGCCGGCCCTGGTGGTCGTGATGTCGCTCGCGGCGATCGGGTTCGGCGGCTGGTACGCCTTCACCCACCAGGCCGAGTTCGGCACCTACGACCTCGACGAGGACCCCCTCGCGCAGGCGTTCTGGTCGGCGGGCTTCGTCATGCTGCTGATGTGGGCGAAGGCGCACTTCGGGATCGACTTCGCCTGGCTCACCCGCTTCCGGCGCACGAACCGGATCGTCACCGTCTTCAACGCGCGCGCGGTGACGATCTACCTCTGGCACGAGATCGCCCTGATCCTCGCCGTGCCGCTGATCGACCGGTTCTGGGACGTCCCCGCCTTCGAGAAGTACCTGCCGCTGGAGAGCCAGTGGTTCATGTTCGGCGTGGGCTGGCTGCTGATCGTCCTGTTCGTGCTGCTCTGCGGGTGGGTCGAGGACGTCGCGGCACGGAAGAAGCCGAGGCTCCTGCCGTGAGCCGGTGAGGAGGGGGCTGCCACAATGGGCGGGTGACCCGTGCTTCCCTGAACAAGCAGCCCCACGAAGTCGCCTCGATGTTCGACCGCGTGGCGGAACGGTACGACCTGACCAACGACGTCCTGTCGCTCGGCCAGGACCGCAGGTGGCGCAAGGAGGTCGCGAAGGCGGTCGACGCCCGCCCCGCCCAGAAGGTCCTGGACCTCGCCGCGGGTACGGCGACCTCCTCCCTTCCCTTCGCGCAGACCGGCGCCTATGTCGTCCCGTGCGACTTCTCCCTCGGCATGCTCCAGGTCGGAAAGAAGAACCACACCTGGCTGCCGTTCACCGCCGGGGACGCCACGCGACTGCCCTTCAAGGACGACGCCTTCGACGCCGTCACCATCTCCTTCGGCCTGCGCAACGTGCAGGACTTCGACGCGGCCCTGCGCGAGATGTACCGGGTGACCCGGCCCGGCGGACGTGTCGTGATCTGCGAGTTCTCGCACCCGACCTGGGCGCCGTTCCGGACCGTCTACACCGAGTACCTCATGCGCGCGCTGCCCCCGGTCGCCCGCGCGGTCTCCTCCAACCCGGACGCCTACGTCTACCTCGCCGAGTCCATCCGCGCCTGGCCCGATCAGCCCGCCCTCGCCGAGCACCTGCGCAAGGCCGGCTGGTCGAAGGTCGCCTGGCGCAACCTGACGGGCGGCGTGGTGACCCTGCACCGGGGCTTCAAGGAAGCCTGAGGCACGGATCGCAGCCACGGCTCGGTCCGCATGGGGCGGCCGTGCGGCTCGGGCCGGCCGCGCGGCTCGGGCCGGCTGCGTCGCCGCTACCCGGTGATCGCCTCGAAGGGATGGCCGGGCCGGTCCAGCTCGCGCTGCAGCCCGCCCCCGCCCGGTCCGGGCACCCGAGGCTCGCGCACGCCCGCGCCTCCGCCGCCCTCTCCTTCGCCGAACTCGAACCACACGGTGACGACGGCGCCGCGCGGCACCTCGACCCCGGGTGGCGGGTACTGCCGTACGACGTAGTCCACGACCGCGCGGTGGAACTCGGGCCGGTCCGGTGCGGCCAGCAGCACACCTTGCGCCGCGGCCGCCTCGCGCGCGTCCACGGCCATCAGACCGACGAGTCTCGGCACGTGTACGTCGGGTGTCTTGGGTGGTATGAGCACAAATGTCACCCCCAGCGGTACTGGAAGGGTAACCGCACGGGGGTGTCGTCCGGAAGAGCCGAGTGTCTTTCTGTAGCCAACGACTACGGAGAGTTACCTTCCGCTCCGGCGGCAGAGGTCACCAGGCGAGCCGGTAGCAGCGCCCCTCCCGCTTCGGCTCCGGTGTCGTGAAGACCTCCGCGAGCCGCATGCCCAGCCGCTCCGTGACGGCGATGGACCGCGCGTTGCGCGCGTCGACCATGGCCACCACCCCCGGCACCCCGGCCGCTCGCACCCGCTCCAGCGTCATCTGCGCGGCCGCCGTCACATACCCCTGCCCCCAGTGCTCCCGCCCGAGCCGCCACCCGATCTCGATCTCGCCCTTGGGACCCCACTGCTGCGGCCACGGCTGGGCGCCCGTGAACCCGATGACCCGGTCGTCCCGGTCCAGCATCGTCCACAGACAGAAGCCGTGCTCGGCGTCGTGCCGGCGCTGGCGGGCGGTGAGCTCCTCGTAGGCGGACAGTTCCGCGGACCTGCCGCCGTGGAACTCCATCACGTCCGGGTCGTCGAAGACCCGGTGCCAGGTGACCGCGTCCTCGTCCGTGGGGACACGCAGCCGTACTACGGGGAGAGCTCGGTTCACGGGGCAGCCCTTCAGCCGGGTGATCAATTCTGCTGAATAGACTGCCCATGTCCAGTGCCGGTCGGCACGAAGATTCCGAACTTGGGGAGATCCCGCCGTGACCGCCGTGAACGAGCTCCTCTCCGAAAGTACCGCCGATGTGATCGTCGTCGGCGCGGGGCCGAGCGGCTCCACGACCGCGTACTACCTCGCCAAGGCCGGACTCGACGTACTCCTCCTGGAGAAGACCGAGTTCCCGCGCGAGAAGGTGTGCGGCGACGGCCTCACCCCGCGAGCCACCAAGCAGCTCGTGGCCATGGGCATCGACATCTCCGAGGAGGCCGGCTGGCTGCGCAACAAGGGCCTGCGCATCATCGGCGGCGGGGTCCGCCTCCAGCTGGACTGGCCGGATCTCGCCTCCTTCCCCGACTACGGACTCGTCCGCAAGCGCGACGACTTCGACGAGCAGCTCGCCCGCCAGGCCCAGAAGGCGGGCGCCCGCCTCTACGAGCGCTGCAACGTCGGCGCCCCGATCGTCGACGAACGCACCGGCCACATCATCGGTGTGCACGCCAAACTGGGCGACGAGAAGCGCGAAGTCACCTTCCGGGCCCCGCTCGTGGTGGCCGCCGACGGCAACTCAAGCCGTCTCTCGCTGGCGATGGGCCTGCACCGCCGCGAGGACCGCCCGATGGGCGTCGCGGTCCGCACCTACTTCACCTCCCCGCGCCACGAGGACGACTACCTGGAGTCCTGGCTGGAGCTGTGGGACCGCCGGGGCCCGGGCGAGGACCGTCTGCTGCCCGGCTACGGCTGGATCTTCGGCATGGGCGACGGGACGTCTAACGTCGGCCTGGGGGTGCTGAACACCTCCAACTCCTTCAAGGAGCTCGACTGGCGCGAGGTGCTCAAGGCCTGGTGCGCGTCCATGCCGGAGGACTGGGGATACACCCCCGAAAACATGACCGGCCCGATCCGCGGCGCCGCCCTCCCCATGGCCTTCAACCGCAAGCCGCACTACACCAAGGGCCTGCTCCTGGTCGGCGACGCCGGCGGCCTGGTGAACCCCTTCAACGGCGAGGGCATCGCCTACGCCATGGAGTCCGGTCAGATCGTCGCCGACGTCATCGTGCAGGCTCACGCCCGCGCCACCCCCGCCCAGCGCGAACTGGCCCTTCAGCGCTACCCGCAGGTCCTCGCGGACACCTACGGCGGCTACTACTCGCTGGGCCGCGCCTTCGTGAAGCTCATCGGCAACCCGAAGGTCATGAAGATCGCGACCCAGCGCGGTCTGACCCACCCCCTGCTGATGAAGTTCACCCTGAAGATGCTCGCCAACCTGACGGACCCCACGGGCGGCGACGCAATGGACCGCATCATCAACGGCCTGAGCAAGGTGGCCCCGAAGGCCTGACCACGGCGGGGCCCCTCCGCAAGCGGAGCACCGGCGGCCCGGCGCGAAGCCCCCTTCCCGCCGGCCCGCCATGCCCGCCTGCCGCCCACCGGCCCGCCTTCGCGACTGCAGCCCGACCGGACCGGACCGGGCCGATCCGGCGCCGGGATTGACGGTGTGTCCGACATGTCGGTACATCACGTGTGATGTGACGCCACCTCGGCCCCGGCGGTGGCGCGGAGGGCGGCAGGCGCGGCCACGAGACCCGGCCGGCGCGCCCGTGCGCGGTTCCGGAACGGGGAGTGGTGCCTCCGGCGTCCTGGAGGGCCAAGGGGCGGCTGAGGGCCTCTACGCGTGTCCTGGAAGCGGCTGCTGAGTCCTGGAGGCGGCTGCTGAGCCCGCGCGTCAGGAGAGCGGCCGAGCCGCGCGCGCCGGCCGCGCGCGTCGGCAGTGCTCGAAGGGCCGCTGCCCCCGAGCGGCTGCGGCCCTTGCGTGCGTGAGGTGCCCTCAGGGGCACCCGGGGGTGTCAGAGCACCCGTACCGCGCCGGTCGGCGGGTCGTACGACATCGGCTTCTCGGCCACACCGGTGGACGGGTTCTGCGCGCCGACGAACATGCCGTCGCCGACGTACACCGCCACGTGGTACGCGCTGCCCGCGCTGCCCCAGTAGAGGATGTCGCCCGGCAGCAGGTTGTCCAGCGACACCTGGGTGCCGAAGGTCGACTGGTCCTGCGAGACGCGCGGCAGGTCGACGCCGACCTGCTTGAAGGCGGTCTGCATGAGACCCGAGCAGTCCCAGGAGTTCGGGCCGGTGCCGCCGGAGACGTAGGCGTCGCCGATCTGGGCCTTCACGAAGGCGATGACGGCCGCGGCCGAACCCGTCGCCGTGGAGCTGCTCGTGCTGTCGGAGCTGCTGCTGCTCGACGTCGAGGTGAGCGTGGTCCGCTCGGCGGCGCGCGTGGCCCGCTCGGCGGCGGCCTTGCGGGCGGCCTCGGCCTTCTTCTTCGCCTCGGCCTTGGCGTCGGCGAGGTCCTTCTTGGCCTCCTTGGCGGCTGCGGTGGCGGCCGCGTCGCGCTCTGCCTGAAGCTGGTAGTTCGCCGCGGCCTGCTGCGTGGCCTGAGCGGACTGCGCGACCTGAGCGGCCAGGTCGCCCGTGAGGACGGGCAGTTCGAGCGTCTGCGTCACCGGCTCGGCGGCGTTGGCCGTGCCGGCTGCTGTGGCGACGGCCAGCGTGCCGAGGACACCACTGGCGACTCCGGCCCGCATCGCGATCGTCGACGCGCTGCGGCGGGGTTTCCGGTGGCTGCGTATGTGAGCGGTGTGGGACATGGGTACAACCGGTATCAGGGGCTCCTCCATACCTTCAAGAAACGTGTGCTGCGCCACAGTTGTTCAACGGGTGCCCCAAATTCCCTGGCCTGGGTTCTTTATTGACGCCGTAACGGACATTGCGGACGCAGGTGATCAAGCCTGTGATCATGGACTTTCGTCGTTACGCCCGGATTGCCCGCCACCTACCACCGGTTGAGACCGTTGGCCAAGCCCGGTTCTTAGGCGCCCCTCACGGATGTGGCAGAGGTCACGGAACGGTTACCGGAGCGGCCGCGTCTCGCGCGTCCGGCGCGGTCACCTCCGCTTGTGAACGCGTACACACGTCCACACCCCGACTCCGCCTCCCCCTGATGTGTGAATGCGTGCCTCTATCAGGGCCCTGCGTCCATCACCAATTTGCATGCAAGGGAAGCCTCTTGATATGGAGACGACCCTCGATTCCTGCGGTGACGAGCGCAAATGTCACTTCTTGTGATCACTCTGACGCTTCACGTATGAAGATCACTGTCGATATGACTTCATGATCCTTCGTCAGGTGGTGGAGATCACAAAGCTTGTGTAATACCCCGTGTCGCAGATCACAGAGCGGCGGGCATAAGATGCGAGGCAGTTGGGCTTGTGACCTGCTTCACATGTTCGCGATCTTCGCCGGGACGGGCGGGGTTCGGGTGCCTGGGGCCGCAGAGTCCGACGTCATCGCCAGCAGTCAGTGCCGACTGAGAGGAGCGAGGAGCGGTGAACGCGTATGCGCCCATCCTCGTACTGGGAGCCCTCGGGGCAGGCTTTGCGATCTTCTCCGTGGTCATGGCCACGTTGATCGGGCCGAAGCGGTACAACCGCGCCAAGCTCGAGGCCTACGAGTGCGGTATCGAGCCGACCCCCACGCCGGCCGGCGGCGGGCGCTTCCCCATCAAGTACTACCTGACGGCGATGCTCTTCATCGTCTTCGACATCGAGATCGTCTTCCTCTACCCCTGGGCCGTCACCTTCGACGCCCTGGGTGTTTTCGGGCTCGTGGAGATGTTGCTCTTCGTGCTCACCGTCTTCGTCGCGTACGCGTACGTATGGCGGCGCGGCGGCCTGGAATGGGACTGAGGGGCCTTTAACCATGGGACTCGAAGAAAAGCTGCCGAGCGGATTCCTGCTGACCACCGTCGAGCAGGCCGCGGGCTGGGTGCGCAAGGCGTCCGTCTTCCCCGCCACGTTCGGCCTCGCCTGCTGTGCCATCGAGATGATGACCACCGGCGCCGGCCGCTACGACCTGGCGCGCTTCGGTATGGAGGTCTTCCGGGGTTCGCCCCGCCAGGCGGACCTGATGATCGTCGCCGGCCGGGTGAGCCAGAAGATGGCGCCGGTGCTCCGGCAGGTCTACGACCAGATGCCGAACCCCAAGTGGGTCATCTCCATGGGCGTGTGCGCCTCCTCCGGCGGCATGTTCAACAACTACGCGATCGTCCAGGGCGTCGACCACATCGTGCCCGTCGACATCTACCTCCCGGGCTGCCCGCCGCGCCCCGAGATGCTGATGGACGCGATCCTCAAGCTCCACCACAAGATCCAGAACGGCAAGCTCGGCGTGAACGCCGAGGAGGCGGCCCGCGAGGCGGAGGAAGCGGCGCTCAAGGCCCTGCCCATGATCGAGATGAAGGGGCTGCTGCGGTGAGCGACGCAAACGGCACCCACGGCGCGAACGGCCCCGCGAACGGGTCGAACGGGTCGAACGGGGTGAACCCCGAGAAGGATCTTTCCGCTTCCAACCTCCCAGGTCAGCGCGGCCAGGGCGGTGAGGAGGTCCGTGTCCAGCGCGGCATGTTCGGCGCCAGCAACGGCGGCGACACCTCCGGATACGGCGGCCTGGTCCGCTCCGTCCGGCTCCCGGGAGCGGCGAGCCGGCCCTACGGCGGCTGGTTCGACGAGGTCGCCGACGAACTCGAGGGCGCACTGGAGGAGCAGGGTCTGCTCCCCGCCAACGCGATCGAGAAGACGGTCGTCGACCGCGACGAGCTCACCTTCCACATCGAGCGCGAGCACTTGCTCCGGGTGGCCCGCACCCTGCGCGACGACCCGGCCCTGCGCTTCGAGCTCTGCACCGGCGTCAGCGCCGTGCACTACCCGAACGACAAGGGGCGTGAGCTGCACGCCGTCTACCACCTGCGCTCGATCACCCACAACCGGTTGATCCGCCTGGAGGTCAGCGCCCCGGACGAGGACCCGCACATCCCGTCCCTGGTCTCCGTGTATCCCACGAACGACTGGCACGAACGCGAGACCTACGACTTCTTCGGGATCGTCTTCGACGGTCACCCGGCCCTGACGCGGATCATGATGCCGGACGACTGGCAGGGCCACCCGCAGCGCAAGGACTACCCCCTCGGCGGCATCCCCGTCGAGTACAAGGGCGCCCAGATCCCGGCTCCGGACCAGCGGAGGTCGTACTCATGAGCACGCAGTCAGCATCCGCCCGTGAGACCACCGAGGGCACTGTATATACGGTCACCGGTGGCGACTGGGACGAGGTCGTCCAGTCCGCGACCCGCGCCGACGACGAACGCATCATCGTCAACATGGGTCCCCAGCACCCCTCCACTCACGGGGTACTCCGCCTGATCCTGGAGATCGAGGGCGAGACGGTCACCGAGGCCCGCTGCGGCATCGGCTACCTCCACACCGGCATCGAGAAGAACCTCGAGTACCGCACGTGGACCCAGGGCACCACGTTCGTGACGCGCATGGACTACCTGACGTCCTTCTTCAACGAGACCGCCTACTGTCTCGCCGTCGAGAAGCTCCTCGGCATCGAGGACCAGATCACCGAGCGAGCCAAGATCATCCGGGTGCTCCTGATGGAGCTGAACCGGTTGTCCTCCCACCTGGTGTGCATCGCCACCGGCGGCATGGAACTCGGTGCCACCACGATCATGATCTACGGATTCCGTGATCGTGAAATGATTCTCGACATCTACGAGCTCATCACGGGCCTGCGGATGAACCACGCGTACATCCGCCCCGGCGGACTCGCCCAGGACCTGCCGCCCGGCGCGGTGGACCAGATCCGCGAGTTCGTGAAGAAGATGAAGAAGAACCTCCCCGAGTACGACAAGCTCGCCACCGGGAACCCCATCTTCAAGGCCCGTATGCAGGACGTCGGCTATCTCGACCTGGCAGGCTGCATGGCCCTCGGTGCCACCGGCCCGATCCTGCGGTCCACCGGCCTCCCGCACGACCTGCGCAAGGCGCAGCCGTACTGCGACTACGAGACATACGACTTCGATGTCCCGACGGCCGACTCCTGCGACTCCTACGGCCGCTTCCTGGTCCGTCTGGAGGAGATGCGCCAGTCGCTCCGGATCGTCGAGCAGTGCCTGGACCGGCTGCAGCCCGGCCCCGTCATGGTCGCCGACCGGAAGATCGCCTGGCCCGCCCAGCTCGCTCTGGGCCCCGACGGTCTGGGCAACTCCCTGGACCACATCAAGAAGATCATGGGCACCTCCATGGAGGCCCTGATCCACCACTTCAAGCTGGTGACCGAGGGCTTCCGCGTCCCGCCGGGACAGGCGTACGCGGCCGTCGAGTCACCCAAGGGCGAACTCGGGGTGCATGCCGTCTCCGACGGAGGCACCCGCCCGTACCGGGTCCACTTCCGGGACCCGTCCTTCACCAACCTTCAGGCCATGGCAGCGATGTGCGAGGGCGGCCAGGTCGCCGACGTCATCGTCGCCGTCGCCTCCATCGACCCCGTTATGGGAGGCGTCGACCGGTGACCACCTCTTCTTCCGAGCGGGGCGTCAGCCTGGGTATGCCCGAACTGCCCGCGCCCGCCTACCCGGACGACGTCCGGGACCGGCTGGAGGCGGATGCGCGCGAGATCATCGCCCGCTATCCCGACTCCCGGTCCGCGCTCCTGCCGTTGCTGCATCTCGTGCAGTCGGAGGAGGGGCACGTCACGCGCACCGGGATGCAGTTCTGCGCGGACGTGCTGAAACTGACCACGGCCGAGGTCACCGCGGTCGCCACCTTCTACACCATGTACCGGCGCCGCCCCAGCGGTGACTACCAGGTGGGTGTCTGCACCAACACGCTGTGCGCGGTGATGGGCGGCGACGCGATCTTCGAACAGCTCCAGGAGCACCTGGGCATCGGCAACGGCGAGACCACCGACGACGGCAAGATCACCCTGGAGCACATCGAGTGCAACGCGGCCTGTGACTTCGCGCCGGTCGTGATGGTCAACTGGGAGTTCTTCGACAACCAGACCGTGCAGAGCGCGAAGCGCCTGGTGGACGACCTGCGGATCGGTCACACCGTCTCGCCGACGCGCGGTGCGCCGCTGTGCACCTTCAAGGAGACCGCCCGGATCCTGGCGGGCTTCCCCGACGAGCGGGACGGGGCCGTCGAGGCGAGCGGCAGTGCGGGACCGGCGTCGCTGGTGGGTCTTCGCCTGGCAAGGGGAGAGACCGCACCCGCACGCGTGGTCCACCCGCGGGACGGCGGGCCGCACGACGAGCCGCACGACGAGCCGCAGGACCGGGCGGTGCACGAGCCGTCGCCCGCGGAGCACCGGAGTTCGCACGACGCGCCTCAGGACACGTCGGCCTCCGACCCGGCTCACCCGGCAGGGCCTACCGCCGAGGAGGGGGAGTGATGACCTTGGCACCCGAGTTGAAAGGCAGCAGCCCGGAGAAGCTGCTCGCACCCGTGCTGTCGGCCTTCTGGGACGAGGACCGGTCCTGGAGTCTGGACGTCTACCGAAGGCACGAAGGGTACGAGGGCCTCCGCAAGGCGCTCGCCATGTCGCCGGACGACCTGATCGCGTACGTCAAGGAGTCCGGTCTGCGAGGGCGCGGCGGCGCGGGATTCCCGACGGGAATGAAATGGCAGTTCATTCCGCAGGGTGATGGAAAGCCGCACTATCTAGTTGTCAACGCCGACGAATCGGAGCCCGGGACCTGCAAGGACATCCCGCTCCTCTTCGCGAACCCGCACAGCCTCATCGAGGGCATTGTGATCGCGTGTTATGCCATCAGGTCGTCTCATGCCTTCATCTATCTGCGTGGTGAAGTCGTTCCCGTTCTGCGGCGGTTGCACGAGGCCGTGCGCGAGGCCTACGCGGCGGGCTACCTCGGCGAGAACATTTTGGGCAGCGGACTCGACCTCGAACTCACCGTGCACGCCGGCGCCGGCGCGTACATCTGCGGTGAGGAGACCGCGCTGCTCGACTCGCTCGAAGGCCGCCGTGGTCAACCGCGGCTGCGCCCTCCTTTCCCTGCTGTCGCGGGCCTCTATGCGTGCCCGACTGTGGTGAATAACGTCGAATCGATCGCGTCAGTTCCCGCGATTCTGCAAAACGGCAAGGAATGGTTCAGGTCGATGGGAAGCGAGAAGTCCCCGGGCTTCACGCTCTACTCGCTCAGCGGCCATGTCGCCGGCCCCGGCCAGTACGAGGCCCCGCTCGGTATCACCCTCCGCCAGCTCCTCGAGATGAGCGGCGGCATGCGACCCGGGCACCGGCTCAAGTTCTGGACACCGGGCGGCTCCTCGACGCCGATGTTCACCGAGGAGCACCTCGACGTCCCTCTCGACTACGAAGGAGTGGGTGCCGCGGGTTCCATGCTCGGCACCAAAGCTCTCCAGTGCTTCGACGAGACGACCTGCGTCGTTCGGGCCGTCACCCGGTGGACCGAGTTCTACGCCCACGAGTCCTGCGGCAAGTGCACCCCGTGCCGTGAAGGAACGTACTGGCTCGTGCAGTTGCTGCGGGACATCGAGGCCGGCAAGGGAGTCCTCTCCGACCTCGACAAGCTCAACGACATCGCCGACAACATCAACGGCAAGTCGTTCTGCGCCCTCGGCGACGGCGCCGCCTCGCCGATCTTCTCCTCGCTCAAGTACTTCCGTGAGGAGTACGAGCAGCACATCACGGGCCGCGGCTGCCCCTTCGACCCGGCCAAGTCGACGGTCTGGGCCGACAAGCACACGGAGGTGAACGCATGACGGTGACCACCAGCGCTCCCTCCGGAGGCGGCGAGGCGGCGGTCCCG
The DNA here is from genome assembly GCF_045040885.1 of Streptomyces sp. NBC_00016. Classification (NCBI taxonomy): domain Bacteria; kingdom Bacillati; phylum Actinomycetota; class Actinomycetes; order Kitasatosporales; family Streptomycetaceae; genus Streptomyces; species Streptomyces sp. NBC_00016. The sequence goes on along the minus strand of NZ_CP108304.1, from coordinate 4,324,444 downwards.
CCGGAGGATCTCGTGACGCTGACGATCGACGGCGCCGAGATCAGCGTGCCCAAGGGCACCCTGGTCATCCGGGCCGCCGAGCAACTCGGCATCGAGATCCCGCGCTTCTGCGACCATCCCCTCCTCGATCCGGTCGGCGCGTGCCGGCAGTGCATCGTCGAGGTCGAGGGCCAGCGCAAGCCGATGGCGTCCTGCACGATCACGTGCACGGACGGCATGGTGGTGAAGACCCAGCTCAGCTCACCGGTGGCCGAGAAGGCACAGCACGGTGTGATGGAGCTGCTCCTCATCAACCACCCGTTGGACTGCCCGGTCTGCGACAAGGGCGGTGAGTGCCCCCTGCAGAACCAGGCCGTGTCGCACGGCCAGGCCGAGTCCCGCTTCGAGGGCAGGAAACGGACGTACGAGAAGCCCCTGCCGATCTCCACGCAGGTGCTGCTCGACCGTGAGCGGTGCGTGCTGTGCGCGCGCTGCACCCGGTTCTCCAACCAGGTGGCGGGCGACCCGATGATCGAGCTGATCGAGCGGGGCGCGCTCCAGCAGGTGGGCACCGGCGAGGGCGACCCCTTCGAGTCGTACTTCTCCGGCAACACCATCCAGATCTGCCCGGTCGGCGCGCTGACCTCGGCGGCGTACCGATTCCGCTCCCGGCCCTTCGACCTGGTCTCCTCGCCGTCGGTCTGCGAGCACTGCTCCGGCGGCTGCGCCACGCGCACCGACCACCGGCGCGGCAAGGTCATGCGGCGCCTGGCCGCCAACGACCCCGAGGTCAACGAGGAGTGGATCTGCGACAAGGGGCGGTTCGCGTTCCGGTACCCCCAGCAGCGGGACCGGCTCGAAACGCCTCTGGTGCGCGACGCCGAGGGGGACCTCGTACCGGCTTCCTGGCCGGAGGCGTTGCAGATCGCGGCCCAGGGCCTGCTGGCGTCGCGCGGCAGGACCGGTGTCCTGGCCGGCGGCCGCCTCACCATCGAGGACGCCTACGCGTACAGCAAGTTCACGCGCGTGGCGCTCGACACCAACGACATCGACTTCCGCGCGCGCGTGCACAGCAGTGAGGAGGCCGACTTCCTGGCCGCCCACATCGCCGGCCGCGGCCGTGACCTCGACGGTACGGGCGTCACGTACACCCTCCTGGAGAAGGCGCCCGCCGTCCTGCTCGTCGGGTTCGAGTCGGAGGAGGAGGCGCCCGGCGTCTTCCTGAGGCTGCGCAAGGCCTGGCGCAAGCACGGACAGCGGGTGTTCTCGCTGGCCACACACGTCACGCGGGGCCTGGAGAAGGCGGGCGGCACGCTGCTGTCGGCCGCCCCGGGCACCGAGACCGAATGGCTGGACGCGCTCGCGGGCGGCGTCGGCCTGGAGGACGCGGGCGGCAAGGCCGCCGAGGCGCTGCGGGCCGAAGGCGCGGTGATCGTCGTCGGCGAGCGGCTGGCCGGTGTGGCCGGCGGTCTCACCGCCGCCGTGCGGGCCGCCGCGGCGACCGGCGCCCGACTGGTGTGGATCCCACGCCGGGCGGGCGAGCGGGGCGCGATCGAGGCGGGCGCTCTGCCGTCGCTGCTGCCGGGCGGCCGCCCGGCCACCGACCCACGCGCGCGTGAGGAGGTCGCCGCGGCCTGGGGACTGGCCGAGCTTCCGCACCGCTACGGCCGGGACACCGGGCAGATCGTCGAGGCCGCCGCGTCCGGCGAACTTCAGGCGCTGCTCGTCGCGGGCGTCGAGGTCGCGGACCTGCCCGACCCGGCACGCGCGCGTGCGGCGCTGGCCGAGGCGGGCTTCGTCGTGTCGCTGGAACTGCGGCCCGGCGAGGTCACCGAGCACGCCGATGTCGTCCTTCCGGTGGCCGCGGTCGCCGAGAAGGCCGGCGCCTTCCTCAACTGGGAAGGCAGGGTCCGTTTCTTCGAGGCGGCACTGAAGCCCGACCAGATGACACGCCGACCGGCGCCCGCCGACGCGCGCGTGCTCCAGATGCTCGCCGACGCCATGGACGTCCACCTCGGCCTGCCGGACCTGCGCACCGCGCGCGCGGAGCTCGACCGGCTCGGCGCGTGGGACGGGCCTCGGGCCTCCGAGTCCCTGGAGACCGCCGCCCATCTGCCGCGTCCCGCCGCGGGGGAGGCCGTCCTCGCCGGACACCGCCTGCTGCTCGACCAGGGTGTCCTCCAGCAGGGGGACGAGGCGCTCGCCGGGACGCGGCACGCCGCACACGCGCGCGTGTCGCCCGCCACGGCCGCCGAAGTCGGCGTCAAGGACGGCGACATCCTCGCCGTGACCGGGCCCGCGGGGGCGGTCGAACTCCCGCTGCTGATCACGCAGATGCCCGATCGGGTCGTCTGGCTCCCGCTGAACTCCACGGGCAACGGCGTCGCCTCCGACTCCGGGGCGACGCCCGGCGCCCTCGTCCGCATCGGCCCGGCGACGCTCATCGCCGACGCGCCCAAGGAGGTGGAGGCATGAGCCCGTACCTCGCCGCTGAAGACCTCTCGATGTTCGGCCACGACCCCTGGTGGCTGGTCGTCGTCAAGGCCGTCTTCTGCTTCGCCTTCCTGATGGTGACCGTGCTGTTCTCCATCGTCTGGGAGCGCAAGGTCGTCGCCTGGATGCAGCTGCGGGTCGGACCCAACCGGCACGGTCCCTGGGGCATGCTCCAGTCCCTCGCCGACGGCATCAAGCTGATGCTGAAGGAAGACCTCATCGTCAAGCGCGCGGACAAGGCGGTGTACATCCTCGCGCCGATCATCGCGGCCATCCCGGCCTTCATGGCGATCGCGGTGATCCCCTTCGGCCCGGCCGGCAACGAGGTCTCGATCTTCGGCCAGCGCACCACGATGCAGCTGACCGACCTGCCGATCGCGATGCTCTACATCCTCGCGGTCGCCTCGATCGGCATCTACGGCATCGTGCTGGCGGGCTGGAGTTCCGGCTCCACCTACCCGCTGCTGGGCGGACTGCGGTCCTGCGCGCAGATGATCTCCTACGAGATCGCGATGGGCGCCGCGTTCGCCTCGGTGTTCCTCTACTCGGGGTCCATGTCGACGTCGACGATCGTCGAGCAGCAGCAGGACCGCTGGTACATCCTGCTGTTGCCGGTCTCCTTCATCCTCTACATCGTCACGATGGTCGGCGAGACCAACCGCGCCCCCTTCGACATGCCGGAGTCCGAGGGCGACCTGGTCGGCGGCTTCAACACCGAGTACTCGTCGATCAAGTTCGCGCTGTTCATGCTCGCCGAGTACGTGAACATGGTGACGGTCTCCGCGGTGGCGACCACCCTCTTCCTCGGTGGCTGGCGGGCTCCCTGGCCGATCAGCACGTTCTGGGAGGGCGCGAACCACGGCTGGTGGCCGATGCTCTGGTTCGTCGTCAAGGTGCAGCTGCTGTTGTTCTTCTTCATCTGGCTGCGCGGCACGCTTCCCCGCGTCCGCTACGACCAGCTGATGAAGCTCGGCTGGAAGGTCCTGATCCCCGTCTCGGTGACGTGGCTGATGCTCGTCGCGACCGTACGGACCCTGCGCAACGAGAACTACGACTTCGCCGAGATCGCTCTCTACGTCTGCGGCGGCGTCCTGACCCTGTTGCTGCTCTCCTTCATCGCGGACATGTTCCGCAACGCGGGCAAGGAGGCGCAGGCCCCCGCCGAGCCTGCCGGCTTCGACCCGATGGCGGGCGGATTCCCCGTACCGCCACTGCCGGGACAGGAGTTGCCGCCGGTGCCCCGACGCCGTCCCCACCAGGAGCGAGAGCTCATTGTCAGTGGTGGAGTGGACACTGTGAGTGACGGATCGCTGGATGGAAAGGAGACGTCCGATGGCTGAGGAGCCCAAGGAGGCCGGGCAGCCGAAGCCTGGCTTCCAGAACCCCGTGGCCGGCTTCGCCGTGACCTTCAAGGCCATGTTCAAGAAGCGGCTGACCGAGCAGTACCCGGAGGAGCAGAAGACCACAGCTCCCCGCTTCCACGGACGGCACCAGCTCAACCGCCATCCGGACGGCCTGGAGAAGTGCGTCGGCTGCGAGCTGTGCGCCTGGGCCTGCCCCGCCGACGCCATCTACGTCGAGGGCGCGGACAACACCGACGAGGAGCGCTACTCCCCGGGCGAGCGGTACGGGCGGGTCTATCAGATCAACTACGCCCGCTGCATCCTGTGCGGCCTGTGCATCGAGGCATGCCCCACGCGCGCGTTGACGATGACCAACGAGTTCGAGCTCGCCGACTCCAGCCGCGCCAACCTGATCTACACCAAGGAGCAACTGCTCGCCGGCCTCGAAGAGGGCATGGTCGACTCGCCCCACGCGATCTACCCGGGTACGGACGAGCAGGACTACTACCGGGGTCTGGTGACGGAGGCGGCGCCCGGCACGGAACAGCAGCCGGCCGTCTCCAAGGGCGAGGACCCGCAGGAGGCCGCCGCCACGTCCGGCGCGGACGAGCCGACGTCGCAGGGGGTGGTCGGCCGATGAGCGCGCAACTCGCCGCCTACTCCACCTCGACCGGCGAGGCCTTCCAGTTCTGGGTGCTCGGCACCGTCGCGGTGATCGGCGCCCTGTGCACCGTCTTCATGAAGAAGGCCGTGCACAGCGCGCTCTGCCTGGCCGGCACCATGATCGTCCTGGCGGTGTTCTACCTCGCCAACGGCGCCTACTTCCTCGGCATCGTGCAGATCGTCGTCTACACCGGCGCGATCATGATGCTGTTCCTGTTCGTGGTGATGCTCGTCGGCGTCACCGCGGCGGACTCGCTGAAGGAGACCATCAAAGGCCAGCGCTGGCTGGCCCTCGTCAGCGGCCTCGGCTTCGGCATCCTGCTGATCGCGGGCATCGGCAACGCCTCCCTGACGGAGTTCAACGGCCTCGCCGAGGCGAACGCGAACGGCAACGTGGAGGGCCTCGCCGCCCTCATCTTCACCAAGTACGTCTTCGCCTTCGAAATCACCGGCGCCCTGCTCATCACGGCCACGGTCGGCGCCATGGTGCTCACCCACCGCGAGCGCACCGAGCGGGCCAAGACCCAGCGGGAGCTGGCCGAAGAGCGTGTCCGTGAGGGCAAGCACGTTCCGCCGCTGCCCGCGCCCGGTGTGTACGCGCGGCACAACGGCGTGGACATCCAGGGTCTGCTGCCCGACGGCACCCCCTCGGAGCTCACGGTCAGCAAGACGCTGCGCGACCGCGGTCAGATCCGGGACGTGTCCGCCGAGGCGCTGAACGACCTCAAGGTCCTGGAGCAGCGCGCCGAGGAACGCCTGGAGCGGGCCGCGATCGAGCCGCCACACCTGAAGCGGACCGAGGAGGCGTCGAAGTGAACCCCGTCAACTACCTCTATCTCGCGGCACTGTTGTTCACGATCGGTGCGACGGGCGTGCTGATCAGGCGCAACGCGATCGTCGTCTTCATGTGTATCGAGCTGATGCTCAACGCCTGCAACCTCGCGTTCGTCACCTTCTCCCGGATGCACGGCAATCTCGACGGCCAGATCATCGCCTTCTTCACGATGGTCGTCGCCGCCGCGGAGGTCGTGGTCGGACTCGCGATCATCGTGTCGCTGTTCCGTTCCCGCCACTCGGCCTCGGTCGACGACGCCAGCCTGATGAAGCTGTAAGGGGTCGGAAGAATCGTGGAGAACCTGATTGCGCTGCTGATCGCGGCGCCCCTGCTCGGAGCGGCCGTCCTTCTGGTCGGCGGCCGTCGGCTCGACGCCGTCGGCCACTGGATCGGCACGCTCCTGTCGTCCGTCTCCTTCGTGTTCGGTGTCATCCTCTTCAGCGACCTGCTGAGCAAGGACGCCGAGGACCGGACGCTGACGCAGCACCTGTTCAGCTGGATCCCGGTCGAGGGCTTCCAGGCGGACGTCGCCTTCCGCCTCGACCAGCTGTCGATGACGTTCGTGCTGCTGATCACGGGCGTCGGCTCGCTGATCCACCTGTACTCGATCGGGTACATGGAGCACGACGAGCGGCGCCGCCGCTTCTTCGGCTATCTGAACCTGTTCCTGGCGGCGATGCTGCTGCTCGTCCTCGCCGACAACTACCTGCTGCTGTACGTCGGCTGGGAGGGCGTCGGGCTCGCGTCCTACCTGCTCATCGGCTTCTGGCAGCACAAGCCCAGTGCCGCCACCGCCGCGAAGAAGGCCTTCCTGGTCAACCGCGTCGGCGACATCGGCCTGTCGATCGCCATCATGCTGATGTTCACCACCTTCGGGACCTTCGCCTTCGGCCCGCTGCTGGGGGCGGAGGGCGAGCCCGGCATCGCGGGTGACGCGAGCGAGGGCAAGCTGACCGCCATCGCCCTGATGCTGCTCCTCGCCGCCTGCGGCAAGTCCGCCCAGGTGCCGCTCCAGTCCTGGCTCGGGGACGCGATGGAGGGCCCGACCCCGGTCTCGGCCCTCATCCACGCGGCGACGATGGTGACGGCGGGTGTGTACCTGATCGTCCGCTCGGCGGCCGTCTTCAACGGCGCACCCGACGCGCAGCTCGTCGTCACCGTCGTCGGTGCCGTCACGCTGCTGTTCGGTGCGATCGTCGGTTGCGCGAAGGACGACATCAAGAAGGCGTTGGCCGGCTCGACCATGTCGCAGATCGGCTACATGGTGCTGGCCGCGGGCCTCGGCCCCATCGGCTATGTCTTCGCGATCATGCACCTGGTGACGCACGGCTTCTTCAAGGCCGGGCTGTTCCTCGGCGCGGGTTCGGTCATGCACGGCATGAACGACGAGGTCGACATGCGCAAGTACGGCGGCCTGCGCACCTACATGCCGATCACCTTCGTCACCTTCGGACTCGGCTACCTCGCGATCATCGGCTTCCCGGGCCTGTCCGGCTTCTTCTCCAAGGACAAGATCATCGAGGCGGCGTTCGCCAAGGGCGGCACCGAGGGCTGGATCCTCGGCGGCTGCGCCCTGCTCGGCGCGGCCATCACCGCGTACTACATGACGCGCGTGATGCTGATGACGTTCTTCGGTGAGAAGCGCTGGCAGCCCGACGCGGACGGCCACGAGCCGCACCCGCACGAGTCCCCGAAGTCCATGACGATCCCGATGATCGTGCTGGCGTTCGGATCGGTCTTCGCCGGTGGGTTCTTCAGCATCGGTGACCGCTTCCTGCACTGGCTGGAGCCTGTCACGGGCCACAGCCACGGCGACTCCCCGGTCAGCGCCCTGACGGTCACCCTCGCCACCATGGTGGTGCTCGTGATCGGCGTGGCGGTCGCCTACGCCCAGTACGGCCGCCGTCCCGTCCCGGTCGTCGCCCCGCGCGGGTCGCTGCTCACCCGGGCCGCCCGGCGTGACCTCTTCCAGGACGACTTCAACCACGTCGTCCTGGTCCGCGGCGGCGAGCACCTCACGCGCTCCCTGGTCTACGTCGACCACACCCTGGTCGACGGAGTCGTCAACGGCACGGCGGCCTCGGTCGGCGGCCTCTCCGGGCGCCTGCGCCGGCTCCAGAACGGCTTCGCGCGGTCGTACGCGGTCTCGATGTTCGGCGGTGCGGCGCTCCTCATCGCCGCGACCCTGCTGATGAGGGCGGTCTGATACCGATGTCCTTTCCTCTGCTGACAGCGACGGCGGCGCTCCCGGCGATCGGGGCGGTCGCCACGGCCGCCGTACCGGCCGCCCGGCGCAACGCCGCCAAATCGCTGGCCCTGGTGTTCTCTCTGGCGACACTCGCCCTGGCGATCGTCGTCCTGGTCCGCTTCGACCCGGACGGCGGCCGCTACCAGCTCACCGAATCCCACTCCTGGATCGCGGACTTCGGGGTCAGGTACGAGCTCGGCGTGGACGGCATCGGGGTCGCGCTCGTCGCGCTGACCGCGCTGCTGATCCCGTTCATCATTCTCGCGGGGTGGCACGACGCCGACCCGCTGGAGACGGGCAGCAAGCGCTGGCGGCCGACCCAGGGCTTCTTCGCCCTGATCCTGGCCGTCGAGGCGATGGTGATCATCTCCTTCGAGGCGACAGACGTCTTCCTCTTCTACATCTTCTTCGAAGCCATGCTGATCCCGATGTACTTCCTCATCGGTGGCTTCGGGGACCGTGCCCACGAGCACGGCGAGGAGGTGGCGTCCACGCAACGGTCGTACGCGGCCGTGAAGTTCCTCCTGTACAACCTGGTCGGCGGTCTGATCATGCTGGCCGCGGTGATCGGCCTCTATGTGGTGGCCGGGAACTTCTCGCTCACGGAGATCGCCGAGGCCCGCGCCAACGGAACGCTCGACATGGCGACGAACACCGAACGCTGGCTGTTCCTGGGCTTCTTCTTCGCCTTCGCCGTGAAGGCGCCCCTGTGGCCGCTGCACACCTGGCTGCCCAACGCCATGGGTGAGGCGACCACCCCGGTCGCCGTGCTCATCACGGCGGTCGTCGACAAGGTCGGCACCTTCGCGATGCTCCGGTTCTGCCTCCAGCTGTTCCCGGAGGCGAGCAAGTGGGCGACGCCCGCCATCCTCGTCCTCGCGGTGATCAGCATCATCTACGGGGCGCTGCTCGCCGTGGGCCAGCGGGACATCAAGCGGCTGGTGGCGTACGCGTCGATCTCGCACTTCGGGTTCATCATCCTGGGCATCTTCGCGATGACCAGCCAGGGTCAGTCCGGCGCGACGCTGTACATGGTCAACCACGGCATCTCGACAGCCGCCCTGATGCTGGTCGCGGGCTTCCTGATCTCCCGGCGCGGCTCGCGGCTCATCGCCGACTACGGCGGGGTGCAGAAGGTCGCCCCGGTGCTCGCCGGCACCTTCCTGATCGGCGGTCTGGCGACGCTCTCGCTGCCGGGACTCGCGCCCTTCGTGAGCGAGTTCCTGGTCCTGGTCGGCACGTTCGCGCGCTACCCGGCGATCGGCATCATCGCCACCTTCGGCATCGTCCTCGCCGCGCTCTACACGCTCGTCCTGTACCAGCGGACGATGACGGGTCCGGTGAAGCCCGAGGTCTCGACGATGCCCGACCTGCGCGCGCGTGAGCTCGTGGTCGTCGCCCCGCTGATCGTGCTGTTGATCTTCCTGGGCGTCTACCCGAAGCCCGTCACGGACATCGTGAATCCGGCGGTCAAGCAGACCTTGTCCGACGTACACAAGAAGGACCCCCAGCCCGAGGTGGAGGCGGCCAAGTGAGCGCATCAGCCGTCCACAGCCTGTGGACAACGGCGGCAACCGCGGCCGAACCGATCTCGAAGATCGACACGCCGAAGATCGAGTACGGGCAATTGTCGCCCACCTTGATCGTCTTGGGTGCGGCGATCATCGGAGTGCTGGTCGAGGCGTTCGTGCCGCGTAAGCACCGCTACTACGCACAGTTGTTCGTATCCGTCGTGGCGCTGGCCGCCGCCTTCGCCGCGGTGGTCGCGCTGGCGGAGGGCGGGTACGGCACCACGAAGGCACGCATCGCGGCCATGGGCGCGATCGCGGTCGACGGACCGGCCCTCTTCCTTCAGGGCACGATCCTGCTGGCCTCCCTCGTCGGCCTGTTCACCTTCGCCGAACGGCGCCTCGACCCCGAGGTGCACGGCAACCGGGTCGACTCCTTCGCCGCTCAGGCGGCCTCCGTGCCCGGCAGCGACAGTGAACAGGCCGCGGTCAAAGCCGGGTTCACGACGACCGAGGTCTTCCCGCTGCTGCTGTTCGCGGTCGCCGGCATGCTGGTCTTCCCGTCGGCCAACGACCTGCTGACCCTGTTCATCGCCCTGGAAGTCTTCTCGCTGCCGCTGTACCTCCTGTGCGCACTGGCCCGCCGCAAGCGGCTCATGTCGCAGGAAGCCGCGGTCAAGTACTTCCTCCTCGGCGCGTTCGCCTCCGCGTTCACCCTCTTCGGTATCGCACTGCTCTACGGGTACGCGGGCTCGGTGTCCTACGGCACGATCGCGCAGGTCGTCGACGGCACCATCCAGAACGTGAACCCGGCGCTCGCCGACACCATGGGCAACGACGCGCTGCTCCTCGTCGGCGCCGCGATGATCGTCATGGGGCTGCTGTTCAAGGTGGGCGCGGTGCCGTTCCACATGTGGACACCCGACGTCTACCAGGGCGCTCCGACCCCGGTCACCGGCTTCATGGCCGCGGCGACCAAGGTGGCCGCCTTCGGCGCGCTGCTGCGTCTCCTCTATGTCGTCCTGCCCGGCCTGCGCTGGGACTGGCGGCCGGTCATGTGGGGCGTCGCGATCATCACCATGCTGGGCGGCGCGATCGTCGCGATCACGCAGACCGACATCAAGCGGCTGCTGGCGTACTCGTCCATCGCGCACGCCGGATTCATCCTCGCGGGTGTCATCGCGACCACTCCGGACGGCGTCTCGTCGGTTCTCTTCTACCTGGCCGCGTACTCGTTCGTGACGATCGGCGCGTTCGCGGTGGTCACCCTCGTGCGCGACGCCGGCGGCGAGGCGACCCACCTGTCCAAGTGGGCCGGGCTCGGGCGCAGGTCACCCCTGGTGGCGGCCGTGTTCGCGGTGTTCCTGCTGGCCTTCGCCGGTATCCCGCTGACCTCCGGGTTCGCCGGGAAGTTCGCCGTGTTCAAGGCGGCGGCGGAGGGCGGCGCGGCCCCGCTGGTCGTGGTCGGTGTGATCTCGTCGGCGATCGCGGCGTTCTTCTACATCCGTGTGATCGTGCTGATGTTCTTCAGCGAGCCGCGGCCCGAGGGCCCGACCGTCGCCGTTCCGTCCCCGCTGACGATGACGGCGATCGCGGTCGGTGTGGCGGTCACGCTGGTGCTCGGTGTGGCGCCGCAGTACTTCCTGGACCTGGCGAACCAGGCGGGAGTGTTCGTTCGCTGAGCCGCTGCGAGCAGGTGCGCCGACCTGCGTGTGCCTGTACGACGGGCCCGGTTCCCCAGGTGGGGGCCGGGCCCGTCGGCGTCGTACGGACGATCGAGTTCGGGGATTTTCCCGCGCCCGTCACCCGGAGTCACCGGAACGAGCCTGTGGATAACTCCGGTGCTGTCAGTCCGGACCCCTATCGTGGAGGCAGTGGTCGAGGGACGACGTACGGGGGACCAGACGATGGGCGGGACAGGTGGGATCAGCACGATGACAGCGATCACCGGGACACCGGAGCGGACCGAGAGCGAGGCGCTGGCCACGCTGCACCGGGTCTTCGGATACGACGCCTTCCGTGGCGAGCAGGAAGCGGTCATCGAGCACGTGGTGGCCGGCGGGGACGCGGTCGTCCTCATGCCCACCGGCGGCGGCAAATCGCTGTGCTACCAGATCCCTGCCCTGGTCAGGCCAGGTACAGGCATTGTCGTCTCGCCGCTGATCGCGCTGATGCAGGACCAGGTGGACGCGCTGCGGGCACTCGGCGTGAACGCCGGGTTCATGAACTCCACGCAGGACTTCGACGAGCGGCGGGTGGTCGAGGCCGAGTTCCTCGCCGGCGAGCTGGACCTGCTCTACCTGGCGCCGGAGCGACTGCGCCTGGACTCCACGCTGAACCTCCTCTCCCGCGGCAAGATCGCGGTCTTCGCGATCGACGAGGCGCACTGCGTCTCCCAGTGGGGCCACGACTTCCGCCCCGACTACCTGTCCCTCTCGCTGCTCGGCGAGCGCTGGCCGGACGTCCCTCGGCTCGCCCTCACGGCGACGGCCACCCGCGCGACGCACGAGGAGATCACCCAGCGGCTGAACATGCCGTCCGCCCGGCACTTCGTGGCGAGCTTCGACCGGCCCAACATCCAGTACCGGATCGTGCCGAAGGCCGACCCCAAGAAGCAGCTGCTGAGCTTCCTGCGCGAGGAGCACGCGGGCGACGCGGGCATCGTGTACTGCCTCTCGCGCAACTCCGTCGAGAAGACGGCCGAGTTCCTCTCCCGCAACGGCGTCGAGGCGGTGCCCTACCACGCGGGTCTGGACGCGGGCACGCGCGCGGCGCACCAGTCCCGGTTCCTGCGGGAGGAGGGCCTGGTCGTGTGCGCGACCATCGCCTTCGGCATGGGCATCGACAAGCCTGACGTACGGTTCGTCGCCCACCTCGACCTGCCCAAGTCGATCGAGGGCTACTACCAGGAGACGGGGCGTGGCGGCCGCGACGGACTGCCCTCCACCGCATGGATGGCGTACGGCCTCAACGACGTCATACAGCAGCGCAAGCTGATCCAGTCCGGCGAAGGTGACGAGGCCTTCCGGCGGCGGGCCGCCGCGCACCTGGACTCGATGCTGGGGCTGTGCGAGACCGCCCAGTGCCGCCGCGGACAGCTCCTCGCCTACTTCGGCCAGGAACCGGAGCCGGCGGGCTGCGGAAACTGCGACACCTGCCTCACACCCCCGGAGACCTGGGACGGCACCGTCGCGGCCCAGAAGGTGCTGTCGACGGTGGTACGGCTCCAGCGGGAGCGCGGGCAGAAGTTCGGCGCGGTGCAGATCATCGACATCCTGACGGGCAAGCGCTCGGCCAAGGTGATCCAGTTCGACCATGACCAGCTGTCGGTGTTCGGCATCGGCGAGGACCTCTCCGAGGGCGAATGGCGCGGCGTCGTGCGGCAGTTGCTGGCGCAGGGGCTGCTCGCGGTCGAGGGCGAGTACGGCACGCTGGTGCTGACGGAGGCCAGCGGGTCGGTGCTCCGCCGCGAGCGGGACGTGCCGCTGCGCAAGGAGCCGAAGAAGCCGGCGACCTCGAAGGCGTCGGGTTCCTCCTCCTCCGGCAGGAGCAAGTCCAAGGCCGCCGTGGCCGAGCTGCCCGCGGAACTGGTGCCGGCCTTCGAGGCCCTGCGTGCCTGGCGTGCCGAGCAGGCCCGTGAGCAGGGCGTCCCGGCGTACGTCATCTTCCACGACGCCACGCTCCGGGAGATCGCCACGGCCTGGCCGACCTCGGTGCGGCAGCTCGGCGGGATCAGCGGGGTCGGCGAGAAGAAGCTGGTGACGTACGGGGAGGGCGTGATCGCGGTGCTGGCCTCGCTGGGCGGGACACCGGGCACCGCCGCTCCGGGGACTGCGGACACCTCCGCTCCGGTACCGACTCCGGGTGCCGGGGCCGGCGCCAGAACCGGCACCGGAGGGGATCAGGGTGACCCGGACTACTGGCCCGAGATGGACGCGGAGCCGGAGCCCGAGGACTGGATGTAGGCCGGCAGTCCCGGTCCGCTGCCGGACCGGTGTCTCACAGAGCGCGGGTCGCGTACGCCCTGACGTCCGCGTCGGAGTCCGTCGTCGCCGTGGCGAGGGCCGCGCGGGCGGCTTCCGATGCTCGGTGCCGGGTCAGGGCCAGGACGGCGGCCTTGCGGACGTCGGCGTTCGGGTCGGCCAGGGTCTTGGCGAGGGCGGGGAGGGCCGTGTCGGGGTGGGCCACCGACAGCGCGGTGGCGGCACCGGCGCGGACCTGCCAGGCGGGGTCGGCCAGGGCGGTCACGGCCCGCGCGGCGAGTGGCACCGGGCAGCCGGTGGTGCCCAACGCCCCGTAGGCGGCGGCGCGCACCAGGGCATCGGGGTCGTCGACGAGCCCGACGAGGGCCGCGTGGACGGCGTCGTGCTCGACGGAGATACCTGCGTCGGAGCCGGAGCCGGAGCCGGAGCCGGGGTCGGCGTCGGACGGTGAGGTTTCGTTCAGGCGTCCGGCCGCCACCGTGGCCAGGGACTTGGCGATCGTGACGCGGACCTCGCGGGACGGGTCGGCCGTCGCCGCGCGGGCCAGTTCCTCGGCGGCGTCGACGGAGACCAAGGCGCGGACGGCCTCGATACGGACGGCGATGTCGGCGTCGGTGAGGGAGCCGGCGAACAGGGCGGCGTCGCCGAGGCGCAGGGCGCGCAGCACGTCCAGGGCCGCGGCGCGGACGACGGGGTCGGGCTCGGCCAGGGCGGCGGCGAGGCCGTCGCGCAGGGCCGGTTCCGCCGGCAGGGTCTCGACGAGTTCGCGCAGCGAGGCCGCCGCGGCGGCGCGCACCTGCGCGGAGGGGTCGCGCAACGCCTCGGCGAGAGCCGGACCGGTGCCCGGCGGCACGGTCTCGGTGAGGACGGCGACGGCCTCGCGCCGGACAGCGGCCACCGCGTCGGTCAAGTAGGGCAGCAGGGAGTCGAGTTCGGGCTCGGCCTCGGCGAGGGCGACGAGTTCGAGGAGACGAACGGCCGACTGGGGGGAGGACCGATCGAGGGCGGGTTCGGGCGTCGGAAGCGCAGAGCTGTCCGTGACCTGCGGGGCGGCTGCCTCGGCCCCGGTGGCGAGGGGTGCCACGTCCCGTGAACCGGCCGTGGCCACGTCCTCGGGGTGGACTTCGCCGAGCGGCCGGGAGGGGCCGCCGACGGGGGCGAACTCGTCGACCGGAACCAGATAGGGAGCCACGGGACGGGCCGTGAACTCCATCGCACCAGAGGGGGACTTGTGCAGATCGAGGTGATGGAACCAGGAGTCGTCGTCGCGGCGAGGGTGGTCGAGGCGGTCGTGGTAGAGGCCCCAGCGGGACTCGGTACGGGCCAGGGAGGCACGCGCGGCCATCTCCGCGCAGTCACGGATGAAGGAGACCTCGGCGCACCGCATCAGCTCGTGCGGGGTGCGGGCACCCATCCCGGCGATGTCGTCGCGCATCCGCTCGAAGGACTCCAGGGCCAGCGACAGCCGCGCGCCCGACTTCGGCGGGGCCACGTAGTCGTTCACGAAACGGCGCAGCTTGTACTCGACCTGGGGCTGCGGCGGGCCCTCCGGGTTGCGCAACGGGCGGTAGATCAGCTCGTGGGCCTCGCGCAGCTGGTCGGCGGGAAGCTCACCGTCGTACGCCTTGTACCGGGCCGCGTCCGAGCCGGCCAGGTCGCCGAAGACGAACGCGCCGATCATGTAGTTGTGCGGGACGCAGGCCAGGTCACCGGCGGCGTACAGGCGGGGGACGGTCGTACGGGCGTGCTCGTCGACCCGTACGCCCGAGGCCGAATGGCCGCCGCACAGGCCGATCTCCGAGATGTGCATCTCGATGTCGTGCGTGCGGTAGTCGTGACCGCGTCCGGAGTGGAAGGTGCCCCGGGTCGGACGCTCCGTGGAGTGCAGGATCGACTCCAGGGCCGAGATCGACTCCTCGGGGAGATGGCTCAGCTTCAGGTACACCGGGCCCCGGTCGCCGGCGACCTCCGCCGCGAACTCGGCCATCATCTGGCCCGACCAGTAGTCGGAGTCGACGAAGCGTTCGCCGTGCCGGTTGACCTGGTAGCCGCCGAAGGGGTTGGCGACGTAGGCGCAGGCAGGGCCGTTGTAGTCCTTGATCAGCGGGTTGATCTGGAAGCACTCGATGCCGGTCAGCTCGGCGCCCGCGTGGTAGGCCATGGCGTAGCCGTCGCCCGCGTTGGTGGGGTTCTCGTAGGTGCCGTACAGGTAGCCGGAGGCGGGCAGGCCGAGGCGGCCGCAGGCCCCGGTCGCGAGGACGACCCCGCCCGCGCGGACGGTGACGAACTGCCCCGTGCGGGTGTTGAAGCCGACCGCTCCGATGGCGCGCCCGTCCTCGGGAGAGGTCAGCACACGCACCGGCATCACCCGGTTCTCGATGCGGATCCGCTCCCGCATCTCGCGCCGCCGCAGCTGCCGGTACAGCACCTTCTTGACGTCCTTGCCCTCCGGCATGGGCAGCACATAGGAGCCGGACCGGTGGACCTGGCGGACCGCGTAGTCGCCGTGTTCGTCCTTCTCGAACTTCACGCCGTACGACTCCAGGCGCTGCACCATGGCGAAGCCGCGGGTGGCGGTCTGGCGGACGGTGGACTGGTCGACGATGCCGTCGTTGGCGCGGGTGATCTCGGCGACGTAGTCGTCGGGCTCGGCGCGGCCGGGGATGACCGCGTTGTTGACGCCGTCCATGCCCATCGCGAGGGCCCCGGAGTGGCGGACATGGGCCTTCTCCAGGAGCAGGACGTCCGCGCCGTGCTCGGCGGCGGTCAGGGCGGCCATGGTGCCGGCGGTGCCGCCACCGATGACGAGGACGTCGCAGGTCAGCTCCTCGGCGTCGCCGAGCGCGGGGATCTGGAGGAGGGTGTCCACCGGGGTGCCTTTCAGATGCTCAGTGAGGTCAGGACATCGCGTCGCAGGGCCACACGCGCGGGGTCGTCATGGGCGGCGCGCTCCCGTGGACGCGGCACGTCCCGTACGGCGACGAGGCGGCCAGCGCCGAGGAGGGCCACGCGGTCGCCGAGGAACAGGGCCTCGTCCACGTCGTGGGTGACGAAGACGACGGTCGCGCCCGTGCCGTGCAGCACCTCCACCAGCAGGTCCTGCATGCCGGCGCGGGTCTGGGCGTCGAGGGCGCCGAAGGGTTCGTCCATGAGGACGGCGCGCGGGCCCGCGGCGAGCGCCCGGGCCAGTTGCGCCCGCTGGCGCTGTCCTCCGGAGACCCGGTGCGGCAACTGCCGGGCGCGGTCGGCGAGTCCGACCCGCTCGAGCCAGGCCGCGGCCTGCTTCCTGCGCTCCCCGCGCGGAGCGCCCTGGATGGCGAGGGGGAGTTCGACGTTGGCCAGCAGGCTGCGCCACGGGAGCAGGGCGTCCTCCTGGAAGACCAGCGCGCGGTCCGCCGCCGGCCCGCCGATCGGCCGGCCGTCCTGCTCGACGGATCCGGTCAGCGCGGGCAGCAGCCCGGCCAGCGTGCGCAGCAGCGTCGACTTGCCGCAGCCCGAGGGGCCGACGACGGTGAGGATCTCGCCCGGCGGGACGTCCAGGTCGACATCGGCCAGAGCGGCGGCGTCGGGGCGGCCGAGGGTGGCCGCGCGGAGGGTGAGCCGGGTACCGCGTACGGCCGTACCGGTCGCGGTGGTGGTGGTCGTGTCGGTGGTCGCGCCGTCGGTGTCCGTAGGGGTGGTCTCGCGGGTCTCAGACGAGGTGCTCATCGCGCGCCTCCTCGGGTTCGGGTCCGGTGGGGACGGCGGACGAGGCCGCCGGTGCCGCAGCGGCCGGTCGGGGACTCTTGGGCCGGGCCCGGCCGGTGGGGACGTACGAGGTGCGGGGCAGCCAGTGGGTGAGGCGGCGGCCGAGGAGTTCCACGGCCGTGGACGTGGCCCAGCCGAGTACGCCGATCGTGACCATGCCGACGAACACCCCCGGGTAGTCGACGACCGTGTAGTCCTGCCAGGTGCGGTAGCCGACGCCGTACTGACCGGAGATCATCTCGGCGGAGATCACACAGATCCAGGACACCCCGATGCCGACCGACAGGCCGCCGAAGATGCCCGGCAGCGCCCCGGGCAGGACGACCGAGCCGAGGATCCGCCACCGGCCACCGCCCATCGTGCGGACCGCCTCCTCCCATCCGGGGGGCAGCGCGCGGACGGCGTGCCGGGTGGAGACCAGGACCGGGAAGAAGGCGGCGGTGAAGGTGATGAAGACGATGCCCTGCTCGTTGGAGGGGAAGAGCAGGATCGCGACGGGCACCAGGGCGATCGCCGGAATCGGGCGGACGACTTCGAGGATCGGCCCGAGCAGGTCCTCGGCGAGACGCGAGCGCGCCACGAGCACGCCCGTGGCCACACCCAGGACGGCGGCCAGGAGGAACCCGGTGACGATGCGGGTGAGGCTGTCGGTGAGGTCGGTCCAGTAGTCGTCGCCGGCCAGGCGGTCGGCGAAGGCGCGGGCGACGTCGGCGACCGTGGGGAACTGCGAGAAACGCAACCACAGGTCGATGTCCAGGCTGGTCAGCAGCTGCCACAGGCCGAGGGCGGCCGCCACCGAGGCCACCCGCAGCGCATACCGGGTCACGACGCCCGCCCCAGCGCGTCGGCGTACGTGATGACGCGGGCGCCGCCGTGGGCGTCGACGTAGGCCTGCGCGGTCGCCGGGGCGACGAACGGTACGAGCGTCGTGCCGTCGGCCACCCAGACGGCCTGGTCGGCGAACCACAGGGTGCCCGTGGTGGCGTCGGGGACGTAGGCGGCGCGGATGCCGTCCTTGTGCTGCGCGACGTAGGCCAGCAGCTCGGCGGGTGTCTTGAAGGTACGGGTCTGCGTGGCGCCCTTGGGCCAGACCTCGCTGGCGGCCGGTGCGGGGGCGGCGGCGAGCTGCTTCGCGTAGGACGGGCCGAGCGCCTTCTTCACGTACCGGTCGTCGACGAAGGAGTCCACATCGACGTCTCCGGTCAGCTTGGCCGCCTTGAGGATCGAGACGTCCTCCTTGAGTGCGGCGACGAGCTGCGGCTTGACGGCCGGGTCGAAGGTGGAGATGCCGTGGGCGCCGTTGTAGAGGTAGACGACCTCGGCGGGCAGGCCGGTGGCCTTGGCGACCTTCTCGGCGGCGGCCACCGGATGCGTGTCGAGGTATCCGGTGGCTTCCGACTGCGCCTTCAGGAACGCCTCCAGCACGGCCGGGCGCTTCTTCGCGAAGTCCTCGCGGGCGGTGACGCCGTGGAAGGTCGGCAGGTCCAGCTGGGCGCCGTCGTACAGGGCCTTCGCTTTGCCCTGGTAGGCGAGCAGGCCGGGCCAGGCGACGAACTGCGAGAGCGCGTCGGCACTGCCCGCGGAGAGGGCCGAGGCCCCGACGGCAGGCTGCTGGTTGAGCTTCTCGATGCCCTTGGCCGGGTCGATACCGGCGCGCTGCAAGGCCCGTACGAGGGTGCCGTCGGCGGCGGAACCGATGCTGGTGGAGACCTTCTTGCCCTTGAGGTCCTCGATGGAGGCGAGCTTGGAGTCGGGCGCCGTGACGATGGTGTTGAGGCCGCCGCGCAGGTTGTAGCCGGTGACCGAGACCAGGTGGGTGGGCTTGCCGAGCTGTTTGCCCCGGGCCGCGTTGATGAGGAGCGGGAAGTCGCCCATCGAGCCGATGTCGATCTTCCCGGCGGTCATCTGCGCGGTGATGGGGGCGCCGGTGGCGTAGTCCTGCCAGTCCACTTTGTAGGTCGTGCCGTCGCCGAGGGCGTTCAGCTCCTTCTCGAAGTAGCCGAGTGAGCGCAGGAGGGTGCCGGCCGTGACGGTGTTGATGGTCTTGGACTGGTAGCCGACGGTGACGGTGACCGTGGAGCCGCTACCGGCCTCGGCGCTGCCGCATCCGGTGAGGGGGAGCAGGAGAAGGGCGGCGGACGCGGCTGTCGCTTTGGGTTTCATGGAGGTTCGGGCCTTTCACCGGAGCAGGTAGGGCATGTTGACCGTGACGGCACCGGTGGGACAGCGAGCCGCGCACGGGCCGCAGTACCAGCACTCGTCGACGTGCATGTAGGCCTTGCCGTTGCTCTCGTCGATGGCGAGGGAGTCCAGCGGGCACATGTCCACACAGAGCGTGCAGCCGTCGATGCACTTCGACTCGTCGATGGTCACGGGCACGTCGGCCCGCTGGGGTGCCAGGGTCATGGCTGTCTCCAGAAAAGTCCCGAGAAATTCTGAGAAATCCTGCTCGGCGATGAACCGATGAGGCCGTGCCGAGCGATGAAGGGTTGAGGGCGGAGAAGAGGACAAGCGAGAGGGCGCGAGCATGCGGGCGGAGAAGGGGGCGAAAGCGATGCCGGTGGGAGAGATCAGAGGGAGCGGTGCAGCAGGCCGCTCATCGAGATGCGGTCTCCGCGGAAGCGGATGAACTCCAGGTCCACCGGGCGGCCGTCGGCGAGGTGGGTGAGGCGTTCGAGCATCAGGACGGCAGCGCCACGCGGCGCCTCCAGTACGGCGGCGGAGTGGGCGTCCGCGGTCACCGCCTCGAGCGTGATCTCGGCGTGGCCGAGTCGCTGCCCGGTGACGGCCTCCAGGAGCCGGAACACATCGGTGTTCTCCAGGTCGGCGCCGAGCAGGGCGGTGCCGATGTCGAGCGGGATGTAGGTGAGGTCCAGAGAGAGGGGGAGGCCACCCAGCCGGCGCAGGCGTTCGATGTAGAGCACGTCGGTGCCGGGTGGGACGTGGAGGCGGTCGGCCACCGGGGCGGGCGCGGCGACGGGGCCCATCGTGCGGACCTCGTTGGTGACGTGGCCGTGCTCGTGCAGGGTCTCCGCGAGGCCCATTAGACGGTCCAGGCCGTGCGGGTACTTCTGCGCCACGACGACCGTGCCGACGCCCGGCAGGCGCTCCACCAGTCCCTCGGCCCGGAGCAGGTCGAGAGCTTGGCGGACGGTGTTGCGGGAGGCGCGGTAGTCGGTCGCGAGGGTCGACTCGTGGGGGAGCGTGCCGTCCGGAAAGCCGTCGGTGAGCAGCTGGCGGCGCAGGAGGTCCGCGAGCTGTCGGGCCTGGTCCGCGCGCAGCCGACGACGCGCACGGTGGGCGGCGACGGTGGTCGCGCCCTGGCCGGCGTGGTCTCGGATGCGGTCGGTCGGTGGCATGTTTCGAACCATAGCGAGCCAGTAGGGAAAGCGGTGTTGCCGGAGTGTTGCGCCACCTGCGGGGGCGTCAGAGAAGGAGCTGACCTGGGAGAACAGGACCGGCTTACACAAGATCTGCCAGGTCGGGACGACACGGTCTGGCCAAGGCCGTCCGGCTAGGGCTGTCAGAGCAACGCCGTCGGGACGACGCCGTCAGGCCAACGCCGTCAGGCCAACGCCGTCAGGCCCGGGGCGAAGGTGATCAGCAGGGGCAGCAGCGGGACCAGCGTGGCCACCGTCGCCGTCAGCGCCCGCTGTCTGCGGAGCAGGCGCGGGGGCGGCTGGAGCAGGCGGTCGACCCGCTCGCCCAGGAGACGGTTGCTGGAGGCGCAGGACAGGACGCCCCGGTGCTGGTTCAGCTCGATCAGGGCCAGCGCCGTGGTCAGGTGACCGCAGCGGCGCGACGCCGTGTCGTCGGCGGCGAGTTCGACCAGGCGGTGGGTCTGGTCGCAGAAGTGGGAGAAGAGCGGAACACGGGGGAAGCCGGTGGCAAGGGCGGTCGACAGGTGGAGCAGCCAGTCATGGTGGGCGCGGGCATGGCCACGCTCATGGGTGAGGACGGCGTCCAGCTGGTGGGAGGTGAGGCGGTGCAGGGCGCCGGTCGTCACGATCAACTGGGGTGGGTTGCCCGGCATCCACCAGGCGTCCGGGTACTCGTCCTCCAGCACCAGCAGCGGGCCCCGCGCGGACGGCAGGCCCGCGGGCAGGTCGGGGGCGCGTTCACGCAGGTGGGCCCTGGCCCGGCCGCGGCGCCGGCGTGCCTCGACGAGCTCGCGGGCCAGCATCGCGGTGGTCCAGGCGGCCCCGCAGGCCAGCAGCAAGGTCAGGACAGCGGCCCACAAGGGGGCGGCGGAGAGGTCGTACGCCTCGGAGACCCCGGGCGGTGCGGGGGCGAAGACCCGGGCGCGCACCGTGTGGAACACGGCGGCGGCGCCCAGGGTCAGGGCGGTCAGGCAGCACAGCAGGACCGTGGCGACCAGGCACTGCCACACCCACAGCCCGATCACCGGCTCCCGCTCGGGCCAGGCGGACCGGGTGAGCGCGCGCGGAGCCGGCACGGCGGCGGACAGGGCGACGACGCTCAGCAGGAGCAGGCAGAGAGTCATGCCATGGGCTCCGGATCCTGGTCGGGAAGGGGGCGTGGGCCACGTGCGCGCGGCGTGCGTACGGAGTACCCGCGTGCGTGCGGCCTGCCATGGGCGGCGGGCTCGGCACGAGGACCGTGCCCGCCGTCAGTATGACGGCGGTTCCTCCGGGAGTCAGCCCACGACGACGCCCCGATTCAGCCTCGTCCGCCCCGACTCGGCGGCCTCGCCACGGTCAGCCACCCCACCACCGGGTTGGTCACCGCCCCCACCACCGGCACCGGCACCGCCCCTGGCACCGGCACCGGCACCGACACCGACACCGACCCCGGCACCGATCCCAGCACCGCCCCCGGCACCGATCCCGCCCCCGGCCGCTTCACCCGGCGGTCACCTGTCCGCTCACCTCTCCCAGGCCCACTCGCGTGCCGTCGGGGCCGGGAGCCCAGGCGGACAGGGTCACCACGTCGCCGTCCTCCAGGAACGTGCGCTTGCCGTCGGGGAGTTCCAGCGGGTCACGGCCGTTCCAGGTCAGTTCCAGCAGGGAGCCGCGCTCGTGCGGGTGGGGGCCGCTCACCGTGCCCGAGCCGTACAGGTCGCCGGTGCGCAGGGAGGCGCCGTTGACCGTGAGGTGGGCGAGTTGCTGGGCGGCGGTCCAGTACATGGTGGAGAAGGGCGGATCGGAGATCACCTGACCGTTGAGCGCGACGGAGATGCGCAGGTCGTAGCCGCCGGGCTCGGCGGCCGCGTCGTCCAGGTAGGGGAGGAGGGGGTGGGTCCGCTCCGGGGGCACCACCCGCGCGCTCTCCAGGGCCTCCAGCGGGGTGATCCACGCCGACACCGACGTGGCGAACGACTTGGCGAGGAACGGGCCGAGAGGGACGTACTCCCAGGCCTGGAGGTCGCGGGCGGACCAGTCGTTGAGCAGGCACAGACCGAAGACGTGCTCGCGGAAGTCCGCCAGCGCGACCGGGCTGCCCTGCCGCGAGGGCACGCCGACCACGAAGCCGACCTCGGCCTCGATGTCGAGCCGCACGGAGGGGCCGAAGACGGGCGCCGGCTCGTCGGGAGCCTTGCGCTGGCCGGACGGGCGGACGACGTCCGTGCCGGAGACCACGACCGTGCCGGCCCGGCCGTGGTAGCCGATCGGCAGGTGCTTCCAGTTGGGCAGGAGGACGTCACCGGCGTCCGGACGGAAGATCGCTCCCGCGTTCCGGGCGTGGTGCTCGGACGAGTAGAAGTCGACGTAGTCGGCGACCTGGAAGGGAAGGTGCAGCGTCACGCCGGAAAGGGGATGGAAGAGCGGCTCGACCGTGGGCCGGTGGGCGGGGTCGGTCACCCACTCCGTCAGGGCGCGGCGCACCTGCGACCAGGTCGTGCGACCCGCCGCCAGCAGCGGGTCGAGCGTCGGCGAGGCGAGGAGGCCGGCGTGTGGCGAGCCGAGCGCGCGGGCCGCCGCGCCCGCGTCGAGGACATGGTCGCCGAGCCGGACGCCGACGGTCCGCTCCGTGGAGCCCGGGAGGGAGAAGACGCCGTACGGGAGGTTGTGCGGACCGAAGGGATCGCCCTCGGGAAGGTCGAAGGGGGGCATCGGGTACTGCCTCTCTTTCGTGCGCTCTTTGGTGCTCGCCATGTCGGGCTCGCCGGACCTCGAACGGGTGTCGCGCGGGTGCGCCGAGCCGCGCCACACGTTACGGCCGACGTCGTGGAAGCGACACGGGGGCCGGGCCGGCGAAGCACCGCGGCCGGCAGCTCTCCGCTTCCGGTTGCTCACCCGAAGTCGTCCACCGGCCGGTACGCAATCTTGACGGAGCGGTGCGAAACGGGAGACTCTGGGCGGGTGCTGGAAGGCCTCGGGGAGGGGGCCTTCCCCTGGCACAACTGGGGGGCGGATGGCCATAGGGGAGGCCGGCCTCGGGTCGGCGCGGCGTGGCTCACGGCCGAAACGGCTGGAAGCGACCATGCGCGACAGACTCGGCCGGGAATGCGTGTACGTACCGTCGTGCAGATTCGGGCTGTACGTGGCCTTGCGCCACTGGTGCCCGCCCGGCGGACGGGTACTGATGTCGCCGGTCAACGACGACGTGATCTTCTTCGTGCTGCTCGCGGCGGGACTGCGGCCCGTGCAGGCGCCGTTGAACCCGCTGGACGCGTCGATCGACGTCGATGCCGTGCCGGACGAGGTGTGGGGCTCGCTCTCCGGCGTCCTCACGACGAATCTGTACGGCAACCCGGACGACACACCCCGCCTGCGGGAGAGGTGCGACGCGCTGGGCATCCCGTTGTTCGAGGACGGGGCGCACGCCATTGGCAGCGAAGTGGGGGGCAGACCGGTCGGGGCCTGGGGGGACGCCTCGGTCTTCAGCCTCTCCAAGCATGTCGGTGCCAAGGCCGGCGGATTCCTGGCCTGCGCCGACCCGGGGCTGCGCGAGGCCCTGGCGAAGACCTGCGAGGACCTGCTGCTGCCGGGCCGGTTCACGGCGGAACTCGCCTACACCGTCCGGCCGTACGCGGAGGCGACCGTGCGGGGGCTGCGGCTGCGGCGGGCAGCCTGGGCCACGATGCGGCTGCTCGGGCTGATGGAGCGGGAGGAGATCCGGATGCCGCTGCGGCCGGCCGAGTTGGCCCGCGCCGTCGACGCGGCGCCGGACCTCACCGCGCACGACTCCTGGGTCCGCGTCGACATGCACGACTACCGGCTGCGTTCGGGGCCGCTGAGAGCCGGCCGCATCGGCCGCAGGCTCGACCACCTGGACGAGGTGCTGGCGGCCTGCCGGGCAGGCACGGAGCTGCTCCTGTCCACACCGTGGGCGCGGCCCGGCGCGGCCCGCGCCGAACGGGTCCAACCCCTCTTCCGTGTCCCCCTGTTCGTCACCGACCGGGACGCCGCGAGGGCGGCGCTCGCGCGGCGGGGCATCGTCGTCGGGTACCTCTATGACCCGCCACTGGACGACTACGCGGGTGCCGCCTTCACCGACCCGTCGCCCGATCCCGCCGGGGCCCGCTGGTTCGCCCGGCACGCGTTGCCCGTGGATCCGCTGCGGGCCCGGCAGGTCGTCGAGGTGCTCCAGGAGTCCGGCGTACGGCCGGCCGAGGCGCCGGGAGGGCTGGAGCCGACCGGTGGCTGAGACGCAGGCCGAGATCCAGGTACCCGAACCCTCGGCGCCGCCCGTCGGCAGGGAGGCGGCGGGCACGGCACCGGCCGACGACACGCGCGGCTCCGAATCCCTGTTCAAGAACGCCTACTTCCTGATGCTCAGCACGGGCGTGTCCGCCGTGCTGGGCCTGGGCTTCTGGCTGGTGGCCGCGCGCTACTACTCGGAGGAGGCCGTCGGCCAGGGCTCGGCCGCGATCGCGGCGATGCGGCTGCTCGCCAGCATCACGGCGACGACGATGATCGGGGCCGTAGTCCGCTTCGTGCCGCGCGCGGGGCGGGCCACGGGCTCGCTGGTGTGGCGGGCGTACGCGGCCAGCTCGGTGGTCGTGGCCGTCGCCGCCTTCGTCTTCCTGCTCACCCTGGACCTGTGGGGGGCGACGTACGCACCGCTCGGCACGGCCGCCGCGGGCACGGCGTTCGTCGTCGCGTGCGTGGCGTGGGCGCTGCTCACGCTCCAGGACGGGGTGCTCACCGGCCTGCGCAGATCGGGCTGGGTGCCGGTCGGCAACGCGGTGTTCTCCATCGGCAAGCTGATCCTGCTGGCCGTGTGCGCGACCGCGCTGCCGGCGCTCGGGATCTTCGTTTCCTGGGCCGTCGCGATCGCGTTCTCGACGCTGCCCCTGGGCTGGTTGATCTTCCGTCGGCTGATCCCGCGCCAGGCCGCCGCCGACCGCGACCTGGAGCCTCCGCAACTGCGGGAGATGGGCCGCTTCCTGGCCGGGGACTCACTGGGGGCACTGTTCAGTCTGGCGATGATCAACCTGCTGCCGGTGATGGTCGCGGTCCGCTTCAGCGCGGCGGAGAACGGCTACTTCTACGTGGCGTACACCGTCGGCGGCACGATGGAGTTCATGGCCATCAACATGGCCTCCTCCCTCACCGCGCATGCCTCGCACGATCCGCGCCGGCTCGCCGAGGGCGTGCGCGGGGCGCTGCGCCGGATGACGCTGCTGCTGGTGCCGGTGGTGCTGGTCCTGGTGGTGTTCGCCCCGCAGATCCTGCTGCCGTTCCACGAGGACTACGCCGAGCACGGCACCACCGTGCTGCGGCTGCTGGCCGCCGGGGCGCTGCCCCGGGTCGTGGTCGAGCTGTACATCGGGGTGCTGCGCGTGCAGGGCCGTACCGGGGTGCTCGCCGCGCTCCAGGGCGCCATGTGCACGCTGGTGCTGGGCAGCGCCGCCCTGCTGTTCGCCCCGGCCGGGATCGCCGGCGCGGGCTGGGCGGTACTGATCAGCATGACGCTGATCGCCGCCGTCTCCGCCGTCGGCCTGCGGTCCGCGCTGCGTCGCAACGACCGTCCGCCCGTCGGCCGTTCCTCCGCCGCCCCGGCCTACGGCACCCATTGGGCACGGCTGAACGCCACCGCCGGATACGGCACGAACTGGGCGCGCCGGGCGGCGTACGAACGCGACGGCGTCGACGAGGACACCGTCACCCTGTTCATAGGACGTCCCGGGTACGAACGCGAGGCGCTGCAGGCGGACACGCTGGCGCTGATAAAGCGGCACCCGCACGAGTCCGACGCAGGCAGGACAAGCAAGGGGACCGAGGGGACCGGGGGGCGGGACGAGCCGGCTCGGGAGGTCGCGCGGGGCCGGTCCGCTCAGGCCAGCAGCCGGGGGCGGTGGGTCGCGGGCGGACTGTGGGGCCTGCTCGGCGTGGCCACCGCGGCCTTCTGGACGACGGCGCTGCGCCGGCTGCCCTGGCTCGACGGCCCGTCCGAGGAGATGCTGACCGGACGTCAGCTGCTGGCGGCGCTACCGCTCACGGCGCTCGTCGCGGGGGGCCTGCTGCTCGTGGTGTTCGTCGGCGCGGTGACGCTGCGCGCGACGCGCGGCGCGTCGCTGCCGGGGGCGGCGCTGGGTTCGGTGCTGCTCGCCCTGTACGCCGTGCCTTTCGCCTTCGGCCGGGAGCCGTCACCGGTCGGTGGGGCGTGGTACGCGAAGGCGGCCGGTCTCCTCGCGGAGGGGATGGGACTCGACGGGCCCGAGCCGCTGCTGCGCTGGGCACCGCCAGCCGTGCAGCTGCTGGGTCTCGTACCTCTGTGGCTGCTGCTCGCCGGCGCGGAGCGGTGGCTGACGTGGCCGGGGCGCTGGGGCGTCCTGTATCTCGTCGCGGTGGGCGGCTGGGTGTGGCGACAAGAACTCGCGGCGGCGGCCGTGCCCCTGTTCGTCGTGCTCGTCCTCGCCGCCGTGTTCCTGCCGCTCGTCACCCGTGGCCGGGTGCGCGCCGGACAGCCGCGCGGCGCGGTCAGCGGGGCGGCACGGGCTGGTGGAAGTAGCCGTTCCTACCCGCCTCCCGGTAGCCCTCGAGGCCCGGGCCCTCGTTGACGGTCAGGTCGCACACGGGCTTCTCGGAGGTCGGCCGGTTCCAGTGCACCAGCGCCTTCACCTCCGGGAGCTTCTTCACGGCGGCGGGGATCCGGGTGTACCAGTCGCGCTGGCGTTGCGGGGCGTCGGCGTCCGGTGCGGTGGCGAACTCCGCGAGCATCACCGGCTTTTCGTCGCTGATGTTCTCGCGCAGCCACTCGTAGCTGGGCCGCTGGCTGCGCAGGAAGTCCTTCCAGTCCGTGGTGCCGTGGCACTGGTAGTAGTTGTACTGGTCCATGGCGATCCAGTCGACGTACTCGTCCCCCGGGTAGAGCGCCTTCATGTCGGCCGCGCTGCCGAGGTAGCCGGAGACGGTCCACACCCACACCACGTTGTCGGCGCCCAGTTCCCGGAACCGGTCGCGGACATGGCGGTACGCGGCGACGAACTCCTCCGGGGTGCCCGCGCCTTCCTTGATGCGGGCGTCGGTCTCCTGGTCGAAGGAGAGGAAGACGCGTTTGCCGTAGGCCTTGATACGCCGGATCTGCGGATCGAGGATCTTCTCGTCGAGCTTGCCGGAGGCGATGTTCTTCCAGCCGAGCTGGGTCTCCGTCCAGTTCTCGTGGTGCGGCTCGGTCCAGACGGTGGACTCCCAGGCCAGCATGAGGAGCCGGTCCTTGCCGAGTTCCTGTTCGTCGGGGGTGAGCAGTTCCCCGTCGAGCCGGGTGCCCGACATGTCGTGGTAGTTGTAGACGAGGTCCAGCTTGCGGCCGATCCTCTTCTCGAAGCTGTGCACGGCGTCCTTGAGCGAGCCGTCCTCGGCGTACGGCACGGCGGCGCCCCACCAGGCGCCGCAGGGCGGGATCAGCGTGTCGGTGGGGGCGCAGGGCCCGGTGGGCAGCTCACCCGAGGCCGCGTTGTCGGGCAGAGCGTCCGCCCCGGAATCCGGGTCCTCGGAGCGGCCGGCCCAGATACCGAGCCCGGCGAGCAGCGCGGCCACCGCCACCATCGCGACAGCCATGTAGGTGCGCCTCGCGCTTCTCGGGTCCTTCCCCGGGGCGTCCGCCGGGCCGCCTGCCGGGGGGTCCGCCGGGGCGCTCCCCGGGCCGCCCGTCGGCGAATTCCTCGGGGCGCCGGCCGGGGAGCTCCCCGAGCCGTCCCTCGGCCTGTCGTCCCCCGGGCTGCTCCCCGAGCCGTCCCTCGGCCTGTCGTCCCCCGCGCTGCGGCCCGAGCCGTCCCTCGGCTTGTCGTCCGCCGGGCTGTGGCCCAAGCTGTTCCCCGGCCCCTCGTCCGCCGCGCTGCGGCCCGAGCCGTCCCCTAACCCGTCCCTCAACCCATTCCCCAAGCCGTCCCCCAAGCCGTTCCCCAAGTCGTTCCTCAAACCGTCCCCCGTGTGGTTCTCCACGTCTCCCGCCCCGTCCGGTTCGGCCGGCTTGCGTGGCCCGCGCAGCCGATGCCGTCCCGTCATTGGTCACTGCCACCGGAAGGCCTGCGCCTGACCTTGGCGCGCTCGACCGCGCCGCGCCGAGCGGCGGGCAGCGGCAGCCCCGGCAGAGCCGCGGTGACCGTGGTGAAGCAGGCGAGCGAGACCAGGAAGGCGGTCATCGAGAAGGCCTTCACCAGGAACAGCGAGGTCGCGGTGAGCACGCCGAGCGAGAGGCTGATGGGCGCGGCGAGCGCCACCGCCTCCAGTCTGGCGCCGGAGGCCAGGCGTCCTGACTGCGGATACAGCGCCGCGCAGCCAGGACCGAACAGGACGAACAGCAGCACCGGGATCCAGCGCAGCGGAGAGGGGCCGGGTACGGCGGTGGCGGCCAGCGCCGACCAGCCCGAAGCCGCGACGAGGACTCTCAGATGCGTCGAGGTGAACCTGCTGCCCTCGACCCCTTCGGCCTCGCCCATGATCGCGACGCCCACGCCCACGCCCACGCCCACGGGCCCGGGCCCGGGCCCCACGCCCACGTCCCCGTGCCCGGCGCCCAGTTCCCCGGCGCCCACGTCCCCTGGGCCCAGTTCCCTGTGGCGCACATCCCCGTGGCCGAGGTCCCTGCGACCCGGTTCCCCGTGGCCAAGGAGCCCGTGACCCAGGTCCCCGTGACCCAGGTCCCCGTGACCCAGGTCCCCGTGACCGAGGTCCCGGCGGCCCTTGTCGGCGGTGTTCTCGTTGTCGATGTCCTCGGAGTCTGTGGTCGTCACTTCGATCACCTTGTGGTCATTCATCGGGTGGCCGGGCGGTACTCCAGGACGACGCCGTACGGATGGCTCTCGACGGTCCGGAAGAAGGGCGAGGCGGACAGCTTCGAACGCAGGGTGTCGAAGCCGCCGGGCGGCAGCAGACCCTCGCCGGCGGTGTAGATGTCCTGGGTGCGGGTGAGGACGACGTACGCCTTCGTACCCGGTGGGATCCCGTCCGCGAGATAGCCGGCCGGGTCCTTCAGCATCTTCTCGTTCTCGGGCAGCGCCTGTTCGGCGAAGAACCAGTGCTCGAGACGGTCGTAGCGGTGCAGTGCCTGCGGGAAGGAGCCGCTGGTGGCGAGGATCAGCGAGCCGTCGGGAGCGTTGTCGAGGGCCCTGGTGACCAGGGCGGTCTCGTCCGGCGGCGTGTAGAACATCTTCTCCTTGCCGTAGTACGACGGCAGGAAGCCGGCCAGCAGCACCAGCAGGACGGCCGGCAGCGCGAAGGCCGCCGTCCTGCGCCGCAGTGCCTTCGCCCTGCTGCGGTGGGTGCCCGCGACGGCCGGCACGAGCGCGGCGGCGGCGAAGAAGGCCGCGCCGGGCAGGGCGAACAGATAGACACGGAAGAGCATTTCGCCGCCGTAGTCGTTCACGGCGAACAGCGGTACCGGGGCGACGGACACCAGCAGCAGGGGCAGCGCGCTGCGGGTCAGCCGACGCCGCAGTACGACGGCGGTCCCGGCGAGGACGGCGACCGCGAGCACCATCGCCACGTTGGCGGTGCCCGCGAGTTCCGGCCCGGGCCCGGTGAGCTGCCCCGCGTAGCCCGCGCGCGAGTTCTCCGTCAGCTCGCCGATCGACTTCCTGATGGTGGAGAGCGTCTCGACGAACAGCGGCCGCCCCATGGTCAGGTCCCAGGTGAGCATCAGCAGCGCGGCGACGACCAGCAGCCCGTAGTTGCGGTAGCGGCGGGTGAGGCTGAGCGCGACCAGACAGATGGTGAGCATCACCGGGGTGAGCTGGTGCGTGGCGTTGATGGCGGCGATCAGCGGGGCCAGGATCACCACGCACACCGCGCGCTGTTTCCTCCCCGTCGGCGGCGGGACGGGCGCGGCCACCGGGTCGAGGAAGGTGCGGTCGCGCAGCCGTCCGGCGGACCCGGGCCGTACGAAGTGGCGCAGCACCACCGCGAGGACCGTCAGATGCAGCAGGTACGCGAGCGCCTGCGGGGCGAAGTAGTCCTGGCCCACCCAGTTGGCGAGCTGGAAGATCCACACGGCGGTCCAGATCAGCCGCCAGTCCTCGCAGAAGGTGCGGTAGATCAGGACCAGCACCGGCATCATGAGCAGGCCGACGACGATCGGCGCCCAGTTGGCGTACACGGCGGCGTTCTCCACGCCGAAGGCGCGCACCAGGCCCGCGTTGAGGGTGAAGAAGCCCGGCCACTGGTCGTAAGCGGACATGTTGCCCGACAGTGCCGCGCCCGGTCGCAGCTCACCGTTGGCGAGCAGCGTGTCGACGATGGCGTCGTGCTTGGAGGCCCACGGGTAGCGCACCGCGTCGTACAGCACCGCCGGCGGCGCCTTCAGCGCCAGGAGCAGCGCGGCGCAGTGCGCGGCCGGCCACCAGGGCGCGGTGCCCGCGCGCCGCAGACTGAGGACGAAGCCCGCGGTGAGGACCAGCAACGAGAGGTAGTAGGCGACCGGCAGCCGGTCCAGCAGGCCGTAGTCGCCCATCTCACGGAAGCCGATGCGGGGCAGCGCGTACACCCACAGCCCGGCGGCGAGCAGCAGCGTCAGCAGGCCGGCGTCCGGTGGACGGCGCGGGATACGCCAGGGTCTGCGGTCACCGCCGATGGCCGGGCCCGGACCACCCGGACCACCCGGACTATCCGGATAAGCCGGACCACCCGGATCAGCCGGACTGCCCGGAGTGCCGGGGCTTCCCGGTCCGGTGGAGAGGTCAGGGGTGGGCAGCTCGCTGCTCTCGGTGCTCGGTACGGGCACGTGTTGATGCACGTCGAGGCTCCCCTCCCTCAAGTCGACTATAGGAATTTTCTCTTCTTTTCACACCAAAATCGTCGAATCGCCGAACTCGGCTCAACCTGCGAACACCGGTCCCTGTACGGCGGCGCGGGCGCGGCGGTACCAGCGCCAGCCGACCGTCTTCGGTCCGTCGCGGTACGGGGCGACACGGGCACCGGATCCCGCCAGCCAGCCCCGGACGTCGGCGACGGTGTGACCGCGGCGCACGATGAGCCGGGCGATGCGGTAGTGCTCGTCGCGGTCCGAACTCAGCGCGTGCCGAACGGCGGTGGCCGTCTCGTAGCCCGTGGCCGCCGCCGTTCGCCGTACCCGGCCGCTGTTGTAGCCGTGCGGGTAGGCGAGATGACGGACCTGGTGGCCGAGGGCGTCCTCCAACACCAAGCGGGAAACGCGCAGTTCGCGCGCGAGCGCACGCGGCGCGAGGGTGTCCAGTTGGGCGTGGGTGACGGTGTGGCTGCCGATCTCCATGCCGTACCGCTCGAGTTGCGCCGCCTGCTCCAGCGTCATCATCGGGGCGGGCGGCAGCAGGCTGCGCCCGCCATGGGTGATCGCTCCGGTGGTGAGGTAGGCCGTCGCGGACAGTCCGCGCTCGGCCAGCGCCTCGGCGGTCGGACCGGGCAGATCGGCGAAGCCGTCGTCGAAGGTGAGCAGTACCGGCCGGGGCGGCAGCGGCGCCCGCCCCGCGAGGTGGTCGGCGAGCGCGCTGATCGTGACGGGCGTACGGCCGCTGTCCACGACGGCGTCCAGGTGCTCGCCGAACTGCTTGGGGCTGACGGTGAACTCGGCGATCCAGCCGGGCGGTTCCTCCATCACGGCGTGATATAGAAACACCGGGATACTCCCGTTACTCCCGTTACTCCCGTTGCCGCCGTTGCTGCCGCCGTTGCCGAGGTCGTTGCCGGCGCTGCTTCCGCCGGTTCTGTGTGCGGACGCCGTCATCGCGCAGCACCTCGCAGCGCGCGCCGGGCCCGCAGATAGCCCACCGGCCCGTAGAGCATGCCGCGCCGCTGGAGCCGGGAGAGCCGGGCGGGCCAGGCGTGGGTCCGGGCGTCGTGACCGCCGGGCGCGCCGTCCGCCGCGGGCTCCGCCTCCCGGCTCGCCGTCAGCGTCCGTGCGTGGGCGAGCCCCCGGGGCAGCCGGGCCAGGAACGCGGGCAGCAGGCCGGGCCGGTTGACGAGGATCGCCGTCAGGTAGGCGGTGAGGCCGGCGCCGTAGCCGTACGCCTGGGTCTCCAGGTCCCGCCAGGTCTCCCGGTGGTGGTGCCAGACCAGGGCCAGCGGCGTGTAGTGGAGCCGATGGCCCCCGGCGAGGACCCGGACGAACCCGTAGAGGTCGTCGCCGCCCCGCGCGAGCGTCCCCGCCCCGGTCGCCGGGTCGAAGCCGCCGGCCGCCCGCAGCACCTCCGTACGGAAGGCCATGTTGGCGCCGGAGCCGAAGCGGCCCGCGGTGAACGGGAACAGCGGCTCGTCGGCGGGCGGATCCTGCGGGTCGTACGTGCGGGCCGTGAAGCCCTTGGCGAAGCCGCCGTGGCTCTCCAGGAGGACCTGGGCGGGGGTCCGCAGCCGGGCCGGCAGGATCAGGCCGGTGGCGCAGCCGAGGCCCGGGTCGGCGGTGAAGGGCGCGGTGAGTTCGGTGAGCCAGCGCGGGTCCGCCACGACATCGTCGTCGGTGAACGCGATCACCTCGCCGTGGGCGGTCTCGATGCCCTTGTTGTGCGCGACGGCGAGACCGGGCGCCGGTTCGGTGACGTACCGCACGCGCTCGGCGTACTTGCGTTCGACCAGGTCCCGGGTCGCGTCCGTCACGGGCGCGTTGTCGACGACGACGATCTCGAAGTCCGGATGATCCTGGGCGAGCAGCGAGTCGAGAGCGTGCGCGAGCTTCTCGGCGCGCTCACGGGTGGCGACGACGACGGTGGTGAACGGCACGGCGGCGGCCGGGGCGGGCGCGCCGGCGCCCTGGCCCGTGGCGGTTGGGATGGCGGGGGCACAGGCGGTCTCGGCCTGAGCCATGGCGGTCGTGGCCATGACGGACTGGGCCATGACGGCCTGGGCCGTGGTGGTCGGGGCTGCCCCTGCCGTGGGCCCCGTGGAAGGGGCAGCCCCGGGGGCCTGCTCGCGGGTGGCCAGGTCCATGAGGGCGGTCTTCGGGTCCGCTCCCTCCGGTACCGACCCGAGCAGCGTCCCGATCGGCCGCCCGCCCCTTCTGACCAGCACGAACACCTCGCCGTGCGTGACGGGCGGACTTCCCGGCCCCGGTCTGAGGACACCCCCGTCGTCCAGTTCCAGCTCGGCGACCTGCACCGGCTCGATGTCCAGGAACCTCTGTATCTCCTGCTGTGCACGTGCAGCGCGGTACATGAACCCCCCTTGTCTCACGCCCGTCACACCCGTCACGCCCGTCATGCCGGTCGGCCGGTGCCGCCCGTCACGGTCGGCGCAGTCGGCCCGCGCCCTTCAAGGTCCGTGCGGCCGCCGCGGCGAGCCTCGGCCGGCTGCGCACGAAGTGATGCGCCCGGCGGGACGGCTCACGGCTGAGCCAGTGGAGCGCGGCGCCCACCCCCGGACGCGACCACGCCCCCTCGTACACGGGCAGCTCCCCGGTCTTCAGCGAGTCCTTGTACTCGGCCGCGCCCCGCCCCAGGTCGAGCAGGCCGATGCCCTCGGCGGCGGCCGACTCGGCCATCCGCAGATGCAGCACCAGGCCCGGCGAGAACTTCGCCAACTCCGGTTCGTACGCGGGGAACCAGCAGGCGAGGACGGTCGACGAACGCAGTCCGAAGTGCGCGGCGATCGGCTGGTCACCGGCGTAGAGGACGGACAGTGTGCCGGAGCACTCCGGCGCGCGGGTCCCGCAGAGCGCGTCCACGAGCCGGCTGATCCACTCCTGTGCGAACCGGTCCCGGCGGCCGGTCCTGCGGTACTGCGCGGACTTCCACGCCATGAGCGTGCGCAGCGCGGCCGGATCGCGCTCGTCGAACACGAACCGCACCTCCCCGACCTGGCGGCCGAGCCTGCGCTCCTTGGCCAGCGTCGTCTTCAGGAACTTCGGCGACTGGGCGCGCAGCACGGACTCGTAGGTCTCGTAACCCTTTTCGACGTCGATGACATAGGAGGCGTACTCCTCGGCCGCCTGCGGGACGAACAGCCCCTGCTCCGCCTCCAGGTTGTCGAAGGCGAAGCTCGACAGGCCGCACGCCCGCATCAGTTCGTCGGCGTTCAGCCCGAGACCCTGGGCCAGCACCGCGCCCTGCGCGTCCGAGACGCCGTACGCGAGGGCCTGGCCCTGTCCGAGCCTGCCCCGCTCGTGGGGCAGGAAGCCGACCGGCTCACGCCCCTCGTACACCACCGCCACCCGCGAGCGCGGCCGTACCAGGCCCACGGCGTCGGTGAACTCCGGTTCCATGAAGGGGTTTCGCGGCAGCGTCGACGCGGCACGCAGCGCGCGCCACCGCTCCCTCTCCCCCTCGCCGAGGTCCTGCGGCCTCAGCACACGAATGCGCCCACTGCTCAACCTGACCCCCCGATCAAGTCCCCCCTGGACACCTGGACGGTACCGGTCCACCCGGGCATCGCGGTAGGTAGCGTCGCATGTTGTTGCCAATCGGTGCAGAGGCCTTTAACCGCCCGCTACCCGGCGATGTGCCAGAAAGCCGTTTCATTGCGTCGGTCGGCAGCCAGGCGTGAGCCAGGCGTACAAGGGGAGTTGGCAGAACCGGACAGGACTTGGACGTCGGCCGGTTCGCGTCGAACCGGGGAGGCCCGGGATCCGTATTCTCTGATCATGGCCGCACCCACCGCATATGCCGCGCGCACCGCGTACTCCCTCATCGCCACCGACCTGGACGGGACGCTGCTCCGCGGCGACGACACCTTCTCCGACCGGTCGCTCGACGCGCTCGCGCGGGTGGCGGCCGCCGGCGCACGCCACCTGGTGGTGACGGGACGGCCCGCGCCCCGGGTGCGCCCGCTGCTCGACCGGCTGCACAGCAGGGGGCTCGCGGTGTGCGGGCAGGGCGCACAGTTGTACGACGCCGGCGCGGACCGTCTGCTGTGGTCGGTCACCCTGGACCGGGAGCTGGCCGAGACCGCGCTCGGCAAGATCGAGGCGGAGGTCGGGCAGCTGTACGCGGCCGTCGACCAGGACGGTGTCGACGGGCTGACACTCATCGAGCCGGGTTACCGGATGCCGCACCCGACGCTGCCCGCCCTGCGCGTCGGCCGGCGCGACGACCTGTGGTGCGAGCCGATCAGCAAGGTGCTGCTGCGCCATCCCACGCTGTCCGACGACGAGTTGGCGTCGACGGCCCGCTCGGTGGTCGGCTCGCTGGCCACGGTCACCATGTCGGGGCCGGGCACGGTCGAACTCCAGCCCTGCGGGATCACCAAGGCGACGGGTCTGGCCCTGGCCGCCGAACACCTGGGGCTGCGGCCCGAGGACACCGTCGCCTTCGGGGACATGCCCAACGACATCCCGATGTTCGACTGGGCGGCCCGGGGCGTCGCCATGGCCAACGCGCATCCGGAGCTCAAGGCGGTGGCCGACGAGGTGACGACGTCGAACGAGGACGACGGCGTGGCCGTCGTCCTCGAACGTCTGTTTCCGTAACCGGCTACCGGCTACCGGCTACCGACTCCCGGCTGTCGGCAGTCGGCTGTCGGGCCCCGGGCCCCGGCGGTCGACAGCCGGCGACCGGTGACCGGTGACCGGTGACCGGCCGGCGGTACGGTCAGTACGCGCCGAACACGTTGTCGATCGAGCCGTAGCGCGCGGCCGCGTAGTTGCAGGCGGCGGTGATGTTCGCGACCGGGTCGTACGAGTCCCACGACGTGCCGTTGACGTGGTAGGCGCGGAAGGTCGGGTCGATGACCTGGAGCAGTCCCTTGGACGGGATGCCCGCGGCCGCGTTGGAGTCCCAGAGGTTGATGGCGTTGGGGTTGCCGGAGGACTCGCGGATGACGTTGCGGTAGATGCCGTTGTACGTCCCCGGGATGCCGTGCTGCCCCATGACCTGGAGGGAGGCGCGGATCCAGCCGTCGAGGTTGTTGGCGTAGCCGAGGCTGGTGGCCGTGGAGACGGCCGGGGTCGCCGCGGAGGCGGTGGTCGCCCCGAGTACGGGGAGAGCGAGCACGGCCGCGCCGGTGGCGGCGACGGCGAGCGTGCGGATGAAACGGTTGCGGCGCGGCTGAGCGGCAGCGGGCATGTCGAATTTCCTCTCCGGCGCCTGCGAGGTGAGCTGTCGGGTTCGGGCGGGAGCTGCCCGGTCGCGTCCTGACGGTCGCGGCTTTACCCCAAGCCGTACGGCCTGTCCGAAGCGTCTTGTGTGTCCAAGACGTCCGGAAATTCCGTTTCGGCGACTTACCTGGTTCCCCCGCTCCTGCCGAGCGTTATCGATGGGTGTTCGGGCGGCGGCAGGATTCGGCGTTCCGCCCGACAGGCCGGGAACGTATGCGAGAGCACATGTCCGAAACAAGTACCGGATTCACAGATCACCCCTATTGACCTTGGTCTGTGGCCTATGGGGTGCTTGATCCTTTGTGGGTGCAAAGCTTCAACTTGCTTAAGGGGTGCGGAGAATCGGTGAATCGTGAACCCGGACCGGATCTCCGCGGGGAGTGAGCCAACTCACCAGCGTTCACAAGAGCGGCGAAACGGGCATTAGCCCCAACTCATTGTTAAAGCACCGGCAGTGGGTGACGGAGGGGGCGCAGGGGAATCGCCTTCCTTCGTGCCCGACGCGTCGCGAGGGGAAGGCTGAAGAGAATGCGTGATCGTCGTCACGTGGAGAGAGGGCCGAATGGGCGCGTCGGGTCGACGGGGGCCCCGGTCCGGGACATGAATCTCCAGTTCCCGGAAACTCTCTCCATGTCCGCTCATATGAGCTGATCAAAAACATATCGGGCGTGATCCGACAGTGCCTGGCCTGCGGGGGCCTCCCGGGCGAGTCCATTCGAGCCTGCGGGACGTGGGGGCTATCGGTGATCGAAACGTGACCGGATACGCTGACTTGAGTGATGGCAGAGACCTATCGACAAACCGCGTAATCGCCAGTAGACACCAGCAGACAGGAGACCCCTCGTGACCGTCGTCGGGCCGTTCGGGCTGAGCGTGCGGGACCAGGCTCTGGAAGCCGATGTCCAGGCCGGATTGGCGGCTGTCGAGGAAGGCTTGCTCGAGGCCACCAAGAGTGCGGTCCCGTTCATCACGGAGGCCGCCCAGCACCTCGTACGCGCGGGCGGGAAGCGGTTCCGGCCGCTGCTCGTGGTGCTCGCGTCGCAGTTCGGGGACCCGTACGCGCCGGGTGTGGTGCCCTCGGCCGTCGTGGTGGAGCTGACCCACCTGGCCACGCTGTACCACGACGACGTGATGGACGAGGCGGCCGTGCGGCGCGGGGTGTCCAGCGCGAACACCCGCTGGGGGAACTCCGTCGCCGTCCTCACGGGTGACTTCCTCTTCGCGCGGGCCTCCCACATCCTGGCCGACCTCGGACCCGAGGCGGTGCGGGTGCAGGCGGAGGCGTTCGAGCGGCTGGTCACCGGGCAGATCCTGGAGACGGCGGGGCCGACGGACGGGCGGGACCCGGTCGACCACTACCTCGACGTGCTCGGCGGCAAGACCGGCTCGCTGGTGGCCGTGGCCTGCCGCTTCGGGGCGATGATGTCCGGCGCCGACGAGACGGTCGTCGACGTGCTCACGCAGTACGGCGAGCGGCTCGGCGTCGCCTTCCAGCTGGCGGACGACGTCCTGGACATCGCCTCCGACTCGCACGAGTCGGGCAAGACGCCGGGGACGGACCTGCGCGAGGGCGTTCCCACGCTGCCCGTGCTGCGGCTGCGGGAGCGGGCGGCGCGGCTGTCGCTGCCCGAGGACATCGCCCTGTGCGAGCTGCTGGACTCCGACCTGACCGACGACGCCCGGCACACCGAGGCGCTTCAGGCGCTCCGGGCCCACCCGGCGCTGGAGCAGGCCCGCCGGGACACCGTGCGGTACGCGAAGGAAGCGCGGTCCGCGTTGGCGCCGTTGCGGGAGTGCGACTCGAAGGCGGCGCTGATGGAACTCTGCGACGCGGTGGTCCACCGGGCGGGCTGACCCCGGGGACCCCTACGGGTCGGATGCCGCCTCGTCACCTTCGTGTCATACCGCAGGCGTATGTGGAGTTGAGCCCTCGGGCTGACGCTTCCTCATGGCTGATTTGGTCAGATGGGAACCACGGAAAACACCACTCCTCACCGATTCGGGTGAGAATGGCGGCTTGGGGTGGGGACGTTCAGGCGTGAGATGACCAGCCGCCGCCGACGACGGAGGTAAGGCACACATGGCACCGAAGGCATCCGACGACACCACGACCGGCGGGGAGTCGACCGGCGCGGAAGCCGACGACCTGCGCCTCGGACGGCGCAAGGCCGCACGGTACATCGTCCCGGTCACCGTGATCGGTGTGGCGGCGGCGACGATCGGGCTGGTCCCGGCGCTCGCCGACTCCGGCGACCCCGACCTGCCGAAGATCACCGCCCAGCAGCTCCTCGACAAGATCGCCGCTTCGGACGTGCAGCAGCTGTCCGGGACGGTGAAGATCAGCACCGATCTCGGGCTGCCCGACCTCGGCGGGCTGGAGAGCGGGCTCCTCTCGGGGGCCACCCAGGGCGGCGACGGTTCGTCCGCCGACCCGTCCACCAAGCTCGCCGAGCTCGCCGCCGGCACGCACACCCTGCGCGTCGCCACCGACGGCCCGGACCGCCAGAAGCTCTCGCTGCTGGAGAACGCCGCCGAGTACAGCGTCATCCACAACGGCAAGGACGTGTGGGGGTACGACAGCGCCTCCAACGAGGTCTACCACTCGACCGCCGACGAGAGCTCCGACAAGGGTGCCGGCAAGGGCTCCGGCAAGGGCTCCGGCACGGCGGAGACCCCGGTCCCCGCGACGCCCAAGGAGCTCACCGAGGAGGCCCTGAAGGCGGTCGACGACACGACCTCCGTGACCGTCGACGGCACCGTCCAGGTCGCCGGCCGTGACGCCTACAAGCTGCTGGTCAAGCCGAAGCAGTCCGGTTCCACGGTCGGCGCGATCAGTGTGGCCGTGGACGCGAAGACGGGCCTGCCGCTGAAGTTCACGCTGACCCCGGCGAGCGGTGGCGCCGCCGTCGTGGACGCGGGCTTCACCCAGGTCAGCTTCGCCAAGCCCGCCGCGTCCACCTTCGACTTCACCGCCCCCAAGGGCGCGAAGGTCACCGAGGGTGACGAGGCCGGGGAGAGCGCCCCCGGGCACTCGGGCAAGTCCGACGACCTCGCGAAGGACCTCGAAGGCGTAGAGGGCGTCGAGGGTGCGGAAGGCCTTGAAGGCCTCGACGGACTCAATGTCCTCGGCGAGGGCTGGACGTCCGTCGCCGTCTTCGACACCGGTGGCGAAGGAATGCCCTCGGGCGCGGAGGCCGGCGGCGACCTCGGCGGCTTCCTCGGCTCGTTCGGCGACAAGGTGACCGGCAAGTTCGGCTCCGGCACCGTCTTCTCCACCCGCCTGATCAACGCCCTGATGACGGACGACGGCAAGGTCTACGTCGGCGCGGTCACCAAGGACGCCCTGGTGAAGGCGGCGAACGCGGCGAAGTAGGCCAAGCGGCCGAAGCATGCGCAGTGGTCGAGTGGTGAAGTGATGAAGTGGCGGCGCGGGTGACGTAGGGCAGAGGCCGGCCTCCGGACACCGGAGGCCGGACGAGCCGGAGGGGAAGCCGATGGGGGAGTCCGTACGGGTGCCCGTGCCGGAATCCGTACGGGTGCCTCGGGACGACGGTGCCGTCATCCACACCCGCGGCCTCACCAAGCGCTATCGCGGCGGACAGCTCGCCGTGGACGGCCTCGACCTGACCGTCCCGGCCGGCAGCGTCTTCGGCTTCCTCGGCCCCAACGGCTCCGGCAAGACCACCACCATCCGCATGCTGATGGGACTCATCGAGCCCACGGCCGGCTCGGCCCGCGTCCTGGGGCAACCCATGCCGCGGGCCGCGCGGGCCGTGCTGCCCCACGTCGGGACCCTCATCGAGGGCCCCGCTCTCTACGGTTTCCTCTCCGGCCGCGACAACCTGCTCCGCTACGACGCCGCCGACCCGACCGCCGATCCGCACACCCGGCGGGCGCGGGTCTCGGCGACGCTGGAGCGGGTGGGCCTGACGGCCGCCGCCGGCAAGAAGGCGAAGGCGTACTCCCTCGGTATGAAGCAGCGGCTGGGCCTCGCCGCCGCCCTGCTCCAGCCCCGTCGGCTGCTCGTCCTCGACGAGCCGACCAACGGCCTGGACCCGCAGGGCATGCGGGAGATCCGCTCGCTGATCCGGGAGCTGGCCGCGGAGGGCACGACCGTCTTCCTCTCCTCGCACCTGCTCGACGAGATCGAGCAGGTGTGCACGCACGCGGCGGTGATGGCACAGGGCCGGCTGCTCGTCCAGGGCCCGGTGGCCGACCTCGCCGCGGGGACACGCGGCCGACTGGTCGTGACGACGCCGGACCCGGCGGACGCGGCCCGGGTGCTGAAGGAGCAGGGGGCGGACGATGTCGTCCTCGGCGAGGACCGGGTGAGCGCCGAGGCCCCACCCCCGGACCGGGATCTCGCCGACCTGAACGCCGCGCTGGTGTCGGCGGGCGTCCGCGTCCGCGGCTTCGCCGTCGAGCGGGCCTCCCTGGAGGACGCGTTCGTGGCTCTCACGGGGGAGGGATTCGATGTCGCGGGCTGACACGGTGGACGACCGGAACCGGACACCGGAATCGGAACCGGCATCGACGACGGCACCGGAACCGGCATCGACATCGGTGCGGACGGCGAACTGGACCTGGACCTTCGGGCTGCTCCGCAGCGAACTGCTGACCACCTTCCGGCGCTGGCGCACCCTTGCGCTGCTGGGTGTGCTGGCGGCCGTGCCGGTGCTGGTCGGGATCGCCGTGAAGATCGAGACGAGCGACGGCTCGTCCGGCGGACCCGGCGGGGGAGGGGGCGGTGGCGAGGGCCCGGCCTTCATCTCGCAGGTGACCAACAACGGCCTGTTCCTGGTCTTCACCGCGCTCGCCGTGACCCTGCCGTTCTTCCTGCCGATGGCGATCGGTGTCATCGCGGGCGACTCGATCGCCGGCGAGGCGAACGCGGGCACGCTCCGCTACCTGCTGGTCGCCCCGGCCGGCCGCACCCGCCTGCTGCTCGCCAAGTACGCGACCGTCATGATCTTCTGCCTGGTGGCCACGCTGGTGGTCGCGGTCTCGGCGCTGACGGTCGGGGCGCTGCTCTTCCCGCTGGGCGACCTGACGACGATCTCCGGCACCCGGATCGGCTTCGGCGACGGGCTGCTGAGGGCGCTGCTGATCGCCCTGGTCGTCGCCGCCTCCCTGACCGGCGTGGCGGCGCTCGGACTGTTCGTCTCCACCCTCACCAGCAGCGGCATCGCGGCGATGGCGACGACGGTGGGCCTGCTGATCACGGTCCAGATCCTCGACCAGATCCCCCAACTGCACGCCTTGCAGCCGTACTTCTTCTCACACCACTGGCTGTCCTTCGCCGACCTGATGCGCGAGCCGGTCTACTGGGACGACCTGGAGAAGAACCTCGGCCTCCAGGCCCTGTACGCGGCCGTCTTCGGCTCGGCGGCCTGGGCACGCTTCACGACGAGGGACATCACGGCGTAGACATCACAGCCCCAGGCGTCCCGCCCCAGGCATCACGCCGTAGGCATCACGGCGTAGGCATCGGGCGCAGGTCTCAGCGGGTCTCCCACAGGAAGCGCGCCGCCGGCGTCTCTCCCGCGAAGAACGTCTTCGCGCGGGTCAGCGCCTCCGTGTCCCTGAGGACGTCACCGGGCTTGCTGCCGTTGCCGAGCAGCACCCCGCCGAAGGACATCCCCATGTACGCGGCCGAGTTGTTGAGCGTCCCGACGAGCGGATCGGCGACCACGGGCTGGTCGTCGGCGAGCGCGGTGACGCCCCAGAGGGTGCGCCCGGCGAGCGTCGCCTTGAAGTCGAGGCCGGGGGTGCGCAGCCAGCCCGACCAGTGGTCCAGGTAGCGCTTGGTCTGGCCGGAGACCGAGTACCAGTACAGCGGGGACGCGATCACGATGTCCGTTGCGGCGAGCGTGGCGTCGAGCAGCAGCGCCGTGTTGCCCTCGGTGGGGCGGACGTGGTCGCTGTCGTGCCGCTGGTCCTCGAAGTCGGGCAGCGGGTGCCGGGCCAGGCTGATCCACGTCTGCTCGACGTCGGAGGGCAACTGCTCGGCGGCCGCGCGGGCCAGCGACTCGGTGTTGCCGTCCGGACGGCTGCTGCCCAGCACGAACAGGAAACTGCGACGGGTCATGATCCATCCCCCAGGTAGTCGGCGTACGAGGGTAGTCTGCACCTGCATTATATGTGTGCGCAAGTATCAGTCCCCGGCCTAGGCGGATTGAGCGGCTCGGGCGGCTGCCAGGAGTGCCGTCTCCCCGCCGTGTGCCGCGACCAGTTGCAGCCCCACGGGACAGCCGTCCGAGCCGAGCCCCGCCGGGATGCTGATCGCAGGATGCCCGCTCAGGTTGAACGCCCAGGTGAGCGCGGTCGAGTACCGGTCGCCCGGGCCCTCGTGACCGTGCGCGGCGTTCGGCGTCGTCGGGGTCAGCAGCAGGTCGGCGCGGGCGAAGAGGCCGGCCAGCAGACCGTCGTTGAGGTTCCGGACGTGTTCGGCTGCGCGGAGGTCCGAGCCCGGGGTGCGCAGCGCGAGCCAGGCGGGTGCGGGGTCCGCCAGCCGCAGGGGCGCGTCGGAGGGCGGCAGCAGCCGTACGACCCCCGCCTCGGCGAGGCGTCCGGCGGCGGCACGGGCCAGGGCGAGCGGCTCCGGGTCGGGATCGGCGAAGCCGAGGTCGGCGGAGAAGACGGCGACCGGCGGGACACGACCCGGTGAGGGGAGGAGGGCGCGCGCCCCCGCCCTCGGTGCCATGACCTGCCAGTACGCCTCGGCGTCCGCCACGTGGTGTACGAGTACGCCGGGCGCCGCCAGCCCCGTACGGTCCCGGGCGGCCGGTGCCGATCCCTCCCCGGGCGGCGGCCGGCGGTTCGTGGTCTTCAGGCCGATCACGCCACACCAAGCGGCCGGGATCCGCACCGAGCCCGCGCCGTCGCTGCCGGTCGCCAGCGGGACCAGGCCGGCGGCCACCGCCGCCGCGGACCCGGCCGAGGAGCCGCCCGGTGTGCGGTCGGCGCGCCAGGGGTTGACGGTCCGGCCGTGGGCGCCGAGGCCCCAGGTCTGCCAGGGGGTGCCGGGTCCCGGTACGGCCGTGGCCCCCACCGGCACGCATCCGGCGGCGATCAGCGGGCCCGCCGCGCGGAGCCCGTGACGCCCCTTCACGCCGATCGGCACCCCGGCCAGCGGCAGCCGCTCGCCCGCGGCGACCCGGGCGTCGACCTCACGCGCCCACGCCCGCGCCCGCTCCTCCCACACCTCGGCGAAGGCGCGCAGCGAACGGTCGATCCGCGCGATCCGCGCGAGCGCCTCGCCGGTCACCTCCACGGCAGACGGCCGCCCCGCCCGCACGGCCGCGGCGATCTCCACGGCCGGCGGCCACGCCAGGGGACCGGACCCCACCCCTGTCCTCCCGCGCCCGGTCAGTGTGCCCCGGTGAGCCGGGACAGTGGTTCCGTCTCGCGTGGCGGGGTCCCGCCCAGTTCGCCGAGGCGCCAGTTCGTCACCCACGGGACGCGGTACACGTCGACGACCGATTCGATGACCTTCACCCGCTGGACGAGCGGCCGGGGAAGCCGGCCCGGCGCGTCCGCGACGAGCACCACCGCGTCCAGGTCGAGCCCTCGCGGAGCCTCGCCGCGCCGGAAGACCTCCAGGGTCCGCAGCACGGAGTCCAGCCCGGCCGCGTGGGTGCGGGCGACCAGCAACACGGACGGGGGATCCCCGGCGCCCGGCCACGCGCGTCCGCAGTCGTGGCCGCCGTAGACCGCGGCGAGCGTGGAGCCGCCGGCCCCGCCGTGCGTGCAGACCCAGGAGAAGCGCCGGGGCGCGGCGGTGGAGGCGTACGGCATCGGTACCGGATCCGGTGCGGCCACCGGCCCGCGGATCCAGATCTCCGGCCCCCGCTGCCCGTCCGTCGTCCCCATGACCCGTGTTCCTCCCAGTCGTCGCCGTCCCCCGGGACGCCCCTGATCATGGTGGTCCCGGAGCTGCCCCGGGAGCGGGGCGTGGGTTCCTGGAACGAGGCTGTGACGTCGCGGTGACGCGTGGACCGGGAGCGCTCGGAGAGACTCAACAGTACGTGTCCACGTACACGTGCCTGGACGACCGGATCGTGACGACGCATCCGAGTGAGGAACCGATGTCTCGACTCAGCCGCGAGAAGAAGCGGGAACAGAAGTACGCCGGCCCCACGGCCGTCGTGGTGGCCCCGCTCGATGTCCATGTCCGCGGGGGCGGGACGGCGACGATAGGCGGTGTCCCGGTCGTGGCGGCCGACGGCGAGGAGATCCAGCGCGCCGTCCTGAGCCACCTCCACCGCATCGCCCTCGCCACCGGACACCCGGTCCTCGCCACGGTCCACGACGAACGCATCGGTTACGTCGTCGCCCTGCGCGTGGACCCGGACGGTTCCAGCCACTTCACGGCAGATCCCCTGCGGACGCCCACGGCCACGCCCCCGTCGGCGGCGGCACGGGGGGAGACAACACCGGACACGCGGAGCACCGCGCCCACCGGCACGCCCGAGCCCACTGCCACGGCCGACACGCCTGCGCCTGCCGCCATGCCTGCGCCTGCGCCTGCCGGCACGCCTGCCCCGGCT
Organism: Streptomyces sp. NBC_00016; assembly: GCF_045040885.1. Taxonomy (NCBI): domain Bacteria; kingdom Bacillati; phylum Actinomycetota; class Actinomycetes; order Kitasatosporales; family Streptomycetaceae; genus Streptomyces; species Streptomyces sp. NBC_00016. Next base: position 4,279,692 of record NZ_CP108304.1, on the reverse strand, counting down.
GGCACGCCTGCTCCGGTCGCTGCCTCGGCTGCCGCGCCTGCGCCCGCCGCAGTCTCCGCGCCCGCCGACCTGCCCGTGCCCGCCGACCTGCCTGCGCCCGCCGACCTGCCTGCGCCCGCCGACACGCCTGCGTCGGCCGCGGGCCCCGAGCCCGCCGACACGCCGGTGCCCGTCGAAGACGCACAGTCCGCTCGGCCGCGACACGACAAGGCCACGCATTTCCTGCGCCCGGTGTCCGAACCGGTGCGGGACGCGACCCCGACGTTCCCGTTGCGCGCGGTGCCCGAGCAGGAAGCGGAGCGGGAAGCCCGGTCCGTACCGGCGCCGGCATCCGGGTACGCGGCGGGGGACACCCCGGCTCCCGGTACGGTCAGCGCCCCGACGGGTGTGTTCGGCCCGCCCCCGACGATGGACGAGCAGCCGCCCCAGGACGCGGTGCCCACCTCGACCTCCATCTCGACCCCTACCTCGACCCTGACCCCGGTCCCCACCTCCGCCCCGATCCCGCTGCCGCTCCCGACGCCCGCCTCCGCCCCCACGGCGACCACCAAGTCCGGCTCCACGCCGACCCCGTTCCTCCCCGACGACCTCATCTCCGACGCGGCGCTCGAACCGGACCCCGGCTTCAAGCCCACCCCCGCCCGGGGCTTCGACGCCGTCGCGGAGGCGGTGCTCGGGGACGACCCCCGTACCCTCCACGGCAACGGCGGCACCCCGGCCCTCCTCGCGGAACCGCTCGCGCGGATCAACGAGGCCGTGCGGGCGGGCCGTACGGACACGGCGGCCGCACTCGCCGAGCGGACCGTGCTGGAGGCGTCCGGAACGCTGGGACCGGAGCACCCCGAGGTGCTCCGGCTGCGCGAACTCACCGCTTACATCGCCTACTTGGCAGGCGACCCGCTGCGCTCCTTCCACACCTCCCTCGACCTGGCCCGCATCCACCGCCGCACCCCGGACGCGGAGGCCGCGTACGGCAACGTGCAGAGCGCGGCGACGGCCTGGCGTGCCGTACGCGACCCCTTGCAGGGGCTGAACCTGGGGACCGAACTCCTCGGCCTGTGGACGGAGCTCACCACCGAGGAGGGCCCGGCCGCGGACGACGTCGAGGAACTGGAGTCGGCCCGCGCGCGCATGCTCCGGCTGGCCGAACGCGCCCGGAGGTCGGGCGCGTAGCGGCCACCCGGCCGATCAGGAGGACAGGGTCCAGACCGCGTACGCCAGCGCGTCCGCGTTGCGGTCCAGGGCCGTGTCGTTGATGTTGGCCGTGGTGTCGCAGGAGGAGTGGTAGCAGCGGTCGAAGGCGCGGCCGGCCGTGCCGCCCCACTTGGCCGCCTGCGCCGCCGTCTTGAGGTAGTCGGCGCCGCTGAACAGGCCGCCCACCGGCACGCCCGCGTTCTTGAAGGGGGCGTGGTCGGAGCGGCCGTCGCCCTCGGTCTCGATCTCCGTGGGGACGCCGAGGCCGGTGAAGTAGTCCTTGAAGGTCTTCTCGATGGCCGGGTCGTCGTCGTAGACGAAGTAGCCGGGGTTCGGCGAGCCGATCATGTCGAAGTTCAGGTAGCCGCTGATGCGGGCCCGGTTCGCCGAGGAGAGGTTGTTGACGTAGTACCGGGACCCGACCATGCCCAGTTCCTCCGCGCCCCACCAGGCGAATCGCAGGTGCTTGGTGGGGTGGTAGCCGGCTCTGGACACGGCGAGCGCCGTCTCCAGGACGGCCGCCGAGCCGGAGCCGTTGTCGTTGATGCCGGCCCCCGCTGTCACCGAGTCCAGATGGGATCCGGCCATCAGCACCTGGCCGGTGTCGCCGCCGGGCCAGTCGGCGACGAGGTTGTAGCCGGTGCGGCCGGAGGAGGTGAACTGCTGGATGGTGGTGGTGTATCCGGCGGCGTCCAGCTTGGCCTTCACGTAGTCGAGCGACGCCTTGTAGCCGGTGCGGCCGTGCGCACGGTTGCCGCCGTTGGCGGTGGCGATGGACTGGAGCTGGGTCAGGTGGGCCTTGACGTTGGCCACCGGGATGTCGGGCGCGGCGGCGATCGCCCCGGGTTCGGGGGCGGGTGCCGCCCCGGCTATGGATCCGGTGGCGAGCAGGGTGACGGCCGCGACGACGGCGGTGACCGTCGCCCGCCCGGAAACGGGGAGCTTCATGGTGGGGGGCTCCGAATTCCAGCGGGACACCCGTGGGCGACCGTCGAGCACCTGGACGCCCACAGGTAATCCACAGTGAATGGGGTGACTGGATGGTGAAGCCGAGGCCAACACTCCGTCAAGAGCGCTATCCGGACAGCGGGTTCACATAGCGAAGCCCCTTGCGTCCCTCAGTGCACGCAGAACTCGTTGCCCTCCGGATCCGCCATGACCACCCACTGCCCGGACGGCTCCTTCACCTCGCGCAGCACGCTCGCCCCCAGCGCCGTCAGCCGCTCGACCTCTCCGGCGCGCAGCTCCGCACCGGGATGCAGATCGAGGTGGAGCCGGTTCTTCACGGTCTTCGCCTCCGGGACCCGCTGGAACAGCAGCCGCCGCCCGAGCCCGGTCCCGCTGTCGGGGTCGAACGGGTCGTCGGGATGGCGTACGGCGATCAGGTCCCGGAAGGCCGGGCGGCCGTGGAACTCCAGCGTCGCCGCCCCCGGCAGCGCGCCGAGCTCCAGCAGCCGCTCGATGAGCGCGCTGTTGTCCTCGACCTCGTAGTGCAGCGCTCCGGCCCAGAAATCGGCCTGCGCGTGCGGGTCGGCTGAGTCGACGACGAGCTTCCAGTGCACGGGCGTGGGCCCGGCCTCGGGTACTCCAGATGTCTCGGTCATGCAGCCACTTCTAGCAGGCCCGCACCGGGTCGGCCTCCCACGCGCCGAACTCCGCCGCAGCGGTCGGACCGGACCGTCGCGCTCCGGTCCGGTCTCGTCGACTCCTGCCGACTCCTGTCGATCCCGTCGCTGCCGTCCATGCCGTCCATGCCGTCCAACGGCGGTGACGCAGTGACGTCGGTGCGGTCGGTGACGTCGGTCTAGGGCTTGGCGAGGGGAGAGACTCCCGCCTCCGGAGCGGGGGCGCCGGGCACGCCGGATGCGGCGGCGACGGCCGCACCGCCGGGTGTGCCGGAGACGCCGGAGGCCACGCTCCCCGCCTCCCGAACGCCGCCGGTCGCACCGGTCGCACCGGTCGTGCCTGTCGCACCGGCCGGGTCGGTCGGGTCGGTCGCGCCAGGCGTCGCGGCCCTGCTCTCGGTGATCGCGGGGCCGAGCGTGCGGGCCGCCCGGCGTGAGGTGCGCAGCGCGTCGCCGGTGAGCAGCACCAGCGCCAGCCACACCAGCGCGAACCCGGCCCAGCGCTCGGGGGGCATGGCCTCGCCGAAGTAGAGGACGCCGAGCAGGAACTGGAAGACCGGCGCCAGGTACTGGAGCAGACCCAGCGTGGACAGCGGCACGCGGATCGCCGCCGCGCCGAAACAGACGAGGGGGAGGGCGGTGACGAGACCGGTGGAGGCGAGCAGGGCCGCGTGTCCGACGCCCTCGGTCGCGAAGGTGAGGCCGCCGTGCGCGGACAGCCACAACAGGTAGCCCAGCGCGGGCAGGAACTGAATGGCGGTCTCGGCGGCCAGCGACTCGACCCCGCCGAGGTTGACCTTCTTCTTCACCAGCCCGTAGATCGCGAAGGAGAAGGCGAGGGTGAGGGAGATCCACGGCGGGCGGCCGAAGCCGATGGTCAGGACCAGTACCGCCGAGAAGCCGATGCCGACCGCCGCCCACTGCGCGGGCCGCAGCCGTTCCTTGAGGATCAGTACACCCATGGCGATGGTGACCAGCGGGTTGATGAAGTAGCCGAGGGACGCCTCGACGACGTGGCCGCTGTTCACGGCCCAGATGTAGACGCCCCAGTTCACGGTGATGACGGCCGCGGCGATCACGACGAGCCCGAGCCGGCGCGGCTGCCGCAGCAGCTCACCGGCCCACGCCCAACGCCGTACGACGAGCAGCGCGACGGCGACGAAGGCCAGGGACCACACCATGCGATGGGCGAGGATCTCGGTCGCCCCGGCCGGCTTGAGCAGGGGCCAGAAGAGAGGGACCAGCCCCCACATCCCGTACGCCGCGAGGCCGTTCAGCAGGCCTGTCCGGCCTTCACTCCTCGACGTCCCGGCCACGGGCCCCTCCTTCTCACGTTCAGGCATGCGTGGACGAAGGTAACGCCGACCACCCCTGTCTGTCATGCCCGTATCGCCATACGGTCATGACAGGCAGGGGTGGCGTGGTGCGGGGCGGCGCGAGGGCCCTCGGGGGAGGGGCAGCCCTTGAGGTCGGCCCTTCAGGTCAGCCCTTGAGCGCGGCCGTGATCGCCTCGGCGAGCGGAGTGGTCGGGCGGCCCGCAAGGCGGGACAGGTCGCCGCCGGCGACGACCAGCTCACCCTTCTCGATCGACGCGTCCACGCCGACCAGGATCGTGGCGAACATCTCGGGCAGGCCGGCGCCGGTCAGGATGCCGGTGAGCACCTCGCCGGGCACGGAGTTGTAGACGATCTCCTTGCCGGTCTGCCTGCTCAGCTCGGCCGCGTACTCGGCGAAGCTCCACGCCTCGTCGCCGCCCAGCTCGTACGTCCGGTTCTCGTGGCCCTCGCCGGTCAGCACGGCGACGGCGGCGGCCGCGTAGTCGGCGCGGGAGGCGGAGGAGACCCGGCCCTCACCGGCGGCGGCGACGACGGCGTTGTGCTCCAGCACCGGGGCGAGCTGCTCGGTGTAGTTCTCGTGGTACCAGCCGTTGCGCAGCAGCGTGTACGGCAGGCCGGAGGCGAGCAGTGCCTTCTCGGTGGCGCGGTGGTCGTCCGCCAGTGCCGCGCTCAGGCCGCCCGGCGCGCTGGTGTACGCGAGGAGCGCGACCCCGGCCGCCTTCGCGGCGTCGATCACGACCTGGTGCTGCGCCGGGCGGCCCTTGTCGAACTCGTTGCCCGAGATCAGCAGCACCTTGTCGCCGGAGGCGAACAGGCTGCCGAAGGTCTCGGGGGCGTTGTAGTCGGCGACGGCGAGTCGTACGCCGCGGGCCGCGAAGTCGGCGGCCTTGGCCTCGTCGCGCACGACGGCCGTGATCTGCTCCGCCGGAACCTTCTCCAGCAACTGCTCCACGACGTGACGGCCGAGGTGTCCGGTGGCTCCGGTGACGACGATGCTCATGGCTCAGAACTCCTAGTGGGGGCTGCGGGTCTGTCACCGACCCTAGGAGAAGCACTAACCAAGCGAAAGTACCCACTTTGAAGTAAGGTACTGGCATGGCAGTAAGTATGCAGGTGGGTACGGTCGAAGCGGAGGGCATGTGTCCGCACCGACTCGTCCTCGAACATGTCACCAGCCGCTGGGGTGTCCTGGCACTGATCGAGCTGCTCGACCGCTCGCACCGGTTCAGCGAGCTGCGCCGGGCGATCGGCGCGGTGGGCCGGCCGGTCAGCGAGAAGATGCTCACCCAGACCCTCCAGACCCTCGAACGCGACGGCCTGGTGCACCGCGACGCCAAGCCGGTCATCCCGCCGCGCGTCGACTACTCCCTGACCGACCTCGGCCGGGAGGCGGCCGAGCAGGTGCGCGCGCTCGCCCTGTGGACGCACACCCGGATGCCGGACGTGGAACAGGCCCGCCGGACATACGACGAGGCCCGGGAACTCCGCTCCCGGGCCTCGTGAACCGCTCCGCGCCTCAGCCGACGACCGTCCAGGTGTCGCCGCCCGCCAGCAGCGCCCCCAGGTCGCCCTTGCCGTGCTGCTCGATCGCCGCGTCCAGCTGGTCCGCCAGCTGGGTGTCGTAGACCTGCCGTTCGAACGAGCGCAGCACGCCGATCGGCGTGTGGTGCAGGGTGTCCGGGTCGGCCAGCCGGGACAGCGCGAAGGCGGTGGTCGGGGACGCGGCGTGCGCGTCGTGGACCAGCACGTCCGCCTCGTTCTCCGGGGTCACCGTGACGACCCGCAGATCGCCGCTCGCCGGATCGCGCACGACGCCCCGCGCGCGGTCCGCCCCGAACCGGATCGGCTGTCCGTGCTCGAGCCGGATCACCGCCTCCTCGGCGGACTGCCGGTCCTTCAGCGCCTCGAACGCGCCGTCGTTGAAGATGTTGCAGTTCTGGTAGATCTCGACCAGCGCCGTGCCGGGGTGGGCGGCGGCCTGGCGCAGCACCTCCGTCAGATGCTTGCGGTCGGAGTCGATGGTCCGTGCCACGAACGACGCCTCCGCGCCGAGCGCCAGCGACACCGGGTTGAAGGGCGCGTCCAGCGAGCCCATCGGCGTCGACTTGGTGATCTTGCCGATCTCCGAGGTGGGCGAGTACTGGCCCTTGGTGAGCCCGTAGATCCGGTTGTTGAACAGCAGGATCTTCAGGTTCACGTTCCGCCGCAGGGCGTGGATCAGATGGTTGCCGCCGATGGACAGCGCGTCGCCGTCGCCCGTGACCACCCACACGCTCAGATCCCGCCGGGAGGCGGCGAGGCCGGTCGCGATGGCCGGCGCCCGCCCGTGGATGGAGTGCATGCCGTACGTGTTCATGTAGTACGGGAAGCGCGACGAGCAGCCGATGCCCGACACGAAGACGATGTTCTCCTTGGCCAGCCCCAGCTCCGGCATGAAGCCCTGGACGGCCGCCAGGATCGCGTAGTCGCCGCAGCCGGGGCACCAGCGCACTTCCTGATCGGACTTGAAGTCCTTCATGGACTGCCGGGCCACGGCCTTGGGGACGAGCGAGAGCGCCTCGATCGTGCCCGTGCCTTCCGTCGAGGTCTCAGCCATCGATGGCCTCCTTGAGCGTCGCGGCAAGCTGCTCCGCCTTGAACGGCATGCCGTTGACCTGGTTGTACGAACGGGCGTCGACCAGGTACTTCGCCCGTACGAGAGTGGCGAGCTGGCCGAGGTTCATCTCGGGGATGACGACCTTGTCGTAGCGCTCCAGCGCCGCGCCCAGGTTGCGCGGGAACGGGTTCAGATGCCGCAGATGGGCCTGCGCGACGGCCTCACCGGCGGCGCGCAGCCGCCGGACCGCGGCGGTGATCGGCCCGTAGGTGGACCCCCAGCCCAGCACCAGGGTGTTCGCCTCGTGCGGGTCGTCGACCTCGAGGTCGGGGACGTCGATGCCGTCGATCTTGGCCTGCCGGACGCGGACCATGAGCTCGTGGTTGGCCGGGGCGTAGGAGATGTTCCCGGTCCCGTCCTCCTTCTCGATCCCGCCGATGCGGTGCTCGAGCCCCGGCGTGCCCGGGACCGCCCACGGCCGGGCCAGCGTCTGCGGGTCGCGCTTGTACGGCCAGAAGACCTCACTGCCGTCGTCCAGGGTGTGGTTGGGCCCCTGGGCGAACTGCACGGCCAGATCCGGGAGCTCGTCCAGCTCCGGGATCCGCCAGGGCTCGGAGCCGTTGGCCAGGTAGCCGTCGGACAGGAGCATCACCGGCGTGCGGTAGGTGAGCGCGATCCGGGCCGCCTCCAGGGCCGCGTCGAAACAGTCGGCGGGGGTGCGGGGCGCGACGATCGGCACCGGCGCCTCGCCGTTGCGCCCGAACATGGCCTGCAACAGGTCGGCCTGCTCGGTCTTGGTCGGCAGGCCGGTCGACGGCCCGCCCCGCTGGATGTCCACGATCAGCAGCGGCAGCTCCATCGAGACCGCGAGCCCGATGGTCTCGCTCTTCAGCGCCACCCCGGGCCCCGAGGTGGTGGTGACGGCGAGGGACCCGCCGAAGGCCGCCCCCAGCGCCGCGCCGATCCCCGCGATCTCGTCCTCGGCCTGGAACGTGCGCACGCCGAAGTTCTTGTGCTTGCTGAGCTCGTGCAGGATGTCGGAGGCCGGCGTGATCGGGTACGACCCGAGGAACAGCGGCAGATCGGCCTGCCGGGACGCGCTGATCAGCCCGTATGACAGGGCGAGATTCCCGGAGATGTTCCGGTAGGTGCCGACGGGGAACGCTTTCGCGGCCGGGGCGACCTCATAACTGACCGCGAAGTCCTCGGTCGTCTCGCCGAAGTTCCACCCGGCACGGAAAGCGGTGAGGTTGGCGGCCGCGATGTCGGGCTTCTTCGCGAACTTCGACTTCAGGAACTTCTCGGTGCCCTCGGTGGGCCGGTGGTACATCCATGACAAGAGGCCGAGCGCGAACATGTTCTTGCTGCGCTCGGCCTCTTTACGGGTGAGGTCGAATTCCTTGAGTGCCTCGACGGTCAGAGTGGTCAGCGGGACCGGGTGGAGCTGGTAACCGTCGAGGGATCCATCCTCCAGCGGCGAGGCCGCGTACCCCACCTTCTGCATCGCCCGTTTGGTGAACTCGTCCGTGTTGACGATGATCTCCGCGCCGCGCGGCACATCGCCGATGTTGGCCTTCAGCGCCGCCGGATTCATGGCGACCAGCACATTGGGCGCATCACCCGGAGTGAGGATGTCGTGGTCGGCGAAGTGCAGCTGGAACGAGGAGACGCCGGGGAGGGTGCCGGCGGGCGCGCGGATCTCGGCGGGGAAGTTCGGCAGGGTGGAGAGGTCGTTGCCGAACGACGCGGTCTCCGAGGTGAAGCGGTCGCCGGTGAGCTGCATACCGTCACCCGAGTCGCCCGCGAACCTGATGATCACCCGGTCGAGACGACGGACGTCCTTCGTCCCACCCGGTTTGCGCTGCTCTCCCACGACGGTCCCGTCGGCTCCGTCGGTTCCGTCGTCCTGTTCCGCTGGGCTGCTGACCTGACTGGTCACTGAACTGGACCTCCCTCGAGGTGGCTGTCCCGGATGGCCTTCCCAAAGGCCCTCCACGGATCAACCCTACGTCTGTAAGGGTCGCCTTACCTCGGCCATTCGTATGACGGTCGTTGTCCCGAGACGGCCCGGCACCCCCGCTTTTCATGATTTCCCGCCGCCCGGCGCGAATCCGGTAGACGCTCCGGATCACACCACGGTTCTCCACCGCCTGTTCGCCGCCTCCACCGAGTTCCCCCGCTCGACGAAAGGCACAGTGCCACCTCGCTATGAATTGAGATAGGTGAGGACCGCCAGTACGCGGCGGTGATCCCCGTCACTCGGCGACAGGCCGAGCTTCAGGAAGATGTTGCTGACATGCTTCTCCACGGCCCCGTCGCTGACGACCAGCTGCCGGGCGATCGCGGAGTTCGTCCGCCCCTCGGCCATCAGCCCCAGGACCTCCCGCTCCCGCGGGGTGAGCCCGGCCAGCACATCCTGCTTCCGGCTCCGCCCGAGCAGCTGCGCGACGACCTCCGGATCGAGGGCGGTACCGCCCTGCGCGACCCGCACCACGGCGTCCACGAACTCCCGCACCTCGGCCACACGATCCTTGAGCAGATACCCGACCCCGCGACTCGAACCGGCCAACAGTTCGGTGGCGTACCTCTCCTCCACGTACTGCGACAACACCAGCACCCCGAGCCCCGGATGCGCCTTGCGCAGCTGTACGGCGGCCCGCACCCCTTCGTCGGTGTGGGTCGGCGGCATCCGCACGTCCGCGACGACGACGTCGGGCAACGCGCCCTCGTCGCCGAGCTCCGTGATCGTCTTGACCAGAGCGTCCGCGTCCCCGACCCCGGCCACCACCTCATGCCCCCGGTCGGTCAGCAACCGGGTCAGCCCCTCCCTCAACAGCACCGAATCCTCGGCGATGACCACCCGCACCCTGTCCTCCACGATCCTCGGCCCCCCAGCCGTCCACCCCGTTGGTAGAACCAGTCAAGCATTCCAGCAACGGGCCCGTCTGTACCCGCCGAGGAGCCCGACGGCGACGAGGACGGCGCGAATCAGGCCTTGACCCACCCGGTTTCGGCCTCGCAACGAGCCACCGCGCGAAACAGCGCGCGGGACGACACCAGCCCGCCCGGGCACAACCCCGTCCGGGCTGGGCCCGGGGGCCCGGGGTCCGAGTCTCTGGCCCGTGGGTCCAGCCGGGGGAGGCTGGGCGCCTGGGGTCTGGGGGCAGTAGCCCCCAGGGGCAGTAGCCCCCAGGGTGGGAAGGGCAGGGGCGGCGGGGGCGAAGAAACCCGCCCCTCAGACCCCGTTCCCGCGCCAGGGCAACTCCGCGGTCACCCGGGTAGGCCCGCCCGTCGGCGAATCGACCACCAGAATCCCGTCCACCGCGTCCAGCCGCCCCGCGAGCCCGGCCAACCCCGACCCCCCGCCGGAGGCATCCGCTCCGCCCACCCCGTCGTCCACCACCTGCAGCATCAACCGATCCTCCACCCGCCACACATCGACCGAGGCCGACCGCGCCCCACTGTGCTTGCTGATGTTCTGAAGCAGCTCCGAGACGGTGAAGTACGCGATCCCCTCGATCGCCGGCGCCGGCCGCTCCACCAGATCCACATCCACCCGTACCGGCACCGTGCACCGCGACGCCACCGCCGACAACGCCGCGTCCAGCCCCCGGTCCGTCAGCACCGCCGGATGGATCCCGCGCGCCAGGTCCCGCAGTTCCTGCAACGCCGTCTTCACCTCGCCGTGCGCCTCGTCCACCATCCGCGCCGCCTCCCGCGGATCCTCCCGCAGCTTCTCCTTCGCCAGCCCCAGATCCATCGCCAGCGCCACCAGCCGGGCCTGCGCCCCGTCGTGCAGATCGCGCTCGATGCGCCGCAGATCGGCGGACGCCGTGTCCACCACGACCCCCCGGTCGGACTCCAGCTCCACCACCCGCGCCCCCAGCGACGACGGTCCGAGCAGCCCGTGCACCAGCAGCCGGTCCACCGTCGTCAGCGCCCGCACGATCCACGGCGTGGCCAGCGTGATCAACAGTCCCACCAGCGCCGTCACGGTGATCTCGAACGGGTTGTCGAGGTAGACGCTGTGCTGCTCGTCGCCGTACAGCTGAAGCCCGCCCTGACCGCCGTACATCGGGAAGACCCAGAACCACAGCGGATACGTCAGCATGGTCCAGCCGAACGACCACACGGTCAGCGCGACGCAGAAGGAGAACACCGCCCACGGGAACTGCACCACCGCGTACAGCGCCTGCCGCCACGACGTTCCGCTCTTGAGGACGGCGGCCATCCAGGCCATCGCGCCCTTGCCCCGAGGCCGCAACGGCTCGGGATCGGCGACCTCCAGGCCGAGCAGCCCGCGCGCCCGGGCCCGTTCCAGCGCTCCGAAGCCCCGGCCCGCGGCCAGTCCCGCCGCCAGCACCGGAATGCCGAGGAACGTCACCAGCAGGCCGGCCCCCAGCGACAGCATCGTGATCGTGAAGGTGAACAGCACGACGCCGATCGGCAGGCCGAGCAGGACATAGACGAGTTCCCGCCAGTGGCGCGCCGTGAGCGGCTCACGCAGCCCCGTCGGCAACAGGTGACGACGCCCGCCGTCGCGGTGCCCGTACTCCGGGTCGTACTGGTCATGGCGCCCGTACTGCCCGTACTGGTCAGGCTCCCCGTACTGCCCGTACTGCCCGTACTGCGTGGCCATCGGCGTCGTCCGTTCTACTCGTCCTGCTCGTCGCGCAGCTGTCGATCCGTACCTCCCACCCTGCTCGGCGGCGAGCGCGTGGACCATGGAGTCCGTCGGCGTCTTGGAAGGGGGGTTTTCCCTACCTCCCACGGCCGCCACCTCCCACACCCCGCGAACCCCCGGTCCGCTGTCCGCCCTGTCCGCCGTCTGCTGTCCGCCGGCCGGCTATCCGTTCTGTCCGCGATTGCGCCAGGGCAACTCCGCGGTCACCGTCGTGGGACCACCCACCGGCGACTCCACGATGAACAGCCCGTCGACGGCGTCCAGTCGCTCCGCCAGTCCCCGCATCCCCGACCCGCCGTCGAGCCGCGCCCCGCCCCGGCCGTCGTCCCACACCTGGATGAGCAGCCGGTCGTCGGTCCGCCACACGTCGACCGAGGCCGACCGCGCCGCGCTGTGCTTGCTGACGTTCTGGAGCAGCTCGGAGACGGTGAAGTAGGCGATGCCCTCGATGGCCTGCGCAGGTCGGGACGTCAGGTCGGCGGTCACCTTCACCGGCACCGTGCAGCGCGAGGCCACGGAGGACAGCGCCGCGTCCAGCCCCCGGTCGGTCAGGACGGCCGGATGGATCCCGCGTGCCAGGTCCCGGAGCTCCTGGAGCGCCAGCTTCACCTCGCCGTGCGCCTCCTCCACCATCGCCGCCACGACGTCGTCGGCCTGCCCCTCCAGCAGCTTCTCCTTCGCCAGGCCCAGCCCCATCGCCAGGTTGACCAGCCGGGCCTGCGCCCCGTCGTGCAGGTCACGCTCGATGCGCCGCAGATCGGCGGCCGCCGTGTCGACCACGACACCCCGGTCCGACTCCAGCTCCGCGATCCGCCGCTCCAGCTCGTCGGAGGGGGACAGCAGGGCCCGCACCATCGCCCGGTCCGCGTTGGTCAGCCCGCGCACCACGAACGGCAGCACCGGCCACAGCACGAACAGCGAGGGAACGACCACGCTGAACGTCAGGACTCCCCAGGGCAGCCGGATGAGGTCGTACAGCACCGTGCGCCAGGCCACCGGGTCCTTCAGCATCAGCCACAACCGCTGGAAGAGCCCGCCCGCCCTGCGCAGCGGCAGCGGACTCGGCTCGTCGATGCGCACCCCGAGCAGCAGCCGCGCCCGCCCCCGCTCGAACCGGCCCAGCAGCCGCGCCCCGGCCAGCCCGAGCGCGAGCAGCGGGAACCCGATCACGGTGACCGTCATCGCGGCGCCGGTGAGGATCACCGTCATCACATAGGTGAACCCGATCAACGACATCGGCAGATTCGTCAGAAGGTGCGCGATCTCCTTCCACGTCTGCGGGTCGTAGGCGAGCCGGGCCGGAGGCAGACGCTCGGCGCCCTGCCCGGCCGGGCCCGGCACAGCGGTCGTGAGGGGAGCGGCTCTCGGGTGGGAGCCGCCCGGCTGAAAGCCGTCCGGGTGGGAACCCTCCTTGCCGGAGCGGTTCGGGTCGGAGACGGATCGGCTGGCGGAAGCGGTCATATGGGCTAGCCTGCCGCGCCGCACGGCGCCGCGCCATGAGGTCTGCTGCCTTCCTCGGCCGGGGGAAAACCCCCGCACCGCAAGACGAGGCGTGACGGGCTGCTTACCGTCCCTTTATCAGGGCCTAGACTCCCGTGCGTACAGATCGTCGAACGGGCCTGTCGTCGAAGAGACTGAGGTCAGGGAGCGAGGGACGGGCGTGCGGGAACGGACCGTCGATGTCGCGGCGGAATTCGCGGCGGACTACTTCCAGTCCTACTCCGTCGTCGGGCTGCTCGCCGTCGTCGGCGTGCTGTTCGTCGCCGTGGCGTTCGGCGCCGGGCGGCTGTTGCGCCCGGTGGTCCCCACCCCGGAGAAGCTCCTGACGTACGAGTGCGGCGTCGACCCGGTGGGCGAGGGCTGGGCCCACACCCAGGTCCGCTACTACGTCTACGCCTTCCTCTACGTGATCTTCGCGGTCGACTCGATCTTCCTCTTCCCCTGGGCGACGGTCTTCGCAGCCCCCGGCTACGGCGCGGCCACGCTCGTGGAGATGTTCATCTTCCTCGGCTTCCTGGCCGTGGGCCTGCTGTACGCCTACAAGAAGGGCGTCCTGACATGGACGTGACGCCGAAAGCAAATGCGCCGGAGCACTCGGAGCATCCGGAGCACCCGGAACAACCGCAAGGGTCGGAGCACCTGGAGCACCTGGAGCACCCGGAGCAGTCGGAACAGGTGCTCTCGGAACCCGTACCGCTGCCGGAGCCGAAGCGCCTGGGCACCCTGGCCCGCCTGGCCCCGGAGCCGATGAAGGTGATCCTGAACTGGGGCCGCCGCTACTCGCTCTGGGTCTTCAACTTCGGCCTGGCCTGCTGCGCGATCGAGTTCATCGCCGCGTCGATGGCCCGCCACGACTTCATCCGCCTCGGCGTCATCCCCTTCGCGCCGGGCCCGCGTCAGGCCGACCTGATGGTCGTCTCCGGCACGGTCACGGACAAGATGGCCCCGGCTGTGAAGCGTCTCTACGAGCAGATGCCCGAGCCGAAGTACGTCATCTCCTTCGGCGCGTGCAGCAACTGCGGCGGCCCCTACTGGGACTCGTACTCGGTGACGAAGGGCGTCGACCAGATCATCCCGGTGGACGTGTACGTGCCGGGCTGCCCGCCGCGCCCGGAGGCGCTTCTCCAGGGCATCCTCAAGCTCCAGGAGAAGATCGCCCGGGAGTCCCTGCGCGAGCGCTACGGCCCGACCCCGTCCCGCCCGGCCGTCTCCCGCCCCTCGCCGGCCGCCCTTCAGAGCGGCCTGGTGCTGCCCCCGGCCGCCGAGTCCCCTGCCGCGCCGTCGGGGGAGGGCCGATGACCACCATCGGCTGGCTCCCGGCCCCCGCCGACGAGCTCTTCGGCCCGCAGGCCACGGCCGAGGAGTCGTACGACGTCCTGACGGTCGACGTCCCTCCCTCATCCTGGACCGACGCCCTGCGCGTGGCCCGCGACCGCCTGACCTGCACCTACTTCGACTGGCTGAGCGCGGTCGACGAACCGGGCACGGGCTTCCGCGTCTCGGCGCACGTGGTGGCCCTGTCCCCGGTGCGTCGCCTGCTGCTGCGTACGACGATCCCGCACGAGGCACCGACCCTCGCCTCCGCCGTCGACGTCTACGCCGGCGCGGCCTGGCACGAACGCGAGACGCACGAGATGTTCGGCGTCACCTTCGCGGGCCACCCCGCCCTGAACCACCTCCTCCTCCCGGAGACCTTCGAAGGCCACCCCCTGCGCAAGGACTTCGTCCTCGCCGCCCGCGTCGCCAAGGCCTGGCCCGGCGCGAAGGAGCCCGGAGAGTCCGAGCACGGCGGCCCCAAGCGCCGCCAGATGCTCCCCCCAGGCGTCCCCGACCCCAACGAATGGGGCCCCCTGAAGGGTCAACTCCCGCCCGCCCCGGCCCGCCCGGCCCGAGCGGCGGCGGGACGCGCGGCAGCGGGACGAGCGGCAGGCGACCGCCCGGTCCGCCGCGCCCGCACGGCATCGGACGGCTCAGCAACCCAGCCGACCCCCCCGACCCCAGAGACCCCACCAACCTCACCGGCCCCCTCGGCTCCCGCGGCTTCTTCGACTCCTTCGGCTCCGGCGAGTCCTTCGGCTCCGGCGGCTCCCTCGGGTCCGGTGGCTCCCTCGGGTCCGGTGGCGCCGACGACGCCTGCCGGACCCCGCCGCGCCCGAAGCGCGAGCGCGGGCTCGGCGTCACAACGGGCAGCTGCCACGGAGTCCCCGGGTGCCGCGGGGACCGAGCCCGCCGCGCCGACGGAACCGACGGCCCCCGAGCCGACCCCGCAACCCCCGGCAGGACCGCGCCGCACGCGCAGCGCCTCCCAGGGCTCGGCCTCCCAGCACACCCAGCCCCCGACGACACCCCCCGACACCCCCGCCCGCCCCTCCACGGCCCCCCGCAGCTCCGACGCCCCGTGGCACCACGCCCGCCCAGCGTTCGACGAGCCACAGCAGCCCCCAGAGCCAAGCGAGCAACAGGAACCGAAGAGGGAGCAGACCCCCGAACCGCACCGGGCACCGGCACCGGACCGGGCACCGGCACCGGACCAGGAGCCGGAGTCGGGCCGCGAGTCGGAGTCGGGCCAGGAGCCGGAACCAGACCGGACGCCGGCCCCGGAGCCCGATCAGAAGCCGGAGCCGGCTCAGGACCCGGAGTCGGGCCCGGAATCGGCTCAGGACCCGCATCAAAAGAGGGAGCCGGCTCAGGCCCCGGAATCGGCTCAGGAGCCGGAGCCCGGCCCGGAGCCGGGGTCGGCCCGCCCTGAGCCGGCAGCCCCGGGGACGGCCGCGCCCAAGCAGCACGACCCCGTCGAGAAGCCCTCGCCCGCCCGCGGCACGCCCGCCCGTACCGAGGGCGCGGAACCCCCCGCTCCCGAGGACCCCACAGGAGGCCCGCAGTGAACGACGCTCTCGACGTCGCCCTGCGACTCCTGGTCGTCTTCGTCGTCTTCCTCACCTTCCCCCTGATCGTCGGTCAGACCGAGCACAAGGTGATGGCCCATATGCAGGGCCGCCTGGGGCCGATGTACGCGGGCGGCTTCCACGGCTGGGCCCAGCTCGTCGCGGACGGCGTCAAGTTCGTACAGAAGGAGGACATCGTCCCCGCGGGCGCGGACCGCCGTATCTTCCAGCTCGCGCCGGCCGTAGCCCTCCTTCCGTATCTCCTGGTCCTCCTCGCCATCCCCATCGGCCCGGGCGAAGGCGCCGTCGGCCAGGTCGTGGACGCGGGCATCTTCTTCGTGCTCGCGGTGATGGGCGTCGGCGTGCTCGGCTCCCTCATGGCCGGCTGGGCCAGCGCCAACAAGTTCTCCCTTCTCGGCGGCCTGCGTACCGCCGCCCAGCTCCTCGCCTACGAACTCCCGATGCTGCTCACCGCCGCCTCGGTGGCGATGGCGGCCGGCACGGTGTCCCTGCCCGGCATCGTCGACGCCTTCGAGTGGTGGTGGCTGCCCTGGCAGATCACCGGCGCGATCGTCTTCTTCGTCGCCGGTCTCGCCGAACTGCAGCGGCCTCCCTTCGACATGCCCGTCGCCGACTCGGAGATCATCTTCGGTGCGTACACCGAGTACACCGGCCTGCGTTTCGCCCTCTTCCTCCTCGCCGAGTACGCCGGAATCGTCGTCCTGTGCGGTCTGACCACCGTCCTCTTCCTGGGCGGCTGGCACGGCCCCTGGGGCGCCGACGGCCTCGGCTGGGTCTGGACCCTCCTCAAGGCCGCAGTCCTCGCCTTCGTCGTGATCTGGCTCCGCGTCACCTACCCCCGCCTGCGCGAGGACCAGCTTCAGAAGCTCTCCTGGACCCTCCTCGTCCCTCTCTCCCTCGCCCAGATCGCCCTCACCGGCATCGTCAAGGTGGTGATCCGGTAATGGCCCCCATCCCCGGTAGTGGCCTCGCCAAGGGCCTGGCCGTCACCCTCCGCACGATGACGCGGAAGACCGTCACCGAGCAGTACCCGGACGCCCAGCCCGAACTCCCGCCCCGCACCCGTGGCGTCATCGGCCTGTTCGAGGAGAACTGCACGGTCTGCATGCTCTGCGCCCGTGAGTGCCCCGACTGGTGCATCTACATCGACTCCCACAAGGAGACGGTCCCGCCCGCCGCTCCGGGCGGCCGCGAGCGCAGCCGCAACGTCCTCGACCGCTTCGCCATCGACTTCGCCCTGTGCATGTACTGCGGTATCTGCATCGAGGTCTGTCCTTTCGACGCCCTGTTCTGGTCCCCGGAGTTCGAGTACGCCGAGACCGACATCCACGAACTCACCCACGAACGCGACAAGCTCCGCGAGTGGATGTGGACCGTCCCGGCCCCACCCGCCCTCGACCCCGCCGCCGAGGAGCCGAAGGAGCTCGC
This sequence comes from Streptomyces sp. NBC_00016, assembly GCF_045040885.1. NCBI lineage: Bacteria > Bacillati > Actinomycetota > Actinomycetes > Kitasatosporales > Streptomycetaceae > Streptomyces > Streptomyces sp. NBC_00016. The sequence continues at coordinate 4,262,422 of NZ_CP108304.1, read as the reverse complement.
GGCCGCCCGCAAGGCGGCCGAGAAGCTTGCGGCGGCCCAGGCCGCGTCGAACGCCCCCCAGCCACCCGAGCCGAACGCACCCCAGGGAGGAGAATCGTGACCCTCGCTCAGGCACACCACGGCTTTCTCTCCCCGACCGGCGTCGAGATCGCCTTCCTGCTCGTCGGACTGGTCACCTTCGGCGCCGCTCTTGTCACCGTGACCACCAAGCAACTGGTGCACGCCGCCCTGTGGCTCGTGGTCGCCCTCGGCGGCCTCGCCGTCGAGTACCTCCTGCTCACCGCCGAGTTCATCGCCTGGGTGCAGGTCCTCATCTATGTCGGTTCCGTCGTCGTACTCCTCCTTTTCGGTCTGATGCTCACCAAGGCCCCCATCGGCCACTCCCCGGACGCGGACTCCGGAAACCGCTGGGCCGCTCTCACGGTGGCCGTCGCCGCGGCCGCCGCGCTCGTCTGGGTGGTCGTCGACGCCTTCCGCGCCACCTGGATCGATCTGGACGGTCCGGCCGCCGGCTCCACCGAGGTCACCGGCGCGAGCCTGTTCCAGAACTGGGTCCTGCCCTTCGAGGCCCTCTCCGTCCTTCTCCTCGCGGCACTGGTCGGCGCGATCGTCCTGTCCCGCAGGGCGAAGGCGGAGTCGAGCTCTCCCCCAGTGAACTCCCGGAGAGTCACCAAGAGTTCCCGATCCGTCACGGAGAGTTCTCTTTCCGTTCCGGACGCCGAAAACCCGGCCGAGCAGGAAGGCACCCGCTGATGCACCTCGCCTATCCCGCCGTCCTGTCCGCCCTTCTCTTCTGCACCGGCCTGTACGGCGTCCTCGCCCGCCGCAACGCGATCCTCGTCCTGATGTCCGTCGAGCTGATGCTCAACGCCGTCAACCTCAACCTGGTCGCCTTCGACGTCTGGCTCAGCAGGACCGCCGAGGAGACCCTGCACTCCGGTCAGGCCCTGACCCTGTTCACCATCGCCATCGCCGCCGCCGAGATCGGCATCGGCCTGGCGATCGTCCTCGCCGTCCATCGCAACCGGGGCACCGCGGACATCGACCGTCTCCGCGACACCGCCGAAGGCCACGAGAGCCCCGCGACCGACGGCCCCGACAGCGACACCCCCGCGACCGGAACGGCCGCCGAGAAGGCTGAGGCCACCGCGTGACCACGACCACCCTCGCCGTCCTCGTCCCCCTCCTCCCGTTCCTGGGCGCGGCCGCCGGACTGCTCCTCGGCCGCACCGCTCCCGGCTTCGTGCGCCCGCTCGCCGTCCTGCCGACCCTCGCCGCGCTCGTACTGGCCGCGATCGTCGCCGTACGCCAGGGCGGAGACGCCTCCGTCACCGCGGCGACGGAACTGACCCCCACCGGCTCGATCCCGATCGAACTGGCGCTGTACATCGACGGCTTCGCCGCCCTCGTCGCCGTCGTGGTCGGCCTCGTCGCCACCTGCGTGCAGATCTACTCGACCGGCTACCTGCGCGAGGACCCGCGCTACCCCTCGTACGCCGCGCTCGTCTCCCTCTTCACCTCCGCGATGTTCCTGGTCGTCTACTCCGGCGACCTGATCGTGCTGCTGGTCGGCTGGGAAGTCATGGGCATTTGCTCCTACTTCCTGGTCGGCCACTACTGGGAGACCCCGGAAGCCCGCGCCGCCTCCATCAAGGCCTTCCTCGTCACCAAACTCGGCGACGTCCCCTTCCTCATCGGCCTGTTCGCCCTCGCCACCGACGCCGGGTCCTTCCGGATCACGAAGGTCCTCGCCACCGTCGCCCACGGCGGACTCGACCACCCGACGCTCGTCGCCCTGCTGCTCCTCGCGGGCGTGGCCGGCAAGTCCGCGCAGTTCCCCCTGCACACCTGGCTCCCGGACGCGATGGCGGGCCCCACCCCCGTCTCCGCGCTGATCCACGCCGCGACGATGGTCGCCGCCGGCGTCTACTTCGTCGCCCGTCTCCTCCCGGTCTTCGAGGCGTCCTCGGCCGCGATGGTGACCCTCGCCGTGATGGCCGCCATCACCATGGTCGGCTCGGGCCTGGCCGCCCTCGCCCAGGACGACATCAAGCGCGTCCTCGCCTATTCGACGATCGGCCAGCTCGGCTACATGACCGGCGCCCTCGCCGTCGGCGACCGTGGTGCCGCCGTCTTCCACCTCCTCTCGCACGGCGCGTTCAAGGCGCTGCTCTTCCTCGCGGCCGGCGTGATCATCCACGCCGCCGGCACCAACTCGCTGGCCGCCATGTCCCGCATGAGCCACCTGCGCGACCGCGTCCCCGACGCCTACTGGACGATGACCGTGGCGCTTCTCGCGCTCGCCGCGATCCCGCCGTTCAGCGGCTTCTTCTCCAAGGAGTCGGTGCTCGGCGCCGCCGAGCACATCACCGCGGGCCACACCGAGCACGCGCCCGGCGCCGCGGGCTGGACCGTCCTCGTCGCCGGCCTGCTCACCGCCCTCCTCACGGCGGCCTACGCGACCCGCCTGTGGCTGCTGACCTTCCACGGCCGGGGCGCCGAGGCCCCCGACCACGGCCGCCAGCCACTGACCATGACCGTGGTGCTGTGGGTCCTGGCCGTCCCGTCCCTGGCCCTCGGCGGGCTCGCCTACCGCACCCTCCCCGACTGGTTCGACGGCAACGACCTCGCCCCGACCCTCACCACGTCCGTCCTGGGCACGGGTGTGGCCCTGGCCGGCGGTCTCGTCACGTACGCCGCCTGGCGCCATCTCGCCGGGCTCGCAGCCCGCGTCCCCCTGGGCGCGGTCGCCGCCCACCCCGAGGGCGACGCCGGACTCGTCGAGGCCGAGGCGATCGCGACGCACGCGCCGGCCTACGGGGACGTGGCCTCCGCCCCCGACCCGGCGGACCCCGGACGGCTCCTGCTCGGCCCGCTGCACCGCCACGCGGCCGTCGGATTCCACCTCGACGCCGTGTACCGGGCGTTGTTCGTCCGCCCGGTCCAGGCCGGCGCGAGTCTCGTCCGGTTCCTCGACCGCGAGGTCGTCGACACCTACGTACGCGGCGCGGGCGCCCTGCCCCGCTGGCTGGGGGCCGCCGTACGGCGCGCCCAGACCGGCAACGTCCAGACCTATGTGAGCGCGCTGCTCGCCGGCACCGTCGTCCTGGCGGTCGCCGCCCTTCTCGTCGCTTCGGGAGCGTGAGCGGGCGTGATCGATATCAACGAGTCCGTGATGCAGTTCCTTCTGGCATTCATCGTGGTCGGCCCGCTTCTCGGCGCCGCCGCCGCTCTTCTGCCGGCTCCGCCCGGGCTGAAGGGGAAGTCACCCGAGCAGGCCGTGCTGCGGCACGGCATGACCGTGACCGGCGCGATCCTCATCGCCGCGATCGTCCTCGCGCTCGGCTTCGACCACGACCATCCGTCGAAGATGCAGGCCACCACGGACATCAGCTGGATCCCCGCACTCGACGTGCGCATCCACCTCGGCATCGACGGTATCTCCCTCCCCCTGCTGGTCCTGACCGCGCTGCTGACCTTCCTGTGCGCGGTGTACTCCTACTTCAGGCGGCAACAGCAGCCGCCGACGCAGCAGACCGCGGACCCGTCCCCGAAAGCCTTCGTCGCGCTCGTGCTCGTCCTGGAGTCCGGCACCCTCGCGGCCTTCGCCGTCCTCGACCTGCTGCTGTTCTTCCTCGCCTTCGAGATGGTCCTCGTCCCGATGTACTTCCTCATCGCCCGCTGGGGCGGCGCGGGCCGGACCCAGGCCGCCTGGAAGTTCATCCTGTTCACCCTGCTCGGATCCGTGGTCATGCTGCTCGGCCTGCTCCTGATCGGAATCAAGGCGGGCACCTTCGACATGGTGGCACTCGCCACTGACAACGGCCGGTCGCTCACTACATCCGTGCAGGTCATCGCCGTTCTCGCGATCGGGATCGGGCTCGCCGTCAAGACCCCGATGTGGCCACTGCACAGCTGGCTGCCCGACGCCCACACCGCCGCCCCGACCGTCGGTTCGGTCCTGCTGGCCGGAGTGCTGCTGAAAATGGGCACGTACGGGTTCGTCCGGATCCTGCTGCCCGTCGCGCCGGACGGCTTCCGCACCTTCGCGCCCTACCTCGCGGCCTTCGCCGTCGTCGGGATCATCTACGGATCCCTGGCCTGCCTGGCCCTCGCCAAGCGGGGCGCGAAGGGCGACCTCAAACGCCTCATCGCCTACTCCTCCGTCGGTCACATGGGTTTCGTCCTGCTCGGCATCGCGACCATGACCCCGACCGGCGTGAACGGCGCCCTGTTCGCCAACATCGCCCACGGCCTCATCACCGGCCTCCTCTTCTTCCTGGTCGGAGCGCTGAAGGACCGCACCGGCACCACCGATCTGGACACCCTCGCCGAGCAGACCGGCGCCGCGCTGTACGGCAGGACGCCCCGCCTCGGCGGCCTCCTCGCCTTCGCCGCCGTCGCCTCCCTCGGCCTGCCGGGCCTCGCCGGCTTCTGGGGCGAGATGCTGGCCCTGTTCGGCGCCTTCAACCCCGCAGCCGACCTCAGCCGGCCCGCCTTCCTCACCTTCACGGCGATCGCCGCGTTCGGCACCCTGCTGACGGCCGCCTACCTGCTCGTCGTGGTCCGCCGCGTCTGCATGGGCGTCGTCCCGCAGGACGCTCCGCGCCTCGCCGACGTGCAGACCTACGAGTTCGCGGCCTGGGCCCCGCTCGTCGCCCTCACCGTCGTCGCCGGCCTGTGGCCGAAGGCCCTCCTCGGGCTGACCGACCCGGCCGTGCAACAGCTCCTCGCAGGAGGCACCCGATGAGCGCCCTGGCCCAGCCCGTGTTCCAGCCGCTGGCCGAGTCGGTGGTCCAGTCCGTCGACTGGCTGGCCATCGCGCCGCCCACCCTCGCGGCGGTCGTCGCCCTCGTCGTCCTCGTCGCCGACCTCTTCGTCGGCGACGCCCGCAAGCCGCTCCTCGGCTGGCTGTCGGTCGCGGGACTCGCCGCCGCCACGGCCCTCCTCCTGCCCCTCCTGGACGGCGACCGCTCCACCTTCTGCCTGACCGGCGACACACGCGTGTGCAGCTACACGGCAGACCGCTTCACCCTCGTCATCCAGTTCCTGGTGCTCGGGGGAGCGCTGCTGGCGGCCCTGCTGTCGGTCACCGCCCTGAAGGACGCGCGCGGGCGACTTCCCGAAGGCGAGTTCTGGTTCCTGCTGCTGTCCTCCGCCGCCGGAGCCGCCCTGCTGCCCGCCTCCCGCGACCTCGCCACCCTCGTCGTCGCCCTGGAGGTCGCCTCCCTGCCCGCCTTCGCCCTGGTCGGCATCCGGCACGGCGACCGCCGGTCCTCAGAGGCGGCCCTGAAGTTCTTCCTGTCGTCCGTCACCGCGACCACCGTCAGCCTCCTGGGCATCAGCTTCGTGTACGCGACGACCGGAACCCTCTACCTCACCCAGGTCGCCGACCGCATCCAGCACGTCGACGGCCGGCTGGACACCCTGGCCCAGAGCGGCGTGGTCCTCACCCTCATCGGCTTCGCCTTCAAGACGGCCGCCGTCCCCTTCCACTTCTGGGTCCCCGACACCTACGTCGGCGCCCCGCTGCCCGTCGCCGCCTACCTGTCGGTCGTCGGCAAGGCGGTCGGCTTCTCCGGCCTCATCCTCGTCACCGTCATCGGCTTCCCCTCGTACGCCGACGTCTGGGGCCCCGCACTGGCCGTGCTGGCCGCGCTCACCATGACCGTCGGCAACGTCGGCGCCCTCCGCCAGCAAGCCACGCGCGCGTACAGCGCCGTACGCCTGCTCGCCTGGTCCTCCGTGGGCCAGGCCGGCTACCTCCTCGTACCGATCGCCGCCGCCGCGTACTCCGACGACGCCGAGCACGCCATCGGCTCCACCGTCGCCTACGCCCTCATGTACGCCGCGGTGAACCTGGGCGCCTTCGCGGTGGCCGCCCTGGTGGGCCGTACCAGCGCGACGAACCGGATCTCGGACTACCGGGGCCTCTACGCGAAGCACCCGGCGGCGGCCCTGCTCCTGGCCTTCTTCCTGCTCTGCCTCGCCGGACTGCCGCCGGGCATCATCGGCCTCTTCGCGAAGGTCACCGTGTTCTCGGCAGCCGTCGACGCGGGCCTCGGCTGGCTCGCGGTCGTCATGGCCGTCAACGTGGTGATCGCCCTGTACTACTACCTGCAGTGGACGGCGCTGCTCTTCCGCGCCCCCGAAGGCGAGCCCGAGAAGCACCGCGTCCCCGCCCCGCTCACCGCCGCGATCACCCTCACCGCGGCCCTCGGCATCGCCCTCTCCGGAGCACCCCAGCTGGTCCTGCGCTTCACCGACACCGGCCTCTTCTGAGCCCGCACGCGCGCGCATGCCCCCGTCCTCACCCGGACGGCCCACACCCATGCCCGCAAGCACAAGGGAACTAGTGCCTCCCGCCTGGCGTTGACCAGTACGGGAAGGTGCACTGGATGTGACACCACGGCACAGTGCCACCGCACAAGAGCAAGATTCGCAAGCAAAGGGTTCCCCTGCTGCACGACTTGGAGGGCGTACCGTGCACCGCCGGCACAACGGGCTCAGGACCGCAGTACTCCTCGGGGGACTGTCCGCACTCATCATCGTCATCGGCAGCTTCTTCGGCCGCATGGGGCTGGTCATCGCGGTCCTGATCGCACTCGGCACCAACGCGTACGCGTACTGGAACAGCGACAAACTGGCGCTACGCGCGATGCGTGCCCGCCCGGTGAGCGAGTTCGAGGCTCCCGCCCTGTACCGGATGGTCCGCGAGCTCTCCACCCAGGCCCGTCAGCCCATGCCCCGCCTGTACATCTCCCCGACCGAGGCACCCAACGCCTTCGCCACCGGCCGCAATCCGCGCAACGCCGCCGTGTGCTGCACGGACGGCATCCTGCGCCTCCTCGACGAGCGCGAACTGCGCGGCGTCATCGGCCACGAGCTCAGCCACGTCTACAACCGGGACATCCTCATCTCCTCGGTCGCCGGAGCGCTCGCCTCCGTGATCATGTTCCTGGTCAACTTCGCCTGGCTGATCCCGATCGGCCGCTCGGACGACGACGACGGTCCCGGCATCCTCGGCATGCTCCTGATCATGATTCTCGGCCCGCTCGCCGCCAGCGTCATCCAACTCGCCATCAGCCGCTCCCGTGAGTACGAGGCGGACGCCTCGGGCGCGCAGCTCACCGGCGACCCGCTGGCCCTCGCGAGCGCGCTGCGCAAACTGGAGACGGGCACCAAGCAGCTTCCACTGCCCCCGGAGCCCCGCATCGAGACCGCGAGCCACATGATGATCGCGAATCCCTTCCGCCCGGGCCAGGGACTCTCCAAGATGTTCTCGACGCACCCGCCGATGGCGGACCGTATCGCCCGGCTCGAGAAAATGGCAGGTCGCCACCAGTGAAGACCATCCTGAACGTCATCTGGCTGATCCTGAGCGGATTCTGGCTGTTCCTCGCCTACCTGGCCGCGGGAGTGCTGCTCTGCATCACGATCATCGGCATTCCCTTCGGGATCGCCGCTTTCCGGATCGGTGTCTACGCCCTCTGGCCCTTCGGCTACACGACGATCGAGCGCCGTGACGCGGGCGCGCCCTCCTGCGTCGGCAACGTGCTCTGGCTGGTGCTCGCCGGCTGGTGGCTGGCCATCGGGCACATCGTCACCGGACTGCTGCTCTGCCTGACCATCATCGGCATCCCGTTCGGCATCGCGAACTTCAAGCTGATCCCGGTCTCGCTGTTCCCGCTGGGCCGCGAGATCGTGCCCTCGGACCAGCCGTTCGCCTCGCGCTGACGGGCCGAGCACCGAGCGGCTTGTCGTCCACGGCCCGTCAGTAGCCGGGCGGTCGGCTGCTCGACGGCGGCCCGCCGCTCGCCGGTTGTCCACAGGCGGTGAGTTGTCCACAGGCCGGCCCGGTTGTCAGTGGCGGCCTGCATCATGAACGCATGACCGAGAACGAGCAGTTGTGGGCAGGGGTGGCGGCCAAGGCGGCCACCACCCGCCCCTGGGGTTGGCCGTCGCTCCCCGACCCCGTGGACGCGGCCACCGTGGCCCGTGCCGAGGCCGCACTCGGCTTCCGCCTGCCGCCGCTGCTCGCCGACCTCTACCTGCGTATAGGGGACGGCGGATTCGGCCCGGAGTACGGCCTGCTGCCCCTGCTCGACAGTTCTCCGTCCGGTGAACCCGCCGCCGTCGCCCAGTACCTCGCCAACCGCGCAGGCGGTCGCGAGGACCCCGACTGGCCCTGGCCCGAGGGTGTCCTGCCGATATCCCACTGGGGCTGCGCGATGTACGCGTGCGTGGACTGCCGTTCCCCGCAGGCGACGGTCCTGCTCTTCGAACCGAACCCGGGCGACCCCGACCACGCCTGGTTCGTCGACGCCCCCAGCCTCACCGCCTGGCTGCAGGCCTGGCTCGACGGCACGGGCTGGTACGACAGCCTGAACGACGACCTGGAACCGACCCCCTGGACCGAGTTCCGCATACGCACGGCGGCGACCGGGGCGACGACGCCGTAACGGCTGCTGCCGCAGCCTGCTGTCGCGCACCCGTTGCCCGCGCACCCGTTGCCCGGGCACCAGCCCGCCGCCGTCCGCCGTCCGCAGCCCACCGTCCGCCGTTCGTCGTCCGGAGCCCGCCGCCGCGGCCCGCCGTCGCTGTCGTCCGGCTACCGCGCGCCCGCCCAGCGCCGCCGTACCCCGTAAGCGAGCACGCCCACCGCCAGCACCCCCGCTCCTACGACCACCGAGGTCCTCGGCAGCGCGAACGCGAGCACCACACAGCCCAGGAGCCCCACCGCGGGCAGCATCCGCTTCGCCGGGGCCGGATCGAGCGTCCAGGCCGACGCGTTGGCCACCGCGTAGTACGTCAGCACACCGAAGGAGGAGAACCCGATCGCGCCCCGGACATCCACCGTGGCGGCCAGGACCGCGACCACCGCGCCCACCATGAGCTCGGCCCGGTGCGGTACCTGGAAGCGCGGGTGGACGGCGGCCAGGGCGCCGGGCAGATGCCGGTCCCGGGCCATGGCCAGCGTCGTGCGCGAGACGCCCAGGATGAGGGCGAGGAGCGAGCCCAGCGCCGCCACCGCTGCCCCGATCCGTACCACCGGCACCAGCCCGGGCACCCCCGCCGCCCGCACCGCGTCGGCCAACGGCGCCCCCGCCCGTCCGAGATCGCCCGGCCCCAGCACGGAGAGGACAGCGACCGTCACGCACGCGTACACGACCAGAGCGATCCCCAGGGCCAGGGGGATCGCGCGCGGGATGGTGCGGGCCGGGTCACGCACCTCCTCGCCCAGGGTCGCGATGCGGGCGTACCCGGCGAAGGCGAAGAACAGCAGACCGGCGGCCGTCAGCACCCCGCCGACACCCCCGGAGACCCCGATGTCCAGCCGCCCGTCGTCGGACGCGCCGGACCCCAGGCACACGAACACCACGCAAGCGAGGACCGCCAGGACCACCGCCACGATCGCCCGCGTCAGCCAGGCCGACTTCTGGACGCCGCCGTAGTTCACCGCGGTCAGCGCCACCACGGCCGCGACCGCCACGGCGTGCGCCTGCGTCGGCCAGACGTACGCACCGACCGTCAGAGCCATCGCCGCACAGGAGGCCGTCTTCCCGACCACGAACGACCAGCCCGCCAGATACCCCCAGAACGGGCCGAGCCGCTCGCGCCCGTACACGTACGTGCCGCCCGAGGCCGGATACAGGGCGGCGAGTCGCGCCGACGACATGGCGTTGCAGTAGGCGACCAGTGCGGCGAGCGCGAGTCCGAGCAGCAGTCCGGAGCCCGCGGCCTGCGCGGCGGGAGCGAGCGCCGCGAAGACGCCGGCACCGATCATCGAGCCGAGCCCGATGACCACGGCGTCGCCGAGGCCGAGCGTCCGCCGCAGTTCGGCGCGCGATCCGGACTGTGTCATGGGCCGCACCCTACTGATCGGCGGAACCACCGTGTGCCGTGGTGACGTCGTCCTCATCGACACGACCCGAACCCGCGTGCGACGCAGGACGCGGGGCGCGACGGAAACGAGCACAGCCCGTCCGGAGCGAGCGACATCACAGTGTCCGGACAGCGCGGGCACAGCACGGAAGGGCAGGTTCAGGACATGAGCATCATCAGCTGGATCATCCTGGGGTTGTTGGCCGGAGTAATCGCCAAGGTCCTGCTGCCGGGCCGCGACCCGGGCGGCTTCATCGGCACGACCCTCATCGGCGTCGCGGGCGCGTTCATCGGCGGCTGGATATCGGCCCGCTGGCTGGACCACCCCATCACCAAGGACTTCTACGACGGCGCGACCTGGGCCGCGGCGATCGGCGGTTCGCTGGTGCTGCTGATCGTCTATCGCCTGCTGTTCGGCAACTCACGCGACTGAGCGCCTCCGCGGCGGACCGAACGAGAAGGGTGGGCACCCCATGGGCGCCCACCCTTGCTCGTAGCTGTCCGGCTCGCGTCCGTCCGGCTCGTGTCCGTCCGGCCGACTACCGGTAGTTCACGAACTGCAGAGCGAAGTCGAAGTCCTGGCCCTTGAGCAGGGTGATGACGGTCTGGAGGTCGTCGCGGCTCTTGGAGCTGACCCGCAGTTCCTCGCCCTGCACCTGGGCCTTCACGCCCTTGGGGCCCTCGTCGCGGATGAGCTTCGCGACCTTCTTCGCGTTGTCCTGGGAGATGCCCTCCTTGATCTCCGCGAAGAGCTTGTACTCCTTGCCGGAGAGCTGGGGCTCGCCCGCCTCCAGCGCCTTGAGAGAGATCCCGCGCTTGATCAGCTTGGACTGGAAGACGTCGAGGACGGCGTTGACCCGGTCCTCGGAGTTCGCCTCCATCAGGATCTTGTCACCGGACCACGAGATCGAGGCGCCGACGCCTTTGAAGTCGTAGCGCTGCGAGATTTCCTTGCCGGCCTGGTTGAGGGCGTTGTCGACCTCCTGCCGCTCGACCTTCGAGACGATGTCGAAACTGGAGTCGGCCATGTCCTGTGGCTCCTTGTATCGGGGTGCGTGTCGGGTGCGTATCGGCGTACGTGGGGGCGACCGCCGAGCCCGGCGTGATCCCGGGCCGCATCCGCACAAGCCTAGTCATCCCGCCCGCTCCGGGCGGTGAGGAATCAGGTGGCGAAGCACCCCTGGGCATCGGGTATCGTTTACGTCGTTGCCAGGGAGCACCGCCGAAAAGCGGTTCGAACAGGCGGCAAACCCGGCGGTGTGCCCGAGCGGCCAAAGGGAGCAGACTGTAAATCTGCCGGCTCAGCCTTCCCAGGTTCGAATCCTGGCGCCGCCACGCTGAGAACGAAGGGTCCGTGACCTGCTTACACAGCAGGTCGCGGGCCCTTTGTCATGTTCCCTGACCGAGTCGCGTACTGTCCCCCGCTGTCTCGCATTCGAACGTCCGGTCCCGACGTGTGCGGACGGGGTGCGGACGGGATTTCCGCAATGAACTGCGGTCCCACTCCGGAACTGTGTGCCAGGTGGACAGCGCAGCGTGGCGAAGATCATATGGACGCCCGGTCGACGTCGATGCGAAGTGGCGGAGTGTGCGATCGCTGTTGTTCCGGAGCTCAACGGGTCACACGTGAACGGTTCGTCCAGCCGGCGGGCCCGTCACTGAACCCGTCCGGCATGCCATGGCAGTCCGTGCGCGCCGACACCTGCTGAGCCGCGTCACCGTCCGACAGCCGACGACGCCGCCGACCGGGGCCGTTCGACTCCTGGTGCCGCCGTGCTGACAGAGGGAACCCCTCCGACCTGCGCAGACGCAGCGCGGAGGGGTTTCTTCGTGTGCGGGGGACAGGGGGACAGGGAGACGCTGGGTGGCGGCGACCCGCCTCACTTTCCTTCGGCGGGGTCTTCCGGGGGTTCGGAGACCTCCGGCGAGGGTGTCTTCGCCGCTCTCTTCACCTCTGCCTCGATGTCGTTGCGTGGTCTGTTCTCGTCCTTGGCGTGTTCGGTCACCGCGGCCTGTACGTCGCGGGCGAGGTCGCGCCAGGCGCGCCAGGCGGTTTCGTAGGTGTCGGTCTGGATCTCCGGCCAGGGGGTGGCCGTGGGTGCGCCGTACGTGTCCCGCAGCGCTTCGACCCTCGCGTGTGCCTCGTCGGCCGCGCGTTGCTTCTCCACGAGTTCCTCGAAGGTATGTGCCACGTGTACGGATGCTAGGGAGGTGATCGCACTTCCGCGCGGCGAGCGGGGCGCGTCCCGCCGTGGGGTACCCGCGTGGCCCACTGGGGCAGACTGACGACATGTCCAGCGCGTCCAGTCGTCGTAGAACCTGCCCCGTTTGCCGTCGCGAGATCGCCGTGGTCGCCGGACGGTTCGCCCGGCACGACCCGCCGGGGGCGCGCGGAACCGGGGACCTGGTCTCCTGCCCCGGCTCGCGCAGTACGGCACAACTGGGCGCGGCCCAGCCGTCGTTGGACGGGTATGTGGTCCCGGAGTTTCCGGGACAGCTACCCCTCTTCTAGCGTTCTGGCGACCTGGCGCTCTGGCGTTCCAGGGCGTCTACCGGCGCACGGCGTTCCTCAGTTGCCCGCCACCGCCCTGACCGCCACCGGTACCGGCGTCGAGCCGCTGATGAGTTCCAGGGTGAGGCCGGACGTCGCCGGAGTGTCCAGCAGTTCGGCCAGCACGGTGGCCACGTCGTCGCGGGGGACGGAGCCGCGGCCCGTGCGGGCCTCCAGGCGGACCAGGCCGGTGCCGGGGTCGTCCGTGAGCGCGCCGGGGCGCAGGATGGTCCAGTCGAGGGAGTCCAGGCCCTGCACGTGCGCGTCCGCTTCGCCCTTGGCGCGCAGGTAGACGTCGAAGACCTCGTCACCCTGGTGATCGGGGTCCGCGCCCATGGACGACACGACCACGAAGCGCCGTACGCCCGCCCGGACCGCCGCGTCCGCGAACAGGATGGCCGCGCCCTTGTCCACGGTGTTCTTGCGGCCCACTCCGCTGCCCGGGCCGGCACCCGCCGCGAACACCGCCGCGTCCGCGCCCCGCAGCCGCTCCGCGACCGCTTCGACGGACGCCGACTCCAGGTCCAGGACGACCGGTTCGGCGCCGGCCGCCCGGAGGGCGTCGCCCTGTTCCGCCTTGCGGATGATCCCCGCGACCTCGTCCCCGCGCGCGGCGAGTAGACGCTCCAGCCGCAGCGCGATCTGACCATGACCACCAGCGATGACAATGCGCATGCTTCCGACCGTACGCCCGGACACCCGCATCCGCCGCATGACCTCACCCGGGTCCCCGCTCAACTCCCCGGCCCGCCCCCGCCGTCCTACGACAGCTGTCCCCGTCCCTGTCTCGGCAGGCCCCACTCGGGGGCGGCCGTCGAGCTGCGGTACTCGCGGACGGCGCTCGTGCGGGCCACCACGCGGCCCTGGTGGATCACGATCCTGCTGTACGCCAGGGACAGGGCGCCCGCCAGTCGGTCGCCGCGGACGGCCAGGAGGTCGGCCGGGAAGCCCGCCTCCACGCGGACCTCGGGGAGGCCCAGCGCGGCTCGCGCGGACGTGCTCACGGCGTCGTACGCGTCCTCGGCGCGCAGGCCGTGACGGGAGGCGAGCAGGTAGGCCGCCTCCAGGGGGTCGCCGCGGCCGACCGGGTTGGAGACGTCCCGCAACGCCCCGCTGCCCGCCGCGATCCGGACGCCGGCCGCGCGCAACAGCCGTACGGGCGCCGCGTCCCGGTGGTCGACGGTGCCGCAGCCGCCCTGGGGGAGGCAGACCACCGTCACGCCGGCGGCCGCGAGTTGGTCGGCGGTGCGGGTGGCCGTATCGGCGGGGAGGTCGTCGAGGCCGCCGCAGGGGCTCAGGGTGACGCCGGGGCGCAGACCGCCGGCCATCGCGGCGAGGCGGGCGAGGCGGGCCGGGTCGGCGGCGTCGGTGTGCAGGTCGACGGGGCAGCCGTGTTCGGAGGCGACCTCCAGGACGGTCTCCACGTAGCCCGTCGGATCGGGGTCCAGGTCCGGGCAGCCGCCCACCACGGAGGCGCCCATCTTCACCGCGTCCCGCAGCATCGCGAGCCCGTCCGCCCCGGCCGCCCCGGTCAGTACCCGCGGCATCGCCACCGCCGTCAGTTCGGCGAGCCCGCGCAGCGAACGCCGGGCCCGCAGTACGGCGGCCAGCGCGCCGAGGCCCTGGACGTCGCCCACGTGCACATGGGCGCGCAGCGCCGTCGCGCCGTGGCCCAGTTGCAGCAACGCGGCCTCCGTGGCACGGCGCTGGACGTCCTCGGGGGCGTACGAGACCGGGCCGTCCGCATCGGCCGTGAGCGCGGTGTCGGCGTGCGCGTGCGGCTCGGCGGGGGCGGGGAGCAGGAGGTAGCCGCCGAGGTCCACGCGCGTGCCGCCACGGGCGGGGCCGGTCGTCAGGCTGCCCGCCGTGCCGACCGCCTCGATACGCCCGCGGCCCAGCCGTACGTCCACGGTCCGGCCGTCCGTCAGGCGCGCCCCGCTCAGCAGGAGGGCGGCCGGGTCCGGCGGACCTCCCGCGGCGCCGGACGAGGACGACGGCCAAGGGGGCGGCTGCGGCTGGCTGTCGGGCATCGCGCTCCAGGGGCTCGGCTCGGGACTGCGCGGGGACGCGGGTGACGCGCGGTCGCTCGCGGGGACGCAAGATCACGCAGAGTGAGTCGAGCCTAGGACGGCGTTTCGGCGCCGGCGGGGAGGAGCGCAATAGTCGTACCGGTGTGGTCCGGCGTGCGGGAGGGGCCCGGGAGGCCGCTGGGACCTTGAGGAATCGGCCCTCCAGTCGGCCCCGGAGAGCCTCGCGAAACGGATTTGGGTGAACGGCTGCGGACCGTGTAATGTCTTCATCGCTCGCCCCAATAGCTCAGTCGGTAGAGCGTCTCCATGGTAAGGAGAAGGTCTACGGTTCGATTCCGTATTGGGGCTCTGGTGGGTGAGGTTCCCGTCGCAAGGCGGGACCTGATCCCATCAAAGCGGTGTAGCTCAGTCGGTAGAGCAAGCGGCTCATAATCGCTGTGTCACCGGTTCAAGTCCGGTCACCGCTACTGACAGTAGCCGATTGCGGGGTCGGTCCTTCGATCGGCTACTCTTTCATGCGTTATATGTCCCATCCGTTCGTCAAGGAGCACTCCTGTGGCTGCCACCGACGTCCGCCCGAAGATCACGCTGGCCTGCGTGGAGTGCAAGGAGCGGAACTACATCACCAAGAAGAACCGGCGTAACAACCCGGACCGACTGGAGATGAAGAAGCACTGCCCGCGTTGCAATGCGCACACCGCGCACCGCGAAACGCGATAAATTCAGGCTCGTATGCGAGGCCGTCCCCGAGTGATCGGGGGCGGCCTCGTGTCGTTGAGCGACCCGTACCGGTCAGTAGAGCAACGCTGAGCGGTACAGCACCAAGCAACAGAGCAGCGGAGCAGCAGAGCAACCAGGAGGTGCCGAGGCCATGGCGCTCGACCAGTCCTTCGTCGGGCGGACCTACCCGCCCACCGATCCCTACGAGGTCGGTCGGGAGAAGATCCGCGAGTTCGCCGAGGCCGTGGGTGACGCCAACCCGGCGTACACCGACCCGGAGGCCGCCAAGGCGCTCGGATACGCCGATGTGATCGCGCCGCCGACCTTCGTGTTCTCGATCACCTTCAAGGCGGCCGGACAGGTCGTCCAGGACCCTCGGCTGGGCCTCGACTACAGCCGGGTGGTGCACGGCGACCAGAAGTTCGCCTACCGGCGCCCGGTGCGCGCCGGTGACCGGCTCACGGTCACCTCGACCATCGAGGCGGTGAAGTCCATGGCCGGCAACGACATCCTGGACATCCGGGGCGAGGTCCGCGACGAGAGCGGCGAGCACGTCGTGACCGCCTGGACCAAGCTCGTCGCCCGCGCGGCGGAGCCGGCGGAAGCCGTGGACGCCACGGACGGGAAGGCGTGAGGAACCGATGACGGCGAAGATCGCTTACGACGAGGTCGAGGTCGGCACCGAACTGCCGGCCCGGTCCTTCCCTGTGAACCGCGCCACGCTGGTGCAGTACGCGGGTGCCTCCGGGGACTTCAATCCCATCCACTGGAACGAGAAGTTCGCCAAGGAGGTGGGCCTGCCGGACGTCATCGCGCACGGCATGTTCACCATGGCCGAGGCGGTCCGCGTCGTCACCGACTGGATCGGCGACCCGGGCGCGGTCGTCGACTACGGCGTTCGCTTCACGAAGCCCGTCGTCGTCCCCAACGACGACCAGGGTGCCGTCATCGAGGTCACCGGCAAGGTGGGCGCCAAGCTCGACGACAACACCGTGCGGGTCGACCTGACCGTGACCAGCGGCGGGCTGAAGGTCCTCGGGATGTCCCGGGCGGTCGTACGGCTGGCCTGATCCGAGGCGGCACACGCGATGTAAGGGGCGCCCTCCAAGGAGAGGCGCCCCTTACGCGTTGCCGGGCCTTGACGTAGTTAGTGATTGAGCACTAACTTGTTCGCATGGTCAGGATGAGCGCAGACGAGAGGCGCGAGAGCGTCATCCGCGCGGCGACGAGCGAGTTCGCCCGGGGTGGCTATCACGGCACCTCCACCGAGGCGATCGCCAGGCGGGTGGGTGTCTCGCAGCCGTATCTCTTCCGGCTCTTCGCGGGCAAGAAAGCGATCTTCCTCGCGGCCTCCGAGCGCTGCATGGACGACACCGTCCGCACGTTCGAGGAGGCCGCCAGGGGGCTGGAGGGCGAAGAGGCCCTGCATGCCATGGCGAACGCGTACACCAGGGTCATCGCGGAGCAGCCCGAACGGCTGATGATGCAGATGCAGACGTATGTCGCGGTGGCCGCCGCGGAGGCGGAGGGCGACCACGGCTTCGGGGAGGCCGTGCGCGCCGGGTGGATGCGGCTCTGGGACACCGTCCACGTGCCCCTGGGCGCCGACCTGAACGAGACGACGACCTTCATGGCGTACGGCATGCTCGTCAACTGCCTGGTGGCCATGGGGTTCGCGCCCGGGGACCGGGTCTGGGAAGGGATGTATCCCTCGGCTCGGATCAAGGGCCGGCTGGAGAAATAGCGCGGGCTGCGGACTGGCCGTCGCCATCGAAGGGCGCATTTTCATGGGCGCAAAAGTTAGTCATCAATTACTAACCGAATTTCGACCACCCGCTGGGGGAGCGATGTCAGAGCAGACCGCACGTCGCGGGGGAGCAGTCTGGGCCCTCGTCATCACCAGCGTCGCCGGGTTCATGGCGGCCCTCGACAACCTCGTCGTCACCACCGCCCTGCCGTCCATCCGTGAGGATCTCGGCGGCGGGCTGGGCGACCTCGAATGGACCGTGAGCGCCTATACGCTCACCTTCGCCGTGCTGCTGATGTTCGGCGCGGCGCTCGGCGACCGGTTCGGCCGCCGGCGGATGTTCCTCGCCGGGCTCACCGTCTTCACCGCCGCCTCCGCAGCCGCGGCCATGGCCCCCGGCATCGGCTCCCTCATCGCCGCCCGCGCGGTCCAGGGTGTCGGCGCGGCCGTCATGATGCCGCTGACGCTCACCCTCCTCACGGCCGCCGTGCCCGCCGCCAAGCGCGGAATGGCCTACGGCATCTGGGGCGCGGTCAACGGACTCGCGGTCGCCTCCGGGCCGCTCATCGGCGGCAGCCTCACCGAACACGTGTCCTGGCACTGGATCTTCTGGCTGAACGTTCCGCTGGGCCTCGCCCTGCTGCCGCTCGCCCGGCTGCGCCTCGCCGAGTCCTACGGCACCGGTGCCCCGCTCGACTTCCCCGGCACCCTGCTCGCCAGCGGCGGCCTCTTCGGGCTCGTCTACGGCCTGGTGCGCGGGCCGGCCGACGGCTGGACCAGCCCGCTCGTGCTGACCGGCCTGTTCGCGGGCGCCGTCCTGCTCGTCGGGTTCGTCCTGCACGGGCTGCGGGCCAAGAACCCCATGCTGCCGATGCGCCTCTTCCGGTCCCGCGCCTTCGCCGGGATCAACGCCGCGAGCCTGCTGATGTTCCTCGGGATGTTCGGCTCGATCTTCCTGCTCAGCCAGTACATGCAGGGCGTCCTCGGCTACTCGCCCACTGAGGCGGGCCTCAGGATGCTGCCGTGGACCGGTATGCCGATGCTCGTCGCGCCGATCGCCGGCATCCTCTCCGACCGCGTCGGAGGCCGGCCGGTCGTCGCCACCGGGCTCTTCCTCCAGGCCGCCGGTCTCGGCTGGATGGCCGCCGTGGCGACCGTCGACGCCTCCTACGCCGTCCAGCTGCCCGGTCTGATAGTCAGCGGCATCGGCATGGCGCTGTTCTTCGCCCCGGCCTCCAACCTGGTGATGTCCAGCGTCCGTCCGCAGGAGCAGGGGATCGCCTCCGGCGCCAACAACGCGCTGCGGGAGGTCGGCGGGGCCCTCGGTATCGCGATCATGTCGTCGATCTTCGCGGCGCAGGGCGGCTACGAGTCCGGCCAGACCTTCGTCGACGGGCTGCGGCCCGCGCTGGTCACGGGCGCGGCGGTGGTGGCCCTCGCCGGGTTCGCCACCCTGCTGATACCGGCCCGGCGGCGAACGGACCTCGTGGCGACGGACTCCGAGGCGGGCCCTGAGAAGGGTCCTGACGCGGGCTCCGAGGCGGCGCCCGTTCCGGAGCCCGCCGCCCGCTGAGACACACGGCACACTCACACGGCACACTCACACGGCACACGAAGTGCCCGGACGCGTCCGGCACGCGCGCGTACGGCCCCGTCCACCTCGGCGGGGCTGTACGCGCGCGTGCCGTGACCGGCGAGGGGCGGCTGGAGCGGGCTGTCGAGGGCCGGGCGGGCGGGGCTGTCGGTGGTGTCTCGTAGGCTGGGGCGCGTGCAGGAACTCCACGATGCCCCGCTCGCCCCGCTGACCACCTTCCGGCTGGGCGGTCCCGCCACCAGGCTGGTGACCGCCACGACCGACGCCGAGGTGATCACAGCCGTACGCGAGGCCGACGCCGACGGCACGCCGCTGCTGATCGTCGGCGGCGGCTCGAACCTCGTCATCGGCGACAAGGGCTTCGAGGGCACCGCCCTGCGCATCGCCACGCGCGGCTGCGAACTCGCCGGGACACGACTGGAGCTGGCCGCGGGCGAGATCTGGACCGACGCGGTCGCCCGTACCGTGGAGGCCGGGCTGGCCGGCGTCGAGTGCCTGGCCGGCATCCCCGGCTCGGCGGGCGCCACCCCGATCCAGAACGTCGGGGCGTACGGCCAGGAGGTCTCCACGACGATCACCGAGGTGATCGCGTACGACCGCCGGGCGGGCGAGACGGTCACGCTCACCAACGAGGAGTGCGCCTTCTCCTACCGGCACAGCCGCTTCAAGGCCGACCCCGAGCGCTATGTCGTCCTGCGCGTCCGGTTCGCCCTCGAGGACGCGGACGGGCTGTCGGCGCCCCTGAAGTACGCCGAGACGGCACGCGCGCTGGGCGTCGAGCCCGGGGACCGGGTGCCGCTCGCCGAGGCCCGCGAGACCGTGCTGAAGCTGCGCGCCGGGAAGGGCATGGTCCTCGACCCGGAGGACCACGACACCTGGTCGGCCGGCTCCTTCTTCACCAACCCGATCCTCACCGACGCCGACTTCGCCGCGTTCCACGCGCGCGTGAAGGAGCGGCTGGGCGACGGCGCGGAGCCGCCCGCCTACCCGGCGGGGGCGGGGCACACCAAGACCTCCGCGGCCTGGCTGATCGACAAGGCGGGCTTCACCAAGGGGTACGGCAGCGGGCCCGCCCGGATCTCCACCAAGCACACCCTCGCCCTCACCAACCGCGGCGCGGCCACCACGGAGGACCTGCTGGCGCTGGCCCGCGAGGTCGTGGCCGGGGTACGCGAGGCATTCGGGGTCACGCTGGTCAACGAGCCGGTGATGGTGGGTGCCGGGCTCTAGGACGCGTCCGAGCCGGCGCGTGCCCCGCGCTCGCCGGGCTACGCCAGCCAGTCGTCCACGCCCGCCAGCAGCTTCGCCCTGACGTCCTCCGGCGCCGCCGAGGCCCGTAGCGACTGGCGGGCCAGTTCCGCCAACTCCTCGTCCGTGAAGGCGTGGTGGCGGCGGGCGATGTCGTACTGGGCCGCCAGGCGTGAGCCGAACAGCAGCGGGTCGTCGGCGCCCAGGGCCATCGGCACCCCGGCCTCGAAGAGCGTCCGCAGCGGAACGTCCTCCGGCTTCTCGTACACGCCCAGTGCCACGTTCGACGCCGGGCACACCTCGCAGGTCACGCCCCGGTCGGCGAGCCTCTTCAGCAGCCGTGGATCCTCGGCCGCCCGCACCCCGTGCCCCAGCCGGTTCGCGTCCAGGTCGTCCAGGCAGTCGCGGACGGACGAGGGGCCGGTCAACTCGCCGCCGTGCGGGGCGGACAGCAGCCCGCCCTCCCGGGCGATCGCGAAGGCCCGGTCGAAGTCCCTCGCCATGCCCCGGCGTTCGTCGTTCGACAGCCCGAAACCGACCACCCCCCGGTCCGCGTACCGCACGGCCAGCCGGGCCAGGGTGCGGGCGTCCAGCGGGTGCTTCATGCGGTTCGCCGCGACCAGCACCCGCATGCCGAGCCCGGTGTCGCGCGAGGCCGACTCCACCGCGTCCAGGATGATCTCCAGCGCCGGGATCAGCCCGCCCAGCCGGGGCGCGTACGACGTCGGGTCCACCTGGATCTCCAGCCAGCCCGAGCCGTCCTTCAGGTCCTCCTCCGCGGCCTCCCGCACCAGCCGCTGGATGTCCTCCGGCTCGCGGACGCAACTGCGCGCCGCGTCGTACAGGCGCTGGAAGCGGAACCAGCCCCGTTCGTCCGTGGCCCGCAGCTTGGGTGGTTCCCCGCTGGTCAGCGCCTCGTTCAGCGCGTCCGGCAGGTGCACGCCGTACTTGTCGGCCAGTTCCAGCACGGTGGTGGCCCGCATCGACCCGGTGAAGTGCAGGTGCAGATGGGCTTTCGGCAGCTCAGAGACATCACGTACACGCTCCATTCCAGGATCCTGCCGTACCTTCCGGTCGTCCCGGTAGCGCTTTCCCCGATCGTGGTCTTGCTCGCACAAAGCAACGGGCCGCCTCCCGGGGGGAGACGGCCCGCAGACTGCTCATGTGAGTGGTCCGAACTCAGTCCCTGGCCTCCGCCAGCAGCTTCTGGAGACGGCTCACGCCCTCGACGAGGTCCTCGTCGCCCAGCGCGTACGACAGCCGCAGGTAGCCCGGCGTGCCGAAGGCCTCACCCGGGACCACCGCGACCTCGGCCTCCTCCAGGATGAGCGCGGCCAGCTCGACCGAGTCCTGCGGACGCTTGCCGCGGATCTCCTTGCCGAGCAGCGCCTTCACCGAGGGGTACGCGTAGAACGCGCCCTCGGGCTCCGGGCAGAGGACGCCGTCGATCTCGTTCAGCATCCGCACGATCGTCTTGCGGCGCCGGTCGAAGGCCTCGCGCATCTTCTCGACGGCCGACAGGTCACCGGAGACGGCGGCCAGCGCGGCGATCTGCGCCACGTTGGAGACGTTCGAGGTGGCGTGCGACTGGAGGTTCGTGGCGGCCTTGACGACGTCCTTCGGACCGATGATCCAGCCCACCCGCCAACCGGTCATCGCGTACGTCTTCGCGACGCCGTTGACCACGATGCACTTGTCGCGCAGCTCGGGGAGGATCCCCGGCAGCGAGGTGAACTTCGCGTCGCCGTAGACGAGGTGCTCGTAGATCTCGTCCGTCATCACCCACAGGCCGTGCTCGACGGCCCAGCGGCCGATCGCCTCGGCGTCCTCGGCGTTGTAGACGGCGCCGGTCGGGTTGGACGGGGAGACGAAGAGCACGACCTTCGTGTTCTCCGTGCGGGCCGCCTCCAGCTGCTCGACCGAGACCCGGTAGCCCGTCGTCTCGTCGGCCACGACCTCCACCGGGACACCGCCGGCCAGCCGGATCGACTCGGGGTACGTGGTCCAGTACGGCGCCGGGACGATGACCTCGTCGCCCGGGTCGAGGATCGCGGCGAAGGCGTTGTAGATCGCCTGCTTGCCGCCGTTGGTGACCAGGATCTGCGAGGCGTCCACCTCGTAGCCCGAATCACGCAGCGTCTTCGCGGCGATCGCGGCCTTCAGCTCGGGGAGACCACCGGCCGGCGTGTAGCGGTGGTACTTGGGGTTCTTGCAGGCCTCGACGGCCGCCTCGACGACATAGTCCGGGGTCGGGAAGTCGGGCTCGCCCGCGCCGAAGCCGATCACCGGACGTCCGGCGGCCTTCAGGGCCTTGGCCTTGGCGTCCACGGCAAGGGTGGCGGACTCGGAGATCGCGCCGACGCGGGCGGAGACCCGGCGCTCGGTGGGAGGGGTTGCAGCGCTCATGGCACCCATGGTTTCAGACCGGAAACCGCCCCGGCACACGGGTTTCACGGACTGGTCAGCCGACTGAACATCAGAGTGATTCCGATCAAGGCCGCTTTCCGTTCGACGAGGCGCTCAAGACCACGTACACTCACACGTCGTTGGCCTTCGACAGCCGCGCCCCAACAGGTGCACACCGAGCACCCGGTCGGATGCGGTACGTTGGGGAACACACAAAGGGTCGTAGCTCAATTGGTAGAGCACTGGTCTCCAAAACCAGCGGTTGGGGGTTCAAGTCCCTCCGGCCCTGCTACACACTCCGTCACCAGGATGTGTGCGCAGCGCATGTACGTCCAGCAATGCATCGCCGTGCGGCTCAGACCGGGCGCGGCACGGCCACGACCCGGGAACAGGTGAGGACGAATGGCGGATGCCGTGGGCTCCATCGACACGCCTGATGCCCAGGACGAGGTGCCTGAGGCGCAGAAGAAGACCCGCAAGGGCGGCAAGCGCGCCAAGAAGGGCCCGCTGAAGCGTCTCGCGCTCTTCTATCGCCAGATCGTCGCAGAGCTCCGCAAGGTCGTATGGCCCACGCGGAATCAGCTGACGACCTACACGACCGTGGTGATCGTCTTTGTCGTCATCATGATCGGCCTGGTGACCGTGATTGACTATGGACTCAGCCACGCCGCCAAGTACGTTTTTGGCTGAGCCTAGAGCGAAGGGCGCCGAGGTATCCGGCGCCCCTTTCGCATGTTCCACCCCTATGTATCCAGGAAGAAGCAGCCACCGTGTCTGACCAGAACCTGAACGACGCCATCGAGCCGGAAGAGTCCGTGGACGACGAGCTCGACATCGTCGAGGGCGCGGACGAGGTGGACGAGTTCGAGGCTGCCGAGGCCGAAGCGGGCGAACCCGCGGAGGAAGCCGCACTCCACGTCGAGGACGAGGAAGCCGACGAGGACGTCGAGACCGAGGACGTCGTCGACGAGGCCGAGGAAGAAGAGCCGGCCGAGCCCGTCGACCCCGTTGTCGCCCTGCGCGAGGAGCTGCGCACCCTCCCCGGCGAGTGGTACGTCATCCACACGTACGCCGGCTACGAGAACCGCGTGAAGACCAACCTGGAGCAGCGCGCCGTCTCGCTCAACGTCGAGGACTACATCTTCGCGGCCGAGGTGCCGCAGGAAGAGGTCGTCCAGATCAAGAACGGCGACCGCAAGACCATCCGTCAGAACAAGCTCCCCGGCTACGTGCTGGTGCGCATGGACCTGACGAACGAGTCCTGGGGCGTCGTCCGCAACACTCCCGGCGTCACGGGCTTCGTGGGCAACGCGTACGACCCGTACCCGCTGACCCTGGACGAGATCGTCAAGATGCTCGCCCCGGAGGCCGAGGAGAAGGCCGCGCGTGAGGCCGCCGAGGCCGAGGGCAAGCCGGCTCCGTCCCGCAAGGTCGAGGTCCAGGTGCTGGACTTCGAGGTGGGCGACTCGGTCACCGTCACCGACGGCCCCTTCGCCACGCTCCAGGCCACGATCAACGAGATCAACGCCGACTCGAAGAAGGTCAAGGGCCTCGTCGAGATCTTCGGTCGCGAGACCCCGGTCGAGCTGAGCTTCGACCAGATCCAGAAGAACTGATCCTCCTCTGGAGCACAAGCCTCCGATCAGGTCAGACCACGCTCTCGCTGGGGGCACCTCCCGCTTGCGGGGGACGGTCTGACCTGCTCGGTTTTTGGCCGCGCATGGATACCCGTTATCGTTGTGCGGTATGCCTCCATCCGGATCATCCGGACCGGACGGCTGAAAACTCTCACTAGGACCCGGAGAGAGCAATGCCTCCCAAGAAGAAGAAGGTCACGGGGCTCATCAAGCTCCAGATCAACGCTGGTGCGGCCAACCCGGCCCCGCCGGTCGGCCCCGCGCTCGGCCAGCACGGCGTCAACATCATGGAGTTCTGCAAGGCCTACAACGCCGCGACCGAGTCGCAGCGTGGCTGGGTGATCCCGGTGGAGATCACGGTCTACGAGGACCGCTCCTTCACCTTCATCACCAAGACGCCGCCGGCCGCGAAGATGATCCTCAAGGCCGCTGGTGTCGAGAAGGGCTCTGGCGAGCCGCACAAGACCAAGGTCGCCAAGATCACCGAGGCGCAGGTCCGTGAGATCGCCACGACCAAGCTTCCCGACCTGAACGCCAACGACCTGGACGCCGCGTCGAAGATCATCGCCGGCACCGCCCGCTCCATGGGCATCACGGTCGAAGGCTGATCAGCAGCCCCGTAGCACCTTCGTAGCACCGTGGCAGGGCCTGCTCGGCCCATACCACGACTCCTCAAGACACACAGGAGCAGTAGTGAGCAAGCGCAGCAAGTCCCTCCGCGCTGCGGACGCCAAGATCGACCGGGAGAAGCTCTACGCCCCGCTCGAGGCCGTCCGTCTCGCCAAGGAGACCTCCACGAGCAAGTTCGACGGCACCGTCGAGGTCGCCTTCCGCCTGGGTGTCGACCCGCGCAAGGCCGACCAGATGGTCCGTGGCACCGTGAACCTGCCGCACGGCACCGGCAAGACCGCCCGGGTCCTGGTCTTCGCGACCGGTGACCGTGCTGCGGCCGCGGAGGCCGCGGGCGCCGACATCGTCGGCTCCGACGAACTGATCGACGAGGTCGCGAAGGGCCGTCTGGACTTCGACGCCGTCGTCGCCACCCCGGACCTCATGGGCAAGGTCGGCCGCCTCGGCCGCGTGCTCGGTCCGCGTGGTCTGATGCCGAACCCGAAGACCGGCACGGTCACCCCCGACGTGGCCAAGGCCGTCACGG
Organism: Streptomyces sp. NBC_00016; assembly: GCF_045040885.1. Taxonomy (NCBI): domain Bacteria; kingdom Bacillati; phylum Actinomycetota; class Actinomycetes; order Kitasatosporales; family Streptomycetaceae; genus Streptomyces; species Streptomyces sp. NBC_00016. The sequence goes on along the minus strand of NZ_CP108304.1, from coordinate 4,237,448 downwards.
AGATCAAGGGCGGCAAGATCGAGTTCCGCGTCGACAAGCACTCGAACCTGCACTTCATCATCGGCAAGTCGTCCTTCGACGACACCCAGCTGGTGGAGAACTACGGCGCGGCCCTGGAGGAGATCCTCCGTCTGAAGCCGTCCGCCGCCAAGGGTCGTTACATCAAGAAGGCCGCGATCAGCACCACGATCGGCCCCGGCATCCTGGTCGACCCGAACCGCACCCGGAACCTTCTCGTCGAGGAGGACCCGGCCGCGGTCTGAGCCTGACAGCTCACCCTCAGTCGGTGACGAGCCCCGCAACCTTTCGAGGTGCGGGGCTCGTCCCTTTTGCCGTACGTATCTTTTTCGTACGACTGTCAGTGCTGTGCGTTAGCGTTCAGTGACAGGAATCCATGGGGGTGGGACGAATGAAGCGCACGAACCTGCGCCGCGCGGGCCTCTCGATCGTCGCGGCGGCTCTGCTGACCGGGGTGACGGCCTGCGGCGGCTCCGGCGGCTCCGGTGACTCCGACGGTTCGGGCGGCTCCGGCGGCTCCGGGAAGGGCGGGGACGGCAGCCCCCCGCTCAGCCCCGTCGCGGCCCTGCTCACCGCCGAGAAGTCCACCGACGGCGCCGACTCCGCGAAGGTCGAATCGACCACGACCATGGGCTCCGTGATGTCGATGACCGCGGACGGCGCGCTCGGCTGGGGGGACGGCCTCACCGGCACGCTCACCATCACGTACACCGGCGGCACCATGGCCGACACCATGCGCCAGATGGGCACCACGTCGATGGAGGCCCGCTATCTGCCCGACGCCTACTACGCGAGGATGGGCGACACCTTCGCGGAGCAGGCCGGAGGCAGGCACTGGATCAGATACGCGTACGACGACCTGGAGAGCCTCGGCGGCAGCTCCGGCGCGTATCTGAAGGACCAGATGCAGAACACCACCCCGAACCAGTCGGTGAAGCTGCTGCTGGCCTCCGGGGACGTGCGGGAGGTCGGCGAGGAGAAGGTGCGGGGGCAGCGGACCACGCACTACTCGGGGACGGTCGAGGTGGCGGACCTCGCCGAGAAGAACTCCAACCTCAGCCAGAGCCAGCTCGACGACCTGAGGAAGACGCTGGAGCAGGCCGGCGTCACCACCGAGACGGTCGACATCTGGGTCGACGACCGGGATCTGCTGGTCAAGAAGGTCGAGAAGGGCGAGACCACGGCGGGCGCCTACGCCCAGACCGCGTACTACACCGACTACGGGACCGAGGTCTCCGCCGAGGTGCCTCCGGCGAGCGACACCGCTGACTTCTCGGAGCTGGTGAAGCAGCAGGGGGCGGGTGCCGGCTCGTAAATCACGGGACCTCTCCCGATCCCCTGGGATACCTTCACGGTCTTGCTGTGAACCGGCCATGTGTTCGCTGTATCGGCTTCTGGGGGAAGTTGGATGAGGTCTTCCGTGGGTGTCCTCGGGCTGTCCGCGCTGCTCGTCGCGGGGTGTGGAGCGGCGGGCGGCACGGAGAGCGGGGGTGACTCCGCCGCCGCGGCCGCCGTCACCCGGGCCGCGGAGAAGGCGGAGGAGGCCGTGTCCCTGCGTTACCGCATGACCGGCCGGACGCCGGAGGAGGGCCGCATCACGGCCGAGGCGGCGATCGGCGTCGAGCCGCCGGCCATGAGCCTGAAGTCCACCGTGCTCAGCGGGCCCGACCAGGGCACGGGTGAGTTCCGGCTGGTCGGCGGGGTGCTGTACGTCGGCACCGACGAAGCCGACGAGAACGGCAAGCACTGGATCAAGTTCGGGGCGCCGGGCAGCTCCGACACCCCCAGCGGGATCAAGGTCGACACCGGCACGATGGTGGACCGGGTCCGGGACAACCCCTCCCACGAGGGCGGCTTCCTCGCCGCGGCCGAGGACCTGAAGAAGGCCGGCTCCGAGACCGTCGACGGCGTCCGCACCACCCACTACACGGGGACGGCCACCGTCGACGACATCCGCGCCTCCTACAAGGACGAGGACAAGAGCGTCCGGCAGCGGACCGAGAAGAGTCTCGCCCAGTACGAGAAGCAGGGGGTGGACGAACTCACCATGGACCTGTGGGTCGACGCCGAGGACCGTACGCGGCAGCTGCGGGTGCAGGGCTTCGGACGGCACGGGGAGCTCGACCTCACCCTCACGTTCCGCGACTTCGGCAAGCCCGTGACCGTGAAGGTGCCGGCCGCCTCGGACACCCTGGACATGGCCGAGGAGCTGAAGAAGGCCCGCGACTGAGGCCCGTACCGGCCCCGTACGGGCGGATTTGCTTGACGGCGCCCCGTTCACGTACGCTCCTCGAGAAGCCAAAGACCGCTGGTCGTTGCCGTGCTCTCGCAAGAGGGGGCGGTGGCCGAAGGATCCGCTGCAATGCGGACGACCCGCGCAGGTGTCAGTGGATACGCTCCCGGACCGAAATCCTTCCACGGAATTCGTTCGGTCGAGCTACGCCCCGTGCGCCTGCGCCGGGGCGTTTCGTTTGTCCCAGCCCCTTCTGAGCGGTCCTCATCACCCGGAAGGAGGCCGACGCTCTATGGCAAGGCCCGACAAGGCTGCCGCGGTAGCCGAGCTCGCGGACCAGTTCCGCAGCTCGAACGCCGCTGTGCTGACCGAGTACCGGGGTCTCACCGTGGCGCAGCTCAAGACGCTGCGTCGTTCGCTCGGTGAAGACGCCCAGTACGCCGTGGTGAAGAACACGCTGACCAAGATCGCGGCCAACGAGGCCGGGATCTCGACGCTCGACGACCTGTTCAACGGTCCGACGGCGGTTGCCTTCATCACTGGTGACCCGGTGACGTCGGCGAAGGGTCTTCGTGACTTCGCCAAGGACAACCCGAACCTCGTCATCAAGGGCGGTGTCCTTGACGGTAAGGCGCTGTCCGCCGACGAGATCAAGAAGCTTGCGGACCTCGAGTCCCGCGAGGTTCTGCTCGCCAAGCTGGCGGGCGCCATGAAGGGCAAGCAGTCCCAGGCTGCCTCGCTCTTCCAGGCGCTTCCGTCGAAGTTCGTCCGCACCGCGGAGGCGCTTCGCGTCAAGCTGGCCGAGCAGGGCGGTGCCGAGTAACTCGGCTCGCACTTTGATCGCTGCATGACGCAGCGGTCGACGCGGGCCGAACGTACGCCCGCCGACATGTACATCCGGCACCTGCCGAATTGAATGGAAGGATCGCCCACCATGGCGACGAAGCTGTCCCAGGAAGAGCTGCTCGCGCAGTTCGAGAACCTCACCCTCATCGAGCTCTCCGAGTTCGTGAAGGCGTTCGAGGAGAAGTTCGACGTCACCGCCGCCGCCGCGGTCGCCGCTGCCCCGGCCGGCCCGACGGCCGCCGTCGAGGCCGCTGAGGAGCAGGACGAGTTCGACGTCATCCTCACCGGTGCCGGCGAGAAGAAGATCCAGGTCATCAAGGTCGTGCGTGAGCTGACCTCCCTGGGTCTGAAGGAGGCCAAGGACCTCGTCGACGGCGCTCCGAAGCCCGTCCTCGAGAAGGTCGCCAAGGAGGCCGCTGAGAAGGCCGCCGAGTCCCTCAAGGGCGCCGGCGCCTCCGTCGAGGTCAAGTAACACCTCCCGGTCGGCGACGACCGGACGCGAAGGCTGAATCAGTCCCTCCGGGGCTGTAACGCTCACGCACCGAAGAGCGATCATCCATCTGGGTGGTCGCTCTTCGGCGTTCCTGGGAGCGTGACCACGGTTGCCTTGCACCTGCTTGACCGGGGGGTATGGTGATCTTCATCGTGTCTCCAGCGGCCGAGTTCGCGCAGGGGGGCCTTGACGAACCGCACGCAGCGCGCAATTCTCAGGACGCGTCGTCACAAGGATCCGAATCCGAGGCATGGATCGACGGCGAAGAGGGCAGTATCACCGTGCGTTGAGGGCTAGCAGACCGAGGGCGTTGAGAACTACGAGGGTCTCCAGAAACCCGCACTGGACATCAGTGTGCCAAGTGGCTACACTGACCCTTTGCGCTGCCTGTTAGCTGTTCCCTGCCCGTCACCAGGGGCATGCCCTCACTTGAGCCGGACGACCAGACAATCCCCCACCTGGGATTTCTGTCTCTGCGCGCAGGATGAGGAGCCGGTACGCGCGTAGTGAGTCCGAGCCCTCGGAAGGACCCCCTCTTGGCCGCCTCGCGCAACGCCTCGATCGCGAATACGAACAACGCCGCCAGCACCGCCCCGCTGCGCATCTCCTTTGCAAAGATCAGGGAGCCCCTCGAGGTTCCGAACCTTCTCGCGCTGCAAACCGAGAGCTTTGACTGGCTGCTCGGCAACGACGCCTGGAAGGGTCGCGTCGAGGCCGCCCTGGAGTCCGGTCAGGACGTCCCCACCAAGTCCGGTCTGGAGGAGATCTTCGAGGAGATCTCGCCGATCGAGGACTTCTCCGGGTCGATGTCGCTGACCTTCCGCGACCACCGTTTCGAGCCTCCGAAGAACAGCATCGACGAGTGCAAGGACCGCGACTTCACGTACGCGGCCCCGCTCTTCGTGACGGCCGAGTTCACCAACAACGAGACCGGCGAGATCAAGTCCCAGACGGTCTTCATGGGCGACTTCCCGCTCATGACCAATAAGGGCACCTTCGTCATCAACGGCACCGAGCGTGTCGTCGTGTCGCAGCTGGTCCGTTCGCCGGGTGTCTACTTCGACTCCTCCATCGACAAGACGTCCGACAAGGACATCTTCTCCGCCAAGGTCATCCCGTCCCGGGGTGCCTGGCTGGAGCTCGAGATCGACAAGCGCGACATGGTCGGTGTGCGTATCGACCGCAAGCGCAAGCAGTCCGTCACCGTCCTTCTGAAGGCTCTCGGCTGGACCACCGAGCAGATCCTCGAGGAGTTCGGCGAGTACGAGTCCATGCGCGCCACCCTGGAGAAGGACCACACCCAGGGCCAGGACGACGCGCTGCTCGACATCTACCGCAAGCTGCGTCCGGGCGAGCCGCCCACGCGTGAGGCCGCGCAGACGCTGCTCGAGAACCTCTACTTCAACCCCAAGCGCTACGACCTGGCCAAGGTCGGCCGCTACAAGGTCAACAAGAAGCTCGGTGGCGAGGCCCCGCTCAACGCGGGTGTCCTGACCGTCGAGGACGTCATCGCGACGATCAAGTACCTGGTGAAGCTGCACGCCGGGGAGACCGAGACGGTCGGCGAGTCCGGTCGCTCGATCATGGTCGAGACCGACGACATCGACCACTTCGGCAACCGTCGTATCCGCAGCGTCGGCGAGCTCATCCAGAACCAGGTCCGCACGGGTCTGGCTCGTATGGAGCGCGTCGTGCGTGAGCGCATGACGACCCAGGACGTCGAGGCGATCACGCCGCAGACCCTGATCAACATCCGGCCGGTCGTCGCCTCCATCAAGGAGTTCTTCGGCACCAGCCAGCTGTCGCAGTTCATGGACCAGAACAACCCGCTGTCGGGTCTGACGCACAAGCGTCGTCTCAACGCCCTCGGCCCGGGTGGTCTGTCCCGTGAGCGGGCCGGCTTCGAGGTCCGTGACGTGCACCCGTCCCACTACGGACGCATGTGCCCGATCGAGACCCCCGAAGGCCCGAACATCGGTCTGATCGGTTCGCTCGCCTCCTACGGCCGCGTCAACGCGTTCGGTTTCGTCGAGACGCCGTACCGCCGGGTCACCGACGGTGTCGTCACCGACGAGGTCGACTACCTGACGGCCGACGAAGAGGACCGGTTCGTCATCGCGCAGGCCAACGCCACGCTCGACGACGACCTGCGCTTCACCGAGAACCGCGTCCTGGTCCGCCGCCGTGGCGGCGAGGTCGACTACGTCCCCGGTGACGACGTGGACTACATGGACGTCTCGCCGCGCCAGATGGTGTCGGTCGCGACCGCCATGATCCCGTTCCTCGAGCACGACGACGCCAACCGTGCCCTCATGGGCGCGAACATGATGCGTCAGGCCGTGCCGCTCATCAAGAGCGAGGCCCCGCTCGTCGGCACCGGCATGGAGTACCGCTCCGCCGTCGACGCCGGCGACGTGGTCAAGGCCGAGAAGGACGGTGTGGTCCAGGAGGTCTCCGCGGACTACATCACCACGACCAACGACGACGGCACGTACATCACGTACCGCCTGGCCAAGTTCTCCCGGTCCAACCAGGGCACCTCGGTCAACCAGAAGGTCATCGTCAACGAGGGCGACCGGATCATCACCGGTCAGGTCCTCGCCGACGGCCCGGCCACCGAGAACGGCGAGATGGCCCTGGGCAAGAACCTGCTCGTGGCGTTCATGCCGTGGGAGGGTCACAACTACGAGGACGCGATCATCCTGTCGCAGCGCCTCGTGCAGGACGACGTCCTCTCCTCGATCCACATCGAGGAGCACGAGGTCGACGCCCGTGACACCAAGCTCGGCCCGGAGGAGATCACCCGGGACATCCCGAACGTCTCCGAGGAGGTCCTCGCCGACCTCGACGAGCGCGGCATCATCCGTATCGGTGCCGAGGTCGTCGCCGGTGACATCCTCGTCGGCAAGGTCACGCCCAAGGGTGAGACCGAGCTGACCCCGGAGGAGCGCCTGCTGCGCGCCATCTTCGGTGAGAAGGCCCGTGAGGTCCGTGACACCTCGCTGAAGGTGCCGCACGGCGAGATCGGCAAGGTCATCGGCGTCCGCGTCTTCGACCGTGAGGAAGGCGACGAGCTGCCGCCGGGCGTGAACCAGCTGGTTCGGGTCTACGTGGCGCAGAAGCGCAAGATCACGGACGGTGACAAGCTCGCCGGCCGTCACGGCAACAAGGGTGTCATCTCCAAGATCCTGCCCATCGAGGACATGCCGTTCCTCGAGGACGGGACCCCGGTCGACATCATCCTCAACCCGCTGGGTGTGCCGTCCCGAATGAACCCGGGACAGGTGCTGGAGATCCACCTCGGCTGGCTCGCCAGCCGCGGCTGGGACGTCTCCGGTCTCGGCGAGGACTGGGCGCAGCGGCTCCAGGGCATCGGCGCCGACCAGGTCGCCCCGGGTACCAACGTGGCCACCCCGGTCTTCGACGGTGCGCGTGAGGACGAGCTCGCGGGCCTGCTGAACCACACCATTCCGAACCGCGACGGCGAGCGCATGGTGCTCCCGACCGGTAAGGCGCGGATGTTCGACGGCCGTAGCGGTGAGCCGTTCCCGGACCCGATCTCGGTCGGCTACATGTACATCCTGAAGCTGCACCACCTGGTCGACGACAAGCTGCACGCCCGCTCGACCGGTCCGTACTCGATGATCACCCAGCAGCCGCTGGGTGGTAAGGCGCAGTTCGGCGGTCAGCGCTTCGGTGAGATGGAGGTGTGGGCGCTGGAGGCTTATGGCGCCGCGTACGCCCTCCAGGAGCTGCTGACGATCAAGTCCGACGACGTCACCGGCCGCGTGAAGGTCTACGAGGCCATCGTCAAGGGCGAGAACATCCCCGAGCCTGGCATCCCCGAGTCCTTCAAGGTGCTCATCAAGGAGATGCAGTCTCTCTGCCTGAACGTGGAGGTGCTGTCCAGTGACGGTATGTCCATCGAGATGCGCGACACCGACGAGGATGTCTTCCGCGCTGCGGAGGAGCTCGGCATCGACCTGTCCCGGCGTGAGCCGAGCAGCGTCGAAGAGGTCTGACGGGAGTTCGGCAGGGCTCACGACGTTGAGCCCTGCCGGCCCCGGGACCCCCGTATCAGACCCTAAGACTTACAACCCTGAGAGGGATTGACGCATAGTGCTCGACGTCAACTTCTTCGACGAGCTCCGGATCGGTCTGGCTACCGCTGACGACATCCGTCAGTGGAGCCACGGCGAGGTCAAGAAGCCCGAGACCATCAACTACCGCACGCTCAAGCCCGAAAAGGACGGACTCTTCTGCGAGAAGATCTTCGGTCCGACCCGGGACTGGGAGTGCTACTGCGGCAAGTACAAGCGTGTCCGCTTCAAGGGCATCATCTGTGAGCGCTGCGGCGTCGAGGTGACCCGCGCCAAGGTGCGTCGTGAGCGGATGGGCCACATCGAGCTCGCCGCTCCCGTGACGCACATCTGGTACTTCAAGGGTGTCCCGAGCCGTCTGGGCTACCTGCTCGACCTGGCTCCCAAGGACCTCGAGAAGGTCATCTACTTCGCGGCGTACATGATCACGTACGTCGACGACGAGCGCCGGACGCGTGACCTGCCCTCGCTGGAGGCGCACGTCTCCGTCGAGCGTCAGCAGATCGAGAACCGTCGTGACGCCGACCTCGAGGCCCGTGCCAAGAAGCTCGAGACCGACCTGGCCGAGCTCGAGGCCGAGGGTGCCAAGGCCGACGTGCGCCGCAAGGTGCGCGAAGGCGCCGAGCGGGAGATGAAGCAGCTGCGCGACCGCGCCCAGCGCGAGATCGACCGTCTCGACGAGGTGTGGGCCCGCTTCAAGAACCTCAAGGTCCAGGACCTCGAGGGCGACGAGCTGCTCTACCGCGAGCTGCGTGACCGCTTCGGCACGTACTTCGACGGTTCGATGGGTGCCGCGGCGCTGCAGAAGCGTCTGGAGTCCTTCGACCTCGACGAGGAGGCCGAGCGCCTCCGCGAGATCATCCGTACCGGCAAGGGCCAGAAGAAGACCCGTGCGCTCAAGCGCCTGAAGGTCGTCTCCGCGTTCCTGCAGACCAGCAACAGCCCCAAGGGCATGGTGCTGGACTGCGTGCCGGTCATCCCGCCGGACCTTCGCCCGATGGTGCAGCTGGACGGTGGCCGCTTCGCGACCTCCGACCTGAACGACCTGTACCGCCGTGTGATCAACCGGAACAACCGCCTGAAGCGGCTTCTCGACCTCGGCGCGCCCGAGATCATCGTGAACAACGAGAAGCGCATGCTCCAGGAGGCCGTCGACGCCCTCTTCGACAACGGTCGTCGTGGTCGCCCGGTCACCGGTCCCGGTAACCGCCCGCTGAAGTCCCTCAGCGACATGCTGAAGGGCAAGCAGGGTCGATTCCGTCAGAACCTGCTCGGCAAGCGTGTGGACTACTCCGCGCGTTCCGTGATCGTCGTCGGTCCGCAGCTGAAGCTGCACCAGTGCGGTCTGCCGAAGGCGATGGCGCTGGAGCTCTTCAAGCCGTTCGTGATGAAGCGCCTGGTCGACCTGAACCACGCGCAGAACATCAAGAGCGCGAAGCGCATGGTGGAGCGCGGCCGCACGGTCGTGTACGACGTCCTCGAAGAGGTCATCGCCGAGCACCCGGTTCTGCTGAACCGTGCGCCCACCCTGCACCGCCTCGGCATCCAGGCCTTCGAGCCGCAGCTGGTCGAGGGCAAGGCCATCCAGATCCACCCGCTCGTCTGCACCGCGTTCAACGCGGACTTCGACGGTGACCAGATGGCCGTCCACCTGCCGCTCTCCGCGGAGGCGCAGGCCGAGGCCCGCATCCTGATGCTGTCCTCGAACAACATCCTGAAGCCCGCCGACGGCCGTCCGGTGACGATGCCGACCCAGGACATGGTCCTCGGTCTGTTCTTCCTCACCACCGACGGCGAGCTGCGTGACACCAAGGGCGAGGGCCGCGCGTTCGGCTCCACGGCCGAGGCGATCATGGCGTTCGACGCCGGTGAGCTCGCGCTGCAGTCGGCGATCGACATCCGCTTCCCGGTGGGCACCATCCCGCCGCGCGGCTGGACCCCGCCGGCCCGCGAAGAGGGCGAGCCGGAGTGGCAGCAGGGTGACACCTTCCGCCTGCGGACGACCTTGGGCCGCGCGCTCTTCAACGAGCTGCTGCCCGAGGACTACCCGTTCGTCGACTACTCGGTGGGCAAGAAGCAGCTCGGCGAGATCGTCAACGACCTCGCGGAGCGCTACCCCAAGGTCATCGTGGCGGCGACGCTCGACAACCTGAAGGCGGCCGGCTTCTACTGGGGCACCCGCTCCGGTGTCACCGTGGCCATCTCCGACGTCGTCGTCCCCGAGGCGAAGAAGGCCATCGTCGCGGGCTACGAGGCGCTGGACGAGAAGGTCCAGAAGCAGTACGAGCGCGGTCTGATCACCAAGGAAGAGCGCACGCAGGAGCTCATCGCGATCTGGACCAAGGCGACCAACGAGGTCGCCGAGGCGATGAACGCGAACTTCCCCAAGACGAACCCCATCTTCATGATGGTTGACTCGGGTGCCCGAGGAAACATGATGCAGATGCGGCAGATCGCCGGTATGCGTGGTCTGGTGTCGAACGCGAAGAACGAGACCATCCCGCGTCCGATCAAGGCGTCCTTCCGTGAGGGCCTGTCCGTGCTGGAGTACTTCATCTCCACGCACGGTGCCCGTAAGGGTCTGGCGGACACCGCCCTGCGTACCGCCGACTCGGGTTACCTGACCCGTCGTCTGGTGGACGTCTCGCAGGACGTCATCATCCGCGAGGAGGACTGTGGCACCGAGCGCGGTCTGAAGCTGCGGATCGCCTCGCACGACGAGGCCGGCGTGCTGCGCAAGGCCGAGGACGTCGAGACCAGCGTCTACGCCCGCATGCTCGCCGAGGACGTCGTCATCGACGGCAAGGTGATCGCGCCGGCCAACGTGGACCTGGGCGACGTGCTCATCGACCAGCTCGTGCGCCACGGTGTCGAGGAGGTCAAGACCCGCTCGATCCTGACCTGTGAGTCCCAGGTCGGCACCTGCGCCATGTGCTACGGCCGCTCGCTGGCCACCGGCAAGCTGGTCGACATCGGTGAGGCGGTCGGCATCATCGCCGCCCAGTCCATCGGTGAGCCCGGTACCCAGCTGACGATGCGTACCTTCCACACCGGTGGTGTGGCCGGTGACGACATCACCCAGGGTCTGCCGCGTGTCGTCGAGCTCTTCGAGGCCCGTACCCCGAAGGGTGTCGCCCCGATCTCCGAGGCCCAGGGCCGCGTGCGGATCGAGGAGACCGAGAAGACCAAGAAGATCGTCATCACGCCGGACGACGGCAGCGACGAGACGGCGTTCCCGATCTCGAAGCGCGCCCGTCTCCTGGTCAGCGAGGGCGAGCACGTCGAGGTGGGCCAGAAGCTCACCGTGGGTGCCACCAACCCGCACGACGTGCTGCGCATCCTGGGTCAGCGTGCCGTCCAGGTCCACCTGGTCGGCGAGGTCCAGAAGGTGTACAACTCGCAGGGTGTGTCGATCCACGACAAGCACATCGAGATCATCATCCGGCAGATGCTGCGCCGGGTGACGATCATCGAGTCCGGCGACGCCGAGCTGCTGCCCGGCGAGCTCGTCGAGCGCTCGAAGTTCGAGGTCGAGAACCGTCGTGTGGTGCAGGAGGGCGGTCACCCGGCCTCCGGTCGTCCGCAGCTCATGGGTATCACCAAGGCCTCGCTGGCCACGGAGTCCTGGCTGTCGGCGGCGTCCTTCCAGGAGACGACCAGGGTGCTGACGGACGCGGCGATCAACGCCAAGTCCGACTCCCTGATCGGCCTCAAGGAGAACGTCATCATCGGTAAGCTCATCCCGGCCGGTACGGGTCTGTCCCGCTACCGCAACATCCGGGTCGAGCCGACCGAGGAGGCCAAGGCCGCGATGTACTCGGCCGTCGGCTACGACGACATCGACTACTCGCCGTTCGGCACGGGCTCCGGCCAGGCCGTTCCGCTGGAGGACTACGACTACGGTCCGTACAACCAGTAAGGCGTACGTCTGAAGTACTGAAGGGCGGTCACCCCGTTGCGTACGGGGTGGCCGCCCTTCGGCATGTCCGGCGACCTGGGCTAGCGGCCGGTCAGCTCCCAGGCGGTGACGGCGACCGTCGCGAGGGCGGCCAGGGCGCCGATGCTGGCGAGTGGCCAGCGGGAGCGTTCCAGGGCGTCGAGGCGCTGTTCGTGGTCGGCGATCTGTTTGTCGGTCTGGTCGCTGCGCTGGACCAGCAGGGCGAGCGAGCCGTCGACGCGGGCGAAGCCGGCCTCGACGGTGCCGCGCAGCCGCTCCAGTTCCAGGGCCACGGCGGCCGGGTCGGAGAAGGGTTCGTTCACGCGTCGCTCTTTTCGCTGGGCCTTGCGCCGGCCGGGGTGTCCGTGCGCAGCCACGAGGGCAGCAGGGTCTGTACGGCGGGCAGGGCCATGACCCTGGTCACGCCGGCGGCGGCGGTGAGCGCCGCGGCGGCCCAGGGCAGGGTGCCGGGGATGCCGGCGGCGTCGACGGCCGTCGGCAGCAGGACACACAGGCCGACAGCGGTCTGGAGAACGGTACGGAGGGTGCGCTTGGCGGCCTCTGACATCGGGAGCCTCGATTCTCAGGAGCTGTGGGGGACCTTCAGCGCCGCCCAGGACTTGGCGCCCGGCCAGCCGTCGGCGGAGGAGCCGGTGTAGCCGAGCTTGCGCTGCCACTTGGCGTAGGAGAGACGGTCGGCCTCGGTCCACTGCGGGCCGGGTCCGGAGGTGTAGGCGGAGCAGCCGACGGCGACCAGGCGCTTGCCCAGCGCGGTGACGATCGCCGACTTCGGGTTCTTCCGGAACCAGGCGGCGCCGGGGAAGGGCTGGTACTGCGGCTTGCTCGTGCCGGTGCCGGTGCCGGTGCCGGTGCCGGTGCTCGGGGTGGTCGGCCTGCCCAGCCGGGTCGCGACCCTGGCGCGGAAGTCGGCCATGGTGAAGCCGCGCGGGTCGATCTTCGTGCTGGTCCACTCCTTGTGGCCGATCACGGAGGCGGCCGACCAGCCGTGCGCCCGGCACAGCGCGGCCGAGGCGCGGACCATGGCTTCCAGCTGGACCGCCGGCCAGGGGTCCTTGCCGTCGCCGAGGTTGACGCACTCGAAGCCGTAGAAGTGGACGTTGCCGTCGGTGTCGTTCTCGTTCGGCGCGGGCAGCGCCTTCTCGGCGATGACGGCCTTCAGGACGTCACCGTCGCCGCTGCCCGCGTGGTTGGCGCGGCCGTTGCCGACGAGGTGGACCGTGCCGTCCTTGGCGATCACGCCGTGGCAGAGGGGGCCAGGCAGGGCGGAGTGGCCGTCGAAGCACAGGCTCACGCTGTTGCCGGTGCCGGAGGTGACGGTGTGGTGCACGATCACTCCGTTGACCGGGCCCCAACTGCCCTTGTGGTTACGGTTGTTGGTGCGCCAGTCGGAGTGCTCGACGACGGTGACGCCCTCGGCCCGCAGTGCGGACACGAGGGCGTCGGCGGAGAGGGGGTTGGCCATGGTGGTGCCTCCCTGGGGAGTGTTCGGGCATGAGAAAACCCCGGCCGGCGGGGGAGCGGCTCGGGGTGGCGGGGGTGGTTCTTCGTGCTACGTGCGGTGGCCTCAGACCATGGCGGGGTCGGCGTCGGCGTCGGTGCTGGTGCTGGTGCTGGTGCTGGTGCCGGCGTCGGCCTCGGTGGGGGTGCCGGGGTCCGGGGTGGTGCCGTCGCCGTCCTCGGCGCCGTCGTCCGGCTGCCACCGGGCGCACAGGGCGACGTAGGCCGCCGCGTTGCTCGCGAAGTCGGTCAGGGCCTCGGCGACCGCTCGCTGGACGGCCGTCGGGTCGGGGACGACCGGGTCCGTGCCGACGGGCATGATCGTGATGCGGCCGGTGCCGCGCAGGACCGCGCCGCCCTCGCCGGTCTCGGTGAACTGGGCGGTGACGTTGACCGGCGAGTAGGTCCCGCTGATCGAGTCGGGGCCGATGACCGAGCTGAGGCTGGTGTCGGAGACGTTGACGTGGATCGTGTGGCCGCTCTCGGTGAGGGTGGCCCGGCCCGCGTAGTCGATCGCGAGGCCCCAGGGCTGGGTGGGGTCGATGTCCATGGACGCGCTGCCTTCCTGTGGTGTCGGGGATCAGCTCTGGCGGCCGTGCATGAGGACCGGGGTGGCGTGGACGGTGCCGGAGGCGCTGGTGACGATGGCCTGGATCTCCACCTTGACCGTGGTGGTGTACACGGAGGAGAAGGTGGTGCTGATCAGGTCGGTGTAGTCGAACTCGGTGCCCGCGGCGACCGTGGGGCCCCACTGGGCGCTGTTCACCAGCACCCGGACCTGGCCGGCCGCGCCGGAGCTGGCCGCGGTGCTCAGCCGCAGCCGCATCTTCGGCTGCCAGACCGGGTTGTACGACAGCGCGATCGTCGTCCAGGCCGTCGAGGCGGTCTGCGGCCAGCGTGCCGTCGCCGAGTCCTGCGGGGGCAGCATGGCCAGCCAGGGCCGGGCCAGGCCGCCGCTGTTGACGTCGTCGGAGAAGATCTCCCGGTTTCCGTTGTCGTAGATCCGCAGCGGCTGGAGCGAGCCCGCACTGCCGTCCCCGTTGAACAGGGTCATGGCGAGGCTGCCGGTCTGGCGATGGATCTCCAGGCCGTACTCGGCGTCCTTCCACGAGCCGACCCGGAACATCGTGTCGGTGCTGCCGGGCCGCTGGACGAGCAAGGTGCCGCCGTCGGTGACCTTCAGGGTGCCGTCCTTGATCTCCACCTCGCCGCCGGTGATCGTGTTGAGGGCGGGGCGGGTGTTGACGGCGGTGGACAGCTGCTGGATGCGGCGTTCCATCTGGGTGAGCCGGTCGATGATGTCTTCGGGGAGCTGGGGCATCAGGCGTCCTCCAGGTAGAGCTCGGCGGTGTCGGGGCGGCCGCGCTGGGCCGGGCTGACCTTGACGCCGATGATCCGGTAGCGGGCGTCCAGGCCCTCGGTCCACCACTCGTCGGTGATCCGGAGCCGGACGGTGCGGCCCAGCAGCGCCGACGGCACCAGGTCGTCGAGGCGGACGCTGATCTCGGGGATCACCACGGCCCCGGTGCCCTCGGCGAGTTCGGCGTTGGCCAGGGACCGCAGGATCGTCGTGCTCGCGATGTCGTTGTGGTCCGAGGCGAGGTCGACCCGCGGATAGCCGACCTTGATCAGGGCTTCGCCGTCGGGGATGTCGGCGTCGGCGAACAGCGGACGGGACTCGACGGCCTGGTTGGTGTTGTCCGTGGCGCCGCGGGCGCGGGCGGTGGTCCCGCCGCGGGTGGCGTCGCGCGGGAAGGTGTACGACAGGATCGTGCCCGGCCGGTCCATCACCAGGTCGGTGCTGCCGGTGGTGATCTTCGGGCTGCCCAGCCGCAGCCGGCGGACCCGGGTGCCAGTGACCGGGTCGCGGTAGACGGCGATGTAGTGCTCGAAGCCGTTCTCCAGAGCGGCCAGGGCGTCGATCGCCTCCAGGTAGACGGTCTCGTCGCCGTCGCGGTACGACACCGCGCGCGTCACCCCGGAGAGCTCCTGCCCGAAGGTGACGCCGATGTCGCCGCCGGTCGGCAGCGCGGGCGTGCCGTCGTCGACGAGCTCGCCGGTCTGGAGGTGGCGCCACAGCCGCCGCGCCACCTCCAGCTGGTCGTTGCTCCCGGAGAAGGTGAGGTCCTGGCGGATACGGCGGCGGCCGGCGTACGACTCGAAGGTGGCCGCCTGGATGCCGAGGGTGAGTACGCCCCGGTCGTCGCTCTGCAGGGTGGACGTCCAGATGATGCCGCCCCACCACAGGTCGTTGCCGCGCTGGAGGTAGACCGCGGTGCGGCCCTCCTCGATGCGGCGGACGCGGGCGGCCACCTGCGCGTTGGGGACGGGGACGGTGCCGGAGAGAGATCCGGCCTTGCCGATGTAGTCGTCGACGGTGACGTCCCGCAGGGGCAGGATGTCGATGGTGTCGTCGGTGCGCAGATCGCAGAAGATCGCGCGGTAGGGGGTGGTGGTCGTGGACATACGGCGGTCAGCTCCCAGGGCCGTGTCGGTCGGCGCTCACAGCACGAAGCAGGCGGAGAAGCGCAGGACATTGCCGACCTGGATGACACCGCTGGTCGACCAGGTGATCAGCTGGACCGAGCCGTCGGCGGCGATCCGGACGGCGCCGTCGGCGAAGCCGTCGCTCGCGGAGGCGTAGGTCTCGACGACCGGCCGCCAGCCGGCCGGCAGGGCACAGATCAGCTCGTCGCCGACGTTGCCCGGGTTGGTGGTGCCGGCGGCCGTCGCGGTGAGGGCGCTGGTGAGGCGGGTGAGGCCGACGGTGAACGAGCAGACGCCGCGCGTGCGGCGGGCGCCGAACCACGACAGCGACCAGTTGCCCTGGGCGGTGACCCCGGTGTTGGTCGTCTCCACGACGAGCGGCGGCTGGTAGTCGGCCCAGGCGGTGCCGGACCAGCGCTGGATCACGCCGCCCAGGTCCCGGTACTGGCCGGGGTAGGCGCCGTTGGAGGTGTCCGTGGTCACCGGGAGGATGCCGCCGACGCCGACCGTGGCGGTGCGGCGGCCGAGCAGCGCCGAGGCCCAGGCGATGCCGCCGGTGCCCGCGCTCGCGTTGGCCGGCACGGTCACCTCGTACAGCGGAAGCGACAGGCCGGGCACCGCCGGTACCGTCGGGGCCGCGGCCGGGGTGCCCGGGACGATCTCGACGACGGCCTCGGTGCGGCCGAGGCCGTCGTAGGCGTCGTCGTAGATCCGCAGGACGAGCAGGTCGATGCGGGTGTACTGGGCGTTGCCGTCCGCGAACGTCACGGGCAGGTACTCGGTGAGGGCGACCGGGTAGGCGCCCCTGGCGTCGGTGCTCTGGAGCACGGCACGGCCGGGGCTGACCGTGGCGGACATGCTGTTCGCCGTGCCGGTGAGCGTGAAGCCGGAGATGCGGGAGGCGCCGTCGGAGGAGCCCGGCAGGACACCGGAGCGGGTGGCGACGGGCGAGGTGGGGGTCAGGGCGCCGAGCGAGACGAGGCGGGTGTCCTCACGGGACTGGCCGTCGGGGGAGAGCCATCCGGAGCGCACGGGCATGGTCGACTCCTTTCGGGAGAACGGGAGGGAACGGGACGGTGGTTCAGGCGATCGGGTCGACGCGCAGGAAGATGTTGTCGAACGCGCAGGTGAAGCTCGCGTTGCTCGACCGGTGCATCGCGGTGACGGTGTAGGTCGAGCCGGCGGTGAGGGAGTTCAGGCGCAGCTGGGTCGACGTCGACTTGGACACGGCGCCCGAACCGGACGCGCCCCGCTCGTCGTCCGCCGCCCAGATCACCGTGGAGCCCAGCGTGACCTGCGGGGACATGTGGGCCTGTGCGGTCTCGCCGCCCGAGGACATCCGGGCGCCCAGGCCGATGATCACGGAGCCGGACGGCGGAGCGGTGAAGGTGAGCGTGAGCGCCGTGACGGTGGTGGAGGCCAGGGCGGCCGTGTACGTCGTCGAGGCGGTGGTCCCGGCGTCCAGCGACTGCACGAAGACGGGCCCCGGAACGGCCGGCTGCCAGGCGCCGCCGTTCCAGCGCTGGAGCTGGCCGAGCGAGGAGTCGCGGTACTGGCCGACATAGCCGCCGGTCGTCAGCACCCCGGCCGGGACGAGTCCGCCGACGCCCTTGGGGTAGGGCACCCAGGCAGTGGAACTCCAGCGCTGGAGCGTGTCGTTGACGTCCCGGTAGTGGCCGGGATAGCCGCCGGGCGCGGTGTCGTCGGAGCGGGTCGGCAGGATGCCGCCGAGCGGGACGGTGGTGGGGCGCAGATCGACGCGGGCGCTGTCCCAGTCGATGCCGCCGCTGCCGGCGCCGGCGTTCTTGGCCACGGCGACGGTGAACAGCACGAGGGAGGCGTCCGGGGCGGCGGGGGCGACCGGGGTGGCGGCCGCGGTGCCCTTGACGATCTCGACGGCGGCCTCGGTGCGGTCGGAGCCGTCGTAGTCGTCGTCGTAGACCCGCAGGACGACGAGGTCGACGCGGCCGAACTGGGGGTCGCCGGCGTCGAAGGTGAGCGGGACCGGTTCGGTGACGGCGACCGGGTAGGCGCCGCGGGCGACGGACGTCTGGACGACGGCCCGGCCCACCCCGACGGTGGCGGTCATACCGCCGGTGGTGCCGTTGAGCCAGAGTCCGGTGACCCGGTACAGGCCGTTCTCGGAGCCGGGCAGGACACCGGAGCGGCCCTTGATGTCGGTGACGGGGGTGACCGCCCCGATCTGGGTGACCCGGGTGTCCTCCCGGGTCTGGCCGTCGGCCGACAGCCAGGCGGAACGTACGGTCATGGGGTGTCCCTTCGTCAGGAGGCCGACTCGTAGGTGCCGTGGATGGAGAGGATGTCGTTGACGGCCCAGGCGAACGGCGCGGACTTGTCCCACGGGCTGGTGCCGGTCTTGAGGGTGTCGCGCAGCGAGCGGACGACTCCGCCGTTTGCCACCGCGAGGAGCCCGCTGCCCTGGTACATCAGGATGGCGGAGTCGTCGAAGGCCTCCGCGTTCAGCACGCGTCCGTCCAGCTTCCAGGCGGTGGAGACCGGTGCGGCCAGCAGCGAGAAGGTCCAGTCGCCGTCGGCGGACTGGGCGGACAGGTTCGTCGTCGAACCGATCTTGAGGTAGATCCGGAAGGTGACGACGGTGCCCGTCTTCACGTACGCCCCGGCCAGCGTGCCGTTGCCGAGGACGGGCGCCACGCCGGTCTCGCAGCGCCAGACCGGCGTGTAGTTCGTCCAGGTCGGGACCGGCTGGTACGTCACCCAGGCGGTGCCGTTCCAGCGCTGGAGCCCGGCGGGGGTGTCGCGGTACTGGCCGTTGTAACTGGCCGTGGTGACGGTGCCGGAGGGGGCGATGCCGCCCAGGGCGCTGGGGTAGGACACCCAGGCGGAGCCGTCCCAGCGCTGGAGGGCGCCGCCGGAGTCGCGGTACTGGCCCGGGTAGGCGCCGTTGCCGGTGTCGCCGTAGACGGGCAGGATGCCGCCGACCGCGACGGTGGGCGTGCGCAGGTCGGTCACGTCGGTGCTCCAGTTGATCCCGCCCTTGCCGGCGCTGATGCCGGCCCGGACGGACACCTGGTAGACCGGCAGCGCGATCTCCGGGAGGGCGGGCACGACGGGGGTGGCCGCCGGCGTGCCGCGGACGATCTCGACGGCGGCCTTGGTGAAGCCCGAGTCGTCGTACAGGTCGTCGTAGACGCGCAGGACGACGACGTCGATCCGGCCGTAGGAGGCGTCGCCGTCGGCGAAGGTGAGGGTGATCGGCTCGGCCAGCGTGACCGGGTAGGCGCCCTGGTTGCTGTCGGCCTGGACGACGGCCCGGCCCTCGTGGACCGTGGCGGTCATGGTGCCCGCGCCGCCCTCCATCCAGAAGCCCGAGAGGCGGTACTGGCCGTCGTAGGAGCCGGGCAGGATGCCGGAGCGGACGTCCAGCGGGTTGGCCGGGGTGGTCGCGCCGAGCTGGGTCAGACGGGTGTCCTCGCGGGTCTGGCCGGTCTCGGCCACCCATGAGCTGCGCAGGTTCATCTGCTGGTCTCCTGTGGTCTTCGGAGGCGAACTCCGGAGGGGCGGGGGTGAGGTGAGGGTCCGTCAGGACACGTCAGGACCTGAGCCATTCGGCGGTGAGGTTGGTGTAGTAGCCGGAACCGCCGAGGGTGCTGATGGTCGAGCCGGAGCTCTGCAGCCCGTAGAGCGCGAGCTTGTCGCCGGCGGCGCACCTGATCAGGGCGCTGCCGCCGACCGAGGTCGCGCCGGGGCCCGCTCCGATCAGCCAGGTGGCGCGCGCGACTCCGCCGTCGTTGAGGTAGATCCGTGCGCCGCGCGCACCCGAGGTGGACTCCGTGTACCAGGTGACGTTGCCCGCCACCCGCCACCAGCCGGCCCTCGGCACCGTGTAGGTGTTGGACCCCGACCAGCCGGCCGCGTCGTCCACGTCGGTGCTCGCCATGGTGATCTGCGTCCACGTGTTGTGGGCCACGGACTGCATGCTGGTCTGCGAGACGCTGAGCAGCAGGGTCGTGCGGCCCTCCGCGTAGCTCCAGGCCGAGCCGCTCCAGCGCTGGAGCAGACCGGCGGAGTCCTCGCGGTACTGGCCGGGGTATCCACCGGTGGCGACGGTGCCGGCGGGGGCGATGCCGCCGACGGACTTCGGGTAAGCGACCCAGGCACTGCCGTTCCAGCGCTGGAGCGGACCGGTGGGGTCCTCCTGGTACTGGCCGGCGTAGCTGCCCGCGGTCAGGGTGCCGGCCGGCGGGATCCCGCCGACGCCCTTGGGGTACGCGACCCAGGCGGTGCCGTCCCAGCGCTCCAGGACGCCGGCGTTGTCGCGGTACTGGCCGGCGTACGCGCCGCTGAAGCCGGCGGCGGGGACGATGCCGCCGAGGGCCACCGTGGCGTAGCGCAGGTTGGTGACGGCGGAGTTCCAGGCCAGTCCGCCAGAGCCGGCCGACGCCCCGGCGGGCACCAGGATCCGGTAGAGCGGCAGGGTGCTGCCGTCGGGACCGACCGGCTGCTGGGGTGAGGCCGCGGGGGTGCCCTTGACCAGGCGGACGCGTGCCACGGTGTCCGCCGTGCCGTCGTAGGTGCTGTCCTGGACGACGAGTTCGACCAGGTCGATCCGCTGGTGCGCGGGGTCGCCGTCCTCGATCGTCAGGCTCTCGGGTTCGGTCACCGCCACGGCGTAGGTGCCCTGGTTGGTCCGGCCGCCCTGGACGAAGGCGCGGCCGGTGCCGATCGTGAGGGTCATGCCCCCGGTGGCGCCGCTGAGCGCGAAGCCGCCGGGGACGATACCGCCGCGGGCCTTGAGCGGGATGTTCTCCGCGACCAGGGCGTTCGGGGTGAGGAGTCCGGACAGGGTGACCCGGGTGTCCTCCCGGGTCTGGCCGGTCTCCGTGAGCCAGGCGGCTCGCACGGTCATGGGGTCACCACTCCGCTTCTCGCCAGCGCACCGTCATCTGGGCGCCGGAGCCGTAGGTGTCGGGTCGGAAGGCCAACTGCGCGCGGCCGGGGGCGAACGCGAAGAGTTCCTCGGGGCTGCTGTCCGCGGCCGCGGTGTGCCGGCGCGAGGCGGTGCTGTTGAGGGTGACCGTGCCGGCGGCGGTGTCGACGACGAGCTCGTCGCCCGAGGCCAGCGCGATCTCGTAGCGCAGCCGCTGCGCCGAAGTCCGGTCGGTCACCGTCGGGTTGGCGCACGGGCCGGTGAAGGTGATCACCGGATGGGTGGGTGCGGAGCCGCCGTTGTCGGCGTTGACGTCCCCGGTGGAGGCCGCCTGCCCCCAGTACAGCGGCCAGGTCAGCGGCCAGGTCAGACCGCTCTCCGGCTGCGGGGCGCCGGTGACGGCGGTCTGCTCGGTGACCGAGTAGCGGCGCGGGTCGGTGGCGTACCACTGCACGGACGCCCGGGAGACGCCCTGGGTGGTGTACGTCCGGTCGGCGGCCAGCACCCGCTGACTGACCCGGGCCCTTACGGCCAGCGTCTCGCCGTGCAGCCGCACCGCGAGCCAGCGCTCCGCGTCGCCGAGCAGCAGCGCCTGGCGCAGGACACGGGTGGCGGTGAGCGAGGAGGCGGCGTCGTCCTGCGCCGGGACGGTCCACACCGTGCCGCCGACCTTGCGCGGCTTGGCGTAGCGGGCGCCCGGCCAGGCGCCGTGCGCGGTGGGGTGGTCGGCGTCGGAGGAGTCGTACTCCGGCAGGTCCTCCCAGCCGCTGAGGCCGCCGCGGTCGATCTCGTAGGAGGTGCCGGGACCCATCAGCAGTCCGGCCCACTGCATCTGCCCGTCGCGGGTGATGAGTGAGCCGGGGGCCACATCGTCTGTGTATGCGGTTGTCGTGATCTCGGCCATCGGGCCGTCACCTCACTCCTTGTGTACGGGCTTGTGGGCGAGCTGGTGCGGTCGGGTTTGTGTGCGGCTCGGCTGCGGGCACGGGTGAGGGCTGGTGCGCGGGCTCCTGGGTGGGCGCGGCTGTCGGCTCATGGATGGGTGCGGGTGCGGGTGCGGCCGCGGGCTCATGCGTGGGTGCGGCTGCGTGCCCGGGTGCGGGTTCGCGTGGCGGTTCAGGTGCGTGCGTGGGCCGCGGGTTCAGGCGCATGCGTGGGCCGCGGCCAGGAAGAGCAGGTCCTCCGCGGTGCCGCGGGCGCCCGTGCGCGCGCTCTCGTGGAACTCCTTGACCCGGTGGGGCTGCTGTGACGTCGATGCCCGGCGTCGCCGGGCGAGCACGCGCTGCCGCTCCAGGGTGGTCAGCGGCAGCACCCGGCCGGCGCCCCTCGAGGCGCCGGGGACGGCGATGCCGCCCTCCGCGAGCATCGGGATCTTGTCCAGGTGGATGCCGAACTTCTTGCCGAGGATCGAGAAGCTCAGGGAATTGAGCCCGTCGATGACCCAGTTGGCGAAGGCGATGAGTCCCTGGATCGGCCCCTTGACCACACCGGCGACGGTCTGGGTGCCGGTCGTCACGAACCTGCCCATCGCGTCGAGGGTGCGGGAGGTGGCCTCCTTGATCCGGGTGAACATCCGGGGGACGTCCCTGGTGATCCACTCCAGCGCCGGCCGCACGGCGTCCTTGAACCCCCGCCAGACCGACGACACCTTGCCGCTGAGCGCCCGGGTGTCCCCGGTGGTCAGCGCCTTCATGACGGCGAAGCCGGTACCGAGGAGCGTGCCGATGACGGTGAGCGCGGTGGTGATGACGGCCAGGTATCCGGTGACGTACGTGTTCACCGCGCTCGCGATGCCCTTGAGCAGCGGCGTCATGACGGTCAGATAGCCCTCGACGTACTTCAGTACGAGGGTGGCGAGCTGCTCCATCAGCCGTTGCCCGGTCTCGGAGTTGAGCGCGAGATCGATCAGCCAGCCGGCGACGGGCAGGAGCAGGCCGGTGACGAACCCGATGGGGTTGGCGCGGGTGAGGGCGTTGATGATCAGCATCACGCCGGAGCCGATGGTCATGGCGGTGCCGAAGGCGCCCATGAGGTCGCCGAGCACGCCGGAGGCCTCGATCAGCGCACCGACGATGGCGAGGACACCGCCGAACGCGGAGTTCAGGGTGCCGAGCGACTTGCCGGCGCCCTTGGCCCGGGTGCCGGCCGACTTGATGCCGGTGGCGGCGGCGGTGGCGGTCTGCCCGGTCTTCGTGACGGAGCGGCTCGCGGCGTCGGCGCCGGTCTTGACCTGACGTACGGCGGTGGCGCCCTGGGAAGCGGCGGAACGGACGGCGTCGACGCCGGTGGCGGCACTCTTGATCCGGCCGGCCAGAGAGCGCGCCGCGGCGGTGTTCTGTCCCAGCCGGGACCGGAAGGCCCCGAGAGCCGGTGTCACCCCGGCGAACAGGTCGGCCGCCCCGCCTCCCGCAGGCAGTGCGGCGGCGCTCATCCGCGTGCCTTCGCCAGGAACATCAGCGCGTCGGCGGTCCGCTGCGGGCTGCTGCTCTCGGCCGCGTAGTAGTGCTCGATGTGCAGCGCGCCGCCGGTCCCGGCGGTTCCGGCGAATGCCGGGCCCTGGGCGGCGGCCCGTCGCAGCAGCCGGTCCAGCTTGCTCAGCGGCAGGACGGCCTCCGCCTCACCGGCCTCGGCGAGGATCGCGGGGACACCGCCGGAGCGGGGCATGACGACACCGCCGGTGGCCAGCATCGGGATCCTCGGCAGGCTGACGCCGAAGGTCTTGCCGCCGACGCCCGGGACCCAGCCCGGGATCGACACCTTGATGCCGTTGAGGGCGCCGATCGCGCGGTTGATGAGGCCGATGACCGCGTTGATCGGGCCCTTCACCGCGCTCTTGATGCCGTCGAAGGCGCGGCCCGCGATGCCCTTGAGGCCGCCCCAGATGCTGGACAGCTTGTCCTTGACGGCCTTGAAGGCGTTCGGGATCGCGGACTTGACCCAGTTGACGACCGGCGAGATGACGGCCTTGATGCCCTTCCAGACGCCGGAGACGACCGTCTTGATCGCGTTCAGCGCGGTGGTGATGACCTTCTTCCAGATGGCGACGTAGGTCTTGATCACCGTGGCGACGGCCTTGACGACGGCCGAGATCGCCGTCTTGATGCCGGTCCACACCGACTTGATGAGCTTGGCCGCGTTCTTCATGATCGGCCCGATGGCCTTCATGACGGTGCCGATCACGGACTTGATGACCTCGAAGGCCGTCTTCATGACCTTCTGCATGGTCTTGGAGTTGGCCGCCATGTCGACGACCTTCTCGATCAGCGGCCGGAGCAGGTCCATGAGCATGCCGAAGAAGTTGCCCTTCATCGACTTGTTCATCTTGTCCTGGCCCTTGGCCGCCTTGCTCGCGCCGGTCTCGTACTTGCCGAGATTCGTACCGGCACTGGACCCGGTCTTCCCGGCCTTGCCGAGCGACTTCTCGGCCTGGTCGGAGGCGGTCTTGAGGTCCTTCAGTTCCTTTTCGGCGCCCTGGGCGGCGGTTTTGAGCTGCTTGAGCTGCCCTTCCCCGGACTTCGCCTTGTCGCCGACGCCCTTCACGGCGGTGCCGGCCGAACTCGCCTGGCTCTGGAAGTTCTTGAGCCCGGAAGTCGATCTGTCGAGTGCTCGAACGAGAGACATCCGTTTGTGATCCTTTCGCTGTGGCGCTCAGATGCCCGCGAGGGCTTCGCTCAGATCCTTGACTGAGGCCCTGAGGTCCGTGACGTCCTTCTTCGCGTTCTTCGGCGGTTTCGCATTCGGACTACCCGCGTTTCCGGCGGCTTTGAGCTTGTTGCGAAGAACGTCGATAGCCTGGTTGGCCTTGTCCGCTTCTGTCCGTGCCGCACGAATTCCCTGGTAGATCGGCTGCGCTTTCGACTTCTGAAAGTAGACGGTGTCAAAATGCGAGCGCAGAGTGCTCGGCTTGATCGACTGCTCGATTCTGTCGACTCGCCCCGGAATTCCCTTGAGGGCCTTCTCGAGATCACTCTTGAGCTTTTTCTCGTCCTTCTTCCGCTGCTTCTCCGCAGCCAGTGCGTCCCTGGCCTGCTTGCTGAAAAGCGCCTTCAGGTACGTGGGCGATGCCTTGGCGCCGGCGATGACGTCGTTCTTCTTCCACTCCTTGAAGAGGGTGATATCGAGCTTGAAGGCCTGGATGTCCAGCTTGAAGAGCTGGAGGCTGACGGCGAGGCCGAGCACCATCCAGCGGAATTCCTTGAACTTCTCCTTCAGCTGTGTGACGGCGGCGTCGGTGGCGACGACGTTCGTTTCGATTCGGGTCACGGTCGCCGACAGCTTCTCCAGCTCGCCGATCCGGAACAGGATGGTGCGGGTGTTGCCCGACGGGACCGCCCCGAGTTCGTTCTTGATGGCGGTGATGCTGTTCTCGGCCGTCTGGAGATCCGTATCGAGCTGTTTGAGGTCTCGCTGCGCCATGTGTCCTCCGTGGACGACAAGAAGGGCCCGGCTGCAGGAGCCGGGCCCTCTTCGGATGTGACGGGTATGGGGGTGTCCTCAGAATGTGTCCGCCAGGATCCGCCACGTGATGACGGCCAGGCTGAGGCAGCCGACGCACAGGTAGAGGATCTCGGTCGTCCTGAGCCGCCCCGGCAGGAGGGCGGGGAGGGTGAAGACGCCTGGCGCCGCCGGGTCGTAGAGGATCTCGGTTCGGTCGCCCTCCTGCACGCCTCGGGGCGGATTGCGGATGCCTTCGCTCGACTCGGCCGTCATCTTGGTGCCGTTGGGCAGTGCGAAGGTCACCACGGGGAAGTACAGCTCGTGGCCGTCCTCCTCCGTGGCGGTGCGGAAGCGGACCAGCTCCGCGGTCGTCCTGACGCCGCGCAACCGCAGGCGGCATCGGCTCAGGACCTGGAACGCGAACACCAGGCAGAGGGTGCCGGTTATGGCGGCGACGAGGGCGCCGCCCAGCCTCTCGATCGTCATGCCGGGACCGTACTCGCTGTGGGCACGACAGGTGCGGCAGTCGTCAGGACCGGCCTCGGCGGCAGCGCTGCACCCGCCGTGCCTCCGTCAGGGCGTCCGACCAGCCGGCCGCGTAGGCGCGGGACTCCCGGGCGAGCAGTTCCTCGTACACCCGGTCGAGCAGGGCCTCGCGGTCGGGGGGCGTGGTGTGCAGGAGGTGGGCGAGGCGGGTGTAGGTGTCGATCGGCTGCTTCGGGGAGTTGCTCGTGCCAGTCACCATGTCGGCCTGCTTTCCGGTCTGTCCGCTGGGCTGTGGTACAGGTGGCGCCTCTGGGGCGTTCGAAACGCGTGTTCGAACTAGTGTACGAGTAATCCTGTGGTGTCGTTCCGTGTTTGGCGAGGAGCGCCCGTCGTTCAGCGGTCGGGACCTGCGGTAATGCCGGGTGCGGCCGAAGTGCCGCCCAGGTTCGTGGAGTAGGATCCGGCCGTTCTCCCGTCGGATACGAAAAGGTGAACAGCGGCGCTCCGCAAGGGAACTGAGTGACCGCCAGACGACGGTGGACGGCGACGGGCAGCCGTCCTCGCGCGGGGGCGCGATGGGGCTCAGGGGACGAGGGCAAGGCCTACGGGGTGGACGGGGACGCGAGCAACGTGCGGCGCGAGCATGTGATCGATTGGCTCGAACAGGCCTCCGATCTGCCGCATCTCATCGCCCGTGTCTCGGAGCTGGTCCTCCTGCTCGGCCATGAACCGGAAGACCTGGTGGTCCTTCCCCGCAGCGAACTCGACCGGCGGGAACTGGCCGCGTACAGCGCGGGCTGGGCCGACGTGGTCGACGAACAGCTGCCCGCGATCCGCCGCGCGTACGAGGAGCGGATCACCGCTGCCTACCTCCAGGGCCAGGAGGACGCCCGCACCGGCCACCGTCCCCGCCGGGCCCGACGGGCCGAGGGGGAGCGCGAGCACGAGCGCGGCGGCGAGGTCATTCCGCTTCCCTATGTCGAACTGCTGCGCCCTCCCTCCGCATGGACGCGCGTGGAGGAACGCGGCGAACGGGAACGTTCGGTGGCGGACGGAACCCCGGTGCCGTCGCCTTCCCCGGCAGCGGAGACGGACGGGAGCGCGGAGGCTCCGTACGGCGATCCGGACGCGGCCAACGTTGTCGGGACGACGAGCCGGATCGGGCCGACGAGCGCGAGCGGCCCGGCCAGGGGGCCGCACGAGGAGGACGGGGACGTCGAGGACGAGGCCGACGGTGCGGGCGAGGCCGGTGGGGCCGGTGGGGCCGAGGTCGGCTCCGGCGCCGAGGGGGACATCCTGCTCTCCGCACGTGAGGTGCGGGGGAAGCGCGTCATGCCCTCCGACCGGCGGCCGGTGGTCCGGCGCAACGGCCGGCCGAGCGTGCCCCCACTGGCCCTGCCCGGCGAGATCGGAGCCACCGGACGGGAGAGGGCACGCAGGCCGGACGGCACCGGGACCGCGGAACGGCCACCGCGGGAGCGGCCCGAACGGACTGAGCGGCCCGAACGGACTGGGCAGCCCGAGCAGCCCGAGCAGCCCAAGCAGCTCGAGCAGACTGAGCGGGCTGAGCAGTCCGAGCAGACGGACGACGTCGAGCGGCCGGAACCGGTCGAGCCGGTCGAGCCGCAGGGCGTGCGCGACGAACCCCGGCCCCGGCTGCTTTCGGACAGAGCCCGGGCCCTCGCGGACGAACTGGAGGGCCGGGCCGGCGGCCGGCGCCGGGACGAGCAGAACGGCCCGTCGGGCTCCCGCTGAGGGAGCCGACGGGCACGCCATGACCGACCGTCCGACGGGCGACCGGGAAACGGGGTAACCGGGAAACGGGGTAGCCGGGCGACCGGGAAACGGGGTAACCGGGCGGATCAGCCGAAGAAGCGGGCCAGTTGGAACGCCGACGGCGCCTCGTCCGGCACGGGTCCCCGTGACCCGTCCGCCGTGGGAACCGACCCCGGGGCCGACCGCCCGACGCCCGGGGAACGCTCGCCGGCTTCCTCGTACCCCTCGTGCACCCCGTGGTCCTCCTGCTCCTCGTACGCGTCGCCCGCGCCGTAGGTGCCGTTCTCGGCCGGTTCCGTCGGACGCGGCACCGGAGCCGGGGCGTCCGGCTGGTCCCCCTCCTCCGAGTTGACGCAGGCGAACATCCAGTTGGCGGCCGCCAGATGGTCCACGACGGCGGCCAGCAGATGGTCGGTCACCGACCACTCGGCGGCCTCGCCGTGCAGTTCGCGGTTCAGCGCGCTGTCGCGCGGCAACTGCTTGACGAGCACCGCGAGCCGCCGCGCGGAGAGGCGCTCACGGTGCCAGTCGAGCAGATCGATCCCGTAATAGCGGAGCAGGTCCGCTTCGAGGGCCTCGGCGTGTTCGTCGACGAACCCGACGAGGCTCAGCCTTCCCCCAGGCCGAGCCCGGTCTCCTTGCCGTAGGCCTCCAGGATCGCCGCGATGTCCTGCATGGTGACCTCGTGCCGCTCGAAGCGAGCGAACTGCTGCTCGCCCATGAGCAGCCCGAGCAGCCCGTCCACGTCGTTGTCGTCGAGCTCGCGCAGCGCCTTCGCGGTGGCGCGGGTCAGCTCCGTGGGCAGGGTGAAGCTCTCGTCGTCCAGCTCGAACGACCAGGTACGGCCGAGGGCTTCGAGGCGCTGGGCGCGGGCGGCGTTGACGTCGAAACGGGCCATGGCGATGGGTGCTCCTTGGGTCCTTGGGACTTTTGCCGTGGGTCTTGGGCCGTGGGCCGTGGGCCTTGGGCCGGGCCTTGGGTCTGCGGAAAAGCGGTGCGGATCCGGGGCGGGGCGGGTCGGGTCGGCCGGGGCCGGTCGACCCGCCCCGCCCCGGTGGGTCAGGACGCGGCGTACGCGGCGTCCTTCATCACGAAGCTGGCCAGCGCCGAACCGTCGGCGGCGGCCATCGCCGTGTAGGTGATGCCGAGCTGGGCCGCCGACTTGCGGGCCAGCTTGATGTCGTCCGCCGCCGTGACCTGGCCGCGCGGAACACCGAAGCGGTAGGTCACCGTGGCGCCGTCGGAGGCGCGGACGTCCGTGAACTCCAGGCCGAGGGCGCGCACATCGGCGTACGGGCGGTCGGCGATCTCGTACTTGTAGACGCCGGTCGAGCCGGTGACCGCCTCGACCGCGCCGCCGCCCATGAAGAACGGCAGCGTGTCCTCGTTGAACTGCATCAGCGAGAACTTCAGGGTCAGATCGCGGTCCGAGTACACGAAGTGCACCGGGCTCACGGCCTGCCACACGTCGACCGGCTCCAGCTTGTCCTTCTTGCTGAAGGTGACGCCCTCACCGGAGGTGAAGCCGAGGTTCTTCCAACCGGTGGCCCAGTCGGTGGACGGGTCGGTGGAGAAGGTCGTCGGAACCTTGGTGTCGGCGGCGGCGACGTAGAGCCGGCCGACGCCTGCGATGCGGATCTCGGAGGAGTTGGTTCCTGCCATGGGTGGGTCTCCTTATAGAGGGGTGTGACGGGGTGTGGAGTGGTGCGGTGGTGCTGGGTGCCGTCGCCCGGTGGACAAGCGCTCCGGGTACGGCGAAGGCCCCGCCGTGCGGACGGCGGGGCCTTCGGTCGGTGGGGCGCGGAACGGGAACCGCCCGCGCGGGGTGCGTCGGCGGATGTCCGGCGGGTGTCTCGGTGGTCGGCCCGCTGGACGTCTCGCTGGACGTCTCGGTGGACGTCTCAGTGGACGTCCAGGAACACCTTGAGCACGCCGACGTAGCGGTTGGCCGCGGAGTAGAGGTAGTCGGGCAGCCAGCGCGGGCCGTCCTGCTCCTCCACCTCGGTGATGAGGTTCGTGCCGTACCGGTTGCCGGCCGCGGCCAGCAGCGCGCGGCGGGCGGCGTTGGCCAGGACGTGCGCGGCCTGCTTGGTCGGGCCGTACACCTCCAGCTCGATCAGGGGCTGGTCGACGTGCAGCTCGCCGATCCACGCGCCGCCGCGCCGGTTGACGAGGACGGCGGCGGTCGTGCCGTCGAAGTTCGCGGGCGGTTCGACGGCGACGAGCGCCGTGGAGAGCGCCGAGTCGGCCTCCAGGATGTCGACGACCAGGGCCTCGACGTCCGGGAAGGCGCTCGGTGGGGTGGGTGTGGTCATGCCGGGTCACCTCGCCGTGAAGAAGGGGAAGTCGCCGGGCGGGCGCCGCGCGGGGGCGGGGAAGGGGAGGCGCGCGGCGCCTCGGCCCGGCGTACGGCGGCGGGTGCGGCCCACTCGGGGCTCGCGGGCACAGCTCCGCCGCTGCACCAACTGTGACAGACGAGCGTGCGCGCACGCAACTAAAACGGCGAGGGAGATGGGAAAGGAGATACGGGAGGGGCGGGAGCGCAGGCCAGGAGGGGCGAGAGGAGGGCGAGGGGCGGGAGGGTGAGGGGAGGGGGAGGGGGAGAGGGGGAGAGCCAGAGGGGCATGCAGGCGTAAGAGGGCATGCAGGCGTAAGGCGTAAGGGGGACTGCAGGCGTAAGGAGTTGGCGAGTGCCGGCGTCGGCCGAAATGCGGGCGAGCCGCAGCGCCGTCGACCGGAGC
Organism: Streptomyces sp. NBC_00016; assembly: GCF_045040885.1. NCBI lineage: Bacteria > Bacillati > Actinomycetota > Actinomycetes > Kitasatosporales > Streptomycetaceae > Streptomyces > Streptomyces sp. NBC_00016. Next base: position 4,207,467 of record NZ_CP108304.1, on the reverse strand, counting down.
CCCCGTCGGCCCACGGGTGCCCCTCGATCGGATCCGGCACGACATCGCGACCGGTACGCCGTGCGACCGGTGCGGCATGCGACTGGTGTGGCATGCGACCGGTGTGACATGTACCGGTGGTTCGGCTCGGTGGTGCGGCTCGGTCAGTCGGCGGTGGGTGCGGCCGCGGCCGTCTCCACCAGGACCCGCCGGTCCTCACGCACCTGCGTCACCTCGGCCTCGGCCTCGCTCGGCAGGAACTGCTCCACCACCCTGACGAACATCTCGCGCCGGTCGGCGGGCACGCCCAGCAGTTCGGCGACCTCCTCCAGCGTGGGGCGGCGGCCGAAATCCGCGCTGGGCGCGGGCGAGGCCAGGTAGTCGTGCGGGTCGGCCAGTTCCTCCGCGGTCAGCCGGCCGGAGCGGATGAGCATGTCGCGGACCGGCACCCCGAGCACGCGGGCGAGCCTGCGGGTGGTCTCCAGGTCCGGCATGCTCTGCCGTTGGAGCAGACGGGTGACCGCGGCGCGGTGCACGCCGGCCTCGTCCGCGATTCTCGACTTGCCGCCGCCGCGTGGACTGTCGATGTCGTAGCCGCGTTCGCGCATGAGGTCTTCGACCCACGCGGCGAATGCGTCCAAGCCCTGGTTGGTCATGTCTTTCTCTCTTCCTTCGGGGGTGGGCAAGAGTTTAGCTTGCTTGCGCGCGCGGAATTACGTGCTCTCGAGCAAGCACTGAGGAAAGTTTGTGCGGTTCGTGGAGATTCGGGGGACGCCGCGAGCCTTCACCTGTCTGAATTTCGTTGCGGGCGCGCACGCAATCTGTAAGTCTGGAGGACGTTCACCCAGTACGGCTCGTTCACGAACCCAGGGGGGTCCCATGTCCATGCCCGAAACGAGTTCCTGCCCATCAGCCCCCGGATGGCAGTCCGCGGCCGCCTGTACCGGGCTCTCCCCGCGGGTCGTCTTCTCCAAGAAGGCCAAGGTCGCCGCCCCCGCGCTCCGGGCCTGCTCCGGCTGTCGCGTGCGACGGGCCTGCGAGGAGGCGGTGGCACCGGCCGACAACTGGTTCGACGGCGTCTGCGGCGGCCGTCTCTGGCGCTCCGGCCGCCCGGTCCCCGTGCCCGCGCATCTCCTCCCGCCGGCCCCGGCCCCGGCCGTCGGCCTCGCCCACCTCCCGGCCCAGGGAGGCACCCGTGGCTGACGGCTGTCAGGACCGCCCCACCGCCCAGGCCGTCCTCTGGATCGGCACCCTTCTCCAGCAGTTCCCCGAGCTGTCCACGGAACTGGTGCCCGGCCGCACGACCCCCGCCCACCGCCCCGCCGCGTCGCGGCCTCCCGCCGATCTCGGCGCCCGCCTGCGCGAGGAGCGCGAGGAACAGCTGCTGCTCCGGCAGCGGCACGGCCTCGTGGCGCCCGGCCACGGCGCGGCCCCGCTGCGCCTGCATGTCTCCGACGCCATCCGTGACATCACCGACGGTGTGCTCGAACTGGAGGAGGCGGTACGCGACCGGCTCGGACTGCCCCGTCCGCGCCGCGCCTCCGTGCCCGAGCGGCTGCGCCGGATCGCGTCCCTCCTCGACCGCGTGGCCGCCGACACCGTCCTGGCCGCGCATGTACGCGACGAGACCCGCCGGATGGCCCGCCGCTGCGCCCGCGCGCTGGGCGACACCGAGACCGTCGTCCGGGTCGCCGGCCGCTGCCCCTGGTGCGACTCCGTCTCCCTGCGCGCGTTCCCCGACCGCGCGGCCGTCCTCTGCGTCAATCCGGCCTGCCGCTGCCCGGAACCGGACTGCGGCTGCCACGACGACCCGGCCTACCGGCACACCTGGGACGAGGGGGAGTGGGCGCGCGCATGAGCACCGCCGACCGACACACCGCGGATCGACACACCGCGGATCGACGCACCGCCGACCGACGCACCGCCGACCGACGCACCGCCGGGCGGCCGACCCTGATTCCCGGCCCTCTCGCGGCCCAGGAGGTCGGTGTGGCCCCCGCCACCATTCGCAAGTGGGTCCAGCTGGGGCATCTCGAACCGGCCGGCAAGGCGGGGCGGGCCCAGCTCTTCCGGCTGGAGGACGTGTTCGCCGCCGAACGCGCCACCCGCCGGGCCCGGTGACCTCCGGCCCCTTCACCGCACCGGATCACCAGACCGGGTCACTGCACCGGATCACCGCACCGGATCACCGCACCGGGTCTACGGAATGCCCAACTCGAAGATCACGTAGTGCGCGTACCACCCCGACGCGAGGGCCGCCGTCCCGAAGAACACCGCCAGGCTCGGCCACTTCAGCCGGCTCAGTGCCGCTGCCGGGGCCAGCAGCAGCGGGAAGACCGGCAGCAGGTAGCGCCCCGTGTTGCCGAACATCTGCTGGGTGCCCAGCACGGTGATCACGCTCGCCAGGGTGTACGCGACCAGCACCAGCGGCGGCTTTTTGCGGAGCATCAGCGCGATCAGGAAGGGCAGCGCCAGCACCAGTTGGACGCCGAGGAGGTCGGGGACCGAGAACGCGAACAGGTAGTTGTGGCGACCGATCGCCGTGTTGCCCAGCACGTCGAGGGTGTAGGAGCCGAAGTCGAAGTAGTGGGCCCAGCCCTCGCGCTGGAGCGTGAAGTACGCGGTGAGGTCGCCCATGCTGAGGCCGACCCAGGTGACGTAGGTGAGCAGGCCGAGCGGCGCGGCGAACATCGCGTACAGGGGTCCCGAGATCCCGTGCTCGCGCCTGCTCTCCCGCCGGGCCAGGGCGACGATCGCGGCCAGTCCGACCGCGCCGATGAGCGCGGCGGAGGTCGGCCGGTTGAGCCCGGCCACGAAGGCGAGCAGCCCCGCCGCGACCCACCGCCGCTTCATCACGCAGTAGCAGCACCAGGCGGCGATGGCGACGAAGAGCGACTCCGAGTAGACCGCCCACTCCACGCCCGCGCCGGGTACCACCGCCCACAGCCCGGCCGCGATCGTGCCCGCCCGCACCCCGGCGAGCGTCGAGATCACGGCGTAGATGCCGGCGGCCGCGACGAAGGAGGCGAGCACCGAGACCAGGATCCCGGAGCCGTACAGCCCCAGCCCGGTGATCTCGGAGACGCCGCGGATCAGGCCCGGGTAGAGCGGGAAGAAGGCGACCGAGTTCTGCTTGACGGTGAACAGCCCGCCCGGGGCGAGCTGCTCCAGCGGGCGGGGGTCGTACCCCTTCTCGGCGACCTGGAGGTACCACCAGCCGTCCCAGGTGGCCAGGACGTCCCACCAGTGGGCGCCGCCGCCGAAACGCGGGTTCTTCTTCTGGTATTCGTCGGCCGACTCCAGCAGCCAGGCGAACACGGTCAGGCCCACGAGCTTCGTGACGCCGTAGAGGAGCAGCGGAGCGAGGTACGGTCGTACACCGTCCGGCAGGGTGAGGCGGCGCAGTCTCGGCGAGCGCTCCACCGGCCCGTCGGGCACGGCGGGGTCCGTCGCCGTGTCGCTGGAAGCCGTGCTCATCGCTGGGGTCCCCCCTCGGCCGATCGCCGGACACCAGGGGCGGCACGGTTGTCCGGATGATCGTGAAGTGTGGTCATAAGAGTGTGGTCATAAGATCGCAACAGAGTCGCACATGTGCGCCACAGGTTGGGGGAGGACGGGTGACCGAAGCGCCGAACACCACGGCCACGGCGACCGTCTTGTCGGTCGTCATACCCATGTACAACGAGGAAGAGGTTCTTCCCGCGCTGGTCAGCCGGTTGCGCCCGGTCCTGGCGGATCTCGGCGTCGGCTACGAGGTGGTCGCGGTCGACGACGGCAGCACCGACCGCACGGCCGAGCTGCTGGCCGCCTTCCGGCTCGGCTGGCCGGAACTGCGGGTCATCGGCCTGCGCCGCAACTCGGGCCACCAGGCCGCCCTCACCGCGGGCCTGGACCGGGCGCACGGCGCGTACGTCGTCAGTATCGACGCCGACCTCCAGGACCCGCCCGAGAAGATTCCCGAGATGCTCGCGCTGGCCCGCACCGAGGGCCTCGACATCGTCTACGGCATCCGCGCCGACCGGGCCAGCGACACCGGCTTCAAGCGGTGGACGGCGGGCCTGTACTACCGGCTCGTCCGTCGGCTCGCCGGGCCGTCGGTGCCGGCCCAGGCCGGTGACTTCCGGCTGCTGAGCCGGGCCGCGGTGGACGCCCTGAAGGCCCTGCCGGACCAGCAGCGGGTCTACCGCCTCCTGGTGCCCTGGCTGGGTTTCCCCAGCGGCGAGGTCCGCTACGAACGGGCCCCGCGGCCGGCGGGCCAGAGCAAGTACCCCCTCGGCCGGATGATCCGGCTGGCCGTCGACAGCGTCACGGGCTTCTCGGCGGCGCCCCTGCGCATCGCCACCTGGCTGGGCGGCTTCGCGTTCCTGGTCTGCCTGGCCCTGATGATCTACACCCTGAGCGCCCACGCCTTCCAGCACACGGTCCCCGGCTGGACGTCCCTCTTCATCGGCGTGCTGTTCATCGGCGCGGTCCAGCTGGTCTGCGTGGGCCTGCTGGGGGAGTACGTCGGCCGCATCTACACGGCCGTGCAGAACCGTCCGACGTACTTCATCGGTCACGACACGGGGGCGGACGCCGCGAAGGGGCCGTTCCGGGCCGGCGGCGGCCCGACCGTGCCGTCCCCGGCGTCGCCGCCGGGAGGTTCCGCGGACCCTGCGGCGCCGGTATCACAGGGGCTGGGGCGGCGCTCGTAAACGTCCGGCGTGTCGGGGGCGGGGCTTCTGTTTTGACCGGAGTGAATGCGCTAGGTACGCTCAGACCTTGTGCCTGGGGTGTGCCCTGGCCCTCGTGCGTGTCTTCAACCGCACACGGGGCCTAGCTAGCGGCCACCGTGATCTGCGCCTCTTCCTGCCTCGCGGCGGAAGTCCGCCGGATCCGACACACCCGACCGCGTGGGTCGGCGAAGTTCCAGGTTAGCTTCACCATTCGGCACACAGAAACCGGAGAAGTAGTGCCTACGATCCAGCAGCTGGTCCGGAAGGGCCGGCAGGACAAGGTCGAGAAGAACAAGACGCCCGCACTCGAGGGTTCGCCCCAGCGTCGCGGCGTCTGCACGCGTGTGTTCACGACCACCCCGAAGAAGCCGAACTCGGCCCTGCGTAAGGTCGCGCGTGTGCGTCTGACCAGCGGTATCGAGGTCACTGCTTACATTCCGGGTGAGGGACACAACCTGCAGGAGCACTCCATCGTGCTCGTGCGTGGTGGCCGTGTGAAGGACCTGCCCGGTGTTCGCTACAAGATCATCCGCGGTTCGCTTGACACCCAGGGTGTCAAGAACCGCAAGCAGGCCCGCAGCCGCTACGGCGCCAAGAAGGAGAAGTAAACAATGCCTCGTAAGGGCCCTGCCCCGAAGCGCCCGGTCATCATCGACCCGGTCTACGGTTCTCCTCTTGTCACGTCGCTCATCAACAAGGTGCTGCTGAACGGCAAGCGCTCCACCGCCGAGCGCATCGTCTACGGCGCCATGGAGGGCCTGCGCGAGAAGACCGGTAACGACCCGGTCATCACGCTGAAGCGCGCTCTCGAGAACATCAAGCCGACCATCGAGGTCAAGTCCCGCCGTGTCGGTGGCGCGACCTACCAGGTCCCGATCGAGGTCAAGCCGGGTCGCGCGAGCACCCTGGCGCTGCGCTGGCTCGTCGGTTACTCCCGCGCCCGTCGCGAGAAGACCATGACCGAGCGCCTCCTCAACGAGCTTCTCGACGCGTCCAACGGCCTCGGCGCCGCTGTGAAGAAGCGCGAGGACACCCACAAGATGGCCGAGTCCAACAAGGCCTTCGCGCACTACCGCTGGTAGTCGCTACCCACATCGAGACCGAGAGAAGACGAAAGCCTTATGGCTACCACTTCACTTGACCTGGCCAAGGTCCGCAACATCGGGATCATGGCCCACATCGACGCGGGCAAGACGACCACCACCGAGCGGATCCTGTTCTACACCGGCGTCTCCTACAAGATCGGTGAGGTCCACGACGGCGCCGCCACGATGGACTGGATGGAGCAGGAGCAGGAGCGTGGCATCACGATCACCTCTGCTGCCACCACCTGTCACTGGCCGCTTGCCGATGTCGACCACACCATCAACATCATCGACACCCCGGGCCACGTCGACTTCACCGTCGAGGTGGAGCGTTCGCTGCGCGTGCTCGACGGTGCCGTGACGGTGTTCGACGGCGTCGCGGGTGTCGAGCCCCAGTCCGAGACCGTTTGGCGTCAGGCGGACCGCTACGGCGTCCCGCGTATCTGCTTCGTCAACAAGCTCGACCGGACCGGTGCCGAGTTCCACCGTTGCGTCGACATGATCAGCAGCCGCCTCGGCGCGCAGCCGATCGTCATGCAGCTGCCGATCGGTGCCGAGGCCGACTTCAAGGGCGTCGTCGACCTGGTCACGATGAAGGCCTTCGTGTGGTCCGCCGAGGCGGAGAAGGGCGAGATGTACGACGTGGTCGACATCCCGGCCACCCACACCGAGGCTGCCGAGGAGTACCGCGGCAAGCTCGTCGAGACCGTCGCCGAGAACGACGACGAGATCATGGAGCTGTACCTGGAGGGCCAGGAGCCTTCCGTGGAGCAGCTGTACGCCGCGATCCGTCGCATCACCATCGCGTCCGGCAAGTCCAACGACACCACGGTCACCCCGGTGTTCTGTGGCACCGCGTTCAAGAACAAGGGCGTTCAGCCCCTGCTCGACGCGGTCGTGCGCTACCTCCCCTCCCCCCTGGACGTCGAGGCCATCGAGGGCCACGACGTCAAGGACCCGGAGGAGATCGTCAAGCGCAAGCCGTCCGACGACGAGCCGCTGTCGGCGCTGGCGTTCAAGATCATGAGCGACCCGCACCTCGGCAAGCTCACCTTCGTCCGGGTTTACTCGGGCCGCCTGGAGTCCGGCACCGCCGTGCTGAACTCCGTCAAGGGCAAGAAGGAGCGCATCGGCAAGATCTACCGCATGCACGCGAACAAGCGTGAGGAGATCGCGTCGGTCGGCGCCGGCGACATCGTCGCCGTCATGGGTCTGAAGCAGACCACGACCGGCGAGACGCTGTGCGACGACAAGCAGCCCGTGATCCTGGAGTCCATGGACTTCCCGGCTCCGGTCATCCAGGTCGCCATCGAGCCCAAGTCGAAGGGCGACCAGGAGAAGCTGGGCATCGCGATCCAGCGCCTGGCCGAAGAGGACCCGTCGTTCCAGGTCCACTCGGACGAGGAGACCGGCCAGACCATCATCGGTGGCATGGGCGAGCTGCACCTCGAGGTGCTGGTCGACCGTATGCGCCGTGAGTTCAAGGTCGAGGCCAACGTCGGCAAGCCGCAGGTCGCCTACCGCGAGACCATCCGCAAGGCGGTCGACCGGGTCGACTACACGCACAAGAAGCAGACTGGCGGTACCGGCCAGTTCGCGAAGGTGCAGATCGCGATCGAGCCGATCGAGGGCGGCGACGCCTCGTACGAGTTCGTGAACAAGGTGACCGGTGGTCGTATCCCGAAGGAGTACATCCCTTCGGTCGACGCCGGTGCGCAGGAGGCCATGCAGTTCGGCATCCTCGCCGGTTACGAGATGACCGGCGTGCGCGTGATCCTGCTCGACGGTGGCTACCACGAGGTGGACTCCTCCGAGCTCGCGTTCAAGATCGCCGGTTCGCAGGCCTTCAAGGAGGCCGCGCGCAAGGCCAGCCCCGTGCTGCTCGAGCCGATGATGGCCGTCGAGGTCACCACGCCCGAGGACTACATGGGTGAGGTCATCGGCGACATCAACTCCCGCCGTGGTCAGATCCAGGCCATGGAGGAGCGGGCCGGTGCCCGCGTCGTCAAGGGCCTGGTGCCCCTGTCGGAGATGTTCGGCTACGTCGGCGACCTCCGCAGCAAGACGTCGGGTCGCGCAAGCTACTCGATGCAGTTCGACTCCTACGCCGAGGTTCCGCGGAACGTCGCCGAGGAGATCATCGCGAAGGCCAAGGGCGAGTAACACACTCGGTTTACACGCCGTAGGCTTGACTCCGGAGCCTCAAGGGGCAAACAACCGCATCCCCGGATGTTTGCCCCCTGGACCCGGGCTTTCCAGCAAAGATCACCTGGCGCCGATGAAGCAAGGCGTTCCAGAACCACTCCCAGGAGGACCCCCGTGGCGAAGGCGAAGTTCGAGCGGACTAAGCCGCACGTCAACATCGGCACCATCGGTCACATCGACCACGGTAAGACGACCCTCACGGCCGCCATTACCAAGGTGCTGCACGACGCGTACCCCGACCTGAACGAGGCCTCGGCCTTCGACCAGATCGACAAGGCTCCCGAGGAGCGTCAGCGCGGTATCACGATCTCGATCGCGCACGTCGAGTACCAGACGGAGACGCGTCACTACGCCCACGTCGACTGCCCGGGTCACGCGGACTACATCAAGAACATGATCACCGGTGCCGCCCAGATGGACGGTGCGATCCTGGTCGTGGCCGCCACCGACGGCCCGATGCCGCAGACCAAGGAGCACGTGCTCCTGGCCCGCCAGGTCGGCGTTCCGTACATCGTCGTCGCCCTGAACAAGGCCGACATGGTGGACGACGAGGAGATCCTGGAGCTCGTCGAGCTCGAGGTCCGTGAGCTCCTCTCCGAGTACGAGTTCCCGGGCGACGACCTGCCGGTCGTCAAGGTCTCGGCGCTCAAGGCGCTCGAGGGCGACGCCGAGTGGGGTCAGTCGGTTCTCGACCTCATGGCCGCCGTCGACGAGGCGATCCCGACCCCCGAGCGTGACGTCGACAAGCCGTTCCTCATGCCCGTCGAGGACGTCTTCACGATCACCGGTCGCGGTACGGTCGTCACCGGCCGTATCGAGCGTGGTGTCCTGAAGGTCAACGAGACCGTTGACATCATCGGCATCAAGCAGGAGAAGACCACCACCACGGTCACCGGCATCGAGATGTTCCGCAAGCTGCTCGACGAGGGCCAGGCGGGCGAGAACGTCGGTCTGCTCCTCCGTGGCATCAAGCGCGAGGACGTCGAGCGCGGCCAGGTCATCATCAAGCCGGGTTCGGTCACGCCGCACACCGACTTCGAGGCCCAGGCCTACATCCTGTCCAAGGACGAGGGTGGCCGCCACACGCCGTTCTTCAACAACTACCGTCCGCAGTTCTACTTCCGTACGACGGACGTGACGGGCGTTGTGACCCTCCCCGAGGGCACCGAGATGGTGATGCCGGGTGACAACACCGAGATGAAGGTGGAGCTCATCCAGCCCATCGCCATGGAAGAGGGCCTGAAGTTCGCCATCCGTGAGGGTGGTCGTACGGTGGGCGCCGGCCAGGTCACCAAGATCACCAAGTAGTTCTTGCTGATCGATCTGGTAGCTCCAGCCTGAGCTGAGCACCTGAGAGGGCCCGTACGACTTCGGTCGTACGGGCCCTCTCGCCTGTCCCCGGCCTTACGGTCCCGGCCGTCCGAGCAGGTTCAGTTCCGGTCGCCGGCCTTGTCGACGACGACGGTGGCGACACGGGTGGCCGTGCCGAGGACCGTCCCCTTCGCCACGAACGGTCCTCCGGAGGCCTTGCCGCCCACGTAGTAGCTCACTCCGGCCACCCAGCGGACACCGCGATAGGCGAAGGTGTGTGGATCGAGCAGCACCTGCATGCTGTTGCGCTCCCAGGCGTAGTCACGGAAGTTGCCGTCGACACCGATCGCCAGGACCTCCCGGCCCGCGCCGTCGGTCGCCCTGACCGGCTCGGTCGCCCCCTCCAGGCCCGTGATGATCCGGTAGATCGTCCGAGCCTTGTCGGGAGGGACGGCGGAGGCTCCCGAGAGCACCTCGACCACCTCGTCGAAATCGCGCTGGGCCTGGGTCAGCCGCCAGGCGCTGGTGATGCGGGTGGGGACGGACTTCCTGATGATCGACTTCAGCGCGGCGTCGGGGTCGTCGGGCAGGGAGGCCAGCAGGGCGTCCGTTTCCCGGGGTGCGAGCATCGTCCTCGACGACGGTCTGCCGGGGTCGTCCCACACCGACACGTCGTCCGGATCGACGGTGTTCTGGATCGGCGCGGCCGTGGACAGACCGTCGTAGCGGATCCAGCGGTTCGAGTCGATCGACGTCTTCGTCGCCGTGTTCGTCTTCGTGTCGCACGGTCGCTTTCCGGCCAGTGACAGCTGGAGCCCGCCGGCCTCGCTGTAGCCGAAGGGAGTCATGCTCACGTTGCAGACAACGTCCAACCGAACCTGGTGGAACACCCACGAGGTCGGCCGCGGGGTCGCCGTCGGAACCGGCTGCGCGGGTGTCCTGTCGTCCTCGCGCAGTGTCAGGGTGGAGAGGAGCGCCGCGGCCGTCACCGCGGCGACCGCTCCGGCCGCCTTGAGCTTCCATCCGGCCCTTCCGTGCCGGGGGCGTCCCTCGATCTCGTCCAGCAGCCGCCGGCGGGCAGGGGCGAGCCGGGCGTAGTCGGGCACGGGGACGTCGGCGCGCAGCTGCCGGACCGCCGTCATCTCGTCCATCGCCGGTTCAGCCATGGCCGATCACCTCCGCGGAGTCGCGTACGAACGTGGGGTCCACATCGCCGAGTGCGAGGCGTACCTTCCTGCGGGCCCGGTTGAGGCGGGAGCGCACCGTGCCCACCGGGATGGACAGCGCCTCGGCGACCTCCTGATAGCCGAGGTCGGCCCAGGCGACCAGCAGCAGGACGTCCCGGTCGCCGCGCGAGAGACCGGCCAGCGCGCCCGCCAGGCGGCCCTGTGCGGCCTGTGCGGTGACCCGGCTGTCGCTGCGGTCGGTCCAGGAGTCGGCCACCGGGTCGCGGCCTGTGCGGGCCAGGGCCCTGAGCGCCCGCACCTCGGTACGGCGCTGCTTGCCGATCAGGTTGGCGGCGATGCCGTACAGCCAGGGCCGGGCGTCGGCGCGTGAGACGTCGTAGCGCCCCCGGGCACGGAACGCGGCCAGGAAGGTCTCGGCGGTGATGTCCTCGGCGGCGTCCTCACCCAGCCGGCGGGCCGCGTACCGGTGGATCACCGCCGCGTGCCGGTGGTAAAGCTCCCCGAACAACTCGGGGCGGGTGAGCGAGTCGGAGATGACGGAGGCGTCCTCGTCATGTCTGCCAGGGGGGCTGTTCACGCGGTCTCCGTGTCTGCCGTCGGTCGGATGCACCCGTTGTCACCCGCAGCCCTCGAACGGGTTCACGGTGACCGACCTCACGTACGGGCGCGGAAAGGCCCGTACTCGACCGGCTCGGCGTTTGACCTACGTCACGTCCGGGGTATTGTCTCCGGCTCGATTGGCGGAGGCAGTGCCCCATATGGCAGACTGTCGGAGTTGCTCGGTCGAGTGTTGATGTTGCGCGCCTCCCGCCGGGAGGACCGAAAGCGAGTCCCACAGTACTCGTCGCCCTAACTGCCTGTTGGCAGCGCTGGGGCGGACGTACGGGAATCTTTCGGGAAGTGTCAATAGAGCGCCGACCAGGCACCCGGTGGACCTTTCGTCCCCGGCTTGCGGTTCCGGAAGGGCCGTGCTTTCCCAGCAGGGATGTTCGAACAAGGGGCATCTGTGTCGGCGAGAGCGCGACACACCCGACCGCGTGGGTCGGAGAAACGAAGTAAACGGACCATCTGGTTCCAGAGCGTTAGAAGAGACAGGACTACTGAGTAGCCATGGCGGGACAGAAGATCCGCATCCGGCTCAAGGCCTACGACCACGAGGTCATCGACTCCTCGGCGAAGAAGATCGTCGAGACGGTGACCCGCACTGGTGCGTCGGTCGCGGGCCCGGTGCCGCTGCCCACTGAGAAGAACGTGTACTGCGTCATCAAGTCGCCGCACAAGTACAAGGACTCGCGCGAGCACTTCGAGATGCGCACGCACAAGCGCCTGATCGACATTCTCGACCCGACTCCCAAGACCGTTGACTCTCTGATGCGACTCGACCTCCCGGCCGGTGTCGACATCGAGATCAAGCTTTAGGGGCCGGTGATCTGAAGAATGGCTAAGCAGATCAAGGGCATCCTGGGCGAGAAGCTCGGCATGACGCAGGTGTGGGACGAGAACAACCGCGTTGTTCCGGTCACCGTCGTCAAGGCCAGCCCCAATGTCGTGACCCAGGTCCGTACGAACGACAGCGACGGCTACGAGTCCGTCCAGATCGCCTTCGGCGAGATCGACCCGCGCAAGGTGAACAAGCCCCTCAAGGGTCACTTCGCCAAGGCCGACGTCACCCCCCGTCGCCACCTCGTCGAGATCCGCACCGCGGACGCCTCCGAGTACACGCTGGGCCAGGAGATCACCGCTGAGGTGTTCGAGGCCGGCGTGAAGGTCGACGTGACCGGCAAGAGCAAGGGCAAGGGCTTCGCCGGTGTCATGAAGCGTCACAACTTCAAGGGCCTCGGCGCCGGACACGGCACCCAGCGCAAGCACCGCTCGCCCGGTTCCATCGGTGGCTGCGCCACCCCGGGCCGCGTGTTCAAGGGCCTCCGCATGGCGGGTCGCATGGGCAACGAGCGTGTCACCACCCAGAACCTGACCGTCCACGCCGTTGACGCGGAGAAGGGTCTGCTGCTCATCAAGGGCGCTGTCCCCGGTCCGAACGGCGGCCTCGTCCTGGTCCGCACTGCGGCCAAGGGGGCCTGAGGTACCGATGAGCACTGTTGACATCCTTTCGCCTGCAGGCGAGAAGACCGGAAGCGTCGAGCTCCCCGCGGAGATCTTCGGCGTGGAGAAGATCAGCATCCCGCTGATCCACCAGGTCGTCGTCGCGCAGAACGCGGCTGCCCGTCAGGGCACGCACAAGACCAAGCGCCGCGGTGAAGTCCGCGGTGGCGGTAAGAAGCCTTACCGTCAGAAGGGCACCGGCCGCGCGCGCCAGGGCTCGACCCGCGCGCCGCAGTTCGCCGGCGGTGGCGTCGTCCACGGCCCGCAGCCGCGTGACTACTCGCAGCGGACCCCGAAGAAGATGAAGGCTGCCGCTCTGCGTCACGCCCTCACCGACCGGGCCCGCCACAACCGCATTCACGTCGTCACCGGCGTGATCGAGGGCGAGGCTCCCTCCACGAAGGCCGCTCGCACGCTGTTCGGCAAGATCTCGGAGCGCAAGAACCTGCTCCTGGTCGTCGACCGCGCCGACGAGGCCGCGTGGCTGTCCGCCCGCAACCTGCCCCAGGTGCACATCCTGGAGCCGGGCCAGCTGAACACGTACGACGTGATCGTCTCGGACGACGTGGTCTTCACCCAGGCCGCTCTCGAGTCCTTCGTCGCCGGCCCGCAGGCCAACGACACCGAAGGGAGTGACGCCTGATGGCTACGCGTCACCCGAGCATCGCCTCCAAGGCGGCCAAGGTCGCCAAGGCCGCGCGCGTCGCCAAGGCGAAGCGCCACGCCACCGAAGGCAAGAACACCGTCGTCACCGCGCCCAGCAAGGCGTTCACGGACCTCCGTGACGTGCTGCTGAAGCCGGTCGTGTCGGAGAAGAGCTACGCGCTCCTCGACGAGAACAAGTACACGTTCATCGTCGCCCCGAACGCCAACAAGACCCAGATCAAGCAGGCCGTCCAGGCGGTCTTCTCGGTCAAGGTCACCGGGGTCAACACGATCAACCGCATCGGCAAGCGCAAGCGCACGAAGACCGGTTTCGGTCAGCGTGCCGGCACGAAGCGCGCGATCGTGACCCTTGCCGAGGGCGACCGTATCGACATCTTCGGCGGTCCGACCGCCTGAGGGCGGTCCGGATCGTCCGATATCGGACGAGGACTGAATAATGGGAATCCGCAAGTACAAGCCGACTACGCCGGGCCGTCGTGGCTCCAGCGTCGCCGACTTCGTCGAGGTCACGCGGTCCACGCCGGAGAAGTCGCTGGTCCGCCCGCTGCACAGCAAGGGCGGCCGTAACAACGCCGGTCGTGTGACCGTTCGCCACCAGGGTGGCGGACACAAGCGCGCCTACCGAGTGATCGACTTCCGTCGTCACGACAAGGACGGCGTGCCGGCGAAGGTCGCGCACATCGAGTACGACCCCAACCGCACCGCGCGCATCGCGCTGCTGCACTATGCCGACGGCGAGAAGCGCTACATCCTCGCGCCGCGCAACCTGTCGCAGGGCGACCGCGTCGAGAACGGTCCCGGGGCCGACATCAAGCCGGGCAACAACCTGGCGCTCCGCAACATCCCGGTCGGTACCACGATCCACGCGATCGAGATCCGTCCCGGTGGCGGCGCCAAGTTCGCCCGCTCCGCCGGTGCCTCGGTGCAGCTGCTCGCGAAGGAGGGCACGATGGCCCACCTTCGTATGCCGTCCGGTGAGATCCGTCTGGTCGACCAGCGCTGCCGCGCCACGGTCGGCGAGGTCGGCAACGCCGAGCAGAGCAACATCAACTGGGGCAAGGCCGGCCGTAAGCGCTGGCTGGGCGTCCGCCCGACCGTTCGCGGTGTGGCGATGAACCCGGTTGACCACCCCCACGGTGGTGGTGAGGGCAAGACCTCCGGTGGTCGCCACCCGGTCAGCCCCTGGGGTCAGAAGGAGGGTCGTACTCGTTCGCCGAAGAAGGCTTCGAACAAGTACATCGTCCGCCGCCGCAAGACGAACAAGAAGCGCTAGGAGCGGGTTTAGATGCCGCGCAGTCTCAAGAAGGGGCCCTTCGTCGACGGACACCTCGTAAAGAAGGTGGACGCCCAGAACGAAGCCGGTTCCAAGAACGTCATCAAGACCTGGTCCCGTCGCTCGATGATCATCCCGGCCATGCTGGGTCACACGATCGCGGTGCACAACGGCAAGACCCACGTTCCGGTGTTTGTCACCGAGTCGATGGTCGGCCACAAGCTCGGCGAGTTCTCGCCGACGCGCACCTTCCGGGGTCACGTCAAGGACGACCGGAAGTCGAAGCGCCGCTAACGCGGGGTGGAATGACCATGACAGACACTGGAAGGACAACCATGGAAGCCAGGGCCCAGGCGCGGTACATCCGCGTCACGCCCATGAAGGCCCGCCGGGTGGTGGACCTTATCCGTGGCATGGACGCCACGGAGGCTCAGGCGGTCCTGCGTTTCGCCCCGCAGGCCGCGAGCGTGCCGGTCGGCAAGGTGCTGGACAGCGCCATTGCCAACGCCGCGCACAACTACGACCACACTGACGCCGACAGCCTCTTCATTTCCGAGGCGTACGTCGACGAGGGTCCGACCCTGAAGCGGTTCCGTCCGCGTGCCCAGGGCCGTGCCTACCGGATCCGCAAGCGGACCAGCCACATCACCGTGGTCGTCAGCAGTAAGGAAGGAACCCGGTAATGGGCCAGAAGGTTAACCCGCATGGGTTCCGGCTCGGCATCACCACGGACTTCAAGTCCCGTTGGTACGCCGACAAGTCTTACAAGGAATACGTCGGCGAGGACGTCGCCATCCGTCGGATGATGACGTCCGGCATGGAGCGCGCCGGTATCTCGAAGGTGGAGATCGAGCGCACCCGTGACCGGGTCCGCGTCGACATCCACACCGCGCGTCCGGGCATCGTCATCGGCCGCCGCGGCGCCGAGGCCGACCGTATTCGTGGCGACCTGGAGAAGCTGACCAAGAAGCAGGTCCAGCTGAACATCCTCGAGGTCAAGAACCCCGAGGTCGACGCTCAGCTGGTGGCTCAGGCCGTCGCCGAGCAGCTCTCCTCCCGCGTCTCCTTCCGTCGCGCCATGCGTAAGAGCATGCAGTCGGCGATGAAGGCGGGCGCCAAGGGCATCAAGATCCAGTGCGGTGGCCGCCTCGGTGGCGCCGAGATGTCCCGCTCGGAGTTCTACCGCGAGGGCCGTGTGCCCCTGCACACGCTCCGCGCGAACGTGGACTACGGCTTCTTCGAGGCCAAGACGACCTTCGGCCGCATCGGCGTGAAGGTCTGGATCTACAAGGGCGATGTCAAGAACATCGCCGAGGTCCGCGCCGAGAACGCTGCTGCCCGCGCCGGCAACCGCCCGGCCCGTGGCGGCGCTGACCGCCCGGCCCGTGGTGGCCGCGGTGGCGAGCGTGGCGGTCGCGGTCGCAAGCCGCAGCAGGCTCCCGCTGCCGAGGCCCCCAAGGCCGACGCTCCGGCTGCCGCTCCGGCTGAGAGCACCGGAACGGAGGCCTGACCGACATGCTGATCCCCCGTAGGGTCAAGCACCGCAAGCAGCACCACCCGAAGCGCCGTGGTCAGGCCAAGGGCGGTACGACGGTCTCGTTCGGCGAGTACGGCATTCAGGCCCTCACGCCGGCGTACGTGACCAACCGCCAGATCGAGGCGGCCCGTATCGCGATGACCCGCCACATCAAGCGTGGTGGCAAGGTCTGGATCAACATCTACCCGGACCGCCCGCTCACGAAGAAGCCTGCCGAGACCCGCATGGGTTCCGGTAAGGGTTCTCCCGAGTGGTGGATCGCGAACGTGCACCCGGGTCGGGTCATGTTCGAGCTGTCCTACCCCAACGAGAAGATCGCCCGTGAGGCCCTCACTCGCGCAGCCCACAAGCTGCCGATGAAGTGCCGGATCGTCAAGCGCGAGGCAGGTGAAGCGTGATGTCGGCCGGTACCAAGGCGTCCGAGCTGCGCGAACTGGGTGACGAGGAGCTTCTCAACAAGCTCCGCGAAGCCAAGGAAGAGCTGTTCAACCTCCGCTTCCAGGCGGCGACGGGTCAGCTCGAGAACCACGGTCGGCTGAAGGCCGTCCGTAAGGACATCGCGCGGATCTACACCCTGATGCGTGAGCGCGAGCTGGGCATCGAGACGGTGGAGAGCGCCTGATGAGCGAGAGCAACGTGACTGAGAACACCCCCGAGGCGCGCGGTTTCCGCAAGACCCGTGAGGGTCTGGTCGTCAGCGACAAGATGGACAAGACCGTCGTCGTCGCCGTCGAGGACCGTGTGAAGCACGCGCTGTACGGCAAGGTCATCCGCCGTACGAACAAGCTCAAGGCTCACGACGAGCAGAACGCCGCGGGCGTCGGCGACCGTGTCCTCCTCGCGGAGACCCGGCCGCTGTCCGCCACGAAGCGCTGGCGCGTCGTCGAGATCCTCGAGAAGGCCAAGTAGGTAATTCCCGCAAGGGAATTCCAGTAAGTCGGCCTGCGGGGCATCCCTCGCAGGACAGTTCCGCCAGGCTCCGCAGGGGTCCTCTTACGAGGCCCCTGCGGGGAACCGGCAGACACACAGGAGATAGACGTGATCCAGCAGGAGTCGCGACTGCGCGTCGCCGACAACACTGGTGCGAAGGAAATCCTTTGCATCCGTGTGCTCGGTGGCTCCGGTCGCCGCTACGCGGGCATCGGCGACGTCATCGTCGCCACCGTCAAGGACGCGATCCCCGGCGGTAACGTGAAGAAGGGTGACGTCATCAAGGCGGTCATCGTTCGCACCGTCAAGGAGCGCCGCCGTCCGGACGGCTCGTACATCCGCTTCGACGAGAACGCCGCTGTCATTCTGAAGAACGACGGCGACCCTCGTGGCACCCGTATCTTCGGCCCGGTCGGCCGGGAGCTGCGCGAGAAGAAGTTCATGAAGATCATCTCGCTGGCTCCGGAGGTGCTGTAAGCATGAAGATCAAGAAGGGCGACCTGGTTCAGGTCATCACCGGTAAGGACAAGGGCAAGCAGGGCAAGGTCATCGCGGCCTTCCCCCGTGAGGACCGCGTCCTGGTCGAGGGTGTCAACCGGGTCAAGAAGCACACCAAGGCCGGCCCGACCGCTAAGGGTTCGCAGGCCGGCGGCATCGTCACGACCGAGGCGCCTGTCCACGTCTCCAACGTCCAGCTGGTCGTTGAGAAGGACGGCAACAAGGTCGTCACGCGTGTGGGTTACCGCTTCGACGACGAGGGCAACAAGATCCGCGTTGCCAAGCGGACGGGTGAGGACATCTGATGGCTACCACCACCACTCCGCGTCTCAAGACGAAGTACCGCGAGGAGATCGCGGGCAAGCTGCGTGAGGAGTTCTCCTACGAGAACGTCATGCAGATCCCCGGCCTCGTCAAGATCGTGGTCAACATGGGTGTCGGTGACGCCGCCCGTGACTCGAAGCTCATGGACGGTGCCGTCCGTGACCTGACCACCATCACCGGTCAGAAGCCGGCCATCACCAAGGCCCGCAAGTCCATCGCGCAGTTCAAGCTGCGTGAGGGTCAGCCGATCGGTGCCCACGTCACGCTTCGTGGCGACCGCATGTGGGAGTTCCTGGACCGCACCCTGTCGCTCGCGCTTCCGCGCATCCGCGACTTCCGTGGTCTGTCCCCCAAGCAGTTCGACGGCCGTGGCAACTACACCTTCGGTCTCACGGAGCAGGTCATGTTCCACGAGATCGACCAGGACAAGATCGACCGTGTCCGGGGTATGGACATCACCGTGGTCACCACGGCGACCAACGACGCTGAGGGCCGTGCGCTCCTTCGTCACCTCGGCTTCCCCTTCAAGGAGGCGTGAGCGAGATGGCGAAGAAGGCTCTGATCGCAAAGGCTGCTCGTAAGCCTAAGTTCGCTGTGCGGGCGTACAACCGCTGCCAGCGTTGCGGCCGTCCCCACTCCGTGTACCGCAAGTTCGGCCTCTGCCGTGTGTGCCTTCGTGAGATGGCTCACCGCGGCGAGCTGCCGGGCGTGACCAAGAGCTCCTGGTAAACCCCCTTTTTAGGGGTTCCAGAGGCTCTCGGTAAGCAATGGGCGTGTCAGGTGCCCACCTCTTCATGGCTTAGGCTTGGAGGGTTGGGCACCTGATGGTCGCCCGTACGACTTACTACGCCGTAGGTCCACCGCGCCGCACCCGCCCCGTCTCGGATCGGGGAGAGGGATGGCGCACCAGGAAACCCCGGCGAGAGAGGCCACAGGCCAATTCATGACCATGACTGATCCGATCGCAGACATGCTGACGCGTCTGCGGAACGCGAACTCGGCGTACCACGATTCCGTGACGATGCCGGCGTCCAAGATCAAGTCTCACATCGCGGAGATCCTCCAGCAGGAGGGCTTCATCACGGGCTGGAAGGTCGAGGACGCCGAGGTCGGCAAGGACCTCACCCTCGAGCTCAAGTTCGGCCCGAACCGTGAGCGCTCCATTGCGGGCATCAAGCGGATCTCCAAGCCCGGTCTCCGGGTTTACGCGAAGTCCACCTCCCTGCCCAAGGTGCTGGGCGGCCTCGGCGTGGCGATCATCTCCACGTCGCACGGTCTCCTCACCGACAAGCAGGCCGGCAAGAAGGGCGTAGGCGGAGAAGTTCTCGCCTACGTCTGGTAGCGGAAGGGAACGGAGGAAACAGCTATGTCGCGCATTGGCAAGCTCCCCATCACGGTTCCCGCCGGCGTGGACGTCACCATCGACGGCCAGACGGTTGCGGTCAAGGGCCCCAAGGGCTCGCTGACCCACACCGTCGCTGCGCCGATCGAGATCGCCAAGGGTGAGGACGGCGTTCTGAACGTCACCCGCCCCAACGACGAGCGTCAGAGCAAGGCCCTGCACGGCCTGTCCCGCACGCTGGTGGCGAACATGATCACCGGCGTGACCCAGGGTTACGTGAAGAAGCTCGAGATCAGTGGTGTCGGTTACCGCGTGACCGCGAAGGGCTCGAACCTCGAGTTCGCGCTCGGTTACAGCCACCCGATCACCGTCGAGGCCCCCGAGGGAATCTCCTTCAAGGTCGAGAACCCCACCCGGTTCTCGGTCGAGGGCATCGACAAGCAGAAGGTCGGCGAGGTTGCGGCCAACATCCGCAAGCTGCGCAAGCCCGACCCGTACAAGGCCAAGGGTGTCAAGTACGAGGGCGAAGTCATCCGCCGCAAGGTCGGAAAGGCGGGTAAGTAAGCCATGGCATACGGACAGAAGATCCTCAAGGGCGACGCTTACAAGCGTGCCGCGATCAAGCGTCGCCACATCCGGATCCGTAAGCACATCTCGGGTACGGCTGAGCGTCCGCGCCTGGTCGTGACACGCTCGAACCGCCACATCGTGGCTCAGGTCATCGACGACATCAAGGGTCACACCCTGGCGTCGGCGTCGACCCTGGACACGACGATCCGCGGCGGCGAGGGCGACAAGTCCGCGCAGGCCAAGTCGGTCGGCGCCCTGGTCGCCGAGCGCGCCAAGGCCGCCGGTGTCGAGGCTGTCGTATTCGACCGTGGCGGCAACCAGTACGCCGGGCGCATCGCCGCCCTGGCGGACGCCGCCCGCGAAGCCGGACTCAAGTTCTGAGTCGCCCGTCGCGCTAGCGACTTCGGTCGCTGCGTAGCTAGCGGAAAAAGAGAGAGGTAATCCAATGGCTGGACCCCAGCGCCGCGGAAGCGGTGCCGGTGGCGGCGAGCGGCGGGACCGGAAGGGCCGTGACGGCGGCGCTGCTGCCGCCGAGAAGACCGCGTACGTTGAGCGCGTCGTCGCGATCAACCGTGTCGCCAAGGTTGTGAAGGGTGGTCGTCGCTTCAGCTTCACCGCGCTGGTCGTGGTGGGCGATGGTGACGGCACCGTCGGTGTCGGTTACGGCAAGGCCAAGGAGGTGCCGGCCGCCATCGCCAAGGGTGTTGAGGAGGCCAAGAAGCACTTCTTCAAGGTCCCCCGTATCCAGGGCACCATCCCGCACCCGATCACGGGCGAGAAGGCCGCGGGCGTCGTCCTGCTCAAGCCTGCTTCCCCCGGTACCGGCGTTATCGCCGGTGGCCCGGTGCGTGCCGTGCTCGAGTGCGCCGGCGTTCACGACATCCTGTCGAAGTCGCTCGGCTCGTCCAACGCGATCAACATCGTGCACGCGACCGTGGAGGCCCTGAAGGGCCTGCAGCGTCCCGAGGAGATCGCGGCCCGCCGCGGTCTGCCCCTCGAGGACGTCGCTCCCGCGGCTCTGCTTCGTGCGCGTGCCGGGGCTGGTGCGTAATGGCTCGCCTCAAGATCACGCAGACGAAGTCGTACATCGGCAGCAAGCAGAACCACCGCGACACGCTGCGTTCGCTCGGGCTCAAGCGCCTGAACGACGTGGTCGTCAAGGAGGACCGCCCCGAGTTCCGCGGAATGGTGCACACCGTCCGCCACCTCGTGACGGTTGAGGAGGTCGACTGATCATGGCGGAAAGCAACCCGCTCAAGATCCACAACCTCCGTCCCGCCCCGGGCGCCAAGACCGCCAAGACCCGTGTCGGTCGTGGTGAGGCGTCGAAGGGTAAGACGGCCGGTCGTGGTACCAAGGGCACGAAGGCCCGTTACCAGGTTCCGGAGCGCTTCGAGGGTGGGCAGATGCCCCTCCACATGCGTCTCCCGAAGCTCAAGGGCTTCAAGAACCCCTTCAAGATCGAGTTCCAGGTCGTGAACCTCGACAAGCTGGCGGCGCTGTACCCCGAGGGTGGCGAGGTCACCGTCGAGGGCCTCATCGCCAAGGGTGCCGTTCGCAAGAACAGCCTCGTCAAGGTCCTCGGCCAGGGCGAGATCTCCGTGGCGCTCCAGGTGACGGTCGACGCCGTCTCCGGTTCCGCCAAGGAGAAGATCACCGCCGCCGGCGGTACCGTCACCGAGCTCGTCTGAACACCACAGGCGTCTCGATGACCTGAACGATCCCGACCGGGGATACCCCACATTTGGGGTATCCCCGGTTGGTCGTTCCTACGGCGGTACTCTCGCCGGTAAGGTGACCTGCACTGCCCACTTTCACAAGATGCTTCCCATGGGGCACCTTGAGCGGCAGTCGACCGTTACACATGTCGTTGTCGTTGTCGTTGTTCTTATTGGACCCTCAAGACCGTCACCCTTGACGCAGATGCGCGGGGGTCGCAGGAGGCACCGTGCTCACCGCGTTCGCCCGGGCGTTCAGGACGCCCGACCTGCGCAAGAAGCTGCTCTTCACGCTCGCCATCATCGTGATCTACCGGCTCGGAACGCATATTCCGATCCCCGGTGTCGACTACACGTCCGTTCAGCGGTGTGTGGACGAGGCGTCCGGCAACCAGGGCCTCTTCGGTCTGGTGAACATGTTCAGCGGCGGCGCGCTGCTCCAGATCACCATTTTCGCGCTGGGCATCATGCCGTACATCACCGCGAGCATCATCCTTCAGCTGCTGACCGTGGTGATCCCGCGTCTGGAAGCCCTCAAGAAGGAGGGCCAGGCCGGCACCGCGAAGATCACGCAGTACACCCGCTACCTCACCGTGGCGCTCGCCATTCTTCAGGGCACCGGCCTGGTGGCCACCGCCCGCAGCGGCGCCCTGTTCTCCGGTTGCACGGTCGCCTCGAGCATCGTCCCGGACCGCGCGATCTTCACCACCATCGTCATGGTCATCTGCATGACCGCCGGTACGGCCATGGTCATGTGGCTCGGCGAGCTCATCACCGACCGCGGTATCGGCAACGGCATGTCGATCCTGATGTTCATCTCGATCGCCGCGACCTTCCCCTCGGCCCTGTGGGCCATCAAGAAGCAGGGCACGCTCGCGGGCGGCTGGATCGAGTTCGGCACCGTCATCCTGGTCGGCCTGGTCATGGTCGGCCTGGTGGTCTTCGTCGAGCAGGCCCAGCGCCGTATCCCCGTGCAGTACGCGAAGCGCATGATCGGCCGCCGGTCCTACGGCGGTACCTCGACGTACATCCCGCTGAAGGTGAACCAGGCCGGTGTGATCCCGGTCATCTTCGCCTCCTCGCTGCTCTACATCCCGGCTCTCGTCGCCCAGTTCTCCAGCGGAACCTCCACCTGGAAGACCTGGATCGAGACCAACCTGACCAAGGGTGACCACCCGATCTACATCAGCATGTACTTCCTGCTGATCGTTTTCTTCGCGTTCTTCTACGTGGCTATCTCCTTCAACCCCGAGGAAGTAGCCGACAACATGAAGAAGTATGGTGGCTTCATCCCGGGCATCCGGGCTGGCCGACCGACCGCTGAGTACCTCTCCTACGTACTCAACCGGATCACCTGGCCGGGTTCGCTGTATCTGGGTCTGATCGCTCTTGTACCGACGATGGCGTTGGTTGGCTTCGGGGCAAGCCAGAACTTCCCGTTCGGTGGTACCAGCATCCTGATCATCGTGGGTGTCGGTCTCGAGACGGTGAAGCAAATCGAGAGCCAGCTCCAGCAGCGCAATTACGAAGGGTTCCTCCGCTGATGCGTATCGTCCTCGTCGGGCCGCCGGGCGCCGGAAAGGGAACGCAGGCCACACGTCTGGCCGAGAAGCTCCGCGTTCCGCACATCTCCACCGGCGACCTGTTCCGCGCCAACATCAGCAAGCAGACGGAGCTCGGGAAACTCGCGAAGTCCTACATGGACGCCGGCAACCTCGTCCCCGACGAGGTCACCATCGCCATGGCCAAGGACCGCATGGAGCAGCCGGACGCCGAGCGCGGCTTCCTGCTGGACGGTTTCCCGCGCAACGTCTCGCAGGCCGAGGCGCTGGACGAGCTCCTCACCGTCGAGGGCATCAAGCTGGACGCGGTACTGGACCTGGAGGCCCCGGAGGAGGAGGTCGTCAAGCGGATCGCCGGCCGGCGCATCTGCCGCAACGACTCCTCGCACGTCTTCCACGTGACGTACAAGAAGGCCGCCAAGGAAGGCGTCTGTGACGTCTGCGGCGGCGAGCTGTACCAGCGGGACGACGACTCCGAGGAGACGGTCCGCACGCGGCTCGAGGTCTACCACACGCAGACCGAGCCGATCATCGACTACTACAAGTCGCAGGGCCTGGTCGTGACCATCGAGGCCATGGGCCCGGTGGAAGAGGTCACCGCCCGTGCGCTGGCCGCACTGAAGCGTGAGGGCGACGACCAGTAGTCGTCGCTCCCCGTACGGCCGTGGAGTCCTTCGGGACACCACGGCCGTACTGTTGTGTGCATACGTAACCCGACCGACCTGAGTGACGGAGAGCGCAGGCCCCCCATGGTGCAGATCAAGAGCCCCGAGCAGATCGCCAAGATGCGTGAGGCGGGGCTGGTCGTCGCCGCCATCCACGCGGCCACGCGCGAAGCGGCGGTGCCGGGGGCGACGACGAAGGACCTGGACGACGTCGCCCGCAAGGTCCTGGCGGAGAACGGCGCGAAGTCGAACTTCCTCGGCTACGGCGGCTTCCCCGCGACGATCTGCACCTCGGTGAACGACGTGGTGGTGCACGGCATCCCCTCCGACGAGGTCGTCCTCAAGGACGGCGACATCATCTCCATCGACTGCGGCGCGATCGTCGACGGCTGGCACGGTGACGCGGCGTACACGGCGTTCGTCGGCTCGGGGCACGCTCCGGAGCTGGTCGAGCTCTCCCGGGTCACCGAGGAGTCGATGTGGGCCGGCATCGCCGCCATGAAGACGGGCGGCCGGCTGGTCGACGTCTCCCGCGCGATCGAGACGTACATCCGGCGTCAGCCGAAGCCGGGCGGCGGGCGCTACGGGATCGTCGAGGACTACGGCGGCCACGGCATCGGCACCGAGATGCACATGGACCCCCATCTGCTGAACTACGTCGACCGCCGGCGGGGCAAGGGGCCGAAGCTGGTTCCCGGCTTCTGCCTGGCCATCGAGCCGATGGTGTCCCTGGGCACCCCGCGGACCGAGGTCCTCGAGGACGACTGGACGGTCATCACGACCGACGGGACGTGGTCCTCGCACTGGGAGCACTCGGTCGCGTTGACGGAGGCGGGGCCGCTGGTGCTCACGGCTGTCGACGGTGGTAAGGCGAAGCTCGCGGAGCACGGCGTCGTGGCGGCACCGGACCCGCTGGGCTGAGGGTTTCCCTCCCGGGGCGCGCTGTGGGGTTTCTTCGCCCCCGCCGCCCCTGCCCTTCCCGTCCCTGGGGGCGCTGCCCCCAGACCCCCCCTTTCGGCCTGGACGGCCTCGTCCTCGAACGCCGGACGGGCTGAGGTGCCGGGTGGGGTGAGACGTCTGCCCACGAGTCCCCCTTGGCCTGAAGGACCTCGTCCTCAACGCCGGACGGGCTGAGATGCCGGACGGGCTGAGAGGCCGGGTCGGGTGGGTGGTTCGCTTAAGGATCTCCTCTGTGGGGCAGACTTCCGGATTCGTGTTTCCGCGGGGCCTGACGTAGACTGACTCGTCGGCTCTCGTGCACCCGCATGTCTGCATGCACCCTTAGGGGAAACGCAGGGGAGTCGATCAAGGTAGTCGATTCGAAGGGCGAAGCGTGGCCAAGAAGCAAGGTGCCATCGAGATCGAGGGCACTGTCGTCGAGTCTCTTCCGAACGCCATGTTCAAGGTCGAGCTCCAGAACGGCCACCAGGTCCTGGCACACATCAGCGGCAAGATGCGTATGCACTACATCCGTATCCTCCCTGACGACCGGGTCGTGGTGGAGTTGTCTCCGTACGACCTGACGCGTGGCCGGATCGTCTACCGCTACAAGTAGATCTTGCCCAGGTCTTCGTGCGCCCGGTCGGGCGTTCGGGGCTGTCGGCAACTGACCCGGAGAACCTCACCCAATGAAGGTCAAGCCGAGCGTCAAGAAGATCTGCGACAAGTGCAGGGTGATCCGCCGTCACGGTCGGGTCATGGTCATTTGCGAGAACCCGCGCCACAAGCAGCGCCAGGGCTGATCGCTTACAGATCACACCCTCTGCATCGATATCGCAGAGACTTCGCGCGACGCGAGCTGAATTTGTTCATACGCAGATCCCAGGCGGGTTCTCCCTCCTGATACCCCCGGCTCGGAGGCCGGGGACCCATTCGTACCTAATCCTCCCTCGCTCATCGAGCGACAGGAGGAGGCCGGCGGATGGGAGTCGGTTCTGCGGAAGACCTCCGAAGATCAACTGGAGCCATTGAATGGCACGCGTTTCCGGTGTCGACATCCCGCGCGAAAAGCGTGTGGAGGTCGCCCTCACCTACGTGTTCGGCATCGGCCGGACCCTCTCCCAGGAGACGCTGGCAGCGACCGGCGTCGACCCGAACACCCGCGTTCGCGACCTCTCCGAGGAGCAGCTCGTCGCGATCCGCGAGTACGTGGACGCCAACATCAAGACCGAGGGTGACCTTCGTCGCGAGATCCAGGCCGACATCCGCCGCAAGGTCGAGATCGGTTGCTACCAGGGTCTCCGTCACCGTCGTGGTCTGCCTGTCCGCGGTCAGCGCACCAGCACGAACGCTCGTACCCGCAAGGGCCCGCGTCGCGCCATCGCCGGCAAGAAGAAGCCGGGCAAGAAGTAGTCCTCAGCGGGACAACGCTTCATCAGCGGTCTTCGCTGTAGGACCGACCACCTCCCCGTAGGAGTTTGTAGATGCCCCCCAAGGGTCGTCAGGGCGCTGCCAAGAAGGTGCGCCGCAAGGAAAAGAAGAACGTCGCGCACGGCCAGGCGCACATCAAGAGCACGTTCAACAACACGATCGTGTCCATCACGGACCCGGCCGGAAACGTGATCTCGTGGGCCTCCGCCGGCCACGTCGGTTTCAAGGGCTCGCGCAAGTCCACGCCGTTCGCCGCGCAGATGGCCGCCGAGTCGGCTGCCCGTCGCGCGCAGGAGCACGGCATGCGCAAGGTCGACGTCTTCGTCAAGGGCCCGGGCGCCGGTCGTGAGACCGCCATCCGCTCCCTGCAGGCGACGGGCCTCGAGGTCGGCTCCATCCAGGACGTCACCCCGACCCCGCACAACGGCTGCCGTCCGCCCAAGCGTCGCCGCGTCTGACGCACGGTTGTCTCAGGTTTGACCGGGGTCCGGGCGGTACGTCTCCTCGGAGGCGTGCCGCCCGTACCCTTGCATTAACAGCAGGACGTCAAATAGCGGGCGTCCATGACTGAAGGATCGCAACATGCTGATTGCTCAGCGTCCCTCGTTGACCGAAGAGGTCGTCGACGAGTTCCGCTCCCGGTTCGTGATCGAGCCGCTGGAGCCGGGCTTCGGTTACACCCTCGGAAACTCCCTGCGCCGGACCCTCCTGTCCTCGATCCCGGGTGCGGCGGTCACGTCCATCCGTATCGACGGCGTGCTGCACGAGTTCACCACCGTGCCGGGCGTCAAGGAGGACGTCACCGACCTGATCCTCAACATCAAGCAGCTGGTCGTCTCCTCGGAGCACGACGAGCCGGTCGTGATGTACCTGCGCAAGCAGGGCCCGGGTCTGGTCACCGCCGCCGACATCGCGCCCCCGGCCGGTGTCGAGGTGCACAACCCCGACCTCGTCCTCGCCACGCTCAACGGCAAGGGCAAGCTGGAGATGGAGCTGACCGTCGAGCGCGGTCGCGGTTACGTCTCCGCCGTGCAGAACAAGCAGCTCGGTCAGGAGATCGGGCGTGTCCCGGTCGACTCGATCTACTCGCCGGTTCTCAAGGTCACGTACAAGGTCGAGGCCACGCGTGTCGAGCAGCGCACCGACTTCGACAAGCTGATCGTCGACGTCGAGACCAAGCAGGCGATGCGTCCGCGTGACGCCATGGCCTCCGCCGGTAAGACGCTGGTCGAGCTGTTCGGTCTCGCCCGCGAGCTGAACATCGACGCCGAGGGCATCGACATGGGCCCGTCCCCCACGGACGCCGCTCTCGCCGCCGATCTCGCCCTGCCGATCGAGGAGCTCGAGCTCACCGTTCGGTCGTACAACTGCCTCAAGCGTGAGGGCATCCACTCCGTGGGTGAGCTCGTCGCCCGCTCCGAGGCCGACCTGCTGGACATCCGCAACTTCGGTGCGAAGTCCATCGACGAGGTCAAGGCGAAGCTGGCCGGCATGGGCCTCGCGCTCAAGGACAGCCCGCCCGGATTCGACCCCACCGCCGCCGCCGACGCCTTCGGCGCCGACGACGACGCGGACGCCGGCTTCGTCGAGACCGAGCAGTACTAAGAGCTCGGGACCGACTGCTGGTTCCTGGGTGCGGGTGCGCTGTGGCTTGTCGCGCAGTTCCCCGCGCCCCTTCCGACTCGCCCCTTCGGGGCGCGTCGGATCTTCGACGGGTAATCGCCCGCTCGGACACTGACCTCGGTACCTGATACGGCCGGGGCAGACACTTAGGAGAAAGACCATGCCGAAGCCCACCAAGGGTGCCCGTCTGGGCGGCAGCGCCGCGCACGAGAAGCTGCTCCTCGCGAACCTCGCGAAGTCGCTGTTCGAGCACGGCCGCATCACCACCACCGAGGCGAAGGCGCGCAAGCTGCGTCCGTACGCCGAGCGTCTGGTCACCAAGGCGAAGAAGGGCGACCTTCACAACCGTCGTCAGGTGCTCCAGGTGATCACGGACAAGAGCATCGTGCACACGCTCTTCACCGAGATCGGCCCGCGCTACGAGAACCGCCCGGGTGGCTACACCCGCATCACCAAGATCGGTAACCGTCGTGGCGACAACGCGCCCATGGCTGTCATCGAGCTGGTCGAGGCGCTGACCGTCGCGCAGCAGGCCACGGGTGAGGCCGAGGCCGCCACCAAGCGTGCGGTCAAGGAAGACAGCCTCAAGAAGGACGAGGCCGTCGAGGACGCCAAGCCGGCCGACGAGGCTGCGGCCGAGGAGTCCAAGGACGCCTGAGGCATCGCCTCGCAGTGGACGGGTCCGCCCTTCGGGGCGGGCCCGTTCCGCGTTTCCGGAGGCACCGCCGGAGGCGTCTTCGAAGGTCGCAGGCTTGAGAGGATCCAGGAGTGAGTGACGAAGTACAGCCCGGGTTCGTACGGGTGCGGATGGACCTCTCGTACGACGGGAGCGGGTTCTCCGGGTGGGCCAAGCAGGCCGGCGGGCGGCGGACCGTGCAGGGGGAGATCGAGGACGCCCTGCGGACCGTGACCCGGTCGAGGGAGACCACGTACGAGCTGACAGTGGCTGGGCGGACGGACGCCGGTGTGCACGCGCGCGGGCAGGTGGCGCACGTCGACCTGCCGGAGGAGCTGTGGGCCGAGCACCGGGAGAAGCTGCTCAAGCGGCTCGCCGGGCGGCTCGCCAAGGATGTGCGGATCTGGTCCCTGGAGGAGGCGCCCGCCGGGTTCAACGCGCGGTTCTCGGCGATCTGGCGGCGCTACGCGTACCGGGTCACCGACAACCCGGGGGGTGTCGACCCCCTGCTGCGCAGCCACGTCCTCTGGCACGACTGGCCGCTCGACGTCGACGCCATGAACGAGGCCGCCCGGCGGCTGCTCGGCGAGCACGACTTCGCCGCCTACTGCAAGCGGCGGGAGGGGGCGACGACCATTCGCACGCTCCAGGAGCTGAGCCTGGTGCGCGGCGAGGACGGGGTCGTCACCGCGACCGTCCGGGCCGACGCCTTCTGCCACAACATGGTGCGTTCGCTGATCGGGGCGCTGCTGTTCGTCGGCGACGGGCACCGGGGTCCGGAGTGGCCCGGGAAGGTGCTGGCCGCGGGCGTGCGGGACTCGGCCGTGCATGTCGTACGGCCGCACGGGCTGACGCTGGAGGAGGTCGGCTACCCGGCCGACGAGCTGCTCGCCGCACGCAACAAGGAGGCGCGCAACAGGCGGACGCTGCCCGGGGCCGGGTGCTGCTGACCTGCCGGCCCCGCGTCGGCGTCCGCGGTCAGTTCGCGGCCGCCGCGGACGCCTGGGCCTCGCCGCGCTGACGGATCCGCTGGAAGGTGAACTCCGCGAGATCGTCGCCCGCGGCGAAGACGGCCGTGTCCTTCGTGGTCACGTCCTTGCCGTCCGTGAAGCCGGTGATGGTGAAGTAGGCGTACCGGCCGTAGGAGTTGGTCGTCGAGCGGCAGATCGCGCCGTCGCAGAAGGTCTTGACGTCCCCGCCGGTGAGGGCCTTGACGATGCTCTGCTTGTCGGCCTGGCTCTTGACCTTGAGGGCCTGTGCCTCGGTGTCGAAGACCGCCACACCGACCGTGACCGCGATGTTGTCCTTGGTGTAGGTGATGCGCATGAGGCGGGTGCAGTCATTGGCGGTGAGCACCTTGGGCAGGGTGCCCTGGACGCCCGTGGTGCAGGTGGTGCTGTCGGCCTTGGGGCCCTTCTTGTACACGGCCGAGCCCATGGTCAGCTGGGTGCCGGGGAAGAGCAGGTCAGGCCCGTTGGGGGCGGTGTCCTTGGCCTTGCTGGCGACGAACTCCTTCGGGTCCAGCGGGGGCGGGGCGCTGGTCGGCGCGAAGGAGGGCGTGGTGGACGCGCTCGGCAGGTCGGTCGCGGGCAGCGAGGAAGTCGGCTTGTTCGCCTCGTCGCTGCCGTTCGCCGACACCACGGCCATGGCCACGGCGGTGCCGATGGCGAGCGTGGCGAGCGCGCCGCCGCCTATGAAGAACAGGCGACGGCGTTTGTTGCGCGTCTCGGACGCCTCCGCGAGTGCGGCCCAGTCCGGGGTCCGGCCGTCATCGCCGCTGGTCCACGGCTGCTGGGAGTTCGGTTTCCACGGATCCCACTGGGACTGAGGTCCCCCCTGCCCATAGCTCATGGGCCGCATCTTAGACGGGGAGCGGGGGATGCTGTTCCGCCTCAACCGGCGCTGAAGTCCCCGGTGTTCCCGGTGCGAGTGCGGGCAAACGTGACATCTCCGGGTGGTTGGTGCGGCATATTCGCAGGCCGGGACCTGTAGTGTGGCGCAGGCCACTCCGGGAGGGGGTTTCCGACGGCGGGTTCCGGTCAGGCTGACATGCTCACGTGTGATCGGATGGCAGGCCCGTTTTGACCCGGCCCCCGAGACGCGGGTATCCTGCATCTTCGTTGTGTATTGGCTTGCTCTTCTCACGGGACGGGCCCTTACACCGGTCCACCGGGCCGATGACCAGCGACCAGCACGCGGTTTGCGTCACCGCAGTGCGGTCTGGGCTGTCGTGATCGTCTTCGGTGACCTTGTCAGGACCAATTCACTGAAGAAGCGAAGGCTACGAACCGTGCGTACGTACAGCCCCAAGCCCGGCGATGTGACGCGCCAGTGGCACGTCATCGACGCTCAGGACATCGTCCTGGGCCGTCTCGCCACCACTGCCGCGTCCCTCCTCCGGGGCAAGCACAAGCCGATCTACGCGCCCCACGTCGACACCGGTGACTTCGTCATCATCATCAACGCCGACAAGGTGCACCTCTCCGGCAACAAGCGGACCCAGAAGATGGCGTACCGCCACTCCGGGTACCCGGGCGGTCTGCGCTCCGTGCGCTACGACGACCTCCTCGCGAACAACCCCGAGAAGGCCGTCGAGAAGGCCGTCAAGGGCATGCTCCCCAAGAACACGCTGGGCCGTCAGATGCTGTCGAAGCTGAAGGTCTACAAGGGTGACGTGCACCCGCACGCGGCTCAGCAGCCGGTGCCGTTCGAGATCACCCAGGTCGCGCAGTAATTCCGGCCACACCCCTAGCTGAAAAGAACTGAGGAGAACCGTGGCCGAGACCACTGCCGAGCAGCCGCTCGAAGAGACCGAGCTCGTCGACATCGACAGCTACACCACCGAGTCCGAGGTCCCCGTCGAGGGTGAGTACACCTCGGAGTCCCTCGCCTCCCGCTTCGGCGAGCCCCAGCCGGCCGCCGGCCTGGGTCGCCGCAAGAACGCCATCGCCCGCGTCCGGATCGTTCCGGGCACCGGCAAGTGGAAGATCAACGGTCGCACCCTCGAGGACTACTTCCCGAACAAGGTGCACCAGCAGGAAGTCAACGAGCCCTTCAAGGTGCTCGAGCTCGAAGGCCGCTACGACGTCATCGCCCGTATCTCGGGTGGCGGTGTCTCCGGTCAGGCCGGTGCGCTCCGTCTCGGTGTCGCCCGCGCGCTGAACGAGGCCGACGTCGACAACAACCGTGGCGCCCTCAAGAAGGCCGGCTTCCTCACGCGTGACGACCGTGCGGTCGAGCGCAAGAAGGCCGGTCTCAAGAAGGCCCGCAAGGCCCCGCAGTACAGCAAGCGCTAAGCTTCGCTGCCTGCTCGTACGTATTCCGGGTCGGACCCGTGCGGTCCGCTCGTACGTACTCCGAACGCCCCGGCGGCACGCCACAGTGTCGCCGGGGCGTTCGTTTTCTCGCAGCCGTGGGCGTATAACGGCACAAGGTGCTCAAAGGCTTGTGTGATCGGATGTTCAGGGCATCCAATGCCTGGATGCGGAGCCGCCGTCGACCGACTGGTCGGTCGATCGTCCGACGCACCCGCACGGCTTTTGAAACTGACGCTTCCTCAGGAGGACAAGTGGGACGACTCTTCGGCACGGACGGCGTGCGCGGTGTCGCCAACGCGGATCTGACGGCGGAGATGGCGCTCGGCCTGTCCGTCGCGGCGGCGCATGTGCTGGCCGAGGCGGGCACGTTCGAGGGCCACCGGCCGGTGGCAGTCGTCGGACGGGACCCGCGCGCGTCCGGGGAGTTCCTGGAGGCCGCCGTGGTGGCCGGTCTGGCGAGCGCCGGCGTGGACGTGCTGAAGGTCGGCGTGCTGCCGACGCCCGCAGTCGCCTATCTCACCGGTGTGCTGGGCGCCGACCTCGGCGTGATGCTCTCCGCCAGCCACAACGCCATGCCCGACAACGGCATCAAGTTCTTCGCCCGCGGCGGCCACAAGCTGGCCGACGAGCTCGAGGGCAGGATCGAGTCCGTCTACGAGGAGCACCGCACCGGCGCGCCCTGGAGCCGGCCCACCGGCAGCGGCGTCGGACGCGTGCGGACGTACGACGAGGGCTTCGACCGCTACGTCGCGCACCTCATCGCCGTGCTTCCCAACCGGCTGGACGGGCTGAAGATCGTCCTCGACGAGGCGCACGGCGCCGCCGCCCGGGTGTCGCCGGAGGCGTTCACGCGGGCCGGCGCGGAGATCGTGACCATCGGGGCGGAGCCGGACGGGCTCAACATCAACGACGGGTGCGGGTCCACGCACCTGGACAAGCTGAAGGCCGCGGTCATCGAGCACGGGGCCGCCTTCGGCATCGCGCACGACGGGGACGCCGACCGGTGCCTGGCCGTGGACCACACGGGTGACGAGGTCGACGGCGACCAGATTCTCGCCGTGCTCGCGCTGGCCATGCGGGAGCGGGGCGCGCTGCGGTCCGACACCGTTGTCGCGACCGTCATGTCCAACCTCGGCTTCAAGCTGGCCATGGAGCGGGAGGGGATCCAGCTCGTGCAGGCCGCCGTCGGCGACCGGTATGTGCTGGAGGAGATGAAGGAGCACGGGTACGCGCTCGGGGGCGAGCAGTCCGGGCACGTGATCATCCTCGACCACGCGACGACCGGTGACGGGACGCTGACGGGGCTGATGCTGGCGGCGCGGGTCGCCGAGAGCGGCCGTTCGCTGCGGGAGCTGGCCTCGGTGATGGAGCGGTTGCCGCAGGTGCTGATCAATGTGCCGGACGTCGACAGGTCGCGGGTGGGGGACTCTGCCGAGCTGGCGACTGCCGTCGGGGAGGCGGAGCGGGAACTCGGGGCCACCGGGCGGGTGTTGCTTCGGCCTTCCGGGACCGAGCCGCTCGTGCGGGTGATGGTCGAGGCCGCGGATATCGACCAGGCTCGGTCTGTTGCCGGGCGGCTGGCCGATGTCGTGAAGTCGGCGCTGGGCTGAGCGGCGCGCCCGTCTTCCGGGTGGGTTCCTGGCGCGTTCCTGGCGGGTTCGGGGTGGGGGTTCTGTGCGGTGCGGGCTGCGGGTTCGCCGTGGCTTGTCGCGCAGTTCCCCGCGCCCCTGAGGGCTCGGTGGCTGGGCGGTGTTGATCCGTTCCGTCGTGCTCCTGCGAGCAGGGCTCTCGCGCTAGCCCGCGTTGGTTCGGTCGCGTTGTCTGGCCCAGAGGTACTTCTGGG
Organism: Streptomyces sp. NBC_00016; assembly: GCF_045040885.1. Classification (NCBI taxonomy): domain Bacteria; kingdom Bacillati; phylum Actinomycetota; class Actinomycetes; order Kitasatosporales; family Streptomycetaceae; genus Streptomyces; species Streptomyces sp. NBC_00016. The sequence continues at coordinate 4,173,968 of NZ_CP108304.1, read as the reverse complement.
CCAGCAGGGTCAGGGTGCCGGCCAGGATGATGCCCAGGAGGTTCAGCAGGAGTTGTTCTGTCGAGCCCCGGGTTTGTGCCATGTCGCCGTAGCTGAGGGCCACGGCGGCGTTGGCGGCTGCCGGGACCGTCGTGACCGAGATGGCGACGCCCACCAGGGCGCCGGACTTCGCCGAGGTCAGGGAGAGGGTGCCGGCGGCGCCCGCCAGAACGGCCACGATGAAGGAGAAGGCGTCGGGGGCGTAGACGAAGCCGGTCTGGGGGCGGTCGGCCTCCAGTTGTTCCTTGCTGAACAGGTCGATCGCGTCCATGAAGAGGCTGAAGCCCACCGTCATCGCCATCGCCACCGCGAAGCCGACCAGCAGGGCGATCAGCGAGCGCAGGGCCAGGCGGGGAGCGCGCTGCACGATCGACGTGCAGACGCCGGCCAGGGGGCCGAACTCCGGGCCCACGGCCATCGCGCCCACGATCAGGACCGCGTTGTCGAGCACCACACCGCAGGCCGCGATCATCGTGGCGAGCGTGATGAACGCGAGATAGGTGACGGAGAGCGTCGACTCCTCGTGGGTGGCGTCCGTGAGGTGCTCCCACAGGACCGCGTCGGCACCCTCGCCCGGTGCCTCCGCCTCGGCCTTGTCGGCGCGCAGCGAGAGCGACAGGTCGATGTTCTCCACGGCGATCGAGCCGGTCTCGTCGAGGCCCAACCGCTGTAGTCCGGTGAGGAGTTCGTCGCCGGCTTCGCGTGCCACGTCGCACATCACGACATCGCCGGCCGGGTTGCGGGCCGCCCCCGGCACCACCACGAGGTGGGTGGTGCCGACGGTGTTCTCGATCAGGGCGACCACGTCGTCGGTGCTGCCCGACGGGGTGATCAGACGCAGGTGCAGCATGGAGGCAGGGTAGCCGTCAGAGTTTGCGCAGGCTCAGCCGCTGCACCTTGTGGTCCTGGCCCTTGCGGACGATCAGGGTGGCCCGGCCCCGGGTGGGCGCGATGTTCTCCACCAGGTTGGGCTTGTTGATGGTGCGCCAGAGGGTGCGGGCGTAGTCGACGGCCTCGTCCTCGGAGACCTGGGTGTACTTCCTGAAGTACGAGTCCGGTTTCTGGAAGGCCGTCTGACGGAGCTTCCGGAACCGGTTGAGGTACCAGCGTTCGATGTCCTCGGCGCTCGCGTCGACGTACACGCTGAAGTCGAAGTAGTCGGCGAGGCCGACGCGGGTGCGGCCGTCCTTGCCGGGCAGGGCGGGCTGAAGGACGTTCAGGCCCTCGACGATGAGGATGTCGGGGCGCCGGACGGTGAGCTTGCGGTCCGGGACGATGTCGTAGATCAGGTGGGAGTAGACGGGCGCGGTGACCTCGCCCTTGCCCGCCTTGATGTCGGCCACGAAGCGGGTCAGCGCGCGGCGGTCGTAGGACTCGGGGAAGCCCTTGCGGGACATCAGGCCGCGGGCCTCCAGCTCCCTGGTGGGGAGCAGGAAGCCGTCCGTGGTGACCAGCTCCACGCGCGGGTGCTCCGGCCAGCGGGACAGCAGGGCCTGCAGGAGCCGGGCGACGGTCGACTTGCCGACCGCCACCGAGCCCGCGACGCCTATCACGAACGGGGTGCCGGACTGGGAGCCCTGTTCGCCGAGGAAGGTGTTCAGGGCGCCGCGCAGGCCGTCGGTGGCGCCCACGTAGAGATTGAGCAGGCGCGACAGCGGCAGGTAGATGTCACGTACCTCGTCGAGGTCGATGACGTCACCGAGGCCGCGCAGCTTCTCGACCTCCTCGGCGGTCAGCGGCAGCGGAGTCTTCTCGCGCAGCGCGCTCCACTCGGATCGGGTGAGGTCGACGAAGGGAGTCGCCTCCGGCCTGTGCCGGTGGGCGCTCCGGGGCATCGGGGAGACCGGAGAGATCACAGTCCATTGTTAACGGAGTTTGAACAGGATGGTGGGTGGGGTCCGTCACGCCCGGCCGAGGGGGCGTACAGCCGTGGGAATTTCCGAAATCGGGCACGCGGAGGCTCTTTCCGGGCGTGATTCGGTCGTAGGCTGCGGCGCATGTGCGGAATCGTGGGATACGTGGGGTCTCAGTCGGCGCTGGAGGTAGTGCTGGCCGGGCTGAGGCGGCTGGAGTACCGGGGCTACGACTCGGCGGGTATCGCCGTGCTGGCGGACGGAGGGCTGGCCGCCGCGAGAAAGGCGGGCAAGCTCGTCAATCTGGAGAAGGAGCTCGCGGCCCGGCCACTGCCGACCGGGACGACGGGCATCGGGCACACCCGGTGGGCCACACACGGCGGGCCGACGGACGCCAACGCGCATCCGCATCTCGACAACGCCGGGCGGGTCGCCGTCGTGCACAACGGGATCATCGAGAACTTCGCCGTACTGCGGGCCGAACTGGCCGAGCGGGGGCACGAGCTGTTCTCCGAGACCGACACCGAGGTGGTGGCCCATCTGCTCGCCGAGGAGTTCTCGGTGACGGCCGACCTCGCCGAGGCGATGCGGCTGGTGTGCCGACGGCTGGAGGGGGCGTTCACGCTGGTCGCGGCGCATGCCGACGAGCCGGACGTGGTGGTCGGCGCGCGCCGGAACTCGCCGCTCGTGGTGGGCGTCGGGGAGGGCGAGGCCTTTCTCGCCTCGGACGTCGCCGCGTTCATCGCGCACACCCGGTCGGCGATCGAGCTGGGCCAGGACCAGGTCGTCGAGCTGCGGCGGGACGGTGTGACGGTGACCGGCTTCGACGGGCGCCCGGCGGACGTCCGGTCGTACCACGTCGACTGGGACGCGTCGGCCGCGGAGAAGGGCGGCTACGACTACTTCATGCTCAAGGAGATCGCCGAGCAGCCCAAGGCCGTCGCCGACACCCTGCTCGGCCGCATCGACGCCTCCGGCGCGCTGTCGCTCGACGAGGTGCGGATCCCGGCCTCCGAGCTGCGGGAGGTCGACAAGGTCGTCATCGTCGCGTGCGGTACGGCCTTCCACGCGGGCCTCATCGCCAAGTACGCCATCGAGCACTGGACGCGGATCCCGTGCGAGGTGGAGCTGGCCAGCGAGTTCCGCTACCGGGACCCGATCCTCGACTCGCGGTCCCTGGTCATCGCCATCTCCCAGTCCGGGGAGACGATGGACACGCTCATGGCGCTGCGGCACGCGCGGGAGCAGGGGTCCAAGGTGCTGGCGATCTGCAACACCAACGGGTCGACGATCCCCCGCGAGTCGGACGCGGTGCTGTACACGCATGCCGGGCCGGAGGTGGCCGTCGCCTCGACCAAGGCGTTCCTGACGCAGTTGGTGGCCTGCTATCTCGTCGCGCTGTATCTGGGCCAGGTGCGCGGCACCAAGTGGGGTGACGAGATCCGGGCCGTCATCCGGGACCTCGCGCAGATCTCCGGTGCGGTCGAGCGGGTGCTGGAGACCATGGGGCCGGTGCGGGAACTGGCGCGGTCCCTCGCCCACAAGGACACCGTGCTGTTCCTCGGGCGGCACGTCGGGTATCCCGTCGCGCTGGAGGGCGCGCTGAAGCTGAAGGAGCTCGCCTACATGCACGCGGAGGGGTTCGCCGCGGGTGAGCTGAAGCACGGGCCGATCGCGCTCATCGAGGAGGATCTGCCGGTCGTCGTGGTGGTGCCGTCGCCCCGGGGGCGGTCCGTCCTGCACGACAAGATCGTGTCCAACATCCAGGAGATCCGGGCCCGGGGGGCGCGGACGATCGTGATCGCGGAGGAGGGGGACGAGACGGTGGTGCCGTACGCCGACCATCTCGTGCGGATCCCGGTCACGCCGGTGCTGTTGTCGCCGTTGGTCGCGACGGTTCCGTTGCAGGTGTTCGCGTGTGAGCTGGCTACTGCGCGAGGCAACGAGGTGGACCAGCCTCGTAACCTCGCGAAGTCGGTGACGGTGGAGTGAGGGGTGGGGTGAGCGGGGGCGCCTGAGGGGGGTGGGGGTTCTCGCCGCGCGCGGGTGCGGGTGCGCCGTGGCTGGTCGCGCCCACGCGGCGGAGCCGCAGATCGACAGGGCCCCGCGCCTCTGGGGGCCGGACCGTCTGCGACGGCCCCCGCCCCCAGGGGCGCTTGTCAGCTCCGGACGCGTTGTCTTCTGGCCGCGTAGACCTTCCAGGTGGCGAAGGCGAGGGGGAGTTCCAGGATCCAGATGCCGACCACCGCGTCCCACTCCGGGGCGGTCGCCGAGGACTCGTCGGCGGTGATGATCCCGCACAGCAGGCCCCATGCCGCCGCGAGCAGGCCGACCAGCCAGAGGGCGATGGTCCAGCCCACCGTGGAGCGGCCGTTGCCGGCGGACCGCGGGCCGGAGGTGCGCTTGCGCGGCTGGGGGATGCGGTCGGGCTCGCGGGCCGGCATCCGTACCACTGCCCCGGCGGGCACGGCCGCGTCCAGCGCGGCGATGCGTTCCGGTGTCACTCCTCGGTACAGGGTGGGCTCCACGGTGACCGAGAAGCCGTCGTGGCCGGTCAGGGTGCGGGCGCCGTCGGGGCGGGCGGTCATCGCCGAGCAGGCGTCGTAGCGGACGGTGACCGGGCCCCTCGGGGTCAGCAGGCTCACCCCCTCGGCGCCGATGACCAGGGTGACCTCCTCGTCCTCCAGGGACTGGTGGCGGGTGCCGGTCACGGCGGCCTGCGAGTGCTGCGGGGCGAGGGTGAGGCCCGCCCAGTCGACCCCTCGGCCCGGTACCTGGAGGAGCGCGTTGTCCCAGGTCTCCCGGGCGACCTCGCGCAGGTCGTCCGTGGTCACCGCGTTCAGCTCGGACCGGTGCTGCTCGGGGGTGAGGATCCGGTGCCCGAGCAGCAGGCTCAGCGCGTACGAGGGGAGCGCGGCCGCCGCGAGGTCGGGGGTGTCGTACATCTTGAGGAGCTTGGCGCGGGCGGAGTCCAGTTCGGACTGCTCGATGCGGCCCGCGCGCAGCCGGGCGAGGGTGTCGACGAAGCCGCCGACGACCGCGTCCTGCTTCTGCGGGAGGGAGTCCGCGTACGCGGTGAGGGTGGCGAAGTCGGCGTCGCGCGGGGTGTAGTCGGCCTCCGCGGAGTAGGAGTAGCCGCCCTCCTGGCGCAGGTCCTGGAAGAGGGCCCGGCCGAGGACGTCCGCGAAGACGCTGGCCGCGGTGGAGCGGCGGAGCACCGAGGTGAGGACGACATGGCCGTCGTCTCCGCTGATGAACGCGGGAGTCCTGGGCAGTGCGCCGGTCGCGGCCGGAGCGGGGAAGCGGGTGCCCTGGGGGAGCGTGAGGTCCAGTCCGTCGGGGACCCGGTCGCTGGTGATCCACAGCACCGCGTTGTCCCTGGTGAAGCGGGTCTCGGCCCAGTGGCGCACCTGGTCCGGGGTCAGGCTCCAGGTACCGAGCTCGTTGTAGCTCGACAGGCCGTAGCCCTGGGCGCCGTACCGCCACAGCGGCATCTGGTGCTGGGGGCCGTTGCCCCGGCCGGCCGCCTCGGTGCGCAGGATCTCCTTCTCGGTCTCCAGCCGCTCCATCGGCAGATCCCGCAGTCCCGCGCACACGCTGTTGAGGTACTTGACGACCTCCTCCTCGCTGCCGGTGACGTGGAAGAGGGTGTACGCGTTCGCCGTCGCGCCGTTGTAGTGCAGATCGGACAGGCCGAGGCGGTGCAGGGCGAGGTGTTCGACGAGGTGGGTGAGGCCGGCGGTGGCCAGGGTCTCGTCGGCGCGGCCCACCCGGAAGAAGAGGCCGGCGGTGATCTCGTTGCCCGAGGCGGGGGCGTAGAGGGTGGGGATGTGCTGGGTGGTGGTGTGCGAGACGAGGCCGGCGAGGGCGTCGAGATCGGCGCGGTCGTCGTGCTCGTGCAGGTCGGTGCTCATCGGTTGCCGCCTCCTCGGGATTCCAGCGCGGCCTTGCGGGACTTGAGGAACGAGGACTTCTTGTCGGGCACGTAGTGCCACGGGGACTCGGTCGCGCGGTCGCCGATGAAGGCGAAGTGCGGGGCCGCGTACTCCCAGTGGTTGCCGAGCGAGAAGGCGAACGCGAACGCGTTGTGCGCGCCGAGCGAGTTCCAGTCGGGCCGGTGGGCCGGGTGCAGCACGGAGACCTGGGCGGCGTTGCGCAGGTCGTCGCGGACCGACAGGCCCCGCATGTAGGCCGCGTCCTCGCCGCTGTCCAGGTCGAGCCAGCGCTCGATGTGCGCGAGGGCGACCAGGGCGCCGGAGTTCGAGCCGTCGGGGGCCGCGGTCGCGCATTCGCGGGCGAAGCCGTGCGCCGCCTCCCAGGAGCCGCTCCACTTCGGGCACAGCTGCTGGAGCAGCTGGACCTGCGCGTGGTACTGGTGCGGGTGGTGGGCGGACAGGCGGTCGTAGCGGCGGCGCGCCTCGGCCTGTCCCAGCTGGAGGCCGCGCGCGGTCATCAGCCGGGCGGTCCAGGCGGGGGCGTACGAGGGGTGCTCGGCGCAGATCTCGATCAGCAGCTGCTCGGCCCTGCGCAGCCAGTCGTGGAACTGGGTGAACTGGTCCCGCGAGACGTGCTGGGCGCGGGCGCCGCTGCGGATGTCCCAGCCGATGTAGACGTACCGCTCGGCCAGCAGCGTGCGCGGCAGCGGGTCGCCGGGCGATTCCGCCGCCGCCCGCTCCAGGAAGTTCTCGACGCCGGGGAGGTCGGCGAGGAGGCCGACGGCGGAGGAGAGCTTGTCGACCGAGTCGAGGCCCGCGAACCAGGCCCGCACCGTCGGCCAGTGTCCGGCCTGCGCGGCGGTGCGCATCGGGATCAGCTCGGGTGTGTTGTCGTACGGGTCGAAGGTCGGTCCCCAACCGCTCGTGGGTCCGCCTCCGGCCGTGCCGTTGGTGGTGCTGGTCATTCCTCCGCCCCCTGGCGTCACTGTCCGCGGCACGCGGGCTGGCCCCCCAGCGCGTGCGGCGGTGAAATCCTGCTTTTCGACTGACGTGATCAAGTCGCCGCAGGCTAGCAGCAGGCTGTGACAGTCCGGCCGTAGGGTGCTCGGCATGAGCATCATCGGGGTCGGTATCGACGTGGCCGAGATCGAGCGGTTCGCGGCGTCAATGGAGCGGACACCCGGGCTGGCCCAGCGGCTCTTCCTGGAGAGCGAGTTGCTGCTGCCGAGCGGGGAGCGGCGGGGTGCCGCCTCGCTGGCGGCCCGGTTCGCCGCGAAGGAGGCTCTCGCCAAGGCGCTGGGGGCGCCGCCCGGGCTGCTGTGGACGGACGCGGAGGTGTACGTCGAGGACAGCGGGCGGCCCCGGCTGCGGGTGCAGGGGAGTGTCGCGGCGCGGGCGGCCGAACTGGGAGTGCGCAGCTGGCATGTGTCGCTGAGTCACGACGCGGGCGTCGCCTCGGCGGTGGTGGTGGCCGAAGGCTGAGCCGGAGGGCGCTCCGCAGGGTGAACCGACGGGCGCACCGCAGGATGGGCTGACGGTGTCCGGTGACGGCGTGCGGTGGCGGGGGAGTCCGGGGGAGACTCGACGGTATGCGTACTGCCTATCGCGTCGAGACCGTCCGTCGTGCCGAGCGGGAGCTGATGGCCCGGGTTCCGGAAGGGGCCCTCATGCAGCGGGCCGCCGCCGGGCTCGCCGCCGCCTGCGCCGACCTGCTGGGGCGGGTGTACGGGCGGCGGGTGGTGCTGCTGGTCGGCAGCGGCGACAACGGGGGTGACGCCCTGTACGCCGGCGCCCGGCTCGCCCGGCGCGGGGCGGGCGTGACCGCGGTGCTGCTCGCGCCCGAGCGGACGCACGCCGCAGGGCTCGCGGCCCTGCGCCGGGCGGGCGGGCACACGGTCGCGCCGGCCGGCGCCGAAGCCGTCGTCCGGCGGGCCGACCTCGTGCTCGACGGCATCGTCGGGATCGGCGGGAAGGGCGGGCTGCGGCCGGACGCGGCCTCGCTGGCCGCGATCGTCGCCGGGGCCCGGGCCGCCGTCGTCGCCGTCGACCTGCCCAGCGGCGTCGACGCCGACACCGGCGAGGTGCACGGGAGCGCGATCCGTGCCGACGTCACCGTCACCTTCGGCACGCACAAGCCGGGGCTGCTCGTCGATCCGGCGCGGGAGTACGCCGGGTCGGTGCGGCTCGTCGACATCGGGCTCGGGGGCGAGTTGCCCGCCGAGCCCGAGCTGGCGGCCCTTCAGCACGCGGACGTGGCCGCCCTGCTGCCCGTGCCCGGCGGAGAGAGCGACAAGTACCGGCGGGGTGTCGTCGGGATCGCCGCCGGGTCCGCCCGGTATCCCGGGGCCGCCGTGCTGGCCGTCGCGGGGGCGCTGCGGGGCGGGGCGGGGGCCGTGCGGTACGTGGGGCCGGCCGGGGACGCGGTCGTCGCGCGGTTCCCCGAGACGCTCGTGTCCGACCAGGGGCCCCGGCAGGCCGGGCGGGTGCAGGCCTGGGTCGTCGGGCCGGGCGCCGGGGACGACGCCAAGACGGTGGCGGAGGTGCTGTCCGCCGAGGTGCCGGTGCTGATCGACGCCGACGGGCTGCGGCTCGCGGACGCCGACGCGGTGCGCGGGCGGACCGCGCCGACGCTGATGACACCGCACGCGGGGGAGGCGGCCGCGCTGCTGGGGGTGGCGCGGGAGGAGGTGGAGGGGGCCCGGCTGCGTTCCGCGCGGGAGCTGGCGGCCCGCTACCGGGCGACCGTCCTGCTGAAGGGGTCGACGACGCTGGTCGCGGACGCGGGTGGTGCGGGGGTGGTGCGGGTGAACGCGACGGGGACGGCGTGGCTGGCCACGGCCGGGAGCGGGGATGTGCTGTCGGGGCTTGCCGGGTCGTTGCTGGCGGCGGGGCTGAGCGCGTTGGACGCGGGGAGCGTGGGGGCCTATCTGCACGGGCTGGCGGGGCGGTTCGCCGCGGACGGGGCGCCGGTGGGGGCGCATGAGGTGGCTGCGGCGGTCGCGGGGGCCTGGCGGGACGTGCGGCGGTAGGGGACAGGGGTTTCTCGCCCCCGCCGCCCCTTCCCTTCCCTGCCCTTCCCTGCCCTTCCCGACCGCCGGGCGGGCCGAGAGTGCCCCCGCTGAAAGGGTGACGCTGCCGCGCGGCAGTCCTGGGGGACGTTCGCGGCGCGCTTGTCTGATCGGATGTTCAGCACACGAACCGTGGCTCTCGTTCTCGCTGCCGTCGCGCTTCTTCCCCTGAGTACGCCTGCTCGCGCCGCTCCTCCTCCGTCACCTCCGTCCTGGGAGATCGACACGCCCGACCAGGTGCTCGCGCCGAGGGTGTACACGCCCACCGCGGCCGAGGACGCCGTCGAACCGCGGGACGCGGTGGAGGGGACGTACGCGCTCGTCGAGTACGTGCCGCTGGACGAGGTGATGACCCGGGTGGCGTGCAGCAAGCGCGTCGGGCCGTACCAGCGGGCGGTCGAGCGGTGGCTGAAGCTGACCGTGGACGGGAAGCAGTCCGCCGCCGACTGCAAGGCGATCCGGGCGTTCCAGCGGCAGCAGGGGATCGAGCCCGCGATCGGGTTCGCCGGGCCCGTCACCTGGGCGCGGATGCAGCTCGTCGCCGCGAGGAAGAACCCCAATGCCAGGAAGAAGTGTCCGGTGCGGACCCACCGGGTCGCCTGCGTCGATCTCGACCGGCAACTGACCTGGGTGCAGAAGGGGACGAAGGTCGTCTTCGGACCCGTGTCGATGCGCAGCGGGCGGGCCGTGCACCCGACCCGCAAGGGGTGGCACACCATCTACTGGCGGCACAAGAACCACGTCTCCACGCTCTACAACGCCCCAATGCCGTATGCGCAGTTCTTCGACGGCGGCCAGGCCTTCCACGCCGTCTACGACAGCATCCACACCACCATCGGCTCCATGGGCTGCGTCAATCTCACCGTCGGTGACGCGCGCAAGCTGTGGAGTGTGCTGAAGAAGGGCGACCGGGTCTACGTGTGGGGGCACCGGCCCGGTACCTAGGGGGCTGTCCGGGCCCTCTGAGACACTGGGCGCGATGAGTGAGACTGCCAAGCCGCCCGCCACCCCGTCGCGCGCCCGTGCCGAGATCGACCTGGCCGCGCTGCGGGCCAACGTGCGTACGTTGCGCGCCAAGGCGCCGGGCGCGGAGTTCATGGCCGTGGTGAAGGCCGACGGGTACGGGCACGGGGCCGCCCCCTGTGCCCGCGCCGCGGTCGCGGCCGGCGCCGGCTGGGTGGGCACCGCCACGCCCGAGGAGGCGCTGGCGCTGCGCGCGGACGGCGGGCTGCCGGCGGACGTCAGGATCATGTGCTGGCTGTGGACGCCGGGTGGCCCCTGGCGGGAGGCGGTCGAGGCCGGACTCGATGTGTCGGTGAGCGGGCTCTGGGCCCTGCGGGAGGTCGTCGAGGGGGCACGGGCCGCCGGGCGGGCCGCCCGCGTGCAGCTCAAGGCCGACACCGGGCTCGGGCGCAACGGCTGCCAGCCCGCCGACTGGCCCGAGCTGGTGGGCGAGGCGCTGCGGGCCGAGGGCGAGGGGCTGCTCCGGGTCACCGGGCTGTGGTCGCACTTCGCCTGCGCCGACGAGCCCGGACATCCCTCCATCGCGCCCCAGCTCGACCGCTTCCACGAGATGGTGGCGTACGCCGAACGGCAGGGCGTGCGGCCCGAGGTGCGGCACATCGCCAACTCCCCGGCCACGCTCACGCTCCCGGAGACCCACCTCGACCTGGTCCGCCCGGGCATCGCGATGTACGGCCTGTCGCCCAGCCCCGAGCTGGGCTCCGCCGCCGACTTCGGGCTGCGCCCGGTGATGACCCTCGCGGCCTCGCTGGCCCTGGTGAAGCACGTCCCGGGCGGCCACGGCGTGAGCTACGGCCACCACTACGTCACCCCGGGCGAGACCACCCTGGGCCTGGTCCCCCTCGGCTATGCGGACGGTGTTCCCCGGCACGCTTCCGGGAGCGGTCCGGTGCTGGTCGCCGGAAAGTGGCGCACCGCGGCCGGCCGGATCGCCATGGACCAGTTCGTCGTCGACCTCGGCGGCGACGAGCCCGGCCCCGGCGCGGAGGCGGTCCTCTTCGGACCGGGCGACCGCGGTGAACCCACGGCACAGGACTGGGCCCAGGCGGCCGGCACCATCGGGTACGAGATCGTCACGCGCATCGGATCGCGCGTACCCCGCGTCTATGTGAACGAGTGACCAGGACGGGTAACCCGCAGTCAGTACACGGGCATCGGCCAAAGAGGAGCGGTACGTGAGCGAGAGCAGCGCGGAGGCGGTGGCGAGCGCCGCCTCGGCGGTCGTTGCCGCCTCCGCCACGGGGGCGGGCGGGGGGTGGCGCCGGGCGACCGGCATCGCCGGCGCCGCGATAGGCGTGATCGCCGCGGGCGCCGCGGCGGGTGTCGCCCTGGAGCGGATGACCGTCGGCCGCGGCATGCGGGCGAAGGCCCGGCTCGCGCTCGACTCGACGGGGCCGTACGGCGGCCTGCGCGGCACTCCCGGCAAGGCGTACGCCGAGGACGGCACCGAGCTGTACTACGAGGTCGACGACGTCGAGCCGCAGGGCGGCCCGGCGAACCGGCGGCGCAGGCTCTTCGGGCGCAAGGCCCCGCTCCCCGTCACCGTGGTCTTCAGCCACGGCTACTGCCTCAACCAGGACTCCTGGCACTTCCAGCGGGCGGCCCTGCGGGGCGTCGTACGGACCGTGCACTGGGACCAGCGCAGTCACGGCCGGTCCGGGCGCGGCACTGCCCAGATACGGGACGGCGAGCCGGTCACCATCGATCAGCTGGGGCGCGACCTGAGGGCCGTGATCGACGCGGCCGTGCCGGAGGGGCCGATCGTGCTCGTCGGGCACTCCATGGGTGGGATGACGGTGATGGCCCTGGCCGCGCTGTACCCCGAGCTGATCCGTGAGCGGGTCGTCGCCACCGCCTTCGTCGGTACGTCGTCGGGGCGGCTCGGCGAGGTCAACTTCGGGCTGCCGGTCGCGGGCGTGAACGCGGTGCGGCGGGTGCTGCCGGGGGTGCTGAAGGCGCTGGGGCAGCAGGCGGCCCTGGTGGAGAAGGGGCGGCGGGCCACCGCCGATCTCTTCGCCGGGATCATCAAGCGGTACTCGTTCGCGTCGCGGGACGTGGATCCTGCGGTGGCGCGGTTCGCCGAGCGGATGATCGAGGGCACGCCGATCGACGTGGTCGCCGAGTTCTATCCGGCGTTCACGGATCATGACAAGACCGAGGCGCTGGCCTGTTTCACCGACATGCCGGTGCTGGTGCTCGCCGGGATCGGGGACCTGGTCACGCCGAGCGAGCACAGCGAGGCGATCGCCGACCTGCTGCCGGACGCCGAGCTGGTCCTCGTCCCCGACGCCGGGCATCTCGTGATGCTGGAACACCCGGAAGTGGTCACCGACCGCCTCGCCGACCTGCTCACCCGCGCGGGTGCCGTGCCCGCAGGAGCTACCGTGAACGGCTATGGAAGCACCAGCAGCAGCGCACAACCCGGCTGAGCCCGGACCTCTCGGAAACCGCGTCGGAAACCGCGTCGAGATCGTCGTCAACTCCCCCGAGCAGATGGGGGAGCTGGGCCGTCGTCTCGCCAAGCTGTTGCGCGCGGGTGATCTCGTGATGCTCAGCGGGGAGCTCGGCGCGGGCAAGACGACGCTCACCCGCGGGCTCGGTGCGGGGCTCGGGATCCGGGGTGCCGTCACCTCCCCGACGTTCGTGATCGCCCGCGTGCACCCCTCCCTCGGGGACGGTCCGCCGCTCGTCCACGTCGACGCGTACCGCCTGGGCGGCGGGCTCGACGAGATGGAGGACCTCGACCTCGACGTGTCGCTGCCCGCGTCGGTGATCGTCGTGGAGTGGGGCGAGGGCAAGGTCGAGGAACTGACCGACGACCGGCTCCAGGTCCTCATCCACCGTGCCGTCGGCGACACCACGGACGAGGTGCGGCACGTGACGGTGACGGGGCTCGGCGAGCGCTGGGCCTCGGCGGACCTCGGCGTGCTGTCGGCCTGATCGAGGTGCGGTCGCCGTGCTCGGCGGGCGGTCGGCCGGACGGGTGTCCGCCGCGGCGGACACCGGTGGGGCTCACGCCGCCCTGGGACGCTCCACCGGCCGCTCGGTGAGTGCCGGGTCCGGCAGCCGCGGCGGCGTCGAGACGGCTTCCGCGGCCGCGCACGAGGCCAGCAGATCACGCATGGACACACCGGCGAGCGTGAACGGCCGCGACGGCCGGCCCTTGGGCTCGGTGACCGACATGGACGCCTCCTGAGGTTCGGGGGCGGGCGTAGTTAGGTAGACCTAACTACGAAGTTGATACCATGTGACCACGCACCGGACATCCGACGCAACATTTTGCCGACGTCTCGTCGGAACGTTCACGGGATGCTCGGGCGCCGCACCCCGGACCCGGGCCACCCCTACGGGATCACGACGACGGCCTGTCCGATCGTCGCGAAGTCCCACATCGCGTCGCCGTCCGCGACGGTCTGCCGGATGCCGCCCGTCTTCACCGTCGGGTCGGGCTCGGGCAGCGAGCCGTCCAGCGCCGCGCTGAAGCCGATCGTCACGTCGTCGGCGGTGGTGAAGCGCACGACGTGCTCGATGGGAGTGCCGTCGGTGCCGGTGATGGCAGCCGCGCGGGAGGTGACGGCGTACGTGCCCGGGAGCGGGTCCACACTGCCGGGGGCGACCTTGAACGTGCGCTTGACCCCGCCGTCCGAACCGACCAGCCAGACCCGGTCGTCGTCCAGCGAGTACACGACCCGCGTGCCGAGGCCGGAGTCGGCCGGCAGCGCGGCGGGGTGGTCCTTGTCCCGGGGCGCCTTCGCCGCCTTCGCGGGGGCGCCGCTGCGCTGCGGCCGGGACAGGTCGACGGGTGCGCTCGCCGACGCCTGGAAGGTGAGGAACGCGACCGTCGCCAGGGCCGCCGCGGTGAGCCCGGCCACGAAAGTCGAGCTGTTGCTTGGCATCGACGACCACCCAGTCTGTCCCGTACGTCACGTTTCGCGGTGACGTTAGCAGTCATCACGCCTCCGACCGGCGCGGCCATGTCCGGGGCACGGGAGCCGTAGGCTGTTTGCGTGCTCTTGCTCGCTCTGGATACCGCCACCCCCGCCGTCACCGTCGCGCTCCACGACGGCACGGACGTCATCGCCTCCTCGAGTCAGGTGGACGCGCGCCGGCACGGCGAGCTGCTGCTGCCGGCCGTCGACCGGCTGCTCGCCGGGGCCGGGCGCAGTCTCGACGCCGTCACCGGGATCGTCGTCGGCGTCGGCCCCGGCCCGTACACCGGGCTGAGAGTCGGTCTGATGACCGCCGACACCTTCGGGCTCGCGCTCGGCGTCCCGGTGCACGGTCTGTGCACCCTCGACGGCCTCGCCTACGCGGCCGACCTCGAAGGCCCCTTCGTCGTGGCGACCGATGCCCGCCGCAAGGAGGTCTACTGGGCGCGTTACGACAACTCCAGGACCCGGGTGTCGGGCCCCGCGGTGGACCGGCCGACCGACATCGCCGACGAGGTGGCCGGGCTGCCGTCCGTCGGCGCGGGCGCGCTGCTGTACCCGGACACCTTCCCCGAAGCGCACGAGCCCGAGCACGTCTCCGCCGCCGCCCTCGCCTCGCTCGCCGCCGAGCGGCTCGTCCGGGGCGAGGAGCTGCCGGCCCCGCGCCCGCTGTACCTGCGCCGGCCGGACGCCCAGGTGCCGAAGAACTACAAGGTGGTCACCCCCAAGTGACCGAAGCCGCCAACCCGACCGGCCGGCCCGTACTGCGGGAGATGCGCTGGTGGGACATCGAACCCGTGCTGGAGCTGGAGAAGGACCTCTTCCCCGAGGACGCCTGGTCACGGGGCATGTTCTGGTCCGACCTGGCCCATGCCCGGGGCCCCGAGGCGACCCGGCGCTATCTCGTCGCGGTCGAGACCACGGCCGAGGGCGAGCGGATCGTCGGGTACGCGGGCCTGGCCGCGGCCGGCGACCTCGCCGACGTCCAGACCATCGCCGTCGCCCGCGGCCACTGGAGCACCGGTCTCGGCGGCCGCCTGCTGACGGAGCTGCTGCGCGCGGCGACCGCCTTCGAGTGCGCCGAGGTCATGCTGGAGTGCCGGATCGACAACGTGCGCGCCCAGAAGCTCTACGAACGCTTCGGCTTCGAGGCCATCGGCTTCCGGCGCGGCTACTACCAGCCGGGGAACGTGGACGCCCTGGTGATGCGGCTGACCGATCCATCGACATCAGTACCGACCCCGGTACAAGGGACACAGGAAACCGAGAACAATGGCTGACGAACCCCTGGTTCTGGGGATCGAGACCTCCTGCGACGAGACCGGCGTGGGCGTCGTGCGCGGCACGACCCTGCTGGCGGACGCGATCGCCTCCAGCGTCGACGAGCACGCCCGCTTCGGCGGGGTCGTGCCGGAGGTGGCCTCCCGGGCCCACCTCGAGGCGATGGTCCCGACCATCGAGCGGGCCCTGAAGGAAGCGGGCGTGAGCCCGAAGGACCTCGACGGCATCGCGGTCACCGCCGGTCCCGGTCTCGCCGGTGCCCTGCTGGTCGGCGTCTCGGCGGCGAAGGCGTACGCCTACGCCCTCGGCAAGCCCCTCTACGGGGTGAACCACCTCGCCTCCCACATCTGCGTGGACCAGCTGGAGCACGGCGCGCTGCCCGAGCCGACGATGGCGCTGCTGGTCTCCGGCGGCCACTCGTCCCTGCTGCTGTCCAGCGACATCACCTCCGACGTCCGTCCGATGGGCGCGACCATCGACGACGCGGCGGGCGAGGCCTTCGACAAGATCGCCCGGGTGCTGAACCTGGGCTTCCCGGGCGGCCCGGTCATCGACCGCTACGCCCGCGAGGGCGACCCCTCGGCGATCGCCTTCCCGCGCGGCCTGACCGGCCCGCGCGACCCGGTGTACGACTTCTCCTTCTCCGGGCTGAAGACGTCGGTCGCCCGTTGGATCGAGGCGAAGCGGGCGGCGGGCGAGGAGGTCCCGGTCCGTGACGTGGCGGCCTCGTTCCAGGAGGCGGTCGTGGACGTCCTGACCCGCAAGGCCGTACGGGCCTGCAAGGACGAGGGTGTCGACCACCTGATGATCGGCGGCGGCGTGGCCGCGAACACCCGGCTGCGGGCCCTGGCCCAGGAGCGCTGCGAGGCCGCCGGTATCCGGCTGCGCGTGCCGCGCCCCAAGCTGTGCACGGACAACGGCGCGATGGTGGCGGCCCTGGGCGCGGAGATGGTGGCCCGGGGACGCGCCGCGTCCGACTGGGACCTGTCGGCGGACTCCTCGCTGCCGGTGACCGACCCCCATGTGCCGGGCCGCCCGCACGACCACGACCACGTCCACGCCCACGAGACCGGCAAGGACAACCTCTACTCATGACGGTCGCGCTGATGTGGGAGGCCCGGGCGGTCAACGGCCGGGGCGATGACCTGCTGGCCTGGGCGCGGGCGCAGGATCTCGCGCCCGCGCCCAGGCGCCGGGAGACCTTCCGCGCCCCGCAGGACCGGGTGCTGGTCATCACCTGGTGGGACGCCGACTACGACGCCGTCCTCCCCGAACTTCCCGACCCCGACGCGGCGTTGGTGAGCCGGGCCGCGCACCGGTGGCGGTTCGAGCCGGTGCCGGACCCGACGTGAGCGGCCGCGGCCCGTCCGCGAGGAGCGGGTGCGCAGGCCCCACCCCGGACGAACCGACCGGCGAACCGTCCTGGTACGGCGTCAGGTGTGTCTTCCGGCACGGCCCCCTGGGCGTCTACGAGGAGCGCATCACCCTGTGGACGGCCCGGTCGGCGGACGAGGCGGTCGAGCGGGCGGAGGCCGAGGCCGCCGAGTACTGCGAGGACCTCGACGGCGTCGAGTACGCGCGGCTCGCCCAGGCCTTCACCCTGTTCGGAACGCCCGGCGACGGCGCCGAGGTGTTCTCCCTCATGCGCGGGAGCACGCTGCCGCCGGGGGAGTACGTGGACCGGTACTTCGCGACGGGGGACGAACGAACGGCGTGAGGCGGCCGCGGCTGCGGTGGCGGCGCTCGGGGGAGTTCACCGCGTCGGTGTCACAGACGGACAGCGCCCGTGAACACGTCAATTTCGCAGGACGTCCGCCTCGCACCGCAGCCGCCGCTCCGCCCCCACCTCGCGCACCGGCCCGGCGAGCCGCACCCGCGCCACCTCCCGCGCCTGCCCGCTGGACGTCCCCAACCGCAGCTCCAGATCCCCGGGTTCGACCACCCGGCGTCCCGCGCGGTCGGTGAACGCCGACAGGTCGGCGTGGAAGCGGAACGTCACCCGGGCCGACCCGCCCGCCGCCAGTTCCAGCCGCTGATAGCCGATCAGCCGTACGTCGGGACGGGTGACGCTCGCCACCGGGTCGTGCAGATACAGCTGCACGACCTCCGCGCCCGCCCGCTCGCCGGTGTTGCGGACCGTGACGGACAGGTCGTACGAGCCGTCCGTGCCGATCTCCGCGTCCGGGCCGGAGAAGTCCTCCCACGCGAACCGCGTGTACGAGCGCCCGTGTCCGAACGGGTACAGCGGGGTCGGGTCCAGGTTGCTGACCTCGCCCGCCAGACCCAGCGGCGGCTGGAGGTAGGTCCAGGGCTGACCGCCCGGCACGCGCGGCACGCTCACCGGGAGGCGGCCCGAGGGGTTCACCCGGCCCGAGAGCACGCCGGCCACCGCCGGACCGCCCTCCTCGCCCGGGAAGAACGCCTGGACGACCGCCCCCAGCCGTCCGTGCCAGCGGCCGAGCGCGTACGGGCGGCCGGTGAGCAGGACCAGGACGACCGGGACACCCGTCGCGACCAGCGCGTCCAGCAGTTCGCCCTGGACGCCGGGCAGGGTCAGGTCGGCCACGTCGCAGCCCTCGCCCGAGGTGCCCCGGCCGAACAGGCCCGCCCGGTCGCCCAGGACGGCCACGCAGACGTCCGCCTCCGCGGCGCGGGCGATGGCCTCGGTGAAGCCGGACGGGTCCGGGTCCGAGACCCCGCACCCTTCCGTGAACGTGACCTTCGCGTCGGGGAGTTCGCCCCGCAGGGACTCCAGCACGGTGGGGATGTCGATGCCCAGGTCCACCTCGGGGTGGTGGGTGAGGACATGGGACGGGAAGGAGTAGCAGCCCAGCATGGCCAGCGCGTCGGCGGCCCGCGGGCCGACCACGGCGACGCGGGTGTCGGGGGCGAGCGGGAGCAGCCCGTCGGGGTTGTCCAGCAGGACCACCGACTCCTCGGCCAGCCGGCGGGCCAGGGCGCGGTTCGTCGCCGGGTCGAGGTCGACCGACTCGGGGCTCGGCGGCTGCCAGTCCTCGTCCAGCAGGCCCAGTTCGCACTTCTGGAGCAGGACGCGGTGGGCGGCCCGGTCCACCAGCTCCTCGGGGAGCTCGCCGGCGCGCACGGCCGCGACCAGGGTCTCGCCGTAGTACTTCACGGTGGGCAGTTCGACATCGATGCCGGCGGCCAGGGCGAGGTGGGCCGCCTGCGCGGGGGTGCCGGCGACCCGGTGCAGGGTCTGGAGGAAGCCGATGCCGAAGTAGTCGGCGACGACCGTGCCGGTGAAGCCCCACTCCTCCCGCAGGAGGCGGGTGAGCAGCTCGGGGTCGGCGGAGGCCGGGACACCGTCGCGTTCCGTGTAGGCCGCCATCACCGAGCGGGCGCCGCCCTCGCGCAGGGCCATCTCGAAGGGCGGCAGGGTCACATCGGCGAACTCCCGGGTGCCCGCCCGCACCGGGGCCAGGTTGCGGGCGCCCGCCGAGGAGGCGTACCCGGCGAAGTGCTTGAGCGTGGCGACGATCCCGGCGGACTCGAGCCCGCGGACATAGGCCGTGCCGACCGTGCCGACCAGGTACGGGTCCTCGCCGATCGTCTCCTCGACCCGTCCCCAGCGCGGGTCGCGGACGACGTCCAGGACGGGGGCGAGGCCCTGGTGGACTCCGACCGCGCGCAGGTCGCGGCCGATCGCCCGGCCCATCTCCTCCACCAGCGGCGGGTCGAAGGCGGCGCCCCAGGCCAGCGGGACCGGGTAGGCGGTGGCCCGCCAGGCGGTGAAGCCGGCCAGGCACTCCTCGTGGGCGACGGCCGGGATGCCGAAGCGGCCGGCCGCGGCGATCCGCCGTTGGGCGAGGGCCAGCGCGCGGGCGCCGAGCGCGGGGTCGACGGGCGCGGTGCCGAAGGACCGGGTCAGCTGGCCGAGCCCCCGGGTGATCAGCTCGTTCCAGTCGTAGTCGGCGGTCATGTCATGCTGATGCGGGGCGACTCCGTCGCCGTCCGTCGCGGCGCCGACCCACACGCCGTACAGCTGGGCGGTCTTCTCCTCCAGGGTCATCCGGGAGAGGAGGTCGTCGACACGGGCGGCGGCGGGCAGGGCGGGGTCACGCCAGGGGGCGGTGGTCATGAAACTCCTGTCAGAGGTCGGTGAGCCACCAGGTGGACAGTCGGTGCGGAGAGCAACTGGTACGAATGTTTCGAGCTGTACTTCGAATGTTCCGGGAACCTATGGCGTCGCAATAGGTTCGTCAAGAGGTCGCGTGGCGATACGATCGCCGCCATGACACCCTCGGAGCCCGTGGAAACGCGGACAGAAGCGCGGCCGACGCAGACCGCGACGCTCGCGGAGATCGCCCGTGAGGCCGGCGTATCGGCACCGACTGTTTCGAAGGTCCTCAACGGCCGCGCCGATGTCGCCCCGACGACCCGTAGCCGCGTCGAGGAACTGCTGCGCGCCCACGGCTACCGTCGCCGCCGCGCCGAGGCGACCCGTTCCCCCTTGATCGACCTGGTCTTCCACGAGCTGGAGAGCGCCTGGGCGATGGAGGTCATCCGGGGCGTGGAGAACGTGGCGCGCGACGCCGGGCTGAGTGTCGTGCTGAGCGAGAGCGCCGGACGGCTCACGCCCGGCCGGACCTGGGCCGACCAGGTGGCGGCCCGCCGCCCGCACGGGGTCGTGCTGGTCCTGTCCGGGCTCGACGAGTCCCAGCGGGCGCTGCTGACCAGCCGGTCCATCCCGTTCGTGGTGATGGACCCGGCCGGCGACCCGGGCGCCGACGTGCCGTCCATCGGGGCCACCAACTGGCAGGGCGGCCTCGCCGCGACCCGGCACCTGGTCGAGCTGGGGCACCGGCGGATCGGGGCGATCAGCGGGCCGCCGCAGATGATGTGCAGCCGCGCCCGGATCGACGGCTACCGGGCCGCGCTGGAGACGGCCGGGCTGCCGGTCGACCAGCAGCTGATCAAGACAGGCGACTTCCACCACGAGACCGGCTACCGGCTCGGCCGTGAGCTCCTCGACCGCCCCGACCGGCCCACCGCAGTCTTCGCGGGCAACGACCTCCAGGCGCTCGGCTGCTACGAGGCCGCCCGTGAGCTGGGGCTGCGCATCCCGGAGGACGTGAGCGTGGTCGGCTTCGACGACCTGCCGGTGGCCCGCTGGGTGGGCCCGCCGCTGACGACCGTACGGCAGCCGCTCACGGAGATGGCCGAGGCGGCGGCCCGGCTGGTGCTGGAGCTGGGGCGCTCGGCGTCCCGGGAGACGCCGACGGCGACGCGGGTGGAGCTGGCGACGAGCCTGGTGGTGCGCACGAGCACCGGGGCGCCGCCCGCCCGGTAGGACCCCGGGGACGCGGGTGGCCGGAAGTTGACGTATTGACGGGTGTGACGGACGCCTCCACACTCCTCCGAAGTCAATCGGTTGCACGACCGAAACTTTCGGAGGCACCCGCAATGAGATCCTCCAGTTCGTCGATACGTGCACGTCTCGCCGCCCTGCTCGCCGGGGCGGCCACCGTCGGCGCCCTCCTGAGCGGAGTGGCGCACGCCGCCGACACCCCGCTGCGCGAGCTCGGGGCGGCCAAGGGCAAGGTCGTCGGCACGGCGGTCACCGGCTCCAAGCTCACCGGGACCTACGGCGACATCGCAGGGGCGCAGTTCGGCTCGCTGACCCCCGGCAACGCCATGAAGTGGGGCTCGGTGGAGCCGACCCAGGGCTCCTTCAACTGGGCGGAGGCCGACCAGATCGTGGCCTTCGCGCAGGCCCACAACCAGCAGGTGCGCGGCCACACCCTGGTCTGGCACAGCCAGAACCCCAACTGGCTCACCAACGGCACCTGGACGTCCGCCCAGTTGAGCACCCTGCTGCAGAACCACATCAACACCGAGGTCGGCCGCTACCAGGGAAAGATCGCCGCCTGGGACGTCGTCAACGAGCCCTTCAACGAGGACGGCACCTACCGCTCGACCCTCTGGTACAACGGCCTCGGCGCGGACTACATCGCCAACGCGCTGACCTGGGCGCGGGCCGCCGACCCCGCCGCCAAGCTGTACATCAACGACTACAACGTCGAGGGCGTCAACGCGAAGAGCACCGCCCTCTACAACCTGGTCAAGTCGCTGAAGGAGCGGGGAGTCCCGATCGACGGGGTCGGCCTCCAGGCCCACCTCATCCTCGGTCAGGTCCCGTCCACCTTCCAGCAGAACATCCAGCGCTTCGCCGACCTCGGCGTCGACGTGGCCATCACCGAGCTGGACATCCGGATGACGCTCCCGTCCGACAGCGCCGAACTGGCCCAGCAGAAGGCCGACTACAAGGCGGTCACCGCGGCCTGTGTGGCGGTGGCGCGCTGCGTGAACCTCACCGTGTGGGGCTTCACCGACTCCGACTCCTGGGTGGAGAGCACCTTCCCGGGACAGGGGGCGGCGACGCCGTACGACGCGAACTACCTGCCGAAACCGGCGTACTACGGCATCGCGGAGGCGCTGGGCGGCACGACGACGCCTCCGCCGACCGGCGCGTGCACGGCGGCGTACAGCGTGGGCAGTCAGTGGAACACCGGGTTCACCGGGAACGTGACGATCTCCTGCTCGGGCGCCGCGCTGTCCTCCTGGAAGGTGACCTGGACGTACGGAGCGGGCCAGCAGATCACCCAGGCCTGGAACGCCGGCTGCACCCAGTCGGGGGCGGCCGTGACCTGTGTGAACGCCTCGTACAACGGGTCGGTTCCGGACGGGGGCTCGGTGAGCTTCGGGTTCAACGCGAGCTGGAGCGGCAGCAATCCGGTTCCGACGGTGACGCTGGGCTGAGGATCGTGAGATTTTCACAAGAAGTTCGCCGTGGGGCGGCCGTCCTAACAGTTCGCTCATAATTCGGACTTACGTTCCTGTGCGTGACGCGACACGAGGAGCAGGACGACGCGGGCAGACAGCAGGGCCGGCGGTCGAGAGTGCTGAAGGCCGCCGGTCTCACCCTGGCCGCCGCCCTGGTGGTGGGCATCGGGACGGCGGGCTGGGCCTACTGGCACCTCAACGACAACATCAAGAGCGTCGACATCGACAACGCGCTCGGCGACAACCGCCCCGCGAAGGCGGTCACGGCCCCGTCCCCGTCCGGCTCGGCGTCCGCCTCCCCACTGCCCACCGAGGCCGTGAACATCCTGGTGCTGGGCTCGGACTCGCGCAGCGGCGAGGAGAACCAGGCGCTCGGCGGCGGCGACAGCTCGGGCGCCCGTTCCGACACCGCGATGGTCGTGCACATCGACGCGGGCCGCACGACCGCCACCGTCGTCAGCATCCCGCGCGACACCCTCGTCACCCGCCCCTCCTGCCCGCTGTCCGACGGCGGCTCGACGGCGGTGGCCTACGGCGCGATGTTCAACACCGCCTACTCGGTCGGCGGTCCCGTCTGCGCCGTCAAGACGGTCGAGTCGATCACCGACGTCCGCATGGACCACTACATCGAGGTCGACTTCTCGGGCTTCGCGAAGCTCGTGGACGCGCTCGGCGGGGTCACCGTCACCACCGACGAGGACATCGACGACGACGACAGCCATCTGCACCTCGCGGCCGGCACCCACCATCTGGACGGCACCCGGGCGCTCGCCCTGGCCCGCACCCGGCACGGCATAGGCGACGGCAGCGACCTCGGCCGCATCGGCCTCCAGCAGACGCTGGTGAAGGCCCTGCTTCAGCAGATCGCCTCGACCGACCTGCTGACCAGCCCCACCGAGCTGTACACGGTCGCCGACGCGGTCACCGGCAGCCTCACGACGGACACCGGCCTCGACTCCCTCGCCGCGCTGATGGAGCTCGGCCAGAGCCTGAAGGGCCTCTCGGCCGCCCGCCTCGAGACGGTGACCATGCCCGTGGTGGCGGCCCCCTCCGACCCCAACCGGGTGGTGGCACAGGAACCGGCGGCGAGCGAGCTGTGGGCGTCGCTGAGGTGAACCGGCCCTGCTGGGTGCGGAAGGGGGCGTGAGCTGCGGAAACGCCGGCCGGAAAAGTTTCCGCGAAAAAGCCCGGCGAGGGTGTCGATCCGGTCGTCCCCCGTTCGACGAAGGGGTGAGAGGCCGGGAGGGACCCGGCTCACCGCATCCGAGGAGTCACCATGCCCCGCTACCTGTCGCTCGTGAAGATCGACGAGGCCACCGCCCCCGCCGAGGGCCCCAGCCCCGAGCTGATGCAGCGGATGGGCGAGCTGATCGAGGAGGTCACCAAGGCCGGCGTCATGCTCGACACCGCCGGGCTCACCCCGTCCGCGCAGGGTGTCCGCGCGCACTGGGAGGGCGGGAAGATCTCCCTCACCGACGGGCCCTTCACCGAGTCCAAGGAGGTCGTCGGCGGCTACGCGCTGATGCAGTGCAAGGACATGGCCGAGGCCATCGAGTGGACGAAGCGGTTCCTGAAGGTGCACGAGGAGCACTGGACGGTGACCTGTGAGGTGCGGGAGATCGCGGAAGGCTGAGCCTTCCTTGCCTCCCTTGGCCTGAACGACCACCGAGGTGTTCGATGGTGGGCTGTGGAACAACAGCCCGCCTCGGACCCCAGTCCCGCCTCGGACCCCAGTCCCGCCTCGGACCCCAGCACCGCCCCTGATCCGCGTGCCGCCTCGGACCCGCGTGCCGCCTCGGACTCCCGCGGCGCCCCGGATCCGCGTGCCGCGCGACCGCCGGACCCCCGTGCCGCCATCGAGACCGTCTTCCGCCTCGAGTCCCCCCGCGTCATCGCCGCCGTCGCCCGTGTCGTGCGGGACGTCGGCATCGCCGAGGAGCTGGCGCAGGACGCCCTGGTCGCCGCCCTGGAGCAGTGGCCGCGCGACGGGGTGCCGGACAACCCCGGCGCCTGGCTCACGGCCGCCGCCCGGCACCGCGCCGTCGACCTGGTCCGGCGCCGGGAGAACTACGCCCGCAAGCTCCAGGAGATCGGCCGCGGGCTGGACCCGGCGGTCCCGCCGGAGGAGCCCGCCGATCCGGATGCCATCGACGACGACCTGCTCAGGCTCGTCTTCACCGCCTGCCACCCGGTGCTCTCCGCCGAGGCCCGGATCGCCCTCACCCTGCGCCTGCTCGGCGGCCTGAGCACTCCCGAGATCGCCCGCGCCTTCCTGGTCCCCGAACCGACCGTCGCCCAGCGCATCGTCCGCGCCAAGAAGACCCTGGCCACCAGGAACATCGCCTTCGAGGTGCCGTACGGACCCGACCGCGAGGCCCGGCTCGGTTCGGTCCTCGACGTCATCTACCTCATCTTCAACGAGGGGTACGCGGCCACCGCGGGCGACGACTGGCTGCGCCCGGCCCTGTGCGAGGACGCGCTGCGGCTGGCCCGGCAGCTCGCGGCCCTGATGCCGAAGGAGCCCGAGGTCCACGGCCTGGTCTCGCTGCTGGAGTTCCAGGCGTCCCGCACGGCCGCCCGCACCGCCCCCGACGGCAGGCCCGTCCTGCTCAAGGACCAGGACCGGCGCCGCTGGAACCGCATGCTCGTCGCCCGTGGCATCGCCGCCCTCGACCGGGCCGGCGCCGTGGCCACCGGCGCCCCCGGCCCGTACGCCCTCCAGGCGGCCGTGGCCGCCTGTCACGCGCACGCCCACACCTACGAGGACACCGACTGGACGGCCATCGCCACCCTGTACGGGCTGCTGGTCGCCCGGACCCCGTCCCCGGTCGTCGAACTCAACCGCGCGGTCGCCGTGTCGATGGCGGACGGCCCGGGACCCGCGCTGGAGATCGTCGACCGTCTCGTCGCCGAGCCGACCCTGCGCGACTACCACCTCCTCCCCAGCGTCCGCGGCGACCTGCTGCTGCGGCTGGGCCGGACGGCGGAGGCGAAGGCCGAGTTCGAACGGGCCGCGGAGCTGACGGGCAACGAACGGGAACGGGAGCTGCTGCGGGCGCGGGCCGACGAGTGCCGACCGAACTGAGGGCACCTCGCGGCCCGCACACCTAAAGCCCCGGTAATTTCGAACGTTTGTCGGCCGTAAGTCCGTTCCCTTTGTGGCGGGGGCGACCTAGAGTGATCCGGCCGCTGTGGAACGACTGTGCGGCCGAGGGGAAACGGCGACGGGGGACGACGCCGACCCGACCCGGCCCACGCGCGGCTCCGACGACATCATGTGATCCCCGGGGGTCTACAACTTGAGAATGTTCACGCGCCGCCGTGCCGCGGCGCTCGCCACCGTGGCGGCGCTCGCCGCCGCGGGCACCCTGGCCGCCGTACCCGGCGCCGTCGCCGACGACGCCGGACCCTGGCCGGGCACCGAGGGCAAGATCCTCAACGACGGCGGGTTGCTCGTCGACCCCGCCACCGGCCAGACCAGCACCATCCCCAACGTGGGCAGTTACGCCACCTGGGCACCGGACGGAAGCCGCGTGCTCAGCGTGTCCGGCCAGATCTCCAGCGTGCTGCCCAACGGCACCAAGAAGATCACCCTGCCGTGGGCGCAGGGCCTGCGCTCCAGCGCCCCGTACGAGGACCTGACCTTCTGGAACGGCGGCCGCTACGTCGTCTTCGCCAGCGGCGGTCAGCTCGCCTACGGCCCCTCCGACGCTTCGTGGGCGCCCGGCCCGCTGCTGCCGGCGAACCTGGAACCGGCCACCGTCTGCGACTCCGAGCCGAGCGTGAACGTCAAGGGCCTCGTCGCGTTCGAGCGCCGCGCGGGCAGCTGCAACGCCGGTGCCGGCGTGTACGTCTACGACGGCTCCGCGAACACGGTCAAGCTCGCCCTGGCCGACGCCGAGCAGCCCGCCTGGTCGCCGGACGGCACCAAGCTGGCGTTCGTCCGCAAGGACACCGACGGCAACCCGCAGATCTTCACGGCGAACGCCGACGGCACCGACGTCAAGCAGCTCACCACCGGCCCGCGCCGGTACGCCGCCCCGTCCTGGTCGCCGACCGGCAAGCGGATCCTCTTCGACGCCCACACCTCGCCGAACAGCGACGACGTGCACACCGTCGAGTACGTCGACACGACGACCGGCGAGCTGACCGCGGTCACCGGCGCGACGCAGAGCAACCAGGTCGGGAACCCCAGCTGGCAGCCGCTGCGCAAGAACGGCACCGCGCGGATCTGGGGCGCCAACCCCTACCTCACCGTCACCGCCTCCTCCCGCTGGACCTGGAACACCGTCGGCGGGAGCGTGCCCGGCCTGATGGACGCCAAGTCCGCGGTGCTGGTCAACCAGGACGACCCGGCGTACGCCGTCAGCGCGCCCGCCCTGGCCGGCCGGAAGGAGGGCCCGGTGCTGATGACCCAGAAGACCGGGCTGTCCTCGACGACGAAGAACGAGCTGAAGCGGATGCTGAAGCCCGGCAAGCCCGTGTACCTGGTCGGCAGCACGTCCGTCCTGGACAACACGGTCCTCAACCAGGTGAAGGCGCTCGGCTACGTCCCCGTGCGGCTGACCGGCGCGGACCGCTACGCGACCTCGGTGATGGTGACCAGGACGATCACCTCCGCCCCCAAGTACGTCTTCCTGGCCGGCGGTACCGAGTACCGCGCGGCCCTCTCGGCGGCGGCCGCGGCCGGCTCGGACGGCGCCGCCAGCGCGGGCGGTGTCGTGCTCACCAACGGCAACAAGCTGACCGCGTCGGTGCAGTCGTACCTGAACAGCCTGAACCCCGACAAGACCATGATCATCACGGTCGGTGCGGCGGCGAAGTACGCGCTGACCCACTCGAGCTTCTCGCGCTGGCCGTCGACGTACTCGTACTACCCGATCTCGGGGACCACGGACCCGTCGATCTCGGTGGCCATCGCGATGTTCTGGTGGTCCGCGCCGAGCCAGACCGGCCTCGCCTACTCCGGCTCCTGGCGCGACGGCGTGTCGGCGGCCTCGGCGATGAACGTCTTCGGACCTCTCCTGTGGACCACCAGCGCCGCCGCTCCGTCGCCCGAGCTCACCAGCTACTTCCAGCGTGAGACGGCCAGCGTCAACTTCACGGCGGCCTTCGGCGTCAACAGCTCGATCTCCCCGGCCGCGCTGAACACCGTGGGCGCCACGATGGGCCCGGGCAGCGCCTACGTCACGTACACCCCGTACCTGAACGGCGTCATCCCGCCGAGCACGTCGGCGAGTGCCTTCGCCGCCCGCACCGACGGCGACGCCTCGGACACCACCGCGCAGCGTCCCGGCGCGGTCGGTGCCCAGCCGAACCTGGCACCGCTCAAGACGCTCCACCGGCAGTAACGGCCGACCCGGCGGGGGCCCCGACGAGCATCGTCGGCGCCCCCGCCACCCGTGTCAGGAACACGGTCGCCGAGTGCGGCCCCTGACCCTTGGGGAGCACCTTCCTGCGCAGCTCCTCCGGCTCCACCGCCGACCCCCGCTTCTTCACGGTCAGGATCCCGACCTCCCGCTCCCGCAGCAGCGCCTTCAACTTCTTCACGTTGAAGGGAAGCCGGTCGGTGATCTCGTAGGCGGTGGCGTAGGGGGTGGGCCGCAGGGCGTCGGCGGTGACGTAGGCGATGGTCTCGTCGATCAGCCCGCCGTCGAGCTCCCGGGCCACGTCGGCGACCAGATGGGCCCGGATGACGGCGCCGTCGGGCTCGTACAGATACCGCCCGACCGGCCGGACGTCCGGGTCGGGCAGCCCGGCGCCGAGCAGGGTCCGCGGCCCCGGGAGCAGGGTGGCCCGCACGGCCCCCGGCTCGGTGCCGAACCACAGCACCGCCTCCTTCACGTCCCCGCCGTCCGAGATCCACTCGGCCTCGGCCTCGGCCGGGATCGCCTCGTGCGGCACGCCGGGCGCGATCTTGAGGGCGGCGCGCGGGGCGGCGAGGGCTGCGCCGACCGCCCACGACAGGGGAGGCGAGTACGCCTCGGGATCGAAGATGCGCCCGCGGCCGCCCCGGCGCGCCGGATCGACGAACACGGCGTCGTAGCCACCGGTGTCCACCTCGGTGACGTCCGCCTCCCGCACCTCGATCAGCGCGCTCAGCCCCAGCGCGTCGGCGTTCGCGCGCGCCACCTCGGCCGTGACCGGGTCCCGGTCCACGGCCAGCACCCGGATCCCGGCCCGGGCGAGCGCGATCGCGTCGCCGCCGATCCCGCAGCACAGGTCGGCGACCGACGTCACGCCCTGTGCCTTCATCCGCTCGGCCCGGTATCCGGCGACACTCGCCCGCGTCGACTGCTCCACGCCGTTCGGCGTGAAGAACATCCGCTCCGCGTCCTCGGCCCCGAACTTCGCCGCCGCCCGCTGGCGCAGCCGGGCCTGGCCGAGCGCCGCGGACACCAGGCCGGCCGGGTGCTCGCGGCGCAGCCGGGTGGCGACGGCGAGCTCGTCGGCGGGAGCGGTGCCGCGCACCAGGTCGAGGAGGGCACGGCCCTCGGCGGTGAGGAGGGGAGCGAGGTCGTTCACCACCTCATTGTCGACCAGCGGCCCGCGGCACCGGTCACCGCCCGCCGCTGCCGGTCTCTTTGGGCCAGTCGGTGGATGGTGTGTCTTCGGCGGCGGTGTCGGACGGGGTTGCGGGGCGGTGACTGCGAGGATCCGGCGCCATGGGACCTGTCGTACAAAATGATGAGAAGCGCGGCTGTTCTCGGGTACCGCGGCGGCGCGGGCCGGCCCGCCGGCGCGCGGGCGTCCGGAGCCTGATGGCCGTCCTCGCGCTGGCCACCATCGCCTCGGGCTGCGCGGGAGGCGGCGAGGGCGCCGGCCGCGCGGCCCGCCCCGCGCCGGGCCAGCAGCCCCGGAAGGCGGGGCCGCCTCCCGCGGCGCCACCCGCCCGCGCCCTGCACTCGTACGCCTCCAGGCTCCGCGCCGCACACCAGGCCCGGGTCGCCGCGGCGAAGCGCTGGGGTCTGAAGAAGGTCCCGTTGACACCCCCGGCGCCGCCCGCGGACAAGCCGGAGATCACCACCCGCAAGGGCTTCGAGGTCCACGATCACGAGGAACTCGGCCTCCCGCCCGTCTTCACCACGATCCCGACCAGGGACCGGGTCGTCTTCCTCACCATCGACGACGGCGCCGAGAAGGACCCGGCGTTCCTGCGCATGATGAGCGAGCTGAAGATCCCGTACACCGCCTTCCTCAGCGACTACCTGGTCAAGGACGACTACGGCTACTTCAAGAAGATGCAGGACCGGGGCGTGGGACTGAACAACCACACCCTGCACCACCCCTACCTGCCCGCCCTTTCCTACACCCGCCAGAAGCGCGAGATCTGCGGCATGCAGAACGTGATCGAGAAGCGCTACGGCAAGCGCCCCACCCTCTTCCGGCCGCCGTTCGGCAACTACGACCAGGACACCCTGCGCGCCGCGAAGACCTGCGGCGTGCGCTACGCCCCGCTCTGGGCCGAGGAGGTCTTCGTCGACCACTGGGAGTACCGCGAGTGGGACCAGGACCTCCACCCCGGCGACATCGTCCTGAGCCACTTCCGCGGCCGAGGCGACTGGAAGGGCACGATGCCCGACATGGTCCGCCGGTTCCTGAACAAGGTCACGGCGAAGGGGTACGCGGTGGCACGCCTGGAGGACTACCTGTGAGGACGCGGGGGCTGCCGGCCGTACTGCTGATCCTGACGACCCTCACGACACTGGCGACCCTGGCGGGCTGCGCCCAGTCCGTCGACCCGATCGAACGGCTCGGCAAGAAGGCCGCCGCCCGGGTCCGCCCGCACGGCCCGGCCGCGCAGGACGCGTACCGCCGCTGGGGTCTGACGGCCCCGCTGGCCCCCGCGCCGCGCCACCCCGCCCGCTCCCTGGCAGGCAGCCCGGGAGCGGCCTTCCCGCCGGTCGTCGACCACGTCCCGACCACCGACAAGGTCGTCTTCCTCACCTACGACGACGGCGCCGAGCGCGACCCCCGCTTCGTCGACATGGTCCGCGAGCTGCGTCTGCCGGTGAGCATGTTCCTCACGGACAGCGTGGTGGGCCCGGGCTATGCCCACTTCGCCCGCCTGCGGTCCGTCGGCGCGAACATCCAGAACCACACCCTGGACCACCCGGCCCTGCGCGGCCTGCCCTACGCCGGCCAGCGCGCCGAGATCTGCGGCCAGCAGGACAAACTCCGCGCCCGCTTCGGCCTGCGCCCCCGCCTCTTCCGTCCGCCCTACGGCACCTACGACACCACCACCCGACGCGCCGCCGCCGACTGCGGCATCGCGGCCGTCGTCCTGTGGCGTGCCTCGATGGGCCCCACCGACCTCACCTACACACACGGCCCCCACCGCCTCCACCCCGGCGACATCATCGCCGTGGCCCCGGACGAGTCGACGGGCCCGGGCCTGAGGGAACGCACGACGCACCTGCTGCGCCGGGTACAGGAGCAGGGCCTGACGGTGGGCAGGCTGGAGGACTATCTGTAGGACGCGTGCATCTCAGCCCGTCCGGCGATTGAGGACGAGGCCCCTTCAGGGCCGAAGCGGGGGCCCGGGGGCGGCAGCCCCCGGTACGGGACTCACGCGGGCGCACCACGGCAAAAGGTCTACTCACCCAAGCCGAAATCCGGCCGACGCGCCGCAGGCATTGGCACTCCGCTTGACCGAGTGCTAATCACGGTCATAGTCTCAGTTCTGGCACTCCCCCCTGGAGAGTGCCAACACGCGACGGGCAGGTCCGGCACCCGCGACGACGGATCCACCTGGTCGCCACCTCAGACAGTTAGCCCCGTGAGATCTCCGAAGGGGGAGGTCGGATCGTGACGACCACCAGCTCCAAGGTTGCCATCAAGCCGCTCGAGGACCGCATTGTGGTCCAGCCGCTCGACGCCGAGCAGACCACCGCCTCTGGCCTGGTCATCCCGGACACCGCGAAGGAGAAGCCCCAGGAGGGCGCTGTCCTCGCGGTGGGCCCGGGTCGCTTCGAGAACGGCGAGCGCCTGCCGCTCGACGTCAAGGTCGGCGACGTAGTCCTGTACAGCAAGTACGGCGGCACCGAGGTGAAGTACAACGGCGAGGAGTACCTCGTCCTCTCGGCTCGCGACGTGCTCGCGATCATCGAGAAGTAATTCACCCAGTTTTGCAGTGAACTGCGCCCCTGGCCCCCGCGACTCAGTGAGCCGGGTGCTGGGGGCGCCGTTCGTTTCACCCACGTTTTCCGAGAGGGCTGAACCGCTCCCATGGCGAAGATCCTGAAGTTCGACGAGGACGCCCGTCGCGCCCTCGAGCGCGGCGTCAACAAGCTTGCCGACACGGTCAAGGTGACGATCGGCCCCAAGGGCCGCAACGTCGTCATCGACAAGAAGTTCGGCGCCCCCACCATCACCAACGACGGTGTCACGATCGCCCGCGAGGTCGAGCTCGACGACCCGTACGAGAACCTCGGTGCCCAGCTGGTGAAGGAGGTGGCGACCAAGACCAACGACATCGCGGGTGACGGTACGACCACCGCCACCGTGCTCGCCCAGGCGCTGGTACGCGAGGGTCTGAAGAACGTTGCCGCGGGTGCCTCCCCGGCCGCCCTGAAGAAGGGCATCGACGCCGCCGTCAAGGCCATCTCCGACGATCTGCTGGCCACCGCCCGCCCGATCGACGAGAAGTCCGACATCGCCGCCGTCGCCGCGCTGTCCGCCCAGGACCAGCAGGTCGGCGAGCTCATCGCCGAGGCGATGGACAAGGTCGGCAAGGACGGTGTCATCACCGTCGAGGAGTCCAACACCTTCGGTCTGGAGCTGGACTTCACCGAGGGCATGGCCTTCGACAAGGGCTACCTGTCCCCGTACTTCGTGACGGACCAGGAGCGCATGGAGGCCGTCCTCGAGGACCCCTACATCCTCATCAACCAGGGCAAGATCTCCTCGATCGCCGACCTGCTGCCGCTGCTGGAGAAGGTCATCCAGACCAACTCCTCCCGCCCGCTGCTGATCATCGCCGAGGACCTCGAGGGCGAGGCCCTGTCGACCCTGGTCGTGAACAAGATCCGCGGCACCTTCAACGCGGTCGCCGTGAAGGCCCCCGGCTTCGGTGACCGTCGCAAGGCGATGCTGCAGGACCTCGCGGTCCTCACCGGCGCCACCGTCATCTCCGAAGAGGTCGGCCTCAAGCTCGACCAGGTCGGCGTCGACGTGCTCGGCTCCGCCCGCCGCGTCACCGTCACCAAGGACGACACCACGGTCGTCGACGGTGCCGGCGACTCCGCCGAGGTCCAGGGCCGCGTCGGCCAGATCAAGGCCGAGATCGAGAACACCGACTCCGACTGGGACCGCGAGAAGCTCCAGGAGCGCCTCGCGAAGCTGGCCGGCGGCGTGTGCGTGATCAAGGTCGGCGCCGCCACCGAGGTGGAGCTGAAGGAGAAGAAGCACCGTCTCGAGGACGCCATCTCCGCGACCCGCGCCGCGGTCGAGGAGGGCATCGTCTCCGGCGGTGGCTCCGCGCTCGTCCACGCCGCCAAGGTGCTCGAGGGCGGCCTCGGCAAGACCGGCGACGAGGCGACCGGTGTCGCCGTCGTCCGCCGCGCCGTCGTCGAGCCGCTGCGCTGGATCGCCGAGAACGCGGGCCTCGAGGGCTACGTCATCACCTCCAAGGTCGCCGAGCTCGACAAGGGCCAGGGCTTCAACGCCGCGACCGGCGAGTACGGCGACCTGGTCAAGGCCGGCGTCATCGACCCGGTCAAGGTCACCCGCTCCGCCCTGGAGAACGCCGCCTCCATCGCCTCCCTCCTCCTGACGACCGAGACCCTGGTCGTCGAGAAGAAGGAAGAGGAAGAGCCGGCCGCCGCGGGCCACTCCCACGGTCACTCCCACTGACGCAGCGCGTCGGTACAACGGCCCGGGTCGACAGGCACTGACCCAGGTCGCAGGCACGGCAGAGGCCCGGCACCCCATGAACAAGGGGTGCCGGGCCTCCGCGTCGCCTACCGCTCCAGCGCGTCCAGCGCGCCCAGCTGCTCCATCAGCCCCAGCCGGTCGTACTGCCACCAGGCTTCGACGATCTTCCCGTCCTCCCGGCACCGGAAGACGGTCGTGCCGGTCATCCCGACCTGCTTCCCGGTCGCCGGGATCCCCATGAAGTCACCCTTGTGGGTGCCGCTCCAGGTCCACCGGTTGCACACGCGGTCACCCTGCTCGATCTGGTCGTCGAGGGAGAAGGCGAAGTCGAACCCGCCCCGCCACATCTCGACCTCCCGGCGCATCGCGTCCATCCCCATGGTGTCCTGCTCGTTGGCGGGATCGTGGTCGTGATAGTCCTCGGCCAGCAGACCGTCGAGCGGCGGCAGTGCGCCGCGCGTGCCGATCGCCTCGAAGAACCGCCGCGCCGTCCCGGCGTACAACTGCTCGTCCCGTACGACATCGAGATCCGTGAAGGTCGGCATCTCGTCGCACAGGGCCACCAGCTCCCGGAAGACCTTGTCGGTCTCCGGAAGGTTCGAGTTCCGCATCGCCTCCTCGTACGAAGGGAACTCCACGATCTCGATGAAGTGCGAGGCGTCCGAGCGGTCCTTGCCGACCACCGCGTGCGACGCGGTCCGCTTGCCCCTGGTCTGTTCGACCCAGGTGTCCATCAGCCGGTCCATCTCGTCGAACCGGCTGGTCTTGCAGTCGATGAGCTGTACGAACGTCATGACGCCGCCTCCGGCCCCCCTGGGTCCGGTCCCTGTCACGCCCATTTTCCCACCGGAGCGCCGACGCCACCCGCCCACCGCCGGGCCCGCTACTGCGGCCCGTACTTCCGGCCCGTCCTCGAACTGATCCCGCCCAGCAGCGAGCGGGGCGTCACCTTCACCAGGCCCATCAGCGCCTTGTAGCGCGGGTCGGGGATGGACAGCGACTTCCCGCGCGCCAGGTCGTGCAGCGCCGCCGCGACCAGCTTGTCCGCGTCCAGCCACATCCAGCCCGGGATGTTGTCCGTGCCCATCCCGGCCCGCTCGTGGAACTCCGTGCGCACGAACCCCGGGCACAGCGCCATCAGCCGCACCCCGCTGCCCGCCAGGTCCTTCGCCGCGCCCTGGGTGAACTGCACGACCCAGGCCTTGGACGCCCCGTACGTCCCGCGCGGCACGAAGGCCGCCACCGAGGCCACGTTGACGACACCCCCGCGCCCGCGCTCGCGCATCGCCGCCGTCGCCGCGGACGTCAGCCGCAGCACCGCCTCGCAGTGCACCTTGAGCATCTTCAGCTCGTCGGCCATGGACACGTCGAGATAGCGGCCCTTGTTGCCGAAGCCGGCGTTGTTGATCAGCAGGTCGACGGGGTTCTTGCGGTCACCGAGCCGGGCGGCCACCGCCTCGATGCCCCCGTCCGTGGCGAGGTCGGCCGTCAGCACCTCCGCCTCGATGCCGTGCCGGTCGTGCAACTCGGTCGCCTGCTCGCGCAGCCGCTTGATGTCCCGTGCCACGAGGACGAGATCATGCCCGTCCGCCGCCAGTCTGCGCGCGAACGCGGCACCGATGCCCGCGGTCGAACCCGTAATCAGAGCCGTTGTCATGGCAGAAGATTAGTGACCCGGAGTACCGGCGTCCGTTCTCTGCACGCGGCCTCCCGAAGGTGAAGACTCCGTGCGCACACCCGCGCCCGCCGCGCCGCGCCCCGCCCCGCGAAACCGACTCGGCTGATGCCGAATCAGCACCCGCAACCCTCACCGGACTTGCCCCCGGATCCGGACAAGCTCCCGGACCCCGGACTAGTCCCCGGCCCCGGATCCGGCTCCGCCCCCGTACTTCGCCACGTACTCCCGGGCCGCCGCCAGTGTCTCCGAGTGCAGGGCCTCGCCCGCCGCGAGCAGCCGGGGCAGCAGCTCCCGGTGCGTGGTGGCGGCCTGGAACTGCATCCTGGCCGTCACCTCGTGCTCCGGCAGGTGGACGATCCGCACCGGATCCCCCGCGCGGATCTCACCCGGCACGACGACCCGCAGATACGCGCCCGTGGCCGCCTTCTCGGTGAACCGCCGCACCCATCGCTTCTCGCCCACGTGGCCCTGGAAGGTGCCGCACGGTATCCGCCCGGACGTCACCTCCAGCACCACCTCGGGGCCGATCCGCCAGCGCTCGCCGATCCGCGCGCCGGAGACGTCGAGACCCGTGGTGGTGAGGTTCTCGCCGAACGCGCCGTTGGCCAGCGTGCGCCCCAGCTCGCGCTCCCAGTCGTCGAGGTCCTCGCGGGCGACGGCGTACACCGCCTGGTCGTCGCCGCCGTGGTGGCGCAGGTGGCACACGGTGTCCCCGGCCAGTCCGCTCCCCCCGACCCCCTTGGGGCCGGGCGCCGCGATCCGCACGGGTCCCTCGACCGGCCGCTTGTCGATCCCGGTCAGGCCCTGCGGCTGGTCGGTGTACGGCACGGCCTTCGCGCGGCCCAGATTGACAGACAGAAGCCTCATAGCGGCACGGTACGAGCCCGGAGGTCAAAGTGTCGACGCATTATTCGCGCGACTGTCCAAGGCTCGCTTATGCTCGGCGGATGATCGAGGCCCGTCATCTCCGCGTCCTGCGTGCCGTGGCCGCCACCGGCTCCTTCTCGGCGGCCGGGCGCGAACTGGGCTGCACCCAGCCGGCCGTCAGCCAGCAGATGAAGGCGCTGGAGGCGTCCGTCGGCACCCCCCTGCTGATCCGCAGCGGACGCGAGATGCGGCTGACCCAGGCGGGCGAGGCCCTCGTCCGGCACGCGGCCGGCATCCTGTCCGGACTGACCGCCGCCGAGGAGGAGGTCGCCGCCATCGCGGGGCTGCGCGCCGGCCGGGTCCGTCTGGTGTCCTTCCCCAGCGGCAGCTCCACCCTCGTCCCCACCGCCCTCGCCGCCCTGCGCGCGGCCCACCCCGGCACCCGGGTCTCCCTGGAGGAGGCCGAGCCGCCGAAGTCGGTCGAGCTGCTCCGCGAGGGCGACTGCGACATCGCTCTCGCCTTTCGCTACGAACGCGCGACGGGCACCGGCGACGCCGAGCAGGCAGGCGAAGGCGAATGGGACGACCTGGTCGTACGGCCGCTGCTGACGGACCGGCTGGTCGCCCTCGTCCCCGAACGGCACCGCCTGGCGCGCACGGGACCCTCGGGGTCCGTCGCGATCGGCGACCTCGCCGCCGAGCCGTGGATCGCGGGCTGTCCGCGCTGCCGCGGCCAGTTGGTCCAGGTGTGCGAGAGCGCCGGCTTCACGCCGCGCATCGACTTCGCGACCGACGACTATCCGGCGGTGGTCGGCCTGGTGGGCGCCGGCCTCGGCGTCGCCGTGCTGCCCCAGCTCGCGATCGAGTCCGTCCGGCCGCGTGGCGCCCGCGCGGTGACCCTGGAACCGGCGGTGCGGCGGGAGATCGTCGCGCTCACGCTGCCCGACCTGGCCCAGGTGCCGGCGGTGTCGGCCACGCTGGAGCAGCTGGCGCGGGCGGCGGCGCGCCTCGGCTGACAGCAGCCGAGAACGGCGGGCACCGCAGCCGAAAAGGGCGGGCACAGCAGCCGAAAAAGGCGGGCACACGCGTGTGTGCCCGCCTTTTTGGGAACCGCCGCTTCACAGCGCTGTGCAGAAACGTTCCTTCATGTGTTCGAGGAGGCGTCTCTCGCGCCCGACGACGCCGATACCAGGCGATTGCGCGCCCGGCCCATCAGCTCCTCGCGCTCGTCCTCGGTCAACCCGCCCCACACGCCGTACGGCTCGCGTACCGCCAGCGCGTGCGCCGCGCACTGCGCGCGGACCGGGCACCTCATGCAGACCTCCTTGGCCGAGTTCTCTCGAGCGCTCCGAGCCGCCCCGCGCTCACCCTCCGGATGGAAGAAGAGCGAACTGTCCACCCCGCGGCAGGCAGCCAGGAGCTGCCAGTCCCACAGGTCCGCGTTCGGTCCGGGAAGGCGGGAGAAATCTGCCATTGCGTGACCCCTTGTAGCCGTTCAGAGCGGATACGGTGCCCACGACCGTACAACTACGATCTAAGGAGATGAAAATATGACTCATTGCGAATCTAGCCTCAGACACCAGTAAAAGGGAAGAAATAGGGCCGAATGGGGCATCGCTTGTGATGAAAGC
This sequence comes from Streptomyces sp. NBC_00016, assembly GCF_045040885.1. NCBI lineage: Bacteria > Bacillati > Actinomycetota > Actinomycetes > Kitasatosporales > Streptomycetaceae > Streptomyces > Streptomyces sp. NBC_00016. Next base: position 4,136,985 of record NZ_CP108304.1, on the reverse strand, counting down.
TTGAGGGTCCGCGTGGTCACCTCCTCTGTATCCGCCCCCTCACGTAGAGTGCCGAAGAATGCATGCAGCCCCGTAACTCTTTCGAGTGACCGTCGTTGAGAGTGCGGTGGCGGTTGAAAACACAAACGCTCGGGCAGGCGTCCGAGACGGTCGACCGCACAGGTGACGATTCGTAACAGCCTGGAGGCACAAGGTGACGCGCATCAGCTGCGGAGGGCGGCCATGACTTCCGTCCTCGTCTGCGACGACTCCCCGCTTGCCCGAGAGGCGCTCCGCCGCGCGGTTGCGACCGTGCCCGGCGTCGAGCGCGTGACGACGGCGGCCAACGGCGAGGAAGTCCTCCGCCGCTGGGGTGCCGACCGCTCGGACCTGATTCTGATGGACGTACGCATGCCCGGACTGGGCGGCGTCGAGACCGTGCGTCGGCTTCTGTCAGCCGACCCCGGAGCACGCATCATCATGCTGACCGTCGCGGAGGACCTCGACGGCGTCGCCCTCGCGGTGGCCGCCGGCGCCCGCGGCTATCTGCACAAGGACGCCTCGCGCGCCGAACTGCGGGCGACCGTCACGCAGGCGCTCGCCGACCCGACCTGGCGGCTCGCCCCGCGCCGGCTGCGCTCGGCCGAGATGGGCGCTGCGCCCACGCTCACCGCGCGTGAGATCCAGGTCCTCGAAGGCATGAGCCACGGCCGCTCCAACGCGGAGATCGGCCGTGAGCTGTTCCTCTCCGAGGACACCGTCAAGACGCACGCCCGCCGGCTCTTCAAGAAGCTCGGCGCCTCGGACCGCGCGCACGCGGTGGCGCTCGGCTTCCGGTGGGGACTGGTCCGTTAGGCCGCGTCCCCGCCCTCCCGTCCCCGCCGCCCGCCCGTGCGGGTCCGGAGCGGGACGGGGCCCGGCCCGAGGCGGGGCGGCCCCGGCCGTCCGGCAGATCCGACCGGGTCGGGTTCGGGTGACATCCGTCATTCAGTGAGGAGAGCGGGGTCATGGGTGAACCTCCCTGCTCAGACGCGGTGCGGAGGTCGGACGAGGACCCCTCCCGCCGCACGGCGGACGGGGGCGGCACAGGCTCTCGCCGGGTGCCCGCTGCTCGTTTCGCCGCGGATGCCGCATCCTTGAGGTGTGGAGTTCCTCGGGGACGAGTCGGTCGAGCGGGAGGGGAGGGCGCAGGGGATGAGTTCCGGCGCACCTGCTCATAACGCTTCGGTGCACAACGACGGGCACGGTGCCGCGGCCGGTCCGGCCGCAGTGCACCATGGACCGATGCGCGATGACGAGGCGGTCACTGCCGTGGGGACGATCGGGTCGCTCGTCCATCGCGCCGTGGATGGCGACGAGCAGGCCACCCACGACCTGCTGGCCCATGTCCACCCCCTGGCACTGCGCTACTGCCGCACCCGGCTGTCCCGGCTGCCCGGCGACGCGCGCCACTTCGTGGAGGACCTCGCCCAGGAGGTCTGTGTCGCGGTTCTCCTCGCGCTGCCCCGTTACCGGGACACCGGCAGGCCCTTCGAGGCCTTCGTCTTCGCCATTGCCGCGCACAAGGTCGCCGACCTCCAGCGCGCCGCGATGCGCCACCCGGGCTCGACGGCGGTCCCCTCCGACGAGATGCCCGAGCGGCCGGACGACTCACTCGGCCCCGAGGAGCGCGCCCTGCTCAGCAGCGATGCCGAGTGGGCCAAGAAGCTCATGGCCAACCTGCCGGAGAACCAGCGGGAGCTGCTCCTGCTGCGGATCGCCGTGGGCCTCACCGCCGAGGAGACCGGCCAGATGTTGGGAATGTCACCCGGAGCGGTCCGCGTGGCCCAGCACCGGGCACTGAGCAGACTGCGCGCGCTCGCCGAGCAGTAGCAGTCCGCAGCAGCCCCTTCGGAACAGGCGTCGATGAACAGGGCGCCGACCGTTTCCGTGCGAACATACGAAGCCCGGAGTCACGCTCGACCGTGGAATTCGGGAGGTGCGCTTCCCGTTAGCATGGACATCCGCACCGATCAAGGCCATTTGGGGAAGGTGTCATGACTGCCAACGTCGACGGAGTGCCCGGAAAATTCGCGACCCTCGGGCTCACCTACGACGACGTGCTGCTGCTGCCGGGCCCGTCGGACATGGCTCCCGACGAGATCGACACCGCCTCGTACGTCTCCAAGAACGTGCGGGTGAACATCCCGCTCCTGTCCGCCGCCATGGACAAGGTCACCGAATCGCGCATGGCGATCGCGATGGCCCGTCAGGGCGGCGTCGGTGTTCTGCACCGCAATCTCTCCATCGAGGACCAGGCCAACCAGGTCGACCTCGTGAAGCGTTCCGAGTCCGGCATGGTGACCGACCCGATCACCATCCACCCGGAGGCCACGCTCGCCGAGGCCGACGCGCTGTGCGGCAAGTTCCGCATCAGCGGCGTCCCGGTCACCGACGGCAACAAGCGGCTGCTCGGCATCGTCACCAACCGCGACATCGCCTTCGAGACCGACCGCACGCGCCGTGTGCACGAGGTCATGACGCCGATGCCGCTGGTCACCGGCAAGGTCGGCATCTCCGGTGTCGAGGCCATGGAGCTGCTGCGCAAGCACAAGATCGAGAAGCTTCCGCTGGTCGACGACGAGGGCGTGCTCAAGGGCCTCATCACGGTCAAGGACTTCGTCAAGGCGGAGAAGTACCCGCACGCCGCGAAGGACGCCGAGGGCCGTCTGCTGGTCGGCGCCGCCGTCGGCGTCGCCGGTGACTCCTTCGAGCGGGCCCAGGCCCTGATCGAGCGCGGCGTCGACTTCATCGTCGTGGACACCGCCCACGGCCACTCGCGGCTCGTCGGCGACATGATCGCCAAGATCAAGTCGAACCACACGCGAGTGGACGTCATCGGCGGCAACATCGCCACCCGCGACGGCGCCAAGTCCCTGGTGGACGCGGGCGCCGACGCCATCAAGGTCGGCGTCGGTCCGGGCTCCATCTGTACGACGCGCGTGGTCGCCGGCATCGGCGTCCCGCAGGTCACCGCCATCTACGAGGCCGCGCTCGCCGCCAAGGAGGCCGGAGTCCCGGTCATCGGCGACGGCGGCCTGCAGTACTCCGGCGACATCGCCAAGGCCCTGGTCGCGGGCGCCGACACGGTGATGCTGGGTTCGCTGCTGGCGGGCTGCGAGGAGTCGCCGGGCGAGCTGCTGTTCATCAACGGCAAGCAGTTCAAGTCGTACCGCGGCATGGGCTCCCTGGGCGCCATGCAGACCCGCGGTGAGCGCAAGTCGTTCTCCAAGGACCGCTACTTCCAGGAGGGCGTCGCCTCCGACGAGCAGCTGATCCCCGAGGGCATCGAGGGCCAGGTGCCCTACCGCGGCCCGCTGTCCTCCGTCGTCCACCAGCTGGTCGGCGGTCTGCGTCAGTCGATGTTCTACGTCGGCGGCCGGACCGTGCCGGAGCTCCAGGACAACGGCCGCTTCGTCCGGATCACGTCCGCGGGCCTGAAGGAGAGCCACCCGCACGACATCCAGATGACGGTCGAGGCGCCGAACTACAGCCGCAAGTGACCCCCACGCGCGCGTGAAGCGTTCGTAAGGCGTACCGAGGGCGGTCCCGGAGACTCCGGGGCCGCCCTTGTCGTACCCGTCGGCGATACTGGAAGACGCTGCAACGCATCAGGGAAAGGCCACACACGTGACTGAGATCGAGATCGGGCGCGGCAAGCGCGGCCGCCGGGCGTACGCCTTCGACGACATCGCCGTCGTCCCCAGCCGCCGTACCCGGGACCCGAAGGAGGTCTCGATCGCCTGGCAGATCGACGCCTACCGGTTCGAGCTGCCCTTCCTGGCCGCCCCCATGGACTCGGTCGTCTCCCCGGCCACCGCCATCCGCATCGGCGAGCTGGGCGGCCTCGGCGTCCTCAACCTCGAGGGCCTGTGGACCCGGCACGAGGACCCGCAGCCGCTGCTCGACGAGATCGTCGAGCTGGACGCGGAGACCGCGACCCGCCGCCTCCAGGAGATCTACGCGGCCCCCATCAAGGAGGAGCTGATCGGGCAGCGCATCAAGGAGGTGCGCGACTCGGGCGTGGTCACCGCGGCCGCGCTCTCCCCGCAGCGCACGGCCCAGTTCTCCAAGGCCGTCGTGGACGCGGGCGTGGACATCTTCGTCATCCGCGGCACGACCGTGTCGGCGGAGCACGTCTCCGGCTCGCACGAGCCGCTGAACCTGAAGCAGTTCATCTACGAGCTCGACGTGCCGGTGATCGTCGGCGGCTGCGCCACCTACACGGCGGCCCTGCACCTGATGCGCACGGGCGCGGCGGGCGTCCTGGTCGGCTTCGGCGGCGGCGCGGCGCACACCACGCGCAACGTGCTGGGCATCCAGGTCCCGATGGCGACGGCGGTCGCGGACGTGGCGGCGGCCCGCCGCGACTACATGGACGAGTCCGGCGGCCGGTACGTGCACGTGATCGCGGACGGCGGCGTCGGCTGGTCCGGCGACCTGGCCAAGGCGATCGCCTGCGGCGCCGACTCGGTGATGATGGGCTCGCCGCTCGCGCGCGCGACCGACGCGCCGGGCCGCGGCCACCACTGGGGCATGGAGGCGGTCAACGAGGAGCTGCCGCGTGGGCAGAAGGTCGACCTCGGCACGGTCGGCACCATCGAGGAGGTCCTCACGGGCCCCTCGCACACGCCCGACGGCTCGATGAACCTCTTCGGCGCCCTGCGCCGCGCCATGGCCACCACCGGCTACAGCGAGCTCAAGGAGTTCCAGCGCGTCGAGGTGACGGTCGCGGACTCGGTGCACCGGCGATAGGCGCTTTTTCCGTAGGACGTCGGCAGGGGCCGGTCAACTCACTCGGGTGAGGTGGCCGGCCCCTGCCGCATGCCCGGACGGGCAGGGGCGTGTGACGCGGAGCGGGGGCGCGCGGTTGCGTTCAGGGCGGAACCGGGCTGGTCAGGGCGGTCGCGGGCGATAGCGTCCGGGTCGGCGCCCCAGTTGTGTGGGGTGCCCCCTTCCAAGGACATGGTTCCGGACCCCGGCCCTCGGGGCCCGGCCCGAGTTCCTGAACGTGCCGTCCACCGGGTCATGGCGGCGTCGTGGAAGGGGGCGCCCATGGGACGTCACCGCAAGCCCACCCGCTGGGACCGACTCCGTCTTCGGACGGTGCAGTGCCGGAGGAGGTGGATCTTGCGTCTTTTCGGATGGTGAGCGGCCGCCCCCATAGCAACTAGGGGCGGACACTCCGTGATCCATCCTGGAGCCTGCCGCAGTGGCCACTGCGGTGGGCTCCGCCTGTTTTCGGATGGTGAGCGGCCGCCCCCATACCAACTAGGGGCGGACACTCCGTGATCCATCCTGGAGCCTGCCGCAGTGACCGCTGCGGTGGGCTCCGCCTGTTCCGTACGTTACCGGCGGGCCGTGGCGCACGCCACCAGTCCCCGGAGCCCGAGGAGGCCGTGCGCGCTCCGTTTCACAACCGGTGCGCCGCCCCCGTGGGGGTGGCACCCCGCGTGTCCAGCAGCAGCTGTGCCTTCACCGACAGGCCCTGGAGGTCGTACGTCCGGTGCTGCTGGAGGAGGATCGTCAGGTCGGCGTCGGCGGCGGCCTCGTAGAGGGAGTCGGCGCGCGGCACCGGGCGGTCCAGGACGCTCCAGGACGGGACGTGCGGATCGTTGTAGCTGACGGCCGCGCCGAGCTCCATCAGGCGGATCGCGATCTCGCGCGCGGGGGTGTTCTGCTGGTCGGCGAGGTCCGGCTTGTAGGTGACGCCGAGCAGCAGCACGCGTGCGCCCCGGGCCGACTTGCCGTGCTCGTTGAGGAGGGCGGCGGCGCGCTGGACGACGTAGCGGGGCATGCGGCTGTTGACCTGCTGGGCCAGTTCGACCATGCGCAGCGGGCTGCCGGGGTGGCCGGTGCGGTCCAGGGGGACGGAGTGGCCGCCGACGCCGGGGCCGGGGCGGAAGGTCTCGAAGCCGAAGGGCTTGGTCTCCGCGCAGCGGACGACGTCCCACAGGTCGACGCCCAGGTCGTGGCAGAGGACGGCCATCTCGTTGACGAGGGCGATGTTGACGTGCCGGAAGTTGGTCTCCAGGAGCTGCACGGTCTCGGCCTCTCGCAGGCCACGCGCGCGTACCACCTTGTCGGTGAGACGGCTGTAGAAGGCGGCGGCGGACTCGGTGCAGGCGGGGGTGAGGCCGCCGATGACCTTCGGGGTGTTGGCCGGGTTGAAGGCGCGGCTGCCGGGGTCGACCCGGCTGGGGGAGTAGGCGAGGTGGAAGTCGCGTCCCGCGCGGAGGCCGGAGGTCTCCTCCAGCAGCGGCCGCAGGAATTCCTCCGTGGCCCCGGGGTACACGGGCGACTCGAGGATCACGGTGGTGTGCGGGCGCAGGTGCCCGGCGAGGGTGCGGGCGGCCGTCTCCAGCTGGCTCAGGTCCAGTCCGCCGTCCGCGTCGCGCGGGGTGGGGGCGCAGATGACGGCGGTGCGCACCCGGCCGAGCTCTGCCGGGTTGGTGGCGGGCCGAAAGCCTCCCGAGAGCATCCGGCGCAGTTCGGCGGGGCTGAGGGAGCCGGCCTCGGGGCCGGTGCGGTAGCCGATGGTGGGGATTCCGGCGGCCACGGCGGCCTGGGCCAGGGGCAGGCCGAACGGGCCGAGTCCGATGACGGCGAGATCTGCGGGCATGGCGTATGCCGTCCTTCCCAGTAACCGAGGTGGGACAGGTGCGCAAGCCCGGTGGACAGAGTGGACGAGCGCAATGTCAGACTAGGAGTAAATATGACCGTTATGCGGGATTGATCGACTGTGTTGGCCGGTTGTGTCGACCGGCCTGCTCGGGCGGTGTGCCGACCGGCGGTGACCGGCCGTGTCGTCCGCCGTCTTCTCCGCCGCGTTCTCCGCCGTGTTCTCCGGAAGGCCGGTTCGGGTTCCGTGAGAGTTGTCCACAGGCTGGGGGCGAGTGGTGGCTGAAGCCGGGCATCAAGGTCAGAATTTGGGCATGAGGGATACGAACCGGATCTCGCCCTGAGGGTGCGGCCGGCGCGACCTACAGCGGGAGGCAGCGGTGAGGACAGCGACACTGGGGCCGGCACAGCGAGCCGAGTCACTGGCAGCCATGGCCGAGCGGGAGCTGGACGTGCTGGTGGTGGGAGCCGGTGTGGTCGGCGCGGGCACCGCCCTGGACGCCGTGACGCGCGGCCTGTCCACGGGGCTGGTCGAGGCGCGCGACTGGGCGTCGGGCACGTCGAGCCGGTCGAGCAAGCTGATCCACGGTGGCCTGCGCTATCTGGAGATGCTCGACTTCGCGCTCGTACGGGAGGCGCTGAAGGAGCGCGGGCTGCTGCTGGAGCGGCTCGCTCCGCACCTCGTGAAGCCCGTGCCCTTCCTGTACCCGCTCCAGCACAAGGGCTGGGAACGGCTGTACGCCGGTTCGGGCGTCGCGCTCTACGACGCGATGTCCATGGCCCGCGGGCACGGCAGGGGCCTGCCGACGCACCGCCACCTGACCCGCGGTCACGCCCTGCGGGTCGCCCCCGCCTTGAAGAAGGACGCGCTGGTCGGCGCGTTGCAGTACTACGACGCCCAGATGGACGACGCCCGCTTCGTCGCCACCCTCGTACGCACGGCCGTGGCCTACGGGGCCAAGGCGGCCAACCGCGCGCGGGTGACGGGCTTCCTTCGCGAGGGCGAACGTGTCGTCGGCGCGCGGGTACAGGACGTCGAGGGCGGTGGGGAGTACGAGATCCGCGCCCGGCAGGTCGTCAACGCCACAGGTGTGTGGACCGACGACACCCAGGCGATGGTGGGAGAGCGCGGGCAGTTCCACGTCCGCGCGTCCAAAGGCATCCACCTCGTCGTGCCGAGGGACCGGATCAGTTCGTCCACCGGCCTGATCCTGCGCACCGAGAAGTCCGTGCTGTTCGTCATCCCGTGGGGCCGGCACTGGATCATCGGCACCACCGACACCGACTGGGACCTCGACAAGGCCCACCCGGCCGCCTCCAGCGCGGACATCGACTATCTGCTGGAGCATGTGAACTCGGTCCTGCGGGTGCCGTTGACCCGCGACGACGTCGAGGGCGTGTACGCCGGGCTGCGGCCGCTGCTGGCCGGCGAGTCCGACGCCACCAGCAAGCTGTCGCGGGAGCACACCGTCGCGCATCCGGTGCCGGGCCTGGTGGTCGTGGCGGGCGGCAAGTACACGACCTACCGGGTGATGGCGAAGGACGCCGTCGACGAGGCGGTGCGCGGGCTCGACCAGCGGGTCGCCGACTGCGTCACGGAGGACGTGCCGCTGATGGGCGCGGAGGGCTACCGGGCGCTGTGGAACGCGCGGGCGCGGATCGCCGCGCGGACCGGGCTGCACGTGGTGCGGGTGGAGCATCTGCTGAACCGCTTCGGGGCGATGGCGGAGGAGGTGCTGGACCTCATCGCCGCCGACCCGACGCTGGGCGAGCCGCTCCAGTTCGCCGACGACTACCTGCGCGCCGAGATCGTCTACGCCGCCTCGCACGAGGGAGCGCGCCACCTGGACGACGTCCTGACGCGCCGCACCCGCATCTCCATCGAGACCTTCGACCGCGGCACGCGCAGCGCCCGAGAGGCCGCCGAGCTGATGGCGAGGGTCCTCGGCTGGGACAAGGACCACATCGACCGCGAGGTCCAGCACTACGAGAAGCGGGTGGAGGCCGAGCGCGAGTCCCAGCGCCAGCCCGACGACCTGACGGCGGACGCGGCACGCCTGGGAGCACCGGACATCGTGCAGCTCTGACGTTCCGTTCCCTTGCCTGCTCGGGTCCTGCCCGGTCCCCGTCCGGGTCCTGCCCCGTCCCCGTCCGGGTCCTGACCTGGCCCTGTCCGAGTCCTGCCCGGCCGCGTCGGGCCGGGTCCGGCCGGGTTCGGCTTTCGCGTGGTCGTTTCACTCGAACGGGTGTAGCGATCCGGGATCTCCGTTCGGCGCCGGCTCGTTCTACGGATTGCGAGGGCAGAACTCGGCGGCGAGCAGGGCCGGTTCGAGGGCGGGGTCTGCGATCGCCGTCGTGTTCACCCGAAACGTGAGGACACGCCGACCGTCGACGGTGGCCGCGGTGCGCACGTAGCTGCCGGAGATCCGGCCGTTGTGCCCCCACACCGTGACGCCGCACGGGAGCTTCGCGGGGAACAGACCCATGCCGTACGAGCCGTGTGCGGTACGGGTGTCGAGCATCTCGCGCAGCCGGCGCGGGGGCAGCAGTTCGCCGCCGAGCAGCGCCGCGTAGAAGCGGTCCAGGTCGGTGAGTGTGGTCACCAGTTCGCCCGCGGCCCCGGCCACCCGCGGGTCGAGTTCGGTGACATCGGTCCCGTCCGGGTCGTAGGCGCGGCCGTGCGGGGAGGGCAGAGAGGTGCGGGAGCCGGGGAAGGAGGTGCCCGTCAGGCGCAGGGGAGCGATGATCCGCCGCTCCGCCTCCGTGGCGTACGAGCGGCCGGTGACCTGCTCGACCACCAGGCCGAGCAGGACGTAGTTGGTGTTGGAGTAGGCGAAGCGGCCGCGGTCGGCCGGAGGGTGGGTGACAGCGATACGGACGGCTTGCAGCGGGAGCACGGGGACGGTGCCCTCGGTGTCCCGGGTGAAGTCGTACAGGCCACTGGTGTGGGTGAGCAGGGAACGCAGGGTCAGCGCGCGCCCGTCGTTGCCCGCCCCGCGCACCAGACCCGGCAGATGCGACTCCACCGTGTCGGACAGTGACAGCCGGTGCTCGGCGGCCAGTTGGAGCACGAGGGTCGCGAGGAAGGTCTTCGTGATGCTGCCGGCCCGGAAGTGGTCGGACCGGGAGACGCCCGGGCCCGCCTCCGCGTAGCGGGTGCCGCTCTCCTCACGGGCCAGCAGGGCGGCGGCGGGCGCCTTGCCCCGGGTGAGGAGCAGCGGGAGGAGAGAGTCCGTGGCGGGCACGGGGGTCGCCTGTGAGCCGGTCGTGAACAGGCCGAGGAGCGCGAGGGACACGGGTACGGCCACCATGCTGCGAAGCGGTCGCATCACGGCTCCTCCCTTCTTCTCTTCACTCCCGGCAGGCTCATCATCCAGGGCCGGTCGCGCCTCACTTCATCGGGTCCCCGCCCGACGAAAGGGGCTCGTGGGGGCTCCGTGGCCGGAGCGTGCTGCACCTTCTGGCCGGAATTCACCGCTCCTGAGTGCGGCCGGGAGGGGATGAGAGGCACCCTGGGCGTCGGGCACTTGTCGGGTGAGGGACAATGGAGGCTCTGTCAGGGCGGGTTGCATGAGGGGACGCATGTCGGAGGCGGAGCGGGCGGGAGCATCCCGTCAGGACAAGAGCGCACGTCTCCTCGCCGGGCGGTACCGGCTGGGAGACGTACTCGGCCGCGGCGGCATGGGGACGGTGTGGCGCGCCGAGGACGAGACCCTCGGACGCACGGTCGCCGTCAAGGAGCTGCGGTTCCCGGGGAACATCGACGAGGACGAGAAGCGCCGGCTGATCACGCGGACGCTGCGCGAGGCGAAGGCCATCGCGCGGATCCGCAACAACAGCGCGGTGACGGTCTTCGACGTGGTCGAGGAGGACGACCGGCCGTGGATCGTGATGGAACTCGTCGAGGGCAAGTCGCTCGCCGAGGTCATCCGTGAGGACGGCGTGCTGGAGCCGAAGCGTGCGGCGGAGGTCGGGCTGGCCATTCTCGACGTGCTGCGTTCGGCGCACCGCGAGGGCATCCTGCACCGTGACGTGAAGCCGTCGAACGTGCTGATCGCCGAGGACGGCCGGGTCGTGCTCACCGACTTCGGTATCGCGCAGGTCGAGGGCGACCCGTCGATCACCTCCACCGGCATGCTCGTGGGCGCGCCCTCGTACATCTCCCCGGAGCGGGCCCGCGGTCACAAGCCGGGCCCGGCGGCCGACCTGTGGTCGCTCGGCGGTCTGCTGTACGCGGCGGTCGAAGGCTCGCCCCCGTACGACAAGGGTTCGGCGATCGCCACGCTCACCGCGGTGATGACCGAGCAGTTGGAGGAGCCGAAGAACGCGGGTCCGCTGAAGGACGTCATCTACGGCCTGCTCACCAAGGATCCCGCGCGGCGGCTCGACGATGCCGGTGCGCGGGCGATGTTCAACGCGGTGCTGCACGCGCCCGAGCCGCGGCACTCCGAGCCGGCGGACGCGACGAAGGTCGTGCCGTTGCCGGTGCTGCCGGACGCCGCCGGAGGCAGGGGCAGTTCGGCGGGCGCCGAGGCGGGCGAGAAGCTGCGCGGCGCGTTCCGCTCCGTGCGCAAGGCCGCCGTCGCGGCGGGCGCCGCGACCTCGGCGGCCGCGGCCCGCGCCAAGTCGACTAACGGCACAACCGCTTCCGGTTCCGTGGGGGCGCCCGAGACGCGGAAGAGCGGTGCGCAGCAGGGTGGTGCGGGCCGGGGTAGCGGGGCCACCGCTTCCGCCGCCGCTCCGTCCGCCGCCGCGCCCCCGGCCCCGGCCTCCCGGGCCACGACGGGGTCGGCGCCGACCTCGGCGTCCAGGCCGGTGTCCGGTGCGGCGCAGGCTTCGCCGTCCGTACCGGCGGCGCGTTCCGGTTCCGGTTCCGGTTCGGGCACAGGTGCGGGTGCGGGTGCGGGCAGCGGCGTGGGTGCCGGTGCTGGTTCCGGGGGCAATGGCGGGGGTGCCGGGCGGAGTTCCGGGTGGCCCGTGATGACGCCGCCGGATCTACCGCCGCGGTCCGTGCCCAGGGCGCCGCTGACCGATGTGGTGCCCAAGCGGACGCTGGTGATCATCGCCGTCGTGGTGGCGCTCGCGGTGCTCGGTACCGTGCTGGCCCTCACTCTCGGTGGTGGCGACGACACCGCAGGCGGCGCGAAGGGCGGCGGCGGTTCCCGGACGGTGGCCGGCGGGAGCGCGAGTGCGAGCGCCGACACCAAGGAGGACGAGGACAGCGGGACCCGTACGGACGGATCGTCCTTGGAGTCCGCGGCCGCGTCCTCCGGTTCCGCGTCGGGCGACACCTCCGCGGCCGGGGGCGCCGGATCCGGCGTCTCCGCGTCCGGGGACAGCAGGACGACGACGCACAAGGGCGGTCAGGGGTACTCGATCGGGCTGCCCACGGGGTGGAAGTACCAGTCCTCGGACTCCGCGGGTGACCGTTTCACCGGGCCCGACGGACAGAAGCTGCTCGTCGCCTGGACGACCACGCCCAAGGGCGATCCCGTCGCCGACTGGAAGAACCAGGAGCGCTACATGACGCGCTCTCAGTACAAGAAGATCCGAATAGCGGCGGTGGACTACCGCGGCTGGAACACGGCCGACTGGGAGTTCACCTACACGGACGGCGGGACGGCGTACCGCACCATCGACCGCGGCTTCGTCGTGAACGACAGCCTCGGGTACGCGCTGATGTACACGGCCAAGTCCGCCGCCTGGGGTACCGACCTGCGGCAGACCACCTGGACGACGTTGACGGAGACGTTCACGCCCAAGAAGTAGCGGCCGCCGAGTGGCCGTGTTCGGGCGTGAGATCTGGCATCCCCTCTTTGCGAGTTGCCTCCGGCACGTATCGTGAGTGCTTGCGGACCGTACGCATCCAGCTATACGGCCGGATACGGCTGTAACAGCACGCAACGCGAACGGAATTGACCGACCGGGCGGCCGGGGGAGGCAACGTGGACGACTACGCGGGTCGAGTACTCGTCGACCGCTACCGCCTGCCGTTGCCGCCCTCCGACGAGTACGAACTCACCGAGACACGCGCCTTCGACACCTACAGCGGGCAGGAAGTCCTGGTCCGCCAGGTGCCGTTGCCGGAGGTCGTCGAGGCCGAGGTACTCGACGCGGAGGGGTTGCCCGAGGGCTTCACGGCGCGCGAACGCGGGGCACGGGGGCCGAGGCCACGGGGCGTGGGTGCGGGCGAGGGGACGCGAAGGCCCGCCGACCCCGTCGTCCGGCGTGCCATGGAGGCGGCGCAGGCCACGGCGAGCATCCCCGACCATCCGCGGCTCGACCAGGTCTTCGACGTGTTCGCCGAGGGCGGCTCGCTGTGGATAGTGAGTGAACTGGTGGCCGCACGGCCGCTGTCGGCACTGCTCGCCGAGAAGCCCCTGACGCCGTACCGCGCGGCCGAGGTCGCCTCCGACGTGCTCATGGCACTGCGGGTGCTGCATGCTCACGGCTGGGTGCACCGGAACATCACCGCGCGCACGGTCCTCGTCTGCGACGACGGCCGGGTCATGCTGACCGGCCTGGCGGTCGGCGCGGCGGAAGAGGCGCTGTGCGGGTACGACCCGGTGCCGGCGCCGGACGCGGCGGGGCGTGAGCGGGCCGCGGCCCGGGGGAACGGGGACGCGGGCGGCCACGGCGGGAGCGTCGTCGGGCCTCGGACTTCCGCGCCTGAGCCCCGGCAGGGACAGGACGGACCGGGCGCTCTCGGCGGCCCGGGTGGCCCCGCCGGTTCCGGTGGCTCGGGCGGCTTCGGTGGTTTCGCCGGTTCCGTCGGGGTCGGCCCCGGTGGGGGTGGGCTCGGTACCGGTGCGGTCGATCCCGAGGCCGCTCGGCGGGCCGCCATAGAGGCGCGGGCGTCCGGCGCGTTGCCGGTGCCGGCGGGTGAGCCGTCCGGTGGCGGCGGGGCGTCCGGGGCGGTGGCCCGCAGGGCGCCCGTGGAGACCGGCGGAGACATCCGGGCCGCGCGTGCCGGGGCGATCGCCGCGTACCGCGCGGGAGCGCGGGCGGCGGCCCGGGTGCAGGAGGCCCAGGAGGCGCAGCAGAACGGACGTGCGGCCCTGCCCGGCGCCCGTACCCCGGGCGACGACGGCCACGGGACCCCGGCAGGCAATCCCCCCGGGCAGATCGCCGACCCCTACGGCGTCTCGGGCGCGCCCGTGCCCGGCCCCGCCGGGTACGGCCAGGGCCGGCCCGCTCACCTCCACACCGCCGGTCCAGGTCCCGGTGCCGGCGGCGCACCGTATGCCGCCCCTCCGGCGTCGCACCCTTCGCTCACGCCCGTCCCCGGCGCTCAGGCGCCCGCACAGGGCCAGGGCCAGGGGCCGTCGGGCGAGGCGCGGGGCGGGGCCCGGTGGGACGAGCTGGTGGCCGGGACGCCCGGGAGCGTGCCCCGGCGCGGGCCCGCCACCGCGTTGGCCGCCGAGCGAGCACGTCAGGCGCGGATGGCCGTGGTCGGTCCGGTCACCGAACGCTGGGCGCCCGAGCAGGCCGGGCCGGTGCACGAGAACTGGCAGCTGGCCGCGCCGATCGGTCCCGCGACCGACCTGTGGGCGCTGGGCGCGCTGCTCTTCCGGGCCGTACAGGGGCATGCGCCCTACCCGGAGGAGTCGACGGCCGAGCTGGTGCAGATGGTGTGCGCCGAGCCGCCGGCCTTCGCGGAGGAGTGCGGACCGCTCAGGCCGGTCGTGGAGTCGCTGCTGCGCCAGGACCCGACCGAGCGCCTCGGCTTCGAGGAACTGCGGGGCTGGCTGCGTTCGCTGGTGCGGTCCGCGCCGGAGCCGGAGGCGGGCACGTACGTCGTCGCCGCGCCGCCGACCGATCCGCGCCGGCTGCCGATCGTCCGCCGCCGGGGCGAACTGGTGCGCAGACGCCGTGCCGGTCTGCCCGCCACCCACGGGCGGCACAAACGCGGCCGGCCGGAGGCGAGCGGTTCGCCCCGCAGCCTGGGCCGCACCCTGCTGGTGCTGATCCTGCTCCTGCTGGCCGGGGCGATCGCGTACGCCCTGATGTTCATGCCCAAGGCGGACGAGGAGGGCGCGGCCGGTACGGACGGCTCCCAGCGGACCGGGGCCACCGGAGCACCGGGCGGCCAGGCTCCCGAGGCGAGCAGCGAACCCAGGCCCGACCAGACCTCGCCGGGCACCGGCGCCTCCCCGTCCTCCGCGTCCTCGGGAGCGGAGGCCACCCAGACGCAGACCGGCGGGTCCGGGGCACAGGCCGCCGACGGGTTCACCGTCCGCGCGGACGACGCCGGCTTCCGGGTCGCCGTGGCCAACGGCTGGGACCGCACCCCGAAGAACGGGCGCGGCCAGGTCGTGTACACGCACGGCGACTTCGAGCTGATCGTCGTACCCGGCCGCGACAGTGCGGCGTCGAACGGCAGCGACCCGATGGTCTACCAGCGGGAGAAGGAGAGCGAGCTCCAACCGTACCGTGACTCCAGCTGGGCGACGGCCTCCGGGCTGCGCACGACGACGGTGGGCGCTCGGACCATGGCCGAGGGGCAGTTCACCTGGACCGGCGGCGACGGGCGGGCGCTGTACGTCCGCAACGTCGCGATCCTCATCTCGGGGCGGTACCACATCGTGCAGGTCAGGGGCCCGGAGGCCGAGCGGGACGAGGTCACCAGGCTGTTCGAGCAGGCGTCGGCCACCTACCAGTACACCGGCTGAGCGCCCGTCCGGTCCCACCCGGTTCCGTTCGGTTCCCTGCCGGCCGGGGAAGCGACAACCGTCACAGTGCTGTCACCTTGGCACCCTGCCGGTTCCCCGGAGGGTGCCCGGTCCTTAGGCTTGCGCTGTCAAGAGCATTGCGGGGCAACGTGAATCAGATGCAGGGCCTGCTCCTGGCGGGTCGCTACCGGCTCGCCGACGCCATCGGGAGCGGCGGTATGGGCCGGGTGTGGCGTGCGCACGACGAGCTGCTCCACCGGGCCGTCGCCATCAAGGAGTTGACGGCGGCGCTCTATGTCGCGGAGGGCGACCAGGCGGTCCTGCTGGCGCGGACCAGGGCGGAGGCCCGCGCCGCGGCGCGGATCAACCACTCCGCCGTGGTCACCGTGCACGACGTGCTCGAGCACGACGGCCGGCCGTGGATCGTGATGGAACTGGTCGAGGGCCGCTCGCTGGCCGACGCCGTCAAGGAGGACGGGCGGGTCGAGCCCACCGAGGCGGCCCGGATCGGTCTGTGGGTGCTGCGTGCCCTGCGCGCCGCGCACTCCGCCGGCGTCCTGCACCGTGACGTCAAGCCCGGCAACGTGCTGCTCTCGCACGACGGCCGCGTCCTCCTCACCGACTTCGGCATCGCCCAGATCGAGGGCGACAGCACCATCACCCGGACCGGAGAGGTGGTCGGCTCGGTCGACTACCTGGCCCCCGAGCGGGTGCGCGGTCAGGACCCCGGCCCGTCCTCCGACCTGTGGGCACTGGGCGCGACGCTGTACACGGCGGTCGAGGGGCGGTCGCCGTTCCGGCGCACCTCGCCGCTGACCACTCTTCAGGCCGTCGTCGAGGAGGAGGCCGCCGACCCCCGGTACGCCGGCCCGCTCGGCCCGGTCATCACCGCCCTGCTGCGCAAGGACCCGGCCACCCGTCCCGACACCGCCGAGACCGAGCAACTCCTCGCGGAGGCGGCCGAGGGCCGGCGCCCCAGCGGGGCACAGGCGTACGTGCCGACGCAGTACGGAGGGCCCGACCGCACCGCCGGGGGGCATCACTCCGGGGCGCACCCGCTGTCCCACCCGACGGCCGGCACCGCGTACGTTCCGGTGACGCCGGAGGCGGCGACGCCCGTTCCCGGTCACCCCGTGACCGCCGCTACCGCCGTGGGGCCGACGGACATCGGCCCGGGTCCGGACACCCGGCAGTCCCAGCCGCCTCGGCGCCGTCGTCGCGTGCTGGCGCTCGTGGTCGTCCTCGCCGCGCTGGTCGGCGGGGGTACGGCCGTGGCGTGGCAGAAGTGGGACGAGGGGCGGCAGGGCACCGGCGGGTCCGCGTCGGCGTCCACCTCGCCGAGCCCGAGCACCCCCGCCGGGACGAGCACCCCCGGCGAGCAGGGCGCCGACTCCTGGAAGGAGATCAACGACCCGGTGGGCTTCGGGCTCTCGCTCCCCGAGGGCTGGGAGCGGGACGTGTACCAGGACGACGGCGACCTCAAGCAGATCGACTACACGCCCGACGGCGGCGAGCACTTCATCCGTATCGCCCTCGACAGGTCCCCCGACTTCAGCGACCCGTACGCGCACCAGATCGACCTCGAGCAGCAGCTCAAGCGGCTGGTCGCCTACAACCGGGTCACCCTGGAGAAGAACGTCTACCGGGACCGGGAGGGCTCCGAGTGGGAGTACACCTGGACCGCGCTGGCGAAGGACACGGAGTTCCCCGGGCCGCGCCGCGCGATCGAGGAGACGTACGTGTCCCGCGACGGCACCGAGTACGCGATCTACATGTCCTCGCCCGCCGAGGACTGGACCGAGGCGGCCAAGCAGTTCAAGACCGTACTGCAGAGCTGGCGGGAGCCGACTTCGTAGAGTTCTGCCCGTCCCGGTAGTTGGCCGGACGGCGCCCCGGAGGCGTGACGTCCGGTGGGGCATGATGAGCCCATGGGGACAGAGGGGGGCGGGGACGCCGTACGGGTCATCGCGGGCCGTTACCGGCTGGACGCGAGACTCGGGCGCGGAGGCATGGGGGTCGTGTGGGGCGCCACCGACCAGCTGCTCGGACGGCGTGTCGCCGTCAAGGAGCTGACCCAGGACGACACGCTCTCCGACGAGGAGGCGCGTGGCCGTCGCGACCGGACACTGCGCGAGGCCCGCGCGGTGGCCCAGCTGAGCCACCCGCACATCATCGTCGTGCACGACGTCGTCGAGGACGGCGAACGCCCGTACATCGTCATGGAGTTGATCGACGGCGGCTCGCTCGCCGACCGGATCGCCGCGCGGGGACCGATCGAGCCCGCCGAGGCGGCCCGGATCGGTATCGCCCTGCTCGGGGCCCTGCGCGCCGCGCACGCGGCCGGGGTCCTGCACCGGGACATCAAGCCCGCCAACGTCCTGCTCGAACGCGACAGCGACCGCGTCGTCCTCACCGACTTCGGTATCGCGCAGGTCGCGGGCGCCACCACGCTCACCGAGACCGGGTCGTTCGTCGGCTCGCCCGAGTACACCGCGCCGGAGCGGATGTCCGGGGCGCGGACCGGCGCGGAAGCCGACCTGTGGTCGCTGGGCGCGCTGCTGTGCACGGCGCTGAGCGGCGAATCCCCCTTTCGCCGCGACTCGTTGGGCGGCATTCTGCACGCCGTCGTGTTCGCCGAGATCCGGACGCCCGCGCAGGCCGAGCCGCTGCTGCCCGTCGTGCGCGGGCTGCTGGAACGCGATCCGGACCGGCGACTGGCTGCCGAGGAGGCGGAGCGGCTGCTGCGCGCCTATCTGGACACCGGGCGTACGCCGACGCCGGTGTCGTCGAGGTACACGCCCACCCAGGCGGACCTGCCCCGGCCGCGGTGGGAGGCACCGGCCCGGGAGCGCTCCACGCGGGGCGTGCTGGTGGCCGCGCTGCTGGTCGCCGCGATGGCGGGGGCTGGGGTGTCGGCGGCGGCGCTGCTGCTGAACGGCGACGGCGACGGCGGGCGCACGCCCACGAGTTCGGCGCCGGGGTCCTCGGCGAGCGGCTCGACGAGCCCCACGCCCACCGGGGCCTCCTCGGCCACCCGCTCCCCGTCCGGCGCCACCACGTCCTCCCGGCCCTCCCGGCCGGCCGCGTCCTCCACGGCCGGCTCCGCCTCCCCCGCCTCGGACGACCGTCCCGGTACGCCCACCGCCCCCTCCGGCTACCGCGTGGCGGTGGATCCCGCCGGGTTCTCGCTCGCCGTGCCGGAGGACTTCACCCGCGTACCGCAGGGCGAGCGGGTCTTCTACATGTCTCCCGGGCAGGTCTTCCGGCTCGGCATCAAGGTCGCCGCCGCACCGCCCGGCGGCCCGCTCGCCGTGATGGAGTCGGCCGCCGCCGAGGGCCCGGACACCAACCCGGGTTACCACGACGGCCGGGTCACCGAGACCGGTCACGGCGGGCACCCCGCCGCCCTCTGGGAGTTCACCTGGAACGGCTTCAGCGCGGCGGAGGGGCCCCGGCACACGTACGACCTGTGCTGGGAGGAGGGCGGGCTGCTGTACGACGTGTGGGTGTCGGCGCCGGTCGGGAAGGTGCGGGAGGCGCGGGAGTACTTCGACGTCGCGGTCGACACGTTCGCCGTATCGACCTAAACGGGAGATAAGGAACGTTGCGCGTCACGGGTCTGTGACCGGTGGGGGCCGCCGGTGGATACCGGCCTGCCTGGCGCGATATGGATGGACCCATGAGTTTCGACGGGGGCGCCGGCCACGAGGCCGACGAGACGACGAGTTTTGTTCTGCAACCGCCCAGGCCGGCACCGCAACAGCAGGCGGCGGTGCCCGTCCAGGTCGCCCCGCCGCAGGAGCCGGGCGTCGGGCGGCTCATCGCGGGACGCTACCGGCTGCTCGCCAAGCTCGGGCACGGCGGCATGGGCACGGTGTGGCGCGCCAAGGACGAGACGGTGGACCGCGAGGTCGCCGTCAAGGAACCCCGCGTACCGGACCACCTTCCCGAACGTGAACAGGCCAACGCGTTCGAGCGGATGCGCCGCGAGGCGCGGGCCGCGGCCCGGCTGGACCATCCGGCCGTGGTGAACGTGCACGACGTGGCGGTCGTCGACGGCCGGCCGTGGATCGTGATGGAGCTGGTCCACGGACGCTCGCTCGGCGACGCCCTCCAGGAGGGCACGCTCGGCGCGCGCGAGGCGGCCAGGGTCGGCCTGGAGGTGCTCGGCGCGCTGGAGGCCGCGCACGCGGCGGGCATCCTGCACCGGGACGTGAAGCCGGACAACATCCTCCTCGGCAGCCACGACCGGATCGTCCTCACGGACTTCGGCATCGCCCAGATCGAGGGCGAGACCAACCTGACCGACACCGGCGGGTTCGTCGGCTCGCCCGAGTACATCGCCCCCGAGCGGGTGCTGGGCCAGCGCCCCGGCCCGGCCTGCGACCTGTGGTCCCTGGGCGTGGTGCTGTACGCGGCGACGGAGGGCGTGTCGCCGTTCCGCCGCAGCAACACCCCGGCCACGCTCCAGTCCGTCCTGAACGCGGTGCCCGCGCCGCCCGCCGCCGCCCAGGGCCCGCTCGCCGAGGCCGTCAACGGTCTGCTGGAGAAGGACCCGGCGCGCCGCCCGGCCGCCGCACGGGTGCGGGCCCTGCTGGAGGCCGCCGCCGAGCCGCCCGCGCCCCAGCCCACCCAGGTCGTACGGCAGGTGGAAGTCCCGCGCGCCCGGAGCCGGTTCGGCCGCGCGGTGTGGACCGGGCTCGGCGCGGCGGTCGTCGCGGCGGCGGTGGCGGCGTACCTGGTGGTCGCCGACCCGTTCGCGGGGCCGCTGCCGGACGGCTGGACGACGAAGCCCGAGAAGACGGTCACCGCGACGCTGGCGGTGCCCGACACCTACGTACGCGGCGAGCCGGGGAAGAACGCCGCCGACGACGAACACTGGGTCAGCTACACCGACCCGAGCGGCGCGATCTCGGTCGTCCTGCTGGTGGACCGCAAGGCCGAGGACACCGGCCACGAGATCAAGGCCTCCGCGGCCGCCGAGATGTACGCCGACGACGGGGACTTCAAGGAGTCCGGCAGCTACGAGCTCGAAATGCCGGAGGGGCCGAAGACCTCGACCGACGACAACATGACCTTCCATGACCAGAAGGCCGCCGGGAACACGGTCGTCTACACCACCACCGACACTCAGGAACCGGCCCCGCGCGAGCTCAGGATCCTGTACTACAAGTCCACCGGCGGGGACATGTACAAACTGATGATCGGCTACCCGGGCAAGGGCGACTTCACCCGGCGCGGCCGCGAGGTGGCCGACACCGCGATCGCCAACCTGAAGATCGACAAGCTCTAGGCCGGTCCCTGGCCGGGAGCGGCCCGGTACCGCCCCGGGGTCGTCCCGAACTCCCGGCTGAAGGCGTGGGAGAGGGCGTACGGGCTGCCGTACCCCGTCTCCCGGGCCACCGCCGCCAGCGGCGCGTCCGTGTCGCGCAGCCGGGCCGCGGCGAGCGTCAGCCGCCACCACGTGAGGTACGCCATCGGCGGACGGCCGACCAGTGTGGTGAAGCGGCGCGCCAGTGTCGCCCGGGAGACACCCGCCCGCGCCGCGAGACTGTCGTTGGTCCAGGGCGCGGCCGGGTCCGCGTGCAGCGCGCGCAGCGCGGCCGTGGCCACCGGGTCGCCGAGGACGGCCGGCCAGGTGCCCGTCGCGGCCCGCGCCAGCCACGCCCGGACCATGTAGACGAGCAGCAGGTCGAGCAGGCTGGGCAGGGCCAGGGAGGACCCCGGCCGGCGGCCGTCGAGCTCATGGGCCAGCAGGTCGACCGCGCCACGGAGTTCGGACGGCCGGTCGGCCCGGTTCGCCAGGTGCACCACCTGGGGCAGCTCCGCAAGGAGCGGGTGCGTACGGCTGCGGTCCAGCCGGTACTTGCCGCACAACAGCTCCACGTCACCCGCCGTGTGACGCGGCCGGACCCTTTCGAACGGCACCGCACGGGCCGCCGTCGCCGCGTCCACCGGCCCGTCGGCCAGCACGTGCCCCGCACCGTGCGGCAGCAGCACGACGTCCCCCGGGCCGAGGGGGATCCCCGTACCGCCCTCCGGCAGCAGCCAGCAGCTCCCCGCCAGGACGACATGGAAGCCGGCCCCCTCGTAGGCGGCGATCCGGGTGCACCAACTCCCGCTCACCCCCAGCCGGTCGGAGTGCGGCCGTCCGGTGCGTACCGAGGAGATCGCGTCGCTCACCACGTCCATGAGGGAAGCGTAGGTGAGGCGGACGCGTATCCGGTTGAGCGGTTCGGGCATCGAAACGCTCAGGGGTGCCTCCCTAGGCTCGCCGACATGACTGACGAACATGTGCAGAGCTTCACGGTCGGGGACGTCGAGATCCTTCGGGTGGTGGAGTGGCAGTCCCTCTTCGTGCCCGCTCGCGACCTCGTCCCCGGCTGCGGTCCCGAGGTGTGGAAGGAGCACCGGGAACTGCTCGCCCCGGACCACTGGGACCCCGACAGCGACCGGGTGATGTCGGCGCTGCAGACCTGGGTCGTGCGCAGTGCCGGCCGGACGGTCCTCGTCGACACCGGCGTCGGCAACGGGCGGGAGCGGCCCGGCTTCCCGCACTTCCACCGGCGGCAGGGAGACCTGCCGGGGCGGCTGGAGCGGGCCGGCGTGCGCCCGCAGGACGTCGACGTCGTGGTCAACACCCATATCCACGCGGACCACGTCGGCTGGAACACCCTCGACGTCGAGGGGGAGTGGGTGCCGACCTTCCCTCGCGCCTCCTACCTCCTCCCGGCCGCCGACGACGCCTACTTCGGTCCCGCGGGCGGCTACGGCGGCGGCGTGCGGGAGGACGACCGCCTGGTCTACGAGGACAGCGTCGCTCCCGTGCACCGGGCCGGGCAGGCGGTGCTCTGGGAGGGGGAGCACCGCGTCGACGAGCACCTCACCCTGGAGTCGGCCCCCGGCCACACCCCGGGCTCGGCCGTCCTGCGGGTCGCCTCGCGCGGCGAACGGGCCGTGTTCGTCGGGGACCTGCTGCACAACCCGGTGCAGGTGCTGCGGCCCGAGTGCAGCAGCTGCTTCTGCCTCGACCCCGCACTCGCGGCGGCTCAGCGTGCCCGGATCCTCGAACGTGCGGCAGAGGAAGGGGAGTTGGTGATACCCGCACACTTCGCCGGGCCGGGTGCGGTGGAGGTGCGACGGCTGGAAACGGGACGGTTCGCCGTGGGCAGGTGAGGGCGCCGGAGATCGTGGTAGTCATGGAGGCATGAGCAACGACGGGGACCCCGGCGGCGCCGAGAGCCGGACGGTGGGCGGGCGCTACCGGCTGCTGGAACGTATCGGCTCCGGCGGTATGGGCACCGTCTGGCGGGCCCGCGACGAGCTCATGGAACGCGAGGTCGCCGTCAAGCAGCCCCGGCTGCCCGGTGATCCCGAGGACGACTTCCACCGCCGGGCCGCCCACCGCCTGCACCGCGAGGCCAGGGCCGCCGCCCGGGTCGACCACCCCTCCGCCGTCACCATCCACGACGTCGTGGTCGAGGAGGGTGCGGGTGCCGACCCGGAGGGCGGACTCCCCTGGATCGTCATGGAGTTGGTCCGCGGCGAATCCCTGCACGAGGTGCTGAAGCGCGGCCCCCTCGATCCGGCCGAGGCCGCCCGGATCGGCCTCGCCGTCCTCGGCGCGCTGCGTGCCGCGCACGCCGTCGGCATCGTCCACCGGGACGTGAAACCCGCCAACGTCCTGCTCGGCCCTCCCCCACCCTCGACTTCGCTCGAGCGGGGGCACCTCCATGGCCGGGTCGTCCTCACCGACTTCGGCATCGCCCACATCCAGGGCGAGGAGTCCCTCACCGCCAGCGGCGAGTTCGTCGGCTCGCTGGAGTTCGTCGCGCCCGAGCGGATGGCCGGACGGGGTGGGGGCCCCGCCTCCGACCTCTGGTCCCTGGGCGTCCTGCTGTACGCGGCCGTGGAGGGCTGGTCCCCGTTCCGCCGTACGACCGTGGAGTCCACGCTCGCGGCGGTCATCGCCGCGGACCCACCGGAGCCGAAACAGGCCGGCCCGCTCGGCCCCCTCGTCGTACGGCTCCTGGTACGCGACCCGGTACAGCGGCCCGACCCGGCGGAGGTCGCCGAGATCCTCGCGGCGATCACGGAGGGCCGACCGGTCCCGGCCGGGGAGCAAGGGGAGCAAGGGGAGCAGGGGGAGCGCGGGACTGAGGAGTCGGAGGAAGCGGAGAGGGCGAAGGCGGCGGAGAGGGAGAAGGCGGAGGGGGAGAAGGCGGCGAAGGGGGCGGAGAGGGAGAAGGCGGAGGGGGCCGAGCCTCAGGACGTGCGGGCCTTGCGGGAGTTCGGTGAGGACGCGGGAACGGTGCGCGTGGGGGCGGCAGGGCCGGACCCGGCGCGACCGAGCACGCGGCACGCGGCGAACGGCCACCCCGGACCACAGCCCCACCCCGCCCCGGCCACCGAGCCAGGGCCGGCCGGTGCGGGCCGCCTCCTGCGCCCGCTGACGCGTCGCTCGCTGACTCTGGCCGTGCTCGTCGGGCTGCTCGCCGGCGGGACCTGGTGGGGCAGCTCCTGGCTCGGCGGAGCCGACAGCGGGGCGGCCGAGCGGCCGGTGACCTACGCCGGCTCGGCGCCGACGGAACCATCCGCCTCCGCCCCCGCCTCCGCCTCCACCCCTGCCTCCGCCGTCGCGGGCGCGCGGTGGGTCGCTCACCGCGAGGCCGGGCTGGCCGCCGTCCTCTCCCTCCCGAGCCGGTACCGGCAGTCGGCCCGGCAGGCCGACGCGGGTCGGCAGCCGCGCCTGGTGGTCTACTCGGCGGGCGCGGTCGACGTACGCCTCACCCTCTGGGACAAGGCGCCCGCCGCCCCGATGGCCAGGGCCGCCCAGGCGCACGAGATCTGGAACGGCCACGCCCCGGACGCGCGCACCCAGACCACCCGCACCAGCTTCCACGGCGCCCAGGCCGCCCTCGCCGACACCACCTACGGTCTGGACGCCACCCCGACCCGCGTCATGGAGCTGTTCGTCCTCACCGCCGACGCCCGCATGTACGAGCTGCGCGTCGACATGCCCAAGGGGACGCCGGAGGAGAAGCAGGGCACGGCGGTGTTCAAGGAGGCGCGCGACCGGCTGGAGATCGGTAAATGACCGGGCATGACGTCCTGATCAGCAGGTTTGTGCCAGTGAACGCTGGCGCCATGTGTGCGGTCGGTGAAACCGTATTACCGGCGGGTACCCAAAGTCTTCCCCACGTCATACCCTGCGCCTCATGACGGACTCGCAGGCCCCGGAAAAGACCGGCACCGAGATCAGTGGGACGACCACGACCGGTACCAACCCCCTCGCCCCCGCCCCCACCGGCGTCCGTACCGCCGCAGACGTGGTCACGCCGGAGCTGGTCGCCCAGCTCACCAAGGGGGTGACCGGCTCCGGCCGTACCGCCAACCACACGCCGTTCACCGGCGGGAAGCTGGCCGACCTGCCCGAGTCCACGCCCGACGACGTACTGAAGGCCTTCGAGGCGGCCCGCAAGGCGCAGGCGGTCTGGGAGCGGACGCCCGTGCGGGAACGCGCCGCCGTGCTGCTCCGCTTCCACGACCTGGTGCTGGAGCGCCAGGCCGAGGTGCTCGACCTCATCCAGCTGGAGACCGGCAAGGCCCGTCTGCACGCCCACGAGGAGGTGCAGGCGGTGGCCGTCGCCGCCCGGCACTACGGCCGCAAGGCCCCCGCCTACCTCCGACCCAAGCGGCACGCGGGCGCCATGCCGACGCTGACGAAGGTGACCGAACTGCGCCACCCGCGCGGTGTCGTGGGCCAGATCGCCCCCTGGAACTACCCGCTGGAGCTGTCGGTCGGCGACGCCCTGCCGGCGTTCGTCGCGGGCAACGCGGTCGTGATGAAACCGGACACCGAGACCTGCCTGACCGCCCTCTGGGCCCGTGACCTGCTCGTCGAGGCGGGTCTGCCCGCCGAGGTCTTCCAGGTCGTCCTCGGTGAGGGTCCCGTCGTCGGCCCGGAGGTCGTCCGGCACGCCGACTACGTCTCCTTCACCGGCTCCACCCGTACCGGCCGCGAGGTCGCCCAGGGCGCCGCCGCCCGTCTCATCGGTGTCTCCCTCGAACTCGGCGGCAAGAACGCCATGCTGGTCCTCGAGGACGCCGACATCGAGAAGGCCGCGGCCGGCGCCGTCCGCGCCTGCTTCTCCTCCGCGGGCCAGCTCTGCATCTCCATCGAGCGGCTGTACGTCCACGAGTCGATCGCGGACGCCTTCGTCGAGCGCTTCGCCGCCCGCACCAAGGCCATGCGCCTGGGCACCTCCCTGGCCTACGGCGCCGACATGGGCTCCCTGGTGGGCGAGCGCCAGCTGGAGACGGTGACCCGGCACGTGGAGGAAGCCGTCGCCAAGGGCGCCAAGGTCGTCGCCGGCGGGGTCGCCCGCCCGGACATCGGCCCGTACTTCTTCGAGCCGACGATCCTCGACGGAGTGACGGAACCCATGTCCGTCTGCACCGAGGAGACCTTCGGCCCGGTCGTCTCGATCTACCGCTTCAAGACCGACGACGAGGCCGTCGAGCAGGCCAACTCCACGCCGTACGGGCTGAACTCGTCGGTCTGGACGAAGGACGGCCGCCGCGGCCGGGACGTCGCCTCCCGCCTGCGCACCGGCACGGTGAACGTCAACGAGGGCTACGCCCCGGCCTACGGCAGCGTCCAGTCCCCGATGGGCGGCATGAAGGACTCCGGTCTCGGCCGCCGCCACGGCTCCGAGGGCATCCTCAAGTACACCGAGGCCCAGACGGTGGCCCAGCAGCGCCTCCTTCCGATGGCTCCGGCACTGGGCATGAACGACGAGAAGTACGCGGAGTTCATGAGCCGGAGTCTGCGGCTGATGAAGGCGTTCCGCTTCCGCTAGGGCGCCCGCGCCGGCGCGCACCCCCTCACACCCGTTCTCAAAGAGGAGAGCACGTGTCCCAGGACACCTACGACTACGACGTCCTCGTCGTCGGATCCGGCTTCGGCGGCTCGGTGACCGCCCTGCGCCTGACGGAGAAGGGCTACCGAGTCGGTGTCCTGGAGGCGGGCCGCCGTTTCACCCGGGAGTCGCTGCCCAAGAACTCCTGGGACCTGAAGAACTACCTCTGGGCCCCCAGGCTCGGCATGTACGGCATCCAGCGCATCCATCTGCTGGGCAACGTCATGGTGCTGGCCGGCGCGGGCGTGGGCGGCGGCTCCCTCAACTACGCCAACACCCTCTACGTACCGCCGAAGCCCTTCTTCGACGACCCCCAGTGGCGTGACATCACCGACTGGCAGGAGGAGCTGAAGCCGTACTACGACCAGGCGCGGCGCATGCTGGGCGTACGGCTCAACCCGACGACGACCCCCTCCGACGTGCATCTGAAGGCGGCCGCGGAGCGGATGGGCGTCGGCGACACCTTCCACATGGCGCCCGTCGGTGTGTTCTTCGGCGACGGCGAGGACGCCGACGGGACGGCGAAGGCCGAGCCGGGGGAACAGGTCGCCGACCCCTACTTCGGGGGCGTCGGCCCGGCCCGCAAGGCCTGCACCGAGTGCGGTGAGTGCATGACCGGCTGCCGGCACGGCGCGAAGAACACCCTGAACGAGAACTACCTCCACCTCGCCGAGAAGGCGGGCGCCGTCGTGCACCCCCTGACGACGGTCGTCTCGGTCACGGACGACTCGCAGGGCGGCTACGCGGTCGCCACACTCCCCACCGACGACCGCCGCAAGGCGAAGGGCAGGGTCTTCAAGGCCCGCCGCGTGGTGATCGCCGCGGGCACCTACGGCACCCAGACGCTGCTGCACCGCATGAAGGCAGGCGGTCAACTCCCGCACCTCTCGGAGCGGTTGGGTGAGCTGACCCGTACCAACTCGGAGGCGCTGGTCGGGGCGCAGACCGACGACCGCCGCTACCGCAAGGCGACGGGCGCGGCGAAGGTGGACTTCACCCGCGGAGTCGCCATCACCTCCTCCGTCCACCCGGACGACAGCACCCACATCGAGCCGGTCCGCTACGGCAAGGGCTCCAACTCGATGGGCGGCCTGTCGATCCTGCAAGTGCCGTACGCGGAGGGTTCGTCGAGGGTCGCCGGCTGGCTCGCCAACGCGGCCCGCCACCCGCTCCTCGTCCTGCGCTCGCTCTCCAACCGCCGCTGGTCGGAGCGGACCATCATCGGCCTGGTGATGCAGTCCCTGGACAACTCGCTGACGACGTATCTGAAGCCGACGGGTGTGGGCCGCGGCCTGCTGACGGCACGCCAGGGACATGGCGCCCCCAACCCCAAGCAGATCAGGGCCGCTTCCGAGGCCGCCTCCGCGATCGCCGCCGACATCAACGGCTTCGCCGGCTCCAACGTGGGCGAGCTGATGGGCACTCCGCTCACCGCGCACTTCCTCGGCGGCTGCCCGATCGGCGACTCGCGCGAGACGGGTGTCATCGACCCGTACCACCGCCTCTACGGCCACCCCGGCATCTCGGTCGTCGACGGCGCCGCGGTCTCGGCGAACCTGGGCGTGAACCCGTCGCTCACCATCACCGCCCAGGCCGAGCGCGCGATGTCGTACTGGCCGAACAAGGGTGAGACGGACCCGCGTCCGACGCAGGGCGCGGCCTACGAGCGGCTGAAGCCGGTGGAGCCGGTCAGCCCGGCGGTACCGGCGGAGGCGTTCGGCGCGCTGCGCCTGCCGTTCCTGGGAATCCCGGCCGTCCCGCCCAAGCAGTAGCGGATCCGCCCGGACATAAGGCGAAGGGACCTGCGCCCCCCTCCGAGCGCAGGTCCCTTCGCTGGTCTGTACGCGTGTTACGCGTGCGTGCCCGCCTTGCGGCGACGGACCGCGAACACCGCACCGGCGCCGGCCACCACGGCGAACCCGCCGACCAGTCCGATCATCGGCAGCGCGGAGTTCGAACCGGTCGAGGCGAGGCTGCCGCTGATCGGCTTGGCGCTGCCCTGGGGCTTGGCGCCGTCGGTGGGCTTGTCACCGTTCGGCTTGGCGTCGTCGACACCGTCCGCGGAGCTGCCGGCGGCGAGGATCTCGATGTCGTACAGGTCGCCGTTGCCGTAGCAGGTGGAGTCCTTGCCCGCGTAGACGGCTTCGCTGAAGGCGAGCGAGGAGCCCGCGGGCGCGGAGGACTTGACCTTCAGTCGCAGGTCGAGGGTGGCGGAGGAGTCCTTCTCCAAGGAGTCGAGCAGGCCCACGAACGAACTCGTGAGGTTGGCCTGCTTGCCGTTCTCGTCCACGTCATAGTCCTGGAAGCTGTCGGTCCACTTGCCGTCCTCCTTGACCTGGATGACGGCGAGGCCCTCGGACAGCCAGGCGTCCGTGTCGTCGCCGTACTCCATGAAGGCGTCGATGTACACGTTCTTCAGGTCCTGGTCGGAGTCGTTCGTGACGACGAACT
Organism: Streptomyces sp. NBC_00016; assembly: GCF_045040885.1. Classification (NCBI taxonomy): domain Bacteria; kingdom Bacillati; phylum Actinomycetota; class Actinomycetes; order Kitasatosporales; family Streptomycetaceae; genus Streptomyces; species Streptomyces sp. NBC_00016. The sequence goes on along the minus strand of NZ_CP108304.1, from coordinate 4,108,301 downwards.
TGAAGCCGTGCCAGCCGGAACCGGCGACGATCTTGCTCGGCAGACCCTTGATCTGGGCGGTGAGCTTCTCGTCGAGTTCGAAGGACTCGCAGTCCGTGTACGGGTCGAACCCGTCTTCGCTCTCGCTCGCCGACGGGCTCGCGGAGGCCTTGCCCGAGCCGGACGCGGACGGCGACGAGCCGCCGGACGGGGAGCTGGAGGCGCTGCCGCTCTGTGATCCGGACGCCGACGGGGACGAGGTGTCGGACTCCGAGGCGGAGGCGGACGGGCTCGACTCGCTCGAACCGGACGGCGAGGCGGAGGTGCCGTCGGACGCGCTCGCGGACGGTGAGCCGCTCTCCTCCGCGAAGGCGGCGGGCGCGGACAGCAGGGCGAGCGGCGCGATGGCGGCCGTCGCGGCCATGGTGACGAGCGTACGGCGAAGCTTCATGAAGACCTCGGTCGATCCGGTGGGAGGCCTTCCGCATGGGGGTCGGGATGTGGCCTTTGGTTCGCTAGGTGTGACAGGCCAAAGCTGTGAACAGTTGTACTGGGCTCACAGAATCTTTATATGGCGCGCGTCACACCTGCGGCGCCCGTTTCCTGCGGGGGCATGACGAAGGGCCCCGCGGGACGGATCCGCGAGGCCCTTCTTTATCGTCAGCACCGGCGTCAGGGCAGCGCCGGTGCCTGGGAGCGGCGCCGGGGGGTCGCGCCGCTGGCCTGGACCTGTGGCAGTGCGGGCAACGCACGGAAGAGGGTTGCCCGGAGGGGGACTTGGGGCTGGTCGGGGCTTTCTACGCATCGTGCTGGATGAGCGCGGCGCCCGCAACCGTTTGACCCAGCCCTTGTGCATTTTTGCATTTTTCGCCGGTCGGCTCGGCCCCGGGCGTCCCCGAGGCCGGCCGTTCTCTTGGGTGACCGGGCTGCTGTCCCCTGCCGTCCGGTCACTTGTCCGGAGCGAGGTCCCACGGCGCACGGCACGATCCGTACGCCTCATCGCTCCGGCGAGCCACGCGTGGTTATTCCGGGCCCGCCCCTGGCTGGAACGGACACCGGGACCAACGAAGCCGTCCGGGAGGCGGTCACGCGCCCGTACGGGTGAGAAGCGGGCTGACGGGGGCCGAACTGACGCCCGACCTCAGACCCGGCCCCGGCACAGTTCGAGCAGCGTCATCGCCAGGGACGTGCCGGGCTTGCCGAGGGCGTCCCTGTAGTGGCCGAGGATCTCCATCTCGCGGGAGAGGTTCACGCGCCGGCCGCCGGAGGTGATCCGCGCATCCTGGATGACGGCGGAGACGGCCATCCGTTCCTGGATCAGACCGATGATCCGGTCGTCGAGCGAGTCGATGCGCTCACGGGCGCCGGTGATCACGTCGGCCGCCTCGGGGGTGCGGGCGCCGGTCAGGTCGATGGTGGTCATGGGGGCTCCTGTGGTGGATACGGGTGCCCCGGAGCGGCAGGACCCGGGAGAAACGACAGGCGCCCCGGGCCTTGTCGGCCCGGGGCGCCTGGGAAGTCGCTCGTCAGTTGCTCAAGCAGCACGACCATGGCAGCCGGTGGGCCGGTTGCCATAGGTAAAGACGAAGGTGGGGTGCGTGAGCATGCGGCCAGTATGCAGGGTCGCCGGGTGAGGTCCAAGGCGGTTGGCGAGGCGGTTCGCATCCTGAGACGCGGTGGTCGTTCCGGTGCCGGGACCGGTCCCACGTCCACCTCGGTAGAATCGGGTTACACAGAGACCCCGCCCCACCGCCGGAAGGCCCCCGTGTCATCAGCGACTCCTACTGCCGCCGCCCCCGACACCGTCCTGGTCGTCGACTTCGGCGCGCAGTACGCCCAGCTCATCGCCCGTCGAGTCCGCGAGGCGCGGGTCTACAGCGAGATCGTGCCGAGCACCATGCCGGTCCAGGAGATGCTCGCCAAGAACCCGGCGGCGATCATCCTCTCCGGCGGCCCCTCCTCCGTGTACGAGGAGGGCGCCCCCCGCCTCGACCGCGAGATCTTCGAGGCCGGCGTTCCCGTCTTCGGCATGTGCTACGGCTTCCAGCTGATGGCGCAGACCCTCGGCGGCACGGTCGACAACACCGGCGCCCGGGAGTATGGCCGCACCGAGCTGCACGTCTCCCGCTCGTCCTCCACCCTCTTCGAGGGCACCCCGGCCGAGCAGGCGGTGTGGATGTCGCACGGCGACGCCTGCTCCGCCGCCCCCGAGGGCTTCAGCGTCAGCGCCTCCACGGACGTCGTCCCGGTCGCCGCCTTCGAGAACGACGAGAAGAAGCTGTACGGCGTCCAGTACCACCCCGAGGTCATGCACTCCACGCACGGCCAGCAGGTGCTGGAGCACTTCCTGTACCGCGGCGCGGGCCTCACCCCGGACTGGACCACCGGCAACGTCATCGACGAGCAGGTCGCGGCCATCCGTGAGCAGGTCGGCGACAAGCGCGCCATCTGCGGCCTCTCCGGCGGCGTGGACTCGGCGGTCGCCGCGGCCCTCGTCCAGAAGGCCATCGGCTCCCAGCTGACCTGCGTGTACGTCGACCACGGTCTGATGCGCAAGGGCGAGACCGAGCAGGTCGAGAAGGACTTCGTGGCCGCGACCGGCGTCCAGCTGAAGGTCGTGGACGCGGAGGAGCGCTTCCTCACCGCCCTCAAGGGCGTCTCGGACCCCGAGGAGAAGCGGAAGATCATCGGCCGCGAGTTCATCCGGGTCTTCGAGCAGGCCCAGGCGGAGATCATCGCGGACGCGGGTCCGGCGGTGGAGTTCCTGGTCCAGGGCACCCTGTACCCGGACGTCGTCGAGTCCGGCGGCGGCACCGGCACCGCGAACATCAAGTCCCACCACAACGTGGGCGGTCTGCCGGAGGACCTCGAGTTCCAGCTGATCGAGCCGCTGCGCAAGCTGTTCAAGGACGAGGTCCGCATGGTCGGCCAGGAGCTCGGCCTGCCGGAGGAGATCGTCCAGCGCCAGCCGTTCCCGGGCCCGGGCCTCGGTATCCGGATCGTCGGCGAGGTCACCAAGGACCGCCTGGACCTGCTCCGCGACGCCGACGCGATCGCCCGCGAGGAGCTGACGGCCGCCGGTCTCGACCGTGAGATCTGGCAGTGCCCGGTGGTCCTCCTCGCGGACGTCCGCAGCGTCGGCGTGCAGGGCGACGGCCGCACCTACGGCCACCCGATCGTCCTGCGCCCGGTCTCCTCCGAGGACGCGATGACCGCCGACTGGTCGCGCCTCCCGTACGACGTCCTGGCGAAGATCTCCACCCGGATCACCAACGAGGTGCGCGACGTCAACCGGGTCGTCGTCGACGTGACCTCGAAGCCGCCGGGCACCATCGAGTGGGAGTAGGTCCTCCCGAGGCTCTGAGGCTTTCTGAGGCTCTGAAATTCTCCGAGGCTTTCTGAGGCCCTCTGAGGTCAGGTCCGTTTGAGCGTGCGCACCGGCGCTCCGGGCTGCCAGACCTGGGCGACCAGATAGGTGTCGTCCTCGACGTAGGTCCGTACGACCTCCGTCAGCTCGGTGCGGAAGAGGTGGAACGGCTGCGGCGGTTCCACCTCTGTCACGTACGCCGTCCTCGCCTCCCCGTCCGCCACCTCGACCGCCCGACCCGCGACCCGTACATCGCCCCCGCCCATCCCGGTGCCCTCGCCGGGGTTGGCCTGGAGGCAGAAGCGTGCGTCACGGCGCAGGTCGAGGGCCTTGAGCGAGTCCGGCATCATCCCGAGCCACAGCTCACCCCCGAGGAAGCGGACCTCGATGCCGGTGGTGCGGGGGGAGCCGTCCTTGCGGAGCGTCGCGAGAACGTGATGCGTGAAGGCTCCGAAGCGCTGCTCGGTGATCTTCGCGAGTGCGGGTTCGGCTGCGGCGAAGGCCGCCCAGTTCGCTGTCATACGGCGAGTGTGGCCCCCATACCCGACATCCGCTGTCGGGTATGGCCGGGCCGGGGGTCACCAGCGCTGCGGGTCAGAAACCCTGCGGCACCGGCCGTACGTACCGCTCCAGCCCCGCCGCGTCCCGCACCGGCGTGCAGCCGGCCGCCATGAGCCGCTGCGCCAGCTTCGCGCGCCGGGTCGTGTTGACCTTGAGGGAGCCCAGCATGAACAGCGGCATCAGCACGGCGAGGGGGAGCAGGACCGCGTACTTGCCGGTCAGCACCGCCATCAGCAGGAACAGCACCGCCGAGCCCCAGCCGATGCCCAGCAGCTGCTTGCGGTTGGCGGCCGCGCCGAGGGCGTCGTGGCGGATGAGCGCCGTGATCACGTCGACCTCCGGCTGCACCTCGGGGACCGGGGTGAGCGAGCCCAGGTACATGCCCGGCACCGGGCGGCCGGGGCCCGGGTCGGGGAAGGCCGCCGAGTTCGCCGCGGCCCGCTGCCGCGCCCAGGGGCTGGAGTCGCGCACCAGCTGGACGTGCATGATGCGGTGTTTGCCGACCAGGCGCACGCTCTCGTACCGGAAGCCGTAGCACTCGGCGAGGTAGACCAGCGAGCCGAACGTCTCCAGCTCCGCGAAGGGGTGGACCAGCTCGATGTCGTTGCGCGTCGCGATCTGGCGCATGAGGGCGGTGATGTGGCGGTCGGTGAGACTCACGGTGTGCTCCGAAGGTGACGGAAATCGTCATCTTTACATAACGGCTCTGCCCTTTTGCACTGACCGACGGTAACTTCCGCGTCGTAAAGCAACCAGTGCTGGAGGACCGATGCACGGGCCCACGCCGCCTGCCCCCCTGCCCACCGACCGGCTTCAGTTCGCGATGCCGCCGATGCACGACTCGGTGGAGGACGAGCGCCGACACCGCAAGGAACGCCTGGCGGGCGCGGTACGCATCTTCGGGCGGCTCGGCTTCGAGGACGGGGTCTCGGGGCACATCACCGCCCGCGACCCGGAGTTCGACGACTGCTTCTGGGTCAACCCGTTCGGGATGCCCTTCAAACACGTCACCGTCGGCGACCTGGTGCTGGCCAACGCCGACGGACAGGTCGTCGAGGGCCGCTACCACGTCAACCAGGCGGCCTTCACCGTGCACGCCCAGGTGCACGCCGCCCGCCCGGACGTCGTCGCCGTCGCCCACTGCCACTCGGTGCACGGCCGTGCCCTCGCCGCGCTCGGTGAGCTGCTCGACCCCATCACCCAGGAGAGCTGCGCGTTCTACGAGGACCACGCGCTCTACGACGCCTACACCGGCGTGGCCGTCGACGCGGAGGAAGGACGGCGGATCGCGTCCGCGCTCGGCTCCCGCAAGGCGCTCGTGCTGCGCAACCACGGGCTGCTGACGGTCGGCGACTCGGTGGACGCGGCCGCCTGGTGGTTCCTGTCGATGGAACGCTCCAGCCAGGTCCAGCTGACCGCGCGGGCGGCGGGCCGGCCCGTCCTGATCGACCACCGGGCGGCGGTCGCGACCAGGGAACAACTCGGCGGCGACCTCGTGGCGTGGATCAACTACCAGCCGCTGTGGCAGGACATCAGCCGGAGCGAGCCGGACCTGCTGAGCTGAGCCCCGCCCCGGCGGTCGTGTCCGCAGCCGGTGTCCGCATGCCGTGTGCTGAAGGGGGGCCGTGTGCTGGACGGAGACCGTGTGCTGGACGGCGGCCGCGTGCTGGACGGCGGACGCGTGCCGGTGCGCGTTCTAGAAGCCGCGCAGGACGACTGCCTTCGTCCGGGTGAACTCCTCGTCCGTGAGCACCCCGTCCCGGTGCAGCTCGCCCAACTCGCGCAGTCGGCGCAGCAGGACGTCGTGGTGGTCGGACGGAGGCGGGACGGACGCCGCGAGCCCGCGCCCGCGAGCCGGGTTCCCGTACTCGCGTACCTGCTCACGTTCCTGGTCGCGCTCGTGCTCCCGCTCCGTACCCGTGTGGGTGGAGGGATGTGGGAGACGGGCGGTGACCGCGGTCGCGACCAGGGCCGTCAGCAGGTCGCGGCTCACGTTCCCCCACAGGTCCAGGGCGTACGGGTCCTTCTCGGCCGGCAGTTTCGAGAACACCGTCTCGCGGGTCACGAACCGCAGGAAGCCGTCCTCCAGGCCGGAGTTGGGCAGCCACTCGACCCGCACGACATCGCCGACGTTGATCACGCGCGGGCCCGTCGCCCGCTTCACCCGGTCCGAGGTGTCCGCCCAGTCGACCCGCACCTGGGTCCCGTCGAAGGAGACCGTGCCGTCGGAGGAACGCACGGAGACCGGAACCGGCGGACCCGGCAGGAGGTAGGCCTTGGTCGGCTCGCCCGGGACCTGGTCGAGGAGCAGCGCGTGCCGGATCTCCTCCGCGAGGTACTCGGCGACCCCGGAACGGTCCACGTCCACGGTGAGCCGGTAGGGATCGGCACGGTCGGGGAGCCGGCCGCCGGTCGCGTGCAGCAGCGGATCCGCCCCTTCGCGCAGCCGCATCCGCAGCCGCCCGCGCTTGCGTTCGGGCTCGTAGACGATCCCGGCGACCGCCTCCAGGGGCACGGTGATCTCCCCGTACGTCTGCCGGAACAGCGGTACGGAGCGGTGGAGTCCCGGGGTGATCCTGACCGATGTGCCGTCGAAGGCCCAGGTCCCGTCACGCTGGATGATCTCGGCCATACGGAAATTCTCGCAGTCGGGTCAACACGGCCCTGCCCGCTTCACCCGCGCTGACCAGACCTGCCGGGAACAAGGGGTGTGCCGTAGGGCACAATTCGCTGTCATTGCGGGGGAGTTGTTCACAGTGCGGCGGCCGGGATCCGGACAGGGTCCTTCGAGGGTCGCCATCCGATCGGGTCGTGGGGAAGGCGGGCGTCGGACATGGCGGTACAGGAGGCGAGACAGGGCACCGAGTCGAGCAGGGGGCCGGGCACTCACGACGGGGGCTGTACCTGCGGCGACTGCCCGCACGGGGCCCGCGCGGGACACCGGCGAGCGGTGGCGGAGTTCCTGGTCCAACGGGACGGGTTCGCGGCCGGGCACGGCCTGCCGGCCGCCGTCGCCCACTCCGTCTCGGCCTCCCGCCAGTGGGTCTCCGAGGAGCTCACCCAGTCCGCGGAGCTCGTCGCCGAGCGCGGCCGCGCCGAGGGCGAGGCCTGGCTGTCCCGCCTGTGGCTCCGCACGGCGGTCACCGTGTGGGTGTCGGTCGTGGCGCTGTTGCTGGTGCAGTCCCTGACCGCCATCGGCGCGGGCTGGACCGACGCCCGCACCGCCGGACTCCTCGCCGCGCTGGTCGTGGCCGGCGCGCTGACCGCCGCCTCCTGGTTCCACCGGGCGCGCGGCGGGGCCCTCGCCCCCGTGATCGGCGAGGACAACCGCCTCTCCACCTCCCGCGCGGTCGCCGTCGGCTGGGTGCTGCTCGTGGCCTACGCGGTGCTGGTCCTGGTGGGCCGGCTCGCCGCCGCCTCCGGCCACGCCGAACGCGACGCGCTGCTCGCCGGGCTCGATCTCTCCCGCGGCGCCGGCGTGGTGACCGTCCTCGCCGTCGTCTGCGGGATCGCCGTGCTGGTGCGCCGGGTGGTCGGCCTGCGGGTCCTCGGCCAGCGGCTCCAGAAGGTCCGCGCCCACCGCCCCCGGGCCGCCGACCTGCTGACCGACGACGCCGGCCGCGGTACCTTCGCCGACATCCAGTACGTCGTGATCTGCGCCGTCGCCCTGGCCTTCGCCGCGGTCCGGCTGGCCCGCCGCCCCGACCAGCTGCCCGACCTCCCCTGGGGCCTGGCGGTCGTGGTCCTGGTCTCGGCCGCGACCTACCTCGCCGGCAAGTACGCGGAGGGCGGCCGCCCCGTCATCCTCTCCGTCGTCCGCTCCCGCGAGGCCGGCGACCTCGACGCCCCGATCCGTACCGGCGACGACATCGAGATCCGCGGTGCCGGATTCGTCCCGCCCGGCGCCCAGACCGCCGACCGGCTCTCCCGCATGGTCGTCCGCATCGGCCCGGTCCATGTGCACGTCCCCCTCGTGCCGGTCACCGGTGGATTCAGCAACCCCACCGACGCCGTCCTCACCGTCCCCGTCCCGGCGGACGTGGAACCGGGCCGGGTGGACGTACAGGTCGTCACGGCCGCGGGTGCGGAGACCAACCGGTACGCCATCGACGTCACGGACTGAACCGAACCGAACCGGATCGAACCGGACCGAACGGGACCGAACAGTGGGGGTGGAGGGGACCCCTCGGGCTCGGGTGGGCCGACGGGCCGGAGTGAATCGGTCGGGCGAAGTGAACCGGTGGTGCCGAGAGCTCGTGCAAACAGTTGAGCGCACCCCCCATTTCGTACGTATGGTCTGTTGAGGGGTCCCACCACTCCGGGCGAGAGGCGGCTACGGGCGATGACTCATGGCATGCGGACGGATACCTACCCCCCCTATCTCGACGGCGGCGGCCGCGACTGGCGGGACACCGCCACCCGGTACGCCCTCCTTCCCTTGCGCATCTTCCTCGGCGTCACCTTCATCTACGCCGGCCTCGACAAACTCACCGACGGTGCCTTCCTGAAGGACAGCGGCGCCGGCTCGATCGGCGACACCATGCGCGCCGTCCGTGACTCCTCGGCCATCCCGGCCCTGGTCGACATGGCCCTGAAGAGCCCCGTCGGCTTCGGCTACGCGATGGCCTTCGGTGAACTCGCCGTCGGTATCGGCACCCTGCTGGGCGTCCTCACCCGGCTCGCCGCGCTCGGCGGCGCCCTGATCTCGCTCAGCCTGTGGCTGACGGTGAGCTGGGCCTCGGACCCGTACTACTACGGCAACGACCTCCCGTACATGTTTTGCTGGGTGCCGCTCGTACTGGCCGGAGCCCCCTACCTCTCGGTAGATGCCCTGATCAGGAGGCGGAAGCGGCCACGTTCCTAGCTCTTGGCCAACAGTCGAGCCCCTGGCGTCCGCCGGGGGCTTCTGTGTGTCTAGCCGGGGGGCGCTCCGCCTGTCGGTCGACCGCAGAGATACCCGATTTCGCGAATATTGGCCCGGCCGCATGGACGCCACTCGGGCCCCCTCGTACGGTCAAGGCAGACGCCCCAACAGGGGCCAGCCCATGGGGAGTTCAGATGCCACGCGAGGGGTTGACCCGACTGACCGGCAACGGCAACGGGGAGTGCGGTCAGGACGACTGCCCGAATGTCTACCGCACCGCTTCAGGCTCGTTCGTCGTCCAGGGGGACGTGTCCGGGGCGTTCCAGCCGCCCGAGGGGGAAGGGCTCGTAGAGATCCCGGAAGCCGTCTTGAGGGAGGCCGTACGTGCTCTTGGCTGGTGAGCAGTGGGCAGCACGGTTCGAGGGCTTCACGCGGGAAGCCTGGCGACTGGAGACCCTGCCGCAGTACCTCATGCCGTCGGAGACCGAGGAGTTCGCAGCGTTCCGCTCAGGGGCCCGTATCGACCCTCTGGCGGTCTCGAACGACTACACCGACCGGCTACGCCGACAGGTGACCGAGGGGCGCTCACAGGGCCGCGTACACGTTGTGACTCGGCCTCTCTCCGACTACCTCAAGTTCGAGTTTCACCGCTACTACCGTGCTCACTCGGTGGCCGGTGAAGACATTCGCATTCTCGATGTGACCGACCGGGAAAACCCACTCGCCGGTGTCCAGGACTTTTGGATGTTCGATCATGCCGAAGTGGTGCTGATGAACTACCACTCAGACGGACGGCAGATCAGCCGCGAGATATTCGAGGGTGACGTGACTCCGTTCATCGAATACCAGCGGATCGCTGTAACTGAGTCGGTGCCCTTCGAGGAGTACGTGAAAGGTCTTGACGCTCGAACCTGAACGACTGGGTCAGTCCAGATCAGACCTAGCCGAAGCAATGCGCACGCTGCGGAAGCGGGCCGGTGTCACCCAAACGGCGCTGGCTCGCCGCTGCAACCTGTCACAAACCAAAGTCAGCAACATTGAGAGCGGGAGACTCACTCCTGCTCTAGTCGACGTTGAGCTGATATTGGATGCCCTTGGGGCCGAGGGGCCGGAAGTCGAAGAACTCCTGTCCCTTGCTCGTACTGCAAATACCGAGTGGCAGGATCACTGGTCCTCTCGCCGTCGAGGGCTGGACAAGAAGCAGAACGAGCTAGCGAGGCTCGAAGCGGCCTCGACGGAGTTTCGGTTCTTCCTGCTGTCCATGGTCACCGGCCTACTCGCGACGCCCGAATATGTACGGGCCAGCATTGCCGACGTTCCTGGGGATCAGTCAAAGACCATCGCTAAGAAGCTTGAGCGGCAGAGTGTCTTGCTCAACACCGAAAAGTCGTTCACGTTCATTCTGACGGAACAAGCCGTTCGGTGGCCTCTGTTGCCGCCCCTGGCAATGGCTATGCAACTCGACCGCCTAGCGTCTGTCTCCCGGCTTCCTAATGTGCGCCTAGGGGTTATCCCTCTCACCGGCCACGTGCCGGAAACTCCCCTCAACACGTTCACTCTGTACGACCGAAGGCTTGCCACCGTCGAGACAGGCACTGGGGCTTTGATCTTGCGTGATCACCGTGATGTGACTGCATACCGAGAAAGCTTCGAGCGGTACGAGACCCACGGAGTGTTCGGGGAAGACTGCCGAGAAATGTTGTCCGGCTGGGCCAAGGAATTTACCCGACCACGGAAATAAACGGGTCATCCTCGCTCGACGTCCGCAATGATTGACCCACGGACAGACGGCGCGGGGAAGGCAACCTGATGAGCACACCGGCACCGGCCGAAACGACGGACGCACGCCAATGGGAATACGTGACCTACGCCCCCAGGGGCGAGACCTGCCCGGCCTGCTTGAGGCCGATCAAGTCTCTTGAACGTGTGCGCCGTGGTGTCATTGAACGGCAGTCCGCAGGGCCGTACACGATTTATGTTCACATCGAATGCCCGAGGAGGTAGCGGCCATGCTCGGTCCGATCGCACCATTCATGCCCGTGACGATGCTGAACCCTAAATTTCCGAGGGAGGCGAAGACGAATAGGACCGACCTTCCTCCGGAAAGGGGGCGGCCCGCAAACCAACAGCAGCCGTCCCCCACAAACAAAGAAGAGGCCCCCGGTTAGGTCCGGGGGCTTCCTCGTTTCACCACATGAACTTCAGCGGAGTGTGGTAGTCACTATCGATACTCCAATCGAGAACCGACTCCGAATCACTCGGGTCCATTCCTCCACGCCCCAACCTGAGATCATCGAATTCCGGCTCTATCTCCTGGGGCGGAAGCATTACTCCGCGCTCTTGAGCCCGTCGCTTCTGAACCCACTCTCGCGCCTCATTCATGGCGCCATTCTCACTCACTTGAGTATCCCGCCACTGGCAATGTAGTGCGAGTAATTCGCGTTGTCGGCATCCTGCCACTTCTCTTCAGAGGTCCGACTATCCTCTCGCTCTATCTTTGCCTCAGCAGAACGCAATGCGTAGTGAGCCTTGTCGTCCTCATCCAACTGGGACAGCCTGTAAGCCTTAGGCTCGTGCTCCTGGAGAATGGATACAGCCTCTCGGATGGTCGGCTTGTAGTCCTGCTGCTCAGCGAACCCATTGAGGCCGCCATACACGCGCTCGGCCGGGGCCTCGAAGGGGATTCCGTACTCGTCTCCGAACGCATGCGGAAGCTTCGAATTGATGCTCTCGATAGCAGACAGCGCAGTATTAACGAGGTCCACAGCCTTACGGTAGTCAGCCCACCGCTTGTCACGCTCCTTATCAGCCCAGGCTCGGTAGGCCTGGCTGGCGAACAGACGGGAATACTCGTCCTGGAGAATGGCAGCTTCGATTTCCGCCTTGCGAACACCTGCCGAGATAACAGCCTCAAGCTTGTCAAGCGCCCTGTGTCGCGGGGAAAGGTCTTCGGTCTCGAAGTCCGGTGCTTCCTTCCCGTCCTCGATAGACTGGGTAAGGGCCTTCTGGTAATCAGACTCAGCCTTACGGAGAGAAGTAACGGCCGCATTGAACTCCACCATCTGAACCGTGTGAGAATCGATCTGCTTGCTCACGTAATCGAGGGTCTTGTTCAGCTTGGCTCCAGCTTCAATCACTCCACTGTCATCTGTAGGGTGATCGAAGTAAGCCGATGGAAGCTCAGGGCAGACGTAATCCTTCCGCTTCGTCGGATCGGAAAGGTACTCGACCTTGGCTTCAAGAAGTCGGTTCCTGCGCTCCAGTTCCGAAATATGTCCCTGGTTCGCAGGGGCCCTATTGAAAGCCATATCGGGAATGTCGTTGAAACGCTCGGGTTCATAGCTGGTCGGGTTGTATGTCATGTCAGTTGGTCTCCTTCAGGATCTCGGCCGCAACTAGGGCGGCCTTCTCGCTCTTCCTCAGTGCTTCTCGTTCGTTCTGTGCACGTTTCCGCGCTTGCCTTTCAAGCTGGAGGCGTTGGAGCCATCCTCGGAATCCCCGTTCGACCAGGCCGAGGTATTCCCCTGCCGGACGGCTGTAGACGCGCACTGCGCCGTCTGGGGAAGCGACCAGGGTGAAGCCAACAGCGCTGCTATTGGTCCCGATAGGGGCGGCGGGAATCACGTGGTGAAGCACCGGGGCCGAGTAGGTGAGCCACACCGGTATCCGATCGGTGCTTTTCGCCAGTCCTGGATCTCGGTAGAAGACCGCTCGGGCTCCCTTTGGTTCGAGCAGTCGGGGCGTAGCGTTACTCGTCATCTCCGTACCCCTCTCGCAACTGCGGATGCCGCTGAATCATGGCGATCATGTCGGCGTAAGAATTCATGGTCTTCGCCCGGAAGGGCTCTTCAGTCTCAGTAATCTCTTCACTCATGGCTCTTGCTCCTGTCTCGGTGGTTATGCGGCGTGACGGGGAAACGTCATTCGCTGGTTCTTGGACGACCACGCTCGGAAGTACTCACGCTGACACTCCCGGCAATATGGCTGTAGGCCTGACGAATGGGTCGGGCTCTTATTGAACTCAGTCAGCGCTTTGTCGTGCTGACATCTAGCACACGTCTTCACTGGGCCTACCTTTCTATGATTTGGCAAAGCTCTATGGCCCAAAAGGGAAGGCCCCCGACTCGAAAGCCAGGGGCCTTCCCCACCATGAACAACGGCGGAGCCACACGAACCTTGTTACGGAGAGAAAGAAGATCGAGAGAACTTGAGAGAGGTCATCTGATCCCTTCACCTTCTACCAATAAGTGCCAGATCGATGTCAGCGCTTCCTTCGGGGAAGATTGGACTTACGTCATGCGATTTCCGACCGGTCGCCGCCGGCCCTGACCATCCGTCAGGTTTCTGGGACGAACATAGACGGCTAACGAACACGACGAGGAAGGTTGCCGGACCTCCAGACCGCTCTGTTTTGTTCATACTGATCAACATTCGATCCACTGTCGTTCGAGGGCTTGCTAATCCACTTGGCCTTGTCGGCAGTCAGGCACACAGTGCGATCCGAAACCAACCCTCGAAGAAACTCGGGAACCGGCAGGCTAACCACTACCTCGCTCTTCGGCCTGTAGCTCAGGTTCCTATGAGTCTCGATCGATATGCCAGCCGCACGAAGGCTCTCAGTCCGGCTTTTAGCGGGTCTCTGGTGCTTCGGGCACCACTTCCGAGGGCGGCCCCGTCCCCGTCGCTCAGAGGGGCCGTACAGCTCTTCCATGCAAGCCCCAGCCGCATCCCTCCACTGGCAGTAATGGATGACCTCAGTGGACCGGGCTTCCCCCTGGATAGTGAAGCCAGTGTTAGTCAGGTTCAGGTCTAGAAAATCTTCGATTCCTCCTGCAAGCCAATCGGCTGAGGCGCAGACCGGGGACGAGTCCTCGTTCCGCTTGGACTCGGGGACCATCTGGTCTACCCATCCATTCTTGGTGAGGATGGCGGTAGCCGCATCGTCCAGCTTCTCGGTCTTGGTCTTCTTCTGCTTGCTCATGGGTTGGCTCCTGATTAATAAGGCTGACGGTGGGTTGATCCGTTCGGGATCAGATCTACATAGAGGCCAGCTCTGCCCGCTGGCCGATAACAAGTCATCCATCTGAGGATGACGAACATCTATCGGGAACTCTTACGGTTCCCTTGCATCTGAGATAGAGATATCTACGTAGCCGCATTTGTCGGCTTACTGCTCGACCCTCAGTCGAGCTACCTATATCTATATGCTCAGAGCTTTAGGCTCTGAGCTTTACTCTTACTGCTTCCTACTTAGTTCCCCCTCCAGGGGGAACATGGAGACCTGAAGTCACACCAGTGAGTCATCAAAGGTTCCTTGGTAGGTCTCAGAGTTCAGGAGTGCACTCGGGACCGACAGGCGTAGCTCCTTTACCCGGCCACTCTTCCGGCCGGTCTCGATGAAGAACCCCATCTTCTTCAGTAGCTTTCGGGTTTCAGTCCCTGGGTGGTTGTTCCCTGTGTATCCGAGAGATTGGGCAATGTCTTTGTCTCCTCGGTGGGTGCAACCGGTACGACCGTTCACACTTCGGATGAGAACGAGAGTCCAGAGAAGGTGTTCCCGATTGAACTGATCTCCGTAGTTCTCTGCAATCCAGCCGCCTGGACCGAACTCATCAATCAACATGCGAGAGACCAGCTCCTTGACGTCGTACGTAGCCTTCACCGCTCGGCCGTTCGGTATCGGTGTTTCAGGGCCAGTCGTCTTATTGGCCTCCTCGGGCCGGAGGTCGGGAAGACGTCGGTCTTCCAGGGGAGTCGCAGGTTCAAAGAAGGTCGAGCAAGGATCGAAGGGCGTGCAGCCGAGAGGGACTGTGCAGTCGTGAGTGTTCATGTGTTGGCTCCTTGGGCATGAAAAAGGGGCCAGTCGAAATGACTAGCCCCTGATGGGTTCTCGTTATATTGGATTGTTGGGTCGAGCTGGTCGTCCGGCGGAAGCTCAGATCAAATAGAACATCAAGGTTTAGATGAAACTAGCGGTTGGCGCTATGGCTGATCGTGTGGGCCACGGATACCGGAACCCCCAGACGTTGCAAAGTTTCGAATATCTCAGGCTGACTCAGCCCCTGCTTGTGCAGCACTTCGGATAGCTCGGCGGCTAGAGCGTCTCGGCATTCTCTCGGGTTCATCTGCGGGAACGGCAAGCCTGACCTCCGGTTTGCATTGATGCGACTTGGACAGTTTTAAGGCAGGCTAAAGCGCCGTCGAGTTTCCAGCCGGTTTCGACTGGGGTAGGTCGGCCGATGAGTCTGACCACTAGGTAAGACACGAGGGCAGCCTGAATGGTTGTACGGAGTCTCTGTGATCTGGGTCTCAGACTTTTTTAGGTGGACCACCTAACTAAGTAACTAAGTAACTAAGTAAGTGGGAGGGTGAATTTCAGGTAAGGGGTGTTTTCCAGCTGCCTAAGAGCAAGTATCAATAACTGCCCATGAGTTGACGTCCCAAGCCAGGGAGTACGGCCGTCGGCATAGGGGGGGACCCCTTCTTTGACCTGGATCGAGTGGCCGGGACGGTTGCTCAGCAAGACCCCTGGGGATCGGCCCCTTCGGCATGTCTGGGGTAATGGCTTGTCGGCAAGACCCCCGGGGCCCTGTGTCGCCCCCTGCCGCCATCTCAGGGCCTCCCCAGCGCCCAACCTGACTCCGGGGTCTTGAGCCGTCCAGCGGCCCCCTTGTGGCCCGTCCTCCGGCACCGATCGTCTACCTACGTTGAGTGGCTTTGGTCTGCCGTGTCGGCAACGTCGTGAGCTTCGATCTGAGAGGCCGAGAGAAGAGAGCGAGAGTGCCAGCCCGAAGGTTGGGAGAAAGGAGCTTAGGCAAGCGCTCAGACTTGTTTGTCGATGATGTCGACGGAAGCTTTAGCAGCACTCGTTTCGTGGTGTTGCTGAGAGTGCTTGTGAGTGCTCATATGGGTCCAGGGGGTGGGGGGAGGGTCTGCCTATGAGCGTTTCCCGATCGGAGCGTGAGAGAGGCTTCCAACGCGTACGGGTCCTCGTGGCCTTGGGGGGCAATAAAGAGAGGTAATTTAGGCGTGTGACTACAATCACGGGGGCTTGGTATTACTGGGCGAGAGGCGCTTTTTGCTGAATCTGTCCACATCCTGGATTCCTTATTTTCCGTGCGGACATGAGAAAACCCCCGACCGAGTGCCGGGGGTTGTGTAGGGCTCAGATGACCCATTCAGGTCCAGTGTCGGTGATGAAAGCAGCCCTTCTGTGGATTTGTCAGAGCCCTTGAGGCAACAGAAAGGCCCGACCGAGCGGGCCGGGCCCTTACTTGCTGCTATTGGTCAGTGAGCTGTGAACGGTTCCGACAGATTCCCTAGGTCTACCTCTGCGTTGAAGTCGAGGGTATTCGAGACTCCCGGCTTTTGGGGATTGAGTCGGATGCTGATTCCTGCCTTCAGTAGATGCCGTGTCCTCTCAGCCTCATTGTTCTTGTTGCGTTCCCACATGTGGCGGAATGTTTCCCCGGTATCCCGGAACTCGTAACGATCCGGCTTGTCTCCCTCTACTGACAGGGAATCATGTTCTTCGAATAGAGCAGCAATCTCGGCCTCAGTGGAGGTCTTGGCGAACCCGGCTGAGTTCCTGCCTCCCGGCCTAACGGACTGCTGTAGCTCCTGGACGTAGGACTCAATCTCTCGGAGCCTCTGAGTGTTGCTAGATCCCTTTACGTAGATCCTCTCGAACATGGGGAATTCTCCGACTACTCCCAGGACCATGGTCTCTACGATCTCCCGAACCTTCTCAGCACGGAATGCGTATCCCGTTCCGCAGGACTTTCGATTGGCCGCAGCATTACAGCGGTACACCGGCTTGCCCTGCTGCCTCTCCGGATTGAATAGGTAAAGGTTCCGGCCGCAGCCTCCACACAGGACAACCCCCCGATAGGCAGTCGTGTTCTTTGTCGTGCGTCGAGCGGAGCTAGGGCGATTCTGCATTTCCTCTTGCAGCTTGACCCACTCTTCGTCTTCGATGATGGGATCAGCCATCCTGATTTTTCCCTCAGCGGTGAGGATCGCTTGAGACCTCCCGTACTTTTTTCCGGGAACCTTCACTTCCTCGCACTTCCAGCCGAGGATGGTTTCAGACTGGAGGATGGAGGTGATGGAACGGGGCCGCCAGATGGGAGGCTGAACACCTTGTTCCTTTCTCCGATTGGACATGCGCTCTGCCCCTGGAGAGAGGACACCTCTCTCGTTCAGGTCATCGGCTATCCCTGAATAGGACTCACCGGCAATCACCCGCTCATGCAGTTCGCGGATTACCTTCTTCTGGCTCTCCCGAACCTGGAGATACATTGCCCCGTCTTCTCCACGGTAGGTCTCGTAACCGTAAGGAGGATTTCCCTTGGCCCAGACATTTTTGGTTTTGGCGTACTTCTGAAAGCTCTTGACCCTCATGCTGATGTTCTGGGCTTCCATCTCAGCAATGGCCGCAAACAGATCGATGATGACATGGCGGAAAGGGCCCACCATGTCGAGGACGGGTTCCTTTACGGAGACCAGTGCCTTACCGCCATGCTCAGATGCCCACCTAATCATGTCCTGCATGTCGACCACCTTGCGAACAAAGCGGTCCATCTTCCAGAAGAGAATCAGATCAAACTCAGGTGCCTTATTGTTGAGCCACTCGCCGAGTTCTGGTCTCTCGAATGGGTGAGACTTGGTAGCGGAGATGTGGGCATCCTTGGCTACGCCCACCTCCACCCACCCGAGGTGTGCCCTCTCTGCGACGTGCTGTCGGCAGTCCTGTAGCTGCCTTTCCAGGGAGGTAGAGGCGTCCGTCTCGTTGCTGATCCGTAGGGCGATCAGGACCCGTACTTGCTTCACGGGGGAGGACCCTACAACAGCGGTACGCCAGTGACCTCGCCTACCTGATGGCCTGGCTGCCCCTGGTTCTCGCCGGCGCCCCCGTCCTCTCCCTCGACGCCGCCTGGCGCTCCAGGCGGCGACAGCGAGCGGGAACCAGGGGCAGGTAGGGCCTACGCCCGGACGGCCCACCGCGACGCGTGGATCGTCCGGCCGGCCGGACTGCCCGTCTGCCCCTCCGCCGGTCTGCCCCCCCGCCCGTCTGTTCCTCCGCTGGTGAGCCGGTCAGCCCGTCTGCCCCTCGGCCGGTTGGCCGGTTGGCCGGTTGGCCGGTTGGCCGGTCAGTCGATCAGGCGGCCGGGTCCGGGCCGGTCTCGGCCGGAGTGGTCCGGTGGGACGGGCCTCGTCGTCTGCGTATGCTCCTCGCCACGACGCCCGTCGCGCCCGCCAGACAGAGTCCGGCCGTGACGACCGGGATCACCACGAACCACGGCGTCTCCCAGAGGCCGCCCGCGTCACCTGCGTAGATGACGCCCGCGAGGGTGAAGAAGGCGCCGGCGACCAGCCTGCCGGGCCGGAACTCATGACGCAGCACGGGCCACCTCCGCCTGTCCCACGCCGACCTGGAGGTCGAGGTCGATGGTCCCGGCGTCCTTGGCGCCCGAGACCGGCGACAGGGTCACCTCCTTGTGCTTGCCCGGCTGCACGTCCACATCCTTCTCGTCGTCGCCCGGCAGCTGGATGTCTCCCAGCCCCACGTCGATCCTCACCTTCACGGTCACGTCCGGCGGGACGATCACCCGCAGTCGGCCCGCCCCCACCTCGGCATTGGTGCTCACGGTCTGTCCCTTCGCGAGTTGCAGCCGGGACAGGTCCAGGGTGCCGTCCCCGGTGCCCAGGTCGTAGGCCGTCCGTACGTCCGCCACCGCGGCGGGCTGCCACACCGTGTCGATCCAGTGCGTCCCGATGTCCTTGGGCAGGACGGCCGTACCGGCCAGCAGACCCGCCGTGACGATCGCCAGGAAGACCGAGCCCGCTCCGGTCCGCCCCAGGAACGAGCTGACCGCGATACCCACGCCGAGCACGATGAGCGCCGCCGCGAGCCCCGCCTGCAGGCTGGTGCCGAGCGGGTGGTCGTCCCAGGTGAGCCGGGTGACGAGGGCGGCCGCGAGAACGGCGAGCAGGAAGAGCCAGCCACCGATCCAGCGCGGGCCGCGCGGTCCGGCGTACGGCCTGTGCAGGGTGCGTATGTCCTCGGGGCGGCGCGTGTGGCCGACGAGGTCGACGTCGATGGTCTCCGTGATGTCCCGGGCCCGGGCGTCCCACGGGCCCCACAGATAGCCCGTGCCGCCGTCGTGGGTGCCGTCCTTGACGATGGGGTCGCGCCACCAGGAGGGGTAGGCGGAGGGGGCGGGCGGTGCCTGGGCCTCCGGCGGGGCGTCGGCCACGGCCTGTGCGGCCAGCGGGTCGGGGTCCGAGGCGTCCCGGTGCCGTGACCAGTAGCCGGCGCCCGCGAGGAGGAAGGAGACGACAACGGCGAAGGTCAGCACGCTGCCGTTGTTCAGCATCGACAGAAACACCCCGCAGCCGACCAGCGCGAACAGCACGGCCGCGAGAGCCTGGCCGTCGACCCGGCCGGTCAGGAGCTTGCGCACCTCGTTCTGCTCGTTGTCGGAGTAGGGGACGAAGAGCCAGGCGAAGCCGTAGAAGATGAGGCCGATGCCGCCGGTCGCGGAGAGCACGGCGAGCGTGATCCGGAAGATCACCGGATCCATGTCGCACTGCCGCCCGAGGCCCGCGCACACCCCGGCGAGCACCTTGTGCTCCCGGTCCCGCCGGAACCTGGGCGGAGGCCCGACCGCTTCGGCCGCTTGCGGTGCCCGGGGACCACCCGGTCCGCGGCTTCCCCCCGGGCCCGGGCCTTCTCCCGGCCCTCGGTTTCCGTCCGGCGAACCGTCGTCGGATTCCGTCCCGCCGTTGGTTGCCGCGCCGGTGCGGGCCGCCGCCGCCGCGGCGGCGGTCGCGGCCTCGGTGGCCGCCTCGACCACTGTCCTGTCGTCGGCGTCCGTGCCCTCGCCGGTATTCGTGCCCGCGTCCGGGCCGGAGCCCTCCGACGGGTCGCGTCCCGCGCCCTCTCCCTGTTTCTCGTGCGCGCCCGCCCGCTCGTGCGCGCGAGGTTCCTCACCCGCGGCGCCCCGGGCGCCGGAGGACGGGGCGGCCGCGTCGGGCGCGGTGCCCCCGTCGGGCACGGCGTCCGCGGCGTGCTGGTGATCTGTCATGAGTCCATGGTGGCGGGCGAGCCGCCCTCGCGGCAGTCGGAACGACCCTGGTCGGACCCTGATATCGGCCCTGATCCGGGGCGGGGGAGGCGTTCGACGGGCGAGGACCCCGGAGATCAGGGGAGTCTCGGGGGCGAACCCTGATGCCCGGGACCGGCGCCCGTGTGACCATCGTTGGCATGCCGGAAGCCGCAACAGTGCCACTCGTCGAACCGCGGCCGCCGCGCAAGCTCTACCGCAGCAGTGACGGACGCTGGCTCGGGGGCGTGGCGCGGGGGCTCGCCGGGCATCTCGGGCTGCCCGTGGTGTGGGTGCGGCTCGTCTTCGCCGGCCTGTTCATGGCGGACGGCCTCGGCGCCCTGCTCTACGCGGCCTTCTGGTTCTTCGTGCCGCTCGGGGTCGGCGGGGTCGGCGGCCAGAAGCCCCCGGCGCTGGTCGGCACCGAGACCGCGCCCGACGGCCGTCGCAGGCTCGTCGCCCGCAAACCGGACAAGGGGCAGATCGTCGCGCTCCTCCTCATGGTCGTCATCGCCATGGTCTTCGTGGGCAATGTGAATCTGGGCAGCGGCGCCAAGGCGTATCTGCTGCCCGCCGTACTCGTCGGCGCGGGCGTCGCCCTCGTCTGGCGCCAGGCGGACAACGCGCGCCGGGCCCGCTGGGTCGAGGTCGGCCGCAGACGCCGTACGCTCACGCTCCTGCGCGCGGGCGCCGGCGTCCTGCTCGTCACGGCCGGCGTCTCCGGCATCTTCGTCCTCCAGGGCTCCGCCGCCCACCTCGGCTCCGTGCTCCAGGCGGCCCTCGCCGTCCTCGTCGGCATCACGCTCCTCGCCGGCCCCTACCTGGTCCGTATGACCCAGGACCTCTCCGAGGAGCGCCTGATGCGCATCCGGGCCCAGGAGCGCGCGGAGGTCGCCGCACACGTCCACGACTCGGTGCTGCACACCCTGACCCTGATCCAGCGCAACGCGGAGAACGCCGGGGAGGTGCGCCGCCTCGCCCGCGCCCAGGAGCGAGACCTGCGCACCTGGCTCTACAAACCCGAGGGCACCGGCAAGGAGGAGGCCGACGAGCCGACCACGGTCGCCGACGCGGTGCGGCGCAACGCCGCCGAGGTCGAGGACAAGCACGGCGTCCCCATCGAGGTCGTGGTCGTCGGCGACTGCCCGCTCGACGAACGGGTCGGGGCACAGATGCAGGCCGCGCGTGAGGCGATGGTGAACGCGGCCAAGTACGGTGGCGAGGGCGGCGCCGTGCAGGTCTACGCCGAAGTCGAGGGCAGGACGGTCTTCGTGTCCGTCCGGGACCGCGGACCCGGCTTCGACCTCGACTCGATACCCGCCGACCGCATGGGCGTCAGACAATCGATCATCGGCCGCATGGAGCGCCACGGGGGCACGGCGCGACTGCGGGCCGTCCCGGACGGCGGCACGGAGGTCGAACTGGAGATGGAGAGGGCGGAGAAGACGTCATGAGCGACCCGACCGACACGAACAGCACAGGGGGAGCGGCGGAGGCGGCCGAGCCGGCGCAGTCCTCCGGCGGCGGCACGGGCGGGCGCCATGTGCGCGTGGTCCTCGTCGACGACCACCGCATGTTCCGTACGGGAGTGCAGGCCGAGATCGGCCAGACCGAGCAGACCGGCGTCGAGGTCGTCGGCGAGGCGGCGGACGTAGACCAGGCCGTCACGGTGATCACCGCGACCCGGCCCGAGGTGGTCCTCCTCGACGTCCATCTGCCGGGCGGCGGCGGGGTCGAAGTACTGCGCCGCTGCGCTCCGTTGATGGCCGACGCCGAGCGGCCGGTGCGCTTCCTCGCCCTGTCCGTCTCGGACGCCGCGGAGGACGTGATCGGGGTGATCAGGGGCGGCGCTCGCGGCTATGTCACCAAGACGATCACCGGCACCGACCTCGTGAACTCCATCTTCCGGGTGCAGGAGGGCGATGCCGTGTTCTCGCCGCGACTCGCCGGGTTCGTGCTCGACGCCTTCGCCTCGACGGACGCTCCGCCGGTCGACGAGGACATGGACCGTCTCACCCAGCGCGAGCGCGAGGTGCTGCGGCTCATCGCCCGGGGCTATGCCTACAAGGAGATCGCCAAGCAGCTCTTCATCTCCGTCAAGACGGTCGAGTCGCATGTCTCGGCGGTGCTGCGCAAGCTCCAGCTGTCCAACCGGCACGAGCTGACCCGCTGGGCCACGGCACGACGGCTGGTGTGAGGGACGGGCTGCCTGACTGGGCGTGCCTGACTGGGCGTGCCTCACCGGGCGGACTCACACGACGCGTGTCGCGCCCGCGAACGGCATCTCGTCGATGGGTGCCACGCGCACCGGAGCCGACGGGTTCGGTGCGTGGATCATCTGGCCGTCGCCGATGTAGAGGCCGACGTGGGTGATGCCGGAGTAGAAGAACACCATGTCGCCCGGGAGGAGTTCGGAGCGGGAGACGCGCTGTCCGGCGCCGATCTGGGCGTAGGTGGTGCGGGGCAGGGAGACGCCGGCGGAGCGGTACGAGGCGAGGACCAGGCCCGAGCAGTCGAAGGCGTTCGGCCCGGTCGCGCCCCACACGTAGGGGCTGCCGAGCTTGGAATAGGCGTAGGAAACGGCATCTGCGGCACGGGAGTTGGGGGCTCGGTCGGTGGTTGTGCCGGGGGCCTGGAGGCCGTCGCGTCCGTCTGCCGAGGAGCGTGAGGCGCGGCCGCTCGCGGTGCCGCCGCTCGTTTCCTCGCCGATCCGGGACCGATCCGCCGCCGTCAGTTGGCTCAGCAGGCGGCGCGCCGCGTCGAGTTTGCCGGTGATCGTCTTCTTGTGCGTCTTCAGCTCGGCCTGGCGCGTCTTGAGCGAGGTCAGTTCGACACGCGCGGCGCCGCGCAGCTGCTCGATCTCCCGCAGCTGTCTGCGTACTCGGGTGACGGCGGCCGACTGGCGGTCGCCGGCCCGTTCGGCGAAGGCGGCGCCGTCGAGGTAGCGGTCGGGGTCGTCGGAGAGGGCCAGTTGCACGGCCGGGTCGAGCCCGGTGCTGCGGTACTGCGCCGCCGCCATCGAACCCAGCGTCTCCCGCGCAGTGTTGAGCTTCTCCTCCTTGCGCGCCGCCTCGTCCCGCAGACTCTCCAGTCGCTGCTCGGCCGCCGTCGCCTTCTCCCGGGCGCCGTTGTACTTCTCGGTGGCTTCCTCCGCCTCCTGGTAGAGCTTCGCCACCTTCGCCTTGACCTGGACCGGAGTCAGGTTCGGTT
This sequence comes from Streptomyces sp. NBC_00016, assembly GCF_045040885.1. Taxonomy (NCBI): domain Bacteria; kingdom Bacillati; phylum Actinomycetota; class Actinomycetes; order Kitasatosporales; family Streptomycetaceae; genus Streptomyces; species Streptomyces sp. NBC_00016. Next base: position 4,085,212 of record NZ_CP108304.1, on the reverse strand, counting down.
CGGCCTGTCCGGTCCCGTCGAAGGCCGTCGCCGTCGCGGCGCCCGCGAGAGCGAGGGTGAACGCCGTGCGGGCCGTCTGGCCGCCGAGCGAGCGCTGTCGGGGCTTGCGGTGCGCTGCCACGTGGGACTGCACGTCCTTTCGTACGACCGCCTCATCCGTCCGTACAGCTGCCGGAGAGCCGTCGGGGGAGCGGACGGACGGCCCCGGAGGGCGGTTGACGCGTCCGGCGACGGCCCGCACAGGGGGAGCGGGACGCCGCCGGACCTTCTCGGCGGTGGTGGCCGACTGCCGCCCCTGGCCCGGGCGGCGGTGGGGAGCCGGTCACCTGGGGGAGGACGCTAGGCCCGGCTGTGACAGTCCGGTAACGCGAAGTGCGGAAGTGACACGAGCGGACCACTTCATGATCACAAATGCCCGAAAGATCGGACCCGGGCCGTCGGGTTCGCGCGGCGCGTTGACCGAAACGGCTATTTCGAGACAAGTGAAAGGGGCCAGATGCTATGGGGCGCATATATGCGGCTTGAGCCTTGGCGGAGAGCGGCTGTCGGGACACCTCCACCGCGCAATAGCATCCGGCCTCATGAACTTACTCATTCATCTTTTCGTCGGCCTGCACATCATCGGCATCGCCTCGCTTCTGGGCGGCTACCTCACGCAGTTGAAGGCCCTGGGCGGCCAGGACACGGCCCGCTTCACCCCCTTGATGCTCCGCGGCGCGGTGACCATGCTGGTCACCGGTGTGATCCTGGTCAGCCTCAACCGGGCGGACGACCAGGACGTCGACAATGCCAAGATCGGCGTGAAGCTTGCTCTGCTGATCGTGATCCTCGCCCTCGTCTATGTGAAGCGGGACGAGACGGCGGTGAAGAAGCCCCTGTTCGCCCTGGTCGGACTGCTGACCGTGACGAACATCTTCATCGCGGTGCTCTGGACCTGAGGGAGACGCGGGCCGCGGCCAGGGCCGCCACGGCGACGGCCAGCCAGGCCGCTGCCGCGACCCACAGCAGCACCTCTCCGGGTCCCTTCAGCGACGGCACGTCGACAGCGGCGGCGACGGACAAGGTCGCCGCCGCCGTCATGCCCATCGGGAACACGGTCGCCCAGCGGCACATGTCGTAGCGCGGACGCGGCCACCGCACCTCGGCGAGGAGCAGGACGGCGTACCAGGCCAGGGCGAGCACCAGCAGCGCCACGGTCACCGTGCGCAGGACGCCGGTGTCGTCGGCGTTCCACAGGTACAGGCCCCCGTCGTCGGCCGCGAGGAGACCCGCCCCCGCCAGCGCCGAGATGGCGAGCGCGCCGCCCGCCACCCACTGGTCCCCGGCGCCCTCGGCCACCTGCCGCAGGTCGAAGAGGGCCAGGGCGACGCCGTAGAGCACGAGCCCGAGCCAGAACAGCACGAGCGCGGTGTGCGCGAGCCAGGCCACCGCCTCCGCCTCCGCGAGGACCGCTCCCTGCACGGCGAGCCCCTGGGTGGCCACACAGCACAGGAACACCACCCCCGGCATGCCCCGCCTCCACTGCCGTACGACGGTCACGAGCAGCACGGGCCACAGCACCGCCGCCAGCGCCAGCAGCGCCTCGGCGAGGGTGTGCCGGCCGAGCGTGGAGACCCGCGTGCCGAGCACGGTCGTCGCCGCCACCGCGTTGAGCGCCCCGGGCATGCCCGCCTCCGTCAGCCACCGCTCGCGCTTGCGCACCAGCCGCACGATGAAGTCCGCCGCCAGCGCCACCCACGCGACGCCCGCCATCGCCAGGGTGACGCGGGACAGGACGTCGTATCCCGTCAGGTGCAGTCCGATCGACAGGACGCCGGTCGCCATGACCGCGGCACCCGCCGCCGGTGGCCGCTGCGCCCACCAGACGTGGAGCGGGGAGCCGGGGGAGGGGGCCGGCGACGGGAGGGCGTGGGAGCCTGGCATGCGGCCGATGCTAAGGAGCACGGCGCGCTGCGGAAGCGGGGCACGCGCGCGGGCGCGCAGAAAAACGCGCGGGTGCAGGGCGAGGGGTGTGCGCAGGTCCGGGGTGCAGGGCGAGGGGTGTGCGCAGGTCCGGGGTGCAGGCGAGGGGTGTGCGCAGGTCCGAGGTGGGGGTGCGGGGGTGTGGGCAGGCCCGGGGTGGGGTGCAGGGGGTGGGGTGGATCATGTCGCTCGAGAACGAAGCCCCACGCGCGCGTGCTCCCGTGTCCCGGGTGCCCTTCGTCCTCAGGTCGGGCGTACGACGCTGTGGATGCCCGACTCGCCGTCGTAGAAGACGGACTCCTCGCGGACGTACGCGCCCGGCTTCGGGGCGTGGATCATCATGCCGTTGCCGATGTAGACGCCGACGTGGCTGACGTCGTCGTAGAAGAAGATCAGGTCGCCGGGCCGGGCGTCGGCGAGGGAGACCGTGGTGCCCGCGTCCACCTGGTCGTAGGTGGTGCGCGGGAGGGTGACGCCGGCCGCCTTCCACACGGCCTGGGTGAGGCCCGAGCAGTCGTAGGAGTCGGGACCCGTGGCACCCCAGACGTACGGCTTGCCGATCTGCGCGCGGGCGAAGGCGAGCGCCTTCTCGGCCTTGGTGGCGTACGAGGGGTCCTCGGAGCCGGAGCCGGAGGTGGAGGGGGAGGGGGCGGTCGAGGACGACCCCGTGCCCGCCGACGCGCCGCCGCTCTCCTGCTGGGCCGCGGCCTGCTCCGCCGCCTGCTGCCGGGCGAGCTCCGCCGCCTTGCGCGCGGCCTCCTCCTGCCGCTGCTTCTCGATCGCCGCGAGGCGCGCCTTCTCCTGGGCCGTCAGCCGGGACAGCAGCTCGCGCGCCTCACCGAGCTTCTTCTGGACGGCGGCCTTGGCGATCTTCAGGTCGCTCTGCGCGTCGGTGAGCGTCGCGAGGCTCTCGGTGGCCTCCTGGCGCTGCTTCATCGTCGCGGACTGCTCGGTGACGTAGTCGTCGACCGCACCCTTCTGGCGGTCGGTCAGCCGGCTCATCAGCTGGTTCTGGTCGAAGTAGTCCTGCGGGGTGTCCGCGAGCAGGAAGGCCGCCGTGTCGGGCGCGGAGGCGCCGGTGCGGTACTGGGCCGCCGCGTAGGAACCCAGCTCCTCCCGCGCCTCGTTGAGCTTCTGGGTGCGCTGGGCGACGTCGTCCACGAGGCTGTCGGTGCGCTTGCGCTGCTTGGTCGTCTTCTCCTTGGCGGCGTTGTACTTCTCGGTCGCCGACTCCGCCTGGCGGTAGAGGTCGTCGACCTTCTTCTCGACCTCCTCCAGGCTCGGCTTGCCGTCGTCCGACGGAGCGGCGTTCGCCGTCTGGGAGAGCAGGGCCACGGACGTGAGGGCGGCGGTGGCGAGGGCGGGGGTGCGTATCCCCGCCACGCGCGCGCCCGCGGAGCGCGGCTTGCGGTGCTGCGACGCCAAGGGAGGCGACTCCTTCCAGTGCTCCGCCTGCCGGGTCAGCGGTGGGGGTCTCTCCCAGGCTGGTCGGGCACTGGGGGAGGGTTCGGGCAGGTATGTCGGAAGGGTTGCCCTACGGCCCGCCCCCGGAAGGGCGTTGGGCCGATTCACCCCGAGGTCTCGGTGACTCCCCGGTTCCGTCGGCGTGAGCGGACGCGTCGGACTCGGCGGAGGCCGTGCGGTCCGGCGGGGTTCGCCGGTGGGGGTCGTACGGCCTTTCGGCACGGTAGCCAACTCGTGTGGTCCGTGTGAAGGTTGATGGGCGATATGCCCGATACATTTTCGTGACCTTCGGCCGGAAGTCCGCGTCGAGGTCGCGCGGGTCGCGGACCGTGACAGGGGTGTCCCGGAGGGTGAGGGCGGGAGATGTTCCCGGGACGGCGCCGGGTTGTCAGTGGCGCCCCCTAGACTCGGAGAGCGATGAGCAGCCTCTTTGACGACAGCTTCCTGGCGAACCTCCAGGGCCCCCGCGCCCACGAGGAGGAACCCCCGCCACCGCCCGAGGACGATCACGGACCGGAGTCGGTTCCGGACGATCTGTTCGGCGGGAAGTTCGACGTGCCCCCGGACCGGGACACCCACTACCGCGACGGCGCCCCGCGCCCCGTCCTGGACGCGGCCGCGCTCCTGGAGGGGCTGAACGAGAACCAGCGCGCGGCCGTCACCCACGCGGGCTCGCCGCTGCTCATCGTGGCCGGCGCCGGCTCCGGCAAGACACGCGTGCTCACCCACCGCATCGCCCACCTCCTGGCCGAGCGGCATGTGCACCCGGGGCAGATCCTCGCGATCACCTTCACCAACAAGGCCGCGGGCGAGATGAAGGAGCGCGTCGAAGCGCTCGTCGGCCCGCGCGCGCACGCGATGTGGGTGATGACCTTCCACAGCTCGTGCGTGCGCATCCTGCGCCGCGAGAGCAAGCGGCTCGGCTTCACGTCGTCGTTCTCGATCTACGACGCCGCCGACTCCAAGCGTCTGATGGCCCTGGTCTGCCGCGACCTGGACCTCGACCCCAAGCGCTACCCGCCCAAGTCCTTCAGCGCCAAGATCAGCAACCTGAAGAACGAGCTGATCGACGAGGAGGACTTCGCCGCCCAGGCCGCCGACGGGTTCGAGAAGACCCTCGCCCAGGCCTACGCCATGTACCAGTCCCGGCTGCGCGAGGCGAACGCCCTCGACTTCGACGACCTGATCATGACGACGGTCAATCTGCTGCGCGCCTTCCCGGACGTCGCCGAGCACTACCGCCGCCGGTTCCGTCACGTGCTGGTCGACGAGTACCAGGACACCAACCACGCCCAGTACGCCCTCGTGCGCGAGCTGGTCGGCACCTCCGAGCACCCCGTGGACGTACCCCCGGGCGAGTACGACGTACCACCGGCCGAGCTCTGCGTCGTCGGTGACGCCGACCAGTCGATCTACGCCTTCCGCGGCGCGACGATCCGCAACATCCTCCAGTTCGAGGAGGACTACCCGGACGCGACGACGATCCTGCTGGAGCAGAACTACCGCTCCACACAGACGATCCTGTCCGCCGCCAACGCCGTCATCGAGCGCAACGAGTCCCGCCGCCCCAAGAACCTGTGGACCAACGCGGGCGCGGGCGCGCGCATCACCGGCTACGTCGCCGACACCGAGCACGACGAGGCGCAGTTCGTCGCCGACGAGATAGACCGACTGACGGACGCGGGCGACGCGAAGGCGGGCGATGTCGCCGTCTTCTACCGCACCAACGCCCAGTCCCGTGTCTTCGAAGAGATCTTCATCCGGGTCGGCCTGCCCTACAAGGTCGTCGGCGGGGTCCGTTTCTACGAGCGCAAGGAGGTCCGGGACGTCCTGGCCTACCTGCGCGTGCTGGCCAATCCGGAGGACTCGGTGCCGCTGCGCCGGATCCTCAACGTGCCGAAGCGGGGCATCGGCGACCGCGCCGAGGCGATGATCGACGCCCTCTCCCAGCGCGAGAAGATCAGCTTCCCGCAGGCCCTGAAGCGGGTCGACGAGGCGTACGGCATGGCCTCGCGGTCGACGAACGCCGTGAAGCGGTTCAACGCGCTGATGGAGGAGCTCCGCACGATCGTCGAGTCGGGCGCCGGTCCTGCGACGGTCCTGGAGGCCGTGCTCGAACGCACCGGCTACCTCGCCGAGTTGCAGGCCTCCACCGACCCGCAGGACGAGACCCGGATCGAGAACCTCCAGGAACTCGCCGCCGTCGCCCTGGAGTTCGAGCAGGAGACCGGCGAGGCGGAGGGCGAGGGCACGACACCGGCCGGGCTCTCCGCATTCCTGGAGCGGGTCGCCCTGGTCGCCGACTCCGACCAGATCCCCGACGAGGACGACGGCTCGGGCGTCATCACCCTGATGACCCTGCACACCGCCAAGGGCCTCGAGTTCCCGGTCGTCTTCCTCACCGGCATGGAGGACGGCGTCTTCCCGCACATGCGCGCCCTCGGCCAGACCAAGGAGCTCGAGGAGGAGCGCCGCCTGGCGTACGTCGGGATCACCCGCGCGCGGGAGCGGCTCTACCTGACGCGGTCCGCGCTGCGCAGCGCGTGGGGGCAGCCGTCGTACAACCCGCCGTCCCGGTTCCTGGAGGAGATCCCGCCGACGCATGTGGACTGGAAGCGGACGGGGGCGACCGCGCCCGTGTCCTCCGGTCCCGTCTCCGGTGTGGCGGCCTCGCTGTCCTCGTCCCGCTCGCGTTCCTCGGCCGCGGGCGCGTCCGGCTTCGCGACGCGCCGGTCCGCCGCGGACAAGCCGGTGGTCACGCTGGCCGTCGGCGACCGCGTCACCCACGACCAGTTCGGTCTCGGCACGGTCGTCGGCGTGAAGGGCACGGGCGCGAACGCGGAGGCGACGGTCGACTTCGGCGACGTCAAGCCGAAGCGTCTGCTGCTGCGGTACGCGCCGGTGGAGAAGCTGTAGCGGCCGGGGCCGCGCCCGTGTTTGTGGCTGTGCGCATGAAGTGAGCCCCCGCTTCGGGGGCGGGGGCTCACTTCATGCGCTTACGGCGAGCGGTCGCAGTCACGCTCGGGTTCACCTCGGGTCGAGCGGCTACCTCGGGTCGAGCGGCTACGTCGGGTTGAGATCGTGGCTGCGCAGCCACGGCAGCGGGTCGATCGCGGAGCCTCCCGCGGGCCGGACCTCGAAGTGCAGGTGCGGGCCGGTGGAGTTGCCGGAGTTGCCGGAGTACGCGATCGGGTCGCCGGCCTTGACCGTCGTACCGGAGGAGACGCGGTAGGTGGAGAGGTGGCAGTACCAGGTCTCCGTGCCGTCCTTCGCCGTCACGATCATCATGTTGCCGTAGGCGCTGTTCCACTGCGTCCGCACGGTGCCGTCGGTCGCCGCCATCACGGTCGTGCCGTAGGAGACGGGGAAGTCGATACCGGTGTGCTGGGACATCCAGTTGATGCCGGCCTGGCCGAAGTAGGCGCTGAGGCCGTGCTGCGCGACCGGGAGGGCGTACTTGGGGCGGAGCCGCTCCTTGCGGGCCGCCTCGGCCGCCGCCTTCTTCTTCTCGGCTTCCTGCTGCGTCTTGAGGTCGAGACGTTCCTGCGTCCGGCTGGCCCGGTCGGCGAAGTCGTCGGCCCCCGCGCTGAGGGTCTCGAGCTGGGCGTCCAGCTTGTTGTTGGCGGCGGACGGTTTCACCGGCTGCGCGTCCGAGGCGGAGGCCGTGGTGTCCTTGTCGTCGCCGCCGGTCAGCGTGCCGACCGAGGCCGCGGCGATCCCGGCGACCCCCATCACGCAGGCCGAGGGCACGGCCACGGTCAGCAGCGCGGAGCGCTTCGCGGGCATCCGGCGCCGGGAACGGTTCGCGTTGCGGGCGGCCGCGCGTCCGCCCGGCGCGGGGGCCGGGGCCGCCTCCTCCTGGTCGTCGAGGAGGAGCAGCGGGGTGTCGCCCTCGGACAACTCGCCTTCGGCCGGGGCGTGTTCGTCGAGACCGACCTGTTCGAAGGTGGCGGTGGCCTGCTGGTCGAACGGGACCTCGGCCTGCCGCTCGTGCTCGTCGGAGGCCTGCTGGGCGCCCTCGCCGCCGTCGGAGTTCCACTGCGTGGCGTCGTAGGCGCCGGTGTCGAAGGCCTGCGTGCCCCATTCCCACTGCTGGGTCTGGTCGGCGGGACTCACGGACTGGTCGGGCTGGAGCCAAGTGCTCGCGTCCCACTGTCCGCTGACATCCGGTGCCGTTCCCTGCTGCGGAACGGCGTTCAGCTGCTGGTGGTGATCCGTGGACCAGGCGGTGGCGTCGTACGCGCCCGTGTCGTAGGCGGCGTGGTGCTGGGCCGCGTACCCGTCGTAGTTCAGGGTCTGGTGACTGCCCGTGTCCGGGACCTGGTGGCCGCCGGTGCCCCACTGGGTGTTGTCGTACGTGCCGGTCACGGCGGCCGTGCCGTCGCCCGGAAGCTCACCGAAGAGCGGGTCGGCCGGCGTGAAGTGGCCGGTGGTGTGGGCGCCGGCGTCGAAGGCGCCGGTCTCGTAACCGTGGTACGTGGTGAAGCCGTCGTACTGGGCTTCCTGGGTGCCGTACGACGCGTAGTGCGCCGAAGCGGCGTCGGAAGCCGGGGTCGGGGTGGTCATGATCCCCGACGGGTGACGGTCGTTCACCAACTTCTCTTTCGCCGACAACAGGGGCTGCCAGAGCAGTGCGGCGACTGTACCCGGCAGTACGCGGGCACGACAATCTTCCGCAGGTTTCGTGCCTGCGGGAAAGGGGCATTCGGCCGTGTTTCGGGGGACGGCGGGCGCGGGTTTGGCCCTACGTTCGAATGACGTTCGATATCGGAGGGCGCTCGGAGCGCGCTCGAAGGGTGGTCGGACGGCGCTCGACGGGCGGTCGGACGGTCGTGAGGGTGCCGGCGCAGGTGTCGGCGGGGCCGCTGTCAGGCGACGGTGAGGCCGCCGGCCTGGGTGTCTGTGCGGGTGCCGGCTCGGCTGCCGGTCCGGGTGCCGGCGGTCGCTCCCGTGGGTGCCGTGTCGAGGGCCTGCCGTATGCCGGTGGCGACAGCCGGGTGGACAGGCAGGGCGAGGTGACCGATCCCGGTCACCCGGACGTTCTGTACCAACAGGTCGGGATGCTCGACGCAGGCGGACTCCAGTGGGTCCATGAGGTGGTCGAGGTCGCTCCAGAAGCTGACGAACCGCGTACGGCAGCCCGGCGCCGGCCGGGAGAGTTCCTCGATCAGCTCGGAGCCCGGACGCATCTGGCGCACGATCGGGTGCGCGTTCGCCAGCGGCGCCACCCGGGTGCCGGAGTGCGGGGTGCCCAGCGTGACCAGCGTCCTGACCCGGCCGTCACCGCCCAGCCGCTGCACGTAGTAGCGGGCGATGAGGCCGCCCAGGCTGTGTCCGACCACGTCGACCTGCGAGCTGCCGGTGCGCTCGCAGATCTCCTCTATGTGCCGGCCGAGCAGCTCGGCGGCCGTGCGGATGTCACAGGTCAGGGGGGAGTAGTTGAGCGACTCCACCCGGTGCCTGCCGTGCTGGGCGAGGCTGCGGCGCAGCAGGACGAAGACGGAACGGTTGTCGATGAACCCGTGCAGCAGGACGACCGGGAGCGGGGCCTTGGTCGGCAGCTGTGCCGGGTCCCCGGCGCCGGCCGCCCTGGGCAGCGCGGGGCAGGCCGTGGCGCGGCGCTCCTGGGCGATGCCGGAGGGGTAGAGGAGCAGGTGGCCCGCGAGGATCGCGAGATCCAGAGCGGTCGCCTTGAGGAGCGTCAGGGACAGCCCGGCCAGTCTGCTGGGCAGGCCGGGGAGGCCGGGGAATCCTGGGAGGTTCGGCAGGCTCGGGAGGCTGGAGAGGTGCAGGATGCCCGGAAGGGTCCGCATGTCCGGCAGCAGACGCTGGCACAGCGGAAGAAAGGGCTGAAGTGCCCGGGTGACCTTCATGGCCGACCTCCTGTCGGCACGCTGAGGACTTCTCTGTCCCCCGTGTGCCCTCGTGGAAGTCGCGGTGGAGGAGGTCGATCGGGCACGGCAGGGAGTGGGGCGGGTGCGGCCTGGCGTGCGGGGCGTGTACGGCTTGTGTGACACCCGTTACACCGATGACGACAAGGAGCCCTGCCGGTCTGGCGACGAGGCTCCCCGCTGTCGTGCCTTACCTGTCCTACGTGCCCATCGTGCCTTCCGATGCGCCGTACCGCCACGCCAGCGGCCTGTGGCGTGACGGTACGGCGACCTCTTCGCGGCTCCCGGTGCGACCGTTCCCCCGTGGCGCGGGGATCGGTGCGCGGTGAAAGTGTCCCTTCGTGTGATTTCCCCCTCGGTCCACACCGTGAAACTGCCGGTTGCGGGATGCTGGCGATAACGTTCGTTCACTTCCCCGGGCGGTCTGGCACGGGGTGTCCGTGCCGTTGAGGATGGACGTAGTCGCTTCATGGAGGCAGTGATGGGTGTGGCAGCCGGTCCGATCCGCGTGGTGGTGGCCAAGCCGGGGCTCGACGGCCACGATCGCGGGGCCAAGGTGATCGCGCGGGCGCTGCGTGACGCCGGTATGGAGGTCATCTACACCGGGCTCCACCAGACGCCCGAGCAGATCGTCGGCACGGCGATCCAGGAGGACGCCGACGCGATCGGTCTGTCCATCCTGTCCGGGGCCCACAACACGCTCTTCGCCGCGGTGATCGAGCTGCTGAAGGAGCGGGACGCGGCGGACATCCTGGTGTTCGGCGGGGGCATCATCCCGGAGGCGGACATCGCGCCGTTGAAGGAGAAGGGGGTCGCGGAGATCTTCACGCCGGGGGCGACCACCGCTTCGATCGTCGACTGGGTCCGGGCGAACGTGCGGCAGCCTGCCGGCGCCTGAGCGAGTTGGTGTGCGGGTGGCTTGGAGCGGGCCTTCCCTGAGGGCGCTGCCCCCAGCCCCCGGTCGGCCCTGAACGGGCCTCGTCCTCAATCGCCGGACGGGCTGGATACGGGGACCGGCGTTCCTGAGTTGAGTTCCGCTGCCATCACTGCCCGCAGGCGTAGTGTCCTGCCCAGTCGTTGGAATGCCTCCGCCCAGTAGCCGCCGGCGCCCGGGGAGGCGTCCTCCGGTTCGTCCGGTACTGCCAGGAGGGCGTCCAGGCGGGTTGCCTCCTCGGGGTCGAGGCAGCGTTCGGCCAGGCCCATGACGCCGCTGAAGCTCCAGGGGTAACTGCCCGCGTCCCGTGCGATGTTGAGCGCGTCCACGACGGCACGGCCGAGCGGCGTGGCCCACGGCACGGGGCACACGCCGAGCAGTTGGAACGCCTCCGAGAGGCCGTGGGCGGCGATGAAACCGGCGACCCACTCGGCCCGTTCGGCCACCGGAAGCGTGCCCAGCAGCTTGGCCCGTTCGGCGAGGGAGACCGCGCCCGGCCCGCCCGCGCCCGGCGCCGACGGCACCCCGAGCAGCGCCCGCGACCAGTCGGCGTCGCGCTGCCGGACGGCGGCCCGGCACCACGCCGCGTGCAGTTCGCCCAGCCAGTCGTCGGCCACCGGCAACGCCACGATCTGCTCCGGCGTACGGCCGCCCAGGCGCGCCGGCCAGGTGGCGAGCGGGGCCGCCTCCACGAGTTGGCCGAACCACCAGGACCGCTCACCCCGGCCGGGCGGCGCCTTCGCCGACACACCGTCGCGTTCCATGGCGGCGTCGCACTCGTGCGGGGCCTCGACGAGGAGCGTCGGGGTGTCCAGGGTGTGGTCGACGGCCACGCACGCGCCGGCCCGGACCGCCATCCGCGCGGCGAGTGCCGAACCCGGCAGCGCCGAGAGCAGTTCCGCGGCGGTGGCCCGCACGTTGCGGCTCCGGTCCGTCAGGGCCTGTTCCAGGAAGGGCTCGTCCCGGGTGCCGAGGCCGGTACGCAGTGAGTCGAGGAACATCAGCCGGTCCTCGGCACGCTCCGTCGACCAGGACGCGGCCAGCAGTTCGCGGGCTGCGTCGGGGTCGCGGAAGCGGATCGACGCCAGGAGGGCGACCCGCTCGGCGAACAGGCCTTCCTGCCACAGCCTTTCGGCGCGTTCGGTCTGCGTGGGTCCCGGCAGCGAGGTGCCGCCGCCCGGTGTGGCGCGCAGTGCGAACCGCCAGTCGGGGTTCAGCCGGGCCAGCCACAGGGCGCGCGGTCCGGCGAACTCCAGCGCCGCCGGGCGCAGGTCCGTACGTCCGCGCGCCGCGTCGAGCAGCGCGGGCAGGGACTCGGCGGGGGCGGCGAACCCTCGGGCGTTCACCGCCGTCAGCCACTGGGGCAGCAGCTCCATGAGATCCGGTGCGGTGCCTCTGCGGCCACCGGGGCCGGTGCCGGGGCGGTCGGCCAGCAGGAAGGCGAGTCGACGCGCCGCCGCGACGGGCAGTGCCGGACGGGGATCCTCGGCGGCCGGCGCCGGCCGAGGGGCCGCCCGGCCCGGGCGCAGGCCGGCCCGTCGGCGTACGGTCTCCGCGGCCGCCGCGTCCAGGAGCGCGGCCGGCGCGGTCCGGCCGGGGGCCGCGCCCGGGGGCGTACGGCGATCCGTGCCGAGCAGGGCGGCGGTGACCAGGTCCTCCCAGGCGGTCGGTGGGGGGAGGGGCGGGGTGGTGTCCATGAGACTCCCTTCTGCTGCCGTCGTCGTCGTGGTGGTTGTTGCGCCTGGGGTGCCTGGGGTGCCTAGGGCGCATGGTGGGGCTGTCGTTGCTGATGCGGGGCGTTGGTTCAGCACAGGCGTACCGCCTCTCCCGGGGTCGTCGGCCAGGCCGTCAGCGGGGTGAAGCCACGGTGGCCGCACTCGCCGAAGACCTTGACGGGGGCGCCGCCCGAGAGGGCGACCAGGCGCCACAGGCCGGGGCGCGAGACCGCCGCGGAGGTGAGCGGCAGTGCCCTGTCGCCCTCGGCGTCCGCCAGTTGCCAGGAGTCGCCGTCCGGGGTCGGTATGACGTTGTCCAGCGTCACCGGGACGGAGTCCTGCCAGGGGTCGTGACGCAGGGTCTCGCCGTAGCGGGCGGTCGCCTCGGCCGTCGTCATGCCCGGGGGACGGGTTCCGGTGAGGAGGGGTGGGGCGAACTGCTCGCCGAGGGAGATCCGTTGTCCCGATCCCGGGTGCGCCGACACTTCGGCGTCCAGGGCGAGGCCGACGGGCAGCGTGAGCTCCGGTGCGCGGCCCGCGGCGCCGTAGGAGAGGAGGAGGGCCGTGCGGCCCGAGGCGGTGCCGTACAGCCAGATACGGCGGGTCGTCAGTTTCGGATCCGGCGTGTCGTACTGGGCGAGCACCAGCCAGTGGTCGCGGACGGGTGGGCCCGTCGGGGAGGTCGGCAGCCCCACGCGGGCGCGGACCGTCGCCGCCAGGGCCTGCGGCAGTCGCTCACGGTGCAGCCAGCCCTGGTCGAGGAGATGGAGCAGCGCGCACTCCTCCAGCAACCGCGCCGGCCAGCTGGGCCCGGACCCCGGGACCGCCCCCAACTCCCGCACACGAGAGGCCAGTCCGGGCGCCTGCGCGTCGACCATGCGGGCCGCCGTCTCCTCCCACAGCGCGTACCCCGACTGCTCGGCGGTGGCCAGGCCCGAGCGCAGGAGATCGGCGAGCCGCTCCTCCAGTTCCGTCGCCCCCGAGGTGATCCGCTCGGCGCGTCGCTCGGCCCTGCGGCGCGCCCCCTCCGGATCGGCGGGGCCGGATCCGGAACCCGTGGGGCCGGCCTCCCGTTTCTCCTGTGTACGCCTGCGTCCCGCGATCCACTGCTCGGCCCAGTCCGGTGCCCGCCCCGCCGGCGTCGCCCCCTCGCCGCCCGACCAGAGCAGCAGCAGCCCGAGCGCGTGCTTGCAGGGGAACTTACGGCTCGGACAGCTGCACCTGTACGCCGGACCGGTCCCGTCCGCGGTGTCGACGACCGTCCGGTACGGCGTGCCGCCGCTGCCCTCGCACAAGCCCCATACCGCCCCCTCCCGCGAACTGCCCGTGCCCGACCACGGACCGGCCGTGCCGAGTTTGCTTCCCGCTTTGCGTGACGTGGAGTCAGGCGCCAGTGCCAGCACCTGGTCCGCCGTCCAGCGCACCCCCTGCTGAGTCATGTCATCGAAGGTAGATCCCACCACTGACAATCGGTCCGGCGAGCGTCCGCCGACCGTCGGCAGGCCGTCCGTCGCGGGTGGCCGGGAGGACGTTTTCGCAGGTCGGATCGCATTGTCAGTGGCGTGGTGCACGGTGGACACCAGATGCCGAACCGGCCGAGCTGGAGGGGGCCTCAGCCATGTCCGTGTCCGTAGATCCCACGACAGATCCGACGTCCGTGGAACCGAGTGGGAACGAGCCGGCGGAAGCATTGCGTCCGCACGCCGAGGACGCCTTCGCCGACGAACTCACCGCGCTGGCCGCGCAGGACGACCGCCCGCGCCCGGCCCGCTGGAAGCTGTCGCCGTGGGCCGTCGCCACCTATCTCCTCGGCGGCGTCCTGCCGGACGGCACAGTGATCTCGCCGAAGTACGTGGGCCCGCGCCGCCTCGTCGAGGTCGCCGTGTCCACCCTCGCCACCGACCGCGCTCTGCTGCTGCTCGGCGTCCCGGGCACCGCCAAGACCTGGGTCTCCGAACACCTGGCGGCGGCGGTCAGCGGTGACTCGACGCTGCTGGTGCAGGGCACCGCGGGCACGCCGGAGGAGGCGATCCGCTACGGCTGGAACTACGCGCAACTGCTCGCGCACGGGCCCAGCCGGGACGCGCTGGTGCCCAGCCCCGTCATGCGGGCCATGGCGGAGGGGGCGACGGTGCGGGTGGAGGAGCTGACCCGGATCCCGGCCGATGTACAGGACACCCTCATCACCATCCTGTCCGAGAAGACACTGCCGATACCGGAGTTGGGGCAGGAGGTGCAGGCGGTCCGCGGGTTCAGCCTCATCGCCACGGCCAACGACCGCGACCGCGGGGTCAACGAGCTGTCCAGCGCCCTGCGCCGCCGCTTCAACACGGTGGTGCTGCCGTTGCCCGAGAGCGTCGAGGCGGAGGTGGACATCGTCGCCCGGCGCGTCGACCAGATCGGCCGCTCCCTCGACCTGCCGGCCGCTCCCGACGGCATCGACGAGATCCGCCGGGTGGTGACGGTCTTCCGCGAACTGCGCGCAGGCGTCACCTCCGACGGGCGTACGAAGGTGAAGTCGCCGAGCGGCACGCTGTCCACCGCCGAGGCCATCTCCGTCGTCACCGGCGGTCTCGCGCTGGCCGCGCACTTCGGCGACGGCGTGCTGCGGGCGGGGGACGTGGCCGCGGGCATCCTCGGCGCCGTCGTCCGCGATCCGGCGGCCGACCGGGTCGTCTGGCAGGAGTACCTGGAGGCGGTCGTCCGGGAACGGGCCGGCTGGACGGACTTCTACCGGGCCTGCCGGGAGGTGAGCGCGTGAACGGGAGCGACGCAAGCAACGGGAACGAGGAGATTCGGGCGTGGGCCCGCGGAGCGTGGAGGGCGGCTGTGGACGACGACACGAGGTGGCCCCGCAGGCGTGAGGGCAGGGGATGACGGGGGTCGCGGAGGGCGGCGGCCAGGGCCCGGAGGCGGGCCGGCCGTTGCTGCTCGGGGTGCGCCACCACGGGCCGGGGTCGGCGCGGTCGGTACGGGCGGCGCTGGACGCCGCCCGGCCCCGGACCGTACTGGTCGAGGGGCCGCCCGAGGCCGACGCGCTGATCCCGCTCGCCGCCGACGAGGACATGCGGCCGCCGGTCGCGCTGCTCGCCCACGCCGTCGACGAACCCGGCCGTTCGTCCTTCTGGCCGCTGGCCGAGTTCTCCCCGGAATGGGTAGCCCTCCGCTGGGCCCTGGAGCACGGCGTCCCCGCCCGCTTCATCGACCTCCCGGCCACCCACACCCTGGCCTGGGAGAAGGAGGGCCATGAGGAGGGACATGAGGAGGGACTGGAGAAAGGACCGCGACCAGAGGGGCAGCATCAGGGCGAGGGCGAGAACGGGGGCGCGAGCGGGGACGGGAACGGGGGCGCGAGCGGGGACGACGAGGCGCCCGGTGCCTGGGAGGGGGTGCGGGGGGACCCGCTAGGGCGGCTCGCCGCGGTCGCCGGATACGACGATCCCGAGCGGTGGTGGGAGGACGTCGTCGAGCACCGGTCGACGGGGGCGAAGGACCCGTTCGCGCCGTTCGCCGCGATCGAGGAGGCCATGGGGGCGCTGAGGGAGGCGTGCGCAACCGAAGCAGGGGAGCACGGCGGCGGCCGGGATCTCGTGCGGGAGGCGTACATGCGCATCCAAGTGCGGGCGGCACAGAGGGAATTCGGGCCGGACGGGGTGGCGGTGGTGTGCGGGGCGTGGCATGTGCCCGCGCTGCGGCGGAAGGTCGCCGTCGCCGCCGACCGGGCGCTGGTCAAGGGGTTGCCCAAGGTCAAGGCCGACCTGACCTGGGTGCCGTGGACCCACCGCAGACTGGCCCGGGCCGGGGGGTACGGGGCGGGTATCGACTCGCCGGGCTGGTACGCCCACCTGTTCGGTGCGCCGGACCGGCCGGTCGAGCGCTGGCTGACGAAGGTGGCGGTCCTGCTCCGTGCGGAGGACCGGATGGTGTCCTCGGCGCATGTCATCGAGGCGGTCCGGCTGGCCGAGACGCTCGCCGCCCTGCGCGGCCGGCCACTGCCCGGCCTGAGCGAGACGTCCGACGCCGTGCGCGCGGTGCTGTGCGAGGGCTCGGACGTTCCATTGGCGCTGGTGCGCGACCGGCTGGTGGTCGGGGACGTCCTGGGGGAGGTGCCGGCCGGTGCGCCCGCCGTGCCGTTGCAGCGCGACCTCGACCGGCTTCAGCGCCGGCTGCGGCTCAAACCGGAGGCGGACGCACGCGAGTTGGCGCTCGATCTGCGCAAGGGCAACGACGCCGAGCGCAGCAGGCTCCTGCACCGGCTGCGCCTGCTGCGTATTGAGTGGGGCGATCCGGCCGCCTCGCCCGGCAGCACGGGCACCTTCCGTGAGGCGTGGCGGCTGCGGTGGGAGCCGGAGCTGTCGGTGCGGACCGCCGAGGCCGGGGTGTGGGGGACGACCGTGCTCGCCGCGGCGACCGCCAAGGCGGAAGCGGACGCCGTCGCCGCGCGGGACCTCGCCGCGGTGACCGGGCTCGCCGAGCGCTGCCTCCTGGCCGGGCTGCCGGACGCGCTCCCGACGGTGATGCGGGTCCTCGCCGACCGGGCGGCACTCGACACGGACGTCGGCCATCTGGCTCAGGCCCTGCCCGCGCTGGTGCGTTCGCTGCGCTACGGCGACGTACGGGGCACCGACACCCGAGCACTGGCGGAGGTGGCCGCCGGCCTCGCCGAACGGGTCTTCGTCGGCCTCCCCCCGGCCTGCGCCTCGCTGGACGCCGATGCGGCGGACGAGATGCGGCGCCATGTGGACGCGGTGCACGGAGCCGTGGGGATGCTGGAGGAGACGTCGACGACCTCGGGACGGGCCGACGCACCGGCCGGGGCATCGACAGGCGCACCGACCGGGTCCCCTCCCGACGCACCGGCCGACCCACCGGCCGACGCACGGACCGACGTACCGACCGGGACGGCGGCCGAGACAGCGAGGGGCCGCTCCGGAGCGGTGGAGACGGACGGGGGCAGGGGGCGGCCGGGGGCCTTCACGGGGGGCGACCGGGAACTCGGCGGTGAGGCCCGGGCGGCTCGCGGGGGTCTGCGGGAGCGCTGGCGGGGGGTGCTGCGGGTGCTGTCCGGGCGGGACACCGTGCCCGGGGTGATCCGGGGGCGGACCGTGCGGCTGCTTCTGGACGAGGGGGAGTTGGACCAGGACGAGGCCGCGCGGCTGATGGGGCTCGCCCTGTCACCGGGGACACCGCCGTCGGACGCGGCCGCCTGGATCGAGGGCTTCGTCGGAGGCGGCTCCGGGGGCGGTCTGCTCCTCATGCACGACGAACGGCTGCTCGGCCTGGTGGACGGATGGCTCACGGCGGTGTCGGCGGACGCGTTCACGGACGTACTGCCGTTGCTGCGGCGGACGTTCTCGGCGTACGAACCGGGGGTGCGCAGAACGCTCGGCGAGCTGGTCCGGCGCGGCCCGGGGCAGCGGGGCGGCGGGCCGGGCACGGGCTCCGGGACACCCGGATTCGCGGCCGGGCTCGACGAGGGACGCGCGGACGCCGTCCTGCCGGTGGTGCGGCTGCTGCTGGGGTCGGCACCGGGACCAGGGCCGGGACCAGGGCCGGGACCGGAACCCGGCCCGGCCGACGACGACGAGCTTGCGGGGGTGGGCACATGACGACGACCGACGCGGCGACGACCGAGGCCGGACAGGAGCGGCTGCGGCGCTGGCGGCTCGTGCTCGGGGGTGACACGGCGGACGGCACCGGCCACGGGCTCTCCGGGCGGGACGCCGAGATGGACCGGGCGCTCACCGCGCTCTACGGAAAGGAGAACGGGGCGCGGACGGGGCGGGACCGCTCGGCGGGGCTCGGGGCCTCGGCGCCGTCGGTGGCCCGCTGGGTCGGGGACATCCGCACGTACTTCCCCTCCTCCGTCGTACAGGTCATGCAGCGCGACGCCATCGACCGGCTGGGGCTGTCCGGGCTGCTGCTGGAACCGGAGATGCTGGAGGCGGTGGAGGCCGACGTGCACCTCGTGGGCACGCTGCTCTCGCTGAACAAGGCGATGCCGGAGACGACGAAGGAGACGGCACGGGCCGTGGTCCGCAAGGTCGTCGAGGACCTGGAGAAGCGGCTCGCCACCCGCACCCGGGCCGCGCTCACCGGCGCCCTCGACCGCGGCACGCGCGTGCACCGCCCGCGCCATCACGACATCGACTGGAACCGCACGATCGCCGTCAACCTCAAGCACTACCTGCCCGAGTACGGGACGGTCGTGCCGGAGCGGCTCGTCGGGTACGGACGGGCGTCGCGGTCCGTGAAGAAGGAGGT
The DNA here is from genome assembly GCF_045040885.1 of Streptomyces sp. NBC_00016. NCBI lineage: Bacteria > Bacillati > Actinomycetota > Actinomycetes > Kitasatosporales > Streptomycetaceae > Streptomyces > Streptomyces sp. NBC_00016. The sequence goes on along the minus strand of NZ_CP108304.1, from coordinate 4,066,982 downwards.
GATCCTCTGCATCGACCAGTCGGGTTCGATGGCGTCGTCGGTCGTGTACGCGTCGGTCTTCGGGGCGGTGCTGGCGTCGATGCGGTCGATCAGCACCCGGCTCGTCGTCTTCGACACCGCGGTCGCCGATCTCACCGACCTGCTCGACGACCCGGTGGACGTCCTGTTCGGCACCCGGCTCGGCGGCGGTACGGACATCAACCGGGCGCTCGCGTACTGCCAGGCGCAGATCACCCGGCCCGCCGAGACGGTGGTGGTGCTCATCAGCGACCTGTACGAGGGAGGCATACGGGACGAGATGCTCAAGCGCGTGGCGGCGATGAAGGCGTCCGGCGTGCAGTTCGTCGCGCTGCTCGCGTTGTCGGACGAAGGGACGCCCGCGTACGACCGGGAGCATGCGGCGGCACTCGCGGCGCTGGGCGCACCGGCGTTCGCCTGTACGCCCGACCTGTTCCCGGACGTCATGGCGGCGGCGATCGAGAAGCGCCCGCTGCCCGTGCCGGACACCGCCTGACGCAACGCGGGGGGCACATGCAAGGATCGGGGGCACGTAGTCGCCGCACGGGAGGAACTTCCCCCCTTGACCTGGCTCACCACCCCGCCTGGTGCCGCTCTGCGGATCCTGCGCGTCCTGCGCGGCGCGGCCGGGCGGCGCGTGGTGCAACTGGCGCTCCTGGTGGGCGGGTTGTTCGCGCTCGGGTTTCTCTGCGGGGAACAGGCACACGCGGCGGAGGGCCTGACCGCACCGGCACTGTCGGCACCGGCACTGTCGGCACCTGCGGGGTCCGCACCGGCCCTCTCGGCTCCGGGCCTGCCGCCGGTCCTGTCCGTGCCGGCCGCGGTGACCGACCAGGCCGAGGGCCTGAGTTCGGTTCCGGCGGTCGGCGATGTCGTGGTGGCGACCGTGGGCGAACAGCGTGAACGGCTCTCGGCGCGGGTGTCGCCGCCGCCGGTCTCGTCGTCGCCGAGGCAGCCGATCGAGCAGGCCCTTTCCGACCTCCCTGACCTTTCCGACCTCCCTGACCTTTCCGGGCTCCCCGAGTTCCCCAAGCTTCCCGAGTTCCCCAAGCTTCCCGACCTCCCCGAGCTTCCCGAGCTTGCAGATCTTCCCAAGCTCCCTGAGGTCGCCGGCCTCACCGACCTCCCGAGTCTGCCCGCCCTTCCGGCTCTCCCCGCCCTTCCGGCTCTTCCGGCGGTTCCGGTGAGCGCGAAGGTGGCGGTGGCGGACACGGCGGTGGATGCGGATACGGCGTCGTACGGCCCGGTGAGCACCGGCGTCGGCGGTTCGGTCGACGTCGGTCACCGGGTCGCGTCCGCCCGCACCGGCCAAGCTCCCGCCGACGCTCCTGCTCACACTCCCGGGCCGGTGCGCCGCGGACCCGCCGGTGACCGTGACGGCGTGCTGGGCGGCGGTGCGTCGGTGTTCGACGGCGGCGCGTCCCGGCACGGCGACACCTACGCCGTCACCCCGCGTCACCGGATCCCGCTGCGGCTGGTGCCCGGCGGTGCCGCGCGCTCCGAGGCGGCCGGTACCCGGGACGGGCACCGGAACATCCCGGTCTTCCCCGGCTAGGGACAGACGCCCCTCCCGTCTGACCGGTTGACTCCGTGAGGCGGCAGGCCCCCGGACGGCCGAAAGCCACCGGTTCGTCCGACCGAAACCTCACGGGTGGGGTCGAGTGATCCTCATTGGGGTGAGGATCGACCGACCTGAGCCCTCAAAGGGCTGTTCAGGGGGCCTCACCGGGTCAACCCCAACCCGGTGAGGCCCTTCCCGTCTCCTCCCGATCTCCTCACACCCGGCACCGGGTGCCAGTGATCCCGGCATCATGTGACAGGTATCACCGCTCAGGTGTGACCCTCGATTTAGGGGCCTCCTGCAAGCAGCGATAACCTGCGAGACGGACATGCCGCGCGCTCGGACACCGTGTGCGCCTCCCTTGTGACTGACAGACGGCGGACGTCACGTTGCCCTCGCGGCACGCCCACGCAGACAACGAACCGCGAGATCACTGATAGGGACGGAAGCGCGTGGACCTGTTCGAGTACCAGGCGAGGGACCTCTTCGCCAAGCACGATGTACCGGTGCTGGCCGGTGAAGTCATCGACACGCCTGAGGCGGCCCGCGCAGCCACCGAGCGTCTCGGTGGCAAGTCCGTCGTCAAGGCCCAGGTGAAGGTCGGCGGGCGTGGCAAGGCCGGCGGCGTGAAGCTGGCCGCGACCGCCGACGAGGCGGTCGAGCACGCGACCAACATCCTCGGCATGGACATCAAGGGCCACACGGTCCACAAGGTGATGATCGCCGAGACGGCCCCGGAGATCCTGGAGGAGTACTACGTCTCCTTCCTCCTCGACCGTGCCAACCGCACCTTCCTCTCCATCGCGTCCGTCGAGGGCGGCATGGAGATCGAGGAGGTGGCGGAGACCCGCCCCGAGGCCGTCGCCAAGACGCCGATCGACGCCAACGTGGGTGTGACCCCCGAGGTCGCGCGCCAGATCGTCGAGGCCGCGAACTTCCCGGCCGAGGTCGCCGACAAGGTCGCAGGCGTCCTCGTGACGCTGTGGAAGACCTTCATCGAGGAGGACGCCCTCCTCGTCGAGGTCAACCCGCTGGCGAAGGTCGCCTCCGGCGACGTCATCGCCCTCGACGGCAAGGTCTCGCTGGACGAGAACGCCGAGTTCCGTCAGCCGGGACACGAGGAGTTCGTCGACCACGCGTCGGCCAACCCGCTCGAGGCCGCCGCGAAGGCGAAGAACCTCAACTACGTCAAGCTCGACGGCGAGGTCGGCATCATCGGCAACGGCGCGGGTCTCGTCATGAGCACCCTGGACGTCGTCGCGTACGCCGGTGAGGCGCACGGTGGGGTCAAGCCCGCCAACTTCCTCGACATCGGTGGTGGCGCCTCCGCCGCCGTCATGGCGAACGGCCTGGAGATCATCCTCGGCGACCCGGACGTCAAGTCCGTCTTCGTCAACGTCTTCGGTGGCATCACCGCCTGTGACGAGGTCGCCAACGGCATCGTCCAGGCGCTTCAGCTGCTCGCGGACAAGGGTGAGGAAGTCACCAAGCCGCTGGTCGTGCGTCTCGACGGCAACAACGCCGAGCTGGGTCGCAAGATCCTCTCCGACGCCAACCACCCGCTGGTCCAGCGCGTGGACACCATGGACGGCGCGGCCGACAAGGCCGCCGAGCTCGCGGCTGCGAAGTAAGGGAAGAGGGACAGAACAGCCATGGCTATCTTCCTGAACAAGGACAGCAAGGTCATCGTCCAGGGCATGACCGGTGCCACGGGCATGAAGCACACCAAGCTCATGCTGGCGGACGGCACCAACATCGTCGGTGGCGTGAACCCCCGTAAGGCGGGCACGTCCGTCGACATCGACGGTACCGAGATCCCGGTCTTCGGCACGGTCGCCGAGGCGATCGAGAAGACGGGCGCCAACGTGTCCGTCCTCTTCGTGCCGCCGGCCTTCGCGAAGGCCGCCGTCGTCGAGGCGATCGACGCGGAGATCCCGCTGGCCGTCGTCATCACCGAGGGCATCGCCGTCCACGACTCGGCCGCGTTCTACGCGTACGCCGTGTCGCAGGGCAACAAGACCCGGATCATCGGCCCGAACTGCCCCGGTCTCATCACCCCGGGCCAGTCGAACGCCGGCATCATCCCGGGCGACATCACGAAGCCGGGCCGTATCGGTCTGGTCTCGAAGTCCGGCACGCTGACCTACCAGATGATGTACGAGCTGCGTGACATCGGCTTCTCGTCCGCCGTCGGTATCGGTGGCGACCCGATCATCGGTACGACGCACATCGACGCGCTCGCCGCGTTCGAGGCCGACCCCGACACCGACCTGATCGTCATGATCGGTGAGATCGGCGGCGACGCCGAGGAGCGGGCCGCGGCCTTCATCAAGGACAACGTGAAGAAGCCGGTCGTCGGCTACGTCGCGGGCTTCACCGCGCCCGAGGGCAAGACCATGGGCCACGCCGGCGCCATCGTCTCCGGTTCCTCCGGCACCGCCCAGGCGAAGCAGGAGGCCCTCGAGGCCGCCGGCGTCAAGGTCGGCAAGACGCCGACCGAGACGGCGAAGCTGGCCCGCGAGATCCTCGCGGCCGGCTGAGTTCCAGGCCGGGTACCGGTGGGCCCGCTCCCCTTGTGGGGAGCGGGCCCACCGGCGTTTCCGGGGCGCGGGCGCCGGTCCGGGCGGTCCGGGCGGTTCGGGCGGGCCGGGCGGGCCGGGTTCATTCGGCCAGCGGGATCAGCCGTTGCGGGCCGTGCTGGATCCCGGACCTCAGCTTGGCGCGCAGGTCCAGTTCCGCGTCCGAGAGCGTGCCGGGGGCGGATCGCGGGGGGATGCCCTGCACCGTCTCACCGGGGGGTACCGCGGGCTCGTAGCGGGTGGGGGCCGTACGTACGGTCAGTGCGGTCGCGCCGATGATCGCGACCGTGAACGCGATCGCCACCCTGGTCCAGAAGCGAGCTCGCCGTTCGCTGCCCGCCCGCACGGTGGTCGGCTCAGCCGCACGCAGCCGTTCGGCGGACGCCACCTCCGCCAGCCGCCGGTGCAGTGCCGAGGGGCTCGCCAGCTCGGGCAGCCGCGCGGCCACCGCCTCACGGGCGTGCAGCAGCCGGTTCGCCGCCGCGGGGGTGCTCGCCTCCGTCTCCGCCGCCGTCTCCGGGAGGTCGAGGCCGACACCGTCGTAGAGGAGGAGCGTGCGGCGGTAGGGCGTGGGGAGGGTCAGCAGGACGTCCAGCAGCGCGCGGTCGGCGGCGTCGGACGGGGGCGGCTCCGGGTGGCGGTAGCGGGGGCGGAACCGGTGCCAGGGCGAGAGCGCGTACTCGTACGCCGTCGCCCGCACCCAGCCGGCCGGGTCCCGGTCCACGGCCACCTCGGGCCAGCGCTGCCAGGCCACTTGGAACGCCCGCTCGACCGATTCGCGCGCGAGTTCGCGGCGGCCGGAGAGCAGGTATGCCTGCCGTACGAGGGCGGGGGCGCAGAAGGCGTAGAGGGCGTCGAAGGCCTGAGCGGGCGTCAGAGTGGTCCCGGTGGGCCGGCCTCCGGGGGCTTCGGGGGTTTCGGGGTGGTGAGGGTCGTTGTTCGGGCACACCGTCACCTGGGGCGGGTGCGCTGCCTCCTGGGGGTTCGTCACCATGTCCGCCTCGGTCAGCGATGCCAGCAGTTTCGCGTACGCCTCCCGCCTGCGGCCGCGTGGCGTCGTGCAGCCGGACTCCCACGCGCGCACCGTCTCCCGGGCGACGCCCACCCGCTCGGCGACCTGATCATGTGTCAGCGAGGCCGCCTCGCGCAGGTGTCGGCGCAGCTTGGGCGGGGGGAGTGGGGCAGGGCTCTGTGTCACAGGGGAACCCTTCGCGCGAAAATGTACATAAACGTATATTGAGCGACACAACGGTACTTCGCCTGTTACGACGGGAAAGCGCGTGTCGTTGGGAGCATGACGGGCGTGACCCAGATGACCGCTCGCCGACTGTCGTTGTCGCCCCTGCTCAGCCGGATGCGTGACCGATCTTCCGGGCTGGCCGCCGGCCTCCTGGGCGGTGCGCTCGCGGCCGGGCTCGGGCTCGGTTCGTTCGCCGTGCTCGTGATGGTGCTGTGGATCAGCTCGCCGTATCCCGACAGCGGGCCGGACGGCGCGCTGCATGTCGCCGCCGCGCTGTGGCTGCTGGCTCATGGCGCGGAGTTGGTACGCGTCGACACGCTGTCCGGGGTCCCGGCGCCGGTCGGCGTCACCCCGCTGCTGCTGCTCGCGTTGCCGGTGTGGCTGGTGCGGCGCGCCGCGCGGGACGCGGTGGACGGCGGCGGCGGTGACGACGAGGGCGCGGCGCTCGGAAGTGCCCGTACGGCGTGGGCGGGTGTCGTGCTCGGCTACCTCGCCGTCGGGACGGGCGTCGCCTGTTACGCCGCCACCGGTGGCGCGCTGCGGCCCTCGTGGGCGTGGACGGCGGTGTGCGTGCCGGCGGTCGCGGTGCTGGCCGCCGGGGCGGGGGTGTGGTCGGCCCACGGCTGTCCCCGCGGGCCCGTCGACAGCGCGCTGCTGGTACTGCCCCGCGGTGTGCGGCGGCTGCTGCTCGAGCCGGACGGGCGGGAGCGGCTCGCGGTCGCCGGGCGGGCGGCGGGGGCCGGGGCGGCGGTGCTCTTCGGGGGCGGGGCGGCGCTGGTGGCGGTGTCCTCGGTGTGGCACCTGGGCGCGGCCCGTGAGGCGTTTCTCCAGCTGACGGAGGGCTGGTCGGGGCGGTTCGCGGTGCTGTTGCTGTGCGTGGCGCTGGTTCCGAACGCGGCGGTGTGGGGGGCGGCGTACGCCCTCGGGCCGGGGTACGTCCTCGGTGCCGGACATGTGGTGGCGCCGTTGTCCTCCGACCCGGCGCCCCTGCTGCCGCAGTTTCCGCTGCTGGCGGCGGTGCCGGAGGCGGGCGGCGGGACGCCGTGGAACTGGGCGGTCGGGGTGGTGCCGGTGATCGCCGGAGTGACGGTGGGGGTGTTCGTGGCTCGGGGTGCGGGGGCCGGAGGCGCCTGGTCGCGCGGGCGGACCGCGGGGTGTGTGGTGCTGGCGGGCGTGCTGTGCGGGCTGCTGATGGGAGGGCTCGCGGGGTTGGCCGGTGGGCCGTTGGGGGTCTCCGCGTTGGCTCGGTTCGGGCCGGTGTGGTGGCAGGTCGGGGGTGCGGTGCTGTTGTGGACCGTGGGGGTGGGGGTGCCGGTGGCCTTGGTGGTGCGGGGGTGGCGGCGCTGGGGGGCGGCGAGGGTGGGGAAGGAGGGGGCTGTGGGCTCCGCGGGTTCTGCGGGGTCTGCTGCCGCGGGCTCGGTGGTGGGGGCCGGGCTGTATGACTTCTCGCCGGTTGAACGCGGTGGTGCGGGGGCGCACGGCGGTGCGGTGACGTATGACGACCCTGTCGGGACTGTCGCGCCCGGGTCGGCCGTGCCGCCTGTGCCGCCTGTGCCGCCTGCGCCGACCGGGCAGGTCGAGCCGACCGGGCAGGCCGTGCCGCCCGTGCCTGGTGTTGCGCCCGCGCCTGTCGAGCTGGTGGACCCCTTCGGCCCTCCGGACACCGACGCCATGGACCCCCGGGACCCCCTGCACCCCCGGGACCCCCTGCACCCCCGGGACTCGATGCACCCCCGGGACCTCTTCGACCCCCTGGACCCCAGGGGTCCCGTGGGTTACGTGGAGCCGGTGTGGCATGGGGATGTGGCTCGGGAGGCTCGGTGGGCGGTGTTGCGGGAGGCGGGGGAGGACGAGGGCGTGGACGGTTCGGAGGGGAGTCAGGGGGGTGGGGTGGGGCGGTGACCGTCCAGAGGGATTTCGCCCCCGCCGCCCCTTCCCTTCCCGTCCCTGGGGGCTGCCGCCCCCGGACCCCCGCTTTCGGCCCTGAACGGGCCTCGTCCTCAAACGCCGGACGGGCTGTCACCACGCCGGGACGGGGTGGCAGCACGCCGGGACGGGGTGGCAGCACGCCGGGACGGGCTGAGAGTCACGCGTTGGCGCCCAGGATGTTTTTCAGTTCCTTGGGGAGCAGGTCGTCGCAGGACTGTTTGGCCTCGTTGGTGAGGGCGTCGTTCGTGCAGGTGTAGTAGTCGCTGTAGACCAGCTGCGCGGTGAAGCTCGCGGCGACCAGGGCCAGGGCCAGGGATGCGGTGACCAGGCCGCTGACGGCGGCGGTCTTCTGGGGGCGGCCGGTGGGCTCCGGGGCGGGCGGGGCGTCGGGGTCGGGGGTGCGGGGCTTGGCGCGCAGGGCGCTGATTCCCCAGTTCAGGGCCAGTGCGCCGAGCAGCAGGGCCACGTACGGCCAGCCGAAGAGCGCGAAGAAGAAGGCCCACATCCCGCAGAGCAGGGCGTAGCGCGCGTGGCGCTGGGCGGGGTCGGTGGGGTCCCACCGCTTGGCGGGGTCGGTGCCGGGGCCGCCGCCCTCGGGGGTGCCGCCGGGGCGCTCGCCGAAGCCGCCGGGGGAGCGGCCGGGCTGCCGGTCGCTCCACTGGCCGCCCCACGGGGTGCGCCCGCCCTCGGGGGCGCCGCCCGCCGGGCGTCGGGGCTGCCAGGGACGGTCCGGGGTGCCCTCGGGGGGCGGGGCGAAGGGGTTGTCGTCCTCGGGGGGCGGGTTGTCGCCCGGGTTGTCGCCCGAGGGGGCGTCGGGGGGAGAGGTTGGGCGCTCTCGCAGCAGCACGGCGCCGCGCTCCCCTCCCTGCCGTGACTGCGGGGGGAGCGTGAGGAGTCGCAGACTGCGGTCCGGCATCAAGTGGGCGTCTTCCCCTAGTGATCGGCTAGTGATCGGCTTTGGCTGGTAATGAACGGTTTTGGGCTGGTACTGCCTAGCTGGGCCGTCACCTGCAGAACGCACCGCGTCGCCACCGCGTTCCCGAGCCCGCTCGCCCCAGACGCTACCTTCCGGCCACGCCCCCGTCCCGTGGGGGCCGTCCGGTGTGCCGGTATCGTTGCTGACGGTCGGCCGCTTCGTAGACTTCCCCGTATCCCGGGGCGCGAAGCATTCGTACGAATGTATAAACCGGCCGTGCAAACGCTTCCCCGAGAAAGGGCCCCCACCGTGGCCGCCAAGCCCGTGGCCAAGCGCCTCGTCGTGCTGGTCTCCGGATCCGGTACGAACCTCCAGGCTCTCCTCGACGCCATCGCGGCCACCGGCGTCGATGCCTACGGCGCCGAGATCGTCGCCGTCGGAGCCGACCGGGAGGGCGTCGAGGGGCTCGCCCGGGCCGAGCGCGCCGGGATTCCCACCTTCGTGCGCAAGGTCAAGGACTTCGGGAGCCGACAGGAGTGGGACGCCGCGCTCGCCGAGGCGGTGGCCGCCCACGAGCCGGATCTCGTCGTCTCCGCCGGGTTCATGAAGATCGTGGGGAAGGAATTCCTGGCGCGGTTCGGGGGGCGGTTCGTCAACACGCACCCGGCCCTGCTGCCCAGCTTTCCCGGGGCCCACGGTGTGCGGGACGCGCTCGCGTACGGCGCCAGGGTCACCGGCTGCACCGTCCACTTCGTCGACGACGGCGTCGACACCGGACCGATCATCGCCCAGGGCGTGGTCGAGGTCCGGGACGAGGACGACGAGAGCGCTCTGCACGAGCGCATCAAGGAAGTCGAGCGAAGGCTGCTCGTCGAGGTCGTGGGGCGGCTCGCCCGCAACGGCTATCGCATTGAGGGACGAAAGGTAGTTATCCAGTGACCGCCGACAGCACTGTCACGGCAGAGAGCAGCAAGCGGGGCATCCGTCGCGCGCTCGTCAGCGTCTACGACAAGACCGGTCTGGAAGAGCTCGCGCGCGGGCTGCACGAGAGCGGCGTCGAGCTCGTCTCCACCGGGTCCACCGCCTCCCGTATCGCCGCCGCCGGCGTCCCCGTCACCAAGGTCGAGGAGCTCACCGGCTTCCCCGAGTGCCTGGACGGCCGGGTCAAGACCCTGCACCCCAAGGTGCACGCCGGCATCCTCGCCGACCTGCGACTCGACAGCCACCGGCAGCAGCTGGACGAGCTGGGCGTCGCGCCGTTCGACCTCGTCGTGGTGAACCTCTACCCCTTCCGGGAGACCGTCGCCTCGGGCGCCTCCGAGGACGAGTGCGTCGAGCAGATCGACATCGGCGGGCCGTCCATGGTGCGCGCCGCCGCGAAGAACCACCCGTCGGTGGCCGTGGTCACCAGCCCGGCGCGGTACGCCGACGTCCTCTCGGCCGTACAGTCCGGCGGCTTCGACCTGGCCGCCCGCAAGCGGCTCGCCGCCGAGGCCTTCCAGCACACCGCCGCCTACGACGTGGCGGTCGCCTCCTGGTTCGCGTCCTCCTACGCGCCCGTGGACGAGTCGCGGTTCCCCGACTTCCTCGGCGGCACCTGGGAGCGCAAGAGCACCCTGCGCTACGGCGAGAACCCGCACCAGCCCGCCGCGCTCTACGTGGACGGCAGCGGTGCCGGTCTCGCCGAGGCCGAGCAGCTGCACGGCAAGGAGATGTCGTACAACAACTACACGGACACGGACGCCGCGCACCGTGCCGCGTACGACCACGCCGAGCCGGCCGTCGCGATCATCAAGCACGCCAACCCGTGCGGGATCGCCGTCGGCGCGGACGTCGCGGAGGCGCACCGCAAGGCGCACGCCTGTGACCCGCTGTCGGCCTTCGGTGGCGTCATCGCCGTCAACCGGCCGGTCAGCAAGGAGCTGGCGGAGCAGGTCGCCGAGATCTTCACCGAGGTCATCGTCGCGCCCGACTACGAGGAGGGGGCGCTCGAGGCCCTCACCAAGAAGAAGAACATCCGGGTGCTCAGGGCGCCGCAGGGCCCCGCGGGCGCCGTCGAGCTCAAGCCCGTCGGCGGCGGCGCGCTGCTCCAGGTCACCGACCGGCTCCAGGCCGACGGCGACGACCCGGCGAACTGGACCCTGGCGACCGGCGAGGCGCTCGGCGCGTCCGAGCTCGCCGAGCTGGCGTTCGCCTGGCGGGCCTGCCGGGCCGTCAAGTCCAACGCCATCCTGCTCGCCAAGGACGGCGCCTCGGTCGGCGTCGGCATGGGGCAGGTCAACCGGGTCGACTCGGCGAAGCTGGCCGTCGAGCGGGCCGGTGAGGAGCGGGCGCGCGGGTCGTACGCCGCCTCCGACGCGTTCTTCCCCTTCCCCGACGGGCTGGAGGTGCTGGTCGAGGCGGGCGTCAAGGCCGTGGTGCAGCCCGGTGGTTCGGTCCGTGACGAGCTGGTCGTCGAGGCCGCCGAGAAGGCGGGCGTGACGATGTACTTCACGGGGACGCGTCACTTCTTCCACTGATCTTCCCCGATCGACGCAGCGGCCCCGGTCGTCTCTCCTGGAATCAGGAGGGGGGACCGGGGCCGATGTGCGTTCATCCGCGGCGCAGCGCGTGCGTCAGCGTGTGTGGGTCAGCGCGTGCGTCAGTGCGTGCGGATCACGATCGAGCTGCACACCTTGTCGGCGAACGTCTGCTTCTTGGCGTCCCAGGCCGGCCACAGCCAGCCCAGGTAGCACGCCAGGCTGTCCAGGAAGTGGGCCAGGCGGCGGACGAACGCCATGCCGACACCGAGCGGCTGCCCGTCGATCTCCCGCACCAGGCGGATGCCCAGCGCCTTCTTGCCGACCGTCTGGCCGGTGCGGCCCTCCTGGATCAGCTGCCAGATCGCGAGGCCGAGCAGGGCGGCGGCGCCGATCGCCATCAGCGCCGGAGTGTCCTTGCCGATGATGACGAGGGCGTAGGGCACCGCGAACACCAGCATGTCGACCAGGGTGCCCAGGAACCGCTGGCCCCAGTTCGCGTACGGCGGCTGACCGCCGTAGCCGGGCTGCTGCGGGTAGCCGTAACCCTGCTGCGGATAACCCGGCTGCTGCGGGTAGCCGGGCTGCTGGGGGTAGCCGGGCTGCTGCGGCTGGCCGTACCCCTGCGGGGGGACGCCCTGCGGCGCCTGCTGGCCGTAACCGGGCTGGCCCTGCTGGGGGTAGCCGTAACCGGGCTGCCCCTGCTGGGGGTTCTGCGGCTGACCGTAGGGGTCGTTGGGCGGGCCGAAGCTCATGGCGATTTTCCTCCGTTGCACAAGCGGGGACGACGCGGAGTGCGCGGAGGAACATCTTCAGATGAGCGGTTTGCCCCCCAACACCGACCGCATACTGCGGAGACCCATCGTTCTTGGACAGGTGTGCTCCTGTCCAGCCGCATTCCGCAGGCTTTGTGCAAGTGCAACCTTCCCGATCATGGCCGAAACGGCACCGGGCGGACCCGCCGAGGGGGTGGCCGGAGCCGGGTTCGCCGGTGCCCGGGTTCATCCGGATTGGAACCGGGGGCCCGTCATCCGGGAGGATGGGTCCATGACCGCCCAGATTCTCGATGGCAAGGCCACCGCAGCCGCGATCAAGTCCGATCTGACCGCCCGGGTGGCGGCGCTCAGGGAGAAGGGCGTGACGCCCGGACTCGGCACGATCCTCGTCGGCACCGACCCCGGCAGCCAGAAGTACGTCGCCGGCAAGCACCGTGACTGCGCCGAGGTCGGCATCGCCTCTATCCAGCGCGAGCTGCCCGGCACGGCCACCCAGGAGGAGATCGAGGCGGTCGTCCGCGAGCTGAACGACGACCCCGCCTGCACCGGTTACATCGTCCAGCTCCCGCTGCCCAAGGGCATCGACGAGAACCGGATCCTGGAACTCATGGACCCGGCCAAGGACGCCGACGGCCTGCACCCGATGAACCTCGGCCGGCTGGTCCTCAATGAGCCCGCCCCGCTGCCCTGTACCCCCAACGGCGTGCTCACGCTGCTGCGCCGGTACGGCGTCGAGATCAAGGGCGCCGAGGTCGTGGTCGTCGGCCGCGGTGTCACCATCGGCCGCTCGATGCCGCTGCTGCTGACGCGGCGCAGCGAGAACGCAACGGTGACCCAGTGCCACACCGGTACCCGGGACCTCTCGGCGCACCTGAAGGGGGCCGACATCATCGTCGCCGCGGCCGGTTCCGCGCACCTGATCCGGGCCGAGGACGTCAAGCCGGGTGCGGCCGTGCTGGACGTCGGTGTCTCCCGCAACGCGGAGGGCAAGATCGTGGGCGACGTCCACCCGGACGTCCGCGAGGTGGCCGGCTGGGTCTCCCCGAACCCCGGTGGCGTGGGCCCGATGACCCGCGCCCAGCTGCTGGTCAACGTGGTGGAGGCGGCGGAGCGCAGTGTCGACTGACGGAACGACCGGCAAGGCCGGGAACATCGACGAGACCGACAGCGCCGACGTCACCGACGGTGGCGGCACCACCAGCGCCGCCGGCACCACCAGCGCCGCAGTCACCGAGGGCATCGACGGCATCGAGGTGCGGGACCCGGTCAGCGCGCCCGACGCCGACGGGGTGCCGCGTCGCACCACCCGCCGCTTCCCGCTGTTCACCCGGGACACCGCGCGCCCCGAGGGCGGCGGCCGGGCCGCGCCCGGTGACGCGCTGGCCGCCCGGCAGTGGCCGATCATCGTCGTCCTGGGCATCGTCGCGCTCGGTCTGCTGGTGACCGCGCTCGACGTGTTCCGGATCGGCACGATCCTGATCGGCGTCGGGCTGCTGGTCGGCGCGGCGCTGCGCTGGCTGCTGCCCGGGGTCGGCATGCTCGCCGTACGCTCCCGCTTCACCGACATCGTGACGTACACCGTGCTGGGCACGGCGATCGTCCTGCTGTCGCTGATGGCGCAGCCCGAGCCGTGGCTCCAGATCCCCTTCCTGAAGGACACCCTGCACTTCACGGTCAGCAGCTGAGCCGAACCGAGTCCGGCACAGCGCAACGCGTCGGCGGCCCGTCCCCATCCCCCGAGGAGGACGGGCCGTCGACGCGTTCCACGTTCCACCCTCTTGAACTGCCTGTTCAACAGTCGGCCGGTCGCTGTGGCACGGAAGTGACCGTTCCGCCACGGTGTGCGCGCCCCGCCACAGCCGCCCCCGCTCCGGGAACCGTCCGGCCGTCCCGTGTCGTCCCCCCAACGGATCGAAGGAAAGGTGGGCGGGATGGGCGCCTGGCAGCCGCTGCCGGACGGGCTGCCGTCCGAGGTACGGCACTTCGTGGAGCAGTTGCGGCAGCTCAAGGACGGTACGGGCCTCAGTCTGGCCTCGCTCGGCGCGCGCACCGCGTACAGCAAGTCCTCCTGGCAGCGCTACCTCAACGCCGTCCAGCCGCCGCCCCGGCAGGCCGTCGCCGCGCTGTGCCGGGTGGCGGGTCTGGCCGGCGCGGACGCCGAACGGCACGTCGTGCGCTGGGAGCTGGCCGTCGAGGTCTGGCCGCGGCCGGTGCCGGCGAACCCGGCCGAGGAGTACCGGGACGACCCGACGATCCCCTGGTGGGACCGCCTGGAGGAGCCCGCTCCGCAGGCCTCGCCCCGGCCCGCCGGACGCCTGCTGCTGTACGCGGCCGTGCTTCTGCTGGCCCTGCTGTGCACCGCCGTCGGGGGAGCGGTCGTCTTCGGCTGATGTGCGTTCGTCGTGCGGATGTGCGCTCGTCGTGTCGATACGTTGACAGTTCGGGTATCTGTCCCGAATCGTCTCGTCATCGGGTCTAACGTGGCCAATGGGGGACTTGGCGGAGGGAGGGGGTTCGATGGCTCGCTGGAGGGCTTTGCCCGGTGAACTCGACCCGCAGGTGAGGGAGTTCGCCGAGCAGTTGCGGCGGGTCGTGGACCGCACGGGACTGAGTGTCGCGGCGGTGGCCGACCGTACGGGCTACAGCAAGACGTCCTGGGAGCGGTATCTCAACGGCCGGCTGCTGGCCCCCAAGGGCGCGATCGTCGCGCTGGCCGAGGTCACCGGCACGCCTCCCATCCATCTCACCACCATGTGGGAACTGGCCGAGCGGGCCTGGAGCCGCTCGGAGTCGCGGCACGACCGGACGATGGAGGCCGTCCGGATCTCCCAGGCGCGGGCCGCGCTGGGGGAGTTCGGGCCGGCGCCCGATGTGCGCGAGTTCGACGCGGGCCGGATGGCGTTGACCCCGGGCGTCGCGGGGCCGGCGGGCGTGTCACCGACGATGCCGGTGTCGCGGGAGACACGGGAGACGCGCGGTTCCGCGGGGGGTGCCCCGGGTGGTTCCGGCCCACGACGCACGACGCTGTTCCTCGCGGGGGTCGTGGGGGTGGTGACGATCGTCGTCGGCGCGTTCCTGCTGACCGACGGAGGGGACCCGCGGCAGGCGGTGGGCACCACCGGGTCGCCGTCGCCCTCCTCGGCCGCGCCGAGCACCGCCCTGCCCTCCGGGGTGCTGTGCGCCGGCGCCGACTGCACGGGCCGCGACGCGGAGGAGATGGGGTGCAGCGGCGACCTCGTGACGACGGCGAGGAGCGCGACGGTCGGGACGACCCTGGTCGAGGTCCGCTACAGCAGGACGTGCGGGGCGGCCTGGGGCCGGATCACCCGGGCCGCGCAGGGCGACGGGGTGCGGGTGACCGTGGGTCCGGTGCGGCAGACCGGCGCCGTCACGGTGGCCGGCGACACGATCGCGTACACCCCGATGGTGGCGGTGAAGAGCGCGGCGGACGCGACGGCGTGCGCGGTGCTGGCGTCGGGGGAGCAGGGGTGCACGCCCTGAGACGGCCGGACACCGGGCCCGGCGCTGGGCCGAACGGGTGAGGTGAGCGGCGTCGGTGGAACCTGGCGCAAAAAAGTCGGAGCGGGCAGGAATACCCGCCTCCGCCCCGGGCACGCGAACCGTACCCCCACGGGAGTCCGGCGCGACCCGGTACCCCCGCCACGGCGGCCGCTCGGTTCCACCTCTCCCGGACCGGCGGCCGCCGCTTTCCGTACGGCCGGGGCCGCTCCACCGGGACCGCCGGGACCACTCCGGCCGGGCAGCCGGGACCACTCTGTGGGACGGGCCACACAACCCCGGCCGCCCGGGATCCCGGCGGCGCGATAGCCTGACCGCTGGTTGGATCTCTTGATACCAAGAGATCGATCATTTGTACGTCCCACCAGGGGCAGGGACGCCCCACCGACAGCTGTCATACGGAGAACGCCATGACCCGCACTCCCGTGAACGTCACCGTCACCGGCGCGGCCGGCCAGATCGGTTACGCCCTGCTCTTCCGCATCGCCTCCGGCCAGCTGCTCGGCGCGGACGTGCCGGTCAAGCTGCGCCTGCTGGAGATCACTCCCGCGCTGAAGGCCGCCGAGGGCACCGCCATGGAGCTCGACGACTGCGCGTTCCCGCTGCTCCAGGGCATCGACATCAGCGACGACCCGAACGTCGCCTTCGACGGCGCCAACGTCGCCCTCCTCGTCGGCGCCCGCCCGCGCACCAAGGGCATGGAGCGCGGTGACCTCCTCGAGGCCAACGGCGGCATCTTCAAGCCGCAGGGCAAGGCCATCAACGACCACGCCGCGGACGACATCAAGGTCCTGGTCGTCGGCAACCCGGCCAACACCAACGCCCTGATCGCCCAGGCCGCCGCCCCGGACGTACCGGCCGAGCGCTTCACCGCGATGACCCGCCTCGACCACAACCGCGCGCTGACCCAGCTCGCGAAGAAGACGGGCTCGACGGTCGCCGACATCAAGCGGCTGACCATCTGGGGCAACCACTCCGCGACCCAGTACCCGGACATCTTCCACGCCACGATCGCCGGCAAGAACGCGGCCGAGACCGTGAACGACGAGAAGTGGCTGGCCGAGGACTTCATCCCGACCGTCGCCAAGCGCGGCGCGGCCATCATCGAGGCGCGTGGCGCGTCCTCCGCCGCCTCCGCCGCCAACGCGGCCATCGACCACGTGCACACCTGGGTCAACGGCACGGCGGACGGCGACTGGGCCTCCATGGGCATCCCGTCGGACGGCTCCTACGGCGTCCCCGAGGGCCTCATCTCGTCCTTCCCGGTCACCACCAAGGACGGCGTCTACGAGATCGTCCAGGGCCTGGACATCAACGAGTTCTCCCGCGCCCGCATCGACGCGTCGGTGCAGGAGCTGGCGGAGGAGCGCGAGGCGGTCCGCGCCCTCGGCCTCATCTGAGTCCTGCCGGCCGGTCCCTGACCGCTGCTGACTGTTTCTGATCCCCGGGTGGCTTCGGCTGCCCGGGGATCAGTGCGTCCGGGTCCTCACGACCCGCTCGGCCAGGTCGAGGAACTCGTTCAGGGTCGGCGGCCGCAGCTGGCTCAGCTCCCGGTCCTGGAAGCGCGGAGAGCTCAGCGCCCGGTCGAAGGGGACCGCGATCACCTGGTTCACGCTCACCCCGATACGGCTTGCCAGGGCGGCCGGTACCCGCCGGGCGGAGGGCCCCTCGACCTCGGTGACGACGATGATCGCCTCGTCGGCCAGCCGCCAGCGGCGAGCGGCGCGCAGCCGCTCGAGGACCTGCCGGGCGGCGGTGAGGAACCAGTCCGCGGTGCCGCAGCACAGGATCAGCCGGTCGGTCAGGTCCAGCACGGCGTCCGCCGAGTCGTCGAGCCGCTGCGGGGCCCAGTCGGTGAGCACGAAGGAGTAGAAGGGCTCCGTCCGGGCCAGCACATGCTCATAGGCCTGGGCGTGCACCAGGTTCGGGTTGGCGTGGCCGGTGGGGTGCGCGGCCACTTCCAGCCCGGACGGCAGACGGGTGGTGAGGGCGCGGACCTCGTCGTACGGGGAGTCGGCGGGAAGGCCCGCGAGATCGCGCACGGTAGCCGGGTTACGGTCCGTCAGGAAGCGGCCCAGGGCCCCCTCGTGGGCCGCCCCGTCGAGGGCCAGGACGGGCTCGCCCCGGACGGAGGCGAGCAGGGAGCCGAGCACCATGGTGGTGGTCGCCCGCCCGCTGTAGTGGTAGGCACCGACGACGGTGAGGCGCCTGCCGTGGCGCAGCGGCGTCCGCAGCCGGGTCAGCCGGGCCTCCGCCGCACGGCGGGCGGCGCCGAAGCGGGGCGGGCGCAGGGCCGACGGCGCGCCGGCTCCCGCCGGAGCGGCGGCCGGCGGCAGGGCGAGCGGAACGCGCTCCGTGGGCAGTGCGTTGACCGCGGACGCCGGCGGGACGGTGCGGGTGACGCGGGACTGGGCGATGTACCGGGCCAGGACGTCCGCGACCTCGGCCGCGCTGGGCCGCTCGGCCGGGTCCGCGGCCAGGCAGCGCAGGACGCGCCGCCGCAGTTGCTTCCAGGTGTCGCCCTGCCACAGGTGCATGCCCTCCGGGCGGCCGGGCAGTTCCCAGCCCGCCTTGCTGCTGACGATCTGGAGCAGCTCGCCCAGCGCGCGCACGTTGTCCTCGGGGGTCGGCGTGGGCCCGGTGCCCGCGTACGCACCGTCCACGGCGCAGTCGGACAGGTCCGCGAGGACGACCGACCGGCGCAGCACGTGGATGTTCTCGGCGTTGAGGTCCGTGAGGACGATTCCGTGCAGGTGGCACAGGGCCAGGGCGCTGGCGAGGTGCCAGCCGACGACCAGCGCGGTGATCTTGTCGAAGGGGGCGCGGCCCCCCGCGTGGGCCGCGTTGAAGATGTCCGACAGGACCGCCAGGCTGGGCTGCTGCGGGCCGTCGCCGATCGGAGCCACCGCCAGCCAGGGCCGCTCGTCGCGGACCCCGGTGGCGAGCAGGGCGGGGGCGTACTGGCCGCCCAGCCGGCGCAGCGCCTCCGTCTCGGCCGCCAGGGCGTCGCCGGCCGGGAGTTCGGGGCGCGGGGTGCGGACCAGGGCGCGGCCGCCCTGCTGGTCGACGCCCTCGTACTCCACCGTCCGTCGCAGTCGTCGGCGTCGCAGCAGCAGGTACGGTCCGAGGTGCCGCGGGTCGTCCTCGATCAGCCGGGTCCAGCCGTCCGCCGAGTCGGCGCTGCGGCCGCGCCCCGCTTCCAGCCCCTGCGCCTCCCGCTCGAACGACACCCCGAAGCGGGTGAGCAGCCGGCGTTCGACGCTGGTGAACGGGCGGTGGCTGCCCGGGAGATGGGCCGGGCCGTCCGGGTGGGCGAGCCAGGCGGGGAAGTCGGGTGAATGGCCCGCGAGTTGTTCCAGGCGCTGTCCGATGCTGCGGCTGGTCCTGAGGAGTTCGGCCTGCGGAACCGCGTCCAGGAGCACCAGTCTGGAGGTGTCGGAGAAGTCGAAGACCTGGTGTTTGGCGGGCAGCGGACCCGGCACCGGCGCGGGGTGCGGGCGCATGAGTCCGCCGAGGAAGACCTCCGCGAGGTGGGAGGTCCGAGCCCGCCACGGGACCGCCGTCTGCACGAGCCGCATCACCGGCACGGTCAGCGGCGACACGGCCGCCAGATGCGCCGCGAGCCGGTATGCCTCCGGGGTGGCGGCGTCCCGGAAGTGCTGGGCGTCGCCCGGGTCGGGGGCGGGTCCGGCCGCGCTGTACCGGCCGGGCCGGGACAGCAGGGGCAGCGGGACCGTGGCGCCGGGGGAAGCGAGGAGGTGGGCCCAGTTCCGCAGGGAGGCGGCCGTCGGCTCCAGGACGGGTACCGGCACGCCGTCGAAGGCGGCGAGATCGGCCGGGAGGACCGGGTCGGTGATCTCCCAGGAGGTGTTGGCTCCGCCGATGCGCCGGGTCGTGGCCTGCCAGCGTTCGGCGTGGATGCCGGATCCCTCCCACAGGTCGGGCGGGAGCGTGTGCAGCACCGCGGTGGGTCCGCGGGCTGCCCACTGCGACAGCAGCCGGTGCAGCGAGCCGCTGCGCCAGGAGGCGCCCGTGCCGTCGCTGACGACGAGGACGAGGGTGTGTCCCGAGGGGTCGCTGACCGAGCTGAGCGGCACGGGCGGGCTGTCGTGCCGGAAGGGGCGGGCGTGCAGCCGGGGTTCCTGGGCGCTGCGGGTGTCGAGGCCGAGGACGCGGTTGGTGGCGAAGGCGCCGAGCCGTTCGAGGAGGGTGCGCAGTTCCGCCCCGAGGCGGTGCCACAGGAGCATCGACAGGCCGTCGTCGACGAGCAGCACCAGATGCAGCCACCGTTCCTGCACGGGCCGTTGCACCACGTCGGGCAGCCGGGTCTCGGCGAGTTCGGCGGCGGTGCGCTCCTCGTCGATCTCCAGACGGTGCGGGCTGGGCCGGCGGCGGCGCAACGGCCGGAGCGCGCGGCCCAGAGCCAGTTCGGCCGCGAGGGCCTTGTCCTCGGGCACCCGGACGGGCATCGCCCGGTTCGGCTCGGTGCTCGGCCGCAGCCGGATGTCGGGCAGCTGCGGCGGTGCCGGACGGGCCGACCCGTACAGCGAGGACGCGGTCAGGTCGGGCAGGTCCGGGTCGTCGGGGCCGGGCGCGGTCCGCTCCCGGTCGGGCTCGTCGGCCTCGGGCGCGGACGGTTCGGCGTCCGTCGGGTGGTCGGCGGCGGTGGACCGGCTGAGCGGGGTGGCCGCTCCGGCGGGCAGCGCCCTGGCCAGCCACAGCACGTCGAGTACCTGGTCCGCGTCCAGCTCGTGCCCGCAGGCCCGCAGTACCCGCAGGGCCTCCGCGAGCCGCGCACCACCTTCCCGGGCCCCGGTCACCACACCCCCCTGGTCACGGCCGCCTCACATCGCGCCGGTGAGCTGGTGCAGTACGGCGTCCAGAAGGCCTTCCGCGTCGAGGTCGACACCGCCGGTGCGCAGGAACACGGCGTTGAGGAGCTGGTCGGTGGCGAGTTCGCCGGGGGCGCGGCGGCGCAGGAACGCGTCGATCAGATCGTCGGCCTCGCGCAGCGCCTCCTCACCGAGGTGGGCGGTGACGATGGCCCGCAGCCGTGCCTCGTCGGGCACCGGCAGGTCGAGCCGGACGCAGCGGCGCAGGAAGGCGGGCGGGAAGTCGCGCTCGCCGTTGCTGGTGATGACGGCCACCGGGAACTCGGCGCACTGGACCCGTCCCTGGCGTACCGTCACGGTTCCCCGATGGTCGGCGGTCTGTACTTCCACCTCCGCCATGTCCTCGGGCAGCCGGGTCAGTTCGGGGATGTCGAAGTAGCCCTCCTCGAAAACGGTGAGCAGGTCGTTGGGCAGGTCGACGTCACCCTTGTCCATCTCGTCGATGAGCAGGGCGCGAGGCGTGACACTCGGTACCAGCGCGGTGCCGAGCGCGCCGAGCCGGATGAACGTCCCGATGGACGGCTCGCGTTCGCCCCGGTCGCGACTGAGGGTGGTCTCGCGCAGTCGCCCGATCGCGTCGTACTGATAGAGCGCCTCACGCACGGTCGACCGGCTGTTGATGGACCACCGCAGCAGCTCGCCGAGCCGCAACTCGTGCGCGACGGCCCGCGCCAGCGAGGACTTGCCCGTGCCGGCCGGTCCGGTGACCAGCAGCGGACGGCGCAGGTGCAGCGCGGCGTTGACGACATCGGCGTGCTGCGGCTCGATCAGGTACGGAAGCTCGGGTCGGACGGCCGGCGTCGGGCTGAAACGCCGCCATGGCGGGGCCGAGGGCAGGTCGACGGCCCGCGGGACGCCGTCACCGCGGAACAGGCGCCAGTCGGCGCCGGCCCCGGAGTCCTCTGGGGAGGTCATGCGCTCTCCTGTGGTTCGGTCAGGTGCAGCCGGGGCACCGTGCGGTCGGCGTCCGCCCAGGCGAGGACCGGGCGGCCGGGGAACTCCGGAGCGCGCTTCCCCTTGGCGTTGGCCCGGTAGACGCGGACTCCGTCGGGCAGTTCACGGGTGGCGACTCCCTCCATGTGCCGGACGACATGCGACGACGTCGAAGAGGTGGACGCAGTGGGGGCCGCAGAGGATGACACCGGGGGCGAGGACGGTGCGGAAATCCGCGAGGACGCCTCCGTGCCGTCCCCGCGGTCCCACACCACCACCGGTATGCCCACGGCGAGGCAGATCTGAACGATGGCGTCGCGCGGGCCCGGGGGGACGTCGACGGAGACGCGGACCGTGTCGAGGCGGCCCATCAGCTCGTAGTAGATCTGGTGCGGATCCTGGGAGGGGTCCGAGACGACCAGCGTCTCCCCCGAGTCGAGCTGCCTCCACCGCTCACGCCAGTCCGGCAGGAAACGCTCGTGCCGTCGCAGCAGTTCCGGGCAGTGCACCACCAGCGGGAACTCGACCCCGAGCACACCCGGCACGATCTCCCCCGGCGACTGGGCGGCCCATTCGTCGACCGGGAGATTGAGGTCGGCGCGGTCCACGAGAACCTCGACCAGCGGCCGCGCCCCGTCCGTGGCCGAGGGCGCGAGGGATTCCAGGACGCGCAGCAGTTCGCGTGCCGCTCCCGACGCCGAGAACGCGGCGGAGCTGTCGGTCGACATCTGGCGCGGCCCCGTGCCCTCGTCGCACCACACGCGCAGCCGGTGACGCCCCCGCCCGGCCCGCGTCACCTGGGCCAGGACCCGCACCCGCCGGGCCCCGCCCCGCAGCATCCGGGCCCAGTCCTCCGCGTCGGAGCGCCGCTCGCGCAGCGCCGCCGCGGGGATGCCGAGCCGTCCGGCCACCGCGTCCGACCACAGCCGCAGGTCCGCCTTGCGGGGTTGCGGACAGAGCGCGGCGATGTACTCGACGACCCGCAGCAGCGCCGGGACCCGGGGCCCGCCGTCGTCGGAGTGGCCGTCCCCGGGCAGCGTCTCCAGACGGTCGAGGACGACGTCGAGGGTGTCCCCGTCGGCGGGCACCGCGACCCGCTTCGTCGCCTCGCGCACCGCTTCGGGGAACCGCGCGAGGACGGGCCGCTCGACCCGGCGCAGCACCTGGTGCAATCGGCGGTGCTCGCGCGGCGCGAGCAGCAATGGCGTGTCGGTGAGCCGGCCGGCGACCAGGAGCCGGTCGGCGGAGCCAGGATCCCTGGGCCGCAGGATCTCGACCAGGGCGGGCAGCGCTCGCGGGTGGGTGACCAGGAAGTCCGCGAACTCCTCGACCGCGGGCGGCGTCACCGGGCTGCCCGGTTCGATCCCGCACTCGTGCGCGAGCCGGCGGGCGGTGTCGCCGAGCGTGTACGGCGACGCCAGGACGTTCCGCAGCGCCATCACGAGCATGCCGCGAGCGGGGTCGTCGGACTCGGCGCCACCCGCGCCCCCCGCGTTGCCTCGATCTCCCGTGTCGAGGACACCGAAGGGCCGCAGTTCCGCCTCGACCCGCTGCCAGGGGATGCCCCAACTTCGTCGGATCAGGTGCTGGGGGGAGGCCGGGAGGGGTGCTCCGCCCGGATCGCACGGCGGCATGAAATGCGCGGCGACGAGTCCTACGACGGCCCCGTCCTCCTCCGACCACAACGGGCCCCCGCTGTAGCCGGGGCCGACCGCCATACCGGTGCTCTTTCCGTCGAGGTAGCCGATCGGGCCGTCCAGAGCGGCGACCCGCAGATCGGCGAAGGTCGCGCCGTGCCCACTGCCGTGCCAGGCCCGCACCTTCTGGCCCGGCGCCATGGCCGCACAGGGAACCGGGGCGGGGATGCTGCCGAGAGGTGCGTCCACCCGCAGTACCGCGAGGTCACCGAGCCACTCGCTGTCGCCGTCCCGTACGGCCCCGCCGTCCCGCGCGCGTGGGGCGATCCAGTGCACCACGCGCGCGGGAAACCGCTCCGTGCTGCGCGGCCCGTCCAGCGCGACGAACACGTCGTCGAGCCTCGGTGTCCGGGCCTCGAACAGATCCCTGCCCAAAGCGTCGTTGACGACATGTGCGCAGGTCAGCACCGTGTCGATGCCGAGGATGACCGCCGCGCCCGCCGGCGAGCCGTCGGCCGCCCGGCGCACGGACGCCACGCGCGACCTCGTCTCCTTGTCGCCGGATGCCCCCACGGCCCTGAACCACCCCATGGCTCACTCCGCGCCGGGCGCCGGTTTCCAACTGGCGGTCACCGTGAGATGCGCCTGCCCGTTCCCGCCCACGATCCCGAGCTTCAGGTCCTGCCCGATCTGGACACCGAACGTGACGCTCAGCTCGGCCGGTGGGTCCGGCACGGCCGAGACGACGTCGTGCACCTCTTGAAGCAGCGGCCCGAGCGGCTTGAGCGCGGCCTTCAGTGCCCCCGCCGCGAAACTGGCGACGGCGGCGCCACCGGTGGCCACGGGGACGGCCCGGCCCATGCCCTCGGGGAGGCCGTCACCGCCCGCCGGGACGGGAGCGGCCCTGGGCGTGAGGAGGAATCTGACGGGTGTCCCGTCCTCCAACTCTGCCTCTGCGCTTATCGGTTCGGCCACGCCGACATTGTGATCGACGAGACGAAAACGGACCAGACCCCCGCATCGAACAGGAGCGCTCCGCGCTCCGGGGCTTTGCTGTCCCGCACGGGGACCAGAGAGGGGATGTCTTCGGCGACTTCGAGGCACTCACCGCCGGTGGTGTTGCTGTAACTGGACTTGCGCCATGTGGCGTTGCTCAGATCGATGGCTCGCACGGCACTTCCTCCAACATCCGCGTGATGAACTTCCGCGACTCGACCGGGGACAGCGCCAGGTCGCGCACCGCATCGTAGGCACGTTGCAGCTGCTCAACCGACCTGTTTTCCTCGACCAGTTCACCGCGTACATCGTTCTCGCTGTAGGCCACGGTACGGGCGTCCGGCAAGCGAAGGAACATCATGGCGCTGTTCATCAGGCCGTGCGGACCAGCGCTGAACGGCAGGACATGGACGGTGATGTTCGGACGCTCGGAGACGTCCGCCAGGTGCTCCAGCTGTTCCCGCCACTCTTGCCGATCGTGCAGCTGCGTACGGAGTACCGCCTCCGAGAGGATGGCGCGGAACTGCGGCGCCTCCTTCCCTTCGAGCAGCTTTCGTCGTCCCATGCGGGCTTCAACTTGCTGGTTGAGTTCTGCGTCCCGCAGGCCGCCCGCCGCGAGCGCCTCCCGCGCGTACCCAGAGGTCTGGAGCAGACCGGGCGGCGCGCTCACGGCGTAGTGCCACAAACTCACCGCCTCCGCCTCCAGCACCATGTACCGCCGGTACTGCTCGCGGAACTGGCTCGGATCCGCCAGCGCCAGTTCCCACAGCGTCAGCAGCAACCCCGGCGTGCCGTAGTGCTGGTCCAGCGCCTCGACGATCTCGGGGCTGCCCAGCGACTCCCCGCTCTCCATCTTGCCGAAGGTGGACGGGTCCCAGCCCAGCCGCTCGCCCACCTGGCGCAGGCTCTCCCCGCGCGCGCCGCGCAGCAGCCGCAGTTCCTCGGCGAACCGGCGGCGCGGTTCCTGGCTCCGTCCGGTGACCACTCGTCGCGATGGCATCGCACGCTCCTCGGTGTAACCCCTGGAACACGCAGAGTAATTCAACGCCGTTCCGGGATCAGGTGGTTCGCCGGTACTGCCTGGTCGGCGGTCGCCCCGCGGTCGCGCAGGCCGGTCACGACCACGGCGGTCGCGGCCAGGACGAGCACGGCGACCGTGCGCAGGGCCGGGCCCATGCCGCCCGTGAAGTCGGTGTGGCCGGCCAGGACGGTGCCGGTGACCGCGACGCCCAGGGCCGCGCCGATCTCCCGGGCCGAGGTGCCGAGGCCGGAGCCGAGGCCCGCCTGGTGGTGGGGGAGGGAGGCGACGACGCCCAGGGTGAGGGCGGGCATCGACAGGCCCGTGCCCGCCGAGATGACCAGCAGCCAGCAGGCGTACAGCGCGTAGGGCGTGCCGGCGTCCGCGGTGGACGCGCCGAGCAGGCCCAGGCCGATCAGGGCGAGGCCGGTGCCGATGACCGGGCGCGGGTGCGCCGACCAACGGGCGGCCAGCTTCGGGACGAGGGCCATGCCGGTGATCAGGGGGACGATCGCGAGCCCGGTGACGGCGGGCCCGTAGCCCTTCACGTCCTGCAGGTACTGGGAGTTGACGAAGAACAGCGCGAACAGGCCGAAGAAGCCGGTCGCCAGGCCGAGGCCGGTCGCGCGCAGGCCGGGGGAGCGGAACACGCGGGGGTCGAAGAGGGGGGTGCGGGAGCGCAGGGCCTGGAGGGTGAAGGCGGCGACGAGGAGGGCTCCGGCACCGAACGAGCCCAGGATGCGCGGTGAGGTCCAGCCGTGGTCCGGTCCCTCGATGATGCCGAAGAGGACGGCGACCAGCCCGGCGGTGAGCAGCAGGGTGCCCAGCGGGTCGAGGTTGCTGTGCGGGGAGCGGTCGGTGCGCGGGGTGGTCAGTGCCACGGCGAGCGCCAGCAGCGCCGCCAGCGGGACCATCGCGCCGAACAGGGCCCGCCAGGTCAGGAACTGGCCGACCAGGCCGCCGCCCAGGTTGCCCGCCAGGCCGCCGAGGCCGAGGGCGAGGGTCCAGGACGCCATCGCCTGGGCCCTGCGCCGCGGTCCGGCGAGGTGGACGAGGATCGACATCGTCGCCGGGGTGATGAGTGCCGCGCCCGCTCCCGAGATGCCCCGGCCCGCGATCAGTACCGCCGGGTGGGTTGCGAACGCGCTGGTGGCGGCGCCCGCGGCGAACAGGCCGAGCCCGGCGAGCAGGGCGCCCTTGCGGCCGTAACGGTCGCCGAGCGCGCCGGCCGGGATGAGCAGACCGGCGAACGCGATGACGTAGGCGTCGACGGTCCACAGGATCTCGGTGTGCGAGAGGTGCAGGGACGACGAACCCAGTTGCGGGATGAGGAGGTTGATCGCGGCGACCATGCTCTGCGCGACCAGCACGCAGGCGCACAGCGCGAGGAGGGTGGACCGTTTCAGGGCGTGCGAGGGCACGGCTCCTCCCGGGGAGCTCGTTGGAGTGGGATGCCCTTTCAGGCCCCGTCACCGTAGGCTCGCCTCCGACCTGCTTTCCAGTGCAACCTTTGCAAGGGACGAATGCGTATGACGCAATCCGCGATCGGGCCGCTGGACGGATCCGCGGGCGGCCCCGCGGGCATCGACCTGAATCTGCTGGTCGCGCTGGATGTGCTGCTGGAGGAGCAGAGCGTGCAGGGCGCGGCCCGGCGCCTGCACCTGTCGGAACCGGCGATGAGCCGCACCCTCGGCCGGATCCGCAAGGCGCTCGGCGATCCGGTTCTGGTGCGGGCCGGGCGGCGGATGGTGCCGACGCCCCGCGCGATCGCCGTACGGGCCGAGGTGGGCGCGGTCGTGGAACGGGCGCGGGCGCTGTTCGCGCCGGTCGGGGGCACCGACCTGAGGACGGTAATCCGCTCCTTCACGATCCTCGGCCACGACGCCATCGCGGCCGCCCACGGGCCGGCCCTCTACGCCCGCATCGCCGCCGAGGCGCCCGGTATCCGGCTCCGCTTCCTGAGCGAGAGTCACATCGACGCGCCGTTCCTGCGCGAGGGCACCGCCGATCTGGAGGTGGGCGTACTCGACACGGCCGCCCCCGAGGTGCACCGCGAACAGCTGCACGAGGACCGCATGATGGGGGTCGCCCGCGCCGGACATCCCTTGCTGGAGGGCGAGTTGACGCCCGAGCGGTACGCGCGGGAGGCCGACCACATCCTGGTGTCCCGGCGCGGCAGGCTGCACGGGCCCATCGATGCCGCCCTCGCCGAACTCGGCCTGGAGCGGCGGGTGGTGGGAACCGTCGGTTCCCTGCCCTCCTCCCTGTTCGTCATCCGCGACACCGATCTGGTGGGCCTCAACACCGCCTGGGGGCTGCCGCTGGCGGAGAGCCTCGGCCTGGTCTCCTTCGAGGTGCCGCTGCCCCTGCCCCCGCTCCGGCTGGGCATGGCCTGGCACCCGCGCCACGACGCCGACCCGGCCCACGCCTGGCTGCGCGGCGCGGTGCGGGACCTGCTCGCCCGGTAGTCAGCGGAGCGGCGCCGAAGGCGTGAGCCGCTTCTCGAACCAGTGGTCGGCGTAGACGTGGTCGACGTAGGCCGGGATCTCGCGGTATCCGCACGCCCGGTACATCGCGCGTGCCTCGGTGAGCGACGCGTTCGTGTCCAGGCGCAGCAGGTTCAGGCCGCGCTGGGCCGCCGCGCCCTCCAGTTGTTCGAGGAGCCGCCGGGCCAGGCCGAGGCGGCGGGCGTCCGGGTGCACCCAGACGTGCTTGAGCTCGCCGACGCCGGGTTCCAGGGTGCGCAGCCCTCCGCAGCCCACCGCCCGTCCCTCCTCGTACGCCATGAAGAAGGCGCCGGTCGCGCCGGAGACCTCCTGCGGGCCGACCAGGTCGGACGCGGTGAAGCTGCCGAAGCGGGCGGTGAGGTCGGCGGCGTAGGCCTCCAGGCAGGCGCGGGCGTCCGGCGCGGCGCCGTCGACCCGCTCGACGGTGATGGCGGCCAGGCGCAGCAGGCGGCGTGCGGTGGCCATCGCCTCGGTCAGCTCCGTGCGCTGTCGCGCGTCGAGCCCGGTCAGCAGGTCCGCCGTGCGCACGTCGGCACGGCGGTTCTGTTCCTTGAGCTCGACGTGTCCGGCCGGGGTCAGTTCGACCATCCGCAGCCGGTTGTCGTCGGGGTGCACGCTGATGCGGACCATGCCCTGCGCCTCCAGGGCCTTCGCCATCCGGCTCAGGTACCCGGCGTCCAGGCCGAGCCGCGCGCGCAGCGTGCGCAGGGACACGCCGGTCTCGGCGTCGGCGACCTCGAACAGCAGCCGAGCCTCGCCCAGCGGGCGGCCCTGGCCGAGGTAGTGGTCGTCCAGGGCGCCGATCCGGCGCGTGAAGTAGCGGTTGAAGCGGCGGAAGGCCGCCACCTGCTCAGCCGGCACCGGCTCAGCCGGCACCGGCTCCGTCCGCACTGGCTCCATAGTTCTTTGACTTTAGTCAAAGGTTCTGGCCGCGTCCATGGTCCGGCCAGGTCGACCGGTCGTGATCAGACGTACGGTTTGTCACTTTATGTCCATAACTTCAGTGATGCAGCGCACTTTCGGCCAAACATTGCGCATGCAATGAGAGGTTGGGGGCATGTGGACGCCGTCGCCGAGACGGAGCCACAGGTGACGCAGGGGGACTGAACAGGAACGGAAGGCGACAGCGATCATGGCCGACAGGACGGAACAGCCGGAACAGCGCGACCACCGGACGATCCATGCGGGCGGAGAGTGGCTGGAAGCCGTCTCCGGCGCGACCCGCGAGATTCTCGACCCCGCGGACGGCCGCCCCTTCGCGGTGGTCGCGGAGGGCGACGAGAAGGACACCGACCTCGCGGTCGCGGCCGCCCGCACCGCCTTCGACGAGGGCGACTGGTCGCACACCCCCGTCGCCGAACGCGCCGCCCTGCTGTACCGCGTCGCCGATCTTCTCGTGCGCGATCGCGAACGGCTCGGCCTGCTGGAGAGCCGGGACGCGGGCAAGACGCTCGAGGAGGGGCGCGTCGACATCGACTGCGTCGCCGACGCCTTCCGCTACTTCGCCGCCCTCGTCGCCGCCGAGTCCCCGGGCCGGGTGGTGGACGCGGGCTCGCCCGACATCCACAGCGTCGTCGTACACGAGCCGGTCGGCGTGTGCGCGCTCATCACCCCGTGGAACTACCCGCTGCTGCAGGCGAGTTGGAAGATCGCCCCGGCGCTCGCCGCGGGCAACACGTTCGTCGTCAAGCCGAGCGAGATCACCCCGATGACGACGATCGCGCTCATCGACCTGCTCCTCGAGGCCGGGCTGCCCGCCGGGGTCGCCGGCATCGTCACCGGACCCGGGCACACGGTCGGCGCGCGGCTCGCCGAGCACCCCGACGTCGACCTCGTCTCCTTCACCGGCGGCCTGGTCAGCGGCACGAAGGTCGCGCAGGCGGCCGCGCCGACCGTCAAGAAGGTCGCCCTCGAACTCGGCGGCAAGAACCCCAACGTGGTCTTCGCCGACGCCTGTGCCACCGACGAGGCCTTCGACACCGCCGTCGACCAGGCCCTCAACGCCGCCTTCATCCACAGCGGCCAGGTCTGCTCGGCGGGCTCCCGGCTCATCGTCGAGGAATCGGTCCGGGACCGCTTCGTCGCCGAACTCGCCCGCAGGGCCGAGCAGATCCGGCTCGGCCGCGGCACCGAGGACGGCGTCGAGTGCGGTCCGCTCGTCTCCGAGCAGCAGCGCGCCAAGACCGAGGCGTACGTCGCCTCCGCGCTCGCGGAGGGCGCCGTGCTGCGGTCCGGCGGCCGGCGTCCGGAACCCGCCCCGCAGCGGCCGGAGTCCGGCTACTTCTACGAGCCCACCGTCCTCGACCGCTGCCACCGCGAGATGCGGGTCGTGCGGGAGGAGGTCTTCGGACCGGTCCTCACCGTCGAGACCTTCCGCACCGAGGACGAGGCCGTCGCGCTCGCCAACGACACCGAGTACGGCCTCGCGGGCGCCGTCTGGACCGCCGACGCGGGCCGGGCCCGCAGGGTCGCCGGCCGGCTGCGGCACGGCACCGTCTGGATCAACGACTTCCACCCCTATCTGCCGCAGGCGGAGTGGGGAGGCTTCGGGAAGAGCGGAGTGGGCCGCGAACTCGGCCCCGCCGGGCTCGCCGAGTACCGCGAGTCCAAGCACATCTACCAGAACCTCGCGCCGCGCCCCGTCCGCTGGTTCGCCGGCTGACCCCCCGCCCGACCGAGCCTGCTCGAAGACTTCGCACGCCCCTGGAGTACCCCCCATGCCAGAGAACGCACATGTCTACGACTACGTCGTCATCGGAGGCGGAACCGCCGGTTCCGTCATCGCCTCCCGGCTGACCGAGAACCCCGACACCACCGTCGCCGTCATCGAGGGCGGCCCCAGCGACGTCGGCCGCGACGACGTCCTCACCCTGCGCCGCTGGATGGGCCTGCTCGGTGGCGAGCTCGACTACGACTACCCGACCACCGAGCAGCCGCGCGGCAACTCCCACATCCGGCACAGCCGCGCCCGTGTCCTCGGCGGATGCTCCTCGCACAACACGCTCATCGCCTTCAAGCCGCTGCCGTCCGACTTCGACGAGTGGGAGGCGGCCGGCGCCCGCGGGTGGGGCGCGGTCCCGATGGAGGCGTACTACGCGCGCCTGCTGAACAACATCGTCCCGGTCGACGAGAAGGACCGGAACGCCATCGCCCGCGACTTCGTCGAGGCCGCTCAGCAGGCCACCGGAGTGCCGCGGATCGAGGGCTTCAACAGCAAGCCCTTCGACGACGGCGTCGGCTTCTTCGACCTCGCCTACCACCCGGAGACCAACAAGCGGTCGAGCGCCTCGGTGGCCTATCTGCACCCGGTGATGGACGAGCGGCCCAACCTGACGATCCTGCTGGAGAGCTGGGCCCACCGGCTGGAGCTCGACGGCACCCGCGCCGAAGGCGTGCACGTCCGCACGAAGGACGGCGAGGAGATCCTCGTACGGGCCCGGCGCGAGGTCGTGCTGTGCGCGGGCGCCGTCGACTCGCCGCGCCTGCTCCTGCACTCCGGCATCGGCCCGAAGGCCGACCTGGACGCGCTCGGCATACCCGTCGTGCTCGACCTGCCCGGCGTCGGCGAGAACCTCCTCGACCACCCCGAGTCGGTGATCGTCTGGGAGACCCACGGGCCGCTCCCGGAGAACTCCGCGATGGACTCCGACGCCGGTCTCTTCGTCCGCCGCGACCCCGCCCACCAGGGCCCCGACCTGATGTTCCACTTCTACCAGGTCCCCTTCACGGACAACCCGGAACGCCTGGGCTACGAACGCCCGCCGTACGGCGTCTCGATGACCCCCAACATCCCCAAGCCGAAGTCGCGCGGCCGGCTCTACCTGGAGAGCGCGGACCCGGCCGTGAAGCCCGCCCTCGACTTCCGCTACTTCACCGACGAGGACGATTACGACGGCCGCACCCTCGTCGACGGGATCAGGATCGCCCGCGAGATCGCCAAGACCGAGCCGCTGGCCGGCTGGCTCAAGCGCGAGGTGGCGCCGGGCCCGGACATCACGGGCGACGAGGAACTGAGCGAGTACGCCCGCAAGGTCGCACACACCGTCTACCACCCCGCGGGCACCTGCCGCATGGGCGCCGAGGACGACGAACTGGCCGTGGTGGACCCACGGTTGCGGATCCGAGGCCTGGACGGCATCCGCATCGCGGACGCCTCCGTGTTCCCCACCATGACCGCCGTGAACCCCATGATCGGGGTGCTCATGGTCGGCGAGAAAGCCGTCGACCTGATCGGAGACGATGCGCGATGACGATCATGCCCGCCACCCGTAAGCCGCCCACCGCGGACACCGAAGCCCCCGTCTTCTCGGTGGACGGCCTCTGGAAGGTCTTCGGACCCAAGTCCGAGAGCATCCCGGCCGACCCCGAACTCGCCGCGCTCCCGCCGACCGAACTCCGCTCCCGCACCGGCTGCACCGCCGCCGTCCGCAACGTCTCCTTCGACGTGCGCAAGGGCGAGGTCTTCGTCGTCATGGGCCTGTCCGGCTCCGGCAAGTCCACCCTGGTGCGCTGTCTGACCCGGCTGATCGAGCCGACGGCCGGCACCATCGTCGTCGACGGCGAGGACGTCCGCGCGATGGACCGCACCCGGCTGCGCGAACTGCGCCGGCACCGCGCCGCGATGGTCTTCCAGCACTTCGGCCTGCTCCCGCACCGCACGGTCCTCGACAACGTGGCCTACGGCCTGGAGATCCAGGGCATGGGCCGCGCCGAGCGACGCGCCCGCGCCAAGGAGGTCGTCGACAAGGTCGGCCTGGACGGCATGGAACAGCGCAGGCCCGCCCAGCTCTCCGGCGGCCAGCGGCAACGCGTCGGCCTGGCCCGCGCGTTGGCCGTCGACCCGGAGGTGCTCCTCTTCGACGAGCCCTTCAGCGCCCTCGACCCGCTCATCCGGCGCGACATGCAGGAGGAGGTCGTCCGGCTGCACCGCGAGGAGGGCCGCACGATGGTCTTCATCACCCACGACCTCAGCGAGGCGCTGAAGCTGGGCGACCGGATCGCCCTGATGCGCGACGGCGAGGTCGTGCAGCTGGGCACGCCCGAGGAGATCGTGGGCTCCCCGGCCGACGACTACGTCCGCGAGTTCGTCCGTGACGTACCGCGCGAGCAGGTCCTGACGGTGCGTACGGCCATGCGGCCCGCGTCCCTGGAGGAGGCGGGCACCGGCCCGGCCGTGTCCCCGGACGCCACGGTGTCCCAGGCCATCGAGGCGGTCGCCCGGGCGGGCGTCCCGGTACGGGTCATGGACTCGGCCCGCTGCCTCGGCGTCGTCGACCACGAGGGACTGCTCGGCGTGGTGGCCGGCACGGGCCCCGCAGCCGTCCCGGCCGGACGGGGGCCCGGATCCGTCGCCGTCGGAACGGAGCCCCGTAAGGAGGCGGTCTGATGGCCACGCTGACCACACCCGCCCCCCGGGTCGCCCTCCCGGGCTTCCTCAAACACCAGGCCGTCCGCAAGCTCCTGATGCTCGCGCTCGCGGCCGCGATCCTCGTCCCCCTGGCCAACGCCCGGTGGTCCAGCGGCACCTGGCCGCACGCGCTCACCGTCGACCTGACCGACCCGCTCACCGGTGCCAGCGACTGGATCGTCGACAACCGCGACAGCAACCCCCTGTTCCTCTACTTCTTCGGCTACCTCAGCAACGGCGTGGTCCTCTCGGTGCGCGCCGTGTACCTGGTGCTGCTCGGCGCGGGCTGGGCCGGGGTCACCGCGGCGGCCGCACTGGTCGCCTGGCGGGTGGCCGGAGTGCGGCTCGCGCTCGGCACGGCGGCCGCCTTCCTGGCCTGCGGCCTGCTCGGCATGTGGGTGCCGACCATGCAGACACTGGCCCTGATGATCGTCGCCGTCCTCGTGTCGGTCGTGGTGGGTGTGGTGCTCGGCCTGGCCGGCGGTCTCTCCGAGCGCCTGGACCGCGGTCTGCGCCCGATCCTCGACACCATGCAGGTACTGCCCGCCTTCGCCTACCTGCTCCCGGTCGTGCTCGTCTTCGGTATCGGCGTCCCGGCGGCCGTCCTGGCCACCGTCGTCTACGCCGCCCCGCCCATGGCCCGGCTCACCGCGCTCGGGCTGCGCGGCGCCGACAAGGAGGTCCTGGAAGCGGTCGAGTCGCTGGGCGCGACCGCCCGGCAACGCCTGCTGACCGCCCGGATCCCGCTGGCCCGCAAGGAACTCCTCCTCGGCCTCAACCAGACGATCATGATGGCGCTGGGCATGGCGGTCATCGCGTCGGTGATCGGCGCGGGCGGCCTCGGTGACCGCGTCTACCAGGCACTGGCCTCGGTCGACGTGGGCGCCGCCCTCGCCGCCGGTATCCCGATCGTGCTCCTCGCGGTCGTCCTGGACCGCGTCACGGCCGCCGCGGGCCACGCCGGCGACGGCGAACCGGGCAGCCACCGGGCCGGCTGGCTCTACGCCGCCGGCGCCGCCGTGGCCGTCGCCCTCGTCGGGCGCCTGGTCGGCCGGCTCGACTGGCCCGACGCCTGGACGGTGAGCATCGCCGCCCCGGTCAACGACGCCGTCGACTGGATGACCGACCACCTCTACTCCGGGGTGCCCGTGATCGGCGGCACCGCCGACTGGGCCGGCCACTTCACCACCTGGGTCCTCGACCCCCTCAGGGCCGGCCTCCAGGGCCTGCCCTGGTGGGCCGTGCTGCTGCTGGTCGCCGCGATCGCCTGGCCGATCGGCACCTGGCGCACCGCGCTGACCGCCGTCCTCGCGCTGGCCGCGACCGGCGTGCTCGGCGTGTGGGAACCGTCCCTGGACACCCTCTCCCAGGTGCTGGCCGCCGTCGCCGTCACCCTCGTCCTCGGCTTCGCGACCGGTATCGCCGCCGCCCGCAGCGACCGCGTCGAACAGGTGCTGCGCCCGGTCCTGGACGTGTTCCAGACGATGCCGCAGTTCGTGTACCTCATCCCGGTCGTCGCCCTGTTCGGCGTCGGCCGCGCCCCCGCCGTCGCGGCGGCCGTCGTCTACGCGCTGCCCGCCGTCGTCCGCATCACCACCCAGGGCCTGCGCCAGGTCGACCCGGCGGCGATGGAGTCCGCCCGGTCCCTCGGCGCGACCGGCGCGCAGCAACTGCGCCAGGTCCAGCTCCCGCTCGCCCGGCCCGCGCTGCTGCTCGCCGTGAACCAGGGCGTGGTCCTCGTCCTCGCCGTCGTCATCATCGGCGGTCTGGTCGGCGGCGGCGCGCTCGGCTACGACGCCGTGTTCGGGCTCGCCCAGGGCGACCTCGCGACCGGTCTGGTGGCCGGCGCCGCGATCGTCTGCCTCGGCCTGATGCTCGACCGGGTGACCCAGCCGGCCGACCGCCGCGTGAAGAAGGGAGCGTGACATGCGACTTCGTGACCTGCGGCTTCGTACGACTGCCATGACCGCCGGGGCGTCCGCGCTCCTGCTGCTGACCGGCTGCGGCGCCGCCGACATGACCAAGCAGGCGTCGCCCTTCGCCAACGCGCAGGGCGCCAAGACCGTGACCCTCTCGGTCCAGTCCTGGGTGGGCGCGCAGGCCAACGTGGCCGTCGCCCAGTACCTCCTGGAGCACAAGCTCGGCTACCGCGTCGACACCGTCCAGGTCGACGAGGTGCCCGCCTGGGACGCGCTCAGCCAGGGCCGGGTCGACGCGATCCTGGAGGACTGGGGCCACCCCGACCAGGAGCAGCGCTACGTCGACGACAAGAAGACGATCGCGCGCGGCGGCGACCTCGGCGTCACCGGGCACATCGGCTGGTTCGTCCCGACGTACTTCGCCAAGCAGCACCCGGACGTCACGAACTGGAAGAACCTCAACAAGTACGCGTCGCAGTTCCGCACCGCCGAGAGCGGCGGCAAGGGCCAGCTCATGGACGGCTCCCCGTCCTACGTCACCAACGACAAGGCCCTGGTGCAGAACCTGAAGCTCGACTACCAGGTCGTCTTCGCCGGTTCCGAGGCCGCCCAGATCACCCAGATGAGGCAGTTCGCCAAGGAGAAGAAGCCCTTCCTCACCTACTGGTACGCCCCGCAGTGGCTCTTCAAGAAGGTCCCGATGACCGAGGTGAAGCTGCCCGCCTACAAGGAGGGCTGCGACGCGGAGCCGGACAAGGTGGCCTGCGCCTACCCGCACACCCCGCTCCAGAAGTACCTCAACGCGGACTTCTCGAAGGACGGCGGCAGGGCGGCCGCCTTCCTGAAGAAGTTCAAGTGGACGACGGAGGACCAGAACGAGGTGTCCCTGATGATCGCGGACCAGAAGCTCACTCCGGAGGCGGCCGCCAAGAAGTGGGTGGACAGCCACGCGTCGACGTGGAAGGCGTGGCTGTCCTGACGGTCACGGCCTCAGCTCGGTGACGAGATCCCGCAGAAGGACCGTCGCCCGCTGCTGCAGTCCCGGTCCGAACGTGACGCGAGTGGCCCCGAGTTCACCGAGTGCGGTGGGCGAGGGGCCCGCGCCGACCTGCGCGAACACGTTCAGCGGCCCCTGCGTCCCGGACCGCAGCAACGGCAGGACGGCCGCCGGGGCGCCGATCGGATAGACGCAGTCGGCGCCCGCCGCCACGTACACCGCCGCCCGTCCGATGGCGTCGTCCGGGTCCCCGTCGCCGTACGCGAAGGTGTCGATGCGCGCGTTGACGAAGAGCCGGTCGCCCGCCGCCCGCCGCACCTCGGCGAGCCACTCGGCGTGTTCGCGCGGGTCCTTGAGGACGCCGTCGGTCGAGTCCTCCAGGTTGCAGCCGACGGCGCCCGTCTCCAGCAGCCGCTCCACCAGCTCCCCGGGCGCCAGCCCGTACCCGTCCTCGACGTCCGCCGACACCGGCACGTCCACCGCCCGTACGATCCGGGCGACCGCCGCGAACATCTCGTCGGCCGGGGTCCGCCCGTCCGCGTACCCGAGCGAGGCGGCGACGCCCGCGCTGGGCGTGGCGAGTGCCGCGAACCCGGCCTCGGCGAACACCCGGGCGGCGGCCGCGTCCCAGGGGCCGGGCAGCACGAGCGGATCGTCCGGCAGCCGGCCGTGGTGCAGCCGACGGAATTCGCCCACCTTGCTCTTGGCGTCCACCTCGCTCATGGTGTGTATCCCCCGGGCGGGATACGGCGGGCGACCATCACCCGGTTCCAGCTGTTGATGGCGGTGATCAGCGCGACGAGGTGGGCGAGCCGCGGGGCGTCGAAGTGCCTGGCCGCCCGCTCGTACACCGCGTCGGGCACGAAGCCTCCCCCAGAGCCAAAAGCCTGGGAGGCGCCCCCGGTCAGCAGGGTCACCGCCTCGGTGAGCGCGAGCGCGGCCCGCTCCCGCTCGTCGTAGAGCTCCCCCGCCTCCTCCCACGCGCTCAGCAGATCGAGCTGCTTCTCGCTCACCCCGTGCTCGCGGGCGATGGTGAGGTGCATGTCGAGGCAGAACGCGCAGTGGTTGAGCTGCGAGGCGCGAATCACCACGAGCTCGGCGAGCGCGGGGTCACCGAGACCCTGCTTCGCGACCGCGCTGAGCGTGGACATGGCCCGGCCGACCTCCCGGTCGAGGAGGTTCGTGCGGCTCATGCGTGCTGCCCCGGCCGGTAGTGGCCCGGCACCAGGCGGCAGGTCACGCCGAACCGGTTCCACGCGTTGATCACCGTGATCGCGGCGATCAGCTGCGCCAGCTCGGCCTCCTCGAAGTGCGCGGCGGCCCGCTCGTACACCTCGTCGGGCACGAAGCGGTCCGTCAGCACGGTCACCGCCTCCGTGAGGGCCAGCGCCGCGAGCTCCTTCTCGGTGTAGAAGTGCGCCGACTCCTCCCACGCGCTGAGCTGGATGATCCGCTCGACGCTCTCGCCCGCCGCGAGCGCGTCCTTGCTGTGCATGTCGACGCAGAGCGCGCAGTGGTTGATCTGCGAGGCGCGGACCTTCACCAGCTCGACCAGCTTCGGGTCGAGGCCCTTACGGGCGGCGGCGTCGAGCCGGAGCATCGCCTTGAGCACCTCGGGCGCGTGCGCGGACCAGTTCAGCCGGGGGGCGTGTTCGGGGGCGTAGGGAACCTGTTCGTCGGTGGTCGTGGGGTCTGCGTGCGTCGTCATGCCCTCGACCCTAGGAGCGGGGCAGCCCAGGAGTATGGTCCATTTCCATGGCGAGATCATGGGCCACTTTCGGCGTCGACCTGCATCTGGAACCGACCGGACCGCACCTGCGCCGGGGCCTGACCGACACCCTGCGCGAGGCCGTCCGCAGCGGCCGGCTGCCCGCCGGCACCAGGCTCCCCTCCTCGCGCTCGCTCGCCGCCGACCTGGGCATCGCCCGCAACACGGTCGCCGACGCCTACGCCGACCTCGTCGCCGAGGGCTGGCTCACCGCCCGCCAGGGCTCGGGCACGCGGGTGGCCGAGGGGAGGACCGCCCCGACCGCGGGCGCGGTACCCCCTCGCCCCGAGCGCCGCCGGCCCGCCTACGACCTGCGCCCCGGCACCCCCGACCTCGGGTCCTTCCCGCGCGCCGAGTGGCTCAGGGCGGCCCGCCGCGCCCTCACCGCCGCCCCCTCCGACGCCCTCGGCTACGGCGATCCCCGCGGCCGGGCCAAACTGCGCACCGCCCTCGCCGGCTACCTCGCCCGCGCCCGCGGCGTGCGCGCCGACCCCGAACGCATCGTGGTGTGCGCCGGGTTCGCGCACGGCCTGAGACTGCTCACCACCGTCCTGCGGGCGCGCGGGGTGCGCACGATCGCCGTCGACTCGTACGGCCTGGACGAGCACTGGAGGCTGCTGGCGTCGGCCGGGCTGGCCATGACCGCGCTGCCCGTCGACGAACGCGGCACGGACACACGCCTGTTGACGGGCCCAGGGCTGTCGCAGGGCGCGGGCGCGGTCCTGCTCACCCCCGCCCACCAGTTCCCGATGGGCGTGCCGCTGCACCACGACCGGCGGGCGGCCGTCGTGGACTGGGCGCGGCACACCGGCGGGCTGGTCCTGGAGGACGACTACGACGGCGAGTTCCGCTACGACCGCCAGCCCGTCGGCGCCCTCCAGGGCCTGGACCCCGGCCATGTGGTGTACCTGGGCACCGCGAGCAAGTCACTGGCTCCCGGCCTGCGCCTGGGCTGGATGGCGCTGCCGCCGGACGTCACGGAGGAGGTGCTGGCGGCCAAGGGCGGAGTGGACACCTCGGGGGTGCTGGACCAGTTGACGCTGGCGGAGTTCATCGCGTCGGGCGCGTACGACCGTCATGTCCGGGCGGCGCGCACCCGCTACCGCCGGCGCCGTGACGCGCTGGTCGCGGCCCTGGCCGCGCACGCCCCCGCGATCCGCGTCACCGGTATCGCGGCGGGCCTGCACGCCGTGCTGCGGCTGCCGCCCGGCACGGAGGAGGCGGTGCTACGGGCGGCGGCCTACCAGGGCCTGGCGGTCGACGGCCTCACCCCCCGCTACCGCCACCCCGACGCGGTCACCGAGCCCCTCGACGCCCTGGTCGTCGGCTACGGGACCCCGCCGGACCACGCCTGGTCCGGCGCGCTGGACGCGTTGTGCGCGGCGCTTCCTTTCGGTGAGAACGGCTCCGGAATTCCTTTTCCCGGATAGATTCCCGGTCGCAAGGGTTAGAGTCACCCCATGACGAACAACAATTCCGTGTCCCGCGTGGCCCTCAAGAAGATAACCCCCGATGTTTCCGCCGCAATGGGATCCCTGCACGGCGCCGCCGTTTCCGCCGCCCAGGACGCCAAGGTCGAACCCGAGATCCTGGAACTGGTCAGGATCCGCGCCTCACAGCTCAACGGCTGCGCGTTCTGCCTCGACATGCACACCAAGGACGCCCGCGCCCGGGGCGAGGCCGAGCAGCGGATCTACGCGCTGAACGCCTGGCGGGAGACCCCCTTCTTCAGCGCCCGGGAGCGCGCCGCACTGGCGTTGACCGAGGCGGTGACCCTGGTCCACGACGGGCAGGTGCCGGACGCGGTGTACGCCGAGGCCGCCGAGGTCTTCGACGAGGCCCAGGTGGCGGCGCTGATCTGGACGGCCACGGTCATCAACGCGTACAACCGGATCGCCATTGCGACGCGCATGGTGCCGGGGGCCTATCAGCCGGCCAAGAGCTAATTCCGGGCACCATCCCGGAAAAAGCATTTCCGGACCATGCGGAATCGGGGCATCGGCGATATTCGCCGATGCCCGTCTTTTTGTTTCTTCGCGCTGTGCTCTATTGACCCGGAAGCGGCTCCGGCAATCCCTCCAGCCATTCCCGCCATTCCGGCGCCCGTACCGCGCGCCCGGCTGTCATCGGCTCACCGATCCAGCTCGTCACCGGTCGCAGCCCGTGCAACGCGTTCACCGTCCACACCTCCCGGCCGTCCAGCTCGGCGAGGGTCCGCTCGCGGTGGGCGACGGGGATCCCGGACCGTGCGGCCCGCTCCCGGACGAGTCCCACGGTCACTCCGGGCAGGACGGGCAGCCGGGGCGGCGGCAGGCACAGGCGATCGCCCTCCCACCACAGCACGCTCGCGGTGGCCGACTCCAGCACCACCCCGGACGGACCGACCAGCACCCCTTCCTGCGCCCCTTCGTCGACCGCCCGCCCCCGCACCCGGGCCAGGACGTCCAGGTCCGGGCCCTTGCGGCGGGGCGCGGTCCGCCGGTCCGGCTGGCCGACGGACCAGAGGCGCACCTCCGTGCCGAGCGGCGGGGCGGGCCGCAACCGCAGTCTCAACTCCCGTGAACCGGCTGAACCGGCCGTGAGTTCCACCCGCGGGAACCAGTCGCCGGTGCGCGGCAGCGCCGCCGTCATGTCCTGCCAGAACTCGACGAGCCGGCGGGGCCCCGGGCCGCCGCACTCCGCGCAGGCCCGCAGAAACCGCTCCCGGTGCCGGCCGTACCCGCGCACCCGGCCCTCGCGGACCAGCCACGAGTCCGCGACCAGCAGCGGCCCGTCCGCCACGGACTCCGCGGCGACGGTCAGCCCACGGCCGGGCGTCCACGTCGACAGCCCCTCACCGACGGTCGGTCGTGCACCCACTCGGTCCTCCTCAGTACTTCCCGCCCGCCACCGCCGGCGCCCCGCCCCGGGGTCCGTACGGCGCGTGCTCCAGCCATGAGCCGCACGAGGGCAGCACGGGCGCGAGGGCCGCCGCCGCGCGCTGTCTGAGCCGCACGGTCCGACGCCGTGGCCGCAGATGCTCCAGGGCCAGGCCGGCGGCCTCGCTGTTGAACAGCCCCGCGGCCCGCCGTACGTCCGCGAACGCGGCCACCGCCTCCGGCGTCCCGGCGGCCACGGCCCGCGCGGCCGCCGCCGCGTCGGCGATCCCGCTGTTCATGCCGCGCGCGCCGAACGGCGGGAACAGATGCGCGGCCTCGCCGACGAGCAGCACCCGCCCGTGCGGGTCCGTGAAGGAGGCCGCGACCTTGCGCAGGAAGCGGTACGTCGACACCCACAGGATCCGGTCGGCGTACCCGTCGCCCACCACCCCGGGCAGCCACTCCCGCACGGCGTCCTCGGTACCGAAGGCCTCCTCCGGGTCGTCGTCGCGGCACTGGAGGTCGACCTGGAAGCCGCCGGTGAACGGCACCCGCATCACACTGCGGCCCCCGACGCCCGGATGCTCGTAGTGGAAGACCCGCTCCAGCGGCAGCTCGGCGCCCGGCACGTCCGCCACGTCGACGACGACATGGAAGCCCTCGCCGCGCACGCCCTCCAGGGGAATGCCCAGCCCGCCCCTGACGGCCGAGCGGGCCCCGTCGGCGGCGACGACGTATCCGGCGCCCCACTCCCGTCCGCCCTCGCCGACGAGCGTCACACCCGATCCGGAGGTGCGGACGCCCTCGATCCGCGCGTCCCAGACGAAGTCCACCCCGGCCCGCTCGCACGCCGCGCGCAGGAAGCGCTCGGTGTCGAGCTGGCGCAGGCTCGTGAAGGGCGGCAGCCCGGACGGGGGCGGGAAGGTGCGCGCGTACACCTCGCGGCCCCGGTAGAGGGTGCGCCGGGTGTGCCAGGTCCGGCCGTACGCCGTGATCTCGGCGGCCAGGCCCGGGGACATCCCGTCGAGCAGCCGCAGGGTCTCCCGGTGCACGAACAGGGCCCGGCTGCCCGGCCGTTCACGGCCGGCGGGGTCCGCCTCCAGGAGCGCGACCGGCAGCCCGTGCGCGCGCAGGGCCAGCGCGGCCGACAGGCCGACCGGACCCGCGCCCACCACGATCACGGGATTCACGCGCGCACGCTCGCCGGGGTCTGTGTCGGCTGCGTCAGCATTCGGGTGATCTCCACCCGCTTCACCTTCCAGGTCGCCGTCATCGGCAGTTCCTCGAACCGCCACTGGCGCGGCTCGGCCATCGCGGGCAGATCGGCGGTCGCCTCCCGCCAGCGCTCAGGGTCGAGCGGCTGCTCGCCCCGCACGCACACCACCGGCACCGGCTCACGGTCCGCGCCGGCCACGATCACGACCTCGCGGAGCTCCTCCAGCCGCTCCATCAGCGCGTCCTCGACCGCCAGATTGCTGTGCACGGCGTCGATCCGGTCGACCTCCCGGTCGATCAGATGCAGCGCGCCCAGGCGGCTCATGTATCCCAGGTCGCCCATCTGCCACCAGCCGCCGTCGAGTTGACGCTCGTACTGCGCCCGCGCGCCGAGGTAGGTGAGGATGCGCCCCCTGGTGCGGGCCTCGATCCGCCCGGGAGTGCCGGGCGGGACCGGCCTGCCGTCGGGGTCCGCGACCCGGACCCGGGTGAAGCCGGGGATCGCGATCCCGACCCGCCGCCCGTCCGCCCGCTCCGCGCTGCGCCGGGTGAACCACTGGAACGCGACGGGCCCGGTCTCGCTCTGCCCGTACAGCTGGATCAGCCACGGCGCACGGCGACGCGAGGCGCCCAGCAGCCGTCGTACGGTGCGCGGATGGATCGCGTCGAAGGTGGAGCCGTACGACTTCACCCGGGACAGCGGAGCGCCGGGCGCGTCGGCCAACTCCTCCCACAGCACGAAGGTGTTGGGGTGGGTCTCGACGATGCCGGGGCGGTGCCGGGCCAGCAGCGGCCCCACGCTCGCCGGTTCCGGGTCGGTGATCAGCACCAGCGGGCTGCCGAAGTGCAGCAGGACGCCGAGCAGGTGGTAGAAGCGCGAGTGCACGAACGACATGTGCAGCGCGGCGGTCTCGCCCCGGGTGGGCCAGCCCATCGCCTTCTGCGGCACCAGCCGGTTCCACATGGTGTTCGGGCAGTGCACGGCCAGCTTGGGGACGCCGGTCGTGCCCGAGCTGTGGGTGATCAGGGCGGGCTCACGCGGGTGCAACCGTACGGGAGCGGGCGGCTCGGCGCCGGTGTACTTCGCGAGGGGCTCGGCGCCGGGCGCGTCGTCGACGGAGAGGGTCCGGCGCACCTGCGAGGCGATGCCGGCGTCCTTCAGCGGCCCCTCCAGCTTGGCCCGGTCGGTGATCAGCCAGGGCTGCCGCAGTCGTTCGAGCAGCTGCCCGACGACCGGTCCGGCCAGACCGGGGGAGAGGAGCACGGGGACCGCGCCGATACGGGAGACCGCGCAGGCCAGCAACACGATGTCGACGTTGTCCGTCTTGTGGACGACCACCTGTTCCGAGGGCCGTACCCCGGCCGCCCACAGCCGGCCCGACAACTCCTCGACCACGTCGGCCAGTTTCCGGTAGTCGAGGTCGACCCCGAGGCAGGGGTGGGTGTCCAGCGGCCGGTCCAGCGTGACGAAGACGGCTCCGTGCCGCTCGGCAGCCCGCCGGAACAACGGACCCGGATAGAACCCGCGGTCGGCGAGCAGGGGTTGCTGCGACATGTGGCTGTTCCTCTCAGACACGGACGGGGACACGGACGGGGACACGGACGGGGACACGGACGGGGGAGGGGGACGCCGTCACCACGCCCCCTGGCGGACCAGGTGACGACGGAGCTTGCCGGTGGGAGTACGGGGCAGCGACGCGACGAAGCTGACACCCCGCGGCACCTTGAACGCGGCCAGCCGCTCCCGCGCGACCGCGACGAGCTCGGCCTCCAGCCGGGCCGGACCGGCGGGACCGGCGGGGCCGATGGGGCCGATGGGGCCGGTGGGGCCGGTGGGGCCGGTGGGGCCGGTGGGGACGACGAAGGCGCGCAGGCGGGTGCGGCCCTGCCCGTCCGGGACGGCGGCGACCGCGACCTCGCGGACCGCCGGGTGGGTGCGCAGGACGGCCTCCACCTCCAGCGGGGAGACGGTGATCCCGCCGACCATCTCCATGTCGTCGGTGCGGCCCAGGTGCCGGTAGGTGCCGTCCGGTTCGCGGCGCGCCCGGTCGTGGGTGGCCAGCCAGCCGCTGACCAACGTGCGCCGCGTCTCCTCGGGCCGGTTCAGGTACCCGGGTGTCACCGTCGGCCCGCGCACCCACAGCTCCCCTTCCGCCCCGTCGGGCACCGGCCGACCGGCGCGGTCGCGCAGCTCCACCTCGAACCCCGGCACGGGACGCCCGACGGTGCCCGGACGGTCGTGGCCGAGACTGTTGGCGCAGAAGGCGTGACCGGCCTCGGTCGAACCGATCTGCTCCAGCACGGGCGCGCCGAGCAGCTCGGTGATCTGTCCGCCGAGCCCGTCCGGCAGGCCCTCGCCGGCCGACACCGCGGCGCGCACCGAGGCGAAACAGGCCGCGTGACCGCTGCCCCGGTCGGCGACCAGCGCCGCGTACGCCGACGGCACGGAGTAGAGCAGGCTCACCCGGTGCCGGGCGACGAGTTCGTCGACGGCGGCGGGTGTCGGACGCCGGTCCACCAGGACGGCACTGGAGCCGGAGAAGAGCGGGAAGACGAAGGCGTTGCCGAAGCCGTACGCGAAGTACAGCTTCGACACCGACAGCGTGACGTCCTCCTCGGTGATCCCGAGCAGCCGCCGGCCGATGAGGTCGTGGTACGTCCCCGGGTCGCCGTGCGTGTGCACGACCCCCTTCGGGCGGCCTGTGGTGCCGGAGGTGTACTGCACGTACAGCGGCGTCCGCGCGTCCACCGGGTGGGCGGCGGCCGGCTCGGCGGCGGGGGCGAGCGCGAGGAACTGGTCGGCGCCGAGGCATGCCCGGTCCGGGAAACGGTCCTCGAGACCCGGCCCGGTCACACACAGCACGGCGTCGACGTCCGCGGCCATGAACGCGTGCTCGGGCGCGGGCAGTTCGGGATTGACCAGGACGGCCACGGCCCCGAGCCGGGCGACGCCGAGGAAGGCCGCGACCCACGCGATCCCGTCGGGCAGCGCCAGCAGCACCCGGTCCCCGGCCCGCACCCCGAGCTCCGTGAGCACCCCGGCCGCCCGCGCCCCCAGCTCGTGCACCTCACCGTGGGTCCACACCTGGTGCCCCTGATGAAACGCGGCCCGCCCACCCCACCCACTCCGCTCGGCGAGATCGGCAAGCTCCGCGGCGAGATTCCCGGCCCCGACGCCCACCCCCTGCTCACGGGAGTCGGCGGCGGGCTGTGACGTCGTCGTCGACCGCGGGGGCGTCATCGGCTGGCCCCCTTCGCGCCGGCCGGGGCGGGGCCGGGGGTGGTGCCCCGGGAGCGGCCCGCGCCCGCCCGTGCCTCGGCAGGTTCCGGCTCCCGCTCCCCGGGCGCCCGGGTGAGCGCCGCGCCGTGCTCCCGCAGGGCCCGCATCTGCGCGGCCGTCTTCAGCAGCATCTCGTCGTACTCCGCGGCCGGATCGGAGTCCAGGACGATCGCGCCCCCGGCCCCCATCCGCATCAGGCCGTCGGCCAG
Source organism: Streptomyces sp. NBC_00016 (assembly GCF_045040885.1). NCBI lineage: Bacteria > Bacillati > Actinomycetota > Actinomycetes > Kitasatosporales > Streptomycetaceae > Streptomyces > Streptomyces sp. NBC_00016. The sequence continues at coordinate 4,022,289 of NZ_CP108304.1, read as the reverse complement.
GACGGCCGTGCGGATGACGATGTTGAGGTCCGCGCCGCCGCTGCACCCCAGGTAGCCGAGGGCACCCGCGTACACACCGCGCGCCTCGGTCTCGAGACCGTCGATGATCTCCAAGGTGCGCTGCTTCGGCGCCCCGGTCATCGAACCGCCGGGGAAGCAGGCGCGCACGCAGTCCACCGCGTCGGTGCCCTCGCGCAGCCGGCCCTCGACGGTGGAGACGAGCTGGTGCACGGTGGCGTACGTCTCGGTGGCCATGAGCCGGGAGACCCGCACGGTCCCGGTCCGGCTGACCCGCCCCAGGTCGTTGCGGAGCAGGTCGACGATCATCAGGTTCTCGGCGCGGGTCTTGGCGTCCGCCGCCAGCGCGTCCCTGAGCCGGGCGTCCTCCAGCGGACCGGCACCGCGCGGCGCGGTTCCCTTGATGGGCTTGGCCTCGGCGACACCGTCCCGGGTGATCCGCAGGAACCGTTCGGGCGAGGAGCCCACCACGTCGAGGTCGCCGAATCTCAGGAAGGCCGCGTACGGCGCGGGGTTGACCCGGCGCAGCACCCGGTAGAAGCCGTACGCGTCGTCCGGAGCGGGTAACACCGCGGCGTCGGTCAGACAGATCTCGTAACTGGTGCCCGCGGCGAGCTCGCGCCGGCAGGCCGCGATGTCCGCGAGATAGGTCGCCCGGTCCCGCACCAGCCACGGCTCGACGTCCCCGACCTCTTGATCCCCGACCAAGTGATCCCCGACCAAGTGATCCCCGACCCCGTGACCCCCGACCCCGAGTCCGCCTCCGGCCGTGTGGAACCCGGCCCGGGCTTCGGGCCCGCCGGTACCGAGCCCGGCTCCGGCCGTCCCGGGTGCGACCCCACCGCCTTCACGTGCGGCCGCACGCCGTGTCGTTCTCGTCCCGTCCGTCCCGTCCGTCCCGCCCGTCCCGCCCGTCCTGCCCGTGCCGCCCGTCCCGGGCGGTGTCGGGCGGGGCCGGTCCGGCTCGGCGGGGAGGGAGGTGAGCCGGACCAGCATGGTCTCGAGCCAGTCGGTGGCCTCGCCGGCGGCCTGGGGGGTGTCCTCCGCCAGACAGACCGCGTAGGTGAAGCCCTTCTCGTGGTCCACCGCGATCAGCCGGTCGGCGAACAGCCAGCAGGCGTCCGGGGTGGTGGCGCGATGCCGGTTGGGGGAGCCGCAGTCGGCCTTGGTCTCGTAGCCGAAGTAGCCGACATAGCCGCCGGTGAAGTCGAAGGGGAGCCCGGTGGCGTCGACCCGACGGCTCGCCAGCTGCCGCTTGAGATAGTCGAAGACGCTCGCCCGGACCTTGCGCGTCGGCCGCCCGGCCCGCTCGATCTCGCAGAGGCCGGCCTCGACGTCGTACCGGACGAACTCGGCGAGCGGACCGCTGTCGTCGCCGAAGAACGAGAAGCGGGAGAGTCCCCGCTCGACCCGGGAACTGTCCAGCCAGAACGCCCGCGGCGAGTCGGCGTACAGCCGCGTGAAGGCGGCCTCCGCGTCGATCGCCTCGGCGATGCGGCGGGTGTGCAGCCGGAGGGCGGGCCGGTCGGCCCGGCGCGGGCGGGGGACGGTCACCCTGGGGCTCGGCATCGCCGCCGCGGCCGGGGTGACCGCGGTGTTCTTCGTGCGAGGCCTGCGGGCCCGCTCGGCCGTCAGGTTCCGGAAGTTGACGAGCATCCGGTGGCCGTATTCGGTGAGCACCGACTCCGGGTGGAACTGCACGCCCCACAGGGGCCGTTCGCGGTGCCGCAGTCCCATCAGGACGCCGTCCTCCGCCCAGGCGGTCGGCTCCAGGGAGTCGGGCAGCGGCTCGCGTACCGACAGCGAGTGGTAGCGGACCGCGGTGAAGTTCTGCGGCAGCCCCTGGAACAGGTCCCGACCGTTGTGGCGGACGGCCGACAGATGCCCGTGCCGCGGCTCCGGGGCGGGCACCACCCGCCCGCCCTCCCCGTGCGCGATGCCCTGGTGGCCGAGGCAGACCCCGAGCACCGGCACCGGGGACTCGGCGAGCACTCTGGCGCTGATGCCGAAGTCACGCGTCCTCGACGGATGTCCGGGTCCCGGCGACACCACCACGTTGTCGAAGGCGCAGATATCGGGAACGGCGTCCGCGGGGGCGTCATTGAGGATCACCACCGGCTCCTCGCCGTTGACCTCGGCGATCAGCTGGAACAGGTTGTACGTGTACGAGTCGTAATTGTCGATGAGCAGGGTCTTCACCCGCCCACCTCCTTGGGGTCGTTCTCTGGCTCTATGCGGTCCGTCGTTTATGCCGTCCGCGAAGCGCCTGGAGCGGTGGATACAGCCATTTCTTGAAGAAACGCTGAAGGCGAGGCATGAGAATCCAGGTGACCAGGGCCGTCACGCACAGGCAGAGCAGCAGTGTACGAATGAACGGGTTGAGGTCACCGAGATAGGGAAGCACGATCAGATTGAACAGGAGCACCGGTGGGAAAACCGCGCTCATATTCACGAACCATAACTTCCATTTCGACGGCGGGGCCGGCGCCTTCGGTGCGGGGGTCTGGGCGTCGAACCAGGCCTTGGAGCCGCGCACGCTCCTGCGGTCCGTCTGCCGGGCGATGTCCAGCGCCCGGCCGTCCCACTCGACCCTGGCGGCCGAGTCCTCCCAGGCCCGGGCTGTGCCTTCGGTCGCGAAGCGATAGACCACATGCCACTCCGCCTCTCCATCGACAAGTACACCGCCCCCCAGGAAGCCGGGTTGCCGTGCGCTCGCGCCCAGCATGGCCCACCCCCAGGAGTGGAAGTCGGCCTCGCGGCCCGGCACCACGCGATATGCGGCGGTGACGGTGACGGGATTACTGGTCACACCGTCGAGTACGCGGGAGAGAGCGCTTGCGTTCACAGGTTCTTCAAACTTCTACAACTGTCTTCGACTGTCCGGAACGCGGCTTTTAATCTCCTTTTCGGCGGTCTTGACTCCTTCTGTCGAGCGGTACTGCCGGTAACTTCTCCGGGATTCCTGGAAGCGCTTGCCGGTGCGTCGGGAGAAGTGCACGATCGAGCTCCCCCGTCGAAGGAGAACCATGTCCAGGTACGACTGGAAGCTGACCCATGAGGGAATCGAAAGGGCCCGTTCGGCAATAGAACCGGTCCGAAAGGAAGTGACCGCTCATCCGGTCTATCAGCGGATAAGCAGCCGGGAACACATGGCCGTCTTCATGGCGCACCACGTGTTCGCGGTATGGGATTTCATGTCCCTGCTCAAGTCGCTCCAGCGCGACCTCACCTGCGTCGACGTCCCCTGGGTGCCGCGCGGCTCGGAGGTGAGCCGGCGGCTCATCAACGACATCGTCCTCGTCGAGGAGAGCGACGAGCTGAACGGCGGCTTCACCAGCCACTTCGAGCTGTACCGGGCCGGCATGGCCGAGGCGGACGCCGACACCACCCGGATCGACACCTTCCTCGCGCTGATCGGCGAGGGCCACGACGTGCCGTCGGCGCTGCGGGTCGCCCGGGTCCCCGCCCCCGCCGCCGAGTTCGTGCGCACGACCTTTCAGATCATCGCCGACCGGCCGCTGCACTGCCGGGCCGCCGCCTTCGCCTTCTCCCGGGGGGACCTCATCCCGGACATGTTCGACCAGGTGATCAAGAAGGAGGGCACCGACCGGTTCCCGCTCTTCCGCGACTACCTGGCCCGCCACATCGAGGTGGACGGCGAGGAGCACACCCCCATGGCCATGCAGATGGTCGCCGACCTGTGCGGCACGGACGACACGCGCTGGCAGGAGGCCGTCGAGACGGCCACCCTCGCGCTGGAGGCGAGGATCCGCCTGTGGGACGGCATCACGGAGGCGATGGCCTGACCGGCGGCTCCGGTGCCGGCTCCGTCACGGACGCCTCTTCGGGCGCCTCCCCGAACCGGGCCAGTGCCAGCGCTCCCGCCACGGCGACGGCGAAACCGAGTACGGCCAGCCAGCCGAGCCCCTCCCGGGTCCGGTCGCCCAGCCACACCACGCCCACCAGCGCCGGACCGATCGTCTCGCCGATCACCATCCCGGCCGTGGCGGTCGTCACCGACCCCCGCTGGAGAGCCGTCGTCAGCAGCAGGAACGCGGCACCGCCACCCAGCAGCAGCGCGTACAGGGCCGGGTCGGTGAGCAGCTCCGACGGGTCGAGCGAGTCGATCAGCCGCACCGCCACCTCCACCACCCCGAACCCGAAACCGGCCCCGAGGCCCAGCACCAGCGCCCGTGCGCGTCCGGTCAGCCGCCGTCCGGCCAGTCCCAGCAGCAGCACCCCGCCCGCCGCGCCGAGCATCACCCACGGCAGCGCCTGCGGTCCGCTCTCCTCGCCCTCCGTCCCCGCCGCCAGGCCCAGCATCGCCAGGCCCGCGCACACCACCCCCACCGCCGCCCACTCGGTCCGGCTCAGCCGCACCCGCAGCAGCCGCGCCGCGACCACCGCCGTCACCGCCAGGCTCGACGCGAGGGCCGCCCCCACGGCGTAGATCGGCACCGAGCGCAACGCGGCGATCTGGAACAGGAACCCCAGCCCGTCCAGCGCGAGCCCCGCCAGATACCGCCACTCCCGCACCGCCCGCAGCAGCAGCGCCGCGTCCCCGCCGCTCCCGCCGACGGCCGCCCGCGCCGCCATCGCCTGCAACACCGTCGCCGTACCGAAGCAGACCGCCGCGCCGAGTGCGCACACCATTCCAAAGAGCACGAAAGGACTGTAGGGGAACGGCTGGTGGGCGGGCCGCCTTCGGTCGCTCTCGGCACGGTGTCTAGGCTGACGGCCGGAAATCGTCGTAGCGGCGATGCGGAAACGGGGAGACGGAACATGGCGGACGCGCGTCGCAGACTTCGCTCGGGCACGGTCGTACTCGGCGGCATGGGAGTGCTCGCGGCGGCCCTGTCCGCCTGCTCCTCCGACCCCGACAAGCGGTGCGTCGACCGCGACAGCTACAACCTCACCAAGGGCTACAAGGTCGTCGCCGACAAGAACTGCAAGTCCACGTCCGGCAAGTCCGGCTCGGCCGGCAAGGTCGGCAAGTCCGCCACGGCCGCCACCGACGCCGCCTGGTACTACGGCGGCGACAAGAAGGGCTCCTGGGTCGACGGCGGCTCCTTCACCAAGCCGGGCAAGGGGTCCAGCGGCTCGACCGGTTCGAGCAGCAGCAGTGGCGGCAGCAGTAGCAGTGGCGGCAGCAGCAGCAGCGGCGGCAGCGGCAGCAGTGGCGGCAGCGGAGTCGACCGGAACGGGTTCGGCGGCGACAGCGACAGCGGCAGCGGTGTCGGCAAGGGCAGCTCGGGCGGCTGAGCGCCCGAGCGGCTGAACAGGACACCGGCACCGTGCGACGTCACACCATCGAACCCCGCCCCGACTGGCAGCGGACCGTCGAGGACCAGGGTCTCGTCTACCCCCTCACCCGTCACCCCGACGGCCGGCTGCGCCCCTACTGGGACGAGAGCGCGTACTACGTCTTCACCCTCGACGAGGTCGAGGCGCTGGAGGAGACCGTCGAGGAACTGCACACCATGTGCCTGGCGGCCGCCGCCCACCTCGTCGAGACCGACCGCCTCGCCGACCTCGGCATCACCGACCCGCGGATCGCGGCGGCGGTCGCCGAGGCCTGGCACCGGCGTGCCGAACTCCCCTCCGTCTACGGCCGTTTCGACCTCCACTACGACGGCACCGGCCCGGCGAAGCTCCTGGAGTACAACGCGGACACCCCCACCTCGCTCGTGGAGGCGGCCTCCCCCCAGTGGTTCTGGATGGAGGAACGATTCCCCGGCGCCGACCAGTGGAACTCCCTCCACGAACGCCTGGTCGCCGCCTGGAGGAAGCAGGCCCCCCTGCTCCCGCCCGGCAGCCCGCTCCACTTCGCGCACTCCTCGGCGGACGAGCTGGGCGAGGACCTCATGACGGTCGCCTACCTCAAGGAGACCGCCGAGCAGGCCGGCCTGGACACGGCCTGGATCTCCATGGAGGAGATCGGCTGGGACCCGCTGTCCGGCCGCTTCGTCGACCGTCAACTCCGCTTCATCCGCAGCTGCTTCAAGCTCTACCCCTGGGAGTGGCTGACCACCGACCGCTTCGCGGGCCATGTCCTCGACACCCTCGACAACGGCGGCGGCACCGGCACGACCCTGTGGATCGAACCGGCCTGGAAGATGCTCCTCAGCAACAAGGCCCTGCTGGCCGTCCTGTGGGAGCTGTACCCCGGACACCCCAACCTCCTCCCCGCCTACCTCGACGGGCCCCGCGAACTGGCGGCCACCACCGGCTATGTCGCCAAGCCGCTGCTGGGCCGCGAGGGCGCCGGCGTCACCCTGCACGCACCGGGCGGCGATCCCGCCCCGCGCACCGACGAAGCCTGCTGCTACCAGCAGTTGGCGCCCCTGCCCACGTTCGACGGCAACCACGTCGTCCTCGGCGCGTGGACGGTGGAGGACGAGTCGGCCGGCCTCGGCATCCGCGAGTCCTCCGGCCTGATCACGGACGAGTACGCCCGCTTCCTGCCCCACGTGATCCTCTAGGCGCCGCGACCCCGGTCCGACGGCTGCTCCAGGGCGACCGGAGGCGTGCTCCTGCGCGGATCCGACGTCGCTCGCATGGTGGACGCCGGACCTTGGGATTCGGGCCTGCCCGGTAGGCTGGCGAGCGGGCCGTGACTGGCGCGCTGGGATGGGACGGACCATCGGGGAGCGGCCTGTGAGCGACAAGAGTGCCGTGCGCCTGGGCCAGACCGAGAACCGTGACCGCACGCCACGCCCCCGGAGGCCGACGACATGTCCGAGCAGCAGTCCCTCTCCACCGAGTCCACCGCCTTCCGTGCCGCACTCGACGTGATCCGCGCCGTCGAGCCGCGCGTCGCCGACGCCATCGGCCAGGAGGTCCACGACCAGCGCGAGATGCTCAAGCTGATCGCCTCGGAGAACTACGCCTCCCCGGCCACCCTCCTCGCGATGGGCAACTGGTTCAGCGACAAGTACGCCGAGGGCACCATCGGCCGCCGCTTCTACGCCGGCTGCCGCAACGTGGACACCGTCGAGGCGCTGGCCGCCGAGCACGCCCGCGAGCTCTTCGGCGCCCGCCACGCGTACGTCCAGCCGCACTCCGGCATCGACGCCAACCTCGTCGCCTTCTGGTCGATCCTCGCCGACCGCGTGGAGGCCCCGGCCCTCGCGAAGGCGGGCGTCCGCCAGGTCAACGACCTCTCCGAGGCCGACTGGGCCGAGCTGCGCCAGGCCTTCGGCAACCAGCGGATGCTCGGCATGTCGCTGGACGCCGGCGGCCACCTCACCCACGGCTTCCGCCCCAACATCTCCGGCAAGATGTTCGACCAGCGCTCCTACGGCACGGACCCGGCCACCGGCCTGATCGACTACGAGGCCCTGCGTGCCTCGGCCCGCGACTTCAAGCCGCTGATCATCGTCGCCGGCTACTCCGCGTACCCCCGGCTGGTGAACTTCCGGATCATGCGCGAGATCGCCGACGAGGTCGGCGCGACCCTCATGGTCGACATGGCGCACTTCGCCGGCCTGGTCGCGGGCAAGGTCCTGACCGGCGACTTCGACCCGGTCCCGCACGCCCAGATCGTGACGACCACCACCCACAAGTCCCTGCGCGGCCCCCGCGGCGGCATGGTCCTGTGCGACGACTCCCTCAAGGACCAGGTCGACCGCGGCTGCCCGATGGTCCTCGGCGGCCCGCTCCCGCACGTCATGGCCGCCAAGGCCGTCGCCCTGGCGGAGGCCCGCCGGCCGTCCTTCCAGGACTACGCCCAGCGCATCGTCGACAACTCCCGCGCCCTCGCCGAGGGCCTGACGCGGCGCGGCGCGACCCTGGTCACCGGCGGCACGGACAATCACCTGAACCTGATCGACGTGGCCTCCTCCTACGGGCTCACCGGCCGGCAGGCCGAGGCGGCGCTGCTGGACTCGGGCATCGTCACCAACCGCAACGCCATCCCCGCCGACCCGAACGGCGCCTGGTACACCTCCGGCATCCGCATCGGCACCCCGGCGCTGACCACCCGGGGCCTGGGCACGGCCGAGATGGACGAGGTCGCGTCCCTGATCGACCGGGTCCTGACCACGACGGAGCCCGGCACGACGAAGTCGGGCGCCCCCTCGAAGGCCGCCCACGTCCTGGACGCGAAGGTCGCGGACGAGATCTCCCGGCGGGCGACCGACCTGGTGGCGGGCTTCCCGCTGTACCCGGAGATCGACCTCGGCTGACCCCGGCGGCACCCCGGGCGGCCCCCGTGGCCGCCCGGGACCCGTTCCGGGCGGTCTCCGCGCTCTGAGACAATGATGGACATGGCCTCAGACCGACCCCGCGTGCTCTCCGGAATCCAGCCCACCGCCGGCTCGTTCCACCTCGGCAACTACCTCGGCGCCGTCCGCCAGTGGGTGGCGCTCCAGGAGACCCACGACGCGTTCTACATGGTCGTCGACCTGCACGCGATCACGGTCCCGCAGGATCCGAAGGAGCTCAGCGCGAACACGCGGCTGGCCGCCGCCCAGCTCCTCGCGGCCGGTCTCGACCCGGACCGCTGCACGCTCTTCGTCCAGAGCCACGTCCCCGAGCACGCCCAGCTCGCCTGGGTCATGAACTGCCTCACCGGCATGGGCGAGGCGAGCCGGATGACCCAGTTCAAGGACAAGTCCGCCAGGCAGGGCGCCGACCGCGCCTCCGTGGGCCTGTTCACGTACCCGATCCTCCAGGTCGCGGACATCCTGCTGTACCAGGCCGACGAGGTGCCGGTCGGTGAGGACCAGCGCCAGCACATCGAGCTGACCCGCGACCTCGCGGAGCGTTTCAACGGCCGCTTCGGCGAGACCTTCACGATCCCGAAGCCGCACATCCTGAAGGAGACCGGGAAGATCTACGACCTTCAGGACCCGTCGATCAAGATGAGCAAGTCGGCGTCCACGCCGAAGGGCCTCATCAACCTGCTCGACGAGCCGAAGGCGACGGCGAAGAAGGTCAAGAGCGCGGTCACGGACACCGACACGGTCGTCCGCTACGACACCGAGAACAAGCCCGGCGTCAGCAACCTGCTCGGCATCTACTCGACGCTGACCGGCACGAGCGTCCCCGAGCTGGAGCAGCGCTACGAGGGCAAGCTCTACGGCGCGCTCAAGACGGACCTCGCCGAGGTCGTCGTCGACTTCGTGACGCCGTTCCGGGACCGCACCCAGCAGTACCTGGACGACCCCGAGACGCTCGACTCGATCCTGGCCAAGGGTGCGGAGAAGGCGCGCGCCGTCGCCGCGGAGACCCTCTCCCGGACGTACGAGCGGGTCGGCTTCCTGCCCGCGAAGCACTGAGCGGCGCTCGGAAGCACGCGGAAGCACTCGGGGCGCACCGCACACCTGTTCCTCTGGGCAGAGCGCTGCACATCACTTTCCCTGCGCCTGCCCAGAGCACAGCTGTGGCCGTACAGTCGATAGCCGTACGACTGAGTACGAACCCGGCAACACACCCCGCCAGGACGACATGACGACAGGAGAAGACGTGGGGACCGTAACGATCGGTGTGTCGATCGCGGTCCCGGAGCCTCACGGCAGCCTGCTCCAGGAGCGGCGCCTGGGCTTCGGCGACGTCGCGGCTCACGGCATCCCCACGCACGTCACACTGCTGCCGCCGACCGAGGTCGGGACGAACGCGCTGCCCGCCGTCGAAGCGCACCTCGGCGAGGTCGCCGCGGCCGGCCGCCCCTTCCCGATGAGGCTGTCCGGCACCGGCACCTTCCGGCCCATGTCGCCGGTGGTCTACGTGCGGGTCGTCCAGGGCACCGAGACCTGCGCCTGGCTCCAGCAGCGGATCCGGTCCGCCTCCGGGCCGCTGACCCGCGAGCTCCAGTTCCCCTACCACCCGCACGTCACCGTCGCGCACGGCATCGACGAGGCGGCGATGGACCGGGCCTTCGACGAGCTCGCCCACTACGAGGCCGAGTGGTCCTGCACCGGCTTCGCCCTCGCCGAGCAGGGCGCCGACGGCGTCTGGCGCAAACTGCGCGACTACGCCTTCGGGGGCGCGGTCGTACCCCCGCAGGCGGCCCACGTCGACCGCGGCTCGCTGCCGACGCGCTAGCGGCGCGCCCCGGCGGCTCCGCTAGATCGGCAGCCTGCGGAACAGCCCGCGGGGCGCGTGACGCAGCGCCGACATCACCACGCGCAGCACGCCCGGCACCCACACCGTCTCCGAGCGGCGCCGCAGCCCCAGCTCGACGGCGGTGGCGACCGCCTCGGGGGTGGTCGCCAGCGGCGCCTCGGGCAGCCCGGCGGTCATCTTCGTCCGGACGAACCCGGGGCGTACGACCATGACGTGCACGCCGGTCCCGTGCAGCGCGTCGCCCAGTCCCTGGGCGAAGGCGTCGAGGCCCGCCTTGCTGGAGCCGTAGATGAAGTTCGAGCGGCGGGCCCGCTCGCCGGCGACGGAGGAGAGGACGACCAGGGAGCCGTGCCCCTGGGTCTGCAGGGCGCGCGCGGCGACCAGCCCCGCCGACACCGCCCCCGTGTAGTTGGTCTGCGCGACGCGCACCGCGGCCGCCGGGTCGCGTTCGTCGTTCGCCTGGTCGCCGAGGACGCCGAAGGCGAGCAGCACCGCGTCGACGTCGCCCTCGGCGAAGACCTTGCCGAGGACCGTCTCGTGGGACGCGGGGTCGAGCGCGTCGAAGGGCACGGTGTGGACGTCCGCCCCCAGGGTGCGCAGCTCGGCGGCGGCCGACTCCAGGGCGGGCGACGGGCGCCCGGCCAGCCACACCGTGCGGGTGCGGCGGACGATCAGCCGGCGGGCGGTGGCCAGCGCGATGCCGGACGTGCCGCCGAGGACGAGCAGGGACTGGGGGAGGCCGAAGGCGTCCTTCATGGTGACTCCTGGAAGTTGAGCCGGCGGGCGAGGTCCGACACGAACACCCCGCGCGGGTCCAGCTCCGCGCGCAGCGCGCGGAAGTCGTCGAGGCGCGGGTACATCGCGGTGAGGAGTTCGGGGCGCAGCCGGGAGTCCTTGGCGAGGTAGACGCGGCCGCCCGCGGCGGCCACCTCCGCGTCCAGCTCGTCGAGGAAGGCGCCGAGGCCGGGCAGTCCGGCCGGGATGTCCAGGGCGAGGGTCCAGCCCGGACGCGGGAAGGACAGCCAGCCGGGGTCGGCGTCCCCGAACCGCTTGAGGACGGCCAGGAAGGACGGGCAGCGGCGGGCGGAGAGGCGTCCCACGATCCGGCGCAGGGTGTCCTCGCGTCCGTACCCGACGACGAACTGGTACTGCACGAAGCCGTCGCGGCCGTAGACACGGTTCCAGTGCGGGACGCCGTCGAGGGGGTGGAAGAAGGCGGACAGGCTCTGGAGTTCGCCGGTACGCGCGCGGGGCGCTCTGCGGTACCAGAGTTCGTTGAACAGTCCGACGGTCGTCCGGGTGAGCAGGCCGCTCGGCAGGAACGCGGGAGCGGCCGGGAGCCGGGACGGGCGGAACGCGAGCGGGGCCCTGCGCGCGCGGGCGGGCAGGGCGTCCAGGGGCGCGTGCTCGCCGCGGGTCAGCACCGCGCGTCCGGTGGCCGCGCCGCGTGCGAGGAGGTCGATCCACGCGACCGAGTAGCGGTAGCGGTGGTCGCCGGCCGTCAGCCGGGCCATCAGGTCGTCGAGGTCGGCGGCCCGCTCGGTGTCGACCGACATCAGCGACGTCCCGACCGGCTGGAGCCGGATCCTGGCCGTCAGGACGACGCCGGTCAGGCCCATGCCGCCGGCGGTCGCGTCGAACAGGTCGGTGCCCTGCTCCACCGTGCGGATCGTGCCGTCCGCCGTGAGCAGCTCGAAGGACAGCACATGCCGGGCGAAGGACCCGGACACATGGTGGTTCTTGCCGTGGATGTCGGCGCCGATCGCGCCGCCCACGGTCACATACCGGGTGCCGGGGGTCACCGGCACGAACCAGCCGAGCGGCAGCAGGACCTCCATGAGCCGGTGCAGGGAGACCCCCGCGTCGCACAGGACGCTCCCGTCGTCGGCGTCGATGACGTGGATCCGGTCCAGCCCGGTCAGGTCGATCACCGCCCCGCCGGCGTTCTGCGCCGCGTCTCCGTAGGCGCGCCCCAGCCCCCTGGGGATGCCTCCGCGTGGCCCGCACTCCCGGACCGCCGTCACGGCCTCCGCGTAGGTCCGGGGGCGGACCAGGCGTGCGGTGGTGGGGGCGGTGCGGCCCCATCCCGTGACGGAGACGTTCTCGGTAGTGGTCTCGGCAGGCATGCTGGTGACCGTATCGCCTCTATATGGGCGATTAATTTTGAAACATGCATCACTCCCCGAAATGGGTGATTAATGGGATGTCGCTCAATATTGCCGGAGTTCCGAGGACACAGGCGTGAACAGTGAGTCCACATGGACGAACTCGACGACCTGGACCACCGGATCCTCTCGGCGCTCCACGCCCGGGGCGCGGACCCACGCGTCGCCCGCGTCGCGCGCGCCCTCTCCTGGGCGGGCGAGCACGCCGCCCTGTGGCTCGCGGCGGGCGTCGCGGGAGCCGCCGTCGACAGCTCCCGGCGCGGCGCCTGGCTGCGCGCCACCGCGCTCACCGCGGGCGCGCACGCCGCCAGCATGGGGATGAAACGTCTTGTCCGACGCCCGCGCCCCGCCCACGTCGAACCCCTCGTGCGCACCGCGGGACGGCACTCCTTCCCCAGCTCGCACGCGACCTCCGCCACGGCCGCCGCCGTCGCCTACGGCTCGCTCGGGGCGTACGCCACCGCGCCGCTCGCCGCCGCGATGTGCCTCTCCCGTCTGGTCGCCGGTGTCCACCACCCCTCCGACGTGGCGGCGGGCGCGGCCCTGGGGGCGGTCACCGCACGGCTGGGGGCGCGCTGGATGAGAGAGGGCCACCATGGCTGAGGCACTGCTCCACCAACAGCGCACGCACCGCCCGCCGGCCCCCCGGCCCCCGAGCGACCGCCCCGGCACCCTCGTCGGCGGCATCCTGCGGACCACTCGTCCCAAGCAGTGGGTCAAGAACATCCTGGTCGTCGCCGCCCCGGCAGCGGCCGGCCGGCTCTTCTCCCTGCACGCGGTCACCCGACTCGCCCTCGTCTTCGCCCTGTTCACCGCCTGCGCCGCGGCCGTCTACCTGGTCAACGACGCCCGTGACGCCGAGGCCGACCGCGCCCACCCCACCAAACGGCACCGCCCGATCGCCGCCGGACAGGTCCCGGTGCCCGTCGCGTACGGCGTCGCGGTCGCCCTCGCGGTCCTCGCGCCGGCCGCCGCGGCCCGGCTGACGACACCCGCCGTCGCGCTGCTGCTCACCGCCTACCTGGGCATGCAACTGGCGTACTGCGTCAGCCTGAAGCACGTCCTGGTCGTCGACCTCGTCGTCGTCACGACCGGCTTCCTGATGCGGGCCATGGCGGGCGGACTCGCCCTGGGCATCCCGCTCTCCCGGTGGTTCCTGATCACCACCGGGTTCGGGGCGCTGTTCATGGTGGCGGCCAAGCGCTACTCGGAGGCCGTCCAGCTGGCCGGCACGGCGGGCGCCACGCGCGTGCTGCTCACCGAGTACACCACCGGCTACCTGCGCTTCGTCTGGCAGCTGGCGGCCGGCGTCGCCGTGCTCGGCTACTGCCTGTGGGCCCTGGAGGAGGGCGGCGTCCCGCACCCGGGCGTGCTGCCCTGGCGCCAGCTGTCCGTGGTCGCGTTCATCCTGGCCGTCCTGCGGTACGCCGTCTTCGCCGACCGGGGCACCGCGGGCGAGCCCGAGGAGGTCGTCCTGGGCGACCGCGCCCTCGCCCTCATCGGCCTGGCCTGGCTGGCCATGTACGCGCTGGCCGTGGCCGGTTGGTGAGCCACGCGCGCGTGCCGCGACCAGGAGGCCCGGCACCGGCCACCGTCCCGCGATTCCGGGGTACCCGAGTTCTGGTGGTCCGCGATATCCGCATCGGCGATATCCGCGTCTTTCCGCCGGACAGGGGCAGAGTCGGATCATGGACTGGCTGAAGAAGCTCCCCGGCATCGGGCCGTGGGTCGCGCGCCTCATGGCCACGCACGCGTGGCGGTCGTACGAGCGACTGGACCGGGTGAAGTGGACGCGGCTGGCCGCCGCCATGACCTTCGTCAGCTTCGTCGCGCTCTTCCCGCTGCTGACCGTGGCCGCCGCCGTCGCCGCCGCCACGGTGAGCGAGTCCCAGCAGCAGGAGCTGCAGGACAAGATCGCCGATCAGGTCCCCGGCATCTCCGACCAGCTGGACATCAACGGCCTGGTCCAGAACGCGGGCGCCATCGGTCTCATCGCCGGTGCGCTGCTGCTGCTCACCGGCATCGGCTGGGTCGGCCAGATGCGGGACTGTCTGCGCGCCGTCTGGGAGCGGCCCGACGACGACGAGAACCCCGTCCTGCGCAAGGCCAAGGACACGGGCGTTCTCGTCGGCTTCGGCGGCGCGGTCCTGCTCACCCTCGCCATCTCCACCGTCGCCTCGGCGCTGGTCGGCTGGATCATCGAGCAGTCCGGCATCGACAAGGAGGGCTGGGGCAGCGTGCTGCTGCGCGTCGCCGCGTTCTCCGTCGCCGTCCTCGCCGACTTCCTGCTCCTGCTCTACGTCCTCACCCTGCTGCCCGGCGTCGAACCCCCGCGCCGCCGCCTCGTCGTCGCCGCGCTCATCGGCGCCGTCGGCTTCGAACTGCTGAAGCTGCTGCTGAGCGGCTATATGCAGGGCGTGGCCGCCAAGAGCATGTACGGCGCGTTCGGCGTGCCCATCGCCCTGCTGCTGTGGATCAACTTCACCTCGAAGCTGGTCCTGTACTGCGCGGCCTGGACGGCGACGGGCAGCGTCCCCGACAACCCGCGGGACATCGACGTCAGCGACGACGTCGTACCAGGTCCGGCAGCGGCCAGCGGCGGTTGACGAGGTACCCGCCGCCCGCGAGCAGCACCAGCAGTCCGCCGGTGATCGCCAGCGCGATCCACATGCCGCCCGAGCCGTTCTCGGTCACCGCGCCCGCCACCGGCTTCGCCGACACGTCCCCGGCGCCGCCCGCCTGCCCGGACCCCTCGGAGGCCGACGGGTTGGCGCCGGGCTGCGCGCTGGCCTGCGCGGTGCCCTTCGGCGCGACCAGCTCGCCGACCGGCGTCACCTTGCCGGCCGCCTGGAAGCCCCAGTCCAGCAGGGCGGCGGTCTCCTTGTAGACCTCGTTGTGGTCGGTCTTCTCCGGGTTCATGACCGTGACGAGCAGCACCTTGCCGTTGCGCTCGGCCACGCCGGTGAAGGTGGCGCCCGCGTTGGTGGTGTTGCCGTTCTTGACGCCCGCGATGCCCGGGTACTGGGAGATGTCGTAGTCGCCGCTGAGCAGCCGGTTGGTGTTCTGGATCTCGAAGGTCCCCCGGGTCGTCTTGCCCTTCTTCTTCGTCGTCTCGCCGGGGAACTTGGCCGTGACGGTCGAGCAGTACTCCCGGAAGTCCTGCTTCTGGAGCCCCGAGCGGGCGAACAGTGTCAGGTCGTACGCGGAGGAGACCTGGTGCGGGGCGTCGTAGCCGTCCGGGGAGACGACGTTCGTGTCGAGGGCCTGGAGCTCCTCGGCGTGCTCGTTCATGTCCTTGACGGTCTCGCCGATGCCGCCGTTCATCTGCGACAGGACGTGCACCGCGTCGTTGCCGGAGCGCAGGAAGACGCCGAGCCACAGGTCGTGGACCGTATACGTCTCGCCCTCCTTTATCCCGACGAGGCTGGAACCGGCCCCCATGCCGGCCAGGTCCTTCGCCTCGACCTTGTGCACGGTGGTCTTGGGGAACCTCGGCAGCACGGTGTCGGCGAAGAGCATCTTCATCGTGCTCGCCGGGGGCAGCCGCCAGTGCGCGTTGTGCGCGGCGAGCACGTCCCCCGACTCGGCGTCGGCGACGATCCACGACCGCGCGGTGAGGTCCTTCGGCAGCACCGGCGCGCCACCCGCGATCGCCACCTGTGTCCCGGCCTGCCCGAGCCGCGTACCGCCCAAGGACGACATGTTCGCCGGGGGCGTGACCGACGGCGAGGCGGACGCGGACGGTGAGGCGGACGGCGATCCGGACGGCGAGACCGACGCGGACGGCGATCCGGACGCCGCCGGGGACGGTGACGGGCTCGGCGCCGCGAGCGAGGCGGGCGCGGTGAGCGCGAGGGACGCGAGGGTCGCGGAGGTGACCAGCAGGGTTCGCCTGACGGTCTGCTTCATGGGTGCGGGCACGACGGAGAACGTACCTGGCACGCGACGGGAAGTCCCGTCACCCTCCCCACCCCGGTCACGGAACCGGAAAACCGCCGGTGATACTGAACCCATGAAGCTCAGCCGCCCCGTCTCCTGGTTCCTGCTCGCCTTCGGGGTGTGGAGCTGGATCATCTGGGTCACCTTCGTCAAGAACCTGATCAAGGACAGCAGCGGGCTCGCCTTCGACGACGGCGATCCCACGGCGTACTTCTGGGTCCACCTGACGCTCGCTGTCGTCTCCTTCGTATTGGGGACGGTCGTCGGGGCCATCGGGTTGCGCGGTCTGCGCGCACTGCGGCAGGCGTCATAGCCATGGTGATCGTCTTCGCCCTGCTCGCCCTGACCGTGCTGGTCACGGCCAACTGGTACCTGTGGCGGCGGCTGTTCCGCGACACCACCCGCGGCCCCGGCCGGGCGCGCCGCGGTGGCGCGGTGCTGGTCGCGGGCGGCTGGGCGCTGGCGATCGGCGCCCTGGTCGCCGAACGCACCGGCGCCCCCTTCTGGCTCCAGCGCGCACTGGCCTGGCCCGGCTTCCTGTGGCTGGCCCTGTCGGTCTACCTGCTGCTGGCCGTGATCGTCGGCGAGGCCGTACGGCCGCTGCTGCGCCGCTTCCTGGAGAAGCGGGCGAAGCGGGCGCCCGCCGAGGCGCCCGTCGAGGCACCCGCGGCGCACCCCGAGCCCAGCCCGCTCCCGGTCGGCGGGCCCGCCCCCCGGTCACCGGAGCCCGAGGACCCGGCACCGCCCGCTTCCGCTCCGTCCCGTCGGCTCTTCGTGTCCCGGGTCGTGGCCGGTGCGGCGGCCGCGGCCGCCGTCGGCACGGTCGGCTACGGCACCTACGGCGTGCTGCGCGGCCCCAGGGTCAAGCGGGTGACTGTGCCCCTGGCCAAGCTCCCGCGCGGCGCCCACGGCTACCGGATCGCGGTCGTCAGCGACATCCATCTGGGCCCGGTCCTCGGCCGGGGCTTCGCGCAGAGGGTCGTCGACACGATCAACGCGACGCAGCCCGACCTGATCGCGGTCGTCGGCGACCTGGTCGACGGCAGCGTGAAGGACCTGGGCCCGGCGGCGGCCCCGCTCGCGCGGCTGAAGGCCCGGCAGGGCAGCTTCTTCGTCACCGGCAACCACGAGTACTTCTCCGGCGCCGAACAGTGGGTCGAGGAGGTGCGGCGGCTCGGCCTGAACCCGCTGGAGAACGCCCGTACGGAGCTGCCCTGGTTCGACCTGGCCGGCGTCAACGACATCGCGGGCGAGAGCGAGGGCCAGGGGCCCGACTTCACCGGCGCGCTCGGCGACCGTGACACCACGCGCGCGTGCGTGCTCCTCGCCCACCAGCCGGTCCAGATCCACGACGCCGTAACCCACGGCGTCGACCTCCAGCTCTCCGGCCACACGCACGGCGGCCAGCTGTGGCCCGGCAACCTCCTCGCGGCCGCCGCGAATCCGACCGTGGCGGGGCTGGAGCGCTACGGCGACACCCAGCTGTACGTGTCCCGGGGCGCGGGCGCCTGGGGCCCGCCCACCCGCGTCGGGGCCCCCTCCGACATCACCGTCGTCGAACTGGCCTCGACGCACGCCTGACGGCCGGTCAGAAGCCTGTGGAGAGGCTGTGAAACCCGGTCGAAACAAGGCGTCGGTAAGTTCTTTCCCATCTCGCCAGAATCCTCTTCCCCCTGGCGAAACACGTGTGATTAGGTGAGCCCGCCGCCAAGGGGAGCGGCACTTTTTCTGTGGACTGGGCCCGTCTGGCGGCCTGGGGAGGCAGGGCATCACCATGCGATCTGTTCGCATGCGGATACTCCTGACGCTGCTGGTTCTCGCGGTCGTCGGAGTGGGTGGCTGGCAGTTGCTGCCGTCGCAGGACAGCGGTGGCGCGACCATCACGGTCGGCACCACGGACACCGTCACCTCGCTCGACCCGGCGGGCGCCTACGACGCCGGATCCTGGGCGCTGTTCAGCAACGTCTTCCAGTCGCTGCTGACCTACGAGCCGGGCGGCGTCTCGCCCGTACCGGACGCGGCCAAGAGCTGTGCCTTCGACAAGGGCAGCCTCGTCACGTACACCTGCGAGTTGCGTGACGACCTCACCTTCGACAGCGGCTCCGAGGTGACCGCCGAGGACGTGAAGTACTCCTTCGACCGGGTCAAGAAGATCAACTCGGATGTCGGCCCGGCATCCCTGTTCTCGACCCTGAAGTCGGTGGACGCCAAAGGCCTGAAGGTCACCTTCCACCTGTCGTCGCCGGACGCCACCTTCCCGTTCAAGGTGGCCACCGGAGCCGGCTCGATCGTCGACCACACCCGCTACCCGGCGGACGGGCTGCGCGTCGGCAGCAGCGTCGACGGCACCGGACCGTACCGGCTGACCGGGTACACGAAGGGCAAGAAGGTCCTGCTGTCGCCCAACTCGCGCTACAAGGGCGCCGTGTCGACCGGCTCCCCGATCGAGTTGCGCTACTACGCGGACCCCCAGGCCCTGGAGAAGGCATGGAAGGCCAAGCAGGTCGAGGCCGCCACCCGTCAGCTGCCGCCCGCGGTGCTGGCCGCCCTCGACACCAGCGACCCCGGCCAGCGCGTCTACGAGGCCGACGGCTCCGAGACCCGCAACCTGTACTTCGACACCCGCTCCGGCTCACCGCTGCACGAGACGGACGTCCGCAAGGCGCTGGCCTGGCTGATCGACCGCGAGCAGCTGGCGGCGAGCGTGTACGACGGGACCGTCGACCCGCTGTACTCGCTCATCCCGACCGGCATCACCGGACACACCACCTCCTTCTTCGACAGCTATCCGGACCGGAGCGCCGAGAAGGCCCGCAAGCTCCTGAAGTCGGCCGGCGTGAGCATCCCGGTGGAGTTCACCTACGGCTACGGCCTGGGCAGCGGCGCCGCGGCGGCCGAGGCCCAGGAACTCAAGCGGCAGCTGGAGGCGAGCGGTCTGTTCAAGGTGGACGTCAAGGGTTACGAGTGGACCGACTTCCAGAAGCGGTGGGCCACCGGCAAACTCGACGCGTACGCGGTCGGCTGGGTCGCCGACTACCCCGACCCGGACACCTTCGCGGGCCCGCTCGTCGGCACCGACTCCACCATGAACACCGGCTACAGCAGCAAGGCCGTGGACAAGTACATCGCCGGAAGCCGGCAGTTCGCCGACCGCAGCCGGGCCGCCGGCGACTTCCGCGACCTCCAGCAGGTCATCGCCCAGGACGTGCCGGTCGTCCCGCTGTGGCAGCGCAAGGAGTACATCGTCACCAGCGCGGACATCGGCGGCGGACAGTTCCTCGCGGACGGCAACGGCGTGTTCCGCCTCTGGAAACTCGACTGGATCTGAGCCGAAGTACCCACCCGGCTCGCACACTTGATCCCGTGAGCCGGGCATGCGCCCCCGTCGCACCGGGCAGGCACCCCAAGCGGCACCATGTGACGGAGGTGTGTACGGGGTGAGGAGCAGACGTGCTGAGACGCAACTCCTTCCGGCTGCCCCGGCATCCGGCGTCCGTCGGTCTCGCCCGGCGCCGGGTACGGGACCATCTCGCGGACTGGGGGCACGGCCCCGAAGACCCGGCGCTGGCCGACGCCGTCCTCGTCGTGTCCGAGCTGGCCACCAACGTCGTACGCCACGGCCCCCTCCTCGAGCGGGAGTTCGAGGTGGCCGTCACCGCCCTCGGTGACGGTTCCTGCCTCATAGAGGTCTCCGACGAGGGCCGGCTCGAACCCCGGCTGCGGCCGGTCGGGGAGGCGGAGGAACACGGCCGCGGGCTGCACCTGGTCGAGCACCTCGCCGCCGCGTGGGGCGTGTGGAGCAGAGGCCGGCACGGCAAGACGGTCTGGGCCCTGGTCACGGCCCCCACCTAGACGATCACTACGGGCCTGCCCCGGCGTGGCACGCGCTCAGACGCAGGCCTTCGGCCGGGCCGGCAGCGTCACCGTGACGGCCAGCCCCTCGCCCGGTGCCGTCCGCACGCTCACCTCGCCGCCGTGCGCCCGGACGACCCCCTGCACGATCGCCAGACCGAGGCCGCTGCCCGCGCCGCCCCCGGCCCGGAAGAAACGGTCGAAGACCCGCGCCGCGTCCTCAGGTCCCAGCCCGGGCCCCTTGTCCGCGACCGACAGCCGTACGACCCCGTCCCCCCGCTCCACACCGAGCCGCACCGGCACCTCGGCCGAGGTGTGCGTGCGCACGTTGGCGACCAGGTTGCCCAGCACCTGACGCAGCCCCGACTCGTCGGCCCGCACCAGTACGGCGCCCTCGGCCTCGACCGTCACCGGCCGCCCGGGCTGCTGCGCGCGCAGGTCCTGCGCCGAGTCCCGCACCAGACGGCTCACGTCGACGCCCCGCAGCCGCAGTTCGGGCCGCTGGTCGAGGCGGGCCAGCGTGAGCAGCTCGTCGACGAGCCGGCCCATCCGGTCCACCTCGCCGTTCATCCGGTCCCAGGCCCGCCGGCGTTCCTCCTGCTCGACCAGCATGCCCTGGTCGTACAGCTGGAGATAGCCGCGGATCGCGGAGAGCGGGGTGCGCAGTTCGTGCGAGGCGTCGGCCACGAAGCGGCGCAGCTGGGCCGCGCTGTGCTCGCGCGTGCGGTACGCCGTCTCCACCTGGTGGAGCATGGAGTTCAGGGCGAGCCGCAGCTGTTCGACCTCCTGGGTGGGGTGGTGGCTGGACGGCACGCGCCGGGTCAGGTCCCCCTCGGCGATCGCCGACGACGTCTCCACCATGTCCTCCAGCGGCCGCATCCGCTGCCGCACGCTGAACAGGGTCAGACAGGCGAGCAGGGCCAGCAGCAGCGTGCCGACGGCGAGGTCGAGCTTCAGGGCCTTCGCTATGCCCTGGTGGAGGGCTTCGGTGGAGGTGGCCAGCAGGATGTACGTGCCGTCGGGCAGCCGGGTCGCGGTCGCGCGGTAGGTGTCGCCGTGCACGGTGACGTCGTGCGGGTCGGCGTCGGTGCTGAGGGCGAGCGGGTCGGACACCGCGTCCGCGAGGCCGCGCTGGGATTCGGTGGGCCGGACGTCGAAGATGGCGAGGGCGGTGCCCCGGCCGTCGACGGCGGTGAAGATCGAGTCCGGTGCCGGCCGGGTGTCCGTGCCCTGCGTGTCCGTGTTCTGCGTGTCCGTGTTCTGGGGCACGAGCCGGTCGCTGACCACGCTCAGCACGGACAGCGAGTCGATCTGGCGCAGGGTGAGCTGCGAACTGCCCAGCGAGTCACGCATCTTGGTCAGCTCGGCGTCCACCTGGTCGAGCAGGTAGTGCCGCATCCCCATCAGGCTGACGGCGGTCGCGACGACGATGCCGAGCGCGAGCAGCCCCACGTTCGCCGCCGTCAGCTTGGCACGCAGCGAGTGGATGCCGTGCCGGTGGATCCGCCTCACGCCAGCCCGTATCCGACGCCGCGCCGGGTGGTGATCACCGGCGCTCCCAGGACGTCCAGCTTGCGCCGCAGATAGCTGATGTAGGTCTCGACGACCGTCGACTCCGGCGGGGTGTGCTCGTACTGCCAGACATGGCGCAGGAGTTGCTCCTTGGGCACGATCCGGCCGCCGTTGCGCACCAGGAACCGCAGCAGCGCGTACTCGGTGGGGGTGAGCTCGACCGAGCGGCCCGCGCGGCGCACGCTGTACGTCGTCTCGTCGAGCTCCAGGTCGCCGTACCGCAGCGGCGGCCGCTGCGGAAGGACGTCGGCCGGCCGGGTGCGGCGCAGCACGGCGGTGATGCGGGCGACGACCACGTCGATGTCGAACGGTTTGGTGATGTAGTCGTCGCCGAAGCCGAGGGCGCCGACGATCTCGGTCGGCGCGTCCCGCGCGGTGAGGAACACCAGCGCCAGGTCCGGTCTGCGCGACCGCAGTTCACGCCCCAGGGCCCGGCCGTCGCCGTCCGGCAGCATCACGTCCAGCAGGGCCACGTCGGGCCGGGTGCGGTCGGCGAGGGCGAGGGCCTCGCGGACGGTGCCCGCCGTCATGACCTCGAAACGGTGGTAGCGCAGGGCGATGGCCAGGACGTCCGCGATGCTCGGTTCGTCCTCCACGACCAGCACGGTGCCGCAAGCCGTCGTCATGCCCCCAGTATCGGCGGACCCACCGACGATCGCGCCGGTTCACGCTTTGGAGTTCCTTGAGAGTCATGGTCGTCACATGTCCACGCACGCGTGGCGCCACCGATCCTGTTGCCCAGGACCTGGGGGACCGACCGACGATCTGGTGAAGGAGATTGAGCGTGGCGGCATTGGCACGCTGGTGCTATCGGCACCGGCTGGTGGTCCTGTTGCTCTGGGTGGGGGCGCTGTTCGGCCTGGGATTCTCGGCCTCGACGGCGGGCACGGACTACGCGAACGTCTTCTCCCTCCCCGACACGGACTCCAAGAAGGCGTACGACCTGATGGAGAAGGCGTTCCCGGCGAGCGCCGGCGACACCGACACGGTCGTGTGGAAGGTCGACGAGGGCTCGGTACGGGACCAGGACGTACGGTCCCGGATCCAGCCCGCGCTCGACAGAATCGCGGGCATGAAGGGCGTCGGCGGGGTCACCGGCCCCTACGCGGCGGACACGGCGGGCGCGGCGCAGATCAGCGGTGACGGGCGGATCGCCTACGCCCAGATCACCTTCACCGAGCAGGCGAACGCCGTACCGAAGGAACTCGTCCAGGACGTCGTCGACACCGCGCGGGGTGCCGGACAGGACGGCCTGGAGGTCGAGGTGGGCGGCCAGGCCATCCAGCGGGTGCAGGAACCGCCCACCGGTCTCGCCGAGATGGTCGGCCTCGCCGCGGCGGCGGTGGTCCTGTTCCTGGCCTTCGGCTCGCTGTACGCGATGCTGCTGCCGCTCGCCGTGGCGGTCTTCGGCGTCGGCATGGGCCTGTTCTCGACCCAGCTGCTCAGCCATGTCACCGACATCCCGGACCTGGCCCCGCTGCTGTCCTCGCTGATCGGCCTCGGCGTCGGTATCGACTACGCGCTGTTCATCGTCACCCGGCACCGCAAGGGCGTCCTGCGCGGCCTGGATCCGGAGGAGTCGACGGTCGTCGCCCTCAACACCTCGGGCCGGGCCGTGCTGTTCGCGGGCGGCACGGTGTGCATCGCCCTCGCCGGCATGCTGGTGACGAACCTGCGCTTCCTGGACGGCGTCGTCATCGGCACCTCCCTGACGGTCGTGCTGAGCGTCCTCGCCGCGACGACCCTGCTGCCCGCGCTGCTCGGCTTCCTCGGCGCGCGGGTGCTGAGCCGCAAGCAGCGGCGCGTGCTGGCCGCGACCGGCCCGGAGCCGGAGAGGTCGAGTGGTCCCGCGGCCCGCTGGTCGATGGGCGTGCAGCGCCGGCCGCGGACGATCGCCGCGCTCGCGCTGGTCGTCATGGCCGTCCTCGCGCTCCCCGTGCTGTCGCTCCGCCTCGGCGCCACCGACCAGGGCAACGACGACGCCTCGACGACCACCCGGAAGGCCTACGACCTGCTCGCCGAGGGCTTCGGGCCCGGCTTCAACGGCCCCCTCCAGGTGGTCGTGGACGGCGGTGACGCCACCGCCCTGACCGCGGGCATCAAGGACACGCCCGGTGTCGCCCAGGTGGCCGCCCTGCCGCCCGCGAGCGGGGTCACGGTCATCCAGGTGGTGCCCACGACCTCGCCGCAGTCCGCGGAGACGGACACCCTGATCGACCGGCTGCGGGACGACGTCATCCCGGAGGCCGGGGCCCAGGCGCACGTGGGTGGCGTCACGGCGGTGTCCAAGGACTTCGCCACGGTCACCGGCGACCGTCTGCCGCTCTTCATCGCCACCATCATCGGCCTGGGCTTCCTGCTGCTGCTGGTCGCCTTCCGCTCCCTGGTGGTGCCGCTGACGGCCGCCGTGATGAACCTGGTCGCGGCCGCGGCCTCCTTCGGTGTCCTCGTCGCGGTCTTCCAGTGGGGCTGGGGCCTCGATCTGCTCGGCCTCGGCAAGGAAGGGCCGATCAACGCCTTCCTGCCCGTCATCATGCTGTCCCTGCTCTTCGGCCTGTCGATGGACTACCAGGTCTTCCTGGTCAGCCGGATGCACGAGGAGTGGGTGCACACCAGGGACAACGCGCGAGCGGTCCGGGTGGGCCTCGCGGAGACCAGCCGGGTCATCAACTCCGCCGCCCTGATCATGGTCTGCGTCTTCCTCGCCTTCGTGCTCAGCGGCGACTCGGGCGCGGCGATGGCGGGCGTCGGCCTCGCGGCCGCGGTCGCGCTGGACGCGTTCATCCTGCGTACGGCACTGGTCCCGGCCGCGATGCACCTGCTCGGCGACTCCAACTGGTGGCTGCCCGGGTGGCTGGAGAAGCGGCTGCCGCATCTCGCGGTCGAGCCCAAGGAGGAGGCGGCGCCGGCGACGGCCGGGGCGGGCGAAGGACCGGCCTCGGTCGTGCACGGCTTCGTCCGGAACACGGCCGGTGAACCGGTCGAGGACGCGACGGTCACCCTGATGTCGCGGGGCGGACGGGAACTGGACCGCGTGACCTCCCTCGCCGACGGCTCGTACATCCTCTCCGTCCCGGCCCCGGGAACGTATCTGCTGGCGACGACGGCCGCGCCGCCCCTGCTGAAGCGTGCCCGGCAGCTGACGGTCGCGGGGGAGCCCCTGGTCCACGACGTGGAGCTGGAGGAGGCGGCGGAGGTCAGCTGACTCCGTCCGGAGAAGAGCCCGCAGAGCCCTCGGGGCCCGCAGCGCCTTCAGAGCCCGCCCGGCCCGGCGGGCTCTTCTTCGTGGGGTCCGGCAGGGCGTTGGTCATGCCGGGCAGGAAGTCGGTGAACAGGTCGTGGACCTCGAGGACGAGCGGCCGCAGCACCCGGAACCGGGCCAGCGCCACGCCCCGCGCGGTGAGGCGCGCGCCCCGGCCGGCCAGCCGGTAGCTGCGCTCGCGCCCCTGCGTGCGGTCGTAGATCCAGTACATGACGAGGCCCATCTGGGAGAGCCACATCAACTCGGGCAGCACCTCGCGCAGCTCCTCGGGAACCTTCGCCTTCGACCCCGCGAGCACCTCCTTGTGGACGGCGATGGCCTCCACGCGCGCGTGCTCCGACTCGGCGGAGAAGGGGCTGAGCGGGCTGTCCGGGTCGGCGGCGTTCTTGAAGAACTGGACCGCGAACTCGTGGTACGGCTCGGCCACCTCCAGCCAGACCCGCAGCACCCCCGCCAGCCGGGCCTCCAGGCTGCTCTCCCGCGCCAGGACGTCCCGGACGGCCTCCCGGTGCTCGGCGGCGAGCCGGTCGTAGAAGCCCTGGATCAGGTGCTCCTTGCCGGCGAAGTAGTAGTAGGCGTTGCCGACCGAGACGCCGGCCTCCTGGGCGATGGCCCGCATCGTCGTCTTGTCGTAGCCGCGCTCCTGGAACAGCCGCATCGCCGTCTCCAGGATCAGAGCGCGGGTCTGCTCGGACTTGGACGTGGGGGCGGCCTCATGACGTTCGGTCGCGGAAGCGGCCTCATGGGGCTCGGACGGGGAAGCGGCCTCGGCGGGACCGTCGTTGTTCGCGGGCACATGCACGAGCCTAGCCAGTGGAACAGGTGCCGTCGGCACAGGTGGGCGGGTGGTAGCTCCAGCCCAGCTGTGGGTCGTACGACCAGCCGTCGCCACGGCGGTAGACGCCCCCGCCCCAGCCCACGGACCGCCCCTGCCCGTCGCGCCACTTGGCGGCGGCGAGAACGGCGCCCCGCGCCAGTTTCGCCCCGGCGGGGGTGCTCAGCCGGTGGGACAGCGGGCGGTACTCGCGCAGCGCCCACAGGGTGACGATCCAGGCGGCGGTGCCCCGGTAGACCTGGCCGGAGTCGCCGACGACGGTGATCTCGTCGAGGGTCGCGCGATGGTCGAGGCCGGGGAAGCGGGCGGCCGCCTGCGCGGACCCCGCCGGGACGAACTCCAGCGGCACCAGCTGCGGCTGCCGGCCCAGCCAGTCGCGCAGGAAGCCGCACAGGGAGCATTCGGCGTCGTGGAGCACGGTCAGCCGGCGGACCGGGACGCGCCGGGCGTCCCGGTCGTCGGCGGCCCGGTCGGCGGCCATCGTGCTCACGCCCCGGCGGTGGGCGCCGAGGGGGCGGCCCAGGCCTGCGGGGCGACGGGCGGGACCTGCTCCCGCTCCATGACCCCGCGCCGCCGGATCCGGTTGAGGACGTACACGTTGGCCAGGTGCATCGCGCCGAGCACCAGCAGCACCACACCCACCTTGGTCGACAGGGCCTCGAAGATGCCGCGCGTGTCCTCGATGGTGTCGTCGCCGCTCAGGTAGAGGGCGACGAAGCCGAGGTTGACGAGGTAGAAGCCGACCACCAGGAGGTGGTTGACGGCGTCGGCGAGCTTCTCGTTGCCCTGGAGCACGTCGGCGAGGAAGATCCGTCCGTTGCTGCTGAGGGTCCTGGCCACCCAGACGGTCAGTCCGATGCTGACGACCAGGTAGACGACGTAGGCGATGACCGTGCGGTCCATGTTCCCCACCCTTTCTTGAACGCGTTCAAAACGCTGTCGTGGACGACTGTAGCGCTTGTTTTGAACACGTTCAACTGAAGGGGTGCGGGCCGGGTGCCGCCGCCTCGTCGCCCTAACGCCTCGCCAGCTCGGGCCGCTTGAGGTAGTCCGTGAACCCGAGGACGTTCCCCCACGGGTCGGCGATCTCGACGGTCCAACCGGTGGACGTGGAGAACGGCGGATCCAGGGGGGTGATGCCCGCCTCGGCCAGCCGTCGCGCCGCCGCCCGCGCGTCCGGCACCTCCAGCCAGACCCGCGGGGACGGCCGGGGCGGCGGCCGGTGCCCCAGGGCCTCCTCGTGCCGGAGGAGGACTCCCGGTGTCTCGCCCCCGACCTTCAGCAGCGCGATCCCGGCCTCGTCGAACCGCAGCCCCACCGTGAACCCGGCTCGCTCGTAGAAGTCGACCGCCTCGCCGAGGTCCCCGACGGGCAGCAGCAGGTTGTCGAAACCGAGCAGCTCGTACGACTGGTCATCTGACATGCCGTCAGATTAGGTGCGGGGGGCCCGAAAACCGGTCAAGAGCACCCCGGTCTCCGCGTGGCGGGTTTTCTGCTGCAAGATGTTCTGCACTCATCCGCACTCGTCTCATCTGCGGATGATCCGATCACCAGACCTCGGGGGAACTCACCTTGTCCGAAACGCCCCAGCAGCCCCAGCAGCCCCATGAGCCCCAGCAGCCGCCGCAGCCGCCCCCGCCCGGCTACGGGTACCCCGCCGGCGCTCCCGGCGCTCCCGGCGCTCCCGGCGGCCCGCAGGACGCGGGCCCCGGCCAGCCGGGTCCCGGCCCCTACGGCTATCCCCAGGCCGGTCAGCCGCACCCGGGCTACGCCCACCCCGGTTACCCGGGCCCGGGCTACCCGGGCCCCGGCTATCCCGCCGGCGGCTACATACCTCCCGGCACCTTCACCGGCGACCCCCAGGCCCCCTACGGGTACGACCTCATGGGCCGCCCCTACTCCGAGAAGTCGAAGATCGTCGCGGGCGTGCTCCAGCTCACCCTGGGCAGCTTCGGTGTCGGCCGGTTCTACATGGGTGACGTCGGCATCGGCCTCGCCCAGCTCTTCACCTGCGGCGGCCTCGGCATCTGGGCGCTGATCGACGGCATCATCCTGCTGGTCAGCGACGACAAGACCGACTCCAACGGGCGGATCCTGCGTGGCTGACGCGGAGCGCCTCTCCGCGAGGTGTTCGGCCGTGCTGCGGCACCCGGCGGCGGCTCCCCTCGTGGTGCTCGCCGCCGGCGCGGGCGGCTCCGCGTATCTCTACGTCACCGACCCGCACCAGCCGGGCCACTGGCTCCCAGGGTGCCCGTTCCGGCTCGTCACCGGGCAGCTCTGCCCCGCCTGCGGCGGCACCCGCATGGTGTACGACCTGATGCACGGTCACTTCACGCAGGCCTGGCTCGACAACCGTGTCCTGCTGCTCGCCTCGCCGTACGCGCTCGCGCTGCTGGTCCGCTGGATGTGGGCGGGCCTGCACGGCCGCACCTGGCATCCGCGCCTGGGACCAAGGGCTTTGACGCTCGTCCTCGGTGTCGCGGTGGCGTGGACGGTGCTCCGGAACGTAGTTGACTGATTTTGATCACGGATCAGGAACGATGGATCATTTGTACTCCCTTTTTACCCTCTGTTTTCTCTAGGCTCACCAGTCACAGGGGGGACGTCCTGGCATGGCGGAGCCGTGCGAGGGCGTGGGTCGAGATCGGTCGACGTCGGTCGACGCGTGTGGTTGTCGCGTCGCGTGCCTCCTGGACTCCCCATTTCGGAGCAGGCCGCACCGGCCTCCCGCAGGCATTTCAGGAGCAGTTGTCATGACCGTCCCCACCCCGCAGGCCCCCTACGGGGTCGACCCGCTTGGTCGTCCGTACTCCGACAAGTCCAAGATCGTCGCCGGTATCCTCCAGCTCTTCCTGGGCACCCTCGGCATCGGACGCTTCTACGTCGGCTCCGTCGGCGTGGGCGTCGCCCAGCTCTTCACCTGCGGCGGCCTCGGCATCTGGGCGCTGGTCGACGGCATCCTGTTCCTCACGAGCAACGACCGCACCGACAAGCAGGGTCGCGTCCTGCGCGGCTGACACCGGCGCGGCAACACGGCGAGGGCCCCGCTCCTTCAAGGAGCGGGGCCCTCGCCGTGTGCGCAAAGCAGCGAGCCGGGAGGCTCAGAAGCGGCGCGTGATCAGCGCTCGCTTCACCTCCTGGATGGCCTTCGTGACCTCGATACCGCGCGGGCAGGCGTCCGTGCAGTTGAACGTCGTACGGCAGCGCCAGACGCCGTCCTTGTCGTTCAGGATCTCCAGGCGCTGCTCACCCGCCTCGTCGCGCGAGTCGAAGATGAAGCGGTGGGCGTTCACGATCGCGGCCGGACCGAAGTACTGGCCGTCGTTCCAGAACACCGGGCAGGACGACGTGCAGGCCGCGCAGAGGATGCACTTCGTCGTGTCGTCGAACCGCTCGCGGTCCTCGGCGGTCTGGAAGCGCTCACGCGTGGGCTCGTTCGTGTCCTTCGTGATGAGGAAGGGCATGACGTCCCGGTACGCCTGGAAGAACGGCTCCATGTCGACGACCAGGTCCTTCAGGACCGTCAGGCCCTTGATGGGCTCGACCGTGATCGGCTTCTCGGGGTTGATGTCCTTGATCAGCGTCTTGCACGCGAGGCGGTTCTTGCCGTTGATCCGCATCGCGTCCGAACCGCAGATGCCGTGGGCGCAGGAGCGCCGGAAGGTCAGCGTGCCGTCGACGTCCCACTTGATCTTGTGGAGACCGTCGAGGACGCGCTCCTTCGGGTCGATCTCCAGCGTGAAGTCCTGCCAGACGGCCTCCGCCGAGATCTCCGGGTTGAACCGGCGGACCCGGAAGGTGACCGTGATGTACGGAGAGGCCGCGGACTCCGCCTCGACCTTGTCCAGAACGGGAGTTGCCATCAGTACTTACGCTCCATCGGCTGGTAGCGGGTCTGGACGACCGGCTTGTAGTCGAGACGGATGGACTCGGTGCCGTCGTCGCCGACCTCGCGGTACGCCATGGTGTGGCGCATGAAGTTGACGTCGTCGCGGTTCGGGTAGTCCTCGCGGTAGTGACCGCCGCGGGACTCCTTGCGGGCCAGCGCCGACACCGCCATGACCTCGGCCAGGTCGAGCAGGTTGCCCAGCTCGATGGCCTCCAGCAGGTCCGTGTTGAACCGTCGGCCCTTGTCCTGGATCGAGATGTTGCGGTAGCGCTCGCGCAGCTCGGCGAGCTTCTCCACCGCCGTCTTGATCGTCTGCTCGGTGCGGAACACCATGACGTTCGCGTCCATGGTCTCCTGGAGCTCGCGGCGCAGCTCCGCCACCCGCTCGGTGCCGGTGGACGCGCGCAGGTGCTCCACCTGGTCGATCACCTGCTGCGCGGGGTTCTCCGGCAGCTCGACGTACTCCGCCTTCTGCGAGTACTCGGCGGCGGCGATGCCCGCCCGCTTGCCGAACACGTTGATGTCCAGCAGCGAGTTGGTGCCCAGACGGTTCGCGCCGTGCACCGACACACAGGCGACCTCGCCGGCCGCGTACAGGCCCGGGACGACCGTCGTGTTGTCGCTCAGGACCTCGCCCTGGACGTTCGTCGGGATGCCGCCCATGGCGTAGTGCGCGGTGGGCTGGATCGGGATCGGGTCCGTGTACGGCTCGATGCCGAGGTACGTGCGCGCGAACTCCGTGATGTCCGGGAGCTTCGCGTCCAGCTGCTCCGGCGGGAGGTGCGTGAGGTCGAGGTAGACGTGGTCGCCCTCGGGGCCGCAGCCGCGGCCCTCACGGATCTCGGTGTAGATGGAGCGCGAGACGACGTCACGCGACGCCAGGTCCTTCATGACCGGCGCGTACTTCTCCATGAAGCGCTCGCCGTCCTTGTTGCGGAGGATGCCGCCCTCACCGCGGGCGCCCTCCGTCAGCAGGATGCCCATGCGCCAGATGCCGGTCGGGTGGAACTGGAAGAACTCCATGTCCTCCAGCGGCAGCCCGCGCCGGTACACGGCCGCCTGGCCGTCACCCGTCAGCGTGTGCGCGTTCGAGGTCACCTTGAAGAACTTGCCGGTGCCGCCGGAGGCGTAGATGACGGCCTTCGCCTGGAAGACGTGGATCTCGCCGGTCGCCAGCTCGTACGCGATCACACCCGCGGACCGCTTCACACCGTCGACCTCGGTGATCAGCTGGTCGAGGACGTAGAACTCGTTGTAGAACTCCACGCCCTCCTTCACGCAGTTCTGGTACAGCGTCTGGAGGATCATGTGACCGGTGCGGTCGGCCGCGTAGCAGGACCGGCGGACCGGGGCCTCGCCGTGGTTGCGGCTGTGACCGCCGAAGCGGCGCTGGTCGATCGTGCCGTTGGGCGTCCGGTTGAACGGCAGGCCCATCTTCTCCAGGTCGAGGACCGAGTCGATGGCCTCCTTCGCCAGGATCTCGGCGGCGTCCTGGTCGACCAGGTAGTCACCGCCCTTGACCGTGTCGAAGGTGTGCCACTCCCAGTTGTCCTCCTCCACGTTGGCCAGCGCGGCGGCCATGCCGCCCTGCGCGGCGCCCGTGTGGGAGCGGGTGGGGTAGAGCTTGGTCAGCACGGCGGTGCGGCTGCGCTTCGTCGACTCGATCGCGGCGCGCATACCGGCGCCGCCGGCGCCGACGATGACTGTGTCGTACTTGTGGATCTTCATGAGTGTTTCTCTCAGTCCCTCGGTCCCGTGCGCCTAGCGGATGTTCGGGTCGAAGGTGAAGATCACCAGCGTGCCCAGCAGGATGGTGAACACCGCGGCGGTGTAGAGCAGGCCCTTCAGCCACAGCCGGGTGTTCGCGCGCTCCGCGTAGTCGTTGATGACCGTGCGCAGGCCGTTCGTCCCGTGCAGCATGGCGAGCCACAGCATCAGCAGGTCCCAGACCTGCCAGAACGGGGAGGCCCAGCGGCCGGCCACGAAGGCGAAGCCGATCTTGGAGACACCGCCGTCCAGGACGAGCTGGATCAGCAGGTGACCCAGGACCAGGACGACCAGGACGACGCCGGACAGGCGCATGAACAGCCAGGCGCCCATCTCGAAGTTGCCCCGGGTGGACCTGGGGGTCTTCTTGGTGCGCTGGCGCGGGGGCTCGATGAAGGGCGCGGGGTTGTCCACGTCGTAGACGGAGCCGCCCTCGACGGGGCCGATCCCGGCCGCGGTGGTTTCAGTGGTGGCCATCGGTCTCAGCTCCCGAACAGTTCACGAGCGGCGTGGCCGAGCACGGGGTAGATCGCCCCGAGCATCAGCAGCAGCCACAGGCCCACGACACTCCAGAGCATCTGCTTCTGGTAGCGCGGGCCCTTCGACCAGAAGTCGACGGCGATGACGCGCAGGCCGTTGAGCGCGTGGAAGAGGATGGCGGCCACGAGGCCGTACTCCAGCAGCGCCACGACCGGCGTCTTGTAGGTGGCTACGACCTTGTCGTAGTCCTCGGGGGAGACACGCACGAGGGCGGTGTCCAGCACGTGAACGAACAGGAAGAAGAAGATGAGGACGCCGGTGACTCGATGAGCCACCCAGGACCACATTCCTTCCCGGCCGCGGTACAGCGTTCCAGCCGGCACGGAAGAACCCTCCGGGAGCGGGGATTGGGGCCTGCCGGCTTGGGGTGTCGGACGGGCCCGGCCGGGTACGGTCCACCGGCCCCCAGCATCGTAGCGAGGCACTGGCGCTCGGCTTACGTCGGGCCTACCTGTGTGATCAAAGTGGCACGCAGATGGGTGAGCGTTGCGGCATCTGGGGTGGAGTGTCCCGTTTGGGTCCGGATGGGACGCCGTGCCGGCCGGTCACGCCCCGCGGCGCAGCCGCACGGGTCACTGCCCCCGCGCCCCTCGGGCGAGCTGCGTCAGCCGCTGCCTTGCCAGTCTCCGGAGTTCCTCTGCCGCCACTACCCGTTCGTCCTCGGGATCGTTTGTCAATCGTGACCGGATGCCCTCCAGGACGTGGTCCAGGGACTCCTCCTGGGGAACACCGTCGAGGCAGATGACGAACGCGTGTCCGAATCGGGCCTCATAGGCCGCGTGGGCCGCGTCCAGCGCCATGTGCGCCGCTCCGTACGCGTCCGCGGGCAGGCCGGGCAGCGACTCCGCCGCCAGGGCCTCCGCCAGATCGGCCGGGCTCAGGTCGTACGCGGCCTCGTCGGAGGCGGCCAGCAGGGCGTCGAGCGTCGGATACGGGCGGTGGTCGGCGATCCGGCGGGCCCAGCGGAGGCTGCGCAGGCAGGCGAGGAGCGTGCGGTGCGCCTCGGCGGCGGGGGCGGTGTTGAAACCGTCCGGCAGAGGTGCGGGTGAGGTCCGGGTCTGCGCCGGTATGGCGAGGCAGCCGGAGGAAGGGGAAAGACGGTGCGCAGGCAGCGTGGATCCTCGCGTCACGTGTGATGTGGCAGGGGATGCAGTGAAAGGTGTGTCGACACGTTATCGAGAGCGGTCAGGACGTGTCTGACCGATGCCTGAATTTCACCCGAACGAGAGAGTTTCGGAATGTGTCGTGGACTCCCTCACAACGGGCTCGACGCGCTTCGGGCGGCCGGGAGTCGTACGGTGGGCGGAGTGAGCAGGCACAGGCACCGGCGCCGGGCGCCGCAGAGGAAGCCGCACCAGCAGGTCGCGGCGCGGGCAGTGATGGCCGGCGGGCTGGTCGCCGCGCTCGGTGTCGGGCTCGGCGTGTGGGCCTCGTCGGACGACGACGGCACGACACCGGCCGGATCGGCCGCCTCCAGGCAGGCCGCCGCGAGGACGCCCGGCGCGGGTGACACCGGCGCCGCCGCCGCGCAGGCCCCGACCCCGACGCCCACCCGCTCCTACGCCCTCTCCACCGCCCCCCGCACCATCCCCGCCGTCAGCGCCCACACCCCGGCGCGCGGCCCCGGGTGGAAGCCGCAGTCCACCCGCCGGGTGGTGGTGAGCGACGCGGGCCTCGCCGACGAGGGGCGGCTGGTCGCCGGCGAGCTGGGGCTGACGTACGCCGGGGAGAAGGACGACGTGCGCGCCGGGGACCTGCGGCTGGCGCTCAACGACGACGAGGGCGCGAACCCGGAGTCGTACACCATGACCGTGCGCGGCGGGCGGGTCACCATCAGCGCGCCCTCCGACGCGGGCGTCTTCTACGGCACGCGCACCCTCAAGCAGGAGGTGCACGCCGGCGGTACGGCGCCGGAGGGCGTCGTACGGGACCAGCCGGCCAAGCCGCAGCGCGGGTTCACGCTGGACATCGCGCGCAAGCACTTCACCGCCGCCTGGATCGAGGACCGGGTGCGCGAGCTCGGCGATCTGAAGTACAACCAGCTCGGCCTGCACTTCTCCGACGACCAGGCCTTCCGGATCGAGTCCGACAGCCACCCGGAGATCGTCTCGAACCCGCACCTCACCAAGGCCGAGGTGAAGAAGATCGTCGACCTCGCGGCGAGCCGGCACATCACCGTCGTGCCCGAGATCGACTCACCCGGACACCTGGGCGCCGTTCTCGCGGCCCACCCCGAACTCCAGCTGCGCAACGCGAACGGGGTCGCGACCCGCGGGGCGATCGACATCTCCAAGGACGAGTCCGCGGACCTCCTCGACGACCTGCTGGACGAGTACGCCGATGTCTTCCCCGGCGCCTACTGGCACCTCGGCGGCGACGAGTACCAGGCCCTGACGGTCTCGAATCCGGCCGTCTCCTACCCCCAGCTGGCCGCCGCCGCGACGGCCCGGTACGGCTCCGGCGCGGGCGTCGCCGACCTCACCACCGGGTGGCTCAACGACCGCGCCGACACCGTCCGCGCCCACGACCGCACCATGCGGGTGTGGAACGACGGCTTCTTCCGCGGCACGTCGGTCAAGCCGGCCTCCGACCTCGTGGTCGCCTACTGGACCGGCAAGGAGATCGGCGCCCGGCCGCCGGTCGAGTACCTGAGCGCCGGGCTCAAGATGCTCAACTACAACGACGAGTACCTGTACTACGTCCTCGGCGAACCGAACGACTTCGTCTACCCGACCGGGAAGCGGATCTACGAGCAGTGGACCCCGCGGGTGCTGCGCGGCACGACGCCGGTCCCCGCGAAGTACGACGCCCAGATCCTCGGCGGCTCCTTCTCGGTGTGGTGCGACCTCGCGAACTCGCAGACCCAGGACCAGATCGCGGCCGGGATCCGGATGCCGCTGCGGGCCACCTCGCAGAAGCTGTGGGACGCCGGAACGCCCCCGCTGACCTGGACACAGTTCACGGCCCTGGCGAACCGGCTCGGTTGAGCGGGCTCCCGGCCCTGCGGTGAACGATTGCCGATCCGCTGAGGGTTGGCTGAAAAACCCTCCTGTGATACTCCTGGCCTGTCGCGCGCAGTAAGGGGAAGTGCGGGCTCCGTAAGGGCGGTGCCCTGGGGTGAGGGGGCATGGATGAGCCTGGTGGAACTGATCGCTCAGGCCGACGAACGCGGACTGGCTGCCAGTGGGCTGGCTTGTTTGGATCGGTGCATACCCCTGCTCGGGGGTGACGACGAGATCCTGCGACCGCTGTGGGGCACCCTCACGGAGGACTCCGACGCCGCCGACTGGGGCGAACTGCTGGAACAGGCGCGCGGCAAGCTGGCGTCGGCCGCGGAGGAGGGCGACGAGGCCGAGCTGCTGGCCCGGCGGATGCTGGCCGCCGCACCCGAGAGCCGCTCCGCCGCCGAGGTGCGGCTCTGGGCCGACGCCTGCTCCGTCGCCTCGCTCCAGATCCACCGCCTCCTCGATCCGGCCGAGGACGCCTCCCCGGTCGACTCCCGCCGGGAAGGCCGTACGGAGGGCATGTCCCCCCTCGTCGCCGCCGAGCTGCGCCGCCAGGTCACCGTCCTGGAGGTGCTCGCCGGTCATGGCGCGGGCGGACTGCGCCGTGCCCTGGAGGTGTCCACGGAGGGCCGCCGGGTGCTGCGCGCGGTGGTCTCGCGGCGGGCTCGTGGACGTAAGTGAGCGGAGTGCGGGGGATGTGGGGCGGTCCTGCACCGGTCTCGGAACGGCCCCGAATATGAGTGACGCAACCCGCGCCGACCTCGCTCTTCCTGATGTGACGCGTAGGACGACCGACCAGAGTGACCGGAGCGACCGGAGCGACCGGAGCGACCGGGCCGAGCAGCCGCCCCGTCCCTCCGCAGCCGCGAAGCCCGTGCGGTGGGCGGCGGAGGCGGTGGCGGCCGCGCCCGACGGCATCCGGCCCCATCTCGACCACTCCGCACAGAGCCTGTGGCGTGTCGACCGCCTGATCGAGGAGCTGCGGCGCGAGGGCTCGCCGCACACCGCGGTGGCGAACGTGCTGCGCGGGTTCGGCGCCTACGCCGGCGAGGTGATCGTCCGGCAGACCGGCGCCGAGTGGTGGGGCTCCGCCGGCGACCACTGGGTCCGCACCCCCGACGGCCGTCTCTGGGAACCCCTCGACGAGTCCCGCCGCTGCTTCGGCGGCCACGGTTCGCTCCGCCTGCTGTGCCGGGACGCGATGAGCGGGGGCGCGGCCGGCTCCCGGTTCCGCTCGCGCGGTTGAGCGCCGCCCGATCCGGCGTCCCCGGTGGACCCAAACCTGTCTGAAGGTGCGTCAATCGGGCCTCGGCCGACAGGCGACGCTGCTGCTCCCGCTGGCCGGCCTGGTCGGCCTCGCGAGCCCTGCTCAGGCCGCCACGACCGCCACCGCCACTGGAAGCGGCCGTCTGGCTGCTGGAACGCCATGGGGTGTGGCTGGACGACCCGCGGTTCCGTGCCTACGTGGACGTCACGCTGAACGAGCGCGCCGAGCCGTGGGCCGGAATCGACGTCCCGGGCGCCGGCTCCGCGATCGACGCGGGGGAGTTCGGTGAGCGGAACGAGGACGTCGCCGTGCTGTGCTTCGTCCTCAGTCCCTACGGGACATATCCCTGAGCGAGTGGCGAAAAGGGCCGGGCCCCGTCCTGACGGACGGGGCCCGGCCTTTCTGCGCGCCTCCTCTCCGCCGCCGCGCGACCGCACCCGGCGGCCCGACGGCGCGCTGTGACACTTCTGCGCGGCCCGGCGCTGAATGACCGTGAGGGCGTGGCCGTGTTCGGACCCGAGGTCCGGCGGGGGAGTCGCGCGCCGGAACGAACTCCGCACGAACGAGGACAGTCTTGGGCCAGGGAGGGGAACCCCGGCGCGCGCAGGCGTACGACGGGGAACTGGGCGCGGCCGTGACACGGGCCCAGGACGGCGACGAGGCCGCGTTCGCCGTGGCGTACCGGATCGTGCAGCCCGGACTGCTCGGCTACCTGCGCGGGATCGTCGGCGAGGACGCCGAGGACGTGGCCTCCGACGCCTGGCTGGAGATCGCCCGGGACCTGGGGCGGTTCAAGGGCGACGGCGCCGGGTTCCGCGGCTGGACCGCGACCATCGCCCGGCACCGGGCCCTCGACCATCTGCGCCGGCTGCGGGTCCGGCCCCGGTCGGCGGTGCTGGACCAGGACGTCGTCCTCGACCTGGCCGGTCCGCACAGCACGCACGACGAGGCGCTGGAGTCGCTCTCCACCGAACACGCCCTGGAGCTGGTCCGCGGGCTGCCGCGCGACCAGGCCGAGGCGGTGCTGCTGCGGGTGGTCGTCGGGTTGGACGGGCCCGCCGCGGCCCGCGTCCTCGGCAAGCGCCCCGGCGCCGTCCGTACGGCCGCGCACCGGGGCCTCAAGCGGCTGGCCCACCAACTCGGTGCCGCGGGCGCGGGCGAAGGTGTGACGGATGGCGGCCCCCGAACGCTGGGGGAGTCGACATGAACGGCGAGGGCCGCGGACCGTA
Source organism: Streptomyces sp. NBC_00016 (assembly GCF_045040885.1). Taxonomy (NCBI): domain Bacteria; kingdom Bacillati; phylum Actinomycetota; class Actinomycetes; order Kitasatosporales; family Streptomycetaceae; genus Streptomyces; species Streptomyces sp. NBC_00016. The sequence continues at coordinate 3,984,881 of NZ_CP108304.1, read as the reverse complement.
TGGATCGGTGGCGGGCCCGGCCACCAGGTCGAACGGCCTGATCGGACGGACGCGACAGAGGCGGAAACGGACATGGGTGAACGGCTGAACGACGGCGCGGACCACAGCCGTCGGCGCACACACCCCGTGGACGCCGCCGCCGGCCACGAAGCCGCCGCCGGCCACGAAGCCGCCGCCGGCCACGAAGCCGCCGCCGACGCACCGGGAGCGGCGGCATCAGGGGCGGCGGCACCCCCGCTGGAGGCGCTGCTCGTCCAGGCCCTGAGTGCTCGGCCCCTGAGTTCTCAGGCCCCGCGCGCTCAGGGCCTGCGCGGGCCCGGCGACGGCGAGCGGCGGGCCGTCGCCGCCTTTCGGGCCGCCCGGGACGCGGGTGCGCACAAGGCCCGTACCCGGCGCCGGGACGACTGGCGGCCCAGGGCCCGGCGGCACACGGTCCGCTCGCTGCGGGCCACGCTCTCCGTGCTGGTCGCCGGACTCACCCTGGGCGGGGTCGCGTTCGCCGCCGTCGGGTCCTCCACGGACGGCGTCGCCGGCGGCGCGGGTCGCCCCGAACCGGCGGCGACCGCGACCGCGACCGGGGCCGGGTCCGTCGACGCCGAATCCGTGAGCCCCCAGCCGCCCGCCGCTGCCACCGACCGGGACCGTTCCGTGAGCGCCGAGGACACCGACGCGCACTGCCGTGCCTACGAGAAGGTCCTGGGGCGTGGCAAGGCGACGGACTCCACCGCCTGGCAGCGGCTCGTGACGGCGGCGGGCGGTGCGGAGAACGTCGTGGCGTACTGCGAGGCGGCGGCAGCGGCAGCCACATCGGCATCGGGATCGGGGTCGGCCGGGGGCGGGCCGAAGCCCGGCAAGAGCCCGAAGACCGACAAGACTGCGGAGGTCGGTTCCGGGGCCGGCAAGACACAGAAGGCCGAGCCTGCCCCGAAGGCCGGGAAGACACCCGAGGTCGGGCAGAGCGCCAAGGCCACCAAGGCCACCAAGGCCGCCAAGAGCGGGGCCGGGAGCCAGTAACCGGTTGCCGCCAAAGCAACGGCCGAGGCCGCCACCCCCCACAGGAGAGGCCCCGGCCGTCGCGCGGCACGGGCCGCGCGGCGGCCCGTACTCCCTACAGCGCCATGAGTGCGTTTTCTGTCACACCCCGCGCGCGCCCGCTCGCGTCACGAGTTAGTTGCATGTTCTACGGACATGGACGTGCGGCGGTTTCAGGTCGTAACGTGCCTTTCGCGCCGGACGGCCAAGCGGCAGACCACCGCAACGACCTGCGGTCCAGAAAACCGCGCACCATCGACCGAGGAACCACGACGTGGGGGACGACGCGGAGCTGACAGCCGCGGTGCTCGCGGCACAGAACGGGGACGAGACCGCGTTCCGGACTGTGTACCGCACGGTGCACCCGCGGCTGATCGGGTACGTACGCACGCTCGTCGGCGACCTCGACGCCGAGGACGTGTCCTCCGAGGCCTGGCTCCAGATAGCCAGGGACCTGGAGCGGTTCAGCGGCGACGCGGACCGTTTCCGCGGCTGGGCCGCCCGGATCGCCCGCAACCGCGCGCTGGACCACATACGCATGCGCGGCCGGCGCCCGGCGACGGTCGCCGACGAGACCGAACTGACCGGCCGCCCCGCCGAGTCCGACACCGCGGGCGAGGCCATGGAGGCGCTGGCCACCGGCCGCACCCTGGACCTCATAGCCCGGTTGCCGCAGGACCAGGCCGAGGCCGTCGTGCTGCGGGTCGTCATGGGCCTGGACGCCAAGACGGCCGCCGAGACGCTCGGCAAACGGCCCGGTGCCGTGCGTACGGCCGCGCACCGCGGCCTGAAGAAGCTCGCCGAACTGCTCGGCGAGGACCCGGAGACGGCCGGCGCGCTCGACGCACTGCCGTCCCCGCGAGAACCGCGCTCGCGCGCGGTGACGTCCGCCGGTGTGACGCATACGTGCGCGCGGACGCAGAAGGACATGTGATGGCCGACAAGCAGGACAGGTGGCTCGATCGCGAAACGGCGGAGCGTCTGCTGCGCGGTGAGTCACCGGACAACGCTGTCGACGCTGTCGATGCCGTGGCCCGGGAAGAGGCCGAGCGGCTCGCCCGGACCCTCGGCGCGCTCGCCGCGCTGGCCGCCGAGCCCCTGCCCGCCGACGAGGAACTGCCCGGTGAGGCCGCGGCCCTGGCCGCCTTCCGCAAGGCCCACGCGGACCGCGCCGACCTCGCGGGACGGGCCGGTCGGGCCGGCCTCGCCACGGATCCCGCCGGCCTGCACGGTGGGACGAAGGCCGCCGCCACCGGTCGGCTCCGGGGCACGCACGACGCCGACGCGGGACTGGTGCGCATCGGCGGCCGCGTCCCGGAGACCGGGCGTCCGGCCCGGTGGAGCCGACCTGTACGGCTCGGGCTGGCCGCCGCGCTCGCCGCCGGGATGGTGGGCGGGATCGCGGCCGGGACCGGTGTCCTGCCGACCCCGTTCGACGGTGCCGAACCCGCCCGTCCCGTGGCATCCGTCTCGGCCCCCGTGCCCCCGGACGAGCGCGCGCTCGTACCGCCCACGCCGGACGCCTCGGGCGGCGACGATGACCCGGCGACACCGGACGGCGGCACGGGCGCCACCGGCCGGGAGGACGCCGGGAACGGGAAGACGGACGGCGCGCCCTCGGCCACCCCGGACCCCCGCGGCACCTGGCCGACCGGCGTGGCCTCTTCCTGCCGCGACCTGAGCGCCGGCCGCACCCTGGACACCGAGCGCCGCCAGAGCCTGGAGCACCTCGCGGGCGGCCCGAAGCGCGTGCCCGAGTACTGCGCGGGTGTCCTCGACGGCACCGCCGCCAAAAACTCCCGAGGCGACGACCGCAATCCGTACGGCACCACCGGCCGGGACACCGGAAAGAACCAGAGCGACCGCGGAGGCCGCGGCGGCGCCACGGGCGACAGGTCCGGTTCGGGCGACAAGGGCGGCTCCGACGACGACGGCGACGGTGACGGGGGCCGCGATCGTGATCGTTACGGCGACCGTGACCGTGACCGCGACCGGGGTCGTGGTCACGGTGGCCGTGGCGAGGGACACGGCGGCGGTGGCCACGACGGTGACGGTGACGGTGGTGGTGACGGCCGGGAGCGCGGCGGCTCCGGCGATTCCGGCGGAAACTCGTCTTCTCACCGCCGCTGACCTGCGGTTTCGCGGATCGCCGAAGTTTCTTCGCCAGGGGTGTGACGTTTTCGGCGGCCGGAGCGCAGTAAGAAGTGAGCCGACTGGTCATCGGCCCTTGCACAGAGCCGGGGTTCCCCCCGTACTTCCGGCTCGTGCGCTCGGCGCGGGCGGGACACGTTCCCCCGGTCCCGCTCGCGCCCCAAACACCTCACACCGCTCTCGCGCCGCCGCGCTCACCAGGACACGACGACCTTGTCGCCGTTCCTGACCTGTGCGAAGAGACTCGCGATCGCCGTCTCGTCCCGCACGTTGACGCATCCGTGCGAGGCCCCCGCGTAGCCGCGGGCGGCGAAGTCGGACGAGTAGTGCACCGCCTGCCCGCCGCTGAAGAACATCGCGTACGGCATCGGTGAGTGGTAGAGCGTGGACACGTGGTCGCGGGACTTCCAGTAGACGTGGAACACACCCTCCCGGGTGGGCGTGTACTGCGAGCCGAAGCGGACCGACACCGTCGTCAGGGTCCGGCCGTCGACCATCCAGCGCAGGGTCCTGCTCGTCTTGTCGATGCACAGCACCCGTCCGGACAGGCAGCGCGGATCGGGCGCGGCGGCCGGCTGGCCGCCCATCGGATACAGCTCCCACTCCCCGGGTTCACGGGTCATCCTCAGCAGCCGCTGCCAGGTGACGGTGTCCGTCCGCCCCGTCACCGGCAGCCCGCGCTTGCCCTGGAAGCCCTTCACGGCCCCCTCGGTGACCTCGCCGTACGTGCCCGTGGGCCCGGCGAAGAGCCAGGCGATCTGGCGCAGCCGGGCCTGGAGCTCGCGGACGTCGCGTCCCTTGTCGCCGCGCGACCACAGGACAGCGGGAGGCGGGGCGCCGATGGCCGAGGCGCTGGGCCTGTCGTCGGTGGTGGTCCGGGCCGACGCCGACGGCGAGGCCGTCCGGCCGTCGTCGGAAGGCACGGGCGCGCGCGCCGTTCCGTCCCGGTCCGGGTCCTGCACGCTACAGCCGCACACCGTCACCAGAGCCGCCGTACCGGCCAGGACGGCGATCGATCTCCGCATCCGCATGCCTGAGATGTTCCCCCGGGATGACGCCTCGCGAACGGACCGGCATTGTGGTGAGCGGCACCGCGAACAGTCTGTGAGGAAGGTCCCAGCGTGGTCCTCTGCACCGGCTGCGCGCGTGCCGATACAGTCCGTCGGACGATCGGACCGTACTGGCGGGTAACCTACGGGCCGTTCGGACAGGTGACCGATAGGTGACCGGAGTGGTCGAAGCAGCGGGTATTGCTCAGCGGGAGGCATCACACCCATGACGCGTGAGTCGGAGTCCGGACTGCCCATCGAGCCGGTGTACGGGCCGCAGGACCTGGCGGGCTGGGACCCGGCCGGGCAGCTGGGCGAGCCGGGCAAGTACCCCTTCACCCGGGGCGTCTACCCGTCGATGTACACCGGCCGCCCCTGGACCATGCGCCAGTACGCGGGCTTCGGCACGGCGGTGGAGTCCAACGCCCGCTACCAGCAGCTGATCGCCAACGGCACGATGGGCCTGTCGGTCGCCTTCGACCTGCCCACCCAGATGGGCCACGACTCCGACGCCCCGATCGCGAGCGGCGAGGTCGGCAAGGTGGGCGTGGCCATCGACTCGGTCGAGGACATGCGGGTGCTGTTCGGCGGGATCCCGCTGGACAAGGTGTCGACGTCGATGACGATCAACGCCCCCGCGGCCCTGCTGCTGCTCATGTACCAGCTGGTCGGCGAGGAGCAGGGCGTCCCGGCCGACCGGCTCACGGGCACGATCCAGAACGACGTGCTGAAGGAGTACATCGCGCGCGGCACGTACATCTTCCCGCCCAAGCCCTCGCTCCGGCTGATCGCCGACATCTTCAAGTACTGCAAGGCCGAGATCCCGAAGTGGAACACGATCTCGATCTCCGGCTACCACATGGCGGAGGCGGGCGCGTCCCCGGCGCAGGAGATCGCCTTCACCCTGGCGGACGGCATCGAGTACGTGCGTACGGCGGTGGCGGCGGGGATGGACGTGGACGACTTCGCGCCCCGCCTGTCCTTCTTCTTCGTGGCCCGCACGACGATCCTCGAAGAGGTCGCGAAGTTCCGTGCCGCGCGCCGGATCTGGGCGCGGGTGATGCGGGAGGAGTTCGGCGCGAAGAACCCCAAGTCGCTGATGCTCCGCTTCCACACGCAGACGGCCGGCGTCCAGCTGACGGCCCAGCAGCCGGAGGTGAACCTGGTCCGGGTCGCCGTCCAGGGCCTGGCCGCGGTCCTCGGCGGCACCCAGTCCCTGCACACGAACTCCTTCGACGAGGCGATCGCGCTCCCCACGGACAAGAGCGCGCGTCTCGCCCTGCGCACCCAGCAGGTGCTGGCCTACGAGACGGACGTGACCGCGACCGTCGACCCCTTCGCGGGCTCCTACGTCGTCGAGAGGATGACCGACGACGTCGAGGCGGCGGCCGTCGAGCTGATGAAGAAGGTCGAGGACCTCGGCGGCGCGGTGTCGGCCATCGAGCACGGCTTCCAGAAGAACGAGATCGAGCGCAGCGCGTACCGGATCGCCCAGGAGACCGACTCCGGCGAGCGGGTCGTGGTCGGCGTCAACCGCTACCAGCTCGACACGGAGGAGCCCTACGAGCCGCTCCGGGTCGACCCGGCCATCGAGGCCCAGCAGGCCGAGCGGCTCGCGAAGCTGCGGGCCGAGCGCGACCAGGGGGCGGTGGACGCGGCACTGGACGCCCTGAAGAAGGCGGCCGAGGGCGAGGACAACGTCCTGTACCCGATGAAGGACGCGCTGCGGGCCCGGGCGACGGTGGGCGAGGTGTGCAACGCCCTCCGGGGGGTCTGGGGGACGTACGTGCCGTCGGATGCGTTCTGAGCTGGGCGATTCCCTGGAATGGGTGATCGGGGGCGGAAAATGCCCGTTCCTGGTTAGGCTCGTGGAGGGTGGTCCCGATAAGGAGGGTGCCGTGGCTGTGATGCTGCACGAGTCGTCGCTCGCTGATGCTGCCGACCGGCTGTGGGAGGAGCTGCCCGGGCACCGGGTGGAGATCCTCAACGGGAGCATTGTCGTGACACCGCCGCCGGATGGGCCGCACCAAGTGACACTGTCCTGGCTGATCGTGGCGTGCCACGAAGCCGGGGATCGGCAGGCCGGGCTGAAAACGGTCGGGGGAATCGGCTTGTGGTTGCCGACCGGGCCGGATGATTACGCCGTGCCGGACCTGTCCGTGGTGGATGCCGACTTCCACGACGCACTGGTCGAGAAGAACTGCTATGCCCCGCATGTCTTCCGCATGGTGTTGGAAGTGACGTCCTCCAACTGGACGAACGACACAGCCACCAAGGTCGACATCTACGCCAGGGCCAACATCCCGGTCTACGTCATCGCCGACCGCAGGCATGACGTGGTGCTCCTGTATCGAGACCCCGTCGACGGCAAGTACCCCGACCCCCTCCGCTACCAGCGAGGCCAGGCCGTCCCCGTTCCCGAGTCCGTCGGTGTCGCTCTCGAGCTCTCCGTCGACACCCTCCTCGACGGCGACGACTAGCCGAGGCCGACCCGTGCGCGGTAGGACGCGAGGCCTTCCTCCGTGGCGCCGGCCCAGCCCACATAGCCGTCCGGGCGGACCAGGAACACGCCGTCCGGCAGGGTCACCAGGGTCCAGTCCGGGCCCCTGAGCCGGTCGAAGAGGCGGACGCCGTCGACCGTCAGGTCCGGGACGCGGTCGCCGGCGGACAGCGGACCGGGGTTCTCCCGGGTCTCCTCGCTCAGTGACGAACGCCGGTAGTTCAGGCCCAGTTGGCGGGTCGACGCACCGCGCCTCGCCTCCTCGCGGTGGATCGCGGTGGAGAGGCCGAGCACGTGCTCGGCGACGGGGCGGCGCTCCTCCTCGTAGGTGTCCAGCAGGGCTTGTGGAGCCCGCCCGCCCAGCACCGCACCCAGTTTCCAGCCCAGGTTGTACGCGTCCTGGACGCTGGTGTTCAGGCCCTGGCCGCCGGCCGGGGAGTGGACGTGTGCCGCGTCGCCCGCCAGGAAGATCCGTCCCTCGCGGAAGCGGTCCGCCAGGGCGGCGCGCGGGCGGAAGTCGGACACCCAGAAGAGCTCCGTCACCGCCCCGGGTGCGAGGTGGGTGCGCTCCGAGACCAGCTTGCGGACGCCCTCCAGGGAGAGATCCGGATCCGTCCCGCCGGGGAGCCGCGCCACCAGCTGGAACTGGTCCGTCCCGGCCAGCGGGCACAGTGCGAGGAAGCCCGAGTCCGGCCCGCTCGGCGGGAACAGATGCCACCAGGTCCGGTCCAGGTCGGGGATCCGCACGTCCGCCACCAGGGCCGCGTCCGGGTCGAGCGTCTCGCCCCGCATCTCGATGCCCAGCGCGCGGCGCACCGCCGAGCGGCCGCCGTCCGCCGCGACGGCGTACCGGGCGCGGACCGGCTCGCCGGAGGCGAAGTGTGCCGTCACGCCCTCGGTGTCCTGCTCCAGCCGCACCACCTCACGGCCGAAGGCCACGGTCCCGCCCAGCTCCGTCAGCCGCGCCAGCAGGATCTCCTGGTTGCGCCACTGCGGGACCATCCAGGGGACGGTGAAGCGGCAGCCCTCCTCGCCGTCCTCCATCGGGTCGAACATCGCGTGCTCGCCGACCTGCTCGCCGTCCGCCCAGACCATGCCGACCGGGTACGCGCCACCGGCGGCGAGGATCCCGTCGAGGACGCCGAGATCCTCGTAGACCTCCATCGTGCGCGGCTGGAGGCCCTTGCCGCGGGAGCCGGGGGCGAGGGTCTCGCCGCGTTCCACCACCAGCGCTTCCACTCCGCGCCGGGCCAGGTCGATGCCGAGGGCGAGGCCGGTGGGGCCCGCGCCGACGATCAGGACGTCCACGTTCATATCCATGCAACTCTCCTTAACGCTGTTAAGTGCCGTCGTTCACGAGAATGGCCTTAACGGCGTTAAGCTGTCAAGTGTGAGTACCGAACGACGCGCCCCCCTCGACCGCAAGCGGGTGGCGGACACCGCGCTCAGGCTGCTCGACGAGGCGGGTCTCGACGGGCTGACCCTGCGTGCCATCGCCCGGGAGCTGGACGTCAAGGCGCCCGCCCTGTACTGGCACTTCAAGGACAAGCAGGCCCTGCTGGACGAGATGGCGACCGAGATGTTCCGGCGGATGGTCGCGGACACGGCACTCGACCCCGCCGACACCTGGCAGGACCGGACGCGCAAGGCCAACCACGGGCTGCGCGCGGCGCTGCTCGCCTACCGCGACGGCGCGCGGGTCTTCAGCGGCTCCCGCTTCACCGGCACCGACCACGCCGTCCAGCTGGAGCAGAACCTGCGCCTGTTCACCGCCGCCGGCTTCACCCTCGCCGACGCCGTGCGCGCCACGTCGACCGCGTTCGCGTACACCGTCGGGTTCGTCACCGAGGAACAGGGCGTGTACCCGCGGCCGGACGAGCGGCGCGAGGGGTTCGACGTGGCGGAACGCGCCCGGCTGCTCGCCGAGTTCCCGCTGTCGGCGCAGGCGGGCGCGGAGATGTTCGAGGACTACGACCGGCAGTTCGGGGAGGGTCTGGAGATCATCGTGGCCGGAATCGCCGCCCGGTACGGCGTGCGGTAGGCCCCATGGCCAAGGCCCGTCGGCCGTAGGTCGCGAGCCGGAGACGCCCGTCGATTCACCGCATTGCGTCACTCATCGCGCGTTCTCATCGCGTTCACATCGCGCACCTAGTTTCGCCGAATGCCTGACATATCCAGCCGGGTGCAGGAGTCCCGCGTGCCCCGTCAGCGGGGTGGCGCCGCGCTCGTCTCTTATGTACTGCCCGTCTTCAACGAACAGGACGGGATCCGCCACTTCCACGAGGAACTCGTGGCGGCCCTGCGCGAACGCCCCGAGTACGCCTTCGAGTTGGTGTACGTCGACGACGGCTCCGCCGACGGCACCTCGCTCATCCTGGAAGACATCGCGAAGAACGACCGGCGCGTCCGGGTCGTCGACTTCGCACGCAACTTCGGCCACCAGATGGCCATCACGGCCGGTATCGACGAGGCGCGCGGCGACGCCGTGATCGTCATGGACACCGACCTCCAGGATCCACCGAAGGTCAGCCTCCAGCTGATCGACGCCTGGCGGGACGGCGCGGAGATCGTGCACGCCCGTCGGCGCAGCCGTCAGGACACGCTCTTCAAGCGGGCCACCGCGCACGCCTACTACCGTCTGCTGCGGTCCTCCACCGAGGTGGACATCCCGCTGGACACCGGCGACTTCCGGCTGATGGACCGACGCGCCGCCGAAGAGCTGCGACGCTTCCGGGAGCGCAGCCGGTTCGTGCGCGGCATGGTCGCCTCGATGGGCTTCCGGCAGAGCGAGGTGCACTTCGACCGCGACGAGCGGTTCGCCGGCGAGACCAAGTACCCGCTGCGCAAGATGGCGCGTCTCGCCATCGACGGCCTGACCGGCTTCTCCACCGCACCCCTGCGGATGATCACCAAGCTGGGTTTCGCGGTGCTCGCGCTCTCCCTCGTCGGCATCTGCTACGCGCTCGGCATGAAGGTGCTGCGGCCCGAGATCACCGTCTCCGGCTGGACGATGCTGATGGTCGTCGTGCTGTTCATGGGCGGCGTGCAGATGCTGTCGCTCGGCGTGCTGGGCAGCTACATCGGACGGACGTACAACGAGGTGCAGGGGCGGCCCCTGTACACCGTGCGGCAGGTCATCTCGCACGACTCGGAGGCCGGCGGTGACGGCACCGGCAATGGCCACTGAGGACATGGTGCGGGCCGGCGCCCGTACGGGCACCGACGCCCCGGCGGGCGGCGACACCCCGAAGGACACCGGCACCGGCACCCGCACCCGCGACCTCCGGCAGCTGATCACGTACGCGCTGGTCGGCGGCAGCGGCGTCCTCCTCGACCTGGGCGCGTTCCTGCTGCTCTACAACGTGGCCGGCCTGCACGAGCAGGTGGCCAACGTGCTCTCCACCAGCCTCGGCATCACCAACAACTTCGTCCTGAACGCCCTGTTCACCTTCGGCAAGCGCGACCGTCTGCTGCGGCGCTATCTGCGCTTCTACGCCGTCGGCCTGACCGGTATCGCCCTGACGTTCGTCCTGCTCGCGGTGTTCTCCCGAGGGCTCGGCATCGATCCGAACCTGGTGAAGGCCGGCTCGCTGCCGTTGGTGCTGGTCTTCCAGTTCGCGCTCAACAGAAAGTGGAGTTTCGCATGAACCTCGGCGTCATCGGCGCGGGAGCGACCGGCCTCACCGCCGCGTACGACGCGGTCAAGCAGGGCCACGCGGTCACCGTCCTGGAGGCCGCCGACGAACTCGGCGGGCTCGCCGCGTCCATCCCCGTCGGGGGAGTGCCGCTGGAGCGCTACTACCACCACATCTTCCGCAGCGACCGCTCGATGATCGAGCTCATCGAGGAACTGGGTCTCGGCGGCGACCTGCGCTTCCACAAGACCACCACCGGTGTGTTCCGGGGCGGGCGCATCCACCCCTTCAGCACGCCGCTGGAGATGCTGACCTCCCCGCTGTACGGCCTGCCCGCCGGCGTCCGCTTCGGTCTGTCGTCGGCCTGGCTGAAGGTCGTGCGCGACGGGGAGCGGTTCACCGACCGCACCGCCCTGAGCTGGCTGCGCAAGTGGGCCGGGCGGCGCGCCACCGAGGCCGTCTGGGAGCCGCTGCTGCGCGGCAAGTTCGGTGACCGCGCCGACCAGGTGTCCATGGCCTGGCTGTGGGCGCGGGTCCACTGCCGTACCTTCGAACTCGGCTATATGGACGGCGGGTTCGAGCGGGTGTACGCGACGCTCGCCGACCGGATCGCCGAGCGCGGCGGCAAGGTCGAGTTCGGCAAGCGGATGGAGACGATCCGTCAGGACGGCGGCGACGGGCAGGTCACCGTACGCACCGCCGACGGCGCCTCGTACACCTTCGACCATCTGATCGTCACCACTCCGCAGCCCGCCTTCGCCAAGGCCGCCGACGCGCCCGCCGACGACGCCGTCTGGCGCAACCAGTACCTGGGCGCGACCTGCTTCGTCCTGGAGCTGGACCGCAGCGCCATCCCGTACTACTGGCTCAACATCAACGAGCCCGACTTCCCCTTCCTGGCGGTCGTCGAGCACACACAGATGATCGACCCGGCGCAGTACGGGGGCCGTCACATCCTCTACGTGGGCAACTACGTCGAGCGGGACGACCGGCGCTTCACCACCGAGCCGGCCGAGCTGCTGGAGCGGTTCCTGCCGTGGCTCCAGCGGGTGAACCCGGAGTTCGACCGCTCCTGGATCCAGGCCTGGCACTTCTCGCGGGCGCCCTTCGCCCAGCCCGTGGTCACGCCCGAGTACAAGGCGCTGATCCCCGGCCACGAGACCCATCTCAGCGGGGTGACCCTCGCGACGATGGCGCAGATCTACCCGCAGGACCGGGGGCAGAGCTACTCGGTGGAGCTGGGGCACAAGGCGGCGCGCATCGCGGGAGTGGCCTGACCCGGCCTGCCGCACACAGGAACGGCCCCGGCGGGGAGTTCACCGCCGGGGCCGTTCCGCTGTGCCGTACCTGCCTCAGCGGCGCGCGGTGCACACCACGATCTGCTGCCCCTCCGGCTTTGGGCACTTGTACGCCCTGCGGATGTCGGCGGCGATCCGCGGGTCGATGATGCCGAGCGACAGCCAGCTGGGCTGGTAGACGGCGTAGGCGGCCGGGTGCTCCTGCGTGATGCAGCGCACGTTCTCCCGGGTCGACTCCAGCGAAGGCACGTCGGTGAGCTGCTTGGGCACGTTGAAGAACGTGGGGAAGGGATACCGGCAGGCGGTCGGGTGGCCTATGTAGTACGCCTGCTGGCCGAAGGTCAGATACAGCACGGGCGCGCCGTCCGGGAGCAGGGCGTCCACCTGCTCGGCCGCCGCTCGCGCCGACCGCGCCTGTTCCTTGAGCTCCGCGTTGGTCGTGACGATCCGCCCCTCGATCACGCGGACCCCGGACAGGGGCCACACGGTCGCGGCCAGGCACACGACGACCGCGAGGACCGGCAGGGCGACCGGAACGCGAAGGGCGCGCGGGCGCGGTGCCCGCACCCACAGCAGGTCGATCACCCCGGCGAGGAGCGCCGCCGCCGAGGCGAGCCACGCGACGACGTCCGTGTCCACGTCCGCACGGACGAGGGCGAGCAGCGGGGCCAGTACCCCGTACAGCAGGGCGAGCACGGTGAGGCACAGCGGAGGCCGGCCGTGCGCGCCGTACCAGCGGCCGATCGCGAGAGCGGTCAGGGCCGCGGCCACCACCGGCAGGCTCTCGCCGTGGTAGGCGAACCAGTTGCCCTGGTAGACCACGACGGCCAGACCGACGACCAGGAGCAGCAGCGTGACGAGCACGGCCTCGACGCGCTGCCGGCGCGACGGAAGCGTGGCGGCGAACAGCAGCAGCGCGCCGGGCAGCAGCGCGAGCACCGGCGTCACCGCGATCCGGTCGCCCAGGTAGTCGGCGGTCCGCAGCAGCAGGTCGGAGGCGACGATCGGGTCCTTGCCCAGCGCGTGCGCGTTGATGTGCGGCATGTCGCGCAGCCACTGGAGCTCGCGCGAGCCCGACCAGGCGCTGACCGCGAACAGCAGGCCGGTGCCGACGGCGGTCGCGGCGGCGAGCAGCAGGCCCCGTACCCGGTCCACGGCGAGGACCACGAGGAGCGCCATCGCGGCGGTGCCCGCGGTGGAGAACTTCATCAGCACGGCGAGACCGAGCGGCAGTGCGCCGAGCGCCGCGGCCTGCCAGCGGCCGCGGACACCCAGCGCGGCGGCGACGCCGACCGTCGCGAAGACGATCGCGAACCACTCCGGCTGCAAGTAGTCGATGACGGGCGCGAAGGCCAGCGTGAGGGCGATCAGGCCCGAGACGAGCAGCGCGTCCCGCTCGGGCATACGGCGGCGCAGGGTCCGGTGCAGCAGCAGACCGGCGGCCGCGCACAGGGCGATGCCGATGAGCCGCAGGAGGGCCTCGCGCACCGCGTTCGAGCCGCCGGTGACGGAGTCCAGACCGTCGAGCAGCCAGCGGTAGAAGAAGGGCCGGTGGGCGAAGATCTCGGACGGGGAGAGCCCGCTCGCCCCCGTCGTCCGCAGGGCGGCGAGTACATAGCGGATGTCGAGAAAGACACCGGCGGTGAGGGTCGTGTAGATCAGCAGCGCGGCCGTGGTGAGGGCGGTGGTCCACCCCGCGGGAGAGCCGAGGCGCAGCCGACGCGATGCCGGTCCGTGCGGACTCCGCCCGCGCTGCGCGGCGGGCGGAGGTGCGGTGGATATGTCGGTCACGTGCGCGAACGTAGCATCGAATTCCGCGAGAATTACGGGGTGATGAAAAGGGGAGGCGCCGGCTCACCCGTTCTTCATCTGCCATTTCCCGACCCGATCCGGATGTCACGCCGAATTCACCTGAGGGTCGGCGACGGGACATGCGGAAGCTGATCCTACTTTCTTAGGATCACTTGACTTTCCGCTGAGAATCCAGGTGCGCACTCGTGGCCAACACACCGACCCTGTCCGTCGTCGTCCCCTGCTACAACATCGAGTCATATCTACCCGAGACGGTGACCAGTCTGGTCAACAATGCGCGGGACGACTTCGAGTTCATCTTCGTCGAGGACAGATCCACCAAGGACAGGACCTACGAAGCGCTCCTCGCCCTGACGGAGCGGCTGGGGAACAGCCGGGTGATCCGGCACGAGCACAACGGCGGACTGGCCACCGCGCGCAACACCGGCATCGACGTCGCGGAAGGCCGCTACCTCACCTTCCTCGACGGCGACGACTGGCTCGCGCCCGGCTATCTGGCCCGGCTGGTGGACGTCGTCGAGCGGTTCGACGTCGACTTCGTCCGCACGGACCATGTGCAGGTCACCGGTATCGAGCGGGCCCTTCACCGGGCGCCCGAGGGCCGCCGCCACACCCCGCTCGACCCGCGCACCTCGATCCTCCCCGTCGACGACACCACGATGGTCGACTATCCGTACGCCTGGGCCGGCGTCTACCACCGCCGCCTCCTGGAGCGGGGCATGCTCCGCTTCCACGACGGGCTGCGCACCGCCGAGGACCGGCCGTGGATCTGGGACCTGCACCGCAGGGCGGAGTCCTACGTCGTCGCCAGCCTGCACGGGGTCTTCTACCGCCGGGGCATCGCCAGTTCGCTCACCCAGATCGGCGACGTGCGCCAGCTGGACTTCTTCCGCTCCTTCGACCTCGTCCTCGCCGAACTCGCCGACGATCCCGAGGCGGACCGGCTGCGCGGGAAGGCGCTGCGCAACTTCTGCGTCGTCATCGCCCACCAGCTGATCGACCGGCGCCGGTTCGAGCGCAGTGTCGCCGCGAAGCTGAAGCGGCTGGCCGCCGAGGCGCTGGGCGCGATGAGCGAGGAGGAACTGAGCGAGGCCGTGGTGGGGATGGGTGAGGAACGTGTCCATGTGCTGCGCCGGGTCCGCGGCGGTATGAAGGGTGTGGCGGCATGATCCAGATATTCTGCTCGGCCACCCAGTACGCCGCCGCGACCGTCACCGCCGCGATCCGCGCCGGCCGGTTCGGCCCGCGCGAGGGCGTCCGCCGCATCCTCGTCGTCAGCAACACCGCCGCCGCGCCCGAGGTCTCCACCCCACTGGACCGGATGGCCGGCTTCGAGAAGCTGCGCCCCGAGTTCGACCAGGTGTACTCCTGGAACGAGTTCATCTCCCCGCACCACCCGGCCGGCTGGTCGCCGCGCGCCCAGGACACCCGGCTCTGGGAGAAGGCCGTACGCCTCGCCTGGGACCTGGGCGAGGAACCGGTCGAGATCGCCTGCGAGTCCATCCAGGCCAACCCGTCCCGCGCGATCGCCGACATCTTCGCGGACAGCCCGATCCACGTGTACGCGGACGGACTGATGAGCTACGGCCCGACCCGCAACCGCATCCCGCACGGCATGAGCAGCCGCATCACCCGCGTGCTCCACCTCGACCTGGTGCCCGGACTGCGGCCGATGCTCCTGTCCGAGTACGGCGTCCGGCCCGAGGCCGTGCCGGGCGAGGCGATGGTCGACGTCCTCGCGCAGATCGGCGAGTCCGGCGCCGGCGTCCTCGCCGAGCGGCTCCCGGCCGACCACCGCGCCACCGCCGTGCTCCTCGGCCAGTACCTCTCCGCGATCGACCTGATCACCCAGGACGAGGAGGAGCGGCTGCACGTCCGCATGCTGCGTGCCGCCGCCCGCGCGGGTCACCGGGACGTGCTGTTCAAGCCGCACCCGAGCGCGCCCGCCGTCTACAGCGAGTCCCTCGAGGCGGCCGCCGGTGAACTCGGCGTGCGGCTCACCGTGCTGAACGAACCGATCCTCGCCGAGACGGTCTTCGCCTTCCTGAAGCCCGAGCTCGTCATCGGCTGCTTCTCCACGGCACTGATGACCGCCGCCGCCTTCTACGGCATTCCCGTCGCCCGGGTCGGCACGGAGCTGCTCCTGGAACGCATCACCCCGTACGAGAACAGCAACCGCGTCCCGCTGACCATCATCGACGTGGCGCTGCCCGACGCGGAGCACGCGGAGCTCGGCGCCCCGCTCGAACTGGCGGGGGCGGCCGAGCGACTGACGCCGCTGATCCGGGCCGTGGGGTACTGCATGCAGTCCCGCAAGTACCACAGCCTGCGCGCCGAGGCGGTCACCTGGCTCGCCGCGCATCTCACCGAACAGTCCCCGTACCAGCGCTACTTCAAGCGCCGCCGCCTCACCAGCCTGCGCCTCCCCGGCGGCGGCCCGATCCGGGCCGAGGCCCTGCGCCGCCACCCGGCGGTACGCCGTGCGGTACGCCGGCTGCGGCAGACGGCGCAATAGCGGCGGAGTGGGTGAGCGGGGACGCGCAGCGCCCCGCTCAGGGGCGCGGGGCTCTGTCGATCTGCGGCTCCGCCGCGTGGGCGCGACCGGCCACGACGGTGCCGCGGACGGCTTACGGCGTACCGCGGCACCGCCCGACCGCTCAAGCCCGCCGCACGGCGAGCGCCCGCTTCAGCCGTGGCCCGACCGGCTTCTCCACGAACCGGTGCAGGAGCCAGGCGATACCGAGCATGGACAAGACGGTCGTCCCGAACGTCAGCCACGCGTTCAGACCGAAGTCGCGGTACAGCACCCGGATGAAGAACCAGCCCAGATGCTCGTGGATCAGATAGAAGGGGTACGTCAGCGCCCCGGCCACCGTCAGCCAGCGCCAGTTGGCCCGGCTCGTCCAGCCCAGGGCCACCGCGGCGACGGCGACGAAGGCGACGAGGACGATCAGCTGGATGACGTACGGGCTGCGGTGGAACTGGCCCTGCGGGCCGGGGTGCCACAGGGCCGTGACCGAGTAGCGCTGGCCGAGCAGGAAGCTGAAGCCGACGATGCCCCACAGCAGCAGGTCGTTGCCGAAGCGGTGGATCAGGTAGAAGGCCAGACCGCCGATGAAGTACGGGGCGTGGTCACGCATCACCAGCTCGTCGGTCAGCGGGTTGTCGGCGACCCGGGCGAAGACACCGGCCAGCGTCCACAGGCAGCAGAAGATCACCACCCTGCGGTAGGTGACGCCCCGCCAGACCACGAACAGCGCGAACAGGGCGTAGAAGCGCACCTCCACCCAGAGCGTCCAGTCCACGCCCAGCACCCGGGGAACGCCCATCGGCTGCTGGAGCATGGTGAGGTTGGTGAGGATCTCGTCCGAGCGCAGCGGCGAGGTCACCACCGGCAGGATCAGACCCGCGGCGGTGACCAGGACGATCGCCGCCCAGTACGCCGGGTACAGCCGGGCGACCCGGGAGCGGAAGAAGTCCCCCGTGCTCCGGCCCCAGCTGCTCATGCAGATCACGAACCCGCTGATCAGGAAGAAGAACTGCACGCCCAGGCTGCCGTAGGTGGCGAACTGCGACAGCGTCGGGAACTTCTGGCCGGGGGACTGGTGCCAGGACTGCGCGACCTCGCCGTTCTTGCCGGCGTAGTGGTAGAAGCAGACCATCAGGGCCGCCAGCAGGCGCAGCCCGTCCAGGGCCCGCAGCCGGCTCTCCGCCCGGGGCCGGACCGGCGCCCGGTCGGGGATGAGAAGGTTCAGCCGGAGTGCCGGGGGCGGGGCCGGTGCCGCCGCCTGGTCAGCCGCGCTCATCCTGGGACCTTCCGTGGGAGTCATGAGAGGTGTTCCGTCGTGAGGGACGGCCATGGGCCGCCGGCTCGACGACGGAACGCTATGCAGCTCCGACAAGTCCGGGATGAGTGACGGCTGACTCACCGGCGGCGTAAGAATGACGATCGGATGAACAGCTGTCCCGGTATGTCGGGTTTCCGGTCGTGGGGTGACCGGCACACCGGAGACCCGACCGCTACCGCTTGCCGGTCGCGCGCTTCAGGGCCCGCGCCCGGCGCGCCAGGCGGCGGACGGTCGCGTTGCGCGGGATGAAGGCGAGCTGGCCCGGGACGGCACCGGGGAGGGCCAGCGCCGCCAGGCGCCGGCGCTTGAAGTAGCGCCAGGTGTGCGGGTCGAGGTGCGTGGAGAGGTAGCGCTCCGCCTCGGCCTGCAGCCCCGGGTAGATCTTGGGCTGCATCGCGAAGCCGACGGCCTTGAGCAGCGCGGCCAGCTCCGCCACGCGCTCCGCCGACGGCATGGCCCACGCCTCCACCGCCGGCCCGTCCGCCAGATCCGGCAGCAGGGCGTCGACGATGGTGAGCGGCACCCGGTTGCTGTTCTGGTACGGCGCGAGCCTGGCCAGCACCGTGCCGGTGCCGACCCGGGCGACCGGGAGGCCGTACAGACCGGCGGCGGTGAGCAGCGCGGTGGAGAAGCAGCCGACGACGAGAGCGGGCCGCAGCCGCTGGTAGGCCACCTCCGCGAGGACGGGCCGGTCGAGGAGGGCGAGTTCGGCGCCCAGCTTCTTCGCCTCGTCCTCCAGCAGCCGGGACCAGCGGGCGGGTGCCACGGGGTGCGGCTTGAAGACGAGCCTGCGGTGCCCGAGCGCCACGGCGCCGCGCACCATGCCCAGGTGCAGCTCCTCCTCCTCGGCGTCGCCGAGGATGCCGAGCGCCGAGAGGTACTGCCCCAGGAGCAGCGCCGGTTGCTCCTCGGGGGCGGGCACCTCGGTCTCGTCCTCGGCGAGTTCGCCCAGCACCTTCAGAAACGCCTCGGACGGCACCAGCACCGGCGGCACGCCGAACTCGGTGAGCAGCAGGGGGGTGAGGCCCGGCACCAGATCGAGGTGCAGCAGCCGGTCGACCCGGGTGCCGACCAGCGGGTCGATCTTGTCGCGGGTGGGGCCGTAGCTCATCAGGCCGTCGGCGTAGGCGTCGACGGGCGCGCCGGTGAACATCTGGCACAGCGCCAGGGCCGGGTTCACCTGGATGGACTCCACGGCCAGGCGGACCTCGTCGTCACCGAGGTCCCACAGCAGCCGTACGTACCGCTCCCACATCGGGATGTCGTCCCCGCGGGGGCCCCAGCCGCCGGGGTGGAAGGGGGCGATGGTCTCGTTCCAGGACAGCACCTCGTCGAAGCGCTCACGGATCCGGGCGAAGCCCGGCATGGCGTCCACGGACGGCGTGATCTCCGGATTGACCGCGTTGTTGGTGACGAGCAGCAGCCGGCGGTCGGTCGGTTCGAAGAGCCCGGCGTCGAGGGCCGCGGCCAGGGTCGCGGCGCCGTACAGGGTCGAGACGCAGAAGATCCGGGTCGTGCGAGGCATCAGACGGCCACCGTCCGAGCCGCCACCGGCCTGCGCCGTACCCGCCGCAGCGCACTCGCCCGCTGTACGTCCATCGAGTCCATGACCTCCGCGAGCACGTCCTGCGGCATTCGCTTCAGGGCGGCGGCGCACAGGGAGCGCAGTTTCCGTGCCACGGCGGGTTCGAACCTTTCGATCGAGCCGAGGTGATGCGTCATGATCGCGCAATAGGTGCGCACCGCCTTGGGCAGCAGCTTCTCGCCCTCGGCGTCCCGCGCCGTCTCCTCGATCACCTGGTCGAAGGCGCGGATGAAGTCCAGTTGGCGTACATCGCCGATCTGGGTGAGGGAGGAGGCCACCCCGCGCCGGTAGTAGACGCCCAGCAGCCCCACCACGGCGAAGGTGTCGGCCTCCCGGTGGAGCTTCCAGATCCAGGGCCGGTCCTCGGCCGTCCGCAGCCCGTCGGTGAAGTGCAGCAGCCCGCGGTCGACGAGACGGCGGTGGTAGATGCCGGCCCAGGCGTAGGCGTAGTCCACCGAAGTGGACCGGTCGGCGGGCAGGATCGCCTCCCGCGGGTTCATCACCGTCCCGCGCCTGCCGTGCGGCACGCGGTGAATGCTCCGGGCCCGCGCGGTGCACTGCACGTGGTCGGTGCGGACGAAGTCGCAACCCAGCTGCTCGATGGAGGCGAGGAGCCGGGGAAAGTATCCGGGCGCAAGCCAGTCGTCGCCGTCCAGGAAAGTCAGATAATCGCCGCGCGCCTTGTCTATGCCGGTGTTTCTCGCGGTCGCCAGCCCTCCGTTCTTTTCGTGTCTGACCAACACCGCGCCCGGCAGTTCTCGCTCCGCACGCGTCAGGATCTCCGAGGTCGCGTCGGTCGAGCAGTCGTCGACCAGGATGAACTCGAAGTCCTCGCGTGCGTTCGAACGCAGGCTCGTCAGGGTGTCGGGCGCGTATTGCTGAACGTTGTAGAACGGCACGATCACGGAAAGCTTGGGCACCTGCGAAACCCTAGAAGGGCACCCGGCGGCAAAACTTTCCGGTGCGGATACGGGGGGTGAACTCGATGTGTCGGAATGGTGCACCCCCTGCGCTTTCGCTTGATAGGCGGGCCAGTTCGGCGTTCGGTGGTCCGCTGTTAACTTTTTGTTGAGGGGTGATTGGGCAAAGCCTGGCTTTTGCTTTCTAGCGTCTTGGCTGTGCCAGCAAGTACTGCCAACCCCCCACGGATTGCCGTCCTCGCGGACTCCGACACCCGATGGAAATGGGGTGCGCTGACCGCGACGCGGATCGCGCCCTCCATGGAAGCCGGATCCGGGAGCGGGGCGCAAGTCGCCCCCGTCCTGGACGGATTCCTGCTGCGCGGCCGGGCCACCCCGACCCCCCGCCAGCTGGCCGAGGTCGGCGTGCACGCCGACTCGCTGAGCGAGGTCACCGCGCTCGAGTTCCTGCGCGCCATGACGCGGACCTCGTACGACGTCCTCGTCCTCGCCCTGGTCGGCGGTGGCGTCCAGGCGATCCTGCACGGCCTGAAGCGGATCTGGGAGGGACGGAC
The DNA here is from genome assembly GCF_045040885.1 of Streptomyces sp. NBC_00016. Taxonomy (NCBI): domain Bacteria; kingdom Bacillati; phylum Actinomycetota; class Actinomycetes; order Kitasatosporales; family Streptomycetaceae; genus Streptomyces; species Streptomyces sp. NBC_00016. The sequence continues at coordinate 3,964,497 of NZ_CP108304.1, read as the reverse complement.
CGAGCGTCCCGTCGTCGTCACCGGCTATGTCGGCGTCGTCTACGAGAAGCTCGCCGACGGCCTGCTGCTGCGGCACGGCGCCGACCTCGTCCTCGCCAACTCCCGCCAGGACGCGGAGCGTTTCCGCGCCGTGTACGAGGGCGTGGGCGCCGACGCCTCCTCGGTGACCGAAGTGGCCCTGCCGTTCCTGGGCGGTGCCCCGTACACCGGTGAACACGACCCCTACACCGTCGTCTTCGCCGCACAGCCCTCCGTGCCGGAGAACCGCAGGGACCGTACGTACCTGCTCGACCGGCTGGTGCGGCACGCGCGGCTGCACCCGGAGCGGGAGGTGCTGCTGAAGCTCCGCTCCAAGCCGGGCGAGCACACCACCCACATCGAGGAGCTGCCCTACCAGAAGCTGGTGCAGAAGCTCGATCCGCCGCCCAACTTCCGTCTGGTGTACGGAAACATGGGCGACGTCCTCGACCGCACCGACCTCATGGTCACGGTCAGTTCGACGGCCGCCCTGGAGTCCCTGCACCGCCGGGTCCCCACGGTCGTCCTCACCGACCTCGGGGTGCGCGAGGCGCTCGGCAACCACCACTTCGTCGGCTCCGGCTGCCTCGCCTCCTGGGACCAGCTCGACGCCGGGCACCGGCCCGCCCCCGACGAGGAGTGGGTGGCCCGGCAGGGCGTCGCGGTGGACGGCTCGTACGCGACGGCCTTCGACGCGGCGCGTGAGCGGATCGGCAAAGCGCTCAGCGGTCCCGGAGGCCTTCCGCCCCTCACCCCCTACTACACGCCCGCCACCGCGCCCGGCTATCTGCCCGGCATCCTCGCCCGCCACCACCTCGGCCCCGACGGCAGCCCGCTGCCCGGCGCGCCCGCCGCCGACCGGGAGCCGGGCCCGGTCCGGCAGATCGTGCGCCGGGCGGCGCGCGGCGCCTACCGGCACGGCGTGCAGCGGGTGGCCCCGGTCATCCGGCGGATGGGGGAGCTGTGACCCGTCAAGGAGAGAAACCCATGTCCGACTCACCAGCCGGGGTGCGCCGTGTGCTCGCGGTGATCCCCGCGCGCGGCGGCTCCAAGGGCGTGCCCGCGAAGAACCTCGCACCCGTGGGCGGGGTACCGCTCGTCACCCGCGCGGTCCGCGAATGCCGGGCGACCCGCCTCGTGACGGACGTCGTCGTCTCCACCGACGACCACGCCATCGCGGCGGCGGCCCGCGAGGCGGGCGCGGAGGTCGTGCTGCGGCCCGCCGCCATCGCCGGCGACACCGCGACCTCCGAGGCGGCCGTCCTGCACGCCCTGGACGCCCACGAGGCACTGCACGGCTCCCCGGTCGACGCCGTCCTGCTCGTGCAGTGCACCAGCCCCTTCCTCGTCCGCGACGACATCGACGGCGTCGCCGCGGCCGTCGTCGAGCAGGGCGCCGACACCGCGGTGACGGTCGCCCCGTTCCACGGCTTCGTCTGGCGCGACGGGGACACCGCGCAGGACGCCGACGCCGACGCCGACACAGACGGGGGCCCCGGCCCGGCCGGCGGCTTCGGCGTCAACCACGACAAGGCCTTCCGCCCCCGCCGCCAGGACCGGCCCCAGGACCTCCTGGAGACCGGCGCCGCCTACGCCATGGAGACCGACGGCTTCCGCGCGCACGGCCACCGCTTCTTCGGTCGTACGGAACTCGTCCGCACCGACCCCGCCCGGGTCCTGGAGATCGACGACCCGCACGACCTGAACCGGGCCCGTGCGCTGGCGCCCCTCTTCGACACGAACCGGCCCGGCTCCCTCCCCACGGCCGCCGACATCGACGCGGTCGTCCTCGACTTCGACGGCACCCAGACCGACGACCGGGTGCTGATCGACTCCGACGGACGGGAGTTCGTCTCCGTGCACCGCGGCGACGGCCTCGGCATCGCCGCCCTGCGCAGGTCGGGCCTGCGGATGCTGATCCTGTCGACCGAACAGAACCCGGTCGTCGCCGCCCGGGCCCGGAAGCTGAAGCTCCCGGTCCTGCACGGCATCGACCGCAAGGACCTCGCGCTCAAGCAGTGGTGCGAGGAACAGGGCATCGCGCCGGAGCGCGTGCTCTACGTCGGCAACGACGTCAACGACCTCCCCTGCTTCGCCCTCGTGGGCTGGCCGGTGGCGGTCGCGAGCGCCCACGACGTCGTCCGCGGCGCCGCCCGCGCGGTCACCACCCTCCCCGGTGGCGACGGCGCGATCCGGGAGATCGCCGGCTGGATCCTCGGACCCTCTCTCGACCCCCTCACCAAGTAAGGACATCTGCGCCATGAGCACCAACTCCCGTCTGCGCGCCTTCGGTTCCCGCGAGGTCGGTCCCGGCAGGCCCGTCTACATCTGCGGCGAGATCGGCATCAACCACAACGGCGAGCTCGAGAACGCGTTCAAGCTGATCGACGCGGCCGCCGAAGCCGGCTGCGACGCCGTGAAGTTCCAGAAGCGCACTCCCGAGATCTGTACCCCGCGCGACCAGTGGGACATCGAGCGCGACACCCCCTGGGGCCGGATGACCTACATCGACTACCGCCACCGCGTCGAGTTCGGCGAGGACGAGTACCGGCAGATCGACGAGTACTGCAAGGAGAAGGGCATCGCCTGGTTCGCGTCCCCGTGGGACACCGAGGCGGTCGCCTTCCTGGAGAAGTTCGACGTCCCCGCGCACAAGGTGGCGTCCGCCTCGCTGACGGACGACGAGCTGCTGCGCGCCCTGCGCTCCACCAACCGCGCCGTCATCCTCTCCACCGGCATGTCGACGCCGCGCCAGATCCGCCACGCGGTCGAGGTCCTCGGCAGCGACAACATCCTCATGTGCCACGCCACCTCGACCTACCCGGCGAAGGCCGAGGAGCTCAACCTCCGCGTGATCAACACCCTGGAGAAGGAGTACCCGAACGTCCCGATCGGCTACTCCGGCCACGAGACCGGCCTCCAGACCACCCTCGCCGCGGTCGCGCTCGGCGCCGCCTTCGTCGAGCGCCACATCACCCTCGACCGCGCGATGTGGGGCTCCGACCAGGCCGCCTCCGTCGAGCCGGGCGGCCTCACCCGCCTCGTCCGTGACATCCGCACCATCGAGGCCTCCCTCGGCGACGGCGTCAAGAAGGTCTACGACTCGGAGCTCGGCCCCATGAAGAAGCTGCGCCGCGTCTCGGGCGTCGTCGCGGAGGCGGAGATCGCGGCGGCGGCGGGCGAACCGGTCGCGGTGTGACCTGAATACCCCTCCGAGTGCCTTACGGGATGGTCGTCCGACGATGAGTCCTCGCGCCGGGAAGAACACCGGCCACACCCCCCACACCCTCGCCTTCGTCGAGAGTCCGGTGCAGCTCCTGAACGTCCTGGAGTGGGCGCACGCCCGGGAACTCCGTCCGCGCGAGGAGCCCAGCGCGGGGCTGACCCTCGTCGTCCTGTCCCCGACCGACCCGATGACCCGCGGCCAGCTGCGCCGCATGGCCGAGCTGGCCCGCCGGGAAGGGCACACGGTCCGCTGGGAGGAGGCCCGCGGCGGCACCACGGCGCCCTTCCGCACCATCGGCGGCCTCACCCCACTGCTGCGGCGCGCGGAACGGATGGTGATGGGCGACCCGTTCTCCCGCTACGTCCAGCTGCTGCTGACCATCACCAGGGCGAGCGAGCTGGTCGTGGTGGACGACGGGACGGCGACGATGGAGTTCGTGGGCCAGCTGGCCCGCGGCGAACGCCTCGTCCGCTGGCACCGCAAGGGCGGCCGCACGGGCCCTCGCGACGTGCTCTTCGCCCCGGTGTCCGCCGCGGCCCGCCGCCGGCTGACCCCCGGCCCGGACCGCGAGGTCGAGGTCTTCTCCTCCATGCCCATGAAGGACGCCCCCGACGGCGTCACGATCACGTCCAACGTCTTCGCCTGGACCCGCGACCGCTTCGGCCCGCCGCGGGTGACGAAGAGCGCGGACATGGTCGGCACCTCGCTGGTGGAGACCGGCGTGGTGGACGCCGACCGCTATGTGGAGGCGGTCCGGACGCTGGCCAAGGCCCACGGCGCGACCCGCTACTTCGCCCACCGCCGGGAGAGCACGGAGAAACTCCACCGGCTGGCCGTCGAGACGGGACTGGAGGTGGTCCGTCCGGACCTCCCGCTGGAACTGATCGCCCGCCGCGGCCCCATCGGCCGGACCGTCCTCAGCTTCCCCTCCACGGTCGTCCACACCCTGCCGCTGGCCCTGTCCGGCACGGACGTCCGGGTCGCGGTCTGCGACATCGACCCGGCCTGGCTGACGGACCACGCCTCGCCCAGAGCCCAGGGGTTCCTGTCCGGGGTGACGGGCACGGCCAAGGACGTCCACCGGCTGGCAGCGGTGAGCGTGCTCTGACGAGGGCCGGGACCAGGGTGTCTACGAGCCGCCGCCCCGTGGGAGCGGCGGCTCCGCCCGTTCCTCCTCCCAACGGCCGAACCCGTCGAAGAAGCTTTCCTCGTGCTCGGCGCGCGCCCTGTCGCGCCACCGGGTGACCGCCCACAGCACACCCGCGAGCAGACACGCCGTGACGGCCATCACCGTCAGCCCGGTCAGTGCCAGCGCCACCACGCCCCTCGCCAGGACCCCGGGGATCTGATCCTCGCCGCACCCGCACGTCATCGTCTCCATGAGGGCACGGTGCCCGGCCGGGCCCCGGGCCGTCGCCCAGCGTGGCGCAATCGCTGCACGGAGGTGATGATTCCGGGATCGGTCCCGGCACGTGGACAAACCCAGCGTGCCTCGAGCGGTCCATGCGATCGTGAAAGGAAGGAAGAAGTATGGGTGCCGACCGAGAAGCCGACGAGTTTACCCATCCACCACAGCAGCCATGCGCCGCGCGGCCAGCTTTTCTTCGCCTAACGGGTTGAAGTTTTGTTGATCGGGTCAGTTGACCGCCCCGGCGTCCTACCCTTCAGAGGGTGAAGCAACTGATGTCCCGAGAGTCCGAGGCCGATCCGTCAGGGGAAGACGTGCTCCCCGGCGCACTTCCGGGTGCGCTGCCCGGCGCCCTTCCCGGCACCTTGCCGGAGGCGCTGCGCGCAGAGCTCGTGGCCTTCCGCCGCGACATGCACATGCACCCCGAGCTCGGCAACCAGGAGTTCCGTACGACGGCCGCGATCAAGGCCCGCCTAGAGAAGGCGGGCCTCAAGCCGCGCGTACTCGCCGTAGGGACCGGTCTCATCTGTGACATCGGGACCGTGGGCGGAGGGGGCGTGGCGGGGGCCGGGGCCGACGGCGTGCCCGTCCTCGCGATGCGCGCCGACATCGACGCGCTGCCCATCCCGGACACGAAGACCGAGTGCGCGTACCGCTCGACGGTGCCGGACCGCGCGCACGCCTGCGGGCACGACGTGCACACCACCGTCGTCCTCGGCGCCGGACTCGTCCTCGCCGAGCTGCACCGGCAGGGCCGGCTCCCGCGGCCCGTGCGGCTGATCTTCCAGCCCGCCGAGGAGGTGCTGCCCGGCGGTGCCGCCGACGCCATCGAGGGCGGGGCGCTGGACGGGGTCGGACGGATCATCGCCGTGCACTGCGACCCGCGGGTCGACGCGGGCAAGGTCGGGCTGCGCGAGGGTGCCATCACCTCCGCCTGCGACCGGCTGGAGATCTCGCTGGACGGGCCCGGCGGCCACACCGCCCGCCCGCACCTGACCACGGACCTCGTGACCGCCGTCGCCCGGGTCGTCACCGACGTGCCCGCGCTGGTCGGCCGTCGCGTCGACACCCGGGCCGGGCTGGCCGTCACCTGGGGCCGGATCGAGAGCGGCCACGCGCCGAACGTGATCCCGCAGCACGCCGAGCTCTCCGGGACCGTCCGCTGCCTGGACATCGAGGCTTGGCGGCAGGCCCCGGACATCGTCGTCGCGGCGATCGACGAGGTCGCCAACCTGCACCGGGCCAAGTCGGAGATCAACTACGTGCGGGGTGTCCCGCCCGTCGTCAACGACGGCGACGTCGCCGGGCTGCTGCGGGACGCCATGGTCGCCCGGCGCGGCGAGACGGGCGTGGAGAGCACCGAACAGAGCCTCGGCGGCGAGGACTTCTCCTGGTACCTCGAGCGGGTGCCCGGCGCGATGGCCCGGCTCGGGGTCCGCCCGCCCGGCGAGCGCACGGTGCGCGATCTGCACCAGGGCGACTTCGACGCGGACGAGTCGGCGATCACCGTCGGCGTGGAGCTCTTCACGGCGGCCGCGCTGCTGGACGCGGCGACCCGCGCTCACTGAGGCGACTCCGGCGAGGGAAGCCGGCGGGGAACCCGGGCGTAGGGTGCCGGGCGAAGGGGTGCCGGAAAGGCGCCCCTTCGTCCCCTTGTGTCACCCACCCGTAACCGCGGGGACGCGCTTGTAACCCCGCGTCGGCACGAATCGATAACGGCCCGGAGAAACCCCGTTCCCCTCCGCTTCTACGCGCGTTACTGTGCGCCGGAATCGCCACCGGGAAAGGCTTGTTGGGGAGCCCCTCCTGAACGGCGCCACCAAGGGGAAGCGGGCCGGTCACGGCGCCGTGGGGATGAAGGGGTGCTTGCTATGCGTCTGATATCTCGGAGGACGAGATTCTCCCGGGCCGCGGTGACCGTCGCGGTCGTCGCGCTCGCCGCCGCCGGCTGCGGGAAGTCCAGCACCGACTCGGGGTCGAGCGACTCGGAATCCAGCAGCGGCGGCTACTCGGGCAAGGGCATCGGCCTCGCGTACGACATCGGCGGCAAGGGCGACCAGTCCTTCAACGACGCCGCCTACGCCGGTTTCGAGAAGGCCGAGAAGGAATTCAAGATCGGCGGCCAGGACATCGAGCCGCAGGACGGCGAGTCCGACGCGGACAAGGTGCAGCGCCTGACCCAGCTCGCCCAGGCCGGCTACAACCCGGTGATCGGCGTCGGCTTCGCCTACGCGCCGGCCGTCAAGGAGGTCGCCGCCAAGTTCCCGAAGATCACCTTCGGGATCATCGACGACGAGCAGATCCAGGCGAAGAACGTCGCCGACATGGTCTTCCACGAGGAGCAGGCCTCGTACCTGGCCGGTGTCGCCGCCGCCAAGGCCAGCAAGAAGTCGCACATCGGCTTCATCGGCGGCGTGGACATCCCGCTGATCCACAAGTTCGAGGCCGGTTACGTCCAGGGCGCCAAGTCGGTCGACCCGAACATCAAGGTCGAGTCGCAGTACCTGACCGAGACCGCCCAGGAAGGCGGCTTCTCCAGCCCCGACAAGGGCAAGGACGCGGCGAGCGGTCAGATCGAGGCGGGCGCCGACGTCATCTACCACGCGGCCGGTCTCTCCGGTCAGGGCGTGATCACCGAGGCCGCGGCCAAGAAGGTGTGGGCCATCGGCGTCGACTCCGACCAGTACAGCCAGAGCGCGCTGGCGGCGTACAAGGACTACATCCTCGGCTCGGCGCTGAAGAACGTCGGCGGTGCCGTCTACGACCTCGTGAAGTCCGTCCACGCGGGCAAGCCGCTGTCCGGTGTGGTCCGCGGCAGCCTCTCCAACGACGGTGTCGGATTCGCCGACAGCAACCCGAAGTACAAGGCGATGACGGACGTCGTCGCGGCCGTCGACAAGGCCAAGCAGGACATCATCGACGGCAAGATCACGGTAAACACCAAGTAACGGCCCGAAACCCGTTCCGACCGGCTCCGGCTACGCCCTTCCGAGCGTCCTTGCAGCCCATACGCCCCTTGCCTCCCGCAAGGGGCGTACTGCTGTCCGTAACCTTGACCGCAACTGTGGCCACAGCTCGGTAACGGACCGGACAGAAGGGTTTTTCCGTCTGGTCTACGCGCGTTACGCTGCGGCGGAACCAGCGCCTGGTTTGGGCGCTTGCACAAAGGAGTCAAGTTCCATGCGCCGGGTGTCCCGAATCGCGGTTGCGGGTGTTGCCACCGCAGCTCTCGCCGTGACCGTTTCCGCTTGCGGAAGCTCCTCCACGTCGTCGTCCTCCTCCGACAGCAGTGACAAGAACCTGGGCCTCGCGCTCGCGTACGACGTCGGTGGCAAGGGCGACCAGTCCTTCAACGACGCCGCCACGGCCGGCCTGGACAAGGCCGACAAGGAGTTCGGCTACAAGTCCACCGCGGTCGAGCCGCAGGACGGCGAGTCCGACGCCGACAAGGTGCAGCGCCTGGAGAGCCTTGCCAAGCAGGGCTACAACCCGGTGATCGGCGTCGGTTTCGCCTACGCGCCGGCCGTCAAGGAGGTCGCGGCCAAGTACCCGAAGACCACCTTCGGCATCGTCGACGACGAGCAGATCAAGGCCGACAACGTCGCCGACCTCGTCTTCCACGAGGAGCAGGCCTCCTACCTCGCCGGTGTCGCCGCCGCCAAGGCCACCAAGACCAACACCGTCGGCTTCGTCGGTGGCGTGGACGTCCCGCTGATCCACAAGTTCGAGGCCGGCTTCAAGCAGGGCGTCGAGGACACCAAGAAGGGCGTCACGGTCAAGTCGCAGTACCTGACCGAGACCGCCGCCGAGGGTGGCTTCTCCAGCCCCGACAAGGGTGAGAGCGCCGCCGAGGGCCAGATCGACGCCGGTGCGGACGTCGTCTACGCCGCCGCCGGTCTGTCCGGTCAGGGTGTCATCAAGGCCGCCAACGCCAACAAGGTGTGGGCGATCGGCGTCGACTCCGACCAGTACAAGCAGGACGCGCTGAAGGCGTACAAGGACTCGATCCTCACCTCGGCGATGAAGAACGTCGAGGGCGCGGTCTACACGCTGGCCAAGTCCGTCAAGGACGGCAAGCCGGCGACCGGTGTCGTCCGCGGCAGCCTCGAGAACGGCGGCGTGAGCGTGTCGGACTCGAACCCGGCCTTCGCGAGCAACACCGCGATCCAGGACGCGATCAAGAAGGCCGAAGAGGGCATCAAGAACGGCACCATCACGGTGAAGACCTCCTGACCTTCTGTCAGAGGCCTTGGCCAATGGAGCGCTGTAATGGCAGCGTTACGGCCACGGAACCGGGCGCGGGAAGGATGTCCTCCCCGCGCCCCGTTCGCGCGGCAGAATGCTCGGAACGGATCGAGACCTGATCAGGATGCCGCCATGGCGGCTATCAAGATCATTCAAGTTCGACCCGATCCGGGCACTATTTAAAGCAGGGGCGCTACGCGCGTAGAGCGGCCCCTTTCCCAAGGAGAGTGCGCCATCGACGCGTCCAGCAGCCCTCCGCTCACCGCACAGTCGACGATCGCGGTAGAGCTGGCGGGGATCACCAAGCGCTTCCCCGGTGTCGTCGCCAACCACGACATCCACCTCGCCGTCCGCAAAGGCACCGTGCACGCCCTCGTCGGCGAGAACGGCGCCGGCAAGTCGACGCTGATGAAGATCCTCTACGGCATGCAGAAGCCGGACGAGGGCACCATCGCGATCGACGGCGAGCAGGTGAGCTTCTCCAGCCCCGCCGACGCCATCGCACGCGGCATCGGCATGGTCCACCAGCACTTCATGCTGGCCGACAACCTGACCGTCCTGGAGAACGTGGTGCTGGGCAGCGAGAAGCTGTACGGCATCGGTGGCAACGCCCGTAAGAAGATCAAGGAGATCTCCGACCGCTACGGGCTCGGCGTGCGCCCCGACTTCCTGGTCGAGGACCTCGGGGTCGCCGACCGCCAGCGCGTGGAGATCCTCAAGGTACTCTTCCGCGGCGCCAAGACCCTCATCCTCGACGAGCCGACCGCCGTGCTCGTCCCGCAGGAGGTCGACGCGCTCTTCGACAACCTGCGCGAGCTGAAGTCCGAGGGCCTGTCCGTCATCTTCATCTCCCACAAGCTGGGCGAGGTGCTGTCCGTCGCCGACGAGATCACCGTCATCCGGCGCGGTACGACCGTCGGCACGGCCGTCCCCGCCGAGACGACCCCGCGCCAGCTCGCCGAGATGATGGTCGGCAGCGAACTGCCCACCCCGGAGACCGCCGAGTCCACGGTCACCGACAAGCCCGTCGTCCAGGTCGCCAACCTCACCGTGTACGCCAGCGGCGGCGCCTCCCTGGGCGTCGAGGCGGAGCCCACGGCCGGCGGGGTCAGCGGCATGATCTCGCCCGAGGTCGCTCTCGGCGGCGAGGTCAAGAAGGCCCTCGACGACGTCAGCTTCACCATCCACGCCGGTGAGGTCATGGGCATCGCCGGCGTCGAGGGCAACGGCCAGACCGAGCTGATCGACGCGCTGATCGGCACCAAGAACGCCGACTCCGGCACCATCGCCTTCCTGGGCGAGGACATCACCCCCTGGAACACGCGCAAGCGGCGCGAGTCCGGCGTCGGCTACATCCCCGAGGACCGCCACCGCCAGGGCCTGCTCCTGGAGGCGCCCCTCTGGGAGAACCGCATCCTCGGCCATGTCACCGAGGCGCCCAACGCCAAGGGCTTCTGGCTGAACATCAAGGGCGCCCAGGCCGACACCCGCCGGATCGTCGAGGAGTACGACGTCCGCACCCCCGGCATCGACGTCACCGCCGCCTCGCTCTCCGGCGGCAACCAGCAGAAGCTGATCGTCGGCCGCGAGATGAGCCACAACCCGAAGTTCCTGATCGCCGCGCACCCCACCCGGGGTGTGGACGTCGGCGCCCAGGCCCAGATCTGGGACCGCATCCGCGAGGCCCGCCGCGAGGGCCTGGCGGTGCTGCTGATCTCCGCCGACCTCGACGAGCTCATCGGCCTGTCGGACACCCTGCGCGTGATCTACAACGGCACGCTGGTCGCGGACGCCGACCCCGCCACCATCACCCCGGAGGAGCTCGGCTCCGCCATGACCGGCGCCGCGTCCGGTCACCTGGAACACGTGGACGAAGAACGCGCGGACGACGCGGAAACCACCGAGGAAGCTGCCGGTCCGGAGGACGAGGCCCGATGAAGAAGTTCGACAAGGAGCGCGTGCTCCTCGCGGTGGCCGGCCCGGTCATCGCGCTCGTCGCGGCGATCCTGCTGACCTCGGTCGTGCTGATCGCCTCGGGCAAGAGCCCGATCGAGCCGTACACGCTCATGCTGGAGCAGGCCGGCTACTCCGACGTCCAGGTTCTGATCGTCAACCAGGCCTCGATGTACTACGTCGCCGCCCTCGCGGTCGCCATCGGCTTCCGCATGAACCTGTTCAACATCGGCGTCGACGGCCAGTACCGCCTCGCCGCGATGATGACCGCCGTGGTCGGCGCGAACATCGCCCTGCCGTCCTTCCTCCAGATCCCGCTGCTGCTCCTGGTCGGCGTCCTCACCGGCGCCTTCTGGGCCGGCATCGCGGGCGTCCTGAAGGTCACCCGCGGAGTCAGCGAGGTCGTCGCGACGATCATGCTGAACGCGATCGCCACCAGCGTCATCGGCTACCTCACCCTCGACAACATGTGGGGCGTGCAGGTCGGCAACAACAACACCACCGGCATCATGAAGGACTCCGGCTGGGTGCCCGGCATCGACCTCGGCGCGGACGTCGGCGAGATCTACGGCCTGGTCTTCCTCGCCATCGCGCTCGGCATCGTCTACTGGGTCGTCCTCAACCGCACCCGCTTCGGCTTCGACCTGCGCGCCACCGGCGAGTCCGAGACCGCCGCCGCGGCCTCCGGCGTCGACGCCAAGAAGATGGTCCTGACCGCCATGCTCATCTCCGGCGGCATCGCGGGCCTCTCCGGCCTGCCGCTGCTGCTCGGCGACGCGCACACCTACAGCCTGAGCTTCCCCACGGGCCTCGGCTTCACCGGCATCACCATCGCCCTGCTCGGCCGCAACAACCCGGTCGGAATCGCCTTCGCCGCGCTCCTGATCGCCTTCCTCGACAAGGCCTCTCCCGCCCTCGACTACGCGACCCCGGTGGCGTACGAGAAGGAGATCGCCACGATCATGCAGGGCCTCATCGTCTTCGCGGTCGTCATCTCGTACGAGGCCGTACGCCAGTGGGGTCTGCGCCGTCAGCAGAAGCGCGTCGGCGCCGAGCTCGCCGCCGCCGCCCAGAACACCAAGAAGGAGGTGACGGTCTGATGAGCACCACGACCATCGCCAAGCCGCAGGCGAAGCAGCCCGGCAAGGGCGGCCGCAAAATCTCGCTCCCGGTCCTCCTGCTGATCATCGCGGGCGTTCTGGTGCTGACCTCCGTCGTCCGCCTCATCACCGGCGCGGACGGCATCACCTCCACCGGCCAGATGTCCACGGCGCTGCGCCTCGCCGTCCCGATCGGCCTCGCCGGTCTCGGCGGCCTGTGGGCCGAACGCGCGGGCGTCGTCAACATCGGCCTCGAGGGCATGATGATCCTCGGCACCTGGTTCGGCGCCTGGGCCGGCTACCAGTGGGGTCCGTGGACGGGCGTCGCCTTCGGCATCATCGGCGGCGCGCTCGGCGCCGTCCTGCACGCCATCGCGACCGTCACCTTCAACGTGAACCACATCGTCTCCGGTGTGGCCATCAACATCCTGGCCCTGGGCACCACCCGCTACCTGTCGAAGTTCACCTTCGAGAACGCCGACGGAGGCTCCGCCAAGCAGTCCCCGCCGATCGACTCGCTGGGCACCTTCGACGTGCCGGGCCTGTCGAGCTGGCTGGACACGCTCAACGAGAAGCACTGGTTCCTGATCTCGGACGTCGCAGGACTGGTCGGCGGCCTGATCACCGACCTGTCGCCGCTCACCGTCGTCGCCGTCGCCCTCGTCCCGGCCACCTGGTGGGTGCTGTGGCGGACGGCCTTCGGTCTGCGGCTGCGGTCCTGCGGCGAGAACCCGGTGGCCGCCGAGTCCCTCGGCGTCAACGTCTACAAGTACAAGTACATCGCCGTGATCATCAGCGGTGGCTTCGCCGGTCTCGGCGGCGCGTTCCTGTCCATCGTGGCCTCGAACGTCTACCTCGACGGCCAGACCGCGGGCCGCGGCTACATCGGCCTCGCCGCGATGATCTTCGGTAACTGGATGCCGGGCGGCCTCGCCCTCGGCGCGGGCCTGTTCGGCTACACCGACAGCCTCAACCTGCGCGGCGGCACCACCAACGTCCACGCGCTGATCCTGCTCCTCGCGATCGTCCTGGTGTTCGGCGCGGCCTACCTGGCATGGCAGAAGAAGTACGTCCCCGCCGTCGTCACCGCGCTGATCTCGGCCCTGATGTTCGTCTGGTACCTCGGCACGGACGAGGTCCCGCGCCAGGTCGTGACGGCCGCGCCGTACGTCGTCACCCTGCTGGTGCTCTCGCTCTCCGCCCAGTCCCTCAGGATGCCCAAGGCGGACGGCATGCCGTACCGGAAGGGGCAGGGCAAGTGACCCCGCCCGCCGCCGGATCAGCCGACACGGTCGACTGGGAGAAGCTGCGTACGGTGGCCCGGGACGCCATGTCCCGGGCGTACGCCCCGTACTCCGGCTTCCCGGTCGGCGTGGCGGCCCTCGTCGACGACGGCCGCATCGTGTCGGGCTGCAACGTCGAGAACGCCTCCTACGGGATCGGCCTGTGCGCGGAGTGCGGGCTGGTCTCGGAGCTCCAGAACACCGGAGGCGGCCGGCTCACGCACTTCACCTGCGTGGACGGCCGTGGCGAGATCCTCGTCCCGTGCGGCCGCTGCCGCCAGCTGCTCTACGAGTTCGGCGGCCCGGAGCTGCTGCTGGAGACGCCGGCGGGCATCCTGCCGCTGGCCGAGATGCTCCCGCAGGCCTTCGGCCCGGGTCACCTCACCAAGTAAGTCCCGTGCGGCCCCTCTGACTGGCGCAGAGGGGCCGCGCGGTTTCTGGAACGTCTTGCCGCACCACCGTGCACCACCGTGCACCACCGGAAGGAAACCCATGGCCATGGACGCCGTCTCCGTCATCCGCACCAAGCGGGACCGCGGTGAGCTCAGCGACGCGCAGATCGACTGGGTCATCGACGCGTACACCGGCGGTGAGGTCGCCGACTACCAGATGGCCGCCCTCAACATGGCCATCCTGCTCAACGGCATGAACCGTCGCGAGATCGCCCGCTGGACGGCCGCGATGATCGCTTCCGGTGAGCGCATGGACTTCTCGGCGCTGTCCCGCCCGACGGCCGACAAGCACTCCACGGGCGGCGTCGGCGACAAGATCACGCTCCCGCTGGCCCCGCTGGTGGCGGCCTGTGGCGCGGCGGTCCCGCAGCTCTCCGGCCGGGGTCTCGGCCACACCGGCGGCACCCTGGACAAGCTGGAGTCGATCCCGGGCTGGCGCGCGCTGCTGTCGAACGAGGAGATGCTGCACGTCCTGGACACGACCGGCGCGGTGATCTGCGCGGCGGGCGACGGCCTGGCCCCGGCCGACAAGAAGCTGTACGCGCTGCGGGACGTCACGGGCACGGTGGAGGCGATCCCGCTGATCGCCTCGTCGATCATGTCGAAGAAGATCGCGGAGGGCACCGGTTCCCTGGTCCTCGACGTGAAGGTCGGCACCGGAGCCTTCATGAAGACCATCGAGGACGCGCGTGAGCTGGCCTCGACGATGGTCGGCCTCGGCACCGACCACGGAGTGAAGACGGTCGCCCTGCTGACCGACATGTCCACCCCCCTCGGCCTCACGGCCGGCAACGCCCTCGAGGTCCGCGAGTCGGTCGAGGTGCTGGCCGGCGGCGGCCCGGCGGACGTGGTGGAACTGACGATCGCGCTCGCCCGCGAGATGCTCGACGCGGCCGGCGTGAAGGACGCGGACCCGGCGAAGGCGCTGGCCGACGGCTCGGCGATGGACGTCTGGCGCCGCATGATCGCGGCCCAGGGCGGCGACCCGGACGCCCCGCTTCCCACGGCGAAGGAACAGCACGTGGTGACGGCGGGCGCCTCGGGCGTCCTGACCCGCCTCGACGCCTACGACATCGGCATCGCCGCCTGGCGCCTCGGCGCGGGCCGGGCCCGCAAGGAGGACCCGGTGCAGGCGGGCGCGGGCGTCGAACTCCACGCCAAGCCCGGCGACACGGTCACGGCGGGCCAGCCCCTGCTGACCCTGCACACGGACACCCCGGAGCGCTTCGCGTACGCACTCGAGGCGGTGACGGGCTCGTACGACATCGGCGCGGCCGGCACCGGGTTCACCGCGTCCCCCGTGGTGCTGGAGCGCATCGCCTGAACGGATCGCCCGGCGGCGGATCGCCCGGCGGCGGATCTCCCGCTTTCGATGAGTTGGGCGCCCCGCACCGGTCTACCGATCGTGGAATCGACGACACCGCCCGTGTTCACCCTGACAGGCCCCGTCACCCGCCCCCGGGTGACCGGGCTCGTCGACGACGTGCGGGCGCTGATGGAGGCCACCGGCGCCGCCGTCGTCGTCTGTGACGTCGCCGGGATAGGGCCGCCGGGGCTCACCGCCGTCGACCTGCTGGCGCGGCTCCAGCTGGCCGCCCGGCGGGCCGGGGGACACCTGCGACTGCGCGCCCCCGACCCGGCCCTACGCGCCCTGCTCGACCTCGTCGGTCTCCGCTTCGAGGTGGAGGGGGAGGCCGAAGAGGGGGAACCAGCGCTGGGTGTCGAGGTAGAAGTGGAACCCGGTGAGGCGGCCGTCTGAGATCTCCAGGACCTGGATCGCCCACGGGGTGAATCCGCCCTTGTCGGGGTCCGGCTTGTACTGGGCGAAGCCCGGCAGGCCGTTGACCTGGACCGGCAGCAGGCGCGAGCCCTCGCACGCGGAGCCGAGCGTGGTCATGAAGCCGGTGATGTCGTCGTGGCCGGTCAGCCACAGGTCGAACGGCGGCATCGTCATGATGGCGTCCTCGTGGAGGAGGGCCGTCAGCGCCGTCATGTCATAGCCCTCGAAGGCGGCCACATAGCGGTCGAGCAGTTTCTGCTGCTCCTCGTCCAACGGGTCGGACACCGCCGCGTCCGCGCCGGCGTTCTCCCGCTCGGACAGGGTCGCCCGCGCCCGCTGGAGCGCGCTGTTGACCGAGGCGACCGAGGTGTCGAGCAGCTCGGCGACCTCGCTCGCCTTCCACGCCAGCACCTCCCGCAGGATCAGCACCGCCCGCTGTTTCGGCGGCAGCTGCTGCAGCGCGGCCATGAACGCCAGACGCACCGACTCCTTGGCGACCGCCGCCTCGGCCGGGTCCTCCACCGTCGGCAGCACACGGGCGTCCGGCATCGGCTCCAGCCAGGTGTTGTCGGGGCGGGGCGAGAGCGCCGCCCGGGCGAGCGGGGTGGACTCGGAGAGGTCCATCGGCCGGGCCCGCTTGCTGCCGGCCGTCAGCATGTCCAGACAGACGTTCGTCGCGATCCGGTACAGCCACGAGCGCAGACTGGAGCGGCCCTCGAACTTCGCGTAGCTCCGCCAGGCGCGGACCAGGGTGTCCTGCACCGCGTCCTCGGCCTCGAAGGAGGAGCCGAGCATGCGGTAGCAGTAGCCGGTCAGTTCCGTCCGGTGCTTCTCCAGTGCGACGTCGATGTCGGTCGTCGTCGCCGTGCTGTCGCCCATCGTCCACCCACCCCTGTGGCCGTTCTGTCACGCGTCTTCGCGCCCAGCACTTCGGAAGCTACCGCAGCCCACTGACAATGGCCCGCCGAGTCGGCAAAGGCCCAGCCAGAAGGCGTGTGGACGGCACGCGGAAGGCGCCTGGGCGGCGCTGGACGGCACCTGCAAGGCGCTCTCAGACCAGCTGCTTCACGGACATCAGCAGGTGCCGATGGACCTCGGGCGCGTCCACCGCGCCGAGCAGCGCTCGCTGGCCCGTCCCCAGCAGCTCCACCCGCAGCCTCGGCGCCTCGAAGGAGGTCAGCGCCTCCAGCAGGTAGACCGGGTTGAAGGCCACGGTCACCTCCTCGGCGCCGGTCAGCCCGGCGGGCAGCCGCTGTGCGGCCACGTCGTCGCCGTACCCGGCGCGCAGCAGGACGGACCCGGCCGAGAAGTCCAGCCGTACCGGGCTGTTCGCCTCCGCCACCACCGCCACTCTCCGCACGGCCTCCGTCAGCGCCCCGCTGTCCACCTCGGCGACCGCTGCCCCCGCCATGTCGAACAGCTTCCCGTAGGCGGGCAGCCGTCCGTCCAGCCGCCGGACCACCGTCCGCGTCCGCCCGCCCTCGAACCCGATCGGGCCGGCCCCCGAGGCCCCGTCGAGCCCGACCCGGACGGTCCCGCACCGAGCCAGCGAGCGGGTCACGTCCAGCAACCGCCGGGCCGGCACGAGCGCCTCCGCCACCCCTTCGGCGGCCGCCTGCGGCTTCCACTCCAGCCGTCGTACCGCGTACCGGTAGCGGTCCGACGCCGACAGCGTCATCTCGTCGCCGTCCAGGTGCAGTTGGACACCGGTCAGGACCGGCAGCGTGTCGTCGCGGCCCGCCGCCACCGCGACCTGGGCGACGGCGGTGGCGAACGCGGCCGCGTCCACGGTGCCGTACGCCCGCGGCGGCTCGGGCGGGGTGGGGTACTCCTCGCGCGGGAGGGTCGACAGGCCGAAGGCGGTGCCGCCCGCCTCGACCGTGAACCGGGTGCCGGCCAGGGCGCAGCTCACCGGCCCGTCCGGCAGCACCTTGCAGATGTCGAGGAGCCGGCGGCCGAGCACGAGCACCCGGCCCGCCGCACCGACCTCGGCGTCGGTCTCGATCCGCGCCGCCGTCTCGAAGTCGAACCCCGACACGGTCAGCCGGCCCGCCGCCGCGTCCAGCAGCAGCCCGCCCAGCACGGGCACCGGCGTACGGGCGGGCAGCGCGCGGGCCGCCCAGGCCACCGCCTCGGCGAGGTCACCGCGGTCGATCCGGAACTCCATCAAAAACCCCCTGCTCGTACCGGTCGTCGCGCGGAGGCTATGCGCCACCACTGACAACCGGCCGCGAGCAGGGGGAGGACCGCGGGACGGCCGCGGGACGATCAGTGAGCGGCGACCAGCGTCTCCCGGCGGGCCGCCCGGGTCCCGAACACCGTGATCGTCACGACGCCGAGCACCGCCAGGACACCCACGCAGACCGTGCCGGCCCAGCCACCCGAGTGGAAGGCCAGCGCGCCCACCGTGGAACCGGCGCTGGAGCCGATGTAGTACGCGGACTGGTAGAGGGCGGAGGCCTGGGCGCGGCCGGTCGTCGCCGTCTTGCTGACCGCCGAGGAGGCCACCGCGTGCCCCGCGAAGAAGCCCGCCGTGATCAGGACCAGGCCGAGCAGGACCAGGGCCAGCGAGTCCGCCAGCGACAGCAGCAGTCCGGTGGCCGTGGTGCCGCCCGCCAGGTACAGCGCGCCGCGCCGGCCGAGCCGGCCGACCAGCCGGCCCGCCGTCGACGCCGACACCGTGCCCACCAGGTACACCAGGAAGATCGAGCCGACGATGCCCTGGGGGAGGGAGAACGGTGCCTCCGTCAGCCGGTAGCCGATCACCGTGTACACGCCGCCGAAGACCGTCATGAACAGCGCGCCGATCGCGTACAGGCGGCACAGCAGCGGGTTGGCGAGGTGCTCGCGGACCGTGCCGATCAGCACGCGGGGCGCCAGTGAACCCGCCTTGAAGTGCCGGGGCGCCGGCAGCAGCAGGCGGAAGGCGATCGCGCAGGCCACCGCGAGGGCGCCGATCACCCCGACGGCCACCCGCCAGCCCCACTCCTGCGCGACCCAGCCGGTGATGACCCGCCCGCTCATCCCGCCGACGCTGTTGCCCGCCACGAACAGGCCGATCGCCGTGACGAGCGCCTTCGGCCGGACCTCCTCGGCGAGATACGCGGTCGCCGACGCCGGGAGACCGGCCAGCGCCGCGCCCTGCACCGCCCGCAGCACGACCAGCGTGCCCAGCGAGGGCGCGAACGGGACCAGCAAGCCCACGCCGACCGCGACACCCAGCGAGGCCGTCATGACCGTACGGCGGCCGTAGCGCTCCGACAGGGCGCTCATCGGGAGCACGAACAGCGCCAGTCCACCGGTCGCCGCCGCCACCGTCCAGCTCGCCTGACTCGCCGCCACCCCGAAGTCGGTGGAGATCAGCGGCAGGAGCGCCTGCGTGGAGTACAGCAGGGCGAAGGTGGCCACACCGGCGAGGAAGAGCGCGAAGCTCATCCGGCGGTAACCGGGGCCGCCGGGGGCCAGACGGGAGTCGGCGGACAGGGGAGTGGAGGAGACGGAAGCGGAGGACGCGGCGCCCACGATCGTGGACGCCCCGGTACTGGCGGGAGACATGCCTCGAAGTTACGTACGCCCCCGCTCATCCGTCCAATGCATGGAATCGTCATAATCGTTCCCATGGTGCATCAGCAGAGGTCAGCGGCTCGCCTGTCACCGTCCAGTGACACAGAAGACATGGCGGACATGGCAGCCATGTCGAGGATGCTGGCCCCCCGGCTCGCGTACTTCGCCGGGGTCGCCCGTACCGAGCACGTCACGCGCGCCGCGCAGGAGATGCAGGTCCCGCAGTCGACGCTCTCCCGGGCCATGGTCCGCCTCGAACAGGACCTGGGCGTCGACCTGTTCGCCCGGCACGGCCGCACGGTCTCCCTCACCCCGGCCGGGCGTACCTTCCTCGCCTCCGTCGAGCGGGCCCTCGGCGAGATCGAGCGGGGCGCCGACGAGGTCCGGGCGGACGCCGACGCGGCCACCGGCAAGGTCGCGTTCGGCTTCCTGCACACCATGGGAGCGGAGACCGTCCCGGGGCTGATCCACGCCTTCCGCGCCGATCACCCGCGCGTCCGCTTCAGCCTGGTCCAGAACTACGGCGAGGCGATGCTCGAACGGCTGCGGGCGGGGGAGCTGGACCTCTGTCTGACCTCCCCCGTCCCGGACGCCCCCGACCTGGTGGCCCGCCGCCTCGATGAGCAGAAGCTGCGCCTGGTCGTCCCCGCCGACCACCGTCTCGCCGCCCGCAGGCGGGTCCGCCTCGCCGAGGCCGCCGACGAGACCTTCGTGACCCTGGAACCGGGCTACGGCCTGCGCCGGATCACCGACGACCTCTGCAAGGAGGCCGGCTTCCGGCCCCGGATCGCCTTCGAGGGCGAGGAGGCGGAGACCCTGCGCGGACTGGTGGCGGCGGGGCTGGGGGTGGCGCTGCTGCCACCGCCCGCCGTGGCCCGCCCGGGAGTGGTGGAGCTGACGGTCACGGCCCCGAGGGCCGCCCGCGAGATCGGCGTGGCCTGGCTGGACGGACATCCGGACACCCCGCCCGTGGCGGCCTTCAAGAAGTTCCTGCTGTCGAGGAGGGGCAACCTGCTGCCGGACTGAGGGCCGTGCCTCACGGGCGGCCCGGGCGCCGTAACGAGCTGCCGAACCCCACGGCCAACGGCATCCGCAGCCCCAGCGGCGGCGGGGCGGCGAGCGCGTCCTCGACCGGCCGGGAGAGCGCCCGGCCGAACAGCGCGCCCATGACGAAGTCCTCGGCCAGCGCGAGGACTTCACCGCGGTACTGATGCAGCCCGTGGCCGTCGGAGTGCACCTCGAACCGGCACACGTCCCGGTTCGCCTTCTTCGCCCGTGCCGCGAGCCGGAACGACAGTTCGGGGTCGCAGCGCTCGTCGTTCGTGCCGTGCACGATCAGTACCCGCCGCCCGGCCAGCTGCTTCACCGGTTCGGGTGGGGCGGCCATGTCCTCCTCCGGCAGCCAGGGAGCGATCGCCAGCACGGAGTTGACGGCCTCGTGACCGCCCGTCCGCAGCGCGGCCCGCGCGCCCATGTCGACGCCGGTCAGACACACCGGGACGTCTCCGTAACGCCGTACGGCCTCGTCGGCCGCCCAGGCCGCGTCGGCCGCGAGATGCGCCTCGCTGCCGTTCCAGCCGCGGTAGCGGTAGTGCACGGCGTGCACGGCGAGGCCCTCCTCGCGACCCGCCCGGGCCAGCCTGCGCCCCAACCCCCGTACGGAGGCGGCGGCCCACACGGCGGACGGCCTCCGGCTGGACACCTCCTCGCCGCCCGGGAGCAGCAGCACCACCCCGCTCACCGCCGTCGGCGCGGGGCCGAGCGCCTTCCCCAGCCGGACCGTCCGAACCGGCGTCACATCCTGTGCCATGACAGAACAGTGTCAGAAGCGCCGTTGTACTCCACCTGTCCGGGCGGTCACCGTTACGTATCGGCGGAGTTGTACAGCGCGCCGTCTACGCGCGTAGGAGTTAGAGTGCGGAAATGACGAGCCAGAGCACCCAGGCGGGCATCACCCCGAGCTCGGACCAGATCCGGCGGGCACCCAAGGTTCTGCTGCACGACCATCTCGACGGCGGGCTGCGTCCCGGCACGATCGTCGACCTCGCCCGGGACTCCGGGTACTCCCAACTCCCGGAAACCGACCCCGACAAGCTCGGCATCTGGTTCCGGGAGGCCGCCGACTCCGGTTCGCTGGAACGGTACCTGGAGACCTTCTCGCACACCGTCGGCGTGATGCAGACCCGTGACGCGCTCGTCCGGGTCGCCCGCGAGTGCGCCGAGGACCTCGCCGAGGACGGTGTCGTCTACGCCGAGGTGCGCTACGCGCCGGAACAGCACCTCGACGGCGGACTGAGCCTCGAAGAGGTCGTCGAGGCCGTCAACGAGGGCTTCCGGGAGGGTGAGCGCACGGCCCGGCGGAACGGCCACCGCATCCGCGTCGGCGCCCTGCTCACCGCCATGCGGCACGCGGCCCGCGCCCTGGAGATCGCCGAACTCGCCAACCGCCACCGGGACCTGGGGGTCGTGGGCTTCGACATCGCGGGCGCGGAGGCGGGCTTCCCGCCCACCCGGCACCTCGACGCCTTCGAGTACCTCAAGCGCGAGAACAACCACTTCACCATCCACGCCGGCGAGGCCTTCGGGCTGCCGTCGATCTGGCAGGCCCTCCAGTGGTGCGGCGCCGACCGGCTCGGCCACGGGGTGCGCATCATCGACGACATCGAGATCGCCGCAGACGGCAGTGTGAAGCTCGGCCGGCTGGCCTCCTACGTCCGCGACAAGCGCATCCCGCTGGAGCTGTGCCCCAGCTCCAACCTGCAGACCGGAGCGGCCGCCTCCTACGCCGAGCACCCCATCGGCCTGCTGCGCCGGCTGCACTTCCGGGCCACCGTCAACACGGACAACCGGCTGATGTCCGGCACCAGCATGAGCCGCGAATTCGAGCACCTTGTCGACGCGTTCGGCTATACGCTCGACGATCTCCAGTGGTTCTCCGTCAATGCTATGAAGTCAGCATTCATTCCTTTCGATGAACGACTTGCCATGATCAGTGACGTGATCAAGCCCGGCTATTCCGAGCTGAAGTCCGAATGGCTGTTCCAGCAGACCGCCTCCACCAGCGGTTCTGCGGGTACCGAAGGCTGATTAGCGGTTTTCCGGGTCACGGAATGCGGGCGGGTGTTCACCATCCGTCCGCATTTCGATGTTTGCCGCCGACCCCTCTCCGTGTTTACGGTCGAGAACCGCTCAGTTCCCCGTATCCCATTCGAGGACGCATTCATCATGAAGCAGTCTGCTGCCAAGACCCTCGGTGTCGCCGCTCTCGGTGCCGCCTTCGCCGCCGTCGGTGCGGGCGCCGCGAACGCCGCCCCGGCCGTCCCGGACGCCACGCAGGCCCTGGACGGTGTCACCAGGACGCTGCCGGCGGAGAAACTGACCTCGGCGCTGCCCGCGGCCGGTGAGGTGCTGACGCAGGCCCAGCCGGCGCTCGGTGCGGGTCTGACCGCCGCGCAGCCGGTCGCCGAGAAGTTGCTCGCCGAGGGGCCGACCGCGCCCGTCGCCGGTCTGCTCGGTGGTCTGCCGCTCAAGGGCCTGCCGACGCACGGCCTGCCGGTGAACGGCATCCCGCTGGGCTGAACGGCACCGCCCGTCACGCACGACACGCCGTCGGGGCGCACCCGGAAACACCGGGCACGCCCCGACGGCGTTGCTGTGGACGGCCGTCACCAGGCCGTGCGCGCCGCCTTGTCCTCCGACGGCAGCAGGACCCACAGCGCTATGTAGAGCAGGAACTGCGGGCCGGGCAGCAGACAGGAGAGCACGAAGATCACGCGCATCGTGGTCGCGGAGGTGCCGAAGCGCCGGGCCAGCGCGGCGCACACTCCGCCGATCATGCGGCCGTTGGTGGGGCGAGCGAGGCTGGACATCTGCGGCTCCTTCACGAGTGATGGGGGCCCCACCCGCTCGAGCGAAGT
Organism: Streptomyces sp. NBC_00016; assembly: GCF_045040885.1. Lineage (NCBI taxonomy): Bacteria > Bacillati > Actinomycetota > Actinomycetes > Kitasatosporales > Streptomycetaceae > Streptomyces > Streptomyces sp. NBC_00016. The sequence goes on along the minus strand of NZ_CP108304.1, from coordinate 3,941,551 downwards.
CGAGAGTGGGGGACGGAGGCGGCCCCTGCGGCCCCTCCATCTGTCTTCCACGCTACGGTGACGAAGGGGACGAAGCGTCGCTCTACGGTGCGACCCCGACCCTGGGAATCCTCGGGGTCAGACCCTGAGCGGCCTCCTCCTGACGGACCGCGGCCCGTCCCCGGCGCTCGTCCCTGCGCCGCAGCCACGCGCGTGCCGTCGGCACCACCGCGACATGCGCCAGCGCCACGCCCAGGGTGTTCAGCAGCATCGAGTCGACGTCCACGACCTGACCGGGCACCCCGGTCTGCAACAGCTCGATACCCAGCGACAGCAGGGCGCCCGCCGTGACCGTACGGATCAGGGAGGCGAGCGGCGAGACCCGGAGCCTGCCGTGCACCAGCGGCAGCAGAAAGCCCAGCGGGGCCAGCAGCCCCAGCCCCTCGCCGATCCGCCGGGCCGCCTCGGGCCAGCCCAGTCTCAGGTCGGCCCGGATCCCGTCGAACGGATGGAGGTTGGCCGGCACCACCCATGGGACGTTGAGCGGGCGCAGCGCGACCCAGGCGACGAACACGAGATGGGCGGCCAGGAGGAGAATCCCGGTCGCGCGGATGCGGATCGCGGCGCTGCCGCCGATGGAGCCTTGACGCTGCACGCCCCCCAAGACGCGACCCCCGGCACGATCGGTTCCGGCCCGTCCCCCGACACCGGCACGAGTCACCCGCCCCGCCCGGCCGCCACGGCCTTCCGACAGAGGGTGACCTGCGACGACCACGGTCACCGGGCACCACGTGAGGCGTCCGCCACACCGGCCGGACGCCCGGTCCGGGTCAGCCGCTGTCGGTGACCGCCGAGGACGGGGGCTCGGTGCTGCCGGGGCGGGAGCGGACCTCGTCGGTGCACTCGTAGCGGCGCAGCGGGTCGGAGCCGGGGCCGCCCAGCACCACCTTGCCGTCGCCCTCGGCCGCCGCAGAGTCGGAGAACGTACAGACGAGCTGGGCGAGGGCGTACGAGGTCAGGTCGCCGGGCGGGGTGCTCAGCCGCAGCGCGTCGTCGGGGTCGTTCGCACGGGGCCCGCCGACCGTCATGCCGCCGCGCACGTCCGTCGTGTACCCGGCCTCCTTCTCGCCCGTCGACGGCGACTCGGCGAGCTGGTCGAGCAGGCCCTGCGCCACCAGCACCCGCCGCTCGAAGTCCGCCGCGCCGTCCGGCACCCGCACCGACCGGTCGACGGTCACCAGCGACGAACCGCACAGCAGGAACACCTGCACCGGCACGCCCGCCCGGGCGGACTGTGACGTCACGTCCGGCTCGGTGAGCGAGCAGCGCGCCCGGGAGGGGGCGGGCCCGAAGTCGGTCGGCACCTCGGTCGCCCGGATCCCGCAGCCGGCGAGCAGACCGGCCAGGCCGGCCAGCACGGGCACGGCGAGCAGCCGTCGTACCGTCGCACGGCGCATGGTCACTACGCGTCCCCCTTGTCCTGCACGGACTTCCCGGACTGCACGGGCATGGACTGGACGGACGGCGTGGGCCGCACGGCCCGCTCGTCCTCCTCGCCGCCCTGGTCCGCCGCCTCCAGGACGCCCCGGGGCAGCCGCAGTGTGAACACCGCACCGCCCTCCGGGGAGTTGGCGGCGGTGATCTCGCCGCCGTGGATGTGGGCGTTCTCCAGGGCGATGGACAGGCCGAGCCCACTGCCCTCGGAGCGCGGCCGGGAGGCGCTCGCCTTGTAGAACCGGTCGAAGACGTGCGGCAGCACCTCCTCGGGGATGCCGGGCCCGTGGTCGCGCACCGAGATGACGACCGCGTCGTCCGCCGCCGACACCGACACCCGCACCGGCGAACCGCCGTGCTTGAGCGCGTTGCCGATGAGGTTGGCGAGGATCACGTCCAGCCGGCGCGGGTCGAGCAGGGCGTGGATGCCGCGCTCGGCGTCCAGGTCGACCGCGTCCAGCCAGGCGCGCGCGTCGATGCAGTGGGTGATCTGGTCGGCGACATCGACGTCGTCCAGGACCAGCCGCGCCGTACCGGCGTCGAAGCGGGTGACCTCCATCAGGTTCTCGACGAGGTTGTTCAGCCGCCGTGTCTCGCTGACGACCAGCCGCACCGCGGGCTCGATCATCGGGTCGATGCTGCCCGACTCGGCGTCCAGCTCCTCCTCCAGCACCTCCGCGACGGTGGTGATGGCGGTCAGCGGAGTCCGCAGCTCGTGCGACATGTCGGCGACGAACCGCCGTGAGGCGTTGTCCCGCGCGGCCATGTCGGCGACCCGCTTCTCCAGGGACTCCGCGGCCCGGTTGAACGTCCGTGACAGATCGGCGAGTTCGTCCGTCCCGGACACCCGCAGCCGGGTGTCGAACCGGCCCTCGCCGAGCCGCCGCGCCGCGACGCCCAGCCGGTGCACCGGCTTCAGCACGGTCGTCCCGGCGGCCTGCGCGAGCAGCGCGGCCCCGATCAGTGCGAGACCGGTGGCGATCCCCAGCGACCAGGCCAGCGAGTTGAGGTCCTTGGCCTCCGGCTCCAGCGACTTGCGCATGTACCCGGTCGGCCCGCCCCCGTTCACCTGCGTCCCGGCCACCAGATACGGCGTTCCGTGGTCGACGACCCGCTGCCAGTACAGGTGGTACGGCGCCTTGTTGCCGCCCGTGACGTCCTGCCGCTTGTTCACCGCCGTACGCAGCGCCCCGGGCACGTCCTCCAGCGAGAACCCGTTGAGGCCGCCCGAGTTGCCGTAGACGGTCTTGCCGCTGGAGTCCTCGCCCACCAGCAGCACGCTGAAGCGCTGGCTGCTGTTGGCCATCTGCCCGGCGGTGTGCTGGAGCTCGTCCTGCGAGGGATGCTCGGGCAGCGAACCCGCCCGGTTCTCCATCTCCTGCTCGAAGTCCCGCAGCACCGCACCCTGGGTACGGGTCAGCACGGCCTCGCGGTTGAGCCAGTACGCGATGCCGGACGCGGACACCGCGGCGGTCAGCGCCACCGCCCCGAAGACGACGACGAGCCGCAGCCGCAGGCTGGTGAAACGCAGCCGCGAAAGTCTTCCCTTACGCGCCGCGGACCAGCCGCGGAGCCCCCCTTGCCGCTGTGTCACTGAGGGGCGTCCAGGCGGTAGCCGACGCCGCGCACGGTACGGATCAGGACCGGGGACGACGGCACGTCCTCCACCTTGGCCCGCAGCCGCTGGACACAGGCGTCCACCAGCCGCGAGTCGCCCAGGTAGTCGTGTTCCCACACCAGCCGCAGCAGCTGCTGCCGGGACAGCGCCTGCCCCGGCCGCCGGCTCAGTTCGAGCAGCAGCCGCAGTTCGGTCGGCGTGAGCTGCAGATCCTCGCCGTTCTTCGTCACCGTCATCGCCGCGCGGTCGATGACGAGACTGCCGAACGTCGCCGAATCGCTCGACTCGCGCTCTCCGCGCCGCAGCACGGCCCGGATCCGGGCGTCCAGCACCCGGCCCTGCACGGGTTTGACGACGTAGTCGTCGGCGCCGGACTCCAGCCCGACGACCACGTCGATGTCGTCGCTGCGCGCGGTCAGCAAGATGATCGGCAGTTGGTCGGTGCGCCGGATGCGCCGGCACACCTCGAATCCGTCGATGCCGGGCAGCATCACGTCCAGCACGATGAGATCCGGCCGCTGCTCGCGCAGCAGCTTCAGACCGTCCTCACCGCTGGCAGCGGTGGCCACCCGGTGTCCCTGGCGCGTCAGTGAGAGCTCCAGGGCCGTACGGATGGCGTCGTCGTCCTCGATCAGCAACAGGGAAGGCACGGGCTCATTCTGGCCCATGAGGGGGCTGTCGTTCGACCTGTGGGTCGGTGGTGAGGCGCCAGAGGGAGATGGTTTCCGCGGCGCGGGCCGCGTACAGGGGGTCGGACACATCCCGCGAACACCTGCGCCTGGGTCGTACGCCGGTACGACCCACAACCCGCAGACCTGCGGTTTCGACGAGCCGGAGCAGCTCCTCGCGGGTGCGCAGACCGAGATGTTCGGCCAGATCGGACACGATCAGCCAGCCCTCGCCATCCGGCCGCAGGTGCTGCCCGAGACCCGCCAGGAACCCGCCCGACATCCCGCTGTCCTCGTCGTACACCCCCAGTTCCGGAGCGGCGGTCGGCCGGCCTGGCAGCCACGGCGGGTTGCAGACGACGAGATCGGCACGCCCGGACGCGGCACCGTCCGCCGCGCCGGCACCGCCGCGAGGACCTCGGTGCCGGTGCCCAGGTCGAACGCGACGGCCGCGGCCGGGTCGCGCCGTACCGTCGTCGGCAGGGGAGCGTCCGCCACGAGGACGACGTACTCGCTCCGGGTCGGCGCGAAGACGCCGTAGTGGGGACGGACGCGTGCGCCCAGCACGGGCACCTCGACGCCCCGCACCCGCCACTGGTGGGCACCGATCACCCCCAGCAGCTCCCGCAGCGGGACCGGCGACGGGCCACCGTGCAGTCGTCGGCCAGTTCGACCAGCAGCCGGTCCAGCACGTCAACTGCCGTACCCCGGACGCCTGTGGACGGTCTGTGGAGTTGTCGTGACAGGCCCCTGTGACAGGTCTGTGACAGTCGGCGGACACGGCGATGAAGTGCCCCGGGCAATCTTTTGGTCACGGACAAGGCGACGCGGAAACACAGCGGAGCCGGACCGGCGCAGGAGACCGAACACCGGAAGTCCACGACGGGGGGCGCGAGATGAACACGCTGCACGGTATGAGCACCAACGCAGTCGCAGTCGTCACGCGTCTGCACGACGTACACCGGGGTTCCGAGAAGTCCGGTGCCGTGAGCGGGCGGGGGTGCGCTCGCGGCACCGGGCGACAGCACACCACCTTCATGACGGTGGTCGACACGGGGGAACAGGCGGCTCACGGGGGAGCCGCGTACAGGGAGGACACGGGGGAGCGTCGCTCGCTGACCGAGGCGGAGTTCACCGCCTACGTCCAGGAGCGCCGCGCCTCCCTGTACGCCACCGCCTACCACCTCACCGGCGACCGCTTCGAGGCCGAGGACCTGCTCCAGAGCGCGCTGTTCTCGACGTACCGGGCGTGGGACCGGATCAGTGACAAGGCCGCGGTCGGCGGATACCTCCGCCGGACGATGACCAACCTGCACATCAGCGCGTGGCGCCGCCGCAAGCTGAACGAGTACCCGACCGAGGAGCTGCCGGAGACGGCCGGCGACACGGACGCGATGCGCGGCACCGAGCTGCGCGCGGTCCTGTGGCAGGCGCTGGCCCGGCTCCCCGAACTCCAGCGGACGATGCTGGTCCTTCGTTACTACGAGGGCCGCACCGACCCGGAGATCGCGGAGATCCTCGACATCAGTGTCGGCACGGTGAAGTCCAGCATCTGGCGGTCGCTCCGCCGGCTGCGCGAGGACGAGGTCCTCAGCTTCGGCCGTGACGAGGAAGACGCCTTCGGGGAGCTTGTCGCCTGAGGGTGAACGGGGGAAGGCCCGGCTCCGCTCAGGGGAGCCGGTGAACGGGGGAGCACGGGGGAACACGGGGGAAGCGGTACCGGGGGGCCCGACGGGGGACGTCGGCGGAGCGGTACCGCGCAAGCACGGGGGAAGCACCACCCCGGGGGGACACGGGGGAGCACCGAGGAAGCGGGGCTGGAGGGCCGGGGGGTCCGTCCAGTCCCGCTTCTGCGTGTCCGCCGCGCCGGTGTGAGCGTCCTAGGCGGCCGTGCGCGCCGTCGGGGCGCGGTCGCCCGCCGTCGCCGCCGCCAGGCGGCCCAACGCCTCGTCGCGGTCGCAGGCGTGCGCTCCGAGCGCGGTCTGCCGGGCGACGATCGAGCGTTCGGAGCGCATCAGCCGCCAGCCGCGGCGCAGCAGGAAGGGCACCGACTTGCGGCCCTCCTTCAGATCGCGCAGGAAGCGGCGGCGGAAGGTCTTCACCGGTCCGCGGCTCAGGCACAGCGCGTCGGCCAGGACGCCCAGTTCGCGGCACCGGTTCACGATCTCGGCGGCGAAGATGCCCTCCGCGATGAACACCGGGGTCCGTCCGATGTCGATCGCGTCCGCACCGGTACGCGCGCTGAGCGAGATGTCGTAGACGGGAACGTTCGTACGGCCCGTGCCGCACAGTTCCACGATCGAGGCGACGGCCGTGTCCGCGTCCCACGAGCCGGGGTGGTCCCAGTCGATGTCGGAACTCCCGTCGACCAGCGGCAGCGTCGGGTCGTCGCCCTCCTTGTAGAAGTCGTCGAGCCGCAGCACCGGCAGGCCGGAGCGGGCCGCGAGCAGGGACTTGCCGGAGCCGGAAGGGCCGCAGAGCAGCACGACTCGCGTCGGTATGGGCGGAGGGGAGGTCACGGGACACCAGTGTGAGGCATCCCCCCGGCCGTCAACGACCCCGCGGGTCGGCTTTGATGCGTGCGTCACACCTCAACTACCCTTCGTGTCGACCTGATCACCTTGCGCATCAGAAGGCGGCATCGATGGCCCGACATGTTTCCCCCCAGACCTCCACCGGCCGGCGCGCCCTCGCCGCCCTCGCGACCGCCGGGGTGGCGCTGGGCGCCGGCGCCGGGACCGCCGCCGCGGCGACCGGCGAGCCGGTCGCCGAAGTGGTGCGGACGAGGCCCACCTCGGCCGGTCAGCTCGACCCGCAGGCGGGCGTGCAGGGGGTGCTCGGCTCCCTGACGTACGTCACCGGCGCCGTGACCGGCCTCAAGCCCAACCCCCTCGCGGGCACCGGCGTCGACCCGCTCGACAACGGCGTCGGCACCCAGCTCGCCGACTTCAAGCCGCTGACCTCCCAGATGCTCACCGGGCCGGTGGCGCAGGCGCAGTCCATCGGCTCGGTCCCGGTGCTGGGTGACGTGACGAAGGCGCTGGGAGGCGTCACGAAGGTGCTGGGCGGCTGAGGCCGGCCCGCACGGACGGAAGCCGCGCCGCCCCCGGACGGAGGGGTGGCGCGGCTTCCGCGTCTCGGGGGCCCGGTGACCTGCCTAGTACGACGAGCCCGAGGCGCCCAGTGAACCCGTGGGGTGCCAGACCGTCTTCGTCTCCAGGAAGGCCGTCATGCGGTCGGTGCCGGGAGCCGCCGACCAGTCGTCCACAGGCTGTGGACGAAGGACGCGCTTCAGGTTGTCGGCCGCGGCGATCTCCAGCTCCTTCGCCAGCACGTCGTCGGCGCCCGCCAGGTCGATCGCGTTGACGTCCTGGTGGGAGGCGAGCGGCGCCGCGATCTCCGCCGTACGGCCGGACAGGACGTTGACGACCCCGCCGGGCACGTCGGAGGTGGCCAGCACCTCGCCGAGCGACAGCGCCGGGAGCGGCGAGCGCTCGCTCGCGATCACGATCGCCGTGTTGCCGGTCGCGATCACCGGGGCGAGCACCGAGACCAGGCCCAGGAAGGACGACTCCTGCGGGGCCAGCACCGCGACCACGCCCGTCGGTTCGGGCGAGGAGAGGTTGAAGTACGGGCCCGCGACCGGGTTTCCGCCGCCCACGACCTGGGCGATCTTGTCGGTCCAGCCCGCGTACCAGACCCAGCGGTCGATCGTCGCCTCGACCTGGTCGGCGGCCTTGGACTTCGACACGCCCTCGGCCTCGGCGACCTCGTGGACGAACTGACCCTTGCGGCCCTCCAGCATCTCCGCGACGCGGTAGAGGATCTGGCCGCGGTTGTACGCCGTCGCCCCGGACCAGCCGCCGAACGCCTTGCGCGCGGCGACGACCGCGTCCCGGGCGTCCTTGCGGGACGACTGCGGTGCGTTGGCCAGCCACTTGCCCTTTGCGTCGGTCACCTCGTACACCCGGCCGCTCTCGGAACGCGGGAACTTCCCGCCGACGTACAGCTTGTAGGTCTTGAAGACGCTGAGCCGCTGCTGCTGATCGGTCTTGTCGGTCTTATCGGACATCGAGGTACGCCTCCAGGCCGTGGCGGCCGCCCTCGCGGCCGAAGCCCGACTCCTTGTAGCCGCCGAACGGCGACGTCGGGTCGAACTTGTTGAACGTGTTGGACCAGATCACGCCCGCGCGGAGCTTGCTCGCCACCGCGAGGATGCGGGAGCCCTTCTCCGTCCAGATGCCGGCCGACAGGCCGTACGGCGTGTTGTTGGCCTTGGCGACGGCCTCCTCCGGCGTGCGGAAGCTGAGGACCGACAGGACCGGGCCGAAGATCTCGTCGCGGGCTACGGTGTGCGCCTGGGTGACGTTCGTGAAGAGCGTCGGGGCGAACCAGTAGCCGGACGTGGGCAGTTCGCAGGCCGGGGACCAGCGTTCGGCGCCCTCCGCCTCGCCCTGCTCGACGAGCGAGGTGATGCGCGAGAGCTGCTCGGCGGAGTTGATCGCGCCGATGTCGGTGTTCTTGTCGAGCGGATCGCCGAGCCGGAGGGTGGCGAGGCGGCGCTTGAGCGACTCCAGCAGCTCGTCCTGGATCGACTCCTGGACGAGGAGCCGGCTGCCCGCGCAGCAGACCTGGCCCTGGTTGAAGAAGATGCCGCTGACGATGCCCTCGACGGCCTGGTCGATCGGCGCGTCGTCGAAGACGATGTTGGCGCCCTTGCCGCCCAGTTCGAGCGTGACCTTCTTGTGCGAGCCCGCGACCTGCCGGGCGATCGCCTTGCCGACGGCGGTGGAGCCGGTGAAGGCGACCTTGTTCACGTCCGGGTGCGCGACCAGCGCGGCACCGGCGTCGCCGTACCCGGGAAGGATGTTGACGACGCCCTTGGGCAGGCCCGCCTGGCGGCAGATGTCCGCGAAGAACAGGGCCGACAGCGGGGTCGTCTCGGCCGGCTTCAGGACGACCGTGTTGCCGGTGGCGAGCGCCGGGGCGATCTTCCACGCCAGCATCAGCAGGGGGAAGTTCCAGGGGATGACCTGGCCGGCGACGCCCAGCGGCCTCGGGGACGCTCCGAAGCCGGCGTGGTCGAGCTTGTCTGCCCAGCCCGCGTAGTAGAAGAAGTGCGCGGCGACCAGGGGCAGGTCGGCGTCGCGCGTCTCCTTGATCGGCTTGCCGTTGTCCAGCGTCTCCAGGACGGCCAGCTCGCGGCTGCGCTCCTGGATGATCCGGGCGATGCGGAACAGGTACTTGGCGCGCTCGGAGCCCGGCAGCGCGGACCACTTCCCGAAGGCCTTGCGGGCGGCCCGCACGGCACGGTCGACGTCCGCCTCGCCCGCCTGGGCGATCTCGGAGAGGACCTCCTCGGTGGACGGCGAGACGGTCTTGAAGACCTTGCCCTCGGCCGCCTCGGTGAACTCACCGTCGATGAACAGACCGTAGGAGGGGGCGATGTCGACGACCGAGCGGGACTCGGGGGCCGGAGCGTACTCGAATGCGGATGCAGTCGTGGATGCCATGGTGATCAGTCCACCGTCACGTAGTCGGGGCCGGAGTAGCGGCCGGTGGCCAGCTTCTGACGCTGCATCAGCAGGTCGTTCAGGAGCGAGGAGGCGCCGAAGCGGAACCAGTGGTTGTCCAGCCAGTCCTCGCCCGCGGTCTCGTTGACCAGGACGAGGAACTTGATCGCGTCCTTGGTGGTGCGGATGCCGCCGGCGGGCTTCACGCCGACCTGGACGCCGGTCTGGGCACGGAAGTCGCGCACCGCCTCCAGCATCAGCAGGGTGTTCGCGGGAGTGGCGTTGACGGCGACCTTGCCGGTCGAGGTCTTGATGAAGTCGGCGCCCGCGAGCATGCCGAGCCAGCTCGCCCGGCGGATGTTGTCGTACGTCGACAGCTCGCCCGTCTCGAAGATGACCTTCAGCCGGGCGGCCGTCCCGCACACCTCGCGCACGGCGGTGATCTCGTCGTACACCTTCAGATACTTGCCCGCGAGGAACGCCCCGCGGTCGATGACCATGTCGATCTCGTCGGCGCCCGCGGCGACGGCGTCGCGGACGTCCGCGAGCTTCACGTCGAGGGCGGCGCGGCCGGCCGGGAAGGCGGTGGCGACCGACGCGACCTTGACGCCGGAGCCGGCGACGGCCGCCTTGGCGGTGGCCACCATGTCCGGATACACGCAGACCGCGGCCGCGGTCGGGGTCGTACGGTCGGTCGGGTCGGGGTGGACCGCCTTCGCGCCGAGCGCCCGGACCTTGCCCGGGGTGTCCGCGCCTTCCAGCGTCGTCAGGTCGACCATCGAGATGGCGAGGTCGATGGCGTACGCCTTCGCGGTCGTCTTGATGGAACGGGTGCCGAGCGCGGCGGCGCGCGCCTCCAGGCCGACCGTGTCGACGCCGGGCAGCCCGTGGAGGAAGCGGCGCAGCGAGCCGTCGGACGCCGTGACGTCCGTGAGTGCGTCGGCTGCGGTAGGTGTATTGGTGGGCATGGTCACCAGACGAGCATATCTACGCGCGTAGCGGCTGTACACCCCGTCGGTTGCATCCGTGCTCGTCGGGAACGGCGGGGCCGCGGATGAGCGGGCCGGCGGGCGTCGGGCAGAATCGGGGCCATGACGACCCCGGAAGACCAGTCACCCGCGCCGCAGCCTTCGGCACCCGAGACCAAGGACCGCATCTACCGGTCGCCCGCGGGCATGGCCGGTGGCGTGCTGCTGCTGGGCCTGGTGGGCTGGCTCGGCCTCGACGCGATCCTCGTGGGCGAAGGGAGCACGCCGTGGCTGGCGCTCGCCTCGCTGATCCTGGCGGTGCCGCTGGTCGTCGCCTTCACGCTGCGGCCCGCCGTGTTCGCGGGCCAGGACCGGCTCCGGGTGCGCAATCCGTTCCGGGTGATCGTGCTGCCGTGGGGGCAGGTGGCCTCCCTGCGGTCCGGCTACTCCAACGAGGTCGTCGCCGCGTCGGGGAAGAAGTTCCAGCTGTGGTCCATCCCGGTCTCGCTGCGCGCGCGGAAGAAGGCGAACCGGCGGGAGTCCAAGGCGGCGGCGGAGCGGACCGGGCGGACCGGCGGCCGTGACGCCGCCCGGGGCGGCAGCGGATTCGGAGGCCTCGGCGGCCTCGGCGGCGGGCTGTCGCGTGGCGGCGGCGCCGCCGTACCGGACGGGCCCGTGCGCGCCGAGACCGACCGGGTCATGGACGAGCTGCGGGAGCTGTGGGGGGCGCGCGAGAAGGAGGAGACCGCGCAGGGCGAGGTGACCGCGCGCTGGGCCTGGGAGATCCTGGGCCCGGCGGTGGCGGGGGCCGTGGTGCTGGGGATTCTGCTGGCTGTGGGGTGAGGGGGCGCGGGGTGCTGGGTGCGGGGTGCGGGGTGTCGGGCCCTGGGCGCGGGGGGCCGGGCGTCGTGTGTGGGGTGCGGGACGGCGAGTGCGGGACGGCGAGTGCTGGGCGCGCGTGACGCGGGGTGTCGCGTGTGAGGTGGGGGTGTCGCGTGGGGTGCGGCGCGGTGTAGGGGGTGTGGGCCCGGAGGCCCGGAGCGGGTTGCGGGGTGGGGTGTCGAAGTCGGGTGGGGCGGATTGTGATCTGGGCGTTGCCGCGGATCACAGGGTCTTTCGTCATCATCGGCACATGCTCTGGTCGTGACGGGTGTGGCTCGTGCCCTGGTCGTGACGGGTGTGGCTCTGTCTCGGTCGGGACGGCCGGTGTGGGGCGGAGATCTGGTGGGTCGGTAGGTCGGGGGAGCGATGAGTACAGATTCTGCTGAGGTTCTGCGGCTGCCGGGGGCGGTGATACCCGAGGGCTGCCGGTCCTGGGACGCCGAGCAGGCGGGGCGCTGGACGCGCGGGCTGCCGCCGCGCTGGGTGCCCGTGCGGGCGCGGACGTCCGTGTTCGTGGCGCTGCCGGTGGTGGCCACTGCCGGTGCCGGTCTGCTGCACCGGTCCGCGGGACTGCCCGCCTGGGCTGCCGCGCTGGTCGCCCTGCACGTCGTGTGGCTGGTGCTGCGGCCTGAGGCGGCCCTGGTCCTCGTGCCGTTCGCCGTTGCCGTCGTATCGATGCCGGGGGACCTCGCCTGGCCCGTCCGGCTGGGGCTGACGGCCGCGCTCGTGGGCGTCTGGGTGGCCGTGGGCCTGCGGCTGGCCGCGCGGAAACGGCAGCGGGCGGCGGGGCTGGAGGCCGCCGGCGGAGTGACCGCCGAGGTGCCCCGGGCGCCCGGGGCCGGGGGCGGACGGGCGGAGCGGGGCACGTTCCTGCTGTGGTCCGGGCTCGTCATGGTCGTCGCCGCAGGCGCCCTGTACGCCACCGCGGGTCTCTGGGACCTGGCCGAGGACCGGCAGGTGGTCCCGGCGGCCGCCTGGTGCCTCGCGGGGCTCGGCCTCACCGTGCTGTTCTCGGCGGTGTCGGCCCGCCGCCGGGCCGTCGGCCTGCGCGGGGCGCCCGTCCCGGTGCTGCGCGTGCTCGTGCGGGAGAACGCCGACGTCGAGACCGAGGTCTTCGCCGCCGACGACCTCGCCGCGCTGCGACCCCTGTTCACGGTCTCCACCATCGAGGTCGACGGGCGCGCGGGCGACGACGAGGACGAGGACGAGACCGAGGACGAGACTGAGGACGACGCTGACGACGAGAGCCTTCGGGAGCTGATCTCGCGGATCGACGACGAGCGCGCCGGGCCGCTGCGCGAGGCCGTTCTGTACGGGACCCCCTACGACGGCGCCGAGGTCGTGTTCCTCGCCGCCGCCGACAAGGCCGGTGAGCCGCCGGTGGTGGAGGCGTCCGTCGGGCCCGTGCGGCCGGTGACGGCCCTCGCCTACCGGTGGCGGGCCAGGACCGAGCGGGGGAAGGCTCTCCGGGAGGCTCGGCAGGAGGAGCTGCGCGGGGCCGCCGCCGCGGTCGTCGTCGCCGAGCGGACCGGCCGGAAGGCCGCCGCGGGGGTACGGAAGTGGCGTGCCGGGTGGGCAGACTGGCTCGCCGTCGGGCTGGTGCTGCTGTTCCTCCCGATCTACTGGGAGGACTCCGGGTGGTGGAGGTACGGCTACGGCCTGGTCGCCACGCTGCTCGCCGCCCTGCTGCTGCCGCGCCGGATCGCCTGGCGGGTCACCGCCGATCACGAGGGCCTGTGGTTCAACGGTCTGAGCGGCCCCCGGCACCTCGCCTGGGATCACATCCGGGTCGCGGAGTGCGAGGGCGCCCGGCTGCGGGTCCTCGGCACGCGGGCCTCGTTCGAGGAGTGGCGGGTGGCCTCGCCGCGCTGGCCGTGGCTGGAGAGCAGGCTCGGCGTGCTGCACCCGTACGAGCGGACTGCCGCCGAGATCACCGCGATGTGGCGGGACCCGGCGACCCGCCCGTCCGCCCCTGCCGATGAGCGGCAACGAGGACGTGCGCTGTGGCCGCTCGGGATCGCCATCGGCATCGTGGGCGCGGCGACGGTGATCCTCCTGCCGTGACGGCTCCCGCCGGGCGGCTCCCGCCGGGCGGCTCCCGCCGTGGGCCCCCTTCGGTGGCCTCGTCCGGGGTCCGCGTGCGGCGGCGCCGGGTCACCCGGGAGGGGTGCCCGGCGCACGTATGTCGTGGGTTCGGCCCACCCCGTCGACGAAGGCGCCCGAGGAGACCGCGGCGCGGTGCCCGCCGTGCCGGGGCAGGGCCACCGGTAGGAGCCGTCGGCGTACGCGCGGACGGTGGTCCTCCTCCTTGACGCCCGCCCGGCCCGTGAAGGGACCGTCCCACGGGGCTCGTGCGGCTCGTGCGGCTCGGTTCTCCATCGCCCGGGTGTCCGAACGCCTCGCCGGGCTTGCCGCGCGTATGACGCGCGGCCTCCCACGAGGGTCGTGCGGTCCGTGGAGTCCGTGCGGCTGTGTCTCTCGGGTGGCTTCCGAGGTCAGATGCCGGCCGCCGCCGACAGGTCCCGCTTGATCGCGGTGAGCAGGGCGTCGGCCGTGCTGCGGGCCGTCGGGAGGTCGGCGTGGGTGGGGGCCGGGACCACGACCTCCAGGTAGCACTTCAGCTTCGGTTCGGTGCCGCTGGGGCGGACGATGACCCGGGCGCCGTCCAGCGTGTAGCGCAGGCCGTCGGTGGGGGGCAGCCTGTCGGTGCCTTGAGTGAGGTCCTCGGCGCGAGTGATGGCCAGGCCCGCGAGGGAGGCCGGGGGCTGCTCGCGGAGGCGCCGCATCGCGCGGGCGATGAGCGAGAGGTCCTGGACGCGCACCGAGAGCTGGTCGGTGGCGTGCAGACCGTGCTCCACGGCGAGGTCGTCGAGCAGGTCGAGGAGGGTGCGGCCCTCGGACTTGAGGGTGGAGGCGAGCTCCGTGATCAGCAGGGCGGCGGTGATGCCGTCCTTGTCGCGTACGCCCTCGGGATCGACGCAGTAGCCGAGGGCCTCCTCGTAGCCGTAGCGCAGGCCGTCGACGCGGGCGATCCACTTGAAGCCGGTGAGGGTCTCCTCGTAGGGCAGGCCCGCCTTCTCGGCGATACGGCCGAGGAGGGAGGAGGACACGATCGACTCGGCGAACGTGCCCCGCGCGCCGCGCCGGACGAGGTGCGCGGCGAGGAGCGAGCCGACCTCGTCGCCCCGCAGCATGCGCCAGTCGCCGTCGTGGGGCACGGCCACGGCGCAGCGGTCGGCGTCCGGGTCGTTGGCGATGATCAGGTCGGGACCGGTCTCGCGGGCCCTGGCGAAGGCCAGGTCCATCGCGCCGGGCTCTTCCGGGTTGGGGAAGGCGACGGTCGGGAAGTCCGGGTCGGGTTCGGCCTGCTCGGCGACGAGGACGGGCTCGGGGAAGCCCGCGCGGGCGAAGGCGGCCAGCAGGACGTCCTTGCCGACGCCGTGCATCGCCGTGTACACCGTGCGGGCCGTGCGGGGGGAGTCCGCGGCGAGGACGGCGTCCGTACGGGCCAGATAGGCGTCGAGGACGGCGTCGTCGAGGGTCTGCCAGCCGGCCTCCGGACGCGGAACGTCCTTCAGGGCGGCGATCGCGTCGATCTCGGCCGCGATCTCGGCGTCGGCGGGCGGCACGATCTGCGAGCCGTCCCCCAGGTACACCTTGTAGCCGTTGTCGCGCGGCGGGTTGTGGCTGGCGGTGACCTCCACGCCGGCGACCGCGCCCAGGTGCCTTATGGCGAAGGCGAGGACGGGGGTGGGGAGAGGACGGGGGAGCACGGCCGCGCGGAAGCCCGCGCCCGTCATCACGGCCGCCGTGTCGCGGGCGAAGTCCTCCGACTTGTGACGGGCGTCGTAGCCGATGACGACGACGCCGCCGGTCCCGCCGTTCTTCGTGAGGTACGCGGCGAGGCCGGCCGCGGCCCGGATCACGACGGAGCGGTTCATCCGCATGGGCCCGGCTCCGAGCTCACCGCGGAGCCCCGCCGTACCGAACTGGAGGGTGCCGCCGAAGCGCTCGGCGAGCTCGCTGACGTCCGCGGCCTCGATGAGCGCGGCGAGTTCGTCGCGGGTCTCCGGGTCGGGGTCCTCGGCGAGCCACGCGTGGGCGCGGGCGATGACGTCGTGCACGTCGGTGTCAACCTCTCGTCGTCTCGTGGTCCGGGTTCCCGGGGACTGCGGCCCCGGACCCCCATCGGCCCGGAACGGGCCTCGTCGAGCACCGGACGGGCCGAGTCGCAGGGACCGGCGCCGCGGTGCGAGCGCCCCTACAGCCGGCCCAGCACCTGTGCCAGCAGGGAGCCCATGCGGGTCGCCGAGTCGCGCCCCGCCTGGAGGACCTCCTCGTGGTTCAGCGGCTCGCCGGTCATGCCGGCGGCGAGGTTGGTCACGAGGGAGATGCCGAGCACCTCGGCCCCCGCCTCACGGGCCGCGATGGCCTCCAGCACGGTCGACATGCCCACCAGGTCCGCGCCGATGGTGCGGGCCATCCGGATCTCGGCGGGCGTCTCGTAGTGCGGGCCGGGGAACTGGGCGTAGACGCCCTCCTCGAGCGTGGCGTCGATCTCCTTGCACAGGGTGCGCAGCCGCGGCGAGTACAGGTCCGTGAGGTCCACGAAGTTCGCGCCGAGGATGGGGGAGGTCGCCGTGAGGTTGATGTGGTCGCTGATCAGCACCGGCTGCCCGGGGCGCATGCCCTCGCGCAGGCCGCCGCAGCCGTTCGTCAGCACGATCGTCTTGCAGCCGGCCGCCACCGCCGTACGGACACCGTGGGCGACGGCGGCGACGCCGCGGCCCTCGTAGTAGTGGGTGCGGCCCAGGAAGACCAGCGCCCGCTTCTCGCCGATCTGGTACGAGCGGATCTTGCCGCCGTGGCCCTCGACCGCGGGCGGCGGGAAACCGGGCAGCTCGGTGACCTGGAACTCGGCGTCGGGAGCGCCCAGGGCGTCCACGGCCGGTGCCCAGCCGGAGCCCATCACGAGGGCGACGTCGTGGGTCTCGGCGCCGGTCAGTTCGCGCAGGCGTGCGGCGGCGGCGTCGGCCGCGGCGTGCGGGTCGCCCTGGATGTCGTCCGGGAGAAGAGATGCGTTCACGCGATGAGGGTAGCCGGTTCCGGCCTACGCGCGTAGATGACAGAGCCCACGGGATGGCGATCGTTGTCTTGTCGTTTCCAACGAGGCGCGGACCGCTGGGCGACGATCAGTCGTCGGTGATCAGGACGTCCTTGTCGTTGAACACCTCGACGATGAAGACCAGCAGGCGTCCGCGGCTGACCGTGTACTCGACGAGAATGTTCTGGGTCAGGCGGATCGTACGGTCGTCGCCGGTGGACCCTATGGGCCTGGACACCGAAAGGAACGGGTCGCGAGCCAGCAGGGCGATGCCCTTGTCGAACGAGGTGCGCTGTTGATCGTCGAGTCGGTCACGGGCCTCGGCGGCCTGCACCGTGTAGTAGACGTCATATGTGCTGGGGCTCATGCGATCTCCCGTTGGTGCGCAGATGCTCCGAGTCTAGAGTCGGTCGCGCTCAGCAAGGCCGCTTGCGGAGCTCCATCACGTAATCGTGTGGTGCTCCCGCCGATTCCGCCGCGTCGGCGATCTCGCCCAGGTAGCGGGCCGCGGGCAGGCCGCCCTCGTAGCCGTTCAGGACGAACATCCAGGCGGACTCCTCCCGGTCCATCGTCTGCACCCGCACCCGGGCGCGCCGGTAGATGCCGAGACTCACGCCCTCCCAGCGGTCCAGCGAGTCCTCGTCCATGGGGGCGACGTCGTACAGCGCGACGAAGACCTGCGCGCCGGGGTCCGAGGGATCCTCGACGACCGTCGCCAGCGCGCCCTCCCAGCCCAGCTGTTCGCCGCCGAACGTCAACCGCCACCCGTTCAGCCAGCCGGTGGCACGCAGTGGCGAGTGGGGAGCGCGGCGGGTCATCAGCCGCGCGTCGAGGTTGCCGGCGTACGCGGCGTAGAGCGACATGCAAGGAGAGTACGGCAGCCCGCGCACGCGTCACTCTCGTAACAGTGGCGCCCCCCGCGGCCCCCGGGGCAGTACCACCGGCCCCCGTGCGGGACAATGGAGTACGTGACTCGGATCGTGATCATCGGTGGCGGACCCGGCGGCTATGAGGCAGCGCTGGTGGCTGCGCAGCTCGGCGCGGAGGTGACCGTCGTCGACTGCGACGGTCTGGGCGGAGCGTCGGTGCTGACCGACTGCGTGCCGTCGAAGACCCTGATCGCCACGGCCGAGGTGATGACCACCTTCGACTCCTCGTACGAGGAGCTGGGGATCATCGTCGCCGACGACACCCCGCCGCTGGAGCAGGCCGCCCGGGTCGTCGGGGTGGACCTCGGCAAGGTCAACCGCCGGGTGAAGCGGCTCGCGCTCGCCCAGTCGCACGACATCACCGCCTCCGTCACCCGGGCCGGCGCGCGCGTGCTGCGCGGGCGCGGCCGGCTGGAGGGCATGCAGGCCCTCGACGGCTCGCGCAAGGTCGTCGTCAGCGCCGCCGACGGCACCGAGGAGACCCTCACCGCCGACGCCGTCCTGCTGGCCACCGGCGCTCACCCGCGCGAGCTGCCGGACGCCCAGCCCGACGGCGAGCGCATCCTGAACTGGACCCAGGTCTACGACCTCGGCGAGCTCCCCGAGGAGCTCATCGTGGTCGGCTCGGGTGTGACCGGCGCGGAGTTCGCCGGCGCCTACCAGGCCCTCGGCTCCAAGGTCACCCTCGTCTCCTCGCGCGACCGCGTGCTGCCCGGCGAGGACCCGGACGCCGCAGCCGTCCTCGAGGACGTCTTCCGGCGCCGCGGCATGAACGTCATGGCCCGCTCGCGCGCCGAGTCCGCCAAGCGGGTCGGTGACCGGGTCGAGGTCACCCTGTCCGACGGCCGGGTCATCACCGGCTCGCACTGCCTCATGGCGGTCGGCGCCATTCCCAACAGCGAGGGGATGGGGCTGGAGGAGGCGGGCGTCAAGGTCCGCGAGTCGGGTCACATCTGGACCGACAAGGTCTCGCGGACCACCGCCCCCGGTGTGTACGCGGCCGGCGACGTGACCGGGATCTTCGCCCTGGCCTCCGTCGCCGCCATGCAGGGCCGTATCGCCATGTACCACTTCCTCGGCGACGCGGTGGCCCCGCTCAACCTCAAGACCGTCTCCTCGAACGTCTTCACCGACCCCGAGATCGCCACCGTCGGCTACAGCCAGGCCGACGTGGACGGCGGCAAGATCGACGCCCGGGTCGTCAAGCTGCCGCTGCTGCGCAACCCGCGCGCCAAGATGCAGGGCATCCGCGACGGCTTCGTCAAGATCTTCTGCCGGCCCGGCACCGGGATCGTCGTCGGCGGTGTGGTCGTGGCGCCGCGCGCCTCGGAACTCATCCACCCGATCTCGATCGCCGTCGACAACAATCTGACGGTCGAACAGATCGCGAACGCGTTCACCGTGTACCCGTCTCTTTCCGGGTCGATCGCGGAAGTGGCGCGACAGTTGCACACCCGCAAGACGGCGGACGAGGGCTGACGGCCGGTTTCGACTCCCCGCTGGTCACGGGGAGTTGACGGCGCGTCGTCGCCGGGTTGCCGGACATGCGGGAGGCATAGGCGCCGGAACTGGGCCCTATACCACTCCCCGTCCCCCTGTGCGAACAACTTCTACTATTCGGCGCAAAGAGCTGAAAGCAGACGGTCGCCCGCGTTACTGTCAGTTTCGTGTTCGCTGCAGAACGTCGTCAATTGATCCTCGAAATGGTGCGAGCGAACGGGGCCGTGTCGCTCCGTGAACTCGCCCGCGTCGTCCAGACCTCCGAAGTGACCGTACGGCGGGACGTGCGCGCACTGGAGGCAGAAGGACTCCTCGACCGCCGGCACGGCGGTGCGGTATTGCCGGGTGGGTTCACGCGAGAATCCGGCTTTCCGCAGAAATCCCATCTCGCGACCGCCGAAAAGACCGCCATCGCGGACCTCGCCGCAAACTTCGTCGAAGAAGGCGAAGCCATCGTGGTCGGGGCGGGCACCACCACACAGGAGCTGGCCCGCCGGCTCGCCCGGGTGCCCGGTCTGACCGTCGTCACCAACTCCCTGCTCGTCGCCCAGGCGTTGGCCCATGCCAACCGGGTCGAGGTCGTGATGACCGGCGGCACCCTGCGCGGCTCCAACTACGCCCTCGTGGGGAGCGGCGCCGAGCAGTCCCTCCAGGGACTCAGGGTGTCGCGGGCCTTCATCTCCGGGAGCGGACTGACCGCGGAGCGCGGGCTGTCCACGTCCAACATGCTGTCGGCGTCCGTGGACCGGGCGCTGGTGCAGGCTGCCGCCGAGGTCGTCGTCCTCGCCGACCACACCAAGCTCGGCACGGACACGATGTTCCAGACCGTGCCGACGGACGTCATCACCCGGCTGGTGACCGACGAGCCGCCCGCGCACGACGACCGTGCGGCCACCGAGCTGCAGGCTCTGGCGGACCAGGGGGTGCAGATCGCCGTGGCCGGGGCGTCGGGAAGCCCGGGGGGTGATGCGGTCCCGGCGCGCCATCAGCAGCAGCGTCGGGACGTGCCGTTGCCGGCTCCGCGGCGGGGGCAGGTGCCGGGCTCCGCCGCGGGTTTGCGGGCGGCCTCGATGCTGGGTGAGCAGACCCCTGGCGGGGAGCGGGCGCGGGTCGCGGATCTGCGCCGTCGGTGACCTCGGGCGGTCGTCGGCGCGGGTGACCTGGGGGTCCGCCCCCAGACCCCCGTCCGGCCCTGAACGGGCCCCGTCCTCGAACTCCCCCGGAGGGGGGACCCCCAGACGGGCTGGATGTCGCCCCCGTAGGCCGGTGGGCCCCCCAAGCCGCAATGTGGGTCTGAGGGCCCGGATGGATCTCAGGGTGGTGAAACGCGGCGAGGCGCCCGGGGAGCGGGCGCCTCGACACGGGTGATCCCTGGGGTCAGTCCTTGATCTCGCAGATCGCCGCGCCCGAGGTGATGGACGCGCCGACCTCCGCGGCCAGGGCCTTGACGGTGCCGGAGCGGTGCGCGTTGAGCGGCTGCTCCATCTTCATCGCTTCGAGGACGACGATCAGGTCGCCCTCCTTGACCTCCTGGCCCTCCTCGACGGCCACCTTCACGATGGTGCCCTGCATCGGGGAGGCGAGCGTGTCGCCGGAGGCCATGGGGCCCGACTTCTTGGCCGCGCGGCGCTTGGGCTTGGCGCCCGCCGCGAGGCCCGTGCGGGCCAGGCTCATGCCGAGCGAGGACGGCAGGGAGACCTCCAGGCGCTTGCCGCCGACCTCGACGACGATCGTCTCGCGGTCGGTCTCGTCCTCGGCCTCGGTGTCGGCCGGGGCCGAGAACGCGGGGATCTCGTTGACGAACTCGGTCTCGATCCAGCGGGTGTGGACCGTGAACGGGTCCTGGCTGCCGGTGAGCTCCGGCGCGAACGCCGGGTCCCTGACCACCGCGCGGTGGAACGGGATGGCCGTGGCCATGCCCTCGACCTGGAACTCCTCCAGGGCGCGGGCGGCCCGCTGGAGCGCCTGCTCACGGGTGGCGCCGGTGACGATCAGCTTGGCGAGGAGCGAGTCCCACGCCGGGCCGATCACACTGCCGGACTCGACGCCCGCGTCCAGCCGCACACCCGGACCGGACGGCGCGGCGAACGTGGTGACCGTGCCGGGGGCCGGCAGGAAGCCCCGGCCCGGGTCCTCGCCGTTGATACGGAACTCGAACGAGTGACCGCGCAGCTCCGGGTCGCCGTAGCCGAGCTCCTCGCCGTCGGCGATCCGGAACATCTCGCGCACCAGGTCGATGCCCGCGACCTCCTCGGTCACCGGGTGCTCGACCTGGAGACGGGTGTTGACCTCCAGGAAGGAGATCGTGCCGTCGACACCGACGAGGAACTCGACGGTGCCCGCGCCGACGTAGCCGGCCTCCTTGAGGATGGCCTTCGAGGAGGAGTACAGCTCGGCGACCTGCGCCTCGGAGAGGAACGGCGCCGGGGCCTCCTCGACCAGCTTCTGGTGGCGGCGCTGGAGCGAGCAGTCACGGGTCGACACGACGACCACGTTGCCGTGGCTGTCGGCCAGGCACTGCGTCTCCACGTGCCGCGGCTTGTCCAGGTACCGCTCGACGAAGCACTCGCCCCGGCCGAAGGCGGCGACCGCCTCGCGGACGGCCGAGTCGTACAGCTCCGGCACCTCTTCCAGCGTCCGGGCGACCTTCAGACCACGCCCGCCGCCGCCGAAGGCGGCCTTGATCGCGATCGGCAGCCCGTGCTCCTCGGCGAAGGCGACGACCTCGTCGGCTCCGGAGACCGGGTCGGGTGTACCGGCGACCAGGGGCGCGCCGGCCCGCTGGGCGATGTGCCGGGCGGCGACCTTGTCGCCGAGGTCACGGATGGCCTGCGGGGGCGGGCCGATCCAGATCAGGCCCGCGTCCAGGACCGCCTGCGCGAACTCGGCGTTCTCCGAGAGGAAGCCGTAGCCGGGATGAACGGCGTCGGCCTCGGACTCCCGTGCCGCGTTCAGCACCTTCTCGATATCGAGATAGCTGGTCGCAGGAGAGTCACCGCCCAGGGCGAACGCCTCATCCGCTGCGCGGACATGCAGAGCGTCCCGGTCCGGGTCGGCGTACACGGCCACGCTCGCGATACCGGCATCCCGGCACGCCCGGGCCACGCGGACTGCGATTTCGCCACGGTTGGCGATGAGCACCTTGCGCACGATTGAGGCTCCCTCCTTGAAACAAGCCGAGTTTAGGGACTGCCGACACGCCTCATCGACCCGTCCCCAAAGGTGAGCTTGCCCACACGGAGCGTGATGCCAGGCTCACTCGACCGCGAAATCCCTTGTAGTACCGCCGTACGCAGCACTCCTCCGGCAAACCCTAGCCCTCTGATGTGGCCAAGGTCTCTGTGAGCACGTGCTGCGGCACACTCCGTTTCTTTGTGGAGTCCCTACGAATGGCCCAACGATTCTTTGCCGCGCGCAGAACCCTTGTCCCGCGGTTTACCCGTTAGTAGCGTTCAGGATGTTCCGAACGTACTTCAGGTAACAGCACCCTTGCTCGGGTCGGGGTCGAAAGTGGGTGGGACCGGTGGTGCGCAGACCGGTGGCGTGGATCGTGGCGGTCGTGCTCTTCGCGGAGGCGCTCGGCGTCGCCGCGTTGAACTGGTTCATGGGCGTCGTGGTGGACCGGCAGGACATGTCCCTGGCCGGAATGGACCCGGACGTCATGTCGACGTCCTCGAAGGTCGGCGGGATCCTCTTCGGCCTCTACTTCGGCCTGTGCGCCCTGGTGGCCCTGCTGGTGGCGCTGCGCGACCGCGCGCCCGCCGGGGTGGGCCGGGTGCTGCTGATCAGTGCCGCGGTCGTGCACGGCCTGCTGGGGGCCTTCGCGTGGGGTCTGCTGGGCTGGACGCAGTTCCTGTTCATGGTGGTCGTCCTCGCCCTGATCGTGCTGCTCCTGGTGACGTACGACGCCCAGGAGCGGCCCGTGGCCCGGCAGCCGGAGGACAGCAAGGGCGACGGCGGCGCCCCACCGGTCGCGCCGGCCCCGGTCACGCCTCCGGCGGCGCCCACAACTCCGTGATCCCGACGCCCAGCTGCGCCAGCAGCCGGCGCACGAGGGGCAGGCTGATGCCGATGACGTTGCCGTGGTCGCCGTCGATGCCCTCGATGAAGGGGGCCGAGCGGCCGTCGAGGGTGAACGCCCCGGCGACGTAGAGGGGTTCGCCCGAGGCGACGTACGCCGCGATCTCCTCGTCGGTCGGCTCGCCGAAGCGGACGACGGTGGAGGCGGTCGCGGAGGTGTAGCGCCCGCTGAGCGTGTCGTAGACGCAGTGGCCGGTCTGGAGTGTCCCGGCCCGGCCGCGCATCGCCTTCCAGCGCGCGGTGGCCTCCGCGGCGTCCGCGGGCTTGCCCAGCGCCTCGCCGTCCAGGTCGAGGACCGAGTCGCAGCCGATCACCAGGGCGCCCTTGACCTCGGGCTTCGCGGCGACGACGGAGGCCTTCGCCTCGGCGAGCGCGAGCGCCAGGTCGGCCGGGGTGGGGGCGGTGACGGCGTCCTCGTCGACCCCGCTCACGATCACCTCGGGGGCGAGACCGGCCTGGCGCAGCAGGTTCAGCCGGGCGGGGGACTGGGAGGCGAGGACGAGTCGGCGCATGTGATCAGCCTAGCGGCGTGGCGCGCTCTACCTGAGCCCCAGCACGATCATCGCTATCACCATGGCCAGTGCGAGGAAGAGGCCGAGTCTCCGCAGGCTCTCCTGCATCTCGCGGAGTTCCTCGGGGGGCTCGTTCTCGGGGTCGGACCACAGCATGCCACCAGCGTGCGGCTTGGCGGGTTGACGGCGCCTGAGTACCCGTACTCAAGTTGCGGGCCCGCAGCCGTTCACCCGATGTTCGGGTGTCTGTCGACTGCGGGCCGGTGGGGGCTGATCGCGCCCGCGCGGCGGAGCCGCAAATCGATACGGCCCCGCGCCCCTGAGAGCAACAGGCGGGTGGGTTGTGCTCAGCTCGGCCAGTAGGTGCGGGTCCAGGACGCCTGGCCGGGCTGTGGCACTCGGTGTGCCGCGATGCGGGACGGGTCGGACCACGCGTCCCTCGGGGTCTCCGCGCCGGACGGCGTGACCGCTGCCGCCGCGGCGCGGGCCCGGACCACCGCCAGGGCGGCGGCGAGCTCCTCGGGGGTCGGGTTGCCCCGTACGACCTTGATCGTCACAGCGGCTCCTTAGAGGGGGATGTTGCCGTGCTTCTTCGGCGGGAGGGATTCCCGCTTGGTGCGCAGTTGACGCAGGCCGCGCACGATGTGCCGGCGGGTCTCGGACGGCATGATCACCGAGTCGACGTAGCCGCGCTCGGCCGCGACGTACGGGTTGAGGAGGGCGTCCTCGTACTCCTGGATCAGCCGGGCCCGCACCGCCTCCAGATCCTCACCGCTCGCCGCCGCCTCCGCGATCGTGCGGCGGTGCAGGATGTTGACCGCGCCCTGGGCGCCCATGACGGCGATCTGGGCGGTCGGCCAGGCCAGGTTGAGGTCCGCGCCCAGGTGCTTGGAGCCCATGACGTCGTAGGCGCCGCCGAAGGCCTTGCGGGTGATGACGGTGATGAGCGGGACGGTGGCCTCGGCGTAGGCGTAGATCAGCTTGGCGCCGCGGCGGATGATGCCGTCGTGCTCCTGGTCGACGCCGGGCAGGAAGCCGGGCACGTCCACGAAGGTGATGACCGGGATGTTGAAGGCGTCGCAGGTGCGGACGAAGCGGGCCGCCTTCTCCGAGGCCGTGATGTCCAGACAGCCCGCGAACTGCATCGGCTGGTTGGCGACGATGCCGACCGGGTGGCCCTCGACCCGGCCGTAGCCGGTGAGGATGTTCGGCGCGAACAGCGCCTGGGTCTCGAAGAACTCGGCGTCGTCCAGCACGTGTTCGATCACCGCGTGCATGTCGTACGGCTGGTTGGCGCTGTCCGGGACGATGGAGTCCAGCTCCAGGTCCTCGTCGGTGACGGACAGGTCCGCCTCCTCCGGGAACACCGGGGCCTCGGAGAGGTTGTTGGACGGCAGGTACGACAGCAGCTGCTTGACGTACTCGATGGCGTCCTTCTCGTCGCCGGCCATGTGGTGCGCCACGCCCGACACCGCGTTGTGGGTGCGCGCGCCGCCCAGCTCCTCGAAGCCGACGTCCTCGCCGGTGACCGTCTTGATGACGTCGGGACCGGTGATGAACATGTGCGAGGTCTGGTCCACCATCACCGTGAAGTCGGTGATCGCGGGCGAGTACACCGCGCCGCCCGCGCACGGGCCGACGACCAGGCTGATCTGCGGGATCACACCGGACGCGTGCGTGTTGCGGCGGAAGATCTCGCCGTACGCGCCCAGGGACGCGACCCCCTCCTGGATGCGGGCGCCGCCGGAGTCGTTGATGCCGATGACCGGGCAGCCGGTCTTCAGCGCGAAGTCCATGACCTTGACGATCTTCTGGCCGTAGACCTCGCCGAGGGCGCCGCCGAAGACCGTGAAGTCCTGGGAGAAGACGGCGACCGGGCGGCCGTCGACCGTGCCGTAACCGGTGACGACGCCGTCCCCGTACGGGCGGTTGTTCTCCAGGCCGAAGTTGGTGGAGCGGTGTCGGGCGAACTCGTCCAACTCGACGAAGGAACCCTCGTCGAGGAGCAGCTCGATCCGCTCACGGGCCGTCAACTTGCCCTTCGCGTGCTGCTTCTCGACGGCACGCTCCGAACCGGCGTGCGTCGCTTCCTGGATGCGGCGCTGGAGATCCGCGAGCTTGCCCGCGGTGGTGTGGATGTCGATCCCTGGGATCTCGTGGCGCTCTTCCGGCTCGGACATCGGGATGTGGCTCCCTGCCTGCTCAAAAGGGGGGACGGTTACTCATCCGTAGAGTAGTGCTGGCCCTGGGGATCGGCAGTGCGGCATTCAACACACCTAGGGTGGCTTGCATGACACCGCGAGATGCAGCAGACGAGGGCGGCAGCCGGTGGTCCGATCTGGACCGTCCGCCCCTCAACGCCCCGGCACTGCGCCGGGCGCTGGTACGGGAGGGCGGGCTGTGGTCGCAGGTGGGGGTGGTGCAGAGCACCGGTTCCACCAACTCCGACCTGGTCGACGCGGCGAGTGCCGGCCGGGCGGTCGAGGGCGCGGTCCTCGTCGCCGAGGAGCAGACCTCGGGGCGCGGCCGGCTGGACCGCCGGTGGACCGCGCCCCCGCGTTCCGGGTTGTTCTTCTCCGTGCTGCTCACCCCGAGCGAGGTGCCGGTGGCCCGCTGGGGCTGGCTGCCCCTGCTCACCGGGGTCGCCGTGGCGACGGGACTGTCCCGGGCGGCGGGCGTCGACACGGCACTCAAGTGGCCCAACGACCTGCTGGTGACCGTCGGGGGAGAGGAGCGCAAGGCGGGCGGCATCCTCGCGGAGCGGGCCGGTCGGGACGCGGTGGTCGTCGGTGTCGGCCTCAACGTCACCCTGCGCGCGGACGAGCTCCCGGTACCGCTGGCGGGGTCGCTGGCCCTGGCGGGCGCGGTGAGCACGGACCGGGACCCGCTGCTGCGGGGCGTCCTGCGCTCGCTGGAGGAGTGGTACGGGCGCTGGCGGGCGGCCGGCGGCGACCCGGCGGCGAGCGGTCTCCAGGAGACGTACGCGGCCGGGTGCGCGACGCTGGGACGAACGGTACGGGCCGAACTGCCGGGGGACCGGTCGATCGTCGGCGAGGCGGTCGCGGTCGACGGGGACGGACGGCTTGTGATCGCCACGAAGGAAGGGGTACAGGAGCCGGTGGGCGCGGGAGACATCGTGCATCTGAGGCCGGCGTGACCCAGCGCCGGGTGACGTGACCCCGCCGAACCGGACGGAGTGAGCTGGCGCACACCTGCCGTAGAGTTGAGGCCGGTCGATACCTGACCGCGGAAGATCGGAAGGGCAGCAGGCGTGACCGTCGACGACACGGGCTCCGGCGCGGGCGCGGACGGCCGGGGAAACCTGCCGGCCGAGCCGGGTGAGCCGGGCGACCCCGGAGAGGACCCGCATCCTCTCGCCCTGCGCCTCGAACAGCTCATCCTCGGCGCCGAGCGGCGCTACACGCCGTTCCAGGCCGCCCGCAGCGCCGGTGTCTCCATGGAGCTGGCGTCGCGTTTCTGGCGGGCCATGGGCTTCGCCGACATCGGGCAGGCCAAGGCGCTCACCGAGGCCGACGTCCTCGCCCTGCGGCGCCTGGCCGGTCTCGTGGAGGCGGGGCTGCTGAGCGAGGCGATGGCCGTACAGGTGGCGCGGTCCACCGGGCAGACCACCGCCCGACTGGCGGAATGGCAGATCGACTCCTTCCTGGAGGGCCTGACCGAGCCGCCCGAGCCGGGGATGACCCGCACCGAGGTCACGTATCCCATCGTCGAGCTGCTGCTGCCCGAGCTGGAGGAGTTCCTCGTCTACGTCTGGCGCCGGCAGCTCGCCGCCTCGGCGGGACGGGTCGTCCAGGCCGCCGACGACGAGGAGATGGTCGACCGGCGGCTGGCCGTCGCCTTCGCGGACCTCGTCGGCTTCACGCGGCTGACCCGGCGGATGGAGGAGGAGGAACTCGGCGAACTCGTCGAGGCCTTCGAGACGACCGCCGCCGACCTGGTCGCCGCCCGCGGCGGACGGCTGATCAAGACGCTCGGCGACGAGGTGCTGTACGCGGCCGACGACGCGGGCATCGCCGCCGACATCGCGCTGCTGCTCGTCGAGACGATGAGCAACGACGAGACGATGCCCGAACTGCGGGTCGGCATGGCGTTCGGCACGGTCACCACCCGGATGGGCGATGTCTTCGGCACGACGGTCAACCTGGCCTCCCGGCTGACGTCGATAGCTCCCCGGGACGCCGTGCTCGTCGACAGCGCCTTCGCCGAGGAACTGATCCGCACCGGCGACGCCCCGGCCTCGGAGGCGGAGGCAGCCGAGGAGGCGGCCGCCGCCGAGAAGGAGGGCGAGGAGCCGCCGAAGTACCGCTTCGCGCTCCAGCCGATGTGGCAGCGGCCGGTGCGCGGTCTCGGCGTGGTCGAGCCCTGGCTGCTGACGCGACGCAACGACGCCGACGGCTAGAGCCTCGGTACGGCGGCACCCAGCGGGTCCACGCAGAGGCCGATGACGGGAACGCAGACGCCCGGCTGACGTGGCGCGTCGGGCTGCTCCGGCCGGGGCGCGGGCGTGGGCGCGGCCGTGGTCGGGGCGGGTGCCGGTGTTCTCGGGGGCGAGGTGGGCCGCGGGGCGGCGCTCGTGTCGGGCGCCGGGGAGCGGGGTGCCGGCGCGGGCGCGGCCGGGGTGTAGGTGGTGCCCGGGGTGAGGGCGACGGACGTCGGCGCGCCGGGGACGCCCGGGAGCAGGCCTGCCTCGGGCGCCGGGGCGGGGCTCGCACCGCCCATCGCGCTGGGTGCGGTCGGCGAGGGCACGACGGGGGTGGACGGGCCGGCCGGGCGGTCGGCGTCGGTGTCTGTGTCGGCGGCGGTGTCCGTGTCGGCGGCGGTGTCGGCGGTGTCGGTGCCCGCGACGGGTTCGGGCCGGGGTTCGGCCCCCGCGGTGCCGAGACCACCGGCGCCGCCGGGGTCGGGGGTCAGCCGGACGAGGCTCAGCACCCCGGCGGCCAGCGCGAGGCCGCCGGCGGCGAACAGCACCTTGCGGGGGCGGGGACGGCGGTGCCGGCCCCGGGGGCGCGGGGCCCACAGCCCGCCGGTCTCCCCGGACGCCGCCTCGTCCTGCGCAGCCGTCTCGTACGGCCCGGTCCACGTGCTCACCGGCGTGCTCGTCATCGCGTTCTCTCCCCGGTGCGGTCGTGCCCCCGATGCGCCGGGGCGGACGCACGTTATGCGCTCTGGTGGGCGTTGCGGGGGGAGTTGGGTGGCATGTCACCCGAACGGGTAGCCGGGGCCCGGATGCAGGGGGTTCAGGGGACCGGTCCGCTCTTTCGTCTCCCGGTCCCGGCTGCGATGATCGGACGAGCGTTGTTAACCCGCGTTAACCGGAGGGTGTCGTGAGCGGTGTCGGGAACGGTGGCATGAGCGAGGAGCGGTTCGGGGAGTTCGTCCTGGTGCGGCGGCACGGGGACGGCGGGCACGTCGCCGAGCTGGTCCTCGACCGGCCGAAGGCCATGAACGCCGTCTCCACCGACATGGCCCGGTCGATCGCCGGGGCGTGCGCGGCGCTGGGCGGGGACCGGGACGTGCGGGTGGTGGTGCTGACCTCGACGCACGAGCGGGCGTTCTGCGTCGGCGCCGACCTGAAGGAGCGCAACTCCTTCAGTGACGCCGAACTGCTGCGGCAGCGGCCGCTCACCCGCGCCGCCTACACCGGGGTGCTGGAACTGCCGGTGCCCTCGGTCGCGGCGGTGCACGGCTTCGCGCTGGGCGGCGGCTTCGAACTGGCGCTGGCGTGCGACGTGATCGTGGCCGACGGCACGGCCGTGGTCGGGCTGCCGGAGGTGTCGGTGGGCGTGATCCCCGGCGGCGGCGGGACCCAGCTGCTGCCGCGCCGGGTGGGGGCGGCCCGGGCGGCCGAGCTGGTGTTCACGGCCCGCCGGGTGGCGGCGGCCGAGGCGCGGGACCTGGGTCTGGTGGACGTCCTGGTGGACGACGGGCGGGACCGGGAGGAGGCGCTGGCGCTGGCCGCGCGGATCGGCGGCAACTCGCCGGTGGGCCTGCGGGCGGCGAAGCGGGCGCTGCGCCTGGGGCAGGGGCTGGACCTGCGGGCCGGGCTGGAGGTCGAGGACGCGGCGTGGCGGTCGGTGGCCTTCTCCGGGGACCGGGCGGAAGGGGTGGCGGCCTTCAACGAGAAGCGGAAGCCGCAGTGGCCGGGCGAGTGAGCGGGCGGCGGACGGCGGGCGACACGCGACCGGACGTGCGCTCATCACTCTCGGTGGCCCTTCGGTGTCCCCTTTCGGGCTGAATGTCCCTAGCCTGGGGAGATGGGTGAGGACAGACGCCTGGTGGCCGTGGTGGCGCTCGCGCAGGGAATGGCGGCCGCGCACACCCCCCGTGAGTCGTGGCGCGCGGCCGCGCTCGGGGCCTGCCGGGCGCTCTCCGGAGGCTTCGCCGCGCTCTCGGTGTGGGAGCGGGACCTCGGGCGGCTGCGCGTCCTGGTGAACGTGGGGGACCGGGCCGCCGACGAGGACGAGTTCCCGGACGGGGAGGCCTATCCGGTGCACCAGTTCCCCGAGATCACCGAGTTCCTGCACGAGCGCTGGGTGGCGGGCGGGGAGCCCAACGCCTGGGTGGAGACGGCCGAGGGCCCCGCCGCCGGGCGCCCCGGCTACTGCCATCAGCGGGTCGCCGCCCTGCGCCGCCGGGGCCGTGGCTCCTGTGTGGTCGCGCCGATCGTGCTGCACGGCCGCGCCTGGGGGGAGTTGTATGTCGCCCGTTCCGTGGGCACCCCCGTCTTCGGCCGGGCCGACGCGGACTTCGCCACCGTCCTCGCCGCCGTCGTCGCCGCCGGGCTCGCCCAGACCGAGCGGCTGGAGGAGGCTCGCCGGCTCGCCTTCACCGACGCCCTCACCGGGCTGGCCAACCGCCGCGCCGTCGACGTACGGCTGGAGGAGGCGGTCGAGCGGCATCGCGCGGAGGGGGTCGTCGTCAGCCTCGTGGTGTGTGACCTCAACGGGCTGAAGCGGGTCAACGACACCCTCGGGCACGCCGTCGGGGACCGGCTCCTCGAACGGTTCGGGTCGGTGCTGTCGCTGTGCGGGGCCATGCTGCCCGGCGCGCTGGCCGCCCGGCTCGGCGGCGACGAGTTCTGTCTGCTGGCCGTCGGGCCGCTCGCCGACGAGGTCGTCAAGGTCGCCGACGACCTCTGCCGGCGGGCCGGTGAGCTGGAGCTCGGTGAGGGGGTGGCCTGCGGGGTCGCCTCCACCGAGGACCCCATCGGGCCGGTGACCTCCGCCCGCCGGCTGTTCCGGCTGGCCGACGCCGCCCAGTACCGGGCCAAGGCGGTGCGGGCCGCCCGGCCGGTGGTCGCCGGGCGGGAGGGCCCCGACGATCCCGTCGTACGCCTCGCGGACGAGCCCTCCCACGAGCGGACCGCCGAGCGGCGGCGGTTCAGGGGGCGGCGTTGAGGATGTGACCTATTCGGTAAGGGGTGAACCCGGTACCCACTGGTGACATCCTGGTCTTCACTGCGTACGCTCCTGAATATGGATATGCACACTGTGGTGGTGGGGACGTCCGGCGTGACCGCGTCCGACGTGCTCGCGGTGGCGCGCGGCGGCGCCCGGATCGAGCTCTCCGGCGAGGCGGTGGCGGCCCTCGCCGCGGCCCGCGAGATCGTGGACGCGCTGGCGGCCAAGCCCGAGCCCGTCTACGGCGTCTCCACCGGGTTCGGCGCCCTCGCCACCCGGCACATCAGCCCGGAGCTGCGCGCCCAGCTCCAGCGCAACATCGTCCGCTCGCACGCCGCCGGCATGGGCCCGCGGGTCGAGCGCGAGGTCGTCCGGGCGCTGATGTTCCTGCGGCTGAAGACCGTCTGCTCCGGGCACACCGGCGTCCGGCCCGAGGTCGCGCAGACCATGGCCGACATCCTCAACGCCGGCATCACCCCGGTCGTGCACGAGTACGGCTCCCTCGGCTGCTCCGGCGACCTGGCCCCGCTCTCGCACTGCGCCCTCACCCTCATGGGCGAAGGTGACGCGGAGGGCCCGGACGGCGCCGTACGGCCCGCCGGCGAGCTGCTCGCCGAGCACGGCATCGCCCCCGTCGAGCTGCGCGAGAAGGAGGGGCTGGCGCTCCTCAACGGCACCGACGGCATGCTCGGCATGCTGGTCATGGCCCTCGCCGACCTCGACATGCTCTACAAGTCCGCCGACGTCACCGCCGCGCTCAGCCTGGAGGCGCTGCTCGGCACCGACAAGGTGCTCGCCCCCGAGCTGCACGCCATCCGCCCGCACCCGGGGCAGGGCGCCTCGGCCGCCAACATGCTGGCCGTGCTGGCGGGTTCGGAACTCACCGGCCACCACCAGGACGACGCGCCCCGGGTCCAGGACGCCTACTCGGTGCGCTGCGCCCCGCAGGTCGCCGGCGCCGGCCGCGACACCATCGCGCACGCCCGGCTCGTCGCCGAGCGGGAGCTCGCCTCGGCCGTCGACAACCCGGTCGTTCTTCCCGACGGACGGGTCGAGTCCAACGGCAACTTCCACGGCGCGCCGGTCGCCTACGTCCTGGACTTCCTCGCCATCGCCGTCGCCGACCTCGCCTCCATCGCCGAGCGGCGCACCGACCGGCTGCTGGACAAGAACCGCAGCCACGGCCTCCCGCCGTTCCTCGCGGACGACGCCGGCGTCGACTCCGGGCTGATGATCGCCCAGTACACGCAGGCCGCGCTGGTCAGCGAGCTGAAGCGACTGGCCGTACCGGCGTCCGCCGACTCCATCCCGTCCTCCGCGATGCAGGAGGACCATGTGTCGATGGGCTGGTCCGCGGCCCGCAAGCTGCGCACCGCCGTCGACAACCTCACGCGCGTGATCGCCGTCGAGCTGTACGCCGCCGGCCGCGGTGTGGAGCTGCGCGAGGGGCTCACCCCGGCGCCGGCGACGCGTGCGGTCATCGAGGCGGCACGCAAGGCGGGCGTGCGGGGCCCCGGCCCGGACCGGTTCCTCGCGCCCGACCTCGCGGCGGCGGACGCGTTCGTGCGCGACGGAGGGATCGTCGCCGCGGTGGAGACGGTCACCGGACCGCTCCGGTAAGGAGCTCCGGCAGCGCGAAGGGGCCCCACCGCACGGATGCGGTGGGGCCCCTTCGGTGTGCGTGGGTCGGCGGGCTACTTCAGCTTGGCGACCTGCGCGTCGACCACGGCCGCCGGGACGGCGCCCATGTCGCCGCCCTTCGACATCGCGGCGAAGTTCACCGTGTAGAACGAGGCGACGGTGTTGCCCTTGCGCACCACCTGGGTGTGGAAGGTGGCCGTGCCCGCGCCGTCCATGTCGACGTCCGCGGCGAAGGTCACCGCCTCGTCACCCTTCGCGGCGCCCTTCTCCGCGACCACCTTGGTGACCTTGGTGGTCTCGCCCTCGGCCGTCAGGCCGTAGCCGCCGGCACAGGCCGTCACGCCGTCGGAGACGGCCTTCATGGCCTTCTCGGCGCCGTCACCCTCGTACGAGGAGAGACCCACGAACGTCATGTCGACGTCGAAGGCGTCCGCGATGTCCTCCGGCTGCACGGTGGCGCCCGAGGTCTTGTCCTCCGAGACCGTGTTGCTGGCGTTCGCGTCCGTGTCGCCCGGGGCGAGAGCGGCCGTGGCCCAGGCGAGCGGGTCGCAGGCCGGCTTGTCCGTCTTCACCGAGGTCTTGGAGGCCGGCAGGGTGTCGTCGCCCGATTCGGACTTGTAGCCCTTGAGTTCGCCCTGCGCGAGCAGCAGCTTCTCCAACTCGGCGGAGGTGAGCGCCTTCGCGGCCGGAGCCGACGAGGAGGAACCGGCGGACGAGGAGGCGGAGGCCTTCGAGTCCGCGGAGTCCTTCGACCCGTCGTCCGAACATGCGGTGAGGAGGGAGAGCGACAGTGCGCCTATTGCGGCGGTGGCGCACAGCCGTGCCCCCGGTGATCTCTTCATGAGCGAACTATGAAGAGCCTGTCAAAGAACAGTCAAGTTGATTCAAAAACCCAGGCGTTCCCGGCGAACGGAATAGACCACGAAGCCCGCGCCGAGCGCGAGAAGCGTGGTTCCGCCGACGACGTAGGGGGTCGTGTCGAAGCTGCCGGTGTCGGCGAGCCGGGTGCCGTCGTCGACCGTGGTGTCGGCCGCGGTGTCGGCCGCTGTATCGGCTGCCGTTCTGGCTGTCGTCCCGGTGGTGCCGTCGGCGGCGGTGCCGGCGGTATCGGCGGTGGTGTCGGTCGTGGTCGTCGACGCGGCCCGTGCCTGGGTCGTGATCTGCGTCGTCGTGCCCGTTCTGGCCGGGGTGTCCTGGGACGCGTTCGCGGACGGGACGAACCACAGGGCACCCAGCAGGGTCCCCGCGGCGGTGGCGGTCAGCAACGGACGTCGAGCGGATGACACGGAATATCGATCCCCTTGTGGCGCTGGCGAATTGGCCGTGTGGTCCGATGCTAATGAAAGTCGCGGGTCGCGGGAAAGTTGCGGGAGCTGTGAGCCGTACGCTCCGGCCATGAGTACTGAAGAGACATCACGTTTTGTGCGGATCAGAGTAGATATTCTCCTCGAGGTGCACGACGAGAACGCCGTGACGACGGCGGCACTGCGGCGGATCGCCGACGACGCGGAGCTCCCGGACGCCGAGCGCGCGCACGCCGAGGGGGCTGTGACGGAGGACACGGCGGAGGCCCTCGCCTATCTCGTCGACCCGTTCGACCTGGTCGGTGAGGTACCCGGGGTGGAGCTCCAGCAGGCCTCCTGGTCCAGCGAACGGATCGACTACGACCCGGATTCGCCGGAGTGGGACCTCGACGAGGATGATGTCGACGAGGATGACGAGGCGGACGGCGAAGAGGGACGCATCGGCTGAGCGTTCCGGGAAACTCGTCACCCCGGACGGCAACCGCCGACCGGGGTTTCGTCGTCTCACCAGGCGCACGAACCGACACCCGCATCATCCGCGCCACGAACGTGGCGTGCCCCACACCTTCGGGAATGTGGAACGGGAGGAACCGGTCGTAGCGTTGATGTTCTTGACGGGGACTCTCTGGGTTCTGGCAATCGGCAACGATGGAGAAGCGTGTGATGACGGACAGTAGGCGGCGCCGAGGTCTGATGACCGCGTCCGCACTGCTCGGCGGTGTTCTGGTGCTCTCTGCGTGTTCCGGCGGCGACAATGACGCCTCCGACGGCGGAGGCAGCTCCTCGCAGGCCAAGGCCGACGAGGCGGCGGCCAAGAAGTCCTCCGAGGCCCAGATCAAGATCACGCCCGCGGACGGCTCGGACAACGCCTCCATCAACAACTCCGCGGCGGTCACGGTGAGCAAGGGCACGCTCACCACGGTGACGATGACCACCTCCGACGGCACGGCCGTCGAGGGCGCGCTCTCCGCCGACAAGACCAGCTGGAAGCCGAACACGCAGCTCGAGCGCTCCACCACCTACAAGGTGGCGGCCGAGGCGAAGGACTCGGGCGGCCTCGTGGCGCACGAGAACGCCTCCTTCACCACGGTCTCCCCGGACGACAGCTTCATAGGCAACTTCACGCCGGAGGACGGTTCGACCGTCGGCGTGGGCATGCCGGTGTCGATCAACTTCAACAAGGAGATCACCAACAAGGCCGCCGTCCAGAAGGGCGTCACGGTCACCTCCACCAGCGGTCAGGAGGTCGTCTGCCACTGGTTCTCCACCCAGCGCATGGACTGCCGCCCCGAGGACTACTGGAAGGAGAACTCCACCGTCACGCTGAAGCTCGCGCTCGACGGGGTGGAGGGCGCCGACGGTGTCATCGGTGTCCAGCAGAAGACGGTCACCTTCAAGGTCGGCCGCAACCAGGTCTCCTACGTCGACGCGAAGACCAAGCAGATGAAGATCACGCACAACGGCGCGGTCATCAAGACGATCCCGATCTCCGCCGGCTCGCCCGACAACAAGACGTACGAGGGCCAGATGGTGATGTCGGAGAAGTTCAAGGAGACGCGCATGAACGGCGCGACCGTGGGCTTCACCGATGACGACGGCAAGGGCGAGTACGACATCAAGGACGTGCCGCACGCCATCCGCCTCACCAACTCCGGCACCTTCGTGCACGGCAACTACTGGGGCGCGAAGTCCATCTTCGGCTCGGTGAACACCAGCCACGGCTGCGTGGGTCTGTCCGACACCAAGGGCGCCAACGACTCGGGTACGGCGGGCTACTGGTTCTACACCAACTCCATCGTCGGCGACGTCGTGGTGGTCAAGAACACCGGCGACAAGACCGTGTCCCCGGACAACGGCCTCAACGGCTGGAACATGGACTGGGCGCAGTGGAAGGCGGGTTCGGCCGTCTGAGGTAGTTCCTGACGGCCGGTCCGACGGTCCGCCCACAGCTTTCCGGTGCCGCCCCCAGGGGCGGCACCGGTGTTTCCGGGGTTGATCACAGCCTTCTCATCGTTCTCTTATTTCGGCCTTATCCCTTCATCACGCGCGGTACCTACCGTGCGGCCATGTTCTTCACCTACCTGAGGCGCGAACTGCGCCGCCGTAGAAAAGCGGCCCTCGTCGTCGCCTCCGGGCTCGCGCTGGGCATCGCGCTGGTCATCGTGGTCACCTCCGTGTCCTCCGGCATGGGCAAGGCCCAGGACAAGGTCCTCCAGTCCCTGTACGGACTGGGTACGGACATGACGGTCACCAAGGCCGCCTCGCCCACCGCGAGCGCCTCGGACCGGCCGCGCTTCCAGTTCGACGCGCAGGACAACGACTCCGACGCGGAGCAGAGCACCGACCGCGTCATGGTGCAGGGCTTCCAGACCCTGTCGACCGCGACCGTCACCAAGGTCGGCAAGCAGGGCGGTGTCTCCGACGCGGTCGGCGGACTGAGCCTCCAGGTCCTCAAGGTCGACGGCCAGTTCACCCGCGGCCAGTTCCAGCAGAACGACAACGCGGGCGGCACCGGCGGCCAGCAGGGCGGCGGCGCCGGTGGCAACGGCGGCGGCAACGGCCAGCCGCAGGGTGAAGTGCAGG
The DNA here is from genome assembly GCF_045040885.1 of Streptomyces sp. NBC_00016. Lineage (NCBI taxonomy): Bacteria > Bacillati > Actinomycetota > Actinomycetes > Kitasatosporales > Streptomycetaceae > Streptomyces > Streptomyces sp. NBC_00016. The sequence continues at coordinate 3,905,355 of NZ_CP108304.1, read as the reverse complement.
GCGGCGGAGCCAACTTCGACGTCAACAGCTACTCCGTCTACGGCACCGACGTCACCGAGCCCGCGCTCGGCCCGCTGACCTCCTCGACGATCACCAGCGGCCGTACCTTCAAGACCACGGAGAACAACGGCAAGGTCGCCGTCCTCGACTCGGCGTACGCCAAGGAGAAGTCGCTCAAGGTCGGTTCCACGCTGACCATCAGCAAGGTCAAGTTCTCGGTGATCGGCATCGCCACGGCCGACAGCGGTGACGCCGCCGCCAACGTCTACCTTCCGCTGACCCAGGCTCAGACCCTCAGCGACTCGAAGGACAAGGTCACCACGATCTACGTCAAGGCGACCGACTCCCAGAAGATCGACAGCGTCAAGTCGACCATCCAGAAGAACGTCTCGGGCACCACGGTGACGACCTCCGCCGACCTCGCGGACACCGTCTCCGGGTCCCTCTCCACGGCCTCCTCGCTCGCCACCAACGTCGGCAAGTGGCTGTCCATCGCGGTCCTCATCGCCGCCTTCCTGGTCGCCGGTCTGCTCACCTCCTCGGCGGTCTCCCGCCGCGTCCGTGAGTTCGGCACGCTGAAGGCGCTGGGCTGGAAGTCCGGCCGGGTCACCCGGCAGGTCGTCGGCGAGGCCATGGTCAACGGCCTGCTGGGCGGCGCCCTGGGCATCGCCCTGGGCCTGGGCGGCGCATACGTCGTGACCGCCATCAGCCCCACTCTCCAGGCCCAGTTGGGCGGCGGCGGCGGGGGCCAGGGCGGGCCCGGCGGCGGTGGCGGCGGCTTCGGCGGTCCCGGTCGTCAGGCGGCGGCCAAGACCCTCGACGTGGCGCTGACGGCGCCGGTGAGCGTCACGACGGTGGCCGTCGCGGTGGGTCTCGCCGTGGCCGGCGGTCTGATCGCCGGGGCGTTCGGCGGCTGGCGCGCCTCCCGGCTGCGCCCGGCCGACGCGCTGCGCCGCGTCGAGTAGCCGAACCGCCCCACCCCTCATACGCACACCAGGAGTTGTTGTCCCCATGTACGAACTCAGAGGCGTCACCAAGCGCTACAGCAGGGGCAAGGAGACGGTCCACGCCCTCGCCGGGGTCGACCTGACCATCCCGGACGGCGACCGGCTCGTCATCCAGGGCCCCACCGGCGGCGGCAAGTCCACGCTGCTCCAGATGATCGGCGCGCTCGACCGGCCGTCCGAGGGCGAGATCGTCCTCGACGGCGTCGACCTGGCCAAGCTCTCCGAGGCCAGGCTCACGAAGGTGCGCAGCGAGAACATCGGCTTCGTCTTCCAGTCCTTCAACCTCATCCCGACGCTCAACGCGCAGGAGAACGTCGAGACCGCGCTCGTCCCGCTCGGCGTGAAGGTCAAGGAGCGGCGCGAACGGGCCGCCGAGGCGCTGAGGTCCGTCGGCCTGGGAGAGCGCCTCGGGCACCTGCCGTCCGAGATGTCCGGCGGCCAGCAGCAGCGCGTCGCGATCGCCCGCGCGCTGGTCAAGCAGCCGAAGGTGCTGCTCGCCGACGAGCCCACCGGCAACCTCGACGAGAGCATGCGCGACGAGATCATGGACGTGCTGCACACCATGTGGAAGGAGCACGGGCTGACCTTCATCATGGTCACCCACGACTCCTCGATCGCGAAGAAGGCCCCGCGCGTGGCGACGATCCGCAAGGGCAAGATCACGGTGAAGGAGAACGCGGCGTCGGCCTGACGGGGCCGCGGGACACCGGTTCGCTGAGCGCTGAGCGAACGCCCGCCGGAAGACAAGCCTCCGGCGGGCCGTTCGTGCTTGCGTGGCCCCATGACGGCACCCGAGACAAGCACGCCCCGCACCACGGTCGAGTACATCCGGTACCGGATCCCCGAGGAGCGGTCCGCGGAGTTCCTGGCCGCGTACACCCGAGCCGCGCGTGAACTCGCGGCCTCCCCGCACTGCGTCGACTACGAACTCGCCCGCTGCGAGGAGGACTTCGGCCACTACATCCTGCGGATCACCTGGACGTCGACCGAAGACCACCTCGAGGGCTTCCGCACCTCGGACCTGTTCCCCGCCTTCCTCGCGGAGATCCGCCCGTACATCGGGCACATCGACGAGATGCGGCACTACAAGGCCACCTCGGTGCACGGGACGGGCTCCGCCGTGCCCACGCTGTACGACTGGGCGGGCGGCGCGGAGGCCTTCGCCCGGCTCACCGAGGCCTTCTACACCAAGGTGCTCCGGGACGACCTGCTCGCGCCGGTCTTCGCGGGCCTCGCCCCCGAGCACGCCGAGCACGTCGCGCTCTGGCTCGCGGAGGTCTTCGGCGGGCCGCAGAGCTACTCGGCGACCCAGGGCGGCCACAGCCACATGGTGGCCAAGCACTTCGGGCGGGACATCACCGAGCCCCAGCGCCGCCGCTGGGTCAACCTCATCCAGGACGCGGCTGACGAGGCAGGTCTGCCGACCGACGCCGAGTTCCGTTCGGCGTTCCTCGCCTATGTGGAGTGGGGCACCCGGCTGGCCGTCCACTTCTCCGGCCCGGACGCCAAGCCGCCGGCCGAGCAGCCGGTGCCGCAGTGGGGATGGGGCGCGGCTCCGCCGTACCAGGGCTGACGGCCCCCGAGGGCTGACGGCCCCCCTCGAGGGGGAGGGGCGGCCGGGGGAGGGGCGGCTCTCAAACGGACGGAGTCTGGGAGCCGGCCCCCGCCCGCGTCGCGTCCGCGCCCCAGCTCGCCAGCAGCCGCAGCGCCTCCGCCGAGGCCGACCCCGGATCCGCGTGATACGTCACCATCGTCTGTTCGCCGTCGCCCATCAGCCTGAACCCCTCGAAGTTCAGGGAGAGTTCGCCGACCAACGGATGCCTGAGCAGCTTCACGCCGTGGCTCTTCTCCTTGACGTCGTGGGTCGCCCACAGCCGCCGGAAGTCCTCGCTCTTCACCGACAACTGGCCCACCAGCGCGGAGAGCCGCGGGTCGTCCGGATAGCAGCCCGCGTCCATGCGCAGGGCGCAGACGATGTCGATCGCCTTCTGCTCCCAGTCCACGAAGAGGTCCCGGTAGTCGGGGCGCAGGAAGACCAGCCGGGCCCAGTTGCGCTCCGCCACCGGCAGCTCCGCCCAGTCGCCGAAGACGGCCGCCGCCATCCGGTTCCAGCCCAGGATCTCGGTGCGCCGCCCGATGAGGTACGCCGGCACCGAGTCCATCGCGTCCAGCAGCTGCCGCAGCGGGCCCCTCACCTGCTGCTGCGGCGCGCTCTGCTTCTTCTTGTGCTTGGGCTTCGCCAGGTGGGTGAGATGCGCGTGCTCGGCGTCGGAGAGCCGCAGCGCCCTGGCGATGGAGTCCAGCACCTCCGCCGACACGTTCCGCCCGTTGCCCTGCTCCAGGCGCGTGTAGTACGCCACCGAGACCCCGGCCAGCTGCGCCAGCTCCTCGCGCCGCAGCCCCGGCACCCTGCGGTGCCGCCCGAAGTCCGGCAGCCCCACGTCCTCCGGCTTCAGCCTGGCCCGCCGGGTGCGCAGGAACTCGCTGAGCTCGGCACGCCGGTCCAGGGGGGCGCCGGGAGGTTCGGGGTGTTCGTCCATGCCGTCCAGTATTCCCGGTCGTACGCACACCAGCCTGACCCCGCCAGTGGTAGGCACAGCAGACGTACGCAGAGGCGTGACCTGGGTGAATGTTGTGCGATGGGGCAGGCTGGACGTCGTACCCGGCCGGAAGGCAGGCCGGAACACGAACCCCCCGCTAGGAGATCCAGGGCATGACCACCGTTGCCGCGTACGCCGCACCCTCCGCCAAGGCTCCGCTGGAGCGCACGACGATCGAACGCCGCGCGGTGCGCGAGTTCGACGTCCTCATCGACATCGAGTTCGCCGGAATCTGCCACTCGGACATCCACCAGGCCCGGGAGGGCTGGGGCGAGGCGATCTTCCCGATGGTGCCCGGTCACGAGATCGCGGGCGTCGTCTCCGAGGTGGGCCCCGGTGTCACCCGGTTCGCCGTCGGCGACCGCGTGGGTGTCGGCTGCCTCGTCGACTCCTGCCGTGAGTGCGACAACTGCAAGGCCGGCCTGGAGCAGTACTGCACCGGCGGCAGCGTCGGTACGTACAACGCCGTCGGCAAGGACGGCGAGCCCACCTACGGCGGCTACGCGCAGAAGATCGTCGTGGACGAGAACTACGTCGTCCGCATTCCCGACGGCCTCGCGCTCGACGTCGCCGCGCCGCTGCTCTGCGCCGGCATCACCACGTACTCCCCGCTGAAGCACTGGAACGCCGGCCCCGGCAAGAAGGTCGCGATCCTCGGCATGGGCGGCCTCGGCCACATGGGCGTCAAGATCGCGCACGCCCTCGGCGCCGAGGTGACCGTCCTGTCCCAGTCGCTGCGCAAGAAGGACGACGGCCTGAAGCTGGGCGCCGCCCACTACTACGCCACCAGTGACGAGAACACCTTCAAGGAGCTGAAGGGCACCTTCGACTTCATCCTCTCGACGGTCTCCGCCCCGCTGAACCTGGACGCCTACCTGTCCCTCCTCAAGACCGACGGCGCCTTCGTGAACGTCGGCGCGCCCGAGGAGCCCGTCGCCCTCAACCTGTTCTCGGTGATCGGCGGCCGCAAGACCCTCGCCGGCTCCGGCATCGGCGGCATCCAGGAGACCCAGGAGATGCTGGACTTCTGCGCCGAGCACGGCTTCGGCGCCGAGATCGAGCTGATCAGCGCCGACCAGATCAACGAGGCGTACGAGCGGGTGCTCGCCAGCGACGTCCGCTACCGCTTCGTGATCGACACGTCGACGATCTGACGGTCCCCGCGGATCCCGTGACGGACCTCGCGGACCTCGTGACGATCTCCGTCGCCCTCGGGACGGTCCCCGCGGCCTCCCGACCGTGAGTGGGCCCCCGGCGCATCGCGCCGGGGGCCCTCCTCGTCACCGGACGGGCGCCGGACGCCTCACGGGTTGCGCCGGTCCCTCCCCAGCAGCCACAGCAGATACGGCCCGCCCACCAGCGCGGTCAGCGCGCCCACCGGGATCTCCAGCGGCGGCAGCAGGGTGCGGGCGGCCAGATCCGCGCCGACCAGGACCACCGCTCCCGTCAACGCGCTCGCCACCAGAGGAAGTCGGGGCGTGCGGGTGAGGCGGCGGGCCAGTTGGGGCGCGGTGAGGGCGACGAACCCGATCGGTCCCGCCGCGCCCGTCGCGGTCGCCGCGAGCACGACCCCGAGGACGGTCAGACCCAGCCGCGCCCGGCCCACCCGTACGCCGAGCGCGGCCGCGGTGTCCGGGTCGAGGCCGAGCGGACGGGCGGCGCGGCTCGCCCACACCAGCGCGGGGAGCGCCAGCAGGAGCACGGCGGCCAGCGGCCCGGCCTGCTCCGGGCCGCGGCCGTTGAGGCTGCCGGTGAGCCACAGCTTGACCTGCTCGGCGGCCTCCAGCTCGCTGTCCGTGAGGTACAGCTGGACGACCGCGGACAGCGCGACGCCGATGCCGACACCGGTGAGCACGAAGCGGCTCGGCTGCATCCCGCGGCGCCAGGCCAGCAGATAGACGAGGGCGGCGGCCGCGAGACCGCCCGCGACGGACACCGCGGGCAGCGCGCCGGGCGAGGTGACGGCCCCGGTGGCCAGGGCGAGGACGGTCGCGGCGGCGGCGCCGTGCCCCACCCCGATCACGTCCGGGCCGGCCAGCGGGTTGCGGGTGACCGTCTGCACGAGCGCACCGGACAGCCCGAGGGCGGCGCCGACGAGGGCGCCGAGAGCGATACGCGGGACCCGGAGCTCGCCGACGACCAGATCGTAGGGACCGGTGTCACCGCGCAGGGTGCGCCACACCTCGGCCGGCGGGACGTAGGTCTGGCCGAGACAGGCGGAGCCGAGCATGACGGCCGCGAGGAGCAGCACGAGGGCCGCGGCGACACCGGCGGACCGGCGGTGCAGGAGGAGGGAGACCCGGGGGTGGGGGCGCAGAACCGCGGAACCTGCCGGACGCGCGGCCGGTACCCCGGTTCTCGCGGCCGGCACCTCGGTTCTCGCGGCCGGCACCTCGGTTCTCGCGGCCGCCGACCCGGTCTTCGCGGCCGCCGACCCGGGGTATCGGTTCGCCGACCCGTGGTGTCGGTCCGTCGGGTCGAGGTGTCGGTCCGTCGCTTCGGGGGTCATGTCACCGCCCCCTTCCGCCGCACCAGCACCACCAGCACCGGCACCCCCACCAACGCCGTCATCACCCCGGCCGGTACCTCGGCGGGAGCCCGCACCACCCGTCCCGCCACATCCGCGAGCAGCAGCAGCGCGGCGCCCAGCAGCGCGGACAGCGGCAGCACGAGCCGGTGCGCGGCACCGCGCGCGACCCGGCGGGCGAGATGCGGAACGGCCAGTCCCACGAAGGCGATCGGCCCCGCCGCGGCCACCGCGGACGCGGTCAGCAGGGTCGCCCCGAGCGCGGCACACACCCGTACCGTGTGCACCCGATGACCGAGCGCCCGAGCCGTCTCGTCGCCGAGGGCCAGGGCGTCCAGCCCCCGCGCGCACGCCAGCACCAGTGCCGCGCCCACCGCCAGGAACGGCAGCATCCGTACGACGGTGTCGGCGTCGCGCCCGCTCAACGCGCCGACCTGCCAGAACCGGAACTGGTCGAGGGTCGCCGCACTCGAGGTCAGGACGACGGTCGTGGCACCGGCGGTCATGGCGGACAGGGCGGTACCGGCCAGCGCCAGCTTCACCGGTGAGGCGCCGCCCCGGCCGCGGGCGGCGATGGCGTACACCAGGCACGCGGCGGCGACGGCGCCGACGAAGGCGTACCGGACGTACCCGGAGAAGCCGTCGGCGAGGCCGAGCGAGACGGCGAGGACGACCCCGGCCGCGGCGCCCTGGCTGAGGCCGAGGATGCCGGGGTCGGCGAGCGGATTGCGGGTGACCCCTTGGAGGGCCGCCCCGGCCACACCGAGCGCGGCTCCCGCCGTCAGCCCGATCTCCGTCCGCGGCAGCCGCAGCGACCGCACGACGAGGGCGTCCGGTGAGCTCCCGCCGTGCAGCAGGGCGTCGAGCACGGCGGACGGGGGCACCGCGCGGGTACCGACGGCGAGGCTGAGCACGGCCGCCGCGGTCACCAGCAGGGCGGCCGCCGGCCAGGCGAGGTGTTTCACGGGACGGTTACCTGCCGAGGTGGTCGGCGAGTTCGGTGACGACCAGGCGGGCGGCGGTCGGACCGGCGTTGAGGTACCACGGGTCGTCGTCGACCTGCACGGCCTGCCCGGCCTTGACGGCGCTCATCCCCTTCCACAGCGGCCCGGCCACCGTGCTCGCGGCATCCGTCCTGCTCGCGTCCCCCTGGACCGAGTAGAAGATCCAGTCACCGTCCGCGGTGTCGATCTTCTCGGCGCTGATGTCCTCCGAGATGGCGTTGAACCGCTGCGACTCGGGCCGGGAGAGCCCCATGTCGACGGCGATCGACCCGGTGAAGGACGACACGCCGAACATGCGGGTGCGGTCCGGGGTGAAGCGCACCATGGAGACGGTCGGGTCGCCCGCGACCGCGTCCCCCTGGCTCCGCGCGTCGCCCACGATCCCGTCGAGCAGCTTCCGCGCGGCCCGCCCCTTGCCGACCGACTCGCCGACGAGCAGCAGATCGCGCTTCCAGTTGATGCCCTGTCCGGCCGTGACCACGGTCGGCGCGATCTTGGACAGCTTGGCGTAGAGGTCGCCCAGGGAGTCGTTGACCAGGATCAGGTCGGGCTTCGCGGCCGCGAGCGACTCCAGGTTGGGCGCCTGACGGGTGCCCGCGTCGGTCATCGCCGCGAGCTTCGCCCTGTACTGCGGGTAGGCGTCCGTCAGGTAGTCCGGGACCAGACCCGCGTTGTCGGCACGGGTGGAGGCGGTCGGGACCACACCGAGGCTGAGCAGGTCGTCGAGCTGCCCCGTGCTGATCACGGCGATCTTCTTCGGCTCCGCCTCGACGGTGGTGGTCCCCCGGAAGTGCTTGACCGTGCGCGGGAACGTCCCGTCGGTGTCGGTGTCCGCGCCCATACCGTCGGCGAGGACGTCGGGTGCGGCCGAGGGGCCCGCCGACGCCCCGGCGACGAGGTTGCGCTCGCCTTCGGTCCGGGACGAGGACTTGGCATCGTTGTCAGCGGCGGCCGAGCATCCGACCAGCAGCCCTGCGACGACGAGGGACGCCACGAGGGACAGGACGGATCCGACGGACAAGCCGGACCCGGCGGCCCTGACAGATCCGGCGGCCCTGACAGGCCCGGCGGCCCGAACGGCCCCTACAGGCCCGGCGGATCCTCCCGGGAGGGACCTGCCCGGGAGGGACCAGCCCGGGAGGGGCTTCCGCTTCGACGTACGCACAGCGCTGCTCCGATCGCCACTACTAAGGCGAGCCTTACCTTAGCTGGTCCGGAGGGCTGCGGAATCTCGGGTTCAGGACACGGGAAACGACTCGCCGTCGCCGTAGGACCGCACGAGGACTCCGCCGCCCGGGGCGGGACGCACGGAATGGGCCCGGCCGCGCCCGGCCACCCGCGCGCGGCCGTCGCCACCCTCGCCCCCGACCTCCAGCAGCGTGTTCTCGTCGATGGCCACCCCGTGCGCCAGCCGGCCGTCCGCCACGACGGCCGCCAGCCGCCCCAACGTCCCCCACTGCGCGGCATGGTTGTCCACCCCGAACGGCACGAGCCCCAGCCCGGGCCGGACCTCGAGCTCCTCGAGATCCTCCGCGGTGTCCGGCGGACACACGGCGACCCCGTCCACCAGCCACCCCCCGACCACCGCGTCCCGCGACGCCATCGCGGCTCCCGCGGAGAACCCGGCGTACGGAAGTCCGCGCTCGCGCAGCAGGGCGGACAGCGGACCGGAGGACTCGGCGAACGCCTCCTGATACGCGGGCGTCAGCCCACCGCAGACGAACACCCCGGCCACGTCCTCGGTCACCGTGCCGACCTCGAACCGCTCCCCGACCGGCACCAGCACGGGCACGGGCGTACAGTCCCCTGCCTTCCGCAACGCGACCTCGTACCGGGCGAACTGCTCGGCTCCGTCGCCCTCGTCGACGATCACACAGAGGACGCGGGGCGCCGGGCCGGAGCCGGACACCGACGCCTTCGAGGCCTTCGACGCCTCCGACGCGGCGCGGGCCGCGCGCAGGAACGGCCCGTGCACGACGTCGGCGACCGTCTCCTCCCACCCGCCGCCGATCAGGAACACCCGGCCACCACTGCTCTTCGTACCGCTGCTCACGTGCACTTCCCCCCAGGGTTCATGGCTCATGGACGACTCGGGCAAGTAACTCACGAAGGGCGGCCGGTCCGGCCGGTTCGCGCCTCAGCCACCGGCCCGGAGCCCCTGGAGACCGTCGTAGGCGGCCATCACGAGGTCCAGCCCCCGGGTGTCCTGCGCCGGTTCGCGCATCTGATTGGTCACGTAGGCCACCACCGCGCGGGCCTCGGGGTCGATCATGACCGTCGAGCCGCCCCAACCGCCCCACCCGTAGGTGCCGCCGAACCGCCCGTAGCCCAGACCCCAGCTGATCGGCATGCCCAGGACGCGGTCCTCGCCGCTGAACTGCTCCTCCCAGGCCCGGTCGCAGCCCGCCCGGGACAGCAGCCGCACCCCACGCACGGAGCCCCCGCAGGCCATCGCCGACTGGACGAGGGCGACCGAGCGGGCGTTGCCGAAGCCGCTCGCCGCCGGGATCTGCGCCCGCCGCCAGGCCACGCTGTTGCCGTCGCGGAGCCGGATCGCGGTCGGGGTGGCCGTCACGGTCCGGTCCACGTCGCTGCGGGCCGCGCCCGCCGTGTAGTCCTCGTCCCGGGACGGCGGCGGGACCGTGAGCGCCACCCGGTGATCGTGCTCGGCCGGCAGCCCCATGCGGAAGTCCGCGCCCAGCGGTCCGGCGATCTCCTCGGCGAAGAACTCACCCGGGCTCCGGCCGGTGATCCGGCGCACGACCTCGCCCACGAGGAACCCCTGGGTGAGCGAGTGGTATCCGGCCGCGCTGCCCGGCTCCCACTGCGGAGCCTGCGCGGCCAGTCGTGCCGTCGCGGCCGGCCAGTCGTAGATGTCCGCCACCGGGCCGTCCCAGTCGGGCAGTCCGGCGGTGTGCGAGAGCAAGTGCCGTACCAGCACCGCCTCCTTGCCCGCCGCCGCGAACTCCGGCCAGTACCGGGCCACCGGCGCGTCCGGATCGAGCTCGCCCCGGTCGGCCAGAACCAGCGCGCACAGCGCCGTCATCGTCTTCGTGACGGACCAGACGTTGACGATCGTGTCCCGCTGCCAGGGGACACCGCGCGCCGCGTCGGCGAACCCGCCCCAGACGTCCACCACCGGCTCGCCGTCCACGAAGACGGCCACCGAGCCGCCGAGGTCCCCGCCGTCCAGCAGCGCGGCCAGCGCGGTGGGCACGGCGGTGAACAGGTCGTCGTACGAGCCCTGGATGTCAGCCATGCCCGTCATTGAGCCCCCACCGGACGGCCGGAGGCAACCGAATTCCGACGCCGACAGGCGCTACCGGCCGGGTTCGCCCATCGGGGCCCGGGGCTCTCCGGGCGGGGAGTCCTGTGCGCCCATGTCCAGCCGGAACGGCGGGTACGCGTCGGTCATCAGCGCCGCGTAGGCGCCCACCCGCGCGACCCAGCGGGCCAGGCCGAGCAGGAAGTCGAAGAGGTGCACCGGATAACGGCCGGTGAAGGCCAGGATGATCACGGCGACGAAGGAGAGGAAGAAGACGAGCCCGCCCCCGTGCCACCGGTCCATCCCGCCCCAGCCCCAGCCCCAGTCGCCGACGAACATCCCCACGACGATGTACTGCGGGATGGCCAGCAGCCACCACTTCACCAGCACCAGACCGCGCGACAGACGCTCGGGATAGACGACGTCGAAATGTGCCGGGTAGTCGGGCACCTCGGCGAGGGTGAACGGCGGGTACCGGTCGGTACCGAGAGCTGCGTGGGCGTAGTAGGCGACACGCCAGTTCCAGCGCATCACACCGACGTTGAAGTCGAAGAGCGCCCGCGGATACCTGGCCGTGAACAGGATCGCGAAGAACGCGACGACGGTCACGAAGGAGAACGCGATCCACAGGAAGAAGAGCACGATGTAGTGCGGGATGGCGAGGAACCACTTCACCAGCCACATCCATCTGGACAGCCGCGGATCGAGAAACGCCTCGATCCGCACAGGAGACACGGCGACCGGAATCATGGGGACCAGCTCAGTTCCCGGATCATGATCCCAGGCTCGCACACCGCAGGAAGGGCCGCGACCGGGGCTCTTTCGCTCACCCGAACCCGCTGGAAGACGGGCTGGGCGCTGTGCGGCGTGCGAGCAGGGTCACGGTGCGGGTTCGGATTTGGGTTCGGGGTGGGTTCGAGTGGGGTTCGGGTTGGGTTCGGGGGTTTCACCGCGGCTGCTTGTCCGGTGGGCTTACTCAGGCCGAGTTGAGTAGGTGCGCTCATGCCCGGCGGGTGGCCGGGCGGCGAGCATCGGTGCAGCGGCGCGGGGTGCGGTGCGCCGGCCCGATGCAGCTGACTCAGTTACGGAGAATCCCATGTCCCGTCGTCGTATCGCTCTGTCCGTTGCCGCCGGTGTCGTCGTCCTCGGTGCTGCCGGTGCCTTCGCTCTCGCCCACGCCGGGGAGCAGCCTCCCGCGCTGGCGGACAGTACTGCCCGCTACACCGCGCCCGACGGCGACCGCGACGGCTCGCTGACCTTCGTCACCGATGTCACGGCGTCCTCCGGTGTCAAGAGCGTGAAGGTGCTGGCCTGGCCGGAGAACTCGTCCTTCGCCGAGAAGCAGCTGACCACCAAGGACATGGCAGCGGCGGAGCCGGCCGTCTGCGAGTCCTCCGGGGAGGACACCGTGCGCTGCACCTACACCGCTGAGGTCACCGCTTCCGACGCCGAGTCGTCCCCGCGCGGCCGGTGGCACATCGCGGTCCTGGCCACCGCCCAGGACGGCACCACGACCCTGAACACCGAGGCCTCCGACTTCACCGTCAGGTAGGCCGGCGGCGGGCAGATGACCGAGGGCAGGAGTGAGAGCGGGAGTGAGAGCGGGCGGCGACGGGCGTTCGGCCGCACCTCCCCGGCAGGGGGCTGCGTGCGGCCACTTGCCCGTCAGCTCCGGGGCGGGCGGACGCGCTGCCGATGAGTGCAGTGCCCTCACATGCTCATCGCTCGATGAAGCGGGGGTCCGGCCACGAGGTGATCGGCTCGTCGGAGACCGAGTAGATCTCCAGGAGCGAGAGGTAGGGCACTGCTGGTGAGCTTGTTTTGTCTCCTGTCTCCGGTCTCGCCGCCCTGGCCGGCCGTCGCAACCTGTTCGAGTCTCTACAGGGAACCTCTCGCGGAGCGGCACGCGATGCTCGGGGCAGAGCTCAGATGTTGCTCAGACGGCTTGCTGATGGGCCAAAGTACTGGTCAGCTCGACGCACGCCTGGGCGACACCGAGCGCTCAGTGCCGAAGGCGTCCCATGGACAGTGCTCGGCAACACACCCTGGTCTCAGGGTGCACACGGGGGAGGAACGCTCATGCGATACGGACTTCGCGCTGCCTTGGGGACAGCGGTACTGCTGGTCACGGCCTCGACGGGCTGCTCGGGTGGCGATGGGAACTCAGCGAGGCCGTCCGGCTCCCGCGCCCCCGCCACGACCGCTGCGCCGACTCCCTCGCATCCGGACCTGACCGAGGTGATCAACAGAGCCCGAACCACTCTGATGACGTCGGGGGCGGTGGGTGCCGACGCCCCCGGCTCTCAGGGCCTGATGCTGGTCGAGCCCTGGCCGACCGGCGCCGCCTACGCCTGGGAGACCCGCGACCAGCGACTGTGCTGGGCATCGGTCGCCGAAGCTGCGTTCTCCATGCGAGCCTGCGCTTCCAAGCCCATGGCCATCGAAGACTCAAGGGGGGTGCACCCGCTCGCAACCCTCTTCACCGACGGCTGGGTTCGTCTGTTCGCCGCCGACCACCAGCAGGTGACTTCCGCGACCTGTGGCGGAAAGCCCCTGGAAGTCCGCCGGGTCGGCACCGTTGCGCAGGGCGTCCGGACACTGTATGCCGTGTGGTTCCCGGACTACACGAAGGGCAGCATTGAGCTGTCGCTGAGCCACGACGGCACAACGTCCGAGGCCTCGCTCCAGCTCGGTGACGCCGGCGACCGCACCTGCGCCGCTGTCCCCTAGGTTCTGGTCCGGAGCCAGATGATCGTTGCTGCGACGGCAGCATGGATGAGGTCTGTGGACGCGGCTTGATGATCCATGTCAAGCGGCGTTCACAGCCCTTTCTGTCATCGGCGCACACAGCTTTACCGGCGCTGGGGGAATGCGACAGTTTGAGTACTGCGCCTCGGCACGGTCCTGGTTACCCTCCAGTCACGTTGACCTGCGGGGATGGCCCGAGCGGGCGACCTTTGACGAGTGGATATGCGAGACGGCGATTGCTGGATAGAGTCGTCTCGTTACAACTGGTTGCGGGGACAACCAAAGCGCCTTCGGCTGCCCCCGTCCTGGGGAGGGCCTGCAGCACATGAGTCGTCGCTCTACGGGTTCTGTCGGCGTCTGGGCTGAGATGCAACGGCAGCAGCAGCGCCAGCTGGAAGCCGAAGCCAGACGGCGTAGACAGCAAGAACAGCAAGCGCGGGCTTACCAACGGCGAGCTGCCCAGAGCCACCGTGAGTACCGGCAGGCAGAGGCTCTACGGCGCACGGAAGAACTCGACGCGCAGGTTGTGTCGTTGCAAGGTCTTCTTGCCTCGGGCTGCCAGGCTCCGGCCTTCAAGGCTGCCTCTCTCATGCGACCCGAGGATGTCCAGGCCTTCGCTCCAGGACCGTTGGCACAGCCGGTACCCATGCCGGATTTCAGTCACTACCAGACGCAGAGCGGCTGGACCGCGAGTCGCAGGGCCCAGGCGCAGGCCGAAGCACGAGCGCGCTTCGAGCGTGACTGGCAGGCCGCCCAGGCCGCGGAGACTCAGCGACAGCAACAACTGGCGTCGTACCAGCGGGAGTACCAGCAATGGGTTGATGCGCAGCTGGCGGATGTACGGCGGCACAACGCCGGCATCAGCGCGATAACCGATGGCGTAAGGCGCCAGGATCCCGACTCCGTGATCGAGTACTTCTCTGCCGCTCTCTACGCCTCGACGGCATGGCCGGAAGGTTTCCCACGTCAGGTGGCAGCTGCCTACGACCCGGCAGCACGGCAGTTGGTACTGGATTGGGAGCTGCCCGCTTACAGCATCGTGCCGGAGATCAAGGCCGTTCGGTACATGTCCGGGGTCGACCAGGACAAGGAGACCCCCCGCCCAGCAGGCCAGCGCCGGGCTCTGTACAGGGAGGTTTTGGCCCAGTGCATGCTGCTTGTTCTGCACGAGCTGTTCGGCGCGGACGAGCTGGGTGCGCTTGAGTCAGTGGCCTTGAACGGGTTCGTCGACGGGCATGATCCTACGACGGGCCGACCGGGTCATATCTTCCTCGCAACCGTCATGGCCTCGCGCTCAACGTTCCGTGGCCTGCACCTGGCACAGGTCGACGCAAGTAGTTGCCTGGCTGACGCACTCCGCGGGCAGCTCTCGGTGCGACCCGACCAACTCACGCCAGTGCGACCGAGCAGGCGGCCGCAAGAGGTCGGGAACCGCGTTGTCGCCCACGGCAGCGACGAGGAACCGGACCTGTTCGCCATGGATCCGATCGCCTTCGAGAATCTTGTCGCCGATCTCTTCCGTGCTATGGGGATGCAGGCGGTGACCACCCAGCGCTCCAATGATGGCGGTGTGGACGTCGACGCACTGGATCCGACACCGATCCGAGGCGGCAAGATCGTCGTGCAGGTGAAGCGCTACCGCAACACGGTGCCGCCCACCGCTGTGCGCGACTTGTACGGAACCGTGCAGGACGCCGGCGCCAACAAGGGTGTCCTCGTGACTACGTCGGGGTTCGGCCCTGGCTCACACACCTTCGCCAACGGCAAGCCACTGGAACTCATCTCGGGCTCTGAACTCGTCGACCTGCTCCATCGCCATGGACTGCGTGGTCGGCTGGGTGAGGGAGGCCGCCAAATCCCTGCGCAGGCGACGCCCTCGAGGCCGGACACTCGGCTGCCCGACGACTACAACGTCCTGGGTATGTCGTGGACCGGAAGCGTCGCCTTGGACGTGTGCGCTCTCGTCTGCCGTGGCAACCGGGTCCTCAGCGACGATCACTTCGTCTTCTTCAACAACCCGCAGACGCCGGACGGCTCAGTGCGTGCCCTTCCCGCCACCGCACCTGACAAGGCCGCGATCTGTGTCTCGTTCGACGGGTTGCCCGATGAGGCCGACCGGTTCGTACTCGTGGCAGCCATCGACCCAGAGGTCAACCCGGACGCCGACCTCTCTGGTTTCACGGACGCCGGCATCCGCCTACTCGACCCAGGGCTCGCTGAGCTGGGACAACTTGAAGTCTCCGACGGCCGGCTCCGCGAAACCGCCTTGGTGCTCGGCTCCTTCCGCCGAAGGTCAAACGGGGACTGGGACTTCGTCCTGGGCGGCAAGGGCTACACGGGCGGCCTGGAGGAACTCGTTCAGGATTTCGGCATCGAGGTGGAGTAGAGCCCATCCGGGTCCAAAGCTGCTGCGCCGGAGTGTTCGGACGGCAGTTGGGGTTGTCGGCTGCGGCGATCGCGACCCCTTCCGATGGTGCGGCCAACAGCCGCGTCAGCTCGCGGGTCGGACGCCGAGGATGGGTCGCGATCGCGCGGCGCACCGTGTGATCGGGATCGGCGGCCGGGCGACGGACGAGTTCCACAGGCAGGTCGAAGTCCTGCGGGGCCAGCTGCCGCGTCCTCGGGTTGGGATCGGTGGCCAAGCGGCGAAGAACGTCCTGTGCTCGTCCGGATCGGGGTCGCGGTCCCGGGCGATCTTCTCCTCCGTAACGGCGTCGAAGAGGCCGTGACCATCGCCCGGAACGACCATCGGTGTCCGTACGCCCACGCCTGAAAGGATCCGGCCGGTGCCGGACAGGACGGGTTGTGGAATCCATGACGGAAGAGGAGTCGCGCCAGAGGCAGCGGGCGCGCTTCGAAAGACTGGCGCACGTGGTGGTGGAACCGTTGCACCGGTATCTGCTGCGACGGACGAGCGCCGACATGGTCGACGACATCCTGGCGGAGGCGATGCTGGTGCTGTGGCGCCGCATTGACGACGTCCCCGGCCTGGGGTCGGCGCCGGCTTCCCTGCCCGACCCCGATGACGTGCTGCCGTGGTGCTACGGGGTGGCGCGGGGCTGCCTGGCGAATGCCCGGCGTGCCGACGGGCGCCGGCTCCGGCTGGTGGAGCGGTTGATCCGGACGCAGGAGCAGCAGCCGGCCGGGGTCGCCGACCACAGCGATCTGCACGCCGCGCTCGCCGCCCTCGGGGCGCTGGACCGTGAGGTGGTGCGGCTGTGGGCGTGGGAGGGGCTGGCGTCCCGGCAGATCGCGGAGGCGACCGGGCTGACGTCCAACGCCGTGAGCATCCGGCTGCACCGGGCGAAAAGGAAACTCGCCGAACACCTGAGGCGAAAGCAGGACGAACCGTCCGGACACAAGAGAGATGAAGGAAGGAGCGGTCAGTGAATGACGACGAGTTGCTGGCCCGGCTGAAGTCCGCGGACCCGGCACTGACCCCACATGCTCCGCCGCCCGACATCGACCGACTTGTGGAGCACACCTTGACCACCGACACCGCGTTCCAGACCGGCAATACGGTCCCCGCGAAGACCGCTGCGCGACGGAGCCGCCGTCAGCTCCTCGGACTCGCGGCGGCTGCCGGTCTGCTTCTGCTCGGCGGCGGCATCGCCGGAGGAGTCATGGCGAACGACGACAACGGGCACTCGGCCTCGACCGGCCCACTGACACTCACCACCCACAGCGGCTTCGGCAGTCAGAAGTGTGTGGCACCCACTCCCGAGACCCTGCGTGGGTACCCGACCCTCTTCGTGGGAACGGTCACTTCCATCAAGGGTTCCACGGTCACCTTCCGCGTCGACTACTGGTTGAAGGGCGGCGACACGGAGACGGTCGTGCTCGACAGCGACGCGAGCCGGCCGGAGGCGCTGACGTTCTCGGAAGGCGAGCGCTACATCGTGGCCGCCGAGAACGGCGTCGTCCCGGTGTGCGGTGCGAACGGGGCCTCGGACGAGATCGTCGACGAGTTCCGCCAGGCGTTCGGGAAGTAACGGAAACCAGCTGCACGGACGATCCGAGCCCACCGCCGGCCGCGGTGGGCTCGGGCCGGTTCGGAAAGTCGGCCCTTCTGTTGGTGTGACCGTGTCGCGCCGTCATGGTCGGTTCGCAACCCTTTGGGTCAGGGTGCGCGCCGCACGCCCTCGGCGCCCGTCCCTCAGGGCGTGCGGCACACGAGCGGGTCGTGGCTCAGGAGGTGGCGTTCCAGGAGTGTGCGACGTCGATGACCACGCGATCATCCAGCTGCGTCACCCGGAACGGCAGCCGCGCACGCACGCCGACCCCGATCAGCACAGCATCCTCTAGGGCATCGGCGTAGCGAGTGTCCTTGAACGTCTGGTAGCCCGTGATGTCCACTCCGGGCAACGGTTGCCCGTGCTGCCCCGGGTAGGACTGCGAGCCGGTCGACGGGTCGTAGTTCGGTCCCACGGAGATCTGGAGGATCGCCCCGCCGTCGACGGGGATCTCCCCCGTACCGGGCGTGGTCAGCTTGTCGACGTACTTGACGCGGTAGCCGATCGGTCCGGCCGCCGAACCCTTGAAGTCGAGGACCATGCGGTCGAAGCACTCGTGCTGAGCGGTCCTGATGTTCACCAGCGGGGGCTTGTAGTCCTCCGTCGGCGACACGCGCTTCTCGAGGCTGCCCCACCCGGTCTCACACACTGCCGACGCGCCGGTGTCGGCCTGCGCTGTCCCCACCGTTCCTGCGATCCCGGCTCCCGCCAGCATGAGAGCTGTCAGTGTGGTTCCGAGTCGTCGCATGGTTGCTCCCAAAGATCGAGTACACGTGTACGGCGCCAGGGCCTGCCCACCGGAACAGGCCTCAAGAGGCCGCGGGGTGGTTCAGACTGGGCCCGCAATGTGATCGCACCTGGCCCGGACCATCACGAAAGGGCAACAGTCAAACGGCCGAGGAAGCACCTTGATGAGGGTGAGCGGTGAGCTAACGCCGCAGGTGGGCCAGCTCCTCCTCCGCCACCGGATACGGCCGCTCCTCCGGCAACAACGCGGTCGCGCGACCGAGTTCACCGGCCCGCACCTGCGCGTGTGCTTCTCTCACCAGCGGCGTCACGTCCTCGATCCCGAGGATCCACTCGTCGGCGTACCGCACGGTCGCCTCGCCCGCGAGCCCCAGCTGAAGAGACCGGTACGGAAGGGCGTTGAAGTGCAGGTCCCGCTCCGGATCCCACTGCACCCGCGCCGGGGCCTGCTTCAACTGCCGCTTCCACTCGGCCTGGTCAGCATGCAGTTCCGGCACGTAGTGCGAGAGACACGCGTGCCGCAGCGCCCACTCGAATCCCTCGCGGGTGATCTCCACGGCCAGAACGCTCTCCTGACCCTCCTTCGTGCCCCACCCGCAGCGGTACATCATCCACAGGAAGCTGGGTTTGATCCACGTCATCCTGTCCCGCTTCCACACGGTCGGGAAACGGCCGTCGCGGACGGCGGGCAGGCCGATTTCCGGGGAGTACGCCTGGTAGACGGTGATCGTGGACTCCGTGTGAGCCGCACGGATGCCGTGTAGCGGTTGTTCCATGGCGTACAGCGTGGGGCGGGCCCGTGCAGGCGGCCACTGATTTTCGGACCACAGTTCACTGCGCCCCGGTCGGGCAGGAGACCCTGAAGGCGTGGATACGCAGCCCTAGGACGGGGCGGTGGCGTCGGCGACGGCGTCCGAGGTGTCGGTGCCCGGAGGGGACGGTTCTCGGAGTTGCTCGCGCCCGTAGTTCCAGACCACCGCGATCAGCGCGGCGATCGGTACCGCGAGCAGACTGCCCACGATGCCGGCCAGGCTGCCGCCCAACGTCACCGCGAGCAGGATCACCGCCGCATGAAGGCCGAGCCCACGACTTTGGATCATGGGCTGGAACACGTTGCCCTCGAGCTGTTGCACCACGACGATGATGGCCAGCACGATCAGCGCGTCCGTCAGGCCGTTGGAGACCAGCGCGATGAGAACCGCGACGAGACCGGCGAACAGGGCGCCGATGATCGGCACGAACGCGGAGACGAAGGTCAGCACCGCCAGCGGGAGCACCAGCGGTACCCCCACGATCCACAGGCCCAGGCCGATCAGGACGGCGTCGAGCAGGCCGACGGCCGCCTGGGAACGCACGAACGCTCCCAGGGTGTCCCAGCCGCGCGCGGCCACGGCCGGGACGTCGGTGGCCAGCCGACCGGGCAGCTGACGGGCGAGCCACGGCAGGAACCGCGGGCCGTCCTTGAGGAAGAAGAACATCAGGAAGAGGGCCAGGACGGCAGTGACCAAGCCGTTCACCACGGTGCTCACTCCCGTGACGACAGCGCCGACCATGCTGCCGAGACCGTCCTGCGCGCGGGAGACCGCGGTGTCGAAGGCCTTGTTGATCTGGGCGTCACCGATGTTCAACGGCGGCCCGGCGGCCCACTCGCGCAACTTCTGGATGCCTTCGACCACGCCGTCGGTCAGCTCACCGGACTGGGATGCCACCGGTACCGCGATCAGCGCCACGACGCCGATGGCGACCAGGAGGAACAGCACCGTCACGACCGATGCGGCGAGGGCGGGTTTCCACCCGCGACGAAGCAGGAAACGGGTCGGTGGCCAGGTCAGCGTGGTCAGCAGCAGGCCGACCACGAGCGGCCAGACGACCGACCACATCCGGCCCAGGATCCACAACGTCACCGCGAGCATCAGAAATATGAGCAGCAGCTCGGCGGAGGCACGCGCCGTCGTGCGGAGCGCGGCGCGGGCTCGTGTGGAACTCAACGTGGCAGTCACGGATGCACCCTATGGGTACGCAAGTCATACCGGAATCGCTGCTCACACTGTGTGGACCCCTGGCACACGAGAGCCGTCGAGCGGGGACAGCACCCCCGGTTTCGGGCGGACCACCCGGCTGCGGATGCCGCGGCCGGGACCATGCCACGCCCGAACCGACAGTGTCAGCCGGCCTTGTACGTGCTGAAGATGTACAGCGCCGCTTCGATCTGTGCTCTCGTTCGGGCCTCGGCTTTCCCGGTGAGCCGGACGAAGACGACCGACGCTTCCGGGTCGGCCGCGACCAGCAAGGTCAGCGGTACCCGGCCCGACAGCGGGTAGTCGTACCAGCCGTCGGGCCTCTCCACGTCTGTCTCCGGGAGGGCGTTCTCGATGGCCTGCCAGTCCGAGTCGTCGAAGCGGTAGCCCGAGAACTCCGCGACCGACTCGCAGAACGGTCGCAGATTGTCTTCGAGGATCCATTGCCCGTCGGCGGACGAGCAAGGGCCCGAGCGCTCACCCGTCGGCCCCTGCCACCCGCTCATCCGTCGGCCCTCGCCACGCCGATCGGGCAGGACACACCGGTCCCGCCGATACCGCAGTACCCGCCCGGGTTTTTGGCGAGGTACTGCTGGTGGTGGGTCTCGGCCGGGTAGAACTGGCGGTTCGCGGCCGGGAGGATCTCTGTGGTGATCGGGCCGTGGCCCGAGCTGGTGAGGGCCCGTCGGTACGACGTGCGGGAGGACTCGGCTGTGGTCGCCTGAGCCGGGGAGTGGGTGTAGATCGCGGAGCGGTACTGGGTGCCGACGTCGTTGCCCTGGCGGAAGCCCTGGGTGGGGTCGTGGGACTCCCAGAACGTCTTCAGGAGGCGCTCGTAGGAGATCACCGCCGGGTCGAAGACCACGCGGACGACCTCCGTGTGGGCGGTCAGGCCCGAGCAGACCTCCTCGTAGGTGGGGTACTCGGTGTGGCCGCCCTGGTAGCCGACCACGGTTGTCCACACACCTGCCGGCAGCTGCCAGAACGTGCGCTCGGCGCCCCAGAAGCAGCCCAGGCCGAAGTCGGCGACCTCGAGGCCCTCGGGGTAGGGGCCGAGGAGCCGGTTGCCGAGGACGGTGTGGCGGTCGAGGACGGAGTACACCGGTGCCGGACGGCCTTGCAGAGCCTGCTCGGGCGTCAGGAGCTGGGGTGTGTGGCTGTGCGGGAGCATGCGGTCTCCAGGGGCGTTGAGGGTCCGTGCGGGTCAACATGCGTACGGCCCATCGGATTCCGGCCCGCCTCAACCCCCCGGCCTCAGCCCCTCCCGCCTCGGTCCTCCTGTATCGGCTGCCTGCCCCGGCTCCCCGGCTTCGACTGCTTGCTTCGACTGCTCGCCTCGGCTGCCCGCCCGGCTCCGTGGCCCAGCTGCCCGCCTCGCCGGCCGCCCCGCTTCCCGGACAGTCCGCCCGGTCGCTGCGGGATGGCCGGGGTCGGTGCGGCAGTGGTGGCCCGGGTCAGTGCGGCAGGGTTGCCGGGCTGCCGCCGTTCGCCTCGTAGCCCGCCACCGCCAGTGCCCGGTAGACCGCGAATTCGCCGGCCGGGTCGGGGGAGAGGGTCCACGGGAGGGCGCCCACATGGCCGTCCACGTGTATGAGCTGGTTCATCGCCTCCGACCAGCGTTCGGCGCGCACCAGGAAGAAGATCAGCAGGTGACGGACGTGCGCCAGCATCGGGTCGTCGGGACGGGCCGCGTGCACCGCGAACAGCGCGCCGTGCATCGCCTTCGTCACGACCTCGCTCTGGTAGAAGCTGCTGACCAGGTTCACCTCGGGGAGGTGCTCGAAGACCGCGAACAGCGGCATGGCCGCGAGGAGGGAGCCCTGGGGGGCTCGCGCGGCCGCCGCCTCCGTGAACGTGTTCGCCAGTTCGCGCGAGCCGTGCCACTTCTCGCACCAGTAGTGCAGGGCCGCCAGATGCGCTCCCATGTGCGCCGGGGCGCGGTCCAGGATCTTCAGCCAGAGCTGCTCGAACTCCTTCTGCTCGTACTGAAGCCCGCGGGCCACCGACAACTCGACGATGTACGGGATCGGGTCACCGGGGGAGAGCAGCGCCGCCTGACCGCAGGCGTCCTTCGCCTCCTCCATGATGATCCGGAAGTCGTCCGTGCCCCGCGTCGACGTCCGCCACGCCTGCTGCACCAGGAACTCGGCGTGCACCGCCGCGCCGCCCGCGTCCTTCGGCGCCTCCGTGCGCCACACCCGCAGCCACTGCCCGCCCGGCGTCTCGCTGACCCCGCCCGGCCGCTGCTGGAGCTCCAGTGCCGCCGCGCCCGCGAAGGCCTGCACGCGCTGCCAGCGCAGCTCGCCCGCCGTCTCCGTGCCGGCCAGCAGCTGCTGTGCGGCCCGGTAGTCCTGCGTGTGCTGCACCACGTCCAGGACGTCCAGCAGGTCCTGGTCGGGGCCGGGCATGCGGATGTCCAGTTCCTCCGTGCGCACGAACCCGTAGGTCTCGGGGTCCGCGGCGTCCGGGTGGCCCGCCGGGACCTGCTCGACCATGCCGCGCCTGCGCCGCAGGAACGGCAGCAGCACGAAGCTGATCATGAGCACCGCCATCAGGACGAACAGAATCTCCATGTCTCAAGCGAACCAGACCGCGCCGACAATTGGCCAACCCACCCCCACACCTGTGGAAAAACGTCGGGGGAGGGCCGTCCTGAGCCTTCCGCTCCCGCCCGCGCGCTCCCGCCGTCCCGCAGCAGGCCCGCGAGCGGACTACGCTCGGTCCTCATGAGCGACAGGCACATCAGTCAGCACTTCGAGACCCTCGCGATCCACGCGGGCAACACCGCCGATCCCCTCACCGGCGCGGTGGTCCCGCCGATCTACCAGGTCTCGACCTACAAGCAGGACGGCGTCGGCGGTCTGCGCGGCGGCTACGAGTACAGCCGCAGCGCCAACCCGACCAGGACCGCCCTGGAGGAGAACCTCGCCGCCCTCGAAGGCGGCCGCCGAGGTCTCGCGTTCGCTTCCGGACTGGCGGCCGAGGACTGCCTGTTGCGTACGCTGCTCAGCCCCGGTGACCACGTGGTGATCCCGAACGACGCCTACGGCGGCACGTTCCGGCTCTTCGCGAAGGTCGTCGCCCGCTGGGGTGTGGAGTGGTCGGTCGCCGACACCGGCGACGCCGCCGCCGTGCGGGCCGCGATCACCCCGAAGACCAAGGCCGTGTGGGTGGAGACCCCCTCCAACCCGCTCCTCGGCATCACCGACATCGCCGCCGTCGCCCAGGTCGCCCGGGAGGCGGGCGCGCGTCTCGTCGTCGACAACACCTTCGCCACGCCGTACCTTCAGCAGCCGCTGTCGCTCGGCGCGGACGTCGTGGTGCACTCCCTGACCAAGTACATGGGCGGTCACTCGGACGTCGTCGGCGGCGCGCTGGTCACCGGCGACGCGGAGCTGGGCGAGGAGCTGGCGTACCACCAGAACGCGATGGGCGCGGTCGCCGGGCCCTTCGACTCCTGGCTGGTGCTGCGCGGCGCCAAGACGCTGGCGGTGCGCATGGACCGGCACAGCGAGAACGCCACCAAGGTCGCCGACATGCTGACCCGGCACGCGCGCGTGACGAACGTGCTGTACCCGGGTCTGCCCGACCACCCGGGTCACGAGGTCGCGGCCAAGCAGATGCGGGCGTTCGGCGGCATGGTCTCCTTCCAGGTCGCCGGTGGCGAGGAGGCGGCCGTCGAGGTGTGCAACCGCGCCAAGGTGTTCACCCTCGGCGAGTCGCTGGGCGGCGTCGAGTCCCTGATCGAGCACCCCGGGCGCATGACGCACGCGTCCGTGGTCGGCTCGGCGCTGGAGGTCCCCGGCGATCTCGTCCGGCTCTCCGTCGGCATCGAGAACATCGACGACCTGCTCGCCGACCTGCAGCAGGCTCTCGGCTAGAGAGCCTGCCGCCAGAGCCCTCCGCCGGTCTTCGGGGTCACCAGCCGGTCAGCGGTGGAGTCGTCTGCGACGGCGGCTCCACCCATGGCTGGGCCACCACCGCCCAGACCGTGAACGCCAGCGTGGCCGCGAGCAGCAGCAGCCACAGCAGCCGCCGGGCGAGCGTGCGGCGGCGCAGTATTCGGCCGCCCCGGCGTACGACGTCCGCGTGGAGTTCCGTCGGTACGTGCGGCGCGGTCCGCTCCATGAGCTGCCGTACGGCGGCCTCCCGCTCGGGCCGGTTCACGACGCCGCCGCCTTCGCCCGGTGCACCGCGGGCGCCGGGCCCCGGGGCGGATGCAGGAGCGTCGCCGTCGCCCGGTCGCAGACCGTGCGGATCCGTTCCACCGGCAGGCCGAGCAGGGCCGCCACCTGTTCGTCGGCGACACCCTCGTAGAGCCTCAGGACCAGGACGAGGCGCTCCTGGGGGGTGAGTCCTGCCAGCGGACCGACGGCGGTGAGCGGCCGGCCGCGGCCGAGGGGCAGAGCGGCGTACCGGTGCCAGGCGCCGTGGGCGAAGCGGGTGGCCAGATACTCGCGGGCCCGGTTGTAAGGGTCCTCGCCGTGCAGCCGGTCCCAGCAGGCGTACGTGTGCGCGAGGGCGAGTGTCAGCAGGCGCCGCGCGCGCGGGTTGTCGGCCGGGGCCTCCGCCGTGAGCAGTGTGGCGGCGTGCAGCAGCCGCCCGCCCGCTCCGGCGACGAACGCTTCGAACTCCCGTGCCCGGCGGGCTTCCTGGGCCGTACGCCGCTCTCGCACACCGAGCCTCCCGCCTGACGGCGTCCCCCTGGAGGGCCATATGCCCCGGTCTCATATGAGGCCAGGGGTGGGCTTTCGGTCAAGAGCCGCGCACGGCTGCCGGAAAGTAGCCGCACGCGCGCGTGCGACCGGTTCAGGAAGCGGTCGACGACGGCTCCGCGCCCGGTACGCCCTGGGCCGCCATCCGGGAGGACAGCGCGGTGTTGAAGCGGGTGAGGAGATCGCAGAACGTCTCGCGCTCCTCCGGCGCCCAGTCGTCCGTCAGCTCGGCCATCAACTGGCGCCGGGACGACCGTACTTCCTCCAGCCGGGACTGTCCGCGCGGGGACAGCTGGAGCACCACGGCCCGCCCGTCCTCGGGGTGCGAGGTCCGCTTGACCAGGCCGGTGTCGACGAGCGGAGCCACCTGCCGGGTGACGGTGGACGAGTCGATGCCCATGCTCGCGGCGAGTGCCTTGACGCCCATCGGGCCTTCCTTGTCGAGGCGGTTGAGCAGCAGGTATGCGGCGCGGTCCATGGAGTTGCGCACCTGCCCGACGCCGCCGAGCCGGGTCTGTTCGGCACGGCGGGCGAACACCGCGACCTCGTGCTGCAAGGTGTCGAGAAGACCGGTGTCACCGACGGTCGTCATGTCCATCGACATTTCAGGTGTTGTGGGCATGGCCGGGGGCTCACTTCATGAAGGGGCTGCTGGAATGGGGGACAGAGTACGCGGCTGGAAGGCGGGTCGTACCGACGCTGCGGAAACCGGTCTCGGAGGTTGGTCACAGCGGTCGTGGCCGCCTGTGAACTGCGATGCTGGAGTCATGAGCTACCGCACGGCTGACTCCTTGCGTTCCGTCACCCTCGACGATGTGCGCGGGGCCCAGAAGATGCTGTCGGGTGTGGCGCGGACGACCGCGATGGAGGGCAGCAGGCACCTGTCCCAGCTGGTCGGGGCGCCGGTGCACTTCAAGTGCGAGAACCTCCAGCGCACGGGGTCGTTCAAGCTGCGCGGCGCGTACGTCCGGATCGCCGGGCTGCTGCCGGAGGAGCGGGCCGCCGGGGTGGTCGCGGCGAGCGCGGGCAACCACGCGCAGGGTGTGGCGCTGGCCTCGACGGTCCTGGGGGTGCGCTCCACGGTGTTCATGCCCCAGGGCGCTCCGCTGCCGAAGATCAGCGCCACCCGCGAGTACGGCGCCGAGGTGCGTCTGCACGGTCAGGTGGTCGACGAGACGCTGGCCGCGGCGCAGGAGTACGCGGCCCAGACGGGTGCGGTGTTCATCCATCCCTTCGACCACCCCGACATCATCGCGGGTCAGGGCACGGTCGGCCTGGAGATCCTGGAGCAGTGCCCGGAGGTGCGCACGATCGTCGTCGGGATCGGCGGCGGCGGGCTGGCGGCGGGCATCGCGGTCGCGGTGAAGGCACTGCGGCCGGACGTGCGGATCGTCGGGGTGCAGGCGGCCGGGGCCGCGGCGTACCCGCCCTCGCTGGCGGCCGGGCGGCCGGTGTCGATCCGCACCCCGGCGACGATGGCCGACGGCATCAAGGTCGGCCGGCCCGGTGACGTGCCGTTCTCCATCGTCGGCGATCTGGTGGACGAGGTGCGCACGGTCACGGAGGACGAGCTGGCCGCGGCGCTGCTGCTCTGCCTGGAGCGGGCCAAGCTGGTCGTCGAGCCGGCCGGGGCGAGTCCGGTGGCCGCACTGCTCAGCGCGCCCGGCGCCTTCGAGGGCCCGGTCGTCGCGGTGCTGTCCGGCGGCAACGTCGATCCGGTGCTGATGGAGCGTGTGCTGCGGCACGGCATGGCGGCGCAGGGCCGCTACCTGGCCGTACGCCTGCGGCTGACGGACCGGCCGGGCGCCCTTGCCACGCTTCTGGGGGCGTTGTCAGTGGTCGACGCTAACGTCTTGGACGTGAGCCATCTGCGGACCGACCCCCGGCTCGGGCTGACCGAGGCGGAGGTCGAGCTGCACCTGGAGACGAAGGGGCCGGAGCACTGCGCCGAGGTCGGCCGAGCCTTGCGCGAGGCCGGTTACACCGTCATCGACTGACGCCAACGGGGGGCGTCGACCGAGGTCGGAGCCCCGGTCGGAACCCGTTCCGAGCGCGCTCGGAGCCCGCTCGGAGCCCGCTTCGAGTCCCTTCGTCACTCGTTCGAGAAAGACCGTTGTGAGACGCGATACATCGCGTTATGGTGTGTCGCACGCCGCTCCCCTCACCTCCCATCGGGCGGAACGAAAAGTACATACCTAGGCTTTCCGAAGAATCCTCAATGACGTGGAGACTGTTATGCCAGGTGCCATCTATGCCGAAGGCCTGGTGAAGACCTTCGGCGACGTAAAGGCTCTGGACGGCGTGGACCTGGACGTCCCGGAGGGCACGGTTCTGGGCCTGCTCGGGCCGAACGGAGCGGGCAAGACCACCACGGTCCGCTGTCTGACCACGCTCCTGCGCCCCGACCGCGGCCGGGCCGTGGTCGCCGGCCTCGACGTGCTCAAGCACCCCAACGAGGTCCGCCGCTCGATCGGCCTGTCCGGCCAGTTCGCGGCCGTCGACGAATACCTCACCGGCCGCGAGAACCTCCAGATGGTCGGCATGCTCTACCAGATGAAGGCGGGTGCGGCGAAGGCCCGGGCCGCCGAACTGCTCGACCAGTTCGGCCTCGCGGAAGCCGCCGACCGCACGGCCAAGACCTACTCCGGAGGCATGCGCCGTCGCCTCGACCTGGCAGCGGCACTGGTCGTCTCACCGCCCGTGATGTTCATGGACGAACCGACGACCGGCCTCGACCCGCGCAACCGCCAGATGCTGTGGGAGGTGATCAAGCGTCTCGTCTCCGGCGGTACGACACTGCTGCTCACCACGCAGTACCTCGAAGAGGCCGACCACCTCGCGCACGACATCGCGGTCGTCGACCACGGCCGGGTGATCGCCCGCGGCACCTCCGACCAGCTCAAGGCCCGCACCGGCGGAGAGCGCGTGGAGGTCGTGGTGCACGACCGCGAACACATCGCCACGGCCGCGGAGGTACTGGCCGGCTTCGGCAAGGGCGAGACCACCGTCGAGCAGCACACCCGCAAGCTCACCGTGCCCGTCGCCGGCGGCGCCAAGCTGCTCGCCGAGGTCATCCGCGAGCTCGACGGCCGAGGTATCGAGATCGACGACATCGGCCTGCGCCGCCCCACCCTCGACGACGTCTTCCTCTCCCTGACGGGACACGTCGCCGAGACGAAGGCCGAGGAGAGCGAAGCGGACCGACGGGACGCCCCGCGCGGTAAGAGCGGCCAGAGCGGCCAGAGCGAGAGGGAGACCGTCAAATGAGTGCCGTCACCGACGCCGTACGCGGCGCGGCGCCCAAGCCCGCCCACCCGCTGGGACAGTCCGTCCGCGACTCGCTGGTCATCGCGAAGCGCAACCTGATCCGGATGTCCCGCATCCCGGAGATGGTCATCTTCGGGCTCATCCAGCCGATCATGTTCGTGGTGCTGTTCACCTACGTGTTCGGCGGATCCATGCAGATCGGCGGCAGCACGAGCGCCACCGACTACACGAACTTCCTGATGGCGGGCATCTTCGCGCAGACCGTCACCTTCGCCACCGCCGGAGCCGGCGCGGGCATCGCCGACGACATGCACAAGGGCCTCATCGACCGCTTCCGGTCCCTGCCCATGGCGCGTGGCGCGGTGCTCACCGGCCGCACCCTCGCCGACCTCGTGCAGACGGCGCTCACCCTGCTCGTCCTGGCGGTGGTCGCCCTCCTGGTCGGCTGGCGGGTCGGCTCCGACGGCAGCACCGACGCCGCCCGGGTCCTGGCCGCCTTCGGGCTGCTGCTCCTGCTCGGCTACGCGTTCACCTGGATCGGCGCCCTGATCGGCCTGAGCGTCCGCACCCCCGAGGCGGCCACCTCCGGCGGACTGATCTGGCTCTTCCCGGTGACCTTCATCTCCAACGCCTTCGTGGACACCAGCAACATGACGCCGTGGCTGCGTCACATCGCCGAGTGGAACCCGTTCAGTGCCACCGTCCAGGCCTGCCGGGTGCTCTTCGCCAACCCGGGCCAGTCGGCGTCCGACGCCTGGCCCATGCAGCACCCGGTCTGGGCCTCGCTGATCTACTCGGTGCTGATCGTCGTGATCTTCCGGACGCTGGCGGTCCGCAAGTACCGCTCGGCGACGGCCTGAGCGTCCCGGACATGACGAAGCCCCCGGCGGCGTGGGCGCCGGGGGCAGGTCACAGCGGGGCGACGGACGGGGGCCGGTCAGCCGCTGTAGGCCTCGGCCTTGAGAATGCGCACGGAGGCCTTCTTGCCGTTGGGCAGCTCGTACTCCGCGTCCTCGCCGACCTTGTGGCCGATCACGCCGGTGCCGAGCGGGGACTGCGGCGAGTAGGTCTCGATGTCCGAGCTCGCGTACTCGCGCGAGGCGAGCAGGAACGTCATGGTGTCGTCCTCGTCACCGTCGAAGGCGATCGTCACGACCATGCCGGGCGCCACCGCGCCGTCGGCGGAAGCCGGGGTCTCGCCGACCTTGGCATTGTCGAGAAGCTGGGTCAGCTGGCGCACACGGAGCTCCTGCTTGCCCTGCTCCTCCTTGGCCGCGTGGTACCCACCGTTCTCACGCAGGTCCCCCTCCTCGCGCGCGGCCGCGATCTTGGCGGCGATCTCCGTGCGCGCAGGACCAGTAAGGTACTCAAGCTCGACCTTGAGCTTGTTGTACGCCTCCTGGGTCAGCCAGGTGACGGACTCGCTGGTCTGGGTCACAGGTGCTCCTCGTCGGTACTGGGAATACAAAGCATCGCCCTACCAAAAGCATGTTCCTCAGGTGATGGGCGAAACCACGAGCCTAACAATTCAGTGGCCGAAGGGGGAGGACATAAGCCATCAGAATTACGTCGACGCAGGTCAGCGTGTACGTATTGCGGAGGATACGGCTCGCCCGACGGCCCCCGCGTCAGTCCCTGCCGGTCGGCGTCAGTCGGCGTGACAGCCGAGCAGCTCGGCCGTCGTGCCCTTGGCCGTCGTACGCAGCGTGACCGTCCGGTCGATGCGCGTGTCCGAGCCGGCGAAGCGGAAGTCCGCCCTGCCCACCTCGGCGCCGTCGGCCGCCTGGGAGCGCACCGTGCAGTAGCCGCTCGCGCCCGAGTCCTTGCGGACCTCCAGGTGGAGCTGCACCGCCTCGTCCGAGGTCGCCTTGAAGGTGATCACCTCGGCGCTGATCTTGTTCTGGCCGACGTAGTGGTAGGCGAAGTAGCCGACCAGGGCGAGCAGGAACGCGCCCAGTACGGCGCCGGTGATCCTGAGCTTGTGGTCGGCCCGCTCGTCCGAGGAACGGCCGTAGCGGCCCTCGGGGAGTCGCGTGCTCGCCGTACTCATGATCGTCCTCCCGGCACGGAATTATTCGCCTCCCGATTCGGTCACTATAGAAGCCTGCGATCGCGCCGGTTCACACCGGGCGCCGACTTACCGAGGATTGAGTCTTGACTGACCAGCTGCGACTGATGGCCGTTCACGCGCACCCCGACGACGAGTCGAGCAAGGGCGCGGCCACCATGGCGAAGTACGTGTCCGAGGGGGTGGACGTGCTGGTCGTGACCTGCACGGGCGGGGAGCGCGGCTCCATCCTCAATCCCAAGCTTCAGGGCGACAAGTACATCGAGGAGCACATCCACGAGGTACGCAAGAAGGAGATGGACGAGGCTCGCGAGATCCTCGGCGTCAAGCAGGAGTGGCTCGGCTTCATCGACTCGGGCCTGCCCGAGGGCGACCCGCTGCCGCCGCTGCCCGACGGTTGCTTCGCCCTGGAGGACGTCGACAAGGCGGCCGGCGAACTGGTGAAGCAGATCCGCTCCTTCCGTCCCCAGGTGATCACCACCTACGACGAGAACGGCGGCTATCCGCACCCCGACCACATCATGACCCACAAGATCTCGATGGTGGCGTTCGAGGGCGCGGACGACGCCGCGAAGTACCCCGAGGCCGAGTTCGGGCCTGTGTACCGGCCGTCGAAGCTGTACTACAACCAGGGCTTCAACCGGCCCCGCACCGAGGCGCTGCACCACGCGATGCTCGACCGCGGCCTGGAGTCGCCCTACGGGGAGTGGCTCAAGCGCTGGGACGAGTTCGGCCAGAAGGAGCGCACGCTCACCACGCACGTTCCGTGCGCCGACTTCTACGAGATCCGCGACAAGGCGCTGATCGCGCACGCCACGCAGATCGACCCCGACGGCGGCTGGTTCCGGGTGCCGATGGAGATCCAGAAGGAGGTCTGGCCCACGGAGGAGTACGAGCTCGCGAAGTCCCGCGTCGATACCTCCCTCCCCGAGGACGACCTCTTTGCGGGCATCCGCGACAATGCCTGACATGAGCGCAAGCGTGAGCCTGGCAATGACGCACCTCGTCCCCCTCGCCAAGGAGGTCGACGAGAACAAGGTCACCCCCGGCGTCCTCGGCTTCATCGTCTTCGCGGCGATGGCCGTGGCGGTGTGGGGCCTGATGAAGTCCATGAGCAAGCACATGGGCAAGGTCGACTTCAAGGAGCCGGCGGACCCCGAGCAGACCTCCGCCGCCGGCACGGCGAAGGCGACGGGGAAGCCCTCCTCGACATCTTGAGGCGAGTGCGCGGCGAGAGCGCGCGGCGCAGGGACGCGTGGCGCCGGGGTGCGGGCTGACCGCCTCACCCCGGCGCCCGTCTCGCCCTTGAGCATGCCCCGCCCGGAGCCCGTCTCCCTCCTGCGCGTGCCCCGCCCCGGTTCAGGTCTTCTACTCGGTGCCCACCGCCACGCCCATGACCTCTCGGCCGTGTCTGCCGGGTACCAGGCCCAGGCGCCAGGCCTGCCAGCCGGACTCCAGGCGGATTCCTCGTTCCAGCAGTAGCCCGTAGGCCTCCAGGCACTCGGTCAGTCGGGTGTCGCGCAGCGGGTGGTGGGTGCGGACCAGCTGGGCCAGTTCCTCCTGGGCCACCGCCGTGCCGACCTCGACCCCGCCCGGGGCCGCGTAGGGCAGCAGGGTGCAGCGCAGGAAGCGGGCCCAGTCCTCGCCGCGCCGGTCGCCGTACGACGCGAACAGGCCGGCCGCCTCGTCGCACAGGGCCAGGGCCGCCTGCGTACGGGCGTTCCCCGCGTCGACGATCGCGAGCTCCAGGCAGGTCCAGGCCTCGCCGTGGGCGACGCCGATGCGCTGGAAGTCGGCGCGCGCGTCGACCAGGAGCTGCCGGGCGAAGCCCGAGTTGCGCAGCGAACCGGTCTGGGCGGCGCGCTGGTCCCGGGTCACCCGGGCCGAGTGGTGGCGGGCACAGGCCAGGCCGTAGACGTCACGCATGCGGGAGAAGAGGGAGCGGGAACGTTCCAGCTCGCGGACGGCGTGGTCCAGGTCGCCCGTCTCCTCCAGGGCCAGGCCCAGGTAGTAGACCGTCCAGGCCTCACCGCGCGCGTCCTCGTTGTCCCGGTGCCGCGCCGACGCCCGGCGCAGGTCCTCCGCCGCCGGGTCCGGGTCCCCTGCGATGAGCCGGGCCCGGGCCAGCTGGGTCAGCGCCCAGGCCTCGCCGCGGGCGTCGCGGGTGCGGCCGTACAGGTCGAGGGCCTCGCGCAGATCGGCCTCGGCCCGCGGGACGTCGCCGCGGCGCAGGTTCAGCTGGCCCAGCTGGAAGTGCGCCCATGCCTCGCCGTGCACGGAGCCGCCCTCGCGGTGCAGGACCAGGGAGCGGGTGAGCAGGTCGAGGGCCTCGGCGAGATGCCCCCTGTCCCGTTCGACCGCCGCCAGCGCGTGCATCGTCCAGGCCCGGTCCGTGGCCAGCTCGGGCGCGGCCTGCAGGTCCATCGCCTCCCGCAGCTTCGCCGCCGCCTCCGTCAGCTGGCCCTGGTGGTGCAGGGTGATGCCCAGCGAGCACAGGGCGCGAGCCGCCCCCGCGTCGTGGTGGGCCTGGAGATAGAGGTCGACGACCGAGCTGAGCGTCGTACGGGCCTTGTCCAGCTCGCCCAGTTGACGGGCCGCGATACCGGTACGCCACTGCACGGACCGCACCAGCAGGTCCTGGCCGACCGACTGCGCCAGCTCGCTGATCTCACCGAGCCGGTAGAGGTCGCCGCGCAGCAGGCAGTAGTCGCACAGGGCGCCCAGCAGGCTCAGTACGGCGTTCTGGTCCACGCCCTCCGCGTGCCGCAGCGTCGCCGTGATGAAGCTCGACTCGTCGTCCAGCCAGCGCAGCGCCTCGTCCAGGGAGGTGAAGCCGTGCGGGGTGAAGCGGTCGGAGCGGGTCGACATGTTGCCGTCGACCAGCCGCAGCACGGAGTCGGCGAGCTCGGCGTAGCTGACGATCAGGCGTTCCTGGGCCGCCGAGCGCTCGTTCTGCTCCTCCTCGTCGAGGAGCCGGGCCTGGGCGAAGGCGCGGACCAGGTCGTGCAGGCGGTAGCGGTCGCCGCGGACGTGGTCGACCAGGCCGGCGTCGGCGAGGGCCGTGAGATGGCGGGTCGCCTCCGCACGGTCCGTGGCGAGGAGCGCGGCCGCCGCGGCCGTCCCGAGCGAGGCCCGTCCGGCCAGGGCCAGCCGGCGCAGCAGTCTGCGGGTCACGTCCGGCTGGTCGGTGTAGCGCAGCCACAGGGCGCGCTCGACCGGCTCCACCGGTCCGTACACCCCCAGGTCCGCCGCCAGCGCGCGCGGTGAGCGCGGGCCGAGCGAGGAGCCCACGACGCGCAGCGCCAGCGGCAGCCCGCCGCACAACTCCCGTATGCGATCGGCGGATTCGGCGTCGTACGGGCCGGAGGCGTCCTGGGCGGCCGCGCCCAGCAGTTCCTCCGCGCCCGCCGAGTCCAGGGGCCGCACCGCCAGTTCGTGCACCCACGCGGACAGTTCGGCCGGCAGCCCCAGCGGGGTCCGGGCGGTGACCAGGACCAGGCTGTCGGAACGTTCCGGCACGAGTGCGAGGACCTGTTCGGGGTCCGAGGCGTCGTCCAGGATCACCGTGACCGGCAGGCCGGTCAGGTGCTGCTGGTACAGCTCGGTGAGCCGCTTGACCTGCTGGTCCGCGGAGGAGCGCTCACGGAAGAGGAGCTGTTCGCGGGGTGCGCCGAGCCGGTTCAGCAGGTGCAGCAGGGCGTCCCGGGTGGGCAGTGGCGCCTCCTCCGCGCTGTGGCCGCGCAGGTCCACCACGCAGGCGCCGCGGAACTGGTCGCGCAGATCGTGCGCGGCCCGCACCGCGAGGGTGGTGCGGCCGCTGCCGGGGGGTCCGTGCAGCACGACCACCGTGGGCCGTGTCTGCGTGCTGGCGCGCGCCGCCTGCACCCACTGCCTGAGCTGCCCGAGTTCGGTCCGCCGCCCGGCGAACGGGCCTGTCGCTTCGGGCAGTTGGGCGAAGGACTGGGCCAGCAAGGTCCGTCCGCGGGCGGCCGCGCTCTTGTCGGCGCCGCGCAGCTGCGGTCCCGGCGCCTTCTTCGGGCCGGTCGTCGCGCTCAGCATCCGCTGCTGATCCAGGAACGGCCGGATGCCCCGCACCTCCAGCGCGGTGAGCCATTGCAGCCGCAGTTGCTCGGCTCCGCCGGGCTGCCCCGCCTCGCCGGCCCGGTGATGCGCGGCCGGCAGATGGGAGCCCGCCACCTTCACGACGGTCGCCGCGGCGCCGACGACGCCGACGGCCACCCCGGCGCCGAGCGCCGTGCCCGGCCCGGTGCCCAGCGCGAGATCGGCGACCGCCGTCGTGACGGCGGCAACACCCGCCACCAGCAGGGGAGTCCGCCCGCCCTCGCGCGCGTACCGCTGTCCGAAACTGACCTGGCGGGACTCCGTCTCCTCCAGGGCGCGCGCGTACGCCTCGTACTCCTCGGCGGCCGTCTGCGCCATGGTGTCCAGCGCGCCGCGCGCCCGCGTCATCAGCACCTGCCGGTCGCTGCGCCCGCCGGAGCGCCGTACTTCCTCCTCCACGGCCCGCGCCAACAACCGCTCGGCTTCCGCCCTATGGCCGTCCCGCATGTCCCGTCCCCCTCCGGAGGTCACCGCTTTCCTTGGTCAAGTGTGCGGCGGGCGGCTCCGCGAAGCGAGGGGGCGAAGGGCCTGGGGTGGCCGGGGCGGTGATCGCCCGGGGGCGCCTGACGTCTGCCGGGCGGGGTACTGCGGCAGGATGGACCCCATGCCGAACCGACTGGCCCATGAGACGTCTCCGTACCTCCTCCAGCACGCCGACAACCCCGTCGACTGGTGGCCCTGGTCGGCGGAGGCCTTCGAGGAGGCGCGCAGGCGGGGCGTGCCGGTGCTGCTGAGTGTCGGGTATTCGAGCTGCCACTGGTGCCATGTGATGGCGCACGAGTCCTTCGAGGACCGGGCGACCGCCGACCAGCTCAACGAGCACTTCGTCAGCGTCAAGGTCGACCGGGAAGAGCGTCCCGACGTGGACGCCGTCTACATGGAGGCCGTGCAGGCGGCCACCGGCCAGGGCGGCTGGCCGATGACCGTGTTCCTGACGCCCGACGCCGAGCCCTTCTACTTCGGGACGTACTTCCCGCCCGCGCCCCGGCAGGGCATGCCCTCCTTCCGGCAGGTGCTGGAGGGGGTGCGGCAGGCCTGGACCGAGCGGCGGGACGAGGTGGCCGAGGTCGCCGGGAAGATCGTCCGGGATCTGGCGGGACGGGAGATCTCCTACGGGGACGGCATGGCCCCCGGAGAACAGGAGCTGTCGCAGGCGCTGCTGGGGCTGACCCGGGAGTACGACCCGCAGCGGGGCGGGTTCGCCGGCGCGCCGAAGTTCCCGCCGTCGATGGTGATCGAGTTCCTGCTGCGCCACCATGCGCGGACGGGCGCCGAGGGCGCTCTCCAGATGGCCCGGGACACCTGCGAACGGATGGCCAGGGGCGGGATCTACGACCAGCTCGGCGGCGGGTTCGCCCGGTACTCCGTCGACCGTGACTGGGTCGTGCCGCACTTCGAGAAGATGCTGTACGACAACGCCCTGCTGTGCCGGGTCTACGCCCATCTCTGGCGGGCCACCGGCAGCGAGCTGGCCCGGCGGGTCGCCCTCGAGACGGCCGACTTCATGGTGCGCGAACTGCGCACCGAGCAGGGCGGGTTCGCCTCCGCGCTCGACGCGGACAGCGACGACGGGAGCGGGAAGCACGTCGAGGGCGTGTACTACGTCTGGACGCCCGAGCAGCTCACCGAGGTGCTCGGGCCGCAGGACGCCGGGCTCGCCGCCCGCTACTTCGGCGTCACCGAGGAGGGCACCTTCGAGCACGGCTCCTCCGTCCTCCAGCTTCCGCAGCAGGAGGAGGTCTTCGACGCGGAGCGGATCGCCGGGATCAAGGAGCGGCTGCTGCGCGAGCGCGGCGGACGGCCCGCCCCGGGCCGGGACGACAAGGTCGTCGCCGCCTGGAACGGGCTCGCGATCGCCGCGCTCGCCGAGACCGGCGCCTACTTCGACCGGCCGGATCTCGTCGAGGCCGCGGTCGGGGCCGCCGATCTCCTCGTCCGGCTGCATCTCGACGAGCAGGCCCGTATCGCCCGTACCAGCAAGGACGGACAGGCCGGGGCCAACGCGGGGGTCCTGGAGGACTATGCCGACGTGGCCGAGGGGTTCCTCGCCCTCGCCTCCGTCACCGGGGAGGGCGTCTGGCTGGAGTTCGCCGGATTCCTGCTCGATCACGTCCTCGTCCGGTTCGTCGACCCCGAGTCCGGTGCGCTGTACGACACCGCGGCCGACGCCGAGCGGCTCATCCGGCGTCCGCAGGATCCGACCGACAACGCGGTGCCCTCCGGCTGGACCGCCGCCGCCGGCGCGCTGCTGAGCTACGCCGCCCATACCGGTTCGGAGCCCCACCGCACCGCCGCGGAGCGGGCGTTGGGCGTCGTGAAGGCGCTCGGGCCGCGGGTGCCCCGGTTCATCGGATGGGGGCTCGCCGCCGCCGAGGCG
Organism: Streptomyces sp. NBC_00016; assembly: GCF_045040885.1. Lineage (NCBI taxonomy): Bacteria > Bacillati > Actinomycetota > Actinomycetes > Kitasatosporales > Streptomycetaceae > Streptomyces > Streptomyces sp. NBC_00016. Next base: position 3,868,877 of record NZ_CP108304.1, on the reverse strand, counting down.
CTGCTCGACGGGCCGCGCGAGGTCGCCGTGGTCGTCCCCGGCACGGCCGACCCGGCCTCGGCGGCGTTGCACCGTACGGCGCTTCTGGGCACCGCCCCGGGGGCCGTCGTCGCGTTCGGCACGACGGGGAGTGACGAGTTTCCGTTGCTCGCCGACCGCCCGCTGATCGATGGTGAACCGACCGCGTACGTCTGCCGTAACTTCACATGTGACGCGCCGACCGCCGACCCGGAGCGACTGCGCACGGCGTTGACGACCGTGGTGAGCGGCTGAAACACCCACAAAGCCACACCGGAACACCGTGGCTCCGCAGGGAAAGCTGAGCATCTGTTCGGATAAGTCGGCTTACAAGCGGCAGAGTTCCGAAACAATCTATTTATCGGAAGAGTTCCCGGACTTCACAGAGTCCCCCTAGTCTCTCCACAGTGACGCGACGGATGTGACACGCCGTCGCGACAGGGGGCTCTGGGATCTGGGGGGATCTGCTTGCTCACGTCTGTCTTCATCGCTGCCGTCTCACTGGCCTTGTTCTGGATGGCGGCGTTCACCTTGTGGTGGCAGATGCACGCGTGGCGTACGCCCGAAGTGCTCGCGTCCACCCGGTTCAGCAGCCCGGACGGCGACGAACACGTCTCCTTCTCGCTGCTGCTTCCGGCACGGCACGAACAGGCCGTGCTGGACCACACCATCCAGCGCCTGCTGGAGTCCGGCCACACCGACTTCGAGATCATCGTCATCGTGGGTCACGACGACCCCGAGACCACGGCGGTGGCCGAGAGCGCCGCCGAACGCGACCCGCGCGTCCGTGTCGTCGTCGACACCCACGAGAAGAAGAACAAGCCGAAGGCCATGAACACGGCGCTGCCGCACTGCCGCGGCGATGTCGTCGGGGTCTTCGACGCCGAGGACCAGGTCCATCCCGAGCTGCTCTCCCATGTCGACCACGCCTTCCGGACCACGGGGGCCGACGTCGTGCAGGGCGGGGTGCAGCTCATCAACTTCCACTCCAGCTGGTACAGCCTGCGCAACTGCCTGGAGTACTTCTTCTGGTTCCGCTCCCGGCTCCATCTGCATGCGCAGAAAGGATTCATCCCGCTGGGTGGCAACACCGTCTTCGTACGGACGCACACCCTCAGGGAAGCCGGCGGCTGGGACCCGGACTGCCTGGCCGAGGACTGTGATCTCGGTGTCCGCCTCTCCAGCGTCGGCAAGAAGGTCGTCGTCGCCTACGACTCCGCCATGGTGACCCGGGAGGAGACCCCGGGCTCGCTGATGTCCCTGCTCAAGCAGCGCACCCGCTGGAACCAGGGCTTCCTCCAGGTCTACCGGAAGAAGGACTGGAAGCAACTCCCCGGGTTCGGGCAGCGGTTGCTGGCCCGCTACACCCTCATGACGCCCTTTCTCCAGGCGTTCTCCGGGGTCGTCATCCCGCTCAACGTGGCGATCGCGCTCTTCCTCGACGTGCCCGTCGGGATCGCCTTCGTCACCTTCCTGCCGGCCGTGACGGCACTCGTCACCTTCGTCTTCGAGCTCGTCGGCCTGCACGACTTCGGCAAGCAGTACGGCCTGCGCGTCCGCCTCGTCCACTACCTCAAGCTCGTCGTGGGCGGGCCCTTCTACCAGGTCCTCCTCGCGGGGGCCGCGATGCGCGCGGTCTGGCGTGAACAACGCGGCCGTACCGACTGGGAGTTGACCTCACATGTCGGCGCGCATCTGACCGCCGCGACTCCCGGACCCGCAGCCGCACCTGCAGCCGGACCCGCAACCGGGGCCGTAGCCGGTCCCGCGACCGTGGCCGGACCTGCTTCCGATCCCGCAGTGATCCGAGAGGACGTTCCTGCGTGACCTCCACCCTTCCCGCGGTGACCACCGGCACGGTCCCCGCGCAGCGCCGGCCTGTGCCTGATTCGCGTTCGACCGGCCGAACGGCTGTGACCGAGCGGCTGCGACGGTCCCGTCCCGACCTGATCCTGTGCGGCGTGCTCCTCGTGGCGATCCTCGTCGTGCAGGGCTGGAACATCGCCGACTACCCGACCCTCAGCGACGACGAGGGCACCTACCTCGCCCAGGCCTGGGCCGTCCAGGAGGGCAGGGGGCTCGCCCACTACACCTACTGGTACGACCACCCGCCCCTCGGCTGGATCCAGCTCGCCCTGCTGACCTGGATCCCCAAGCTGTTCAGCCCCGACTCGATGACCGTCGGCGCGATGCGGCCCGCGATGCTCGTGGTCAGCGCGATCAGCGCCGTTCTCGTCTACGTCCTCGGGCGGCGGCTGTCGCTGCCCCGATGGGCGGCCGGGCTCGGCATGGTCCTGTTCGGGCTCTCCCCGCTCTCGGTCGTCCTCCAGCGGGAGATCTTCCTGGACAACCTCGCGGTGATGTGGACCCTGCTCGCGTTCACCCTGGCCGCCTCGCCGAGCCGCCACCTCTGGCACCACTTCGCGGCGGGTGTCGCCGCCGCGACGGCCGTGCTCACCAAGGAGACGATGCTCTTCGTCCTCCCGGCGGTCTTCGTCACCATGTGGCGGCACAGCCACCGCGACACCCGTAAGTTCGCCCTCACCGGCGCGGTCACCGCCTGTGTGCTGATCGGCCTCGCGTATCCCCTCTTCGCCCTGCTCAAGGGCGAGTTGCTGCCGGGCAGCGGCCATGTCTCCCTCTGGGACGGCATCGCCTACCAGATGACCAGACCCGGGTCGGGCTTCATCCTCGACCAGGGCTCGGGGTCCTACGACGCGCTCCGGTCGTGGCTCTACTACGACCGGGTGCTGATCCTCGGCGGCCTCGCGGGCGCGCTGCTGCTCCTGCTCACCTGGCGCTGGTCGGTCACCGCCCGCGCTCTCGCCGGACCGTCGCTGGCGGTGGCGATCCTCGCGCTGGTCGCGATGCGGCCCAGCGGCTACCTGCCCGCGATGTACGTCATCCAGGCGCTGCCCTTCCTCGCGCTCGTCCTCGCCGGCGGCACGGCGAGCATCGCCCACGCCGTCCTGCGCAGACGGCGCGGGCCGGACGAGGCACGGTGGCGGACCGGCGGCCGCTACGCCCTCGCGGCCGTCCTCGCCCTGGCGGCGGGCGCGTACGTCGTCCCCCGCTGGTACGACGGCGACCGCACCGCCGTCACCGCCGACGCCAACGCTCCCTACCGGGCCGCCTCCACATGGCTGGCCACCGAGGTCGAGGACCCGGCCGGCACCCGCGTCCTGGTCGACGACGCGCTCTGGCTGGACCTGGTGCACGCCGACTACCGGCCCGGACCCGGGGCCATCTGGTTCTACAAGGCCGACCTCGACCCGGCCGTCACCAAGACCCTGCCGAACGGCTGGCGGGACATCGACTACGTCGTCGCCTCGCCGACCGTCCGGCGGGACGCGAGCGACCTGCCGCAGGTCGGGGCGGCTCTCGAGCACTCGACGCCGGTGGCCACCTTCGGCTCCGGTGAGGACCGGATCGAGATCCGGCGGATCCAGACCGACTCCGGAGGCGTCCGATGAGCCACGAACACACCGAGTACAGCGCCCCCGTCCCCGATCTGAGCGCCGCCCAGCTCGCCGAGCCCGGCGCGGTCACCATCGTCGTACCGACCTTCAACGAGTCGGCGAACATCCGCCAACTGCTGCACCGGATCACCGAGTCGGTTCCCTCCCGGCTGCCCTGCGAGGTCGTCTTCGTGGACGACTCCACCGACGACACCCCCGAGGTCATCCGGGACGCGGCGCGCGACTGCCCGTTCCCGGTGACCGTGCTGCACCGGGAGGAACCGGTCGGCGGGCTCGGGGGCGCGGTCGTCGAGGGGATGCGGACGGCCGGCTCGGACTGGATCGTCGTCATGGACGGCGACTGCCAGCACCCCCCGTCCCTGGTACCGGAGTTGGTGGCCACCGGGGAACGGTCGAACGCCGCGCTCGTCGTCGCCTCCCGGTACATCAAGGGCGGCAGCCGCGCCGGGCTGGCGGGCAGCTACCGGGTGGCCGTCTCCCGCGGGGCCACCTGGCTCACCAAATCCCTCTTCCCCCGGAAGCTGCACGGCATCAGCGATCCGATGAGCGGGTTCTTCGCGATCCGGCGCAGTGCGGTCACCGCCGACGTCCTCAAGCCGCTCGGCTACAAGATCCTCCTCGAACTCGCCGTCCGCAGCCGCCCGCGCGCGGTCGGCGAGGTCCCGTTCGTCTTCGAGGAGCGCTTCGCCGGCGAGTCCAAGTCGAGCGCCCGGGAGGGCTTCCGCTTCCTGCGCCACCTGGTCGGCCTGCGCACCGCGTCGCCGGTCGCCCGCATGATCGGCTTCGGGCTGATCGGGGCGACCGGGTTCCTGCCCAACCTGCTGGGGCTGTGGGCCCTCACCGCCGCCGGACTGCACTACGTGCCGGCCGAGATCCTCGCCAACCAGCTCGGCGTCGCCTGGAACTTCGTCCTCATCGAGCATCTGCTGTTCCGCGACCGCCGGGCCCATCGCCGCTGGTGGGACAGGGCCGGCCGGTTCGCGCTGCTCGCCAACGCCGATCTGGTGCTGCGCATCCCGCTGATCGCGCTGTTCGTGCACCGGTTCGGGATGGGCGCGCTGTCCGCGACCGCGCTGGCCCTGGTCACGACGTTCGTCGTGCGCTTCGCCGGTACCGAAGCGCTGGTCTACCTCCCCCGCCGGAGGCCGCGGCGGAGCCGCACCGCAAGGAGAGCCGTGTGAACAGACGCCGCAGACGGATCGCCATGCTGGCGGTGACGGGCCTCACCTCAGGCCTGTTGCTGGCCGGCCCGCAACCCGCGTCCGCCGCCAACCTCATCAAGAACGCCGGCTTCGAGACGGCGGGTACGGACGGCATGCCGTACTGCTGGGAGAAGTCGGGCTGGGGCGACAACGACTTCGCCTTCGCGCACACCTCGGACGCGCACACCGGCGCCAAGGCGATGAAGGTGACGCTGACCCGCCGGGTCGACGGCGACCGCAAGGCGCTGATCACCGAGTCGGCCCAGTGCGCGCCCGCGGCGACGCCGGGCAAGCAGTACGACCTGTCGCTCTGGTACAAGTCGACGACCCCCGACACCTCCCTCACCCTCTTCCGGCACGACGCGACGGCGGGCTGGCAGTACTGGACGGACCTCAAGACGCTGGACATGGCGTCCGCCTACACCGAGGCCACCGTCCGCACCCCCGCGGTGCCGGCCGGCACCGACCGCATCACCTGGGGCGTCTCCGTCTACGGGACCGGCTCGGTGACCACCGACGACTACACGATGGAGCAGGTGCCGGACGTCCTCCCGCCCGCGACCTGCACGGGCACCGCCGACAGTTGCGCCAATGGCCGCTGGGACGTGCTGCCCACGCAGAACCCGGTCCGCTCCATGCACTCCGTCGTCCTCAACAACGGCAAGGTGCTGCTGATCGCCGGCTCCGGCAACAGCGAGGAGCAGTTCAACGCGGGCACGTTCACGTCGGCGGTGTACGACCCGGCGACCGGCAGCTACAAGGTCGTCCCCACGCCGAAGGACATGTTCTGCTCCGGGCACGTGCAGCTCCAGGACGGGCGCGTCCTCGTGATGAGCGGCAACAAGGCCTACCCGGTGGCCGGCGGGCACGGCTACGAGGGCTTCAAGGACTCGTACGTCTTCGATCCCGTCACCGAGACGTACAGCAGGACCAACGACATGAACGACGGCCACTGGTACCCGTCGGCCACGGTCATGGGCAACGGTGACGTGCTGTCCTTCGGCGGGCTGCGCGAGGACTCGACCGGATCGGTGACGGCCGAGCTGTTCTCGCAGGCCGAGCAGCAGTGGCAGCCGCTGTGGAAGGTCAACCAGACCTGGTCGTACTGGGGTCTGTACCCGTCGATGATCCTGATGCAGGACGGCCGCCTCTTCTACTCGGGCAGCCATGTCTTCGGCAACAACATCCCGGGCACGGGTTCGGCGGTCTACGACTACGACGCCAACACGGTCACCCAGATCCCCGGTCTGCAGAACAAGGACCAGCGCGACCAGTCGGCGAGCGTCCTGCTGCCTCCGGCGCAGGACCAGCGGGTCCTCACCCTCGGCGGCGGCAACATCGACTCCAACCCGGACGGCAACCGGCTCACCGACATCATCGACCTGAAGGCCGCGAACCCGTCGTACGTCGCCGGACCGCCGCTCCCGCAGGGCACCGTCGACCTCGGCACCGGGCCGGTCGCCGAGACGGGCAACCAGGGGAAGATGTACGTCTCCGCCGTGCTGCTGCCCGACGGCAAGGTGCTGGAGACGGGCGGCGCGCTGCACAACCGGGCCGACCCGGTCTTCGAGTCGTCGATCTACGACCCCGGCACGAACACCTTCGATCCCGTCGCCGCCGACCCGCAGGCCCGCGGCTACCACTCGTCGTCGTTCCTGCTGCCCGACGGCCGGGTGATGTCGACCGGCGACAACCCGGGCAACGGCACCTGGAACCACAACGTGTCGATCTACACCCCGCCCTATCTGCTCAAGGGCACCCGGCCGGCGATCACGTCGGTCATCGACACGGAGTGGACGTACGGCGACACCCAGCGCATCACGGTCGACCGGCCCATCGCCAAGGCGGAGCTGATCCGCCCGGCGGCGGTGACCCACTCCTCCGACCCGAACCAGCGCTTCGTGGACCTCCCGCTGTCCGTCGACGGCAACAACGTCGACCTCAACGTGACGAGCAACCCGAACCTGGCGCCGCCCGGCTGGTACATGCTCTTCGCGGTGGACGCGAACGGGGTGCCGTCGGTGGCGAAGTGGGTGCACCTCCAGGGTCCGGCCGGACTCGCCGCGGACTCCGCGTCGACGTTCTCGGTGTCCTCGGGCACCGCGGCCGCACCGCACGTGCACTCCTTCGCCGACGAACTGACCGGCAAGGTCACCGGCCCCGGCAGGAAGCGGACCTCGCAGGCGGTCGGCCCGACCGTCTCCGGCTGCGACCGGCACTACGGCTCGATCAACGTGTGCGTGCCCACGGCGTTCCCGGCGACGGTGAAGAGGACGACGGCCGCCCGCTGCTCCTGGCTCAAGGCCAACGACTACGGCCGGCTGAAGATCAACGGCAAGGACGACCCGCTGGGGCTCGACCCCGACCGGGACGGCCTCGCGTGCGGAAAGGGCGACCTGCGCAAGGGCTAGGGCCTGCCCTGTCCCGCGAACTCCGCCAGGGCGCGCTCCACGATGGCCACCAGCTGCTCGTGGTGCGCGCCCTTCCAGTAAGCGCGCCCGCAGGACAGGCACTGCGCGAACACGTCGTACGACTGCCGCGTGCCGTGGCGCAGCTGGTCGGCGACCTCCTCCTTGGTGGCCTTGCGCAGCAGACCGTTGCAGGCGGTGCACCTCGTCCAGGGAAGCAGCTCGGGCGCGAACCGGTCGAGTACGTCGCGGAGCTGCTCCTCGGGGTCGGTGCTGTAGACGAACGCGCCCGCCCACAGTTCGCGCCGCCGCAGCAGGCCCCGGTCCCGGCTCAGCATGACGCGCTGTTCGGCCGCCGACCGGGTGGCGAGCGCCGGGTCGCCGATGTCGGTCGACTCGTACGCCGTGTCCACGCCGAGCAGACGCATCCGGCGGGCCAGGGTGCCGAGGTGGACGTCGAGGAGGAAGCGCAGCGGCGCTTCCGGGATCTGCTGAGGGCGGGCCACCGGGCGGACGGTCACCGACTCGCCGGCTGCGGGGATGTGCGAGACCGGTACGGCGCGGCCGTCGACGAGCAGGGTGCCGACCTCGGTGAGGGGCACCCCGAGCGACTCGACGACATGGCCGAGGGTGGAGACGCCGTCGACGGCGAGCGCGGTGGCTCCGGCACGCCGCGCGGGCGGGACGAACAGGGCCAGCTCCGGGGCGACTTCGACGCGGATCTCGAATGCGTTCACCTGGTCAGGATGGCACGGCCCAGGGGTGGGGGCTCAGCTGTTTTCCTTGCTCAGGCCGTGCTCCAGGACGTCCAGGGTGCGGTCGAGGAGGGCGCCGAAGTCGTCCTCGTGGCCGTGCTCGCCCCAGTACAGGGCCGTCTCCATCAGGCCGCCGAGCAGGGACATCGTGTAGACGCGGACCTCCAGGCTGTCGGGGTCGCGGCCGGAGCGCTCGCCGATCGCGACGCAGAGCATGCGGCCGAGGACCGACATGCTCTCCATCATCCGCGAGCGCACCGCCGGAACCTGGACCATCAGGTGGGTGCGCAGCCGGGCCATGTCCGGGTCCTCGTCGAAGCCCATGCGGGCGCCTTCCCGCATCACGTACCGCATGGTGTCCGCCACCGCCTCGCGGGCGGGCCGGGAGCGCAGCAGCGCCAGCAGGATCGGGTCCTGCTCGTCGGTGAGGACGATGTCCTCCTTGGTCGGGAAGTAGCGGAAGACGGTCGACGGCGACACCTCGGCGCGCTCGGCGATCTGGTCGATCGTCGTGGCGTCGTACCCCTGCTCCTTGACCAGCGCGTAGGTCGCGGCGCGGATCGCCTCGCGGGTCTTGGTCTTCTTGCGCTCCCGGAGACCCGGCTGCGGGTGGTCGGCGGGAGAGCTGGTGCGTGCGGCCGTCATGGGCTCATTGTCGGGCATCGGCCGCGGGGGTGACCAAGCCGGGACCGGCGTCCTCGGCCCCGCCCGCCACCGCATCGCTCCTGTCGACCTGCGCGGTTCCCGGCAGGAACGCGGCCGCCAGCAGCGCGGAGGCCAGGGCGGCGATGCCGCACACCAGCAGCACCAGGCTCATGCCGTGGACGTAGGCGGAGTTCGCGGAGGCGGCGAGATCGGTCAGGTGCGCCTTCTCGGCGATCACATGGGCGGCTACCACCGAGTCCCCGGCGGTGTCGGCGGCCCCCGCGGGCAGACCGGTGACGTCGAGGCGGTCGCGGAAGGCGCTCGCGAGCAGGCTGCCGAGCAGCGCGATGCCGATGGCGGCGCCGACCTGGCGCAGGGTCATCAGCAGGCCGGAGCCGCTGCCGGCGCGGTCGGTGGGCAGGGTGCCCAGGGCGCCGGCCATCGCGGGCACGATCGAGAAGCCGAAGCCGAACCCGACGATCGACAGCCACAGCGCGGTGAAGCCGTAGCCGGAGTCGACCGTCGTCCGGCTGCCCAGCAGCATGGCGAAGGCCAGCACCACCAGGCCCGCGCTCACCACCGCCCGCGCCCCGAACCGGACCACGACGGGCTGCGCGGCCCGCGCGGCGACGATCAGACCGCCCATCATCGGCAGCAGCCGCACCCCGGTGCCGAGGGCGTCGTTTCCGAGGACGGCCTGGAGGTACTGCGGCAGGACGAACAGCAGGCCGGACAGCACGAACATGAGAAGCGTCGCCGCGAGCGTGTTGAACAGGAAGCCGCGGTGGGCGAGCAGCCCCATGTCGAGCATGGGCCGCGCGGCCCGGCGCTCGCGCAGGACCAGCGCGGTGATCAGTACGACGGCGGTGGCGTCCATCGCGAGGACGAGCGGGTCGCCCCAGCCCCGGGTGGGCGCCTCGATGATCGCGTAGATGAGGGCGCCGAGACCGGCCGCGGTGAGCGCGGTGGAGACGATGTCGACCTTGGGGGAGGCCGGGTCGCGGGTCTCGGGCAGCAGGAAGACGCAGGCGGCGATGCCGAGCGCGGCCATCGGGAGGTTGATGAGGAAGACCGAGCCCCACCAGAAGTGGTTGAGCAGCCAGCCGCCGATGATCGGCCCGAGCGGCAGGCCCAGCGTCGAGCCGGCCGAGACGATGCCGACGGCCTTGGTGCGCTCTTCGGGCGCGAACAGCGAGGGCAGCACCGACAGCGCGAGCGGCGTGACCAGCGCGGCCCCGACGCCCATCACGGCGCGGGCGGCGATCACCGCGTTCACGTCCCCGGCCAGGGCGCCGACCAGCGAGCCGACGAGGAAGATCCCCAGCCCGGTGATCAGCATGTTCCGCCGGCCGAAGCGGTCGCCCAGCAGGCCGGCCGGGAGCATCAGCGCCGCGAAGACGACGATGTACGCGTCCGCCATCCACTGCTGCTGACCGGTGCCGGCGCCGAGCTGCTCCGCCATCGTCGAGAGGGCCACATTGAGGATCGTCGTGTCGAAGCCGAGCGTGAGCATGCTCGCGACCAGGGCCCCCAGGGCCCACCAGCGGCGGGGGTCGGGCCCCACCGCAGCAGAGTTCGTGACAGTAGCCATGAAATGAGAGTAGCTCTCAAAAGATGGTACGTGTCAAATGCTATGGACTCCCGGTATGCGGGAACCGGCGCGCAAAAAAGGGCCACGGCTCGGAAGCCGTGGCCCGGAGGGGCGGAGAAGGGGCGCTATCCGTGCTGGTAGGCCACCAGGGAGATGCCGACGTAGTGCACGACGAAGGCGGCGAGGGTCAGCGAGTGGAAGACCTCGTGGAAGCCGAACCAGCGCGGTGAGGGGTTGGGGCGCTTGATGCCGTAGATCACGCCGCCCGCGCTGTAGAGGAGCCCGCCGACGATCACCAGGACCATGACGGCGATGCCGCCCGCCCGCATGAAGTCCGGCAGGAAGAAGACGGCCGCCCAGCCCATCGCGATGTAGCAGGGGGTGTAGAGCCAGCGCGGGGCGCCCACCCAGAAGACCCGGAAGGCGATGCCCGCGATCGCCGCGGCCCAGATGCTCCACAGCAGCCACTGCCCCTTCGACTCCGGCAGGAGCAGCAGGGTGAGCGGTGTGTAGGTGCCCGCGATGATCAGGAAGATGTTCGCGTGGTCGAGTCTGCGCAGGACGCCGTCCATCCGCGGGCTCCAGTTGCCGCGGTGGTAGAGGGCGCTCACCCCGAACAGGAGGCAGGCCGTCAGGGCGAAGATTCCGCAGGCGATGCGGCCACGGGACGAGTCCGCCAGGGCGGTGAGGACCAGTCCGGAGACGAGTGCGGCCGGAAACATGCCGAGGTGCAACCAGCCGCGGAGCTTGGGCTTGATCTCTTCCGACAGGGAGTGCGCGACGGACGCGGGGCCGGCGGCCGGCGAGTCCGTGGGCGCGTCGGGGACGGACGCAGTCATGGGCGAATCGTACCTACGGAACCGTAACTTACGTGTCGGTCCGGCGTGTCCGGGTGTCAAGAGTGGCCATCGTCTCACGGGGACGGGTCAAGGGGCCGTCGGCTGAACGTCATGTGGACGCAAAACGGCGCCGCTACACGTGGCCATCCTCACTCCGCTCACCTGTGAGGCCCTCTGGACATATGGGCGGTAGCATCGGATGATCAAATGAGTGCGGTCGACACCGGATGAGCGCCAAGGTCACCATCCGAAGCATCCGGGTCGCAGCCCCCACGGGGCCTCCAAACAAAAAATCCCTCATTTAGGAGCAATCGTGGCGCGCGACATCGCGGCTCCCCCCGTCATCCCCACCCAGCACCAGGAACTCGTCTCCTGGGTGAACGAGATCGCCGAACTGACGCAGCCGGACAACGTGGTCTGGTGTGACGGATCCGAGGCCGAGTACGAGCGACTGTGCGACGAGCTCGTGGAGAAGGGCACCTTCAAGAGGCTCGACCCGGTCCAGCGCCCGAACTCCTACTACGCGGCCTCCGACCCCACCGACGTCGCCCGCGTCGAGGACCGCACCTTCATCTGCTCCGAGCAGGAGAAGGACGCCGGCCCCACCAACCACTGGAAGGCGCCCGCCGAGATGCGGGAGATCTTCTCGGGGGAGAAGGGGCTGTTCCGCGGCTCCATGCGCGGCCGCACGATGTACGTCGTCCCCTTCTGCATGGGCCCGCTGGGCTCCGACCTCTCCGCGATCGGCGTCGAGATCACCGACTCCGCCTACGTCGCCGTGTCCATGCGCACCATGACCCGCATGGGACAGCCGGTGCTGGACGAACTCGGCACCGACGGCTTCTTCGTGCGTGCCGTGCACACGCTCGGAGCGCCGCTGGCCGAGGGCGAGGCCGACGTCCCGTGGCCCTGCAACCGCACCAAGTACATCTCGCACTTCCCCGAGAGCCGCGAGATCTGGTCCTACGGCTCCGGCTACGGCGGCAACGCCCTGCTCGGCAAGAAGTGCTACGCCCTGCGCATCGCGTCCGTCATGGCCCGCGACGAGGGCTGGCTCGCCGAGCACATGCTGATCCTCAAACTGACCCCGCCGCAGGGCGAGTCCAAGTACGTCGCCGCCGCCTTCCCGAGCGCCTGCGGTAAGACCAACCTGGCCATGCTGGAACCCACCGTCTCCGGCTGGACCGTCGAGACCATCGGTGACGACATCGCCTGGATGCGGTTCGGCGAGGACGGCCGCCTGTACGCCATCAACCCCGAGGCCGGCTTCTTCGGCGTGGCGCCCGGCACCGGTGAGCACACCAACGCCAACGCGATGAAGACCCTCTGGGGCAACTCGGTCTTCACCAACGTCGCCCTCACCGACGACAACGACATCTGGTGGGAGGGCATGACGGAGGAGACTCCCGCCCACCTCACCGACTGGAAGGGCAACGACTGGACGCCGGAGTCCGGCACCCCCGCCGCCCACCCCAACGCCCGCTTCACCGTCCCCGCCGCGCAGTGCCCGATCATCGCGCCCGAGTGGGAGGACCCCAGGGGCGTGCCGATCTCGGCGATCCTCTTCGGCGGCCGACGCGCCTCCGCGGTCCCGCTGGTGACGGAGTCCTTCGACTGGAACCACGGCGTCTTCCTCGGCGCCAACGTGGCCTCCGAGAAGACCGCCGCCGCCGAGGGCAAGGTGGGCGAGCTGCGCCGTGACCCCTTCGCCATGCTGCCGTTCTGCGGCTACAACATGGGCGACTACATGGGCCACTGGGTCGACGTCGCCAAGGGCAAGGACCAGTCGAAGCTCCCGAAGATCTACTACGTCAACTGGTTCCGCAAGAACGAGGCGGGCAAGTTCGTCTGGCCCGGCTTCGGCGAGAACAGCCGCGTGCTGAAGTGGATCGTGGAGCGCCTGGACGGCAGGGCCGAGGGCGTCGAGACCCCGATCGGCATCCTGCCGACCAAGGACGCCCTCGACACCAAGGGCCTCGAACTGGCCGACTCCGACCTGGAGTTCCTCCTCACCGTGGACAAGGAGGTCTGGCGCGAGGAGGCCTCCCTGGTCCCCGAGCACCTCAACACCTTCGGCGAACACACCCCGAAGGAACTGTGGGACGAGTACCGCGCGCTGGTGCAGCGCCTGGGCTGAGGCCCACCGAGAACTCCGCGGCCGGCACGGGATTGCCCTGACCAGTGATCGTCACGGCCGGCCGCGGTGCGATGCGGCGAGCCGCGTACAACGGCGTACGTGGCCATGGGCCTGTCGTCGTCTCCCCGTCCGCCCCGACGAGGAGACGACGACAGGCCTTCGCCTATGGGAGGCGCTGGTCGGGCGAACGGTCCTGCAGGTACCGCGTGTGCGTCTCCTGGCGGCGCGCCTCGATCTCCCTGAGCCCGGCCGTCAGCCGCTCGGCCTCCTCCTGGAGAAGCGCCAGCTGGCGCTCCAGATGCCGCTCCGGTGGTTCCTGGCCGGGGGCCATCCGCGTCCACCAGCGCGTCCGTACGAAGCTGTCGACGGCCTCGGGCAGGTCCTGCCGTACGGTCCGGGAGAGCGCGTGGACGCCCTCCGGGTCCTGGGCGAGGACCTCGGCGACCCAGCCGGGCTCCAGCAGCGCGGCCAGCAGGCCGGTGAGTTCGGTGAGACGTCCGGCGGCGGCCGGCGGCAGCTCGATCTCCGCGAGATACCCGCCGAGTCGCTCGAAGTCGTCGCGCACCGCGTCCAGCTGGGCCGACGGATCCGGGAAGTCGGGCAGCGGCGGCCGCTCCGGCGGGGCGATCAGCGCGCCCGCGCCGTACAGACCGACCACCACGACGGGCCAGTACGCGCCCGCCGCCCCCGTGAAGGTCAGCACCAGTGCGGCCAGTCCGGCCGCGCTGCCCGCGATGTTCTTGCGGGACTCCAGGTACCCGACGAACCTACTGGTAGCCACGGATCTCCTCGAAGGCGCCGTCCAGCGAGCCCTGCTGCGCGTCGAAGAGCCGGCCGCCGGTCAGCTCGGCGATGTGCTCCAGTTCCGAGCGGTCGGAGTCGCCGAAGAGGATGGGGAAGACGGGGATCCGCTTTCCGGCCGGGGTGAGGTCGTCCCGGTAGAAGGCGTCGAAGTCGTCGGCGTCGTCGCCCTTGGTGTTCTCGCCGTCCGTCATCAGCACGATGGAGGTGAAGGTGTTCCGGTCGGTGCCCAGATGGTCGTAGGCCTTCTCCAGCGAGGTGTAGATCGCGGTCTCGCCGTCGGCCGTGAGTTCCTCGGTGTCCTCGCGGATCGCGGCCAGTCCGGTCTGCGGGTCGGCGGGGCTGACCACATGCGTGGCGACGCTCTTCACGTCCGACCCGAACGGCATCAGCGTCACCTCCTCGCGGTCGCGGAAGTCACCGGTGAGGTCGGCGAGGGCGTCCTTCAGCCGGCTCAGCCGGTCGCCCTCCATCGAGCCGGAGGTGTCGAGGACGTACACGGTCCGCGACGGGCGGCGCAGCTCGTTCTCGTAGGCGTCGAGCAGCCCGTCGGCGACGGAACGGCTGCCGGGGAAGGGCAGTTCGCGCCGGCGGGTGGTGTCGAGGCCGGCCGCGGGCGGTACGGAGGCGACGACCGGGCGGCGGTGCGTCCGGGTGGTGATCAGCCGCTGGACGTCCTCGGTGCGCAGGGCGTCGGTGACCCGCTTGACGTCTTTGCGGGTCGTCGCGTCGGTCGCGGCGAGGGAGGAGAGCGGGTAGTCGGCGGTGACGACACCGTCCGTGGGGCGGATCACGGTCAGCCCCGGGACGCCCTTCAGCACGGACTCGTAGTTGAGCAGCGCGTCGACGTCACCGCGCCGGGTGTACGCGGCTGCCAGCCAGCCCGACGACCCCGAGGTCAGCTGCTGTCCCGCGAAGAACTCCTTCAGCCTCGGCGTCGCCTTGGTGACGTCCGCGTCGGTGAGCGCCGACTGGGCTCCCGAGAGCGCCGAGGCGACCGAGATCAGCGTGGCGAAGCCGGAGTTGGAGCGGGCCGGGTCGGTCATGCCGTAGGTGAGCTTCCCGTCCCGCACCGCCTGCTCGATCTGCGTCCAGGTGACCTGGCCGGCGGTCCAGCCGAGGGCGCCGAGCTTGGCGGTCTTCACGCCGAGGGCCACCGGGCTCGACATGATCGGCGTCTCCGAGACGACCTTCTTCGCCGCGTCGGGGCGCAGCCGCAGATAGTCGTCGGAGGACAGCCACAGGGCGTCGTACTTCCCGTCGGTGCCGCCCTTCGCCAGCAGGTTCACGGCGTCCAGGGTGCCCATGTAGGTCGGCCTGACCGTGACGCCGGTGTCCTTGCGGACCTGTTCGAGCACCGGTGCCATGTCGCTCAGCTCGCTGGAGGCGAGGATCCGCAGGGTGCCCGGCTCGGGCGCGTCGGGGTCCTCGGCGCCGCTCTGCGCAGAGCAGGCGGTCAGCAGGAGGGCGAGGGCCGCACAGGCCAGGAGGGAACGTCTCATGCGAGCCCGCCTTCCAGGGCGCCCCGCGAGCGGCTGCGGTCCAGATAGCTGCTCGCCTGCTGGAGTTCGGCCGTCAGGTTCTCCACGGTCACCGCCATCGCCTCGGTGGCCTGGACCTTGTAGGTGTCGATGGCGTCGAGGGTGCGGTAGATCTGCTGGAAGGCGGAGCGCAGGGTCTCGGCGCCGACCGCCGGATCGGCGGCGATGCGCTGGATCTCCCCGCTCTGGGTCGCCAGCATCTCCGCGTTGCCCCGGATGAGGTCCTCGGTGGTGCCGCGCAGTGCGTTGACCTGTTCGACGACCTTCTTCTGGTGGTCCAGCGCGGAGGCCAGCATCACGGAGATGCGCAGGGCCGCGACCGTGGTCGTGGCCGCTCGGTCGACGCCCTTGATCAGCTCGTCGTTGTTGCGTCGTACGACGTCCATGGCGAGGTAGCCCTGCGCGCAGACCGCGAGCTGGGTGAGCAGGTCCTGGTGCTTCTGCCGGACCGGGAAGAGGACGTCGGCGCGCAGGCCGTCGGCCCGCCCGGGGTCGGTGGCCTCGGCGATCCGCTGCCCGACCGCCGCGTCGAGGGCGTCGGTCAGCACCACGTACTCCTGGAGCTTGCCCATCGTCTCCCAGAGCCGGACGCGTTCGGTCTGCAACGCGGCGTTGTCGCGCCGCAGTTCGTCCTGGCCGCCGCGCAGCGAGCCCACGATCCGGTTGAGCGTGCCCTGCGCGGAGGCGTACTTGGCGACGTGGTCGCGCAGCTTGTTCCCGCCGGGCAGCCGGGACAGGAACTTGCGTCCCCTGGACGCCGGCAGGTCACGCGGGTCCAGGTCCTCGACCACGCGCCGGAGTTCGACGAGCGAGCCCGCGACCTGTGACTGGGCGTCCCCGCCCTTGTCCGGCAGACTTCTGATGGTCCGCTCCAGCATGCGGTTGGACTGCGCGGCGGCCGTGCGCATCTCACCGGCGCCGAGCGCGGTGATCTCGCCGACCTTGCCGGCGAACTCGGGCGAGCGGGCGTCGAGCGCGGCGAGCCCCTCGACGTACGCGGCGGCCTTGGCCGTCATGTCCGTGACTACGGAGTCGTCGACGGGCACGAGCCCGCCGGCCTTCTCGCGCGGCACGGCGGCGACGGCCTCGGGCGGCGTGAGGGTGAAGGTGCTGTCGTCGGTCATGTGCTGTTCCCCCTATCCGCGCGCCCGTCGCGCCAGCTCGTGCAGCACCGTGGAGGTGGGCACGGGCGCCTGGCGGACGCCGGTCAGTTCCTGCTTGAGGTAGGTGGTGGCCGAGGCGAACTCGGCGGTGACGCCCTGCGGACGGAACCCGTGCCGGATCTCCAGCTTCCGCAACTCCGGGTCAGTGGAAAGGAGTTGGGCGAGTGCGCTGCCGTTCTCGGTGAGCGGTACGGCGGTGTGGTCGCTGTTGACGGTGGTGTCCGGGTAGAGCACCACCAGGTCGTCCGGCTGCTGCCCGTCCGCCAGGAGGGAGGCGACCTGCGACTCGTAGACCAGGACGAGCGGGTTGCCGGCGCCGCTGACGAAGTCCCGGAAGGCCGCGTCCGTGCTGGACTGCTGGGCGCCCTGGACGCTGACCAGCCGGTGCAGCAGGGGCGCCGTGCGCTCGACCTCCGCGTCGCTCGCGACCACCTTGCCGCCGTTGTCCACGTAGGACGCGGCGGCCAGGTAGAGGGCGCCCGAGCTGGAGGTCTCCGGGTCGGTGCTGGACAGGTAGAGGGTGCCGGTCAACTCCCCGTACTTCCCGGCCCCCTTGAGCTGCTGCCAGGTCCGGTCGGCGCGGGCCGCGTCGAGGTAGCGGGCCATCTTCAGCGTGCCGCGGTGTTCGGCGTCCAGCGTGGCCAGGCCGTTGCCCGCGAGCACCCCGGCGGCGTTCCTGTGCGCCACGACGACGAGGGGCGAGTAGAAGGGGCGCGGGAGGGTCCCCCGCACCTTGTACTTCGCCGCCAGCTCGGTGGCGGGCGCCTGGCTGGAGGGGAAGGCGAGGTCGTACCCCTTGAGGTCCAGCCCCTCCATGGCCCAGGACCCGGAGGTCTCGGCCTCGACGGTGTAGCCCTTGGCGGCGAGGGCCTTCACCACGTCCGGATCGGCGAAGAACTCCGCCTTCTCCGACCCGATCACCATCCGCACGGTCTTCGTTGCCGTGCCCTTGTCCTCATCGCTGCGGCCCGCGACGACGGCGACCACCACACCCGCCATCAGCAGCACCGCGAGGACGATTCCTGCGATTCGTCTCACAGGGGGAGCGTGCTCGCGGAACCCCACGTTCCCGGGTGGTCCGGGTGAACGGGGGGTGAAGGGGGTGCCCCGGAACGCAACAGGAAGGGGAGGTTCCGACCAGGGCGAAAAAAATGGCGCCCGGTCCGCGCGTCGCTGCGGGTGCACGCGGACCGGGGCCGTTCATGGTCCCCGGAGGGGAGCCCGGCCAGGGGTGGTGCCGGGGAGGGGTTCACCGGGAGGGTGGCCCCGGTGAGGGGGTTCAGCCGGCGGTGCTCAGTTCCTTCTTCTCCGCGAGGGCGGCCGCGTGCGCGTCCATGCGCTGGGCCGCCAGGATCGCCGCCGCGGTGTCCGCGCGGGACGCGGCGACGAGGAGGGCGCGGCCCGCCAGGGCGTGCGCCCGCTCGTGCAGGACCGCGAGGCGCGGGTCCGCCGGGTCGGCGGCGAGGGTGGCGCGGACCGGAGTCCGCCCGCCCCGCAACCGGAGCACCTGCTGCGCGAGCCGTGCGGCCGCGGTGTCCAGGTCGGCGGACGGTGCCGCCGCGCGGAGCTCGTCGGTGACGGCGAGCAGCGCCGCGAGATGTGCCGCGAGCTGGA
Organism: Streptomyces sp. NBC_00016; assembly: GCF_045040885.1. NCBI lineage: Bacteria > Bacillati > Actinomycetota > Actinomycetes > Kitasatosporales > Streptomycetaceae > Streptomyces > Streptomyces sp. NBC_00016. Next base: position 3,850,684 of record NZ_CP108304.1, on the reverse strand, counting down.
TGTCCAGCTCTTCCTCGCGGGAGCGGTGGGGGAAGTCCGAGGGCTTGCCGGCCATCGTGGTGTGGGCGGACCCACGGGAAGCGGGGGTGCGGATCGGCTCGTACATGAGGATGGCCTCCTGTGCTGTCAGGAAACCATCCTAGCTTAGATCTCGTCTAAAGTTGAGTCGTCCATAAAGCCGCCGCTAGGGCTGGCTGTAGCCGTCCAGGAAGCGGGCGATCCGGCCCACCGCGTCCCGCAGGTCCGTCGCCGTCGGCAGGGTGACGACCCGGAAGTGGTCCGGCTCCGGCCAGTTGAAACCGGTGCCCTGGACGACCATGATCTTCTCCTGGCGCAGCAGGTCCAGGACCATCTGCCGGTCGTCCTTGATCTTGAAGACGGTGGGATCCAGACGCGGGAAGAGGTACAGCGCCCCCTTCGGGCGGACGCAGGTCACGCCCGGGATCTGCGTCAGCAGCTCGTACGCCGTGTCCACCTGCTCCTTGAGCCGCCCGCCCGGCAGCACCAGGTCCTTGATCGTCTGGCGCCCGCTGAGCGCGGCCACGACCCCGTGCTGCCCCGGCATGTTCGCGCACAGGCGCATGTTCGCCAGGATCGTCAGACCCTCGATGTAGGAGTCGGCGTGCGCGCGCGGACCGGAGATCGCCATCCAGCCGACCCGGTAGCCGGCCACCCGGTACGCCTTCGACATGCCGTTGAAGGTGAGGGTGAGCAGGTCCGGGGCGACCTTGGCGGTCGGGGTGTGCGTGGCGCCGTCGTAGAGGATCTTGTCGTAGATCTCGTCCGAGCAGACCAGGAGGTTGTGGCGGCGCGCGATGTCCGTCAGCCCCCGGATCATCGCCTCGTCGTACACCGCGCCCGTCGGGTTGTTCGGGTTGATGATGACGATCGCCTTGGTGCGGTCGGTGATCTTGCGCTCGACGTCGGCGAGGTCGGGCATCCAGTCCGACTGCTCGTCGCACCGGTAGTGCACGGCGGTGCCGCCGGAGAGCGAGACGGCGGCGGTCCACAGCGGGTAGTCGGGTGCCGGTACGAGGACCTCGTCCCCGTCGTCCAGCAGCCCCTGCATCGCCATGACGATCAGCTCGGACACGCCGTTGCCGATGAAGACGTGCTCGACGTCCGTCTCGATGCCGAGTGTCTGGTTGTGCATCACCACGGCCCTGCGCGCGGCCAGCAGGCCCTTGGCGTCGCCGTAGCCGTGTGCCGTCGAGACGTTGCGGAGGATGTCCTCCAGGATCTCCGGCGGGCAGTCGAAGCCGAAGGCGGCAGGGTTGCCGGTGTTCAGCTTGAGGATGCGGTGACCAGCCGCTTCCAGGCGCATCGCCTCTTCGAGAACCGGGCCCCGGATCTCGTAACAGACGTTGGCGAGCTTGGTCGACTGGATCACCTGCATGTCTGGGAGCTTACGGCCCGGTAACGCTTCCGGGGGCGTGTTTCCCGCCACGTGAGACGGGTGGTTTGGGTCGTTATCGCCGGTAGCTGTCCCAGGAGTCACTCCTGTCCCTACAATCCGCGCCATGTTCAGGCCAGGTGAGAGTGGCGCACCTCCGGTGCGGCCGATCGTGTACCACCCGTCCGCCGAGACCGATCCGGCGGCGTACGAGCGGTACGTCGATCCGGCGGCCGCCCATGGGTGGGAGAACGCCTACGACGAGACCGCCGAGCTGCCTCGGGTTCGCCCTTCGGAGGGGGAGCCGGGCGGCCGCGCGGACCGTCGGCGCGCCGCGCACCGGACGGCCGGCCGGCCTTCGCGCCGCGTGCTGGCCGCCGCCGGGGCGGTCGGGGCGGTGGCGCTGGCCGCGGTGGTGGCGGGGATGTCCTTCTCCGGGGATCAGGGCGGGGACCAGCGGGGCAGGCAGGGGGACACGCGCTCGGCGCCGGACGACGCGGTGAGCCCGTCGGACGGGCCGGCTTCGGCCGCGAGCGGCTCCGCCGGGTCCGTGGAGCCGACCCCGTCCGCTTCGCTCGCTCCGGTGCCGTCCTCGGGGGGTACGGCGTCCGAGGCACCCTCGGCCGAGGCGTCGGCCGAAGCCGCCACGAGCGGGGCGGCGAGCGTCTCGCCCTCCGCCTCGGCGTCCGGGTCCGGGTCCGGGAAGGGCAATCCCGGGAAGGGCCGGGGCCGGGACAAGGGGGGCAGGTAGGCCGGGGCGCTCACCGGGGCCGCGACGGACCGCCCGCTCCGCCGGCATGCCCGTGATCGCTCAGGGCAGCGTCCAGATCTGGGTCGTGATGAGGTAGAAGACCGCGACCCAGAACGCCATCAGCCCGGCGACGATGCCGAGGCCGACGAGGTTGGTCCGCGCCGCCGGTTCGTCCGGGGGCGGCCGCAGCCACCGCCCGAGGAACCGGTTCACGTAGTGCGGCATGGTGAGGAAGCTCATCAGGAAGCTCGACAGCAGGTTGCCCACGAGCAGCCCGAGCCAGAACGGCATGCCCAGCGGCGACAGGGCGAGGGTCAGCAGCACGACGGTCGGGTACAGGCCGACCCAGACGGCGAGGGAGGTCTTCGTCTCCGAGGGCGGTGGCGCCTCCTTGCCGTTCTCGTCGAAGGCGAACCAGCTGCCGAACGAGTTGTCGATCGCGCGCAGTCTGAAGTCGTTGAACTTCGCGCCCTCGGCGAGCAGCTCCTGCCGCCTCGGTGACGTCAGCCAGGCGTCGAGATGCTCGGCATTGTCGAACCGGTACATGGTGGTCCAGTCGGCCTGGACGCCTTCGACCGGACGGAACAGCTCGGTCCCGCGGAATCCCTCGAACTTCCCCTCCTCGTGGCTCATACGCCGCTGCCATGCGAGGAAGTCGTCCACATGGGCGGGATCGACATGGTGCGTGATCACGACCGTCACCAGTGGATCCGCCGGCCGGCTGCCGCCGCTGACGACCTGCTGCGTTCCCGGGCCGTCCAGGTACGTGTCGCCGATCGCCAGGAGGCGCTGTCTCGTCGCGCTGTTGATCCACGCCTGGAGATGGGCCACCGAGTCGAACCGGTAGACGACGACCCATTCGGGCTGGAGGTCCGTCGGCCGGGATACCTCGACGCCCAGATATCCGGGGTAGTCGGCGGCGGCGGCGTTGACGTTCCGTTGCCATGACTCGTATTGCTGTTCGAATCTGGACAGCACCTTCTGGCCGATGATCGCGGTCGCCGCCGCGTCCTGGTGCTGGTCGGTGCTCATGAGCCCGGGCCCGTCGGCACCGACTGCTTCTCGATCAGCCGGCTGTAGATCCGCTCCGGAGTCAGCGGCAGCGAGCGGAAGCGGACGCCCGTCGCGTCATGCAGGGCGTTCGCCAGCGCCGGGGCCACCGGGTTGATGCAGCACTCCGCCATCCCTTTCGACCGCAGGGGGCCGACGGAATCCGTCGAGGCCACCAGGAGCACTTCGGTGCGCGGGACATCGGCGAAGGTGGGGATGCGGTAGTTGCGGAAGTTCGGGTTCACCATGACGCCGTCGTCGTCGACGTGATGGTTCTCGGTCAGCGCGAATCCGATCCCCTGAGCGACACCGCCCTCTACCTGTCCGCGGACCTGGGCGGGGTTGATGACCACGGCGGCGTCCGCCGCGTGGACGCTGTGCAGGACGCGGATCTCCCCCGTCACCCGGTGGACGGCGATCCGGAACCCCTGCGTGTTGGAGGTGACGCTCCGGGGCGAGCCGTAGGCCCTGCGGGCGGCGGTGAACCGGATGCCGCGCGCCCGGGCCGACGCGACGAGCTCGGCCAGCGGCACCCGCCGGTCCCCGCAGACCACCTCCTCGTCGTCCATCGAGCACAGCACGAGGTGGACGCCGGTGTACGTGGCGGCGTATTCGAGGATGCGGTCGCGTACCGCGTCGGCCGCCCGCAGGACCGCGTTGCCCGACACGAACAGCCCCGCACTGGCGAAGGCGCCGGTGTCGAACCCCGTGCGGTCGGTGTCGGACTGCACCAGGTGGATCCGCGCCGGTGTCGTACCCAGCTGCCCCGCCGCGATCTGGACGTGCGCGGTCGACGTGCCCTCGCCGAACTCGACCGTCCCGACGGCCAGTTCGTAGACGAGGTCGTCCCGCAGCGTCACCCAGGCCTCGGAGACGTGCTCGGTCGGGGGCGCGGTCTCGTGCAGCGAACTCGCGACGCCGGTACCCACCAGCCACTCCGGGCCGGGGGACGGCCGGTCGGCGGTCCGGGCCAGCGCGCCCTCCACCAGGTCGATGCACTTCGTGAGGGAGTCCTCGCTGAACGCCACGTCGTCGGGGCCGTCGTGCAGGGCGACGAGCGGATCACCCGGCCGCACGATGTTCCGGCGTCGCAGCTCGAGCGGATCGATGTGCAACGCGCGCGCCAGTTCGTCCATCGCCGACTCCACGGCGAACGCCGGCTGGGTCATCCCGTAGCCGCGCAGCGCCCCGCTCGGCACGGTGTTGGTGTAGACCGAGAACGCGTCGTACCTCTTGTTGGGGCAGCGGTAGATCATGACGGCGGAGCCGCCCGCGTACAGCGTCTCGCCACCGTGGTTGCCGTAGGCGCCCGTGTTCGACACATTGCGGACCTGGAACGCCGTGAGGGTGCCGTCCGCCTTCGCGCCGAGCCTGACCGTCAACGTCATCGGGTGACGTGGCGAGGCCGTGGTGAACTCCTCCTCACGGGTGTACTCGAAGCAGACGGGTCGCCCGGTGTCCAGGGTGGCGAGCGCCGCCAGATCCTCCGAGATCACCTCCTGCTTGCCGCCGAAGCCGCCACCGACGCGCTTGCAGAACACCCGGAGCCGGTCGGGGCGCAGCGCGAACAGATAGGCGAGCTTGACCTTCGCGATCGACGGCGACTGCGAGCTGGTGCGGACGTTCAGCCGGCCGTTCTCCATCCAGGCGATCGAGCCGTGGGTCTCCAGATGCGCGTGCTGCACGCGGGGCGAGAAGTAGGTGCCCTCGTGGATCACGTCGGCTTCGGCGAACCCCGCGTCCACATCACCTATGTGCGTGTGCAGTTCGAGCAGGATGTTGTGGACGGGATCGCGGACGAACGGGTCGTCCGAGCCGTGCAGTTGCGGTGCCCCCTCCGCCATCGCCTCCAGCGGCTCGAACACGGCCGGGAGCACCTCGTACTCCACGACCGTCCTGCGGCAGCCCTCCTCCGCCGCCCCGACGGTGTCGGCCAGCACCGCGACGACGCGTTGGCCGACGAAGCGGACCGTGTCGTCCAGGATGCGGGTGTCGTCCGGATCGACGAGATGGTCGGTGTGGATCGCCGTGGTGAAGCGTCTGCGCGGCACGTCCTGCCAGGTGTACACCCGGCGCACCCCGGGAACCGCGAGGGCGGCGCTCTTGTCGATCGAGACGATCCGGGCGTGCGCGTGCGGTGAGTGCAGCACCTTGAGGTGCAGCATGCCGTCCAGGCGGGTGTCCATCGTGAACTCGGCGCGGCCGGTCACCACGTCCTCGGCGGCAGGCGCCCCGACGCTCCTTCCGACGGCCTTGCCCGGCGCGGCGCTCTCCACGCCGACCACGCCGTTCACCGCGTCCTCGATCGCCCGATAGCCGGTGCAGCGGCAGAGGTTGCCCTTCAGCGCCCGGGGCAGGTCCGCCTTCTGGGCGTCGGTGAACGCCGCCGAGGTCATGATCATCCCAGCGGTGCAGAAGCCGCACTGGAACCCTGGGGCGTCGCGGAAGCGCCGTTGCATCGGATGCAGGTCGCCGGGTGAGCCCAGGCCCTCGATCGTGGTCACCTCGCGGCCGTCCGCGCGGAAGGCGGGGGTGATGCAGCTGTGCACCGGATCGCCGTCCAGCCACACCGTGCAGGCGCCGCAATCACCGGCGTCGCAGCCCTTCTTGACGCCGTGGTGGCCGAGCGAGCGCAGGAAGCTGCGCAGGCACTGGCCGGGTTCGGGTTCTTCCCGGAAGCTCCTGCCGTTCACGAGGTAGGTCATGTCAGGTCCCAGCCGTGCGGGTTGTCAGGTCCCAGCCGTGAGTTCGCGACGAATCTCCTCGGCGAAGTGCCTTGTCAGATGGCGACGATGGCCGGGGGTCCCGTTGGGATCGGCGAACCAGACGTCGGCGGGGACGGCGTCGATGCTCTGCCGCAGGGTCCGGGCATCGGGCGGGCCGTCGAACGCCATGCGCACCGGCCGTGTGGTGCCCGCCGTGACGGTGAGCAGCAGTTCGCCCGTACCGGGGGTCCGGGTGCCGATCAGGAACACCGTCGAACGGCCGAGGCGGGTCAGGGTGAAGCGGCGGTGGACGGCGCGCTTCCGCAGGGCGCGCGCCGGAATGGCCACCCGCCTCAGGATCTCGCCGGGAGCGAGCACGTTCTGGTGGTCCCCGGTCACGAACTCCAGGGCGTCGACGATGCGCGTGGACCCGTCGGGAGCCCACAGGTCGTAGCGCGCCTCGAGCGCGACCGTCAGCGTGATCATCGGCCCGGCGGGAAGCGCCAGGCAGATGTTCCCGCCGACCGTCGCCGAGTTCCAGACCTTGAACGAGGACAGCAGCGCCTCGCAGCTGCGCGCGAGGAGTGGGCCCGCGATCCAGTCACCGGGCGGCGCGAAGGCGTACAGGTCACGGATGGTGCATGTGGCGCCGATCTCGAGGCCCGCGTCGCTCGGGACCAAGGGGTCCCAGTGCAGCGCCGTCAGGTCGACCAGGCGGCGCAGATCCGGCTGTTCCGCGGAGAACAGCCAGGTTCCCGCCCGCGAGCCAGGCGTCACCTTCGCGCCACTCTGCGCCGGGCCGGCCGGACGGTCGCCGGACGATCTCGGTGATGGTGTTGAGGTCCATGGGAGTCGATCTCCCTCACGGCGACGGGCGTGCTTCGGGCACTGTCGACGGGGCGCGATGGGCACGGAGAGTCCTTTCCAGGGTATCCCCGGGCGGGTCGGCCCCGCGATGGCAGGGCTTCGGCGTGCAGGCGCGACCCCCTGCCGCCTGGCCGTTGCCCGGCTGCTGCCTGGCCGAAAGCCGACCCTTGCTCTCCCCTCCTCCGGCACTAACAATGCGCATGACAAAACTGCGGGCGGCCGGAAGATCTCCGGTCGCCCTGTCGTAAGAGGGGACCCCCACATGAGAAAGCCTCTCGTTGCCGTGCTCTTCGCCCTGGCCATCGCCGGGGCGGGTGCGGCACCCGCGGTCGCCGCGCCGGTGAGCGCGAAGCCCGCCACGGCCTCCGCCGCCTCCGCCGCCTCGGCCTCCGCGGACACCAAGGCCGCCGCCGCGCCGACGCTCCAGGCCGTCAACCTCGCCGGGACCGTCGCGCTCAGCAACTGTTCCGGCTCGGTCGTCCGCTTCCCCAACTCCCTGGACACCGACCCGGCGCTGGTGCTCTCCAACGGCCACTGCCTGTCGACCGGCTTCCCGGAGCCCGGCGAGGTGCTCGTCAACCAGGCCTCCAGCCGCACCTTCGGCCTGCTCAACTCCGCCGGCACCCGGGTCGCGACCCTGCGCGCCAGCAAGCTGGCCTACGGGACGATGACCGACACGGACGTCTCGATCTACCAGCTCACCAGCACGTACGCCACGATCAAGAACTCGTACGGGATTTCCGCGCTGACCGTGCAGGACACCCACCCGACCGCCGGCACCGCCATCACCGTGGCGTCCGGCTACTGGAAGACGCTCTACAACTGCAACATCGACGGGTTCGTGTACCGCCTGAAGGAAGGTGACTGGACCTGGAAGGACTCGGTCCGTTACACCTCCGCCTGCCAGACCATCGGCGGCACCTCCGGCTCGCCGGTGATCGACCAGTCCACCGGCAAGGTCGTCGCCGTCAACAACACCGGCAACGAGGACGGCGCGCGCTGCACGGAGAACAACCCCTGTGAGGTCGACGCGAGCGGCAACGTCACCGTCCGCCAGGGCATCAACTACGCCCAGGAGACCTACCTGATCCCGGCCTGCTTCACGACCGGCAACCAGCTCAACCTGAGCGCGACCGCCTGCACCCTGCCCAAGCCGTAGGGCTCGGACCGCCGGGCGCGGCGTTCCGTCACACGGGACTGCGACGGACCGCCCGCCCCGCCAGTACGTCCGTGCGCCGGCCGTCCTCGATGACGAAGCGGCCGTCGATCAGGACGTGGGGGATGCCGGTGGGCAGGGTGCGCGGGGCTTCGTAGGTGGAGCCCGCCGCCACGGTCTGCGGATCGAAGAGCACCAGGTCGGCGCGGTGGCCCTCGCGGACCAGGCCCCGGTCCGGCAGGCGCAGGCGGGCCGCCGGGCGGCCGGTCAGGTGGGCCACGCACTCCTCCAGGGACAGGATCCCCGACTCCCGTACGTAGTGGCCGAGGTAGCGCGGGAACGTGCCGTACGCCCGCGGATGCGGCTTGGCGCCGGTCAGGACGCCGTCCGAGCCGCCCGTGTGGACGCGGTGGCGCATGATCGTGCGGACGTTCTCCTCGTGGCCCACGTGCTGGAGGATCGTGGGCGCCAGCCGGTCCTCCAGGAGCAGGCGGCGGGCCGTCGTCCAGGGCTCCTCGCCGCGCAGGAGCGCCGACGCGTGGACCGTGCGGCCCACCTGGTCCGCCAGCCGTTCGTCGCCCACGCCCGAGATCTCGATCGTGTCCCAGTCCACCGGCACCCCGTGGCAGCCGTCCGCGCCGGTCACCTCCAGGTCGTGGCGGATGCGGGCGGCCGTGTCGTCGTCCGCGAGACGGCGCAGGATCTCCTGCGGGCCGCCCTCGCTCGCCCAACTGGGCAGCAGGGCCGCGAGAGTCGTGCAGCCGGGGGTGTAGGGATAGGTGTCGAGGGTGATGTCCTCGCCCGAGGCCAGGGCCTCGTCCAGGAGGGTCAGGAGCTCCGGGGCACGGCCCTCGTTCACGCCGAAGTTCATGGTGGCGTGGGCGAGGTGCAGCGGGCAGCCCGCCTCGCGGGTCAGCTCGACCATCTCCGCGTACGCCTCGAGCGCGCCGGCCCCGTAACTGCGGTGGTGGGGGCAGTAGTAGCCGCCGTACCCGGCCACCACCCGGCACAGTTCGGTCAGTTCGGCGCCTCGCGCGTACATGCCGGGCGTGTACGTCAGCCCGGAGGACAGGCCGACGGCGCCCTGTTCCAGCCCCTCCGCGACCAGCCGGCGCATCCGGTCCAGCTCCCGGTCGGTGGCCGGGCGGTCTTCCCAGCCGACGACCAGGGCGCGGACCGTGCCCTGGGGGATGAGGTAGGCCGCGTTGACGGCGATGCCCCGGCCCTCGAAACCGTGGTCGAGGCGGTCCAGGTACTCGCCCACCGAACGCCAGTCGAAGTCGAGGTCGTCGCCGTACCCGTTCCAGCCGGTGATGGCCCGGCGGACCCCTTCGAGGGTGCGGTCGTCGACCGGCGCGTACGACAGCCCGTCCTGGCCGAGGACTTCGAGGGTGACGCCCTGCGCGGCCTTCGCGCTGTGGTCGGGGTCGCGCAGCAGGGCGAGGTCGCTGTGGGCGTGCATGTCGATGAAGCCGGGGGAGAGGACCAGCCCCTCCGCGTCCAGTTCCCGTACCGCCTTCGGGCGCTGGCAGCCGGCGGCCGCCGCCTCCTTCACGATGGAGACGATCCTGCCGTCGTCGATCAGCACGTCCGCGCGGTAGGAGTCCGCTCCGGTGCCGTCGACGACGTCCGCGTCCCGGATGACGAGGTCTTCCACGGTCCCGCCTCCCTAGAAGAATGTGCGGATGTAGTCGACGACGGTGCCGTCCGCCTCGGCCAGCGGGATCAACGGCCACTTGTCGAAGGACGTGCAGGGGTGGGAGAGGCCCAGGCCGACCCAGTCGCCGACCTCGACGTCCGCCTCGGCGTCGGTGCGCAGCCAGGCGTGCTGATCGGAGAGCGCGGTCACCGAGACACCCGTGGCGGGGCGTTCCGTGCCGTCGCGGCGGATCACCTGGGCGAACGGCAGGTCCAGGTCGTAGGCCGCGTCCCGCTTGCCCGCGTTGACGAAGGCCTGGTCGGGGGCGGGGCGGGAGACGACCTGGGTCCACAGCCGGAACGCGGGCTCCAGCGCGCCCTCCTCGGGGACCCGGTTGAACGGGGTCAGCCTGCGGTAGTGGCCGTCGTCGTGCGAGACGTACGCGCCGGAACGCAGCAGCTTCAGCACCGGCAGGGAGAGTCCGGGGATCCCGGCGAAGACCTCGGCGACGGTGTCGAACCAGGCGCTGCCGCCCGCGCTGACCACGATCTCCTCGGCGCCCGCGAACCGTCCCGCCTTGTCGAAGTCGGCGGCGAGGGAGACCAGTCGGTGCAGCCAGGCCCGCACCCGCTCCGGGTCCGCGCGCGGGACCTCGCCCTCGTAGCCCGCGACCCCGACCAGCCGCAGGGACGGCGCGGCGGCCACCGCGTCCGCGACCGCCGCGCACTCCGTCTCCGTACGGACCCCGGTGCGGGCGCCCTCGCCCGCGGCCAGCTCGACGACGACGTCCAGGGGGCGCCGGGCGCCGCGCAGGGCGGCGTCCATCAGCTCGACCCCGCGCACCGAGTCGACGTAGCAGACGAGGTGGAAGGCGGCGTCGGCGTCGAGCTGTGCGGAGATCCAGCGCAGGGCGGCCGGGTCCACCAGTTCGTTGGCGAGGAAGACCCGCTGGACGCCGTAGGCCCGGGCCACCCGGACCTGGTGCGGGACCGCGAGGGTGATGCCCCAGGCGCCGCGGTCGATCTGGCGCTGGAAGAGCTGCGGGGCCATGGAGGTCTTGCCGTGCGGGGCGAAGGCGAGCCCGTGCCGGGTCGCGTAGGTCTCCATGAGGGCGAGGTTGTGTTCGAGGCGCTCGGCGGAGAGGGCCAGCACGGGGGTCGCGAAGCCGTCGGTGAAGAGGTTGCGGCGCTGGGCGGCCAGCTCGCCGACGGTGAGGCCGTCGGCGTCCGGCGGGAGGCCCTTGAAGCGGTGGTCGACGCGTTCCCCGGCCAGTCGGGCGAGCGCCTCGAGTGCCTCGGTACTCATGGAACCTCCTGATCAGGAGCGTTGCACTAGCTGCAACGTCCATTGCGTATATCGCTTACTGCTGTCTAACATCTCGGCCAACGCGGGGTCAACGGAGCCTCCCCCAGCCTTCGGCCGGGGGGACCCCCATCTCGCTTCGCTCGCCCGCACCAGCACAGGAGCCAAGACGATCGTGACCGCCACCGGACCCTGCAACGCCCCCGACGCCGTGGACGTCGTCGCGCTCGGCGAGTCCATGGTCACCTTCCTGCCCTCCCGGCCAGGCCGCCTCGCCGACGTTCCCTCCTTCGACCGGGGCATCGGCGGCGCCGAGTCCAACGTGGCCTGCGCGCTGGCGGCGGCCGGACACACGGTGCGCTGGGTCAGCCGGGTGGGGACGGACGGGTTCGGCGACCATCTCGTCGAGACCATCGGCTCCTACGGGGTCGACGTGACCTCCGTACGGCGCGATCCCGACCGCCCGACCGGCGTCTACTTCCGCACCGCGGGCGACCGGGCCACCGACGCGCACGAGGTCGCCTACTACCGGGCCGGGTCGGCGGCCTCCGCGATGTCCGTCGACACCGTCGGCCTCGACGCCGTACGGGCCGGCCGGGTGCTGCACCTCACCGGGATCACCGCGGCCCTCTCCGCGGACTGCCTCGGCCTGCTGCGGGAACTGACGGCCCCCCGGCCCGGCCGGCCCCTCGTCTCCTTCGACGTCAACCACCGGCCCCGGCTGTGGACGGACGGCAACAGCTCCCGGGTCCTCCTCGAACTGGCCCGCGGCGCCGACCTGGTGTTCGTGGGCGAGGACGAGGCGGCCGAGGTGTGGGGCCTGGACGGCGTCGACGCGGTACGGACCGCGTTCCCCGACCCCGAGGTGCTCGTCGTCAAACAAGGGGCGCTCGGGGCGACCGTCTTCGACCGGGAGCGCGTCCTGCAGGTCCCCGCCCCGCACGTCGACGTCGTCGCCGCCGTCGGCGCCGGGGACGCCTTCGCCGCCGGGTTCCTCTCCGCCACCCTGCGCGGGCTGCCCGTGCGCGACCGCCTCCGGCACGGGCACCTGATGGCCGCCGCCGCCCTCACCGTCCCCGGTGACCTGGCCGTGCCGCCCTCCCGCGACCACGCCGACCGGCTAGCGGCGCTCGACGACGCCGCGTGGGGGAGACTTCGACTCGGCCCCGGCTGGACGCACGCCGAAGACCGGGCCGACGAGGAGGTACCCACCCCATGAGTCAGACCGTCGACCGAGCGCTGAGCATCCTGCCGCTGCTCGCCGAGGGCCCCGCCGACCTCGGACAGGTCGCCGACCGCCTCGGCGTGCACAAATCGACGGCCCTGCGGCTGTTGCGCACCCTGCACGAGCACGGCCTCGTCTACCGCCAGTCCGACCAGCGCTACCGCCTGGGCGCCCGCCTCTTCGCCCTCGCCCAGGAGGCGATGGAGAACCTCGACATCCGCGAGATCGCGCATCCGCACCTCGCCCGTCTCAACGAGACCTGCGGGCACACCGTGCACCTCGCCGTGTACGAGGAGGGCGAGGTCCTCTACATCGACAAGGTGGAGAGCCGCTACCCGGTGCGCATGTACTCGCGGATCGGCAAGCCCGTCGCCATCACGGTCGCCGCCGTCGCCAAGCTGCTCCTCGCCGACCTGCCCGAGCCCGAACGACGGGTGATCGCCGAGAAGCTCGACTACCCCCTCTACACGTCCCGTTCGACCCCCAACGCCCCCGCCTTCCTGCGCGAGCTGGAAAAGGTGCGCGAACAGGGCTGGGCCACCGACCTCGGTGGCCACGAGGAGTCCATCAACTGTGCCGCCGCGCCGATCCGGGGCGCCGACGGCCGGGTGGTCGCCGCGATGTCGGTCTCCGCGCCGAACGTCGTCGTCACCGCCGACGAACTCCTCACCCTGCTCCCGCTGGTACGCCGCACGGCGGACGCGATCAGCGGCGAGTACTCCGGCAGAACCCCGATCAAGGAAGCCCCGAAGGAATGAGCCCGGCATGACCGAGAAGACCGCCCTCACCCCCAAGACCCACACCACCCCGCCCGCGAAGTTCTCGCACGGGGTGAGGAAGGGCAACATCCTCCAGGTCGCGGGCCAGGTCGGCTTCCTGCCCGCCGAGGAGGGCAAGCCCCCGACGCCCGCGGGACCCACCCTGCGCGAGCAGACCCTCCAGACCCTCGCCAACGTCAAGGCGATCCTCGAGGAGGGCGGCGCGAGCTGGGACGACGTGATGATGATCCGCGTCTACCTGACGGACACGGCGCACTTCGCCGAGTTCAACGAGCTCTACAACACGTACTTCGGGGAGCAGCCCCTCACCGCCCCGCCCGCGGCCCGTACGACGGTCTACGTCGGCCTTCCGGCCGGGCTCCTGGTCGAGATCGACGCCCTCGCCGTCCTCGGCTGACGCTCACCCCGCCGACCGGCCCGATCGGCCGGCCCCACCGACCCGGCCGGCCCCACCGACCCGGCCGGCCCCACCGACCCGGCCGGTCCGGCCGGTCCGGCCGACACACCGTCAACTCCCGCACGCCGTAACGCCTCACGGCACGGCGTCCCCTCTCGCAGGGGACGCCGTGCCGCGATACCCCCTGCCCGAAAGCACCGTGAACCCCAGCAGAGGACCCCCGAATGCCCCTTCCGCTCGCGGCATCCACCCCCGCCGAGGCGCCACCCCACACCGGCGGACTGCTTCTCCTGATCGACGGCACCGCAGGCCTGCTGACGGTCGCCGCCCTCGGCATCGCCCTGCTCCTCTTCCTGATCATCAAGGTCAGGATCCAGCCCTTCGTGGCCCTCCTCGCGGTCTCCATAGCCGTCGGTCTGCTGGCCGGCCTGTCCGTGACCGAACTCTTCGGCACCGTGCAGCGGTCGGACGCCGTCTCCACCATCGAGTCCGGGATGGGCGGCATCCTCGGCCATGTCGCGATCATCATCGGACTGGGCACGATGCTCGGCGCGGTCCTCGAAGTCAGCGGCGGCGCCGAGGTGTTGGCGTCCCGGCTGCTCGGTGTGTTCGGCGAGCGGCGGGCGCCCCTCGCGATGGGCCTGACCGGCCTGATCTTCGGCATCCCGGTCTTCTTCGACGTCGGCATCTTCGTGCTGGCCCCGATCGTCTACGCGGCCGCCAAGCGGGGCGGCAAGTCGATCCTGCTGTACTGCCTTCCGTTGCTCGCGGGTCTGTCGATGACCCACGCGTTCCTGCCCCCGCACCCCGGCCCGGTCGCGGCCGCCGGCCTGCTGCACGTCGACCTCGGCTGGGTCATCCTCATGGGGGTCGTCTGCGGCATCCCGGCGGTGCTGGCGGCCTGGGTGTTCTCGGCCTGGATCGGCCGCCGCATCTTCGTCGCCGTGCCGCAGGACATGGTCGAGGCGGCGGCGGAGGCGAAGCGGGCGGTCGTCGAGGAGCAGCGGACGCAGGGCGTCGTCCCGCGCGAGGACCCGGTGCCGCTGGGCACGGTCCTCGGGATCATCGGCACGCCGCTGGTGCTGATCCTCGCCGCCACGTTCTCGTCGATCGCCCTGGACCCGTCCACCTTCCGCTCGGTGATCGAGTTCTTCGGCAGCCCGTTCGTGGCGCTGACCATCGCCCTGCTCCTCGCCTACTACCTGCTCGGCATCCGGCGCGGCTGGTCCCGCAAGTCGCTGGAGACGGTCTCGACGGCCTCGCTGAAGCCGGTCGGCAACATTCTGCTGGTGGTCGGCGCGGGCGGGATCTTCGGTGCCGTCCTGAAGGCGAGCGGGGTGGCCCAGGCGCTGTCGGACACCTTCAACGACGTGGGTCTGCCGGTGATCGTCCTGTCCTACCTGATCTCGGTGGTGCTGCGCGTCGCGCAGGGCTCGGCGACGGTGGCGATCGTGACGACGGCGGGCATCGTGGCGCCGCTGCTCGCCGAGGGCGACCACTCGCAGGCCTTCGTGGCCCTCGTCATCATGGCGATCTCGGCGGGCTCGATCTTCGCCTCGCACGTCAACGACGGCGGATTCTGGATGGTGGCCAAGTACTTCGGCATCAGCGAGCGCGACACCCTCAAGACGTGGACCGTGCTGGAGACGGTGCTGTCGGTGGCCGGGTTCGTGATGGCGGCCGGAATGAGCCTCTTCGTGTAGGACTCCGGTAACGAAGTACGGGGCTGACTGTGTCCGGCACAGGATCTTCGACCATACTGCCCGCTGTGGAGCAGCGCATAGGTTCGAGCAGCCAGCCCCTGGAGGGCGCCGGGTTCGACCCGGCATTCATCCCCGGGCTCACGTCGCCCGTGACCGCGGAGCCGGAGGACAAGAGGCCGGCCGAGGACGACGGCGTCGACGCCGTCGAGCCCGAGGCGGGGAAGGGGGAGTCAGCGGCGCCGGAGCGCCCGGACGTGCCGGACGTGCCGGACACGTCCGGCACGTCCGACGGGTCCGAGGAACCGGACGAGTCCGCCGAGTCCGTCGAGGGCCCCGTCTTCGAGGCCTCCGACCGCCGTGCGCGGATCGCCGCCGACGCCACGGGCGTCCGGCTCCGCCTCGACGAGGAGTCGTGCGAGTTCCGCTGGGACGAGATCGGCGCGGTCGAGACCGAGGCACCGCGCTTCGGGAAGCGGTTCACCATCACCGTGCACACCCCCGACCGCCGCTGGTACCCGATCGAGATCGAGGCGACGGCCAGGTCCCGCTTCAAGGAGTGGGAAGAGCAGTTGGACGCTGTCCTCGACGCCTACTTCGAGGACGGGGAAGCCGAAGCGGAAGCGGGCGCCGACGACGAGGCCGTCGAGGCCGTCGGGGTCGACGCCGCGAACGCCGCCGACGCCAAGGCCGCCGACGCCGAGGACACCGACGCCAAGGCCGCCGAGGCCGAGGACGACGAGGTCAAGGACGCCGGCGCCAAGGCCGCCGACTAGCCGCAGTACCTAGACGCAGTACTGGGACTGTTTCCCGATGGACCGGTACATGCAGTCCGCGTTCTCGAGAAGCTGAAGCACCGCGTCCCGGTTACGGGAGGTCTCCCGCTCGATGATCTCGTCGGGCGGGTAGAACCCCCCTCCGGAGGCCGACGACGGGTACATCTCGAAGGTGTACGAGAAGATCTTCTGCGTGCCCCAGAGGTAGTCGTCGATCGACCCGTCGGTGATGTACAGGTCGCTCGACTGCTCGGGGGTGTACCCGTTGCTCGCGGCCATCTTCTGCCCGACGGCCTTGAACGCGGCGTTGTCGTCCGCGGTCATCCCGGTCGCCGTGTCCGCGGTGGTGTAGCCGAACGGCCACAGCACCAGCTGGCTGTACGTGTGGAAGTCGATCCCGGCGGTGATCTGCTGCTTCCCGCCCACGATCCGGCTGCGCACGAAGTCGGCGACGACCTTCACCTCGGGCGCGGACTCGGCGGCCGTGCCCCGGTAGGTCTCGGAGGACGTGGACCCCGAAGAGCCGCCACAGCAGCCGAACCTGTAGTTCCAGTTCCGGTTGAGGTCCGTACCGACGTACGAGCTGCCGGAGTTGGGCTGCCGGTTCTTGCGCCACGAGCGGTAGGAGCCGGAGGCGATGTCGTACTCGCCGCCGTCCGGGTTGAGGTCGGGGACGATCCAGATCTCGCGGCCGTTGACCATGCTGGTGACGCGGGAGTCGGAGCCGTAGCCGGCGCCCAGTTCGCGCATCAGGTACAGCGCCATCTCGACGGTGAGGTGCTCGCGGGCGTGCTGGTGGTGGGTGAACAGCACCTCCGGCTCGGCCTCGTCGGTGGCGACGTTGTCGCTGATCTTGACGGCCACGATGTCCCGGCCCTGGTACGACTTGCCGATGACCCGCTTGCTCATGATGCCCGGGTAGGCGGCGATGCGCTGGTCGATCTCCGTCGTCATCTCGGCGTAGTTGTGGTACTTCGAGTCGGCGGTCGGGAAGTCGAAGAGCCGTACCTCGTCCTCGGCGACCCGGTCGGGTGCCGAGCCCAGCAGGGACACCTCGTACCCCTGCGCGCGCAGCTTCCTCACCTGGTCCGCGCGGCCGGAGACCACGACGGTCTCCTCGTCGGCCTCGTCGACGCTCACCCCGGACGCGGCGATCGCGGTGCGCATCTGGGGGGTGCTGTGGTGGACGTGGATCTCGTACTGGCGGATGTCGTCGGCGGAGGGGGCCGCCTTCGGTGCGCTGCCCGCCGCCGCGTCGGTGACCGTCGCCGAGACCGGTGCGGCGAGAGCGAGGGCGAGCAGTGCGGCGAGGACGGCGGTCCGCCTGCCGCTGCGGGCGCTTGTGGCGCCGGCGCCTGAGCCGCGAATGCGAAGTCGCATGAACTCTCCTTGTGGGGAGCCGGGTCGTGGGGGGCTGTGCGCTTGCTGTGTGCGGCGGTGCGGTGCCGCTCATCGTCGGGGCATGGCATGAGCAGGTCAAGAGACGACAAAGGGCCGCTGGCCGAAATCATGCGGTATGCGACGAGCGGTCGGCCGCGCAGTTTATCCGCGCCCGCGCCGGTCGGCCGGTATCCGGGGTTTGACCGGAGTGTGAGCACATCGGGTGGAGATCCCGCACGCACCCTTGCCGGAGCGGCCGCTTTGGGTTTTCTTGACCTCCATGGCGGACACCACGGGACCCCCCACGGGAAACTCCACGCACACCGAGGCACCATCCGGCATCGACAACGCGGCCCCCCGCAGATCCAGTTGGAAGTACATCGGCCCCGGCATCGTCGTCGCCGCGACCGGCGTCGGCGCCGGCGACCTGGTGGCCACGCTCATCGCCGGCAGCAACTTCGGCTACACCCTGCTCTGGGCGGCGGTCGTCGGCTGCCTGGTCAAGATCTCCCTCGCCGAGGCGGCCGGCCGCTGGCACCTCTCCACCGGCCGCACCCTCTTCGACGGCTGGGCGAGCCTCGGCCGCTGGACGACGTGGTTCTTCGTCGTCTACGTGGTCGTCTGGGGCTTCGTCTACGGCGCGGCGGCGATGTCGTCGAGCGCGCTGCCGCTCCAGGCGCTGTTCCCGGACGTGATGGACCTCGAGTCGTGGGCCATCGCCTGCGGTCTGGTGGGCCTGGTGTTCGTCTGGTTCAACAAGTACGCCGTCTTCGAGAAGGTCATGACGGTCCTGGTGGGCGTCATGTTCGTGGTGACGGTGTATCTGGCGATCCGGGTCACCCCCAACCTCGGCGACGCCTTCGCGGGCCTCCTGCCGGTCCTGCCGGACGAGAAGGACTCCGTCCTCAACACCCTGGGCCTGATCGGCGGCGTCGGCGGCACCATCACCCTTGCCGCGTACGGCTACTGGGTGAACGCCAAGGGCTGGACGAACACCGGCTGGATGAAGGTGATGCGGCTCGACAACCGGGTCGCGTACGTGACGACGGGCGTCTTCGTCGTCGCCATGCTCTTCGTCGGCGCGGAGCTGCTGCACTCCGCGAACGTGGCGATCGCGAGCGGCGACAAGGGGCTCATCCAGCTGAGCGACATCCTGGAGGCGGAGTACGGCACGGCGACCGCCAAGTTCTTCCTGATCGGCTTCTTCGCCACCTCCTTCACCTCCCTGATCGGCGTCTGGCACGGCGTGAGCCTGATGTTCGCCGACTTCGTGGCCCGCTACCGCGGACGGGGCGACGCGAGCGGGGCGGAGGTCGCCTCCGGCGAGCGGGAACGCTCCTGGCCCTTCCGCGCGTATCTGCTGTGGCTGACCTTCCCGCCGATCGTGCTGCTCTTCCAGGGCGAGCCGTTCCGGCTGATCATCCTGTACGGCGTGCTGGGCGCGGCCTTCCTGCCGTTCCTGGCCGGGACGCTGCTGTGGCTGCTCAACTCCTCCCGCACGCCCGGCGAGTGGCGCAACGGACCGCTGAGCAACGCGATGCTGGTGCTGGCGGGCCTGCTGTTCCTGGTGCTGTGCGTCAAACAGGTCTGGGACCAGCCGTGGTCGGAGTTCTTCTGATGATCAGTACGGCTCGAGCTTGCGTAACTCAAGCTTGAGTTTCGCAAGCACCTCTCCTAGGCTGCTGACCCCCTAGGAGAGGTGCCGTCGCCGTGGCTGTGACCGTGCTGGACGACAAGACCGCGCTCGTGCTGATCGACCTCCAGGCGGGCACGCTCGCCGCCCCCACCGTGCCGTACCCGGCGGCGGACGTGGTCGCCCGGGCCGCCGAACTCGCGGACGCCTTCCGCGCCGCGGGCGCCCCCGTCGTCCTGGTCCGCATGTCCACCTCGCCCGACGGCGCCGACGCGGTGCCAGGCCGCAGCGAGGCGGCGCGGCTGGCCGGCGGCCGCTCCCGCCCGTACGACCTCGGCCCGATCGCCGAACCGCTGACCGGCCACGAGGGCGACATCCTGGTCACCAAGCGGGCCTGGGGCGCCTTCCACGCCACCGACCTCGACCTTCAGCTGCGTCGCCGGGGAGTCACCCAGATCGTCCTCGCCGGCATCGCGACCAGCCTCGGCGTCGAGTCGACCGCCCGCGCCGCCCACGAGCACGGCTACCACGTCACGTTCGCGGTCGACGCGATGACCGATATCAACGAGGACGCGCACCAGCACCGGGTGTCGTACCTGTTCCCGCTGATCGGCGAGCCGGGCACGACGCGGGAGATCCTCGACCTGCTGGCGGGCGTCCGAGCCTGAACCCGAGGGCCAGTCCATTCGCGGTCTCCGTCCGTCAGTCCTCGGTGGCCGTCCACCGGGGGCTGAGCGCGACGGCCCGCAGCTGCTCGATCGTGAGGGCGGGCTCCGCACGGGTCGCGGCCGTGTCCTGCTCGGCGGCGTTGAAGGCACTGACGACCACCCGCAGACCGTCCTTGCGCAGGGTGTCCACGGTCCACATCACGACGCCCGCACCGCCCTTCTCGCCCGGTCCCTGCTTCACCGCGACACGGGTGCCGTCGGCGAGGGTCTCGGCGCCGGAGCCGTACAACTGGCCCGCCACGTCGGACATGTTGGGCTGCACGTTGACCTGGACCAGGCTCGCGCCCTTGCCGTCGTCGACGACGAAGTAGCCGTAACCGGTCTCCTGGCTGCCGTTCCTCACGCGTTCCAGGCCCTTGGGCAGCAGGAGGGTGAGCTTGCGCAGGATGAGCCAGCCGGCCATCTCCGCGGGGCGGGCGGGCGAGCCCGACGGGGAGGCGGGCCTCTTCTCCTCCCCGGGGAGGGCGTCGGCGATCCGGCGCCACTCCGAGGCCGCGGCCAGCGTCTTCAACCGGCCTGCCGTCAGCGGCGGTTCGGGGCGGGTGACGGGCTTGCCCTTCTCCGCGGCGGCGTTCCACTCGCTGACGCTCACATGGTGCCCGGCCGGGGTGACCAGGTCCGCGCCCCACGACTTGAGGTTCTCGCGGTGGTCGGGATACTCGTAGCCCTGGTAGACGGTGATCGCGGACCCGTCGGACAGGAGCTCCGTCGTGCAGCTGTCGAGGCTCGTCTGCTCTCCGTCCGGGCAGGGCATCACGGCGGTGGACGGAGTGATCTCACCTCCGTTCGCCGGGATGCGGCCCAGGCCCACGGAGACGGATCCCTCGCCCTTGCCGTCGTCGAACACGCCCGCCACCAGCGGCGGCAGCTTCTCGCCCGTGCCACGCGCCTTCGTGCTCCTGAACTCGCCCTCGGGGAGCAGCTGCCGGAGGGTGCGGACCATGTCGTCGGCGGAGAAGGCCGCCTGCTTCGCGCCGCCGGACGCGGCGACGGAGGAGGGCCCGGCCGCCGGCCTGCCGCCCCAGGGCGCGAGCAGCGCCCCGCCCACCCCCACCAGAGCGAGGCTCGCCGCTCCCCCCGCGATCGCGGTCCTGCGCCGCAGCCGCATCCGGTCACCCCGGGCCCGCCCGGCGGCGGCGAGCGCGGCGGGGCTGTCGAAGGCGCCGCCGGCCTCCCGCAGGGCGACGGCGAGCTGCTCCTCGAAGGGGTCGCTGTACTGGTCGACGGGCATGGTGAACCACCGCTTTCGGCGAGACGGGTCGAAGAGAGTTCGAGTACGGGGGGAGGGACGCGCAACGTGCGCGGTGCGCCGTGCGCGTCTCCGGGGGAGGGCCGGGTGCCGGACGGTTCAGGGGCGGGCGTACTCGCCGATGTCCTCGCCCAGCAGCTCCCGCAGCCGCCCCAGCGCCCGCGAGCAGCGCGTCCGCACGGCCGCCGAGCTCGCGTTCATCGCACGTGCGGTCTCCTCGATCGAGCGGTCCTCCCAGTACCGCAGGACCACGACCGCCCGGTCCTTGGCGGGCAGCCGCCCGAGGGCCTGCATCAGGGTCAGCCGCAACGGTGTGTCGGTACCGCTGCCGTCGGCCACGTCCGGGAACGCCTCCACGGCCCGCTCGCGGCTGCTGCGCCGCCGCTGGTGGGCGAGGAAGGTGCGGGTGAGGACGGTCTGCGCGTAACCGGCCGGGTTGTCGACCCGGGAGACCCGCCCCCAGCGGACGTACAGCCTGCCGAGGGTCTCCTGAACCAGATCCTCGGCGAGGTGGGTGTCCCCGGCGGTGAGCAGGCATGCCGACCGGTACAGATGCCCGGTACGCGCCGCCGCGAACTCGGCGTACTCGTCCGCGCGGGCGGCCTGCCTCATGAGTGTTCCCCCTGTGTCGGTTGCCCTGCTGTCCTCAACTCCCTAATGCGGTGGGGCGCGGGAAATGTTTCAAGGGAGACCGAAAGTGGCCGCACAGGATCGCGAGGGTACTTTTTCGTTGTGACAGACCAGCCGCCGTCCCCTCCGCCGCCGCCGGGCTTCGGCCCGCCCCCGCCGCCGTATGCCCCGCCGCCGTATGCCCCGCAGCCGCAGCCGCAGCCGCAGCCGCAGCCGCAGCCGCAGCCGCAGCACTATGCCCCGCAGTACGCCCCGCAGGCGGAGCCACCGCCCGGTCCGGAGTTCCTCGCGGTCGACAAGCACAACTCGGTCGTCGTGGACGCGGCGGGCGTCGCCTTCGAGATGTACGACATCACGGTCGAGTTCCCCTGGCCCGAGGTCCGCAGCGTCCACTACAGGGCGAGCCCCAACGGCAAGGCCCTCATGGTCGCCGTGGTGCACGTGGACGGCAGGGTCTACGAGTGCGTGGTGACGGCGAAGCCGAGGGAACGGTTGCAGGGCTGGTTCGCCCAACTGGCCTGGGTGCTGGGCCACTACCGGCCGACGGGGTACTGACGGGGTACCAGGCGGCGGCCGCGCCGGACGTGGGGGAGGGTGCCGCCCACGGTCGTCCCGTGGAGCGACACCCTCCGTCACCGGCTACCGGCTACCGGCTCCGGCTACCGCTCGGCTGCGATCCGCCCGGCCGCGGCCCGTGACTCCGCACGGCCCCGCCGCTACGGCAGCCCGTGCACATGCGGGCCCACGGCCGCCGACCACGCGTTGCCCGCCGACGCGTCCCAGTTCGTCGACCACGTCATCGCGCCCCGCAGCGCGGGATAGGTCTTCGACGGCTTGAAGGAGCCGCAGCCCGTGCCCTTGGTGAGGCAGTCCAGGGCGTTGTTGACCACCGTCGGCGACACGTATCCGCTGCCCGCGCCGCTCGTCGAGGCCGGCAGTCCCAGGCCCACCTGGGACGGGTCCAGGCCGCCCTCCAGCTGGATGCAGGCCAGCGCCGTCAGGAAGTCCACCGAGCCCTGGCTGTAGACCTTGCCGTCGCAGCCCAGCATCGAACCGCTGTTGTAGTACTGCATGTTGACGACCGTGAGGATGTCCTTGACGTTCAGCGCCGTCTGGAAGTAGCCGTTCGACGTCGACTGCATGTCGATCGTCTGCGGGGCCATCGTCAGGACCAGCCCGGAGCCGGCCTTCGACGACAGCGACCGCAGCGCCTGCGACATGTACGTCGCGTTCAGGCCGTTCTCCAGGTCGATGTCGACACCGTCGAAGCCGTACGTCTGCATCAGCGAGTACACCGAGTTCGCGAAGTTCGTCGCGGACGTCGGGTCGCTCACCGACACGGTGCCGTTCTGGCCGCCCACCGAGACGATGACCTTCTTGCCGGCCGCCTGCTTCGCCTTGATGTCCGCCTTGAACTGGTCCACCGTGTAGCCGCCCAGGCCCGCGGAGTCCAGGTTGAAGGTCACGGCGCCCGGCGTCGTCGTCGCGTCCGCGAAGGCCACGGCGATGATGTCGTACTGGGAGGAGACGGCCGAGATCCTCTGGACGGTCGCGCCGTTGTTGAAGTTCTGCCAGTAGCCGGTCACCGCGTGCTTGGGCACGGTCCCGCCCCCGGTGCCGACCGCGGTCGTCGTGCCCGTGACCGCCGTCGACTTCACCGACTCGCCGGCCGCGTTGGTCGCCGTGACCTGGAAGCCGTACGACGTCGAGGCCGAGAGGCCGGTCACGGTCGCCGAAGTCCCGGTCACCGCCGTCACCTTCGTACCGCTGCGGTAGACGGAGTAGCCGGTCGCGCCGGAGACCGCGTTCCACGAGAGGGACACGGACGACGAGGTCGTGCCCGACACGGCCAGCCCGGCCGGTGCGCCGGGCACCGTCGGGGCCGGGTCACCGCCCCCGCCGCCGTCGGGGCCGTACACCGACACGTCGTCCGCGTAGTACGCCGCCTGGCCGTACCAGCCGTGCGTGTACACGGACACGGACGTGGTCGACGCGCCGGTGGTGAAGGTCGTCGACAGCTGCTTCCACGACGCCGAGTCGGGCGTCCAGGTCGACACGTCCGTCGTGCCGGTGCCGGTCACGCCCAGGTAGGTGTAGCCGCCCTGGACCCACGCGCCGAGTGTGTACGTCGAGTTGGGCTTCACGGCCACCGTCTGGGCGCACCGGGCGTTGTCCTGCCCCGCCGGTGTCGCCTTCAGTGCGGCCGCTCCCGCGTGCGCCGGCGAGGAGACGGTCGTACCGCTGCCCGCCGAACAGGTCCAGTTGGTCAGGCCGGACTCGAAGCCGGCGTTCCTCGCGTTGTTCAGGTCCGCGGCGGACGCCTGAGCCGCGCCCGTCATGGACAGGGCGAGGGCGGCGGCGAGGACGCCCGCGGCTCCCGACCCGAGTCGTGTCGTTCGTTTCAGTGGGGACATGACAGTAAGTTGGTCCAGACCAATTCCGTTGTCAAGAGGTCCGGTCGTGGAGGGCCGGTGGAGGACGCGCGTGCGTAACCTGCCCCGATTTGACGGGACTTGCGCGAAGAAGAGTTGCTTGGCAGCCAGGGAAAGCTGTTCTCCGGCCACAGAGGCGTGGATACAGTGCTGAGGTAGTCACGCAATGAAGTCACCCCGGTGCACCGGAGTAACGCCGGTGGGCCGGACCGCGGGAATCGGGGAGCTGCGCGTGCCAACAGCCATTGCCGTGACCGGAGCCGACCTGGCGCTGCCGCCGCAGGACGAGCGCACCCTGCCCGCCACCGTTCTCGCCGACCTCGACCGACAGCCGCTGGACCGTGCCCTCGCCGCCGTCCAGGCCCTCGTCGATCAGTACGGACACGTGATCGTCGTGTACTCGCGGTCCGTCTCCGCCGCCGTCGAACAGCGGCTGCACACCATCCGCTCCCTCCTGGAGAGCGACCGCATCGCGCTCTTCCGCCCCGACCTTCCGCCGCTCGCGACGGCCGTCCTCGCCCGCCAGCTGCGTCAGCTGGCCTCCTGCGACCTCGGCCCCGGCGTCCTCGCCTCCGCGGGCCGGCTGCTCACCCACTACCTCCACGCGGGCGCGTTGCTCGGCTCGGTCGCCCGCCTCGACCGGGTGCCCGTGGTCGGCCTGACGTCGCATGCCAGGTCATGGGTTCCGGGTAGTCAGTTCGGTGTGCTCGCCCACCCGCAGCCGGAACTGGTCAAGGCCACCCCCGAAACAGTGCTGCCCGGACCGGAGTTCGGTACCTGGCTGCTCGTCGCCCGCGGACAGCTGCAGTCCGACTGGGTCACCGACGTCCTCGCCCCCGCCTGGAAGGTCCAGGGGCTGCGCGAGACGCACCTGCCCGCCGAGTCCGCCGACTGGTGGGGCACCGGCAAGGCGATCGAGTTCTGCGCCTACCTGCCCGACCTGTCGGTCCTCTACCAGCTGGTCACGTCCGTGCGGCAGAGCGTCTGCCACTGGTGCGGCATCGACGTCATCGGCGACCGCTGCGTCTTCTGCTCCGCGACCCCGCCGCCCGCCTCCGACCTCACCGCCCGTCCCGCCGCCCGCGCGCTCACCGCAGGCGACTGAACCGCCTTGAGCACCCCGTCCCAGGCCCCTGTTCCGTCCGCTCGACCGACCCCCACAAAGCAAAGCGAGGTTGCACGGCTCTTGACTTCCTCCCCCTCCTGACAGAGGGGAATTCCTACGGCTCGCGCCGTGGGGTTTTCTGCTTCGTCGCCGACCGCCCCGTCCGGGAGGACTCCCGTTGAGGTCTTACACCGGCTCCACAGACAGATGCCGTCAGCCCGACGGCCAGAAGGTTCTTCGCCGCATTCACGTCCCGGTCATGGGTCGTGCCGCAGCCGTCGCACGTCCAGGTACGGACGTTGAGCGGCATCCTCTCGGCGAGGGCGCCGCAGTGCGAGCACAGCTTGGAGGAGGGGAAGAAGCGGTCGACCGCGATCACTTCCCGTCCGTACCAGGCGGCCTTGTACTCCAACATGCTCCGGAAGTCGGCCCATGCCGCGTCGCTGATGGCGCGGGCGAGGCTCCGGTTTCTGACCATTCCGCGGACGGTCAGGTCCTCGATCACGAGCGTTTGGTTCTCACGCACGAGCCGAGTGGTCAGTTTGTGCAGCATGTCGCGGCGGCGGTCGGCGATCCGCGCGTGGACGCGGGCGGCCTTGACACGGGCCTTGGCCCGGTTCGCGGAACCCGTGGCCTTGCGGGACACCTGCCGCTGGGCCCTCGCCAGGCGGGCCCGGTCGCGGCGCTCATGCCGTGGGTTGGCGACCTTCTCCCCGGTGGACAGGGTCACCAGGTGACTGAGGCCGACGTCGATGCCGATGGCCGTGCCGTTGGCGGGGAGCGGCTGGACGGCGGGGTCCTCTACGAGGAGGGACACGAACCAACGTCCGGCGGCATCGTGGGACACGGTCACCGTCGAGGGCTTCGCGCCCTCGGGCATGGGGCGCGACCAGCGGATGTCCAGTGGCTCGCTCATCTTCGCGAGAGTCAGCCGCCCGTCGCGGAAGCGGAACGCGCTGGTGGTGTACTCCGCGCTCCTGCGGGACTTCTTCCGGGACTTGAACCGCGGGTACTTCGCCCGCTTCGCGAAGAAGTTCGAGAAGGCGATCTGCAGATGCCGCAGGGCCTGCTGGAGCGGGACCGACGACACCTCGCCCAGGTAGGCCAGCTCCTCGGTCTTCTTCCATGCGGTCAGCAACGCCGACGTCTGGTTGTAGTTGACCCGCTCCTGTCGAGCCCAGGCCTCCGTGCGCGCCGCGAGCGCCATGTTGTAGACCTTCCGCACGCACCCGAACGTGCGCGACAGCTCAGCCGCCTGCGCATCGCTCGGGTAGAAGCGGTATTTGAACGCCCGCTTCACGTGAATGGCCATGCATCACAAATTACCACGCTAGTTTGTGAGGCACGGCTCGGATGGGTGAGCGCGCTTCCGCTCTGGCGGCCAACCGGCTCTCCCCGCCCCGCTCCGCAGGAGTCCATTTCCTCCCCGGCCTGAAAGCCGGGGTATCCACGGAGGAACCCGATGAACTCCCGTCAGCGCCGCGGCGTGATTCTCCTGCTCCTGTCGATCCTGTGCGCCCTCGGCGCGTTCGCCGGCGTCCTCTCCGTCATCGACGACGTGAAGTCCAAGGTCGGCCCCGAGGTCACGGCGTACGAGCTGCGCTCCGACGTGGCGCCCTACACCACCCTGAACGCGGGCCAGTTCAAGAAGATCGAGATGCCGGAGCGCTGGCTGTCGGAGAACGCGGTCACCGACCTCGCCGCCATCCGCGGCAAGATCGCCGTGACGACGCTGAAGAAGGGCTCCCTGCTCCAGAGCGACATGATCGTCGACCAGCCCGCCCTCCAGCCGGGCCAGCAGGAGGTCGCCATCATGATCGACGCGGCCACCGGCGTCGCCGGCAAGATCACCCCGGGGTCGTCCGTCAACGTGTACGCCACCTTCGAGGGTGCCCGGGAGAGCGATCCCGACCAGTCGAAGATCATCGTCACCAACGCCCGGGTCCTCGACGTGGGCGAGCTGACCGCCCTCGAGCCGGACGAGAACAACCGCAGCCAGTCACCCACCGACGCGGTCCCCATCACCTTCGCGCTGTCCACGCTCGACGCCCAGCGCATCACGTACGCCGAGTCCTTCGCCAAGCGCGTCCGGCTCGCCCTCGTCGCGCCCGGCGGCGACACCACGGTCCCCGACCAGGACCGTACCTACGAACTCGTCACGGACAAGTGAGAGGCCGCCGCCCATGCCCACGAGGATCCTCCCGGCCGTCGGCGACGCGGACGCGGTCCGTTCCCTCACCACCCTGCTCAGCCAGCTCCCGGACGCCGAACCGGTCGCCCCGGTCTCCGACTCCACCCAGCTCGTGGACACCCTGGCCCGGCTCGCCGCCGAGTCGGTCGACGAACTGCCCGAGGTCGTCGTCGTCCACGAACGCATCGGCCCCGTACCGGCGCTGGAGCTGGTCCGGGAGGTCGCCCTGCGGTTTCCCGCGGTCGGCGTCATCCTCGTCACCACCGACGTGGGGCCCGGCCTGTTCGCCGCCGCCATGGACTCCGGCGCCCGCGGCCTGGTCACCCTCCCGCTGAGCTACGAGGACCTCGCCAACCGCGTCCAGGCCGTCGCCCAGTGGTCGGTCGGCGTACGGCGCCATCTCGGCCACGGGGCCGACGTGTTCACCGGCGTCGGCGGCACCGTCGTCACCGTCAGCGGCGCCAAGGGCGGCGTGGGCACCACCCTCACGGCCGTACAGCTCGCCCTCGCCGCGCAGGCGTCCGGCCGCCCCACCGCCCTCGTCGACCTCGACCTCCAGTCCGGTGACGTCGCCTCCTACCTGGACGTCCAGTTCCGCCGCTCGGTCGTCGACCTGGCCGCCATCACCGACATCTCGCCCCGCATCCTCGCCGAGGCCGTCTTCCGGCACGACACCGGAGTGGCCCTCCTCCTCGCCCCCGCCGAGGGCGAACGCGGCGAGGAGGTCACCGACCGCGCCGCCCGCCAGATCATCGGCGCCCTGCGCTCCCGCTACGAGGTCGTCGTCGTCGACTGCGGCGCCCAGCTGAGCGGCGCGGGCGCGGCCGCCGTCGAACTGGCCGAGCGGGCCCTGCTCGTCACCACCCCCGACGTGGTCGCCGTCCGCGGCGCCAAACGCACCGTCCGCATGTGGGACCGGCTCCAGATCCGCAAGGCCGAGGAGACGACCGTCGTCGTCAACCGCCACACCCGGAGCACGGAGATCCAGCCCCCGCTCATCCAGAAGATCACCGGCACGGCGATCGCCGCGACCACGGTCCCCGCCAACTTCCGGGAACTCCAGGCCGCGGTCGACGCCGGCCGGGTGCACGCCCTCGACGGCAAGGGCACCGTCCGGCAGGCCCTGTGGGCGCTCGCGGCGGAACTGGGGCTGGTCAAGGCGCCGGAGACCGCCCTCGTGCGCAGGGCGGGCGGCCGGGCGCGCGGCGGGGACCGGGGCGCGGCCGGGTTCCGGCGGCGGAGGGAGTGAACGGCATGTGGGGACACAGGGCACGCGACCGGGGCCAGGTCACCATCGAGTTCCTCGGCATGACACCGCTGATCATCGTGACCTTGGTGGTGGTGTGGCAGTTCGTCCTCGTGGGGTACACGTTCACGCTCGCGGGGAATGCTGCCGACGAGGCGGTGCGGGCGGGGACGGCGGCCCCTCCGGGGGAGCGGCTCGCGGCATGCCAACAGGCGGGCCTGGACAAGCTCGGGGACGCGTGGAAGGGGAACGCCGTGGTCGATTGCGGCGGCAGCGGCTATGTCACGGCGGACGTCTCCCTCAAGGTCCCGGTCCTGTTCCCCGGCACCATCGACTTCCCGTTCACGGTGCACGGGCACGCGGGCGCCGTCGAGGAAGAGGACGGCGACTGAGATGGCCCACGGACGCCGATCACGCGAAGGAGCACGCGCACGCGAAGGAGCACGCCCCCGCGAAGGAGCACGCTCCCGCGACCGGGGCCAAGTGGCCCTGGAGTACCTGGGGTTCCTGCCTCTCCTGCTGCTGGTCGCGCTCGGTGCCGTACAGCTCGGCCTGATCGCGTACGCGGCACAGCAGGCGGGTACCGCGGCCCGGACCGGGGCCCGCAGCGCGTCCCTCGACGAGGACTACGGCGCCGACTGCGCGCAGGCGGTGAGCAGTTGGCTGGACGTGAGCTGCAGCGCGGCCGGCCTGGGCGACGAGGTCCGGGTCACCTCCACCGTCACCATCCCGTCCGTCATTCCCGGCATCGGGGACTTCGGCCAGGCCCACAAGACGGCCACGATGCCGGTCGACCACTGAGGGAAGGGCATCCGACATGAGCCTGCGGGCACGCATCACCTCCCCCGAGGAGAACGGCGGCCGGGGCGAGGACGGCCATCTGGTGACCTCCTACCGCGCCAAGCTGCTGGAGGAGATCGACCTCGCCGAGATGAGCTCGCTGGCCGCCGCCGAGCGCCGGGCGCGGCTGGAGCGGGTCCTGGGACACATCATCAGCCGCGAGGGCCCCGTCCTGTCCACGGTGGAACGCTCACAGCTGATCCGCCGGGTGGTCGACGAGGCACTGGGCCTGGGCATCCTGGAGCCGCTCCTCGAGGACGCGTCGATCACCGAGATCATGGTGAACGGCCCCGACGCGATCTTCGTCGAACGGGGCGGCAGGGTGGAACAACTCCCCATCCGCTTCGCGTCGAACGACCAGCTGATGCAGACGATCGAACGCATCGTCTCCACCGTCAACCGCCGCGTCGACGAGACGAACCCGATGGTCGACGCGCGGCTGCCGTCGGGCGAGCGGGTCAACGTCATCATCCCCCCGCTGTCGCTGACCGGCCCCACCCTCACCATCCGCCGCTTCCCGCGGTCCTTCACCCTCCACGAACTGATCGGCTTCGGCTCGCTGGACGAGCAGATGCTGTACCTGCTGGCGGGCCTCGTGCAGGCCAAGTTCAACGTGATCGTCTCGGGCGCGACGGGCACCGGCAAGACGACGTTGCTGAACGCGCTCTCCGGCCTGATCCCGGACGGCGAACGCATCATCACCATCGAGGACTCGGCGGAACTCCAGCTCCAGCAGTCGCATGTGATCCGCCTGGAGTCCCGGCCCCCGAACGTCGAGGGCAACGGCCGCATCACCATCCGCGACCTGGTCCGCAACTCCCTGCGGATGCGCCCGGACCGGATCGTGGTCGGCGAGGTCCGGGGCGGCGAGTCGCTCGACATGCTCCAGGCGATGTCGACCGGCCACGACGGCTCCCTGGCCACGGTCCACGCCAACAGCGCGGAGGACGCCCTGATGCGCCTCCAGACCCTCGCGTCGATGTCGGACGTCGAGATCCCCTTCATCGCGCTGCACGACCAGATCAACAGCGCGGTGGACGTCGTCGTCCAGCTCACCCGCTTCGCCGACGGCGCCCGCCGCATCACCGAGATAGCCGTGCTCGACAGCCACGGCGGAGAGCCGTACCGGCTGGCGACGATCGCCCGCTTCAACGCCCAGCCGATGGCCGCCGACGGCCGCGTCTACGGCGCCTTCGAGTACTTCCCCCTCCCACGCCGCACCGCGGACCGCCTGTACATGGCGAGCCAGCCGATCCCGCAGGCGTTCGGGGTGGCGCGCGCGGCACACGAACTGACGACAAGGGAAGCCCGGTAACGCTGATGGACCTCGAGACCCTGATCACCCTCACCACCGGCGGAACCGTTCTGACCTGCGCCCTGGCCGTCGCGGGCCTGCACGCGTACGCACGCGGCCGAGCTCAGCGGGCGGAGCTGGTGGAGCGCCTCTCCTATACCGGCCAGCTTCCCGGCACCGGCCGCCGACGCCGCTTCCGCACCCTGGACCGACGACTGCGCCGTACGAACACGGGCCGCAGGCTGGAGCTGAAACTGGCGGCGACCGGCCTGGACGTGACCCCCGGCGAGTTCTTCGTCTACATGCTGGCGACGGTGGCCGGCCTGTGGCTGATCGGCCAGGCCACCCTGGCCCCCTTCTTCGGCCCGATCGCCGGCCTCCTCGGCGTCTGGGCGGCCTGGCAGTTCCTCAACTGGCAACGCCAGAAACGCATCGAGAAGTTCATCAACCAACTTCCCGAACTGGCCCGCATCCTGGCCAACGCCACCCACGCGGGCCTGGCGCTGCGCACCGCGATCGGCATGGCGGCCGAGGAACTGGAGGCCCCGGCGGGCGAGGAACTCGCCAAGGTGGCCAACCAGTTGGCGGTGGGACACTCCATGGACGACGCCCTGGGTGAACTCGCCGACCGGCTCCCCTCCCGCGAACTGGTCGTCCTCGTCACCACCCTGGTCCTCTCCAACCGGGCCGGCGGCCAGGTCGTCGGCGCCTTGCGCAACCTCACGGAGACGCTGGAGGAACGCAAGGAGACCCGGCGCGAGGTCCGCACCCAGCTGTCGCAGGTGAACATGACGTCCTACGCGGTGCCCGCCCTGGGGGTCGGGGCGTTGTTCCTCATGAACAGCGTCGAGGACGGAACGCTGGACCGGATGACGGGCTCGGCCGTCGGCCAGGCCTGCGTGATCATCGCGTTCGGCCTCTACGCGGTCGGCTTCGTCCTCATCCGCCGCATGTCCCGTATCGACGTCTGAGCAGGAGGTGGCGTAGGAGATGGAACTTCTGCTCGCACTCGCCGTGGGCCTCAGCGTCTGGGGCATGTTCGCCGGTATCCGCATGTACCGGGCCGACGTGAAGCTGCCCAGCGACCTCGCGCTGGCCCTGGAGATCGGCTCGACGCGCACCGGTGCCGTCGGCTCGCTCGTCGACCGCATGGGCATGCGGTACGCCCCCGCCGTCCTGCGGCTGATGGGCCCCAAGCAGGTCACCAGGTACCGGCGCAGGATAGACCTCGCAGGAAACCCGGGCGGCCTGACCATCGACCGCTACGCCGCCCGGCGCGCCGTCTACGGAGCGATCGGCGCCCTCGGCGCGTTCGCCGCGCTGCTCCAGGGCAGCTTCTTCGTCGGGCTGCTCATGCTCGCCTTCGGCGCGTTCTGGTCCGAGGTCGGCATCTGGTCCGCGATCCGGGTCCGCAAGGACGCCATCGAGCGGACCCTGCCGGACTTCCTCGACGTCCTCGCCGTGGTGGTGAGCGCGGGCCTCGGCTTCCGGCAGGCCCTCGACCGGGTGGCGTCCCGCTACGCGGGCCCCTGGGCGGACGAGATCCGCATCACGCTGCGTCAGATGGATCTCGGCGTGAGCCGCCGCGAGGCCTTCCAGGAACTGCGCCGCCGCAACGACTCCGAGCAGGTCGCCATGTTCGTCACGGCGCTCCAGCAGGGCGAGGAACTCGGCGCGCCGATCGTCGACACGCTCGTCTCGATCGCCAAGGACATGCGCCGCACGGACGCGCAGAACGCCCGCCGCAAGGCGGCCCGCGCGGTCCCCAAGGCCACTTTGATGATCACCACGTTCATGGTCCCGGCGACGATGCTCCTCCTCGGCGCGGGGATGCTGCTCGGCTCCGGTACGGACTTCACCTCGATCACGGGCGAGTAGGCGGACGGGATGACGGCCATGACGACGGCGACGACGAGCGTGACGGTGAGGGCGCGGGCGAGGGCGCGGGCGCGCGGCGGAGTGCTGGGGCGCCGCCGCCCGGAGCGGGAGGCCGGCCCGGCACCGGCGGACACCATGCCGACCGGCACCGGCACCGGCACCGGCACCGGGGTGCCGAATGCCCAGGTACCGACGGCCGAGGTACCGAAAACCGAGGTACCGACGGCCGAGGTGCCGAGAGCCGAGGTGCCGATACTGGAGGGCGTTCCTCTTCAGGTCAACGCGCTCCAGGCGATGTGCCGGCAGGTGTTCGGGTTCCGGCTGGCCATGATCGCGGTCGCCGCGCCCGCGGCCCTCCTCAACGCCGCCCCGGGCCTGGGCACCCGCCTGGTGGGCGCGGCCGTGGTCGTCACCTTCATGGGGTCCTACGTCCTGTTCCGCGACTGGGAGCGCTTCGGCCCCCTCCTCCTGCGCCACCCCTCGCTGCTGGCCGTGGACACCCTGTTCGGCACCCTGCTGCTGATCTCGGCGGGGCCGGACACCACGCTCGCCTACGTCAGCGTCTGTACCCCGCTGCTGGCCGGCATCGTCTACGGCTGGCGGGGCGCCGCCTGTTTCGCGTCCCTCCAGTCGCTGATCCTGCTGCTGGTCCACGCGACCCTCGTGCAAGAGCCCGGCGTCGGACTCGCCGAGAGACTGCTGCTGCCGGGCCTCTGCGTCATCACCGGTGCGATGGGCTCGTCGCTGCGCCACCTGATGCTCCGCTTCGGCGCGGCCACCCAGGCCCTGACCGCGGTCAAGGCGCGCCTGGCCGGCACCGAGGCGGTCGCCGCCGAACGCGCCCGACTGGCCCGGGAGATGCACGACTCCGTGGCCAAGACGCTGCACGGGGTGGCCCTCGCCGCGGACGCCCTGGCCCATTCGGCGGGCTCGCCGGGCATGGACCCGGTCATCGTGCGGCAGCACGCCGAGCTGGTCGCCCGCGCCGCGCGCCGCGCCGCCGCCGAGTCCCGGGAGCTCCTCACCGACCTCCGCCGGGAGTCGGACCCGGCGCAGGACGTCGACCTCCTGCCCGAACTGGCGGCCCACGCGGACGTGTTCGGGGACCGGACGGGCCTGCCGGTCAGCTACCACGCCTCCGGCGACCGCGCGACGCTCCCCGTCCCGCCCGCGGTGGCCCGACAGCTCCTCACGATCACCTCGGAGGCCATGGAGAACGCCCACCGCCACGCGGCCCCGACCCACGTGGAGGTGCGAGCGGCCGTGAACGGCGAGCTTCTCACCCTGAGCGTCCGCGACGACGGCCGTGGCCTCCCGCCCGGCGCCACCCTCGAACAGCTGCGCCGCACCGGCCACTTCGGCCTGGTCGGCATGACCGAGCGGGCCGCTTCCGTCGGCGCCCGCATCCGCATCGGCCACGGCCACGACTCCCGGGGCACCGAGGTGCGCCTGGAACTCCCGCTGGCCGCGCTCACAGAGGAGGTCGTCTGATGCCGGACCGACCGCCCCACCGCCCCGGCGCCGAGCACCCGCTCTTCCCGCCACCGCCCAGGCCCTGCCCCGTGCGCGTGGTCGTGGCCGACGACAACCCGGTGGTCCGCGCGGGCCTGACCGCTCTGCTCTCCGGCCGGGAGGACATCACGGTCGTCGCGCAGGCGGCGGACGGCCGCGAGGCCTACGAGGCGGCCCGCCTGCACCGCCCCGACGTGGTCCTCCTGGACGTCCGCATGCCCGGGGTGGACGGACTCTCGGCCCTTCCGCACCTGGTGCGGATCGCCCGGGTCGTGATGCTGACGTACAGCCACGAGGCCGAGATCGTCCAGGAAGCCCTGCGCGGGGGAGCCGGGGGCTACCTCGTCCACGGGGAGTTCACCGTGGAGGAGTTGCTGTCGGCGGTGCGGGACGTCACCCGGGGCCGCGCCCACTTCACCCCGACGGCGGCGACAGCGGTACTGGCACACCTGCGAGACGATGCGACTGCACACGCCAAAGCGGACCTATCTCCCCTATTTTCCGCGACTTCCACGGAAGCGCTTTCGCAGTTGCAACCAATCGTGAGACAGTCGTCCTCGGTATTCAGGGCGGGGTTCCAACTCAGCGCGAGGGAGGCGGAGATCATGGACCTCATCGCGTCGGGCATGAACAACCAGCAGATCGCCGCCACCTGCTTCATCAGCGAGAAGACGGTCAAGAACCACATCAACCGCATCTTCGCCAAGCTGCACAGCAGCAGCCGCTCCGAGGCCGCGGCCAAGTGGCTGGGCACGGCGGTGACCTCATGAGACTCCGCCGGACCTTACTTCTGCCCTCCGACTGGGCCCGGGATTGGGCCCAGAGACCCTTCTCCCAGGTGGACACACGGTCGTACGTTGCCGGTCACGCCACCGATGGAGAGGAACGCCATGAGCGACCTGCTGCTGAAGACCGCCGTCGCGGCCAGGGTCCGGGTGAGCGGCTGGACGAACACGACGGTGCGGGCCGTACGGCGCCGCGCCGACAACGACAAGGGACAGACCGCCGTCGAGTACCTGGGCATCATCGCGGTGGTGGTGGCGATCGTGGTCCTGATCGCCAACACCAACCTGGGCCAGACGATCGTCGACAAGCTGAGGGCCCAGATCACCAAGGTGGCCCCCTGACACGACTCTCGAGGCGCACGTACGGCGACGCAGGGCAGGTCTTCCCCATCTACATCGTGGTGGTGGCGGGCCTGCTCTTTCTCGCGTTCGCCTACTTCGCGGTCGGCCAGGCGGCGGTGAACCGCAACGGAGCGCAGACGGCCGCCGACGCGGCGGCGCTGGCGGCGGCGCAGGAGGCCAGGGACGAGCTCGCCGATCTGTGGAAGCTGGCCGTCCTCGACCCCACGCAGTGGCAGAGGATCTTCGACGGCGATGTGGGACTGAAGCCCTCGTGCTGGCGCGCCTATGAGCTCGCGGCGCAGAACGACGCCAGTGTGGACGACTGCGAAGACGGCTTCCGGACCACGGTCAGGGTGCAGGCGAACAAGCCGGCAGGGGACTCCGTAATCCCCATCACGAGTACCACGAGGGCACACGCCTCGGCCACGGCAGTGATCGAGTCGCTGTGCACGTTCGAACTGCCCTCCGCGCCACCGTCCGAGCCGCCGGTCGAGCCGTCTGGCGAACCGTCGGGTGAACCGCCGGGCGAGGATGCCGAGGACGACGTGCTGCCGACGCTCACCTGCAAGGGTGGGAACTGGGAGCTGGACCCGGACGATCCCACCGATCTGCCCGGTCCCGAGGACCTCTTCGAAGTCCACCTGGCCACCGACTGACGTGCGATCGACGAGTGCAGAAAGAAGCGGAGTGATGAGCATGCGGTTCACTGCGAAGGCCCGCAGGGGGATGGTCGCGCTCGCGGTCGTGACCGGGCTGGCAGTCGGCTCGGCCGCCTGCGGCAGCGGCGGCGACGACGACAAGAAGCCGCAGAGCTCGTCCTCCGCCTCACCGACCGGGGGATCGCAGCCGAATCCGCAGGAGGGGCAGTCGGAGGACCCGATCGCCGAGCTGAAGGGTCCGAGCGGGCTTCTGCTCCAGATCACGTCCGCCGTGCGTGATTCGGGCGGCTTCGTCACCGTGAACGGCGCCCTGAAGAACGACAGCGGTGCCGAAGCGGTGATCCCGTCCGCTCTGAGCGGCAACGAGACCGAGATCATGAACAACGGACTGTCACTGGGCGGCGCGACCCTCGTCGACTCCAAGAGCAAGAAGCGTTACTACGTCCTCCGTGACACCGAGGGCCGTCCCCTCACCACCACAGGCTTCTCGACGATCAAGGCCGGGGAGTCCATCGACGTCTTCCTCCAGTTCCCCGCGCCCCCCGCGAGCTCGACGGACGTCTCCTTCCAACTCCCGCTGTTCCCCAGCGGGGTCATCAAGATCTCCGGGTGAGGCCGATCATGACCCCACGTCTCACTCTGGCGGTGGCCGCGGCCACCCTCGTGATGGTCGGGATGGCGCCCGCCGCCGAAGCCGACACCACCCCCAGCGTTCCCCCCGGTACCGAGCCCACCGCCACCGCGCCCGTGGAGGTCGACCCCAACGACCCCGACCTCAAGCTCCCCGAGGGCGGCACCCTCGCCGAGCCCAAGGTGCTCGACATCAAGCAGGTCGTCGAGGACGAGTCGGGTGACGAGCGCCGGGAGGACACCAACGCGGACGTGACGTTCGCGCTCCAGGCCGAGGTCCTCTTCGGCAAGGACAGCGCCAAACTCGGCACGGAGGCGAAGTCCCGTATCGCCACGATCGCCGCGGAGATCAAGAAGCAGAACAACACCACCGTGGTCCGGGTCTTCGGTTTCACGGACAACCTGGGCTCCTCCGCTCACGGCGACGTCCTGTCGAAGCAGCGGGCGGACGCCGTCCAGGCGGAACTCGCGGGAGACCTCAACGACCCGGGCATCACCTTCGAGGTGCGCGGCTACGGCGAGCAGTACCCCATCTCCGACAACTCCACCGAGGCCGGCCGCAAGAAGAACCGCCGGGTGGAGGTCACGTTCCCGCGTACGGCGAGCTGACCCTCACCTCCACCCGCACCCCCACCCGCAGCCCCCACCCCTCCATCGCCCCGGCCGCCGCCTCCAGCACATGCCGGGACCGCAGCCGGGGCAGGCCCAGCCGCCCCGGCCGCATGGTGCGTACGGCGATGACGCGGAGCCGCCGGTCCAGGTACGCGACGTCGATCGGCATGCGCATACGAAAGGTGTGCACGCTGCCGGCGGGCGACAGCAGCATCGCCCCGTCCACCGAGTCCCGCCCGAGCAACCCCCGGGTACGGGCCCGGTAGGAGGCGGCGATCTCCAGGGGCACCCGAAGCCCGCCCCCGTCCCCGCCGCCCCCGCCGTCGCCTCCGTCCACGTGGCTCCCCACCACGAGTTCCCCCCACCCGTCCCGCCAGCGCGCCATCCCCGTCTCCCCTCGGCCGTGTCGCTACCCTCTGGACCCTCTGGATCCTTCGCACCGTAGCGAGCCGGAACACGAAGAGGGGACCGTCGTATGGGGAAGATCGTCCTGATCATGGGGATGTCCCTCGACGGGTACATCGAGGGCCCGGACCGCGACATCTCCTGGCACCAGGTCGACGACGAACTGCACCAGCACTTCAACGACATGATCGGAGAGCTGGGCGCCCTGCTCAGCGGCCGGACCACGTACGAGCTCATGGCCGACTACTGGCCGACCGCGGACGCCGACCCGGACACCCCCGCCACGATGGCCGAGTTCGCCGCGACCTGGCGCGAGAAACCGAAGATCGTGTACTCGCGGACGCTGGCACACGCCGACTGGAACACCACGATCGTCCGGGACGTCGTCCCCGAGGAGGTCCATCTGCTCAAGGAGCAGATGGACGGCGACCTGGGGCTCAGCGGCGCCGACCTGGTCGCCGAGTTCCTGCGCCACGACCTCGTCGACGAGCTTCGCGTCTACGTCCACCCGGTCCTCGTCGGCCGGGGCAAACCCCTGTTCCCGCACCTCGACGCGAGCATCCCGACCGTGCTCCGCCTCGCCGAGCCCCACGCCTTCGGCAACGGGGTCGTGCTGCTGCGCTACGCGTGACGGGCCGTCGTAAATCGGCGGCACCCCGGCGACCCCTCTGCCACCATCCCCGTATGGACGACAAGGGCCGGGACATCGGTGACGACAGCGACCACGCGGACCCCGCCTTCGAGGCACTGCTCGCCGAAGGGGCCGCCGTCCCCACCGAGGGGTGGGACTTCTCCTGGTTCGAGGGACGGGCCACCGAGGCGCGGCCCTCCTGGGGGTATGCGATGTCGCTGGCCGGACGGCTGGCGGGCGCGAGTGCCGCGCTCGACGTGCAGACCGGGGGAGGGGAGGTCCTGGACTTCGCGCTCGGCCGGGCAGCCCCCAAGGCCCCCGTGCTCACCGTCGCCACCGAGGGCTGGCCGGCGAACGTCGCCAAGGCCACCACCCTGCTGGGCCCGCGTGGCATCGCGGTCGTCGCGTCCCCGCAGGACGCCCCGCTGCCCTTCGCGGACGCCACCTTCGACCTGGTCGCCAGCAGGCATCCGGTGCGGCCTCTCTGGGAAGAGATCGCCCGCGTGCTCCGGCCCGGCGGCACGTACTTCGCCCAGCACGTCGGCCCGCGCAGCGTCTTCGAGCTCGTCGAGTACTTCCTCGGGCCGCAGCCGGAGGAGGTGAGCGGCGCCCGGCATCCCGAGCGCGAGCGCGCCGGGGCGGAGGCGGCGGGGCTGGAGGTCGTCGGGCTGCGGACGGAGCGGCTGCGTGTCGAGTTCCACGACATCGCCGCCGTGGTCCACTTCCTGCGCAAGGTGGTGTGGATGGTCCCCGGCTTCACGGTGGAGGCCTACCGGCCCCGACTCCGCGCCCTGCACGAGCAGATGACGGCCGAGGGTCCCTTCGTGGCGCACAGCACCCGCCACCTCTTCGAGGCCCGCCGCCCTTAGCGCGGGACTGGCCAGGATCCGTCCTTCGACCGGTCTTGCCCCGACCGGCGCCTCCCGCGCTCGGGATCCTGCCTCCACAGAGTTTCCACATCGTTATCGCGATCGGTTCATGTCCCCTGTCGACCTCGCGTAAGTTCTCCTTCGGGCAATTCGCGTGCGCAAAGCTGCGTGGACGTCACCGCGCAGTGGAGGGGGCTGCGCGGTGACGCCCGCGTCAAGCGGGCGTTCACGGCCGGGGTAGCCCGTCGGGGGGACGGACGGGCTTCGGGTCGACGGAGCCTCAAGCTGCTCCAAAACCTCAGCTTTCCCTGGCAATAGTGCCCATTCCCCTGGGAATCCGTTGCGTTCCGGCCATGCGCCACCCATGAACCACACATTCCGCGACCACCGGCGCGTCGCCGCGCGACTCCGGAGAGTAGTTGTGGCGCGCCGATGCACGCAGCATCACTTACGAAGGGTTATGGTGGAAACCCCCCCTCGGGCCGGTCCGTCTCCCCCCCACGGACCGGCCCGTTTTTTTGCCCCGGCACAGTCGCTCGGGCGGGGGCGGCGCCTCCCACCCCCGTCAATGGTCCAAGCCCCGCGGGGGTAGGCTGCGCCCCGCGGGGACCGCACCGTTCGGAGGGGCTGACAATCACGTGAACCTGCGCGACAAGCTGCGCGGCCTTCTGGTCAGGCTGTACGCACGCCGGGTGGAAGGTCACCTGGACCACGCTCAGGTGCCGAAGCACATCGGCGTCATCATGGACGGCAACCGACGCTGGGCGAAGGCCTCGGGTTCCACCACCGTGCACGGTCACCGCGCCGGTGCGGAGAAGATCGAGGAGTTCCTCGGCTGGTGCACCGAGACGGACGTCGAGGTCGTCACCCTCTGGCTGCTGTCGACGGACAACCTCGACCGCCCCGACGACGAACTCGTCCCGCTCCTCGGCATCATCGAGGACGTCGTCCGCACCCTCGCCGCCGACGGCCGCTGGCGCGTGCACCACGTCGGCACCCCCGACATCCTCCCCTCCGACGTGCAGACCGCGTTGAAGGTCGCCGAGGAGTCCACCGCCCACGTCGACGGGATACTGGTCAACGTCGCCATCGGCTACGGCGGTCGCCAGGAGATCGCCGACGCCGTGCGCTCGATGATCGTGGACGCGGCGGACCGGGGGACCTCGATGGAGGACCTCGCCGACTCCGTCAGCGTCGACCTGATCAGCCGCCACCTCTACACCGGCGCCCAGCCCGACCCCGACCTGGTGATCCGAACCAGCGGCGAGCAGCGGTTGTCCGGATTCATGCTGTGGCAGACGGCCCATGCGGAGTACTACTTCTGCGAGGTCTTCTGGCCGGCCTTCCGCAAGGTCGACTTCCTGCGGGCCCTGCGCGACTACGCGGCCCGTCACCGCCGTTACGGCGGCTGAGGCACAAGTCGGCGGACGCCCTTCGAGGGCGTCCCGTGTACCCCGTTTGGGGCGGAAGTAACGAGGAGTTCACCGGCGCGCCGTCATATGCCGTGGCATGGCGGCGCATGTTCGAGGGCATAAGGCAAGCAGGTCGACGCCCGAACCACGGGTGTCGGATCTCAGCGGGCGGCACGGGGCCGTCCGCCCGGGAGGCCCTTTTGCACCAGCCCGACCGTGCGGTCACGGCACGGAAGAAGCAGCGGGGGGCCGGTTCTCGGCCCGTGCGAAGCGGCCGGAAACCGGTCCAGCTCCACTCCGTCGCTCCCCGACCTCATCCGAGGGGGTACGTCCTTCCGTGGTGACCAGCACAAAGCGCCGTATGCCAGACCGGCGCACCTATGTTCTCGACACCAGCGTTCTGCTGGCCGACCCGAACGCCCTGACCCGCTTCGACGAGCACGAGGTAGTGCTCCCCATCGTCGTGGTCACGGAACTGGAGGCCAAGCGGCACCATCCGGAGCTCGGCTACTTCGCCCGGCAGGCGCTGCGCCTGCTGGACGACTACCGGGTGAAGTTCGGTCGCCTCGACGCCCCCATCCCGATCGGGGAACTCGGCGGCACCGTCCGTGTCGAGCTCAACCACTCGGACCCCAGCGTGCTGCCTTCCGGCTACCGCCTGGGTGACAACGACTCTCGCATCCTCGCGGTGGCCCGCAATCTCCAGGCCGAGGGTTTCGACGTCACGGTCGTGTCGAAGGACCTCCCGCTCAGGATCAAGGCGTCGTCGGTCGGCCTCCTCGCGGAGGAGTACCGCGCGGAGCTCGCGATCACGGGCTCCTCCGGCTGGACCGGAATGTCCGAACTGACCCTGTCCGGTGAGCAGGTGGACATCCTCTTCGAGGAGGGGCACATCCACGTGCCCGAGGTCGCCGACCTTCCCGTGCACACCGGCCTGACCATCCAGTCGGAGCGGGGCAAGGCCCTGGGCCGGGTCACCGCCGACGGCAACGTCCGGCTCGTGCGCGGTGACCGTGAGGCCTTCGGCATCAAGGGCCGCAGCGCCGAGCAGCGCATCGCGCTCGATCTGCTGCTCGACCCGGACGTCGGGATCCTGTCCATGGGCGGCCGGGCCGGCACCGGCAAGTCCGCGCTCGCGCTCTGCGCGGGTCTGGAGGCGGTCCTGGAGCGCCGCCAGCACCAGAAGGTGATGGTCTTCCGGCCGCTGTACGCGGTGGGCGGACAGGAACTGGGCTATCTGCCCGGTTCCGAGGCCG
Organism: Streptomyces sp. NBC_00016; assembly: GCF_045040885.1. Taxonomy (NCBI): domain Bacteria; kingdom Bacillati; phylum Actinomycetota; class Actinomycetes; order Kitasatosporales; family Streptomycetaceae; genus Streptomyces; species Streptomyces sp. NBC_00016. The sequence goes on along the minus strand of NZ_CP108304.1, from coordinate 3,809,225 downwards.
ACAAGATGGGCCCCTGGGCGCAGGCGGTCTTCGACACGCTGTCCGCGGTCACCAGCCGCGAGGTCATCGAGGAGGTCACCGCGCGAGGGATGCTGGAGGTCCTGCCCCTGACCCACATCCGGGGCCGCTCCCTCCACGACGCCTTCGTGATCGTCGACGAGGCGCAGTCGCTCGAACGGAACGTACTTCTCACCGTTCTGTCCCGTATCGGCGCGAATTCGCGGGTGGTTCTGACCCACGATGTGGCGCAAAGGGACAATCTGCGGGTCGGGCGTTATGACGGCGTGGTCGCCGTCGTCGAGAAACTGAAGGGCCATCCGCTCTTCGCGCACGTCACGCTGAACAGGTCCGAGAGGTCCCAGATCGCAGCACTTGTGACCGAAATGCTGGAGGATGGGCAGATCTGAATGACCCGCCCCAATTGACCGGGGAAAAGCGGTGGTTGGCGCCGTCCGACAAAGGCTGTGAGCCTAGTCGGGCGGCGCCGGCGTATGTGGGGGTTTCGCGAAATCCCCAGGGTCCCCACGGGTGTGAGCTTTCACACGCAACTCGGAATTGCCTTGCACAGTCCGGTTACGGCAAAGTCTCAGTCCTGTCAGGCCCCGCATGCGACACATCTGTGCCCCCAGTAGTACGGCACCGCTTGAGCATCACCTTCAACTCCATACCGACCGTCGTATGCCGCCCGTGCACCATGTGGCACTTCCTCACCGGGAGTTGCCCACCGGGCCCGTGTCTCCTGTGACCCCGCAGTTCGGAGACCAGCGACAAGGGCACGATTGCGTCCGCCAGGGTCACCGAAGCGGGCGATGCCGGAAGGAAAACCGTGTGAGCCGGATCTCGGTCCGGGGATTCGCAGTGGCCTCGGCCACGGCGGTCACCGCTGTCGGAAGCGTCGTCGGCGTTGCCTCGGGCAGCGTCGCGCAGCCCAACGACGCTGAAGCGACGGCCAGCGACGCGACGCTCCTCGCCGACATACCCGTGGGCCAGCAGGCCCAGGTGCAGACGGCGTCCCTCACGCAGCAGGCCAACGTACAGGCCATCGCCGCGGACGAGGGCGCGAAGAAGGACGCCGAGGAGTCGGCCCGCAAGGCCGCCGCCAAGTCGGCGATCGCGAAGAAGGAGGCCGCCGAAAAGGCTGCCAAGGACCGCGCGGAGGCCAAGGCCAAGGCCAGCCGCAGCGCGGGCGACTTCCCGATCCAGAGCTCCTACTCCATCGCGCAGATCCAGGCGATGGCGGCCCAGATGGTGCCCAGCGGCCAGTTCCAGTGCTTCAGCAACATCGTGGACCACGAGTCCAGCTGGAACTACCACGCCGTGAACGCCTCCTCCGGCGCCTACGGACTCTTCCAGGCCCTGCCCGCCGGCAAGTACGCGTCCGCCGGCTCCGACTGGCAGACCAACCCGGCCACCCAGATCAAGTGGGGCCTGAACTACATGGACAGCCGGTACGGCAGCCCCTGTGAGGCGTGGTCGTTCTGGCAGGCCAACCACTGGTACTGAGTCCACGCGGCCCTGGTCGTGCAGTTCTCCACCCGACGGCACAACAGAAGGAAACCGCGTGAGCCGGATATCGGCCCGGGGATTCGCCGTGGCCTCGGCCACCGCGGTCACCACTGTCGGCGCTGTCATGGGAGTAGCCCAGGGCAGCGTGGCCCAGCCAGGCGACGACGCCGAGGCGACGGCGGGCGAATCGACGCTCCTCTCGGACTTACCCGTAGGGCAGCAGGCCCAGGTACAGACGGCCTCGCTGACACAGCAGGCCGACGTCCAGGCCATCGCCGCGGACACCACCGCCAAGAAGACGGCGGAGGAGTCCGCCCGTAAGCAGGCGGCCAAGGACGCCGTGGCAAAGCAGAAGGCGGCCCTGGCCAAGGCGAAGGCCGCCCAGGAAGCCAAGGACAAGGCGGCCGAGGCCGCGAAGACCAAGGCCACCACCGAGGTCGCCTCGACCTCGTCGGCCGGCAGCTTCCCGCAGCAGGCCTCGTACACCGTCGCCGAGGTCCAGGCCATCGCCCGCCAGATGGTGCCCAGCGGCCAGTTCCAGTGCTTCAGCAACATCGTGGACCACGAGTCCACCTGGAACTACCAGGCGGTCAACCCCTCGTCGGGCGCCTACGGTCTCGTCCAGGCCTATCCCGGCTCGAAGATGTCGTCCGCCGGCGCCGACTGGCGGACCAACCCGGCCACCCAGATCAAGTGGGGCCTGAACTACATGAACGACCGCTACGGCAGTCCCTGCGACGCCTGGGACTACTGGCTGGCCAACGGCTCGTACTGAGCCGCGGCCGCCCTCGGCCGCTCAACCCCGCGCAGCCCCTCCCCGTCCTAGGGGGAGGGGCTTTCGCCCTGTACGGTCGGTACGGCCGGGGCCGACGACTCCAGGGGGAGTGGTGGGGGAAGACGGGGGAAGAGGACGGATCATGTCGCGAGTTCCAGGATGGCTCGGCAGGCTCGGTGCCGGACTGAGCGAGATGGGTGAGCGGCTCGACGAACGGCGTGCCGAGGTCGAGCGGGAGAGGCGGGAGAGCGCCGCCGACGCGGAGCCGACACCGCCCGACACCGCCGTACCGGCCGCCGAGGCCTACCCGGATGAGGTCGTGCCCGCCGCCCCGCGTCCCGACCCCGCCCAGGCCGTGCCGTGGGGGGTCCGGGTCGCCGCCGAGGCGGGCTGGCGGCTGCTGGTGCTCGCCGGGACCGTCTGGGTGCTGATGAAGGCCATCAGCGCGATCCAGCTGGTCGTCATGTCCTTCGTGGTCGCGCTGCTCCTGACCGCGCTCCTCCAGCCCACCGTGGCCCGGCTGAAGCGGGCCGGAGTGCCCGGCGGTGCGGCCACCGCGCTGACGGCGATCCTCGGGTTCGTCGTCATCGGGCTGATGGGCTGGTTCGTGACCTGGCAGGTCATGGCGAACATCGACAACCTCTCCGACCAGGTCCAGGACGGCATCGACGATCTGCGCCGCTGGCTGCTCAACAGCCCCTTCCACGTCACCGACAAGCAGATCAACGGCATCGCCAAGAACCTGCGGGACGCCATCGGGGACAACACGGACTCGATCACCTCGGCGGGCCTGGAGGGCGTCACCGTCGTCGTCGAGGCGCTGACCGGCATCCTCCTGGCCTTCTTCTCGACTCTCTTCCTGCTGTACGACGGCAAGCGCATCTGGGAGTGGACGCTCAAGCTGGTGCCGGCCGCGGCCCGGCCGGGCGTGGCGGGCGCGGGCCCGCGGGCCTGGGCGACGCTCACGGCGTATGTGCGCGGCACGGTGATAGTCGCGTTGATCGACGCGATCTTCATCGGCCTCGGCATCTACTTCCTCGATGTGCCGATGGCCGTCCCGCTCGCCGTCTTCATCTTCCTGTTCTCCTTCATCCCGCTCGTCGGTGCGGTCGCCTCCGGCGCGCTGGCGGTGGTGGTCGCGCTGGTCACCCAGGGCGTGTTCACCGCGGTGATGACCCTGGCCGTCGTGCTGGCCGTGCAGCAGATCGAGGGCCACATCCTGCAGCCGTTCATCCTCGGCCGCGCGGTACGCGTCCACCCGCTGGCGGTGGTCCTGTCGGTCGCCGCGGGCGGCATGGTGGCGGGCATCGGCGGCGCCATCGTGGCGGTGCCCCTGGTGGCCGTCACCAACACGGTGGTGGGCTACCTGCACACCTACTCCCGCGAACAGGCCCTGCGGCACGCACCACGGCCGAGGGGCGCGACAGCGGCGGGGGTGGCACCGGTGGCGGCCCCGACGGCCTCCCCGGCGGCTCCTTCGGCGGTCCCCGCGGGTCCCGAGACGCCCGGGACGCCCGCGGACAAGGCTCCCTGAGGGAACGGCCGCGGTCTTTCAATCGGTCAAATGGACTCCGAACAAAGCGAATTGAGTCCCCCGACGGAGCAACTTCCGTCAGCTGAGGGCAGGTCGGAAATCCCTCGCTGGAATATGCGTACGGACTGATACACATTCCCTCCTCAGCGCTACGCGTCAGGCGTATGTGCGAGAGGTCCAAGGGGAGTGATGTCGGGCTACCAGCTGCTGGCACGCGACCTTGCCGCGTGCGGCCGGGACGGCTTCACCGGGGAACTGCGCGTTCTCGGCTCGCCCGGCGGCATCTTCCATCTGCACGGCGGGCTGGTCGTCGCGGTCGAGTCGCCGGGCGCGCCCGCACCCGAGGCGCTGCTGCTGCGCTCCGGCCGGATCGGCGGCGAGGAGTGGGCCGGGCTGGTGCGTGAGTCGGGCGGCGCGCGCTGGCCGGCCGCCGGGCTGATCGCCCACGGCTACGCGGGGGCCGCCCAGCTCCGGGTGGTCTGCGCGATGGCTCTCCAGGACGCCGTGTTCGCGGTCGTCGCGGGCAGCGTCGACGGCTGCGAGCGCGGCCCGGCGACCGGGGCGGCGCCCGCCCCGGTCGTCGTGGGCGAACCGCCCACCCGGCTGCTCCAGGTGGCGTCCCGCAAGCTCGGTGCGCTCCTGGAGCAGCCGTACCCCGTGCGCCCGGACCGGGAGCGGCCGGTGCCCGCCTCCCTGTCCTACGCGGCCGGCCGGCTGGGTGTGCTCCAGCGCGAGCTGCTGGCCCACGCCGACGGCCGGTGCACCTCCCGGGACCTTGCCTTCCGTACCGGGCGCGGGGTCTACACCGTGACCGTCGAGGTGGCCCGGATGCTGGGCGAGGGGCTCCTGGAGTGCGTGGAAGCACCCCGGCCGATCCCGGTCCGGCTGCCGCCCGACGGGCACGGCATACGCCCCCGCGAACCGGCTCCACCCCGGCAGCCGCCGGTGGCGGTGCCGGAGGCGACGGCCCTGCCGCGCCGTCGTCCCGGCGCCAGCGGCATCAACGAAGCCCTCACGACGGAACGGAATGGCACCGGCTGGAAGGAGTTCTTCCGCCTGCGGAACCCCACGGCGAAATAGCGGCCCCGCGGCGGAAACAAGCAGAAACCCGACGCAGAAAACACGTAAGCCCCCACGTAGACCCCCACGAAGAAGACGGTCATATGCGATCAGAATTAGGGGAGTTGCATTCATGGACCACACAGCCCTCGCGCGGGAGATGCGCGGCCTGCGGGAGCAGGTGACCGGTATCACCGACACGGCGCTGGCGGCGGCGGACGGACTGCTCATAGCCGCCGACACCGCCGACACCATCGACCCGGAGGGACTCGCCGCCCTCGCCGCGGCCGGCCTCGGCCTCGCCCGCCGCACCGCGCAGGCGACCGCCCGTGGCGCCCTGCACCGCACGGTGGCCTACGGCAGCCACGGCTGCGCCGCGTTCTACGCGGTCGGCGACACCGCGCTGATGGTCGTGCTCGGCGACGAGGGCATGGACGTGGAGCGTCTGCACCGGGCGACCCAACCCGCCCTGCGCCGCATCGATCTGATCCTGACCGACCGGACCGGGACGACCGTGAAGACCGCCGAAGGAGTCTGAAGGGATGGCGACGAAACGTATGACCCCAGGTTTCTCCGACCAGGTCATGGGCCTGGTCAAGTCACTGCGCACGGATGCCCCCGACTGCGTCGCCTCCGGCGTCGTCGACATGTCCACCGGAATGCTGCTCTCCTACGAGACCGTCGACAACCATCCGCCCGAGGTCCTGGACCTGCTGGCGGGTGCGACGCTCGACCTGTTCCAGGGCCGTACGGTCGTGATGATCGAGGACGTCTTCAAGGAGCGGCGCGGGGTCCAGAGCGAGAACCACTTCTTCCAGGAGATCCTCGTGAACAGTGAGAACCTCACTCACCTGTTCGTGCGGATGACCGAGCAGCAGGACGTCGTCGCGGTGGTCGTCTGCCGCAAGTCGGTCAACGTCGGCATGCTGTTCGCCCAGGTGCGCAGGGTGGTGCGGGAGTACCAGCTCTGAACGCGGAACGGTCCCTCCCCGGGCGGGGAGGGACCGTCTGTTCATCGCGTGCGCACCGCGCTCACCGTGCCCACCGCGCTCATTCGGTGCGCAGGCCGTCCGGCCGCAGCAGTTTGAGCAGCGGGGGCAGGCTCAGCAGCGTCACCAGCAGGACGACGGCCGCCCCGCAGCCGGTCATCGACAGCACACTCGCCCAGTCGACACCCACCGGCGTGTCCGTCATCTTCAGCAGGATCGCGCCCAGCGTGATCCCCACCCCCATGGCCAGCAGCAGACCCAGGCCGATCGGGATCGCCGTCTGCCACAGCACCGACAGGCCCAGCGTCCGCCGCCGGGTGCCGAAGGCGACCAGCGACGACAGCAGCTTGCGGCGCTCGCGCAGCTGCTCCAGCTGGGAGACCAGCAGGCTCGCCCCGATCAGCAGCAGCACACAGGCGGAGCCGACGAGCAGACCGGTGCGGATGGTGGTGAACTTCGTGTCCTGCCGGGTGGACGACCACATCATCGGGTCGGCCAGCGGAGCCACGTGGAACGCCGTGTTGCGGGCGTACTCGTAGGCGTCGGGCACGGACTCGTCGATCGACAGGTAGATCTCACCGGTGGCCAGCTTCTCGGCGGCCGCGGGCAGCGCGCCCGGTGTCATCAGGAAGCCGCCGCGCTTGTAGTCGGTGAGGCCCTTGACCGAGTGGGCCTCGGTGATGCCCGCGGGGACGGTCCAGACGACGTCCTGGCTCTCCCCGGAGCTGGACGGTTCGATGTACAGCTTCTTGCCGGGCTTGTTCATCTGCGGCCCGTCGGCGGAGTACTCGTCGCCGTCGAGGACGAACATGTCGCCGTCCTTGCACGAGGGCAGCTTCGCCACCTCGCGCAGCGCCGGACAGGCACCCACGGTCAGCTCGGTGGAGAGGTTCGGGCCGTTCTCGCTGTTCCAGGAGGAGTCGCCCAGGTAGCCCTCCCACAGGGCCGTGACCTTGCTGACGGCCTTGGTGTCGGCGAACTTCTGGGCGGTCGCGGCCAGCGGAGCGCCGTCCGGCACCCGGACCTGCATCTGTGCCCGGGTGAGGTCCTGGCCGGTGGCCTCGGTGTAGGCGCCGTCCACGCCGGCGAACAGCATCTGGAGCGCGATCGCACCGGCCACCGCCACCGCGATGCCGTTGACCATCCGGGCCGCCGTACCGCTGCTCAACTGCAGCCTTCGTACGGCCAGTTGCCAGGCCACGCCACCGGAGCCGAGCCGGCCGACGACCGTCTCCACGAGCCACGGCAGCAGTGCGGTGATGCCGACGAGGATCAGGATGACACCGCCGCTCACCAGGTACTGGTTGAAGTCGCCGTTGGTCTGGCCCTGCCCGACCATCGGGTAGAGCATCGCGAAGCCGCCCAGGGGCAGCAGCAGCCGCCACCACAGCCGACGCCGTGCGGGCTTCGCCGTGCGCACCACGCCGAGCGGCTCGATCACCACACCGCGCAGCGCGAAGAGGGTGACCAGGACCGCCGCCGCCGGCACCGCGAGGGCGACCAGCGCGGCCAGCGCGGGGGAGGGGTCGAGATAGCTGGGCCAGACGCTGATGCCCATCACCTCCACCGAACCCGCCACCTGGCGGCCGATCAGGAAGAACACCGTGCCGAGGACCAGGCCCAGCAGCGCCCCGGCCATCGCCTCGCCGGCCGCGATACGCCGGGTCATGCGGCCGTCCGAACCGATCAGCCGGAGGGCCGCGAGCCTGCGGTCCCGCCGCTCACCGCCGAACCGCACGGCCGCGGCGATGAACACCGCCACCGGCATCAGCAGCACCACGATGACGACGAGGATCAGCAGGAGCAGTACCGGGTCGGTTTCCTCCTTCGAGGGGTTCGGGTTCCCGAACTCGTTCAACCGGGTCGCCCCGTAGCCCTCCATGTGGGAGGCGAGCTCGGTGGTGCCCGAGTAGTAGGCGAGTTCCTGGGAGCCGATCAGTCCGCTCTCCCCGATGGTCCCGACGACGCGGTACGGGAGCCGTTCCCGCAGCAGCGCCGAACCGTCGGCGGCAAGCAGCTTCTTCAGCGCGGGCGAGACCACCATGTCGCCCTCGGCCGGGAACCCGCTCAGGCCGGGCGGCAGCGGAGCCTTCGGCCCTTCCGGCTCCACCAGCCGACCGCGTACGTCCTTGTCACGGAACGTCGTGTCGGCCTGCGCGATCAGCAGGGTGTCGTCACCCTTGGCCGGCTGCTCGCTGCCGAACGGCCAGTCCAGCCGCGCCTGTTCACGGTCGTGGCGTACCCCCATGGCGCTCGGCACCGCTGTCGTCAGCAGCAGGACCGCCACACCGAGCCCGACGCCGACCGCGGTCAGCACGGCCCGTATCCAGCCCTCCCGGCCGCCGGCGAAGGCGAACCGGACCCCCAGGCCCAGGTCCCTCGACCACTGACGCATGTTCATACGACCCGCTCCATGTCCCGCGACTTCCCGTCCCGTACGACGATCTCGCGGTCGGAGTACGCGGCCACCCGGGCCTCGTGCGTGACGAGGACGACGGCCGTGCTGGCCGACCGGGCGGCCTCGGTGAGCAGTTCCATCACGCGCTCGCCGTTGAGCGAGTCCAGCGCGCCGGTCGGCTCGTCGGCGAACACCACGCGCGGGCTGGTGACGAGCGAGCGCGCCACGGCCACCCGCTGCCCCTGTCCGCCGGAGACCTCACCGGGGCGCTTCTTGGCGAGGTCGTCGACCTCCAGCCGCTCCATCCAGCCCAGTGCGGTGCGCTCGGCCTGCTTGCGCGGGGTGCCGTTCAGCCGGAGCGGCAGTGCCACGTTCTCCACGCAGGTGAGTTCCGGCACGAGCTGCCCGAACTGGAACACGAAGCCGAACTCGGAGCGGCGCAGTTCGCTGCGCCGGGCGTCGCTCATCGTCGCGAGCTCGCGACCGTCGTACATGATCGAACCCGAGTCGGGCGTGACTATCCCGGCCAGGCAGTGCAGCAGCGTCGACTTGCCGGACCCGGACGGGCCCATCACCGCGACGACCTCGCCGGGGTGGATGGAGAACTCGGCGCCGGCCAGCGCCATCGTCGGCCCGTACGCCTTGTGCAGGTTCTCGGCGGCGAGCAGGGATCCCCCGGGGGCGTTCACGCGATCACCGCGGCCTTCAGCTTGTCGAGCCGGGCGGCGGCGAGTTCCAGCCAGCGCAGGTCGGCCTCGAGGTGGAACAGGGCGTGGTCACAGATCAGCTGGTCGGCGAAGTCGCCGGAGCGCTTGCGGTCCGTGAGGATGCGCATGCTGCGCAGGTGCTCGGCACGCTGGGTGTCGAGGATGTCGGCCGCGTCGCGGTGGGTCAGCAGCGCGAGGACGACCTTGGTGTACAGCGTCGACTGGAGGTACGGCTCGGGCTTCTCGGGCGTCGCGAGCCACTGCTCGACGTCGGTGATCCCGGCGTCGGTGATCGCGTACCGCTTGCGCTCGGGACCGCCGCCGGCCTCGATGCCGTCGACCTCGACGAGCCCGTGCTTCAGCAGACGCGACATCGTCGAGTAGACCTGGCCGTAGTGCAGCGGCCGGTCGTGACCGAACTTCTCGTCGAAGGCCCGCTTGAGGTCGTAACCGTGGCGGGGCCCGGACTCCAGGAGTCCCAGGAGGGTGTGACCGATGGACATGGGGAGGACTGTACATGCGGTGTATACCCGGTGTGTATACGTCCTGTGTGCAGGTGGCGGCAGGGAGTGGGAGTGCGCAGGTGAGAGCCGATTGTCACTGTTCTGCCACAGGCCCGGCGCCTGGCTCGGGCCCGGCGTCTGTCGCGGGCCTGGCGTCTGCCACAGGCCCGGTGTCTGCCTCGGGCCCGGCGCTTGCTCGGGCCCGGCGCTTGCCTTGGGGCCGGCGTGCGTCGGCCGGCCCGTCCGGGGGGGTCCGGGGTGCTCTCGCCGCCCCTTGCCGTGGGGGAGGGCGAGGCGAAGCCGGTCAGGCCGGCGGGGGGCCGGGGGGCGAGCCGCCGGGGGGCCGGCCGCGACGCGGGAGGGGTCCGGTGTCGCCGGGCAGGCGCCCGGCCTCCTTCAGCGCCTTGCGCAGCAGGAACTCGATCTGCGCGTTCGCCGACCGCAGTTCGTCCGAGGCCCAGCGGGCCAGCGCGTCGTGGACCAGCGGATCCAGCCGCAGCAGCACCTGCTTGCGCTGCTGCGGCCGACGCTGAGGGGTCGGACCCCCGGCTGCATCACTCACTGGTAGAGGGTCCCGGTGTTCAGTACCGGCTGGGGCGCACGGTCCCCGCACAGCACCACCATCAGGTTGGACACCATCGCCGCCTTCCGCTCGTCGTCCAGCTCCACGATGCCCTGTTCGGCGATGCGCTGGAGCGCGGCCTCGACCATTCCCACGGCCCCGTCCACGATCTCCCGCCGCGCCGCGACCACGGCGCCCGCCTGCTGCCGCTGGAGCATCGCCGAGGCGATCTCGGGAGCGTACGCGAGGTGGGTGAAGCGCGACTCGATGATCCGGACGCCGGCCGCCTCCACGCGCGCGTGCAGCTCTATGGCCAGCTTCTCGGTGATCTCCTCCGCGTTGCCGCGCAGCGAGAGACCGTCCTCGTCGTGCGAGTCGTAGGGGTACTCGATGGCGATGTGCCGGACGGCCGCCTCGGTCTGGGTGGCGACGAACTCCAGGAAGTCGTCCACCTCGAAGCTGGCCTGCGCGGTGTCCCGCACGTTCCACACCACGACCGCGGCGAGTTCGATCGGGTTGCCGTAGGCGTCGTTGACCTTCAGTACGGCCGTCTCGTGGTTGCGGACCCGGGTGGAGATCTTCTCGCGGGAGGTGAAGGGGTTCACCCAGCGCAGTCCGTCCTCGCGGATGGTGCCCCGGTAGCGGCCGAAGAGCTGCACCACGCGGGCCTCGCCCGGCGACACCGTGTTCAGCCCGCACATCGCCAGGAACGCGGCGAGGGCGACCAGGATGCCGCCGGTGATCAGCGCCGCCTTGGGGCCGGCCGCGTCCACCTGGGCGCCGAAGGCGATCATCCCGGCGCCGGCGAGCAGTCCGGCCAGGCCGAGCAGCAGTGCGAGTCCGCCGGCCACGCTGTGCGCCGGGAACTCCTTCACGCGCGGGGCGGGCATCTCGGGCACGTCGACGGTGTCGGTGTCGGTGGCGGCTTCGGTGGTGGCCGAGGGGTCGTGAGTGGACATGGTGGGTCCCCGTTTCTCGTCGCCGCCTGATTCAGTAATCGGCGGCCTATCTAAGTGATATCACTTTAGCGCCTCATGGCAACCCTGTGCCACTCTCGTACGTCGGACTCGGTGGGGACGTCCGGGCGGTTCCCTCGCGCGGGGTGCTGATTCTCACGCCCCGTACGGACCGGACCGAGACCCCTTCGTCATAGACAGCGGTGTTAGCTTTCTGAGCTGACCTGCCCCTGCCCCCGGGCACTGGTGTGACTGCCGAGTAGGAAGCGGAGCGAGCGGACTCATGGGACGAGCGGAAGAGAGACGAGCTCGACAGCGCGGTGGGCGCCGCGCGGCGCCCAGGGGCCGCTCGGTGGAGACGGACTCGACGACCCCTTCGACGGCGGAGTCCGTGGCGACCGCCGAGGCGCCCGACACCGCTCCCGCGGCCGGCGGTCGCGCGGCTGCCCGCCGGGGCGCGAAGAAGAGCGGCAAGGGCACCAAGGGCAAGGCCGGCAAGAAGGACAAGAGCTTCATACGCCGGCTCTTCACCTGGAAGAAGATCCTCGGCACCTTCCTCGGCCTGACCGTGGCCGTCATCGGCGCCTTCCTCTGGCTGTACATGAGCACGCCGATCCCCGAGGGCAACCCCGACGCCGACCTCCAGAGCAACGTCTACGAGTACGACAACGGAGCGATCCTCGCCCGCGACGGCGAGGTCAACCGGGAGAACGTCGAACTCTCGAAGATCCCCAAAGAGGTCCAGCACACCTTCGTCGCCGCCGAGAACAAGTCCTTCTACACCGACGCCGGCGTCGACCTGAAGGGCACCACCCGCGGTGTCCTCAACACCCTCATGGGCAAGGGCGCGCAGGGCGGTTCGACGATCACCCAGCAGTACGTCAAGAACTACTACCTGACCCAGGAACAGACCGTCACGCGCAAGCTGAAGGAACTGGTCATCTCCCTGAAGCTGGACCGGGAGAAGGACAAGGACTACATCCTGGCCGGGTACATCAACACCAGCTACTACGGCCGCGGCGCCTACGGCATCCAGGCGGCCGCCCAGGCCTACTACCGCGTCGACGCCGAGAAGCTGTCCGTGCCGCAGGGCGCCTACCTCGCCGCGCTGCTCCAGGCACCCAGCCAGTACGACTGGACCTCCGCCTCCGACACCGGCAAGAAGCTGGTCACGGCCCGCTGGAACTACGTCCTCGACAACATGGTCGAGCAGGACTGGCTGGACAAGGGCAAGCGCGACGCCATGACGTTCCCGGTGCCCAAGGAGCCCAAGGCCGCGCCCGGCAAGGAGGGCCAGATCGGCTACCTCGTCGACGCGGCCAACACCGAACTGGCCAAGCAGCTGGTGGCCCAGGGCGTCGCCGACGACTACGAGTCGGGCATGGCCCTGGTCAGGCGCGGCGGCTGGAACATCGAGCTCAACATCGACAAGAAGAAGCAGAAGGCGCTGGAGACGTCCGTCAAGGAACAGCTGACCAGCAAGCTGGACAAGAAGAAGCGCTCGGTCGACGGCGACGTCCAGGCCGGCGCGGTGTCGGTGAACCCCAAGACGGGCGCCGTCGAGGCGATGTACGGCGGTGCCGGCTACACCGACCACTACACCAACAACGCCACTCGCACCGACTACCAGCCCGCCTCGACCTTCAAGCCGGTCATCCTCGCCGCGGCCTTCGACGAGGCCGCCAAGACGCAGGACGGCGACCAGATCACCGCGAACACGATCTACGACGGCACCAGCAAGCGGCCGGTCGTCGGCAGCGACATCGGCTTCGCCCCGGAGAACGAGGACGACCAGGACTACGGCGACGTCACCGTCCAGACGGCGCTCAACAAGTCCATCAACTCCGTCTTCGCGCAGATGGGCGTCGACGTCGGCATGCCCGAGGTGCTGAAGGTCGCGGCCAACCTCGGCATGGACACCGCGGACCTCAAGGCCGTGCCCGCCCAGACGCTCGGCACCATGGGGGCGAGCCCCCTGCAGATGGCCGGCGTCTACGCCACCCTCGACAACCACGGCAAGCAGGTCACCCCGGCGCTCATCAAGTCGGCGGAGAACAGCGCCCACCCGGCGTTCAAGCACACCGACCCCATCGGGGAGCAGGTCATCAGCCGCGAGGCCGCCGACTCGGTCACCTCGGTGCTCACCGGCGTGGTCGACGACGGTACGGCGAAGAAGTCCGTGCGGGACAACCCGCTGCGCAAGGGCCAGAAGGTCGCGGGCAAGACGGGTACCTCCGACAACAACAAGTCGGCCTGGTTCACCGGCTACACCCCCGACCTGGTCACCTCGGTCGGCCTCTTCGGCGAGTCCGCGAAGGCCCCGCACCCCCAGGTCCCGCTCACCGGCGCGACGAACGGCCTGACCTCGGACGCGGGCCGCGTCAACGGTGGCGGCTTCCCGGCGCAGATCTGGGCGTCGTACACCTTCGGCGTCTCCACCAAGGTCACCAAGTTCGACCTGGACACCGACCAGGGCGCGGCGGTGCAGACCGCGTCGCCGTCCCCGAGCACCTCGCCGTCCGCGAGCACGTCCCCGTCCTCGTCCCCGTCGACGAGTTCGTCCCCGTCCTCCTCTCCGTCGACGAGTTCGTCCCCGTCCACGTCGTCGAAGCCGAGCTCGTCCCCGTCCAGTACACCGACGGGTGACACCTCGTCGGAACCGAGCACGGACGACCCGTCGACCGGGTCGGAGGATCCGGAGGACCCGCTCTTCGGCCAGTAGCGGCCACCGGCGGCAGCAACAGCGGAGGGGGCGCCCGGAAATCTCCGGGCGCCCCCTCCGCGTGGTTACCGCGTTCGCCTCAGCTCCGGTTCAACTCGAACCAGACCACCTTGCCGGTGCTGAGCCGGGTGGCCCCCCACCGCCGGGCCAGCCGGTTCACCAGATACAGGCCGCGGCCGCCCTCGTCGGTCGCCCGGGCCTGCCGCAGCCGAGGCAGCTGCGGCACGTCGTCGCCGACCTCGCAGCGCAGCACGTCGGTGCGCAGCAGCCGCAGGGTCACCGGCCGCGTGGCATACCGCACCGCGTTCGTGACGACCTCGCTGACCAGCAGCTCGACGGAGTCGGTCATGTCCTCCATCCCCCAGCGGGACAGCGCCCGCCGGGCCAGCCGGCGGGCCCGGCCGGGAGCCGCGTCCTCCGGTTCGAGGAACCAGTAGGCCACGTCGCTCGGCGCGATCCCGTCGAACCGGGCGGCGAGCAGCGCGATGTCGTCGTCCCGGTCGCCCGGGCCGAGCATGTCGAGCACCTCGTCGCACAGGGCCTCGAGCGGCGGCGGATGATCGGGTCCGGTCAGCTGGGCGGTCGCGGCGAGCTTCTCCCGCAACTGCTCTATGCCGGTCGCCACGTCCCGCAGCCGGGACTCGACCAGGCCGTCGGTGTACAGCAGCAGCGTCGCCCCGGCCGGGGCGTCCAGCTCCACCGCCTCGAAATCGACCCCGCCCACGCCGATCGGCGCGCCCGGCGGCACCCGCAGCACCTCGGCCCGGCCGCCCAGGTGCAGCAGGATGGGCGGCGGGTGGCCCGCGTTGGCGATGGTGATGCGGTGCGAGACCGGGTCGTAGACCGCGTACAGGCAGGTCGCCATGCGGTCGGTGCCCAGCCGCTGGGCCTGCTCGTCGAGATGGTGCAGGACCTCCTGCGGCGGCAGGTCGAGGCCGGCGAGGGTCTGGGCCGTCGTCCGCAGCTGCCCCATGATGGCCGCCGATGTCATGGAGTGCCCCATGACGTCGCCCACCACCAGCGCCACCCGGCTGCCCGGCAGCGGGATGGCGTCGTACCAGTCGCCGCCGACCCGCGCGGTCTCGGCCGCGGGCAGGTACCGGGAGGCGAGCCGCACGCCCGTGGGGCGCGGCAGGGTCTCCGGCAGCATCGTGCGCTGCAACTCGTCGGCGATGTACGCCTCACGGTCGTACAGCACCGCCTTGTCGATGCCCAGGGCGCTGTGCGTGGCGAGCTGGGCGGCTACCAGCAGGTCGTCGTTCTCGAACGGGATGCGTTCCGGGCGGCGCAGGAACACGGCGGCGCCGATCACCCGGCGGCGGCCCCGTAGCGGGGCCAGGACGGCCCGCTGACCGCTTGGGATGGCCAAGGTGCTGTCCTCGCCCAGCAGTTCGGGCAGCGCGGCGCGTGCGGCCGGATGGTCGGCGAACACCGGACGCACCCCTCGCAGCACCTCCGCGAGCGCCCCGCCGGGCCGCACCTCGCACAGCTCGCCGACCGCGGCCGACAGCTCGGCGGTCAGCTCGCCCGGTTCCGGGGGCGGCAGGGCGAGCGCCGCGAAGCCGGTCTCGGTGTCCCGTTCCTCCGGAATGCGGTCGGTGCGCCGCAGCCGCAGCATGATGCGGTCCGCCGCGGGCCGCTCGTCGCCCACGGGGAGCGGGTCGCGCAGGTAGACGAGGATCGCGTCGGAGAAGGTCGGCACGGTGGCCCGGCACAGCCCCATCACGATCTCGTCGAGGTCCAGGCCGCGGGCGATCCGCCGGGTCGCGGCGCCCACGAAGCGCAGCCGGTCCCCGTCCCGCCGCATCGGCGTGGGCCGGCCGGGCGTCAGTGCCCCTCCGGCGCGCCGGTCCTGCCCGTCCGGACCGCGCTCCGGGCGCGCGTCGGTGCCCGGCTGGGCCGGGATGGACTCGGGCGCGGGGCGCGGCCGGTGGTCACCCACGCTCGGCTTGGCCCGCGCGGGAGGAGCCCCCATCGCCTCGTCGGACGCCGACGGCTGGGAGTGCTCGGTGCCGGAACCGGCCTCCGAACCGGCCGCATCCATTCCCGTGGCTCCCTGGCCGCCCATGCCACCCTTTCCGCCCTTGCCGCGCGGCGTCGTCGTACCCGAGGTGTCGGGAGGTAAGGCGGACTGGCCCGGCGCCGGTGCCTGGGTATGCAGCAGTGCCCCACGGGGGTCCGTGGGGTCGACGCCCTGGGGGCGTTCGTAGGAGGTGGGCTGCTCCGTCACGCGTGTCGAATCCGTCCGTCCGGGGCTGCGCGCCGCGCGCGCAGTTGGTCCCGCAGGAAACCCGATACCCGGAATACGTGCCCCCGGAACGGAATTCCCGCGTGGTCAGAGGTTGTTCCTGTGCCACCGGTGGACCGCGCGCGGCCCAGGGGGCCGACGTCGAGCGTCCCGCCGGTGTTGCCCTCGTACCCCTCGCTCACGTGCTGCCGCCCCTCGGTGACGTTCGGTCAGGCCCGGCGTCTGCTCCGGGAGTTACTGCCAGCGTGCCTTGCGGAGGACGATCCTACGTTTGTTGCCCGGGGGCGCATCAAGGGTCTCATGTGGACATGTGCGCGGGCGTACGGTCCCAGTCCTCCGGCAGCAACGGTACGGCCCAGGACGGATCCGGGCGCCAGTGCTGCCATCCCTCGCTGAACGGAGGCCCCCACGCGCGGATCACCTCCACCGCCCTGCTGCCCGCCTCCCTCACCTGTTCGGCGACCGCCCGGTCCATCAGTCCGTCCTGCTGGGCCTGCGCGAACTCGTCCTCGTCACGCAGACCCCAACTGCGGTCCGGGTAGACGCAGATGTCGAGGAAGTGGTCCTCGGAGTCCACGCCGCCGTCCCAACGGGCCAGCGGCGTCTCCAGGTTGACGTACCAGTTCTTGAACTGCCAGCCCTGGTCCCAGAACAGCCACACCGACCACGGCTCGCCGGGCCGGGCCACCTTCAGCACCCCGGTGCCGAGCCAGCGTCCCCGCGCAACGGTACGCGGCTTGGTGTACCGGGTGCGCAGCGGCTCCTGGTGCGGCGGGGTGCCGTCCGCGAGCACCGGCTTGACGCACTGCGTGCCCGGGGCCAGCCACACGGCGAGCAGCTCCTCGTCGTCCCGCACGACGGTCACCGGGCGGGCGATGTGGAAGTTCACCCCGCCGTTCTCCCGGTAGCGCCACAGAATCCGGCTCCCGGGCTCCCAGAAGGCCGCCGCACCACCAGTTCCCACGCGTCTCACCGCTTCACCGTCTGCCATGCACAGATATTAGGTGCCATGGGCATACGACGCTGCGGCGCGCGTCACGGTTCTCGCGCTGGGGGCGCGAAAGCGCACGAGGGTTTACGGGTGTGTCATCCGCAGGACATCCAGCGCCTCGTCGAGCTGCTCGACCGTCAGATCGCCGCGCTCCACATACCCGCCGTCCAGCACCACCTGGCGGATCGTCCGCCGCTCCGCCAGCGCCTTCTTGGCCACCTTCGCGGCCTCCTCGTACCCGATGTACTTGTTCAGCGGCGTGACCACGGACGGCGAGGACTCGGCGTACTCCCGGGCGCGCTCGCGGTGCGCGACGATCCCGTCGACGGTCCGGTCCGCGAGCAGCCGGGACACGTTGGCGAGCAGCCGGATCGACTCCAGCACGTTCTTGGCGATCACCGGCAGCATGACGTTGAGCTCGAAGTTGCCCGCCGCGCCCGCCGTGGCCACGGTCGCGTCGTTCCCGACGACCTGGGCGGCGACCATCAGCACGGCCTCGGGGATCACCGGGTTGACCTTGCCGGGCATGATCGAGGAGCCGGGCTGGAGGTCGGGCAGGCTGATCTCGGCGAGTCCCGTGCGCGGCCCCGAAGCCATCCACCGCAGATCGTTGGCGATCTTCGTGAGGCCCACGGCGATGGTCCGCAGCTGCCCGCTGGTCTCGACGACCCCGTCCCGCGCGCCCTGCGCCTCGAAGTGGTCGCGCGCCTCGGTCAGCGGCAGCCCGGTGGCACGGGCCACCTCCTCGATGACGGCCGCGGAGAAGCCGGGCGGCGTGTTGATGCCGGTACCGACCGCGGTGCCGCCCAGCGGCAGCTCGGCGAGCCGGGGGAGCGAGGCGTTGAGCCGCTCCACGCCGTAGCGCACCTGGGCGGCGTACCCGCCGAACTCCTGGCCCAGCGTCACGGGCGTGGCGTCCATCAGATGCGTCCGCCCCGCCTTCACCACGTCGGCGAACTCCGCGGACTTGCGCTCCAGGGCCGCCGCCAGATGCTCCAGGGCGGGGATCAGATCGCGGGTGACGGCGGCGGTGGCCGCGATGTGCAGGGACGAGGGGAAGACGTCGTTGGAGGACTGGGAGGCGTTGACGTGGTCGTTGGGGTGCACGGCCCGGCCCAGCCGCTCGGTGGCGAGCGTGGCGACCACCTCGTTGGTGTTCATGTTGGACGAGGTCCCGGACCCGGTCTGGAACACGTCCACCGGGAAGTGCTCGTCCCACCGGCCCTCGGCGACCTCCGCGGCCGCCTCCTGGATGGCGTCGGCGATGTCCTTGTCGACCACCCCGAGCCGCGCGTTCACCTTCGCCGCGGCTCCCTTGATCCGCGCCAGCGCCTCGATGTGCGCACGCTCGATGCGCTGTCCCGAGACGGGGAAGTTCTCGACGGCGCGCTGTGTCTGGGCCCGCCACTTGGCTTCCGCCGGGACGCGTACCTCACCCATGGAGTCGTGCTCGATCCGGTATTCGCTCATGTCCGGTACAGCGATCGGGGCGGCCGGGATGTTCCGCGGGCTGGGCCGTCCGGATGGCGTCCGGCATGTGACCCAGGTCTCGTCGGGGCCGTGCAGCAGACGGGGGCGCGCTCGCGTCGAGGAGGGGTGACAGGAAGGGAGGAGCGTGTGGAGACGGACTTCCAGGATTTCGTGGCCGCCCGATCGACCGCGTTGTTCCGGGGCGCACTGGTCCTCACGGGAAACCGTGAGGCGGCGGAGGACCTGGTCCAGGAGACCCTGGAGAAGGCCTGCCGCAGATGGCGCGTCATCGAAGCGAAGGACGCTCCGGACGCCTACGTCCGGCGGATCATGGTGAACCTGGCCAACGACCGCTGGCGGAGATTCCGCCGACTGACCACGACTCACCACCCCGAAGGCGGCGACACCGTCGCCCCGGGGGACGAGTACGGGCAGGTCGACAGCAGGGACCAGTTGGTGCGCGCGTTGCAGCAACTGCCCATGCGGATGCGGACGGTGGTGGTGCTGCGATACTTCGACGATCTCTCGGACGGCGAGATAGCGGCCGACCTCGGCATCACGCCGAGCACGGTCCGCTCCCAGCTGGCCCGGGGCATCGAGAAGCTCAGAAGTCAGTTCCCCGCACTCTCCGACCCTTCACCGCGGCGGCAGACGGAAGGTATCCGATGACCTCGTACGGCGATGCACGGCCTTCCGGCCGCACACCTTTCGAAGAGGAACTGACGCACGCCATGAACCGATTCGCGAACTCCGCCGAGACCCCCGACTTCGACGCGCCGCAGATCCAGCGTCGCACCCGTCGCCGTCGGACCATCGGCATCGCCGCCGTCGCCGCCGCCCTCATCGCGGCGGGCGGCGGAACGGCCCTGGCCACCTCGGTCGCGAGCAGCAGCTCGACCCCGGCGGCGACCGGCACGGACGCCAAGAACGACGACGCCACCACCCTGCTCTACCTCTTCAGCGACGGTACGACCACGCGGATCCCCCTCGCGGGACTCAGCCTGGACATGGCCAAGCCGCTGCTCGAAAAGACGCAGACGAAGCTCGGCACCGTCACCAAGAAGGCCGTCAAGGGCTGTAAGCCGACCTCGGTGCTCGAGGTGACCCCGCACGCCCCGAAGACCATCAAGCCGGGCGACACGGTCGACTTCACCATCTGCGCCGGCTGACCGCATCCTGACCCGACAACGACGCCCGCCCCTGCGTCAATCAGGGGCGGGCGTCCGTCACAGCATCACACGCGTCACACCAGGCCCGGTCCCCGTACCGGGATCGAGGTGAACGTCGGGGCCGGGGCCGGGTCCTGGAAGAAGTCGTTGCCCTTGTCGTCGACGACGACGAAGGCCGGGAAGTCCTCGACCTCGATCTTCCAGACGGCCTCCATGCCGAGCTCCTCGTACTCGACGACCTCGACCTTCTTGATGCAGTCCTGGGCAAGCCGGGCGGCCGGACCGCCGATGGAGCCGAGATAGAAACCGCCGTGCGTGCCGCACGCGTCCGTGACCTGCTTGCTGCGGTTGCCCTTGGCGAGCATGACCTTGGAGCCGCCGGCGGCCTGGAACTGCTCGACGTAGGAGTCCATACGGCCGGCCGTCGTCGGGCCGAAGGAACCGGACGCGTATCCCTCGGGGGTCTTGGCCGGGCCCGCGTAGTACACCGGGTGGTCCTTCAGGTACTGCGGCATCTCCTCGCCCGCGTCGAGACGTTCCTTGATCTTGGCGTGCGCGATGTCGCGGGCCACGACCAGCGGGCCGGTGAGGGACAGCCGGGTCTTGACCGGGTACTTGGTCAGTTCGGCGAGGATGTCGTCCATCGGCTGGTTCAGGTCGATGCGGACCACGTCCGACTCGTCGAGGTGCTCGTCCGTGGTCTCCGGCAGGAAGCGCGCCGGGTCGGTCTCGAGCTGCTCCAGGAAGACGCCCTCGGCGGTGATCTTCGCGACGGCCTGCCGGTCGGCGGAGCAGGAGACGGCGATGGCGACGGGGCAGGAGGCGCCGTGCCGGGGGAGGCGGACGACCCGTACGTCGTGGCAGAAGTACTTGCCGCCGAACTGGGCGCCGATGCCGATCTTCTGAGTCAGCTCGAAGACCTTCTCCTCGAGCTCCTTGTCCCGGAAGCCGTGCCCGAGCGGCGAACCCTCGGCCGGGATCTCGTCCAGGTAGTGCGCGGAGGCGTACTTCGCGGTCTTCAGCGCGTACTCGGCCGACGTGCCGCCGACGACGATCGCCAGGTGGTACGGCGGGCAGGCGGCCGTGCCGAGCGAACGGATCTTCTCCTCCAGGAACTTCATCATGGAGGCCTCGTTCAGGACGGCCTTCGTCTCCTGGTAGAGGAAGCTCTTGTTGGCCGAGCCGCCGCCCTTGGCCATGAACAGGAACTTGTACGCGCCGCCGTCGGCCGCGTACAGCTCGATCTGGGCCGGGAGGTTGGAGCCGGTGTTCTTCTCGTCCCACATGGTCAGCGGGGCCATCTGCGAGTAACGCAGATTGAGGTTCAGGTAGGCGTCGTAGATGCCGCGGCTCAGGGCCGCCTCGTCGCCGCCCTCGGTGAGCACGTTCTGCCCGCGCTTGCCCATCACGATCGCCGTGCCGGTGTCCTGGCACATGGGGAGCACGCCCGCGGCCGCGATGTTCGCGTTCTTCAGCAGGTCCAGCGCGACGAACTTGTCGTTGCCGGAGGCCTCCGGGTCGTCGATGATGCGGCGCAGCTGCGCGAGGTGGGCCGGGCGCAGGTAGTGCTGGATGTCGTGGATGGCCTCCTCGGCGAGCTTGCGCAGCGCCTCCGGCTCCACCTTGAGGAACGTCCGCCCGTCGGCCTCGAAGGTGGAGACACCCTCGGCGGTCACCAGCCGGTACGGGGTGGTGTCCTCTCCCATGGGAAGCAGATCGGTGTACGCGAACTCAGGCATCTCGCCCATTCCTCACTCGACAGACAGCGGGCCCGCCTCCATTGGCGGGCGCTCACCAGCGTAGGACCTGCCGTCGCCGACGAGCTTGTGAGGTAAGGCTCAGTTCGTCGGCCGCCCGTTCCGAGCCGGGGCTATCGCGATCTATCGTGTTTCGGTACGCTGCTTCTCGTGGACCTTCACAAGCAGACCGCCGCCCCCGCGCCGGCCGCGGAGTTGCGCGCCTCGGACGCCGACCGTGACCGTATCGCCGACATGCTCCGCGAGGCTCTCGCGGAGGGCCGGCTGACCGCCGACGAGCACGCGGAGCGTGTCGAGGGCGTACTGGCCGCCAAGACGGTCGGCGAGCTGGAGGTCTTCGTCCGGGACCTGCCCGCCGCGCACGAGCGGCGCACGGCCCCCTCCACCGCCCCCAGCCGGCCCACCGCGGGAGCGATCCCCGCCGACCCCGACGACAACGTGGTCGCGATCTTCAGCAGCGCCGTCCGCAGGGGCCGCTGGCGCGCGGGCCGCCGTATCCACGCCTACGCGGTCTTCGGCACCGTCGAGATCGACCTGACCGAGGCGCTCTTCGAGTACCAGCAGGTCGTGATCAAGGCGATCTCGGTCTTCGGCAACGTCGAGGTCCGCGTCCCGGAGAACGTCTCGCTGCGCGGCACCGGCGGCGCGGTGCTGGGCAACTTCGAGGTGTACGCGCTCGATTCGCCCCAGCCCGACGCCCCGGTGGTCTACGTCGACGGCTGGGCGGTGCTGGGCAACATCGAGGGCCGGCCGAAGCGGGGCAAGCTCGTCGCGGACATTCTCGACCGGGTCCAGCACAAGGTCGACAGGAGTTTGCGCAGACACCTGGACCGTTGACGGTCGTGAACTTCGCCGCGAGGCGGTGGCGAGGCTCCGCGAGGCCGTGGCGAGGCCGTGGCGAGGCCTTGGCGAGGTGGCGGCGGGGCGTCGCGAGGGCGCCGAGGGCCACGGCGGTCGGGAACTCAGTGCATAGGCGCGCGCACAGCGGGTAGGCCTTGCTGCATCGTCTCTCGCTCGCGAAGCCGTCGTCAGGAGTAGACCCGTGCTGCAACCGCCGCATTCGCCCGTGCAGGTCGCCGCTGTTCCGGCCCAGCGGGTACCAGCGCGCGACAGGGATCAGGACGCCCCCTGGCATACCGAGGCGGTGTGCCGACGCGACGAGGCAGGCCTGTTCTTCGCCCCCTCCAAGGAGCCCACGGCCGCCCGGCTCTCCCGCGAGGAAGCCGCGAAGCGGGTCTGCGCGCGCTGTCCCGTCATGGTGGAGTGCCGCGAGCACGCGCTTCTCCAACCCGAGCCCTACGGCGTCTGGGGCGGCCTGACCGCCGCCGAACGCCGGGTGGCCCTCGCCCGGCGCCGCCGCCGTGACGTGGAACTGAAGAAGGCGGCACAGTCGGCGGGCCGCATAGCGGCGGCGGGCTGAGCGGCGGGCCGAGAAGTCCTCGGGGCACGCGAAAGGGGCACCCCCACCGCACCGGGGGTGCCCCTCTCACGCACGACGGGGGCCGTTCGGCCCGATCGGACCACTACTGGATCGCTCGGCCCGATCGGACCACGTGGCTGCTTGGCTACTTGGCCCGGTCGAAGTCGACCGCGCTGTAGGCCCGCAGCTTGCTCAGCCGGTGCTCGGAGTCGATCCGCCGGACCGTCCCGGACTTCGACCGCATCACGATCGAGTCGGTGGTCGCGGTCTCCGACCGGTACCTGACCCCCCGCAGCAGCTCACCGTCGGTGATACCGGTGGCGACGAAGAACACGTTCTCGCCGGTCACCAGGTCCTCGGTGGTCAGGACGCGGTCGAGGTCGTGCCCGGCGTCGAGTGCCCGCTGCCGTTCTTCGGCGTCCTTGGGCCACAGCTTGCCCTGGATGACACCGCCCAGGCACTTCACGGCACAGGCCGAGATGATGCCCTCGGGGGTGCCGCCGATGCCGAGCAGCAGGTCGACGCCGGTGCCCTCGCGCAGGGCCAGGATCGAGCCGGCGACATCACCGTCGGAGATCAGCTTGATGCGCGCTCCGGTCTCCCGGATCTCCTCGATGATGCCCTCGTGCCGCGGGCGGTCCAGGATGACGACGGTGACGTCCTCGGGCATGGCCCGCTTGGCCTTGGCGACCCGACGGATGTTCACGGCCACGGGCGCGTCGATGTCGACGAAGTCGGCGGCCTCGGGGCCGGTGACCAGCTTGTCCATGTAGAACACGGCGGACGGGTCGAACATCGCGCCCCGCTCGGTGGCGGCGAGGACGGCGATCGCGTTCGGCATGCCCTTGGCCGTCAGCGTGGTGCCGTCGATCGGGTCGACCGCGATGTCGACCTCGGGCCCGGTCCCGTCACCGACGCGCTCGCCGTTGAAGAGCATCGGGGCCTCGTCCTTCTCGCCCTCGCCGATGACGACAACGCCGTTCATCGACACGGTGGAGACGAGGGTCCGCATGGCGCGCACCGCGGCACCGTCGGCGCCGTTCTTGTCACCGCGTCCCACCCAGCGGCCCGCGGCCATGGCGGCGGCTTCGGTCACCCGGACGAGTTCGAGGGCGAGGTTGCGGTCGGGGGCCTCGGAGGGGACATCGAGTTCGGACGGCAAATGATGATGCTCGGTCATCGGAGCGCACCTTTCTGATACGACGACGGCCGGATGAGGGTTCGATCCCGACTCTATCGTCAGTCCGACAAAATGAGCAGGGGACCCCACGGATGAGCGCATCGGGCACCTGCGACGATAGGGGGCGTGGCAGGTTCGAACGGCAAGCAGAAGACGGCCCGCGACATGATTCTCTCCCTCGGGGTGATCATGATCGCGGCGTGGGTCATATACCTCTTCGTCCCGCACGACGATCGCCCTCGCGAGGTCCGGCAGGTCGACTACCGCGTCGAGCTCCTCACGGCGCGTCGCGCGGCGACGTACCCGGTGGCCGCGCCCGAGGGCCTGTCCGACGCCTGGAAGGCGACCTCGGTGCGGTTCCAGGGTGACGACTTCGACGCATGGCACCTCGGTTTCCACGCTCCCGACGGGGAGTACGTGGCGATCGAGCAGTCCACTCAGCAGCGTTCGGAGTTCGTCAAGGAGGCCAGTCAGGGCTCGAAGGCGACCAAGGTCACCGAGCAGATCGGCGGCCGCACCTGGACCCGGTACACCGGCGGCCGCTACGACGCGCTCGTTCTGCAGGGTGAGACGGGCTCCACCACCGTGGTGGCGGGCACCGGGTCCTTCGAACAGCTGTCGGCGATGGCCGGCGCGCTGAAGCTGGCGTGAGCGCCCTTTGACCCGCGAGCGGCCCCGCGTCGTGACAGGCGAGGTGACATGCGAAGAGGCCCCCGCCGTGTTCGGCGGGGGCCTCTTCGCATGTCACCGGTCTCAGACGGTGGTGACGACCTCGTCGTACGCCAGGCGCGGGGAGCGCGGGTAGGAGGCGCCCTCGCCCGGCTTGCCGATGTTGACGACCATCAGCGGGGTGTGGTCGTCGTCCAGGAACTCCTTGCGGACGCCCTCGAAGTTCACGCCGGTCATCGGGCCTGCGGCCAGACCGGCGGCGCGGACGCCGATGATGAAGTACGCGGCCTGGAGGGCGGCGTTCAGCGCGGCGGCGCCCTCACGGGCCGGACGCTCGCTGAAGAACAGCTCCTTGGCCTGCGGGAAGGCCGGGAACAGGGTCGGCAGCTCCTGGTGGAACTCGTTGTCCGCGGAGAGGATCGCGACCAGCGGGGCGGTGGCGGTCTTGGGCTGGTTGCCCTCGGCCATGTGCTGCACCAGGCGCTCGCGGGCCTCGGCGGAGCGGACCAGGGTGATGCGCAGCGGGGTCTGGTTGAACGCCGTCGGCCCGTACTTGACCAGGTCGTAGATCGCCTGTACCTGCTCGTCGGTCACCGGCTCGTCGGTGAAGGTGTTCGCGGTGTGGGCCTCGCGGAACAGCAGGTCCTGGGCGGTGGGGTCGAGAACGAGAGACATGCGGGAACTTCCTCGGTGGTGACGTCCGGATCCTGTACCGGACCGCGGTCCGGATAGGCTGACGGCACCGACAGTACGCGGGGAAGGTACAAGTTTCAACAAAACCCGGAGTGAGGTGATCCGCTTCACAGGCTTGCTGCACGGGGCGGTTCGCAAGCTGCGAGGGGACGCCTCACGGGTTCGCCGCACAGGGCCCGCCTCGCACAGGGCCCGCCTCGACGGCCTGCGGCACAGCGGCACTGGCACGGGTCACTGCACAGGCCCGATTCACCGCACCCGCCCGCCCAGCCGAGAGTGCCTCGGCTCACTCCCCCTCTTCCGCCGCGCCCTCCTCGGCCAGCGCCGCGTCCAGCCGCGCCCGGGCGCCCTCCAGCCAGCGCCGGCACACCTTGGCCAGCTCCTCACCGCGCTCCCAGAGGGCGAGGGACTCCTCCAGCGTCGTACCCCCCGCCTCCAGACGTCGTACGACCTCGATCAGCTCGTCGCGGGCCTGCTCGTACCCGAGCGCCTCGTCCGTCTTGCTCGTCATGCACCCAATCCCAGTGTGGTCGTTGTGGTCGTTGTGGACGCTGGTGCCTAGTCGCCGACGTCGTCGACCCGGACGGTGAACTCGCCCTCGGCGACCCGCGCGCGCAGGGTCTCGGCGGCCGTCACCTCGGCCGGATCCCGGACCACGTGCCCATCGGCCTTCTGGAGCACCGCGTACCCCCGCTTCAGCGTCGCGGCCGGTGAGAGTGCCACCACGCGCGCGTGCGTGTGGGTCAGCTCGGAGTCGGCGCGGTCCAGGAGGTGCCCGAGCGTGCGCCGCGAACGGTCGACGAGCGAGGAGACGTGATCGGCCCGCTCGTCGATCATCCGGTGCGGATCCTGTATCACCGGCCGCGCGAGGGCGTGGGCGAGCCCGCGTTCCTCCCGCTCCAGGAACGCCTGCGCGCACCGGCGCGCCCGCCCGCGCAGCATCCGCACCCGCTCCAGTTCCTCACCGACGTCCGGTACGACCTTCTTCGCGGCGTCGGTCGGCGTCGAGGCACGCAGGTCGGCCACATGGTCGAGGAGCGGGTTGTCCGGCTCGTGCCCGATCGCCGAGACGACCGGCGTACGGCAGGCCGCGACCGCCCTGACCAGTTGCTCGTCGGAGAACGGCAGCAGATCCTCCACGCTGCCACCACCGCGCGCGACGATGATCACGTCCACCTCGTCCAGGCCGTCCAGCTCCTTCACCGCCTGGACGACCTGCGTCACCGCGTGCACGCCCTGGACGGCGACGTTGCGCACCTCGAAGCGGACGGCGGGCCAGCGGTGTCGCGCGTTCTCGAGGACGTCCCGCTCGGCGGCGGAGGCCCGTCCGCACACCAGCCCGATGAGCTGCGGCAGGAAGGGCAGCGGCTTCTTCCGGGCGGGGGCGAAGAGACCCTCCGCGGTCAGGGACCTCTTCAGCTGCTCCAGCCGCGCCAGCAGCTCACCGACCCCCACCGGCCTGATCTCGACGGCCCGCAGCGACAGCTGGCCGCGCGGCGCGTACCACTCCGGCTTCGCGTGGACGACGACCCGCGCGCCCTCCCCGACGACGTCCGCGACCGCGTCGAAGACCTGCCGGTAGCAGGTCACGCTCACCGAGATGTCGTGCGACGGGTCCCGCAGCGTCAGAAACACCACGCCGGCACCCGGGCGCCGCGACAACTGGGTGATCTGCCCCTCGACCCACACCGCGCCGAGCCGCTCGATCCAGCTTCCGATGAGCCGCGAGACCTCGCCGACGGGCAGCGGGGCGTCCGCGGACGTGTTCACAGCCATGCGCCCGAGCGTATCGGCCGCCACCGACAATCCGGGGGTCCCGCCCCCGGGGCGACAAAGGGCGGGGGCCGGGGAAAGGGCAGGCGGAGCGGCGGCGTGCGCCCTAGGCGGCGGCCCGCGGCCGCCCGCGCTGCGCGAACAGCACCACCGCTCCCACCGCCAGCCAGATCAGGCCCACCAACTGCGCCGTGCCGGACGCCTCCGCGATCACCGCGATCGTGATCGCCGCACCCGCCACCGGCATCAGCACATGCCGCCACCACACGACCGGGCCTCCCGCCCGCCGCACCGCGAACCACCCCACCACGCTCGCGTGCAGCAAGGTGAAGGCCGTCAGCGCGCCGATGTCGACCACCGACACCAGGTGATCCATCCCGTCGCCGCGCCGCGCCGCCCACACCGCCGCGACCATCGTGACGACGGCCGAACAGAGCAGCGCGACCCGCGGCACGCCCCCGTCCGTCCGGGCCAGCACCCGCGGCAGCCGCCGCTCACGTCCCATGGCGAACAGCAGCCGGCCGGCCGCCGCCTGCCCGGCCAGGGCGGCGAACGCGGCCCCGATCGCCTTGCTGACCGCCACCAGATCGTGCAGCCAGGTACCGACGGACACGTCCACGGCGTCATAGAACGCCGACCCCTGCCGGCCGGGATCGGCGGCCAGCCCGGCGGACGACACCGGCTCCAGCAGCGCCACCAGGTACGTCTGCGTCACGAACAGCACACCGGCCAGCGCCAGGCAGAACAGCAAGGCCCGCGCGACCTTCTCCGAGCCCCCGGTGACCTCCTCCGCGAAGCTCGCGATCGCGTCGAAGCCCAGATAGGACAGGACGGCCACCGACACCGCGCCGATCACCGCGGACAGCGCGAACGCCCCCTGCGAGCCGTCTCCGCTCAACGGCGACAGCCAGCCGCGCTCCGCACCGTCCCGCGCGAGGACCACCACCGCGGACACCACGAAGACGACCAGGACGACGATCTCCAGCGCCAGCACCAGGAAGCCCACGCGGGCCGCCGCCCGCACGCCCCACAGGTTGAGCAGGGTGGTGATCACGACCGCGAGCGCCGTCCACACCCACCGGGAGACCTCCGGGACCAGCGCGTTCATCGCGATGCCGGAGAACAGGTACGCCACGGCCGGGATGAGGACGTAGTCCAGCAGCGCCATCCAGCCGGCCACGAACCCGGCCCTCTCGCCGAGGGCCACGCGCGCGTAGGCGAACACCGACCCCGCCTGCGGGACCACCCGCACCATCTGCGCGTAACTGAAAGCGGTGAACGCCATGGCGACCGTCGCGACGACGTAGACCAGCGCCACCGCTCCGTGCGACTTCGCGTCCAGGGTGCCGAAGATGCCGACCGGCGCCATGGGCGCGATGAACAGCAGCCCGTAGACGACCAGGTCGCGGAAGCGCAGGCTCCGGCGCAGGTGTCCGGGTCCCTCCCGGGCCGGACGGTCCTGGGTGCCGGTGTCGGCGGTCTCGGACATCAGTGCCTCCGCGCGTCGGGTCCTGGCCACCCCCCCTCGGCTCACCGCCGGTCTGCCCAGTCTCCCCAAAGCGGTGATCTCCGACCCCTCGGGCGCGGCCTTACGATGGGACGCATGACTGCTTCGCCTGGCCGCCGCCGTGTCCTGCTCGCCGCCCCCCGGGGCTACTGCGCGGGCGTCGACCGTGCCGTGATCGCCGTCGAGAAGGCCCTGGAGCAGTACGGGGCGCCGGTCTACGTCCGGCACGAGATCGTCCACAACAAGTACGTCGTGCAGACCCTGGAACGAAAGGGCGCCGTCTTCGTCGAGCGGACGGAGGAGGTCCCCCCGGGCAACATCGTCATGTTCTCCGCGCACGGTGTCGCCCCCGTCGTCCACGAGGAGGCCGCGCGCGGGCGACTGGCCACCATCGACGCCACCTGCCCCCTGGTCACCAAGGTCCACAAGGAAGCCGTCCGCTTCGCCAGCGAGGACTACGACATCCTCCTGATCGGGCACGAGGGCCACGAGGAGGTCATCGGCACCTCCGGCGAGGCCCCCGAGCACATCCAGCTCGTCGACGGCCCCGAGGACGTCGCCAAGGTGGAGGTCCGCGATCCGTCGAAGATCGTGTGGCTCTCCCAGACCACCCTCTCGGTCGACGAGACCATGGAGACGGTCGACGCCCTCAAGGAGAAGTTCCCGCAGCTCATCTCCCCGCCCAGCGACGACATCTGCTACGCCACGCAGAACCGTCAGCTCGCGGTGAAGCAGATGGGCGCGGAGGCGGAGCTGGTGATCGTGGTCGGCTCCCGCAACTCCTCCAACTCCAAGCGGCTCGTCGAGGTCGCCAAGCTCGCCGGCTCCCGCGAGGCCTACCTGGTCGACTTCGCGAGCGAGATCGACGAGGCGTGGCTGGAGGGCGTGACCACGGTGGGCGTCACCTCCGGTGCCTCCGTCCCGGAGGTCCTCGTCGAGGAGGTCCTGGCCTGGCTCACCGAGCGTGGCTACGGGGACGTCGAGCTCGTCAAGGCGGCCGAGGAGCACATCACCTTCTCGCTGCCCAAGGAGCTCCGCCGTGACCTGCGCGAGGAGGCGGCGGCCCTGGCGGCCCAGCGGGGCGGCAGCGGTACGGCGTCCGAGGCCGCGTCCGACGCGGTGTCCGGTCCGGCGGACAGCTGACCGACACCTCGGCCGAGTGAGTGACTGTCAGTCGACCGTCGTAACGTAGGGCCATGCAGATCTTCGGCGTGGACATCGGCGGTTCCGGGATCAAGGGTGCCCCGGTGGATTTGGACAGGGGCGACCTGGCTCAGGAGCGCCACAAAGTGCTCACTCCGCACCCGGCCACGCCCGAGGGCGTGGCCGACGGCGTGCGGCAGGTCGTCGAGCACTTCGAGTGGACCGGACCGGTGGGCCTGACCTTCCCGGGCGTGGTCACCGGCGGCTCCACGATCCGTACGGCGGCCAACGTCGACAAGAGCTGGATCGACACCGACGCCCGTGCCCTCTTCAGCGAGCGGCTGGGCGGCCTGCCGGTGACGGTGGTCAACGACGCGGACGCGGCGGGCGTCGCGGAGGTGTCCTTCGGTGCCGGCCGCGATCGCAGCGGCACGGTGATCCTGCTGACGTTCGGCACGGGCATCGGCAGCGCCCTCTTCGCCGACGGCGTCCTCGTCCCCAACACCGAGCTCGGCCACCTGGAGCTGCACGGGCACGACGCCGAGAAGCGCGCCTCCAGCAAGGCCAAGGAGGACGGCGAGCTGACCTGGGAACACTGGGCCCGCCGGGTCACGAAGTACCTCGCCCACGTCGAGATGCTCTTCTCGCCCGAACTGTTCATCATCGGCGGCGGCGTCAGCCGCAAGGCCGACAAGTTCCTGCACCTCATCGAAGGCATCCGGGCGGAGATCGTCCCGGCCGAACTGCAGAACAACGCGGGCATCGTGGGCGCGGCAATGCACGCAGCCAAGGCGGACTAGCCTCCGCCCACCCGCCTGCCACCGGCCTGGCTGCCCCACTCCGCCCGGCTGCCTGCCGCCCGGTGGCTCGGCCGGGCGGTGGTGGTGCTCGGCTGTCTGCTGCCGCGGCAGCGGGTCGGGGTTAGCTGTGGGGTGTGTTGTGGCGGCGGGCCGCTGCCCGGCGCAGTCCGCGCGCCAGGATGGCGGCTCCTGCCACGAGTGTTCCGGCGTACAGCCAGCCGACCTGCGTGGCCAGCGCCGTCACCAGACCCATCAGCCGCGCCCCGATGCCGTTCCCGCCCCCGGACATGGGCAGCAGTCCCACGGCGAAGGCGATCGGCACGACGACCGGCGCGGACAGCAGGTCGCCTCCGCGCACCCACAGGGCGGTCAGCAGGCACACCGGCAGGAACAGCACGCTGTACACCGTCAGTGAGGCACCGAACAGCAGCTGGTCCAGGCAGCCGATGCCGAACATCAGCACCCCGCTGAACAGCCCGCCGCCGAGCCCGGTGAGCCGGGGGTTCGGCATCCGGCGCTCCGTCCGCTCCGTCCGCGCCTTCCGTTCCGGGGGCGGCGCGGGCCGTCGCCCGGCGGGGGCGGGACGGGGTCCGCCGGAGCGCGGGGCGCCGGCCCGGCCGGGGCCACCCGCCGGGCGCGGCTGCTTGCGGCCCGGCTCCCGACCGGCCTCCCGGCCCGCCTGGGGCGGCAGGGGTGGCGGGTCGCGGCGGGTGCCTTGGGCCGGGGGGCGCGTCCTGTGTTGCTCCACCGGACCAACTTAGGTCGTTTTATGTGCCGAATCGGGTGTCGGACACGCCGTGGGGCCTAGCTTGGCCATGCGTTCGACAGGTCCGCCGGGGCGGAGCCGGGCACGCCGTAAACTGGTGGACCGGTCAGCTCTCTGGCCCCTGGCCCTCTCACTCCGGGAACTGGCCTTCCGGCCCTCTCACCACGGGAAGTCGCAACGTGTCGCTCACGATCGGAATCGTCGGTCTGCCGAATGTCGGCAAGTCGACCCTGTTCAACGCCCTGACCAAGAACGACGTGCTGGCGGCCAACTACCCGTTCGCCACGATCGAGCCGAACGTCGGCGTGGTCGGCGTCCCGGACGCCCGCCTCACGAAGCTGGCCGAGATCTTCTCCTCGCAGCGGATCCTCCCGGCGACCGTCGACTTCGTCGACATCGCGGGCATCGTGCGCGGCGCGAGCGAGGGTGAGGGCCTGGGCAACAAGTTCCTGGCGAACATCCGCGAGTCCGACGCGATCTGCCAGGTCATCCGCGCCTTCAAGGACGAGAACGTCGTCCATGTCGACGGCAAGGTCTCGCCCAAGGACGACATCGAGACGATCAACACCGAGCTGATCCTCGCGGACCTCCAGACGATCGAGAAGGTCCTGCCGCGCCTCCAGAAGGAGTCGCGGATCAAGAAGGAGGTCGCGGCGAAGGTCGCGGCGGTCGAGGCGGCGCAGGCGATCCTGGAGAAGGGCGACACCCTCTTCTCGGCGGGCATCGTCCAGGGCTCCGGGCGCGAGGAGCTCCTGCACGACCTGCACCTGCTCACCACCAAGCCCTTCCTGTACGTCTTCAACGTCGACGAGGACGAGCTGGTCGACGAGGAGTTCAGGGCCGAGCAGAGCGCGCTGGTCGCCCCGGCCGAGGCGATCTTCCTCAACGCCAAGCTGGAGCAGGACCTCGCCGAGCTGGACGAGGAGGACGCGATGGAGCTGCTGGAGTCGGTCGGCGCCGAGGAGCCCGGCCTCGCCACCCTCGCCCGCGTCGGCTTCAACACCCTGGGCCTCCAGACGTACCTCACGGCCGGCCCCAAGGAGTCCCGCGCCTGGACCATCAAGAAGGGCGCCACGGCGCCCGAGGCCGCCGGTGTCATCCACACCGACTTCCAGAAGGGCTTCATCAAGGCGGAGGTCATCTCCTTCGCCGACCTGGTGGAGACCGGCTCGGTCGCCGAGGCCCGAGCCAAGGGCAAGGCCCGCATGGAAGGCAAGGACTACGTCATGCAGGACGGCGACGTGGTGGAGTTCCGCTTCAACGTGTAGTCGTTCGGACGCTTCGCGCCGGGCGATTCGTCGGCCGGACAGGTCAGGAGGGGCCGGGCTCATGGAGCCCGGCCCCTCCTGCGTACCCGTACTGCTACCGCGTCGGTGCCGACCTGTCAGTCACGCCGGGGCGGAGTGAGCTTGTCGAGATCGAGGCTGATCTCGAAGGGCACAGGGCGTTCCAGGACGCCCCGGAAGATACCGGCGGGTGCGTAGGCGCCGGTCGGCTCGTCGAGTTCGTAGACGTGGACCACGGGGGCGCCGTCCTCGTCCTCGATGCACCAGTAGTGCGGGATGCCGGCCTCCGCGTACTTGCGGAGCTTCACGGTGCGATCGCGGTGGGCGGATTCGGGGGAGACGACCTCGATGACGAGCCGTACCTCGTCCGGTGCGAACCAGGTGCGGTCTCCGTCGTAGTCGGCCGTCGTCAACAGCAGATCCGGTTCGGGCCGGTTTCGTGCGTCCAGCTTTATGGTCATCTCGCGGCCGACCCTGACATCGGCGGGCGCCTGCTCCATAAGAGCGACGGTGAGCATGGTGACGAGGTGGCCATGCCACCAGCGCTGGGGCGACAGCATGAAGACGAGGGCTCCGTCGATGAGCTCGGTGTGGCGGGGTGCCTCGGGGAGGTGGTCCAGGTCCTCCGCGAGCCAGCCTTCCTCGCGCGGCGGGCGCATCCAGTCGGGCAGTGCGGTCATGGGGCGACCCTAGCGATCGCGGCCGTCACGAGGGGTGCCGTCCGCAGTGACCTCGTGCGACGGCATCTGGCCACCCTTCCGGGTTCAGGTCGGTGTGGTCGATCCAGGGGACGGCGGCGGAGAGGTTCTCGCCACCGCGCCGATCGTGGTCCGCAGTTCGCGGGACGGTCGGGACGCCCGTCGGAGGCCGACGCGAGTGCCGGGCGGAAGTACGGGGCGGAAGTGCTGGTCAGAGACATGGGAGGGGCGTCAGGGCAGGTCGGGATCACGGGCTCTGCCGGCCTCCTCGGTGTGTCGGTCCGGGGCTCGATAGGGCAGGGATAGCCGCTTCGGTTCGGGCGGATAGCGGTGGGCGCAAGAGTGTTTCTCGTCAAGCCACCCCCCACCGGATCGTGAGGACCTGAAGATGACCGAAACCCAACTCCGCCCGGCGTCGGGGGAGGTGACGTCACCGGATGCCGCCGTGCTCAGCGCGGTCGTGAAGCGGTTCGCCAACGCCAAGGGCGAGGAGTTCACCGCTGTGGATGGGCTGGACCTGCGGATCCGGCGCGGCGAGGTCGTGGCGTTTCTCGGACCGAACGGCGCGGGCAAGACGACCACGATCGACATGCTCCTGGGCCTCACCCGGCCCGACTCGGGGCAGGTGGAGCTGTTCGGCGAGGCGGCGCAGCAGGCGGTGCGCGCCGGCCGCGTGGCCGCGGTCCTGCAGAGCGGCGGGCTGCTGCCCGACCTGACCGTCGAGGCCACCGTACGGATGCTCGGCTCGCTGCACCCCGGCGCCGACCCGGAGACCGTGATGAGCAGGGCCGGCGTCACCAGGCTGCGGGACCGCCGGGTCTCCGAGTGCTCCGGTGGTGAGCAGCAGCGGCTGCGGTTCGCGATCGCGCTGCTGTCGAACCCGGAGTTCCTGGTGCTGGACGAGCCGACCGCCGGGATGGACGTGGCGGCCCGCCGAGAGTTCTGGGCCACCGTCCGCGAGGACGCCCGGCACGGCATGACGGTCCTGTTCGCCACGCACTACATGGAGGAGGCCGACCAGTTCGCCGACCGGGTGGTGATGGTCGACCAGGGGCGGGTCGTCGCCGACGGGTCCGCTTCCTCGATCCGCACCCGTATCAGCGGCCGTACCGTCTCCGCGCTGATCAGCCCGCAGGACGCGGCCTCGGTGGCCGGCTCGCCGTCCGTCCGGTCGGTCGCGGTCCGCGGCGATCGCCACTACTTCGACTCCACGGACTCCGACGCCCTGCTGCGGCTGCTCGTCACCCGGACCTCCGCCACCGAGATCGAGGTCGCGCCCCGAAGCCTCGAAGAGGCCTTCATGGCCATCACGCAAGCCGGCCGCACCGGCCAGGAGGGCCCGCGATGACCACCTTGACCGCGCCGCCCGTCCGCCCGCGCGCCTCGTCGTTCAGCGGAGTCAACCCCACCTTCGTCCGCTACGAGCTGGCCCGCCGCTTCAACCGTCAGACCACGATCTTCACCCTCCTCCTCCCGGCCGTCCTCTACCTCGCCCTGTTCCGTACCGCGCCGGCCCACGGCACGCTGCCGCACGGCAACTTCGCCGCCTGGATGATGATCGGCCTCGCCGTGTACGGGGCCGCGATGGCCGCCACCAGTTCCGCGGCCACCATCTCGGTCGAGAAGTCGGCCGGCTGGATGCGCACGATCGCGCTGAGCCCGCTCGCCCCGCCCGGATACCTGCTCGTCAAGGTCCTGTGCTCGGTGGTGATGGCCGCCGTGCCGGTGGCCATCGTCGGAGTGCTGGGCTTCGTCACCGGCGCGCACGCCGACGCCGAGGTGTGGGTGACGTCCCTGGTCGTCGCCTGGCTCGGGGCCGCGGTCTTCGCGGCGCTCGGCATCTCGCTGGGCCTGGCCCTCAAGCCCGACGTCGTGATGCACATGCCGGGGCTGACGATGACCGCGCTGGCCTTCCTCGGCAACCTGTTCATCCCGCTGAGCGGCACCATGCTCGAGATCTCGCGGTACACGCCGATGTACGGCGTCTCCACCCTCGCCCGCTACGCCCTCACCGACGGCTACAGCTTCAGCGGCGAGCACTCCAGCCTGGCGGGCGCCGTCTTCAACATCGTCGCCTGGTTCGCCGGGTTCGGCTTCATGGCCGTCCGCCGGTTCGCGAAGAGCACCGGCCGCCAATAGCACCGGCCGCCAGTAGCACCGGCCGTTAGTAGCACCGGTCGCCAGTAACACCGGCCTCCAGTCGCCCACCCCACCCGGCGCCATTCCGCCTCACTTCTCTTCGCCTCGCCCCGCTCCACCCCGTCCCGCCCCACCTCACCCCACCCCACCCCACCCCACGTCACCCACCTCACCGAATCCCATCCGCATCCCACCGCCCGCCGGCCCGAGCGCCGTGCGACGGGCTCAACACGAAAGGGGGATAGAACACATGTTCGCAATCATGGCGCCGGGTCAGGGCTCCCAGACCCCTGGCATGATGGCCGGCTGGCTGCGCGACCCGGACCACGCCGAGCGCGTACGGGCCTGGTCCGAGGCCGCGGACTGCGATCTCGTCCACTTGGGCACCCGGGCCTCGGCCGCGGAGATCGCCCGCACCGAGAACACCCAGCCGCTGCTGGTCGCCCAGGGCCTGCTGGCCCACGAGGCGCTGGCGGCCGCGGGCACCGCGGTCGCGGCCGGACACTCGGTCGGCGAGCTCACCGCCGCCGCCCACGCCGGAGTCCTCACACCCGTCGACGCGGTACGGCTGGCCGCGGTCCGTGGCCGGGCGATGGCCGCGGCCTGCGCCGAGGCACCCACCTCGATGGCGGCCGTGGTCGGCGGCGACGAGGCCCGGGTGCTGGAGCGGATCGCCGAACTCGGCCTGTACGCGGCCACGTTCAACGGTCCCGGCCAGATCGTGGCCGCCGGGCTCACCGAGCGCCTCCAGCAGCTGGCGGCGGCGCCCCCGCACGGGTCGACCGTCAAACCCCTGCCGGTCGCGGGCGCCTTCCACACCCCGTACATGGAGTCCGCGCGGCAGGCCTTCGCCGCCGCGGCCGCCGCTACCGACTTCGCGGCCCCCCGCGGGGCCCTGCTGTCCAACGCCGACGGCGAGGTGGTCGCCGACCCCGAGGAGGTCCGCCGGCGGCTCGTCGACCAGGTGGTCCGGCCGGTGCGCTGGGACCTGTGCCTGCACACCCTCGCCCGCCTGGCACCCGGGCTGACGGTGTCCCTGCCCCCCGCCCGCACCCTCGCCAACATCCTCAAGCGCCGCCACCCCGAACTCGACGTCCTCCCGGTCAACACGGCCCGCGACATCGGCAAGGCCCTCGTGCGCATCGGCGAGAGCGCCCGTAAGGAGGAACCCGCCCATGCCGGTGTCTGACCTCTTCGAGCGCGCCCGCGCCGAGCGCCCCGACCACCCCGCGGTCGTCGACGGCGACGACACCCTCACCTACGCCGAGCTCGGCGCGGACGTCGACCGCGCGGCCGGCTGGCTGCGGGCCCAGGGCATCGCCCCCGGACAGCGGGTCGTCCACGCCGGTGGCAACGACCGCACCTTCCTCGCCCTCTTCCACGCCACCCTCCGTATCGGCGCCGTCTTCGTCCCCGTCCACCCCGACCTGACCGACCTCCAGGTCGCCGGCATCGTCGAGGACTGCTCGGCCGCCCTGGCGATCTGCCCGCCCGGCGCGGGGCAGCGGGCCGGCCGGACCGTCCCGGTCGGGCAGGCCCGGCAGGAGATCCGGGACGCCGCCGCCGACGGCTTCGCCGCCCGGATCCCGGACGACGGCGTCGCGATGCTGATCTACACCTCGGGCACCACCGGGCGACCGAAGGGCGTCGTCTGCCCGCACCGGCAGATGATCGCGGCCGTCGAGGCCGTGGGCACCTGCCTCGGCTACACCGCGGACGACGTGGTGCTGTGCCGGCTCCCGCTCTCCTTCGACTACGGCCTCTACCAGGCCCTGCTCTGCGCCCGTACCGGCGGCACGCTCGTCCTCGCCGAACGCGGCGGCGACCGGGGCCTGTTGGGGACGATCGAGCAGCACGGTGTGACCGTCGTCCCGCTCGTGCCCTCGCTGGCCCAGATGCTGGCCCTGCTCCAGAGCAGGCTCCGGCGGCCCACCGGGGTGCGGCTGTTCACCAACACGGGTGCCCGACCGGGCCGGGCCGTCATGGCCGAACTCCTCGAGGTCTTCCCGGGATCGGCGTTCGCCTCGATGTACGGCATGACCGAGTGCAAGCGCATCTCGATCCTCGACCCCGCCGAGTACGCCGCCCACCCCGACTCCGTCGGGCGGCCCATCCCCGGCGACCGGGTCCGGATCGTCGACGGCGACCAGCGCGAGCTCGGCCCCCGCGAGGTCGGCGAGATCGTCGTGGCCGGCGCCACCGTGATGGCCGGCTACTGGGGCATCCCGCTGGAGGCGCAGAACCGCTACGTCCGCGGCGCCGACGGCGCGCTGGAGCTCCACACCGGCGACCAGGGCTACCTCGACGAGGACGGTCGGCTCTACTTCGTCGGCCGCGACGACGACATGATCAAGCGGCGCGGGATCCGCCTCGGGCTGACCGAGATCGAGGACGCCGCCGAGCGGATCCCCGGCGTGATCGCGGCGGTGGCGCTCCGGCCCGAGACCGAGGACGCCCCCCTGCTCCTGGCCGTGCAGACCTCCCTGACGCCCGAGGAGATCCGCGACCGGCTGCGGCTGCGCCTCGACCGGGCCCGGCTGCCCGACCGGATCGTCCCCCTCGACGCCGTACCGCTGACCGCGAACGGCAAACCGGACCGCAAGGCCGTCGAGCTGCTGGTCCGGGCCGACGCCCCCCGCCCCGACGGACAGACGACACGACAGCCCACACAGACGAGGACCACCCATGAACCAGTCGCAGTTTGACCAGCTCGTCGAGGAGATCTGCGCCGTCACGGTCACCGACCCGCAGACCCCGCTCGTGGACCTCGGCGTGGACTCGCTGCAGACCATCGCCCTGGTGATGGCCGTCGAGGAGCAGTACGGCATCGAGATCGACCCCGAGGCGCTCGCCGACCCGGCGCTCACCTCCTCGGCCGGCCTGCTGGCTTGTGTGCAGGACCAGTTGGCCGCCGCACTGCCGGCCAGAACCGGGAGCTGACCGCCATGTGGACCGACACACGACCCGCGGTGGAGATGCCGCGACTGTTCGAGCGGGGCGGGGACCTGATCTCCTTCGCCGGGGGCCTGCCCGACCTGGACGTCCTGCCGCTGGACGTCCTCTCCGCCCAGCTCTCCCGGCTCCTGCGGCTCGGCGGGAAGCTCGCCCTGCAGTACACGACCCCGCATGTCGCGGGGGCCCTGGTGCCGGCGATCACCGACCTGATGGCCCGTGAGGGCGGGCGCACCACCGCCGAGAACCTGGTCCCGACCGGCGGCTCCCAGATGGGGCTGATGGCGGTGGCCCTGGGCCTCGCCGCCCCGGGGGAGACGGTCCTGTGCCAGACCCCCGCCTACCCGGGCGCCGCGGCCGCCTTCCGCACCGCCGGACTGCACCCGCACGCGGTGCCCGAGGACGCCGAGGGGCTCGACCCCGAGGGACTGCGCGAGACGGTGCGGCGACTGCGCGCCGACGGCCGCACCGCCCGCCTCCTGTACTGCAACCCGACCTTCCAGAACCCGACCGGCGCGACCCTCTCCGTCGCCCGCCGGGAGGAACTGCTCACCGTGGCCCGGGAGCTGGACCTGCTGATCGTCGAGGACAACCCCTACGGCCTGCTCGGCTTCGACGGGCGGACCACCGACACCCTCCAGGGCCTCGACCCCGACCGGGTGATCTATCTCGGCACCTTCTCCAAGGTGTTCGCGCCCGGACTGCGCTGCGGCTGGATCGCGGCGCCGGCGGAACTCGCGGGCACCCTGCGCCGCACGACCGAGATCATGGCGCTGTCCCCGTCGGCGCTCGCCCAGGCGGCGCTCGCCGCGTTCCACACACGGTCCGGCTGGACCGACCTCGTCGACGCCTACCGGGCGAGCTACCGGGAGCGGTCGACGCTGATGGCCGACGCGCTGGACGCCGAACTCGGCACCGACGGGCCCTGGTCGTGGCAGCGGCCGGACGGCGGCTTCTACATCTGGCTGCGGCACCGCGACGGCGTCGACACGAACACCTTCGCCGACACGGCGGCCGAGCACGGGGTCTCCTTCGTCCCCGGCTCCCACTTCGGCATCGGCGGGGAGAACGCCGACGCGCTCAGGCTGTGCTTCAGCCACGTGCCGAAGAAGCGGATCGCCGAGGGGATCTCCCGGCTGGCGGCCGCGCTCGGTCAACGGGCGGCGGAAGGGGCGGCGGCATGACCGGCACGCTCGAAACGACCCGCACGCTCGACTGGACGGCCTTCGGACCGTCGTACCGGCTGGGCGACAGCGCGTGGCGGGTGTGGGGCGTCGGACTGCTCCGCAGCGCGGGCTTCCCGGTCTCCGGCCTCGGCCTGATCGGCGGACCGCGCGCCGCCCACGCGGCGCGGCTGCTGGAGGCCGGCGGCGGGACGGACGGCGGGACGGACGGTCAGGAGGCCTTCAGCGCCGCCTACCGCGCCGACACCGACGCCGAGGCCGGGCGGCTGGCCCGGCTCGCCACCGACGACAAGGTGCGCACCGCCATCGCCTGGCAGAACCGCACCGTCTACCAGATCCTCGACTCCCTCGCCGCGCGCAAGGGTAAGGAGTCCAAGCGCCGGCAGCGGGAACGCACCCTCGCCATGTACTGGCTGCGGTACTGCGCCAAGGCCGACACCATCGGCTTCTTCGGCCCCGGGGCGTGGATCTCCGTCGGGCAGGGGCAGCGCGCCGTCGATCTCGAGGTCGGCCCCTCGCTCACCGCGCGCAGCCGTACCTTCCTCGAACGCTGGACGGTGGCCGCGCTGGCCGACTGGATGGCCGGGCAGCCGGGCGCCCGCTGGTGGTTCCCGCCGATGCTGAGGCCCGACGTGCACCTCGACGGCGACCGGCTCGTCATGCAGGGCGGCCGTACGGTGCGGCTGCGCGAGGACGACGTCCTGGTGCTGCGCCTGGTGGACGGCGACCGCGGCGGCGAGGCCATCGCCGAGGCGACCGGCTGGGAGCCGGCGACGGCGCGGGAGCGGGTGGAGAAGGTCCTGACCCGGCTGCTGCGGCAGCGGGTGCTGACCTGGGACGCCAACATCCCCGTCGACGTCCGTGCCGAGGAGGTGCTGCGCCGGCGGGTGGCCGGCATCGGCGACCCGGAGCTGTTCGTCCGCTTCGACGCGGTCCTCACCGGACTCGACCGGCTGCGCGACGGCATCGACCGCGCGTCGAGCGCGGAGGAGCTCGTGGCGGCGCTCGACCGGCTCGACGAGTTCTTCGTCCGGACGACGGGACAGTCGGCCTCCCGCGACGAGGGCAAGGCGTACGCCGGTCGCACGCTCTGCTACCAGGACTCCCTCCGGGACTGCCGGATGGACCTGGGGCGGGACTTCCTGGACGGGATCGCCCGTCCGCTGGCCCTGGTCGCGGACGCGGCG
The DNA here is from genome assembly GCF_045040885.1 of Streptomyces sp. NBC_00016. Lineage (NCBI taxonomy): Bacteria > Bacillati > Actinomycetota > Actinomycetes > Kitasatosporales > Streptomycetaceae > Streptomyces > Streptomyces sp. NBC_00016. The sequence continues at coordinate 3,768,482 of NZ_CP108304.1, read as the reverse complement.
GACTGGTTCGGCAACCGGCTCGCCGAGCTGGTGGAGGCGGAGGTCGCCGGGTTCGTCCGCAAGGCCGCGGCCCGTCGTCGCGGGGACGTCACCCTCGCCGACGTGTGGACGCAGGTGCTCGGGCTGTTCTGGGGCGACCATGCCGCCCCGGTGCGGACCGCGACCCGTGAACTCGCCGAGAAGTGGCGCGAGGTGCTGAACCTCGCCGAGGAACAGCGGGCCCCGGTCGGCCTGGCGGTGTCCGACCTCCAGGAGCGGGCCCGCGAGGTCTTCGCGACCGGTCCGGTGCGCTCACCCCATCTCGCCGTGCACAGCCCCGACCTGCAGGTGGTGGCCCGGTCCGTCGACGCCTTCAACGCCGGCGACTACACCACCGTCCTCGGTGAACTGCACGCCTGCCTGGCCACGTTGGACCTGCCCTTCCTCGACTGGACCACCGACGCCGGCTCGCTGCGGGACAAGGTGAACGCGGCGATCGGCGCCCGGCGGCTGGTGCCGCTGCTGCCGGTCGAGTGGAAGCGCAACAGCGGCCGCATGGTGCCCGCCCCGATCGGCGCCGGCGACCGGCTGATCGGCTTCACCCGGGCCCCGTACGACGACCGCGCCCGCGTCGACCCGGCGGTCTCCGTCGGCCTGACGGAGCAGGACGGCACGGTCACCGCGACCACCCCCGACGGGGGTGTCTGGAGCATCGCCGAGCTGCTCGCGGTGCCCGTCGCGATCATCGCGGCGGACGCCTTCAAGATCGGCCTGGACCGGCCGCACGCCCCGCGCGTGAGCCTCGACGACCTGGTCCTGTTCCGGGAGACCTGGCGACTGCCGGCCGCCGGCACGGCCCTGCCCGACAAGGCCGAGCGGGAGCGCGACTATCTCGCCGTCCGCCGGTGGGTGGCCGAACACGCCCTGCCCGACCTGCTCTTCGTCAAGTTCCCCGAGGAGACCAAGCCGTCCCTCGTCGACTTCACCAGCCCGACGCTGGTGCTGTCCTTCGCCAACCTCGTCCGGGCCGCGCGCCGGCTCGACCCCGACGCCGTCATCACCCTCAGCGAGCCGCTGCCGACTCCGGAGGACTCCTGGCTGGCGGACGCCGACGGCGAGCGCTTCGTCAGCGAACTGCGGCTCCAGATCAGCAGAAAGGTGCCGGAATGACCGTCCTCGCCTCCGACGGCGCGGCCCTCGCGGTCCGTGCCACCCGCACCCGGGACCCCGACATCGTCGCGACGATCGGCGGCACCCCGCTGGTCGCCCTCGACCGCCTGTTCCCGCCCGCGCGGTTCCAGGTGTACGCCAAGTGCGAGCGCTTCAACCCCGGCGGCTCCATCAAGGACCGCGCCGCCAAGTCGATGATCGAGCACGCCATCCGGGCGGGGAAGCTCGTCCCCGGCGTGTCCACGGTCGTGGAGTCCTCCTCCGGCAACCTGGGCATCGCTCTCGCCCAGCTGTGCAACTTCTACCGGCTGAACCTGATCTGCGTGATCGACCCGCGCACCACCCCGCAGAACGCCGCCATCATGCGGGCGTACGGCGCCAAGGTCGAGGTCGTCGACCGCGACCCGGCCACCGGCGAGTACCTGCCGGCCCGGATCGAGCGGGTGCGCTCGCTCCTGGCGAGCGTCCCGGACGCCTACTGGCCCAACCAGTACGCCAACGAGCACAACTCCCGGGCCCATCACCACACCATGCGGGAGATCCACGAGGCCCTCCCGGGCGGCCCCGACCACCTGTTCCTCGCGGCGGGCACGACCGGGACGCTGCGCGGCTGCGCCGAGTACATCCGCGACCACGGCCTGGCCACGAACGTGGTGGCGGTGGACGCGGTCGGCAGCGTGATCTTCGGACCGCCGGAGCCGTGGGAGCTCACCCACCGGCGCACGATTCCCGGCCACGGGGCGGCGGTCGTGCCCCCGCTGCTGCGGCCGGGCCTCGCGGACCGGATCGTCAAGGTCACCGACTTCGACTGCGTACGCGGCTGCCGGCAGCTGCTCGCCCAGGAGTCCATCCTCGCCGGCGGCTCCTCGGGTGCCGTCGTGGCCGCCCTCCAGGCCGCCGCGTCCTGGATCGAACCGGGCGCGACCTGCGTGGCCGTCCTTCCCGACGGCGGCGACCGCTACCTCGACACCGTCTACTCCGACTCCTGGGTCGAGGACCGCTTCAAGGAATTCCCGCTCACCGACGACAACCCCGTTCCCGACACCACCGATCACGAAAGGAGTCAGTCATGAGGATCCTCGGTCGCGACGACGTCGAAGTGGCCCTGAAGGGCCTCGGACCCGCCGTCCTCGACGCGGTCCGCAGCGCCTACGTGCTGCACGGCCAGGGCCACTCGCAGGTGCCGTTCTCCAGCTTCCTGCGCCCGCCGCGGCCCGCCGGTTCGCGCATCATCTCCCTGCCCGCCTACCTGGGCGGCCCGGAGCCCGTGATGGGCCTGAAGTGGATCTCGTCCTTCCCGGCCAACGTCGAGCAGGGTCTCCAGCGGGCCTCCTCGGTCCAGGTGCTCAACGACCTCGACACCGGATATCCGCAGGCCCTGCTGGAAGGCAGCCAGATCTCGTCCTCCCGGACCGCGGCGAGCGCCGCCCTCGCCAGCGGCGCGCTGCACGGCTCCCGTCCGGTGCGCACGGCCGGGCTCATCGGCTGCGGCACCATCAACCAGCGGGTCCTCGCCTTCCTCACCCTGACCCACCCCGAGCTGGAGACCGTGGTGCTCCAGGACGTGGTCCCGGGCCGTGCCGAGGTGTTCGCCGCCGAACTGGAGTGCGAGTACCCGGGGATCACCTTCCGCACCGGTGACGTCGCCGCGGCGCTCGGCGCCGAGACGGTGAGCATCGCGACCACCGACTCGACGTACTGGCTCGACCTGGCCGCCCACCCCGACCGCCCGTCCCGCCAGGTGATCCTGCACCTGTCGCTGCGCGACCTGAGCACCGGCTCGGTGCTCGGCGCGTACAACGTGGTCGACGACATCGAACACGCCGTCCGTGAGCGGACCTCCCTGCACCGGGCCGAGCAGGAGACCGGTCACCGGGAGTTCGTGCACGCCGAGATCGCCACCGTGCTGGGCTGCTCCGAGCGGCCGGCCACGGACGGCACGATCGTCTTCTCGCCCTTCGGGCTCGGCATCCTCGACCTCGCCGTCGCCCAGGCGGTCCTCAAGGCCGCCACCGCGGCCGGCCTCGGCACCGAGGCCGCCGGGTTCGACCCGGGCAGCCACCGTGTCACCGCGGCGATGGCGGGGAGGGCCGCATGAGCACCTTCTTCGCCGAGGGCACCAAGGCCCTCGTCACCGGCGCCTCGCGCGGCATCGGCGCGGCGATCGCGCTCACCCTGGCCGAGCACGGCTGCGACGTGGCCCTCAACTACCGCTCCAACGCGGCGAAGGCCGAGGAGGTCGCCGAGCGGATCCGCGAACTCGGCCGGGAGGCCCTGCCGGTCCGGGCGGACGTCTCCGACGAGGCCCAGGTCGCCGCCATGTACAAGCAGCTGAAGGCGGCCTGGGGGCGTCTCGACGTCGCCGTCCTCAACTCCGGTGTCACCGCCGACGGTCACCTGGCCGCCATGAGCTCCGCCAAGTGGCAGGAGGTCATCGGGACCAATCTGACCGGCACCTTCTACACCGCCCGCGAGGCGACCAAGCAGATGTACGCGAGCGGCGGCGCGATCGTCTTCATCGCCTCCACCAGCGGCATCGCCGGCCGGGCCGGCCAGGCCAACTACGCCGCCAGCAAGGGCGGGGTGATCGCCATGGCCAAGACGCTGTCGTACGAGGTCGCCCCGCGCGGCATCCGGGTCAACGTCGTCGCGCCCGGGTTCATCGACACCGACATGGTCAAGAAGGTGCCGCCGGCCCACATGAAGGAGGCCCTCCAGGTCATCCCGATGGGGCGCATGGGCACCGCGGCCGAGGTGGCCCAGGCGGCCGCCTTCCTGGCCGCCCCCGCCGCCTCCTACATCACCGGCAAGGTGCTCACCGTCGACGGCGGAATGATCCCCAACTAGCCATCACCACGCAGTAGTTGCACACCACTCATCCCTCTGTGAAAGGAAGCACCGTGTCCGTCGCCACCTTCGAGGACATCCGCACCCAGGCCGAGACCCGGCTGGAGAAGAACATGAAGGTCAAGTCGATGATCATCGACCGCCTTGGCCTGGACGTCGAGCCCGCCGTCGTCTCCGACAACCAGCCGCTGTTCGGCCGCGGTCTGGAGATGGACTCGCTGGACACCCTGGAGATCGTCGTCATGGTCAACAACGAGTACGACGTGCTGATCAGCGACGACGACTTCGAGGCCTTCGGCTCCATCAACGCCCTGGTCGACTTCATCGAAGCCCGCGAGGTCTGAGCATGACGATCGCCTCCGAGGCCCCCGCCAGGCCGAAGCAGAAGCACAGTTACTCCTCCGACGACATCAAGCGGATGCTGCCGCACCGCTGGCCGATGCTGATGATCGACCGTGCCTACGACGTCGTCCCCGGCGTCTCGGGCCGCGGCGTGAAGAGCGTGTCGGTGAACGAGCCCTTCTTCGCCGGGCACTACCCCGACCACTCGATCATGCCGGGCGTGATGATCGTCGAGGCGATGGCCCAGCTGGTGGCCGTCGTGTATGTCGCCGAGATCATCGAAACAGCCGCGGCGGCGGAGGCCGCCGGTGCGTCCGAGGGCGGCGGCGACCCCTCCGCGAGCGTCGGCTACCTCGGGTCCATCAGCTCGATGAAGTTCTCCCGGCTCGTCGTCCCCGGCGACCAGCTGACCCTGGACGCCAAGCTCGGCCAGCGGCTGGGCGGCCTCCGGCAGGTGTCGGTGCGGGCGAGCGTCGGCTCGGAACTGGCCGCCGCCGGCTCCCTGATCGTCACCACCGGCCGCAAGGCCTGACCCCCTCCGCACGGGTCCCGCCCGAAGAACCCTCGAAGAACCCTCGAAGAAAAGGAGGTGAGGCATGTCCATCACGATCCGCCCGTACCAGGAGGGCGACGCGCATGACATCGCGGCGCTCTACAACCGCCACCGCGACAACCCCAACCCGGTAGCGGGCGGCATCACCGGTGACGAGCTGGAGCGCGAGCTGGCCGAACGGGACACGGGAACCTTCCTCGTGGCCGTGGACGGCGGGCGTGTGGTGGGCACCTTCGGCCTGTTCCACAACACCGGCCGGCGTTCCGCCCGCGCCGGTGAGCTCATCGCCGACATGTTCTTCGTCGCCCCCGCCTACCGCAACGGCGTCATCACGGGCCGGCTGTTCACGGAGGCCGTCGAGTGGATGGTGCAGTCCGGCTGCCTCGTGCTCCGGCTCACCGTCAACCCGGCCAACAGCGTCGCGTTCAAGCTCTACCGGCGCGTCGGCTGCGTCTCCGTGGGCCAGACCGTGCCCGGCGAGGACGGCAACGTCGAACTGCACAACTACATCCCGCTGGTCCTGCGCAGCGTGTTCGCGGACCTGGGCCCGGAGGTCAGGTCGGCCCTCGGGGGACTGAACAGCTTCGGCACGGTCACCGAGGCCCGGGACGACGAACTGCGCTCCGACGTCCGGCTGGTGGACGGCGTCCGCACGGTCGACTACCACCTGGCGCTGGGCGAGTTCCGGATCACCGCGAGCGTCGACGTCGACCGCGGCGTCGTCCGCGAGGCGGAGGTCACCGCACCCGACGGCACCGCCCGCACGCTGCGGCTCACCGAACCGCCGTACCACGTGCGCGCACCGCGGCGGCCGGAGCCGCACCGGTTCGGCTCCGGCGGGCTGGTCTGCGAGGTGGACGGCGACGACGGCACGCTGTCGGTGCTGGCCGAAGGCCACCACGGCCCGCTGTTCGTCTCCACCTGGCCCAGCTGCCGGGCCGACCGCCCGGCGGGCTGGCGCGAGGGCGAGCCCCGCGACCTGGACATCGTCGCCGTCGAGAACGGGGTCCGGGTCACCGAGCGGTGCGGCGAGGACGAGGTCGTCGGCACGGTCACCCTCACCGAGGGCACCCTGCGGCAGGACTTCGCCTTCACCAGCCGCCCCGGCCGGATCTTCCAGACGGTCGGACTGCGGCAGGGCACCTTCGTCCACCCGGACGGCGAGCGCCACCCGATCGGCCTCGGCCTCGGCGTCCGCGACGCCTCGGAGGCGGTCGCCGCCTCCCAGGTGGTCCCGGCCGGCACCGAACTGGCCTGGCGGGGAACGTCCTGGGGCATCGGGCTGCCGGTCCGCGAGCCGGTCCGGCTGATCCACAGCGCTCTGCTGGAGCGCGGCCTGGCGGCCGGCCCGGACGGAGTGGCCCGGCTGCGGACCGACTTCCGCCCGGCGGACGCGAGGACCGACGCGGGGACCGGCGCAAGGATCGACGCGGGGACCGAAGCCGTACGACCCGGCCGTACCGCCCCGAAGCCGGGTGCCGTCCGCCGACTGGAGCTCACCGCGTCCGCCGCCGGGGTCACCTCGTGGAAGGAGGGCACCACCAAGGTCCTGCGCAGCCCGTACCCGCGCACCCGGGTCTTCGGCTACAACCCCCGCTGGTCGGCGGGCATGTGGGTCACCGCGGAGAACAGCCGGTTCGGCCGCGCGAGCGGTCTCGGCTGGGGCGTGGCACCGGCCGCCTGGGAGGAGAAGCACCCGCTCGGCCTGTTCGCCCCGCGCGAGCGGATCGGCTGGGAACTGACCGCCCCCGAGGACACCGCCGAGCCGGTCCGGGCCGACATCCAGGCCCCGGACAGCGAGGAGGAGATCGTCCTCTGGCTCACCCCGAACACCGCGCGCGAGACCACCGTGCTGCTCGACTCGGCCGGTACCCGATGGGAGCTCGGCTCGGCCGGCTTCCGCCAGATCTGGGCCACCGCGGCCACCGTACGACTGGCCGACGGCAGCTGGCTCGACTGCCGGCCCGCCGACGGCGCGTGCGCGCAGGCCGAACTCGTCCTGCGTACGACCCCTTCCGGCCTGCTCATCGGCTGCGTGTCCCCGGCCCGCCGGCCGAGCGCCTGGCAGCTGGCCGTGCACAGCGAACCCACCCGGTCCTGAACCACCGTCAACCACTTCTTTTCTCGAGAGGAAACGCCACACCATGACCACCACCACCGTCTCCGCCCTCCGTACCGCCTCGGACGACTACGCCACCGTGCGCACCACCATCGGCGCCTACCGGATCGACGCCCCGCTGGTCCGTGTCTCGGGCGACGAGCGGCTGTCGCTGCTCGACCAGTTCCTGGCCAAGTCGGGCGACTTCGTCGAGCCGGACTCCGTCCGCGAGGTGCTCGCTCTGAACGCCGACGGCACCCCGTTCGCGATCCTGCTGCACTTCGAGATCGGCGAGGACGCCTGGCTGCTGCCCCGCACCCGGGTGAGCGCCGACGAGCTGCGCGGCTACCTGGACGGGCTGGACGTCCCCGACGGCGTCGAGGTCGACATCGAGCCGGAGGGCTGGGCCGCCACGGCGTTCGAGGGCCCGACGGCCTGGTCGGTCGCGGCGCGCTTCGTCGACTTCGACATCTCGGGCCTGACCCTGCACGCCGTCACCGAGTCCGCGCTGCCCGACGACCCGGCGGCGCTCGCCCACCTGGCCCGCGTCGGTACCACCGGCGAGTACGGCTACCTGCTCATCAGCAACGCCCCCGAGGCCGCCCACCGGGCCGTGCTGGCCGCGGTCCGTGAGGAGGGCGGCGCGCCGGTCGGCGACGAGGGCCTCGCCCGGGTCCAGGCCGAGGCCGGCATGGCCGTCTACGCGGCCGGCTTCGCCGGTCTCTCGGTCGACGAGGCCGACCTGTCCTGGATGATCGACTGGAACCGGATCGGCGAGTTCCGCGGCTCCGACGACCTGGTCAGGCCCACCGCCGAGACCGCCCGGCTGACCGCCCTGGCCGCCCCCGCGGACAGCCGGTTCACGGCCGGCACGCAGGTGACGGCGGCCGGCCGGGAGATCGGCACGGTCCTGTGGCAGGCGCCCTCCGCCAACCCGGAGGAGGAGCTCGTCTTCGCCCTCCTGGACGCCCCGTTCTGGGTCTCCGGCCTCGAACTGGCCGCCCGGGACGAGCAGGCCGCCGAGCGCCCGCTGCGCACCGTGACCCTGCCCCGTGTCATCGCCCGCTCCCTCACCACCCGGATCGCCTGATGTCCACGCCGAGAATCGCCCTGACGGGCCTGGGACTGATCACCGGTGCCGGTGACGACGTCGAGAAGAGCTGGTCGTCCATCGCGGCCGGCACCTCCGGCATCCGCACCAACACCCTCATGGACACCTCCGAGCTGCTGACCGAGTGGGCCGGCATGGTCACCGGCGAGCAGCCGGCCGACGTCGACCGCTGCTACGGCCTCGCCGCCACCGCCATCCGGGAGGCACTGGAGAGCAGCGGGCTCGACCTGGACACCGTCGACCGGGACCGGGTCGCGGTCGTGGTCGGCTCCAGCCTCGGCGCCATGCCGACGCTGGAGAGCGTCCACGCGGACCTCGTCCACGAGGGGAAGCTGGACGCGGAGCGGGCGGCCGCCGTCCAACTGCCCTGCGTCGGCGACTACATCGCCGCCGAGTTCGACCTGCGCGGCCCGCGCGTGGTCCTGTCCAACGCCTGCGCGGCCAGCGCCGTGGCCCTCGGCTACGCGGCCGAGCTGCTGTGGAAGGGGGACGTCGACCACGTCATCTGCGGCGGCGTCGACCCCCTCGCCTCGCTCTCGGCGTACGGGTTCAGCGCCCTGGGCGCGCTCGACCCGGAGCCGTGCTCGCCGATGTCGGCGTCCACGGGCCTGACCCTCGGGGAGGGGGCCGGGTTCATGGTCCTGGAGTCGGCGGACCGTGCCGCCTCCCGGGGCGCCCGCGTCCTCGCCGAACTGGGCGGCTACGGCCTCTCCTGCGACGGCTACCACCAGACCGCTCCCGACCCGAGCGGCAAGGGCGCCTGCGCCGCCATGGCCCAGGCCCTGGACACGGCGGGACTGACCCCGAGCGACGTCGACTACCTCAACCTGCACGGTACGGGCACCCCGGCGAACGACGCCTCCGAACCGAAGGCGGTGAAGCTGCTGTTCGGCTCCTCGGTGCCGCCGGCCAGCTCCACCAAGTCGATCCTCGGCCACACCCTCGGCGCGGCCGGGGCGGTCGAGGCGGTGGTCAGCACCCTGGCCATCGACCGCGGCACCCTGCCGCCGACCATCAACACCCGTGGCGTGGCCCAGCCGTTCGGCCTGGACGTCATCCCGGACACCGGCCGCGCCGGGGCCGGTCCCGAGGTGGTCATCTCCAACTCCTTCGCGTTCGGCGGCAACAACGCCTCCGTCGTCCTCAACCGGCCGGGCCGCCCGAGCTCGGCCCCGCGCCGCACCGAGCAAATCCACGAGGTCGTCGTCACCGGAGTCGCGGGACTGGCGGGCGGCGCGGGCAACACCGCCGACCTGGTGGCCGCCCTCGGTGACGAACGCGCCTGCTTCACCGCCACCGAACACGTCCGGGGCGTGGGTGAGGTGCCGGTGGGCCGGGTGGACGTCAAGTCGGCGTCCCGGGGCATCAACCCGAGCCGGGCCCGCCGGATGGACCCGCTCAGCCTGCTGGCCGCCGCCGCGGTCGCCGACCTCTACGGCCGGCACGGCAAGCCCTCGCGGGCCGAGGCCGAGGGCACGGGCATCGTCTTCGCCACCGGCTACGGACCGGTCACCTCGGTCCTGCAGTTCCACAAGGGCGTCCTCCAGCAGGGCATCAGCGGCGCCAACCCGGCGCTGTTCGCCAACACGGTCGTCAACGCGGCGGCCGGCCATGTGGCGATGCTGCACCGCTACCGCGGCTACACCGCGACCATCGCCAACGGCGGCACGAGCTCCGTCCTGGCCCTCCAGCTCGCCGCCCGGGTCATCGCGCGCGGCATGGCGGACCGGATCATGGTCGTGATCGCCGACGAGTTCCCCGAGCAGGCGCTGGCCACCCAGGCCGGCCTCCCCGGCTACGCGCGCTCCGGACCGGTGGTCCCCGGTGGCCGCAGCGGCATGGTGCTCAGCGAAGGCGCGGCGGCCGTCCTCCTGGAGAGCGAACGGTCGGCCTCGTCCCGGGGCGCGGACGTCCTGGCGAAGGTGCGCGGTTACGGCGCCTCCGGCGAGTCGGCCGGGATCGGCCGCATCGGCCGCGACGGCGAGGCCTGGGCGCGGGCGCTGCGCGGCGCGATGGCCGAGGCGCGGGTCACGCCCGACGAGATCGACACCGTCGTCTCGGCGGCCTCCGGCTACAGCCTGGTGGACACCGCCCAGTCCCGGGCCCTGCGCCTCGCGGGCCTTGCCGACCGCCCGACGATCACCCCCAAGGCCCTGCTGGGGGAGACCTACGGCAGTGCGGGCGCCCTGGGCCTGGTGGCGGCGCTGACCGCCCCGACCCGGCAGGGCAGGCTGCTGCTCTCCAGCTTCGCCTACGGCGGCAGCTACGCGGCGGCCGTGTTCGACACGGAGGCGTGATGGGGGCGCTGCTGGGGCTGGTGATGGATCCGGTGGTGCGCGGCGCGGCGCGACCCGCCCCGATCGACTGTCTGATCACCCATCACCCGCACCTTCCCCGCGACCGCATGGGCCACCGCCTCGACGCCTCCGGCCGTTCGCTGATCATCGAGGCCGTCGCCCGGGTGTACGGCCTCGACATCGGCGCGCGGGACCTCACGAGGGACGTCCACAAGCGCTGGTACGTCCCGGCCCACCACCTCACCGCCTCGGTCGCACACTGCGACGGCTACAGCGCCGTGGCCCTGTCGGCCGGTCCGGTGCACCTCGGGGTGGACCTCCAGGACGAACGGGACCGTCCGGCCGCCATGCGGTGGCTCGGCACCCTGCTCGGCCGCCGGCAGCCCGCCGAGATCCGGGACTTCGCCGAGTGCGAGGCGCTCATCAAGGCCTCGCACGTCACCAAGGAGACCTTCGCCGGGGTCCGGCTGCCCGCGTGGCGGCCGGGCTGGCGGCCCACCAACGTGGGCTCGTACCGGGTGCGTTCGACGACGGTGGCCCCGGCGATGCACCTGGCCCTCGTGGCCGACGCCCCCGCCCCCGTCCGTATGCACACCTCGACCAAGGAGCCGGCATGACAGCCACAGTGGCGGCCGTACGGCCCTACACCCGCCGTATCTCGCAGATCGAGCGCGGCTACCTGAACGCCGCGGCCACCGGCACCCCGCAGCTGATCCAGATGATCGTGGAGGGCGAGGGCCGCATCGACCCCGACGCGCTGCGGGACGCGGTACGGTCCGCCACCCTCGCGAGCCCCGGCCTCGCGGTGCGGCGCCGGGGTGCCGGCTGGCGCGCCGACGGCCCGCTCCCGCCGGTCGTCGAACTCCCCGCCGGCGACGGTTTCGACGCCCCCTTCTTCCACCGCGACCTGGACGTCGTCACCGGCCCGGTCTGCGAGGTGGGGCTCGTCGACGGGCCGTCGACCCGGCTGGTCGTGCGGGCCAGCCACATCGTCACCGACGGCCGCGGGCTCCGGCAGTGGATCGCCGACGTGTTCCGGGTGCTGCGCGGCGAGGAGCCGGTCGGCGCCGCGTCCGTCGTCGACGACACCCACTTCCGGACGGCCGCCGGGAAGGTGCCGCCCGCCGAGCCGCCCGCCCGGCTGGAGGGACTGCCCGCGATCCTCGGCGAGGGACCGGCCGACGGCACCCCGCTCTGGATACGACGCCGGGTGCGGGCGGCCCCGTCGGCGGTCACCGCCCGGGTGGCCGCCGCCCTCTCCCGCCGGCTGGGCGGCGAGACGGGCCGGCTGATCGTGCCGGTGGACCTGCGCCGCCACGACCGCACGGTCCGCTCCACCGCCAACCTCACCTCCCGGCTGGTGCTGGACCTGCACCGGGACGACAGCTGGAAGCGGCTGCACGGCCAGGTCGTCCGGGCCCTGCTCGGCAAGCGCGAGGTGGCCGCGCTGGAGGGGGACTTCCTGCGCAGCAACCCCTTCGCCAACTCGCTGCGCGAGGCCCAGGAGCTGGACGGCACCCGGTTCCCGTGCACGGCGATCGTCTCCGACCACGGCCGGATCGACACCGCCGAACTGCGCACCGACCGGTTCCGGCCGACCGGCTTCTCCACGCTGCCGATGCTCGTGCCCTACGCCGAGATGTTCCTGAGCACCTGCCAGGTCGGCGACGAGACCGAACTGACCCTGTCCTGCCGCAGGCGCCCCGGCGCCCCCGAGGCGGCCGGGGCGGTCCTCGACGACATCGAGCACGCGCTGACCGGCACCCGCTGACGGACCCGAGCCGCCAGGCCCCCGGCAGACCCGTGCCGACCGGCCCGAGCCGCCTGCCCGAACCGACCGGTACGCCCCGACCGGCGGCGAACCGCCCCGGCCCACCGCCCCGGCCCACCGCCCTGTTGACCTCATCGCCCTGCTAAGGACGCCCACCCATGGCACTGACCGAACAGACCAAAGAGGACGCGCCGAGCCCTCCGCGGGCCGCTTCCGGCCCCGCTCTCGTCACGATGGCCGCGGCCATCATGGGCGGCTTCCTCGCCCTGCTCGACACCACCATCGTCAACGTGTCCCTGCACGAGACCACGGCCAGGTTCGGCTCCATCGGCCAGGTCCAGTGGGTGGTGACCACCTATCTGATGGCGCTGGCCGCCACCATGCCGGCCACCGGCTGGCTGGCCAACCGGTTCGGCGTACGGCGCGTCTTCGCCGCCGCGATCCTGCTGTTCGCGCTCGGCTCGGCGGCCTGCGCGGCCAGCCAGAGCCTGCCCGAGCTGATCGCGGCCCGTGGGGTGGCCGGCGCCGCCGCCGGTGTGCTCACCCCCGTGTCGACGATCCTGCTCACCAGTGGCGTGCCCCGCGAACACCTGGGCCGGGTGCAGTCGTTGAACGGCAGCGTCATGCTGATCAGCCCGCTGCTGGGCCCGACGATCGGCGGCCTCCTGGTCGAGGCCGGGGGATGGTCCGCGGTGTACGTCGTCAACGTCCCGCTCTGCGCCGGCCTGCTGTACGTCACCCTGCGCCGGGTCCCCGCGGACCGCCCGAGGGAGGGTGCCGCCAAGCCGCTGGACGTGATCGGCCTGGTGTCCTCGGCCGCCTGCACGGTCTGCACCGTGCTGGCCGTGCACGAGTTCTCCGACCACGCCCTCGACGGGCGGGCGGCCTTCCTGATCCCGCTGGTCCTCGCCGTGGCGAGCGGTGCCGTGTTCGTCGTCCGGGAACTGCGCGCGGCCCACCCGCTGCTCGACGTGCGCCTGTTCGCCCACCGCGTGTACCGGACGGCCGCGATCAACATCTTCTGCCTGGGCTTCGTCCTCTACTCGCCGATGATGCTCATCCCGCTCTACTTCGAGACCGCCCGCGGCGAGACGGCCGTGACGACCGGTCTGCTGATGTCCACCGGAGGCCTCGGCGTGGTCACCGCGGCCTGGCTGTGCCGGGTGCTGATGAAGCGGCTGGGCGGTGGCGGCACCGTCGTCGTCGGCATCACCCTGACGATGCTGGCGACCGTGCCGCTGACCACGCTGTCCTCGGACACCTCGTACGTGCTGCTGTGCGCGAGCCTCGTGGTGCGCGGCCTGGGCACCGGACTGACGATCGTGCCGGCGATGACCCGGGCCTTCCAGTCGGTCCGCCCGCAGTCCATCCCGGACGCCTCCTCCCAGCTCAACCTGATCCAGCGGATCGGCGGCACGGTGGCTCTCGCCGTGGTCACGGTGGTCCTGGAGCAGGCGGCCCGAGAGCGCCACGGACTGGTGCCCGGCGCCTTCGCCCACTCCTTCACCTGGGTCCTCGCGATCTACACCGTCACCCTGCTGCCCGCCCTGGCCCTGCTCCTCGCCGACCGCAAGGAGGCACGCGCCGGCGCGGTGCCCGCGTGACCGTACGGGCCCTGTCGTCGCACCTCCGCCGTCCGCGCCCCGGGCGCGGCGGGCGGGCATGCGACGACAGGGCCCGAGGCGACCGGCCGGTACGGGTCACCCGTGCCGGCGCCCGGCGCTCAGCGCGAGGAGGGCAGCCAGCCGTCCTGGACGGCGTGCACCCCCGCCTCGAAGCGGCTGCGCGCGTCCAGGCGTTCCATCAGGGTGGCGGCGGTGCGCCGGGCCGTGCGCGGGGAGACGCCGAGGCGCTTGGCGATGGCCTCGTCGGTGTAGCCCTGGGCGAGCATCTTGAGCACGGCACGCTCCTGCGGCGGCATGCCGTTCGCCTCGCACTTCGGTGTACTCCCCAGCGCCGTCGCGGTGTTCCACACGCCCTCGAAGAGCGCGCACAGGGCCGCGACCGTCCCCGCCCCGCTCAGCACCACCCCGCCGACCCGGGCGTCGCTCGTGTCGACCGGCAGCACCGCCTTGCACCGGTCGAAGATGATCATCCGGACCGGCAGTTCGGGCACGGTACGGACCTGTCCGCCGCGGGAGTGCAGCCAGCCGACGTGGTCCAGCGTGGGCTGATGGTTGCGCACACTGTCGAGATAGACCGTCCGCATCCGCACCCCGCGGTCGAGCAGCGCGGAGTTGGGAGCGCGACTGGCCTGGAGGTCCTCGGCCCGGTGCGCGCCGCCCGGCGCGAACGTGGCGACCTCGACCTGCGCCGACCGGGCCAGTTCCGCGAGCCGTTCCCGGATCGCCTCCAGGCCGTCCAACTGCTCGGAATCGCTGTCGATGCCCCGTGGTCGTAGCGAGGAGCATTCGGCGATCAGTTGGGCCGCCGCCGCTCTGGATTTCTCCACGCGCATCTGCTGCGCCGCCAACTCCGCCTGCTGGCGCGCCAGCAGCACCTCCATGGCGTTCTCCGGGCCGACGGCCCGGAACCCTATGCCCTTGCGCGCCGATGGCTGGATCAACGCGAGTTCGCTGAGCCGGTCCAGCCCCGCGCGCACCCGTTCCTCCGGCAGCCCGAGCCGGGACACGAGGACGATGATGCCCTCCAGTGGATTGGCCAGCATCCACCGGTAGATGGCTTCTGCCTCGGCATCCAGTCCCAGAACCTCCAACATGATGCAGTCCCCCTGTTGCTGTCACACACTGCACACACTGTGTTCGAAACTTAGTGCCCCCGAGCTTACTGACCTTGAACTGCGGATGGCGGCTCGGCGGCACGGAGGACGGTTCCGGCCAATCGCTCGGCTTTCAACCATCCGTGGTGCCAGAGTGAGGACCACGCCGCATCCCGGCCGGCGCGAGGCGCTGCCCGGCCCATTCGAGGACGGCTTCCGGGGCGGATTTCGGCTTCCTTCCGCATGACGCTTCATGCCATGGCACAAAGCGTCCATCGCGAGCGGGTCCACGGCTGCTGAACAGCGCCGAAGATGAAGTCATGTATCTCATCCACGTGCGCCTGCGCGCCCCTGCCGAGGAGTCCGCCCGGCCCGATCTGGCGGCGATCATTTCCTCGTGCGCCGAGGAAGGCGACGGCCTGGAACACGTCTCCGTGCACGCGCACGCCGGCGAGGGCCTCACGCTGGGTCTTTTCCTTCTCGCCGACTCCCTGGCCACGGCCGAGGACAGCGCCGCGCGGCTGTCGCGGCGGGCCGTGGAACACCATCCGGACCTGCTCGGCTACGGCGTCGTGACCTCCGGTGCCGTCCTGGTGCCCGGCCCCTGGTGGGACACGTGAGCCTGGCGTTTCCCCAGGTCGGGGTGGACGGGTTAGGCCGCTGCACATTCCGTCCAGCCGTCAGCTGTTCCCTCCGGCCCGCCCGCCGAGCAGAGTTGAGCCATCGACGGAACGAAAGCCGCCGAAGACTTCACCGAAGAGTCCGCTGAATAGTCCGGAAGTATTCACTCCGGAAATCCACTCACTCAATCGAGGAGAAAATCCATGCAGGGCACCCGTGTCTCCAAAATCGTCGCCGCCGCGCTGATCGTTCTCGGCGGAATGGCGATGACGGTGACCGTCACGGATTCTCCGAAGAACATCACACACGCCGTCGAGAGCGACCTGCGCACCACCGCGGGCGACCACACCGACGGCGATGTCACCTGGGGCCCCTGAACATTCACGGGGGCATGTGCTGAACCGAGTTGAAAGACATCGGGGGACAGAAGAAATGGAATTCCTGGTCCTGGGATCTCTGGAACTGCGTGAGTCGGGCATCCCGATCCGCGTCCGGGGCATGCGGCAACAGCGGCTCCTCGCCCTGCTGCTCCTCAACGCCAACCGGGTCGTTCCGATGGACGCGCTGGTGGACGAACTGTGGGAGGACCCACCGTCGTCGGCCCGTCCGCAGGTGCACAACGCGATCCGCGACCTGCGCCGCATCCTCTCCGCGTCGGACGGGACCAGCCTGGTCACCGTGGACGTCGGCTACCGCCTGGTCGTACCCGAGGACGCCGTGGACGCGCACCGGTTCGTCGGCCGGGTGCGCGCGGCCAAGGCGGCGGAGCGCGAGAACCGGTACACCGAGGCCGTCCGGCTGCTCCAGTCGGCGGTGGACCTCTGGCGCGGGGAGGCCTTCGCCGGGATCCAGTGCCCGGCGGTCTCCGCCGCCGCGGTCAAGCTGGCCGAGCAGCGGCTGACCGCCGTGGAGGACCTCGTCGCACTGCGTCTGAAGCTGGGCGAGACCGGCTCCCTCGTCGGGGAACTGCACGCGCTGATCGCGGAGTACCCGCTGCGCGAGGCCCTGCGCGGCAGCCTGATGATCGCCCTGTGCCGCAGCGGCCGGCAGGCCGACGCCCTCGCGGTCTACGACGAGGGCCGGCGGTTCCTGGTGGACGAACTCGGCCTGGAGCCGAGCCCCCGGCTGCGCGCCCTGCACGCGGAGATCCTCGCCGACTCCCCGGACCTGCACGGCTCGGCGGGACCCGCGCTCGCGGCGGCCGGCGCCGAGCCGTCCGACGACCGCAGGACGGGACCCTCCGCACCGCCCGGGAACGGCAGGCACTACCTGCCCCACGACCTCACGGACTTCACCGGGCGTACCGCGGAACTGGCCACCCTGACGGCCGTCGCCGCGCAGGAGCCGGGCGGCTCGCCGGTGATGGTGGCGATCGACGGCATGGGCGGGGTGGGCAAGACGACGCTCGCGGTGCGCCTCGCCCACCGGGTCACCGAGCTCTACCCGGACGGGCAGTACTTCATCAACCTGCACGGCTTCAGCGCGACCCGGTCGCCGGTGCCGACCGAGCAGGCGCTCGCCGTCCTCCTGCAGGCGAGCGGCCTCACCGCGCCGGAGATCCCGCCCAGCCTGGAGGAGCGCAGCGCCCTGTGGCGCTCACGCCTGGCGGGCCGCCGTTGCCTGGTCGTCCTCGACGACGCGGCGGACAGCGCCCACGTCACGCCCCTGCTGCCGGGCACCGGGGGCACGTTGGTGCTGGTGACCAGCCGGCGCAAGCTCACCGCCCTGGACGGCGCGCTGCCGCTCTGCCTCGACGTGCTGCCGCCCGCCGACGCGGTGACGCTGTTCCGGCGGATCGTCGGAGAGCCCCGCGCGCGGCGCGAGCCGGCGCAGGTCGCGCAGGCCGTCGAGCTGTGCGGCCGGCTGCCGCTGGCCCTGCGCATCGCCGCGACCCGGCTGCGCGACCGTCCGGCGTGGGCCGTCGCCGACCTCGTCGAGCGCCTCGCGCAGCCGGCGCAGCGGGCCCGCTGTCTCCAGACCGCCGACCGCGACCTGATGGCCGTGCTGCGGGTGTCCTACGACCATCTGAGCGCGCCCGAAAGGCGGTTCAGCAGGCTCATCAGCCTCCAGCCGGCCGCCTCCTACGACATCGCGCACGCGGCCCTCGTCACGGGGCTGCCGGCCGGGGACGTGGAACACCACTTCGACGCGCTGATCGAGAACAACCTGATCCGGGAGGACACCCCGGCCCGGTTCTCCTTCCACAGCCTGATCCGGGACTGCACCCGGGAGCTGCTCGTCGAGGAGGCGGGCGCGGCCGCCTGAACCGAATCTCCGTTCCGCCCCTGGTCGTGCCGCGCTTACGATGCGCGCAGTCGTACAACTGCCTGAACCGTCTGAACCAGGAGCACGGTACTCGTGTCCATACCCCCGCCTCCCGGGCCGCACCAGCCCCAGGACCCGTACCAGCCTCCGCAGCCGCAGAGCCCGTACCCGCAGGACCCGTTCGCCCCGCCCCCGCAGGACCCGTACGCCCAGGGGCCGTACGGCCCGCAGGGACCGCAGGGCCCGATGGGTGCGGGGCCGATGGGCGCGGGGCCGATGGGTCCGGGTCCGGGTCCGGGTCCGATGGGGCCGTACCCGCACCCCTCGTACCCGCAGGCCCCGTACGGTGCGGTGCCCTACCCCGTCTGGGGCCAGGGCTACAGCCCCTACGGCCGGCCCTCGCCGGTCAACGGTGTGGCCATCGCCGCCCTCGTCCTCGGCCTGCTCTGCTTCCTGCCGGGCGTCGGGCTGCTCCTCGGGATCATCGCCCTGGTGCAGATCAGGAAGCGGGGGGAGCGCGGCAAGGCGATGGCGATCGTGGGCACGGTCCTGTCCTCGGTCGGACTCGCGGTGTGGGTCCTCGCGCTGTCCACGGGCGGCGCCTCCGACTTCTGGGACGGCTTCAAGGAGGGTGCGAGCGGCAACTCCAGCTTCGCGCTCGCCAAGGGCGACTGCTTCGACGTGCCGGGCGAGACCTTCGACGAGGACGTCTACGACGTCGACGAGGTGGACTGCTCCGGTGAGCACGACGCCGAGGTGTTCGCGTCGGTCCCGCTGACCGGCGACAGCTTCCCGGGCGACGACCACGTCACGGACGTGGCCGACGACAAGTGCTACACGCTCCAGGACGCCTACGCGATGGACCCCTGGGCGCTGACCGACGAGGTCGACATCTACTACCTGACGCCCACCGCCGACAGCTGGAGCTGGGGCGACCGCGAGATCACCTGTGTCTTCGCCAACGTGGACGAGAAGGGCACCCTGACCGGCTCGCTGCGCGCCGACGCGTCGACGCTCGACCCCGACCAATTCGCCTTCCTCAAGGCGATGGCCGCCGTCGACGACGTCCTCTTCGAGGAGCCGGAGGAGTACGCCGAGGAGGACCTCGCGAGCAACCGCACCTGGGCCGGTGACACCGGCGAAGTGACCGGCAATCAGGCGGACCAGCTGGGCTCGCACCTCTGGATGACGCCGGACCGGGAAAAGCCGATGGCCGCCCTGGTGAAGGACATGCGGGACGCGGCCGAGGAGTGGACGGCGGCGGAGAAGGCCACCGACGCCGACGGCTTCTACGAGCACTACGACACGGCCTACGCATACGTCGACGGGGCCACCACCGTCACGGCCCGCAAGGCTCTGGGCCTGGCCACCACGCCGCCCACCTACGACGAGGACTCCGACAGCGGGAGCGGTGGCACGGGCGGGGGCGACAGCGACAGCGGCCTGGATGTGTGATCGCGTCCATAGCGGGGAGAAAGTGCCTGGGTAAAGGGTTTCCCGGGCGCGTGTCATCACATCGAGTGATTCTCTGGCCTTTGCTTGCACGGTACAACCCACGGTTGCCAGGCTGTAGCTGTCTGTACAACCTGATGGGAGTGGCCAGTGACATTCGGTGAGCAGCCGGCGTATCTGCGTGTCGCGGGTGATCTCCGCAAGAAGATCGCCGACGGGTCGCTGCCGCCGCACACCCGGCTCCCTTCGCAGGCGAGAATCCGGGAGGAGTACGGGGTCTCCGACACCGTCGCCCTCGAGGCACGCAAGGTGCTGATGGCCGAGGGGCTGGTCGAGGGCCGCTCCGGTTCGGGCACCTATGTGCGCGAGCGGCCCGTGCCGCGCCGGATCGCCCGCTCCGGCTACCGCCCCGTGAGCGGCGCCACGCCGTTCCGGCAGGAGCAGGCCGAGGCGCACACGCGGGGGACCTGGGAGTCCAGCAGTGAGCAGGCCGAGGCGGGCGTCTCCGTCGCCGAGCGGCTCGGCATCGCGTCCGGCGACCGCGTGATGTGCACCAGGTACGTCTTCCGGGAGGCCGGCGAGGCGATGATGCTCTCCACCTCCTGGGAGCCCCTGGCCGTCACCGGCCGCACGCCCGTGATGCTGCCCGAGGAGGGTCCGCTCGGCGGGATGGGTGTCGTCGAGCGGATGCGCGCCATCGACGTGATCGTCGACAACGTCACGGAGGAGGTCGGCGCCCGGCCCGGTCTCGCCGAGGAGTTCCTCGCCCTCGGCGGCGTCCCGGGGCATGTCGTCCTGGTCGTCCAGCGCACGTACTACGCCTCGGGCCGTCCGGTCGAGACGGCCGACGTGGTGATCCCGGCCGACCGTTACCGGGTCGCCTACCACCTGCCGGTGAAGTGACCGCCGGGGTGCGCCGGGGGCGTCTCCCGGCGCGCGGCGGGCTCCGCCCCCCCCGGAGACCGGGTGAGCGGTGGGGGCGGGGGTGCCGTCCGGGGCGGTAGCGCATTGCTTCGGGCGGCGCACACCCTTCCGGCAGTTGCCCCCGGTATCCGCCCGCCGTGGACCCGCCCGCGCGCCGTCGGAATCCGGTCGTTTCCGGTTGTTCCCGCAGGTCGTCCCGTAGGTGCCCGGAACCCCGCCGACCGGACGCATCGCGGCGCGCGCACGGCGCGTTCGGCCTCGTGCGCCCCCTGCGTCTTGGCTGGTTGCGTACCTCTTTGTGCAAAGTCGTGTTCGGTGCGTAAAGGTAAGGCGTACGCTCGGGCATATGCGGATTGCGGTTTCCTTAGAGGGCGGGGCGCGAGGCGTGCCGCGGACGGGATCCGGGCGGGCCGGGACGAGAAGGGGGCGAGGGGCTCGATGAACGACAGCACCATCTCCCTGCCCTGGCTCGTCATACGGCAGGACGACAACGGCAATCGCTACCGCGTGGGCAGGTACGCGACCCGGGCCGAGGCCCAGAAGGTCGCGGACAGCCTCGACAGTCGCGGCCACAAGCAGCTCTACTGGGTCGAGCGCATCGGCCAGGCGCAGGCCCAGGCGCAGAACGGGGACGGCACGCTGAACTGACGTTCCGTGCGGTCCCGTAGGCTCCGGCACATGACGGAACGGATCGTGGTGGTGGGAGCCGCCCTGCTCGACGCCGGCCGCCTGCTCGCCGCGCGCCGCAGCGCACCCCCGGAACTCGCCGGCCGCTGGGAACTGCCCGGCGGCAAGGTCGAGCAGGGAGAGGCGCCCGAGGCCGCCCTCGTGCGCGAACTGCGCGAGGAACTCGGCGTCGAGGCCGAGACGGTCGAGCGCGTCCCCGGCGAGTGGCCGCTCAGGCCGCCCTACGTCCTCCAGGTGTGGACCGCCCGGCTGCGCCCCGGCTCCGCCGCTCCCGAGCCCCTCCAGGACCACGACGCGCTGCGCTGGCTCACCCCGGCCGGGATCTGGGACGTCGACTGGCTGGACCAGGACGTGCCCGCGGTACGCGAGACACTCTCGAAACTCGCCACCGGAGCCCGCTGAACCCGGCCCCGTCGAACCAGCGCCGCCGGACCGGGTCCGGCGGGCCGGGGATCCGTCGAAGCGGGGGCGCGTCGGGCGGCGGCGGGTTCGATCCGGGGGCGCTTCGACCGGGGGACGGGTCGCCGCGTACGCCGTTCGTGCCACAGTGCGCCTCGCTGTGCGGTACTGCCCACCAAATATCGGGTATGTGGCCATTAACCCCACGAAACCGGACATGGGTGTACTCGCTGGCCCGGGAAGTGATCGGCGTGATCGACACCGACGGAGAATGCGCCGAGTGGACGTTCCCCGCGGACCCCGGTGCGGTGCGCACCGCCCGCGGTGCCGTCCGCGGCCAGTTGCACGGCTGGGACCTCGACAGCCTGAGCGACATCGCGGCGCTGCTGGTCAGCGAGCTGGTGACCAACGCACTGCGGCACGCGACCGGCCCCATCGGCCTCCGTCTGGTCCGCCCCGCCGGGCGGGTGGACGTCCTGCTGGTCGAGGTCTCCGACCCGCTGCCCGACCCGCCCCGCGAGCGGGTCGCCCAGCCCGAGGACGAGAGCGGGCGCGGACTGCAACTGGTGGCCTCCTCCTCGCGCCGCTGGGGTACCCGGCCCGGGAACACCGGCAAGACGGTCTGGTTCGAGCTGGCGGTGCCGGGTTGACGGGGCGTCTCACGGGGATGAGCCGGTGTACAGCGGGGCTCGCCGTGTCGCCCGTTCGGTTCCGGTCTCCGAACGGTCCCGGAAGAGGTGGTTCGACGGCGTGTCCGCTGGTTAGAAGACTGGAAGTGTTGTCGCGGGACGGGCCAAAAAACGCCTGGACCGTGCTGTGATCGTGAACACCGTGTCGTGCGGACCCGTAGTGCTGGATACTGCGGGCAGCCGCCGCCGGTGACCGGTGCCGGACGCGGTGAGCTGGAGGGGACGGTTCGCGTGAGCGAGATACCAGCGAAGGCCACGGAGTCCGAGGACCCGTCGGGCGGCGCGAGGGCGAAGGCCGCGGGTGCGCTCGCCGCCGATGCCGCGCACGGCTTCGCCGACGGCCCGGGCGAGGCGGCGACGCCGGGTGACGCCATGTGGCAGAGCAGTCCGCCCGGTTCGATCTACGACTACATCAAGGTCGCCTCGTTCTCGATCGGCCCCGACGGCCTCGTCGACCAGTGGAGCCTGCGCGCCGAGCAGATCTTCGGCATCCCGGCCGACCGGGCCGTCGGCATGGACCCCATCGACGCGTTCATCGACCCCGACCTGCGCGAACGCGGCCAGCGCAAGATGGCCGAGATCCTCGACGGGCGGGAGTGGACCGGCGTGGTGCCGTTCCGGATGCCGGATCCGGTGCCCGGCGGCGGCCGCGGTGAGAAGGGCCTCGCCGAGGTCTACGTCATGCCGACGCGCAGCCTGGACGGCGAGAAGGCCGCCGTGTGCATCGTCGTCGACGTCCGCACGCTCCGCAGCATCGAGACCGACCTCGCCGCCTCGCAGGCCATTTTCGGCCAATCCCCGTTCGGCTTCCTGCTGATCGACCCCGACCTGCGGGTCCGCCGCGCCAACCACCGGTTCGCCTCGATCTTCGGCGGCACCCCCGACGACCACCGGGGCAAGGGTGTCCACGACTACCTGCCCCGGCCCGAGGCCGACCGGGTCAGCGCGACCCTGCGCAGGGTCCTGGAGACCGGCGACTCCATCACGGACATGCACGTCACCGGTTTCGTGCCGGGCTCCGACGAGCGCCGGCACTGGTCGATCAACCTCTACCGCGTGCACAGCGGCACCGGCAGGCCCATCGGCATCGCCTGGCTCGGCACCGACATCACCGCCCGCCGCGCCGCCGCCCGCGAGGCCGCCGCGGCCCGGCGCAATCTCGCCCTGCTGAACGAGGCGGGTGCCCGCATAGGGAACTCCCTCGACCTGGAGACGACCGCGCGCGAACTCCTCGACGTCGTCGTGCCCGGCTTCTGCGATCTCGCCACCGTGGACCTCTACCAGGGCCTCCTGGCCGGCGACGAGACCCCGCCCGGCCTCGCCGACGGCAGCGCCGAACTGCGCCGGGTCGCCTTCTCCTCCGCCGTCTCCGACGCCCCCTTCCCCGGTGCCGGCGCGCCCGTCGCGGTCGGCGCGGTCCACCACTTCCCGTTCAACTCGCCCTGCGCGGACGCCCTGCGCACCGCCCGCCCGCAGGCCATCCCCGGCGAGGAGGGCGGCCTCGTGCAGTCCACCCTCGCCGTCCCGATGGTCGCCCACGACACCGTCGTCGGCCTCGCGCAGTTCTCCCGGACGAAGGGCAGCGAGCCGTTCGGCGACCGGGACCGCGATCTGGCCGTGGAGCTGGCGGCGCGGGCGGCGGTCTGTATCGACAACGCGCGCCTGTACCGGCGGGAGCACGAACGGGCGCTGATACTGCAACGGTCGCTGCTGCCGCCCGGGGACCCGGTGGCCTCGGGCCTGGACATCGCCTGCCGCTATCTGCCGGGCAACGCCTCCACCGGCCGTCCGAGCGAGGTCGGCGGCGACTGGTTCGACGTCATCGAACTGCCCGGCCACCGCACGGCGCTGGTCGTGGGCGACGTCATGGGCCGCGGTCTGCGCGCGGCGGTCGCGATGGGCGAACTGCGCACGGCCGTCCGGACGCTGGCGCTGCTGGACCTGGAACCGGCCGAGGTCCTCTCCGCGCTGGACGAGATCGCGCGCGGCCTCGGCACCCCCGGAGGCGTCCAGCAGGCCACCCGGGCCGCCCGCCGCCCCCGCGAGGCCGACCTGTCCGAGGTGTACCTCGCGACCTGCGTGTACGCCGTCTACGACTCCGTGACCCGGCGCTGCACGTTCGCCAACGCGGGCCATCTGCCCCCGGTGCTCGTCGAACCCGGTGAGCCGGCGCTGATGCTCGACGTGCCGCCCGGCCTTCCGCTCGGCGTCGGCGGCGAGCCCTTCGAGGAGGTGGAGGTCGATCTCCCCGAGGGCGCCCTGCTGGCGCTCTACACGGACGGACTGGTCGAGTCGCGCGACCATCCGCTGGACGAGGGACTCAACGCGTTCGTCGGAGCCCTCACCGACCCCTCCAGCCCGCTGGAGGACGTCTGCGACCACGTCCTCAACACCCTCGACTCGCACCACGGCGAGGACGACATCGCGCTGCTGATGGCACGCGTGCAGGGCCTGCCCGTCGACTCGGTCGGCGACTGGACCCTGCCGCGCGAGCCGCGCAGCGTGGGCCGGGCCCGGGAACACGCCCGCGGCCAGCTGCTGGCCTGGGACCTGGAACCCCTCGTCGACACGACGGAACTGCTGGTCAGCGAGCTGGTCACCAACGCCCTGCGGTACGGCGAGGGCGAGATCCGGCTCCGGCTGCTCCTCGACCGCACGCTGGTGTGCGAGGTCTGGGACGCGGGCCTCGTCCAGCCGCGCCGCCGCCGCGCCCGGGACACCGACGAGGGCGGCCGGGGTCTCCAGCTCGTGGGCCTGCTGTCGGCGGCCTGGGGCTCGCGCCGCACTCCGCGCGGCAAGACGGTGTGGTTCGAACTTCCGCTGCCGGACGGCGAGACGGGTCTGGCGGACCCGGCGGAGGCGTTGCTGAGCCTGTTCTGAACCCGTTCCGAACCGGTGGTACTGGCCCGGGCCCGAGCCGGTCCGGAGCCGGTCCGGAGCTGTTGCGGACCTTTCCCGCGGCCCGTCGCCGGTCACGTCCGGTCACTCGGGGCCGGGCCGTGCCTGGGCGGGCCGGGCCGGGCCGGCGAAGCCCGCGGGCGTCCCGTCCTCGGGCTCCTCGGCAAGGACGATGCCGCCGAGCACGGCCCCGCCGGTGCCGGCCGTCTCCTCGGCGCCGACGGCACCCACGTACGGGTTCCCGTGCGCGCGTACGTCGCGCTCGGCCAGCTCCCGGGCCTCCAGGGCGAGGAGGTCGGCGGGCGGACGGTCCGCCGGGTCGCCCGTGGCGAGGAGCCGTTCCGCCTCCGCCAGCCGGGTGCGCGCGGTGGCGCCGACCGCGCCCCGGTGCGTCGCGACGAAGTCGGCCGCGGCGGCGGTGGCGGTGCGGGCGGTGATCAGCGCGGCGGCCGGCAGCACCCCGGCCCGCCCCGCGGTGACCGGCACGGTCGCCCGCACGATGCGACGCAGCACCCCGACCGGGTCCCTGGGCTGACCGCCAGTCAGCTCCTGCCGCACGGAGTCGAGCACGGCGTCGACGTGCAGCAGCCGGACCTCGAACCCGCCCGGGGTCGTCCCGGCGGCAGCGAGCGGCGCGCTCGCGTCGGGGCGGGGCTCGGCCGGGCGTGGGGTCGCCGGTCCGGGGGCCGGCCGCTGTCGCGCCGACGGGTCCGGCTGACGTCTGGCCCAGGCCAGCTCCGCCTCCGCGCCCGTGAGGGCGGCCGGCACGGTCCGCTCGGCCGACCGCAGCTCCGCGGCCAGCCGGTCGACGCCGTCGACGAAGACGGCCGCCTGGGCGACGGCGCCCTCGGCGGCGCGCAGCTGCCGGGCCGCCCGCTCCGGTCGCCCCGAATCGGCGGACTGGCGGGCCTGGTTCAGCCGGACGGTGGCGAACAGGAGGCGGTCCTTGGCCTGTTCGACACTCCCGGTGACGGACGCGGTGGCCGTGGGCGCATACCGGTCCCGGAGCCCGGCGAGCACCGCTTCCGAGGCCCCCGCACGCCCCGCCAGCTCCCGGAACCGGCTCTCGGCGACCCCCAACGCCTCACCCAGCCCCTGTTCCAGTCCCCGTAGCCGCCCGAACTCCGCGGCCACGGAATCCAGCCGCCGGCCGGCCTCCGCACACCGTCCGACGATCCCGGCGAGCGCGTGCTCCCGGGCCGCCTCCTCCGCCGGCACGCCCTCGTCGTACCGCTGCCGCATCCGGAACGCGG
Organism: Streptomyces sp. NBC_00016; assembly: GCF_045040885.1. NCBI lineage: Bacteria > Bacillati > Actinomycetota > Actinomycetes > Kitasatosporales > Streptomycetaceae > Streptomyces > Streptomyces sp. NBC_00016. The sequence continues at coordinate 3,742,407 of NZ_CP108304.1, read as the reverse complement.
CGGTGAGTTCCGTCTCCGCCTCGTGGACGGCCCGGCGGAAGGTCTCCAGGTCCTCAGCCGTGCACAGCGCCGAGGCGAAGCCGAGCTCGGTGCGTGCCGCCCGGACCCGGTTGTCGGCCTCGACCAGCGCCGCGCAGGCCTGCTCGTCGAGGGCGGCGAGAGGCGGCGACGACCTCGGCGGCGGTGAGCCGCCGGCCCCGCCGGGAGTCGTCCGGACGCGGGTACGCCGGACGCGTCGTATGTACCCGTATCCGGCGATCGCCCCGGCCGCGCCGACCGCCACGAGCGGCAGCACGAGATCGACGGTGGACCTCTCGTCGTCCTCGGCCGCGGCGGCGCTCGCGCCGGGCGCCGGGTTCTTGATCGCAACCGGAGCGTCGCCACCGGACGTCATCCCTGGCAACACCAGCCACACGACCCCGACCGCACCGCCCAGCACGGCATGCGCCACCCGCACGGATATGTGCGACTTGGCACGCCGCGGCCGGCCCCGGTGCAAGGAAGAGGTCACATTTGGGAGCGTATGGCCGCGATTACGGCCACGCGACCGGGATGCACCCGACACGGGGGCGGTGGGGCGGAACGACACGCGAGGGGGAACCGCGATGGAACGGCCACCGGGTCGGACGAAGCCGGAGACGGACGCGAAGGGGGTGCCGGAGGCGGAGCCGCGGCCGCGGACGGACGCGGAGGCAGAACCTGAGCCGCGGACGGACGCGGAGAGGGAACCGGAGACCGAGCCGCGGTCGGGGACGGACACGGACGGGGTGCTGGAGGCGGAGCCGCTGTCGGGGACGGACACGGACGGGGTGCTGGGGGCGGAGCCGCGGTCGGGGACGGGCGAGGCGTCGGTCGGGTCCGTCGCGGCGGACGGCGAAAGTGCCGCCGGCGGTGCCGGAGGTACGGGCGGTGCCGGAGGTGACGAGGGGAACGGGACCGGCGACGATCCCGGCGCCGAGACGGCCCCTCGGCGCGGGCGTCGCGGACGGCTGGTGCGGCGCACCGTCCTCGCCCTGGTCCTGCTCCTCCTCGTCCCGGTCCTCGCCGCCGAGACGGCCCTCCGCGTGAACTACCTCGGCGACCCGGCCGACGGCACGTACACCCGCGGCAAGGACGCCATCTGGCTGGGCCACGCCTGGGTCGACGGCCGCAAGACCGACGCCGACGTCAAGGCCCTGGCCGACCGGCTCGGGAAGACCGGCATCCGAGACCTGTACGTCCACGCCGGCCCCCTGGAGCACAACGGCACCCTCCCGGCGTCGGCGTACGCGGGCGCGCCCCGGTTCATAGCCGCCGTCCACCGGGAAGCACCGCAGCTCCGCGTCCAGGCCTGGCTCGGCGACGTCCTCGCCAGCGAGAGCCCGAACGGCATGCGGCTGGAGCGGGCCGAGACCCGCGCCGCGGTCGTGCGGTCCACCCGCGAGATCCTCGCCGCCGGCTTCCAGGGCGCCCACTTCGACCTCGAACCGCTGCACTCCGGCGACGGCGACTACCTGGGCCTCCTGGACGACCTGCGTGCCGTCACCAAGGCCCGGAACGCCCAACTCTCCGTCGCCGCCCACCAGATCGACCCGGTCCCCGGCTTCCACTCCTTCTGGGGCACGACCACCGGCCACCCCAAGTGGTGGTCGCAGAAGTTCTTCGGCCAGGTCGCCCGCCGCGTCGACCAGATCGCCGTGATGTCGTACGACACCATGCAGCCGCTGCAGAGCACGTACGGCGGTTACGTCGCCCAGCAGACCTCGCTCGCCCTGGAGGTCACCCCGGCCTCCACCGACCTCCTGATGGGCCTGCCCTTCTACCACGAGAACCGGTTCGGCCACTGGAATCACGCCGAGACCGTCGCCGCCGCCGTCCGGGGTGTCCGGCTGGGACTGTCCCGTACGGACGCCGACCGTGCGAACTTCGGCGTCGCGGCGTACGTGGACTTCGCGGCGACCGAACAGGACTGGACGTCGTACGAGCAGGGCTGGGTCCGGTAGCCGCGGCAGATCCGGTAGTCCCGGTGGACCCCTCCCCCAGACCCGGTGCAGGTGGGATCATGAGCGCATGCTGCACTGGAGTCTGGTGGTCACGGCCGTCGTCTGTGTGACGGTCATGGCGGTGGTCGGTGTCGCGGCCGTCACGCGGGAGTGGGTGCCGCCGTTCGGCCGCAAGCGGGTGCTGCGGCCGCGACTGTGGGGTGTCGGCGCCCTGATGAGCGCCCTGGGGCTGGGCCTCTTCATGTTCCTGGGCCCGATGGCATCCCACGACCTGGCGGTCGACCTGTACGTCCCGCCCGCCGGAATGGCCGTCAACCTCGCCGGGCTCGCCGTCCAGACGCGCGCCCAGCGTCCCGGACGCGCGCCCCGGCTGCCCCCGACGCCTACGACGAGCGCCTCCTGATCTTCGAACCCAGCCACACCAGCGGGTCGTACTTGCGGTCGACCGCGCGTTCCTTCAGCGGGATCAGCGCGTTGTCCGTGATCTTGATGCCCTCGGGGCAGACCTCCGTGCAGCACTTGGTGATGTTGCAGTAGCCGAGGCCGTGTTCGTCCTGGGCCGTGCGCCCGCGGTCCAGGCCGCTCTCCTCGGCCGCGTCCAGCGGGTGCATGTCCAGTTCGGCGACCCGCATGAGGAAGCGCGGGCCCGCGAACGCCGTCTTGTTCTCCTCGTGGTCGCGGACGACATGGCAGGTGTCCTGGCACAGGAAACACTCGATGCACTTGCGGAACTCCTGCGAACGGTCCACGTCCTCCTGGAACATCCGGTACTCGCCCGGACCGACCCCCTCGGGCGGCACGAACGCCGGAACCTCCCTCGCCTTCGAGTAGTTGAAGCCGACGTCGGTGACGAGATCGCGGATCACCGGGAAGGCGCGCAGCGGCGTGACGGTGATGGTCTCCTCGCGGTCGAACACCGACATGCGGGTCATGCACAGCAGCCGGGGCCGCCCGTTGATCTCCGCGGAACACGAACCGCACTTGCCCGCCTTGCAGTTCCAGCGGACGGCGAGATCGGGCGCCTGGGTGGACTGGAGGCGGTGGATGATGTCCAGGACCACCTCACCGTCGTTGACCTCGACCTCGAAGTCCTTCAGGCCGCCGCCCTCGATGTCGCCCCGCCACACCCGGAAGCGGGCCTCGTAGCTGCTCACTCGTACAGCTCCTCCTCGGTGAGGTACTTGACCAGCTCCTCTTTTTCGAAGAGGGCGAGCAGGTCGGGGCGGATGGGTTCGGTGGTCTCGCGGGTGAGGGCGATCCGGCCGCGGAAGGGGTCCGTCGCCGCCGGGCCGTCGACGGGGTCGACGGGCGCGCACAGCAGGTTGACGTTGCGCCACGCGCGGTCCATCGTCGGGTGGTCCTCGCGGGTGTGCCCGCCGCGCGACTCGGTGCGTTCCAGCGCCGCCCGGGCCACGCACTCGCTGACCAGCAGCATGTTCCGCAGGTCGAGCGCCAGGTGCCAGCCGGGGTTGAACTGCCGGTGCCCCTCGACCCCGGCCCGCCACGCCCGTACCCGCAGCTCGGCCAGCTTCTCCAGGGCGTGCTCCATCTCGCCCTCGCGGCGGATGATGCCGACCAGGTCGTTCATGGTCTGCTGGAGTTCCTGGTGGAGGGTGTACGGGTTCTCCGGCGCGTGGTCCGCCCGGTCCCCGGGGCCCTCCGCGGAGAACGGCCGCAGCGCCTCCGCGGCCGCCGCGTCGACCTGCTCGTCGTCCACCGCCGGGCGTGGCGCACCGGCCCCGGCTGTGTACTGCGCCGCGTGCAGTCCCGCCCGGCGGCCGAACACCAGCAGGTCGGAGAGCGAGTTGCCGCCGAGCCGGTTGGAGCCGTGCATCCCGCCGGCCACCTCGCCGGCCGCGAACAGCCCCGGCACCCCGCGGGCGGCGGCCGTCTCGGAGTCGACCGCGATGCCGCCCATCACGTAGTGACAGGTCGGTCCGACCTCCATGGCCTCCGCGGTGATGTCGACGTCGGCCAGCTCCTTGAACTGGTGGTACATGGAGGGCAGCCGGCGCCTGATGACCTCGGCGGGCATCCGCGTCGACACGTCCAGGAAGACCCCGCCGTGCGGGGAGCCGCGGCCCGCCTTGACCTCCGAGTTGATCGCGCGGGCCACCTCGTCACGCGGGAGCAGCTCCGGCGGGCGCCGGTTGTGGTCCGGGTCCTCGTACCAGCGGTCGCCCTCCTCCTCCGACTCGGCGTACTTCTCCTTGAAGACGTCCGGGACGTAGTCGAACATGAACCGCTTGCCCTCGGAGTTCCTGAGCACCCCGCCGTCGCCGCGCACCGACTCGGTGACGAGGATGCCCTTCACCGACGGCGGCCAGACCATGCCCGTCGGGTGGAACTGCACGAACTCCATGTTGAGCAGCGGCGCACCGGCGAGCAGGGCCAGCGCGTGGCCGTCGCCCGTGTACTCCCACGAGTTCGACGTCACCTTGAAGGACTTGCCGATGCCGCCCGTCGCGATCACCACGGCGGGTGCCTGGAGGACGAAGAACCGGCCGGTCTCGCGTTCGTAGGCGAAGACCCCGCTCACCCGGGAGCCCGCGGCGGAGCCGCTGTCGGGCACGGTCTTGAGGACCCGGGTGACCGTGCACTCCTGGAAGACCTTCAGCCGGGACTCGTAGTCGCCGGTCTCGCGGTGGTCCTCCTGCTGGAGCGAGACGATCTTCTGCTGGAGGGTGCGGATCAGTTCCAGGCCGGTGCGGTCGCCGACGTGCGCGAGGCGCGGGTACTCGTGGCCGCCGAAGTTGCGCTGGGAGATCCGGCCGTCCTTGGTGCGGTCGAAGAGGGCGCCCCAGGTCTCCAGCTCCCACACCCGGTCCGGGGCCTCCTGGGCGTGCAGCTCGGCCATCCGCCACTGGTTGAGGAACTTGCCGCCGCGCAGGGTGTCGCGGAAGTGGACCTGCCAGTTGTCGTGCTCGTTGGCGTTGGCCATCGCCGCCGCGATGCCGCCCTCGGCCATGACCGTGTGCGCCTTGCCGAACAGCGACTTGCAGATGACGGCGGTGCGGGCGCCGCGTTCGCGCGCCTCGATGGCGGCACGCAGTCCGGCGCCTCCCGCGCCGACCACGACGACGTCCCACTCCTGGCGGTCGACCACGGACATCAGCAGGCCCCACTCATCTAGAAAAACCTCGGATCGTCGAAGGCACCGGACGCGACGAGATACACGTAGAAGTCGGCGAGCGCCACGCTCACCAGCGACACCCACGCCAGCAGCATGTGGTGGGCGTTCAGCTTCCCCACGAACCGCCAGGCCCGGTAGCGCACGGGGTGTCTGGAGAAGTGCTTCAGCTGGCCGCCGACGATGTGCCGGCAGGAGTGGCAGGAGATCGTGTACGCCCAGATCAGCGTGATGTTGACCAGGAAGACCAGGGTCCCGAGGCCCATGTGACCCCATGCGTAGTGCTCGTCGCGGAAGGCGAGCACGGTGTCGTAGGTCAGGATCCCGGCGACGACGATCGCGGCGTAGAAGAAGTACCGGTGGATGTTCTGGAGGATCAGCGGGAAGCGGGTCTCGCCGGTGTACTTCTTGTGGGGCTCGGCCACCGCGCAGGCCGGCGGGGACGCCCAGAAGCCGCGGTAGTACGCCTTGCGGTAGTAGTAGCAGGTCAGGCGGAAGCCGAGCGGGAAGATCAGGATGAGGATCGCGGGGGAGAGGCTCCACCAGCTGCCGAACAGGTCCCAGTTGGGGCCGGACCGCATGGATTCGCAGTTCTCCGCCAGACACGGGGAGAAGAACGGCGAGACGTACGGCGCCGCGTAGTAGTCCGCGTTCGCGAAGGCACGCCAGGTCGAGTAGACGATGAACGCCAGCAGGCCGGCGGCGGTGGCCGCGGGGGCCAGCCACCAGCGGTCGGTCCGCAGATGGGGAGCGGCGATCGCGGCGCGTCCGGCGCCGCGTACGCCGCTCGGGGGACGGTGGTCGGTGGGCGATGGTTCCGTACCAGTGGCCAACTCGGGACTCCGGTCGGGTCAGGGGGCGTGCCGGGTCAGGGGGCGTGCCGGCCCCGGGCGCCGAGTCCCTCGTCGTCCGTGTCGATCCACAGGGAGTCGTCGTAGGGGGTGTCGGGGATGGTGACGAGCTCGGGCCTGCGCGACGAGCCGGGCTGGGAGGCGGCCTCGCGCAGCAGCGCGACGCTCTCCCTCAGATGGTCTGCGTCGGCACGGACCCGGCGCATTTCCAGGCCGGTGCTGCCGAGCTGTTGTTCCAGGCGGCCGACGGACCGGGAGAGGTCGTCGAGGCAGCGCTGGGCCGTTGTCAGGTCGTCGTGCACGGACATGAGCAGTCCTCGCTTCCGTGTGGGCTGGGCCCTGGACGGCAACGTTCATGCGCCTGCGAGTGTTGCGCGTCACACCGGTCGATGTGAAGGCGTGTGCAGCGATTGGCGGGTGCGTTGCTCCGCACGAGTGGCCTTGGCAGGCCCTGCCGCCGTGTCGCCCACGGCAGGCGAACCCTTTCCTCTTCAGTGAGCTGTAGATCTGATCAACTCCAAAATACCGCCAAACGTGATCAAAACGCACCCGCGTCGACGTATGCGCGTCCATGTATGTCGGGGTGTCGGGTCACCGGCGGCAGCGGCTCACCGGAGGTACCAGAGATGTCCCACGACGGCGTCGGCCCGCGCGCGGTGATGCGCTCGGTCGCCTTCCTCACCGCGGGCGCGCTCGCGGTGCCCCTGCTGTCCGGCTGCGGGTCCGCGGACGAGGCAGGCAAGCCCCTGGCCCGCCAGGACATCGCCCCGGTCGGCCGTGCCCAGGTCGCCGAGGGCGGCACACTCAGGTGGGCCGTGGACGCGGTTCCGGAGACCTTCAACACCTTCCAGTCGGACGCCGACGCGACGACCACGCGGGTCGCCCAGGCCGTCCTGCCCTCGATGTACCGGCTCGACGCGACCGGGCGCCCGCAGCGCGACTCCGACTACCTGGAGTCCGCGAAGGTCGTCGACACCGAGCCCAAACAGGTCGTCCTGTACAAGCTGAACCAGCAGGCCGTCTGGAGCGACGGCCGGGAGATCGGCGCCGCCGACTTCGCCGCCCAGTGGCGGGCCCTGTCGGGCAAGGACAGTGCCTACTGGACCGCCCGCAACGCCGGCTACGAGCGCATCGAGAAGATCGAGCGCGGGGACAACGACCTGGAGGTCCGGGTCACCTTCAAGCGGACCTACGCCGACTGGCGCTCGCTGTTCTCCCCGCTGTACCCCAAGGACGTCATGGGCACGCCCGACGCCTTCAACGACGGGGCGCGCCGCAAGCTGAAGGTGACCGCCGGGCCGTTCGTGGTGAAGAAGGTCGACCGCAAGAACGACCAGGTCCGGCTCACCCGCAACACCCGCTGGTGGGGCCGGCCGGCCAAACTCTCCGAGATCGTGCTGACGGCCGTCCCGAGGGACGAGCGGGCGTCCGCGCTGGCCGCCGGGAAGATCGATCTGGCCGAGATCGACCCGGCCGCGGCGCAGCGCGTCGACGGCGCCGCGAACGGCACGGCCGGACCGCTGGCCGGTCCCGGCTCCGGGCGCACGGCCGCGAAGGCGTTGCGTTCCTGGGCGCTCGCCCACGGTTCGGACGAGGACACGGCCGAGGACGAGGTCGAGGCCCGCAGCGAGCTGCGCAAGGAGATCGCGAAGTGGGAGGAGCAGCAGAAGGCGCTGCGCGACTTCGAGGTGCGCAGATCGCTGGAGCCGGCGTACACGCAGCTGGCGCTGAACGGCGCGGACGGGCTGCTGGCGGACGAGCGGGTGCGGCGGGCCGTCGCGCGGGCGCTGGACCGCAAGGAACTGGCCAAGGTGGTGCTCAAGCCGCTCGGTCTGCCCGCGGAGCCGGTCGGCAGCCATCTGGCCCTGGCCGGGCAGGACGCCTACGCGGACAACAGCGGGGCGCTGGGCGGCCAGGACACCGCCGAGGCGCAGGCGCTGCTCGCGGACGCCGGATGGGTGCCCGGAGGCCCGGTCAAGAAGCAGGAGAAGGCCGAGAAGGCGGCCGGCTCGGAGGGGAAGAAGGCGGGCGGCAAGAAGAGCGACTCCGACGACGACTCCGCGGACGGCGACGGCACGTACGTCGTCGGTGAGGACGACAAGGGGCGGACCGTGCGCGAGAGCGACGACGGCCGGCAGCTCGCCCAGGACGGCAAGCAGTTCAAGCAGGCGCACGGCGGCGCCCCCGGCGCCTACGCCCCGAAGGGGACCGCCGCGCCGGCCGCCGCCCCGGCCAAGGCGCTGGCCAAGGACGGCAAGGCGCTCAGCCTGCGGTTCGTGCTGCCGTCCGGCCCGGGGTCGGAGCCGCTGGCGGCGGTCGCCGCGCGGATCACGAGGATGCTGGCGAAGGTCGGCATCGGCACGGACATCACCAAGGTCTCGGACGAGAGCTACTTCAAGGACCACATCGCCTCGGGTCAGTACGACCTCGCCCTGTACTCCTGGCCCGGATCCGCCTTCCCCGCCACCGACGCCCGGCCGATCTACGCCAAGCCGGTGCCGGCCGCCGACGGCTCGCTGAGCGTGGAGCAGAACTACACCCGGGTCGGCACCGATCAGGTCGATCAGTTGTTCGAACAGGCGGTTTCGACCCTGGACGAGGGCGAGAAGCGGTCCCTGATCCGCAAGGCCGACTCCCGCATCTGGGCGGCTGCCGGATCGATTCCTCTCTATCAGCGCCCGCAGCTCACCGCGGTACGGAAGAGCGTGGTCAACGCGGGTGCCTTCGGCTTCCAGACCCCCGTCTACGAGGACATGGGCTTCCTGAAGAAGGGCGCGAAGAAGGGGGCGAAAGCCTCCGCGAGCCCCTCCGGGAATTGAGCGCGAAGTGAGCCGAGTGGCCCTGCGGGGGCCTTCCCCCGCCGGGCCACGTACCATGGGGTGAGGCCGTGGCGTGTCAAGCCCGGCAGGGCCCGCGTAACAGACGTACGCAGCAGGGTCGCCCTCACACTCCGGGAGAACGCCGCTTTATGGCCACGCGCCACGACATTCGCAACGTAGCCATCGTCGCCCACGTCGACCACGGCAAGACGACTCTGGTCGATGCCATGCTCAAGCAGGCCGGTGCCTTCGCCGCGCACGCTGCCGAGTCGCTCGACGACCGCATGATGGACTCGAACGACCTGGAGCGTGAGAAGGGCATCACGATCCTCGCCAAGAACACGGCGGTGAAGTACCACCCCAAGGACGGGGGGGACGTCATCACCATCAACATCATCGACACCCCCGGTCACGCCGACTTCGGCGGCGAGGTGGAGCGCGGCCTGTCGATGGTCGACGCCGTCGTGCTGCTGGTGGACGCCTCCGAGGGCCCGCTGCCGCAGACCCGCTTCGTGCTGCGCAAGGCGCTCCAGCAGCGTCTGCCCGTCATCCTGTGCATCAACAAGACCGACCGGGCGGACTCCCGGATCGACGAGGTCGTCAACGAGACCTACGACCTCTTCCTGGACCTGGACGCCGACGAGGACCAGATCGAGTTCCCGATCGTCTACGCGTGTGCGCGTGACGGTGTCGCCTCGCTGACCAAGCCGGAGGACGGCACGGTCCCGCAGGACAGCGACAGCCTGGAGCCGTTCTTCTCCACGATCCTGTCCCACGTCCCGGCTCCGGAGTACGACGAGGCGGCCCCGCTCCAGGCGCACGTCACCAACCTGGACGCCGACAACTTCCTCGGCCGTATCGCGCTGCTGCGCGTCGAGCAGGGCGAGCTGCGCAAGGGCCAGACGGTCACCTGGATCAAGCGCGACGGCACCCTGTCCAACGTGCGCATCACCGAGCTGCTGATGACCGAGGCGCTCACCCGCAAGCCGGCGGAGATGGCGGGCCCCGGTGACATCTGTGCCGTGGCCGGTATCCCGGACATCATGATCGGTGAGACCCTCGCCGACCCCGAGAACCCGATCGCGCTGCCGCTGATCACGGTCGACGAGCCGGCGATCTCCATGACCATCGGCACGAACACCTCGCCGCTGGTCGGCCGTGGCGGCACCGGCAAGGGTGCCTCCGCCAAGGCCGCGGTCAAGGACCGCAAGGTCACCGCCCGTCAGGTCAAGGACCGCCTGGACCGCGAGCTGATCGGTAACGTCTCGCTCCGCGTCCTGGACACCGAGCGTCCCGACGCCTGGGAGGTGCAGGGCCGCGGCGAGCTGGCGCTGGCCATCCTGGTCGAGCAGATGCGCCGTGAGGGCTTCGAGCTGACCATCGGCAAGCCGCAGGTGGTCACCCAGGAGATCGACGGCAAGGTCCACGAGCCGGTCGAGCGCATGACGATCGACGTCCCCGAGGAGCACATGGGCGCGGTCACGCAGCTCATGGGCGTCCGCAAGGGCCGGATGGACAACATGTCCAACCACGGTTCGGGCTGGGTCCGCCTGGAGTTCGTCGTCCCCTCCCGCGGCCTCATCGGCTTCCGGACCGAGTTCCTGACCGGCACGCGCGGCACGGGCATCGCCCACTCCATCCACGAGGGCCACGAGCCGTGGTTCGGCACGCTGACGACCCGTAACAACGGTTCGCTGGTCGCCGACCGCGCGGGTGCCGTCACCGCCTTTGCGATGACGAACCTCCAGGAGCGTGGCGTGCTGTTCACCGACCCCGGCACCGAGGTGTACGAGGGCATGATCGTCGGCGAGAACTCTCGCGCCGACGACATGGACGTGAACATCACCAAGGAGAAGAAGCTCACCAACATGCGCTCCGCCGCGGCCGACTCGTTCGAGGCGATCGTGCCGCCGCGCAAGCTGTCGCTCGAGCAGTCGCTGGAGTTCTGCCGTGACGACGAGTGCGTCGAGGTGACCCCGGAGGCGGTTCGCATCCGCAAGGTCGTGCTCGACCAGCGTGACCGCGCCCGCACCGCGAGCCGCGCCAAGCACGGCTGATCCGCGGGTAGTTCACCGCCGCAGCACACTCGGAAGCCCGGGTGCCCCCATCGTGGGGGCACCCGGGCTTTCTGCAACCCGTTTTTCGGGGCTCTCGCGGTGACCGCTGTCCGAAATGCGGTGATCCTCGCCCGATACCCATGTAACAAGTCCGTTTCGCGCCCTTCTCGCGCCAGAGACTTTGTCCGGATTTTGGAAGATCTAGGCGTCAGCTGTGACTGAATTGAGATTTAAAGACGGTGGTCGGCACATGGCGCATGCCAGATAGTTAGCCGCGTAACGCTCGGGTCAATGGGTCTCGCGCTGTGGGGACAGCGCCGACTCGCGAGCACCAGGGGGTGTCTGACCCTCCGTCAGGGGTGTCGGAGGTCGGACGAGCGCCCCCTCCTGTTGGTGAACACGTGGAGTCACAAGGAGGATCCCCATGCCAGTCAACCGGCCCATGCGGTCCATCACCGGTCTGTCCGCCTCCGCCCGCGGCGACTGTCACTGACCTGACGTCCGGCCGCCGATCGCGGCCGTTCGGCTACGCGCGTCCGGCTGCGGCTTCTTCCGAGCCGTCCGTGCGGCGCGCTCCGGCGTCCCTTCATGCACCGATCGGCGATCACGCGGCAGCAGCCCGCGTCCGTCGCCGGCTCGGCACACCCACACCCGTGAAGTGAAATGGGCGAACTGTGACAAGTCCTACCGACATCGAGGGCGGCGGTACGTCGGTCGTGGTCGACGGCGACCAGGAGCCGGCGGCGGCGCCCGAGGCCAAGGTGCCCGTGGGCCGGTCTCCCGGTCAGCTCATGTGGCTCCGCTTCAAGCGGGACCGCACGGGCGTGATCTCCGCCTACGTCGTGCTGCTCTTCTTCCTGGTCGGCCTGCTCGCCCCGCTGATCGCGAAGCTCTACGGCAACAACCCGTACACCGTGTACGCGGACGAACGGCCGGAGTTGTTCGACAGCGCGGGTGTGCCGGTGCAGCCCAACGGCGGGATCAGCGGCGAGTTCTGGTTCGGCCTGGAACCGGGCAACGGCTACGACGTCTTCACCAAGCTGCTCTACGGCATCCGCAACTCCCTGGGCATCTCCCTCGCGGTCACCCTCGCCACCGTGCTGACCGGCATCGTCCTCGGGGTCGCGGCCGGCTATCTCGGCGGCAGGACGGACTTCCTGATCAGCCGGGTGATCGACTTCCTGCTCGCCATCCCGGCCCAGCTGTTCTTCATCGCGAGCATGCCGGTCGTGGTCTCCCTGTTCGTCAGCCCGCGCGACGAGACGCCCGTCTACGTCCGGGTCGTCGCCCTGATCTCGGTGCAGTGGTTCCTCGGCTGGATGAGCCTCGGGCGCATCCTGCGCGGCACCAGCCTCGCCCTGCGGGAACGGGAGTTCATCGAGGCCGCCAAGGTGAGCGGGGCACCACCGGGGCGGATCATCCGCAAGGAGATTCTGCCCAACGTGGTCACGCCGATCCTGGTGCAGGCCACCTACATGCTGCCGAACTTCGTGACCGCCGAGGCCGGTCTGTCCTTCCTCGGCGTGGGACTGGTCGAACCGACGCCGGACTGGGGCCAGATGTTCTCCAAGGCGGCGACCGAACTCGTGATGCAGAACGACATCACCTACATGTTCTTCCCCGGTGTCTCGATGATCATCTTCATCGTGGCGTTCAACCTGCTCGGGGACTCGGTCAGGGACGCCTTCGACCCCAAGACGGCGCGCTGACCCGCACATCACGTCTTTTGGACTCACAGAGTGCTGGACTCAAAGAGATGGGTGGGAAACGAGTGATGGGTAAGGGTGGACGCCGCGCGTACGCCGCGCTCTCGCTGGTCGCTGCCGGAGCGCTCGTGCTCTCCGGCTGCAGCGAGGGCGGCAGCAAGGAAGGCAGCAACAAGGACGACAAGGAGAACGCCCAACGGCAGCAGTCCTCCATCGACTTCGGCGACGCGAAGGCCTCGACCGGCCCGGCCACCGAGGTCCCCGGTGCCAAACCCGGAGGCGCGGTCACCGTTCTTCAGAGAGACAGCTACGCGCACCTCGACCCCGGGCAGATCTACGTCTCCGACGAGATGGCGCTGTCGCAGCTCATCCACCGCGGTCTGACCGGCTACAAGGCGACCGGTGAGGACGGCAAGAAGCACGAGGTCGTCGGCGACCTGGCCACCGACAGCGGGACCACCACCGACGGCGGCAAGACCTGGAAGTACACGCTGAAGGACGGGGTCAAGTGGGCCGACGGCTCCGCGATCACGGCCACCGACGTGCGGCACACCTTCGAGCGGCTGTTCGCGCCGTTCGTCGCCAACGGCCCGACCTTCATCCAGCAGTGGCTCGCCGACACACCGGGCACCGGGTACCGCGACCTGCTCAAGGGCGGCCCGTACGGCGGTAAGCACCTGCCGGACACCGTCCTGGAGACGCCGGACGCGAAGACGGTCGTCTTCAAGTTCAAGAAGGCCAAGCCGGACCTGCCGTACGCGCTGGCCATGGCCGGCTACTCGCTCGTCTCGAAGGCGAAGGACACCAAGGAGAAGTACGACAAGGCCCCGATGACCGCGGGCCCGTACAAGATCCAGGAGTTCAAGTCCGGCAAGTCGATGGTCCTGGTGAAGAACACCAACTGGGACCCGAAGACCGACCCGATCCGGCACCAGTACATCGACCGGTTCACCTTCGCGTTCAACAAGCAGTACGAGGACTCCACCAAGGCGATCCTCGACGACTCCGGGGCCAACGCCACCGCGGTCAGCTTCAACAACGAGGTCGACGCGGGCAACCTGTCCAAGGTCCTCGCCGACGCGACGCTGAAGTCCCGTACCGTCGCCGGCTACCAGCCGTACGTGGGCCAGATCGACATCAACCTGACCCAGAAGGAGATGCAGGACAAGACGGTCCGCGAGGCCATCGCCTACGCCCTGCCGATCACCCCGTTCGTGCGCGCCTACGGTGGCACCGCGGCCCGCGAGGTCGCCGGCGGTCTGATCAGCCCGACCGTCTCCGGCTACAACCCGAACTTCGACCCGTTCGGCAAGAAGAAGAAGCCGGCCGGTGACCCGGTCAAGGCCAAGGAACTCCTGGAGAAGGCCGGCAAGGTGGGTCTGAAGCTGACCTTCGGCTACATCAACACCCCCGAGGGCCAGCAGTACTCCACCGCCATGGCCGCGGGTCTGGAGAAGGCCGGTTTCGACGTCCAGCGCCAGGAGATCCCGGCCGAGACGTACTACGACCAGGTCGGCAAGGTCAAGAACAACTTCGACATCTACCACACCGCGTGGGGCGCCGACTGGCCGAGCGCGTCGACCGTCATCCCGCCGCTCTACGACGGACGCCAGATCCAGGACGGCGCCGCGAACTACTCGCACGTCAACGACCCGAAGGTGAACGCCGACATCGACAAGGCGAGCACCATCACCGACCCGATCAAGGCCGCGGAGGCCTGGAACAAGATCAACGAGTACATCGTGAAGGACGTCGTCTCCAACATCCCGACGGCGTACTACAAGCAGACCCAGATCGCCGGCTCGAAGATCGGCGGCCTCGTGTACGACGACGTCATCGGCGGCATCGACCCGCGCAGGCTGTTTGTGAAGTAACCCCTTCCCGAGCGCGGCGCCCGGTGCGCCCCGTCCCGCTTCCGCGACGGGGCGCGCCGGCCCGCACGGCCCTTTGAGCCGGCTCCACGAGCCGGCCTCACGAGCCCGAAAGCTGCCACTGAGATGCTGCGCTTCCTCCTTCGCCGGACCCTCGGCTCGCTGGTGATCCTGGTCCTGCTGACCGTCGTCGCCTTCCTGCTGTTCTTCGGCATGCCCCGTGACCCGGCGCTGCTGATGTGCGGCAAGACGTGCACGCCCGACGCGCTGGCGAACATCCACCGCACGCTCGGCATCGACAAGTCGATCCCCGAGCAGTTCTGGATCTTCCTGCAAGGGCTGGTCGCGGGCCGGGACGACTTCGCCCAGGGGCCCTGCCCCGCCCCCTGTTTCGGCTACTCGTACCACACCAACGAGCAGGTCTGGTCGACCCTGATGGACCGGCTGCCGCTCACCGTCTCGCTCGCGCTCGGCGCCACCGTCGTCTTCCTGTTCGTCGGGCTCGGCACCGGAATGCTGGCCGCCTGGCGGCGCGGCACGCTCATCGACAAGTCGTTCACCGCGGGCTCCATGGTGCTCAGCTCGATGCAGATCTACTTCCTGGGCCCGCTCGCCCTCGCCGTGCTGGTGTACCAGACCCACCTCTTCGACGAACCCCGGTACACCGAGCTCACCAAGGATCCCGTCGCCTGGTTCACCGGGCTGATGATCCCCTGGGTCGTGCTGTCCACGATCTTCGCCGCGCAGTACACCCGTATGGCGCGCTCGTCGATGATCGAACAGCTCCAGGAGGAACACATCCGCACCGCCCGCGCCAAGGGGATGAGCCGGCGGTACGTCTTCTTCCGGTACGCCTGGCGCGGCTCCCTCATCCCGATCGTCACCATCCTCGGCATCGACCTCTCCTCGATGCTCGGCGGCGCGATCATCACCGAGTACACCTTCGGACTGCCCGGCCTCGGGCATCTCGCGGTGGAGTCCGTGCAGTTCAGTGACCTTCCGCTGCTGCTGGGCGTGATGCTCTTCGCCGCCGCCGTGATCCTGCTCTGCAACATCGTCGTCGACGCCTGCTACGCCTTCATCGACCCTCGCGTACGGCTGTCCTAGCCGTTTCCCGGACCGTCGTCAGGAGCTTTGTCGTGACCACTGTGACCAAGGAGGCCGGGGCGCCCGTCCCGGCCGGCGCGGGCGCGTTCCTCTCGGTGCGGGACCTGCACGTCAGTTTCAGCACCGAGGACGGATCCGTCCGGGCCGTCGACGGGCTCTCCTTCGACCTCGAACGCGGCCGCACCCTCGGCATCGTCGGCGAGTCCGGATCCGGGAAGTCCGTCACCAACCTGACCGTCCTCGGGCTGCACAACCCGATGTTCACCACCGTCGAGGGCGAGATCCTGCTGGAGGGCCAGGAGCTGACCACGGCCCGGGAGTCGGAACTGGAGAAACTGCGCGGCAACAAGATCGCGATGATCTTCCAGGACCCGCTCACCGCGCTCTCGCCGTACTACACCGTCGGCCGGCAGATCGCCGAGCCGTACATGAAGCACCGGGGCGCCTCGAAGAAGGCCGCCTGGGAGCGCACGGTGGAGATGCTCGGCAAGGTCGGCATCCCCAACCCCCGGGAACGGGCGAAGGACTACCCCCACCAGTTCTCCGGCGGGATGCGCCAGCGCGCGATGATCGCGATGGCGCTGGTCTGCGACCCCGACCTGCTGATCGCCGACGAGCCGACCACCGCGCTCGACGTCACCGTCCAGGCGCAGATCCTCGATCTGCTCAAGGACCTCCAGCGAGAGTTCGGCACCGCGATCATCTTCATCACGCACGACCTCGGTGTCATCGCCGACATGGCCGACGACATCATGGTGATGTACGCGGGCGGCGCGGTCGAGCGCGGGACGACCGAGCAGGTACTGCGCTCACCGCAACACCCGTACACCTGGGGCCTGTTGAACTCCATGCCCCGGCTCGACTCGGACCTGGGCACTCCGCTCGCCCCCATTCCGGGCGCCCCGCCGTCGCTGCTGACCCCGCCCTCCGGCTGCCGCTTCCACCCCCGCTGCACCTTCCGGGACCGGGTGGGCGGCAACCGCTGTGTCACCGAACGTCCCCCGCTGGCCCCGGACCGCGCCTCCGCCTGTCACCTCACGGCGGAGCAGAAGCGGACCATCTTCGAGGACGAGATCAAGCCCCGACTGGGGTAGGGGCAGGACCTGAGGAGCAAGCACGTGAAGAAGGCCAGGAGGAGCACGTGAAGAAAGAGGAACTCGTTCTCCCCGCCCCGCGCGAGGCGGGCGCCGACGGCGACGGGGAGCAGCTGCTCGTCGTGACGGGGCTCACCAAGCACTTCCCGGTCAAGGGCGGCTTCCCGATCCGGCGTACGGTCGGCCAGGTGCAGGCCGTGGACGGCATCGACCTGAGCGTGCGGGCCGGCGAGAGCTTCGGTCTGGTGGGGGAGTCGGGGTGCGGCAAGTCCACGACCGGCCGGCTGATCACCCGGCTCCTGGAGCCCACGGCCGGGACGATCACTTACCGCGGGCAGGACATCTCGCACGCCTCGCGCCGGCAACTGGCGCCGATCCGGTCCGAGATCCAGATGATCTTCCAGGACCCCTACTCCTCCCTCAACCCCCGGCAGACCGTCGGCAAGATCATCTCCGG
This sequence comes from Streptomyces sp. NBC_00016, assembly GCF_045040885.1. Classification (NCBI taxonomy): domain Bacteria; kingdom Bacillati; phylum Actinomycetota; class Actinomycetes; order Kitasatosporales; family Streptomycetaceae; genus Streptomyces; species Streptomyces sp. NBC_00016. Next base: position 3,725,333 of record NZ_CP108304.1, on the reverse strand, counting down.
GCCGATGGAGGTCAATGGGATCGAGCCCGCGGGCGGGCGCGAGGCGCGCGTGCGCGAGCTGCTGGAGATCGTCGGTCTCAACCCCGAGCACTACAACCGCTTCCCGCACGAGTTCTCCGGCGGCCAGCGGCAACGGATCGGTGTCGCACGGGCGTTGGCGCTCGAGCCGAAGCTGATCGTGGCCGACGAACCCGTCTCCGCGCTCGACGTGTCGATCCAGGCGCAGGTGGTCAACCTGCTCCAGCAGGTCCGGCAGGAGCTCGGCATCGCGTTCCTGTTCATCGCGCACGACCTGGCCGTCGTCCGGCACTTCTCGCAGCGGGTGGCCGTCATGTACCTCGGGAAGATCATCGAGGTCGGCGACCGCGACTCCATCTACACCCGGCCCCGGCACCCGTACACCCACGCGCTGCTCTCCGCGGTCCCCGAGGTGAACGTCGCCGGCGGTGGGACGGCCGCCCGGGAACGGATCCGGCTGGCCGGGGACGTGCCGTCGCCCATCGCCCCGCCCTCGGGCTGCCGGTTCCGCACCCGGTGCTGGAAGGCGCAGGACAAGTGCGCGGCCGAGGAGCCGCCGCTGATCCGGATCTCCGGGAACCACGAAGGCCATCTGACGGCCTGCCACTTCCCGGAGGAGCCGACGATCGAGGCGCGCGAGGAGGACATCGTGCTGGACCCGGCGCTGGCGGCGCTGGAGGAGGGGCGCGGGTGACTCCGGCCGGCCGGCGGCTGATCTCCGGCGCCGCTCCGGCGGGGTGCCTGGTTCCGGTGTCGTCCGGCGGGTGCGGGTGCGGGTGCGGGTTCGTGGTGGCTGGTCGCGCAGTTCCCCGCGCCCCTGGGGGGTAGGTGTCGGCGTGTGGTGACGGGTGCGGGTTCGTGGTGGCTGGTGGAGCAACTCCCCGCGCCCTGGGGGCAGATGTCGGTGTCGTCCGGCGGGTGCGGGTGCGGGTTCGTTGTGGCTGGTCGCGCAGTTCCCCGCGCCCCTGGGGCCCTGCGGGCCCCGGGCCCCCGGGCCCCCGGCTTTCGCTCGGGGTTACGTGGACGGTGTTGCCACCGTGATGATCTCCGGGCTTGTCCGGGTCAGGGGGCCCCGGTCCCAGTCCCCGTACTGCTCCTCCACCCGCAGCCCCGCCTCCGCCAGGAAACCTGTCAGGCTCCCCGGGGTGAGGAAGCGGAGGGTGGCGCGGCCGGTGTGGCGTCGGGGCCAGCCGGGGGAGTCGAAGGTCTCCGTGAACGTGACCCGGTCACCGGACGGTTCGTCCGCCACCTCGTGCCAGACCCGTACGACCCGGCCTTCCGCGTCGGTGACCTCGCGGACGCGGTCCGGGGTCCAGCTCTCCCAGGCCCGCGCGGCCGGGTTGCGGGTCTCGAACACGAACCGCCCTCCGCCGCTCAGGGCCGACCGAACGGCTCGCAGCGCGCCGCGCAGCTCTTCGTCGCCGAGAAGTACCTGGAAGGCATGGCCCGTCATGATCACGAGGTCGAAGTCGCCTTGCCACATACGGGTGTCGAGGTCCCCCAGCAACCACTCCACGCCGGGCGCCCGGCGCCGGGCCTGGACGAGCATCGCGGCCGCCGGATCGAGGCCCGTGAGCCGCCCCGGATGGCCGTCCGACGCGGCCCGCGCGAGGAGCCGGCCCGTGCCGCAGCCGACGTCGAGCACCGAGTCGGCGGATCTCACCAGGTTCAGATAGAAGTCGTCGTCCGGCCCCCACGGATTGATGCTGTCGTACAGCGCGGCGAGTGTCAGATCAGCGAACGAATGATCGACCACCGCGGCAGTGTGCCACACCTCGGCGCGGCACAGGACAAGATCCAGAACATCCGAATTCCCTCGACAGGCGGGCCGGGGCCGGACATGCTCGGCGCGATGACGAGAACAGACGACATGCCTTCCGCGTGGGACGAGCGCACCCAGCTCACCACCTTCCTCGACTACGCCCGCGACACCGCCCGCGCCAAGTGCGAGGGTCTCTCCGCCGAGGACGCCCGCAAGGCGCCCCTGCCGGGTTCGCCGCTGATGACCCCGAGCGGCCTGGTCAACCATCTGCGCTGGGTCGAGTACTACTGGTTCCGGGTCGTGTTCCTCGGCGAGGAGGACGAGGGGCCGTGGACCGACGAGGACCCCGACCGCGAGATGCGCATCGCCGTCGACCTCCCGCTCGCGCAGGTGCTGGACGAGTACGCCGAACACGCCGAACGGCACCGCAAGCTGGTCGCCGAGCACGACCTCGGCACCGAGGCACAGCGGGCGACGCGCGACGGCCGTCATGTGAACCTGCGCTGGATCCTCCTGCACCTGATCGAGGAGACGGCCCGGCACAACGGCCACCTCGACATCCTGCGCGAACTGATCGACGGCCGCACCGGCGTCTAGGGTCCGGCCGCGTGTCTCTCCCCCCGCGGCGATGGGGTTTCCGCTGGTCGGGACGGGTGAAAGACCCGCGAAAGGCCGGTGAAAGATCGCCGAAGGGGTCCGGAAAGACTGCTCGGCGAGACTCTTGTTCGGGGCGGGCGACCGACGGGGGACACGCGGCGCCCGCCCCGCCCCGGGCCCGGCCGCCCCGCCTCGTACGGCACCCGGCCGCCGCCCCGGCCCCGGCCCCCGGGGAATGGCCGGATTCCGACGCCCGGGAACCCGTCGGTTCCCGATCGTGAAGGTCGGCGTTGCCCGGCAGTCGCCCCTGGACTACGTTCTGTGAATGCTCACCCCACGGCCCCGGTTCCGCCTGCTCGGACCGCTGGACGTCGAGATCGACGGACGGGCCGTCGTACTCACCGGCCGGCAACGCGCGCTGTGTGCCGTGCTCCTGCTGCACGCCAACCATGTCGTCTCCGTCGACCGGCTGATTCAGTGCCTGTGGGACGACCGGCCGCCCGGCGCGGGCGCGGCCCGGGTACGGGCCCTCGTCGCGGAGGTGCGGCGCGCCCTCGGCCCGGCCGGGGCTGAGCTACTGACCACCCGTCGGCCCGGCTACGTCATACACGCGGGCCCGGACGAACTCGACCTGCTGGCCTTCGAGAACCTCATCAGGGACGCCTCGCGGGCCGCGGCCGACGGCGACTGGCGAGCGGCCCGGCGAGGCGGTGAACAGGCCCTCGCGCTGTGGCGGGACGAGCCGCTGGCCGACCTGTCGGAGGTCGCGGTGCGCGAGGCCGAGCGCCAACGCCTCGCCGAACTGCACCTCGTGGCCCGCGAAGGCGTGGCCGAGGCGGGGATCGAGACCGGCCGGCACCGCGAGGCCATCGCCGAACTACTCCGGCTGACCGCCGCCCACCCGCTGCGCGAACGCCCGCACGGCCTGCTGATGCGCGCCCTGCACCAGGACGGCCGCAGCGCCGAGGCCCTGGAGCTGTACACCGCGCTGCGCCGGCGCATGGTCGACGAACTCGGCATGGAGCCCTCGGCCGACCTCAGGGACCTGCACCAGCGGCTGCTGCGAGGCGGCGGTCTCTCCGCAGGCGCCCCGCCCGAGCGGCCCCCCCCTGCGTCCGAGCGCCCCGTGCCGCGCCAACTCCCGCCCACCCCACGCCGTTTCGTCGGCCGCGACCGTGAACTCGACCGCCTCGATTCCTGTCTGCGCACCTCGGAGCCGCTCGCCCTGATCGTGGGACCGGCGGGCGTCGGCAAGAGCGCGCTGGCGCTGAACTGGGCCCACCGGGTCGCCGACCGCTTCCCCGACGGCCAGCTCTTCCTCGACATGCGGGGCTTCGACAACGCCGAGCCGATGACCCCCGGCGAGGCCCTGCCGCTGCTCCTCCAGGGCCTGGGCTGCGCCCCGCGCGACATCCCGCTGGGCGCCGAGGCGCAGACCGCGCTGTACCGGACGCTGCTCGCGGACCGCAGGGTGCTGGTCGTCCTCGACGACGTGGCCGACGCGTCGTACGTACGGCGGCTGCTGCCCGCCTCGGCGGGCTCGCTGACGCTGGTGACGAGCCGCGACAAGCTCAGCGGCCTGGTCACCCTGGACGGCGCCTACCGGGTGTCCTGCGACGTCCTGGACAGCGCCGCCGCACTGGAGCTGATCAGCGGCGCGGTCGGCGCGGAGGCCGTCGCCGCCGATCCGGAGGCCGCGGCGCGGCTCGTCGAACTCTGCGACCACCTGCCGCTCGCCCTGTGCGTCGCGGGCTCCTGGATCGGCGACCGGCCAGGCAGTATCCGGGCTTACGTCCGTGACCTCGCGGACCGGGGGCGACTGGCCCGGCTGCACGTCGAGGGCGAGGAGTCCGTCGCCGTACGGGCCGCGCTCGACCTGTCGTACGGAGCGCTGCCGGACGAGGCCCGGCGGGCCTTCCGCGCGCTGGGCGCGCTGCCGGGCACCGGCCGGTCGGTCCCGGCGGCCGCCGCGGCCGCCGGGACCGACGAACATCGTCTGGCCGACCTGCTGCGGCTGGCCCAGCGGGTTCATCTGCTGCGCGACGTCGAGCACGGCCGCCCGGCCTGGCACGACCTCGTGCACGAGTACGCCCGTGACCGGACGGCCGCCGAGGACTCCCCCGAGGAGCGGGCCGCCGCCGTCACCCGCGTCCTCGACCACTACCTCCAGAGCGTCGTCAACGCGGCCGCCACGGCCGGCCTGTACGTCATGCGCACCCGCCCGCCCGCCGTCGACGGCTCCCTGCCGCGGGAGTTCGACGGCGCCGAGGACGCGTACGCCTGGTTCGACGGCGAGTGGGACGACATCGCGGCCGCGATCGGCCACGCCGCCGAGCACGGCCCCGCGCCGTACGTGTGGTGGCTGGTGGACGCGCTCCAGGACCTCTTCCACCACCGCAGGCCGCTCTCCGACTGGATGCGGCTGGCCACCCTCGCCCGGGAGGTGGCCGCCCGCGGCGGGGACGAGGTCGGCCAGGCCTCCATGTGTCTGTCCCTGGGCAGCGCCCGCTGGCGCAACGGCGATCTGCGGGGCGCGCTGACGGAGTACGAGGAGGCGGAGCGACTGGCCCGCCGGGCCGGCTGGACGTACGGCGAGGCCGGCAGCCTCCAGGGCAAGGGCGTCACCCTCAAGCTGCTGGGCGAACTGCGCCGCGCGCTGCCCTGCTACGACCGTGCCCTCGCGCTCTACCGCACCCTGGACAACGTCAAGAACGTGGAGATCATGCTGATCAACACGGCGTCCCTGAACCTCGCCCTGGGGCGCCTGGACGCGGCCGAGGAGGCGGCGTGCGCGGCCCTCGACCTGATCGGCGACACGGTCCACCACAACCGTGCGATGGCCCTCGTCAACCTCGCCCTGGTCCGGCAGAAGCAGGCCCGGTTCGACGAGGCGACCGCGGCGCTGCGCACCTGCTTCCTGGTCTCCCGCGACTCCGGGTCCACCTATACGGAGGCCGTGGCCCTGGAGGCGCTCGGCCGGGTCCGCGCCGACGCCGGCCGGGACGACCGGGCGCTGCTCGCCTACGAGGACGCCCTCGCCGTCTCCCGGCGGGTGGAGAACCGCAACTGCCAGGTCGACAGCCTGGTCGGGGTCGCCTCGGTGAAGCTGCGCGCGGGCCGCGCCGACGAGACGGCCGAACACCTCGACGCCGCCTTCGAGATCGCCGAGCGCACCGGTCACCGGGCGGGCCTCGTCGAGGTCCTGCTGGCCCGCGCCGACCTGGCCCGCGCCCAGGGCCGCCCGGCCGACGCCCTGGACCATCTGGAGCGCGCCGAACGCCTCGCGTCCGACGGCAACCCCCTCACCCTCCCGCGCGTCCACCTCACCACCGCCCTGACGCTCCTCGACACCGACACCGACACCGGCACCGACGCCGCACCCGCCCGGGCCCGCGACGCGGCGACCCTGGCCGCCGCCCTCGCCCGGGACTCCGGCCAGCGCCTCCTGCACGCCCGTGCCACGGCGGCCCTCGCCCTCGCCCACGAGGCGCACGGTGACACCGGCCCGGCGCACGAGGCCAGGACGGAGGCGACCGCCCTGTACGCGACGCTGGGCGTCCGGCATCTCCCGGGGATGCCCGCCCCGTCCCGCCCGCTGCCCCACCACCGTCACCGTGAACTCCCTCCGGACGCCGAGTCCCGCCTCACCCTGTACCTGACCGAGCACTTCGACGGCTGAGCCGGTTCAGACGGACGTGGCGTACGCGCTGCCGAGCCGCAGCCGCGGGTCGCGGGCGAGGATCCGTTCGTGCAGGGACCGCAGCTCCGGGCCCGGTTCGCAGCCCAGCAGGTCGATCATCCGCAGGCGCAGCAGCTGGAAGCAGTCCAGCGCGTCCGCCTGGCGTCCCCCGCGGTGCAGGGCGAGCATCAGCAGGCCCGTGACCTTCTCGTCGAAGGGGTGCATCTCGGCCAGCCAGTGCAACTGCGGCAGGCACTCCTCGTGCCGTCCCACGCGCAGGTACAGCTCGGTGCTGCCGACCAGCGCCTCCCGGTGCTCACGCCGCAGCGTCACCCGCGTCGACTCCGCCCAGGCCGTGCGCACGTCGGACAGCGGCTCGCCCCGCCACAGCTCCAGGGCCCGCGCGTAGAGGCCGAGAGCCGTCTCGGTGTCGCCGCCGCGGGCCTCCTGCTGCGCCTGCCGGACCAGGGCGCGGAACCGCGCGGTGTCGACGCAGCGTTCGTCGATCGCGAGGACGTATCCGCCCCGCTTCCGGATCAGTTCGAAGCCCTCGGTCAGCTGCCCGTCCGCCCGCAGCGCCTTCCGCAGGCGGGTGGCCTGGATGTACAGCGCGTCACGCGGGTGCTGGGGCCGGCGCTCCTGCCACACGCGCTCGATCAGCGTCTCGTCGGCGACGAACGCGCCTGGGGTCCAGGCCAGTGCCGCCAGCAGCAGTTTGGTGCCGTGCGGAAGCGGCAGCTTGTCGCCGGAGCGGGCCCGTGCCTCGACGCAGCCAAGCAGCTGAATTTCCATGTACCCCCCGTACCTCGAACCACTCGAGTCACCACTGTGCGCGCGAGGTGTTCGGCTGGCGCATGGATGCTGCACGGCTGCCGCCGGCTTGGCTCGGCCCGGGGGCCCGGGGGCCCGGGGGCGCGGTGGGGTGTGGGCGGGATTGCGGTGCGTCGTCGGGTGCGGGTCCGTCGTGGCCGGTCGCGCAGTTCCCCGCGCCCCTGAGGGGGTGGTTCCGGCCCGTGGTGTCGGGTGCGGGTGCGTCGTGGCCGGTCGCGCAGTTCCCCGCGCCCCTGAGGGGGTGGTGGTTCTGGTCCGTCTCGTCGGGTGCGGGGTGCGTCGTGGCCGGTCGCGCAGTTCCCCGCGCCCCTGGCGGTACGAGTGAAGGCCCGCGCTGGGTGAGCGCGGGCCTTCGTCCCCTGGACCGGACGTTCATGGGCTCGGGTCAATGGGCCGAGAAAGTCCGCTCCGAAAGGGGGCGGCTGACGAAAAGGGGTGTGTCAGGCCGCCGCCTCGGGGTCCTTGGCGAGACGGGGAGCCGGCACGGTGGCCGGGACGTCCGCCGTCTCGGGATAGTGGCACGCCGTCAGGTGGCCGGGCTTGTTGCCCTCGACCTGCACCAGCGGCGGGGCCTCGGTCGCGCACTTCTCCGTCGCCTTCCAGCAGCGGGTGCGGAAGCGGCAGCCGGAGGGCGGGTTGATGGGCGAGGGCACGTCACCGACGAGGCGGATGCGCTCACGGCCCTGGACTCCCTCGTCCTGCACGGTCGCCTCGGGCACGGCGGACAGCAGCGCCCGGGTGTAGGGGTGGCGCGGGTTGCCGTACAGGTCGTCGCGGTCGGCGATCTCGACGATCCGGCCGAGGTACATGACCGCCACGCGCTGCGAGAAGTGCCGTACGACGGCCAGGTCGTGGGCGATGAAGACGAACGCGATGCCCAGGTCCCGCTGGACCTTCTGGAGCAGGTTGACGACCTGCGCCTGGATGGAGACGTCGAGCGCGGAGACGGGTTCGTCGGCCACGATCAGCTTCGGCTCCAGGGCCAGCGCCCGGGCGACACCGATGCGCTGGCGCTGGCCGCCGGAGAACTCGTGCGGGAAGCGGTTGTAGTGCTCGGGGTTGAGACCGACGATCTCCAGCAGCTCGCGCACGCGTGCCTCGCGCCCGCCGGCCGGGTGGATGTCGTTGATCTCCATCGGCCCGGAGATGATCTTGCCGACCGTCTGACGCGGGTTCAGCGACGCGTACGGGTCCTGGAAGATCATCTGGATCTCGGAGCGGATCGGGGCCAGCTGCTTGCGGCCCGCGTGCGTGATGTCCTCGCCGCGGTAGGCGATCCGGCCGCCGGTCGGCTCCAGCAGCCGGGTGATCAGCCGGCCCGTCGTCGACTTGCCGCAGCCGGACTCGCCGACCAGGCCCAGGCTCTCGCCCTCGGCGACCTGGAAGTCCAGCCCGTCGACGGCCTGCACGGCACCGACCGTACGCCGGATCGGGAAGCCGCCCTTGATCGGGAAGTGCTTGGTGAGCCCGGAGACGTCCAGGAGGGGAGTGGTGCTGCTCATGGTGGTGAAATCCCGTCTCTTGTACGTCAGTTCGCGGCGCTGCCGGCGAGGTCTGTGAAGAACTCGGCGCGCTGGTCGGCGGTCAGGTGGCAGGCGGAACCCCGGCCGTTCGTGACCTCCAGCGGCGGCTGCTCCTTGGAGCACAGGCCCCCTTCGACCTTCTCGGCGAAGGTGCACCGGGGGTGGAAGCGGCAGCCCGTGGGCGGGTTCAGCAGCGAGGGCGGCGAACCGGGGATCGGGTTGAGCGGGACGTCCACCGGGTGTTCCAGGTTCGGCATCGAGCTCAGCAGGCCCAGCGTGTAGGGGTGCTGCGGGCTCTGCAGCACCTCCCTCTTGGTGCCTCGTTCCACACACCGGCCGCCGTACATCACCAGCACGTCGTCGGCGATGTCGGCGATGACGCCCAGGTCGTGCGTGATGAAGACGATCGAGGTGCCGAACTCCTGCTGGAGGTCCTTGAGCAGGTCCATGATCTGCGCCTGCACGGTCACGTCGAGAGCCGTGGTCGGCTCGTCGGCGATCAGCAGCTCCGGGTCGCACACCAGCGCCATCGCGATCATCGCGCGCTGGCGCATACCGCCGGAGAACTGGTGCGGGTAGTCGTCCACCCGGACCTCCGGCTGGGGGATGCCCACCCGCCTCAGCATCTCGATCGCCCGGGCCCGCGACTGGCTCTTGGAGGCGCCGGTGTGCTTGCGGTACGTCTCACCGATCTGCTTGCCGATCGTGTGGTACGGCGACAGTGAGGCCAGCGCGTCCTGGAAGATCATCGACATCTTGTTGCCGCGCAGCCGCTCCAGCTGCTTCTCGGAGGCGGTCAGCAGTTCCTTGTCGTCCAGCAGGATCTCGCCCTCGATCGCCGTGCGGTCGCGGTCGTGCAGACCCAGGATGGCCAGGTTGGTGACCGACTTGCCGGAGCCCGACTCGCCCACGATGCCGAGCGTCTTGCCCTTCAACAGGTCGAAGGAGAGCCCGTCGACGGCCTTGACGATGCCGTCCTCGGTGGAGAAATGGACTTTCAGGTCCCTGACGGAGAGGAAGGGCTGCTGATCGGTGCTCGTCACGGGGACGCTCCTGGGGGGTGATGCGAGAGGTAGGGGGCTTGGCGGAGGTCAGGCGAGCCGGATCCGCGGGTCGATGAGAGCGTAGACGGCATCGACGATGATGTTGAAGAACACGATCGCACCGGCCGCCAGGAGGGTCACGCCGAGCAGCATCGGCAGGTCGCTCTGGTCGACGGACTTCACCGCGAGCCGGCCGATGCCCGGGAGGCTGAAGGTCTGCTCGGTGATGATGGCGCCGCCGATCAGCGTGCCGAGGTCGATGCCGAACACCGTGACGATGGGGCCCATCGCGCCGCGCCAGGCGAACCGGAAGAACACGTTCGCCCGGGACAGGCCCTTGGCGCGGGCGGTACGGACGTAGTCCTCGCTCAGTTGCTCCACGAGCTGCGAGCGGGTCATACGGGTGTAGTTGGCGGTGAAGATGATCGCCAGGACCAGCCAGGGCAGCAGCAGTCCGGAGAACCAGGCGACCGGGTCGTCGCTGAAGGGCGTCCACGACGGCTGGTCGAGCCATCCCAGCTGTGCGACGAAGTAGTACATCGCGATGTAGCCGACGAAGTAGATCTGGAGCGACGAGCCGAGCAGCGACGCCGAGCTGGCGAACTTGTCCAGGAACCTGCCCTGCTTGAGGGCCGCGAGCATGCCCGCGCCGACACCGAGGACGAGGAAGACGACGGCCGCGCCGAAGGCGAGCGAGAGGGTCGTCGGCAGGCGGTCCATGATCGTGTCGAAGACCGGCACGTTGTTGGCGAAGGAGTAGCCGAAGCAGGGCGCGTCGCAGTACCCGTAACCGGCGTAGTCGCGACCGGCGAAGACGCCCTTCAGCCAGTACCAGTACTGCACCGGGATGGAGTGGTCGATGCCCAGGTTCTTCCGGATCTGCGCGAGGTTCTCAGGCGTGCAGTTCTTGCCGCAGGACATCATGGCGGGGTCACGCGGCACGGCGTAGAAGAGCCAGAAGGTGATGGCGCTGATGATCAACAGAATGACCAGCGCGCCGATGACTCGGCGGACAAGGAAGCGGAGCATGAGGCGTGACTTTCCGGACGGGGCGCCGTCGCCGCGGTAAGGAGAGGGGGGTGGGCCGCAGGGGGGTGGCCGCGGTGACGGCCACCCCCAGGAGGCGTGCGCTTACTTCTTGGCGTAGAGCTTGCAGAGCGCGACGCAGGTGTTGGCGTTGTCCCACAGGACGTTGCCGACCTTGGAGCCGTACAGGTAGTTGCGGATCTTGTGGTAGTCCGGGACGACCGCGGCGAGCTCCATGATCATCTTGTCGATGTTGCCCCAGGCCTTGTTGGCCTCCTCCACGTCCGCGATCTGGGAGGCCGCGTCGATCGCCTTGTTGACGCTCGGGTCGTTCAGCTGGGCGTAGTTGCTGCGGCCGTCGCCGATGTTCTTGCCGCTCCAGCAGGGGTAGAACTGCGAGTAACCGTTCGGCCAGTCCGGGCTCCAGCCGGCCGCGAACAGGTCGAAGTCGTTGTCGATCTTGCCGATCTGGGTGTAGAAGGTCGACTTGTCGACCTGCTTGTTGACGACCGTGAAGCCGGCCTCTTCCAGCGCGTTCTTGATGGCGACGGCGGTCTTCACCGCGGTGTCCGACTGCTGGTAGGCGATGACCAGCTTCTGGCCGACCTTGCCGGCCTCCTTCAGCAGGGCCTTGGCCTTCTCGGCGTTGCCGCCCGGCTTCTTGTCCACGCCGTACAGGTCGAACTTGGTGTAGCCGGGGGTCACCGGGGCGAAGATCGTGGTGGCGATCTCCTGGCTGTAGGCACCGCCACCGATGGTCTGCAGCTGCTGGTGCGGCCAGGCGTAGTTGATGGCCTGGCGGACCTTGAGGTCCGTGATCCGGGTCATGTTGATCGGCCAGTAGTAGGTGACCGTGTCGACCGCGGTGAGGACGCGCTTCTTCAGCTCGGCGTTGGTGAGGACCTGGGCGATGCGCTCGGGCGCGACCTCGTTGAAGATCGGCACCGCGTACTGGTCGGTGCCCTTGTCAGCGATCCAGCGGTCGGTCGAGGCGACCAGCTCGTAGCCCATCTGGAACAGGTACTTGTCCGGGTAGGCGTTGCGGATCGCGTCGGTCTTCGGGTCCCAGTGCTCGTTGCGCACGAAGGTCATCGACTTGCCGATGTTGCGGCTCTCGACCTTGTACGGGCCGCAGGAGATCGGCTGCTTGTCGTACTTCTCCTTGGTGTCGTGCTTCTTGGGCACCAGGGAGTAAGCGCGCATCGCGAGCGTGAAGTTGAAGTCGGCGCGGGCTTCCTTGAGACGGAAGGTGATGGTCTTGCCGTCGACCTCGATGGAGTCGAGGCTCTTGCCCTCGTACGGACCCTTGTACTTGTCGCCACCCACCAGGAAGTCCTGGACGTAGCGCGGGCCCTCGGTGATGAAGCCGGCGAAGATGCGCTCGAAGGTGTGGCGGAGGTCGTCCGAGGAGACCTCGGCGCCGTCCTCCCACTTCAGACCGTCCTTCAGCGTGAAGGTCCAGGTCTTGCCGCCGTCCTTCATGGTGCCGGCGTCGGTCGCGGCGTCGCCGACCAGGGTGGCGTTGCCCTTGGCGTCCAGCTTGTAACCGGTCAGACCGCGCATGATCGGCACGGTGATGGCGGCCTCGGTCGAGACGTAGATCTGCGCCGGGTCCATGTGGTCCATGTCGAACTGCTGGAGCGAGTAGATCGTCCCGCCCTTGACCGCGCCCGCCACCTCGGCGGCCGGACCGGTGGAGTCGGCCTTGGTGCCGACCGGGATCTCGACGGTCTTGGCCCCGGTGACCTTGGGGGCCTTGTCCTGCGAGGAGCCCCCCTCGTTGCCACTGCTGCACGCGCTCAGCACCGACGTCGACGCCGCGGCGACACCGGTGGCGATGAGGAAGTTTCTGCGCGAGAAGGACATGCTGCCTGCCTTGAAGTGGGAGTGATGAGAGAGATCCGGCACCCCGGCGTCCTTGCCGTGGTCCTGAAGAGGGCCGGAGCTAGCGCTTGGACTTCGGGTCGAGTGCGTCACGCACCGAGTCACCGAGCAGGTTGAACGCGAGGACGAAGATCACCATGGACAGGCCCGGGAAGAGCATGAAGGTGAGGTCCTCGGTGTAGAAACTTGCACCCCGCGCGATCATGACGCCCCAGTCCGGGGTCGGGTCGATCATGCCGACTCCGAGGAAGGCGAGACCCGCCTCAGCGGTGACGTACGCCGGGAGCATCAGCGTGGTCTGGATGATGATCGGCGTCCACAGGTTGGGCAGCAGCTCCTTGAAGACGATACGCCCCGGTGATGCACCCGTGACCTTCGCGGCCTCGACGAACTCCCGTTCACGCAGGCCCAGTACCTGACCGCGCAGCAGCCGGGCGATGGACGCCCATCCGAAGGCGGAGAGGACGATGATCAGAGCCGTGGCCCGCAGCCAGGTCGGGATCTCCTCGTCGGGGGCGACGAAGAGCCCGAACACGACCGGCATGAAGGCGATGAAGAAGAGCGTGGAGGGGAACGACAGCAGGATGTCGATGACCCGGCCCACGAGATAGTCCGTCTTGCCGCCGAGATAGCCCGCGGTGGTGCCGATGACCACACCGACGACCACGGTCAGCACGGTCGCGGCGAGCGCGATGCCCAGCGAGTTGCGGATCGCGTAGAGCAGGAAGGTGAAGACGTCGCGCCCCAGCTGGGGTTCGATGCCGAACCAGAACTCCGAGCTCATGCCGCCGTTCGGACCCGACGGGTAGGCGAAGGGGTTCAGCAGCTCGGGGCGCTGACTGGCGTACGTGGTGTATGGGTCCTTGCCGTACAGCTTGGCTATCAACGGAGCGGCGACGGCGATCACGAAGAAGAAGCCCACGATGCACGCGGACATGACGCCCGTGCGGTCCCGCTTGAAGCGGTTCCACGCCAGCCGTCCGGGGGAGCGGCCTTCGCTGCCCTTGTGGGTGGAGGGCGTGGGCGACTTCTCGACGCTCTCGTCGGTCACCTCAAGCGGGGCAGCCGCTGATGGAGTTGGGGGGGTCATGGTGCTCCTGGCCCACGGGAGGGTCTGATGACTCCGCAGGGCACTCCCTACGGGCTACGCCGGACTTTTTCAACGCAATTCGTTCACGGTCAATAAATTCTGGTCTCCCTTGGTTTTCTCTTTACTTTCTTTACCTGAGCTTGACCATATCGTAGCTACGCGTGTAGCGCGCCGTGATCGTTCCGTGTCTGAATTCGGGCCAACTACGCGAAACGGGCAAGGGGTTCGATATTCGGACGCCGGGGTGTCGGAATGCGTACATCTCGGGGTCACAATCCAACGGTTCGGCATCGGATGGTGAAGATCCGTTGCGCACTGCACCGAAGATCCATTGTGACCTGCGAAGAAGATCCTTTTCGACCCCCCGCCAGGATCCTGCTGCCGGCCTCCGGCGCACTCGCGCCGTCCCCCGAATAGCCCTCCGATGGCCTCCCGTTGGGCGCGGCCCCTGTGCGTCATGCACCTTTTAAGTTGATATTTACTGGTAATGGATCAGTGCTTCGGTGCTGACGGCACAGCGCTCAGGTAAAAGCGCGGTCAATGAGGAGGCATCCATGCGTGGAGCCACGCACGCCAAGTGGGCCGCATGCGCGGCGGCGGCAGCACTCGCGGCGACGGCGTGCGGGGGCGGGGGGAGCGACAGCGGCGGCGGTGACGGCGGCGCGGTGCTCAGCTCCTCCTGGGGAGACCCGCAGAACCCGCTGGAGCCCGCCAACACCAACGAGGTGCAGGGCGGCAAGGTCCTCGACATGATCTTCCGCAGCCTGAAGAAGTACAACCCGGAGACCGGCGCGGCCGAGGACATGCTGGCCGAGAAGATCGAGACCACGGACTCCCAGAACTTCACGATCACCGTCAAGGACGGCTGGACGTTCAGCAATGGCGAAAAAGTGACGTCGAAATCCTTCGTCACCGCGTGGAACTACGCGGCGAGTCTGAAGAACAACCAGAAGAACGCCTACTTCTTCGAGTACATCGACGGCTACGCCGCGGCCCATCCCGCCAGTGGCTCGCAGACCACCGACGTCCTGTCCGGGCTCAAGGTCGTCAACGACAGGACCTTCACCGTCAAGCTCAAGCAGAAGTTCTCGACCTTCCCCGACACCCTGGGCTACCCCGCCTACGCCCCGCTGCCGCAGGCCTTCTTCACCGACCACGCGAACTGGGTGAAGAAACCGATCGGAAACGGGCCGTACACGATCGACTCCTACACCAAGGGCTCCCAGATGGCCCTGAAGAAGTGGGACGGCTACCCCGGCGACGACAAGGCGGAGAACGGCGGCGTGACCCTGAAGGTCTACACCGACAACAACACCGCCTACACCGATCTGCTGGCCGGCAACCTCGACCTGGTCGACGACGTGCCCGCGGCCCAGCTCAAGAACGTCAAGAACGACCTCGGCGACCGCTATCTGAACACCCCCGCCGGCATCATCCAGACCCTGGCCTTCCCCTTCTACGACAAGAAGTGGAACACCACCGGCTCGGACAAGGTCCGTACCGGCCTCTCCCGCGCGATCGACCGCAAGCAGATCACCGAGACGATCTTCCAGAACACCCGCACCCCCGCCACCGACTGGACCTCCCCGGTGCTCGGCGAGGAGGGCGGCTTCAAGGAAGGCCTGTGCGGGGACGCCTGCGAGTACGACCCCGCCGCGGCGAAGAAGCTCATCCAGGAGGGCGGCGGCCTGCCCGGCGGCCAGGTCAAGATCACATACAACGCGGACACCGGATCGCACAAACAGTGGGTCGACGCGGTCTGCAACTCGATCAACAACGCCCTCGACAACGACAAGGCCTGCGTCGGCAACCCGGTCGGCACGTTCGCGGACTTCCGCACCCAGATCGGTGACCGGAAGATGACCGGACCCTTCCGGGCGGGGTGGCAGATGGACTACCCCCTGATCCAGAACTTCCTCCAGCCGCTCTACTACACGAACGCCTCCTCCAACGACGGCAAGTGGTCCAACAAGGACTTCGACAAGCTCGTCGACCAGGCCAACGCCGAGACCGACACCGCCAAGGCCGTGGAGATCTTCCAGCAGGCCGAGGAGGTCGTCCGCGACAACATGGCCGCCATCCCGCTCTGGTACCAGAACGGCAGCGCCGGCTACTCGGAGCGGCTCTCGAACGTCAAGCTCAACCCGTTCTCCGTCCCGGTCTACAACGAGATCAAGGTCAGCTGACCCGCCATGGGCCGGTATGTGATCCGGCGTCTGCTCCAGATGATCCCGGTGTTCATCGGTGCCACGCTGTTGATCTTTCTGATGGTGAACGTGATGGGCGACCCCATCGCGGGCCTGTGCGGTGACCGGGAATGCGACCCGGCCACGGCCGCCCAGCTGAAGAAGGAGTTCGGTCTCGACAAGCCGGTCTGGCAGCAGTACCTGACCTACATGGGGAACGTCTTCACCGGAGACTTCGGTACGGCGTTCAACGGCCAGCCGGTCACCGAGCTGATGGCGACGGCCTTCCCGGTCACCATCCGGCTGACGATCGTCGCGATCGTCTTCGAGATCGTCATCGGCATCACCCTCGGCGTGGTGACGGGTCTGCGCCGCGGCCGGCCCGTCGACACCGGGGTCCTGCTGCTCACCCTCGTCGTGATCTCCGTCCCCACCTTCGTCACCGGCCTGCTGCTCCAACTGCTGCTCGGCGTGGAATGGGGCTGGATCAAACCGTCGGTCTCCTCGGAGGCCACCTTCGGCGAGCTGATCGTGCCGGGCCTGGTGCTCGCCTCCGTCTCCCTGGCGTACGTCACCCGGCTGACCCGCACCTCCATCGCGGAGAACCGACGGTCCGACTACGTCCGCACGGCCGTCGCCAAGGGGCTGCCCCGCCGCCGGGTCGTCACCCGGCACCTGCTGCGCAACTCCCTCATCCCCGTGGTCACCTTCATCGGCACCGACATCGGCGCCCTGATGGGCGGCGCGATCGTCACCGAGCGCATCTTCAACATCCACGGCGTCGGCTTCCAGCTCTACCAGGGGATCCTCCGCCAGAACACCCAGACCGTCGTCGGCTTCGTGACCGTCCTCGTCCTGGTCTTCCTGGTGGCCAACCTGCTCGTCGACCTGCTGTACGCCGTACTCGACCCGAGGATCCGCTATGCCTGAGCCGATGCCGCCGGAGCACCTGCCGGGCGCGGGCCGCACCCCGGAGGAGGGAGCCATCGCCGACACCGGCATGGGCGGCGCGATGGACCTGGCCACCGCGGAGGGGGAGACCCTCGAGAAGACACCCGGCGGACCGCAGGGCACCGGGCCCTCCGAGAAGGCCCGTTCCCTCTGGTCCGACGCCTGGCGGGACCTGCGCCGCAACCCGGTCTTCATCATCTCCGGCCTGGTCATCCTCTTCCTGGTCTTCATCTCCCTGTGGCCCGGGGCGATCACCTGGCTGAGCCCCCTCAAGTGCGACCTCGCCAAGGCCCAGGAGGGCTCCCAGCCGGGCCATCCCTTCGGCTTCGACGGCCAGGGCTGCGACGTCTACACGCGCGTCGTCTACGGCGCCCGGACGTCCGTCACGGTCGGTGTCCTGGCCACCCTCGGCGTCGCCCTGCTCGGCAGCGTGCTGGGCGGTCTGGCCGGGTTCTTCGGCGGGGCGGGGGACTCGATCCTGTCCCGGATCACCGACATCTTCTTCGCCATCCCGGTCGTCCTCGGCGGCCTGGTCCTCCTCTCCGTCGTGACCAGCAATACGGTCTGGCCGGTCATCGGGTTCATGGTGCTGCTCGGCTGGCCCCAGATCTCCCGGATCGCCCGCGGCTCGGTGATCACCGTCAAGCAGAACGACTTCGTCCAGGCGGCCCGGGCCCTGGGCGCCACCCATTCCCGGCTGCTGCTGCGGCACATCGCGCCGAACGCGGTCGCCCCGGTGATCGTCGTGGCGACCATCGCGCTCGGCACGTTCATCTCGCTGGAGGCGACCCTGTCCTACCTCGGCGTCGGACTGAAACCGCCGACCGTCTCCTGGGGCATCGACATCTCCGCCGCCTCGCCCTACATCCGCAACGCCCCGCACGCCCTGCTGTGGCCCTCGGGCGCCCTGGCCCTCACGGTCCTGGCGTTCATCATGCTCGGCGACGCGGTGCGCGACGCCCTCGACCCGAAGCTGAGGTGACGGCCGGATGCTGCTCGAAGTACGCGACCTGCACGTGGAGTTCCGCACCCGGGACGGGATCGCCAGGGCCGTCAACGGCGTCAGCTACGGCGTGGACGCGGGCGAGACCCTCGCCGTGCTCGGCGAGTCCGGCTCCGGCAAGTCCGTCACCGCCCAGGCGATCATGGGCATCCTCGATGTGCCGCCCGGCCGGATCACCGGCGGCGAGATCCTCTTCCGCGGCAAGGACCTGCTGCGCTTCAAGGAGGACGAACGCCGCAAGGTACGCGGCGCCGAGATGGCGATGATCTTCCAGGACGCCCTGTCGTCCCTGAACCCCGTGCTGTCGGTCGGCGACCAGCTCGGCGAGATGTTCGTCGTGCACCGGGGGATGTCCCGGAAGGACGCGCGGACCAAGGCCGTGGAGCTGATGGACCGCGTCCGCATCCCGGGCGCCCGGGAACGGGTCAGGGACTACCCGCACCAGTTCTCCGGCGGTATGCGCCAGCGCATCATGATCGCGATGGCGATGGCCCTGGAGCCGGCGCTCATCATCGCCGACGAACCCACCACCGCCCTCGACGTCACCGTCCAGGCCCAGGTCATGGACCTGCTCGCGGAACTCCAGCGCGAGTACCACATGGGCCTGATCCTCATCACCCACGACCTGGGCGTGGTCGCGGACGTGGCCGACCGCATCGCGGTGATGTACGCGGGCCGGATCGTCGAGTCGGCCCCGGTCCACGACATCTACAAGGCCCCGGCCCACCCCTACACGCGAGGCCTGCTCGACTCCATCCCGCGGCTGGACCAGAAGGGCCAGGAGCTCTACGCCATCAAGGGCCTGCCGCCCAACCTCATGCACATCCCGCCCGGCTGCGCCTTCAACCCGCGCTGCCCGATGGCCCAGGACGTGTGCCGCCGGGACGTACCCCCGCTGTACGAGGTCGACGAGTCCGACGCGGACCGCACGAGCGCGTGCCACTTCTGGAGGGAGTGCCTGCATGGCTAGTTCCGCATCGGCCGAGCCGATCCTCGAAGTGGCCGGGCTGGTCAAGCACTATCCGCTCACCCAGGGCATCCTGTTCAGGAAGCAGGTCGGCGCGGTCAAGGCCGTCGACGGCGTCGACTTCACCCTTCACCGCGGCGAGACCCTGGGCATCGTCGGGGAGTCCGGCTGCGGCAAGTCCACGGTCGCCAAGATGCTGGTCAACCTGGAGAAGCCGACGGCGGGGGAGATCCGCTACAAGGGCGAGGACGTCACCGGCCTGTCGGGCAAGGCGCTGCGGACCGTCCGGCGCAACATCCAGATGGTCTTCCAGGACCCGTACACCTCGCTCAACCCGCGCATGACCGTCGGCGACATCATCGGGGAGCCGTACGAGATCCACCCCGAGGTGGCGCCCAAGGGCGACCGGCGCAGACAGGTCCAGGACCTGCTGGACGTCGTCGGGCTCAACCCCGAGTACATCAACCGCTACCCGCACCAGTTCTCGGGCGGCCAGCGGCAGCGGATCGGCATCGCGCGGGGGCTGGCCCTGCGTCCGGAGGTGATCGTCGCCGACGAGCCGGTGTCCGCGCTGGACGTGTCGGTGCAGGCGCAGGTGATCAACCTGCTGGACCGGCTCCAGAGCGAGTTCGACCTGTCCTACCTCTTCATCGCCCACGACCTCTCGATCGTCCGCCACATCTCGGACCGGGTGGGGGTGATGTACCTCGGCCGGATCGTGGAGATCGGCCGCGACGCCGAGATCTACGACCATCCGACGCATCCCTACACGCAGGCCCTGCTCTCCGCGGTGCCCGTTCCGGACCCGGAGGCGCGGGAGCACCGGGAGCGGATCATCCTGGCGGGCGACGTCCCGTCCCCGACGAACATCCCCTCCGGCTGCCGCTTCCGCACCCGCTGCTGGAAGGCGCGGGAGCGGTGCGAGCTGGAGGTGCCGGTGCTGGCGGTCCCGGCGGAGTTCCGGCACGCGACCGGCCCGGCGGCACACGACTCGGCATGTCACTTCGCGGAGGAGAAGCAGGTGGTCCCACCGGAGGAACCACGGGAGGAACCACCGGATGATCACACCAACGGCGGTGTATAGCAGCACATTTGCTCAGCAACCGCGTTAACACACAGGCAACTTGACCGACCCGATTCCGATATACGGACGGGCCACTCTGAACAGCGTACGGCCGTGCGGGTGCCGTAAACGGGCCGGGAGCGCCATGTCTCCCGGCCCGTTGCCATGCCTACGGCACTACGTCAGGCCCAGGGAACGCTTGAGGAAGTCGACCTGGAGCAGCAGCAGGTTCTCCGCGACCTGTTCCTGGGGGGTCATGTGGGTGACGCCCGACAGGGGGAGCACCTCGTGCGGGCGGCCGGCGGCCAGCAGGGCCGAGGAGAGCCGCAGGCTGTGGGCGACCACCACGTTGTCGTCGGCCAGCCCGTGGACGATCATCAGCGGGCGGTGGGGTTCGGCGGGTGAGGAGAGCCCCTCGTCGGTGACGAGCGAGCTCTTCGCGTACGCCTCCGGGGTGGTGGCCGGGTCGCCGAGGTAGCGCTCGGTGTAGTGGGTGTCATAGAGCCGCCAGTCGGTCACCGGGGCGCCCGCGATGCCGGCTTGGAAGACGTCGGGGCGGCGCAGCACCGCCAGGGCCGCGAGCCAACCGCCGTAGGACCAGCCGCGGATCGCCACCCGGGAGAGGTCGAGGGGATGGCTCTTCGCCAGGTCCTCCAGTGCCTCGACCTGGTCGTCCAGGCTGACCGTGAGGTCGTGATGGATCGCCTTCTCCCAGCCGGGGGAACGGCCCGGGGTGCCCCGCCCGTCGGCGACGACCACCGCGAAACCCTGGTCGGCGAACCACTGGGAGGTCAGGTGCGCGTTGTGCGCGGCGAGCACCCGGGGCCCGTGCGGGCCGCCGTAGGGATCCATGAGCACGGGCAGGGGGGTGTCACCGGGGTAGTCCGTAGGCATAAGCACGGCGCACGGGATACGCCGTGCGCCCCCTTCGGTGAGCTGTACGCGGGGGGACAGACCGGGATCTTCGGCGTACGACCGGACAGTCGCCGCCGGCTTCCCGTCCCGCAGTACCCGCGCCACGCTGCCCGGCCGGTCGAGCACCGCCGACACCACGACGGTCACGTTCCCCGAGCGCACCGCCGAGTGCACCCCGGGCTCCTGGGAGAGGCGCTCGACGCCGAGTTCGTTGACGCGGTAGACGTGCACCTCGCCGGTTTCCGACGCGGCGGCGTCCGCCCCGGCCGAGGCGGCGACCAGCACGTCGTCGGAGGTGACGTCGAGCACCGCACGTACATGCAACTGGGCGCCCGTCAGCGGACGTTCCCCGACCGCCAGGACCCGGGCGCCGCCCTCGTCGGCGATCCTGACCAACTGTCCCGACGGGCTCCAGCACGGCACGCCAGGGAAAAGATCGAGCCAAATCCGATCTTCGTCGGCGTGCACCATCCGGGTCGCCCCGGAGTCGGTGTCCACCGCCAGGAACAGCTGACTGCGCTGGTCGCGCGCCTGTACGAGCAGCAGCGGCGCCCCCGCCCCTGACCAGTGCACTCGCGCCAGATACGGATAGCGCGCCCGGTCCCAGACGACCTCCGTGCGCACCCCGTCGAGCCCGAACACGAACAGCCGCACCTCGGCGTTGGCCGTCCCGGCAGCCGGATAGGGCACGTGTTGTGGATCACGTTTCGGCTGGGCCGGATCGGCGATCCACCACCGCTCCACCGGCGCGTCGTCCGCCCGCGTGACCAGCAGTCGATCCGACTCCGGAGACCACCAGAACCCCCGTGAGCGGCCCATCTCCTCGGCCGCGATGAACTCGGCCAATCCATAGGAAACCGTGTCCGATTCCGGCTCCGCCAGCGCCCGGTCGCCGTCGCCCTCGGCGCCCACCACCCGCAGGGCGCCCCCGACGACGTACGCGACGAGCCGCCCGTCGGGGGACGGACGGGGGTCGATCACCGGCCCGGGGACCGCGAGTTCGGTCGCCGTACCGGCCCGCAGCTCCGCCGTGAAAAGCCGCCCTGACAAGGCGAAAGACGCCAGCTCGACGGCCTCGTCGGTGGCGTAGCCGATGATCCCGGCGCCGCCCTCACGGCTGCGCTCGCGGCGGGCGCGCTCCTGCGGCGAGAGGTCCTCCGAGGTGCCGCCGAGGAGGGCGCGCGGGTCGGCCGCCGGGCGCTCCGTGCCGTCCGCGGGGTCGAGGACCCACAGCGCACCCGCGCGGTCCGTGCCGGAGCCGGAGCGCAGGAACACGACCCGGGAGCTGTCGGGGGCCACCGTGAACGAACGCGGCGCGCCGAGGGTGAAACGCTGGGTGCGGGCGTGTCTGCGGGGGAAGGAGTCGGACTCGGTCGTCATCCTCCGACCATATTGGCCATGCGACCCCCTTGTGCGGCTGTGCGCCGCGAGATGCGCACCCACACATAGTTATGATCACTAGCGCTGTGTGGGTATGAACCTGCTGGCTGATGTATGGATTTACAAGTTCCCTTGTTCTGCTTTTGCCCCCACGTTCCCGGGTCCTTGGAGGTGAACCGCCGTGGCACTCTCGATTTCGGCGGTGGTGCTGCTGGCGATCATCGTCTTCTTGCTGGTCAAGAAGTCGGGGCTGAAAGGCGGTCACGCGGTCGTCTGCATCCTGCTCGGCTTCTATCTGGCCTCCTCGACGATCGCGCCCACGATCAGCGACCTGACGACGAGCGTGGCGAGCATGATCGGCAGCATCAAGTTCTGACGCGTGCCGACCCTGCGTCTGCCCCTGCGCGGGAGATGTAGTCCTGCCTCGTAGGGTTGGCCCCATGACGGAACTCCCCTCCCCCAACCTCCGGCCGGGGGGACCCCCAGCTCGCGCCGCTCGGCGTCTGCTGCTGGTGCACGCGCACCCGGACGACGAGTCGATCAACAACGGCGCGACCATGGCCAGGTACGCGGCCGAGGGTGCCCATGTGACGCTGGTCACCTGCACCCTCGGTGAACGCGGCGAGGTCATCCCGCCGGAGCTGCGGCATCTGACCGGTGCCGCCCTGGGGGAGCACCGGCGCGGTGAACTCGCCGCCGCCATGGCCGAACTCGGCGTCGACGACTTCCGCCTGCTCGGCGGCCCCGGCCGCTACGGCGACTCCGGGATGATGGGCCTCCCCGACAACGACGACCCCGCCTGCTTCTGGCGGGCCGACGTCGACGAGGCCGCCGCGTCCCTCGTCCAGGTCGTCCTCGAGGTGCGCCCCCACGTCCTCGTCACCTACGACGACGACGGCGGCTACGGCCACCCCGACCACATCCAGGCCCACCGCGTCGCCATGCGGGCCGCGGAGCTGGCCGAGGACGCCGGGTGGCGCATCCCGAAGGTGTACGTCAACCGCGTCCCGCGCTCCGTCGTCGGGGCCGCCTTCGCGCGGCTCCGGGAGGAACTGCCGGGACTGCCCTTCGCCAAGAGCGCCGTCGTCTCCGACGTGCCGGGCGTGGTGGACGACGGCCTGGTCACCGCCGCGATCGAGGGCGGTCCGACGCACACCGCCGCCAAGGCCGCCGCGATGCGCGCGCATGCCACCCAGGTCGAAGTCGCCCCCGGCGAGCAGTACTTCGCCCTCTCCAACGAGCTCGCGCAGCCCCTGTTCCCGATCGAGTACTACGAACTCGTACGCGGGGAGCCCGCCGGGAAGAGGGAGACCGACCTGTTCGCCGGTACGGGCGACGCGACGGAGGTGGCGTGATGGCCGACCGTGGTTCGATGCTCGCCCAGCCGCTGCGGATGCCCCCCGCCGGACGGATCGCCGCCTGTGCGGGGCTCCTGCTGCTCGGCGCCGTCACCGGTCTCGCGGGGGCGCTCGTCCAGGCCGGCTGGTTCCCGGGCGGACTGCTCCTCGCGCTCGTGGGCGCGGCCGGGCTGTTCCTCGGCGGCGCACGGGCACTCGGCAGCCGCGCCGGGGCCGTCGCGCCCGCCGCCGGCTGGATGATCTCCGTCATCCTGTGCACGGCGGGCCGTCCCGAGGGTGACTTCCTGTTCGGCGCGGGAGGCGGTTCGTACCTCTTCCTGCTCGGCGGCATGGCACTTGCTGTGATCTGCGCCACCATTGGTTTGGGGCGGCAACCGGTCGGCGGCGACGTCCGACTTGGCAAGTGACGTACCACTTCACCGTGGCGTGCCCGTGGGAGTCCGGTGTGGGTTTCCCCGGCGGTCGTGGGATACGGGCCAGAAGTGGCCAGTATGGTGGTGCGCGCCGCCGAGCTGCCCGTGAGGCCGTGCGGGCGGCGGAGCCAACCTGGAGAACCTGCCTTGAGTCGTGAAACTGACAGTCCGTCCTCCGGGCCCAACGGGCGCGGCGGAGCCGCATACCCCTCGGGCACGCCGCCGTACGGCACCCCCGTGGTGTCCGACGGCGGTGCGGACGCGGGCCGTTCGTCCGCGCAGCCGGAGGAACGCAAGACCGAGACCACGCTGACGACCCGGATCCGCATCAACATCCCGGGTTCGCGGCCGATTCCGCCGGTCGTGATGCGCACGCCCGTCGCGGACACCGAGAGCAAGGGCGGTGACAGCCCCGACGGCAACGCCCAGGCCGGTGCCGACGCGCAGTCGGCGCCGTCCGCGCCCGCCGTCGGCCACTCCTCGTCCGACACGGGCTCGTTCGAGCTGCCCGCCGAACCCGCGCCCGCCGCGGAGACGAGCAACTGGTTCGCGCCCCGCAAGTCCGGGCCGGGCAAGGGCGGGCAGGGCGGTGGCTCCACCAACGGCGCCGGTCTGCCGGGCGGTTCCGCCGCCGGTACGGCCGCGCCCACGGGTGCCCCCGCCGGCGCGGCGGGACCGGGTGCCGGAACCGGCGCAGGTGCGCCCGGCGGCGCGCGGCCCGGCAACGGACGTCCCGGTGGTGTGGTCGGCTCCATGAGCGTGCCGGGCGGTTCGCGTCCCGGCGGCACCAACGGCGCCGGGGTCCCCGGTGGCGCCACCGGCGGTCCCGTGGCTCCGGGACACGGCGGCGGCACGGGCTCCTTCGACGTCACCGAGGCACTCGCCGCGGGCCCGCTCGGCAACGGCCCGCGGCCGGGCCAGCCGGGCCAGCCGCCGGTGCAGGGACAGGGGCCGGGGTCGGCACCGGGGCCGGGGCAGGGCGCCAGCGGCGCCGAGCCGCGGCGTGACAACCTGCCGTACTTCTCCGACAACGGTCAGAACGGCCGGCAGGGTCAGAACGGCCAGTACGGCCAGCAGGGCTTCGGCGTGCCGAACGGCGCGCACGGCCCGGGCCCCCAGGGCGGTCTCCCGGCCGGTCCCGGCGGCTCCTACGACTTCAACGGCCCGGACGGACCCGGCGGTCCCGGCGGCCGTGGCGGCCCGCAGGGCGGCCCCGCGGGCCCGACCGGCGGTCCGGTCACCGGCGACGGCCCGATGGTGCCTCCGATGGGCGGCGTCCCGCACGGCGCTCCCGGCGCTCCCGGTGTGACCCGCCCGCCCGGCGCCCCCTCCGGTCCTGGTGGCCCCGGCGGCCCCAACGGCCGTGGCGGTCCGGGTGGTCCGGCCGGCCCCGGTGGCCAGGCAGGTCCCGGCGGTCCGCGTGCCCTCGGCGCCGGCCCCGGCCCCGGCCCCGGCACCGGCCCCGGCACCGGTCGTCTCCCCGGCGGTGGCCTGAGCGACGACACCGCGATCCTCACCCCGCAGAAGCCCGCCCCCGAACCGGGCGCGGGCGGCTACGGCGGCCGTCCCGTCGACAACGTCTCCGGGAACACCGTCACCAGCGGCATCCCCGTCGTGCCCGGCGGCCAGGGCGGTACGCGCACCGACGGTCCGCTGCCGCACACCCCGCCGAAGGGACCGGCCCCGGCCCCGCAGAGCGCGCCCGCGGGCGAATCCAGGAACTCCCAGAAGAAAAAGAAGAAGGGCCGCAGCAAGCTGCCCCTGCTGGGCGGCCTGGTGGTCGTCGCGGGGATCGGCCTCTACGGCGCCGGCCTGCTGATGAACCACTCCGACGTGCCCAAGGGCACCACCGTGCTCGGCGTCGACGTCGGCGGCGGCACCAGCGACGACGCCGTCAAGAAGCTCGACGACGCCTTCGGCAAGCGGGTCACCCAGGCACTGAAGCTGTCCGTCGACGGCGGCACCGTCACCCTGAAGCCGGATCAGGCGGGCCTCCAGTTCGACCTGCAGGCCACCGTCGACGACGCCGCCAAGAGCGACTACAACCCGGTCTCCGTGATCGGCTCGCTGTTCGGGCAGCACCGTGAGGTCGAGCCGGCGATGCCGGTCGACGAGGAGAAGCTCCAGGCGGCCCTCGAGTCCGCCGCGGGCGGCTCCGGCTCGGCCACCGACGGCACGATCAAGTTCGAGTCCGGCAAGGCCGTCGCCGTCTACGGCAAGGCGGGCAAGGGCATCGACGCGGCGCAGGCCCAGGAGGCCGTCGTCGAGGCCTATCGCACCCAGGTGGAGACCGGTACGGCCGCCGGGGTGAAGGTCCCGACGACCGACAAGCAGCCGACGATCTCCGACGCCGAGGTCGACCGGATGATGAAGGAGTTCGCCGAACCGGCGATGTCCGGCAAGGTCACCGTCATGACCGACGCGGCGCACACGGTCTCCTTCAGCCCGAAGAACTCCCTCTGGAAGTTCCTCCAGGTCAAGGCGGTCAACGGCAAGCTCGTCGAGAGCTACGACCAGGCCGCGCTGACGGAGCTCTACGGCGGCACCTTCAACGGTGTGCTGATCACCCGCGGCACCGGCCAGAAGACGGCCGTCACGGTCCAGGACGTCATCAGCGCCCTGCGCCCGGCCCTGAAGAGCGAGACGGAGCGGACCGGGGTCATCGACACCGACCCGAGCTGATCCGACGGCGGTGCCGCATGACATCTGTCATGCGGCACCGAGGACGGCAGACACTGCCGCCCGCCCGGCCCCCGGGGCGACGATCGCTGTCATGACGACGACAGCACCGGTGGTCGGGTTCGACCAGGTGAGCAAGAGTTTCGGGGACGTGCGGGCCGTGGATGGCCTGACACTCGCCCTGCGCCCGGGGGAGACCGTGGCGCTGCTGGGTCCCAACGGCGCGGGCAAGTCGACCACCCTCGATCTGCTGCTCGGCCTCAAGCAGCCCGACAGCGGCACGGTCCGCATCTTCGGCACCGGCCCGCGTGAGGCGATCGTCGCCGGCCGGGTCGGCGCGATGCTCCAGAGCGGCGGCCTGATGGACGAGGTCACGGTCGCCGAACTGGTCGCGCTGGCCTGCGGACTGCACCCCAAGCCGTACCGGGTCGCCGATGTGCTGGCCCGCGCGGGCGTCACCCAGATCGCCGACCGCAAGGTCGACAAGCTCTCCGGCGGCCAGGCCCAGCGCGTCCGGTTCGCCCTCGCCACCGCCGGCGACAGCGACCTGATCGTCCTGGACGAGCCCACCACCGGCATGGACGTCACCACCCGGCAGGCGTTCTGGGCCACCATGCGCGAGCAGGCCGACCAGGGCCGCACGGTCCTGTTCGCCACCCACTACCTCGAAGAGGCCGACGCCATCGCCGACCGGGTGCTGGTCCTGCACCGGGGCCGGCTCCTGGCCGACGGCACGGCGGCCGAGATCAAGGCCAAGGCGGGGGCGCGCAGGATCGCCTTCGACCTGGCGGACGGGATCGACGAGGCAGCCCTGCGCGCCCTGCCGTTCCTCACCGGCCTGACGGTGTCCCACAGCGGCTCCGGCGCGGGCTCCGGCCGGACCGTCCGCATCCAGTCCACCGACGCCGACGCCACCGTCCACGCGGTCTACGGCCTCGGGCTCTACCCCCGCAACCTCGAAGTCGCCGGGCTCGGCCTGGAGCAGGCCTTCGTCGCCCTCACCACCGCCGAGGAGGCGAAGTCCAAGTGAACGGCCTGATCAGACTGGAACTCACCCGCGCCCTGCGCAACCGCAAGTTCCTGTTCTTCTCGGTGATCTACCCGTCGGTCCTGTTCCTGCTCATCGCGGGCAGCGCCGACGGCACGGAGAAGGTCGACGGCACGGGCCTGACCCTGCCGACCTACATGATGGTCTCGATGGCCTCCTTCGGCGCCCTCACGGCCGTCCTGATGGGCAACAGCGAACGCATCGCCAAGGAGCGCCAGAGCGGCTGGGTGCGGCAGTTGCGCCTGACCACGCTCCCGGGCCGCGGTTACGTCCTGGCGAAGACGGCGAGCGCGGCCGTGGTCAGCCTGCCGTCCATCGTCGTGGTCTTCGCCGTCGCCGCCGCCGTGAAGGACGTACGGCTGGACGCCTGGCAGTGGTGCGCCCTCACCGGCGCGATCTGGGCCAGCAGCCTGGTCTTCGCCGCCCTGGGCGTGGCGATCGGCTACCTCGCGAACGGGGACGCGGTCCGCCCGATCACGATGATCACCTACTTCGGCCTGTCCATCCTCGGCGGCCTGTGGATGCCGACGACGACCTTCCCGACCTGGCTCCAGGACATAGCCAAGTGGGTGCCGACGCACGCGTACGCTGCCCTGGGGCAGTCCATCGAGCAGAGTCAGGCCCCGCATGCCAAGGACATCGTCATCCTGGTCGTCTTCTTCGCCCTGTTCACGGGCGGCGCGGCCTGGCTGTACCGGAAGGACACGCTGAAGGCGTGAGCGTCATGACGGACGACCGGCTGTCGGAGAAGGCCCGGGGCGGATCGCCGATCGCGCTGGGCCAGACCGCCCGCACGACGCGCGAGCTGTGGCGGCGCAAGGTGCTGTGGATCGGCGTCTGGCTGGTGTTCCTCAGCTCGCCGGTCCACGACCTCGTCTCGGGCGACCACACCACCGGCGGCACGGTGGCCGGCTGGCTGGGCCTGGCGGTGTTCGTCACCGTCTACCTGTCGCTGCTCTTCCGGGACATGGGGGCCGCGCCCTACCCCGACAGGCTCGTCGCCGCCCTGATCGGCTCCATGGCGGTGCTCGCCACCGTCCTGTGCCTCACCCTCGGCTCCGCCTGGCTCGGCCTGTACTGCTACGTCTCCGTGGCCTGCGGGATGGTGCTCCCGCTGCGGGTGGCGTTCTGGACGATCCCGGGCACCGCCGCGGTGATGCTCCTCGTCGGCCTGCGCACCGACGAGGACGAGGCGCTCAACCTCCTCCTGCTGGTCCTGCTCATCGGCTTCGCGATGACCGGGGTGAGCCAACTGGTCCGCACGACGGTGGAGTTGCGCAAGGCCCGCGCGACGGTCGCCCAGCTCGCCGCCAACGAGGAACGGCTGCGCCTGGCCAGGGACCTGCACGACCTGCTGGGCCACTCGCTCTCCCTGATCACCCTCAAGAGCGAGCTGGCCGGCCGGATGCTCCCCGGCCATCCCGAGAAGGCCGCGCAGCAGGTAGCCGACATCGAACAGGTCAGCCGCCAGGCCCTGGTGGACGTCCGGGAGGCCGTCACCGGCTATCGGCGGCCCCGTCTCGCCGCCGAACTCGCGGGCACGCAGGTCGCGTTGACGGCGGCCGGCATCACCGCCGTGATCCCCGCCGAACCGGACCTCGACGGCGTCCCCGAGGAGAGCGAGTCCGCCCTCGCCTGGACCCTGCGCGAGGCGATCACCAACGTCGTGCGGCACAGCGGCGGCACCCGCTGCACGGTGGACCTGGTGCGGCGCCAGACCCTGGACGGCCCCGTCCTCGAACTCTCCGTCGAGGACGACGGGTCCGGCGGTTCCGGCAAGGGCCCCGGCAACGGCCTCACCGGCCTCACCGAGCGCCTGGAGAAGGCCGGCGGCACCCTGGAGGCGGGCCGCGTCCGGCGCGGCTTCCGGCTGACGGCCCGGGTCCCGGCCGGCCCGGTGCCGGACGTAGGATCCGGCTCATGAGTGGTGGCATGATCAAGGTCCTGCTGGCCGAGGACCAGTCGATGGTCCGCGAGGCCCTGGCGGCCCTGCTCGGCCTCGAGGACGACATCGAGGTGGTCGCCCAGGTGGCGCGCGGCGACGAGGTCCTCGCGGCCGCCCGCGCGCACGACGTCGACGTGGCCCTCCTCGACATCGAGATGCCGGGCGCGACGGGCATCGAGGCCGCCGCGCAACTCCACAAGGAACTACCGGGGTTGAAGCTGGTCGTGCTCACGACCTTCGGCCGCCCCGGCTATCTGCGCAGTGCCATGGAGGCCGGCGCCGACGCCTTCCTCGTCAAGGACGCGCCCGCGGCGCAGCTCGCGGCGGCGGTCCGCAAGGTCCTGGCGGGCGAGCGGGTCATCGACCCCACGCTCGCGGCGGCGGCCCTGGCGGGCGGCGCCAACCCCCTCACCGACCGCGAACGCGAGGTCCTGCGCGCGGCGGCCGACGGTTCGACGAACGCGGAACTGGCGGCGGCCCTGCATCTGTCCCAGGGCACGGTCCGCAACTACCTGTCGACGGCGATACAGAAACTGGCGGTACGCAACAGGGCCGAGGCGGTGCGGACCGCGAGGGAGAAGGGCTGGCTGTGAGGGGCAGCGCCCCCACCAGCCTCCGACGTCCCCCACCGGCCGTCCGACGGCCGTCCGACGAGCCTCCCGCGGGCCTCAGTTCAGCATCGCCCGCGCGGCGAACGCCTCCTTGCGCACCCGCTCCGCGGTCCCCTCGTCCACGACCTCCACCAGCCCCGCGTACTCCTCCAGCTCCACGGCCCCGCCGACGAAGTCCCCCCGCTGCACCAGCAACTGCCCCTTCTCGTACCGCAACCGCGCCGGATGGGAGGGCACCGCCAGCGCCAGCTCCACGGCCCACAGCGCGACATCCGACCGCTCCGGCCGGGCCAGGGCCCACGACCGGATGTTGTTCAGGATCCGCATCACGACGTCCAACGGCTCCGCCGGGACCAGCATCGACGGCTCGAGCCGCGCCCCCGTCGCCGCGGTGACCAGCGACTCGGCGTCATCGCCCGACAGGATCCGGCCCCCGTCGAAGGGATCGACGAGCACCTGGCGCTCCCGGTCCGCGGGCGGCCCGAACCCCACCACGAAGTGCCCCGGCAGCGCGACCCCGTACACCGGCGCCCCGGCCCGTCGCGCCACCTCCACCCACACCACGGACAGCAGGATCGGCAGGCCCCGCCGCCGTACGAGCACCCGATGCAGCAGCGACGACTCCAGCCGCTCGTAGTCCGCGGCCGCGCCACGGAACCCGTACCGCTCACCGAGCAGCTCCCGCAGCGCCACCGCCCACTCGCGCGGCCCGCCGGGCCGGTACGGCAGCTCTCCCGCCAGCCGGTCCAGTTCGATCTGCGCGGCGTCCAGTGCGGCCTCGTCCAGTTCCCGGTCCGGCTCCGCGCCGATCAGCAGGCACAGCAGGGCCAGATCGGGCCGCTCGGCCCGCGCCTCCTCGGCGAACCGCCGCCGTACCTCCCCGGCCTCGAACCCGCTCACGCATGCTCCCGATAGTGGTGGTACGCGTGATGTGCCGCGAAGCCCATCCCGGCGTACAACGCCCGTGCTCCCGCGTTCTGCTCCTCCACCTGGAGCCAGGCCGCCGACGCGCCCTCCTCCAGTGCCTGCCGGGCGAGCGCGGCCATCACGACGGTGGCCAGCCCCCGCCGCCGCTGCGCCGGATCGACCTCGACCGCCGCGAACCCGGCCCAGCGCCCGTCCACGACACACCGCCCGATGGCGGCGGGGGCCTCGCCGGGCTTCCCGGGTACCGACGCGAACCACACCGAGGCCCCGCTCCCCAGTACCTTCAGGGCCACCTCGCTCACCCCCTTGCGCTGATACCGGGCCAGCCACGCCTCGTCGGCCTCCCGGGCCAGGACCACCCCCTCAGCCTCCGCCCGGTCGGCGAGGGGCGCCAGTGCCCCGATCCACAGCTCGGCGCTCACCTCACGCACCCACCCGCGCCGCTCCAGCTCCGCGCACAGCAGCTCCTGGGTGCCCTCGGCCCCCGTCGCGGTCTGTACGTAGGCGGGCAGCCCGCGCTCGCCGTACCAATGCCGTACGACGTCCAGGGCCTCGTCGAGAGGGACGCCCGGCGCGCCGAGCGGCAGCACCGAGTTGGCCCGGCGGGTGAACCCGGCGGCGGCCCGCAGCTCCCACTCGCCGAGCCGCGCGCTCTCCAGCGGACGCCACGCCCGGGAGGCGACCTGCGCGAGCTCCTCGTACCCGGCGGCGGGGCCCCGGCGGCGCGCCGGGGCGGCCGGTACGACCTTCCCGGCGACCAGCGAGGATGCGTCAACGCGGACGCTCTCGCCGCTCTTCCGTGTGATCACCAGCACACCGGCGTCCCATGATGTGAGAACGCCTACCGTGTCGGTGAATTTCCCCCCGGCGGTACCCGCCTCGGTCAGGCAGCGTACGGAGACACGTTTGCCCACGTCAGCAGTGGTGATGCGGACCTCGAGGCGTCCGGCGGCCGAGATTTCCACAGGTCAGTTCACCCCTCCTGTTCGGATCATGCCCAGGAACGGAGATACTAGAGGCGGGCATCGACGACGCCGCGCTCCCGCGCGCCAGGCGGCGGAGCCTGAGGAGGCCCGCCGGCGCCCTATCGAGGAGGAACGACAGCGTGACCTACGTCATCGCGCAGCCTTGTGTCGACGTCAAGGACAAGGCGTGCATCGAAGAGTGCCCGGTCGACTGCATCTACGAGGGCCAGCGGTCCTTGTACATCCACCCGGACGAATGCGTCGACTGCGGCGCCTGTGAGCCGGTCTGCCCGGTCGAGGCGATCTTCTACGAGGACGACACTCCGGAGGAGTGGAAGGACTACTACAAGGCGAACGTCGAGTTCTTCGACGAGCTCGGCTCTCCCGGCGGCGCCAGCAAGCTGGGGCTGATCGAGCGCGACCACCCCTTCGTCGCCGCGCTGCCGCCGCAGAACCAGTAAAGCGGCCCGCACCTCGTGCCGCCTCGGTCCCGTACGGCCTGATCACCTGAGATCGCCGTGCGGGGCCGAGGCGTTTGCCGTAAGGGGCAGCTCCCGTACCAGAAAGTGAGCCAGAAGCCGTGTCCGCAGTCTCCGACCGTCTCCCCACCTTCCCCTGGGACAAGCTGGCGCCGTACAAGGCGACGGCCGCGGCCCACCCGGACGGCATCGTCGACCTCTCCGTCGGCACCCCCGTCGACCCGGTCCCCGAGCTGATCCAGAAGGCCCTGATCGACGCGGCCGACTCACCCGGCTACCCGACGGTCTGGGGCACGCCCGAGCTGCGCGACGCGATCACCGGCTGGGTGGAGCGGCGGCTCGGCGCCCGCGGTGTGACCCACCGGCACGTGCTGCCGATCGTCGGCTCCAAGGAACTGGTCGCCTGGCTGCCGACCCAGCTGGGTCTCGGCCCCGGCGACCGGGTCGCCTACCCGCGCCTGGCCTACCCGACCTACGAGGTCGGCGCCCGGCTGGCCCGCGCCGGGTACGAGGTCTACGACGACCCCACGGAGCTGGACCCGGAGGGGCTGAAGCTGCTCTGGCTGAACTCGCCGTCCAACCCCACGGGCCAGGTCCTCTCCAAGGACGAGCTGACCCGGATCGTGGCCTGGGCCCGTGAGCACGGCGTCCTGCTCTTCTCCGACGAGTGCTACCTGGAGCTGGGCTGGGAGGCCGATCCGGTCTCGGTCCTGCACCCGGACGTCAACGGCGGCTCGTACGAGGGCATCGTCTCGGTCCACTCGCTGTCCAAGCGCTCGAACCTGGCGGGCTACCGGGCGGCCTTCCTGGCGGGCGACCCGGCCGTCCTGGCCCCGCTCCTGGAGATCCGCAAGCACGGCGGCATGATGACGTCGGCGACCACGCAGGCGGCGGCCGTGGCGGCCCTCGGCGACGACACCCACGTCCGTGAGCAGCGGGAACGCTATGCGGCCCGCCGCACCGCGCTGCGCGAGGCACTGCTCGCCCACGGCTTCCGCATCGAGCACAGCGAGGCCAGCCTGTACCTCTGGGCCACCCGGGACGAGTCCTGCTGGACCACCGTCGCCCACCTGGCGGACCTGGGCATCCTGGTGGCCCCCGGCGACTTCTACGGCGAGGCGGGCGAGAACTTCGTCCGTGTGGCCCTGACGGCGACGGACGAGCGGATCGCGGCGGCGGTGGCCCGGCTCGCCCGCTAGGACGCCTCCCGCGCCCGCCCGCCTGCCACGACGACGAGACGGGGCCCAGGGAGCACCCTGGACCCCGTCACCGGCTCGAGGGCCGCGGGCGTCAGCCGAGCGGCAGGCTCTTCACCGGGAGGGTCTCGGCGCCGGGCAGCCCGCCCTTGGTGAGCGAGTCCGTCGGCAGTCCGCCCTTGGTGGCGGTCGACGCGGTGTCACCGAGGAGGCCCCCGGCGGAGCCCGCCGCCTCGCCGGCCGTCTTCTGCGCCGCGGGCGCCGCCTTCTTCACGGCCTTGCCGCTGGTCTTGCCCGCGGCCGGCACCGTCTGCTTCACGGCCTTGCCACCGGTCTCACCCGCGAGTCCGGTGACGTTCTGCGCCGCGCCGTCGACCGTGGTGCCGACGCTCGCCGCGTCCAGGGCGGTCAGTCCGCCGAGGTTCGGAGCGGCGGGAAGGCTGGGGGCCGCACTGGCGGAGCCGGCCGCACCGACCCCGGCGGCCGCTCCCGCAGCGACAAGCAGCGCGGCACGGGCGATCCGGCGGGTCAGGGGGAGGGACATGATGCTCCTTCGACGGGAGAGAACAAGGACTGTCTGTGACTGCTGTGACTGTCTGTCTGTCCGGGCCCGGACGCAGTGACTACCGCTCGAACCCCGCGAAGGTTGCGCACGGCCAACGTAAAGAGTTGGCAATGCGTCGCATTATCGCCTGCGGATAAAAACGGGCAAAAACCGCCCGATGTGAAAGTCCGTCAAACCCCTGTAGCCCTTTGTCCGCAAGGGATTCGTCGGATGCGGGGGTGACGGCGCGAAAACCTGAGCACCAGGTCGCCCGAACGGTCCATACGTGACCCCATCGAGTGACGACCCGTACTGCTGCGCGGTCTACTGCGCGGTGACGATCCGTACGCTGCCGCTTCCGCCGCCCGCCCCCGTCGCCCCGGCGGCCTCCGCGCTGGTCGAGCCGGCCGCCCGCCACCGGCTGTCGGTGTTCCCGGAGACCCACTCCCGGCCCGCGTACGACACGCTCTCGATGCGCAGCGCCGAGGCGTTGGCCACCGCCCAGTGCGCCAGCTGCCAGCCGCGCTCGCCGACACTGCGCCCACCGGAGGTGGTGGTCTCGGTCACGGGCAGCGTCACGGTCCGCCCGGCGCTCTCGGCGGCCGGCGCGTCCGGGTCCGCCGGGGGAGTGGACGAGACGTCCTGCGCGTCGGCCTCCGAGCCCGCCTGCTGCAGTGCGTCCCGCCCGAAGTCCCGCACCAGCGCCGCCCGCACCGCGTCCGGACCGGTGGTCGTCGGCGTGGTGGCCGAGCGGCCGTTGCAGGTCAGCGTGGCCGCCGCCGTCCCGGTCAGCGCGGCGGCCAGCACCGTGGCGTCCGGCTCGTGCTTGGCGTACGCCTCCGGGTAGCCGCTGCGCTGCACGCGCTGCGCGGCGACGGTGAGCGGGAGCTCGGTGTAGTCGCGGACCTTCGCGAGGTGCTCGTAGAAGATGTTCGCCGCGTACGCCGGGTCCGTGACCTGCTTCTCGGTGCCCCAGCCCTGCGAGGGCCGCTGCTGGAACAGGCCCAGCGAATCCCGGTCGCCGTGGGTGAGGTTGCGCAGCCCCGACTCCTGGAGGGCGGTCGCGAGCGCGATCGCCACGGCGCGCTCGGGCATGGCCCGGTTGGTGCCGACGGCGGCGATCGTGGCCGCGTTCACCGCCTGCTCCGGCGTGAACTCGTACGTCGCCCCGTTCGCGCCGCCCGAGACGACCCGGCAGCCCGGATCGTCGGTGCCGCCGGTGACGTACTGCACCACGACATAACCCGCGACGGCGGACAGGACCACGCAGGCCGCCCCGAAACGGAGGAGGCGGCCGCGGCGCTTGGGAGAGGGTGACGGCTCTGGCACGCGTACAAGGTACTGGAGAGTACTGAGGAGCAGGAGGCCCGTGCGCTGAGCGCGGAAAAGCTGGACGCGCAGCGGGCGCGTTAGGGTCGACGGCATGGCCGACACCACCCTTGACCTCACTCTGGACGCCGCCGCACTCACCGCGCGGCTCGTCGACTTCCGTTCGGAGAGCGGCACCGAGAAGCCGCTCGCGGACGCGATCGAGGCCGCCCTGCGCGCGCTGCCCCACCTCACGGTGGACCGCTACGGCAACAACGTGATCGCCCGCACGGACCTGGGCCGCGCGGAGCGTGTGGTCCTCGCCGGCCACATCGACACCGTCCCGATCGCCGACAACGTCCCCTCGCGGCTGGACGAGGACGGGGTCCTGTGGGGCTGCGGCACCTGCGACATGAAGTCCGGGGTCGCGGTCCAGCTGCGCATCGCGGCGACGGTCCCGGCGCCCAACCGCGACCTGACCTTCGTCTTCTACGACAACGAGGAGGTCGCCGCCGACCTCAACGGCCTCAAGCACGTGGCCGAGCACCGTCCGGAGTGGCTGGCGGGCGACTTCGCGGTGCTGCTGGAGCCCTCCGACGGCCAGGTGGAGGGCGGCTGCCAGGGCACCCTGCGGGTCCTGCTGAAGACCAAGGGCGAGCGGTCCCACTCGGCGCGCAGCTGGATGGGCTCCAACGCCATCCACGCGGCGGCCCCGATCCTGGCCCGCCTCGCCGCCTACGAGCCGCGCTACCCGGTCATCGACGGCCTGGAGTACCGCGAGGGACTCAACGCGGTCGGCATCACGGGCGGCGTGGCCGGCAACGTCATCCCCGACGAGTGCGTCGTCACCGTCAACTTCCGCTACGCGCCGGACCGGAGCGAGGCGGAGGCCGTCGCCCACGTCCGCGAGGTCTTCGCCGACTGCGGGGTGGCGGAGTTCGTCGTCGACGACCACAGCCCGGCCGCCCTCCCCGGCCTCTCCCACCCGGCGGCGGCGGCCTTCATCAAGGCGGTCGGCGGCACCCCGATGCCCAAGTACGGCTGGACGGACGTGAGTCGCTTCTCCTCGCTGGGCGTCCCCGCGGTCAACTACGGCCCCGGCAAC
This sequence comes from Streptomyces sp. NBC_00016, assembly GCF_045040885.1. NCBI lineage: Bacteria > Bacillati > Actinomycetota > Actinomycetes > Kitasatosporales > Streptomycetaceae > Streptomyces > Streptomyces sp. NBC_00016. The sequence continues at coordinate 3,688,837 of NZ_CP108304.1, read as the reverse complement.
CCGCACTTGGCGCACAAGCGGGACGAGCGCGTGGAGACGGCCAAGATCCTGGCGGGCGAGGAGCGGCTGAGGGCCTGGCTCACCGCCTGAGGAGACGTCCGGCGCGGGGGCGCTTCAGGGCGGACACGCCGACGTCCCCCGTCCGTAACCCGCGTAGATCTACGCTGAGGTGGAACAAACTTCCCCAGCTCTCGGCTTCGCCCGAGCCGGGGAGGCCCCAATCGCGGAGGGAGCTCACCATGGCTACAGGGAACCCCGAGGGCAAGAAGCAGCCACCGGACGAGCAGCGCCTGGGACCCGTCCTCCGTAGGCGGGACCAGGTGCAGTCGAGCACCACGGACCAGCGGCTGCTGGACGAACGGGCGCCCTCCGACTGGGTGCACACGGACCCCTGGCGGGTGCTGCGGATCCAGTCGGAGTTCATCGAGGGCTTCGGCACCCTCGCCGAACTCCCTCCCGCGATCAGCGTGTTCGGTTCCGCCCGCACACCGGTGGGCTCCCCGGAGTACGAGGCGGGCGTGCGGCTCGGCAGTGCCCTCGTCGACGCCGGCTGGGCCGTGATCACGGGCGGCGGCCCGGGCGCGATGGAGGCGGCCAACAAGGGGGCGTCCGAAGCGGGCGGCATCTCGGTGGGTCTGGGCATCGAGCTCCCCTTCGAGCAGGGCCTCAACCCGTACGTCGACATCGGCCTGAACTTCCGCTACTTCTTCGTGCGGAAGATGATGTTCGTGAAGTACGCGCAGGGCTTCGTGGTCCTGCCCGGCGGCCTCGGCACCCTGGACGAACTCTTCGAGGCACTCACCCTCGTCCAGACCCAGAAGGTCACCCGCTTCCCGATCGTCCTCTTCGGCACGGAGTACTGGGGCGGCCTGATCGACTGGCTGCGGAACACCCTGATCGCCCAGGGCAAGGCCTCCGAGAAGGACCTCCTCCTCTTCCACGTCACGGACGACGTGGAGGAGGCGGTGGCCCTGGTGTCGAAGGAGGCGGGCCGCTGACGGATCGGCCTGTCCGGCGCTCGAGGACGAGGCCTTTCGGCCGAAAGCGGGGGTCTGGGGGCGGCGGCCCCCAGGTTCGGGACGGGAAGGGGCGGCGGGGGCGAGGAGACTACGCCAGCCCCCGCCGTGCCACCGCCGGCGCCCGGTGCCCGGCGATCGACGCCACCATGTCCAGCACCTGCCGGGTCTCCGCCACCTCGTGCACCCGGTACACCTGCGCCCCCAGCCACGCCGACACGGCGGTCGTCGCCAGGGTCCCCACCACCCGCTCCTTCACCGGCCGGTCCAGCGTCTCGCCCACGAAGTCCTTGTTGGACAGGGACACCAGCACCGGCCACCCCGTCTCCACCATGTCCCCGAGCCGCCGGGTCGCCTCCAGGCTGTGCCGGGTGTTCTTCCCGAAGTCGTGCCCCGGATCGATCATGATCGACTCCCTCGGCACGCCCAGGTCCGCCGCCCGCTCCGCCAGCCCCACGGTGACCCGCAGGATGTCGGCCATGACGTCGTCGTACGTCACCCGGTGCGGACGGGTCCGCGGCTCGGCGCCCCCCGCGTGCGTGCACACCAGCCCCGCCCCGTACCGCGCCGCGACCTCCGCGAGCCGCGGATCGACGCCACCCCAGGCGTCGTTGAGCACATCGGCCCCCGCCTCGCAGACCGCCTCGCCGACCTCGGCCCGCCAGGTGTCCACGCTGATGATCACGTCCGGGAAGCGCCGCCGCACCTCGGCCACGAAGCCGACGGTCCGCCGGGCCTCCTCCTGTGCGGTGACCTCTTCACCGGGCCCGGCCTTGACGCCGCCGATGTCGATGATGGCCGCACCCTCCGCCACCGCCTGCTCCACGCGTGCGAGGGCAGGCTCGTCACGGAAGGTAGCCCCCTGGTCGTAGAAGGAGTCGGGGGTCCGGTTCACGATCGCCATGATCACCGGCTCGTGCGCGCCGAATTCACGCCTGCCCAGCCTGAGCATCCCCTGTGACCTCTCCTAGTACGTCCTGCACATCCACCGCCTGCGACCCTAACTGTCGGACCCGCATGGCACGATCGGACCCAAGCACATCCACTCCGAGCACACCGAGCGTGGGGACCCACCGATGGTTATGTTCTTGTTCCTGGTCATCGCGCTCGCCGTCGTGGTCGCCGCGGTGACACTCGCCGTGGTGGGCGGCGGCGAGGGCACCGGCCCGCTGCCGGAGGTCGCCCCCGAGCGGCTGCACGACCCGCTGCCCCAGGACCGCCCGGTCGACCGCTCCGACATCGACCACCTCCGCTTCCCGCTGGCCGTCCGCGGCTACCGCATGGCCGACGTGGACGACGCACTCAACCGCGTCGCCGCCGAACTCGCCGAGCGTGACGCGCGCATCGCCGACCTGGAGTCCGCCCTGGCGGGCGCCAGGACCCCGGCGGGCGGCGGCCACGTCTCCATGGAGAAGCCGGCCCCGGAGGACCAGCAGTGAGCGACGGGAGTGCCCTCGCCGGCGCGGACGGCGCGCTGCGCTGCCCCTGGGCCCTGTCCACGCCGGACTACGTGACCTACCACGACGAGGAGTGGGGCCGCCCGGTCCACGGCGACGACGCGCTGTTCGAACGCCTCAGCCTGGAGGCCTTCCAGTCCGGCCTGTCCTGGATCACGATCCTGCGCCGACGCCCCGGCTTCCGCACCGCCTTCGCCGACTTCAAGATCGCCTCGGTCGCCGTCTTCACCGACGAGGACCGCACCCGCCTGCTCGCCGACCCGGGCATCATCCGCAACCGCGCCAAGGTCGACGCCACCCTCGCCAACGCGCGCGTGCTGGCCGACTGGGCGCCCGGTGACCTGGACGAGCTGATCTGGTCGCACGCTCCCGACCCGGCCGGCCGGCCGGTCCCGAAGACCCTGGCCGACGTGCCGGCGGTGACGGAGGAGTCGACGGCCCTGTCCAAGGCCCTGAAGAAGCGGGGCCTGCGCTTCGTGGGCCCGACGACGGCGTACGCGCTGATGCAGGCCTGCGGCCTGGTGGACGACCACCTGGAGACCTGCGTGGTGAGAACCGCCCCATGAGGGGCACGGGGAGCCGCGCGACCGGCCACGCCGGTCCCGCCCCCACGAAGCCCCCGAAGCCGCTCCTGCGCTCCTGTGACCGGGCTCAGCGGCCCAGATACTTCGGCTCCTCCTTGTTGACGAAGGCCCGCACCGCGATCGCGTGGTCCTCGGAGGCCCCGGCCCGCGTCTGCAGCTCGTCCTCCCGGTTCAGCGTCTCGGCGAGCGAGTGGGAGGACCCGTAGGCCACCGCCTCCTTGATCGCCGCGTACGCCACCGTCGGCCCCTCGGCCAGCATCCGCGCCAGCTGCTCGGCCGCCGTGCGCAGCGAGGCCGCCGGTACGACCCGGTTGGCGATGCCCAGCTCGTGCGCCTCCTGGGCCGTGATGCTGCGCGGGAAGAGCAGCAGGTCGGCGGCCCGGCCCGGACCGATCACCCGGGGCAGGGTCCACGAGACACCGGAGTCGGCGGTGAGCGCGACCCCCGCGAACGAGGTGTTGAAGGACGCCGTGTCGGCCACGACGCGGTAGTCCGCGGCCAGCGCGAAACCGAAACCGGCTCCGGCGGCGACCCCGTTCACGGCGGCGACCACCGGCTTGGGCGCCTCGGTCAGGGCCCGCACGATCGGGTTGTAGTGCTCGGCGACCGTGCTCATGACCTGCTTCGAGCCCTCGGCCAGCAGCCCGATGTGCTCCTTCAGGTCCTGCCCCACACAGAACGCCCGCTCGCCGGCGGCGGTCAGCAGGACGGCCCGTACGGCGTCGTCTGCGGCCGCGGACTGGACCGCGTCCCGGAGGGCGACCTTGGTCGCGACGTTCAGCGCGTTCATCGCCTCGGGGCGGTTCAGCGTGATCGTCGCGAGCCCGTCGCTCACCTCGTAGAGCACGGTGTCGGCCATGGCGTTTCCCCTCCGTGTCGCGGCTCCGGCGTACTACTGGTCAGTACGTCCGGTGTACGAGGACAGCATGGCGGAGATCACCGTCCATGGACCGGACCCGACATGTGACCTGCGTCAAAGAATTCGGGACGGTTTCCGGTGCGTGGAAGTCCGTGCGGCGGTGCAGTATCGCAGTCACATCGCCGAATTGAGTGGTTTTGCTCGCGCGCGTTGCCCAAGCGATGCCGACTGATGTTGGTCATCGGGTCCTGAGATGCGGGATAATGGCCTGGAAGCAATGTGTTCGATGCCGGTGTCGTGTGTCCCACGCTGGACCGCGGCTGCCCTCCACGGGGCCGTCGGCTTTGGCGATGAGCTGGTTTCAGGAAGGGGAACGAGCATGGCGGCCATGAAGCCGCGAACGGGTGACGGCCCGCTCGAGGTGACCAAGGAGGGGCGGGGCATCGTCATGCGCGTTCCGCTCGAAGGCGGCGGTCGACTCGTCGTCGAGCTGACCCCCGATGAGGCCGACGCGCTCGGCGACGCCCTCAAGAAGGTCGTCGGCTGACGCGCAAGCGACCCTACTCTTTCGACCGCTCCGGCATCCTTCAGGGTGCCGGAGCGGTTGTTTTGTCAGCCTTCCCGCGGTCCGTCGGGGCCGCATGGCCCGAAAGGCCCAAGGGTCGACCACGGGCCTGCCGACCACGTGCCTCCCGGCCGCGATCCGTGCACCTGCGGACTCAGCGTTTGACCGCGCACAGCAGTCCGTCGCCCACCGGGAGCAGCGAAGGCACCAGTTCCTGGCTCTCGCGCACCGCCCGCAGCAGCTCCCGGATCCTTATGACCTCCGTGGGCTGCGGTCCCGAATCGACCGTGCGGCCATTGGCGAAGACACCCTCGAAGACGACGAGTCCTCCCGGCCGCAGCAGGCGCAACGATTCAGCGAGGTACTCCATCAGTTCCAGGCGGTCGCCGTCGCAGAAGACGAGGTCGTAGCCCGCGTCCGCGAGGCGGGGCAGGACGTCGAGCGCGCGGCCGGGGATGAACCGGGCCCGGTTGCTGGCGAAGCCGCAGGCGCGAAAGGCCTGGCGGGCGAACTGCTGGTGCTCCGGCTCGGGGTCGACGGTCGTCAGGACGCCGTCCGGGCGCATCCCGTGCAGCAGGTGGATCCCGGAGACGCCGGTGCCGGTACCGATCTCCGCGACAGCCTTCGCGTCCACGGTGGCGGCGAGCATCCGCAGCGCGGCGCCCGTGCTCGGCGACACCGAGCGCAGCCCTGCCTCGCGGGCCCGGTCACGGGCCCAGTGCAGCGCTTCGTCCTCGGCGGCATAGGCGTCGGCGAACGCCCAGCTTGCCTGCCGGTTGCCGCTAATGACCCTCTCCTGTCCCCGTGGTTGCCTGGGCGTGACTGTATCCGTTGCCGCCGGGAACCCGCAGATGGGACCGCGCGTTTGAAGGGGTGGGAACGACAACGGGGGGACACAGTTGGATCACGACGAGGGACCGGGTGTCGAGCAAGTGCTGACGCAGCCGTATGAGCCGTATCAGCACAGATCAATTTCTCGTAAAACCGCTTATCCGGAGCTAACGGGCGAGGTGGCTATGGTAGGGGCTCCACTGGACATCACCACCAGAGCCGACAGGGGAGGTGCGGCCGCGCCCGTGGATCGGGGAGGAGTGCTGCGGCGCTTTCTCGGTTCGGCAGGCAGGCCGAAATCCGTGAACGACACCGCTGCTGACCACAGCCAGGCCGCAGGCACCGCCGCCGGCCCCGCCCAGACCGCGACCTTCTCCACCGACGCGGACGGGCAGGCGTGGACTCCGCCCACGTGGGAGGAGATCGTCAGCATGCACAGCGGCCGGGTCTACCGGCTCGCCTACCGCCTGACCGGTAACCAGCACGACGCCGAGGACCTCACCCAGGAGGTCTTCGTCCGCGTCTTCCGCTCCCTCTCCACGTACACCCCGGGCACCTTCGAGGGCTGGCTGCACCGCATCACCACCAACCTCTTCCTGGACATGGTCCGCCGCAAGCAGCGCATCCGCTTCGACGCGCTGGGCGACGACGCGGCCGAGCGGCTGCCCAGCAAGGAGCCCACCCCCCAGCAGCTCTTCAACGACGCCCACTTCGACGCGGACGTCCAGCAGGCCCTCGACACCCTCGCGCCGGAGTTCCGCGCCGCGGTCGTCCTCTGCGACATCGAAGGCCTGTCCTACGAGGAGATCGCCGCGACCCTGGGTGTCAAGCTGGGCACGGTCCGCTCGCGTATCCACCGCGGCCGTTCGCAGCTGCGCAAGGCTCTCGCGCACCGCTCGCCCGAAGCGCGTGCCGAGCGCCGCTCCTTCGTACCCCGCGTGCCCGCTCTGGGAGGAGGAAGGGGAGCGACCGCGTGAGTGGATCCCGACACAACTCCGCCGAGAGGCTCCTCGCCGAGCAGCACCTCGGAGACCGGCTCTCCGCCCTGGTGGACGGCGAACTCGGTCACGACACCCGCGAGCGGGTGCTGGCGCATCTGGCGACCTGCCCGAAATGCAAGTCGGAGGTCGACGCACAGCGTCGGCTGAAGAACGTCTTCGCGGAAGTCGCCCCGCCGACCCCCTCCGAAAGCTTCCTGGCCCGCCTCCAGGGGCTCCCCGGGGGAGGCGACCCGGACGGCGGCGGTACGCCGCTGGGCGGGGGCGGGTTCGGCGACGGAGTCTTCGGAGTCAGTGGAACAAGACGGGACGAGCCGTTCGAGTTCGGCTACGTACCCGCCCATGGCCACGGCTCCTTCCTGTCACCGGCCTCGGACCGGGGCTTCCGTATCCACCCCGTCGGCCGTGGCGACCGCCATGACGCCGAGCGTTCGCGCGGTATGCGGTTCGCGTTCGTCGCCGCCGGCGCGGTGTCGCTGGCCGCGATCGCGCTGGGCGGCATGACGACCGTCGCGCCGATCGACACCACCGCGGACGGTCGCGGGGGCTCGGGCTCCGGCAGCAATGTGACACCGGCCCGCACTCCGGGCACGGGCTCGGCGACGTCGCCCGAGAACCAGCGCCGCCGTTCCGTCGGCCCGCTGCTCTCCCAGGGCGGCCAGCTCGGCGACACCCCGGTCGCCCCGACCGAGGTGTCCGCACCGCTGCTGCCCGGCGTGCCCGCCCCGGCCACCGGTCCGGTCGAGCAGGCCCTGCACCGGCTCACCTCGCCCATGGTGGCCGGCGCCGCGGTGATGTCCCCGCTGATACGCCCGCTCGGCACCACCCCGCCGATCACCCTGACCTCCCTGACCACCGCTCCGGAGGTCACCGGGCTCGGTCTGCTCGCCGCACCCGTCCCCGCCACCACCACCTCGCCTTCCTCGCAGAACACCCGCTGACCCGGGCCCTGCGCCGCTCCGCCACGAACCTGGTTGAATCCAGGGAGGATCCGGGGAGGACCGCGCCCTGCCAGGCAGCCGGGCGCGAAGGCGGGTGGGGGAGAGCATGGACGACGGGAAGCCCACGAGGGCGAAGTGGTGGAGCCGGCCTCGACCGCAGGCGTCCCCGGGGCGACAGAGCCCCGCGGACCCGGTCGACGCCACGACGGCGGAGCCGGCCCCCGAGGAGACCGTCGGCCCCGAGCCGTCGACCAGGACCGAGGACGAAGGCGACTTCGAACTGGCCCGACCCGCACGGCCGGTACCCCTCACCGACGACGGCGACTACGAACTGAGCCGCCCCGCAACAGAAACGACTCCTCCGCCGCCACCCCCAGTCCCGTCGCCTGCGCCTGCGGCCCCGGTTGCTGAGGCTGCGGCTCCGGAGGCCCCGGTTGCTGCGGCTGCGCCGGCTGCCTCGGAGTCTCTGGCTGTTCCGGTTGCTCCGGAGGGCTCGGCTGCCCCGGGGGCCTCGGAGGCTCTGGCTGCTGCGGCTGCGCCGGCTGTTCCGGTGGCCTCGGCTGTCCCGGACGCCTGGGCGGCCTCGGAGGCTCTGGCTGCTCCGGCTGCTTCGGGGGCCCTGGCTGTCCCGGACGCCTCGGCTGTTCCAGAGGTCCTGGCTGGCCCGGGGGCCCCGGCGGAGCAGGTCGGCACGGAGGCTGCGGCCGGTCGAGCCGACGCCGTCGCCTCCGTCGAGGTGCCTGCCACCGAGCCGCCGTCGGTCACCGACGAGCGGCCCAAGCCCCTGCACGACCCCGACCCCTACAGCACCCCGCCGTACGGCGAACCGGGCCCCTGGGCGCCCGCGCCGCCGGTCCAGCACCCGACGGCGACCTCCACGCCCGCTCCGGCCGCACATGGCGCCGCGTCGGCCACACCCGCGCCCGCGCTCGCCACGGTGCCGATGACGTCGGAACCCACGGGCCCCGGAACGACGGCCACTGCGCCTGCCGTGCCCCTCTCGTCTGCCGCACCCACCGCGCCGCCCGTCGCACCTGCCGTCGGTTCCGTCGGGGGGCAGGTCTCCGGTGGGGATCCCGGTGCCGCGCTCCCTGCCGACCCCTGGCAGCGCTACGACCCCTGGTCCGCCGACCCCCTTGCCGGGGCCGCGGCTTCCGGAGGTCCGGGGCGCGGAGCGCTCGTCGGTGGGCCGCTTCAGTACCAGGGTGCGGGCGGGCTCGGCCGGTACCCCGGGGCGGGCGTCCTCAGCGAGTCCCAGCAGCGCAGGCAGCTGCGGGGGCGGCTGGTCGGTGGAGCGCTGGCCATCGCGCTGGTCGCCGGCGGGCTCGGCGGAGCCGTGGGCGTCTATCTGGAGCGCAACGGCGGGCTCGACCCGGTGGAGCTGCCGCAGGCCGCCGCGGCGCCCACCGGGCGGTCCGCGGACAGCGTGGCCGGCATCGCCGCGCGCGCCCTGCCCGGCGTCGTGACGCTGCACGTCAGCGGAAGCGAGGAGTCCGGTACCGGTACCGGTTTCGTACTCGACTCGCTCGGCCACATCCTCACCAACAACCACGTCGTCGAGCCCGCCGGAGGCGACGGCCGGATAACCGTCGTGTTCAACGGGGGCCAGACCGCCGAGGCCGAGGTCGTCGGCCGGGACAGCGGCTACGACCTCGCCGTGGTGAGGGTGACCGGGGTGAAAGGGCTGAAGCCCCTGTACCTCGGCAACTCCGACAACGTCCGGGTCGGTGACCCGGTCGTCGCCATCGGTGCCCCCTTCGATCTCGAGGGCACCGTCACCTCCGGCATCATCAGCGCCAAGGAACGGCCCATCACCGCCGGCGGCGGGAGCGGCGACGGGAGTGACGTGTCGTACGTCGACGCCCTGCAGACCGACGCACCGATCAACCCGGGGAACTCCGGCGGCCCCCTCCTCGACGCGCAGGGTCATGTCATCGGCATCAACTCCGCCATCCGTTCCGCCGACGACGGCACCGACTCCGGCACCGCCCGGGCAGGCTCGATCGGCCTGGGTTTCGCCATCCCGGTCAACCAGGGCAAGCGCGTCGCCGAGGAGCTGATCAATACCGGCAGGGCGACCCACCCGGTCATCGGCGTCACGCTCGACATGGACTACGCGGGCGACGGCGCCCGGGTCGGTACGGCGGACGGCGCCGCGGGCGACCCGGTCACCGCGGGCGGGCCCGCCGACCGGGCCGGCGTCCGCGCGGGGGACGTCATCACGCAGATCGACGGCCGGCGCGTCCACTCCGGCGAGGAGCTGATCGTCAAGACCCGCGCCCACCGTCCCGGCGACCGGCTGGCGCTGACGATCGAACGGGACGGCGGGGAACGCACCCTCACCCTGGTCCTCGGCTCGTCCGGCGGCGGCTGACGCGGCCCGCCCCCTTTTCCGGCGCTTTCCCAGGGATTGACAGAAACGTCACAGGTCGGGCCCCGAAACCCGGTCCCACAAGGCAAACAACGCGGAAAACCGGCCGCGTACACGTACTCGGACGTCCCCGGACGGTACCGGTCGGACAGGTGCGACAGGTACCGTGGACCCGGCCCGGACCACGGAAGACCCGACTTGACCACCGAGGGCCGAGGGCCGAGGGCCGCGGACATCGCAAGGAGCTTCAGGTGTTCAATGACATAGGACCGCTCGAGCTGGTGACGATCGTCGTCCTGGCCGTGCTCGTCTTCGGTCCGGACAAGCTCCCGAAGGTCATTCAGGACGTGATGCGTACCGTCCGGAAGATCCGTGAGTTCTCGGAGAGCGCCAAGGCGGACATCCGCAGCGAACTGGGTCCGGAGTTCAAGGACTTCGAGTTCGAGGACCTCAACCCCAAGACGTTCATCCGCAAGCAGCTGGACAACGACGAGCTGGGGCTCAAGGAGATCCGCAACGGCTTCGACCTGAAGAAGGAGATGGCCGAGGTCACGGACGCGGTCCACAGCCGCGACACGGACGCCGCCGTCTCGGGTTCGGCCGCCTCGGCGATTTCGTCGGGTTCGGCGGCGTCTTCGGGGGACGGTCGCATCGACATGACCAAGAAGCCCGAGGAGCCCGCCAAGGACGACCGTCCGCCCTACGACGCGGACGCCACCTGAGCGACTCGCGCTCCCCGATGTGAGGGGGCGCACGCCGCACGCGCCGGGCGGCTTCCCGGCAGTGCGGAGCGGGGTGGCTATGCTGCCTGGTTGTTGTGCGGAGCGGACGAGTACGCCCGAAGGGGGGCGGGCCGGTCGTTCCGTCGAGAACGAGGAGGCGTCCGGGCACATGGAGACGACGAGTCGGGCAGTCGAGCAGACGCCGGCCGCGGAGGGCGGACAACAGGTCCCCTCCGCGCGGCGTACGGTCGACGGCTACTTGGAGGCACCCTTCCCCTGGTACGGCCTCGACGAGGCCTTCACGGGGCCGCGCTGGCTGATGCAGGTGGGTGCGGCGGCCGACGGGGCCGTCGAGCACGGTTCCATCGGCCACGGTGACGAACCCTCCGTACGGCACGAGACGGCCGGTGAGGACCGCGGGAAGTTCGCGGTCGTGGTGACCGTCGCCGCGAACCCCGTACGGCGCAGCCCGGACGGCACGGGCCTGCTGGAGGCCACCTCGGTGTCCTCTGCGGCCTGGTTGGCGGGGGTGGGCCTGCTGACCTTCACCTGGCCCGGCCAGATGGACCACAGCCTGCGCGACGACTGGCTGGACCAGCAGACCGAGACGGCGTGGGTCCTCGCCGACGACCTCGCGGGGCCGGACTGGTCGACGCTGTCCCTGCCGGTCGACGGCGTGCCGACGCCCTTCCACTACCGCGAGTCGGAGTTCGGCTGGGTGCTGGCCGGCTCTACCTCGCAAGGGGTGCACGTGGGGGCGTACGGGAGGGGCATGAGCGCGTACGGCCTCGGTTTCGCCATGATCAAGGACATCGAGACCTACGCCTGATCAGCCGTACGAGAGCGGGGGCGCCGTCCGTGCTGGACGGCGCCCCCGCTGTCGTGGGAAGGCGATGTACGGGACTCGCGGCCGGGCCGGAGCGCCGGGCTAGAACTTGTTCCTGGGCGTGATGCCGAGCGACAGTCCCGAGAGACCGCGCGCCCTGCCGCCCAGCTTGCCCGCGATGGCCCGCAGGGCGGAGCCGGCCGGGGACTCGGGGTCGGTCAGGACGACCGGCTTGCCCTCGTCACCGCCCTCGCGCAGCCGGACGTCGATCGGGATGGAGCCGAGCACCGGGACGTTCGCGCCGGTCGTGCGGGTGAGGCCCTCGGCCACCGACTGTCCGCCGCCGGTGCCGAAGACGTCGACCATCTCCCCGCAGTGCGGGCAGGGCAGGCCGGACATGTTCTCGACCACGCCGACGATCTTCTGGTGGGTCTGCACGGCGATGGAGCCCGCCCGCTCGGCCACCTCGGCCGCCGCCTGCTGCGGGGTCGTCACGACCAGGATCTCGGCGTTCGGGACCAGCTGCGCCACGGAGATCGCGATGTCGCCGGTGCCCGGCGGGAGGTCGAGCAGCAGCACGTCCAGGTCGCCCCAGTACACGTCGGCCAGGAACTGCTGGAGCGCGCGGTGCAGCATCGGGCCGCGCCAGACGACCGGGGCGTTGCCCGGGGTGAACATGCCGATGGAGATGACCTTCACACCGTGCGCGGACGGCGGCATGATCATGTTCTCGACCTGGGTGGGACGGCCGTCCGCGCCCAGCATGCGCGGCACGCTGTGGCCGTAGATGTCGGCGTCGACGACACCCACCTTCAGACCGTCGGCCGCCATCGCCGCCGCCAGGTTCACCGTCACCGACGACTTGCCGACGCCGCCCTTGCCGGACGCGACCGCGTACACCCGGGTCAGCGAGCCGGGCTTGGCGAACGGGACCTCGCGCTCGGTCTGACCGCCGCGCAGGGCGTTCGCCAGCTCCTTGCGCTGCTCGTCGCTCATGACGTCGAGCGTGACGTCGACGCGGGTGACACCGTCGACCCGGGAGACCGCGTCGGTCACCCGCTGCGTGATCGTCTCGCGCATCGGGCAGCCGGAGACCGTCAGGTACACGGTGACCGCGACCGTCCCGTCCACGCCGATCTCTACCGACTTCACCATCCCCAGTTCGGTGATGGGCCGGTTGATCTCGGGGTCGTTCACCGTCGCCAGTGCCTCGCGCACCGCGTCTTCGCTAGCCATAGGAACGATGGTACGGCGCCCGGCGGGGGCGCCGGTAAGCCCGTCACCGGTCTTCTACGTCACGTCCCCGCGACCGTTCTGCCGGGAATACGGCATGTTCGCGATGCCCGTCCCGCCGTTCCTCCAGTTCCTTGACCATGTCCTGGAGCTCCGAGCGGATCCAGTCCCGGGTGGCGACCTCGCCGAGACCGATCCGCAGGGCGGCGATCTCCCGGGTCAGATACTCGGTGTCGGCGATGGACCGCTCGTTCTGCTTGCGGTCCTGCTCCAGGTTGACCCGGTCACGGTCGTCCTGGCGGTTCTGCGCGAGCAGGATCAGCGGGGCCGCGTAGGACGCCTGGAGCGACAGCATCAGGGTCAGGAAGATGAAGGGGTAGTTGTCGAAGCGCAGGTCGCGCGGGGCGAAGATGTTCCACAGGACCCAGACGATGATGACGATCGTCATCCAGACGATGAACCGCCCGGTGCCCAGGAACCGCGCGATGCGCTCCGACAGCCGCCCGAAGGCCTCCGGGTCCCACTCGGGCAGGATCCGGTGCCGGGGCGGCCGCGGCTGGTCCAGCCGGGCCCGGGGACGGCTGGTCGCCGTGGCGCCGGCCGGGGTGCGCTCGACGCGCCCGCTCTCGCGGTCAGGAGCCATGCGGGCCCACCTCCTCGGTCGCGTCCTCGGTCGCGTCCTCGTCGAGGTGGAACTCCGTCTCCCGCCAGTCCTCCGGCAGCATGTGGTCCAGGACGTCGTCCACGGTCACCGCGCCCAGCAGCGAGCCCGCCTCGTCGACCACGGGCGCCGCGACCATGTCGTAGGTCGCGAAGAACCCGGCGACGACGGGCAGCGCCGCGTCCGGCGCCAGGGCCTGGAGATCGTCGTCGAGCATCGAGCTGACCAGCGTGTACGGGGGGTCGCGCAGCAGCCGCTGGAAGTGGACCGTGCCGAGGTACTTGCCGGTCGGGGTCTCGTCGGGCGGGCGGCAGACGTAGACCTGCGCGGCGAGGGCGGGGGAGAGGTCGCGGTTGCGCACCCGCGCGAGGGCGTCGGCGACGGTGGCGTCGGGGCGCAGGATGATCGGCTCGGTGGTCATCAGCCCGCCCGCGGTGTGCTCCTCGTACGACATCAGGCGCCGCATGTCGGCCGCGTCGTCGGGCTGCATCAGGCTCAGCAGCCGCTCCTGGTCCTGCTCCGGGAGTTCGGAGAGCAGGTCGGCCGCGTCGTCGGGGTCCATGGCCTCCAGGACGTCCGCCGCGCGCTCCTCCTTCAGCTTGCCGAGGATCTCGATCTGGTCGTCCTCCGGGAGCTCCTCGAGGACGTCGGCGAGCCGGTCGTCGTCGAGCGCGGCGGCGACCTCCGCGCGCCGCTTCGGCGACAGATGGTGCAGGACGTTGGCGAGGTCGGCGGGGCGCAGCTGCTCGAAGGTGGCGAGGAGGCTCTCCGCGCCCTGTCCGTGCTCCTCCAGCGAGAACCCGGTGACCGCCGACCACTCCACGGTCAGCGTCTCGCCCTTCGCCCGCCGGAAGGCGCTCGCTTTCTTCCCCTTGCGCACGAAGACCCGGTCGAGCTCCCAGTCCCGGCGGGCCGGCAGCTGCTGCACCGACACGTCGAGGACGGTGACCTCCTCGCCGGTCTCGCCGAGCGTGACGCGCCGGTCGAGCAGCTCCCCGAAGACGAGGCGCTCGGTGGGCCGCTGTTCGAAGCGGCGGACGTTGAGCACGCCGGTGGTGATGACCTGGCCGGACTCGATGCCGGTCACCCGGGTCATGGGCAGGAAGATGCGGCGCCGGGTGGACAGTTCGACGACCAGCCCGAGCACCCTCGGCGGCCTCCGCCGCACCCGCAGCACGACGACCAGATCGCGTACCCGCCCCACCTGGTCGCCGCTCGGGTCGAAGACCGGAACGCCGGAGAGATGCGAGACGAAGATCCGCGGGGCGCCCGCCACCATGACCGCACCTCCTTCTTCCGTACTGCCGTCAGGCCTGTTGCCGGTGATGTTCTTTTCCCAATTGCCCGCTCGTGCGGGCTTCAGGCTAGCCCGTCCCGATCGGATCCGCCCTGGTGGGCGGTCCGGACGGACTGGCTCCGCTCGCGCACCGCGACCCCGGTACGCTGCCGTACGCCGCTCAGCACACCCCCGCAGAAAGGCGGCCTTCTCTGTGACTGCGATTCCCCAGGGCCGAACTCGCCGAGCCTCGCTGGTGAGCGCGATGTGCGCACTGGTCGTGGGCATGGGACTGACGGGATGCGGCGAGGATCCGGACGCGGGCACGAACGGGGTGGGCAAGCTGTCCGCCGCGCAGATCCAGGCGAAGACGAAGGCCGCGGCCGGCGCCGTGGACGCGGTGCGGCTCGCCGGGAGCGTGGTCACCAGCGGGCACACGTACAAGCTGGACATGAGCCTGAAGGCGGACGGCGGCACCGGGTCGGTCACTGCCGAGGGCGCCACCTTCCACCTGCTGCGGGTCGGCGAGCAGCTGTACCTGAAGGCCGACGCGGCGTTCTGGAACAAGGAGGACGGCAAGTCCGGCGAGGACGGTTCGGACACGGCGGCCGCCGACAAGCTCGACGGCAAGTACGTGAAGGTGCCGACGGGCGACCCCTCGTACAAGAAGTTCAGCGGCTTCACGGACAAGGACCTCCTCCTCGACGGTCTGCTGACGCTGCACGGCTCGCTGGCCACCGACGGCCACCACGAGCAGTCCGGCGTCCGGACGATCCGCATCACGGGCGACGGTGGTTCCGGCGGCAAGCTGGACGTGTCGCTGGAGGGCAAGCCCTACCCGCTGCGCCTGGAACGCGCCGGCGGAGCAGGAACGCTGAGCTTCTCCTCCTGGGGCAAGGACTTCGCCCTGAAGGAACCGGCGAAGG
The DNA here is from genome assembly GCF_045040885.1 of Streptomyces sp. NBC_00016. Classification (NCBI taxonomy): domain Bacteria; kingdom Bacillati; phylum Actinomycetota; class Actinomycetes; order Kitasatosporales; family Streptomycetaceae; genus Streptomyces; species Streptomyces sp. NBC_00016. The sequence goes on along the minus strand of NZ_CP108304.1, from coordinate 3,673,571 downwards.
ACGAGACGGTGGACTACGGGAAGCAGCTCCCGACCTCGTGAGCCGCCGCTCGCGGCACCGGCTCCCGACCGCTCGCGGTACCGGCTACGCGCGTTTGCGCTTGCGCAGCAGCAGCTTCGGCAGCCCCGCAGGCGCCGGCTCCCGGGTGGTGGCGGGCGAGGGCACGGGCCGTGCCGCCAGATCCCCTTCGGGCAGGGGCAGCGTGGCCCCCGTCGGCTCCAGGCGGAGCACCCGGCACTCGCGCGCCCAGCGCTCGGTCATCGCCTCGCCGTCGGGCGCGTTCAGCCGCTTGCCCTTGAGCTCGGCGACGGCCGCCTGCCACGCCTCGGAGCCCGGCGCGAGGGCGACCACCTTCGCCGTCCAGCAGACCAGCCGGCCGCCCTTGTCCTTGCTGCGGACGGTGACCTCGGCCGCACCGCCCTCGGTCAGCCCGGCGAGCGGCTGCTCCCCGGGCCCGTCGCCGACGAGGCAGACCGCGCCCTCGTGCCACACGTGCCACAGCGCACGCGCGGCCGGTTCACCGGCGCCCTGGACCCAGACGAGGCCGGACTTCTTGGTGGCCTCCTCGACGAGGGCCTGGTCGAGCAGCAGCTCTCTTGTCATGGCTCAACCCTAGCCAGCCGGTACCGGGGCACTCACAGCCAGCCGTTGCGCTTCAGCGTGCGGTGGATACCGACACAGAGCGCCACCATGGCCGACATGACCACGGGATAGCCGAACTTCCAGTGCAGTTCCGGCATGTAGTCGAAGTTCATCCCGTACACCCCGCACACCATCGTCGGTACGGCGATGATGGCGGCCCAGGAGGTGATCTTCCGCATGTCCTCGTTCTGCGCGACGGACGCCTGCGCGAGGTTGGCCTGGAGGATCGAGTTGAGCAGCTCGTCGAAGCCGATGACCTGCTCCTGGACCCGGGCGAGGTGGTCGGCGACGTCCCGGAAGTACTTCTGGATGTCGGGGTCGACCAGCCGCATCGGCCGCTCGCTCAGCAGCTGCATCGGCCGCAGCAGCGGCGACACCGCGCGCTTGAACTCCAGTACCTCACGCTTGAGTTGATAGATCCGGCCGGCGTCCGTGCCGCGCGGGGTGCCCTTGCGTCCCGGCGAGAACACCTCCGTCTCGACCTCGTCGATGTCGTCCTGGACGGCGTCCGCGACCGCGATGTAGCCGTCGACGACGTGGTCGGCGATGGCGTGCAGCACCGCCGAGGGGCCCTTGGCGAGCAGCTCGGGGTCGTCCTGGAGGCGGTGGCGCAGCGCGCGCAGCGAGCCCTGGCCGCCGTGCCGGACGGTGATGAAGAAGTCCTTGCCGGTGAAGCACATGACCTCACCGGTCTCGACGACCTCGCTGTTGGCCGTGAGCCGGTCGTGCTCGATGTAGTGGATGGTCTTGAAGACCGTGAAGAGCGAGTCGTCGTAGCGCTCCAGCTTGGGCCGCTGGTGCGCCTGCACGGCGTCCTCCACGGCCAGCGGGTGCAGCCCGAACTCGCTGGCGATACCGGCGAATTCGGCCTCGGTCGGCTCGTGCAGACCGATCCACACGAAGCCTCCGTCGCGCCGCACCCGGCGCATTGCCTCCTGCGGGGTCGGGGGCTGCGCGTAGGTGACGCGCGCGCCGTCGCGGTAGACCGCGCAGTCGACGACGGCCGACGGCGTCGCGGGGTCGCGGGTGGTGTCGTAGGCGCCGGTGTCCGTACGCCCGCCCCCCTTGCGCAGGGAGGGACGGGCCGGGCGGACAACGGCACGGAGGTCGCGGATCATCGACATGGCAGGCTCCTTCGCGACTAGCAAAGAAAGACCGCCACGACGCGTGGAACTGCCCGGAATGAGGACGTCCTGAGAGCGGAGGTTTGGCACGTCCACAAAGCGGGGAGCACCGCTCCGTCGCGGTGGCGAGCTTCGCTACTGAATCAGACCGGAGAGATCTGGCAGATCAGACAGATCGAGCAGATCAGGTGAAAAAGGAAACGAAGTGCTCTTCCGCATGAAGATGAGCGCGAGAGGTGGCGACCAGCCGGGGGCCAAGAAGCCGGAGCAGCTGCGTCAGCGGCAGGAAGAGCGAGTGGTACTGCACGGGTGACTTCGATCCATGACAGCCCCACCTCCTCCAGCCGGTCCCTCGTAAGGGAGTCTCGTCTGCGTCGGGGCAAGATCGCGACGCTTCTGCGTGCTGCCCCGAACCACCGGCTCAGAATAGCAGTCGACTGAAGTGTCAAGGCGCTGCTTTGCCCAGCACCGACGAGTTCTATGCTCGCCGCATGGTTGATGTTCTTCCTCTGGTCGAGGCTCGTTTGCGCAGCGCGCTGGGCGAGCCGGACGCCCGCGCCGCGGTCACCTTCCTCGGTACGGACCGCCTCGAGGTGCTGCGTTTTCACGAGGGCGACGTCGTCCGCTACGCCACGCTCGGCATGTCCGCGCAGCCGATGAGCGACCCGACGGCGATGCTCGCCGACCCGGTCGAGGGACCGCGTGCCGAGCTGGTGCTGTCCGTCCGGCCCGGCGCGTCCGACACCGACAAGGTGCTCCGCCCGCTGGCCGTGCTCGCCGCGTCCCCGCAGGTCGAAGGTGTGGTCGTGGCTCCCGGCAGCTCCCTCGACGTGGGTGAACCCCTGTGGCCGGGTGCCCCGTTCACCTCGGTCCTGGTCGCCGAGCCGGGCGGCCTGGTCGAGGATCTCGCCCTCGACGAGCCCCTCGATCCGGTCCGCTTCCTGCCCCTGCTCCCCATGACCCCCAACGAGGCCGCCTGGAAGCGCGTGCACGGCGCCCAGGCCCTCCAGGAGCGCTGGCTGACGAACGGGACGGACCTGCGGGATCCGTCCCGCAGGTCCGTCCCGCTCGATTGAGGTCCGGGTGACCGATGTCACCAACGCTCGGGCTTCGATCGTCAGTTGACGCCCGGTCGGCTCAGTCGGCGAAGACCGAGACCCCGTCCTGCGTCGCGTGCCGCGCTTCCAGTTCCTCGGCTTCGCCGGTGAGCGCCTTGCGTCGGACGACGACCACGACCGCGCCGAGCAGCGCGGTGACCGCCGCGACGGCGAACGGGACATGGATGTCGGTCCACTCCTCGATCTTCGGCGCGAAGTAGGGAGCGGCCGCGGCGGCGAACCACCGCACGAAGTTGTAGCCGGCGCTCGCCACCGGACGCGGGGCGTCCGAGACGCCGAGCGCCAACTCGGTGTAGACGGTGTTGTTCACGCCGATGAACGCGCCCGACAGGATCGTGCAGACGATCGCCGTGGTGTGGTCGCCGTACCCGAGGACGAACACGTCGACGGCGAGCAGCACCAGCGAGCCGCCGAGCACCTTCAGCGAGCCGAACCGCTCCTGGAGCCGCGGCGCCACGAGAACCGAGAAGACGGCGAGCAGTACGCCCCAGGCGAAGAACACCGCCCCCGACTTGTAGGGGGTCATGTTCAGCACGAACGGGGTGAAGGCCAGCACGGTGAAGAACGTGTAGTTGTAGAAGAACGCCGAGGCCGCGGCGGAGGCGAGGCCACCGTGCCCGAGCGCCTTGATCGGGTCCAGGACGGAGATCTTCCGGGCCGGCTTCGGCTGGTCCTTCAGGAACACCGTGATGCACAGGAAGCCGATCGCCATCAGGAACGCGGTGCCGAAGAACGGGTAGCGCCAGCTGGCGTCGCCGAGCAGCGCGCCGAGCAGCGGTCCGCACGCCATGCCGAGGCCGAGGGCGGACTCGTACAGCAGGATGGCGGCCGCGCTGCCGCCGGCCGCCGCGCCGACGATCACCGCGAGGGCGGTCGACACGAACAGCGCGTTGCCGAGCCCCCAGCCCGCCCGGAAGCCGACGAGTTCGCCGACCGAGCCCGAGGTGCCCGCGAGGCCCGCGAAGACGATGACGAGGGCGAGGCCGACCAGTAGCGTCCTGCGGCCGCCGATGCGGCTGGAGACGAAGCCGGTGACCAGCATCGCGAACGCGGTGATCAGGAAGTACGAGGTGAAGAGCAGGGAGACCTGGCCGGCCGTGGCGTCCAGCCCCTGGGCGATGGACGGCAGGATCGGGTCGACGAGGCCGATGCCCATGAAGGCGACGACGGACGCGCCGGCCGTCGCCCACACCGCCTTCGGCTGTCGCAGGATGCTTCCGGCTCCCGCATCGAATGAATCCATGGTTCCGCTCACCCCTCGGAAGGTAGTTGGTATATACACACGATAAGTTAGATCGCCTAATTAATGCAAGTTACATCTATGCCGGAGGTGGAGGGCCGAGGCGGTCGCGGGGCGGTCGGTTCCGTCCGGACGGGTGATCGTCCTTGACGTGGGCGTGCTCGGGTAGGACCGTGGGGCTCTATGAGGGGCGAACCCAGTTGCCCGAAGTGTGGTGGCCGGGTCAGGGCTCCCGGACTCTTCGCCGATTCCTGGCAGTGCGATGTGCACGGGACGGTGCATCCGCTTCAGCCCGTGATCCCGCCCAGCGTCGAGGCTCTCAGCGTCGTCGTGCATCGCACGCAGGTACCGGTGTGGATGCCGTGGCCGCTGCCGGTCGGCTGGCTCTTCACGGGCGTGACGTACGCGGGGGACGACCGCAGTGGAGGCCGTGCCACCGCGGTGGCCTGCTCCGGGCCGGGCCCGCTCGGCGGTATGGGTGAGCTGATCCTGGTCGCCGAGGAGCTGGGCGTCGGGCTGGGCGCGCGTTATGCCGGCGTCGACGGGCCGGACCCGGGTCCGTACATGAGCGTCGAGAAACCCCCGCAGGCCAAGGTCCTGGCCGCCGGCCGGCCCACCCCGCTCTGGCATGTCTCCGCCACACCGGACGACCGGGCCGTCTTCGCGGGGGAGGCGTGCGGGTTGTGGCTGTGGGCGGTGGTGTGGCCCGAGCAGTCCGGGCTGTTGATGTACGACGAGCTGGTGCTCACGGATCTGCGGGACGCGGGGGCCGAGCTGGAACTGGTGCCGTGCGGGGCGCTGTCGCCGCGCCTGCTGAAGCCGTAGCGCTCCGCTGCGTTGCGGGACCGGGTGTGGTGCGCCGGCGGTCCTGGTTGTCTGCGGCGCCGCCATGGCCGGTCGCGCAGTTCACCGCGCCCCTGATCGCCCACGGCGATCGGCGCGTCCCGGCGTCCCCGTGCTCCTGGAGGTTTCGGTGCCGCCCGTGTAGGGGGTGCTCGGTGGTTTTGGGTGTGACAGGAGTGGGTTGATTACCGGCTATGCTGGAGCGTCCCCTTCCGTCCCGTCACCGCCTGGAGCCTGCGTCGTGCGCATCGATCTGCACTGCCACTCCACGGCCTCCGACGGTACGGACACCCCGGCCGAGCTGGTCCGCAACGCGGGTGCCGCCGGCCTGGACGTCGTCGCGCTGACCGATCACGACACCACCCGGGGACATGCCGAGGCCGTCGCCGCGCTGCCGCGGGGGCTCACGCTGGTGACCGGAGCCGAGCTGTCCTGCCGTGTCGACGGCATCAGCATGCACATGCTGGCCTATCTGTTCGATCCCGAGGAGCCCGCCCTGCTCGCCGAGCGTGAGCTGGTGCGCGACGACCGGGTGCCGCGGGCGCGGGCGATGGTCGCCAGGCTCAACGAGCTGGGCGTCCCCGTCACCTGGGAGCAGGTCGCGCGGATCGCGGGCGAGGGGTCCGTCGGGCGGCCGCATGTCGCCACCGCCCTGGTGGAGCTCGGCGTGGTGCCGACCGTGAACGACGCCTTCACCGGGCACTGGCTCGCCGACGGCGGGCGGGCCCACGTCGAGAAGCACGAGACCGACCCCTTCGAGGCGATCCGGCTGGTCAAGGGTGCGGGCGGGGTCACCGTCTTCGCGCACCCGGGCGCGAGCAAGCGCGGTCGTACGGTGCCGGAGTCCGTGGTCGCCGAACTGGCGGCCGCCGGCCTCGACGGCATCGAGGTCGACCACATGGACCACGACGCGGACACGCGCGCGCGGCTGCGCGGGCTCGCCGCCGATCTGGGGCTGCTGGTCACCGGCTCGTCGGACTACCACGGCAGCCGCAAGACCTGTGTGCTCGGCGAGTACACGACCGACCCCGAGGTGTACGGGGAGATCACCCGGCGCGCCACCGGCGCGTTCCCGGTGCCGGGCACCGGCGGAGCCTGAGGCTCACCTCCACACGTCCCGGCCCACCCCCTTTCCCGCAAGGCTTCCGTACTGATGTTCGACGTCGCCGTCTTCGGCTCCCTCTTCCTCACCCTTTTTGTCATCATGGATCCCCCCGGGATCACCCCGATCTTCCTCGCGCTGACCGCCGGACGCCCCGGCAAGGTGCAGAAGCGGATGGCTTTCCAGGCGGTCTGCGTGGCCGGCGGAGTCATCACCGTCTTCGGGCTCCTCGGGCACCAGATCCTCGACTATCTGCATGTCTCCGTCCCCGCGCTGATGATCGCGGGCGGGCTGCTGCTCCTGCTGATCGCGCTCGACCTGCTCACCGGCAAGACCGACGAACCGAAGCAGACCAAGGACGTCAACGTCGCGCTCGTCCCGCTGGGCATGCCGCTGCTGGCCGGGCCCGGTGCGATCGTGTCCGTCATCCTCGCCGTGCAGAAGGCCGACAGCGCGGCGATGCAGGTGTCGGTCTGGGTGGCCATCCTCGCCATCCATGTCGTGCTGTGGCTGGTGATGCGCTACTCGCTGCTGATCATCCGGGTCATCAAGGACGGCGGCGTGGTCCTCGTGACGCGGCTCGCGGGCATGATGCTCTCCGCGATCGCCGTGCAGCAGATCATCAACGGGATCACCCAGGTGATCCGGGCCGGCTGACCGGGCCCCGGTACGCGCAGAGCCCCCCACGGCGATCGCCGTGGGGGGCTCTGAAACCTGTTGGGGGGACCCGCGTTACGAGGCCGAGGTGTCGGCCGGACGGATCCACAGCCGCTGCCCGATGGCGGCGGCCTGCTGAACGATCCGGTTGACGGAGGCGGCGTCTACGACGGTGCTGTCCACGGGTGTGCCGTCGACGTCGTCGAGTCGCATGATTTCGAAGCGCATGGGCTTCTCCCTTCGTCTGGTCATCCTCCTGAGGAGAACTACTTGGTTACACAGGGAGTCAACGGGATGCGTGTTACAAACATTCCCTACGCTAAAGAAATTTTTCGAACGGCTAATTACTGACGAGTAAGTGGGTTTGCGGAGACTGAACGGGACCGGTTGTGTTCGCAGCGTGACCACCGGAACAATGGAGGCGATGAACGACGACCTCCCGGCCCTCGCCGACCGTATCGACCGCACGAACGCGCTGCTGACACGCATGCTCGCCGAGGTGGCCAAGACACCCTCGACCCACGCGATCTTCGTCGACGCGGGGTATCTGTACGCGGCCGCGGGGCGCCTGGTGGCCGGGACCGAGGACCGCAGGGCCTTCGATCTCGACGCCGAGGGTCTGATCGAGGCGCTCATCGACCGCGCCCGCTCGATCTTCGCCGACAGCCGGCTGCTGCGCGTCTACTGGTACGACGGCGCCCGGCGCCGCATCCACACCCCCGAGCAGCAGTCCATCGCCGAACTGCCGGACGTGAAGGTGCGGTTGGGCAACCTGAACGCCAACAACCAGCAGAAGGGCGTCGATTCGCTGATCCGGACCGACCTGGAGTCCCTGGCCCGGCACCGGGCCATCAGCGACGCGGCCCTGCTGGGCGGCGACGAGGACCTGGTCTCGGCGGTGGAGGCCGCGCAGGGGTACGGCGCCCGGGTGCACCTCTGGGGCATCGAGGCGCCGGAAGGCCGCAACCAGGCCGATCCGCTGCTCTGGGAGGTCGACAGCCAGCGCACCCTCGACCTCGACTTCTTCAAGCCGTACGTCTCACGGCGCGCCGCCCCGGCCTACGAGGGCCCCGGCGTGAACCGGCCCACCCGTGAGGCCGTCCGCTTCGTCGGCGCGCAGGTGGCGGCGAAGTGGCTGGCGGCGCGGGGCAGGGAGTCGCTGGCCGAGCTGCTGCCGGGCCACCCCTACCTCCCCGGCTCCGTCGATCAGGATCTTCTCGTGGAGGCGGAAGGCATCCTCCAGTACTCCCTGCGCGGCCAGGCCGACCTGAGACGCGCCCTGCGGGACGGTTTCTGGGAGCACGTGCAGACGCAGTACTAGGACTTGACCGGCCGGACGGGCCCCCGACACCCGGGGTGACGGTCCCAGAAGTCGGCGAGCGCGTGGGCCGTCGGCAGCGGCTGGTCCTGGTTCGGCGAGTGCTCGGCGCCCGGGACGACCGTCCGGTGCGCCCGCAGCTCCACGGCCATGTCGTCGAGGAGGGGCACCGGCCAGGTGTCGTCCCGCGCACCCGACAGGACATGGAACGGCAGCGGAACGGCGGCGAGTTCACCGACCCGGTTCGGCTCCGCGCACAACTGGCGACCGGTCACCAGGAGTTGAGCGGGCTTGTGGTTCAGCCAGCGCCGGCGCAACAGCTCGGGGTCGCCGGGGCCGCGGGCCGGACCGCCGACCTCCTCCGGCGGACCCATCGCCAGGATCGCCTCCCACACCTCCGGCATCGTCATCACCGCGAGGGCGTCGTGCAGCAGCTTCACCCGCTGCTTCTGGGACTCCGAGATCTCGGCCGGGCCCGAGGCGACGAGCGTGAACGACAGGAAGGGGGAGTGGTCGAGAAGCACGGCGGCACGGGCGATCTGACCGCCGAGGGAATGCCCCATCAGGTGGACAGGGGTGTCGAGGGCCGCCGCCTGCGCCAGCACGTCCCGCGCCAACTCCTCACGCGCGTAAGCGGATTCGTCGGCAGCCGGTCCGTCGGACTCGTTCTGCCCGCGCCCGTCCACGGCGACGGCCCGGTAGCCGCGGGCCGCGAGCGGCTCGTGCATCCGGTGGAAATCTTCCTTGCTGCCGGTGAAGCCGGGCAGCAGCAGCGCGACACCCCGCTGCTCGACACCGGCGGGCACGGGCGCGTCGACGACGGCGAACTCGCCGCGCTCGGTCCGCAGCGGATACGAGAGCGCGCCGGGGGGCGGCGGGAAGGGACTGCTGGTGCTGGGCCTGGTCACGCCCCGAGGCTACCGGGAGGGCCCACCGCACGCCGTCGGTGGTACCTCTCCCGGGACGCCCTTCCGGGACGCCCTTCCGGGAACGCCGACGGCCCGGCCCCTCGCCGAGGAGGGACCGGGCCGTCGGGCCGTCATGCCATGCCGGTGGATCAGCCGTCCGCGGGCTCCGCGGCAGCCGCCGCCTTGCGGGTGCGACGCACCCTCGGCTTCGCCTCCGCCGTGTCGACCGCGGTCTCGGCCTCGGCCGGGGCCGGGGCGGTGGCGGCGGTCTTGCGGGTGCGGCGCGGCTTGGTGGCTTCCGCTTCCTGGGTGGCCTGGGCCGGGATGTCGGCCGTGGTGGCCGTCGTCTCGGGCGCGGTGGCCTTGCGGGTGGTGCGGCGGCGGGGCTTGGCCTCGGTCGCTTCGGCCGTGTCGACGGCGGCTTCGGCCGGGGCCGCGGCTGCCGTCTTGCGGGTGCGACGCGGCTTGACCGCAGCGGCGGCGGCCGCGGCGGCCTCCGCGATCGGCTCCGTCGCCGTGGCGGCGGCCTTGCGGGTACGGCGCGGCTTGACCTCCGTGGCCTCGGCCGTGTCGACCGCGGCCTCGGCCGGAGCCGCTGCCTTACGGGTGCGACGCGGCTTGGCCTCGGGCTCGACGGCCGCGGGGGCCTCGACGGTCGCCGGGGCCTCGGGGGCCGTGGCAGCCGCCTTGCGGGTGCGACGCGGCTTGGCCTCGGTGGCCTCGGCCGTGTCGGTCGCGGCCTCGGCCGGGACCGTCGCCTTGCGCGTGGCGCGGCGGCGCGGCTTGGCCTCCGTACCCTCCGCCGTGTCGACCGCGGTCTCGGCCTCGGCCGGGGCCGGGGCGGTGGCGGCGGTCTTGCGGGTGCGGCGCGGCTTGGTGGCTTCCGCTTCCTGGGTGGCCTGGGCCGGGATGTCGGCCGTGGTGGCCGTCGTCTCGGGCGCGGTGGCCTTGCGGGTGGTGCGGCGGCGGGGCTTGGCCTCGGTCGCTTCGGCCGTGTCGACGACGGCTTCGGCCGGGGCCGCGGCTGCCGTCTTGCGGGTGCGGCGCGGCTTGACCACGGTCTCGGCGGCCGCGACGGCCTCCGGGGCCTCGACGGTCTCGACGGTCTCGACCACGGCTTCGGCCGGAGCCGTCGCCTTACGGGTGCGGCGGCGCGGCTTGGCCTCCGGCGCCTCCGCGGTGGCGACAGCGGCCTCGGCGGCCGGCGGCTCCGTCACGGTGGCCGGGGCGGTCGCCTCGGTCTGCACGGTCTCCGCGGTCTTGCGGGTACGGCGGCGACGAGGCGCGGCCACGGTCTCCGGAGCTGCCTCCGGAGCGGTGCCCTCGGCGGTCGCCACGGCCGCCACAGCCGCTTCCGCGACCTCGGCGACGGGCTCGACGGGCGCCGCGCCGGCCGGCACGGCCGTCACGACGGCGGCCTCGTGCGCGGACGCGTTGCGGGTGCGGCGCCGACGGCGCGGAGTACGCGGGCCTGCGGTCTCCTCCGCCACGGGCGTCGGCTCGGCCACGGGGGCCTGCTCGGCCGCCGTGGTCCCGGCGGGCGTCGCGTCGAGCGGGGAGCCGTTGCGCGTACGACGACGGCGACGGGGCGTACGCGCCGAACGCTCGCGCTCCTCGGTCTGCTCCGCCGTCCGGTCGCCGGAACGGGACTCGCTGCGGCCACCGCGGTCGTCGCGACCGCCCCGGTCACCACGGCCGCCTCGGTCACCACGGCCACCGCGGTCACCACGACCGCCCCGGTCGCGGTCGCTGCGACCGCGCGCTCCGCGGCCGCCCGGCTCGCCGAGGTCCTCGAGCTCCTCCGCGTCGAGCCCGGCGCGGGTGCGCTCCGAGCGCGGCAGAACACCCTTGGTGCCCGCGGGGATGCCGAGTTCCTCGAAGAAGTGCGGAGAGGTGGAGTACGTCTCCGGCGGGTCGCTGAACTCGAGCTCCAGCGCCTTGTTGATGAGCTGCCAGCGCGGGATGTCGTCCCAGTCGACCAGCGTGACCGCGATGCCCTTGGCACCCGCGCGGCCGGTACGGCCGATGCGGTGCAGGTAGGTCTTCTCGTCCTCGGGGGACTGGTAGTTGATGACGTGCGTGACGCCTTCGACGTCGATACCGCGGGCGGCCACGTCGGTGCAGACGAGGACGTCGACCTTGCCGTTGCGGAAGGCGCGCAGCGCCTGCTCACGGGCGCCCTGGCCGAGGTCGCCGTGGACCGCGCCGGAGGCGAAGCCGCGCTGCTGGAGCTGGTCGGCCAGGTCGGCGGCGGTGCGCTTGGTACGGCAGAACACCATGACCAGGCCGCGGCCCTCGGCCTGGAGGATGCGCGCCACCATCTCGGGCTTGTCCATGTTGTGCGCGCGGTACACGTGCTGCTTGGTGTTCGCCACGGTCCTGCCCGCGTCGTCCGGCGACGTGGCGTTGATGTGCGTGGGCTGCGACATGTAGCGGCGGGCGAGGCCGATGACCGCGCCCGGCATGGTCGCCGAGAACAGCATGGTCTGGCGCTTCGCCGGAAGCATGTTGATGATCTTCTCGACGTCGGGCAGGAAGCCCAGGTCGAGCATCTCGTCGGCCTCGTCCAGGACGAGCGACTTGATGTGCTTGAGGTCGAGCTTCTTCTGGCCCGCGAGGTCCAGCAGTCGGCCCGGGGTGCCGACGACCACGTCGACGCCCTTCTTCAGGGCCTCGACCTGGGGCTCGTAGGCCCGGCCGCCGTAGATGGCGAGGACGCGGACGTTGCGTACCTTGCCCGCGGTCAGCAGGTCGTTGGTGACCTGCGTGCACAGCTCACGCGTGGGGACGACGATGAGCGCCTGCGGGGCGTCGGTGAGATCCTCGGGCCGGGCGCGGCCGGCCTCGACGTCGGCGGGGACGGTCACGCGCTCGAGGAGCGGGAGTCCGAAGCCGAGCGTCTTGCCGGTGCCGGTCTTGGCCTGGCCGATGACGTCCGTGCCCGTGAGGGCCACGGGGAGCGTCATCTCCTGGATCGGGAAGGGACTGATGATGCCGACGGCCTCAAGGGCCTCAGCGGTCTCGGAAAGAATGCCGAGCTCTCGGAACGTGGTAGTCAGGGTGCTGCCTCTTCTGTGTGCGCGGTGCGAGGCGAGCGCGGGGGTCGTGTCAGGACCGTGCCGGGGGACGTCGACTGCCTCACGGGCCAGCCGTCAGGACACGGGACCTCTGCCGACGCTCTAGCGCTCGTACCGCTGAGGGGGTCCCCTCCGGGTTTCCGTACGCACAGTGCCGTACGGGCGAGGAGGGCTGTCGGGTCGGAGCCGATCGGGCCACCGACCGGGCATCCTCATACGTGCGGCCCGTCGAATATTCGGCAGGCGCATTACCACCATACCCCGGAATCGCGCACACGCGATGGCCGATTCGGTCACGTTGTGGTTGTCACAGTGCCGGGGGTGGTCCCGTACGTCTTCGTTGTCACACTGATTGACCAGGGACTTCCCCCGTGCGACGAGCGGGCTATTGTGCGCTTCATGACGACCTCTGACAAGCCTGAGAACACCGCCACCGGGATCGCCGCCCAGGACTGGACGACGGCCTCGGCCGACCCGCAGTACCGGGCCGCGGTCGTGGATCTGCTGGGTGCGCTGGCGTACGGCGAGCTGGCGGCGTTCGAGCGGCTCGCGGAGGACGCCAAGCTGGCGCCGACGCTGGAGGACAAGGCGGAGCTGGCGAAGATGGCGTCGGCCGAGTTCCACCACTTCGAGCGGCTGCGCAACCGGCTGACCGAGATCGGTGAGGAGCCGACGCTGGCGATGGAGCCGTTCGTCGCCGCGCTCGACGGCTTCCACCGGCAGACGGCCCCGTCGGACTGGCTGGAGGGCCTCGTCAAGGCGTACGTCGGCGACTCGATCGCCAGTGACTTCTACCGTGAGGTCGCGGTGCGCCTGGACACCGACAGCCGCGCCCTGGTGCTGGCCGTGCTCGACGACACCGGCCACGCCGGCTTCGCGGTGGACCGGGTGCGTGGCGCGATCGACGCCGACCCGCGGGTGGGCGGACGGCTCGCGCTGTGGGCGCGGCGGCTGATGGGCGAGGCCCTGTCGCAGTCCCAGCGGGTGGTCGCGGACCGCGACGCGCTGTCGACGATGCTCGTGGGCGGCGTCGCGGACGGTTTCGACCTCGCCGAGGTCGGCCGGATGTTCTCCCGGATCACCGAGGCGCACACCAAGCGGATGGCGGCGCTGGGGCTGGCCGCCTAGAACTTTGTCCGGCCGGTCGAGTCGCGGGCGGGGGAGCGGCCGCACAGGCCCCTCCCCGCCGGCTGTCACCGGTCGTCGCCGGGCTCAGGCCGGGGCCGACCGCCGGCGGAGTCGGCCGGCCGGGCGCAGCAGCAGGGAGAGAGAGGCGGCGGAGACGATCCCCGCGCCGAGGAGACTCGCCACGGCGGTACCGGGGCCCAGCGCGCTGTGGGTGACGAAGTCACCGAACAGCGCTCCGGCGACGCCCGTCGCGAAGACGAGGGTGCGCACCGGCAGTCGGTGCGAGAAGCGGTGGACCGCCGCCCACGCGAGCACGAGACCGAGCACAGCGGAGCCGAGCGCTTCCAAGATCATATGGGTCCCTCCCGGACGGTTGGGGCTCTGCATCAAGGTCGTAGCCCGTCATACCCGTGACCTGCGGAATGCAATCCTCCTCTGTGGCCGGCTTGTGCTCCATCTGTGGAGAAGACGCTGACAGCGAAACCGGCCGGGCGTCCGACGGCGGGAAGGTCGGTAGGGACGTCCGGTGGGGATCTCCGGTGGCGAGAACGCGAGTGGGGCCCGGCGACCATCTGGTCGCCGGGCCCCACTCGCGTTGCTTCGCCTACAGAGCGCCGAAGCCCACCTTGCGCGGGGCGGGCTCGCCCAGCTCGACGTAGGCCAGGCGGTCGGCCGGCACCAGGACCTTGCGGCCGTGCTGGTCCACGAGGCTGAGCAGCTGCGACTTTCCGGCCAGGGCCTCGGCCACCACGCGCTCGACTTCCTCGGGAGTCTGACCGCTCTCCAGAACGATCTCGCGGGGTGCGTGCAGCACGCCGATCTTGACCTCCACGGCTATGTCCCTCCGACGGTCATGAGGTGCGCGGGCGTCCGCGCCGTACGCTGCACACATTAGCCCGGTGAGGGGACGTTCACGGCGTGGCCGTCCACGCCAGGAGCGAACAGCAGGCGGGAACAAACGGCCGGGCGCCCCCGCGGTCAGTGCTGATCGGTGCCGTGCAGCGGGAAACCGGCGATGCCCCGCCAGGCCAGCGAGGCCAGCAGCTGCACCGCCTGGTCGCGCGGCACGCTGCGGTCGCTGTGCAGCCAGGACCGCGCCACGACCTGGGCGAGGCCGCCCAGACCCGAGGCGAGCAGCATCGACTCCGCGCGCGAGAGACCGGTGTCCTCCGCGATGACCTCGCAGATCGCCTCGGCGCACTCGGTGGTGACCTTGTCGACGCGCTCGCGCACCGCGGGCTCGTTCGTCAGGTCCGACTCGAAGACCAGGCGGAAGGCGCCGCCGTCGTCCTCGACGTAGGCGAAGTACGCGTCCATCGTGGCCCGGACCCGCTGCTTGTTGTCGGTCGTCGAGGCGAGCGCGCCGCGCACGGCCTGGATGAGCGACTCGCAGTGCTGGTCCAGCAGGGCCAGGTAGAGGTCGAGCTTGCCGGGGAAGTGCTGGTAGAGCACCGGCTTGCTGACTCCGGCCCGCTCCGCGATGTCGTCCATGGCGGCGGAGTGGTAGCCCTGCGCCACGAAGACTTCCTGGGCGGCGCCCAGCAGCTGGTTCCGACGGGCACGGCGCGGCAGGCGGGTGCCTCGCGGGCGCGCCGCCTCTGTCTGCTCGATGGCTGTCACGCCGCCTCCCAAAGTGGTCCTCATGCGGTGAGCGCCGCGACGCCATCGTACTTTTCGGTAACCGTGCTGTGCGCGGTGCGCGTGCAGAATTTCACGGACTGGACGACGACAAAAGCGGTGTATAAAGGTTTGGACCGGGATGTTACGGGCATACTCCGCCGCGCTCCAGCTCGGCCCATGTCAGCGATAGTCGTCCTCGTCGAGGGGGACGACGCGTGCCTGTTCGACGAGATCGGCTTCGTCGGCCCGGGCGGGATCCACGTCCTCCAGGGAGTCGTCGCGCTTCGGGGTCACGTCCTTGGACTGCTCGGCGGCGTCGTTCTCCGGCGCTTCGACGTCGATCTCCCCGAAGTCGTCGTCCTCTTCGAGCGTCTCCGGGTCGGTGGGGTCAACGGCCATGGTGGGCTCCCTTCCTACGAACGTCCCTGCGAGGTGCAGGGGCCACAAGCGGGTGCCCTCGGTACGAGCCTAGGAGACACCCGTTTCGGACGCCATGCGATCGCTGTGCGGAGTGCCCCAGATTCGGGTGGGTATGACACCGGCGCGATGCCGGGACGGTGTGCGTCCCGCGCGCGTGCGACCCGCGCGTGTGACGGCGAACACACAAAGGCGGGCGTGATCGTCTCGTAACATTGCCCGCATGTCTTCGACCGAGCTGCCTTCCGTGCCGCCCACCAGTGTGCTGCCGAAGGCGATCGCGGTCCGGGTGGCCGAGGGCGAGCGGCTCCGGTCGGTCGGGCTGCCGGGCGTCACGCTCACGGTCCGCTCCAGGCCGCCCGCGCGTGAGGGCCTCGAGCCCGCGCTGTACGTGCACGGCCTGGGCGGTTCCTCGCAGAACTGGTCCGCGCTGATGGCGCTGCTCGACGGGGTGGTGGCGAGCGAGGCCCTGGATCTGCCGGGCTTCGGCGACTCCCCGCCACCGGACGACGGCAACTACTCCATCACGGCACACGCGCGTGCCGTCATCCGCTATCTCGACGCGGTCGACCGCGGACCCGTGCACCTGTTCGGCAACTCCCTCGGCGGTGCGGTGTCCACGCGCGTCGCCGCGGTCCGGCCCGACCTCGTGCGGACGCTGACGCTGGTGTCACCCGCGCTGCCGGAGCTGCGGGTGCAGCGGACGGCGGTGCCCACCGGACTGGTCGGGCTGCCCGGCGTGGCCGCGCTCTTCACCAGGTTCACCCGGGAGTGGACGGCCGAGCAGCGCGTCCGCGGCGTCACGGCGCTCTGTTACGGCGATCCCGGGCGCGTCAGCCCGGACGCGTTCCGCCACGCGGTGGAGGAACTGGAGCGGCGCCTTCAGCTGCCGTACTTCTGGGACGCGTTGACGCGTTCCACGCGCGGCCTGCTGAGCGCGTACACGCTGGGCGGTCAGCACGGGCTGTGGCGCCAGGCCGAGCGCGTCCTCGCTCCGACCCTCCTGGTCTACGGTGGTCGCGACCAGCTCGTCGGTTTCCGCATGGCGCAGCGGGCCGCCCGTACCTTTCGTGACTCCCGCCTGCTCACGCTGCCCGACGCCGGGCACGTGGCGATGATGGAATATCCCGAGACGGTGGCGACGGCGTTCCGGGAGCTGCTCGCCGACACCGCGACCAAGACCTCGGGAGGCTGAGACCTACGTGGGACGCCACAGCCGGCGTGGACCCGCGCCCAGGAGTGCCGCCAAAGGCGGCTCCAAGGGCGCGTCACAGGGGGCTTCTCCGGAGCCGTCCCCCCAGGGGGACCCGCGTGGCGCCCGCGTCCAGGTGCCGCCCCCGGGGTACGACGGAACCCCCTCGCACGGAGTGCCCCGCTTTCCGTTTCCCGACGGAACTCCGGCCCACGGGTTCCCGCAGGTGCGGGGCGGTCACCCCGAGCAGCGTGAGGACGGGGGCGGCTGGGGTGACTTGAGGGGACGATCAGCGGGTACCGGGCAGCCCGTGATACCGCGTCAGCGACCCATACCCCAGGACGGTCCGCGCCAGGGCCCTCGTCAAGGTTCCCGCCAGGGCCCGCGTCAGGAGTACCTCGACGCCTTCGGCGAGGACGACGAGGACGTCTTCACGCGCGCGAGGACGCCGTCCACCGCCACACGTGTGCGTGAGCAGGATCCTTACTCCACCGACACCAACCGGGAGGCTGCCTTCCGTACCACCGGCCCGGCCGCCGTCGACGGCGGCGACGCGCCGCCCACCGGCGAGCCCGCGACCGCCCCGGCAGTCAAGGGGCGGGCGTTCGCCGGTATCGCGGCCGCCGCCGTCACCACAGTGCTGGCCGTCGTCGTCGCCGGACAGGTCGCCACCGGCCGGGACGACGACTCCGTCCGGTCGCAGTCCGCCTCCGGGCAGACCCGTGAGGCCGTCGACGGCGACGCCGCGCGAGGGGAGGACCGGCCGAGCCCGTCCGTGTCCGCCGGTGCGCCCGGCGCCGCGGCCACGCTGACGTACGCGCAGCGGATGGACAGGAAGTACGCGCTCGGCGCCAAGCTCAAGGGGTCGGGAAAGTTCGACGCCGTCGCGGGCGTCGACAAGGCGCCCGGCAAGGGGCAGAAGTACACCTACCGCGTGGACGTGGAGCAGGGCCTCGGGCTCGACGGCGAACTCTTCGCGCAGGCCGTGCAGAAGACGCTCAACGACGCCCGCAGCTGGGCCCACGACGGCGCCCGCACCTTCGAGCGGATCCAGTCGGGCGAGGCCGACTTCGTCATCACGCTCGCCAGTCCGGGCACCACCGCCGTGTGGTGCGCCAAGTCCGGTCTGGACACCACGGAGGACAACGTCTCCTGCGACTCGGCCGCCACCGAGCGCGTGATGATCAACGCCTACCGGTGGGCCCAGGGGTCGGAGACCTTCGGCGACAAGATGTACGCCTACCGGCAGATGCTGATCAACCACGAGGTCGGCCACCGCCTCGGCTACAGCCATGTCACCTGCGACAAGGACGGCGACCTGGCGCCCGTCATGCAGCAGCAGACGAAGTTCCTCGACCACGACGGGATCCACTGCCTGCCCAACGCCTGGCCCTATCCCGGCAGTTGAGCCCCAGGGATGGACAGGTGTCCCATGGGGCGCGTTGACATGCCCAAAAAGTTCCTCCATATTGCTGCGTATGTGGTCTAGTCATCCCGTCGACAGCAGCGCCGCCATCGAGCTGGCGCTCTTCGGCGTGACCGCGCTCTGCGTGGCCGACATCCACTGTCGCTGACGCCGCCCTCAGGCGCGTGCGTCGCGAATTCCCTTTTCTCGCCGAGCCGTGACCCGGTCACGGCCACGGCTCTTCGACGACCCGGCGCCGGGGCGGACGTCTGTTCACGTTCGTCTCACTCCTCGTCCATATGTCTCGGATACCGAGATGCCCCGGCAGGGGCGGCGAGACCGCCAACCGAGAGGTCGTCATTCCGATGCGTCAACCGTCCCTCATAGCGCGCCGCGTCGCCGCGGCATCCGTCAGCCTGGTGGTGGCCGCGGGCGCCGCCGCCTGCGGGCCTGAGGACAACGATGCCAAGGCCTCCGGCGGCGACTCCGCCCCGCACCAGGGCGGGACGCTCACCATCCTGAACCGCAACCCCCAGCAGGACTTCGACCCGGCCCGCCTCTACACCTCCGGCGGCGGCAAGGTCCCCACCCTGGTCTTCAGAACCCTCACCACGCGCAACCGTGAGAACGGCGCCCCCGGCACCGAGGTCGTTCCCGACCTCGCCACCGACACCGGGCGCCCCAACAAGGACGCCACCGAGTGGACGTACACCCTCAAGGAGGGCCTGAAGTACGAGGACGGGACCGCGATCACCTCGGCCGACATCAAGTACGGCATCGAGCGGTCCTTCGCGCCCGAGCTCTCCGGCGGCGCGCCCTACCTGCGGGACTGGCTGGTCGGCGCGGCCGACTACCAGGGGCCGTACAAGGACTCCAAGGGTCTCGCCGCCATCGAGACGCCGGACAGCCGGACGATCGTCTTCCATCTGAACAAGCCCGAGGGCGAGTTCCCGTACCTGGCCACGCAGACGCAGTTCGCGCCCGTCCCGAAGGCCAAGGACACCGGTACGAAGTACGAGGAGCACCCGGTCTCGTCCGGCCCCTACAAGGTCGTCAAGAACGAGAACGACGGCGAGCGGCTCACCCTGGAGCGCAACACCTACTGGTCGGCGAAGACGGACGCCGAGCGCAAGGCGTACCCCGACAAGATCGACGTACGGTCCGGGCTCGACTCCTCGGTGATCAACCAGCGGCTGTCCGCGTCCCAGGGGGCGGACGCCGCCGCCATCACCACGGACACCAACCTCGGCCCGGCCGAACTCGCCAAGGTCAGCGGCGACAAGGAACTCGCGGCGCGGGTCGGCACCGGCCACTTCGGCTACACCAACTACATCGCGTTCAACCCGAACGTGAAGCCGTTCGACGACATCAGGGTGCGGCAGGCGATCTCGTACGCCGTCGACCGGTCGTCGGTCGTCAACGCGGCGGGCGGTTCTTCGCTCGCCGAGGCCGCCACCACCTACCTGCCGAACCAGAAGTCCTTCGGCTACGAGCCCTACGACCTCTTCCCGGCGGGCAGCACGGGCAACGCGGCGAAGGCCGAGGAACTGCTGAAGCAGGCCGGTCACCCGAACGGGCTGACCATCACCCTCACCCACTCCAACAGCCAGGACTTCGAGACCAGCCCGGAGATCGCGACCGCGATCCAGGACGCGCTCAAGAAGGCCGGCATCACCGTCAAGCTCCAGGGCCTGGAGGACAACGACTACTCCGACACGATCCACGACGTGAAGACCGAGCCCGGCTTCTTCCTGGCCCACTGGGGCGCCGACTGGCCCTCCGGCGGTCCGTTCCTCGCCCCGATCTTCGACGGCCGGCAGATCGTCAAGGACGGCGCCAACTTCAACACGGGCTTCCTGAACGACAAGACGGTCAATGCCGAGATCGACGCGATCAACAAGCTGACCGACCTCGACGCCGCCGCCAAGAGGTGGGGCGCACTGGACAAGAAGATCGGCGCGCAGGCGCTGACCGTGCCGCTGTTCCACCCCGTCTACAAGCGGCTCTACGGCGAGGACATCCGCAACATCGTCATCAGCGACTGGGACGGCGTCCTGGATCCCTCGCAGGTCGCGGTGAAGTAGCACCGTGAGCGAGGCAGTCACCAAGGCGGCCGCCGAGGCCGTCGTCGCCGCCCAGGCCCCCGGTACGGACCCCGCGTCCGTCCCGGGGGCCTCGGGTGCCCGTCAGTTCTGGCGGCGGCTGCGAGCGCAGCGTGCCGCCCTCGTCGCGGCGGTCGTCGTCGCGCTGCTCGTCCTGGTCGCGCTCGCCGCGCCGCTGCTCACCGCCATCGAGGGCCAGGACCCGACCACCTACCACCCCTCCCTCATCGACTCCGCGCGCGGGGGCGTGCCCGTCGGCCCGCTGGGCGGCATCGGCGGCGACCACTGGCTCGGCGTCGAACCGCAGACCGGACGCGACCTGTTCGCCCGTCTCGTCCACGGCGCCCGGGTGTCGCTGGGCGTCGCGCTGGCCGCGACCGTCATCCAGATCGCCATCGGCGTCACCCTGGGCATCGCCGCCGCGCTCGGCAGCCGATGGGTTGATCAACTGTTGAGCCGGATCACCGACATCTTCGTCGCCCTGCCACTGATGATCATGTCGTTGGCACTGCTCGCGATCGTCCCGGCGGGCTTCCCCCGGCCTGTCCTGGTCACCCTGGTCATCGGGCTGCTCTCCTGGGGCAACATCGCCAAGGTGGTGCGCGCCCAGACGCTCACCCTCAAGGGGCTCGACCACGTCTCGGCGGCCCGGCTCAGCGGCTGGGGCACCTGGCGGATCGCCCGCCGGGAACTGCTGCCCGGGCTCGCCGCCCCCGTCATCACGTACGCGGCGCTGCTCGTGCCGCAGAACATCACCGTCGAGGCCGCGCTGTCCTTCCTCGGGGTCGGCGTGAAGCCGCCGACGCCGTCCTGGGGACAGATGCTCACCGCCGCCGACGTCTGGTACCAGGCGGCCCCGCAGTACCTGCTGCTGCCCGCCGGCGCCCTCTTCGTGACCGTCCTCGCGCTGACCGTCCTCGGCGACGGCGTGCGCACGGCGCTGGACCCGCGCGCGGCGTCCCGGCTGCGGGTGGGGACGGGACGCCGGCGGGAGCACCGCGCGGACACCGCAGGCGAGAAGGAGACGTCCTCATGAGCGGTTTCGGCGGTTTCGGCGGCTTCGTGCTGCGCCGGGGCATCGGCACGATCCTCACCCTGTTCGCCATCTCGGTGATCGTCTACGTCGTCTTCTACGTCACCCCCGGCGACGTCGCCCAGATCACCTGCGGGCCGCGCTGCTCGCCGGCGCAGGTGCACCAGGTCGCCCAGCAACTGCGCCTCGACGAACCCCTCTACGTGCGGTACTGGCACTTCGTCGAGGGTCTCGTCGCCGGCCAGGACTACTCGACCGGCACCTCCGTGGAGCACTGCCCGGCGCCCTGCCTGGGGCTGTCGTACCAGAGCGATCAGCAGGTCACCAGGCTGATCCTGACCAAGCTGCCGGTGAGCCTGTCGCTCGTCCTCGGCGCCATGGTGGTCTGGCTGATCCTCGGCGTCGGCACCGGCGTGCTCTCCGCCTGGCGGCGCGGGCGGCTCACCGAGCGCGTCCTGACCGCCGTCACCCTGGCCGGAACGGCCACGCCCGTGTTCGTGATCGGCCTCATCCTGATGATCGTCGTCTGCGGCGAGCTCGAACTGCTGCCCTTCCCGCAGTACGTGAACCTCACCGACGACCCCGAGCAGTGGGCGTGGAACCTGCTGCTGCCCTGGCTCTCGCTCGCCCTCATCGAGGCCGCCTCGTTCGCCCGGCTGACCCGCTCGTCGATGCTGGAGACCCTTGCCGAGGACCACATCCGCACCTTCCGCGCGTACGGCGTCGGCGAGCGGTCGATCATCGGGCGGCACGCGCTGCGCGGGGCGTTCGCGCCGGTCATCGCGCTGAACGCCAACAACTTCGGCTCCGCGGTCGGCGGCGCCGTGCTCACCGAGACCCTCTTCGGGCTCCCCGGCATCGGCCAGGAACTGGTGCACGCGGTCAACGTCGTGGACCTTCCGGTGGTCGTCGGCATGGTTCTGGTCATCGGTTTCTTCGTGGTCCTCGCCAACGCCGTCGCGGACGTCCTGTACGCGGTGGCCGACCGACGGGTGGTGCTCGCATGAGCCTGGTGGAAGTCACTGACCTGACGGTCGAGTTCGGCGCGCTGCGCGCCGTCGACGGCCTCTCCTTCCGCCTGGCGGAGGGCGCCGCCCTCGGCCTCGTCGGCGAGTCCGGCTCCGGCAAGTCCACGGTCGCCTCGGCCCTCCTGGGGCTGCACCGGGGGACGGGGGCCGCCGTCGGCGGCTCGGTACGGGTCGCCGGGACCGACGTACAGGCCGCGTCGGACGAGGAACTGCGGCGGCTGCGCGGCGGCCGGGCGGCGATGGTCTTCCAGGACCCGCTGTCCTCCCTCGACCCGTACTACGCGATCGGCGACCAGATCGCCGAGGTGTACCGCGTGCACACGCGTGTGTCGCGCCGTACGGCACGCGCGCGTGCGGTGCAGGTCCTGGACAGGGTGGGAATTCCCGACCCGGTCCGGCGCTCCCGGTCGCGGCCGCACGAGTTCAGCGGCGGCATGCGCCAGCGCGCGCTCATCGCCATGGCGCTGGCCTGTGAACCCGACCTGCTGATCGCCGACGAGCCGACGACCGCGCTCGACGTGACCGTCCAGGCCCAGATCCTCGACCTGCTGCACGCCCTGCGCGAGGACACCGGCATGGGGCTGCTGCTGGTCACGCACGACGTGGGCGTGGCGGCGGAGAGCGTCGACGAGGTGCTGGTCATGCGGCACGGCCGGCTCGTCGAGCACGGGCCGGTCGAAGCCGTTCTGGCGGCTCCCGCGCAGCCGTACACGCGCGAGCTGCTCGGAGCCGTGCCCCGGGTGGAGGCACGCCGCGCCGTGGGGCACGGGTTGCGGAAGCCGGACGCGGGCGGGTCGCAGCCGGACGGACGGCGTCCGGCCACCGAGCCGTCCGGCGAGGTCGTGCTGGAGGCGCACGGGCTGCGCCGCGAGTTCGGGCGCGGCAAGGGGGCCTTCGCGGCCGTGGACGGCGTGTCGCTGACCGTCCACCGCGGCGAGACCCTCGGCGTCGTCGGGGAGAGCGGCAGCGGCAAGACGACACTCGGCCGGATGCTGGTCGGACTGCTGGAGCCGACGGCCGGCGAGGTCCGGTACGAGGGCCGGGTGTCGTCCGGGGTGAACCCGACCGTGCAGATGGTCTTCCAGGACCCCGTCTCCTCCCTCAACCCCCGCCGCAGCGTCGGTGAGTCCATCGCCGACCCGCTCCGCGCGCGGGTGCGTGGCGTGCGGGGGAAGGACGAGGCGCGCATCAGGGGGCGCGTGTCGGAACTGCTGGAGCGTGTGGGACTCGAAGCCGCGCACTACGACCGCTACCCGCACGAGTTCAGCGGCGGGCAGCGCCAGCGCGTGGGCATCGCGCGGGCACTCGCGGCCGACCCGCGCGTCATCGTGTGCGACGAGCCGGTCTCCGCGCTCGACGTGACCACCCAGGCCCAGGTCGTCGCCCTGCTCGGCGAGCTCCAGCGAGAACTCGGTCTCGCGCTGGTCTTCGTCGCCCACGACCTGGCCGTGGTGCGCCAGGTCAGCGACCGGGTCGCGGTGATGCGACGCGGCCGTGTCGTCGAGGAGGGGCCCGCCGACGAGGTGTACGAGTTGCCGCGGGACCCGTACACCCGGCAGCTGCTCGCCGCCGTACCGGCACTCGACCCGGCGGTCGCCGCCCGCCGACGCGCCGAACGGCGGGAGCCGGCCCTGGCCTGAGACCCGTGTGGCACGTGTGACGTGACGTTTCGCAGTCGGATGATCTCCTAGCGCGACCGAACGCGACCCGCACGGGAAAGTTACGACCGTTCACCCCTTTTGGTGGTGCGACGGACAACCGTCCGTCGCACCACCACCTTGTCCGCATACGTTCGTCCCGCTGCGAGCCGCCGGGTCAACGGCGGCTCCCCAAACGGGAGATCGGGAGTGCGCGTGCGCATCGGACTGCTGACGGAGGGCGGCTATCCGTATCTGAGCGGTGACGCCGGGCTCTGGTGCGACCGGCTCGTGCGCGGGCTCGGGCAGCACGAGTTCGACGTCTACGCGCTCAGCCGTGCCGAACACCAGGAAGCAGCGGGCTGGGTCGAGCTTCCGCCGCAGGTCAGCCGGGTGCGTACGGCGCCGCTGTGGACGGCGCAGGACGACGGCGTCGCCTACGGCAGGCGCGCGCGCCGGCGCTTCGCGGAGTCCTACGGCGAGTTGGTGACCGCGCTGTGCGAGGGGGACCCCCCGGACCCGGCGGGCTCCCCGGGGGCCGCTGCGGCCGCTGAGGCGGACCGTTTCGCCAACGCGCTGTACGGCCTCGCCGAACTCGCCCGGGACGAGGGCGGCCTGGTGGGGGCACTCCGCTCGGAGAGTGCCGTGCGCGCTCTGGAACGTGCCTGCCGCGCGCCCGGCGCGCTGCGTACGGCGCGCGAGGCGCGCGTACCCGAACTGCTCGCCGTCGCCGCGCACCTCGAACGCGCCCTGCGCCCCCTCTCGCTCGACTGGTACGGGGACGAGAGCGGAGGCGACGGGGGCGAGGGCCTCGGCGCGGTCGACCTGTGCCATGCCACGTCCGGCGGTGCGGCGGCCCTGCCCGGGCTCCTCGCACGGCACTTCTTCGACGTGCCGCTGCTGGTGACCGAGTACGGGGTCCGGCTGCGGACGCACTATCTGAGTTCGGGGACCGGCCCCTCGCCAGCGGGGCCCGTGGGGCCCGCGCCCGCGCCGTCCGCCGAGGCGGCTCCCGCCGTACGGTCGCTGGTCGCCGCCTTCCACGGTCGGCTCGCCGCCGAGGTGTATCGGCAGGCGGCATGCGTCACCCCCGGCAACGCGCACGCCCGCCGCTGGCAGGAGCGATGCGGTGCCGACCGCGCCAAACTGCGCACCGTCTACCCGGGCATGGACGCGTCCCGCTTCGCCGAGGCGGGCGACTCCCTCGACACCGCCGATCCGCACACCCTGGTCTGGGTCGGCCGGGTGGAACCGGCCAAGGACCTGGTCTCCCTGCTGCACGCCTTCGCGGAGCTGCGCAAGCAGGAACCGCGCACCCGCCTGCGGATCATCGGCGCTGCGGCCGGGGCGGAGGGGCAGGCCTACCTCGGCCACTGCAAGGTGCTGGCCGCACAGCTCTTCCCCGACGAGGCGGACGGACCGCACGCCGTCGGCGACAACCCGGTGTCCTTCGAGGAGATCGGCGGCCCGGACGCGCCCACCCTCGCCGAGGCGTACACGGCCGGTGCGGTGGTCGTCCTGTCCAGCGTCGTCGAGGGGTTCCCGGTCGGCCTGGTCGAGGCGATGTTCTGCGGCCGCGCGACCGTGTCGACCGACGTCGGAGCGGTGGTCGAGGTCATCGGCGGCACGGGACTGGTCGTTCCGCCGCGCAATCCGCGGGCGCTCGCCGAGGCGTGCGTGGCGCTGCTGCGTGACCCGGAGCGCCGTGCACGCCTGGGCGCGGCCGCCCGCGCCCGAGCCCTGGAACTCTTCACGGTCGAGCAGAACGTCACGGCATTTCACGGCATTTACCTGGAGCTCGTCGCCCAGGCCCCGGCGCGGCGATTCCTCTTCGACGACGGCGATCCCCGTCCGTTCGCCGTCCCGGCCGAGGCGTGTCTGACGGGTCACTGGGCCGGTCCGGACGCGCATGTCACCGCCCGTGGCGGACCGAGCTGGGCGGCGGGGCCGGCGGCACGGGACACCTCGCCGATCGCCGCGACGGAGGGTGCGCGATGAGCGGGCTCGAAGAACTGGACCGGCCGGGTAGGCCGGGAACGCCGGGAACGCCGGGCACACCGGGAACGCCGGGTAGGTCGGGTACGCCGTCGCCGGGAACGCCCGGAGCGCCGGGGGCTGCGGAGGCGCCGGGGAGATTCGGGGCGCGCGTCGACGCGGGCGCCGAGGGGCGCGCACCGGCCGCTCCCCGCCGGGGTGCCGCGGATCCGGTGAAGGCCCTGATGCACCGTCACCGTGAGCTGTGCGAACGCGCCGTCGACCCGCTGGAGATCGCGGCGGGCCTGGAGGCCCACGGGGTCACCGACCGCACCGCCGCACGCTTCCGGCACCGGGACGTCTTCTCCCTCGCGGAGGAGATGTACGCGCGCGTCCCCCGCGACGGCGACGCGCCCCCGCCCCCGACGGTCACGGCGACCCCGCGGCCCCGCCTGGACCGGGCACTGCTCACCCTCCTGCCCGGCGTCCTGTGCGCCGCCGCCGTGACCGGTGTGCGTCTCACCCATGGGCGCACCTGTCTGCTCGTCGCCGCAGCGGGCATCCTCGCCGTCGCCCTCGCCCTGCGTGCGGTACTGCGCCGGGGCCCGCTGAGCCCGCACCGCGGCGCCCACCCCGGCCCGCACCGGACGGGTGCCTGGACCTGCTGGCTCCTCGGCTACGCGGCCCTCGGCGACAGCCTTCTGCGTGCCGCCGTCGCCGGAGGTCCCGACGGCCTGCCCGACGGGACCACGGGCGGCCCCTGGCCCTTCGCCGCCGCCCCGCTGCTGACCCTCACCCTGGCCTGCGCGCCGGCCGCCTGGAGCGCCCACCTCCTCGCCGTACACGCCCGGCGCCGCCTGGACACCAGCCGTGGCCTGGAGGAGTTCGCCGCCTCCGTACAGCCCCTGCTGCTCGGCACCTTCGCCCTGTTTTCGGGCGCGCTGGCCGCGCTGACCCCGCTGAGCGCCGCGGTCCTGGGCGAGTCGGCCGATTACGGCCACACCCTCACCCTGGGCGCGCTCCTCTTCCTCGCCCGTCTCCTCACCGTGCACGGCTTCACCCACGCCCCGGCGGTCGTCCTCGGAGTCGTCGGCACGGCGGAGGCGCTCGCCCCGGCCACGGTCTTCGCGGGTCGGCTGCCCGGCTGCGGCTTCCTGGCCGCCCCCGTGGAGAGCCTGGTGGCCGCCTGGGGCCCGGCCGGTGTCCCGACCCTCGTCTGCGCAGCCGCCGCGCTGACCCTGCTGTTCCACGCGACCCGCACGCTGACCAGGGCCTCGGCCCACGCACGAACGGACCAGCCGTGCTGAAGGAACCAGCCGTGCTCGACGGACCGATCGTGCTGGACGGACCAGTCGTGCCGGACGGATCAGTCGTGCTGGATGGACCAGTCGTGTCGATCCGAGCCCGACCCCGTCTTCGTACCCGGACCCGTACCCGCCCGCTCCGCCGACGCCTGCCGTCGGTGGCACGGCCAGCGCGCACGGCGCATCCCCCGCCGTGCTTTCCGCCGCACCGGGACCACGCGACGCACGTGTTCCTCCACCCAGCCGCACCCCACCGCAACACGCTTGAAGGAGAGACCAGATGACCACCTCCCGATCCGGAGCGACCGGAGATACCGGGGCACCCGCGGTCACGGGCGCCCCCGCGGTCGCAGGAGCAGCCGGAGGACACGCGGCGACCGGAGCCTCCGCGGCTCCGGCCACAGCCACCGCGCACACCCCGGGAGCCGCACGATGAGGGTCCTGCTGATCGGAGCCAACGGCTACCTCGGTCGTTTCGTCGCCGACCGTCTGCTCGCCGACCCGGCCGTCCAGCTCACCGCGCTCGGCCGCGGCGACGACGCCGACGTCCGCTTCGACCTCGCGTCCGGCAGCCCCGGCGCGCTCACCCGCTTCCTCGACGCGGTCCACCCCCAGGTCGTCGTCAACTGCGCGGGTACCACCCGGGGCGGCGCCCGCGAACTCACCCGGCACAACACCGTCGCCGTCGCCACCGTCTGTGAGGCCCTGCGCCGCAGCGGCTGCGGCGCCCGTCTGGTGCAGATCGGCTGCGGCGCCGAGTACGGCCCGAGCCAGCCCGGCTCCTCGACGGCCGAGGACGCCGTGCCGCGCCCCGGCGGCCCGTACGGCGTCAGCAAGCTCGCCGCCACCGAACTCGTCCTCGGCTCCGGGCTGGACGCCGTCGTGCTCCGGGTCTTCTCGCCCGCCGGTCCGGGCACGCCCGCCGGCTCCCCGCTGGGCCGACTCGCGGAGGCCATGCGCCGCGCCATGCAGTCCGGCGACGGCGAGCTCAAGCTCGGCGGCCTCGGCGTGCAACGCGACTTCATCGACGTCCGGGACGTCGCCCGCGCCGTGCACGCGGCCTCGCTCTCCGCCGCGCAGGGCGTCATCAACATCGGCTCGGGCCGCGCCGTCCGTCTGCGCGACGCCGCCGCGATCCTCGCGCGCGTGGCCGGGTACGGCGGCGCACTGCACGAACTCGACGGGCCGCCCGGCGTCCACCTCAGGCCCGCCATCGGCCACCCGCGCCCCGAGTCCGACCACGCGGGCCCCGTCGCGTACCCGTATCCGGACGGCTGCGGCACCTGGCAGCAGGCCGATGTGCGCACCGCCCGCGACCGGCTCGGCTGGCGGCCCCGCATCAACCTCGAGGAGTCCCTCGCCGACATCTGGATGGAGGCGGCATGTCGTATCTGACCGGAACCCCGGCGGGCACCGCGAGCGCCGGCACCACCGACGTCCGCACCGGCTTCGGCGTACCCGGCATAGCGCACCCCCTTCTCGCACCGACCGAGTGGCGCGAACTCGCCCGTTCCGGCAGACCCCTGCACTGGGTCGTCCTCGACGTCGCCGACGGCCCCGGCGTCCGCCCCGACCCGCGCTGCCTGGAGGCCGCGGGCCGGCTGCGCAACGCCGGCGTCCGGGTCCTCGGGCGCCTGGACACCCGCTACGGCGCCCGGCCCTTCGCCGAGGTGATCTCCGACGCACAGCGCCACCTCGACTGGTACCAGGTCGACGGTTTCCTCCTGGACCGGTGTCCGGCCGGGCGCGCCGAACTCCCCGGGCTGCGCCGCACGGTCGGGACACTCCGCACCCTCGGCGACGCGCCCCACATCGTCCTCGGGCACGGCACCCACCCCTACCCCGGCTATGTCGAGCACGCCGACCAGGTGGTCACCTTCTCGGGCCCCTGGAGCGACTACCGCTGGTCGCAGGTGGCCGAGTGGACCGCGGAGCACCCGCCCGAGCGCTTCTGCCACCTCGTGCACGGCGTGCCGCGCGGTCACCTCGACGAGGCGCTGCGCATCGCCCGCTGGCAGGGCGCCGCGACGATCTGGTTCACCGACGGCACCGAACGCGGCGGCCTCGTCTCCCCCTGGGAGACCATGCCCGGCTACTGGGACGAACTCGTCTCGCGGATCGGAACGGGTGTCTCGGAATGAAGAAGGCCATGGCAGTGTTACGGGGAGAACAACTGTAGTGATCGACCGACCAACGGAGTCCCCGTGTCGCTGCCACCCCTGGTCGAGCCAGCCTCTGAGCTCACCGTAGACGAGGTTCGCCGGTACTCCCGCCACCTGATCATTCCCGATGTCGGGATGGACGGGCAGAAGCGGCTGAAGAACGCCAAGGTGCTCTGTGTGGGCGCCGGCGGCCTGGGCTCGCCGGCGCTGATGTACCTGGCCGCGGCGGGCGTGGGCACGCTCGGCATCGTGGAGTTCGACGAGGTCGACGAGTCGAACCTCCAGCGGCAGATCATCCACAGCCAGGCCGACATCGGCCGCTCCAAGGCCGCGTCCGCCCGCGACTCCGTCCTCGGCATCAACCCGTACGTGAATGTGGTCCTGCACGAAGAGCGGCTCGAGGCCGACAACGTGATGGACATCTTCAGCCAGTACGACCTGATCGTCGACGGCACGGACAACTTCGCGACCCGCTACCTGGTCAACGACGCGTGCGTGCTGCTGAACAAGCCGTACGTGTGGGGCTCGATCTACCGCTTCGACGGCCAGGCGTCCGTCTTCTGGTCCGAGCACGGTCCCTGCTACCGCTGCCTCTACCCGGAGCCCCCGCCGCCGGGCATGGTCCCCTCCTGCGCCGAGGGCGGCGTGCTGGGCGTGCTGTGCGCGTCGATCGGCTCCATCCAGGTCAACGAGGCGATCAAGCTCCTCGCGGGCATCGGCGAGCCGCTGGTCGGCCGCCTGATGATCTACGACGCCCTCGAGATGCAGTACCGCCAGGTCAAGGTCCGCAAGGACCCCGACTGCGCGGTCTGCGGCGAGAACCCGACCGTCACGGAGCTCATCGACTACGAGGCCTTCTGCGGCGTCGTCTCCGAGGAGGCCCAGGCGGCGGCGGCCGGCTCGACGATCACTCCCAAGCAGCTCAAGGAGTGGATCGACGACGGCGAGAACATCGAGATCATCGATGTCCGCGAGCTCAACGAGTACGAGATCGTCTCCATCCCGGGCGCCAAGCTGATCCCGAAGAACGAGTTCCTGATGGGCACCGCCCTGGAGGCCCTGCCGCAGGACAAGAAGATCGTTCTGCACTGCAAGACGGGTGTCCGCAGTGCGGAAGTCCTCGCGGTGCTGAAGTCCGCGGGCTTCTCGGACGCCGTGCACGTCGGCGGCGGCGTGATCGGCTGGGTCAACCAGATCGAGCCGAGCAAGCCGATCTACTGACCCGGCAGCTCCCTTCGCGCACCGGGGTACCCGGTCCGGTCGGCGGGGGCTTCGCGTACCACGAGTGCGCGAAGCCCCCGCCGTCGTCATGAGCAGACCTTGCCGTCCTTCGGCACCGTCCCCTTCAACAGGTACGCGTTCACCGCCGAGTCGACGCAGTCGCTCCCGCTGCCGTAGGCACCGTGTCCCTCGCCCTTCCAGGTGAGCAGCACACCGACGCCCTTGCCGAGCTCGTCCGCCATCTTCCGCGCGCCCTCGTACGGCGTCGCCGGGTCCCCGGTGTTGCCGACCAGCAGGATCGGCGCCGCGCCCGCCGCGCTCACCTCCGGGGTGTCGTACTGCCCGGCCACCGGCCAGTCGTGGCACCAGCCGGCCGTGTCCCAGCCCAGGAAGTCCCCGAACACGGGTGAGATCTTCTCGAACTCCGGCAGCAGCTTCTTCGTCTCCTCGGCGGTCGGCCGCTGCTTGTCGTCCAGGCACGATATGACCCGTTGCGAGTGGGTCGTCGTGCCGTAGTGCCCCGAGGTGTCACGCTCGTTGTAGCCGTCGGCGAGCGTCAGCAGTTCGGAGCCGTCCCCGTCCTCCGCCGACTTCAGGGCGCTGGTCAGGCTCGGCCAGCCCTGCTTGCTGTACAGCGGCAGGACGATGCCGGTGACCGCGAGCGTCTGCGTCAGCTTGCGCCCGTCCGACGTGGGGAGCGGGTCGGTGTCGATCCGGTCCAGCAGGTCCGCGATCTTCTTGCTGCCCTTCACGGGGTCCTGGCCCGTGGACTTCAGGTAGTCGTCGAGTGCCCGCTGGAAGCCGCGTGCCTGGTTCTGCGCGTGGCCCACCGAGTCGGCGCTCGGGTCGACGACCGCGTCGAGGATCAGCCGCCCGACGTTCTTCGGGAACAGGTGGGCGTACACACCGCCCAGTTCGGTGCCGTAGGAGATGCCGAAGTAGTGCATCTTCGCGTCGCCGAGGACCTGGCGCATCAGATCCATGTCGCGGGCGGTGTCGGTCGTCGACACATGCGCCAGCAGCTTGCCGGCGGCCTTCTCACAGCCCTTGCCGAATGCGGTGGAGTCCTCGAAGTAGGCCTGTTCCTCGGCCGGGGTGTCCGGTGTGGAGTCGAGGGACTCGGCGGCCTGGATGCCCTTGTCGGTGCGGCAGCGGACGCCCTCGCTGGCGCCGACCCCGCGCGGGTCCCAGCTCACCAGGTCGTACTGGTCGCGGAGCGAGGAGTACGCGGAACCGTAGGAGGGGAGCGTCGACACTCCCGAGCCGCCGGGGCCGCCGAAGTTGAACAGCAGCGAGCCGGCCCGCTTGCTCCCCTCCGCCCGGGACTTGGTGCGCACCAGGGCGAGGCCGATCGTGTTGCCGTCCGGCTTCGACCAGTCCAGTGGCACCTTCAGCGTCGCGCAACTCCAGTCGCTGCCCGGCGCGGCGGAGTCCGCGGTGGCCTTGCAGCGTCCCCAGTCGAGCTTCTGCCCGGTCAGCGAGGCGGGCAGCGCGGCCGTCGTGGCGGTCGCTCCGGAGGAGGCGGTGGGCTGCGCGTCGGCCGTACCGCCCTTGTCGTCCCCCTCCCCGTCCGACGCACCGCTGCTACAGCCCGCCACCAGCAGCGCCGCGGCGGCCCCCAACGCCGTCCACCGTACGAATCGCGCCATGTGCACTTCCCCCCTCGCAGGCCGTCCGCGCTCGGCGGCGAACGGCTGTCAGGCCATATTAGGCGGCGCACGGCCCACCCGTCGGGACCTGTGGATAACCTTTTGACCTGCGGGTTTATCGGGGAATTCAGGGTGGTGTCAGGAGCAGACGGTCCCCGCGGCCGGCACCTTGCCGTTCAGCAGGTAGCCGTTCACCGCCGTCTGGACGCAGGCGTTCTTGCTGCCGTACGCACCGTGCCCCTGCCCCTTGTACGTCAGCTCCACCCCGACCCCGCGGCCCAGCGCGGCCACCATCTTCCGAGCCCCCTCGTACGGGGTCGCCGGGTCGCCGGTGTTGCCCACGACGAGGATCGGCGCCGACCCGGGCGCGCTCACGTCGGGATGTTCGGCGGCGCCGGGGACGGGCCAGTCGGTGCAACTGACCATGCCCCAGGCCAGGAAGTCCCCGAACAGGCTGGAGGCGGCCCGGAACTCCGGCAGCCGCTGCTGCACATAGGCGGTGGAGTAGCGGGGCTTGTCGTCGGAGCAGTTGATGGAGATGTTGGCGGCCGCGATGTTGCTGTACTCGCCGTTCTCGTTGCGGCCGTTCATCAGGTCGGACAGCAGCATCAGGATCTTGCCGTCCCCGGCGTATGCCTGCTCCAGGCCCTCGGTGAGGTACTCCCAGAAGTCCTTCGAGTACAGCGCCTGCGCGATGCCGTTGGTCGCGGCGCTCTGGGTCAGTTCGCGCGGGAAGATGCCCGGGATCGGCTTGCCGTCCAGGCCTTCGAGGAGCCTCGCGATCCGGTCCTTCACGTCCTGCGCGGTGTCCCCGACGGGGCAGTCCTGCGTCTTGGACGTGCAGTCCTCGGCGAAGTTGTCGAGGGCGAGCTGGAAGCCCTTGGCCTGCCCGAGCGAGCCCTGTTCGGACGTCTGCGTCGGGTCGACGACCGCGTCGAAGACGGCACGTCCCACGTTCTTGGGGAACAGGTGGGCGTACACGCCGCCCAGTTCGGTGCCGTAGGAGACGCCGAAGTAGTACAGCCGGTCGTCGCCGAGGACCTGGCGCATCAGGTCCATGTCGCGGGCCGCGTCCGTGGTCCGCACGTTCGGCAGCATCTTCTTCGCGTTCTTCTCGCAGGCCGCGTTGAAGTCCTTGGTGTTGTCCAGCAGAGCGGTGCGCTCGACGGCGTCGTCGGGTGTGCCGTCCTGCTGGAAGTACGCGTCGAGCTGCTGGTCGTTCTCGCAGCGCACCCCGGCGCTGCGGCCGACCCCGCGCGGGTCGAAGCTGACCAGGTCGTAGCGGGTGCGCAGGGCGGCGTACTCCTCCCCGAAGGCGGGCAGGGTGGAGACGCCCGAGCCGCCGGGTCCGCCGAAGTTGAAGACCAGGGAGCCGATCCTGTCGCTCTCGTCGCCGCTCGTCCGGGCCCGGATCAGCGCGATGTCGATCGTGTCGCCCTCGGGGTCGTCCCAGTCGAGGGGCGCCTTCATGGTGGCGCACTGCCACTGGTCGCCGTCCGGCAGCGGGGAGGGGGCGCTGCCGCCGCCCTCCGCCTGGGAGGGGGCCGGGCAGTCCTTCCAGCTCAGCTTCTGCGCCGTCAGGTCCTCGTCCTGCGCGTCGTCGCCGCAGCCCGCCACCATGGAGGACAGCAGCAGGGCGGCGGCGGTCACGGCGGCGGCGCGCAGGCGGGAGGGGTTCGGCATGATCCCATCCTGCGGTCGCGCCCGGGCACGCGCGCGGGGCGCGGGCCGTACGAGGTACGGGTGCCCGCGCCTCCTACAGGGCGCCCTTGCGGGTCAGGTGGTTGAAGGCCAGCCAGCCCGGCAGCACCGGCAGCCACAGCGTCAGCAGACGGAAGAGCAGCACCGCGGGAGCGGCGACCTCCTTGGGCAGGCCCACGGCGATCAGACCGACCGTCAGGGTCGCCTCGACGGCGCCGACTCCGCCCGGTGTCGGGGCCGCGGAGCCGAGCGCGTTGCCGGCCAGGAAGACGACGGCGACGCTGGCGATGCTGAGCGAGGTCGACTCGTCGCCGAACGCGCGGATCGACGCGTCCAGGCACATCACGAAGCAGGCGGTGAGCAGGAGCATGCCGCCGATGCCGGTGACCAGCTTCTGCGGCCGCTGAAGCACGTCCAGCATGCGCGGCACGACACCGGCGAACAGGGACCGCACGCGCGTGACGACGAACTTGCGCAGGAACGGCACCGAGGTCACCACGAGCACGAGCACCGCCACCGTGAGCAGACCCGCGATGACGGTGCGGGACGGCGACAGCGACGGCGTCTTCTCGGTACCGGTCAGATAGCCGAACGACAGCAGCATCAGGATGTGGCAGCCGAGCCCGAACAGCTGCGAGGCGCCGACGCTGGCCACCGCGAGCCCCGGGCGCACCCCCGCGCGCTGGAGGAAGCGGGTGTTGAGGGCGACCCCGCCGACCGCGGCCGGGGCCACGATCTTCACGAACGACCCGGCGACCTGCGCGGCCACGGTCCGCGGGAACGGCACCCGCTCCGGCACGAACCCCAGCAGAGCCATCGCCGCGGCGACGTAGCTCACCGCGGAGAACAGCACGGCCGCGGCCACCCAGCCCCACTCGGCGTTGGCGATGAGCGGACCGAACTCGATGTGGGTGAGCTGCGTCAGCAGGAAGTAGGCGCCGATGGCACCGGCGATGAAACTCATCAGGGTGCGCGGCCGCACCCGCTCCAGCCGGGCCGGCTCGACCGGGGCCTGCGGCCGGATCAGCAGTACCTCGTGCCGGATCTGCGTCAGCAGATCCTCCTCGCGGGCCTCTTCCAGCGCGTCGTCGATGGCCCGCTTCTCGGCCCGTGCCTCCGCGCGGACGGCCTTCTTGTCCGGCTTTTCGAGGACGACGGGCGCGGTGTCGTGCCCTGCCGCCTCCAGACGGGCCTGCTTGGCCTGCTGCGAGGCCTCCAGGACCGCCTCGCGTTCCCGCTGCGCACGCTCGCGTGCCAGCCGGCGCAGCGTCGCGCGCGTGGAGCGGGTCAGGGCGATGGGCTGGAGCATCGGCAGACAGTCCGCGACCGCGTCCGGTCCGAGCACGCCCACCGCGGAGGCCACCGCCCGTTCGGCGCCCACCAGCAGGCCGAGCGTCGTCACCAGCTGGGCGACGTCCATGCGCAGCAGCAGGTCGCCGGCCGCGATCTCGCCGCCGCGCAGATCGGTGAGGATCACCGCGCCGGAACGATCCACCAGAATCGCGTCACCCGCGAGCCGGCGGTGTGCGATGCGCCGCGACTGGAGTGCCTGCACCTGGTGCCAGGTGTTGCGCAGCAGGTCGTCGGTGATCTCGTCGTCCGCCAGCGAGTCGAGGGTGCGGCCGCCTGTGTGCTCGTAGACGAGCATGACCGCGTCGGGACCGAGCTCGGAGGTCGCGATCAGCTTCGGCGCGTTGGCGCCTGCCGCGATGGCCGCGTACGCGAGCAGCGCCTCCTGCTCGAGCGCCTGGCGCAGCGACTGGAGGCTGCTGCGGGTGGCGAAGCCGCGCAGGGTCAGATTGCGCCACGCCCGGTAGAAGAACCCCTGGGCCTGCTGTTCCCGGTCGACGACCGTGACGTCGAGCGGTGGACCGTCCTCCAGGGTGACGAAGTACCGTCTGCCCCGGTCGCTCTCCGCCGCCTCCGGCCCCTCCTCGCGGGCGGCGCTCACGGGGCGGAAGCCGACGTGCCGCAGGCCCGCCATCAGCGTCCGTCCCGTGGGACGCACGTTCGGGGAGCCGACCGCGTACAGCGTCCCGTACGCCACCGTCCAGCCGATCAGCACCGTGAGGATGATCGAGAACGGTGTCGTGTAGCCGGTGACGAGCATCGAGAAGGCGTCGAGGAGCAGCACGATCCACAGCACCGAGCGCCAGCGCGGCCGACGGGACATGCCGACGGCCGTCATATAGGCGATGACGGGCGCGAGGTAGCCGTGCACGGGGTCGGTGAGGGCGTGGATGTCACCGGGGGAGGGCTGGGTGAGCGCCTCCTGGATCGAGCCGGGGGCGGCCTTGGCGACCCACAGGTCGGTGGCGAGGGTCACACCGTGCGCGAGGACCGCGGCGAGGACGCCGTCGGCGATGCGCAGCCCGTCGCGTTTGATCAGCCGCTCGATCGCGAACGCGACCGGCACCAGCAGGATCGCGATGCTGGACGCCAGTCCCGCGATCTTGATGAGGAGATCGGGGGCCTGTCCGGTGCCCTTGTTGATGTCCTGTTCGAGACCCGAGGTCGTCCCGTGTGCGAACGCGGCGATGCCCAGGAGCAGGGCCACGGCGAGCACGCCCACGAGCAGCCGCATCAGGTCGGACGGCCGGTGCACGCGCGCGGGGAGCAGCGGTTCGTCGCCCTCGACCTCGTCGATGTGCACCTCTTCCCGTGCCTCGTCGGTGGTGTCCGGGCGCGGGGCAGCGTCAGAGGTGCTTTCCGCGCCCTCAGGATGCACGCCCTGCTGCTTCATCGTCTCTTCTTGATCTCGTATCACCGGTGTCACCGCCCGCACGATGGTGGCATGCCCCACCGACACACGGGGGCATCAGGGTGCAAACGCGGGGGCGCACAGTCTGCCTGAAGCGCCGCCCGGGGGCGAGGGTCACACAGGGTCGCGGGCCCGTCGCATTGTCGGTGCCGTGGGGCAGGATGGGGCGGATGAGCGAGCAGAGCCTTCCGGACGACGCCCGCCCGGAGTACACGGACGCACTGCCGGAGTACGCCGAGCGGGTCCTCGAGGTCGCGGAGCTGATCCCGCCCGGGCGGGTCATGACGTACGGGGACGTCGCGGAGTGGCTGGAGGAGGGCGGGCCGAGACAGGTGGGCCGGGTGATGGCCCTCTACGGCGGCGCCGTCCCGTGGTGGCGAGTGGTCCGCGCGGACGGGATGCTGCTCCCGGGCCACGAGCTGCGGGCACTGGCCCGCTACCGCGCCGAGGGCACTCCTCTGAAGCAGGCGAGCAGGGCCGCACAGGGGCACCTGCCGCGCCTCGACATGAAGCGGGCGCGGTGGGACGGCGGCGAGCGCGCGGAAGGTCACACCTGACAGCTTCCGCCATCGGGCGGCGCCGAGGGGAGCTTGTGGCCCGTACGGGGGAAACAGTGCAAAGGGGGCACGTCCGCGGCATGGCGTACGTTCGAGGGGCGAAGGACGTGCGTGGCATCCGGGCCGGGAGGAGCGTGAGGGCCGCGAGGGCCTCGAGAGAAGAATCGGAAGCCGTCCGTCCGGCCCGCTCGTCGGCGTAGCGTCGGCTGCACGCGTCCCCCTCATCCCGTGATCACCGCTCGCCCCGATCGGTGCTCCGTCAACCAGTACACCCACCAGGACCGGCGAACCACGTGAGCTCCTCTTCCTCCACCAGGCGCCTGTCGCACCCCCAGGGGCGACAGGGGGACCGTGGCGCTTACCGGCTGGTGCGCACCCCGCCGACCCGGGTGGGCCCCCCTCGTCTGGACGCCGCACAGCGCTCCGTGGTTGACCACGGCGCCGGCCCGCTGCTCGTCCTCGCAGGTCCGGGCACCGGGAAGACCACCACCCTCGTCGAGTCCGTGGCGGCCCGGGTCGCCCGCGGGGGCGACCCCGAGCGCATCCTGGTGCTCACGTTCAGCCGCAAGGCCGCCGTGGAGTTGCGGGACCGGATGGCGCATCGCATGGGCGCCGCCCGCGCGCCCCAGGCGACCACCTTCCACTCGTACTGCTACGCCCTGATCCGCGCCCACCAGGACGCCGACCTGTTCGTGGAACCCCTGCGGCTGCTGTCGGGACCCGAGCAGGACGTGGCCGTCCGCGAGCTGCTCGAGGGCCAGCTCGACCTGCAACGGCTCGGTCTCGCACATGTGCGCTGGCCGGACGAGCTGCGTGCCTGCCTCACCACGCGCGGCTTCGCCGACGAGGTCCGCGCGGTCCTCGCCCGCAGCCGCGAACTGGGCCTCGACCCCGCGGCCCTGGACGCCTTCGCGCACCGTATCGGCCGCCCCGACTGGCGCGCCGCCGCCGCCTTCCTCGCCGAGTACCTCGACGTGCTCGATCTGCACGGCGTGATCGACTACGCGGAACTCGTCCACCGCGCGGTCCTGCTCGCCCACCGCCCCGAGGTGGCCGAGCGGCTCGCCGCGCGGTACGACGCCGTGTTCGTCGACGAGTACCAGGACACCGACCCGGCCCAGGTCCGGCTGCTGCACGCCCTCGCAGGCGGCGGCCGCAGCCTGGTCGCCTTCGGCGACCCCGACCAGTCGATCTACACCTTCCGGGGCGCCGACGTGAACGGCATCCTGGACTTCCCCGACGCCTTCCCCCGCCCCGACGGCCGTCCGGCCCCCGTCGAGGTCCTGCGCACCTCCCGCCGCTCCGGTGCCGGTCTCCTGGCCGCCACCCGGCTGCTCACCCAGCGGATGCCCCTGACCCGCCTCCCGGCCGAGAAGGTCCGCGCCCACCGCGAGCTGACCGCCGCCCGCGACGGCGGCCACGTCGAGGTCTACACGTACCCGACCCCCGGCACCGAGCTGGACAACGTCGCCGACATCCTGCGCCGCGCGCACCTGGAGGACGGCGTGCCCTGGCGCGAGATGGCCGTCCTGGTACGCGCCGGCTCCCGCACCATCCCGACGGTCCGCCGCGCCCTCACCGCCGCCGGCGTCCCCCTGGACATCGACGGCGACGATCTCCCCCTGCGCCACGAACCCGCCGTGGCACCCCTGCTGACGGCCCTGCGGGCGGTGGCGACGGCGGAGGCCTCCGCGCCGGCACCGGCGGGGGACGAGGCCCTCGCGGCCGGCACGGACGCCTGCTGGCTGGACACCGAGACCGCCCTCACCCTCCTCGCCTCCCCGCTCGCCGGCATGGACGCCGCCGATCTGCGCCGCCTCGGCCGGGCCCTGCGCGAGGAGGAGCGCGCCGCGGGCAACGCGCTGCCGCCGCCCTCCGATGAACTGCTCGCGCGCGCCCTGGCCGAGCCGGAACGGCTGGTCGCGCACGACCCCACGTACGCGCGCGGTGCCCAGCGCCTCGGCGCGCTGCTGGCGGCGGCCCGGCAGGGCCTCGCGCGCGGCGGTACGGCCGAGGAGGCCCTGTGGGCCCTGTGGGACGGCACGCCCTGGCCCACGCGCCTGGAGCGAGCCGCCCGGCGCGGCGGCGCGGCCGGGCGCAACGCCGACCGGGACCTGGACGCCGTGTGCGCACTGTTTGCCACCGCCGCGCGCGCGGAGGAGCGCACCGGCGGCCGGGGCGCCCTGAACTTCCTGGCCGAGATCGAGGCCGAGGACATCGCCGCCGACACCCTCACCCGGCGTGCCGTGCGCCCCGACGCCGTACGTCTGATGACCGCCCACCGTGCCAAGGGCCTGGAGTGGAGCCTGGTCGTCGTGGCAGGCGTCCAGGAAGGCCTGTGGCCGGACCTGCGCCGCCGGGGCTCCCTCCTGGAGGCGGACCGCATCGGGCGCGACGGACTCGCCGAGCCGCTCACCCCGGGCGCGCTGCTCGCCGAGGAGCGCCGCCTGTTCTACGTCGCCGCCACGCGCGCGCGGGAGCGGCTCGTCGTCACCGCCGTGAAGGCGCCCGCCGACGACGGCGACCAGCCCTCCCGCTTCCTGACCGAACTCGGCGTCGAGCCCAAGGACGTCACCGGCCGCCCGCGCCGTCCTCTGGCGGTCGCCGCGCTGGTCGCCGAACTGCGCGCCACGACGGTCGACCCACGGGCCTCCGCCACCCTCCGGGAGGCCGCCGCCCGCCGGCTGGCCCGGCTGGCCGCGCTCGCCGACGAGGACGGCAGGCCCCTGGTGCCGTCCGCCCACCCGTACCGCTGGTGGGGCATGTTCGAGCCGACCGAGAGCAAGGTGCCGCTGCGCGACCGCGACCAGCCCGTCGTGCTCTCCGGCAGCGCCCTCGACCAGCTCGCCAACACCTGCGCCCTCCAGTGGTTCCTCGGCCGTGAGGTGAAGGCGGACGCCCCCGCCACCGTCGCCCAGGGGTTCGGCAACGTGGTGCACGTACTCGCCGACGAGGTCGCCTCCGGACACACCCCGGCCGACCTCGACGTCCTCATGGAGCGCCTCGACTCCGTGTGGAACGCCCTCGCCTTCGACGCCCCGTGGAAGTCCGCACAGGAGAAGGCACACGCGCGTGTGGCGCTCGAACGCTTCCTGAAGTGGCATGTGATGGACCGCACCGGCCGCACACCGGTCGCCAGCGAGCACGACTTCGACGTCACCCTCGAAGCGGGCGAGTACGAGGTACGCATCCGCGGCCAGATGGACCGCGTCGAGGCCGACGCCGAAGGCCGTGCCTACGTCGTCGACTTCAAGACCGGCAAACACGCGCCGACCGCCCGCGAGGTGGAGCGCCACCCCCAGCTCGCCGTGTACCAGCTCGCCGTCCGCGAGGGCGCCGTCGACGAGGCCTTCGACGGCGTACGGCCCGCTCCGGGCGGTGCCGAACTCGTCCAGCTGCGGCAGAGCGCCGCCAAGCGGGACGGTGGCGACAGCCTGCCGAAGGTGCAGGCGCAGGAAGCCATCGAGGGCGCGGCGGGGGAGTGGGTCGGTGACCTGCTCGCCACGGCGGCCGGCAAGGTCCTCGACGAGCGCTTCACACCGACCGCGGGCCAGCAGTGCACCCACTGCGCGTTCCGCGCCTCGTGCAGCGCGCGGCCCGAGGGACGGCACGTGGTCGAGTGACGGACCCGTGTGACGGACCGCACCACTGGTGTTGACCTGCGCTTCTCTCCTTCTCTGCGGGCGATTTGTCATCGACTGTCAGTGCCCGCCGCTAGCCTCTCCCCATGCCCGCCCGTATCAGCGATCCCGAGCAGCTCAAGGAGCTCCTCGGGATCCCCTTCACCCCGGAGCAGACGGCCTGCATCACCGCGCCGCCCGCCCCGCAGGTGATCGTGGCCGGAGCCGGGTCGGGCAAGACGACGGTGATGGCCGCGCGCGTGGTGTGGTTGGTCGGCACCGGCCAGGTCGCCCCCGAGCAGGTCCTCGGCCTGACCTTCACCAACAAGGCCGCCGGAGAACTCGCCGAGCGCGTCCGCAAGGCACTGGTCAAGGCGGGCGTCACCGACCCCGACCTCATCGACCCGGACAACCCGCCGGGCGAGCCGGTGATCTCCACCTACCACTCCTTCGCGGGCCGCCTGCTGACCGACCACGGTCTGCGCATCGGCCTGGAGCCGACGTCCCGCCTGCTCGCCGACGCCACCCGCTACCAGCTCGCCGCCCGTGTGCTGCGCGAGGCCCCCGGCCCCTACCCGTCGCTCACCCGCTCCTTCGCCGACCTGATCAGCGACCTCCTCGCGCTCGACGCCGAACTCGCCGAACACCTCGTCCGGCCCGAGGACCTGCGCGCGTGGGACGCCGCACTGCTGAACGGCCTGGAGGGCGCCAGGCTCACCAACGCCGACCTGCGCAAGGTGCCCGAGACGGCCGCCGCCCGCCGCGAACTTGCCGAGCTGGTGCTGCGCTACCGGACCGCCAAGCGGGAGCGCGACCTGCTCGACTTCGGTGACCAGATCGCCCTGGCGGCCCGGCTCGCCCAGGTTCCCGAGGTGGGCCCGATCCTGCGCGAGGAGTTCCGTGTGGTCCTCCTCGACGAGTACCAGGACACCTCAGTGGCCCAGCGCATCCTGCTGGCCGGCCTGTTCGGCGGCGGCACCGGACACCCCGTGACCGCCGTCGGCGACCCCTGCCAGGCCATCTACGGCTGGCGTGGCGCCTCCGTGGCGAACCTCGACGACTTCCCCGAGCACTTCGCGCACACCGACGGAAGCAGGGCGCGACGCCAGTCGCTCAGCGAGAACCGCCGCAGCGGCGGCCGCCTCCTGGACCTCGCCAACGGCCTCGCCGAGCCGCTGCGCGCCATGCACGCGGGCGTGGAGGCCCTGCGCCCGGCCCCGGGTGCCGAACGCGACGGAGTGGTGCGCTGCGCCCTTCTGAACACGCACGCCGAGGAGATGGACTGGATCGCCGACTCCATCGCCCACCTCGTGCGCACCGGCAAGGCACCCGGGGAGATCGCCGTCCTGTGCCGTACGGCCACCGACTTCGCGGAGATCCAGGGCGCGCTGGTCGCCCGGGACATCCCCGTCGAGGTGGTGGGTCTCTCCGGTCTCCTGCACCTGCCCGAGGTCGCCGACCTGGTCGCCGTCTGCGAGGTCCTGCAGGACCCCGGCGCCAACGCCTCCCTGGTCCGCCTGCTCACCGGCCCGCGCTGGCGCATCGGCCCCCGCGACCTCGCGCTCCTGGGCCGAAGGGCACGGCTGCTCGTCACCCACGCGCGCGGGGGCGGCGACGACGACCCGGACCGCCGGCTCGCCGAGGCCGTCGAGGGGGTGGACCCGTCCGAGGTGATATCGCTCGCGGACGCCCTCGACACCTTCCTGGAGACGCCCCTGTACGGCGACGGCGGTGCCGGATACGACGACGGGCTGCCCTTCTCACCGGACGCGCGCGTGCGGTTCGCGCGACTCGCCACCGAACTGCGCGACCTGCGCCGGTCCCTGGCCGACCCCCTGATGGACGTGCTGCACCGCGTCCTCGCCGTCACCGGCCTCGAGGTCGAACTGTCGGCGTCCCCGCAGGCCCTGGCCGCCCGGCGCCGCGAGACCCTGTCCAACTTCCTCGACGTCGCCGCCTCCTTCGCCGCGAGCGAGAGTCAGGCGAGCCTGCTGGCCTTCCTCGGCTTTCTGCGCACCGCCGCCCAGTACGAGAAGGGCCTCGACAACGCCCTCCCCGGCGGCGAGAACACCGTCAAGGTGCTCACCGCGCACAAGTCCAAGGGCCTGGAGTGGGACGTCGTCGCCGTCCCCGGCCTGGTCACCGGGACCTTCCCCAGCGGCCAGGGCCGCGAGAAGTGGACCGCCCAGGCCAAGGTTCTGCCGCACGAACTGCGCGGCGACGCCGCCACCCTCCCCGACCTCGACTCCTGGGACGCGCGGGGCATGAAGGCCTTCCACGAGGCCATGAAGGACCACCAGCACACCGAGGAACTCCGCCTCGGGTACGTCACCTTCACCCGCCCCCGCTCCCTGCTCCTAGGGTCCGGCCACTGGTGGGGCCCCACCCAGAAGAAGCCCCGCGGCCCGTCCGACTTCCTGCAGGAGCTGTACCGACACTGCGCGGCCGGGCACGGCGAGATCGAGGCCTGGGCGGACGAACCCGAGGAGGACACGGAGAACCCCGTCCTGCACCGGCCGACGGCCGACCAGGTCTGGCCGCTCCCCTTGGACGACGACTCCCTGGCCCGCCGTCGCGCCGCCGCCGAGACCGTCCTCGCCCACCTGGAGGACCTCGCCTCGCACCAGGACGGCAACCCCGGTGCCAACCACGACCCGGACACCTACGACGACCCGGACTGGCCCCCGCCACCGGACGAGGACGAGCTCTCCTACGAGCCCGAGTACGACGGACCCGAGTACGGACCCGAGTACGACGGGCCTGGGTACGACGACCCCGAGTACGGGGAGCCGTCGTACGACGAGTCCGACCCGTTCGAGGACGCGCCCTTCGAGAACACCCCCCTAGCCGTGCCGCACCAGGCGACGGCCCCCGAGCTTCCCGTGACCCGCCCGCGCAGGCCCTCCCTCACTCCTGAGGAAGCCCGCGCCGTCGCCTCCTGGGACCGTGACCTCGACGCGC
The DNA here is from genome assembly GCF_045040885.1 of Streptomyces sp. NBC_00016. Taxonomy (NCBI): domain Bacteria; kingdom Bacillati; phylum Actinomycetota; class Actinomycetes; order Kitasatosporales; family Streptomycetaceae; genus Streptomyces; species Streptomyces sp. NBC_00016. Next base: position 3,630,070 of record NZ_CP108304.1, on the reverse strand, counting down.
TCGCCGGCGAGCTGCTCCGCGCCCGCCGCAGCGTCACGGACGTGACTCTTCCCACGACGCTGACCGCCTCGCAGGTCCTGCGGCTGGCCGCCGACCCGGACGGTCTCGCGCAGGAACTCGCGCGCCCCATGCCGCGCCCTCCGCAACCGGCCGCGCGCCGGGGTACCAGGTTCCACGCATGGGTGGAGGCCCGCTTCGAGGAGCTGACGCTTCCCCTGCTGGAACCGCACGAGCTGCCCGGCGACGACGCCGAGATCGCCGACGAGCGCGACCTGGAAGCCCTCAAGGAAGCCTTCGAGAGCACCGAGTACGCCCACCGCACGCCGTACCGCGTCGAGGCCCCCTTCCAGCTCGCCCTCGCCGGCCGCGTCGTACGGGGCCGTATCGACGCGGTCTACAAGGAGGGCGACGGCGACACGGCCACCTACGACATCGTCGACTGGAAGACCCACCGGGCCCGCACCGCCGACCCCCTCCAGCTCGCTCTCTACCGGCTCGCGTGGGCCGAGCAGCAGGGTGTGCCCGTGGAATCCGTCACAGCGGCGTTCCTCTATGTACGCAGCGGCGACGTCGTACGACCGGAGGGTCTGCCCGATCGCGCCGCCCTGGAGCGCCTGTTGACCGGGGAGGACGGTGCCGGGGACGGGCGCGGCGGACCGGCCGCGCAAGTAAACCCTGCGCAAGGGCCCGGCGAGGATGTCGGTGCGGGCCGATAGGCTCGTGACCATGAGCCATACCGTTGACAGTGCCGTCAGCGCCGTCCGCACGTACATCGAGCAGCACCGCGCCGCCTTCCTCGACGACCTCGCCGAATGGCTGCGCATCCCGTCGGTGTCGGCACAGCCCGACCACGCCCCCGACGTACGGCGCAGCGCGGACTGGCTCGCGGCCAAGCTCAAGGAGACCGGCTTCCCGACCGTCGAGGTCTGGCAGACGCCGGGCGCTCCGGCCGTCTACGCGGAGTGGCCGTCCGGCGATCCGCAGGCTCCCACCGTCCTGGTCTACGGCCATCACGACGTACAGCCCGCCGCCCGCGAGGACGGCTGGGACACCGACCCCTTCGAGCCCGTCGTCCGCGGAAACCGCCTGTACGCGCGGGGAGCGGCCGACGACAAGGGCCAGGTCTTCTTCCACACCCTCGGTGTCCGCGCCCATCTCGCCGCCACCGGCCGCCCGGCCCCGGCCGTCGGCCTCAAGCTGCTGATCGAGGGCGAGGAGGAGTCCAGCTCCCCGAACTTCCGCGCCCTGGTCGAGGAGCAGGCGGACCGCCTCGCCGCGGACGCCGTGATCGTCTCCGACACCGGGATGTGGTCCGAGGACACCCCCACGGTGTGCACCGGCATGCGCGGCCTCGCCGAGTGCGAGATCCGGCTGTCCGGCCCCGACCAGGACATCCACTCGGGCTCCTTCGGCGGTGCCGTGCCCAACCCCGCCACCGCGGCCGCCCGCCTGGTCGCGGCCCTGCACGACGACCACGCGCGCGTGGCCGTTCCCGGTTTCTACGACGGCATCGTCGAGCTCACCGACCGCGAGCGCGAGCTCTTCGCCGAGCTGCCGTTCGACGAGGACCGGTGGCTGCGCACCGCCAGGTCGCGCGCCACCCACGGCGAGGCGGGACACACCACCCTGGAGCGCGTCTGGGCCCGCCCCACCGCCGAGGTCAACGGCATCGGCGGCGGCTACCAGGGCCCGGGCAGCAAGACGATCATCCCGTCCTCGGCCTTCGTGAAGCTGTCGTTCCGGCTGGTCGCCGGCCAGGACCCCGCACACGTGGAGAAGGCCGTCCGCGCCTGGGCCGCCGAGCAGCTGCCCGCCGGGATCCGGCACGAGATCACGTTCAGCCCGGCCACGCGCCCGTGTCTGACCCCGCTGGACCACCCGGCGCTCCGGTCCGTGGTCCGCGCCATGGGCCGCGCCTTCGAAGGGCCCGTCCGCTTCACCCGGGAGGGCGGCTCGGGACCGGCCGCCGACCTTCAGGAGGTGCTCGGCGCCCCCGTGCTCTTCCTGGGCATCTCCGTCCCCTCGGACGGCTGGCACGCGCCGAACGAGAAGGTCGAGCTGGACCTCCTCCTCAAGGGCGTCGAGACCACCGCGTACCTCTGGGGCGACCTGGCCGAGAACTGGCGCCGTGCGCCCTGACGTCCCCGCACGGTCCGGAGGGGACACGCGCGCGGGGCACACTGGAAAGACCGCCCCGCACCGCGACACCGCACCGAAACCGGTCGTCCCGTGCCGTACGTCCCGCTGAACCACCCGCCGAAACAACCGTTCCACCGGGGGAGTTGGAAGTACCCGTGACCACCTGGACCGACCAGAACGCCGATCGCCCGATCTCGCTCACCGCGCCGAGCGGTGTCGACCGGGCCGCCCACCACCGGCTCGACGAGGCCTGGCTCGCCGCGGCGTGGAGCCACCCCACGACACGTTGTTTCGTCGTCTCCGGCGGTCAGGTCCTCATCGACGAGACGTCCGAAGGCCACACCGAGCTCGTCATGACCCCGTCGTTCGAGGCGCCCCTCACCGAGGCGCACCGCTACTTCCTGGGGACCGACGAGGGCGGCGTCTGCTACTTCGCCCTCCAGAAGGACGCGCTCCCCGGTCGTATCGACCAGTCCGCGCGCCCGGCCGGTCTGCGCGAGGCCGGCCTGCTGCTGTCGCCGCGCGAGACGGGACTGATGGTCCACGCGGTGGCCCTGGAGAACTGGCAGCGCCTGCACCGCTTCTGCTCCCGCTGCGGCGAGCGCACGGTGATCGCCGCGGCCGGCCACATCCGCCGCTGCCCCGCCTGCGGTGCCGAGCACTACCCGCGGACCGACCCCGCGGTGATCATGGCCGTCACGGACGAGGAGGACCGCATCCTCCTCGGTCGCCAGGTCCACTGGCCCGAGGGCCGCTTCTCGACCCTCGCCGGCTTCGTCGAGCCCGGCGAGTCCATCGAGCAGTCCGTACGGCGCGAGGTCTTCGAGGAGGCCGGCATCACCGTCGGCCAGGTCGAGTACATCGCCAGCCAGCCCTGGCCCTTCCCGTCCAGCCTCATGCTGGGCTTCATGGCCCGCGCCACCTCCACCGACATCAACGTCGACGGCGACGAGATCCACGAGGCCCGCTGGTTCTCCCGCGACGAACTCGGCGCCGCCTTCGAGGCCGGCGAGGTACTGCCCCCCTACGGCATCTCCATCGCGGCCCGGCTGATCGAGCTCTGGTACGGCAAGCCGCTGCCGACCCGCAGCTTCATCTGACCCACCACGCGAGAAGGGCGGTCCCCCGACACCTCGGGGGACCGCCCTTCTCGCGTGCGGCTGAGCGCCGAACGCGGTTACGCGCCGATCTTCTGCTTCACCTGCGCCAGCGACGGGTTCGTCAGCGTGGAGCCGTCGGGGAACAGCACGGTCGGAACCGTCTGGTTTCCGCCATTGGCCTTCTCCACGAACGCCGCGGACTGCGGGTCCTGCTCGATGTTGATCTCGGTGTATCCGATGCCCTCGCGGTCGAGCTGCTTCTTCAGCCGCTGGCAGTAGCCGCACCACGTGGTGCTGTACATCGTCACAGTGCCCAGCATGTCTTTTGTGCTCCTTCGGCGGGTCGGGGCAGGTGGTCGCAGTGGGAGAACGTACTTGAAAGGGCCACCATTCCCGTCGGCCCCCATTCCCGCCGGACACCGGTCCCGGGGGACGCGTTCTCGGCGAGGTACGGACCTCCGAGGGTGACACTCGCCGCATTAATACGACCGCGAGGGCCCACCTGTGGACAACCGGCTCGCCCGTCTCCGCCGACCTGGCAGCATGGCCATGTGACAGCAGCAACGCACTCCCCCCTCTTCCCGCGGGTACCGGACTCGGCCGACGCGGTGCTCGAAGGGCTCGACCCCGAGCAGCGCGAGGTGGCCACCGCCCTGCACGGTCCGGTGTGCGTGCTGGCGGGAGCGGGCACGGGCAAGACCCGGGCGATCACCCACCGCATCGCCTACGGGGTGCGCGCCGGCATCCTGAACCCCTCCAGCGTGCTGGCCGTCACCTTCACCAACCGTGCCGCCGGAGAGATGCGGGGCCGGCTGCGCCTGCTCGGCGCCCAGGGCGTCCAGGCCCGCACCTTCCACTCCGCGGCCCTGCGTCAGCTTCAGTACTTCTGGCCGAAAGCGATCGGTGGCTCCCTGCCCCGACTCGTCGACCGCAAGATCCAGCTCGTCGCCGACGCGGCTGCCGCGTGCCGCATCCGTCTTGACCGGGGTGAGCTGCGGGACACCACCGCGGAGATCGAGTGGTCCAAGGTCACCCAGACCGTTCCCGCCGACTACGCCCTGGCCGCCGCCAAGGCGGGCCGCGAGATCCCCCGCGACCCCGCCGAGATCGCCCAGCTCTACGCGGCCTACGAGGACCTCAAGCGGCAGCGCGGTGTCATCGACTTCGAGGACGTCCTGCTGCTGACCGTCGCCGTCCTCCAGGACCGGCACGACATCGCCGAGCAGGTCCGCGCCCAGTACCAGCACTTCGTGGTCGACGAGTACCAGGACGTCAGCCCGCTCCAGCAGCGCCTGCTGGAGCTGTGGCTCGGCGAGCGGGACGACCTGTGCGTGGTCGGGGACGCCAGCCAGACGATCTACTCCTTCACCGGAGCCACCCCCGACCACCTCCTCGACTTCCGCACCCGCCACCCCGGCGCCACCGTCGTCAAGCTGGTCCGCGACTACCGCTCCACCCCCCAGGTCGTCCACCTCGCCAACGGTCTGCTCTCGCAGGCCCGGGGCCGCGCCGCGGACCACCGCCTGGAGCTCGTCTCCCAGCGTGGCCCGGGACCCGAGCCCGGCTACGGCGAGTACCCCGACGAGCCCGCCGAGGCCGAGGGCGCGGCCCGCCGGATCCGCGAGCTTCTCGACGCCGGAGTGCCGGCCGCGGAGATCGCCGTCCTGTTCCGCACCAACGCGCAGTCGGAGACCTACGAGCAGGCCCTCGCCGACCGCGGCATCCCGTACCAGCTGCGCGGCGCGGAGCGCTTCTTCGACCGCCCCGAGGTCCGCAAGGCGGGCGTCGCCCTGCGCGGCGCGGCTCGCTTCGGTGGCAACGACACCCTCCTCGAGGACGCCGTCGACCTGCCCTCCCAGGTACGTGCCGTCCTGTCGGGGGAGGGCTGGACTCCGCAGCCACCGGCCGGCTCCGGGGCCGTCAGAGAACGCTGGGAGTCGCTGGCCGCGCTGGTCAGCCTCGCGCAGGACTTCGCCGCCGCGCAGTCCGGCGCCACCCTCGCCGACCTGGTCGCCGAGCTGGACGAACGGGCGAACGCCCAGCACGCCCCGACCGTCCAGGGCGTCACCCTGGCCTCCCTGCACTCGGCCAAGGGCCTGGAGTGGGATGTCGTCTTCCTGGTCGGTGTCGCCGAGGGCATGATGCCGATCACCTACGCCAGGACCGACGAGCAGATCGAGGAGGAGCGCCGCCTCCTCTACGTGGGAGTCACCCGGGCCCGGGAGCGCCTGTATGTCTCCTGGGCGCTCTCCCGCTCGCCCGGCGGCCGTCCGAGCCGCCGCCCCAGCAGGTTCCTCGACGGCCTGCGTCCCGGTTCGGGCGCCGCCGCCGGCCGCGGGGGCAGCGGGGGCATCGCGGGCACCGGAGGCATCGAGCGCGGCTTCACCGGCGCCGCGGCGGGCGCCCCGGTCGAGCGGCGCCGGACCCAGCGGACCCCGGCCCGCTGCCGGGTCTGCGGGCGCACCCTGACCGACGCCGGCGAGATGAAGCTGATGCGCTGCGAGGAGTGCCCCTCCGACATGGACGAGGGGCTGTACGAACGGCTGCGCGACTGGCGGGCGGTCCAGGCACAGCAGGCGGGACAGCCCGCGTTCTGCGTCTTCACCGACAAGACTCTGATGGCGATCGCGGAGACCGTCCCCGAGGAGGAGGGCGAACTCGCGCGGATCCCGGGGGTCGGCGTCCGCAAGCTCAACCGCTACGGAGCCGATGTCCTGGCCATCTGCGCAGGCCAAGAGGTCGAAGGGGACGACGAGGGGGACTGAGGGCGGACGGCCGGGCAACTGATCCGAACTCGTCGGAAAAATAGTTTGCGCATGCCCCGGCAATCCCCATAGGTTCTTAGACACGGGAACGGCGGCCTTCTCGAAGGCCCTGATTCCGTGCTGTACTTGCATACCCGCCGGACCGGATTCACCCCCGGTCCCCCGAGACGCCGAGAGGAGGCGATTCCAGTGATCATCATCAACCGCAGCTCCACCGCCAAACTGACCGATCCCTCGGTCGTCTCCGTGTGCATGCTCGACGCCTCGATCCTGGGCACCGGTCTGTCCGGCATTCGTGCCGACCGGCCGGCGTCCTCCTCCGTTGCCTCCGCGGTTCTTCCCAGCCGCGAGCGCAATGAGCGACCGACCGAGGCACTGGAAGCAGTAGGAGCACAGGCGCACGCCTATGCCTTTACGGCAGCCGGTGCCGGAGCCCGGAAGCAGACGACGCAGCACCACCTGATGTGGGCCTTCCGTGGGCCAGAACCCTGGAGTGATCCAGCCTGATCGTCGATCAGGCCGGCGCCTTCAGGGCCGCGGAACCCACCCGGGATCCGCGGCCCTTCTGTTTGTCCCGAACACGGGGACAGCGGAGCGAAGGGGCCTCGGGACAAGAAAAGAACCCGGTACCCAGCCGACACCCGGTCCTACAGGACCGGACCGACAGACGAGGAAAGACGACCGTGCAACTCGAAGCGCACGCCCCGTCAGTACCGCCTTCCGAAACGATCCCCCCGCCCGGCCTCACGGAGGACTCCACCTTGACCCCGCTCACGGCGCTCACCGCGCTCGACGACGCCATCGAGAACCTCGGCGTACCCGTCCCCTGCCGCTCCTACGACCCGGAGGTCTTCTTCGCCGAGTCGCCGGCCGACGTCGAGTACGCCAAGTCCCTCTGCCGCACCTGCCCGCTGATGGAGGCCTGCCTCGCCGGCGCCAAGGAGCGGCGCGAGCCCTGGGGCGTCTGGGGTGGCGAGCTGTTCGTCCAGGGTGTCGTCGTCGCCCGGAAGCGGCCGCGTGGCCGCCCGCGCAAGAACCCGGTCACGGCATGAACACCGCAGGAACGATCGACCGCCCCCTCACGCAAGACCCCAAGAAGCAGGCCCCGATGAAGCCGTTCCCCAGCGAGCCCGCAGGCTCCGCGATCGAAGACATCACCACCACCGGCGCGTACGACTCGCGTCAGAACAGGACACGCGAGATGCAACTCATCCCAGAAGCCCTGGCTCGTGCGCATATGCACGACCGACTGCACGAGGCCGAGCGGGAACGCCGGGCACTGCGCCTGGCGACCGCTCGCCGGATGCAGCGACGGGCCGAGCGCGCCTCGCTGCGCGCCCGGCGTGCGCTCGCCATGGCCGTGATGCAGTAACCACACCCACCTGAAGCGGTGACCTCCCGACAGGGGAGGCGAAGCTCTCCCCGCGGGGGCCGGTCCGTCCGAACGGACCGGCCCCCGCGGTGCGTTGTGCGGAGGATCCACCGCCCCGGAGTTATCGTCCCGAAGATGACGAGTCCTCCCGGAGACGGTGACCGAGGCGCTTCCCCGACGGAGCCCCGCCCCCTCGTGTGTGCCCGCTGCGGCGCCCGGGCGCAGGAGCCCCCGCCCGTCACCTGGACCTGCTCCGTGGAGAACGGCGTCCGGCGCTACTTCTGCGAGGCCTGCGCGCGCGAGAACCTCAGGGCGATCGAAGGCCGACTGGACTCGGAGTGGTGGTGAATCGCGTCACAGTCCGGTCAGGAGGTCCCGGCGCTCACGCCTCCGCGGCCGACTCCTCCGCCTCGAAAGCCTCCAGGACCTCCGCCGCGAGGAAGCCGGGCAGCCACTCCTCCAGTTCCTCGCGCAGCCGCACCGTCGCGCCGAGCTGGCACAGCACGCCGATCGTGCTGAGCGTCACCCGGTGTATCAGCAGATAGGCCGGCGGCAGGTTGAGCTGCTTGCCCAGCTGATGTGCGGGGGAGCGGGGGTCGGCGATCCGGGCCGCCTGGCTGCGCATCCAGCCACGGCTGAACGTGAACTCCTCCACCTGGGCCGGCTCGATGATCGGCAGGAGGTAGTCGAGGACCGCGTCGGGATCCAGCGCGATGGAGTCCTTGACGAAGCCCTCCGTACGCAGGAGTTCGTAGACCGCCTCCGCGTCACCGTCGAGGGTCATGCGCAGGGACTCTCCTATCGGGTCCGGCAGACCGCCCGGGAGCCGGTCCACCGTGCCGAAGTCCAGGACGCCCAGGCGCCAGTCGTCCTCGCCGTCCGGTCCGCCCGGCAGGAGGCGGAAGTTGCCGGGGTGCGGGTCGGCGTGAAGCAGGCCGGTGCGGGCCGGGCCGGAGAAGAGGAACCGGGACAGCAGCTGGCCGGCCCGGTCGCGCTGCTCCTGGGTGCCGTCGGTTATCACCTCGGACAGGGGCACACCGTCGATCCACTCGGTGACCAGGACCTGCTCGCGCTGGTGGACCACCGCCGGGATCACCACGTCGGGATCGCCGGCGAACTCCTCCGCGTGGGCCTGCTGAGCCTGTGCCTCCAGGCTGTAGTCGAGCTCCTCGGAGACCCGGTCCTTGAGCTCGGCGATCAATGGCTTGACGTCCATGCCCGGGATGAGGGGGCCCAACAGGCGTGCGAAACGGCTGAGTTGGTTCAGATCGGACAGCAAGGCCTCACCCGCACCGGGGTATTGGACCTTGACCGCGACCTCCCGGCCGTCGTGCCACACCGCTCGGTGCACCTGGCCGATCGAGGCCGCTGCGGCCGGCTTGTCGTCGAACTCCAGGAACAGCTCGGGCCAGTTCTCGCCGAGCCGCTCCGCGAGCACGGAGTGCATCGTGCGGGTCGGCATCGGCGGCGCCGCGTCCTGGAGCTTGGTGAGGGCCGCGCGGTAGGGACCGGCGACGTCCTCGGGCAGGGCGGACTCGAAGACGGACATGGCCTGCCCGAACTTCATCGCACCGCCCTTCAGCTCGCCGAGCACCTTGAACAGCTGCTCGGCGGTGCGCTGCTGCAGTTCGCGGCCGACGATCTCCGCGGACTCGCCCACGATCCGCTTGCCCAGACCCCAGGTCGCCCGCCCGGCGAAGCCGAGCGGGAGCGCGGCGAGTTTGGCGGTCCGGGTGACCGCCTTCCGGGGAAGATCAGACATGCGCCCTCCAAGTACCGGCCAGCCGCGCGGCGTCCGTCGTACGGCAGAACTCCTGCGAATGCTGCACTGCCATTGTCGCGTGCGTTCCCCGGTCCTCGGAGATGTGTTCCTGCTTACCTTTCTCCGCGGCCCCGCACGGGCAGGCCGAATGGGGCCATACCGGACGGGCGTGCCACTGGAGGGCGGGAACGGAAACCTCCCAGCGGGCGCCGGCGCTCGACGGGGTCCGGCCGTCGAGGAAGGTGAGCGCGTGGGCGGCCGCCAGCCCGGCGACGGTCGTGGCCAGCGTCACATCGCAGGCGCGCGCCGAGCGCCTTCTCCCGGAGTGCCACTGGGCGACCAGCCGCGGCCAGGCCGGGTCCCGGTCGGTGCGCTCCTGATGCAGACAGCCCGCGCAGCCCGTGTCGCCCGGCAGCACGAGCGGGCCGACGACGCCCGTCCCCTCAACGACCCCGGCATAGAGGTGCGGTGTGCCCGAGGCGATCAGAGGCTCCGCCGCCGAGGGAGCGGGCGCGTGCACGGACACGTCGTCCCGCGGGGCGATGATCACGAGCGAGAAGCCGGGGGTGTCCGCCTCGGCCGGTGACTTCGGGCCTCTGCGGGGTGCGGGGCCCGGGGCGGCCCGGCGCACGGCGCGGCGGGCGGACTCGTCCCGACGCTCGCCGACCGACTCGGCGGACAGGCCGCCCGGTGCGATGTCCCCCGGCTCGACCCGGCCGCCGTCCCGCACGTCCACCTCGCCGACCCCCGCACCCGAGAGCAGCGCCGCCAGCGCCACGCCGACCCGGCCCGCGCCCCGCACCTGGACCCGCAGCCGGCGTCGGACGGCCAGGTGCTGGATCGCGTCGCCCGGCTCCGAGGTGAGGAGGGACAGCGCGGCGAGATCGGGGCGCAGCCGCTCCAGGACCTCTTTGCGCTCCCGCAGATCGGCCGCCTCCGGGCCGCCGCCGCGCGCGTCGTCGAGCAGCCCCGCCCGCGCCAGCCGCTCCACCAGCCGGTCGACATGACCGTCGGGCAGGTCCATGCGGCGGCCCTCCTCGCGCAGCAGCTCCAGCCCGCGGGTGCCGTCCAGCAGGTCGAGGAAACTGCCCGTCGCCGTGTCCACCGGGCCGAGTGTCAGCGCGTGCGCCGGTGTCATCCCGAACTGCACCGTGTTGAGGTCACGCCAGCCGCGCCGCAGCGCGGGCTTCACCATCGGATGCATCAAAGGCCCCCCTATGCCTTATGCCTGGAAACTCCCCGTCACCTCGGCGGAGCGGGAGCGTGAGGGTGTCCTCGCTCCGCCGACGAGTGCCAGCATGCCCGGACCCACTTGAGCGTGCCCAAAGTTGTCCACAGGCGGGGGTGTTCATCGTACAAATCCGTCGTACGAGGCAAACACGGCACGACGGATCGGAACCTGACCGTCCCGGAGTCGGGACTTCCCCCGTGTGCAGCGGGTAACGTCGGGGCGTGTCCGCCGACCCATTGCACCGCGCCGGAACACCACAGCGCAGCACGACGAGCCAGCCGCCGAGCGGCTCACGAACGAGCGCGATCGAGGTCCGCAGAAGCGCCCGTCGACGTCGGACGGTCTCCGCGTACCGCGAGGGCGATCGCACCATCGTGCTCATCCCTGCCCGGATGTCCGAGGCGGAGGAGCAACGCTGGGTGAGCGTCATGCTCGACAAGCTCGCCGCCCAGGAGAGCCGGCGCGTCCCGGGCGACGCGGAGTTGGCCGAGCGCGCCGCGCGGCTGTCGGCCCAGTGCTTCGGCGGCCGGGCCCGGCCCGCCTCGGTCCGCTGGGTGACCAACCAGAACACCCGCTGGGGCTCGTGCACACCGGCCGAGGGCAGCATCCGCCTGTCGCACCGCCTGAAGGGCATGCCCGAGTACGTCATCGACTACGTCCTCGCCCACGAGCTCGCGCATCTGCTCGTGCCCGGTCACGGCCCCGACTTCTGGCGGCTGCTGGAGGCGTACCCGCGCACCGAGCGCGCCCGTGGCTACCTCGAGGGCGTCGTCGCGGCCGATCGGCTGCCCCACCTGCCCGCCGCCGCCGACGAGGAGTGACCTGCGGCGTACGCGGTGAGCCCGTCCCCCGGCACGTGACGTTGGTTGTGTACCGGCTCTGTACCGACATCGTGCGTTGTCCGACTTTGCCGTTAGCCTGACGCGACGCATTCACAATCGGGATGGGGGACGGTCGTTACGCATGCCCAGGGAATTCCAGCGCGGCCACAAGGCCAGGATCAGTGACCTCACCGCAGGCACCGATCTGTACGTAGGCGTGCAGATCACCGCTCCCGGCCTGACCTTCGACATCAGCTGCTTCGGCCTCGACGCCGACGAGCGGCTCTCGGACGACCGGTACTTCATCTTCTTCAACCAGCCGAAGTCGCCCGAGGAGTCCATCCAGCTCCTGGGCGCCCAGGCGGGCGACACGGAGTCCTTCCGCATCACCCTCGACCGGATTCCGCCGCAGATCCAGAAGCTGTCCTTCACGGCGACCCTCGACGGCGCCGGGCAGATGTCGCAGATCAACCCCGGCTATCTCCGCATCGTCGCGGGCGGCGAGGAAGTGGCCCGCTACGCGTTCAGCGGCTCCGAGTTCTCCAGCGAGCGGGCCGTGATGCTGGGTGACTTCTACCTGAAGGACGTGTGGCGGTTCGCCGCCGTCGGACAGGGCTTCGACGGCGGTCTGGACGCGCTGCTGAAGAACTTCGGCGGCGAGGTCGCGGAGGAGGAGGCGCCCGCCGCGCCGCAGCAGCCGCAGGCCGGGGCCGCCACTCCCGGCTTCGCCCCGCCCGCCTTCGGCGCACCGTCGGCGCCCGCTCCTGCGCCCGCGCCGGCGCAGCCGCAGCCCGCCGCGCAGGGCTTCGCGCCCCCGCCCGGCGCGAACCCGCCGGCGCCCGCCCCGGCGCCCGCGCCCTCGGTGCACGCCGCGCCGACCATCGTCGCGCCCCTGGCCCCGCCCGGCGGCGGCCACGTGCCGCCTCCCGCTCCGGCCCCGGCGCCCTACGGCCAGCCGCCCCAGCCGCAGCCGTACGGTCAGGGCCCCGCGCCGACCGCGCCCATGCCCCCCGGTTACGGCCAGCAGCCCCAGGCACCTCAGGCCCCGCAGGCCCCGCCCGGATACGGTCAGCCGCCCCAGCCGCCCGGATACGGTCAGCAGCCGCCGTTCGGGCAGGTCCCGGGCCAGCAGGCCTACGGCGTACCGCAGGGCGCGCCCCAGGGCGGTGCCGGAGTGGCCGCGGCGCTCCAGCAGTTCAAGGAGACGCCCACCGGACAGCGCTGGACGCAGCAGAACCGGAAGTTGGTCCGCGTCGACCTCGGGATGGGAGGCCAGCCCGTGCTCGCCCGCCAGGGCAGCATGGTCCTCTACCAGGGCAAGGTCGACTTCAGCTACAAGGGCGCCGGGTTCGCGGGCCGGATCGTCGGCAACGCCACCGGTCAGGAGATGCAGCTGATGCGCTGCACCGGCCAGGGACAGGTGTTCCTCGCCGAGAACTCCACGATGCTGCACCCCATCGAACTCCAGGGTGACGGCATCTGCGTCTCCGCGGAGAACGTCCTCGCCTTCGACGAGAGCCTCCAGTACGAGGTCCGTCGCATCGAGGGGCACGGCATCCCCGGCGGCGCCCTGTTCACCATGCAGTTCACGGGCACCGGCACGATCGTCGTCAAGACGCACGGCACGCCCGTCGTCCTGCCGGTCACCCCCACCACGTTCGCCGACTGCAACGCCGTCGTCGCCTGGTCGTCCGCCGCCCAGGTGGTCGTCTCCAGCCAGGTCCGGATGCGGCGCAACGCCTACCCCGGCGACACCGGGGAGAGCGTCAACCTCCAGTTCCGGGGCGCTCCCGGCAACTTCATCGTCGTCCAGCCGTACGAGGTCTGAGGGAGCCCGTCATGAACCAGCCACTCGCGGGCTACGCCCCCGCACCCGTCACCGCCCGTATGGAGAACCACGGCAACCACATGCTGAAGGTCGCCCTCCAGACGGGGAACGACCTCCTCGCGCGCGTGGGCTCGATGGTCGCCTACGAGGGCTTCGTGCAGTACGAGCCCAACCCGCCGGCCGTGCGCCAGATCGCGCGCGACTGGATGACCGGCGAGGGCGCGCCCCTGATGAAGTGCTCGGGCGACGGACTGCTCTACCTCGCCGACTACGGCGCCAACGTCGTCGTGATCAACCTCAACGGCGACGGCATCTCCGTCAACGCCACCAACCTGCTCGCCTTCGACGCGCACCTCACCTGGGGCGTCGAGCGCGTCAAGGGGCTCGCGAAGTTCGCCGGCCAGGGCCTGTGGAACACCAAGATCTCCGGACAGGGCTGGGTCGCGCTGACCTCCCGGGGCAAGCCGATCGTCGTCGACTGCGGCGGCGGCGAGGACGAGACGTACGTCGACCCCGACGCGCTCGTCGCCTGGTCGCCGAACCTCAAGGTGAAGGGCAAGCGCAGCTTCAAGGCGCAGTCGCTCATCGGCCGGGGCAGCGGCGAGGCCTACCAGATGGCCTTCTCCGGCCAGGGCATCGTCGTCGTCCAGCCCAGTGAGGACAGCACCGACCGCCTCCGGGTCCGGGGCTGAGGGGGAGCCAGAAACGCCATGCAGAGCTCACTTTTCGCGCACAACGACTCGCAGACCCAGGAGCGCTGGAGTCTCCAGAACAAGCAGATGCTCCGGGTCAGCCTCGAGGGCCACGACGACATCCTCGCCCGCAAGGGCACGATGGTCGCCTACCAGGGCCTGATGGAGTTCGACGCCGAGTACCAGAACAACCAGCAGGGACGCGCGCGTGCGCACACGGGCGAGGGCCTGGACCTGATGCGCTGCCACGGGCAGGGCACGGTGTACCTCGCCAACCTCGCCCAGCACGTGCACGTCATGGACGTGGAGCAGGACGGCCTGACCGTGGACAGCAGCTATGTCCTGGCCATGGACTCCTCGCTGCACCACGAGGTCATCGCCGTCGACAGCCTCTACGGCATCTCCGGCTCCGGGAAGTACCAGCTCAACATCACCGGCCGCGGCAAGGTCGCCCTGATGACCTCGGGCGCGCCGCTGATGATGCAGGTCACGCCCGACAAGTACGTCAACTGCGACGCCGATGCCATCGTGGCCTGGTCCACCGGGCTGCGGGTGCAGATGCAGGCCCAGACGCACTCCTCCGGAGTGTGGCGCCGGCGCGGCAACACCGGTGAGGGCTGGGAGCTCAGCTTCATGGGCTCCGGCTACGCGCTCGTCCAGCCCAGCGAGCTGCTGCCGCCGCAGAACGCCCAGATCGGCTCCGGGCTGTCCGCCCAGTACGGCATGGGACAGCAGGGCGTACGGCAGCAGAACCAGGGCAACGCCTGGAGCTGACCGTCCGGAAAGCAGACGTAAGGGGCGGCCGCCAGGAGGTCGCCCCTTACTCGTTTCGGCTCACAGCCGCCCGTCACCCACCTTCCGGCTCACTGCCGTCCCTCCGGCCACCTTCCGGCTCACAGCCGCGCGCGAGTCGCCTCCAGCAGGCGTACGACCGACTCGTCGGCCACGCCTGCGACCTCGTCGTAGGCGAACCAGCGCAGGTCGAGGGACTCGTCGCTGATGGCCTCCACGGCCCCGGCCGGAGCGAGCGCCGCGTACTGGACGTCGTAGTGCCACGCGCACGGCGTGGGATGCCGGTCCAGGCGCACGGGGCCGCCGGCGAGCAGGGCCAGCCCCCCGATGCCGGACTCCTCGGTCGCCTCGCGCAGAGCGGCGGCCCGCACGGTCTCGTCGGCCGGCTCGCAGTGGCCGCCCATCTGGAGCCACATCCGCAGCTTCTTGTGCAGGGTCAGCAGCACCCGGCCGCGCTCCGGGTCGATCACCAGCGCACTCGCCGTGACATGGCCGTCCCCGCAGGCCTTCCACATGCCGTCCGGGTGCGCCCCGAGGTGGTCCAGATAGGCCTGGCGCAGCTCTTCCTGGCCCTCGTACCCCTTCAGGACGAGGACCGCGTCGTCGTACAGGCTCACTCGGTGTCGTCGTCCTTGGAGTCGGTCCCGGGGTCGTCCTTCTTCAGGTTCGGCCTGTCGCCGGAGCCGCCGCTCGCCGCCTCGCCGAGCATCTTGTCCAGCTCGGAGAAGTCCAGCTGCTCGCGGTGCACGAAGCCGTCGGGGTCGTCCAGGTCGGACGCCGTGGGCAGCATGTCCGGGTGGGCCCACAGGGCGTCACGGCCGTCGACCCCGCGCGCGTCGGTGAGGGACGCCCACAGGCGGGAGGCGTCACGCAGGCGGCGCGGACGCAGCTCCAGGCCGATCAGCGTCGCGAACGTCTGCTCCGCCGGACCGCCCGACGCGCGACGTCGGCGCAGCGTCTCGCGCAGGGCGTCCGCGGACGACAGACGGGGTTTCGCGGCCGCGTGCACCACCGCGTCCACCCAGCCCTCCACGAGCGCCAGGGCCGTCTCCAGACGGGCCAGGGCGGCCTTCTGCGCCGGGGTGTCCTCCGGCTGGAACATGCCCTGCTGGAGCGCGTCCTGCAACTGCTCCGGATTCTGCGGGTCGAACTGACCGACCACGTCCTCCAGCTTGGCCGTGTCGACCTTGATCCCGCGCGCGTAGCCCTCGACGGCGCCGAACAGGTGCGAGCGCAGCCACGGCACATGCGCGAACAGACGCTGGTGGGCCGCCTCGCGCAGCGCGAGGTAGAGCCGCACCTCGTCCTTCGTCACACCGAGGTCCTTGCCGAACGCCTCGATGTTGACCGGCAGCAGCGCGGCACGCCCGGCCGGGCCGAGGGGCAGGCCGATGTCGGTCGAGCCGACGACCTCGCCCGCGAGCATGCCCACGGCCTGGCCGATCTGCGAGCCGAACATCGCGCCGCCCATCGAGCGCATCATGCCGATCAGCGGGCCGGCCATGGCCTGCATCTCCTCCGGCAGGACATCGCCCATGGCCGCGCCGACGCGCTCGGCGACCGGGTCGACGAGCTCCTTCCACGCGGGCAGGGTCGCCTCGACCCACTCCGCGCGGGACCACGCCACGGCCGTGCCCGCGCCGGACGGCAGGGATGTCGAGTCGTCCAGCCAGAGGTCGGCCAGACGGACGGCGTCCTGGACGGCGGTGCGCTCGGAGGGGCCGACGCTGGCGTCCTTCACGCCGTCGGCGGTGCCCTGGGCAACCGTCTGGCGGGCGATCTGCTTGGCCATGTCCCAGTTCACCGGGCCGCCCTCGTAGGAGAGCATCTGGCCCAGCTGCTGGAAGGCGGCGCCCAGGTCGTTGGGGTTCAGTGAACCGAACATCGCGGCGAGCGGGTTGTCCGCACCGGGGGCGCCAAAGCCTCCGGCGCCGGGCAGCCCGCCGAAACCGAACGGGTTGGCCGGTCCCTGACCACCGCCGCTCTGCGGGTCCTTCTTCTTGCCCTCGTCGCCGTCTTCCGGCTCCTCCGGCGGAAGGCCGAATCCGAATGGGGTGTCACTCACGGGGTTCCTCGGCTGGTAAGGCCACCGGTTCTCGGCCGGCGGCGACTGCCCTGCAACACCACCCAGCGTAGACACCCCGGCTCGATCGGGCCTCGGTGCTTCGCCGACTCCTGGCCTGCGGCAGGATGGATGCCACCTGGTACGTACGCTTCACTCGCGCCCGTATGCCAAGACAACCGCTGGAGACACCTGGTGAGTTCCCCAGATCCGCAGGTTCGCGCAGCGCGAAACCACTCAACCCCGGCCGGCGCGCGCGGGCCCGTCGTGGCCGTGACCGGCGCCGCGACCGGGATCGGCGCGCTGCTGACCGAGCGGCTCGCCGCGTCGGAGGAGGTCAAGCAGGTCGTCGCCATCGACGAGCGGCGCGGCGAGTGCGACGCGGCGACCTGGCACATCCTCGACGTCCGTGACCCGGCGATCGCCGACAAGCTGCGCGGCGCTGACGTCGTGGTCCACCTCGCGCTCGACCTCGACCTGGGGAGTGACGCCGCCGCCCGGACGGCCTACAACGTGCGGGGCACGCAGACCGTGCTGACGGCCGCCGCGGCGGCCGGGGTGCACCGGGTGGTGCTGTGCACGTCCGCGATGGTCTACGGCGCGCTCGAGGACAACGAGCTGCCGCTCTCGGAGGACGCGGAGCTGCGGGCCACGGCGGAGGCGACCGGCGTCGGGGACCTCCTGGAAATCGAACGGCTGGCCCGGCGCGCGCCCCGGGCGCATCCGGGGCTCAACGTCACCGTGGTGCGGCCCGCGGTGCTGGTCGGCGGTACGGACACCGCGCTGACGCGGTACTTCGAGTCGCCGCGGCTGCTGGTCGTCGCCGGATCGCGGCCGGCCTGGCAGTTCTGCCATGTCGAGGACCTGGTGAGCGCCCTGGAGCACGCCGTCCTGGAGAAGGTCGACGGCGAGCTGGCCGTCGGCTGCGACGGATGGCTGGAGCAGGAGGAGGTCGAGGAGCTCAGCGGGATCCGGCGCATGGAGCTGCCGTCGGCGGTCGCGCTGGGCGCCGCCGCCCGGCTGCACCGGATCGGGCTGACGCCGTCCCCCGCCGGGGACCTGGCCTACACGATGTACCCCTGGGTGGTGAGCGGAAGCCGGCTGCACGACGCGGGGTGGCGGCCGCGGTGGACCAATGAGGAGGTCCTCGCGCAGCTGCTGGAGGAGGTGGCCGGGCGGCACACCGTCGTCGGCCGGCGGCTCGGGCGCAAGGACGCCACCGCGGCGGGCGCGGCGGGCGCGACGGTCGCTCTGCTGGGTGCGGCGGCCGTGGTGCGGCGGGCCCGGAAGGCCCGGCGGCGGTGAGCGTGGGGGCGCGCGGGGCGCTTTTCACCCCCGCGGCCCCTTCCTCGGACGGGCTGACTTTGGAGGTCGCTCCAAAGGGGCACGCGTGCGTGCCGGGTGATCACGCTATTTCGCCTGCTTCCCGGGGTGCGGCACGATGGGGGTATGGCAGCCATCGACGACCATCCCGGCGAGCGGGCAGCGCAGGACCCCATCAAGCTGATCGCCGTTCGTGACACCGCGCTCTCCCTGGACGAAGTCTTCAAGGCCGTCGGGGACGACGCGGCGGGCGGGATCGCGCTGTTCGTGGGCACGGTGCGCAACCACGACGGCGGCGCCGACGTCGACGCCCTCGGGTACTCCTGCCATCCCGGCGCGGAGGCGGAGATGCGGCGGATCGCGGAGAAGGTCGTCGCCGAGTACCCGGTGCGGGCGCTGGCCGCGGTGCACCGGGTCGGCGACCTCGGGGTCGGTGATCTCGCCGTCGTGGTCGCCGTCTCGTGTCCGCACCGCGGCGAGGCCTTCGAGGCCTGCCGGAAGCTGATCGACGATCTCAAGCACGAAGTGCCCATCTGGAAGCACCAGAAGTTCTCGGACGGTACCGACGAATGGGTCGGCGCCTGCTGAATCCCTTCCGGTTGCGTAACCGGACCCCTGCCGTGAGCGTTGTCGGTGCGGATGGTTAATCTGCTGATCAGTCAGTTGTGGTGGCTCATAGGGGTTGGGAGGTCGGCATGGCGGCGCTCGTCTGGTTGCTGATTCCGCTTGTCGCCGCTATCGGCGCCGGTCTGTGGGGCACTTGGGCCAACCGGACCCGGAAGGCCCGCAGCGACGGCCCTGAGCTGGACGGATACGCCCGCTTCCGGGCGGCCATGGAGAAGCCCCACTCGCGTACGTGACCCGGGTGGCAGCCCTGACGGTGCGCTGACAGAAGCGTCCCGTAGTGTCGAGACATGCCACGCCGCACCGCGACGATGCTCGCCTCCACCCTGATGCTGATCGCGCTCCTGTGTGCGGGCGTACTCATCCCCGTGCCGTACGCGGAGATGTCCCCCGGGCCGACGGTGAACACCCTGGGCGATCACGGCGGCGAGCCGGTGCTCCAGATCTCCGGGCGCAAGACCTACACGACCAGCGGTCACCTGAACATGACCACCGTGCGGGTCACCAGCGCCGACTACCGGATGAACCTGGTCGAGGCCGTCTACGGATGGCTCGCGCACGACAACAAGGTCGTGCCGCACGACACGCTGTACCCGGACGGCAAGACCGAGGAGCAGTCCACCCAGGAGAACGCCGAGGAGTTCAGCCAGTCCCAGGAGAGCGCCAAGGTCGCCGCCCTGAAGGAGCTGGACATCCCGGTGACGTCCTGGGTGATCGTCTCGACGGTGGTGAAGGGCTCCCCGGCGGAGGGCCGGCTGCACGCCGGTGACGTGATCAAGGCCGTGGACGGCACCGCGGTGAAGGAGCCGGGCGACGTCGCGAAGCTGGTGACCAAGCACAAGGCGGGGGAGAAGGTCGTCTTCCGCATCGTCCCGGCGAAGGACCAGGCGGCCGCCGAGAAGGCGAACAAGACGGCGACCAAGACCCAGGACGTCACCATCACGACCGCGACCTCCGACGACAGCGGCGAGAAGCGGGCCATCGTCGGGATCTCGGCCGGGACCGACCACACCTTCCCGTTCACCATCGACATCAAGCTCGCCGACGTCGGCGGGCCGAGCGCCGGTCTGATGTTCGCGCTCGGCATCTACGACAAGCTCACCCCGGGCAGCCTGACCGGCGGCGAGTTCGTCGCCGGCACCGGCACCATCGACGACGCCGGCAAGGTCGGGCCGATCGGCGGCATCGAGATGAAGACGGTCGGCGCGCGCAGTCAGGGCGCCCAGTACTTCCTGACCCCCGCGGAGAACTGCGCGGCCGCCGCCAAGGACACCCCCTCGGGGCTCAGGCTCGTCAAGGTGAAGACCATCGACGACGCCCTCGACGCCCTCAAGGACATCCGCGGCGGCGACACCGCGGACCTGCCGAAGTGCGGGAAGTAGCCGGAAGGGCTACTCCGCGAACGTCACCGACAACGCCTCGGCGAGGCCCGGCACCAGACCCGCCCCGGTGAGGACCTCCGTCGGGGCGTCCTTCTCGCGCAGCCGGAGGGCCGAGTCGCGGGTGCCGTCACGCAGGACGCCGACCGTGATCCGGACCTCCTGACGGTCGGGATGCTCCGCGACCCACTTCGCGAGCTTCTTGTCGCTCAGGCCCTGCGGGACCTGAGCCTCGGCGGACGGGGGCAGCATCAGACGCTCCACGGTGAGGGCGCAGCCGACCACCGCGTCGGGCCAGGCGATCGTGGCGAGGAACTCGTCGAGCGGCTTGTCCGTTGGCACTTCGTCCTGCTCGATCGGGGTGAGACCGGTGGTCTCGGACTCGTCCTGAAGGCCGAGCTGGGCGGCGAGCGACGGTTCCTGAGTTCGCAGCCGAGCGGTGTCTACGAGGGCGAAAAGGCGGGCGGGCTGGTCCCAGCCGAGGCCGGAGGCGTACTCGTCGATCTCGAGTACGGCCCGGGTGAGCGGGCTCGCCGCCATGGGAGTGTTGGACATGGTCACAATCCTGCCTCGTTCAGGGGTGGAATCGGGAACCGAGTAAACGGTGAGTAAGTTGCATAGGTGTGGGCCCCCGATCACCGGGGGCCGCGAACGGTCCACGAACACGCGGGCCTGATGGATCAACTGCGACTTTCGAGGTGCGCACCTTGGCTTTCCAGATGCCGGACCGCGGCGGAGGCCCCACGGGGCCGCGGATCAGAGTGGGCCGCCCGTCCCGGCGCGTCCGGACCCTGCTCATGACACTGGGCGTCCTAGCCGTGATCGGCATGGCGTTCACGATGTTCGCGGGCTTCTGGACGGACTGGCTCTGGTACCGCTCGGTGAACTACTCGTCGGTCTTCACGACCACGTTGTGGACCAAGATCGGGCTGTTCTTCGTCTTCGGCCTGCTGATGGCCCTCGCGGTCGGCTTCAACATCTGGCTGGCGCACCGGCTGCGGCCGCCGCTCAGCGCGATGTCGGTGGAGCAGCAGAGCCTCGACCGCTACCGCATGGGCATCGCCCCGTACAAGACATGGCTGCTGCTCGGCATCACCGCCCTGGTCGGTCTGATCGCGGGCGCCTCGGCGGCGGGTCAGTGGCGGACCTGGCTGATGTGGGTCAACGGCGTGCCCTTCCACCAGAAGGACCCGCAGTTCCACCTCGACGTGTCGTTCTTCGCGTTCGACCTGCCCTGGTACCGGTTCCTGCTCGGCTTCGGCTTCGCCGCCACGATCCTGTCGCTGATCGCCGCCGCGCTCACCCACTACCTGTACGGCGGGCTGCGCGTCACCAGCCCGGGCGCGCGCGCCACCGCCGCGGCCACCGGCCATCTGTCGGTGCTGCTGGGCATCTTCGTCACGCTGAAGGCGGTCGCCTACTGGCTGGACCGTTACGGCCTGGCCGTGAAGTCCAGCGACTTCAAGGCGACGGACAACTGGACGGGCCTGCGGTACGTCGACGCCAACGCCTATCTGCCGGCCAAGACGATCCTGTTCTGCATCGCCGTCATCTGCGCCCTGCTGTTCTTCGCCACCCTGTGGCGGCGCACCTGGCAGCTGCCGGTGATCGGCTTCGGCCTGATGGTGCTCTCGGCGATCCTCATCGGCGGGCTGTACCCGGCGATCGTCCAGAAGTTCCAGGTCCAGCCGAACGAGCAGGCCAAGGAAGCCCCGTACGTCGAGAAGAACCTCAAGGCGACACGTGAGGCGTACGGCATCGACGGCGCGCAGGTCACCGAGTACTCGGGTACGAGCACCACCAAGGACAAGACGACGCTGCGCGACGACGTCGACGCCACGGCGAGCATCCGCGTCCTGGACCCGAACATCGTCTCCCCGACGTACCAGCAGCTCCAGCAGATGCGGAAGTACTACGCGTTCCCGACCAACCTGGACGTGGACCGCTACAACGTGAACGGCGCCGACCAGGACACCGTCATCGGTCTGCGCGAGCTGAACCTCGCGGGCGTCGACAAGCAGAACTGGATCAACAACCACTTCCGCTACACCCACGGTTACGGCGTGGTCGCCGCCAAGGGCACCACTTCCGACGCCGAGGGCCGCCCGCTCTTCACCGAGTCCAACCTGCCCTCCGAGGGCGACCTGGGCACGTACCAGCAGCGGATCTACTACGGCGAGAAGACGACCGCGTACTCGATCGTCGGCGGTCCCCAGAAGGAGATCGACTACTCCGACGACGCCGGTGAGAAGACCACCAGCTACACCGGCAAGAGCGGGGTCAACCTCTCCAACCCGATCAACCGGGCCGCGTACGCGGTGTCGTTCGGTGAACCGCAGATCCTGTACTCCGGCGCCATCGGCGAGGGTTCGCGGATCCTGTACAACCGCACGCCCAAGGAGCGCGTCGAGGCGGTCGCCCCGTGGCTGACCATCGACGGCGACGCCTACCCGGCCGTGGTCAACCACAAGATCCAGTGGATCGTCGACGCGTACACGACGACGAACGGCTACCCGTACGCCTCCCGTACGACCCTCGGCGACACCACGGCCGACTCGCTGACCGCGACCAACGACAACCGCGCGGTGGTGGCCCAGCAGAACCAGGTCAACTACATCCGCAACTCGGTGAAGGCGACCGTCGACGCGTACACCGGCGAGGTCAAGCTCTACCAGTGGGACACCAAGGACCCGGTCCTGAAGACCTGGATGAAGGCGTTCCCCGGCACGGTGAAGTCCAAGTCGTCCATCTCGGCCGACCTGATGGCCCATCTCCGGTACCCGCAGGACCTGTTCAAGGTCCAGCGTGAGCTGCTCACCCGCTACCACGTGAAGGACGCGACGACGTTCCTCAGCGGCAGCGAGGTGTGGCAGGTGCCGGACGACCCGTCCAACAAGTCGGGTGACGCGGTCCCGCCGTACTACCTGAGCATGAAGATGCCGGACCAGAAGGCGCAGGCGTTCTCGCTGACGACGACGTTCACGCCCAACGGCCGGGACAACCTCAGTGCGTTCATGGCGGTCGACTCCGAGGCGGGAACTCCCGACTACGGCAAGATCAGAGTTCTGAAACTGCCGACCAGTACGACCGTCGACGGACCCAAACAGGTGCAGAGCCAGTTCAACTCCGAACAGGACATCGCCGAGTCCATCCGGCTCCTGAAGGGCGGGGACTCCGACATCGAGTACGGCAACCTGCTGACGGTGCCGCTCGACGGCGGTCTGCTGTACGTGGAGCCCGTCTATGTGCGTGGTGGCGGACTCAAGTACCCGCTCCTGAAGAAGGTGTTGGTGACCTACGGAGGCAACACCGCCTTCGAGGACACCCTCGACGAGGCCCTCAACAAGGTCTTCGGCGCGGAGGGCGCGACCCCGCCACCGGCGGACGAGGGCGGCGGTACGACCACACCACCGACGTCCACCAACCCGACGGTCCGGGAGGCGTTGGCCGACGCCCAGGAGGCGTTCACGGCCGGCCAGGAGGCTCTGAAGAAGCCCGACTGGGACGCGTACGCCAAGGCGCAGAAGGATCTCGAGGACGCGCTGAAGCGGGCCGAGGACGCGCAGGCCGAGGCCGACAAGGGCGCCAAGGCGAGCAGCAGTCCGAGCCCGACGAGTTCGGCGAGTCCGAGCGGTGGCTCCGGCAGCAGCTCCGGAGGAAGTACCGGTAGCAGTCCGAGTCCGAGTCCCAGTCCCAGCAGCGGCTGATCTTGCCCACCCCGCGTCGTGATACGGTTGTGGAACACGACGCGGGGTGGAGCAGCTCGGTAGCTCGCTGGGCTCATAACCCAGAGGTCGCAGGTTCAAATCCTGTCCCCGCTACTGAATACGAAGGCCCGGATCCTGAAAAGGATCCGGGCCTTCGTGGTGTGCGAACGCATGTGCCGGGGGGACTGGTGGCCGCGCCGCTGTGGGGAGTTGAGCGATCTGTGTTTGACTTGTCTCTCTGTGGGCATGTCGACAAAACGCTGAAGTGACCTTACGGGCCGCGGTATACCAGGTGTACCCGGGTTGCGGGTGGTGCGACGATGGACGTTATGGGGGACAAGGCAACTCTGTTCGAGACAGGGCGGTTTGTGCAGCCTTCCGGTGAGGAAGCGACCCCGGACGAGAGCCGGGACGAGACGGCGGACGCCGTCGAGACGGGGGAGGCCGTCGAGGAGATGAGCCTGCGGCTCGCGGCGCAAGCCGGCGATGTCGAGGCCGTCAGCGTCCTCGGGGCCATGTTGCTGCGCCGCGGTGACCTCGACGGAGCCGAGCCCCATCTGCGTGCCGCCACCGCGGAGGGCGACCGGGCCGCCGCCAACAACCTGGGCGTCCTTCTCCACCAGCGCGGTTACCCCGACGAGGCCGCCGGATGGTGGCGGGTCGCCGCCGTCGCCGGCTCCGCCGCCGCCGCGCACGCCCTGGGCCGCCACCGCCGCGAGTGCGGCGACGAGCCGGCCGCCGAGTACTGGCTGCGCCAGTCCGCCGAGCAGGGACACGCGCTGGGCGCGTACGCCCTCGCCGACCTGCTGGAGCACCGTGGGGACCCCGGGGCCGAGCAGTGGATGCGAGCCGCCGCCGAGCGGGGGCACCGGGAGGCGGCGTACCGGCTGGCCCGAGCCCTCGACCACCAGGAGTGCAGGGGCTCCCGCACGGACGGCGACGCGGACGGGTGCGAGCATGACAACGGTGTCATCGTGCGGGCGGAGGCCGAGCAGTGGTACCGCCAGGCCGCCGCGCGCGGACACCGGCGGGCCGCCCTGCACCTCGGGACGATCCTGGAGCGGCGCGGCGACCTGAAGGAGGCCGGACGCTGGTACCTGACGTCCGCCAAGGACGGCGAGGCACGGGCCGCCTGCGCGCTCGGGTTCCTGCTGCGCGATGCCGGCGACACCGAGAGCGCGGCCGTCTGGTGGCTGCGGGCCGCGCAGGAGGGCGACGGCAACGCGGCGAACGCGCTGGGTGCGCTGCACGCCGAGCGGGGACAGACCCAGACCGCCGAGCGCTGGTACCGGGCCGCGATGGACGCCGGGGACGACAACGGCGCCTACAACCTCGCGCTGCTCTGCGCCGAGCAGGGCCGCACCGTGCAGGCCGAGCAGTGGTACCGGCGCGCCGCCTACGCCGGGCACCGGGAGGCGGCCAACGCGCTGGCCATCCTGCTGCTCCAGGGCGGCGACACGGCCGGGGCCGAGCCCTGGTTCTCCAAGGCGGCGGAGGCGGGCAGCGTCGACGCCGCGTTCAACCTCGGGATCCTGTTCGCGGGGCGGGGCGAGGAGGCCGTCGCGCTGCGCTGGTACGAGCGGGCGGCCGCCGCCGGGCACACCGAGGCGGCGCTCCAGGTCGGGATCGCGCGCCTGCGCGACGGGGACGAGCAGGAGGCCGAGCGGCATCTGCGGTGCGCGGCCGGCGGCGGGAGCGCGGAGGCGGCGTACCGGCTGGCGGCCGTGCTCGACGCGCGGCGGCCGCCGCAGCCCGCGCACGAGCTCGGGGAGACCGTGCACGAGAAGACCGAGTGCGAGGAGTGGTACGAGCGGGCCGCGACCCAGGGGCACCGGCGGGCGCAGGTCCGGGTCGGGATGCTGGCCGCCGCGCGCGGGGACGTGGTGGAGGCGGCACGGTGGTACCGGACGGCCGCGGAGGCCGGGTCGCGCAACGGTGCGTTCAACCTCGGACTGCTGCTCGCGCGAGAGGGCAGCGAGCCCGAGGCGGCTGTGTGGTGGACGCGGGCGGCCGATGCCGGGCACGGGCGGGCGGCGTTGCGGCTCGCCCTGGTCTACGCGCGTCGCGGGGAGCTGGCCGAGGGGCAGCGGTGGGCGGACCGGGCGGTGTCGCTGGGGCCGGGGGAGGTGGCCGAGCGGGCGGCTCGGTTGCGGGACGCGTTGCGGGAAGAGCTGTCTGCCTGACGGCGTCCCTGTTCTGGGGCGGGGTCGTGGAGCCGGGCTGCGGCCCGTACGGCTGGATTTCGCCCCCGCCGCCCCTTCCCGTCCCGTCCCCGGGGGCCGGCCCCCGCTGTCGGCCCTGAACGGGCCTCGTCCTCAAACGCCGGACGGGCTGACGCTGAAGTGCTCTGACCTGCGTCGACAGGTGCCGGTCAATGGATTTGCCTTTGTCCTTCCCCTTCACGTAACGTTGCATTCAACGGCGCGGGGTGGAGCAGCTCGGTAGCTCGCTGGGCTCATAACCCAGAGGTCGCAGGTTCAAATCCTGTCCCCGCTACTGAAGATCGAGGGCCGGAATCCGAAAGGGTTCCGGCCCTCAGTCATGTGCGGGTACGCCCCGCCGCGATGCGCAACAGGGTTGCGCGTACGGGGAAGGGCGTTACACGGCCGCGCAGTTCGGGCAGATCCCGCGGTACGTCACCTCGACGTCCGAGACCGTGAAGCCGAAGCGCTCCGAGTCGGGGAGGTCGGCCAGCGGGTTGCCGCTCGGGTGGACGTCCTTGATGGCCCCGCACCGGGCGCACACCAGGTGGTGGTGCGGGCGGTGCGCGTTCGGGTCGTACCGCTTGGCGCGCTTGTCGGTGGCGACCTCGAGCACCTCGCCGAGCGAGACCAGCTCGCCGAGCGTGTTGTAGACGGTCGCCCGGGAGATCTCGGGCAGCCGGACGACGGCCCTGGAGTGCACCTCGTCGGCGGTCAGGTGGACATGGTCGCCGTCGAGCACCTCGGCCACGACGCGCCGTTGGGCGGTCATCCGCCATCCGCGTCCGCGCAGCCGTTCCAGGAGATCGCTCATGAAATCAGCCTAGCAGCTACACGGACCAGGTCCCGAACAGGTGTGACTTTAGATCACTGATTGATTTGGATGAAGTCCACTGTAGGATCAAGTCGACAGAATTCACGGCGAGCGGCTGGAGGCCGCGGTCCAGGCCCTGCGCGGCTGACAGCACTGGACCGCTTGTCGTGGACGAACGGGCCGGGCTTCCCTTCGGGGGTCCGGCCCGTTCGTGCGCTCAGGCCGGTACCTGCTGCCGCGCAGGCGCCCAGCAGCGGATGATGTCGCGGACCGAGACGATGCCGGCCGGTTCGTCGCGGTCGAGGACGATCAGATGCCGGAAGCCGCCGTGGGCCATGGCTTGGGCCGCTTCCTCCAAGGTCCAGCTCGGGGCGGCGAAGACGACGTCATTGGTGGTGTGGGCGTGGGTGCGTTCCGTGTCCGGGTCCTGTCCCAGTGCCACGGAGTTGAGGATGTCCCGCTCGGTGAGGATGCCGATGCCGCCGGCGTCCGGGTCGTGGACGATGGCCGCGCCGACGCGGCGGGCGGACATCAGGGCGGCGGCCTGACGGAGGGTGTGTGCGGGGCCGATGGTGAGGACCACCGTGCTCATGGCGTCGCGGACGAGCATGGCTGGAGCCACCTCCTAAGAACCCACGATTGTTCATGGATTCACAAGTTCACAAGTGGGGGGTGCTGTCAGCGTGGCAGGTAAAGCGGGGGTCAACAAGAGGGCGCGCGCAGCCAATTGAGGGCGCGCGCGCTCATCTGTGAGTCTCGGGCGGGTCTTTCAGTGACGCTCGTTGAGGTAACCCAGCAGTTCCTCGTGGAGCAGGCCGTTCGACGCGGCCGCGTTGCCGCTGTGCGGACCCGGGCGGCCGTCGAGGCCCGTGAAGGTGCCGCCGGCCTCCGTCACGACGATCGCCGTGGCCGCCATGTCCCAGAGCGAGAGCTCGGGTTCGGCGCACAGGTCGACCGAGCCCTCGGCGACCATCATGTACGGCCAGAAGTCGCCGTACGCGCGCGTGCGCCACACCTCGCGGGTCAGGTCCAGGAAGCCGTTCAGGTGCCCGCGCTCCTCCCAGCCGGTCAGCGAGGAGTACGCGAAGGAGGCGTCCGAGAGCTCCGAGACCCGGGAGACGCGCAGCCGGGTGGCGGAGGTCAGGCTGCGGCCGGTGAAGGCGCCGTGCCCCTTCGCGGCCCACCAGCGACGGCCCAGCGCCGGGGCGGAGACCACGCCGACCACGGGCTGGTAGCCCCCCTCGCCCGCCTCCGTCAGCGAGATGAGGGTGGCCCAGACGGGCACGCCCCGCACGTAGTTCTTCGTACCGTCGATCGGGTCGACGACCCAGCGGCGCGGGCCGGTGCCCTGGACGCCGTACTCCTCGCCGAGGATCGCGTCGCGTGGACGGGCCCGCTGGAGCTGACCGCGGATGAGTTCCTCGGCGGCCTTGTCGGCCTCGCTCACCGGGGTCATGTCCGGTTTGGTCTCGACCTTGAGGTCGAGGGCCTTGAAACGGTCCATGGTCACGGCGTCGGCGGCGTCCGCGAGGACGTGCGCGAGTCGGAGGTCGTCGTGGTAGTCCGGCATGGGACGAACCGTATCCGCCGAAGGTGAGAACGGGCCACAGGGGACCGCGGGGTGGACGTGGAGGAGCCGTGGACACGGCCGGTGAACCATCGCCGCCGCCGCGAACCCTTGACAGTGCTCCCGTCCGCGTCAAACCTGGGCGCAGAGCCGCTCGCCCCAGGGAGGCGATGATGCCTGCAGCGCGGGAATCCCTACTGGACGCCGCCTTCAAGGCGCTCGCACTACGGCCGTGGGCCGCGGTGCGGATGGTGGACGTCGCCGCGGCGGCCGGGGTGTCCCGGCAGACGCTGTACAACGAGTTCGGCAGCAAGGAGGGCCTGGCCCGGGCGCTCGTGAGGCGCGAGGCCGACGGATATCTCGCCGGGGTCGAGCGGGCGCTGGCCGTGCACGGCGACGTCCGGGAGAGGCTCACCGCCACCGCCGAGTGGACCACTTCCGCCGCCCGCGACAACGTTCTCGTACGGGCCGTCCTCACCGGCTTCTGGAGCGAGCGCCTGCCCTCGCCGACGCTCTCGGCGGTGCCGTCCTCCTCCGCCGTCCCGGCCCAGCGCCGGGCCGACGGGCCGCTGCCCTCGCCCGGCGACCTGGTGGGCGCCGTCCGCGACCGGGCCGTGGCCGTGCTCTGCGGTCCCGGCGCCGTCCGAACCGACGCCGCCGACCTGGCCCGCTCCTGCGAACTCGCCGTCCGGCTCGCCCTGTCCTGTGTGGCCGCGCCCCCGGCGGGGGAGGACGGCGTCGCGGAGCTGGTGCGGGGGGCGCTCCAGCGGCAGCCGGCCGACCGGTCGGGTCAGTGAGCCGACCCCGACAGCTGGAGCCCGATCACTCCTATGATCACCAGGCTGATCGAGATGAGCTTCAGGACCGACACCAGGTCGCCCAGGAAGACCATGCCGTAGATCGCGGTGCCCGCCGCGCCGATGCCCGTCCACACGGCGTAGGCGGGGCCCACGTCGAGCTTCTTCAGGGAGAGGGTCAGCAGACCGAAGCTCCCCAGCGCGAAGGCGCAGAAGGCGATGGTGGGCCAGAGCCGCGTGAAGCCGTGGGACAGCTTGAGGCACACGGCGAAACCGGTCTCGAGCAACCCGGCCACGACGACCAGCAGCCACGCCATGTGCTGTCCCTCCGTACGCCCGGCCCGGTCCGGCTCCGGCTCGGTGCGATTATGCACTTACCGGGGCCGGGGGGACGCAAACAACGCGGTGGTCAGCCGGTGGATCAGCCGGGGTCAGTCGGTGGTCAGCCGGTGGATCAGTCGCCCTCGGTGCGCTCCCGGGTGGCCAGCAGCCGGCGCAGCGAGTACAGCCGCGCCGGATCGGCATGACCCTCGGCCACCCACGCGTCCAGCGCGCAGTCCTTCTCGTCGTGGCTGCACGCGCGCGGGCAGCCCTCCGTGCCCGGCACCAGGTCGGGGAAGGCGAGGACCACCCGGGACGGGTCGACGTGGTGCAGGCCGAAGGACCGTACGCCCGGGGTGTCGATCACCCAGTCGTCCGTGCCCGCCAGGGGCAGGGCCAGCGCCGAGGTCGTGGTGTGGCGGCCGCGACCGGTCACCGCGTTCACATGGCCGGTCACCCGGCGCCGCTCCTCCGGGACCAGCGCGTTGACCAGGGTCGTCTTCCCGACGCCCGAATGACCGACGAACGCCGTGATCCGCCCGGCCAGGAACGCGCGCACCCGGTCCGCCGCGTCGCCGTTCTCCAGCTCGTCGCGGCTGGTGACCACGTACGGGATGTCGAGATGGCCGTACAGCTCCAGCAGCTTGTCCGGCGAGGCCAGGTCCGACTTCGTCATGACCAGCAGGGGGGTGAGGCCGGCGTCGAAGGCCGCCACCAGGCAGCGGTCGATCAGACGCGGGCGGGGCTCGGGGTCGGCGAGGGCGGTGACCACGGCGAGCTGGTCGGCGTTGGCCACGACGACGCGCTCGTAGGGGTCGTCGTCGTCCGCGGTGCGGCGCAGTGCCGAGGTGCGCTTCTCGATGCGGACGATCCGGGCGAGGGTGTCCTTCTTGCCGGACAGGTCGCCGACGATCGCGACCCGGTCGCCCACGATCGCGGCCTTGCGGCCCAGCTCGCGGGCCTTCATCGCCATCACGATCCGGTCGTCGACCAGACAGGTCAGCCGGCCCCGGTCGACGGTGAGGACCATGCCCTCGACGGAGTCCTCGTGCTTGGGACGGATGTGCGTGCGCGGCCGGTTGCCCTTGCGGTTCGGGCGGCTGCGGATGTCGTCCTCGTCGGTGTTCTTGCTGTAGCGGCGCATGGCGAAAGTCCCTATACCCCGAGCATCCCGGTCCACAGTTCGGGGAAGTCCGGCAGGGTCTTCGCCGTCGTCGCCACGTTCTCGATCTGCACGCCCTCCACGGCCAGGCCGATGATCGCGCCGGCCGTCGCCATGCGGTGGTCGTCGTAGGTGTGGAAGATCCCGCCGTGCAGCCGGCGCGGGCGGATGTGCAGACCGTCTGCGGTCTCCGTCACATCGCCGCCGAGCTCGTTGATCTCCTTGGTCAGCGCGGCCAGCCGGTCCGTCTCGTGCAGGCGCAGGTGGGACACGCCCCGCAGGGTGGACGGGGAGTCCGCGAGGGCGGCGACCGCCGCGATGCCCGGGGTCAGCTCGCCGACGTCACTCAGATCGACGTCGATGCCGTGGATCGAGCCCGAGCCGGTGAAGACCAGGCCGTAGTCGGCCAGTTCGCAGGAACCGCCCATCTCGGTGAAGATCTCGCGCAGCCGGTCACCCGGCTGGGTGGTGCGGGCCGGCCAGTCGGGGATCAGCACCCGGCCGCCCGTCACCAGCGCCGCCGCCAGGAACGGCTGGGCGTTGGACAGGTCCGGCTCGATCGTCAGGTCCCGGCCCAGCAGGGCGCCCGGGGTGACCCGCCAGACGTTCGGCTCGCCGCCCGACTCCGGGGTGTCCACCTGCGCGCCGACCGCGCGCAGCATGTCGACCGTCATCCGGATGTGCGGTACGGAGGGCAGCGTGGAGCCGGTGTGGCGGACCTCCACGCCCTGGTTGAAGCGAGGGGCCGACAAAAGCAGGGCCGACACGAACTGGGACGAGGACGAGGCGTCGATCTCCACCGTCCCGCCGTCCAGCGCGCCCCCGCCGTGCACGGTCAGCGGCAGCGCGCCGCGCCCGTCGTCGTCGATCCGCGCACCGAGGACCCGCAGCGCGTCGACGACGCCGTTCAGGGGACGCTCGTACGAGCGCGGGTCGCCGTCGAAGTGGACGGGGCCGTCGGCCAGGGCGGCGACCGGCGGCAGGAAGCGCATCACCGTGCCCGCGTTGCCGACGTCGACCGTGGCCGGTCCGCGCAGCCCCGCGGGGAGGATCCGCCAGGCCTCGCCGGTGCCGTCGGGGCTCCCCGCGCCGGAGGAGCTGGACGACACGGTCTCCTCGATGCCGACGCCCATCTCGCGCAGGGCGCTCGCCATCAGCAGGGTGTCGCGGGAGCGCAGGGGGCGGCGCAGCCAGCCGGGCTCGGAGGCGAGGGAGGCGAGGATCAGGGCACGGTTGGTGACGGACTTGGACCCCGGCACGTGGACCGTCGCGGCGACGGCCTCGCTCGCGTGCGGGGCGGGCCAGAGGGCGGTGTGTGCGGGGTTCGGGGCCATGGGCTCCACTTTAGTGGTCGGCCGCGCATCGGGTGCGGCGCCGTCGGGGCCGGCCGCGCCCCGCGGTGGAGCCGCCGACGTCACATCCCGCCCGCCCGTGACGCGCCGCTCCGGGGCTCCCTCACAGCCCCAGCAGCCACCGGCCCCCGCCCAGCAGGGCGCACAGACTCACCGCGTGGAACAGGAACAGCCACAGGCCCGCCGGTACGTGGGTCAGCCGGGACAGCTGGTCCGCGTCCGAGTCGCCCGCGCCGCCCCGGGAGCGCTTCGCCTGGAGCTCGAAGGCCGGGCGGACGCCGCCCAGCAGCAGGAACCACACCACGGCGTACGCGAAGGCCGCCTGTACCTGCGGTCCCGCCAGCCAGGACACCAGCAGGAAGGTGCCGCCGGTGAGGACCACCGTGAGGGCGCCGTACGCGTTGCGGATCATCACCAGCATGACGACCAGCAGGGCCGTGGCCACCCACAGCAGCAGGGTGATGCGGCCGGCCCCGAGGAGGGCGGCGCCGCCCAGGCCGAGCAGCGGGGGAGCGGTGTAGCCGGCCGCCGCGGTGAGGATCATGCCGAGGCCGTGCGGCTTGCCCCGGCTGAGGGTCAGGCCACTGGTGTCGGAGTGCAACCGGATCCCGGTCAGCTGGCGGCCGGTCAGCAGCGCGACCAGGCCGTGACCACCCTCGTGGGCGATGGTGATGGCGTTGCGCGATATCCGCCACAGGGTGTGCGGCACGACGACCGCGAGGGCGGCGACCGCGGTGGCCACCACCACCCACAGGTCGGGATCGGTCTGGGTGCCGACGAGGCGGTCCCACAGGTCGGGCAGCGCGAGGGCGGCGGTGCTCTCCATGTTTTCTGGTGGCTCCCTTTCGGCTCACGGAGTCTGGCAGTGTGGCACGTATGTGCGGACGGTATGCAGCGAGTCGCAGGCCCGAGGATCTCGCAGGAATCTTTGAGGTCGAGAAATGGGAGCCCGAGGAGGCCCTGGAGCCCGACTACAACGTGGCGCCGACCAAGGAGGTCTACGCCGTCCTCGACCGTCCGTTGAAGGACGCCGACGACAAGCAGCCGGTTCGGCAGCTGCGGAAGCTGAAGTGGGGACTGGTCCCCTCCTGGGCGAAGACCCCCGAGGGCGGCGCGCGGATGATCAACGCGCGCGCCGAGACCGTCCACGAGAAGCCCTCCTACCGCCGCGCCTTCGCCACCCGGCGCTGCGTCCTGCCCGCCGACGGCTACTACGAGTGGGTCACCGGCGTCCAGGAGCGGGACCTGGAGGTCGAGGGCAAGAAGAAGCGCCCGCGCAAGCAGCCCTACTTCGTGCTCCCGGCCGACGGCACGGTCTTCGCGATGGCCGGGCTGTACGAGTTCTGGCGGGACCGGACCCTGCCCGACGACCATCCGCGGGCCTGGTGGGTGACGTGCTCGGTGATCACGACCGAGGCGGAGACCTCCCCGCTCGCCGTGGCCCCCGCCGACGGCCCGCACGCCCTCGCCGACATCCACCCCCGGATGCCGCTGATGCTGACCCCGGACCGCTGGGACGCCTGGCTCGACC
Organism: Streptomyces sp. NBC_00016; assembly: GCF_045040885.1. Taxonomy (NCBI): domain Bacteria; kingdom Bacillati; phylum Actinomycetota; class Actinomycetes; order Kitasatosporales; family Streptomycetaceae; genus Streptomyces; species Streptomyces sp. NBC_00016. The sequence goes on along the minus strand of NZ_CP108304.1, from coordinate 3,596,728 downwards.
CGGCGAGGACGGACGTCGACGACCTCCGCTCCCTCCTCGAACCCCCGCCTGAGGGGCTGATGCGCGCCTACCCGGTGTCCACGGCCGTCAGCAACGTCCGCAACAACGGCCCGGAGCTGCTGAAGGAGCTGGAGGGGCCCGAGGAGGGCACACTCTTCTGACGTGAGCAGCGAAACAGTCGTGAGCACCGAAACGGTGGAGACCGAGGCGGGTACCGCCCGCATCACCTGGCACCGCGCCGAGCAGCCGCGGCTCGTCCTCGCCGTCAGCCATGGCGCCGGGGGCGGTGTCGAGGCCCGGGACCTGCGGGCGCTCGCCGCCGTGCTGCCCGGACGCGGGGTGAGCGTCGCCCTCGTCGAGCAGCCCTGGCGGGTGGCGGGCAAGAAGGTCGCGCCCGCGCCGAAGACCCTCGACGTCGGCTGGCGCGGGATCTGGCCGGCCGTCGTCGCCCCCGGGCTGCCGGTGATCTCGGGCGGCCGGTCGGCCGGCGCGCGGGTGGCCTGCCGAACGGCCACCGAGCTCGGTGCGCACGCCGTGCTGGCGCTGAGCTTCCCGCTCCACCCGCCGGGCAGGCCGGAGAAGTCCCGCGCCGACGAGCTGCTCGGGGCGGGGGTGCCGACCCTCGTGGTCCAGGGCGGCAACGACCCCTTCGGCAGGCCGGACGAGTTCCCCGCGGGCGGGTACGACCTCGTGGAGGTGCCGTACGGCGATCACGGCTTCGCGGTGCCCAAGCGGGCCGGGGTCACGCAGGAGGAGACGCTGGAGGTCGTCACCGCGGGAGTCGTCGGGTGGGTCGCGTCACTCGGGTGAGGCGACGGGTGGGGAATGTGGAGGGGCCCGGCGCTGTTGAGGCGGACAGAAGTGCTGAACAACCGGCACCGACGTCAGTGGGAGAGGAAGTCCGCCGCATGGGTTCGACCATCTGCCCGAGCCGCAGCAGCCGCACCGATCTGGACTGGACGGTGCTGCACGCGGCCAGGACCGCTCCTATTGGAGCGGCGGCAGGCGCGGGTAGTCGTCTATCCTCCGATTCGAGTGGGATCGGTTTCGGTCCTACCCGCGATCTTGAGGAGGTGGGTCCGGTCACCGGTACCGACGCAGGGACCGACAACGGCCAGGCGGAGCTGCCCGAGGGCCAGGGCGTGAGCCGGGAGACGGGTGCGGAGTCCACCGCCGAGCGCAGCGCGCGCTTCGAGCGGGACGCGCTCGAGTTCCTCGACCAGATGTACTCGGCCGCGCTGCGCATGACGCGCAACCCGGCGGACGCCGAGGACCTGGTGCAGGAGACGTACGCGAAGGCGTACGCGTCCTTCCACCAGTTCCGTGAGGGCACCAACCTCAAGGCCTGGCTGTACCGGATCCTCACCAACACCTTCATCAACTCGTACCGCAAGAAGCAGCGTGAACCCCAGCGCAGCGCGGCCGAGGAGATCGAGGACTGGCAGCTGGCGCGTGCCGAGTCGCACATGTCCACCGGTCTGCGCTCCGCGGAGTCGCAGGCGCTGGACCACCTGCCCGACTCGGACGTGAAGGCGGCGCTTCAGGCCATCCCCGAGGAGTTCCGGATCGCCGTGTATCTCGCGGACGTAGAGGGCTTTGCGTACAAGGAGATCGCGGACATCATGGGGACACCCATCGGTACGGTGATGTCCCGGCTGCACCGGGGCCGCCGTCAACTGCGCGGCATGCTCGAGGACTACGCCCGTGAGCGCGGGCTGGTCCCGGCCGGTGCCGGAGAGTCGAACGAAGCGAAAGGTTCGGGCTCATGAGCTGCGGAGATCCGCACGAGACGGACTGCGGTGAGGTCCTCGACCACCTGTACGAGTACCTCGACAGCGAGATGCCTCCGCTGGACCGGGACAAGTTCCAGCACCACTTCGAGGAGTGCTCCCCCTGCCTGGAGAAGTACGGGCTGGAGGAGGCCGTGAAGAAGCTGGTCAAGCGGTGCTGCGGGCGTGACGACGTGCCGACCGACCTGCGCGCCAAGGTGATGGGCCGGATCGACCTGATCCGCTCCGGCCAGGCCGTCCCCGAGCACGACGTGACGGCGACGGCCCAGGAGACCTGAGCCGCTTTCAGAAAGCGCTGCCGTCACTCGAATGTGCTAATCCGCGGGTGATACGCCCGCGGACCCACCCCCGGCCGTCCTAGGCTCCTGAGCCCGGACAGGTACGGCTGGGGGAGGCGTCATGGAAGGGATTCCGGCGCGGGCGCGCGGATACGCCGCCTGTGTCGCCCTCGGCTCCCTGCTCTGCACGCTCCCCTCGCTGCCCGGCGCGCGCACCCCCTGGTGGGCCGTCGCCCTGCTCGCCGTCCTGTACGCCGGCGGCGAGCGGATCGCCCGGCGCAGGTTCGCGGGGACCCTCCACCCCGTGCTGCTGGCCGGGGCGTTCCTGCTCTCGCCGGCCGCGGCCGCTCTCGTCCCGCTTCCCGGGGCGCTGTTCTCGCACGTCGAGCGGCGCCCCTTTCTGCTGCGCCGGGTCTGGCGGGCCGCCCACGCGTCGCTCGCCGTGTGGGCGGCCGCCCGGGTGCACGCCGCGCTCGGCGGGCGGGACGCCGTGGCCGGCTCCGACCTGCCGTACGCGCTGGTGCCGGCCGGCGCGGCCGTGCTGGTGTTCTGCGCCGCGCTCGCCCTGCTGGACGGCGGGATGCTCGCGCTCGCCGAGGGGCTGCCGCTGCGGCGGGCCTGCCGGGGGCTGTTCCTGCGTTCCCTGGCGCCGCTGGCGGTGCACGGGCTCGGCGGGCTGATGATGGCCGTGCTGTGGCTCAGCCCGTACGGGCCGGTGGCCGCCCTGCTCGTGCTGTTCCCGATGGCCGTGTCGTGGTGGGTGTTCGCGCAGTACCACCGGGAGCGCGCCGCTCACCAGGCGACCATCCGCGCCCTGGTGCAGGCCGTCGACATCAAGGACGGCTACACGCGCGGCCACAGCGAGCGCGTCGGTCAGGCCTCCGTTCTGATCGGGCGCGAACTGGGGATGGACGAGGGCCGGATCGACATGCTCCGCTTCGCCGGGATCCTGCACGACGTCGGCAAACTCGGCGTCCCCACCCGGCTGTTGCGCAAGGAGGGGCCGCTGACACCCCAGGAGCGGCGCGTGATCGAGCTGCACCCCGAGTACGGGCACGAGATCACCCGCGGGATCTCCTTCCTGGGCGAGGCCCGCTCGGCGATCCTCCACCACCACGAACGCATCGACGGCAAGGGCTATCCGTACGGGCTGGTGGGCAGCCAGATCCCGGAGCCGGCCCGGGTGGTCGCCGTCGCGGACGCCTTCGACGCCATGACGTCCACCAGGTCCTACAGCAGGGCCCGGCCGGTGCATGTCGCCCTGGAGGAGCTGCGGCGGTGCGCGGGCGCCCAGTTCGACCCCCGGATGGTCGCGGCGCTGGCGCACGCCATCGCCCGGGACGGCTGGCATCCCGTCGTGACCGCCGAGGAGGACCGGCCGGCCGTGCCCGCGCAGACCTCCGACGGCCGGTCCGAGGCACGCCGATGACCGTCCGCCGCTCGCACGTCGCCCTCCACTCCGCGGCCGCGCTGCTCGTCGGCGTCTCCCTCCTCGGCACGTTCCTGACGGGTGTCGAGGACCGCCCCGTCGCGCTCGCCTTCGGGATCCTCGTCGCCGTCGGGGAGCTGACCCGCCCCCAGAGCGGACCCCGGCTGCGGGAGGCCGCGCCGCTCGGTGCCGCCGGGTCACTGTCGTACGCGCTGGTCGGAGGGCACGCCGGGCACCCCACGCAGCACGGGGTCACCCAGGTCGTGGCGGTGGTGGTCGCCGCCTCGCTGCTCGGCAGCGTGCCGCAGCTGGCCCGTGGACAGGCCGTCCTCGACCACCTGGTCCGGCGGGTACTGGCCGTCGGGTTCGCCGCCGCCTGCTTCCAGCCCCTCCACAACCGCGGGGTGTTCGACGCCTGGAGCGGGCCCGCCTACGCGCTGCTGCTGCTCGCGCTGCTCGTCCTGACCGTGCTGTGCGACGCCGTGGTCGCCGCCGCGCTCGCCCACTCCCGTACCGGCTGGCCGTTCACCCCTCTGCTGCGGGACGAGTTGCGGGCGGTGCCCGGGATCGGCTCGGCGGTCTGCGCGACGGGGGCGGTGATGGCGCTCGCGGTGGCCGTCGTCGGGCTGTGGGCGCTGCCGGTGTTCTCGGTGCCGCTGCTGCTCACCCAGCTGTCCCTGCGCCGGTACGCGGCGGTGCGGGCCACCTACCGGCAGACCATCGCCTCGCTGGCCCGGGCCACGGAGATCGCCGGGTACACCCCGGCCGGGCACGCCCGCCGGGTCGCCGCCCTCAGCCAGGCCGTGGGCCTGGACCTGGGGCTGCCGGAGCCCGAGCTGAGCGTCCTGGAGTACGCGGCCCTCATGCACGACATCGGCCAGCTCAGCCTCGTCGACCCGGTCCCGGCCGGTGCCACCGCCGGGCTGCCGGCGGCCCAGCAGCGGCGGATCGCGCTGCTCGGCGGCGCCGTCGTCCGCCAGACCGGGGCGGGCGCCCAGGTCGCCACGGTCGTCGAGCGGCAGGCCGACCCCTACCCGGAGCAGCCGGTGGCCGCGCGCATAGTCCGGGTGGTGAACGCATACGAGGAGAAGGTCCGGGGCAGCGGTCCCGGTGGGCCCCTCACCGCCCTGGAGGAGCTGCGCCTCGGCACCGGCGGGGAGTACGCGCCCGAGGTGGTGGAGGCCCTGGCCAGGGTGCTTTCGCGGCGTTGTCTGACCTCGCCCGCGGGTGGGTAACCCATGGGTAATGAGCGGCCCTCCGGCCACACGTGGTTGGATGCGAGGGAGAGAGTGTCCGGGGGCACTGGCCAGCCCACAGAACGGAACTGGCAGGCGGGAATCGTGAGGATCTTCGGCAAGGGACGGCACCGGCCCTCCGCCTCCTGGCGGCAGGCCACCGACCGCGCGTTCACGCTGATCGGCGACGGGCGGTACGAGGACGCGGGCGCGCTGCTGACACGTGCCGCCGACCTGGAACCCTGGCTGTCCGAGTCCTGGTTCAACCTCGCTCTGCTGCACAAGTTCCGGCACGACTGGGAGCAGGCCCGCACGGCGGGGCTGCGGGCCGTCGCCCTGCTCGACCGCGAGGCCGGGGCCCCCGACTGGTGGAACGTGGGCATCGCGGCCACCGCCCTCCAGGACTGGCCGCTGGCCCGCCGGGCCTGGCAGGCGTACGGGCTGCGGGTGCCCGGCAACGCCATAGGCGCGGGCGAGCCGGTCGGCATGGAGCTGGGCAGCGCGGCCGTACGGCTGTCGCCCGAGGGCGAGGCCGAGGTGGTGTGGGGGCGGCGGCTGGACCCCGCCCGGATGGAGGTGCTGTCCATCCCGCTGCCCTCGTCCGGGCGGCGCTGGGGCGAGGTCGTGCTGCACGACGGGGTGCCGCACGGCGAGCGGACCACGGTCACGGGCCACTCCTACCCGGTCTTCGACGAGATCGAGCTGTGGGCGCCGTCGCCCGTGCCGACCTGGGTCGTCCTGCTGGAGGCGGCCACCGAGTCCGACCGGGACGCGCTGGAGCAGCTGGCGGCCGACGCGGGCTTCGCGGCGGAGGACTGGTCGTCCTCGGTGCGGCTGCTCTGCCGGATGTGCTCGGAGTCACGGATGCCGTCCGACGAGGGCGACGGCGAGCATCTCGACCCGCACGACCACAGCGAGCCGGGGCATCCGGGTCCGCTCGGGCACCGGACGGACGGGCAGCTGTGGGTGCCGGAGCGGGAGTGCGGGGTGGCTGCGCCGGCTTCGCTGGTGAGGGGGCTCCTGGACGGATGGGTTGCGGACAGCCCGGACTCTCGTGACTGGCGGGATCTGGAAGAGGTTTGCTAGGGCCCTGGCTCGGCCGCGGGTCGGTTCGTGGCTGGTCGCGCAGTTCCCCGCGCCCCTGACGGAGCGCTCCACGTACCCTGTATCCGCATCACACCCCCTGTTTTTCCGAGGAAGGCATACGTCGGTCATGGCGCAGCAGGACACCGATCAGCAGCACGCGGGCGTGCTCCCCGTGGACGACGAGGGCTTCGTCATCGACACCGAGGAGGCGGAGGCGCGCGAGCTGGCATGGCGTGAGGCCGGCACTTCGCGGCCGATCACCGTCGTCGGGAACCCGGTGCTGCACAAGGAGTGCAAGGACGTCACCGAGTTCGGCGAGGAGCTGCGGCAGCTGGTCGCGGACATGTTCGCCTCGCAGCACACCGCCGAGGGAGTGGGCCTGGCCGCCAACCAGATCGGCGTCGACCTGAAGGTCTTCGTCTACGACTGCCCCGACGACGAGGGCGCCCGGCACACCGGGGTCGTCTGCAACCCGAAGCTCGTCGAACTGCCCGCCGACCGGCGCCGGCTGGACGACAGCAACGAGGGCTGTCTGTCGGTGCCCACCGCCTACGCGCCGCTGGCCCGTCCCGACTACGCCGAGGTGACCGGGCAGGACGAGCAGGGCAATCCGATCAAGGTGCGCGGCACCGGTTACTTCGCTCGGTGTTTGCAGCACGAGACCGACCACCTGTACGGCTACCTCTACATCGACCGTCTGTCCAAGCGTGAACGCAAGGACGCCCTGCGGCAGATGGCCGAGAACGAGCCCCGTTATCCCGTGGTCGCCAACGACTGAGCCCACCCGCACCACCACGACGCCCGGCCGGGATCCTTCCGGCCGGGCGTCGTTCGTGTGTCCGACGGACGTTCGATCGCTTACGCACATCTACTGCACATCTGCTGATCCGTAACCAGTCACGCGGGGGCGGATTCTCGGCATGTTGGGGTGGTGAATGAAGCAAATCCGTTCCCAGAACGGTCAGTTGTAGTGCTGAATGGGAAGTGCGGGGATACGCAACGGCGCACGCCCGGCACGGGGGGAGGGGTGTGTGCCCACTGGCGGCTGAGAGGGGTTGTCCGTGCCAGCTTTCCCATACAGCACCACATACAGCACCACAGCGACGGTGGCCGCGCCCGCGGTCCCTCCCTCGCTCTCTCTTCCGGTCATCGAGGCGGCGTTTCCCCGGCAACTGCATCCGTATTGGCCTCAGTTGCAGGAGAAGACACGCTCCTGGCTGCTGGAAATGCGGTTGATGCCGGCGGACAAGGTCGCAGAATATGCCGACGGACTTTGCTACACCGACCTGATGGCGGGCTTCTACCTCGGCGCACCCGACGAGGTCATGCAGGCCATCGCCGACTACAGCGCGTGGTTCTTCGTCTGGGACGATCGGCACGACCGTGACGTCGTACACGGCCGCACGTCCTCCTGGCGGCGGCTCAGGTTCCGCTTACACGCGGCCCTGGACGCCCCGGCGGAGCATCTGCGCCACCCGGATCCGCTGGTCGCCGGGCTCGGGGACAGTGTGAGCCGGCTCCACTCCTTCCTTCCCGTTACCTGGAACGCCCGGTTCACCCGGCACTTCCACGCCGTGATCGAGGCGTACGACCGGGAATTCCACAACCGAATCGACGGGCGCATTCCCGGAGTCGAAGAATACCTGGCGCTGCGTCGGCTCACCTTTGCGCACTGGATCTGGACCGACCTGCTGGAGCCGAGTGCGGGACGTGAACTCCCGGACCTGGTGCGAAAACACCCCGCATTTCACCGAGCGGCGCTGCTGAGTCAGGAATTCGCCGCCTGGTACAACGACCTCTGCTCGCTTCCCAAGGAAATTGCGGGCGATGAGGTGCACAATCTCGGAATCAGTCTCATCACCCATGAGGGACTGACCCTTGAAGAGGCGGTGGAGGAAGTCAGGCGACGCGTCGAGGGATGCATTTCCGAGTTCCTCGTCGTCGAGAAGGACGTCTTACGGCTCGCCGAACGGCTGGCCGACGGGACGGTCCGCGGAAATCAACTCGGCGCCGCCGTGCGGTCCTGCCTCGGCAATATGCGGAACTGGTTCAGTTCCGTCTACTGGTTCCACCACGAGTCCGGCCGATACATGGTCGACAGCTGGGACGACCGGTCCACGCCCCCGTACGTCAACAACGAAGCGGCAGGTGAGAAATGACCGTCGAGTCGGTGAAACCCGCGACCCCCGCGGCGCCCGAACTGCGTGAGCCACCGTTGGCCGGTGGCAGGGTTCCGCTCCTCGGACACGGCTGGAAGCTGGCGCGTGACCCGCTGGCCTTCCTGGCCCGGCTCCGCGACCACGGCGACATCGTGCGCCTCAGGCTCGGCCCCAAGACGGTGTACGCCGTCACCGCGCCGGAGCTCACCGGCGCCCTGGCGCTCAGCCCGGACTACATCATCTCGGGGCCCCTGTGGGAGTCCCTGGAGAGCCTGCTCGGCAAGGAGGGCGTGGCCACGGCCAACGGTCCGCTGCACCGCCGCCAGCGGCGCACGATCCAGCCCGCGTTCCGGCTCGACGCCATCCCCGGCTACGGGCCGATCATGGAGGAGGAGGCGTACGCGCTCGTCGAGCGCTGGCGAGGCGGCGAGGTCCTCGACGTCACCGCGGAGTCCTTCCGGGTGTCCGTGCGCATCTCCGCCCGCTGTCTGATGCGCGGCAGCTATATGGACGACCGGTCCGAGCGCATCACCTCCGCGCTCGCCACACTGTTCGCCGGTATGTACCAGCGCATGGTCGTGCCCCTCGGGCCGCTTTATCGGGTACCGATTCCGGCCAACCGCGAATTCAACCGGGCGCTGGCCGATCTGCATCGGTTGGTGGACGAGATCATTGCCGACCGCCGTGCATCCGGTCAAAAACCGGACGATTTGCTGACGGCTTTGCTGGAGGCGAAGGACGAGAATGGTGAGCCGATCGGGGAACAGGAGATCCACGACCAGGTCATCGCGATACTCACCCCGGGCAGCGAAACAGCCGGCTCCGTGGTCATGTCGCTGCTCCACGTCCTCACGGAGCACCCCGACCAGGTGGACAAGATCCGCGAAGAGGTGAAAAGGGTCGTCGGTGACCGTCCGGTCGCATTCGGCGACGTCCGAAAGCTCCAGCACACCGCCAATGTCGTCGTCGAGACCATGCGGCTGTATCCCGCCGTATGGATATTGACCCGGCGCGCGGTGACCGAGACCGAGCTCGGCGGCTACCGCATTCCCGCGGGCGCCGACATCGTCTACAGCCCGTACGCCGTACAGCGCGATCCGCGGTCGTACGAGCGGCACACGGAGTTCGATCCCGACCGCTGGCTGCCCGGCGGCTCCCCGGAGGTGCCGAAGTACGCCATGACGCCGTTCGGCGTCGGCAACCGGAAGTGCCCGAGCGACCACTTCTCGATGGCCGAGCTGACGCTGATCGTCGCGGTGGTGGCTTCCGCGTTCCGCTTCGAGGCGGTGCCGGGCTCCGACAACCGGACGCGCATCGGCATCACGCTGCGGCCGCGCCGGCTGCTGCTGCGGGCGGTCTCCGGGTGAGAGCCGCGGCTCAGGCGACGGCCTGCGGGCCGCGGAACGTGCGCCGATAGGCGTTGGGGGACGTCCCCAGCGCCTGCACGAACTGGTGGCGCAGGGCGCCGGCCGTACCGAAGCCGGCGCGCCAGGCGATCGCGTCCACCGTCTCGTCCGTCGCCTCCAGCAGGTGCTGGGCCAGCAGCACCCGCTGACGCAGCAGCCAGCGGTAGGGGGTGGTGCCCGTCTCCTGCTGGAACCGGCGGGCGAAGGTGCGCGGTGACATGTGCGCGCGTTCCGCGAGCTGCTCCACCGTGACCTCCTCGTCGAGGTGCTGCTCCATCCACGCGAGCACCTCGCCGACCGTGTCGCACCGCGACCGGGGCAGTGGCCGCTCGATGTACTGGGCCTGGCCGCCGTCCCGGTGCGGTGGCACCACCATCCGCCGGGCGATCCGGTTGGCGACCTCGGGCCCCTGCTCCTTGCGGACCAGGTGCAGACAGGCGTCGATACCGGCGGCCGTGCCGGCCGAGGTGATCACCGGGTCCTCGTCGACGTACAGCACGTCCGGCTCGACGGACGTCCGGGGATAGCGGCGGGCCAGCACGTCCGCGTGCCGCCAGTGCGCGGCGCAGCGCCGGCCGTCGAGCAGCCCCGCGGCGCCCAGCACGAACACCCCGGAGCAGACGCTGAGCACCCGGGCACCCCGGTCCACGGCCCGGCGCAGCGCGTCGAGCAGCTCGGGCGGATACGCGCGGTCGATGTTCGCGTCGGCGGCCGGTACGGCGATCAGGTCGGCCTCGTCCAGCCGGTCGAGGCCGTACGGCGTGGACACGGTGAGCCCGCCGACGTGGGTGCCCAGGACCGGGCCCTCCGCCGACACCACGGCGAAGTCGTACACCGGCAGCCCTTCGTCGCTCCGGTCGAGGCCGAACACCTCGCAGACGACGCCGAGTTCAAAGGGATGCACACCGTCGACCAGGACGGCGGCCACGTTTTTCAGCATGCTGCCAGTGTGCACCCGAAGTGGCAGGAATTTGAAGGTGTACGGCAGTCCTGCCACTCACGGTCAGGAGTGTCCGGCAGCAGACTGATGTCCATGAACACGAACCAGATCGAAGGCCTCATCGGAATGCTCATGGTCCTCGGGATCCTCGTCCTCCTGGTCCTCCCGTCCGTGCTCGGCATCGTGCGCGACCGGCGCGCCGACCGGCAGATCAGGGAGGCCCAGGAGGCCCGAGGGGAGAGGGAGGGTCAGAAGTCCTCGTCCAGGTCGACGGTGCCCTCCACCGCGACCTGGTACGCCGACGGACGGCGCTCGAAGAAGTTGGTCAGCTCCTGAACGCCCTGGAGCTCCATGAAGGAGAAGGGGTTCTCCGAGCCGTACACCGGGGCGAACCCGAGCCGCGACAGGCGCTGGTCGGCGACGCACTCGAGGTACTGCCGCATCGAGTCGGTGTTCATGCCCGGCAGCCCCTCGCCGCACAGGTCGCGCCCGAACTGGAGCTCGGCCTCGACGGCCTCCCGCAGCATGGCGGTCACCTCCTCCTGGAGCCGGTCGTCGAAGAGGTCCGGCTCCTCCTTGCGGACGGTGTCGACCACCTCGAAGGCGAAGCTCATGTGCATCGTCTCGTCACGGAACACCCAGTTGGTGCCCGTGGCGAGGCCGTGCAGCAGACCCCGGCTGCGGAACCAGTAGACGTACGCGAAGGCGCCGTAGAAGAACAGGCCCTCGATGCACGCGGCGAAGCAGATCAGGTTGAGCAGGAAGCGGCGGCGGTCGGCCTTGGTCTCCAGCCGGTCCAGCTTCTCGACCTCGTTGATCCACTTGAAGCAGAACTCGGCCTTCTCGCGGATCGACGGGATGTTCTCGACCGCGTCGAAGGCCGCCGTCCTGTCCTCCGGGTCGGGGAGGTAGGTGTCCAGAAGCGTCAGATAGAACTGGACGTGAACGGCCTCCTCGAAGAGCTGCCTCGACAGATAGAGGCGCGCCTCGGGGGAGTTGATGTGCTTGTACAGCGTGAGCACGAGGTTGTTCGCCACGATCGAGTCGCCCGTCGCGAAGAACGCGACCAGCCGGCCGATCATGTGCTGCTCGCCCTCGGACAGCTTCGCCAGGTCGGCGACGTCCGAGTGGAGGTCGACCTCCTCGACGGTCCAGGTGTTCTTGATGGCGTCCCGGTAGCGCTCGTAGAAGTCCGGGTAGCGCATCGGGCGAAGGGTCAGCTCGAAGCCCGGGTCGAGCAGGTTCTTCTCGGTCTTCTCGGGTGCGGTGGTCATTACTGGCAGGCCTCGCAGGACTCGGGGTTCTCAAGGGAGCAGGCGACGGCGTCGGGCTCGGTCGCCTGCTGCACGGGGATGGTCTTCTCGGGCTGAGCCTGCGCCTGGGCCGCGCGGGCGATGCGGGTCGCCGGGCGGGAGCGCAGGTAGTACGTCGTCTTCAGGCCCGACTTCCAGGCGTACGCGTACATCGAGGAGAGCTTGCCGATGGTCGGCGTCTCCAGGAACAGGTTCAGGGACTGGGCCTGGTCCAGGTACGGGGTGCGGGCGGCGGCCATGTCGATCAGGCCGCGCTGCGGGATCTCCCACGCCGTGCGGTACAGGGCGCGCACCTCCGCCGGGATCCAGGCGAACTCCTGCACCGAGCCGCTGGAGTCGCGCAGCGCCTCACGGGTGCGGGCGTCCCAGACGCCGAGGTCCTTGAGGTCCTGCACCAGGTAGGAGTTGACCTGGAGGAACTCGCCGGACAGCGTCTCGCGCTTGAACAGGTTGGACACCTGCGGCTCGATGCACTCGTACACGCCCGCGATGGACGCGATGGTGGCGGTGGGGGCGATGGCGAGGAGCAGGGAGTTGCGCATGCCGGTCCGCGCGATCCGCGCGCGCAGGGCCGCCCAGCGCTCGGGCCAGGTGAACTCGACGCCGTAGTGGTCCGGGTGCAGCACGCCCCTGGCCGTACGGGTCTTCTCCCAGGCCGGCAGCGGGCCGTTGCGCTCGGCCAGCTCGGCGGAGGCCTCGTAGGCGGCGAGCATGATGCGCTCGGCGATCCGGGTGGACAGCGCCTTGGCCTCGGGCGAGTCGAAGGGCAGCCGCAGCTTGAAGAAGACGTCCTGGAGGCCCATCGCGCCCAGGCCGACCGGGCGCCAGCGGGCGTTGGAGCGGCCCGCCTGCTCGGTCGGGTAGAAGTTGATGTCGACGACCCGGTCGAGGAAGGTGACGGCCGTGCGGACGGTCTCGTCCAGCCGCTCCCAGTCGATCGCGCCGGCCGCCGTGTCGACGAACGCGCCGAGGTTCACCGAACCCAGGTTGCAGACCGCCGTCTCGCCGTCGTCCGTGACCTCCAGGATCTCCGTGCAGAGGTTGGAGGAGTGCACGACGTGGCCCGGCTCGGCCGTCTGGTTGGCGGTGCGGTTGGCCGCGTCCTTGAAGGTCATCCAGCCGTTGCCGGTCTGTGCGAGGGTGCGCATCATGCGGCCGTAGAGATCACGGGCCGGGATGGTCTTCTTCGCGAGGCCCGCCTCCTCGGCCTTGCGGTAGGCCGCGTCGAACTCCTCGCCCCACAGGTCGACGAGCTCGGGCACGTCGGCGGGGGAGAACAGCGACCAGGGGGCGTCGGCGTTGACCCGGCGCATGAACTCGTCCGGGATCCAGTGCGCGAGGTTCAGGTTGTGCGTCCGGCGGGCGTCCTCACCGGTGTTGTCCCGCAGCTCCAGGAACTCCTCGATGTCGGAGTGCCAGGTCTCCAGGTAGACCGCCGCCGCGCCCTTGCGCCGGCCGCCCTGGTTCACCGCGGCGACCGAGGCGTCGAGCGTCTTCAGGAACGGCACGATGCCGTTGGAGTGCCCGTTGGTGCCACGGATCAGCGAACCGCGGCTGCGGATACGGGAGTACGACAGTCCGATGCCGCCCGCGTGCTTCGACAGCCGGGCCACCTGGTGGTAGCGGTCGTAGATGGAGTCCAGCTCGTCCAGCGGCGAGTCGAGCAGGTAGCAGGACGACATCTGGGGGTGCCGGGTACCGGAGTTGAAGAGCGTGGGGGACGACGGCAGGTAGTCCAGACGGCTCATCAGCCGGTAGAGCGCGGCGACCTCGTCCAGGGAACGGGGCGTGTCGTCCTCGGCGAGGCCGCAGGCGACGCGCAGCAGGAAGTGCTGGGGCGTCTCGACGACCTTGCGGGTGATCGGGTGCCGCAGGAGGTAGCGGGAGTGCAGGGTACGCAGCCCGAAGTAGCCGAAGCGGTCGTCGGCCTGCTCGTCGATCAGGGCGTCGAGGCGGACCGCGTGGACGCGCACGAACTCGGCGGTGCGGTCGGCGATCAGGCCCTCGCGGTGGCCGACGGCGACCGATCCGGTGAACGAGGTGACGCCCTGGGAGGCGGCCTCCGCGGCGATGCTGATCGTCAGCAGCCGGGCGGCCAGCTTCGAGTAGGCGGGGTCCTCGGAGATCAGGCCCGCGGCCCCCTCCGTGGCCAGCTCGCGCAGCTCTCCCTCGTCGGCCCGGGCGGACCGGCCGCGCAGGGCGGCGGCGGCGACCCGGCCGGGGTCGGCGTCGGGCAGGTCGGCGGTCAGCTCGGTCAGGGTCCGCAGCAACGCGGTACCGGGACCGTCGGTCTCCAGCTCGGTGACGGAAACCGGGTCGGCTGGCGCGATGGTCACGTGGGGCTCTCCCTCGCTCGGCGATGGGCCTGGCGGAGGGCAGGGGGCAGCACACGAGCGCGCGGGGCGTCGCGTCCACCGGCCCACTCCACGAGACCCGGACGTCAGGGCACCCGGACCGGACGGCCGGGCACGCTGTCGGCAGGACCTCGGACTGAACAGGCGTGCGCATACGGGTATGCATGCACGCAAGTACACCGTTGCGGGACAGTTCCGGATTCGCACCGGATTCCCCTGCGGCGACAGCGAGCATGAGCATACATCTTGTGCTCACCTGTCACGCCACCACCAGATGTTGTGTCGGGGCGGTTTCAGAGCGTCAGCTGACAGGCGATCAGGGTGAGATCGTTCCGGTGTGGCACGGGATGCCGGTCCCGCTCGGGTGTACGGACGAAATCCGGATGTTCGCAGACGTGGTCCCGGGTTGCGGAGCGTGCCGGGAGTGATTCCGTGGAAGTAGGCGTCGGCGCCGTGCGAATCCTGTGTCCCGCGAGTCCTCCGTCCCGGGAACCGCCTTCTCGGAACTCGCAAGGAGCACGCCATGACGAGGGTCGTCCGCCATCCGCCCGGCAAGGAGCGACCGCGCGACGCGCCGATGGCCACACTGGTCTTCCGACGGGCGGGACACCGGGTCGGACACGGGTTCGTCGGCCGCTGGCACTCCCTGACGATCCGTCTGGAGGCCCGCCGCGGCGCCACCCGCCCCAGGAAATGGCGCCGATGGGTCTCCTACGCCAACGTCACCAGGGTGATCTGGCTGGTCGCCGTGCTGGCGCTGCTCGCCTGGGTCGGGGAGGGCCTGTTCATCCTCGTCACGCACGACACGACCGGCTTCGAGCAGTGGCGGCAGGGCAACCAGGGGTTCGACACCGTCTTCAAGTTCGTCGGCCCGATCCTCGCCGCCTCGATCGCCGCCGCGCTCTTCCTGTTCTGGTGGTACCGCTGGACCAAGCGGCGCTATCTCACCAAGGCACTGCGGGATCCGCGCCGGCTGGTGCCCACCGCCGGATACGACACCGCCGAGATCGTGGGCCGCGAGGACATCGCCCAGGTCATCGCCGAGCGGCTGCGGGAGCGCGACACCCGGCGGCCGTATCTGCTCGTCGGCGGAGTCGGAACCGGGAAGACCGCCGTCCTCGTACGGCTCACCGAACTCCTGGCCCGCCAGCACGCCGTACCGGTGCCGGTCAGACTGCGGGACGCGGCGGACGGCACCGACCTGAACTTCGAACGCCTGGCGAGGCAGCGCTTCGCCCAGGAGGCACCCAAGGGCATTCTGGCGCGCAGCAAGACCGACCGGGTGGGCAGCAACTCCTCGCCGACGACAAGCCGGTCGTCCTCGCCGACGGCCTGGAGGAGGCCCTTCTCGACGACGGCCGGCAGCAGAACCGGGACAACGTCATCCGCCGGGCCATCGAGCGCGCCCGCGAGGAGAAGCTGCCCCTGGTCATCGCCTCCCGGCCGCACAGCCCGCTGGAGGCCACCTCCGCCGCGATCGTGGTCCTGGAACCGCTCAGTGAGGAGGAGGCACTGCGCTTCGTCGAGGCGGACGTACCCGAGACCGACGAGCGCCGGGTGGACTGGATCGTGGAGACGGCGGAGGTGACCGAGTCGCCGATCTATCTCCAGATCGCCCGTGAACTCCACCGGCGGGGAATCCTGGAGCACGACCGTCCGGACGACGATCCGCGGCACCTGAACACCCGCAGCCGCGACCGCGCCACCCTGCGGCTCTGGCTGCTGGAGACCTGGGCCGAGGCGCTGTGCGAGGGGAAGCTGCGCGAGGAGGTCGCGCTGACCCCGCGGGAGCGCCACGACACGCTCGAAGTGGTCTCGGCCCTGGCCTGCGTCGGGCTGCTCCAGGACAAGCTGGAGGTCGGCTTCGCGGAGCTGCTCGACCCGGACATCCTGCACCCCGGCCCGGCGCGGCGCGTGCGGACCCGAGCCGAGCACGTGTGGGCCGGCCGCGGCTTCGACCAGTACGGCAAGCGCGGCAACACCCTCTCCGTCTGGCACCGGCGCCGGATCTGGGACGCGCTGTGCGAGCGGCTCGGCGACGCGGAGCGCAGGCGGCTGCGCGAGGGCAACATGGACCAGTGCCATGCCGTCCTCGCCCGCTTCGCGGCCCACGCGAGCAAGCTCAGACTGGTGGAGGGCTTCGAGCACAGGGTCCGTTTCCCGCACAGCATCATCCAGGCCTACTTCGGCTGCCGCCTGCTGAACCACCTGGGGGAGCGGGGCGCCGGAGACCTGGCCGAGCAGGCGCTGCAACCGCCCGGCCCCAGCCGGGAACTGCTCATCGCCCTCGTCCTGCTGTCCCGTGGCCGGGCGGCGAACCCTCCGGCCCGGGGACACGGTGTGCGCGCCGAGATACGCAAGGAGATCGCGGAACTCGTACGGCAGACGCCCGTGCGAGGCCGCCCGCTCGCCCACCGGCTGTGCGCCGCCGCGGGCCGCCGCACCGACGACCCCAAGGCCCTGGACCTCTATGCGGCCGCCCTGGAGATCGAGAGCGCCGAGGACGACCCGGGACAGCTGGGCGAGATCGTCACCGCGGTGCGCGCGCACTGGGCCGGCATCAAGGGGGACCGGCGCACCCTGCGGGACGCCAAGCGCAGAGTGCTCAAACAGCTGGGTGCCGCGCTGCGGAAGGTCTCCGACCGGATCGACACCACCCCGCTGTACTGGGAGCTCTTCCGGCTGGGCATCCAGGAACCCTCCTACTCCATCCGCCTCGTCGTCGCCCAGGAGTTCGGCACCGGCGGCAACGCGGCGTTCGCCGTGATCCGCGAGCGGGTCGGCCTGAACAGCGATCCCGTGCAGGAGTACAACGACCGGCTGGACAAGCTGAAGGCCTGGAAGAGACAGGAGTACGAGGCCTGGTCCGAACGCATGGGCAGGGCGCGGGCGGACCGTACGTCCCCGGGGGGCGTGTCGGCCGAGGACATCGGGCGGCTGCAGGAGGACCGCAAGGAACTGAACCGGCGCTACCGCGACCGACGGGTCGATCTCTTCCGGGAGTTCGTGATGCGGGCCTGGATGCTTCCGATGCTTCTGGGCTCCGTCGACGAGGCCCATCGCGACGAGGCCCGGGAACGCCTCACCAAGTGGCTGCGCCACCTCGACCCGGAGTTCACCGGCGGCGCCCCCGATCTGCCGCTCGCCCTGGAGGCCGCGCTGGCCCAGGGCTTCAAGTACGCGGCCAACCGGCGCCACCGACACCCGCACACCTACCTGGGGGGCCGCAACGACCTGATCCGCCAGGCGGAGACCGTGCTCCAGCAGTCACGCTGCTGGTACGCGCAGCTCAGCCTGCTCCAGGCACTGTGCCTGTGGGAGCTCCCGGACGGTGCCGGCGGCCGGCCCGACGGTCACCAGCCGTTCCAGCGGCTCGGCGGAGCCACCGCCGTAGGGACGGTGAAGCGCTGGCTGTCGATGGCGGGCACGGTGAACGCGGTGCCGGGGCACCCGGCCCGGCCCGGCGCACCGGCCCGGCGGCGCCTGCATCCGTTCGTCGCCGAGGCCGGCGACCTGGTCGCCCTCGCCCTGGAGACCGGACAGCCCGAGCGGTTCCTGTGGATCGACGAGAAGGGCGTCGCCGACAACATCGGCGCCCGCGCGGGCAGCACCGGGGGATACCGCAAGCACAGCCTGTGGATTGCGCCCTCGGTCGGCTGGAGCACCCTCGACCCGCGCGCCCAGCGTCTCGTTGCCGACGTACTGGTGATGCTGAACCTCATCGAACGGGACGGGCACCCGGACGAGGTCGAGGAACGCCTGGCCCGCATGGAACAGCCCGGAATGTCGTTGCCGTCGTGCATCTGCACGGACCGGGAGCCGCTGCGGCCCGGACTGCGCGTCGGCACGTCCACCCCGCCCGCACCGGGCTCGACCTGTCTGCCCGGCTGCAGGTTCCAGCTCTGTCCGTACCCGCCCCGGGGCGGTGTGCCCCGGGGAGAGATCCGCGAGCCGTTCTGCCGCCAGCAACAGGCCCTGCTGCCCGGCAGCGTCCGGCGCTGGCTGCCCCGGGGGCTGCGCAGAAAGACCCCGCACTGGGTCGGTATGCGGGTCCGTGAACTGGACCGCTTCTGGGACGCGATGGCCAGACGGACGCGGGACTAGGACCCGTCCGGCCGGCCATCGCCCGCCCCTGGGCCACTCAGTGGCCGGCGCCCGCCGTCGCCGGGGGCAGCTCCACCGCCACGCCCGGGTCGCCCGCGTCCGCCGTGTAGTCCTCCGGCTTCGTCTCGTCGATGCCGTCGGGAGCCTTGGCGGCCCTCAGGACGAAGGTCAGCACCACCGTGACGACGACGTTGATCACGAACGCCGTGAGACCGATGTAGCCGATCTCGCCGATGCCCGGGATCTCCTTCGACGAGCCGCCGAAGTGCTTCTGGGTCGGGGACGCGACACCGTACGCGGCGAAGGTGCCGTAGAGCATGCCGACCGCCCAGCCGGCGAGCAGGGCCCAGCGGTGGAACCAGCGGGTGAAGAGGCCGCCGACCAGGGCCGGGAACGTCTGGAGGATCCAGATGCCGCCCAGCAGCTGGAAGTTGATGGCGACCGTCTTGTCCATGGTGAGGACGAAGACCAGGGCGCCCACCTTCACCAGGAGCGAGACCAGCTTGGAGACCTTCGTCTCCTGCGCGGGCGTCGCGTCCGGCTTGATGAAGTCCTTGTAGATGTTGCGGGTGAAGAGGTTCGCGGCCGCGATCGACATGATGGCCGCGGGTACGAGCGCGCCGATGCCGATCGCCGCGAACGCCACCCCCGCGAACCAGGACGGGAACATGTCCTCGAACAGCTGCGGGATCGCCAGCTGCCCGTTGGTGACCTTGACCCCGGCCGCGATCGCCATGAAGCCGAGCAGCGCCAGCAGGCCCAGCATCAGGGAGTACAGCGGCAGGATCGTGGTGTTGCGACGGATGACCTCACGGCTGCGCGACGACAGCGTCGCCGTGATCGAGTGCGGGTACATGAACAGCGCCAGCGCCGAGCCCAACGCCAGCGTGGCGTACGTCCACTGGCCGGGTTCCGCCGGTGCCAGCGCGCCGCGCGGCTTGCCCGTCGCCGGGTTGGTCTGGCTGAACGCCTCGCCGGCCTTGGCGAAGATGTCGTCGAACCCGCCCAGCTTGATCGGGATGTAGATGATCGCCACCGCGATGACGATGTAGATCAGCGTGTCCTTCACGAACGCGATCAGGGCGGGGGCCCGCAGACCCGAGGAGTACGTGTAGGCCGCCAGCACGCCGAACGCGATCAGCAGCGGCAGGTCCTTCACGAACCAGTTGGTGTCCTCGCCGCCGCCGACGCCCATCACGTCGAGCACGGCCTGGATGCCGACCAGTTGGAGCGCGATGTACGGCATGGTCGCCAGGATGCCGGTGACGGCGACCGCCAGCGACAGGCCCTTCGAGCCGAACCGGCCCCGCACGAAGTCCGAGGTCGTCACATAGCCGTGCTTGTGGGACACCGACCACAGGCGGGGCAGGAAGGTGAAGATCAGCGGGTAGACGAGGATCGTGTACGGAACCGCGAAGAAGCCGGCCGCGCCCGCCGCGTAGATCGCCGCGGGTACGGCGACGAAGGTGTACGCGGTGTACAGGTCGCCGCCGAGCAGGAACCAGGTGACCCAGGTGCCGAACGACCGGCCGCCGAGGCCCCATTCGTCGAGGCTGTCGTTCTCGGCCTTGCGCCAGCGCGCGGCCAGGAAGCCCATGACCGTGACGGCCAGGAAGAAGAAGATGAAGACGGCGAGCGCGACGCCGTTCACGCCGTCCTTCACTCCGACGCACCACCCTTCGCGGAGGAAGCCGAAGAACCGGCGGCGCGGCCGCGCTGGTCACGCTGCCACAGCTTGTACGCGGTCACGGTGAGCGCGGCGGACAGGGGCACCCACAGCATCTGGTACCAGTAGAAGAAGGGGATCCCGATGAACGCCGGATCCACCTTCGCGTACGAACCCACCCACAGCATTGCCACGAAGGGCGCGATCAGACAGAGGGCGATGGCGACGCGCGCAGGCGTCACCACCGGTTCCCTCGTTTCCTCGTCGGACATCGGCGGCCGTCCCCTCACTCTGATCGCCTTGATCACAGATGTAATGCGCAGGCAATGTAAGTGACGGATAAGCCCAGCGGAAGACCCTCCACAGACCCTCTACTCGGTGGGCTGCTCGCCGGGCCGCTCGACGGCTACTCGGTGGGCCGCTTCAGCCGGGCCACGAACTTGTACCGGTCGCCCCGGTACACCGACCGCACCCACTCCACCGGCCGGCCCTCCTGGTCCAGTGAGTGGCGGGAGAGCATGAGCATCGGCAGGCCCACGTCGGTGCCCAGCAGACCCGCCTCGCGCGGGGTGGCCAGCGAGGTCTCGATGGTCTCCTCGGCCTCGGCGAGACGGACGTCGTAGACCTCGGCGAGGGCGGTGTACAGCGAGGTGTACTTGACCAGCGACCTGCGCAGGGCCGGGAAGCGTTTCGCCGACAGGTGGGTCGTCTCGATGGCCATCGGTTCGCCGTTGGCCATGCGCAGGCGCTCGATGCGCAGCACCCGGACGCCGGCCGTTATGTCGAGGAGGTCGGCGAGGCGGTCGTCGGCGGTGATGTAGCCGATGTCCAGGAGCTGCGAGGTCGGCTCGAGGCCCTGGGCGCGCATGTCCTCGGTGTACGAGGTGAGTTGGAGTGCCTGGGACACCTTCGGCTTGGCGACGAAGGTGCCCTTGCCCTGGATGCGCTCGAGACGGCCCTCGACGACGAGTTCCTGCAGGGCCTGGCGGACGGTCGTGCGCGAGGTGTCGAACTCGGCCGCCAGAGTGCGCTCCGGCGGGACCGGGGTGCCCGGAGACTGTGTCTCCGTGATGTCGAGCAGGTGTTTCTTCAGGCGGTAGTACTTGGGCACACGCGCGGTACGGACGGTCGCCCCACCCTCGTTCTCCGCACTGCTGACGTCGGTGCTCATGGCCTGCCTTCCCGGCTGCGGGTGCCGAAATGGCCGACACGCCGTCGGCCGCGGCTCACATCGTGGCACGGACGCGGGGATGCTGCCCCACCGTTCCGTGATCCCTCTGTATACCGTCGCAACCTTTGCTGGTCTAGTCCACCAGGGCAAATGGTCTACCGGAGCGGCACCCTCCGAGGCCCGGGTTTTCGAGGGCTTCTTACTTAAAGGTTCCTGCATATGTAGGTCCCATAACGGCTGTTCGGAGGGGGTTCGGCCACCCTTGACAGGCTTATTGGTCTGAGCCAAGCTCTGCGCACTGGTCTACACCATTGGTCCAGATCGAGTTCCCGGCCCGTGGGCGGGGGGTGTGGCATCCCTGAGGAGGATGGCGTGAAGCGCAAGCTGATAGCCGCGATCGGTATCGCGGGCATGATGGTCTCCATCGCGGCGTGCGGGGACGACAGTGGCAGCGGGGACTCGAAGGGCACCGACGCCAAGGAGCTGACGGTCTGGCTCACCGTCGACGCGCAGAACAACTGGCCCGATCTCGTGAAGGCCGCCGACGCGGCGGTGCAGAAGGCGCACCCCGGCGTCAAGATCAACCACGAGTACTACGGCTGGCCGGACAAGAACGCCAAGCTGGACGCGGTTCTCGCCACCGACAAGGCCCCCGACGTCGTCGAGATGGGCAACACCGAGATGCTCGGCTACATGGTCAAGGGTGCCTTCGCTCCCCTCGACACCGCCAAGTTCGACAACTCCTCCGCCTGGCTCGACGGCCTCAAGGCCTCGGTGACCTACGACGGCAAGACCTACGGCGTCCCGTACTACGCGGGCGGCCGGGTCGCCAACTGGCGCAAGGACCTCTTCGCCTCGGCGGGCGTCAAGACCACGCCGAAGACGTACACCGAGCTGACCGCCGCCCTGGACAAGGTCCAGAAGAAGGAGGGCGACAAGTTCTCCGCCTGGTACCAGCCCACCCGTGACTGGTACGCGGCCATGTCCTTCGTCTACGACGCCGGCGGCTCGATCGCCAAGGAGGACGGCGGCCAGTGGAAGGCCAACCTGTCCTCGCCCGAGTCGATCAAGGGCCTCACCGAGTTCAAGAACGTCCTCGACAAGTACATGCACGGCGACAAGACCAAGGACGAGTCCGACCGTTACATCGTCTACGGCCAGGGCAAGTCCGGCATGATCTTCGCCCCCGCCTGGGAGGGCGCGACCGCCGCGGCGAAGGAGAACGACAAGACCGGCAAGCTCGCCAACAACGTCGAGAACTTCGTGATGCCCGGCCCGTCCGGCAAGAACCTCCCCGTCTTCCTGGGCGGCTCCGACCTCGCCGTCCCGGTGAAGTCGGACGCGCAGGCCCTCGCCGCCGAGTGGATCAACGCCTTCACCGGCCCGTCCGGCCAGAAGGGCCTGATCGCCAAGGGCAACCTGCCCAACAACAAGACCGACCTCGCGACCCTCAAGAGCGACCCGGCCACCGCGGTCCCGGCCACCGCCGCCGAGTCCAACTGGTTCGTCCCGATGGCTCCCGGCTGGGGCCAGGTCGAGAAGGCCCAGGTGCTGCAGACCATGCTGCAGAGCATCGGCACCGGCAAGAAGACGGTCGAGGCCGCCGCGAAGGACGCGGACGCCGCGATCGACAAGGTCATCAACACCAAGTGACCTGAGGGCAGGGCCCCGTCGACCCCGGAGGGCTTCATCGGGGCGGGGCCCTGCCTCCCGTACGACCCGTACGGGGCTTCGCCTTCGTACGACCCGAGGGACCGCTGAGGAGCGCGCGGATGAGTGCCGCAGACACGACCACTGCCAAAGTGCCGCCGACGCGGCAGTCGCCACCACCACCGCCCGCGGGCGGACCCGGCGCGAAGAGACCACGCGGCGGCCGCGGTTCCCGCGGGGCCACGACCCCCTGGCTGCTCCTCGCCCCCTGCCTGCTGGTCCTCGCCCTGGTGATGGGCTATCCGCTGGTCCGGCTGGTCACCCTCTCCTTCCAGAAGTTCGGGCAGTCGCAGCTGTGGGGCTTCCAGCCGGCCGAGTCGGTCGGGTTCGACAACTTCACGGGTGTGCTGGACGACGGCGAGTTCTGGCAGGTCGTCATCCGCACGATCGTCTTCGCGGCCGGCTGCGTGATCTTCACGATGGTCATCGGCATGCTGATCGCGCTGCTCCTCCAGCGGGTCTCCGGCTGGGTGAAGACCCTCGTGAACATCGCGCTCGTGGCCGGCTGGGGCATGCCGGTCATCGTCGCCACCACCGTCTTCAAGTGGCTGTTCGACGCCGACTACGGCATCCTCAACGCGGTCCTGAGCAGGCTGCCGGGCGTCGACCTGATCGGCCACAACTGGTTCGCCAGCGGACCGCAGGGGCTGGCGGTCATCATGCTCCTCGTCGTCTGGGGCGCCGTGCCCTTCGTGGTCATCACCCTCAGCGCCGGCCTCACCCAGGTCCCGGCCGAACTGGAGGAGGCCGCCCGCCTCGACGGCGCGGGCGCCTGGGGTGTCTTCCGGTACGTCACCCTGCCCATCCTCAAGCCGATCATCGTGATGCTCACGACCCTGTCGGTCATCTGGGACATGGGCGTCTTCCCCCAGGTCTTCGTCATGCGCAACGGACACCCGGAAGCCGAGTTCCAGATCCTGACGACGTACTCCTACGACCGCGCCTTCGTCGTCAACGACTACGGACAGGGCTCGGCGATCGCCCTGATCACCGTGCTGCTGCTGCTCGGTGTGGTCGCCGTCTACATGCGCCAGATGCTGAAGATCGGAGAGGTCGAATGAGTGCCGTTGCCTCCGAGGCGAGCCGGGCGGGAAGCCGGTCCGGGCGCCGCAGGTCGAAGTCCGGCTGGAACCTCCTCGGCGTGCTCGTCTTCGTCGTCGCGGGCTTCCCCGTCTACTGGATGCTCAACACCGCGTTCAAGCCGGCGAAGGACGCGATCGACCCGGACCCGAGCCTGCTGCCTACGGGACTCACCCTCGACAACTTCAGCCGCGCGCTGCACATCGCCGACTTCTGGGGCCCGGTGGGCCGCAGCCTGCTCGTCTCCCTGGCGGTCGTGGCGATCGGCGTCGTCGTCGGCATGCTGGCCGCCCTGGCCATCTCCCGGTTCGCCTTCCGCGGCCGCAAGATCGTGATCGTGGGCATCCTGGCCGTCCAGATGGTCCCGCTCGTCGCCATGATCATCCCGGTCTTCCTGCTCCTGAACGACCTGGGCCAGTACGACAAGCTGACCGGCCTGATCCTCACGTACCTGACCTTCATCCTCCCCTTCACGGTGTGGACGCTGCGCGGCTTCATCGTCAACATCCCGAAGGAGCTGGAGGAGGCCGCGATGGTCGACGGCTGCTCCCGCACCGGGGCCTTCGTCCGGGTGGTCTTCCCCCTGCTGGCGCCGGGCATGGTCGCCACCTCGGTCTACGGCTTCATCCAGGCCTGGAACGAGTACCTCTACGCCCTGATGCTGCTCAGCCAGAAGAACCAGACGGCCACCGTGTGGCTCAGCAACTTCTCCACCAAGCACGGCACCGAGTACGCCCCGATGATGGCCGGCGCCACCATGATGGCGCTACCGATCGTCGCCCTGTTCCTCCTCGTCCAGCGCAAGATGGCCGCGGGGCTGACCGCGGGCGCCGTGAAGGGATAACGCCCCCGATGACGACAATCGCCAGCGGCACGGACACTCTCACCCGTGACGCCCTGACGGTCCTCCAACCCGGCTTCCCCGGCACCACCGCCCCCGACTGGCTACTGCGCCGCCTGGGCGAGGGTCTGGCCTCCGTGGGCCTGTTCGGCCGGAACATCGCCTCGCCGCAGCAGCTCGCCTCGCTGACCGCGCAGTTGCGCGCGGAGCGGGACGACGTCCTGGTCGCGATCGACGAGGAGGGCGGAGACGTCACGCGCCTCGAGGTGCGCACCGGCTCCAGCTTCCCCGGCAACCACGCGCTGGGCGCGGTGGACGACGTCTCGCTCACGCTGGAGGTCGCCGCGGAGCTGGGCCGCCGCCTCGCGGAGTGCGGCGTCAACCTCAACTGGGCGCCCTCCGCCGACGTGAACTCCAACCCCGCGAACCCGGTCATCGGGGTCCGCTCGTTCGGCGCCGACCCCGGCCTGGTCGCCCGGCACACCGCCGCCTACGTCACCGGCCTCCAGTCGGCGGGCGTGGCGGCCTGCACCAAGCACTTCCCGGGGCACGGCGACACGGCCGTCGACTCCCACCACGCGCTCCCGCGCATCGACGCCGACCCCGCGGTCCTGACGGAACGCGAACTGACCCCGTTCCGCGCCGCCATCGCCGCCGGCACCCGCGCCGTGATGAGCGCGCACATCCTGGTCCCCGCCCTGGACCCGGCCCGGCCGGCGACCCTGTCCCCGCGCATCCTCACCACCCTGCTCCGCGAGGAACTCGGCTACGACGGCCTGATCGTCACCGACGGCATGGAGATGCAGGCCGTCGCCGCGACCTACGGCATCGAGCGCGGCAGCGTCCTCGCCGTCGCGGCCGGCGCCGACGCCATCTGCGTGGGCGGCGGCCTGGCGGACGACGAGACGGTACGCCGCCTGCGCGACGCCCTGGTCACCGCCGTCCGCACGGGCGAGCTCCCCGAGCAACGCCTCGCGGACGCGGCGCAGCGGGTGCGGGCACTGGCCCGCTGGACGGTTTCGCGGAGCTCGGCCGCGGCCGGCCCCGACGAGGGGGCGGCGCGCGCGGGCCGCAGCGCCGGGCGAGCCGATGTCGGGCTGATCGCCGCCCGCCGGGCACTGCGCCTCACCGGCGACGACGTCTTCACCCCGCTCACCGAAGCGCCGTACGTCGCCGCGCTCACCCCGGTCGCGAACATCGCCGTCGGCGACGAGACCCCCTGGGGCGTGGCCGCGGAGCTGGGCCGGCTGCTGCCGGGGACGGAGACCGGCAGCTTCGCGGGCACGGACGCGGGACACGCGGCGCTGGTCGCGGCGGGCGAGCGGCGGATCGTGGCCGTGGTCCGCGACGAGCACCGGCACGCCTGGATGGCGGCGGCCCTCGACACGCTCCTCACGGCGCGCCCGGACACGGTCGTCGTCGAGATGGGCGTCCCCCAGGCCCCGCCCCGCGGCGCCCTGCACATCGCCACCCACGGCGCGGCCCGGGTGTGCGGCCGCGCGGCGGCGGAGGTCATCGCGGCCGGCACGCACGCCTGAGCGCCACCACGACGAAGGCGCCGTACTCCCGAGGAGGAGTCCGGCGCCTTCGTCGTCGGTGGTGACGGTGCCCTCAGATGCCCTGCCACGCCGGCTTGTTGGCGTACGTGTGCCGGAAGTACTCCGCGAGCTTCAGCTTGGACGCGGCGGCCTCGTCGACGACGACCGTGGCGTGCGGGTGCAGCTGGAGCGCGGAGGCCGGGCACACCGCGGCGACCGGCCCCTCGACGGTGGCCGCGACGGCGTCCGCCTTGCCCTCACCGGTGGCGAGCAGCACCAGGTGCCGCGCCTCCAGGATCGTGCCGATGCCCTGCGTGATCACGTGGTGCGGGACCTGCTCGATGTCGCCGTCGAAGAAGCGCGCGTTGTCGACGCGGGTCTGCTCGGTCAGCGTCTTGATCCGGGTGCGCGAGGCCAGCGAGGAGCACGGCTCGTTGAAGCCGATGTGCCCGTCGGTGCCGATCCCGAGCAGCTGGAGGTCCACTCCGCCGGCCGCGGCCAGCGCGCGGTCGTACGCCTCGCACGCGGCAGTTACGTCCGTGGCCGTGCCGTCCGGCCCGAGGAAGGCCTCCATGCCGATGCCCAGTGGCTCCAGCACCTCGCGCCGCAGCACCGAACGGTAGGACTCGGGGTGCTCGGCGGGCAGGCCCACGTACTCGTCGAGCTGGGCGATCCGCGCCCGCGCGGTGTCCACCGATCCGGAGCGCGCCTCGGCCGCCAGCGCCTGGTAGATGGGCAGCGGGGTGGAGCCGGTGGCCACACCGAGCAGGGCGTCCGGCTTGCGCCGCAGGAGCTGCGCCATGGCCTCGGCGATGAGCTCGCCGCCCGACCGGGCGTCCGCAACGATGACAACTTCCACGCTGGCCTGCCGTTCTGAGAGGGGCACCGGGGGCCCGGAAGGGCTATGTGGTTTAGACCAATCTATGGGGTCAATCTAACAGAGTCGACCGTGTCCGTCTCGGGGCGCGGGAGGGGGAGGAGGGCCGCTCCGGCAGCGGATCGCGGAAAATGCCGCGCGTAACTGGCCCCGCGCGGGAACCCGCACAGGCTAGGCTGCGTTGTGGATGTCAGAGCGTCCGAACAGTCACGACAACGAACGACCTTCCACACATGGACACCCCTAGTGGTCTAGTCCACAATGGAGGGGAGCGCGACACAGAACCTCCGTCTTCCCCGCACAGGAGGGCGGACCGAGGACCCGGAGCTCTCTGCCCTGACTGCCCCGGTTCCTCACCCTTCGGTCGACGGGACCGCACACCCCGCGGCCGATATTGCTCCGGGCTGCGGTGCCGGGAGGGCTGAGGGTCCCTCTCAGGCGCCGCGGCCCGCGGGTGTTTCCGGGCCCGGGCGCCCCTCGCGGCCGACCGGGCGCCGCCGACAGGTTTAGGCCCCGCACAGACCCACGGGTACGCTCGCAGACGTGCCCTCCATGAACGAACTCGTACGCCAGCACACCGCACTCGACGACTCCGACCTCGAGTGGCTCCACCTGCTGGTCTCGGAGTGGCAGCTGCTCTCCGACCTCTCCTTCGCCGACCTGGTCCTGTGGGTCCCCACCCGGGACGGCACCCGCTATGTCTCGGTCGCCCAGATGCGGCCCAACACCGGCCCGACCTCCTACCAGGACGACATGGTCGGCCACCTCGTCCCGCGCGGCCGCCGTCCGCTGCTCGACGCCGCCCTGGACGAGGGCCGGATCGTGCGCGAGGGCGACCCGGAGTGGCGTGAGGAGGTCCCCGTACGGGTCGAGTCGATCCCCGTACGGCGTGAGGGCCGCGTTCTCGGGGTCATCGCCCGCAACACCAACCTGCTCACCGTGCGCACCCCCAGCCGCCTGGAGCTCACCTACCTCCAGAGCGCCTCCGACCTCGCACAGATGATCGCGGCCGGCTCCTTCCCGTTCCCCAACCAGCAGATGGACATGGACGCCGCCCCGCGCGTCGGCGACGGCCTGATCCGCGTCGACGGCGACGGAATCGTCCAGTACGCCTCCCCGAACGCGCTGTCGGCCTACCACCGCATGGGCCTCGCCTCCGACCTGGTCGGCCAGCACCTCGGCCTGACCACCGCCGAACTCGCCCCGACCCGGGGTCCGGTGGACGAGGCGCTCGCCAAGGTCGCCAGCGGCTGGGCGCCCCGCGAGTTCGAGATCGAGGCCAAGGACGGGGTCATCCAGTTCCGGGCGATCCCGCTCAAGCCCAAGGGCACCCGCATCGGCGCGCTCGTGCTGCTCCGGGACGTCACGGAACTGCGCCGTCGCGAGCGTGAGTTGATCACCAAGGACGCGACCATCCGGGAGATCCACCACCGGGTGAAGAACAACCTCCAGACGGTGGCGGCCCTGCTCCGCCTCCAGGCACGGCGTATCGAGTCCGAGCGCGGCCGGGAGGCGCTGGAGGAGGCGGTCCGCCGGGTCGGTTCGATCGCCATCGTGCATGAGACGCTGTCTCAGAACCTGGACGAACGGGTGGAGTTCGACGAGATCGCCGACCGGGTGCTGGCGATGGTCGCCGAGATCTCGCCCGGCAAGGTCGCCGGCCGGCGCAGCGGACGCTTCGGCATCCTGGACGCCGAGGTCGCCACCCCGCTGTCCATGGTCCTCACCGAGATCCTGCAGAACGCCCTGGAGCACGGCTTCGTCGAGGGCGACACCGGCACGGTCGAGGTGTCCGCGGTCCGCGGCGGCACCACCAAGGAGACGCGTCTCCTGGTCACCGTCCAGGACGACGGCGTCGGGCTGCCCGAGGGCTTCGACCCGCACACCTCCGGCAACCTCGGCCTCCAGATCGTACGGACGCTGGTGGAAGGCGAGTTGGGCGGAACCTTCGACATGGTCCCGGGGCCGGAGCGCGGCACCCAGGTGATCCTGGACATCCCGGTGCGCGCACAGAAGTAACAGAAGTGGCGGGCATGCGACGGCGCGGGCAGGTGGCGCGGTCAGGCGACGGCACGGGCGGACCGGGTGGGCGCACAGCAAGAAGCCCCGGACCGTTCAGGGGTCCGGGGCTCGAATGCTCGTTGCCAGCTTGTGCTGCGCATCGGGGGTACTGCGCGCTGCGGCTCGGGGGCGGGAGATGCGTACTCGCTGTACGCGCCGCCAAGCTCAGGCTTGCGGGGCGGGTGTTGTCAGGCGGAAGCCTGACGGGCCCGGTTGCGGGCGGCGCGGCGCTTCATCGCACGACGCTCGTCCTCGCTGAGGCCACCCCAGACGCCGGAGTCCTGGCCGGACTCGAGCGCCCACTGCAGACACTGCTCCATAACCGGGCAGCGACGGCAGACGGCCTTGGCTTCCTCGATCTGCAGCAGCGCAGGACCGGTGTTGCCGATGGGGAAGAAGAGCTCGGGGTCTTCCTCGCGGCAAACGGCGTTGTGACGCCAGTCCATGGCTGCTACCTCTCCTTGGTATTACGTGCAAGTTGCTTGTGAATGTGAACGCTTTCACGAATCCCTCAACAAGTGAAGGGCCACCAGCCAGGTTCCCTGGCGCGGTCCTGTTGTTTGAAGAGGGGTTCCGGTGATCAGTGGATGCCGGTGTTGCGGGCTGTCCCGATCGCCACGTAGAGACTCGCAAACCTCAGCGGCGGATACAACCCCTTCCGGAAAGTTTTTTTTGATTCCTCGGTGTCGACTAGGTCACAGCCGTACTTCCATGGGGTGGACCCTGGCCTAAACGTTCGAGTGAAAGGACTTCAGCCCTTTCTGCTCACACAATCACACGCAGTGCACGGCGTACGCCTGTGAACGTCACGCTTGTTCGCAGCCCCAGGTGGTCACCGTCCATCTGAAGGGGCAAAGGGACCTTCGAATGCAAGGTGAACTGGTCCAGATCGTGCAGGGAGACGGCATGCTTGCCGTGCGGTCCCCGTTCGGGGGACGAAGTGAGCAACTGGGTGCCATATCGGGCAACCGAGGCCGTGGACAGACGGCTGAGACCCAGTACGTCGAGCCCTGTATCGAACGAGGCCTTAGGTGACGCGTACACCGGGCGATTGCCCAGATAGGTCCACGGAGCCGTGTTGCAGACTATGGACAGCACCAAATCGGTCACCGGTTCGGCACCCGGACGCTCCAGGGTGATCGACCCGTGCCGGCGCTGTGACTCACCCAACAACTGGCGCATGGCCTGACGGATGTAAAGAGCATGGGTGGATCTCCGGCCGCGCTCGCGCTGCTGCTCCACCCGCCCCACCACCCCGGCGTCGAAGCCCAGCCCGGCGTTGAACGTGAACCAGCGCGAGGGCACCGCCTCGTCCTCCGTGCCCGGCGTACCCGCCGCGAGGCCGAGCCCGACCGTACGCTCACTGCCCTCACGTAGGGCGTCCAGCAGTGCGCCGGTGGCTTCCACCGGATCGTTGGGCAGCCCCAGGGCGCGGGCGAAGACGTTGGTGGAACCGCCGGGGACCACCGCTATACCGGGCAGGTTCTCCGGATCGGGGCCGGCGTGCAGGAGGCCGTTGACCACCTCGTTGACCGTGCCGTCGCCACCGAGGGCCACCACCAGATCGACGTTTCCGCTGTCCGCTGCCTGCCGGCCCAGGTCACGCGCGTGCCCGCGGTACTCGGTGGTGACCGCCTCGAGCTTCATCTCGCTCGCGAGCGCGTGGATGAGGACGTCGCGCGTCCGTGCACTGGTAGTGGTTGCCGCCGGATTGACCACGAGAAGTGCACGCATGAGTTGCAGCGTACCTACTGGGTGGTACCGGGCACAGGCCGAGGTGGGGATCGGGTAAGAGATCGCGGAGTGAGCCTCGACACGAGCGCCGCGCCTTCGCGCGCGGGTGGCCAGGGGCCCGCTCAGAGGCGCGGGCTACCCTTCTGGGGTGAGCAGTGACGAGACTTCCGCCGCCCCGGAAACCGCCGGACCCCGCCCGCGTCGGCTGACGTACGCCGCCGCGCTCGTCGCCCTGGAAGGGCTGGCGCTGGTCGTCGGCGGGGTGTGCATGCTCGCCCTGGGGCTCAGCGGCGACCCGGGCGACCGTCAGCAGGCCGTCACCGGCGGAGTCACGCTGATCGTGCTCGCGCTGCTGCCGCTGCTCGCCGCCCGCGGGCTGCTGGGTCTGCGCAGCTGGAGCCGGGGACCCGCCGTCATCACCCAGATCATGGCGCTGCCGGTGGCCTACAACCTTTTGCAGGCCGACAGCCTGGCCATCCCGGCGGGCATCGCGCTCGCGGCCACCGCCGTCGCCTCGCTCGTCCTGATCGTCAACGGCGAGACGACCCGGGCCCTCGGGATCCGGGGGCCGGGCCGCGCGTCGGAGTAGGCCGTTTTCGCCGCCGCTCCTCTGTACCGCTCGTACCGCTATTCCTCGACGAGAAGTTTCTCCCGCAGCTGGGCCAGCGTGCGGGCCAGCAGGCGCGAGACGTGCATCTGCGAGATGCCGACCTCCTGCGCGATCTGCGACTGGGTCATGTTGCCGAAGAAGCGCAGCAGCAGGATCCGCTTCTCGCGCGGCGGGAGGTCCTCCAGGAGCGGTTTGAGGGACTCCCGGTACTCGACGCCCTCCAGCGCCTCGTCCTCCGCGCCGAGGGTGTCCGCGACCGCCGGTGACTCGTCGTCGGTGTCGGGCACGTCCAGGGAGAGGGTGGAGTACGCGTTGGCGGACTCCAGGCCCTCCAGGACCTCCTCCTCCGAGATCGCCAGCTTCTCGGCGAGCTCGTGGACCGTGGGGGAGCGGCCGTGCTGCTGCGACAGCTCGGCCGTCGCCGTGGTCAGCGCCAGGCGCAGCTCCTGGAGCCGGCGCGGCACCCGCACCGCCCAGCCCTTGTCACGGAAGTGGCGCTTGATCTCGCCGACGACCGTCGGGGTCGCGTACGTGGAGAACTCCACGCCGCGCTCCGGGTCGAAGCGGTCGACCGACTTGATCAGGCCGATGGTCGCGACCTGGGTGAGGTCGTCCAGCGGCTCGCCGCGGTTGCGGAAGCGCCGCGCGAGGTGCTCGACGAGCGGCAGATGCATGCGGACCAGCTGGTTGCGCATCTCCGCGTACTCGGCACTGGTGTTCTCGAGCTTGCGCAGCTCGATGAACATCGCCCGTGCGCCGCTGCGGTCCCCCGGCGCGGGGGGTACCGGCACGGGGGTGGCCGGCACAGGGGTGGCCGGCACAGGGGTGGCCGGTGGTTCGTGCTGCGTGCCCGGCACGCTCTGTTCGCCGTCTCGCTGGTGCTCGCTCATTGTCCCGCCCGTCGCCCTCTGTCGAGCCCTCGCCTCTGCTCGGCCCGGGGGCGAGCCCCCGATCCGCCTCTCCCGAGGCGAGCCCTGCACGGCACCTTCCGGCAGGCCCGCCTGCGCGGAGACCGAGTCGTCCTCCGGATGCGGCCGGGCCTGCTCGGGAATGCCGTCGATGCCGTCCGCCATGCGTCGGGAACCGTCCGGAGAGACTGGAATCTCGGCGTTCTCGGCCGGCAGCTCCCGTGTGCCGCGCTCTTCGTCCCGCACCGGCCCGTCCCCGTTCCTCACGCCGGCCCGGGTCCCGCGCCGCGTTGTTTGTAGAGACTGATCGTCACGGTCTTGTCCTCGTCGACGGCGGAGGACACCTTGCCCGCGAGGGCGGACAGGACGGTCCAGGCGAAGGTGTCCCGTGAGGGGGCGTGTCCGTCCGTGGTCGGCGCGGAGACGGTGACCTCCAGCGAGTCGTCGACGAGTCGGAACACGCAACTGAGTACCGAGCCGGGCACGGCCTGCTGGAGCAGGATCGCGCAAGCCTCGTCCACCGCGATGCGCAGGTCCTCGATCTCGTCCAGGGTGAAGTCCAAACGGGCCGCGAGGCCGGCCGTGGCCGTCCGCAGCACCGACAGGTAGGCACCCGCAGCCGGCAGCCGGACTTCCACGAAGTCCTGGGTCGCGGGCTCGCCTGCGATCTGGGACACCCTCACCTCCAAGGTGGTACAAGCTTTTCGGGGCCGAGGGTCGCCCCCCGGGGTAACGCGTGTGTGGTGCAGCGGTGACGCTATCGCGCTCTCAAGTTTCTGTCCCCGGGACCCCAACCCCCTGGCGTCACTCACAGTAAAGCTGTGAACACGCTCCGTGTCTAGAGGTCGGTCGGCCCAAATGGGAACAGGGCGCGCCGGGTTGACGTACCCAGGCGTCAGATGGTCGAACCGTACCCGCCGGACGGCCGGGGCGTCATGGTCTCCTCATACGGGGCTCCTCATACGAGGACATGGTCGACGAAGCACCAGCGCCAGTTCTCGCCGGGTTCGAAGGTCCGCATCACCGGGTGACCCGACTCCTTGTGGTGCGCCGTGGCGTGCCGGCTCGGCGAGGAGTCGCAGCAGCCGACGTGGCCGCAGCTCAGGCACAGCCGAAGCTGTACCGGGTGGGTGCCGTCCCGCAGGCACTCCGGACACGTCTCGCCGAGCGGGACGGGTTCCGGGTGGGGCAGCGCGTCGGCGTGCGTGCACTGTTTCATGATTGCCAGATTACGACGGGCGTGCGGACGACCGCGCGGAAAAACGAGGGCGGGCTGGACATGGACGTGATGCCACTGCTGTTGCTGGTGGCCGGCAGTGCGGCTTTCGCGGCGGCGGCCCGGCGCACCCCGGTGCCCGCGCCGCTGCTGTTGGTGGCGGTCGGCCTGGTGGTGTCCTATGTGCCGGGGGTGCCCGACTACACCCTGGACCCGGACGTCGTGCTGCCGCTCCTGCTGCCTCCGCTGCTGTACACGTCGGCCACCGACAGCTCCTATCTCGACCTGCGCGCCCAGCTGCGGCCGGTGGCCCTGCTGTCGGTCGGGTACGTGCTCTTCGCGACCTTCGCCGTCGGCTGGGCGGCCTATCTGATCGTCCCCGGGCTGCCGCTGACGGCTGCGCTGGTGCTGGGCGCGGTGGTGGCGCCGCCGGACGCGGTCGCGGCCACGGCGGTGGCCCGCCGGGTCGGCCTGCCGTCACGGATCACCACGATCCTCCAGGGCGAGTCGCTGCTGAACGACGCCACCGCGATCACCGCCTACAAGGTGGCCCTCGCGGTCGTGGTCGGCGAGGGCGCGTCCTGGGCCGGCGGTATCGAGGAGTTCCTGGTGGCGGCGGTCGGCGGGACCGCCGTCGGCCTGATCCTGATGGCCCCGCTGCACTGGCTGCGCACCCACCTCAAGGAACCCCTGCTCCAGAACACGCTCTCCCTGCTGATCCCCTTCGTCGCCTACTCGGCGGCCGAGCAGTTCCACGCCTCCGGCGTCATCGCGGTGGTCGTCGTCGCGCTCTACCTGGGCCACCGCGCGTGGGAGGTCGACTTCGCGACCCGCCTCCAGGAGGAGGCCGTGTGGAAGATGGTCGCCTTCGTCCTGGAGTCGGCGGTCTTCGCGCTGATCGGCCTCCAGCTCCCGGTCGTCCTGAAGGGTCTCGGCGCCTACGAGGGTGTGGACGCCGCCTGGTACGCCGTCGCGCTGTTCCTCGTGGTCGTGGCGGCGCGCTTCCTGTGGGTGTACCCGGCGACCTTCCTGCCCCGGCTGCTGTCGGCGCGTATCCGCGCGCGGGAGGAGAACCCGACCTGGCGGGGACCGATCGTCATCGCCTGGGCGGGCATGCGGGGTGTGGTCTCGCTCGCCATCGCGTTCTCCATCCCGCTCACCGTTGACCACGGCGAGGAGCCCTTCCCGCACCGCAATCTGATCCTCTTCCTCACCTTCACGACGGTCATCGGCACCCTGGTGGTGCAGGGGCTGACCCTGCCGCCGCTGATCCGCCTGCTGAAGTTCCCCGAGCCCGACCCGCAGGCCGCGACCCTCGCCGAGGCCAACGCCCAGGCACAGGCCTCCCGGGTCGCCGAGGAGCGCCTGGACGCGCTGCTGTCCGACGAGCGCAACGCGCTGCCGCCGCCGCTCGCCGACCGGCTGCGCAGCGTCCTGGAGCGGCGCCGCAACGCCGTCTGGGAGCGCCTCGGGCAGGTCAACCCGGTCACCGGCGAGACCGTCGACGACACCTACCGGCGTCTGTCGCGCGAGATGATCAGCGCCGAGCGCGAGATGTTCGTCCGGCTGCGGGACGGCCGCTACATCGACGACGAGATGCTGCGCACGCTGCTGCGCCGGCTGGACCTGGAGGAGGCGGCGGCGTTCCGGGAGACGGCGTAGGCGCGGCCGTCCGCCGCCGCCTCACGGGAACGGGCGGCCGGTGATCACGGCCGTCACGGTCGTCCCGCGCGCGAAGGCGCCCTCCTCGGCCAGGGCGACAAGGCCGTAGAGCGACTTGGCGACATAGAGACGTTCCACCGGCACTCCGTGGCGTCGTTCGAAGTCCGCCGCGAAGGTCTCGAGCTCGGGGGTGACCCGGGCGTAGCCGCCGAAGTGGAAGCGTTCGTCGAGCCCCCACTCGCCCCGTCGGCCGCCGAACGCCTCTTCCTGCAGCGCCTGTATCCCGTCGCCCAGGAAGCCGCCCCTGAGGACCGGTATGCCCAGGGCCCGCTGACCGGGGGCGAGGCCGCCCGCCAGGCCGGCGAGGGTCCCGCCGGTGCCACAGGCGAGGGCGACGACGTCGGTGCGGTCCCGCAGCTCCTCGCCGAGCGCACGGCAGCCGCGGACCGCCGCCGCGTTGCTGCCGCCCTCGGGCACGACGTACGCGTCCGGCGCGCCGGCCGTGTCCAGCAGCTTCCCGAGCACGTCCGGCTCGGTCTTGCGACGGTAGGTCGAGCGGTCCACGAAGCGCAGACGCATGCCGTCGGCCGCGCACCGGGCCAGGGACGGGTTCAGCGGCCGGCCTGCCAGTTCGTCGCCGCGCACCACGCCCACCGTGGGCTGCCCCAGCAGACGGCCGGCTGCGGCCGTGGCCCGCAGGTGGTTGGAGTAGGCGCCCCCGAAGGTGAGGAGCGTGCGGCCCGCCGCCTCTTCCAGGTTGGGCGCGAGCTTGCGCCACTTGTTGCCGATCAGCTCGGGGTGGATCAGGTCCTCCCGCTTCAGCAGCAGCCGGACGCCGTACCGCCCGAACCGGTCGTCGGACACTTCCTGGAGGGGAGAGGGCAGGCGGGGGCGGAGGTCGGTCACCCGCTCATTGTCGAACACCGTTCGGTGAAACGTACCTCTTCCCTGCCCACGTAGATCCATTCCCGCTCGTTCGGGTAATAGCACGAGCACACACCGTGATGGAAGGCTTGCCGCGTGAACGAAGTGCATCGGCGCAGTTCGGCGTCCGTGCATGAATCGGGAGGGCATTTCTCATGTCGGTAGGCGAAGAGGTCCGCGCGGATTCGGGCAAGCCGCAGCAGAGTCTCGGCACCGCGGCCGCGCGGAACCTGGCCACCACGACCAAGTCCGCACCGCAGATGCAGGAGATCAGTTCCCGCTGGCTGCTGCGGAATCTGCCCTGGGTGGATGTGCAGGGCGGTACGTATCGGGTCAACAGGCGTCTGACGTACGCGGTGGGCGACGGCCGCGTCACGTTCGTGAAGACCGGCGACCGCGTCGAGGTCATCCCGGCCGAGCTGGGCGAACTGCCCGCGCTCCGCTCCTACGAGGACGAGGAGGTGCTCGGGGAACTCGCCTCCCGCTGCCGGCAGCGGGAGTTCGGCCCGGGCGAGGTCATCGCCTCCTTCGGCAACCAGAGCGAAGAGGTCTACCTGCTGGCGCACGGCCGCGTCGAGAAGGTCGGCACCGGCCCCTACGGCGACGACCAGGTGCTCGGCGTCCTGGCGGACGGCGCGTACTTCGGCGACCAGGCGCTGCTCGACGCGGACGCCATCTGGGAGTACACGGCCCGCGCCGACACGGCCTGCACGGTGCTGATCCTGGCCCGGCAGGACGTCGAGCAGGTCGCGGAGCGTGCCGAATCCCTGCGCGAGCACCTCCAGCAGCTGCGCGCGATCCCCGAGCAGCGCACCAACAAGTACGGCGAGAAGGAGGTCGACCTCGCCGCCGGTCACGCCGGCGAGCCGGACATCCCGCACACGTTCGTGGACTACGACGCCCGGCCGCGCGAGTACGAACTGAGCATCGCCCAGACCGTCCTGCGCATCCACTCGCGCGTGGCCGATCTGTACAACCAGCCGATGAACCAGACCGAGCAGCAGTTGCGGCTGACGGTCGAGGCGCTCAAGGAGCGCCAGGAGCACGAGCTCGTCAACAACCGCGAGTTCGGGCTGCTGCACAACTGCGAGTACGACCAGCGGCTCCAGCCGCACGACGGCGTGCCCAGCCCGGACGACCTCGACGAACTGCTCAGTAGGCGGCGCGGCACCAAGATGCTGCTCGCCCACCCGCGCGCGATCTCCGCGATCGGCCGTGAGCTCAACAAGCGCGGCCTCGTCCCCGAGACGATCGACGTCGGCGGCAACCGGATCCCGACCTGGCGCGGGGTGCCGATCTACCCGTGCAACAAGATCCCGGTCACCGAGGCCCGCACCAGCTCCATCATCGCGCTGCGTCTGGGCCAGGAGGACCAGGGCGTCATCGGCCTGCGCCAGTCCGGCATCCCGGACGAGATCGAGCCGAGCCTGTCCGTGCGGTTCATGGGCATCAACGAACAGGCCATCATCAAGTACCTGGTCACGGCCTACTACTCCGCCGCGGTCCTGGTGCCGGACGCGCTGGGCGTCCTGGAGAACGTCGAGATCGGCCGCTGGCGGTGACTTCCGCCATCAGGCGGTACCGGGGTGAGACGCGCGAAAGGCGGAGGCCCATCGGCAGCCAGGGCGACAGCGGTCCCGGGCCGGCCGACGGGCACGACGCGGCGGTGATCCTGGAGCGCTCCCGGGCGTCGGTCGACCCCGAACTGCGCCAGGCCATCGACTCGTTGCCCGGCTCCATGCGCCGGGTCGCGCTCTACCACTTCGGCTGGGAGCACGCGGACGGCACCCCGGCGGCGGCCAACGCGGGCAAGGCGATCCGCCCGGCCCTCGTGCTCGCCGCGGCCACCGCGCTCGGTGGCCCGGCGGCCCGCGCGGCGGCCCTGCGGGCGGCCGCGGCGGTCGAACTGGTCCACAACTTCACGCTGTTGCACGACGACGTGATGGACCGGGACACCACCCGCCGGCACCGCCCCACCGCCTGGACCGTGTTCGGCGACGCCGACGCGATCCTCGCCGGGGACGCCCTGCAGGCCCTCGCCCTCGGACTGCTGGCCGCGGATCCGCATCCCGCGTCCTCGGCCGCCGCCCGCCGGGTCGCGGCCTGTGTGGTCGAACTCTGCGCCGGCCAGCAGGCGGACACGGCCATGGAGAAGCGCGGCCCCGCCGACATCACCCTGGACGAGGTGCTCGTCATGGCCGAGGCCAAGACGGGAGCGCTGCTCGGCTGCGCCTGCGCCGTGGGCGCGCTCTACGCGGGGGCTGCCGAGGAGGACGTCGACGCGCTGGACGCGTTCGGCCGGGAGGCCGGGCTCGCCTTCCAGCTCATCGACGACGTCATCGGCCTGTGGGGAGACCCGCGGCACACCGGCAAGCCGGCCGGCGCGGATCTCGCCGCCCGCAAGAAGTCCCTGCCGGTGGTCGCCGCGCTGACGTCCGGCACTCCGGCGGCCGGCGAACTGGCCGAGCTGTACGCGGCGCCCTACGACCCGGCCGACCTGGACCGCACGACGCTGGCCGTCGAACGGGCCGGCGGCCGTGAGTGGGCGCAGGAGCAGGCGGCCGACCGTATGGCCCGCGCGATGCACGAACTGGCCCGGGCGATCCCGGACCCGGAGTCGGCGGGCGGCCTGCTGTCCCTGGCGGAGTTCGTGACCCGGCGCAGCAGCTAGGACCTGCCCGGTCCGAGGGCGAGGGGGAGGGCGAGGACGAGGGGGAGGACGAGGGCGAGGGGGGACGACGGGCGAAGCCGGACTGTCTTCCGGCGGGCTCCGGTCCGGCGGGTCCCGCACATCCCCACGGTGTGCGGGGCCCGCCGCCGTGCGTCCTACGCGGGTTCCTCGGCGCCGTCCGGGACCACCGTCGCCACGATCCGCTCGACCAGCCCCTCCGGCACCCCCACCCCCGGCAGGACGCCGTCCAGGACGCCCGGCAGGGTCAGGTGCTCCAGGATCAGCCCGAGCATCGCGAGGTACAGGACGACGACGGTCTCGTCGCCGCCGGGCAGGCCGGCCTCGCGGTGGAAGAACATCCCGTGGTCGAGGTCGCCGCGCACCGACGTGGTGAAGGAGGCGCGGAGCTCGGGGCGCCGGGTGGCCTCGAGGCGCATCTCCAGCAGGGCGAGGTAGCCGCTCCGGTCACGGGTCGCGCGGGCCATCAGGTCGTGCATGAACGCGGTGACCAGGGAGCGGTCGCGCGGTTTCGCCAGCAGCGCGCCCAGCACCTCGGGGTCGGGCGCCAGCCGGACGTGCAGCCGGGCGTCGATCTGCCTCAGCAGGTCGTCGCGCCCGGTGAAGTAGTTGGACGCGGTGCCCACCGGCACCGCGGCCGCCGAGTCCACCGCGCGGAACGTGAGCCCTCGCGCGCCCTCACGCGCGAGCACCTCCACCCCGGCGTCCACCAGGGCTGCCCGGCGCTCCGGATTTCCGGCCATGCGGAACCTTCTCTCTCACTTGGCTCCGTTTCCCGAAACACCGGGAAACCCGCTTGCAACCACTACATCCGAAGTACTACAACTGGAGTGGTTCGGAAGCCAGCCTACGGAAAGAGCCCCACTTGCGAAAGCTCACGTACTTCATCGCCTGCTCCGTCGACGGCTTCATCGGAGACGTGAACGGCGACGCCGCGGCGATGTTCCCCTACGTCGACGAGGAGTTCCTCGACTTCCTCAAGACGGACCACCCGGAGACCATGTCGACCCCCGGCCGCCGCGCGCTCGGCTTCGACGACCTGGAGAACAAGAGGTTCGACACGGTCATCCAGGGCCGGGCCAGCTACGACGTGGCGCTGAAGGAGGACATCACCAGCCCGTACGCGCACCTGCGCCAGTACGTCGCCTCCCGCACCCTCGGCGAGTCGCCCTCCCCGGACGTCGAGATCATCGCGGACGGCCTGCTCGACAGGGTCCGCGAGCTGAAGGCGGAGGACGGCGGCCTCGACATCTACCTGTGCGGCGGCTCCCGTCTCGCGGGCGAGCTGTTCGACGAGATCGACGAACTCGTGATCAAGACCTACCCGATGGTCTACGGCGCCGGCATGCCGATGTTCGGCGCCGGCTTCGACGTCGCCCGCTTCACCCTCGGCGGGGTGCGCTCCTTCGGCAACGGCGCGGTCGTACGGACGTACGACAGGGAACGCTGACCAACACCGACGTACAGCGGGGAGCGCTCGGGTCCGTGCCGCCCTACTCTGGAGGCATGGACCGGGAACAACGTGTCTGTCCCACCTGTGGGCAGCCAGTGCAGTCCGTCATCCGGCGACACAAGACGCTGGGCGCGTGGGTCCCGCGCTGGGTACCGGGCCCGTGTCACGACCCGCGCTGCGAGGCGTACGTGGAACCGGGCCCCCGGCACAAGGCCGCCGAGCACAAGGCCGCCGAGCACAAAGCCGCCGAGACCGAAGCCGCCGAGACCGAAGAGGAACCCGAACCCGAAGCCCCCGCCGCCCCGACCTCCTGACCTCACCGAGCGGAGACCGATGACCAGCCGAGTGACCTTGGTCTCACCGGCGATCACTTCGGCCCTGCGCGAGGCGCGGTTCGACGACGGCAGCTGCGAGGTGGACGCCGCCGGGGTGCGCCGGGCCCGGTCGGTCGCGGCCCTGCTGCCGGGCGCGGGCCGTTCGGCGGCCTCGCCCTCCACCCGGTGCCGGCAGACCGCCGAGGCGCTGGGCCTGCCCGCGCCCCAGGTACCCGCGCTCGCCGCTCTCGACGTGGGCCGCTGGCGCGGCCGGACCCTCACCGAGGTGACGGCCGCCGAGCCGGACGCGGTCGCGTCCTGGCTGGCGGACCCGGCCCATGCCCCGCACGGCGGGGAGACGGTGCGGGAGCTGTGCGACCGGGCCGGGGCCTGGCTGGAGGACACCGCCCGCACTCCGGGGCGGGTGACCGCCGTGGTGGAACCCGACGTCGTGCGAGCCCTGCTCGTGCGTGCGCTGGGCCTGCCGGAACCGGCCTTCTGGCGCCTCGACGTGCGTCCGCTGACCGCCGTGGACCTGAGCGGCCGGGCGGGACGGTGGAACCTGCGGGTGGGCGCGCCGCTGGGAGAGGGGCCGTAAGCGGCCCGGCGCTCAGTGGTCGGACGTCGGTCCGGTGGCCCGGGAAGCGGCTCGTGGCAGCCCGCCCGTCTCCGTGTCGCGCCCGGTCAGGCAGTACAGGCCGCCGGTCGGGTCACGCATCACCGTCCAGTGCGGTCGGCGGGCGACGAGGACCGCGCCGAGCTCCTCGTGCCGGGCGCGTACGGCGTCGATGTCCGGGCCGCAGGCCAGGTCGGGATGGGCGCGGACAGCGCTCTCCGTGTCGAGCCGCTGGAGCAGGATACGGATCGGCAGCCCCGGTGGCGGCTCGACTATGTGGAACTCGGGCCGGGAGCCCGGCCTGCCCGACCAGTCGGGCAACAGGCGGCTCCAGAAGGCCACTTCGGCCTCGTACGCCGACGGCGGGGTGTCCATGCACACCTGGTCCAGGCGGCTGCCGGCCACCACGGGCGGCCGCACGGACTCCCCGTGCCACGGCACCGCGCAGAACAACTGTCCGGCGGGGGAGCGCAGTACGGCCCAGCCGTCGTGCGCGGCGGCCGTCTCCGCGCCCAGTTCCCGTGCCGACGCGACGAAACCGGGCACATCCTGCACGGAGAGGTCGAGATGCGCGCCGCCCTCGCCGTCCGTGACCGCCTGCGCCTTCACACAGGCGTCGGCGTCGGCGCCCTTCGGCAGCAGGGTGACGAACTCCCCGTCCTCGCCCCTGGGGGCGGAGAGGGACGTGTCCGTGACGGCGGTCCAGAAGTCGCAGGCCCGCGCGAAGCTCGGGGTGGGCCGGTCGACGAAGACGTGGGCCCAGCGGACCGGTCCGCTCATCCGGTCCGCTCCATGAACCGCAGCATGTTCCCCGCCGGGTCACGGAACGCGCAGTCGCGCACCCCGTAGGGCTGGTCCGTCGGCTCCTGGAGCACCTCGACGCCGGCCTCCTGCACCCGCGCGTGCAGCGCGTCGCAGTCCGCGGTGGTGAAGATGACCCCGCGCAGCACGCCCTTGGCGAGCAGCCGGGCCATCGCCTCCCGGTCGGCGGGGGAGAAGTCCGGGTTCGCGCCCGGCGGCTCCAGTACGAGGTTCACGTCCGGCTGGAGCGGCGAACCGACGGTCACCCAGCGCATCCCCTCGAAGGAGACGTCGTTGCGGACTTCGAGACCGAGCACCTCGACGTAGAAGTGCAGGGCCTTGTCGTGGTCGTCGACGGCGACGAAACACTGGTGGAGTTTGAGGTCCATGGCGTCCAGCCTAGGTGTGCCTGCCGCGCAGCGGACGGGTGTACGTCCGGGCCACACAGGACGGGATCACCGCGCCGGCCTCGTGCGACCGCGCCCGGTACGCGCTCGGGGTCTCGCCGACCAGTTCGGTGAAGCGGGAGCTGAACGAGCCGAGCGAGGTGCAGCCGACCGCCATGCAGACCTCCGTCACGGTCAGGTCGCCGCGGCGCAGGAGGGTCTTGGCGCGCTCGATCCGCCGGGTCATGAGGTAGCCGTAGGGCGTCTCGCCGTAGGCCTCGCGGAAGCTGCGCTGGAAGTGGCCCGGGGACATCAGCGCGGTGCTCGCGAGCGCCGCGACATCGAGTGGCTCCGCGTACTCACGGTCCATCCGGTCACGTGCCTGCCGCAGCCGTTTCAGGTCCTCGAGGGTCACGGGGCCAGCATCGCACGGAGGGCGGCATCCGGGCGGGGGAGAAAAGGAGACCGCACCCGGGCCGTCGGGGTCGCCGTGTTCGGCGGCCCGCGGACCGGGTGCGGACAGGTGGGCGTCGCGACCTGCGCCGGCGCAGGTCGGACGGCCCGGGACGAACTTCAGGCCTTGATCAGGCCTTCTTGGTCTCCCAGAAGATCTTGTCGATCTCGGCGATGAGCTCCAGGGCCTTCTCGCCGGTCTTCGGGTCCGTCGAGGCCTTGGCGGCCGACAGGGCCTTCAGGGTGTCGTTGACCAGCTGGTGCAGCTGGGGGTACTTCTCGAAGTGCGGCGGCTTGAAGTAGTCGCTCCACAGCACGGAGACGTGGTGCTTCGCGAGCTCGGCACGCTGCTCCTTGATGACGGTGGCGCGCGCCTGGAAGTGCGGGTCGTCGTTGGCGGCCATCTTTTCCTGGACGGCCTTCACCGACTCCGCCTCGATGCGGGCCTGGGCCGGGTCGTACACACCGCAGGGCAGGTCGCAGTGTGCGCTGACCTTGACCTTGGGGGCAAACAGGCGGGAAAGCATGGAGCGTTCCTTCCTCGTGATCGTCTTCTCAGGTGGGACATTACTCCCTGGGAGACGGCTTTTCGCGAGTGCCCCCATGGGCTTAGGACAAAAGTCCGGGGTCAGACTGAGACTGGTGGAGGAACAGACCGGGGAGGTGCCGGCGATGCCGGAGCTGTCGCAGGAGACCGAGCGCGCGAGAGCGGCCGCGCTCTTCGGACTGGCCGAGGTGACCGGCCCGTCCATGGTGCCCACGCTGTACCAGGGGGACCGGCTGGTGGTGCAGTACGGCGCCCGGGTCCGGGTCGGTGACGTGATCGTGCTGCGGCATCCGTTCCAGCAGGACCTGCTCGTCGTCAAACGGGCCGCGGAGCGTCGTGAGGGCGGGTGGTGGGTCCGTGGGGACAACACCTACGCCGGTGGCGACAGCACCGACTACGGGACCGTGCCCGACGAGCTGATCCTGGGCAAGGTGCGGCTGCGCTACCGCCCGCTGAAGCCCGGTCAGCGTTCGCCGCTGGCGGTGGTGCGCTGGGCGCTGTCGGCGGCCAGGCCGGT
The DNA here is from genome assembly GCF_045040885.1 of Streptomyces sp. NBC_00016. Taxonomy (NCBI): domain Bacteria; kingdom Bacillati; phylum Actinomycetota; class Actinomycetes; order Kitasatosporales; family Streptomycetaceae; genus Streptomyces; species Streptomyces sp. NBC_00016. The sequence continues at coordinate 3,552,860 of NZ_CP108304.1, read as the reverse complement.
GCTGGCCGTCCGGTCCGCCTCCAGGCGCTTGCGGGCGCGGTAGGCGGCCACGTTGGCACGAGTGGCGCAGCGGTCGGAGCAGTAGCGCCGGGAGCGGTTGGTCGAGGTGTCGAGGTAGGCGTTGCGGCAGGGGCCGGCCTCGCACAGGCCCAGGCGGTCGACGCCGTACTCGGTGAGATGGAACGCCAGGCCCATGGCCGCGATGGCCGCGTAGCCCGCCGTCGCGTTCGACGGGTGGTCGGCCAGGTGCATGTGCCACAGCGGGCGGCCGTCGTCGTCGCGGAAGTCGTGGCCGGAGATCTGCGGGCTCACCGGGAACTCCAGCAGGAGCGAGTTCAGCAGGTCCACCGCGAGGGTCTCGTCGCCGCCGTCGGCCGCCTCGAAGACCGCGCGCAGGCGGGCCCGGACCGAGCGGAACCGGGTGACGTCCGCGTCGGTGGCCCGACGGCCCGCCGACTGGTTGCCGCCGAAGAGGGCGCGGACCGCCTCGACCGAGGTCAGCGCGTCCTTGCCCCGGGCCGGTTCCTCGCTGTTGACGAGGCGCACGGCGTAGTCCGAGTAATAGGCCAGTTCCACTTGTAGTCCTTACGGTGGCGCTCTATGGTCGGGGTGCGGGCGGGGGTAACAGCCGTTCGTGCTTCCAGGGTATTACGTGACGAACGCGGCGGAGGGTTGCGATGACGGACGCGCAGACGACCACGACCGGTGCCATGAACGGTGTCACGACGGGTGCCACGACCGGCGCCGACTGGGCTGCCTGGCAGCGGAGCTGGGACCGCCAGCAGGAGTGGTACATGCCCGACCGCGAGGAACGCTTCCGGATCATGCTCGACATGGTCGAGGGGCTCGTCGGGCCCGCCCCGCGCGTCCTCGACCTCGCCTGCGGCACCGGCACCATCACCGCCCGGCTGCTCGCCCGCCTCCCCGACGCCACCAGCACCGGCGTCGACCTCGACCCGGCGCTCCTCGCCATCGCCGAGGGCACCTTCGACGGCGACGACCGCGTCACCCTCGTCACGGCGGACCTCAAGGACCCGGACTGGCCGGCCCGGCTGCCGTACGACACGTACGACGCCGTCCTGACCGCCACGGCCCTGCACTGGCTGCACAGCGAACCCCTCGCTGCCCTCTACGGTCAGGTCGCGGAACTCGTCCGCGACGGCGGTGTCTTCATGAACGCGGACCACATGATCGACGACACGACGCCCCGGATCAACGCGGCGGAGCGCGCACAGCGCCACACCCGCATGGATCAGGCCAGAACCGAAGGGGTACTCGACTGGGCCGAGTGGTGGCAGCTCGCCGCCAAGGACCCCGTCCTCGCCGGGCCGACCGCCCGCCGCTTCGAGATCTACGGCGAGCACGCCGACGGCGACATGCCCTCCGCCTCCTGGCACGCTCGCGTGCTGCTCGAACAGGGCTTCAGCGAGGCTCGGCCCGTGTGGTCGTCACCCTCCGACACTCTGTTGCTGGCGTTGAAGTGACCGCGTCACCGTACCGACGGGATCCGGCCAGCCGGCACTGATCCGTCCCGAACGGCGGAAAGGGGCGGTACGGGAATCCCGTACCGCCCCTTCTCGTCCGCCGTGCCGCTACAGCACCTTGGACAGGAACGCCTGCGTCCGCTCGTGCTGCGGGTTGGTCAGGACGTCGCGCGGGTTGCCGGACTCCACGACCACGCCGCCGTCCATGAAGACCAGGCTGTCGCCCACCTCGCGGGCGAAGCCCATCTCGTGGGTGACGACGACCATCGTCATGCCGGACTCGGCCAGGTCGCGCATGACGTCGAGGACGTCACCGACCAGCTCCGGGTCGAGCGCCGAGGTCGGCTCGTCGAACAGCATCAGCTTCGGGTCCATCGCCAGGGCCCGGGCGATGGCGACGCGCTGCTGCTGGCCGCCGGAGAGCTGCGAGGGGTAGGCCCCGGCCTTGTCGGCGAGGCCGACGCGGTCCAGGAGCTCCTTCGCGCGCTCTTTCGCCTTGGCCTTGCTGATGCCCTTGACCTGGACCGGGGCCTCGATGACGTTGTCCGCCGCCGTCATGTGCGGGAACAGGTTGAACCGCTGGAACACCATGCCGATGTCCCGGCGCTTCAGCGCGACCTCGCTGTCCTTGAGCTCGTACAGCTTGTCGCCCTTCTGGCGGTAGCCGACCAGCTCGCCGTCGACGTACAGCCGCCCGGCGTTGATCTTCTCCAGGTGGTTGATGCACCGCAGGAAGGTCGACTTGCCGGAGCCGGAGGGGCCGATGAGGCAGAACACCTCGCCGTTCTTGACCTCCAGGTCGATGCCCTTGAGGACCTCGACCGCGCCGAAGGACTTGTGAACGCCCTCGGCCTTCACCATCGCGGTCATGACGCACTCCTTTCGCGGCCGATCGAGAGCAGGTTCGCCCGGATCTTCTGGAAGACCGTGGGCGGGAGGCTGTGGCTCGAACCGCGGGCGTAGTACCGCTCCAGGTAGTACTGGAAGACGCTGAAGACGCTGGTCATGACCAGGTACCAGATGGAGGCGACGAACAGCAGCTCCATCACGGCGAACGACGAGGAGCCGATCACCGAGGTCGAGCGGAGCAGTTCGTTGTACGTCACCACGTACACCAGCGACGAGGTCTTCAGCATGTTGATGAACTCGTTGCCGGTCGGCGGCACGATCACCCGCATCGCCTGCGGGATGACGATCCGGCGCAGCGTCTTGGCGTGGCTCATGCCGAGCGCGTGCGAGGCCTCGGTCTGTCCCTCGTCCACGGCCAGCAGGCCGGCCCGGCAGATCTCCGCCATGTACGCGGCCTCGTTCAGACCCAGTCCGAGCAGGGCGCACATGAACGGCGTCATGACGTCCGTCATCTCGTCCTTGTAGATCGGACCGAGGTTCAGGACGGGGAAGATCAGCGCCAGGTTGAACCACATCAGCAGCTGCACATACACCGGGGTGCCGCGGAAGAACCAGATGTACAGCCAGGCGACCGTGCTGGTCACCGGGTTCTTCGACAGCCGCATCACGGCCAGCAGAACGCCCAGGACCACGCCCAGCACCATGGACAGGACGCTGATCAGCAGGGTGCGTCCGGCGCCCGCGATGACGGTCGAGTTGAACAGCTGGTCGCCGACCGTGTCCCACTGGATGTCGCCGTTCGCGAAGGCGTTGACCAGCAGCGCCAGGAGCGCGATGACGATCACGGCGCTGATCCAGCGGCCGTAGTGGCGCACCGGGATGGCCTTGATGGCCTCCGGCGGGCCGGAGAACGCCGAGTCCTTGGCCACCGGCGGGGTGTCCTCGGGTGGTGCGCCGCCCGCGGAGGACTTGTCGAGCTTGTCAGTCATGGGGACTGCCCTTCGAAGACTTCAAGAGGTGCGGGTGGATCACTTGCCGCCGTTGATCGCGGAGGCCTTGATCGCGCCGCTCTCGGCGCCCCACTTCTCCAGCACCTTCTGGTAGGAGCCGTCCTTGATGATCGCGTCGACGGCCTCCTTCAGGGCGTCACGCAGCTGGGTGTTCTTCTTGTTGACGACGATGCCGAACGGAGCGGCCTCGTACTGCTTGTCGAGGACCTCGAAGGTGTTGCCGTCGCCCGCCTTGCGGGCCATGTCCACGGCGACCGGGTAGTCGTTGACGCCGGCCACGGCGCCGCCGGACTTCACCCGGGTCTGGGCCTCGGTGTCGTTCTCGAAGGACTCGATCTTGAGGGCCTTCTTGCCGCCCTCGGTGCACGTCTTGGACTGCGCCTGGAGGGCCTCTTCGTAGGTGGTGCCCCGCTGCACGGCGACCGTCTGACCACAGAGGTCGTCGATCGTCTTGATGCCCTTGGGGTTGCCCTTCTGGACGTAGATGGCCGTGCCGGCGGTGAAGTAGTCGACGAAGTCGACGCCCGTGCCGAGCTTCTTGCCGCTGTCGTCCAGGCCTTCCTGGCGCTGCTTGTTGTCCGTGATCGACGACATGGCCACGTCGTAGCGGCCGGTGTTGACCGAGGTGATCAGGGTGTCGAAGCCGCCCGAGGTGAACTGGAAGTCGACGCCGAGCTGCTTGCCGAGCGCGGCGGCGATGTCGGGGTCGACGCCCACGATCTTGCCGCCCTCGACGGACTCCATCGGGGCGTACTCGGCGTTGGTGCCGACCTTGATGACACCCGCCTTCTGGATGTCGGCCGGGAGCTTCGAGAAGAGGGGGGCCTTGTCGGAGCCGCTCGACGACTCGGAGGTGCTGCTGCCGCCCTCGGTCTGGTCGCCGCAGGCGGTGAGCAGCAAGGCGCCCGCGACCGCGAGGGATCCGACCGCTGCCAGGCGGGTGCGCGCGGCGGTCGTGCGACGGGTGGAGCTTGCGGTCATGGTGGATTCCTCCGGCGGATGGATGGAGATGCCGATGGGTCGACAAATGCCGATGGGTCGACGAGAACACACACCTTCGGGTGTCGCGACCTCGTGTGATTACCGGCATCTTGCCATTCGGACTACGCCATTCAGGGGGCCAGCCATGTCAAAATCGGATAACGGGCGACCCCCGAACCGCATCACTCCGGTACATCACGACCGGACGGAGCCGGACCATCTGCGGGAATCCCCCGTTCCGGCCGAAAGATCTTCGGTTGATCTCATGCTGTGGTCGCCCGGCGCGCGCGCCGTTTCGTCGACTCGAGCCCGTGTCAAGGGTTCGCGGCAGCTTGGCGAGACTTCGCGCATGAGTCATGTCACTCAAGGTGACCTCTGTCCAAGGTCCACAGAGTGAGCCATGTGACCTTGCACGGAATGGACTCGTCGGCTGTGGTCTCCGTCCGGTAAGAAGGATTTTTACACCCCTCATCCGGGGCTCAGGGCGCGTGTGCGGCGCGCCCGACGCGCAGGCGCCCGTACGCATCACCTCTGGGGCCAGCGCGATGCCCGCCCACTTCTCAATCAGGAGTGGCCACCCTCAAACCATGCAGACCTAAGGGGTAAGACACAGTGGCAGCGGAGATCGTCAATCCTCGCAGCGAGAGCGCCGACCGAACGGGCCAGGAGGGCGGTGCGGAGCCCCTCGACTCGTTCGACCCGGTGTTCGCGCTGCACCGCGGCGGAAAGATGGCCGTGCAGGCCACCGTCCCGGTTCGCGACAAGGACGACCTGTCCCTCGCCTACACGCCCGGCGTCGCTCGCGTGTGCACCGCGATCGCCGAGCGGCCGGAGCTGGTGAACGACTACACGTGGAAGTCGTCCGTCGTCGCCGTCGTCACCGACGGCACGGCCGTGCTCGGGCTCGGCGACATCGGCCCGGAGGCCTCCCTCCCGGTCATGGAAGGCAAGGCGATTCTGTTCAAGCAGTTCGGCGGTGTGGACGCGGTTCCGATCGCGCTCGCCTGCACGGACGTGGACGAGATCATCGAGACCGTGGTGCGCCTCGCGCCCTCGTTCGGCGGTGTGAACCTGGAGGACATCTCGGCGCCGCGCTGCTTCGAGATCGAGCGCAGGCTCCAGGACGCCCTCGACATCCCGGTCTTCCACGACGACCAGCACGGCACGGCGATCGTGACGCTGGCGGCGCTGCGCAACGCCGCGCGGCTGAGCGGCCGGGGCATCGGCGAGCTGCGCGCGGTCATCTCGGGCGCCGGCGCGGCCGGTGTCGCCATCGCCAAGATGCTGGTGGAGGCCGGCATCGGGGACGTCGCGGTCACCGACCGCAAGGGCATCGTCTCGGCGGACCGCGAGGACCTCACCGACGTCAAGCGCGAGCTGGCCGGGTTCACCAACAAGGCCGGGCTGAGCGGGTCGCTGGAGGTCGCGCTGGCCGGCGCCGACGTCTTCATCGGCGTCTCCGGCGGGACGGTCCCGGAGGAGGCGGTGGCCTCGATGGCGAAGGGCGCGTTCGTCTTCGCGATGGCCAACCCGACGCCCGAGGTGCACCCGGACGTCGCCCACAAGTACGCGGCCGTCGTCGCGACCGGGCGGTCGGACTTCCCGAACCAGATCAACAACGTGCTGGCGTTCCCGGGGATCTTCGCGGGCGCGCTTCAGGTGCGGGCGTCGCGGATCACCGAGGGCATGAAGATCGCGGCGGCCGAGGCGCTGGCGGGGGTCGTCGGTGACGATCTCGCCGCCGACTACGTGATTCCGTCGCCGTTCGACGAGCGGGTTGCTCCCGCGGTGACTGCGGCGGTTGCTGCGGCTGCTCGGGCCGAAGGGGTTGCGCGTCGCTGACGTGTGTGTGGGTGGCCCCGTCGATTTCGGCGGGGCCACTTCTTTGCCCACCCACCCGCCCGATCGGGTGATGACGGGGGCGCCGTCCCCCGGGGGCTGCCGCCCCCGTACCCCCGCTTCGGCCCTGAACGGGCCTCGTCCTCAGTCGCCGGACGGGCTGGAAATATCCGACCGGCGCTGGATTAGGTGATGACGAGGGCGCCGTCCCAGGGGGCTGCCGCCCCCGTACCCCCGCTTCGGCCCTGAACGGGCCTCGTCCTCGATCGCCGGACGGGCTGGAAATACCCGACCGGCGCTTGATCAGGTGGCCTCGTCCTCAATTGCCGGACGGGCTGGAAACACCCGAGCGACGCTCGATCGGTGCCGTGGGGCCGGGCCCGGGGTGGGGTGGATGCGCAAGAGGGTATGTCTCACAGTGGCGTCCGGTTTCGCTTGTCGGCGTCGGACCCTATCGTCGGCTGCATGTTCGCCGTCTACGCCGCCCGAATCGACCGCGACCAGCCGCTTTCCGGCCTGGAGTTGGGGGAGCGCCCGGCCCCCGAGGCCCGGCCGGGCTGGAGCACCGTCCATGTCAGGGCCGCCTCCCTCAACCATCACGATCTCTGGTCGCTCCGGGGTGTCGGACTCCCCGAGGGCCGGCTGCCGATGATCCTCGGCTGCGACGCCGCCGGCGTCGACGAGGACGGCAACGAGGTCGTCCTGCACTCCGTCATCGGCCAGACCGGGCACGGTGTCGGGCCCGACGAGCCTCGTTCCATCCTCACCGAGAGGTACCAGGGCACCTTCGCCGAGCAGGTCGCCGTGCCGACCTGGAACATCCTGCCCAAGCCCAAGGAGCTCTCCTTCGAGGAGGCCGCCTGTCTGCCCACGGCCTGGCTGACGGCGTACCGGATGCTCTTCACCAACGCGGGCGTACGGCCCGGTGACTCCGTTCTCGTCCAGGGCGCCGGCGGCGGTGTCGCCACGGCGGCCATCGTGCTGGGCCGGGCGGCCGGACTGCGGGTCTTCGCCACCAGCAGGGACGAGGCCAAGCGGAAGCGGGCCCTGGAGCTCGGTGCCGTCGAGGCGGTGGAGCCCGGCGCGCGGCTGCCGCAGCGGGTGGACGCCGTCATCGAGACCGTCGGCGCGGCCACCTGGTCGCACTCGGTGAAGTCCCTGCGGCCCGGCGGCACGCTCGTCATCTCCGGCGCCACCAGCGGGGACCGGCCCTCGCACGCCGAGCTGACCCGGATCTTCTTCCTGGAGCTGAAGGTCGTCGGCTCCACCATGGGCACCAAGGACGAACTGGAGGACCTGCTCTCCTTCTGTGCCGCCACCGGTGTGCGCCCCGTCATCGACGAGGTGCTGCCGCTCGACCGAGCCCGCGAGGGCTTCGAGCGGCTCGCGTCCGGCGACCAGTTCGGCAAGATCGTGCTCACCAACGGCTGATCTGTTGTGAGGCGGGTCCGGGGTTCCGGGCCCGCCTTTTGCGTGCCGTTCACCGCTTGTGTCAACTGTGGTTGACATGCCTCTCGTGTCAACGTACGTTGACAGCATGACCGAAGCAACGGATCTCGCCGAGCGCGCAGGAGACCGCGATCCACGGGTCGGACTGCGCGCCGTCGCCGCACTGCGCCGGCTGCTGGAGCAGTTGGAGGCGGTGCAGGTGCGCAGTGCGCGCAACCAGGGCTGGTCGTGGCAGGAGATCGCCGCGGAGCTCGGAGTCAGCAGGCAGGCCGTGCACAAGAAGTACGGGAGGCATTGATGTTCGAGCGGTTCACGAAGGACGCCCGTGCAGTGGTCGAGGGTGCGGTGGGGCACGCCGAGCGGGAGGGGGCGGCGCGGGTCGAGGAGACCCATGTGCTGCTGTCCCTGCTCGACCGCGAGGGCAGCCGCGGTTCCTTCGCGCTGGCCTCGCTGGGTCTGCCGCCCGGTGGGCGGGCGGGGCTGGTGCGGGACCTGGACGAGACGCGCCGCCGCGGCGGACTCTCCCGGGCCGACGCGGACGCCCTGTCCGGGCTGGGCATCGACCTGTCGGAGATCGTGTCCCGGGTCGAGGAGACACACGGCGAAGGAGCACTGGCCGCCGCCGGCCGGGGCGGTCTGTTCGGCGGGTGGTCCGGCCGGCGGGCGTTCAGCCGCGGGGCCAAGGACCTGCTCACCGGCACCCTGCGCGTCGTCATAGCCCAGGGTGAGCGGCACATCGGCGACGAGCATCTGCTGCTGGCCCTCACCACCCGCCGGGGCGTCCCCTCGGAGATCCTTGCCGACCACGGCGTCACCTACGCGTCCCTCACCCGGGTGCTGTACGGCGCCGGCCGAGGAGGCGAGCCCGGGACCGCGACCGAGGCCAAGGCCGGCTGAGCGAGCCTGCCTGCCTGTCCGGCTCCCTGTCTCCCTGTCTCTCTGGCTCCCTGTCTGCCTGCCTGCACGTCTGCTTGCCTGTCCGGCGGTCGTCGGTCTGCGGTGGGTCGGCCGGGGGCGTCAGGGTTTCGGCGCTCGCAGGATCACCCCGATGTGTGCCGCCGCCGTGGACAGGTGGCGGCGCGCTTCGCGGAGCTGCTCTCCGGTGACGCCGTGGTCGCGGGCCGCGTCACGGATGTCGTCCCGGAAGCGGTCGAGCAGGCGGTCCAGGTCGCGGGCCGGTTCGCCGCCGGTGTCCTCGTGGGCCCAGGCCGGTTCGTACTCGGCGGGGAAGTCCTCCGGGGTGCGGGAGTATTCGGCGGCGCGGGAGGCGTCCGCGGCGCGGGACTTCTCCGTGGTGCGGGAGTCGTCCGCGGGGCGGGAGTCCTCCGGATGCGTGGTCGCCGTCGAGCCCGCCGTGGTCGTCGTGGAGCCCGTCGTACCCGTGCGGCCGAAGCCGAAGTCCCTGCCGTACTCCCTGCCGAAGTCCCCGAACTCCTTGGCGAGTTCCGTCAGGCCCTCGCGGACGCCGGTCGGCCAGTCGCCCCGGGTGAAGTGGTCCTGGACCTGCTCCTGGACCCGGCGGGCGATGCGCTGCACCTCTTCCTGGGCCTGGGTGCGGGCCCGCTCCTGTGCCTCCTTGGCCTGGCGGCGGGCCCGCTGGGCCTCCTCGCGGGCGCGGCGGCTCTCGTCCTTGGCCCGGCGGGCCTGCTCCTTCCACTCCTGCTTGACGCGGCGCATCTCCTCCTTGGCGGCGCGCCACGACTCCTTGTCGCCGTACTCCCCGTACTCACCCTGTTCGCCGGGCTCCGTGGCGCCCGCCCCGGTGCCCTGGCGTGCCTCGGTGGCGGCCGCCCGCATCTCGCGCCGCAGATCGCCCGCCGCCCCGCGTACGTCGGCCCGGATCTCGGCGGCCAGCTCGGCGACCGACTCGCGGATCTCCAGCTCAAGGTCGGCCAGTTCGCCGCTGCGGTCCGCCAGTTCGGCCCGGCCGGCGTCGGTGATGGCGTAGACCTTGCGGCCGCCCTCGGTGGTGTGGGTGACCAGGCCCTCGGTCTCCAGCTTGGCCAGCCGGGGGTAGACCGTGCCCGCCGACGGCGCGTAGAGCCCCTGGAAGCGTTCTTCGAGGAGGCGGATCACCTCGTAGCCGTGCCGCGGCGCTTCGTCCAGCAGCTTCAGCAGGTAGAGGCGGAGACGGCCGTGGGCGAAGACGGGAGGCATGTCAGAGCACCTTCTTGTCGGTCGTGCTGTCGGCCGGGTCGCCGGAGGAGCTCTCGCCGCCCGGGCCGGAAACGGCATTGTCCCCCGAGTCGATGGGCCGGTTCGAGCGCGCTTCACCCTCCGGACCGGCCGCCGGAACCGCGGTCGGGGCCGAGGTCGGTTCCGCTGCCGCCGTTGGTGCCGGTGCCTGCTTCGGTGTGCCGGTCGCCGTCGCCGTCTTCGTCTCCCGCTCCTCCCGTTCCTCCCGCTCGTCAGGCCGGGCGTCGTCCGCCGCGTAGTCCGCCGAGTCTTCCGTCGGGGGCCTGCGCAGCAGGGCGATCGAGCCGGAGATCGTCGTCGCCTTCAGGCTGCCGTTGCCCGCGCCCAGGCGGCCGGTGATGCGCTTGGCACCCCACTGGCCGCTGACCCGGAGGTCCTCGAAGGCGTTGGAGACCGAGCCGCTCGCGGTGTTCGCCTCCACCCGCGCGTCCGCCGGATGGGGCAGCCGGATGGCGATCTCGCCCGAGACGCTGGTCAGGTCGATGGTCGTGGGGCGGCTCGTCGGATCGAGGTCGACGATCATCGACCCGCTCACGGAGTCGGCCTTCACGGAGGAGCCGGCCTCCACCATCGTCAGATCGCCGGACACGGAGTTGAAGTGCAGGTCGCCGGTGAGGGCCTGGGCCTCCACGCTTCCGGAGACGGTGTCCGTGCGCACCGGGCCCGCGAGCCCCACCAGGGTCGTGTCGCCGTTGACCCCCTTCACCTCGGCCCGGCCCTCGATGCCGGAGACCACCGCGCCGGCGCTGACCACGCCCACCTCCACGCGGGTGCCGGCCGGTACGGCCAACGAGACCACGGCGCTGCGCCGCCAGCCCTTGCGGTCGAGCCACTTGAGGAAGCCCTTCCAGGGGAGGTCCTCGTACGCCACCGTCAGGTTCCCGTCGCGATGGCTCACCACCAGGGGCGGTCCCTCGATCCGTGAGATCTCCAGGCGGGCGGGGCCCTCGTCGGTGCCCACGATGTTCACGGTGCCGTCGACGATGCGCACGCGCAGTTCGCTCACGGGCTCGTCGAAAGAGAGCTTCCTCGGCTCGGCGACGGACCACTCGGACATGGTGCGGACCTCCTCCACGACAGCGACACGACACGCCATATCGCGTCTCCCGTCAAACACGATATATCGCGGTGGGGGAAAGTCAAGACACCCGTTCCGGTGATCACTTCCGCACACGCAAAAGGGGCGCCCCAGGGCGCCCCTCCACGCGAATCGCCGCCGACCGGCCGCCGGCCTGCCGTCGACCGGACTACTCGTCGTCCTCGTCGTCCAGCCGTGCCAGCCAGGTCGCCAGCCGCTCCACCGGCACCTCGAAGTCCGGATTCAGGTCGACGAACGTCCGCAGCTGCTCGGCGAGCCACTCGAAGGTGACTTCCTCCTCGCCGCGCCGCTTCTCGAGTTCCTCGATTCCGCGATCGGTGAAGTACATGGATCGTGCTCCGTGGGTCGGTCGCAGGGATAGGGATCCCCCCTCGGGGGAAGGACCCTTGTTCCTGCGAGGGGAGGAAGAGATCCGCTCTCCGATGGGGAGGGGACAGGAAAAGGATAGGCGCAGGGGGACGGCGTCCCGCGGGCCGCCGGGGCCCTCGCGCGGTCGGAACCCCGTGGCGGGCCCGCGCACCGACGGGCGGGGCCGGGGGGACTGGGGACAGCGGGGGAGTGTCATGAGTGCTGAGGACGTGACGCGGGTGGCGCGCATCGCGCTGCCGGACGGGACGCCCGTCTGGGCCCGGATCTCGGGGGCGGGGGAGCTGTCGGCGCCGTCCGGGCGGCTGTCGTACAGCGACACCGGCTTCGCCGAGCGGGTGGAGGCGAGCGTGGAGAGCCTGCACGCGCTCGTCACCGGGGTCGCGCGGTCGCTGGCGGAACCGCTGCGCGCGGTGCGGCCGGACGAGGTCAGCGTCGAGTTCGGCATCGAGCTGACCGCCAAGGCCGGGAAGGTCGTGGGTCTGCTCGCCGACGGGGAGGCCAAGGCCGGCATCACGGTCACCCTCACCTGGAACAGCGGGCCACCGGACATCGACGCACCACCTCCCGAACGCTCCGGCACGCGCGCCCGCGCGCGGGACGGCTCGCCGTCCGACGAGGACGGGGTCCGGCACGCGGGCGCGTCTCCCGGCGCGCCGATGCACGGGGGCGCCGACGGCCGTGCGGGCGGGGGCGCGGAATGACGGGCGGGCACGCCCCGGGCGCATCGAACGCGTTCGATGCGGCCCGTCGTGCACTGCGTGGACTCGTCGTGGCGGCGACCGTGCGCATTCATCGCCCGGTCGTCGGGTATGCCCTGGAGGAGCCCGGCACGTTCCTCGGGAGCGGCTTCTTCGTCGCCCCGAACTGGGTTCTGACCTGCGCACATGTGGCTTGCGGCGGGGAGGGGGGCGAGGTCGCGGTGGTGTACGAGACGGCGCCGGGGCGGGGCACCTCCGCCGCCCCCGGCCGCGTGGTGGCGACCCTTCCCGACCGGGCCGACGGTGCCGGGCGGCTCCTGCCCGCGGGCAACTGGCCCGCCCCGGACCTCGCCCTGGTCCAGCTGACCGAGCCCGTCGACGACCACGAGTGCGTGTACGTCTCCGAACGTCCGGCGGCCTATTACGGCGAGGGCCGGGTGCTGTACGCCGGCTGGACCGAGAACGAGGGCCGCTTACAGGTCCTGGACGGCACGCTCACCGTGCAGGGCACCATCGGTGGCTGGTCCTCGGACGTGCAGATGCGGCTGGGCGACAACGACCTGCCGTACGGCGTCTCGGGCGGCCCGGTGATCGACCCCGAGCGCGGCGAGGTGATCGGCGTGCTGAAGGCGCGCTCGGACCACCGGCCCGGCGGCACGTCCACGGGGATCGAGCAGTTGCGCACCCTGCGGGTCCCCGCGGAGGCGGTGGCCGAGCACAGCGACCTCTACCAGGCGGTCTTCCACGCCCACGACCGCTACCACCGCGACCGCCAGCGCCACCCGGCCTCCCGGCGGCAGACCTGGACCGACGTCCAGGGCAGGCTCGGCGCGCGGCCGGGCCGCACTCTCAGCCCGGACGAGCGGATCCAGCTGCTGGGCCGGCTCGCCGAACTCCCGCCGCCCGAGAGCACCCGCGGCCTGCTGGACATCCTCGACTCCCTCCCCGACTTCCAGGCCCTCACCCCGCTGCCCGCGCCGCGCGGCTGGCGCGACGGCCTCGGAGCGCTGTACGAGAGCGCGAGCGACGACGGGGCGCTGGAACTCGTCCTCGACTACGCGATGCGCGCGATGTCCGCTCCGCGCCCGTTCGTCGTGCCGAGCACCCCGGACGCCGAGAAGGCCCTGTGGGTCTGGGTGTGGCAGGCCGCGCAGCGGCTCGGCGCCCGCTACCGGTCCGGTCTCGCCGAGCAGCGCATCGAGCGGCTGCGCCGACGGGACGAGGCGGAGCGCGACGCCCCCGACACGGTCTCCGGCGGCATCCACCCGACGGACGGGCCCGGCGGGCGCAGGGGGCGCCGGCGTGGTGGGCCCGACGCACGCGCGCGTGCTCGTTCCGTCGGCAGTGTGGCCCGGCCCTCCGCCCTGCTCGAACTGGTGCGCCGGGGCTGGGAGCCGGACCGCTGCGACTGGTCGGTCTCCGTGGCCTCGCCCGGCGGTGAGGCGGTCCGGCTGCACGAGGCCGAGCGCACTTTGCTGACCGACCTGCCCACGCACCTCGCCGGCCCGCTGGGGGAGGCCTTCCGGCACTGCGACGAGCCCGGCAGGCCGGCGCTCCTCCAGGTGGCGCTGCCGCACGCGCTGCTCGGCCTGGAGGTCGACAACTGGCAACTCGCGACGGGAGAGGCGCCGTTGGGGGCGCTGCGGCCGGTCGTCGTGCGCTGCTCCGACCGCGACCGGCTGCCCGACGAGGCGTTCGGCGCGTACGGCGGCGGAGAACCGGACGACAGGGGCGAAGCCGATGGTGCCGGCGGTGGCGACGGTGCCGGCGGCGTCGAAGGCGCCGACGACCTGGACTACCTCGACGACCTGGACGCGGAGCGCCGGGCCCGCTGGCGCTGGCTGCACGCGCATCGCGCCAGGGCCGAAGTCCTGGACTGCGACGAGGGGTTGCGCAAACCCGTACCGACCGTGGAGCAGTTGCGCGCCCTGGCGCACGGCACCGTCCCGGTGCTCTGCCGCTACGGCGACCTCCGTTACGAGGACGACGCGGAGGCGCTCGCCCGGATCGTGCTCGGCGGTTACGGCGTGGCCCTGTGGCGCCGGCGGCGCGGCCGGGCCGACGCCGTCTGCGGGGAGTTCCACCGCGGCACGATCGACGGCATCGCCGAACCGCCCACGGCGCAGCACCTGCCCGAGGCCGTGCACGAGCTCCGGATGCGGCTGCGCGCGGGCCGCACGGAGTCGTTCTGGGCCGACGGCGTCGCCCTGCTGTACGACGATCCCCACCAGCCGCTGCCCGGCACTGGAGACCTGCTGGAGGCCCCTTGAACCCACCCGCCCGCGGGGCCGGTCGGCCCCTTACCAGGCACCTCCAGGATGGATAACGTGATGCACGTTCGGACGGCCGCGGCGGTGGACGAGTGACGAGGACCGGATCATGACCGAATCCAGTGAGTGGCTCATCTACCGAGGCGCCGGCGAACCGCACGACGGCATCGAGCGGCTGCCCGACCCGCCTCCCTGGCGGGACTTCACGAGCCGGGACGCGGCCGGCTCCGGCGACGGGTCGCAGGACCGCAGGCTCGGCGCCCACCGGCACCTGGCGGAACTGCACCGGCCGGGCGCCGAGGAGCTGGAGATGATCAACGCGGCGCTCTATCTGCGCCGCCCCCTGCTCGTCACGGGCAGTCCCGGCGCGGGCAAGAGCACGCTCGCCCACTCGGTGGCGTACGAACTCGGCCTCGGCAACGTGCTGCGCTGGTCGATCGTCAGCCGTTCCGCGCTCCAGGACGGGCTGTACCACTACGACGCGATCGCCCGGCTCCAGGACGTGCAGATCGCCGCGCAGGGCGGGTTCGGGTCGGCGGCGGGCTCGCCGGGCGCGGTCGAGGGCATCGGCAGCTACATCCGGCTGGGACCGCTCGGCACCGCGCTGCTGCCCTCCGACACCCCGCGCGTGCTGCTCATCGACGAGCTGGACAAGAGCGACATCGACCTGCCCAACGATCTGCTGAACGTGCTGGAGGAGGGCGAGTTCGCCATTCCCGAGCTGGAGCGCATCGCCGACCGGCTGCCGGACGGCGAGGCGGAGGTGCTGACCGCCGACGGGGTGAAGGTCCGGGTGCGGGACGGCCGCGTACGCTGCCGCGCCTTCCCGTTCGTCGTGCTCACCAGCAACGGGGAGCGCGACTTCCCGGCCCCGCTGATGCGCCGGTGCATCCACCTGGAGCTGGGGCGCCCCGACCACAACCGGCTCGCCACCTTCGTCCGCGCGCATCTCGGCGACGAGGCGGCGCGCGCGGGGGACGACCTGATCACGCGGTTCCTGGAGCGGTCGCGCAGTGAACTCCTCGCGGCGGACCAGTTGCTGAACGCGATCTACCTCACCGACGCGGCCGCGCCGCCCAGTCGGGACCGCCTGGCCGACCTGCTCATCCAGCGACTCGACCGCCCGAGGTGAGGGCCTGATGCCCGACGCAGCGGCCCGCCACGGTCCCGTCCCGCCCGACGGCCGCCGTCCCGGCCCCCCGGGTGCCGTCCCGGCCGGAGGCGGCTCCGTCGAGCCCGGCGGTGCCTCGTCTCCCGTGGCGCGCGGCGGTGATCCGCTCGCCGAACTCGTCGCGCGGTTGCGTGACGTCGGACTGGACCCAGACGTGCCGCAACTGTGCGACGCGCTCTGGCTGGCGCGCTGGACCCGGCCGGTCGAGGCCGCCGACCAGGAGGACCCGCCCGCCGGAACCGGTGGCCGGCCCACGCCCCGGCCCGACGGCGGACGTGGCCCGGACGGGGACGGACGGCCGCGCGGGGACCGCCCCGAACGGCCGGAGCCGTCGCCGCAGGACGTGGGGGCCGACGGGCGGGTGAGCCTGTACCCGGTCCCGCAGGACGGGGTGGAGCGGACCCGCGGCGCGGGACGGGCCGCCGCGCTGCCGGTGGGCGTACCCGCTGCCCCCGTGCTGCCCGCCCCGCTCGAACTCCAGCGCGCATTAAGGCGGTTGCAGCGCTACCGCAGTCCCGCGCCGCCGCTGCGCATGCGGCTCGACGAGACGGCGACGGCGGAGCGCAGCGCGCAGGCGGGCGGCCTGATCCTGCCCGTGTACCGGGCCGTCACCCGGGGCGACGCCCGGCTCCAACTGGTCCTGGACGCCTCGTCCTCGATGCGCGTGTGGGACAGGCTGTTCATCGAACTTCAGCAGGTTTTCGGCCAGTTGGGCGCCTTCTCGGACATCCAGGTCAGTCATCTGCACCAGGGGCCGGACGGTGAGCCGGCCGTCAGCCGCAGCCCCGACGCCTACGCGGCGCCGCTGCACTCCGCGGACCGGCTCAGCGATCCCACCGGCCGCCGGATCGTCCTGCTGGTCAGCGACTGCGCGGGTCCCCTGTGGCACAGCGGCCACGCGCACCGGCTGCTGCACCACCTCTCCCGGCAGGGCCCGGTCGCCGTGCTCCAGCCGCTGCCGCAGCGCCTGTGGAACCGCACCCGACTGCCGGTGCTGTTCTGCGAGCTGAGCCGCGGCGAGACGCTGGGCGGGGCGGCCGCACTGCGCGTACGGACCCCCGCGGGGACCCCGGCGGAGGCGCGCCGTGGAGCGCTGCCGGTGCCGGTGCTGCCGCCCGAGCCGGTGGCTCTGGGCGCCTGGGCCAGACTGCTGTCCGGGGCCGGCGCCGGGCCCGTCCCGGGGGCCGTGGGCTGGGTGCGCGCGGACCAGCCGGCCGCCCCGGCGGCCCGTGCCGACCGCCGGCGCACGCCGTTCGAACGGGTCAGCAGGTTCAGCTCCAGCGCCTCCCCGGCCGCCGGCCGGCTCGCCGTGTACCTGGCCGCCGCACCCCTGTGCCTGCCCGTGATGCAACTCGTCCAGCGCACGATGCTGCCCGACTCCGGGCCGGCCGAGCTCGCCGAGGTGCTGGTCGGCGGCCTGGTCACGCGCGCGTCGGAGGAGTACGCCGACGGCGGCGCCCAGTGGTACCGCATCGAGCCCGACGTGCGTGACGCCCTGCTGTCCCGGCTGGGCCGCGACGAGGCCATGCTGGTGCTCAAGCACTGCTCGGAGTACATCGAGCAGCGCTTCGGCAAGGGCGGCCCCAACTTTCCTGCCCTCGCCCTGGCCCAGCTCGGCGACGGCGGCGCGGGCCGCCCGTACACACCCACCACCCAGCGCACGGACAACGGCGACAACGGCGACAACGGCGATCACCGGGACAACACCGACCGCGCCGACCGCGCCGACCACGGGGACAACGGCGGCAACGGCGAGGAGGCCTCCGTGCCCCAGCCCTTCGCGGAGGTCGCCGCCCGCGTGCTGCGGCGGTTCATGCCGCTGCCCGAGCAGTTCGAGAGCCCCGGAATCCGGACCGGACCGGGCCAGCCCGCGGAACGGCCGACGCATCAGGCGGTCCGCAGGGCCCGCGCGCTGATCGAGCGC
Source organism: Streptomyces sp. NBC_00016 (assembly GCF_045040885.1). Lineage (NCBI taxonomy): Bacteria > Bacillati > Actinomycetota > Actinomycetes > Kitasatosporales > Streptomycetaceae > Streptomyces > Streptomyces sp. NBC_00016. The sequence continues at coordinate 3,535,521 of NZ_CP108304.1, read as the reverse complement.
TTCGACAGCGAGGGCATGATCCAGGACGTCATCGACGCGGTGCAGCTGCTGCGCGGCGCCACCGAACGCGAGCGGACGGGCGCGGACCCCGAACTGTGGGCCGAGTACGCGCACTGCACCCTGCGGCTGTGGGAGGTGCAGGGTGGCGACGACCTCCTCCAGGAGGCCGAGGCGGCCGCGGAACGGGCGACCGCACACCCGCGCCGGCTGCACGAACGGGCCGTGCTGGCCCGGGTGCTGCACGCGGCCGCGACCGACCGCAGGCGGCGCGGCGACCGCACCGGCGCCCTGGACCTGCTGCGCCGCGCCGACCGCGAGTACGCCGTCGCCTGCGCCGCGCCCGGGCTCGACGAGAACCAGGCGCTGAAACTCACCCTGGAACGGGTGCGCGCCCTGGAGGCACAGTGGCGGCTCGGCGGGGACAGCGCGCTGCTCCAGGGCGCCGTCGGCATGCTGGAGGCCTTCGCCGACGTCTGGCCCGACCGGCGCCTGCGCCCGCCCGAACTCCCCCTGGAACACGGCAGGATCCTGCTGCGTCTGTCCGGCGCCACCGCCGATCCCGTCCAGGCCCGCCTCTACGCCGAACAGGGCGCTCAGTCGCTGCGCAACGCCCTGGACACCGGCACGGAGCCGTACACCGCCGAGTCGGCACGCGCGCGTGTGCGCATCCTGCTCGACCTGGTCGACGCGCTGCTCCAGGCGGGCGGCCCCCTGGACGACGCCCAGGCCCGGGTCGACGAGGCCCTCGCCCTGGTGCGCGAACAGGGCCGGCGCGCGTCGTTGCTGGCGCGGGCCGGCCGGATCGCCGTGGCCCGCTACGCCGAGTCGGGCGAACCGGCGGAGCTGGAGGTGGCAGCGGACCACTTCGCGCAGGCCGCCCAGCGGATGTCCCGCGACGCGCCCGCGCACGCCGACGTCCTCGCCGAGTGGGGCGAGGCCCTGCTGCGGCTCGCCGGGCTCCAGTCCGGGGTACGGGCGCAGGACGTGCTGTCCCGGGCGATCCGCGTGCTGCGGGACTGCCGGATGGAGACCGCGGCGGGCAGCCGCCAGGTCGCCCACCGGCTGCTGCTGCTCGGCCGCGCGCTGATGCTGCGCTACCGGGCCCGCGGGGACCGGGTCGACCTGCGCGAGGCCGAGCACCTTTTCGGCCTCGCGGCGGCGGAGGCGGGCGATCCGCTGCTGGCCGCCCGCTGCCGACTGGACCTCGGCCAGGTCCAGTTCGAGGCCTACCGCAGCCTGCGCCGCCCGGCCCGGCTCGACCTCGCGGTCGACGCCTTCCGCGACGCGGCGGAGGCGGCCCGGGAGGCGGAGGGGGTGGCCGAAACCGGTCGTCGGCGCCATGAGGCCGTCGAGTTGTGTGCGCAGGCGCATCACTGGCGGGGTATGTCCTACGAGGCGGCCGCCCGGCCGCGTGCCGCCCGCGAGGCCTACCGCCTGGCCCGCGCGGAGTGGTCGAGACTGCCGGAGGACTACCTGGGCACGGGCGAGCCGACGGCGGAACAGACGGCGCGGCGGCTGGCCGAGCTGGGCTGAACGCGGCGGTACGGGTCACGTCGGCACGAGAGGGGAACGAGATGGACAGCTCGGACCGCACGGACAGCAAGGACCGCACGGACAAGGACGGCACGGACAGTACGGACGGCACGGACGGCACGGACCGCGTGGAACCCACAACGGGAGACCTGTCGGCGCTGCCGGACCTGACGGAGCTGAGCCTGGCCGAGCTGGCGACGGTCCAGCACCCGCTGCTCCAGGAGGTGTTGGCGGATCTGCGCGAGCGGGCCAGGCGGCCGAGCGAGATGCTCTGGGGATGGGCCAACTCCTTCTGAACGCCCGCCCGGCCCACCACGGGGTGCTTCCCGCGCGCCACACCGGTTTCGGTCGTGTCGTCCACCGAATCGGCCAGCGTCACCCGCTCGGCGTTTGGACCGTCCCCCGGGACGGGAAGCGGTTCCCGTACGAGCCGTTTCGTGGCGCGGGCATACGACGGGGGTGCTGATGTGGCGGAACAGCACGCGCCCTTCCGGCAGTTCATCGTCAAGGTCCATGGGCGTTGCAACCTCGCCTGCCGGTACTGCTACCTCTACGAGGGCCCCGACGACACCTGGCGCGGCCGCCCCGCCGCCGCGCCCCCGGAGGTCCTGGACCGCACCGCCTCCCGCATCGCCGAGCACGCGCGCACCCACGGTCTGACCGCCCTCTCGCTGATCCTGCACGGTGGCGAGCCGCTGCTGGCCGGAGCGGAGACGCTCGGCCGGTTCACCGCCCTGGTCCGCGACCGCGCCCCGGCCGGCTGCACGGTCCGCGCCGTCGTCCAGACCAATGCCACCCTGCTGACCGAACCGCGCCTGGCGATCCTGGCCCGGCACCGGATCGGTGTCGGCATCAGCCTCGACGGAGGTCTCGCCGCCCACAACGCACGGCGCGTCGACCACGCGGGGCGCCCCTCGTGGCCCGCCGCCGCACGCGGGGCGCGCCTCGTCGCCGACCGCTTCCCGGAGTCGTATGCCGGAATCCTGGCGGTCGTCGACGTCACACAGGACCCGGTGCAGACGTACGAATCGCTGCTCGCCCTGCGCCCGCCGGCCCTGGACCTGCTTCTGCCGCACGGGAACTGGTCGGAGCCGCCGCCGCACTGGGACAGCACGGGAACGGCGTACGGCGGCTGGCTGTGCACCGTCTTCGACCGCTGGTGGAAGGCCGGGCGCCGGGAGACGCGGGTGCGGCTGTTCGAGGAGTGCATCGCGCTGCTGCTCGGCCTGCCGGCGATCACGGAGGCGCTGGGGCTGCAGCCCTTCGACGCCGTGGTGGTCGAGACGGACGGGTCGATCGAGCAGGTGGACTCCCTGAAGTCCGCCTACGAGGGCGCGGCCCGCACCGGGCTGGACGTCTTCCGGCACGGGTTCGACGAGGCGCTGCGGCATCCGGGGGTGCGCGCCCGGCAGGCGGGCGCGACGGCCCTCGCCGAGCAGTGCCGCGCCTGCCCGCTGGTCTCGGTCTGCGGAGGCGGTCACTACGTACACCGGTACCGGGCGGGGCACGGCTTCCGTAACCCCTCCGTGTACTGCGCCGACCTCCAGCGCTTCATCCGCCACGTAGCCACCCGGCTCGGCGCCACGGCCTCCGCCACCACCGCCACCACCGCCACCACCGCCACCACCACCTCTGCCATGGCCGCCGCCGTCGTCGTCCCGAGCTCACCTGAAGGGGGCATCCCGTGATTCTCCCGGCGATCCCGGACCGGGCCCTCGCCGAACTCGGCCGGTCCGAGGGCAGCCCCGAAACGCTCGCACTCCTGGCCCGAGACCAGGACGCCCGGCGGCTGCTGCTGCTGCGTGCCGTGCTCGACGCGGCTCAGGCGGCGGACCCGGCCGTCTGCTCCGCGGCGGAGAAGTCGCGGTTGCGGGACGACTGGGCGCTGCTGGCCGAGGCGGACCGCGCCGTGCCCTCCGGCCTGCGAACTCCCGAGACCCCGGACCGCCCGGAACCCTCCTTCGCACGCGCCCGCCTGCTGTACCCGCTCACCGGACCATGGGCCCTGAGCTGTCTGCGCGGCCTGGACCCGGTGGAGCGACCTCCCACCCGGGAGAACGCGCGCGAACTCCGCCGCGCCCTGGCCCACTTCAGCGGCCTCGCCGCCGTGGCCGCCGCACGTGCCGGGATCCCCTTCACCGCCGAGCTGACCGGCCATGACGGGGTGCTCCACCTTCCCTCCCTCGGGACCCTGCGCACGGCGACAGCCGGCGACGTCCCGGTCCGGGCGACCTGTACCCAAGGCCGGGTGACGCTCCGCCAGCCCGATGCCGCGGACGTGATCGTGTTTCCGGAACGCGGGCTCGGCGCCTGGTCCGGGGCGCTTGCGTGGACACCGGCCCACGCGCTGCCCGGGCTCGTGCCCGAGGCCGATCCGCTGCCCCTGGACGACCTCGACCCGTACCGCACGGCACGGGGCGATCCCCGCCACCGCGCGCTGAGCGCGCCGACGACACTGGACGACCCGGAACGCAAACGGTGGCTGCAGGCCTGGTCGGGCACGGCCGCCGCGCTGCGCTCGGGCGGAGCGCACCGGGTGGCGGAGGCGCTCGCGCTGCTGCGGTGCCTGGTTCCCCTGGAGATGCCGCCGGACGCGGAGGACGACGGAGACGGTGGCTGCAGCGCGACCCGGCGCGACGCGTTCGGCGCGCTGCTGTGCAGCACCCCGCCTTCGCCGGTGGCCTTCGCCGGGACTCTCGTCCACGAACTCCAACACGCGAAACTGGCGGCGCTGAGCGACCTGACGACACTCCATCAGGCAGGACCGGACGCCCGGTACTTCGCTCCCTGGAGGCCCGATCCCCGCCCGTTCGACGGCCTGTTGCAGGGCGCCTACGCCCATCTGGGGCTCGCGGACTTCTTCCAACGCCGTGCCCTCACCGCCGACCCCGCGCACCGGGAGTCGGCATGGGCCCAGCACGCCCGCTACCGGGCCCAGGTCGGTGCGGCCCTGCCCGCGCTCGTCGGGGCCACGCACCTCACCGCCCGGGGGCGGCGGTTCGTCGACGCCATGGCCGCCGCCTACGAGGACATGGGCGCCCATCCCGCGCCCCGGGGCCACACGGCCCGGGCCCAGGCGTACCTGAAGGCCACGCGCACCTTGTGGACGCGACGTCAGACCCCGTCCGTGCCACGGCCGAATGGGTGAAGATACCGGCGCCGAGCCGTCCACTGCGGAAAGATCGTCGCGCCGAGGTGTCGTTCGCGGGCCCGCCGCACTTACCAGCGATGCGCCGAGGTTCTAGGATTTTCGTGGACTACGCGCTGGAGGCCGCTGCATGTCTGGAGCTCGTACGCCGGTCGGGACGACCGTGGGGGAGGCGGCGAATCAGACCGTCACCATCAGCTTCGCCGGGTTCAACCGGGCTTGGGCGGCCTGGATCGGCGACCGGCTGGAGCGCCGGGGGCTGCGCGTGGTGTTCCAGCGATGGGACTCGCCCGCGGACGTCCCGCTCGTGGACCTGCTGCGTCACCTGAAGATGGCCGAGGGCCGGATCCTCGTGCTCGTCAGCGAGTGGTACTTCCAACTGGGCCCGCGCACCCGCGAGGAGTGGAACGCGGCGCTGGGAGAGGTCGTGGGCCCCGACCCGTCCCGGTTCGCGGCCGTCTCCGTCACCACGGCGTCCGTGCCCACCGCCGCCGCCGTACTCGCCCCGGTCGAACTGATCAACGTGGGCGCCGACGAGGCCGAGCGGCGCCTGCTGGACCGGCTCGGCCTGCCCGCCGGACCGCTCCCGCAGACGGCAGCGGTCGAGCGCCGCGCGCCGCGCTTCCCCGCGTCCATGCCCGAGGTGTGGGGCGGGGTGCCGCGCCGCAACACGCGCTTCACCGGCCGCGAGTCCCTCCTCAACGACGCCTACCACCAGCTGCAGGGCGCGGCGCCGGGCGCGGGCGTGGTGACGTTCCACGGCATGTCGGGAGTGGGCAAGACCCAGCTCGCCGCCGAGTACGTCTACCGCTTCGGCTCCGAGTACGACGTCGTCTGGTGGGTCAACGCCGAGAAACGGGTCACCTACCGACGGCTGCTGGCCGAACTGGCCCCCAAACTGGGCCTGCGGACCGGGCAGGAGTACGGCGAGCGGCTGCGCGCGGTGCGGGACTCGCTGCGCCGGGGCGACCCCTTCGCCCGCTGGCTGCTGATCCTGGACGGCGCCGACGAGCCCGACCAGATCTGGGACCTGGTGCCCACCGGTCCCGGGCACGTGATCATCACCTCGCGCAACCCCGAGTGGAGCGAGCACAACAGCATGCTGCTGGAAGTGCCGGTGTACGCGCGGGACGAGTCGGTGGCGTTCATCCGCCGCCGCGCGCCGCGTCTCGCCGAGCCGGAGGCGGACCTGCTCGCGGAGGCGCTGGAGGACCTGCCGTTGCTGCTGGACCAGACGGCGGGCTGGCTCAACGACTCCGACCTGTCGGTCGAGGAGTACATCGGACTGCTGGAAGGCGGCATCGACCAGGACGTCGTGAAGGTCTCGGCGGACTTCCCGCTCGCCTTCCAGACCGCCTGGTCGATACTGCTGAACAAACTCCGCGAGACCGTCCCCGAGTCCGTCGACCTCCTGCGGCTGTGCACCTTCTTCGCGCCCGGCTTCATCCCCGTACGCCTCCTCAAGGAGATGCCGAGCGGCGACCTGCCCGAGCAGATCGCCAGGCTGCTCAACGACCCGCTGCTGTGGAACAAGGCGATCAGTCAGCTCCGCCAGTACTCCGTGGTGCGCCTGGAGTCCCACGAGACCCTCGGCGACGAGGTGGTCTCCTCCGGTGAGTCTCTCTACCTGCACCGCATGGTCCACCAGATCGTCCAGAAGGACATGCCGGACGCGGACCGGGCCGAGTTCATCGATGTCGTGCGCCGGGCGCTGGCCGCGGCCGATCCGCGCCGGCCCACCGACACCCGCCTGTGGCAGCGGTACGCCGACATCGTGCCGCACCTGAAGTACGCGGACGTCCTCAACAGCCGGGACTCGGGTGTCCAGGGCCTGGTCCTCAACTGTCTGCGCTACATGTACTTCTCCGGCGAGTACGTGGCCGGCATCAAGCTCGGCGAACGTGCCATGGAGTCCTGGCGTTCGCTTCTCGGCGAGAGTCACCCGAGGATCTGGGAACTGACGTTCCACTACGTCAACGTGCTGCGCGCCGGCGGTGAGTACGCGCGTACCGAGGCCCTCAACCGCGCGGCCGTCGACCAGTTGCGGGAGGAACGGGGAGCACAGGACCTGGAGCACCTGCGCTTCGCCAGCGGTCTCGCCGCCGACCTGCGCGGCCTGGGCCGCTACGAAGAGGCGCTCGAACTGTCCCGATGGAGTCAGCTGGCCTACCACGAGCTCCTCGGCGAACAGGACTCACGCACCCTCAACGCGCGCAACAACGTGGCCGTCTCGCTGCGCCTGCTCGGCGCGTACCCGGAGGCGCTGGACATCGACCGGCAGGTCATGGAGGCGCGGCGGCTGGTGCTGAAGGGGCGTCACCCGTGGACGCTCGACTCGCAGATCTCCTACTCCATCGACCTGCGGCTGCTGGGCCGCTACACCGAGGCCGAATCGATCCAGGCGCAGAGCGTCCGCGACAACGCGATCGTGATGGGGGACAGCAACCCGCAGACCCTGAAAGCCGAGTACAACCTCGCGCTGTGCCACTACCGCAACGGCGATCGCGCGCGGGCCGGCGAGCTCTTCAGCACCGTGCTGGAGAACGGCGAGCGGGTCATGGGCGAGACGCACCCGTGGACCCTCATGTTCGGCTGTGCCCAGAGCTGCTTCGCCCGGGAGCACGGCGACATCGACCAGGCCAGGGAGCTCAGCGAGGCCGTCGTCGCGCGCTACGAGGTGATGCTCGCCGACGACCATCCCTTCATCGCCGGAGCCCGCGCCAACCAGGCGCTCATCCTGCGCAACGTGGGCGAACGGGAGCATGCCCACGTCCTCCTCGAACAGGCGCTGGCCGCCATGACGGAGGCGGTCGGGGAGAACCATCCCTGGAGTCTGGGGTGCGCCCTCAACGCCTCCGCCCTGCGCAACCTCGTCGGCGACACGGAGAGCGCGGCAGCGCTCAGCAGGGACACGGCGACCCGGGCCGCCGAGCTGCTCGGGCGCACCCACCCGCTCACCCTGTCGGCCCGCATCGCGTACGCGGCCGATCTGCGCGGACTGCGGGACCGGCGCCAGGCGGAGAAGGTCGAGCAGGAAGCCCTGTCGGATCTCGAGGCGACGCTGGGCAAGCAGCACGTGCACACCATCTCGGCACGCTCCCGCAACCGGCCGTACTGGGACTTCGAACCCCAGACGACCTGACCCCGGACGACCTGACCCCGGACGACCGGCCGACGGTCCGGACGAACGGCGAAGGGCCCGCCCCCCGAAACCTCGGGGGGCGGGCCCTTCGCCGTCAGACGATCGCCGGACAGGTTCGTCGGACGGTTTCGTCAGGCGCTTCGCAGGCTCAGGCCTCGAAGACCTCACGCACCAGCTGCTCCTGCTCCGCCTGGTGCCGCTTGGCGGAGCCGACCGCCGGGGACGAGCCGTGCGGGCGCGAGATGCGGCGCAGGCGCTCGCCGTGCGGCACGTCCGCGCCGACCGCGAGGTCCAGGTGGTCGATCAGGTTCAGGGCGATGAACGGCCAGGCGCCCTGGTTGGCCGGCTCCTCCTGGGTCCAGAGGTACTTCTCGGCGTTGGGGTACTTGTTGACCTCCGCCTGGACCTCGGCACCCGGCAGCGGGTACAGCCGCTCGAGGCGGATGATCGCCGTGTCCGTGACGCCGCGCTTCTGACGCTCGGCCTCCAGGTCGTAGTAGACCTTGCCGGCGCAGAAGACGACCTTCTTGACGGCCGCCGGGTCGGTGATCGTCGTGTCGCCGATGACCGGGCGGAACTGGCCGCTCGTGAACTCCTCCGCCTTCGACGCGGCGGCCTTGAGGCGCAGCATCGACTTCGGGGTGAAGACGACCAGCGGCTTGTGGTGCGGGTTGTGCACCTGCCACCGCAGGAGGTGGAAGTAGTTCGACGGGAGCGTGGGCATCGCGACCGTCATGTTGTTCTGGGCGCAGAGCTGGAGGAAGCGCTCGACGCGGGCCGAGGAGTGGTCCGGGCCCTGGCCCTCGTAGCCGTGGGGGAGGAGGAGCGTGACGCCGCTCGTCTGACCCCACTTCTGCTCGGCCGCCGAGATGTACTCGTCGACCACGGTCTGCGCGCCGTTGACGAAGTCGCCGAACTGCGCCTCCCACATCACGAGCGCGTCGGGGCGGGCCAGCGAGTAGCCGTACTCGAAGCCCATCACCGCGTACTCGGAGAGGAGGGAGTTGTAGACGTTGTAGCGCGCCTGCTCGTCGTTGAGGTACTGGAGCGGGGTGTGCTCCTCGCCCGTCTCGCGGTCGATCAGCACCGCGTGGCGCTGGCCGAAGGTGCCGCGCTGCGAGTCCTGGCCGGACAGCCGGACCGGGGTGCCTTCCAGCAGCAGCGAGCCGACGGCCAGCGTCTCGCCCATGCCCCAGTCGATCGTGCCGTCCTCGACCATCGTCGCCCGGCGCTGGAGCTGCGGCAGCAGGCGCGGGTGGACGTGGAAGTAGTCCGGGATGTTGACCTGGGACTCGGCGATGCGCTTGACGACCTCGGCGGAGACGGCGGTGTTCACCGCTACGGGGAAGTTGTCCTGCGGCTCGTGGGCGTCGCCGGCGGCGGGCTGCGCGGTGGCCTCGCGGACCTCCGTGAAGACCTTCTCCAGCTGGCCCTGGTAGTCCTGGAGCGCCTGCTCGGCCTCTTCCAGGGTGATGTCGCCGCGACCGATGAGGGACTCGGTGTACAGCTTGCGCACCGAGCGCTTCTTGTCGATCAGGTCGTACATCAGCGGCTGGGTGAAGGCCGGGTTGTCCGACTCGTTGTGACCGCGGCGGCGGTAGCAGATGAGGTCGATCACCACGTCCTTGTTGAACGCCTGACGGAACTCGAAGGCCAGCCGCGCGACGCGGACGACGGCCTCGGGGTCGTCGCCGTTCACGTGGAAGATCGGGGCCTCGATCATGCGCGCCACGTCCGTGGCGTACATCGAGGAGCGCGAGGACTCCGGGGCGGCGGTGAAGCCGACCTGGTTGTTGATGACGATGTGGACCGTGCCGCCCGTGCGGTAACCGCGCAGCTGCGACATGTTCAGGGTCTCGGCCACCACGCCCTGGCCCGCGAAGGCCGCGTCGCCGTGCAGGGCGACCGGCAGGACCGTGAAGTCCGTGCCGCCCTTGTTGATGATGTCCTGCTTGGCGCGGCTGATGCCCTCGATGATCGGGTCGACCGTCTCCAGGTGGGACGGGTTCGCGGCCAGCGAGACCTTGATCTGCTCGCCGTCCAGGCCCGTGAAGGTCCCCTCGGCGCCCAGGTGGTACTTCACGTCGCCGGAGCCGTGCATCGACTTCGGGTCGAGGTTGCCCTCGAACTCACGGAAGATCTGCGCGTACGACTTGCCGACGATGTTCGCGAGGACGTTCAGCCGGCCGCGGTGGGCCATGCCGATGACGACCTCGTCCAGCCGCGACTCGGCCGCGCTGTCCAGCACCGCGTCGAGCAGCGGGATGACGGACTCGCCGCCCTCCAGGGAGAAGCGCTTCTGGCCGACGTACTTCGTCTGGAGGAAGGTCTCGAAGGCCTCCGCCGCGTTCAGCCGGCGCAGGATGCGCAGCTGCTCCTCGCGCTCCGGCTTGCTGTGCGCGCGCTCGATGCGGTCCTGGATCCAGCGGCGCTGCTTCGGGTCCTGGATGTGCATGAACTCGACGCCGGTGGTGCGGCAGTACGAGTCGCGCAGCACGCCCAGGATGTCGCGCAGCTTCATCAGGGACTTGCCCGCGAAGCCGCCGACCGCGAACTCGCGCTCGAGGTCCCACAGGGTGAGGCCGTGCTCGGTGATGTCCAGGTCGGGGTGCTTGCGCTGGCGGTACTCCAGCGGGTCGGTGTCGGCCATGACGTGGCCGCGGACCCGGTAGGAGTGGATCAGCTCGAAGACCCGGGCGGCCTTGGTGACGTCGTCGTCGTGGCTGGCGTCGATGTCCTTGAGCCAGCGGACCGGCTCGTAGGGGATGCGCAGCGCCTCGAAGATCTCGTCGTAGAAGCCGTTCTCCCCGAGGAGGAAGTTGGCGACGACGCGGAGGAACTCGCCGGAGGCGGCGCCCTGGATGACCCGGTGGTCGTAGGTCGACGTGAGCGTCATGACCTTCGAGATGCCGAGCTTGTTCAGGGTGTCCTGGCTGGTGCCCTGGAACTCCGCCGGGTAGTCCATCGAGCCGACGCCCATGATCACCGACTGGCCGGGCATCAGACGCGGCACGGAGTGCACGGTGCCGAGACCGCCGGGGTTGGTCAGGGAGACCGTGACGCCGGTGAAGTCGTCCATCGTCAGCTTGCCGTCGCGGGCGCGGCGGACGATGTCCTCGTAGGCCTGCCAGAACTCGAAGAAGTTCAGCGTCTCGGCCTTCTTGATGCCGGCCACGACGAGCTGGCGGTCGCCGTTGGGCTTCACCAGGTCGATGGCCAGGCCGAAGTTGACGTGCGGCGGCTTGACGAGGGTGGGCTTCCCGTCCTTCTCCGCGTAGTGCCAGTTCATCGACGGCATGGCCTTGATGGCCTGCACCATCGCGAAGCCGATCAGGTGCGTGAAGGAGATCTTCCCGCCCCGGGCGCGCTTGAGGTGGTTGTTGATGACGATGCGGTTGTCGAACAGCAGCTTCACCGGGACCGCGCGCACGGACGTGGCCGTGGGCAGCTCCAGCGAGGCGTTCATGTTCTTGGCGACCGCGGCGGCGGGACCGCGCAGCGTCACGAACTCCGGACCCTGCGCCGGCGCGGCCGGGGCAGCGGCGGGCGCGGGCTTCGCGGCGGCCGGCTTGGCGGCCGGGGCCGCCTTCACCGGAGCCGGAGCAGCGGCCGGAGCAGCGGCTGCGGGCTTCGGGGCGGCGGCCGGCGCGGGAGCCGGAGCGGCGGGCGCCGCAGCAGCGGGCGCCGGCTGGGCCGGAGCGGCCGGTGCGGCGGGCGCCGGGGGCGTGGTGGTCGCTGCGGCCCCCGCGGCCGCAGTACCCGCCGGAGCCGAGGGAGTGGCGGCCCCCGGCTTGTAGTCGGCGAAGAAGTCCCACCAGGCACGGTCTACCGAGTTCGGGTCCTGGAGGTACTGCTGATAGATCTCATCGACGAGCCACTCGTTCGGCCCGAACGCGGCAGCGGGATTCTTGCCCGCTTGGTCTGCGTCGGTCGAGATGCTCGATGCGTTACTGGGGGACTGTGGCGACACGGCGGCAACCGCCCTCTTCCGCTTCACAAGGTGATGGACAGCGGGAATAAAGGCTACGCCCCCTGGAGGGGGAAGGTCAGGCCGGGCCGGTGCATCGTCGCGTAAGTCACATCGGAAAGAGCGTTTCACGGCTGTAAATGGCGGGAAACAAGCGCGGTTGCGCGTCAAAAGGGGTGCGTTGATGCAGGTCGCGCACGCTGAGCGTGCGGACCCGTGCCGACCTGGGACGGTCCGCTGCCTGATCACACGTGTCCGACTGCGCGAACGTCGGTGGATCTTGTGGCTCCGGTTCGAACTTTACGTCAACTTGGGACGGAAAACTCTCCCGGAAGGGTGACAAGAATCCGGCAGCCCCGCTCGGATTCGGCCACTCCGATCCGGCCGCCGTGAAGATCGACCGCCCAGCGGGCGATCGCCAGCCCGAGCCCGGTACCGCCGTCGCTGCCCGGTCCGTGCGGCCGGCGGACGGCTCCCCGGTTGAACCGCTCGAACACCCTGCGCCACTCCGAGCGCGGAATGCCGGGCCCCTCGTCCAGGACCTCGAGCTCCAGCGACTCCGGCAGCGGCCCGCGCCGCGCCTTCACCGTCACCCGTCCGTGCGGCGGGCTGTGCTTGACCGCGTTGTCGATCAGGTTCGCGACGACCTGGTGGATCCGCTCCGGGTCCGCGTGCGCGGTCAGCTCGGGCGGGGACACATCGAGGTGCAGATGGACGTCGGTGCGCGTGTGGTTGCCGCCCGAGCCCATCGTGGCGCGCGCCGAGGCGACCATGTTGGCCTCCTTCAGCACCCCGGACAGGTACGGCCACACCTCGAAGCGCCGCTTGCGCAGCGGGACGACGCCGTTGTCCAGGCGGGACAGGTCCAGCAGCGTCTCCACCAGCCGCCCGAGCCGCTCCGTCTGCTTCAGGGCGGTGCGCATCGTCTCGGGGTCCGCCTCGGCGATGCCGTCGACGACGTTCTCCAGGACGGCGCGCAGGCCGGCGATGGGCGTGCGCAGCTCGTGCGAGACGTTGGCCACCAGCTCCTTGCGCTGCCGGTCCTGCGCCTCCAGCTCGTCCGCCATGACGTTGATCGTCTGGGCCAGGTCGCCCAGCTCGTCGCGACGGTTCTCGCTCACCCGACGGGTGTAGTCGCCGTGCGAGATGGACCGGGCCACCGTGTTCATCTCGTCCAGCGGCGCGGTGAGCGAATGCGCCACGAACTGCGTGATCAGCAGTGTGGCGATCATCGAGAAGACCGTGATGAAGCGCAGCTCCGTCTTGGTGTGCACCGCGATCACCGACAGGCCGGTGGTGATCAGCACCGAGACGACGACCAGCGCACCCAGCTTGGTCTTGATCGAGAACGGCCGTACCCGGCCCCAGGGCTCCCCGGGGCTTCTCGGCCCGTCCGGCCCGGAACTCATGGCGTCGGGGTCTCCAGCGCGTAGCCCACGCCGTGCACCGTGCGGATCCGCTCCGCGCCGATCTTCCGCCGCAGCGCCTTGATGTGGCTGTCGACGGTACGGGTGCCGGAGGCGTCCGCCCAGTCCCAGACCTCCGCGAGGAGCTGCTCACGGGAGAGCACCGCGCGCGGGGTGTTCGCCAGGCAGACCAGCAGGTCGAACTCGGTGGGCGTGAGGTGCACGTCCTCCGAGCGCACCCGCACCCGGCGCTGCGCGTGGTCGATCTCCAGCTCGCCGAGCCGCAGGATCCCGCTGCGCGGAGTCGTCGCCGCGATCGCGGCCCGCTCCACCCGGCGCAGCAGCACATGCACGCGTGCCGCCAGCTCCCGCATCGAGAACGGCTTGGTCATGTAGTCGTCGGCGCCCACGCCGAGCCCGACCAGCATGTCGGTCTCGTCGTCGCGCGCGGTGAGCATCATGACCGGCACCGGGCGGGAGGCCTGCACACGACGGCAGACCTCCAGACCGTCGAAGCCGGGCAGCATGATGTCGAGGATCAGCAGGTCGGGCTGCCAGGCCTCTGCCGTGTCGACGGCCGCCGGGCCGTCGCCCGCCGTTTGCACGAGGAATCCCTCGGCGCGCAGGCGGGCCGCGATGGCGTCGACGATCGTCGGGTCGTCCTCGACCACCAGGACGCGCCGCTGCGCGCCCGGCGTCGCCGTCGCCGTGCTGTTGTGTGCGGTGTGTGTCTGCTCCATCGCCCGCCCCTGAGTGTGCTTTCCGGAACCAGTGGGGTGATCCCATGTCTGCGCATGACTGCGGTTGACGCGTAAATGATCGGCGTCAGGGGTGCAGCGTACGGGGAGTCACCACGGCTTTGCTATCCAGGTCGGACGGCAAGATGTACGGCGTCCGGCACGCCTCGGGCAACCGGGATCTCTTCGGTACGCACCTGTTGGAACCCGGCATTCCTCATGGTTCCCTCGAATTCCGGAGAGGGTCGGGCGGACCACACGGCCAGTACCCCACCGGGTCTCAACACCCGTGCGCAGCTTGCGAGTCCGGCCGTGGAATAGAGGCTGTCGTTGCCCTCGGTGACGGTCCAGTCGGGCCCGTTGTCGATGTCGAGACATACCGCGTCGAACGTGTCGCATGTCTCATTGACGTAGTCGAGCAGATCCGCTTCGACGATCTTCGACCGGGGGTCGGCGAGCGCGTCCCCGGAGAGGGCGGCCAGTGGGCCGTCGAGATGCCAGTCGATGACGGCGCGCTCACGCTCCACGACCGTGACGGCGCCCCAGCGGGGATCGGCGGCGGCATGCGCGAGGGAGAAGCCGACGCCGAGGCCGCCGATCAGCAGACCGGGCGAGAGGCGGCCGTCCAGCGCGTCCAGCGCGGCGTCGACCAGGAGCCGCTCCGAGCGGCCGTCCGAGGTGTCCATCAGGAAGCAGCCGTTGGCGATGATCTGGAGCAACTCCCCGTGCCGGCGCAGGACGACCTCACCGTAGGGGCCCTCGCGACGGTCCAGCACTTCGGGCGCGTCGGGGATGTCGTACGGGATGGGCATCGGCCCATCCTGGCACTTCCCTGACGGTTTGTTGAGGGATTTCCGTGGGCGGCGGATGAGGTTGACGTACAGCCGTTCGGAACGGGCTCGGAGTGGCTTCCGAGCGGCTTCGGGGCGCGTGGGAACCGGCTGGGGAAAGTCTCGGAGCTTGCTGTGAATCGGCTCGGGCGTGGTGTCGGTCACAGACAGCGGACCGGCGCGGCGCGAAAGGTGGGGTGGAACGGAAGGAGCGCCGCACGGTGGAACGCACGGCCGCACCCACGAGCCCGCCGCTGCCCGACGTCCACGGGCTGCTGGACGGCATCCCGGGCCAGCGCCCGCCGCCCCGCGCCGAGCCGCCCGCCGAGCCGCCCGCCGAGGCGGCCCCCCGCCGCCGGTACCGGGTCCCCGTCCCGTTCACCCTCTCGTACGCGGCCGTCCTCGCCGGCACCTCCTTTCTCACCGCGCACGTCGGCCCCTCCCTCGTGCACGCCCTGCACCAGGGCTCCAGCACCGATGTCGCGCATCTGGTGCGGACGCCCGTGCTGGTGCTGGTGGCCAGCGCGCTCTGGGTGGCGGGCGGCTTCGCCTCCCCCTTCACGCTCGGCTTCCTGGCCGTCCTGACGACGCTGGAGCGGCGCATAGGCGGCGTCCGTACGGCCGTCGTCTTCCTGCTCGGGCATGTCCTGGCCACCCTCGCGACCGAGGTGCCGGTGGGCCTGGGGGTGCTCGTGGGCCGGCTGCCCGACAGTTCGCTGCACCGCCTCGACTACGGCATCAGCTTCGGTGTCGCCGCGAGTGTGGGCGCCCTGGCGGGGCTGCTCGGGCCGTGGCTGCGCTGGCCGCTGCTCGCCGCCTTCGGCGGGATGCTGCTCCAGGACCTGATCGCCTTCACCGACCCGATGACGAACTGGGGACACCTGATCGCGCTGGCGATAGGTGTCGGCACCTGGCCGTGGCTCCGGCGCCTGCCGCGGTCCCGGCCGCTTCCCCCGGCGCCGACCGTCACTCCGGCGCCGACGGTCACTCCGGTCGCTGACGGTCGCCCCGGTCGCTGACCGTCACCTCAACCGCCGGTCGGTGCCGGTCTCCGCCGGTCAGTCGTCGTACTGGACCGTGCCGTCCGTGTGCAGGGTCGGGTGGAGCTTCATGGGGCCGTACTCGTCGAGGTCCGACGGGCGGGGCGGCTCGGGCCCGTCGGGCCCCAGGCGGACCATCCGCTCGACACGGCAGATCCGGAACAGGCGGTCCTCCACGCTGGCCTCGTCGGCCCGGCCGGCCGACCGGAACGTCTCCGCGGCCCGCGCGTACAGGGCCTTCTTGTGCTCGTCGAAGCGGTAGAGCATCGCCCAGACGCGGGCCATCCCCTCGTACAGCGAGCGGCGCGCCTCGTGCGGGGTCGCCGCCAGGGACCCGCACGGGGTCCAGTCGGACCCGTCGCGTTCGGCCACCGAGAAGCCGACCGGCAGCCGCACCACGTCCGGGTGCGTCCGGGCCGCCCACTCGGAGTCCGCGCGCACATCGGGAGGGAAGCGGTCACCCGTGTACGTGAAGTCGCGCAGGCCCAGCCGGAGGGCGCCCGCCATCGGGCCCTCGTCCCGGTCGGGGTCCAGGACGTACCCCACGTCCGGCGACGGGGCGGTGCCCGGGTCCTCCCACGACGGGCTCACCGGCTCGAGGTCGGTGGGCCGGGGCGGCTCCAGGCCGTCGTCGCCGGTCCGGGCGAACTCGTCGCCGCGCACCACCCGGTAGCGCACGCCCAGCGCCTCCACCTCGTCGGCCGGGGCCCGCTCCAGCACGGCCACGGCCGCCAGCAGCTCGCGCCGGGCGGCCGGGTCGTCGGTGCCGTCCTTCGCCTTGAACCACAGGTGCGAGTTGAGCCCGTCCCGGGCCTGCTGGGGCATGCCGTCCACCACCGGCTTCAGCAGCCGCCAGCCCGGCTCGGCGGCCGTCCGGTCCCGTGCGGCGACACCGAAGACGGGTCCGCGCAGCGCGATCTGCGGATACCGGCGCGAGGCCTCGACGGCGTCGGCCTCCGTCACCCAGGCGACGGGGTCGTCACGGCGGACCAGTTCGGCGTGGAGGGCGTCGAGACGTCGCTTCCAGTCATCGGTCATACGCGCATTGTGGTCGGGCCGGCGGGTGACTTCGGGGTGAATGCCGGAAGTGGGCGGGGTACGGAGAGGGGGCGCGAGGGGCGTGCCCCGTCGTGCGGCGGCGAAGGGTGCGCCCTCCCGGCCGCCGGACGTCACCCCCGTGCGTCTCCCGTGAACTTCGCGCTGGTCAGCGATGACTCGACGCGCCAGCCCAGTGACTCGTACAGTGCCCGCCCCTGTGGTGTGGCTCCCAGCACCCCGGTCCGGGCGCCCTGTGCGAGCGCCGCGTGCTGCAGGGTCCGCATGACGAGGGCGCCGAGCCCGCGGCGGCGGTGGCCGGGGGAGGTCTCGATCTGGTCGACGACCGCCGTGCCGCCGGTCGGGGCGATCTGCCCGCGCGCGGCCAGGGAGCCGTCCGGGGCGGCGATCATGGTGCGGGTCACGCCGCCGCGCGACCAGGTGCGGGTCCGGTAGCCGTCGGGGGCGGAACCCGGCGCGACGTCGGGGAGCGTGGCGGTCATCAGGAAGCCGGGCTCGGGGTCGATCCACCAGCCGGGCCCCAGCCAGGGCCCGACCACGGCGGGGTCGGCGAACACCTTCAGCCACACGCCGGCCCCGGTCACCGCGCCCGCCACCTTCCGGACGGCCGGCTCCGACACCGCGCTGTCCGTCGCGCCGAACACGTGCCGACTGGCGTGCTGGATCCCCGCTCCCACGTCGACGGTCCAGCCCCACGGCTCGGCCACGGGCGGAGCCGCCCCGCGCGACACGACCCACCCGTCCACCCATGCCTGGACGAAACGATCCACAGGAATCCCCCCCCCAGAGCGGCTCGGTAAGAGCCTTAATGCTTGTTGAACCATTACGTCCGACCGTAAGGGCGAAGCCGCCCACCGGAACAGTCGTGATCGCCCACAGCGAACGGGCCGCCTCCCGGGGAACATTCGGAGACTCACGTGCATTGAGTCGGCATAGCTCAACTTGACTGCCTAAGGGGAGATCATGGCATCGACGTCCGCTCCGCTCACCCTGCCCGTGCTGCCTCTCGACGACGAGGTCGTGCTCCCCGGCATGGTGGTTCCGCTGGACCTCAACGACACCGACGTTCGCGCCGCGGTGGAGGCCGCCCAGGCCGCCGCCCGTTCAACACCGGGCAAGCCTCAGGTACTCCTGGTGCCGCGCCTCGACGGGACCTACGCGAGCACCGGTGTGCTCGGCACCGTCGAACAGGTCGGCCGGCTGGCCGACGGCGACCCGGGCGCGCTGATCCGCGGCCGCGGCCGCGTGCAGATCGGCGCCGGCACCACCGGGCCCGGCGCGGCGCTGTGGGTCGAGGGGACGAGGGTCGACCGGACCGTCCCCGAGCCGCTGCCCGGTCACGTCGCCGAACTCGTCAAGGAGTACAAGGCGCTCGCCACCGCCTGGCTGCGCAAGCGCGCCGCCTGGCAGGTCGTCGACCGCGTCCAGGCCATCGACGACGTCTCCGCGCTCGCCGACAACTCCGGTTACTCGCCGTTCCTGACCACCGAACAGAAGGTGGAGCTCCTGGAGACCGCCGACCCGGTGGCCCGTCTGAAGCTCGCCACCCAGCAGCTGCGCGACCACCTCGCCGAGCAGGACGTCGCCGAGACCATCGCCAAGGACGTCCAGGAGGGCGTCGACAAGCAGCAGCGCGAGTTCCTGCTGCGGCGCCAGCTCGAGGCCGTGCGCAAGGAGCTGCGCGAGCTCAACGGCGAGCAGGAGGGCGAGGAGTCCGACGACTACCGCGCCCGCGTCGAGGCCGCCGACCTGCCCGAGAAGGTCCGCGAGGCGGCCCTCAAGGAGGTCGACAAGCTGGAGCGGTCCAGCGACCAGTCGCCGGAGGGCTCCTGGATCCGCACCTGGCTGGACACCGTCCTCGAACTGCCGTGGAACGAGCGCACCGAGGACCGGTACGACATCCAGGGCGCTCGCGCCGTCCTCGACGCCGAGCACGCCGGCCTGGACGACGTGAAGGAGCGGATCACCGAGTACCTCGCGGTGCGCAAGCGGCGCGGCGAGCGCGGCCTGGGTGTCGTGGGCGGGCGGCGCGGCGGTGCCGTGCTCGCGCTCGTCGGCCCGCCCGGCGTCGGCAAGACCAGCCTCGGCGAGTCCGTCGCCCACGCCATGGGCCGAAAGTTCGTCCGCGTCGCCCTCGGCGGCGTCCGCGACGAGGCCGAGATCCGCGGCCACCGCCGTACGTACGTCGGCGCGCTGCCCGGCCGGATCGTGCGGGCGATCAAGGAGGCCGGGTCGCTGAACCCGGTGGTGCTCCTCGACGAGATCGACAAGGTGGGATCCGACTTCCGGGGCGACCCGGCGGCCGCCCTGCTGGAGGTCCTGGACCCGGCGCAGAACCACACGTTCCGCGACCACTACCTGGAGGTCGAGCTCGACCTGTCGGACGTGGTCTTCCTCGCCACCGCCAACGTGCTCGAAGCCATCCCGGAGGCCCTGCTCGACCGTATGGAGCTGGTCCGCCTCGACGGCTACACCGAGGACGAGAAGGTCGTCATCGCCCGCGACCACCTGCTCCCGCGCCAGCTGGAGCGGGCGGGCCTGGACAAGGACGAGGTGGCCCTCGACGAGAGCGCGCTGCGCAAGCTCGCCGGCGAGTACACCCGCGAGGCGGGGGTGCGCACCCTGGAGCGGTCCATCGCGCGGCTGCTGCGCAAGGTCGCGGCCCAGCACGAACTGGGCGAGCGGAAGCTGCCGTTCACCATCGGGGACGAGGATCTGCGCGGGCTGATCGGCCGGCCGCACCACGTGCCCGAGTCCGCCCAGGACCCGGCCGAGCGCCGGACCGCGGTGCCCGGTGTCGCGACCGGTCTCGCGGTCACCGGCGCCGGCGGAGACGTCCTCTTCGTCGAGGCGTCGCTGGCCGACCCGGAGACCGGCGCGGCGGGCCTGACCCTGACCGGTCAGCTCGGCGACGTGATGAAGGAGTCGGCACAGATCGCGCTCAGCTTCCTGCGCAGCCACGGCGCCGAACTGGAGCTGCCGGTGGGCGACCTGAAGGACCGGGGCGTGCACATCCACTTCCCGGCGGGCGCGGTCCCGAAGGACGGCCCCAGCGCGGGCGTCACGATGACGACGGCCCTCGCCTCCCTGCTGTCCGGCCGGCTCGTCCGCACGGACGTGGCCATGACCGGCGAGGTCTCCCTGACCGGCCGGGTCCTGCCGATCGGCGGCGTGAAGCAGAAGCTGCTCGCCGCGCACCGGGCGGGCGTCACCACCGTCGTCATCCCCAAGCGCAACGAGCCCGACCTGGACGACGTCCCGGCGGAGGTGCTGGACAAGCTCGACGTCCACGCCGTCACGGACGTCCGCCAGGTCCTGGAACTGGCGCTCGCGCCCGCCACGAACGGCGCGGCGCCGGAGGTTCCGGTCGCGGCGTGACGGACGCGACCGGAGAGGGGAAGGCCCGGGTCCCGTGAGGGAGGCCCGGGCCTTCCCGGTTCCGCCGCGGACCCGCATCGGGGTCCTGGGAAGCGCCGCCGGTCCCTGCCTGCGAAATACTTAAGAGCTGCGCCGATGGCGGCGACCGGCGAGATCAGGGGTGCTGACGTGCACGAGGACACAAACGGCGACGGACGCGACAGCGGGTCCGACACGTCGTCGCGCGGTGTGGAGCAGGGCGACCGGGAGTTCCTGTCCCTGGAGCGGGAACTCACGGTGCTGCTGCGCCGCGCCCGCGCCAACCAGGGGGAGATGGCCCGTGAGGTCCACCCGGACCTGGAGTCCGCCGCCTACGGGCTCCTCGTCCGGCTGGAGGAGTGCGGCCGCCAGCGCGCCACGGAACTCGCCGGCTACATCGGCGTCGGCAAGGCCACCATGTCCCGCCAGCTGCGCGCCCTGGAGCAACTCGGGCTGGTCGCCCGCGAGCCGGACCCGGCGGACGGCCGCGCCTGGCTCGTCGACCTCACCGAGGAGGGCCGCACCCGGGTGAGGCGGGTCCGCGAGGCCCGCCGCGAGCGGTACGTCACGCACTTCTCCGACTGGGACCGCCAAGAGGTCGCGGAGCTGGCCCGGCTGCTCCACCAGCTGAACATCGGGATGGAGAAGTAGCCGACGCGGACACGACCCCGAGGGACGCGACGGCGCCGTTCACAGCTCCACGCACACCACCGTCGCGTCGTCGTGCGTCTTCGCCCGGCCCAGCAGGGCCCGCCCGGCGTCGTCGTCCGCCCGCTCCAGCGCCCGGACCCGCTCCACCAGCGCCTGCGCGCCCTCCTCACGAACGAGGGTGAACAGGTCCGTCCAGTCGCCCTCCCGGAAGAGCTCCGTCCAGCGGGTGGCCCCGTCCGACAGCGCGGCCAGCGAGCTGACCTCCGCGCGCGGCACGCTCGCGGTGACCGCGCGGGCGGCCACCGCGGGGTCCGCCGCGGCCGTGAAGAACCCGCCCTCCTTGTTGCGGAGCGTGCCGTCGACGACCTCGGCGCTCCGCAGCTGGGCGCGCGGCAGGCGGGCCAGCCGGTCGTCGCGGACGGGGGTGACCGTGCCGTCCGGGGCGGTCAGCAGCAGCGTCGCGTCGCACAGGACCAGGTACTCGACGGATCGCGGCGACCAACGCGCGAGGACCACGGTGGCCTGTGGGGTGCGTGGGTGAGAAAGGTCACAGGTTTCCGCATGGGCCCCGGCGGTACGTGCGATGCCGAGGGCGAGCGCCTCGGCCAGGGGAACATCCGGGAGTGAAACGGTCAGTTCGGTCAGGGCGCCGCCGAGTCGCGCCGTGAACCAGGGGACCGAATGCAGACAGCCGGCGCCGCCCGGGGGCGGTGTCACCCCGTCCAGCAGGACAAGCGAACCGCCCTGTCCGGAGGCGGGGAGTCCGACGCTCGCGAAGTCCTCGTTGGGACGGGCCCGGTCGCCGGCCTCCGACACAAGTTCCGTACGCATTCGGACAGTCTGCACGACCCCTCCACAGCCTTCGCAAAAGGCTGGCATCGCACCCCGAACTTACGTACCGCCGCAGGTCAGGCGCCTGGTTTGGGTAGGAATAAAGCACTCCGGGAATGCGTGGCGGCGAATACTGTCAAAGCCCGCCGCCCACGTCCAACCGGCCTGCCGTGCAGGGCCGCTGCACGCGCCAGAGGAACTTGCCCGCCAACTCTCTCCCGATGTTCACTCCTTCGGGTGGCGGGGCAAGCGATGCGAGGCCCCTGCCCACCGGCACTGGGAGGGTCGGAAACCGTACCGGACGTACGCGTCAGTTGACGGAGCGTCACATCCGGCCCATGGCACACGAGTCAGGAATGCGAGCACCGGTGCAGAAGACGCGGCCTCGGCGTACAGGCAGGCAGACGGCCTCCGAGGGGGGCGCGGAGCGCACCCCTGTCGGCAAGGGCCGTCCCACCCATGTACGCAACCGGCTGATCGTCGCGGTGGCCGTCGTGGCCGCCGCCGTCGCCGGGGCGGGCGCCCCCTCGATCCTCGCCGCCTCAGGGCAGCTGAAGGACTCCCAGGACCTGGTCACCCTGGCCGAACAGACCCAGGACGCCCTCGCGCTCGCCCAGTCCCTGGCGGACGAGCGCGACGAGGTCACCGCCTACGTGGCGGCCGGCCGGGTGAAGTCCAAGGCGCCCTCCGCCCAGGGCAGCGCCCGGGTGGACCGGCAGGCGGGCGAGCTGACCGCCGGGACGGACGTCTCCGCGGCGCTGCGCGAGGCCCTCGCCTCCGTGCCGTCCGTGCGCCAGTCGGCCCTCACCGGCAAGAGCACCGCGCTCCAGGCGCACGAGGCGTACTCCCGGGCCATCGCCGCCCTCCATGTGCTCGTCGACCGGCTGGCGGAGGAGATGCCGCCCCGCGCGGGCTCCGGCGCGTACGCCCTCGCCGAGCTAGACACCGTCGTCCAGCAGGCCTCCGCGACCCGGGGGCTGCTGCTCGCGGCGCTGAACGTGCCGACCAGCACCGAGACCGAATACGACCCCGTCACCGGCCGGTCGGTCACCGAGAAGGTCTCCTCGGACGCCGACACCAAGCAGCGCGACGCGCTCACCGCCGCCGCGCAGCAGGCCCGCCTGCGCTCCGACGCGGCCCTCGCCGACTTCCGGGAGGGCGCGCCGCAGGAGACGGTGGCCTCGTACGACTCCACGGTCACCGGCGGCGACGTCGACACCGCCGAGGCCTACCTCGCCGCCCTCACCGACCAGCCGAAGCTGAGCGGCGGCGAACTCGACACCAGCGTCAAGAAGCTCGACGCCGCGCTCTCCGCCCGGGTCGACCTGATGCGCGGGGTCGAGTCCTCGCTGTACGGCCACCGCGCCGAGGACCTGGCCCGGATGCGGGACGACGACGTCACCGACCTGGAGCTGCGCGTCACCCTCCTCGGGGCCCTGATGCTGCTGACGGTCGTCGTCGCCACGGGCATGGCACGCAGCCTCACCCGCCCGCTGTCCGTCCTGCGCCGGGGATCGGCGCGACTGGCGGGGGCCGAGCACCCGGCGGCGGAGGAACCGGTCCGGTTCACCGGCCGCAACGACGAGTTCGCGCAGGTCGTCCGTTCCGTCAACGCCCTGCACGAGCACGCCGTGGCGCTCCACGAGCGCGTCGGCACCCTGGAGTCCGATCGCAAGCACCTCGTCGGGCAGCGCCAGCGGATGGCCGACGCCCGCGAGGAACTGCGCACCGAACTCGCCGACTCCGCGGCCCAGTTGGACGGCCTGCGGGACAGCATCGGCGGCACCTTCGTCAACCTCGCCCTGCGCACTCTGGGCCTCGTCGAGCGCCAACTGGCGGTCATCGAGGGGCTGGAGGAGCGCGAGCAGGACCCCGACCGGCTGGCCACGCTCTTCAAGCTCGACCACTTCGCCACGGTCATGCGCCGCCACAGCGAGAACCTGCTGGTCCTGGCCGGTACGGAACACGTCCAGCAGCACGCGGGCCCGATCCCGCTGGTGGACGTGGTCCGCGCGGCGGTCAGTGAGATCGAGCGGTACGAGCGGGTACGCATCTCCGCGCTCCCGCCGCACGCGCACGTGGCGGGATTCGCCGCGGACGACCTCTCCCACCTGCTGGCCGAACTCATGGAGAACGCCACCTCGTTCTCCCCGCCGGACCTGCCCGTCGAGGTCTCCGGCTGGCTCCTGGAGAACGGCGAGGTCATGCTCTCCGTCCAGGACGAGGGCATCGGCATGGCCGAGGACCGGATGAGCCGCCTCAACGCCCGCCTCGCCGAGTTCGACCCGGAGACGCCGTACGACCAGGAGGGCGAGGAGGGTCTCGGCCTCGGCCTGTACGTGGTGGCCCGGCTCGCCCACCGGCACGGGGCGCGGGTGCGGCTGCGCGAGCAGAAGCAGGGTGGGGTGGCGGCGGTCGTCGTCCTGCCGACCGCGCTTCTCGCCGCGGCCCCGGCCGCCGCGGTCCCGGTGACGAATCCGACGGCCACCCCCCAGTCCTTCTCGCTGCCGGGCGCCGACGCCGAAGCCAACTCCAATGTCCTGCCGGGCCGTAAGCCCGCGGACCCGCTGGTCGCGCTGGCGGAGAGCGCGGTACGGCAGGCGGAGACCCCGGCCGGGACGCCCACCCCGGCTCCGGCGGAACTCCCGGCCGAGACGCCGGCTCCGCCGCGGACCTCGGCCGGGACCCCGACGCGGATCCCGGCAGGGACGCCGGCCGAGACGCCGGCCGAGACGACGATGGAACTGCTGCTGCCGAGCCTGCAGGGCGAGGACGCGGCGGACGCCGAGGAGACCGACGGGGCGGGGGAGACCGACGCGGCGGGGGAGCAGAGCACCGCCGCCGTCCTCGCCCCCGACCCGGCGACCGCCGACCGCGCGGACATCCCACCGGGCCCACCCGTACCCGACGAAGGACACCCCGCGGGCGAGGCCGAGGCGGAACACGCGGAACACACCCGCACACCGGACGCCCCGGAAGAGCTCGTCACGGACAAGGGCCTCCCGAAGCGCACTCCCAAGATCACCGCACCCACCCAAGCCCCGCGCCAGCGGACCGGTTCCGTCGACGCGGACGCCCTCCGCCGCCGTCTGGGCGGTTTCCGCCGGGGAGCGGAGGCCGGCTACCGCGACGTGGAAGCCGAAATCGCCGAACGGACGGGCCAGAACCAGGTCCCGTCCCCCGAAGCAGCTCGAAAAACGACTCAAGAAGCACGCGCACACGCCGAAGAAAGCACGGGGGGCACAGTCGAGGAGGCAAGCAGTTGACCGCGCCCAGTACCTTCGGACTGAGCAGTGAAGCCCGTAACCTGCACTGGCTGTTGACCAACCTCGTGGAGGAAGTACCCGGCATCCAGTCCGTCGCCGTCGTCTCCTCGGACGGCCTGCTCCTGCTGTCCTCCGACCCGGGCCGCAACCTCGAGGCCCGCGAGGCCCGGGAGGCAAAACCCTCCGGCCCGCGCGGCTCCTCCGCCGATCTCGCCACCATCGTCTCCGGCATCGGCAGCCTCACCATCGGCGCCGCCAAGCTCATGGCCTTCGGCGGGGTCAGGCACACCATGGTCGCCATGGACGAGGGCAGCCTCTTCGTCATGTCGATCAGCGACGGCTCGCTCCTCGGCGTGCACGGCTCCGCCGACTGCGACATGAGCGTGGTGGCGTACCACATGGCCCTCTTCGTGGGCCGTGCCGGACACGTCCTGACCCCGGAACTGCGCAGCGAGCTACGGCAGTCACTGGAGTCCGAGGAGACGGGGGGCGTCCGATGAGCGCCGTCCCGAAGCAGCCCCGGGGTGACCGGCAGCAGCTCCCCGTGCGGGGCGGCGACCGCAAGCCGGCCCGGGTGCGCCCCTACTCGCTCACCGGCGGCCGTACCCGCTTCGGGCACGTCCTGCTGGTGGAGACCTTCGTGGCGGCCCTCGAAGCCCCCGAAGAACGCAAGGAACTGACTGGGGGCACCTCCCATGTGCTGAGCTATGGGGGAGGGTCGCTCAAGGCCACGGTCATGCCGGAACTGCGGGCCATCGTCGAACTGTGCCGCCGTATGCGCACGGTGGCCGAGATCGCCGCGCTGCTGAAGATGCCCCTCGGCGTGGTCCGGGTGCTCCTCAGCGACCTCGCGGACCAGGGAAAGATCCGTGTGTACGGCACCGGTACCGCTCACGGTACGGGCCGTCCCGACCGCGCTCTGCTGGAAAGGGTGCTGAGTGGACTCCGTCGTCTCTGACGCCGCTCGTGGCGTCTCCCCCTTCGTCGAGGCCGAACCCGACGAGCCCCTGCAGCCCTGGCAGACGGACCGCACCCGTGCCCCCATCGCCACGAAGATCGTGGTGGCGGGCGGTTTCGGCGTCGGCAAGACCACGCTGGTGGGCACCGTCTCGGAGATCGAGCCCCTCCAGACGGAGGCGCTGATGACCGAGGCCAGCGAGGGGACCGACGACCTCACCGGCACCCCGGAGAAGGTCACCACGACGGTCGCCATGGACTACGGCCGGCTCACCCTCGACGACGACCTGGTGCTCTACCTGTTCGGTACGCCGGGTCAGCAGCGGTTCTGGTTCATGTGGGACGACCTGGTGCGCGGCGCGATCGGCGCGGTCGTGCTGGCCGACACCCGCCGGCTGAAGGACTGCTTCCCCGCGCTGGACTACTTCGAGAGCTGCGGGCTGCCGTACGTCGTCGCCGTCAACCACTTCGACGGCAGCGAGGCGTTCGAGCCGGCGGACGTGCGGGAGGCGCTGACGATCCCCGCGCACATACCTGTCATGATCATGGATGCGCGGCGCCGGATCTCGGTGATCGAGACCCTCCTGGCCCTGGTGGGCCACGCGCTCGACGAAACCCCCGAGTAAGGCCCTTCAAGGAGAGTCCCCCGCATGCGGAAGATACTCGTCGTCGGAGCCGGCCAGTCCGGTCTCCAGCTCGCCCTCGGCCTCCAGTCGCACGGGTACGAGGTCACCCTGATGTCGAACCGGACGGCGGACGAGATCCGCTCCGGCCGGGTCATGTCGACGCAGTGCATGTTCCACACCGCCCTCCAGCACGAGCGCGACCTCCAGCTGAACTTCTGGGAGCAGCAGGCCCCGAAGATCGGCGGGCTCGGCGTCTCGGTGGCGGCCCCCGGTTCGCACGACCCGGGCCCCACGCAGCGCGCGATCGACTGGCTGGGCAGGCTCGACGGGTACGCGCAGTCCGTCGACCAGCGGGTGAAGATGGCCGGCTGGATGGAGACGTTCGCCCAGCGCGGCGGGCAGCTGGTGATCCACGGCGCGGCGGTCTCCGACCTCGACTACTTCTCCCGCGCCTACGACCTGGTCATGGTCTCGGCCGGCAAGGGCGAGCTCGTCCAGATGTTCGGCCGCGACCCGGAGCGCTCCCCCTACAGCGAGCCGCAGCGCGCCCTCGCCGTCGCCTACGTGCACGGACTGGGCCCGCGCCCGGAGCACCCGGACCTGGACGCGGTCCGCTGCAACCTCGTCCCCGGCGTCGGCGAACTGTTCGTCATGCCGACGCTCACCACCTCCGGCCGCGCGGACATCCTGTTCTGGGAGGGCATACCCGGCGGCCCGCTGGACGCCTTCAAGGGCGTCAAGGACCCGGCCGAGCACCTCTCCCTGACCCTGGAGCTCATGGAGAAGTTCACGCCCTGGGAGTACGCGCGGGCCACCAAGGTCGAACTGACCGACGCCGGCGGCACCCTGGCCGGCCGCTACGCGCCCACCGTCCGCAACCCCGTCGGCCGCCTCCCCGGTGGCGGTCTGGTGCTCGGCGTCGCCGACGTCGTCGTCGCCAACGACCCGATCACCGGGCAGGGCTCCAACTCGGCGTCCAAGTGCGCGGCCGCGTACCTCTCCTCGATCCTCGAGCGCGGCGAGAAGGAGTTCGACGAGGAGTGGATGCGCGCCACCTTCGACCGGTACTGGGACACCGCCCAGCACGTCACCAAGTGGACCAACGCGATGCTGGCCCCGCCGCCGGAGCACATCATCAACCTGCTGGGCGCGGCCGGGCAGCTGCCCCCCGTGGCTGATCGTTTCGCCAACGCCTTCAACGACCCGGCCGACTTCGAGAACTTCTTCTACGAGCCCGAGAAGACGGGCGCCTATCTGGCCTCGGTCACGGGAGCCTGAGCAGAGGCCTGAGCAGAGGCCTGAGCAGAGGCCTGAGCAGAGGCCTGAGCGGGGCTCTTGACGGGAGCCCGAGCGGGAGCGGGAGCGGGCGGCGCGTCCGGGCGTACGGCTCCGAGGACCGGTTGGGCCGCGATCTCGGTGATCTTGACCTGTTCGCCGGTTCGCGGCGCCTGGACCACCTTGCCCGCGCCCAGATACATCGCGACATGAGTGGCCTCGGGGAAGTAGATCACCAGGTCGCCGGGGCGCAGCCGGGTCAGCGGGATCCTCGGCAGGCGCGCCCACTGCTCCTCGCTGGTCCGCGGGATCGCTGTCCCGGCGTGCCCCCAGGCCTCGGACGTCAGGCCCGAGCAGTCGTACGACCTCGGGCCTTCCGCGCCCCACTCGTACGGCTTCCCGATCTGCCGTACGGCGTACCGCACGGCCTTCTCGCCCTCCTTCGACGGCTTGTGGTCCTCGTCGAGCGCGCCGGACGCCATGAGCTTCTCCTGCGCCCGCGCCACGCCGTTCCGTTCCAGTTCGGCGAGGGCGGCGAGCTGCTCGGCGGTGAGGGAGGCGAGGAGTTCCTCGACGTCGGCCAGGCGCCGGGTCACGTCGTCACGCTCCTTCTTCCGGCGTTCGGTGAGGGTGAGCTGTTCGTCGAGTGCGGCGCGGGCCTTGCGGGCCAGCCCGTCGGCCAGGCGTTCGCCGCTCGCCAGCCGTCCGACCGTCCCGGCCCGTTCGCGCGCCAACTGGCCGATCAGATGCCCCTGGTCGAGGGCGTGCTGCGGATCGCGGGCGAGCAGCAGCCGTACGTACGGGGAGATGTCGGTGCTGCCCTGGTACTGCTGGCGGGCCAGCCGTCCGGCCGCGCCCCGGCTCCGGTGCAGGGAGAGCCGGGCCTTCACCAGGGCGGCGTCCAGCCGCCCGGTCTCGGCCCGCCGCCGCTTCAGCTGTTCCTCGGTGGCGTTGAAGGCCTCGGTGGCCCGTTCGGCCTCCTGGTACAGCCGCTGAAGCTCCGTCAGGAGTTCGGCAACGGTCCGCTCTTCGTCGTCCGGGCCGTCCGGACTGTCCGTCGCGGCCGCCGACGGTTCCTCCGGGTCCGGCTTCTCCGGCTTCTCCGGTGTCTCCGGCTTCTCCGGTGTCGTCACCGTCCGTGCGCCGGGCTCCGGGGGCTCCGGTGCCGCCACGGCGAGCCCGGGGCCCAGGACGGCCTGTACGGCGAGCGCAGCCGTCGCGACCGTACAGGCCAGACGCAGCAGTCTTCCTGACACGCCATCACCTCCGCTGCGGGGTGGCCCCTCCATCCCGTAGGGCGAGCATCAGGCGCGCGTGCGCGGCCCGCGCGCTGGAGGTGCGCGGTTCGGCGCAACGGGGTCACTCGTCGGCGTCGTCCCGCCGTCCGCCCGGCGTGGCGTCGGGCGCGGTGCCGGACGTGGTGTCGGACTCGGTGCCGGACGTGGTGCCGGGTTTCGACCACGGCCACTTCAGTCCGCTCGGGCCGCCGCTCCACCTGCCCGCGCCCTTGTCGCCCTCGGCGGCGAACTCGTACTTCCAGCCCTGGGGCAGTCCGAGCTTCCTGCTGTGGCCGCGCGGCACGCGCCGGTAGACCAGGACGGTGGGCGGCCCGCCGGCCGCGTCGGGGACGGGGATGCGGTACGTCTTCGGCGGGTGCCCGGTGGGGCCCAGCAGCACGGGCAGCACCCGGCCGTCCATGGGGCCGCCCTCGAAGGGGGTGTCTTGGCTCTTCACCGCACCAGTGTCGATCAGGTCTCCGCCGCGAGCGCACCCCGGACCAGTTCGGCGGTCTGCGCGTCCCGCGCCCCGGTCACCGTGAGGAGGGCCACGAACTGGTCCACCAGCCAGTCCCGCAGCTCGTCGGCGGGCGGCTGCTTGTCCTCGTCGAGCCAGATGAGGGAGGCCGCCTCGACCGCGGTGATCCACATCCGTACGGTCATCCGGAGCCGCGGCCCGGGATCCGGGACCCCCAGGTGGCTGTAGATGTGCTCGGCGGCGGCCCGCCGTACGCCGTCGACGATGGCGGTCGTCCGGGACGTCTCGACGACGCTGCCGCCCTGGAGCAGGGCGCTGAAGCCGGCGTCGTGACGGCCGACGAACGTCAGGTAGCGGTCGAGGGCGCGGGCGAGGCGGGGGAGCAGCGGGCCGTCGTGGGGCTCGTCGAAGCAGTGGTGCAGCTCCTCGGCTGCGGAGCGCAGGGCGGCCTCGTAGAGCTGCTGCTTGCCGCCGGGGAAGTACCGGTAGACGAGCGGCCGGGACACCCCGGCGGCCTCCGCCACGTCGTCCAGCGAGACGTCCTCGGGGACGCGGTGCGCGAAGAGCGAGAGCGCGGCCTCGAGCAGCTGGCTGCGGCGCTCCTCGACGCTGAGGCGACGGTAGGCGGGGGCGGCGGGGGTCATGACGTGCAGCGTAATCGCCCACCCCCGCCCCGTGCCCGCCGCCGGGTCACGCCAGCAGTCCGGACGACCTCCACAGCCGCCGCCCGACGCCCCGCAGCACCCCGATGTCGTCCAGGAAGTCCGTCAGCTTCTTGGATCCCGTCTGCATGACCTCCCGCCGGTGCCCGCTCGCCCGCACCTGCGCCACGGCCTCCCGCTGGTCCAGGCCCACGTTCGTGTAGACGTCCGGATTCACGAACGCCACGGAGAACACCCGCGCGAACTCGCCCGACGTGACCCTGGTGAACTCCTGGGACCACTTCGGCGCCGTCATCATCTGGCGGCGCAGCTCCTCACGGGCGTAGCGCACGTGCCGGGCCTCCTCCACGACGTGGATCCGGGTGACGCCCCGGACCAGCGGCTGGACCCGCTCGTCGGGGAAGGTCAGCCGCTGCATCCAGTCGAGGACCTCCTCGCCGAGCAGGGTCGCGGTGAAGGAGCCGGGGGTCGTGGAGATCGTCTTGAACAACCGGCCCAGGTTCTGGTGGGCGCGGCTCACCGGGTAGTAGGGCGTCCCGCCCTGGGTGATCAGCCGGGCGAACATCTTCGAGTGACGGCACTCGTCCTCTATCTCGGTCAGCGCGTACCGCACATGCGCGCTCGTCGCCGCCTTGTCGTAGATGTGCCGGACGAGCAGCTGCATGAGGATCAGCTCGAACCAGATCCCGAGCGAGGCGAGCGCGGCGGCCTCGTGCCGGGACAGCAGGATCCGCTGTTCCTCGCTCATCCGCCGCCACATCGGCGTGTCGTACAGCGACACCAGCTCCGGCGGCCAGAACCACTTGCCCTCCTCGAAGGGGGCGTCCCAGTCCAGCTCCTTGTCTGGGTCGAACGAGTGCTTGGCGGAGGACGCGAGCAGCCGCTCGGCCACCTGCTCCCGGTCCTTGAGCAGGCCCAGCGCGTCCCGCAGCCCTTCCAGCGCGTCGGCATCGGTGAGGGTCGTCATGGCTCTTATGAGACTGCTTGTCAGCAAGGCCGTCAATCCCTCACGCACCATTTATTGATCCGGGTCCCGAACGGGTGTCTGCGAGAATCGGCCCCCACGAGCCGTAGGGGGAACCGACTTGAGCTCCGCGCACGGAAACGACGCCGACCGC
This sequence comes from Streptomyces sp. NBC_00016, assembly GCF_045040885.1. Classification (NCBI taxonomy): domain Bacteria; kingdom Bacillati; phylum Actinomycetota; class Actinomycetes; order Kitasatosporales; family Streptomycetaceae; genus Streptomyces; species Streptomyces sp. NBC_00016. The sequence goes on along the minus strand of NZ_CP108304.1, from coordinate 3,504,125 downwards.
GCCGCCGCCCGCCGCAGTCTGGAGGGCCTGGCCCTCGGGGACGCGTTCGGGGAGCGCTGGTTCCCGCTCTTCCGGGATCCCCGGCAGGCGTACGAGGAGGTCCGCGCCCGCCGGATGCCCGAGGAACCGGACTGGCACTGGACCGACGACACGGCGATGGCCCTCGGCCTCGTCCGGGTGCTCGACCAGTACGGGGAGGTGCGGCAGCGGGACCTCGCCCTCGCCTTCGCGCTCGGCTTCGACGCCGATCCGGCCCGCGGCTACGGCCACGGCATGCACCAGCTGCTGCCCCGACTGCTCCAGGAACCCGACCGGTGGCCCGAGTTCAGCCGCGAGCTCTTCGGCGGCGAGGGCAGCCTCGGCAACGGGTCCGCGATGCGGGTGGCGCCGCTGGGTGCCTGGTTCCGCTCCAGTCTTCGCCGGGTCGTCGAGCAGGCCACCCGCTCCGCCGAGGTCACCCACGCCCACCCGGAGGGCATCGCGGGCGCGGTCGCCGTGGCGGTGGCGGCGGCGCTCTCCACGCGTCGGCGGCTGAGCATCGCCGCGGTGGCCGAGCTGACCCCGGACAGCGCCACCCGCGACGGCCTCGCCCGCGCCGCCGAACTCCCCTTCACCACCGAGCCGTGGAAGGCCTCCGACCTCCTCGGCAACGGCCAGCGCATCCGCGCCGACGACACCGTGCCCTTCGCCGTCTGGTGCGCCGCCCGCCATCCCGACGACCTCGTCGCCGCGCTGTGGGCCACCGCCGAGGGCTTCGGCGACGTCGACACCACCTGCGCCATCACCGGCGGCATCGTGGCCGCCCGTACCGGCGTCGACGCCGTCCCCGCAGCGTGGCTGGAGCGCCGGGAACCCCTGCCCGGGAAGGCGGGGCACCGATGACCGCCGAGGTGCAGCCCATTGCCGCGCTCCGGGTGCGCAACTCCGGCAGTGAGCTGCTCGAACTCATCCTCGAGCCGTACGGCAGCGATCACTGGATGCGACCCGGCGAGACCTTCGTGATCTGGACGCTCGGGTGGCCGGGCGACGGGGTGTCCGAGGCGGCCGGGACGTCCGAGGCGTTCGAAGTGGACCACAGTCCGGGGACGGTGACCGTGTACGCCGAGGTGCTGCCCGCCTACGTCGGGGACGTCGACGGCAACGAGATCGACTGCGGCCACAACAGGCCCCGGCCCGGCGGCCCGTTCCGGATCGAGCTTCCCTAGCCCCTGGCCCCTGGCCCCTGGCCCCTCGGCCGGCCGAACGGCGGCGGGGGAGCGGCCGGGCCGACCGGCCGGCGGGGGAACAGCCGGGCCGGCGCCCAGCTGCTCCGCCCGACGGGTCCGGCCGACGGGTCCGGCCGACCGGCTAGACCGAGCAGCCCAGGTCCTCCGGTACCGAGAATGTCGTCGGCTCCGCGCCCTGTGCGGGGAAGGCCGTGCGCAGGCCGAAGGCGTACGGGGTCGGGCCGTTCGCGCGCAGATGGAGGAGGCGGGACTCGGCCTCCGCGACCGTCGGGCGGTGGCCCGCCGGGACCCACCACAGGGCCGTCATCGCCTCCGCCACCCGCTCGAACCACTCCCGGCGGCGCGAGAGCAGCTCGCGGTGCTGCCCCTGGTACATGAACGTGGTCAGGGCGTCGATGTCCCGCCACACCGTCATGTTGATGATCAGCCAGGAGTCCCCGAAGACCTGGATGTCGGTCGCGTTGCCCCCGTCGGACTGGAGCCGCCAGACATAGCCGTCCGCCGCCTCCGCGGTGGCGTTGACCGGATCGAGAGCGTCCACGAAGTCCTTCAACTCCGGTGAGTCCAAGGGAAACTTGAGGCGGGAGATGTTGACCTGGGCGAGTTCGAAAGCGGCGGTATCGGTGACGTTCTCAGCTCTCGTGGCAGTCATGAGCGAACCGTAGGACGCCCCTGTGCGGTCCCGGTACCCCCCGTCTCACGACTTGAGCACCGCCTCCATCACCGCCCGGGCGATCGGCGCCGCCATCCCGCCCCCGGTGATGTCCCCGCGGCGGGCCGACCCGTCCTCGACCACCACCGCGACCGCCACGCTCGGCTCCATGTCCCGCTCACCCCGCGCCCAGGAGACGAACCAGGCGTACGGGATCCCGGCGTTGCCGAGACCGTGCTGGGCGGTGCCGGTCTTGCCGCCGACGACCGCGCCGGGGATCGCGGCGTTCGTGCCGGTGCCCTCCCGCACCACGTCCACCATCAGCTCCCGCATCAACCGCGCCGTCGAGGGGTGCATCGCCTGGCGGGACGGGCGGGAACCGGCCGTGGCCACCGTGGCCCCGCCGCGCCGTGTCGTCCGCTCCACCAGGTACGGCGTGCGCACCTGCCCCCCGTCGGCCACGGCCGCCGACACCATCGCCATCTGCAGCGGGGTCGCCCGGGTGTTGAACTGGCCGATCGAGGACAGCGCCAGCTGCGCCTGGTCGAGCGAGGTGTCGAAGGTGCTCGGCGCGACGGCGAACGGGATCCGCACGTCCGCGTCGTTGAAACCGAACGCCTGCGCCGTCCGGGTCATCCGGGCCAGTCCCGTGTCCACGCCGAGCTTCGCGAACACCGTGTTGCACGACCACTCGAAGGCGTCCCGCAGCGGCGCGTCCTCGCAGCCGGGGCCCTCGTTCGTCAGGCCCGTCGTCGTCCCGGGCAGCCGGTAGGGGGCGGGGGAGTCGGTGGCCGCGTCGAGGTCGGTGATCACCCCCGCGTCCAGTGCCGCCGCCGCGGTGACCACCTTGAACGTCGATCCCGGCGGATACGTCTGGCGCGCCGCCCGGTTCAGCATCGGCTTGTCCGGATCGCCGTTCAGCCGCACCCAGGCCCGTTCGGCCGCGGCGTCGTTCCCGGACAGCACGGCGGGGTCGTACGAGGGACTGGACACCAGCGCCAGCACCCGCCCCGTCGACGGCTCGACCGCCGCCACCGCGCCCTTGCGCCCGCCCAGCCCCTCGTACGCGGCCTGCTGGGCCCGGCGGTTCAGGGTCGTCACCACGTTGCCGCCGGGCGGCCGGCCGTGCGTGACGTCGTTCCACAGCGGGAACGGCGAGAGCATCGGATCGGTACCCGAGAGCACGTCGTCCCCGGTGTGCTCCAGGAGCGTCGTCCCGTACACCTGCGAGGCGAAGCCGGTCACCGGCGCGTACAGCGGCCCGTCGCGGTACGTGCGCTCGTAGCGCAGCTGCTCACCGGTGTCCCGGGAGCCGGTCACGGGGGCGCCGTCGACCAGGATGTCGCCGCGCGGCTGGGCGTAACGGGCGATGGAGTCGCGCCGGTTGGCCGGGTTGTCGTCGTACCTGCCGGACTGGACGACCTGGACGCGCAGGGCGTTGACCAGGAGCGCCACCAGCAGCAGGGCGCAGAAGGCGGCGGCGTGCCGGATGTGCCGGGTCAACCGGGCCTCCGTGGGTCCTCGTCGTGGAGTGTGGCGTGGAGTTGGGCGTGGGGTGGGTCGTGGGGTGTGGGGTGCGGTGTGCCGTGCGGGGTCCGGCGCGGCGCGTCGTGGGCGGCGTGGCGCGGCCGCCGCGCGGAGTCGCTCACCCGGATCAGCAGCGCCACGATCGCCCAGTTGGTGACGACCGAGGAGCCGCCCTGCGCCAGGAACGGCATCGCCATGCCGGTCAGCGGGATCAGCCCGGTCACCCCACCCGCGATCACGAACACCTGGAGCGCCACGATCGAGGCGAGGCCGGTCGCCAGCAGCCGGCCGAAGGGGTCGCGCAGGGAGAGGCCCGCCCGGTAGCCGCGCTCCACCAGCAGGCCGTAGAGGAGGAAGAGGGCCGAAAGGCCCACCAGGCCCAGTTCCTCGCCCGCCGTCGCCAGGATGAAGTCCGACTTCGCGGCGAAGCCGATGAGGACGGAGTGGCCGAGGCCGAGCCCGGTGCCGGACATCCCGCCGGCCGCGAAGGAGAACAGCGACTGCGCGAGCTGGTTGGGGCCCTCACCGGCCTCGATCGTCGCGAACGGGTGCAGCCAGTCCTCGACCCTGCTGTGCACATGCGGCTCCAGGCGGCCGACGGCGACCGCCCCGAGCGAGGCGAGCAGCAGCCCGACGGCGATCCAGCCGGTGCGGCCGGTGGCGACGTAGAGCATGACGACGAACAGCCCGAAGAAGAGCAGCGACGTGCCGAGGTCCCGCTCCAGCACCAGCACGCCGACGCTCAGCAGCCAGATCGTGACGATCGGGCCGAGGACGCGCCCGGTGGGCAGCTGGAGCCGTTCGAAACGCCAGATCTTGCGGCCCGCGTACGCCAGCGCCGTGCGGTTGGCCGCCAGGTACGAGGCGAAGAACACCGCCAGCAGCACCTTCGCGAACTCGCCCGGCTGGATGGAGAACCCGGCGATCCGGATCCAGATACGGGCGCCGTTCACGGCCGGGAAGAGGATCGGCAGCGCGAGGAGGGCGAGCGCGGCGACCACACAGACGTACGCGTACCGCTGGAGCAGACGGTGGTCGCGCAGCGCGGCGACGACCATGATGAACAGGGCCACCCCGAGCGTGGACCACACCAGTTGGGTGGGTGCCGCCCGGTCGCCCGGCGTCTCCAGGTCGAGCCGGTAGATCAGCACCAGGCCCATCCCGTTGAGCAGTACCGCGATGGGGAGGAGCAGCGGGTCGGCGCAGGGGGCGCGCAGCCGCACCGCGAGGTGCGCCAGCAGCGCGAGCACGCCGAGCCCGGCGCCGTAACCGGCGGCGCCGGGCGGGACGGTGCCGTCCTTCGCGAGGCCGACAGCGCAGTAGCCGTACACGGAGAGCAGCACGGCCAGGACGATGAGGGAGAGTTCGACGCCTCGGCGCCGGGGGAGGAGCGCCGCGGGGGCGGGCGCGTCGGCCGCCGCCACGGTGGTTCCGGCGCTGGTGGTGCCCGCACCGGCTCCTGCTCCTGTCCCTGATTCCGTCCCGGCTCCCGTCCCGGCTCCCGTCCCGGCTCCCGCTCCCGTCCCTGGTCCGACTCCGGCTTTCGTCATGTCCGGAACCTACCCAAATATGACCCCTTGTGGGCCTTGGATGCTTTCGTGTCAGTGCCGGATCAGCACCAGCGAGGTGCCGTCCCGATGGTGTCGATGTAACGCGCCGAGCCCCAGGCCCAGGTGCCGTCCGTGAGCAGGTACCAGAGGGAGTCGCCCTGGACGTTCTGGCCCGGGGTCTTGCAGAAGATCGAGACGATCTCGCCGCGATGGGCCACACGGATCACCTGGCTGGCTCGGGTGGGCGCGCTGCGCAGGAGCAGTTCGCTCGCGGTGACGCGCCCGCGGTAGAGCCGGGAGTCGTTCTGGTTGCCGTCGCCGGACTGCCAGTCACCCCCGTCGGACTGCCAGTTGGTGTCACTCCCGCCGGACTGCCAATCGCCCCCACCGGACTGCCAGTCACCCCCGCCGGACTGCCAGCTTCCGTTCTGGTTGCCCTGGCCGTTCTGGTTGCCTTGGCCCCCGCCTTGGTTCTGGTTGCCCTGGCCTCCGCCTTGGTTCTGGTTGCCTTGGCCGGCACCTTGGTTCTGGTTGCCCTGGCCTCCGCCTTGGTTCTGGTTGCCTTGGCCCCCGCCCTGGTTCTGGTTGCCCTGGCCTCCGCCTTGGTTCTGGTTGCCTTGGCCCCCGCCCTGGTTCTGGTTGCCCTGGCCTCCGCCTTGGTTCTGGTTGCCTTGGCCGGCACCTTGGTTCTGGTTGCCCTGGCCTCCGCCTTGGCTCTGGTTGCCTTGGCCCCCGCCCTGGTTCTGGTTGCCCTGGCCTCCGCCTTGGTTCTGGTTGCCTTGGCCGGCACCTTGGTTCTGGTTGCCCTGGCCGTTCTGGTTGCCCTGGCCTCCGCCTTGGTTCTGGTTGCCTTGGCCTCCGCCCTGGTTCTGGTTGCCTTGGCCCCCGCCCTGGTTCTGGTTGCCCTGGCCGTCCCCGCCGCCCTGGTTCTGGTTCCCTTGGCCGTCTTCGCCGCCCTGGTTCAGCCAGTCGGACGAGCCGTCGTCCTGGGTGGTGAGGCTGTCGCCGTCCCAGTCGTCGGCGATGGCCGGGGCGACGGCCGCGGTGGCGGCGAGGGTGCCGGCCGCGGCGAGTATGGCGAGGCGGGTGAGAGCGGTACGCAGGGGCATGGCGATACCTCCATGAAGAGGGTGAAGCTGACTAATCGCCACATTAGGATCGGTTCGCGCGTGTCGCCCGTCACGCTGCGCCATCGGGGAGGACGCTCCTGGCGGGAGGCGTCTGAGGGAGCGTCAGTGTCGCCACCGCACCGCCGTCCGGTGCGTTGGTGAACGTCAGCCGAGCGCCCAGCACCTCCGCCTGTCCGACCGCGATCGTCAGCCCGAGCCCGTGCCCCTTCGCCCCGCCCTCGGTACGGAACCGCTGCGGCCCGTGGGTGAGGAGGTACTCCGGATAGCCGTCCCCGTGGTCCCGCACGGTGACCACGGGCCCGTCCACCGACAGCACGACGGGCGACCGCCCGTGCCGGTGCGCGTTGGCGAGCAGGTTCCCCAGCACCCGCTCGAGGCGCCGCCGGTCGGTCTCCACGCGCGCGTCCCGGACGACCGTCACCTCGGTGCCGGTCGCCGAGGTCCCGGAGGTGCCCGAAGCCTCCGCCGTCCGCACCACGCGGACCGCCAGCGCGCCCAGCTCCTCGGCGTCCAGCTCCAGCCGCTCCCGCCCGGTGTCCAGGCGGGAGATCTCCAGCAGGTCCTCCGTCAGCGTGCGCAGCGCCGCCACCCGGTCGCGGACCAGCTCCGTCGGCCGCCCCGGCGGCAGCAGCTCCGCCGCCGCGTGCAGCCCGGTCAGCGGCGTGCGCAGCTCGTGCGCCACGTCGGCGGTGAACCGCTGCTCGCTCAGCAGCTTGCCCTGGAGCGAGGACGCCATGGAGTCCAGCGCGACGGCGACGGCCCCCACCTCGTCCTGCGGCCGGCCCGGTTCCCTCGTGCGGGGGTCGTCCACGCGCGCGTCCAGGTCGCCGGCGGTGATCCGCCTGGCCACCTGCGCGGTGGTGTGCAGCCGCCGGGTCACCCGGGTGACCGCTACGGCGCCGACCAGCAGCGTCGCGCCGATGGCCAGGATCGACGACCACAGGATCGCGGTGTCGAGGGCCTCGATGGTGCGAGCGCTCTGCGAGTAGTCGACCGGGACCGCGAGGGCCCGCGCACCGTCGACGGGACCGGCCGCCCACATCGTCGCGCGCCCCTGATGGTCGGCGACCATCGTGCCGCGCTCGCCGGCCAGCGCCAGTGCCCGCAATGACCCGGGCAGGCCCGGCGGATCGAGGCTCGCGCCCCACTCGAGGGTGTCCCCGGCCTCGAACGCCGCCGTCGCGTCCTTCAGCCGGGAGAGCGCGAGGTCACGGGCCTGTCCGACGGTCTGGTTCGTCACCGAGACATGCACGAGTACGCCGAGCAGGGCGGCCAGCGCACAGCACATCACGGTGATGAAGACGGCGGCCTTCACGGCGAGCGTGCCGGCCCACGAGGGAAACGCGAGCCTCATCGGCCGCTCGCCGAAGAAGAGACGGAAGAGGAGGCGGCCGGGGTCGGGGCCGGGGCCGGGGCCGGGGAGGCGGAAGCGGTCGAGGTCGGGGACGCGGAGGGGTGGGGCGAGTACTTCCGGCCCCCGGTGCGCAGCATCTCGTCGTGCGTGAGCAGCATCGCCCGCTGCTGCTGGTCCCATGTCCACTGGAGGCGGTACTCGTAGCCCGCGACCTCCGAGGGGGCCCGGATGATCACGGACCGTCCGGCCAGTTCGACCCCGCTCACGGCGTCCTCGTAGGCCATGACCTGGACGAGTCTGTCCTTGCGTACGGTGTACACGCGGACGGCGGTCAGCTTGCCGGGCAGCTGCCGGAAGCCCAGTGTCAGGTCGTCGTGGCCGTCGCCGGTGAGGTCCCGGTAGTACGCCTTGAGTACGGGGCACCGGCTTCCCGCCGCCCCGCTCCTGCCGCAGTCGGCCATCCGGCGGGCCGTCTCGGCGTAGGTTCCCTGGGCGTAGTCGCCCGGATGCGTGGTGATCTCCTCGCGGACGACCGCGACCGGGTCCACCTTGCGGATGTCGCCGCCGGGCACCGTGATGCCCTTCACCACCTCGGTGTCCACCTCGCCGATGTCGAAGGCGGGACTGGAGGCGGGGGTCAGATCCGGCCAGAGCTTGTCCGGGCTGATCGCGGTCGGTGTCGCCCCGGCGCCCTGAAGCTCACCCGCGTCACCGCAGCCCACGGCGACCGAGGCCAGCAGGGCGACGGTGACGGCGGCGAGCCCGCGCCGGGCGGGACGGGAGAGGCGGAAGGGGCGGGAGGGACTACGGCGGGGCACGGGACTCCTGTGACTCCTCTGGAGATACGACGGTGTCAGGCCCGTACACCTTATTCGTATGGAAGTCCGTTTTGCGTACTGGTGGGCCGGGGGTGGCAAAGCACTGGAGGCGCCGGGGTCCTGACCATGGCGAAACGATTATTCGGCCAGTTCCTCCAAAAGCCTGGCCGTCGGCAGCCCCGCCCGCAGGTACTCCACGAACAACTCGTTGTGCAGGGCCCACGGTGAGCGCCGCGACCGTATCAGCCGGATCGCCTCCTCGGCCGAGTGCCCCCGGCGTACCAGCGTGTGGGCGATGACCAGGCCGGAGCGGTTGTAGCCGCTGTAGCAGCGGACGAGGACCGTCCGGCCGTCGTCCATCGCGTCCTCCGCGGCCCGCGCCAGGCGGATCACCCCGGCAAGCTGGGTCCCGTCCAGCGGACCGTCCGGAATCGGCCACACGTGATGCTGCACCCCGGGATCGGGCCCATGTCCCTGCCGGGCCCGTGTCAACGTCTGGACGAGATCGAACTCGCCTCGCACCACGGCGAGTTCCAGTTCGCCGGAGCGTCCCCGGAACTCGTGTCCGCCCATCCACAGGCCGGGCACGATCTCGCTCCACGGACGGTCCGGAGGCGGTACGTCGAGTTGCTTCCTGCGGGTTCGCAACGGCGCCTCCCCAAACGCGCTGCCCGGTAACGGCGCCTCTCCAAACCGCTGCTCAGTGCCTGCCCAACTCCCCTCGAAGGTAACCGCCTTCTTGCCCCGGAGCGCCCCTCCTGTTCCCATGGTCGTGGGGTGATGGTGCATGAACGGACTGCGCGTCATACCGACCTGGCGGCATGGCCAGGAGCGGCTCTACGTATGTCTCACGGACGGCAGGAACATCGCCTGGTACGACCGTGAGGCGGCCAGGGTCAACCTGATCGGGGAGAGCCGCAGGGAGGACGTCCTGGAGGCGCTCGGCCCCTTCATCACCGGCCCGGTCACGGTCGGCCCGCCCCCGGTCCCCACACCCGCGGAGCTGGCCCGGCTCTCCCTCCACCCGGACGACGACCTGGCCCCCAACCGCCCCGGCGAGGCCCTCCTGATCGACCTGGACCGCGATCCGGGTACCGTCCACCGCCTCCGGGCCGATCCGCGCCGCCGCGCCCTGGCGGCCGAGCAGACCGTCGGCGTGGCCCTGGACCGCCTGGACGGCGCCGGCTGGCACACGCTGCACTCGCTGCCCCTCCCCGGCGGGGACCGCGTCCACCACCTGGCCATCGGCCCGGCCGGCCTGTTCGCGGTCCACACGCTGTACGCCCGTAAGCAGCGGGTCCGGATCTCCGACCCCTTGGTCGGCCTGGGCCGCCGGGACCCGCAGCCCCTGCTGCGCCGGGTACGCGCCGACGCCGACCGCGCGTCCTACGCCCTGACGGCCGAGGTCCGCCCGGTACTGGCCCTGGTCGGCCCGACCGGCGTCTCCGTCACCGTCCCGCCGCGCGAGGTCCGCGTCCTGACCGACACTGAGCTCGCCGACCTGACCCGTCTCGGCGGCGTACTGAAGCCGGCGGACGTGGAAGCCCTGCACGCGATGGCCCGCGACCGGGGGACGTGGGCGAGGGTGTGACCTTCAGCCCGTCCGGCGTTTGAGTACGAGGGCCCGTTCAGGGCCGAAGCGGGGGTCTGGGGGCGCAGCCCCCAGGGACGGGACGGGTAGGGGCGGCGGGGGCGGGAACGAAGCCCGTGCCGGCCGGGCGGGAAGAGAACGGGCCGGAGGGCCCGGTCACGGCACCGCCCCCGCTCGCCCCGCGTCGAGCAGCGGCGCCAGCAGATCCCCGAAGTCCTGAAGCCGCGGAGCGACGTCGGAGGCCGCGAACGTGAGCGTCCCGACGGACCGGCACTCCTCGACCTCCTCCCAGGTGACCGGCGCCGACACGGTCGGCTCGGCCCGCGCCCGCAAGGTGTACGGCGTCGCGGTCGTCTTCCGCGCCGCGTTCTGACTCCAGTCCACGAACACCTTCCCCGGCCGCAGACTCCGCGTCATCCGGTGCAGAACCAGCCGCGGCATCGCCCGCTCCGCCTCCACGGCCAGCCGCTTCGCGTACTCCGTGACCCGTTCGGAGGAGGCACCCCGCACCGCCGCCAGCAGATGCAGCCCCTTCGACCCGGACGTCTTCGGCAACGCCTCGATCCCGTCCGCCGCGAGCCGCTCCCGCAGCCACACCGCGACCTCGCAGCACTCGACGACGGTCGCGGGAGTGCCGGGATCGAGGTCGAGGACGAGCCGGTCGGCGGTCTCCGGATCCTGGATCACCCACTGGGGCGTATGGAACTCCGTGACGAGGTTCGCCGCCCAGACCAGACTCGCCAGATCCTGTACGACCACCATCCGCGCGGGCCCCTCCGACCGGGGCACCTCGGCGGTGGTGACCCATTCGGGCGTCCCCGGCGGCACGTTCTTGGCGAAGAAGATCTGCCCGTCGGGCCCGTCCGGGTAGCGCAGGAAGGACAGCGGCCGGTCGCGCAGATGGGGGAGCAGGGCGTCGGCGACGGTCGCGTAGTAGTGCAGCACCTCACCCTTGGTGAAGCCGGTCGCCGGATACAGCACCTTCTCCAGATTGCTGAGCGCGAGCCGTCTCCCCTCCACCTCCGTGATCGGCGTCATACGATGAGAATCACATGAAACCGTCACATAAGGTTCATTCAGGAGGGCGCTGCACGTGAGATCCATTTGGAACGGCGCCATCTCCTTCGGCCTCGTCAGCATCCCGATCAAGCTGGTGAACGCCACCGAGAGCCACTCGATCTCCTTCCGCCAGATCCACACGGAGGACGGCGGCCGCATCCGCTACCGCAAGGTCTGCGAGCTGGAGGACCGCGAGGTGAGCTCGGCGGAGATCGGCAAGGGGTACGAGGACGCGGACGGCACGATCATCCCGATCACCGACGAGGACCTGTCCCATCTGCCGCTCCCGACCGCCAAGACCATCGAGATCGTGGCCTTCGTCCCGGCCGACCGGATCGACCCGCTCCAGATGGACGCCGCCTACTACCTCCAGGCGGGCGGTGCCCCGGCGGCCAAGCCGTACACGCTGCTCCGGGAGGCCCTGAAGCGCAGCCACAAGGTGGCGATCGCGAAGTACGCCCTGCGCGGCCGCGAGCGGCTCGGCATGCTCCGCGTGGTCGGCGAGGCGATCGCCATGCACGGTCTGCTGTGGCCGGACGAGGTCCGCGCGCCGGAAGGCGTGGCCCCGGACACCTCGGTCACCGTTCGCGACAAGGAACTCGACCTCGCGGACGCCCTGATGGACACCCTCGGCGAGGTCGATCTGGAGGACCTGCACGACGAGTACCGCGAGGCGGTGGAGGAGGTCGTGGCGGCGAAGGCGGCTGGCGAGACACCCCCCGAGGCCCCGTCCGCGCCGTCCAGCGGCAAGGTGCTGGACCTGATGGCGGCCCTGGAGAAGAGCGTGCGGGCGGCGAAGCAGTCGCGAGGCGAGGAGCCGGAGAAGGCCGCTTCGGAGAAGGAGACGGAGGAGACGGACCGGGAGTCGGAGTCGGAGTCGGAGTCGGAGGCCGAGGTCAGACATCTTTCGCAGCGCAGGTCGGCCCGTGCCGCGCCCAAGGGGACGGGTGGCAAGAAGTCGACCTCGACGGCGACGGCGAAGAAGACCACCGCGGCGCCGAGGAAGTCGACGTCGAAGACGGCGAGGTCGACGCAGCCGGCGAAGAAGGCAACGGCGTCGAAGAGCACGGCGGCGACGAAGAGCACGGCCAAGAAGGCCGCCGCGAAGAAGACGACGGACAAGGGGACGACGGCGAAGGGGACGACGAAGAAGTCCGCTGCGAAGAAGACGACGACGGCCCGCAAACGCACGGCCTGACCCCGCCCGAAGCCCACCCCCATCTCAGCCCTCCCACCTTCCCCCCGGCGGTACCTGCCCCCGGCGCCACTTCAACCCCGCGCCACTTCAACCCCGCGCCACTTCAACCCCGCGCCACTTCAACCTCGCGCCATCTCGCCCCCGCCACCTTGCCCCCGCGCCACCTCGCCCCCGCACCACTTCACCCCCCCGCCACCTTGCGCCCGCACCACTTCCCCCCCCCACCACCTCGCCCTCAACTCCTCCGCTCCTCACTCGCCTCGCCGACCGCACGCCCTCAGCTGCGGGTCTCCCTTTCGGCGGGGGGTCGCCCAAGCCGGGCAGCCTCTTCCGGCGCCCCTCGACCCCGGAGGGCCCGTCCCGACGGCTGGGCCTGCCCCGACCGCCCTGTTCGCCCTGTTCGCCCTGACTCCTGGGCCTCGGCGCCGCCGTCGTTGTCGTCCGCTTCGCTCCCGTCGCTCCCGTCGCTCCCCTCGCTTCCGTCGTCCCGGCGGGGGAAGGCCGCGCACAGCGTGACCACGCCCAGTGCCAGCCCCACGGCCGGCCGCACCGGGAACTCGCCGCCGTACGCGAACCCGTGCCCCGCGAAATACGTCAGCGCCCAGACGCTCACGCCGAGCCCGGCCCACATCCGCCAGGCCGCCGCCCCGCGGATCCCCGCGCCGGGCCGCACGCGCACCTCCACGGAGGCCAACGCCCGCTCCACCGGCCGCAACGCCCGCACCACCCCCACCAGGACGACGCCCAGCATCAGCAGCCACGGCACCCGCAACGCCCACCAACCCGTCGAGCCGTAACGGGGTTCGGGGGCGAGGCCGGTCAGATAGAAGGCGGCGGCGACGATCAGCACCGGCAGCATGTGCCAGAGGTAGAGCGCCATGCTGCCGGCCCCCAGTACCCGCACCGCCCGCCGCACCCGGGCCCGCTCCAGCACCCGTCGCACGACCGGTGCGATCAGCAGCGCCACCCCGACCTGAGCCAGGCTCCACGCCAGCATGGCCGCCGACGGGGGATTGGTGTTGCTCAGTTCCTCCCCGGTCACCAGGATCAGGCTGACGGGAAACGGACCGGGCCCGACGAGCAGGGCGAACCCCGCCCCGCCCCCCACCGCCAGGGCCACCGCCCGTCCCCGCGCCCGCGGCGCCGTCCCCCCGTCGCCGCCCAGCAGCCCGTCCCGCCAGCAGAGACCGAGCTGGTAGACGACGCCCCACACGAGCAGGTAGTTGAGCGCGCCGATCGCCTCGACGGCCGAGCCGCGTGAGGGCGCGTCGCCCGCCGCCACGAGCATGCCGACACCGAGACCCACCACACCCATGCCCACAGGGACGCGCAGGCCCCACCGTTCATGAAGGGAGTACAGCACCGGAGTCAGGGCGCTGAGCAGCAGATACACCGGCAGGAACCAGAACTGCATGGCCATCGCCCACCCCACCAGCGCGAGGGTGGCGCGGTCCACGCCGAGCGCGGAGCACACCCCGACGGCGAGCAGCACGAGGCCGCTGTACACGGCCGTGGGCAGCAGCAGCCGCACGGCACGCTGCCCCACCCATCCCGCGGCGCTCCCGCCGGCGGCCCGGGCCCGCGCCCAGGAGCCTGCGGCGGCATGTCCACCGGCGAGGAAGAACAACGGCATGATCTGGAAGCCCAGGGTCAGCCACTGCGTCCAGGGCACTGTCGCCAGCAGTTCCGGGGCGGTGATCTCGCCGTCCGGATGCCGGATCAGCCCGGTGATCAGCCAGTGGCCCAGCACGACGAGCAGGATCGCCCACGCCCGCAGGAAGTCGACATACCGGTCTCGGCTCATACGTCGCATGCTGCCCGCCCCCCAACTTCCCTGCGGCGACTAGTCCTTGTCGCAACCAAGCCGTACCCGGGACGACACCGGCCGGCCCGCTCCCACCCGAAGAAGCGGTCGGGCAGCCGCCGTCCGCGCCGCGTCCGTGAGCCCCGGCGGCGCTTCGACCCTGCACCCATGCTGACAGCCACCACTGACAACGGCCGGAGACCCGGAGTCCAAGAGCACCGACTACGCGTCAGGCATCTTGACGCTGCGCATGTTACCGGTAACATCGTTGTCCGTCGGAGCACCAACCGCACGCCCACGCAGAGGTGGGCCGTCCGCCCTCGGGAGTCCGCGTGACCGACCACCCCACGGCGCAGCGCGCCCCGGCCGGCCCGCCCACGCCGGACTCCACCGTCGGCACGACCCACGGCCCGACCGACGACAGGCCCCGCGACGCGACCGACGGCACGACCCACGTCACCAGTACCAGCGTCGGTATCAGTACCGCCCCCGTCCCCGTTCCCGTCCCCGCCCCGGCCCCTGTTTCCGCCCCCGTCTTCACCCCGTCCGCCGTGGTCGCCTCCTGCGTCGGCTTCATGCTCATCGGCGCTCTCCAGGCGTTCTACGGCCCCGCGATCCCGGGCCTGCGCGAGGAGTTCGGGCTCTCGCCCTCCGTGGCGGGCCTCGGGCTCAGCGCTCACTTCGTCGGCGGGGTCGCGGGAGTCCTCCTCTTCGACCGGCTGTACGGCCGTATCGGCAACCGGCGGATCCTGGCCGCCTCGTATCTGCTGATGGCCGTCGGGTCGGCAGGCTTCGCGGTCGCGCCGAACTGGCCGCTCGCCCTCACCGCCGCGCTCCTCGCGGGGTTCGGCTTCGGCGGAATCGACTACGGCCTCAATCAGCTCTTCGCGGTCGGCTTCGGCCACCGTTCGACCGCGATGCTCAACATCCTCAACGCCCACTTCGGCATCGGCGCGATCCTCGGCCCGGTCCTGATCGCGGTGGTGGGCGCCGAGCACTACCCCGTCGTCTTCCTGGTCTTCGCGCTCGCCAACCTGCCCCTGCTGTTCTGTCTGCACGGCGTACGCGACAGCCCCCCACGGTCACCGCAGCCCCCGGGGCGCCCCGCGTCCACCGGGGCGTCCACGCCCGCCGACCGCGCCCTGCGGTCCGTCCTCGCCGTCTTCGTCACCCTCTACGTCCTGCACGTCGGCATCGAGGCGGGTGTCGGCGGCTGGGAACCCACGCACCTGGAGACCGTCGGGCACGGCGCCGGCGTCGCGGCCACCGCGACCTCCGTGTACTGGCTGATGATGACCGTCGGCCGATTCCTGGTCGCCCCGATCGCGCTGCGCTTCTCCGCCCAGACCATCATCACGGTGTCCTGCGCGGGCATGACCGGCTGCCTTCTGCTGGCGGCCGTACCGGACCTGGCGCCCTTCGCCTACGCAGGCGTGGGCCTCTTCATCGCACCGATCTTCCCCACCGGACTGCCCTGGCTGCACCGGGCCGCCCCGCACGCCCGCCGGGCCGGCGCGGTCGTCATCGCCGCGTCCATGATGGGCGGCGTCGCGGCGGGCCCGGCACTCGGCAAGGTCATCGAGTGGTCCGGCGTCCGAGCAGTCCCGCTCCTCCTCGCCACCGTCTCCGCCGTCTGCCTCGCGGCCACCCTCTGGCTGACCCGAGCGACCCGCCCGAAGCCCGCGCGGTGACCACCCCGCCGCTCCCGGCCGCCACGCGGCACCGCCGGCCCGGGGCGGTGCGGCCGAGCCCGTCGCCGACCCGCGGGCATCCCGAGCCACACCCACACCCACGCACCCGCACGTCCGCCCCGACGAGCAGGCCCCCCGAAGCACAAGCACAAGCACGAGCACGAGCACGAGCACGAGACCGACAACGACACCGACACCGAGCACGAGACCGATCACGAGACCGAGCACGAGTACGCACCCGCACGTCCGTTCCGACGAAGGGACCCGCATGCCAGCCCTGACCACGACCTCCGACGGTTTCCTCCTCGACGGCGAACCGTTCCGCATCCTCTCCGGCGCTCTGCACTACTTCCGCGTCCACCCCGACCAGTGGACCGACCGGCTGCGCAAGGCCCGCCTCATGGGCCTGAACACCGTCGAGACGTACATCCCGTGGAACTTCCATCAGCCCGAACCCGGCACCCTCGTCCTCGACGGACTCCTCGACCTGCCCCGCTTCCTGCGGCTGGCCGCCGCGGAGGGCCTGCGCGTCCTCCTCCGCCCCGGCCCCTTCATCTGCGCCGAGTGGGACGGCGGCGGTCTGCCGCACTGGCTCACCACCGACCCCGACATCCGCCTGCGCACCAGCGACCCCCGCTTCACGGACGTCGTCGACCGCTACCTGGACCTCCTCCTCCCACCCCTCCTGCCGTACATGGCGGCGTCGGGCGGCCCGGTCATCGCCGTACAGGTGGAGAACGAGTACGGCGCCTACGGCGACGACATCGCCTACCTCAAGCACCTCGAGCACTCGCTCCGCGAACGCGGCGTCGAGGAGCTCCTCTTCACCTGCGACCAGACCGACGGCGATCACCTCAAGAACGGCGTGCTGCCCGGTGTCCTCGCCACCGGCACGTTCGGCAGCCGCGTGGACCAGTCCCTCCGGCGGCTCCGCGAGGCCCAGCCCGAAGGCCCCCTGATGTGTGGGGAGTTCTGGATCGGCTGGTTCGACCACTGGGGCGGCCCGCACCACGGAAGGGACGCCGAGGACGCCGCCGCCGACCTCGACCGGCTCCTCTCGGCGGGCGCCTCCGTCAACATCTACATGTTCCACGGCGGCACCAACTTCGGTTACACCAACGGCGCCAACCACCACCACGCCTACGTGCCCACGGTCACCTCCTACGACTACGACGCCCCGCTCACCGAGAGCGGCGACCCGGGCCCGAAGTACCACGCCTTCCGCGAGGTCATCGCCCGCCACGCCCCGGTCCCGGACGAGCCGGTGCCCGCCCCGTCGCCCAAACTCCCCCCGACCACGGTCCGGTTGACCCACCGCGCCCCGCTCCTCCCGCTCGCCGACCGCCCCGTGCACGCCACGCACCCCCGCTCCGCCGACGAGCTGAACCAACGCTCCGGGTACACCCTGTACCGGACCACCGTCCCCGCCCCCGGGGCCGGCCTCCTGCACTTCGCCGGCGGAGTGGGGGACCGCGCCCAGGTCTTCCTGGACGGCGCCCCCGCGGGCGTCCTCGAACGCGAGCGCTACGACGAGACGCTGCCCGTCCACGTCCCCCGCCCCGACGCCGTACTCGAGGTGCTCGTGGAGAACATGGGCCGGGTCAACTACGGCCCCCGTATCGGCGTCCCCAAGGGCCTGCTGGGCCCGGTCACGCTCGACGGCACACCCCTGCACGGCTGGGACTCCCACGCACTGCCCCTGGACGACGTACCGGTCACCGCCGTGTTCACCCCGGCCGAGAACCCCACCTCCGCCGAACCCGCCCTGCACCGCGGCACGTTCGAGGTGCGGACCCCCGCCGACACCTTCCTCTCCCTCCCCGGCTGGACGAAGGGCCAGGCCTGGGTCAACGGGTTCCACCTAGGCCGCTACTGGAGCCGCGGCCCGCAGCGCACCCTCTACGTCCCGGCCCCCGCCCTGCGCCCCGGCGCCAACGAACTGGTCGTCCTCGAACTGCACGGCACCACCACCCTGGACGCCCACCTCACCGACACCCCCGACCTCGGCCCGGAGCGGTCCTGATGCGGCACCGGGTGAGCCTTCCGCCTCCCTCCGGGCCCCCGCTCCGAGGCCACCTCCCCTTCGCCGACGCCTCCACCGCCCCCGACCTCGTCGAGGTGACCAGCCGCTGGCTGACCAGGGGCGGCCGCCCCTGGTTCCCCGTCTCGGGGGAGTTCCACTACTCCCGGTACCCGGCCCGGGAGTGGGAGGAGGAGCTGCTGAAGATGAAGGCGGGCGGGGTCACGGCCGTCGCCTCGTACGTCATCTGGATCCACCACGAGGAGACCGAGGGCCGCGTCCGCTTCGACGCCGACCGCGACCTGCGCCGCTTCGCCCGGCTCTGCGCCCGCCACGGCCTGGACTTCATCCCCCGCATCGGCCCGTGGTCGCACGCGGAGGTCCGGGGCGGCGGCCTCCCCGACTGGGTGCTCGCCCGCACCGCGGCCCCCCGCACCGACGACCCGGCGTACCTGACCGCCGTCCGCC
Source organism: Streptomyces sp. NBC_00016 (assembly GCF_045040885.1). Lineage (NCBI taxonomy): Bacteria > Bacillati > Actinomycetota > Actinomycetes > Kitasatosporales > Streptomycetaceae > Streptomyces > Streptomyces sp. NBC_00016. The sequence continues at coordinate 3,486,037 of NZ_CP108304.1, read as the reverse complement.
CCTGGTGGGAGGCGATCGCGTCACAACTGGACGGCCTGGACCGCGCGCACGGCGGCCCGATCGTCGCGATCCAGATCGAGAACGAGCTCTACGACCAGCCCGGCCACCTCCGCACGCTGAAGCGCATGGCCCAGGAGGCCGGCCTCAGCGCCCCCCTGTGGACCTCGACGGCATGGGGCGGAGTCCACCTCCCCGACGACGAACTGCTGCCCCTCTACGGCGGTTACCCCGAGGCCTTCTGGACCGAGGCCGACGGCGGCTGGCCCGACACCTGCCGCAAGCACTTCTTCTTCACCCACCAGCGCGACGACGAGGGCATCGGCGCCGACCTGCGCCCGACGACCGTACGCGGCACGGATCCCGACACCCACGCGGACCGATTCCCCTGGGCCACCTGCGAGTTGGGCGGTGGCATGGCCGTCGCCTACCACCGCCGTCCGCGGGTCGACGCCCCCGACATCGGCGCCCTCGGCCTCACGAAGATCGGCTGCGGTTCGGTCTGGCAGGGCTACTACATGTTCCACGGCGGCACCAACCCGGCGGGGGAGCGGACGACCCTCCAGGAGTCCCACGCCACCGCCTACCCCAACGACCTCCCGGTCCTGACCTACGACTTCCAGGCCCCCCTCGGCGAATACGGCCAGTACCGCCCCTCGTACGACGAACTGCGCCTCCAGCACCTGCTGTTGGCGGACTTCGGCGAGGTGATCGCCCCCATGCGGTCGGTACTGCCGGACGGCCGCCCGCGCGGCCAGCACGACCGCGACACCCTGCGCTGGGCGGTCCGCGGCGACGGGCGCACCTCGGGCTTCCTCTTCGTCACCAACCACCAGCCGCACGAGCCGCTCCCGGACCACCCGGACACCAGCTTCACGATCGGCTTCCCCGACGCCCCGCCCCTCACCCTCCCCAGCATCCCCGTCACCGTCCCCACGGGCGCCTACTTCTGCTGGCCGCTGCGCCTGGACGTGGCGGGCCTGCGCCTGGACTGGGCCACCGCCCAGCCCGTCTGCACGATCGTGGACGACGACGGCCGTACGGTCCTGGTCCTGGCGGCGACGGACGGCATCGCGCCCGAACTGGCCCTGGACGCACGGACGGTGAGGTCCGTCGCCACCCCGCCCGGTACGGACGTCGCGACCGTGGCCGACGGCGACCGCATCCTGATCACCGGCCTGCGCCCCGGCACGGACGCCCTGGTCGAGACGGAGACCCCGGCCGGCGACCGGGTCGCCCTCCTCGTCCTGGACGCCGCCACCGCCCGCACCGCCTACCGGGGCGAGGCCTGGGGCGCGCGGCGGCTCGTCCTGTGCCCCGAGGGCGTGGTCTTCGACGCGCCGAACGGCGAGGTACGCATCCACCCCCGCACCTCCCAGGACGAGGGGCCCCGCGCCCGCACGGCCGTCCCTTCGGTCTCCCTCTCCGTCCTCCCGGCCCCGCCCCGCCCGCCGACGACACCCGGTGCCACCGTGAAGGAGAGCCAGGACGGCGCCCTGACCCGCTACACACTCGTCCCCGACGAGGACGCGCCCACCGTCCCCGCCGTCACCCTCACCGCGCTCCGCCCGGCGGGCCCGGCACCGACCCCGGAGACGGGCGTACTGGGCCGGGCGAGCGCCCCCGCCGACGAGCACTACGACACGAAGGCGGCCGTCTACCGCGTCGACGTACCGGCGACCCGCGCCGACGTACCGGCGACCCGCGCCGGCACCCCCACCCCGCCCGGCTCCGACCTGCTGCGCCTGCACTGGACCGGCGACGTGGCCCGCGCCTACGTGGGGGACACACTCGTCGCCGACCAGTTCTTCACGGGCCGCCCGTGGGACATCGCGCTCGACCGACTCCCGCCCGGTGAGCCGCTCACCCTGAGAATCCTGCCGCTCGCCGCAGACGCGGCGGTCCACCTGCCCGTCACCCCGCCGGCCGGTATCGCCGAGGTACGGCACGCCGAACGGATCACGACCCGCACCTGGCGGCTCGGCACGACCTGACCCGCGCTTCCTCGTCCGCCCGGCCTATCCTGTGGGTCCGCCGGGCGGCCCAGCGCGACTGGCCCCGGACCAGTCCCGAGGAAGAAGCCCCCACCATGACCCGAAGCGCCGCCGACGGCCCGGCCGGCCCGGCGTCCAGGGGACGCAGCAGACGCAACTTCGCGGGCTCACGTCCGGTCATGGACGACGTCGCGAAACTGGCCGGAGTCTCCAAGCAGACGGTCTCCCGGGTGCTCAACGACCACCCGGCCGTCCGCGCCGAGACCCGGGAGGCGGTCCGGGCGGCCATGCGCACCCTCGGCTACCGCCCCAGCAGCAGCGCCCGCTCACTGGCCAGCGGCCGCACCCGCATGCTCGGCGTGATCTCCTTCGACGCGGCCCGCTACGGCCCCGCCTCCACCCTGACCGCCATCAACACGGCGGCGCAGGAGGCCGGTTACCTGGTGAGCTCGATCGCGCTGGACACCGCGGACCGGGACACGGTGGTACGGGCCGCGGACCGGCTGTCGGCGGAGGGCGCGGACGGCGTGATCGCGATCGCCCCCCAGGTCCGGGTGGCCCGCGCGCTCGCCGAGGCCCACCTGGACACCCCCCTGGTCGTCATGGACAACGACCTCGGTGACGGCACCCCGATGGTCACCTCGGACGCCCGCACCGGCGCCCGCAAGGCCACACGGCACCTCCTCTCCCTCGGCCACCCCACGGTCCACCACCTGGCGGGCCCGGCGGGCTGGACCTCGGCGGACCGCCGGGCGGAGAGCTGGCGCACCACCCTCGAGGCGGCCGGAGCCGAGGTGCACACCCCTGTCTTCGGCGACTGGAGCGCGGACTCCGGCTACGACCTGGGCCGCGAACTGGCGAAGGACCCGTCCGTCACCGCCGTCTTCGTGTCGAACGACCAGATGGCCCTCGGCGTCCTGCGCGCCCTGTACGAGGCGGGCCGCCGGGTCCCGGAGGACGTCAGCGTCGTCGGCTACGACGACATCCCCGAGGCCGCACACTTCCTTCCCCCGCTGACCACGATCCGTACGGACTTCACGGACATCGGCACGATCTCCCTCCGCATCCTGCTGAACCGCATCGACAGCCCGTCGACCCCCGGCAGCCCGCTCACGATCGTCCCCGTCGACCTGTGCGTCCGCCACAGCACGGCCGGCCCACGCCGACCGGGGTCACGCGTCTGACCGGGTTCCATCGCGCGGGCCCCGCAAGGCCGCGGCATGGAGATGCTCCAGGGCGTCCAGCACGACGGTGTTCCAGTGCCAGGCCAGCCACCGGCCGACATCGCTGCCGGTCTGCCGCAGGGCGGCCAGCTCGGCATGGGTGAAACCGGTCAGCGGCCGCTCGTGATGCGAGGACACCATTCCCAGCGGCACGCCCAGCCGGTTCACCAGCGGAACACTGTGCGCGGCCCGACTGCCGGTCTGCAGGATGGCGTGGCGGGAAGCCTCGTCGAACACCGGCGCCGACTCCACGTCCCGCACGGTGACCTGCCGACGCTGCTCGGCCGCCTGCGAGCAGGAGGTGGTCGCGGTGTCGACGAAGGCGAAGAAGTCGGTGAAATACCTGTTCAGACCGGTGTGCCGGGCCAGACGGAGCCGACCTCGCTCGCTCAGCTGGACATTGCCCATGGGTGTCTGGGTGATCGACAGCACCCGTTGCAGGGTCGCCGCGACGACGGCGCCCTGGCTGGTGCCGTTGCCACGCTCGACCGGGAGCCCGGGAAGCGCGGGCGGGCCACGCCGCACCCGGCCGGGGAACCACAGCTCGGCGTCGGCATCGGGCGCCGGTGTGCGCACGACGGCGTCGGCGAGCGTGGAGAGCTTGATGTTGAACTGCTGGGAGGCGTTCTTCATCAGTGCGAACGCCTCATCGGTGGAGCCGAGACCGTAGCGGTCGAGCAACACCCCCTCGGCACGGGCGACCCCGGCGCGGCCGTACAGACGGTTGCGTAGATCGAGATCGTCCTGCCGCCACTGCGGTCCGCTTCCCTGTCGGGACCGGGAGCCGGACACATCGGCCGCCGAGCCTCCTTCGGCAGGGTGCCGGGACAGCTGGCTCATACCAAGGACTCCAATCCGGGGTGAGTCCGAGCAACGGACGACAGCGAACCCGGCGGGCGCTCCCCGGCCGGCCGGGGGCGTACCTCCTTACCGAGCACTGCCAACGCCTAACCGGAAGCCTGCCGAATAAACCCGCCGGCTTACGCGTCACAGCGGATGCGGGGCGGTGCGCGGGCCGGGCGGCGCGGTGAGCGCATAGGCGGCGACCAGGCCGGCCACACCGAGTACGCAGTCCAGATAGATCGACGTGGATTCCGAGATCCCGTTCCCGGCGATGATCAGAATGACTCCGGTCACGAGAATTGCCAGGAATCCCATGTAGTGATCGTGAAGCACGGCCCGAAAGCTGATGCGCACGCACCCTCACCTCTTCCCGTCCTGTCCTGCTGTCTTGTCCTGCCTGAGATGGGGGCCATTCGACCAGTCCCCCGGCCGGCCGTCCACGGATTCCGGGATGTCCCGATCGACACGGAACCCGAGCGCATCCCGTACGTACGATGCCGAACGCGGGCTCTCCGCCACCTGCGAAGACGCCGTTCCTGACCGAAGGGCAACGCATAGCAGCGAATAGCAGTGAATTCCAGCGAGGTTCGGTAAAGCTCGATGAAGCCGACGAAGTCCGATGAAGTTCGGTGAAGCCCGATGAAGTTCCGTGAACCGCTGCGCGTTCGAAGGATCTGGTGGGACGATCTCATCCGCCCGGTGGGGTATGCATGAGCCGGTGGGCTGTGCATGAGAGGGGGCACCATGGGCACCAACCAGCATTCCGAGACACCGCCCGTGCGGCGCTTCGCCGCGGAGTTACGACGGTTGCGCATCACCGCCGGTGAGCCTCAGGTCAAGACGATCGCCTCGCGGGCCCAGTGCAGTCCGGCGACCGTTTCCGAGGTGCTCAACGGGCACCGCCTCGCGAGCGAGACGGTCACCCGTCGTCTGGTGGCCGCGCTCGGGGGCGACTGGGCGCACTGGGGCGGGTTGTGGCGTGCGGCGAAGACGGAACTCGACGAGCTGAGGCGGGACACCCCGGACGCGAGCCGGGAACCAGGGGCTTTCGGCACGGGACCGGACCTTTCCGAAGCGTTCCGGAGCACCTCCCAGGCGGAGATGGTGTGCTACCCGAACCCTCCCGCCTTCTACAAGGCCGTGGCCGATCACATTCGCGCGGCCCGATCCGAAATCCGCCTCACCTACGTGCGGCTCCACCCGCCCACCCAATGGGGATCCACGGAACCCGCCTCGTACTACGACACGGTATTGCAGTGGGCCAGGGACAATTCCGCCGAGTGCGCGAGCGTAAGGCGCATCATCGGCGTCCCCGAACGCAAGGGCGTACCGAAAGCGACCTACTTCGAGTGGCTGAGGCAACACCAGGAGGAGGTCAAGGATCTCTATACCTACGAGGCACGCGTCATGCCGTGGAGCGCTTCCTGCGCCTGGTACAACATGGGCCTCATCGACGACACGGTCACCTTTCTCTCCTTCTCCGGCGCGGGTCGCCGACAACTGACCGGATTCAGCGTCGAAAATCCCCAGTTCCTGGCGTACTTCGCGGACAGTTTCGACCAGGCCTGGGGCGCCTTGGAACCCCTGGACACCTACGTGACCAGGCACTCCACACCGACCCCGCACCCCACCGGGCCCCCACCCCCCGAGGCCCGAAGGCCCGGCCCCACCGCGCCGGATCCACCACCGCACAAGGGGCATTGAGTTCCGGGTGCCTGGAAAGGACGATGGCGCGTCCTCCCGAGGTCCCGAGGTCCTGAGGTCCCGAGGTCCCGAGGTCCTGAGGTCCTGAGGTCCCGAGGTCCGGAGGTCCGGAGGTCCCGTACCGAGTCGGCACCCCCCTCGTTCCCTCCGGCTGGCGGGCTGTCCGTCCGACGTGGTCCTCAACCCCACCGCGGGCACGTGCGGTCGCGCGCCGGCGGACGCAACTCCTCACGACGGCTCGGGAAGCAGCGCCAGGGGAACCGCTTCCTGCACTTTGCTGGTCTCCGCCACTCCGAGGAGAGGAGACAGACGATGCCGGAAGCCGGACCGCCGAGGCCCGTGAGACCTCGGTCCGGAGGGACGCTGCGGGGCACCCTCTTCGGGGGCCTGGCCTCGGTGGTCTCCATCGCCGCCATCGGCAGGGTCTGGACCGCGTGCGACATCGGCGTCAACGCAGCGGCCAACAGCTTGACGCTGCTGCTGCTCGCCCCTCTCATATGGATCGGCGTAGCCATTGCCTGGGTCGTCCTCTACCGCACCCTGGGAAGGCGTCGTCCAGGCACAGCACTGACCGCGGGACTCGTCTTCACCGTGTTCGTCACATGGTTCCTGGTGACGTGGCTCGGCGTGGCCGACTCCTACCCTGCCCCTCGATGCCCGGGCAACGTCCCGCCCTGGTGGCCGGGCTTCATCCCGACATGACGGCGCGCCAAAGCTGCGGCGACCAGGGGATCCAGGCCCGCCCTGGCTCGCAGGCACATCCACCGGTCGAGAACCGTGCTCGATCACAGCCAGGTGGTGGCCGGCCAGAGGGCCACGGCCGCGGTGGCGATGAGCCCGACGTTGAGTGTGATCCGGCGGTCCTCGCCGGTCAGGTGGACGGCGATCGCACCGATCTGCAGGAGCACGAACCCGATGGTCGCGGCCAGTGCCAGCCAGGGTGCGATGCCGGTCAGAGGCGGCAGGATCAGCCCGGCCGCGCCGAGTATTTCGACCGTCCCCAGCGCCCTGACCGCGGGCAGGGGCATGCGATCGACCCAGGCCATCATCGGGCGGAGTTGATCTCGGCTACGGAACACCTTCATCCCGCCTGCGTAGAGGTAGAAGAGGGCGAGCAGTCCGGCGACGATCCAATACGCGATGTTCATGATTCCCGTCCACGGTCACCGGCTTGCGGGTGACCCGTCGATTTCCCAGGGCAGCCCCTGGAGAAGGCCCGAGCCGTTGCCTGAGTGACCCGGAAGGTGAAAGGCGGAGCGCCCCGGCTGCGCCGGTCAGGTGGAGGCGGCCGGGCGGTGTCGTCCAGCCGGCTTCAGGTGAGGTCGGTGGCGGGCTCGGTCGCGTAGCGGCTCATCGCCTGGATGCCGGCCTGTGGCGTGAGCGGCCGACCGCTGACGACCACGTTCCGGAGGTCGCGGAAGTACTGCACATACAGGTCGGGGGTGAACGTGCTGAGCATGACGGCGGGTTGGTCGGTGATGTTGGCGAAGGTGTGAGGGGCGCCGGGCGGGACCATCACGAGCGCGCCCGTGGCGGCGTCGTAGTCCTTGTCCCCGACGGTGAATCGCACCGTGCCGGAGACGATGTAGAAGCCCTCGTCGTGCTGGGCGTGGCGGTGCTGCGGCGGTCCGGGGGTGTGCGGGGCGAGGACGGACTCGGCGATTCCGAGGCGGTGCCCGGTATGGCTGCCGTCTTCGAGGATGCGCATGCGCGTGGTGCCCAGGACGATCGTCTCACCGTCGCCGGGACCGACCACCGATACGGCGGGGTCGGCCTGCGGCGCGCTGGTCTTCGCTTCTTCCGTCATGTTCCGAGTGCACCGCCAGGCATCCGCGACTGTCCAAGACCCATTCCGCACCGCCGATACCGCTTGGGTATCGTCGCAGCGTGGAGCTACGTACCCTGCGCTACTTCGTGGCGGTCGCCGAGGAACTCCACTTCGGCCGGGCCGCCACTCGACTGCACATGAGCCAGCCGCCGCTGAGCCGGGCGATCAAGCAGCTGGAGGCCGAGGTCGGCGCCCCGCTGTTCACCCGCTCGCCTGCCGGCGTCACGCTCACCCCGGTGGGCGCGGTACTGCTCGACGAGGCGCGGGCCCTGCTCGACCAGGCCGACCGCGTCCGCGTACGTGTGAGCGCGGCGGCCGGCGTCGCGACCCTCACCGTCGGCATCCTGGGCGACAGCACCGACCCGGGAGCGACCAGGCTGGCCGCCGCTTACCGTCGAAGGCATCCCGGCATCGACATCCGCATCCGCGACACCGACCTGACCGACCCGACCTGCGGGCTGCGCGCCGGACTGGTCGACGTCGCCCTGACCCGGGCGCCGTTCGACGAGACCTCCCTGACGGTGCGTGAGCTGCGTACCGATCCGGTGGGCGTGGTCCTGCGCGCCGACGATCCGCTGGCCCGCCGCGGCCGGCTGCAACTGGTCGACCTGGGCGAACGCCAGTGGTTCCAGTTCCCGCAGGGAACCGACCCAATCTGGCAGTCGTACTGGAACGGCGGCGTGCCGCGCGAGGGCCCAGTGGTGCGCGTCGTCCAGGAATGCCTGCAGGCCGTGCTGTGGAACGGCACGGTCGGCCTGGCCCCGCTGGGGCACGACCTGCCCGCAGAGCTGGCCGTGGTCCCGCTGATCGACATGGCGCCGAGCCGAGTGGTGGCGGCGTGGAACGAGGGTGACACCAACCCGCTGATCCGATCGTTCATCGAGATCGCGACAGCCGCGTACCGCGATGGAGAACGCCCTCGTTTCGAGGCGTAGCTGCCGCGATGCTTCAAGCCCGGAGTGAAGGGGGCCTCGTGCAGCTGAAGGTCACGCGGTGGACGCGGTACGGACATGATCGCCGGTATGCGAGTTGCCCGACGGCACCACGGTCGGTCGGGCGGACCACAGAACCGGGGCTTCCCTGTGCAGACACGCCAAATTCAGTCGTAGAGTGCTCAATGAGCACCCCCTCTAAAAACGACCTCTGAGATGTGATCCAGCACAAACAGAGCGATGCATTCGTCTTGATGCTCGGACCGGGCACGTGTTTCGCGGGCGGTGTTCTTTTGGTCCTTGGGGATTCGTCTAAGGACCGCCGGTGTGTCTGATTGACGGTTCGAGTTGCCCCGGTTCGCGCGAGTGATCATGGCCCCGTAAGCTTCCGGCGCGTCGGGCAGCCTGTGGACCTTCCTGCCCGCTAAAGCCCGACGTTGGGGCCATGATCTTCGAGGCTCACGCAAAAGTGGCTGCGTAAAGCCGCGGAGCCGACAGGAGCGCAGGCCCGGCCGGGGGCCGGGCCGCGTGCGGGGAGCGGAGCGAGCCGCCTTGAACCAGTAGAGAAACTCTGAATCATGGCCAGCTACTGATAGTGATCGTCAACGCTGGTGGGCCCGGCTCTTGGTGCACCGTGAGGTAGAACCCTGGATATGGGGAGTGAACGGCGGGAGCTGATGAAGGCGCTCGGGATGCGTCTTCCAGTTGCGACCTGACCTGTCGGGCGGCCCGACCAGTAGGGTCGTCGCCGTCCGGGCCGGCGCGGGAGCTCTGGAATACCTCGTGCTCGGTGACTCGACGCTTCTCCCCGCCGAGCAGGACGGGAAGACCACTGCCGTTACGGACCAGCGCCTGGACGAGGTCGGCAAGAGACTTCGCGGGCGGGTCGACGAACTGGTCACCGGCTCACCAGAGCATGCCGCCGCTCTGGCCGAGTACCGCGACGCCCTCTGGATCGCTGGCCCGGATCCGTGAGCGGCCGAACATGCCTCGCCGGGGCGGTGCCGCTCGACACTCTCGCGTGCGTGACGCTGTTGAGCGACGGCGCGACGCGCCTCGTCGACTCCTTCGAACTCGCCACTTGGGAAACGACGCTGACCTTCTCGACGCGTCCGGGCCGGGTGAACTGATCTGCCACGTACGGGAAGCTGGGGGAGGAGACCCTGACGGTCGCCGTTGGCCGCGGGCCAAGGCGACCGATGACGCTAAGGTCCTTCACTGGTCGCTGTGAGGGTACTCAAGCCGTCCTGAGCGGCACGACTACGGCAGGTCATCACAGAGGGCGTGAACCAGCTCTTCAAAGCCGGTGACTTCCACTTCGGCCGCTCCCAGGACTCGTCGGTCGATCTCGACCATGCGCTCTTGGGCCTCGATCGCCGCAGCGTCCGGATGCGATTCCGCCTTCAAGTGGGCGAGCTTCGCTTCGTCTTCTGTCAGGTCTCTCTGAAGGCGATTCTTTCGCTGCTCTGCTTGCTTGAGTTTGGCTTTTGCTGCCTGGCACTGTTCGTGAGGCATGGTGCTCCCTAGCCGTGTGACGTTGCTTCAGCCTTACGGGTCGGCGGTCAAGGTGCATGTCGGCTTGGCCCAAGCGGGCGTCTCGCCGGGCCGGCGTGGACGGAGGTCGGCGGCGGGCCTAGATTTCGACACAGCTCCGACACGCGCACCTGCGGCATGATGGCCCCTGGACTTCACTCCGGGGGCCTCGTCGTTTCCTGGCGTCTACCTGCGGTTTCTGCCCTGCGGCCCGGCCGCGAAGAGGCCACGGGCTCCGACATACGCCCGCTCCGAGCGGCACACGCCTGCACATACGCCAAGACCCCGTCCTCAGCGTTCGCGCTGGTGGCGGGGTCTTTGGGCACCTAATCCAAGGTGCCCCCGGCAGGATTCGAACCTGCGCACACGCCTCCGGAGGCCGCTCCGGGTCTGCATAAAGCAGCAGGTAGGGGCCTTGCCGAAGGTGGATCTGATGGCCCGAGTCCACGAATAGTCCACGGCCCGGTGAGGTCGTCTTTCATGGCGTATGCCTGCTTCAAGCTTCGAGGGCACTGTCGGAAGATAAGAGGTCATCAAACCGAGGCGGGCGGAGCAGAACCGGAGTACGAGGCTATGCGGTACCGACTCCACGAGGCATACGAACGATGGCAAGCAGCAGAGACGGCTGGAGCCTCACTGGTTGTGCTGCATGAGCTGGCGTGTATAGCCGATGCGGCCCCGGATGCGTTTTCGGGGCATACCGCCTGACTATTGTGATCCTTACGCCTCCGATCGCGCTTTTGCTATGCCCTTACTCCTCGCTCCCCGTCCCGCTGGGATCCAACGTGAGTCCTCGTGCGTCCGGCCGGCCGCCGACGCACAGGCTGAGCGTGCCAGGGAGGCCACCGTCTGGGCGGGCGGAATCCGCGGGCTACGGATCAACGTCCAATGACCTCAACAGGCCGCCACGAGGGCGGCCACAGTGAACGCGGGCACTGTGGATGGGCAGGCACATGCCGTCTGCCTCGTTGAGGTTCTGGCCCCCAGTGCCTCCACGCAAACGGCACCTTCGTCGTGGAGGGACACAGCCCGTGTGGGTGCAGTCTGCTGACGGCAGACGCTGCAGGCGTTAGTCTTATTTCTTTTTCGAGCACTCATCCACGGAAGAAATCTTGGTGACACTGAGAATCGGAATTCTTGCGACCACCCCCTTCTCTCCTACAATAATCAGCATGTCTTTTTCATGCTTGGCGGAAAGGCCGCAATAGTTTCCGCCCACATTGTCAGTCACATTGATCTTTGCAGGCTCATCGCTTTTCTGGGGGGCGTACGCCATCAGGCCTAGGGTCGCCATATAGAAAGGGACCATCACGAGCGCAAGGCGGCGGCTCGTCTTGAGTCGGCTACTGGCTACTTTTGTCGCTTTGATGGTTTCTTCTGCATACCTAGGTCCGCTCACAATGATGGCGACGGGCTGTCCTTGGGCAGCCATGGCCGCCCAAACAACACTGGCCACCGCGAGCAGCAAGGCAATTCCAGCTAGAATACCAACCAGGAGTTTGTAAGGCCAGAGGTCCTGAAGGGCAGCCAGATCAGATGCACCTCGAACAGCGGTAAGCGTCGTCAACAAGCCCGTAATTACGAGGATTGTCGCGCCCCAGCGCTCTGCTGATCGTTGGATGTCCGGCAGCCCATTGAACCGGGCCTCATCTGCCAGCCTAGCCCAGCGGATATCGTCGGGGGTTGCTGGATTGGGAGAAGGCAGAAACTCGAGTTGATCAGCTGGGACGCCGCTCAGATCGAGGTCCGACCCCCTATCTCGCGATGCACTCATGGCTGAACCTTCTGCTGAAGGAGAGTTCTTGTCATGGCGCCGCAGCCAGATTCTTCCGCTGGCCGGCCTTCGTGCTCATAGGTGCACGCGCAAAAGATGGTGTGCTCTTGCGGGGCGGCTGTCAGAGACCCGGCCGAGGATTGGCCAGTCACGTAGGAACCGGGCGTGACGATCATAGGCCTCACCGAGAGACTGCACGAGAATTCATGGCCGCAACGAGGGCAGGATCCGCTGAGAGTTGCGATTCCATTGCCCGTTACGACTTTGAACAGTCCGGCTCTGATCGCAGTCAGCAATTCGGGATACTCTACTCGCGAGTAGCCAACGGTGTTTTCTGCCATCTTGTTACACCCCAGACACGCGTTCATTTATCCACATCTCTTTCGGCCCAACTGTGTGGAACCGGCCGAGTGTTGGGTATGGTAGCGCTGGGAAGGTGTCACCAGGGACATCATTGCGAGCCCCTGAGAGGATCGAAGTGGCTGCCAGCGACCAGGCTGAGACTCTGTGGATGGATGAAGAGAGCTCGTTGACCGACGCCGTCCGGTCCGCCCTCCATGACAGCGGTCGTCAGCCAGCCGGTCTCGCGGGCCGGCTGGAGCGGGCTGCTGCCAGCCGGGGACGCCGCAGGCCCATGACGGTCAACAATCTGGCACCCGTACCTCTGAGTGACGAGGATGTACCGCTCGTCACCGTGAGTGAGCCATTGATCTCATTGGATGATCTGGTGCTCACACCACAGAGCGTCACCGCTTTGAGGGAAATCCTCAATGAACAGCGTCATGCCAGCAGACTTGCAGCCTATGGGTTGCGCCCCAGGAGTAAATTGCTGCTAGCGGGACCCAGTGGTACTGGAAAGACTCGCACTGCTGAAGCTCTAGCCTATGCACTGGGAATTCCATTGGTGAAGGTGCGGCTGTCTGCGGTCGTATCATCCTATCTAGGGCAGACTGCTCGACATTTGGAACGGATTCTTAAGTACGCCGAGAGCGGTCGATGGGTAGTGAGCTTCGACGAAATCGACATGTTCGCGGGGGAGCGTGAGGACTCCGACCATGGCGAAATGCGGCGTGTTTCCACCGTTCTTCTTCAGCAGCTAGAGGAATATAACGCGGATAATTTGGTCATAGCGACTACGAATCATGGAACGTCGCTTGACGCTGCAATGTGGCGGCGATTCGATGAAGTTCTCACTTACCGTCATCCCACCCAGGGTCAAATTGGCGCGCTCCTGGAAATAAAGCTGCGTAAGTTTACTTACAAAGTAAACAAGGAGCAAGTATCCCGCGCTCTGGCCGGGATGAGTCACGCGGAAATTGAATCAGTGTGCTTGGACGTAATGCGTAAGTCGGTCCTGGCTGGCGCTAAGTTGATTTCAACAGAAGATATAGTGAGTAGCGCTGCTGCCCGGAAGAAGAGGTACAAGGAGGCAGGAAAATCTCAGGCCTGATTCCGCTTCCAATCTTCGAGTCCGCTGCGCTTCCACATCTGGAGATCGATCGAACCGCAGTTGAAGGAGCTAGACGCAAGGCGCAAAAGCGGGGTTCTGGGCGCCGCTTCGACGACCGGAAGAAGCATGGCGACGACATTCATGGCGATCTCGACTTCGTGTTCCATGAACTACAACAGCGCGAGCCTGCTCTCGGCATCGATCCTCGACTGATCCTTGTAGTTGAGATCGGTGCTGAAACGGTTGGTCCGACTGATGAAGCCGACTGGAGCCGATCTGGCTTGCGGATTGTTGAAGCAAGAGAGGCTAGCCGTGTAGTTGCCTTTAGTGATGACCCTCAGATGACGGAGTTCTTGCGCCGCCTCGATGTCTACTCGAAGGGTCCGCAAAAGGATGCTAAGACAGCCACTTACGAGGCCTTCTTCGATAACATAGCCAGTGTGCGACCATATGGGCGGGCCGATAGGGTCGGTTCATCGCTTGATGTTCGGCTCGCGCAATTAGAAGAAGATCAGAGCGCGAAGCTGACAGTTGATATTGAAGTATGGCATCCGGGAGATCAAGAAAAGGCCGATAGTTGGGTCGGTGCGATCGATGGCGCTCTAGTAGATCTTGGCGTAGAAGTACACGACTCGTTTTCGAGTCCAGCTGCGGGTGTTTCTCTGCTGAGAGCCACGGCGCCGGTAGAGATCATCTCGCGGCTGTTGGATGTCGATCTGATTGCCAAGGTCGATACTTTGGCAGACGGAAATACTGGTCACTTGAGCCCTGCCGATGTCAACCTGGAACAGGTGGCAGATCTTCCTATTGCGCCGATAGATGCCCCCGTTGTGGGTCTCATTGATAGTGGAGTTCAGTCCGAGCACCCGCTTCTGCGTGGCTGCATCGTAGATGCGACGACAGTTAGTGGTTCTTTCGATGACGGTGCTGACAGGCACGGGCATGGCACTAACATTGCTAGCATCTTGCTTCGTGGATCCATTGAGGAACAGCTAGCGTCTGGCGAGTGGGAGATTCCTCCCTGTCGTATTCTTTCAGTTCGCGTACTGGACGCTGACAACAGGATGCCTCACAGCAGACTGCCTCAGTCCGAAATCACGGACGCCGTCGCATACCTTTCATCCCAGGGTGTCAAGGTGATCAATCTGAGCCTTGGTGACGAAGATGGGGTCATGGCAGGTGAACGGGCGCCAACGCTTGCCGCGGTCTTGGATAGCTTGGCACGTAAGTTTGGCGTGGTCTTCATTGTGCCGACTGGTAACGTCATCCCAGCGGAGTATTCGGGCGTGCTCGATGAAAAATTCCGCAGTGACTACCCATACCGCTTGCTCGAGAGTCCCAATGGTGGGCTCCTGGATCCTGCGCCGGCGGCTCTCGCGCTAACCGTCGGTGGTGCGGTTCCTTCTCTTAGGCCAGCGCCGCTCGGGAAGGCCCCTGTTGGTCAACCGGGTTGGCCGTCCCCGTTTTCGCGGATCGGTCCAGGAATCAACGGTGCGATCAAGCCCGAGGTTAACGCGCCGGCCGGAACACTCGGTCAAGGTATCGACGGTAATGACCTACAGCGTGAAGACGCTTTTATGATTGCTGTTGCCGATGGACGGCTTGACAGCCAGGCTGTGGTTTCCTACGACGTAGGCACAAGCCTGGCCGCACCCCATGTTGCACGCGCCTGCGCTGTTGTGCAGGAAGCCTACCCAGAAGCGTCGTCAAATCTGATCAGGGCCTTAGTTCTGCAGTCCGTGACGGGTGGGGTTTCGCCGTTGCAGGATGCCGACGGCACGTCTGATGGCGCGCGGGATAGCCAGAGGCTCCGGCTGTCCGGATACGGCCAAGTATCGGAGGAGCGCAGCGTTCTCAGCGGCGACAGGGACACGGTTCTATTCGCCGAAGAAATAATTCCGCTTGATTCGGTGCATATCTACACGGTGCCCATTCCAGAGGCGTTCTTTGCTTCAGGTCGTGAAAAGCGAGGCATCACTATTTCCCTCTGCTACGATCCGCCCGTGCGGGCTCGCCGGATGGATTACCTGGGATCCCGAATGCAGTTCGAACTGCTGCGTGGTGTTAGTCCGAGTGCGACGATTGACCTGCTGCTGGCCGAGGAAAAGGAAGCCCGGAAGGCAAGGAAGCAGATTGGGAAAAATCTGCCGACACTGTCAAGTCTTCCCGATAGGCAAAGAATTCCGTTGAAGCCTAGCCGAACTGCAAGATCGGCTGGCGCCAACCAGGTTGGTCAACTCGTGTGGCGATCTGCCTTGAAAAAATTCAATGAGAATTCTTCGGAATTTGTCCTAGCTGTGCAGAATGTAAACAGATGGGATTCAGCTACCAGGAAGCAGCCGTACGCCATCGCTGTCCGCCTGTGGGTGGGAGACGACTTGCCTCCCGTATACGCGGATCTTCGCACGAAGATCCGAACAATGAAGGCGCAGGCTGCGGTGCGCGCTCAAGCGCGCGGCTAGCACCCAAAGGTCGGGCGGAGCCTCAATGGTCGTGTCAGCCCACTCGAGCAATCTTGAAAACCGTCGTGGCGCAAGTCACCGTGGATTCCAAATCCCACGCCCACCGCACGTGTCGAAGGCCCTTGACCAGGTAAATCGGTCAGGGGCCTTCGTGGCGCGCGCTCACCGCAGCTGCCCGTCGTTCCCCGGTGCTTCCCCCGCGATCTGAGTGACCTCTTCGTCCCGAAGCAACTCGGGCGGGAGCGCTGCCTTGGGCTGGCTGCCGTGACCGCGGACGGCTAGGCCATGCTCGGTGCACTCGACTGGAGGCAGATGTGCTCGTAGCGCGCAGTCTGAACCTCAACCGACGACCGTCAACCACGGCGGCGGGCCAGCCAGAACGACTAGGCGCGCGTATGCCTCGCTGTAGACCCACCTGCCTCAACCACGCTGCTGGTGCAGTCCACCACCGCAAGCAGTTTGCGGCCGGCCCGTATGAGCGATGCGGGGCCTGCGGAGGGGTTGGGAAGGTCATCCTCGCGAGCCCAGTCGTTTCTGTTCCTCGCGTATTTTCCCGATGGCTCGATGAATGACTGAGAGATTTTCGCCGACCACTTGTACCTCAAAAACGTTTTTGCGCTTGAGTCGCTTTACAGATTGCAGTGAGAGCCTGCTTTGTTGTCCGATTATGCTGGTGATCCATTCGGGGCTTGGCGCTGCGACGACTCGAAAGTTGAACCTTGCGGGTACAGGGAAGGCTGTCGGCCAATTAGTGCCTGGCGGTTCATCTTCGAACCGATCGTCTGCCATGGGGGCTCGCACGTCATTACCGGGCACGGGAACTCCCTAAAGGATTGGCTACATGTCTGACAATGTGGCAGCGAGGAGAATGACCACTTCCGCAAGGAGAAGCAGGGCCCCTACTTCGAACAGCTTGGACCGCAACCTTAGGACCTCATTGTTTCGGTCTATGCAGGACTTCAACTTGTTTATTAGTGCAGGTGATATGGGACTGCTCCAAGTGTCCGTATAGCGCGGATCGAGAATATCGGCAAGCGTTGGGCCGAAGTAGAATATGACCGGCCAAGATATCCGAATCGCCACATATCCGATCGCAACCAGAACCACCAGGAGCGAAATCGCTGCCCACTCTGGGAGAGTTCGCCCACGTGACGGGTCTGTCACTACGAGTCCGACAGTTGACGCGAAAGTCGCTACGAGAGCCGCGATCGTAAGCAAAGTGACGGCCCTATTGCGCAAGTTGGCAAGGGTGGCATCCTGCTTCGCGAGGAATCCCAGGGCGGCATCATATGCCAAATGGAGGCGCTCCGGGTCTTTCCCCGGTGCCATATCGCTGGCATCTGAGACATCGCCGGTCTTGAGGCCGCTCTTTGATGCATCGGGTGAGTCGTCCATGGCCCTACGCTCCGTCGGGAAGGTGAATGAAGCTAGCCCGGGCCTTTAACTATCATTGTCTCTCTGTGAGGTGGAGTCCGCCACTCGAGAGACCACCGCTCCATTGCTCTTGCTGTAGGTGTATTTTCCCCGGATCGTTGGCGGCAGTGTGGTCGATGCAGCAACGTTGGCAGGTCCTGTTTGGTGCGCGTGGCCCGGCCCCCGGCCGGGCTGTAGCGGGGCGGAGACAGGAGCGCAGGCCCGGCCGGGGGCCGGGCCACGCGCGGGGAGCGCAGCGAGCCGCCTTGAACCAGTAGAGAAAGTTTGAATCATGGTCCGGCTGCTGGTGTCTTCCCGGGTGAGCAAGTCAGGCAGCGGCGGGCCTAGAGCGAAGATGGTTGCGTGCTCCCATCTCGACTGCTGTGGCGTGACCCCAGACCCATCCCTAGGTTCAACCGGCAGGAGCCCGTGACGCAGATTGTGTGTGATCCGGACTTCTATGATCCGGTAGACGAGGACGACTGCTCAGCGTTCTCGTACTTCTGTCAAGCCCATGACCGCTTCTACTGGTACGACGGCTGTGGCGAAGGGGCGCACCTCATCGCCCTGCACTGCGAACGACATGGGGCCGAGAACATGTGGCCTCAGCCCCTCATGATGGCGTCCCCCGACGGGTTCTCTCCTCTGCTCAGTGACGAGCAACTGGCCTGGGTGCGATTGGAAGAGGACGCTTCCTGAGGCCTGCGGGACGGATGGACCTCGGTGCATCGGGAGACCGCTGCGCCGTGGTGTAGAACCTGGGTATGGGGAGTGAGCGACGAGAGCTGATGAAGACGCTTGGGGCGCGTCTGCGAGGTCTTCGTATGGAGGCTGGCCTGACGGGTGCCGTCCTTGCGCAACGTGCTGGCGTGGGGCAGCCGACCGTGTCCAAGGTAGAGAACGGACGCATGGTTCCCAGCCTCGACGTCCTGGGCCGCTTGTCGCTCGCTCTTGACCTCGACGAGCCAACCTCTCGTGAGGTGCGTGACCTTCTGGTCGCCGTGGAAGTCGCGCCGGACACAGTCGAGGCGTCCAGCGAGGAGGCTCCTGCTGGGGCAGTCCTCGACGCCGCGGTGCGGTCTGCTCGGCTGGTTCGCTCGTTCCAGTGCGTTGTTCTGCCGGCCATGCTTCAGGGTGCGGAGTACGCCCGGCACGTCTTCGCGAGCGCGCCGAACTCGACGCATGAGGCGGTCGGTCGGGCTGTCGCTGCGCGCGTCGAGCGGCAAAGCCTCTTGTACGAGCCGGGGCGGGAGTCGGCGTTCGTGCTGACGGAAGCCGTGTTGCGGACGTGGCCGGGGAACCCCTCGCTGATGCTCGCCCAGTTCGACCGGCTCCTGGCCGTCGAGAGTCTCAGCACTGTGCGCCTCGGGGTGATCCCCTGGCGGCGAGCGGTGCCGGTCATGCCTCGTCACGGATTCACTTTGTGTGACCAGCGGGCGGTCGTTGTCGAGTCCTTCCGTGGTGAGCGGGTCTTGGACGACTCCGACGAGGTCGCCGCCTACGAGGAGACCTTCCGGCGCTTCGAAGAGGCTGCGATCTTTGGCCATGAGGCACGAGAGCTCCTGCTCCGGGTGATGCAGGAGTTCCGGGAGATGGAAGACTTCGCCACCCGTTAGAGGAATAATTCCTCAAGATGCCTGGCTCATCGGTCACGCATGGGAATACTCTGCTCGCTGTGTCGTCTAGCCCCCTAGACGAGGAGGAGTGTTTCCATGTCCCAAAGTTGGTGCCGCATGTTTCCCGGCTTGGCCTGGCAGGTGGCGCAGGCCCGTCACTTCGTCGCCGCCCTGCTTGAGGAAGAGGCTTCAGACCTCGTCGACGACGCCGTCCTGGTCGTCGGAGAGCTGGCGGCCAATGCCGTCCGACACACGCGGAGTGGCTGGTACCGCGGATGGTTCCTCGTGGTCGTCCACTTCCGCGACGACCTGGTCCGCGTCGAAGTCGTCGACCAGGGCGGCGACGAGGAGCCCCGGGTTCGAAGTGTGGCCAGAGGTGTGGAAGAGGATGGCCGCGGGCTGATGATGATTGCTGCCTGTGCCAAAGACTGGGGAGTGAAGGACCGACCCTCTGGCGCGCGCTGCGTCTGGGCCGAGCTGGCGCGGAACGGCTCGTGAGGGGCTCATGCGCGGCGGTGATCCGTAGCTGTCTCGTAGGTAGTGGCGGGTGAGCCCTCGGGGGGTGCCTCGCCGGAGGTCCGGCTTCTATGTGATCGGTGTTCATTCGGGCAGGCGACTCCCGCCCATTCCGTCTAGGGCCCTAGACTCCTGGGTACTTCTAGGAGGTGTGGTCATGTCGGACGAGTTGCAGCGGATCATGGCGATTGATGATCCGTACCTGCTCCTGCGTGAGGTCACGACGCGGTTGGCCGACGCGCAGCAGGAGGTGACCGAACTCGCCCGGCTCCGCCGTCGTGTGGTTCAGGACCTTCACTCGCAAGGACTGTCGTACGCGCAGATCGCCGAAAAGGCCGGCCTGAGCCGTGGGCGGATTCATCAGATCCGGCATACGGGCCCGGCGCCTGAGGGCGCATTCCTCGGTGCGGGTGCCGTGACGGTCGTGACTCCTCTGCGGTGGGATGACGAGAAGAAGCGCACGGTCGTCGCCATGGCTGACGTCAACTCCGGGAAGCGCCTAGAGGAGCTGGCCAAGTCGTACGGGCTCGACGTTAGCGCCGGCAACGTGCTCGTGAGCGGTGAGGTCGACCTCAACCGTGACGGCCTGGTCGTCGTCTGCGGGCCAGGCATGTCCCAGGACATGAGCGACCTCTACGCCCAGGACCCGGTACTCAGCTGGGAACACCCCGATGGCGAACCGTGGGCGCTGGTGGACCGTCGTACCGGCACGGCGCACCGCGCGGGACAGGACACCGACTCGAAGCGCCCGTACGACGTCGGATACCTCGGCCGGTTGGCTCGCCCGGACGGCAACGGCTCTGTGCTCGCCATCGCCGGTATTCACACCGAGGGCTCCCTCGGAGTCGTCCACCTGCTCGCTTCAGACCTGATCACGCTGTGGGGCCAGGTGGGAGAGCATCGCTTCTCCACGCTGGTGGGGGTCGAGTACGACCCCGAGACAGGTGAACCGCAGTCCGTCGAACTGCTCACCCCGCTCTACCGGCACGACGAGGAGACGACGGCGTGAACATCGCCCTCGCCTCACTGCCTGCCGAACCGGGACGGGAAAACGAGGACTTCGCCGCCGCGGCTGCCGGGGCGGCTGTTCTCCTGGACGGGGCCGGCGTGGCCGGGGCGGAGACCGGGTGCACGCACGGCATCGCCTGGTTCTCCTCGACGCTGGGCGGGCTGCTGCTGAGCGCCATCACCGCGCACCCCGCCCGGTCGCTCGTCGACTGCCTGGCCGACTCGATTCGGGTCGTTCGGTCCTTGCACGAGGGCAGTTGCGACCTGACCTATCGGGCCAGTCCGACAAGTACGGTCGTCGCCGTCCGGGCCAGCGCGGGAGCTCTGGACTACCTCGTGCTCGGCGACTCGACCCTCCTCCTCGCCGACCAGGACGGGAAGACGACCGCCGTCACCGACCAGCGCCTGGACGAGGTCGGCAAACGACTTCGCGGGCCGGTCGACCAACTGCCCACCGGCTCACCCGAACACGCTGCCGCTCTGGCGCTGTACCGCGACGCCCTGACGGGGCTCCGCAACCGGCCGGGTGGCTTCTGGATCGCCGGGCCGGATCCGCAAGCGGCCGAACATGCCCTTTCCGGGGCGGTACCGCTGGAGTCACTGGCGTCCGTGACGCTGCTGAGCGATGGTGCGACGCGCCTCGTCGACTCCTTCGAACTTGCCACTTGGGGAGGAATGTTGACTGTTCTCAGCTCGACTGGGCCGGATGAACTGATCCGCCAGGTACGCGCGGCAGAAGCTGACGATTCTGAGGGGCAGCGCTGGCCGCGCGGCAAGGCGCGCGACGACGCCACGGTCCTGCATTGGGCGCTGTCGTAGGCCTGGCGACGTCACGCGGACGCGAGGTTGCATGCCGGGGAGGTCAGGTCTGGGATCGGTCTCCAGTGGTCTCAGACGTCACTGTCCTCGACTCCGCCTCGCAGCCCCCAGTCGTCAAGGCCTGAGTAGATCAACGCAGTGCGAGCCGGGGGGAAGGACAGGGATGTGGCTTCGCCCATGTAGACCGCTACCAACGAGTCGGCTCCTCGCCACCACGTATCCGCCAACCCCTTCACCTCTCTCACCGGCTCGTAAGCGTCAAGCGCGATGCTGTCGACGTCGTCGCCGGTGACCCTGGTGATCTGCTTCGCCCACATGGACGCATGGTGGGTGAGTGCAAGCGACTCCACCCATCCCTCGACGGTCGCGTGCAGGGGCGTCCACTGATGTGCGTGGATGCCGAACTCGTCGGCTGGCCCGATCATGAACGAGTAGGGGACTGCGCTTCGCTGATCCCCTGCCTCGAATGACCACCCCCCAGAGGGAGAGCATTCCGGCACGTCAGGGTGGAAGTACCTGGGGCCCCCGTCGTACTGCGGTGCCGGCGGCAAGACGAGACCGCCCCATCGTTGCTGGTAGGCAGCCATTCGGTCGATCACCGCTGCCGGTATGTCCCGCTCAAGCCACCAACGCCTGTCGATCGACTGGGTGTCGACCTTGATGCCGTGACAGCTGACAAAGCTCCGGGCCCTGCGAGTCAGCCGACCGGGAACGTCGCTGTGGAGAGGGAGAGTCACTAGGCGGACGCTACCCCGTGCGGCTGGGCGAAGCACCGGGGAATCAGCTGCATCGAAACCGAATTGGATACCCCCCTAGACAGTTGACGGTCCGTCGGTCTAGCGTGGTCGTCAACCCCCCTAGACAGTTCGGGCGGGCCACCCCTCTGCTGTCTAGGGGGGTATCCAGACTCAAGCGGTGCGGACTGAAAGCATCGCCGACCAAGTGAGGTTCACGAAATGCGTGTCATCCCCGTAGACGTCTCCGCTGCGACGCTCCTCGTCACCAAGCTGCCCGAGGTCAAGGTGAAGGACCGTCAGACCGGTGAGATCGCCATCGACCCGGTCACCAACGACCGGCTCATGGTGCTGGAGCTGGTGTTCATCGCGGCGGGCGGTTCGGACATGATCAAGGTCACCGTTCCTGAGAAGGGCATCGGTGAGGGCCTGGTGATGGGAGCTCCGGTCATCCTGCCCGGCCTCATCGCCCGGCCGTGGGAGAGCGAGTTCGGCGGGCGGATGCGTCACGGCATCGCCTACCGGGCGGACGCGGTCATGGTCAACGCCCCGGCTCCGGTGCAGGGCTGAACGCCATGACCAACACCGTCTGGACGCTGACACTGTGCCTGCTGGCACTCGCCGCCCTGCTGGTCCTGCGCCGCCGCGCACCGGTCGCGTTCTGGTGGCTCGTCGGCTACCCCTTCGTCGCGCTGCGCGTGCTCACCACCTACCGGGCCACGATGGACGCGTGCGGCCTGACGGTCCCGGCCTCGGCCGTCCGTCGGGCCACGGCCCGGATGATCGGGCGGGAGGCGGCCCCCGTCCCGCCTCGGCGGTCGCTGCCGTGGCCGACTGGGTCCGGGCTCGTGATGCGGCTGCGCATGGCGACCGGGCAGGCTCCCGAGGACTTCATGGCCTCGGCCGATCGGCTGCGCCACGCCTGGGCCGCGCACGCCGTGCACATCCGTCCGACCAAGCCGGGCTGGCTCGAACTGCGCCTGATCGGCTGGGACGTTCTCTCCGACGTGCAGCCCGCACGGCGGTGGAGGCAGCGCGGGCCGCTCACCCTTCCGCTGGCGCTTCGGGATGACGGACGGTGGCACGTGCGGGACTTCCGCGCCGTGCCTCATGAACTCATCCTCGGTGCGACGCAGTCCGGCAAGTCCGTGTACCTGCGGAACCTGGTGTGCGGCCTGGCCCGGCAACGGGTTGTGCTCGTCGGTGTCGACTGCAAATGGGGCGTCGAACTGGCTCCGTTCGCACCTCGGTTGTCTGCGCTCGCCGACACTCCGGACCGGGCGAACGAACTCCTTGACGTCCTGCTGGAAGAGATGGAGGCACGGTTTCGTCTGATCGGTCTCTCGTCTGCTGCGGGCCCGGACGCCGTGCTGACCTCGGACGTGTGGGGGCTGCCGGATGCGGTGAGGCCGGTGCCGGTCGTGGTCGTCGTCGACGAGGTCGCGGAACTCTTCCTCGCCGCGAGCCGCGATGACGAGAAGAGGCGGGATGCCATGGTCACCAAGTTGATCCGGATCGCCCAGCTCGGCCGTGCGGCCGGCATCTATCTCGAGGTGTGCGGGCAGCGCTTCGGCTCCGAACTCGGCAAGGGCGCGACCATGCTCCGCGCCCAGCTCACCGGCCGCATCTGCCACCGAGTCAATGACGAGTCCTCGGCGAACATGGCGCTCGCCGACATCTCCCCAGAAGCGGCCCTCGCCGCCACCTCCATCCCGGCCGAACGGCCCGGCGTCGCCATCGTCGGCGACTCCTCCGGCGGCTGGTCCCGCGCCCGCTCGCCGCATCTTTCCCTCGATGAGGCGGCGGCCATCTGCCGCGACACGGCCGCCCTGGTGCCGGAACTGCCCCGCCTCGACGCCTTCCGGCCCGTCGTCGCCGTCGAGTCCTCCAAGACGCTCACTCCGGCCGCTGTGCCCACCGCCCGGCCGGTGACCGAGTAGCCGCACCACCTTCCCCACGGCCGACGTGACCGCCTCGCGCCAAGTCCCTACCCCTCCCATGCCGCGAACCGGAAGGAAGCCCATGTCACGCCCCTCCATCGCCGAGGTCAGCGCACTCATCGCCGACCTGGCCGCGCTGCGCCAGAACCCGAACCGCACCTCCGCCGAGTACGCGGCGCTCATGAACCGCAAGGCAGACCTGTTGGAGCGCATCGCGGCTCGCACGCCTGGCGACGCCGACGCCGCCGAGGTGGCCCGTCTGGCCCGTGAGCGTGCCGACTCACTCAAGTCCGCCAACTGACCGCACGGAAGGGATCGCGAGCCGATGCGTGCCCAGCTCGCCCGCGTAGATGCGGTGATCGTCCAAGCCGTGATCGCGGGTGCCCTGTCCTTCTCGCACCTTCACGACCTCGCCGACGCGGCCGGACAGGGCGGCTGGAAGGCATGGGCGTATCCCGTGTCCGTTGACCTGCTGCTCGTCGCCGCCTGGCGCCGGATGCGCGAACAGCAGCGCGCCGGACAACCGGCCGGGGGACCGCGGCTGTGGTTCCTCATCGCCCTGGCCGCATCCCTCGGGGCCAACATCGCCACTGCCGGGCTCCTCGACCTGGACGACGTTCCCGCGTCGCTCCGCGTCGTGGTGGCCGGCTGGCCCGCCGTCGCCTTCTTCGGCGGAACCCTCCTCGCCCACACACCACGCACTCCGGACGCGCCCACGGCCATGGCTACGCCCGAGACGGACACCGAACCGGCCCACGTTCCGACTGCGGCCGACGCGCCCCAACACGACGCGCTTCCGGCCCTGGTCGCCGCCCCGGACTCCGATTCGGAGCTGGCCGCAACCCTCGAACCGGTCGCGGCTGTCCCCGCTCCGACGCCTGCCCCGGCCGTCACCCTCCCGCCCGCCCTCGTCGACCGCGCCCAGGCCCTGGCCGAGGAACACCGCGCCACCACCGGTCTCGCCGCCGACCCCGACGCCGTCCGCGTCCGGCTGGGCCTGCCTCCGTCCATGACGCCCGCTGTCGCCGCCCATCTCTGAGAAGGGACGAACACCGTGAACCCGCGCTTCCGCAACGTCCGCCGCATCGGCCCCGTGCAGGTCGCCTCCTACATCGCCCGCGGCCGCAACCGCCACCTCGCCGCCTGCACCGCGCCCCGCTGCGACTTCTCCACCGAGTACGACAGCCGCGCCGCCGCCGAGCTCGCCGCCCGTACCCACCGCTGCAAGGCCTGAGAAGGAGATCCCGCCATGGACGTCCCGCTCTGGTTCGCCGTCCTCGTCGTCGCCGTCCTCGGCATTCAGCTCGCCCGACCGCCGTGGTGGCTGGTCGCCCTGCTCCTCCTCGGCGGCTACCTCGTCGCCAACAGCGTCCTCGCCCCCGCCGTCGCCACGCTCCTCGACTGACCCACAGAAGGGACCGCCCCGTGTTCACCCCCAAGTACCCCCGCCCGGATACCGCCCCGATCCCCACCAGCACGCCCCCGGTGACCTACAGCCCGTCGGTCTACAACCCCACCGCCTACGCCCCGGCCCCGGTTCCGGCGGCCTCCGCCTCCAACCGGCCGACGGTCCAACTCACCCCGGGCAGCGTGCTCACCCTCGCCGCTGGTGGGGGAGCCCTGGTCCTGGTCGTCGGCGCGGTCCTGGTCTCCATGCTCCTCGCGGTCGCCATCACTGCCGCTTCAGTGGCCGTCTGCGCGGTCGTCATCCGCTCGATTCTCAGGAGCGACCGCCGCTGACCGCATCTGCGCAGCATCCCGGCCTGCCCACGCTGTCTAGCCCCCTACGCAGGCCGGGGTGCCCGTCCCGAACTTCCGCCCCTCCAAGGAGGCACCCGCACATGCGCCCCGAGGCTCCCACCGGAGCCATTCGCCAACTGGCAGCCCTCGCCCAGCACGGCGACCTCAGCACCTATGCACACCAGGTTCAGCGGCTCGGCGGCTGCGAGCGGCCCGTACGGATGGAGGGCCACCGCCTCGACGTCCACGCAGCAACCGGCGAAATCGTCCGCGAGATCTTCGACCACGACCTTCCTGCCGGACAGCTCCTCATCCGCTGCAACAACCGCCGCGCGACCCGCTGCGCCGCCTGCGCCGAGGTCTACCGCAAGGACACGTACCACCTCGTCACGGCCGGCCTCAGCGGTGGCAAGGGCATCAGCCCCGCCGTCGCCCAACACCCCCGCGTCTTCGCCACCTTCACCGCCCCGTCCTTCGGCCCCGTCCACAACCGGCCCGGCGCCGGTCGCTGCCGCTGTGGACGCCTCCACCCGGACGACGACCCCGCCCTCGGCACCCCGCTGAACCCCGAGCGCTACGACTACCGCGACGCCGTCCTCTGGAACGCGCACGCCGGTGCCCTGTGGGCCCGGTTCACCACCTACCTGCGCCAACAGATCGCTTCCCGTGGGGGCATCACCCGTTCCGAACTGCGCCACTGCCTCAAGCTCTCGTACGCCAAGGTCGCCGAATACCAGCGGCGCGGAGCCGTGCACTTCCATGCCGTGATCCGCCTCGACGGCCCCGAAGGTGCCGAGGACTCTCCGCCCGTCTGGGCCACGACAGAGCTCCTCACCGACGCGATCCGCTCGGCCGTCCGGCTCGCCGAGACCCCCGGCCCGACCCTCGATGGCCGCGCCCACACCTTCCGCTTCGGCGAACAGCTCGACATCCGCCCCATCCGCTCCGCCGACTTCACCGGAACCACCGACCTGACCAGCCGGGCCGTCGCCGCCTACATCGCCAAGTACGCCACCAAGGGAGCGGAAAGCGCGACCGGCACCATCGACCGCCCGATCCGCAACCCCATCACCGACCTGATCGGCACTGACGTCACCGACCACGCCCGCCGGATGATCCTCACCTGCTGGCACCTAGGAGGACTGCCCGAACTCGAAGAACTCCGGCTGCGCAAGTGGGCCCACATGCTCGGCTTCCGCGGCCACTTCTCCACCAAGTCCCGCGCGTATTCCGTCACCCTCGGCGCCCTCCGCCAGGAACGCGCCGACCACAACGAAGCACTCACCCGCGAACGAGCAGCCCTGGCTGGCCACCCCCTCCCGGACCCGGACACCGTCCTGGTCCTCTCGCACTGGCGATTCGCTGGTACCGGCCTGACCGCCGCCGAATCCTGGCTCGCCACCTCACGGCGACCCGACACCCCAGACACGGAAGGAGAGTTGGCGTGGACCGTCGACGAGACGAACTGATGACCGTCAAGCAGATCCTCGCCGAGCTGGGCGGAGTCTCCCGCCGCACCTTCTACCGTTGGCGCGAGCTGGGACAGGCTCCGGAGGCGATCAAGCTTCCGAACGGTGAACTCCGCTTCTGGCGCAGTGACTTCACCTCGTGGCTCCACGGACTCGGGGAGGCGGCGTGAAGTCCCATGACGTGAAGGTGTGGAGCATCCGCAAGCGGCCGTACAAGACGCCGTCGTACGACGTGCGATGGAAAGTCGGCGACGTCCCGCCGTTTTCCGAGACCTTCCGGACCAAGGCGCTCGCCGACAACTTCCGCGCGAAGCTGCTCAGGGCTGCGCAAAAGGGCGAGGCATTCGATACGGAAACCGGTCTGCCGGACTCGATGGCGCCGATCAAAGAGTCCCTCACCTGGTACGACTTCGCGCGGGCGTACGTCGCCATGAAATGGCCGCACGCCGCTCCGAACTCCCGCGACAGCCTGAACGAGACGATGACGCTCGTCACGACTCAACTGCTGGGGGATCGGCCCGGTCGTCCGGCAGACGATGTCTTGAGGCGTGCCCTACGCGGCTGGGCCTTCGTCGTCCAGGCCCCGGACGAGGAGGCCCCGCCGGTGGACATGGCCAACGCCCTCCGATGGGTCGCCAAGGCTTCACTGCCGCTGACGACGCTCAAGAACCCGGCAGGCATCCGCAGCGTTCTCGACTCGCTCAAGCTCACCCTTGCCGGAGCTCCGGCCGCCGCCGAGACGGTGCGGCGCAAGCGGGCTGTCCTCTTCAACGCCCTGGCCTACGCGGTCGAGTTGGGGGAGCTCCCGGAGAACCCGGTCACGCTCGTGAAGTGGAAGCTGCCCAAGGTCACGAAGGAAGTTGACCGCCGAGTCGTGGTGAACCCCCGGCAGGCGGCTGAGCTTCTGGGCGCAGTCTCGTACGTCGGTGGCTACCGCCGGGCCCGTGGGCGCCGACTCGTCGCACTCTTCGCCTGCATGTACTTCGGCGGGCTGCGGCCGGCGGAAGCCGTGGCTCTGCGCCGTCCGGACTGCACGCTGCCGGACAAAGGGTGGGGCTCGCTGATCCTGGAGAAGAGCCGCCCTACCGTTGGGAAGCGCTGGACTGGAACGGGCGAGGTACACGACAACCGCGGCCTCAAGAATCGACCCGCCAACGAGACCCGCATCGTTCCGGCTCCGCCCCGCCTGGTGCGCATGCTCCGGGCTCACATCGAGGAATTCGGTATGGCCGCAGACGGCCGACTGTTCGCCAATGAACGCGGGGGAGTGGTCGCCTCGACAACGTATTGGCGTGTCTGGGACGAGGCGCGGCACCTGGCGCTCACCCCGGAGCAGGTGGCCTCTCCGCTCGCCGCTCGGCCGTACGACCTGCGTCACGCCGCGCTCTCCTCGTGGCTCAACGCCGGCGTGGACCCCACCGAGGTTGCGGAGCGCGCAGGCAACAGCGTCGAAGTGCTGCTGAGCCGGTACGCCAAGTGCCTCGACGGTCGGCAGGACGTCGCCAATCGCCGGATCGCCGAACTCCTTGGCGAGGACGACGGCCAGGAGAACGAGCCCGGCAACGGGCTCTGATAGCGACACACGTACTGCGGCATGATGGCCCCTGGACTACGGTCCGGGGGCCTCGTCGTTTTCCGGGGTTGACCTGCTGATTCCTGGTCGGCGGCCAGTCCACGCATAGTCCACAGCACCCGACATACGGCCGCTCCGAGCGGCATACCGCTGCACATACGCCAAGACCCCGTCCTCAGCGAAAGCGCTGGTGGCGGGGTCTTTGGGCACCTCATTCAAGGTGCCCCCGGCAGGATTCGAACCTGCGCACACGGCTCCGGAGCCCAGGTGAGAGCGAGGGGCTCCGGAGCCTCTGACCTGCGGGGGAGCGGTGCCAGAGAGCAACCCAGACGAAGATCATTACGCCCCTATTACGTGGGCGCTCTGTCCGGCGGTGGGGCTGCGCCGTATGGTCGGAGACATGATCTCGGGCAGCGGCGGGGAAGTGCACGGCGGCGGTACGGAGTTCACGGCGGAGGGGATGGAAGTCGTCCTCCGCGAGGCGTGCGAGGCAGCCGGACTGGACTCGACTGGGGCGGAACTGCTGCGTCTGGGATCCAACGCGGTTTACCGGTTGGCGTCCTTACCGGTCATCGTCCGCATCGCGCGTGACCCGGCCGTTCTCGCCGAGATGGAACGCGCCGTGGACGTCGCCCGGTGGTTGGAGACGGTCGACTTCCCGGCGACGCGTGTCCTGGTTGGCGTCGCTCAGCCCATTGCCGTGCGCGGACTGGTGGTGACCTTTTGGGAGAGCGTCCAGGAGCGCGAGGAGTACGCGACGATCGGCGAACTGGCCGACCTGCTCCGCCGGTTCCACTGGCTCGAAGAACCCGAGTCGCTGCGGCTCCCGTACTTCGACCCCCTGGCCAAGCTGTCGGCGTCGTTGGACGGTCTGACTGATGTCTCCGAGGAGGACCGGTCCTTCCTGGAGGAGCGGGCGGCCAAGCT
Source organism: Streptomyces sp. NBC_00016 (assembly GCF_045040885.1). NCBI lineage: Bacteria > Bacillati > Actinomycetota > Actinomycetes > Kitasatosporales > Streptomycetaceae > Streptomyces > Streptomyces sp. NBC_00016. Next base: position 3,456,542 of record NZ_CP108304.1, on the reverse strand, counting down.
TGCGAAGGATTACGACCGACTGGACTTCGTCCTTCCCTTCGGTCTGATCCACGGGGATGCCAACATTGGGAATGTCCTCCGTCACCGAGACGGCCATGCGGTCCTCATCGACCTCGACGGCCTCGCCCTCGCCCCGCGCGAGTGGGACCTGATCCTGACCGCGATTTACTACGACCGGTACGGCTGGCACACGAAGGCGCAGTACGCCGAATTCGTCCACCGATACGGCTTCGACCTCATGAACTGGCCCGGATACGAGACCTTGGCCGACCTACGAGAACTGATGATGGTCGCGTGGATCGGCCACCAGGTGGGCACCAGCGAGCGCTTCGCCGCAGAGTTCGCTCGACGTATGCGGTCTCTGCGAACGTGCGAGGGCCGCGACACTTGGGGAGCCTTCTAAACGCTGGCGGTGCAACGCGGTCACTGGCCCGCGAGGGGTGTGCTAACTCCCCGCGGCAATCCACAACCTGTGTTCTCGCGCTTCTTCTGCAAGGTCACGCGCTGCGGCATTGGGGCCGGCCGCGCTCAGGTTCTGGCGGAACTCGGCGAGGTAGCTGATGCACCGCGCAGACTTCAGCTGCTCACCGAGATCCATGGCGTCGAGAGCGACGCGGCACGCCTCCTCGATGTCACCCGCGCGCAAGTGAGCGTCGGCCAGAACCATGGTCGCGAAGAAGTCGCTTCGTACGTGACTGCCGCTCATGGCGTTCTCTGCATGCGCTACGGCCTGGCGAGCCCTGTTGACGTCACGGAAGCAGTGGGCGGCCTCTGCGGCCAGCTCTGCTTCGTCGAAGTAGCTGATCCACTCCGGCTCGTCCTCGCTGTTCCGACTCTCAAGCGCCTTGGTTGCCGCGCTCAGAGCGGCCTCGCAGGCTGCGACATCCCCGGTGCGAGCAAAGGCGCGGGCCTCCATTGCATGGAACTGAGCCCGCAGTGTGGGCGTGGCCACGGGGGAGATACCCATGAGCGCTGCGCGGGCAAGAGTGGCGGCCTGGGTGTACCGCCCCAGGAAGGTCGCCTGGTGACTCATCGCAGACAGGATGCTGCCCGCTAGCCGGCGGTCGTTGGCGTCCTGGGCGAGGCGGAGAGCCTGAAGGAAGTACCTCTGGGCAAGTCCGTGGCGACAGGCGTCATACGACATCCAACCGGCGAGGAGCGTGGCTTCGGCAACGGTGGAGAAGAGGGCCCGGCCTACCTGCTCGGTGTACCGACCGCGCAGAAGTGGGGTCACATCGTTGTTGAGGTACTGGATGACCGAGTGACGCGCGTGGTCTCCACCGAACTGGTCGTCGAGCTGGGCGAACATGTCCGCCGTGGTTTTGATGGCGGCCACGTCGCCGAGACCGACGCGCACCCCCTCGTTGCGTGGGCGAGGAATGCCCGGCTCTGGTGCAACCAGCCACCGAAGGGACGCCTCGTTCCACGCAGGCTCGGACGGCTCCGCCGTGAGTAGCGGGTCGTATTGATTGAGATCTGCGCGCCACAACTGGCCGACTGCCTGAATGGCGTCGTCCGGACTGGCGGGATACGCAGCGTCGAGTACCGGAGAGTCCTGTGGTTCTCCATGACTCAGACCGAGCTCCGCCGCGCTCACGGCGAACGCGTCGCAGAGAAGCGGCCCGTAGAAGTCGTCCGGAGTGCTGTGCCCGTTCTCCCAACTGGCGATACGCCGCTTAACGCTGGCGTCTGATGGGAGCTGATGACCACGCTGGGCGGCTGCCTGGCGTAACTCTCTCACCAAACGCGGCTGACTCCAGCCACGGTCGGCGCGAGCCTCGCGTAAGCGGGCACTGGTCGGCTTCATGAAGACGTGACCCTTCACTCCCGTGCGCATGCGCCGGCGTGGCAACTCGGCCTGTCCGATCGAATGTACGCGCTGGTGATTGCTTCTCGCAGGCAGTAATCGGAGATCGTCCACGCATAGTGGGTGACGGGGGATGACGTGGCGCGCGTGGACGCGTCATCCCCCGTCACCCCTCGTCATCTGCCCTGGCCAGGTACTGGGCCGTGAGTCTGGATTCACGGCGGCATCGGGGCCGCTCGGTACTCGGGCTGAGGGTGAGACGACGTGCAGAGGATGACCAGGCGGGGCATGGAGTGGCTGTCCGCGGCGGCGGACAACCCGGCCGAATGTCGACAGGTTTGGGCGGATGACCCACGGATGCCGTGCCTGCTGCCGACCGGCCGCTTCTTCGACGTGGTGAGCGTGGAGCAGCGCCTCGGAATGGAGATGTTTGATCGTCTCCAGCGCACCGGGATGCCGCACGGGCCCTCGGTCATCGACCGGAAGGCGCAGAGAGTTGGCTTCTTCCTCTGCTCGGAAAGCCGGGAGACCTTCGCGTTCTATTTGGGACGCGAGACGGACTCTCCGCCGTCGTTCCGGTACCTTGGCGAAGGTTCTGCCGTTGTCGTGCCGGGTCCTATCCCCCTGTCGGAAGACCGCTACCAGTGGCTTCGCGCCCCGACGCGCCGGCCGGAGGCCAACCCACTGCGCCCAGTCGCCCTCGCGACCGCACTGGTCGCCTCTGCGGAGCTCCTTGCCAGACTCGACCGCTTCGACGAGCGATACCCGACTCCCTACTCGGCGGTCGCTGCGCTTCCCGAGGAGACGACCACTGATGGCGGGTGAGTCGACCGACGGACGCGACACCGCCACGTGGTCACCTCTCGACAGCGACGCGTGGTACGCGACACGCAACGCGACCACCGCATTGCGGGATGCCCTCGTTCGCGCCGGTCTGGAGAAGGACTTCCCTTACCTGCGCGCGGACTTGAATGCGTTCGGACACGGCCTGGTGGAGCTGGGTCGGGTATCCCCAGACACGGCCGAGCGCCTCGCTGAGCTCTTGCGCCTGGCACTGGCGAGCGGATTCGGCGGAGACCGCATCGACGACGGACACGCACAGACCACTGCCGAAGAACACCAGGGAAGGACCTGACACCATGACCGACCGGCGAGGAGTGGTGGCCAAACGCGCGGAGGACTTGGTGGCCGGCGTGCCCTACGTCCGCGGCTGGAACCGCGCACGACGAAGCGCCGGCACTCTCGCCGATCAACTCGTGCTGCTCGGCTTGGACTCCGACTTTCCCGGACTGGTGGCCGACGTGAACGTCTTCGGTGACGGCCTGGTGCAGTTCGGGACCGTTCGCCCTGAAGCAGCCCAACTGCTGGCGACGCTGATCGTGGCCGGGCTGCAAGAAGAGCTGCACGGCACGACGGCTGAAACGCCCCTGGTCGCTGAAGGGGGAGCACCTGCGGCCTGAACTCCCTCGGCACCAGTTGACTGCGGTCCGAGCGTACTCCCGTGATCAGTTGGCCTGCCCCGTACGACACCGCTCCCAGCGCTGCTGTACGGGGCCCTCTGCTATCCCGGCACATCGTGTGACCTGTTGCTTGGCCGGGACCGGCGCCCCAGCGCCGCAGCCCGGACGAAGCAACAGGCGGACTGATGGCAAGGGTTTGGAAGCCGCGAACGTTTGGAGCGGCCTTGGGAGCCTGGGAGAACGATCGTTCCGTGGCTGTGTTGGTGGTCATCGTTCATCGTGATTCACCGCTTGTCAGATTTGGCGACCTAGCTTCCGGAGTCCAGTAGTTGAGCAATAGCGCTACCGACGACTTCTTTGCCTAGATAGAAGCGTGCATCATGAGGACTAGAACCATTGTCAACTGTATAGGAACTTTCAAACAAGGCCGCTTCCGGGCGGCCAGCGTCAAAGAAACGCTGAATATTTGGTCGAGCGGCCACTATGTCATTCCGGTCGACCAAATTTATCCACTTCTCAACAGAAGGGAACTGCGCTCCCTTCGAAAGACGGTTTCGAATAGTCCGCAGTCCGAGGGGGCTCCCCAGTGTTATGAACAAAGGGATCCGCTGGGATCGATCCCGCAACAACTCGTAGGCCACGACTGAGCCAAGGCTATGACTAACTACAATTTTTGGATCAGAGTCTAGCAATGCTTCGACTCGACTCAAGACCTTCTTTCGCACGGCATCGTTGGACATATATGCTCCGACCTGAGTGATGGCTTTATTGAATCGACCAACAACGGCAAGGCCACCTCGGGTCATCCAAGGGATCCTATCTATCCCTCTCACGGCTAGCACGGCACCACTTCTGAGGCCTTGAGATTCGCCGGTTGCGCGCAGCGCTGCCAGCTCCATTGCGGCGTTCCCGGCGTCTCTCTCGTTACAAGATTCCGTGGCGTTCTCTAGCCACTCAGTTGCGAGAGATTCGATAGTCGCATCATCAGTGTCGATGAGAATGCCATCAGTGGCCCCCTGAGATCCCTTTCTGATGAACTCATTCCCGTAGAAGGCCATACGCGTATCCAGAGAACCGGGGCGCTGGGCACGCCACAACCGGTCAGCCAATTCGGGGAAGCCGGCGTTCCGGACGCCTCCCGCAAGCGCAGGAACCCACTCAGCCTCAAGCGCGTCGGCTGACCGCTGCTCTTGGGCTATGCCGTGTACAAGAACGATGTCTACCATGAAGCTACTCTGGCACATCCTGATCGGCGAGGAGTCAAGGTTCCGCAGACACCTGGCGGAGACCGACCTTCGTCAGCCATCCTGGTTTCATGCAGCAGCGCTATGCACTTGTCATCGCCTCCCAATGCGACGCCCTTCCGCCGCTGACCTTCGTGGAAGCTCTTGGCGACGATCTATCGAAGGTCCTCTTGGATCCGGAGCGAGGATGCTGCCAATCAACCGCCGGTGGTCTCCTCGTAGACCCAAGTCGCGAACAGGTGATCGAGCAGGTTGATGCGGCGTTTCGTGAGGCCGACGATGCTGGCGCACTTTTGATCTTGGCATTCATCGGGCACGGTATTGCGGTCGATGAAGACTTTTATTTCCTAGCGAAAGATTCGCAAGGGATAGGTTCTTCACGAAAGGACGTCCACCTGTCGCAGCTACTGAAGGAGAATCTCCGTGCCAGCAGTAATCTCGACGGCCTGGGAGTTCTGCTAGATACCTGCCACTCGGGTAAAGGTGCAAGCCAGGTATCACAGTGGCGTGAAGTTGGGCTTGGTTCGCACCTTAGAAGGTACGAGATACTCACGTCTGCAGCTGACCAACCTGCGTTCGATGGAATTTTTACGAGAACAATTACTTCGATCTTCCGAGATGGGATACCATCGGTAGGAGCCTATCTAAGAGCAGCTGAACTCCGAGCACCTTTGCAAAGTGCTTGTGTAGGGCAAAGGCCACAACGTATCGCACATGATGGCGGGGTTTGGGCGCCGCGGGATGATAAGGGGATCTGGTTCTCTTATAACGTGGCAGCAAGCTCCGTATCTGATGAAAGTGCAGTGCAAAACACCGTAGAAATACAAGACAGGCTAAGGCAACTTCCGGGTCGAGACCGGGATAATCTGTTTGATCTATGGAGGAGCTCACCGGGCGAAGTGGGCCGGATAGTAACAGAGCTCACCGGTATAAGCGAAATGCCTGTCGATGTCTTGACGTCGTGGAGTCAGGAACCTCCGGTCTGGCTTGACACAGCTTCCATGCCAGCAGTCTTGGCCGCTGCTATCTTGACGAGTTCCTACGGACTCATGAATTTTTCTGCCAGGATGTACGAGAAAATGGCAGAGATTGAGCCAAGTTCTGCTACCTGGTTCTGCCGTGCTTCTGCATACTATTTCTTCGACGAGAATCCGCAGCAGGCCGGCACTGTGCTAAACAGGGCATCGGCATTGTTGTTTGAGCAGGCGAGCTCAATGCGAGCAATGGCTGCTGTACTCGAAGAGGACTGGAATTCCCTCGACATGGAGCTTGCTTCATGGAGGCCGGAAGAGGCCGAAGACAGAGTTATCTGGCTAAATCTGAAAGTGCGGCACATATTTCTTTCGCCTGAAGACGTCATTATCACCCTCAAGATGCTAGATGACGCTGTGGCGGTGACCGGAGAAATCCTTGCTGTGGAATGGCTTCCTGGCGTTGGCATTCAGCACGCACGCTATTTGCTTGAGAGGGCTAGGCGATCTTGGTCATCCCATCCGCTCACAGACTTTTATAAAGCAGCTGACCTCGCAATTAGAGCTCGGGATGAGCGGAGATCGTGGAACGGCGACAGCGGTGAGGCTGTTGCGCTTGCTTGTCAAGCTCTACTCGAAGCTGGTGACCCAGACCGGGTCCTGCTACTCGGTACCTACGGAAGCGGCGGTCAGGCCCTTCAGCCAGAGGCAGATGTACTCGAGGTTCGAGAAGCCGTAGCCCTTGCCAAGATTGCTCTGGGCCAGCATGAAGAAGCGGCGAAAATCGCTGAAACTCTCACTAATCCGTACAATCGTGCGCGTATCCTAGCCCTGGCTTCTCGGCGATCCGGTCGGGAATCGGAGTCTCTATGGCGTGAGGCTCTGGCAGCGGCTACAGAAGAACACGAAGAGGTAATTGCCCTCTCAGGCTTGGCTCGATGCGGTGTAGATAACCTTCCTGAGCTAGCCAAGTACGCTGATCGGCATCCCGACGTAGTAGCCGAGATCAGAGCCATTGCAGACGTAGCGAGTGGCAGGCGAACTGGCCCGGGAATTCGTGCCCTGCAAGCAAAGGCCAGTAGTTCCGAATCTGCAGCTATCTCATTGGCTATGGCCTACATGTCCATCGATGACACAGATGGCGCTGTCGAAGCTTACGAAAGGGCGGCAGAGGATTTCCGAGATATTGCCTATAGATATGAAGCTGTGCGTGTGCTCTACCGGGCAGGTCGCTTTGACGAAGCTCGACAAAAAGTCAACTCATTGTTGGCCGTAGCGTCAGCACTCTGGTCGGGTAGAGTCCAGGCTCTGAGGCTCGCTGTCGACCTGTCATTGAGGGCAGAAGATCCAGAGAATTCACTGCGCCTTCTCCGTGCTTTGCTGGAAGAGGATGCAAAAGATGCCACTGCTCGCTGGAGGCTGGTCAGGCTCCTTCTGGAGCAGCAGGAAGTGAGTGCCGCATGGCGCGTCTTTAATGATCACTTTGAGTCGCTGGAACCATCGACTTCGGGTGAGGCGTGCGCCTGGATGCAAATGCACGTCGAAAAATCTTCAGATGCTGAAGGTGTCATCGCGGGGTGTTTGCGTCTGATGCGCCAGTTTCCTGATTCTGAGGTGGTCTCAGCGCAAGCTTGTATGGCAATTTTGAGACCCCAGTATGAGTCAGTCGAACTCACAGAAGAGCTTGCCGCTGAGATGAGGCAGGCGCACGAGGCTTTCTTCTTGCGTTGGCCTGACAGTCCGTATTTCAAGAAACTGGATGCGAGTAATCCGGCGGAAGTTATCCGCTACATGACCGACATGGTTAAGGTCGATGAAGAGGAAGCGCGTCGGCGACGGCAGCTTACGACTGCTCTCACCCTCGGTCAGCTGCCTACCGGTTTTCTGGCCATGTACGCTAGAAAATCTTACTCGCAGGCACTTGTGACTCGATCCACGGGAATGGTGACGGCCTGGAGTCATGACCCACAAGAAAACCTCGTATGCCTCGGGCATGCTAGGGAGCACTTTGGTAAATCGGCTATTTTCGACCTGAGCGCGGCTGTGGTGAGTAATGAGCTTCCGTCCGCGATTAGAGGGGAAGTTATAAACTACTTTCAAAGCCTGAGTACGACCAACTCGGCCCTAAGGGACGCAAGAGACGCTCTTCAGTACGTCGATCCCCGAAGTACATCCACTTGGGGATGGAGTGAAGTCAGTAATTCTGGGCGCCTCTTTGAAATCCCAAAGCATGTCGCCGAGAAGCGTGCGCGGGATGCTGTGGCTGTTTTTGACTTTGTTGCTGAAAGTCGGATTAGGGCGAGGCCTGCGGAGCGAATTCTTTCGCGCATACCCGAAGAACTTGGTGCCCCGTGGCTGGCTCCTGCAGATTTGGCTAAGTCTAGTGGTCTTCCTCTGTGGGTAGATGACAGTGCCCTGGGTAGGCTAGTTCGGTCCGCAGGAGTCATGACCATTTCCACGCCAGCTATTTTGCAAGTGTTGGTCGAGCGCGGAGTTCTTTCCAGTGATGATTATGAGGAGTCTGTACGTCATCTAATTTCCCAAAACGTAGGTGACGTGCCTCTGTCGCTTCCGCGACTACTTGAGATGGCAAGGGAGGAGGTGTTCCAGGACGGGGCTGTGGCGTCAGTTCTTGCTAGGCCAGCGACTTGGATCAATTTTGGTAACGGTCTAAGCGTGCTTGAAGGTCTACTAAAAGAAGTAGCGCGTCATGATTCTGGCCTGGTACCCATTTGGGTTGCTAGGGCGATCAGCGGAGCAGCTTACGCTGGCGCTTCAGACAGTTTGGCACGCCATGAGATGCTCGCTCGAATTATTGCGCTCTCCTTGCACGCTTCCGGTCATCAGGGTGAAGCAGTACGAGATTTGTTCGCCGCCTGCAGAGAAGCCCTGGATGGATGTGCTGCTGAATGTGAGAAAATAGATCCGATGGAAAAGGCTGTGATTATACTGCGAGATTCGATGATCAAGATATACCCTCCTGCTATGGCGAATCAGTATGTTCTTGGTGTGATTTCTAAGCTTGAGGAGTCGGACAGAAGGAAAATCTTGCGTTCCCTGCTGCGCTAAGGGTCAAAACGGGTGGTACTGCAGTGGCCTCGCTACTTTGTTGCCGCGCAGTCATGGGACAGTTCGGTTAAGAAGCGCTTTTCTGGCCTGAGCCATAGAAAGTTAGCCACGACGGTGGTGCCTCAAAGAGAGCGCCCGTCACGTGTGTCTCCAGTAGCCCCGTTCGGGTCTCAGCCACGTTTATCAAGCGTCGCGGGCCGCACGTCCTCAAGCCTGGACGTTGGCGACGCTGCTACATGACTCCTGACCCACCCTGCGGCTCATAGCCTTACGGTTCGTGAACCGGTCCCAGGTTGGTGGGTGTGAGGGCGTGGTAGACGTTGGCCCAGTGCTCAGACTGCCGATGGTGCACGCTCTGGCGCGTCGGGTGGAGGCATGTAGCGGCGGCTTAGGGCCGCCGCCGCGCGGGCCGCCGTAGGCGGGGCGCCTTGATGAACGTAGAGAAAGTCTGAGCCACCCGAACGGGTGCTATAGCCGGAAGGACAGCTCCAGTTCGTCGCCTGGGAGGTGGAACTCCTCCAGGGCGAGGGGCTTGTCTGACTCGGTGAGGGTCACGCGGATGATGTGGAGCATCGGGACCCCGTCGGCGAGTCGTAGAGCCTGAGCCTGATCGGGTAGGGGCATGCGGGTGCGGACGTACTCCGTGAAGTGGAGTTCGTGGCCCAGGTCGGCGAGGGCGGTGTAGAGCTCCGGTGCCGGCGGTGGGGCCTCCTCCTCGTACTTGGTGTCGATCAGTACGGAGAACGGGACGTACGTGCGGTGGAGTTGGCGGAGGCGGCCGTGGTCTGCGGTCTGCAACGCGTCGTACGTGAACATCGGCTCGCCCGGTGGGATGCGGAGTAGGTCCGCGAGCGCAAGTGGGGCGTCGGTGCGGGTGGCTACCGGTGGCTCGGCGTCTGTCCAGCGGATGCCGTCCGCCTCGACGTAGCGGCCATCCGGGGTTCGGCGTACGCCGCGGGGGCGCGTGTGGCTGGGGCGGTTGTGGGGGGAGCGGGCGAAGGTGCCGCGGCCCATGATGGCCTCGACGAGACCAGATGCCCGCAGTTCGCTCAAGCCCTGACGGACCGTGGGGCGCGTCACGCCGAACTGTTTCGCCAGCGCCTCCTCGGACGGGAGCGGTTGGCCGGCGGGGAAGGTGCCGTCCAGGATGCCTTCGCGCAGGTAGTCGGCGATCTGCCGGTACTTCGGCTGCGTGTTCTTCGGCGGCATGCGGGCCCTCCAGGCCGTGGTCACTGCTTCTTCCGTCCATGGGCGGTACGTGCCGTCCGTGGACGGTCATAGCTTCTCCCACGCGAAGGCGGTTGACAACCCGTACTACGGGTGGCCAATCTTGTCTTCGTCACCCGTACTACGGGTGGTATAGCAGTCCGGAGGAACAGCCTTCGGGTGCCTGAGATGAGGAGATCCGAACAGTGGCAAGCCTTCCGATCGATACCGCGAAGTTCACGGGGATCATCTGCGCCGTTCCCCCGGCTCCGCGGGTCGCCAACCGTGAGACCGGTCAGCTCCGTGTTGACCGCGACACGGGTAAGACCGTGTACCAAGTCGGCCTCTGCCTGATGGCGGGGTCATCGGCCGACGTCGTGAACGTGAGCGTGGCCGGTGAGCCGGCTGGCGTGCAGCTCGGGATGCCGGTGGCCGTGCGGGACCTGGTCGCCACGCCGTGGGAGAACGAGGGGCGGCACGGGATCGCGTTCCGTGCGGCGGAGATCCGGCCCTTGAGCGCTCCCGCCAACCCGGCGGGTAAGGGGGCCAGTCAGTGATGAGGCTGGCCTCCGCAACTTCGGCCGGTGCGACCTGGCCGAGCTGGGTTCTGGTGGTGGTCGCAGCGCTGGTATCGGGTCTGCTTCTGGCAGGCCCGGCCCTGCGCCGCCGCTATCCCGCTGCCTGGTGGCTCTTATGCGGCTTCCCGGCCGTGGCCTTCCGTGTCGTGCAGACCTGGCGGCCTCTGATGGCTGGGTGCGGGCTTGCTGTGAGTCGTCGGCCAGCGCTGACTGTGGTGTCCGGGCTCGTCGGTAAAGGGGCACCTCCGCCGCAGCCGCGTGTGCCCCGGCGGGGACTCATACGTCCAACCTCCGGCGGCTTCGTAGTGCTCGTGCGGTTGTTGCCGGGCCAGGTGCCGGAGCACTTCGTCAAGGCTGCGCCTGCCATGGCGGAGAACTGGCAGGTGCACGCGGTGCGGGTGACCTCCTGGAAGCCGGGGGTCGTGCGGATCGTCGCCTCGGCAGCCGACCCGCTGGCCGATCCCCAGGTGCCGAAGCAGCGAGGGCCCGGCCATCTGCTCCGCGTGACTGTGGGCGCCCTCGAGACCGGAGCCGTGTGGGTGGTCGACCTGCGGCGTGTCCCTCACTGGCTGATCGTCGGGGCCACCCGCTCCGGCAAGTCGACCCTGATCAACGCACTCGTGGCGGGCCTCGCCCCGCAGCCCGTCGCCCTGGTCGGGATCGACTGCAAGGGCGGCATGGAACTGTCCCTCTACGAGCCGCGGTTGTCCGCCCTCGCGACGAACCGAGAGCAAGCCGTCCAGCTGCTCGCTGCTCTCGTCGACCTGACCCTCGACCGGATGACCCTCTGCCGGGCGGCCCGCGTCCGGAACATCTGGGGCCTGCCCGACAAGGAACGGCCGGTCCCCGTCGTCGTGATCGTCGACGAGATCGCGGAACTCTTCCTCGTGGCGAGCCGGAGCGAGAAGGACGAAGCGCATGCGGCCGGTACGGCGCTGATCCGGCTCGCACAACTCGGGGCGGCGCTGGGGGTGTTCCTCGTCGTGGCCGGCCAGCGTGTCGGCTCCGACCTCGGACCCGGTGTCACGGCTCTGCGGGCGCAGCTGGGCGGCCGGGTGTGTCATCGCGTGGCCGACCCCGGTACGGCAGAGATGGCGCTCGGCGACCTCAACCCCGACGCGCTGAAGGCGGCGCAGGCCATCACCCCGGAACAGGCCGGCACGGCCGTCCTCGCCTCCGGCGACGGCTGGGAACGCGCCCGGTCCCACCTGATCACCGAAGCGGAGGCGGAAGCCGTCGCCGCGGAGTACGCGCACCTGACTCCCGTCCTGTCCGAACTCCACGTCGAAGCGCTGTGAGAGGGGACTGCCGTGCTGGTGTCCATGTCGGCCGTGCTGCTGCTCGGCCTGCTGATCTGGTTCCTCCTGCGCATCCGGTACCTCAGGTGGGCCGACACGCTGCTCTGCGGAACCTTCGGCTTCCTGCTCGCCCGGACCGTGGCCGCGCCGTTCGTTCAGGCCCTCCTCGACGGCGTGAACGGCTTCCTCGGCCAACTCCGCTTCTGAAGCACCTCACCACTGACCCGACAAGGGGACTTCCTGTGTCCGACTACGTCATCCGCTCCGGTGACCGCGCCGCCTTCCTGGCCGGTCTGCGGGAGCTGGTCGACTTCCTGACCGCCAACCCGGCCGTCGTCGTACCGCGTCACGCGTCCGTCACCGTCCTGGTCGACGCCTCGGACTCTGCCGCTCGCCGCGACGGCGTGGACTCCGTCGCCGCTCCGCTCGGCGTGCCGACGGAGGACATCGGCCGGGGCTACTTCGACGCACGCCGCGACTTCGGACCGATCTCGTACAGCGCCATCGGGATTCCTCCCGAGGAACGGCAGTGATCGCCCGTACGAAGGGCTCCCGACGGGGCGCGAAGTCGCCAAACCCGACCCCGTCAGGAACCCACTCCATCCGCCACATGAGCAGTGAAAGGAGCACTCACACTTTGTCCACCGCGCATCATTCGCGCAAATCCCCGTCCCTCGACTGCGACCTCAGGCAGCGCGACGCTCAGGTCTCGACCTGCGCCGGACGGGAACAGATCGTCTTCGTCGAGCTCGACGGAACCGAGCAGTGGCTGTGTCCCGCGCACGCGGCCGCCGTCTGGCTCACGGACCCGACGCTCCGCTTCAGCGCCAAGACTCGGCCGGAGGGGATCTCGGCCGTGATGGGGGAGGCGTTCGGCGACGGGGGTGGTCGCCGATGACAACCACCATTCCGCAGAGCGTCGCCGCTCTCGTCGACAGGGCGTCGGAGCCGGAGTTCGCGGCCTGGCGCCGGAACATCGTCCGCCTCGGCGGCTGCACCAACCCGATCCACCTGGTCGGCGCGGCCACCGTGTACGACACGACGACCGGCGCCGCCCTGCTCTCCTACGGCTCGGACGTCTACGGCGGTCGCCTGCTCACCGCGTGCGGCAACCGGCGCGCGACGGTCTGCCCGGCCTGCTCGGCGCTGTACCGGGCGGACACATACCAACTCGTCCGTGCCGGTCTCGTCGGAGGCAAGAACGTCCCGGAGACGGTGAGCGGTCACCCGCGGGTGTTCGCCACGCTCACCGCCCCCGGGTTCGGCCCGGTGCACACCCGCCGCGAGCGTGACGGACGGGTGCCGCCCTGCCGGCCTCGTCGGGCAGGCGACCACTGCCCGCACGGGACTCCGGTCGGATGCCGTGACCGGCACTTGGCGGACGATCCTCGTCTCGGCGAACCGCTCTGCCCGCGCTGCTACGACTACGCGGGGGCCGTCCTCTGGCACGCGTTCGCCGGTCGGCTCTGGCATCGGTTCGGGCTGGAGCTTCGGCGGGAGGTCGCACGGCGGGCCGGTCTGCCCCGTACCGAGTTCGGGGACGTCGCCCGACTGTCGTACGCGAAAGTCGCCGAGTACCAGCGGCGGGGCCTGGTCCACTTCCATGCCGTGATCCGCCTCGACGGTCCGGACGGATCCGACTCGCATCCGCCCTACTGGGCGACCGTCCCGCTCCTGGTCGACTCCGTGCGGGCCGTGGTCGGACGGGTGGGGCTGAACGCCCCCGGCGCAGGCGTCATCGGTCCGCGGGTGCTGCGCTTCGGCGCCCAGGTCGACGTACGTCCGGTCATCTCGTATCGGCAGGATGCGGGGGAGCGGCCTACATCTCCGGCCACCGTGGCGGGCTACATCGCCAAGTACGCCACCAAAGGAGCGGAGTCCGCTGGCGCGGTGGACGGCCGGATCCATCAAGCGCGGGACATGGTCATGCTGCCGGTACGGGCACACGTGCTCCGCATGATCGCCACGTGTTGGTGGCTCGGGGGCTTACCGGAGTTCGCTCCGCTCGGCCTGCGCCACTGGGCGCACATGCTCGGGTACGGCGGCCACTTCTCCTCCAAGTCCCGGCGCTACTCGACCACGCTGACCGCCCTCCGGCAGGCCCGCACCGACCACCGGGCGGAGCAGCAACGAGCCTCCTTCGGCCTGGCCGGCCATCCGACAATCACGGTCGGCCGGTGGAGCTACGCGGGGCTCGGCTACTCACCGGAAGCCGCTCTCCTGGCTGCCTCGGTGCGGGAGGGCGGCGCTTCCCATGGCGCGTGACACCCGTACGAAGGCGGCCGAGCTGCTCACCGTGCGCCAGGTGCTCGACGAACTGGGCGGCATCTCCCGACGCACCTTCTACCGCTGGCGCGAACTGCGCCTCGCCCCGGCCTGCATCCGGCTGCCGAACGGCGAGCTGCGGGTCCGGCGTGACGTGCTCAACGACTGGTTGGAGGAACGGGCGGAGGGGGCGGCGTCGTGAAGTCGTACAAGGTCGTCATCTGGAAGCTCAGCATCAACCGCTCCGCGAAGAAGCCGACGTACCTCGTCCGCTGGTCCGTGGACGGTGAGCCGTTCCACGAGTCGCACAAGACGAAGGCGCTGGCGGACCGCTTCCGCGCCAAGCTCCTCCGTGCCGCGGACAAGGGTGAACCGTTCGACACTGTGACCGGTCTGCCGGACTCGCTGCGCGGCGGAAGGGCGGCGCTGTCGTTCCTCGACCTGGCGCTCAAGTACGTGGATGCGCGGTGGGCGGAGGCGTCCGCGAAGCAGCGGGACAGCATGACCGACGCACTGGCGACAGTCGTTCCCGTCCTGGTCAAGCCGGGACGGGGGCGGCCCACTCCGGAAGTGCTGCGGCGGGCGCTGCGCTCGTACGTCCTGCCCGTGCCACGAAGGGAGCGGGAGCGACCGGAGGAGATCACCTCTGCCGTGAAGTGGATCGAAAAGGCATCGCTACCGGTGGGGGAGCTGCAAGAGATCACCCGTGTGCATGAGCTGATCGAAGGGCTGAGCCGGAGGCTGGACGGCAAGCCCGCGGCCACTCAGACCTACCGGCGTCGGCGAGCCGTTGTTTTCAACGCACTTGAGTACGCGGTGGAGCTGGAGCATCTCACCTCCAACCCGCTGAGCCGCGTCCAGCGCAAGCGGGGCAAGCGGGCGGTGCAGGAAGTCGACCGCCGCGTGGTGGTCAACCCGCGGCAGGCCCGGGAACTGCTCACCGCGCTCACCTACGTGGGCGGTTATGAGCGGGCAAGCGGTCGGCGCCTGCGGGCCTTCTTCGGATGCCTGTACTACGCGGCCATGCGGCCGGGCGAGGCACTCGGCCTCCGCCGCTCCGACTGCACGCTTCCTGCGAAGGGCTGGGGACGCATCGAGTTGGCGGAGACGCGTCCCACAGCGGGGAAGGCGTGGACCGACTCCGGTGAGGCCCACGACCGGCGTGGTCTGAAGCAGCGAGCCGAAGGAGAGGTGCGCATCGTGCCGATTCCGCCTCCGCTGGTTCGGCTGCTCCGCGAGCATCTGAAGGAGTTCGGCACGGCGGAGGACGGCCGGCTGTTCTCCAGCGAGCGGGGCAACGTGATCGCTGCCTCGTCGTACTCGCGGGCATGGAAGCAGGCTCGGGAACTGGCGCTCGTGCCGCATCAGGTGTCGTCGGTCCTGGCCTTCCGGCCGTACGACCTCCGGCACGCGGGAGTCTCCCAGTGGCTCAACTCCGGTGTGCCGGCCCCTGAGGTCGCTGCTCGCGCCGGCCACTCGGTGGACGTCCTCCTGAAGATCTACGCCAAGTGCATCGACGGCCAGGAGCAAGAGATGAACGACCGGATCATGCAGGGGCTGGGGGAGGAGGACGGCCCGGACTGACACAACGACATGACCGATGAACGGGAGCCCCAGACCGCAGAGGTTCGGGGCTCCCGTTCGCCAGTCCACGGATAGTCCACACGGCTACGCTCTGGGCCCCGGGGAACAGCTGCTGACCTGCGGGAAAGCCCGCCAAGATCATTACGTCGTCATTACGTGATCACTGGCAAACGGCTGCTTCCGGCGGCGCCTGCCTGCACATACGCGAAGACCCCGTCCTCAGCGTTCTAGCTGATGGCGGGGTCTTTAGGCACCTTCTTCAAGGTGCCCCCGGCAGGATTCGAACCTGCGCACACGGCTCCGGAGGCCGTTGCTCTATCCCCTGAGCTACGGGGGCGTGTCGGTCGTGAGGTGTTGCTCGCGGCGACGGGTAGAACACTACCAGCTCGCTCGGGGTGTTCATGAACGGGTTTCTGCGGGTCCGGGGCGGGGTGTGGGTCGCCCGCACGGGGTGGAAGTGGGGAAAACCCGGACGCGGTGGCCGGTCCGGACCTACTCTCGAGTTGTGCCAGGCGCGTCGGGCCGGGTGCTTGTTGTGGACGACAACAAGGTCATCCGGCAGCTGATCAGGGTCAATCTCGAGCTGGAGGGCATCGAGGTCGTGACCGCGGGCGATGGTGTCGAGTGTCTGGATGTCGTTCATCAGGTGCAGCCGGATCTTGTGACGCTCGATGTCGTCATGCCCCGGTTGGACGGGTTGCGTACCGCCGCTCGGTTGCGTGCCGATCCGCGGACGCGTGATCTCCCTCTTGTCGTCATCAGTGCCTGTACGCAGTACGAGGTCGAAGCAGGTCTCGAGGTCGGCGTCGACGCGTTCCTCGCCAAGCCCTTCGATCCTGCCGAACTCGTTTCCGTCGTACGGGAGTTGATGGAGCGTAGGGAAAGCCCGGGTCTGGAGCGGGGGATCGGGACCGTGCGTGTGGCAGAGGAAGGCGTAGGCGCGGGGAAGGGCGTTGGGTCGGGGCCGGGCACTGCGGGCTCAGGGGCCGAGTAGAGCCGTTCTGTCGGCCAGGCAGCCTGGCAGGCATCAGCGCTTCGGTGCCTTCCGTGCTTCCGTGCTTCGGTGCATCAGCGCGTTGGTAGATCAGTCCCGGTGTCCGTTCCCGGTCTGTCCGTCCTCCCGGTCTGTACGGCCCCAGTGGGCTCTGCCGTCCGAAGGCCCGAAGCCTCGAAGGCCCGAAGGCCCGAAGGCCCGAAGGCTCGAACCCGTTCACTCAGCTCGCCCCATTCGCCCAGCTCGCCCGAACCATTGCCCATAGCGGTCCGCACGGGCCCCACAGCCGGCACCCCGCTCCTTCCGCCCCCTCCGAGCCCAGCAGCACCCCGCCCCCTCCGAGCCCAGCACCCCGCCCCCTCCGAGCCCGAGGCCCCGCCCCCTCCACGCCCAGCACCTCGTCCCTCCGCAGCCAGTGCCCGCGCCCCCACCCCTCCCCGTCCATATCCCGGACCTCTGGTAAACCGGGTCGCCTACCCACCCCCCTCCTCCCCTACGCTTGTCCCGTGACCCCCGTCGAGCTCTCACGTACCGTGCTGTGCGCGGTGCGTCGTGCTGTCGATGACGGGGAGCTGAGTGTGGTCGTGCCCCCGCAGGCCGTGGTCACCGTTCCGGGGCCCGGTGGCTGTGGGGACTACGCGACCAACATCGCCCTCCAGCTCGCGCGGCCGGCCGGGCAGCCGCCGCAGCGGGTCGCCGAGGTGCTCCGGCCGTATCTTCTCGGTGCCGCCGGGGTCAGTGACGTCGTCGTCACCGGGCCCGGGTTTCTCAATATCAGCCTGCAGGCGGCGCAGGGGTCGGTCGCGCTCGTCAGCGAGATCCTGCGGAGCCGGAGCCGGAGCGGGGTTGGGTACGGGTACGTCGATCGGCCCACCGGGCAGGTCGTGCAGCTGCATGCCCCTCATGAGGTCCGTGCCGTCGTCGTCATGGACGTCGTGGCCCGTGTGCTGCGTTCGCAGGGCGCCCTCGTCCGTACCAGCTGTGTGGCGCGTCCCGAGCGGGAGTGGACCGAGGTGCTCGGGGTCGAGGTCGACGCGTACGGCACGCCCGACGCGCCGGCTCCGCTCGAGGTCAACGTGCGTCCCGTCCCCGCCGCCCCGGCCGATCCCGTGTCGCTCGGTCGCGATGCCGGTCGTTGGGCTCTGCTCCACCCCGCCGCTCATGACCGGCCCCGCATCACGTCCGAGTATCTGTCCCAGCGGGAGGGCAACCCGCTCTTCCGGGTCCGTTACGCCCATGCCCGCACCCGGGCGCTCAGCCGTAACGCCGCCGACCTGGGTTTCGACGCCCACCCCGGAGTCGTCCAGGACGTACGCGCACTCGAGATCGCCCTCGCCGACCATCCCCGCATCCTGGCCGCGACGGCGACACAGCACGCTCCCGACCGTCTCGCCCGGCATCTCCTCGCCGTCGCCGACGCCGTCACCCCTTTTCTCCCCACCGTCCTGCCCCGTGGTGAGGAGAAACCCTCGGCCGCCCACCGTGCCCGGCTCGCGCTTGCCGAAGCCGCCGGGACGGTGCTGGCCGGCGGCCTGTCCCTGCTCGGCATCGACGCACCCGACCATCTCTGAAAGAGCACGCCAAAGATGAGCCGTTCCGCCCACCCCGCCGGGCCCCGTCACGCCGACGTCTTTCCGGAGGGCCACTACTCGGCCCCGCCCGCCGATCTCAACGCCCTCCACCCGAAGGTCTGGGCGCACACCGTCACCCGTAACACCGACGGTGTGCTGACCGTGGGCGGTGTCGACGTCGCCGCACTCGCCGAGGAGCACGGCACCCCCGCCTACATCCTCGACGAGGCCGACTTCCGCGAGCGGGCCCGTGCCTGGCGTACCGCCTTCGGGGCCGACGCCGACGTCTTCTACGCCGGCAAGGCGTTCCTGTCCCGGGCCGTCGTGCGGTGGCTGCACGAGGAAGGGCTCAACCTCGACGTCTGTTCGGGCGGCGAGCTCGCCACCGCCCTCTCCGCCGGCATGCCCGCCGATCGCATCGCGTTCCACGGCAACAACAAGTCCGTCGACGAAATTCACCGGGCCATCGACGCCGGGGTCGGCCGTATCGTTCTCGACTCCTTCCAGGAGATCGTGCGCGTCGCCCATGTCGCGCAGTCCCTGGGTAAGCGGCAGCGGGTGCAGATTCGTATCACCGTCGGCGTCGAGGCCCATACGCACGAGTTCATCGCCACCGCGCACGAGGACCAGAAGTTCGGGATTCCGCTCGCGGGCGGACAGGCGGCGGAAGCCGTCCGGCGCGCCCTTCAGCTCGACGGGCTCGAACTCATCGGACTGCACTCCCACATCGGGTCGCAGATCTTCGACATGTCCGGCTTCGAGGTCGCCGCCCACCGGGTCGTCGGACTGCTCAAGGACATCCGTGACGAGCACGGCGTCGAGCTGCCGGAGATCGACCTCGGCGGTGGGCTCGGGATCGCGTACACCAGCGACGACGATCCCCGCGAGCCCCACGAGATCGCCAAGGCGCTCACCGAGATCGTCACCCGTGAGTGTGAGGGCGCGCGCCTGCGCACTCCTCGTATCTCCGTCGAGCCGGGGCGCGCCATCGTCGGCCCGACCGCCTTCACCCTCTACGAGGTCGGCACCATCAAGCCCCTCGACGGGCTGCGTACGTACGTCTCCGTCGACGGCGGCATGTCGGACAACATCCGTACCGCGCTGTACGACGCGGAGTACAGCGTCGCGCTGGTCTCCCGGACCTCCGATGCCGAGCCGATGCTCGCGCGCGTCGTCGGCAAGCACTGCGAGAGCGGCGACATCGTCGTGAAGGACGCGTTCCTGCCCTCCGACCTGGCACCGGGTGACCTGATCGCCGTACCCGCCACGGGCGCGTACTGCCGGTCCATGGCCAGCAACTACAACCATGTGCTGCGGCCGCCCGTGGTCGCCGTGCGCGAGGGGGAGTCGCGTGTCATCGTGCGGCGGGAGACCGAGGAGGACCTGCTGCGACTCGACGTCGGCTGAGAGCGGCCGGAAACTGCCGGAAACAGCCGGGAACGGCTGGGAGCAGCCGGGAACGGCTGGGAGCAGCCGGGAACGGCTGGGAACAGGGGACGGAACGCACGGCCGGGCGGCGGTTACGACCGCTTGCGGAAACGACTGCCGGAAACGGCCGGCATACGCCGAGGAAAAGGGCGGAAGATCTCCTGTCTGCCGCCCCTGTGAAAATGAAATAGATGTCTCACGATCCGGACCAGGGATAGAAACTCCGGTCCGGTGAGTGAGACTGGGGCAACCGGAAACAACGGTAGACGGTATGAGGAAACGAGGTCGGATGATGCGTACGCGTCCGCTGAAGGTGGCGCTGCTGGGCTGTGGAGTGGTCGGCTCAGAGGTGGCGCGCATCATGACGACGCACGCCGACGACCTCGCCGCGCGGATCGGGGCCCCGGTGGAGCTCGCCGGCGTGGCCGTTCGGCGGCCCTCCCGGGTCCGCGAGGGCATCGACCCCGCCCTCGTCACCACCGACGCCACCGCCCTCGTCAAGCGCGGCGACATCGACGTCGTCGTCGAGGTCATCGGGGGCATCGAGCCCGCTCGTACGCTCATCACCACCGCTTTCGAGTACGGCGCCTCCGTCGTCTCCGCTAACAAGGCGCTCCTCGCGCAGGACGGTGCCGCGCTGCACGCGGCCGCCGAGGAGCACGGCGAGGACCTCTACTACGAGGCCTCCGTCGCCGGTGCCATCCCGCTGATCCGGCCGCTGCGCGAGTCCCTCGCCGGTGACAAGGTCAACCGGGTGCTCGGGATCGTCAACGGCACCACCAACTTCATCCTCGACAAGATGGACTCCACCGGCGCCGGGTATCAGGAGGCCCTCGACGAGGCCACCGCCCTGGGATACGCCGAGGCCGACCCCACGGCCGATGTCGAGGCGTTCGACGCCGCCGCCAAGGCGGCCATCCTCGCCGGGATCGCCTTCCACACGCGCGTGCGCCTCGACGACGTCTACCGCGAGGGCATGACCGAGGTGACCGCGTCCGACTTCGCCTCCGCCAGGGAGATGGGCTGCACCATCAAGCTGCTCGCCATCTGTGAGCGGGCCGCGGACGGCGGGTCGGTCACCGCGCGCGTGCACCCCGCGATGATTCCGCTGAGCCACCCGCTGGCCTCCGTGCGCGGCGCCTACAACGCCGTGTTCGTGGAGTCGGACGCGGCCGGGCAGCTCATGTTCTACGGTCCCGGCGCCGGCGGTGCTCCCACCGCCTCCGCCGTGCTCGGCGACCTCGTCGCCGTCTGCCGCAACCGGCTCAGCGGGGCAACGGGGCCCGGCGAGTCGGCGTATGCCGCCCTGCCGGTGTCGCCGATGGGCGACGTCGTCACGCGCTACCACATCAGCCTGGACGTCGCCGACAAACCGGGTGTTCTCGCCCAGGTGGCGACCGTGTTCGCCGAGCACGGGGTGTCCATCGATACGGTGCGCCAGCAGGGACGACAGGACAGCGACGGCGAGGCCTCTCTCGTCGTCGTCACCCACCGCGCGTCCGACGCCTCCCTCACCGGGACCGTCGAGGCGCTGCGCAAGCTCGACACCGTGCGGGGTGTCGCCAGCATCATGCGGGTTGAAGGAGAGTAACCAGCAATGACCCACCAGTGGCGCGGAATCATCGAGGAGTACCGGGACCGGCTGCCGGTTTCCGACAGCACGCCCGTCGTGACGCTCCGTGAGGGCGGCACGCCCCTCGTGCCCGCGCAGGTGCTCTCCGAGCGCACGGGCTGCGAGGTCCACCTCAAGGTGGAGGGTGCCAACCCCACCGGGTCCTTCAAGGACCGCGGCATGACCATGGCCATCACGCGGGCCAAGGAGGAGGGCGCGCAGGCCGTCATCTGCGCCTCCACCGGCAACACCTCCGCGTCGGCCGCCGCGTACGCGGTGCGGGCCGGCATGGTCTGTGCCGTCCTCGTCCCGCAGGGCAAGATCGCGATCGGCAAGATGGGCCAGGCCCTGGTCCACGGCGCGAAGATCCTCCAGGTCGACGGCAACTTCGACGACTGCCTCACGCTCGCCCGTGCGCTGAGCGACAACTACCCGGTGGCGCTGGTCAATTCGGTGAACCCGGTGCGTATCGAGGGCCAGAAGACGGCCGCGTTCGAGATCGTGGACATGCTCGGCGACGCCCCCGACATCCACGTCCTGCCGGTCGGCAACGCGGGCAACATCACCGCGTACTGGAAGGGGTACCAGGAGTACGCCGCCGACAAGATCGCCGTACGGACCCCCCGCATGTGGGGATTCCAGGCGTCGGGCAGTGCCCCGATCGTGCGCGGCGAGGTCGTCAAGGACCCGTCGACCATCGCCACCGCGATCCGCATCGGCAACCCGGCCTCCTGGAAGTTCGCGCTGGCCGCGCAGGAGGAGTCCGGCGGCTTCATCGACGAGGTGACGGACCGTGAGATCCTGCGCGCCTACCGGCTGTTGGCCGCGCAGGAGGGTGTCTTCGTGGAGCCCGCGTCCGCCGCGTCCGTGGCCGGTCTGCTGAAGGCCGCCGAGCAGGGCAAGGTCGACCCGGGGCAGAAGATCGTGTGCACCGTCACCGGCAACGGCCTGAAGGACCCCGACTGGGCCGTCGCCGGCGCCCCGCAGCCGGTCACCGTCCCGGTCGACGCGGTGACGGCGGCCGAGCGCCTCGGCCTCGCGTAGGCGGACCGTGCGTCGCCCGTGAGTCACTCGCGGGCGACGCGCAGGGGGCTTTCCCGCGCAGGGGTGCACAGGGGGCTTACGACACGCATCGTGCGCCGCCCGTGCGCCCTATGTCGCCACAGAACCTTCCTTCGATAGGCTGTACTGAATCCGCCCGCCGCATATGCCGCAGTGCCGCGTTGTCGCCGTGTCGTTGCCGCGTCGTCTCCGCGGACTCCAGGGTTCTCCGTACAGGTCTCCCGTACATATCGAATGTCATTCGACAGTCCCGCAGCTCAAGGAGAGTCATCGCGAGATGGCCGGTCCCGCCTTCCGTGCCGCCCCCGTCCGGGTGCGCGTTCCCGCCACCAGTGCCAACCTCGGCCCGGGTTTCGACGCCTTCGGCCTCGCGCTGGGGCTCTATGACGACGTCGTCGTCCGGGTGGCCGACTCCGGGCTGCACATCGACATCGCGGGGGAGGGCAGCGAGACGCTGCCGCGCGACGAGAAGCACCTGCTCGTCCGTTCCCTGCGCACCGCCTTCGACGTCCTGGGCGGCCAGCCGCGCGGCCTGGAGATCGTCTGCGCCAACCGCATCCCGCACGGCCGCGGACTCGGCTCCTCCTCCGCCGCGATCTGCGCCGGAATCGTCGCCGCGCGCGCGGTGACCATAGGCGGCGAGAGCAAGCTCGACGACGCGGCCCTGCTCGAGCTCGCGACCGAGATCGAGGGTCACCCGGACAACGTGGCGGCCTGTCTGCTGGGCGGGTTCAGCCTGTCCTGGATGGAGGCGGGCGCCGCGCGGGCGATCAGGATGGAGCCCGCCGATTCCATCGTTCCGGTGGTTTTCGTGCCCGGGAAGCCGGTTCTCACCGAGACCGCGCGCGGTCTGCTCCCGCGCTCCGTCCCGCACGTCGACGCCGCCGCCAACGCGGGCCGGGCCGCACTGCTCGTCGAGGCCCTCACCCGGCGCCCCGAACTGCTGCTGCCCGCCACCGAGGACCGTCTGCACCAGGAGTACCGCTCACCGGCGATGCCCGAGAGCGCGGCACTGGTGGAAAGGCTGCGTGCCGACGGGATTCCCGCCGTCATCTCCGGCGCCGGACCCACCGTGATGGCGCTGGCCGACGCGGGCACGGCCGACAAGATCGAGGCCTCGGCCGGCGCGGACTGGGCCGCGAACCGCCTGGCCCTGGACCTGAAGGGCGCGTGCGTACTGCCGCTCGCACCCGCTGGTGACAGCCACTCCGGCGACATTTAGGCGCACGGTTGCCGGATTTCGAGAGGGGGAATGTTTGTTGGATCCGGTAGTGTTAACCTCAAGTCTGCACCCGACCCCACCATGGCGAGGTGCTTCGTGTCCCCCTTCGGGACAGACATTCTTCCGGGAGCTCCCCAAGCCGCACTGCGTTCCGTACGTCGTACCTGGGCAGTACGCAGTACAGCGACGCTGAGTGGTCCACAGGGCACGCTCCGGAATTGGTGCGACCACGCCGCGTGACACTGAGTGTCATGGCTCGTCGCGGTAGCGCCATCACCAGCAAATTCTCTTCCGCCGCTTTGGCGGACCATCGCCCCGGCTTCGCCACAGCAAGGACCGAAGTCGGACAGCACAACCGGTCGCCGAGCCAGACAGGCCGACGTCCGCTCCAGGGAAGGACCCTTCGTGAGCGACACCACCGATCTGATGGGCGCACGTGTCGAGGAGACCGCTGCCGCGCCCGCCACGGACGCCTCCGCGCCTGCCACCGGTGCCGGCTCCCGGCGGCGCCGCGGTACCGGCCTCGAGGGCATGGTGCTGGCCGAGCTTCAGCAGGTCGCATCCGGCCTCGGTATCAGGGGCACGGCGCGCATGCGCAAGAGCCAGCTGATCGAGGTCATCAAGGAGGCGCAGGCGGGAGGCGGAGCAGCCGCTCCCAAGGCCGCGACGACCTCCGCAGGGGACGCCGCCGAGACCAAGCCCAAGCGCCGCGCCACCTCCAAGGCGCGCACCGGCGACGAGGCCGCCGAGAAGAAGGCGGACACCGCCAAGGCCGAGGCCCCCGCCGAGAAGGCCGTGGCCCAGCAGCAGATCGAGATCCCCGGTCAGCCGGCCAGCAACGACGCGCCCACCGAGCGCCGTCGCCGCCGCGCCACCGCCGACGCGGGCAGCCCGGAGACGGTCGTCGCCGAGGCGAAGGCCGCCCCGAAGGCCGAGGCGTCCGCCCCGGCGCAGAGCGAGTCCCCGGCGCAGCCGCAGGGCGACGCCGACGGTGGCGAGGGCCGCCGCCGCGACCGCCGTGAGCGCGGCCGCGACCGCGGTGAGCGTGGCGACCGCGGCGACCGCGGCGACCGTCGCAAGGGCGACGACCAGCAGGGTGGCGGCCAGCAGCAGCGGGGCGGCCAGCAGCAGGGTCAGCAGCAGAGCGGTGGCCGTCAGGACCGCCAGCAGCGCGACAACGGCCCCCAGGACGACGACGAGTTCGGCGATGGCCGGCGCGGCCGTCGCGGCCGTTACCGCGACCGCCGTGGCCGTCGTGGGCGTGACGAGATCGGCGCCGCCGAGCCGCAGGTCGCCGACGACGACGTCCTGATTCCCGTCGCGGGCATCCTGGACATCCTCGACAACTACGCGTTCATCCGTACGTCGGGCTACCTGCCGGGTCCCAACGACGTGTACGTCTCGCTCGCCCAGGTCCGCAAGAACGGTCTGCGCAAGGGCGACCACGTCACCGGCGCGGTCCGTCAGCCCAAGGACGGCGAGCGCCGCGAGAAGTTCAACGCGCTGGTCCGGCTGGACTCCACCAACGGCATGGCGCCCGATTCCGGGCGCGGGCGACCGGAGTTCAACAAGCTGACCCCGCTCTACCCGCAGGACCGCCTCCGTCTGGAGACGGACCCGGGCGTGCTGACGACCCGCATCATCGACCTCGTGTCGCCGATCGGTAAGGGCCAGCGCGGTCTGATCGTGGCCCCGCCGAAGACCGGCAAGACCATGATCATGCAGGCGATCGCCAACGCGATCACGCACAACAACCCCGAGTGCCACCTGATGGTCGTCCTGGTGGACGAGCGTCCGGAAGAGGTCACCGACATGCAGCGGTCGGTGAAGGGCGAGGTCATCTCCTCGACCTTCGACCGCCCGGCCGAGGACCACACCACGGTCGCCGAGCTCGCCATCGAGCGCGCCAAGCGTCTGGTGGAGCTGGGCCACGACGTGGTCGTGCTGCTCGACTCGATCACGCGTCTGGGCCGTGCGTACAACCTCGCCGCCCCGGCCTCCGGCCGCATCCTGTCCGGTGGTGTCGACTCGACCGCCCTGTACCCGCCGAAGCGCTTCTTCGGTGCGGCCCGCAACATCGAGGACGGCGGCTCGCTGACCATCCTCGCCACCGCGCTGGTGGACACCGGGTCCCGCATGGACGAGGTGATCTTCGAGGAGTTCAAGGGCACCGGCAACATGGAGCTCAAGCTCGACCGGAAGCTCGCCGACAAGCGCATCTTCCCGGCGGTGGACGTCGACGCGTCCGGTACCCGTAAGGAAGAGATCCTGCTCGGCAACGAGGAGCTCGCCGTCACCTGGAAGCTGCGCCGGGTGCTGCACGCGCTCGACCAGCAGCAGGCGATCGAGCTGCTCCTCGACAAGATGAAGCAGACGAAGTCGAACGGCGAGTTCCTGATGCAGATCCAGAAGACGACGCCGTCGACGGGCAACAACGACTGACGACCGACGTCCGACGGCTGACGTAGTTCCGCCGAAGACCGACCGAGGGCCACCCCCCGCACGGGGGGTGGCCCTCGGTCGTGTCGTACCCGCGGGATACGATCTCGCCCTTCACACAATTCTCAGATTCGAATCTCGGATTCGAACTGCATCGCAATCACTGATCCCGAGGGGGGACTTGAGTGGGTACACCCACGTCAGGGGGCGGTCGTCACAGACGCCGGATACGGATCGCGCTGCCCGTCGCCGCGGCCGGGCTGGCCGCCGCCGTCGCCGGAGCGCTGTTCCTGTCCTCGGCCGAGGCCGCCGAGACGCCGCCGACGCCGGCGCGCGAGCGGACCGTACCGGCCAAGGAGCTCCAGAAGCTCATCGACGTCGCCGTCAACGGTGACGACACTCCGGGGGAGACCTCCAAGGCGTCCCAGAGCGCGAGCGACAGCGGTGTCGTCAAGGTCGACCCGAAGATCATCGGCGGTACGACCACGACCATCACCAACGCGCCGTGGATGGCCCAGCTCTGGTACGGCGACGACCGGGGTACCACCACGACCAGCGACGACATCGGCTTCTTCTGCGGTGGCTCGGTCATCTCGCCGACGAAGATCCTCACCGCCGCGCACTGCGTCAAGGGCTACGACTGGTACACCCACGGCTACGTCGTCACCGGGACCACGCAGCTGCTGTCCTCCGGCGACGACGGCCTGCACGGCGGCACCGGCACGTTCGTCGCGCGCCAGTGGAACCACCCGTCGTACAGCGCCACCACCCTCGACAACGACATCGCCGTGGTGACGCTGGAGACCCCGGTCAAGGCCACGCCGATCCGGATGACGACCAACACGGACAGCGCCTCGTACGCCACCGGCACCAAGGCGACGCTGTACGGGTGGGGCCGCACCAGCTCCGCCACGCAGGACATCTCCGAGACGCTGAAGACGGCCGAGCTGCCGATCCAGTCCAACACCACCTGCTCGGGCTACTACGGCGCCGAGTACCTCAAGGGTCACATGGTGTGCGCGGGCACGCCCGCCACCGGCAGCGACACGGGCACCACCACCGCCTGCAACGGCGACTCCGGCGGCCCGCTGATCGTCAAGAACGCGGCCGGCGAGAACCGCATCGTGGGCGTCGTCTCCTGGGGCGTGAAGGACTGCGTCGAGAGCGGCGCGTACAGCGTCTTCAGCAAGATCTCCACGTACGCCGCCAGCGCCTACCCGCGCGTCGACGACACCAACCTCGACGGTGACCACCTCGCCGACCTGTGGGTGCGCAACGCGTCCACCAAGGTCGCGCGTGACCTGTACTCCAAGGGCACCTCGCTGGTCGGCGGCGACTCCTGGGGCTCCATGAGCGCCTACAACCTCGTCGTCCAGACCGACCTGGACCGTGACGGCTACCAGGACCTGATCCTGCGCCGCGCCTCGGACGGCGACGTCTTCTGGAAGCACTGGGTGCCCTCCAGCGGGACCTGGGCGACCAAGCTGATCGGTGACAACTGGAAGACCCGCACCCAGATCGTCGCCCCCGGCGACGTCACGGGCGACTACCTTCCGGACCTGCTCGCCGTGGACTCGGCCGGCGCGCTCTGGGTCTACCCGGGCAAGGGCAACGGCACCTTCGCCGCGCCCGTCAAGAACGGCACGGGCTGGAACGCCTACAACGTCGTGCGCGGTCACGGCGACTTCAGCTTCGACGGCAAGACGGACCTGATCGCCCGCGACAAGGCCACCGGCGCGGTCTACCTCTACAAGGGCAACGGCACCGCCACGAGCGCCTTCGCGGCCCGTATCAAGGTCGCCACCTGGAGCAACACCACGTACAACGTCATCGCCGCCGTCGGCGACGTCAACGGTGACGGTCTCGCCGACCTGCTGGCTCGCACCCCGGCAGGCACCCTGTACCTGTACAAGGGCACCGGAAAGGCCACCAGTGCGATCTTTGCCACAAGGGTCTCACTCGGGACGTCTTTCAAGCAGTACGACCTGTTCGGCTGAGTCCGGCCGAACCCGCAGGTGAGCGGGGGTAGACCGCGCTCACCCGGGTCACGCGGCGTGCCCGGTCCGTGACGGACCGGGCATGTCGCGTTGTGCAACCCTGTCCCGAGTTTCCCCGTCTGACCTGGCGGAGTGACGATGGTGAGGTTGCACGAGAACAGAGGAGCACATGTCCGCCGAGAGCACGCCGGAGCCCGGAACCCCGGGTGAGACCGGCACGACGAGCGGGGCGGCCGGCCGCAACGGTCCGCGCCACCGCAGGCAGCGTGGCCGGCGCAAGGGGGTGCTGATCGCCGCGTGGACCGCCGCGGGCATCCTCGTGCTGGGCGGTACCGGTGTCGGCTACCTCTACTTCAAGCTCAACGGCAACATCAAGAGCGTCGACATCGACCAGGCGCTGGGCACCGACCGGCCCACCAAGGTCGACAACGGCTCCGAGAACATCCTCGTGCTCGGCTCGGACACCCGCTCCGGCTCCAACAAGAAGCTCGGCGGCGGCACGGACGACGGCAGCGCCCGCTCCGACACCGCGATGATCATCCACGTGTACGAGGGCCACAAGAAGGCCAGCGTGGTCTCCATACCGCGCGACACGCTCATAGACCGCCCCTCCTGCACCGACACCGGCGGGGTCACGCACGACGCCGCGTCCGACGTGATGTTCAACTCGGCGTACTCGACGGGCGGCGCCGCCTGCGCGGTGAAGACGGTCGAGTCGATCAGCGGCGTCCGTATGGACCACTACCTGGAAGTCGACTTCTCCGGCTTCGAGAAGCTCATCGACGAACTCGGCGGCGTCGAGGTCACCACGACCAAGGCCATCGACGACCCGGACAGCCACCTGAACCTCAAGGCCGGCACGCACACGCTCACCGGCGAGCAGGCCCTCGGCCTGGTCCGCACCCGGCACGGCGTCGGCGACGGCTCCGACCTCGGCCGCATCCAGCTCCAGCAGGCCTTCATCAAGGCCCTGGTCAACCAGGTCAAGCACGTCGGACTGTTCACCAGCGGCACCAAGCTGTACGACCTCGCCAACACCGCGACCAAGGCCGTCACGGCCGACTCCCGGCTCGGCTCGCTGAACTCCCTGATGTCCTTCGC
The DNA here is from genome assembly GCF_045040885.1 of Streptomyces sp. NBC_00016. NCBI lineage: Bacteria > Bacillati > Actinomycetota > Actinomycetes > Kitasatosporales > Streptomycetaceae > Streptomyces > Streptomyces sp. NBC_00016. The sequence continues at coordinate 3,427,634 of NZ_CP108304.1, read as the reverse complement.
GAACGGACTCAAGGGCATCAGCGCGGACAACATGAACATGGTCACGATGCCGGTCCGGTACGACCCGTCCAACCTCAACCGGGTCATCGTCGCCGAGGCGAAGGCCGAGCAGGTGTGGACGGCCCTGAAGAACGACCGGCCCATCCCGAAGGCCGCCACCGAGGGCACCGCCACGGGCGAGGCGGCGGGGGTCGTGACGTCGTCCTGACGGCCTTCGCGCACCCCGGGGAATAGATCCCCCCGCCCCCCGGTTTTGGGGGATGCGGCCAGTCCTGGCAGACTGGTACGTCGGCCCCGGTTCACGTTGGTCGTGTCCCGCGACAACGACCCGGCGCCCTCCCGAAACTAGGAGACACCTTGAAGCGCGAGATCCACCCCGAGTACGTCGAGACGCAGGTCAGCTGCACCTGTGGCGCCTCGTTCACCACCCGTAGCACGATCGAGAGCGGTTCCATCCGCGCCGACGTCTGCTCCGAGTGCCACCCGTTCTACACGGGCAAGCAGAAGATCCTCGACACCGGTGGCCGTGTGGCCCGCTTCGAGGCCCGCTTCGGCAAGGCTTCCGCCGGCTCCACGAAGTAGCGAGCCCCTCTTCGCCGGTCCACGGCAGTGTCCCCGCCCAGGGGCACGGCCGGGACCGGCGTTTTTGGTCGCTTGCCCTTCCCCCACGCACGTCATTCAGGAGCGCATCATGTTCGAGGCCGTCGAGGAGCTGCTCGGAGAGCACGCCGACCTGGAGAAGAAGCTCGCCGACCCGTCGGTCCACTCCGACCAGGCCAACGCGCGCAAGCTGAACAAGCGCTACGCCGAGCTGACGCCCATCGTCGGCACGTACCGCTCCTGGAAGCAGACCGGCGACGATGTCGAGACCGCGCGCGAGTTCGCCTCCGCCGACCCGGACTTCGCCGCCGAGGTCAAGGAGCTGGAGAAGCAGCGCGAGGAGCTCACGGAGAAGCTGCGGCTGCTGCTCGTGCCCCGGGACCCGTCCGACGACAAGGACGTCATCCTCGAGATCAAGGCGGGCGCGGGCGGCGACGAGTCGGCCCTGTTCGCCGGCGACCTGCTGCGCATGTACCTCCGGTACGCCGAGCGCGTCGGCTGGAAGACCGAGATCATCGACGCGACCGAGTCCGAGCTGGGCGGCTACAAGGACGTCCAGGTCGCGGTGAAGACCAAGGGCGGGCAGGGCGCCACCGAGCCCGGGCAGGGCGTCTGGGCGCGGATGAAGTACGAAGGCGGCGTGCACCGGGTGCAGCGGGTCCCCGCGACCGAGTCCCAGGGGCGGATCCACACCTCCGCCGCCGGTGTGCTCGTGACACCCGAGGCCGAGGAGGTCGACGTCGAGATCAACGCGAACGACCTCCGCATCGACGTCTACCGGTCCTCCGGGCCCGGCGGGCAGTCCGTCAACACCACCGACTCGGCCGTGCGCATCACGCACATTCCCACCGGAGTCGTCGCCTCCTGCCAGAACGAGAAGAGCCAGTTGCAGAACAAGGAGCAGGCGATGCGTATCCTGCGCTCCAGGCTGCTCGCAGCGGCGCAGGAGGAAGCGGAGCGGGAGGCCGCCGACGCCCGCCGCAGCCAGGTCCGCACCGTCGACCGCTCCGAGAAGATCCGCACGTACAACTTCCCGGAGAACCGCATCTCGGACCACCGCGTCGGATTCAAGTCGTACAACCTGGACCAGGTCCTGGACGGCGACCTCGACGCGGTGATCCAGGCCTGCGTCGACGCGGACTCGGCCGCCAAGCTCGCAGCCGCGTAAGCGTTGTAGGACGTACGCACGACGAGTACGACACGGAGGACTTGCGTGAACCTGCTGCTCGCAGAGGTGGCCCAGGCCACCCAGCGGCTGGCCGACGCCGGCGTGCCCTCGCCGCGCAACGACGCGGAGGAGCTCGCCGCGTTCGTGCACGGCGTGAAGCGCGGTGAACTCCACTCCGTGAAGAACTCCGACTTCGACGCCCGCTACTGGGAGACCATCGCCCGGCGGGAGCAGCGCGAGCCGCTCCAGCACATCACCGGGCGGGCCTTCTTCCGGTACCTGGAGCTCCAGGTCGGCCCCGGAGTCTTCGTACCGCGCCCCGAGACCGAGTCCGTGGTCGGCTGGGCCATAGACGCGGTACGCGCCATGGACGTCGTCGAGCCCCGCATCGTCGACCTGTGCACCGGCAGCGGCGCCATCGCGCTCGCCCTCGCCCAGGAGGTGCCGCGCTCGCGTGTGCACGCCGTGGAGCTGTCCGAGGACGCCCTGCGCTGGACGCGCAAGAACATGGAGGGGTCCAGGGTCGACCTGCGTCAGGGAGACGCCCTGGACGCCTTCCGTGACCTCGACGGCCAGGTCGACCTGGTCATCTCCAACCCCCCGTACATCCCGCTCACCGAATGGGAGTACGTGGCGCCCGAGGCGCGCGACTACGACCCCGAACTCGCCCTGTTCTCGGGGGAGGACGGCCTCGACCTGATCCGCGGTATCGAGCGCACCGCGCACCGGCTGCTGCGTCCCGGCGGTGTCGTCGTCATCGAGCACGCCGACACCCAGGGCGGCCAGGTGCCGTGGATCTTCACCGAGGAGCGGGGCTGGGCCGACGCGGCCGACCACCCCGACCTCAACAAGCGCCCGCGCTTCGCGACCGCCCGCCGGGCGACGCCGTGAGAACCCCCCACACTTTCGACCCGCAGCAGTACGTGTACGAGGAGGCCCGCTAGATGGCACGGCGATACGACACCAACGACGCGACCGACCGCGTGACCGGTCTGCGCGAGGCCGCGTCGGCCGTCCGCCGTGGCGAGCTCGTGGTCCTCCCGACCGACACGGTGTACGGCATCGGCGCCGACGCGTTCTCCTCGGAGGCCGTCGCCGACCTGCTGGCGGCCAAGGGCCGGGGCCGCAACATGCCCACCCCTGTCCTCATCGGCTCCCCGAACACGCTGCACGGGCTCGTCACGGACTTCTCCGAGATGGCCTGGGAACTGGTCGACGCGTTCTGGCCGGGCGCGCTGACGCTCGTCGCCAAGCACCAGCCGTCCCTCCAGTGGGACCTGGGCGACACCCGCGGCACGGTCGCCGTCCGTATGCCGCTGCACCCGGTCGCCATCGAGCTGCTGACGGAGGTCGGTCCGATGGCGGTGTCGTCGGCGAACCTCACCGGGCACCCGGCGCCGGAGAACTGCGACTACGCCCAGGAGATGCTCGGCGACTCCGTCTCCGTCTACCTCGACGGCGGCCCGACCCCCGGCAACGTCCCCTCCTCGATCGTCGACGTCAGCCGAGAGGTGCCGCTGCTGCTGCGTGAGGGCGCGATCTCCGCGGACGAGCTGCGCAAGGTCGTACCCGACCTCGAGGTGGCGAATTGACAGCCCCTGACGCGGGGCGTGGCATAGGCAACGGGGAACGTGCCGCGGAACAGACGACGACGTTCGGGTTTCCGCGCGACAGCTTCCGCATCCTCCACGTCAGCACCGGCAACGTCTGCCGCTCGCCGATCACCGAGCGGCTGACCCGGCATTTCGTGTCGCAGCGGCTCGGGGTGCTGGGCCGCGGGCTGATCGTGGAGAGCGCGGGCACCTGGGGTCATGAGGGCGCGTCCATGGAGGCCAACGCGGAGACCGTGCTGGCCGACTTCGGCGCGGACGCCACCGGGTTCACCGGCCGCGAGCTCCTCGACGAGCACGTCATCATGGCCGACCTGGTCCTGACGGCGACCCGCGACCACCGCGCACAGGTCATCTCCATGGGCCACTCGGCGGGCCTGCGCACCTTCACCCTGAAGGAGTTCACCCGCCTGGTGAACGCCATCGACCCGGCCACCCTGCCGCCGCTGGACGAAGGCGTGGTGATGCGCGCCCGGGCCCTGGTCCGCGCGGCGGCGGCGCTACGCGGGTGGCTTCTCGCCCCGACCCTGGAGGCGGACGAGGTCTACGACCCGTACGGGGCACCCCTGCCGTTCTTCCGCTCGATCGGCGACGAGATACACCAGGCCCTGGATCCGGTGGTCACAGCCCTCACCGGTGTGCCCGCACGCGCCTGAAGGCGGCCGGCGTCGACGATCGGGCTCCGGTCGGCACCGCTCTCACCGGGGTTCGCGCGAGGGCGTAGCGGCCGCGCGCGCCCCCGACCCCGGGCCTACATTGGACGTACGTCACCGTCGACGCCCGGAGCGCACCATGTCGGTCACCCATGTCCCCGAGGCCGATGTCCTGCGCCGGCAGGATCCCGAGCTGGCCGAGATCCTGCTCGGGGAAGCGGAGCGGCAGGCGTCGACGCTCCAGTTGATCGCCGCCGAGAACTTCACCTCGCCCGCCGTGCTGGCCGCGCTCGGCTCGCCGCTCGCCAACAAGTACGCGGAGGGCTACCCGGGGGCCCGGCACCACGGCGGCTGCGAGATCGTCGACCTCGCCGAGCGGATCGCCGTGGACCGGGCCAGGACGCTGTTCGGTGCCGAACACGCCAACGTGCAGGCCCACTCGGGTTCCTCCGCGATGCTGGCGGCCTACGCCGCCGTGCTCCGGCCCGGCGACACCGTCCTGGCGCTGGGCCTGCCCGACGGCGGCCATCTCACGCACGGGTCGCCGGCCAACTTCTCCGGCCGCTGGTTCGACTTCATCCCCTACGGGGTGGACGCGGAGACCGGGCTCGTCGATCACGAGCAGGTCCGCACGCTGGCCCGGGGACACCGGCCCAAGGCGATCGTGTGCGGGTCCACCTCCTACCCCCGCCACATCGACTACCCCTTCTTCCGCGAGGTCGCCGACGAGACGGGCGCGTATCTGATCGCCGACGCGGCCCATCCCATCGGGCTCGTCGCCGGGGGAGCGGCGCCCAGTCCGGTGCCGTACGCGGACATCGTCTGCGCGACCACGCACAAGGTGCTGCGCGGGCCGCGCGGCGGGATGCTCCTGTGCGGAGGTGAGCTCGCCGAGCGGGTGGACCGGGCGGTCTTCCCGTTCACCCAGGGCGGCGCGCAGATGCACACCATCGCCGCGAAGGCGGTCGCGTTCGGCGAGGCGGCAACCCCGGCGTTCGGCGTGTACGCCCATCAGGTGGTCGCCAATGCGAGGGTTCTCGCGGCGGCCCTGGAGGGGGAGGGACTGACCGTCACCACCGGCGGGACCGACACCCACCTCATCACCGTCGACCCGGCACCGCTCGGTGTCGACGGGCGCACCGCGCGCGGGCTGCTCGCGGCCGCAGGGATGGTGCTGGACTGCTGCGCCCTCCCGCATGTCTCGGGCACCGATGTCATCGCCTCGCACGCCCGTGGCCTGCGCCTGGGCACCGCGGCGCTGACCACGCAGGGCATGGGGGAGGAGGAGATGGCACGGGTCGCGGCACTGCTGGCGGGGGTGCTGCGGGACGAGGTCGAGAGCAGGAAGGCCCGTGAGGAGGTGCGCGAGCTGGCGCTGGCGTTCCCGCCGTATCCGGGCTGAAACGGGGTAGGCGCCTCGCGTACACGCCCTCCTGCGCACCCCCGTGCGTCCCCGCGCACAGCCTCACGTGAAACCATCGTCACTACCCGGTTGTCCTTACACATATGCGCCGTGCGGTAGTCGATCGCTAGGGTGTGGGACTGAGATGGCCAGCGAGACCTGTGGGGAAGCCCGTGCGTGAATACCTGCTGACGCTCTGCATCACGGCCGCGGTGACGTATCTGCTGACAGGGCCGGTACGGAAGTTCGCGATCGTGGCCGGGGCGATGCCGGAGATCAGGGCCCGTGACGTGCACCGGGAACCCACTCCGCGACTCGGCGGGATCGCCATGTTCTTCGGCCTGTGCGCCGGTCTGCTGGTCGCCGACCATCTCACCAACCTCAACGAGGTCTTCGAGAAGTCGAACGAGCCGCGCGCCCTGCTCTCGGGGGCCGCGCTGATCTGGCTGATCGGCGTCCTGGACGACAAGTTCGAGATCGACGCCCTGATCAAGCTGGGCGGGCAGATGATCGCCGCCGGCGTCATGGTCATGCAGGGTCTGACGATCCTGTGGCTGCCGGTGCCGCTGGTCGGCACGGTCGCGCTCACCCAGTGGCAGGGCACCCTGCTGACGGTCGCGCTGGTGGTCATCACGATCAACGCGGTCAACTTCGTGGACGGCCTCGACGGCCTGGCGGCGGGCATGGTGTGCATCGCCTCGGCGGCGTTCTTCATGTACGCCTACCGCATCTGGTACTCGTACGGCATCGAGGCCGCCGCCCCGGCGACGCTCTTCGCGGCGATCCTGATGGGCATGTGCCTGGGCTTCCTGCCGCACAACATGCATCCCGCGCGGATCTTCATGGGCGACTCCGGCTCGATGCTGATCGGGCTGGTGCTGGCGGCGGGCGCGATCTCCGTCACGGGGCAGGTCGACCCGGACATCATGCGGCTGTTCTCCGGCTCCGAGCGCAACGCGGTGCACCAGATGGTGCCGGTCTACATCCCGCTGCTGATGCCGCTGACGATCATCGCGATCCCGGCGGCCGACCTGATCCTGGCGATCGTGCGCCGTACCTGGCGCGGTCAGTCGCCGTTCGCCGCGGACCGGGGGCATCTGCACCACCGGCTGCTGGAGATCGGCCACTCGCACAGCCGCGCGGTGCTGATCATGTACTTCTGGTCCGCGCTGATCGCGTTCGGCGCGCTCACCTACTCCGTCAACGCGGCTTCCATGTGGATCGTCCTCGGCGTCGTGATCCTCAGCGCGATCGGTCTGGCGCTGCTCCTGCTGCCGCGCTTCCGGCCGCGCACCCCGCGCTGGGCCGAGTCCTTCGTGCCGCCGCGTTACCGGCGCCGGGGCGGCCTGTCGGCCGAGGCACAGGAGGCGCAGGCGCAGGACTCGGAGGCGGTGGCCGGGCAGTACGGGCCGACCGGTGCCGAGCAGCCCGCCGCCGTCGACGCGCAGAGCCCTGTGACGGTGGGGGTGGCAGGGGCGAACGGGGCCACCGCGATCGGTGGCCGGGGCAGCTCCAAGGTAAGAATCTGACTAGAGCATTGCCAAGTCGTGGGAGAACCGGTGCAGGGCAAAGCACCCCAATACCAGACAAGCCCTCCCGGTTTCTGCACAGACGCGCACTGTCACTCTCATGTGTGACAGCGGGCACACCTGCCAGGTAAAGACCTCATCAAATAGTTTGTGATACGGTTCACGAGAACCCCCCGGACAGAGCCGAAGGACCGCACTACGACGGTTCATTGGAGTGAGGTGGCGTGAGGTCTCTCGCCCCTCGGGCCGGGACTACGCTCGTCCATGACGACACCCTGCCCCCCTTGAATGCGGAGTTGCCGCCATGCAGTCCAACGACGTACGAACACTCCTGCACTGTGCCCTGCCCACCGCAACCGCGGGTGTGGCGGGAGTCGCGGTGAGTGCCGCCGTTGCCGGCGGCAAGGGAGCGCTCGGCGCCGTGTTCGGTGCGGCTCTCGTCCTGCTGTTCATGGGTGGCGGTCTGGTGGTGCTGCTGCGCACCGCGCGCCAGCTTCCCCATCTGTTCCAGTCGATGGGGCTGTTGCTCTACACCACCCAGATCCTGCTGCTGATGATCGTGCTGATCATGTTCAAGGGGACCTCGGTCTTCAACCCGAAATGCTTCGCCTTCACGCTGCTGGCGGCCACCCTGGTGTGGATCGCCGCCCAGGTGGTCTCGCACATGAAGGCCAAGGTCCTCTACGTCGAGCCGGATTCCGCTCGGGCGTCGTCGTGACCTGTAGGGCCGGTGTAAAGGGACTTCCGCTCTTTTGCTATGGTCTCGCCACAACTGCGGCAGAGCTGGCGCGGGCGGCAGTCGAGCCTGTGACGTCTCACGGTTCGGAGCCCAGTAGCCGCCCCCACATCCGCAAGTCCAGTCCAGTGCCGTCCCGCGGTCGCAGGCCGCGCCGACACATCGAGGTTGCCGTACCCATGCGCCACGCTGAAGGAGCTCGCGGTGAGTAACGCCAAGACGCTCGCCTTCGAGACCGACTGTCATATTTTCGACGGGTGCGGTTTCCCGACCCCCGGCCTGCACTCGTTCCTCTTCGAACCGCTCTTCACCGTCGGCGGCATCGAGTTCAACAAGCCGATGCTGCTGTCGCTGGTGAGCACCGTCATCGTCATCGGATTCTTCTGGGCGGCCTTCAACAAGCCGAAGCTGATCCCCGGCAAGCTCCAGATGGTCGGCGAGGCGGGTTACGACTTCGTCCGTCGTGGCGTCGTCTACGAGACGATCGGCAAGCGCGAGGGCGAGAAGTACGTCCCGCTGATGTTCTCGCTGTTCTTCTTCATCTGGATCATGAACCTGTGGTCGATCGTCCCGATCGCGCAGTTCCCGGCCACCGCGGTCATCGCGTTCCCGGTCGGTCTCGCGGCTCTCGTCTACATCGTGTGGATGAGCGTGACGTTCAAGCGCCACGGTTTCATCGGTGGTTGGAAGAACATCACGGGCTACGACCCGTCGCTCGGCCCGGTGTTCCCGATGGTCATGTTCTTCGAGTTCCTGTCGAACGTGTTCATCCGGCCGTTCACCCACGCCGTCCGGCTCTTCGCCAACATGTTCGCCGGGCACGTCCTGATCCTGATCTTCACGATCGGGACCTGGTACCTGCTCAACGGCATCGGCATCGCCTACTCGGCGGTCTCGTTCCTGATGGTCATCGTGATGACGGTCTTCGAGCTGTTCATCCAGGCCCTTCAGGCCTACGTCTTCATCCTCCTGTCCTGCAGCTACATCCAGGGCGCGCTCGCCAAGCACCACTGAGCACCTGATCAACATCCCCTGAACTTCCGGTGGCCAACCCCCACCGGCCTGTGTAAAGAGAAGGAAGTTACGGCATGTCCGCTCTCGACACCCTCGCCGCGGTCGAAATCAAGGGCAACCTCGCTGCCATCGGCTACGGTCTCGCGGCCATCGGCCCCGGCGTCGGCGTTGGCATCATCTTCGGTAACGGCACCCAGGCGCTGGCTCGCCAGCCCGAGGCCGCCGGCCTGATCCGTCAGAACCAGATCCTCGGCTTCGTCCTCTGTGAGGCGCTCGCCCTGATCGGTCTGGTCATGGGCTTCGTCTACCCGACGTCCTGATCCGGTCTACGCCGACGAGAGAATTCCACGGAAGGAACTGATGTGATCTCGCCCTTGCTGCAAATCGCGGCTGAGGAGGAGGCCCAGAATCCTCTGATCCCGGAGATCCCCGAGCTCGTCATCGGTCTGATCGCGTTCGCGATCGTGTTCTTCGTCCTGGGCAAGAAGCTCCTTCCGAACATCAACAAGGTTCTGGAAGAGCGTCGCGAAGCCATCGAGGGCGGGATCGAACAGGCCGAGATTGCTCGCACTGAGGCCCAGAGCGTTCTGGAGCAGTACAAGGCCCAGCTCGCCGAGGCCCGTCACGAGGCCGCTCGGCTGCGCCAGGAGGCGCAGGAGCAGGGCGCCGCACTCATCACCGAGATGCGTGCGGAAGGCCAGCGCCAGCGCGAGGAGATCGTCGCCGCCGGGCACAGCCAGATCGAGGCGGACCGCAAGGCCGCCGCGTCCGCGCTGCGTCAGGACGTCGGCAAGCTCGCCACCGATCTGGCCGGCAAGCTCGTCGGGGAGTCCCTCGACGACCACGCCCGCCAGAGCCGCGTCATCGACCGCTTCCTCGACGACCTCGAGGAGAAGGCCGAGGCGTCTCGATGACCGCACACGGAGCGAGCCGCGAGGCATTCGCAGCAGCCCGTGAGCGTCTCGACGCGCTGACGGACTCCACGTCCGTGGACGCGGCGCAGCTCGCCGACGAGCTGGCGGCAGTCACCGCGCTGCTCGACCGCGAGGTCTCGCTGCGTCGGGTCCTCACCGACCCGGCGCAGGCCGGCGAGGCCAAGGCCGAGCTGGTCCAGCGCCTGCTCGGCGCCCAGATCAGCGGTGCCACCGCCGACCTGGTGTCCGGCACGGTGCGTTCCCGCTGGTCGCAGTCCCGCGACCTGGTGGACGTGCTGGAGGAGCTGGCGAACATCGCCGACCTCACCGCCGCGCAGAAGGCCGGCAGGCTCGACAACGTCGAGGACGAGCTGTTCCGCTTCGGACGGATCGTCTCCTCGAACACCGAGCTGCGCGCCGCACTGACCAACCGGAAGGCCACCGCCTCGGCCAAGGGCGAGCTGCTGCGCAGCCTGCTCGGCGGCCGGGCCGACGCGGCCACCGAGCGACTGGTGACGCGCCTCGTGACCGCGCCCCGGGGACGTAGCCTGGAAGCGGGCCTCGAGTCCCTGTCCCGGCTCGCCGCGGAGCGCCGGGACCGCATGGTCGCCGTCGTCACCTCGGCGGTACCGCTGAGCGACCCGCAGAAGCAGCGCCTCGGCGCCGCCCTCGCCAAGCTCTACGGCCGCCCGATGCACCTCAACCTCGACGTGGACCCCGCGGTCCTCGGCGGGATCCGGGTGCAGGTCGGTGACGAAGTGATCAACGGCTCCCTCGCGGACCGCATCGAGGACGCCGCCCGCCGCATGGCGAACTAGCAGCAACTCAAGACCGCAGTACGAACTGATGGCGGCCCTGGTTGGGCCGTGCAGAGGATTCACCTCTTTCAGGGGGGAGTCCCCATCCCCCCAAAGTGAAACTTCGGGCCCAACAAGGAGAGCAGGGAACCCAGATGGCGGAGCTCACGATCCGGCCGGAGGAGATCCGGGATGCGCTGGAGAACTTTGTCCAGTCGTACAAGCCGGACGCGGCCTCGCGCGAGGAGGTCGGTACGGTCACCCTTGCCGGCGACGGCATCGCGAAGGTCGAGGGCCTTCCCTCGGCCATGGCCAACGAACTGCTGAAGTTCGAGGACGGCACCCTCGGCCTCGCGCTCAACCTCGAAGAGCGCGAGATCGGTACCGTCATCCTCGGCGAGTTCAGCGGCGTCGAGGAGGGCCAGCCGGTCACCCGCACGGGAGAGGTCCTGTCCGTCGCCGTCGGCGAGGGCTACCTCGGCCGTGTCGTCGACCCGCTCGGCAACCCGATCGACGGCCTCGGCGAGATCGAGACGTCCGGCCGCCGTGCCCTGGAGCTCCAGGCTCCGGGTGTCATGGCCCGTAAGTCGGTCCACGAGCCGATGGAGACCGGCTACAAGGCCGTCGACGCGATGACCCCGGTCGGCCGTGGTCAGCGTCAGCTGATCATCGGTGACCGCCAGACCGGCAAGACCGCCCTGGCTGTCGACACGATCATCAACCAGCGCGACAACTGGCGCTCCGGTGACGTGAACAAGCAGGTCCGCTGCGTCTACGTCGCCATCGGCCAGAAGGGCTCGACCATCGCCTCCGTGCGTGGCGCCCTCGAAGAGGCCGGCGCGCTGGAGTACACGACCATCGTCGCCGCCCCGGCGTCCGACCCGGCCGGCTTCAAGTACCTGGCGCCGTACACCGGTTCGGCCATCGGTCAGCAGTGGATGTACGAGGGCAAGCACGTCCTCATCATCTTCGACGACCTCTCGAAGCAGGCCGACGCCTACCGCGCCGTGTCCCTGCTGCTGCGCCGCCCGCCGGGCCGTGAGGCCTACCCGGGCGACGTCTTCTACCTGCACTCCCGTCTGCTGGAGCGCTGCGCAAAGCTCTCCGACGACCTGGGCGCCGGCTCGATGACCGGTCTGCCGATCGTCGAGACGAAGGCCAACGACGTCTCGGCGTTCATCCCGACCAACGTCATCTCCATCACCGACGGCCAGTGCTTCCTGGAGTCGGACCTGTTCAACGCCGGTCAGCGCCCCGCGCTGAACGTCGGTATCTCCGTCTCCCGAGTCGGTGGTTCCGCGCAGCACAAGGCGATGAAGCAGGTTTCCGGCCGGCTGCGCCTCGACCTCGCCCAGTACCGTGAGCTGGAGGCGTTCGCCGCCTTCGGTTCCGACCTGGACGCCGCGTCGAAGTCCCAGCTGGAGCGCGGTCAGCGACTGGTCGAGCTGCTCAAGCAGGCTCAGTACCAGCCCATGCCGACCGAGGACCAGGTCGTCTCCGTGTGGGCCGGTACCACCGGCAAGATGGACGACGTTCCGGTCGCCGACGTCCGCCGCTTCGAGAAGGAGCTCCTGGAGTACCTGCACCGCAAGGAGCAGGGCCTCATGACCTCCATCAAGGAGGGCGGCAAGATGTCGGACGACACCCTCATCGCCATTGCCGACGCGATCGCCGAGTTCAAGAAGCAGTTCGAGACCTCGGACGGCAAGCTTCTCGGCGAGGACGCCCCGGCCGCGGCCAAGTGACGTAAGGAAGGGACCTGACTCATGGGAGCCCAGCTCCGGGTCTACAAGCGTCGCATCCGATCCGTCACCGCGACCAAGAAGATCACCAAGGCGATGGAGATGATCGCCGCCTCGCGTGTCGTCAAGGCACAGCGCAAGGTGGCGGCCTCCACGCCGTACGCGACCGAGCTCACCCGCGCGGTCACGGCGGTCGGTACCGGCTCGAACACGAAGCACCCGCTGACCACGCAGGCCGAGACGGTCGTGCGGTCCGCGGTGCTGCTCCTGACGAGCGACCGTGGTCTCGCCGGTGCCTTCAACTCCAACGCCATCAAGGCCGCGGAGCAGCTGACGGCACGCCTCGAGGCCGAGGGCAAGCAGGTCGACACGTACATCGTCGGCCGGCGTGGTCTCGCGCACTACAACTTCCGTGAGCGCAAGGTCGCGGAATCGTGGTCGGGCTTCACGGACGAGCCGTCGTACGCGGACGCCAAGAAGGTCGCGGGTCCGCTGATCGAGGCGATCGAGAAGGACACGGCCGAGGGTGGCGTGGACGAACTCCACATCGTCTTCACCGAGTTCGTCTCGATGATGACGCAGACGGCGCTCGATGACCGTCTGCTGCCGCTCAGCCTCGACGAGGTTGCCAAGGAGTCGGCGCCGAAGGGCGAGATCCTTCCGCTGTACGACTTCGAGCCCTCGGCGGAGGACGTCCTCGACGCCCTTCTGCCGCGGTATGTGGAGAGCCGCGTCTACAACGCTCTCCTCCAGTCGGCAGCCTCGAAGCACGCCGCCACGCGGCGCGCGATGAAGTCGGCCACCGACAACGCAGGAGAGCTCATCGAGACGCTCTCCCGCCTTGCCAACGCGGCCCGCCAGGCCGAAATCACCCAGGAAATCAGCGAGATCGTCGGTGGCTCCGCAGCCCTGGCCGACGCGACCGCGGGGAGTGACAGGTAATGACGACGACAGTTGAGACGGCCGTTGCCACGGGCCGCGTCGCCCGGGTCATCGGCCCGGTCGTCGACGTGGAATTCCCCGTCGACGCCATGCCGGAGATCTACAACGCCCTTCACGTCGAGGTCGCCGACCCGGCGAACGACGGCGAGAAGAAGACGCTGACCCTGGAGGTCGCCCAGCACCTGGGTGACGGCCTGGTCCGCACGATCTCCATGCAGCCCACCGACGGTCTGGTCCGCCAGGCCGCCGTCACCGACACCGGAACGGGCATCACCGTCCCGGTCGGCGACTTCACCAAGGGCAAGGTGTTCAACACCCTCGGTGAGGTGCTGAACGTCGACGAGACCTACGACGGTGAGCGCTGGACCATCCACCGCAAGGCGCCGAACTTCGACGAGCTCGAGTCGAAGACCGAGATGTTCGAGACCGGCGTCAAGGTCATCGACCTGCTGACCCCGTACGTCAAGGGCGGCAAGATCGGTCTGTTCGGTGGTGCCGGCGTCGGCAAGACGGTGCTCATCCAGGAGATGATCTACCGCGTAGCCAACAACCACGACGGTGTCTCCGTGTTCGCCGGTGTCGGTGAGCGCACTCGTGAGGGCAACGACCTCATCGAGGAGATGGCGGAGTCGGGCGTCATCGACAAGACCGCCCTGGTCTTCGGCCAGATGGACGAGCCCCCGGGCACCCGTCTGCGCGTGGCCCTGGCCGGTCTGACCATGGCGGAGTACTTCCGCGATGTGCAGAAGCAGGACGTGCTGTTCTTCATCGACAACATCTTCCGCTTCACCCAGGCCGGTTCCGAGGTCTCGACCCTGCTCGGCCGGATGCCCTCCGCGGTGGGCTACCAGCCGAACCTGGCCGACGAGATGGGTCTCCTCCAGGAGCGCATCACCTCGACCCGTGGTCACTCGATCACCTCGATGCAGGCGATCTACGTCCCCGCGGACGACCTGACCGACCCGGCCCCGGCCACCACGTTCGCCCACCTCGACGCGACGACGGTTCTCTCCCGTCCGATCTCCGAGAAGGGCATCTACCCGGCCGTGGACCCGCTGGACTCCACGTCCCGCATCCTGGACCCCCGCTACATCGCGGCGGACCACTACAACACCGCGATGCGCGTCAAGACGGTCCTGCAGAAGTACAAGGACCTCCAGGACATCATCGCGATCCTCGGTATCGACGAGCTGGGCGAGGAGGACAAGCTCACCGTCCACCGTGCCCGTCGCGTGGAGCGCTTCCTGTCCCAGAACACCCACGTCGCCAAGCAGTTCACCGGCGTCGACGGGTCGGACGTCCCGCTGGACGAGTCGATCACCGCGTTCAACGCGATCATCGACGGCGAGTACGACCACTTCCCGGAGCAGGCGTTCTTCCTGTGCGGTGGCATTGAGGACCTCAAGGCCAACGCCAAGGAGCTCGGCGTCTCCTGAGCCTCGTGCTCTTGAAGAGGGGCGGGTGCGTCCCGCCCCTCTTCGTACGCCCCTTAGACTTGTAACCAACACCCGGCAGATCCGCCGGGTGGTGACCCGAGGAGCCACCTTGGCTGCTGAGCTGCACGTCGCGCTGGTCGCGGCCGACCGAGAGGTCTGGTCCGGCGAGGCCACCCTGGTCGTCGCGCGCACCACGTCGGGCGACATCGGCGTCATGCCCGGTCACCAGCCGCTGCTCGGTGTGCTGGAGTCGGGCCCGGTGACCATCCGTACGAGTGATGGTGGAACGGTCGTCGCCGCGGTGCACGGCGGTTTCATCTCGTTCGCGGACAACAAGCTGTCGCTGCTGGCCGAGATCGCCGAGCTTTCGGACGAGATCGACGTCCAGCGCGTGGAGCGGGAACTCGAGCGCGCGAAGGCGGAGGGCGATGCCGCCGCCGAGCGTCGCGCGGACGTACGACTGCGTGCGGCGGCCTCGCGCTGAGCCAGCGTGTAACCGCTTGACGTCACTCAGCCGCGGTCGGCACCGGAGCAATCCGGAGCCGACCGCGGCTGAGGCAGATATGGATGTTTTTTCCGTTCCGTTACCTATTTTCGGTACCTAGGAGACGAGGAGGTCGGTGTCGATGGTCCTCGCTCTGACTGTGTGCGGAATCGTCGTGGCCCTGGTGGCGCTGGGGTTGTTCGTCTTCGGCCTGCGCCGCAGACTCATCCAGCGGTCCGGCGGCACCTTCGACTGTTCCCTGCGCTGGGACGTCTCCGAGAAACCGGACACGAGCGGAAAGGGCTGGAGCTACGGGGTCGCCCGCTACAACGGCGACCGCATCGAGTGGTACCGCGTCTTCTCGTACGCCTACCGCCCGCGCCGGGTTCTGGAGCGCGGTTCGATCGAGGTGGCCGGCCGCCGTCTTCCCGAGGGCGAGGAGGAGCTGGCGCTGCTGTCCGACGCGGTGATCCTCACCTGTGTGCACCGGGGCACGCGTCTCGAGCTCGCGATGAGCGAAGACGCGCTGACCGGTTTCCTCGCGTGGCTCGAAGCAGCCCCGCCCGGTCAGCGCGTCAACGTCGCTTAGTTACACGAACACTTCTACGACGGTTACGACAGTCCGCTGTTGATGGCGCTCACCAGCTCGCCGTTGCTGGTGTCTCCGCTGAACTCCCAGAAGAACGCGCCGCCCAGACCCTGGTTCTTGGCCCAGGTCATCTTGCCGGCGATGGTGGCCGGGGTGTCGTAGGACCACCAGTTGCTGCCGCACTTCGCGTACGCCGTGCCGGCGATGGTGCCGGTGGCCGGGCAGGACGTCTTGAGGACCTTGTAGTCCTCGATGCCCTGCTCGTACGTGCCGGCCGCCGGGCCCGTGGCCGTGCCGCCCGGGGCGTCCTGGGTGACACCGGTCCAGCCGCGGCCGTAGAAGCCGATGCCGATGAGCAGCTTGCTCGCGGGTACGCCCTTCGCCTTGAACTTGGCCATCGCGTCGGCCGTGGTGAATCCGGCCTGCGGGATGCCGCTGTACGAGGTGAGCGGGGAGTGCGGGGCCGTCGGGCCCTGGGCCGCCCAGGCGCCGAAGAAGTCGTACGTCATCACGTTGTACCAGTCGACGTACGCCGCCGCGCCCGCGTAGTCGGCCGCGTCGATCTTGCCGCCGGAGGAGCCGTCGGCGGTGGTGGCCGCGGTGACCAGGTTGCCCGTGCCGAACTTGGCGCGCAGGGCCTGCATCAGGTTCTTGTAGGCCGCCGCCCCGCTGGTGTCACAGGACAGGCCGCAGGCGTTCGGGTACTCCCAGTCGATGTCGATGCCGTCGAAGACGTCGGCCCAGCGCGGGTCCTCGACCAGGTTGTAGCAGGACTGCGCGAACGCCGCCGGGTTGGCCGCGGCCTGGGCGAAGCCGCCGGACCAGGTCCAGCCGCCGAAGGACCACAGCACCTTGATGTTCGGGTACTTGGCCTTCAGCTGGCGCAGCTGGTTGAAGTTGCCGCGCAGCGGCTGGTCCCAGGTGTCGGCGACGCCGCTGACCGACTGGTCCGCGGTGAAGGCCTTGTCGTAGTCGGCGTAGGAGTCGCCGATCGCGCACTGGCCGTTGGTCACGTTGCCGAAGGCGTAGTTGATGTGCGTGATCTTCGCGGCCGAACCGGACGTCACCAGGTTCTTGACGTTGTAGTTGCGGCCGTAGATGCCCCACTCGGTGAAGTAGCCGAGCTTGACCTTGGAACCGGTGGTCGGGGGAGTGGTGCCGCCGCCGGTGGTGTGGACCGCGACCGCGCCGCTGACCGGGCCGGTCTGGTCGGCGGTGTCACGGGCCTGGACGGTGTAGGAGTAGTCGGTGCCGGCCGTCAGACCGGTGTCCGTGTAGGAGGTCGTCGTGACCGTGGCGACCTTGGCGCCGTCGCGCAGGACGTCGTAGTTCTTGACGCCCTTGTCGTCGGTGGCGGCGGACCAGGTCAGTTTCACCGAGGTGTCGGTGAGGGCGGAGGCGGTCGGGGTGCCCGGGGCGGACGGGGAGGCGTCGCCCGGGACCGTCGTGCCGTCGCAACTGTCGCCGTTGAGCTTGCAGTTGGACGGGGAGCCGGCGCCCGCGCCGTTGAAGCCGAAGGAGACGGAGGCGCCTGCGGCGAGGGTGCCGTTCCAGGACTTGTTCTTGGCGGTCCAGTGGGTGCCGGAGGACGTGACGTCGGCGTCCCAGGCGGAGGTGACGGAGGTGCCGGAGGGGAAGTCCCACTCGACCGTCCATGAACTGATGGCGGTGGTGCCGGTGTTCTTCACCGTCCACCTGCCCTCGAAGCCGGTGCCCCAGTCCGATGCCTTGGTGTAGGTGGCGGTGGCGGTCGTGGCGGCCTGAGCGGGGCTCGCGAGGCCGACCAGGCCGGCCAGCGGGAGCAGCAGCGTCGCGAACCCTGCCGCGGCTCTGTGTCTGAAGCGCATCCTGCGCCTCCTCGGGGGGAGTCGGGGGGCGTGACTGAGCCTTCACGCCCACGGTGCCGCGAGAATAGAAAGGTCTGGACCACAGGTCAATAGGTCTGGACCACTGCGGCCCGCTAAACCTCCGGAGCCCCTTCGGATCCCGCCCGGATCCCCAACTCCTGCGCCAATACCGCCGCTTGCACCCGACTGCGCAGCTCCAGCTTCCCCAGCAGACGGCTGACGTGCGTCTTCACCGTCGCCTCCGCCATGTCGAGGCGCCCGGCGATGCCCGCGTTGGACATCCCCTCGCCCAGACAGGCCAGCACCTCGCGCTCGCGCCGGGTGAGGGCGTCCAGGACGGCGGGATCCGCCTTCGGCGCCCGCACCGGCTTCGCGGCGAACTCGGCGATCAGCCGGCGGGTCACCGCGGGAGCGATCAGCCCCTCCCCGGCGGCCACCGTACGGACCGCCGCCAGGAGGTCCCTGGCCTCCGTGTTCTTCAGCAGGAACCCCGCAGCACCCGCCCGCAGCGCCCCGAACACATACTCGTCGAGGTCGAAGGTGGTCAGCACCAGCACGTCGGCGAGCCCCTCCTCGACGACCTTCCGGGTCGCCGACACCCCGTCGAGACGCGGCATCTGAACATCCATCAGGACCACGTCGGGCCGCAACTCCCGGGCCAGCGCCACCGCCTGCTCCCCGTCCGCCGCCTCGCCCACCACCTCGATGTCGGACGCGCTGCCCAGGATCAGGACGAGCCCGGCGCGTACGGCGGACTGGTCCTCGGCGACGAGGACCCGGATGGCGGAGCTCATACGGGCTCTCCTTCGGTGAGGGGAAACGTGGCACGCACCGTCCAGCACGAGTCCTCGGGCCCGGCGTCGAACGTGCCGTCCAGCAGCGCCGCCCGCTCCCGCATGCCGACGAGCCCGGCGCCGGAGCCGGGCGCGCGGGGCCCGTCCCGACGGCCGTACGGACTCCGCACCCGCACGTCGAGCACCCCGTCGCGCCGGACGAGGGCGACGGTGACCCGGCCGGGGCCGGCGTGCTTCAGCGCGTTGGTCAGCGACTCCTGGACGATCCGGTAGGCGGCGAGTTCGACGGGGGTCGGCACCGCACCGGGCTCGGAGTCGAGGGCGACGTCGAGACCATTGGCGCGGGCACTGTCGACGAGAGCCTCCAGGCCGTCCAGGGTGGGGGCCGCGGCGGGCTCGCGGTCCCCGCTGCCGTCGCGCAGGATCCCGATCAGCCGCCGCATCTCCGCCAGCCCCTCGACGCTGTTCTCGCGGATGACGGACAGCGCCTGCCTGGACGTGTCGGGGTCGTCGATCGAGAGAGCCGCCGTCGAGTGGATAGCGATCGCGGACAGGTGGTTGGCGACCATGTCGTGCAACTCCCGCGCCATCCGCGCCCGTTCGGTCGTGACCGCCTGGGTGCGGTCCATCTCGGCGAGCAGCGCGGTCTGTTCGGCCCGCAGCCGGGCCGCCTCGGCCGCGTCGCGGTGGTTGCGCACGATCCAGCCGGTGGCGGCGGGCGCGTAGGCCACGATGCCGACCACCACCCCGATCAGCAGAGCTTCCGGCACCCGCCACACCGCGAAGGGCACCAGCGTCCCGGCCACCGTCAGCAGTCCGGTGATCCACTGGATCCGGCGGGCCGACGCGAGCGGACCGTACAGGACGGCCGCGTACATCAGGTCGGTGTACATCAGCACCGTGAACAGGTTGCCCTGGGTCAGGGTGTCCAGGACGATCGCGGCCGTGCCGGTCAGCAGGGCCGTGCGCGGCGCGACCCGGCGCAGCACCTCGCAGCCGGCCATCACGCAGAGCGGCACCAGGATCGGCCAGGGGCCGTCGAGAAGCGTGATCGGATCGTCGGACGGCCGGGTGCCCAGACCGATGGCGACCAACAGCAGCCCGCCGAGCAGCCCGCCGACCGCGATGTACACGTCGAAGCGGTGCGGGCGGTGCGGGCGGTGCGGGCGGTGCGGGCGGTGCGGGCGGCGCAGGCGGTGCAGGTCTCGGACGGCCATGTCCTCCATCCAACACGCCTCGCCTCCCGTCCGCCTGCTTCCCGGGAACGGTCCCGAACTGCATCTTTCGATGTACCGCGAGTTCGTCACCGCCGACGACGAGACGCGCTCTCCCGGCCGGGAGCCTGGAAGGGTGAGCGAGAGGAGCGAACCGTGATCGTCGGACTGATCATCGCCTGTGAGGTGGCCTTCTGGGTGCTGCTGGCCGCCGGACTGGCCTTCCGGTACGTGTTCCGGATGCCGCGTCTGGGGCTGGCCCTGCTGCTGTGCGAGCCGCTGCTGGAGGTCGTGCTGTTCGTGGTGACCGCGATCGACCTCAGACACGGCGCCGAGCCGGACTGGCGGCACGGCCTCGCCGCGGTCTACATCGGCTTCACCGTGGGCCTCGGCCACTCCACCGTCAGGTGGGCGGATGCCCGGGTCGCCCACCGGTTCGCCGGCGGCCCGCCGCCCGTGCGGCCGCCGAAGTACGGCAGGGCCCGCGCCCTCCACGAATGGAAGGTCGCGGGCCGCTGGACCCTCGCCGCACTGGTCGCCGTGGCGCTGCTCCAGGCGGCCGTCTGGTACGTCGGCGGGGACGGCGAGACCGACTCGTTGCGGGCGTGGCAGTCGCGGATGCTGTGGGTGATCGGCATCAACCTCGTCATCGCGGGGAGCTACACCCTGTTCCCGAAGTCCGGACCGAAGTCGGAACCGAAGTCCGGGCCGGACGGCGGACCGAACGGCGGATCGGACGGCGGGTCGGAGCGGGAACCGGCCAAGATGCGCTAGCGCTCCCCGCCCGGCACCCAGAGCACGTCGCCGACCGCCTTGTTCGCGGTGCGGGCCAGAATGAACAGCAGATCCGAGAGCCGGTTGAGGTAGGTCGCGGTGAGCGGGTTCATCCGCTCACCGTGCACCTCCAGCGCCGCCCAGGTGGAGCGTTCGGCCCGCCGGACGACCGTGCAGGCCTGGTGGAGCAGGGCCGCGCCCGGGGTGCCGCCGGGCAGGATGAACGACCGCAGCTTCTCCAGCCGCTCGTTGAACCGGTCGCAGTCCGCCTCCAGACGGTCGACGTAGAACTGCTCGACCCGCAGGGGCGGGAACTCCGGATTCTCCACCACCGGCGTCGACAGGTCCGCGCCCACGTCGAACAGGTCGTTCTGGACCCGGGTGAGCACCCCGCCGAGCTCCTCGTCCAGTCCGCCCAGCGCGAGCGCCGTGCCGAGCGCCGCGTTCGCCTCGTTGACGTCGGCGTACGCGGCGATCCGCAGGTCGGTCTTGGCGACCCGGCTCATGTCGCCGAGAGCGGTGGTGCCCTGGTCGCCGGTCCTCGTGTAGATGCGCGTCAGATTGACCATGCGGCCAATCTAGACCGTCCCGGAGGATCCGTTCCGTTCCCTTCGTCACTGCTGTCGGCGCCTGGTCAGTCCCGGTCCAATCGGCGTGAATCGGACAGTAATTGACGACGTGACCGGCGTCTCACGCCCTGAGACGTGAGCCGCGTTACTAACCGGTCACACAGCGCCTCACGCCCGCTAATCTCCCGCCGAGAGGCATGCGGAGCGGCTGCGCCGGATGGTTGACGCCGGTGACATCGGACGCCTGAGCGGGCAGGGCTTCTACAAGCACCGAAACCGCACAGGCCCCATGGGCCTCACCCCTGCGAGTGAATTCGGTATCGGTTCGCTCACAGACGGCAACCTCCGACCGCTTCCCGCAGTCAGAGGATGCAACACCGGACACCACCACCGCGGAGCACGAGACGCACGCTTAGGGGAGCGCTATGCACATCAGGGGCGACCACGTAGAGCTGGTCGTCGGGGGTCGTCTCGACGTTCGCAGCGCGGCGGATGCCCGTACGGCTCTGCACACGGCCGTGGACGACGGAGTCGGCGACCTGGTGCTCGACCTGTCCGAGCTGGACTCCTGGGACGCCACCGGACTCGGCGTCATCATGGGCGTCCACCGACGGGCCGGCCGGTGCGGCCGACGCCTGGTGCTGCGCGGGGTGCCTCCGCAGATGCAACGCCTGCTGGTGGCCACCCGACTGCACCGGATCCTCGCGATCGAGGGCGGTATCGGCGTGGAGTCCCTGCCCCGGGTCTGAACCCCGAGGGGGCGTGGCCTGCGGCGGAAATCATGCGACGGGCGCAATCCTCACGAGACTGTGACGCTTCGGGCGGCCCGGCACCCCGGGCTGTCGTAGATACTGTGCGAAGGTTTACGGTTCGTCTGCCCGCCGCTCTCAGCCCTCGAGCGGGCACCGGACCAGAAGCGACAGCGCAGTGTGCAGCAAGGCCGGGAGGGGCTACCGCCACACGACGCTTTTGGGGGGCTTGAACCTATGGACCCGAACACCCGGGGACCCGAGGAGTACGGCCAGGACGACGACGGCGGCACGCCGCGCCCGCGCCCGTCCAGGGACCCCCTCACCCCCGACTTCGGCCAGCACGCGCCGGCCCTGGCCCGCACCGTGCGGCTCGTCGCGGGCGAACACCTGCTCACGGTCAATCCGGTCGACGGCAGCGAGATAGAACTCTGCCCGCCCACCGAGATACCGGAGCGCCCCGCCAAGCGCACTGCGGAGCAGCGTGCCGAGGCCGAGCGCGCCGCCCGGCCGCCGGCCCCCGCCGGAACCGCCCGGCCCGCCCAGCCGCTGCTGGGCCGCCAGGACGAACGCGAACAGCTGGTCCGCCTGCTGGCCCGCGGCCGCTCCGTCCGCCTCACCGGCCC
The DNA here is from genome assembly GCF_045040885.1 of Streptomyces sp. NBC_00016. Taxonomy (NCBI): domain Bacteria; kingdom Bacillati; phylum Actinomycetota; class Actinomycetes; order Kitasatosporales; family Streptomycetaceae; genus Streptomyces; species Streptomyces sp. NBC_00016. The sequence continues at coordinate 3,405,445 of NZ_CP108304.1, read as the reverse complement.
GCCCGGCTCCGGCCGCACCAGCCTGCTCGACCTCGTCGCCGAGGACTGCGAGGACCTCGCCCCCGACGGCGTCGTCCGCCTCACCGGCTTCCGCCGCACCTCGGCCGACCTCCTGCACGACCTCTTCCACGCCGTCTACGACGCTCCCCGGTACCGCCCCGAGAGCGACGACCTGAGAGCCCTGGTCCGCGAGATAGGCGCGGTCGTCGTGGTCGACGACCTCGACCTCGGCGGCGCCGCCCTCGACGAACTCCTGGACGCGACGCCCGAGTGCGCCTTCCTGCTCGGTGCGACCCCCGACACCCCGCTGCCCTCCGCGGAGTCCGCCGTCGAGGAGGTCGTCCTCACCGGACTGGACCGCGCGGGCGGCGTCGAGGTGATCGAGCACTCCGTCGGCCGCGTCCTCACCGAGGAGGAGGCCAACTGGGCCGGCGACCTGTGGTTCGAGTCCGAGGGACTGCCGCTGCGGTTCGTCCAGGCCGGCGCCCTGCTCTCGCAGCGCGACCAACTGCGGGCCGGCGCCGACGCGGTCGACGTGTTCGGTGTCTTCGAGGACGCCCGGCCGCTCGCCGACCCCGTCGACGGTCTCGCCGGAGCCGGCGAGGCCGAGGAGATACCCCTGCCCTCGCTCGGCGAGGCCGCCGCGCCCGCGCCGTTGCTCGCCGCCCGCCTCAGCGCCTCCGCCCGCGCGACGCTGCGCTTCGCCGTCGCCCTGGACGGTGAGGTCCCGCACCAGGCGCACCTGCCCGCCCTGGTCGGCGACACCCACGCCGACGCCGCCCTCGGTGAACTGGCCGCCTGCGGACTCGTCTCCCCGGTCGGCACCCGCTACCGGCTCGCCGCCGGCGTCCAGACCCAGCTCGAGGCCGCCGGATACGCCGACGACGTCGAGACCCGCGCCCACTCCGCGGCTCAGCACTACGCCTGGTGGGCCGGACACCCCTCGGTCACACCCGAGCGGGTCTGCGCGGAGGCCGACGCGGTCCTCGCCGCCCTCGTCGTGATCGTCCCCACGACGACCCGAACCGGCGAGGACGAGGAGTCCACCGCCGTCCAGCTCGCCCGCACCGCCGCGCCCGCCTTCGCCGCGGGCCTGCGCTGGAGCGCCTGGGAGAGCAGCCTGCACGAGGGCGCCGAGGCCGCCCGGCTCGCCGGGGAGTCCGCCGACCGGGCCTACTTCCACCACGAGATGGGCGTCCTCGCCCTCTGCGGCGGAGACCTCGACCGGGCCCGCTCCGAGCTGGAGGCCTCCCTCGCCCTGCGCGGGGCGATCGCCGACAAGCGCGGGACCGTCGCCGGCCGCCGCGCCCTCGCCCTGGTCACCGACCGCTCCGGGGACGTACCCGGCCTCGCGGCGGCGACGGCCGGCGAGGAGGTGCCCGACGCCCGCCACGAGGAGTCGGCGTCCCCGCCGCGCGGCATCCAGGCGGCGCTTGCGACCTACCCGCCGGAGGCCGAGACCGTCGTCGCCCGCCGTGAGCCCGCCGGCCCGCCGGTTCGTCACAACCGGGGCGGCCTGAAGAGCCTGGCCAAGCGCAACCTGGTCGCGGCCGGCGCGGGCGCGCTGCTCGTCGCCGTCCTCGGCACGGTCGTGACGCTCGGCGCGACCTCCAACAACGACGCCAACGACCCCTCCGACCGGGTGGGCGTCAACCCGTCCGTCAGCACCGGCCTGGACGACGGCGGCCCGGACTCCGACACCCCCGGCGACGACAGCGGTTCCGCCGACACGGGCGAGGCGACCAGCAGGCCGACGGACCCGGGCCCGGACGGAACGATGGGCACCTCGGACGACCCGTCCCCCACGGGGGAGGCGGAGCCGTCGTCGGAGGCGAGCAGCTCACACGGGTCGGGGAGCGGTGGGTCGTCCTCGACGCCGAAGCCGTCGTCGTCGAGTACGCACTCGGGGTCCGCGTCCCCGTCGCCGTCCGGCTCGTCCAGCGGCGGTTCGGGCTCGGCGTCACCCTCGCCCTCGGCGTCCGAGTCCGACACCACCACCCCGCCCCCGGCGGACAGCAGCCCGCCGATCTCGAACTCGGCAAGCAGCTCGATGTCCTCCTCGCCCGCGAGCTCGATCAGTTCCTCCGGCCCCTCCGCATCGGCCTCGCCGGACCAGGTGATCTGAGCCTCCAGGCACATGAAAAGGCCGGGTTCCTCTCCAGGAACCCGGCCTTCTCTTCGTACGGGTGGGTGGGTCAGAACAGCCGCAGCTTGTCGTCCTCGATGCCCCGCATCGCGTTGTAGTCCAGGACCTGGCAGCCGATGCCGCGGTCGGTGGCGAGCACGCGGGCCTGGGGCTTGATCTCCTGGGCCGCGAAGACACCACGCACCGGGGCGAGGTGCGGGTCGCGGTTCAACAGCTCCAGATAGCGGGTGAGTTGCTCGACGCCGTCGATCTCGCCGCGTCGCTTGATCTCCACCGCGACGGTCTGTCCCTCCGCGTCCCGGCACAGGATGTCGACCGGGCCGATGGCGGTCATGTACTCGCGGCGGATGAGGGTGTAGCCCTCGCCGAGGGTCTCGATGCGGTCGGCGAGCAGTTCCTGAAGGTGTGCTTCCACGCCGTCCTTGATCAGGCCGGGATCGACGCCGAGTTCGTGCGAAGAATCGTGGAGGATCTCCTCCATCGTGATGATGAGCTTCTCTCCGCCCTTGTTGACGACGGTCCAGACGCCTTCCTCGTCGCCCGCGCCCTCCTTCAGCGTGCAGGGCGGCGACATCCAGTTCAGGGGCTTGTAGGCCCGGTCGTCCGCGTGGATCGAGACGCTGCCGTCCGCCTTCACCAGGATGAGACGGGGCGCGGAGGGGAGGTGGGCGGTGAGCCGGCCGGCGTAGTCCACGGAGCACCGGGCGATGACGAGACGCATGGTGCGCAACGCTATCCGACGCCCCACCAAGCACGCGATTCGCCCGCCCGTCTCCCACACCCCACCCTCAACCGAGGCCCCTTCGGGCCCGCCCCTTTCGACCTGGTAACCCATCGTTCGCCAGCTGCTCGACAGTGGCCGATTGTGTGCCTACTTGGAGTTCCCTATGTGCCCATTCTCCTGGTGCGGTCACCGTCCGTTGCCTACCGTAGTGAACGGGAGGTCGCGATGCGTGTACTCAGCGTGTGCGGTGTTTCGGCATGCGAACTCCCTTTCCCTGTCCGGCAACCCCTGATGTTCCGGGGGTGCGAGAGGAGTACCCATGTCGCTCGACGTCTCACCGGCCCTACTCGAACAGGCCGAGCGAGGCGAGGTCGACGAAGCAGAATTCGTCGACTGCGTCCGGACCTCCCTGCCCTACGCATGGGAGATGGTCAGCTCCCTGGTGGCCCAGCTGAAGGTGGACGGCGGAGACTTCGCCGACAACCAGACGCCCCCGCCGGACGAGCAGGCACGCGGGCAGTTGCTGCGCGCGCTCGCGAGTGACGCCATACGCGGCGCGCTGCAGCGGCACTTCGGTGTGCGGCTGGCCTTCCAGAACTGCCACCGGGTGGCGGTGTTCCCGTTGGAGCCGGCTGTCGACGAGAAGCTCGCCCGATTCACCTCGGTCCGCAGCCAGGTGCTGAACCAGTCCCCGGAATTCCGGGACTGCTGACACGTGAGCCTGTTGCTTGCCGCTCCTGACGCGGGAGGTTCCATCAGTACGGGAGCGGCAAGCCTCTCGGCCGGCTGGGCTGTTCACCGGAGGTGGGGGAGCACCTCCGAGCCCAGCCGCCGTACGTTCTCCTCGGTGGCCGCCAGGTCTCCGGAACCCTCGACCAGCAGGGCGAAACGCGAGATGCCGGTCCGCTCGCCGGTCGCCGCGAGACGGTCGGCGCACAGCCGCGGGGTGCCCACCGGGTGCAGCCCGCAGAGCAGTTCGGTGTATGCCACCGGGTCCCGCATGGAGCGGGCCCGGCCGTCCACCGTCACATGCGCGTCGAGCCCCTGCCGCAGCCAGCCCGGCATCGCCTTCACCAGGGTCTCCACCGCGTCCGTGCGCCGGTCCGCGATCTGGCAGACGCCCGCCGAGACATGTGCCGCGCCCCGGATCTCGTCCCCGGACCGCCCGGCCGCGCGCGCGTACTGCCGCCACGCGGCGACCATCTCGGCCTTCTCCTCGTCCCCCACGTGCATGCCGAGGAGCATCGGCAGCCCGCGCTCGGCGGCCAGCCGTACGCTCGCCGGCGAGGTGCACGCGACGACGACCTCCGGGCCCGACGCGTCCGTCAGCGCCTCCGACGGCCTGGGGACGACGGGGACTTCGCGGAAGCGGAACCGCTCGCCGTCGGCCCCCACCGAGGGGTCGCGCAGCCAGCGCACCAGCAGATCGAGTGATTCCGGGAACCCCCGCTCGTACGCCTCCAGGCCCGCGCCGAACACCTCCAGGTCGACCCACGGGCCGCCGCGCCCCACGCCCAGCGAGAAGCGGCCGCCGCTCGTCACGTGCAGCAGCGCGGCCTGCTCGCCCAGCGCGACGGGGTGGACGGTGGGCAGTACGCTGACCGCCGTGCCCACCCGGATGCGGCGGGTGCGGCCCAGCAGCAGCGCGGCGAGCGTGACCGCCGACGGGCACGTGCCGTACGGCACGAAGTGGTGCTCGGCCAGCCAGACCGAGTCGAGGCCCGCCTCCTCGGCCACCTCGGCCGAGCGGACCGCGCGGTGCAGCGCCTCTCCCTGACCCTGGCCGGGGAACTGGGCTCCCAACACGAAACTTCCAACGCGCATGGACTTTCCTGCTTCCTTGGCTCCGACACGGAGCTCCCCCACCCGGCATAACCGTCTGACACGTGCCGAGGACACGGCCTGGCGGAGAGATATGCGGATTGTCTGGAGAATGGGACGTCCGGGAGGGCGACTTGTGGGGACCGCTGCCCTACGGGTACCCGCGCGCACGCCGCGTAGGCTGGACGGCAATCCTGCTCCCTGTATAGCCCCGTGAGGTGTCCCGTGTCCCCGCGTCGCAACCGCCCCAAGGGTGAGGGCTCCTCCGGCCAGAGCGCCGAGGACGACCGCGCGAGCCGCTACGGCGGCTGGCAGTCGGGGGAGAGCTGGCAGGGCGAGCAGTGGAGTGTGCGGCACGTGGCCGGCGCGAGCGCCCAGGGCAAGGCGTACCGGTGCCCGGGCTGCGACCAGCTGATCCCCGACGGTGTACCGCATGTCGTCGTCTGGCCCGAGCACGCGGGCGTCGACGACCGCCGGCACTGGCACAAGGCGTGCTGGAACGCACGGGACCGCCGCACCCCGGGGGTGCGGCGGTCCCGTAACGCGCCGAAGTTCTAGCGGCCGTCAGCTGTCAGCCGTCAGCCGTCGGCCGTGAGTCGTCGGCCGTCAGACGTCGCGCTTCTCCAGCAGGGCGAAGGCGCCGCCGAGCACGGCGGCGGTGACGCCGAGCGCGATCCACAGCGGGTCCCAGCCGCTCGGCCCGCTGTCGCTGAGCGAGGACGAGTAGAAGACGCTCAGCTGGTTCGGGATCGAGTACTCGAACAGGGCCTGGCGCAGGTCCTCCAGCGAGGACGAGAACATGAAGATCGCGATGACCAGCGGGGCCAGCAGGACGCCGATCATGATGGTGATGGCGCCGGCCGAGTGCCGGATGATCGAGCCGACGGCCAGCGAGATCAGCCCGAGCAGCGCGATGTAGAGGGACACTCCGAAGGTGGCCTTCAGCCACTCCGAGCCGGTCGGCTGCCGGGCGTCGCCCAGCATGCCCACGTCCACCATGGCGACGAAGCCCGAGGACACGAGCGTCACGACGAACGCGACGGCGAAGAACACGACCGCCTTCGCGGCGAGCACCCGGCCGCGCGACGGGCAGGCCACCATCGTCGTGCGGATCATGCCGGTGCCGTACTCCGAGGCCGTGGTCAGCACGCCGAGCGTGATGACGCACATGCTGCCCAGGAGCAGCCCGAAGAACCCGAACGACAGGGCGGTGTCGCCCGCGAGGTCGCCCTCGGTCGCGTTCGCGGCGACGACCGCGCCGGCCAGCAGTCCGATGCCGATGACGAGCAGCACGAACACGCCCAGCGTCCACATCGTGGAGCGCACCGAGCGGATCTTCGTCCACTCCGAGGCGATGGCGTGCCCGAGGTGCGTGCGCACGATCGGGATCGGCGAGGTGTAGGCGGGGCCGGCCGCGGCGTACGCGGGACCGGACGCCCCCTGCCAGGCGGGCGCGGCCTGCGGCGACGGGTGCTGCGGGGTGCTCATCGGGCGTCCTCGGACTTGGTCGGGGCGGCGTCGGGGGCGGGAGCGGCGGGAGCGGCCGGAGCCGGTTCGGCCGGGGCGGCCACCGGGGCGGGCGCGGGCGGTGCCGCCGACGACGCGGCGGCCGGCTGGGCCGGGGCCTGTGCGGGCGCCTGCGCGTACGGGTTGGCCCCGTTCGGGCCGGGCGCCGGGGCGGGGGCCCCGGGGGCGCCGTACGCCCCGTAGGCGGCCGCCGGGGGCGCCTGGGCCGGCTGCTGCGGCGGCGCGTATCCGGGGTGCTGCGGGGGCGGCGGGGCGTACCAGCCGGGCTGGCCCTGGCCCGGCACCGGCATGGGCGGCTGCGCGCCGGGCGCGAGCTGCTGCTGGAGACCGGCCTTCTGGTCGATGGTGGACCGGTAGTCGACGGCGCCCTGCGTCATCCGCATGTACGCCTCTTCCAGCGAGGCCTGGTGCGGCGACAGCTCCCACAGGCGTACGTCGCTCTCGTGGGCGATGTCGCTGATGCGGGGCAGCGCCAGCCCGGTCACCCGCAGCGCGCCGTCCTGCTCGGGCAGCACATGGCCGCCCGCCTCGGTGAGCGCGGAGGCCAGCTTCTCGCGCACCTGGGGTTCGGTGTGCGGGGTGCGGACCCGCGCGAAGTCGGCGGAGTTGGCCGAGATGAAGTCCTTCACGCTCATGTCGGAGAGCAGCTGCCCGCGCCCGATCACGATCAGGTGATCCGCGGTCACCGCCATCTCGCTCATGAGGTGGGAGGAGACGAACACCGTGCGGCCCTCGGCGGCCAGCGACTTCATCAGGTTGCGGACCCAGAGGATGCCCTCGGGGTCGAGGCCGTTGACCGGCTCGTCGAAGAGCAGCACCTGCGGGTCACCGAGCAGCGCGGCCGCGATGCCGAGCCGCTGGCCCATGCCCAGGGAGAAGCCCTTGGAGCGCTTGCGTGCCACGTCCTGGAGGCCGACCACGCCGAGCACCTCGTCGACCCGCCGGGCCGGGATGCCGGACAGCTGGGCCAGGCTCAGCAGGTGGTTGCGGGCGTGCCGGCCGCCGTGCACCGCCTTGGCGTCCAGCAGCGCACCCACCTGGCGGGCGGCGTTCGGCAGCTTGCGGTACGGGTAGCCGCCGATCGTCACCGTCCCGGCGGTGGGGTTGTCCAGCCCCAGGATCATCCGCATGGTGGTCGACTTGCCCGAGCCGTTCGGCCCGAGGAAGCCGGTGACGGCGCCGGGCCGCACCTGGAAGGAAAGGTTGTACACAGCGGTCTTGTCGCCGTAGCGCTTGGTCAGGCCGACTGCTTCGATCATGCTCCGCACCCATCGAAAGGTTCAGGACAGCAGGGCACACGCCCCCGTAAGGGTTAGGAGGATATCGGGGCGCTGACGGTTCCGCTCAAATGAAAGCAAAGACCAAAGCGTTACGCGTCGCGTTTCTTCAGCAGGAGGTAGCCGCCCGCGAGCGCGGCGAGGGCCCACAGGGCCATGATGGCGAACCCGCCCCAGGGCCCGTACGGGGTGTCGTCGTCGATCGGCGTGACCACCTGCATGATCTTGCTGCCGGCCTGGTCGGGCAGATACCGGCCGATCTTCTTCGTCGCCGAGACGTTGCCGAGGATGTTGGAGATCAGGAAGAAGAACGGCATCAGGATGCCGAGCGACAGCATCGGCGAACGCAGCATCGTGGCCACGCCCATCGAGAACACGGCGATGAGCGTCATGTACAGACCGCCGCCGATGACCGCCCGCAGGACTCCGGTGTCCCCGATCGACGCCTTGTGGGAGCCGAGCATGGCCTGCCCCAGGAAGAACGTGACGAAGCTGGTGGCCAGCCCCACGGCCAGCGCGAGCCCGGTGGCCACCGCGATCTTGCTGAACAGGAAGGTGCCACGCTGCGGCACGGCGGCCAGCGAGGTGCGGATCATGCCGGTGCTGTACTCGTTCGACACGACCAGCACCCCGAACACGATCATCGCGAGCTGACCGAGGCTCATCCCCGCGAAGCTGATGAAGGTGGGGTCGAAGGAGAGCCGGTCGTCGCGGCTCATGTTGTCGAACTCGTTTCTCGACAGTGCCGAGATCAGCATGCCGAGGGCGATGGTGACCACCACGGCGAGCGAGAGCGTCCACACGGTGGACGCCACCGACCGGATCTTGGTCCACTCCGACCGGATGACCTGGGTCGCCGCCATCATCAGCTCCTCGTCCGGTCGTCGCCCCACTGCGGTCCGGGCTGCTCGAACTGTTCGAGCGGGCCGGGGGGCGTGTCCGTGTGCGCGTGGTACTCCACCGACTCCGCGGTCAGCTGCATGAACGCCTCCTCCAGCGAGGCCCGCTGGGGACTCAGCTCGTGCAGCACGATCTGGTGCTGCGCGGCCAGCTCCCCGATGTGCTCGGACTTGTCGCCGTCGACCTCCAGCACCCCGCTGCCGGACTCGACGACCAGGACCCCGGCGCCGTGCAGCACGTCGAGCAGCCGCTCCCGCTGCGGGGTACGGATACGGACGTACGAGCGCGAGTTCCGCGCGATGAAGTCGGCCATCGAGGTGTCGGCGAGCAGCCGCCCCTGCCCGATCACGATCAGGTGATCCGCGGTCAGCGCCATCTCGCTCATGAGGTGGGAGGAGACGAACACGGTCCGCCCCTGCACGGCCAGCGACTTCATCAGGTTGCGGATCCAGTGGATGCCCTCGGGGTCGAGGCCGTTGACCGGCTCGTCGAACATCAGGATCCGGGGGTCGCCGAGGAGCGCGCCCGCGATGCCCAGCCGCTGTCCCATCCCCAGCGAGAACCCCTTGGCCTTCTTCTTCGCCACGGAGGTGAGACCGACGGTGTCCAGCACCTCGTGCACCCGGCTCTTCGGGATGCCGTTGCTCTGCGCCAGGCACAGCAGATGGTTGAAGGCGCTGCGCCCGCCGTGCATGGCCTTGGCGTCCAGCAGGGCTCCGATGTACCTGAGGGGGTCCTTCAGCCGGTCGTAGTGCTGCCCGTCGATGCGGACGTCCCCGGCGGTCGGCCGGTCGAGGCCCAGCATCATCCGCATGGTGGTGGACTTGCCCGCGCCGTTGGGACCGAGGAAGCCCGTGACGATGCCCGGTCTGACGGTGCAGGTGAGGTTGTTCACCGCGACTTTCTCGCCGTACCGCTTCGTCAGGCCAGACAGCTCGATCATGCGGCCACGCTAAAGCGCGACAAAGCCCTCTGCCACCGGAGTGGCAAAGGGCTTCGCCGATGTTCGGTCGCCGTACCCGTGGACGTTACCGGGACTGCTGCGCCGGGACCCCGCGGGAGATCGGCTCGTCGTCCGTGGACGGCGTGCCGGCCGCGGCCACCGCGGCGCCGGTCAGCGTGGCGAGCATCTCGCGGACGTTCGTCAGCTGGGCGTTGATCGAGTCGCGGCGGTTGGTGAGGGCCGCCAGCTCGCGCTCGGACTCGGAACGGATGCGGTCCGCCTTGGCATTGGCGTCGGCCACGATGTCCTCGGCCTGGCGCTGCGCCGTCTCGACGGTCTGACGGGCCCGGCGCTCGGCGTCGGTACGCAGCTTCTCGGCCTCCAGGCGCAGCTGCTCCGCGCGGTGCTCGATCTCCGCGAGACGCTTCTCCGCCTTCTGCTGACGGGACGCCAGGTCGCGCTCCGACTGCTCGCGGCGCTTGGCGAGGTTGGTCTCGAAGTCGGCGGCGGCCTGCGCGGCCTTGGCGCGGGTCTCCTCGAAGAGGGCGTCCGCCTCCTCACGCTTCGACTGCGCGTCCTTCTGCGCCTCGGAACGCAGCTGCGACGCGTCGCTCTTGGCCTTCTCGACGATCCGGACGCCCTCGTCCTCGGACTTGGCCTTGCGCTCCGCGGCGAACGACTCCGCGTCGTTGCGCACCTGCTGAGCCGCCGACTCGGCGAGCTCACGGTGCTGCTCGGCCGCGCGACGGGCCTCCTCGCGCAGATCCTTGGCCTCTTCCTCGGCGAGGCGGAGGATCTTCTCGACACGCGCGCCGAGACCGGCGTACGACGGCTCCGCGTCGCTTACCTGAGCCTGGGCGTTCTGCGTCTCGAGGTGGAGCTCCTCGATGCGCTTTTCCAGAGCAGTGATACGGGCCAGAGCGCTGTCACGGTCGGAGACGAGCTTCGAGATGCGTTCGTCCACCTGAGCGCGGTCGTACCCACGCCGCACAAGCTCGAAGCCGTAGGGGGAAGTGTCGCTCATGGGGTTCCTGTCGAATGAGACCGGTGAGGTGATAGGTGGAATCCTAGGGGCCTGAGCGGTGTGTCATCGAGCGTATGCGTGTTTGATCTGGAGAATGACACCCCTTTTGGGTGGCTGAGCGGCAGAGCGCTTGCCAAAGGTCCGGTCAAAGGCCTCAGACTTTAACGCAATTCACACATTCCGCTAGCTGTCCGACGCCTTCCCACCCGATCGGGGCGCTCCGATGACGGCGCCCGCCTTGACGCCCCCGTCCTTGCCGCCGCTCGGCACCTCGAAGGATTCCAGCGCCTCCAGCACGTCCTGGACCCGGGAGATCTCGGCGTTGATGTCCTCACGCCGGCGCACCAGGACCTCCAGCTCGCGCTTGCCCTCCTCGACCGTGCGCCGCGCCTCGCGGATCGCCTCGGCCTTGAGCTCCTCGGCCTCCCGGACGAGCGTCGCCTTCTTCTGCTCGGCCTCCTTGAGCAGCCCCTCGGCCTTCTTCACGGCGGCGATACGGACCTTGCCGGCCTCGGAGTTGGCGTCCGACACCAGCTCCTTCGCCTTCGCCTGCGCCTTGGCGAGCTGCTCCTCGGACGCCTTGATGAGCGCGTCGCAGCGGTCGCCGGTCGACTTCATCGTCTCGGCGGCCTCGCGGCGGGCCCGCTCGTGCAGCCCCTCGATCTCGCTCGTGATGCGGTCGCGCAGCTCCTCCGCCCGCTCCCTTATGGCGGTCGCGTCCCGGCGGGCGCCGACCAGCAGTTCGTCGGCGTCCGTACGGGCCTTCTCCACCCGGGAGTTCCCGTCGACCGTCGCCTCGGAGACCAGCCGCTCGGCCTCGTTGCGGGCCGCGCCCACCATCGAGTCGGCCTGCTGCTCCGCGTCCGCCGTGACCTGCTGCGCCTGCTGCTGCGCCTCCGTGAGGAGCTTGTCCGCCTCGGCCGCGGTCTCCGTGATGAGCGTGTCGACCTGCTCGGCCGCCTCGGAGCGCCGCTTGTTGGCCTCCTTGCGGGCCTCGTCCAGCGTCGAGTCGGCCTCCTCGCGGGCGACGCTCATCAGACGGTCGGCCTCCGCCGCCGCCGACGTTCTCACGCGCTCGGACTCGATACGGATCCGCTCGGCGGCCTGCTGCGCGGAACCCACCGTCTCGGCGGCCTCGGCGCGCAGCCGCTCCGCGTCCCCGGCGGCGTCCGAGATGAGCTTCTCCGCCTTGGCGACCGACTCGGCGCGCAGCCGGTCGGCCTCCGTGATCGTCTCGGACTGGAGGCGCTCGGCCTCCGCGATGGTCTCCGTCTGGAGCCGCTCCGCCTCGTTGCGGGCCTCGGTGATGAGGGTGTCGGCCTGCGTCGCCGCGTCCGAGCGGATGCGGTTGGCGTCGTCCCGGGCCTCCGCGCGGGTGCGCGAGGCGTCCTGGTCGGCCTGGGCGATGGCGTCCGAGGCCTCGGTGCGCACCCGCTGGGCGTGCGCGGACGCCTCCGAACGCAGCCGCTCCGCCTCCGCGATCGCCTCGCCGACGGTCTGCTCGGCCAGCGCCTGCGCCGCCTCCGACGCCTCGCTCGCCTCACGCCGGACCCGGTTCGCGTCCTCGGCCGCCCGCTCCTGCACCGCGTAGGCGTCGGAACGGACCCGGTCCGCCTCCTCCTCGGCCTCGCGCCGGGTGCGCTCCGCCGCGTGCTCGGCGGCGGACCGCAGCCCGTTGATCTCGTCCTGCGCCTGCTCGTGCAGCCCGGCGACGGACTCCCGCACCTGCTGCGCGTGCTGCTCGGCCGCCGACACCATCTCGTTGGCCCGCCGGTCGGCCTCCTCGACCAGCCGGACGGCCTCGGTCTGCGCCTCCTCCACGCGCTTGCGCGCCGAGGCCAGCAGTTCCTCGCTCTGCCGACGGGCCTGCTCGCGCTCCTGGTCGGCATCCTGGCGGGCGGAACCGAGGAGCTCCTCGGCCTCGCGGCGGCGCCGGAGCGCCTCCTCCTGGGCGGCGGCCAGTGTCTCGGACGCCTCGGTGGCCAGCCGCTCGGCGGCGGCCTGCGCCTCCGCGCGCACCCGGTCGGCGGTGTCCTGCGCCTCCGACTTCAGCCGCTCCGCCTCGGCGGCGGCCTCGGAACGCAGCCGTACCGCGACGGCCTCGCCCTCGGCGCGCGAGGCGGACGCGTCGGCGGCGGCCTCGTTGCGCAGCCGGTCCACCTCCGCGGCGGCCTGCTGCTGGAGGGTGCGGATCCGCTCCGCGGCCTCCGAGCGCAGCCGGTCGGTCTCCTCACCGGCCTCGCGGCGGATCCGCGCGGCCTCCTCGCGGGCGTCGGTCAGCGCCTGCTCGGCTGAGGCGAGGCGGGCCTCCGCCTCGGTGTGCAGCCGGGTCAGCTCCTCGGCGGCCTCCGCCTGCCGGGCCTCGACCCCGCGTTCGGTCTCCTCGCGCAGCTCGCGCGCGGCCTCCTCGGCGTTCGAGGTGATGGTCTCGGCCAGCTCCACCGCCTCGTCGCGCTGGCGCTCGGCCTCCGCGCGGGTGCGCTCCAGGGTCTCCTCGGCCTGGCGGCGCAGCGTGGTGGCGCGCTCGATGGCCTCGGTGCGCACCTTCTCGCTGTCCGAGGTGGCCTTCTGGCGCAGCTCGTCGGCGTCGGCCTTCGCCTTGGACAGCAGCTCCTCGGCGGTCCTGGCCGCCTCCTCGATCTGCTGGACGGCCTCCTTGCGGGCCTCCGCGCGGATCTTCTCGCCCTCGGCGACCGCGTCCGCGCGCAGCTGCTCGGCCTCGCCGCGCAGCCGACGGGCCTCCTCCTGGAGCTCGACCGTCTTGGCGCGGTACTCCTTGGTGTCGTCCTTCGCCGAGCCCTTGAGCTGCTCGGCGATGTCGTGCGCCTCGGCCCGCAGGCGGTCCGCCTCGGTCTCCGCCTCGCGGCGGATCCGCTCGGCCTCCTCGGCGGCGGCCTTGGTGGTGTTCTGCGCGTCCTCCTGCGCCCTGTTCAGGACGTCCTCGGCGGTCTTCGCCGCCTTCGACAGCTGGGTCGCGCTCTCCTCGGCGGTGAGCGTGCGGGCCTTCTCGGAGGCCTCCGCGACGATCTTCTCGGCCTCGGTGCGCGCGTCGGCGACGAGCTGCTCGGCGGCCTCCTTGGTGGCCTCGGCCTCCTTGGTGGCCTCGGTGACCAGCCGGGCGACCTGCTCCTTCGCCGTACGGGTGCGCTGCTCCTTGGCCGCCTCCGCGCCGGCGAGCGCCTTCTCGGCTGCGGCCTTCGCCTCCGTGAGCACCTTGTCGGCCTCGGCCTGCGCCTTGCGCAGCGCCTCCTCGGCCTCGGACATGCGCTGCTCGGCGGCGCGGCTGAGCTCACCGGCCTGCCGGCGGGCCGCGTCGGACTCCGTGACGGTGGAGGTGCGCAGCTGCTCGGCGTGGTTGCTGGCCTCCTGGGCCTGGCTGGAAGCGGCGTTCAGCAGCCGTTCGGCGTCCGTGCGGGCCCGCAGCAACAGTTGCTCGGCCTCCGCGCGGGTCGCCTCGGCGTCCGCCTGGAGCCGCTGGCGGGCCTCGGCGGCCACCCGTTCGGCCTCGGCGCGGGCGGCCGTCAGGGCCTGCTCGGCCTCGGCCCGCGACTCGTCGAGCAGCCGGCGCGCCTGAGCCTCGGTGCGGGCCCGCAACTGCTCGGCCCACGCCACGTTCTCGTTGACGTGCGACTCGACGTTCTGCCGGCGCTCGGCCAGCTCCTGGTCGAGCTGCTGACGACGGGCCACCGCCTCCTGGTGCAGCTCCGCCTGGAGCCGGGCCGCCTGTTCGGCGTGCTCCTGGAGGATCCGCTGCGTCTGCGCCCGGGCCTGACTCAGCTCCCGTTCGGCGTCCTGCCGCAACTGGTCGGCCTGCATCTGCGCGTTACGCAGCATCTGCTCGGCCTGGTACCCGATGTCGCCGCCGTCGAAGGCGGGCCGGGACATGATGGTGCGCCGCGCCTCGTGCAACTTGGCGCGCAGCACCTCGACCTGGTAGCCGAGGTCCTCGGCATGCTGAATCGCCTTTTCCCGCTCGGTCTTCAGCCGCTTCATCTCGGCTTCGAACCGAGTCAGGTGGTCGACGTCAGCCGCCGGCTCCCGCTCCTGGCTCTCGTAGCCCCGCACTGCGCGGTCCCATCCGTCCCTGGTCGCAAGCTTCCCGAACGAGCTCCGTCCATCCGCCGAACGGGGCTCCCGGGGAATGGTGTCAGATCAACGGCGGAGCACGGGCTGCTGCCCCGACGCTCGCCCCCCGAAACCCGGACCCCGGCTGCGTCCCGCCGCCGTACGGCAGGACCGGGTCGCCCCGGTGTGAGCGGCGACCGCCCCCAACCCTACCGGCCCATATGTACGAGGGTCAGTGCTCAGGTGACTCAACGGGCGCCGATGTGACCAGTTCTGTCAGTACTCCGTGGCAATCCTTTGGATGCAGGAAGGTGATTCGTGACCCCATGGAGCCGCGTCGAGGCTCTTCGTACAGAACGCGTACGCCCTTGTCCCTGATGTCCGCGGCGTCCGCGTCGACATCCGCCGTACCGAAAGCGATGTGATGGACGCCCTCGCCGTTCTTGTCGAGCCACTTGGCCACGGTCGAATCCGGCCGTGTCGGCTCCAGGAGCTGCAGGTACGAGGCTCCGCCGTCGGACGTATCGTTGATCTTGAGCATGGCTTCGCGCACGCCCTGCTCCTCGTTGACCTCGGAGTGGAACACCTCGAAGCCGTACGTGGAACGGTAGAACTCGACGGTCGCGTCGAGGTCGTGGCAGGCGATCCCGATGTGGTCGATTCGCGTCAGCATGCTGTTAGTGGAGCGCGGCCGTGATGGTTACGCAACGTGCGCGCGATCACACTGACGGCCCGATGACGGCACGGAGTGCCACTCAGTACATTCGAAGTAAACCCTCGTTCACTCCTCGGCCCGTGCAAGGCCGGTAAGGGGAATCGCAGCTCATGACTGACTCGACTGGTTCCAACGGCACGACCTCGGTGATCGTCTCGGGCGCGCGGACGCCCATGGGACGACTGCTGGGCTCCCTGAAGTCCTTCTCCGGAGCCGATCTCGGCGGCTTCGCGATCAAGGCCGCCCTCGACCGTGCGGGGATCGGTGGCGACCAGGTGCAGTACGTGATCATGGGGCAGGTGCTCCAGGCCGGGGCGGGGCAGATCCCGGCCCGTCAGGCCGCGGTCAAGGCCGGCATCCCGATGAGCGTCCCGGCGCTCACGATCAACAAGGTGTGCCTGTCGGGCCTCGACGCGATCGCGCTGGCCGACCAGCTGATCCGCGCGGGTGAGTTCGACATCGTGGTGGCCGGCGGCCAGGAGTCCATGACCAACGCCCCCCACCTGCTGCCGAAGTCCCGCGAGGGCTTCAAGTACGGCGCGATCGAGATGCTCGACGCGATGGCGTACGACGGTCTGACCGACGCCTTCGAGAACATCGCCATGGGCGAGTCCACGGAGAAGCACAACACGCGGCTCGGGATCGCGCGTCCCGAGCAGGACGAGATCGCCGCGCTGAGCCATCAGAGGGCCGCCGCCGCGCAGAAGAACGGCATCTTCGAGGCCGAGATCACCCCGGTCGAGATCCCGCAGCGCAAGGGCGAGCCGGTCGTCTTCAGCAAGGACGAGGGCATCCGCGCCGACACCACCGCGGAGTCCCTGGGCAAGCTCCGCCCGGCGTTCACCAAGGACGGCACGATCACCGCGGGCACCTCCTCGCAGATCTCCGACGGCGCGGCGGCCGTGGTCGTGATGAGCAAGGCCAAGGCCGAGCAGCTGGGCCTGTCGTGGATCGCCGAGATCGGCGCCCACGGCAACGTGGCCGGGCCGGACAACTCGCTCCAGTCCCAGCCCTCCAACGCCATCCTGCACGCCCTGAAGAAGGACGGCCTGGAGGTCTCCGACCTGGACCTGGTCGAGATCAACGAGGCCTTCGCCGCCGTGGCGGTGCAGTCAATGAAGGACCTCGGCGTCTCCACGGAAAAGGTGAACGTGAACGGCGGTGCGATCGCCCTCGGTCACCCGATCGGCATGTCCGGCGCCCGCCTCGTCCTGCACCTGGCCCTGGAGCTCAAGCGCCGGGGCGGCGGTGTGGGCGCGGCCGCGCTGTGCGGCGGCGGAGGTCAGGGTGACGCGCTGATCGTGCGGGTACCCAAGGCCTGAGCGCCGACGCGCCGCTCGTGCACGTCTCACCCACGTCTCACCCTGAACGGATCTGAACGGAGCTGTGATGCAGGACGTCTCCTCGCTGGTCGCCCAGGCCAGGGAAGGCCGGCCGCGGGCCGTGGCCCGGCTGATCTCCCTGGTGGAGGGGGCGTCCCCGCAGCTCAGGGAGGTCATGGAGGCGCTGGCCCCGCTCACCGGCAACGCGTATGTGGTGGGTCTGACCGGTTCACCGGGCGTGGGCAAGTCCACGTCGACGTCCGCGCTGGTCACCGCCTACCGCAAGCAGGGCAGACGGGTCGGGGTGCTGGCCGTCGACCCGTCCTCGCCGTTCTCCGGCGGGGCCCTGCTCGGCGACCGCGTCCGGATGTCGGAGCACGCCTCCGACCCCGGTGTCTACATCCGCTCGATGGCCACCCGCGGCCATCTGGGCGGCCTCGCCTGGTCGGCCCCGCAGGCGATCCGGGTCCTGGACGCGGCCGGCTGCGACGTGATCCTGGTCGAGACGGTCGGCGTCGGCCAGTCGGAGGTCGAGATCGCCTCGCAGGCGGACACCAGTGTCGTCCTGCTGGCCCCGGGCATGGGCGACGGCATCCAGGCCGCCAAGGCCGGGATCCTGGAGATCGGCGACGTCTACGTCGTCAACAAGGCGGACCGGGACGGCGCCGACGCCACCGCCCGCGAGCTGAACCACATGCTGGGCCTCGGGGAGGCCCGCGGCCCCGGGGACTGGCGCCCGCCGATCGTGAAGACGGTCGCCGCCCGCTCCGAGGGCATCGACGAGGTCGTCGAGGCACTGGAGAAGCACCGCGCGTGGATGGAGGAGCACGGCGTCCTCACCGAACGGCGCCGCTCCCGAGCCGCCCGCGAGGTCGAGACGATCGCCGTCACGGCCCTGCGCGAACGCATCGGGGACCTGCACGGCGACCGCCGGCTGAGCACGCTCGCCGAACGCATCGTCGCCGGCGAACTGGACCCCTACCGGGCGGCGGACGAACTGGTGGCAGGACTGACGCAGGGCTGACGCACGCGGCTGACGCGGGGCGCCCGGGGCAAGGCCGCGGATCGCCCGAAGGATGGCCGCTGGCCGCCCGCGGGAAGGCCGTGGGACGGCCCGGGGGATGGCCGTGGGGCGGCCCGGGGGGATGGCCGTGGGGTGGACGTCGGCGGGTGTGCGTGCCCGGCGGGCACGGCCGTGTGTCACGCGGTGCGGCCGGGCGGCAGTGGGGCGGCCCGGGGCGAGGCAGCGATGTGGACGTCGGCGGGCGTGCGTGGCCGGTGGGCACGGCCGTGCGTGACGCGGTGCGGCCGGGCGGCGCGGCGGTGCGCGGCCGGGCGCCGGGACGAGTCGACGGGCGCCGGGACGAGTCGACGGGCTCTTCGGGAAAGCCCTCGTCGGGCCCCGGGCCGCGCTGATACGGTCGCGTTCATGTTCCTTCTCTTGGCATAGGGCCCGCCTCGGCCCGTGATCGGAGAGCGGCGTACGGCCGCCCCGCTCGCGGCGATCAGGCGTCCCCTTTTTCTCCTGCCATGAGTCGAGGAACTCCTCATGTCCGCTTCGCCTGCCGTGCGGCCTTCGTATGCCGTCGTCCTGCGCGTTCCGCACGCCCGCCGTACCTTCGCCGCCGCCCTGACCGGACGGCTGTCGTACGGGATCGTCCCGCTGTCCCTGATGCTCGCCGTGACCCGCTCCTCGGGCTCGTACGCGGTGGCGGGCACCGTGATGGCCCTGTTCGGAGCCACCACCGTCTTCCTGTCGCCGGCCCGGGCGGCCCTCATCGACCGGCACGGGCCTCGCCGGGCACTCGTCCCGATGACCGCCGCCTACCTCGCCGTGCTCGTCCTGCTCACCCTGGCCCTGGCGCGCCCGGCCGGTGCCCCGGCTCCGGTGCTGGGAGCCCTGGCCGCCACCGCGGGTGCCTGTGTGCCGCCGCTGGGGCCGACCATGCGGGCGGTGTGGGGCAGGCTCACCCCGGACCGCGCCCTGCTGCAACGCGCGTACAGCCTCGACGGGGTCGCCGAGGAACTCCTCTTCGTCACCGGGCCGTTGCTGGTCGGCGTGCTCGTCGGCTTCGCACCGCCGGCCGCGGGGATCGTCGTCGGGGCGGCCCTGATGGCCGGGGGCACGGCCGGGTTCCTGTCGTCGCCGGCCGTGCGGGCGGTGGGGCCGGGGAAGGCCACCGTGCGGCGGGCCGGCGGCGGTCTGCGCGGGCTCGGGCGGCCGGTGGCCGCCATCGCGGGCGTGGGGCTGGCGCTGGGCGTGGTCGATCTGCTGGTCGTGGCGTTCGCCGAGCGCCACGGGCACGGGTCCGGTGGGGCGAGCGCCGCCTGGGTGCTGGCCGCGCTGTCGGCCGGCAGCGCCGTCGGCGGGCTGCTCAACGGGGCCGTCACCTGGCGGGCGTCGGTCGGGGCGCGGCTGCCGCTGCTCACGGCGGGGCTCGGGCTGACGTTGTGCGGTGCGGGACTCGCGCCGGGGCTCGGCACCCTGGCCGTCGCCGTCGCGGCCGCCGGGTTCTTCGTGTCGCCGGCGATCACCACGGCGTATCTCATCGCCGACGAGATCGCCGCGCCGGAGGCCCGGGTGCGGGCCGGGGCGTGGGTCAACACGGCCGTCAACGCGGGCAGCACGGCCGGTACCGCGGTCGCCGGAGCGCTGGCCGGGCGGCTGCCGGTGGCAGCGTGCTTCGCGCTGACCGGAGCGGTGGTGCTGGTGACGGCGGCGGCCGTCGCCGGAGGCGCCCGGAGGGGCACGAGCGATCTCGTGCCCCTCGCCTGACGGCCGGCGGGTCGGACGGACGTACGGACGGACGGTCGGACGAACGCCAGGTCAGTCGTCGAGCTCCTGGGTGACCTTGCCCGTGCGTACGTCCACCTGCCACTCGCCGGCCTTCGCGGTGTCCACGCTCCAGACCGTGGCGCGGTCGTCGTCGTCCAGGTCGACGTCGGTCACCGCGCCCTTGGCGGCGACGGCCAGCGCTGCCTCGCGGGCGTCCACGTCCGCGCCCTTCAGCGCGGCGAGGTCCGCACGGGCGTCGTCGGCGTCGTCGGTGTCGCGGTGGACGCCGATGACCTTGCCGGTGTCGGGGGAGACGGCGACGGTCCGCTCGACGCCGTCGGCCTGGACGACGTCCACGTGCCAGGTGCCCGCGTCGGCGCCGTCGTCCTCCCGGTCGGCGCCGACGGCGGTGCCCGGCGTGTGCCGCAGCGCGGCCGCGATCACCTCGGCGGCGGTGGCCTTCGAGGAGCTCGCCGTGCTCCCCTCGGCCCGGTCGGCGGCCACCGGCCCGGCGGCCCGCACCTCGGCCGCGCCGGTTCGCGCCTCGTCGTCCGCGAAGGCGACCGCCGTACCTCCGCCGATCACGACGGACGCGGCGACGGCGGCGATGACGAGCTTGCGCTTCATGGGGTTCCTCCCGATCGGTGTGCTCTCGGCCTGCTTCGGCTTCGACGGGGACCAAGCTGCCTGAACGGAGCTGAAGGCACGCTGAAGCAGCCTGAAGATCACTTCAGGTTCGATTTGGGACCCTGGTGCCATGCGGCTGTTGATCGTGGAGGACGAGAAGCGACTGGCCCGGTCGCTCGCCGGCGGCCTGACCGCCGAGGGCTACGCCGTGGACGTCGTCCACGACGGCCTCGAAGGGCTGCACCGGGCGAGCGAGTCGCCGTACGACCTGGTCGTCCTCGACATCATGCTGCCCGGCATGAACGGCTACCGGGTCTGCTCCACCCTGCGGGCCGCCGGCAACGACGTCCCGATCCTCATGCTCACCGCCAAGGACGGCGAGTACGACGAGGCGGAGGGCCTGGACACGGGCGCGGACGACTACCTCACCAAGCCGTTCTCGTACGTCGTCCTGGTCGCCCGCGTGAAGGCGCTGCTGCGCCGGGGCGGACAGGGCACCGGGGCCCCGGCCGTGCACGTCCTGGGCGACCTGAAGGTCGACACCGCCGCCCGGCGGGTGTTCCTGCGGGACGGCGGGACGGAGGTCGAAGCCGCGCTGACCACCAAGGAGTTCGCCGTCCTGGAACAGCTGGTCGTGCGGGCGGGCGAGGTGGTGTCCAAGACCGAGATCCTCGACCACGTCTGGGACTTCGCCTACGACGGCGACCCCAACATCGTCGAGGTGTACGTCAGCGCGCTGCGCCGCAAGCTGGGCGCGGGGCTCATCCGGACGGTGCGCGGCGCCGGGTACCGGCTGGAGCGGCCGGAGGCGGCGCGATGAGCCGCCGCTTCGGGTCCGTGCGGGCCCGGGCGACGCTCGGCGCCACGTTCGTGGTCGCGGTGGCGCTCCTCGCGGCGGGGACGGCCGTGCTGCTGTCACTGCGCTCCAGTCTGACCGGCCAGGCCGACGGACAGGCGGAACGCTCCGCGCGGACCGTCGCCGCCCAACTGGCCCTCGGTACGCCCTACGACAAGCTCTCCTCGCTGGACGACGACGAGCGGGTGGTCCAGGTCGTCGACGCGAACGGCGGGCAGGTCGCCGCCACCGAGGACCTGGAGCGGATCAGCGGCGCCGGGCCGAGCGTGCCGCGGGCGCGGGAGGACACCGGGGACGACCCCTCGGAGGAACCGGGACAGGACGCGGGGGAGGAAGCGGGGGAGGACGGCGGGGAGGACGGCGCGAGCGGCGGCCTGGACGACGACTCCGCCCAGGACGCGCTCGAACCCGGCGAGATCGGCGACGAGACCCGCTTCGGCGACGGTTCCGCGACCGTCGACGGCGACACGGCCGACTACCGCTTCGCCGCCGTGGACGTCCGGGATCCGAAGAAGGGCCTGCTCACCGTGTACGCGGGTGCGTCCCTGGCGGCTGAGCAGAGCGCCGTGCGCACCGCGCTCACCGTCATGCTGATCGGCTTCCCGCTGCTGCTCGCCGTGGTCGCCGGAGTGACCTGGCTGGTCACCCGGCGGGCGCTGCGCCCGGTCGAGGACATCCGCCGAGAGATGGCCGCGATCACGGCCGCCGCCGAGCTGACCCGGCGGGTCCCCGAGCCGGACACCCACGACGAGGTCGCCCGGCTCGCCCGTACGACGAACGAGACGCTGGCCGCGCTGGAGACCTCCGTGGAGCGGCAGCGCCGGTTCGTCGCCGACGCCTCGCACGAACTGCGCAGCCCCATCGCCTCGCTGCGCACCCAGCTCGAAGTGGGTGTCGCGCACCCCGGGCTGCTGGATGTGCCGGGCGCGGTCGAGGACACCGTACGGCTCCAGCGGCTGGCCGCCGACCTGCTGCTGCTCGCCCGGCTGGACGCGGGGGAGGGGCCGGTGGCCGGCGCGCGGGTGGATCCGGCGGCGCTGGCCCGGGAGGAGGCGGCCGGGCGACCGGAGGTGACGGTGGTGGTGGAGCCCGGGGAGCCGGCGCCCGGCGAGGTGGCCGGATCGCGGGGGCAGCTGGGGCGGGTGCTGGCCAACCTGCTCGACAACGCGCACCGGCACGCCCGTTCGGCCGTCACCGTGACCGTGCGGAGGGCGGGCGGGCAGGTCGTCGTCGAGGTCGCCGACGACGGGGACGGAGTGCCCGAGGCGGACCGGGAGCGGATCTTCGAGCGGTTCGTACGGCTCGACGACGCCCGCGGTCGTGACGACGGCGGGGCGGGCCTCGGCCTGGCGATCGCACGCGACGTGGCCGTCCGGCACGGTGGCACGCTCACGGTCCGCCGGACGCCGACAGGCGGAGCCCTGTTCGAGCTCCGCCTGCCGACCGTCTGAACCGATCACCCGGACCGATCACCCGGACCGATCGCCTGAACCGATCGGTCGCCGGGAGTTCCTCACGGGCGTCCCCGCTGCCCGCGGAGGTGTTCCGCGACGGGCTTCAGGGCCTTGGACAGCTCTGTCGTGGCATCGGGGGCGAGGAGGTCGATGAAGTGCCGCCGCACGGACTCCACATGATGGGGAGCGACCTTCTGCATCGTCTCCAGGCCGTGCTCGGTCAGGACCGCGTACAGGCCGCGGCGGTCGGACTCGCAGTTCTCGCGGCGCACCAGGTTGGCGCTCTCCATGCGGGTGATCTGGTGCGAGAGACGGCTCTTGGACTGGAGGGTGGCGGACGCGAGGTCGCTCATCCGCATCCGGACGCCCTCCGACTCGGAGAGATTCACCAGGATCTCGTAGTCGTTCATGGTCAGGCCGAACGGTTGGAGATCCTTTTCGAGCTGGTACGTCAACAGCCTGTTGACCTCCAGGTGGGTGCGCCAGGCGCACTGCTCCGCATCGGTCAGCCAGCGCGTGGCCGTTTCGGTCTCCATAATTGAAGTCTACCTAAAATGTTGAAAGGCGAACTAGTGAGGGCGGTGTGACGGTGCGCACGCGTTCGATGTCACACTCCGCAGACTACCGCTCACAGCCCGAAGCGACGCTGGAGGTCCCCCAGCTGTCCGGGAAGGCGCGGTGCGCCGGTTTGCGCGCCGGGGCCACCCCGCCCACCGGGGACGCCGCCCCCGCCGGGCACTCCCGGCTCGTGCGGAACCGCCCCCGTCGCCTGCTCGGCCATGAGCAGCTCGGTCGACTGCAGCAGCACCGTCCCGGCCCCCACGAACTCGAACTGGTGCTCCTCCCCGGAAGCCCCTCCGAGGCCTGTCAGCGCACGTAGACCGCCCATCAGGCCGGTCATGTACCCGTGGTCGTAGTGATGGCACGGAGAGGGGCAGTCGGCCCAGCCGACGAGCGCCTGCGGATCGACCCGGATCGGCGGCTCCATGAACACCACCGGACCGTTAGATGCCGCGACGAACTTGCCGGTTCCGATCAGCGTGAGAAATCCCGGCACGATCGACTGCTTGAGCGACAGAGTTGGCTGAAAAGCGAGCAGATTGCCCGAGCGAATGGTCAGGTTGCCGTCGTCGAGGTCGTACGAATTCACATCGAAGGCCCGGTCGGCGAGGAGCATCTTGCCCGAGCCCTCCGCCACGACCCAGTCGCTGGCGTGCAGAGGCGAATGGAAGGAAGTGCGCACCAGACGGTCCAGACGGCCGTGTCCGATGCCGTTGAAGTCGATCGACCCGTAGTAGGCGATCATCTTCCCCTTCTGGAGGAACCACTGGCTCCCCTTGAGCTCCACGCAGAAGGTGTAGCTGTTCACGTTGTCGTCGACCGGCAAGGTCATCGGGTCGTGCACCGTCGGGCCGCCGCCCGGAGCCCCGTACATGCTCACAGCTTCTCCTCCGACGCCTGGACGAACACCGCACCGCTGCCGCTCAGCTCCAGCTGGAACGCCTCGCCGGAGCCCCGGCCCACCATGTCCCGCCAGCCCAGCGCGGTCGACAGCTTGTTGCGGACGTCGCCGTGGTGGGCGACATAGGCCTGGGGGTCGACGTGGACCGGGCGCTGCGGGGTGATCGGCACCTCGAAGACGCCGCCGTGGGCCATCACGGCGACGGCGCCGTGCCCCTTGAGGGTGGTGGTGAACAGGCCCTGCCCGCTGACCTGGCCGCGGACCATGCCCATGACCCCGCCCTGGGAGCCCAGGAACATCGTGCCCTGCTGGAGGGTGCCCTCGAAGGCGAGCAGCCGGTCCGCCTCGACGTACAGCGTGTCGCCGGTGAGTCGGATGACCTGGACGTGGTGGCCGCCGTGCCCGAAGAGGACCGTGCCGCTGCCCTCGACGGTCATCAGGGGGGTGTCCTCGTTGGCGAGCCGCCGCCCGATCATGGACATCACCCCGCCCTGCCCGCCCTGGACGTTCGGGGTGAAGGCCACCTCGCCGCGGTAGGCGAGCATGGCGCCGCGCTGGCTGAAGAGCCGTTGGCCGGGGACGACCGTCGCCTCGACCATCTTGGAGTTGATCTCGCGGAAGGTCATCTCACACATCCCCCGCGATCGTGTTGCGCTCGCTCGGCTGGACGTACACCAGGCCGTCCCCCTCGAACCGGATCTGGAAGGCCTCGCCGCCGCCCTCACCCATGAACGTGCGGAAGGTCACACCGGACTGGAAGGTCTGCCGGACGTTGCCCTGGTGCGCGACATAGGCCCCGGGGTCGACGGTCAGCGGGTACTGCGGACTGACCCGCAGCACCACGGCCGGCCCGTCCGAGGTGATGGCCGCCTGGCCGGTGCCCTCGACGGTCGTCGTGAACAGTCCGTTGCCCTGGGTCGCGCCGCGCAGACCGGTGAAGCTCGTCCCGGTCCTGAGTCCGGCGTCGGTCGCCAGCAGGTTGCTCGACTCGACGTAGAGCTTGTCCCCCTGGAGCTGCACGAGATTGATCTCGGAGGCACGATCGGCCAGCCAGCACGTGCCCTGCCCCCTCACCTCCATCATGGTCATCTGCTCGCCGGTGAGCCGCCGGGTGACCATCCCCCGGATGCCCTCACCGCCGCCGCTGAGCTTCTTGAAGGCCATCTGCCCGTCGTACGCGACCATCGAGCCGTTCTTCGCCTTCACGGCGTCCCCGGTCACGTCGACGGCGAGCACCTTGCTGCCTTGAAGTCGAAACATCGCCACGCTGCGAAAGGTATCGGCCGGACGGGTGCGTCGAACAGCACCCGGGGGTGGAGAACGACCCTGAACGCACCCTTAGGTGGACCGTTTGCCACAATGGACGAACGCTTGTGCGTGCATTCACAAACCGACCTGTTCGTCGCCGTACCTCCCCCCCCGAAGGTGACTCGTGGACCTGAAGACAGCCTCCGCCCTCCGCCGCCTGCGCCTGGTCTCCGCCCCCGAGGCCGTTTCCTTCCTTCTGCTGCTGGTCTGCTCGGTGCTGAAGCGGACCACGGACTTCAACGCGGTGCCCGTGATGGGCATGGTCCACGGCGTGCTGTTCGTCCTGTACGTGCTCTTCTGGGCGGACGCCTGGAACCGTGCGAAGTGGTCCCTGAAGACCGCGGCCCTCTACTTCGTCCTGTCGGTCCTGCCGACCGGCGGCTTCTTCGCCGAGCGCAAGCTGCGCCGTGAGGCCGAGAACGCAGTCGACGCAGCCATCGCCTCCCGCGCCCGCCGGGAAACGGTGGCGAAGGCATGATCGTCGCGTTCTCGGTCACGCCGCTGGGTGTCGGCGATGACGTCGGTGACTACGTCGCCGACGCCGTCCGGGTCGTCCGCGCGTCCGGCCTCCCGAACCGCACCGACGCCATGTTCACCTCCATCGAGGGTGAATGGGACGAGGTCATGGACGTCGTCAAGCGCGCCGTGGCCGCCGTCGAGGAACGGGCCCCCCGGGTCTCGCTGGTCCTGAAGGCGGACATCCGCCCCGGTGTGACGGACGGCCTGACCTCCAAGGTGGAGACCGTGGAACGGCATCTGGGGGAGCGCCCGGCGTAGCGGGCGGGACAGCGACGGAACACCCGTTTGAGCAGTCGCTCGAACGGGTGATGTCGGATGGGGTTTTCGGCCGGTGCCGCCTGGCTAATGTCTCCCGAGGCCGATCAAGTTCCGCGCGGTGGCGTGGCATTGAAGGGGAGTGTGCGGTGGCAGGGCGGCGCGGACCGGGACTGGTCGGCAGGGCGGTCACGGCGCTCCTGGTGGCGGCATCGCTGTCGGTGGTCTGCGTGGGGGAGGGGCCCCGGCCGCCCGGGTGCGCACTCGCCCGCGGCGAGCTGACCGTGGACGACCTGCCCGCCGGTTCGTCGGTCCTCGACTGCCTCGCCGTCGGCCGGGTGGTCACCCACGAGGGTGCCGGGGTGGCGGTGCCCGAACCCGGCACGACGGTCAGCGTCGACGCGCTCACGGTGGACGGCTCGGCGCACGGTTTCACCCTGACGGTCGCCGCCGACGGAAGGGTCTCCTACGTCTACGAGGAGGCCCACGAGGCGGCCCATGAGGGTCCCCGCGAGGCGACCCGTGCGGCGGCGGCCGCGTCCAGGGCCCGTGCCGACGCCCCCGCCCCCTGCGCCGACGGCGCCTACTCCACCGCGGGCCGCAAGGAGTACGGCACGTACGAGTGGTTCATCGGCGACGGGCCCCTGCCGGGCCGGCTGTCCCACGCCGAGGGCCGGCGGGCCTTCGAGGACGCCATCGCCACCATCACCACCAGCCGCAACGACTGCGGCTACGACGACACGGTCACGGCGAAGGCCAGGTTCCTGTCGAGCACCGGCAACGAGGCCGGCATCGACCGCGCGGCCCGCTGCACCCGCCGGGACGGTCTGAGCGTGTGGGACGCGGGCGACATCGGCGGCGAGGCCGTCGCGACGACCTGCTCCTGGAGCCGTCCGGTGGTCGACGGACCCGAGGAACTGCTCGAGGCCGACGTCCGCTTCAACACCCATGACTTCCCGTTCACGAACCGCCCCTCCGGCGCCTGCACGCACGCGTACGACATCCGCAGCGTCGCCACGCACGAGGCCGGGCACGTCTTCGGCCTCGGCCACTCCGGCGTCGGACACGAGAACCTGACCATGTACGCGAACTCCTTCGCCTGCTCCACGGACGCCCGCACGCTCGGCAAGGGCGACGTCCTCGGCCTGCGCAGCCTCTACTGAGCGTCGCCCGACACCAGCGCCATCCCCAGCGGCGTCCGCTCGTACAGCACCTGGTGGCCGTAGCGCCGGGACACCAGCAGCCCGGAGTCGCGCAGCACCGTCAGATGGGCGGAGACCGAGGACGGGGCGAGGCCGAGCCGGTGGGCGAGGGCGGAGGTGGTCGCCGGATCGTCGAGCGCGCCGAGCACGCCGGCCCGGCCCCGGCCCAGCAGCCGGACGAGCGCCTCGGGGGAGTGGGCGGTGGTGTCGGTCCACAGGCCGCCGATGCCCCGCGCCGGGTACACCAGCGTCGGCTGCCACGGAGGGTCGAAGCCGCTCACGACGTCCGGCCACGAGAACACGCTCGGCATCAGCACCAGCCCCTGCCCGCCCAGGTGCCGCTCGTGCTCGCCGTTCGAGTCGACGGTCAGGGTCCCGGCCCGCCAGCCGCACCGCCGGTTGATCTCCGGCAGCAGCCCGCCCAGGCCCACCTCGGCCAGGCGCCGGGAGTGGAAGGCGACATCCGCCTCCAGCAGGGCACGCAGCCGGGGCCAGTCCGGTGCGAGCAGGGTGTGCCAGATCTCCTCCAGGACGCCGGTCAGCTCCCGGATCATCCGCTCCGGATCCGCCAGCCAGGCCCGCCCTTGAGGCGAGTCCAGCGCGCCGGGGGTGTCCGCGAGCGAGCGGGCGGTGTCCGCGAGGGCGGCCTCGGGGTCGGCGGCCCGGACCGCGGCGAGCTCCTCCTCGAACCCGGCCGCGGGCCCGACCGGCGGCGGGCACAGCCAGTCGGGGGAGTGCCCCCGGCGCGGCATCAGCAGCCACAGACCGGTCAGGTCGAGCGCCTCTGCGGCGGTACGGATCCGGCGCAGCCAGGGCGCGTGGTAGCCGTGCCGGTCGGGCCGCTTGAGGGTGCGCGCGACCTCCTGCGCCTCCCACAGCGGGGACACGGCGAAGCGGCAGCGCAGGAAGTCGTCCTCCCCGAAATGCAGGTATGACGGCACGACCTCACCTCTCGAACATTCGGCGGTGACCGAAACACTAGGGCCTGCGTACTCCGCCGAGCACGCTGCTGCCATGCCAGAAGTCACGACGCCCGCCACGCCCTCGACGCCCGCGACACCGGCGACACCCACGACCGGGACGCCCGCCGCCGGCTACCTGCGCGTCTTCGCCGTCCGTGAGTTCCGGGCCGTCTTCGCCGCCCATCTGCTGTCCATGCTCGGCGTGATCGTCGCCGAGATCGCGCTGTCCGTCCTCGTCTACGACCTGACCGGCTCACCGCTGATGAGCGCCCTGGCCTGGGCCCTCGGCTTCCTGCCCTATGTCGTCGGCGGCACCCTGCTCGCCGGGGTCGCCGACCGCTTTCCGGCCCGGCGCGTGCTCGTGGGCTGCGACCTGGTGTGCGCGGTGTGCGTGGTGCCGATGACGGCGCAGGGCGCGCCCCTCGCCGTGCTGCTCGCCCTGCGCTGCTGTCTCGCCGTGGTCTCGCCGATCTTCGCGGGCACCCGGATGGCCACGCTCGCGGACATCCTCGGCGACGGCGACCTGTTCGTCCTCGGCCGTTCCCTGCTGCGCATCACCGCGCAGAGCGCGCTGCTCGTCGGCTTCGGACTCGGCGGGCTGCTGCTCACCGTCGCCTCCCCGCGCCAGGCCCTGCTCGTCACCGTCGGTACCTTCCTCGCCTCCGCCGCGCTGCTGCGGCTCGGCACCCGCCGCCGCCCGGCCCGGGACGGGACCGGCGGCGCGCTGGTCACGGACTCCCTCAAGGGCGCCCGGCGGATCCTCGCCGACCGGCGGGTACGGGCGCTGCTGCTGCTCTTCTGGGTGCCGCCGGCCTTCACGGTCGCCCCGGAGGCGCTGTCCGCGCCCTACGCCGACGGCCTCGGCGTCGGCCCCACCGGCCTCGGGCTGCTGATGTGCGCGCTGCCGGTCGGCGCGATCGCCGGCGAGCTGTACGCCGGCTCCCGGCTGCGCCCGGTCACCCGTGAGCGCATCGCGCTGCCGCTCGTCTGTGTGACCCTGCTGCCCTACCTCGGCTACGCCCTCCACCCCGGCCTCGAGGTCTCGCTGCTCCTGCTGGTGGTCTCGGGCGCCGGGTCGGCGTACACCCTCGGCCTCGACCAGTGGATCGTCCGGGACGTGCCCGAGGAGCTGCGCGGACGGGCCATGACGCTGCTCACCGCCGGGCTCATGACGTTCCAGGGGGTCGGCATGGCGCTCGCCGGGGTGGCCGCGGAGCTGGTGGGTGTGCCGGCCGCGGTCGCGGGGGCCGGTGTGCTGGGGACGGTCTGCTGCGTCCTGTCGGCCCTGGAGGTCCGGCGGACCGAAGGCCGAGACGGGGCTGACCACGATATGACCGGCCGGTAAGGTCTGGAGGCGTGCCGAAACCGCCCAGTCTCCCGTTCGACCCCATCGCCCGCGCCGACGAGCTCTGGAAGCAGCGCTGGGGGAACACGCCGTCCATGGCCGCGATCACCTCGATCATGCGCGCGCACCAGATCCTGCTCGCCGAGGTGGACGCCGTGGTCAAGCCGTACGGCCTGACGTTCGCACGCTTCGAGGCGCTGGTGCTGCTCACCTTCTCCAAGGAGGGCGAGCTGACCATGTCGAAGATCGGCGAGCGGCTCCAGGTGCACCCCACCTCGGTGACGAACACCGTCGACCGCCTGGTGAAGTCGGGCCTGGTCGCCCGGCGCCCCAACCCCAACGACGGCCGCGGCACCCTCGCCGTCATCACCGACAAGGGCCGGGAGGTCGTCGAGGAGGCCACCCGCGACCTGATGGCGATGGACTTCGGTCTCGGGGTGTACGACGCGGAGGAGTGCGGGGAGATCTTCGCGATGCTCCGGCCGCTGCGGGTCGCCGCACAGGACTTCGACGAGGAGTGACCCGGCTCCGGCAGGGGTGACCCGGGGCAAGATCTCCCGGAACGGGTCGTTACGCTCGTCGGCATGAAGAAGAGCGTGCTGACCCGCTACCGCGTCCTGGCCTATGTCACCGGTGTGCTGCTGGTCCTGCTGTGCCTGGGCATGATCGCCAAGTACGGCCTGGACGTCGACGGGGCCGCGGACTTCACCCGCGTCGTCGCCATCGCGCACGGCTGGCTCTACGTCCTCTACCTGGTCTTCGCCTTCGACCTGGGCTCCAAGGCGAAGTGGCCGGTGGGCAAGCAGCTGTGGGTGCTGCTCGCCGGAACCGTCCCGACGGCCGCCTTCTTCGTGGAGCGCAGGATCAGCCGTGAGCTGGAGGGCCGGGTCGCCGACGAGGCTCCCGTGGCCGCCAAGGCCTAGATCAGGCGCCGATCCCGGAGTCGAATCCGACGCCGGTTCCGGCACCGATCCCGCCGCCGTACCCGTGCCGCACGCGCGCGTGTACGGCGGTTTCGGCGTTCGGACACGCACAGTTACTAGGATGTCCTACCAATAGCCATCGACATTTACTTGGACGTCCTAGTAAATTTGAGGCATGGACGCTGACGCCATCGAGGAGGGCCGCCGTCGCTGGCAGGCCCGGTACGACGCTTCGCGCAAGCGTGAGGCCGACTTCACCACGCTCTCCGGGGACCCCGTGGAGCCGGCGTACGGGCCGCGGCCCGGTGACACGTACGACGGCTTCGAGCGGATCGGCTGGCCCGGGGAGTACCCCTTCACGCGCGGCCTGTACCCGACCGGCTACCGGGGGCGCACGTGGACCATCCGGCAGTTCGCCGGGTTCGGCAACGCCGAGCAGACCAACGAGCGCTACAAGATGATCCTGGCCAACGGCGGCGGGGGGCTGTCCGTGGCCTTCGACATGCCCACGTTGATGGGGCGCGACTCCGACGACCGGCACGCGCTGGGCGAGGTCGGGCACTGCGGGGTCGCCATCGACTCGGCCGCCGACATGGAGGTCCTGTTCAAGGACATCCCGCTGGGCGACGTCACGACCTCCATGACGATCAGCGGACCGGCCGTACCGGTCTTCTGCATGTACCTCGTCGCCGCCGAACGGCAGGGCGTCGACCCGGGCCTCCTCAACGGCACGCTCCAGACGGACATCTTCAAGGAGTACATCGCCCAGAAGGAGTGGCTCTTCCAGCCCGAGCCGCATCTGCGTCTCATCGGCGACCTGATGGAGTACTGCGCGGCCGGCATCCCCGCCTACAAGCCGCTGTCCGTCTCCGGCTACCACATCCGTGAGGCCGGCGCGACGGCCGCGCAGGAGCTGGCCTACACGCTGGCGGACGGCTTCGGGTACGTGGAGCTGGGGCTCAGCCGCGGTCTCGACGTGGACGTGTTCGCACCCGGGCTGTCCTTCTTCTTCGACGCGCACGTCGACTTCTTCGAAGAGATCGCCAAGTTCCGCGCGGCGCGCAGGATCTGGGCGCGCTGGATGCGGGACGTCTACGGGGCGAAGTCCGAGAAGGCGCAGTGGCTGCGCTTCCACACCCAGACCGCCGGGGTCTCACTGACCGCCCAGCAGCCGTACAACAACGTGGTGCGTACGGCCGTCGAGGCCCTCGCGGCGGTGCTCGGCGGGACCAACTCGCTGCACACGAACGCCCTGGACGAGACCCTCGCGCTGCCGAGCGAGCAGGCGGCGGAGATCGCTCTGCGCACCCAGCAGGTGCTGATGGAGGAGACCGGCGTCGCCAACGTCGCCGACCCGCTGGGCGGTTCCTGGTACGTCGAGCAACTGACGGACCGGATCGAGGCCGACGCCGAGAAGATCTTCGAGCAGATCAGGGAGCGGGGGCTGCGGGCCCACCCCGACGGGCGGCACCCGATCGGGCCGATCACCTCCGGGATCCTGCGCGGGATCGAGGACGGCTGGTTCACCGGGGAGATCGCGGAGTCGGCCTTCCGGTACCAACAGTCCGTGGAGAAGGGCGAGAAGCGGGTCGTCGGCGTCAACGCGCACACCGGGTCGGTGACCGGGGACCTGGAGATCCTGCGGGTCAGCCACGAGGTGGAGCGGGAGCAGGTGCGGGCGTTGGGCGCCCGCAGGGCCGCTCGGGACGAGACGGCCGTGCGGGGCGCGCTCACCGCCATGCTGGGCGCCGCCCGTGACGGCTCCAACATGATCGGGCCGATGCTGGACGCGGTGCGGGCCGAGGCGACGCTGGGCGAGATCTGTGACGTGCTGCGGGACGAGTGGGGGGTGTACACCGAGCCCGCGGGGTTCTAGACGGCGCAGGCAGGGGCGTCGGTAGGGGCGGGGGCGAGCAGCGGCCCCCGCCCTCAGACGTGTTCGCCGGGGAGGCCTTCGGACGGGCCGGTCTCTTCGGACGGGCCGGTGCCTTCGGACGGGCCGGTGGACGCGGTCAGGCCCAGGAGCAGGACCCGGGTGAAGCCGCGTACCCACTCCTCGTCCGCGGGTTCCGCGCTGACCAGGGTGCGGTGGACCACCGCACCCGCCACGACGTCGAAGATGAGGTCGACCGTGCGGGCGGCCTCGGCCGGGTCGGCCTGCGGGGGGAGTTCACCGCGCGCCTGGGCGCGGGCGCGGCCCTCCAGCACCAGGTCCTTCTGCGGGTCGACGATGGAGGCGCGGATGCGCTCGCGCAGGGCGTCGTCGCGGGTGGACTCGGCGACGGCCGCCATCAGGCCGCTCTTGGCCTCGGGCCGGGCCAGGATCGCAGCGAACTGCAGCACCACACCCTCGATGTCGGCGGCGAGGCTGCCCCGGTCGGGAAGTTCGAGTTCACCGAAGAGTTCCGCGACCGCGTCGACGACCAGTTCGTTCTTGCCGGCCCAGCGTCGGTAGAGGGTCGTCTTGGCGACCCCGGCGCGCGTCGCCACATCCCCCAGCGTCAGCTTGGACCAGCCCAGCTCGACCAGCGCCTCCCGGGTCGCGGCCAGGATCGCCGTGTCGGCCGCGGCGCTGCGCGGACGGCCCGTACGACAGGCGGGGGTGCGGATCTGCATTCCCCGACCATAACCGGCGGTTTGTCATGGGCTTCCGTGAGGGAGATCACCGAGGCGGGGTGTTGCGGAGGCACTCGGTGCCATTACGCTACGA
The DNA here is from genome assembly GCF_045040885.1 of Streptomyces sp. NBC_00016. NCBI lineage: Bacteria > Bacillati > Actinomycetota > Actinomycetes > Kitasatosporales > Streptomycetaceae > Streptomyces > Streptomyces sp. NBC_00016. The sequence continues at coordinate 3,372,582 of NZ_CP108304.1, read as the reverse complement.
CTCGTAGCGAAAGCTCGCGCGGGACGTGCGCGGGCCGCCGGCCGGGCAGGGTGCGGGGTGGGGACCCCGGCGCTCATGTTCGGGATGTTCGGGACGTATTCGGAACGCTTTTCACGCAGGCGCGCGGACGGGGGAGGATAGACGCATGCAGCCACGGAACATGTCCATGAGCGGAGTCGTCGACCTCGCCGCGGTGAAGGCGGCCCAGGAGGCCAAGGCGAAGGCGGAGCAGACGCGCGCCGAAACGGCACGGCAGGGCGGCGCGGGGGCCGTCTCCCCGGCCGATCTCGTCATCGACGTCGATGAGGCGGGCTTCGAGCGGGAGGTCCTTCAGCGGTCCGCCGAGGTGCCCGTCGTCATCGACTTCTGGGCCGAGTGGTGCGAGCCCTGCAAGCAACTGAGCCCCGTCCTGGAGCGCCTCGCCGTCGAGTACAACGGCCGCTTCCTGCTCGCCAAGGTCGACGTCGACGCCAACCAGATGCTGATGCAGCAGTTCGGGGTGCAGGGCATCCCGGCCGTCTTCGCGGTCGTCGCCGGGCAGGCGCTGCCGCTCTTCCAGGGAGCCGCCGGCGAAGCGCAGATCCGACAGACCCTCGACCAGTTGGTGCAGGTCGCCGAGCAGCGGTTCGGGCTCACCGGTCTGACCGTCGACGCCGACGCCGAGCCGGGCGCCGTGGACGCGGTCGAGGCCGAGCCCGTCGGGCCGTACGACGCGCTGCTCGAGGCCGCCGTACAGGCGCTGGACGCCGGTGACTTCGGCGGTGCCGTGCAGGCGTACCGCAACGTGCTCGCCGACGACCCGGGCAACAGTGAGGCGGGGCTCGGGCTCGCGCAGGCCGAGTTGCTCCAGCGGGTGGGCGGTATGGACCCGCAGCAGGTGCGCAAGGACGCCGCCGACAAGCCGGAGAACGCGCAGGCGCAGATCGCCGCGGCCGACCTGGATCTGGTGGGCGGTCATGTCGAGGACGCCTTCGGACGGCTCATCGACACCGTGCGGCGCACGGCCGGTGACGACCGGGAAGCCGTACGACTGCGGCTCATCGAACTGTTCGAGGTGGTAGGGCCGGACGACCCCCGGGTCGCGGCGGCCCGGCGAGCGCTGGCGCGCGCCCTGTTCTGATCCGGCGAGAGCCGGGTTCTGACCAGTCACTAAACGTCAGAGCCCGTGGTGTCGGAGTGAAAGTTCTGCCGATGTGGTTCCCCTGCGGCCGCGCTTTACCAAATCTTGGTAATCGCGGCCGCTGTTACTGCAAGTAAGACTTGGGCGTTGTTCTGTCGGATTCTGTCCAGCGATCAACAGCTTTGTCCCCGGCGTCGATGACACCCTGTGTTGCCGGTCGAGACCTATGGGTCGTTGTTCGGTTATCCGGCCGTTACTAGCGAGTAACGAACCCCCTTGTGCGGGCGGCGAGAATGCACCACGATCGGCCACGCTCGGTCCAATCCCGTACCCCGACAGCCGGTTGGGTCAACGGGTTTTCCTGGGTCCCCACCGAGCAGAGCCGACGGCAGTGGAGTCGGCTCTCGGACAGGGGGGTCTTCGCTGCGGTGAAGCCTGTCCAGCAAGGTTGTGCGTGATGCGTGTCAGGCGCGACCAGTGGTTGTCGCTCGGGGGTGATCGCCGGTGATCGGTGCGCGGTTCGCGCCTCCGAGACAGGCGCTCCCCTTCCCGAGGACGTAGCACTTCTCCCATCCCTGCCCGGCTGAGCCGCCGTCCGAGGGGGCTCACGGGATCAGGAGATGTACGTCCGAGAAGGAGGAAATATGGAGTCCCAGGTGCGTGGCGGGACCAGATGGAAGCGCTTCGCTGTGGTCATGGTGCCCAGCGTCGCCGCTACGGCATGTATAGGTGTCGCCCTCGCGCAGGGTGCACTGGCCGCGTCGTTCAGCGTGTCCGGTCAGTCGTTCAAGGTGACGGCCGACAAGCTCGAAGGCACGGGCTTCTCGCAGTACGGCGCGATCGACTCGGGTTACACCCTCGACGGCAAGAAGACGGCTCACGCCGTTGCCGTCTCGGCGTTCAAGAGCGCCTCGATCACGAACATGTGCCAGTCCGTGGTCACCCCGAACATCCCGCTGCTCGGTTCCGTCAGCCTCACGCTGAAGGCGGGCGGCGGCGGTAAGCCGGTCGAGGCAGAGAACCTGTACATCGACGTCGAGGACCTGCAGGCGGACGCCGTCTTCAAGGGCATCGACATCGGTGTGGCCGCGAAGGACGCCAACAAGGGTCCGGGCCTCAAGAGCGGTGACACGGCCAACCCGTACGGGTTCGCCCAGCAGGCGGACTCCGCCACGCTGACCGACGTGAAGCAGACGGCGTGGGCCACCACCGCCGGAACCTTCAAGCTCAGCGGCCTGAAGATGTCGCTGTCGACGGGTGTCAAGGAGTGCTACTAAGCACTCTCTGACGGGCGGGGGGGCCGGTGGCGCCCCCGCCCGTCCAGTCTGAAGCCCCTGGCTTCACCAGCACTTCGACCCACCACCACAGAAACGCCGCACCAGGGAGCTGTTTTCCATGAGCGCCGAGACCCCTGTCGCCCCCGGTCAGTTCACCCGCCGGAGGCAGCAGTTCCGCGCCTGGCGGGGCACCAGGCCGTTCTGGGCGGGCTTGTTCGTCCTCCTCGCCGGCTTCCCCATCGCCTACTTCCCTTACGCGCACCTCCAGGTGGGCCACCTGACGCTGGCGATGGCCACCACCGCGGGCGCGGGGTCGCTGATCATCGGCGTGCTGCTGGGCGTTCTGGGCATCAGTCTGTGGTTCCAGAAGCACGTACAGGTCTTCGCGGGAGTCGCGGCGATCCTGCTCGGTCTGGTCTCCATCCCGGTGTCGAACCTGGGCGGCTTCCTCATCGGCTTCCTGTTCGCGCTGATCGGCGGGGCGATGGCCGTGTCCTGGGTACCGGGCACACCGCCCGCCCAGGCTCCGGGGCCGGAAGCCGGCGCGACCGCCGGAGGCGCCCCCGAGGGCGTGTTCCCCGCACCTCCCACCGACGCGGGCGACCTCACCGAGAACCCGTACAGCACGGGCCCGGCCCCCACCGAGAAGCCGTCCTTCACGAAGGACGACCACGGGGCGGGCGAGCCGCACGATCTGCACGATCTGTCAGGAACGAGCCCGGCCAACGGGGCGAACGGGAGGCACAGTGCCGGCTGACGAGGTTTCCACCGGGAGCGATGTGGACGCTGCCCGCGTGAGAACCACCGGGCCGCGGCACGCGGCACCCAAGAAGCCGATCTTCACCAGGTTCCACATGCCGGCCGGCAAGGCGATAGCCCTGGCGGCCATGCCGACGGCGGTCCTGATGGGCATGGGTTTCACGCCGACCCTCGCCAACGCCGAGGACCAGCCGGCGTCCAAGAGCCTCACGATCGACGAGTACAAGGACTGTGTGGCGGCCCTGGAGGGCGCGGACGCCTCCGCGTCGGCCTCCCCGTCGCCGTCCGCCTCGGCGAGCGCGAGCGAATCGGCCGACGACTCCAAGGACGACTCCAAGGACGAGTCCACGGACGACTCGAAGGACACGTCGAACGGCTCGGGCGACACGGGTGACTCCGGTTCGTCGGATTCAGGTTCCGACGACACGGCCGAGCCCGCTCCCGCCGCGTCCTCGGCGGCCGCCGAGCCCGACAAGTCGTCGACGTCCGGTGACACCGCGACGGCGAGCCCCTCGGCCTCCGCGACGGACAAGAACGTCCTGGAGACCATCGGCGACGCCATCACGGACCTCTTCGACGGCAACGACTCCGACGCGACGGCCGGTTCGAGCCCGTCTCCGTCGGCTTCGGCCTCGGAGTCGGCGTCGACCGGCGACTCGTCGGCGGACTCCGGCTCGGGCTCCTCGGACGACTCCGGCTCCTCCGACTCCGGCAAGGACTCGTCCGGTACCTCCAAGGACACCACCGACGCCGTCACCGACACGGTGAAGGACACCGTCAAGGACACCGCCGACGAGGCCGAGGACACCGCGAAGGACACCGAGGAGGCCGCCGAGGACGCCACGGCCTCGCCGAGTCCCTCGGAGAGCGCCACCACGGACGCCGACGACTGCCCCGCCGCCACGGACGACGAGGGCGGCATCGACAACAAGATCAGGCTGCCCGACGACCCCTGGTACCTGAACGCCAGTTCGCTGCTCCTCAAGGGCGCCGACTACCAGGGCATCGTCAAGGTGAAGACCGCCAACGGCACGGTCAAGGAGGTGCTGAAGTACGTCATCTCCGACGGCACCGACATCGGCGACCTGCACCAGACGGTGGACGACAAGCAGTCCGGCAAGACGTACCACGTGCAGGCGGGCAAGGGCACCACGTCCACCATCCGTGACGGCGACACGATCATGTACACGGAGAGCATCTCCGGGAACCTGTTCGGCCTGATACCCATCACGTTCAGCCCGAAGAGCCCGCCGCCGCTGAACATCCCGCTGATCTACTTCACCAACGTGAAGGTCCAGCAGGCGGGCCAGCTCGGCGGCACGCTGACCGTCCCCGGTCTGCACCAGTACACGACCGGCTGAGCAGTACCGGCCGATCGTCCCCAGACCCGTCCGGGAGCCGCAACAACGCTGAGGGCGCCCCCTGTTCCACAGGGGGCGCCCTCAGCGCCGTACGAGCCGCATCGGGCGGCCGGGGTCGCCCGCTCAGTCGCGGGAGCCGCCACCGAGGTGGTGGACACGGAGCATGTTGGTGGTGCCGGGCACGCCGGGGGGCGAGCCGGCGGTGATGATGACGATCTCGCCCGGGTTGAAGCGGTTGATCTTGGCGATCTGCTGGTCGACCATGTCGACCATCTCGTCGGTGCTGTTCACGAACGGCACGATGTGCGACTCGACGCCCCAGCTGAGCGCCAGCTGGTTGCGGGTGCCCTCGTCGGTGGTGAAGGCGATGATCGGCTGGGCCGCGCGGTAGCGCGAGAGCCGGCGGGCGGTGTCGCCGGACTGGGTGAAGGCCACCAGGCCCCGGCCGCCCAGGAAGTCGGAGATCTCGCACGCGGCGCGCGCGATCGAACCACCCTGGGTACGCGGCTTCTTGCCCGGCACGAGCGGCTGGAGTCCCTTGCTGAGCAGCTCCTGCTCGGCCGCGGTGACGATCTTCGACATCGTCTTCACGGTCTCGATCGGGTACGCGCCCACGCTCGACTCGGCGGACAGCATGACCGCGTCCGCGCCGTCCAGGATCGCGTTGGCCACGTCGGAGGCCTCGGCGCGGGTCGGACGGGAGTTGGTGATCATCGACTCCATCATCTGGGTCGCCACGATCACCGGCTTGGCGTTGCGCCGGCACAGCTCGATGAGGCGCTTCTGCACCATGGGGACCTTCTCGAGCGGGTACTCGACGGCCAGGTCGCCACGGGCCACCATGACGGCGTCGAACGCCGCGACGACGTCCTCCATGTTCTCCACGGCCTGCGGCTTCTCCACCTTGGCGATGACGGGGACCCGGCGGCCCTCCTCGTCCATCACCCGGTGGACGTCGGCCACGTCCTTGGCGTCCCGCACGAAGGACAGCGCGACCAGGTCGGCGCCCATCCGCAGCGCGAACCGCAGGTCGTCGATGTCCTTCTCGCTCAGGGCGGGCACGTTGACGGCCGTGCCGGGCAGGTTGATGCCCTTGTGGTCGGAGATGACGCCGCCCTCGATGACGATCGTCTTCACCCGCGGGCCCTCGACGTCCAGGACCTTCAGCTCGACGTTGCCGTCGTTGATGAGGATCTGGTCGCCGCGCGAGACGTCGCCCGGCAGGCCCTTGTACGTCGTGCCGCAGATCGTCTTGTCGCCGGGGACGTCCTCGGTGGTGATGGTGAACTCGTCACCGCGCACCAGCTCGACCGGACCCTCGGCGAAGGTCTCGAGGCGGATCTTCGGGCCCTGGAGGTCGGCGAGGACACCGATGGCCCGGCCGGTCTCCTTGGCGGCGGCCCGGACCCGGTCGTAGCGGCCCTGGTGCTCGGCGTGGGAGCCGTGGCTGAAGTTGAAGCGGGCCACGTTCATGCCGGCCTCGATCAGCGACACGAGCATTTCGTGGGAGTCGACCGCGGGGCCGAGAGTACAGACGATTTTCGAACGGCGCATGGGGCGATCCTATCGGTTTGTTTCGCTACGGAATATTCCGTCTGGTGGAAGATACAAATGAGAGGGGTTGTGCTCAGTTGCTTTCCTGCTCAGTTTGTCTTTTTCACCAGTGCGTAGGTCTGTGTGGCGATCTCCAGTTCCTCGTCCGTCGGCACCACGGCGACCGCCACCCGCGCGCCGGCGGGCGAGATCAGCCGCGGCTCGTCACCGCGTACCTCGTTCAGCTCGTCGTCCACCGCCAGGCCCAGGGAACCCAGGCCCGCCACGGCCGCCTCCCGCACCGGCGCCGCGTTCTCCCCGACCCCGGCGGTGAACGCGACCGCGTCCACGTGCCCGAGTACGGCGTAATAGGCGCCGATGTACTTCTTCAGCCGGTGAATGTAGATGTCGAACGCGAGCTTCGCCCGCTCGTCACCCTCGTCGATCCGGCGCCGGATCTCCCGCATGTCGTTGTCACCGCACAGCCCGATCAGCCCGCTCTTCTTGTTGAGAAGAGTGTCGATTTCGTCGATGGACATTTCACCAACACGCGCCAAATGGAAGATGACGGCCGGATCGGTGTCCCCGGAGCGCGTACCCATCACGAGCCCCTCCAAGGGCGTCAGCCCCATCGAGGTGTCCACGCACCGGCCCTTCTCGACGGCCGAGGCGGACGCCCCGTTGCCGAGGTGCAGCACGATGACATTCACCTCTTCGGGTGCCTTGCCCAGCAGCTTCGCCGTCGCCCGGGAGACGTACGCGTGCGAGGTCCCGTGAAAGCCGTAGCGCCGCACCCGGTGCGCGTCGGCGGTCTCGACGTCGATCGCGTAGCGGGCCGCCGCCTCCGGCATCGTGGTGTGGAACGCGGTGTCGAAGACGGCGACCTGGGGCAGGTCGGGACGCAGGGCCGTCGCGGTGCGGATGCCGGTGAGGTTGGCCGGGTTGTGCAGCGGGGCGACCGGGATCAGCCGCTCGATCTCGGCGAGGACGGCGTCGTCGATCACGGTCGGCTCGGTGAAGTGCTTGCCGCCGTGCACGACCCGGTGCCCGATGGCGGCGATTTCGGGGGAGTCGAGGCCGAGCCCGTCCTTCGCGAGCTCCTCCGCCACGGCCTTCAGCGCGGCGTCGTGGTCGGGGATCGGCCCGGTCCACTCACGGCTCCCGCCGCCGGCGGCGAGGGGCGTGTGCTTGAGCCGGGAGGACTGCTCACCGATCCGCTCGACGAGCCCGTTCGCCAGCCGGCTGCTGTCCCGCATGTCGAGCAGCTGGTACTTCACCGACGAGGAGCCGGAGTTGAGGACGAGGACACGGGTTGCGGTCACTGCTGGGGAGCCTTCTCGTTCGGGGTCTGGGCCTGGATCGCCGTGATGGCGACGGTGTTGACGATGTCCTGGACCAGGGCGCCCCGGGACAGGTCGTTGACCGGCTTGCGCAGGCCCTGGAGCACCGGCCCGACCGCGATCGCGCCGGCCGAACGCTGCACGGCCTTGTAGGTGTTGTTGCCGGTGTTCAGGTCCGGGAAGATCAACACGCTTGCCTGCCCTGCGACTTCGGAGCCCGGCAGCTTGGTCGCGGCGACGGTGGGCTCCACGGCGGCGTCGTACTGGATCGGCCCCTCGATCCTCAGGTCGGGGCGCCGCTCGCGGACGAGCTTCGTCGCCTCCCGCACCTTGTCGACGTCGGCGCCCGAGCCGGACGTACCGGTGGAGTACGACAGCATCGCGATCCGCGGCTCCACCCCGAACTGGGCGGCGGTGGCGGCCGCCTGGATGGCGATGTCGGCGAGCTGCTCGGCGTTCGGGTCGGGGTTCACCGCGCAGTCGCCGTACACGAGGACCTTGTCGGCCAGGCACATGAAGAAGACGGACGAGACGATGTCGGCGTCCGGCTTGGTCTTGATGATCTCGAAGGCCGGGCGGATCGTGGCGGCCGTGGAGTGCACCGACCCGGAGACCATGCCGTCGGCGAGACCCTCCTGGACCATGAGCGTGCCGAAGTAGTTCACGTCCGAGACGACGTCGTACGCCAGCTCCACCGTGACGCCCTTGTGGGCCCGCAGCCGGGCGTACTTCTCGGCGAAGGAGTCGCGCAGCTCGGAGGTGGCCGGGTCGATCAGCGAGCAGTCGCCGAGGTCGATGCCGAGGTCGGCGGCCTTCTTGCGGATCTGGTCGACGGGCCCGAGGAGTGTGAGGTCGCAGACGCCCCGGCGCAGCAGCACCTCGGCCGCGTGCAGCACGCGCTCCTCGGTCCCCTCCGGAAGGACGACCCGGCGCTTGTCCACGCGGGCCTGCTCCAGGAGCTTGTGCTCGAACATCATCGGCGTGAGGCGGTCGGTGCTCGGCGCGGAGACGCGGCTGAGCAGATCGACCGTGTCCACGTGCCGCTCGAACAGCCCCAGCGCGGTCTCGGCCTTGCGCGGGGTGGCCGCGTTCAGCTTGCCCTCCAGGGAGAACAGCCGCTCGGCCGTGAGGAAGCTGTTGCCGGGCACCGAGACGACCGGCGTGCCCGGGGCGAGGCGGGCGGCGAGGGTGAGGATCTCGGCGCTCGGCACCTCGTCGAGGGTGAGCAGCAGCCCGGCTATCGGCGGGGTGCCGGCGCTGTGCGCGGCCAGCGAGCCGATGACCAGGTCGGCGCGGTCTCCCGGAGTGACGACCAGGCAGCCCGGGGTCAGCGCGTTGAGGAAGTTCGGCAGCATCGCCCCGCCGAAGACGAAGTCGAGCGCGTCACGGGCCAGCCCGGAGTCGTCGCCGAGCAGCACCCGCGCGCCCAGCGCGTGACTGATCTGCGCGACGGTCGGCGCGGAGAGCGCGGGCTCGTCGGGCAGCACGTAACAGGGCACGGGCAGCCGGGTCGCGAGCCGGGCGGCGATCTCCTCCCGGTCCTCCGGGGCCACCCGGTTGGTCACCATGGCGAGGACGTCGCAGCCGAGGACCTCGTACGCCCGGTAGGCGTTGCGGGTCTCCGCGAACACCGACTCCACCGTCTGCTTGCGGCCGCCGACGACCGGGATCACGGACGCGCCGAACTCGTTCGCGAGGCGTGCGTTGAGGGCGAGTTCGTCCGGGAACTGGGTGTCGGCGTAGTCCGTTCCCAGGACGAGGACGACCTCGTAGTCGCGGGCGACGCGGTGGAACCGCTCGACGAGGGTGGAGACCAGTTCGTCCGTCCCCTGTTCCGCCTGGAGGGCGGAGGCCTCGTGGTAGTCCATGCCGTAGACGGTGGCCGGATCCTGCGCCAGCCGGTAGCGCGCACGCAGCAGCTCGAAGAGCCGGTCGGGCCCGTCGTGGACGAGGGGACGGAACACGCCCACCCGGTCGACCTGCCGGGTCAGGAGTTCCATGACTCCCAGCTCGACGACCTGACGGCCGTCGCCGCGGTCGATTCCGGTCACGTACACGCTGCGGGTCACGCGAGCTCTCCGTCTCTGTACAGGGGCCTGAGGGCGGGGCACAAAAATCGCCCACCTAGGTGAGCAGATCCCTCTTGACAATACCTCTGGCCGTAGTTAAGGCGCCCGTCAAGAGACAGCCCGCTCGGCGGCGTGAAACAATCGAATCTGGCTCACCGGTACCAACAGCGAGCAGGAGACACAGCACGATGCGCATCGGAGTTCTCACCGCAGGTGGCGACTGCCCCGGCCTGAACGCAGTGATCCGGTCGGTCGTGCACCGCGCCGTCGACAACTACGGCGACGAGGTGATCGGCTTCGAGGACGGTTACGCGGGGCTGCTGGACGGTCGTTACCGCGGCCTCGACCTCAACGCGGTGAGCGGCATCCTGGCCCGCGGCGGCACCATTCTCGGCTCGTCCCGCCTGGAGCGCGACCGGCTGCGCGAGGCCTGCGAGAGCGCCTCCGACATGATCCACGACTTCGGCATCGACGCGCTGATCCCGATCGGCGGCGAGGGCACGCTGACGGCGGCGCGGATGCTGTCCGACGCCGGCCTGCCCGTGGTGGGCGTGCCGAAGACGATCGACAACGACATCTCGTCGACGGACCGCACGTTCGGCTTCGACACGGCGGTGGGCGTCGCGACGGAGGCGATGGACCGCCTCAAGACCACGGCGGAGTCCCACCAGCGGGTGATGGTGGTCGAGGTCATGGGCCGGCACGCGGGCTGGATCGCGCTGGAGTCCGGCATGGCCGCGGGCGCGCACGGGATCTGCCTGCCGGAGCGGCCCTTCGACCCCGCCGACCTGGTGAAGATGGTCGAGGAGCGGTTCGCGCGCGGCAAGAAGTTCGCGGTGATCTGCGTCGCGGAAGGCGCGCACCCGGCCGACGGCACCATGGACTACAGCAAGGGCGCGATCGACCAGTTCGGTCACGAGCGCTTCCAGGGCATCGGCACGGCGCTGGCCTACGAGCTGGAGAAGCGGCTCGGCAAGGAGGCCCGGCCGGTGATTCTCGGCCACGTCCAGCGTGGCGGTGTCCCGACGGCGTACGACCGTGTCCTGGCGACCCGCTTCGGCTGGCACGCGGTGGAGGCGGCGCACCGGGGCCAGTTCGGGCGGATGACCGCGCTGCGCGGGACGGACGTGGTGATGGTGCCGCTGGCCGAGGCGGTCACCGAGCTGAAGACGGTGCCGAAGGACCGGATCGTCGAGGCGGAGTCGGTCTTCTAGGGCGGACCCCGGGGCGCTTGCCTCGCGGACGGCCCTAGGCGGTCCGGTTCTCAAAGCTCGTCCAGAAGGTGTCGACGATCCGGTCGAGGAAGTCCCGCCCGGCGTCGCTCGCCTCCCCGGCCGCGCTGCCGTCGCCCCAGCTCAGCGTGGCGACCATCTGCCCCTGGTAGTCCTGGTGCAGCTCCTGGAGGGTCTCCTCCAGGAGACGCCGGTCCAGGGGCACGATCCTGCCCACGGGCCTGACGTACGCCTGCCAGCGGGTGCGGGCGGCGGTGCGCAGCAGGTCCGCCAGTTTGGCCTCGAGGCCGGTGACGGTGACCAGGTCGGGCAGCGAGAGGTCGAGCAGCTCGGCGAGGGCAGCGGACTGCCGGTCCGTGCCGCGCCACTGCCCGCTCTCCTCCATCCGCGTGTACGCCAGGAACTCGTGCCCCACGGCCCGGGCGACGTCCTCGGGGGCGAAGCCCTGGGCGACGCGGTGTTCGCGCAGGGTGCGCGGCCTGCCGATGAGCTCACCCGGGGAACACCACAACACGCCGGCGAGAGCGGTGAGTTCGGGATGCGTGGGGGTGAGTGCCCCGCGTTCCCAGGCGACGACGAGATCGGGGGTGGCGTGCGGCAGGGCGTAGGAGGCGCGCAGTCCGTGGGCGACGTGGTCCGGGGTCATGCCGAGGGCGGCGCGGAGCCTGCGGGCGGCGGGAGCGTTGAAGGGGGGACCTGGCTGACGGGTGTGGGCTGGAGGTCTGGGCACGGGGGACAAGGTAGGGGGCGCGGGGTGTGGTGACTACAGGGTGTTTGGACATAGTCACCGGTTGTAGGAACCTACGGTGGTGACCGGTCGGTCAGTTGTTCCGGGTGATCTTTCCGACGACCGGCCCGTAGTAGGTACCGCCCTGAAAGGTGATGGTGTCGCCGCCTGTGCCTGAGCCGGGTCGGGGCTCCTCCTGGGCGCTGGGGGCGTTCCGTGGGCGAGGGGCGTGCTTGCGCAGGACCGCCAGCGCGACCTTGGCCGCCTGCCCCGCCGCCAGCTCCTGCGAGCCCTCCGCGTCGGCCGTGCTCTTCCCGGCGTCGGCGAGGTCGCTGATGCCCCGGATGACGAGGGCGTCCAGCCCGCCGCTGAGATGCGCCGCGTGGGATGCCCCGGAGCCCTCCATCTCGATGGCGTACGCGTCGTTGTACGTCCGTCGGATGTGATCCCGCAGCGCGGACCGGTCGTCGGCCAGCACGACGTCCCCGCAGGCGATCGGCTTGCGGTGGGCCCGCACCCCGTCCAGGTCCCGCAGCGCCGAGCGGGCCGCCTGCACCAGGCGGTGCGAGCCGTGCCAGACCTCGGGACGGGCCAGAAAACCCTGCGGGGTCTGCTTGCCGCCGTGGACGGCGTAGACCTTGGTGCCGACGACGACGTCACCGAGCCGCAGGTCGTCCTTGAGGCCGCCCGCGACGCCCACGAAGAGCAGGCACTCGGGGGCGAGCGCGGAGACGATACGGGTGGTGAGCGCGGCCGTGTTCAGGGCACCCTCGCCGAGCTCGGCGAGCGCCACCGTCCAGCCCGTACCGGAGAGCCGGCCCTGTTCGAGACGGGTTCCGTCGTCGAGGACGACTTCGTCGAGGGATTCCAGGAGGGCGCGCACGGCGTCGTACTCGACGGGAAGCGCGGTGAGGACCACGGCGATGGGTTCGGTCTCGGGCACCCCTTTAAGGTACTGCCAGGATCATCGGGGGAGGGGACGGTCACCATGGCCGAACAGGACGTCAGTGCCGGGCAGTTGCTGCTCGCCGAGTACCAGACCGTCAAGGACGAGCAGAAGGCGCGGATCGGGTTCCGGGACAACCTGCTGTACGTGACCCTGGCGGTGGTGGCGGCGGTGATCGCCGCGGCGGCCCAGGCCGAACAGACGTCGATGCTGCTGGCGTTGCCGCCGGTGTGCGTGGTGCTGGGGTGGACCTACCTGGTCAACGACGAGAAGATCTCGGCCGTCGGGCGGTATGTGCGGCAGGAGTTGGCGCCGAGGCTCGCCGAACTGGCCGGGACCGAGGCGGCGTTCCGGTGGGAGACCTACCACCGGGCCGGCCCCGGGCGGATCTCCCGGAAGATCGCGCAGTGCGTGGTGGATCTGCTGGCGTTCTGTGTCGTGCCGACGGCCGCGCTGGTCGTGTACTGGGGCGGGGGGCAGGTGTCGGCGGGGCTGCTGGTGCTGTCCGTGGCCGAGGCGGGAGCGGTGGCGGGGCTGGGCGTGTTCGTCGTGCGGTACGCCCTGCCGTTCGGGGGCGGCGGTGAGTGAGGGTCGTGGTGGTGAGCGACGGCGGCCGCGGTGCTCAGGGTGGTGACGGTGGGTGGCGGCGGGTGAGGGTGGTGGCGGGTGGTCGGGGCGGCGCGGAGGTCACTTTCCGCGAGTCGTCCGGACCCAGCGGTAGACCAGTTCCGGCCTTCCCACCTGCCCGTACAGCGGTTTCCGCTCGGCTCTCCCCGCCTCCACCAGATGCTCCAGATAGCGCCGGGCCGTGATGCGTGAGATGCCCACCGACTCGGCGACCCCCGCCGCGGTCAGCCCCTGCTCCGCCTCCCGTACGGTCTCCGTCACCCGCTCCAGCGTGGGCGCGCTCAGCCCCTTGGGCAGCGCGGCGGGTCCCGGCGCGCGCAGGGTCGCCAGCGCCCGGTCGACCTCGTCCTGGCCGCTCGCCTCGCCCGCGGCCCCCCGGAACTCGGCGTACCGCACCAGCCGGTCACGAAGCGTGGCGAAGGTGAAGGGCTTCAGTACGTACTGCACGACGCCGAGCGACACGCCCTCGCGCACCACCGTCAGGTCCCGCGCCGACGTCACCGCTATCACGTCCGCGTGATACCCCGCCGCCCGCAGCGAGCGGGCCAGCTGGAGCCCGTGCGCGTCGGGCAGGTGCAGGTCCAGCAGCAGCAGGTCGACCGGCGTGCGGTCGAGCAGGCGCCGGGCCTCCGCGCCGGTGTGCGCCTTGCCCACCGCGACGAAGCCCGGCACCCGGCCCACGTACATCACATGCGCGTCCGCGGCGACCGGATCGTCCTCCACGACCAGCACTCTGATCGGCTCTTCGCTCGTCATCCCTTGCCTCCAGACCCCGACGCGGATCCGGTGGCGCCGGACGCGGTGGTACCGGGCGCGGTGGTACCGGACACGCCGGCGCCGGAGGCCGCCGTCGCCGGCAACGGCAGGCGCACCAGGAACTCCGCTCCGCCGCCCGCGGCCTCCGCCACCGACAGCGTCCCCTCGTGCCGCTGCACCGCCTGACGGACCAGTGCCAGCCCGAGGCCCCGCCCGCCCGGCCCGGCCGGCTTCGTCGAGAAGCCGCGTTCGAAGACCAGGGTGGCGTGCGCGGGATCCACTCCCGCTCCCGTGTCCGCCACCCGCAGCAGCAGCTCGGCGCCCTCCGTGGCGGCGGTCACCGTCACCTGCGCCCGGGTGCTGCCCTGGGCCGCGTCCACCGCGTTGTCGATGAGGTTGCCCAGGATCGTCACCAGGTCCCTGGCGGGGAGCGACTCCGGCAGCAGGCCGTCGTCCAGGCTGCTCTCCTGGGACACCACCAGCTCCACGCCCCGCTCGTTCGCCTGGGCCGTCTTGCCCAGCAGCAGGGCCGCCAGGACCGGCTCGCTGACCGCCGCGACCACCTGGTCCGTCAGCGCCTGGGCCAGTTCCAGTTCCGCCGTGGCGAAGTCCACCGCCTCCTCCGCCCGGCCCAGCTCGATCAGCGACACCACGGTGTGCAGTCGGTTCGCCGCCTCGTGGGCCTGTGAGCGCAGCGCCTGCGTGAAGCCGCGTTCGGAGTCCAACTCGCCCATCACGGACTGGAGTTCGGTCACATCGCGCAGGGTGACCACGCTGCCACGGCGCTCGCCGCCCGAGACCGGGGAGGTGTTCACCACGAGCACCCGGTCCGCCGTCAGGTGCACCTCGTCCACCCGGGGCTCCGAGGAGAGCAGCGCACCCGTCAGCGGGGCCGGCAGACCCAGCTCCGCGACCGACATGCCCACCACCTCTCCCGAGACGCCCAGCAGCTCCCGGCCCCCGTCGTTGATCAGCGCCACCTTGTACTGTCCGTCCAGCATCAGCAACCCCTCCCGCACCGCGTGCAGCGCGGCCTGGTGGTAGTCGTGCATATGGCTCAGCTCGGTCGCGTTCATGCCATGGGTGTGGCGGCGCAGGGACGCGTTGATGACGTACGTGCCGATCGCGCCGAGGGCGAGGGCCCCGCCGGCCACCGCGAACAGGGCCGTCACCTGGTCCTGCACCCGCTTGCTGATCGACTCGACCTTGATCCCCGCGCTGACCAGCCCGATGATCGTGCCGTCGTCCTCGATCGGGGTGACCGCGCGGACGGACGCGCCGAGGGTGCCGGTGTAGGTCTCGGTGAAGGTGTCGCCCTCGAGGGCCTTCGCGGTGTTGCCGCGGAAGCGCTGGCCGATCTGGGTCTTGTCCGGGTGGGTCCAGCGGATGCCCTCCGGGTTCATGATCGTGACGAAGTCGACCTCCGTGTCCCTCATGACCCGCAGGGCGTAGGGCTGGAGCTCGGCGGTGGGCTTCGCGGTCCGGATCGCCGCCCGTACGGAGGGTGAGTCGGCGACCGAGCGAGCCACGGCCGTGGCCTGGCGGCCCGCCGCCTCCTCGGCCTGGTTGCGGTCGCTCACGTAGGTGAACAGCGCGTATCCCGCGACGAGCACCGCTATCAGCACCGCCTGCATGGCGAAGAGCTGGCCGGCCAGGCTGCGGGGTCTCGGCAGAGCGGGGATGCGCATGTCGTCAGTGTGCCCCCGGCGTTAAGTGTGAACTAAATGAACGGAAGGGTGACCGCCCTCACAGGGCGGGAGATAGTCACGGCAATCCCCCATAAACCCCGGACGTGAGCCGCACGCCGGTGATGCCGACGAAGACGTCAAGGAGGGCAGCCGTGGCCGCCAGCAGCACCCCCGACAAGGCACCTGCCGCACCCGCGGTCAAGCGGGACCGCACCCACTACCTGTACATCGCGGTGATCGTCGCGGTCGCCATCGGGATCGCCGTGGGTCTCGCGGCCCCCGACTTCGCCGTGGAGCTGAAGCCCATCGGGACCGGCTTCGTCAACCTGATCAAGATGATGATCTCGCCGATCATCTTCTGCACGATCGTGCTGGGCATCGGGTCCGTACGGAAGGCCGCCAAGGTCGGCGCCGTCGGCGGTATCGCCCTCGGCTACTTCATGGTCATGTCGCTGGTCGCCCTCGGTATCGGCCTCGTCGTCGGCAACATCCTGGAGCCGGGCACGGGCCTCGCCATCACGGACGCCGTGAAGGAGACCGGGCAGGCACAGGTCTCGCCGGAGGCCAAGGACACCACCGAGTTCCTGCTCGGCATCATCCCCACCACGATCGTCTCCGCCTTCACCGAGGGCGAGGTCCTCCAGACCCTCCTCATCGCCCTGCTCTGCGGCTTCGCGCTCCAGGCCATGGGCAAGGCCGGCCAGCCGGTGCTGCGCGGTGTCGAGCACATCCAGCGCCTCGTCTTCCGCGTCCTCGCGATGGTGATGTGGGCCGCTCCGATCGGTGCCTTCGGCGCCATGGCCGCGGTCGTCGGCTCGTCGGGCGTGGACGCGCTCAAGAGCCTCGCCGTGCTGATGCTCGGCTTCTACGCCACCTGTTTCCTCTTCGTCTTCATCGTGCTCGGCGCGCTGCTGAAGATCGTCTCGGGTCTGAACATCCTCTCCCTGTTCAAGTACCTGGCCCGGGAGTTCCTGCTGATCCTGTCCACCTCCTCCTCCGAGTCCGCGCTGCCGCGGCTCATCGCGAAGATGGAGCACCTGGGTGTCAGCAAGCCCGTCGTCGGCATCACCGTCCCGACCGGCTACTCCTTCAACCTCGACGGCACCATGATCTACATGACCATGGCGTCCCTGTTCATCGCCGACGCCATGGGTACGCCGATGTCGCTCGGTGAGCAGATCCCGCTGCTGCTCTTCCTGTTCGTCGCCTCCAAGGGCGCGGCCGGTGTCACCGGCGCCGGCATGGCGACCCTGGCCGGCGGTCTCCAGTCGCACAAGCCCGCCCTGGTGGACGGCATCGGCCTCATCGTCGGCATCGACCGCTTCATGAGCGAGGCCCGCGCCCTCACCAACTTCGCGGGCAACGCCGTCGCCACCGTCCTGATCGGTACCTGGACGAAGGAGATCGACAAGGAGCGCGTCCAGGTGGTGCTCGCCGGCGGGCTGCCCTTCGACGAGAAGACCCTGCTCGACGACGACGAGGACGGCGTCGAGACCGCCCCGGTGGACGTGCCCGAGCAGCGCGAGGGCGGCGAGAAGGAACTCGCCAAGGCCTAGGCCTCCCGACTCCGGGTGTCCGGCTCCGCCTGAACCGGAGCCGGACACCCGGGCCACCACCCCACCCGCTCCGGGCGGCCGAGCACTCCCCCGTGGCCCGGCCGCCCGGTCTCCCCTCCCCGGGCCTCACCTCCGGCCCTCCCCCCCCGGCAACGCCCCGCTACGCGGGGCGTTGCCGTTGCCGTTGGCGTCGCACCGACTCGTTCAGGCGGGTCAGTGCGTCCTCGGTCAGGGTCAGGTCGGTCGCCGCCGCCGAGTCGCGTATCGACCGGGGGCGGGTCGCGCCCGGGATGGGGATCACCGTGGGGGAGCGGGTCAGGAGCCAGGCGAGGCACAGCTGTTGGGGGCTGACGCTCAGTTCGAGAGCCAGTTCGTGGAAGGTGCCGAGGGCGTCCGAAGGCCCCTCGGCCGGCCCGTCGAGGGAGCTGCGGGAGATGCCGCCCAGGGGGCTCCACGGGAGGAACGCCAGTCCCCGTTCGGCCGCCAGCCGCAGTTCGGGCTCGCTGTCGCCGACGGCGGGGGAGTAGCGGTTCTGGACCGACACGAGCCGGTCGCCGAGGATCGCGTGGGCCCGGCGGATCTGGTCCGTGTCCGTGTTGGAGAGGCCGGCCAGCCTGATCTTCCCCTCGTCGAGCAGGTCCCGCAGCGCGCCCACGGACTCCTCGAAGGGGATCGCCGGGTCGGGCTTGTGGAGCTGGTACAGCCCGATCGCCTCGACGCCGAGCCGCCGCAGCGAGGCCTCCGCGGCCGTCTTCAGATGGCGGGGATCGCCGTTCACCGTCCAGTCCGCCGCGCCGCCGCCCGGTCTGCCCCGGCCGCCCTTCGTCGCCACGAGCACCCCGGAGGTGTCACCGCCGTAGCCGGCGAGCGCGCGGGCCACGAGCCGCTCGTTGTGGCCGGGCTCCGCGCCCGGCAGGTGGTAGGAGTCGGCCGTGTCCAGCAGGGTCACGCCCGCGTCCAGCGCCGCGTGGACCGTGGCCAGGGCACGGGCCCGGTCGGGGCGGCCCTCGATGGACAGCGGCATCGCGCCGAGCCCGATCGCGCTCACGCGGAGGTCGCCAAGGGTGCGGTGACGCACGTCAGTTCACCTTCCCCAGGGTCTCGTCGGCCGCGCGCCGCAGCCATTGCCGTACGTTGCCGAAGGTGAACCCGAGCCGGGTGGCGCGGGTGTTGTCCATGCCGTAGAAGCGGCGGAAGGAGAGCGGGGACACCTCACCGACCTCGACCTCCCGGAACACCGCCCGGCCGGCGGGGACGTGCGCGGACACCGCCTCGCACAGCTCGTGCGTGGTCAGCGTCCCGTGCGAGGCCGCGTTGACCGGGCCGGTGAAGTCCTGGCCCACCGTCCAGAACAGGAAGTCGGCGATCTCCTCGACATGGATGTACGTCGCCGGACGGTTCACCGTCGGCACGGTGATCGGCTCGCCCGCGCGGATGCGGGAGGCGTAGTGCTCCAGCCGCCCCGTGAAGTCGTCGTCCCCGCCCAGTACATGGGCGACCCGGACGGCCACATGGGGGAACGCCGGCTCCGCCGCGAACACCGCCTCCGCCTGCCGCTTGCCCTCGCCGTAGTGGGAGTCGAGGAACTCCGGTTCGTCCCAGGGGAGTTCGAGATCGACCCGGACGCCCAGCGGATCGACGTCCTGCTCCCGTACGAAGGCGACGGAGTCCTCGTACTCGTAGACCTCGACCGTCGACGTCAGCACGTACCGCCGGGTGCGGCCGGCGAACACCCGGCGGGCGATCGCCGCCTGCCGCGGGGTGTAGCAGACCTGGTCGACGACGACGTCGAAGGAGCGTGGACCGAGCACCGAGTTCAGCGCGTTCTCGTCGTCGCGGTCGGCGATCAGGTGGGTCGCTCCCGGAGGCGGCGCGGACGAACCGCGATTCAGTACCGTCACCCGGTCCCCGGCGGCCAGCAGGCGCGCGATCAGCCGCTTTCCGAAATAGCGGTTTCCACCGATGACCAATACCTCACGGGCATTTCCCTGCCGGGCCGCCACCTCCCGGGCCTTTACCTCCTGCGTCATTTCCATGACCATGATTCTCCCGGCGTACACGCCTGTCCTGAAGGGGTAACCATGGGAGTTCCGGCCGTCGTACCGAAAGAACCTCGGCATTCACGGGCCGCCGCCGACGAAACATCGGTGGCCTTCGACACGCTGGACCGGCAGATCCTGGAACTGCTGCAGACCGACGGCCGGATCAAGCTCAGCGAGCTGGGCCGCCGGGTGCGGCTGAGTCCGGCGGCGGTGACGGAACGGGTCCGGCGGCTGGAGGCCGCGGGGGTCATCAGCGGCTACGGCGCACATGTCAGCCCCGCCCGGCTCGGCTACGGCATCCAGGCGTTCATCCGGGTCGACCCGCACGGCGGCTACACCCTGAAGCACCCCAGGACCCTCGAGCTGATCGAACGTCCCGAGATCACCGAGGTGCACCACGTGGTGGGGGAGGACTGCTGGTTCCTCAAGGTCGCCGTCCGGGACACCGTCCACCTGGAGGACGTCCTCGAGGCGGTCTCCGCCCTCGGGCGCACGACGACGTCGATCGTGCTCACCTCGCCGGTCGAGCGGAAACCGCTCTTGCCTTGACGTGGGCGTCAAGCCTTACGTTCGTAGGCATGCGCATCGGCGAGCTGGCCGCACGGGCCGGGACCACCACCCGGACGCTGCGGTACTACGAGTCGCGAGGGCTGCTGCCCGCGCGACGCGGCGACAACGGGTACCGGACGTACGACGAGGGCGATCTGCGGCTGTTGCGGCAGATCAGGACGCTCCAGGACTTCGGGTTCGACCTGGAGGAGACCCGTCCCTTCGTGGAGTGTCTGCGGGCCGGGCACCCGGAGGGCGACTCGTGCCCGGCGTCGCTCGCGGTCTACCGGCGCAAGCTGGACGAGCTGGACGCGCTCATCGGGGAGCTGCGGGCGGTGCGGGAGACGGTCGCCGGGCAGCTCGTGCGGGCCGAGCTGGCGCGCGACGAGCTGGCCGCCGAGGCGCGGGTTCCGGGGGGTCCGGAGCCCGAGTGCGAACTGGGAGGGCAGGAACGGTGATCAAGGCGGACGGGGTGGCCGAGGTGACGGACGCGGATTTCGGGGCGGAGGTGCTGGGGGCGGACCTGCCGGTGCTGGTGGAGTTCACGGCCGACTGGTGTCCGCCGTGCCGGCAGATGGGGCCGGTGCTCACCGCGCTCGCCGCCGAGGAGGGCGAGCGGCTGAAGGTGGTGCAGCTGGACGTGGACACCAACCCGGAGACCACCCATGCCTACAAGGTGCTGTCGATGCCGACCTTCATGGTGTTCCGGGCCGGGGAGCCCGTGAAGTCGATGGTGGGCGCCCGGCCCAAGCGCCGGCTGCTGGCGGAGCTGGACGAGGTCCTGTGAGCGCGCGGTGAACTGACTCCGGCGGAGACCGCGCACCACAAAGAAATCCCCCGAGCAATTGCGCTCGGGGGATTTCTCTGCGTATATTCGATGGTTCGCGACTTCACATGAAAGAGGTCGCAAAGAAGCTCAGTGAGCACAGTATATGCGGGCGGGAGTGGAATTGTCAAACGCCGACTTTCCGGACAGTGAATTGCGCTGCGAGCAGGAATTCATCGACAACCTGTACGCGCGCGTGGACGCGCTGCGCGGCGACACCGAGGGCGCCGTCACCGACGCGCTGGCCCAGGGCAACACGCCCATGCAGGCCCGGCTCGAGCGGGACATCCTCGTCGCCGAGCGCTCCGGGCTGCTCGCCGCGCTGAACGCGGTGGACGGCTCCCTCTGCTTCGGCCGCATCGACCTCACCTCCGGCACCAACCACCACATCGGACGCATCGGCCTGCGTGCCGAGGACACCGAGCGCACCCCGGTCCTCATCGACTGGCGCGCCGACGTCGCCCGCCCCTTCTACCTGGCCACCGGGCACACCCCGATGGGGCTGCGCAGGCGCCGGCACCTCACCACCGAGGGCCGCCGGGTCACCGCCCTGCACGACGAGATCCTCGACATCGGCGACGCCACCCGCACCGGCCACGAGGACCCGACCGGCGACGCCGTGCTGCTCGCCGCGATCGACTCCGCGCGCACCGGCCGGATGAGCGACATCGTGCAGACCATCCAGGCCGAGCAGGACGAGATCATCCGGGCGCCCCACCGAGGGGTCCTGGTGGTCGAGGGCGGCCCCGGCACCGGCAAGACGGCCGTCGCCCTGCACCGCGCCGCCTTCCTCCTCTACGAACACCGGGAACTGCTCGCCAAGCGGGCCGTCCTGATCGTCGGCCCCAACCCCGCCTTCCTCGGCTACATCGGCGAGGTGCTGCCCTCGCTGGGCGAGACCGGGGTGCTGCTGGCGACGGTCGGCGAACTCTTCCCCGGTGTGAAGGCGACGGCGACCGACACCCGGGCGGCGACCGCCGTGAAGGGCCGCGCCGACATGGCGGACGTGCTCGCCGACGTCGTACGCGACTGGCAGGCGCTGCCCGACCCGGTGATCGCGATCGGGCACGACCGCGAGATCCTGATGCTGGACGACGGCCTGGTGAACATGGCCCGCGAGCGCACCCGGGCCGCCCGGCTGCCGCACAACGCGGCCCGCGAGATCTTCGAGGGCCACATCCTCAACACGCTCACCGACATGGTCTCCGAACGCATCGGCACGGACCCCTACGACGGCTCCAACCTCCTCGACCCGAGCGACATCACCCAGATCCGCGACGAGCTCGCCGACAACCCCGAGGTCTGGGCCGCCATCGACCAGCTGTGGCCGCGCCTGACCCCGCAGCGCCTGGTCGCCGACTTCCTCGCGGACCCCGTGGGCTACGTCTCCGACGACGACGCGGCCGCCATCCGCCGCCCGGTGACCCGGGCCTGGACCGTGGCCGACGTACCGCTGCTCGACGAGGCGGCCGAACTGCTCGGCGAGGACGACCGGGTGGCGCGGGCCCGCGCGGACCGCGAGCGCGAGACCCAGGTCGCCTACGCGCAGGGCGTCCTGGACGTCTCGTACGCCTCGCGCACCTACGAGTTCGAGGACAAGGACGAGGAGGATTCCGAGGTCCTGTCCGCGCACGACATCATCGACGCCGAACGCTTCGCCGAGCGCCACGAGGAGGACGACCACCGCAGCGCCGCCGAACGCGCCGCCGCCGACCGCACCTGGGCGTTCGGGCACATCATCGTCGACGAGGCCCAGGAGTTGTCGCCGATGGCCTGGCGGCTGCTGATGCGGCGCAGCCCCACCCGTTCGATGACCCTGGTCGGCGACCCGGCGCAGACCGCCGAGGCGGCCGGTGTCGGCTCCTGGTCCAAGATCCTCCAGCCGTATGTCGAGGACCGCTGGGAGCACACCCGGCTCGGCGTCAACTACCGCACCCCGGCCGAGATCATGGACGTGGCCGCGGCGGTGGTCCGTGCCGAGCACCCCGGCTTCGAGCCGCCGAGTTCGGTGCGGTCGACCGGTGTACGGCCGTGGGCGCGTGCCACCGACGACCTCCCCGGCGCGGTCGCCAAGGCGGTCGGCGAACTCACCCCCGCCGAGGGCCGGCTCGCCGTCATCGCCCCGCGCGACCTGCACCGCAAGCTCGCGGCCCGGCTGGAAGGGGTGACGGCGGGCGCCGAGCCGGACCTGACCCGGAGCGTCGTCCTGCTCGACCCGCGCCAGTCCAAGGGCCTGGAGTTCGACTCCGTGCTGGTGGTGGAGCCCTCGCGGTACGGCACCAGCGACCTGTACGTGGCGCTGACCCGGGCGACGCAGCGGCTGGGGGTGCTGCACAGCAGGACCCTCCCGAAGCCGCTGGCAGCGGCCCTCGGGGAACCTCCGGCGTAACGCGGGAAACGCGGGAAACGCAGGGCATGCCGGTCGCGCCGTGAGCACTGCGGTGCCCGGCCGGTGCGGTGAGCGTGTGAGACGGGGATCCCCGCCCGCACGCCGCCGCACCGCCCGCACGCTCCCGCACCGGCCGGGCACCGGCCGACGGATTCGCGCCAGGGCCGTTGCCCCGGGGCAGGCTCAGGCAGGCCGCAGCCACAGCGTCGCGAGCGGCGGCAGCGTCAGCCGGACGCTCGCCGGCCGGCCGTGATGACCCTGCGGCTCCGGCTTGACCGGGTCGGGATGGGCGACGCCGCTGCCGCCGTACCCGGCCGCGTCGGTGTTGAGCACCTCGTGCCAGGCCGGGACGTCGTCGGGTGCGCCGAGACGGTAGTCGTGGCGGACGACCGGGGAGAGGTTGGAGACGGACAGCAGCGGGGAGCCCTCGGCGTCGTACCGCAGGAAGGCGAAGACGTTGTCCTCGGCCGCGTCCCCGACCACCCACTGGAATCCGGCCGGGTCGGTGTCCTGCTGCCAGAGGGCCGGCGCCGCGCGGTAGACGGTGTTCAGGTCGCGGACCAGGTCCCTGACGCCCCGGTGGTCGGCCTCGGCGCCGTACGCCGGATCCAGCAGCCACCAGTCGGGGCCGTGGGCCTCGGACCACTCCGCGCCCTGGGCGAACTCCTGGCCCATGAAGAGGAGTTGCTTGCCCGGGTGGGCCCACATGAACGCCAGGTACGCCCGCAGCGCGGCGCGCTGCTGCCACCAGTCACCGGGCATCTTCGACACCAGCGAGCGCTTCCCGTGCACCACCTCGTCGTGGGAGATGGGCAGTACGTAGTTCTCGCTGTAGGCGTACACCATCGAGAAGGTCATCTCGTGGTGGTGGTACCTGCGGTGCACCGGCTCGTGGCTCATGTACTCCAGCGAGTCGTGCATCCAGCCCATGTTCCACTTCAGCCCGAAGCCGAGCCCGCCGAAGCCGCTCGGGCCCGCGTGGTGCGTGGCCCGCGTGACACCGTCCCAGGCCGTGGACTCCTCCGCGATCGTGACGACCCCGGGGCTGCGGCGGTAGACCGTCGCGTTCATCTCCTGGAGGAACGCCACCGCGTCCAGGTTCTCCCGGCCCCCGTGCTCGTTCGGGGTCCACTGACCCGGCTCGCGCGAGTAGTCGAGGTACAGCATCGAGGCGACGGCGTCCACGCGCAGCCCGTCGATGTGGAACTCCTCGCACCAGTACACCGCGTTGGCCACCAGGAAGTTGCGCACCTCGCGCCGCCCGAAGTCGAACTCCAGCGTCCCCCAGTCGGGATGGGCGGCGCGCAGCGGGTCCTCGTGCTCGTACAGCGGACGCCCGTCGAACTCCGCGAGGGCCCACTCGTCGCGCGGGAAGTGCGCCGGCACCCAGTCCATCAGGACGCCGATGCCGGCCCGGTGCAGCGCGTCCACCAGGTACTTGAAGTCGTCGGGTGTGCCGAGCCGGGCGGTGGGCGCGTAGAAACCGGTGACCTGGTAGCCCCACGAACCGCCGAAGGGATGCTCGGCGACCGGCATCAGCTCGACATGCGTGAAGCCGAGGTCCCGGACGTACGCGGGCAGCTGATCGGCCAGTTGCCGGTACGTGAGCCCCGGCCGCCAGGAGGCCAGATGGAGCTCGTAGACGGAGAACGGGGCCTCGTGCACGGGTATCTCGGCCCGCCGGGCCAGCCACTCCTCGTCGCCCCACTCGTAGTGCGAGGCGTGCACGACCGACGAGGTCGCCGGCGGCACCTCGGTGCGCCGCGCCATCGGGTCGGCCCGCAGGGTGTGCGAGCCGTCGGGGCGGGTGATGTCGAACTTGTACAGCTCGCCCTCGCCGATCCCGGGCACGAACAGCTCCCACACCCCGGACGAGCCCAGCGACCGCATCGGGTACCCCGTGCCGTCCCAGAAGTTGAAGGTGCCGGCCAGCCGTACCCCGCGCGCGTTCGGCGCCCATACGGAGAAGGCGGTGCCGCTCACACCCTCGTGGGTCGTCGGACGCGCGCCCAGCACCGTCCACAACTGCTCGTGCCGGCCCTCGCCGATCAGGTGCAGGTCCAGGTCGCCCAGCGTCGGCAGGAAACGGTAGGCGTCCTCGGTCTCCACGGTGGTGCTCTCGTAGGTCACCAGGAGCCGGTGGACCGGGGCCTTGGTCAGGGGCAGCAGGCCGGAGAAGAAACCGTCGCCGTCGTCGTGGAGTTCGGCGCGCAGGTCGCCCGACAGCACCGTGACGGACCGCGCGTACGGGCGCAGCGCCCGGAAGACGATCCCGCCGGGCACCGGATGCGCGCCCAGCACGGAGTGCGGGTCGTGATGGGTGCCGTGCAGCAGGCGTTCACGGTCGGCGGGGCCGATGGCGGGGTCCACGACGGCGTCCGGGGCGGGGTCGGCGTCGGAGTCGGCTTCGGCCTCCGGGTTGGCGCCCACGGGGAGGCTCACCGGCTTCGTCACGGCGACCTCTTCGGCTGCCGCTGCCGCCTCCGGCTCTGCAGCCTCGTGGGAGGCGTCCACGGGGAGGCTCACCGGCTTCGTCGCGGCGACCTCTTCGGCTGCCGCTGCCGCTGCCGCTGCCGCCGCCTCCGGCTCTGCCCTTGTCACCGCTGCCGCCGCCTCTGTCGCTCCCGTTGCCGAGGTCTCTTCGGCCCGGGTCTTCTTGCTCGCCGTCTTCTCGACCGCCGTCTTCTTGCCTGCCGCCTTGTCGGCCTCCGCCTTCTTGCCCGTCGTCTTCTTCCTCGCCGCCTTGTCGGCCGCCGCCTTCTTGGTCACCGCTTTCTTCGCGGTGGCCTTCTTCTTCGGGGGAGTCACGTACGGAGCCTCCTCAAGGCAGGTCGGGTGCGGCGAGGCGGTGTATCGCGGAAAGGGGTACGGGGAGCCAGTCGGGGCGATGCCGTGCCTCGTAGACGACCTCGTAGACCGCCTTGTCCGTCTCGTGGGCCCGCAGCAGCACGGGGTCGGTGCGCGGATCGACGCCCGCCACCTCGGCGTACCCGGAACAGTAGGCCGCCCGGCAGGCATGTGCCCAGGCCGGGGCAGGCGGATCCGCCGAGTGGGCGGCGTAGTCGAAGGAGCGCAGCATGCCCGCCACGTCCCGCACGGTCGGCTGGGGCATCCGCCGCTCGGCCAGCGGCCTGGCCGGCTCCCCCTCGAAGTCGATCAGCGACCACTGCCCGGAGGGCGAGCGCAGACACTGCCCGAGGTGCAGATCGCCATGGACGCGCTGGGCGGTCCAGGTGTGGCCCTCGGCCGTGAGCTCGGCCAGCGCGGTGAAGGCGGTGCGCAGCGCCGGCGCGTAGGGGCGCAGCGCGGGCACCGCCTGCGCGGCGGCGTCCAGCCGCCCGGTCATGCCGTCCACCATCGGACGTATCTGCGCCTGCCCCAGGGTCGCCGTGGGCAGCGCCCGGGCCAGCGCCCCGTGCACCTCGGCGGTGGCCCGCCCCAGCGCTCGCGCCTCGGCGGCGAAGTCCTCGCCCTTGGCCAGTTCCCGCAGCGCCAGCTCCCAGCCGTCCGCCGCGCCCTGCACATACGGCTGGAGCACGGCGAGGACGTACGCATCGCCCTCGCCCTCGCCCTCGCCCTCACCCGGGTCCCCGTACATCCACGCGGTCGGCGCGGGCACCCGGGGGCAGCCCTCGCGGGCCAGCGCCAGCGGCAGCTCCAGGTCGGGGTTGACGCCCGGCACGACCCGGCGCAACAGCTTCAGAATGAACGTATCTCCATAGATGACGGACGAGTTCGACTGCTCGCCGGTCAGCCGGCGCGGGACCAGCCCGGACCGGATCTCCTGCCCGGGATCCCGCTCGCAGCGCAGCCCGCCGATCCGGGCCCCGGTGCGCAGCGCCTCCAGCAGTACCTCGGCGGGCCGGGTGTCGTAGAGGGCGTCGAACACGGTCCGCCCGGCCAGCGGACCCTGGGTCACATGGCCGATCAGCGCGGGCGCCAGCCGGGGCGGCAGGGCCTCGCGTGTGCCGATCAGGAGCTGGTAGCAGTCGCCGGGCGTCGCCGGCTGATGGGCGCGTACCAGCAGGTGGTACAGCCCCAGTCTGGTGTGGGCCGGCAGCAGCTCGGTGGCCGCCACCAGCGAGAACCCGGTGACCGGACGGCCCTTGCCGGCGAACCAGCGCTGCCGGGGCAGCCACTCCCGCAGCAGAGGGTCCAGCGAAGCGAGGAGGCCGGGGTCGGTCCGACCGGAAAGTGTGACAGTCGCCGCCATAGGTGTCACATTCCTTTCCCCGGGTGTCGGGGTCGGGGCGTTACTGATGCGTGCCCCGGGCGGGGCGGCGGAAACCGCCCCGCCCGGGGTTCGAGGCTGTGGACACGGCCTAGGCCGCGTCCCTGCGCAGCCTGAACCAGTAGAAGCCGTGGCCCGCCATGGTGAGCAGGTACGGCAGGTCACCGACGGCCGGGAACCGCACCCCGCCGAACAGCTCCACCGGGTACCGCCCCTTGAACCGGCTCAGGTCCAGTTCGGTGGGCTGCGCGAACCGCGAGAAGTTGTGCACGCACAGCACCAGGTCGTCCTCTCCCTCCTTGGTCAGGGGGGCCTCGCGAAGGAAGGCGAGGACGGCCGGGTTGGAGGACTGGAGTTCGGTGTAGGTCCCGAGGCCGAAGGCGGGGTTCTGCTTGCGGATCTCGATCATGCGCCGGGTCCAGTGCAGCAGCGAGGAGGGCGACGACATCGACGCCTCCACGTTGGTGACCTGGTACCCGTAGACGGGATCCATGATGGTCGGCAGAACGAGCCGCCCGGGGTCACAGGACGAAAAACCTGCGTTGCGATCGGGTGTCCACTGCATGGGGGTGCGGACGGCGTCGCGGTCGCCGAGCCAGATGTTGTCGCCCATGCCGATCTCGTCGCCGTAGTAGAGGATCGGCGAGCCGGGCAGGGAGAGCAGCAGGGCGGTGAAGAGCTCGATCTGGTTGCGGTCGTTGTCGAGGAGGGGTGCGAGCCGGCGGCGGATGCCGATGTTGGCGCGCATACGCGGGTCCTTCGCGTATTCCGCGTACATGTAGTCGCGTTCCTCGTCGGTGACCATTTCGAGGGTGAGCTCGTCGTGGTTGCGCAGGAAGATGCCCCATTGGCAGCGGGAGGGGATCGCGGGGGTCTTGGCGAGGATTTCCGAGACCGGGTAGCGGGATTCCCTGCGGACCGCCATGAAGATGCGGGGCATGACGGGGAAGTGGAACGCCATGTGGCATTCGTCGCCGCCGGAGGCGTAGTCGCCGAAGTAGTCGACGACGTCCTCGGGCCACTGGTTGGCCTCGGCGAGGATCACCGTGTCCGGGTAGTGGGCGTCGATCTCCTTGCGGACCCGTTTGAGGAACTCGTGCGTGGCCGGCAGGTTCTCGCAGTTCGTGCCCTCCTCGGCGTACAGGTAGGGCACGGCGTCGAGGCGGAAGCCGTCGATGCCCAGGTCCAGCCAGAATCGCAGCGCGGAGATCATCTCCTCCTGCACGGCCGGGTTCTCGTAGTTGAGGTCCGGCTGGTGGGAGAAGAAGCGGTGGAAGAAGTACTGCTTGCGGACGGGGTCGAAGGTCCAGTTGGAGACTTCGGTGTCGACGAAGATGATGCGGGCGTCGCCGTACTGTTTGTCGTCGTCGGCCCACATGTAGTAGTCGCCGTAGGGGCCGTCGGGGTCTTTCCTCGATTCCTGGAACCACGGGTGCTGGTCGCTGGTGTGGTTCATCACGAAGTCGATGATGACGCGCATGCCGCGTTGGTGGGCGGCGTCGACGAATTCCACGAAGTCGGCGAGGTCGCCGAATTCGGGGAGGACGGCGGTGTAGTCGGATACGTCGTATCCGCCGTCCCGCAGGGGCGATTTGAAGAAGGGCGGCAGCCAGAGGCAGTCGACTCCCAGCCATTGCAGGTAGTCGAGTTTGGCGGTGATGCCTTTGAGGTCGCCGACGCCGTCGCCGTTGCTGTCCTGGAAGGAGCGGACGAGGACCTCGTAGAACACGGCGCGTTTGAACCACTCGGGGTCGCGGTCCTTGGCGGGGGTGTCCTCGAAGGTGTCCGGAACGGGCTCGTTGACGATCATGGTGTGGGTGACCCTCCGATCTGCGGGTTGGACGGTCGCAGGACGGTGAGTACGTGCGCGGGCCGGGTGCCCGGTTCGAGGCGCACGTAGTTGGCCCTGCCCCAGTGGTAGGTCTCGCCGGTGAGCTCGTCGCGCACCGGCACCGACTCGTGCCAGTCCAGGCCGAGTTGCGGCATGTCCAACGAGACCGTCGCCTCCTGGGTGTGGTGGGGGTCGAGGTTGACGACCACCAGAACCGTGTTCGAACCGCTCTTCTTCGAGCTCCTCTTCGAGTAGGCGATCACCGCTTCCTTGTCGGTCGGATGGAAGTGCAGATCGCGGAGTTGGTGCAGGGCCGGGTGCGCCCGCCGGATCTCGTTGAGCCGGGTGAGCAGCGGGGCGAGGCTGTGGCCCGCCCGCTCGGCGGCCGCCCAGTCACGGGGTTTGAGCTGGTACTTCTCCGAGTCGAGGTACTCCTCGCCGCCTTCCTTGAGCGCCGCGTTCTCGCAGAGTTCGTAGCCGCTGTAGACGCCCCAGGTCGGCGAGAGGGTGGCGGCGAGGACGGCGCGGATCTCGAAGGCGGGGCGGCCGCCGTGCTGGAGACAGGCGGGCAGGATGTCGGGGGTGTTGGCGAAGAAGTTGGGCCGCATGTAGGAGGCGGCGTCCCCCGAGAGTTCGGTGAGGTACTCCGTCAGTTCCTGCTTGGTGTTGCGCCAGGTGAAGTAGGTGTACGACTGCTGGAAGCCGATCTGCGCGAGGGTGTGCATCATCGCGGGGCGGGTGAAGGCCTCGGCGAGGAAGATCACGTCGGGGTCGGTGCGGTTGATGTCCGCGATGACCCGCTCCCAGAACACGACCGGCTTGGTGTGCGGGTTGTCGACCCGGAAGATCCGCACCCCGTACGACATCCAGTGCCGCAGGACCCGCACGGTCTCCGCGACGAGACCGTCCAGATCGGCGTCGAAGGCGATCGGATAGATGTCCTGGTACTTCTTCGGCGGGTTCTCGGCGTAGGCGATGGTGCCGTCCGGGCGGTGATGGAACCACTCGGGGTGTTTCTGCACCCAGGGGTGGTCGGGGGAGCACTGGAGGGCGAAGTCGAGGGCGATCTCCAGGCCCAGCTCGGCCGCCCGTTCCACGAACCGGGCGAAGTCCTCCAACGTGCCCAGGTCCGGGTGGACGGCGTCGTGGCCGCCCTCCGGCGAGCCGATCGCCCAGGGCACGCCGACGTCGTCGGGGCCGGGGTCGAGCGTGTTGTTGCGGCCCTTGCGGAAGGTCGTGCCGATGGGGTGGATCGGCGGGAGGTAGACGACGTCGAAGCCCATCGCGGCGATGGCGGGCAGCCTGCGCGCGGCGGTGCGGAAGGTGCCGTGCGGGCGCTCGGGGGTCCCCTCCGAGCGTGGGAAGAACTCGTACCAGGCGCCGTACAGGGCGCGTTCCCGCTCGACCAGCAGCGGCAGCGGCTCGGACGCGGTGACCAGCTCCCGCAGCGGATACCGGCCGAGCACGGCGTCTACCTGCGGCGTCAGCGCCGCCGCCAGCCGGGAGACGGCCGGGCGGGTCTCGTCGCGCAGCGCCTCGGCCGCCGCCAGCACCGCGGTGCGGTCGGGGGCCTCCGGCACTCCGCCGGCCGCCCGTTCGTACAGCCGCGCGCCCTCTTCGAGGACCAGCTCGGTGTCCATCCCCGCGGGGATCTTGATGCGGGCGTGGTGCCGCCAGGTGGCGACCGGGTCGCTCCAGGCCTCCACGGAGTAGGTCCAGCGGCCCGTCGCGTCCGGCGTGACGTCCGCGCCCCAGCGGTCGGTGCCCGGGGCGAGTTCACGCATCGGCGTCCAGGGGCCCGGGTTGCCGTCCGGATCCCGCAGCACGACGTTGGCGGCGACGGCGTCGTGCCCTTCCCGGAACACGGTCGCCGAGACCTCGAACGACTCACCCGTGACCGCCTTGGCGGGCCGGCGACCCTGCTGGACGAACGGGCGGACGTCCAGGACGGGTATGCGCCCGACGGCGGTGGTGTCGCCGCCCGAGGAGGATCGCTCCGGGGCCGGCGGACCGGGTGCGGGCGTGAGCACCGGGACGGACGTGTCCTTCTCGGCGTTGCCGGCGCCGTCGGTGCTCTTGCCGTTCTTGCTGCTCGTGTTGTTCTTGGTGCGAGGCGTCGGGGGTGATGACGGGTGGTGCCTTGCTGGCATGACCGCTCCTGTCCGCATCAACGGGGGGTAGGCGGATGGATGTGGTGGGGAGGGGGTCCTGCGGGGGAGTACCGGAGGAGCCTTCCACCCTATTCGGGTGAGCAATCCGGCACGTTGTTAACTACCCGTGCGTTTGTCAACGCACAAGACCGGCCCCGTTCGAGGGGAACGGAGCCGGTCTCGGCGCCCCGTCAGGTGAACGGTGGAACCTGGAGGATTTTGTTCGGCGAACCGGGTCCCCGGCCGGAAACCTTGCCGTTCGCCGCCCCCGCGACCAGAGCCCGCGCCACCTGAGCGGGCGTGGCCTTCGGATGGTCGGCGAGATGGAGCGCGGCCGCCCCCGCCGCGTGCGGCGCCGCCATCGACGTACCGGAGCGGGCCACTCGGCCGGTGTCGTTCGCGGACGAGGCGGAGGTGATCGACACTCCCGGCGCGAACAGGTCGAGAGCCGAACCGTAGTTGGAGAAGCCCGCCCTGGCGTCCCCCCGGTCGGTGGCGCCGACCGTGATGGCCTCCCGCACGTCGGCCGGGGAGTACAGGGCGGCCGGCTGTCCCACGTTGCCCGCGGCGACGGTGTAGGTGACACCGGACCGGATGGAGGCGCGGACGGCCGCGTCCAGCGCCGCGTTGTAGCCGCCGCCCAGGCTGAGATTGGCGACCGCGGGCCGGTGCGCGTGCCGGGTGACCCAGTCGATGCCCGCGATGGCCTGCGCGGTGGTGCCCGCACCGGCGTTGTCGAGCACCCGTACCGCGACCACCCTGGCCTTCTTGGCGACGCCGAGACGCGTGCCCGCGACGGTGCCGGCGACATGCGTGCCGTGGCCGTTGCCGTCGGCGGCGATACGGTCGCCTCCGACGAAGTCCCAGCCGTGGCTCGCCCGGCCGCCGAAGTCGGTGTGCGTGATCCGGATGCCGGTGTCGATCACGTACACCGTGACCCCGGCGCCCGCCGACTTCGGCCAGTTGTAGCTGTTGTCCAGCGTCCCGCCCGGCTGGTCGACGCGGTCCAGCCCCCAGGACGGCGGGTTCTTCGCGGCCCCGGCCGCATCCAGGGTCACCCGGGTGTCCTGGACCACGGAGGCCACCCGCGGATCGGCCGCGAGGCGCCGGGCCTGTCTCTCGTCCGCCTCGACGGCGAACCCGTTGAGGGCCGTGTCGTAGGTCCGGCTGACGGTCGCCCCGTACGAACCGACGAGACCGCGCCCGGCCTTCGACGACGCGGCGGTGTCCGCCTTCAGCGTGACCAGATAACTTCCGCCGACGGAACCGGGCAGACCGGCGCCGAGTATCTTCCCCTCCGGTGCGGCGTGCGCGGGCAGGGTGACGGCCGAAAGGACCACGCTCGTGACGACCGCGGTCAGGCCCCCCACCCGGCGCAGACGCCGCTTTCGCGTCCGTGCCATGGTTCGAGTTCCCCTCCTCGACTCGGCGCACGACGGCTCCGTCGACTCATCCGACTTCGCCGGGTACGCCACTGGGCAGCCTCTCGTGCGGGGCGAAAGGCCACAAGGTGGCCTACCGGGACGAAACAGGGTTTCGGCCCGTTGTCGCGGGTCGGGCCGAAAAGCGAGGGTCCGCGGGCGGCCAGCCCTCAGCGAGGCCCGCGTCGGCGCCGGTACCTTCGTAGACGACGTGGACGCACACCGCCGTGCGTCTCTTCCTCACGCACGCCGAGGTGGAATGTGAAGGCGATCCGTCGATTCACCGTCCGGCCCCTCCTCCCCGACCCCCTCCGGCCACTCAGCGATCTGGCCCGCAACCTGCGCTGGTCCTGGCACGCGGAGACCCGCGACCTCTTCCAGTCCGTCGACCCCGAGCGCTGGGCCGTCTCCGACGGCGATCCGGTGAGACTCCTGGGCGGCGTGCGCCCGGCACGCCTCACCGAGCTCGCCGGGGACCGCCGTTTCCTGCGCAGGCTGAGTGCCGCCGCCGACGACCTGCACGACTACGTGACCGGCGACCGCTGGTACCAGGCGCAGCCCCGTACCGCCGGGCTGCCCGCCGCCGTCGCCTACTTCTCGCCCGAGTTCGGCGTCACGGCCGCGCTGCCCCAGTACTCCGGCGGTCTCGGCATCCTGGCCGGCGACCACCTCAAGGCGGCCAGCGACCTGGGCGTCCCGCTGATCGGCGTGGGGCTGCTCTACCGGCACGGCTACTTCCGCCAGACGCTCTCCCGGGACGGCTGGCAGCAGGAGCACTATCCGGTCCTCGACCCCAACGAACTGCCGGTCACCCTGCTGAAGGAGGACGACGGCACCCCCGCGCAGATCTCGCTCGCCCTCCCCGCCGGCAAACAGCTGCACGCCCGGGTCTGGCTGGCGCAGGTCGGCCGGGTCCCGCTCCTCATGCTCGACTCGGACGTCGAGGAGAACGACCTCGGCGAACGCGGGGTGACCGACCGGCTCTACGGCGGTGGCAGCGAGCACCGGTTGCTCCAGGAGATGCTGCTGGGCATAGGAGGTGTCCGGGCGGTACGCACGTACTGCCGGCTGACCGGCCACGCCGCGCCCGAGGTCTTCCACACCAACGAGGGCCACGCGGGCTTCCTCGGCCTGGAACGGATCGCCGAACTCGCCGACACCGGGTCGGACTTCGACTCCGCCCTCGAAGCCGTCCGGGCCGGCACGGTCTTCACCACCCAC
Organism: Streptomyces sp. NBC_00016; assembly: GCF_045040885.1. Taxonomy (NCBI): domain Bacteria; kingdom Bacillati; phylum Actinomycetota; class Actinomycetes; order Kitasatosporales; family Streptomycetaceae; genus Streptomyces; species Streptomyces sp. NBC_00016. The sequence goes on along the minus strand of NZ_CP108304.1, from coordinate 3,338,931 downwards.
ACCCCCGTCCCGGCGGGCATCGACCGCTTCGACCGTGAGCTGGTCGCCCGCCACTTCGGCCCCCAGGCCGAGCTCCCGCGCATGGACGTCGACCGCATCCTGCGGCTGGGCATGGAGACCTACCCGGGCGGCGAACCGAATCTCTTCAACATGGCCGTGATGGGCCTGCGGCTGGCGCAGCGCGCGAACGGCGTGTCCCTGCTGCACGGCCAGGTGAGCAGGGAGATGTTCTCCGGCCTGTGGCCCGGCTTCGACCCGGAGGAGGTGCCGATCACCTCCGTCACCAACGGCGTGCACGCCCCGACCTGGGTGGCCCCGGAGGTCCTGCGGCTCGGCGCCCGCCAGTTCGGCTCCGGGCGGGCCGAGGACGCCCTGAGCGTCGGCGGCTCCGACCGCTGGGACGCCGTCGCCGACATCCCCGACCAGGACATCTGGGAGCTGCGCCGCGATCTGCGCGAGCAGCTGGTGGTGGAGGTGCGGGAGCGGCTGCGCGCCTCCTGGCGTCAACGCGGCGCGGGAACGGCCGAGTTGGGCTGGATCGACGGCGTCATGGACCCGGACGTCCTCACCATCGGCTTCGCGCGCAGGGTCCCCTCGTACAAGCGCCTGACGCTGATGCTGAGGGACCGCGACCGGCTGATGGACCTGCTGCTGCACGCGGAGCGGCCGATCCAGATCGTCGTCGCGGGCAAGGCGCACCCCGCGGACGACGGCGGCAAACGGCTGGTCCAGGAACTGGTCCGGTTCGCCGACGACCCCCGCGTCCGGCACCGGCTCGTCTTCCTGCCCGACTACGGCATGGCGATGGCGCAGAAGCTGTACCCGGGATGCGACATCTGGCTCAACAACCCGCTGCGGCCCCTGGAGGCCTGCGGCACGTCCGGCATGAAGGCGGCGCTCAACGGCTGTCTCAACCTCTCCGTCCTGGACGGCTGGTGGGACGAGTGGTTCCAGCCCGACTTCGGCTGGGCGATCCCCACCGCCGACGGCGTCGGCACCGACCCCGACCACCGCGACGACATCGAGGCGGCGGCCCTCTACGACCTCCTCGAACAGCGCATCACCCCCCGCTTCTACGAGCGCGGCCGGGCGGGCCTGCCCGACCGCTGGATCGAGATGGTCCGCCAGACCCTCACCCTGCTCGGCCCGAAGGTGCTGGCGGGACGCATGGTCCGCGAGTACGTCGAACGCCTCTACACGCCGGCCGCCCACGCGCACCGGACGATGACGCCCGACACGGCCAGCGAACTCGCCCTCTGGAAACAGCGGGTGCGCTCGGCCTGGCACGCGGTGCAGGTGGACCATGTCGAGACGTCGGTGGCCACCACCACCGCCGAACTCGGCACGACCCTCGCGCTGCGGGTCCGCGTCGGCCTCGGCGACCTCACCCCCGACGACGTCGAGGTGCAGGCCGTCTCGGGCCGGGTCGACGAGGAGGACCGCATCACGGACGCGACGACGGTCCCCCTGAAACCGTCCGGCGGCCCGGACCTGGACGGCCGCTGGCTCTACGAGGGCCCCCTGTCCCTGGACCGCACCGGACCCTACGGCTACACCGTCCGCATCCTCCCGGCCCACCGCCTCCTGGCCTCCGGCGCGGAGCTGGGCCTGTTGGAGGTGCCGTCGGAGGAGGCGGTGGAGGGCGCGGGGGTGGTGCTGCGGTAACCGCTCACCGCCGACCCGAGGCGCCGACGGGTGACGTCGGCGCCTCGGGTCGGGCTGTACCTTCCCCATCACGGAGGAGGGGCTCGTCCTGCGATATCCGGTGGGCAGATCGTCGTCGGAGGGTTATGCTCCCCCGCGATGACTACTTCTTCTGTAGACAGATCGGGGGCCCCGTCCGCGCAAGGTGAGTGCTGATGCTCACTTGGATCGCGAACGAGGATTCCCGACTTTCCTTCTGGCTGCGCGTGCGCGAGTTCGCCGTGCCGGCCTCCATGATCGAGACTGCGACCGCCCGCCGCCGCGTAGGGGACTGGGCCGGGGCTTGTGCCGCCGCAGGTGTCGACATCGATCTCGACCTTCGTACCGTGGCGCGGACGTACGGCCGTGCCTTTGCTTCCCTGCTCCGGTCCGATCTGCGTCACTTGGCCCCTGATCTGCTGCGATGGCACATGCCAAGGGTCGCTCCCGACGGATTGCTGCGGCCGGGGGTGACCGTCTCCCTCGCTCGGTACGAGGTCGACGGCGCCGTCGGCGGTGCCGGGCGGGACGACACCCGGTGGCCCGTGCACCTTGTGGTGCGGACTCCGCCCGCCTGGGCGGATTCCGGACAGCGGGTCGGTCTCGCGCTGTGGGACGCGTCCGGCTCGGTGGCGGGCGACCGCCGTCATCCGCATCCGCGTCCCGACCGGCGGTTCCGCCTCGACCTGCACCGTCATCTGTGGGACGCGCGCCGAGCGGGTGAGCTGCGGGTCCGGTGCGGCGCCGATCGACCGCCTGGAGACGACCTGCCCACCCTCGACCCGTTCGTGCCTGACCTGTCTGTGCCGGACCTGTCCGTGCCTGACCCGCCCGTGTCGGACACGGAACTGCCGGGGCCCGGCTGTGCCGTGGACCGGTGGGCGGCCGAGGCGGGGATCGTGCTGCGGGCGGAGGGGCGGACCACCGGTTCCGTCCTGGTGCGCCTCGGGTCCGGGCGGCGGCTGGTCCTGGATCAGGCCGAGGAGGGCGGACTTCGCGACGCGCGGCCCGTCCTGCGCGGTGCGACGGGCTGTGTCTCCGCGCTGCCGGTACTGCCCGACGCGGCGACCTGGGTGCTGCCCGACCTGGAGTTGATCCGGACGGGAGCGATCGAGGCCGAGCGACTGCATCCGCTGGTCGCCTCGGCGCTCGTACCGGAGCACGTCGTACCGGAGCACCTTGGAGCGGAGTACGCGGCGCCCGTACCGGGCGGGCTTCCCGACCGGGCGGGACGGGCCCGGCTCGTGGAGTGCCGGGGAGCGACGCACCGGATCGGTCTGGTCGACGGGGCACTGGCTCCGCTGGACCACGACCCGGCCGAGATCCGGCGCGAGGAGCTGCTGGCCTCGTTGACCGGCACTCCGCTGCCCTGTCTCCAGGCGATCGACCGGGCGCACCGGCGTCCGGACTGTCTCGTCGGCGTGCGCGAACGCCTCGTCCACGGTGATGTCGCCGGTGCGCTGGCCGTTGTCGAGGGGCTGCTCGGCCCAGAAGCGGTCCTGCGTGACGGCGCGCTGAGGGACGAACTGGAGGCGGCCGCGCAACGGCGGATCACCTACGGACTGTTCAGGGCCGGCCTGATCGGTCCCGGGCCCGGCCAGGACCGTCGCCGTCCCGGCCATATGCGCGCGCACCCACGCCACGGCGTTCCTCGCTGACCTCTCTTCTTGTCTTCTTGTCCTGCGAACTCCTGCGAACTCCTGCGGACCCCTGCGGACTTCTACGAACCCCAAAGGTGATCACCCATGCCCACGCCCATGCCCACGCGTACCCTCTTCGCCACTGCGCCCCCTTCCGTCCCGACCTCTTCCGTCCCGGCTCCCGCCTCTCAACTCGACGTGGCGAGCGAGCTGTTGGCCCTGTTGCGTGACTCCACCACCGAACCGCGCCCCGACAGCCAGTTGGAGGCCCTCACCCTGGCCGTGGCCGCCGACCTCCCCGTGCTGCTGTGGGGCGAGCCGGGGATCGGCAAGACCGCCGCGCTGACCCAGCTCGCGGAGGCGCTGGACCTGCCGCTGACCACGGTGATCGCCAGCGTGCACGAGCCGTCCGACTTCTCCGGGCTGCCCGTCGTCGGGGACGATCCGGCGGAACAGGGCGTCCCGATGGCCCCGCCGGACTGGGCGGTGCGCCTGGTGCGGGCCGGTCGGGGGCTGCTGTTCCTCGACGAGCTGTCCACGGCGCCGCCGGCCGTGCAGGCCGCCCTGCTCCGGCTCGTACTGGAGCGCCGGATCGGCACGCTGACCCTGCCGCCCGGGGTGCGGATCGTGGCCGCCGCCAACCCGCGGGGCTCGGCCGCCGACGGCTGGGAACTGAGCCCGCCGCTGGCCAACCGGTTCGTCCACCTCCAGTGGACCCACGACCACGAGGTCGTCGTCCGCGGACTCGGGGGGACCTGGCCCCGGGCGACCCTGCCCCGGCTCGACCCGGCGAAGCTGCCGGAGGCCGTGGACTTCGCTCGGCGCGCGGTGTGCGGACTGCTCGCCGCGCGCCCCAAGCTCGTGCACCAGCTGCCCAGCAGTGAAGCGCGCCGGGGCGGCGCCTGGCCGTCGCCGCGCAGCTGGGACATGACCCTGAGCCTGATCGCCTTCGCGACCGCGGCCGGCTCCTCCCGCGACGTACTCTCGCTGCTGGTCAGGGGCACGGTCGGCGACGGTCCGGGACTGGAACTGCTGGCGAGCCTGGACCGGATGGACCTCCCGGACCCCGAGACACTGCTCGCCGACCCGGCAAGCGCCGACCTGCCCGAGCGGGGCGATCTGCGCCAGGCCGTGCTGGACGGTGTCGTGGCGGCGGTCCGCACCCGCCCCGACAGGTCCCGCTGGGACGCGGCGTGGGCGCTCCTCGTACGGGCGTTGGAGACCGGCGCCCCGGATCTGGTGGTCGTCCCCGCGACGACGCTCGCCTCCCTGCGCCGGGAGGACTGGGACGTACCGGCGTCGATCGAGAAGCTGGCCGGAGTGGTGACCCTGTCCCGGCGGGCGGACCGGGCGGCGGATCGCGCGACGGCGCGGACCACGGCCGCCGCGAAGGCGGGCCGATGAGCCCGGACGAGCTGCTGAGCGCCGACGAGGCGCAGGCCGTCACCGGCAGGCCCCGGGGCACGGTGGAGCCGAGGCCCCTGGACCTCGACAAGCTCTTCGCCGCCCGGCTGCAGGCCGCCCGGGCCCGGCCCTATCTGGCGACGGCCCTGTTCGCCCTGCACCCGGTGGAGTCGCGCCGGGTGCCGACGATGGCCGTGGACCGGCACTGGCGGTGCTATGTCTCACCGGCGTTCGTGGACCGCATGCCGGTGGAGGAGCTGGCCGGGGTGTGGGTGCACGAGGTGTCGCACCTGCTGCGCGACCACCACGGGCGCAGTGAACGGGTCGCCCGGGAGCGGGGGTTGACCGGTGCGGGGGAGCGGCTGCGGATGAACATCGCGGCCGACTGCGAGATCAACGACGACGCGTTCGGGGACGGACTGGTCGAGCCCGAGGGCGCCGTCACGCCGAACTCCCTCGGACTGCGGCCGGGCGAGTTGATGGAGGACTACCTGCGCCAGTTCCGGCTCGGGCCGCACACCCAGAACCTGGTCTGGCTGGACTGCGGCAGCGGCGCCGACGGACGGGAACGGGAGTGGGACCTCGGCCCGGACGGCGCGCACGGCCTGAGCGAACAGGAACGGGACGCCGTCCGCTTCCGGGTGGCGCAGGGCATCGCCGGCCGCCGGGGGACCGCCCCTGCGGGGTGGCGGCGGTGGGCCGAGGAGGCCTTCCATCCGCCGCAGCCATGGCGGGATCTGCTGGGCGCGGCCGTCCGTTCGGCGGTCTCGGCCCCGGGCGCGGGGGAGGACTACTCCTACGGCCGGCCGTCCCGCCGCTCGGCGGGCGTCCCGGGCACGGTCCTGCCGAGCCTGCGCCGCAGACCGCCCCGGGTGAGCGTGGTCATCGACACCTCGGGATCGGTCAGCGACGCCGAACTGGGCAGCGCGATCCTGGAGGTCGCCGCGATCTCCCGGGCCGTGGGCGGCCGACGCGATCTGGTCACCGTGGTGCCGTGCGACGCGGCGGCCCGCATCGTGCACCCGCTGTGCCGGGGCGAGGGCATCCCGCTGATGGGCGGAGGCGGTACGGATCTGCGCGCGGGCTTCACCAAGGCCCTCCGCGCGCGGCCCCGCCCCGATGTCATCGTCGCCCTGACCGACGGCCAGACCCCCTGGCCGAGCACCCGCCCGCCGTGCCGCACGGTGGTGGGCCTGTTCCCCCGCGGCTCGGCGTCGTACGACGAGGACGACCCCGACTACGTACCGGACGATCCGCCCGCCTGGGCCCGGGTGGTGGAGATCGGGTGACCGGGTGAGGGCGTTCTGTGGGGAATGTCGTGTGATCACGTTCACTTCGGCCGAGGGAACTGTGTGAATATCTTGTGCTCCCGCTGGGAGATCCTTTAGAACTTGCCCACTCGTGATCGTTTGGGCGGGGGGATTTCCGCGCGTTCGGCACGCCGGAGCAGCGGATGAGTGGAATGAAGCAAGTGAGCGAAGAGAGAGCCGGGATGTCCGGAGTCCGTCGTCGTGGGGCGGGTGTCCTGGGGGCTGTCGTGGTGGTGGCCGGTCTGTGTCTGGTGGGGTGCTCGGCTGCCGGGGGTGCCGACGGGTCGGCGGACAGGGAGAGTTCACCCTCGGGCTCGGTGTCCGCGTCGGTGAGTTCGTCGAGCGGTGCCGCTTCACCGAGCCCTGCTCCGAGTCGTTCGGCGACCGCGTCGGCCTCGCCGTCGCCGTCGAAGACCTCGGCTCCGCGGGCGACGAAGGACTCGTCGGCGCATGCGGGCAGCGGCTCCGGCAGGTCGAGTGGTTCCGGCACGACCGGGGGTGGGTCGGGCGGATCGGGTTCTGTCGCGCAGAATCCCAACCGGGGGTCCGATCCTCCGCCCGCGCCGGCCCGTCCGTCGCCCACGCCGGAGTGGAGCTCCGAGGAGTGGCAGCCCGGGGATCCGGTCGAGACCAGGCCTCTCGCCACGCCTGAGCAGGGCTGACATAGGCTGTGCCGCCCGTTGATCGACGCAGAGAGAGGCCGACGGCGCGTGTCTGACAGACCGTCCGAAGAGCACAGATCCGGTTCGGAGAAGGGGGAGGGGGACGGCAGCTCCATCTCCGACGAGGAATGGGCGACGTTCGTCCAGGACAGCGAACGCGGGATACCCGACTCCGCACCGAAGGAGCCGTCCGCGCGGGCCCGCGAGGTCACGGAGCGGCTGCGGCGGCAGGAGGCGCGCGGGGCGACGCCCAAGGGGTGGCGAACCGTTGCGGATCTGCAGGAGACACAGGAGCGGGCGTCTCGCAGAGGGCGGCGGCTGTGGGCCTTCCTCGGGGTGCCGGTCGTGATCACTCTGGTCGTCGTGGCGATGCGGCCGTCGTTGTTGCCGGGTAACCCCTTCGGTGTCGGCGAGCCCGGATCCGCCGTATCGGCCTCGCCGTTGCCCATGGAGACCGCCGCCCCGACCGGCGCGCCCGGCTCGGCCGGCGTCGCGATTCCCACGATCGAGCGGCCGTTCGCGGGCTCCCCCGCGTTGCAGTGGGCCGACGGCGCGGCCGGCATCGTCCCGCCGAAGGCGACCCGCGTCGGATCGCTGTCCAAGGCCCAGGTGGAGCAGGCGCTTCAGCAGACCAGGAAGCTGCTGATCGACGCGAACCTCGATCCGGCCACCCTGCGCGGCGGACGTCCCGAGACGGCGCTCTCCGTGATCGAGCCACGGCAGAAGGAATTGCTGGACCTGCTGGACACCTCGCTGAGCAAGCCGGACGAGGAGCACGACCCGGTGCTGATGTTCAGCCGCTTCGACCCAGCCGAACTGCGCCTGGCCGGTGACGTGGTCAAGACGCGGGGACGGATGACGTTCAAGGCGGGCGAGAGCGCCTCCGTCGTCGTGCACGCCGACTACACCTTCGTGTACCCGCTGGTGCGCGTCGACAAGGACGCCCCGACCGAGGTGGAGCGCACCATCGTGCGCCGGGTCGTCGACATCGAACTCTTCGATCCCGCCAAGTGGGTCGTCACGCCGGGGAAGATCACCGTCACGCAGTACGACCAGGAGATCGGCAACTCCGCCTGCGACGTCTACGACGGTTATCTGCACCCCCAGTTCGCCACGGACCAGCCCACGGGCGCGCCTGCGACCGGCCCGACGACGGACCCGTACGACCGCAGTCAGGACATCGCCGGGCACGCCGAGGAGGGCTGCGGCGTGGTGTCCCGCACCTGACCTGTCGGCGCATGGTGCGCGGGGGCGGCCCGCCCGGCCATGACTCGTCCTCGGCTAGGACTTGTCGCCCTCGCTCAGTTCCCGCAGCACCACCCCGCACCGGCGTGCGTATGCCTGCTGCAGGCCTCGGGCCGCCGGGCCTGCGGCCCTCGCGTACCACTTCGCGCCGCGGCTGAAGGCGGACACCGTCAGCCAGACCGTGCCGTCTCCGGTGCGGTCGACGACGAAGGACTCCTCGCCGCATTCGGGGTGGCCGGGAAGGGTGCCGTACGCCCAGCCGGCCCGCCGGTGTTCGTCCACTGTCCAGACCACCCGGCAGGGGGCTTTTATGAGGCCGGCCAGGGTGACGGTGACATCGACGTCGGGGGCCGCCCGTTGCGCGGTCGTGTCCATACCTACACCGAGGGCGCGGTGCATCTCCCAGGTCAGGACCGCTTCGGCGGCCCGGCGGAAGACGTCGTGGCCCTCGCCGAGGCGGGTGCGGACGTGCAGGGAGTGGAAGCCGGGAGGGCAGTGGCCGGGGCGGTCGCGGGTCGCGCCGACATCGTCGTACGTGAAGTCCTTCGAAGACATGGGAGCCAAGAGTAAGGCGGTACCCGGGGATGCCTTCGTCCCGGGTACCGCCTCACGTCAACTACTGGTGGGTCAGGCGACGTTGACTGCCGTCCAGGCCGCCGCCACGGCCTTGTACTCGGTGCTGGTCGAGCCGTACAGCGCCGACGCCGCGCTCAGGGTCGCCGTGCGGGCGCCCGCGTAGGTGGTCGTCGAGGTCATGTAGGTCGTCAGCGCCTTGTACCAGATCTGGACGGCCTTGGCGCGTCCGATGCCGGTGAGGGTGGAGCTGTTGTACGTCGGGGAGTTGTAGCTGACCCCGTTGATGGTCCGGCTGCCGCTGCCCTCGCTGAGCAGGAAGAAGAAGTGGTTCGCCGGGCCGGACGAGTAGTGCACGTCCAGGTTCTTCAGCGAGGACGACCAGTAGTTGGCCGAGCCGCCGTCCTTGCTGGGCTGGTCCATGTAGCGCAGCGGGGTGCCGTCGCCGTTGATGTTGATCTTCTCGCCGATGAGGTAGTCGCCGACGTCGGAGGTGTTCGCCGCGTAGAACTCGACGGCGGTGCCGAAGATGTCGGAGGTCGCCTCGTTGAGGCCGCCGGACTCGCCCGAGTAGTTCAGGCCCGCGGTGTTGGAGGTGACGCCGTGCGTCATCTCGTGGCCGGCCACGTCCAGCGAGGTCAGCGGGTGGGTGTTGCTCGACCCGTCGCCGTACGTCATGCAGAAGCAGCTGTCGTCCCAGAAGGCGTTCACGTAGGCGTTGCCGTAGTGGACGCGGGAGTACGCGGCGACGCCGTTGTTCTTGATGCCGCTGCGGCCGAACGTCGACTTGTAGAAGTCCCACGTCGCCTGCGCGCCGTACGCGGCGTCGACCGCGGCCGTCTGGTCCGTGGTCGAGCTGGAGGCGGCGCCGGTGCCCCACGTGTCGTCGGCGTCGGTGAACAGCGTGCCCGCCGAGGAGGTCGTGGCGTGCGCCTTGTTGTACGTCTTGTGGCCGCCGCGCGTGCCGTCGGTCAGCTGGTACGTCGAGCCCGAGAGGGTCGTGCCGAGGGTCACCGTGCCCGAGTAGAGGCTCTTGCCGGTGCCGGTCTCGATGCCCTGGTACTCGTACAGCTTCTTGCCGGTGGCGGCGTCGGTGATGACGTGCAGCTCGTTCGGGGTGCCGTCGTCCTGGAGCCCGCCGACGACCGTCTCGTAGGCGAGGACCGGCTTGCTGCCGTTGCCCGCCCAGATCACCTTGCGGGGCGCGTCGCTGGCCTCGGTGCTGGCGGAGCCGGCGTCCTTGGCGAGGGTCAGGGCCTGCTTCTCGGCCTTGGCGGCGGTGACGACGGGGGTGAGCGAGGCGACCTTGATGGTGGTGCCGGTCGCCTTGGTGACGCCCTTGTTCGCGCCCGCGGCCGACTCGTGGACGACCAGGTCGCCGCCGAGAACCGGCAGACCCGCGTAGGTCCGCTCGTAGCGCGTGTGGACCGTGCCGTCCGCGTCCTTCACGACGTCGCGCACGACCAGCTTCTCCTGGGCGCCGAGGCCTATCTCCTGCGCGGTCTCGGGCGCGTCGGCCTGCTTGTCCTGGATCAGGGCGGTGCGGGCGGCCGGGGCCAGCGCGGTGGGCACGGCGAGGGGCGTCGCACCGGTGGCGTCCGCCGGGGTCTGCGCGGCGGCGGTACCGGCGGTCAGGCCGGTGGTGACCAGGGCTCCGGCCGCGACGGCGGTGGCGATGGCCAGAGTGGTGCGCTTGTGACGCGCGTAGAGGGAGGTCACACAAGCTCCTTGGATGTGGGGGTGCCCGGGCAGCGTGGGGTGGCTGTCCGTGACTGCTGTGAAGTTGTGCGGCGGGTGACAGGAAGACTGGCATCAAGGCGCGTACATGTCAGGACCCCGAAGTGATGTTGGCTGAAAATCAACTGCCGGATGAACATTGCCGGAATGTAAACGCACTTGACCTGGGTCAAAGGCCAACAGGGCGTAGGTAAGGCGCTGGCAAAAAGGGGGCGCCGCCCCGGAGGAGTCGTGACTCCGGGACGGCGTCCTGTGCGAGGCCCGTCGGTCGGCTGTGCGCGAACCCTGTGGGGCCTGTGACCTACGGGAAGGTCACTTTCCAGCTGTTGATGTAGCCGGTGTCCTGGGCCGCGTTGTCCTGGACCCGCAACTTCCAGACCCCGTTGGCGACCTCGGAGGACGCGTTCACGGTGTACGTGGTGTTGATGTTGTCCGTGCTGCCGCCGGTGCCGTACGCCTTCAGCGTGTAGGCCGTGCCGTCGGGGGCGAGCAACTGCACCTGGAGGTCACCGATGTAGGTGTGGACGATGTTGACCGCCACCGCCAGGTTCGAGGGCGCGTTGCCGGTCCGGCCGGAGACGGTGACCGAGGAGGTGACCGCCGCCCCGTTGTCCGGAATCGATACGTCGGCGGTGTTCTCGAAGGAGGTGCCGCCACCGCCCCCGCCGTCGGAACGGGCGCCGACCGCGACGCCGGCCCACGCGTCCTGCACCGCCTTGTACTCGGTGGAGGTCGTGCCGTACAGCTCACCGGTCGCCGCCAGCGTGCCGGTGCGGGCCGCCGCGTAGTTGGTGGTCGTGGTGAACTTCGTGGTCAGCGCGCGGAACCAGATCTTCTCCGCCTTGTCGCGGCCGATGCCGGTGACCGGCAGGCCGTCCGCGGTGGCCGAGTTGTAGGTGACACCGTTGATGGTCTTGGTGCCGCTGCCCTCCGACAGGAGGTAGAAGAAGTGGTTCGCCGGGCCGGACGAGTAGTGGACGTCGACCGATCCGATTCCCGAGTACCAGCTGTCCTTCGACGCGCCGTCCTTGCTCGGCTTGTCCATGTACCGCAGCGGCGAGCCGTCGCCGTTGATGTCGATCTCCTCGCCGATGAGGTAGTCACCGACGTCGGAGGCGTTCTGCGCGTAGAACTCCACCGAGGTGCCGAAGATGTCCGAGGTCGCCTCGTTGAGGCCGCCGGACTCGCCGCTGTAGTTGAGGCCCGCGGTGTTGGAGGTGACGCCGTGCGTCATCTCGTGCCCGGCCACGTCGATGGACGTCAGCGGGTGGGTGTTGCCGGAGCCGTCGCCGTACGTCATGCAGAAGCAGCTGTCGGACCAGAACGCGTTCACGTACGCGTTGCCGTAGTGCACGCGCGAGTACGCGCCGACCCCGTCGCCCCTGATGCCGCTGCGGCCGTGCACGTTCTTGTAGTAGTCCCAGGTCAGGGCCGCGCCGTAGTGCGCGTCGGCGCCCGCGGTCTCCAGGTTGGACGCGGCGCCGGTGCCCCAGACGTCGTCGGAGCCCGAGAAGAGCGTGCCGGTGCCGGAGGTGCCCCGGTTGAGGTTGTACGTCTTGTGGCCGCCGCGCGCGCCGTCGGTCAGGTTGTACGTCGACCCCGACTGCGTGGTGCCCAGGGTCACCTGGCCGCTGTACATCGTGTTGCCGGTGCCGGTCTCGATGCCCTGGTACTCGTAGAGCTTCGCGCCGGTGGTGGCGTCGGTGATGACGTGCAGCTCGTTCGGGGTGCCGTCCTCCTGGAGGCCGCCGACGACCGTCTCGTACGCCAGGACCGGGGTGCCGTTCGCCGCCCAGATCACCTTGCGCGGGGCGCGGTTGGTGTCCGCCTGCTCGGCGCCGGCGGCCGCGGCGAGGCTCAGCGCCTGCTTCTGCGCCTTGGCCGCGCTGACGGCGGGCGAGAGCGAGGCGACCTTGATGGCCGTCCGGGTGGCCTTGGTGACGCCCTCGGTGGCACCGGACTTCGCGGTCTCGACGACCAGGTCGCCGCCGAGGACCGGCAGACCGCCGTAGGTGCGCTCGTAGCGGGTGTGCAGGGTGCCGTCGGCGTCCTTGACGACGTCACGGACGACGAGCGCCTCCTTGGCGCCGAGGCCCAACTCCTTGGCGGTGGCCGCCTTGCCGGAGTCCGCGTCGCGTATCAGCGCGGCACGCTGGGCGGGGGTGAGGCGTACCGACTCGGCGCCCGGGTCGGCCTGACTCGCCGCCTGCGGTGCCTTCACCGGGGCAGCGGTCGCGGCGCCGGACTGCACGGCGGCGGCGATGAGCGCGGAGACGCCGACGAGGGCGACGGCCGCGGCACGACGGGAGGTGCTGTGGGGGGTGCGTCTGCGAGAGGGACTGCTGCTCAACACTGACTCCTTCTGCGCGGCCACGGGTCACGCGGCCAGGGGAGACCCGACGGCGGGTGAGCCGTGCGGGCACGACAAAGGCGGTACGCAGAACAAAGGCGGAACGTGGAGCGGGCTTAGCTGTGGGGTTGCTGTGAACCAGCAGTGGGAAGAGTGGCAGTGGATTGCGCTATCTGTCAGGAGCGCGTCAGGAAGTTGGCCGGAAACAGTTCGTTGTCCGGTAGTTCATGTTCGATATGCGGTCGATTGGCCGACAGGTCAGGTCGAGCGGTCCGCAGGGACCGGGGTCAGGCGAGCCCCAGCTCGTGCCGCCACCGCCAGGCGAGCTTCAGGCAGGCGCGGCCCGCGGGCAGGGTCCCCGGATGCTCCGCGTACCCCAGCACGCTCTCCTCGGTGAACGGGAAGGGGGCGTCCCGGGAGCAGTCGATGGTCACTCCGCCGTCGCCGGTGGCGTCCGCGGCGCCCAGGAACTCCTCGGCGTACTCCCGCATGGTGTTGCGCCACAGGTCCAGATGGGTGCCGATGACCGCTTCCATGCCCCCGTGCCTCCCCTTCCCGTGCCGTTCGCGTGCCGGCCTTCCCGTCCTGCGCCCCGAGCCTCGCCGGTGGTCCGGCCGGGTGGGCCGGCACGGCTACCCTGCCCGTTTCCCGGCCGGGGCGAACGGCGGATCAGGGTTCGGTCCGCTCCCCGTGCCAGGTCCGCCAGAGTGCCGCGTACGCCCCGTCCGCCGTCACCAGCGCCTCGTGCGTGCCGAGTTCGGTGAGGCGGCCGTCCTCCATCACGGCGACCCGGTCCGCGTCGTGCGCGGTGTGCAGGCGGTGGGCGACGGCGATGACGGTCCGGCCCCGGAGCACGGCGGCCAGTGCCCGCTCGGTGTGCCGGGCGGTCGCCGGATCCAGCAGCGCCGTCGCCTCGTCCAGGATCAACGTGTGCGGATCGGCCAGCACCACCCGGGCCAGGGCGAGTTGCTGGGCCTGCGAGCCGTCCGTACGGACACCGCCCCCGCCGAGCACGGCGTCGAGGCCGCCGGGCAGCTCCCGGACCCAGTCGGCGGCCCCGACCGCGGCCAGCGCCGCCCACAACTGCCCGTCGTTCGCCGCCGGTTCGGCGATCAGGAGGTTGTCGCGGACCGTACCGAGGAAGACGTGGTGCTCCTGGGTGACCAGCACGACCTGCCGGCGCAGCGTCTCGGGCGCCAGCTCCGCGACCGGCACCCCGCCCACCGTCACCGTGCCCGCGCTCGGCGCGTCCACGCCCGCGAGCAGCCTGCTCAGCGTGGTCTTGCCCGCACCCGACGGGCCGACCACCGCGAGCCGCTCACCGGGCCGCACCGTCAGATCGACCCCGCGCAGCACCTCGCCGCCGCGCTCGTAGGCGTACCGCACGCCCGTCACGTCGATCCGGTCGTCCGCCGGAGCGGGCGCCCCGCCGTCCGGCTCGGCGCGCGGCGCCCCGGCCAGGCCCTCCACCCGGGCGAACGAGGCTCCACTGCTCTGGAGTTGCTCGACACGCAGCAGGATCTGGTCGAGCGGTTCGGTGAACTGCCGCAGATACAGCGCGGCCGCCACCACCGCGCCCAGGCTCATCGCGCCCCGCGCGTGCAGCGCGCCGCCCAGCAGCAGCACGCCCGCCACGGGCAGCGAGTACGACACCTCGATCACCGGGAAGAACACCGAACGCAGGTGGAGCGTACGGAAGCGGGTGCGGCGCGAGATCTCCAGCGCGTCCCGGCTCGCCGCCGTCCGCCGCTCCTGGAGCCGGAACGCCTCGACCGTGCGCGCCCCGGACGCGGTGGCGGCGACGATCTCGGCGACCTCGGAGGTGGCCGCGCCCTCGGCGAGGTAGGCCGCGCGCGCCCGCCGCAGATACCAGCGCAGCGCGAACCAGATCGGGGTCAGCCCCAGCACTCCGATCGCCCCGAGGAGCGGGTCGATCACGAACACCGCGCCGAGCGTGAACAGCGCCTGGACCGTGCAGACCAGCAGCTCGGGCCCGGCGTCCCGCAGGGTGGTGCCCACGGCCGCCACGTCGGCGGTGCCGCGCGTGGTCAGATCGCCGGTGCCGGCCCGCTCCACGACCGACGCGGGCAGCGCGAGCGCCCGCCCGACGAACTCCTCCCGCACCCGCGCCAGCATCCGCTCACCGAAGCGGTGGCCCGCGTACCGGGCCCAGCGGGCCAGCAGCAGCTGCGCCAGCGCGCAGACCAGGATGGCCGCCGCGAGCCGGTCCACGGCCCCGGTGCCGTGTCCGGTCCGCACCTCGTCGATGATCCGCCCCAGCAGCCACGGCCCGGCCAGGCCGGCCCCGGCGGCGAGCACGTTCAGGGCGAGAGCGGCTCCGAAGGCCCGCCGGTCGGCCCGCAACAGCCGGACCGCCGCCCGCCGCACGTCACCCGGCTCGGCGACCGGCAACCGGCCCGAGCCCTCGTCGACCACGGTCACCGCACGACCTCCTCGGCACCGGCACCGGCACCCGCTCCCGTGTCCGTGTTCCTGTCCGTGTCCGTGTCCGAATCCGTGGCCTTGTCCCCACCCGCATCGTCACCCGGGTCCGAGTCCGCGTCCGGACCGAGGCCGTCGGTGTCGTCGGTGTCGTCCGTGTCGTCCGCGTCGTCCGCGTCGTCCGTGTCTCGTGCCACCAGGGACCGGTATCCCGGTTCCCGTTCCAGCAGGTCGTGGTGGTGGCCGGTCGCCGTCACCTTTCCGTCGACCAGGTAGTGGACGGTGTCCGCCTGGGCGAGGAGCAGCGGGGAGGTGGTGGTCACCACCGTGGTCCGGCCGGTCCGTGCCGCGCGCAGCCGCTGGGCGACCGCCGCCTCCGTGTGCGCGTCGAGCGCCGATGTCGGCTCGACGGCCAGCAGCGTCCCGGGGTCGGCGAGCAACGCCCGTACCAGCCGGACCCGTTGCCGCTGGCCGCCGGAAAGACTGCGGCCCTGCGCGGTCACGGGTGACTCGAGTCCCTCCGGCAGGCCCTGCACGATGTCGTCGGCGGCCGCCGCCCGCACCGCCCGTCCGACGTCCGCCGGGGAGGGCGCACGCCGTCCGCCCACCACCTCGCGCAGACTCCCGGCGAACAGGTCGGCCTCGTTGTCGGCGACCAGGATCCGGTCCCTGACCTGGTCCAGCGGGACGGCGTCCAGCCGTACCCCGCCCCAGGTGGCGTCCGTGGGGCCGTACCGGCCGAGCCGGTCCACGACGGCGGTCACCTCCGTGTGCCGGGCGCCGACCAGCGCGGTCAGCCGGCCCGGTGCCACCCGCACACCCGATACGGGGTCGTGCAGCACCGACGGCTCGACGGGCGCGTCGGCGACACCGGTGCCGGTGCCGGTGCCCGTGCTGGTGCCGGTGCCCGTGCTGGTGCCGGTGCTGGTGTCGGTGTCGGTGTCGGGGGCCGGCTCCAGCCGCAGCAGCCGTACGACGCGCCGGGCGGCCACCACGCCCCGGCTGAGCTGGTAGCCCATGTCGACGAGGAACGCCACCGGGCCGATCAGGACGGCGACATAGCCGTACACCGACACCAACTCGCCGACGGTCATGTCCCCCTGGGCGGCGAGCCGGGCCGCCAGCCAGGTCACCACCGCGAGGAACAGCGTCGGCAGGCCCACCCCGAGCGCCTGCATCCAGCTGGTGACCGCGCCGACCCGGTAGCCCTGCGCCCGCAGCCGCTGCGAGTCGCGGTCGAAGGAAGCCGCGAACAGCTCCTTGCCACCGAGCCCGTTGAGCACTCGCAGCCCGCCCGCGAGATCGCCGATCCGCGCGGTGAGCACTCCCTGTCGCTCCCGGTACTCGGTCTCCGTGCCCTGCAACCGCGACATCAGCGGCCCGACCAGCATCGCGACCACCGGCATCCCCAGCAGCACCACCGCCGCCAGCAGCGGCGACACCGACAGCAGCAGCCCGGCGACGAAGACATAGACGACGACCGAGCCGACGCCCGGCCCGATCACCGTCAGCGCGCCCGCGATCGTGTGCACGTCGCTCACCCCGATGGTGACGACCTCCGCGGCCCCCACCTGACGCGGCAGCGCGGCGCCGAGCCGCAGCGTGTGCTCGACGACGACCTTGGTGGTGCGGAAGTACCCGTCCATGCGCACCCGGGTCATCGTGCGGTGCCGCATGATGCTCACCCAGGCGTTGAACGCGCCCACCGCGAACAGGGCCGCCGTCCAGCCGGCCAGCGCCGCCGTGTCACCGGGCTCGAGACCGTCGTCCACCGCCTTCGACAGCAGGTACGGCGCCACCGCCATCAGCACCATCCAGACGCTGGCCAGCACCGCCCCGGCCAGCGCCCGCCACGGCTGGCAGCGCACCAGCCACGCCAGGTACGCCCAGCCGCCGCGGCTGTCGGGCGTGCCGGGATCCTCGTACGCGTCGATCATCCACTCGTCCTTCCGGCCCCCGTAGTTCCCCCTGGACGCTCACACCAGACTGTCCCGCCAGGCCCGGTGCAGGTCCGCGAACCGGCCGGTGCCCGCGATCAGTGCGGCCGGGCTGCCGTCCTCGACGATCCGCCCGTGCTCCATGACCAGGACCCGGTCGGCGATCTCCACGGTCGACAGCCGGTGCGCGATCACCACCGCCGTACGGCCCTTCAGCACCGTCGCCATCGCCGCCTGCACGGCCCGCTCGCCCGGGATGTCGAGCGAGCTGGTCGCCTCGTCGAGGATCAGCACCGCCGGGTCGGCCAGCAACGCCCGCGCGAACGCGACGAGTTGTCGCTGCCCGGCGGAGATGCGACCACCGCGCTTGCGGACGTCGGTGTCGTAGCCGTCGGGCAGGGCGCTGATGAACTCGTGCGCGCCGATCGCCTTCGCCGCCCGCTCGATCTCCTCCCGGCCCGCGTCCGGCCGGCCGATGGCGATGTTCTCGGCGACCGTGCCGGAGAACAGGAACGCCTCCTGCGTCACCATGACCACCCCGCGCCGCAGTTCGGGCACGGCCAGCTCGCGCAGGTCGACCCCGTCCAGCAGCACCCGCCCCGCGGAGGGGTCGTAGAAGCGGGCGAGCAGCTTGGCCAGCGTGGACTTGCCCGCTCCGGTCGAGCCGACCACGGCGACGGTCTGTCCGGCGGGCAGGGTCAGATCGAAGCGGGGGAGGATCTCGCCACCCGTGCGATAGCCGAAGGACACCCCGTCGAAGACGACCTCCCGGCCGGGCAGTTCGCCCTCCAGCGGCGGGAGTTCCCGCGGCATGGCCGGCTCGGGCACGGACGGCGTCTGCGCGAGCAGCCCCGCGATCTTCTCCAGCGAGGCGGCCGCCGACTGGTAGGAGTTGAGGAACATGGCGAGCCGGTCTATCGGGTCGTACAGCCGCCGCAGATACAGGACGGCCGCCGCCAGCACCCCCAGCTCCAGCGAGCCGTCGGTCACCCGGGTGGCGCCCCACAGCACGATCAGCGCGACCGCCGTGTTGGCGACCAGCCGCGATCCGGTGACGTACCGGGCCATCTCCAGGAGCGCGTTGCCGTTGATCCGTTCGTGCCGCTGGTTCAGGACACGGAAGTCGGCGTCGTTGAAGGGCTCGCGGCGGAACGCGCGCACCGGCCGGATGCCGTTCATCGTCTCGACGAACTTCACGATCACGGCCGCGATCGCGGTGGAACGGGCCCGGAACACCTGCCCGGCGCGCCGCTGGTAGATCCTGACGAGGAGGTACAGCGGCACGAAGGAGGCCACCGCGACGGCCCCGAGGCCCAGGTCCAGCCAGAGCAGCATGGCCGAGATGCAGAGGAAGGAAAGGATCACCGTCACGAGTTCCTGGAGGCCCTCGCTGAGCAGTTCGCGCAGCGACTCCACGTCCGTGGTGGAGCGGGAGATCAGCCGCCCCGAGGTGTAGCGCTCGTGGAAGTCGAGGCTCAGCGCCTGCGCGTGCCGGAAGATCCGGCCGCGCAGATCGAGCAGCGCGTCCTGGTTGACGCGGGCGGAAGCGATCAGGAACGCGTACTGAAGTCCGCCGGAGACCAGCGCACACAGCAGATAGCCGACCCCGACCGCGATCAGCGGCCCGTGGTCGTCGGCCCGGAACGCCGGTACGGCGCGGTCGATGGCGTACGCCACCAGCAGCGGGCCGGCCTGCACGGCCGCCTGCTGGAGCAGCAGCAGGAGCGAGGTGAAGGCGACCCGTGCCCTCATGGGCGCGAGCAGGGAACGCAGCAGCGCGCCCGTGGCGCCGGGCGGGGTGGGCAGGACGTCCTTGTCGAAGGGGTCGTCGGCGGCGGTCCGCCGGGGGACTTCGGGGTCGTCGTCGGTGACGGGGGAAGTGGTGGTGGGGGCGGTCATCGGCGGTCGGCCTCCTGTTCCCCGAAGTGAGTTCCGGACGGTGTGCCGGACGGCTCTCCGGACATGAGGTGGGCGTACTCGGTGTTGCTGCGCAGCAGTTCGTGATGGGTGCCCACGGCGGTGACGCGCCCGTCGGACAGCAGGGCGACACGGTCGGCGAGGAGCACGGTGGACGGGCGGTGCGCCACGATCAGCGCGGTGGTGTCGGCGAGGACCTGCCGCAGAGCCGCCTCCACGGCCGCCTCGGTGTGCACGTCCAGCGCGGACAGCGGGTCGTCCAGGACGAGGAACCGGGGCTGCCCGACGACGGCTCTGGCCAGCGCGAGGCGCTGCCGCTGCCCGCCGGAGAGACTGAGCCCCTGCTCGCCGACCTGCGTCTCGACGCCCTGCGGCAACGCGTGCGCGAAGTCCGCCTGGGCCACGCCGAGTGCCCGCTCCAGCTCGACGGCGCCCGCCCCGTCCGCCGCTCCCATGAGGACGTTCTCCCCGACGCTCGCGGAGAACAGGGTCGGCTCCTCGAAGGCGACGGCGACCCGCGAGCGCAGCTCCTCGCGGGACATCGCGGTGATGTCCTCGCCGTCGAGCGTGATGCGGCCGGCGGTCACCTCGTGCAGCCGGGGGACCAGGGCCGTGAGCGCGGTCTTCCCGCTGCCGGTCGCCCCGACCAGCGCCATGGACTCGCCGGGCCGGATGTGCAGATCGACGCCGTCGAGGGTGGGCGGGGAGTCGGGGGAGGCGTCGGGATAGCGGAAGGTGACACCGTCGAACCGCAGACCGCCGTCCGCCGCGGCGGCCCGCCCGCCCCGGCCCTCGGGCTCCTCGGGCGCCTCGTCCATCACCTCGAAGTAGCGCTCCGTCGCCGTCGCCGCCTCCTGGCTCATCGCCAGCAGGAAGCCGATCGAGTCCACCGGCCAGCGCAGCGCGAGCGCCGTGGACAGGAAGGCGACCAGGGTGCCCGCGGACAGCTCGCCGTCCGCCACCTGCACCGTGCCGAGCACCAGCGCCGCCCCGATCGCCACCTCCGGGAGCGTCACGATGACGGCCCAGATCGTGGCCAGCAGCCGTGCCTTGCGCAGCTCGGTGCCGCGCAGCGTCGAGGACAGCTCCCGGAAGGCCCGCGCCTGGCTGCGGTGCCGCCCGAAGCCCTTGATGATCCTGATCCCGAGGACGCTCTCCTCGACCACCGTCGTCAGGTCCCCGGCCTGGTCCTGGGCGCGCCGCGCCACGACCGCGTACCGGCTCTCGAAGTACACGCACATCACGACGACGGGGACGGCCGGACCGAGGATGACCAGCCCGAGCGTCCAGTCCTGGAGCAGCATGATGACCACCCCGAAGAGGATCGTCACCGAGTTGACCAGCAGGAACGTCAGCGGGAAGGCGAGGAACATGCGCAGCAGACCCAGGTCGGAGGTCGCCCGGGACAGCAACTGCCCCGAGGGCCACCGGTCGTGGAACGCCACCGGCAGCCGCTGGAGCCGCCCGTAGAGCTCCGCCCGCATCTCCGCCTCGACATGCGACAGCGGACGCGCCACCAGCCAGCGCCGCAACCCGAACAGCAGCGCCTCCGCGAACCCGAGCAGCAGCAGACAGAGCGCGCCCAGCCAGACCCCGGCGGTGTCCCGGTCGGCCACGGGGCCGTCCACCATCCACTTCAGGACGAGCGGGATGACCAGCCCCGTACAGGAGGCGAGCACGGCGACGAAGGCGGCCGCGAACAGCCGTATCCGCACGGGACGGACGTACGGCCACAGACGCAGCAGGGAGCGTACGGCGGAGCGGTCCTGGGAAGCGGTTGCAGGTGTCCTGGGCATCACCGCGAGCCTACGGACCGGCACTGACATCGCCCACCGAGTTTTGGCCCGACCGGACTCGGCCGCTGGTCCTACGACCTGCGTGTTCGAGGGGTCGTACCCGGCACGTCAACCGATCGGCTGAGGCCCGTTCGGGCGAGCCGGCCGATCCCCGCGCCGCCCAGGGGCCGCCCCCTCCGGGGCAGCGCTCGGTCGGACCTCGGTGTATTGACTTGCTCCCAGGGCCTCAGCCCGGGGATTCGGGCCTTCTCGTCCGTTGCTGTGCCGCTACGCGGCACGGGGTTCGGTCGGGGAGCGTGGCTTCAGTGTGATCAGCGGGCCGGCCTCGGGGCCAGGAATCCGCCGGGGAGTTCATGGGCCTGAAACGTTGTCCCACCCCACCACCCGCAGCAGCAGCACCGTCCGCCCCGGCACCGTGACCGGCATCCCCGCCCGGTGCCTCCTGCCCGGCGCCTCCCCCTGCTCCTCGCTCGACGTGTCGACGACCACCTCGTACCGCTCCGCCCACGGCGCCCCCGGCAGGACGAAGCTCACCGGCCGGTCCCCGGCGTGCAGGACGGCGAGGAAGCTGTCGTCGGTGATCGGCGCGCCCCGCTCGTCCCGGCCGGGAATGTCCCGTCCGGACAGGTACATCCCGAGGGTTGCCGCGGGCGCGTACCAGTCCCCTTCGGTCATCTCCGTGCCCCGCTCGGTGAACCAGGCGAGGTCCCGCAGTCCGTCCGCCGAATGCGCCCGCCCGGAGAAGAAGGCGCGGCGGCGGAGCACCGGGTGCCGGTGGCGCAGCGCGATCAGCCGGGCGGTCAGGTCGAACAGGGCCCGCCATCCCGGCTCCTCGAGCAGCCCCCAGTCCACCCAGCTGATCTCGTTGTCCTGGCAGTAGGCGTTGTTGTTGCCCCGCTGGGTGCGCCCCAGTTCGTCGCCCGCGACCAGCATCGGCACGCCCGTCGACAGCAGCAGCGTCGTCAGCAGGTTCCGCAACTGCCTCCGCCGCAGCGCCAGGACCGTTTCGTCGGCCGTCTCGCCCTCGGTGCCGCCGTTCCAGGAGCGGTTGTCGTTCGTACCGTCCCGGTTGCCCTCGCCGTTGGCCTCGTTGTGCTTGCGGTCGTACGACACCAGGTCGCGCAGGGTGAAGCCGTCGTGCGCGGTCACGAAGTTGACCGACGCGTAGGGCCGGCGTCCGCCCCACGCATACAGGTCGCTCGACCCCGACAGCCGGTAGCCCATCTCCCGCACGTCCGGCAGCGACTGCCGCCAGAAGTCCCGTACGGCGTCGCGGTAGCGGTCGTTCCACTCCGTCCACAGGGGCGGGAAGGCGCCCACCTGGTAGCCGCCCGAGCCCACGTCCCAGGGTTCGGCGATCAGCTTCACCCGGCGCAGCACCGGGTCCTGCGCGATCACCGCGAGGAACGGGGACAGCATGTCGACGTCGTGCATGGAGCGGGCCAGCGCCGCCGCCAGGTCGAAACGGAAGCCGTCGACGCCCATCTCCGTCACCCAGTAGCGCAGCGAGTCGGTGATCAGCCTCAGCACATGGGGCTGGACCACGTGCAGGGTGTTCCCGCAGCCCGTGTAGTCGGCGTACCTGCGCGCGTCCGACTGCACCCGGTAGTAGCCCCGGTTGTCGATGCCCTTCAGTGACAGCGTCGGCCCCAGCTCGCCGGCCTCCGCCGTGTGGTTGTAGACGACGTCGAGGATCACCTCGATGCCTGCCGCGTGCAGGGCGCGCACCATCCGCTTGAACTCGCCGACCTGCCCGCCCGTCGTCCCCGCGGAGGCGTACGCGGCGTGCGGGGCGAAGTAGCCGATGGAGTTGTAGCCCCAGTAGTTCTTCAGCCCCCTGCGCAGCAGATGGTCCTCGTGCGCGAACTGGTGGACGGGCAGCAGCTCCACCGCCGTGACGCCCAGCCTCACCAGGTGCTCCACGGCCGCCGGGTGCGCCAGACCGGCGTAGGTGCCGCGCAGTTCCTCCGGGATCCCCGGGTGCAGCCGGGTGAAGCCGCGCACATGCAGCTCGTAGATCACCGAGTCCGCCCAGGGCGTCTTCGGCCGGCGGTCGTCGGCCCAGTCGTCGTCATCGTGCACGACGACGCCCTTGGGGACGTGCGGTGCCGAGTCCCGTTCGTCGCGCACGGTGTCGGCGACCTGCTGCTGGGGCCAGTCACGGACATGCCCGTAGACCTCCGGCGGCAGGCTGAACTCGCCGTCCACCGCCCTGGCGTACGGGTCCAGGAGCAGCTTCGCCGGGTTCCAGCGGCCGCCGGTCCACGGGTCCCAGCGGCCGTGCACCCGGTAGCCGTAGCGCTGGCCCGGCATGATCCCGGGCACGAAGCCGTGCCAGATCTCGTGCGTGAGCTCGGTGAGGCGGGCACGGGTCTCCCGGCCGGCCTCGTCGAACAGGCACAGTTCGACCGACTCCGCCCCACCCGCCCACAGCGCGAAGTTGGTGCCCGCGACCCCGTCCGGGCCGACCCGGAACCGGGCGCCCAGGGGTGTGGACGCGCCCGGCCACACGGGTGGACCCGGCACCTTGCGCGACGCACCGTTCATGACGGTGTCCGGCGTGGCGCGTTCCGCCACCGCCTCCTGCTCGGCTGCGCTGGACACCGTTCAGCCTCCCGCGGCTCATGGAACGACGTGGGAAAAGAGCGCGCGGTGTCCCGGCCGCGGCTCCCCGTCGCGTCGTCCTCCCCCCATTTCTGCCCAGAGCGGCCCTCGCACTCACGTTTCCCCGGAGCATGCCCGGTCGTTGGGCACCATGTGAGGCACGTACAAGGGCGCGCACGGCGCGCGGGGGTCGCACTGGCCGCCGTACTGACATGGGCAGGACTACTTGCCGGGGCCGCCGGTTGCACCGGCGAGGACAGCCGGAGCGGACTCGACCGGGTGCTCGGCAAGCCCCCGGCCCCCGAGGACGTCATCCGCGTCACCCCGGCTGACGGAACGAAAGGGGTACGGCCCGAGGAGCGGCTGTTGGTGCGGGTGCCGGGCGGGCGGCTGGAGTCCGTGAAGGTCGTCAGGTCGCAGGACGCCCAGGAGACCCCGGTCCCGGGCAGGATCACCGCGGACGGATCGAGTTGGCGGCCGGACGACGACCGGCTCGGGCTCGCCGCCCGCTACACCGTCGACGCCGTCGCCCTGGACGGCGACGGGAACCGCTCGGCCCGGCACACCACTTTCACCACCTACGTCCCCGAAGAGCGCTTCATCGGCTACGTCACCCCGGAGAACCGCTCCACCGTGGGCACCGGGATGATCGTCTCGCTGGAGTTCAACCGGGAGATCGACAACCGGGCCGCGGTCCAGCGCGCCGTCCGGGTCACGGCCGAACCCGCGGTGGACATCCGGCCGCACTGGTTCGGGGACACCCGGCTCGACTTCCGGCCCGAGGAGTACTGGGAGCCCGGTACCCGGGTCACCGTCACGCTCGGGCTGCGGGACGTCGAGGGGGCGCCCGGTGTCTACGGGCTCCAGGACAAGTCGTTCTCCTTCACCGTCGGCCGCAGCCAGGTGTCCCTGGTGGACGCGGCGAAGCACACCATGCAGGTGCGGCGCGACGACGAACTGCTGGCCACCGTGCCGATCACGGCCGGGGCGCCGAAGAACACCACCTACAACGGGAAGATGGTGGTGACCGAGATGCTGGAGCTGACCCGGATGAACGGCGCCACGGTCGGCTTCAAGAAGGCGAACGGCAAGGGCGAGTACGACATTCCGGACGTGCCGCACGCCATGCGGCTGACCAGCTCCGGCACCTTCCTGCACGGCAACTACTGGGCGGAGGACGTCTTCGGCCGGGTCAACGTGAGCCATGGCTGCGTGGGTCTCAGGGACGTCAAGGGCGGCGCGTCGGACACGCCCGCGGGCTGGTTCTTCGACCGCTCGCTCGTCGGTGACGTCATCGAGGTCGTGCACAGCAAGGACAAGCAGGTCGCCCCGGACAACGGGCTCGGCGGCTGGAACATGACCTGGAAGGAGTGGATCGCCGGCGGCGTCCTGAAATGACCTCGCCCTCCGATGCAACCTTCCCCGCGTTCGCACGGTCCTAGTTGGGACTGAACGGTGACAATCTTGGCCCGTCCAGGCCGTTGACCTTGTGGTTAATATGCGGCGAACGCGGGGGACGCGTCGCGGTGCGGGCCCGGGGAGGGCCCGGGGGAGTGGGGAGAACGACTTTGAACGTGCGACCGATATCGGGGGCGTCGGTTGGGGGGCGCTCGCGCGGCCGCGACAAGCGGTTGGCGCTGATCGTCGGCGGGCTGCTGCTGGCCGTCACGGCCTGCGGCGGGGGCGGGGACTCGGACTCCGGGTCCGCGAAGGACGCGGGCTCCGAAGGCAAGGGCGCATCCGCCACCGCCGAGAGCAAGCAGTCCGAGGCGGTCGTGACCATCGCCCCGAAGACCGGTGCCAAGGACGTCGACACCAGCGGCGCCCTGAAGGTGACGGCCGCCAAGGGCAAACTGACCGAGGTCGTCGTCAAGGACGACAAGGGGACGGCGGTCGCCGGCGCGATCTCCGCGGACGGCGTCGGCTGGACGCCTGCCACGCACCTCGCGGGGGCCACCAAGTACCAGGTGCACGCGGTCGCGAAGGACTCCGAGGGCCGTACGGCCGCCGAGGACTCGTCCTTCACCACGCTGAGCCCGCAGAACACCTTCACCGGCAACTTCACGCCCGAGGACGGTTCCACGGTCGGTGTCGGCATGCCGTTCTCGGTGCGCTTCACCCGGGGCATCACCCACCCGGACGACGTGGAGAAGGCCATCTCCATCACGACCGTGCCGGCCGTCGACGTCCAGGGCCACTGGTTCGGCAACGACCGTCTCGACTTCCGTCCCGAGAAGTACTGGAAGGCCGGCACCAAGGTCACGGTGAAGCTGAACCTCGACGGCGTCGAGGGCCGCAAGGGCGTCTACGGCAAGCAGGCCAAGACGGTCTCCTTCACCATCGGCCGTGACCAGGTGTCCGTCGTGGACGCCAAGAAGCACACGATGAAGGTCACGCAGGAGGGCAAGGTCGTCAAGACCATTCCGGTCACCACCGGCAAGTCCGGCTACGCCACCTGGAACGGCCAGATGGTCATGAGTGAGAAGTTCACCGTGACCCGCATGAACGGCGACACGGTCGGCTACGACGGCGAGTACGACATCAAGGACGTCCCGCACGCCATCCGCCTGACCGACTCCGGCACCTTCGTGCACGGCAACTACTGGGGCGGCGACGCCTTCGGCAACTACAACGCCAGCCACGGCTGCATCGGCCTGCGGGACGTGCGCGGCGGCTACGACAGCGGCGTGCCGGCCGCGTGGTTCTTCAACCACTCGATGGTCGGCGACGTGGTGGTCGTGAAGAACTCCACCGACCCGACGGTCAACCCGGCCAACGGCCTCAACGGCTGGAACATCCCGTGGGCGGAGTGGACGAAGTAGCACCCGCTCGATGACTCCAGGAAGGGCCCGGCGCCGCGACCCACGGCACCGGGCCCTTCGTCGTCCCCTCCCCCCGATGTGACCGACCGCACCGGACCGCTCGCCGTTGGTCCCCGTGCTGTGCCTGCCTGGGGGGCAACCCCCAGACCCCCGGCCCGATGTGACCGACCGCACCGGACCGCTCGCCGTTAGTCCCCGTTAACCTGCTGCCATGACCGTGAATCTCGAAGTCGCCGACGGCGTCGGCACGCTGCGTCTCGACCGTCCGCCCATGAACGCGCTGGACGTGGCCACCCAGGACCGGCTCAAGGAGCTCGCCGAGGAGGCGACCCGTCGTGACGACGTACGCGCGGTCGTCGTGTACGGCGGCGAGAAGGTGTTCGCGGCGGGCGCGGACATCAAGGAGATGCAGGAGATGGACCACACCGCGATGGTCCTGCGCGCCCGCGCCCTCCAGGACTCCTTCACGGCGGTGGCCCGCATCCCCAAGCCGGTCGTCGCGGCGGTGACCGGCTACGCGCTGGGCGGCGGCTGCGAGCTCGCGCTGTGCGCGGACTTCAGGATCGCCGGGGACAACGCCAAGCTGGGCCAGCCGGAGATCCTGCTCGGGCTGATCCCCGGCGCCGGCGGCACCCAGCGCCTCTCCCGGCTGGTCGGCCCCTCCAAGGCGAAGGACCTGATCTTCACGGGCCGGATGGTGAAGGCCGACGAGGCGCTGACCCTGGGCCTGGTGGACCGGGTCGTCCCGGCCGCCGACGTGTACACGGAGGCGCACCGCTGGGCCGCGAAGCTGGCGCAGGGTCCGGCGATCGCGCTGCGGGCCGCGAAGGAGTCGATCGACACCGGTCTGGAGACCGACATCGAGACGGGTCTGGCGGTCGAACGGAACTGGTTCGCGGGTCTGTTCGCGACCCCCGACCGCGAGATCGGCATGCGCAGCTTCGTCGAGGAAGGCCCGGGCAAGGCCAAGTTCCTGTGAGGGAGGTCTCCTTCAAACTCCCCGGAATCACTTGCAATTGACGGGGCGTCTCATCCGGGTCCCTCGATGGGGCGGTTTATGGGAACCTTAAGGCGACCTTAAGCCTGCCTTGTCGAGTGGTCCCGCCGAGCGGCTCTCGACGGGTTGTCGCCGCAGGTCAGTCCCGGTTTGTCAGGCTTTGAACTGCCCCCGGCATATGCCGATCAATCCATCCGGAACAGTCTATTCCGGGGTGCGTATTCCGGCGGAACGGCCCCGGAGGGGGCTCCGGGCGGCCATGATGGGGGCATGGCGGGGCTGGAGGGCATCGAACAGCCGCGGGGACCGAGCCGTGCGACCGCGGCGCGCTGGTCGCCCGCGGTCGAGGACGAACGGGCGTTGAAGGCGCTGGAGTTGTTCGGCAACCCGACGGACGGCGAGGTTCCGCTGCCGTCCCGTCCCGAGTCCGCCGCCACGGCCCGCCGGCTGGCCCAGGTCGTCGTCCTGCGCCAGTGGGGACTGACCCCCAAGATGACCGAGGACGCGGTCCTCCTCGTCTCCGAACTCGTCGGCAACGCCGTACGGCACACCGGTGCCCGGGTCTTCGGCCTCCGGATGCGGCGCCGACGCGGCTGGATCCGGGTCGAGGTCCGCGATCCCTCCCGGGGGCTGCCCTGTCTGATGCCGGTCCAGGAACTGGACGTCAGCGGGCGGGGGCTGTTCCTCGTCGACAAACTCTCCGACCGCTGGGGCGTGGATCTGCTGCCCCGGGGCAAGACGACGTGGTTCGAGATGCGGGTCGCCGACCGCTGATGTCTCCGGCGGCCGGCCGGGCGTGTGCGGGTGCCTCCGGCGGTCGGCCGGGTGTGTGCGGGTGCGTCTCGGTGCCGTCCCCCGGGGGCTGCCGCCCCGGCCCCGGCTTCGGCCCTGAACGGGCCTCGTCCTCGAACGCCGGACGGGCTGAGTGCGGTCGGCGAGCCGGGTTGCGTCAATGGCCGAAATTGCCCCATATCCGCCCTTAAATGGTGCGGGTGACCACATCCGACCGTCGTTCCGTGCTGCGGGCGGGCGCCGGGCTCGTCGCCGGGGGTGCGTTCGCGGCCGCGTGCTCGCCCTTCACGTCCCCTTCCGGCGCCGTCGCCCCGCATGCCCCCGCCTCCGCCTCCCCGGGCCCCGCGTCCCCCACCCGCGTGCCCAAGGCCCCCGCCCGTCCGCTCGCCGCCCCCGCGCCGCGTGCCTTTCCCCGGCAGCCCGCTCAGATCAGTCACGGTCCGAGCGGTCGGTCCCGGGTAGCTCTCACCTTCCACGGTCAGGGGGAGCCCTCCGTCGCCCGGGCCCTGCTCGGGGAGGCCGAGCGGCACGGCGCGCGGGTCACCGTGCTGGCCGTCGGGTCCTGGCTCGACGCACACCCCGACCTCGCCCGCCGGATCCTCGACGGCGGCCACGACCTCGGCAACCACACCCAGCGCCATCTGGACATCAACGCCATGCCGGAGGCCGAGGCGGCGGCCGAGATCACCGGATGCGCCGAGCGGCTGCGCAGGCTCACCGGGTCCATCGGCACCTGGTTCCGGCCCTCCCGCGCCACCCGCGCCTCCCCGCTCGTGGCGGCGCTGGCCCGCCGCGCCGGCTACCCGCACGTCCTCTCCTACGACGTCGACTCCCTCGACTTCACCTCGCCCGGTGCCGCCGCCGTCGCCCGCAACATCCTCGGCGGGATCCGGGACGGGTCCGTCGTGAGCCTGCACTTCGGGTACGCGGACACGGTCGCCGCGCTCCCCGCCGTACTCGACGAACTCGACCGCCGCGGACTGCGCGCGGTCACCACCACGGAGCTGATCGGCTGATGCACCGCAACCTCGTGAAAAGCGCCCTGCTCGCCGGCGCCGCGCTCACCGTCCTCGCCGCCTGCGGCACCGACGGCGGGGGCGGGGCGGCCAGGGAAGGAGGGAGCGGCGCCAGCAAGGCGGCCGCTCCCGCACCGGCGAAGAAGGCCCGCGGGCCCGTCGTCGAAGGCCTGCCCGGCATGCCGCCGGTGCTCGACCCGAAGGACGTCTACGCCGCCGACCGCCCCGGCAAGCTCTCCCCGGTGGTCAAGGACTTCCCGTCCCGGGTCTACGTCCCCAACACCGAGTCCGACACCGTCTCCGTCATCGACCCGAAGACGTACGAGGTGATCGAGACCCTCAGGGTGGGGCGGCAGCCGCAGCACGTCGTCCCCTCCTGGGACATGAAGACGCTGTGGGTCAACAACAACCGGGGGCACACCCTCACCCCCATCGACCCGAAGACCGGCAAGGCGGGCAAGTCGGTCGAGGTGCACGACCCGTACAACCTCTACTTCACGCCCAACGGCAAGTACGCCGTCGTCATGGCCTCGCTCGACCGTGAACTCGTCTTCCGCGACCCGCACACCATGAAGCGGATCAAGACGGAACCGGTCACCTGCTACGGCGTCAACCATGCCGACTTCTCCCTCGACGGGAGGTACTTCATCGTGTCCTGCGAGTTCAGCGGCGAACTGCTGAAGGTCGACACCGAGAAGATGAAGGTCGTCGGACAGCAGAGACTGCCCTACAAGGGCGCCATGCCGCAGGACGTGAAGGTCTCGCCCGACGGGAAGCGGTTCTACATCGCGGACATGATGGCCGACGGGATGTGGATCGTCGACGGCGACACCTTCGGCAAGCCGGAGTTCCTGCACACCGGCAAGGGCTGCCACGGGCTGTACATCGGCCGCGACTCCCGCGAGATGTACGTCTCCAACCGCGGCGAGGGCACCGTCTCCGTCTTCGACTTCCACGAGAACGCGCTCACCAAGAAGTGGCGCCTCCCGCACGGCGGCAGCCCCGACATGGGTGGCGTCTCGGCGGACGGCAAGGTGCTGTGGCTGTCCGGGCGGTACAACTCCGAGGTGTACGCCATCGACACCGGCACCGGAGAGCAGCTCGCCCGGATCAAGGTCGGCAGGGGTCCGCACGGTCTGGCCGTCTACCCGCAGCCGGGCCGCTACTCGCTCGGCCACACCGGCATCTTCCGCTAGGGCGCCTCTGACCGTTCCCGCAGGGCAACCCCGGTCGGGGACACGCCGCCGATCGGGTGACGATCCACGGCTCGCCGTCGGGGAACCGACATCGTGCTGCGCATGATCATCAATCGCGTCCGGCGGCGGGTCGCCGCCGCCGTCCTCTCCCTGGGTGCCGTCCTCGCGACCACGGCGGCCGTGCCCGCCGCCGCACCGGCCGAGGCTCCCGCGAAGGCGAGGACGAAGGCCGCCGCACCCGCCTGTCCCCAGTTCGACGACCCCGTCAAGGCCGCCGCCGACCGGCAGGTGGACGTCCCGCGCATCGCTCCGGCACCGGTCTGGCGCAAGGCCTGCGGCACGCTGTGGCGCAGCGACAACCGCGCGCCCGAGGTCATCTTCGACGAGGGCTTCTACCCCAAGGACGTCGTCGACGGCCAGTACGACATCGAGAAGTACGTCCTGCAGAACCAGCCCTCCCCGTACGTCTCCACGACCTACGACCACGACCTCTACAAGCGCTGGAAGTCGAACTACAACTACTACATCGACGCCCCGGGCGGCATCGACGTCAACCGCACCATCGGCGACACCCACAAGTACGCCGACCAGGTCGAGGTGGCCTTCCCCGGCGGCATCGCACGGCAGTACGTCCTCGGCGCGTGTCCCGTCGACAAGGCCACGAAGACCGAGGTGCTCAGCGGCTGTGTGAGCAACCTGAACTACGTACCGTGGCACTGACCGCCCCGACGCCCGGGTCCCGCCGGACGGTGAGCAGCGCCTCCGCCCCGACCGGCAGATAGCCCGCCGCCTGGAACGCCCGTGTGCTGCGGGCGTTCCCCGGCGAGATCTGCGCCCACACCGGCTCGCCCCCGCCCAGGTGCCGCGCGGCGCCCACCAGGGCCCGGCCCAGCCCCCGGTGCCGTACGCCCTCCTCGACCTCCACGGCCACCTCCAGCCGGCCCGCGACCCCGCGCCCGAGGACGACCACGCCGCCCTCCGCGGCCCACACCCGCACCTCGTCGCGCCGCCTGCGCGAGCTGACCACCCGGGGATGGTCCGGGTCCTCGATCTCCGTCAGCGCGAGAGGCGGCGGGCCCGGCAGCGGGGAGCCGACCACCAGCGCGTCGACCGTCTCCGCGACCCGGCCCGTGCGGTCCAGCAGGGCCGTCAGGAACCGGGGGCTCATCGACGCGGCGAGGGCGTCGCAGTCGGCGGCGGCGAGTGTGGCGTACACCCACGCGGGGTCCTCGTCGACGAAGACCACCGAGTGCGCGGTGAAGGAGAGGACGCCCGCGTCGCGCGGGGAGGGCTGGGACAGGACGGTCGTGCGGCCGTCGGGGGGAGGGAAGACACCGCGCGCGGCCGCGTCGAGAATGTCCCGCAGGTTCCCCACCGCACCGGTTCCCTTCGCGCGCCTTGAGTCTCCACCCACTGGAAGGCCCACACTCACACACATGATCGACGACGGCACCGGACTTTTCACCATCGGAGAGCTGGCCCGCTCCACCGGACTGACCGTGCGCACCATCCGCTACTGGTCCGACGAGGGCGTCCTGACCCCGGTGACCCGTTCGGCCGGCGGCTACCGCCTCTACGACGCCGAGTCCGCCGCCCGTCTCGAACTGATCCGCACCCTGCGCGAGCTGGGCCTCGGTCTGGCCGATGTGCGCCGGGTGCTGGCCGGGGAGCGGACGGTCGCGGAGGTCGCGGCGGCGCACGTGACGGCGCTGGACGCGCAGATCGGATCGCTGAAGGTGACCCGGGCCGTGCTGTCGTCCGTGGCGCGACGCGGCTCGACCGCGGAGGAGATGACCCTGATGAACAGACTGGCCCGGCTGTCGGCGGCCGAACGCAAACGGCTTCTCGACGACTTCACGGCGGAGATCTTCGACGGCCTCGACACCGCCGACCCCGACATCCGCACCCGGCTGCGGTTCGCCGCGGCGGACCTGCCGGACGATCCCGCTCCCGAGCAGGTGGACGCCTGGGTGGAGCTGGCCGAGCTGATCCAGGACCCGGAGTTCCGGGTGCTGATGCGGACGATGGTCGAGTTCAACGCGGCGGACCGCGGGCCGGACGTCCCGGCGGGCACGTCCCTGTGGTTCATGAGCCGTCTCGTGCACCTCGGCGGCGAGGCGCTGCGGCAGGGCGTCGCCCCCGGCGACCCGGCGGCCGAGGAGCTCCTGCGGGACCTGCTGGGCGACGCCGACCGGGCCGCCGTCCTGGACCGGCTGACCGCCGCCTCGAACGTACGGGTCGCCCGGTACCGCCACTTGTCGGCGATCGTGAACGGCGTCGGAAGCCAGCCCTCGTACGACGAGGAGTTCTCCTGGGTGGTCGCCGCACTCCGCGCTCACCAGGGCCGTTAACCTGACCTGCGTCAGTAGAACAGCGAGTATGACCGCAAGGCATGACGAAGAGGGGCGGATCGGTGGCCGACATCGAAGAAGCGCGCAAGGAGTTCCAGCGGATCGACACGGACGGTGACGGCTTCATCACCGCGGCCGAGTTCAAGACCGCCCTGGCCCAGGGGGGTGACTGGAACGTCACCGAGTCGGTCGCCGAGGTCATCATCAAGAGCCGCGACCTCGACGGTGACAAGCTCCTCTCGTTCGACGAGTTCTGGGCGCACCTGAACAAGTGAGACGAGCGGAAAGGGGGCGCCTCGCGATGCGGGGCGCCCCCTCCTCATGACCGGCGCTCGCTGCGCACGCTCCACCGGCCGCCGTGCCGTTCCAGCGCCAGCGGCAGGTCGAAGCACTTGCCGACCCGGTCGCCGGTGAGGACGTACGCGGCGGGGCCCAGCGGATGCCGTGTGCGTCGCCTGCCCGGCGCGCCATGTGCTCGGCCGCCTCCCGTACCGTCCGCCACACCTCGCCCCGGTCCCGGCCCGGTACCACCTCCCGCCATACCGGGGAGGTCGCGACGTACAGGTGGACGACGGCCCTCGGCAGTCCCTCGATCGCCTCGAAGGTCCGGTCGATCGGCTCCGGGCGGGCCGGGGTGAACACGACCGGCGTGACATGCGAGACCACGCTCGCGAAGGAGCTCGGCGTCGGCCGCTCCACCGTCCGTGAGGCGCTGCGCGCGCCGGCCGGTGCGGGCCTCGTCCGGCCCCGGCAGGGCGCCGGCGTCTTCGTCGTGGCGACCGAGCCGGCCGAGGACTGGCCCACCCGGCTGCGCCGGGCCGCGGTGACGGACGTGTACGAGGTCCGGATGGCGGTCGAGGTCCACGCGGCCCGGCTCGCCGCGCGTCGCCGCACCCCCGCGGACGTCACCGCGACGCGGGAGGCGCTCGCGGGACGCGGGGCCGCGTCGGCAGGGGACGACGAGGCCTTCGTCGACGCCGGCATCGCCTTTCACGCGGCCGTGGTCGCCGCCGCGCACCACCCCGTGCTCACCTGCCTCTTCACGGAGTTCGTCCCGGTCCTGCGCAAGGGCCTGGTCGACCTCCTGGCCCTGACCGGACTGCGCGTCCAGGAGCCCAACACCGCCGACGAGGCCCACGAGGCGCTGGTCCGCGCCGTCGCGGACGGGGACCCGGAAACCGCGGCGGTCGTCCTCACGGCGGAACTGGAGGATCCGTTCGACGGCCGGTGCCGGGCCGCGGAGAATCTCGAAGGGATCGTCGCGGAGCCGGAATAGCCCGCCGCCGGCCGGGGTTGGCCCCATCAGGTGCATGCATGTGCATCGAATCCGAATCGTCTCGGTCCCGGAAGGCAAGGCCTCTCATGAAGATCGGCATCATCGGCGCGGGCAACATCGGCGGCAACCTCACCCGGCGCCTCGGTGCGCTCGGCCACGACGTCTCCGTCGCGAACTCCCGCGGCCCGCAGACGCTCAAGGACCTCGCCGAGGAGACGGGAGCGACCCCCGTCACCGTCGAGGAGGCGGCACGCGGAGCCGAGGTCGTGGTGGTCACGATTCCGCTCAAGGCGATCCCGAGCCTGCCGTCCGGCATCCTGGACGGCGCGGCCGACGGCGTGGCCGTCATCGACACCAACAACTACTACCCGCAGCAGCGCGACGGCCGGATCGCGGAGATCGAGGACGAGGGCCTCACCGAGAGCCGCTGGACCGAACGCCACATCGGTCACCCCGTGATCAAGGCCTTCAACGGCACCTACGCCCAGGACATCCTGGAGCGCCCGCTCGCCGCGGGCGACCCCGACCGCATGGCGCTCCCGGTGGCCGGCGACGACGAGGCGGCGAAGGCGAAGGTCCGCGCCCTGATCGACGAGCTCGGCTTCGACACCGTCGACGCGGGCGGCATCGACGACTCCTGGCGCCAGCAGCCCGACACCCCCGTCTACGGGCTGCGGGCCGGCGCCGAGGCGGTCGCCGAGGCCCTGGCCGAGGCGAGCCCGGAACGCCCGGCGGCCTTCCGCGGCTAGGGCGCGTCCGACCCTTCCCGCCGGGCGCGCGAGAAGGGGCCCTAGACGATCCGCAGGGGGTGGTGCGGCCCGTCCGGCAGCTCGACCGTGATCGAGTCCCCGGGCCGCACCTCACCCCCGCTGAGCACCACACCCATGATCCCGGCCCGGAAGGCCGGCCGGCCTTCCGGGCCACGCCCGACGACCTGCTTCATCAGGCCCTTTCGGAAGCCGTCGATCTGCTTGCAGGGATTCCGCAGCCCGGTCACCTCGACCACGGCCTGTCCGCCGAGCCGCAGCCGCGTCCCGGTGGGCAGCTCGAGCAGGTCGATGCCGCGCGTGGTCACGTTCTCCCCGAGCTGTCCGGGGGCCACCTCGAACCCGGCCGTACGCACCTCCTCGAACAGCTCCTCGTGTATGAGGTGCACCTGCCGCAGATTCGGCTGCGAGGGATCCTTCTCCATCCGGAACCGGTGCTTCACCGTGGCTCCGGCATGCACGTCCCCCGCCACCCCCAGCCCGGCGACCAGCGTCACGCTCTCCCGGTTCGGCTTGGTGAAGGAGTACGTGCCGCTGCTGCTGACAGCGCTGACGACGGACCTGCTCATATCGGGGAAGCTCCCTCGGCACTCGATGTGCGACCTGTGGATTCGGCACGGGCGGGCTAGCCTCGAGTCACCTCGGGGACTGCACCGACCGTCGAGGGCCGGACGCTGCCTGCGCGCATGGCTGCATTCTGACGAACCAGCGCCCTACGTCCCGGATGCGGGGTCCTCCAGGCCCGACGCCTCGAAATCAGCCGGCAGATCGACTCCGGTCACAGATCACGCCCGTGCGGGAGCGGCGAAATAGCTGGGCGCGTTGTATCCCGAGTGAGGGTAGGCGGCCGCCCAGCTCACGGCCTCGGGCTGGGTGCGAGGGAAGTCCGCGGCCACCAGCGTCGCCAGGTCGAAGTAGGCCTCGCGGGTCCGTGCCTTCATCTGCTCCAGATCGACCTCCGAGCCCGTCGCGAGGTGCTCGTCGAACGGGATCATCACCACACCCCGGCAACGGGCACGGAAATGGTCCACGACCTCGTTCACCTTCACCACCTTGCTCTTGCGGCGCGCCTCGGACACCACGGTGATACTCCGGCTGACGAGGTCCTCGTACTGGTGCGCAATGAGCCAGTCCAGGGTGGTACTGGCGCTGGTCGCGCCGTCCACGCTGGGCGTGGCGACCACGATCAGTTGATCGGCGAAATCCAGGATGCCCCGCATCGCGCTGTGCAGCAAGCCGGTGCCGGAGTCGGTGAGGATGATCGGGTAGTGCTGTCCGAGGCAGCTGACGACCTGTCGGTAGTCCTCGTCGTTGAACGCCGTCGAGAGAGCGGGATCCACCTCATTGGCCAGGACCTCGAGGCCGCTCGGGGACTGGGAGGTGAAGCGCCGTACGGACATGTAGTTGGTGAGGTTCGGGATTTCGGCTACGAGGTCGCGGATGGTCGCGCCGGTTTCGCGACGGACACGGCGGATGAGGGTGCCTGCGTCCGGATTGGCGTCGATCGCGACGACCCGGTCCTGCCGCTCGGTGGCGAGAGTCGCGCCCAGGGCGGTCGTGGTGGTCGTCTTGCCGACTCCGCCCTTGAGGCTGATGACGGCGATCTTATGGCACTGCATCACCGGCGTGCGGAGGATGGCCAACTTCTGCTGGCGCTCTCGTTCGGCGGTCCTGCCGCCGATGCGCAACCGGCTGAGGATCTTTCGGCCGTTGGGCTGGCCGCGCAGCAGGCGGTCGGGGGACAGCTCGACGGTCGCACTGTGCCCCAGTGCCCCGCGGCCGTTCCAGTCCGGCTCCAGCCATTGGGCCGGAGCGTGGTGCGCCGGCGGGCGAGCGTAGGGCGCGGTCCCGCCGGCGACCCGGGTCGGCGGCGCGCCCCTGTCATAGGGAGCCGCAAGGGGTACTGCGCCGAAGCGGTTCCCCGCAGGCGCCGGGGAGTGATTCTCCGCCGGCCCGCCCTGCGTCACGGTCTCGTGGGCCGCCCGCGGGCTGGTCAACGGCTCCGTCGGCACGGAGGCCTGGAGCCCGTCGGCGACGTGCGGGTCCGGAGGCGTGGGAACGAGCCCGTCGGAGAGCTCCCTGCCCCTGCCGGGTGCAGGATCGGCGGCGTACATGTCGCGATCGTTGGTCATGTTGTGTCCTTTCGACGAGATGGTGGGCCCCTCGGGCACGGAGTCGACGGCGTGGCGGCGGGCAGGCTTCACGCCCGGTACCACGCCCGCGGGCTCGAGCGCCGGACGCCCGCCCTGCCCGGCAGCGGCGGCACGTACCGCGTGACCGGACCGAGACAGGACGACGACGCCCGGGCGGTCCGCCACGGGTTTCACAGGGCGGAGCGGCCGCGGTGGCGCGGCGAGAGCGCTCGGCTGGGCGGCGCGGACCAAGCTGCCGTTTTCGCTGAATGAAAGCCCCATCGATATGAGCTGATCAGGGGTCAGTGCCCGCTTGTCGCCTCGCAGGACAGGTGTCGGCGGTTGCCAGGTCCGGGCGCCGCCGCCGCCCAGCCCGACCGCCGTCGCGTGCGTGGCGCGGTACCACTGGTCGACTTCCAGGGCGTGCTGGACCTCGGGCGGCACCTCGAGGCGGCTGCGCACGCGATACTGCCCGACCTTCAAGTTCTCCGTCCGCTGTAGCTGAACCTTCAACGGACCTACGAACGAGTACTCCTGTTCCTCGGCATGCGCGCGCACCTTCTCGACCAGCTCTTCGCCGAGCATGACCAGGCATGCGCCGTAGGCCTCGTGGTCGCCCGGACTGAGTTCGACGACGAAACCGTTGGGTGCGATGGTGCAGCCCTGGATCCAGATCCTGGCGTTGACGTCGCACTCGCGCCGGAGTGCGCCGGCGAACTCCAGGGGTTGCACAGCGGATCTGAAGATCTTGGCGAAGGTGTCGTTGACTAGAGCCTCGAAGCGCTGTTCCAGCTTGTTCAGCGTTCCCACTTCAGCCTCCGGGTGCCAATCCGCTGCAAGACAGTCAGATCGGCCGATGATGTCACTGATAGTGCTTATGTAGACACGGAGAGTGCTGATCTTGCGGCATGTCGCTGCATTTCACCGGATCGGTCGTAAAGCCCCGCCCATCGGGCGGCGTGGTCCCTCGATTCGGCGCCACTCTCGGAACGCGGGGGCTCCCGGCGCCGCGCGGGCGGCGCGCTGTCGTCAGGCTCGGGTGGCAGAACGGGTACGCGTCCGCGAGATCGATGACGACGGGCGACAGCGCCTGTCGCGGATCGTCCGCAGAGGCGCCGGGTGAGTGGTGACCTGGCGGCGGGCCCGGACGGTGCTCTTGTCCGCGCAGGGCAAGCCGGTGGCGAGGATTGCCGGAGTCAAGAAGATCGCCGAGACACCTGTTCGCCGCCTTGGGCCTGAGCAAGGGCGGGCTCTACGGCCACGCCATGGCAGCCGCAGCTCGCGTCCGGGACGGCCGGATCGTCACCGCCGTGAACGCGTACCACTTCATGGCAGGCCCCTGCGTCCAGCTGGTCCCGGGGATGTTCCACCTCGTGATCAGGGAGGGCCTGCTTCCCTAGCACTCGATGATGTTCACCGCCAGCCCACCCCGGGCCGTCTCCTTGTACTTGACGCTCATGTCCGCGCCCGTTTCCTTCATCGTCTTGATGACCTTGTCCAGGGACACCTTGTGCGAACCGTCGCCGCGCATCGCCATCCTGGCCGCGGTGACCGCCTTCACCGAGGCCATGCCGTTGCGCTCGATGCACGGGATCTGGACCAGGCCGCCCACGGGGTCGCAGGTCAGGCCGAGGTTGTGTTCCATGCCGATCTCGGCCGCGTTCTCGACCTGCTCGGGGGAGCCGCCGAGGACCTCGGCCAGCGCGCCCGCCGCCATCGAGCAGGCCGAGCCGACCTCGCCCTGGCAGCCGACCTCGGCGCCGGAGATGGAGGCGTTCTCCTTGAAGAGCATGCCGATCGCGCCGGCCGCGAGCAGGAAGCGGACCACCCCGTCCTCATCGGCGCCCGGCACGAAGTTCACGTAGTAGTGCAGGACCGCCGGGATGATGCCGGCCGCGCCGTTGGTGGGGGCCGTCACCACCCTGCCGCCGGCCGCGTTCTCCTCGTTCACCGCCATCGCGTACAGCGTGATCCACTCCATGGAGAGCGCCAACGGGTCGCCCTCCGCCCGCAGTTGACGCGCCGTCATGGCAGCCCGACGGCGGACCCGCAAGCCGCCCGGCAGGATGCCCTCGCGGGACATGCCCCGGGACACGCAGGCCTGCATCACCCGCCAGATCTCCAGCAGCCCGTCCCGGATCTCGTCCTCGGTGCGCCAGGCGCGCTCGTTCTCCAGCATCAGCGAGGAGATCGACAGGCCGGTCTCCTTCGCCAGCCGCAGCAGCTCGTCGCCCGTGCGGAAGGGGTACTTCAGGACCGTGTCGTCGAGCTTGATGCGGTCCGCGCCGACCGCGTCCTCGTCCACGACGAAGCCGCCGCCGACCGAGTAGTACGTCTTCGCCAGCAGCTCGGCGCCCTGGGCGTCGTGGGCCCATATCGTCATGCCGTTGGCGTGGTACGGGAGGGCCTTGCGGCGGTGCAGGACCAGGTCCTCGTCGAAGGAGAACGGGATCTCGTGCGAGCCCAGCAGCCGCAGCCGGCCGGAACCCCTGATCTGCTCCACCCGGTCGTCCGCGCCCTCCACGTCCACCGTGCGCGGCGAGGAGCCCTCCAGGCCGAGCAGCACCGCCTTCGGCGTGCCGTGGCCGTGGCCGGTCGCACCGAGCGAGCCGTACAGCTCGCAGCGCACCGACGCGACGGAATCCAGTAGGCCCTCGCCCCGCAGCCGCCGGGCGAACATGCGGGCCGCGCGCATCGGGCCGACCGTGTGGGAGCTGGACGGGCCGATGCCGATCGAGAACAGGTCGAAGACCGAGATGGCCACGGGGGAACTCCTCAATGCAGGGTGGTGCGGGGTGCCGCCCACACCTCTCAGTGTGCGCGGCACCCGGGAAAAGGAACTACTTGCTCAGACCGGGATACAGCGGGTGCTTGTCGGCGAGGGCCGTGACCCGGGCCTTGAGCGCCGCCGCTTCGGCCGCCGCGAAGGGGGACGGCGCCTTCAGCGTCTCGGCGATCACGTCCGCGACCTCGGCGAAGTCCTCGGCGGTGAAGCCGCGGGTCGCGAGGGCGGGCGTGCCGATCCGCAGTCCGGAGGTGACCATCGGGGGGCGCGGGTCGTTCGGGACCGCGTTGCGGTTGACCGTGATGCCGACCTCGTGGAGCCGGTCCTCGGCCTGCTGACCGTCCAGCTCGGACTCGCGCAGGTCGACCAGGATCAGGTGCACGTCGGTGCCGCCGGACAGGACGTTCACGCCGGCCGCGCGGGCGTCCGGCGCGGTCAGGCGCTCGGCGAGGATCTTCGCGCCCTCGACCGTGCGGGCCTGACGCTCCTTGAAGTCCTCGCTCGCCGCGACCTTGAAGGAGACCGCCTTGGCCGCGATCACGTGCTCCAGGGGACCGCCCTGGAAGCCCGGGAAGACGGACGAGTTCAGCTTCTTCGCGAACTCCTTCTTCGCGAGGATGATGCCGCCGCGGGGGCCGCCCAGCGTCTTGTGGGTGGTGGACGTGACGACGTCGGCGTACTCCACCGGGTTCGGGTGGAGACCGGCCGCGACCAGACCCGCGAAGTGCGCCATGTCGACCCACAGGAAGGCCTCGACCTCGTCCGCGATCCGGCGGAACTCCGCGAAGTCCAGCTGCCGCGGGTACGCCGACCAGCCCGCGATGATCACCTTCGGGCGGTGCTCCTTGGCGAGCCGCTCGACCTCGGCCATGTCGACCAGGCCGGCGTCGTCGACGTGGTAGGCGACCACGTCGAACTGCTTGCCGGAGAAGTTCAGCCGCATGCCGTGGGTCAGGTGACCGCCGTGCGCCAGGTCCAGGCCGAGGATCGTGTCGCCGGGCTGGGCCATCGCGAACAGGGCGGCCTGGTTGGCGGAGGCGCCCGAGTGGGGCTGGACGTTGGCGTACTCGGCGCCGAACAGCTCCTTGATCCGGTCGATCGCGATCT
Organism: Streptomyces sp. NBC_00016; assembly: GCF_045040885.1. Taxonomy (NCBI): domain Bacteria; kingdom Bacillati; phylum Actinomycetota; class Actinomycetes; order Kitasatosporales; family Streptomycetaceae; genus Streptomyces; species Streptomyces sp. NBC_00016. The sequence continues at coordinate 3,298,390 of NZ_CP108304.1, read as the reverse complement.
GCTCGGCCACGTCGACGTGCTCGCAGCCGCCGTAGTAGCGGCGGCCCGGGTAGCCCTCGGCGTACTTGTTGGTCAGGACCGAGCCCTGCGCCTCCATCACCGCGAGCGGAGCGAAGTTCTCCGAGGCGATCATCTCGAGCGTGGACTGCTGGCGGTTCAGCTCGGCGTCGACCGCGGCGGCGATCTCCGGGTCGAGCTCGTGCAGGGGCGTGTTCAGGACGGACATGCGTCTACGACTCCTCAGCCGGCGGTGAAGGCGGTGTATTCGTCGGCGGAGAGCAGGTCGTCCTGCTCGCCCGCCGTGCGTACCTTGAACAGCCATCCGCCCTCGAAGGGGGCGGAGTTCACCAGCGCCGGGTCGTCGACGACGTCCTGGTTGACCTCGACGATCTCACCGGAGACCGGCGCGTACAGCTCGCTGACCGACTTGGTCGACTCCAGCTCGCCGCAGGTCTCGCCCGCGGTCACCGTGTCACCGACCTCCGGGAGCTGTACGAAGACCACGTCGCCGAGCGCGTTGGCCGCGTGCTCCGTGATGCCGACCGTCGAGACGCCGTCCTCGGCGACCGACAGCCACTCGTGCTCCTTGCTGTAGCGCAGCTGCTGGGGGTTGCTCATGGCTTGAATTCTCCTGTACGCGGGAGGGTGCTGGTGAATGGGGGAGTGCTGGAAACGCACGTGAGCAGCGGAAATGTGCGCGGGGTCACGTACGGGCGGGCGTCAACGCGCCCAGTGTCTACTTCTGGCGCTTGTAGAACGGCAGCGCCACGACCTCGTACGGCTCGTGGCTGCCTCGGATGTCCACGCCGACGCCCGTGGTCCCCGGCGCCGCGTGCGCGGCGTCGACGTACGCCATCGCGAGCGGCTTGCCGAGGGTGGGGGAGGGGGCGCCGGACGTGACCTCGCCGATCACCTCGCCGCCGGCGACGACGGCGAACCCGGCGCGCGGGACCCTACGGCCCTCGGCGACCAGGCCGACGAGGACGCGCGGGGGCTGCGAGGCGGCGCGCTCGGCGGCCGCCTCCAGGGCCGTACGCCCGACGAAGTCGCCGTCCTTGTCGAACTTCACCACCCGGCCGAGCCCCGCGTCGAACGGGGTGAGGGAGGTGCTCAGCTCGTGCCCGTACAGCGGCATGCCCGCCTCCAGGCGCAGCGTGTCCCGGCAGGACAGACCGCAGGGCACCAGTCCGACGCCCTCGCCGGCCTTGGTCAGCGCCTGCCACAGCTCCACGGCGTCATCCGGCCGGACGAACAGTTCGAAGCCGTCCTCGCCGGTGTAGCCGGTGCGTGCGATCAGGGCGGGGACGCCGGCGACGGTTCCGGGCAGACCGGCGTAGTACTTCAGGCCGTCCAGGTCGGCGTCGGTGACGGCGGCGAGGATGCCGGGGGACTCGGGGCCCTGCACGGCGATCAGCGCGTAGGCGTCGCGATCGTCGCGGACCTCCGCGTCGAAGCCCTCGGCGCGCTCGGTCAGCGCGTCCAGCACGACCTGCGCGTTGGAGGCGTTGGCCACCACCATGAACTCGGTGTCGGCCAGCCGGTAGACGATCAGGTCGTCCAGGATGCCGCCGTCCGGCCGGCAGATCATCGTGTAGCGGGCGCGGCCGTTCCTGACCGCCCCGATGTTGCCCACCAGGGCGAAGTCGAGAAGGGCGGCGGCCTGCGGGCCGGTGACGGTGATCTCACCCATGTGCGACAGGTCGAAGAGCCCGGCCCTGGTGCGGACGGCGTGGTGCTCGTCGCGCTCGGAGCCGTAGCGCAGGGGCATGTCCCAGCCGGCGAAGTCGGTCATCGTCGCGCCGAGCGCGCGATGCACCGCGTCGAGGGCGGTGTGGCGCTGTTCGGCGGTCTGGGCGGATGCGGGGTCGGTACTGCTCATCGGGCGTTCGTCTCCCAAGGCATGACGGCACGGCGAGGTCGTTCCTCCCCATCTGTCATCGGAACCTGAGAGGTTCGCCATGACGCCCCGCACGGGATCGGTCATGACTTGCACCTTGGGTGGAGCCACTGGAGACAGCGGCCCGCTTTTCAGATGTGCCTCGCCCGCGCGGTAACGGGGCCTGAGAGATTCAAGGGAGGGACTTGCTCCTTCGGCGCCCCAGCGAAGCTGCTGCTGAGGACTCTCCCGCGCGGATTCAAACGGCCGGTATGCAGTTGGCGCGGCCATCATTGCACGGCTCGCCCCGATCACGGCAGGCCGCATCTGTAACCGGCTTGTGTCGGTACGCGCACGAAATCGCCGGGCGTGGCGCATTACCTTCTCTTTACGCTCGGTGGGGATGAGGACACCATCTGACCCCAGGGGAGGACGATCACGGTGAACAGGACGACCAGGGCGAGGTCCACGGCATTCGCGACCGGCTCGGGGATCGCGCTGCCCGCGCAGCCCGTCGCCCCGGCCCGGGAGGCGTGCGGCCCGCAGTCGGCGCCCGTCGTCCGTGACCTGCGCGAACGGGCCGGCCGCAGCCCGCACGGCCTGCTCTTCGGTCCCCGTGACCTGGTCGTGGTCACGGGTCTGCCCGGCAGCGGCAAGTCCACCCTCATGCGGCGGACCGTGCAGGGCATCCGCGTCGACTCCCAGGACACCCGGGACCGCTGGGACGCCCGCGCCCCCCGCTTCCTGCCCTACGGCCTCTACCGCCCCCTCGTCCGGCTCGCCCACTACGCAGGGCTGCGCCGGGCGCTGCGCAGCGGCGAGGGCGTCGTCGTGCACGACTGCGGCACCCAGGCCTGGGTCCGTGACTGGCTGGCCCGCGAGGCCCGCCGCCGCGGCGGCACCCTCCACCTGCTGCTGCTGGACGTCGGCGCGGACACGGCTCTGGAGGGGCAGCGCGAGCGCGGCCGGGGCGTCTCCCGGTACGCGTTCCTGCGCCACCGCCACGCCGCCGCCCGGCTGGCGCGCTCGGTGGAGAAGGGGCGGCTGCCCCAGGGCTGCGGCTCGGCGGTGCTGCTCGACCGCGCGGCGGCCGACACGCTGCGCCGCATCGGATTCACGGGCTGAGGGCTCGGGTGCGGCCCCCGGTACCCGCTAGCCTTTCAGCCACAGCGAAGTGAGCGGTTCTCAGCAGGCGGTAGGCAGATGGATTTCCCCCCGGCGAACTTTCCGACGGACTTCTCCGCGGACTTTCCGGCGCAGGCACACCCCCATCCGCACGGCGGATGGCCCGGCAACGAGCTGGAGGAGGTGCTCTCCGTCTCCCTCGGCGTGCCGGGAGCCGGCGGCCGGATCGTCGAGGTGCTCGGACGCAGCTTCGTCTGGGTGCCGCTGCCCGGCGGCGGCGGCCCGCACAGCGGCCCCCTCGACCTGCCCACGATGGAGATCGAGGGCCAGGTGTACGTGCCGGTCTTCAGCTCCGAGGAGCAGTTCCGGCAGGTCGTCGGATCGCATATGTCGTTCACGATCGCGCCGGCGGTGGAGTTCGCCCGGGGGCTGCCCCCGCAGGTGGGCATCCTGGTGAACCCGGACGGCGTGGTCGGTGTCCCGCTGCCCCCGCCCGCCGTGGCCGAGCTCTGCCGGGCGGGCCGCACCCCGCTGGACGGCACCGCGGCCGGCGGCCGGGTCCGCCTCTACGAGCCCGACTGGCAGGACGACCCGATCGACTTCCTGGCCGCGGCCTCGGCCGAGTTCGAGGCCACGGGCGTGGTCCGCACGGCCCGCCGCTGCCTGGCCGCCATCGAGACGGCGGACCCGGTGATGTTCGTGGGCGTGGAACTCTCCCAGTCGGAAGGCGACCTGAGGGCACTGCCGCTGGAGGCTCTGGGCAGGGCTCTGGGCAGGACCGCGGCCCCGTGGCCGGTCAACCTGGTCCTCCTGGACGTCGCACAGGACCCGGTGGGCGACTGGCTGAGGGCCCGCGTCCGCCCCTTCTACACGAGGGACCGGTGAAGCCACCCGAAGGGCGCGGGGCCGTGTCCGTAGGCGGCTCCGCCGCCGGGCGCGCCCGGCCGCACACGATCCGCAGCCCGAAGATCACAGCGGGCCTCGAGCCCTCAACGGCCGGACCGGCGGAGCGCCTAAGCTGGACTCCGACGCGGGGCAACTTCTCGAAGGGGCGATAAAAAGTGAGCGCTGGCACTGCCGCGACCGGCTCGGTCGAGCACATGCTGCGCCAGGTCACGCCCGGGCGCTACGACGCCTACGAGGCGCTCCTGCGCGCGCTCGCGACCCCCTCCTCCGGCCAGGTCTGGATGCTGCTGTGGCACGGCCAGGCCGGCTCCCCGGACGCCCAGTACGGAAACATGGAGGTCGAAGGACACGGCTACGCCCCCTGCGTCACCTCCGCACAGGAGCTCAGCGCGAGTGGCTGGAACAGGTCGTACGAGGTGGTCGACGGGCTGGACGTGGCCCGCACCCTCTACCCCGACCACTACGGCCTCTGGCTGAACCCGCACGCCCCCGGCGGCGGGGTCGGCATCCCGTGGCTGGATCTGCGCCGGATCGCCACCGGCCTGGAGCGCCAGCCGGCCGGGCCGCTGCGGCTGTCCGAACCGGGCATCGAGATCCCGCAGTTCTACGCCCTGCTCGCGCAGAACGCCCACCGTACCCCGGCGGTCCGCGCGTTGCGCCGCGCCTGGGTGCAGCCGGCGCTCGGTGCGCCCTATCTGGCCATCGGGCTCGACGTGTACGACTCCTCCCCGCCGGCCGTGGACGCCGTACGGGCGATGATGCAGCAGTCCATCGGAGCCGTGCCGGACGGGCTGCCGGTGTCGACGGTCGCCATGACGGACGAGTACGACCCCGTCGTGATGTGGATGCGTGCCACCGCCCGGCCCTTCTACGACCGTGAGGCGCACGCACCCGCCCCGGCCCAGGCTCCCGCCGGCGGCTACGGCTATCCGCCCACCGGACGTTACTGACCCCCGGCACGAGTTCGCCATAAAGTGGAGACCGGACTTCTTCGCGCGTAGATGAAGGCGATTGGTCCGTTTTTCCACCGTTCTGCCCCAATAAGCCACTGTCCGGGGGGCGTTACCCGCCGTCCGGATAACGGAACCCCACTACCCGGATCACGTTTACGCATCCATTCACTGCCAAGTCTGGCAACAGATCGCCAAAGCGTTGAAGACTCCCGCTCCAGGGGACTTATCCCCTGCGTATTACGGACTGATCACGCCGCTACAGCGGCAAGTGCGGGCCGGCTACCGCCGGTTGAGAGGGGTCCCTGCCAGATGACGGCACCATTGCACGAGCCGACCGCGGAAGCGGCCCCGAGCGCGGCCGAGGAAGCGTCGGTCGCCTCCAGCGGCGCCAAGGCCGTTCAGGGCCGTTCCCTGGGCCGGATCGCCTGGGAGCGCCTCAAGCGGGACAAGCTCGCCCTCACGGGCGGCGTCGTCGTGCTCGTCCTGGTCGTGGTCGCGCTCCTCGCGCCGGTCATCACCGGGCTGCTCGGGCAGGACCCGAACGAGTACCACGAGAACCTCATCGACCCGCTCTTCGGCACGCCCACGGGCTCCCTGGGCGGCGTCAGCGGCGACCACCTGCTCGGTGTCGAGCCGGTCAACGGCCGCGACATCTTCGCCCGCATCCTCTACGGCGCCCGGATCTCGCTGCTGGTCGGCTTCCTGTCGGCCGTGGTCGCGGTGATCCTCGGAACGGTGCTGGGCATCCTCGCCGGCTTCTTCGGCGGCTGGGTCGACTCCCTCATCAGCCGGGTGATGGACGGTCTGCTCGCCTTCCCGCAGCTGCTCTTCATCATCGCGCTGGTCTCCGTCATGCCGAACGACCTGCTCGGCCTCTCCGGTTCGAGCGTGCGTGTCTTCGTGATGATCCTGGTCATCGGCTTCTTCGGCTGGCCCTACATCGGACGCGTGGTGCGCGGCCAGACGCTCTCGCTGCGTGAGCGCGAGTACGTCGAGGCCGCCCGATCGCTGGGCGCGGGGCGGCTGTACATCCTGTTCAAGGAACTGCTGCCCAACCTGGTCGCCCCGATCGTCGTGTACACGACGATGATGATCCCCACCAACATCCTCACCGAGGCGGCGCTCAGCTTCCTGGGCGTCGGTGTCAAGCCGCCCACCGCCTCGTGGGGGCAGATGCTCTCGAGCGCGATCGACTACTACGAGTCCGACCCCATGTACATGGTGGTCCCGGGTGTGGCGATCTTCATCACCGTGCTGGCCTTCAACCTCTTCGGTGACGGCGTCCGGGACGCGCTGGACCCGAAGGCCTCGCGCTGATCCGCCCCGTCGGGGATCAGCGAGAACAGCGAGCCGCAGAACCGCCGAAACACGGCGCCCCAACCGTCCCGTGGTCTTCACACGGGGTATCTCTCATCTATCCGGAGGATCCGAGATCGTGACTACCCAACGCACCTCAGGGCGGCGGAAGCAGGCATTTGCCGCTGCTGCCGCGGTCGCCGCGCTGCTGACCACGGCGGCGTGCGGCGGCGGTGGAGACGACGGCGACAAGGGCTCGAGCTCCGGTGCCGCCGGCTTCGACGCCGCGAACAACAAGGTCGCCCAGGCCTCCGCCGCCAAGAAGGGCGGCACGCTGAAGTTCGGTGCCGCGCAGGATGCCGACTCGTGGGACACCACGCGTGGCTACTACGGCATGATGTGGAACTTCGCGCGCTACTACAGCCGTCAGCTCGTCACCAACAAGGCCGAGCCGGGCGCTGCGGGCGCCGAGGTCACTCCGGACCTCGCCACCGAGACCGCGAAGGTCACGGACGACGGCAAGACCTACACGTACACCCTGCGTGACGGCATCACGTGGGAGGACGGCAAGGCGATCACGTCCAAGGACGTGAAGTACGGCATCGAGCGCGTGTGGGCGCAGGACGTGCTGTCCGGCGGTCCGACGTACCTGAAGGACGTGCTGGACCCCAAGGGCGAGTACAAGGGCCCGTACAAGGACACGTCCGCGGACAAGCTGGGTCTGAAGGCGATCGACACGCCCGACGACAAGACCATCGTCTTCCACCTCCCGCAGGCCAACTCGGACTTCGAGGAGATGCTGGCCCTGGTCTCGGCCTCGCCGGTCCGCCAGGACATGGACACCAAGTCCAAGTACGGCCTGAAGCCGTTCTCCTCGGGCCCGTACAAGTTCGCGTCCTACAGCCCGGGCAAGGACCTCAAGCTGGTCCGCAACACCTCCTGGAAGCAGGCCTCGGACCCGATCCGCAAGGCCTACCCGGACCAGATCACCATCCAGTTCTTCTCGGACGCCAACCAGCTCGACCAGCGTCTGATCAGCGGTGACCTGGACCTCGACCTGAACCAGACCGGCATGTCGCCGCAGGGCCGCACCACCGCCCTGAAGGAGCACAAGGGCAACCTGGACAACCCGGTCACCGGTTACGTCCGCTACGCGGTCTTCCCGCAGAGCGTCGCGCCGTTCAACAACATCGAGTGCCGCAAGGCCGTCATCCTCGGCGCCGACCACGTGTCGCTCCAGACCGCCCGCGGCGGTCCGGTCGCCGGTGGTGACATCGGCACCAACATGCTGCCGCCGTCCGTCCCGGGTGCCGAGGGCCAGAAGTACGACCCGTACGAGATCTCCGGTGCCAACAAGAGCGGCAACGAGGCCAAGGCCAAGGAGGCCCTGAAGGCCTGCGGTCAGCCGAACGGCTTCAAGACCACCATCGCGGTGCGTAACAACAAGCCGGTCGAGGTGGCCACCGCCCAGTCCCTCCAGGCGTCGCTGAAGAAGATCGGCATCACCGCCGAGATCGACCAGTACGACGGCTCGCAGACCGCCGGCATCATCGGTAGCCCCTCGAACGTGAAGAAGAAGGGCTACGGCATCATCATCATGGGCTGGGGTCCGGACTTCCCGTCCGTCCAGGGCTTCGGTCTGCCGCTGTGGAACAGCAAGTACATCTCCGAGAGCGGTAACAACAACTACGCGCTCATCAACGACAAGACGATCGACGGTCTGTTCTCGTCGTACGTCACCACGCTGGACGACGCCGGCAAGACCAAGATCGCCACGGAGATCAACCACAAGGTGATGGAGGGCGCGTACTACCTGCCCTTCGTCTTCGAGCGGTTCCTCAACTGGCGCTCGGACAACCTGGCGAACGTCTACACCACCGACGGTTACAGCGGTCAGTACGACTTCGTCAACCTCGGCCTGAAGAACCCGAAGAAGTAGTCCCGGCACACCCGCCGAACGGCACGAAAGGCAGGTGAAGGCCGGCGCGGCGTGATCGCGGGCCACCGGACGATCTCCGGTGGCCCGCGGTCCGCGGCGGGCCGAGAGCTGTGCTCGCTTACCTCATCAGGCGGCTGTTCGCCGCCGCAGTGATGCTCGTGGTCATCGTCATGGTGGTCTTCGGCATCTTCTTCCTCATCCCCAAGTGGGCTGGCGTAGACATCGCCTTGAGCTTCGTGGGCAAGCAGGCCGACCCTGCCGCCGTCGAGGGTGTGCGCGAGAAGCTGGGCCTGGGCGACCCGATCTACGCCCAGGTCTGGGAGTTCTTCAAGGGCATCTTCGCCGGCCGGACCTACACGGGCGGTGGCGATTCCATCCACTGCGCCGCTCCGTGCTTCGGCTACTCCTTCCGCAGTGAGCAGTCCGTCTGGCCGGTGCTGACCGACCGCTTCCCGGTGACCCTGGCGCTCGCGCTCGGTGCCGCCGTGCTGTGGCTCATCTTCGGTGTCTCGGCGGGTGTGCTCTCCGCGCTCAAGCGGGGCAGCCTGTGGGACCGCGGCGCGATGGTGATCGCGCTCTCGGGTGTCTCCCTCCCGATCTACTTCACCGGCATGGTCGCCCTGTCGATCTTCGTGTACGGATTCGACCTGTTCGACGGGCAGTTCGTACCCCTGGAGGACAGTTTCAGCGGCTGGTTCGGCGGCATGATCCTGCCGTGGGTCACTCTCGCGTTCCTGTACGCGGCCATGTACGCCCGCATCACCCGGGCCACCATGCTGGAGATCCTGGGCGAGGACTACATCCGCACCGCCCGCGCCAAGGGCCTCAAGGAACACACCGTCATCGGCAAGCACGCCATGCGCTCCACGATGACTCCGCTGCTGACGATGCTCGGCATGGACCTCGGCGCCCTCATCGGCGGTGCGATCCTGACCGAGACGGCGTTCAACCTGCCCGGCCTCGGCCAGGCGGTGCTCAACGCCATCAAGAACCAGGACCTGCCCATCATCCTGGGCGTCACCCTGATCACTTCTCTGGCGGTGCTCGTCGCCAACCTCGTGGTGGACATCCTGTACGCCGTGATCGACCCCCGAGTGAGGCTCTCATGACCGAACTCAGCAAGAGCGGAGCGGCCGTGGGCGAGCCCACCCCCGCCTCGCCCGCGCCGACCGCCTTCCTCGAAGTGCGCGACCTCAAGGTGCACTTCCCGACCGACGACGGCCTGGTCAAGTCCGTCGACGGGCTCAGCTTCCAGCTGGAGAAGGGCAAGACCCTCGGCATCGTGGGCGAGTCCGGTTCCGGCAAGTCGGTGACCTCGCTCGGCATCATGGGTCTGCACACCGCCGGCCAGTACGGCAAGCGCAAGGCCCAGATCTCCGGTGAGATCTGGCTGGACGGCACCGAGCTGCTGTCCGCCGACCCGGACCACGTGCGCAAGCTGCGCGGCCGTGAGATGGCGATGATCTTCCAGGATCCGCTGTCGGCGCTGCACCCGTACTACACGATCGGTCAGCAGATCGTGGAGGCGTACCGGATCCACCACGACGTCCCCAAGAAGACCGCCAAGCGCCGCGCGGTCGAGATGCTCGACCGGGTCGGCATCCCGCAGCCGGACAAGCGCGTCGACAGCTACCCGCACGAGTTCTCCGGCGGTATGCGTCAGCGCGCGATGATCGCGATGTCGCTGGTCAACAACCCCGAGCTGCTGATCGCGGACGAGCCGACGACCGCCCTGGACGTGACCGTCCAGGCGCAGATCCTCGACCTCATCCGTGACCTCCAGAAGGAGTTCGGCTCGGCGGTCATCGTGATCACCCACGACCTGGGCGTCGTCGCCGAACTCGCCGACGACATCCTGGTGATGTACGGCGGCCGCTGCGTCGAGCGGGGCCCGGCCGACAAGGTGTTCTACGAGCCCCGGCACCCCTACACCTGGGGTCTGCTCGGCTCGATGCCGCGGCTGGACCGTGAGCAGCAGGAGCGCCTGATCCCGGTCAAGGGCTCCCCGCCCTCGCTGATCAACATCCCGTCCGGCTGCGCCTTCAACCCGCGCTGCCCGTACGCGGACCTCCCGAAGGACAACGTCACCCGCACCGTCCGGCCCGAGCTGGCCGAGGTCGGCAGCCGGCACTGGGCCGCCTGCCACCTGGGCACGGAGCAGCGGGAGCGTATCTGGACCGAAGAGATTGCGCCGAAGCTGTGAGTGACGACGAGAAAGCGGTGAAGATCCCCGCGCAGGCCGAGGGCCCGACGCAGGGCGCGACCCTCACCAAGGACCCCGCCCCGGGCGAGGTCCTGCTGAAGGTGACCGGCCTCCAGAAGCACTTCCCGATCAAGAAGGGCCTGCTCCAGCGGCAGGTCGGGGCGGTGCACGCGGTCGACGGCATCGACTTCGAGGTCCGCTCCGGTGAGACGCTCGGTGTCGTGGGCGAGTCCGGCTGTGGCAAGTCCACGATGGGCCGGCTGATCACCCGGCTGCTCGAACCGACCGCGGGCAAGGTCGAGTTCCAGGGCAAGGACATCACGCACCTCGGCGTGGGCGGCATGCGTCCGCTGCGCCGCGATGTGCAGATGATCTTCCAGGACCCGTACTCGTCGCTGAACCCGCGCCACACCATCGGCACGATCGTCGGCGCTCCCTTCAAGCTCCAGGGCGTCGAGCCCGAGGGCGGCATCAAGAAGGAAGTCCAGCGGCTGCTGTCGGTCGTGGGTCTCAACCCCGAGCACTACAACCGCTACCCGCACGAGTTCTCCGGCGGTCAGCGTCAGCGCATCGGCATCGCCCGCGCGCTCGCGCTGAACCCGAAGCTGGTCGTGGCGGACGAGCCGGTCTCGGCGCTCGACGTGTCGATCCAGGCGCAGGTCGTCAACCTGCTGGACGACCTCCAGCAGGAGCTCGGCCTCACCTACGTGATCATCGCGCACGACCTCTCGGTCGTCCGGCACGTCTCGGACCGCATCGCGGTGATGTACCTCGGCAAGATCGTGGAGCTGGCCGACCGCGACCTGCTCTACAAGTCGCCGATGCACCCGTACACCAAGGCGCTGATGTCGGCGGTGCCGATCCCGGACCCGCGGCGCAAGCACGCCAAGAGCGAGCGGATCCTGCTCAAGGGTGACGTGCCCTCGCCGATCTCGCCGCCCAGCGGCTGCCGCTTCCACACCCGGTGCTGGAAGGCGACCCAGGTCTGCAAGACCACCGAGCCGGTCCTCGTCGAGCTGCGGCCCGGCCAGCAGGTCGCCTGCCACCACCCGGAGAACTTCGAGGACCAGGCCCCGCAGGACACGGTCCTGCTGACCGTCGCGAAGGAGGCGGCGGAGCTGGTGGCCGACGAGGTGCTCGCGGAGTCGGCGGAGACGTCGGCCGCGGTGGCGGCGGAAGTGGCGGCGGAAGCTGCCGTGACCGCCGAGCCCGTCGTGACCGCCGAGCCGACCGAGGCCGCCGAGCCGACCGAGGCCGCCGAGGCCACCGGGGAGGCCGAGACGGCCGACGAGGCCGCCCCGGAGGCTTCCGGTGACGACGCTCCGGCCAAAGAGAAGTAAGTAACACCGAGCCCCCGCCTTGCAATGTAAGGCGGGGGCTTTGTGCTGGGTGAGAATATAGGGGTGCTCCATCAAATTTTCAGCCCCTCCGTCCAGCACACGCTCGACCTGATCGGCATCTTCGTCTTCGCCATCTCGGGCGCGCTGCTGGCCGTCCGCAAGAACTTCGACGTGTTCGGCATCGCCATGCTCGCCGAGGTCACCGCGCTGGGCGGCGGAGTCTTCCGGGACCTGGTCATCGGGGCCGTGCCGCCGGCCGCCTTCACCGACCTGGGGTACTTCCTCACCCCGCTGCTCGCCGCCCTCCTGGTCGTCTTCCTGCATCCGCAGGTGGAACGCATCCAGACGGGCGTCAACGTCTTCGACGCGGCCGGCCTCGGCCTGTTCTGCGTGACGGGGACGACGAAAGCGTACGACTACGGACTCAACCTCACCGCGTCGGTGGCACTGGGCCTCGCCACCGCCGTCGGCGGCGGTGTGCTGCGCGATGTGCTGGCCAACGAGGTGCCCTCACTGCTGCGCTGGGACCGCGACCTCTACGCGGTCCCGGCGCTGGTCGGCGCCACCATGGTGGTGCTCTGCATCCACTACGACGTGCTCACCCCGCTGGCCAGCGGCCTGGCCGCGGTCACGGCCTTCGTGCTGCGGCTGCTCGCGATGCGGTTCCACTGGCGAGCGCCGCGTGCTTGGAATCGGCGCTCGACGGTGCGCGAGGAGTAGTCGCCTTCGCCTTCCCCTTCCCGTCGGGGGTCACCGGGCGCTGGTCCAGCTGCATGGTCAGCCAGCGGAACGCCGGCACGACCTGCGGCCGCCACAGCGCCATGGTGTGGCCGCCCGCGTCGCTCGGGATGTAGACGACATGCACGGCCGTCGGCGCCTTCGCCTCCTGCCGCAGGGCCAGGGCCGCCTCGTAGCCGTCCTTCGGCTGGCCGGAGAGGTAGAGGGCCACGGGCGGCGGCACGGTGGCCCCGCGCAGCAGCAGGTAGGGGTTGTTGGCCCGGCGCAGGGCGGGGCTCTGCGCGGCGAGGGAGTGGGGCTCGACGATCGGGTCGCTGTACCCGGACAGGCTCACGGCCGCCCGGTAGCGGTCCGGGTGGGCGACGGCGAGCTTGGCCGCGCAGTGGCCCCCGGCGGAGTACCCGGCGACCGCCCAGCCCTTGGGCGCGGGCTGGGCCCGGAAGTTGTCCCTGACCATCTTCGGTACGTCGATGCTGAGCCAGCTGTCGGCGTTGACGGTGCCCGCCACGTTGGCGCAGCCGGTGTCCACACCCGGCAGCAGTGTGGTGCGCGGCGCGACCAGGATGAACGGGGCGACCTTGCCCGCGCGCATCAGCGGTGCCAGCTGCTCGTGCACGTGCAGCGTCCCGTACCAGGACTTCGCGGAGCCCGGGTAGCCCGGGAGCAGTTCCACCACGGGGAAGGAGCGGTGCGCGTAGGCGGGCTCGTCGTACTGCGGGGGCAGCCAGACGTAGACCTCGGCGTTGACGCCGGAGACCCGGCCCTCGAGCTGGGTGACGCGTACCCCGCCCGCCGCGTGCATGCCCGGCCCCTCGGCCTGGGTGAACGTCTGCCGGACCTTGGGCAGCCGGTCCAGCGCGATTCCGCCGGTGCCGTCGGCGCCCAGGTCGGCGGCCTGCTGCACATGGGTGCCGGTGCCCAGCAGGTCGTCCCAGGTGTCGTACAGGCCGTTGGCGTTGTTGACCAGGACGAAGACCAGGGCCACGGCCGTGCCCTGGGCGAACAGCAGCATCACCATCCGGGCCGCGGCGCGCAGGACCCGCGGCCCGCGCAGCCGCGACCACATCAGCAGCGGCAGCGCGACGGCGACCACGGACAGCGCGATCAGGGTGTAGAGGAACGGAGTCCCGGTGAGGCTCATGTCCTTGCAGAGGGGAATCCGGGCGTCGAGGTTACGGACGAGTTCGGACACTTACCAAGAAATTGCCGACTGCTCACTCGAACCGGTCACCGGTGAGGCCCGAAGCGGTCATGAACGGGCTCGATCTGTTCATCCGGCCGTAGCACGGTCGCCGCACGGCCGTAGCAGCCAAAGCTACCGCTTAGTAATGAGCTGTTGTACGGTTCAGGCATGCCAGAAGCAGCTACCGCGGCGGCCGATCCGGCCTCCATCGCCCTCGTCACGGCCCCGACCGGAGACGGTGAGTTCGAGTTCGACCGCGACACCGCGCTCACCCGACGTGCGCCCGGCGTCTATGACATCGACCTCTCGGCCGGCTGGACGATCATCAGCGCCGTCAACGGCGGCTACCTTCTCGCCGTCCTCGGCCGCGCGCTCGCGGACGCCCTGCCGCACCGTGACCCGTTCACGATCTCGGCGCACTACCTCACGGCGTCCCAGCCCGGCCCCGCGGTCGTCCGCACGGACGTCGTGCGCACCGGCCGCACCCTCTCCACCGGCCAGGCCTCGCTCTTCCAGTACGACGAGAACGGCGCCGAGGTCGAGCGGATCCGGGTCCTCGCCTCCTACGGCGACCTCGACACCCTGCCGGACGACGTCCGTACGACGGCGAAGCCGCCCGCGATCCCGCCGATGGACCAGTGCTTCGGCCCCGAGGACGGACCGGCGCCCGTCGACGGCAGCTCCGCGATCGCCGACCGTCTGATGCTCAAGCTCGACCCGTCGACCCTCGGCTGGGCGCTCGGACAGCCCTCCGGGAAGGGCGAGATGCGGGCCTGGTTCGGCCTGAAGGACGGCCGCGACCCCGACCCGCTCTCCCTCCTCCTCGCGGTGGACGCCCTGCCGCCCACCGCCTTCGAGATCGGCCTGCGCGGCTGGGTCCCCACGGTCGAGCTGACGGTCCACGTCCGCTGCCGTCCGGCTCCGGGCCCGCTGCGCGTCTCCATCACCACCCGCAATCTCGCGGGCGGCTTCCTGGAGGAGGACGCCGAGGTCTGGGACAGCGCGGACCGACTGGTCGCACAGTCACGGCAGTTGGCCCGGGTCAGGCTCGGCTGAGCCCCGGTGCGCGGGGGCTTCTGTCACGGAGCTGTACCAGCGCACCGACCGGTCCACCTGGGTGAACTCCCAGGTCAGCAAGGTTCCTTGAGAAGCGCTTTACCTGATTGACAGCCGGGGGACAGAGGGGCCCCAAGGAAGGCCTAAGCGCCGTTGGTTGAGTTCCGGTCTCAGGTTCTCCTCATCATCTCCGGAGCTGTTTCTCATGAAGCGTGCGCTGATGCCCGTCCGTCTCGTCCCCGCGGTGGCGCTGCTGGCACTTTCGCCCCTCGCCCTGGTGGCCTGCGGCTCGGGCGACTCCTCCTCGAGCAGTGGGACGTCCGCCCAGCAGTCCTGCTCGCCGCCGTCCGGCAATCCGTCGGGCATGCCGAGCGGCGCCCCCTCCGGGGCCCCGTCGGGTGCGCCGACCGGTGCCGCCTCGGGGCAGCCGACGGGCACCCCGACCGGCACCCCGACCGGTGTTCCGTCGGGTGCTCCGTCGGGCATGCCGAGCGGCGGTCCCGGCGGTGGCGGTCAGGGCGGTCCCGGCGGCGGCCAGGGCGGTGGCTGCGGCGGTCCGGGCGGCGGTCAGGGGCAGCAGGGGCAGCAGGCCCAGCAGCAGGGCTGACGGCGGTTCACCCACAGGGGCGGCGCACCCGGCAACGGGTGCGCCGCCCCTGTGGCGTACGGGTGCGTCGCGGGGCTGTCAGTCCAGCCAGTGCCGGCGGCCGATGCTGATGAGCCGCATCTGGCGGGCGGCGAGCAGACCGACCCGCTCCCGCTCCTCCGGCGAGGACTCCAGCGCCTCCAGGAACAGCGAGGCCGTGACGAGCATCTGGTCGACGTAGAGGTGCGAGAGCATCAGCAGGTCGTCGTCGCTCCAGCCCTCGGCCTCGGCGTCCTTGGCCAGTTCGGTCTTCACCTCCTCGGCGAACCGGGCCAGTTGGTCCCGGATCGCCTCCCGCACCGGCTGCACCCCGCCATGTCGCTCACGGGCGATGAAACGGACGGGTGCGGGGTACGCGGTCACATGACCGGCGATCAACTCGACAGCGCGCGTGATGCGTTCCTCGCTTGTGCCGTCCGCGGTCACGGTGGTGCGGATCATCGGGTGGAGGCTGCCGAGCGCCTCCTCGACCAGGGCCACGCCCAGATCCGCGGTGGAGCGGAAGTGGCGGTAGAAGGCGGTCGGGGCGACTCCGACGGCACGGGTGACCTCGCGCAGCCCCAGGCTGCTCAGGCTCTGCTCCTCCAGCAGCACCAACGCCGCGTCCATGAGCGCCTGCCGGGTCTTCTGCTTCTGGGCCTGCCGGATGCCGAGGGTGTGACTCATGTCATCCAGTTAACAACTGTTCTCTGGAATTGGAAAGCCGGGGTACACGCTAGACTCAAGAGTCAGTGAACAAGTGTAACCACAACTGTTCACCCAAACTTTACGGAGGGGGATCCGATCCCATGCTGTTCCTCGTTGCGGCCCTGCTGCTGTTCGGCGTCGTCATGGGCACCGTGGCCCACGCGCCGTTCGCCTTCACCCTCGTCGCCGCCGCCGTGATCGCCGCCTGGCTCGGTGTCTTCGCGCTCCGCGAGCGCCACGGCCGCCGTCGGCACACCTCGACCCACTGACCCGTCGCACTTTCCTCCACAGGAGCTGACCAGCCATGCACCTCACCGCACCGGCCACCCGCCGCACCGGCATCCGGGACACCGACGGAATGGCCGTCGCGTCCTTCGTCCTCGGTCTCCTCGGCCTGCTCGTCCTCAACGTCTTCCTCGGCCCGATCGCCATCGTCCTGGCGTCGGTCGCCCTCTGGCGCGGTACGGCCCGCCGCGGGCGCGCCTTCCTCGGACTGGGTCTGGGCGTCGCCGACCTTCTGGTCCTGGTGGCGTTCATGCAGGCCGACTCGACGGTTTCCTGGAGCTTCTGACCGCGAGGGCTCACCTGGCAGCGAGGCGTGCCACCCGGCCCCCGTAGAATCGGGCCCACCATGGCATACCTCGACCACGCCGCGACCACGCCGATGCTCCCCGAGGCGGTCGAGGCACTCACCGCGCACCTGGGCGTCACCGGCAACGCCTCCTCCCTCCACGCGGCCGGCCGGCAGGCCCGCCGTACGGTCGAGGAAGCCCGGGAGACCCTCGCTGACGCGCTCGGCGCCCGTCCCAGCGAGGTCGTCCTCACCTCCGGCGGCACCGAGGCCGACAACCTCGCGGTCAAGGGCCTGTACTGGTCCCGCCGCGACACGGACCCGGCCCGCACCCGGGTCCTGGCCAGCCCGGTCGAACACCACGCGGTCCTCGACGCCGTGCACTGGCTCGGCGAGCACGAGGGCGCCACGGTCGAGTACCTGCCGGTCGACTCCTACGGGCGGGTCCACCCCGAGGCGCTGCGCGAAGCCATCGCCCGCGACCCCCACGACGTGGCCCTGGCCACCGTCATGTGGGCGAACAACGAGATCGGCACGATCCTGCCGGTCCGCGAACTCGCCGACGTGGCAGCCGAGTTCGACGTCCCGCTGCACGCCGACGCGGTGCAGGCCTTCGGTCAGGTCCCCGTCGACTTCAGCGCCTCCGGCCTCGCCGCGATGACGGTCTCCGGCCACAAGATCGGCGGCCCGTACGGCATCGGTGCCCTGCTCCTCGGCCGCGAGTACACCCCCGTACCCGTGCTGCACGGCGGCGGCCAGGAGCGCCATGTCCGCTCCGGCACCCTCGACGTCCCCGCCATCGCCTCCTTCGCGGTGGCCGGGCGCCTCGCCGCCGAGCGGCGCGAGTGGTTCGCCCGCGAGATCGGCGCCCTGCGCGACGCGCTGATCGACGCGGTCCGTACGGCCGTCCCGGACGCGATCCTCGGCGGGGACCCGGTGGACCGGCTCCCGGCCAACGCCCACTTCACCTTCCCGGGCTGTGAGGGCGACTCCCTGTTGCTGCTGCTCGACGCCCAGGGCATCGAGTGCTCCACCGGCTCCGCCTGCACCGCCGGCGTCGCCCAGCCCAGTCATGTCCTGCTCGCCACCGGCACCGACCCGGACCTGGCCCGCGGCACCCTGCGCTTCTCCCTCGGCCACACCTCCACCGAGGCCGACGTCGAGGCGGTCGCCAAGGCCATCGGCCCGGCGGTGGAACGGGCGCGCGCCGCCGGACTGACGTAGCGCCGACGGTCTGCGGGTGCGGTGACGTGCGGCGGTGGCTGCGGCTCCGACGGCGGCTCCGACGGCGGCTGCGGTGACGGGAGCGAACCGCCTGGTGTCGACACTTTGCTCGAATATAGGGGTTGCCTGTCAGTATGACAGGTAGGTGTCGACAGTTGGCGGCTGACGGTCTACCTTCCGATGCAGGTTCCCGCCCAGCCCTGTCGACAGAAGGTCACCTCATGTTCAAAGGTGCCTGCCAGCTACCGCCACCACCATGGACCTGGCCCGGGTGCGCCGGGCCGGGGGCTGCCGCCGGCACTTCCACTGCCGGCGGCAGCCTGCTCGGGAGGCTGGAGTGACTGGCCCGGGGTGTGACCGGCCCGCTGGGGCGGGGTCAGCCGTCCGTGACCATGAGGGCCGCCATCATGCCCTCGTCCTCGTGCTGGAGAAGATGGCAATGGAGCATGTACATGTACGTGTCGTCGGTGAAGTCGGTGAACTTCATCGCGATCTTGATGGAGCCGCCGCCGACCACCTCGAACGTGTCGAACCAGCCGAGGTCGACGCCGGTCGGCGCCTCGCCGTTGATCTCGATCACCTGGTAGGGCACGTCATGCAGATGGAACGAGTGCTCGAGCTGCGTGCTGTTCGTGATCGTCCAGACCTCCTCGGCGTCCAGCGTGGTGCTGATCATCGCCATGCCGGCCATGGTGGTGCCCACCGAACCGTTGATCGACATGGTCCCGCCGGTGCCCTGGCCGAGGGTGATCGTCCGCGCGGTGAAGTCGCTCGTGTCGTACCGGGTGATGGTGTTGAGCGTGCTCGGCAGGGCGGCCGGGGTGTCGGTGGCGTCCGGGGTCACGGTCAGGAAGTCGTACGTGCCGCTGCCGCCGCGGATCCAGCCGGTGGTGACGACGGCCTGGAGCGTGACCGCGTCCTCGAGGTCGAGGACGAACTCGGCGCGGGCGCCGGCCACCAGCCGGATCGTGGTGACCTCGGTGGGCTCGGTGAGATAGCCCTGGTCGGTGGCGATCTGGGTGAGCGTCCCGCCGTCGCCGCGCTGTACGGTCATGATGTCGGCGGGTGAGGCGTTCAGGACCCGGAAGCGGGTGCGCTTCTTGGTGGCGGTGAAGCCGAGGGTCGTCGAGTCCACGTTGGTGCCGTTGACCAGCACCGGGAAGACGACACCGGAGCTGCGGTAGCCGGTGGCCTCGTACTTGATGTCGCCGGCGGCGTCGACCGCCAGACACTGCAGGATGAGCGGGATGTCGTCGACGCCGTACTCGCTCGGCAGCGCGGCCGAGACGTCCGAGTCGTCCTCCACGATGATCATCCCGGCCAGGCCGTGGACGACCTGCTCGGCCGTGGTGCCCAGGGCGTGCGGGTGGTACCAGAGGGTCTTGGCCTCGTCGAGGACCTCGAAGGTGGGCGACCAGGTCACGCCGTCCGCGAAGGCGTTCTGCGGGCCGCCGTCCATCTTGGGCGGGATGTGGGCGCCGTGGAAGTGGACCGAGGTGTCCGCACCCAGGGTGTTGGTGAAGTTCATCAGGACCGTGTCGCCCTTGGTCCACTTCATGGTGGGGCCGAGATACGCACCGTTGTAGCCGGCCGTGGTGCTGGTCACGCCGCTGAGCACCTCGCCGGTGCCGGTCTTCGCGGTCAGGGTGTAGGTGGTGGCGCCGTCGGTGGTGGTGGCCTCCAGCAGGTCGGGGACGGTGAGGGTGCCGGTGGCGTCGGCGGCGGACGCCTTGTTGCTGTTGCCGCCGGTCAGCAGGGAGAAGGTGACCCCGGCGGTCCCGACGGCGGCCAGTCCGGCCGCCCCTGCCATGCCGCTCAGGAACTTGCGCCGGTGCAGGCCCTTGCCGTGCCCGCCCTTGGTCTCGCCGCTCTTCGCGTGGCGCTCGTCCTTGGCACCCCGGTCGCTTCGCGCGTGGGCGCCCTTGCTCTGCCGTCCCGCGCCGGAGGCGGGATCTGTGGTGTGGGTCATGGCCGTGGAGCTTTGGGCTAAGGCCTATGTGAAGACTGGGTCGAACATAGGAGTGAGCCGAGGAGGCTGTGCGGCCGCCGTGCGCACCAACTCCCTTGAAGAAAAGCCAAGTTGGTGGAACGCAGGTCATGTTCGTGGTGCGGGACACATCGGGCGGCCGGCTCTCATCAACTGTTCACGATTTTGAGCACATGTGACCTGCATCACATTGCCTGCGCTCAGGTGGCCGTGGCCTGCGCCTCCCGCACGAGCCGCAGGTACCGGTCCCAGTCCCAGTGCTCGCCCGGGTCGGTGTGATCCGTGCCCGGCACCTCCACGTGCCCGATGATGTGCTCGCGGTCGACGGCTATGTCGTACCGCCGGCAGATCGCGGCGGTCAGCCGGGCGGAGGCGGCGTACATCGCGTCCGTGAAGTCCTTCGGCCGGTCCACGAAGCCCTCGTGCTCGATGCCGACACTGCGCTCGTTGTACGCGCGGTTGCCCGCGTGGTACGCCACGTCCAGCTCCCGGATCATCTGCGTGACGTGGCCGTCCTTGCCGACGATGTAGTGAGCGGCCGCCTTGTGCCCCGGGTCCTCGAACGCCTTCACCGCGCTGTCGAGATCGCCCTGCGTGACATGGATGACGACCATGTCGATCCCGTAGTCGTCCGGCCGGTCCGCCCAGCGGAAGTTCGCCTCCGACGCCGCCACCCACCGGGCGCCCCGGAAGTCCACGGCGCCTTCCACCCGCTGCCTGCGCACGCCCGGCAGCCGCCAGTACAGCCGCGCCAGTTCGTCACGCGCCAGCACGCCCGTGCCGACGGCGGCCGCCGCCCCGCCGATCAGCAGGGCGCGCCGCCCGATCCGCCGGTCGGAGTCGCTCTTCCCGTCCCCCATGTCCGTGCCCTTCTTCGCCCCTTGTGATCGTCAACGGATACTCGCGGGCTCCGGTTCCCGGGGACCCGTACCCTGGAAGGGTTATGACTGAGACCTCGCAGCGCTCCCGCCCCCTTCGCGTACTCGCCGCCATGTCCGGCGGGGTCGACTCCGCCGTCGCCGCCGCCCGCGCGGCCGAAGCCGGCCACGACGTGACCGGCGTCCACCTCGCGCTCTCCGCGAACCCGCAGTCGTTCCGCACGGGCGCGCGAGGCTGTTGCACCATCGAGGACTCCCGCGACGCCCGCCGCGCGGCCGACGTCATCGGCATCCCGTTCTACGTCTGGGACCTCGCGGACCGCTTCCGTGAGGACGTCGTCGACGACTTCGTCGCCGAGTACGAGGCCGGCCGCACGCCCAACCCGTGTCTGCGCTGCAACGAGAAGATCAAGTTCGCCGCGCTGCTGGACAAGGCGCTGGCGCTGGGCTTCGACGCGGTGTGCACCGGCCACTACGCGAAGGTCCTCGTCAACGAGGACGGCACGCGCGAGCTGCACCGCGCCTCCGACATGGCCAAGGACCAGTCCTACGTCCTCGGCGTCCTCGACGACCGGCAGCTCGCCCACGCGCTCTTCCCCCTCGGCGACACGGTGACCACGAAGGACGAGATCCGCGCGGAGGCCGAGCGCCGGGGCCTGGCGGTCGCCAAGAAGCCCGACTCCCACGACATCTGCTTCATCGCCGACGGCGACACCCAGGGCTTCCTCGCGAACCGGCTGGGCAGGGCCGAGGGAGACATCGTCGACGAGTCCGGCGCCAAGGTCGGCACTCACGAGGGCGCGTACGGCTTCACCATCGGCCAGCGCAAGGGCCTGCGCATCGGCACCCCGGCCGCCGACGGCAAGCCGCGCTACGTCCTCGACATCTCCCCGGTGAACAACACGGTGACGGTCGGCCCGGCCGCCTCCCTGGACGTCGCCGCCCTGACCGCGATCAGGCCTCGCTGGTGCGGCGCCGCCCCGACCGGCCCCGGCACCTACACCGCCCAGCTGCGCGCCCACGGCGGCGAGACCGAGGTGCGGGCCGAACTCGTCGACGGCTCCCTCGAGGTCACCTTCACGGAGCCCGTCCGGGGCGTGGCCCCCGGCCAGGCGATCGTGCTGTACGACGACACACGCGTGGTGGGCTCGGCGACGATCGCGTCCACCGTGCGGGCGACGGCCGGGGTGTCCTGACCGTCAGTCGCGCGATCCGAGGAACTCCGCCAGCACCGGCGCGAGGACGGCCGGGTCCACCATGTGGGTCTGGCCCTCGAGCACGCGGTAAGTGCCGTCCGCGACCGCGTCCGCGACGGCACGCGTCGCCTCGCGCAGCCACGGCGGACTGGCGCCGCCCGCGGCGGCGAGCACCGGGATCGCGATCGAGGCCAGCCGCTCCCGGGGCGGCGTGCCGCCGCCCATGACGGCGTCGTCGTAGGCGAGGGTCGGCGCGATGGCTTCCATCCCCTCCCACATCGGCGACCGGCGGGCGCCCTGGATCATCTCCTCGGCCAGCCCCGTCAGCCGCAGGAACAGCTCGACCGCGTCGCCGCGCCGCCCCTGCGCGAGTGCCTCGGTGAGGTTTGCCGTGTAGGCGGCGCGTCCCTGCGCGCCCTCCTCGTCCAGGGCGTACGGCGTCTCGTACACGGCCACTCGCCGCACCGGCAGTCCGGCGGCCGCCGCCTCCAGTACCAGCGCGCCGCCCGAGGAGATGCCGTAGAGCGCCGCCTCGCCGCCCGCCGCGTCGATGAGGGCCGCCAGGTCCTCGACCTCGCGTTCCACCGCGTACGGTGCCGTGTCGCCGCTCTCGCCACGGCCCCGGCGGTCGTACCGGAGGACAGTGCAGCGGTCCGCGAGCAGGCCGGCCAGGGGCGCCATGGTGCCGCCCGTGGACATCGCCCCGCTCACCAGGATGACCGCGGGCCCCTCGCCGGCGCGTGTGTACGCGAGTTCGGTGCCGTCGCGCGAAATGGTCTTCTTGTCCATGCCCATGCAGACTGCCGCACGGCACGGCGGTCATCGGCCTACGACACCTCCGCTTGCGGCACTTCCGCCTCCGAGACCTCCACTTCGTAGAAGCACAGGTGGTTCCTGATCTCGGCGACGTCGGGCTTGGGATCGGGATAGCCCCAGACGAGGTCCGCCGCGTCCGGCAGCGACCAGTAGGAGGCCGTCCCCTTGAAGGGGCAGTACGTGTGGGTGTCGGAGGGGGTCAGCAGGTCGAGCCGTACGTCCTCGGCGGGGATGTAGTACCGCACCGGACAGCCGGTCTCGCGCAGGGCGAGCGCCCGGTCGGTCTCGGCCAGCACGTGGCCCCCGTGGACGACCCTGATGTGCCGGTCGTCCCGCTCGATGGTGATCGTGTGTCCTCGGGTCATGCCCGAACAGCGCCCGCGGGCCGCCGGTTCTTCCCGCGTACGGTGGTCGCATGCGTATCTGCGTCTTCCTCTCCGCCGCCGACCTCGACGACCGCTACACCCGCCCCGCGCGCGAGTTCGCCGAACTCCTCGGCAAGGGCGGCCACACCCTCGTGTGGGGCGGCTCCGACACCGGCCTGATGAAGGTGGTCGCGGACGGTGTGCAGGAGGCGGGCGGCCGGCTGTGCGGGGTCTCGGTGGGCTTCCTCGCGGCCAAGGCGCGGGCCGGGGCCGACGAGATGGTCGTCGCGCGGGACCTCGCCGAGCGCAAGCGGCTCCTCCTGGAGAAGTCCGAGGCCGTCGTGATCATGGTCGGCGGGACCGGCACGCTGGACGAGGCGACCGAGATCCTCGAACTGAAGAAGCACGGGCACACCGACAAGCCGGTGGTGCTGCTCAACACGGCGGGCTTCTACGACGGCCTCAAGGAGCAGTTCCGGCGCATGGAGGACGAGGGGTTCCTGCCCCGCCCCCTCACCGACCTGGTGTTCTTCGCGGAGGAGCCGGTCGGGGCGCTGGCCTACCTCGAAGAGAGCCAGGGCATCGCGTGACTCCTCGGTGATGCGAGCATGGCGGGCATGGCTACTCATGTGATCACCGGAGCCGGTTCCGGCATCGGCGCGGCCGTCGCCCGCCGTCTGCACGCGCGCGGGGACGAACTCGTGCTGCACGCGCGCGACGCGGGCCGCGCGAAGGAACTGGCGGCGGAGTTTCCCGGGGCCCGGACCCTGGTCGGCGACCTGGCCGAGCCCGCCAAGCTGAGCTGGGCCTTCTCCCACCAGACGCTGCCCGACCGGGTGGACTCCCTCCTGCACATCGCCGGCGTGGTGGACCTGGGTCCGGTCGGCGAGCTGACCCCGAAGTCCTGGCGCCACCAGCTCGACGTCAACCTGATCGCCCCGGCCGAGCTGACGCGGCACTTCCTGCCCCAACTCCGGGCCGCCCGGGGGCACGTGGTCTTCGTGAACTCCGGGGCGGGTCTGCGGGCGAGCGCCGACTGGTCCGCGTACGCCGCCTCCAAGCACGGCCTGAAGGCACTGGCGGACGCCCTGCGCGCCGAGGAGCACGGCAACGGCGTCCGCGTCACCTCGGTCTACCCCGGCCGCACCGCCAGCCCCATGCAGGCCAAGGTCCACCAGCAGGAGGGCAAGGAGTACGACCCGGGGGAGTGGATCGATCCCGAGTCGGTCGCGACGACGATCCTGATGGCGATCGACCTGCCCCGGGACGCGGAGGTCAACGACCTGACGGTGCGTCCGGGACGGTGAGACCGCCCGCGGGGGCGAGACGCGCCCCCGCGCGTACGTAGGCTTCACCCCGTGAACGCACACTTCAGTTTCGGCCCCGCCACCGGTGTCGGCTCCCTGCCCGGCGGTGACGCCCGCGAGGCGGCCAGGGCCTCCACCGGGTCCTTCGAGGACTTCCCGTTTCTCGCCGAGCTGCCGGCCCGCGGCCCGGGCGCCGACATGATCGGCCGCACCGCGGGGATGCTCATCGAGCTGTTCGCGCGCGTGGAGCCCAGCGGCTGGCGGATCGGCGACCGGCCGGGCCGGGACACCAAGCGGGCCCGGTCCTGGCTGGGGGAGGACCTCGACGCGCTGGAGGAGTTCACCCAGGGCTACGAGGGCCAGGTGAAGGTGCAGGCCGTCGGACCCTGGACCCTCGCCGCCGCGCTGGAGCTGAAGAACGGCCAGTCGGTGCTCTCCGACCACGGTGCCCGCCGCGATCTCGCCGGCTCCCTCGCCGAGGGGCTGCGCCTGCACCTCGACGAGGTGCGCCGCCGTCTGCCCGGCGCGCGGATCGTGCTCCAGCTCGACGAACCCTCCCTGACCGCCGTCCTGCGCGGCCAGGTGAAGACGGCCAGCGGCTACCACACCCACCGCGCCGTCGACCGGCAGGTCGTGGAGGCCACCCTCCGCGAGGTCGTCGGGGTGCACGGCGACGGCCCCGTCGTGGTCCACTCCTGCGCCCCGGACGTCCCGTTCGCCCTGCTGCGCCGGGCCGGCGCGGCGGCGGTCTCCTTCGACTTCTCGCTGCTCACCGAGCGTGACGACGACGCGATCGGCGAGGCGGTCGAAGCGGGTACCCGGCTGTTCGCCGGTGTCGTGCCGGGCGTGGACGCCCCATTGTCGGACCCTGCCGGTAGCGTCATGGGTGTCAGGACGCTGTGGCGCAGGCTGGGGCTGCGACCGGGGCTGCTCACCGAGGCGGTCACGCTCACGCCGTCGTGCGGCCTCGCGGGAGCTTCCCCCGCGTACGCGCGTGAGGCCCTCGCGCACTGTGTCCGGGCGGCGAGATCCCTCGCGGACAACCCAGAGTAACGGGAGGACGACACGGTGGCCGGCGACAGGCAAGCGGAGACGACGGTGCCCAGCGAGGCACGGGAGAA
The DNA here is from genome assembly GCF_045040885.1 of Streptomyces sp. NBC_00016. Lineage (NCBI taxonomy): Bacteria > Bacillati > Actinomycetota > Actinomycetes > Kitasatosporales > Streptomycetaceae > Streptomyces > Streptomyces sp. NBC_00016. The sequence goes on along the minus strand of NZ_CP108304.1, from coordinate 3,272,977 downwards.
GCACGCGCAGCTGGCTGAGCAGATCGAGGAGCACCGCTTCCGGTACTACGTGAAGGACGCTCCCGTCATCAGCGACGCGGAGTTCGACCGGCTCCTGCGCGCCCTGGAGGAACTGGAGCAGGAGTACACCGAGCTGCGGACGCCCGACTCGCCGACCCAGAAGGTCGCCGGCGCGTACGCGACGGAGTTCACGGCCGTCCAGCACCGCGAGCGGATGCTCTCGCTCGACAACGCCTTCGACGACCTGGAGCTCGCCGCGTGGGCCGAGCGCGTCCACAAGGACGTAGGCAGCTCCGCGTACCACTTCCTGTGCGAGCTCAAGGTCGACGGCCTCGCCGTCAACCTCACCTACGAGAACGGCCGTCTCACGCGCGCGGCGACCCGGGGCGACGGCCGCACGGGCGAGGACATCACGCCCAACGTGCGCACCATCGCGGAGATCCCCGACCGCCTCACCGGTGACGGGGTGCCGTCCCTGGTGGAGATCCGGGGCGAGGTCTACTTCCCGATGGAGAAGTTCGAGGAGCTGAACGCCCGTCTGGTCGAGGCGGGCGACAAGCCCTTCGCCAACCCGCGCAACGCGGCCGCCGGTTCACTGCGCCAGAAGGACCCGCGTGTCACCGCCTCGCGTCCGCTGCACATGGTCGTGCACGGCATCGGCGCCCTGGAGGGCTACGAGGGCCTGACCCGCCTCTCCGAGGCCTATGACCTCCTCAAGACCTGGGGTCTGCCCACCTCCCCGCACAACAAGGTGGTCGGCGACCTCGACGGCGTACGGGCGTTCATCGCGTACTACGGCGAGAACCGGCACTCGGTGGAGCACGAGATCGACGGCGTGGTCGTCAAGCTCGACGAGATCCGACTGCAGGGGCGGCTCGGTTCCACGGCCCGTGCCCCCCGGTGGGCGATCGCGTACAAGTACGCGCCGGAAGAGGTCAACACCAAGCTCGTCAACATCCGCGTGGGTGTCGGCCGTACCGGCCGCGTGACGCCGTACGCCCAGGTCGAGCCGGTCACGGTGGCGGGCTCGGAGGTCGAGTTCGCCACCCTGCACAACCAGGAGGTCGTCAAGGCCAAGGGCGTCCTGATCGGCGACACCGTGGTGCTGCGCAAGGCCGGTGACGTGATCCCGGAGATCCTCGGTCCGGTCGCCGACCTGCGCGACGGCAGCGAGCGCGAGTTCGTGATGCCGTCCGAGTGCCCGGAGTGCGGGGCGGCGCTGCGGCCGATGAAGGAGGGCGACATCGACCTGCGGTGCCCCAACGCCCGCACCTGTCCTGCCCAGTTGCGCGAGCGGGTGTTCTACCTGGCCGGCCGCAGGGCGTTGGACATCGACCACTTCGGTTACGTCGCCGCGGCCGCCCTCACCCATCCGCTGGAGCCGGCCGATCCGCCGCTGCGGGACGAGGGCGACCTCTTCGACCTCACCATCGACCGGCTGCTGCCCATCAAGGCGTACGTCCTCGACCAGGACAGCGGCCTGCCCAAGCGGGACCCGAAGACGGGCGAGGAGAAGATCGCCACGGTCTTCGCCAACCAGCAGGGCGAGCCGAAGAAGAACGCGCTCGCCATGCTGGAGACCATCGCGGCCGCCAAGGAACGCCCGCTGGCGCGCATCCTCACCGGCCTGTCGATCCGGCACGTCGGACCGGTCGCGGCCGAGGCGCTGGCCCGCGAGTTCCGCTCGATCGAGCGGATCGAGCAGGCCTCGGAGGAGGAGCTGGCGGCCACCGACGGGGTGGGCGCCATCATCGCGGCCTCGCTCAAGGAGTGGTTCGCCGAGGAGTGGCACCAGGAGATCCTGCGCAAGTGGCGGGCCGCCGGCGTCCGCATGGAGGAGGAGGGCTCCGGGGAGGACGAAGGACCGCGTCCCCTCGAAGGGCTGACGGTCGTCGTCACCGGCACCCTCGAGCACTTCACCCGGGACGGCGCCAAGGACGCCCTGCAGAACCAAGGGGCGAAGGTGACCGGTTCGGTTTCGAAGAAGACATCTTTCGTCGTTGTGGGTGACAATCCGGGATCGAAGTACGACAAGGCGATGCAGCTGAAGGTGCCGGTTCTGAACGAGGACGGCTTCACCGTCCTGCTGGAACAGGGGCCCGAGGCGGCGGCCGAAGTGGCCCTTCCGACCGAGGAGTAGCGACGAGTGGCGGTTGAAGGTCACCCGATCGGCGCATACCAGATGCATACGGGTGGCCGGGGCGCATTCGGGCAACCGTCGACGACCGCTGCCCGTGGAAGCCTTCTGCGGCCTACTGTTGAGACGTGCGCCTGCCGTGCCCAGCTGCGGTCGGGGCACCTCCGTGCTCCTGGTGAGCAGGGGGAAGGGTTCTCCAACGCGGCGCCGCCCGGGGTTGTCGGGCAACGGGCCGCGTGGCGTGGGCACCGCCGGCTGTGAGAGGGACGGGAATGGAACCGACCGAGAGCGCCGCCCCGGACGAACGGCTGCGCCGACGCCGGGTCGCCGGCGTCTGGTGGGGGAGCTGGCGGACGGCGCGCTCCGAGCGGCCTCCGGGCGTGGAGGCCTATGTGCCGCACACCGCGCCGTACGCGACGCCGCATTCCGGTCCGGACCTCCGCGTCACCTCCGCCCCGCATCCCGGGATGCCCGACACCGAGGCCGACCGGCACCTGTCCTGGCCCGCGCTGCCCGCCTCGGTCGTCTCCGCCGCCGCCTTCGCCCTCGGCGCCGGCTTCTACCGCGCCTTCACCGGCCACCACGCGCTGTTCCCGTCCGGCACGGCCGGCTGGGCCCTGGCCGTGCTGGCCGGCGTCATCGTCGGCCATCTGGTCCTGCTCGGCCGCGCCCGCTGGTGGGGCGGCACCGGCTCCGGCGCCGCGCTCACCCTCGCCGTCCTGCTGCTGTACGGCTGGGTGGCGGCCGGACTGGTCAGCCTCACCGTCGTCGTCCTGGTCGGCATAGCCCGGCGCCACCGCTGGCGGCAGGGCATCCTGCACGGCGCGGTGGACATCCTCGGCATCGGCGCGGGCGCGCTGCTGCTGGCCGCCTGCGGACCGATACCGTCCGTGGAGCGGCCCTGGACCCCCGACAGCTGGACGGTCTACACCGGCCCCCAGGTGGTCCTGGTGGCCGTCGCCTATCTCGCGGTCACCCGTGTTCTCCTCTGGTACCTGCACGCCCCGCGCTCCGGCGGACTGCCCACCGTCGCCCGCACGGCCCTGGTCAGGCAGGGCCTGGTCGCCGTCGCCCTGCTGGGCATCGCGCCCCTGATCTGCGTGGTGGCCGTGGCCAAGCCGATCCTGCTGCCGCTGTTCGCCATCCCGCTCATCGCCCTCGACTCCACCCTGTGGATAGCCCGCGCCCGCGCCGAGGAACAGCTGCGCGACCCGCTGACCGGGCTGCCCAACCGCCAGTGGCTGCTGGAGCGCATCTGGACCGCCCTGGACGACGCGGAGCGCATCGGCGCCCGCGCCGCCCTGATGCTGATCGACCTCGACCGCTTCCGCTCGGTCAACGACACCCTCGGTCATCTCGCCGGTGACCGGCTGCTGCTCCAGATAGCCGAGCGGCTGAAGCTCGCCCTGCCCCGCGGGGCGGAGGTCGCGCGGCTCGGCGGGGACGAGTTCGCCGTCTTACTGCCCGTCGCCGACTCGACGACCTCGGCGTCACGGATCGCCCGCGGGCTGGTCTCCGATCTCGGCTCGCCGCTCGACCTCGACGGCCTCACCCTCGTCCTGGAGGCCAGCGCCGGCGTCGCCGTCTTCCCCGACCACGCCCTCGACGCGGAGGGCATGCTGCGCCGGGCCGACGTGGCGATGTACCAGGCCAAGCGGGACCGTACGGGCGTCGAGGTGTACGAGTCCAAGCGCGACTCCAACACTCCCGACCGGCTCGGACTGCTGGGCGACCTGCGGCGGGCGCTCGACGCGCACGAGGTCGAGCTGCACTACCAGCCGAAGGTCCGCTTCGACGGACAGGTGGCGGGGCTGGAGGCGCTGGTCCGCTGGGTGCACCCGGAGCGCGGGAAGGTACCGCCGGACGAGTTCATAGCGATCGCCGAGTCGTCCGGGCTGATGCCCCATCTGACGGAGTACGTGCTGGAGACGGCGCTCGGCCAGGTCGCGCGGTGGCGGGCCCAGGGGCTGTACGTGCCGGTCGCGGTCAACGTCTCCCCCCGCGACGTGCACACCCCGGGCTTCGCCGGCTCCGTCGCGGCCCGGCTGGCCCGGCACGGAGTGCCCGCGGGAGCGCTCCAACTGGAGATAACCGAGCACGTCCTGCTGGAGGACCCGCAGCGCGCCGCCGACACGCTCAACGCGCTGACCGGGCACGGCGTGAAGATGTCGCTGGACGACTTCGGAACGGGCTACTCCTCCCTGGTGCACCTGCGCCGGCTCCCCGTGAGCGAGCTGAAGATCGACCGCTCCTTCGTGGCCCGGCTGGCCATCGACACCGAGGACGCCGAGATCGTGCGCTGCACGGTCGATCTCGCCCATTCGCTGGGGCTGCTGGTGGTGGCCGAGGGCGTCGAGGACGACGAGACCTGGGAGCGCCTGCGTGACCTGGGCTGCGACGCCGTCCAGGGCTGGCTGGTGGCCGCGGCGATGCCCCCGGAGGAGACGACGGCCTGGCTGCGGGCCCGCGGCTCACGCGGCTGGCAGCGCCCCGCGGCGGCCCTCCCGGCAGCCGCGTCCGACGAGTAGCCGGCCCCTCCGCCCGCGCGTCGGCCGGGAGGCGAGCCGAACCGTTTCACGGGTATGCCGCCCCGCACCCTAGGATTGGGCCAAACCACACACTCACTCACTCCACCCCAGAGGAACGCTGCATGCCTGGCATCACGCGCGAGGAGGTCGCCCACCTCGCCCGGCTGGCGCGTCTGGAGCTGAAGCCCGAAGAGCTCGATCACTTCGCGGGACAGCTGGACGACATCATCGGCGCGGTCGCCCGCGTCAGCGAGGTCGCCGACCAAGACGTACCGCCGACCTCGCACCCGCTCCCGCTGACGAACGTCATGCGGGCGGACGAGGTCCGTCCGTCGCTCACCCCCGAGCAGGCGCTCTCCGGCGCCCCGGCCCAGGAGCAGCAGCGTTTCAAGGTGCCGCAGATCCTGGGGGAGGACTAACCGCCATGACGGACAACGTCAACATCATCAAGCTCACGGCCGCCGAGACCGCCGCGAAGATCGCCTCCGGCGAGCTCACGGCCGTCCAGGTCACCGAGGCGCACCTGGCGCGCATCGAGGCCGTCGACGAGAAGGTCCACGCCTTCCTGCACGTCGACCGTGCGGGCGCGCTGGCCCAGGCCCGCGCCGTCGACGAGAAGCGGGAGCGGGGCGAGAAGCTCGGCCCGCTGGCCGGCGTCCCGCTCGCGCTCAAGGACATCTTCACCACCGAGGGCATCCCGACGACCGTCGGTTCGAAGATCCTCGAAGGCTGGATCCCGCCGTACGACGCGACGCTCACCAAGCGGCTGAAGGCCGCCGACGTCGTCATCCTCGGCAAGACCAACATGGACGAGTTCGCCATGGGGTCGAGCACCGAGAACAGCGCCTACGGGCCGACCGGCAACCCCTGGGACCTCACCAAGATCCCCGGCGGCTCCGGTGGCGGTTCCTCCGCCGCGCTCGCCTCCTTCCAGGCACCCCTGGCCATCGGCACCGACACCGGCGGCTCCATCCGCCAGCCGGCCTCCGTCACCGGCACGGTCGGCGTGAAGCCGACGTACGGCGCGGTCTCGCGGTACGGCATGGTCGCCTTCTCGTCCTCCCTCGACCAGGGCGGCCCCTGCGCCCGTACGGTCCTGGACGCGGCGCTGCTGCACGAGGTCATCGCCGGGCACGACCCGCTGGACTCCACGTCCATCGACGCGCCCGTCCCGCCGGTCGTCGAGGCCGCCCGCAACGGCAGCGTCGACGGCATGCGCGTCGGTGTCGTGAAGCAGTTCCGCGGCGAGGGCTACCAGGCCGGCGTCATCCAGCGGTTCGACGAGTCCGTCGCGCTGCTGAAGGAGCTGGGCGCCGAGATCGTCGAGCTGGACTGCCCGTCCTTCGACCTCGCCCTGTCGGCGTACTACCTGATCGCGCCGTCCGAGTGCTCTTCCAACCTCGCCCGCTTCGACGGCCTGCGCTACGGCCGGCGGACCGGCGACGACGGCAGCCACTCGGCGGAGGAGGTCACCTCCCTCACCCGTGAGGCGGGCTTCGGCCCCGAGGTCAAGCGCCGCATCATGCTCGGCACGTACGCCCTGAGCTCGGGCTACTACGACGCGTACTACGGCTCGGCGCAGAAGGTCCGCACGCTCATCACGCGGGACTTCGAGAAGGCCTTCGAGCAGGTCGACGTGATCGTGTCGCCCACGACGCCGACCACCGCCTTCGCGATCGGCGAGCGCGCCGACGACCCGATGGCGATGTACCTGGCCGACCTGTGCACCATCCCGACCAACCTCGCGGGCAACGCGGCCATGTCGCTGCCCTGCGGTCTCGCCCCGGAGGACAACCTCCCGGTCGGTCTCCAGATCATCGCCCCGGCGCTGAAGGACGACCGGCTGTACAAGGTCGGCGCCGCCGTCGAGGCCGCCTTCGTGGAAAGGTGGGGTCACCCGCTTCTCGAGGAGGCTCCGTCGCTGTGAGCGCACTGAACAAGGCCAAGGGCTTCAAGAAGTCCAAGTCCGGTACGTACCTGTCCATCGCCGGGACCGCGTTCGGCGCGTTCGGCGTCGCCAAGCGGCTGAAGAAGGCCCGCGCCGAGAAGGACACCCTGGTCCTGATCGACGCCACCGTGTCCGCCGTCGCCATCGTCACCGGCCTCGCCATCCTCTACCGCGAGCTGAAGCGGCTGGGCGACGACGACGTCCTGCTGGGCTGAGAGGGAAGTTTCACCGTGACCACCACGACCGACCTGGTGTCGTACGAGGACGCGCTGGCGTCGTACGACCCCGTCATGGGCCTCGAGGTCCATGTCGAACTCGGCACCAAGACGAAGATGTTCTGCGGGTGCTCGACCGAGCTGGGCGCCGAGCCCAACTCGCAGACGTGCCCCACCTGCCTCGGCATGCCCGGCGCGCTTCCGGTCGTCAACGCGATCGGCATCGAGTCGGCGATCAAGATCGGTCTCGCGCTGAACTGCGAGATCGCCGAGTGGTGCCGCTTCGCCCGGAAGAACTACTTCTATCCGGACATGCCGAAGAACTTCCAGACCTCCCAGTACGACGAGCCGATCGCCTTCGACGGCTACCTCGACGTACAGCTGGAGGACGGCGAGACCTTCCGGGTGCAGATCGAGCGCGCCCACATGGAAGAGGACACCGGCAAGTCGCTGCACGTCGGCGGCGCCACCGGCCGTATCCACGGCGCGTCCCACTCCCTGCTGGACTACAACCGCGCCGGCATCCCGCTCATCGAGATCGTCACCAAGCCGATCGAGGGAGCGGGCGAGCGCGCTCCCGAGGTCGCCAAGGCGTACGTCGCCGAGCTGCGCGAGCTCATCAAGGCGCTCGGCGTCTCGGAAGCCCGCATGGAGCAGGGGCAGATGCGCTGCGACGTGAACCTGTCGCTGCGCCCGCACGGCCGGGAGAAGTTCGGCACGCGGAGCGAGACCAAGAACGTCAACTCGCTGCGCTCCGTGGAGCGTGCCGCCCGCTTCGAGATCCAGCGCCACGCCGCGGTGCTGAACTCCGGCGGCACGATCATCCAGGAGACCCGCCACTTCCACGAGGACACCGGGTCCACGACCTCGGGCCGAGTGAAGGAAGAGGCCGAGGACTACCGGTACTTCCCCGAGCCCGACCTCGTGCCGATGGCCCCCTCGCGTGAGTGGGTCGAGGAGATCCGGGCCGGTCTGCCGGAGCTGCCGCTGGCCCGCCGCAACCGCCTCGTGGCGGAGTGGGGCATCTCGGCCTTCGACATGCAGTCGATCCTGAACGCCGGCGCGCTGGACCCGATCGTCGCCACGATCGACGCCGGCGCGGACGCCGCCTCCGCCCGCAAGTGGTGGATGGGCGAACTGGCGCGCAGCGCCAACGAGTCGGGCGTCTCGCTCGACGAGCTGGCGATCACGCCGGAGCAGGTCGCCCGGGTCACCGAGCTGGTGAGCAAGGGCGATCTGAACGACAAGCTGGCTCGCCAGGTCATCGAGGGCATCCTCGCGGGCGAGGGCACCCCGGACGAGGTCGTCGACAAGCGTGGTCTGAAGGTCGTCTCCGACGAGGGCGCGCTCACCACCGCCGTCGAGGAGGCCATCGCCGGCAACCCGGGCATCGCCGACAAGATCCGCGGCGGCAAGGTGGCCGCGGCCGGCGCCCTGGTCGGCGCGGTGATGAAGGCCACCCGCGGGCAGGCCGACGCGGCCCGCGTCAAGGAGCTGATCCTGGAGAAGCTGGGCGTCAGCGAGGGCTGAGCCCGCCGTTCTCCTCGCGCCCGGGGGGAGTGCGCCGCACCGGCGCATTTCCCCCGGGCGTCTCCCTTCTCAGCTCGACGCGCTACGCTCGCCCGCCATGAGGGCACGAACCGACTCCGACACGCAGGACGACATACACGGCGGCCCGCAGGCCGAGACGACCGGAACGACCGAAGCCGCGGACACGGCCGAACCGGACGACACCGGCGACGACGTGGACGACGACACGGACGAGGAACACGGCACCGAGGACGCCCGGCGGGCCCGCTGGACCGCGATCGGTACCGGAGCGCTGCTCACCCTCGCCGGACTCGCCGCGTCCCTCCTGCGCCTCACCGGCTCCGCCCCCGCCTTCGTCCCGGCGGCCTACGCCCTCGGCGCCGCCGTCTGTGCCCTCGCCGCCCTCCTGGGCTCCCGCGGCCGTACCCGGCGCGCGTTGTGGCTGCTGATCGCCGGGGTGATGGTGATGGCGATCGGCGACCAGGCCGACTGACACGTGCCGTACTGACACGTGCCGTACTGACACGTGCCGTACTGACACGGGCCGTACTGACACGTGCCGTACTGGCACGGGCCCGACGAGGCCTGACACAGCGGCCGTTATTGTCCTGTGATCTGCCTCCCACTCCTGTGAAAAGCCCCACGAACACGGCAAACGATCACATTCGCCTGTAAGAGTGGCCCCGCATCGCTCATACGTTCTTTGCGGGCTGTTCAGTTCAGGCGCGACTGTTCCCGGTCAAAGATCCACAATTCACCCTCCGGGAGCACGTCAAGTGGCAGCCCTCGCACGCTGGTGTGTTCGCAACCGCCTCATGGCGGTGCTGATCTGGCTCCTGGCTCTCGGCGGCACCGCGACCGCCGCGCTCGCCGTCGGCTCCGCGTACTCCAACGACTACGAGGTCCCCGGCACCGAGTCCGACCGCGCCGCCCGGCTGCTGACGGAGGGCTTCCCGGACCTCGGCGGCGACAGCGACACCGTCGTCTGGCACACCGCCTCGGGCTCCGTCCGCGCCGCCGACGTCGAACAGAGCATGAACCGCGCGCTGGAGAAGATCGCCGGCCTGCCCGGCGTGGCCTCCGTCGTCGGTCCCTACGACGACCAGGGCCGGGCGCGGATCAGCGCGGACGGGCACACGGCGTACGCCACCGTCACCTTCGAGGACCGCGCCGAGGACATCGACGAGGCCGAGGCACGGGCCGTCGTCGACGCCGCCGAAGCCGCCGAGAACGACGGCCTCCAGGTCGAGCTGGGCGGCTCCGCGATCGGCCTCACCGAGTCCTCCGGCGGGCATCTCGCCGAGGTCGTCGGCGTGGTCGTCGCCGCGGTCGTGCTGTTCCTCGCCTTCGGTTCGCTCGCCGCCTCCGCCCTGCCCATCGCCACCGCCCTGGTCGGCGTGGGCACCGCGTACGCGGGCATCGTGCTGCTCGGACACGCCATGACCGTCGCCGACTTCGCACCCATGCTGGGCCTGCTCGTCGGGCTGGGCGTCGGCATCGACTACGCGCTGTTCATCGTGACCAGGCACCGGCGCGGACTGAAGCGGGGGCTCACGGTCCCCGAGGCCGCCGCGAGCGCCGTCGCCACCACCGGACGCGCGGTCGTCTTCGCGGGCGCCACGGTGTGCATAGCCCTGCTCGGCATGCTGATCCTGCGGCTGAGCTTCCTCGACGGGGTGGCGATCGCCGCCTCCCTGACCGTGGCCCTGACGGTCGCCGCCTCCGTGACGCTGCTGCCCGCCCTGCTGTCCTTCATCGGCATGCGCGCCCTCAGCCGCCGCGAACGCCGTCGGCTCGCCGAACACGGACCCCAGCCGGAGCTGCCGACCGGGCTCGCCGCCCGCTGGTCGGCGTTCGTGGAGCGCCGGCCCAAGCTGCTCGGCGCGTTCGCCCTCGTCGTCATCGCCGTCCTCGCCGTGCCCGCCTTCTCCCTCCGCCTGGGCACCTCCGACCAGGGCAACGCCCCCGAATCGGCCACCACCCGGCAGGCCTACGACCTCCTCGCCGAGGGTTTCGGCGCCGGTGTCAACGGCCCCCTGACCCTGGTGACCCGCGTCGAGGGCGCCGAGGACCGGCTCGCCCTCGACAACCTCGACACCGTCCTGCGCACCACCGAGGGCGTGGCCTCGGTGACACCGGTGACCTTCGGCTCCGGCGGCCGCGCCGCGTACCTCACCGTCGTCCCCGATTCCGCCCCGCAGTCGCGGCGCACCAGCGATCTCGTCGACCGGCTGCGCACCGAGGTGCTGCCCCGCGCCGAGGCCGGCACCTCCCTCGACGTGCACGTCGGCGGGGTGACGGCCGGCTACGACGACTTCGCGGACGTCATCGTCGGCAAGCTCCCGCTGTTCGTCGGCGTCGTCATCGGCCTGGGCTGTCTGCTGCTCCTGCTCGCGTTCCGGTCCGTCGGGATACCGCTCAAGGCCGCCGTGATGAACGTGGCCGCCGTCGCCGCCGCCTTCGGGATCGTCGTGGCCGTGTTCCAGTGGGGCTGGGGCAGCGATGTGCTGGGGCTCGGCCGCGCGGGGCCCATCGAGCCCTTCCTTCCGGTGATCATGGTGTCGGTGCTGTTCGGTCTCTCCATGGACTACCAGGTCTTCCTGGTCAGCCGGATGTACGAGGAATGGCTGGAGACCGGCGACAACCGGCGCGCCGTCCGGGTCGGCCTCGCCGAGACCAGCCGGGTGATCAACTCCGCCGCGGTCATCATGATCTCGGTCTTCCTCGCCTTCGTGCTCAGCGGCGACCGGGTGATCGCCATGTTCGGCATCGCCCTCGCCGCCGCCGTCGCCCTGGACGCCTTCGTCCTGCGGACGCTGCTGGTGCCCGCCCTCATGCACCTGCTGGGCAGCGCCAACTGGTGGCTGCCCCGCCGGCTCGACCGGCACCTGCCGCGGATCAGCATCGAGCCGCCCGAATGCCGCGCCGCCCATGAGAGGCTCACCGAGGTGGTTCAGGCACTGGAGAAGGAGCGGCGGCCGGATGTACGCGATATCGCTGGGTGACGACGGGGCCGAGCTGCGCCCGCTGGAGCCCTGGCACGCGGAGGAGTTCCTGGCGCATCTGGAGCGCGGCAGGGAGTTCATCAACCAGTACGTCCCGTTCGGCTCGAAGGCCACCGACGTGGCCACCGCGCGGGAGGCGCTCCAGAGGTACGCCGACATGCGCGCCGCGGACACCGGCTCGCTGCACGGCCTGTGGCTGGACGGCACGCTCGTGGGCGGTGTGCTCTTCCTGAACTTCGACGCCGAGGACGCGAACTGCGAGGTCGGCTGCTGGCTGGAACCCGCCGGTACCGGGCGTGGTCTGGTCACCCGGGCCATGCGGGTGCTGATCGACTTCGCGGTGGAGCAGCGGGGGATCCAGCGGGTCGAATGGATCGCCTCCGCGGGCAACACCCCCAGCCTGGACGTGGCCCGGCGGCTGGGAATGACCCGCGACGGCGTCCGCCGGCAGTCGTACCCCTATCGTGGGGTGCGGCACGACCTCGAAGTGTGGTCCGTGCTCGCCCAGGAGTGGCGCGACGCACGCGCGCGCGGCGCTCACAACGATCATTAAGGGACCTCTCAGAGAGCGTCCGTACGGTGCGAGGTATGGGAACGAAGACTGTGGACGAGGCCGGCACGGAATCCGGCACCGAGGCGAAGCGCGACGAGGAGAAGGTGGACGTCACGAAGACCGAGGCGCCGGACGAAGCGACCGAGGCGGAGGCCGTCGAGGACGCCACCGCCGACGACACCGAGGACGGTGACGAGGCCCTCGCCGAGGAGGACGCCGACAGGGCGGCGGGTTCCACCGGCGTCGGCCAGGGCGCCGGCGCCGTGGTCTCCGCCGCGCTCGGCCTCGTGTCGCTCACCGGCGGCTGGATCGGCACCGTCGCCGCCGCCCGCGAGACGCTGGTCGGCCAGCTCCAGACCTCGTCGAGCGCCAGTGTGGCCACCCAGATCAAGGAGGTCTACGGCGACGCCTGGCAGACCACCGCGCTGTGGGCCGGCTTCTTCGCGCTGACCGCGCTGATCATCGGTGTGGTCGTCCTGGCCCGGCCTGCCTTCGGCGCTCCCGGCCGGCCGCAGGCCCCCTGGATCAAGTCCGTCTCCTGGGCCGGCGTCGCGCTCGGCGTCATCGGCCTGCTGCTGGCCGTGCTCAAGTACACCGACGCCCTGCTCGGACTGCCGTCCGCGAGCTGAGTACCCGCAGTTCACGAGGGGTCTTAGACGACCGTGAGCCACTCACGGACGTCCTAAGGCCCCTCAGTCGCGTCTAAGGCGCCGTCCGCCGCCGAAGATGCGGAACTCTCCCGATGTGGCGGACCCCCCTGGGAGACGAAGGTTGAGGCATCGCAACAAGCGAAGCCGGAACAACCGACCTCTCAGGGGACACACCATGTACGAGTACGAACTTCAGCAGGCCCGTTCCGCCGAACTGCGCCGCCTGGCCGAGCACGAGCGACTGGCCCGCTCGGTGGTCCGCGGTCGTCGCGCCGCCCGCCGCGAGGCCGCCGAGCGTGCCGCCGAGCGGGCGGAGGGCGGCGCCGGGAGCGAGTCGCATACCCATCTCCTCGATCGGCTCCGGTTCGCCCGGCCGGCGTGAACGCGGGGGCGGGGGAGGGCGGCCGCACGGGGGTCGGCCGCCCTCCCGCCGGAGCCCCGGCGATATCCGCTGGGCCGGCCTCCCACCCGCGTGCGATGCTCGCCTCCGTGGAGACCCGGTCCGTCAGCCCTGTCTTCGTCGGTCGAGCCGACGAGTTGCACACCCTGAACGACGCGCTCTCCCGCGCCGCCGCGGGAGAGCCGCAGGCGCTGCTCATCGGGGGTGAGGCCGGGGTCGGCAAGACCAGACTCGTCGAGGAGTTCGCCGCGGCCGCCCACCGCGGGGGCGCCGTCGTCGCGCTCGGCGGCTGTGTCGAGATCGGCGCCGACGGACTGCCGTTCGCCCCGTTCTCCACCGCACTGCGCGCCCTGCGCCGGGCCCTGCCGGACGAACTGGCCGCCGCCGCGGCCGGCCAGGAGGAGGAACTCGCCCGGCTGCTGCCCGAACTGCGGGAGACGGCCCCCGGACGACGCCACGACGAGGAGGGCATGGCCCGCCTCTTCGAACTCACCGCCCGCCTCCTGGAACACGTCGCCGCCGAGCGCACGGTCGTGGTCGCCCTGGAGGACCTGCACTGGGCCGACGCCTCCACCCGCCACCTGCTGTCCTATCTGCTGCGCACCCTGCGCACCGGCCGCCTCGTCGTCCTCGCCACCTACCGCGCCGACGACATCCACCGCCGCCACCCACTGCGCCCCCTGCTCGCCGAACTCGACCGGCTGCGCACCGTCCAGCGCCTCGAACTCGCCCGCTTCACCCGGGACGAGGTCTGCCGTCAGGTCGCCGGCATCCTCGCCGCCGAACCCGACTCCGCCCAGGTCGACGACATCTTCGAACGCTCCGACGGCAACGCCTTCTTCGTCGAGGAACTCGCCGTGGCGGCACACGAAGGCTGCTGCACCGGCCTCACCGACACCCTGCGCGACCTGCTGCTCGTCCGCGTCGAGGCGCTGCCCGAGAGCGCCCAGAAAGTCGCCCGGATCATCGCCGAGGGCGGCTCCACCGTCGAGTACCGGCTGCTCGACGCCGTCGCCCGGCTCGCCGAGGACGACCTCATCGAGGCACTGCGCTCCGCCGTCGGAGCCAACATCCTGCTCACCACCCCCGACGGGGACGGCTACCGGTTCCGCCACTCCCTGGTCCGCGAGGCCGTGAGCGACGATCTGCTCCCCGGCGAACGCGCCCGCCTCAACCGCCGCTACGCCGAGGCCCTCCAGGCCGATCCGACCCTGGTCCCCGCCGACGAACGGGTCATGCGACTGGCCAGCTACTGGTACCACGCCCACGACCCGGCGAAGGCGCTCCCCGCCGTCCTGGACGCCTCCGTCGAGGCCCGCTGCCGACGTGCCTACAGCGAGCAACTGCGGCTTCTGGAACGGGCGATGGAACTGTGGGAGACGGTCCCCGAGGACATCCGGGCCGCCCTGCGCCCCGTCGACCACACGGAGGCCTATCCCCCCTGCGGCTGCGATCCGGCCACCACACCGCTGCGCTACCTCGACCTGATGGCCGAGGCCGCCGTCGCCGGCCGCTACTGCGGGGAACGCGAACGCGCCCTGAAGATCACCAAGCGGGCGCTGCGCCTGCTGGAGGACGAGGACGATCCCCTGCGCTCCGCATGGTTCTGGGTGCAGCGCTCCCGACTGACGCACTCCCTGGGCCGCGGCGGCGGCCGCGAGGAACTGGCCAGGGCCGAGGCCCTGTTGCGTGGTCTGCCGCCCAACGAGGTGCACGCCGAACTGCTCACCCACATCGCCTGCTGGTCCTTGGTGCACGTCCCGGGACCCGAGGCCTATGGAGCCGCCGAGCGGGCCGTGGAGTACGCCCGCCTGGTCGGTGCCCGCGAGATCGAGCTCGACGCCCGTCAGGTCCTCGGCGTCCTCATGGTCGACGCCGGCCACATCGAGGCCGGCCTCGCTGAGCTGCACGAGGTCAGGGAACAGGCCCTGGTCGAGGACACTCCCTCCGTCGCGCTGAACGCGTACGTCAACCTCCCCTCCGAGCTGGAGGGGATCGGCCGCTCGCGGGAGGCCGTGCCGATCCTGGAGGAGGGCCTCGCCTTCGCCAAGCGGCACGGACCGCCCGACTCCGAGGCGTGGGTGTGGGGCAACCTCGCCGAGTCCCTTCTCTCCCTGGGCCGCTGGGACGATGCCGACCGGGCCTGCGCCGCCGCCGGAAGGGTGGGCCAGGGCGTGGCGGTCCGCGGCTTCCACGCCACCCTCGTCGCCGAACTCGCCCTCGCCCGCGGCGACCTCGCCGAGGCCGACCGTCAACTGGTGGCGGCACAGGGCTTTTTCGGCTCCCACGAACACGCCCCGCAGAACCACCTGCCCCTGACCCGCCTCGCCGTCGGACTCGCCGCGGCCCAGGGCCGTCCGCTGGACGCCCGCATCCACTTCGCGGGCGCGCTCGACCAGGACTTCCGGCCCGGCACCCAGCGCTACGCCTGGCCCCTGCTGCTCGCCGCGGCCTCCGCCGAGGGCGACGCCCGCACGACCCCCGCCGCCGACGCGGGCCGCGCCGGCCTCCTCGACCGGATCCGGGCAACCGCCCGGCGACTCGCCACCGTCGCCCCCGTCTGGCAGGCCCACGAACGCTGGGTCCGCGCGGAGCTCCTGCGCGCCGAGGGCCGGACCGACCCGGAGGACTGGGCCGAGGTGGTCGCCGCCTTCGAGTGCCTGGAACGGCCCTACGACCTCGCCCGCACCCGGCACCGCCTGGCCGAGGCCCTTCTCTCCGTCGGCGGCGACGACGAACGCGACCGGGCCGCCGAGCTGCTGCGTCTCGTCCATGCGGTCGCCGCCCACCTCGGCGCCCGTCCCCTCACCGACGCCGTCACCCTGCTCGGCCGGCGCGCCCGCCTGTCCCTGACCCCCGCCGCGGGCCCGCCGGACACCCCGGCCGGTCCGACCGACCCGCTGGCGACGCTGGGCCTGACCAGCCGGGAGCGTGACGTGCTGCGTCTGGTCTCGGCCGGCCGCACCAACCGCCAGATCGCCGAGGTGCTCTTCATCTCCCCGAAGACGGCGAGCGTCCATGTCTCGAACATCCTGTCCAAGCTCGACGTCTCGGGCCGCGGTGAGGCGGCGGCGGTGGCCCACCGGCTGGGGCTGTTCCCGCCGGGGGCCGAAGAACGGCTGATCGCGCGATAATGGGGCAGGCCACCCCGGAGGAGCCGCACAGGCCACCGACCGTGATCCGGCCCGGCATGGGAGAACGATGTTCAACGCATTCGAGGACCTCTTCGCGCCGGGCCGCAAGCACACCCGGGACGAGCAGAACCGGTTGGAACTGACCCGGGAGGACGTCGGCGACGCCGATCCCGGGCACGGGCCGATAGACCTGGCGTCCGGAAAGGTCGTGGTGCGGCCCTCCGAGCCGGCGGCGGAGGACGGGTGACGGCGCTCAGCCGGGTGAGGCCGTTCAGCCGAGTGAGCCGTTCAGCCGGGTGAGGCCGTTCAGCCGGGTGAGGCCGTTCAGCTCACCTTCAGTTCCAGGATCCGGTCGTCCCCCGACTTCGGGTCGCCCCGGCCGTCCGTGTTGCTGGTCGTGACCCACAGCTTGTCGCCGCCCGCGGAGACCACCGTGCGCAGCCGGCCGTAGTCGCCCTCGAGGAAGGCCTGCGGGTCCGCCGAGGCCGCCGTGCCCTTCAGCGGGACGCGCCACAGGCGCTGCCCCCTCAGCCCCGCCATCCAGATCGAGCCCTCGGCGTAGGCGATACCGCTGGGCGAGGCATCGGCGGTGTGCCACTGGGCTGTCGGGCTCCGGAACCTCGTGTCCTCGGACCTGCCCTCGGCCGTCGGCCAGCCGTAGTCGGCGCCCGGCACGATCGCGTTCAGCTCGTCCCAGGTGTCCTGGCCGAACTCCGCGGCGAACAGGCGCTGCTTGGAATCCCAGGCGAGCCCCTGCACATTGCGGTGTCCGTACGAGTACACCGCGGAGTCCGGGAACGGGTTGCCGGCGGCCGGTTCGCCCTCCGGGGTCAGCCGGAGGATCTTGCCACCCAGGGACTTCTTGTCCTGGGCCAGGCCCCGGTCGCCGCTCTCGCCGGTGCCGACGTAGAGCAGCCGGTCGGGACCGAAGGCGATCCGGCCACCGTTGTGGATCATGCCCTTGGGTATGCCCTTGAAGACCGTGTCGGGCGCCCCCAGCTGGTCGCCGGCGGGCCGCGCGGGGTCGTAGATCATCCGGACGACGCGGTTGTCCGAGGCCGAGGTGAAGTAGGCGTAGACCATGTGGTCCGAGGCGTAGTCGGGGGAGAGGGCGAGACCCAGCAGGCCGCCCTCGCCGGCCGCCGAGACCCCCGGCACCTCGCCCAGCTCGGTCTTCTTGCCCGTCTCCGCGTCCACCCGGGTGATCGTGCCCTCGTCGCGGGAGGCGACCAGGAGGCCGCCCTCGGGGAGGGGCGCGAGGCCCCAGGGCGTGTTCAGGCCCTCCGCGACCGTGCGCACCACCGTGACCGTGCCCTTCGCGGGCGGGGTCTCCTCGGCGGACGGGGAGACCTGTGCCGCCGTACTGCTCGGGGCCGCACTGGCCGAGGCGCCCGAGGACCCCCCGGCATCGGAGGAGCAGCCGCCCGTCACCAGCAGAGCACTCGCGGCCAACACGGCTGAAACAGCTCGACGTTGCACGATCATGGTCCCTTCGACACGGCGGATCCTGCGGGGGGCTTCACCTGTCCTACGCCGTTCACGCCTCACGGGTTCCCGATCCGGGCCATCGCGACCCGAAAGCGGGACTACTCCCACGATCCCTGTGCCCCGGGCAGCTCCGCCACCTCCGTCAGATCCTGCGGCGTCAGACGCAGGGCGGCCGCCGCCGCGTTCTCCGTCACCCAGCGTTCCCGCTTGGCGCCCGGGACCGTGATCACGTGCCGGCCCTGTGCCAGCACCCAGGCCAGCGCCACCTGCGCGGCCGTCACGGCCTCGCCGTGCCGTGCGGCGACCCGGCGCAGACCGACGACGATCGGCTGGTTCGCGGCCATCATCTCGGCGGTGAACCGGGGGTGGCGGGCGCGCATGTCGTCCGGTTCGAAGCCCTGGCCGGGAGTGAGCGTGCCGGTGAGGAAGCCGTTGCCGAGCGGCATCGCCGCCAGGAAGCCCACGCCCCGCGCCTCGCACCAGGGCAGCAGCGTGTCCAGCGCCTCGGGCGACCACACCGACAGCTCCGCCTCCACGGCGCTCACCGGGAAGACCTGCTGGACGCGCCGCAACTGGCGAATCGTTCCGTCGTACAGTCCACCGGAGCGGCGACCACCTCGGGCACCCACCGCGCACAGCCCCAGGGCCCGCACCTTGCCCGCCCGGACGAGCTCGGCCATCGCGCCCCAGGTCTCCTCGACCGGGACCTCGGGATCGGCCCGGTGCAGTTGGTACAGGTCGATGACGTCCGTCTGGAGGCGCCGGAGCGAGGCGTCGCAGGCCCGCTTCACATACCCCGGCCGGCCGTTGGCCACGATGTGCTGCTCGCCGACGAGCAGACCTACCTTCGTCGACACGAACGCGTCCTCGCGCCGCTCCTTCAACGCCCGCCCCACCAGCAGCTCGTTGGTGAACGGGCCGTACATGTCGGCGGTGTCCAGCAGGGACGAACCCGCGTCCAGTGCCCGGTGCACCGCCCGGAGCGACTCGTCGCCCCGCTGCCGCGACCCGCTGTACGCCCAGCTCATCGGCATGCACCCGAGACCGACGGCACCCACCTCGAGCGCCCCCGCGCCGATCGTCCTGCGCTCCACCTGCCCGTGACCCTCCCTCTCCCGAGCCCCCAACCTAACCTCTGCACGCGCGCGTACCTGACATAGCCTCCTGACCATGAGCGCTGACGTCTGGCTTCCCATCCCCCCGGAAGAGATCGAGGGCCTCCCGGAGGGGCCGAACTACCGCTTCTGGAACGGTGAGGAGGACTTTCCGGCGGACCCGGCCGACTGCGTCTTCTATGTCGTCCCCTACATGAAGCCCGCCGGTCTCGGGCAGCGGCCGCTGCCCGAGATGACCTCACTGGAGGTCGTCCAGACCCTGTCCGCCGGCATCGACCACGTGGTGCCGGCCCTCGCGTCGCTGCCTCCCGGCGTGCGGCTGTGCAACGCGCGGGGGGTGCACGAGGCGAGCACGGCCGAGCTCACGCTCACCCTGGTTCTCGCGTCGCTGCGCGGCATCCCCGACTTCGTCCGGGCCCAGGACCGGGGGGAGTGGCTCAGCGGGTTCCGGCCCGCGCTCGCCGACAAGAACGTGCTCATCGTCGGGTACGGCTCCATCGGCTCCGCCATCGAGGACCGGCTCGCGCCCTTCGAGGTGGCGCGGGTGGCGCGCGTCGCGCGCTCCTGGCGCACGACGGCGCGCGGCCCCGTGCATCCGATCGCCGAACTTCCCGCCCTGCTCCCCGAAGCGGACGTCGTCATCCTGTGCACGCCCCTGAACGACAGCACCCTCGGCCTGGTCGACGCCGAGTTCCTGGCCCGGATGAAGGACGGCGCGCTGCTCGTGAACGTGGCCCGCGGCGGGGTCGTCGACACCAAGGCCCTGCTCACCGAGGTGGAGAGCGGGCGCCTCACCGCGGCGCTGGACGTCACCGACCCCGAGCCCCTGCCCCCGGGTCACCCGTTGTGGAGCGCGCCGGGCGTCCTCGTCAGCCCGCACGTCGGCGGGCCCACCTCCGCCTTCCTGCCCCGCGCCGTGCGCCTGCTGGTGGACCAGTTGGGCCGCTTCGTGAACCGGGAGCCACTGCGCAACGTGATCCTCACTACGGGCACGGCGAACGGATCGTGACGGCCGGGGCGCTCCTGTAGTCCGGCGTCGGTACCCTCCGCAGTCCTCCGGACGCGGTCCGTACCTCTTCCGGGCGCATATGCCGATGATCGTCACGCAGCGTAGAGGAACTATGTCCCTGAGTGACGAGTCTGGTGTATCGTCCCGACAGGGGCTACGCCGCGCACGTTCGGCGTCAGGGATGGACATTTCAGACTTGCGAGGGGGGCGACGGGCGATGCACGGCCTATGGACGAACGATCCGACGCGGCGGAACCGCCGGCGGCGACCCTGGCGCTCCACCACGCGCCGACACGGTCACGGCACTCACCCCTGCCATCACCGCCACCGGTGCGGCGGCCACGGGAAGCACGTGCCACCGGCGGTCCGGGACCCGAGGGATCCGGGAGTGACGCGGACCGGGAGGACCCGGTGAGTCCGCCGCCGACCTCCACGCCCGTCCTCGACGCAGCGCTGCGGACGCAGTCCTCGACGAGGACACCGCGTATCGCCTTGCCGTCCACCGGCGGCTCCGGGACCAAGCTGGTCCACCAAATGCTGCTCGCTCTCCTGTGCGCGGGATACGCCGTCGGTTCCGCACTCGGCTGGGGCTCCGACCGACTCGCACTGATCATGGGCGACTTCGGGCTGTCCGCGGCGGCGGGCACCGCCGCCGTCTCCTGCTTCCTCTACGCGCGCAGCCGCCGCGTCCGTTTTCGACCCGCCTGGCTGCTGTTCTCGATCTCCTCGGCGATGGCCGCCCTCGGCAACCTGGTCTGGGGCTGGTACGAGGTGGTCCTGGGGCGGCCCGTGCCCAGCCCCAGCTTCGCCGACCTGTTCTTCCTGTGCTTCGCGCCCCCCGCCATCGTGGGGCTGCTCGTGCTCGCCGCCCGGCCCATGACGAAGGCGGGCTGGGTCTGCCTGGCCCTGGACGCCTGGCTGATCGCCGGCTCGCTGCTCACCCTCTCCTGGAGCCTCGCGCTCGCCCAGGCGGCGAAGTTCGACGGACCGAGCGTGGCGCACGCCGCGCTGTCGCTCGCGTACCCGCTGCTCGACATCGCCCTGGTGAGCATGGTGCTGGTGCTGCACTTCCGGCGCACGGCGGTGAACCGCACGGCGGTCAACACGGCCGTCGGCGCGCTCGCGCTGACCGTCATGTGCGACGCCCTGTTCACCTCGCCGCTGCTGCACAACAACTACCGCTCGGGCCAGCTCCTCGACGCGGGCTGGTTCGCGGGCTCGCTGCTCCTGGCGTACGCGCCCTGGGCCGCCTCCCGCCAGCAACGGTCGGCCGCGGATGAGGGGCACACGCGTGTGGTGCACGAACACGTACCCGGTCCGCGCCCCACCGCGCGCCGCCCCCAGGGGCCGTCGCGCACGGCGGCCGCCGCGTCCGCGCAGACATCCGCCCAGACAGCCACGCAGGCGCCTCCCCAGGGAGGTGATCACAGCCGGTTTCCGGTCACCCGGCCCATCACGGGCTCCCTGGCCGCCCTCACGCCCTATCTCGCCGCCGCAGTCTGCACCCTGGGCATCCTCTACAACGTCCTCAACGGCCGCAGCGTCGACCGCGTGGTGCTGCTGACCGGCGGCACGGTCGTGCTCGCCCTCGTGGTGCGCCAGGGGATCATGCTGCTCGACAACATCACCCTCACCCAGGAACTGGCGCAGAAGGAGAACCACTTCCGCTCCCTGGTGCAGGGCTCCAGCGACGTCATCATGATCGCCGCGCCCAGCGGCGTCCTGCGCTACGTCTCCCCGGCGGCCGCCGGGGTCTACGGCCGGCCGGCCGAGGACCTGGTGGGTTCCGAACTGGCCGACCTCATCCACCCCGAGGACCTGGGCTGCGTGGTGCACGAGGTGCGCCGCTTCCTCGCCGCCAGCCCCCAGGAGGAACCCACCACACGCATCGAGTGCCGCTTCCGCTCCGGCGATGGGGGTACCTCCCGCTCGAGCGAAGCCGAGAGTGGGGGAGGCTGGCTGAATGTCGAGTCGACCGTCAACCGCCATCACGGTGGCCTGATCTTCAACAGCCGGGACGTGACGGAGCGGGTGCGGCTCCAGGCGCAGCTCCAGCACAACGCCGAACACGACCCGCTCACCGACCTGCCCAACCGCGCCCTGTTCACCCGGCGCGTCCAGCAGGCCCTGTCCGGCCGCCGCAGTTCCGACCGGGGCCCCGCCCTGCGCAACACGGCGGTCCTCTTCATCGACCTCGACGGTTTCAAGGCCGTCAACGACACGATCGGCCACGCGGCCGGTGACGAACTGCTGGTCCAGGCCGCCCGCAGGCTCCAGGACGCGGTCCGCAAGGGAGACACCGCCTCCCGACTGGGCGGCGACGAGTTCGCGGCCCTGATCGTCGGCGACGGCACCCGCGACCGCGCCGCCCGGGAACGCCACATAGTGGAACTCGCCGACCGCCTCAGGCTCACGCTGTCGCAGCCGTACCTCATCGACGGCAACGAGGTCCGCGTCGCCGCCTCCATCGGCGTCGCCTTCGCCGAGGCCGGTCTGGGCGCCGGTGAGCTGCTGCGCAACGCCGACCTCGCCATGTACCGCGCCAAGGCGGGCGGCAAGGGCCGGGTCGAGCTGTACAAGCCGCAGATGCAGCAGGACGTCGTACGCAAGGCGGAGCTGGCCACGCGGCTGCGTGCCGCGCTGCACGACGGCGAGTTCGCGCTGCTGCACCAGCCCGTGGTGCGCCTGGAGGACGGCCGGATCTCGTCGGTCGCCGCACAGGCCCGCTGGCGTTCCTCGCAAGGGGTGCTCTTCACGCCCGCCGAGTTCCTGCGGGTCGCGGAGGACAGCGACAAGACGGCCGAGCTGGGGCGCTGGGTGCTGGAGGAGGCCGTCGAGCAGGCCGCCGACCGGGCCGCGAGCGGGCTCACCCTGCCGGTGGTCGTACGGGTGGGCGCCCGGCGGCTGCTGGACCGGTCGATGCCGCTGGGCTCCGTGGAGGCGCTGCTGACCCGGCACGGGCTGCCGTCGGGGTCCCTGGTGGTGGAGCTGTCCGACACCGACCCGAGGGTGCCGCTGGACGAGCTGGAGCGCCGCCTGGGGGCGCTGCGGCGCCTCGGGGTGCGGATCGCCCTCGACGGCTTCGGCAGCGGCTACGCGGCGCTCACGGCGCTGCGGAGACTCCCCGTCGACGTGCTCAGGCTGGACCGCTCGCTGGTCGAGGGGGTCGTCGAGTCCGCGCGGCTGCACAAGATCACCGGTGGGCTGCTGCGGATCGCCGCCGACCTCGGGCTCCAGTCCGTCGCCGAGGGCGTGGATCTGCCCGAGCAGGTGGTCGCCCTGCGCGCGATGGGCTGTACGCACGGCCAGGGGATGGCGTTCTCCGGGCCGCTCGACGAGTACCGGCTGCGCCGGGCCCTCGCGACCGGCCGCTATCCGGTGCCGCACGGGCCGGCCGAGCCCGCGTTCGCGGGCGGCGGCTCGGGGGTGTACACCAGTGGTGTCCACGCCGGTGGTGTCGCCGGCGGTGTCACGGCCGTCCTGGGGAGCGGAAGTGCCCTTCGCTCACATAATGAGACTCCCGTCCCACCCACTTGACAGTCGATGCGCGCCGGGGGGAGGGTCAATGCCATGCGCACCCGAATTCTCGTACTTGGAAAGCGCGTCGGCTGAAGTTGGTGACGCTCCGGACGGACCCGGAACTCCCAGCGACCCACACCCGGCGCGCTCCCCTCGCTTGCCTTTTGGCACGAGGGGTTTTTTGTTGCACAAAACCCGCCGCGGCCCGCGTGCCGCAGCTCTGAAAGACCCTGAGCAAGACCCTCAGTAAAACCCTCAGCATCGAGAAGAGAATGCCGATGACCGAGCAGGCCACCGGGGCCCATCCGCAGCCGCGGCCCCGATCCGGAGGACAGCACTCCGCGACCGTCGAGCACGTGACGGGTGCGCAGTCCCTCATCCGTTCTCTCGAGGAGGTCGGCGCCGAGACGGTATTCGGCATTCCCGGCGGCACGATCCTGCCCGCCTACGACCCGATGATGGACTCGACGAGGGTCCGCCACGTCCTGGTCCGGCACGAGCAGGGCGCGGGTCACGCAGCCACCGGATACGCGCAGGCCACCGGCCGGGTCGGCGTCTGCATGGCCACCTCGGGGCCGGGCGCCACCAACCTGGTGACCCCGATCGCCGACGCCCACATGGACTCGGTGCCGCTCGTGGCGATCACCGGCCAGGTGGCGTCGAAGGCGATCGGCACGGACGCCTTCCAGGAGGCGGACATCGTCGGCATCACCATGCCGATCACCAAGCACAGCTTCCTGGTCACCAAGGCCGAGGACATCCCCCGGGTGATCGCGCAGGCCTTCCACATCGCCTCCACCGGCCGCCCCGGCCCGGTCCTGGTCGACATCCCCAAGGACATCCTCCAGGCGAGGACGACGTTCTCCTGGCCGCCGGTCATGGACCTGCCCGGCTACCGCCCGGTGACCAAGCCGCACGCCAAGCAGATCCGCGAGGCCGCCAAGCTGATCACCGCCGCCAAGCGGCCGATCCTGTACGTCGGCGGCGGTGTCCTCAAGGCCGGCGCCACCGCCGAGCTGAAGGTCCTGGCCGAGCTGACCGGCGCGCCCGTCACCACCACGCTGATGGCACTGGGCGCCTTCCCCGACAGTCACCCGCAGCACCTGGGCATGCCGGGCATGCACGGCTCGGTGGCCGCCGTCACCGGTCTGCAGAAGGCCGACCTGATCGTCGCCCTCGGCGCCCGCTTCGACGACCGGGTCACCGGCAAGCTCGACAGCTTCGCGCCGCACGCCAAGATCGTCCACGCGGACATCGACCCGGCCGAGATCGGCAAGAACCGCGCCGCCGACGTGCCGATCGTGGGGGACGCCCGCGAGGTCATCGCCGACCTGATCCAGGCGGTGCAGAAGGAGCACAGCGAGGGCCAGTCCGGCGACTACACCGCCTGGTGGAAGGACCTCGACCGCTGGCGCGAGACCTATCCGCTGGGCTACGACCAGCCCGCCGACGGCTCGCTCTCCCCGCAGCAGGTCATCGAGCGCGTCGGGCAGCTCGCCCCGGAGGGCACGATCTTCACCGCGGGCGTCGGCCAGCACCAGATGTGGGCCGCCCACTTCATCCAGTACGACAAGCCCGCCACCTGGCTGAACTCGGGCGGCGCGGGCACCATGGGCTACGCCGTCCCGGCCGCGATGGGCGCCAAGGCCGGCGCGCCCGCGCGGACCGTCTGGGCCATCGACGGCGACGGATGCTTCCAGATGACCAATCAGGAACTCACCACCTGCGCCCTGAACAACATCCCGATCAAGGTCGCCATCATCAACAACGGCGCCCTCGGCATGGTCCGCCAGTGGCAGACGCTGTTCTACAACCAGCGCTACTCCAACACCGTGCTGCACTCCGGCCCGAACGACGTCAACCCGGACGCCCGCGGTACCCGCGTCCCCGACTTCGTGAAGCTGTCGGAGGCCATGGGCTGCTACGCGATCCGCTGCGAGTCCCCCGACGACCTCGACAAGGTCATCGAGGAAGCCAACTCCATCAACGACCGCCCGGTCGTCGTCGACTTCATCGTCCACGAGGACGCGATGGTGTGGCCGATGGTCGCCGCCGGCACCTCCAACGACGAGATCCTGGCCGCCCGGGACGTCCGCCCCGACTTCGGCGACAACGAAGACGACTGAGCGAGAGAGACGTAAGAAGACATGTCCAAGCACACGCTCTCCGTCCTGGTGGAGAACAAGCCGGGCATCCTGGCCCGGATCGCCGCCCTGTTCTCCCGTCGGGGCTTCAACATCGACTCGCTCGCCGTCGGCGTCACCGAGCACGCCGACATCTCCCGGATCACGATCGTGGTGAGCGTCGACGCCCTGCCGCTGGAGCAGGTCACCAAGCAGCTCAACAAGCTCGTCGAGGTGCTGAAGATCGTCGAGCTGGAGCCGGCACAGGCGGTTCACCGCGAACTCGTTCTGGTGAAGGTGCGCGCCGACAACGAGACGCGCTCGCAGATCGTCGAGATCGTCCAGCTGTTCCGCGCCAAGACCGTCGACGTCTCCCCGGAGGCCGTGACCATCGAGGCCACCGGCAGCAACGACAAGCTGTCCGCCATGCTCAAGATGCTGGAACCGTACGGCATCAAGGAGCTGGTCCAGTCGGGCACGATCGCCATCGGCCGCGGCGCCCGTTCGATCACGGACCGGTCGCTGCGCGCTCTCGACCGGTCGGCGTAAGTACGTAACCGGTCTTCGTACGAACGGATCCGGGCGGTCGGTGATCACCGACCGCCCGTATACCGAGACCCCGAAACTTCCCTTCCGCTCGCCGTCATACGGTGGGACGCAACACCTGCACTCAAGGAGAGAACCCAAAGTGGCCGAGCTGTTCTACGACGCCGACGCCGACCTGTCCATCATCCAGGGCCGCAAGGTCGCGGTCATCGGATACGGCAGCCAGGGCCACGCCCACGCCCTGTCGCTCCGTGACTCCGGTGTCGACGTCCGGGTCGGTCTGCACGAGGGCTCCAAGTCCAAGGCCAAGGCCGAGGAGCAGGGCCTGCGCGTGGTGACCCCCGCCGAGGCCGCCGCCGAGGCCGACGTCATCATGATCCTCATCCCGGACCCGATCCAGGCCCAGGTCTACGAGGAGTCCATCGCCCCGAACCTGAAGGACGGCGACGCGCTGTTCTTCGCCCACGGCTTCAACGTGCGCTTCGGCTTCATCAAGGCCCCGGCCGGCGTCGACGTCGCCCTGGTCGCCCCGAAGGGCCCGGGTCACCTGGTGCGCCGCCAGTACGAGGAGGGCCGCGGCGTCCCCGCGATCGCCGCCGTCGAGCAGGACGCGACCGGCAACGCCTTCGCGCTGGCCCTGTCGTACGCCAAGGGCATCGGCGGCACCCGCGCCGGCGTCATCAAGACGACCTTCACCGAGGAGACCGAGACCGACCTGTTCGGTGAGCAGGCCGTCCTCTGCGGTGGCACCTCCGCACTGGTCAAGGCGGGCTTCGAGACCCTGGTCGAGGCCGGCTACCAGCCGGAGATCGCCTACTTCGAGTGCCTGCACGAGCTGAAGCTGATCGTGGACCTCATGTACGAGGGCGGCCTGGAGAAGATGCGCTGGAGCGTCTCCGAGACCGCCGAGTGGGGCGACTACATCACCGGCCCGCGGATCATCACCGACGCCACCAAGGCCGAGATGAAGCAGGTCCTCGCCGAGATCCAGGACGGCACCTTCGCCCAGAACTGGATGGACGAGTACCACGGCGGTCTGAAGAAGTACAACGAGTACAAGGACGCGGACTCCGAGCACCTGCTGGAGACCACCGGCAAGCAGCTGCGCAAGCTGATGAGCTGGGTGAACGAAGAGGCGTAAGGCCTCGGGACGGGGGGCCGGAGCAGATCGCTCCGGCCCCGTTGTCCATCCCGTCCACCACGGACGGGTGATCCTTCCGCGGAGGCGTGAGGCGACCTCCGTGGCAGCACTACACTGCTGGACTAATACGCGTCAGGCCCACAGCGTCGTGCGTCTTCCACGCGGCTAGCCCCTCCTCCGCCTGCGGCCGTCGGGACGGCCGTCCGCACGCTTTGGACTTGTGAGGACTCACGTGAGCTCGAAACCTGTCGTACTCATCGCTGAAGAGCTGTCGCCCGCGACCGTGGACGCGCTCGGCCCGGACTTCGAGATCCGGCACGCCAACGGAGCGGACCGAGCCGAACTGCTCCCGGCCATCGCCGATGTCGACGCGATCCTGATCCGCTCGGCCACCAAGGTGGACGCCGAGGCGATCGCCGCCGCGAAGAAACTGAAGGTCGTCGCACGAGCCGGCGTCGGCCTGGACAATGTCGACGTTCCGTCCGCCACCAAGGCCGGCGTGATGGTCGTCAACGCCCCCACCTCCAACATCGTGACCGCCGCCGAACTGGCCTGCGGTCTGCTGCTCGCCACCGCCCGCCACATTCCGCAGGCCAACGCCGCGCTGAAGAACGGCGAGTGGAAGCGCAGCAAGTACACGGGCGTCGAGCTGGCCGAGAAGACCCTCGGCGTCGTCGGCCTCGGCCGTATCGGTGCGCTCGTCGCGCAGCGCATGTCCGGCTTCGGCATGAAGGTCGTCGCGTACGACCCCTACATCCAGCCCGCCCGCGCCGCGCAGATGGGCGTGAAGGTCCTTTCGCTGGACGAGCTGCTCGAGGTCGCCGACTTCATCACCGTCCACCTGCCCAAGACCCCCGAGACGGTCGGTCTGATCGGCGACGAGGCGCTGCGCAAGGTCAAGCCGAGCGTGCGCATCGTCAATGCCGCGCGCGGCGGGATCGTCGACGAGGAGGCGCTGTACTCGGCGCTGAAGGAGGGCCGCGTCGCCGGCGCCGGCCTCGACGTGTACGCGAAGGAGCCCTGCACGGACTCCCCGCTCTTCGAGTTCGACCAGGTCGTGGCCACCCCGCACCTCGGCGCCTCGACCGACGAGGCCCAGGAGAAGGCCGGTATCGCGGTCGCGCGTTCGGTGCGCCTCGCCCTCGCGGGCGAGCTGGTGCCGGACGCGGTGAACGTCCAGGGCGGTGTCATCGCCGAGGACGTCAAGCCCGGTCTGCCCCTCGCCGAGCGCCTCGGCCGCATCTTCACCGCGCTCGCGGGTGAGGTCGCGGTCCGCCTCGACGTCGAGGTGTACGGCGAGATCACCCAGCACGACGTGAAGGTGCTGGAGCTGTCGGCTCTCAAG
Organism: Streptomyces sp. NBC_00016; assembly: GCF_045040885.1. Classification (NCBI taxonomy): domain Bacteria; kingdom Bacillati; phylum Actinomycetota; class Actinomycetes; order Kitasatosporales; family Streptomycetaceae; genus Streptomyces; species Streptomyces sp. NBC_00016. The sequence goes on along the minus strand of NZ_CP108304.1, from coordinate 3,244,591 downwards.
GGTGTCTTCGAGGACGTCGTCGACGAGACCGTCTCGTACGTCAACGCCCCGCTGTTCGCGCAGGAGCGCGGCGTCGAGGTGCGGCTGACCACCAGCTCCGAGTCGGCCGACCACCGCAACGTCGTCACGGTGCGCGGCACGCTCTCGGACGGCGAGGAGGTGTCGGTCTCCGGCACGCTGGCCGGTCCGAAGCACCTCCAGAAGATCGTCGCGGTCGGCGAGTACGACGTCGACCTCGCGCTCGCCGATCACATGGTCGTCCTCAAGTACGAGGACCGTCCGGGTGTCGTCGGCACCGTGGGCCGGGTCTTCGGCGAGGCGGGCATCAACATCGCCGGCATGCAGGTCGCCCGCGCGGCGGTCGGTGGCGAGGCGCTGGCCGTTCTGACCGTCGACGACGCGGTGCCCGCCGGGGTGCTGGCGGAGGTCGCCGAGGAGATCGGCGCGACGTCCGCTCGTGCGGTGAACCTCGTCTGAGGTTGCCGCACGTACTGGGGGCTGCCGCCCCCAGGCCCCCGCTTCGGCCCTGAAGGGGCCTCGTCCTCAAACGCCGGACGGGCTGGATCTACCGGGCGTGGCTCGAAGCTGAGCGTTGCTCGAAAGCAGGAGCCGGGCGGGCTGGAGTGATCCAGTCCGCCCGGCTCCTTTTGCTGGTGTCACTTCGTGTCGTCGACCCGGATCCGCCGCAGCGTGACCGAAGCCGCTGCCGCCGCTCCGGCGAGGAGTACCGCCCCGGCGATCGCCGCGCCGTGCATGCCACTGGTGAACGCCTCGCGTGCCGTCGTCGTCAGGGCGTCTCCCGTGCGCCCCGGGAGACGGCCCGCCACCGCCAGGGCGCCGCCGAGGGTCTCGCGGGCCTCGGCCGGGGCCGTGGCCGGGATGTCGTGGCGGTAGATCGCCGTGCCGATGGAGCCTAGGACGGCCATGCCGAGGGCGCCGCCGAACTCGGTGCCGGTCTCCAGCAGGGCGGCCGCGGAGCCCGCCCGTTCGACCGGGGCCGCGCCCAGCGCCAGGTCCGTCATCTGGGACAGGACCATGACGATCCCGCAGGCCAGGACCGCGCAGGCGGTCAGCACGAGCCACATCGAGTCCGTACCGGCGAGGGCCAGCAGCGCGTAGCCGCTCGCGCCGATCGCGAAGCCGGCCGTCACCACGTAGGCGCGGTCGACGCCCTTTTGGACCAGGGAGGTCGCGACCGGGGCCGCCAGGCCGATCGGCACCGAGGGGAGCAGCGCCCACAGGGCCGCTTCCAGCGCGCTCCTGCCGAGGACCGACTGGAGGTACTGGGTGGTGAAGAACGCCGAGCCCAGCATGCCGAAGGCGGAGACCAGATTGAGGGCGAGGGCCGGGGCGAAACCGCGGCCGCGGAACAGGGCCGGGGAGATCATCGGTGCGGCCGTGGTGCGCTGGCGGTGGACGAAGAGGACCGCGAAGAGCAGACCGACGGTGACCGAGACGACGTACTGCGCGTGCCAGCCCTCGGAGGGGATCTCCTTCAGGCCGTAGATCACGGGCAGGACGGCGGCCATCGACAGCGGGACGCTCGGCCAGTCGAAGCGGCCGGGGGCGGGGTCGCGGGACTCCGGCAGCAGGGCCGGGCCGAGGACGAGCAGCAGGACCATCGCGGGCAGGTTGACCAGGAAGACCGAGCCCCACCAGAAGTACTGCACCAGCAGGCCGCTCATCACCGAGCCGAGCGCGATGCCGCCCGTCATCACCGCGGACCACATGCCGATGGCCTTCGCGCGCTGGCCCGGGTCGGTGAACATCGTGCGGATCAGGGCCATCGTCGCGGGCATCAGGGTCGCGCCGCCGATGCCGAGGACCGCGCGGGCCGCGATCAGGGTCTCGGCGCTGTTCGCGTACGCGGCGGTCAGTGAGGCGGCGCCGAAGGCGGCGGCGCCGATCATCAGCAGCCTGCGGTGGCCGATGCGGTCGCCGAGCGAGCCCATCGTCATCAGCAGGCCCGCCAGCACGAAGGCGTAGATGTCGAAGATCCACAGCTGCTGGGTGCCGGTCGGCCCCAGGTCCGCGCTGATCGCCGGGATGGCGAAGTAGAGGACGGAGACGTCCATGGAGACCAGCAGGAGCGGAAGCATCAGCACGCCCAGCGCGGTCCATTCACGGCGGCCGGCGCGGTCGGCGCGGCCTGCGGGAGATGCGGGAGATGCGGCGGTGCTCACCGTGTTCGTCGCGTCGGTCGAGTCGGTCGCGTCGGTCGCGTCGGTCGAGTTCGTCGGGTTGGTCATGACGGTGACTGTACGAGCGTCTTAAACGCGTGTCTAGAACGCTTGTATAAGTCATGCGTCTAGGACGGCTGTATGGATCGGGGGTAGGGTGGCGGGCATGGGACACCGTGAGGATCTGCTCGAGGGCGCCAAGCGCTGCCTGCTGGAGAAGGGGTTCCTGCGTACGACCGCGCGGGACATCGTCAAGGAGTCGGGGACCAACCTGGCGTCCATCGGCTACCACTACGGGTCGAAGGACGCGCTGCTGGTGCGGGCGTACGTCTCGTTGATCGAGGGCGCCGGCGACGAGTTCGACCCCGGGTGGGGGGCGGGGGGCGAGATGACGGCGGCCGCCGGGTCGCTGGAGCGCTTCCAGGAGGTGTGGGCGAGCATCATCGGGTCGGTGCCGCGGACGCGGGCCGTCTGGCTGCTGAGCTTCGAGCTCATCGTCCAGGGCGACCGGCTCCCCGAGGTGCGCAAGCTGCTGGCCGAGGCGCAGGAGCAGGGCCGGTCGGGGATCGTGCCCATGTTCAACGGCGTCCCGGAGGACGAGCTCGACAAGGAGACCGTCGACACGGAGGGCCGCTTCTACCAGACGCTCCTCAACGGGCTCATGGTCCAGTGGCTCTTCGACCCGGACTCGGCGACCGATGCGGCACAGCTCACCGAGGGGCTGCGCCGGGTGATCGCGGGCGCCGCTGAGGCCTGATCCGGGCGGGTCGTCCGGGCGGGCCCGGAGCGCCGGCTCAGGGCAGCCGGGCCGCCTTGAGCGTCATGTGCAGGAGCAGCCGGTCCTCGCCGTCGTCCAGATCCAGGCCGGTCAGCTGTTCCACCCGGGACAGCCGGTAGTAGAGAGTCTGCCGGTGGATGCCCAACTCGGCTGCCGTGCGGCCCGCTTGGCCCGCGCAGTCGAGGTACACCTCGGCCGTGCGGGCGAGTTCGCGGTGGGCGGGGGCCAACAGGGTCCGTACGGCGGGGTCCTGGGCGCTCTCCCGGGGCAGGGCGGTCAGCAGGCGGTAGGGGCCGATGGACGCCCACCGGGCGACCGGGCCGAGGCCGGGCTCCGCGAGCGCCGCCCGCGCCGACGCCGACGCCTCCTGCCAGGCGGCGCCGAGTTCCGCGAGGCCGGCCCGCCCGGCGGCCACTCCCGCGGCGGACTCTCCCGCCCGCTCCAGCAGCCGGGCCGCCGCCGTCGTCGCCGGGGTGAGGGTGTCCGTCGAGCGCAGGCGGACCAGTAGCGCCAGGGACTGGGACGCGGTGCCCCACGGCACGGTGCACAGCGCCGTCGCCCCCGGCAGCGTACGCAGCGAGGGCGCGTCGTCCGGGTCGGCGGACGGCCAGGGCGTCACGCACACCACCGTGTGCGGGCCGTCCGCGCGGGCGCCGAGCGCGGTGCGCAGCTCCGCCACCGCCATGTCCCGCTGCCAGTCGGGCTGCGCGGTGAGTACCGCCCGCAGCTCGCGGGTGAGGTCCGCGCCGTGCTGGGCCTCGTCGGCGAGCAGGGCGCCGATCCGGCCGGTCACCCCCATCGCGGCCGCCAGCTGGGCGTCCGAGGGCCCGGGGTCGTCGTCGAGCAGCCAGACATAGCCGAGGACGACCCCCCGGTGCCGTACGGGGAGGCAGACGCGCCCCCGGTACACCCCGGCCTCCGGGGTCGGCGGGATCCGGACCGGGCCGGTCGCGCGGGTGATGCCGAAGCCCTCGAACCAGGTGCGGACGGCCGCCGTGGAGCGCCGGGTCAGGATCGAGCGGGTGCGCACCGGATCCAGCGCCGACGCGTCGAGCTCGCCCTCGCTGTCGTAGGCGCCGAAGGCGATCAGCTCGAAATCCCGGTTCTCCAGGGTCGCGGGAGCGCCGAGCAGCTCGGAGATCTCGTCGACCAGCTCCTGGTAGTCACCCGCGTGATTGAAGGATGGAGCATCGGCTGTCACTCAGGCATTCTCCCGCATTTCCGCACCTCTTCATACATCTGTCTGAGATCCGCGGCAGGGATGCGTGACAGCTGTCGATGGCCCACGATCGGAGGGATCCTTAGGTTTCACGGTGGTTCTCCGTGCCGTTCCCCGATCGTCGGGCAACGGCCTCGTATGGGTTGGTATGTGGAGGTGCCCCGTGCTGGGTCCCGTGATTCTCGCCGCTTCGCGCAGCGACCGGATGCGACGCCTGATCTCGGCGGCCCCGGTGACGAAGCAGGTCGTGGACCGCTTCATCCCCGGTGAGACGGTCGACGACATCGTCCCGATCGTCGAGGAGCTCACCGCCGGGGGGCTGGAGCTGACGATGGACGTCGTGGGCGAGGACATCACCACGCCCGAGCAGGCCGCCGCCGCCCGGGACGCCTACCTGGCGCTGATCGACCGGCTCGCGGAGCTGGAGCTCGGCGAGCGGGTCGAGATGTCCGTCAAGCTGTCGATGTTCGGCCAGGCGCTGGAGGGAGGCCACGAGCTGGCCCTCGGCAACGTGCGGCCGGTCGTCGAGGCCGCCGCGGCCATCGGCACCACCGTCACCCTCGACGCCGAGGACCACACCACCCTCGACTCGATGTTCGCCATCCACGAGGAGCTGCGGAAGGACTTCCCGCAGACCGGCTGTGTCATCCAGGCCTACCTCTTCCGCACCGAGGCCGACGCCCGCCGTCTTGCGGCGAGCGGCAGCCGGGTACGGCTCGTGAAGGGCGCGTACAAGGAGCCCGCCGAGGTCGCCCACCAGCAGAAGCACGAGATCGACAAGGCGTACGTCCGGATCCTGCGCACGCTGATGGAGGGCGAGGGGTACCCCATGATCGGGTCCCACGACCCGCGCCTCATCTCCATCGCGCAGGAGCTCGCCCGCAAGGCCGGGCGCAAGCTGGACGAGTACGAGTTCCAGATGCTGTACGGCATCCGCGGTGACGAGCACCTGCGGCTGGCGGCCGAGGGGCACCGCATGCGTGTCTACACCGCCTACGGCACCGACTGGTACGGCTACTTCATGCGCCGGCTCGCGGAGAAGCCGGCCAACCTGCGTTTCTTCGCCCGCAGCATGCTCACCCGGGGCTGAGACACGATGTCGGCGCCGCTTTTCTGCCGGGGTCCGGGGGTCGTCCCCCCGGGAAGGCGCAGCATGCGCCGGCTCGCGGAGAAGCCGGCCGACCTGCGGTTCTTCGTCCGTTGATGTCCGTTCGATGATCAGCAAGGGCTGAGCCCGCACCCCCCGCTCGAAACACCCGCTCAGAAGGAGTAACGGAAGACATGGACGCGGTAACCCAGGTCCCCACCCCCGTCAACGAGCCGGTGCACGGCTACGCCCCCGGCTCGCCGGAGCGCACCCGGCTGGAGGCCAAGCTCAAGGAACTGGCCGACAACCCGATCGACCTGCCCTGCACCATCGGCGGCGAGCAGCGGATGGGCGGCGGCGAGCGCTTCGACGTCGTGCAGCCGCACAACCACAAGGCCCGCCTCGGCACCTACGCCAACGCCACGCGGCAGGACGCCCAGGACGCCGTCGACGCGGCGCTCGCCGCCGCGCCCGCCTGGCGTGCGATGTCCTTCGACGACCGCGCCGCGATCATCCTGCGCGCCGCCGAGCTGCTCGCCGGTCCCTGGCGCGAGACGCTCGCCGCCTCCACCATGCTCGGCCAGTCGAAGACCGCCCAGCAGGCGGAGATCGACTGTCCCTGTGAGCTGGTCGACTTCTGGCGCTTCAACGTGGCCTACGCCCGCCAGATCCTGGCCGAGCAGCCCCCGGCGAACTCCCCGGGCGTCTGGAACCGCCTCGACCACCGCCCGCTCGAGGGCTTCGTCTACGCGATCACGCCGTTCAACTTCACCGCCATCGCGGGCAACCTGCCGACCGCGCCCGCGCTGATGGGCAACGTGGTCGTGTGGAAGCCGTCGCCGACGCAGACCCACGCCGCCGTCCTGCTGATGCAGCTGCTGGAGGAGGCCGGGCTGCCCAAGGGCGTCATCAACCTGGTCACCGGCGACGGGATCGAGGTCTCCGAGGTGGCCCTGAACCACCGCGACCTCGCCGGCATCCACTTCACCGGCTCGACCAAGACCTTCCAGTACCTGTGGAAGACGGTCGGCGCCAACATCGAGAAGTACCGCTCCTACCCGCGTCTGGTCGGTGAGACCGGCGGCAAGGACTTCGTCGTCGCCCACCCGAGCGCGGACCGCGCGGTGCTGAAGACGGCGCTCACCCGTGGCGCCTTCGAGTACCAGGGCCAGAAGTGCAGCGCGACCTCCCGGGCCTACATCCCGGCGTCGATCTGGAACTCCGGCTTCAAGGAGGAGTTCGCGGCCGAGGTCGACTACCTCACGATGGGTGACGTCACCGACCTCTCGAACTTCATCGGCGCCGTCATCGACGAGCGGTCCTTCGCCAAGAACAAGGCGGCGATCGACCGCGCGAAGGCGGACCCGGCCTGCACGATCGTCGCGGGCGGCTCCTACGACGACTCGGTCGGCTACTTCGTCCGCCCGACCGTCGTCGAGTGCACCGACCCGGAGAACGAGGTCTTCACGACCGAGTACTTCGGCCCCTTCCTCGCCGTGCACGTGTACGACGACAGCTCGGCCGAGGCGTACGACGAGATGCTGACCCAGATGGAGTCGGTGTCGGACTACGCGCTGACGGGCTCGGTCATCTCCGGCGACCGCGCGGCCGCCGCGTACACGATGGAGAAGCTGCGCTACGCGGCCGGCAACTTCTACATCAACGACAAGTCGACCGGCGCCGTCGTCGGTCAGCAGCCCTTCGGCGGCGGCCGCGCCTCCGGCACCAACGACAAGGCCGGCGCGCCGCAGAACCTGATGCGCTGGACCCTGACCCGTGCCATCAAGGAGACGCTGGTCGCGCCGACCGACTACCCGTACCCGCACATGGGCTGACGCGTCGTCGTACAGCGGCACGGCATGACGGAGGAAGGGGCCGGGCTACTGCCCGGCCCCTTCCCGTTCTCCGACGGCGGGTGCGTCAGCGGGTGACGGCGCGGCCGAGGAAGTCGCCGATCAACGCCGCGATCTGGCCCGCGTGTGTCTCCAGGGCGAAGTGCCCGGTGGGCAGCAGGTGCACCTCCGCCCGGGGCAGGTCGCGGCGGAACGCGAGCGCGCCGGCCGGGACGAAGATCTCGTCGCCGGCGCCCCAGACCGCCAGCAGCGGGACCTGGCTGGTGCGGAAGTACTCCTGGAAGGCCGGGTAGAGCGCGAAGTTGGAGCCGTAGTCGGAGATCAGGTCGAGCTGGATCTCGGGCTGGCCGGGCCGGGCCATGAGGGCCGCGTCGTGCTCGTAGGCGTCGGGGCTCACGAGCTCCTGCTGCTCCGGCGGAACCCCGTGCAGGTACTGCCACCTGATCCCGTCCGGGCTGCTGATCTCGCGCACCGGCGCCTCGGTCTTCGGGGTCCGCTCCGCGATCAGCGCCAGCACCGGCGCCCAGGCCTGAGCCCCGAGCCCCTCCTCGTAGGCGTTGCCGTTCTGCGTGATGATCGCGGTCACCCGCTCGGGGTGGGCGAGGGCGAGGCGCAGGCCGATGGGGGAGCCGTAGTCCTGGATGTAGAGCGCGAACTCCTTCAGGCCCAGCTGCTCGGTGAACTCGCCGGTGACGGCGGCCAGTTCGTCGAAGGTGTACCGGAAGTCGGCGGGCGCCGCCGACCGGCCGAAGCCCAGGTGGTCGGGGGCGATGACGCGATGACTGTCGGCGAGCAGCGGGATCAGGTCGCGGAACATGTGGGAGCTGCTCGGGAAGCCGTGCAGGAGCAGCAGGACCGGTGCGTCGGCCGGGCCCGCCTCCCGGTAGTACACCTCGTGGCCGCGGACGGTGGTGGTGCGGTGACGGACCTGGCGGTCGGCGTGGAGGGTCATGCCACGAGTGCACCACGCGATCGCCTAACCGGTCAAGAGTCTTTTAGAGGTTAGGCTGTCGGCGCACCAGGATCTTCCCCGTGTTCCCGCCGCGCAGCATCAGCAGGAACGCGTCCACGATCCGCTCGAACCCGTCCACCACCGTCTCGTCCAGCGCCAGTGCCCCGCTCAGCAGATGCGGTACGGCGAACTCGTACAACTCCTCCTGGACGTGCGGGTGATCGCGCACCAGGAAGCCCTCCATGCGCAGGCTCTTCTCCACCATGCCGGCGTGGTCGAACACCACCGGCGGCGCGTCGGGCGTGTTGTACTGCCCGACCGTGCCGACGCGCACCACCCGCCCCCGCTCCCGCAGCGCGCCGATCGCCGCCCCGAGATGTTCGCCGCCCACGTTGTCGACGAAGACGTCGACGCCGGTGGGGGCGGCCTTCGCCAGCAGGTCGGCGACCGGGCCGTCGTGGTAGTCGAAGGCCGCGTCGTAGCCGACCTGCCGGGTCAGGTACCGCACCTTCTCCGCCGAGCCCGCGCTGCCGATCAGCCGGCCCGCCCCGAGCAGCCGCGCGAAGCGTCCCGTGGCCGTGCCGACCCCGCCCGCCGCCGCGGAGACGAACAGGTCCTCGCCCTCACGCAGCCGGGCGATGCGGGTGAGGCCGACGTAGGCCGTCAGGCCCGTGCCGCCGAGGAGGCTCAAGTACGCCGAGAGCGGCACCCCTTCGTACCGGGGGAGCCGTCTGACCTCCTCCGGGCGGACCACCGCGTGGGTGCGCCAGCCCTGGCGGTGGAAGACGATCTCCCCCTCGGGGAGGGCCGCCGGATCGCGGGTGGCGACGATCCGGCCGAGCGCGCGTCCCTCCAGCGGGGCGTTCAACTCGAAGTCGTCGTCCATCATTTCGCGGTGGTAGGGGTCGACCGACCAGTAGAGGTTCTCCACCAGGGCCGTCCCCGGGGCCGGTTCCGGGACCGGGGACTCGGCGAAGCGGAAGTGGCCGGGGGTGGGGAAGCCGGTCGGACGGGCGGTCTGCTGCACGGTGAGCGCGGTGCTGGTCATGGGAGGGGACCGTAGGCAGGAATGCGGGCGGCGGGCAGAGGGTTGCGTTCATGGAACGGGGCGACCCATGAGTCGCCCTCATGGCAGCAGGTGGGAGCCTCGCGTGAGCGCAGTCGATCTCGCGCCGCAGGAGTTGCGGACTCTGGTGGCCGTCGCGGACGAGGGGGGCTTCTCGGCCGCCGCCGCCCGGCTCGGGACCACCCAGTCGGCCGTCTCGCACGCGGTGCGCGGGATCGAGGGCAAGGTGGGGGTCGTCCTGTTCGAGCGTGGCCGGTTCGGCGCCCGGACCACCCCGGCCGGCGCCCGCGCGGTCGCCCACGCCCGACGCGTGCTGCGGATGCTCCAGACCCTGGTGGCCGAGACGCGGGGGGTCGGGGCGGCGGGTGCCGGACCGGGCCGGGTCGAAGGGCCGTTGCGCATCGCGGCCTTCCGCAGCGCGGCCCTGTATCTGCTGCCGTCCGTCCTGGAGCGGCTGGCCGCGCGGCATCCGGGGATCGAGGCGAGCGTGACCGTCGTACGGGAAGTGGGTCCGGGGACGGCCGGCGCGGTGGCCGAGGGGCGGGCCGACCTCGGGATCGCCACCTTCGGCACCAGCGCGCCGATCCCGCCGGAGCTGGTGGGGGACGTGCTGCTGGAGGAGCCGTACGCGCTGGTGCACCCGGCGGGTCACGCCGACCCGCGCTCCCTCCCGCTCGTCGACTGGACGGAGAACTGCTCGTCCTACACGCGCGCGTGGTGGGCCGCGCAGGACTGGATCCCCGCGGCGACCGTCCGCGCCGAGGACGACGGGGCGGTGCTGTCGATGGTGAGCAGCGGTCTGGGGATGGCGATCATGCCCGCGCTCTCCCTCACCCGGACGCCCTTCGGGACGGAGGTCACCGACCTCGGCCCCGAGCGGCCCACCCGTCAGGTCGGCTATGTCACGACCCCGGAGCTGGCCGCGACCGCGGCCGTCCGGGCGCTCGTCCGGGAGCTGAGGTCGTCCGCGAAACCGCAGGTCGGCATGGGGTGACCCGGGGGGCCGTCTCAGATAGTAGGAAGTCCGAGTAATTGTAGAGACAGGCGCGTGCTCCTCCCTTAGCTTTGTAGGAGCCGAACGTCTCGCTCGACCAAGCGAATGGCGGTCGTGAGCCGGGCCCCGCGCAGGCAACCCCTGCGGCCCGCTCCCCGCCCCATCCGGCGTCTCGAAACCCCCTTCCGCACTCCCTGGAATTCGAAGGAGTCGATTTCTCATGGCCGAGACGACCGTCCGCCGCCGAGTCCGCCACATCTCCCGTACGAACGAGTCCGACCGGAAGAACGCCGCCGCGGCGCTCCAGCGTGCCCTCGACCGTCGTGACAACGGCGGCGAGACCGGCCACTGAGCCGAGCCGCCCCGCAGCCCGGGAGCCGCACCCGCACGGGGTGCGACGCGGGCCCCGAACGGGACTTCGGGACCCGCGTCGCACCTCGACCCCGCACGACACCGCAGGTCCGCGCCGCCCGGTGCGCGCCGCGACTCCTCTGTCCGTATGGCGGACGGTCCATGTCATCCCCTGGGACGAGGAGTACGGTTCCCGTATGTCTCGCAGCCTCAATCTCGCAGTGATTCCCGGTGACGGCATCGGCCAGGAGGTCGTGGCCGAAGGTCTCAAGGTCCTCTCCGCCGTCCTCCCGCAGGATGTGAAGCTGGAGACCGAGGAGTACGACTTCGGCGCCCGGCGCTACCACGCCACCGGTGAGACCCTCACCGACGCGGACGCCGAGGCGCTCAAGCGGCACGACGCCATCCTGCTCGGCGCGATCGGCGACCCGAGCGTCCCCTCCGGCGTCCTGGAGCGGGGTTTCCTGCTCAAGCTGCGCTTCCTCTTCGACCACCACGTCAACCTGCGTCCGTCGAAGCTCCTCCCGGGTGTCGCCACCCCGCTGGCCGGCCAGCCCGAGATCGACTTCATCGTGGTCCGCGAGGGCACCGAGGGTCCGTACACCGGCAACGGCGGCACGATCCGCAAGGGCACCCCGCACGAGGTCGCCACCGAGGTCTCCGTGAACACGGCCTTCGGTGTCGAGCGCGTGGTCCGGGACGCCTTCGCCCGTGCCCAGGCCCGCCCCCGCAAGAAGCTCACGCTGGTCCACAAGAACAACGTGCTGGCCTTCGCCGGTCACCTCTGGACGAACGTCTTCAACCAGGTGGCCGAGGAGTTCCCCGACGTCACCACGGACTACATCCACGTGGACGCCGCGACGATCTACCTCGTCACGGACCCCGCGCGCTTCGACGTCATCGTCACCGACAACCTCTTCGGCGACATCATCACCGACCTCGCCGCGGCCGTCTCCGGCGGTATCGGCGTCGCCGCGAGCGGGAACATCAACCCGTCCGGCGAGTTCCCGTCCATGTTCGAGCCGGTGCACGGCTCGGCCCCGGACATCGCCGGCCAGGGCAAGGCCGACCCCACCGCCACGGTCCTGTCCGTCGCCCTGCTGCTGCGCCACCTCGGCTACGAAGCCGAGGCGGTCCGCATCGAGGAGGCCGTCTCCGTCGACCTGGAGGAGCGCGGCTCGCTGCCCGCGCGCAGCACCTCCGAGATCGGTGACGCGCTCGCCGTACGAGTAGCCGGCTGACCCCGCGCTGCGCGAAACCTCTCGAAGCCGCCGGGTCGCATCCGCACCCGGCGGCTTCCGCATGTCCCCCGCCGGGTGCCACCATCAACCCTGGGTCTCATTCACGCCGTTTTGGCCCTCGTCCGCCGCTTGCGATAATCGAACGTGGAGCCGCGGTATGAGGGAATGCTCGGACGTCCCAGCACCGGCCACTGGCCGTACGGGCGTGAGCGCGGCCCCGTCACTACAACCGGTGCTGCATCTTCCGGGGGACAACCCCCGGACCCCCGGCCGAAAGACGCGGGGTGGCCCAGACGCTCGCCAGGAAGCGAAGGACAGCTACTCATGACGACGCCCACGATCGAGCTCAAGCCCTCCGCCAGTCCCACCTCCGCCGCCGAGCGGCAGGCGATCCTGGCGAACCCCGGGTTCGGCCGCCACTTCACCGACCACATGGTGACGATCAAGTGGACCGAGGGCCGCGGCTGGCACGACGGTCAGCTCGTTCCGTACGCGCCGATCCCCCTCGACCCGGCCACCAACGTCCTGCACTACGCGCAGGAGATCTTCGAGGGCCTGAAGGCGTACCGCCGCCCCGACGGGTCGGTCGCCACCTTCCGCCCGGACCAGAACGCCAAGCGCTTCCAGCGCTCGGCCCGCCGCCTGGCCATGCCCGAGCTGCCGGTGGAGACGTTCATCGAGGCGTGCGACGCGCTCGTCGGCCATGACAAGGACTGGGTGCCCGCGCACGGCGGTGAGGAGTCCCTCTACCTGCGGCCCTTCATGATCGCGACCGAGGTCGGCCTGGGTGTGAAGCCGGCCAACGAGTACCTGTTCCTGGTCATCGCCTCACCGGCCGGCGCCTACTTCCCGGGCGGCGTCAAGCCCGTCTCCATCTGGGTCTCCGAGGAGCACGTGCGTGCCGTCCCCGGTGGCATGGGCGACGCCAAGACGGGCGGCAACTACGCCGCGTCCCTGCTCGCCCAGGCCGAAGCGGCCGCCCAGGGCTGCGCCCAGGTCTGCTACCTCGACGCGGTCGAGCGCAAGTGGGTCGAGGAGCTCGGCGGCATGAACCTGTACTTCGTGTACGGCGACAAGATCATCACGCCGTCGCTCACGGGCTCCATCCTGGAGGGTGTCACCCGTGACAGCCTCCTCACCGTCGCCCGCGACCTCGGCTACGAGGCCGAGGAGGGCCGGGTCTCGGTCGAGCAGTGGCAGCGCGACTCCGAGAGCGGCGCCCTCAAGGAGGTCTTCGCCTGCGGCACCGCCGCCGTGATCACCCCGGTCGGCACGGTCAAGCGCACCGCCGGCGAGTGGCAGCAGTCGGGCGGCGAGCCCGGCGAGGTCACCCTCAGGCTCCGCCAGGCCCTGCTGGACATCCAGCGCGGCACGGCCGAGGACAAGCACGGCTGGATGCACGAGCTGGGCTAGCCGCCCCTTTTCCGCAGGGCCACTCCGTCTGGGCCACTCCGTCTGGGCCACCCCGTCAGGGCCACTCCGTCAGGGGTGGCCCTGCGGCGTTCTCGGGGTCCGCCCATCTTTGAGCAGCACTCAAAAGTTACTGGCCATGCCTTCTGATCATCGAGCAGAAGGTTTAGAGTGCTGCTCAAAGAAAGGGAGAGCAACGTGCGACTCACCCCCACCGAGCGGGACCGCCTTCTGCTCTTCGGCGCGGCGGAGCTGGCCCGGGCGAGAAGGGCCCGCGGGCTCAGGCTGAACGTCCCCGAGGCGACCGCGCTCATCGCGGACACGGTGTGCGAGGCCGCCCGTGACGGCGCCCGGCTCGCCGAGGCGATCGAACGCGCCCGGTCGGTCCTCGGCCCGGACGACGTGCTGCCGGGCGTCGCGGACGTCGTCACCGAGGTGCATGTCGAGGCCGTGTTCGACGACGGCTCGCGGCTCGCGGTCGTCGGCGATCCGATCGCCGGGGGCACGCTCGGGGACCGGGCGCCGGGGGCCCTGCTGCCGGGGCCCGAGCACGCCGAGCCCGAGGCGGCCGTACGGCTGGCGGTCACGAACACGGCGACCGTGCCCGTCTCCGTCACCTCCCACTTCCACTTCTTCGAGGCCAACCCGCGGCTCGACTTCGCCCGGGAGAAGGCCTACGGCATGCGGCTCGCCGTCCCCGCCGGGTCCTCCGTGCGCTTCGGGCCGGGGGAGAGCAGCGAGGTCGGGCTCGTACCGATCGGCGGCGACCGGGTCGCGATCGGCTTCGCCGGCCTGGTCGACGGGGCGCTCGACGCGCCGGGGGCGAAGGACGAGGCCCTGCGCCGGGCCGCCGCGTGCGGATATCTGGGAGCGACCGCGGGAGGGGCCCGATGAACCCGTACGAGTACGCCGCCACCCACGGCCCCCGGGCCGGCGACCGCGTCCGTCTCGGCGACTCGGGGCTGGTCATCCGCGTCGAGTCCGACGCCCAGCGGCACGGCGACGAGTTCCTGGCCGGCTTCGGCAAGACCGCCCGGGACGGGCTGCACCTCAAGGCCGCCGCCGTCCGCGACACCTGTGACGTCGTGATCAGCAACGTCGTCGTGATCGACGCCGTGCAGGGGATCCGGAAGGTGTCGATCGGTATCCGGGAGGGCCGGATCCACGCGATCGGGCGGGCCGGGAACCCCGACACCCTCGACGGGGTCGACGTCGTCGTCGGCACGGGCACGTCCATCGTGTCCGGCGAGGGGCTGATCGCCACCGCGGGCGCCGTCGACACCCACGTCCATCTGCTGTCGCCGCGGATCATGGAGGCCTCGCTGGCCTCGGGGGTGACCACGGTCATCGGGCAGGAGTTCGGGCCCGTGTGGGGCGTCGGCGTCAACTCGCCCTGGGCGCTGCGGCACGCGTTCAACGCGTTCGACGCCTGGCCGGTCAACATCGGCTTCCTCGGCCGGGGTTCGTCGTCGTCCGCCGCGCCCCTGGTGGAGGCCCTCGCCGAGGGCGGCGCCTCGGGCTTCAAGGTGCACGAGGACATGGGCGCCCACACCCGGGCGCTGGACACGGCGTTGCGGGTCGCCGAGGAACACGACGTACAGGTCGCCCTGCACAGCGACGGGTTGAACGAATGCCTGTCGGTCGAGGACACCCTGAGGGTGCTGGAGGGCCGGACCATCCACGCCTTCCACATCGAGGGCTGCGGCGGCGGGCACGTCCCGAACGTGCTGAAGATGGCGGGCGTCGCGAACGTCATCGGCTCCTCCACCAACCCCACCCTCCCCTTCGGCCGGGACGCCGTCGCCGAGCACTACGGCATGATCGTCTCCGTCCACGACCTGAAGACCGACCTGCCCGGCGACGCCGCCATGGCCCGCGACCGGATCCGGGCCGGCACCATGGGCGCCGAGGATGTCCTGCACGACCTGGGCGCGATCGGCATCACCTCGTCCGACGCCCAGGGCATGGGCCGGGCGGGCGAGACGGTCCGCCGTACGTTCGCCATGGCCGGGAAGATGAAGGCCGAGTTCGGCGCCCCGGACGGCGACCACGACAACGAGCGCGTCCTGCGCTACATCGCCAAGCTGACCGTCAACCCGGCCATCGCCCACGGCCTCGCGCACGAGGTCGGCTCGATCGAGGTCGGCAAGCTCGCCGACATCGTGCTGTGGCGCCCCGAGTACTTCGGCGCCAAGCCGCAGCTCGTGCTCAAGTCGGGCTTCCCGGCGTACGGCGTGGTCGGCGACCCGAACGCGGCCACCGACACCTGCGAACCCCTGGTCCTCGGACCGCAGTTCGGGGCGTACGGGGCCACGCCCGCCGACATCTCGGTCGCCTTCGTCGCCCGGGCCGCCCTCGACCGGGGCGGCGACTCGATGCCGACCCGCCGCCGCAGGGTCGCCGTCCGCGGCACCCGCGGCATCGGCCCCGCCGACCTGCTCCGCAACTCGCGTACCGGAGCGGTCGACGTCGACCAGCGCACCGGCCTGGTCACCCTCGACGGCGAGCCGCTGCGCTCCGAGCCGGCCGAGTCCGTCTCCCTCAACCGCCTGTACTTCCTCTGAGGACCGCTGATGTCTGCTGCCGCCGACGGCTTCCGCATGCCCCCCGAGTGGGCCCCGCACGAGCGCACCTGGATGGCGTGGCCGGGCCCCAACCCCACCTTCGACGACCCCGACGACCTGGCCGCGTCCCGGGCCGCCTGGGCCTCGGTCGCCCGCGCGGTCCACCGCTTCGAGCCGGTGACCGTGGTGTGCGGCCCCGGACAGTCGGCGCACGCCCGCGCTCTCCTCGGACCGGGCGTCGACACGGTCGAGCGCGAGCTCGACGACGCCTGGATGCGCGACATCGGCCCCACCTTCCTGACCGGCGCGGACGGGCGGCTCGCCGCCGTCGACTGGACGTTCAACGGCTGGGGCGACCAGGGCTGGGCCCGCTGGGAGCACGACGCGAAGATTGCCGCGTATGTCTCGGACCTCGCGGGGGCACGGACGTACGCCTCGAAGCTGGTCAACGAGGGCGGCGCGATCCATGTGGACGGCGAGGGCACGGTCCTGCTGACGGAGACGGTCCAGCTCGGCCCGGAGCGCAATCCGGGGTGGACGCGGGACGAGGTCGAGGCGGAGATCCACGCCATGCTCGGCACCCGCAAGGCGATCTGGCTGCCCCGCGGACTCACCGGCGACTACCCTCCCCACGGCTTCGGCACCCTCGGCCACGTCGACATCGTCGCCGCCTTCGCCCGCCCGGGAGTCGTCGTCGCCCACCACCAGCCCGACCCGGCCCACCCCGACCACGAGGTGACGAAGGAGGTCGTCGGGCTGCTGAAGGCACAGACCGACGCGCGGGGCCGCCGTCTGGAGGTCGTCGAGGTCGCCGCCCCGACCGCCCTGGAGGCCGACGGCCACTGGGCCGACTACTCGTACATCAACCACTACCTCTGCAACGGCGGCGTCGTGCTCTGCGGCTTCGACGACCCGCGCGACGAACTCGCGGCGGGCGTCTTCCGCCGCCTGTTCCCGGAGCGCACGGTCACCCTGGTGGACGCCCGTACGATCTTCTCCGGCGGCGGTGGCATCCACTGCATCACCCAGCAGCAGCCGAGGGTCTGAGATCCGGGGACGAGACGAAGGGGAGCCGGGAATGGCCGGAGCGGCACGGGCACGCAGGAACGCGCCGCCCCGCGAGGACGTCCTGGCCGCCGCCATGGAGATGATCGCCGCGCGCGGTCTGGAGACGCTCACCATGGCGGGGCTCGGCCGCGAGGTCGGCATGAGCAGCGGCCATCTCCTCTACTACTTCCACTCCAAGGACGAACTCCTGCTGCGCACCCTGGAGTGGAGCGAGGGCCGGCTCGGCGCAGAGCGCGCCCGGCTGCTGGCCCGCGCCGCCCCCGCCCGCGAGCGCCTCGACGCCTATGTCGACCTGTACGTCCCCGACGGCCACCGCGACCCGCACTGGACGCTCTGGCTGGAGGTCTGGAACCGCTCGCAGAACGCCGCCGTCGACGCGGACGCCCGGGACCGCCAGGCGGCCATCGAGGGCGCCTGGCACCGCGACCTGGTCGCCCTGCTGGCGGAAGGGGTGTCGCGGGGCGAGTTCCGGCGCGTGGACCCCGACCGGTTCGCGGCCCGGCTGCGCGCCCTCCTCGACGGCTTCTCCATCCATGTCGCCATCGGACTGCGGGGCACGGGCCGGGAACAGGTCCTCGGGCACGTCCGCGAGTTCCTGGCCGAGAGCCTGCTCGCCGATGTATGAGAACGCGCTGCTCGCATCCTGAGACACCCGGTGAGCAAACGGACGGACTGTGCCAGACTGCCGCCGTGCTCTCGTTCGCCACGATTATTGGCAGCAGGCGCGCCGGTCCGCAGTGACCGCTCCGTACGACCAGGTACGAGCGGCCATCGTCGTCCTCGACCCGCGCGCAGACCTCTCGCACCCGCGAGGGGTTTTTCGCTTTTCTGGCCCACCCACAGCCGGGAGCGAGAGCGCGAGGGAGCATGGGGGGATGGTGGAGCCGGTCATTCCGGTAACGACCGAGATCCAACACAGGAGCCTTCAGACCATGACCGCAACCAGCGAACTCGACGACTCGTTCCACGTCTTCGACACCACCCTGCGCGACGGCGCGCAGCGTGAGGGCATCAACCTCACCGTCGCCGACAAGCTGGCCATCGCCCGGCACCTGGACGACTTCGGCGTGGGCTTCATCGAGGGCGGCTGGCCGGGCGCCAACCCGCGGGACACCGAGTTCTTCGCCCGCGCCCAAGAGGAGATCGACTTCAAGCACGCCCAGCTGGTCGCCTTCGGCGCCACCCGCCGGGCGGGCGCGAAGGCCGCCGAGGACCCGCAGGTCAGGGCGCTGCTGGAGTCGGGCGCCGGGGTGATCACGCTGGTCGCCAAGTCCCACGACCGACACGTCGAGCTGGCTCTGCGCACGACGCTGGACGAGAACCTGGCGATGGTGAGCGACACGGTGTCGTTCCTGAAGGAGCAGGGCCGTCGGGTCTTCGTCGACTGCGAGCACTTCTTCGACGGCTACCGCGCCAACCCGGAGTACGCGAAGGCGGTCGTCCGGGCCGCCGCCGAGGCCGGCGCGGACGTGGTCATCCTCTGCGACACCAACGGCGGCATGCTCCCGGCGCAGATCCAGGCGGTCGTCTCCACGGTCCTCGCCGACACCGGTGCCCGGCTCGGCATCCACACCCAGGACGACACCGGCTGCGCGGTGGCGAACACCCTGGCCGCGGTGGACGCGGGCGCGACGCACGTCCAGTGCACCGCGAACGGCTACGGCGAGCGGGTCGGCAACGCGAACCTGTTCCCGGTGGTCGCGGCCCTGGAGCTGAAGTACGGCAAGAAGGTGCTGCCCGAGGGCAAACTGCGCGAGATGACCCGCATCTCGCACGCGATCGCCGAGGTCGTCAACCTGACGCCGTCCACGCACCAGCCGTACGTGGGAGTCTCGGCCTTCGCCCACAAGGCCGGTCTGCACGCCTCGGCGATCAAGGTCGACCCGGACCTCTACCAGCACATCGACCCCGAGCAGGTCGGCAACACCATGCGGATGCTGGTGTCGGACATGGCCGGACGGGCATCGGTCGAGCTCAAGGGCAAGGAGCTCGGTGTCGACCTGGGCGGCGACCGCGAACTGGTCGGCCGGGTCGTGGAGCGGGTCAAGGAACGCGAGCTCAAGGGCTACACCTACGAGGCGGCGGACGCCTCCTTCGAGCTGCTCCTGCGAGCCGAGGTCGAGGGCCGGCCGCTGAAGTACTTCGAGGTCGAGTCCTGGCGGGCCATCGTCGAGGACCGCCCCGACGGCACCCACGCCAACGAGGCCACGGTCAAGCTGTGGGCCAAGGGCGAGCGCATCGTCGCGACGGCCGAGGGCAACGGCCCGGTCAACGCCCTGGACCGCTCCCTGCGCGTGGCGCTGGAGAAGATCTACCCCCAGCTGGCCAAGCTCGACCTGGTCGACTACAAGGTCCGCATCCTGGAGGGCGTCCACGGCACCCAGTCCACCACCCGCGTCCTGATCTCCACGACGGACGGCACGGGCGAGTGGTCCACGGTGGGTGTCGCGGAGAACGTGATCGCCGCCTCCTGGCAGGCCCTGGAGGACGCCTACACCTACGGCCTGCTGCGGGCCAAGGTGGAGCCCGCCGAGTAGGCACCGCCGAGCAGGAGTCCTCGGCGAGCCCACGGACTCGCCGAGGCCCGGCCCCGGCCGGGTTCCCGGGCGGCCGGGCCGGGAGGGCGGCGGAACCTCGCCGCCCCCGCCCCCGCCCCCGCCCCCGCACCGCTCACCGGCGGCCCCCGGTCCTACCGCAGTTGCCACTTCTGGTTGGCCGCCCCCGTGCAGGACCAGAGCTGGCCCCGTGCCCCGTTCGCCGACGAGTTGTCCGTGACGTCGAGGCACTTGTTCGCCGCCGTGTTCACGACATCGCCGGTGGTGGCGTTGTACGACCACCGCTGCGCGCCGGTTCCGTTGCAGTCGTACAGCTGTGCCTTCGCGCCGTCGGCCGTCGAACCCCCGACGACGTCTAGGCACTTGCCGAGTGCCTGGAGCGAGCCGTCCGGCTGGACGGTCCAGCGCTGGGCGGCCGACCCGTTGCAGTCGTAGAGCTGCACGGCCGTGCCGTTCGCCGTCGCGCCACCCGCCACGTCCAGGCACTTGCCCGCGAGCCCGGCGAAGGACCCCGACCGGCTCGCGTCACCCGACTGCGTCCCCGACCAGGTGAAGGTCGCCGAGGTGTTGCCCGGCAGCGAGTACGTCGCGTGCTGCGCGCCCCAGTTGATCGTCACCGTCTTCGCGGTCGAGGCGTCGTTGAAGGCGATCAGCGCCTTGGAGCCGTCGGGGTTGCGCCATGCCACGTTCGGTACGGACGACGACGCCGTCGACGCGATCCGCTGCGCGCCCGGCCGGACGAACTTCGTCAGGTGCCCCATCGTGTAGTACTCGACCGTGTAGTCGACGGTCCCGCTCGCCCCGTCCCCGTTGTGCACGGTGACCAGTCCGTCGCACGTCCCGCAGCCGCCGTTGTGCGGTCCCCGGTTCTGGTCCACGGCCAGCGACCACTTCGTCACCGACTTCGCCCAGTTGCGGGTGTAGTTCACGATGTCGAGCATGTCCTCGCGCTGCTGGTCGGCGATCCACGTCCCGCCGGAGTGCTCGGTGCCGAAGGCGTCCAGCTGCGGGTACTGGTTGTGCACCGACGTCTGCTTCGCCACGTCCCCGCCGTAGCCGTGCCAGGCGATCCCGCCGAAGTTCGGGTGCGAGCGGACCGCCGCGTCGTCCACCGTCTGCGCCGCGTACGCGTCGTAGGTGTCCCAGTTCCAGTCGTGCGCCAGCACCTTGGTCGACAGCCCCGCCGCAGCCAGCTTCGGCAGCAGCTCGCTCTTCGTGAAGTAGGCCAGTCCCGAGGCGTTCCAGCTCATCGACGGGTAGCCGGAGCAGCACGTCGGCTCGTTCTGCGCCGTCACGTACGCCACCGGTATGCCCTGGTCCCGGTACGCCTGGAGGTACTTCACGAAGTACGACGCGTACGCCCCGTAGTTCTCCGCCTTCAGCCAGCCGCCGTTGAGCTGTCCGCTGTCCTTCATCCAGGCGGGCGCCGTCCACGGCGACGCCATCACCGTCAGCGCCGGGTTCAGCTCCCGGGCCCGCCGGGTCAGCGGCACCACGTCCGCCAGGTCGTGTGCGATCGAGAACTCCGACAGATCGGCGTCCGTCTGGCCGGCCGGGACGTCGTCGTAGGTGTAGCCGAAGCGGGCGAGGTCCGAGCCGCCCATCGGATTGCGCAGGAACGACAGCCCGATGCCCTCGGTCGGCGAGAACAGCTTGCGCAGGGTCGCCTCCCGGGTCGCCGCGGACAGCGCCCCGCTGCCGTTCAGCAGCCAGGCCGCGGTGTCCGTGAAGGACGCGCCGCCGCCGGTGAAGGTCTGGTACCCGGTGTTCTCGTCGACGGTGATGTTCTCGCCGCTGCCGCCGCTGCCCGCCTGGAAGGCGAAGGCGGGCTGGGCCTGCAGACCGCGGACCACGTGCCGCCCGCCGGCGTCGTCCGTGGTGGTGAGCCAGGCCGTGACCTGCTCGCCTGCCGCGTGCGCGGGCGCGACCGCCGCGGTGATCCCGGCGGAGGTGAGCAGACCGGCGAGGAGCAGCCGGAGGACGCGAGTGGATCTCCTCATGGAGCGCCGCCCTTTCGAAGGTGGGGGATGGGGGCGTGCGAGGCGTGAGTAAATGACGGCTTTCAGGTCGCGTCAAGGGGTTGCGCGTTCATCTGTCGAACGAACAACGTCCCTGATCCGGACGGGTGTTGCGGCCGTACCAGTTCCGGTGTGAAGTCTTGACGGCGCAACGGCCCACCAGTTAACTCACGGCGTGATCTAAGTCATGAGTGGACCACGAGAGTAGAGGGACGTTGCATGCGAAGAACCGCCCTGCTCGCCTCCGCCACCCTGCTGGCCGCACTGCTCCCGATGACCACCGCCGCCGGCGCGTCCGGCGCCGACGACCCCGACCCCGCACCCGTCCCGGTCGACCGCTTCGAGGGTGAGATCCCCTTCGCGAGCCCGCCCGCCGAGGGCCTCTTCACCTGGGGCGGCGACACCGACGACCCGCCCGCCCTCGGGCTGACGGCCCGTGCGGACGCCCCCGAGGGCGACAAGGTCCTCACCGGCAGCTACGACATCAGCGGCTACGGCGGCTTCACCCACGACTTCGCCTTCGCCGAGCCCGCCCACGACTGGTCCGCCCACCGGGGCATCCGGTTCTGGTGGGAGGGCCGGGGCAACGGCAAGAAGATCGCCTTCGAGATCAAGGACGGCGGGGCGAACGGAGAGGCGTCCGAGCTCTGGACGACCTCCTTCACCGACGACTGGACCGGCTGGAAACAGGTCGAGATCCCCTTCACCGACTTCACCTATCGCACGGACTACCAGCCCGTCGGCGGCATCGACCAGGTCCTCGGCCTCACCGAGACCTGGGGATACGCCCTCACCCTCCCCGTCGGCGTCAAGGGCGACTTCGCCATGGACGGCGTGGAGCTGTACGGCCGGGCGGACCAGTCGTTGCGCGCCGCCGTCACCACCGACGCGGCTGTGTACCCGGTCCAGGAGGGCCGAGCGGCCGCCGTCGAGGTCACCGTCGCCACCACCGGCGCCGCTCCCCTCGACGACCCCGTCACCGTCGCCTACGAGACCGCCGCGACCGGCACCGCCGAGCCCGGCAAGGACTACACCCCGGTCACCGGCACCGTCACCTTCCCGGCGGGCACCCCCTCCGGCACCACCCGCACGGTCGCCGTCCGCACGATCGAGGACAAGAAGGCCGAGTCCGCCGAGACCGTCCCGCTCCGGCTGACCGTCACCGGTGCCAAACCGCCTTCCGAGAACCCGCAGATCGTGGTCGACGCGCACGGACTGCCGTATCTGAACGCCAAGTTGCCGGTGAAGAAGCGGGTCGCCGATCTCCTGTCGCGGATGAGCCTCGCGGAGAAGGCCGGCCAGATGACCCAGGCGGAGCGCGGCGCGATCACCGCTCCCGGTGACATCGCCGCGTACGACCTCGGCTCGCTGCTCTCCGGCGGCGGCTCGACCCCGACGCCCAACACCCCCGAGGCGTGGGCGAAGATGATCGACGCCTTCCAGCTCCGGGCGCAGGCCACCCGCTACCAGATCCCGCTGATCTACGGCGTCGACGCGGTGCACGGCCACAACAACCTGGTCGGCGCGACCGTCATGCCGCACAACATCGGCATCGGGGCGACCAGGGACCCCGGACTCGCCGAGCGGACCGGCGCGGTGACCGCCGCCGAGGTCCGGGCCACCGGGATCCCCTGGGACTTCGCCCCCTGCCTGTGCGTCACCCGTGACGAACGCTGGGGCCGCTCCTACGAGGCGTACGGCGAGGACCCGGCGCTGGTCCAGGCCATGGAGACGGTGATCCAGGGGCTCCAGGGCCGGGCGAGCGGCGCGGATCTGAAGGACGACGACAAGGTCCTCGCCACCGCCAAGCACTTCGTCGGGGACGGCGGCACCGCGTACGGCTCGTCCACGACCGGCACGTACACCGTCGACCAGGGCATCACCGAGGTCACCCGGCAGGAACTGGAGGCCGTGCACCTGGCGCCCTTCCGGACGGCCGTCGACCGCGGGGTCGGCACCGTCATGCCGTCCTACTCCTCGCTCGACATCGCGGGCGACGGCCAGGGGCCGGTGAAGATGCACGCCCGCGCCGACCTGCTGAACGGTGTGCTGAAGGACCGTATGGGCTTCGACGGGTTCGTCATCAGCGACTGGGCGGCCATCGACCAACTCCCCGGCGACTACGCCTCCGACGTCCGTACGTCGGTCAACGCGGGCCTCGACATGATCATGGTCCCGTACGCGTACAAGGACTTCCACGCCACGCTGCTCGACGAGGTGGAGGCCGGCCGGGTCGGCGAGCGGCGGATCGACGACGCCGTGTCGCGCATCCTCACGCAGAAGTTCAGGCTGGGCCTCTTCGAGAAGCCGTACGCCGACACCGACGGCGCGTCCGCCATCGGCTCCGCTGGGCACCGGGCCGTCGCCCGCCAGGCGGCCGCCGAGTCGCAGGTGCTGCTGAAGAACTCCGGTGGGGTCCTGCCGCTGAAGAAGAACCAGAAGGTGTACGTCGCCGGCTCCAACGCCGACGACATCGGCAACCAGACCGGCGGCTGGACCATCACCTGGCAGGGCGCCTCCGGAGACATCACGCAGGGCACGACGATCCTGGACGGGATGCGGAAGGCCGGCGGCGACGTCACCTACTCCCAGGACGCCTCGGCGTCGACGGACGGGTACGACGTCGGTGTCGTGGTCGTCGGCGAGACCCCGTACGCCGAGGGCGTGGGCGACGTCGGCAACGGCAACGACCTGGAGCTGACGGCCGCCGACCGGGCGGCCGTGGACAAGGTGTGCGCCGCGATGAGGTGCGCGGTGCTGATCGTGTCCGGGCGGCCCCAGCTGATCGGCGACCGGCTCGGCGACATCGACGCGCTGGTCGCCTCCTGGCTGCCGGGCACCGAGGGCGACGGCGTGGCCGACGTCCTGTACGGCAGGCGGCCCTTCACCGGACAGCTTCCGGTGACCTGGCCGAAGACCCAGGCCCAGCTGCCGATCAACGTCGGCGACGCGGCGTACGACCCGCAGTTCCCCTACGGCTGGGGTCTGACGACCCTGAGCCGGGTACCGGAGGGCGGCGTGACGACCCTGAAGGGGCTGGGGGCCGCGGCCGCGGTGGCCGAGCGGGCCGGCGCCGACGAGGTGGGACGGGCGCTGGTCGAGCAGGCCCGGCTCATCGTCCAGCGCAAGGTGGGCCAGGCCGTGACGGCGGCGGTCGCGAAGCCCTTCGCCGACGCGGACCACCTGCTGCTGACCGGCCGGTACGCAAAGGCGGTGGAGCAGCTGACGGCGGCGTACCGGGCCGCGGCCTAGCCACCGCGTTCCGGGCCGCCCGAAAGGACCGCTTTCGTTGGCTTTCGGGTAGCTTCGAAGTATGAAGGTCGCTCTATCGACCCGAAGCGTTGCCGGATCGCTGATCGCACTGGCGCTCGCCGTCCTGACCGCTCTGGCGGTCCTGACGGCGGGCGCTCCGCGCGCCGGTGCGGCCACGAGCGTCTCGGTGATCGCCGCGTCCCTGCGCGAGGGCCCGCTCTATGTCGATCCGGCGGCGAGCGCCCAGCTGTCCCAGGCGGAGGCGCACGCCCTCCAGCAGCAGATCGAGCGCGCCGACAAACCCCTGTTCATCGCCGTCCTGCCCGCCGGCTACCCCACGGCGGACCTCTTCACGGACCTGCGCACCGCCACCGGCGTGACCGGCCTGTACGCGATCCGGCTCGGTGACCGCTTCGACGCCCGCGCCGACTCCTCGGTGCTGTCCCGCACGGCCGTCCGCAACCTGGTGGCCAGTGTCCAGGGCGAGGACGACGCCAAGACCCAGCTGACCGACTTCACCGACCGTGCCCTGACGAACATGGGCGGCTCGGCACCCGAGAGCTGGAGCTCCTCGGGCGGCGGTGACGGGATCTCCTCCACCGCGCTGATCACGGCGGGCGTGGTGCTGGTCGCGGGCGGGGCGGGCGCCTACACCCTCGTGCGGCGCAACCGCCGACGGCACGCGGCGGACCAGCGGGCCGCCCTCGACCGGCTGCGGGTCGTCGTGGACGAGGACATCACGGCCTTCGGCGAGGAACTCGACCGGCTGGACTTCAGCCCCTCGGAGCCGGGTGCCGACGACCCCATGCGCGCCTACTACGAACGCGCCCTGGACGCCTATGAGCAGGCGAAGTCGTTCATGGCGGCGGCGACCAGACCCGAGGACGTCCGCCCCGTCACCCAGGCGCTGGAGGACGGCCGCTTCTCCCTCGCGCAACTGGCCGCCCGCCGTGCCGGACAGCCGCTGCCCGAACGCCGGCCGCCGTGCTTCTTCGACCCCCGCCACGGCCCCTCGGTCGCCGACGCCACCTGGACGCCGCCCGGCGGGGCCACCCGCGAGGTCCCGGTCTGCGCCGCGGACGCGACCCGCCTGGCCGACGGCCGCGACCCGGTGATCCGCGAGGTCGACAGCGACTACGGCCGCCGCCCGTACTGGGAGGCGGGCCCCGCCTACGGCCCCTGGGCAGGCGGCTACTTCGGCGGCGGCATCCTGCCCGGCCTCCTCGTCGGCACGATGCTCGGCGGCATCATGGCCGCCCCGTCCTACGCCTCCGACTACGGCAGCGGCTACGGCGACTTCGGCGGAGGTTACGACGGAGGCGACGTCTCCGGCGCCGACTTCGACCCCGGCGACTTCGGCGGCTTCGGTGGCGGCGGGGGAGGGGACTTCGGCGGAGGCGGCGGGGGCGACTTCGGCGGCGGGTTCTGAAGCCCGCTCCGGCGCGGCCGGTTCAGCGGCGCGAGTCGTCGTGCCGACCGGTCTGCCGACCGGTCCTGTCGGCTGCCCTGCTGCGGCAGTCGGCGGCGGCGTCCGGTGCGCCCGCGCGGTCGTAGGCGTCGGCGACAGCCGTTCACGCGGCCGCGGCGTCGCCGTCCCGCCCGACGGCGGCCACCAGCGTGGCGACGTTCAGGTGTGTCTCCGCGACGCGGTACCAGTCGTCCACCTCGACGAGCAGGGCGACGGCCCGCCGGAAGGCGGTCGGCGCGGCGCCGACCTGGCCCAGGTCTCCCGGCGCGGTCGCGAGAACGTGCCAGGCACGGGCCCGGCACGCAGCGGTGCCGGGCCCGTGGTCGTGCGACGGGGGGTGTGCGTCAGAGCGAGGCCGCCGCCGAGGCGATGGCCGAGGCGAAGGTGGAGACCTCGGAGTAGACACCGGGGGCGTTGGCCCGGGCGCAGCCGATGCCCCAGCTCACGATGCCGACCTGGATCCAGGCGTTGTTGGCGTCCCGGCGGAACATCGGGCCGCCCGAGTCGCCCTGGCAGGTGTCGGTGCCGCCGGCCGCGTATCCGGCGCAGATCTCGTCACTGGCGACGAGACCGCTGTAGCCGCTGTACGCGCGACAGGTCGCGTCACTCACGAACGGCACGGTGGCCTTGAGCAGGTAGCGCTGCTGGGCGCCGCCCTCGGAGGCCGAGCCCCAGCCGGCGATGGTGAAGGTGCCGGTGTTGTACTGCGTGGTGGTGGCGATCTTCAGGGTGGACTGGGTGGTGATGGGCGAGGCGAGCTTGATGAGCGCCCAGTCCTTGCCGTTGCCGTTGTAGCCGGGGGCCCGGTACACGTAGGTCGACTTCACCTGGACCCGGCCGGTGGTGGACTGGAGGTCCACGACGCCGGCGGTGGCGGTGATGCTGGTGTTGGCGCCGGTCCCGCTGACGCAGTGCGCGGCGGTGAGCACGATCTGCTGGGTGTAGAGCGCCCCGCCGCAGCCCATGGAGAGCCGCACCATGAACGGGAACTCGCCCTGCGCGGCACGGGTTCCGCCGACGACGGGGGCGGGGGCGGCCTGTGCGGACGAGAGGGGCTGAAGGCTGGCGATCGCGAGGGCTGCCGCGCCGACGGCTGCGAATCTCTTGAGCGCTGTGAGGAGCTTCATCAAGGTGCTGCCTTCCGTGGGGGGGGGGTTGGCTTTGACGAGAGCATGTCAACGCAAACTGCGCACCGCGAAGCCGTGCACCGCAAAGAAACGTCCATGCGCTGGCATGGTCAGGTCAAATCTGTTGCTGGATTATGGGAACCCCGCAACCCCTCACACAAGGGGGCTGATTCAGCCACATCCGCCCACCGGCAGCCTCACCCTCCGGCGGCAGCCTCACCCCGCCACCGGCAGCCTCACCCCTCCGGCGGCAGCCTCACCCCTCCGGCGGCTCCGCCCGTCCGGCTGGCGGCCGCGCTCGCCGGGGCGCAGCCGGCCGCCAGTACGTCCCGGCCGGTCTCAGTCCTGGACCGCCGCCCTGGCGAAGTCGAGCAGCGCCCCGAAGTCGAGCGCCCCCGGATCCCCGTGCGCGTTCTCCGGCACGTGCATGTGCCCGCACACCCCCTTGAACGCGTTCCACCGCTCCCCGCTCATCCGCTGACCGCCCCCGTTCCCGGCGGACTTCGGGTATGCGGGCCAGAGCGCCGGCCCGCGCAGGGGGACATGGTGGTGGATGTGCATCCAGGCCAGGTACTCGGCGACGGCGCGCAACGCCCACTCCGGTGCCTTCGGCCAGTAGACGTGGGCCTGGCCGCGGGCCTTCCACTTGGTGTGCAGGTCGGGGTCGCAGGTGCCGACGAGTTCCGCCTGGCAGACGTTCAGGGTGTTCGTCTCGACGCCGCCGCGCTTGTTGACCAGGGCGCGCGAGGAGACGTCGATCTCGAAGTGCTGGTACCACTTCAGCTTCCTGGCGGCGAAGTCCGGCACGGCCGTCAGGTTGGGCGCGGCGGAGCCGCCCTGGTAGTCGGGCAGTGAACGCCCTTCGGTGGTGTGCAGGACGACGACGTTGACCTCCATGCGGTCACCGCCGAAGTCGTCCTGGTACCAGTGGTCGCGGTTCGCGCCGGGGTAGTGCTGGGGTCCGGTCCTGGTGCTCATGCCTCGCGACTGTGACACGGAACGGGGAAAGGGGCCGGGAGCTCTTCGCTTCCGACCCCTATTCGCCGTTTTCCACCGTATTCAGCCGAGCGCTTACGCGTTCTTGATCGCCGAGATGTCGAAGTTCAGCTTGATCTTGTCCGAGACCAGAACGCCGCCCGTCTCCAGCGCCGCGTTCCAGGTCAGGCCCCACGCCGAGCGAAGGATCTCGGCCTTGCCCTCGAAGCCGACGCGCTCGTTGCCGAACGGGTCCTTGGCGGCGCCGTTGAACTCCAGGTCGATGCTGAGCGGCTTGGTGACGCCGAGGATGGTCAGGTCACCGGTGATCCGGTAGTCGTCGCCGCCCAGCGCCTCCGCCGAGGTGGCGCGGAAGGTCATCGTCGGGAACTCGTCGGTCTTGAAGAAGTCGGCGGTCTTCAGGTGGCCGTCGCGGTCGGCCGACCCGGTGTCGATGCTGTCCATCGTGACGTCGATGGTGGCGCTGGACTTCGACGGGTCGGTGCCGTCCAGGTGCAGCGAGCCGGTGAAGTCGTTGAACTTGCCCTTGACGTTCGTGACCATCGCGTGGCGAGCGACGAAGCCGAGCGTGGAGTGGGCGGGGTCGATCGAGTAGTCGCCGGTCAGGGCGGCGAGCTCGGGGCTCACCGTGGCGTCGGCGACGGCGGTGACGGTCTCGTCGGTGTTCTTGCGGCCGAAGATACCCATGACGTGCTCCTTGGGGACGGGAAGATCGAGTATGTTTAATCTTCAACGAGGTCAACAGGGACGACCGTAGACCTATTCCGTTCAATGTTCAACATCTTCGGCCCAGTAGGGTCTGCCGGGGTCCGGTTGCCGTGAGCCGCCGTCCGGACGCTCCGTTTCACTCCGGCGAGGGCATGTGCGCGCCCGGAATGTGAGGCGGGTCTCAGCCCCGGGGTTTGTGTGACCCCTACAAGCCCCAGCCCCTCTGAGCAGTCGGAACGGCTGCATGCCCGCCCGGTTCTGTTCAGGGCTACCAGGAAAACGCTCCGGAGACTGTACGGAGTCGACGTCCCTCTTTCCTTGGTGGGCTTCGTAAGGTCACTACATGACCGTTTTGGAAGAGACGACGGGCGAGCCGATCGCAGAGCCTTCGGAACCCACGGATGCGCGCGGCCGCGTGGCCGAGCTGCACGAGATCCGTGCCCAGGCGCTGGCCGGCCCGAGCGAGAAGGCGACCCAGGCGCAGCACGCCAAGGGCAAGCTGACCGCCCGGGAGCGGATCGAGCTGCTCCTCGACCCGGGGTCCTTCCAGGAGGTCGAGCAGCTGCGCAGGCACCGGGCGACCGGATTCGGCCTCGAGGCCAAGAAGCCGTTCACCGACGGTGTGATCACCGGCTGGGGCACGGTGGAGGGCCGTACGGTCTTCGTCTACGCCCATGACTTCCGTATCTTCGGCGGCGCGCTGGGCGAGGCCCACGCCACGAAGATCCACAAGATCATGGACATGGCCATCGCGGCGGGTGCCCCGCTGGTCTCGCTCAACGACGGCGCCGGCGCCCGTATCCAGGAGGGCGTCTCCGCGCTCGCCGGTTACGGCGGCATCTTCCAGCGCAACACCAGGGCGAGCGGGGTGATCCCGCAGATCTCGGTCATGCTGGGCCCCTGCGCGGGCGGCGCGGCCTACAGCCCCGCCCTGACCGACTTCGTCTTCATGGTCCGCGAGACCTCGCAGATGTTCATCACCGGTCCGGACGTGGTCAAGGCCGTCACCGGCGAGGAGATCACCCAGAACGGCCTCGGCGGCGCCGACGTGCACGCCGAGACCTCCGGCGTCTGTCACTTCGCGTACGACGACGAGGAGACCTGCATCGCGGAGGTCCGCTACCTCCTCTCGCTGCTCCCGCAGAACAACCGCGAGAACCCCCCGCGCACCGAGTCCGCCGACCCGGCCGACCGCCGCGGCGACGTCCTGCTCGACCTGGTCCCGGCGGACGGCAACCGTCCGTACGACATGACCAAGGTCATCGAGGAGATCGTCGACGACGGCGAGTACGTGGAGATCCACGAGCGCTGGGCCCGCAACATCATCTGCGCGCTGGCCCGGCTCGACGGCCAGGTCGTCGGCATCGTGGCCAACCAGCCGCAGGCCCTCGCCGGTGTCCTGGACATCGAGGCGTCGGAAAAAGCTGCGCGCTTTGTCCAGATGTGTGACGCTTTCAATATCCCGATCGTCACCTTCCTGGACGTCCCTGGATTCCTCCCGGGCGTCGACCAGGAGCACGGCGGAATCATCCGGCACGGAGCGAAGCTGCTCTACGCCTACTGCAACGCGACCGTGCCGCGGATCTCCCTGATCCTGCGCAAGGCCTACGGAGGTGCCTACATCGTCATGGACAGCCAGTCCATCGGCGCCGACCTCACCTTCGCCTGGCCGACGAACGAGATCGCCGTGATGGGCGCCGAAGGTGCCGCCAACGTCATCTTCCGGCGTCAGATCGCCGAGGCCGAGGACCCCGAGGCCATGCGGGCCCGCATGGTCAAGGAGTACAAGTCCGAGCTGATGCACCCGTACTACGCGGCGGAACGCGGACTGGTCGACGACGTCATCGACCCCGCCGAGACCCGTGAGGTCCTCATCAGGTCGCTGGCCATGCTCCAGTCGAAGCATGCGGACCTGCCCTCGCGCAAGCACGGCAACCCCCCGCAGTAACCCGGCAGATCCCACGGGTAACCCACTGGATCCCCTGCGGAAACCTCATCCACGGAGACTTGCACCCATGAACGCTCCCGACATCCGCGTCGAGAAGGGCCACGCCGAGCCCGAGGAAGTCGCCGCCATCACGGCGATCCTCCTGGCTCGCGCGGCCGCCCAGTCGTCCCCCACCGAGACCCACCGAGGCCGCCCCAAGGCCGGCTGGCGCCGCCTGGAGCGCGAGGGCGGCTTCCGCGCCCCGCACAGCTGGCACTAGGCGCCGCGCCGCTCCAGCCGCTTCACCGTACGAAGAAGGGGCCCCTCTCGCCGAGAGGGGCCCCTTCTTCGTTCTTCGTACGTTCTTCGTGCCTGTGGCGCGGACTCGGCCGGCCCGGCACCGCCGGTGAACGACGTCGCGCGTCCCGTCGTCTCGAGTCCCGCCGTCGCGGCGCAAACAGGTGGGCGGCCCCTCCCGAGCCGGGAGGGGCCGCCCACCTGTCACTCCGTCGGCCTACCGCAGGCGGGCCATCAACGCGTGCTCCACGAGCGTGATCAGCGCCGACTTGGCGTCCGCGCGGTGGCGGGCGTCGGTCGTGATGATCGGGGTGTCGGGACCGATCTGCAGGGCCTCGCGGACCTCGTCCGGCTGGTAGGGCTGCGAGCCGTCGAAGCCGTTGAGGGCGACGACGAAGGGCAGGCCGCTGTTCTCGAAGTAGTCGACCGCGGGGAAGCAGTCGGCGAGACGGCGGGTGTCCACGAGCACGATCGCGCCGATCGCGCCGCGCACCAGGTCGTCCCACATGAACCAGAACCGGTCCTGGCCCGGCGTACCGAACAGGTACAGGATCAGGTCCTGGTCCAGGGTGATACGGCCGAAGTCCATGGCCACCGTGGTGGTGGTCTTGTCCCCGGTGTGGGTCAGGTCGTCGATCCCCGCCGACGCGGACGTCATGACGGCCTCGGTGCGCAGCGGGTTGATCTCCGAGACAGCCCCGACGAACGTGGTCTTGCCCACGCCGAAGCCGCCCGCCACCACGATCTTCGCGGAAGTGGTGGAGCGGGACGGACCCCCGCTAGAGCTTGCGAAGTCCACTGAGCACCCTTTCGAGCAGTGTCACGTCTGGCTGGCCGCCGGCGCTCTCGTCGCCGCCGGGCTGATGGATGGCGACCAGTCCCGCCTCCGCCAAGTCGGCGACGAGGATCCTGGCCACGCCGAGAGGGATGGTCAGCAGTGCCGAGATCTCGGCGACCGACTTGATCTCTCGGCAGAGGTTGCAGATCCGCTGATGCTCGGGCAGTTGGCCCTGCATCTGGTGCGGCTGCGCAGTGGTGTGCACCAGCGCCTCGATGGCGAGCTGGTAACGCGGGCGGGTCCGGCCACCGGTCATGGCGTACGGACGCACCAGCGGGTTGTTCGACGCCCCTGCGGGCGCCGGCTCCGGGGTGCGGCGGTGCGGCTGTACGGGCTGGATGCGCGGGGCCGACGGCTGGTCGTACGGTGACGGCCCGGGACCCTGCGGACCCTGGGGCGTGTACGGCCGCTGCTGGCTGGGCGCGGAGGGGAAGTTGTAACGGTTCGGGTTCTGGGAACCGTCGCCCTGGCCCTGGGCAGGGCCGTACGACCAGTTGCCCGAATTCGATCCGCCTGGGGGTGTTGCCACTCTCTCTCCTCCTCCGATGTGCCTGGCACCCATCACGTGGAAGCCGCGTCCCGAAACCCTACGGCCTCGGGACGCCAAAACGCACCGTTCGTTTGTTAGTTGAGAAGGCTCCCTTGGAGCTCCGCACGAAGGTCAGGGGTCAGGACCGAACCCGCTCGGTCCACCAGAAGGGCCATCTCGTACCCAATGAGGCCGATGTCCGCCTCGGGATGGGCAAGAACAGCGAGCGAGGAACCGTCGGAAATGGACATGAGGAAGAGGAATCCCCGCTCCATCTCCACAACCGTCTG
The DNA here is from genome assembly GCF_045040885.1 of Streptomyces sp. NBC_00016. Taxonomy (NCBI): domain Bacteria; kingdom Bacillati; phylum Actinomycetota; class Actinomycetes; order Kitasatosporales; family Streptomycetaceae; genus Streptomyces; species Streptomyces sp. NBC_00016. The sequence goes on along the minus strand of NZ_CP108304.1, from coordinate 3,211,823 downwards.
GTTCACGCTGCCTCCCTCGAAGATCCGGGAGGCGCCTGCCGTCAGGGACGTCAGACCGGAGGCGACGGCTGCGAGCTGGTCGGCCCGGTCGCGGGGGAAGCCTTCGGACATCGCCAGAAGGAGTCCGTCGGCGGAGACCACCACGGTGTGGGACACCCCCGGGGTGTTGTCCACGAAGTTGGTGATCACCCAGTTCAGGTTCTGTGCCGCCTGGCTCATCGGGCTCACACTAACGCTCCTGGTTGTAGGTGCTGTCAGGACCGAGGCCCTGGCCGTTCGTTTCACTGCTGCCTGCGCTGCGTCCGCGCTGGACGCCCCGACGCAGGTTGCTCAACCTGCCACGGACGTCCTCCGGGGCGCGGGAGACCTGAGGGCCTCCCTGGGGGGTGGTCTCGGCGGCGCCCTCGATCAGATTGGCCTTGGGCACCCGCCGCGGCAGGCCGGAGGAGGTGACCCCACCCGCCTTGGGCTTCTTCAGAGCGGAGGCCTGCTGCCAGCGCTCGTCGTTGGCCGAGCGCCAGGAGTCGCCGCCGCCGTTGCTCTCCGCGGGGGAGGCCGCCGGCTCCTGCTTCGCGGGCCGGGCGCCGTTCGCACCGCTTGCGGCGGAGCCGCGGCGGGGGAGACCGGCGTCGGTCAGCGCGTGGGAGGCGGAGGAGGACGGTCCCGGACGGTCGAAGCCTACGCGGTTCTGCTCACCCGCGTCTGCGGCCTGCGTGGATTCCGGTTCCGGAGCGTACTGGTCCTGGTAGCCGTTCTGGTAACCGTTCGTGTGGCCGTTCTGCTGGGGCCAGTCGTCCTGGTAGGACTGCTGCTCCTGGTACGGCTGGAAGCCCTCGGACGCGGCGGCCGGGGCCGCCGGACGCTCCTCCCGGCCGGGCTCCGCATACGCGGGGTCCGGGTAGCCGCCGTTCGACGCGAAGCCGTCGCCCTGCGGAAGACCGTTCTGCGGAAGGCCGCCGTTGCCGGAGAACGACTCGCCCTGCGGCATGCCACCGTTCGGCGCGAAGTACTGGTCGTCGTACGCCGGGCGCTGCTGCTCCTCGTACGACGTCTGCTGGTCGAACGCCGCCGGCTGCTCGGCGTACCCGGTCGCACCGTTGTCGTAGCCGGCCCCTGCACCCTGCTGGGCCGGGTCGTAGCCGTTCTGCCCGGCGTCGTACGACTGCTGCTGACGGGGCGCGGCGAAGCCGTCGGCCGACTGCTGCTGCCCGGTCGGCTGGCCCGGCTGACCCGGCTGACCCGGCTGGGCATCCAGGGCCGCACGGCGCTCCTCGCGCATCAGCGAGCGGCCCACCGGGTCCAGGTCGCGGATGTCGTCGGGAACCTCGTACTGGCTGTCGTCGAAGCCGAGCTCCGCGGCCGTGCGCATCGGCAGACCGTTGTTGAAGTCCTCGCCGCCACCGCCGTAGTTCTGCTCCGGGATGATCTGCGAGACGGTGAACTCGTCGCGAGGCTGCTGCTCGCCACCGCCACCGTGGGTGATGGCGTCCGGCAGCATGACCAGCGAGGTGGTGCCGGCCTGCTCGCCCGAGGGGCGCAGCTGGACGCGGATACCGTGCCGGTCGGACAGTCGGCCGACCACGAACAGGCCCATGCGCTGCGAGATCGCGGCGTCCACCGTCGGCGGGTTGGCCAGCTTGTGGTTGATGTCCGCGAAGTCCTCGGCGGTGAGGCCGATGCCCTTGTCGTGGATCTCGATCATGACCCGGCCGTCGGGAAGACGGGTGGCCGTGACGCGCACCTTGGTCTGCGGGGAGGAGAACGTGGTCGCGTTCTCCAGAAGCTCGGCGAGCAGGTGCACGAGGTCGGTCACGGCACGGCCGTGGATCTCGGCCTCGGGTACGCCGGACAGCTCGATGCGCTCGTACTGCTCCACCTCGGAGGAGGCGGCGCGCAGCACGTCGACCAGCGGGACCGGCTGGTCCCAGCGGCGGCCGGGCTCCTCGCCGGCGAGGACCAGGAGGTTCTCGCCGTTGCGGCGCATACGGGTGGCGAGGTGGTCCAGGCGGAAGAGGTTCTCCAGCTGGTCCGGGTCGGCCTCGTTGTTCTCCAGGTCGGTGATCAGGGTCAGCTGGCCCTCGATCAGGGACTGGTTGCGGCGCGAGAGGTTGGTGAAGATCGCGTTGATGTTGCCCCGGAGCAGAGCCTGCTCGGCGGCCAGTCGGACGGCCTCGCGGTGGACCTGGTCGAAGGCGCGGGCGACCTCGCCGATCTCGTCCCTGGTGTTGATGGGGATCGGCTGGACACGGGTGTCCACCCGGCCCGGGTCGGTGCGCGAGAGCTGGTCGACCAGCATCGGCAGCCGCTGCTCGGCGATGCCGAAGGCGGCGTTGCGCAGCTGGCGCATGGCCTGGCTCATCTGGCGGGCCATGAGACTGGCGACGATGAACGCGGCGAGCAGGGCGATGATGACGATGGCGCCGTTGATGATGGCGTCGCGCTGCGCGTCGGAGGCGATCTCACCGGCGTCGGTGACCGCGCGGTCGATGAGTTCGCTCTCGACCTGGCTGTAGCCCTCGAACTTCAGCGTCGCGGCCGTCATCCAGGCCTGGGCGGTGACGCCCTGCTCGGCGAGCTTCGACGGAGACTGCCCGCTGGCGATCGCCTGGATCATCTTGTCCATGGTCGGCGGAGCGGTGAACTCCTCGCCCGCGGCCTCGGCCTTGGCCTTCGCGTCGGCGGCCTGCTGCGCGCCCTCCTCGGTCTTCTCCTTCATGACCTCGGTGAGCCGCGCGGCGTCCTCGGTGGTGCCACCGGAGACGTACTCCTGCTGGGCGATGCCCTCGAGGTAGGCGTACGAGGTGAAGGCGGTGAGCTGCTGCCGGAAGACCGTCTCGTCGGGGCTGGGCCGGACCAGCAGGTGCATGCCGATCGCGCGCTGGAGGGACTCGGCGCCCTTGGCCAGGGCGACCGCGTAGACGGTACGGCCGTAGGCGGTGATGTTGCCGGTGCCGAGGCCGAGCTCGTTGGAGAACTCCATCAGCAGGTGCTCGACCGCGACGTAGCCCTCTTCGGTCTTCACCGGGTCCAGGGCCTTGGTGTAGGCGGCGGCGCGAATCTTCGTCAGAGTCGGCTCGGCCTCCTCCACCAGCTTCAGGCGGCGCTTGAGGCCTTCCTTGTCCGGCATCCCGGCGACCTCGTCGTGGAAGGCGGTGGCCTTCGCATCGGTGGTGGCGCGGGCCGCCTTGACCTTGGAGTCGTCCTTCTTGGACTGGAGCAGCGGCTGGGCGCTGATGTCCCGCTCGTTCAGCAGGGCCTCGGCGTACTCGCCGGCGGCGGCCACGATCTTCGCCGTCTTCTCGGCGTCGCGGGCCTCCTGCCAGGTGTCGATCGAGTTCTTCACCTGGAAGCCGCCCATGACCAGGCCGACCACCACGGGTATGAGCAGGATCGCGTTCAGCCGGGTGGGCACCCGCCAGTTCCGCGGGGAGAGGCGACCGCCGCTCTTCGCGGGGGCGGACGCCGGCTCCGAACCGGGCACAGGGGCGGGCGCCGCTCCGCGCGGCGGCGGGGTGAAGTTGCCCCGGGCCGCCGGCTCGGGACTTTGCTTGCTTCGCCTCACTCGACCAACAACCTCTCGGCGGTCGGCACCTTCGTCGTGCCGCAGTGTCTCAGAGCCCGGTCAGCCATCGACCATCAGTACGTCATTGACTATTGGGCAGTTCAGGCATTCCAGCACGACGACCAGCGCTCTTCCAAACATGGGAAAGCGCTGGTTCGATGTGATGTAAGCCCCAGATAAAACGGTCAAACAGAACGAGCCCCGCCAAAAGGCGGGGCTTTCGTGCGCGCAGCGAGACCAAGCGACCGCGACGCGTGTCGGTACCTGTGGATTCCACTGCCGAAACGTTATGAACACCGGAGCCGACCGTGTCAAAGGCCACAGTCGGCTCCAGAGCGTCTACGACAACCGCCGTACGGCGCCGGGTGCTTGAAAATTACCGCAGTCGCGCCATGAGCGCGTGCTCGACCAGCGTGATCAGCGCGCTCTTGGCATCCGAGCGGTGCCGGGCGTCCGTCGTGATGATCGGGGTGTCCGGTCCGATCTGGAGCGCCTCGCGCACCTCTTCGGGCTGGTAGGGCTGCGAGCCGTCGAAGCCGTTGAGGGCGACGACGAACGGCAGGCCGCTGTTCTCGAAGTAGTCGACCGCGGGGAAGCAGTCGGCGAGACGGCGGGTGTCCACGAGCACGATCGCGCCGATCGCGCCGCGCACCAGGTCGTCCCACATGAACCAGAACCGGTCCTGGCCCGGCGTACCGAACAGGTACAGGATCAGGTCCTGGTCGAGCGTGATACGGCCGAAGTCCATGGCCACCGTGGTGGTGGTCTTGTCCCCGGTGTGGGTCAGGTCGTCGATGCCCGCGCTCGCGGACGTCATGACGGCCTCCGTGCGCAGCGGGTTGATCTCGGAGACGGCGCCCACGAACGTGGTCTTGCCCACGCCGAAGCCTCCCGCCACCACGATCTTCGCGGAGGTGGTGGCCCGCCCCCCGTCAGAGCTTGCGAAGTCCACTGAGCACCCTTTCGAGCAGCGTCACGTCCGGAGCGCCGCCGTTGTTCTCGTCGCCGCCCGGCTGGTGGATGGCCACCAGTCCGGCTTCGGCGAGGTCCGCGACCAGGATCCGCGCCACCCCGAGCGGCATGGCCAGGAGAGCCGAGACCTCCGCGACCGACTTCACCTCGCGGCACAGATGGCAGATGCGCTGGTGCTCCGGGAGCAGCCCCATGAGCGCTGCCGGGTCGGCCGTGGTGCTGATCAGCGCCTCGATGGCGAGCTGATAGCGCGGCCGCGTCCGACCGCCGGTCATCGCGTACGGACGCACCAGCGGCTGGTCGCCCTCATCCCCGTACGGCTCCGCGTACGGATCATGATGGGCGGTGGGCGGGGTCATGGATCCTCCGGGCGGGACAGCATTCGCGGTCAGTCGTGCCGTCCGTCGAGGCCGGTGGGGGGATTGTGTCGGCCGGACGGTGATTTCGTGAGGTGGGTAGTGCTGGGGCGGGTCAGTGGAGCAGACTGCCCTGGAGTTCGGCGCGCAGGTCGGGCGTGAGGACCGCGCCCGCGCGGTCGACAAGGAGCGTCATCTCGTAGCCGACGAGGCCGATGTCGCACTCGGGGTGCGCGAGAACGGCGAGCGACGAGCCGTCCGAGACGGACATGAGGAAGAGGAACCCTCGTTCCATCTCGACGACGGTCTGCGCGACGCTGCCGCCTTCGAAGATCCGGGAAGCGCCGGCCGTCAGCGAGGTCAGCCCCGACGCGACGGCCGCCAACTGGTCGGCCCTGTCACGCGGGAAGCCCTCGGACATCGCGAGCAGGAGCCCGTCGGCGGACACGACAACGGTGTGGGACACCCCAGGGGTGTTGTCCACGAAGTTGGTGATCAACCAGTTCAGGTTCTGTGCCGCCTGGCTCATCTGACTCAACTAACGCTCCTGCTGGTGAGTGGGGCTCGGGAAACTGCCGGTCTGACCGTTGCCGGCCTGACGACCCTGCGCGATGCCCCGACGGAGATTGGTCAGCCGTCCGCGTACGTCGTCAGGCGCACGCGAGACCTGCGGACCGGGTTGGTGCTGTTGCTGCTGAGCCGTGCCCGGGACGAGGTTCGCCCTGGGCACCCGGCGCGGCAGGCCGGACGTGGTGACGCCGCCCGCGGCCGGTTGCCTGACCCGCTCGGCCTGCCGGACGAGTTCGTCGTTCGGCGAGGTGCGCCAGGAGGCATTGGCGGCGGCGGGACGCTGGGGTGCAGCCGGAGCCTGCGGCTCCTGGTGCTGCTGTTGCTGCTGTTGCTGCGGAGCCTGGGCCGCACCGCCCGCCTGCTGACCGTGGAACCAGTTGGTCTCCAGCGTGTCGTAGAGCGGGGTGCGCCCGTCACCGGGACCCGAGGCCGGCGGCAGTGCCTCCGGCTCCGGACGCCCGACGGGACGCTGCGGGCCCGACGGCTGCGCCGGGGTGCCGTAGCCGCCGGACTGCGGAGCGGCGAACTGGCCGGTGGACGAGGGGTCCTGGCGGCCGGGCAGCGAGTGCTGACCGGTCGAGGAGCCGTCGTAACCGGGTGCGGCGAACTGGCTTGCGGAGCCGTTGTCGTACGCCTGCGGAGCGAACTGGTTCGGAGCCGCAGAGCCGTTCTGGCCGCCCGGGGCGCCGAAGACGTCGGACCGGGTGAAGCCGTTCTCGTCCTGCTGGCCGCTGGTACCGGGGCGCTGGAACTGCGCCGGGTCCGGCCGGCCGTTGGTGCCCGGACGCTGGAACTGGCTGGTGTCCTGCCGTCCGCCCGGAGCCGTCTGGGGGTTGCCCACGGCCGGGAACTGGCCGGTGCTGTGGAGACCGTTCGCGACGGGCCGGCCGAAGTCGGCGGGGCCCGCCGGGCTCTGGCGGTCGTCGGTGCGCGGGATCGCCGGTATCTCGGCGGTGGCGCCGGGACCCTGGCGGTCGTCGATGCGCGGCATGCGCGACGTCTGGGCGACGTCCGGCTCCTCGTGACCGCGCGGGGCGTCCAGCGGGCTGCGGGGGACCGGCGGCTGGGCGTTCTCGTCGCCCCAGCTGGTCACCCGCGGCTGCGGGTTGCCGCCCGGCAGCTCGGCGCGCGGACCACCGCGCGGCGGCAGTTGCGGCTGACGGCCGCGGCCACCCTGATCGGCCTTGTTGCCCCGCTGCTGGGTCGGGCGTCCGCCGAACATGTCCACACCCTGGGAGGCCGTACCGGCCGCCTGGAGACCCTGCGACGCGCCCGGAGCCTGACCGCCGAAGCCGGAACCCGCACCGGCCGGAGCCGGTCGGCCCTGCTGGGGGGAGGCCGGCGGCTGCTGCGGTCCGCGCGGCGGCTGACCACCGGGGCGGCCACCGCCGTCACGGCCGGGCAGCGCGGCCCGGGGACCCTGACCGGGGGCGAGTCGGCCGCCGGTGCCGGGACCGGAGCCGAGGGCACCACCCTGCGAACCGTTCTGCGAGCCGTTCTGGCGACGCGCGGCGGCGACGCCCGCGGCGGCCTGCGCGGCGGCGGGACCACCCGCGACGCTGCCCTGGCCGGGCTTGGGCTGAGGCTTCTTGCCGCCCTGGGCGACGTCCACGGGCAGCATGACCAGCGCGGTCGTGCCACCGGAGTCGGAGGGACGCAGCTGGATGCGGATGCCGTGCCGCTGGGACAGCCGACCGACCACGAACAGACCCATGCGTCGGGAGACCGACACGTCCACGGTGGGCGGCGAGGCGAGCCGCTCGTTGATCGCGGCGAGGTCCTCGGGGGAGAGACCGATACCGGTGTCGTGGATCTCGATCAGGACGCGGCCGTCGGGCAGCGCGTGACCGGTGACCTTGACCTTGGTCTGCGGGGAGGAGAACGAGGTGGCGTTCTCGAGCAGCTCGGCGAGGAGGTGCACGAGGTCGTTGACGACCCGGCCGGCCACTTCGGTGGTCGGCACGGAGGCCAGTTCGATGCGCTCGTACTGCTCCACCTCGGAGGCGGCGGCGCGGAGCACGTCGACCAGCGGGACCGGACGGGTCCAGCGACGGCCGGGCTCCTCACCCGCGAGGACGAGGAGGTTCTCACCGTTACGGCGCATGCGGGTCGCGAGGTGGTCGAGCTTGAAGAGCGAGGACAGCTGGTCCGGGTCGGCCTCGCGGGACTCCAGTTCGGAGATGAGCGAGAGCTGACGCTGGATGAGGCCCTGGGAGCGGCGCGAGAGGTTGGTGAACATCGCGTTGACGTTGCCCCGCAGCAGAGCCTGCTCGGCGGCGAGGCGGACCGCCTCGCGGTGCACGTCGTCGAAGGCCGCGGCCACCTGGCCGATCTCGTCCCGGGAGTGCACACCGACCGACTCCACGGACGTGTCGACGTCCTGCGGGTCGGACTCGGACAGCTGCTTGACCAGCTCGGGCAGCCGGTCCTGGGCGACCTTGGTGGCGGTCTCCTGGAGGCGGCGCAGCGAACGGATCATGGACCGGGCGACGACGAACGCGCCGACCAGCGAGACACCGAGCACGAGCAGGATCAGCGCACCGGAGATGATCGCTTCGCGCTCCGACTCGGCGCGCAGCTCACGCGCCTTCTGCTCCATGTTCTCGAGCAGCGTGAGCTCGATGTTGTTCATCTGCTTGATCTTGGTGGAGCTGGCGTCGAGCCAGTCCTGGTACGACTGCTTGTCCAGCGACTCCAGGCCGCTGGAGGAGCTGAGCGCCCGGGTGGCGTAGGTGTCGGCGTCCTCGATGACCGGGTTGCCCTGCTCGATCGGCTTCAGCAGCTCCTCGGCGCCGCTGTCGCCGTAGATGCTGCGGAAACTCGAGAGTTCGGAGTCCTGGTTCTCGAGTCCGGCCTCGGCGTACTGCCGGTCGTTCTCGGAGAGGTCGCCGTAGACGGTGTTGCCCACCGGCAGCGCCGCCGCGAGCACGGCGCGCTGGACGGAGGCGTACTCCTTGGCGGAGGAGAAGGCGGCCAGCGCACGCGTGCGCTGGATCATCTCCGGGTTGCTCGTGGCCTGCGCCATGTCCTGGGACAGGTCGAGCAGGCTGGTGATGAGGCGGTGGTAGGCCTCCACCGTCTGGGTGGAGTTGTCCTTCTCCGCGTAGGCCGTCGAACGGACCTTGGCGAGGTTGCCCAGGTCGCTCAGCAGACCGACGAGGCTGTCCCGGACGCCCTGGAGGTTGCCGTCGGCGGTGGCGCCGTCGATCTCCTCCGACGAGTCCTGGAAGGCGCTCAGCGCGCGGTCCGTCTTCTCGCGCAGGCCCTTGATACCGGGGTCGGTCGCCTTGCCGTTGTGCGCCAGCGGGCCGGCCGAGCGGTCGCGCTCGTCCTGGAGCGCGTCGGCCAGGTCGGTGGCCTGCTTGGTCATGTCCGTCAGCAGCTTCATGTTGTCGAGCTGCTGGATGTCGTCCATCGACTGGTTGATGCGCAGCGCGCCCAGCGAGGTGGCCGCGACCACGGGCAGGGTCAGCAGCGCCACCAGACGCGTGGAGATGCGCCAGTTGCGCAGCGCCACCCGCGGGCCGGGGCCGCTGGGGCCGGTCGGCGGCTTCGTCGGAGCCGGGGGAGGAGTAGTCGCCGACGCGGACGCACCGGGTCGTCCGGAGCGGTCACCGCCGTCGCCGGACGGATTGGGGCCCTGGTTCTGGGCGTGCTGGGGCGAGGAGCCGACTGCCATCGGGCCAGTCCCGCCGTGCGGCTCCGGCTCGGCCGAAGCGCTGCCATCCCTCTTGAAACGTCCCTGCACTAGCGTCGCAACCTCTGGACCAGGCGCCCCTCCGCGCGAACGGAAGGACGGTGTCGGCGTGTTGGCGGGCGTCCTGAATACGCCCGCCAATTGGTCGTGAGTACCGGCGCTGGCTCCCCCTGTCCTCGCCGCCACCGGGCGCGCTGGGCGCCCTCTGTGCGCCGGCTCGATCCCGCGGCGGTCCGAGGAATTCCAGCACAGTGCAGGATCTCCAACAAGGCCCGTTGGCCAGGCTGTGACATCCGTGACACGACGTGAGGGTCAAGTTACGGGATGTAGAAAATGATCCCACGTAAGGCGGACATAAGGGTGGGAAGGGGTGGCGGCCGGGGGGTGTCCCAGTCGCCATGATCAGGAGCGGAATGAGCGCTTCAGGTGACTAATGTCCGTTTGATGCCGGTCACCGGCTGGTCGGAAATGACCGCTTTGCCCCTTGATTCGTGAGCAAACTCACACGCTGATCATGCGACCTTCACGTCTTCACCGGGAATCGCGTGTTTAGCCTGACGCTTTACAGGGATGGCACATCCGACAAACCGCGTCTGTGCGGAGGCCCTTGAGGGCTTCCCGGACGCCCGGACACGACAGGGTCACGTACAACAGTGAAGACGACGACGATGTTCCACAAGATCGCCAACCCCCGGCGTACGACCCTGGCGCACCTCACGGACGCCGACGCACTCCAGCTCCCCGAGCAGCAGGAGCACTCCGTCGAACTTCCCGCCCAGACTGCGAACCCCAAGCGCACCATCCTCATGGAGGTGCCGGTGGCGGCCTCCGTCGCTGAGTAGATCTTCACGCGGAGATACGGGCACCGGCCGCCGAATGCTCAAGGCGGCCACCCACGGATGTCAAGGGCGTCCCCGGCCGGGGGCGCCCTTCCGCGTTAGCCTGGGGCGTCACACTCCAGCCAGCTCAGTCAAGGGGCCAACCAACCCGTGCGCATCGCCAGGTTCTCCATCGACGGGAACGTCGCCTTCGGCGCGGTCGAGGGCGACAAGCCGGACGAGCTCGTCCTCGACATCATCAAGGGCATCCCGTTCACGGACTTCGAGCTCTCCGGCACCAAGGTGCCGCTGAGCAAGGTCCGGCTGCTCCCGCCCGTCCTGCCCAACAAGGTCGTGGCCTTCGGCCGCAACTACGCCGAGCACGCGCGCGAGCTGGGCAACGAGGTGCCGGACGCCCCGTTCGCCTTCTTCAAGCCGTCCACCTCGGTGATCGGTCCCGGCGACGCCATCCAGTACCCGGCCTTCTCCGAGGAGGTCCATCACGAGGCCGAGCTCGCCGTGGTCATCGGCCGGCTCTGCCGCGAGGTCCCCCGGGAGCGCGTCAAGGACGTGATCTTCGGCTACACCTGCGCGAACGACGTCACCGCCCGCGACGTCCAGAAGCGCGAGAAGCAGTGGGCCCGGGCCAAGGGCTTCGACACCTCGTGCCCGCTGGGCCCCTGGGTGGAGACCGGCCTGGACCTCGAGACCGCGGGCGACCTCACCGTCCAGCTGACGGTCAACGGGCAGCAGCGGCAGCTCGGCCGCACCAGCGAGATGATCCACTCGATCGAGGATCTGATCGTCAACATCACCGAGGCCATGACGCTGCTCCCCGGCGACGTGATCCTCACGGGCACCCCGGCAGGGGTAGGCCCCCTGGTCGTCGGCGACGAGGTCGCCGTCACCATCGAAGGCATCGGCACTCTCACCAACAAGGTTGTCAAGCGTGGCTAGCGCATCCGGTTCCCCCGTACGCGTCCGTTTCTGTCCCTCGCCCACCGGTAACCCCCACGTGGGCCTGGTCCGCACCGCCCTGTTCAACTGGGCGTTCGCCAAGCACCACCAGGGCACGCTGGTCTTCCGCATCGAGGACACCGACGCGGCCCGTGACTCCGAGGAGTCCTACAACCAGCTCCTGGACTCGCTGCGCTGGCTGGGCTTCGACTGGGACGAGGGCCCCGAGGTCGGCGGCCCGCACGCGCCGTACCGCCAGTCGCAGCGGATGGACCTCTACGCCGACGTCGCCCGCAAGCTCCTCGACGCCGGCCACGCCTATCACTGCTACTGCTCCCAGGAGGAGCTGGACACCCGCCGCGACGCCGCCCGCGCCGCAGGCAGGCCCTCCGGCTACGACGGCCACTGCCGCGACCTCACCGAGGCGCAGGTGGCGGAGTACAAGGCCCAGGGCCGCACCCCGATCGTCCGCTTCCGCATGCCCGACGAGACGATCACCTTCACGGACCTGGTCCGCGGCGAGCTGACGTTCACCCCGGAGAACGTGCCCGACTTCGGCATCGTCCGTGCGAACGGCGCCCCGCTGTACACGCTGGTCAACCCGGTGGATGACGCGCTGATGGAGATCACGCACGTCCTGCGGGGCGAGGACCTGCTCTCCTCCACCCCCCGCCAGATCGCCCTCTACAAGGCGCTGACCGAACTGGGCATCGCCCAGGGGACCCCGCACTTCGGTCACCTGCCGTACGTGATGGGCGAGGGCAACAAGAAGCTGTCGAAGCGGGACCCGGAGTCCTCGCTCAACCTCTACCGCGAGCGCGGCTTCCTCCCCGAGGGCCTGCTCAACTACCTCTCGCTGCTCGGCTGGTCGCTCTCGGCCGACCAGGACATCTTCACGATGGACGAGATGACCGCGGCCTTCGAGATCGCGGACGTCAACCCCAACCCGGCGCGCTTCGACCTGAAGAAGTGCGAGGCGATCAACGCCGACCACATCCGCCTGCTGGACGTGAAGGACTTCACGGAGCGCTGCGCGCCCTGGCTGAAGGCCCCCTACGCCCCCTGGTCCCCGCAGGACTTCGACGAGGCCCGGTGGGAGGCGATCGCACCGCACGCCCAGACCCGTCTGAAGGTGCTGTCGGAGATCACCGACAACGTCGACTTCCTCTTCCTCCCCGAGCCGGTCTTCGACGAGGCCAGTTGGACGAAGGCGATGAAGGAGGGCAGCGACGCGCTGCTCACGACGGCCCGCGAGAAGCTGGCGGCCGCCGACTGGACCTCGTCCGAGTCCCTGAAGGAGGCCGTCCTGGCCGCCGGTGAGGCGCACGGCCTCAAGCTCGGCAAGGCCCAGGCACCGGTCCGCGTCGCCGTCACCGGCCGCACGGTCGGCCTGCCGCTCTTCGAGTCCCTGGAGATCCTGGGCAAGGAGAAGACGCTGGCCCGCGTCGACGCGGCCCTGGCGAAGCTCGCCGCATAGCGGCGCGCCCGAGGGGCGGCACCCGGCGACCGGGTGCCGCCCCTTCGGCATCCCCCGGACAGGGCGGCCGCCGCCGCGTTACCGTTGGATCATGAGCATCCTCGCCGTGGTCTGGGACGTGGACGACACCCTGTTCGACTACACGACCGCCGACCGCGAGGGCATGCGGTCCTATCTGACCGCCGAGGGGCTGCTCGACCGGTTCGGTACCGCGGAGGCGGGGCTCGCGCGGTGGCGGGAGGTCACCGAAGAGCACTGGGCCCGCTTCTCGGCGGGCGGGATCACCTTCGAGGACCAGCGCCGGGACCGGGTACGGGCGTTCCTGGGCCGCGAGATGGCCGACGCGGAGGCCGACGACTGGCTCCTGCGGTACCACGCGCACTACGAGGCGGCCTGGTCGCTCTTCCCGGACGTCCTGCCCGTGCTCGACGACCTCGCCGCCAGCCATCGCCACGCCGTGCTCTCCAACTCCAGCATCCACGTCCAGGACCACAAGCTGCGCACCCTCGGCGTCCACGACCGTTTCGAGGTCATCCTGTGCGCGGCGGAACTCGGCGTCTCCAAGCCGGAGGCCGGCGCCTTCCTCGCGGCCTGCGAGGCCCTGTCGCTGGCCCCGCACCAGGTGGCCTACGTCGGTGACCATCCGGAGATCGACGGCCGGGGCGCCGCCGACGCCGGGCTGCTCTCCGTGTGGATCGACCGCTACGGCGCGGCCACCGTCGAGCTCCCCTCCGGACGCCACCGGATCGTCTCGCTCGCCGAACTGCCCGCGATCCTCGGCCCCGATACCCGTTTTGGAGCCCGGTCCACCTTCAGGTAATGTTCTTCCTGCGCCGCCGGGGAGCGGGCCGAAAGGCCGGAACCGGAGGAGCAACGCTAGAACAAGAACCCCTGTGGGGCTTGCGTTCCAGTGGCCTATGGTGTAATTGGCAGCACGACTGATTCTGGTTCAGTTAGTCTTGGTTCGAGTCCAGGTAGGCCAGCTCGCAGAGCTTATCTGCGCCTGTGGAGATCTACTCCACGAAGCCCCCGTTGTGTAGCGGCCTAGCACGCTGCCCTCTCAAGGCAGTAGCGCCGGTTCGAATCCGGTCGGGGGTACAGATCCTTCCCGCGAGGAGAGCTCGGGTAGCTCCCTCTCACCTCGATGCAGGATCGCTAGGGCCCCCGTTGTGTAGCGGCCTAGCACGCCGCCCTCTCAAGGCGGTAGCGCCGGTTCGAATCCGGTCGGGGGTACGATTTTCATTGAATCACCTTGGTCTATGGTGTAATTGGCAACACTACGGTTTCTGGTACCGTCATTCTAGGTTCGAGTCCTGGTAGACCAGCTCTGATCTGCGGAAACGCATGATTTAGGCCCCCGTTGTGTAGCGGCCTAGCACGCCGCCCTCTCAAGGCGGTAGCGCCGGTTCGAATCCGGTCGGGGGTACGCGATCGGAAAGCCCCTCGCTTCGGCGAGGGGCTTTCCGCGTATCCGGACTCTTTCCGCGTGTCCGGACTCTTTCCGTGTGTTCGGTCTCATGCGAAGCCGTACCGCCGCGCCGACTCCTCCTCCTGCGCCAGCCGGTGCAGCGCCTGCATCATCGGCTCGACGAGGATCGCGCCCAGCACCGCCGCCTCGATCCGCTCCGGCTCCGACTCCCGGGTCTCCACGAAGTCCAGGTCGAGCACGGCCGCCCGGTGCATCAACCGGGCGTAGGACACGAGAAGTTCGGCGTTCCAGTCGTAGCCGAGCCGGCGCAGTGCGGCCACCGCCACCACCAGCGAGCGGTAGGCGGGGGAGATGGTCGTCAGCTGCCGGGCGTTCGACCAGCCCAGGGTGCCCAGCAGTTCGTCCGCCTCCAGGTGGGCGGCGCGCACGTACTCGTCCTCCGCGTCCGGCTCGGCCACCTGCGGCAGCGCCCACAGGGCCGCGCCGAGCCGGATCGTGCGGCCCAGGGACTCGTCGTCGACATGGCCGAGCACGTCGCGGACCGTGGCCACCGGCAGCCCGCCCACCTGGATCATCGCCCGCACCAGACGCAGCCGGCGCAGATGCTCGTCGTCGTACTCGGCGGTCGTGGCGTTCACCTGGCGGCCGGGCGGCACGAGCCCCTCGCGCAGGTAGTACTTGATCGTCGCGGTGGACACACCGCTGCGTTCGCTCAGTTCGGCCAGCCGCATGCCTTGTGCCCTTCGTTGGTTAGCGGCACTATCCAAGCATGTCCTTCACAGCCAGCCGTACCACCGCGGACGCCCGGGGAGACGTGGTCGTCCTGCTGATCGGAATGCGCGTCAACCACTTCTGGGCCGTGCACCAGTGGGTGCCGGTCATGCTGGCGATGTTCCGCATGCTGGCGGAGCTGAAGAAGGATCCGGGCCGCGGTCTGCTCTCCCGGGTGCTCCTGACGGCCTCGCCGCGGACGTACTACGTCGTCCAGTACTGGGAGTCCAAGGAGAAGCTGTACGCCTACGCGACCGCGCCCGACGCGTTCCACCACGAGGCCTGGGCGAAGATCAACCGCATCGAACGGGGCGGGAAGGTGCGCGGGCATGTGGGGATCTGGCACGAGACGTACGTCGTGCCGGAGGGGTCGTACGAGGCGATCTACGGGGACATGCCGGCGTTCGGCCTCGCGGCGGCGCATGGGCAGGTTCCGCTGGAGGAGCGGGGGCGGTACGCGAAGGACCGCTTCTCGTACCGGTCCGCGCCGTAAGGGCTCCTGCTGGGTGATCCTGCCGTACGGGAAAGGGCTGCCGCGGCGTTGAGGCCGCCCTTTCCCGTACGGCGTCAGCCGGTGCGGCGCAGGGCCTCCGAGAGGCGGCCGGCCGCGTCGATGACCGCCTGGGCGTGCATACGGCCGGGGTGGCGGGTCAGGCGCTCGATGGGGCCGGAGACGGAGACGGCGGCCACCACGCGGTTGGAGGGGCCGCGGACGGGAGCCGACACGGACGCGACGCCCGGCTCGCGCTCACCGATGGACTGGGCCCAGCCGCGGCGCCGTACGCCCGACAGGGCCGTCGCCGTGAAGCGGGCGCCCTGGAGGCCGCGGTGCAGACGCTCGGGTTCCTCCCAGGCCATCAGGATCTGGGCCGAGGAACCGGCCTTCATCGTCAGCGTGGAACCGACCGGGACCGTGTCCCGAAGGCCGGACAGGCGCTCCGCCGCGGCCACGCAGATGCGCATGTCCCCTTGGCGGCGGTAGAGCTGTGCGCTCTCGCCCGTGATGTCACGCAGATGCGTCAGCACCGGGCCGGCGGTGGCGAGGAGGCGGTCCTCGCCGGCGGCCGCGGCCAGCTCGGCCAGGCGGGGGCCGAGGATGAAACGGCCCTGCATGTCGCGCGCCACCATACGGTGGTGTTCCAAAGCCACGGCAAGCCGGTGAGCCGTGGGTCGTGCGAGTCCGGTGGCAGCGACCAAGCCTGCGAGGGTGGCCGGACCGGACTCCAGGGCGCTCAGGACAAGGGCTGCCTTGTCCAGAACGCCGACGCCGCTACTGTTGTCCATGCAACGATACTCCCGTCTCACTCTGTGAAACGCAAGTTCATTTTTCCGTGAGACGCGCAACCCTTGGACGCATGGTGGCCCGCGGACCAACGGGCCTGGCGGCGGGTGCCCGGGAACAGGGGCAACGGGCGTCGCCTCCACAAGATCTCTAGTTGGGCCGGTGCGTCATTGCCGGCCGGAGGGAAAGCGATGGGTAGGACACTCGCGGAGAAGGTCTGGGACGACCACGTCGTCCGGCGCGCCGAGGGCGAGCCCGACCTCCTCTTCATCGATCTTCATCTCCTGCACGAGGTGACCAGCCCGCAGGCCTTCGACGGGCTGCGGCAGAACGGCCGCCCGGTGCGCCGTCTCGACCTCACCATCGCGACCGAGGACCACAACACCCCGACCCTCGACATCGACAAGCCGATCGCCGACCCGGTCTCGCGCGCCCAGCTGGAGACGCTGCGCAAGAACTGCGCCGACTTCGGTGTGCGGCTGCATCCGCTCGGAGACGTCGAGCAGGGCGTCGTGCACGTCGTCGGCCCGCAGCTGGGTCTGACCCAGCCCGGCACCACCGTCGTCTGCGGCGACTCGCACACCTCCACGCACGGCGCGTTCGGCGCGCTGGCGTTCGGCATCGGCACCTCGCAGGTCGAGCACGTGCTGGCCACCCAGACGCTGCCGCTGGCCCGCCCCAAGACCATGGCGATCACGGTCGAGGGCGAGCTGGCCGACGGCGTGACCGCCAAGGACCTGATCCTGGCGATCATCGCCAAGATCGGTACCGGCGGCGGCCAGGGCTACATCCTGGAGTACCGGGGTTCCGCCATCGAGAAGCTCTCGATGGAGGCCCGGATGACCATCTGCAACATGTCGATCGAGGCCGGCGCCCGCGCGGGCATGATCGCCCCCGACGAGACCACCTTCGCGTACATCCAGGGCCGCGACCACGCCCCCGAGGGCGCGGACTGGGACGCGGCGGTCGAGTACTGGAAGACGCTGAAGACGGACGCGGACGCCGAGTTCGACGCCGAGGTCGTCATCGACGGTGCCGCGCTGTCGCCGTTCGTCACCTGGGGCACCAACCCCGGTCAGGGCGCGCCGCTTTCGGCGTCCGTCCCCGACCCGGCTTCGTACGAAGACGCTTCGGAGCGCCTCGCCGCCGAAAAGGCCCTGGAATACATGGGGTTGGAGGCCGGGCAGCCGCTGCGCTCCATCAACGTGGACACCGTCTTCGTAGGTTCGTGCACCAACGGTCGGATCGAGGACCTGCGGGCCGCCGCCGCCATCGTCGAGGGCCGCAAAGTCGCCGACGGCGTACGGATGCTGGTCGTCCCCGGTTCGGTGCGGGTCGGTCTCCAGGCCGTCTCCGAGGGCCTGGACGTCGTCTTCAAGGACGCCGGCGCCGAATGGCGGCACGCGGGCTGCTCGATGTGCCTCGGCATGAACCCCGACCAGCTGGCCCCGGGTGAGCGCTCGGCGTCCACCTCCAACCGCAACTTCGAGGGCCGGCAGGGCAAGGGCGGTCGCACGCACCTGGTGTCGCCGCAGGTCGCGGCCGCTACGGCCGTCCTGGGCCACCTGGCCTCCCCGGCCGACCTGTCCGACGCCGAGACCCGTACGCCCGCTGGAGTCTGATCAGTCATGGAAGCATTCATCTCGCACACCGGCCGGGCCGTCCCGCTGCGTCGCTCCAACGTCGACACCGACCAGATCATCCCTGCTCACTGGCTCAAGAAGGTCACGCGGGACGGGTTCGAGGACGGGCTGTTCGAGGCCTGGCGCAAGGACGAGACCTTCATCCTCAACCGCCCCGAGCGGCAGGGCGCGAGCGTGCTGGTCGCCGGCCCCGACTTCGGCACCGGTTCCTCCCGTGAGCACGCCGTCTGGGCACTCCAGAACTACGGCTTCAAGACCGTCATCTCGTCCCGCTTCGCCGACATCTTCCGGGGCAACTCGCTGAAGAACGGCCTGCTCACGGTGGTGATCGAGCAGAAGATCGTGGACGCGCTGTGGGAGCTCACCGAGCAGGACCCGCAGGCCGAGATCACGGTCGACCTCGAGGCGCGTGAGGTGCGGGCCGAGGGCATCACCGCCTCCTTCGAGCTGGACGAGAACTCCCGCTGGCGGCTGCTGAACGGGCTGGACGACATCTCCATCACCCTCCAGAACGAGGGCGACATCGCCGCCTACGAGGCCAAGCGCCCGACGTACAAGCCGAGGACGCTCCAGCTCTGACCCCGGGGCCCGAGCAGGCCCTGAGCAGGTCGAGTTTCGGCCACCGCGACACCCCCGCCGTACCCCCGATCGGACCGATCGGGGGTACGGCTGTGTCTGCACCCGTTCGGCCCCGTGAATCTTCGCCCTGCCTCCCAACTTCCCACGTTAGAGGGGTTGTTGCCGGGGTACGCGCCTTGTGTGGAAGCGACCGCCGGAAGTGCCGGGGCGGCCGTTTGAGGCGGCAGTTGCCCCCTGGGCGGGCGACAACTCGCCCCAGATGGCACAATCTGTGCATGGAACACGACGGCCAACTCGAGCTCTATACGGCGGTCGCGAACCAGCTCAAGGAAGCGCACACAAGAGTGCGTGCACTGCAAGTCCCGGAGGGCGTACGGATGGCGCTGACCCGGAAGCTGCTGGTCATTACGGCCGCGGCCAAGCACGATCTCGCCGATGCGACAAGGCGTCTGGAGCGGTTCATGGCGGACCTCGACGAGGGGCGAATGCCCGAAGGGGAGCGTTGATCGTCTCCGGAGCAGCCGATTTCGTTGCGGCACAAGGGTGATTAGCCCGTTTCGTGTTTGATTTGCGGTATATATCTGCCTAACGTGCGAAAAAGCTTGAACAGTTTCGTTCCGGCTAATGTCTCCGAAGGGGAAGACGTGAACAAGGCGCAGCTCGTAGAAGCGATTGCCGACAAGGTGGGCGGCCGCCAGCAGGCCGCCGAGGCGGTCGACGCGGTCCTGGACGCCATCGTCCGCGCGACGGTCGCGGGGGACCGGGTCTCGGTCACCGGCTTCGGTTCGTTCGAGAAGGTCGACCGGCCGGCCCGCTACGCTCGCAACCCCCAGACGGGCGAGCGGGTTCGGGTCAAGAAGACGTCCGTGCCGCGCTTCCGCGCAGGACAGGGCTTCAAGGACCTGGTGAGCGGCTCCAAGAAGCTCCCGCGCGGTGGCGAGGTCGCCGTGAAGAAGGCCCCCAAGGGCAGCCTGACCGGCGGCGCTTCCGCCACGGTCAAGAAGGCCGCCGCGAAGAAGGCCGCCCCGGCGAAGAGGGCGTCGGCCGCCGCGAAGAAGACCACGGCCGCTGCGAAGAAGACGACGGCAGCCGCGAAGAAGACCACGGCCACCGCCAAGAAGACCACGGCGAAGAAGGCCACCACCAAGAAGACGACCGCGGCCGCGAAGAAGACCACCACCGCGAAGTCCGCCACCGCCAAGAAGACGACGGCCAAGAAGGCCCCGGCCGCGAAGAAGGCGACGGCGACGACCAAGGCCCCCGCCAAGAAGTCGACCGCGCGCAAGACCACCGCCAAGAAGACCACCGCCCGCAAGGCGTAGGACAGCAGGGGCACTCACGCGCCGGGCCGGACTCCCTCTCGGAAGTCCGGCCCGCGGCGTGTCGGGCGGGCGCCCGGAGGGCCCTCGGCCAAGAGCACGAGGCCGTCAGAACGTCAGAACGTCAGAACGTCAGAACGTCTGGAGCGTCACCAGGGTGATCCGGGGGCTGTCCTTCGCCCCCTCCACCTCGATCCGCACCCGCTGCCCGGGCCGCAGCAGCCGCAGCCCGCCCGCGTCGAACGCCGGGGCGTCGAAGGGCACCGGTGTGCCGTCGTCCAGCAGCACCTGTCCGCTGCGGGTGTCGGGGTCGTACGTGTATGCGGTCGCCTGCATGGCGGCAGCCTACTGCCCCGGAATCAGCAGATGCGCCGCCGCTGCGGCCGTCCGGGGACCCACCCCCAGGGACAGCGCCGCGCGCAGATCCTCGCCGGTGTCCACGTCCTGGCGAACGGAATCCACCCCCTCCGGGCGGAGTTCCGCGGCCCCGGAGGAGCGGTGCCGGGCCCGGGAATCCGTGCCGAATGCGGGAAGCAATTCACGGCCGGCGGCGACGGCGAGAAGCGTGGTGCCGATCCCGGCCGCATCCGGGAGAAAAGAGCGGGGGAATTCCCCGGCCGCCTCCAGCACCCGGGCCAATTCCGACGGGCGCAGGGCCGGCAGATCGGCGTTGAGGGCCGCCAGCGGGGAATCGGGACGGAAGGCGCGTACGGCGGCGGCCCCGTGGGTCAGGGCGGCGTTGAGGCCCCCGCGCGGCTCGTCGGCCACGATCCGGGCGCCCAGGGCCGCCAGGACCCGCCCGGCCAGGGCGTCGTCCGTGACTACTGCCACATCCCGCACCGCAGGTGAGGCCAGTGCGGCCGCCACGGTGTCCTCGGCGAAGGCGAGGGCGAGGCCCGGGCGAAGCCCGTCGGTGGCGGTGTCCGCGAGCCTGCTCTTGGCCAGCGCCAAGGGCTTCAGGGGTATGACCAAGGTCCACTGCACCGGCGTACCGTCCCTCTCGTGTCGCGGCCATTGTCACCCGGCCCATCCGCCGGCCGGACGCGCGGGCGTACCGTGTTCTCGACAGACCGGCGGCCCGGGGCGACACTTGTGCGGCCCCCAGGCCCCGGAGCAGGCCATGGGAAGTCCTAGAGGAAGGTGTCCGCGTGCCCCGCCGCAGAATCGGCTTCTGGTACCGCTTCGCTGCGGTCCTCTGCAAACCCTGGCTGGTGGTTCTGATCAAGCGGGACTGGCGCGGAATGGAGCATATTCCGGCCGACGGCGGCTTTATCACCGCGGTGAACCACAATTCGCATGTCGATCCCTTCGCCTACGCGCACTTCCAGTACAACAGCGGACGCGTGCCGCGATTCCTGGCGAAGAGCGGTCTTTTCAAGGAGGGATTCGTCGGTGCCGCGATGCGCGGCACCGGGCAGATCCCCGTCTACCGCGAGAGCACGGACGCGCTGAGCGCCTTCCGGGCCGCGATCGACGCCGTGGAGCGCGGCGAGTGCGTCGCGTTCTACCCCGAGGGCACCCTGACCCGCGACCCCGACGGCTGGCCCATGACCGCCAAGACCGGTGCCGCGCGCGTCGCCCTCCAGACCAAGTGCCCGGTGATCCCCGTTGCCCAGTGGGGCGCCAACGAACTGCTGCCGCCGTACGCCAGGAAGCCCAACCTCCTTCCGCGCAAGACCCACCACGTGCTGGCCGGCCCGCCCGTGGACCTCACGCGGTTCTACGGCCACGAGATGACCCCGGAACTCCTCAAGGAGGCGACGGAGGTCATCATGGCGGCCGTCACCGTCCAGCTGGAGGAGATCCGCGGCGAGAAGGCGCCCGAGACGCCCTACGACCCGCGCCGCGAGCGGATCGAGCAGCGCCGCCGCACCCGGGCGGAGTCCGGGGCGGTATCCGGTGCGGAGTCCGGTGCCGATATCGCCGCGGAGATCGAGGGCGCGGTGTCCGGACACGCGCAGACCAACCACGCGCAGAGCGGTCACGCGAAGACCACTCAGGCGCAGACCAGTCACGAGGGGGAGAACAGCAAGTGAGCAAGTCCGTGAAGGCGGCCGTCTTCGGTACCGGATCATGGGGGACCGCCTTCGGTACGGTCCTCGCCGACGCGGGCTGCGAGGTGACGCTGTGGGCACGCCGCCCCGAGCTCGTCGACGCGGTCAACTCCACGCACACCAACCCCGACTACCTCCCCGGCGTCGAACTCCCGCGCAGTCTGCGCGCCACCGCCGACGCGGCCGAGGCCGCCCGGGACGCCGACTTCACCGTCCTCGCGGTCCCCTCGCAGACCCTGCGCGCCAACCTCGCCGACTGGACGCCGCTGCTCGCCCCGAACACCGTCCTGGTGTCACTGATGAAGGGCGTCGAGCTCGGTACGACCATGCGGATGAGCGAGGTCATCGACGACGTTGCCAAGGTGGGCCCGGGCCGGATCGCCGTCGTCACCGGGCCGAACCTCGCGCGGGAGATCGCCTCCCGGATGCCCGCCGCGGCCGTGGTCGCCTGTACCGACGAGGCCGTCGCCCAGAAACTCCAGGCCGCCTCCCACACGCCGTACTTCCGCCCCTACACCAACACCGACGTGGTGGGCTGCGAGCTGGGCGGCGCGGTCAAGAACGTGATCGGCCTCGCGGTCGGCATCGCGGACGGCATGGGCCTCGGCGACAACGCCAAGGGCTCGCTGATCACGCGCGGCCTCGCCGAGACCACCCGGCTGGGCCTGGCGATGGGCGCGGACCCGCTGACCTTCGCCGGACTCGCCGGGCTCGGCGACCTGGTGGCGACCTGCTCCTCGCCGCTCTCCCGCAACCACACCTTCGGCACCAACCTCGGCAAGGGCATGACCCTCCAGGAGACCATCGCGGTCACCCGGCAGACCGCCGAGGGCGTCAAGTCCTGTGAGTCGGTGCTGGATCTGGCGCGCCGGCACGGCGTCGACATGCCCATCACCGAGACGGTCGTCGGCATCGTCCACGAGGGCAAGCCTCCGGTGGTCGCCCTCAAGGAGCTGATGTCGCGCAGCGCGAAGCCCGAGCGACGCTGAGCGAACCCGGTGGGCGGACGCTGACTCCCGGCCCTACCACCGGGTACTCTCAAGCCGATATGAGCACCGAGAACCTCCCCCAGAGCCCTCAGCAGCCCGTCCGCAAGCCGCGGGTGGCCGTTGTCTTCGGCGGTCGCAGCTCCGAGCACGGGATCTCCGTGGTCACGGCCGGCGCGGTCCTCAAAGCCATCGACCGGACCAAGTACGAGGTCCTGCCGATCGGCATCACGCGCGAGGGCCGCTGGTACCTCACCGCCGACGCACCCGAGCGCATGGCGATCACCGACCGCCGTACGCCCGACGTGGACGAACTCGCCGAGTCGCGGGACGGCGGCGTGGTGCTCCCCGTCGACCCCGCCAGCCGCGAAGTCGTCTACTACGAGCCGGGATCGGTGCCGAAGGCCCTCGGCGAGGTCGACGTCGTCTTCCCGGTCCTGCACGGCCCGTACGGCGAGGACGGCACCCTTCAGGGTCTGCTGGAGCTCTCCGGCGTCCCGTACGTGGGTGCGGGTGTGCTCGCCTCGGCCGTCGGCCAGGACAAGGAGTACATGAAGCGGGTGTTCACCTCCTTCGGGCTCAAGGTCGGCCCGTACGTGGTGATCCGGCCGCGCGAGTGGGCCCGGGACGAGTCGGCCGCCCGCAAGAAGATCGTCGACTTCGCCGGCGAGCACGGCTGGCCGCTCTTCGTGAAGCCCGCGCGCGCGGGCTCGTCCATCGGCATCACCAAGGTCGACGACCTGTCCGGGCTCGACGAGGCGATCGCCGAGGCCCAGCGCCACGACCCGAAGATCCTGGTCGAGGCGGCGCTGCGGGGCCGCGAGATCGAGTGCGGTGTCCTGGAGTTCGAGGACGGCCCCCGCGCCTCCGTCCCGGCCGAGATCCCGCCGCCGGACGCGCACGCGTACTACGACTTCGACGCCAAGTACATCGACTCGACCCCGGGGATCGTCCCGGCGCCGCTGACGGACGAGGAGACGGCGCAGGTCCGCGAGCTGGCGGTGGAGGCCTTCGAGGCGGCGTCCTGCGAGGGCCTGGTCCGGGCGGACTTCTTCCTCACGGACGAGGGCGAGTTCGTCATCAACGAGATCAACACGATGCCCGGCTTCACCCCGATCTCGATGTACCCGCAGATGTGGCAGGCGACCGGCATCGGCTACCCGGAGTTGGTGGACCGCCTGGTGCAGGCGGCCCTGCGCAGGTCGACGGGCCTGCGTTGATCCACGTCTGACCGATCCGGGTCCGGTCCCGGACCGATCCTGGTCCGGACCGGTCGGATGATCTAGTCGGCGATCCCCACGGGGATCGCCTTCTTGATGGCCGGAGCCAGATCGACCAGAGCCCCGGAGCTGTCCGCGCTCTCGGGCACCGTCACCTCGACATACGCGCCCCGATTGGCCGTGGTGAAGCGGCTGCCCCCGCCGTCCCGCTTCTCCATCAGCCAGTCGACGCCGTTCACCCCGCCGGCCACCGCGTCCGGGTCGGTGCCGTCGGCGACCTTCGGGTCGATCATCTTCGGCGGCCGCGTGACACCGCAGCGCAGTATGATCGCCGGGCCTCCCCAGCCCGCGGTCAGCGCGGAGGCGGGCTCGGGATCGTGGCGGCTCTCACCGTCCACCTTCGACGGCAGTACCTTGTCCAGGTTCCGGCACAGCTTCGTCGCGTTCGCTCCGGGGCTGGGAACCACCGTCGACGCGCTGTCGTCTGCTGAGGAGCAGCCCGCGGTCGCGAACAGCAGGACGAGAGCGGGCAGCCCGAGGACAGTGCGGTGCCGGTGCCGGTGCCGGAAAAGGTTCACCGGCCAAGGTTAGACGGGGGCTACAGATGCACGACCGGGCAGGTCAGGGTACGGGTGATCCCGTCCACCTGTTGGACCTTGGCGACCACCATGCGGCCGAGGTCGTCCACTGTGTCGGCCTGGGCCCGCACGATCACGTCATAAGGTCCCGTCACGTCCTCGGCCTGGACGACGCCAGGGATTTTGCCGATCTCCTCGGCGACGGTCGACGCTTTGCCGACCTCGGTCTGGATCAGGATGTACGCCTGTACCACGGAACCTCCAGGGCGGCCACGAGGATCATGTGGGGAAAAGGAACGCCACGGTATCGCGTCGCCGCTCGCCGCGGGGAGACCTGCGCGAACCACGGCTCGCGCGCCGGGGTGCAGGCACGACAGAAGTTGACGGCTGACTCGACCGTATCGAGGACACTGGTTACGCGCGACCGGGCACGGACAGGTACAGAAGGGGCGAAAGGGCAATGAAGGGCACTGTTGGTGAGCTCGGGGAGTTCGGGCTCATCAGGGAGCTCACCTCCCGTCTCACCACCACCCCCGCGGTACGGGTCGGCCCCGGCGACGACGCCGCAGTGGTCGCCGCGCCCGACCGCCGGGTCGTGGCCAGCACCGACATCCTGCTGGAGGGCCGGCACTTCCGCCGCGACTGGTCCACGGCCTACGACGTGGGCCGTAAGGCCGCCGCGCAGAACCTCGCCGACATCGCCGCCATGGGCGCGGTGCCGACGGCCCTCCTGCTCGGCCTCGTCGTGCCCGCCGAACTGCCGGTCACCTGGCCGTCCGAGATGATGGACGGCCTGCGCGACGAGTGCCAGGTCGCCGGTGCCTCGGTGGTCGGCGGCGACGTCGTACGGGGCGACACGATCATGGTGTCGATCACCGCGCTCGGCGACCTGCGCAACCAGGAGCCGGTCACCCGGGGCGGCGCCCAGCCCGGCGACCTCGTCGCGGTGACCGGCTGGCTGGGCTGGTCCGCCGCCGGGTACGCGGTCCTCTCCCGCGGCTTCCGCTCGCCCCGCGCCTTCGTCGAGGCCCACCGGCGTCCCGAGCCGCCCTACCACGCGGGTCCGGCCGCGGCCTCGCTCGGCGCGACGGCGATGTGCGACGTCAGCGACGGGCTCATCGCCGACCTCGGGCACATCGCCGAGGCCAGCAAGGTCCGGATCGACATCCGCTCCGGCGCCATAGACATCCCCACCCAGATGAACGACATCGGGCAGGCCGTCGGCGTCGACCCGATCCAGTGGGTGCTGACCGGGGGAGAGGACCACGCGATCGTGGCGACCTTCCCGCCGGACGTGAAGCTGCCCGCCCGCTGGAAGGTGATCGGCGAGGTCCTCAACCCGTCCGCCCTGCCCCAGGTGACGGTCGACGGGGCGCCCTGGACCAGCAAGGGCGGCTGGGACCACTTCGGGGACGGGGACATGGAGCCGTGAGCGCGCTCGGGACCCCGCCCCGGGTGCTGACCGTCGCCGGCTCCGACTCCGGCGGCGGGGCCGGGATCCAGGCCGACCTGAAGACGATGCTCGCGCTCGGCGTGCACGGCATGAGCGTGATCACGGCGGTCACCGCGCAGAACTCCCAAGGCGTGCAGGGGGCTTGGGAGCTGCCGGTGGAGGCGGTCCGCGCCCAGTACCGCAGCGTCGTCGACGACATCGGTGTCCAGGCGGTGAAGACGGGCATGCTCGCCTCCGCCGAACTCGTCCAGACGGTGGCCGAGTTGCTCGCGGGCACCGGTGCTCCCGTCGTCGTCGACCCGGTCGGGGTCTCCAAGCACGGGGACCCGCTGCTGGCCGCCTCCGCGCTGGACTCCGTACGGACGAAGCTGCTGCCGGTCGCCACCGTCGCCACCCCGAACCTCGACGAGGTGGCCCAACTGACGGGCGTGCGGGTCGAGTCGGAGGAGCAGCTGCGGGACGCGGCGGCCGCCGTGCTGGCGTACGGGCCGCGCTGGGCGCTCATCAAGGGCGGCCATCTCCCCGGTGCCGCCGTCGACCTGTTGACGGACGGGCACGAGGAGCACTGGCTGCGGGCGCCGAGGTACGACAACCGGCACACGCACGGCACGGGCTGCACCCTCGCGTCCGCGATCGCGGCACACCTGGCGAAGGGGAGCTCCGTACCGCAGGCGGTGGCGGCGGCCAAGCGTTACGTCACCGGGGCGATCGCCGCCGGATTCGCACTCGGCTCCGGCATCGGCCCCGTGGACCACGGCTGGGATCTCACCCGGGGTACGGCCGGAGCCTGATGTCGGTCGCCGCCTTCTCGGTGAGCCGCTTGAAGACACCGGCCAGCAGCGGCGAGCCGAGCAGCCGGTACATCCGGTCCCGGTTGCGGATGCGCCGCTCGGTCGGCGGGGCGAAGAAGGGGCCCGCGTTGCCGGAGATCTTCTGGCAGCCCTTGGCGAAGGACCGGATCCTGTTCTCGTACTCGGCGAACGCGGTCCGGTGGTCGCCGCCCGCGAGGGCCAGCTCACCGGCCAGGACGTGGGCGCCGACGATGGCCGCGCCCGTCCCCATGCCGCCCATGGTCGCGCCGTACCCGGCGTCCCCCAGCAGGGCCACCCGGCCCTCGGCGAGCCGGTCGACGTGGATCTGCGCGATCGCGTCGAAGTACAGCCGGTCGGCGTCCGCGAGCGCCTCGAGCACCTTCGGCGCCTCCCAGCCCATCCCCGCGAACCGCTCGGCGAGGATCCGCTTCTGCGTGGCGATGTCCCTGCGGTCGTAGGCGAGTTGCTGCGAACGGAAGACCAGCAGCGCGCCGGCGCGGGCGGGGTCGCCGTCGTAGTTGCCCAGGGCGATCGCGCGGCCCGGCTCGCTGTACAGCCGCCCGGTACGGTCCAGGCCCAGGTCGTTGGGGACCTCGAAGGCGGCCACGTAGTGATCGAAGAAGCGCAGGTAGCGGGACTCGTCACCGAAGACCAGCCGGCGGGTGTTCGAGTGCAGGCCGTCGGCGCCGATCACGAGGTCGAAGCGGCGCGGGGCGTTCTCCTCGAAGGTCACGTCGACACCCGCGGCGGTGTCTGCGAGCGTGGCGATCGAGTCGCCGAAGACGTACTCGACGTGGTCACAGGTGCGTTCGTACATGATCTGCGCGAGGTCGCCGCGGAGGATCTCGACGTCACCGCTCATCATCTCGGCCGGCAGGTCCACGCGCGGCGAACCGTCCTCGGCGACGACGATCTGGCGGCCCATGCGGGTCTGACGGGCGTGGATCTCGTCCCAGATGCCCATGGAGGTGAGGATCTCGCGGTGGACGTGCCCCCGGAAGTCGACGGCGAAGCCGCCCGCGCGCAGGTCCGTGGACCGCTCGACGACGGTGACGCGGGCGCCGTACCGGACGAGGTGGAGCGCGAGCGCCGGACCGGCGACGCTCGCCCCGGAGATCAGGACGGACAGGTGACTGAGGCTGCTGTGGGTCTTCGTCATGCGCAGAAGCCTCGCGGCGACCGCTGACCGTCCCCTTACCGCCCGCCTACCGCCCGGCTACCGTCCTCTTGGCGTCCCTCTGCGGTCCGCCGCCCCCTGCCGACCCTGCCGACCGCCGACAGCCGCCGACCGTCGGCTGCGGCCCAGCACGAAGGCCGTGTCGTACGCCTGCGGGGACAGCCTTGCGCGGACGTCGTCCACCGTGCGGACGACATCGGGGTCGCCCAGGAGGACCGTGCCCCGCAGGCCCGCGGCGGCGCCCAGGAGCTCGGCCGCGCGCTCGGGCCGCGGGGCGATGGAGGCCAGGGCGTCGGCCAGATCGGCCAGCGCCAGGACGTCGAACGACTCCAGGGCCGGCGCACGGGCCTGCTCGAACCACTCGCGGGCCGTTTCGTCCTGTCCCTCCGCGGCGGCAGTGCGCCCCAGCCCGACGAGGAGCCGTACCGTCTCGCTCGTGCTGAACCAGGTGGCGGTGCACAGCTCCAGACCGCTCTCGTAGTGCACGCGCGCGTGGGCGGTGTTGCCGGACAGCCGGGCCACGTCACCGAGGCCCCGCCGGGCGCCGGCCACCTTGTCGGGCACACCCGCCGTGCGGGCCAGGGCCGCGGAGCGGGTGAAGTGCGCGGCCGCCTCCTCGGTGTCGCCCCGGTGCAGCAGCACGGTCGCGCGCGAGCGCAGCAGGTCCGCGATCTCCTCCGGGGCCTCCAGTTCCCGCACGTACGCCAGCCCCTCGTCGAGCAGCTCCAGTGCGCGCGCGTGGTCGCCGCGGCCGTCGGCGAACAGGGCCAGCGGATCGAGGCAGTTCGCCATGCCCCAGCGGTCGCCGGTGGCCCGGAAGCCCTCCAGGGAACGGGCGAAGGAGGCCTCCGCGACGGGCGCGCGGCCGGCGTAGACCTCCTGGTAGGCCAGGCCGAGGTCGAGCAGTGCGTGACCCCACGGCTCGTCACCGACCTGGACGCGGACCTGCTCGTCCGCGGCGAGCAGGGGGCCGCCGGTGAGCGACCACACGATCACGGTGAACGGCAGCCGCAGCGGCCGGTTCAGGGACCGCATCACGGCCACCGCGCGCGCGACACGCGCCGCCTCGCCGGGGTCGTCGCCCCGCCCGGCGACGGTGTTCATCAGACAGAGCGCGTACTCCTCGGTCGGCTCGCCGGGCGGCTCGTCCCCCACGGCCGCCAGCAGCGCGCGGGCCTGCGGCAGCTGCTCGCCGTGCAGCCCGCGCAGCCGCCGGAACCAGGTGAGCGTCGCCATGAGCCGCAGGGCGGCGGCGGGATCGGTGGCGGTCAGCAGGCCCATGGCCGCGTCCAGGTTGTCGTGCTCGGCGTCCAGCCGGGCCAGCCAGGGGAGCTGGTCCCGGCCGCGCAGATACGGTTCCGCCCGCTCGGCCAGCCGCAGGAAGTACCGGGCGTGCGCGTCCCGCAGGGCCGGTTCACCGGCGCATTTCTCCGCGGCGAACACCCGGATCGTCTCCAGCATGCGGTACCGGCCCTCGGCCGCCGCCGGGCTCTCGGTCACCTCCAGGAAGGACTTCTCCACCAGCGAGGCCAGCAGGTCCTCCGGGTACGGCAGCCCGCACACCGTCTCCACCGCGTCCAGCGTGGCACCCCCGGAGAACACCGTGAACCGGCGGGCCAGCTCCCGCTCCTCCTCGTCCAGCAGGTCCCAGCTCCACTCCACGACGGCGCGCAGCGTGCGGTGCCGGGGCGCCTTGGAACGGTCGCCGCGGGACAGCAGCCGGAACCGGTCGTCGAGCCGGTCGGCCAGCTCGTCCGGGGTCAGGGTGCGCAGCCGGGCCGCCGCCAGCTCGATCGCCAGCGGCAGCCCGTCGAGGGCCGCGCAGATGCCGGCCACGCGCGCGTGGCCGTCGAAACCGGGCCGCACGGCACGCGCGCGGTCCAGGAACAGCCGCACCGCGGGGTCCGGCGGCAGCGGCGGCACCGGGACGAGCACCTCGCCGGTGATCCCGAGCGACTCCCGGCTCGTCGCCAGCACCCGCACCCCGGGGCAGGACGCGAGCAGCAGGGCCGTCAGCCGGGCCGCGTCCTCGACC
The DNA here is from genome assembly GCF_045040885.1 of Streptomyces sp. NBC_00016. Taxonomy (NCBI): domain Bacteria; kingdom Bacillati; phylum Actinomycetota; class Actinomycetes; order Kitasatosporales; family Streptomycetaceae; genus Streptomyces; species Streptomyces sp. NBC_00016. The sequence continues at coordinate 3,182,076 of NZ_CP108304.1, read as the reverse complement.
AGGTGCTCGCAGTTGTCGAGCACCAGCAGCAGCTCGCGGTCCTCCAGCACCGCCGACAGCCGGCCCGCGCCGTCCCCGGCGGGTGTACGGAACCCCTCACGCACCCCGAGCGCCGCGAGCACGGCGTACGGGATCCGCGCTCCGTCGGAGAGCGGCGCCAACTCGACGAAACACACGTCCTCGCGAGTCGCCGAGGGGGAGGGGAGGAGCGGCGCCTCGCCACGCGCGCGTGCCGCCTCGATCGCCAGCCGCGTCTTTCCGGCGCCGCCCGGTCCGGTGAGGGTGACGAGCCGCGCCCCGGACAGCGCCTCGGCGATCCGGGCCAGTTCGCTCTCGCGGCCGACGAAGCGGGTGAGCTGCACGGGCAGGGAGGGCCGCCCGGATCCGCCGCCCCGGAGGAGCTCCAGGTGGAGCGCGGCCAGCTCGGGCGACGGGTCGGCGCCCAACTCCTCGGCGAGGACCCTGCGGGCCTCCTCGAACACCGTGAGCGCCTCGGCGGGCCGCCCGCCCGCGTGCAGGGCCCTCATCAGCAGTCCGTACAGCCGCTCGCTCAGCGGGTGCGCGGTCAGCAGGCCCCGCAGCTCGGGCACCGGGTCGGGCCCGGTGCCGAGCAGGAGATCCGCCTCGACCCGGTCCTGTACGGCGCTCAGCCGCAGTTCGTCGAGCCGGAGCCGCTCGGCGTGCGCGTCGGGGAGGTCGGGCAGGGCCGGTCCGCGCCAGAGGGCGAGGGCCTCGCGCAGCAGGGTGGCCGCCCCGGCAGGGTCCCCGGCGGCGAGAGCGGCCCGCCCCCGGCCGGTCAGCCGCTCGAAGCGGTGGAGGTCGACGGCGTCGGGCGGGACCGCCATCCGGTAGCCGGCGGGTGTGGCCTCGATCTCCGCGTGCGGGGCCAGGCGGCGGCGCAGCCGGGAGATCTGGGACTGGAGCGCGTTGCCGGCTCCCGAGGGCGGCTCGGCGCCGTACAGACCGTCGGTCAGGCGCTCCACGGAGACGCCGCGGCCGGCCTCGAGCAGCAGGAGGCTGAGCAGGGCGCGGGGACGGGGACCGCCGGGGTCGACGGGTGTGCCGTCGCCGGTGCGGAGGTCGAGGGTGCCCAGGATGCCGAAGCGCATTCCCCGGAGTCTGGCAGGCGGCGGGCGCCGGGACATCGCGATCTGGGGGCACCGGGATCACGGGCACCGCGATCAGAGGCGGTGCGATCAGAGCCGTCGCGATCAGAGGCGGTGCGATCCGGGGCACCGGGATCCGGGGCACCGGGATCCTGGGCGCAGCAGAAAGCCGGCCCACCTGGGTGGACCGGCTCTATGCAGCGAACCAGCAGTGGCCGCGCGCGTTGGGGTTCCCCCCGGCTCGAGCGGAGTCGAGAGTGGGGGGATATGCGTCAGCGCGAGACCTTGCCGGCCTTGATGCACGAGGTGCAAGCGTTCACGCGCTTCGGCGTCCCGCCCACCACGGTACGGACGCGCTGGATGTTGGGGTTCCAGCGACGGGACGTACGGCGGTGCGAGTGCGAGATGTTGTTGCCGAAGCTCGGCCCCTTGCCACAGACGTCGCAGTTGGCAGCCACGGGTCACTCCAAAGACTTCAGATGCACTTACGGATGATCCCGGCATGCCGGGATCAGGATCTAGGATCTGAGTGGCGCTGCCAGGGGGATGGCCCGATGCGGATCGGGCAACCGGAGCAGCATACAACGACTGCGCCAGTGCAACGAAACTACCATGGCTGCTCAGGGCCCTGCCCCCCGCCCCGGTCGGCCCCCGCCCGCTCCTGCCCGGCCCGCTTTCCGGCGGACACCGGCCCGGGGTCTACGCTGCGTCCAGTCCAGCAGCCCGAGGAGGCGCAGGTGGCGCAGGTGCCGCAGACATTCTTCGATGCTCTCGCGGTGCGCACCTGGTGCGGCCTGGCGCTCACGGCGCTGGGCCGGGCGCGCGAGGAGATCGACGCGATCAACGTCTATCCGGTCGCGGACGGGGACACCGGCACCAACCTGTACCTGACCGTCGAGTCCGCGGCGACGGCCGTCGAGGCGGTGTTCGCCGGCTACGAGGCCGGTTCCGGCGCCGGCTCCGTGCCTGCCGGGAAGCCCTCTCTCGCCGACGCAGCGCGCGCGATGGCGCACGGCGCGCTCATCGGGGCGCGCGGGAACTCGGGGACGATCCTCGCGCAGCTGCTGCGCGGTATGGCCCAGGTGCTCACCGCCGAGGGTGAGACCCCGCACACCGACGGGAACGGGCTGGGCCTGGCTCTTCGGCACGCGGCCGACTCCGCCCGCCAGGCCGTCGCCCACCCCGTCGAGGGCACCGTGCTGTCGGTCGCCTCGGCCGCCGCCGACGCGGCGGAGGGAGCCGAGGGGGACTGCGGGACGGTCGCCAGGGCGGCCTACCGGGGGGCGTGCGTGGCGCTCGCCGCCACCCCGGGCCAGCTGGCCGTCCTGGAGCGCGCCGGAGTGGTGGACGCGGGCGGCCGGGGGCTGGTCGCGGTCCTCGCGGCGTTGGTGGAGACGTTCACCGGGGAGGTGCCGGAGCTCTCGGCCGCCGTGTCGGCAGCCGCCGCCGCGGCCGCGGCCCACGGGCGCGTGGAAGCCGCACGGGCGGCGGACCGCGCCGACGACGGGCCGGACGGTGAAGGCCGCCAGGACGGTGAAGGCCGCGGGGACGGTGAAGGCGGTCCCGCCTTCGAGGTGATCTATCTGCTGGAGGCCGAGGACAGGGCCGTGGCGCGGCTGCGGCAGCGGCTGGACGCCCTGGGCGACTCGCTGGTCGTGGTCGGCGGCGACGGCCTGTGGAACGTGCACGTGCACGTGGACGACGCGGGCGCCGCCGTGGAGGCGGGCGTCGAGGCGGGCCGGCCGTACCGGATCCGCATCACCCACTTCGGCGCCGACGACGCGCACACGCGCGGGGGTGAGCGTCCGCCGCGCGAGCGCGTCCAGCGGGCGGTCGTCGCCGTGGTGCCGGGCGAGGGCCTGGCCGGGCTGTACACCGAGGCGGGCGCGACCACCGTGCTCGCGCGCCCCGGGGAGCCGCCCGCCAGCGGAGAGCTCGTCGAGGCCGTACGACGGGCACACGCGCGTGAGGTCGTGCTGCTGCCCAACGACGCCGATCTGCGGCACACCGCCGCCGCGGCCGCCGAACAGGCCCGCACGGAGGGCATCCGGGTGGCGCTGATCCCCACCCGGTCCGCGGTCCAGGGGATCGCCGCGCTGGCCGTGCACGAGCCGGACCGCCGCTTCGACGAGGACGTGGTCTCCATGACCTCGGCGGCGGGCGCCACCCGCTACGCCGAGGTCACCGTCGCCGAGCGCCAGTCGTGGACCATGGCCGGCATCTGCCAGGCCGGTGACGTCCTCGGGCTGATCGACGGCGACGTGGCCGTCATCGGCTCCGATGTCACCGCCGCCGCCGAGACCGTCCTGAACCGCATGCTGGCGGCGGGCGGCGAACTCGTCACCCTCGTGCTCGGCGACGAGGCGCCCGAAGGTGTCGCCGAGCGCCTGGAGGCACGGGTGCGGGAGGCCTACCTCGCCGTGGACACGGTGGTGTACCGGGGAGGACGGCAGGGTGCGTTGGTGTTGATCGGGGTGGAGTAGAGGCGACGCAGGGGGTGCAGCAGGGGCGCCGTACGGGCGTGAGGCAGGGGTGCAGCAGGGGGTGAGGCGGGCGGACGGCCGCGTCACGAGCGGTCCCGACGACCGTCGCGCCCGGATCGTTCAACGATCCTTCTGTTCCTCCGCCGCCTGCAACAACTGCTCCGCCTCGGCCCGCCGCGCCCGCACCGTCCCGTGCTCCCCGTCCTCGTCGCTGCCGCCGTAGGCGTCCGGGTCGGCATCGGCCTCGGCGTAAGCCCGCAGCACCGCACGCGCGCGTACCGCCGCCGCCGCGGGGCGTCCCAGGTCGGTCTCCAGCCAGCCCGCGGCCAGCTCCGCGCCGGTCCGGGCGTGCACAGTGCCCTCGCCCAGGGCGACGAACACCGCGACGGCCTCGGCCATCTGGGAGAGCGCCTCCTCCAGGGTCGCCCGGATCGAGTCGTCGTCGGCGTCCTCGGCGGCGGAACGGGCGAGCAGGTCGCCGAACTGGCGGTGGGTGTGGCCGAGTTCGGAGACGAGCCGCAGCCGCGCCTCGTCGTCGTCCGCCGCGTCGAACGCGTCCGCGCACTCCTCCACGGCACTCGTCATCAGGTCGCGCGCCGCGTCCGTCCCGTCCTCGGTGCGCAGGGCCAGCCACGCGCGGGCGCGCAGCGAACGGACGAGCCCGTGGACGTTGCCGAGTCCGCGCCACAGCTCGCCCGCGCGGGCGTAGGCCTGGTCCGCCTCGGTGGGCAGACCGGCCTGGCCGAGCGACTCGGCGGCCAGGTGGGCGAGGGTCGCGTGGTCGTGCTGCTCGGGCCAGTGCCGGGCGATCTCGGCGGCCTGGAGCCGGCGTTCGGCGGCGTCCCGGTGTTCCCCCAGCTCGCTCAGACAGTCACCCAGCCACCACTGCGTCTGGACGACCGCGCCGTCGCCGTGCGTCTCGGCGGTCAGCTCAGCCAGCGCGGACTCCAGCACCTCCGCGGCCTCGGCCCAGCGGCCCTGCCGCACCAGGAACCCGCCGAGCTGGTGCCGCGCCCACGCGCCGAGCGTGGGGCCCGCGCCCGCCTCGTCCGCCCAGTGCGCCGCCTCCAGGGCGTTTTCCGCGGCCTCTTCGGCCTCCCCCCGGCCCCCGACGACCTCGGCGAGCTGGAGGTGCAGCTGGGCCCGCCCGACCGCCTCCAGGTACGGTCCGCCGTGCTCCAGGGCCGCCCGCAGGGCCCGCTCCGCTTCCCTCATGTCACCCAGCTGATGGGCGAGACCGGCCAGTCGGGCCTCGTACTCCACGGCGAACCACGGCAGACCCGTCGCGATGAACTCCGCCGCGGCCCGCGCGAACAGCTCCGCGCCCGCCTGCGGGTTCCCGGAGTGCGTCGCCAGCTCCGCCAGCATCGCGTGCCCCTCGGCGACCCGCGCGGCGAGCCGTACGTCGGTCCCCGCGCGCCCCTCGACGAGCGCCAGAAGCTCGCGCACCGCCGCCTCCGCCTCCGCGAGAACCGCCTCGTCGACGACTTCCCCCTCGGCCTCGTGGACGCGCCGCATCAGGATCCGCGCCCGGCCCATCAGCACACCCGCCGCCTGCGGCACCTCCGTGTCACCCTCGGCGTACAGCGCGAGCACCCGGTCGTACGGCTCGGCGACCGCCGCCAGCGCCTCGTCGATCTCGCCGGTCAGCGCACGGACGTACGCCGCACGCGAGCGTGCCGCCAGGGCCTCGCCGGGGTCGCCCGCCCGCGCGTACAGCTCGGCGGCGTGCTCGAACGCCTCGGCGCCGTCCGGACCGAGACCTATCGCCTCGTGGTCGGCGATCTCCGCGCGGTCACGCGCCTCCAACTCGACGCCGTCCACCTCCTCGGCCAGCCGGGCCACCCGCGCCCACGCCTCGACGGCATGCGGCTGGAGCGTGTCGGACAGCCGCTGGGCCTCGGCGAGCAGGACCGCCAGGTCCGGTTCGACGGCCTCCTGAACCGGAGCCGGAGCGGCCGCCCCGGTCGCCGCCGCGGCCACGGCGGAGGCGGGACGAGCCGCCCGTACACCCAGCGGCAGTCGCTCCACCAGCGGCTGCTGGGCCATACGCGCGCGTGCCCGTTCGCTGACGTACGACGTGCCGTTGCGCTCGTCGAAGCGCGCGGCCAGCGCCAGGGCCTCCACGCGCGCGTGCTCCGCGAGTTCCAGCGCCGTCCACTCCCGCCCGGCCGGCCCGGGCACCCGCTGACCGGCGAGACCCAGCTCGGACAGACGCTCCATGAGCAGCACCACCACGCTCAGGAACTCCAGCTTGCTGTGCGGATGTCCCTCGTCCGTGAAGTACGCCGGCCGCTCCGCGAGCAGCTCCAGGCCCCGCGCCTCGTTGCCGGTCAGCGCGCAGAACTCGACGTGGTCGGCGTAGGCGCCCCGCATGCTCTCCATGGACCGCACCAGCCGGAAGCCCCGCAGATGGTGCGCGCGGGCCTCCTCCGGGCGACCGAGGCGCAGCAGCGGCACCAGGGACGAGGCGAGCACCGTGTGCGGCTCGTGCGCGCAGGTGTACTCGCCCTCCAGGACCGGCGCCCACAGCGCGAGGGCCTCCGCGTCGCGACCCCGCTCGGCCTGCCACCAGCCCTGTCCGTGCAGCTCGCACGCGTGACAGTCGGCCATGGTGTCCCGGTCCGCGGCCAGCCACGCGGAGAACGCCCGCTCCGCCCGCTCCACGTCGCCCACGTGCGCGGCCACGCTGAACTCGGCGCTGCGCACCGCCCGCGTGGAGTGCCCGGCGAGCCGGTAGCGGTGCTCCATCTCGCCGAGCCACTTCTCGACCGACGCCAGCGGCACGTGCGGCTGGTCGAGCATGCCGGCCGACATCCACTTGAAGACCCAGTGCAGCGAGTGCGTCTCGTACTCGTCGAAGTCCTCGGGCCGCTCGTCCCACATGCGCAGCAGCCGCGCGAACGGGACGAACATCTTCGCCTTCTCGGAGCTGTAGTTGTAGACCTTCAGCTGGTGCCCGAGCGCCTCGATCACGGCGAGCGGGATGTCGAGCCTCTCGGCCTCCACCAGCAGCTGCTCCGCGCGCGCGTTGCGGGCCGGGCCCTCCGGCTGCTCGCCGTTCTCCGCCATCGCCCGGCGGAGGGAGTCGAAGTCCGTGATCTCGCTCATCAGTGACCGCCCTGTTCCTCTGTCGGCTCCCCGGGTGCCGACTCCCCGTGCGTGGCCCATTCCAGGAGGCCTATGAACGCCCGGTTCAGCAGCGCCGAGTCCGCGGGCCGCAGGGGGCGCTGCGCCATCAGCAGCGCCTGCCCGTACAGCGACTCCGTGGCGGTGCCGACCAGCTCGGGATCGTTCAACGAACTGATCCGCCGTATCAGCGGGTTGAGATGGTTGAGCACCAGACGCGCGCGCGGCGCGCTCCCGCGCAGCGAGCCCAGAATGCCCGCCCACAGGTCGTCGGCCTGCGCCTCGGCCTGCGCGCGTGCCTGCTCGTGCCGGGCCCCCCGGTCGTCGAGATGCAGCGCGGGCACCGACAACGGGAGGAAGGCCCGCAGGACGACATCGCAGCCCAGCGGGTCGAGCTTCGCCCGCGCGGCCGCCAGGAAGCCCGCCAGCGCCAGCTCGTCGGCCGCGGCGACGGTGTCCAGGTGGGCGGTCACGGTGTCCGCGTCCAGCTCGGCGACCACCGTCCCCGGCCGCACCGACGGCAGCGCCTCGACCAGCTCGCTGTCGTACGTGTAACCGCCGTTGACCACCCCGACGCCCTGCGCGGACGCGATCGGCGCGACCTGCCGGTACTCCTCCACGGTCCGCGTGAAGTGCACCACCGGATGCCGCTGCGCGAACTCCTCCAGCGACAGCCGCCCGTCGGTCGTCTCGAAGGGGAGCCACGGCAGCATCGTGCGCAGCATGTCCTGGTCGTGCCGCGCCAGGGACTTCACGCCCAGGTGGTGCACCTCCAGGAAGGCCGCCAGTCGTTGCGGATCACCGGCGGCCAGACCCGTCAGCCACGACCGGATCCTTTCCCCCAGCGCCTCCCGGACCGCCGCCAGCGTCTCGTCCTCGTACAGCGACTCGCGCGAGGCCGTCGGCCGCAGACTGTCGGTGTCCAGGACACAGCGCACGAAGAACGCCCAGTCGGGCAGCAGCTGTTCGCCCCGCTCGGTCAGCAGCATCCCCTTGAGGTGCACCCGGTGACCCGCACGCTGCGCAGGGCTGACCGCCGACGGCAGCACGTAAGCCACCCCCCGGACCCCCGCCACCGGCAGGTCGAGCTCCACCGAGTCCAACGGCGTGAACCCGAACAGCTCGTGACAGTGCCGGGCCAGGGCCACCCGCCGGTTGGCGGGGGAGGGGTAGGACCGGTTCCAGGGCGCCGGCAGATCGGTGACCGCCTCGTCGCCGACCCGGACGTCGTAGGGCAGCAGCGATCCGAAGTCCCGGGCCAGCGCCAGCACCCGCGGCTCCGTGAGCCACTCGCCGGCACCGGCCCGCGCCACCAGATGCACGGTGGTGCCCGGCTCGGGGCGCTCCTCGTGGGGCAGCGTCCGCACGGTGTAGGAGCCGTCGTCGCGCGCCGTCCACTCCACCGGCGGCGCGTCCGGCGTGCGGGCGCTGCGGCTGACCACGCGGATCCGTTCGGCCACCACGAAACAGGCCAGCAGCCCGATGCCGAACTGCCCGAGGAAGTCCGAACGGACGTCCTGGAGCCCCTCGGCGCGCTTGGAGCTGCGCCCGATCGTCGCCAGCAGGCTGTGCACGTCGGCCTCGGTGAGTCCGACGCCGGAGTCCTCCACCCGCAGCCGGCCCTCGGCCGCGAACAGCCGCACCCGCGCCGGGGCGTCGGGCTCCTCGGCCCGCCGCGCGGTGATCGCGTCCACGGCGTTCTGGAGCAGTTCCCGCAGGTAGACCTTGGGGCTGGAGTAGAGGTGATGGGACAGCAGGTCCACCAGACCACGCAGGTCGACCTGGAACGTGTGAGGCGGCTGGGATGCCTGGGATGACTGTGAGGTCTGGGAGTCCATCGCTGCAGCGCCGCGGGCTGGGGGAGGAGCACGGCGCGGGGTCGGGCGGTCCCGGTGGGGCGGTGACCGCGGATGATGGCCGGAGCGCGCCATCCTAGAGCCCGAACGAGCCGTCTGACCAGGGGTTTCGGGATACGTATACGGCAATGTCAGTGGCGTGGTGTGCAATGGATCTCGTGCCCGCGCTGAAAGAACCACTGCAACAACCACTGAAGTCAGTGCTCGGCCCCGCCACCGCGAAGGTGATGGCCGAGCACCTCGGCCTGCATACCGTCGGCGACCTCCTGCACCACTACCCCCGCAGATACGAGGAGCGCGGCCAGCTCACCCACCTCGCCGACCTCCCCATGGACGAGCACGTCACCGTGGTCGCCCAGGTCGCCGACGCCCGGCTGCACAGCTTCGCCTCGGCGAAGGCCCCCCGGGGCAAGGGCCAGCGCCTGGAGGTGACCATCACCGACGGCAGCGGCCGGCTCCAGCTGGTCTTCTTCGGCAGCGGCGTCCACAAACCCCACAAGGATCTCCTGCCGGGCACGCGCGCGATGTTCTCGGGCAAGGTCTCGGTCTTCAACCGCCGCCTCCAGCTGGCCCATCCGGCCTACGAACTGCTGCGGGCCGACACCGACGAATCGGTGGAGACCTGGGCGGGCGCCCTCATCCCGCTCTACCCCGCCACCGCGAAACTGGAGTCCTGGAAGATCGGCAAGGCGATCCAGACCGTCCTGCCCAGCGCGCAGGTGGTGCTCGACCCCCTGCCGGACTCGCTGCGCGACGGCCGCGGCCTGGTCTCCCTCCCCGAGGCCCTGCTGAAGATCCACCGCCCCCACACCAAGGCGGACATCGCCGACGCCCGCGCCCGGCTGAAGTGGGACGAGGCGTTCGTCCTCCAGGTCGCGCTCGCCCGCCGCCGCCACGCCGACGCCCAACTCCCGGCCGTCCCCCGCGTGCCCGCCGCCGACGGCCTGCTGACCTCCTTCGACGTTCGTCTCCCCTTCACCCTCACCGAAGGCCAGCAGAAGGTCTCGAAGGAGATCTTCGACGACCTGGCGACGGACCATCCGATGCACCGGCTGCTGCAGGGCGAGGTCGGTTCGGGCAAGACCCTGGTCGCCCTGCGCGCCATGCTCGCCGTGGTCGACGCCGGCGGGCAGGCCGCCATGCTCGCCCCCACCGAGGTCCTCGCCCAGCAGCACCACCGCTCCGTCGTCGAGATGATGGGCGAGCTGGCCGAGGGCGGCATGCTGGGCGGGTCCGAGCGGGCCACCAAGGTCGTGGTACTGACCGGGTCCATGGGCACGGCCGCCCGCAGGCAGGCGCTGCTCGACCTCGTCACCGGAGAGGCCGGCATCGTGATCGGCACGCACGCGCTGATCGAGGACAAGGTCCGCTTCCACGACCTCGGACTGGTCGTCGTCGACGAACAGCACCGCTTCGGCGTCGAGCAACGCGACGCGCTGCGCGGCAAGGGCAAGCAGCCCCCGCACCTGCTCGTCATGACGGCCACGCCCATCCCGCGCACCGTCGCCATGACCGTCTTCGGCGACCTGGAGACGTCCGTCCTCGACCAGCTCCCGGCCGGCCGCTCGCCCATCGCCAGCCATGTCGTCCCGGCCGCCGACAAGCCGCACTTCCTGGCCCGCGCCTGGGAGCGGGTCCGCGAGGAGGTCGGCAACGGCCATCAGGCGTACGTGGTCTGCCCGCGCATCGGCGACGACGTCGACGAGCCGGGGAGCCCGAAGAAGGCCGGCGCCAGGAAGAAGTCCCCCGAGGACGAGGCCGAGAAGCGGCCGCCGCTCGCCGTCCTGGACATCGCCGACCAGCTCGCCAAGGGGCCCCTGCACGGCCTCGGGGTCGAGGTCCTGCACGGCCGCATGCCCCCCGACGACAAGGACGCCGTCATGCGCCGTTTCGCCGCGGGCGACACCGACGTCCTCGTCGCCACGACCGTCATCGAGGTCGGCGTCAACGTCCCGAACGCCACCGCGATGGTGATCATGGACGCCGACCGCTTCGGCGTCTCCCAGCTGCACCAGCTGCGCGGTCGCGTCGGCCGGGGCGCGGCGCCCGGGCTGTGCCTCCTGGTCTCCGAGATGCCGGAGGCGAGCGCGGCCCGCCAGCGCCTCAACGCCGTCGCCGCCACCCTCGACGGCTTCGAGCTCTCCCGGATCGACCTCGAACAGCGGCGCGAGGGCGACGTCCTGGGCCAGGCCCAGTCCGGCGCCCGCTCCAGCCTGCGCGTCCTCGCGGTCATCGAGGACGAGGAGGTGATCGCGGAGGCGCGCGAGGAGGCGGCCCGCCTGGTCGCCGCGGACCCGGAGCTGGAGACCCTGCCCGGCCTGCGCACGGCCCTGGACGCCCTGCTGGACGAAGAACGGGAGCAGTACCTGGACAAGGGCTGAGGCCGGCCGCCGAAGACGCGGGGCGGTCCCGGTGCGCGGCTGCGCCGCCGGTGCGTGACGGTCCACGGCCCGCGGCCGCTCCCGCCGGAGCGCACCCGCACACCTGCGCCTGCCAGACTGGACGGGTACCCGCCCCCGAACAAGGACCCCGAGATGACCCGCGTGATCGCCGGCGCAGCCGGTGGACGTCGCCTGGCGGTTCCGCCGGGCACCGGCACCCGCCCCACCTCCGACCGCGCACGCGAGGGTCTCTTCTCCACCTGGCAGTCCCTGCTGGGCGGCCCCCTCGGCGGCGAACGCGTCCTCGACCTGTACGCGGGCTCCGGCGCCGTGGGCCTGGAGGCCCTCTCCCGGGGCGCGGGCCACACCCTCCTCGTCGAGGCCGACGCGCGGGCGGCGCGCACGGTCCGGGAGAACGTGAAGGCCCTCGGCCTGCCCGGCGCGGAGGTCAGGGCCGGCAAGGCCCAGCAGATCATCCAGACACCGCCGACGGACCCGTACGACCTCGTCTTTCTCGATCCCCCGTACGCCGTCTCGAACGACGATCTTCGGGAGATTCTGCTCACACTCCGCTCGGGGGGCTGGCTCGCGGCCGATGCCCTCGTCACCGTGGAGCGCAGCACCAGAGGCGGGGAGTTCCCCTGGCCGGACGGCTTCGAGGCACTTCGGGCCCGTCGCTACGGCGAGGGAACGTTTTGGTACGGTCGCGCCGCCTCTACGTGCGAAGACGCACGATGACCGGACTGGAGAGCGAGGGACCACAAGTGCGCCGTGCCGTCTGTCCCGGGTCGTTCGACCCGATCACCAACGGACACCTCGACATCATTTCCCGCGCCTCTCGTCTGTACGACGAGGTCTATGTCGCGGTGATGATCAACAAGGCCAAGAAGGGCCTGTTCGAGATCGACGAGCGGATCGACCTGATCCGCCAGGTCACCGCCGAGTACGGCAACGTCCGGGTCGAGGCCTTCCACGGCCTCCTCGTCGACTTCTGCAAGCAGCGCGAGATTCCGGCCATCGTCAAGGGCCTGCGGGCGGTCAGCGACTTCGACTACGAGCTGCAGATGGCCCAGATGAACAACGGCCTGTCGGGCGTCGAGACGCTGTTCGTGCCGACCAACCCCACGTACAGCTTCCTCTCCTCCTCCCTGGTCAAGGAGGTCGCCACCTGGGGCGGCGACGTCTCCCACCTGGTGCCGCCGCTGGTCCTCGAAGCACTGGGCGAACGGCTCAGGAAGGACTGACTCCGGGACCGGTTCGCTGACGGCTCGTCACCCGGTGTCCGGCGGACACCTCATGGCCGTACAGTCGTCCCGTCCGTCTCCAACACAGCGCAGAGAGTGGCGAGCAACCGGTGGACGTGCAGAAGAAGCTCGACGAGATCGTCACGGCGGTCTCCAGTGCCCGGTCGATGCCGATGTCGGCCTCGTGCGTGGTCAACCGCGCGGACCTGCTCGCCCTGCTGGAAGAGGTGCGCGCGGCCCTTCCCGACTCCCTCGCCCAGGCCGAGGAGTTGATCGGCGGCCGTGAGCAGATGGTCGAGCAGGCCCGCCAGGAGGCCGAGCGGATCATCTCCACCGCGCACGCCGAACGCGGCTCCCTGATCTCCGACACCGAGATCGCCCGTCGTTCCCAGTCCGAGGCGGACCGCATCCTCGCCGAGGCCCGCAAGGAGGCCGAGGAGGTCCGCGCCGAGGCCGACGACTACGTCGACTCCAAGCTCGCGAACTTCGAGGTCGTCCTCACCAAGACGCTCGGCTCCGTCGGCCGCGGCCGCGAGAAGCTCCTCGGCACCGGACCCGGCACCGACGAGCACGGCTACGAGGACGAGGACGCCCCCGAGCGCAGCCACGACCCCGAGACCCTGCGCCGCGACGCCGACGCCTACGTCGACACCAAACTCGGCGCCTTCGAGGCGGTCCTCGCCAAGACCCTGGACGCCGTCGGCCGCGGCCGTCAGAAGCTGCACGGCCGTATCGCCACGGACGACCTCGGCGCCCTCGCCGACGACGCCACGATGTTCCAGCACTCCTCCGACGCCGACTACCTCGCCGACCTGACCGCCCTCGCGGAGCAGGACGCCGCGGCGGCGCAGCCCGTCCAGCAGCCGTACGAGCAGCCGGAACCGCAGCCGGCCTACGGCTACCAGCAGCAGACGGACCCCTACGGCGGCTATCAGCAGCAACAGCAGCAGGGCTACGGCCAGCAGGACGCCTACGGCTACCAGCAGCAGGCCGACCCGTACGCGTACCAGGGCTACGACACCCAGCAGGCCCCCTACGACCCGAACCAGGCCGTGCAGCAGCCCCAGCAGCAGGTCCAGCAGGGATACGCCCTCGACGAGACCAGCCTCTTCGACACCGGCATGATCAGTGCCGAGCAGCTGCGCGCCTACGAGCAGGAACGCGGCCTGTAGCACCGGGGCAGCCCGGGGAAAGGCCCCGGATTGGGCTGTGGGCGAATGCTCCAGTATCCTGGCTCTTCGGTCGCGTGTACGTCCGCGATCACAGCTGCCCGCAGCACCGTAGTAGGGCAGCGTCCCCCGAGCTCAGAAGATCGAAAGCAGGAATGGCCCTGAACGCCCGCCTCGACCACCGCAAGCCTCTCGTGTTCGACACGCACGAGCTGGGGCGGCGTCCTGGTGCGCTACAGCGCCTGACCCGCGAGTTCGACGCTCCCCGGGATCTCGGGATCCAGGGAGTGATCGGAGTGCCGGAAGGCGCCCCGGTGGAGCTCGACCTCCGACTCGAGTCGGTCATGGAAGGTGTGCTCGTCACAGGCACCGCCCGTGCGCAGGCCGAGGGGGAGTGCGTAAGGTGTCTGGAGCCGCTGGAGCTGGAGCTCGAAGCGGACTTCCAGGAGATGTTCTCGTACCCTGACGCCGACGACCGGGGCCGCCCCAAAGCGGAGCCGGTCGACGACGCCGAGGAAGACGAGGACAGGCTCTTCATCGAGGACGGCTTGTTCGACCTCGAACCCGTGCTGCGTGATGCGGTGGTGCTCGCACTGCCGCTGCAGCCGGTGTGCCAGGACGACTGTCTGGGCCTGTGCTCCGAGTGCGGAGCGCGGCTCACGGACGACCCGGACCACCACCACGACGCCACCGACATCCGTTGGGCGGCATTGCAGGGACTCGCCGGTTCACTCGAAGACGGCGAGAAGGACGAGATGAGTGGCGAAGCGCCTCGATCGGCGCGCGCCAACGAGAAGCAGGAGAAGTAGCCGTGGCTGTTCCGAAGCGGAAGATGTCGCGCAGCAACACGCGCCACCGCCGGTCGCAGTGGAAGGCTGCGGTCCCCACCCTGGTTGCGTGCGAGCGCTGCCACGAGCCCAAGCTGCAGCACATTGCGTGCCCGTCTTGCGGCACCTACAACAAGCGCCAGGTTCTCGAGGTCTGAGCGGCTGGTGAGAGGCTCCATGTCTGACGCCAAGGCGGACACGACCGCCAAGAAAAAGGCGGAGAACACGGCCTCGTCCCACACGCTTCTGGAAGGGCGGCTCGGCTATCAGCTCGAGTCCGCCCTTCTGGTGCGTGCGCTGACCCACCGTTCCTTCGCATACGAGAACGGCGGTCTGCCGACGAACGAGCGGCTGGAGTTCCTCGGGGACTCCGTGCTCGGCCTCGTCGTCACGGACACGCTGTATCGCACCCACCCCGACCTGCCCGAAGGCCAGCTGGCCAAGTTGCGGGCCGCGGTGGTCAACTCGCGTGCGCTGGCGGAGGTCGGCCGTGGCCTCGACCTGGGCTCCTTCATCCGGCTCGGCCGGGGTGAAGAGGGCACGGGCGGCCGGGACAAGGCATCCATCCTCGCCGACACCCTCGAAGCGGTGATCGGCGCGGTCTATCTCGATCAGGGCCTCGACGCGGCCTCCGAACTGGTGCACCGCCTGTTCGACCCGCTGATCGAGAAGTCCTCGAACCTCGGTGCCGGCCTGGACTGGAAGACCAGTCTCCAGGAGCTCACCGCGACCGAAGGTCTCGGCGTCCCCGAGTACCTGGTCACGGAGACCGGCCCCGACCACGAGAAGACCTTCACTGCTGCTGCCCGCGTCGGAGGCGTCTCGTACGGCACCGGCACCGGCCGCAGCAAGAAGGAGGCGGAGCAGCAGGCCGCCGAGTCCGCATGGCGGTCCATCCGGGCCGCGGCGGACGAGCGTGCCGAGGCGGCGAAGGCCGTCGAGGCCGTCCCGGCCGCCGACGGCAGCCCGGACCCGGAGTCCGCCTCCGCCTGACGAACAGCGGCACAGCAGAAAAGTAGAACAGCAGTACGAGACGAGCGCCCGCCCCCCGCTGGGAGGCGGGCGCTCCGTACGGGGGATCCCATGCCCGAGTTGCCCGAGGTCGAGGTCGTCCGGCGCGGTCTGGAGCGGTGGGTCGCCCATCGCACGGTCGCCGACGCCGAGGTGCTGCACCCGCGTGCCGTACGCCGTCATGTCGCCGGCTCCGACGACTTCGCGCACCGGCTCAAGGGTCACCGCATCGGCACCCCCAGCCGCCGGGGGAAGTATCTGTGGCTGCCGCTGACGGACACGCACCAGGCGGTCCTCGCCCACCTGGGTATGAGCGGGCAGCTACTGGTCCAGCCGCACGAGGCCCCCGACGAGAAGCATCTGCGCGTCCGGGTGCGCTTCGCGGACACGGTGAACACCGAGCTGCGCTTCGTCGACCAGCGCACCTTCGGCGGGCTGTCGCTGCACGACACCACCCCCGACGGCCTGCCGGACGTCATCGCGCACATCGCCCGTGACCCCCTCGACCCGCTGTTCGACGACGAGGCGTTCCACCAGGCGCTGCGGCGCAAGCGCACCACCATCAAGCGCGCCCTGCTCGACCAGTCGCTGATCAGCGGGGTCGGCAACATCTACGCGGACGAGGCGCTGTGGCGTGCCCGTCTGCACTACGACCGTCCGACCGCGAACTTCACCCGTCCCCGCACGCTCGAACTCCTCGGCCATGTCCGGGACGTGATGAACGCGGCCCTCGCCGTGGGCGGCACCAGTTTCGACAGCCTGTACGTCAACGTCAACGGCGAGTCGGGCTACTTCGACCGCTCGCTGGACGCGTACGGCCGTGAGGGACTGCCCTGCAGGCGGTGTGCCACGCCGATGGTCCGGCGCCCGTGGATGAACCGGTCCAGCTACTTCTGCCCGAAGTGTCAGAAGGTGCCGCGCGTCCCGTCGTAGCGCTCGCGGGCGGCCAGTACGTCACCCATGCGCCCCTCCACGCAGTGGATGAGGGACAGCAGCCGCTCGGCAACCTCGCGTCCCAGCGGTGTCAGTTCGTAGTCCACGCGGGGCGGGTTGGTCGGCTGGGCCTCGCGGTGCACCAGGCCGTCGCGCTCCAGCGCGTGCAGCGTCTGGGACAGCATCTTCTCGCTCACGCCGTCCACCCGGCGGCGCAACTCGTTGAAGCGCAGCGAACCCTCGTACAGCGCCCCGAGCGTGAGTCCGCCCCAGCGGCCCGTGACGTGCTCCAGCGTGCCGCGCGAGGGGCAGGCCTTGGCGAACACGTTGAACGGGAGGTCCTGGTCCTCCGCGCGCTCCTGGGTGACGTCCATGGCCCAAGCATACTCGAAGGCAGCGCTATCTGGCAGGTTGCACTAACCAAAAGTTAGTGCTTTCCTGTGGTCACCGCATTCGACCTGCCCTGTTCGAGGAGTGCCGCATGTCCACGCCCGTTATCGCTGTCGCCTACCACTCCGGCTACGGCCACACCGCCGTGCTCGCGGAGGCCGTCCGTGCCGGGGCCGCCGACGCCGGGGCACAGGTGCGTCTGATCAAGGTCGACGAGATCACCGAGGAGCAGTGGACCCTGCTGGACGGCTCCGACGCGATCGTCTTCGGCTCGCCGACCTACATGGGGACCGCGTCCGGTGCCTTCCACGCCTTCGCCGAGGCGACCTCCGCGCGCTGGGCCACCCAGGCGTGGAAGGACAAGCTCGCCGCCGGGTTCACCAACTCCGGCTCCAAGAGCGGCGACAAGCTGCACACGCTGCAGTTCTTCCAGATCCTCGCCGCGCAGCTCGGCATGCACTGGGTCAACCTCGGCCTGCTGCCCGGCTGGAACAGCAGCACGGCGTCCGAGCACGACCTCAACCGCCTGGGCGTCTTCCTGGGCGCGGCCGCGCAGACCAACGTCGACGAGGGCCCGGACGCCGTCCACAAGGCCGACGTGGCGACGGCGGAACACCTGGGGCGGCGCGTCGCCGAGACCGCGAAGGTCTTCCTGGCCGGCCGCGCCCAGGCTGCTTGATCGTTTCTGCGGGTCCGGTGCCCGCCGCTCGATCCCTCTTCGGTCCTAGTAGCCGAAGTCCTGCGTCCACCAGGGGCCGCCGGAGCCCAGGTGGACACCGACGCCCAGCGTCTTGAAGTCGCAGTTCAGGATGTTGGCCTTGTGGCCGGGGCTGTTCATCCAGGCCTCCATGACCGCGGCCGCGTCGGCCTGGCCACGGGCTATGTTCTCGCCGCCGAGGTCGGATATCCCGGCCTTCGCGGCCCGGTCCCACGGGGTCGCCCCGTCCGGATCGGTGTGGTCGAAGAAGCCGCGCGCGGCCATGTCGTCGCTGAACTTCTCGGCGAGCTTCGACAGCGCGCTGTTGGCGGAAACGGCGCTGCACCCGACCTTGGCCCGCTCCTCGTTGACCAGCGCCAGCACCTCGGCCGCGGCCTGCGCCTCGGCCGAGACCGTCACCGGGGACTCGGGCTTCTCCGGTGCCTCGGTGGCCGTCTTCGACTTGGACGGAGTGGTCTTCGGCTTCTTCGAGGGCGTGGCCTGCGGCTTCTCCGTGGCCGTCTCGGTCGGCGACGCCGACGCGGTGGAGGTGGAGGGGGAAGGCGTCGGCGAGACCGAGGGCGAGGTGGACCGGCCGGAGTCGCGGCTGGTAGACGTACCACCGCGTTCGGTGTCGGCGGCGGAGCCGGACGTGCCGCCCTGCTCGGAGGCCGAGTTGGTCGGGGAGTCGGCGGCCTGCACCTTGTCGCCCGAGCCGCTGCCGCCGCCGAGCTGGTAGTTGTCGAGACCGGGCACCACGCCCGTGGCCACCGCGACGGTGCCGATGGCGACGGCCGCGGAGACACCCAGCAGGCCCGTCTTGACCGGTGTGGCGACCTTGCGCTTGCGGCGGCGGCCGGCCGCGGCCCGGTTCGAGCCCGGCCGCAGGTCACCGTCGTCGGGCCGGAAGCCGTCCACCGAGAAGACCGCGGTGTCGTCGTGGGCGTACTCGTCGCCGGTGGCGTACAGGTACTCCCGGCTTCTGGCGACGGAGTCGGCGTACGCCTCCGGGTTCAGATACGGCGCGATGCCCATCGTGGGGCGCTCGTCGGCGTACGGGTCCTGCGGGGTGTGACTGTCCGCGTGCGAGCCGTGCGTCTGTGTGACCCCCGTGGCGCGGCCCGTGGCGGCGCGGCCGGCGGCGGAGCGTCGGTGGCGTCCCATGTCCTTGCCTTCCTCGTCCAAGCGGTGTTCCCAGCGGTCGGCCGAAGTGCTGGGGCGACGCGCGCCTCCTGCGCCCTCTGGTCAACCTGACTCACCCGATCGAGTGAGTTTCATATGAGAATCATTGGGTGGGGACGGTACCGCATGGCCCTGGGGGAGGAAGTGCCCCGAGCGACTTTGCCCGGTTAGGTTGCACCCATGAGCGAGGATGTACGGCTGGTCGCCTGGGTGCGCGGAGATGTCCAGGGTGTGGGTTTCCGCTGGTTCACCCGGGCCAAGGCGCTGGAGATCGGCGGACTGAGTGGTTTTGCTCTCAATCTGGCCGACGGACGGGTTCAGGTCGTAGCGGAAGGGGCCCGGGAGGGCTGCGAGGGACTGCTCGGGTGGCTCCTGGGTGACGACACGCCCGGGCGGGTGGACGGCGTCACCGAGATATGGGACACACCGCGCGGCGGCTACGACGGCTTCGCGATCCGCTGAGGAATTCACGCGGAGCGACCCGGAACGGACGCCGGTACATGCCAATGGCACCTGCCCCAGCGAAAAGGGGCAGGTGGTTGCCAAGAATTGCTTGCGGTGGAGGGCTCCGCACGTCAGGATGATCGCCACGCCCCGAGGGCCCCGCAGGAGTCGCAGCGCCGCCGTTCAGGCCGCGCGCCACCGGGATGCCCGCCAATACGGGGCGTGATCGTGTTGACCGTCAAACTTTTTGGTGAGACGCTGAAAGCACCCCGCGCACCTCAGCTGTTTGGCATGGATGAACGGCAGCACAACCAAGATCCTGGCAAGCACCGCGGGTGCGAATCCCTCACGACCCACACCGCTTCGGTCGGTCACTCATTGTGGAGGACCATCCATCATGGCAAAGGCGCTTCTCGGTTACGTCGGCGGCTCCGACCCGCGACTCCTCGCCGAGATGCGACGGCTCCAGCAGCGTGTACAGGACCTGGAATCCGAGCTCGGACGGATCCAGGCCGAGAACGACGCGCTGACGGCTGCCGCTTCTCACGAATCGCTTCTGGAGAGCATCGACGCACGCCAGGCGGAGCCTGCGCTCACCTGATCGCTGCACCGCTGCACAACGGCACACGCAGTGGTCGGGCGGCTCATCTCACCGCGTCGGACCGCTAAGTTGTCAGAGTTTGCAAGGGACGCTTCGGCGTCCCTTCTTTCTTTCCCCCGCCTCGTCTTTCCCGCCGTCGTCCTGCTCGCTCTTTTACTTCCCCCGCGCACCCTTTCAGTCTCTTAACGTTTGGTGTGCCCTGCGCGTTCATGGGTGAAACCGCGGGTTCATGGAGTGAGACACCCCCGGAAGGTAGAGTCCAGCGCCGTGCACCTCAAGGCCCTGACCCTCCGGGGGTTCAAGTCGTTCGCTTCGGCGACCACGCTCAGGTTCGAACCGGGGATCACGTGCGTCGTCGGACCGAACGGCTCGGGCAAGTCCAACGTCGTCGACGCGCTCAGCTGGGTCATGGGCGAACAGGGCGCGAAGTCGCTGCGCGGCGGCAAGATGGAGGACGTCATCTTCGCCGGCACCACCGGCCGCCCCCCGCTGGGCCGCGCCGAGGTGTCCCTGACCATCGACAACTCCGACGGGGCGCTGCCCATCGAGTACGCCGAGGTCACCATCACGCGGATCATGTTCCGCAACGGCGGCAGCGAGTACCAGATCAACGGTGACACCTGCCGGCTCCTCGACATCCAGGACCTGCTGTCCGACTCCGGCATCGGCCGCGAGATGCACGTCATCGTCGGCCAGGGCCAGCTCGACTCCGTCCTGCACGCCGATCCGATGGGCCGCCGCGCCTTCATCGAGGAGGCCGCGGGCGTCCTCAAGCACCGCAAGCGCAAGGAGAAGGCGCTCAGGAAACTGGACGCGATGCAGGCCAACCTCGCGCGCGTGCAGGACCTGACCGACGAACTACGGCGCCAGCTCAAGCCCCTCGGCCGTCAGGCCGCCGTCGCCCGCCGCGCCGCCGTCATCCAGGCCGACCTGCGCGACGCCCGCCTGCGCCTCCTCGCCGACGATCTCGTACGGCTGCGCGAGGCCCTGCGGACCGAGGTCGCCGACGAGGCCGCCCTCAAGGAGCGCAAGGAGGCCGCCGAGCAGGAACTGCGCAAGGCCCTCCAGCGGGAGTCCCTGCTGGAGGACGAGGTCCGCCGGCTCGCACCGCGCCTCCAGCGCGCCCAGCAGACCTGGTACGAGCTGTCCCAGCTCGCCGAGCGCGTCCGCGGCACGATCTCGCTCGCCGACGCACGCGTGAAGAGCGCCAACTCCGCGCCGCCCGAGGAACGCCGCGGCCGCGATCCCGAGGACATGGAGGGCGAGGCCGCCCGGGTCCGCGAGCAGGAGGCCGAGCTGGAGGCCGCCCTCGAAGCGGCCCAGCACGCGCTCGACGACACCGTCTCCCACCGCGCCGACCTGGAGCGCGAGCTCGCCGTCGAGGAACGGCGGCTGAAGGACGTCGCCCGGGCCATCGCCGACCGTCGTGAGGGCCTGGCCCGGCTGAACGGCCAGGTCAACGCGGCCCGTTCGCGTGCCGCCTCCGCCCAGGCCGAGATCGACCGGCTCGCCGCCGCCCGCGACGAGGCCCAGGAGCGGGCCGTCACCGCGCAGGAGGAGTACGAGGAGCTCAAGGCGGAGGTCGACGGCCTCGACGCGGGTGACCAGGAGCTCGGGGAACAGCACGAGGCGGCCAAACAGCGGCTCGTCGAGGCGGAGGCCGCTCTCACCGCCGCCCGCGAGGCGCTCACGGGGGCCGAACGCAGCCGCGCCGCGACCCAGGCCCGCCACGAGACCCTCGCGATGGGCCTGCGCCGCAAGGACGGCACGGGCGCGCTGCTCGGCGCACGGGACCGGCTGAGCGGACTGCTGGGTCCGGCGGCCGAACTGCTGACGGTGACGCAGGGGTACGAGGTCCCCCTCGCGGCGGCCTTCGGGGCGGCGGCGGACGCCCTCGCCGTGACCGGTCCGTCCGCGGCCGCCGAGGCGATCCGCCTGCTGCGCAAGCAGGACGGGGGCCGGGCCGCGCTGTTGCTGAGCGGCGCTCCGGACGACGTACCCCAGGAGCCGCGGGGGACCGAAGGGCCGCGGTACGCCGCCGATCTCGTCCGAGGCCCCGCCGATCTCCTGCCCGCCGTACGGCGTCTCCTGCGGGGGATCGTCGTCGTCGGCACGCTGGAGGACGCCGAGGAGGTCGTCTACGCCAGGCCCGATCTGACCGCCGTCACCGCCGAGGGCGACCTGCTGGGGGCGCACTTCGCGCACGGCGGGTCCGCCGGCGCGCCCAGTCTGCTGGAGGTGCAGGCGTCCGTCGACGAGGCCGCGGCCGAGCTCGAGGAGCTGGCCGTGCGGTGCGAGGAGTTGACCGGTGCGCAGCTCGCGGCGGGGGAGCGGCGCAAGGAGTGTGCCGCGCTCGTCGAGGAGTCGGGGGAGCGGCGGCGGGCCGCCGACCGGGAGAAGTCGGCCGTGGCCCAGCAGCTCGGGCGGCTCGCGGGACAGGCGCGGGGCGCCGCCGGTGAGGCCGAGCGGTCCACGGCGGCCGCGGCGCGGGCGCAGGAGGCGCTGGACCGGGCCGTGGAAGAGGCCGAGGAGCTGGCCGAACGGCTGGCCGTCGCCGAGGAGATGCCGGTCGAGGAGGAGCCCGACACCTCCGCACGCGACCGGCTCGCCGCGGACGGGGCCAACGCCCGGCAGACCGAGATGGAGGCGCGGCTCCAGGTCCGTACGCACGAGGAGCGGGTGAAGGGGCTGGCGGGGCGGGCCGACTCGCTGGACCGGGCCGCGCGGGCGGAACGCGAGGCACGCGCGCGTGCCGAGCAGCGGCGGGCTCGGCTGCGGCACGAGGCCGCCGTCGCGGAGGCCGTCGCCTCCGGTGCGCGCCAACTGCTCACCCATGTCGAGGTGTCGCTCGGACGGGCCGAGGCGGAGCGGGTCGCCGCCGATGCCGCCAAGGCGCGGCGCGAGCAGGAACTGGCCGCCGCCCGCACCGCCGGGCGCGACCTCAAGGCCGAGCTGGACAAGCTGACGGACTCGGTCCACCGGGGCGAGGTGCTCGGCGCCGAGAAGCGGATGCGGATCGAGCAGCTGGAGACCAAGGCGCTGGAGGAGCTGGGGGTGGAGCCCGCGGGGCTCGTCTCCGAGTACGGACCCCACCAGCCGGTGCCGCCCTCGCCGCCCGCCGAGGGCGAGGTGCTGCCGGAGGACCCCGAGGACCCGCGCAACCAGCCGAGGCGTTTCCTGCGGGCCGAGCAGGAGAAGCGACTGCGGGCGGCCGAACGCGCCTATCAGCAGCTGGGCAAGGTGAACCCGCTTGCCCTGGAGGAGTTCTCCGCGCTGGAGGAGCGGCACAAGTTCCTCAGCGAACAGCTGGAGGACCTCAAGAAGACCCGTGCCGACCTCCTTCAGGTCGTGAAGGAGGTCGACGAGCGGGTCGAGCAGGTCTTCACCGAGGCGTTCCGGGACACCGCCCGGCAGTTCGAGGGTGTGTTCAGCCGGCTCTTCCCGGGCGGCGAGGGGCGGCTGATCCTGACCGACCCCGACAACATGCTCACCACGGGCGTCGACGTCGAGGCCCGGCCGCCCGGCAAGAAGGTCAAGCGGCTCAGCCTGCTCTCCGGTGGCGAGCGGTCGCTGACCGCCGTCGCCATGCTGGTGTCGATCTTCAAGGCCCGGCCCAGCCCGTTCTATGTCATGGACGAGGTCGAGGCCGCCCTCGACGACACCAACCTGCAGCGGCTGATCCGGATCATGCAGGAGCTCCAGGAGTCCTCGCAGCTGATCGTGATCACGCACCAGAAGCGCACGATGGAGGTCGCCGACGCGCTGTACGGCGTGTCCATGCAGGGCGACGGTGTGTCGAAGGTCATCAGCCAGCGTCTGCGCTGAGCGGCCCGGAGCGGGGTATCCGAAAGCAAGCCCCGAGCGGTTCTTCAAGAGTTGAACACATGCTCCACACGTGTGCGCTGAAAAGTCACAGTCACCCCCTCTTGACTTCGACACTTGAAGGCATAGTCTCGGCACCGTTGCTTTTACCTTCAGGTACCACCTATCTGGAGGTGTTGATCCCGTCGGCGGCGTTGCCGACGGCCCGAGGAGTTGAACGTGACCAGCACAGAGCAGGCACAAAAGTCAGGAGCCGGGACGGCTCACCCCGATCATCTCGGGCACGTCATCTTCATCGCGGCGGCGGCCGCGATGGGCGGCTTCCTCTTCGGCTACGACAGCTCCGTCATCAACGGCGCGGTCGAGGCCATCCGGGACCGCTACGACGTCGGCTCCGCGGCCCTGGCGCAGGTCATCGCCATCGCCCTGATCGGCTGCGCCATCGGCGCCGCGACCGCCGGCCGCATCGCCGACCGCATCGGCCGCATCCGGGTCATGCAGATCGCCGCCGTGCTGTTCACCGTCAGCGCCGTCGGCTCGGCGCTGCCCTTCGCGCTGTGGGACTTCGCCGCGTGGCGGGTCGTCGGCGGCTTCGCCATCGGCATGGCCTCCGTCATCGGCCCCGCCTACATCGCGGAGGTCGCCCCGCCCGCCTACCGCGGCCGCCTCGGTTCCTTCCAGCAGGCCGCGATCGTCATCGGCATCGCGATCTCGCAGCTGGTCAACTGGGGTCTGCTGAACGCCGCCGGCGGCGACCAGCGCGGCGAGCTCATGGGCCTGGAGGCCTGGCAGGTCATGCTGGGCGTCATGGTGGTCCCGGCCGTCCTCTACGGTCTGCTCTCCTTCGCCATCCCCGAGTCCCCGCGCTTCCTGATCTCCGTCGGCAAGCGCGAGCGGGCCCGCGACATCCTGGAAGAGGTCGAGGGCGACAAGATCGACCTGGACGCCCGCGTCGCCGAGATCGAGCACGCGATGAAGAGCGAGCACAAGTCCACCTTCAAGGACCTGCTCGGCGGCTCCTTCTTCTTCAGGCCGATCGTCTGGGTCGGTATCGGCCTGTCGGTCTTCCAGCAGTTCGTCGGCATCAACGTCGCGTTCTACTACTCCTCGACGCTGTGGCAGTCGGTCGGCGTCGACCCGACGGACTCGTTCTTCTACTCCTTCACCACGTCGATCATCAACATCGTCGGCACCGTGATCGCGATGATCTTCGTGGACCGCGTCGGCCGCAAGCCGCTGGCCCTCATCGGCTCCGTCGGCATGGTCGTCGGCCTCGGGCTGGAGGCCTGGGCGTTCTCCTTCGACCTGGTCGACGGCAAGCTGCCGGCCACCCAGGGCTGGATCGCCCTGATCGCCGCCCACGTGTTCGTCCTCTTCTTCGCCCTGTCCTGGGGTGTGGTCGTCTGGGTCTTCCTCGGCGAGATGTTCCCCAACCGGATCCGTGCCGCCGCCCTCGGCGTGGCCGCCTCCGCGCAGTGGATCGCCAACTGGGCCATCACCGCGAGCTTCCCGTCGCTGGCCGACTGGAACCTCTCCGCGACCTACGTGATCTACACGGCCTTCGCCGCGCTCTCCATCCCGTTCGTCCTGAAGTACGTCAAGGAGACGAAGGGCAAGTCGCTGGAGGAGATGGGCTGAGCCTCCCGAAGAGGCCCCCGAACTCGAGGAGCCGGGCCACATCCCCGCTGCCCGCTCCTCGATACCCGTAGGACGTGCTGCCCCGGCTCACCCGTCGAGCCGGGGCAGCACGTTCTCGCAGAACAGCCGCAGTCCGCGCCACCCCTCCGCCGTCGGCATCCCGCCGGCCAGCGGATGCAGGACGAGGTTGTCGAGCCCCTGCGCCACACACTCGTCCGGTGTGAGGATCCGGTAGACCCCCTCGTCCCGGAGTTCCTGGACGCTGCCCGCCGCCGACCGCACCGCCGAGCGGATCTCGCCGGACTGCCAGGAGGCGTACGTCCGTGCCTCGTGCAGGAAGTGTTCGCCGTACTCGGCCCACGCCCGGTCCGGATCCTCGGCGATGTGCAGCAGCGGGGTCTCGGCGGCCGGCATCATCGTCCAGCCCTCCGTCCCGTACTCCACGAGCCGCTCCTTGTAGTACGCCTCCAGCTCCGGAAGGTGCGCGCTGGGGAAGAAGGGCAGGCCGAGCCGGGCGGCCCGGCGGGCGGCCGCCTTCGAGGAGCCGCCGACCAGCAGCAGGGGGTGCGGTGCGGAGGACGGACGCGGGGTGACCCGTACGGTACGGCCCCGGTACTCGAACTCCTCGCCGGTCCAGGCCTTGAGCAGGGTGTCGAGAAGCTCGTCCTGGAGCCGCCCGCGCCGCTTCCAGTCCACCCCCGCCCGGTCGTACTCCTCGGGCCGGTACCCGATTCCGGCGACCGTGACCAGCCGGCCGCCGCTCAGCAGGTCGAGCACCGCGATGTCCTCGGCCAGCCGCAGCGGGTCGTGCAGCGGGCCGATCACCGCCGAGACGGTGACCGCGAGCCGCCGGGTCGCGCCGAGCACGGCGCCCGCGAAGGCGAACGGCGACGGCAGCCAGTTGTTCTCGGCCCCGTGATGCTCCTCGGTCTGTACGGTCGTGACCCCGCACTCGTCGGCGTACGCGGCCATCTCCAGAGCGGCCCGGTAGCGCACACCGAGCTCGGCCGGGGTCGCGCCGGGAGCGACGAGGTTGAAACGGACGACGGTGACGGGCATGGGAGGCCCCCCTTCGGCGGATGTGGGGGACCGTAGCTGACGATGTGTCAGATGGCCATGGGTCGGTACGCGCCGGCGGTACGCTCCGGCCATGACCCGAGCCGTCGTGCCGACCGATCCCCGGGGCGAGGCCGAGCGGGGGCGCGTCGCCCTCTGGCTCGACCCCGACGATCTGCGATGGCTCGCCGAGCACTGCTGCTGTCCCGCGGACGCGCCCGCGGAGGTCGAGGACCGCTGTCTGCGCCTGCGCTTCCGGGCGAGGGCCGCGCTGCACAAGAGCGGGCCGACGGACTGACGCGCGGCCGGGTCGCCACCCGCACCGGCGGGGAGGGGTCACGCATACTGGACGGGTTATGGAAACCGTCATCCTTGCTGTAGTCATCGCCGTGGTCGTGCTCGGTGTGCTCGGCGGGCTCGTGGTCGGCAGCCGACGGAAGAAGTCGCTGCCCCCGCCGCCCCCCACCGCGCCCGACATCACCGCCCCTCCGGCCGAACCGCATGTCGGCGACGAGGCCGAGACGCCGCGCGACGAACCGCGCCGCACGATAGAGGAGGTGGATCTTCCCGACGGCGGCTCGACCGGCACCGCCGTCGAGGAACCGCCCGTCGGCCCCCCTCTCGAGGTTCCCGAGCTCGAGATCCCGGAACCCACCGAGGGGCGGCTGGTCCGCCTCCGCGCCCGTCTGTCCCGCTCGCAGAACGCCCTCGGCAAGGGCCTGCTCACGCTGCTCTCCCGCGAGCACCTCGACGAGGACACCTGGGAGGAGATCGAGGACACGCTGCTCACCGCCGACGTCGGCGTGCAGCCCACCCAGGAGCTGGTCGAGCGGCTGCGCGAGCGCGTCAGGGTGCTCGGCACCCGCACCCCCGAGGAGTTGCGCAGCCTGCTGCGCGAGGAGCTGCTCACGCTGGTCGGCACCGAGGTCGACCGCACCGTGAAGACCGAGCCCGAGGAGCGCAAGCCGGGCATCGTGATGGTCGTCGGGGTCAACGGCACCGGCAAGACCACCACCACCGGCAAGCTCGCGCGGGTGCTCGTCGCCGACGGACGGACCGTCGTCCTCGGCGCCGCCGACACCTTCCGCGCCGCCGCCGCCGACCAGCTCCAGACCTGGGGCGAGCGCGTCGGCGCGCACACGGTGCGGGGCCCCGAGGCGGGCGACCCCGCCTCCGTCGCGTTCGACGCGGTGAAGGAGGGCAAGGAGATGGGGGTGGACGTCGTCCTCATCGACACCGCGGGGCGGCTGCACACCAAGACCGGGCTCATGGACGAGCTCGGCAAGGTCAAGCGGGTCGTCGAGAAGCACGCGCCGCTCGACGAGGTGCTGCTCGTCCTCGACGCCACCACCGGGCAGAACGGGCTCGTCCAGGCCCGTGTCTTCGCCGAGGTCGTGAACATCACCGGCATCGTCCTGACCAAGCTGGACGGCACGGCGAAGGGCGGCATCGTGATCGCGGTCCAGCGCGAGCTGGGCGTCCCGGTCAAGCTGATCGGACTCGGCGAGGGCGCGGACGACCTGGCGCCCTTCGAGCCGGAGGCCTTCGTGGATGCCCTTATCGGCGACTGAGGGCCGTCGGCCACCGCGCGTGGACCGCGACCATCCGTCGAGGTCCCACGACGGCGATCAGCCGGATCCGCGAGATGAGCGGCGCCGGTCCAGGTGTGAAGAAGTGAGAAGCGCCCGCCCCCAGGTGCAGTGGGAGCGGGCGCTCGGCTGTGTGCGCGCCGTACGGTACGGCTCAGGCGCGCGACCGGTGGGCCAGATAGGCCAGGGTGCCCAGCAGCAGGCGGGCCTGAGGCGGGCGGGTGGCCGAGTCCAGTGCGGGTGGGCGCAGCCAGCGCACCGGGCCGAGCCCGCCGCGGTCGGAGGGCGGAGCCGTGATGCAGGTGCCGGGGCCCAGGCCGCGCAGGTCCAGGGCGGTCGGGTCGTCCCAGCCCATGCGGTAGAGCAGCCCGGCCAGTTCGGCGGCGGCGCCGGGCGCGACGAAGAACTGGGTGCGGCCCTCGGGGGTGGCGGTGACCGGGCCGAGGGGGAGACCCATGCGCTCCAGCCGGACCAGGGCGCGACGGCCGGCGGGCTCGGCGACGTCGATCACGTCGAACGCGCGCCCGACGGGCAGCATGACCGCGGCGCCCGGGAACTCCGACCAGGTCCTGCTCACGTCGTCGAGCGTGGCCCCGGCGGGGACCCGGGGGGCGAA
Source organism: Streptomyces sp. NBC_00016 (assembly GCF_045040885.1). NCBI lineage: Bacteria > Bacillati > Actinomycetota > Actinomycetes > Kitasatosporales > Streptomycetaceae > Streptomyces > Streptomyces sp. NBC_00016. The sequence goes on along the minus strand of NZ_CP108304.1, from coordinate 3,153,902 downwards.
CGCCAGGGGATGCGCGCCCGGTTCGCGACAGTCGGAGCGCCCGCACGAGCAGGCGCCCGCCGCGGCCCGCGCGCCGGGCACCGCGTCCCAGCCCCACAGTCCCGTGAACTCGGCGACGGTGGTGCACTCGGACGAGCGACCGCGCCTGCGCGCGCCGGAGCGGATCTCGCGAATGCCGCCGATCGTGAAGCCCATGCCCCCTCCAACGGGTTCGACGCACCGATGGTTACGCAGCGATCGATCGTCGTGACTCTGTGTGCTTCCGCTTCCCGTCGACCGCTCGATCCAGGCAGCGCCTGGAAGCGCTCCGGGTGGTGTGTCGGGCGGCGCGCGCCCCTGGGTGCTTCGCTCCGCCCACTCCCGGCTGTCCTATGTCAAGTGAATCGCGTACGAGCCACCGGGAGTTCATTCGAAGGGGTGGCGAATGGTGGCGTTTCCGGGATCCTCGTGGCCGGAGCCGTGATCGTAGGATTACTTTGAGTGTGCGGGTCCTGGAGGCACATGCGCTTGTGGGTATGCCGGAGGCAAGTCGTCTTTCCGTTCGAAGGGTGACAAGTACCGTACGGCAGGCCGTATTTACCGGCATTCTGATAAGGCTTGGCGCACTCAGTGACAAGTGGTCTCAGGGATGGGGGCGTTCCAGTGAGCGGCAACGGCGGAAGCGGAAACAACGCTGCGGGTGGGGACAAGCGCCCGAACGAGCTGCTCTCTTCGTGGTTCGTGCGCAGCGGCTGGTCGAAGGGTGAACTCGCCCGTCAAGTCAACCGCCGCGCACGCCAGTTGGGCGCCAACCACATCTCCACGGACACCTCGCGCGTGCGTCGCTGGCTGGACGGCGAGAACCCCCGCGAGCCCATCCCGAGGATCCTGTCCGAGCTGTTCTCCGAGCGGTTCGGCTGTGTCGTCTCCGTCGAGGACCTCGGGCTGCGCGCCGCGCGCCAGGCGCCCTCCGTGACCGGCGTCGACCTGCCGTGGACGGCCCCGCAGACGGTGGCCCAGCTCAGCGAGTTCTCCCGCAGCGACCTGATGCTGGCGCGGCGCGGCTTCCTCGGGACCTCGCTCGCGCTGTGCGCGGGCCCGTCCCTCATCGAGCCCATGCAGCGCTGGCTCGTCCCCTCGCCGCCGGCCCCGCTCGAGGATCCGGACTCGGTCCCGACCAGCCGGGCCCGCGGCCGGCTCTCCCGGCCCGAGCTGGACCTGCTGGAGTCCACCACCGTGATGTTCCGGCAGTGGGACGCCCAGTGCGGCGGCGGGCTGCGCCGCAAGGCGGTCGTCGGGCAGCTGCACGAGGTGACGGACCTCCTCCAGGAGCCGCAGCCCGAGTCCACCGCGAGGAGGCTCTTCAAGGTCGCCGCCGAACTGGCGGAGCTGGCGGGCTGGATGAGCTACGACGTGGGGCTCCAGCCCACCGCGCAGAAGTACTTCGTGCTCGCCCTGCACGCGGCGAAGGAGGCCGGCGACCGGCCGCTCGGCAGTTACGTGCTGTCCAGCATGAGCCGCCAGATGATCCACCTGGGCCGGCCCGAGGACGCCCTGGAACTGATCCACCTCGCGCAGTACGGCAGCCGGGACTGCGCGAGCCCGCGCACCCAGTCGATGCTGTATGCGATGGAGGCCCGCGCCTACGCCAACATGGGGCAGCCCGGCCGGTGCAAGCGGGCGGTGCGGATGGCCGAGGACACCTTCGCCGAATCGGACGAGTGGGACGAGCCGGACCCCGACTGGATCCGCTTCTTCTCCGAGGCCGAGCTCTACGGCGAGAACAGTCACTCGTTCCGCGACCTCGCCTATGTCGCCGGCCGCAGCCCCACCTACGCCTCGCTGGCCGAGCCCCTGATGAGCAAGGCCGTGCAGCTGTTCGCGGGCGACCACGACCACCAGCGGTCGTATGTGCTGAACCTGATCGGCATGGCCACGGTGCACCTCCTCCAGCGCGAGCCCGAGGAGAGCGCCACCCTCGCCACCCAGGCCATGAAGGAGGCCAAGAAGGTGCGCTCCGAGCGCGTCAACACTCGTATCCGAAAGACCGTCGACAGCGCCGTACGCGATTTCGGGGATCTCTCCGAGGTCGTGGACCTGACCGAGCGCCTCACCATCGAGCTGCCCGAGACGGCCGAAGCGGTCTGATCCGGCTGATCCACAGAGCACAACCCTGGACTCCGGCCGCGGCCGGCCCTCCCGAACTGCCCGACTCGGCTCCCCCATGCCAGGTCATTCGGAAGGCCGCCCGCGGCCGGTTTATTGCGTTCTCCGAAGGTTGCGCCACGATAACGATCCATTCGACGAACATCAGCCAGTTCATCGAGGCGTAACGCACGAGGCGCCTTCGTCACAGCGGCGAAACAACGAGGGGCGTCCACCGAAACCGCGCTGCGCGAATCTCATGGCGCATAACCGGCCCACCCCTCACGACCCGCTCTGGCTTCGCCCGCACGGGGCCGTACCTACGACGAGGAGACGCCGATGGCACAGGCCGCCATCACGCTTGCGGCGGACGCACCCACGCTGTCGTCCGCGAACACAGGCTTCATGCTCATCTGTTCCGCCCTGGTACTGATCATGACCCCGGGCCTCGCCTTCTTCTACGGAGGCATGGTCCGCGTCAAGAGCACGCTCAACATGCTGATGATGAGTTTCATCAGCATCGGGATCGTCACCATCCTGTGGGTGTTGTACGGCTTCTCCCTCGCTTTCGGTACCGATTCCGGCAGCCTCATCGGCTGGAATTCCGACTGGGTCGGTCTCAGCAACATCGGCCTGACGGAGCTGTGGGACGGCTACACCATCCCGATCTTCGTGTTCATGGTCTTCCAGATGATGTTCGCGATCATCACGCCCGCCCTGATAAGCGGTGCGCTGGCCGACCGCGTCAAGTTCTCCGCGTGGGCGCTGTTCGTCGCCCTGTGGGCCACGGTCGTCTACTTCCCGGTCGCGCACTGGGTCTGGGGCGCCGGCGGCTGGGCCTTCGAGCTGGGTGTCATCGACTTCGCCGGTGGTACGGCGGTGCACATCAACGCCGGTGCCGCGGCCCTCGGCGTGATCCTCGTCATCGGCAAGCGCGTCGGGTTCAAGAAGGACCCGATGCGCCCGCACAGCCTGCCGCTGGTCATGCTCGGCGCCGGTCTGCTGTGGTTCGGCTGGTTCGGCTTCAACGCCGGCTCGTGGCTCGGCAACGACGACGGCGTCGGCGCGCTGATGTTCGTCAACACGCAGGTCGCCACCGCCGCCGCCATGCTGGCCTGGCTCGTCTACGAGAAGATCCGGCACGGCGCGTTCACCACGCTGGGCGCCGCCTCCGGTGCGGTCGCCGGTCTGGTCGCCATCACCCCCTCGGGTGGTGCGGTCACCCCGCTCGGCGCGATCGCCGTCGGTGCCATCGCCGGTCTGCTGTGCGCCATGGCCGTCGGCCTGAAGTACAAGTTCGGCTACGACGACTCGCTCGACGTCGTCGGCGTCCACCTGGTCGGCGGTGTCGTCGGCTCCCTGCTGATCGGCTTCTTCGCCAGCGGCAAGGGCCAGTCCACGGCGACCGGTGTCTTCTACGGCAACCACTCCTTCGACCAGCTGTGGAAGCAGTGCGCCGGTGTCTTCGCGGTCCTCGCCTACTCGCTGGTGGTCTCCGCGATCCTCGCCTTCCTCCTCGACAAGACCATCGGCATGCGGGTGTCCGAGGACGACGAGGTGGCCGGCATCGACCAGGCCGAGCACGCCGAGACCGCATACGACTTCAGCGGGGCCGGCGGCGGCGCCGCCCGCACGACCGCCCTCCCGACCGCGGTCACCGACGCGAGCAAGAAGGTGGACGCATGAAGCTCATCACCGCCGTCGTGAAGCCCCACCGGCTCGACGAGATCAAGGAAGCCCTTCAGGCCTTCGGCGTCCACGGTCTGACGGTCACCGAGGCCAGCGGTTACGGTCGTCAGCGGGGACACACCGAGGTCTACCGCGGCGCCGAGTACACGGTCGACCTCGTTCCCAAGATCCGCATCGAGGTGCTGGCCGAGGACGACGACGCCGAGCAGCTGATCGACGTCATCGTCAAGGCGGCTCGTACCGGCAAGATCGGTGACGGCAAGGTCTGGTCCCTCCCGGTCGAGACGGCCGTACGGGTCCGCACCGGCGAGCGCGGCCCGGACGCGCTCTGACGGCAGAACAGAACAGGAGTCGCTGGGTGACGAGTACGGACGTGCGCAAGGATGCAGAGGACTCGGGACCCAGCGGCTACGCGGCGGCCCGGCTGCGCCTCCTCACCGAGGGGGCGCGGTCCGGGCCGCCGCGCCGTTCCGCCCTCGCCGAACTGACCGACGACTGGCTGTCGGGGCTCTTCACGGCCGGTACCGAGGACCTGAAGGGCGTGTCCCTGGTCGCCGTCGGCGGCTACGGCCGGGGCGAGCTGTCCCCGCGCAGCGACCTGGACCTCCTCCTGCTGCACGACGGCGCCGACCCCAAGGCGGTCGCCGCCCTCGCCGACCGGCTCTGGTACCCCGTGTGGGACCTGGGCCTCGCACTGGACCACTCCGTCCGCACCCCGGCCGAGGCCCGCAAGACGGCCGCGGAGGACCTCAAGGTCCAGCTCGGCCTCCTCGACGCCCGCCACCTCGTCGGGGACCCCGGTCTCACGGCGGGACTGCGTACGGCCGTCCTCGCCGACTGGCGCAACCAGGCGCCCAAGCGCCTTCCCGAGCTCCAGGAACTCTGCGTCGAGCGCGCCGAACGCCAGGGCGAGCTCCAGTACCTGCTGGAGCCGGACCTGAAGGAGGCGCGGGGCGGGCTGAGGGACGCCACCGCGCTGCGGGCCGTCGCAGCCTCCTGGCTGGCCGACGCGCCCCGCGAGGGCCTCGACGACGCCCGGCGCCGGCTCCTCGACGTGCGGGACGCCCTGCACCTGGCCACCGGCCGCGCCACCGACCGCCTGGCCCTCCAGGAACAGGACCAGGTGGCCGCCGAACTGGGCCTGCTGGACGCCGACACGCTGCTGCGGCAGGTGTACGAGGCGGCCCGCGTCATTTCGTATGCGAGTGATGTCACCTGGCGCGAAGTGGGGCGCGTGCTGCGCTCACGCGCCGTGCGGCCGCGGCTGCGCGCCATGCTGGGCGGCGGTGCCAAGCCCGCCACCGAACGGTCCCCGCTGGCCGAAGGAGTGGTGGAGCAGGACGGCGAGGTGGTGCTCGCCCGTGCCGCACGCCCCGAACGCGACCCCGTGCTCCCGCTGCGCGCCGCGGCCGCCGCCGCGCAGGCCGGTCTCCCGCTCTCCCTGCACGCCGTACGACGCCTCGCCGCCACCGTGCGCCCGCTGCCCACGCCCTGGCCCGCCGAGGCCCGTGAGCAGCTCGTGACCCTGCTCGGCTCGGGCCAGCCCACCATCGAGGTCTGGGAGGCACTGGAGGCCGAGGGCCTGATCACGCGGCTGCTGCCCGACTGGGAGCGGGTGCGCTGCCGCCCGCAGCGCAACGCCGTGCACATCTGGACCGTCGACCGGCACCTCATCGAGACCGCCGTCCGTGCCTCCGAGTTCACCCGCCGGGTCAGCCGCCCCGACCTTCTGCTGGTCTCCGCGCTGCTGCACGACATCGGCAAGGGCTGGCCCGGCGACCACTCGGTCGCGGGCGAGATCATCGCCAAGGACGTCGCCGCCCGGATCGGCTTCGACCGCGCCGAGGTCGCCGTCCTCTCCACGCTCGTACGGCATCACCTGCTGCTGATCGAGACGGCCACCCGGCGCGACCTGGAGGACCCGGCCACGGTCCGCTCGGTCGCCGAGGCGGTCGGCTCGCAGAGCACCCTGGAGCTGCTGCACGCGCTCACCGAGGCGGACGCGCTGGCCACCGGCCCCGCCGCCTGGTCGTCCTGGCGAGGTTCGCTCGTGGCGGACCTGGTCAAGCGGGTGGCGGCGGTACTCGCCGGGGACGAGCCGGACGAGCCCGACGCCGCCGCGCCCACCGCCGAGCAGGAACGGCTCGCCATCGAGGCGGTCGCCACCAGCAGCCCGGTGCTGGCCCTGCGCGCCCAGACCGAGCCCCCGGCGGAGGACCGGCCGGCGGACGACCCCGAGCCGCTCGGTGTGGAACTGCTCATCGCCGTCCCCGACCAGGCGGGCGTGCTGCCCGCGGTGGCCGGCGTCCTCGCCATGCACCGGCTGACCGTCCGCACCGCAGAGCTGCGCGCCCTGGACCTGCCGAGCGGGGTCGAGGGCTCCGTCCTGCTGCTGAACTGGCGGGTCGCCGCCGAGTACGGCTCCCTGCCCCAGGCGGCCCGGCTGCGCGCCGACCTCGTACGCGCCCTGGACGGCTCGCTGGACATCGCCGGACGGCTCGCGGAACGGGACGCCGCCTATCCCCGTCGGCGGGGCGTGGTCGCCCCTCCGCCGCGGGTGACGGTGGCCCCGGCGGCCTCCCGGCACGCGACGGTCATCGAGGTACGCGCGCAGGACGCGCCGGGGCTGCTGTTCCGGATCGGCCGGGCCCTGGAGGACGAGGGACTGCGGGTCCGCAGCATGCACGTCTCGACCCTCGGAGCGAACGCCGTGGACGCCTTCTACGTCACCGGGGCCGAGGGTGCGCCGCTGCCCGGCGACGAGGCCGCCTCGGTGACCCGCAAGCTGGAGGAGACACTGCGGGCGTGACCGTGTGCCGCGTGGCACGCGTCCCCGCCCGCTGATTGCAGCAGGCGGGGACGAATGTCTTGCGCGGCCGGATACCCTGGAAGACGCTCAGACTGCCCCCGACTCCGAGGACCGACGCCGCCGTGTTCGATACTCTTTCCGATCGCCTTTCAGCGACCTTCAAGAACTTGCGCGGCAAGGGGCGCTTGAGCGAAGCGGACATCGACGCCACGGCGCGCGAGATCCGCATCGCACTCCTCGAAGCGGACGTGGCCCTGCCGGTCGTCCGCACGTTCATCAAGAACGTCAAGGAACGCGCTCTCGGCGCCGATGTCTCCAAGGCGCTGAACCCCGCCCAGCAGGTCCTGAAGATCGTCAACGAGGAACTCGTCACGATCCTCGGTGGCGAGACCCGGCGGCTGCGGTTCGCCAAGCAGCCGCCGACCGTGATCATGCTCGCCGGCCTCCAGGGTGCCGGTAAGACCACCCTCGCCGGCAAGCTCGGCCGCTGGCTGAAGGAGCAGGGCCACTCGCCGCTGCTCGTCGCCTGTGACCTCCAGCGCCCCAACGCCGTCAACCAGCTCAGCGTCGTCGCCGAGCGCGCCGGTGTGGCCGTGTACGCCCCGCAGCCCGGTAACGGGGTGGGCGACCCGGTCCAGGTCGCCAAGGACTCGATCGAGTTCGCCAAGGTCAAGGTCCACGACATCGTGATCGTGGACACCGCGGGACGGCTCGGCATCGACGCCGAGCTGATGCGGCAGGCCGCGGACATCCGCGACGCCGTCTCGCCCGACGAGATCCTCTTCGTCGTCGACGCGATGATCGGTCAGGACGCCGTCAACACGGCCGAGTCCTTCCGTGACGGCGTCGGCTTCGACGGTGTCGTGCTCTCGAAGCTCGACGGCGACGCCCGCGGTGGCGCGGCCCTGTCGATCGCCTCGGTGACCGGCAAGCCGATCATGTTCGCGTCGAACGGCGAGAAGCTCGACGAGTTCGACGCCTTCCACCCTGACCGGATGGCCTCCCGCATCCTCGACATGGGTGACCTGCTCACCCTGATCGAGCAGGCGGAGAAGACGTTCAGTCAGGAAGAGGCCGAGAAAATGGCCTCCAAGCTGGCGTCCAAGAAGGGCCAGGACTTCACCCTGGACGACTTCCTGGCCCAGATGGAGCAGGTCAGGAAGATGGGCAGCATCAGCAAGCTGCTCGGCATGCTGCCCGGCATGGGCCAGATCAAGGACCAGATCGCCAACCTCGACGAGCGTGACGTCGACCGCACGGCCGCGATCATCAAGTCGATGACCCCGGCCGAGCGCCACGAGCCGACGATCATCAACGGCTCGCGCCGCGCCCGTATCGCCAAGGGTTCCGGCGTCGAGGTCAGCGCGGTGAAGGGCCTGGTCGAGCGGTTCTTCGAGGCCCGCAAGATGATGTCCCGGATGGCCCAGGGCGGGGGCATGCCCGGGATGCCGGGGGTGCCGGGCATGGGTGGCGGCGCCGGCCGGCAGAAGAAGCAGCCGAAGCAGGCCAAGGGCAAGCAGCGCTCCGGCAACCCGATGAAGCGCAAGCAGCAGGAGCTGGAGGAGGCCCAGCGCCGCGAGGCCCAGGGCGGCAACGCGCTCGGGCTGCCGCAGCAGGGCGCCCAGGACTTCGAGCTGCCGGACGAGTTCAAGAAGTTCATGGGCTGACGGCCCGCCGCGGGTGGCTCGGCGCCGAGCCGAGCCCGTCCGTACGCCGTGTGGGGCGCTCTTCCGTTCGCGGAGGGGCGCCCCACACGGCGTACGGACGGGAAGCGGCCGCGCGCGAGCAGGCGGACGCGCACCGGCGCACGGGCGTCACGCGGCCGACGAAGGCCCACGGGGAGGCGTGCTCCTCGGGAGACGCAGGAGACGCGGGAGACGCGGGAGCTTCAGGGAGTCCGCGCGATCAGGTACCGGAACACGTTCGGCATCCACACCGTCCCGTCCGGGCGCCGGTAGGGGTGCAGCGCCTCGGTCAGTTCCTTGTCGACCTGCGCCTGGTCCGTCGCCGCGACCGCCGCGTCGAACAGCCCGGTGGACAGCAGGCCCTTGAGGGCGCTCTCCACGTCGGCGTACCCGAAGGGGCAGGCCACCCGCCCCGATCCGTCCGGCCTCAGACCGGCCCGCCCGGCGACCTCCTCCAGGTCGTCGCGCAGCGCCGGGCGCAGCCGGACCGGGCCGCCGCGCAGCGGCTCGGCCAGCTTGGTCGCGATCCGCAACACCGCGGACGTGGCACAGCGTTCCGGCGGACCCCAGCCGACGAGCACCACCGGCGCCCCGCGCGCGGCGAGCGGTGTCGTGGCCGCGAGCAGACCGCCGAGCCCGTCCGCGTCGCCCGCGCGACACCCGATCGGCTCGAACGCGGTCACCAGGTCGTACGCGCGCGTGCCCGGGCCGGCCGTGTCCTTCGGTAACCGGTCCGTGAGGCGGATGCCGTCACCGTCCCCGCGCCCGCCCGTGGCCCGCTCCCCGGACTCCTTCGGCAGCAGGCGCTCGCGCGCGAGGGCCAGTCGTTCGGGTGAGGAGGGTTCGACACCGGTGAGGGCCGCCGCGCCCCTGGAGGCCGCCATCAGCAGGGCGAGCCCCGAGCCGCAGCCGAGGGCGAGGAGCCTGGTGCCGGGCCCCACGTCCAGTCGCTCGTAGACGGCGTCGTAGAGCGGGACCAGCATCCGCTCCTGGATCTCCGACCAGTCACGCGCGCGTGCACCCGGGTCCGCGCGGGGCGTCGGCCCCGCGAGTGGCAGGTGCTGCCGCACGAGCGTAGGTGTCATGGATAAGCGCCCCAATCCGCCGAGAGTTGCCGCAGAAACCGATCAGGTGGCCCCCGTGCAGGGTGCAGTGCGCTCGCACTTCCCCCCGTATGCCAGGTAACTCCCCGTACGCGACGGCGTCCAGGGGTCTCGGGCCCCCGCTTGTGCGCCGGCTGTGCCTGTGGCGAGAATTCACATTCCGGCAACTTGGGGCCGTACCATCGCGCCATGGCAAAGGCTCCCGTTCTCACCCCGCGGGCGGACGACTTCCCCCGCTGGTACCAGGATCTGATCAACAAGGCGGAACTGGCCGACAACGGACCAGTGCGCGGCACCATGGTGATCCGACCGTACGGTTACGGACTGTGGGAGCGGATGCAGGCGGAGATGGACGCCCGCATCAAGGAGACGGGCACCGAGAACGCGTACTTCCCGCTGCTGATCCCGCAGTCCTACCTCACGCGCGAGGCGGACCATGTCGAGGGATTCGCGCCCGAGTTGGCCGTCGTGACGCACGGGGGCGGCAAGGAGCTGGAGGAGCCGGCGGTCGTCCGGCCCACCTCCGAGACCATCGTCAACGAGTACTTCTCCAAGTGGGTGCAGAGCTACCGCGACCTGCCCCTGCTGATCAACCAGTGGGCCAACGTGGTCCGTTGGGAGCTGCGGCCCCGCCTCTTCCTGCGGACCTCCGAGTTCCTCTGGCAGGAGGGGCACACCGCGCACGCCACGTACGAGGAGGCCCGCGACTTCGCCGCGCGCATCCAGCGCGAGGTCTACGGCGACTTCCTGGAGAACGTCCTCGCGATCGACTTCGTCTCCGGCCGCAAGACGGTCAAGGAGCGCTTCGCGGGCGCCGTCAACACCCTCACCCTCGAGAGCATGATGGGCGACGGCAAGGCCCTCCAGATGGTCACCAGCCATGAGCTGGGCCAGAACTTCGCCAAGGCCTTCAACACCCGGTACCTGACGAAGGAGGGCGCCCAGGAACTGGTCTGGCAGACCTCCTGGGGTTCGACGACCCGCATGATCGGCGCCCTGGTGATGACCCACGGCGACGACGACGGGCTGCGGGTGCCGCCGCGGCTGGCCCAGGTCCAGGTCGTCGTCCTCGCGATCAAGGGCGACGAGGCGGTTCTGGCCAAGGTCCGCGAGCTGGGCGACCGGCTGAAGGCGGCGGGGCTCCGCGTCCGGGTGGACGACCGTACCGACGTCCCCTTCGGGCGGCGCGCGGTCGACTGGGAGCTCAAGGGCGTGCCCGTCCGCGTCGAGATCGGGCCCCGTGACCTGGAGAACGGCACCGCGATGCTGGCCCGGCGCATCCCGGGAGGCAAGGAGCCGGTGGCGATCGACGCGATCGAGGCGCTGCTGCCCGCCGTCCTCGAAGAGGACCAGGCGCTGCTGCTGAAGCAGTCCCGTGAGCGCCGCGAATCCCGCACGACGGACGTCTCGACGATCGAGGAGGCGGCCGAGGCGGCCGTCGCCGGCGGCTGGGCGCGCATCCCGTGGGCGACGCTCGGCGAAGAAGGCGAGGCCAGGCTGGCCGAGCAGTCGCTGACCGTACGCTGTCTGATCGCGGAGGACGGGTCGGTGCCGGACGACGGGGACGCCCCCGGTAACGTCGCCGTCGTCGCGCGCGCTTACTGAGACGGCGCCCTCCGCCCGCGAGAGCGACCGAAACGTCTCTTGCGCCCCTGCGGAACATCCCTACCCCGGCGTGCGGACATCGTCTACGCGCCGGGTCGTACGTGGGCCTACGCACCACCTTGGTAGGAGCTGTGAGGCTTCTCCGCAGATCAGCGCACCCGCCCTCGTCAGGACGCATCAGCGGCAACTGACGGGTACGTGCAAATTATTTGGGATGGCCCGGAATAGGAACACAGGGGCACCCCCGCTCGTTGTCATTACGTGAGCACGACACAGACACCACCTGTTCTCGCCGCAGAGCTGGCAGAGGCGTGGGCCGACATTCAGCGGTACCACCCCGAACTGCCGGATCTTGCCGCGCCAGAGTCCCTGATCGGGGAGTCGTCGTCCGCCTGCGGTCACGAGCTCTCCTTCGAGCGACTGCTTCACGAGGCAGTCCATGGCATCGCCGCCGCCCGCGGCGTGCGCGACACCTCCCGCGCCGGCCGCTACCACAACCGCAGATTCCTCGCGATCGCCGAGGAACTGGGGCTGGACCACCCCGAGGAGCCCCACCCCAGCAGCGGCTTCTCCCTGGTCACGCTCAACCCCGAGGCCAAGCGGCGCTACCGCCCGACGATCGAGCGCCTCCAGCGGGCCCTCAAGGCCCATCTGGCGGCCACCTCCTCCGACACCACCCGCAGCTTCCGCGGTCCGGCGGCCCGGCACGGCTCCTCCGGCGGCGGCGTCCGGGTCAAGGCCGTGTGCGACTGCGGCCGCAACGTGCGGGTCGTACCGTCGGTCCTGGCCCAGGCGCCGATCGTGTGCGGGGGCTGCGGCAAGCCGTTCCGGATCCCGGAGATCGCCGGCGCGGCCTAGGCGCCTGCCGTCATGCACCGGCATCTCGTGGCTGCCGGTTCAGCGTGATGCGGGGGGCCGTCGAAGGCGGCGCCCCGCAAGCGCCGGGCGTTCCTCCCGCATGCCCGGAAACCACCCGCGGCCGGAAGGGACCCTCGCGGTGTGGCACAATGGCTAGCTGTACTCGACAGCCGCACAGGACCCCTCTCTCCTCCGGCTGACGCGTCCATCGGGCACTCGGGTACCGCAACCCCACGCGGCCATCTCGCCGTGCCCAACCACGTCAAGACCAGGAGACACCACTTCCGTGGCAGTCAAGATCAAGCTGAAGCGTCTGGGCAAGATCCGCGCGCCTCACTACCGCATCGTCGTCGCCGACTCCCGCACCCGTCGTGACGGTCGTGCGATCGAGGAGATCGGCAAGTACCAGCCGACGTACCACCCGTCGATCATCGAGGTCGACGCCGACCGCGTGGCGTACTGGCTGGGTGTCGGCGCGCAGCCGACCGAGCCGGTGCTCGCCATTCTGAAGAAGACCGGCGACTGGCAGAAGTTCAAGGGCGAGCCCGCCCCGGCGCCGCTGCTCGTCGCCGAGCCGAAGAAGGCTCGCCCCGTGTTCGAGGCCCTCGGTGGCGACGACTCGGGCAAGGGTGAGGCCATCACCCAGAAGAAGAAGGCTGAGAAGAAGGACGAGGCTGCCGCCGAGTCCGAGTCGACCGAGGCCTGAGCAGCATGCTCGAAGAGGCGCTTGAGCACCTCGTGAAGGGCATCGTCGACAACCCCGACGATGTGCAGGTCGCCTCGCGCAACCTGCGCCGCGGGCGGGTGCTCGAGGTCCGGGTCCACCCCGACGACCTCGGCAAGGTGATCGGCCGCAACGGCCGCACCGCACGCGCTCTGCGCACCGTCGTGGGCGCCATCGGCGGCCGTGGCGTCCGCGTCGACCTCGTCGACGTGGATCACGTCCGCTGACGCGTTTCGCAGCACCGGCTCGGGCCGGGGAGGGCCACTGGCCGTCCCCGGCCCGTAGTCGTTACGGCAGTCGTGACGACAGGTACGACAGGTACGACAGGAGATCTTCAGAAGTGCAGCTCGTAGTCGCGCGGATCGGCCGCGCCCACGGCATCAAGGGCGAGGTCACCGTCGAGGTACGCACCGACGAGCCGGAGCAGCGGCTCGCGCCCGGCGCCGTCCTGGCCACGGACCCGGCCTCGACCGGCCCGCTGACCATCGAGACCGGCCGCGTCCACAGCGGTCGTCTCCTCCTGCGCTTCGAGGGGGTGCGGGACCGCACCGCCGCCGAAGCCCTGCGCAACACCCTCCTGATCGCCGAGATCGATCCCGCGGAGCTGCCCGAGGAGGAGGACGAGTACTACGACCACCAGCTGATGGACCTGGACGTGGTCACCAAGGACGGCCTCGAGGTCGGCCGGATCACCGAGATCTCGCATCTGCCCTCCCAGGACCTCTTCATCGTCGAGCGGCCCGACGGCAGCGAGGTGATGATCCCCTTCGTCGAGGCGATCGTCACCGAGATCGACCTCGAGGAGCAGCGGGCCGTCATCGACCCGCCGCCCGGTCTGATCGACGACCAGGCCGAGATCGCGTCCGCGCGGGACGCCGCCGAGGCCGACGACGAGGGCACGGACGGGGACACGGACGGGGACGCCGACACGGACGGGGACCGGCCGTAATGCGCCTCGACGTTCTCACGATCTTCCCCGAGTACCTCGACCCGCTGAACGTCTCCCTGGTCGGCAAGGCACGCGCGCGTGGCCGGCTGGACGTTCAGGTGCACGACCTGCGGGAGTGGACGTACGACCGGCACAACACGGTCGACGACACCCCCTACGGCGGCGGACCCGGCATGGTCATGAAGACCGACCCCTGGGGCGACGCCCTCGACACCGTCCTGGCCGACGGCTACGAGCGGGGCTCGCACGCGCCCGCGATCGTCGTCCCGACCCCCAGCGGCCGGCCCTTCACCCAGGAACTCGCGGTGGAGCTCTCCGAGCGCCCCTGGCTGATCTTCACCCCGGCCCGCTACGAGGGCATCGACCGGCGGGTCATCGACGAGTACGCCACCCGGATCCCCGTCTACGAGGTCTCCATCGGCGACTACGTCCTGGCCGGCGGGGAGGCCGCCGTCCTGGTCGTCACCGAGGCCGTGGCACGCCTCCTGCCCGGCGTGCTCGGCAACGCCGAGTCCCACCGCGACGACTCCTTCGCCCCCGGGGCCATGGCCAACCTGCTGGAGGGCCCCGTCTACACCAAGCCGCCCGCCTGGCGCGGCAGGGAGATCCCCGAGGTGCTGCTCAGCGGCCACCACGGCAAAATCGCCCGCTGGCGCCGGGACGAGGCCCTGCGGCGCACGACGGCCAACCGGCCCGACCTGATCGAGCGCTGCGAGCCGAAGACCTTCGACAAGAAGGACCGCGAGATGCTCTCCATCCTGGGCTGGACGCCCGACCCGGAGGGTGCGCCGTACGGTCGATTTTGGCGCAGGACCGACGGCGTGGAACAATAGGTCGCTGTTGTGCGCCGTCCGGTGTGCGCCCCTGCCGCAGGGGGACACGACGCCCGCCTCGACGGGCACACGGCACTCAATCTTCGAACATCTAGTTCCGTTGATGACCTGTGGCATCAGCGAAGAAAGCAGACGAAATGTCTCACCTGCTCGACTCTGTCGACGCCGCGTCGCTGCGCAGCGACGTCCCGGCCTTCCGCCCGGGTGACACCGTCAACGTCCACGTCCGCGTCATCGAGGGCAACCGCTCCCGTGTGCAGCAGTTCAAGGGCGTAGTCATCCGCCGCCAGGGCGCCGGTGTCCGCGAGACCTTCACGGTCCGCAAGGTCTCCTTCTCCGTCGGCGTCGAGCGCACCTTCCCGGTGCACACCCCGATCGTCGAGAAGATCGAGCTCGTCACCCGCGGTGACGTGCGTCGCGCCAAGCTCTACTACCTGCGCGAGCTGCGCGGCAAGGCCGCGAAGATCAAGGAGAAGCGCGACAACTGAGTGCCTTCAGGGGTTCATAGAGCGGCCGGATAGCATCTGGCCCCGATGGACACCGAAGCTCAGCCGACGACGGAGCGCGACCGCTCCTCCCACCCTTCCGTTCCCGCGGACGTCTCCCAGGAGACCCCGGAGGCGGAAGGACCGGAGGGACGGTCGCGTTTCGCGTTGGCGGGGCGGATCACGGAGTGGCTCCCGGGCGGCCGGATCAGTCTCACCCTGCTGATCTGCCTGCTGTTTTTGCTGGTCCTCAACGCTTTCGTGGCACAACCATTCCAGATTCCCAGCGGATCCATGGAAAACGGATTGAGGATCGGCGACCGCGTTCTCGTAAATAAGTTGGCGTACCGTTTCGGTGCCGAGCCGCGGCGCGGCGATGTCGTCGTGTTCGACGGCACCGGGTACTTCGGGAACTTCGACTACATCAAGCGCGTCGTGGGTGTAGGGGGAGATCACGTGGTCTGCTGCGACAAGGAGGGGAGGATCAAGGTGAACGGCCGGTCGGTCGACGAGTCGACGTTCCTGTATCCCGGCGACGACGCGTCCACGGTGGACTTCGACGTGGTCGTGCCCGAGGGCACCCTGTTCGTCCTCGGTGACCACCGCAGCCACTCCAGCGACTCCCGGGACCACCTCGGTTCACCGGGCGGCGGCATGATCCCCGTCGGCCGTGTGATCGGCCGCGCCGACTGGATCCTCTGGCCCTACGCGCACCTCACCCGCCTGCCCCGCCCGAGCGCCTACGCGCGCGTGCCCGGCGCGGAGGGTGCCCATGGGTAACCGTGGAAGGCCGCGCGGCATCCCGACCAGCGCCGCGGACAACCTGCTGCCCACCGGCGCCCGGCGCACCTCCAGCTCCGGCAGCGGTCGCACGCGCGCGGAACGGCGCAAGCTCCAGCGCAAGGTCAAGCGCAAGCGCAGGCGCTCGGCCGTCCGGGAGATACCGCTGCTGGTCGGTGTGGCCGTCCTGATAGCCCTGGTCCTGAAGACCTTCCTGGTGCAGGCCTTCGTGATCCCGTCCGGCTCCATGGAGCAGACGATCCGGATCGGCGACCGTGTCCTGGTCGACAAGTTCACCCCGTGGTTCGGCTCCAAGCCCGAGCGCGGGGACGTCGTCGTCTTCAAGGACCCCGGCGGCTGGCTCAACGACGAGCAGACCACCACCAAGAAGGAGGACCCGGTCGTCGTCAAGCAGATCAAGGAAGGGCTCACCTTCATCGGTCTGCTGCCGTCCGACAACGAGAAGGACCTCATCAAGCGGGTCGTCGGGGTGGGCGGCGACCGCGTCGTGTGCTGTGACACGCAGGGGCGGGTCACCGTCAACGGCGTGCCTCTGGAGGAGGGGGCGTATCTGTATCCCGGCAACGACCCCTCCAGCACGTCGTTCGACATCACCGTCCCCCAGGGGCGGCTGTGGGTGATGGGCGACCACCGGGCCAACTCCGCCGACTCCCGGGCCCACCAGAACACCGACTACGGCGGCACCGTCTCGGAGGACGAGGTGGTGGGGCGGGCCATGGTCATCGCCTGGCCGTTGGGCCACTGGGTCCGTCTCAAGGAACCGCAAACTTTCGCATCCGTCACCGGCTCGGCCGCCACGGCGACCGCGTCCGCCCAGCTGTCGCATAGGGTTGCCCCCGGCGATCCGAACGGATCGATTCGACAACTCCCGAGCCCTGCGGAACTCCCGCTCGTTATGGGAGTGGTGGGCCTGCGTCGTACGTGGGGCAGGCAGCGGCACAGAGTGAGGAGTTGGCGTGGGGGATGTGGCGGTTGGCGCACGGTCCGGGCACGACGGCGAGGAGCACCGCGGTCATCCGGTGGAAGCCGCCGACCCGGCTTCCGACAGCGCCGTTACCTCCGGGAGTGACCCGGCGGCGGGTGGCGACGGCCCGCCGGCGGACGAGCCGCCCCGGACCGGTGGCGAAGGGTCCGGCGGCCCGGCCCCGAAGCCGAAGAAGCCCCGCTCCTTCTGGAAGGAGCTGCCGATCCTGATCGGCATCGCGCTCGTCCTCGCGCTGCTGATCAAGACGTTCCTCGTGCAGGCGTTCTCCATCCCGTCCGCCTCGATGGAGAACACCCTCAAGGAGGGTGACCGGGTCCTCGTCGACAAGCTGACCCCGTGGTTCGGTTCCGAGCCGGAGCGCGGCGAGGTCGTCGTCTTCCACGACCCCGACAACTGGCTGGCGGGCGAGGCCACCGTCGATCCGAACGCCTTCCAGACCGTCCTCAGCTGGATCGGCCTGATGCCGTCCGCCGAGGAGAAGGACCTGATCAAGCGGGTCATCGGGGTCGGCGGCGACACCATTTCGTGCAAGGGCACCGGCCCGCTCACGGTCAACGGCAAGGCGCTGAACGAAGCGTCGTACGTGTACCCCGGCAACACCCCGTGCAGCCAGGACGACCAGGGCGGCCAGTTCACCGTGAAGGTCCCCAAGGGCTTCATCTGGGTCATGGGCGACCACCGTCAGAACTCGCGCGACTCGCGCTACAACCAGTCGGACAAGAACCACGGCATGGTGCCCGTCGACCAGGTCGTCGGCCGTGCCGTCGTCAAGGCCTGGCCGCTCACCCGCTGGGGCACGCTGCCGGTGCCGGACACCTTCGACCAGGACGGCCTGAACACCCAGTCCGCCGGATCCGCTGCCCTGACGGTCGCCCCGCAGGGCCTCGCCCTCGTCGGCGTCGTCCCCGTCGTCCTGTGGCGCCGGCGGCGCACGGAGGACTCGGCGGTCCGCTGACCTTCCCGCTTTCGCGCCGCCGCCACTCGGCAAACCCTTTCCCAAGCTTGTGACCAAGGCTCGGGAAGTCCGGGGAAGAAGGGCTGACCCGGTTCGGTACCGCCGGGTAGGGTGCGGATCCATGGGTGGCGAGAGCACTACGCGTACGGCCCCGCACAGTGGCGGAGGCACCAACAGTGGCCCGGTGGGCAGCCGGACCGGACAGCGTCTGTCCGGACTGGCCGTCGCACTGGGCCTCGTGCTGTTCCTCGGCGGCTTCGGGTGGGGAGCCCTGCTCTACCGGCCGTACACCGTGCCTACCAGCTCCATGAGCCCGACGATCGCGGCCGGCGACCGGGTGCTGGCCGAGCGCGTCGACGGCGACGAGGTGCGCCGCGGGGACGTCGTCGTCTTCACCGACAAGACCTGGGCGAGCAACGCGCCCGTGGTCAAGCGGGTCGTCGCGGTCGGCGGCGACACGGTCTCCTGCTGCACCGAAGGCAAGCTGACCGTCAACGGCAAGCAGATCGAGGAACCGTATCTGCCCGCCGGCAGCCTCGCCGAGAACAAGAACATCCCGACCGTGAAGGTCCCCGAGGGCCGGCTCTTCCTGCTCGGCGACGAGCGCGAGGGTTCCCTGGACTCCACCGCCCACCTCACGGACGCGGCGCAGGGCACGGTCGCGCGCAGCGCCGTCGCGGCCCGGGTCGACGCCGTGGTCTGGCCCATGAACGGCATGCTGGAGCGCCCCACGGGGTTCAAGACGCTCGGCGCCCTCTCCCAGCCGGGCCCGCTGGGCACGATCGGCTGGCTGATCGTCGCCGGTGGTGTGCTGGTCCTCGGTGGGGCGGCGTACGGTCCGATCGCCAAGCGGACGTCCGGCCGCCGTGCCCGGCCGGAGGCGGCCGGTGCCCGCTGAGACCACGGACGAGCCGACGGACGCGGGCGTCGACTCGTACGAGGGCGGGCTGCGCAAGGTGGCCCGGGTCGTCCTCCTCGACCCGCGGGACCGCATCCTGCTGCTGCACGGCCATGAACCCGACGACCCGGCCGACAACTGGTGGTTCACCCCGGGCGGCGGTGTGGAGGGCGACGAGACCCGCGAGGAGGCGGCTCTGCGGGAACTCGTCGAGGAGACCGGCATCACCGAGGTCGAACTCGGCCCGGTGCTGTGGCGGCGGCTGTGTTCCTTCCCGTTCGCGGGCCGCCGCTGGGACCAGGACGAGTGGTACTACCTGGCCCGTACGACGGTGACGGCGACCCGTGCCACGGCCCTGACCGAGCTGGAGCGGCGCAGCGTCGCCGGAGCGCGTTGGTGGACCTGTGAGGAACTGACGCGGACACATGAGACGGTGTATCCGACCAGACTCGCCGAGCTGCTGCGCAGGCTGCTCGACGAAGGTCCTCCGGCCGGACCCGTAACCCTGGACACGGAAATCGTCTAGAGGCGCACGGGACTGGCGCACAATGAGGAGATCGCACGGCTGAAGGGGAACATGCCATGAGCGCCGAGGACCTCGAGAAGTACGAGACCGAGATGGAGCTGAAGCTCTACCGGGAGTACCGCGATGTCGTCGGTCTGTTCAAATACGTGATCGAGACCGAGCGGCGGTTCTACCTCACGAACGACTACGAGATGCAGGTGCACTCGGTTCAGGGCGAGGTGTTCTTCGAGGTGTCGATGGCGGACGCCTGGGTGTGGGACATGTACCGCCCGGCCCGGTTCGTGAAGCAGGTGCGGGTGCTCACGTTCAAGGACGTGAACATCGAGGAGCTCAACAAGAGCGATCTGGAGCTTCCCGGGAGCTGAGTCCCGTGCCGGAGCGCTCGTGCGGGTGACGGGGTTTTCCACAGCCCCCGAGTTGTCCACCAAGATCTTTTTCGTGGCGGCGGATGCGTGAACGTGGGTGCCGGAGGTGGTGCCCACATGAACACGCACACGGATCTGGCCCGAGGCGCGCTCGGCAGGTACGGCGAGGAACTGGCCGCACGACGGCTGGTCGAGGCCGGGATGACGGTCCTGGAGCGCAACTGGCGCTGCGGCAGGACCGGTGAGATCGACATCGTCGCGAGGGACGGTGACGTCCTGGTCGTCTGCGAGGTGAAGACCCGCAGCGGCGGCGGGTTCCAGCACCCGATGGCGTCGGTGACACCGGAGAAGGCCGAGCGCCTGCGCGGCCTGGCCGAGCGATGGATCCAGGCGCACGGGGGAGCCCCGCCGGGCGGCGTCCGCATCGATCTGGTCGGCGTCGTCCTGCCCCGCCGCGGAGCGGCCGTCGTCGAGCACGCGCGGGGGGTGGCCTGAGATGGGCTTCGCGCGCACGTGCTCGGTGGCGCTGGTGGGCGTCGAAGGGGTCGTCGTCGAGGTACAGGCCGACCTCGAACCGGGAGTGGCGGCGTTCACGCTGGTGGGGCTGCCGGACAAGAGCCTGACGGAGAGCCGGGACCGGGTACGCGCGGCGGTGGTGAACTCGGGCGGCGAGTGGCCGCAGAAGAAGCTCACCGTCGGACTCAGCCCGGCATCGGTGCCCAAGGGCGGCAGCGGCTTCGATCTGGCCATCGCCAGCGCCGTGCTCGGCGCCGCCGAACGGATCGACCCGCGGGTGCTCGCCGACATCGTCATGATCGGAGAGCTCGGCCTGGACGGACGGGTGCGCCCGGTCCGGGGCATCCTGCCCGCCGTGCTGGCCGCGGCCGACGCCGGATACGAACAGGTGGTCGTGCCGGAGTGCGCCGCCGCCGAGGCGGCACTGGTCCCCGGTGTGTCCGTGCTCGGGGTGCGCAGCCTGCGGCAGCTGATCGCGATCCTCGCCGACGAGCCGGTCCCCGACGAGGAACCGGACGAGGCGGGCCGCCCGGATCCGCTCCTGGCCGGCCTGCGGATGCCCGGCACGGGAGCGGCCACCGGGATGCACAGCATGGGCGCCGTCCACCTGGACCAGGAGCACGACCTCGCGGACGTGGTCGGACAGAGCTCGGCGCGGACCGCGGTGGAGGTGGCGGCGGCCGGTGGACACCACCTCTTCCTGGAAGGACCGCCCGGGACCGGCAAGACCATGCTCGCGGAGCGCCTGCCGGCCGTACTGCCCCGGCTGAGCCGGCAGGAGTCGCTGGAGGTCACCGCGGTCCACTCGGTGGCCGGGCTGCTGCCGCCGGGCAAGCCCCTCATCGACGTGGCCCCGTACTGCGCCCCGCACCACTCGGCCACGATGCAGTCGCTGGTCGGGGGCGGGGCCGGGTTCGCCCGACCCGGCGCCGTCTCGCTGGCCCATCGGGGGGTGCTCTTTCTCGACGAGACCCCCGAGTTCGGCAGTCACGCCCTCGACGCCCTGCGGCAGCCCCTGGAGGCCGGGCACGTGGTGATCGCGCGCAGCGCGGGAGTGGTGCGGTTCCCGGCACGGTTCCTGATGGTGCTCGCGGCGAACCCCTGCCCGTGCGGCCGGTTCTCGCAGCGGGACACCCTGTGCGAGTGCCCGCCCTCCGCGATCCGCCGTTACCAGGCACGGCTCTCCGGCCCGCTGCTCGACCGGGTGGACCTGCGGGTCGAGGTCGACCCGGTCAGCCGGGCAGAGCTCGCGCACCGTGGTCCCGGAGGCGAGTCCACGGCGATCGTCGCCGACCGGGTCAGGGCCGCCAGGGAGCGTGCGGCGGCCCGGCTGGCGGGCACTCCGTGGCGGACCAACAGCGAGGTGCCGGGGCGGGAGCTGCGCAACCGCTGGCATGCCGCGATCGGTGCCATGGACGAGGCGGAGCGCAGCCTGGAGCGAGGGGTGCTGACCGCCCGGGGGCTCGACCGGGTCCTGCGCGTCGCCTGGACCGTCGCCGACCTGGTCGGACACGACCGGCCCGGCACGATGGACGTGAACCTGGCCCTCCAGCTGCGCACGGGGGTGCCGCGCGGTGTGCCGATGGCCCTCGGGGCCCTGACGTGAACGGCGGCGGCGAACCGGCGGGCGACCGGCTCGCCCGGATCTTCCTCGGCCGGGTCCTCGAGCCCGGCGACGAGGTGGGCGGCCAGTGGGTGCGGGAGCGGGGCGTGCCGGAGGTGGTGCGTCGGCTGCGGGACGACGGGGAGCCGTTGCCCGGGGTGACCGCGCGGCGCTGGGCCGGCCTGCGGGCGCGGGCCGGGCAGGCAGAGCCGGAGCGGGATCTGGCCCTCGCGCGGGAGGCCGGAGTGCGGTTCGTGTGCCCGGGAGACGCCGAGTGGCCGGGGACGCTGGACGAGCTCGGGGACGCCCGGCCGCTGGGGCTCTGGGTGCGGGGGCGGCCCAGTCTGCGGATGTGGGCGCTGCGCTCGGTCGCCGTCGTCGGTGCCCGCGCGTGCACCGAGTACGGCGCCCACATGGCGGCCACCCTCTCCGCCGGCCTCGCCGAACAGGGCTGGGTGGTGGTGTCGGGGGGCGCGTACGGGGTGGACGGTGCCGCCCACCGGGGCGCCCTCGGAGCGGGCGGCGCCACCGTCGCCGTCCTCGCCTGCGGGGTCGACCGGCCCTACCCGCGCGGTCACACGGCGTTGATCAACAGGATCGCCGAACAGGGCTTGGTGATCGGTGAGTTGCCGCCCGGCGACCATCCGACCCCGAGCAGGTTCATCCTGCGCAACCGGGTGATCGCCGCGCTCACCCGGGGCACGGTCGTCGTCGAGGCCGCCTACCGCAGCGGCTCGCTGGTCACCGCTCGGGCGGCCCAGCGGCTGGGCCGGCACACGATAGGGGTACCGGGGCCGGCCACGAGTGGACTCTCCGCCGGTGTGCACGAGCTGCTGCGGGGAGAGGCCGTACTGGTCACCGATGCCGCGGAGGTCGTCGAACTGGTCGGTGACATGGGCGAGCTGGCTCCCGACCGGCGTGGCCCCGCGCTGCCGCGCGATCTGCTGGAGCCGGCTGCCCGGCGGGTCCTGGCGGCACTGCCCGCCCGCAGACCCGCGGCGGTCGACGAGGTCGCCCGCGAGGCCCGGACCACACCGGACGACGCGATCGCGAGACTGTACGAACTCAGAGCACTCGGCTACGTCGAACGACACGGCGACGGCTGGAAGTTGACACGCCAGGCGGTGGTCTCCGTTCGAGGGGGTCGGCGTCCGTGTTGACCCGGGCTGTTCGGCCGTCCGGGGGAATGCCGAAAGCCTTGGGGATTCCGGCAGTTGACCCACCGCCGGGGTCGGCCGCCGTGACTGCCGTGACCCTGGAGTGCGTCCAGCGGAACGTATCTGCGTACCGGTCGGGGCGCTCTCTTCGCGCACCGCGACACTTCAGTCACGCTACGCTCACGAGGATTCCGGCACAGACCGGCACCTCTGCACCACGCGGTACCCACCTCACGCACTTCACGGCAGAACGGCACAAGGCGACGAATGCCCCAGCACACCTCCGGGTCCGACCGGGCGGCGATCACCCCAGCCGCCCGTGACGGTGGCAGCGTGCGGCCGCCCGCTCCCTCGACGCTCGACGAGCTGTGGCGGTCGTACAAGGCGACGGGGGACGAACGGCTGCGGGAGCAGCTGATCCTGCACTACTCACCGCTGGTGAAGTACGTGGCGGGCCGGGTGAGCGTCGGCCTGCCGCCCAATGTGGAGCAGGCCGACTTCGTCTCCTCCGGGGTCTTCGGACTGATCGACGCGATCGAGAAGTTCGACATCGAACGGGAGATCAAGTTCGAGACCTACGCGATCACCCGGATCCGGGGCGCGATGATCGACGAGCTCCGGGCGCTGGACTGGATCCCGCGGTCGGTGCGGCAGAAGGCGCGCAACGTCGAGCGGGCCTACGCGACGCTGGAGGCCCGGCTGCGGCGGACTCCCTCGGAGTGCGAGGTGGCCGCCGAGCTGGGCATCGCGGTGGACGAACTGCACGCGGTGTTCAGTCAGTTGTCGCTCGCCAACGTGGTGGCGCTGGAGGAGCTGCTGCACGTCGGGGGTGAGGACGGGGACGGCCTCAGCTTCATGGACACGCTGGAGGACACCGCCGCGGACAACCCCGTGGAGGTGGCCGAGGACCGGGAGCTCAGGCGGTTCCTCGCGCGGGCGATCAACACGCTGCCCGACCGGGAGAAGACGGTCGTCACGCTCTACTACTACGAGGGCCTGACGCTCGCCGAGATCGGGAACGTGCTGGGTGTGACCGAGAGCAGGGTCAGCCAGATCCACACCAAGTCGGTCCTGCAGTTGCGCGCGAAACTGGCGAGCTTCGGCCGCTGAACCGGCGGGTCCGGCCCGGCCGGACGACGGAAGTGCGGGCGCAGTCACTCCCGTCGGGGGTGGAGCGTCCGTAGAGTGGTCGACGTGCCAAGGATTCGAGCGGCCTCCGTGGCCGAGCACCGGTCGATGCAGCGTGCCGCCCTGCTGGACGCGGCACGCTCACTGTTGTCCGAGGGCGGGACGGAGGCGCTGACCTTCCCGGCCCTCGCCGAGCGCACGGGACTCGCGCGCTCCTCCGTGTACGAGTACTTCCGGTCGCGGGCCGCCGTGGTCGAGGAACTGTGCGAGGTCGACTTCCCCGTGTGGGCGGCGGAGGTCGAGGCGGCGATGGCCGCGGCCGACGGGGCCGAGGCCAAGGTCGAGGCGTATGTGCGCCGGCAGCTCGCCCTGGTGGGTGACCGGCGGCACCGGGCCGTCGTGGCGATCTCGGCGAGCGAGCTGGACGCGGGGGCCCGGGAGAAGATCCGGGCGGCGCACGGCGGGCTCGTGGCGATGATCGGGGCGGCGCTGGCGGAACTGGGGCACGCGGAGCCCCGGCTGGCGGCGATGCTGTTGCAGGGTGTGGTGGACGCGGCCGTGCGGCGGATCGAGCTCGGGGCCGCGGAGGACCCCTCGGCGATCACCGACGCCGCGGTGGGCATGGTGCTGCGGGGCGTCCGGGGCTGAGTCACGGCAGGGGGACGCCGAGCACCGGCAGCAGCCGTGACGGGCCGCTCCGCCGCAGCCAGGGCGGCAGCAGCGACAGCGGGTCCAGATACGTCCTGCCGCTCAGCAGCCCCCAGTGCACACACGTTCGTACGCAGTGCGAGCCCGTCGGCTCCACCGTGCCGACGACCTGGCCCGGGGCCACCTCGTCCCCCTTGTGCACGGAGGCCCGCACCGGCTCGTAGGTGGTCCGCAGGGGCGGCCGGCCCGTCGCCGACAGTTCCACCGAGACGACGCCCCGGCCCGCCACCCGCCCCGCGAACGACACGCGGCCGGCAGCCACCGCCCTCACCGGGGCGTCCGGCGGGGCCGCGAGGTCGACGCCTCGGTGGCCGCGGGCGTACGGGCCGGCCGGTGGCTCCCATCCCCGCAGCACCGCCGGACGGGTGCCCACCGGCCAGACCCGGGCGATCGCCGGGACGGGCGGCGCGGGGAGCGCCCGGGCTCCCGGTGCGACCCGCGGGTCCGCCCACGCCACCGTGGCCAGCGTCATCATCGACAGGACCGGCAGCAGGGCCGTGAATCGCTGTGCGTGCATGACGCCACCGTCGCGTGTTCCCGTGACCGCTGCCGGGACCTGTGGACCACCCGCCGGTTGTGGACAGCGGCGTCACCCGGTGCCCCGCCGGTCCCGTACACTTCTTCTGGCGATCCGGGTCACCGGGTCGACTTCGCACGCCCCGGTATCGGGGGCCGGCCACGGTCGGTTCTCCGGTATCTGCGCCCCTCGGTCCTTCGTGGCTCGGCGCATCGCGGGCGTCAGGCGCGGGAGCCGTCCGGTCCCCGCGGTACAACCGAGAAACCCAAGGAGAACGGCCATGGCCGTCGTCACGATGCGGGAGCTGCTGGAAAGCGGCGTCCACTTCGGTCACCAGACCCGTCGCTGGAACCCGAAGATGAAGCGCTTCATCTTCACCGAGCGCAACGGCATCTACATCATCGACCTGCTCCAGTCGCTGTCGTACATCGACCGCGCCTACGAGTTCGTCAAGGAGACCGTCGCCCACGGCGGCACGGTCATGTTCGTCGGTACGAAGAAGCAGGCGCAGGAGGCCATCGCGGAGCAGGCCACCCGCGTCGGCATGCCTTACGTCAACCAGCGCTGGCTGGGCGGCATGCTCACCAACTTCTCGACCGTCTACAAGCGCCTTCAGCGCCTCAAGGAGCTCGAGCTCATCGACTTCGAGGACGTCGCCGCCTCGGGTCTGACGAAGAAGGAGCTCCTGGTCCTCTCGCGTGAGAAGGCCAAGCTCGAGAAGACCCTCGGTGGTATCCGCGAGATGTCCAAGGTGCCCAGCGCCGTCTGGATCGTGGACACCAAGAAGGAGCACATCGCGGTCGGCGAGGCCCGGAAGCTCAACATCCCGGTCGTCGCCATCCTCGACACCAACTGTGACCCCGACGAGGTCGACTACAAGATCCCGGGCAACGACGACGCGATCCGCTCCGTCACCCTGCTCACCCGCGTGATCGCCGACGCCGTCGCCGAGGGCCTCATCTCCCGTTCCGGCGTCGCCACCGGCGACAAGGGCGACAAGGCCGCCGGCGAGCCGCTGGCCGCGTGGGAGCGCGACCTGCTCGAGGGCGAGAAGAAGGCCGACGCCGAGACCACGGACGAGGCTGCTGCCGAGAAGCCGGCCGAGGCCGCTGCCGAGGCTGAGGCTGAGGCTCCGGCCGCCGAGGCTCCCGCCGCTGAGGCCGAGGCCCCCGCCGCCGAGGCCCCCGCTGCCGAGGCTCCCGCCGCCGAGGCCGCTCCGGCCGCCGAGGGCGAGCAGGCCTGAGTCAGGCCGTAGGCCGTACGGGCGCCAGGTCGTCCGTACGGCCCTAGGGACGAAGTGACGGCGGGGGGTGCCGAGCGCACCGCCCGCCGTTCACCCACAGCCCCCAGATCTTCGAGACTTCGAACTCCGAGAGAGATTCACAGATCATGGCGAACTACACCGCCGCTGACGTCAAGAAGCTCCGTGAGCTCACCGGCGCCGGCATGATGGACTGCAAGAAGGCGCTGGACGAGGCCGAGGGCAGCGTCGACAAGGCCGTCGAGGCGCTCCGGATCAAGGGCCAGAAGGGCGTCGCCAAGCGTGAGGGCCGCTCCGCCGAGAACGGCGCCGTGGTCTCGATCATCGCCGACGACAACTCCTCCGGCGTCCTCGTCGAGCTGAAGTGCGAGACGGACTTCGTCGCCAAGGGTGACAAGTTCCAGGCCGTCGCCAACGCGATCGCCGAGCACGTCGCCAAGACCTCCCCGGCCGACCTCGAGACGCTGCTCGCGTCCGAGATCGAGGCCGGCAAGACCGTCCAGGCGTTCGTGGACGAGGCCAACGCCAACCTCGGCGAGAAGATCGTGCTGGACCGCTTCGCGCAGTTCACCGACGGCTTCGTGACCGCGTACATGCACCGCACGATGCCCGACCTGCCCCCGCAGATCGGTGTTCTCGTCGAGCTGGACAAGCCGAACGCCGACGTTGCGAAGGGCATCGCCCAGCACATCGCCGCCTTCGCGCCGAAGTACCTCTCCAAGGAGGACGTGCCGGCCGAGGTCGTCGAGTCCGAGCGTCGCGTCGCCGAGGAGACCACCCGCGCCGAGGGCAAGCCCGAGGCCGCCCTGCCGAAGATCGTCGAGGGTCGCGTCAACGGCTTCTTCAAGGACGCCACGCTGCTCGGCCAGCCGTACGCGCTGGACAACAAGAAGTCCGTCCAGAAGGTCCTGGACGAGGCCGGTGTCACCCTGAAGCGCTTCACGCGCATCAAGGTCGGCATCTGAGTCCGTGCCGCGATCGACGCTCCGGCCCGATAGGGTCGGACGCAGTCGTCCGGTACGCCGTCACGCGTGTGCGTGACGGACGACAGCAGATCTGACGAGGAGGCCATTGCCGCGCACGGGTTGGAACACCCCACCGGCAATGGCCTTCTTCGCATGTGCACCACGTGAAAGAGGCGGGATCTCCCATGACCACCAAGGCCCAGAAGAGCGACGACGGCAAACTACGCGGCCGGTTCATGCTGAAGCTGTCCGGGGAGGCATTCTCCGGTGGCGGGGGCCTGGGCGTGGACCCCGACGTGGTGCACAAGATCGCCCGTGAGATCGCCGCCGTCGTCCGTGACGGTGCCGAGATCGCGGTCGTGATCGGCGGCGGCAACTTCTTCCGCGGCGCGGAACTCCAGCAGCGCGGCATGGACCGTGCCCGCTCGGACTACATGGGCATGCTCGGCACGGTCATGAACTGCCTCGCCCTCCAGGACTTCCTGGAGAAGGAGGGCATCGACAGCCGCGTCCAGACCGCCATCACCATGGGCCAGGTCGCCGAGCCGTACATCCCGCTGCGCGCCGTGCGGCACCTGGAGAAGGGCCGCGTGGTCATCTTCGGTGCCGGTATGGGCATGCCGTACTTCTCCACCGACACCACCGCCGCCCAGCGCGCCCTGGAGATCGACGCCGAGGCGCTGCTGATGGGCAAGAACGGCGTGGACGGCGTCTACGACTCCGACCCGAAGACCAACCCGGCGGCCGTCAAGTTCGACGCCCTCGGCTACGGCGAGGTCATCACCCGCGACCTGAAGGTCGCCGACATGACCGCGATCACGCTGTGCCGCGACAACAAGCTCCCGATCCTCGTCTTCGAGCTTCTGACCGAGGGCAATATCGCTCGCGCCGTCAAGGGTGAGAAGATCGGCACGCTTGTGGGTGAGCAAGGCAGCCGGTCCTGACCGGTAGAACCCCGTAGAACCCCGGTTCCGTACGACAACACCTGACCGGGGGACGGACCCTGGCCGGGGGATGGACAATGTCCTGCCGGTCGGGAACCGTGCAGGAAGAAGACGCGACGCAGCCGGCCGCCGCCTCCGCAAGGAACCGCAGCCGGGCCTACTCAAGACACGCAGGAGCAAGTGGTGATCGAAGAGACCCTCCTCGAGGCCGAGGAGAAGATGGAGAAGGCCGTCGTGGTCGCCAAGGAGGACTTCGCCGCGATCCGCACCGGCCGTGCGCACCCGGCGATGTTCAACAAGATCGTTGCCGACTACTACGGCGCACCGACGCCGATCAACCAGCTGGCTTCGTTCTCCGTGCCGGAGCCGCGCATGGCGGTCGTGACCCCGTTCGACAAGACCGCGCTGCGCAACATCGAGCAGGCGATCCGCGACTCCGACCTGGGCGTCAACCCGAGCAACGACGGCAACATCATCCGAGTGGTGTTCCCCGAGCTGACCGAGGAGCGCCGCCGCGACTACATCAAGGTCGCCAAGGGCAAGGGTGAGGACGCCAAGGTGTCCATCCGCGCGGTCCGCCGCAAGGCCAAGGACGCGATCGACAAGCTGATCAAGGACGGAGAGGTCGGCGAGGACGAGGGCCGCCGTGCGGAGAAGGAGCTCGACGACACCACCGCGAAGTACGTCGCCCAGGTGGACGAGCTCCTGAAGCACAAGGAAGCGGAGCTGCTCGAGGTCTGATGAACGACTCTTCCTGGGGCTCACCGCCACACGCCGGGTCGCGGGCCGGGTACTGGGGGCCCGTCGACCAGGGGCCTGTCCAGGGGGCCGCCCCGGCGGGTCCCGCGTACGATGCGCCTGAGGCGCAGCAGACTCGCCCCATGCCCATCGTCCCCGACGTACCCGCGCGCGGCGGAAACCAGGATGACGACCGGGGGGCCGCTCGGCCGGGCGGCCCCTTGTTCCCGGACCGGCCCTACGGCAACCAGCCGTACGGCGACGCCGCCCACGGCCACGACACACCGTCGGCACAGCCCCACGCGGCGGTGCCGCAGAATCCGGAGCCCATGCCCGACGCCTCTCACCCGGCGCCCGCACCCCAGAAGAAGAGTGCGGGCCGAGACCTGGGCGCGGCCATAGGGGTCGGGGTCGGGCTCGGTGTGGTGATCATCGCGTCGCTGTTCGTCGTCAAGGCCGTGTTCATCGGCGTGATAGCGGTCGCCGTCGTCGTCGGCCTGTGGGAGCTGACCAGCAGGCTGCAGGAGCGCAAGGGCATCAAGGCGCCGCTCGTGCCGCTCGCGGTCGGCGGTGCGGCGATGGTCGTCGCCGGATACGTCCGGGGTCCCGAGGGTGCCTGGGTCGCCATGGCCCTCACCGCGCTCGCGGTGCTGGTCTGGCGGATGACGGAACCGCCCGAGGGCTACCTGAAGGACGTCACCGCCGGCGTCTTCGCGGCCTTCTACGTCCCGTTCCTGGCCACGTTCGTCGCCCTGATGCTCACCGCCGACGACGGAGCGTTCCGCGTCATGATGTTCCTGGTCCTGACGGTCGTCAGCGACACGGGCGCGTACGCCGTCGGCTGGCGCTTCGGCAAGACCAAGCTCGCTCCGCGCATCAGCCCGGGCAAGACCCGCGAGGGCCTGCTCGGCGCGGTGTCGTTCGCGATGGTCGCCGGCGCGCTGCTGATGCAGTTCGTGATCGACGACGGCACCTGGTGGCAGGGTCTGCTGCTCGGCCTCGCCGTCGCGGCCAGCGCCACGCTCGGCGACCTCGGCGAGTCGATGATCAAGCGGGACCTGGGCATCAAGGACATGGGCACGCTGCTCCCGGGCCACGGGGGCATCATGGACCGCCTGGACTCGCTGCTGCCCACGGCTCCCGTGGTGTGGCTGATGCTCGTCCTGTTCGTGGGTTCCGGCTGACCCGCACCGCGCGACCGGCTCGTACGGGCCCTCTCCCTGTGCTTCGGGGAGGGGGCCCGTCGCCGTATGACCTGGCAGTTCTCCGCGCCCGGCCGCCGACGACCACGCCGCACGGCTCGCAGCCGGGGCCACGCATTCGATCTGAGACACTGGAGGGGTTATGCCTGCACCCGGAGAACTCACTTTCGTCGCCCCCCGCGGAGCCAAGAAGCCGCCGCGGCATCTCGCCGACCTCTCGCCCGCCGAGCGGAAGGAGGTCGTGGCGGAGATCGGGGAGAAGCCGTTCCGTGCCAAGCAGTTGTCGCAGCACTACTTCGCGCGTTACGCGCACGACCCGGCGGAGTGGACCGACATCCCCGCCGGTGCTCGCGAGAAGCTGCGTGAGGCGCTGCTGCCGGACCTGATGTCGGTCGTGCGGCATCTGTCGACGGACCAGGGGACCACCCGTAAGACCCTGTGGCGGCTGTTCGACGGCACGCTCGTGGAGTCGGTGCTGATGCGCTACCCGGACCGGGTGACGATGTGCATCAGCTCGCAGGCCGGGTGCGGGATGAACTGCCCGTTCTGCGCGACCGGACAGGCGGGCCTCGACCGCAACCTGTCCACCGCCGAGATCGTGCACCAGATCGTCGACGGGATGCGGGCGCTGCGGGACGGGGATGTCCCGGGCGGTCCCGCGCGGCTGTCCAACATCGTCTTCATGGGGATGGGCGAGCCTCTCGCCAACTACAAGCGGGTCGTCGGCGCCATCCGCGCGCTCACCGACCCGGCTCCGGACGGGCTCGGGATCTCGCAGCGGGGCATCACCGTGTCGACGGTCGGGCTGGTGCCGGCCATCCACCGGTTCTCCGACGAGGGCTTCAAGTGCCGGCTCGCGATCTCCCTGCACGCGCCGGACGACGAGCTGCGCGACACCCTCGTCCCCGTGAACACACGGTGGAAGGTGCGCGAGGTGCTGGACGCCGGGTTCGAGTACACCGAGCGGTCCGGGCGCCGGCTGTCCATCGAGTACGCGCTGATCCGCGACATCAACGACCAGGCCTGGCGTGGTGACCGGCTGGGGAGGCTGCTGCGCGGCAAGCCCGTGCACGTCAACCTCATCCCGCTCAACCCGACCCCGGGCTCGAAGTGGACGGCATCCCGGCCCGAGGACGAGAAGGCGTTCGTCGAGGCGATCGCCGCGCACGGGGTGCCGGTCACGGTGCGGGACACCCGTGGCCAGGAGATCGACGGGGCGTGCGGTCAGCTCGCGGCCACCGAGCGGTAGTCTGACCCCGGTATCAGGTACGACGTATCGGGTATCAGTACGTCCGTATCAGTACATCTTCATATTCCGACAGGGGAGCGCCACAGCGCTGAGAGTGCGGGAGAGTCCGCAGACCCTCTGAACCTTGCCCAGGTCATTCTGGGTAGGAAGTTCGGTCATCACTCAAGCTGTTGCGCCCTGCCCGGGCACCGGCGGAACCTTCCGCGGGTGCCCGGGCAGGGCCGCGTCTCTTCCTGGTCAACCCCAGGAGGAAATCCAGTGCACACCAGGACGTTCGTGGCCGCGGCCGTCGGCCTCGGCCTCGTCACGCTGTCCGCCTGCGGATCGTCGGACGACGACGGTTCGGCGGCGGAGTCCAGGACCGTCACCCTCGTCAGCCACGACTCGTGGGCCGTCTCCAAGAACGTGCTCGCGGACTTCGAGAAGAGTTCCGGCTACCAGGTGAAGGTCCTCAAGGACGGCGACGCCGGTCAGGCCGTCAACAAGGCCATCCTCACCAAGGACAACCCGCAGGGCGACGTCTTCTTCGGCGTCGACAACACGCTCCTGTCGCGCGCCCTCGACAACGGGCTGTTCCAGTCGTACGAGGCGAAGGGCGCGGACCAGGTCCTGCCCGCGTACCGGGCCGACCAGAAGAAGCACCGGGTCACGCCCGTCGACACCGGTGACATCTGCGTCAACTACGACAAGGCGTACTTCAGCGCGCACAAGCTGACCCCGCCCGCCTCCTTCGACGACCTCCTGAAGCCCGCGTACAAGAACCTGCTGGTCACCGAGAACGCCGCCACCTCCTCGCCCGGCCTCGGCTTCCTGCTGGGCACGGCGGCCGAGTACGGCGACGACGGCTGGGCGGACTACTGGAAGAAGCTGAAGGCCAACGGCGTGAAGGTGGTCGACGGCTGGGAGCAGGCCTACAACGAGGAGTTCTCCGGCTCCGCGGGCGGAAAGAAGGCGGGGGCCGACCGGCCGCTCGTCGTCTCGTACGCCTCCTCGCCGCCCGCCGAGGTGATCTACGGCGACCCCAAGCCGACCACCGCCCCGACCGGTGTCTCCACCGGCACCTGCTTCCGCCAGGTCGAGTACGCGGGTCTGCTGAGCAACGCAGCCAACCCCGAGGGCGGCAAGGCGCTCCTCGACTTCCTGCTCACCAAGGAGTTCCAGCAGGACATGCCGCTCAACATGTTCGTCTACCCGGTGCGGGAGGGGGCCGCGGTGCCGGCGGAGTTCACGAAGTACGGCCCGCAGGCCAAGGACCCCGAGACGCTGGACCCGGCGAAGATCGCCGACAACCGTGACGACTGGGTCAAGTCATGGACCTCGCTCGTACTGAAGTGACCGGGCGCGCGGCCCGCGCGGGGAACGCGGCGCGGCTCGGACTCATGGCCGTGCCCGTCGCGTTCTTCGCGGTCTTCTTCGCCTACCCGGTCGCCGCGATCGTCGCCCGGGGGCTCGGCTCCGACGGGGGCTGGCGCTTCGGGCGGCTGTGGGACGTGCTCGCGCAGGCCGACATCCGGCACGTCCTGTGGTTCACCACCTGGCAGGCGCTGGCCTCCACCGCGCTGACGCTCCTGGTCGCGCTGCCCGCCGCGTATGTCTTCGCCCGCCTGGAGTTCCCGGGCAAGCAGGTGCTGCGCGCCGTCGTCACCGTCCCGTTCGTGCTGCCGACGGTCGTCGTCGGCACGGCGTTCCTGGCGCTCGTCGGGCGCGGTGGACTGCTCGACGACCTGTGGGGCGTACGGCTGGACACCACGGTGTGGGCGATCCTGCTGGCGCACGTCTTCTTCAACTACGCGGTCGTCGTACGGACGGTGGGGGGATTGTGGTCGCAGCTCGACCCGCGGCAGGAGGAGGCGGCGCGGATGCTCGGTGCGTCCCGCCTGACGGCGTGGCGCACGGTCACCCTGCCCGCCCTGGGGCCCGCGGTCGCGGCCGCCGCGCTGATGGTCTTCCTCTTCACCTTCACCTCCTTCGGCGTGGTGCAGATCCTCGGCGGCCCCACCTTCTCCACCCTCGAGGTGGAGATCTACCGGCAGACCTCCGAGATCTTCGACCTGTCCACGGCCGCCGTCCTCACGATCGTCCAGTTCCTGGCCGTCGGCGCGATCCTCGCGGTGCACGCCCGGACCGTACGCAGGCGCGAGACCGCGCTGCGGCTGGTGGACGCGTCGGTGACGGCGCGGCGGCCGCGCGGCGCCGGGCAGTGGGCGCTGCTCGCCGCAGTGCTCGGCACGATCGCCGTGCTGCTGGTGCTGCCGCTGGCGGTGCTGGCGCAGCGCTCGCTCGACGCGCCCGGCTTCGCCTACTACCGGGCGTTGACCAGCGACGACGGGAATGTCTTCCTGGTCCCGCCGATCGACGCGATCGGCAACTCGCTGCAGTACGCCGTCACCGCGACCGCGATCGCCGTGGCCGTCGGCGGGCTCGCCGCGGCCGCGCTCACCCGACGGGACGCCGGCCGGCTGGTCCGCGGCTTCGACGCGTTGCTGATGCTGCCGCTGGGCGTCTCCGCGGTGACCGTCGGCTTCGGGTTCCTGATCGCGCTCGACGAGCCTCCGCTGGACCTGCGCGGTACGTGGATCCTGGTGCCGCTCGCGCAGGCGCTGGTCGGCATCCCGTTCGTCGTACGGACCATGCTGCCGGTGCTGCGGGCGGTGGACCAGCGGTTGCGTGAGGCGGCGGCCGTGCTCGGGGCGTCGCCCTGGCGCGTGTGGCGGGAGGTCGACCTGCCGCTGGTGTGGCGGGCGCTGCTCGTCGCGGCCGGGTTCGCCTTCGCGGTGTCGCTGGGGGAGTTCGGGGCGACGGTGTTCATCGCGCGGCCCGACAACCCGACGCTGCCGGTCGCCGTGGCGCGGTTGCTCGGGCGGGCCGGCGAGCTGAACTACGGCCAGGCGATGGCCCTTTCGACGATTCTGATGGTGGTGTGCGTGGTGGCGCTGCTGGTGCTGGAGCGACTGCGGACCGACCGGACGGGGGAGTTGTAGATGCTGCTGGAACTGGAGCGCGCCACCGTGCGGTTCGGGGGGCGGCCCGTGCTCGACGCCGTCGATCTCTCGGTGGCCGAGCACGAGGTGGTGTGTGTGCTGGGGCCGAGCGGCAGCGGCAAGTCGACGTTGCTGCGGGCGGTGGCCGGGCTCCAGCCGCTGGACGCCGGGCGGGTGCTGCTCGACGGACGCGACCAGGCGGGGGTGCCCGCGCACAAGCGGGAGCTCGGCCTGATGTTCCAGGACCATCAGCTGTTCCCGCAGCGGGACGTGGGCGGCAACGTCGCCTTCGGGCTGCGGATGCACGGCATGCCCAGGATCCGGCAGGGCGAGCGGGTGGCGGAACTGCTCGAACTGGTGGGGCTTCCGGGCGCGGCGGGCCGTGCGGTGGCCGCGCTCTCCGGTGGGGAACAGCAGCGGGTGGCACTGGCCCGGGCCCTGGCGCCGCGCCCCCGGCTGCTGATGCTCGACGAGCCGCTCGGCCAGCTCGACCGGTCGCTGCGGGAGCGCCTGGTCGTCGAACTCCGGGAGCTGTTCGGCCGGTTGGGGACGACCGTGCTGGCGGTCACCCACGACCAGGGCGAGGCGTTCGCGCTCGCCGACCGGGTCGTGGTGATGCGGGACGGGCGGATCGCCCAGTCCGGTACGCCTCTCGAGGTGTGGCAGCGGCCGGCGGACGCGTTCGTGGCGCGTTTCCTCGGCTTCGACAACGTGGTGGAGGCGACCGTCACGGAGGAGGCCGCGGTCACTCCGTGGGGCAAGGTGCCGGTGCCTCCCGGGTCGGCGCAGGGGGCGCGCACGCTGCTCGTCCGGCCCGCCGGTGTGCGCCTGGTGGGCGCGGACGAGGGACTGCGCTGCACGGTCACCGCCCGCACCTTCCGCGGCACCCATGTCGCCGTGCACCTCCAGCCGGAGGGCGCACCGAGGCTGGAGGCGGCGTGCACGCTGCGGGACGCGCCGGAGGTCGGGGGCGTGGTGGGAGTGTCCTTCGACGCGACCGAGACCGTCGTACTGGACTGACCGGCCCACCCCGCGGGAGCGTGACATGCGGATGGCCCGCCCCCGGAGACAGGGGCGGGCCACACAGGTGCGTCCGGCGGACCGGCCGGACGGGCGGGTCAGCGGTTGCTGGAACCGCGGCGCCGCATACCGAAGAACACCGCGCCACCGCCGACGGCGACCAGGACCGCCGCGATGCCGACGATCAGGCCGGTGTTGGAGCCGGCGCCGGTCTCGGCCAGGTTGGACTCCTGGGCCGCGGCCGACGGGGCGTTGCTCGCGGAGGGCGCGGGCGCGGCGCTGTCGCTCGCCGAGGCGGACGGGGACGGGGTGGTCGTCCCGGCCGGCGGCGCAGTGGTCGTGCTGTCCGACGGCGTCGAGGACGGGGTGGTGGAGGGGGTGGTGGACGGGGTGGACGTGTCCTCGGCCTCGCAGGCCTTGGACGGGGTGGTCAGGTTGCCGGGAATGTCCTTGTCGACCAGGATCTTCTTGCCCTTGACGGCCTTGACGTGGATCCGGTACTCGGCGTTCGGCTCCCAGGCCTCGGCGAAGGAGATGGTCACGCCGGCGGCCGAACCCTTGACGGTCTGGGCCGTGCCGACCTGCCTCAGGTCGCCGCCGTTGTTCTCGAGGAAGACGGTGATCTCGGCCGGGACACCCGTGGGGTCCTTGTCGGTGACGGTGATGGAACCCTTGGCGCCGTCACAGGCGGCAGTGGCGGAGAACTCGCTGATGTCGCAGGCCAGCGCGGTGCCGGCGGCGCTGAGCGCCAGGGCGGCGGAGGCGGCGGTGACACCGAGCATGCGCACCGAACGGGCGGCGGTACGGCGGGAAAGGGACACGTTTGTCCTTTACGGGAAGCGCAACTGCGGGGGGTGGAGGGGAAGATGGCGTCCCCGGTGAGCCGAGTGCGTCACCATCCCCAGCAGACTCACAGGTCTATAAGCGTTCCATAAGAAGTGTCAATGCGGGGACCCCTCCGAGCGGCTGGCTTTGCCCGCTTATTAACCACCGAGACGTTTCAACGCCTCCGGAGCCTCCTCGATCCGGTCAACGAGGGCGATACGGGACTCCATCGACCGCTCCCGGGCGAGTGACCGCAAGAGCGGCCAGGCGGGCAGCCGCTGCGTCCAGTGCTCCCGGTCCACGAGCACCATCGGCGTCGGCTCGCCCCGCGACCCGTAGTAGTTGGGCGTCGCGTTGTCGAAGATCTCCTGTACGGTCCCGGCGGCGCCCGGCAGGAACACCACTCCCGCGGTGCAGCGGGCCAACAGGCCTTCCTCGCGGGTGGCGTTGGAGAAGTACTTGGCGAGGTGCGCGGCGAACGGGTTCGGCGGCTCATGGCCGTAGAACCAGGTGGGGATGCCCACCGAGGGGCCGCCGCCGGGCCATGTGGCCCGCACCTCGAAGGCCGCCGTCGCCCAGTCGGTGATCGAGGGCGTGAACTTCGGTGCCTTGGCGAGGAGTCGGAGCGCGTCCGTGAGCATCGCGCCGTCGAAGGGCGCCGCGTACGCGCCGAGGTTCGCCGCCTCCATCGCGCCGGGTCCGCCACCGGTCGCCACCATGAGCCCGGCGCGGGCGAGTTCACGGCCGAGCCGGGCCGCACCGGCGTAGGCCTCCGAACCGCGTGCCATGGCGTGGCCGCCCATGACACCCACCACGCGCTCCCCGACGAGGAGTTCGTCGAGCGCGTCGGAGACGGCGTCGTCGTGGATCGAGCGGAGCATCGAGCCGAATATGTCGCCGTCCGCCTTCGTGCGCTGGAACCACGCGTACGTGAGGGCGTCCGGGGTCGCCTCGTAGCCCTCGTCCAGGGACGCGAACAACTCGTCGGGGGAGTAGACGAATCCGCGGTACGGGTCGAACGACAGACCCGGTACGGGCGGGAAGACCAGGGCGCCGGAGGCGCGGGACTTCGTGGCCGCCGCCGGCTCCATCGGGCAGCCGAGGAAGACGGCGCCCGAGGTGTCCAGGGCGAGGAGAGCGTCCGTACGGGCCGTCAGGTCGACGGACTGGACGCGGAAGTGGGAGAGCGTGCCGTGGGTGGCGACCACCTCGTCGAACTCGGCGAGGGACTCGATCTCACGGTCGTGGGAGCCGTCGAACGGCTGGGCGGGTGTCGTCGGATGCACCCGCCCATGCTAGGCAGCGCCGGACGAGCGGTGGGTCAGCTCCCGATGGCCGACGGGTCCATCCACACGACCTCCCAGGTGTGGCCGTCGAGGTCGTCGAACGAACGGCCGTACATGAAGCCCATGTCCTGCGTCTCGCCGCTCGGCGAACCGCCCAGCGCGAGCGCCCTGTCGACGAGCTCGTCGACCTTCTCGCGGCTCTGGGCGCTGAGGGCGATGAGAACCTCGCTGGTCTTCGAGGCGTCCGCGATCTCCTTCTTGGTGAAGGTCGAGTAGAACGGCTTGGTGAGCAGCATCGCGACGATCGTGTCGCTGATCACCACGGAGGCCGCGTTGTCGTCGCTGAACTGCGGGTTGATCGTGTAGCCGAGCTCCGTGAAGAACTTCTTCGAGGCGCCGAGGTCGTTCACGGGCAGGTTCACGAAGATCATCTGCTGGTAGGCCGGGGTGGTCATCGGGTCTCTCCCAGGGGATTCGCGTTGCTGGTGTGTGACGTTCGGTGGGGTAGACCGAGGGGCCCCGCGGAACTCATCGCGGGGCGGGGATCTTTTTTGGGCGCGGTCTCAGCGGGTCAGTGGGAGGGCCGCCAGTTCGGCCACGATCAGGGTGAGCGGGACGAACAGCGCGAGCAGGGCACCGGTGCGCAGGGCGGCGGCGCTGCGCAGCGTCTTGGCCGGGGCGCCGAGGCGGAGCAGGGCGGCGGTGGTGTCGGCGCGGACCTGCCGCGCCTCCACGGCCGCGGTCAGGAGCGTGGCGACCGCGCAGCCCGCCACGACCAGGGCGCCGAGGGTGGTGAGCGGGCCGAAGGCGGGATCGGCCGGGTCGTACAGCGCGGCCATCGTGTACGCGCCGGACGCCACCGCGCAGACCACGCCGAGCGGCCGTCCGATACGGGCCGCCTCCTGCATCAGGCCGCGGCCCGCGAGGAGGCGGAGGGCGCCGGGGCGGGCCGACTGCAGCAGCCGGCCGCACAGGTGGGTGAGGCCGGGGCCGGCGAGGGCGAGACCCACGGCGGTCAGGGTCCAGCCGACGAGGACCGCGGCGGGGCCGGTGGGCAGGCCGCCGGGGAGCGGGAGGGTGCTGGGGTTCGCGGTGCGGTTCGCGTACGCCTCCACGGCCAGGCCGGCGGCGAGGAGGGCCATGCCCCAGGGGAGGGCGGTGGGGTGGGGCGGGCGCGTCTGCGTCCGGGGCGGTGTCTGTGTCGCTGCCCGTGCCTCGGGGGTGCCGTCGGCGGAAGCCTCCGCTGTGCCGTTGACCAGGGTCGGCGCCGAGGACAGGGTCACGGTGCCCGGTGCCCCCGGGATGCCGTCCGCCGCCTGGTCGGCCGTCGCGGCGGGGCCGCCGTCCGCGGCCGGGTGGAAGGGCCGGCCGTTCGTCGCCGGGTCGGGAGCCGCCTCGGCGGGGACGGTGTCCGCGGCCGGGTGCGTCGGCGGGCCGCTCCTCGTCCGCGCCCCGAAACGGCCGTACTCGCCGAACCTGGCACCCGGGCCCGTCCTGCCGAAGGCGCCGAACCGGCCGGACATCCCCGGGGCGGCCTGGGCCGCCACGTGTGCGTCCCTCGGGCGGAGCATCAGGGCCACCGCGAGGGACGAGGTCACCGGGACCAGTGCCAGCAGGGTCAGGGACGCCGGCAACGGGAGGGGCTGGTTCGCGGCCAGGAAGTCGTCTGCCGCTCCGTCGAACGGCATGCCCGTGAGGTCGCCGCGCAGGTGCAGGAAGAGGAGGAGGGCCAGCATGGAGCCGAGCAGCGTCGACAGGGCCGTCGTCATCGCCGAGACGGCCATCAGGCGGGCCGGGCCCAGGCCGATCGCCGCCAGGCCGGGGCGCGGGCGGGTGCCGGGGTCGGTGCGGGCCACCGCCAGGGCGAAGTAGACCGTCGCGGCCAGCGGGACCGCGCACCAGGCGAGGCGGAGCACGGACGCGGCCGGGGCCTCGGGGTGGGTGAGAGCGCGGCCGAGGGTGCACAGGAGCAGGAAGCCGGTGCCCGCCGAGGCCGTCGCCACCAGGAGGCGGCGGAGCTGGACGGCGGGGTGGGCGCTGCGCGTCAGACGGAGAGCGAGCACGCGGCCCCCCGGCCTTCCGGCTCCGTGACCGGCGGCAGATGGACCGTCTTCACCCGGCGCCCGTCCATCAGCGGCACCGTGCGGTCGGCGAGGGCGGCGGTCTCCGGGTCGTGGGTGGCCAGCACCACGGTGATGCCGTGGGAGCGGGCCGCCGTCGTCAGGGTGCGCAGGACGTGGGCCCGGTCCGCGCGGTGCAGGGGTGCCGTCGGCTCGTCCGCGAAGAGGACCGAGGGGGCCGGGGCCAGGGCGCGCGTGATGCAGACCCGCTGGCGCTCGGCCTGGGTGAGCTCGTGCGGGCGGCTCCGGGCCCTGTCGCCGATGTCCAGGCGCTCCAGCCACTCCAGCGCGGCGGCCTTGGCCCGGCGGCGGCTGGTGCCGCGCAGCATCAGGGGGAGGGCCGCGTTCTCCCAGACGTTGAGTTCGGGGACGAGGACCGGTGCCGGGTCGATCCAGCCGAAGCGGTTGCGACGCAGCCGTTCACGGGCCATCGGGCCCATCGTGTGGACGGGGACGCTGTTGAACCAGACCTCGCCGCGCTGGGCGGGCACCAGGCCGGACAGACAGTGCAGCAGGGTCGTCTTGCCGCTGCCGCGCGGTCCGCTGACGGCGAGGATCTCGCCCTCCCGCACGCCCAGCGAGACACCGCCGAGCGCCGGTGAGCCGTCGCGGTGCGTGAAGTACAGGGAGCGTGCCCACAGCACGTCGTTGTCCGGCGGGGCCTCCATGGGCGTACACCTCGGTTCAGATCTGTGGTTCCCGTGCCAATCCCCCGTGCGGGGGAACGAAGACAGGGCCGATCGGTCACTCGCACGCTAGGCAGCCAGGAGGGGAAGGCCGGACAGCACACGGCCCCGGGTCGCCGTTTCTCACTCGAACGGTCGACACCGGGGCCGGTGTTGATCAGCTGATCAGGCTGACGATCACAGCTTCGTCCACGCCTCCGTCAGCGTCGCGCGCAGGATCTGCTCGATCTCGTCGAAGGTCTCCTGGTTGGAGATCAGCGGCGGGGCGAGCTGGACGACCGGGTCGCCGCGGTCGTCGGCACGGCAGTACAGGCCGTTGTCGTACAGCGCCTTGGAGAGGAAGCCGTACAGGACGCGCTCGGTCTCCTCGTCGTTGAAGGACTCCTTGGTGTGCTTGTCCTTCACCAGCTCGATGCCGTAGAAGAAGCCGTTGCCGCGGACGTCGCCGACGATCGGCAGGTCGTGCAGCTTCTCCAGCGTCGAGCGGAACGCGCCCTCGTTGTCGAGCACGTGCTGGTTGAGGCCCTCGCGCTCGAACAGGTCGAGGTTGGCGAGGCCGACCGCCGCGGAGACCGGGTGGCCGCCGAAGGTGTAGCCGTGCAGGAAGGTGTTGTCGCCCTTGTAGAACGGCTCGGCCAGCCTGTCGCTGATGATGCAGGCGCCGATCGGGGAGTAGCCCGAGGTCATGCCCTTGGCACAGGTGATCATGTCCGGGACGTAGTCGAACTTGTCGCAGGCGAACATCGTGCCGAGACGGCCGAAGGCACAGATGACCTCGTCGGAGACCAGCAGGACGTCGTACTGGTCGCAGATCTCGCGCACGCGCCGGAAGTAGCCGGGCGGCGGCGGGAAGCAGCCACCGGCGTTCTGCACCGGCTCCAGGAAGACGGCGGCGACCGTGTCCGGGCCCTCGAAGAGGATCTGCTGCTCGATCTGGTCGGCGGCCCAGCGGCCGAAGGCCTCGGGGTCGTCGCCGAACAGCGGGGCGCGGTAGATGTTGGTGTTCGGGACCTTGTGCGCGCCCGGGACGAGCGGCTCGAAGGGGGCCTTCAGGGCCGGCAGACCGGTGATGGACAGGGCGCCCTGCGGGGTGCCGTGGTAGGCGACGGCGCGGGAGATGACCTTGTACTTGGTCGGCTTGCCGGTGAGCTTGAAGTACTGCTTGGCGAGCTTCCAGGCGGTCTCGACGGCTTCGCCGCCGCCGGTGGTGAAGAAGACCTTGTTCAGGTCGCCGGGCGCGTGGTCCGCGAGACGCTCGGCGAGCTCCACGGCCTTCGGGTGGGCGTAGGACCACACCGGGAAGAACGCCAGCTCCTGCGCCTGCTTGAACGCCGCCTCGGCGAGCTCCACCCGGCCGTGGCCGGCCTGGACCACGAACAGGCCCGCGAGACCGTCGAGGTAGCGCTTGCCCTTGTCGTCGTAGATGTAGGTGCCCTCGCCCCGGACGATGGTCGGGACGGGGGAGTTCTCGTACGAGGACATGCGGGTGAAGTGCATCCACAGGTGGTCGTACGCGGTGCGGCTGAGGTCCTTGGTGCTCACGGTTATCGGGTCCTCACGATTATCGGGTTCCCCACATGTAGGTCTGCTTCTTCAGCTTCAGGTAGACGAAGCTCTCGGTCGAGCGCACGCCCGGCAGGGCACGGATGCGTTTGTTGATGACGTCCAGCAGGTGGTCGTCGTCCTCGCAGACGATCTCGGCGAGGATGTCGTACGAGCCGGCGGTCATCACCACGTACTCGACTTCCGCCATGTCGGTCAGCGCTTCCGCTATGGACTCGACATCGCCCTCGACGTTGATCCCGACCATCGCCTGCCGACGGAAGCCCACGGTGAGCGGGTCCGTGACGGCGACGATCTGCATCACGCCCTGGTCGAGCAGCTTCTGGACGCGCTGGCGCACGGCCGCCTCGGAGAGGCCGACGGCCTTGCCGATCGCGGCGTACGGCCGACGGCCGTCCTCCTGGAGCTGCTGGATGATGGCGAGGCTGACGGCATCCAGGTGAGGGGTGCTGCCGTTCCTGGACTCGCGGGAGTCCCTGTGCTCTGCGCTTCGACTGGCCACGGCCTCACTGTGCACGACGTCTCGACCGTTCCGCAAGGCCGAGGCGATGAAATTCGTTGTTTACGTAACGGAGATCTGCGGATTCCGCAGCCGCGACGGGATCAGGGGTGTTGAAAACGTCGGGGCAAGGATTAGTGTGGGTGTCTCAGTCAATGGACACCGAACCTGGAGGGCCGGCAGTGAGCACCGAGCTGGGACGGCTGCGCAAGCTACGCAACTACATCGCCGGCGAGTTCCGGGACGCCGCCGACGGACGGACCACCGAAGTGGTCAACCCCGCGACCGGCGAGGCGTACGCGACCGCGCCGCTGTCCGGTCCCGCGGACGTCGACGCCGCGATGGCCGCCGCCGCCGAGGCGTTCCCGGGCTGGCGCGACACGACGCCCGCCGAGCGTCAGAAGGCCCTGCTGAAGATCGCGGACGCGTTCGAGGAGCGGGCCGAGGAACTCATCGCGGCCGAGGTGGAGAACACGGGCAAGCCGATCGGGCTGACCCGCTCCGAGGAGATCCCTCCCATGGTCGACCAGATCCGCTTCTTCGCGGGCGCGGCCCGGATGCTGGAGGGGCGCAGCGCCGGTGAGTACATGGAGGGGCTCACCTCCATCGTCCGCCGCGAGCCGGTCGGCGTCTGCGCGCAGGTCGCGCCGTGGAACTACCCGATGATGATGGCCGTGTGGAAGTTCGCCCCGGCGATCGCGGCCGGCAACACGGTGGTGCTCAAGCCGTCCGACACCACGCCGGCCTCCACCGTCCTGATC
Organism: Streptomyces sp. NBC_00016; assembly: GCF_045040885.1. Taxonomy (NCBI): domain Bacteria; kingdom Bacillati; phylum Actinomycetota; class Actinomycetes; order Kitasatosporales; family Streptomycetaceae; genus Streptomyces; species Streptomyces sp. NBC_00016. The sequence continues at coordinate 3,110,779 of NZ_CP108304.1, read as the reverse complement.
GCCGAGATCATCGGTTCGATCCTGCCCAAGGGCGTCTTCAACGTCGTCACCGGCGACCGTGACACCGGCCGGCTGATGGTCGAGCACCCGACCCCGGCGATGGCCTCCATCACCGGTTCGGTGCGCGCGGGCATGTCGGTCGCCGAGTCGGCGTCGAAGGACCTCAAGCGCGTCCACCTGGAGCTGGGCGGCAAGGCGCCGGTCGTGGTCTTCGAGGACACCGACGTCGCCAAGGCCGTAGAGGGCATCTCCGTGGCGGGCTTCTTCAACGCCGGCCAGGACTGTACGGCGGCCACCCGCGTCCTCGTCCAGGAGGGCATCCACGACGAGTTCGTGGCCGCGCTCGCGAAGGCCGCCGCGGAGGCGAAGACGGGGCAGCCGGACGACGAGGACGTGCTCTTCGGCCCGCTGAACAACCCCAACCAGCTGCAGCAGGTCACCGGCTTCATCGAGCGGCTGCCCGCCCACGCCAAGGTCGAGGCGGGCGGTCAGCGGGTCGGCGACAAGGGCTACTTCTACGCCGCGACCGTCGTCTCCGGGCTGAAGCAGGACGACGAGATCATCCAGAACGAGGTCTTCGGACCGGTCATCACCGTCCAGTCCTTCACGGACGAGGACCAGGCGGTCGAGTGGGCCAACGGCGTCGAGTACGCCCTCGCCTCCTCGGTGTGGACCAAGGACCACGGCCGTGCGATGCGGATGTCCAAGAAGCTCGACTTCGGCTGCGTGTGGATCAACACCCACATCCCGCTGGTCGCCGAGATGCCCCACGGCGGCTTCAAGAAGTCCGGCTACGGCAAGGACCTGTCGGGCTACGGCTTCGACGACTACACCCGCATCAAGCACGTCATGACGTCCCTCGACGCGTAGCGCTCCGCTGGGCGGTGGTTGGTGTCGTGCGGCTGCGGCTGCGGCTGCGGCTGCGGCTGCGGCGATGGCTATGGCTATGGCATGGCTGCGGCCGCGGCTGGTGGTGTGCGGGTGCGGGTGCGCTGTGGCTGGTCGCGCAGTTCCCCGCGCCCCTGAGTGGGGTGGCTGGGCGGGTGGTTCCCCCGCGCCCCTGAGTGGGGTGGCTGGGCGGGTGGTTTCCCGCGCCCCTTGGTCGGTTCGGCCCCCGGTTCTGGTCGGGGGCCGTTCGGTTTGCTGTTGGCCGGGTCGGTGATCGACAAGGTGTCGGTTCGTGCGCGGTGTGCTCGACGCAGCGTCGATTGTCCGGGGGTCGGCCCCACGGCATGCTGACGGCGTGCCCCAGACTCCCTCGCGCTCCCGCGCCGTGTCCCGCCGTTCCCTGCTGCGCGCGCTCGGGGGGACCGCCGCGCTCGGCGGGCTCGCCGGCTGCGGGGTGCCCGCCGCCTACGTACGGCCGGGTGACCGCGCCGGGGCCGACCTCTCCGCCGACGACAAGCGGCTGACCTGGGCGAACTGGCCGCTCTACATCGACACCGACGACGAGGACCCCGACCGGCGGCCGACGCTCGACGCGTTCCGCAAGAGCACGGGCATCGCCGTCGACTACGTCGAGGAGATCAACGACAACGACGAGTTCTTCGGCAAGGTCAGCCCCGCGCTGATGAACCATCAGCAGACCGGCCGCGACCTGATCGTCATCAGCGACTGGATGTGCGCCCGGTTCGTACGGCTCGGCTGGGTGCAGGAGATGGACCGGGCCGCGCAGCCCCACGTCACCGAGTACCTCGACCCGCTGCTGCGTTCGCCCGCCTTCGACCCCGGACGCGCGTGCACCGTGCCGTGGCAGTCCGGCATCACGGGAATCGCCTACGACCGGCGGAAACTGGGCCGGGAGATACGCAGCGTCTCGGAGCTGTGGGCCGACGACCTCAAGGGGCGGGTGACGCTGCTGTCCGGCCTGGACGAGGCGTTCGCGCTGCTGATGCAGGGCAACGGCGTGGACGTCACGAAGTGGACGGCCGACGACTTCCACCAGGTCTGCGACGAGGTGGAGAAGCAGGTCGGCCGCGGCCAGATACGCCGTTTCACCGGCAACGACTACACCAAGGACCTGGTCAGCGGCGATGTCCTGGCCTGTCAGGCGTACTCGGGCGATGTCATCCAGCTCCAGGCCGACAACCCCGACATCCGCTTCGTCGTACCCGAGGAGGGCGCCGAGCTGTGGGCGGAGTCCCTGATGATTCCCAACCTCGCCCGGCACAAGGCGAACGCCGAGAAGCTGATCGACTACTACTACCGACCCGAGGTCGCCGCCGAGCTCGCCGCCTGGGTGAACTACGTCTGCCCGGTCCCCGCCGCCCAGGCCGTCCTCGCCGACTCGGACGACGAGGAGACGGCGGCCCTCGCGGAGAACCCGCTGATCTTCCCCGACGCCGACATGCGGAAACACCTCGCGATCGCACGGGACATCACCTCCACGGAGCGCCTGGAGTTCGCCAAGCGGTGGAACGCGATCGCGGGGCTCTGACGGCGGCTTTTCCCGGCCGTTGTGACGAGGATTTCTAGTTGGCACAAAAGAGGGATAGTTGGCATCAAGATCGCCGTCGCTTCTCAGAGGTGACGGCGCATCACTTCGATGCATGCAGCTCGGGCGACGGTTGATCGGTCGCGGGGGTAGGCAGAGCCGAGGTTCATCCCCTCGTCGGTCCTGATGGGCGGCTGCTGCCAGGCGAGACTCATCTGTGCGCCGGCTTCCGCACGGGCCGTGGCGACGAGGATCGCGTACGGCCCTGCGACGGACGACGCTTCGATCTGGAGCCATGCCTGGTGGAACGCCATGCGCGCCAGCAGACTGCTCACCTCGTCCGTGAGCTGCTGCCGCATGGAGGCCGAGGACTCCGGACGACGTCGTATGCGATACGGCATCTCCAGGTACTCCTCGACCGCGGTCAGGGCTTCGGCGAAGGTCTTCGCCCGGTGCTCCCGTCTCACTGCCCGCTGGTTGAGGGCGTACGTGAGGAAGGCGCCGAACACGGCGACGAAGGGGACGATCAGCGCGGTGGTCTGGGACCAGGTCCACCCGCTGCTCGTCGCCGCTGTCGCCGCGATGACCTCCATGCACCACTCCCCGGCATGCCGTGCGGGGCGTCCTCAATCAGCCACTGGCCGCCGTGCTCACCGCCGGTGAGCCGCCAGTAGTGTTCGAGGAACAAGTGTGTGCGGACTATCTCGACGAGGTCCAGGAGTCCCTTCGAACTCGTCCACCTTCGTTCTTCCGGATCGAGCGGGTGCCAGAGACAGAGGGCGTCGTCGTCCGTGTAGCGATGCTTCGAGGAAACCCCCGGCTTCGCATGGACGCGCGGGAAGTCTTGGGGCTTCTGGCCGTACGTCGCGTAGAGCGGGTTCTCGTAGAAGCTGATGCCGACGTCGATCGGGTTGGGCTCGCCAATGACGTCGAGTCCCGTGAGTTCGTACGTCAGTGAGCCGCGGCGGTAGGTGTGCCGGAGGGCGGAGCCGAAGCGCCGCCGGGCGTCGCGTTCAAGCGGGGCCCACCAGACGGGCTGGGCCCCGTACCAGGTCGGCATGGCTCAGATTCCCCAGGCCCGGGTGGGCGTGACGAGTCCGACGGCGAGTCCGAGGCCGGTGGCGGCCGTGCCGCCCGAGCGGACGGTCGACACGAGTCGGGCGGATTCCTCCTGCGTGGCGTCCGCGTCCGGGATGAGTTCGGGGAGGACCTGGTGGAGGGCGTGCTGGGCGCTGAGCGGGAGTCCGGCTGCCTCGTGCTCGATCGCGAGGTCGACGTAGTCACGCGCGGTGCACAACCGTTCGTGGACCTCGCGGCGCGTCATGTTCAGGGGATGGGGCCGGCCACGTCGGCCGGGTCCGGTGTCGGACCCTTGTCGATCTCGTCCGCCGCGTACGTGAAGAAGACTTGGAGCGCGTTGAGTCAGAGACATGGGATCGTCGAGGCACCCGAGGCAGAGGGCCTTGAAGTTCCAGGAGCACATGGGCTTGCTGTGCGTGCAGTTCCAGTGCTTCAGCAGCCGGACCGTGCGGGCGAACACGACCTTCGTCTCCGTGATGGCCTGGAGCACCATCTGGGTGTGCGTGATCGGGTCGGCGCGGTCCCACTGGTCCGCGATCTTCGTGTTCGGGATGTACAGCCCGCGGCCCGAGGGGTGCGGGAGCGCGGTCATGACGTCTGCCGTGAAGTCGGACTGCCCTGGGGTTACCGGGTCGCCGAAGCGTACGAGGACGGCGCGGCGGCGGCCGACGACCTCAATGGTCAGCTTTGGGAACTCCGCGTCAAGGTCCTCATGGATCGCGTCACGGACGATCTCCATGAGCGGCAGGGCGCTCTTCTTGCCCGGACCGTACGGCTCGGCGTCCTTCTTGGTGAGGACGACGCCGAGGTCGACGTCGGTCAGGGGCGTGTTGGCGTCGCCGTGCGCGACGCTGCCGTTGAAGTAGGTGGTTGATCCGGGGAAAGCCCGGCGTGCGGACGCGGCCAGGAGTCGGCGGCGGCGCTTGGCCTCGTCGAGTTCCTCGTCGGTCACCTGGATCTTGCGGCGTCCTTCGTCGAGGAGCTGCGCAAGGGATTCTTTTCGAACCATCGGTACTTCTCCATCTGCCGTGAGGCAATCGGTAGACCCTGCACATGTGTTGGCTTGCCGAGCGCAGGTGTCACGACCTGGGCTCGCGCCATCGATGCGCGAGCCTGGTGAAGTGGGAGCGAAAGGTGTTGCGGGCGCGCTCCGCCGCGAGGTGTCGTCCGGTGACGGCGGGTGCGGCATCCCCCAGGGCAAGCAGGGTGGTGTTGTACGGGCATCCGGGTTCGCACCCTTCGGTACGGCGATCGAGGGTGCCGGTGGCGAGGTGGTACAGGTGGGCCCCGTTGTCGCTGACACCGCCAGGCGCAGCCACCATGGTGATGAACTGGGTCAGTTCGGCGGCCGCCGCCGCAGTGGAGAAGACGAAGACGTTCTCCTTGCGGCGCATTGGATGGCTGGGGGGCAGGCCCGTGATGTAGGAGGGGTCCTCCAGCAAGCCGTCGCGCTCCATAGGGACGTACGCGGAGTCGTACTGGCCGAGACATTCGAGGCAGGCTCGGCCGGGGGCGGCGATGTGGGCGCGCCATTCGGCACCTTGGAGACTGCCACTGCGGGCATTGACGCTGACTCCGCCGTCGACGACGGGGATGAGGTGCGCGTACGCCAGCTGGTTGAGGACGTGGCGGGGCCAAGGGCGGTCGACGCAGGAGAAGAGAACGTCGCAGTCGGCGGCCACCGCGAAGCCGTCCGGTTCGGTGATGCTCGCCTCCAGCGCGGTGACCTGGAAGGCCGGTGCGGTGGCGGCGCGACGCGCCTCGCGGGCGGCGAGGTGGACCTTGGGCCGCTTCGCACGGGCGTCCCGCGAAGTGGCGTGCAGGAGGCGGTCGAGGTTGACGGTCTCCACGGTGTCGAAGTCGAAGAGAGTAAGGCGGCCTATGCCGGTGCGCGCGAGCGCCTCGACGACCAGCATGCCGACCGAGCCGGTTCCGACCACACCGACATGGAGACGGGCCAGGGTGTCCTGGGTCTGTTGACCCCACGCGGAGAGACTGCGTTGCTGTGCGCTCGTGACAGTCGGAGTGGGGAGCAGAAGGCTGTTGAAGGTGACGGTGAACTCTTCGCCGACGACGCGAACGCTCTCCGCGTGAAGCGGCCGGTAGCTCCGCGCGCTGTGCCCGCCGTCGCCCTCTGCGAAGGTCATCCCGAGCAGGGGGCGGTCGGTGATTGCGAAGGCCTGTGCCGCGAAGGAGGTTTCGGCGTCGTGGTCGACCTGGTTCAGACGCTGCCAGCCGTGCCCCTGGGGATGGGAGTGGATCAGTCCTACACCGCAGCCGCGTTCCGCGGCCAGGATTGCGGAACGCAGGAAGTAGGCGCTGGTCAAATCGACGGTGCCGTGCACGATGCGCTCGCCTTCCAGGGGCAGCACGACATCCACCAGCACTGCGGTGGTACGGCGGGCACCGGTGGCCGGACGCCACAGGACGAAACAGCAGTCCTCCTGCCCATCGGTGCGCAGGAGGTGCTTGCCGAGTCGTCGGGCGAGTGGCGAGGGTACGGCCGCGCTGAACCGGGTGATCATGCCGCTGCTCGCTCGTCGAGCTGTGCGAACAGAGTGCGCAGGTGTCGTAGGTAGCCCTGGACACTGCGGTCGGCGGCCCAGTTGGCGGCCGGACGGCTCCAGTACTCCCACTCCGTTCCCAGCCCGGAGGGATGGACGGCCCCATGGGGGTGTCCAAGGCGGGGGCTCACGTGCGGGCCGCTGGGTGGGGTGGTGGGGAAGTCTGCGGCTGTCGGCAGTCCGATCTTGACGATCTGTCCGGCGTACGGGCCGACCTCGACCGTGTAGTCGAAGACGATGAAGCCGGTCCGTTGGTGAGGTGCGTAGCCGACGGCCTCGAGGCCTGCCTGCAGCGCGGCAGGCCCCCAGAGCGGCTCGGTCGTGGTCATGAGGTGGGCGTCGGACCCGTGGACAGCGACACGCCCCGTCGCGCCGCCGTGGTCACCGCAGTCGAGCAGCTCTTCCCGCGAGCGGGCTGAGAAGACCCGCTCCGGACACCTGGCCCGTGCGCAACGGGGTACGTGCAGTGGTGACCAGAGTTTGGTTCAGGGTGCCAAGCCGCCCAGGCATCTACTCGCCGACAGCACCACCGAATCAGGCGCTACTGGGGTCAGTCGCGGCCTCCGGGAGTCAGTCCCGGACGACGCCGCTGATCGCGGCGCGGAGGTCGTCTTCTTCCGTTTCCGCGCGTGCCGGTGGGAGAGGGGACGCGCCGGCGGGGTTGAGCGAGTCGAAGAGCAGGGCCATGAAGCGTGCGCGCATGGACGGTGTGGTACCGGGGAGTGCGAGGCCTGCGATACCCATGACGAGGAAGTGCGGAATGTCGTCCGCACTTAGGTCGGTACGGATCTCGCCCTGCTCCTGTGCGTGCTCAAGGAGGGGCCGGAGGGACTCGCTGAACCGCTGGAGGGCGTCCACGGCGACGTCGGCGAAGTTGGCGGCGAAGGTGACCAGTCCCCGCTCCTCGGTGATCAGGTCGAGCAGCCGGGTGGCGATGTCCAGGAGGGCCTGGCGCGGGTGACGGGAGGCCGTGGCGTCGTTGATCAGTGGGAGGAGGTCGGTCTCGAGGATGTCGTCGAGGACGGCCCGGACGATGGCCTCCCGGTTGGGGAAGTGCCGGTAGAGCGTGGCGATGCCCACGCCCGCCTCGACGGCGATCTGCTCCAAAGAGCCCTCGCCCGCGCCGAGGACATTGCGTCCGGCCGCGATGATGCGCTCCACGCTGGAGCGGGCGTCAACCCTGCGGAGCCGGCGTGTGCGTGGTGCGGCGTTCGGCATCTCTGACCCTCCCGTTCTGCACCGCAGACTACTCAATCGCCTGCGCGACGATAGCACCCTACCGTTTTGATAGTCCACTATCGCTTTGGTAGTACCCTCTCACCTCGTTCGGATGCGCGTGCCCAGCAGGGTGCGCCGGAGAAGGGAGAAGAGTGTGTCTGTGCTGCTGTACCGGCTGGGACATTTCGCCTACGCCAGGCCCTGGTATGTGATCGCCGGCTGGCTGGCGGTGGTGGCCGCCGTGGTGGCGCTGCTCGTGGTCAACCCCGTCAAGCTGAGCAATGAGGTACGCATCGACGGCACCTCCGCCCAGGAGGTCATCGACGATCTGGCGAAGTCCCTTCCCGAGGCGTCCGGCGGGCAGGGCATGCTGGTGTTCCGCGCGCAGAACGGGACGCGGGTCGACGGCGAGGACAGCCGCGCCGCCCTCATCGCCGCGGTGGACGCGGTCTACCGGCACGACCACGTCATCGACGCCCGCAAGGTCCTCGCCGACGAGCTGTCCAAGGGGCAGAAGAGTCCGCTGCTGCGGACCCAGGCGGCGGTGGCCGAAGCCGCCGGGCAGCCGACGGGAGGCAAGGCGCCGATCCCGCTGCTGCAGGACGGCCGACCGGTGCCCGGGGTCATCGTCTCGGCCGACGGCTCCACCGCCCTGATGCAGTTCCAGTTCGACGAGCAGACCTATGAGCTGCCCTCCGGCACGATCGACAGCACCGTCGAGGCCGCAGAGCAGCAGGCCGAACGAGCCCACCTCGACGTCCTGCCGTCGGCGGCCATGCTGGAGATACCCGAGATCGTGGGCGTCGGTGAGATCGTCGGCGTCGTGGTGGCGGCCATCGTCCTGCTGGTCACCCTGGGATCGGTCGTGGCTGCGGGCCTGCCCCTGGTCATCGCGTTGATCGGTGTCACGGTGGGCGTCGGCGGCGCCTTCACTCTCTCCACCGTCTTCGAGATCCACTCGCTCACCGCCGTACTGGCCCTGATGCTGGGGCTCGCCGTCGGCATCGACTACGCCCTGTTCATCGTCAACCGGCAACGGCGGCTCATCCTGGACACCGGCCTGGACGCGCACGAGGCGACCGGCCGCGCCATCGGCACCGCCGGCAGCGCGGTCTTCTTCGCCGGCAGCACCGTCATCATCGCCCTGGCAGGACTGCTGGTGGTCGGTATCACGCTGCTCAGCACCATGGCCCTCGCCGCCGCGGCCACGATCGCCATCACCGTCCTGCTCGCCCTGACCCTGCTGCCGGCGCTCCTGGGCCTGGTCAAGGAGCGCATCTGCTCGGCCGGAACCCGACGCACGGCGCAGCAGCGGGCCTCCGCCACCGCAAGGACACGGGCCACCCGCTGGGGATCACACCTGGTCCGCCACAAGTACCCCGCTCTCGCGGCGGCGTTCCTGATTCCCCTGGTTCTGGCGCTGCCCGCCCTCGACATGAGGATGGGCCTGCCGTCCGGCGCCAGCTACAACCCCGACACCGCACAGCGCCAGAGCTACGAGGAGGTCAGCGACACCTTCGGCCCCGGCTACAACGGCCCGCTCATGCTCGTCGCCCGCTCCTCCGACAGCGGGCGGCCGCTCACCCCCACGGCCCTCGCCGCGGTCGTCTCCGAACTGAAGGACACCGAGGGCGTCACTTCGATCTCTCTGGCAGGTATGAACACCGCCGGCACCGTGGCCGTCCTCAGCCTCGTTCCCGGCGACGGACCGAACGACGACGGCACCAAGGACCTCGTCACCTCCGTGCGGGACAAGGGCCGGGAGATCCGCGAAACCCATGACGTCACCATCGGCATCACCGGCTTCACCGCCCTCGCGATCGACGTCTCCGACCGCCTCGGGGACGTCCTGCCCCTCTACGTGGCCACCGTTCTCGGGCTCTCACTGATCGTCCTTCTCCTGGTCTTCCGCTCGGTCGTCGTCCCGGTGATGGCCACGCTCGGCTTCCTGCTCAGCATCGCCGCCACCTTCGGCGTCACCACGGCCGTCTTCCAATGGGGCTGGCTGCAGGCGCTGTTCGGACTCGACGCGAGCGCACCTGTGGTGAGCCTGCTGCCCATCATCGTCACCGGCGTGCTCTATGGACTGGCCATGGACTACCAGGTGTTCCTGGTCACCTCGATGCGTGAGGCCCGCATGCACGGTGCCGACCCGCTCGACGCGACCGTCTCCGGCTTCGCCCGGGCGAGCGCCGTCGTGGTCGCCGCGGCCACGATCATGGTCTCGGTCTTCGCCGGATTCATCTTCAACGCCCAGCCCATGATCAAACAGGCGGGATTCGCGCTGGCGGTGGGCATCCTCATCGACGCGTTCGTCATCCGCATGACGTTCATCCCGGCCACCATGGCACTCGCGCGGGAGAAGGCCTGGTGGATTCCCGTGTGGCTGGACCGTCTCCTGCCCGACCTGGACGTCGAAGGCGACAAACTCGCGCAGAGGATCCCGCTTGCCCATCCTGCCGCTTCTCAGCAGCACGCCACAGCGCAGAAGACCTGACGCTCCGTCGGCGAACATGTGCCCGTCGGCAGCGCCGAACCCGCGGTCGTCGGCCGCGGTGCCCGTGTCATCCGCGTCGTTTCGCGCACGGCACGGGGCGGGAAGTGGCAACAAGTCGTGGTCTTGGCCTGTCTTTCTGATGGCACCCGTTTCCATGATCTGAAGCGCTTCTGCACCACCACACTCGGCGGACCGCACCCGCACGGACCGAGCCGTCACCACGTCAATGAGTGCTGCGGCAGCCGCCCCCTGCGCCCGCGTACACAGCGGTCGCAGGGACAGTGAGCGTTTGCCAGCCTGGTTGGCGGGGTGGGGAGTTGCGGCGGGGGCGGCGGCCGGACGTACGGAAGCTCCTGGTAGATGGGTTCACGACCAGGATCGCCTGTCGACCAGGAGCTTCCGCGTGCTTGTCTACCCGTCGCAGCGCGTCGAACAGGCTCACCTGTGGCGAGACGTCCAGCCGTTGGGCGGATCCGTTGATCCGCAGCTCGAGCTCCACCGTGTCATTCCTTCGGTTCGCCCGTGGGCTCGTTCTCTTGAGGGAGGCGCCATCAGGCACGTAGGACAGGACCAGACGGCATTCTGCGGTCCGGTGCCACAACGCCTTGTTCACCGCCCATGACATCGCCAAGCAGCTCACCGACGCGAACGCGACGATGCTGATCACCGTCAGTGCGTTGCTGCCGCAGGCGCAGGAGGCGGCGTGGACGGTCGGGATCACGCCAGAGAACCTGATCGTCCTCGACGGTGACTGCGCTGCCGCCACCGAACACCCGAACGTCGACGACCTGCTCGGCCCGGGCGCTCCGGCACCCCAGGTCGACTTCGATCCCGCCACCCACCTGGCAGCGTTGCCCTACAGCTCCGGAACCACCGGCAACCCCAAGGGCGTCATGCTCACCCATCGCAACCTGGTGGCCAACATGGCGCAGATCCGGCCGCTGCTCGCGATGAGATCCGACGACAAGATCCTCGCGGTACTGCCCTTCTTCCACATCTACGGCATGACCATGCTGCTCAACGCCGCGTTGCAGGCGCGGGCGACTCTGGTCGTCATGCCCCGCTTCGATCTGGCCGACTTCCTGAGCACCGTCCAGAACCACCGGATCACCTGCGGCTTCATCGCGCCTCCGGTCGCGGTGGCGCTGGCCAAGCATCCCGTGGTCGACCAGTTCGACATGTCATCGCTGCGTGTCATCCTGTCCGGCGCCGCGCCGTTGGACGCCGAGCTCGGAACTGCCGTGGCCAAGCGGCTGACCGTACAGTGCTGCAGGGCTACGGCATGAGTGAACTGAGCTCGGTCAGCCACTGCATGCCCGCGGACGGCGGTCAGGAACACTTCGGGGAGGCCGCGCCGCTCAGCTCCTGCGGCTGGCCCGTCGCCAACACCGTCAACAAGATCGTCGATCCCGCCACCGGCAAGGAGGTCGCCTACCCCGCACAGGGGCTGAGCGAGCCGGGCGAGTTGTGGGTCAAGGGACCGAACGTGATGACCTGCTACCTCGGTAACCAGGAAGCGACCACCGCCACGATCGACTCCGACGGGTTCCTGCACACCGGGGACCTCGCCCGGGTCGACCACGCCGGCCGGGTGTTCATCGTCGACCGGCTCAAGGAACTGATCAAGTACAAGGGCTACCAGGTCCCGCCCGCCGAACTCGAGGCCCTGCTGCTGACCCACCCGGCGATCACCGACACCGCGGTCATCGGGGTCACCGACGACGACGGTGAGGAAATCCCCAAGGCCTTCGTCGTGCGTCGGTCCGGCACCGACCTCACCGCGGACGAGGTCATCGAGTTCGTCGCACGCCAGGTCGCCCCGTACAAGAAGGTCCGGCGGGTCGAGTTCATCGACGCCATCCCCAAGTCCGCATCGGGCAAGATCCTCCGCAAGGACCTCCGCTCCACGACCGTCAGCGCGTAGCTCCGTCAGGCAGTTCGCGTGGGGCGGCCCTGATTGGAACCTGGGTGATCGTTTCAACGGTGCTGATCAGGCGGGGGCGGGTGTCGAACAGGTAGAAGTTGCCAATGTCGACCACGAAGAGAGCCGCGTAGGCGGGGTAGCGCTCGATGATGGCCTGCTTGTAGGCCTCGCCGTCGTCACTGAGCAGGTCGTCGGCGGCCTCCAGGTATGCAGTCATCTCGCGAACACGGCCTGTCCCGCGGGCAGTCCGTGTCCGCGCAGAACGGTGTGGTCGGCCTGATGGCTCGACTTGCCGTTGGATTTGGCTGGTGTCCCCGACCGTCCTATCGTCCAGGCAGTGAGTCGCGCCATGGGTGGGGTATCAACCCTGCCGCTGACGTTCCTCGCGGTGACGGCCACGCTCTACGGGCGTTCGGCCACCGCTCACACTTCCAGCACCAACCGCTCTCCTTCCGGTGCACGCGAGACGCAGGGCAGCATGGCGCCCTCCGCACGTTCGGTGGCCGTGAGCCGACGGTCGCGGTGATCGACGTGGCCATGGGCCACCCTTACCCGGCAGGTGCCGCAGAACCCCTGGCGGCAGGAGAACGGCAGGTCCGGCAGGGCCTCGTGGAGAACATCCAGGGCGGAGCGGTTGTGCGGCACTGGCAGAACCCGTCCGGTGTCGCCAAGTTGGAGTTCGAAGGGGCGGCCGTCCGTGATCGGGGGCGGGGCGAAACGCTCGAAGTGCAGGGCTGACGCGCGGCTGTCACCGAACGCACGCCGAACGCCGTCGATCATGGGCGCGGGCCCGCAGCAGTACACCGCACCCGCCGCCGGGATCGAGCTCAACAGCTCGGCCGCTTCGGGCACGCCGGACTCGTCGTCAGGACGGATGGAGACCCGGCCGGGGGCTGCGGCCGCGAGTTCGGCCAGCTCTGCCGCGAAGGGCATCGAGCCGCGGCTGCGGCCGGTGTGCACGAGCCTCCAGTCCAGCCCGCGTCGGGCGGCTTCCCGGGCCATCGGCAGGATCGGGGTGATTCCGATGCCGCCCGCGATGAGCAGGACGGATGCTTCGGCGGCGAAGGGGAACGCGTTCCGGGGCGCGGTGACGGCGACCCGCACACCGTCTCCCAGGGTGTCGTGCACCTCGGCCGAACCGCCTCCGCCGTCGGCGATGCGGCGCACCGCGATGCGGTACCGGTACCGGTCGGCGGGGTCGCCGCACAGGGAGTACTGCCGTTTGCGGCCGGAGGGCAGGTGCAGTTCGATGTGGGCGCCGGGCTGCCAGGGCGGGAGCGTTCCCCCGTCGGGTGCTGCCAGCCGCAGGGAGACGACATCCTCGGCCTCCTGGTGCCTGGCGGCGACCACCAGTTCCCGGATCGCGGGTATCTCGGTGGTCGGCGGGCGCCTGGGAGGAGTGCCGCGCCGCGCGAGGCGCGTGACCGCGATGTCGCTGAAAGCCGCCAGCTTCTGCATGAAGGAGTCGCTGCGCGGTCGGCCGTACAGGTCCGGTGGCCGGGTGAGGGCTGTGCTGATGTCCATGGGAGGCCTTGCTGGTTGCCGGGTCATTGGGCAGCCGCTCGGGCAGCGGGGGACGCCGCCAGGTAGGCGACCGCCTGCTGGGTCGAGCCCTCCTGGGTCGGGTGGTAGCCGGGGCGGAAGTAGCGCAGTACCGAGCGAGTGAACGCGCCCGGTGGCGGCAACAGGTCCTTGCGGGCGGCGGCCAGGTAGTCGCGGAAGCGGACCTTGACCCGTTCGTCGAGTTCGGGGTCGGCGCTCATCAGGAAGCGGACTCCGCGGATCCACAGCCGGGTCAGCACCGGAGCGGTGACGAGCATGCCGGCCACTCGGCGCCGGTAGCGGGGATCGAGGTGCACCAGCAGGTCGAACGCCACCGAACGGTGTTCGACCTCCTCCGCGCCGTGCCAGCGGAACAGATCCAGCATCGCGGGGTCCGCGCCGGCCTGGTCCAAGTGCCCGTTGCTGAGAATCCAGTGACCCATGTACGCGGTGAAGTGCTCGAAGGCCGCTATGAGGGCGAGCCGCTGGAGGAGGTGCGCGTGGGTGGCGGCCGGCGTCAGCTCCGGCCGGTCTCCGAGCACCCTTCGGAAGATCCATTCGGACTGCAGGGTGTACGGACCCGGGTCCAGCCCCTTGGCGAGCAGGTGCTCCAGGACCCCCTGGTGCGCCTCGGCGTGCATCGCCTCCTGGCCGATGAAGCCGCGTACGTCCTCGCGCAGCCGGTCATCGGTGATCAGTGGCAGTGCCTGCTCGAAGGTGCGCACGAACCAGCGTTCGAGCTCGGGGAGCATGAGGTGGAGCACATCGAAAGTGTGGGTCGCGAAGGGCTCACCCGGCAGCCAGTGCAGCGGGGTGGCGCCCCAGTCGAAGGTGACGTCCCGGGGTTGCAGCACCAGGTCGTGGTGGTCGATGGGCTCTGACGGGCGCTCCGGGTGGGCATGTGCGGCTCGGAACATGACAGGTTCCTCCTCCGTCGGCGATCGGTGTGTGCGGAAGGGCGGTCAGGCAGTCGTCCAGTACTGCCGGCCTGTTGGGCTGTCAGATCGGGTGCGCGGTGTGGTCCGGAGTGCGGCAGGAGCCGTCTTCGATGCGGTACGCGAATTCCGCGATCCGGGACGCGACCTCCTCGGGGTGGCTGAGCTGTACCCAGTGCCCGGCGTCGATCGGGCGCCGTTGTATCCGGCGCGTCCAGTGCTCCACTCCGTACGAGAGCACCGGGGTGACGCAGAAGTCGCGCGTGGGGATGATGAGTTGGACCGGGACGGTGGTCGGCCGGTCTCGGGGACGCAGCAGGCGGGGCAGCATGTTGGCGCGGTACAGCGCGGCGCCGACCACGGCGTCGCGGGTCAGCGTCGGCGCGGGGTAGGGGGTGCGCCCGGGTACACCTTGGGAGCCGGTGAGGAAGGCGCGCCAGCGGTGTCCCAGTGCTCTCCAGGTCAGGGCGGGCACGAGCGGAAGATGGAAGTAGGCGATGTACCAGGACCGTGCGGCCTGCCTCAGCATCTTCGGCAGATCCGGATGCCGCGGCCGGAGGCGGGCCCGGATCAGGTGGCCGACATGGTCCAGGCAGGGTCCGGAGATGGAGGTGAACGAGGCGATCCGCCCGGCCAGGCGGGTGCCGGTGACCGACTCCCAGGAGTGGATCGATCCCCAGTCGTGTCCGACCAGGTGCACCGGGCGGTCGGGGCTCACGGCGTCGAGGACCGCCTCCAGGTCGGCTTCCAGTCGGGACATCCGGTAGGCGCGCAGCCCCCTGGGCCGGTGGGAGGCACCGGCTCCCCGCACGTCGAAGGCGGTGACGTGGAAGCGGTCGGCCAGGCGCTCGGCGACGGGGCGCCACACGGCGCTGGTGTCCGGATAGCCGTGGACCAGCACCACCGGAGGAGCCGTGGACACTCCCCACTGGTGGGCGGCCAACTCCACGCCGTCCGCAGCGATCCGGAGGGCGGCCGGGCCGGTCACCGGCCACCGCTGGCAGGGGCCAGTTCGCCGTAGTTCAGACCGCCGTGGACGAAGCTGGGCAGCACCGGCCAGTGCCGCTTGAAGGGGGCCAGCTCCGAGGAGGGCAGGATCTGCAGCCAGCGCGGATCGCGTCGGCTGGGGCTGGCGAGGGTCTTCTCCTTGACCATGGAGTCGTACTGGTCGAGAGAGTCCTCCAGGGTGTTGGCGTTGGGCACCACCTCATGGCCGTAGAACGCGGCGTGGCGGCGCACCCCGGGGATGCGGGAGAGCTCGGGCTGCCAGTTGTCGGCCGAGATGCCGTTCTCGGAGGAGACCCACACCCCGTCGGGGGTGTTCAGCACCAGGGAGTGGTTGCCGTCCGTGTGGCCGGGGGTCCACAGCAAACTGACGCCGACGCCGAGTTCGACATCTCCGTCGAAGGCGGTGACGCGCTCGGGCGGTACCCCGTCCATGCCTCCGTCGACGTACCAGGCCCACTGCATCGGATGCGTCGATTCGAAGGTGCCCAGCTCCCTGCGGTGCACCAACAGCCGGGCGCGCGGGAACAGCGCTTCGCGCGGCGCCCGTTCGCCGGGAATGGTGCTGGTACTTCCCATGATCATGCGCACGTCCTGGACGTGCAGGTGGTCGAAGCTGACGAAGTCCACGTCCTCGGGTCGCAGACCGCAGGAGGGCAGGACGGTGTTCGGGTCCTGGTAGAAGCGGGCGAAGACGTGCTCGGTGAGAAAGTCCCCCGCCAGACGTTTGAGCTGGGCGTAGAACGGTGCTTGAGCCGTTCCGGCGGCGACGGTCGGCTCCCACACCAGTGTTTTCGGCTCACCGTCGAAGCCGTCGAACTGCACGACGAGCATGCGGTTGACGATGCTCACGAACGGGTTGACGGCGAGCGCGGCGCCGTGGAAGCCGAACCGGGTCGGGTACGGGGCGGCGGCGATGTCGAAACTGCGGACGGCGTGGATGCGGCCCTGCTGGACGAACCGCTCACGGTAGGTGGCCGCGGCGCTGCGCACGGCGCGCAGCCGGTCACCGCGGGGCCACACGTCGTGGACACCTTCGAATTCGGGGATGGGCCGCGGAGCGGCGGCGTCCTGCGCCTTCTCCGCGCTGGGCGCCGGCTTGGGCGTGGTGGTCACGGGCTCAACTTTCGGGATGGCGGGCGGTCCGGGTGCGCTGCTCGTAGGCCGCGCGGACCGCCCGGTCGGACAGGGCGGCGAGCTGATCGGGGACAAGGAGGTGATGCAGGGCGTCGCGGGCACGGCCCGGCAGCACTGCGGCCAACCTGGTCAGGGCGGCCACCTGGCGTGGAACGAAGACCTCGAACCGCGGGCGCAGCACGACGTCGAGCACCGCGTCGGCCACCTGATCCGTCGTCAGGCGCCGGGTGGGTCCGGTCGCGGTGCCCACGGCCAGCTCGGTGTCCACGACGCCGGGCATCACCAAGGACACATGCACGCCGGTGCCGCGCAGTTCGGCGCGGACGGCTGTGCTGTAGCCGTGGACGGCGTGCTTCGTCGCCGCGTAGGTCGCCTCGCCGGCCGGGGCGACCTTGCTGGCGGCGGAGGCCATGTTCACCAAGTGGCCGCGACCGCGTTTCCGCATTCCCGGGATCACGAGTTTCATCCCGCGCAGTACGCCGTGGACGTTGACGTCGAACTGGCGCAGGGCGGCTTCCTCCGGTTCCTCCTCGAAGGGGCCCACCCACATGATTCCGGCGTTGTTGACCAGTACGTCGATCGGCCCCAGCCGGGTCTCGACGGTGCGCAGGAAGTCTTCGAAGGAAGGTGTGTCGGTGACGTCGAGAGACAGCCCGAGCAGCCGGCCACCGGGATGCGCGCCGATGGCACCAGCCGCCTCCACGGCAAGCTCCGCGTCGAGATCGCCGATCGCCACGGCCGCTCCGGCGGCGGCGAGCCGGGCCGCGACGGCCCGCCCGATTCCGCGGCCCGCCCCGGTGACCGCGATCACTCGGCCGGTCAGCGGTTGTGTGCGGGGGAGCCTGTCGCGGTCTCTTCGGTTGGACGTGTGCGGGGATTTGGGCGGTGCTGCCACGGTCGAGCCCCTTTCTTGCCCTGAGCATGAGCGGAACGCCGAGCGGCAAGCGGCCCCCACGCGCGTCTGACACGATGCCATGTCAGATGATCTGACAAGCTAGAGTGTCAGTTCGGAGCACACCGGTGTCAACACCTCTGCGAAGGGGAAAAATGACCGGCACACAGACCGCCGGACGGCGCTACGGCGGACGCGATGCGGCGCAACGACAGCAGGAGCGCCGCACCCGCCTCATCCAGGCGGGCCTCGACATGTTCGGCACGGTCGGATACGCCTCAGCCTCCGTCAAGCAGGTGTGCTCCCATGCCGGACTGACCGAGCGCTACTTCTACGAGTCGTTCCGTGACCGTGAAGACCTTCTCGCCGGGGTCTACAACGAGCTGATCACCGCGATCCAAGCCGAAACCGCGCAGGCCGCAGCCGCTGCCGCACCCGATGTCGACGCCCAGCTGCGCGCCGGCCTCGAGGTGTTCATCCGCACACTGGCCGGCGACGCCCGTATGGCCCGCCTGGTGCTCATCGAGGTCGTGGGCGCCAGCCCCCGCCTCGAAGTACGGCGCCGCGAGGTCCTGCACGAATTCGCCGCAATGGTCGCCGCCGTCGTCGGACCGCTCCCTGGCCCGGAAGCCTCCTCCAGCCGGCTCACCATGACCGCGATGAGTCTGGTCGGCGGAGTCAACGAACTCCTCGTGGACTGGACCCTCGGCCACCAGAACGCCACCGTCGAAGAACTGATCGACCTGTGCCACACCCTGTTCATCGCGGCCTACCGAGCCATCAGCGATCAGCCCTGATCACGCGGGCCCGGATTTCTTCACGGGAGCTTCTGCACCGGATGGCAGCCCACGCCCTTGCTCCGGCCCTGCGCACTCGGCAGCCCTGTTTTGATCAGCGAGGGCGGCGAGAACGATCGCGCGATGAACGCAAGTGCGGCGCACCTGCTGACTATCGACTCTCGGACGGGTTCCATATCGAGCATCCATCCGGAAGCGACGCAATGTGATCGGGTTGAGCGGCCGTGAACCATGACGGTCCCGTCGCGTCGGGGGAGCTGCTGAACGGCGGGGGATCACCCGCCGCCTGTGTGCCGGCTGGCGCGCCTGTCCCGGGGGCCAGCCCGCGCCGGACCGACCCTGCCGCTATTGCTGGGCGCCCGCACATGCCCAGGCCCGCTAAGTGCCTGCGTCTCTCGACCGCAGTCACTGTCCGTATTCGCGCGGTGGACGCCATCGCCAGAATCGAGTACTGCTCCCCGTCAGTGATCATCGTCGGCGACATCGGGCTCGTGCCCGTCTCACCCGGACGCCGCCGAGGGCTTCTACGGCCTGCTGGCTGCCGCTACGGCATTTCCCTGCATCTGCATCTGGAGCGTTTCGGGGTGCGCCGAGATCGGCCGCGTGTAACCGATCGCCATTGAGCTGCTCATGGCACGGGAGGCCCGCTCGTGCTGCTCATCCTTGGCCACGCTCTCGAACCAGGCGGGCGTGCTTCCGTGCCCCGCGTCAAGGCGGCGGCGATCGCCTTCTCGCCCGGGAGGAGTCTGAAGAGGTACGGCCGCGTGACACCGGCGCGCTTGGCGGTCGCCTCGGCAGGGGTGCCGTAGCAGTTGAGCGCGAACTCGCGATCGCGGCGCGCGGATGGCGCTGTCGCGTCTCCCTGCCTGCTCATCCGGCGCGTGCCGCCATGTCGGCGGGCGCCGGTCAGCTCAACCTGAAGCCGGCCGGTGACGCGGCCCGGGATCAGTTCCGTGCTTGAGCTTGCGCATTGGAAACCGACCGGTTTACAGTGAGAGCAAGGGGAAACCGATCGGTTTCCAAGGTGATTTCGGGAGTGCATGATGACGACAAATCGGCCGGTGGCCCTCGTGACGGGTGCGTCCTCCGGCATCGGCAAGCAGACCGCGCTCGCGCTGGTCGCGGCGGGTTTCGAGGTGGCCGGCACGGGCCGCGACACCTCACGCGTCACCCCGCTGCGGGGTGTGACGCTCTTCGACCTCGACGTGGTCAGTGACAAGTCGGTCACCGCCGTGGTCCAGCAGGTGATCGACCGGTTCGGGCGGATCGACGTCCTGGTCAACAACGCCGGCATCGGCTCGATCGGCGCGGCCGAGGAAACCTCACTCGCGCAGGCCCAGGGTGTCTTCGACATCAACGTCTTCGGGGTAATGCGCATGGTGAGGGAGGTCCTGCCGCACATGCGTTCCCAAGGGCGCGGGCGCATCATCAACCTCTCGTCAGTGCAGGGCTTCATCCCCGCTCCCTACATGGCCGTCTACGGCGCGTCCAAGCACGCGATCGAGGGCTACTCCCAGTCCCTGGACCACGAGGTCCGCCAGTACGGCGTCCGCTCGCTCCTCGTCGAACCCGCCTACACCAACACCGGATTCGAGGCCAACAGTGCCAAGCCCGACACCCCCCTGCAGACCTACGCCGACCAGCGGCACGTCTTCGACAGCCTGATGACGGAGGCGATCAAGAGCGGTGACGACCCCGCTGTGGTCGCCAAGGCGATCGTCACGGCTGCCACCGACGCGAAGCCGAAACTGCGCTACGCCGCTGGCCCCATGGCCGGACGCGCACGCATGCTCCGCTTCGTTCCCGCCTGGGTCCTGGACAAGCAGATCCGCACGATGAACAAGCTGGCCGGCTGACACCCACCACCCGCAAACCCCGCCACCCACAAACCCGTTCGCGCCGTTGATGCCGGGAGAGACCCATGTCCGAGACCCTGCCCTCCGCCGCCGCTACCGTCGCGAGCTGGCGCTCCGCCGAGGAACGCGGTGACGTCGACGCCGCGGTCGCGTGTCTGAGCCCGGACGTCGTGCTCAGCTCGCCGCTCACCGAGCAGTTCCGCTTCGAGGGATCCGATCAGCTGCGTGACTTCCTGACCTCGGCGTTCGCGGCGGTCAAGGACGTCCGCTACCACACCCAGACCGGCGAGGGCGACACATACGCGCTGGTCTACCGGGCGCGGGTGGCGGCCCAGTCGTTCGAGGAGGTGCAGTTGCTGCGGCTCGACGACGAGGCAAGGATCAAGGAGATCACGCTCTTCGGGCGTCCGATGCCGGCCCTCACCGCCCTGATGACCACCCTGGGGCCGGAGCTCGCCCGCCAACAGGGCCGCCGGGGCCTCGCGGCGCTCATGCGCGCCAGCACCATACCCATCCACGCGATGGTCACCTTCGGGGACCGCGGCATGGTCGCGAAGACCAGGCCGGCAGCCCGGTAGACCTGACAGCACCCGGTCCACTGGCCGTTTGGCCCCGTTCCCCTTCCGGGAG
This sequence comes from Streptomyces sp. NBC_00016, assembly GCF_045040885.1. Classification (NCBI taxonomy): domain Bacteria; kingdom Bacillati; phylum Actinomycetota; class Actinomycetes; order Kitasatosporales; family Streptomycetaceae; genus Streptomyces; species Streptomyces sp. NBC_00016. Next base: position 3,090,268 of record NZ_CP108304.1, on the reverse strand, counting down.
TTGGTGGCAGCCGCAGGCGATGTTCCCGGCGGGCAGCTTCAGGTCGCAGGAACGCACGAGGTACCTGCCGTCCAGGTGGGCTCCGGCTCGCCCTGACCACACGGGCGAAGCCGACTCCCCGGGAGCGGCTGCTGGAGGCACCGTCCTCCACCGGCCACGGCACCGTCCGGCCAATGCCCCCCACGCGCCGAGGTGATGCGGCAACTCGCCGCGCCCTCCAGCAACTTGGCCTAACAGGAGACGCTTCCATGAACCGACGTACGTTTCTTGCGGCGACCACCGCGTCGCTGGCCGCCGCCCAACTTGCCGGACCCGCCTACGCCTCCGGTTCAACAGCCGGTCACTACGAGGTCGTTGCCCGCTTCTGGGGCGCGATGCCGACGGGTGTCACCGTCTCGCGCCGCGGCCGGGTCTTCGTCAACTTTCCCCGCTGGGGTGACGACGTCCCGTTCACCGTCGCCGAACTGCGCGGCGGGAAGCCGGTGGCCTACCCCGACGCCGAGGTGAACCGTCAGGACGCCTCCGACCTGGCCGGGCACTTCCAGTCGGTGCAGAGCGTCGTCGTCGACCCGGCCGACCGGCTGTGGATCCTCGACACCGGAAGCCCGGGGTTCGCCGGGTCCTCCTACGGCGGTCCCAAGCTCGTGGCGGTCGACCTGCGCACGGACCGGATCGTACGGAAGATCCTCTTCCCGCCCGAGGTGGTGCCGGCGAACAGCTACCCCAACGACGTGCGCTTCGACCTGCGGCGCGGCGCCGAAGGCATGGCCTTCATCACCGACTCGGGCGGCTCCAACGGGGTGATCGTGGTCGATCTCGCCACGGGCCGCTCCTGGAGGCGACTGGCCGGGCATCCCTCGGCACTCCCGGACGCGCGGTTCCTTCCGGTCATCGAGGGCGAGCCCTTCATGGTCCGCCCCGCGGGCGGCGAGCCCACGCACTACGAGACCGGCTCCGACGGCATCGCTCTCAGCGCCGACGGCACGCGCCTCTACTACTGCCCGCTGTCCAGCCGTCGGCTGCACAGCGTGTCCACCGACGCCCTCGCCGATCCGGACGCCACGGACGCCGAGGTGGCGGCGACGGTCGAGGACCTGGGGTTCAAGCCGATGGCCGACGGCCTGGAGAGCGACGACAAGGGGCGGCTCTACGGCGGCGACCTCGAACACAACGCGATCTGGCGCAGGAGCCCGAACGGCACCTACCGGACCCTCGCCCAGGGACGCGATCTGCTCTGGGTCGACACCCTGTCCGTCGCCTCGGACCGGCACCTGTACGCCATCGCCAACCAGCTCAACCGGCTGTCGCCCTTCCACGAGGGCAAGGACCTGCGCCGCAAGCCCTATCTCCTGGTCCGCCTGCCGATCGACGCCGGGCCGGTCAGGCTCGTGTGACCTCTCCGGCCCGCGTCAGGCAGTCGCCTGGTCGGAGGAGAGGGTTCCACAAGGCGGGGTTATCAGCCCGATGCTGTTGAGTGTTGCCCCGCATGGGCTGGATGAAGCCGCCGGAGGCCGGTGCCTCCCTGATGAGATGAGGCAGGCCGGTAGGTTGGAGCCGGGCACCCGGTGGTGATCCGTTAAGCCGACGATCCAGCAGCTCGTGGTGTGGCTGGCGCCGAGGGGCCTGGCCTTCAACGAGGACAGCACACGCGTCTTTCGCCTTGAAGAAGGCTCCGACAACGTCGCTCGGGGTGCGGCGTGTGCAGGCGCGGTTCTCCGTGTGGCCGGGGGACGGCCGCCGACTGGAGCTCAGCGCAGGCCGGCGAAGAGGTCGTTCTCGGGCGGGGGCGCGCCGGTGGTGTCGTGGACCCGGACGAACGTCTCCACGCCCATGAGCTGAATGAACCTCTCCTTGCCCCTCCGCAGGAAGAAGATGTTCTCACCCTGACTGGCATGCGCGGCCAGCGCGTCGAACTTCTGAATGCCGAACTCAGTGGTGTCCACCCACGTGGTGATTTCCTCGTCGGGCACGCCGGTTTCGGGCCCCTCTCCGGCCTCGGACGGACCCGGCTCCTCCCAGTCCGCGCCGAAATCGCGCATGATCTACCCGAACTTCTTCATCATCGAGCGCGGCGCCGTCGTCCAGTACACCTTCGACGTCATCCCGGTCAGCGACGGCGCTGCCATCGTGATCCGGTTCGCCTGGATGTGATCGGGGTGGCCGTAGAAGCCGTTCTCGTCGTAGGTCCCACCTCGCGGGACGCGACCCGAAAGAGTCCCACTGAACCGTACGTTCAGGCCCGAAGCGGTCCCGGATCCGGACTCACGGCACCTCCGCGAACCCCTGAGCCTCCCCCTCGCTCACTCGCCACCCCGCTACCAATACCCCCAGGGCTCGCTCATAGCAGTCGGCGACCGCGAGCCCGGGCGGCTCGTTCCCTGACAGCACCAGGGACACCAGGCCATGGGCCGTTCCCCAGACCGACAGCGCGATGACCTCCGGGTCGGACTCCGGACCGAACTGCCCTGCCTGCTGTCCGCGCCGCACGGCGTCGACGAGGGGCCGGTAGGTCTCGATGGCCTCACGCGGCCTCTCCGACTCCGACTCCGACTCCGACTCGGACGGGCACTGGACGCTGCGGTCGGAGAAGAGGATCGCGTAGAGATGCGGGTTGGCGATGGCGTATTCGCGATAGACGAGCCCAAGTCGGATCACGTCGCCGGCCGGGTCGTCCGTGGGACGGATGGCTGCCAGGCGTGCGACGAAGAGCCGCGCGGCCTCCTCATACAGGCTCCTGAGCAGACCCGCCTTGTTGCCGAACAGCGAGTAGACCGCCGTGGTCGAGGTCTTCACGTCCGCAGCGAGCTGTCGCAGGCTCAGCGCGGCAGTGCCGCGGTCGAAGACCGTGGCGGCCGCGCGGTGCAGGAGCCGGAGCCGGAGTGCTTCGTCATGTGTCTTGAGCCTGGCCATGGCGCCATCGTATTGCAACGCCGTTACGAATGCTTCTCGGTATCGCCTTGGCTCGTCGTCGTCCGCTGCGCCCCGCGTCAGGACCCGCCACTTCCGAACGAGATCCTCTTGCATATCAGCAGGTCAGGGCAGGGGAGCTCGACCCCTCTCCGGATGAGAGGTGTGCAACCGCGTTGCATCGAGCAATAAAAACGCTGTTACGGTTCATTCGGCGCCGACCCTTGGACGGTCCTGTCCGGCGCCGGCTAACGATCTAGGAGAAGTCATGTTCGAGGGGTTTGGGCGTCTGCTGCACCGCAGGCGAAAGCCGGTGCTGATACTGACCATGCTGTTCGCCGTCCTGTCCGGTGCCTACGGTGCCGGAGTCTTCGGCTCCCTGACACCGCTCGGCTTCCAGGACCCCGGCTCGGACAGCGTGCGCGCGGCCCACATCGCCGAGAAGGCGTTCCCGCAGCGGACACCCGACGCGGTGATCGTCTACCGCGACAAGGACCGCACCGTCGACGACCCGTCCTTCCAGCAGGCGGTCGTCAGGCAGTTGGAGTCCCTGCCGAAGTCGGAGGTGACCGGCTACCTGGACTTCTGGACGACCAAGATGCCGGCGCAGGTCAGCCACGACCGGCACGCCACCTACGTCGCCCTGAACCTCCACGGCAGCAGCGAGAAGGCCAAGGAGGACGCGTACGAGGCGGTCAAGGACAAGATTCCGGCACCCGGCCTTCAGACTCTGCAAGGCGGAACGGTGCCCACCGGCCACCAGGCGAGTGAGAAGATCGAACACGACCTGAGAACCGCGGAAATCATCTCGGCCCCCGTGCTCTTCCTGCTTCTGCTGGTCGTGTTCGGCGGCCTGACCGCCGCCTTCCTCCCGCTGCTCGTCGGGGTGCTCTCCATCCTCGGTTCGATGGCCGTCCTGCGGACCATCGCGAACATCACCGACGTGTCCGTGTTCTCCATGAGCCTGGTCACGATCCTGGGTCTCGCGGTCGCCATCGACTACGGCCTGCTGATCGTCAGCCGCTACCGCGAGGAACTGGCGGCCGGCTACACCGGCGAAGCGGCGATCGGGCGCACCCTCGCCACGGCCGGGCGCACCGTGATGGTCTCCGGCACCACGGTCGCGGCGGCGCTGGCCGGCCTGACCCTCTTCCCGTCGACGTTCCTGAAGTCGATGTCGTACGGCGGTGTGGCCGCGGTTGTGCTGGCGGTGCTCTTCTCACTGGTCGCGCTGCCCGCCCTGCTCGCCGTCATGGGACCGAAGGTCAACGCCTTCCCGCTGCGCCGCAAGAGGGCAGGGCGGCCGACTGCGGCGGGGGAGGGTGCCTGGTACCGGTTCGGGCACGGCCTGATGCGGCGGCGGTGGGTCGTGGTGGTGGGCGCGGTGGGCCTGCTGCTGACGCTCGCCCTGCCGTTCTCGAAGATCGAGTTCGGTTCCATCAATGCGCAGCAGCTGCCGAGCACTTCCGAGGGCCGCCAGGTCTTCAACGCCATGGAGCACGACTTCGACGGCGACGCGGTGAAGTCCATCGACTCGCTGCTCGTCCTGAAGTCCGACGGGACCCCGAAGGAGCAGGGCGCGGCGCTGAAGGCGTACGCCGAGCGGCTCGGCGCCACCGAGGGCGCCACGAGTGCCCGGATCACCGGAGTCGAGGGCACCACGGCCCGGGTGTCGGTCACCTACGACGGCAATCCCATCTCGACCCACGCGCGCGACCTGGTGAACCGGCTCAAGGACGTCCCCGAACCGCCGGGCGCCCGGGCGTACTTCGGCGGCGAGTCGGCGGTCTACGACGACACCCTGGACGCACTGGGCGAGACCCTGCCGTGGATGCTGCTCTACATCGCGGTGATGACGTACATCCTGTTGTTCCTCGCATTCGGCTCGGTGCTGCTGCCGCTGAAGGCCATCGCGATGAACATGCTGTCGCTGACCGCGACCTTCGGCGTCCTGGTCTGGATCTTCCAGGACGGCCATCTGCACAACCTGCTCGGCTTCGATCCGACGGGCAACATCGAGCCCAACATGCCGATCATGCTGTTCGCGCTGATCTTCGGGCTCTCCATGGACTACGAGGTGTTCCTGGTGTCCCGGATGCGGGAGCAGTACGACAAGCAGGGCGACAGCACGGAAGCCGTGGCGACCGGGCTGCAGTCCATCGGCCGCCTGGTCGTGAGCGCGGCGCTGCTGATGTGCGTGCCGCTCGCGGCGATCGGGATGAGCGATGTGCTGACCATCAAGCTCTTCGGCGTCGGCATGGTGTTCGCGGTCCTGGTGGACGTGCTGGTGGTGCGCATCCTGCTGGGAACGGCCGTCATGAGACTGCTGGGCAGGGCGGCCTGGTGGGCTCCGGGCCCACTCGCCCGCTTCTACGACCGGTTCGGCATCAAGGAGACCGACATGCCGGAGGACACGGACGAGCGGGTCCCCGTCGCCACGGGCTGAACCCTCCCGAGAGGCCGAAGCGCCTTCACCTGGGGCGCTTCGGCCCTCGCTGTCGTCGCGAGCGGGGCGGGTGTCGGCGGTGCACTGCTGGGGACTCACTCCTCCGGATGCTCACCCCGCCCGCACGCACGGCGATCATGGCGACGGTGGTTCGCGTCCTCCTGGGCCAGGCGCCGTAGCAGCCGGACGACCGGCTCGAACAGCACGGTGAGGACCACCGCCCGCTCGGCAAGGGCGATGCGGTCCTCGATCCCCTCGAACTGCGCGAAGTCCAAATCGGCGGCGGAGGTGGCGAGCCGTGCGTAGGGGATGAGGTCGTCGGCCGTGTAGTCGGTGCCGAGGCGGCTCAGCGCGGCGAGACTTTCGGCGAGTGCCGGGCGGTGGGGTGACGCGTCGGAGATCCGCCAGCCCATGTTCTCGATGAGAGCGTCGACCCTCGCGGCGGTTCCGCCCGGTGCCGCCTCGTCGGCGCTCTCCGCTCCGGGACCGTCCTCGTTGTCCGCGCTGTTCTTCCCGTTCGTCTCCGCGGAGGGCACGGGCAGTGCGTGGTGGACGACGCCCAGGGTCTCGAACGCATCCAGTGGACGGTCGACGGCTTCGAGTACTTCCCGGGTGCGGGCGACGGAGAGCCCACCGAGCTGGATGAGGGAACGGATCAGACGGAGCCGCTGGATGTGCTCCTCGCCGTACTCGACCGTGGTCGGGTTCAGCGCGCGGCCCTCGGGCAGCAGCCCTTCCCGTCGGTAGTACTTGATGGTCGCCGCCGGTACCCCGGACCGGCGACTGAGCTCTGAAATCCTCATGCGCTCCCTCACGCTCAACTGTCCCACCAGTATCGCGTTACCGGGGGTTGCCCCGACGGGATCGATAGTGCCACTATCGAGTACTCGGTAGTAACACTATCGAGCGCTTCTTCGGTGTGCCCACTTCTCCGTGCGCGTGGACGACATGCGCCCGCGGAAGCCGCCTGCACCGTCACGGCCACACCCAGCCGCAGTTCTTCCCCCGCCCCGGGCCAGTCAGTTCTGGGTCCGGTCGTCTCGTACGCCTAGACAACGGAGAACCCCACCATGTCCCAGCGAATCGGCAAGACCCACTGGAAGCGCTTCGCCATCGGTGCGGTCCCGACGGTGGCCGCCACCGCGGCGGTCGCCGTGTCCATGGCCCAGGGCGCACTGGCCGCTTCGTTCAGCATCTCCGGTTCCGACTTCCAGGTCTCGGCCGGCAAGTTGAGCGGCACCGGATTCGGCAACTACGCCACGGTCGACGTTGCCAAGAACGGCAAGCACGTGCCCGTCTCCGTCTCGTCCATCAAGAACGCGACGATCACGGACATGTGCCAGTCCGTCCCGGTGGACATACCCGTCCTCGGGACCTACACCATGACGCTCAAGGCCGGCGGGGATGGTACGCCGGCCAAGGCCAAGGACCTGTACATCGACATGACCGACCTCCAGGCGAAGAAGGGCACCTTCACCAACGTCGACATCGGCATCGCCACCGGTTCCATGACCAAGGGCCAGGTCAACCCGAAGGACCATGTCGATCCCAACGGCTACGCCCAGCAGGCGGACGCGGTCGAGATCATCGATGCCCACCAGAAGGTCTGGGCCACGACTGCGGGAACGTTCGAACTGGCGGGCCTGCACATGAACATCGCGGCCGGCCGGCACGACTGCTTCTGACCTCGCTCCCGCCCCCTCGTCTCCCGTGCGCGCAAGCGGCCGGCGACTGCCCAGGGGGCGGCAGTGCTCCACCGTCCTCGCGGACACCCTCACCCACTCACGACTTGGGAGCTGCCACATGACGAGTGCAGGAGCACCCGCGCACCCCCACAGTGACAGCGGCTTCATCCGCGCTCGCCGGGACTTCCGGGACTGGCGGCGTACCCGCCCCTTCTGGGCGGGTCTGCTGGTGCTCCTTGCCGCTGCGCCCATCATCTACTTCCCGTACTTCAACCTTTCCCTGGGCGCCCTGTCCGTGGCGATGTCCACCACCGCGGGGGCCGGATCCCTGGTCATCGGCCTGACGCTGATCGTCCTCGGCGGCCTCCTCTGGTTCCAGCCGATCATCAGGTTCTTCGCCGGCTGCGTCGCGGTGTTCCTCGGCGTGCTGTCGCTTCCCATCTCCAACTTCGGCGGATTCTTCGTCGGCACACTGCTCGCGGCGTCGGGCGGACTCCTGGCTCTGGCGTGGGGCCCGGTGGACGGGCACCCGGAGGACATACCCGACGGCGCAGAGGGGCAGTCAGCCGCCGTCGGCCGGGCGGGAGGACAGGGGAAGTGAGTGACCAGTCGCCCGACACCCGCAACGAGGCCGCAGCCCCCCGCTTCGCTCGACCACCGAGGGGCCGGCACGCCATCCCTCGTACGTCCGCGCTGACGCGTCTGCGTCTGCCGGTCGGAAGGGCTCTCGCGCTGACCGTGCTGCCGACCGCCCTCATCCTGGGAAGTCAACGCCTGCCCGAGTCCGCGGACACGAGCGCCACCGCGGCGCTCTCCGTTTCCGAAGAGGGGGCAGGCGCGCCTGGAACCATCGGCGTCGACTGCGCCCGTTCCGACGACACCTCAACCTCTGCGACGAACGCTCCCGCAAACCCCACCCCGTCCGCTGATCCCCGCACGGCCGGCGCTCACCCGAGTGGGCAACCCGTCAAGCCGCCGTCGGACGCGGACGACGAGGGAGCGGGCCCGATCCCGGCACCGACCGCCACTCCCACCCCCTCACCCAGCGCAACCTCCGCGACAACGAGCCTTGCGGACATCCTCGGCCCCCTCTTCCGCGACGACGCCGAGCAGCAAAGCCCGTCACCCGACGCGAGCCCCTCACTCCACGCGAGCCCTTCACCAAGCTCGGCCACTTCGAGGCCAGAGTCCGGAGCGCTGCCCGAGCCCCGGCTGTCCACGACGCCTGTATCACCCGCTCCCAGTCACCGGGCCGTCGAGCCGTCGCCCCGACCGAAGTCGTCCCAAGGAATGCCCCGCACCTGCGACATCAGCGACCTCAAGGCCCCAGAGGAACATGAGGCGGGCCGATTCTCTGCCGAGGCATGGAACATGAAGGGGAGCCGCCTCGAACTGCACGACCTCGCCTTCGGTGGCGTGGTGACCGTGGAGACAGCCGCCGGGCCCAAGCGGGTGCTCAAGTTCACCGCGGCGGCGGTCACGATCCGCGATTTGAAGATGGCGGTGCCCGTCGGCCCACAGATCCAGCACATCGACGGAGCGCCCGGTTCCACCTCCACGCTCCGGGGCGACGACATCACCATGTACGTCGAAAGCCTGACTGGCACCCTCTCCAGCATCGAAAACCTTCCCGCACCACCCGTCCTCCGCCTGCACCTCACCCCGGACACCATTCCGGAGTGGCTCTACGACACGGTCGGGAAGCTCGATGTCAAGCTCCAACTCGGCCTGGACGACGCCGACATCGACCAGGCCGGTCAGACAGGCGGAAAGCTCGCCATCCCGGGGATCCACGGCTACGGAACGCCACGCTGAAGCCAGCCTCAAGCGGCCGTGGTCTGTGCGTCGAGGGCCGGTTTTCGCAGGCGCGGCGCGAGGCGTCGTCGCCTCAAAGGGCACAGGAGAGGTAATGCAGGTAGGGGAGATGGAGCGGGTCGATCTAGGTGAGGTGCCTTATGAGGTGGCGCAGGCCGACATGGCCGGTTGGGTGGCCGAGCGGAAGCAGGGGCGTACCGGGGATCGGCTGTTTCTGCTCACCCACCCTCCCGTGATCACCTGCACGGCGCGGACACCGGCCGACCAACTGCCAGAACCGGCTTCACCGATCAGCCTGGTCGAAGTCGACCGGGGAGGTCACGCCACCTATCACGGGCCAGGGCAGCTGATCGGGTATCTCGTGCTGAACGTACGCGAGCTGGGACCGCGCGGCTTGATACGACGGATCGAACACGCCCTGATCCGTGCGCTGGGATCACTCGGATTCGAGGCGATCCGCCGGGACACACCCCGAGGCGCCGAGAGCCTGGTCGGCGTGTGGACCCCCAGCCACCGCAAAATCGCCTCCATCGGCATGCGCATCAGCGGCGGCGTCACCAGCCACGGATTCGCGCTCAACGTCGACCCGGACCTCGACGTCTACACCACGTTCACGGCCTGCGCCCTGCCCGGTGTCCGGATGACCTCGTTGGCCCAACTCGCTGCCGAACTCGGCCGGCCCACGCCCACGGAGGCGCAGGTGAGGGACGCTGTGGCCGACGCCGTAACAGCCGAGCTGGCGCCGACGCGCACGCCCTCCTGAGCCAGGGCAGGCGCTTGCGCGGGGGCCGCCGCCCAGTTTCCAGTCCCGGCCTCCCGTAGACCGTCGGCCACGGGCCGAAGCGGCCCGGCATTTCCCGCCTCGGTACCGCGGGCCAGCGCCTCGACTTGGAATTTGTAAACTGATCGGTTTACGATGGGTCCGAAACCGACCGGTTTCATCCTGTCGGAGTCCGGCGGGAGACCTGCATACCCGGTTGCGCGTCGACGGCAGCGTGTTCCGAGATCGAACGTTCCGAGGGTCGCCGGGCCGCAATGAAGCTGTCCGCCCTTCTCCGTCTATGAGTGTGTTGTCCGAGACCGGAGTAAGTCATGAGTGGGATTCACCCGTTCCGCGTCCTGCGGGCCAAACCCCTGTGGATCGCCAACGGCGTCATCACGGGCGTCCTCGCGCTGCTGTTCACCGTGTTCTACGTCGGCGCCAACATCGATCCCGTCGACCACATGAAGAATCTGCCCGTCGGACTGGTCAACGCCGACAAGGGGGCCGCCGTCGGCGGCAAACAGGTCAATCTGGGGGCTCGGATCACCGAGTCGATCAAGAAGTCCACCGCGAGCGGGGGCAAGATCGACTGGAAGGTGATGGACGAGAAGGGGATGAAGGAGGAGCTCGGCAAGGGCAAGCTGTACGGCGCGCTCGTCGTCCCCGCCGACTTCACCTCGGAAACCACCGCACTCACCGGCGCCGCGACCACCGGGACCCCGACCCGGCCGACACTGACGGTGCTGACCAACCAATCCGCCGGCAGTGTGGGCTCCAGTCTGGCCCGGACTGTGACGACGAAGGCGGCCGAAAGTGCCTCGCTGCAGGTGGGCAAGGAGCTCACGGCCCAGGGCGGGACCGGGCAGGCGAAGCTGCCCGCCGCGGCACGCGTCCTCCTGGCCGACCCGGCCGCCGTCACCGTCGAGGACGGCCATCCCCTCGACTCGCACAGCGGTCTGGGCCTGACGGCGTTCTACTACGCGCTGGTCCTGGTGGTGTGCGGGATGCTCTCCGCCAACGTCATCAGTGGTCAGGTGGACCACGCCCTCGGCTACACCCACAACGACATGGGCCCGCTGCGCCTGCACCGCCCGCTGATCCGGGCGACCCGGGTGCAGACCCTCGCCATCAGCAGCACTCTCATGGCCGGGCTGTCGCTGCTGATGGGGAGCCTGGTCATGGTGGGCGCGGTCGGCCTCATGGGGATGCACGCCGCCCATCTGCCACTGCTGTGGCTGTACTCGGTGTGCGCCATCGCGGTTTCCGGGATCGGCGCGCTCACCCTGCTCGCAGTGTTCGGTACGCCCGGCATGCTGGTGGTCACTCTGGTCTTCATCGGGATGGCGGTGCCGACGGCCAACGCCACCACGCCGCTTCAGGCGCTGCCCGGCTTCTACCGCTTCCTGGCGGAGTTCGAGCCGCTGCGGCAGATCACCGGCGGCATCCGCTCGATCCTCTACTACGACGCTCAGGCCGACGCCGGCCTGACCCGGGGCTGGGTCATGATGGCCGTCGGCCTCGCGGCAGCCGCCCTCTTCGGCTTCGGCGTGACGGGCTGGTACGACCGCAAGGGGTTGCACCGCATTCCCGCCGAGACGGAGCCCGCGAAGACCGCTGCCCCGGCGTAGCGGAAGGCGGCTCACCCAAAAGACGGGGCCATTACTCGGAGTGGCCCCGGTGTGCGGCGCCCTCGTGGGGACGAGAGGCGCGCGCACCATCAGGGCTCGGCGACGGTCTCTCTCCCAAGACCGTCGCCGAGCCTCTGACCGGGCTTAAGGCGTCCGCACGGCGGCAGGCGTCTCCCCGACACCCTATGGAAACCGATCGGTTTCTATTTCGTCCGATTCGAGTTAACCTCGCGGTATGACTACCGAAGTGAAGCAAAGTCCCCGGGAGCGGCTGCTGGAGGCCGCGGCCACGCTCACCTACCGCGACGGCGTCGGCATCGGCGTCGAGGCGCTGTGCAAGGCGGCGGGGGTGTCGAAGCGCTCCATGTACCAGCTGTTCGAGAGTAAGGATGAACTGCTGGCGGCGAGCCTGAAGGAGCGTTCCGCTGCCTTCGTGGCGAGGGCCCTGCCCCCGGCGGACGATGGCCGTTCCCCCCGTGAGCGGATCCTGTACGTCTTCGAGCGGGTGGAGTCACAGGCGGGTGCGGCCGAGTTCCGAGGCTGCCGCTACCTGGCTGTGCAGATCGAGCTCAAGGATCAGACCCACCCCGCGAGCCGGGTGGCCCACCAGATCAAAGCGGACCTGACGGCCTTTTTCCGTTCCGAGGCCGAACAGGGTAGCGCGAGCAATCCTGATCTGCTGGCCCGGCAGCTCATCCTGGTCTTCGACGGCGCCAGCGCCCGCGCGGGGATCGGCGCCGACAATCTGACCGGGCTCATCGCGCCCACTGTGGTCACCCTGCTCGATGCGGCAGACATGCACTGAGCCGCCCCGTCTCCGAGCGGGATCGGCGACCGTAGCGCTCTTTCGGGTTGATGCCCGATTCCGGCAGTCGGAGCAGCGCCCGTGGCCTCAAGCCCCGGCTTCCCTGCAATCGGAGGGAAGCCCGATGGCCGTAAGAGTGTTGCCGAGCATGCCACAGGCGAAGAAGCTTGTGGTCTCGCGGACGTCGGCCCCAAGCGACAGGTGCACGGTGTCCCACAGTCTCATCCAGCCGGCCCGGACGAGCTCGCCCGTCTGCTCATCGCCCTCTGCCTCGGCGGCCTCGACGACGGCGTATCCCTGCATCTGCATCAGAAGCGTTTCGGGGCGCGCCGAGATCAGCCGCGCGTACGCGCCCGCCAAGGCGCCCAGAGCCTGCTCGCTGCCCGCCATCCCCTCGGTTGCCCGCTCGAAAGCCAGGCGGGTGTCTTCCATGCTCCGTACCAAGGCGGCGACGAAGATCGCCTTTTTGCCCGGGAAGAGCCGGAAGAGGTACGGCTGCGTGACACCGACGCGTTTGGCGATCGCCTCGGTGGAGGTGCCGTAGTAGCCCTTGAGTGCGAACTCGGCGATCGCTGCGCGGACGACGCTTTCGCGTCTCTCCTGCGCACTGATCCTGGCCATGCCGTCATTGTGGCAGGCGCCGGTCGGTTTGCGTCTGCCGGCCAGGCGCCTGACCGGGCTCCGGTCCGCAGGGCCCTTGTCGCGGCCGACCGCCATGAGCCGGGCTCCTGTCTGCCGCGCGTCACCAACAGCGCTCCGCCCCACCTTGGGCGAGACGCCGCAGCCGCCCCGCAGCCCGATCCGCCTCGGCGTGCAGACGGTGGTGCGGCCCGGATTGGGTCGGCGCTTGAGCTTGCACATGGAAACCGATCGGTTTACTGTGAACAGAAACTGATCGGTTTCTGACGAATAGGGCATCCATGATGACGACGAACCGGCCGGTGGCACTCGTGACGGGTGCGTCATCCGGCATCGGGAAGGAAACCGCGCTCGCCCTGGTCGCAGCCGGATTCAACGTGGTCGGCACAAGCCGTGACACCTCACGCATCACCCCGCTCGACGGCGTGACGTTCCTCGGGCTCGACGTCGCCAGTGACGCCTCGGTTGCCACAGTGGTCCAGGAGGTGAGCGAACTGTTCGGGCGGATCGACGTCCTGGTCAACAACGCCGGTGTCGGCTCGACGGGTGCGGCCGAGGAAACCTCCGTCGAGCAAGCCCAGGCCGTCTTCGACATCAACGTCTTCGGGGTCATGCGCATGGTGAACGAGGTCCTGCCGCACATGCGCGCTCAGCTACGCGGGCGCATCATCAACATCTCGTCCGTACTCGGGTTCCTGCCCCAGCCCTACATGGCCGCCTACGCCGCCTCCAAGCACGCGATCGAGGGCTACACCGAGTCCCTCGACCACGAGGTCCGCGACCACGGCATCCGGGCACTCATCGTCGAACCCGCCTACACCAGGACGGGATTCGAGGCCAACAGCGCCAAGCCCGACACCCCCCTGCACGCCTACGCGAAGCAGCGGCTCACCGTCGACCGCGTGATGGCGGAGGCGATCAGGGACGGCGACGCCCCCGCCATCGTCGCCAAGGCGATCGTCGCGGCGGCGACCGACGCCAAACCGAAGCTGCGCTACACCGCCGGCCCCCTGGCCGGACGCGCGCGCATACTGCGCCGCGTCGCTCCCGCCCAGGTCTTCGACAAGCAGATCCGCAAGATGAACAAGCTGGCCGGCTGACGCCTGCCCGCGCTCAAGCACCCCGCAAGCAAAAGACGTTCAGACGTAATACGTATGGAGCGGCACATGGCGGAGATCGAGTTCGACGTTCCGGCGGAGATGCGTGACGGCACGGTGCTGCGCGCGGATGTCTACCGGCCTGGCGGTACGGGGCCGTGGCCGGTGCTGCTGGCCCGGCTGCCGTACGGCAAGCAGACCCCGACGATGGGCGTCGTACTAGATCCTCTGGCGGCGGCCAGGCACGGTTTCATGGTGGTCCTCCAGGACACCCGTGGCCGGTTCGCCTCGGAGGGCGAGTGGGAGCCGTTCACGCACGAGGAGAGCGACGGTTACGACACCGTACGCTGGGCCGCCGCCCTCCCCGGCTCGAACGGCTCCGTCGGCATGATCGGCGGCAGCTACTTCGGCAACACCCAGTGGATGGCGGCGCTGTCCAAGCCGCCGGAGCTGAAGGCCATCGCGCCGATGATCACCTGGTCCGACCCCAACGACGGACTGTGGACACGTGGCGGCGCGATCGAACTCGGCCTCACCGTGCCCTGGTCGCTCCTGCAGGGCGCGGACACCCTGATGCGCCGTTACTCCACCGACCTCGACGGGCTCGTGAACGGCGTCACCGGGCTCGTGCAGGACTTCGACGGCCTGGCGAGCGGAGGTTACGGGGAGCTGCCCACCGGGCGGTTTCCCGCGTTCGCCCGGCACGACCTGCCCGAGCTGGGCTACGAGCGTTCCCGGCGCGAGCCCGAGTGGGCGGCGTCCTGCCGGGTCGCGGGCCGGCACGGCGAGGTCGATCTGCCCACCTTCCAGGTCGGCGGCTGGTTCGACATCTTCGGCCAGGGCACTCTCGACAACTTCACCGCCATGCGCCGCGCCGGCCGGTTCGCCACGCTGGTCATGGGCCCGTGGACCCACACCAACTGGCGGCACGTGGTCGGGGACGTCAACTTCGGGTTCGGTGCGCACTCCGACTACATGGGCATGCGCGGACGCCTGCACGACATGCAGTTCGACTGGTTCCATCGCACCCTCGGCGAAGGCGGCGAAGGTGGAGCTGTGGGGCCGGACACGGGCACGGTGCTGCTGTTCGTCATGGGCATCAACCAGTGGCGCGAGGAGACGGAATGGCCCCTGTCGCGGGCCGTGGACACAGACTTCCACCTGCGCGCGGACGGACGCCTGACGCAGGAGCCGCCGTCCACCGCCGAGCAGGCCGAGGAGTTCACCTACAACCCCATGGACCCGGTGCCGACCATCGGCGGCGCGCTCCTCATGGGCGGCGGGCTCCTGAACACCGACGAGTTCCGTCCCGGGCCGCTCGACCAGACGGCCGTCGAGGCGCGCGAGGACGTCCTGGTCTTCACCACCGAACCGCTCACCGAAGACGTCGAGGTGACCGGTCGGGTCCATGCGGTCCTCTTCGCGGCCACGGACGGACCCTCGACCGACTGGGTGGCACGCCTGTGCGACGTCGATGAGAGCGGTGTCTCCCGCAATGTGGCCGACGGCATCGTGCGGGTGCGTGCGGCGACGCCGGGGGAGGCGGCCGAGCACGTCGTGGACCTGTGGTCGACCAGCATCGTCTTCCGCGCGGGTCACCGGATACGGGTCCAGGTCACCTCCAGCAACTTCCCCCGCTGGGACCGCAACCTCAACACGGGCGAGCCCGAGGAGAGCGCGACCACGGCCCGAGTGGCCCGCCAGCGCGTGCTCCACGACCCCGCCCGCCCCTCCCGCATCGTCCTGCCGGTGGTTCCGGTCCCGTAAGAAGCACCGGAGATCCACACGGTGGACATGGGCGACTCCATCTCGCACAGGGTGATCCTCAGCACTACGCCTGTCGAGCCGCCACAGTCGTGGGATTGATCGTCACCCACCGGTCTCGTTCGTTTCCGTCCCAACGCACCAGTGACCGGGGCGCCTTTGCATGCGGCGTCGAGGCACTCGGCGACCGGCGCGGTGCCGCTGCGGCGACAGGCGACACAAGGAGGGCCGGATCGGGGGCCGGATCATCCCGCGACTCTGGTACGTGGGCTCCAGCTCACGAAGGGTGCGTGACCCGTCTGTACGGGGCCGCGTCGGCCCCCGCGGACTGGGCCTCTCGTCGCGAGGTCGCGTCGCCACAAACGTCGTCGGGGCCGTCGGGCCCGTCTTCCCTGTCGTCGCGCGCCTCGCCGACCCGCCCCCGTACTTGAGCTGTCCTTGCGCCGCCAACAGTCGGCTGCCCTTGGTCGCCGACCCCAGGCCAGGCTCGCAAGGGCGCGCGGCCGAGCACGTCGGCGACACCGAGCCGTACGGCACACCACTCCTCACATCACTCTGCTGAACTCCGCCTGAAGTCCAGCCAGGCCACGTCAATCACTGTCGGCGGACTCGCGGGTTTCACCGGCCTGCGCCTGGCGAGTACGGACTTCGCCGATGGACACGAGGCCAGCCAGCCCCTGAAGCCTGAGCTCCGCCCGGCTCCACCTCGACCCCGCGTGCCGTGGGCATCCGCGTTCAACCCGACTTGCATCACGAAACCGATCGGTTTACGGTGGTGAAACCGATCGGTTTTCATCTTCGTGGAGGTAGTCATGACAGCAATCAAGGGCGCCAGCGTCTTCGTCACCGGAGGCAGCCGTGGCATCGGCAAGATGCTGGTCGAGGAGCTCTATGCGCGTGGGGCCGGCAAGGTCTACGCCACGGCCCGTGACCCGCGCACGGTGACTCACCCCGATGCCGTTCCGCTGGCGCTCGAGGCCACCGACCCGGCATCTGTGGCAGCCGCAGCCGAGCAGGCCCAGGACGTCACCATCCTGATCAACAACGCCGGCGCCTCCGTACGCGCCTCGTACCTCAACTCCCCGATGGAGGACGTGCGCCGGGATCTGGAGACCAATTTCTACGGGCCGCTGCTGGTCACCCGGGCCTTCGTGCCGATCATCGAGCGCAACGGCGGGGGCCACATCCTCAACGCCCACTCCGCCCTGTCCTGGCTGGCCGACGGCACGCCCTACGGCGCCTCCAAGGCCGCCCTGTGGTCGCAGACCAACTCCCTGCGCCTGGAGCTGCAGCCGCGCGGCATCGCGGTGACCGGGCTCCACATGGCCTACGTGGACACTGAAATGACCTCGGGTCTCGACGCACCCAAGGCCGACCCCCGCGACATCGCCGTGGACGCACTCGATGGCATCGAGGCGGGAGCACACGAGGTGCTGGCCGACGACACCACCCGCTGGGTCAAGTCGCAGCTGTCCTCCGACCTGGAAGCCATGTACGCCCAGCTGAAGAAGTGACACCACCCGCGTTTTCCAGGGAGCCCCGTGTGGACAGCTCGTCCACCCACCGCTTCGTCGATGTGAACGGGATCCGCCTGCACATCGCCGAAGAGGGGCAGGGCCGCTGGTCCTGCTCCTGCACGGCTGGCCGGAGAGCCGGTACTCCTGGCGTCACCAGTTCGGGGCGCCGGCGGCGGCCGGGTACCGGGTCGCCGCCCCCGACCAGCGCGGCTACGCCGGGAGTCACCCGCTCTCCCGGCATGGTCGACGGAGGACGACATTCCGGCGTACGTGCAGGACTTCGTCCTGCACGGCGAGCGGGCGTTCACCGGTGCCTTCGACTGGTGCCGGAACATCGAACGCAACAACGAACTGCTCACACCCTTCCGGGGTCTCGG
Organism: Streptomyces sp. NBC_00016; assembly: GCF_045040885.1. Classification (NCBI taxonomy): domain Bacteria; kingdom Bacillati; phylum Actinomycetota; class Actinomycetes; order Kitasatosporales; family Streptomycetaceae; genus Streptomyces; species Streptomyces sp. NBC_00016. The sequence continues at coordinate 3,072,825 of NZ_CP108304.1, read as the reverse complement.
GATCGCCGGTCCTGCGCTGTATGTGGTGGGAGACCGCGACATGGTCACCGCGCTGCGTCCCCCGGGCGGGGGCAGCTCGCAGAGCGAGATTTTCCGTGGCCAGGGCGGGTCGGACAACCCACTGAGCGCTGCCGCGCCTCAACTGCACGGCCCGCTGGTGCTGCCGGGTGTCTGGCTGGTCTCGCGACCGACTATGGCGTCGATGTGGAATCCGAGCCTGCCGCACCCCCTGCGCCACTCCCCGCCCAAGGACGGCGGAATTCGGGTTCTGCGGGGCCTGCGGTGGACCTGTCGAAGGTCGAACGGATGGCCCCCGGACTGCTGGCTCCGGCACGCCATGCCAGCAAGGCCCTTGTGGACCGGGACATCGCGAACCGGCGGGCGGCGGTGTACCTGATCCTGGATCACGACTGGCACATGGAAGAGCTGTATGAGTCGTTCGCTGTGCAAGCCTTCGCCGAGCGCGTCTTGGCCCTGTCGGCCACCCTCGATGACGACGGCACTGTGCCCGTGGTCTTCTCCAGCGGACGGGAACCCTTCCTGGAGGAGATCCGGCTGGACAACTACCGCGGCCGTATCGGGCAGTTGCATACCCAGGTCGACTGGGGGTGGGGGGGAATGTCGCCGACGCCATGCGTCGTGCAGTGGGGCACTACCAGGAGTCCGGTGCTGCCGATCCCGCTTTCATCGTGACCCAGGTCGGTGACGAACCATGGGACAAGGCCGAGGTCCGCTCCTTGCTGCAGAACACCGCATCACTTGGTGTCTTCTGGCTTTTCGTCGGATTCGGTCGTGGCAAGCTCACGTTCTACAAGAACCTCAACGCCTCCGCCTCAGCCACCTTCACCAACGTCGCCTTCTACGACGCGAGCAAGAACCCGGGATCGGTGCCCGACGAGCGGTTCTACGCCGGCCTTGTCGACGCCTTCGCCACCTGGTTGCGGCATTGAGTCAACCGCCGCTCGCTCACCGGCTGAACAGCCTCATCACCTCTGATCAGGCCGTATCCGATCTCCGATGCTACTTCGGCACCGGCCTGCTCGATGAAGCAGTGCCGTTCACGGGTAGTCGTTTCGAGCATCTGGCCGGCGGAGGGGACCGTCAGGCGGTCGCGAACGTAGTGACCGCCGACGACCTGATTGCTGTGCAGACCCTGTCGGTCAGGATTCCCGCGAAGGTCGCCGTCGAACTCCTTGAAGGCCACCTTGGAGTCCGGCTGTCCGAGCTGCTGAGCAGCGTTCGCTTCGACATCGACATGGTTGAGGCCGAGGCTGCCGACTTGGCCGAAGCGTCGCCGGCTCACACTGCCTGGCGCGTTCTCTGCGACCAGCCCGGAATCGGGTGGGTGACGGCACTGGATGCATCACCGTACGGATCATCAACAGAGAAGCTGCATCGGGACCTGAAGTCTGTCGGTCGCACCGGAGGGAGCCCTCTGCCCGGGGCACATGGCCCTGTGCCCCGGTGAAACGCCCGTGACCTGCGTTGTACCAAAGTGCCAACTATCTCTCTGATGCCGCACCTCAGGACAGTGAACCTAGCTGGCATCAGCGCAGGTCACGAACGTTGCCTGGTGCCAACTATCGATCCTGGTCACACCGGCCGTGGGTCCCCGATCGGGACTTTGCCAGTTCTTTACAACCCGCTGGCCGGCTGTCTCGTCTCTTCGCTCGATCCGTCAACGGACCGAGGAAAGAGAGCGATTCATGCGACTCAAGCCGCGAACGGGCCTTGCCGCCCTGGTAGTTGCGGGCACCGCCCTGCTGGCGGGCGCGGCGCCCGCGCTGGCCGACAGCGGAACGCCCACGCCCGGCCCCACCACCGCGGACCGGAGCGCGACACCGGCCCCCGCCGAGGACGGCACCGACGCCACCCCGGCCCCGGCGCCGACCGAGGCCGGTACCGCTCCGTCCGCCGTTCCGAGCCAGGTCGGTGTGGTGCCGCGGGGCGGTGCCGACACCGGGGTCGAGGAGCCGTCCGAGGGCCGCGGCGGGCTCATCGGCGGCAGCGCGGCCGCGGTGTTCGCGGCGGCCGGCACGGGCTTCTACGTCGTACGGCGCCGGAGGGCGACCGGCGCATGAGCCCGCTCTCCAGGCGCGCCCTGATCCTCTCGGCCCTGGCGGCGCCGCTGGTCGCGGGCTGTGCCGGCGACCCGGCCGACCCGGCTGCCCCGGGCGACGCCGCACGTACGCCGGACACCTCCGCGGCCCCCTCCGTCCGGGCGGCGCGTCCCCTCGCGCGCTCGGTGCCGGTCGGGCTGCGGATTCCGGCGATCGGGGTCGACACCCCGGTCATGCGGCTGGGGCTGGCCGCCGACGGCACCGTGGGGGTGCCTCCGGTCGAGGAGCACGACCGGGCGGGATGGTACGAGAACTCGCCGACGCCCGGACAGACCGGCCCGTCGGTGATCCTCGCCCATGTCACGGTCGGCACCTACGGGGACGGAGTCTTCCGGCACCTCGACCGGCTGCGCCGGGGCGACCGGATCCGGGCGCGTCTGGAGAACGGCACGACGGCCGAGTTCGTCGTCACCGAGGTGACGACCGTCGACAAGGCGGAGTTCCCGACCGAGAAGGTCTACGGGAACGTGGACCGCCCCGAACTGCGTCTCATCACCTGCGGCGGCCCGCGTGCCGGCGACGGATACCGCGACAACGTGATCGTCTTCGCCGCCCTGACTCCCGCGGGAGAACGTTGAAACGGCCCTCTCGGTCCCGTGAGAGGGCGGCGTCCGAGTTGTTCGCCGCCCTCTACCCGCGCCTCGCCGGCTGGTGCCGCCGTCTCGTCGACGACGACGAGACGGCGCACGAGATCGCCTCGGAGGCGTTCACCCGGCTCTGGGCCCGCTGGACGGCCGTCGCGGAGCCCCAGGGCTTTCTCTTCGTCACCGCCGCCAACCTGGTCCGCGACCACTGGCGCAAGCTCGAACGCGAACGCCGGGCCCTGCGCCGGGCCACCGTCGAGGCCGCCGTCGCCCCGCCCGCCGAGCCGGCCGACCCCTCGGTGCGGCTGCTCGTGCAGTCCCTGCCCGACCGGCTGCGCGTCCCGATCCTGCTGCACTACTACGCTGACATGCCGATCCGGGAGGTGGCCGTGCTGACCGGGCGCAAGGAAGGAACCGTCAAGGCCGACCTGCACGCGGCCCGCGAACTGCTCCGCGCCCACCTGAGGAGAAGCCTTGATCACACCCACTGACGACTTCGACGACGGCCCGGACCTCGACCCCGACGACCCCCTCACCGTCATCCTGGGGCCCGTCCCCGGCCACCTCGGCCCGCCGCCGGGCCGCTACGAGGAGATCCGCCGCGGCGCGGTCCGCCGCCGGCTGCTGCGTACCGCGGCCGGGGTCGGCGCGACCTGCGGGATCGCCGCGCTCGCCGTCCTGCTGCCGTTGCACCTGACGGCGTCCGACGCACCCACGCGCCCGACGGTCCCGCTGGCCCCGCCGTCGGTGAGCGGTTCGCCCAGCGTGCCCCCGTCCTCGCTCCCGCCCTCGCCCGTACCGGACACCGAGCGCCCTACCGAGGGGGCCCCGACCCCGGCCCCGGATCCGCGGACGTCGACTGCGCCCGCCGGCACCGCTGTCCCGACCATCGGCAGCTACGACCGTAGCGAGTCGCCGGAACCGACCACGGCGAGCGAACCGGGCACGTCCCCGGCGGCGCGGCCCACCCCGTCCGTCGAGCCGTCGCAGGGCTCGTCGGAGTGAGGCCGCCGCGCCGTCACTTGAGTGCGGCCATGGCGATGCGCTGGGCCACCGGGTTCATGCCCTCGCCCTTCGCGTCGGTGGAGTTGACCGAGTAGACGAGGGTGCGCCCGAGGTTCCGGGTGCCGGCGATCAGCGCGTTGTAGCCGTAGCGGCCGCCCGACTTGAGCCAGTAGACCTTCCCCTCGTACTCGAAGCGCTGGAGGCCCGCGCTGTAGGTGGCGCCGTCGATGTGCGCGGGGACCGTGAACATCTCCCGCAGCTGGGGCCCGGGGACGATACGCCCCCGGAAGAGCGAGGTGAGGAGGCGTTCCAGGTCCGCGGTCGTGGAGATCATGTCGCCGGCCGCGAACCGGTCCGCCTGGTTCCACTCGGTGACGTCCACCAGCTCCGTCGTCCCGTCCGCCTTCTTCACCGCCTGGTAGCCGCGGTTGTGCGGGCCGGCGATGCGCGGGTCGGTGCCGGGGAAGTACGTGTCCTTCATGCCTGCGGGCGCCAGGACCAGGCGGCTGGCCTCGGACGCGTACGACCGGCCGGTCACCTTCTCGATCAGCAGGCCCAGGATCGTGTAGTTGATGTTCAGGTAGTGCTGCTCCTTCCCCGGGCGGAACTCCGGCTGCTTCGCCGCCGTCGAGGCCACGACCTGCTGCGGGGTCAGTGTGTCGAAGCGGTGCGCGTACACCTCCGCGAAGGTCTCGCCCAGGCCGTCGCCCGCCGGGATGCCGCTGGTGTGGTTGAGCAGCTGCCGTACGGTGATCGGCCGGTACTGCCCGCCGAGAAGTCCGGGCAGGTAGTGCTGGACCGGCGTGTTCAGGTCGATCCTCCGCTCGGCCGCCAGGCGCAGGACGGCCGCCGCCGTCACCACCTTGGTCGTCGAACCTGCCCGGAACCGGGCGTCGGGGTCGGCCGGTGCCGCGCTCGGCAGGTCGTGCACGCCCGCGCTGCCCCGCCAGGTGCCGTCGGTGCCGCCGACCCGGACGAGGGCGGCGGTCGCGTCCTGGTCCGGGAGCCCGGTGAGCGCGGCGACGAGGGCCTGGGTGTCGAGGCTGTTCGCGTGCTGGGTGACGGCGGGCTCGGCGAAGGCGGGGGCGGCCAGCGGTCCGGCCGCGGTGAGGGCGAGGACGAGCGAGGCGGCGAGGACGGTGCTGCGGCGGCGGGCGCGCATACGGACTCCAGGGGCAGGGCGTCGGAGGGGCGGAAGGGACTGGTGCCGATCCTCCGGTGGTGGGCGCCCGCTGGGTATCGTCGCCGAGGAGGGGGCCACCCCTGGTGGGACCCTGAGCAACTGCCGTACAAGATAGGGGAGTTGCGGGGGGTGTCCCCTACGGGGGCCGGAAAAGTGTTATCCGGGGGCCGCCGGGGCCGTCTCCCTGGATGTGATCTCCGACCTTGCCGACAGTGGGGTCCCGGCTGAGAGGGTGCGGGCATGAGGACGTACGCCGAGGCCGGCCGGCACTGGCGGGCCACCATCGCCGACGCGCAGGCCGGCGACCGGCAGGCGCTGGACGAGTTGGTGGCGGGCTGGCTGCCGCTGGTCTACAACATCGTCGGCCGCGCCCTGAACGGCCACGCCGACGTCGACGACGTCGTGCAGGAGACCATGCTGCGCGCCGTCGACAACCTCGGCTCGCTGCGCGACCCCGACAGCTTCCGCTCCTGGCTGGTCGCGATCGCCATGCGGCAGATCCGCGACCGCGCGCGCCGCAGGACACCACAGCGCCTCGACGAGAGCGTGCCGGCCGGCGAGGCCGCCGACTTCGCCGAACTCACCGTGCTCCGGCTCCAGTTGGAGGGGCAGCGGCGCGAGGTCGCGGAGGCGGCGCGCTGGCTCGACGACGAGGACCGGCAACTGCTGTCCCTGTGGTGGCTGGAGGTCGCGGGCGAGCTCACCCGCCGCGAGCTGGCCGCGGCCGTCGGCATCAGCAGGCAGCACGCCGCCGTGCGCGTCCAGCGGGTGAAGGAGCGCCTGGAGGTCTCCCGGGGCATCGTCCGCGCCCTCGACGGGGCCTGCCCCGACCTGCGCGACCTGACCGCCCGCTGGAACGGCCGGCCGGACTCCGTGTGGCGCAAGCGGCTGGCCCGGCACATCCGCGGCTGCGGCTACTGCGGCGACACCCGAGAGTCCGTCGTGCCGGCGGAACGGCTGCTCGTCGGGATCGCGCTGGTCCCGGTGCCGGCCGGCTTCACGATCTCCCTCGCGCTCGGCGGCAAGACGGCCGCCGCGGCCACCGGCACGGCCTCCGTCGGCTGGTCCGCGAAGGTGCTGACCGCGCTCACCAAGCCGGCCGTCGCGGTCACGGCCGGCGCGACACTCGCCGCGGGCGGCGCCTACGTCGCCGTACAGACCCCCGACGACCCGCCCGCACGCGCGGCCGTGGTCCCCACGGCGGCGAGCACACCCGCGACCCGACCGTCCGCGCCCGGCCCGGCCCCTTCCGGCTCGGCCTCGCCGTCGGCATCCCCCTCGGCGTCGGCGAGCGAGCGGAGGACGGTCCGGTACGGGAGTGTCGTCGACGCCGTCGACAGCGTGCCCGACCCGGACACCCCGCCCGCCGCCCTGCCGGAGCGGCCCGCGTCCGGTGTCACCAGCAGCGGCGGCGCGCACGCCACCATGAACCACCGCGGGGACGGCGTGACGCTCAGCGGACAGGGCTATGTCCTCGTGCGCTGGCAGATATCGCCGCAGTACCGGTCCGGCGCCCTGGTCATGCCGAGCTGGACGGGGCTGAAGGGCAAGCTCTTCCACGTGGCCTCCGGCGGCGGCCGTCGTATGGACGACCCCGTCAGCGCCACGGACACCACCGCCACCGGCATGGGCGGCAAGGCCACCGGCTACGTCGTCCTGCCGTCCGGCACCCAGCAGATGTGGCAGAACGAGTACTTCTACCTCGCCGGCAGCGTCACCCTCACCGTGAACGAGCGGGGTGCCGACTACGGCCTCAACGTCTTCCCGACGACCTGGGACGCCGTGGAGAAGGACGTCACGAGCGGCCCCGGCCAGGGCGCGGGGCGCTACGGCCTGGTCCGTGACACCGGCGAGGACGACACACCGGTCCCGCAGTACGTCACCCGTGAGACGCCGGTCGACCCGGCGACGGTCGCTCAGGCCTCGCGCGTGTAGCGGTCCTGGGCCCGGGTCACCTCGTCCCCGTGGTCATGGGCCCAGATGCCGAAGGCCTGGATCGGCGGGAGCAACGACCGTCCCAGGTCGGTGAGTTCGTACTCCACCCGCGGTGGCGACCCGCCGTACGCCTGCCGCGTGACGAGCCCGTTCGACTCCAGTCTGCGCAGCGTCTGCGTCAGCACCTTCTGGCTGATTCCGCCGATGCGTGTCCGCAGCTCACCGGGGCGTCCGGGGCCGTCCTTGAGGGCCCAGACCACCACCGGGTTCCAGGTGTGGGAGACGAGGTCGAAGGCGAGCCGGGTCCGGCAGTCGGCGAGGAACGCGAGGTCGGGGTTCACGTACCGAATGGTGCCTGAACGGCTTCCTACTGTCGTGGGAGATCCATGGGGCGGAGATCCGTCGAACGGCGATCCACGGAACGGTGATCCGCGGAACAGGAGGAGGAACCATGCGCGTGGGAATTCTCGGTACGGGCGCGATGGCGGATGCGCTGGGCACCCGGTGGCGGCGGGCCGGACACGAGGTGGTCGCCGGCGGCCGCTCGGGAGGGCTGCGTGAGGCGGCGGAGGCGGGGACGGACGCGGTGCTGCTCGCGGTGCCGTACGAGGCCGTCGTCGAGGTGGTGGGCGGGCTGGAGGAAGCCCTGCGCGGGCGGGTGCTGATCGACTGCACCAATCCGGTGGGCCCGGATTTCGGCCTGCTCACGGCGGGCGGCCCGGCGGCGGCCGAACGGATCGCCGCCGCCGCGCCCACCGCGCACGTGGTGAAGGCCTTCAACCTGTGCCACGTCGACGTCTGGCGCCTCGACCCGCCCGTCTTCGACGGCCGCCCCCTGGCGGTCCCGCTGTGCGGGGACGACGAAGCCGCCCTGTCCGTCGTACGCCGGCTCGTCCGCGACCTCGGCTGCGAGCCGCTGAACGCGGGGGGACTCGACCGGGCCGGTCTGCTGGAGGCGACGGCGGCGCTGCTGATCCGGCTGTGGCTGGGGGAGGGTGCGGACGCCCAGGCGATCTCACCGCCGTTGGCGTACGCGGCGGGTTAGGGCCTGCCGCTCGGAGCGGCCGCAGGATGCCGACGATCCGGGCGGTCAGCCCTGCTTGCGCAGAGCCGTCAGCACCTCGATCCGGTTGGTGGTGATGGAGTCGACGCCCAGGTCGATGAGCCGGCGCATGGAACGGCGGGTGTCGGGCGTCCAGACGGAGAGCAGAAAACCGTCGTGGTGCACGCGGGCGGCCAGCTCCCGGTCCACCAGGGAGAAGCGGTAGTTGAGCCAGCGCGGCTTCACCGCGTCGAGCAGCGCGGGCCGCGGGGGCGCCAGGCTGGTGCAGGTCAGGGCGATCTCGGCGGACGGATCGGCGGCGCGCACGGCGAGCATCGCGCCGGCGTCGGCGCAGTAGTAGGCCCGGTCCGCCGCCCCGGCCTCGCGGACGGCGTCCACGATCCGCCGTGCCGTGCGCACGTCCCGCGTTCCCGGCAGGTCGAGCATCAGCCTGCTGCCCTCGGTCGCCGCGAGCGCCTCCGCGAGGGTCGGCACCCCGCCGGCCGTCAGCCCGCGCACCTCGGCGGCGGACAGCGACAGCAGCGGCCGGTCCTGCTGCCACAGCCGCTTCAACGTCTCGTCGTGCAGCAGGACGGGTACGCCGTCCCGGGTGAGCCGTACGTCGAACTCGACGGCGTCCGCGCCCCGGTCGAGCGCGGAACGCAGCGAGTCGACGGTGTTCTCACGGAAGCGATAGGGGTCGCCACGATGGGCCACGGCAGTCACGTTGTGCATGGGCCCATTGTGGCGGCCGACGGTCCTCAGGGGGCGAGCCGGCCCGTCGTGTAGGTCTCGATCTCGGCCCTGATGCGTGCCTTGCCGGCCTCGTCCAGGAAGGACGCGTCGACCGCGTTGACGGCGAGGGCGGCGAGGCCCCGCTCGTCGAGGTCGAGGAGGCGGGCGGCGACCGCGTACTCGTTGTCGAGGTCGGTGCCGAACATGGGCGGGTCGTCGGAGTTGATCGTGACCAGTACACCGGCCCGCACGAACTCCTTGATCGGGTGCTCGTCGAGGGTGCGGACCGCGCGCGTGGCGATGTTCGAGGTCGGGCACACCTCCAGGGCGATGCGGTGCTCGGCGAGGTGCGCGAGCAGCTTCTCGTCCTGCGCGGAGCTGGTGCCGTGACCGATGCGCTCGGCGCGCAGGTGCGTCAGCGCGTCCCACACCGTCTGCGGTCCCGTGGTCTCGCCGGCGTGCGGCACCGATCGCAGCCCGGCGGCGATCGCCCGGTCGAAGTAGGGCTTGAACTGCGGGCGCGGTACGCCGATCTCGGGCCCACCCAGCCCGAAGGAGACCAGCCCCTCGGGGCGGATCCGGTCGTCGGTGGCGAGTCGCGTCGTCTCCTCGGCGGCCTCGAGACCGGCCTCACCGGGGATGTCGAAGCACCAGCGCAGCACGGTCCCGAACTCCGCCTCCGCCGCCTTGCGGGCGTCCTCGATGGCGTCCATGAAGGCGAGTTCGTCGATGCCGCGCCTGGTCGAGGAGAACGGGGTGATGGTCAGCTCGGCGTAGCGCACCTGCTGGCGGGCCAGGTCCCGGGCGACCTCGTACGTCAGCAGCCGGACGTCCTCCGGGGTGCGGATGAGGTCCACGACGGACAGGTACACGTCGATGAAGTGGGCGAAGTCGGTGAACGTGAAGTAGTCGACCAGGGCCTCGGGGTCGGTCGGCACCTTGGAGTCGGGGTGCCGGGCGGCCAGCTCGGCGACGATGCGGGGGGAGGCGGAGCCGACGTGATGGACGTGCAGTTCGGCCTTGGGCAGCCCGGCGATGAAGGCGTGCACGTCACGGGCGCCGGCCGCGGCGGCAGCGGTGGGACCGGCGGGTGCGCCGGAGACGGGGGAGCCTGGGCCGGGGGAGCCGGGGGCGGCGGCGGATGCGTCGAAGCGGTCGGTCATGGGGTCCTCCCCGGGACGGCGCCCCGGGCCGAGCGGGCCGGACGGGACGCGGGTGATCGGCTGATCGATGAGTCGGGATCATCGTAGGCGGAGTGGGCGGGAGACGACCGTCGGCCTCGCTCGCGGCATGAACCGCCGCCCACCGCACCGGCCGCGGGCCGTAGCATGACGGAACGTACGCAGGGCGGAACGGTGTACGGACTACGGAACGCAAGCGGGAACGCGCGTGACGGTACGCGCGGGACCGAACGCCTGGCGGAACGCGGGGCAGAGGGCGACAGAGGGGATCCACGCATGTCCGACGACGCGCCGACTCCGGCCGGTGACGCCGCCCACGACCCGTGGCCCGCGCCCGCTTCCGACGAGGCGGACGGTCCGCAGGACGCGGCTCCCAAGGTGCCGTTGGACAAGGGCAGCACGGACACCGGCACGGCAGGCATCACCGGCACGACGGGCGTCACGGGCGCGACGGGCGTCACGGGCGCGACGGGCGTCACGGGTACGACGGGAAACGGTGCCGGCTCCGTCGGGTCCCCGGCCGCGTCGAACCCCTGGGCCGCCCCCGGCGACAGCGCGCAGAGCGGGGCCGGTTACACCGTCGCCGCGAACGAACCGCTGACCCCCGCCTCCGGCTCTCCCTCCGTCCCCTCGGACCAGGTGCCGCCGGCCGTTCACGACCAGCGGACGGTCACCGCGCTGCCCAGCGTGCCCCCGCCGCCCGCGGACGTCACCCCGCAGCCCTGGGCCACCCCCTTCGGGAACCCGCCCGTGAACGGCCCGTTCGGCGCCTTCCCGCCGCCCCACCCCGGCACGGCGGCGGCCGGCGGCCCGCCGTTCCACCCCGTCAACCCCTTCGCTCCCCCCGGCGCGGGCGGGGCGGTCCCGCCGCCGCCCCTCGCGCCCTACGGGCCAGGACAGGTCCCGTACGGATATCCGGGCGGCTACGGCTACCCGGGCCGGCCCCCCTACGGGGGTGGCGCTCCGGGCCCCTACGGCTGGCCCGGCGGGGCGGGGGACAGCAACGGCATGGGCATCGCCGGGATGGTCCTCGGGATCGTCTCGGCCGTCGGCTTCTGCATGTGGCCGCTGGCCGTCGTGCTCGGCATCCTCGGGATCACCTTCGGCGCGGTCGGGCGCGGGAAGGCCAGGCGGGGCGAGGCCTCGAACCCCGGTCAGGCGCTGGCCGGGATCATCTGCGGAAGCGTGGGCATCCTGCTCGCGATCGGACTGGGCGTACTGCTGATCGTGCAGCCCTGAGGCCCAGGCAGCCGCGGGCGCGGCGGGCAGCCGCGCCTCAGGCAGCAGCGATTCAGGCCGAGCAGCGACGGCCAAGGCAGCCGCGCCTCAGGCAGCAAAGACGCGTAGGCGCAGCGGCGACCAGGGCTGAGCGGCGACGCGCAGGGCGGCCGCGCCTCAGGTAGCTGAGGCGAACGGGCCGAGCAGCTCCGCGTACGCGTACGCCACCGCTTCCAGGCCGCTGTCCTGTGCGTGCGGTGCGGGCGCCCGCCTGGAGGCCAAGGCCGGGCAGTGACGCTCAGGCAGCAGCGGCGCCTCGGGCTGAGCGGCGACGCCCAAGGTGGCTACGGCCCAGGCAGCGCCCGCGCCGCAGGCAGCAGGGGTGCCTCGGGCGGGAGCCGTGCCTCAGGCCGCTGCCCGCACTCTCTCCCGGGCCTCCATCAGCGCGAAGCCCAGCAGGTTCGGCCCCCGCCAGCGCTGGGGATCCATCGCCGCCTCGTCGTCCGCCGCCAGGCCGATGCCCCACACGCGGTCCACGGGGCTCGCCTCCACCAGCACCCGCTCGCCCGTGCTCAGCAGGAACGCCCGCAGTCCGGGCTGCGAGGCGAACTTGTGGACGCTGCCCTCGACCACGATCCGGAACCGCTCCCGCTGCCAGGTCGTCTCGTCGAAGCCGCGCACCAGCCGCCCCTCCTTCTTCGCCTGGGCGGGGGAGGTCGCGGCCAGCGCCCGCCGCTCCGCTTCCGCGTCCTCGAAGAGGCGGGCCTTGCCGGCCATCATCCAGTGCTCGGCCGTCGCGTAGGTGACCCCGTCGACCACGAAGGGTGACGGCCACCACTGGCTCAGGCAGCTCGACCCCAGCCGGCCGTCGGGCCGCGGCCGGTGCCCCCAGAAATGCAGATACTTGATCCTCGCCCCGGCCCGGACCTGCCTGACCAGGGCCTCCTGGCAGTCGATCTTCTCCATGCACGCGAGTCTGGCACGCGCCACTGACAGTGCGTCCCGCCTTTTCCGCCCCGACTCGACACCTGGTCGACCCGCCGTCGACAGATTCCGTCGCGTAACCAAAAGGCAACAACGGAATCACTTGTTGGAGTGCCCTTGCTCTGTCAGGATCGGCAATCAAATCAAGCTGGAGCTACGCCAGCCGCCGCCGCGCACAGCGGGGCGAAGGCGGAGGAGAGCGACATGCAGGACCGGTTCCCCGCACAGGAACGATTCGCGGACGGCGCTCAGTACATCGGGGGCCGTCTCAGGCACGGCACATCCGGCCGGACCCACGCCGTGATCGACCCCGCCACCGGCGAGGAGGTCTTCACCTACGAGCTGGCCGGCGCCGACGACGTCGACGCGGCGGTCGCCGCCGCCCGCGCCGCCTTCCCGGGCTGGGCCGGCACCACGCCGGGCGAGCGCTCCGACGCGCTGCACCGGTTCGCCGCCGTCCTCGCCGACCGCGCCGAGGAGTTCGCCCGCGCCGAGTCCCTCCAGTGCGGCAAGCCGCTGAAGCTGACCCGCGAGTTCGACGTGCCGGGCACCATCGACAACACCGCGTTCTTCGCCGGCGCGGCCCGCCATCTCGCGGGCCAGTCCGCCGGTGAGTACTCAGGCGACCACACCTCCTACGTCCGCCGTGAACCCATCGGCGTCGTAGGCTCCATCGCGCCCTGGAACTACCCCCTCCAGATGGCCGCCTGGAAGATCCTCCCGGCGATCGCGGCGGGCAACACCATCGTGCTCAAGCCCGCCGAGCTGACCCCGCTCACCTCGCTGCTCTTCGCCCAGGCGGCGACGCAGGCGGGCATCCCCGACGGCGTCGTCAACATCGTCACCGGGACCGGACAGGAGGCCGGTGAGCGTCTCGTCGGGCATCCCGACGTCGCCATGACCTCCTTCACCGGCTCCACGGCCGTCGGCAAGCGCGTGGCCGAGGTCGCCACCGCGACCGTCAAGCGGCTCCACCTGGAGCTGGGCGGCAAGGCGCCCTTCGTCGTCTTCGACGACGCCGACCTGGAGGCCGCGGCCAACGGCGCGGTCGCGGGGTCGCTCATCAACACCGGGCAGGACTGCACGGCCGCCACGCGCGCGTACGTGCAGCGGCCCCTCTACGAGGCGTTCGTCGAGCGGACGGCCGCCCTGATGGAGACCGTCCGGCTCGGTGATCCCTTCGCTCCTGGCACCGACCTCGGCCCGCTGGTCTCGCACGTCCAGCGCGACCGGGTCGCCGCCTTCGTCGACCGGGCGCGTGGCTACGCGCGCGTGGTGACCGGCGGTGAGGTTCCACAGGGGGATCTCAAGGACGGCGCGTACTATCGCCCCACCCTGATCGCGGACGCCGCGCAGGACAGCGAGGTCGTGCAGTCCGAGATCTTCGGCCCGGTCCTGGTGGTGCTGCCCTTCGACAGCGACGACGAGGGCATCGCGCTCGCCAACGACACCCCGTACGGGCTGGCCGCCTCCGCGTGGAGCCGGGACGTCTTCCGGGCGAACCGGGCGACGCGCGAGATCAAGGCCGGGTGTGTGTGGGTCAACGACCACATCCCGATCATCAGCGAGATGCCCCACGGCGGCTACAAGTCCTCCGGCTTCGGCAAGGACATGTCGGTGTATTCGTTCGAGGAGTACACGCAGGTAAAGCACGTTATGTTCGATAACACGGCGGTGGCCCGCAAGCCCTGGCACCGCACCATCTTCGGGGACTGTTAGAGCGACTACGACCGGCCGCCGACCACGGCCGACCCTCCCGAAAGGGCACCACGCGCATGGAGCAGTACGAGCCCGACCGCCTCAGCCCGGCCCAAGTGGCCGCCATGCGGCGCAGCCTCCGCAACGGCAGGGCGGCCATGACCCGCCGGTCGCTGCTGCGCGCCTCCACCGGAGGCGCCCTGGCGCTGGGCGGCCTCGGCGCGCTCAGCGCCTGCGGGATCCCCGCGGCCGGCAAGACCGAGGGCGGCACGGCCGCCGACGACCACTCGGCCAAGGAGAAGACCGTCAGCTTCTCCAACTGGACCGAGTACATGGACGTCGACGACAGCGGCAAGCACCACCCGACGCTCGACGCCTTCACGAAACGCACCGGCATCAAGGTCAAGTACACCGAGGACATCAACGACAACAACGAGTTCTTCGGCAAGATCAAGCCGCAGCTCGCCGCGGGCCAGGACACCGGCCGCGACATCATCGTCCTCACCGACTGGCTGGCCGCCCGTCTCATCCGCCTCGGGTGGGTCCAGAAACTGGACCCGTCCAACCTGCCGCACGCCTACGCCAACCTGTCGGCCCAGTTCCGCAGCCCCGACTGGGACCCGGGCCGGGCGTACTCGTATCCCTGGCAGGGCATCTCCACGGTGATCGCCTACAACAAGAAGGCGCTCGACGGCGTCGAGGTGAAGTCGGTCTCCGACCTGCTCGACAACCCCAAGCTCAAGGGCCGCGTCGGCTTCCTCACCGAGATGCGCGACAGCATGGGCATGACGCTGCTGGACATGGGCAAGGACCCGGAGAAGTTCACCGACGACGACTACGACGCCGCCATCGCCCGTCTGCAGAAGGGCGTCGACAGCGGCCAGATCCGCCGCTTCACCGGCAACGACTACACCTCCGACATCACCAGCGGCGACTTCGCGGCCTGCATCGCCTGGGCCGGTGACGTCGTGCAGCTGAAGGCGGACAGTCCCGACGTCGACTTCGTCATCCCGGACAGCGGCTACCTGACGTCCAGCGACAACATGCTGATCCCCAACAAGGCACGTCACAAGACGAACGCCGAACGGCTCATGGACTACTACTACGAGCCGGAGCCGGCCGCCGAACTCGCCGCGTACATCAACTACGTCTGTCCGGTGGACGGCGTGAAGGACGCGCTGGCGAAGATCGACGAGGATGCGGCGAACAACCCGCTGATCATCCCTGACAAGGCCATGCAGGCGAAGTCGCACTCCTTCCGCTCGCTGAGCTCGAAGGAAGAGACCGCCTACGAGGCGAAGTTCGCGAAGCTCACTGGGGCGTGACGACGATGAAGACGACCAACAGCGGCAGCGGCGACGTCCGCCTGACCGGCATCAGCAAGACCTACGGCTCCTTCGCCGCCGTCCACCCGCTCGACCTGACCGTCCCGCAGGGCTCCTTCTTCGCCCTGCTCGGCGCCTCCGGCTGCGGCAAGACCACCACCCTGCGCATGATCGCCGGTCTGGAGGAACCTTCCTCCGGGACCGTCCACCTCGGCGACCAGGACGTGACGGCCCTCCCGCCGTACAAGCGCCCGGTGAACACGGTCTTCCAGTCCTACGCCCTCTTCCCGCACCTCGACATCTTCGAGAACGTCGCCTTCGGTCTGCGCCGGCGCGGCATCAAGAGCGTGAAGAAGCAGGTCGAGGACATGCTGGAGCTCGTACAACTCGGCGAGCAGGCCCGTAAGAAGCCGCACCAGCTCTCCGGCGGCCAGCAGCAGCGCGTCGCCGTGGCCCGCGCGCTGATCAACACCCCCAAGGTGCTGCTGCTCGACGAGCCCCTCGGCGCCCTCGACCTCAAGCTGCGCCGTCAGATGCAGCTGGAGCTCAAGCGCATCCAGACCGAGGTCGGCATCACCTTCGTGCACGTCACGCACGACCAGGAGGAGGCCATGACCATGGCCGACACGGTCGCCGTGATGAACGCGGGCCGGGTCGAGCAGCTCGGCTCGCCGACCGACCTCTACGAGAACCCGAACACCACCTTCGTCGCCAACTTCCTCGGCACGTCGAACCTCATCGAGGCCGAGGTCGACACCAAGAGCGGCGACGACATCGTGCTGAAGGCGGGCGGCGGCAAACTCGTGCTGCCCGAGTCGCGCTGCTCCGCGCCCACGACGACCGGCGGCAAGGTGCTGGTCGGCATCCGCCCGGAGAAGATATCCCTCACCCACGCCGACGACGCCGGTGAGATTCCCGAGGGCCGCAACCGCATCACCGGGCGCATCGCCAACTCGTCGTTCATCGGCGTCTCCACCCAGTACGTCATCGACAGCTCGGTCTGCCCCGAGTTCGAGGTCTACGCCCAGAACATCGACCGGGACGCCCGGCTCGCCCCCGGCGCCGAGGTCGTCCTGCACTGGAGCCCCGCCCACACGTTCGGCCTCGACGCCGCCCAGGACATCGACGCCGGCATCCAGGAAGAGGCGGCGGTCTGATGGCGACGCTCACCGAGGCGCCCCCGCCTCTGTCCCCGACGGCGCCGACGGCGAAGCCGCCCCGCAAGCGCGGGCGCTGGACGCCGTACTGGCTGCTGCTGCCCGGTCTGCTCTGGCTGTTCGTGTTCTTCGCGCTGCCGATGATCTACCAGGCCTCCACGTCCGTGCAGACGGGCTCCCTGGAGGAGGGCTACAAGGTCACCTGGCACCTCGCGACCTACTGGGACGCGCTGAGCGAGTACTGGCCGCAGTTCCTGCGCTCGGTCCTCTACGCGGCCGCCGCGACGATCCTGTGCCTGGTGCTCGGCTACCCGCTGGCCTATCTGATCGCCTTCCGGGCCGGCCGCTGGCGGAACCTGATCATGATCCTGGTGATCGCGCCCTTCTTCACCAGCTTCCTGATCCGCACCCTCGCCTGGAAGACGATCCTCGCGGACGGCGGCCCGGTCGTCGGCGCCCTCAACACCCTGCACGTCCTCGACGTCACCAGCTGGCTCGGCTGGACCGCGGGCGACCGGGTGCTGGCCACCCCGCTCGCGGTGGTCTGCGGTCTGACGTACAACTTCCTGCCCTTCATGATCCTGCCGCTCTACACCTCGCTCGAGCGCATCGACGGGCGGCTGCACGAGGCGGCCGGGGACCTGTACGCCAGGCCGGTCACCACCTTCCGCAAGGTCACCTTCCCGCTCTCGATGCCGGGCGTGGTCTCCGGGACGCTGCTGACCTTCATCCCGGCGGCCGGCGACTACGTCAACGCGGAACTCCTCGGCTCGACGGACACCCGCATGATCGGAAACGTGATCCAGACGCAGTTCCTGCGGGTCCTGGACTATCCGACGGCGGCGGCCCTCTCCTTCATCCTGATGGCCGCGATTCTGCTCATGGTCACTCTCTACATCCGCAGGTCCGGGACGGAGGATCTGGTCTAAATGCCCTTCGTCAACTGGCTCAAGCGCCATTTCGTGGTCATCGCGGGACTTCTCACGCTCGCTTATCTCCTGCTGCCCAACGTCGTCGTCACGGTGTTCTCCTTCAATAAACCGAAGGGGCGCTTCAACTACCAATGGCAGCAGTTCTCCACCGATGCCTGGAAGGACCCGTGCGGGGTCGCCGGGCTCTGCGGGTCGCTGTCGCTCAGCCTCCAGATCGCCGTCTGGGCGACCATCGGCGCGACCGCCCTCGGCACGATGATCGCCTTCGCGCTCGTCCGCTACCGCTTCCGCGCGCGCGGCGCCGTCAACTCGCTGATCTTCCTGCCGATGGCGATGCCCGAGGTCGTGATGGCCGCCTCGCTGCTCACCCTGTTCCTCAACCTGGGTGCTCAGCTGGGGTTCTGGACGATCCTCATCGCGCACATCATGTTCTGTCTCAGCTTCGTCGTGACGGCGGTGAAGGCACGCGTCATGTCGATGGACCCGCGCCTGGAGCAGGCCGCCCAGGACCTCTACGCCGGGCCGGCGCAGACGTTCCTGCGCGTCACACTGCCCATCGCCGCCCCCGGAATCGCCGCGGGCGCGCTGCTCGCCTTCGCGCTCTCCTTCGACGATTTCATCATCACCAATTTCAACGCGGGCTCCACCGTCACCTTCCCCATGTTCGTCTGGGGTTCGGCGCAGCGCGGAACGCCCGTTCAGATCAATGTCATCGGTACGGCCATGTTCCTCATCGCCGTACTGTTCGTACTGACCTCGATGGTCATCGGAAATCGCCGCAACAAGCAAAAGGCGTCATCGTAAAAGCCCTGTAGGGAGTTGAAATCATGGCCCCAAGCGCCATGAACCGGTGGATCACTTCTCTTTCCGACGCACAGCCGGTGCCGTACTGGCTGGAAGATCCCGGCAAGCCGCACCCCGAACCCGCGCTCACCGGCCCCGAGACCTGCGACCTGCTGGTCGTCGGCGGCGGCTACAGCGGACTGTGGACCGCGCTCGTCGCCAAGGAGCGCGAGCCGCAGCGGGACGTGGTGCTGCTGGAGGGCCGTGAGGTGGGCTGGGCCGCCTCGGGCCGCAACGGGGGCTTCTGCGCGGCCTCCCTCACCCACGGGCTGCCCAACGGGCTCACCCGCTGGCCGGACGACATCCACCGGCTCGAGGAGCTGGGGATGCGCAACCTCGACGAGATCGAGGCGGCGATCGCCCGGCACGGCATCGACTGCGACTTCGAGCGCACCGGCGAGATCGACGTCGCCACCGAGACGTACCAGGCGTGGGAACTGCGCGACTGGTACGAGGAGCTCGAAGGCAAGGGTCTCGCCGACGGGCTCGAGTTCCTGGACGCGGACGCGGTGCGCGAGCAGGTCGCCTCGCCCACCTTCCAGGCGGGTCTGTACGACCGCCGGGGCGTCGCCATGCTCCATCCCGCCAAGCTCGTCTGGGGTCTGAAGCAGGCGTGCATGCGGCTGGGCGTCCGCGTCTACGAGCACACCCCCGCCCTGTCGCTGAAGCCCTACGGCGCCGGAATGGCCGTGGGCACCCCCTACGGGCAGGTGCGGGCCCGGCAGGTCGCGCTCGGCACCAACATCTTCCCCAACCTGGTCCGGCGGGTGCGGGCGTACACCGTCCCGGTCTACGACTACGCGCTGATGACCGAACCGCTGAGCGCCGAGCAGCTCGACTCGATCGGGTGGAAGAACCGGCAGGGGCTCGGGGACTCGGCCAACCAGTTCCACTACTTCCGGCTGTCGGCCGACAACCGGATCCTGTGGGGCGGGTACGACGCGGTCTACCCCTACGGGGGCCGGGTGCGCGCCGAGTACGACGACCGGCCGGAGACGTACGCCAAGCTCGCCGGGCACTTCTTCGGCTGCTTCCCGCAGCTGGAGGGGGTGCGCTTCACCCACGCCTGGGGCGGGGCGATCGACACGTGCTCGCGCTTCTCGGCGTTCTTCGGCACCGCGCACCAGGGGAAGGTGGCGTACGCGGCCGGGTACACCGGCCTGGGTGTCGGGGCCACCCGCTTCGGGGCCGAGGTGATGCTGGACCTGCTGGCCGGGGAGAGCACCGAGCGGACGTCGCTGGAGATGGTCCGCAAGAAGCCGCTGCCCTTCCCGCCCGAGCCCTTCGCCTGGACCGGCATCGCCCTCACCAAATGGTCGCTGGCCCGCGCCGACGCGCACGGCGGGCGGCGCAACCTGTGGCTGAAGACGATGGACCGGCTGGGGCTGGGCTTCGACAGCTGACGGCTGAGAGCTGACGGCTGACGGCCGGCCGATGCCGGTGAGGTGTGACCCGGTTCACCCCAACGGGTGGCCCCGACCCGCGTAATGCCCGCCGGGGACCTCCCTCTCCCTCGTGACGCGACCGCGTCCACGAGGGAAAGGGAGGTCTTCTCATGGCTGGGGCGAAGACGGCTGTCGAATGGCTGGCATCCGTCGCACCGGATCCCGAGGCATGCCGCTGGGAGTGGGAGCGCAACCCCCTGGGGGTGGCGCTGCTGCCCGCGGGCAAGGCCTGGGACGTACTCATCCTGCCGGGCGAGCTCGGCTATCCCACCCTCGACGTGCTCACCCGGATCCTGCATCGGCCGGGCCCCGTGCTGGTCGACTTCGGAGACAACCGCATGGGCTTCTTCGTGGCGCCCGGCACGGCCGCCCGCTGGCTCGGCACCGGTATCCGTACGGCGGGGGCCGGCACCTGGATCGTCGTGCCCTATCCGGGCCGCTCGACCCGGGGTGTCCGCTGGCTGGTCCCGCCGGACGGCTCCGGCACCCTGACCGATCCGGCCCTGCTCGAACTGGCGATGCACGAGGCGGCGGCGGGCCTGGCCGGCGGAGAGAGCGGCTGACCGACCGGACACCTCCGCCGCGGTACCCGGCCACCGACCGGGTCGGGGCCGGCGCGCCTCCACCTCCCCCGGGCCGGGAGGCACGGCAGACCCCTTTTCACGTCGGCCGCCCGTGCGGCCGATGGCCCGTGCGGCCGACGCGGACGCCTCCGCCTCCGCCTCCGCCTCCGGCGCGGGACCGGCTGCTCGGCGCCGCGCCGCTTGCCTAGTCCGTCGACGTCGTCTTCAGCGCCAGCCACAGCTCCATCCGGACATCCGGGTCGTCCAGGGAACGTCCGAGGATCTCCTCCACCCGCCGCATCCGGTAGCGCAGGGTGTGCCGGTGGACGCCCAGGTCGGCCGCCGCCGCGTCCCACTGGCCGTGGCGGGAGAGCCAGGCCCGCAGGGAGGCCACGAGGTCGCCGCGGCCGGTCGCGTCGTGTTCGTGCAGGGCGCGCAGCAGGCCGTCCGCGAACGCCTTCACCGCGTCGTCCGCGAGAAGGGGCAGCACGGAACCCGCCGCGAGCTGCTCGTGCTCCACGAAGACCCGGCCCCGGCGCCGCGCGACGGACAGCGCCTGCTCGGCCTGCTTGTACGCCGCCGCCGCCGCGATCGGCCCGGCCGGCGCGGACAGGCCCACGACGAGTCCGTCCTCGTCGCCGGACTCGGGTCCGGCGCCCCCGGCCGCCCGCGCATTCTCCAGCGAGGCCGTGTACCGCGCGCACGCCTCCGCGGCCGCGCCCCCGTCCGCGACCAGGGCCACCAGCCGGTCGCCCTCGGGCACCACCAGCACGGCCTCCCCGGCCCGGGCGGCCGCCGACTCGACGACCTCGGTGAGCCCGTCGAAGGGGTCGCCGCCCCCGTCGGCCGCGGCCGGCGCCGGCGTCGCGTCGGCGACGATCACCCGGAACGGGGCGTCGAGCAGCCCGCCGTACAGGTCCCCGGCGACGGCCCGCGCGTGGTCCGGTTCGCCCGCCAGCAGCATGCCCAGCACCGCCGCGCCGATCCGCTGCTGCGCCGCGTGCAGCGAGCGCGAGCGTTCGGTGGTCAGGGTGAGCAGCGCGATGGCCGAGTGGACGGCGTACCGCTCGGCGGTGCCGAGAGCGGAGGCGGTGCCGACCGCGAGCGCGGCGCGCGGGCGCCGGCCGGTGCCCAGCGAGTGCAGCTCGACCCGGTCGTCGTGCCGGTCGTCGGGTCCGGAGCGCTCCGGACCCCCGCCGCCGCCCACCACCGCGGAGGCCGGGGCCGGCCGCTCCCGCAGCCGCTCCACCTCCGCCGTGAGCCGCCCCGCCCGCCGGCCCGCCCACTCCGGCGCGGCTCCCACGACGGCACCCGAGGCGTCGTACAGGGCCGCCCACCCGTCGACCTGCGCGGCGAGCGCGCGGAGCAGCCCCTGCGGGCCGTCCGTCAGCGCCTGCTTCGTCAGCTCGCGCTGGGCCGCGAACCCTGCCGTGACCGCCCGGTACTGGTCGGCCGCGATCGCCGCCGACACCGCCTTGCTGATGGCGAGGAAGGGCGTGCGGCGCGGCACCTCCAGCAGGGGCAGGCCCTCCTCCTCGGCCGCGTCCACGAGGGCCTTCGGGATGTCCTCGTAGTTGACGCCGACGGCGAAGCCGAGCCCGACCACCCCGGCCTTGGCCAGCCGCCGCACATAGCGCCGCATGGCCTCCGGGTCCTCGGCGTCCAGCTTGAGCGCGGTGATCAGCAGCAGCTCCCCGCCCTCCATGTACGGCACGGGGTCCGCGAGCTCGCTGACGTGCGCCCAGCGCACCGGCACGTCCAGACGGTCCTCGCCGGCCCGCACGGTCAGTTTCAGCGCCGAGTGGTGGACGAGCGAGGCGAGCGTGGGGGGCATGGGGCCTTCAGGTCGGGGGAGTCATCGGCGGCGTGATCTTTTGGCCGCCGCGTATGAACGGTCTCTCCCGATTCTGCCTCACTGTACGGACCGTGGACGCGTCTTCAGCCCCGCAGGTCCACCAGCAGCGGTGGCGCGTGCTCGCCCCGCACATCGGACAGGGACAGCACCGCGTGGCCGGGCGGCACCTCGTGCGCCAGCCGGGACGCCGACCACCGCTCCCGCTCCACCTGGCGCACGGTCACCGCGTCCGTGGTCACCGCCTTGCCGGTGACGAGCTTGCGCAGGGCGTGGATGGCGCGGGTCATCGGCTGGTCGGCGAAGACGGTGTGCTGGGCGACCTCGGTGGTCTCCACCCACTCGGTGCCCCAGGTCTGCGCGAACCGGCTGCCGTCCCAGGTGGTGATGCCGGAGAACGCCATCCGGCAGCCGACGGCCCCGTACAGCGGACCGTGCAGCGCCTCCGGGACGTCGCCGACGGAGCGCAGGGCGAGCACCACGCCCGCGTTCTGCGAGCGCAGCCGCTGGAGCCGGCGCACCGACCCCTCGGTGACCGTTCCCGTCGCGTCGTCCAGGACAAGACAGGCGAAGTGGTCGCGCCGCTCCCGTACGACGGTGTGGAACTGGGCGAGGACCAGCCGGGTGATCAGCCGGGAGGCCTCCTCGTGACCGCGCTCGGGCAGGTCGACGCGGACCCGCAGCGGGTGGTGGGCGACGGCGCGCAGCGAGAACGCCCGGTGTGCGTTGCTGCCGCCGCCGAAGAACTCCGCGAACACCGGACGGTCGAGCAGCGCCAGCCGGTCGGCGAGGGCCCGGCCCGCGTCGCCCGGGGCCCCCGTCTGCCGGACCCGCGCCTCCAGCTCACGGCGCATCACCTCGTCGCCGGCCACGGCCTCCCGCAGCGCGGACAGCGCGGCCGGTTCGCCCTCCAGGAGCTCGCGCAGCTCGGGCAGCGTGGGGAAGCACCCGTGCGCGCTCCGGTAGGGGCCCAGCACCTGGGCGAGCGCCGTGGTCGCGCTCTGGCCGCTCACCGTGTCGAGGTCGCCGACCAGCGCCTCGGCGAGGATCGAGGCCGCCTCGTCCGGGTCCTCGGACTCCGCGTACGGGTCCAGGTCGTGCACGGAGGAGGGGTCTCCGATCCCGACGATCACGTCGAACGCGGAGTCGGAGCCGAGCGGGCCGCCCCCGGGCGACGACACCGCGACGACGGCGCACGCCCCGGTGAGCGCCTGAAGGGCCAGCGCCTCGGTCAGCGGCTCGACCAAAGTCCGGGTCTTGCCCGATCCGGACGGCCCGACCGCGAGCAGCGAGGTGCCCAGCACGTCCGGGCCGAGCGCGGCGCCCGCGTCGTGATAGCTGACCGGGGTGCGTTCGGCGGCGACCCAGCGGCCGACCCGCACCTGCCCGGTGAGCAGATCGTGGCGCGCGGTGCGCCGGGGCAGGTCGCGGGCGCCGGAGGGGTGGGTCCAGGCCGCCCCGCCATGGCGCAGCACGGTGTCCCGGAAGTCCGCGATCCCCGCCGTCCAGGCCCGTCGCACGCGTGCGCAGTCCACGTCGTTCATCCGGCCGGCGGCGACCTCGGCGGTCAGCAGCTCGGCCGCCTCGTACTGCCCCGCGTCCCGCAGCTCGGGCCACTGGGCGCGCGGCAGCTCGGCCGCGGGCACGGCCCGGCCGGGCTCGGCCCGCCGGGCGGCGAGTCGTTCCTGCACGTACGGCCACCAGCCGCCGACCTTCGCGAACGGCCACACCACCAGCAGCGTGATGACCGTGTACAGCGCGTTCGTGAACAGGGGGGAGGCGAACAGCTCGTAGCTGCCGGAGATCAGGACGATCAGTGAGAACAGCGGGTCGATGACGGGCAGGGAGTCCCAGCCGACCCCGAAGGCGCCGGGGAAGACGAAGCTGAGGGTGGCGAGCGCGCCCAGCAGGGCGACGAGAGCCCGCGCGGGCTGCGGACGGCGGCCCACGAAGTGCCGCACGGCGTGCGCCCAGCTGCCCAGCCGGCCCATCGCGCAGACGAGGACGGCGAAGAACAGGCCGTCGTAGACCACCCGCGCCTCGGCGCCCTCCATGGACTTCGGGGACGCGATCGTGCCGCCCCACCACCAGTCGTCCGGGGTGAACAGCCGCAGCAGGGTGAACTGGTACGGCAGGCCGCCCCGGCGCCACAGCGACCACAGGACCAGCGCGACCACCAGCGGGACCAGCATGCCGACCACCGTCACCGGCGCGAGCCGCTCCGTCGCCCGGGCCGCTTTCGGCGGCCGGTACCCGAAGCGCCAGATCCCCGTCCCGGCCGTGGGGCGCGCCTCGTCGAGCCAGTCGGCGACGGCGGACGCGGCCCGCGGGGAGTGCCCGGGGGCAGGCGGTACGCCCGGCGCCCGGTCCGGCCGCGGTGGCGTCGACGGCGGCCGCGCCGGCCCCGCCGGGCGCGGCACGGGATTCGCCTGCGTACCCCGCGCGTCCTGCGTCCCGTCGCTGTCCATCGCCCCTGCCCCCTGACCAGCCGTTCCGTCCACCATCAGCGAGTCAATCTAACGCGCCCGCAAGGGGAGTTCACCGCTTACGCGGCCGGGCCTGTGACGATCACCGTCCGGCGGCACTGTCCATGACGGACAAGCCGCCCCGCCGACACCGCCCACATGGAGCATGCCCACCCTCCACTCCCCGTCCTAGCCTGCGAGAAAAGAACGAAAGTGTCCGCAAAACCCCAGGAGCCCCTCATGACCGCCCTTCCGCAGGAGCGCCGCGTCGTCACCGCCATCCCCGGCCCGAAGTCGCAGGAACTCCAGGCCCGCCGTACCGCCGCGGTCGCGGCCGGTGTCGGTTCGGTGCTCCCCGTCTTCACCACGCGCGCGGGCGGCGGCATCATCGAGGACGTCGACGGCAACCGCCTGATCGACTTCGGCTCCGGCATCGCCGTGACGTCCGTCGGCGCCTCGGCCGAGGCCGTGGTGCGCCGGGCCACCGCCCAGCTCGCCGACTTCACCCACACCTGTTTCATGGTCACCCCCTACGAGGGCTACGTGGCGGTGGCCGAGGCCCTCGCCGAGCTCACCCCGGGTGACCACGCCAAGAAGTCCGCGCTGTTCAACAGCGGTGCCGAGGCCGTCGAGAACGCCGTCAAGATCGCGCGTTCGTACACCAAGCGGCAGGCGGTCGTCGTCTTCGACCACGGCTACCACGGCCGCACCAACCTCACCATGGCGCTGACGGCGAAGAACATGCCGTACAAGCACGGCTTCGGCCCGTTCGCGCCCGAGGTCTACCGCGTCCCGGTCGCCTACGGCTACCGCTGGCCCACCGGCGCCGAGAACGCCGGCTCCGAGGCCGCCGCGCAGGCGATCGACGAGATCACCAAGCAGGTCGGCGCGGACAACGTGGCCGCGATCATCATCGAGCCGGTGCTCGGCGAGGGCGGCTTCATCGAGCCCGCCAAGGGCTTCCTTCCGGCCATCAGCAAGTTCGCGTCCGACAACGGCATCGTCTTCGTGGCCGACGAGATCCAGTCCGGCTTCTGCCGCACCGGCCAGTGGTTCGCCTGCGAGGACGAGGGCATCGTCCCGGACCTGATCACGACGGCGAAGGGCATCGCGGGCGGTCTGCCGCTCGCCGCGGTGACCGGCCGCGCCGAGATCATGGACGCCGCGCACGCGGGCGGCCTGGGCGGCACCTACGGCGGCAACCCGGTCGCCTGCGCGGGCGCGCTCGGTGCCATCGAGACGATGAAGGAGCTCGACCTCAACGCCCGGGCGAAGCACATCGAGGCCGTCATGAAGGGCCGCCTCGCCGCCATGGCGGAGAAGTTCGAGATCATCGGCGACATCCGCGGACGTGGCGCGATGATCGCGATCGAGCTGGTCAAGGACCGGACGACGAAGGAGCCGAACCCCGAGGCGACCGGCGCGCTGGCCAAGGCCTGCCACCAGGAGGGCCTGCTGGTCCTGACCTGTGGCACCTACGGCAACGTGCTGCGCTTCCTGCCGCCGCTGGTCATCGGCGAGGACCTGCTCAACGAGGGCCTCGACATCATCGAGCAGGCTTTCGCGCGCATCTGAGCCCAGGCACCGCACAGCTGATTCCCATCGGCCGCAGAGCGTGTGAAGAAGGTGTGCGAGGAGGATGGCGGGACGGGATTCGGCCTGTCGTACCGCCTGCCTCTGCCGTAGGTTCTCACCAGATGAGAGATACACCCCGTCCACAGGGGACTGTGGACGGATCCAGGCCGGGGCCTCCCCAGCTTCGACCTGGTCGTGCCCTCGCGCACACAACCGGAGCTTCCGGCTTCGGATCTCCACACCGATCGGACGGCCGCCCGCCCCAAACCCCCCGGGGCGGCCGGCACTCCGGTCCGGACGGCCACCCCGGAACCACCCCCCCCTGTTCCGGGGTGGCCGACCTCCTTCTCTGGTGCAGACCACGGAAAAGCAGACCCCGGATCCGATCCGGGGTCTTTTTTCGATCCGGGCTTTCGATCCGGGTTCCTTTTCCGCCGTCCGGCCACCCCTGACAAGCTGGGGCCCATGCCGTCCCGCCCGTCCCGCCCCACCCGCGCCGTTCTCGGCCTCCTGCCGCCCGCCCTGCTCTTCGCGCTGATCACCTGGCAGGTCGCCGCCGACGGCCCGCTGCTGCGCCCGGACGAGCGCCTCAGCCGCGCCCTCGTCCATCCCGACCGGGCCTCCGAGCTGCTGGCCGACCTGGGCGGGATACAGGTCGCGGTGCCTGTCCTGGTGCTGGTCGCCGGGTATGCGGCGTGGCGGGGGAGAGCGGCGGGCGGGGCGCGGTGGTGGGTGCCGTCCCTCGCCGCGCTCGCCGTGATGGTGCTGGTGCCGCTGATCGTCGTCCCGCTGAAGATATGGACCGACCGCCCGGGTACGCCCGCCGTGCCCCCGGCCACCGGCTACTACCCCTCCGGGCACACGGCGACGGCGGCCGTCGCCTACGGTGCGGCGGCGCTGGTCCTGCTGCCGTGGCTGCGCACCGCGTCCGCCCGCCGGCTGACCCTCGCGACGAGCGCCCTGCTCGTCCTGGCCGTGTCGTTCGGGCTGGTCAGGCGCGGCTACCACTGGCCGCTGGACGTCGTGGCGAGCTGGTGTCTGTGCGCGGTGCTGCTCGGTGCGCTGTGGCTCCTCCTGGAACGCGAGCGGCGGGCGCGGGAGCGGCTGCGGACGGCAGCGGGGCGACCGTGCCAAACCGGCGCACCCCGGCCGTCCACCCGTACGACTCGGACAAGCGACCCTTCGGCCTCCCGCCCCTACCGTGGAGCACGAAAGCCACAGGACACCCCCTAAGCGGAAGGGCCGGGACTCGCAATGCCCCAGGAAAAGAATGTGGGGGCCACCCACGCCTTCTGGCTGGCCGGCCGCCAGGTCACCGGCGAGGACAGCTTCGACGTCACCTCGCCGTGGGACGGCCGTCTCGTCGGCAAGGTCAGCGTGCCCACGGACGCGCAGGTCGAGGAGGCCGTGGCCGCCGCGTACGCCGTGCGGGACGAGTTCGCCGCCACCCCGGCCCATGTGCGCGCCGCCGCCCTCGACCACGTCAGCAAGCGGCTCGTCGAGCGCACCGAGGAGATCGCCCGGCTGATCTCTGCCGAGAACGGCAAGCCGATCAAGTGGGCGCGCGGCGAGGTCGGCCGAGCCGTCTCCGTGTTCCGCTTCGCCGCCGAGGAGGCCCGGCGGTTCAACGGCGGCGAGGCCCAGCGCCTCGACACCGACGCCGGCGGCCAGGGGCGGCTCGCCCTCACCCGGCGCTTCCCGAAGGGGGTCGTGCTCGGCATCGCGCCGTTCAACTTCCCGCTGAACCTGTGCGCCCACAAGATCGCCCCGGCCATCGCGGCCGGCGCGCCGATCATCCTCAAGCCGGCCCCGGCAACCCCGCTGTCCGGCCTGATCATCGGTGACCTGCTCGCCGAGACCGAGCTGCCGGCCGGCTCCTGGAGCATCCTGCCGGTCTCCAACGACCGCATGCCCGCCCTCGTCCAGGACGAGCGGCTGCCGGTCATCTCCTTCACCGGCTCCGAGAAGGTCGGCTACGCGATCATGGACTCGGTGCCGCGCAAGCACTGCACCCTGGAGCTGGGCGGCAACGGCGCGGCCGTCGTCCTCGGCGACTTCGCGAGCGACGCCGACCTCGACTGGGCCGCCGGCCGCATCGCGACCTTCTCCAACTACCAGGGCGGCCAGTCCTGCATCTCCGTGCAGCGGGTCATCGCGGACGCCTCCGTGTACGACCGGCTGCTGCCGCGCATCGTCGCCGCCGTCGAGGCGCAGGTCACCGGCGACCCCTCCGACGACAGGACGGACGTGGGCCCGCTGGTCAGCGAGGACGCGGCCAAGCGCGTCGAGACCTGGGTGGACGAGGCCGTCGCGGCGGGCGCCTCGCTCCTCGCGGGCGGCAAGCGCGACGGCGCCTCCTACGCGCCGACCGTCCTCACCGACGTACCGGCGGACACCACCCTCGCCTGCGAGGAGGTCTTCGGACCGGTCCTCACCGTGACGAAGGTGGACGGCGAGGCCGAGGCCTTCGCCGCCGTCAACTCCTCCAAGTACGGCCTCCAGGCGGGCGTGTTCACGCACGACGTCCAGGTCGCCTTCCGCGCCCACCGCGCGCTGGAGGTCGGCGGTGTCATCGTCGGCGACGTGCCGTCCTACCGCGCCGACCAGATGCCGTACGGCGGTGCCAAGCAGTCCGGCGTGGGGCGCGAGGGCGTGCGGTTCGCGATGGACGACTACACGTACGAGCGGGTGCTGGTCCTCACCGGACTCGCCCTCTAGCTCATGGGAACCATTTTCATATAGGCTCCCCGAAGGGGTCCGGCACCGATGCCTTCCGGTGCCGGACCCCTTCTTCGTACCGGCTTCCTCCGGACCCTCAACCGGAGAAGCCGACATGCGCCAGCCGCAGTGGGCCGCGCAGTCCGATGCGCAGATCGTGGACGCCCCCGGCGGTGAGGGCCGCGTCGACGGTGAGGTGGTCGTACGGTCCCGGCGTGGGCGGGGCGAGCGTCAGCGTGGCCAGGACCGGCCCGCCGTCGAGCGACAGTTCCACGGTGCCCGAGCCGGCCGCCGTCACCGTCACGCCCGTCGTGCCGGTGCCGAAGTCGCAGGCCCGGTAGATCAGTTCGCCCGTCCCGCCCGCCACCGGCGTCACCGCGTCGCCCGACACCTTCGTCCGGTCGACGATCTCGACGCCGCTCTGCTCGTCGAAGTCGGCGGCCTCCAGACCGCGTCGGCGGACCGGGCGCGGGGCGGACGGTTCGCCCTCCAGCGTGACGGTCGTCCGCAGCCGGACGTCCGCGCTGGACGCGCCGACCAGCAGGTCGTACGGGCCGGACTCCAGACGCCACCGGCCCTGCGCCACGTCCCAGAAGGCGAAGGCGGACAGCGGCACGTCGAAGGAGAGCTCCGCGCTCGCGCCCGGGGCGAGCGTGACACGGCGGTGGTCCAGCAGCTCGCGGCGCGGCCGGGTGACCGAGGGGTCCACGGCACGGGTGTAGAGCTGGGCGACCTCGTCGGCCGTCAGATCCCCGGTGTTGGTGACCGTGCAGGAGACGTGCGCCGTGCCCTCCTCGATCCGCACCGCCAGGTCCGCGTAGGAGAACGAGGCGTACGACAGGCCGTGCCCGAACGGGAACAGCGGGGTGCCCTCGAAGTAGAGGTACGTCTGACGGGCGCCGATCACGTCGTAGTCGAGGAGGTCGGGCAGATCGGCGTCGCCTGCGTACCAGGTCTGCGGGAGGCGTCCGGCCGGGGAGACGTCACCGGCCAGCACCCGCGCGAGAGCGGTGCCCGCGGCCTGGCCGCCGTGCGCCGTCCACAGCACCGCGGACAGCGGGCCCGGCTCGATCGCGTACGGATACGCCGACACCAGGGCCAGCACCGTGCGCGCGTTCGCCGCCCGGGCGGCCGCCAGCAGCCGCTCCTGGTGGGCCGGCAGCCGCAGCGTGGTGCGGTCCTCGGTCTCCCGGCCGTTGATGTGCGGGTCGTTGCCCGCCACGACCACCACCACGTCGGCCCCGGCAGTGACGCGGGTCACTGCGTCCTCGCCGGATTCGACGACGATGACCTCGACGACCTCGGGATTCTCCTCGTCCGGCCCGGCAACCCGGACGCCGTCGGCGGCGACACAGACATGGCGACCCGTACCCAGATGCAGCAGGAGGTGACCGTTCCCTTGGGTGTTCCCGGCTGGGTTCCCGTCGGCGTCCGCACGCGGTTCCAGGCGGAACGTCTCCTGGACGACCCAGCCGCCGGGCTGGTCGGCGGAGGCGCGCAGGTAGCCGTCCTCGGCGACGGAGAGGTAGCGCCCGTCGGGCGCGCGCAGGGTCAGCACGCCCTCGCCCCAGTCGACGAGCGCGAGTTCCGTACCGGTCGGGTCCGTGGTCAGCGGCGGGAGATCGGTGCGGCCCGCGAGCAGCGCCGGGTCGAGGGCGCCCTCGGCGCCGCGCACCTCGTCGGTGGCCTCGGGGGCGGTGGGGACCTTCAGGAACGTGCCCGCGGAGGTCTTGAGCAGGACCCGGTCCACGCCCTCCGCGAACTCCACGCGCTCGGCACCGAACCGCTCGTACAGGCCCTCCAGCGGGGTGGAGCGGTGCAGCAGCGTGCCGCTGTACCAGTCGAGCTTGCACTCGTCGGCGAGCAGGCCGACCACCGCGATCCGGGTGTCGGCGGCCAGGGGCAGCACACCGTCGTTGCGCAGCAGGACGATCGCCTGCTCGGCGGCCTCCCCGGCGAGCGTGCGATGGGCCGGGGAGTCGAACTCGCCGGTGCCGGCGTGCGGGTCGTAGTGCGGGTCGAACTCGCCCAGCCGGAAGCGGACCGAGAGCTGGCGGCGGACCGCCGCGTCGACGTCGGCCGGGGTCAGCAGGCCCTGCTCCAGAGCCCCCTCGACCCGCGCGACGATCTTCGAGCTGTCGGTGCCGTGGTCGGTGAAGCTGTCCACGCCGGCCACGAGCGCGGCCGCCGTCGCCTCCTCGTGGGTGTCGAAGTAGTGCTCGGAGTCCACCAGGTTGGAGGGCGCGCCCGCGTCCGAGCAGACCAGCAGCTCCTCGTCGGTCCAGGCGCGCAGATGCTCGCGCAGATACGGCGAGACATGGTTGGGGCGGCCGTTGACCAGGTTGTACGCCGGCATCACCCCGGCCACCGCGCCCGCCTCGACGCATCCGCGGAAGGCGCGCAGATCGTACTCGTGCAGCACGCGCGGGCGGACCGAGGACGAGGTGACGTCCCGGCCGGTCTCGTTGTTGTGGGCCAGCCAGTGCTTGAGGACCGGGGCCGTGCGCCAGTACGTCGGATGATCACCGCGCAGACCGTGCGTGTAGGCGGTGGCGATGGCGGAGGTCAGCCGGGGGTCCTCGGAGTAGCCCTCCTCGTTGCGGCCCCACAGGGGGTGGCGCAGCAGGTTGACGGTGGGGGACCAGACGTTCAGGCCCACCCGCTCGTCGCGGGCGCGCATCGCCCGGACCTCCTTGGACACCGCCTCGCCGACCCGGCGCACCAGGTCGGTGTTCCAGGTCGCGCCCAGTCCCACGGCCTGCGGGAACACCGTCGCCGGGCCCATCCAGGCGACGCCGTGCAGCGCCTCCTGGCCGGTGCGGAAGGCGGCGATGCCGAGCCGCTCTACGGCGGGTGCGAACTGGTGCAGGAAGGAGACCTTCTCCTCGGGGGTCAGCCGGGACAGCAGATCGTCGATGCGCTTCGCGAACGGCAGCTGCGGATCGCGGAAAGGCGGCGTGGGCGGCGTGTGTGCGGTCACGTGGGGATCCCTTTGCGGTGGAGCGGGGAGGCTCTTTCGAAGCGCTTCGATGCTCATTCGACGGTGGGTCGGGTGTCAAGGGGACTTCACCGCTATTTCAAGCAGCACATACGGAGAGGTCACCCCTGATACCTCGGAGGAATGTTGGGAGCGACCCTTGTGCACCCCAGGGTGTTCACTTAACCTCGCAGCAACATCGAAGCGCTTCGACTGAGAAATATCGAAACATCGTCGGAGGACTGCTTCAGCTCAGCCAGTTCCACTCGAGACACCGCAGCCGACGGCCACCGCCGGGTGTCCTGGTGCGCCATGAAGGGTTGACGCAATGACGCCGAACGCCGCTTCCGCCTCCTCCGGCCCGAGCCGGAGAAGCTTCCTCGCCTCGACGGCGGTCGCCACCGCCGCGGTGGCCGGAGGGATGCCGTTGCTTGCCGCCTGCGGCGGTACGGACAGCGGCTCGCGCGACGGCACCACGTCGGGCAAGGACGCGAAGAAGATCCTGCCCGCCTACGTGGCCAGCAACGTGGTGACGCCCGACATCCCGTCCAAGAACGGGTCCTCGGTCGGCTTCAGCAGCAAGCTCGACCTCGCCACCCTGAAGACCTCGGTGCCGAAGAAGCTCGGCAAGGGCGGCAAGGTGACCGTGATGTCGCCGTTCTGGGGCTCCCCGCCGAAGGGCGACAACGCCTACTACACGGCGATGAACGCCCTCATCGGCGTCGACGTCGTCTGGCAGAACCAGGACGGCAACACCTACGACCAGAAGCTCGGCGCCGTGCTCGCCTCCAGCGACGTGCCGGACGTGGTGGTCGTCCCCGGCTGGAACATGGGCGGCAAGATACCCAGCGCCATCCTCGGCAAGTTCGCCGACCTGGGCCCGTACCTGTCCGGCGACAAGGTCAAGGAGTACCCGAACCTCGCGGCGATCCCGACCGACGCCTGGCAGCGCTCCCTCTTCGGCGGCAAGCTGCGCGGTCTGCCGATGCCGTCGTCCTACGTCACCAACATCGTGCCCTTCTACCGCAAGGACCTCTTCGACAAGAACGGCTACGAGGTCCCGACGACGACGGACGAGTTCACCGCCCTGGCCAAGGAGATCACCAACGCCAAGGCCAAGGTGTGGGCCTGCGGCGACATGAAGTGGACCGCGTTCAACAGCTTCGGGGTCCCGTCCGGCGGGGAGAAGCCGCTCGGCTGGATCCTCGAGGGCGGCAAGCTCGTCAACCGCGTCGAGCTGGATTCCTACCTCGAGGCGCTGGAGTGGACGCGCAAGCTGTTCGCCGCCGGCTACGTGCACCCGGACTTCAAGCTGGGCAAGAGCCAGGCCGTCGACCCGAGCACCAAGTTCGCCGCCGGTGAGTTCCTCATCTACAACAACGACATCTCCAGCTGGTACGGGCAGCAGGCCTCGCAGGCCGCGCAGAACCCGGACTTCCGGATCTGGGGCATGGACATCTTCGGCCACGGCGGCGCCGACCCGGTCATCTACGCCACCCAGCCGGCCAACATCTTCGCCTTCGTCAACAAGAAGGCCTCCGAGGCCGTCATCCGCGATGTGCTGGCCGTCGCCAATGTCACCGCCGCCCCGTACGGCACCAAGGAGTACATGCTCACCAACTACGGGGTGGAGGGCACGCACTACAGCGTCAAGGACGGGGTGCCCGTCAAGAACGACAAGGGCAACCAGGAGGTCCTCAACGCCTTCGTGATGGTCGCGAGCCCGGCGTCGACCATCGCCCACCCCGACTTCCCGGACATCGCCAAGGGCCAGGTCGAGTGGCAGCAGCGGATGGGCGCCTTCACCAAGAAGTCGGCCTTCTACGGCATGCAGATCACCGAGCCCAGCCGCTGGACCAACCTCTCCAACAACTTCGAGCAGCTGGAGGACGACATCGTCCGCGGCCGCAAGAAGATCAGCGACATGCAGGCGGCCGTCTCCGACTGGAAGAAGAAGGGCGGCGACGAGCTGCGCGCCTGGTACCAGAAGCTGCTCGACGACAACGGCACGGCGACGAGCTGACGGCAGCGAGGCAAGGAGAACGGCCGTGTCGCACAGCACGGTGCCTCGGAGCAGGGCCGAGGCCGACGAGTCGGGAAAGACCCCGGTGGCGCCCGGCGGCGCCACCGGCCCCCAGGGGAAACGGTCCTCCGGGAAGCTGGGTCTGTGGGTCAGGCTCAGACGGGACCGCGTCCTGCTGCTGATGACGCTCCCGGCGGTCGTCCTCATCCTGCTCTTCAACTACGTGCCGATCCTCGGCAACGTGGTCGCCTTCCAGGACTACGACCCCTACATCAGCGACAACGGGATCGTCGCCATCTTCCACAGCCCCTGGGTGGGCCTGGAGAACTTCCAGCGGCTCTTCGAGGACTCGGCCTTCTGGGAGGCCGTCCGGAACACCCTGGTGCTGTTCTTCCTCCAGCTGGTGCTGTACTTCCCGATCCCGATCATGCTCGCGCTGCTCATCAACAGCGTGGTCAGGCCCCGGATCCGGGCGGTGTCGCAGGCGATCCTCTACCTGCCGCACTTCTTCTCCTGGGTGCTGGTCATCGCCGTGTTCCAACAGCTGTTCGGCGGCGCGGGGATCCTCTCCCAGCTGCTGCGGCAGCACGGGTACGACGGCATCGACATCATGACCGACCCGGAGACCTTCAAGTTCCTGATCACCGCGCAGAGCGTCTGGAAGGACGCCGGCTGGGGCATCATCGTCTTCCTCGCCGCGCTGGCCTCGGTCAACCCCGACCTGTACGAGGCGGCCGCGATGGACGGCGCGAACCGCTGGCGCCGGATGTGGCACGTGACGCTGCCGGCCCTGCGCCCGGTGATCGCGCTGCTGCTGGTGCTGCGGGTGGGCGACGCGCTGACCGTCGGCTTCGAACAGATCCTGCTCCAGCGCGACGCGGTCGGACCAGGGGCGTCGGAGGTCCTCGACACCTTCGTGTGGTGGAACGGCGTCCGCAACCAGGACTTCGGCTACGCGGCCGCCGCCGGTCTGATCAAGGGCGTCATCAGCCTCGGCCTGGTGCTCGTCGCGAACAAGGTGGCCCATCTGATGGGCGAGCAGGGGGTGTACCAGAAGTGACCGCCGTGATCGACAAAACCGTGCGCACACCCGGCCGCTGGGCGGCGCCGCCGCGGCCCGTGTGGGAGGAGGAGCCCAGCAGGGCCGGCCTCGCGGGCAAGGGCATCGCCCTGGCCTTCGCCTGCCTGGCGATCCTCTTCCCGCTGTGGATCGTCCTCGTCACCAGCCTCTCCTCACGGAAGACCATCGACGAGGCCGGCGGGCTGGTGATGGTGCCCAAGGGGATCACCTTCATCGCCTACCGGGAACTGCTCAGCGGCGGACAGGTCACCCGCGCCGCGGTCATCAGCGTCCTGATCACCCTCGTCGGCACGCTCTTCTCGATGGGCGTCTCCGTCCTGTGCGCCTACGGCCTCTCCCGCTCGGGCTCGTTCGGGCACCGCTGGATCCTGATGATCCTGCTGGCGACGATGTTCTTCAGCGCGGGCCTGATCCCCACCTACCTGCTGGTGCAGTCCCTGGGCCTGATGGACACCTACCTCGCGCTGATCCTCCCGAGCGCGATCAGCGTGTTCAACATCCTGGTCCTGCGCGGCTTCTTCATGGGGATCTCGCAGGAACTCATCGACAGCGCGCGGATCGACGGCGCGGGGGACTTCCGCATCCTCTGGCAGATCGTCATGCCGCTGTCGAGGGCGGTGCTGGCCGTCATCACGCTGTTCTACGCCGTCGGGTACTGGAGCGCCTGGTTCAACGCGTCGCTGTACCTCAACGACCAGGACATGATGCCGCTGCAGAACGTCATGATCCAGCTGGTGCAGAAGCAGGAGGCACCGGTCGGGCTGGGGCAGGCGATCAAGACGGGGCAGCTGTCGGGGCTGGCCGTGCAGATGGCGGTCATGGTGATGGCCCTGCTGCCGGTGGCGGTGTTGTCGCCGTTCGTCCAGAAGCACTTCAAGAAGGGGATGCTCACGGGGGCGGTCAAGGGCTGAAGTCCCCTTCCGGGGCGAGGAGCGCCGGACCGTCGTCCTTCGGCCGCGGGCGGGTGGGGGCTGATCGCGCGGTTCCCCGCGCCCCCAGGGGGTCGCAGTCACCCGGCGCCCCTCCTCCCCCTCAGCCGCAGGCAGTCGTGCCGGTGGGGCGGCGCGGGGCGAGTGGCCCCACCCCGGCCGGCACCAGCACACGGCACCGAACGAACCCCAGGCCCACGACCCCCCTGCGAGGTACCTCATGCACATGCCCTCCCCAAGCCGCCGCGCGCTCCTCGCCGGAACGGCGGCCGCCGCCGCGCTCACCGCCCTCCCCGCCGGGCAGGCAACCGCGGCCACCGGCGACAGCACCCCCGCCTACCGCTGGCGCAACGCCGTGATCGGGGGCACCGGATTCGTCACCGGTGTGCTGTTCCATCCGGCCGTCCGAGGGCTCGCCTACGCCCGTACCGACATCGGCGGCGCCTACCGCTGGGACGACCGCGCCGCCCGCTGGACCCCGCTCACCGACCACCTCGGGTGGGACGACTGGAACCTGCTCGGCGTGGAGGCCCTCGCCGTCGACCCCGCGCACCCGGACCGCGTCTACCTCGCCCTCGGCACCTACGCCCAGTCCTGGGCCGGCAACGGAGCCGTCCTGCGCTCCGAGGACCGCGGCGCCACCTGGACCCGCAGCGACCTCACCGTGAAGCTCGGCGGCAACGAGGACGGCCGGGGCGCGGGGGAGCGGCTGCTGGTCGATCCGCGGGACAGCGACATCCTGTGGCTGGGGACCCGGCACGACGGGCTCCTCAGGTCCACCGACCGGGGCGCCACCTGGGCGGCCGCCACCGGCTTCCCGGGTACCCCGAGCGCGAGCGGCCAGGGCGTCACCCTTCTCGTCGCCGCCGGCCGCACCCTCTACGCCGGCTGGGGCGACTCCGACGGGACGAGCGCCAACCTGTACCGGACCGCCGACGGCACCACCTGGGAGGCCGTCCCCGGCCGGCCCACCGGCAGCTCCGCCAAGGTGCCCGTCCGCGCCGCCCACGACCGCCACACCCGCGAGCTGTACGTGACGTACGCCGACGCACCCGGCCCCAACGGCCAGGCGGACGGCAGCGTGCACAAGCTGGCGACCGCGACCGGCAGGTGGACCGACGTCACCCCGGCCCGGCCCGCGGCCGGTGACACCTTCGGCTACGGCGGCGTCGCCGTGGACGCCCGGCGCCCCGGCACCGTCGTCGTCTCCACCAACAACCGCTGGTCGGCGGTGGACACCCTGTACCGGACCACGGACGGCGGCCGCACCTGGACGTCGCTCAAGGACACGGCGGTCCTCGACGTGTCCGAGACCCCCTTCCTCACCTTCGGCACCGACGCGCCCAAGTTCGGCTGGTGGATCCAGGCCGTCGCCGTCGACCCGTACGACTCGAAGCACGTCGTCTTCGGCACCGGCGCCACGCTCTACGGCACCCGGGACCTGAAGCACTGGGCCCCGCAGATCCGCGGCCTGGAGGAGACCTCCGTACGGCAGCTGATCTCGCCCCCGACCGGACAGGCGCACCTGATCAGCGGCCTCGGGGACGTCGGGGTGATGTACCACGAGCGGCTCACCGCCTCGCCGTCCCGGGGAATGGCGACGAACCCCGTGTTCGGGACGGTCACGGGACTCGCGCAGGCCGCGGACCGGCCGTCGTACGTCGTCCGCACTGGCTGGGGCGACCACGGCAACGGCGCGTGGTCGGCCGACGGCGGCAGATCCTGGGCGCCCTTCGCGGCCCAGCCCGCCCTCGCCAAGGACGCACCGGGGCCCATCGCCACGAACACCGACGGCAGCGTCCTGC
Organism: Streptomyces sp. NBC_00016; assembly: GCF_045040885.1. Lineage (NCBI taxonomy): Bacteria > Bacillati > Actinomycetota > Actinomycetes > Kitasatosporales > Streptomycetaceae > Streptomyces > Streptomyces sp. NBC_00016. The sequence goes on along the minus strand of NZ_CP108304.1, from coordinate 3,035,450 downwards.
TGTGGACCTTCGTGCACTGGGACGGCACCAAGTACCCCGCCCAGCGCTCCGCGGACAACGGGGCGACCTGGTCCGAGGTCTCCACCTTCCCCAAGGGCGCCACCCCGCTCGCCGACCCGGCCGACCCGGCACGCTTCTACGCGTACGACACCGACACGGGAACCCTGTTCGCCAGTACCGACGCCGGCCTGACCTTCACCGCGCGGGCGGGCGGACTGCCCTCCGGCGACAGTCAGTTCCAGCTGGCAGCGGCCCCGGGGCGCTCCGGCGACCTGTGGCTGAGCACCAAGTGGAACGGCCTGTACCGATCCACCGACGGCGGTGCGAGCTTCGCCGGGCTGACCAGCTGCTGGGCCTCGTACACCGTCGCGTTCGGCAAGGCCGCCGACGGCGCCGCGTACCCGGCGGTCTACCAGGTCGGCTCCACGGAGGCGATCACCGCCGTGTACCGCTCCGACGACGGCGCGCGGAGCTGGGTGCGGATCAACGACGACCGGCACCAGTGGGGCTGGATCGGCGCGACCATCGCCGCCGACCCGCGGATCCACGGCCGGGTGTACATCGCCACCAACGGCCGGGGCATCCAGTACGGGGAGCCCGCCCGATGACCGCCCTCGACCGGCCCTCTCTCGCCGACGCCACCCGCGGCCGCATCCTCTTCGGCGGCGACTACAACCCCGAGCAGTGGCCCGAGGAGACCTGGCACGAGGACGTCCGGCTCATGCGGGACGCCGGCGTCAACTCGGTCACCCTCGGTGTCTTCTCCTGGTCCAGGCTCGAACCCGAGCCGGGCGCACGGGAGTTCGGCTGGCTCGACACGCTGATGGACCTGATGCACGCGAACGGCATCGGCGTCGTCCTCGCCACCCCCACCTCCGCCCCGCCCCCGTGGCTGGGCCGGCTGTACCCGGACACCCTGCCCCGCGACGAGAACGGCGACGTCGAGTGGTGGGGCGGACGGCAGCACTTCTCGCACTCCAGCGCCACCTACCGCCGGCACGCCGCCGCCATCACCGAGGACCTGGCCGCCCGCTACGGCGGCCACCCCGCCCTCACGATGTGGCACATCAACAACGAGTACTGCACGGCCGATCACGGCGACGAGGCGGCCGTCGCCTTCCGCCGCTGGCTGCGCGAGAAGTACGGCACCCTGGACGCCCTCAACACCGCCTGGGGCACGGACTTCTGGAGCCAGGGCTACGACAGCTGGGAGACGGTTCTACCGGCTCGCCGTGCCCACTACCTGAAGAACCCCACTCAGGTGCTGGACTTCAGGCGCTTCACCTCCGACATGCTTCTGGAGTGCTACCTCGCCGAGCGTGACATCGTCGCCCGGCACACCCCGCACATCCCGGTCACCACCAACTTCATGCCGCTCTTCTTCGGCCAGGACGCCTGGCGCTGGGCCGAGGAGGAGGACGTCGTCTCCGTCGACCTCTACCCCGATCCGCGCGACCCGCTGGGCGCCCAGCACGGGGCACTCGTGCAGGACCTGACCCGTTCCCAGGCGCGCGGCCCCTGGATGCTGATGGAACAGGCGGCAGGACCGGTCAACTGGCGCGGGGTGAACCACCCCAAGCCGCGCGGTCTCAACCGCCTCTGGTCCCTGCAGGCCGTGGCCCGCGGCGCGGACGCCGTCTGCTACTTCCAGTGGCGCCAGTCCCGCCAGGGCGCCGAGAAGTTCCACTCCGGGATGGTCAGCCACGCGGGGGAGCGGGGCCGTACCTTCCAGGAGGTCAAGCAGCTGGGCGCCGAACTCGCCCGGATCGGCGGTGAGGTGACGGGCAGTCGCATCACCGCGGACGTCGCGATCCTGCACGACTGGCACGCCTGGTGGGCCGGCGCCCAGGACGGCCGCCCCTCCACCCACGTCGACCACCCGGCCGTCCTGCACGCCTGGCACCGCGCCCTGTGGGAGAGCCGGCTCACCACCGACTTCGCCCACCCCGGGCACGACCTCGGCGGCTATCGGCTGGTCGTCGTCCCCCAGCTGTACGCACTGACGGACGCGGCGATCGACAACCTGCTGGCCTACGTCCGTGGCGGCGGCACCCTCGTGGCCGGCTTCCTGACCGGCGTGGCCGACGAGGACGACCGGGTCCGCCCCGGCGGGATGGACCCCCGCCTGCGCGAGCTGTTCGGCATCCGCACCCTGCACGAGTGGTGGCCCCTGGAGGCGGGGGAGCACGTCGAGACCGACGGCTTCCGCGGGACCCTGTGGTCGGAGGAGCTGGAAGCCGAACCGGACGCGGTGGAAACCCGCTACAAGGGCGGCGAACTCGACGGCCTGCCCGCCGTCCTGCGCCGCGACCGCGCCTGGTACGTCTCCACCCTCCCCGAGCCCGCGGCCTTGCGCGCGCTGCTCGCCGGCATCGCCGCCGACGCGGGCGCCCGGCCCGTCCTCGAAGGTCTCCCGCCGGAAGTCGAGGCCGTACGCCGGGGTGAGCTGCTGTTCCTTCTCCACCACGGCCGGGAGCCGGTGACCGTCCGGCTCCCGGGCACCCACCACGACCTGCTGACCGGGACCTCCCGCACGGACGAGATCACGCTGGGCCGCTACGGCGTGGTGGTGTTGCGCTCATGACCGACGCCTCTTCGCGTGCGCACCCCGGCCTCCCGGGCACCGACCGTCCCGTGCACGCGACCCACGAGTACCGGCCCGCCGACCGCTGGGAGGACGCCTTCCTCAGCGGCAACGGCCGGCACGGCACCCTCACGTTCGGCGATCCGTACGACGACCGGGTCGTCGTCACCCACCACACCCTGGTCCGCCCCAACGGCGCCGAACATGCCCGTCCGCCCGAACTCGCCGCCGAACTCCCGGCCCTGCAGGACAAGTTGCTGGCCGGAGAGTGGGAGGCCGCCGAGAGCTTCACCGACCACCGGCCCCTGCAATGGGTCCAGCCCTTCCACCCGGCCTTCCAGATACGGCTGAGAGCCACCTCGGACGAGCCGCGCCACCACCACCTGCGGACCGTCGACTTCACCACCGGCGAGGCCACCGCCACCTGCGCGGGAGGCACCAGCCGGGTCTTCGTCTCCCGCGCCGACGACGTGATCGTCCAGCGGGTCACCGGTCTCGACCTGGACATCTGGCTGGACCACCGGCTGCCGGGCGCACCCGCCGGCCTCGCCGTCGGCCAGGGGTCCGTCCTCACCCCGGAGGGCGCCCTGCTCACCCTGCGCGCCCGCTATCCCGACAGCGACCGGGCCTACACGGGCGTGACCCTCGTCGTCGTCACCGGCGGCCGCACCCTGCTCGCCCACCCCGGCGTGCGGGTCACCGACGCGGAGTCCGTGCTGCTGCTCACCCGCGTCCGCAGACACACCGGCGAACTGGACGTCACCGGGGAACAGCGCGCCCTGGGTGAGCTGCCGCAGCTCTACGACGACCTGCTCGCCCGTCACCTCCCCCTGCACCGCACCGCCTACGAGCGCGTCACCCTCGACCTCCACGCCGAGCCGGAGGAGCGCGGGCTCCCCGGCTCCGGGCTGCTGGAACGCCCCCGCAGCAGGGCGCTGCTCGAGCGGCTCTTCGCGGCGGGGCGCTACCACCTCCTCTCCTCCTCCGGCCTCAACCCGCCCCGCCTGCCGGGACTGTGGACCGGCGACTGGGACACCGCCTGGGCCGGGGCGTTCACCAACGACGCCAACGTCAACCTCCAGACGGCCTCCGCCGCGGCCGCCGCGCTCCCCGAAGTCACCGACGCGCTGGCCTCCCTCGTCCACCGGCAGCTCGACGACTGGCGGGAGAACGCCCGCGCGGTCTTCGGCGCCCGGGGCGCGGTCGCGCCCGCGCACTCCGACGGCGAGTCCGGGCTGACGTACCACTTCAGCCGCGAATACCCGCTCCACCTGTGGACGGCAGGCGCCGACTGGCTGCTCAAACCCCTCGTCGACCACGACGAGACCCGCGGCGGACGCGACCCGCGCACCGCCGCCGCCCTCGCCGAAGTCGCCCGGTTCTACGAGGACTTCCTCACCCGTACCGATCCCGACGACCCCGAGGGGCCGCTCGTCGTCGTCCCCTCCTACTCGCCGGAGAACCGGCCCACGGGCGGCAGCTGGGGCGCGGTGAACGCGGCCATGGACCTCTCGGCGGCCCGGCACGCACTGCTCACCGCCGCCGCGTACCACCCGGACGTCCCCGAGCGGGCCGGCCGCTGGAGGGCCCTCGCCGACCGCCTCCCGCCGCACCGGATCAACGCCGACGGCGCCCTCGCCGAATGGGCCAGGCCCGGACTCGACGACACCTACGACCACCGCCACCTGAGCCACCTCTACGGCGTCTGGCCCCTCGACGAGATCAACCCCTACGACACCCCGGAGCCGGCCGCCGCCGCCCGTCGCGCCCTCGAACTGCGCGGCGCCGAGAACGACTCCGCGCACGGCCACCTGCACCACGCGCTGATCGCGGCCCGTCTCCGGGACGGACGGCGGGTCGCCCACGCCGTCGGCGAGGTCCTGGACGGCGACTTCTTCCACGCCTCCCTGATGAGCGCCCACTACCCCCGCCGCGACGTGTACAACGCCGACGCCGCGCACACCCTCCCCGCCGTGCTGATCGAGATGCTCGTCCAGTCGACCCCCGACCGGCTGGTCCTGCTGCCGGCGCTGCCCCCGGCGCTCCCGTCGGGTGAACTGCGGGGCGTGCGCACCCGGTTCGGCGCCGAACTCGACCTCTCCTGGGGTCCCGACGGCAGTCGGGCCGTCCTGCGGCCGCGGCGCGGTCACCGCATCGAAGTCCGGACTTCCTCCGGCGGCGCATCGCCGCTCGACCTGGTCGCCGGAGAAGACCACGTCCTCACCTCGGGGACGTGGTGACTCCCCCCACCCATGGAAGGGACACCATGGCAACACGTACGTCGAGCAGGGTAGGCAAGGCCCTGCTGGCCCCGGCGCTCGCCCTCGGCGCGACCGTCGGACTCGCCGCCGCCCCCGCCCAGGCCGCCGTCTGGAACTCCTGCGACCAGTGGGGCAACACCAGCCTGAACGGCTACACGCTCTACAACAACATCTGGGGCTCCGGCGCCGGCAGCCAGTGCGTCTGGGCCAACTCCGGTACCAACTGGGGCGTCTGGGCCAACCACCCCAACACCGGCGGCATCAAGTCGTACCCCAACTCCAAGAAGGTGATCAACAAGACGATCACCTCGCTCGGTTCGCTGTCCAGCAGCTACAACGTCACGGTCCCGTCGTCCGGCGCCTACAACACGTCGTACGACATCTGGGACACGGACTACGACTACGAGATCATGCTCTGGGTGAACTACAACGGCGCCGTCGGCCCGCTCGGCACCTCGCAGGGCAACGTCACCCTCGGCGGCCACACCTGGACCGTCTACAAGGGCAGCAACGGCGCGAACGAGGTGTTCTCGTTCCTGCGCACGTCCGACTCCTCGTCCGGCACCGTCAGCATCCTGCCGATCCTGAAGTGGATCAAGGACACGAAGGGCTGGTTCGGCAACGAGACCATCGGTGACGTGCAGTTCGGATACGAGATCACCTCGTCCTCGGGCGGGCTGGACTTCGTGACCAACAACCTCACCGTCAGCAGCAGCTGACGTCGGGGCCGGGGCCGGCCGGCGTTCCTACGCCCGGTCGACCTCGGCCCGCAGCGCGTTGTAGCCGGCGAAGGCCGAGTCGACGTCGGCGCGGGTCAGGCCGTACCGGGACAGGTCGTAGCTGTGCGGCCGGGCACCCCTGGGCCGGGAGGCGATCGCCGGGAGCCGGGCCGCGTCGGCGTCGGTCCAGCGGGCGCCGACGGCCGCGTAGAGCTTCGGCGCGCCGGCGGCCGGATCGGAGCCCAGCCAGGAGTACGGGACGTCCACGAGCGCCTCGCGGGCGACGGCGGACCGGGCCGCGAGGCCGCGCCGCACCGAGCGGCTCAGCAGTTCCAGCCAGGTGGCCCCGAGGGTGTGCAGGTCGACGGGGCGCGCGGTGATGGCCATCCCGTGCTCGATCAGGCTGCAGAAGGACGCCACGACGGCGGCCGGGTCGCGGTGGGTCCACACCAGGGTGGCGTCCGGGAAGACCGTGAGCAGCGCGTCGAGGTTCCCGGTGTGCAGGGGCGACTTCAGCACCCAGCGGCGGCGGGGCCGGCCGTACTGGAGCACCTGGTAGATCTGCTTGAGGTACGCGTAGTCGGGGACGTAGTCCCGCTCGTCGAGCGCGGCCCGGTAGGCCGGGATGCGGGCCTGGGACAGCGGCATGACGGTGTGCGGGAGGGCGAACGTGCACTCCTCGGGGCCCTCGGCGACCAGCGGGTGGATGTCACGGTAGCGCGGGGCGAACAGGTCGATGCCGCCGACCATCAGACGCGCGGCGGTGACCGCCTTCCCGCGCCGCTCGGCCGGTCCCTCCAGGTCCGGTGTCAGTAACTCCCACAACAGGGGACATCGGTGCTGCTCCGAGAGGGACAGCACGCCGTGCGTCAGGGTGGTGGCGGTGCGTGGCAGACCCACCACGAACACCGGCCTCTCGATGGGCTCCCGGGCGATCCCGGGGTGCTCGGCGACGAGCCGCCGGACCCGGGCGCGGTTGGCGAGATGCCTGCGGACATGGCCCTGCGCGGACCACCAGCCGACCGGCGTGAGGTTCTCGTCCCGGGACCAGTGGCGCAGCAGCAGCCGGAGGTCGTCGACGAACCGCTGATCGCCGTCGGCCTGTCCGGCCCCGGCGAGGAGACGGCCGAAGACGCGGTCGGGGGTGCGCCGGGAGCCGTGGCCCGGCCGGAGCAGCAGATTGGCCAGGGTGAGGGCGAGCGGGGGTGAGGACATGGGCGGGACACCCTTCGAAGCGGGACGGGCAGTGGACGGGTGGTCCCCTACCCAGTCAACTCGCCTTTTCTCCAAGGGAGTTCACCCATGACTCAGGTTTTACGGGCGGCCGGTCCCTCCCCTGATCCGGGACCGGCCGCCCGGGTTCCGCTCCCGTGCGGCTACTCCGTCACCGGCAGCCGCGCCCCGTCCCGCAGGAACAGCGGGAGGCGCTCCAGCGGGGCGTCGACGGTCACGGCCGCGCCGCCCTCGTACGTCTCGCCCGTCCACGCGTCCGTCCAGGTCGCGCCGGCCGGGAGGTAGGCCGTGCGGGCCGTGGCGCCCGCGGTCAGCACCGGGGCGACGAGCAGGTCCCGGCCGAAGAGGTAGGAGTCGTCCACCGACCAGGTCGCCTGGTCGTCCGGGAACTCCAGGAACAGCGGCCGCATCGGCGGCAGCCCCTCCTCGTGGGCCTCCCGCATCACCCGCAGGATGTACGGCTTGAGCCGCTCGCGCAGCCGCAGGTACTTCTCCAGCACCGCGCCGGCCGCCTCGCCGTACGACCACACCTCGTTCGGGCCGCCGGTCATGTCCGGGCCCAGCGGCATGCCCGGGTCGCGGAAGCCGTGCAGCCGCATCAGCGGGGACAGCGCGCCGAACTGGAACCAGCGGACCATCACCTCCTGGTACGCCGGGTCGCTCGGGTCGCCGCCGTGGAAACCGCCGATGTCGGTGTTCCACCACGGGATGCCCGACAGTGCGGTGTTCAGGCCGGCCGCGATCTGCCGGCGCAGGGTCGCGAAGTCGGTCCCGATGTCACCGGACCACAGGGCGGCGCCGTAGCGCTGGCTGCCCGCCCACGCCGAGCGGTTGAGGCTGATGACCTCGTCCTCACCGCAGGCGCGCAGACCCTCGTAGAAGGTGCGGGCGTTCTCGGCCGGGTACATGTTGCCGACCTCCAGGCCCGGACCCGCCCAGTAGCGCAGGTTCTCCTGGAAGCCGGGCTTCAGCTCCGGTTCGCAGGCGTCCAGCCAGAAGGCCGTGATGCCGTACGGGGCCAGGTAGTTGTCGCGGATCTTCGACCACACGAACTCCCGGGCGTCGGGGTTCGTCGCGTCGTAGAACGCCACCTGGACCGTCGACGCGACGCCCTTGTCCGGCCAGTCGGCGTGGGCCATCGGCCCGTACTGGGTGCCGATGAAATAGCCGCGCTGCTCCATCACCGGATGGTTCTCGCTCAGCGGCGACACGGACGGCCAGACGCTCACCACCAACTTCACGCCCAGCTCGTCCAGTTCGCGCACCATCGCCGCCGGGTCGGGCCACTCGGCCAGGTCGAACTTCCACTCGCCCAGGTGGGTCCAGTGGAAGAAGTCGCAGACGATGACGTCGAGCGGCAGGCCCCGGCGCTTGTACTCCCGTGCCACGCCGAGCAGTTCGTCCTGGGTGCGGTAGCGCAGCTTGCACTGCCAGAAGCCCGCCGCCCACTCCGGCAGCATGGGGGTGCGGCCGGTGGCCGCGCTGTAGCGGCGCTGGGCGTCGGCGGGGGCCCCGGCGGTGATCCAGTAGTCGATCTGCCGGGCCGAGTCCGCGACCCAGCGGGTGCCGTTGCCGGCCAGTTCCACCCGGCCGATCGCCGGGTTGTTCCACAGCAGGGTGTAGCCGCGGCTGGAGGTGAGCACCGGGATGCCCACCTCGGCGTTGCGCTGGACCAGGTCCAGGACCAGGCCCTTCTGGTCCAGACGGCCGTGCTGGTGCTGGCCGAGGCCGTACAGCTTCTCGTCGTCGTAGGCGGCGAAGCGCTGCTCCAGGCGGTGGTGGCCGTTGCCGACGGCCGTGTAGAGGCGGGTGCCCGGCCACCAGAAGTGGGCGCGCTCCTCGGCCAGGATCTCCGTGCGGTCGTCCGTCCGCAGGAACCGGATCACCCCCTCGGCGCTCACCTCGACGGTGAGGGTGCCGACGGTCAACCGGCCCTCGGCATCAGTGATCTTGACGGTGCTCTCGGTGGCCGGCGGCTCGTCGAGGAGCGCGCCCGGCAGCCCTTCGAGGATCGGCCCGCCGAGCCGGGCGCGCACCCGGACGGCGTCCGGACCCCACGGCTCGACCCGCAGGGTCTCCTGGCGGCCGCTCCACTCCAGGGCGCCGCCGTGCTCACGGAAGGTGCCGACCGTGGGCGACGACTGCGCGAGGCTGACCTGAGGCTGGTTCTCGGCAGGCTGGTTCATGTGAGGTGCTCCTTGAAGGAGTGCAGACATGGCGGTGCCCTGGCAAGGGCGCGACGACGGAAGAGCGGGGTGGGTCAGGAGGCGGCGGGCGCCGGTCCCGTGCTCGCCCGGACCGTCAGCTCGGGCGCGATCAGCACGACTTCGTCGCTGCCGTGTCCCTCCAGCTTGGCGACGAGGCGTTCCACGGCGTGCCGGCCCATCTCCTGCGCGGGGATGGCGACCGACGTCAGCCGCACCGAGGCCTGGACGGCGACCTGGTCGGGGCAGATGGCCACCACCGACACGTCCTCCGGGACGGCCCGGCCCTGCTGGCGCAGCAGCGCGAGCAGCGGCTCGACCGCCGACTCGTTCTGGACGACGAACCCGGTGGTGCCCGGACGCTCGTCGAGGACCCGGGCCAGGGTCACGGCCATCGCGTCGTACCCGCCCTCGCACGGGCGGTGCAGCAGCCGCAGGCCCAACTCCTTCGCCCGGTACCGGAGTCCGTCGAGGGTGCGCTCGGCGAAGCCGGTGTGCCGTTCGTAGACGGCCGGCGCCTCGCCGATGACAGCGATGTCACGGTGCCCCAGCATCGCCAGGTGCTCCACGCACAGCGCGCCGGTCGCCGCGAAGTCCAGATCGACGCAGGTCAGACCGGAGGTGTCGGCGGGCAGTCCGATCAGTACGGACGGCTGGTCGGTGGAGCGCAGCAGCGGCAGCCGCTCGTCGTCGAGTTCGACGTCCATCAGGATCATCGCGTCGGCGAGCCCGCTGCCGGTGACGCGGCGGACGGCGTCGGGACCCTCCTCGCCGGTGAGCAGCAGGACGTCGTACCCGTGGGTGCGCGCGGTGGTGGCCACCGCGATGGCGATCTCCATCATCACCGGCACATAGATGTCGGTGCGCAGCGGGATCATCAGCGCGATGATGTTGGACCTGCTGCTGGCCAGGGCGCGGGCGCCCGCGTTCGGGTGGTAGCCGAGTTCCCGGATGCTCTGTTCGACCCGCTGCCGGGTGTTCGTGGAGATGGACCGCTTGCCACTGAGGACATAGCTCACCGTGCTCGCCGAGACTCCGGCGTGCTGGGCGACCTCGGCGAGGGTGACCATCCAGCTCTCCAAGTTTTGTGAAGCGCTTCGACAGTGCGCAGGGCGAACAGGGGCGGGTGAGGGTGGTTCGACAGTAGCTCTAGCGGGGGTGGGTGTCCATAGGTTGTCGAAGCGCTTCGACAGCGAGTTGTGGGGGATTGGTGGAGAAGGGTACGGCAAGCTTTTCCGCCCCCCGCGGCCGCCACTCGTTCGGCGCAAGCTCCGCACCGGCGGCGGGTGCGTCCCCGGCGGCGGAGCGGATGCCGAGCCTCGAAGGGAACAGGCCACCCGGACCGCGGCCGTACGCCTCCGGCGCGGGCCGGACGCACGCGCGTGGGGTGGCCACCTCGCCCCGGATCGGGTACCAACGATCGGGTAGCACCCATCGGTAACCAATGTGGCCCGAGATCCCGATTCGCGGCGAGGTGAGCCTCATGTCCGCACCACCCCTCAAGAAACCCACTGTCACCGAGCGCGAGGCACGCCAGGTCGCCGAGGCAGCGCGGGAGCAGGACTGGCGCAAGCCCAGCTTCGGCAAGGAACTGTTCCTCGGCCGCTTCCGGCTGGACCTCATCCATCCCCATCCGCTGCCCACCGACGAGGCCGTCCGGCGCGGTGAGCAGTTCCTGACGAAGCTCCGCGCCTTCTGCGAGACGAAGGTGGACTCGGCCCTCATCGAGCGTGAGGCCCGCATCCCCGACGAGGTGATCAACGGGCTCAAGGAGCTCGGCGCCCTCGGCATGAAGATCGACCCCAAGTACGGCGGCCTCGGCCTCACCCAGGTCTACTACAACAAGGCGCTGGCCCTGGTCGGCTCGGTCAGCCCCGCGGTCGGCGTGCTGCTCTCGGCGCACCAGTCGATCGGCGTACCGCAGCCGCTGAAGCTGTTCGGCACCCCGGAACAGAAGCAGCGGTTCCTGCCGCGCTGCGCCCGCACCGACATCAGCGCCTTCCTCCTCACCGAGCCGGACGTCGGCTCCGACCCGGCGCGGCTCGCGACGAGCGCGGTGCCGGACGGGGACGACTACGTCCTCGACGGGGTGAAGCTGTGGACCACCAACGGCGTGGTCGCCGACCTGCTGGTCGTGATGGCCCGGGTGCCGAAGAGCGAGGGCCACCGGGGCGGCATCACCGCCTTCGTCGTGGAGGCGGACTCGCCCGGCATCACCGTCGAGAACCGCAACGCCTTCATGGGCCTGCGCGGCATCGAGAACGGCGTGACCCGCTTCCATCAGGTCCGGGTCCCGGCCGCGAACCGCATCGGCCCCGAGGGCGTGGGCCTGAAGATCGCCCTGACCACGCTCAACACGGGACGGCTCTCGCTGCCCGCGTCCTGCGTGGCGGCGGGCAAGTGGTCGCTGAAGATCGCCCGCGAGTGGTCCGCGGCCCGTGAGCAGTGGGGCAGGCCGATCGCCCACCACGAGGCCGTCGGCGCGAAGATCAGCTTCATCGCGGCGACCACCTTCGCCCTGGAGGCGGTGCTCGACCTGTCCTCCCAGATGGCGGACGAGGACCGCAACGACATCCGGATCGAGGGCGCGCTGGCCAAGCTCATCGCCTCCGAGCTGGGCTGGCGCATGGCCGACGAGCTGGTCCAGATCCGCGGCGGCCGCGGCTTCGAGACGGCGGCCTCGCTGGCCGCCCGCGGCGAGAAGGCCGTCCCCGCCGAGCAGGTCCTGCGCGACCTGCGGATCAACCGCATCTTCGAGGGCTCGACGGAGATCATGCACCTCCTCATCGCCCGGGAGGCCGTCGACGCCCACCTCTCGGTCGCCGGTGACCTGATCGACCCCGACAAGTCCCTTCAGGACAAGGCGAGGGCGGGTGCGAACGCGGGTGTCTTCTACGCCAAGTGGCTGCCGAAACTGGTGGCGGGACCGGGACAACTGCCGTCCTCCTACGCGGAGTTCAAGCACGGCATCGACCTCTCCCCGCATCTGCGGCACGTCGAGCGGCACTCCCGCAAGCTCGCCCGCTCCACCTTCTACGCCATGTCCCGGTGGCAGGGCCGGATGGAGACCAAGCAGGCCTTCCTCGGCCGGATCGTCGACATCGGCGCGGAGCTGTTCGCGATGAGCGCGGCCTGCGTGCGCGCCGAACTGCTGCGCTCGCGCGGCGAGAACGGCCGGGAGGCCTACCAGCTCGCCGACGCCTTCTGCCGCCAGTCCCGGATCCGCGTCGACGAGCTCTTCGGCCGGCTGTGGAGCAACACCGACGACGTGGACGGCAAGGTCGTCAAGGGCGTCATGGCCGGCACCTACGAGTGGCTGGAGCACGGCATCATCGACCCGTCCGGGGACGGTCCCTGGATCGCCGACACCACACCGGGACCCAGCGAGCGGACGAACGTCCACCGTCCCATCCGCTGAGCGGGCGCCGGGACGTGTCTCCGCCACCGCGCGCGGACTCACGTCCCGGCGGCGCCGCCCCCGGCGCCCGGTGCCCTCCTGGTGAGCACCCGGACCACGTTCGTCGGAACGGTGATCACCCGGCTCCTGGCCCGGGCGGTCACCGCCAGCTCTACCCAGCGCGGCATCGGATCCGGCGGCAGGGCGGCACCGGCCCGCAGTTCGAGACGCCTGACGAGCTGCGACTCCAGCTGCCACAGCGCGATGTCCAGGCCGCCCTCGGGGACGTCGTACGACAGCGTCCGCGTGAACTCGGACTCCGTGTTCACCGAGATGGTCGACCGGGTGAGCCGGGACCACTGCGCGCTGGCCTGCGCGGCGAGGAAGGAGATGTCCAACTTCGCCTCCAGGCCGATGGTGGTCGCCAGCTCCCGGGTGGTCTCCTCGCTGACGCCCACACGGACCGTCCGCTCGTCGGTGAACTGGCTGGGCCCGTCGGTGGACACCACCCACAGCAGCCGCCAGCGCTGCACATGGCCGAGCCGGAACGTCAGTACCTCGGAGGCCGCGCCCAGCTGCGACGACGCCAGCGTGCCGAAGCCCGGCTCGCGCGCGAGCAGCCGGCGGGTGAACGCCGGCGCGGAGATGCTGCGCGAGACCAGCCAGGCGGACTGGCGGTGCTGGAGCTCACCGAGCGACGAGCCCACCGACTCGCCCAGGAAGGCGGGCGGTTCACGATGGGTCAGGGCGATGGTGCGCCGGTTCGTGGTCGTGCTCATGGCCGGGGTCCGCTCTGTCCGCCCCGGGCGGGCGGCCCGGCCGGCCGGTGCAGGGCCCGGTGATGGATGTCGGCCGCGCACTGGGCGATGGATTCCACCGCCTTGAGCGCGAAGGCGAGATCGCCGGACCGGTCGCCGGTCAGGCTGACCTCGAGGGTCTGGGTCCCCGCGACGGTCACCTTCAGCAGCCCGTCGGTGGTGTGCGCCGAGGACGGGTACAGCACATGCAGGGTCACCGGGACCCGGCCGGCCCAGACCACCTGGCCGGTCACCGCGATCCTGTCCGAGCGGACGACATGGCGCAGCCCGCTGTACTTCGCTATCAGGTCCCGGTCACGGGCCAGCCGTTCCTGGCCCTGGGGCGAGTCGGTCCAGCCCGGCACCGACAGCGGCACGGGCCCCTGCGCCGCCGGGTCGGCCACCGCGACGATCCCGCCCGCCGAGCCCGCCGAGCCCGTGGGGTCGGACGGCCCCTCGGTCACGATCAGGTTCTCTCCCGTCAGCTCGTAGTAGTGCCGGTCGCCCCGGACGAAGAGAAAATGCCGGGCCGACGCGAATCCGCGGCTGTCCGTGCCCAGGCTGGCGAAGAAGAAGTCGTGGTTGTGTCCCTGGGCGTTCACCGTGTCCCGGTATCCCTCGATGTCCCCGGAACTGAGATTGCGCAGCTGGTTGGGATGGTGGCTGTGCCAGCTGCCCAGATGCTCGATCTCGGGGTACCGCTTCTCCAGCCGCCGGAACTCCTGGATCTGGAACTCGGTGTCGCCGCGGTGGAACGTGGGGGTGCGGTCCGCCCGCGGCCCGTCGTCGATGTAGTCCACGACGTGCAGTTCCAGCCGCTCCATCGCCTCATGGCGCTCGTCCAGGCGCTCGGACCGCTTCGTGCCCCGGATGAACCCGACGTACTTGCCGCCCACCTCCACCTTCGGATGGCCGAGGATCTCCTGCGTGAAGCGATGCGTCACCCGGGGCCGTACGAAGACCCGCAGCGTGGCTGGGCATTTCTTCCGGGCTGTTCCGAACATCTCCACCGTCCTCACTCGCTGCCCGTGTCGGGCTCGGTGGCCGGCCCACAGGCGAGATGGCACCCGGTGAGCGGCCGGAGCAGGATGCGCGTGTTGTCGTACGAATTGCCGAAGAGCCCTTCGGCCCGGCGGATGCCGACGGTCAGCCAGTTGAAACTCGGCTGGAGCAGATACCGCGAACGGCGGCCGCCCAGCAGCGAGAGCACGTAGTGGGCGTGGTACGAGGCCACGATGGAGATGTCGGCGGCCAGCCCGGAAGCCGCGAAGTCGGTCTCGCCCAGACCGTAGATCCGCTGCTGTTCCTCGTCGGTGAGTTCCAGCCAGTCGTCGAGGTCCAGGCCCCGGTCCATGCAGAACTTCAGCTTGCAGTCGTGGCAGCCGGTCTCGCCCGGAAGATAGGCGTACACCTCGCCGCCCAGCCCGGTGCGGAACACCATGCCGAAGACACACGGGACGCGGCTGCGCACACACAGCTCGTTGACGTAGTTGCGGGCCACGGCGTCGTCGACCGCGCACACCACCAGGGTCGCCCCGGCGATCGCCCGCTCGATCTCGGGGGACCTGGTCACGTCGTGCGCGAAGGAGTCGACCCGGCTCGCCGGATTGCGGTCCACGAGCCATTCGGTGGCGATGTCGGTCTTGAGCCGCCCGAGGTCGCTGCGCCGCGCCGGATGCTTGACCAGGTTCTCCGGCTGGAGCACATCGGGGTCGAACAGCGCCCAGTCGCGGATGCCGCACATGGCCAGGCGCTCCATGACCACGGTCCCTCCGCTCCCCAGGCCGACCAGGACGATCCTGGCCCGGCCCAGTTCGGAGGTGTCGAGGAGATAGTCGATGCGGGATGTGTCGAGCACCGCGTCAGCGGTCATACCAGGACCTCCTCAGATGCCCGGTGGCCCCGGTCAGTGGGGCTGCTGCGGGCCCGGCCATACCTGCCGCTCGACCCAGATCTCGTACTTGTTGAGCCAGATCGCCGCCTTCGCGACCACCGCGGCCGCCGAGAAGAAGGAGGACCACTGCCTGCGACGCATCACACAGATCGTGCCGTCCGCGTACATGTGCGGGTTCTTCACCGGCGTCCAGCCGTGCGGCCAGACCTGCGGAAGGCTGTGCGGATAGCCGTCGGGCAGATCGATCCAGATGCCGTACTGGGTGCCGGCGAACGTCCGCAGCGGGCCCCGGGCGACCGCCCACGTACCCGCGCGCGGTGTCGTGGAGTCCAGGACGAACCTGGGGAAGTGCAGCGCGAGGATGCGTCTCTCCTCGGCCAGCCGGCCGCCCACCGGATCGGCGCCGATGACCAGGCTGCGGGTGACCTTGATGTCCCTCGCCTCGCCCGGCACCTCAGGACCGGCCCGTCCGGGAGTACTCCCCCTTCTGGTCGGCGATGCCGACGATCGGCTTGTTGATGAATCCGGCGGGTGACTTTCCGGCGGCATAGATGTTGCCGTCCTCACCGACCTCCACGAGGTCGTTGTCACCCAGCGATGACAGCAGTTGCTCCGCCTCTGCGCGGCTCGTCATCAGAACCCCCCGATCGATCCGCAGATCCTGCGCGAAAGCTAGCGGCACGGATAGGTGAAGTGCCAACGAAATAGACCAAGTGATCTATATGGGAAACCCTGCGGAAAACTCCGTACAGCGGACGATACGAAGTGCACACTGTCGACCACCTTCGGCCGTGTGGGGTGGGGTGTACGCGACCGGTGGACCCTCCCGGGGGGACACCCCGGTCCTGCCGCACACCCGTTGCGGCAACAATGGGGGGATGAGCGACAGTCCAGCCCCCCTCGCCGACCCGCACCTCGTCTACGACCCGGTCGCGGGCGACGGCCCGAAGGACGTGGTGATCCTCGGCTCCACCGGTTCGATCGGCACCCAGGCCATCGACCTCGTGCTGCGCAACCCGGACCGCTTCCGGGTGACCGGCCTGTCCGCCAACGGCGGCCGGGTCGCCCTCCTCGCCGAGCAGGCCCGCAGGCTGCGGGTACGGACCGTCGCGGTCGCCCGCGAGGACGTCGTGGCGGCCCTGCGCGAGGCCCTCGCCGCCGAGTACGGGACGGGGGAGCCGCTCCCCGAGATCCTGGCCGGCCCGGAGGCCGCCACCCTGCTCGCCGCCTCCGACTGCCACACCGTCCTCAACGGCATCACCGGTTCCATCGGCCTCGCGCCCACCCTCGCCGCCCTGGAGGCCGGCCGCACCCTCGCGCTGGCCAACAAGGAATCGCTCATCGTCGGCGGCCCGCTGGTCAAGGCGCTGGCCGAGCCCGGCCAGATCATCCCGGTGGACTCCGAGCACGCGGCCCTCTTCCAGGCTCTCGCCGCCGGCACCCGCGCGGATGTGCGCAAGCTGGTCGTCACCGCCTCCGGCGGCCCCTTCCGAGGCCGCACCAAGGAGCAGCTGGCGAACGTGACGGTCGAGGAAGCCCTCGCCCACCCCACCTGGTCCATGGGCCCGGTGATCACGATCAACTCCGCGACCCTGGTCAACAAGGGGCTGGAAGTCATCGAGGCGCACCTCCTCTACGACATTCCCTTCGACCGCATTGAGGTCGTCGTGCATCCTCAGTCGTATGTCCACTCGATGGTGGAGTTCACGGACGGATCGACGCTGGCCCAGGCGACGCCCCCCGACATGGGAGGGCCGATCGCCGTCGGTCTGGGCTGGCCCCGGCGCGTCCCCGACGCGGCGCCCGCCTTCGACTGGAGCACGGCGTCGACGTGGGAGTTCTTCCCGCTCGACAACGAGGCCTTCCCCTCGGTGAACCTCGCCCGGCACGTGGGCGAGCTCGCGGGCACGGCCCCGGCGGTGTTCAATGCCGCCAACGAGGAGTGTGTGGAGGCGTTCCGCAAGGGCGCGCTCCCGTTCAACGGGATCATGGAGACCGTCACCCGGGTCGTGCAGGAGCACGGCACGCCGGCGACGGGAACTTCACTCACCGTGTCGGACGTCCTCGAAGCGGAGACCTGGGCACGGGCCCGGTCCCAGGAACTGACGGCTACCGCGGAGGCGCGTGCATGACAGCCCTGATGATGATCCTCGGCATAGTCGTCTTCGCGGTCGGCCTGCTGATCTCGATCGCCTGGCACGAGCTGGGACACCTGTCCACGGCCAAGCTCTTCGGCATCCGGGTTCCGCAGTACATGGTCGGCTTCGGCCCGACGATCTTCTCCCGGAAGAAGGGCGAGACCGAGTACGGCGTCAAGGCGATCCCCTTCGGCGGCTACATCCGCATGATCGGCATGTTCCCGCCGGGCGACGACGGCCGGATCACGGCCCGCTCCACCTCACCCTGGCGCGGCATGATCGAGGACGCCCGCTCGGCCGCGTACGAGGAGCTCCAGCCGGGCGACGAGACGCGCATGTTCTACACGCGCAAGCCGTGGAAACGGGTCATCGTGATGTTCGCGGGCCCGTTCATGAACCTGGTGCTCGCGGTGGGCCTGTTCCTCACCGTCCTGATGGGCTTCGGCATCCAGCAGCAGACCACCACCGTCTCCTCGGTCTCGCCCTGCGTCATCTCGCAGAGCCAGAACCGCGACGAGTGCAGGTCGACCGACCCGGCCTCCCCGGCCGCGGCCGCCGGCATGAAGCCGGGCGACAAGATCGTCTCCTTCGCCGGCCAGAAGACGGACGAGTGGAACACGCTCTCCGACCTGATCCGGGTCAGCGCCGGCAAGGAGGTGGCCATCGTCGTCGACCGGGACGGCAAGGAACTGACCCTGCACACGACGATCGCCACCAACCAGGTCGCCAAGAAGGACTCCGACGGGACCTACGTCCAGGGCGAGTACATCAAGGCCGGCTTCCTCGGCTTCAGCGCCGCCACCGGCGTCGTCAAGCAGGACTTCGGTGACTCCGCGTCCTGGATGACCGACCGGGTGGGGGAGGCCGTCGACTCCATCGCCGCCCTCCCCGGCAAGATCCCGGCCCTGTGGAACGCCGCCTTCGACGGCGCTCCGCGCGAGCCCGACTCACCCATGGGCGTGGTCGGCGCGGCCCGCGTCGGCGGTGAGATCTTCACCCTGGACATCCCGGCCTCGCAGCAGCTGGCCATGGCCGTGATGCTGGTCGCGGGCTTCAACCTCTCCCTGTTCCTCTTCAACATGCTCCCGCTGCTGCCGCTGGACGGCGGGCACATCGCGGGCGCCCTGTGGGAGTCCCTGCGCCGCAACCTGGCCAAGGTCCTGCGCAGGCCGGACCCGGGTCCGTTCGACGTGGCGAAGCTGATGCCGGTGGCGTACGTGGTGGCGGGCATCTTCATCTGCTTCACCGTGCTGGTCCTCATCGCGGACGTGGTGAACCCGGTGCGCATCTCCTAGCCATCCTCTCGTCACACACGGTTCGCGGCGGCCCGGGACGATATGTTCCGGGCCGCCTTCCATCGGGTGCGTTCGACGGCCGGCAAGGGTCCCACCGCCGGGTGGTTTGGAGGTGGGGGAGTGCTCGCCCCCGGGCCGGTGCCGTAATCTCGAAGCCGGGAACCCGCCTGAAGACGGGACCTGGGCCTTGATCCACGACTTGGGGTTGCACAGCAGATGACTGCGATTTCTCTCGGCATGCCGTCCGTTCCGACCAGGGTTGCCGAGCGCCG
Organism: Streptomyces sp. NBC_00016; assembly: GCF_045040885.1. NCBI lineage: Bacteria > Bacillati > Actinomycetota > Actinomycetes > Kitasatosporales > Streptomycetaceae > Streptomyces > Streptomyces sp. NBC_00016. Next base: position 3,016,656 of record NZ_CP108304.1, on the reverse strand, counting down.
GAAGAGCCGGCAGATCCAGGTCGGATCCGTGGCGGTCGGCGGAGACGCCCCGGTGTCCGTGCAGTCGATGACCACGACCCGTACCTCCGACATCGGCGCCACCCTCCAGCAGATCGCCGAGCTCACCGCGTCCGGCTGCCAGATCGTCCGCGTGGCCTGCCCCACGCAGGACGACGCGGACGCCCTCGCGACCATCGCCCGCAAGTCGCAGATCCCGGTGATCGCGGACATCCACTTCCAGCCGAAGTACGTCTTCGCCGCGATCGAGGCGGGCTGCGCCGCGGTCCGGGTGAACCCCGGCAACATCAAGCAGTTCGACGACAAGGTCAAGGAGATCGCCAAGGCGGCGAAGGAGCACGGCACCCCGATCCGCATCGGCGTCAACGCCGGTTCGCTGGACCGCCGCCTGCTCCAGAAGTACGGCAAGGCGACCCCCGAGGCCCTCGTCGAGTCCGCCCTCTGGGAAGCCTCCCTCTTCGAGGAGCACGACTTCCGCGACATCAAGATCTCGGTCAAGCACAACGACCCGGTCGTGATGATCGAGGCGTACCGCCAGCTCGCCGCCCAGAGCGACTACCCGCTCCACCTCGGCGTCACCGAGGCCGGCCCCGCCTTCCAGGGCACGATCAAGTCGGCGGTCGCCTTCGGCGCGCTGCTCTCCCAGGGCATCGGCGACACGATCCGCGTCTCCCTGTCGGCCCCGCCGGTCGAGGAGGTCAAGGTCGGCAACCAGATCCTGGAGTCCCTGAACCTCAAGCAGCGCGGCCTGGAGATCGTCTCCTGCCCGTCCTGCGGCCGCGCCCAGGTCGACGTGTACAAGCTGGCCGAAGAGGTCACCGCGGGTCTCACGGGCATGGAGGTCCCCCTCCGCGTCGCCGTCATGGGCTGCGTCGTCAACGGCCCCGGCGAGGCCCGCGAGGCCGACCTCGGTGTCGCCTCCGGCAACGGCAAGGGCCAGATCTTCGTGAAGGGCGAGGTCATCAAGACCGTCCCCGAGTCGAAGATCGTGGAGACCCTCATCGAGGAGGCCATGAAGCTGGCCGAACAGATGGAGGCGGACGGCATCACGTCCGGCGAGCCGTCGGTATCGGTCGCGGGCTGACGACAACCATCGCCCCCGGTCGGATATCCGAGGACGAGGCCGTCCCGAGCTTCCGGGCCGGGCAGGTGTATCCAGCCCGTCCGGCGTTCGAGGACGACGGCCGGCTGTCCTGAACTTCTGCGCAGGGCCGGGTGCATCCCGCCTGTCTCGTGGTGGGGGCGAGGTTCTGCCGTCTCCGGTTTCTGTGCAGGGCCGGGTGCATCCCGCCTGTCTCGTGGTGGGGGCGAGGTTCTGCCGTCTCGGGCTTCTGTGCAGGGCCGGGTGCATCTCGCTTGTGCGGTGGTCGGGGGCGAGGCCGTCCCGAGCTTCTGGGCCGGGCAGGTGTATCCAGCCCGTCCGGCGATTGAGGACGAGGCCGTTCAGGCCGACGGCGGGGGGCTGGGGGCGGCAGCCCCCAGGGGACCGCACGACACCCGACGGTCACGGCAGACGAACGCCAGCTGAACACAGGTCGGCACCGCCCAGCTTCCGCAGGTACAGTGCGGGGACCAGCAGACCTGAGTGTGAGGCCCCGCGCGTGTTGACCCAGACCACCTCCCGGGTCCTCGAACCGAGCGACCTGGACGCCGCGCTCGCCGTCCTCGACCGCGAGCCGGTCGCCAACGCCTTCGTCACGTCACGGGTACAGGTCGCGGGCCTCGACCCGTGGCGCCTCGGCGGCGAGATGTGGGGCTGGTACGAGGACGGCATGCTGACGTCCCTGTGCTACGCGGGCGCCAACCTCGTCCCGATCTGCGCGACACCGAGAGCGGTGCGCGCCTTCGCCGACCGCGCCCGCCGGGCGGGCCGCCGCTGCTCCTCGATCGTCGGCCCCGCCGAGCCGACGACCCAGCTGTGGCGCCTCCTCGAACCCCACTGGGGCCCGGCCCGCGAGGTCCGCACCCGGCAGCCCCTCATGGTCACCGACCGCATGCCCGCCGACACCGCCCCGGATCCCTACGTCCGCCGCATCCGCAAGGACGAGATGGACACGATCATGCCGGCGTGCGTGGCGATGTTCACCGAGGAGGTCGGCGTCTCCCCGATGGCCGGCGACGGAGGCCTGCTCTACCAGGCCCGGGTGGCCGAACTCGTAGGCTCCGGCCGCTCGTTCGCCCGCCTCGACGACCGGGGCAGGGTCGTCTTCAAGGCGGAGATCGGCGCGGCGACCTCCCACGCCTGCCAGATCCAGGGCGTGTGGGTGGCCCCGGAGTACCGGGGCCAGGGCCTGGCCGCCCCCGGCATGGCGGCGGTCCTGCGCTACGCCCTGGCCGACGTGGCCCCGGTGGTCAGTCTCTACGTGAACGACTTCAACACCACGGCGAGGCGCACGTACAGGAGGGTGGGCTTCCAAGAGGTCGGTGCCTTCATGAGCGTCCTCTTTTGAGGCCCCTGTAGGCTCCCCGCCATGGACCTCGTGATCGGCCCCTTGGACCTCCCCGCCCATGTGGACGAGGCCCTGGCCGTACAGGCGATCGCCTTCGGACTGGGCCCCGACGAGGTGGCCGTCCGCCGGCAGATCGTCCTGCGCCACATGGCGCACCCGGGCGCGAGAGCCTTCGGCGCGACCGTCGGAGAGCGGCTCGTCGGCTTCGTCTACGGCATGCCCAACGACCGGGCCCACTGGTGGTCGACGGTCGTGCAGCCCTACCTCCGGGCCCAGGGCAACGAGCAGTGGCTGGACGACTCCTTCGTGATCACGGAACTGCACGTCCACCCCGCCCACCAGAACCGCGGCGCGGGCCGGGCCCTGATCACCACGATCACCGACACCGCGAGCCAGCCCCGCTCGATCCTCTCCGCGATCGACACCGAAAGCCCCGCCCGAGCGCTCTACCACTCCCTGGGCTACCAGGACCTGGCCCGCCGCGTCCTGTTCCCCAGCGCTCCCCGTCCGTACGCGGTGATGGGCGCCCCGCTTCCCCTCCTGCGCGGATAACGGATTTCCGGCCCGCCACGCTCCCCGGCTAACCTCCTAGCCAACACCCTCCCCCGCTCTCGGCGGCGCTCGAGCGGGGGACCCCCTTCGGCAGGAGTACGAGAACCATGGCGAACGCACCGGTCCAGCGCATGTCCCAGTTGATGGCGAAGACGCTGCGCGACGACCCTGCGGACGCCGAGGTCCTGAGCCACAAGCTCCTCGTCCGCGCCGGCTACGTCCGCCGTACCGCCGCCGGCATCTGGTCCTGGCTGCCGCTCGGCAAGAAGGTCCTCGCCAACGTGGAGCGCATCGTCCGCGAGGAGATGGACGCGATCGGCGCCCAGGAGGTCAGCCTCCCCGCCCTGCTGCCGCGAGAGCCCTACGAGGCGACCGGCCGCTGGGACGAGTACGGCCCGGAGCTGTTCCGCCTCCAGGACCGCAAGGGCGGCGACTACCTCCTCGGCCCCACCCACGAGGAGATCTTCACGCTGATCGTGAAGGACCAGGCGTCTTCGTACAAGGACCTGCCGGTCATCCTCTACCAGATCCAGACGAAGTTCCGTGACGAGGCCCGCCCCCGGGCCGGCATCCTGCGCGGCCGTGAGTTCCTCATGAAGGACTCCTACTCCTTCGACACCGAGGACGAGGGTCTCGCCCAGTCCTACGCCCTGCACCGCCAGGCGTACCAGAAGGTGTTCGAGCGCCTCGGCCTGGACTACCGCATCTGCGCGGCGACCGCGGGCGCGATGGGCGGCTCCAAGTCGGAGGAGTTCCTCGCCCCGGCCGGCGCCGGCGAGGACACCTTCGCCGACTGCCCGAACTGCGACTTCGCGGCCAACACCGAGGCGATCACGTACGAGTTGAAGCCGGTGGACGCCGACGGCGTGGCCGCTCTCGAGGAGATCCCCACCCCGGACACCCCCACCATCGAGACCCTCGCCGCCCACCTCGGCGTCCCGGCCTCGGCCACCCTGAAGAACCTTCTGGTGAAGGTCGACGGCGAGATCGTCGCCGTGGGCGTCCCCGGTGACCGCGAGGTCGACCTGGGCAAGGTCGAGGCGCACTTCGCCCCGGCCGCCGTCGAACTGGTCACCGCCGAGGACTTCGTGGGCCGCCCGGACCTGGTCCGCGGTTACGTCGGCCCGCAGGGTCTGGACAAGGTGAAGTACATCGCCGACCCGCGCGTGGCCCCGGGCACCGCCTGGATCACCGGCGCCAACAAGGAGGGCCTGCACGCGAAGAACGTCGTCGCGGGCCGGGACTTCGAGGTCGGCAGTTACGTCGACGTCGTGGTCGTCCAGGAGGGCGACCCCTGCCCGAAGTGCGGCACCGGCCTCAAGCTGGACCGCGCCATCGAGATCGGCCACATCTTCCAGCTGGGCCGCAAGTACGCCGACGCCCTCAAGCTCGACGTGCTCGGCCAGAACGGCAAGCCGGTCCGCGTGACCATGGGCTCGTACGGCATCGGCGTCTCCCGCGCGGTGGCCGCCCTCGCCGAGCAGAGCGCCGACGAGAAGGGCCTGTGCTGGCCCGCCGAGGTCGCCCCGGCCGATGTGCACGTCGTCGCGGCGGGCAAGGCCCTTCAGACCGAGCTGGCGCTCGACGTCTCCGAGAAGCTGCGCGCGGCCGGGCTGCGCGTCCTGGTCGACGACCGGGCCGGTGTCTCCCCGGGTGTGAAGTTCACCGACTCCGAGCTGATGGGCGTGCCGAAGATCCTGGTGGCGGGCCGCCGCTCGGCCGAGGGCGTGCTGGAGCTGAAGGACCGCAGGACCGGCGAGCGCGAGGAGCTGACGGTCGACGAGGCGATCGCCCGGCTGACTGCCTGATTTAAAGCAACGTCTCAGGGAGTTCTGCCGAGGCGTATGGCTGCCTCACAGACTTCTCTCAGACCGTTCCCCGACCGTAGGGCGTGACAGAACGTCACTGCGGAGGGGAACGGTCATGGCGACCAGGGAAGAGGAACGGGGGGCCGCGGCAGCGGTCCGCAGAGGTGCGCGGCGTACGGCCGCCCTGGCCGCGGCGGTCACGCTCGCGGCGGCGGCCGGGGTGTTCGCCCTGGTCGGCACCATGCAGGCCGACGCCGAGACGACGGCGAGCGGCACGAGCAGCAACTCCAGCTCCAGCTCGGACACCGGGTCCACGGACACCGGGTCCACGGACACCGGGTCCACGGACACCGGGTCCACGGACACCGGGTCCACGGACACCGGGTCCACGGACACCGGTACGACCGACGGCAGCAGCACCGACAGCAGCAGTACCGACAGTGGTACGGACTCCTCGTCGAGCAGTTCGTCGAGCAGCTCGTCGTCCTCCGACAGCGGCAGCTCCTCCTCGGACAGCGGTCTCACCTCCTCCTCCGGCGGCTCCGCCGACTCCACCTCGGGAGCGTCGTGATGAGCGCCTCCCCCGAGTCCCGCACCACGGCCGCCGCGGAGTGGCGGGCCCTCGGCACCACGGTCCGCCTGGTCGTCACCGACCCGGCCCTGCTGGAGTCGTGCAACCTGCTCCTCGCCCGGCACCTCGCCGAGGTCGACGCGGCGTGCAGCCGCTTCCGCCCCGACTCCGAACTGGCCGCCCTCGACGGCACCGCCGGCCGACCGGTCCGGGTCAGCCCGCTGCTCGCCGGGGCCCTCGACGTGGCCCTGCGCGCGGCCGAGGCCACCGACGGGACGGTCGACCCCACCGTCGGCTCCGCGATGGACGCCCTCGGCTACGACCGCGACTTCACCCTCGTCCGCGAGGACGACCGCCCGGTCCGGCTCACGGTCCGGCGCGCCCCGGGGTGGCGCGCCGTGCGCCTGGACCGGGCGACCGGCACGGTGACCGTCCCCGAGGGCATCCGCCTCGACCTGGGTGCCACCGCCAAGGCGTGGGCCGCCGACCGGGCCGCGGGGACGCTGGCCGCGGCGGCCGGCTGCGGAGTCCTGGTGAGTCTGGGCGGCGACACGGCCGTCGCGGGGGAGTCCCCGGCGGACGGCTGGCAGATCCGCGTCCAGGACATCACGGGATCCGTCGACGAGATCCCCGCCCAGGGCCCCCACGACGCGGTGGGCCTGCGCGGTGGCGGCCTGGCCACCTCGGGCACGACCGCCCGGCGCTGGCGGCGCGGCGGCCACGACCTGCACCACATCGTCGACCCGCGTACCGGCCTGCCGGTCCGTTCCCCGTGGCGCACGGTCTCCGTCGCCGCCGCGACCTGCGCCGACGCCAACGCGGCGAGCACCGCGGCCCTGGTGAAGGGCGCGGGTGCGGAGCGGTGGCTGCGACGGCGGGGCCTGCCGGCGCGTCTGGTGGCCCAGAACGGCACCGTCGTCACCACGCCCGGCTGGCCCACGTCGGCCGCTCTGTCACAGGAGGCGGCGGCGTGACCTCCGAGACCCTCTGGTACGCCAACCGTGCCACCGGCGCCGTCTGCCTCGTCCTCTTCACGGTCGTCGTCCTGCTGGGAATCGCGGTCCGGTCGAGAACCCGGCTCCCTGGGCTCCCGCGTTTCGGCACGATGAACCTGCACCGCACGCTCTCCCTCTCCGCGACCGCGTTCCTGGCCCTGCACATCACCACCGCGGTCGTGGACGGCTATGTCGACATCACCGTCGTGGACGTCCTCGTCCCCTTCGTCGGCGACTACCAGCCCCTCTGGCTCGGCCTGGGCACGGTCGCCCTGGACCTGATGCTCGCGGTCCTGGTCACCAGCCTGCTGCGGGAACGCCTCGGCCACCGCACCTGGCGAACCGTCCACTGGCTGGCCTACGCCTCCTGGCCGGTCGCGCTCGTCCACGGCATCGGCATCGGCACGGACACCGGCGCCGACTGGATGACCTGGCTGACCGTCGCCTGCGTGGCCGCGGCGGTCGCCGCCTTCGCCGCCCGCCTCGCCCACGCCGCCCGCGCCGGCCGCCGCACCCCCGCCGCCCTCCTGCGCACCGCCGAAGGAGCCCGACCGTGACCGCCACCTTCCCGGACCTCCACATGCCGCCACGTCTCCTCGCCCCCGGCGCCACCCCGGCCGACCTGGCGACCCACCACCAGCGCTACGGCCCGCCGGCGCACGGCGACCCCGAGATCCTGCTCCGCACGGTCGCCGAGTCCGGCATCACCGGGCGCGGCGGAGCCGGCTTCCCCACGTACCGCAAGCTCGTCTCCGTCGCGGAGGCCGGCCGGCGTACCGGCCGCGCTCCCGTCGTGGTGGCCAACGGCGCCGAGGGCGAACCGGCCAGCCGCAAGGACAAGACACTGCTGCGCCTGTCGCCCCATCTCGTCCTGGACGGGCTCCAGCTGGCGGCCCGCACGGTCGGCGCGGGGGAGGCGTACCTCGCCGTCGAAGACGGCGCGACCTGGCTGGAATCCGCCCTCGCCCAGCGCACCGAGGACCCGCTGCCGGTGAAGGTCGTCCGCCTGCCCAAGTCGTTCCTCTCCGGGCAGGCCGCCGCTCTCGCCCGGTACGTCTCCGGTGGCGCGGCCCTGCCCACCCACCAGCGCCCGCCGGTCCGTGAGCGCGGAGTGCACCGGGCCCCGACCCTCGTACAGAACGTCGAGACCCTGGCCCACCTCGCGCTGGTCGCCCGCTACGGCGCCGACTGGTACCGCACGGCCGGTACCCCGGCCCAGCCCGGCAGCGCGCTGTGCACGGTCCATGTGCCGGGCCGCGAACCCCGGGTGGTGGAGGCGCCCTACGGCCTGCCCCTGGGCCGGCTGCTGCCGTTGGAAGGCGCCCGGGCGGTGCTGGTCGGCGGCTACCACGGCACCTGGATTCCGGCCCCGGAGGCGACTGAACTGGCCCTGGACGCAAGCTACTTGGGCGCGGGCGTGCTGGCCGCGCTGCCCGTCGACCGCTGCGGTCTCGCCGAGACCGCGCGCGTTCTGCGCTATCTCGCCCTCCAGTCGGCCGGCCAGTGCGGCCCCTGCCTCAACGGCCTGCCCCGCATCGCCGGCGCTTTCCGTACCCTCGCCGCACCCGGCCCCCAGGGCACCGTCCGCGCCGATCTGGCCCGCTGGTCGGGCCTGGTCGAGGGCCGGGGCGCCTGCCACCACCCCGACGGCACCGTTCGCCTGGTCCGCAGCGCCCTGACCACCTTCGCCGCCGAGGTCGACGCGCACGCCCGGGGCCACTGCACCGCGACCGACCACACGCCCCTGCTGCCCGTCCCCGAGGAGGGCTGACCCATGAGCACGGCCCAGCACATCGACATCGACTGGACCGCCTGCCAGGGCCATGGCCTCTGCGCGGACTTCCTCCCCGAACACATCGTCCTCGACGAATGGGGCTATCCCCTGGTCGACGGCGCCCCGGTCCCGGCCGGCACCGTGCGACGGGCCCGCCGGGCAGCGGCCGACTGCCCGGTGCTGGCCCTGGCGTTGATTCCGGGGCGGGCGGGCCGAGGAGACGGCGGGGAGGTCAGCAGACCTCGGCCGCGAGGACGCCGTAGGGCGTGAGTTCCCGCGGGAGCTCCACCCGCATACCGCAGAAGCACCACAGGAGGCCGCCCCGGGAGGCAGGGGCGCCGAGGTCGACCATCAGAATGTCGCGAACTTCCCGGAGCACGTCACTCAGTTGGAAGCCTCTGGCCACGCGGATACTGACCTCATCCGGGTCCCAGACCGCAATTTTGGGCAAATTGTCTGCCAATGAAATGTGGATGCACACAACTGTCTCCCCAGGGATGCACAACGACACGAGTGCCCCGCTCCGGGAGGTCAGCGGCTGACTGATGGTAGCCGTGACTCTCGTGACTAGGGGGTGTTTCGGTCATATTCATCCGTAGGGGATGCGTCTGTTTGCGGATCCGCCGGGAGTGGGTACCGCGGCCCGTCGGTCGGGGTGAAGCCCGCTGATCTCAGGTGATGCGGCTGACCTGCAACATGGCCTCGGCGTCCTTCAGCAGGGCGCGTTGACGTGCTTCCGGCAATTGCCGGTACAGCTTGAGGAGCCGTGCCTCCCGTTCGTCCCCGCTGGGTCCGGGCGCGGGACGGCCGACCGCCTCGAAGAACTCCCTCGGTGTCGTCGCCACTCCCCAGCGCCGGAACACGTCGACCATGGCCCGCAATCGCTCCGGGTCGATGCGTGAGGTGCCGCGTGTCCGGTTCATCCAGGCGTTCAGCGTCGGATACGAGATGCCGGCCGCCGAGGCCAGGTCCTTCTGGGTCTTCCCGGGAGCCTGCGCCAGCAGGCGTTCGAGCAGAATCGCGAGGTCCGCGTCCTGGCGTGGTGGATCGTTGCCGGGCGTCGGGTCTCCTGGGCGGCTCTGCTGGTTCGTCACGCCTCAGAGGATCGGTCATCGATATCTACAAGCGCAAGTAGATCGCAGACTGGCGGCCAGGGCTCTTGGTGCACGCCGGAGCGTTGTCGAAGCAGTGGCTCGAATCTGCGCCCCCGTGCTCCCTCTCGCGAAACCCCACCCGCATCTTGCGCTCCGTGCACAACTTGACACTGTATGCATCTACGTGAAGACTGTAGATAGGCCCGGCGGCGGGCCGCACGGCTCGCGGGGGAGCGGGGCGGCAGGCGCTCCGTCCGGTCGGAGTCGTACGGCTCCGCGCTGCAGCGCCTCGCGCGGCGGAGTCGTGTCACCCGCATCTCCGGCATCGGTCGCCCCTGCTCCGTCCTGGACCTGGACTGGAGCGGGGCGGCCGGACGTTCGCCGAAGATATCTACATCTACATGTATATCGCAGATGCGAGGGGGGTCTGATCTTCGCCCCGCACCCCGCACCCCGCACGACGTCGACGGGAGTACCTGCTGTGTCCGCACCGAACAACGCCACGTCCGCTCCGGACGATCCGGAACCCGATCTGATCGCCCGGGCCCGCGCGGGCGACCGGGAGGCGTTCGCCACCCTCTACTACGACCACTACCGCCTCGTGTACAGCTTCCTGCTCGCCCGCACCCGCAACAGACACCTTGCCGAGGACCTGACCCAAGAGGTGTTCACCCGCGCGCTGCGACGTATCGACGGGTATGTCTGGCAGGGCACGGCGTTCGCCGCCTGGCTGGTCACCATCGCCAAGAACCTCTATCTCGACGAACTCGGCCGCGGCCGCACCCGGCTGGAGACCCCGGTCGCCGAGTTCCTGGACCCACAGGTGCCCGGCCGTGGCCCGGAGTCGCTCGCCCTGCGCGAACTCGAGGCCGTCGAGGCGCACGAAACGGTCCTTACGGCCCTGCACACGCTCAACGACCAGCAGCGCCACTGCGTACAACTGCGCTTCCTCGACGAACTGACGGCGCAGGAGACGGCCCTGGCGATGGGCCGCAGCGTCGGCGCCGTCAAGGCGCTCACCCACAGGGCGCTCCAGAAGCTGCGCTGGACGGCCGGGGCGGTGGCGGTGTGAACGGGAACGTCCTCCACGCCGCGCGCGTGATCCGCACGGTGCTGGCGACCGTCCGGACCGAACAGGCGGCGGCCGTGGCGCACGCGCTGGACTCGGCCCGGCTCCTCGTCGACCCCGAGCGTTCCTTCGGCGTGGTGCTGTACCGCACACCGGACGGCGGCTGGTCCCGCACCGCGCGACCGGTCACCGAACTGGAGCGGCAGGCCCTGACCTGGGACACCTCCTGCGCACGGGCGCGTGACGTCGCGCGCGCCGTCGAACGACACCTGGACACGCACCCCGGTCCGCACACCGTCCGCGTCGACGGCGACCGGGTACGGGTCAGGCTGCGCGTCGACGGCCCTGCCCAATGGGCGCGCTGGCGCTCGTACTTCGGCATCGCGATCGTCGGTGAGCGGACCGAGCCCCACACGCTGACGGGTGAGGGGGAACGCGACGGCGTGCGGGTGACGGTGGTGGCCCTCAGCGCCTCCACGGCACCGCCGGAGTCGGCACCGCCGGAGTCGGCGCAGGGCGAGGAGCAGCGTCGGTTCCGGATCGGCGAGACCCTGTACGACCTGGCCTTACCGATGCGGGACGGGTACGGGGGTGTCTGGTACTTCGAGGGCCGCCGCAGCAGCGACGGCATGCCCCTGGTGGCCCTCGACGGCCGGCCCGAGCGGTGCTCCCTCGCCAACGTGGTCGCGTACCTGGGGCCGTTGTCACCGGTGCGGCCCGACGGGGACGGCGCCGTCCCCGGCCCCACGGAGAGCTCGCCGGCTCTGCCGGACCTGACGGATCCGCAGGCGGCGCCCGTACGGCTGGACCCTCCGGTATCGCGCACGCTCCCGAACACGGCCGTACCGCACGTGCTCCCGAGCGCTCCGGGGCCGTGGGCGACGGTGGACGTGTCGGAGGCCGGAGTGCGGTCGGACGTGCCACGACCACGGGTGACGCCGGACCGGGAACAGGAACAGGAACAGAAACGGGAACAGGAACAGGAACGGGAATCGGTGCGGGCGCAGGAGCCGACGGGGCCGCCGGACCGGCCTGCGCGGGCGGCCTGGGCGGAACCGTTCGGGCCGCTCGTACCGGCCGTGCCGGCGACCGGTCCGGCAGGGTCCGTCCGATGAGCGCCGGTCGGTCGAGGGGGCCGACCGGCGCCCGGGGAACGACGGACGGGGGGACCCGCGCATGGGAGTCGCGTGCCGCCTGCCGGTACCAGGACGCGGAGCTGTGGTTCTCCCGCCGGTCCTCGTCCCGTGCCGTGGCCATCTGCGCGGCCTGTCCGGTACTGGCCCCTTGCCGGGCCGCCGTGCTCCTGCGTGAGAAGGGACTGCCCAAGTGTCGTCGCGAAGGTGTCATCGCCGGCCTGACCGGCCCTCAGCGCCATGCCCTGGAGCGTCAGGCGGACCGGCCGCGGCCGGAGCCGCCCGCCGATCTCAGGGCGCCCCGCGCGCCGGGCGGTGTGCCCCGAGGACAGCCCGCCCCGTGCGGGACGCGGGCGGCGTACCAACGTCATCTGCGTCTGCGGGAGCCCGTCGACGAGGCGTGCCGTCTGGCCAACGCGCGCAGCGCCGGCCGCTACCGCCGTACCGGCTCCACCCGTGGGCGGAACGAAGCCGCCCTGAGCCGCGACCGCCTGTGGGGCTCGGCCGGGCCACCCCGCCCGCCCCGGAAGTGACCCCTCGTTCACCGTCACCGGAGTACTTCATGTCCGTACCCTCACCGTCGACGGGCCGTCCGCCCGAGGAGCCCCTGTCCGACGGCTCCCGGAACCGCGGTTCCCGAGCCGTTCGTCCCGTCGGCCGCACGGCCGCCCTGCGCCGCTTCTTCAGGCCGCGAGGCCGCGCTGCCAGGCCGGAGACCGCGGCACGGCACAGCCCCTCCTCGGACCTGTACGACTGCCGCCGGGAACTGGCCCGCTGGCAGCGTCATGCCGACTCCTTCGAGCGGGAGCTGACCCGCGTCTCCTTCGAACGCGCGCACCTCCTCGCCTGGCTGGCCGCGCTGCACCCGTCGAGCGCGGTCGTCACGCCGGCCGCCGGCGCCGGACCGGACGGCACGCACCTGCTGCGACTCGTGGCCGGCGGACGGCAGTTGTCCTGGCCTCTTCCCCCCAGGGACATCCCGCTGTTCGCGCATGTCCCCTACACGGAGCACGCCACGGGCCACGGGCAGCGGGACGGTCCCACCGCGGTGGAGCAGGCCGCCCACATCCGCAGTCACACCCGCCTGCTGGCGCTCGAGGGGACGCTGTTCGTCACCCCCGCCAGGCGCCCGCAGGCGCGATCGACCGAGCGCTGACGCCGCACGGGACGGGCCTCGTGGCCCACCCACGAGACTCCGGTCGGCAGGCTCGGGAGGCACGTCGGCCGGACCCACAGCGCTCCCCTGCGGGGGGACCTCCAGCAGGGGAGCGCTGCCCGCCCACGACTCCACAACCCTGCACGGCCCGCGGCCCGGCAACCGCTGGGCCGCAGGCCGTGCGGTCCGCCGCGGTTCCGCCTCGCTACAGCCAGCTCGCGAACTCGAGCAGCAGCTCGGCGTCCCGCGTCCGCCCGACCCGACGGGCCCGGACGCCCGACTCCACGGCCCGGAACAGCGTCCAGCCGCGCAGCCGTTCCTGGTCCAGCTCCAGCGACTCCGCGAGCCGCTTCACCCGGCGCCGGGTCGTCGGCGCCCCGGACGGCGAGGCGATCAGGTCCTCCACCCGGTCGCGGACCAGCCGGGCCAGGTCGAAGGCGCACTCGCCGACCACCGGATCCGGCCCCACCGCCAGCCACGGCATCCGCTCACCCGCCAGCACCTTGCTCTGCCGGAACGTGCCGTGCAGCAGCCGGTGCTCGGGCGGTCCCGCCAGCAGCTCCGCACGGGCGGCGAGCGCCGCGTCCACCAGGGGCGCCACCTCGGGCTCCGCCTCGGCGCTCGCCCGCATCGCCTGCGCCTGCCGCCCCGTCCGGTCGGCCACGGACTCGAAGGAGTGGCCGGCCGGTGGTTCCACCCACAGCCGCCGCAACGTCCCCGCCGCCTCCAGCAGGGCCTTCGCCTCCGCCAGCGACCGCACCGACACATCGGGATGCAGCCGCTCGAGCAGCAGTGCTCCCGCCGTCTGCGGCTCTTCCAGCAGTTGGACGGCGCCCAGTCCGTCCCAGTGCGTCAGCGCGGCCCGCTCCGCCTGCGGCCGGAACCGGGGTGGGGCCAGCTTCAGCACGGCGGGTGTCCCGTCCGCGCGCCGTACGAGCACGACCATGCTGGTCCGGCCGCCCGGCACCTGCACCCGATCGACCGTCAACTCGCGCAGGGCGACGGCCTGTCGGGCCGCCTCCGGCAGCTTCTCCAACCAGCCGTCACCGTCCGGTGCCGTCTCACCGAGCGCCCTGACCAGACGCTGCGGCGGTTCGAAAGCCATGCGCGAGTCGTTCCCTTCCTGCTTCGGTCAAGCCGCCGGTGTGCCCGAGGGCGCTGCCGCCGCCGGAGGCGTGGCCGCTGCCGGTACGGACGCCGAGCCCGTGGCCGGATCGGTACCGGTCCGCTCGGCGAGACCAGGGAAGGCTACGCTCCCGCCGCGCCAGCGCACCGCACGGACCGCCGCGTCCCGCAGCGCGCCCGCGGCCTCCCGGCGCCGTGCGTCCCCGGCTGCCCGCACCAGGTCGGAGTACACCCCGGCCACGCGCTCCTCCAGCTCGGTCGCGAGCCGGACCGCCGCCGCGGAGTCCGGCACCTGGAACGGCAGTGCGTATCCGGCGCTCGCGGCGACCGGCTCGGCCCCCAGGTCGCGCACCTCGCGCACCAGCGCGTCCCGGCGCGCCCGGTGCGCGTCGTAGGCCGCCCGTGCCTCGGTGCTCCGTACCTCGCCGATCCGCCCGCCGACGACCCCGTACCCGTACACGGCGGCGTGTTCGGCGGCCAGCGCCGCCTGGAGTGCCGTCAGCTCCACGTCCGTGGCCTCACTCATCGCGTCCCCTCCGTCAGCAGATAGGCGTGGGCCGCGCCGGCCGCCGCCACCGAGGCCAGCAACCGGGCCAGTTCGCCCGGCAGGTCCGGCAGCTCCGTCGCCCTGCGGTCGGCGAGCGCCCGCTCCGCCGCGGCCAGCCCGGCGAGCGCGTCCGTGTCGGTGATCGGCACGGCGGACGGCACGGCCGAGGGATCGGCCGGCGGAATCGAGGCGGAGCTCGTCGAGGAAGCCGTGGGGGAGGTGGCGGTGGGGGAGCCGGTGGCGGAACCGGTGGCGGTGGGGGACGCCTTTGTGGCGCCTCCGAACGCCTCCACGTGCCGTACGACCTCCGCCCGCAGCGGCCCCAGCCGCCCCGCCAGCGCCGGATGGACGGCGAGCACGGCGTCGTACCGTGCCGCCAGCTCGCCGCTCTCCCGGGCCGCACGCGCGCGTGCGGCCTCGGCGACCGACGGGCTGTCGCTCGCGCTCTCCTCGGACTCCTCCGTACCGGACGAGCAGCCCACGAGCAGCACCGCTCCCGCGGCCGACGCGAGCAGGGATCTTCTGCGCGGCCCCGAGGGGGTTCGCGAGGGGAGGGGCAACGGCACGGCAGGCGTCCTCGGGGAACTCGTACGGAACTGGCGTCCTGGTGGGCGGCGGGCCCGTGATCACCGTACCCGCGCGGCCGCCCCGTACCACTCAGCGGCACCGGCCCACGAGGGTCCGCCACCCTCCGTGCACAGGTGGACGGCAACACACCTTGCGACCGGATACCCTTTGACCAGACACGAGCCCCATCCCACAACAGCACACGCGGCCGAGGAGTCACCCGGATGAGCACCACCCAGAGCGAGAGGCTGCGAGAGCTCCTGGAACCGCTCGTCGCCTCCCAGGGACTGGACCTCGAAGAGATCGCCGTGGACTCCGTCGGACGCAAGCGGGTGCTGAGCGTCGTCGTCGACTCCGACTCCGGAGCGGACCTGGACCAGATCGCCGATGTGAGCCGCGCGCTCTCGGCGAAGCTCGACGAGACGGACGCGATGGGCGAGGGCGAGTACACCCTCGAGGTCGGCACCCCGGGCGCGGAGCGCGCGCTCACCGAGCACCGCCACTACGTACGTGCCGTCGACCGGCTGGTGCGGTTCCAGCTGACCGAGGGCGGCGAGCTGGTCGCCCGGATCCTGACGGTCGACGACGAGGGACTCGATCTCGAGGTCCCCGGCGTGAAGGGCCGCAAGGCCACCACCCGCAGACTCCCCTTCGGTGACATCGACAAGGCCCGCGTGCAGGTCGAGTTCAACCGCAAGGACAAGAGCGACCAGCACGCCAAGAACGAGAACGACGAGAACGACGAGAACGAGATGGAAGAGGAGGCGTAGCCGTGGACATCGACATGAGTGCCCTGCGGGGCTTGGTGCGGGAGAAGGAGATCTCCTTCGACCTGCTGGTCGAGGCGATCGAGTCGGCCCTCCTCATCGCCTACCACCGCACCGAGGGAAGCCGCCGTCACGCGCGCGTGGAGCTCAACCGGGAGACCGGACATGTGACCGTGTGGGCGAAGGAGGACCCCGAGGACCTCGAGGAGGGGCAGGAGCCCCGCCCGTTCGACGACACCCCGTCCGACTTCGGCCGGATCGCCGCCACGACGGCCAAGCAGGTGATCCTCCAGCGTCTGCGCGACGCCGAGGACGACGCGACGCTCGGCGAGTACGCCGGCCGTGAGGGCGACATCGTCACCGGTGTGGTCCAGCAGGGCCGCGACCCGAAGAACGTGCTCGTGGACATCGGCAAGCTGGAGGCCATCCTGCCGGTGCAGGAGCAGGTCCCCGGCGAGACGTATCCGCACGGCATGCGCCTGCGGTCGTACGTCGTCCGGGTGGCGAAGGGCATGCGCGGCCCGTCCGTGACGCTCTCCCGCACCCACCCCAATCTGGTGAAGAAGCTCTTCGCCCTGGAGGTGCCGGAGATCGCCGACGGTTCGGTCGAGATCGCCGCCATCGCACGTGAGGCCGGTCACCGCACGAAGATCGCCGTCAGGTCCACCCGTTCGGGTCTGAACGCCAAGGGCGCCTGCATCGGCCCCATGGGCGGCCGGGTGCGCAACGTGATGGGCGAGCTGAACGGCGAGAAGATCGACATCGTCGACTGGTCGGACGACCCGGCCGAGATGGTGGCGAACGCGCTGTCCCCGGCCCGGGTCTCCAAGGTCGAGGTCGTCGACCTCGCGGCCCGCTCCGCGCGGGTGACGGTGCCGGACTACCAGCTGTCGCTGGCGATCGGCAAGGAAGGGCAGAACGCCCGGCTCGCCGCCCGGCTGACCGGCTGGCGCATCGACATCCGTCCGGACGTCGAACAGCCCACCGAGTAGCCCGGCGGGTACGCCACCTGCCAGGTCACCCGGCAGCGCCGAGCGGCGGGGGAATCGATCTCGGCCTGCCGGGGTTCAGATCACGACAGATGTAACGCGGCAACTGTTCGAATCCTGACCCAAAGGGGTGAGGTCGCCGCGGGGAGGTAGACTTAAGAGTGTCTGGCCGGACGCACACCGGAGCATGCCCTGAACGCACCTGTGTGGGGTGCCGGGAGCGGGCGGCCAAGACGGAGCTGCTGCGCATCGTGGCGATCAAGGACGCATGCGTCCCCGATCCACGCGGTACGCTGCCCGGCCGGGGTGCGTATCTGCATCCCGCCCCGGTCTGTCTCGACCAGGCGGTACGCCGCCGGGCGTTCACGAGGGCGTTGCGAGCCCCGGGAGCGCTCGACACAAAGGCGTTGCGCCAGTACGTCGAGCAGACGACCGTTGCCGAACAGGCAACACCGTAAGAAGGCGTCGCACGGAACCTCCGTGCGGCTCTGGTACCCCGCGAGTTGGAAGTAGGTCGAGATTGCGATGAGCACTCGATGAGCACGCGATGAGTACGCCCATGAAGTAGCGACGGTCCGGACACACCCGGACCTAAAAGGAGCGAAGTGGCTAAGGTCCGGGTATACGAACTCGCCAAGGAGTTCGGGGTTGAGAGCAAGGCCGTCATGGCCAAGCTCCAGGAACTCGGTGAATTCGTCCGTTCGGCGTCTTCGACCATCGAAGCGCCCGTTGTCCGCAAGTTGACAGATGCCTTCCAGGGCGGCGGCAAGCCCGCCCCGCGCAAGGCGGCCCCCAGGCCCGGCGCGCCCTCCCCGGCGCAGGCGGCCCGTCCGGGCCCGGCCGCACCTCGGCCGGCCGCCCCCAAGCCTCCCGCGGCGCAGACGCCCGCGGCTCCGGCGGCTCCCGCCGCCCCGGCCGCCTCGTCGGCTCCCGCGCCGGCGGCCTCCGGTCCGCGTCCGGGCCCCAAGCCCGCGCCGCGTCCGGCCCCGGCCGCCCCGGAGTTCACCGCTCCGCCGGCTGCTCCGGCCGCCCCCGCCGCTCCGGCCCAGTCGTCCGGCCCGCGGCCGGCCTCGCAGGGCCCGCGCCCCGGCGCGCCGCGCCCCGCCGGCCGTCCCGCGCCCGGTCAGGACCGTGGCGACCGCGGTGACCGTGGCGACCGCGGCGATCGTGGTGACCGCGGCCAGCGTCCCGCCGCCGCTCAGGGGCCGCGCCCCGGTGGCGCCGGTGCCCCGCGTCCGGGCGGTGCCCGTCCCTCGGGTCCGCGTCCGGGCAACAACCCCTTCACCTCCGGCGGCAACGCCGGTATGGCGCGTCCGCAGGCGCCCCGTCCGCAGGGCGCCCCGCGTCCCGGCGGCCCCGGTGGCGCTCCCGGCGCCGGTCCCCGTCCGCAGGGCCCCGGTGGCCAGGGCGGCGGTCCTCGTCCGCAGTCTCCGGGCGGCTCCCGTCCGTCTCCGGGCGGCATGCCCCGCCCGCAGGGCGCAGGCCCCGGCGGTACGCGTCCCGGCGGCGGTCCCCGTCCCAACCCCGGCATGATGCCGCAGCGTCCCGCTGCCGGCCCGCGTCCCGGCGGTGGCCCCGGTGGCCGCGGTCCGGGTGGCGGCGGCGGTGCGGGTCGTCCCGGCGGCGGCGGTCGTCCCGGTGGCGGCGGCTTCGCAGGTCGTCCGGCCGGTCCCGGTGGCGGCGCCCGTCCCGGTGGCGGCGGCGGTTTCGCCGGTCGTCCCGGTGGCGGTGGCCCCGGCGGTGGCGGCGGCTTCGGTGGCGGCGGTGGCCGTCCCGGATTCGGCGGTCGTCCCGGCGGTCCCGGTGGCCGTGGTGGCACGCAGGGCGCCTTCGGCCGTCCCGGCGGTCCCGCGCGTCGTGGTCGCAAGTCGAAGCGTCAGAGGCGCCAGGAGTACGAGGCCATGCAGGCCCCGTCGGTCGGCGGCGTGATGCTGCCTCGCGGCAACGGACAGTCCGTCCGCCTGTCGCGCGGTGCGTCGCTCACCGACTTCGCGGAGAAGATCGGCGCCAACCCGGCGTCGCTCGTCGGCGTGATGATGAACCTCGGCGAGATGGTCACTGCCACGCAGTCCGTCTCCGACGAGACGCTGAAGCTCCTCGCGGACGAGATGAACTTCGTCCTCGAGATCGTCAGCCCCGAGGAGGAGGACCGCGAGCTGCTCGAGTCCTTCGACATCGAGTTCGGCGAGGACGAGGGTGGCGAGGAGTTCCTCGTCGCGCGTCCGCCGGTCGTGACCGTCATGGGTCACGTCGACCACGGTAAGACCCGACTGCTCGACACCATCCGCAAGACGAACGTCATCGCGGGCGAGGCCGGCGGCATCACGCAGCACATCGGTGCGTACCAGGTCGCCACCGAGGTCAACGGTGAAGAGCGCAGGATCACCTTCATCGACACCCCGGGTCACGAGGCGTTCACCGCCATGCGTGCCCGTGGTGCCAAGTCGACCGACATCGCGATCCTCGTGGTGGCGGCCAACGACGGTGTGATGCCCCAGACGATCGAGGCGCTGAACCACGCCAAGGCGGCCGACGTGCCGATCGTGGTCGCGGTCAACAAGATCGACGTCGAGGGCGCGGACCCGACCAAGGTGCGCGGTCAGCTCACCGAGTTCGGTCTGGTGGCCGAGGAGTACGGCGGCGACACGATGTTCGTCGACATCTCCGCCAAGCAGGGCCTCAACATCGAGAGCCTGCTGGAGGCCGTGGTCCTGACCGCGGACGCCTCGCTCGACCTGCGGGCCAACCCGGAGCAGGACGCGCAGGGCATCGCGATCGAGTCCCACCTCGACCGTGGCCGCGGCGCCGTCGCGACCGTCCTTGTCCAGCGAGGCACCCTGCGGGTCGGCGACACCATGGTGGTCGGCGACGCGTACGGCCGTGTCCGCGCGATGCTCGACGACAAGGGCGAGAACGTGGAAGAGGCGGGTCCCTCGACTCCGGTCCTCGTCCTCGGTCTCACCAACGTCCCGGGCGCCGGCGACAACTTCCTCGTCGTCGACGAGGACCGCACGGCCCGTCAGATCGCCGAGAAGCGCGCGGCGCGTGAGCGCAACGCCAACTTCGCCCGGCGTGGAGTCCGGTTCTCCCTGGAGAACCTGGACGAGGCGCTCAAGGCCGGTCTGGTGCAGGAACTCAACCTCATCATCAAGGGCGACGCGTCCGGTTCGGTGGAGGCTCTCGAGTCCTCGCTGCTCCAGCTCGACGTCGGCGAAGAGGTCGACATCCGCGTCCTGCACCGCGGTGTGGGTGCGGTCACCGAGTCGGACATCGACCTGGCGACCGGCTCCGACGCCATCGTCATCGGCTTCAACGTCCGTGCGGCCGGTCGTGCCGCGCAGATGGCGGAGCGCGAGGGCGTCGACGTCCGGTACTACTCGGTGATCTACCAAGCCATCGAGGAGATCGAGGCGGCCCTGAAGGGCATGCTGAAGCCGGAGTACGAGGAGGTCGAGCTCGGCACGGCGGAGATCCGCGAGGTCTTCAAGTCGTCCAAGCTGGGCAACATCGCCGGTGTCCTGGTCCGCTCGGGCGAGGTCAAGCGCAACACCAAGGCGCGCCTCATCCGCGACGGCAAGGTCATCGCGGAGAGCCTCACCATCTCCGGGCTGCGTCGCTTCAAGGACGACGTCACCGAGATCCGCGAAGGCTTCGAGGGCGGTATCAACCTCGGAAACTTCAACGACATCAAGATCGACGACGTCATCGCGACGTACGAGATGCGGGAGAAGCCGAGGGCGTAAGCGCCCAAGGTCCGTACCGGCCGGCGGGGGATCGTTCCCCGCCGGCCGGTACGGCGTCCGGCGGACGCATGAGCGAGGCAAAACCCCGTCGAGCCACCGCCCGGATCGTTGTACCGTTCGTGATGTCCCTGTCCCATGGACGGCAGGGCCATCGATCCCGTACCGGCGGGTGAACCGGTTACACACATGTACGTGGGGACTCTGTCCTTCGACCTCCTCCTCGGCGACGTACGGTCGCTGAAGGAGAAGCGCTCCGTCGTCCGTCCGATCGTCGCCGAGCTCCAGCGCAAGTACGCGGTGAGCGCGGCCGAGGTGGACGACCAGGACCTCCACCGCAGGACCAGGATCGGTCTCGCCGTGGTCTCCGGTGACGCGGAGCATCTGACCGATGTACTGGACCGGTGCGAACGGCTGGTCGCCGCCCGCCCGGAAGTGGAGCTGCTGTCGGTCAGACGCCGCTTCCACGGCGAAGACGACTGACCGACCACAGAACGCAAGCGAAGCAGAAAGAACGGGAGACGGACCAGTGGCCGACAACGCGCGTGCCAAGAGGCTGGCGGACCTCATCCAGCAGGTGGTGGCCCAGAAGCTGCAGCGCGGGATCAAGGACCCGCGGCTCGGCTCCCACGTCACCATCACGGACACCCGGGTCACGGGTGACCTCAGGGAGGCGACGGTCTTCTACACGGTGTACGGGGACGACGAGGAGCGGGCGGCCGCGGCCGCCGGGCTGGAGAGCGCCAAGGGCGTCCTGCGCTCCGAGGTGGGCCGTGCGGCGGGCGTGAAGTTCACGCCGACGCTGGCCTTCGTCGCCGACGCCCTGCCGGACAACGCCCGCACCATCGACGACCTCCTCGACAAGGCGCGTGCCGCCGACGAGAAGGTCCGCGAGGTGTCCGCGGGTGCCGGGTACGCTGGCGATGCCGACCCGTACAAGAAGCCCGGTGACGAGGACGAGACGGACGACTCCGCCTGATGAACGGCAAGCAGACCCCGCCCGACGGCCTTGTCATCGTCGACAAGCCGTCGGGCTTCACTTCGCACGACGTCGTGGCCAAGATGCGCGGGATCGCCAAGACCCGCCGCGTGGGCCACGCCGGCACGCTCGACCCGATGGCGACGGGCGTCCTCGTCCTCGGCATCGAGAGGGCGACGAAACTCCTCGGGCACCTGGCGCTCACCGAGAAGGAGTACCTGGGCACGGTCCGGCTGGGCCAGACGACCCTGACCGACGACGCGGAGGGCGAGATCACGGGGTCCACGGACGCCTCGAAGGTCACCCGGGACGCGATCGACGCGGGCGTCGCCAAGCTGAGCGGCGACATCATGCAGGTGCCGTCCAAGGTCAGCGCCATCAAGATCAACGGCGTCCGCTCCTACAAGCGGGCCCGCGACGGCGAGGACTTCGAGATCCCGGCCCGCCCGGTCACCGTCTCCTCCTTCTCCGTGTACGACGTCCGTGACGCGGTCGCCGAGGACGGCACCCCGGTCCTGGACCTGGTCGTGTCCGTCGTCTGCTCCTCCGGCACCTACATCCGGGCCCTCGCCCGCGACCTGGGCGCCGACCTCGGCGTCGGCGGCCATCTCACCGCCCTGCGCCGCACCCGCGTCGGCCCCTACAAGCTGGACTCGGCGAAGACGCTCGACCAGCTCCAGCAGGAGCTGGGCGTGATGCCGATCGCCGAGGCGGCCACCGCCGCGTTCCCCCGCTGGAACGTGGACGCCAAGCGGGCCCAGCTGCTCACCAACGGCGTACGCCTGGAGATGCCCGACGCGTACGTCGGCGCGGGCGCCGTGGCCGTCTTCGATCCCGAGGGCCGGTTCCTGGCCCTGGTCGAGGAGCAGAAGGGCAAGGCGAAGAGCCTGGCCGTGTTCGGCTGAGCGGCTTCAGGCGCCTCGTCCGGTGCCCGTGGAGCGGCGAACACGGGGTTGTGCTGCGCCGCCGCTCCACGGTCCCCCCTCGGTTCCCCCACCCCTAGGGTGTATCCAGCGGCCCCCGTTCATTCACCCGTCCGGGCAGGCGCTCGGAGTGAACCCGGGGAGTGCAGGGGGGCGCGTTCGCTCCGTGATCTGTCCCGCCGATCATCCCGCCCCTACCGTCGGACCCAGGGCACGCGGGCGCGGCGGGAGGTACGACGATGGCGGGACGAGGCCCGCGGACACCGCGGCACGACTCCCTGCGGGGCGCGACCCGGAACCGCCCGGCGGATCCCCCGGGCCCCCCGGATCCCATGGCCGTTCCGGACGCCCCGGATCCCCGGGGCGCGGACGTCACCCCGGACCTCGCCACCGGCGTCGGCGCCGACGGCTCGCTCGTCCGGATCCGTGACCTCGCCGGCCGGCCGCGCGGCACCGGGTTCGTCGCCGACCACCACGGCACGGTCGTCACCAGTCACGAGGCCGTCGACGGCCTGTCCCGGCTCGTCCTGTACGCCGCCGGCGACCGCAGCTGCGTCGTGACCGACGACGCGGTCACCCCGCTGCCGGAACTCGACCTGGCCCTCGTCCGCACCGAGGGCCTCGGCGGGGTGCCGCTGCCGGTGACCGTGCGGGACGGCGTCGAGACCGGCCGGTACGTCCGGCTGGCCGCCGGCTGCTGGCGCGAGGCGCGGGTGCTGGCCGAGACGTCCGCGACGTACACGGCGACGGACCGCTTCCATCTCCTCGACGACGCTCTGGAGCTGGCGATCGGCACGGCGGGCCGGGACGCGCTGCGGCTCGGCGGTGGCGCGGCCGGGGGACCGGTCCTCGACGCGGAGACCGGCGCGGTCGTCGCCGTCCTCGGCACCGCGCTCCAGTCCGGCCACCGCGATGTCGGCTTCGCGGTGCCGCTGCGACCCCGGGTGCCCACGGCCGACGCCATTCCGACGATCGACGACCTCCCGCCGGCCGGCGACAACTCCGCCGGGCTGCCGCCGAGCGACCACGTGACGTTCACGGGTGCGGGTGCGGGTGCGGGTGCTGGTGCGGGTGTCACTCGCGGTGGTGGCGGTCGCGGTGGAGGTGGCGGTGCTGCGGGGACGGGTGCAGGTGCAGGGGCGTGGGCGGCCGGGGGCGGGGCGGGGATCGCGGCCGGCGGTCCGCTGGCCGAGCTGCTCGCGCGTAACGCGGCCACCGTGCCCGCCTACGGCGCCGACCTCAACCTGGCCGGTCTCCTCGAACTCACCGCCACGTCGGTCGGCTCGGACGGCCCGCCCGGAGCGCTGTCCGGCCACTTCGGCCACACCGCGACCGGCTCCCTCGCAGCCGCCGCGGAACCGATCGAACGCGCCTTCCCGGCAAGGGAGTTCGCCGCCTTCGCAATGAGCCCGGCAGCCGTCCTCGGCCTCGTCGGCGCACCGGGCAGCGGCCGTACGACGGAACTCGCCGCCCTCGCCGCGCGCCGCGACCGGGGTGCGCGGCCGGCCCCCACCCTGTGGCTGCGCGGCGCCGACCTGCGGGCCGGGGACGACTCCCTCGCCGACGCGGCCCGCCGCGCACTGAACCGCGCGGCACGCATCGTGGCGGCCTCGGGCTCGGGTTCGGGTTCGTCCTCGGGCCCGGCAGAGGTTCCGGGACGGGGGCCGGGGGCCGTTCCGGCCGGGGTGTCCGGGGCATCCGGGCTGTCCGGGGCGGCCGGCCCCCGCGGCCCCGGTGATGTGACGCCCGAGCGCCTCGCCGGCCTCGCCCGGGCCGTCGGACGCCCCCTGCTGCTGCTTCTCGACGGACCCGAGGAGATGCCCCCGGTCCTCGCGCACCGGCTCGCCGAGTGGACCGAGGGCACGGCCGAATGGTTGCGGGAGACGGGCACGCGGCTGGTGGTGGCGTGCCGGGGGGAGTACTGGGAACGGGCCGGCGCGGAGTTCCCGCCGGAGCTGCTGTACGGGGCCACGGTGGCCGGGGACCCGCTCCCGCCGTGCGTCCGCCTCGGTGATCTCACCGCCGACGAGGCGCGCGAGGCCCGCGTCCGCCACGCCCTGCCCGAGGGAGCGCTCGCCGCCCCCGACGACCGGCACCCCCTCACCCTCCGCCTCCTCTCCGAGGTCTGTGCCGCGCTCCCCGGTCCGCAGGCCCCGGCGCCCGTCGACCGCGACGACGTCCTGTCCGCGTACCTGGACCTGATGTGCCTGCGGGTGGCGGTGCGCCTCGCCGCCGAGAACGGGCTGCGCGGCACCGCCGTACGCCGTCTCGCGGCGAAGGTCTCCGGCCAGGTGCACGAGGCCGCCCGCCGCAGCCTCGGGCCCGGCCAGGGCGAACTGGACCGGGCGTCGTTCGAGGCGGTGTTCCCCTGGGGCCAGGCGCCGGCCCGCCTCGGTGGCGGTGCCGGCTGGGCGTCCGCCGTGCTCACCGAGGGCCTCCTCGTGCCCGCGGGCCGCGGGTACCGCTTCGCCCACGAGGAACTCGCCGACTGGATCCAGGGCATCCACCTCGACCTGGACGAGGCACTGCGCGCCCTGGTGCACCGCCGGCGCGCGCCCGACGGAGGGCATCCGCTGCCCGTCCCGCACCACCGGGTCGGTCCCGTCGTCCAGGCCCTGCTGCTCCTCGCCCGCCAGCAGGGACCGCACCGACTCGCGCTTCGGCTGCGGGAGTTGGTCCACGCCCTGGACGCCGATCCGGAGTCGTGGTGGGCCGCCCGGCTGCTCACCGAGACCCTGCTGGGCGTCCCGGACGCGACGCCGTACACGGGCGTCCTGCGTCTGCTGGCGGACCTGATCGGCGCGGGGGCCCAGACGCACGGCCGGTTGGTGGACTTCGGCCCCGCGTTCTGGACCGGGCTCGCCCTCCCCGCCGACGCCCGGCTCGACCTGCTGCGCCGTCTGGTCCTCGCCGACAGCGCCCCGCACGACGCGGACGCGCCCCGCTACCTCGACGCCGTCGCCCGGCTCCTCGCCGCCGACCCCACCGCCGTACAGCCGTGCCTCACCCACTGGTTCGACGACGAGCGGCCGCTGCCCGCGACCCCGCACGCCACCGTGGCGACGGCGGCGCAGGCGCTGCTGCACACCCACCGGCACCGGGCGCTGGACGACCTCACAGAGGCCCTCGTCGACTGCGCGCACCCCCGTGCCGACGAGCTGCTCGCCGTACTGGCGGAGGAGGAGCCGTCCGCGCTGTGCCGGGCCGTCGACCGCTGGTCGCACGACGAGCGGCCGCCCCGGCGGGTCGCGGCGATGACGTACGGACTGCGCGTCGCCCCGCACATCCGGACGGAGGCCGACCACCGGCTGCTGCGCTACGCGGCCCTCGTCCTGCTGGCGCGCCCCGCCGACCACGCCCTGCACGGTGGCGCGCTCGCGCTCCTCGTCCGGGACCCCGAGACCCGCTCCCGTTACCTGCCGCAGGCGCTGGAGCGGTTCACGGCGGGGGACCCGCAGCTGCCGCCGAGCGCGCTCCTCGCCGCCCTGGGCACCCACCCCGAGCCGGTCCTGGACGCCTTCCGGTCCCGCCTGCGCGGGCCCGACCGCGCGGACACCCGCGGCGTCCTGCGCGCCCTCGCCGACGTCACCACGCCCGCCCTGGCCCGGCGGGTCGCCGCCCTCGTCCGGGAGGCGGTGGAGCGCCGACCGGAGGCCGCCGGGCAGGTGGCCGCGTACGTCGACCGGCGCCTCGACCACGGCCCCGCCGCCCGGGCCGTCCTCCTGCCGCTGGTCACGGGACTGCTGGACGGCGGCGGGCCCGAACAGGTGCGGGCCGCGCTGGCCGGAGTACTGGCCGCCCCGGGCGTCCCGGAGTCCCGCCCCCTGCGTGACGAACTGCTGGAGCACCTCCTCGTCCACGAACGCTCCCCGGAGGTCCTGGACGCCGTACTGCACGGGGCCGCCGGGCGCGACGGCGAGGACCTGCGGGCTCTCGTCCACCGCACCGGCCTGCTCCTGGTCCGCACCCCCGACGGCGCGACCCGCTTCGACCGCGGTCTGGTCGAGCTGGCCCGGCATGTCCCGGGCTTCGCCGCGCGGGTGGTGGACTGGCTCACGGACGCGCCGGGGGAGTGGGCCGTGGTGGTCGGACCCAGCGCCCGCAGGACGATCGAGAACCTCGCGGGGGCCCGGGTGCCCGCGTGACGCGCCGCCCGGGGGCCCGACCTCTGTGCCCCGGCTTCCGCGGCCCGACTTCCGTCCCGACTCCTGTGGTCCGACTCACGTGGGTCGAGTCACAGCCTCCATGCCGATGCGGGCCGGGAGCACCCGGCATGGCACCCTTAGTCCTGCGTAAGAGGCAATGGTAGATACGGACACGGGTTCGAGGAGCGGTCACAGTGCAGCGCTGGCGTGGCTTGGAGGACATCCCCGAGGACTGGGGACGCAGCGTCGTCACCATCGGGTCCTACGACGGGGTGCACCGCGGACACCAGCTGATCATCCGGCACGCCGTGGACCGGGCCCGTGAACTGGGCGTTCCCGCCGTCGTCGTCACCTTCGACCCGCACCCCAGCGAGGTCGTCCGGCCCGGCAGCCACCCGCCGCTGCTCGCCCCGCACCACCGTCGCGCCGAGCTGATGGCCGAACTGGGTGTGGACGCGTTGCTGATCCTCCCCTTCACCACGGAGTTCTCGAAGCTGTCCCCGGCGGACTTCGTGGTCAAGGTCCTGGTCGACAAGCTGCACGCCAAGGCGGTCGTCGAGGGCCCCAACTTCCGCTTCGGCCACAAGGCGGCGGGCAACGTCGAGTTCCTCACCGAGCAGGGCAAGGTCTACGACTTCGACGTCGAGGTCGTCGACCTGGTGCTGTGCGGTGAGGCGGGCGGCGGGCAGCCGTTCTCCTCGACGCTGACCCGGCGGCTGGTCGCCGAGGGCGATGTCGCGGGTGCCGGGGAGATCCTCGGCCGCCCGCACCGGGTGGAGGGGATCGTGGTGCGCGGGGCGCAGCGGGGACGGGAACTCGGCTTCCCGACCGCCAACGTCGAGACCCTGCCGCACACCGCGATCCCGGCGGACGGCGTCTACGCGGGCTGGCTGCACGCGAACGGCGAGGCGATGCCGGCCGCGATCTCCGTCGGCACCAACCCGCAGTTCGACGGCACCGAGCGCACGGTCGAGGCGTACGCCATCGACCGCGTCGGCCTCGACCTCTACGGCCTGCACGTCGCCGTCGACTTCCTCGCCTTCGTGCGCGGCCAGGCGAAGTTCGAGTCGCTGGACGGGCTGTTGGAGCAGATGGCCGAGGACGTGAAGCGCTGCAAGGAGCTGGTGGCGGCGCGCTAGCCGCTCCGCCCCGCCCCGGTAGGACCGACGAACGCCGAAGGGCGGCCGGTGTCGCAGGACACCGGCCGCCCTTCGGCGTTCTCACTGTCTCACTGCTGCGGAGGCTGCCCGGGCTGAGGGGCCTGGGGGGCCTGGGGAGCCTGCGGGTGTTGCGGGTAGCCGTAGCCGGCCGGGGGATACCCCGGGTTCTGCTGCTGCGGCGGCTGCGGCTGGGCGTACGGATCCTGCCCCGGCTGGGGTTGCGGCTGCGGATACGGCTGGCCCTGGGGCTGACCCTGCTGCGGGGGATACGGCTGCCCGGGACCGGGTTGGGGCGCCTGCGGGTACGGCTGTCCCGGCTGCTGCTGCGGATACGGCTGCCCGGGCACCGGCTGGCCCGGCGTCTGCTGGCCCGGCATCGGCGGGGCGGCCACCGGCGGCGGGTTGCCGTCGCTGGTCCACAGGCCCTGGCGCTGCTGGTGGCGGATGAAGTCCTCCGCGACCATCGCCGTGAGGTTGAAGTACGCCTCCCGGACCTTCGGCCGCATCATGTCCAGGTCGACCTCGGCGCCCGCGGCCAGGTGCTCGTCGAACGGCACGACGACGACACCGCGGCAGCGGGTCTCGAAGTGCGACACGATGTCGTCGACCTTGATCATCTTGCCGGTCTCGCGCACCCCGGAGATGACGGTGATGGAACGCGAGACGAGCTCGGCGTATCCGTGCGCGGACAGCCAGTCCAGCGTCGTGCTGGCGCTGCTCGCACCGTCCACGGACGGTGTGGAGATGATGATGAGCTGGTCGGCGAGGTCGAGGACCCCGCGCATGGCGCTGTAGAGCAGACCGGTACCGGAGTCGGTGAGGATGATCGGGTACTGGTTGCCGAGAACGTCGATCGCGCGCCGGTAGTCCTCGTCGTTGAAGGTCGTGGACACGGCCGGGTCGACGTCGTTGGCGATGATCTCCAGGCCGGACGGCGCCTGGGAGGTGAACCGCCGGATGTCCATGTACGAGTTGAGGTACGGGATCGCCTGGACGAGGTCACGGATCGTCGCCCCGGTCTCGCGCCGCACCCGGCGGCCGAGCGTGCCGGCGTCCGGGTTGGCGTCGATCGCGAGGATCTTGTCCTGGCGTTCGGTGGCGAGGGTGGAGCCGAGCGCGGTGGTGGTCGTGGTCTTGCCCACGCCGCCCTTGAGGCTGATGACGGCGATCCGGTAGCAGGACAGCACCGGCGTGCGGATCAGCTCCAGCTTGCGCTGCCGCTCGGCCTCCTCCTTCTTGCCACCGAGCTTGAAGCGGGAAGGAGCGGCGGCGGGCCGCCCGCTCTTCGCCTTCTGCCTCTTGTTGTTGAGCAGCCGGTCGGAGGACAGCTCTACGGCGGCCGTGTAACCCAGCGGCGCCGCACCGGGGTTGACCGGCTGCCGCTGGTCGTGCTGGATCGGCTGAGGCCAGGCGGCCCCGGCCCGGGGGTCGACGGGCGGCTGATGCTGCTGGGGCGGCTGCGGACCCTGCGAGGCGTCGGGAGCGGGCGCGTGCGGGGCATGCGGTGCCTGCGCGGCATGCGGTGGCTGGGGCTGGAGCGGCTGAGGCTGGGGAGGCTGCCCGGGGAAGCCCTGAGGCGCGCCTTGTGGGGCTCCCTGCGGGAATCCCTGGGAGGCGGCCGCCGGGGGCTGCCCGTCCGCCTGCTGCGGGAAGCCGGGGTGCGCCTGCGCCTGCGGCTGCTGCGGCTGCGGTGCCGGGGGCTGAGGGAAGCCGTAGCCACCGGGGGCGGCTGATGCGTCGGCCGGCTGAGGGAAGCCGTAGCCGGCGGGCGGTTGGGGTGCCGCAGGGGCGGGTTGCGGTGCGGGGGTGGGTGCTGCGGGTCCGGTGTTCTGGTGGGGGAAGCCGTAGCCGGCGGGTGCGTGGGCGTCGGCGGGCGGTTGGGGTGCCGCAGGGGCGGGTTGCGGTGCGGGGGTGGGTGCTGCGGGTCCGGTGTTCTGGTGGGGGAAGCCGTAGCCGGCGGGTGCGTGGGCGTCGGCGGGCGGTTGGGGTGCCGCAGGGGCCGGTTCCGGTGCAGAGGAGGCCGGAGCGCCACCGGGGTGCGGGAAGCCGTAGCCAGGCTGCGGGGCGGGAGGCTGCTGGGCCGCGGCAGCGGGAGCGGGGGGCTGCGGGAAGCCGTAGCCCGGCTGGGGTGCGGCCGGGGTCGGCTCCGGGGCCGGCGGGTTCCAGCCGACCGGCGCGGGCGGAGCTGCCTGCGGCTGGACGGGTGGGTGAACGGGCGGCTGTTGGACGGGCGCCGTGGGCGCGGGAGCGTGCGCCGCGGCATCGGCGGGCTGCGGCTGGACCGGCCACTGGGCCGCCGGTGCGGGTGCCGCTGGCTGGTACGACGGCGGCAGCGGAGGCAGCTCGCCCTGCGGGGCCGGCGGAGGAGTCCAGGCGGGCTGCGCCGGGGGAGCCGGGGGAACGGCGTCCTGGGGCACGCTGCCCTGCGGCTCGGCGGGCTCGGCGGGCTCGGCGGGCTCGGCGGGCTCGGCGGGGACGGCGGGGACGGCGGGGACGGCGTCCGAGGGCTCCCCGACGACGGAGTCGTTCTGCGGGGCCGCGTTCTCGGCGACGGCGGCGCCCTCGGGTGCGGGGCCCGTCACGTCCTCGGCGTCCTGGATCGCCGCATCGCCGCTCGCGGGAGCCTCGGGGGCACCTTCACCGTCCGGTGCGGTGCCGCTTTCGTCGGCCGTCCGGTCGGTCGGGAGCTCTGCCTTGGCGTCGGCGTCGGCGCCGGCCTCGGCGGCAGCGGCCGTAGCCTCGTTGCCGTCCGATACGCCCGCGTCGGCGGATGCGTCCGCCGGATCCGCGGCCTCGGGCGGCACAGAGCCGGGCGAGGGGGATTCGGCGGCCTCGGCCTCCGGCTCTGCGGGCGTCCCGGGCTCGGGCTGTACGGCAGCGGCGTGCTCAGCGATCTCCCGCTTGAGGGCGGCAGCGGAGAAGCGCATGGTCGCACCGCTCTCCAGGTCCCCGTTTCCGGAACCGCCCTCCTCGTCACCCGCCGAAGCTCCCGTGGCTCCCCACTGGGCCTCGGCCTGCTGCTGGTGAGGCTGCGGTTGTGGCTCGAATCCGCTGCCCGCCGGAAGGCCCGGCACGGCGACCGGCCCCGCGCCGGGAGGCACGGCGGGAGCCGCCGGAACGGGCGGGACGGGCGGAGCGGGCGGCGCCGGAGGAGCCACCGGAGTGACCGGCGCTCCCGGTGCGGCCAGGGGGAAGCCCCCGTCCGGCACGGGCGGCGCAGCCGGAGCGAACGGAGCTTCAGGCGTGGACGCCGCCGGCGGCGCAGCCGGGATGAACGGGGCCTCCGGCGCGGGTGCAGCCGGGGTGAACGGGGTTTCCGGCGTGGGCGCCGCCGGGGGCGAAGGTGGCGTGAACGGAGCGTCCGGCGCAGGCGGAGTGAACGGCGCTGCGGGCGTACCCGTCGCCCCCGCGCCGGCTTCCGCGCCCGCTCCCGGCCCGGTGGGCGCGCCGGGTGCCACCCCGGGTCCCGCGCCGGGTGCCGGAGCCGGACCGCCGCCCGTGTTCTGCGTGTACCAAGCCGGCGGCGCGTAGTCGATGGTGAACTCGCCCGTCGCCTCGACGGCGGACTCCGCGTCGGGCTGGTCATCGCCGGGTGTGGCCCAGCCCCCGCGGATCCCGTCCCGATCGCTGCTCACAATTCCTCCTGGTTGGTCGAGCACCCTCATGCCGTGCCGGGGCGACCGTTCGCTTCTGTCGTCCTTGAGTGGTTCGAGGCCGTCTGACGTCGTCCGATGCGGCTTTCCCCCGGGAGACGCCGACGTCCACCCCATGGTTTCCGGCATCGCGCCCCGTACCAGCCTAATCATCAGACGGCCCACCTCGGCAGGCCCGCCCACCCCTCAGCACCAGTCCACCACGTCACGCACCTCCCGAAGAGGCCGCAAACGCACTTAAGGCCACTCGGCAAAACGGTCATAGCAGCTGAAGTGCCGCACAGGTGAAGGGAGGTGAAAGGGGATGAGGTGAGGTGAGACGAAAGGAGGTGAGGTGAAAGGAGATGAGGTGAAAGGAGATGGGGGGAGGAGCCGCCGTGTCAGTCCATCCGTCTCGGTGTGCCCAGCAGCCCGATCTCCGCATCCGTGGGTTGCGTCATCACGTACTGCCGGTCGCGGTCGGCGCACCACAGGGTGAACCCGTCGGCGAGCGTGGGCAGTGCCTCCACGTCCCCGCGGGGCAGCGACAACGCGCGGCCCAGTTCCGCGGCCTCGTCCGGCGAGATCCGCTGTACACCGACGAGCCGGGCCTGCCGGACCAGCCGCGGGGCGACCGGACTGAGATACGGCAGCAGCGTCAGCACGGACTGCCAGGGCCCGGAGGTGACCCGGCCGCGCGGCGGGCGCATCCCGCAGTCCCGCACCACCAGCACCGGCGTGCCCGCCGAAGCGCCCTGCGGAGGCACCCGGCCGACCTCGTACACGGCAAGTCCGTTCTGCCCGCCGCCCATCGCGTGCACCATCTGCACCCAGGCCTGCGGCCGCCCTGTCTCCACGGCCACCCGGGCCCCGGTTGCGGCCGTCCTCAGGGCGAGGACCTGCGCGGTCCACAGCCCGCCGATCAGGACGACGTCGTACGGCGTGGGCCGGTTGATCCCCAGCACGGCCGGCCGCCCCTCGGCGCCGACGCCGATGACGACACCGTCGTCCCCGATGGGCAGCGCGAGCGCGGCCAGTTGGTCCGCGGACACCGAGTGCCGTCCGTGCCGCGGCCCTCTCAGGCCGAAGCCGCTGCGCGGCGAGCGGCGTCCGGACCGGCCGGCGGACGGCTCCGGTTCGCCGGAAGCGGAGGCTCCGCGTGTCGTCGTCGCCGTCATCGAGCACCTCCGAGCGGCAGCGTCGCGAGCATGCCGGGCACCTGCTCCCGGTCGAGACGGGCGAGTCCGGCGCCGGTGTGCCGGGCCGCGCCCTGCACCGCCCGCCGGGCCGCCACGAGTTCGTCGTCGCTGCGCCCCGTCACCCGGATGTGCCCGGACAGGGACACCTCCTGCCGGTCACCGCGCGCGAGGGTGACGCTGAACGTGGTGGCGAGCGCGGGAACGGCCGTGACCAGGGCGACGAACTGCGGGAGCGACGGGCCGTCGCCGCCCAGCGCGGGCCACCGGCGCAACCAGTACGTGGTGTGACGGCGGTTGTCGCAGCGCCAGCTCCGGCCGGTCTCCTCGGTCCGCCGCTCCAGCGTCCCGGTCCGCCCGGCCTCCGCCGTGACCAGCGGGTTGGCGCAGGCCGACGTGGCGAAGGCGGACGTCAGCTCCTCCTCGTCGAGGACGGTCGCCCGGAATCCGGCGCCGGTCAGCCGGCTCGCGAGGTGGTCCACCGCCCGTACGACGCATTTCTGCGCCCCGAGCGCACCGCCGCCGCGGACCGCCACGGCCTCCGGACACAGCTCCGGATCCAGCTTCAGGGCGATCCAGGTGATGCGTACCGCCGGTGCCCCGGTCTGCTCCTGCAGGGGCGCGTAGTTGGCCACGGCCACGGACTGCGGGGGCAGGTGCAGAGCGGGCGCGGGCTGGGTGTGCAGCACGATCTGCGCGGACTCCAGCCGGATCCCGTCCACTTCGAGGGCGTCCCGTACCAGGGCGAGCGGCAGTGGCTGCCGGCCGCGCTCGGCCCGCAGCGCGGTCGTGTCCGCCTCCACCTGAAGAACGGCGGTGACGAACGTGCCGTCCCCGACGATCCCCACGGGCCGCCGGTCACGGCCGCCGTACGCGTACGTCCGCAGCCCGGGATCGCATTCCACGGCGGGCCCGAACCCCGGTTCCGTCCCGGGCGGTATCTCCAGCCTCGCCGCCAGCCGGCGACGGGACTTCAGCTCCCGTGCCGTGGCCAGCCACTGCGGAAGCGAGCGGCCGCGACGGCGAACGAAGGCGAGGGTCACCAGGAGGGCGGCGACGACCACCGCGGCCACCAGCACCACGGGACCGCTCACCCAGCCGATGAGCAGCACGGCGGCCGCGATCTCCAGCAGGACGAGGCGTTGCAGGCGGAATGCCCCGCCCTGCCCCGCGCGCGTCCTGAGGTGCGGTGTGCCCGGTGCCGACGACCCGTCGGGCCGCTCGGGCGGGCGCGGACCGGTCGACGCGGAACCCCGCGTCCGCGACCGGCCGACGGAGCGCTCGCCCGTTCCCGAAACCCTCACTCCGTCCCCCCGTTCCGCTCCACGAACCGCCCGTGTTCCAGCACCGCACAGGGCACTCGACGGCCCGGGAACCCTACCCGCTCCTCAAGTCCCCATGGTTACCGGGCATAGTAGGTGGCCGCTCTGACATCGGAGACGGGGAGCCGGTCAACCGCGCTGCGGACCACGCGGATCGGCCGGAAATCGGGGAGAGACGGGCACAGATGGCATCTCGGCGGGACCAGCTCAACGCCTACACCTTCGCGAAGCGCCGCATGCTCGCGGCCTTCCTCCAGTCGTCGCCCGACGGCTCGGAGGAGGGGGCACCGCGGCCGTTGCGCTCGATCCTGCCCGGAATCGTCGTCGGGGTGCTCGTCATGGCCGTCTTCGGGGCGTGGGGCATGTTCAGGCCGACCGCGCCGAAGGGCTGGGACACGCCCAACGCCAAGGTGATCGTCGCGAGCAAGTCGACCACCCGCTACGTGGTGCTGCGGACCGGCGACGAGGTCCAGCTGCACCCGGTCCTCAACATGGCCTCCGCGAAGCTGCTCCTCGACGAGGGGCAGGGCCAGGTGGTGACCGTCTCGGAGTCCGTCCTCGACAGCGGCAGGATCCCGCACGGCGTCACCGTCGGCATCCCGTACGCCCCCGACCGGTTGCCCTCGGCGTCCGAGGCGGGCAAGGCGAAGCGGTGGGTGGTCTGCGAGCGGCCGAGCGCGGGGGGCGGGGACTCCGTCCAGAAGGCGGCGCTGGTCCTCGCCGCCCGCGAGAAGGACGCGACCGAGGGCGCGGGGCGTCTGCACGACGGCCAACTGCTCTATGTGGCGGACCCGGACGGCAGGCGCTACGTCGTCGACGGCGGCGGCACGGCGTACCCGGTGGGCAAGGGCGACGAGTTGCTGCTGCGGGCGGTGGTCGGTTCCGGCCGGGAGCCCCAGCGGGTGTCGGCGGAGTGGCTGGCGACCCTGCACCAGGGCGATCCGATCGCCTTCCCCGGCGTCCCCGGACAGCCGGGCGAGGCGGCCGGCGCACCGGGCCAGCTCGACACGTCGGCGGACCGGGTCGGCATGGTGCTCAAGGCGTTCGACAACAACACCGAGCAGTACTACGTGGTGTTGAGCGGCCGCGTCGCTCCCGTGTCCGCCTTCGTCGCCCAACTGCTGCTGTTCAGCAAGGAGCTGGCGCCCCTCGGTCAGGCCGGGCACGCCCGCGAGCTGAGCCCCGGCGCGATCGTGCCGGGCGAGGCGTTCGGCACCGAGCACCGCTGGCCCAGCGGTGACCCGGAGCCGGTCAACGAGGCGTCGGGGGCCGCCGGGAGCCGCAGCACGATCTGCAACGTCCTGCGCGGCGTCAACTCCGGCTCGGGCGCCACGACCCTCAGCACCTGGGCCGGCACGGACTTCCCGGCCAAGCTGCCCACCGGCTCCTCCAGCGCCTACGTGACGCCGGGCTCCGGCCAGCTCTACCGCCAGTTCCAGGGTGAGGCGACCAAGGACGGCCCGGTCTTCCTCGTCACCGACACGGGCCTGCGCTACGTCCTCCAGTCCAACGGCGACAGCGCGACGGACGACGCGGGCATCGGCACCACCGCCGAGCAGCGCGCACAGCAGCAACAGGAGGCGCAGCAGGCCCAGACCCTGCTGGGCTACAAGGACGTCGACCCGGCGCCGATCCCGGCCGCCTGGTCGGAGTTCCTGCCCACCGGCCCCCGCCTGTCGACGGCGGCGGCCCGCCAGCCGCAGGGCTCGTGAGGAGGAGGACGACGGTGCAGCGGACGGCGACGACACCTCGGCCGGCGACAGCGCCGCGGCCGGCCCTGGTACGGCGGACGGCCCCGGTGCCGCGCACGGCTCCGTTCCTGCGCACCGCTCTGGTACTGACCGCGACCCTCCTCACCGCGGCCACGGCCACGGTCCTCGCGCCCCCCGCGTCGGCGGCGGACAAGCTGCCCTACTCGGACCAGTGCACGTTCCCCAACGGCGAGTACCCGGGCCGCCCCTGGGCCCTCCAGCGGGTCCTCCTGGACGAACTGTGGAGCCGCTCCAAGGGCAAGGGGGTCCGCGTCGCCGTCATCGACACGGGCGTGGACGTGAAGAACCCGCAGCTCACCGAGGCGGTGGACACGAAGGCCGGCCGCAACCTCCTCCCGAAGAACCTCAAGGACGACGACGGCGACCCGATCGAGCGGGGCGCCGAGAACGGCACCACGGACACCGTCGGCCACGGCACCAAGATCGCCGGCATCATCGCGGCCCGCCCCCTCGACGGCACCGGCTTCGTGGGGCTGGCCCCCGAGGCGACCGTCATCCCGATCCAGCAGAACGACGCCGAGGGCCACGGCGACACCGAGTCCCTGGCAGCGGCGATCCGCTACGCCGTGCAGGCGGGGGCCGGGGTCATCAACATCTCCCAGGACACGTCCAACGCGGTCCGGCCGACCTCCGACCTGGAGCTGGCCGTCGACGAGGCCCTGGACCGGAACGTCGTGGTCGTGGCGTCGGCGGGCAACGACGGCCTGGGCGGCAACGTCAAGGAGACCTACCCGGCGTCCTACGAGGGCGTCCTCGCGGTCGCCGCCTCGGACCGCAACAACGAACGCGCCTCCTTCTCCCAGTCCGGCGACTTCGTGGGCGTGGCCGCCCCCGGCGTCGACATCGTCTCCACGGTCCCCCAGGGCGGTCACTGCTCCGACAACGGTACGAGCTTCTCGGCGCCGTACGTGGCGGGCGTGGCGGCGCTGCTCAAGGCGAGGCACCCGGACTGGACGGCACGCGAGATCGTCGCCCAGATCGAGCAGACCGCGGAACGCACCATCGCGGGCCACGACCGACTCGTCGGCTGGGGTGTCGTCGACCCGGTACGCGCCCTGACGGAGGACGACCGCCCCATCGAGTCCCCGACCCCCCGCAACGGCCTGGGCGCCGCCGAGGCCCCGAGCCCCGCGAAGTTCCACACGGGCGAGACCCCCGACGAGCGCAACACCCGCCTCGCCACCTACGTCGTCGTCGCGGCGGCGGTCCTGGCAGCGGGCCTCGGCGGCACAGCGGTGGCGATCCGCGACGCTCGGAGACGGGCGCGGAGGGTCGCGGGGGCGCGCTAGAGGGCAGCGGCCATCTCGCTGCGCTTCGCGGCGAGTTGGGGCGTGCAGTGGCCAACGATTTGTAGGATCATCGCAATCGCAAGGGACTTGTGATGCCGACGCGACGGGGGAGGGATGCGGCATGGGCGTGCCCGGAGCAGGCTCGGGGCAGGGAAGCGGCCCTGAGCTGAAGGTGTCCGCGCAGGACCTCACCAAACTCGCCGACGACCTCGATGACATGCAGGACCACCTGGACAAGCAGGTACAGCGCATGGACTCGGTCGTCGACAGCATCGAGGCGGGCTGGCGTGGCCCGGCGGCGTCGGCGTACCGCGACTTCCACCGGGCTGCCGCCGAGGACGCCGTACGCATCCGTGAAGTGATGAAGCTGCTGGAGGAGGCGGTGAGGCTGAGCCGTGACGGCTTCTCCCAGGACGACCTCGAGGTGCTCGCCCGGATGCGGCGGATCCAGGTCGACGTCGGGAGCGAGGTGGCGAGACTGTCGACGCCGAACACCGACGTGACCGCGCCGGTGCCGCGCAGCAGCCTCGACGACCTGTAGCCCTTTTCCGAACCGCAGTCGCCGAGACGAACACGGGGGAATCATGTCGACCGGCACCGCACCTGACGACGAGCCCATATCCGTTTCCTTCGCCACGCTCGAGGCGTTGGCCGCCGACCTGGAGGACATCCTCAAGAAGCTCAACGGCAAACTGGACGACCTCTATGACCGGGTCGTGCCCGTCGTGCTGTCCTGGCGGGGCGAGACCCGTGAGGTCTTCGTCGACAAACTCGACGAGTGGGACCGCTCCGCCCAGGATCTGCAAGCGGCCCAGAAGTGGTTGCACGAGTACGTGACCACCGGCCACACCAACTATGCGGCCGCGCACCTCGCGGTGCTGCGAGGCTGGGGCGGTGCCTGATGGCCGATGGGCGGCCCACGGACGAGGAGCGTGCACAGGAGCGGTCGGACGCCCGTACCCGTTCGCCCAGGACGAGCGGCGGCGGATTCGACGTACAACCGCAGCACGTGCACTACACCGCGCTGGTGGTGCGTGACGGGCAGTTCGACTACGACAAGGGCGCCAGGGCCCTCGTCGATGTGCTGAACCAGTACAGCCAGTCGGCCGGAACCGGCTGGGGCGCGGACTCCTTCGCGGCGGCGTACAGGTCGGTGAACGAGAAGTTCCTGGAGGTCTGGGCGAAGAGCGTGGTCGGCGTGGGCGGTGTGGCCGTCGGCCTGACGGACACGGCCAACAAGTACACCCAGGCCGACTGGTACGCCCGCAGGATGTACGGTCCGCCGCCCGTCGAGAAACCGCCGCCCGTCGTCATCGAGAAGGAGCCGGGATACGGCCCGGTCAACGACATCAAGTGGTCCGGCACCGGTGAGGACGCGGACTCCTGGGATATCTCCGGCATCCTGGGCGAGGTCCCCGACTTCCTCGCCGACGTCATCCGGCCCGCGATCGAGCACGGCCTCAACCTCGGCAAGATGCACGAGATCACCCCGGGAGCCAGGGACGAGGAGCTCAAGGGCATGGCCACGGCCTGGCGCGCGGTCGAGAAGGACGCGAAGGCGGCGTCGGACAACTTCAACGGCGCCATCAAGTTCATCACCAACAACAAGGGCAACGACGAGTGGCAGGGCGCGATGAAGGCGTTCTGCCAGACCATCTGGGGCACCACCGAGTGGGGCAGGACCTACGACGCCCAGATGAACAGGGTCTCCATGGGCCGCAGTTGGAAGACCAACCGCAACGTGGTGCCGGCGAAACAGCGACCCGTCATCGAGATTCTTCGCCAGACCGCGACCACCGTGCAGGAGACCCTCGACCATCTGGCCGCCGTCCGTCTCAAGACCGCGGAGACGACCACCCGGCTCGGCAAGGAGGCCGCGAAGGCGACGGTCAAGGACCTGACCACCGGCCTCGACCTGTTCGAGCTGACCCGGCTCGCGGCGACCATGGCGTTCGGCGAGATCGTGCTGACGTTCCGCTCGCACATGGACAAGGGGGCGGCCGACAGGGCGGTCGAGGAGTATCACCAGGCCTTCAGCGACGCCGCGACCAAGCTGAAGGCCTTGGAGCCCGAACTGAACGAGGCGCTGCTCAGCGTGCCGACGTTCCGTGCGGAGGCGGCGCGCGCCGAGGCGTACGGCGCGCGCACCCTGAACGACTTCAAGAAGGAACACAGCTGGCAGCGCACGGAGAGCCAGATTCCCTACAAGTACTCCATCGACCTGGCCACGGAGGAGGAGCTGAGCGGTGGGCACAGCATCGACAAGCACGTCGGCCTGACAGATGCCCAGCTGACGCAGCGGTTGCGGGACGAGGCGACGGGAGGGGGAGTGCAGCAGCTCCCGGCGGCGTCGACCTTCACCGACCTGGACTCTGCTCAGGAATACACTCAGTACAACATCCGGAGCAATTCGGCGAACATCGACAAGTGGCTGGAGAATCCGCCGCCGAATCCTCTCAAGAAGGATTTCACAGTTCCCTCGGTCACTGAGGGAGGTACGGTCACTCCGGTGGTGACGGGGCGTACGGCACCAGTGGTGGGCGGCAACCCGACATCGCCGAAAGACGCACACGGTGTCCTCACGATTCTCAAATATGACCCGAGCTTGGACCCGCCGTTCGTCGTCCTGACGTCGATGCCTGAATAATGACGATTGAGGTGACGAGAATGGTAGAACCCGATGAGCGGGCCTGGGCCGAGGCGATCGATATGTACGCGCGTCGGTACACGATCGCCAAGGTGACGCGCAGGGAGCATGAGGACTGGGTGTTCGACGTGAGCGCCCTGATGCGCGGTGACACGCCGGACGCCCGCGGTTGGCGTGTGAACGACCCCCTCGCGGGCGAGCTCGAAAGGGTCGATGACCCGTACTACCCCTTCGTCGAACTGCCGACTGAGCCCGTGAAAGCGGATGCTCTCAGTGACCGTTTGCATGAGATTCCGCGCGCCTCGGCCAAAAAGTTCCTCGTAACTCTTTCCACGTCCTGGCTCAATATCGAGAAGGAGCAGGACTTCGAGGGACGCAGGGTCGGGCTGGAGGCGAAGGCAGAGGTCATCCTGTCACGTTTCCCGAAAGGTTCCCTATTCTTTGCCAACACAGGCCGTGACAGTGAAAACCAGGACTATTACAAGCGAATTTCCGGCTGCAACACCATTTCCCAACACGTCTGGGACCTGGGCCTGTTCCTCGTCTCCGACTCGGAGGTCGGGATGGTCTGGTCCTTCCACGCGTGGTGAGCCTACGAACGGAGCCTGGATCGGCCGTTGGTCCTCAGTCCAAGCCCGCGCGACTGGTATCCGGGCAGGTGTCTCGCCTCCAGAACGGAGGTCGGTATGGTCGAATCTTTCGACCCGAAGCGACTTGGCCGCAGCTCGCCGCCCCATCGCCCCACAAGGAGTCCGTTGCGCACCCGCACTGCCGCCTACCCCGACCGTGACACCGCCCAGTGGGCGACCCAGCACGTGGTCACCCGCAACGAACAGGTCGTCCACCGCTGGCTGGCACAGTCCACCCGGCAGCGGCTGGTGATCGAGGCGCCGTGGCCGTCCCGTGAGGAGCCCGTCGGGCGGGTCCTGCTGCAGGCGATGATGCTGGCGGGGCGCGACGCCGTCGATGTACGGGCCGCTCGGGTCGTCCTGCGCCGCGAGCCGTCCGCCGCGCACGGGTTCGCCGTGCACGCCACCTTCCCGGTCTATCTGTAGAGAACCCAGAGGCTGCCCACCGTGTCCTTGACCCCCCTCGAACACGACCGCCGCTACGGCGAGCTGGACCAGGTGATCCGCGCCCACGCAGGCCAGCCGGCGGATGACACCCCCGACAAGCCGAGCCGAGCCCTGACCGCCTACCTGCGGCAGACCTGGCACACCCGCCCCTGGGCGCTCGCCGTCGCCGAGCGGCAGCTGCGGGAGTACGCCGACAGCCCGCCCGGCCGACTCCGGCTCCGCCTGGGCGAGTTCTACGCCATCCCGGACGTCGGTCTTCCCGAGGGTGAGATCCAGCAGTGGCTGTACCGCTTGGCCGATCACATCAAGCACAGCATCGAGCAGGGCGAGGTCCCGCCCCTGGCCGTTCCGGCCACTCACTGGGAGTGGCACGCCCGCTTCCCCGAACTGGGTCAGTTCCTCGGCGGCTGGTTCTCCCAGGACATGCCGGACGAGTTCGACGACCACGACGCGGCCGTCGACGACTACCGCACCACGACCGACCGGCACCTCGTGGCCCGCCTGGTCGGCGAGCTGCGCGAGCTGCTCGCACTCTCCCTGGACGAGTCCGACTACGCCGTGGCCGTCGCCGAGTTGGGTATGGAGGTCGACCCGCCGGCGCCGTACGCACCCAGTGGCTGGCTTGCGGTGGCCGCCGAGCGGCTCACCTCCCCGCACCGCGAACCAGGGCCCGGAACGCCACCGCCTGGTCATCCGCCGGTCAAGCGCTGACCGTACCCCGGCCAAACACCCGTATGGGTTCCGCATACCGCTGCCCCGTCCACCTGAAATAGCCGGACTTGCCCGAAAGTTCGCTGGCTACGGTGGTGCCGCCACATCATCCGCGGGTCCACGGGGAACAGGAGACGGCGGTGGGCATACCGAACCGTTCGCGCCTTCTCGACTATGCCGACCATGCCGATTGCGTCGACTGTGTCGACTGTGGCGAGACGGAACCGCCCGTAGGCGCCGCCTCGGCTCCGGCGCCTCCGTCGGCACAGGAGCCCCGCAGGTCACGCATCCTGGAGTACGTCGAAGCCGACACGGCCGTCGAGGTGGAGTCGTCCGCGCCCTCCGCGCCGCCCGCGCCGTCCGGCCCCAGACCCGGCGTACCCGCGTACCACGCAACGGTGTTCGTCCCGGCCCACCCCCGCCACACGCCGACCACGGACCCGACCGGCGCACCCGCCCTGATCCCCTTCATCACCTACGAACTCTTCGAGCACCCCACCGACGGAACCGTGGCCCTCGCCTTCACCACCCTGGACGGACTCGTGGCCGCCCTGGGTGAGGCGCAGCCATGGGTCGCGACCTCGCTCGGGCCGCTGGCCGAGGGCGTGGGGGAGCTGGGCGTCACGGTCCACGTCGACCCGTGGATCGCGCCCGGGCGGCACAACTGGCAGCCGGCCGACCTGGCCGCCTTCGCGCGGGAGGCGCGCCGATGACGGTGGACTTCAAAGCGGTGCTGAGCGACCTCACCTCCATGTCCAGGACCTTCCACGACGAGGCCGTCAACTACCGCAAGCTGCACGCAGACGTGGCCCCGCCCGTCGTCGAGGGCGGTGACGCGGGGCTCGACCACGCCGTCAAGGAGGTCGCCGACCTCATCGTCGCCCTGCACATCGGCTTCGCCGACCGGCTCGACGACCACGGCGACAAGGTGACGTACGCCCGCGACTCCTTCCGACGGCACGACATTGACGTACACGGACTGTTCGAGGACCTGATGGCGGGTGACGGCTGATGGCCGACAGCTGGGTCGGCGGCGACATCGGCGGACTGCGCACGATGGCCGACACGTACAAGAACGCCAAGCGCAAGCTGGAGGACGTCGTCCACCCGCTCGGCCGGGCCGTCGAACGGCTGGTCGGCGACACGAGCTGGAAGGGCGAGGCGGCCGAGACCTTCCGCGCCACCTGGAGCGAGGACGCGCTCGCCGCAGGCGCCTTCGCGAGCCTCGTGCACAGCGCGGGCGACATCCTCGACACGCTCGTCGGCGCGCTCTCCGCCTGCGAGACGGCGCTCCAGAACGCCGAGCACGTCGCCGCGGGCAAAGGCGTGCCGATGGGGGACAAGGGCGTCCCGCTGGACATCCTCACCGCCGACCCGCCCAGCGCCGACGACCGGAAGACGATCGCCGCGCTCGGCGAGTACGGCACGGTGCGCGACGAGATCCTGCACACCGCCCAGCACGCCCGGCTGGTCGCCGCTGACGGACTGCGGGGCTTGTACGCGCAGGTGACGGCACCGGTCTCGACCGGCGACAAGATCACCCTCGCCGACGCCCTGCGAGGCCTGTACGCCTACGACGCCGAGGACGCCCGGGCCGGCGGCAAGGAGGCCCGCACGCTGATCGACGGCGCGAAGGCCGAGGAGCGCGCCGCCAAGAAGGAACTGCGCGCCGAGCGCAAGGCGTTCCAGAAGGCGGGCCGCGCACTGCCCGACGACCTCCCCGCCAAGGGCGCCTATCGCGACGCGGCGGTGCAGGTGGACTCCCTCGAGGACGCCATCGCCCGAGCCGACCACGGCAGTACCGCCCTGCCCTACGACCGGGTCCTCAACGTCAAACTGGCCGACGCGGCGGACGCACTGCGCCTGGGCGAAGGCGTGGGCAGGCTCCCGGAGTTCCTCAGGGAGATCCCGGTGCTGGACGTCGCGGCGGCCGCGGCCTGCGGGCTGGTGGAGGCGAAGGACGACCACGACAAGGGCTGGTCCTGGCAGCACTCGGTGGTCGTCGACGGCGGTGCCGCGCTCGGCGGCGTGGCCGTCGGCGCGGGGGTGGTGGCGGCCCTGCCCGTGGAGGGCGCGGCCGCGTTGGCCGGCGTGGGGGTCGTGGCCGCGGTGGGCGCGACCAGCCTCCTCGACCACTCCTTCCACGAGCACTGGAGCGAGGACATCCACGACCACGGGGTGGTCGGCGGAGTACTCACCGGCACGGGCCACGTCCTGACGGAGACCAAGGACGACGGCGTACGCATGGCGAAGGACATCTGGCATGGCGTCACCAGCATCTTCTGAGCCCGCCGAGGCGATGACCGTCCAGATCCCCGCGCTGCCCAAGCTGGGCAGAACCTGGTACCGGCGCGGCCCGCTCTACTGGCTGTGCCGCGCCCGCACGACCGTCTTCCTGATCCTCGTGATGGCCGCGGTCAGCTTCATGGCCGTCAGCCTCTACGAGGGGTTCCGCAGCGAGATGCCCCCCACCGTGCGCACGATCTGCGACGGCGTCCAGGTCG
The DNA here is from genome assembly GCF_045040885.1 of Streptomyces sp. NBC_00016. Classification (NCBI taxonomy): domain Bacteria; kingdom Bacillati; phylum Actinomycetota; class Actinomycetes; order Kitasatosporales; family Streptomycetaceae; genus Streptomyces; species Streptomyces sp. NBC_00016. The sequence goes on along the minus strand of NZ_CP108304.1, from coordinate 2,972,945 downwards.
CCGTGTCCTGCGCGGCCCTCGTCCTGGGCTGGGTCAGGCAACGCCGGGGCCATCACGAAGGCCTGCTGAACCCGCCCACTCCCGAGCAGACCCGCCAGGCCAAACGCGACCACAACAGCCGCGCTCCGGGCCGGGCCGCCGCAGGCCGCGGTCTGGCCCTCCTCGCGGCCCCCGTCCTGCCGGCCTTCGCGGCGTACCTCGTCGGCTGGCTGACCGCCTGGCTCACGGTTCGCGAGTACCCGAGCGAAGTCGGCGCGCGACGCTGGATGCAGGAGAAAACGGCCCGAACGTGAGGAATGGGCTGCTTGTGCTCCAGCGGTGGCAGGGTTGTTGCATAAGGCAGTTGGGGCTGTCAGAGGGAGTCATTACAGTGGTTGCGTTGCGGTCATGAACACTTGAAAGGCGTGGGCGGTTCCGTCCGGGACGGGCGGCGGGAAACGGGGAGAGTGGTTGGCGTGATTCCTGCGGACATGGGCGGGGGCCCCACCGACGTACGGCGCGGATATATGGCGCTCTCGACGTTCAAAAAGCGGGTGGACGACCTGCTCACGGCCTTCGAGAAGTCGGCCGGCGGCTCGGCGAAGGTCGGCGGGCACAGCCTGTCGGAGGCCACGTTCGGAGCGGGGCAGTTCCCGGAGGCAAAGGATCTCCACCTCCAGTACGAGCGCGTCCATGAACGCATCACGACCCTCTCCAAGTCCCTCGGGCTCCAGTTGGAGGCCATGCAGATCGCCGTGCACGGCGTGGACGTCACCTTCGACAACCTCGAAGAGGACCTTCGGTACCGGTTCCACGAGATCCGGACCGAGGTCAACCGCGACCGGGAAGAGACGCTCAACAAGCAGACCGAGCGGACCAACGACGCCGACCACACCGACGCGGGGTACTGATGGCCGACCACAAGAAGAAGTCGGACCACTACCAGTCGGAACGCCAGGAAGCCGTTCAGCAGAACAGCGGCGTGGACGACGCGGTGAACAAAGCCGTGGTCATCAGCCCCGGGTCCCTCAGCAGCCCTGGCGGCTTCGGCAGGACCAGCTTCGAGGGCTACGACCTCAACGCCATGATCGACATCGTCGAGTCGGCGAACCCTGAGACCCTTGAGAGCGCCGCCACGGCCCTCGTCGACGCCCGGGACGCCATCAACGACGCCGCCAACGAACTCAGCCGCAACCTGGGCAACGTCGACTGGGAGGGCGAGGCCCACACCGCCTTCTACACCTGGGGCATGAACCTCACCACCACCGCCCTCGCGCTCGCCACCTACACCGACGAGGTCGGCACCCAGGTCCTGGCAGCAAGCTCCGGCCTCGCCTCCGTTCGCAAGTCGATGCCGCCGCGTGACAGCCGCATCGACCCCAAGAAGGTCGACGACATCCCGACACCCCAACGGGTCGAAGGCAACGAGGAGTACACGGCAGCGGTCAAGGCCGAGAAGGACCGCCAGGAAGCCATCAACCAGATGTACCGGCTGGCGTCGTTCTACACGGTGTCGAGCGGGATGATGGAACTGGCAGAGGAGCCGGTTTTTCCTCAGATGCCTGCGGTGGGGGTGCCGGAGCCGGATCCATCGCTTCGTGACCCCATCGAGCCGAGAGACGACCAGGGTTCGCTCTCAGCCCAGCAAGGTTCTGTGGGCACGCACCGAAGCTCGGCCGAGACGGAAGTGGTTCGGGCGCGTTCAGACCAACAGTCGTCCCACCAAACTGTGGTCGACTCGGTCATGTTGCCGGAACAACACGTCGGCACGGAGATCGACAGCGTCGGCACGCTGCCGCCGCAGCAAACCGTGACGCCGCAGACCGTCACATCGCCTTCGGCGACAGGCCCCAACGCCAACCCGGTGAGTACGGCTCCTTCCTTCCCTACCGTCGGGGTGCCCCCTGCCTTGAGGGGGCCGGCCGGGCGCACGTCCGGGTTCGGAGGCATGCCTGGAGCCAAGACGCCGAACTCGGCCCAGGGGCGAGTCGGCGGCGTGACGGGCCGCACCCCCACGGGGCGTACGGGGACGGGCCCCATGGGCTCGATGGGACGTACCGCCGGACCGGGCCAGGCAGGAAGCCGTGCGGTCGGCCCTCTGGGGCGCGGCGTCGTCGGTGGGACAGCGAAAGCCGGAGGAACAGCAGCCAAGCAGGCCGGTGGTGTCCCCCGGGGTCCGGTCTCCGGCACGGGCGCCGCGAACACTGCGCGTACAGGCGCCGGGCGTGCCAATGGCGTTGTCGGCGGTAAGCCCGTCACCGGGGCCGCCCCTGGCACCAACGGCCCCAGGCTGCCGCGCGGCACGGTCATCGGCGGCGAAGGCACACCTGCCTCACGCGCCATGGCGGAGAAGCCCGGCCAGCGTGGAGTGATCGGGGCCCCCGGTTCGGCGGCAGGTGCGGGCCAGGCGTCGCGCCGCTCCGGCAAAGGCAGCAGGAACAGCGGACATTCGCCCGGCGGTACCGGCAGTGTGCGTGGCCAGACAGGTAACCAGGGTTCTGGCAAGACGCGTTCACGCCGTGACGAGCGGCGCGACGAGGCGTCGTCAACCGACTGACCGGACAAGAGCGAGGACAGACAGAGGCATGGTGGCAGGAATCAGCCGACGCGGCGGGTGGAGCGCGCCTTTCGCGGGACGGAACGGGAGACGGGTTTCTGCCGTCTGCTCAGCGCTCGGCGCTCTGGCCGTGCTGTCGGCTGGTCTGGCTCCCAATGCGGCAGCCGCCGACGTTCAGTCTCAGCAGTGGTACCTGTCGGCGATGAAAGCCGATGAGATGTGGAAAGTGAGCACCGGCAAGGGCGTCAAGGTTGCCGTGGTCGATTCGGGAGTCAACCCCAACACGCCGTCACTCAAAGGGCAGGTGCTCGCTGGCGAAGTACCGAAAGCTCTTGCTTACAAAGCGACTGACGACTACTTGGGCCACGGGACGAGCATGGCGGAACTCATCGTCGGCACTGGTGCAGGAGGTGGACTGAAAGGCATTGCCCCAGGTGCGAAGGTCGTTCCATATCGGATCGCACTCAAAGGCCTGACGAACAAGACCGATAAGGAGAAGGCGCCGGATGAGGCGGCGGTGATCAAGGCTGTCGCCGACAGTGACGTCAAGATCATCAGTATGTCCTTCACTATCGACGTGGCATATCCTGAGGTGGAAGCGGCGGTCAAGTACGCCCAGTCCAAAGGGAAGCTATTGATTGCAGGTACGGGTAACGGTGCAGAAGAGAAGAACTTCATTGGATACCCCGCTGCATACCCCTATGTAGTCGGCGTTGCCGCTTCGGATGAGTCCGGAAAGGTCGCGAAGTTCTCGGAACACGGCAACTACGTGGACCTGGCTGCCCCAGGGCTCGACGTACCCACCTGGTGTGACGAGACATTTCGCTCGTACTGCGACGGTGAGGGAACGAGTATTGCCACCGCCATCGCCTCCGCCTCCGCCGCCCTCGTCTGGTCCGCCCACCCCAACTGGACCGCCAACCAGGTCCTCGCCAGCCTGATCGACACCGCCGGACGCGACTGGGCGAAGGACGACCCGAGCACGTACCTCGGTTACGGACTGATCCGCCCCCGCATGGTGCTGGAGCAAAGCAACTTCAACCCCGGCGCGGCCAACACAGACCCGCTCGCCAGGGAGAACGCGACGGGCGTCACGGACGAGGCGGGCAACTCACCCTCCGCATCCGCGCCAAGCTCCTCCCCGCCCTCGAAGGCCACGTCAGGCGGCCGGACCTCGGCGGCAGCATCAACCTCGGACACCTCCGACAACACCACGATGTGGATTGCGCTCGGAGCGGCGGCGGCCGTCCTGGTGATCGGGGGCGGAGCCTTTGCGGTGATCCGCTCTCGGCGAGCCACATGACCCACACATGACGAACCACAGCTCACGAAAGGGAGTGCCGAAATGGTCGACCGCAAGCTAAACGACGGCGATGTACAGAAGCTCCAGAAGGAAGTCATCGATCGCTACGACAACATCCGGGGCTCCCTCGCGAAACTGCAAGGCACGATCGACATGATCGAGAGGGCGTGGACGGGCCAGGGTGCCAACGCCTTCAACATCAAGCAGACGGAGATCAACGGCCATATGGTCGCGATCGGCAAGATGCTCGACGACTTCCTCGACGGCATCCACATGACGAAGACCGACAAGCAGAACCTCGAAGACCAGATCACCGCCGACATGAACAAGATCTCGGTCGAGGATCTGGGCGGAAAGACTTCGGCGCTCAACAGCTACTGACTGACTGATCCGGCGAAGTCCGGCTGAAGTCTTCACAGAAACGAGGGGAACCATGTCCGGAGCCCATTACGAGGAACTCGCCGTCACCTACGGCACCATGGACGCGCTGGCCACCGAGCTCGGCGACCAGGCCAGGAAGCTCGAGGAGGACCTCGAAGCGCTGAGGCAGGCCGTGCTCAACGTGTCCTCGGGCTGGGGCGGCGAGGCGTTCCAGCAGTTCCAGAGCAAGAGCGAGGAGTGGAACAAGCACGCGCGTGGCATCCACGCGGCGCTGCTCCAGATCTCGCACCAGGTCCACGGCGCCGGCGGTGACTACCGCGGCGGCGACCTGAAGGGCGCCAGCTACTTCTTGTAGCAGCACGTACGTCACAACACCGGGGTGGGCACGCACGGGAGGTGCCCACCCTGTGCTGTGCCGTGATGTGTGAGATGTTCGCGCTCAGCTGATGCCCAAGGGGTAGCGAAGGCGGCAGCCCCGCAGCCGCGCGTACAGGCTCTGCTGACACCAGAACGGCGGTAGAGATGGGAGCAGTTGTCGCCGGAATGCACTCTGAGCCCAGGACCACGAGGCAGAGCGCGAGGCCCGTCCCGCTCTCCCACGCGGCGAAACTTTCCGGCTCCACCTTCTACGACAGCGTTGCGGATCGCATCAGTGGTGCGGTCCCCGGCATTCAGTGCGTGGGCGTACAAACCAGTTCACGCACTGGGTCACTCGCCGGTGGGTGAACAGTCTTCCTTCTGTAGGGAAATTCCGGGTCCGATGTCAGTTCTCTTCCAATCGAGGGAGTCCGTCCGGGAAACTTTGAACATTTTTACATTTGCCCAACTCGTAAGCGCGTCGTGTAAGTTCATAGGCGAAGTCAGTGAGTGCTTGATGCAATTCAAGCCCTGACGCTCGACTCTCTCCAATCACTCGCACCTCGGATATAAGAGCGTAGGCCTGCGAGGCGTCATCCGAATTGCTTCCGCTGGGAATGCATGGGACGTAGATGCTGGCAAAATCTCCCCTGGAAAGGGCGTAGATTCCACTCGCGGAAGTCTGTTCTGCTGGCCCCTCTGATTTTCCACCGTAGGACTTGTAGTATTTCTCCCAAGAATTCCGGGATGAGTCCTGGACCTTCACCTCGCCCGACAAGATGGAATCATCGCCGGCGTAGACATGGCAACTGAACATGAAGCCGTCGCCTGTACCGTGGTTCTCTGCCCCTTCTTCTGCCGAGCGTGTATCCGGAAGTACGCGGATTACTGTATCCCGCTGGACGCTTCCGTCGCATACTTTGGCAGGAAGCTGATCGAGTCCATTGGTGAAGAATTGATGATAAGAGATCCAGCTTCCAGCTGCCAAACCCAGGACGGCCGCGCCGAGAGCCAGCATTCTTATGTTCTTACGCATGAGGAAACTCGCTCGTCTCTTCATTAGTTCGGGCGCTTCTTGCTGTCTCGCAAAATGGTTTCGCTTGATTCCCAGCCCTCATTTACGGCGTTTCCGATGAGGATGTTGGTTCCGTCTGCCGGGACGTTCACGTGGTGTTGCTTCAGTGCGTCCTGTACCGACCACTGCGTTTGCTGGTTGACCGAATCCTGGGTCCCGCTGAGGTCTTGCCCGTTGCGATATACGGCCTCATCCAGAGCTCCGTCCAGTTCTCGGCCCTCGAGCAGCCGACCTACAGCCATGCCGGCGACACCGGTGAGGAAACCTCCGCCACCGGCGTACACAGCCCCTGCCGGTCCGGAGGGTGTTAGTACGGCAGTGCCGTACCCGATACCGGCTGACAGCACGGTATTGAAGAAGTTTCCCTGGTCCTCCAGGCTGTCATTGTATGCAGTTTCCGCCTCGACGGACTTTTCGATATCTGCATCGGCGACAGAACGAGCAGTAATTCCTTCGATGATGCCCGCATTTCTTCCGATGCCCTTGAGGACGTCGTCACGACTTCCGTCGAACAGAGATGGGTCTGACAGATGCGCATCAAGGAGGCTGCCGGTGTAGATGCTCTCTCCGTAGATGATTCCCGCCCTTCCTGACGGGTCCAACGAGACTGCTGACAGGAATCGCGCCACATCCGTCCGCTGAAGTCCCGCAGGGGCGTCGCTGGGCGACAGGAAAATCGCCTCGGAGTTCGGCCCTCCGAACGCTCTACTGATTTCCGGCATGTAGGAAGCCGCCATGTGCCCAAAACTCTCGCCCATTCCTCTTCCTACGAGGTCTGCGCCTCCATCGGGCTGCGCCACGGCCTCCATGATGTTCGCCATGATCTGGACCTGTGTCTCGCTGTGGGGCGGAGCCGCTGCCATCGAGTCTCCCAACCCGACCCCGGTCACTGCGGCTTCCAGCGCGTGCCCGAGTGAGGGGCCCCGGTCTGTGTACGCAGTGGTTGCCAACAGACGATCGAGGTCGGGCTTGGAATCGAAGGCATGCACCGCAGCCTCTGGGTTGTGCGACAGGCCCTCGAACAGCCCTTCCAGCGGGTCTCGGCCGTTGCCGTCGCCGAAGACGAGGTCGAGTGCGTCGTAGCCCTTCACCCATACGGCGTCGGTGTTGTTCTCGCCCCCTGCCTTGTCCGCCTTGAAGAGCGTCTTTCTGTAGTCGTCCAGGAACTCGGTGTCGTACTGCCCCTCCCGCATGAGACTGCTGATGACCTGGGAGCCCAGCGCCCCGATCGGGCTGAACGAGTCGGTGGCGCGGAAGTTGGTGTTCCGTTCGGCGATGAGGTTCTTCTTCCAGTCCTGCATGGCCTCCGAGTCCGAGAAGGACGCCGTGGCCAGGGTGAGGCTCAGGTTGTTCTGGAGGCTCTTCATCGTTTCGAGCTCCGAACCCCTGGCTCCGGCGTGCGCCGAGGTCATCTCGGTCCAGAACTGGAGCGTCCCCTTGGCCCCGAGGCGCGTGGCGAACTGTTCCGCGAAGAGGGAGTCGCCGCTGTACGTCTCCATCGTGCGGTTGAAGTCCTTGATGTCATCGAGGCTCATGTCGGCCGGGTTCTTGGCCATCTTCGCCAGCTTCTCCGCCGCCGCGACGGCCTTGGCCGCCTCGTCCCGGTTCGCGTAGGAGGCGTCGGCGAAGCCGTACTTGGCCTGGTCGACGAGGAGCCGCAGAACTTTCGCGGCGCTGTTGTCGCTCTGCGTCGCCCGGGTGAGGATGCCCTGGATCTCATCGCGGAGGTCGTCCACCGCCTTCTGGTCGGTCACGCCGGTCTTCCCGCTGGGATCGGACGCCCAGTCCGGTCGGGTGTTGCCGGTGACCGTGAACGTGCCCTCGCCGGTGTCGACCACCGTCAGGTTCTGTTGCGCGCCACGCGTGATGGCGGCGTTCAACTGCGTTCGGTAGCTGATGAGTTCACCGCGAGTGTCGCTGAGGATCTTGGTGATGGAGTCGGCCTGGGTGTGCGCGTCGGCGAACTCGGCGGCGGTCTTGGCGATGAACTCGCGGCTGACGGTGGCGTTGACCCCGGCCCACCTGGCGGTGTCCGCCTTGGCCTTCAGGTTGCTCTCCGCGTCCTTCTGCAGGTCCGCGAGCTTCTTCGTCATCTGCTCCCAGTCGGTGACCGCTTCACCGAGCTTGGAGAAATCCCCGTGCCGCAGGGCGTCGAGGTCCATCGGTGTCAGTGGCCCTTCCGGTCGTCGAAGCCCTCGTCCAGGAGGGCGATGCCGCTGACCGTTCCGGCGATGTAGGAGTCGTCGGCGGTGTGCTGGTTCTTGGTGAAGCGCAGGTGGTTGGAGATGTGGGCGCAGGCGTCCAGCAAGGTCTTCGTCTGCTCGCTCCAGCGCTCGGTCACATGGTCCAGCGCGGCGCCCAGTGCGAATCCCTCACCCTTGAGTCCGCCCGCCGCCGCCGCGGAGGCCACGCGCGCGTGCCCGCTGTAGGTTGTGAAGTCCTCGAACAGGTCGTGAGCCGCCTTGCCGACGGCCTCGAGGTCCTGGTGGCCGGCCACCAGATCTCCCTGCGTGCCGTTCCCGCCCTGATCGGCGGGGTACTGGTTGAGCTGCATCCGTGTGGAATGCTGTCCCGCCGCCGCACTCTTGAGCTGCTCCCACTCATCCCACGCCATGCGCGAGCCCTCCCCCGTGGAGCCCGTCCACCGGACGGGACAGTTACGCCAAGCTGTCAACAGCCCTTATCCGTGAGCTCAGTTCAAGTGAGTTCACGGATCTCACCATACTTTCCACGAATGACCGCTGTACGGCCTGAGGGGGGAGGGGAAGGGAGGGGAGGGGAGGAGCGGGGCCTTCTGGCCGCACGTCAAGCACTTCCCTCCGGACGCCGAGTGCGCCCAGCCGCTACGGCTATGCGGCGCCGGTCCGCCCTGAACGAGGGCTTTCCCCGCCGTCGCGAGATGAGAAACCCCGCCGCCGCCGACATCCGCCGAAGCCGCTCCCCTCAGGGGCGCCGGCCCACCCCTGTGTACCTTGCTTCCCGATCCGCCGCGAACCTCTCGCTGCCGTGAGGGCGGCCCGGGAAAGTCCCTGCGCAGGCATGCGGCGCCGAGTGGGCCGGCGGCACTAGGACTCGGCCCCCGCCGTGCACTCCGCCGATTTCTCGATCTCCCCGGTGAAGGCGAGGATGAGGTGCTTCATGGCTTCGGCATCGCGGTGTCTTGAGCCCTCCGCTTGAACCACGGTGTACAGCTCCTGCTTGTACCTGGTGTCGACGCAGCCGCGAGTCTTGCCGAACGCCTCGAACCCCGAGTAGACGAACCGCCCGTTCTCCGTCGATTTATCAGGGGTGTCAAAGGACTGTCGGGCTGCAAAGAGGGCTGTCGTCGTGCCCTCTTCCATCCACATCTGAGTTGTGGTCATTATGAGCTTGTCGTCGACGATGACCTGGCAGCCCTTGCTTCCGGAGTAGGACCTCTCCTTGACGGTGATCTTCCTTCCGGCCGGAAGGAAGGGAGCGAGATCATCCCTGTCGACAGTCGTTCCGCACAGGGTTCCGGGAACCGCGTACTCGCGTTTCTGCTCCTCCTCGCCGCATCCCGCCAGGAGAAAGACCAGGATCGTGAGCGCGGCGATGGAAACCGTGCTGGACTTCCTCGCCGTCGGTCGGTGAGATTTCATCGATGTCTTTCTGCGGGGTATGCGGACTCAGGAGGCCGTATGGCTGCCGGAAGCTGCTCCGTTGACGATGGCTTGCGCATTCGGAGGTTCCCACCCCGACAGCGGTGCCGACCGGACCGGAAATCCCATTCCTGTGCTGTGCCACCGAGTGTTCGTACGCCTTGCCCCTGTCCTAGTCCTTGCCCGAGGCCACGGACCCGATGGCTTCCCGGGCTCCGTGACGGGTGGCGGCGGAGGCGGCCCTCATGTACCTATAGCCCGGCGTGGGCAGCGGCGCGGCAGCGGGTGAGGGCGGGCGGGGGCGGCGGCGCCTCCTCAGGATCGAGTTGGGCCGAGATCGAGATCAGGTACAGTCGCTCCCCTTCTGCACTTGCCCGGTGTATTCGGTGACAAGGCGCTTCATCGTGGGCGAGCTCTCCCGACCGGAGGCGAAGACCTGAAGAACGGTGAAGAGAGCCTGGTCCGGGTGAGCCGAGTCCGTGCATCCTTCGACCTTCCCGACCGCGCCGGTCCCCGAATAGAGAAACTCGTCGCCGGTGATCACGTCTCCCTTGTTGACCTGAGCGTGCACGGCGGCGACGTCGACCAGGCTTCCTGTCTTCTCCCACCACAATCGGCCTGTCACAAGGGCGAGTTCACCGTCGACGCTCACGTTGCAGCGCTGGGTTCCACCGTTGGGTGTGGTCTGCCGGGCGGTGACCTTTTCTCCAGGTGGCAGGAACGGTGCCAGAAGGTCGGGGTCCACGGACACGCCGCAAAGGGACTGCGGGAGGGAATACTCCCGTTCCTCGCCGCTCGAGCATCCGGACAAGGCGGTTCCGACAGCGAGCGATGCCGTCAGGATTGCAAGGCGTCGAAGCGTTGTGGAGTGCGGGAGCGGTGCGTACTTCAAGGTCAGGGACCTCTCTGGATGGGTGGATCCTTGTGCAGGCGTGCGACAGGTGCGGCCGGGGTGCCGCATCAGACGTCCGTCTTGAGAGCGGGCGCCATGGCAGTGACGTTCGTCCCGAGTCCTTGAATCCGCGCTCCGCACCCCAATTCACCGCCGTACGGCTCGACGGTGGCGAAGCGGAGCCCGCCGAATCCAGCGCCCGTCAAGTCCCTCGGACGGTTCCTCGGACGATCCCTCGGAGGGTTGTCGCACGGACGGCGAGTGCGTCCGCCCGTCACACCCCCTCCGGCGCCAACCCCACCTGCACCAACGGCTTCCCCCGTCGCCGTGAGACGAAGATCCCCCGCCCCGCGGGCATCGGCCGCGGCCGTACCCCGCCGAGGAGGTCCCCTTCTCCGGGATCGCCCGCCAGCACGACCCCCTGGGCGCCCAGCTCCTTGATCCGCTGCATGAACGCCTCGTACGACGCCCGCCCCGCGCCCGCCGTCGACCGCGCGATGATGAACCGCACCCCGACGTCCCGGGCGAACGGCAGAAGTTCCGTCAGTCCGGCCAGCGGATTGCCGCTCGACGTCGCCACGAGGTCGTAGTCGTCGATGACGACGAACACCGTCGGTCCACGCCACCAACTGCGGTCCCGGAGCTGCCGTGCCGTCACCTCGGCCGTCGGCGCCCGGCGCTTCATCAGGTCGGCCAGCGCGGCCATGTGGTGGTCCATGGCGTTGGACATCGGGATGTACTCGGCCAGGTGGGACTCCGGCGTCACGTCCAGCAGGGACCGCCGGTTGTCGACCACGAACAACTTGCACTCGTCGCCCGAGTAGCGCTGGGTCAGTTGCCTGATCAGCAGCCGCAGCAGGTTCGACTTGCCGGACTCGCTCTCGCCGAAGACGAGGAGGAACGGATCCTGCTCGAAGTCGACGTAGACCGGCTCGAGCCGGTCCTCGTCGAGGGCGAAGGCGACCCCGCGGCGCGGGAAGCTGCCGCCCGGCGGCAGCGAGTCGGCCGGGAACTCCCGTGGCAGCAGCCGGACTTCCGGCGCGGGCGCCGCCTGCCACTGCCGGGAGACCTCCGCGGTCAGCGCCTGCGTGGCGTCGGCGAGGTCCGTGTCGGAGGCGAGGCCGTCGATGCGCGGCACCGCCCCCATGAAGTGCAGCTTCTGCGGCGACTGGCCGCGGCCCGGCACGCCCGCCGGGACGTTCGCGGCGACCTTGCGGTCGATCTCGGAGTCCATCGTGTCGCCGAGCCGCAGCTCCAGCCGGTTCATCAGCTGGTCCTTGAGAGCCGCCCTGACCTCCATCGAGCGCGAGGCCGTCAGCACCAGGTGGACGCCGTAGCCGAGGCCGCGCGCCGCGATGTCGAGGATCACCTGGTCCATCGCCTCGTACTCGGACCGGAAGTTGCCCCACCCGTCGACGATCAGGAACACATCCCCCCAGGGCTGGTCCGCGACCGAGATGTCCCCGCGCGCCCGCCTGGCCCGGAACTCCGCGATCGACGGGATGCCGGCCGAGCGGAAGTACTCCTCACGACGGGTCAGCACGCCGTACACCTCGGCCACCGTGCGCCGTACCCGCTCCGGGTCGAGCCGGGAGGCGACCCCGCCCACGTGCGGCAGGCCGGCCACCGACGCCATCGCGCCGCCGCCGAAGTCGAGGCCGTAGAACTGGACCTCGTGCGGCGTGTGCGTGAGGGCGAAGGCGCAGATCAGCGAGCGCAGCAGGGTCGACTTGCCGGACTGCGGGCCGCCGACGATCTGCATGTGGCCCGCGGCGCCGGAGAAGTCCACCCAGAGGGAGTCACGGCGCTGCTCGAACGGCTTGTCCACCAGGCCCACCGGCACGACCAGCCGGCCCGCGCCCTCGTACCCCGGCTGGGTGAGGCCGCGCCCCGGCACCGCCGTCAGCCCCGGCAGCAGCGCGTCCAGCGACGGCGGGCTGTCCAGCGGCGGCAGCCACACCTGGTGCGCCGCCGGGCCCTGCGCCTCCAGCCGGCGCACGATCACGTCGAGCACGGTGTCCGCCAGCGCGTCGTCGACCTCCGCATCGCCGGACGGGCGGGCCTGCGGCACCTGCGCGTACCGCACCGGCACCTCCGCCGACGTGAACAGCACCGGCCGCCGGTCCACCGGCAGCGGGCCGCCCCCCGGCGCCGTCCGCTGAGCGCCCGAGCGGTAGACCCCGGACACGTACGCCGCCTTGAACCGCACCATCTCGTCGGTGCCGAACTTCAGGAAGCCGGAACCCGGCACGTTCGGCAGCGAGTAGGCGTCGGGCACACCGAGCGCCGCCCGCGACTCCGCCGCCGAGAAGGTGCGCAGACCGACGCGGTACGACAGATAGGTCTCCAGGCCGCGCAGCCGGCCCTCCTCCAGGCGCTGCGAGGCCAGCAGCAGGTGCACGCCGAGCGAGCGGCCGATCCGGCCGATCTGCACGAACATCTCGATGAAGTCCGGCTTCGCCGTCAGCAGCTCGCTGAACTCGTCGATCACCAGGACCAGGGAGGGGATCGGCTGAAGGGCGGCTCCCGCGGCCCGCGCCTTCTCGTAGTCGTGGATGTTGGCGTAGTTGCCCGCGTCCCGCAGCAGCTCCTGGCGGCGGTTGAGCTCACCCCGGATGGAGTCGCCCATCCGGTCCACCAGCGTCAGGTCGTCCGCCAGGTTGGTGATCACGGCCGCCACGTGCGGCATCTGCGCCATGCCGGCGAAGGTCGCGCCGCCCTTGAAGTCGGCGAGCACGAAGTTCAGCGTCTCGGAGGAGTGGGTGACCGCCAGGCCCAGCACCAGCGTGCGCAGCAGCTCGGACTTGCCGGAACCCGTCGCGCCCACGCACAGACCGTGCGGGCCCATGCCCTCCTGCGCCGCCTCCTTGAGGTCCAGCATCACCGGACGGCCGTCCTCGCCCACCCCGATCGGCACCCGCAGCCGCTCCGCCAGCGAACGCGGCCGCCAGGTGCGCCGGGTGTCCACGGACGCGGCGTCCCCTAGGCTCAGCAGGTCGGTGAACTCCAGGTTGGCCAGCAGCGGCTCGTCGTCGTCCCCGCCGGAAGCCATCCGCAGCGGGGCGAGCTGCCGGGCGAGCGCCTCGGCGGACTCGGGGGAGAGCGCGTCGGGCGTCCCCTCGTAGACGGCGCCGTGCCCCGACTCCAGCCGCAGCACGCCGGGCTGTACGACGATGTCGAGCTCGCCGCCGGCCCCCGCCGGCTCACCGGGGACGATCTCGAGGACCGTCACGCCCTGGAGCCCCTCGGGATTGGCCAGAACCGAGTCCGGGGGCAGGGAGACGCCGTCGAGGACGACGACGATGTGCGGCTCGTCGGGCAGCGGCGTCGCGTGCGGATGGAACCGCGGGCGGCCCGTCAGCCGAGTCCCGAGCAGGTTCTCCAGTTCGCGGGTGTCGGCGCCGATCAGCCTGCGGCTGCCCGCGCCGTCCACGGCCCCCGACGCCTGGACGTGCGGCAGCCACTTCGCCCACTCCCAGTGCGGCAGCTCCTCCCGGCCCGCCGCGACGACGAGAACCAGGTCCTCGGACGAGTGCAGCGCGGCCAGTGAACCGGCCAGGGCACGGACGCAGGAGCGCACCGACCGCGGCTCACCGCTGACCGTGACGTGGTAGAAGGCGCGCAGCGAGACGGCCATCGGCAGGTCGTCGAGGCTGTCGTGGACGGCGAGGAAGCGCTGGAGCGCGCCAGCGGTCAGCGGCTCCAGCTGCTCCACCGGGCCGGTCTCGGGAGCGATCAGCGGAGTGGCGAGGGCCTGGGCACCGAGGCCGACGCGCACCTGGGCGAAGTCCTCGTCCCCGGGCCGCCGTTCCCACACCCGGCTGCCCTCGGCGACCAGCGCCCACAGATGCTCGGGGGAGGGGTGCAGGTAGTACTGCGCGTCCCGCTGCGCCCGCGCGGTGTCGAGCGCGGTACGCCGGGTCTGCGCCAGGTAGCTCAGGTAGTCGCGGCGCAGATCCGCCAACTGCCCGTGCGAGCCGCGCCGGAAGCGCACCACCATCGCGATCGACATGGCCACGGTCGAGGCGATCATGACCATGCCCATGATGCGCATGAACGGCTGCCCGCTCGTGAAGAAGAAGACCACCGAGCCGCCCATACCGAGCGTCGGCAGCAGTTGCATCAGCACGCTCTCCTGATGGCCCCGCGGCAGCTCCGGCGGAGGCTGCACAACGACCTCACCGGTGGGCACCTCGGACGGCAGCACCCGTGGCTGGCGCTTCACGACGATGTGGCTCACTGCTCACCAATCCCCTTGCGAGGCCCCGAATCCCCTTGCGCGACCCCGGAGGACTTCGTCCGCCGCCCCGTGCCGGACGGACGCGGGCCGCCGCGTGATCCTACTGACTGCCTGTCCGACCAAGGGGCGGTAGGGTGCCGGATGTTCGCGTGAGCACAGCCGCGGGCCGTGCCGCGCAGCAGCCGGCGCGGAACCTTCACACCGCCCACCGGCACCGCACACGCGCCACCGAACACGCGACACCGCACACGCGCCACCGAACACGCGACAACGCACACGCCGACGCGGAACCATCACTGAGGGGGAGCAGCAGGTGAGTATCGCGGCCTCCGCGGCAGCCACCGGAGAAGGGCGCGGCCCCGGAGCCGCTCCCGCGGCCGGGACGGGGCTCGGCTTCTGCCGGGTCACCATCGTCGCCCCCGACAGCCGGATCGACGTGGCACTGCCCGACGACGTCCCCGTCGCCGACATCCACCCGGAGATCCTCAGGCTCTCCCGGCAGAGCCCCGCCGAGGGCGCTCCGGTCGGCTACCACCTCGTCCGCCGGGACGGCACCGTCCTCGACAGTTCCCGTTCGTTCGCCGCCCAGCACATCCTCGACGGCGAGCTCCTCACGCTGCGCCCCTTCTCCGAGTCGCTGCCGCCCGCCGTCTTCGACGACGTGTCGGAGGCGGTCGCCTCGGCCGTGACGCGCGAGCACACCCTGTGGAGCGGTGAGCTGACCCGCGCCGCGGGCCTCGTCGGCGGAGGGGTCCTGCCGGCCCTGCTCGCCTTCGTCGCCTGGAGCGGCGACCCGCGTCACGACATGCACAGCCTGCCCGGCGTCCTCGCCGCGGTCGTCGGTGTCCTGCTGGTCGCCCTCGCCTGTGTCCGGGCCCGCGTCTACGACGACCGGGGCTCCGCCGTCGCCCTCGGGCTCGGCGCGCTGCCCAACGTGGGGGTGGCGGGTTCCGGGCTCCTCCCGCTCGCCGACGGCCAGGGCATCGGCAGGCTGGCGTTCCTGCTGTCCTGCGCCGCGGTGCTGCTCGCCGCGGTGCTGCTCACCTTGTGCTCCCCTCGTGGGGACGGCCCGTTCGTCGCCTTCGTGGTCGCCTCCGGCGTCGGCCTGGCGGCGGTGTTCGCGGCGACCCTGGCGCACTGGACCCCGGCCGAGACCGCCGCCCTGTGCGCCCCCGTCGGTGTGGGCGCGCTGGCCTTCCTGCCCGGCCTGTCCATGCGCTTCGCCCGGCTGCCGATCGGTTTCGACGCCCCGGCCACCGCTCCGCGCAGCGCGTACGGCGCCGATCCCACCCCGAGGGAGCCGGTCGACGCCGAGCGGATCGCCGCCCAGGCCCGCCGCGGACACGAACTCCTGGTCGGCCTGGTGGGCGGCTGCGCGGTGATCACGGTCGGCGCCTGCGCGGTCCTGGGGTTCTCCGACGACGTCTGGGCCCGGCTCCTCGCCCTGGCCGCGGGCATCGCTCTGCTGATGCGCGCCCACCTGTTCCGCTACACCGCCCAGGTCGCCCCCGTACTGGCCGCGGGCCTCGGTTCCCTCGTCCTGCTCGGGCTCGGTCTGGCGCTGAACCCGCCGCACTCGGTGATCCGTGACGCGCTGACGGGCGACCGCACCGACCTGGACATCCGTACCGTCTGGCTCGTCGCGGCGATCGCGGCGGCGTCCGCGATCGTCACCGCGATCGGCCTGATCGGCTCGCGGGGCGGCCTCACGCCGTTCTGGGGCCGCTTCATGGAGCTCGCCGAGGGCTTCGTCCTGCTGACGCTCGTCCCGTTGGCACTGGCCGTCTTCGACGTGTACGCGGCGGCCCGGTCGATGACGGGCTGACCCGCGGGCAGCCGAGCAGGAACGGCGGGCGCGAGCCGCGGCGCACCCCGCCCGGCCACACCGTCGCCGACTCCGGCCCGGCCTCAGCGTCGTACGCGGTGCGGACATCCGGGCTCAGCGCCGTACGCGGTGCGGACATTCGGGCTCAGCGCCGTACGCGGTGCGGACGTCCGGGCTCAGCGCCGCGCACGGTGCGGACGAGCGGCGGCCGACACCTGCCGGCCGCCGGCCCCGTAGGAGTCGGCCGACAGGAGCCGTACCGGCCGCCGTACCGGCTACCGCGCGGCAGATCCCCCGTTGTGCGGCGCCGGCTCCAGGTCGAACTCGCCGTCCCGGGCACCCAGCACGAAGGCCCGCCACTCCGCCTCCGTGTAGCGCAGCACCGTCTCCGGGTCGAGCGACGACCGCATCGCCACGGCCCCCGCGGGCAGGTAGGCGATCTCTACGCGCTCCTCGTGCTCCTCCGTGCCCGGGGCGCACTGCCACTCGACGCCGGAGATGTCGAGCGCGTACAGCTCGTCCCGCTCCCGCTCCTTGCGCGCTTTGACGTCTTTGTCCTCGGCATCGGCCATGTCGGCTCCGACCCTTTCCCCTGAGTTCCCGCTGTTCCAACGAGCTGTGGCGCCAGCCTACTTGCCGGCGTTCCCCCAGCTCAGAGGTTCTTCTTTTACGTTCCGGCCCGGCGTCGTCGCCCGTACACTGCCCCCGCACGGCGCGGTACGGGCCGAGCGCCCGCCGCGATATCCCGGGCGGGCCCGCTGCCCCGGCCTGCTACCCTGGCTTTCGGCCGTTTGTGTACGCACCCCCGGAAACACCCTCAGGGAGTCCCTGAAGGTTCTGGAGGCCGCGCCCAGCGGATCCCCGCCACCCGAGTAACGGAAGCTCCCCCGAGACCAAGACCGGGGGCACTCGGTGGCCACTCAAAGACTACGAGGAGTACGCGTGCCGCTCGATGCCGCTACGAAGAAGCAGCTCATCACGGAGTTCGGCCAGAAGGAGGGCGACACCGGCTCCCCCGAGGTCCAGGTCGCCATGCTGTCCCGCCGGATCTCGGACCTGACCGAGCACCTCAAGACGCACAAGCACGACCACCACTCCCGTCGTGGTCTGCTGATCCTGGTCGGTCAGCGTCGCCGCCTTCTCCAGTACCTGGCCAAGAAGGACATCCAGCGCTTCCGTGCCCTGGTCGACCGCCTCGGCATCCGCCGCGGTGCGGCGGGCGCCAAGTAGCACGCCGTGAGGGGGAGCGGTTCCCGGACCATCGGGACCGCTCCCCTTTGCCGTACGTACCGGCACACAGTGGTATGCACCGGTGCATACGGACACACGCCGACGACGGGGCCGTCGTACGCCCTGTCGCCGTGCGGAACGTGCGGAGTGTCACCAACGCTTTGTAGTGTGGTAGCACAACGCCATACGTACGACACAGCGTGATGACGTGCACTCGCTGCGGGTGAACGTCACCACGCCCACCGAACGAGGAGAAGCGCGCCTAGCCGCCGCCGGTCCTCGGTAGTGGCCCCCGGGAAAGAGAACCCCGGGTGCTTCGATCGAAGACCGGCCCGCACCGAGCGTTTCTCCGCAGCCGTCCCCCTGCCACACGGGCAGCGAGGGACGAAAGACGACAAGTAACGGAGAAAATGCTAGTGGAGAACGAGACCCACTACGCCGAGGCCGTCATTGACAACGGCACCTTCGGCACCCGCACCATCCGCTTCGAGACGGGCCGCCTGGCCAAGCAGGCCGCCGGCTCCGCCGTGGCGTACCTGGACGACGACACCATGGTGCTGTCGGCCACCACCGCCTCCAAGAACCCCAAGGACCAGCTCGACTTCTTCCCCCTCACGGTGGACGTCGAGGAGCGGATGTACGCCGCCGGCAAGATCCCCGGCAGCTTCTTCCGCCGCGAGGGCCGCCCCTCCGAGGACGCCATCCTCACCTGCCGGCTGATCGACCGCCCGCTGCGCCCGTCCTTCAAGAAGGGCCTGCGCAACGAGATCCAGGTCGTCGCCACGATCATGGCGCTCAACCCCGACCACCTGTACGACGTCGTGGCGATCAACGCCGCCTCCGCGTCCACGCAACTGGCCGGCCTGCCCTTCTCCGGCCCGATCGGCGGCGTCCGCGTCGCGCTGATCAACGGCCAGTGGGTCGCGTTCCCGACGCACACCGAGCTCGAGGACGCCGTCTTCGACATGGTCGTCGCCGGTCGCGTCCTGGAGGACGGCGACGTCGCGATCATGATGGTCGAGGCCGAGGCCACCGAGAAGACCATCCAGCTCGTCGCGGGCGGCGCCGAGGCGCCGACCGAGGAGGTCGTCGCCGCCGGTCTGGACGCCGCGAAGCCCTTCATCAAGGTGCTCTGCAAGGCCCAGGCCGACCTCGCCGCGAAGGCCGCCAAGCCGACCGGTGAGTTCCCGGTCTTCCTGGACTACCAGGACGACATCTTCGAGGCGCTGTCCTCCGCGGTCCGCCCCGAGCTGAGCCAGGCGCTCACCATCGCCGGCAAGCAGGACCGCGAGGCCGAGCTGGACCGCGTCAAGGGTCTGGCCGCCGAGAAGCTCCTGCCGGAGTTCGAGGGTCGCGAGAAGGAGATCTCCGCCGCGTACCGCTCGCTCACCAAGCAGCTGGTCCGCGAGCGCGTGATCAAGGAGAAGAAGCGCATCGACGGCCGCGGCGTCACGGACATCCGTACGCTCGCCGCCGAGGTCGAGGCCATCCCGCGCGTGCACGGTTCGGCGCTGTTCGAGCGTGGCGAGACCCAGATCCTGGGCGTCACCACCTTGAACATGCTCCGGATGGAGCAGCAGCTGGACACCCTCTCCCCGGTGACCCGCAAGCGCTACATGCACAACTACAACTTCCCGCCGTACTCCGTCGGCGAGACCGGCCGCGTCGGCTCCCCGAAGCGCCGCGAGATCGGCCACGGCGCCCTCGCCGAGCGCGCCATCGTGCCGGTCCTGCCGACGCGCGAGGAGTTCCCCTACGCGATCCGTCAGGTGTCCGAGGCCCTCGGCTCCAACGGCTCGACGTCCATGGGCTCGGTCTGCGCCTCCACCATGTCGCTGCTGAACGCCGGTGTGCCCCTGAAGGCCCCCGTCGCCGGTATCGCCATGGGCCTGATCTCCCAGGAGATCAACGGCGAGACGCACTACGTCGCCCTCACCGACATCCTCGGTGCGGAGGACGCCTTCGGCGACATGGACTTCAAGGTCGCCGGCACCAAGGAGTTCGTCACCGCCCTCCAGCTCGACACCAAGCTGGACGGCATCCCGGCCTCCGTCCTGGCCGCGGCCCTCAAGCAGGCCCGCGACGCCCGCCTCCACATCCTCGACGTGATGATGGAAGCGATCGACACGCCGGACGAGATGTCCCCGAACGCCCCGCGGATCATCACCGTCAAGATCCCCGTGGACAAGATCGGTGAGGTCATCGGCCCGAAGGGCAAGATGATCAACCAGATCCAGGAGGACACCGGCGCCGAGATCACGATCGAGGACGACGGCACCATCTACATCGGTGCCCAGGTCGGCTCGCAGGCCGAGGCCGCCCGCGCCACGATCAACGGCATCGCCAACCCGACCATGCCGGAGGTCGGCGAGCGCTACCTGGGTACGGTCGTCAAGACCACCACCTTCGGTGCGTTCGTGTCGCTGCTCCCGGGCAAGGACGGTCTGCTGCACATCTCGCAGATCCGCAAGCTCGCCGGCGGCAAGCGCGTGGAGAACGTCGAGGACGTGCTCGGTGTGGGCTCCAAGGTCCAGGTCGAGATCGCCGAGATCGACTCCCGCGGCAAGCTCTCCCTGATCCCCGTGATCGAGGGCGAGGAAGCTGATGAGGACACGAAGGACGACACCGACAAGTGACGTCGAGTAACTCGCAGGCGACGGCCCGCACCTCTTCGGAGGCGCGGGCCGTCGCCCGTACCCAAACCCTGATCAAGGGCACGGCCGGCATCGGTGTCGTCCGTAAGACCACCCTCCCGGGCGGCCTGCGCATCGTCACCGAGACCCTCCCCTCGGTCCGCTCCGCCACCTTCGGCATCTGGGCGCACGTCGGCTCCCGCGACGAGACGCCGTCCCTGAACGGCGCCACGCACTACCTGGAGCACCTCCTCTTCAAGGGGACGAACCGCAGGTCCGCGCTGGACATCTCCTCCGCGATAGACGCCGTCGGCGGCGAGATGAACGCGTTCACGGCGAAGGAGTACACGTGCTACTACGCGCGCGTGCTCGACGCCGACCTGCCGCTCGCCATCGACGTCGTCTGCGACATGCTCACGGGCTCCCTCATCCGCGAGGAGGACGTCAACGTCGAGCGCGGCGCGATCCTTGAGGAGATCGCGATGACCGAGGACGATCCCGGCGACTGTGTGCACGACCTGTTCGCGCACACGATGTTCGGCGACAACGCCCTCGGCCGCCCGGTCCTCGGCACCGTCGACACGGTCAACGCCCTCACCGCCGACCGCATCCGCCGCTTCTACAAGAAGCACTACGACCCGACCCACCTCGTGGTCGCGGCCGCCGGCAACATCGACCACAACAAGGTCGTACGCCAGGTCCGCGCGGCCTTCGAGAAGGCGGGCGCCTTCAAGAACCCGGACGCCACGCCCATCGCCCCGCGCGACGGCCTGCGCGCGATCCGCTCGGCCGGCCGCGTCGAGCTGATCGGCCGCAAGACGGAACAGGCGCATGTCGTCCTCGGCATGCCGGGTCTGGCCCGCACGGACGACCGGCGCTGGGCGCTCGGCGTGCTGAACACGGCCCTCGGCGGCGGCATGTCCTCCCGCCTCTTCCAGGAGGTCCGCGAGAAGCGCGGCCTGGCCTACAGCGTGTACTCGTACACCTCCGGCTTCGCCGACTGCGGCCTCTTCGGCGTGTACGCGGGCTGCCGCCCGAGCCAGGTGCACGACGTGCTGAAGATCTGCCGGGACGAACTCGACCAGGTCGCCGAGCACGGCCTGTCCGACGAGGAGATCGTCCGCGCCATCGGCCAGCTGAGGGGCTCCACGGTCCTCGGCCTGGAGGACACCGGCGCGCTCATGAACCGCATCGGCAAGAGCGAGCTGTGCTGGGGCGAGCAGATGTCGGTCGACGACATGCTGAGCCGGATAGCGGCCGTGACCCCGGACGAGGTCCGCTCCGTGGCCCGCGACATCCTGGGACGGCGCCCGTCGCTGTCGGTCATCGGCCCGCTCAAGGACAAACAGGCCGCCCGGCTGCACGACGCGGTCGCCTGACCCTCTTCGACAGGCCTTCGGCAACTTCGGTAAGGAAGCACAACAGATGAGCAAGCTGCGCGTGGCGGTCCTCGGCGCCAAGGGCCGGATCGGTTCCGAGGCGGTACGGGCGGTCGAGGCCGCCGAGGACATGGAGCTGGTGGCCGCCCTCGGCCGCGGCGACAAGCTCGAGGCGCTGGCCGAGAACGGCGCCCAGGTCGTGGTCGAACTGACCACGCCCGCCTCGGTCATGGACAACCTCGACTACTGCGTAGGGCACGGCATCCACGCCGTGGTCGGCACGACCGGCTGGACCGAGGAGCGCCTCGCGCACCTGACGGGCCGGCTGGCCGAGTCTCCGGGGACGGGCGTGCTCATCGCGCCCAACTTCTCCATCGGAGCCGTCCTGACCATGAAGTTCGCGCAGATCGCCGCGCCGTACTTCGAGTCCGTCGAGGTCGTCGAACTGCACCACCCCAACAAGGTGGACGCGCCCTCCGGCACCGCCACGCGCACCGCCCAGCTCATCGCCGAGGCTCGTCGCGAGGCGGGCACGGCCCCGGCGCCGGACGCCACGGAGACGGGCCTGGACGGGGCGCGCGGCGCGAGCGTCGACGGCATCCCGGTGCACGCCGTCCGGCTGCGCGGGCTGCTGGCCCACCAGGAGGTGCTGCTGGGCGGCGAGGGCGAGACCCTCACGGTCCGCCACGACTCGCTGCACCACAGCAGCTTCATGCCGGGCATCCTGCTGGGCGCCCGCCGGGTGGTGTCGACTCCGGGCCTCACCTTCGGCCTGGAAAACTTCCTCGATCTCGGCTGAGGCTGACATGCGCGCCAAGCTCTCCTACGCCGTCACGGCCGCCGTCCTGGTCTTCTACTTCGCCCTGGTCGGCAGCCGCGGCGTCATGCTCATCCAGGCCGGCACACTCCTGACCGTCACCTTCGGGGTGGCGGTGCTGATCCTGCCGGTCATCGGCGTCTGGTTCCTGTGGAAGAACACCCAGTTCGTCCGCCGGGCCAACGCCCTCGCCGCCGAACTCGACGCCGAGGGCGGACTGCCCGTCGACGAACTGAAGCGCACCGCGAGCGGCCGCGTCGACCGCGACTCCGCCGACGAGGTGTTCGACCGGCGCAAGGCCGAGACCGAGGCGGCCCCCGACGACTGGCGCACCTGGTTCCGCCTCGCCGTCGCCTACCACGACGCCCGGGACACCCCGCGGGCCCGCAAGGCGATGCAACGCGCGATCAGCCTGCACGACGGCAAGCCGGTGCAGACCGTCTGAGCCGTACGACGAAGGGGCCGGCCCGCACCTGTGGCGGACCGGCCCCTTCGACGTACGGCCGGATGTCGGATCGGTGTCCGGGGGATCAGCCGCGCCGGTTCTCCGCGGCCCACGCCTCGATCGCGTCCGCCGCCCGGTCGAACGCCTCGGCACGCGCCAGGAAGTCCGCGCCGTGCGTGGTCAGCAGCTGTGTGGCCTCCTCGGGGCGGTCCCGCCGTCCGACGGTCAGGGCCTGCCCCTGGACGGTCCGCGGCAGCCCCAGCCAGCGCACCGGCTGCTGCACGGTCCGCACCGCCACGACCCGCTCCCAGGGCAGCGTGCGGGTGAGGAGGAAACGCACGTGCCGCAGCCCGCGGTCGCTGACCCACACCCCCATACGCAGCAACCGCAGGGCAGCGGCGATCACGAGCAGGGAAAAGCCGAAGACCGCGCCGGCCTCGGACATCGACCCGGTCAACGCGATGATGACGGCCGCGAACAGCACGTACGAGGCGAGCAGCAGCGCCAACGCGGCCACCCCGACCCGCCAGGGTCCGGGCCGGTAGGGGCGCCGCCAGCGCTCACGGTCCTCGAAGGGCAGCGCGACGTCGTCCGCCGCCTCGAATGCGCGGTCGGCCGTCAGGAAGGGCAGGGGCACGGCTGGTCCTCACTCGTCCATGCGTGGGCTGTGCCCGGTGAGGTTATCCGTCTGTGTCCCGGCTCACCACCATCGGGGGGCCGGATGGCGTCAGCGTCCCTGGGACGCCTGCGACTGCTGTGACTGCGCCGAGTGGTCCAGGCTCAGCGCCGGCATCCCGATGACCAGGGAGCCCACCAGCGCGGCCACGATGGTGACTCCCAACAGCCACCGGCCGGCTATCTGACCGGCGGAGGACCGCTCGGAGGGCGGGGGAGCGACATTGCTACGGAACCGGTCGGCCTCGGCGAGGAAGGCGAAGGGTACGGGCTCGCGCCGGCGGAACATGATGGGTACTTCCTCCTGGGGCTTTCGATCGGGCACTTCACTGATACAGACGAGCGGGTGCCCGAAAACGTGCCCCATATCAGCAGACGTCCCGCACGAATCCGACGGCACGCCCGTGGCCGACCGGCTCGGCGGCCCCCGTAGAGTTGGCGCCGCTCCGAAGACGCGATGGAAGGACCCCCGCACAGTGACCGACAGCCCCGCCGACGACCTCAAACCCGGCTTCCGCAGCGACGTCACCGTCGAGCTGGTCAAGCACACCGCGTCCGACGCCGACGTGCTCTTCGCCGCCCGCGTCTCGACCGCCGGCGAGCAGTCCCTGGACGAGCTGGGCAAGGACCCGGAGCGCTCCAAGGGCCTGATCAACTACCTGATGCGGGACCGGCACGGCAGCCCCTTCGAGCACAACTCGATGACGTTCTTCATCAGTGCCCCGATCTTCGTCTTCCGCGAGTTCATGCGCCACCGAGTGGGCTGGTCGTACAACGAGGAGTCCGGCCGCTACCGGGAGCTCCAGCCCGTCTTCTACGTCCCCGGCGAGTCCCGCAAACTCGTTCAGCAGGGCCGTCCCGGCAAGTACGTCTTCGCCGAGGGCACGCAGGCCCAGCAGGAGCTCGTCGGCCGCACCATGGAGGACTCCTACCTCCGGTCCTACGAGGCCTACCAGGAGATGCTCGCCGCGGGCGTCGCCCGTGAGGTCGCCCGTGCGGTCCTGCCGGTCGGCCTGTTCTCCTCGATGTACGCCACCTGCAACGCCCGCTCGCTGATGCACTTCCTCGGCCTGCGCACCCAGCACGAGCTGGCTAAGGTCCCGTCCTTCCCGCAGCGGGAGATCGAGATGGTGGGCGAGAAGATGGAGGCCGAGTGGGCCGGGCTCATGCCCCTCACGTACGCGGCCTTCAACGCCAACGGCCGAGTGGCGCCCTGACGGACGCGGCGAAGGCGAGCGCCGGAGACGAGCCGACGGAGACGTATGTACGGATCATCCGTGCGAAGTGTCCGTATTGCGGCATTTAGAGAAGTTCATCTAGCCTGATCAAACGGACCCGGCACTGCTTGAACCCCCGAGCAGGCAGTGCCGGGTTCCATCTTTGTCATGACTTTCCGCACCCCCCGCGGGCAGACCCCACGGTGAGCAACGAGTAGCGTGTCACCCATGGCTCCGACCTCCACTCCGCAGACCCCCTTCGGGCGGGTCCTCACCGCCATGGTCACGCCCTTCACGGCGGACGGCGCACTCGACCTCGACGGCGCACAGCGGCTCGCCACCCACCTGGTGGACGCAGGCAACGACGGCCTGATCGTCAACGGCACCACCGGCGAGTCCCCCACCACCAGTGACGCGGAGAAATCGGACCTGGTACGAGCCGTCCTGGAGGCCGTCGGAGACCGTGCCCACGTCGTCGCCGGCGTCGGCACCAACGACACCCACCACAGTGTCGAACTCGCCCGCGCGGCCGAGACGGCCGGCGCACACGGCCTCCTGGTCGTCACCCCGTACTACAACAAGCCCCCTCAGGAGGGCCTGTACCGGCACTTCACGGCCGTCGCCGACGCCGCCGAGCTGCCGGTCATGCTCTACGACATCCCCGGCCGCAGCGGTGTCCCGATCAGCACCGAGACGCTGGTCCGCCTCGCCGCGCACCCCCGGATCGTCGCCAACAAGGACGCCAAGGGCGACCTGGGCCGCGCGAGCTGGGCCATCGCGCGCTCCGGGCTGGCCTGGTACTCCGGTGACGACATGCTGAACCTGCCGCTGCTCTCCGTGGGCGCGGTCGGCTTCGTCTCCGTCGTCGGCCACGTGGTCACCCCGGACCTGCGCGCCCTCGTCGAGGCGTTCACCGCCGGGGACGTCCAGAAGGCGACCGAGATCCACCAGAAGCTGCTCCCGGTCTACACGGGCATGTTCCGTACCCAGGGCGTGATGACCACCAAGGCGGCCCTCACCCTGCTGGGCCTGCCCGCCGGCCCGCTGCGCTCACCCATGGTCGAGTGCTCGCCCGAAGAGATCGAACAGCTCAAGATCGATCTTGCGGCGGGCGGGGTACAGCTCTGACAACGGACTTCACAACTGAATAGCAGGCCACCGGTGCCTGCAATCCACAACGACAACTGCTATTGCACGAACGTCATGCGCGCCACGTGCCCACCGGTACGTGGCGTGTGTGGTTGAGGAGAGTCTTTTGAGTCATCCGCATCCCGAACTTGCCCCGCCCCCGCCGCTCCCGGCGGGCGGCCTCAGGGTCACCCCGCTCGGCGGCCTCGGCGAAATCGGCCGGAACATGACGGTCTTCGAATTCGGCGGCCGTCTGCTGATCGTCGACTGCGGCGTGCTCTTCCCCGAGGAGGAGCAGCCCGGCATCGACCTGATCCTGCCGGACTTCACGTCCATCCGGGACCGCCTCGACGACATCGAGGGCATCGTCCTCACCCATGGTCACGAGGACCACATCGGTGCCGTCCCCTACCTCCTCCGGGAGAAGCCGGACATCCCGCTGATCGGCTCCAAGCTGACCCTCGCCTTCATCGAGGCCAAGCTCCAGGAGCACCGGATCCGCCCGTACACCCTCGAGGTGGCGGAGGGACACCGTGAGCGCATCGGCCCCTTCGACTGCGAGTTCATCGCCGTCAACCACTCGATCCCGGACGCCCTCGCCGTCGCCATCCGCACGCCGGCGGGCATGGTGGTCCACACGGGCGACTTCAAGATGGACCAGCTCCCGCTGGACGGCCGTCTCACGGATCTGCACGCGTTCGCACGTCTGAGCGAGGAAGGCATCGACCTCCTTCTCTCCGACTCCACGAACGCCGAGGTCCCCGGTTTCGTGGCACCCGAGCGGGACATCTCCAACGTCCTGCGCACGGTCTTCGCGAACGCCCGCAAGCGGATCATCGTGGCCAGCTTCGCCAGCCACATCCACCGCATCCAGCAGATCCTGGACACGGCGCACGAGTACGGTCGCAGGGTCGCCTTCGTGGGCCGCTCGATGGTCCGCAACATGGGTATCGCCCGCGACCTGGGTTACCTGAAGGTCCCACCGGGCCTCGTGGTGGACGTCAAGACGCTCGACGACCTGCCCGACCACGAGGTGGTCCTGGTCTGCACGGGCTCCCAGGGCGAGCCGATGGCGGCCCTGTCCCGCATGGCCAACCGCGACCACCAGATCCGCATCGTCCCCGGCGACACGGTGATCCTGGCGTCCTCGCTCATCCCCGGCAACGAGAACGCGGTCTACCGCGTGATCAACGGCCTGACCCGCTGGGGCGCGCACGTCGTCCACAAGGGCAACGCCAAGGTGCACGTCTCGGGCCACGCGTCCGCGGGCGAGCTCCTGTACTTCTACAACATCTGCCGCCCGAAGAACCTGATGCCGGTCCACGGCGAATGGCGCCATCTGCGCGCCAACGCCGAGCTGGGCGCCAAGACAGGCGTCCCGCACGACCGCATCGTGATCGCCGAGGACGGCGTGGTCGTCGACCTCGTCGAGGGCAAGGCGAAGATCTCCGGCAAGGTCCAGGCGGGTTACGTCTATGTCGACGGCCTCTCGGTCGGCGACGTGGGCGAGCCGGCCCTCAAGGACCGGAAGATCCTGGGCGACGAGGGCATCATCTCGGTGTTCGTCGTCGTGGACTCCTCCACCGGCAAGATCACCGGCGGCCCGCACATCCAGGCCCGCGGTTCGGGTATCGACGACTCGGCCTTCTCGGCCGTCACCCCGAAGATCGCCGAGGTCCTGGAACGCTCCGCCCAGGACGGTGTGGTCGAGCCCCACCAGCTCCAGCAGCTCATCCGCCGCACGCTGGGCAAGTGGGTCTCCGACACCTATCGCCGCAGGCCGATGATCCTCCCGGTCGTGGTCGAGGTCTGAGCGACGTACGGCTCCCCGTACGCGTGAACCCGGAGCGGGGCTCCTCGATTTGCATCGAGGAGCCCCGCTCCAGTACGTTTACGGCTCCGCCTGAACGGGAACCCGGTACACCTCGTGCCCCGGATCCACTCCCGGGAGGGGCCGGGAAAACCGACTCAGAACTTCTGATAAAGTCGGAACCGCCGGAAAGGAAACCGCGAAACAAAAGCGGGAACCTGGAAAGCACCGAGGAAATCGGGTCGAGAAAAGATCTGATAGAGTCGGAAACGCAAGACCGAAGGGAAGCGCCCGGAGGAAAGCCTGAGAGAGTCTCTCGGGTGAGTACAAAGGAAGCGTCCGTTCCTTGAGAACTCAACAGCGTGCCAAAAATCAACGCCAGATATGTTGATACCCCGTCCCCGGCAGTGATAGCCGAGGATGAGGTTCCTTTGAAACAAAACACAGCGAGGACGCTGTGAACGGCCGGGCTTATTCCGCCTGGCTGTTCCGCTCTCGTGGTGTCGACCGGATAACCGGTAAACATTCACGGAGAGTTTGATCCTGGCTCAGGACGAACGCTGGCGGCGTGCTTAACACATGCAAGTCGAACGATGAACCACTTCGGTGGGGATTAGTGGCGAACGGGTGAGTAACACGTGGGCAATCTGCCCTTCACTCTGGGACAAGCCCTGGAAACGGGGTCTAATACCGGATAATACTTCCACTCGCATGGGTGGGGGTTAAAAGCTCCGGCGGTGAAGGATGAGCCCGCGGCCTATCAGCTTGTTGGTGAGGTAATGGCTCACCAAGGCGACGACGGGTAGCCGGCCTGAGAGGGCGACCGGCCACACTGGGACTGAGACACGGCCCAGACTCCTACGGGAGGCAGCAGTGGGGAATATTGCACAATGGGCGAAAGCCTGATGCAGCGACGCCGCGTGAGGGATGACGGCCTTCGGGTTGTAAACCTCTTTCAGCAGGGAAGAAGCGAAAGTGACGGTACCTGCAGAAGAAGCGCCGGCTAACTACGTGCCAGCAGCCGCGGTAATACGTAGGGCGCAAGCGTTGTCCGGAATTATTGGGCGTAAAGAGCTCGTAGGCGGTCTGTCACGTCGGATGTGAAAGCCCGGGGCTTAACCCCGGGTCTGCATTCGATACGGGCAGACTAGAGTGTGGTAGGGGAGATCGGAATTCCTGGTGTAGCGGTGAAATGCGCAGATATCAGGAGGAACACCGGTGGCGAAGGCGGATCTCTGGGCCATTACTGACGCTGAGGAGCGAAAGCGTGGGGAGCGAACAGGATTAGATACCCTGGTAGTCCACGCCGTAAACGGTGGGAACTAGGTGTTGGCGACATTCCACGTCGTCGGTGCCGCAGCTAACGCATTAAGTTCCCCGCCTGGGGAGTACGGCCGCAAGGCTAAAACTCAAAGGAATTGACGGGGGCCCGCACAAGCAGCGGAGCATGTGGCTTAATTCGACGCAACGCGAAGAACCTTACCAAGGCTTGACATACACCGGAAACGTCTGGAGACAGGCGCCCCCTTGTGGTCGGTGTACAGGTGGTGCATGGCTGTCGTCAGCTCGTGTCGTGAGATGTTGGGTTAAGTCCCGCAACGAGCGCAACCCTTGTTCTGTGTTGCCAGCATGCCCTTCGGGGTGATGGGGACTCACAGGAGACTGCCGGGGTCAACTCGGAGGAAGGTGGGGACGACGTCAAGTCATCATGCCCCTTATGTCTTGGGCTGCACACGTGCTACAATGGCCGGTACAAAGAGCTGCGAAACCGTGAGGTGGAGCGAATCTCAAAAAGCCGGTCTCAGTTCGGATTGGGGTCTGCAACTCGACCCCATGAAGTCGGAGTTGCTAGTAATCGCAGATCAGCATTGCTGCGGTGAATACGTTCCCGGGCCTTGTACACACCGCCCGTCACGTCACGAAAGTCGGTAACACCCGAAGCCGGTGGCCCAACCCCTTGTGGGAGGGAGCTGTCGAAGGTGGGACTGGCGATTGGGACGAAGTCGTAACAAGGTAGCCGTACCGGAAGGTGCGGCTGGATCACCTCCTTTCTAAGGAGCACTTCTTACCGATCCCTTCGGGGTGAGGTCAGAGGCCAGTACATCGGCGTACGTCCGATGCTGGTTGCTCATGGGTGGAACGTTGATTATTCGGTCCGGTTCACGGGTCGGAGGCTGCAAGTACTGTCCGTAAGGGCGTGGAAAGCATCATCTCCGGACGCGACCGGGTCGGGCACGCTGTTGGGTATCTGAGGGTGCGAGCGTTTGCTCGTCCTTCTGATGCCGGCCCCAGTGCACTCGAAACCGTTAAGGGTTCGGGGTGATGGGTGGCTGGTCGTTGTTTGAGAACTGCACAGTGGACGCGAGCATCTGTGGCCAAGTTTTTAAGGGCGCACGGTGGATGCCTTGGCACCAGGAACCGATGAAGGACGTGGGAGGCCACGATAGTCCCCGGGGAGTCGTCAACCAGGCTTTGATCCGGGGTTTCCGAATGGGGAAACCCGGCAGTCGTCATGGGCTGTCACCCGCTGCTGAACACATAGGCAGTGTGGAGGGAACGCGGGGAAGTGAAACATCTCAGTACCCGCAGGAAGAGAAAACAACCGTGATTCCGGGA
Organism: Streptomyces sp. NBC_00016; assembly: GCF_045040885.1. Lineage (NCBI taxonomy): Bacteria > Bacillati > Actinomycetota > Actinomycetes > Kitasatosporales > Streptomycetaceae > Streptomyces > Streptomyces sp. NBC_00016. The sequence goes on along the minus strand of NZ_CP108304.1, from coordinate 2,942,766 downwards.
GTAGTGGCGAGCGAAACCGGATGAGGCCAAACCGTATACGTGTGAGACCCGGCAGGGGTTGCGTGTACGGGGTTGTGGGATCTCTCTTTCACAGTCTGCCGGCTGTGAGACGAGTCAGAAACCGTTGATGTAGGCGAAGGACATGCGAAAGGTCCGGCGTAGAGGGTAAGACCCCCGTAGTCGAAACGTCAACGGCTCGTTTGAGAGACACCCAAGTAGCACGGGGCCCGAGAAATCCCGTGTGAATCTGGCGGGACCACCCGCTAAGCCTAAATATTCCCTGGTGACCGATAGCGGATAGTACCGTGAGGGAATGGTGAAAAGTACCGCGGGAGCGGAGTGAAATAGTACCTGAAACCGTGTGCCTACAAGCCGTGGGAGCGTCGCGCATTGAGTTTACTCGATGCGTCGTGACTGCGTGCCTTTTGAAGAATGAGCCTGCGAGTTTGCGGTGTGTTGCGAGGTTAACCCGAGTGGGGAAGCCGTAGCGAAAGCGAGTCCGAATAGGGCGTTTCAGTAGCACGCTCAAGACCCGAAGCGGAGTGATCTAGCCATGGGCAGGTTGAAGCGGAGGTAAGACTTCGTGGAGGACCGAACCCACCAGGGTTGAAAACCTGGGGGATGACCTGTGGTTAGGGGTGAAAGGCCAATCAAACTCCGTGATAGCTGGTTCTCCCCGAAATGCATTTAGGTGCAGCGTCGTGTGTTTCTTGCCGGAGGTAGAGCACTGGATAGGCGATGGGCCCTACCGGGTTACTGACCTTAGCCAAACTCCGAATGCCGGTAAGTGAGAGCGCGGCAGTGAGACTGTGGGGGATAAGCTCCATGGTCGAGAGGGAAACAGCCCAGAGCATCGACTAAGGCCCCTAAGCGTACGCTAAGTGGGAAAGGATGTGGAGTCGCACAGACAACCAGGAGGTTGGCTTAGAAGCAGCCACCCTTGAAAGAGTGCGTAATAGCTCACTGGTCTAGTGATTCCGCGCCGACAATGTAGCGGGGCTCAAGCGTACCGCCGAAGTCGTGTCATTCATACAATAGGGCCAACGCCTGTATGGATGGGTAGGGGAGCGTCGTGTGCCGGGTGAAGCAGCCGCGGAAGCGAGTTGTGGACGGTTCACGAGTGAGAATGCAGGCATGAGTAGCGATACACACGTGAGAAACGTGTGCGCCGATTGACTAAGGGTTCCTGGGTCAAGCTGATCTGCCCAGGGTAAGTCGGGACCTAAGGCGAGGCCGACAGGCGTAGTCGATGGATAACCGGTTGATATTCCGGTACCCGCTGTGAAGCGTCAAACATCGAACCAGGCGATGCTAAGTCCGTGAAGCCGTTCCGGACCCTTCGGGGAAAGGAAAGTGGTGGAGCCGACGAACCAGACTTGCAGTAGGTGAGTGATGGGGTGACGCAGGAAGGTAGTCCATCCCGGGCGGTGGTTGTCCCGGGGTAAGGGTGTAGGACGAACGGTAGGCAAATCCGCCGTTCACATAGTCTGAGACCTGATGCCGAGCCGATTGTGGCGAAGTGGATGATCCTATGCTGTCGAGAAAAGCCTCTAGCGAGTTTCATGGCGGCCCGTACCCTAAACCGACTCAGGTGGTCAGGTAGAGAATACCGAGGCGTTCGGGTGAACTATGGTTAAGGAACTCGGCAAAATGCCCCCGTAACTTCGGGAGAAGGGGGGCCACGTCTGGTGAGAGCACTTGCTGCTCGAGCTGGGGGTGGCCGCAGAGACCAGCGAGAAGCGACTGTTTACTAAAAACACAGGTCCGTGCGAAGCCGTAAGGCGATGTATACGGACTGACGCCTGCCCGGTGCTGGAACGTTAAGGGGACCGGTTAGTCACTCTTCGGGGTGGCGAAGCTGAGAACTTAAGCGCCAGTAAACGGCGGTGGTAACTATAACCATCCTAAGGTAGCGAAATTCCTTGTCGGGTAAGTTCCGACCTGCACGAATGGCGTAACGACTTCTCGACTGTCTCAACCATAGGCCCGGTGAAATTGCACTACGAGTAAAGATGCTCGTTTCGCGCAGCAGGACGGAAAGACCCCGGGACCTTTACTACAGTTTGATATTGGTGTTCGGTTCGGCTTGTGTAGGATAGGTGGGAGACTTTGAAACGTGGACGCCAGTTCACGGTGAGTCGCCGTTGAAATACCACTCTGGTCGTGCTGGATGTCTAACCTGGGTCCGTGATCCGGATCAGGGACAGTGTCTGATGGGTAGTTTAACTGGGGCGGTTGCCTCCTAAAGAGTAACGGAGGCGCCCAAAGGTTCCCTCAGCCTGGTTGGCAATCAGGTGTTGAGTGTAAGTGCACAAGGGAGCTTGACTGTGAGACCGACGGGTCGAGCAGGGACGAAAGTCGGGACTAGTGATCCGGCGGTGGCTTGTGGAAGCGCCGTCGCTCAACGGATAAAAGGTACCCCGGGGATAACAGGCTGATCTTCCCCAAGAGTCCATATCGACGGGATGGTTTGGCACCTCGATGTCGGCTCGTCGCATCCTGGGGCTGGAGTCGGTCCCAAGGGTTGGGCTGTTCGCCCATTAAAGCGGTACGCGAGCTGGGTTTAGAACGTCGTGAGACAGTTCGGTCCCTATCCGCTGCGCGCGCAGGAATATTGAGAAGGGCTGTCCCTAGTACGAGAGGACCGGGACGGACGAACCTCTGGTGTGCCAGTTGTTCTGCCAAGGGCATGGCTGGTTGGCTACGTTCGGGAGGGATAACCGCTGAAAGCATCTAAGCGGGAAGCCTGCTTCGAGATGAGTATTCCCACCCCCTTGAGGGGTTAAGGCTCCCAGTAGACGACTGGGTTGATAGGCCGGATGTGGAAGCCCAGTAATGGGTGAAGCTGACTGGTACTAATAGGCCGAGGGCTTGTCCTCAGTTGCTCGCGTCCACTGTGTTGGTTCTGAAACCACGAACGGCCCCATGCCATGGTCACGGCATGGTGCGGCTGGACAGTTTCATAGTGTTTCGGTGGTCATAGCGTGAGGGAAACGCCCGGTTACATTCCGAACCCGGAAGCTAAGCCTTACAGCGCCGATGGTACTGCAGGGGGGACCCTGTGGGAGAGTAGGACACCGCCGAACAATCATTCAAAGGGTTGGTCTCTGAACTTCGGTTCAGGGACCAACCCTTTTTTGTTTTCGGCCACTTGAAGTTCATGTTCCGCCTTCAGCATCCACGGCATGGGTACTGCTGCAATGCTCAGGGCCGCAGGCGTCGGAGTCGGTGACGAGGTCATCGTGCCGGCCTTCGGGAATGTGGAGGTCGCCGGAGCAGTCGCCCTGGCGGGTGCGCTTCCGGTGTTCGCCGATGTCGATCCGGTGACGTACTGCCTGGACCCGGCCGCCGTCGAAGCGGTCGTAACTCCGCGCACCGCGGCGGTCGTTGTCGTGCACCGCTTCGGCCGGCCGGCGGATGTCGGGCGGTTGCACGGGGTGGGGCAGCGGCACGGGCTGCTGGTGTTGGAACAGGGGGAGTCCGAGGCGCCGTACGACGAGATCGCGCAGCGTCGGGAGCGGGCGGCCTACCTGGACGGACGGTTGCGTGGGGTGCGGATGCCGGACGGCGGGGACGGACACACGTATCAGCAGTACGTCGTGCGCGTGCCGGGGAACGGCCGGCCCGACAGGGATGCCTTCGCGCGGGCTCTGCGGGGAAAGGGAGTCGAGTGCCGGGTGCCGGTGAAGACTCCGTTGCACCGGCTGCCCGAGTTCCGGCGGTGTGTGTCGCTGCCGGAGACCGAGCTCGCGGCGGACGAGACCCTCGCGCTGCCGGTGGATGCCTCGTTGACGAAGCGGGACATGCAGCGGATCGTGTCCGCCTGCAACGCACTCGGCGGACTGCTTCAACCCGCCTTCTGAACGAGTTTGGGAACACCGGCCAGTTCGGGGTACGATCTGTTCTGTCGCCGCGAGGGAAACCTCGAAAAGCGACCGGCCCTCTTAGCTCAGTCGGTAGAGCGTCTCCATGGTAAGGAGAAGGTCAACGGTTCGATTCCGTTAGAGGGCTCCACGAAGAAGCCCCCGCCCTTTCGGGCGGGGGCTTTCTTCATGTCCTGTCCTGCCTTTTCCTCACGCCACTCGCATCGCCAGGATCGCCATGTCGTCGGAAGGGGCGTCGGACGCGAAGCGTTCCACCGCGCGCATGATGCGGGCCGCGACCGCGCCGGCGGTGAGACCGGTGCAGGTGGTGAGGACGTCGGCGAGGCCGTCGTCGCCCAGCATGCGGGTGCCCTCACGGCGCTCGGTGACGCCGTCCGTGACGCAGAGGAGGACGTCGCCCGGGTCGAGGGTGACCGTCTGCTCGTAGAGTTCCAGGTCCTCCATGACGCCCAGCAGCGGCTGCGGTTCGGCGGCCGCCTCGACGGTGCCGTCCTGGCGCAGGCGCAGGGGGAGCGGGTGGCCGGCGCAGACCACCTTCAGCTCGGCGCTGCCGTCCTCCTGCGGACGCATCTCGCCGTAGAGGAGGGTCAGGAAGCGGCTGCGGGCGCCCTCGTCGAGGATGGCCGAGTTGAGGCGCTCCAAGACGGCCGGGCCGCTGAGCCCCTCGCGTGCGAGGAGGCGCAGGGCGTGGCGGGCCAGGCCGGTCACGGCCGCCGCGTTCGGGCCCGTGCCGCAGACGTCGCCGATGGCGAAGCCGTACGCGCCGTCGCTGATGGGGAAGACGTCGTAGAAGTCACCGCCGACCTCGTTGCCCTCGCCGGCCGCGCGGTAGATGACCTCGACCTCGACGCCGTCGATCTCGGGGAGCTCCGGCGGCAGCAGGCTGCGCTGGAGGGCCTGGCTGATGGCCGTGCGCTCGGAGTAGAGGCGGGCGTTGTCGAGGGCGAGGGCCGCCCGGCGGCTCAAGTCCTCGGCCAGCTCCAGGATTTCCTGGCGGAAGTGTTCGTCGGTGGGCTTGCCGAGGGTCAGCATGCCGATGACGCGGTTGCGGGCGACCAGGGGGAGGACGACCGTCTCGCCGCCCACTGCCGAGGCGGTGGCGAGCGTGGGGCCGATGCCGGACGCCACCTGGTGGGTCGGGCCGCCGGTCAGGCCCAGGCTGCGCATGGAGCTGCGCAGGGCCGCGTCGTGCGCAGCGGCGGCGGGGGCTGCCCAGACCCGGGCGCCGGGGGTGGGGACCGGGTCGGGCGGTGCGATCTTCGAGAGCAACGACTTGATGCCGTCGATGAATTCCTCGTCCTCGTGCAGGACGTACGACAGGTAGGGATCGGAGGCCTGGTCGGCGATCGTGTAGACCGCGCACCAGGTGGCCAGGGTCGGAACCGTCATCTGGGCCATCAGGGCGAGGGTCTGGTCGCGGTCCAGGGTGCCCGCGAGGAGGTCGGAGGCCTCGACGAGGAAGCTGAGGGAGCCTCGGCGCAGGCGTTCCAGCTCGCCGAGGCGGGCCGACTCCACGGCCAGGGCGATGCGGTCGGCCGCGAACTGCAGGCGCAGCGCCTCCTCGTTGGAGTAGCGGCCGGAAGCCTCTGCCGCGACGCCGAGGGAGCCCGTGAGCCGGCCCTCGACCTTCAGCGGGACCGTGACGACCGAGCGCATGCCCGTGCCGTTCAGCAGGGGTACGGCGCCGGGGACGGCCAGGAGATCCTCGTGGACGGCCGGCATGCGGGCCGAGCCGTAGCGGCCGGGGCCCGCCTCGACGGGCACGCGCGCGAAGCGCTGGCGGGCGGAGGGCAGGCCCGTGGAGGCGCGGACCTCCAGCTCCGTCTCGTCGTCGGTCGCCAGCAGGAGGAAGGCCGAGTCGCCGTCGAGCATGTCGCGGGCGCGCTCCACCGTGCGCTGGAGGAGGCCGTCGAGGTCGTCCGGGGCCGGGGAGCCGATGAACACCTCGAAGGGGTCGGCGTTCTGGCCGTCCGAGGTGGTGGCCGGGTCGGAGGCCGGGCCGCGTGACGGGGTCTGGAGGACCGCGCGCTCGTGGTCGCGGACGAGCAGGCAGACCGTGGAGGGCTCGCCGTCGGTGTCGCGGACGCGGAGGTGGGAGGCGTACACGGGCGTGACGCGGCCGTTGGCGCCGCGGATGCCGTAGCTGCCCTCCCAGCGGGAGAGCTGGAGGGCCTCGACGATGCCGGTGCTGGTGCCGGGCGTGTGCGGCCAGGCGGCGAGGTCGGTGAGGGGTTTGCCGGTGACCTGGTCGGCCGAGTAGCCGAAGAGCTCCTCGGCGTCTTCGTTCCAGGCCGAGATGGCGCCCGTGCGGTCGATCTGGACGACCGCCACGCGCACCCGGCTGTCGGCGAGCGGGAGGAGGTCGGCCGGGAGGGACGGGCCGGCCGTGCGGGTGCCGACCGGGCGGTCGGGGAGGTCGAGCTGGAACCAGACCTGCTTGTGGGTCGGGGTGTACTCGACGCCCCAGCGGCCGGCGATGGCCGCGCACAGCTGGAGGCCGCGGCCGCCTTCGCGGTCCGGGCTGCCCATGGTGGCGAGGGAGCCCTGGAGGGGAATCTCACGTTCGGGATACCGGTCGGACACCTCGATGCGTACGCCGTCGGCGCTGCGCAGGCACAGGACGTCGGCGTGGGTGCCCGCGTGGACGACCGCGTTGGTCACCAGTTCGCTGGTGAGGACGACGGCGTCGTCGATGATGTCGGCGAAGCCCCAGCCCTGGAGGGTGTCGCGGACGAAGGAGCGGGCGGTCGCCACGGATCTCCCGACGGGCTCGAAGCTGGCAGCCGCGCGCGCGGTGATCACTGAACTCCTCGGCCGGTCGTCGACGTGCAGGGCTCCCTGGCCGGTCAGGTCGCCTCGCTGGTGGGGCGGGCGCGTGCTGGAAGGCCGGGGGTCCGGGGTCTGTCCCCCCGGGATCAGTCCGGTGGTCATGTGTGCGGCCGCCCCTCCGATGCCCGCTCGTGCTCGTGCCACCGCCCAGGCCGGTCGGACCGGCGTGGCTGGACAGCCGCATGCAAGGTTACTTACCTTCCCGGCCCCTACGGATGCCGGTCGCCAGTGTTTCCGCCCGAGGGTGTGCGGACGATGTGCGAAGCTGCCGAACTGTTATGGCCTGGTTCGGCAAGGGTGAAACACTGGGCAAGCTTCTTGTGAAGGTCCGGGCAGACTGGGTGTCTTCTGAGTACAGGGGGCAGCAGCCCCCCGGGTCCGCCTGGTTTCATCGGGCGGAATACCGAGTGGCAACAGGTATGGCGAGCAGTAGCACCCAGGCACAGCGGTAACGGTCGATCCCTGTGGGAGGGACAAGTGGAGTCTGGCGCAGCGACGCGGGGCACTAAGGCGCGCGCGAAAGGCGGACAGTCTCTGAGCAGGCCGCGTACACCACGCGGCGGGACGACCGTCGTGGACACGGCGGCCTTGCACCGGCTGCTGGGAGCCCTCGGCTCCATGCGGGACGGCAATTTCCGCAAGCGGCTCACGGTGTCCGGTGACGGCGTGATGTCGGAGATCGCGGCCGTGTTCAACGAGGTCGCGGACCGGAATCTGCATCTCACGGGTGAGCTGTCGCGGGTCCGGCGCATGGTGGGACGTGAGGGAAAGCTCACCGAGCGGCTGGAGACGGGCGCCTGCGAGGGGTCCTGGGCGACGGCCGTCGACAACTCGAACGCGCTGGTCGACGACCTCGTACGGCCTGTTTCCGAGGTCGGGCGGGTGCTGTCGGCGGTCGCCGAGGGTGATCTGTCGCCGCGGATGGAGCTCAGGACGCACACGCCGGAGGGGACCGGGCATCCGCTGCGCGGTGAGTTCCTGAAGGTGGGGCGGACGGTCAACAACCTCGTGGACCAGCTCTCCACGTTCACCGACGAGGTCACGCGTGTGGCCAGTGAGGTGGGGACCGAGGGCAAGCTGGGCGGTCAGGCCCAGGTGCGCGGTATGTCCGGTTCGTGGAAGGACCTGACGGAGTCCGTCAACACGATGGCGTACCGGCTGACGGCGCAGGTGCGGGACATCGCGCTGGTGACGACGGCCGTGGCCAAGGGTGATCTGTCCCGGAAGGTGACGGTTCACGTCGAGGGCGAGATGCTCGAGCTGAAGAACACCGTCAACACGATGGTGGATCAGCTCTCCGCGTTCTCGTCCGAGGTGACGCGGGTGGCCCGTGAGGTGGGCACCGAGGGCATCCTGGGCGGTCAGGCGCAGGTGTCCGGTGTGGACGGGGTGTGGAAAGAGCTCACCGACTCGGTGAACACCATGGCCGGGAACCTGACGGCCCAGGTGCGCGGCATCGCGGAGGTGACCACGGCGGTCGCCAACGGCGATCTGTCGCAGAAGGTGACGGTGTCGGCGCGCGGCGAGGTCGCGCAGCTGGCCGACACGATGAACCAGATGACCGAGACGCTGCGGACCTTCGCGGACGAGGTCACGCGCGTGGCCAACGAGGTGGGGGCCGCGGGGCAGCTGGGCGGCCAGGCGAACGTGCCGGGCGCGGCGGGTACCTGGAAGGACCTGACGGACTCCGTCAACACCGTCTTCAGGAACCTCACCACGCAGGTGCGGGACATCGCGGCCGTGACGACGGCCGTGGCCAGCGGAGATCTGTCGCAGAAGGTCACGGTGGACGTGGCCGGCGAGATGCTGGAGCTGAAGAACACCGTCAACGGGATGGTCGACCAGCTGTCGGCCTTCGGCGCCGAGGTGACGCGCGTGGCGCGGGAGATCGGGGTCGAGGGTGAGCTGGGCGGTCAGGCGCAGGTGTCGGGCGCGGCCGGGACGTGGAAGGACCTGACGGACTCCGTCAACACGGCGTTCAGGAATCTCACCGGACAGGTGAGGAACATCGCGCAGGTCACCACGGCCGTGGCCAACGGTGACCTGTCGCAGAAGGTCACGGTGGACGTCTCCGGCGAGATGGCCCAGCTGAAGAACACCGTGAACACGATGGTGGACCAGCTGTCGTCGTTCGCCGACCAGGTGACCCGGATGGCCCGGGACGTGGGTACCGAGGGCCGGCTGGGCGGGCAGGCCCGGGTGGACGGCGTGTCGGGCACCTGGAAGGAGTTGACGGACTCCGTCAACTCGATGGCCGGGAACCTGACCTCCCAGGTGCGCAACATCGCGCAGGTGACGACGGCCGTGGCCCGTGGTGACCTGTCGCAGAAGATCGACGTGGACGCGCGCGGGGAGATCCTCGAGCTGAAGAACACCATCAACACGATGGTCGACCAGCTCTCGGCCTTCGCCGACCAGGTGACCCGGGTGGCGCGGGACGTGGGTACCGAGGGCCGGCTGGGCGGGCAGGCGCAGGTGCCCGGCGTGGCCGGTGTGTGGCGGGACCTGACGGACTCGGTGAACGGCATGGCCGGCAACCTCACCGCCCAGGTGCGCAACATCGCCCAGGTCGCCACCGCCGTGGCCCGCGGTGACCTCTCGCAGAAGATCACCGTGGACGCGCGCGGGGAGATCCTCGAGCTGAAGAACACGCTGAACACGATGGTCGACCAGCTGTCGTCGTTCGCCCAGGAGGTCACGCGGGTCGCCCGTGAGGTGGGTACGGAGGGGCAGCTCGGCGGACAGGCCGAGGTGCAGGGTGTCTCCGGCACCTGGAAGGACCTCACCCAGTCGGTGAACTTCATGGCGAACAACCTGACGATCCAGGTGCGTCAGATCGCCGAGGTCACGACCGCGGTCGCCAAGGGCGACCTGTCGAAGAAGATCACGGTCGACGCCAAGGGCGAGATCCTGGAGCTCGTCACCACGGTCAACACGATGGTGGACCAGCTGTCGTCGTTCGCCGAGCAGGTGACCCGGGTGGCCCGCGAGGTGGGCACCGAGGGCATCCTGGGCGGCCAGGCGCACGTGCCCGGCGTCACGGGCATCTGGAAGGACCTCAGCGGCAACGTCAACCTGATGGCCAAGAACCTGACCATGCAGGTGCGCAACATCTCCCAGGTCGCGGCGGCCGTCGCCAACGGCGACCTGACGCGGCAGGTGACGATCGAGGCGCGCGGTGAGGTCCAGCAGCTCGCCGACACGTTCAACACCATGGTGAAGACGCTGAGTTCGTTCGCCGAGCAGGTCACCAAGGTGGCCCGTGAGGTGGGCACGGACGGCATCCTGGGCGGGCAGGCGCATGTGCCGGGCGTGGCGGGCACGTGGAAGGACCTCACCGATTCGGTGAACGGCATGGCGTCCAACCTGACCGGTCAGGTGCGCAACATCGCCATGGTCACGACGGCCATCGCCAAGGGTGACCTGACGAAGAAGATCGACATCGACGCGCGCGGGGAGATCCTCGAGCTGAAGACGACCATCAACACGATGGTCGACCAGCTGTCGTCGTTCGCCGAGGAGGTCACCCGGGTGGCCCGTGAGGTGGGTACCGAGGGGCAGCTGGGCGGTCAGGCACGCGTGCGTGACGTCGACGGCACCTGGCGCGATCTGACCGAGTCCGTGAACGAGATGGCCGGGAACCTGACCCGGCAGGTGCGTGCCATCGCGCGCGTGGCGACCGCGGTGACCCGCGGAGACCTGAACCTGAAGATCGACGTGGACGCGTCCGGCGAGATCCAGGAACTCCAGGACTACATCAACAAGATGATCGCCAACCTGCGCGACACCACGATCGCCAACAAGGAGCAGGACTGGCTCAAGGGCAACCTCGCGCGCGTGTCCGCCCTGATGCAGGGCCGGCGCGACCTCCAGGACGTGGCCTCGCTGATCATGAGCGAGCTGCCACCCCTGGTGGCAGCGCAGCACGGCGCGTTCTTCCTGGCGATGCCGCCGGCCGAAGGCGGCACGGACCTGTACGAGCTGCGGATGCTGGGTTCGTACGGCTACTCGATGGGCTCCATGCCGACGTCCTTCCGGCCCGGTGAGGCGCTGGTCGGGACGGCGGCGGAGGAGAAGCGGACGATTCTCGTCGCGAACGCCCCGACCGGCTATCTGAAGATCTCCTCGGGGCTCGGCGAGGCGCCGCCCGCGCAGGTGATCGTGTTGCCGGTGCTGTTCGAGGGCCAGGTGCTCGGGGTGATCGAGCTGGCGTCGTTCACGCCGTTCACGCAGATCCAGAAGGACTTCCTGAACCAGCTGGCCGAGATGATCGCGACCAGCGTCAACACGATCTCCGTCAACACCAAGACGGAGCAGTTGCTGAAGCAGTCGCAGGAGCTGACCGAGCAACTGCGGGAGCGGTCGGCCGAGTTGGAGCAGCGGCAGAAGGCCCTTCAGGCGTCCAACGCCGAACTGGAGGAGAAGGCCGAGCTGCTGGCCCAGCAGAACCGCGACATCGAGGTGAAGAACACCGAGATCGAGGAGGCGCGGCAGGTCCTGGAGGAGCGTGCCGAGCAGCTCGCGGTGTCGATGCGGTACAAGAGCGAGTTCCTCGCCAACATGTCGCACGAGCTGCGCACACCGCTCAACTCGCTGCTGATCCTGGCCAAGCTGCTCGCCGACAACGCGGACACCAACCTGACGCCGAAGCAGGTCGAGTTCGCCGAGACGATCCACGGCGCGGGGTCCGACCTGCTCCAGCTGATCAACGACATCCTCGACCTGTCGAAGGTCGAGGCGGGCAAGATGGACGTCTCGCCGACGCGTATCGCGCTGGTCCAGCTGGTCGACTACGTGGAGGCCACCTTCCGTCCGCTGACCGCGGAGAAGGGCCTCGACCTGTCCGTGCGGGTGTCGCCGGAGCTGCCGGCCACGCTGCACACCGACGAGCAGCGGCTGCTCCAGGTGCTGCGCAACCTGCTGTCCAACGCGGTGAAGTTCACCGACTCCGGGTCGGTCGAGCTGGTCATCCGGCCGGCCGGGGCGGAGGTGCCGGTGGCGATCCGGGAGCAGTTGCTGGAGGCCGGTTCGCTGACCGACGCGGACGCGCCGCTGATCGCGTTCTCGGTGACCGACACCGGCATCGGGATCGCCGCGAGCAAGATGCGGGTGATCTTCGAGGCGTTCAAGCAGGCCGACGGCACGACCAGCCGTAAGTACGGTGGTACCGGCCTCGGGTTGTCGATCTCGCGGGAGATCGCGCAGTTGCTGGGCGGTGAGATCCACGCGCAGAGCGAGACGGGCCGTGGCTCGACGTTCACGCTCTACCTGCCGCTGCACCCCAGCGAGCTGCCTCCGCAGGGCTACCAGCAGGTCGTGCCCGCCCTGGAGGCCGGCGACCTGGTGGCCTCGGAGAACGGGGCGCGCGAGCTGTCGGAGCTGTCCGACGCGGAGATCGCGATGCCGGCCGAGGTGCGGTCGTACCAGGACGCGCAGAACGGGCCGGCGGCTCTCTTCCGGCGCCGGCGCCGCCTGGTGAGCGGCGGCGAGCAGGTGGGACGGCCGGAACAGTGGCCGGCCCGTGCGCAGGAGACGGCGGCGCACGCGCGCGTGGGCATCCGGTTCGGCGGTGAGAAGGTGCTGATCGTCGACGACGACATCCGCAACGTGTTCGCGCTGACCAGCGTCCTGGAACAGCACGGTCTGTCGGTGCTGTACGCGGAGAACGGCCGTGAGGGCATCGAGGTCCTCGAGCAGCACGACGACGTGGCGGTCGTCCTGATGGACATCATGATGCCCGAGATGGACGGCTACGCGACGACCACGGCCATCCGCAGGATGCCGCAGTTCTCGGGGCTGCCGATCATCGCGCTGACGGCGAAGGCGATGAAGGGCGACCGGGAGAAGGCGATCGAGTCGGGTGCCTCCGACTACGTGACGAAGCCGGTCGACCCCGATCACCTGCTGTCGGTGATGCGGCAGTGGATGCGGGACGAGTGAGGGGACCTGTGGCGTGACGGGAACCTTCGCAAGGCGCCCGGAGTTGCTGACTCAGGGTGTCCGCTGTCGTGTAGCGGGGCGGAATTCGGGGAACCTTCTGGTCTCCTGCTGCGTTCCTGCTACGTGCACAGTGACATCACGGTGACAGGGTGTGGCGACGGTCGGGGTGCGGCTACCATGACCGGCACAAGGAAGGGCGGCGCAAGGGAGTCGTCCCCAGGGGCGGCGCCCGGTGCACTGCCGGGGCGAGGAGGGCGGGCCATGGTGCAGAAGGCCAAGATCCTCCTGGTCGATGACCGGCCGGAGAATCTGCTGGCGCTGGAGGCGATCCTCTCTGCGCTCGATCAGACGCTGGTGCGGGCATCGTCCGGGGAAGAGGCGCTGAAAGCACTGCTGACGGACGACTTCGCGGTCATTCTGCTGGATGTTCAGATGCCGGGAATGGACGGCTTCGAGACGGCCGCGCACATCAAGCGGCGGGAGCGGACCAGGGACATCCCGATCATCTTCCTCACCGCGATCAACCACGGGCCGCACCACACCTTCCGCGGGTACGCGGCCGGTGCGGTGGACTACATCTCCAAGCCGTTCGACCCGTGGGTGCTGCGCGCGAAGGTCTCGGTGTTCGTCGAGCTCTACATGAAGAACTGCCAGCTGCGCGAGCAGGCGGCGCTGCTGCGCTTGCAGTTGGAGGGTGGTGGCGGCAAGGCCACAGCGGGTGGTGGCGTCAAGGAGTCCGCGGGGCTGCTCGCCGAGCTCTCCGCGCGGCTCGCGGCCGTCGAGGAGCAGGCCGAGGCTCTGTCCAAGCAGTTGGACGACGAGTCCGCGGACGCGGCGGCGGTGGCCACGGCGGCGCACCTGGAGCGCAAACTCACGGGTCTGCGCCGGGCGCTGGACGCCCTGGAGCCGGGCACCGGCAGCGGCACGGCCGCGTTGCCGTCACCGAACTGATCGGAACTGACGCGTGCGACGCATCGAGTTGTGCGTGAGGGCGCGTCAGTTCCACCTCCACCGAAGGCGGACGTGTCAGTTCCGCGCCTTCGGGAGGGCGACACGAACGGGTGAAGCAGTGGGCACACGTGTCCGTTGTGGTCTCCACCGGTAACCTCACACCCATGGCCTCACGTCCGTCCGCAGCCAAGAAGCAGCCCGCCAAGAAGGCGGCTGCTCCCGCGAAGGCTCCGGCGAAGCGGGCCGCCGCCAAAAAGGCCCCGGCGAAGAAGGCGCCCGCCAGGAAAGCCGCGGCCAAGAAACCCGTGCCCGCGCCGGCGCCCAGTCCCACAGGGGGCGTCTACCGGCTGGTGCGCGCCATCTGGCTCGGACTGGCGCACGCCGTAGGCGCCGTGTTCCGCGGCATAGGGAACGGCGCGAAGAACCTCGACCCGGCGCACCGCAAGGACGGCGTCGCGCTGCTGCTGTTCGGCCTCGCGCTGATCGTCGCCGCGGGGACCTGGGCCGACCTGCGCGGCCCTGTCGGCGACCTCGTCGAGATCCTGGTGACCGGCTCCTTCGGGCGGCTCGACCTGCTGGTGCCGATCCTGCTGGCGGTCATCGCCGTGCGGTTCGTCCGGCACCCCGAGAAGCCCGAGGCCAACGGCCGTATCGTGATCGGCCTGTCCGCGCTCGTCATCGGCGTGCTCGGCCAGGTCCACATCGCCTGCGGCGCGCCCGCCCGCAGCCACGGCATGCAGGCGATAAGGGACGCGGGCGGACTCATCGGCTGGGGCGCGGCGACCCCGCTGACGTACACCATGGGCGAGGTTCTCGCCGTACCGCTGCTCGTGCTGCTCACGGTCTTCGGGCTGCTGGTCGTCACGGCGACCCCGGTCAACGCCATCCCGCAGCGGCTGCGGCAGCTCGGGGTGCGGCTGGGTGTGCTGCACGACCCGGCGGCGGACGAGTACGACGACCACGACGACGACGCGCGCTACGACGAGCAGTGGCGCGAGGCGCTCCCCGGGCGCCCCCGCCGCCGCTCGGGCGCCGCCGAGGCGTACGACCCGGAGGACGCCGAGCAGGAGGCGCTCTCGCGGCGGCGCGGCCGCCCCAGGCGCTCCGCGGTGCCGCAGCCGGCCATGGACCGGCGGCTGGACGCCGTGGACATCGCCGCGGCCGCCGCGGCCGACCTCGACGGCGCCGTCCTGCACGGCATGCCGCCCTCGCGGATCGTCGCCGACCTCACCCAGGGGGTGAGCGTCGGCGACGGGGAGCCGACCACGCCGACGCCCGTTCCGGCCCCGGCCTCCCGGCCCAAGCAGCAGAAGCTCAAGACGGGTGGGGGAGCGGTCCCCGACCTGACGAAGTCGGCCCCCCAGGAGGCGCGCGAGCTCCCGCCGCGCGCGGAGCAGCTCCAGCTGTCCGGCGACATCACCTACTCGCTGCCCTCGCTCGACCTGCTGGAGCGCGGCGGGCCCGGCAAGGCGCGCAGCGCGGCCAACGACGCCGTCGTCGCCTCGCTGACGAACGTCTTCACCGAGTTCAAGGTCGACGCGGCCGTCACGGGATTCACGCGCGGGCCGACGGTCACCCGCTACGAGATCGAGCTCGGCCCGGCCGTGAAGGTCGAGCGGATCACCGCGCTGGCGAAGAACATCGCGTACGCCGTCGCCAGCCCCGACGTGCGGATCATCAGCCCGATCCCCGGCAAGTCCGCGGTCGGCATCGAGATCCCCAACACCGACCGGGAGATGGTCAACCTCGGCGACGTGCTGCGGCTCGCGGACGCGGCCGAGGACGACCACCCGATGCTGGTGGCGCTCGGCAAGGACGTCGAGGGCGGCTACGTGATGGCCAACATGGCGAAGATGCCGCACGTCCTGGTGGCCGGAGCCACCGGTTCCGGCAAGTCGTCCTGCATCAACTGCCTGATCACGTCGATCATGGTCCGCGCGACCCCCGAGGACGTGCGGCTGGTCCTGATCGACCCCAAGCGCGTCGAACTGACCGCCTACGAGGGCATCCCCCACCTGATCACGCCGATCATCACCAACCCGAAGCGGGCCGCCGAGGCGCTGCAGTGGGTCGTACGCGAGATGGATCTGCGCTACGACGATCTGGCGGCATACGGCTTCCGGCACATCGACGACTTCAACGCGGCCATAAGGAACGGCAAGGTCAAGCCGCCCGAGGGCAGTGAGCGCGAGCTTCAGCCGTACCCCTACCTGCTGGTGATCGTCGACGAGCTCGCCGACCTGATGATGGTCGCGCCGCGTGACGTCGAGGACTCGATCGTGCGCATCACGCAGCTCGCGCGCGCGGCCGGCATCCACCTGGTGCTCGCCACCCAGCGCCCGTCGGTCGACGTCGTCACCGGCCTGATCAAGGCGAACGTGCCCTCGCGGCTCGCCTTCGCCACCTCCTCGCTGGCCGACTCGCGCGTCATCCTCGACCAGCCGGGCGCCGAGAAACTGATCGGCAAGGGTGACGGACTGTTCCTGCCGATGGGCGCGAACAAGCCGACCCGCATGCAGGGCGCCTTCGTGACCGAGGCCGAGGTCGCGGCCGTCGTACAGCACTGCAAGGACCAGATGGCGCCGGTCTTCCGGGACGACGTCACGGTGGGCACCAAGCAGAAGAAGGAGATCGACGAGGACATCGGCGACGACCTCGACCTGCTGTGCCAGGCGGCCGAGCTGGTCGTCTCCACCCAGTTCGGATCGACGTCCATGCTCCAGCGCAAGCTGCGCGTCGGCTTCGCCAAGGCCGGCCGGCTGATGGACCTCATGGAGTCGCGGAACATCGTCGGGCCCAGCGAGGGTTCCAAGGCGCGTGACGTTCTCGTGAAACCGGACGAGCTGGACGGCGTGCTCGCCGTGATCCGGGGGGATTCTGGGGGGTAGACGTCAGTCAGGGAAGGGGCGGCCGGCCGTGACTCACCCGTTAGAGAGCAGTGGGCAACCGTTTCCCTTTGGCATACGTCCAGTTGAGCGAGAGGACAGGTGCGGCTCCCCGCCGGGGCCGTAACCGGCCCGTCATCGGTGTGACCGGCCATACCGATGGCGTACAAAGTCGTACCGCCCGGTTGCCCCTCCCTTTGGCACCCCCCCTAGACTGAACCTCCAGCACAGGTGGCTACACGCTCGAAAGGCGCCCCCGTGTCCATCGGCAACTCCCCTGAAGACGAGCGTCCGTTCGAAGACCCGTCCGAGGAAGCCCCCTTCTCCATCGGCCGCGCCCTGAAGCAGGCCCGCATCACGGCCGGGCTGACCGTCGATGACGTCAGTTCCGCCACCCGGGTCCGCATCGCCATCGTCCACGCCATCGAGTCCGACGACTTCGCCGCCTGCGGCGGGGACGTCTACGCCCGCGGGCACATCCGGACCCTGGCCAGGGCCGTCCAGCTCGACCCCGCCCCGCTGATCGAGCGGTACGACGACACCCACGGCGGCCGTCCGGCACCGACCCCGGCCGCGCCTCTCTTCGAGGCGGAACGTATCCGCCCCGAGCGGCGCGGGCCGAACTGGACCGCGGCCATGGTCGCCGCGATCGTCGCCGTGGTCGGCTTCGTCGGCTTCACCGCCTTCACGGGCGACGACGACGGGTCGAAGGAACAGGTCGCCGAGGGCGCCACCCCCGCGACCGGCAAGACCGCCTCACCCACGACGAAGACCGACAAGCCCGTCGACGAGAAGCCGGAACCCTCCGACAGCGCCATCGCCGCGGCCCCTCAGGACAAGGTGACCGTCCAGGTCAGCGCCGCGGACGGCCGCAGCTGGGTCGCCGCCAAGGACCACAACGGCCGGCTGCTCTTCGACGGCCTGCTCAAGCAGGGCCAGTCCAAGACCTTCCAGGACAGCGAGAAGATCAACCTCGTCCTCGGTGACGCCGGCGCGATCGATCTCTACGTCAACGGCAAGAAGCTCGACGACGACTTCCAGCCCGGCGCCGTGGAGCGGCTGACGTACACGAAGGGCGACCCCAAGGTCGGATAGGCCAGGCGCGCCTTCGGGTGTACGGGGTTGGCGAAGATCGCCAACCCCGTCGACGTTCGGTGTCGGTGCGACAAAGTAGTCTTGAGCCCATGCCTGAACGCCGTACCGTCGCACTCGTCACCCTTGGCTGCGCCCGTAACGAGGTGGACTCGGAGGAGCTCGCAGGCCGTTTGGAGGCGGACGGCTGGCAGCTCGTGGAGGACGCCGAGGACGCGGACGTAGCCGTCGTCAACACCTGCGGCTTCGTCGACGCCGCCAAGAAGGACTCCGTCGACGCCCTGCTGGAAGCCAATGACCTCAAGGGGCATGGCAGAACCCAGGCCGTCGTGGCGGTGGGCTGCATGGCCGAGCGGTACGGCAAGGAACTCGCCGACGCCCTGCCCGAGGCCGACGGTGTGCTCGGCTTCGACGACTACTCCGACATCTCCGACCGCCTCCAGACCATCCTGAACGGCGGCATCCACGCCTCCCACACCCCGCGCGACCGGCGCAAGCTGCTGCCGATCAGCCCGGCGGAGCGGCAGGAGTCGGCCGCCTCCGTCGCCCTGCCCGGCCACGGGCCCAACGACCTCCCCGAGGGTGTCGCCCCGGCCTCCGGCCCCCGCGCGCCCCTGCGCCGCCGGCTCGACGGCGCCCCGGTCGCCTCGGTCAAGCTCGCCTCCGGCTGCGACCGGCGCTGCACCTTCTGCGCCATCCCGTCCTTCCGCGGCTCCTTCATCTCGCGGCGGCCGAGCGACGTGCTGAACGAGACGCGGTGGCTGGCCGAGCAGGGCGTCAAGGAGATCATGCTGGTCTCCGAGAACAACACCTCCTACGGCAAGGACCTCGGCGACATCCGGCTGCTGGAGTCGCTGCTGCCCGAGCTGGCCGAGGTCGACGGCCTCGAGCGGGTGCGGGTCAGCTACCTCCAGCCGGCCGAGATGCGGCCCGGCCTGATCGACGTGCTGACCTCGACGCCGAAGATCGCGCCCTACTTCGACCTGTCCTTCCAGCACTCGGCGCCCGGCGTGCTGCGCGCGATGCGCCGCTTCGGCGACACCGACCGCTTCCTGGAACTGCTCGACACCATCCGGGGCAAGGCGCCCCAGGCGGGTGTGCGCTCCAACTTCATCGTGGGCTTCCCCGGTGAGTCCGAGGCAGACCTGGCCGAGCTGGAGCGCTTCCTGAACGGCGCCCGCCTCGACGCGATCGGCGTCTTCGGCTACTCCGACGAGGACGGCACCGAGGCCGCGACGTACGACGACAAGCTCGACGTGGACGTCGTGGCCGAGCGGCTCGCCCGGGTCTCCCGGCTCGCAGAGGAGCTCGTCTCGCAGCGGGCCGAGGAGCGGGTCGGCGAGACCGTGCACGTGCTGGTCGAGTCGGTGGACGAGGAGGGCGTGTACGGCCGCGGGGAGCACCAGGCTCCGGAGACGGACGGACAGGTGCTGCTCACATCGGGCGGAAACCTGAGCGTCGGTCGTATGGTCGAGGCGAAGGTGGTCGGTACGGAAGGTGTCGACCTGGTGGCCGAGCCCCTGCCGGGTTCGTTCGGGTGTAGCGAGGAGGCGGGCAGATGACGGGTGTTCCGGCATCGGCTGCGGGCGGCTCCTCGCAGGCTTCACCGGCTTCGCAGACCTCACCGGGTCCCCAGGCTTCGCAGGCCGCACCGGCGGCGGGCGCTGTGGTCGTTCCCTCCGAAGCGACTGCCGATGTGGCCGCGATCACCGACCCGGAGGATGCCGGCAGGCCGCCGAGGGGCGCCAAGCTGGCGGCCGCCGCCGTCAACCAGGCGAGCGTCTGGAACATCGCCAATCTGCTGACGATGCTTCGGCTGATCCTGGTGCCCGGCTTCGTCGCGCTGATGCTGGCCGACGGCGGCTACGACCCGGCATGGCGTGCGTTCGCCTGGGCGGCCTTCGCGATCGCCATGATCACCGACCTGTTCGACGGGCACATCGCGCGGACGTACAACCTCGTCACCGACTTCGGGAAGATCGCCGACCCCATCGCCGACAAGGCGATCATGGGAGCGGCGCTGATCTGCCTCTCCTCGCTCGGCGACCTGCCGTGGTGGGTGACGATCGTGATCCTCGGCCGGGAACTCGGGATCACGCTCCTGCGTTTCCTGGTCATCCGGTACGGCGTCATCCCGGCGAGCCGGGGCGGCAAGCTGAAGACGCTCACACAGGGCGTGGCGGTCGGGATGTACGTCCTGGCGCTGACGGGCTGGCTGGCCACCCTGAGGTGGTGGGTGATGGCCGCGGCGGTCGTCCTGACCGTGGTGACCGGGCTCGACTACGTACGGCAGGCCGTTGTGCTGCGCAGGCAGGGAATCGCCGAGCGCAAGGCCGCGTTGGAGGAGACGCAAGCGTGAATTCCCCGGCCACCGACGTGGTGCGACTACTCACGGTGAACGAATCGACCCTCGCCGTGGCCGAGTCGCTGACCGGTGGCCTGGTCGCGGCGGAGATCACCTCGGTCCCCGGCGCGTCCAAGGTCTTCCGCGGTTCCGTCACCGCCTACGCCACCGACCTCAAGCACCAACTGCTCGCGGTCGACGCGGACCTGCTGGCCGCGCGCGGGGCCGTGGACGCGCAGGTCGCGGCCCAGATGGCCGCCGGAGTGCGGAAGGCGCTGGGAGCCGACTGGGGCATCGCGACCACGGGCGTCGCCGGCCCCGACCCACAGGACGGACAGCCGGTGGGGACGGTTTTCGTGGCGGTGGACGGCCCGTTCCGGGCAGATTCCGGTTCCGCCGGCGGCGGAAAAGTGGAGGCCCTGCGGTTGAACGGCGACCGGGCGGAAATTCGTAGAGAGAGTGTACGGAGCGTACTCGCACTGCTCCTGACAGAGCTTGCGGGCGAACACACCGGGAATGAGCGGGCACAGGATACGGAACAGAACGGGGGGTTTTGATGTTTGCAGCCCTGAGTGAACACGACATCGCTCCCCGCACGGCCGCAGCGCAAGGCGGTACGGTGGGGCGTGAAGGATGCGGCTACGCGGTCCGAGGAGGGAGCCACCGATGATTCTGCTCCGTCGCCTGCTGGGTGACGTGCTGCGTCGGCAGCGCCAGCGCCAGGGCCGTACTCTGCGCGAAGTCTCCTCGTCCGCCCGAGTCTCACTCGGCTATCTCTCCGAGGTGGAGCGGGGGCAGAAGGAGGCTTCCTCCGAGCTGCTCTCCGCCATCTGCGACGCGCTGGACGTACGGATGTCCGAGCTCATGCGGGAAGTGAGCGACGAACTCGCTCTCGCCGAGCTGGCTCAGTCTGCTGCCGCCACCCCCCGCGAGCCTGTACCGGCGTCGGTTCGTCCGATGCTGGGTTCCGTGTCGGTGACCGGTGTGCCACCGGAGCGGGTGACCATCAAGGCCCCCGCCGAGGCGGTGGACGTGGTCGCCGCGTGACATTCACGCGCACGGGCGTGTGACGCGTGGGCGTGTGACGCGACACAGGCACGTAGGAAAGCACGTGTGAGGCCCCGGCCGGGGCTTCTCCGGGGAGACCCGGAGAAGGTGCGGTCGGGGTTTTTCGCGTCTGGCGTCCGTTTGCCGGTGCGGGGTGCCGAGGTCATCGTGGAGGGGCATCTCGGGGGCCAACCACCGGAGGTACCGATGTACGTCGTCAAGAGTCCCCTGTCCGACGCCGATCTGAAGACCGTCTCGGAGGCGTTGCAGGGCGCGCTCGTCGACCTGGTCGACCTTTCGCTCGTCGCCAAGCAGGTCCACTGGAACGTCGTCGGGCCCCGTTTCCGGTCCGTCCACCTTCAGCTCGACGAGGTCGTGGACGTCGCCCGCACCCACTCCGACACCGTGGCGGAGCGTGCCTCGGCGCTGGGAGTCTCACCTGACGGACGTGCGGCGACGGTGGCGGCCGGCAGCGGGATCAGTGCGGTGGCGGGCGGCTGGGTCAAGGACGCCGACGCGGTGGGCACGCTCGTCGCCGCTCTGGGCGCGGTGATCACCCGGATGCGGGAACGGGTGGCGGCCACGGGTGACGCGGATCCGGTGAGCCAGGACATCTTCATCGGGATCACCGCCGATCTCGAGAAGCACCACTGGATGTTCCAGGCGGAGAGCGGGTGAGGCGGCTGGGGCGCGGGCGGCGACCCGGCTCGCCTGATGCGCCGATGTGCCGCCCGTGCGCCCTGCCCGGGTTCGGGGCGCACGTCTAGCGTCGGCCTCTGCGGAGGCACCGGGGGTTACTGGGTGTCGTGGTGAGGCTCGGGCTGGAGGTGACGGCCGTGGTGGGGCGAATAGCGGAGCGTGGGGCCGTGCTGGGGCTCGGCCTGGGGTTGGGCGCGGTGTGGTGGTGGGCCGTGCTGAGACTCGCCGTGGCGCCGGAGGCCGGCGTGCTGGAGGGGGCGGTCGCCGCCGGAGGGTGGGGGCTGAGCCTGCTGCCCGTGCACTGCGTGGCCAAGGCGCGTGCGGTGGGGGCGGTCGGGGAGGGGCGATGGAGGGCTGCTTGGCGGGGGGCCGCGGGCGGTGGTGGGGCCGGTGGTGGCGGGAGAGTCGGTGGTGGCGGGAGAGTCGGGGGTGGCGCGGGGGGCGGGGGTGGCGCGGAGGGGGAGGCGCGGGGGTAGGTGCGTGTGGAGGTGCCTTTGCGGAGGTGCCTCGGCTGGGTGCGGGATGTCTCCGGGCGGGTGGCTGGGGGCGGGTGGCTGGGCCGCTTGGGCTGTGATGCCCTCGTGCGCTTGGCGTGGCGCTGGGGGCCGTGCTTGGCCCGATGATTCTTGGCCTACGGCTGGAACGGGGCCGCGGGGTCGGGCGGGCTGATGGGGGGTGCCGACGGCGGGGAGTGAGGGCTGAGGGCGGGCGGCGATCCGGATCAGGGTGGGGTTCTTGTGGTGCGGTTGGGCGGGATGCTGCTGGGAGGCCGGGGGTGGTGCGAGGCGGGGCGGAGTGCGGGCGTGGTGGGTCTGGGAGGCAGGGTTCGGGGCGGGGAGTGGGGCGTGGGCACGGTGGGGACCGGGAGGGGGGGAGCGGAGGCTGCCGGGGTGGTTCGTCGAGGGGGTAGTGGGCGGTGGGCGGTGGGCGGTGGGACGGTGGTTACCAGGGCATTGCTACGCCGCCGTTCGGGCGGAGGATCTGGCCCGTGGTGAATGCTGACGCGTCCGACGCCAGGTGGAGAACGGCGTGGGCGATGTCCTCCGGTTCGCCGACCCGGCCCAGGGGCGACATGCGGGCCATGAGCGCCTCGGTGTGCGCCTGTGCGCCGGCGTCGTGGCGGTTGGTCATGGGCGTGCGGATCCAGCCCGGGGCCACGGCGTTGACGCGAATGCCGTACCGACCGACCTCCGTCGCCAGTGTCTTCGTCAACTGGACCACGGCCGCCTTGGCGACGCCGTAACAGAGCAGACCGGGACCGCCGGTGTCCACCGCACCCGAGGCCATGGTGACGATGCTGCCGCCGGTGTCGCGCGCCAGCATCAGGCGGGCCGCCTCCTGGCAGGCGTACAGCACGCCCTTGAAGTTGACGGCCAGGACCCGGTCGAGGTCCTCGTCCCGGGTGTCCAGAACCGGGCTGCTGTGCATGATCCCGGCGACGGCGGCCATGATGTCCAGCCGTTCGCAGGATTCGACGGCCTGCCGGACCTGGGTGCGGTCCGTGACGTCGAGGGGGTGGGTGCGGGCCGTGCCGCCCCGGTCCTTGATCAGCGTCGCCGTTTCGTGCAGGCCCTGTTCGTCGCGGTCCGCGCCGTGCACGGTGGCGCCCGCCTGGGCGAGGAGTACGGCGCAGGCGCGGCCGATTCCGCTCGCGGCGCCGGTGACGAATGCGGTGCGTCCGGTGAGGTCGTACGCCTTGACGGCCATGAAGGGACGGTACGAGGGTTTCTGACGGTCCGTCAATTGTGGCGGGCTTGATCGCTCGGGTGCTTGGTGGCGGCTCGTCCGGATCATCCGGCTCGTACAGCTCGTCAACGAGGAGCCGGGGAGCGGTCATCGAGGGTCGTCACCGGGTGGTGCGGGGGCGGAGGCGGCGCGTCGGCGGGGAGCCCGGTGCCGGGGCGGGGCCGGGCTGGCAGGCGGGGCACCAGTAGGTCGGGCGCTCACGGGAGCCGTCGCCCTGGTCGGCGACCCGGACCTGTGTTCCGCAGCGCAGACAGGGGCGGGGTGCGCGGCCGTAGACGAACAGGTTCTGGCCGCGGCGGCCCGTCGTGTTGCGGACCGGGTGGTCGCGGTTGGCCTCCAGGAGCTTCTTCGCGAGGGCGGGCAGCACGGCGGCGCGGTCGGCGGGGAGCGCGCCGACGGGGAGCCAGGGGGTGACGCCGAGGAGGAAGCAGAGCTCGCTCTTGTACACGTTGCCGATGCCGGCGAGGTTGCGCTGGTCGAGGAGTGCCTCGCCGAGGGAGCGGGCGGGGTCCGTGAGGAGGTTGGCGAGGGCGCGCTCGGGATTCCAGTCGGGACCCAGCAGGTCGGGGCCGAGGTGCCCGACGGCTCGTGGCTCGTCGGCGGTGCGCAACAGGTCGAGGACGGGGAGGCGGTATCCGACGGCGGTGCGGTCGTGGGTGCCGAGGATCGCCCGGATCTGGTGCGCCGGGCCGCCGGTCCAGCGCTGGCCGTTCGTGAACACCTTCCACGAGCCGTCCATCCGCAGGTGCGAGTGGAGCGTCAGGTCGCCTTCGATGCGGGTGAGGAGATGCTTTCCGCGCGGGGTGACGTCCAGGACGGTGCGGCCGGTGAGGTCGGCGGTGGCGTACTTGGGCACCCGGAGATCCGAGCGGGTCAGCACCTTGCCCGCGAGGGCGTCGTGC
This sequence comes from Streptomyces sp. NBC_00016, assembly GCF_045040885.1. Classification (NCBI taxonomy): domain Bacteria; kingdom Bacillati; phylum Actinomycetota; class Actinomycetes; order Kitasatosporales; family Streptomycetaceae; genus Streptomyces; species Streptomyces sp. NBC_00016. The sequence continues at coordinate 2,918,447 of NZ_CP108304.1, read as the reverse complement.
AGGCGCCTCGCGGCCTGCCAGACCGTGTCACCTTCGGGCATGGGTCAAGGGTGACATGCGAGTCGCCCCGGGCGGGGGTGGCGGTCATGCGCGCAGTCGCAGGCCGCGAGGGGTCGCGATGAAGCCCGCTCCTTCCAGGAGGCTGCCGATGGGCGAGGTGAGGGCCGAGGCGCCGTTGACGCGCTCCACCGTGACCGTGCCGAGGGAGCCCGCGCGTGCGGCCTCCGCGAGGGCCTCCGCTGCGGTGTGCAGGCGTGGGTCGTCGGTGGGGGTGTTCTCGCCGTCCGGAGTGGACGGCCAGGCCAGCAGGGTCTTGCCGCCACGCTCCATGTAGAGCGTCAGTTCGCCGTCCACGAGCACCACCAGGGAGCCCGCCTTGCGGCCCGGCTTGTGCCCGGCGCCGCTCGGTGGCTCGGGCCAGCCCAGGGCGGCGCCGTACGCGTTCGCAGGGTCGGCGGCGGCGAGGACGACGGCGCGGGAGGCCCCGGATGCGGTGCCGTGGCGATTGCGGTTCTGGGCGCGCCGGGGATCGCGGTGGTCGGGGAAGCGCGAGCCGGTCGAGTGGTCCGAGCCGTTCTGCCTGTCTGTGCCGTACGGACCGCCTGAGCCGTAAGGATCGCCTGTGCCGTTCGGACCGCCTGAGCCGTTCGGGAAGCCGCTGCCCCCGCGCGGGCCGCCGGCGCCCGGGGAGGCGAGGTCGCGGGGGGAGATGTACTCGTCCGGCGAAGCGGGGGCTGCCGGGGCGTCGAAGGGGGAGGACGGACGGCCGTCGAGGCCGGGGACGTCCCAGGCGTCTGCCGGGAAGGTGTCGGGGAAGGCGAAGTCGTCCGAGGGGCTCGTCGCCGGGTTCGGGCCGGGCAGCGGCTCGCCGCGGTCGCGGGCGTTGGCCACCGCGCGCAGTCGGTCCACGGCGCCGTCCATGGCGAACTGTGCCGCGCCGAGGCCTTCGACCACATACCCGCGACGGGCCTGACCGCTCTCCTCGAAGACGGACAGGATGCGGTACGTCGCCGAGAAGCCGCCTTCGACGCCCTCGGCCGCGACCGCGCCCCGCGTCACCACGCCGTGTCGGTCGAGGAGGGTACGGGCGAGGGCGTGGGCGCGGACCGTGGGGTCGGACTCGTGGGCCGGCAGGAGGGACCAGCGACCGCCGACGGTCGGAGGGCCGCCGCGGGAAGCGGGGCGCGCCGCGGCCGTCAGCGAGCCGTAGCGACCGCGCGGGACGCTGCGTTTGGCACGATGGGCCGTGGAGCCGGCCGTGCGCCCCGAGCCCAGCAGGGCGCGCAGCGGGGTGAGCGTGTCGTTGGTGAGCCGACCGGACCAGGCCAGGTCCCAGACGGTCTCGGCGAGCTGCGGGTCGGTGGCCTCGGGGTGTGTGGTGGCACGGACCCGGTCGGCGATCTGGCGGAAGAACAGGCCGTAGCCCCCGGAGAGGGCGTCCAGGACCGACTGGTGCAGTGCCGTCAGCTCCAGCGGGTGGGGCGGCGGCAGGAGCAGGGGCGCCGCGTCCGCCACGTACAGGGAGAGCCAGCCGTCCTTGCCGGGGAGGGCGCCCGCTCCGGCCCAGACCACCTCTCCGGCCGCGGTGAGTTCGTCGAGCATCGCGGGGGTGTAGTCCCGCACGCGGGACGGCAGGACGAGCCTCTCCAGGGCCGAGGCGGGCACCGAAGCGCCCTGGAGCTGCTCGACGGCGCGCACCAGTCCGTCGGTGCCGCGCAGGGCGTGGCCCTTGCCGATGTGCTGCCACTGGGGCAGGAACTGGGCGAGCGCGGGCGGCGGGACCGGCTCCAGCTCGTGCCGCAGGGCGGCCAGGGAGCGGCGGCGCAGCCTGCGCAGGACCGTCGCGTCGCACCACTCCTGGCCGATGCCGGCCGGGTGGAACTCGCCCTGGACGACGCGCCCGCCGGCCGAGAGCCGCTGGAGGGCGCCCTCGGTCACCGCCACGCCGAGGCCGAAGCGGGCGGCCGCGTCTGCCGAGGTGAACGGTCCGTGGGTGCGGGCGTACCGCGCGAGGAGGTCGCCGAGCGGGTCCTTGACCGGCTCTGTGAAGGCCTCCGGTACACCTACCGGGAGCGCCGTGCCGAGCGCGTCGCGAAGCCGCCCCGCGTCCTCGATCGCGGCCCAGTGGTCGGCGCCCGCGACACGGACCCGGATGGCACGGCGGGCGGCGGCCAGCTCCTGCGCCCAGTGCGGTTCGGCGCCGCGCTCGGCCAGCTCGGCGTCGGTGAGCGGGCCGAGGAGGCGCAGGAGGTCCGCGATGCCTTCGGTGTCCTTCACCCGCCGGTCCTCGGTGAGCCACTGGAGTTCCCGCTCCAGTTCGGTGAGGACCTCGGCGTCGAGCAGCTCGCGCAGCTCGGCCTGGCCGAGCAGCTCGGCCAGCAGCCGTGAGTCCAGGGAGAGGGCGGCCGCACGGCGCTCGGCGAGCGGGGAGTCCCCCTCGTAGAGGAACTGGGCGACGTAACCGAAGAGCAGGGAGCGGGCGAAGGGCGACGGCTCCGCAGTGGTGACCTCGACCAGGCGCACCTTGCGGGCCTCCAGGTCACCCATCAGCTCCACGAGGCCGGGAACGTCGAAGACGTCCTGGAGGCACTCGCGGACCGCTTCCAGGACGATCGGGAACGAGCCGAACTCGCTCGCCACCTGGAGGAGCTGGGCGGCGCGCTGACGCTGCTGCCACAGCGGGGTGCGCTTGCCGGGGTTGCGGCGCGGCAACAGCAGCGCGCGGGCGGCGCACTCGCGGAAGCGGGCCGCGAACAGGGCCGAGCCTCCAACCTGATCGGTGACGATCTGATCGACCTCGCCCTTGTCGAAGACGACGTCGGCCGCGCCGACCGGTGCCTGCTCGGCGTCGTATTCCGTGCCCGCCTTGGAAGGCTCCCGGTCGAGCAGGTCCAGGCTCATCAGGTCGGCGTCCGGCAGCCGCAGGACGATGCCGTCGTCGGCGTGCATGACCTGGGCGTCCATGCCGTAGCGCTCGGAGAGTTTGGCACCCAGCGCGAGGGCCCAGGGGGCGTGGACCTGGGCCCCGAAGGGGGAGTGGACGACGACCCGCCAGTCACCCAGTTCGTCCCGGAAGCGCTCCACGACGATCGTGCGGTCGTCCGGGACGTGTCCGCAGGCCTGACGCTGCTCGTCCAGGTAGGAGATCACGTTGTCGGCCGCCCAGGCGTCCAGGCCCGCGGTGAGCAACCGGAGCCGGGCGTCCTCCTTGGGCAGCGAGCCGACCTCACGCAGGAACGCGCCCACCGCGCGGCCGAGCTCCAGCGGACGGCCCAGCTGGTCGCCCTTCCAGAACGGCAGGCGGCCAGGGACGCCGGGGGCGGGGGAGACCAGGACGCGGTCGCGGGTGATGTCCTCGATGCGCCAGGAGCTGGTGCCGAGCGTGAAGACGTCGCCCACGCGCGACTCGTACACCATCTCCTCGTCGAGCTCGCCGACCCGGCCGCCGCCCTTCTTGGGGTCGGCGCCCGCCAGGAAGACGCCGAACAGGCCGCGGTCGGGGATCGTGCCCCCGGAGGTGACGGCGAGACGCTGGGCGCCGGGACGGCCGGTGATCGTGCCGGCGACGCGGTCCCACACCACGCGCGGGCGCAGCTCGGCGAACGCGTCGGACGGGTAGCGGCCGGCCAGCATGTCCAGGACCGCGGTGAACGCGGACTCCGGGAGTGACGCGAAGGGGGCGGCACGGCGGACCGTGGTCAGCAGGTCGTCGACCTGCCAGGTGTCGAGCGCGGTCATGGCGACGAGCTGCTGCGCCAGGACGTCCAAGGGGTTGGCGGGGACCTTCAGGGACTCGATCGAGCCGGTGCGCATCCGCTCGGTGACCACCGCCGCCTGGACGAGGTCACCGCGGTACTTCGGGAAGACCACACCGGTGGACACCGCGCCCACCTGGTGCCCCGCGCGGCCGACGCGCTGCAGGCCCGAGGCCACCGACGGCGGGGACTCGACCTGGACGACGAGATCCACCGCGCCCATGTCGATGCCGAGCTCGAGGCTGGAGGTCGCCACGACGGCGGGCAGCCGGCCCGCCTTGAGGTCCTCCTCCACGAGCGCGCGCTGCTCCTTCGAGACCGAGCCGTGGTGGGCGCGCGCGATGACGGGCGGGGCGCCCTGGGCCGCACCCGAGCCACCCATGAGCTCCGCGGGCGAGTGGTGCTCGTCCAGCGGCTCGCCGGTGGCCCGCTCGTAGGCGATCTCGTTGAGCCGGTTGCACAGGCGTTCGGCGAGACGGCGGGAATTGGCGAACACGATGGTGGAGCGGTGGGCCTGGACGAGGTCGGCGATCCGCTCCTCGACATGCGGCCAGATCGACGGGCGCTCCGCTCCTTCCGAGCCTTCGGCGACCGGGGAGCCGCCCAGCTCGCCCAGATCCTCCACCGGGACGACGACCGAGAGGTCGAACTCCTTGCCGGATTTCGGCTGGACGATCTCCACCTTGCGCTGCGGGGAGAGGTATCGCGCCACCTCGTCGACCGGCCGGACCGTGGCCGAGAGGCCGATGCGGCGGGCCGGCTTCGGCAGCAGTTCGTCCAGCCGCTCCAGGGAGAGCGCCAGATGCGCGCCGCGCTTGGTGCCCGCCACCGCGTGCACCTCGTCCAGGATCACCGTCTCGATGCCCGTCAGCGCGTCGCGCGTGGCCGACGTGAGCATCAGGAACAGCGACTCGGGGGTCGTGATCAGGATGTCCGGGGGGCGGGTGGACAGCGCGCGGCGCTCGGCGGGCGGGGTGTCGCCGGAGCGGATGCCGACCTTGATTTCGGGTTCGGGCAGGCCGAGACGCACGGATTCCTGACGGATGCCGGTCAGGGGGCTGCGCAGATTGCGCTCCACGTCGACCGCGAGCGCCTTGAGGGGGGAGACGTAGAGGACCCGGCAGCGCTTCTTCGGGTCGGCGGGAGGGGGTGTCGAGGCGAGCTGGTCCAGGGCGGCGAGGAAGGCGGCCAGGGTTTTCCCGGAGCCGGTCGGGGCCACCACCAGCACGTCCGCGCCCTCGCCGATGGCCTGCCACGCGCCCGCCTGGGCCGCGGTGGGCGCGGAGAACGCCCCCGTGAACCAGCCGCGGGTCGCGGGGGAGAAGCCGTCGAGGGCTCGGTGTGCGGAGCTGACCATGCGTCCATCCTGCACCCGGCCACTGACAATTGCTCTGACCTGCGCAGATACGGCGTTCCCCGGGCCCAGGCTGTCGGTGCCCCCCGTGCCGGGGCTGTCGGTGCCCTCCACGCCGGGGCTGTCGGCGTTCGCCGTGCGGCGGGGCGCCGTGGACCGGTGGCGCGGTGGTCCGGTGGCGTGTCGCGGAGAATGGGTTGGTGGTGCATTCGGGTTCTGGATCGGGCGAGCGGGCGCGGCACTGGCGGTATGCGGAACTGCCCGGTGTCGATCTGCTGCGGGCCCGGTATGTCCGCAAGACCTTCGTGCGGCACACCCACGAGCACTTCGTGATCGCCGCCATCGCCGAGGGCGTGGAGGTCTTTCACCACCGTGGGGCCGATCAGTACGCGGGGGCGGGGGCGCTCGCACTGGTCAATCCGGACACGCCGCACACCGGGCGGGCCGGCGTGCCGGAGGGCTGGCGGTACGGGGCCGTCTATCCGTCGCCCGACGTGGTGGCCGAGATCGCGGCCGAGACCACGACCCTTCGTGGCACCCCGGGATTCGTCAGCCCCGTGCTGGACGACGCGTACGCCGTCGGGCTGGTGCATCAGGTGCTCCGAGCCGCCGAGGAGGGCAACGCCCTGGCCGCCGACACGCTGCTGCGGGTGGCTGTGACGCGGCTGCTGCGGCTCAACGGCGGACCGCTGCCGCAACGGGAGGTGAGGTCGGCCGGGGCACGGATCGCCGCACGCGCGCGTGGCGTGCTGGAGGAGCGGCTGGCCGATCCGCCGACGCTGGAGGAGCTCGCCGCGGACCTGGGGACCAGCTCGTTCGCGCTGCTGCGGGCCTTCCGGGACGCGTACGGGCTGCCGCCCCATGCCTGGCTGACGGACGCCCGCGTGCGGCGGGCGCGGCGGCTGCTGGACGCGGGGACCGCCCCCGCGGAGGCGGCCGTCGAGGTGGGGTTCACCGATCAGCCGCACCTCAACCGCCACTTCGCCCGGATCGTCGGAGTCCCTCCAGGGGCGTACCAGCGTGAGCGCAAGAACGTACAAGACCCGCCCGGAGGGCTGCTCCTACCGTCGGGGTCGTGGCAGAACAGAAAGCTCTCACGGACATACGCGCCGACAGCGGGGGACGGCCGGACGCCGCCGTCGTACGGGACGCCCTCGGGGTCGGGGTCGCCGTAGGGCTCTCCGGGTTCGCCTTCGGGGTGACCTCGGCGGGCAGTGGACTCTCGGTGTGGCAGACCTGCGCGCTCAGTCTCCTCGTCTTCACGGGGGCGTCCCAGTTCGCGCTCGTCGGGGCGCTGGCAGCGGGTGGCAATCCCCTGACGGCGGCCGCGGGCGCCTTTTTCCTGGGTGTGCGCAACGCCTTTTACGGCCTGCGTCTGTCGCAGTCGCTTGCGCTCCCGCGCGCGGTGCGCCCGTTCGCCGCCCAATGGGTGATCGACGAGACGGCGGCGGTCTCGCTCGCCCAGACCGGGCGGCGTGCCGCACGGATCGGCTTCGGCGTCACCGGGCTGACGCTGTACGTGCTGTGGAACCTCACCACGCTGCTGGGTGCCCTGGGCGCCGAGGCCATCGGGGACACGGACGCGTGGGGGCTCGACGCGGCCGGTCCTGCCGTCTTCCTCGCGCTGCTCGCGCCCATGCTGAAGACCACCGCCGAGCGGGCCGTCGCCGGGCTCGCGGTGGTCCTGGGGCTGGGCCTGCTGCCTGTGCTGCCCGGCGGAGTGCCCGTGCTGATGGCCGCGCTCGCCGCGCCGGTCGTCCTGTACCTCGAGGGCAGGCGCCGGGCCGGTCGGACGGCCGGGCGGGTCGACACGGGGGAGGAGGAGCGTTGAACACCTGGATCGCGATCGGCGCGACCGCTCTCGGCTGCTATGCCGTCAAGCTCGCCGGACTGCTCGTCCCCGCGGGCCTTCTCGAACGGCCTCTTGTCAGGCGGTTCGCCGCCCTGCTTCCCGTCGCCCTGCTCGCCGCCCTCACCGCCCAGCAGACCTTCGCGGACGGGCACGCGCTCGTGCTGGACGCGAGGGCCGCGGGGCTCGCCGCGGCCGTCGTCGCCCTCATACTGCGGGCTCCCTTCCTGCTGGTCGTCGCGGCCGCCGTGGTGGTGACGGCGGGGGTGCGGGCCCTGGGCGGGTGAAGGACGAGGGGCAGGGCCGGTCCGGGGGATGGGCGGGCGCCGCCGGGACGGGCGGGGTCAGCCGATGGCGCGGCCGTAGGCCCTCAGGGTGCGCAGGGCCTCGATCGTCACCATGGGGCGGGCCTCCAGGGCGGTGCCGGGTGCCCAGCGGCGCCACCGGATGGGCCAGCCGCCGTCCTGCTGCTGATCGTCGGCGAGGTGGTCCAGGGAGCGTGCGATCTCGTCGTCGGTGAACCACGCCCGCGCTAGCGAGTGCGGTGTCCGCGCGAAGTCGTACGGGAAGTGGTGCTCCCCGGGGGCGTAGCCGGGTGCGACCGGATACGCGTCCAGGTGGTCCGGGTCCAGCGCGGCGAGCCGGTGCGCGCGCACCAGGCGGCCCAGCCGGTCGGCGGCCGCCTCCGCGCGCGGGCGGTCGGTGGCGGAGTCCAGGAAGGCCACGGCGGCCTGGATCTCGTAGGGATGGGACCGCTCCAGGGAGTCGATCGCCTGCCAGCAGAAGTCCGTGGCCCTGAACAGCCAGGCGTGCCACACGTCGTTGCGGTGCAACAGGCCCACCACCGGTCCGGTGGACAGGAGTTCGCTGGGTGGGTCGTCCACGATCGGAATGAAGGGTGCCGCCGGGTACCCGCGCTGACTGGGATGGATCGCCGGCAGTGCGCCGTCGCCGGTGGAGACCGAGGTCAGATAGCGGCACACCCGCTCCACGCGCCGGCCGCCGAGGCGCCCGACGGAGTCCAGGACACGCAGTGCCCGCACGGTGTGCAGGGGCTGGCTCACGGGGCCGCGCAGATCGGGCTCCAGCGCGTGGCCGTATCCGCCGTCCTCGTTGCGGTAGGCGTCGAGGGCGGTCTCGACGGGGTCGGCGGCGCCGTGCAGGAAATCGTGCGCGAAGAGGCGCTGCTCCAGCACGCGCGCGGTGAGCCAGACGAAGTGCTCGGCGCGGAAGAGCGGGGAGCGCGCCGAGGGCGTCGGGGGGAGTGGGGATGCTCCGGATTCGGCCATGCGTCAGACCGTAGGGTGGAAAGCGGTCTCGGCAGGCGGTCCCGGCGAGGGGCACCCCCGCGCGCGGGATACTGGTGTCATGCGGTTGACGGTCTTCTGGCAGCGAATGGACGAGCACTTCGGTACGGGGTACGCGCAGACGTTCGCGCGCGATCACGTGATGGCGGAACTCGGCGGACGCACGGTGGACGAGGCGCTGGCCCACGGCTGGGAGGCCAAGGACGTGTGGCGCGTGGTGTGCACGGTGATGAACGTTCCACAGGAGATGCGCTGATCCCACAAGAAGATCGGAGGCGGTTCTCCGATTGTCGGTGCCGTAGGCGAGACTTGGTCCGTGGCACCCACTGACGAGACCGGGCAGGTCGCCCGGCACACATCCCCGCTCGGCGCGAAGCCGCCCACCGGGCCGCCCCCGGCCGACGGCGGCGCCGAGCAGGGAGCGCGCATGCCGCGTTGGCTTCCGCGCGCCATGGTGCTCGCGCTCGCTCTCATCGGTGTGTTCCAACTGGGTCTGTGGGCCTTCCACCAGCTCATCGGTCTGCTGCTCAACATCCTGATCGCGTTCTTCCTGGCCCTCGCCATCGAGCCGGCGGTCAGCCGGATGGCGGCCCGCGGGATGCGCAGGGGGCTGGCCACCTTCCTGGTCTCCTTCGGCCTGCTGATCGTGGTCGCCGGCTTCTTCACGTTGTTGGGTTCGATGCTCGCGGGTCAGATCATCAAGATGATCGAGGGCTTCCCGGAGTACCTCGACTCGGTGATCAACTGGGTCAACACCACGTTCCACACCGACCTCAGGCGTGTGGACATCCAGGAGGGCCTGCTCCACTCCGAGTGGCTGAGGAAGTACGCCCAGAACAGCGCCGCCGGGGTGCTCGACGTCTCCACACAGGTCCTCGGCGGTCTCTTCCGGCTGCTGACCATCGCCCTGTTCTCGTTCTACTTCGCCGCCGACGGACCGCGCCTGCGTCGCGCGCTGTGCTCCGTCCTGCCGCCCGCCCGGCAGGCCGAGGTGCTGCGGGCGTGGGAGATCGCCGTCGACAAGACCGGCGGCTATCTGTACTCGCGCGGACTGATGGCGTTGATCTCCGGCGTCGCGCACTACGTACTGCTCGAGGCGCTCGGCATCCCGTACGCGCCCGTGCTCGCCGTCTGGGTCGGCGTGGTCTCGCAGTTCCTCCCCACCATCGGCACCTATCTGGCGGGGGCCCTGCCCATGCTGATCGCCTTCACGGTCTCGCCCCTGTACGCCCTGTGGGTGCTCATCTTCGTCGTGGTCTATCAGCAGTTCGAGAACTACATGCTTCAGCCCAAGCTGACCTCGAAGACCGTCGACATCCACCCCGCCGTCGCCTTCGGCTCCGTCATCGCGGGCACCGCCCTTCTCGGGGCCGTCGGCGCGCTGATCGCCATCCCGGCGGTCGCGACGCTCCAGGCGTTCCTGGGCGCCTACGTGAAGCGCTACGACGTCACGGACGACCCCCGCGTCCACGGACACCGGGGACGCGGGGACGGGCTTGGCCCGCTCACGCGCGCGCGGCGGCTGTGGGGGCGGGTGCGGCACCGGCAGGACGGGTCGCGGGACGCGTCCGGCTGAGGGGGAGCGGCGGTCAGTATTTGAGGACCGCCCACACTCCGGCCGCGCCGACCGCGGCCGCGTAGCAACCCACCGCCGCGGCCACGATCCGCCGGCGTACGGCCTCGCTCCAGGGCGTGCGGGACACCAGCCAGGCCAGGGCGGGCAGCACCAGGACGGCGTGCAGGCTCACCCCGTGCAGGGGCTTGAGCGAGGCCGTCGAGTCGTACGCCGCCTCCTGGTGTCCGGTGCGGGTGAGCACGACACCGCGCGCGATCATCGCCGCCCCCGAGGCGAGCGCGACGAGCAGGATCGCGAAACCGGAGCGCACCGCGAGGGCCATCCCTGCCGGGCCCGTCGGCCGGTGCCGGAAGGACGCCACGGCGAACCCGGCGAGCAGCACCACGAGAACCCCGCCGCCGACCGCCAACACCATGGACACGGCCGTGTCGAAGGGCGTCTCCATGTCCAGGTGCGAGGGCACCGCGCGCCACGCCTGGAGGGTGATGCCCGCGACCTCCACGACGCAGTCGGCGGCGAACACCCCGAGCAGCGCGGCGCGCAGCCGTGGTCCGACACGCACATACGAAGTGACCCGGACGACCGCGAGGAGCGTCACCCCGAAGGAGAGCCCGAAGGTCACCGGCTTGCGCCAGGAGACGGGTCCGTTCCAGGGGCCGCCGTCGACGGCGAACACCACGAGGTGGACGAGCCCGGAGAGGATCAGCAGGAGCGCCGTCGCCTCGTAGAGGTGGTATCGGCGGTGTCGGGGGTACCGGACGTACGGGTCGTCCTGGTCGACCTGGTCGTCCATGGGGTGCGGGTGCGGGATCGGGTGCCCGGCTTCCGCTTCGCCGCGGGCGTGCCCGGTCTTCTGCTGGTCCATGCACCGAGCGTCCCGGTCATGTCGTACGCCGTCGTCGTCCTGCCGAAGACACCCGCCGTACGCCCGGGGAAGTAGCCGGGAGCGTGCGGGACGGAGGCCCGCTTGAGAAGGATCGGGGGTGGTGTCGGCGTGTGAACGTAGCCTCGGAAGTGCCGCGTGGTGCGCTTGACACGAAAATCGAACATCCATTCTTATTAAGGCTCCGGTGAGACTCTGGTCGGGTGTTCCGTCCAGGTTTGGACGGATAAGCACCCGAGTTATCCACAGGCCGGACCGGCGTCGGGGCGCATTGTCAGTGGCAGGCGTTAGCGTCTTTGACGTGAAGCGATCGACTCAAGCAAACCGGGTGGAACCCATGGCAGGAACCGACCGCGAGAAGGCACTGGATGCCGCACTCGCACAGATTGAACGGCAGTTCGGCAAGGGCGCCGTGATGCGTCTCGGCGAGCGACCGAACGAGCCCATCGAGGTCATCCCCACCGGGTCGACCGCACTCGACGTCGCCCTCGGGGTCGGCGGGCTGCCGCGAGGCCGCGTGGTGGAGGTGTACGGCCCGGAGTCCTCCGGTAAGACGACGCTGACGCTGCACGCCGTGGCGAACGCGCAGAGGGCCGGCGGACAGGTCGCCTTCGTGGACGCGGAGCACGCCCTCGACCCCGAGTACGCGAAGAAGCTCGGCGTCGACATCGACAACCTGATCCTCTCGCAGCCGGACAACGGCGAGCAGGCCCTCGAGATCGTGGACATGCTGGTCCGTTCCGGCGCCCTCGACCTCATCGTCATCGACTCCGTCGCCGCGCTCGTCCCGCGCGCCGAGATCGAGGGCGAGATGGGCGACAGTCACGTCGGTCTCCAGGCCCGTCTGATGAGCCAGGCACTGCGGAAGATCACCAGCGCGCTCAACCAGTCCAAGACCACCGCGATCTTCATCAACCAGCTCCGCGAGAAGATCGGCGTGATGTTCGGCTCCCCGGAGACCACGACCGGTGGCCGGGCGCTGAAGTTCTACGCCTCGGTGCGCCTCGACATCCGACGCATCGAGACCCTGAAGGACGGCACGGACGCGGTCGGCAACCGCACCCGCGTCAAGGTCGTCAAGAACAAGGTCGCGCCCCCCTTCAAGCAGGCCGAGTTCGACATCCTCTACGGGCAGGGCATCAGCCGCGAGGGCGGTCTGATCGACATGGGCGTGGAGAACGGCTTCGTTCGCAAGGCCGGCGCCTGGTACACGTACGAGGGCGACCAGCTGGGACAGGGCAAGGAGAACGCCCGTAACTTCCTGAAGGACAACCCCGACCTCGCCAACGAGATCGAGAGGAAGATCAAGGAGAAGCTGGGCGTCGGCGTGCGTCCGGAGGAGCCCGCCGCAGAGCCGGCCGCGGTCGCCGCGGCTACCGCGGGCACGCCCGCGGACGACGCAGCCAAGGCTGTTCCGGCTGCCGCGGCCAAGACGGCCAAGACCAAGGCCGCGGCTGCCAAGAGCTGATCCGTGACGCGACGAACGGACTGGGCCGAGTACGTCCACCCCGACACCCCCCGGGGGGCGGGGGGCGGGGCCGACGACGGCCCCGCCCAGGCCGGCGACGACCGGCCGGAGGGCGGCTCGCACCGCGGTGAGGGGACGGACGGCGACGACCGGCCCCGTGGCGGTCGGGCACGGCGCGGCGGCGACGGAGGTCCACGCGGTGGGCGCCGTCGACGCGGCTTCGGAGAACCGTCCGCCGAGGACGAAGGCACCTCCTCCTCGTCGAGGGCCGAGCAGGAGGCGTCTTCAGGGGACCCGGCTGAGCGGGCACGGGCGATCTGCCTGCGCCTGCTCACCGGGACCCCGCGCACCCGGAAACAACTCGCCGACGCCCTGCGCAAACGAGAGATCCCGGACGAGGTGGCGGAGGAGGTGCTCTCGCGGTTCGAGGAGGTCGGGCTGATCAACGACGGCGCCTTCGCGGACGCCTGGGTGGAGTCCCGGCACCACGGCCGGGGGCTGGCCCGGCGGGCGCTCGCCCGGGAGCTGCGGACCAAGGGAGTCGACTCGGAGCTGATCGAGGAGGCCGTCGGTCGGCTCGACTCCGAGCAGGAAGAGGAGACCGCACGCGAACTCGTCGCCCGCAAGCTGCGCTCGACCCGTGGCCTCGACCGCGACAAGAGGCTGCGCCGCCTCGCCGGCATGCTCGCGCGCAAGGGCTATCCCGAGGGCATGGCCCTGCGGGTGGTACGGCAGGCGCTGGAGGAGGAGGGCCAGGACACGGAGTTCCTGGACGGCGAGGGGTTCTGAACGAGGGGTTCTGAACGCAGGATCTCCGGTAGCGGGGTGGGGACAACCCCCCGCTGAAGACGCCGGACCACCGCAGTGCACAGGCATCTGTGCACAGACGAGTGTGTACGCATGCCCCAGGAACCCGGTGCCGACAAACCCCCGGAAGCGGAACACACCTCCGCGGCCCCCGTAGAACTCGGCGACCTCGCCGCGCTCAGGGCGCTCGCCCAGCCACGCCGTCAGCGCATGCTCGAACACCTCACCCTGCACGGCCCGGCCACCTCGGCGACCCTCGCCCGCGCCCTCGGTCTGAACACCGGATCCACCAGCTACCACCTGCGTGAGCTGGCCAGGTACGGCTTCGTCGAGGAGACCGACGCAGAGAAGCCCGCGCACCGGGGCGAGCACCCGGCCGAAGCGAGGCGCGCGGAGCCGTCCACGCATCGGGAGCGCTGGTGGCGGGCGGTCCCCGGGGACCGCCGATTCCCCCCGCGCAGCCGTCAGAGTCCCGAGATGCGGCTCGTCATGGACGAGCTGAACCACCATGCCTACGCAGCCGATCTGGACCTCTTCGAGCGGCTCCAGAGGGACGCGGAGGACGACGACCCGTGGGCGGACGCGTTCCCCTGCTCGCGCGGCACCATCCGGCTCACACTGCCCGAACTCCGGGACTTCTTCGAGGAGTACATCGCTCTCCTCAACCGCTACAAGCGACCCGAATCGGCGACACCTCCCGGCGCGCGCACCCTGCTCACCCGCTTCCTCGCCTTCCCCGCCGGCCCCGCCTCCTCTCCCGGTCCCACCCCTTCCGTGACCCTCTCCGCCGGTGAGGGAAGAGAGGCCGATCCCTCATGATGCTGCGCTATGCCCTGAAGACCGTCCGTGCCCGCAAAGCGGGCTTCCTCGGCGCCTTCCTCGCCCTGCTGTGCGCGGCCGCCCTGATCAGCGCCTGCGGCACCCTCCTGGAGACGGGGCTGCGGGGCACCATCCGCACCGAGCGGTATGCCGCGGCGCCGGTCGTGGTCTTTGCCGACCAGAACGTCCACCGGACCACCGTCACGCACAAGAAGGGCAAGACCAAGGTCAAGCACAAGGCCAAACCCATCGCCGAACGCGCCTGGCTCCCCGCCGACCTCGAGAGCAGACTCGCCACCGCGCCCGGTGTCGCGCGCGTGATCCCCGAACTCACCTTCCTCGCCGAACCGTTGATCCCCGCCGGTGCATCGGGCGCCGACGGCAGGCCCGCCTACGGCCACGCCTGGGACTCCGCCGCGCTGACGCCCTACCGGCTCACCGCAGGCGCCGCTCCAGCAACCGCCACCGACGTCGTCGTCGACAGTGACCTCGCCGCACGAGCCCGCCTCGCCCCCGGCGACCGGCTCACCGTCCAGTCGACACAGGCCCCCCGCACCTACCGCGTCCGCGGCATCGCCGCCCCCGCCACAGCCGTACGCCACCAGAGCGCCCTCTTCTTCTCCACCGGCGAGGCCCGCCGTCTCGCCGCACACCCCGGGCAGGTCACCGCGTTCGGCGTGCTGCCGAGTCCGGGCACCGACCCGGACCGGCTCCGCGAGGCCGTGGCCACGGCGCTGCACGGCACCCGAGCTCAGGTCGGCACCGGTGACGACCGAGGGCCCGTCGAGTTCCTGGACGCCGCCGCGGCCCGCATCAAGCTGGTCAGCATGGGCGGAGCGATGGGCGGCACCTCGCTGCTCGTGGCGGTCCTGGTCGTCGTCGGGACCTTCACGCTCTCCGTCCAGCAGCGCCACCGTGAACTCGCCCTGCTGCGGGCCATCGCCGCCACCTCCGGGCAGATCCGCCGCCTCCTCGGGCGCGAGGCCCTGATCGTCGCGCTCGCCGCGGGCACGGCCGGCGCGCTCCTGGGGCTTCCCCTGGGGGCCTGGCTGCACGGCAGGTTCGTCGCCCTGGGCGCGGTACCCGCCACGCTTCAGCACACCGTGAGCGCGCTCCCGCCGCTCGCCGCCGTCGCCGCCACCCTGTTCGGCGCCTGGGCCTCCGCGCGGATCGCCTCCCGCCGAGTGGCCCGGATCCGCCCGGCCGAGGCGCTGGCCGAGGCCCGGACCGAGCGCACCCGGCCCGGCTGGGGGCGCCTCCTCGCCGGCCTGCTGCTGCTCGCGGCCGGGGCGGCTCTCGTCACCCTGCTCGGCTTCCTGCGCACCGAGCCCGCCTCGACGCCCGTGACATTCCTCGCCGTCGTCGTACTGTCCACCTCCGTCGCGCTGCTCGGGCCGCTCCTGGTCAAGGCGGCCGCGTTTCTCCTCGCCGGTCCGCTGCGCCTGACCGGTCCCGGCGGCAGGCTCGCCACCGCCAACCTCCACGGAAACGCCGTCCGCATGGCCTCCGTCGTCACCCCGCTCACCCTGCTCATCGGCATGACCTGCACGGTGCTGTTCGTCCAGCCCACCCTCGGCGACGCGGCCCGCGCCCAGGTCCGCGAGGGTGTACGCGCCGACTGGGTCGTCACCGCCCAGGGGCCCGGTGTGCCCGGCGGAGCGGCTCGACTCTTGCGTACGCACCATGATGTCGTCACCGAAGTGGTCCGTACGACCGTCCGGGTCGGCCTCGACAAGTACACGGCCCAGGGCGTCACTTCGGCCGCCGTCAGCCGCACCTGGGACCCCGATGTCACCGCCGGCTCCCTCGACGGGCTCACCGAGCACACCGTCGCCGTCAGTGAACTGGCCGCGGACCAGCTCCACCTGGCGCCGGGAAGCACCCTGAAGCTCACGCTCGGCGACGGCACGCCCGCCACGCTCACCGTCGCCGCCGTCTATGCCAGGGGTCTCGGCTTCGGGGATCTCACCTTCGCGCACGACCTGGTCGCCCACCACGTCGACAACCCGCTCGCCTCCTCCCTGCTCGTCAGCACGGCCCGTACACAGAGACAACTCGCGACCACGCTGCGTGAGTTCCCGGGACTCCGGGTGATGTCGCCGGCCGCGGCCGACTCGCTGCGGGCCGAGCGGGAGCAGGCGAACGCCGAGGTCAACTTCCTGGCCATGGGACTCGTGGTGGCGTTCACGGCGATCGCCGTGGTCAACACGCTCGCCATGTCGGTCGCCGAGCGGGTCCGGGAGTTCGCGCTGTTGCGCCTCGCGGGTGCGACCCGTCGGCAGGTGCTGCGCATGCTGCGTACCGAGGCCCTGGCGGTCCTGCTCCTCGCCGTCGCCCTCGGCAGTGCCATCGCCTTGGCGGTCCTGACCGCGTTCAGCATCGGCATGACCGGGCGGGCTGCGCCGGCGGTCGTACCGCTCGTGTACGCCACGGTGGTCGCCGGGGCCGGGCTGCTCGCGCTGGTCGCCACCGCTGTGCCGGGACGCGTGGCGCTGCGGGTGCGCGCGGTGACGGTGGCGACGGCGCAGGAGTGAGCGATCCCCCGTCCTTCTGCCGGGAGGCGTGATCTCCGAGACCCCCGGGGAGCGCAGGATTACCTTGCGCTCCCGGAGGGGTGAGCTCGCCCGGCCTGCCGGTACCGTCTGCTGCCGCCAACCCCCTTCTGACTTGCGGGGGTTGTCTCCCGCACCTCCTGAAAGGCGGCCCCGCCATGCCCGTGCCCACCCGCTCCCGAAGACCGCTCGTCGTGTCGGTCCTCGGCGCCGGTCTGCTGCTCACCGGCTGTGGAGTGTGGCCCTCGCAGGCCACGGCACCAGCGGACGCGGTCAAGGGGAGGATCACGCTGGGCTTCGTCAACGGCGGTACCACCGAGTTCCATACGTGCCTTCAGGAGTCCGTCGAGAAGACGGCCCGCAACAACGGCGTCCATCTCTTCACGGCCAACTCGCGCCAGGACGGCGACACGGAGGTCTCCAACATCGAGGCCATGATCGCCCGCAAGGTGGACGCGCTGATCGTGCAGACCGTCGACGTCGAGGCCCTCAAGGGGGACATCGCGGAGGCGAAGGCAGCCGGGGTGCCGATCTTCCTCACCTCGGTCGCCCCCGACGACACGTCCGACCTGTTGGGGGCCGTCGTGGTCGATCTGAAGGAGGTGGGGGAGCTGGACGCCGAGTGGATCGAGCGGGACGCCGCCGGCCGCGCGGTGAGCGTCGCGGTGATCGCGGGAGCCCCCGGTGCCGCCTCCGACCTGCTCACCGAGGCCTTCACCCAGAAGCTGCCGGACAATGCCGAGGTGGTCGCGAGCCGGCCCGGCATGTACGACCCCGTCAAGGCGCGGACGGTAGCCGCGGCCATGATCAAGGACAATCCCGGCCTGGACTACGCCTTCGTCGCCAATGAGGAGATGGCGTTCGCCGCCCGTAAGGCCTTCGACGCGGCCGGGGCCGAGGATGTCAGGATCGTGACGGTGAACGGCACCGACGAGGCACTGGCCGCGCTCAAGGCCGGCAGCCTCGCCGCCACGGTCTCCAACTCGGCCGCGGACACCGGTGAACTGGCGGTGCAGAACGTCGTCTCCCTGCTCCGCAAGGACCAGAGGGCCGACAGGATCGACAAGACGCCCGTCCGCCTGGTCACCCGGGACAACGCGGACACGGCCCCGCTGTACTGCCCGCCGCGGGACTGAGCCCGGCGCGCCGCAGCCCCGCTACGACGTCACGGGGAGCCCCGCCGCCCGCCACGCCTGGAAACCGCCGACGAGGTCGGTGGCCCGGTGCAGCCCCAGTTGGTGCAGGGAAGCGGCGGCCAGGCTCGACGCGTAGCCCTCGTTGCAGATCACGACCGCCCGTACGTCATGACTCGTGGCTTCGGGGAGGCGGTGACTGCCCTGGGGGTCGAGGCGCCACTCCAGTTCGTTGCGCTCGACGACCAGGGCACCGGGGATCAGACCGTCCCGCTCGCGCAGGGCCGCGTACCGGATGTCGATCAGCAGTGCCTCACCCGCGCGGGCGGCCTCGTACGCCTCTCGCGCCTCCACGCGCGCGTACCCCGCACGCACCCGCTCGAGCAGCTCGTCCACGCCCGTCGGCCGCTCGCCGTCGGGTCGCCGCTCCTGAGGTATGACCGGGCCGCTCACTGCCAGTCCTCCGGGCGCTCGACCTGCTCCAGCCGCAGCACGTGTCCCGTACGGCTGTAGCGGCGGATGCGCGGCAGCGGGGGGTAGTAGGCGTGGACGGAGACGGCGTGTTCCTCGGTGGACCGGTTGAGGACCTCGTGGACGTGGTGTCGTCCGAAGGAGCGGCCCCGGCCGGCCGGCAGTGTGCGCTCCCGGTCCACGTCGTCCGTCAGCTCCAGGGTCTTCCAGCCGTCGGTGGGCAGCCGCGCGGCGAGCGAGTACTCCTTCAGCTCACCTTGTGCGGTCAGGAAGGCGCCGACCGAGTCGGCGTGGTCGTGCCAGCCGGTGCCGGTGCCGGGCGGCCAGCCGATCAGCCAGGCCTCGCTGCCGCCGGGGCCCTCCAGGCGCACCCAGGTGCGGCCCTCCGGGTCGAGCGGGAGCGAGGCGATCAGCTCGGCGTCGGCTGCCGTGCGCCGGACGAAGTCGAGGAGGTCCGCCTGCGATGGTGCGGCGACGGCGGTGCTGGGCACGGGGGAAGAGACAGACATGGAGACCGTCCTGAGAACGTTCGCGGGGAGCGCGCGGCCGCGCACGGGGTGAGGTGCGCATCGGCGGCACGCGCCGGTGGGACAGGGATGCGAATTCAGCAGGACGGGCGACACACGCAGCCCGCATAGCGGACGAGGTCCATATGGACCCTCCGCCACAGGCGCACATCGGTGTCGGTCACGATCCGGAGTACACCACGCCGGTGCACCCCGGTCAACTCACTGTCACCATGTGGACCGCACAGTCACAGCCGGTGCGATCGTACGTTTGTCGGCACGGCTCTCTTTCTGTCCCATCGGGTTCTCCCCCTCCGGTCGTCCTCCGGTAGTCCTCCGGTTCTCGGCGGGTCGTCGGCCGGTCGTCCCACGGTTCTCGTGCGGGCGGGCGCCGGGTGGGGTCCCGTCCCTTGGCCGGGGCCGTACCGTCACTTGGCCGCGGAGCCCGCCGTGGCCCCCGCGTCGGACGTCTCCCGTGCCCCCGTGGGCCCGCCCACCGTCGCCTCCGCCGCCGCGTACAGGTCGGCCGCGCGTACTCCGTTGAGCGCGGTGACCAGATGGCCGTCGGGCCGGATCAGCAGGACGGTGTGCGCGGCAGCGCCCGGATAGCTCTCGGCCACCAGCAGCTCGGCCGGGCTCGGCAGGGCCGTCACCGCGGCGGCGAGCCGGGGCATGATCCCGGCGCCCACCCAGTGCCTGCGCTCCCACACGCCGGTGCCGGGTGCGATCAGCAGGACGAGCAGGGCGCCGCGCCCCAGCCGGTCCCGCAGCCGTACGAACGAGCCGTCCTCCGCGGTCACGCGCACGTCCTCGACCGGTGCGCCGGGAGGCGTGTCCACCGGCACCTCCGCCTCCAGATGCCGGGGCGCGAGCGGCGAGCCGTCGTAGGTGCCCGGCGCGCCCAGCGGACCGCGGCCCAGGTGACCGTCGGTGAGCAGCACGTCGTGACCGCGGGCCGTGCCGGGGACGTACGCCCTTATCCCCGCGCCGCCGCGCAGCACCGGCAGTGCCTGGTCGGCGGCGCGCAGCCGGGCGGCGACGGCCGCGCGCCGCTCCGCCTGGTAGCTGTCGAGCAGCGCCTCGTGCGACCCGTGATGCCAGGCCAGGGCCAGCTTCCAGGCCAGGTTGTCGGCGTCCCGCAGGCCCTCGTCGAGGCCCTGGGTGCCGAACGCGCCGAGCAGATGCGCGGCGTCCCCGGCGACGAAGACCCGCCCCACGCGCCAGCGGCGGGCCAGTCGGTGGTGCACGGTGTGGACACCGGTGTCGAGCAGCTCGTAGGCGGGTGTGGAACCGCCGCTCCAGCCCGCCAGCGTCTCGCGGATGCGGGCCACCAGCAGCTCGGGCGTGACGAGGTCCTTGCCGGGCGGCAGCAGCCAGTCCAGGCGCCAGACGCCGTCCGGCAGCGGGCGTCCGGTGACTTCCCCGGCGGAGGGACCGGACACCCGCCACGGCGGTGTCCGATGGAGCAACGCCTCGTCGGGCCACGGAAGTTCCGTGCGCAGCGCCGCTACGGCGTGTCGTTCCACCGCGGTACGGCCGGGAAAGCGGATGTCGAGGAGTTTGCGGACGGTGGAGCGAGGGCCGTCGCAGCCGACCAGATGGCTGCCCCGCCACCAGGTGCCCTGAGGGCCGCGCGTGTGGGCCGTGACACCGGAAGGTTCCTGCTCGATGCCGTCCAGGCGGCTGTCCACGGCGATCTTCACCAGCCGCTGGCTCACGAGGGCGGCGCGCAGGACGCCCGTCAGCACATGCTGGGCGATGTGCAGGGGAGCGGGATCCGTTGCGTCGTCGAACCTGACCTCGCGTGTCACCTGCTTGCGCCGCATCGACCGCCATCCGGCCCAGTGGACCCCGGCCCCGTCGAGGGACGTTCCGGTGAGCCGCTCGATCAGGGCCGCGGTGTCCTCGCGCAGGACGACGGTGCGCGCGAGCCGTGGTTCGTCCTTGCCGGGGCCCTCGTCGAGGACCACGGACGGCACCTGCTGGCGCGCCAGCGCCAGGGCGAGCGTGAGCCCCACCGGCCCCGCTCCGACGATGATCACCGGGTCCACGGCGTGCCGCCCCCTGCCCACGACGGTGTCCTCAGGGACGTAAGGGAACAAGAGGTAGGAGCAGGGTGCACGATCACAGAACGTATGCAACCCATTGCCGCTGCTTGCGTCAAGTGACGGAGGCAGCGGCGCGCACGCCACTGCCTCCGTACAGGTCACACCACTTGAGCGGGCGTCAGGCGGACGCGCCGCTTCCGAAGCCGCCGCCGACCTCCGCCGCGTTCAGGTCGTCCACCTTGTCGACGCCGAGCACCGCGCCCGTGCTGCGCTTGCTGCGCCGCAGGTAGCGCTCCAGCCAGCTCGCGAAGCTGGTGAGGATGAAGTTCAGCACGATGAACATGATCGCGACGACGATGAAGCTCGGGATCACGTTGGCGTAGTTGGCCGCCAGCGTGCCGCGGGAGTTGAGCAGCTCGGGGAACCCGAGCATCACACCGCCGAGCGCGGTGTCCTTCACGATGACCACCAGCTGGCTGACGATCGCCGGGAGCATCGCGGTGACCGCCTGCGGAAGCAGGATGCTGGTCATCGTCTGGCCCTTGCGCAGGCCGATCGCGTACGCGGCCTCCGTCTGTCCCTTGGGCAGGGAGAGAATGCCGGCCCGGACGACCTCGGCGAGGACCGAGGCGTTGTAGAGCACCAGGCCGGTGACGACGGCGTAGAGGGGCCGGTCCTCGCTGGTGACGTCCGTGGAGCGGGCGTAGAACTCGTTGGCGAACAGCATCAGCAGCAGTACCGGGATCGACCGGAAGAACTCGACCACCGTGCCGGACACGGCCCGCACCCACCGGTGGTCGGACATGCGGGCGATACCGAAGACCGCGCCGAGCGGAAGGGCGATCACCATGGAGAGCGCGGCCGCTTTGAGCGTGTTCTCGAGGCCGGGCAGCAGGTACGTCGTCCAGGCCTCGGACTCGGTGAACGGCTTCCACAGCGCGGAGGTGAGCTGGTCCTTCTCGTCCATCTTCTGCCACACCCACCACAGGAGCAGGGCGAGGAGGACGAAGAAGACCACCGAGAAGAGGACGTTGCGCCGCTTGGCGCGGGGGCCGGGAGTGTCGTAGAGGACCGAGCTCATCGCTTCACCGCCAGTCGCTTGCTGAGCCAGCCGAGGATGAGGCCGGTCGGCAGGGTCAGTACCACGAAGCCGAAAGCGAAGACCGCGCCGATGAGCAGCGTCTGCGCCTCGTTCTCGATCATCGTCTTCATCAGGTAGGCGGCCTCGGCGACGCCGATGGCGGCCGCCACCGTGGTGTTCTTGGTCAGGGCGATCAGGACGTTGGCCAGCGGGCCGATGACCGAGCGGAACGCCTGCGGCAGCACGATGAGCGTCAGGGTCTGGGTGAAGCTCAGCCCGATGGCCCGGGCCGCCTCCGCCTGCCCCATGGGCACCGTGTTGATGCCGGAGCGGATCGCCTCGCACACGAAGGCCGCGGTGTAGGCGGACAGACCGAGCACGGCGAGCCGGAAGCCCTGGATCTTGAAGTCCTGGGCGCCCAGGGTCATTCCGAAGACGTCGGCCAGGCCGAGCGAGCTGAAGAGGATGATGACCGTCAGGGGGATGTTCCGGACGATGTTGACGTAGGCGGTGCCGAACCCGCGCATCAGCGGGACCGGGCTGACCCGCATCCCGGCCAGCAGGGTGCCCCAGACCAGGGAGCCCACGGCGGAGAGGGCGGTGAGCTTCACCGTCATCCAGAACGCCCCTAGGACGTCGTAACCTTCAAGAAAGTCGAACACGATCTCCCGCGCTTCCGGGTGGGTGGCCTATGTGGAGGGCGGGGCGCGCCGCCGCCGTGATCGCGACGGACGGCGGCGCACCGCGAATACCCCGCTTGCTGAGCTGTGGTTACGAGGCGTTCGGGACGATGACGCCGATCTTCGGGGCAGGCTCGTTCTTGTAGCCGGCCGGGCCGAAGTTGGCGTCGACGGCCTTCTGCCAGGCGCCGTCGCTGACCATCTGCTCCAGCGCCTTGTTGATCTTGTCCACGGTCGCGGAGTCGCCCTTCTTGACGCCGACGCCGTAGTTCTCGTTGCTGAGCTTCAGGCCCGCGAGCTTGAACTTGCCCTTGTACTGCTCCTGCGAGGCGAAGCCGGCGAGGATCGAGTCGTCGGTGGTGACCGCGTCCACGGAGCCGTTCTGGAGACCGGCGATGCACTCCGAGTAGGAGCTCACCTCCTTGAGGTTCGCCTTGGGCGCGATCGACTTCTGCACGTTCTGCGCCGAGGTCGAACCGGTCACGGAACACAGGTTCTTGCCGTTGAGGTCGTCACCCTTGGCGATCTTCGAGTCCGACTTGACCAGCAGGTCCTGGTGGGCCAGCAGGTACGGACCGGCGAAGTCGACCTTCTGCTTGCGCTCGTCGTTGATCGAGTAGGTGGCCGCGATGAACTTCACGTCACCGCGCGCGAGGGCGTTCTCGCGGTCGGCGCTCTTGGTCTCGACGAACTCGATCTGGTCCGGCTCGTAGCCGAGCTGCTTGGCGACGTAGGTCGCGACGTCCACGTCGAAGCCGGCGAAGGACCCGTCGGGCTTCTTCAGACCGAGGCCGGGCTGGTCGTACTTGATGCCGACCTTGATCTTGCCGCTGCCGCCGCTGGAGCTGCTGCTGCCGCTGTCGTCCTTGTTGTCGTCGCCGCCGCAGGCGGTGGCGGTCAGGGCGAGGACGAGGGCTGCGGCGGAGGCGGCGGTGACCTTGCGAAGCTTCATGAGGAACTTCCTTAGAAGAGTGGTGAAGTACTGCGTGCGGTGCGGGTTCCGTCAGATGCAGGTCAGTGGTGCAGGATCTTCGACAGGAAGTCCTTGGCACGGTCGCTGCGCGGATTGCTGAAGAACTGGTCGGGCGCAGCCTCTTCGACGATGCGTCCGTCCGCCATGAACACCACGCGGTTTGCAGCCGATCGTGCGAAACCCATCTCGTGGGTGACGACGATCATCGTCATGCCGTCCCGGGCCAGCTGCTGCATGACTTCGAGGACCTCGTTGATCATCTCGGGGTCCAGAGCCGACGTCGGCTCGTCGAAGAGCATGACCTTCGGGTCCATCGCCAGCGCCCGCGCGATGGCGACGCGCTGCTGCTGACCGCCGGAGAGCTGCGCGGGGTACTTGTCGGCCTGGGTGGCCACACCGACCCGGTCGAGGAGGGCGCGCGCCTTCTCCTCGGCCTTCTTCTTGTCGGTCTTGCGGACCTTGATCTGGCCGAGCATCACGTTCTCGAGCACGGTCTTGTGCGCGAACAGGTTGAACGACTGGAACACCATGCCGACGTCGGCGCGCAACCGGGCCAGTGCCTTGCCCTCCTGGGGCAGCGGCTTCCCGTCGATGGTGATCGCGCCCTCGTCGATCGTCTCCAGGCGGTTGATGGTGCGGCACAGGGTCGACTTGCCGGACCCGGAGGGTCCGATGACCACGACGACCTCGCCGCGGTCGATCGTGAGGTCGATGTCCTGGAGAACGTGCAACGCGCCGAAGTGCTTGTTGACGCTCCTCAGGACGACCAGTTCACCGCTCGCGACCGCGTCTTCCTTGGTCACCGATACTTCGGTCATCGCTCTGGTGCTCCGTCCTCCTCGGTTTCGGAGGACAGTAGTGACCTGCCGCGACCAGCGTCATTACATCTGAGGGGAATCTGAGCATCACGATCCGATAGCAATCGGACACGTGTCGTAGCACTTGTGACCTGCGGGCGTATCGGGCGGATAACGGTGGCCCGGTGCAACCGGAACCCTCTTGACGGCGTCCTCGTCCATCAGCGTGACTGCCATGATGCACACACGCGTGTGCCCGCGTTTTCCCGACCGGAGAACCGAACGCCTGTTTTAGTGAGTCAGACCGTATGCCCGATGAACCGGAGGAGGCCGGCATGAGACTGCTGCTCGTCGAGGACGACAACCACGTCGCCGCCGCGCTGTCCGCGGTCCTGAAGCGGCACGGTTTCGACGTCACCCACGCGCGCAGTGGCGAGGAGGCCCTCCAGGCGCTCGTCCCGGAGGGCCCCGGCTTCGGGGTCGTGCTGCTCGACCTGGGCCTTCCCGACCAGGACGGGTACGAGGTCTGCGGCAAGATCCGCAAGCGCACCGCCACGCCGGTGATCATGGTGACCGCCCGCTCCGACGTGCGCTCGCGCATCCACGGCCTCAACCTGGGCGCCGACGACTACGTGGTGAAGCCGTACGACACCGGGGAACTGCTCGCCCGTATCCACGCCGTCAGCCGCCGTACCGTCCACGAGGACCCGGAGGCCGGCGGGGAGGACGCGCTGCTCCTGGGCCCCGTGCACATCGAACTGCCCACCCGGCGCGTCACGGTGGACGGTGCGGTCGTCCAGCTGACCCGCAAGGAGTTCGACCTGCTGGCGCTGCTCGCCCAGCGTCCCGGTGTGGTCTTCCGCCGGGAACAGATCATCAGTGAGGTGTGGCGCACCAGCTGGGAGGGGACCGGGCGCACCCTGGAGGTGCACGTGGCCTCGCTGCGCGCCAAGCTGCGCATGCCCGCGCTGATCGAGACCGTGCGCGGCGTCGGCTACCGGCTCGTCGCCCCGGGCGCGTAGCGGGGACCGCGGTTGCGTACTCGTCTCCTGCCGCTGCTCATCGTGCTGATGGCGGCCGTGCTGCTGGCCCTCGGGGTGCCGCTGGCCGTCAGCGTGGCGGGCGCCCAACAGCAGAACGTGGTCGTCGACCGCATCGACGACACCGCGCGGTTCGCCGCGCTCGCCCAGTTCGTCACCGCCTCGTCGGGCGTCAACGACTCCGCGTCGGCCACGAACGAGCGACGCGCGACGCTCAGCCGGGAGCTCGACAGCTACTACGACGTCTACGGCATTCGTGCCGGTGTCTTCTACGGCACCGACACCCCCATGGCTCATGCCCCGAGGGACTGGTACCTCCCCGAAACGGGGGAGGTGCGGGAAGCCTTCGAGGAGGCGCTGCTCAGCCGTCGCAGCCACGACCCCCGGCAGGTGTGGCCATGGCAGCGCAACCGGCTCGTCGTGGCCTCGCCGGTCATCCGGGACGGTGATGTCGTCGCCGTCGTCGTCACCGACTCGCCCACCGGGCCGATGCGGTCGCGGATCCTGCACGGCTGGCTGGTGGTCGGCGCGGGCGAGATCGCCGCGATGCTGCTGGCCATCGGTGCCGCCCTGCGGCTGACCGGCTGGGTGCTGCGGCCGGTGCGGGTCCTGGACGCCACCACCCACGAGATCGCGAGCGGCCGCCTGAAGTCCCGGGTCGCGGTGGCCGGCGGGCCCCCGGAACTCCGGCGACTGGCCGGGGCGTTCAACGAGATGGCGGACAACGTCGAGGACGTGCTGGAGCAGCAGCGCGCCTTCGTCGCCGACGCCTCGCACCAACTGCGCAACCCGCTCGCCGCACTGCTGCTGCGCATCGAACTGCTCGGGTACGAGCTCCCGGAGGGCAACGAGGAGATCGCCTCCGTCCAGAACGAGGGCAAGCGCCTGGCCCAGGTCCTGGACGACCTGCTCGACCTGGCCCTGGCCGAGCACGCGGAGGCCGACCTGCGGGTCACCGACATCGGCGCGCTGGCCACCGAGCGCGTGGCCGCCTGGGCCCCCACCGCCGCGGCCAAGGGTGTCCGGCTGATCGGCGACTGCCCGCCCACCACGGCATGGGCCGACCCGGTGACGCTGTCCAGCGCGCTGGACGCCGTGATCGACAACGCGGTGAAGTTCACCCCGGAGGGAGAGAGCGTCACGGTCACGGTCACGGCCGACGGCGAGACCTCGACCGTCGTCGTCACCGACAACGGGCCCGGGCTGACCGACGAGGAACTCACCCGCGTGGGCGACCGTTTCTGGCGCAGCGGCCGCCACCAGAACATCAAGGGCTCGGGTCTGGGCCTGTCCATCTCCCGCGCCCTGCTCGCGGCGGGCGGCGGCTCCCTCTCGTACGGCCATCACGAGCCCAGTGGGCTGACGGCGACCGTGTCGGTGCCGAGGGCGCCGGCGTCGTAGCCAGGGTCCTCAAGGCTTGACGGAGCGGTAGTAGCGCCGGGCGCCCTCGTGCAGCTTGAGCGGGTCGGTGTAGATGGCCGTACGCAGGTCGACCAGCTGCGCGGAGTGCACATGCGCACCGATGCCGTCCCGGCTCTTGATCACGGTCCGGGTCAGCCACTCGGTGAGCCGGGGCGCCATGTCCGTCCGGGTCATCAGCAGGTTGGACACCGCGATCGTCGCCACGGTCGAGCCGTTCTGGATGGTGGGGTACGCCGACTCCGGCATGTTCGTGGCCCGGTAGAACCCGGTGGAGTCGTCCTGGTCGTGCATCTTGGCGACCAGGTCGGGGCCGATCGGCACGAACCGGAAGGTGAAGGTGTCGGCCAGCTTCTCCAGCCCGGCCGTCGGCACCCCGCCGGACCAGAAGAAGGCGTCGATCTTGCCCTTCTTCAGCTCCTCGGGGCCGGTGTCGATGCCCTGCGACACGGCCGTGATGTCCTTCGCCGGGTCCAGGCCCGCCGCCTTGAGCACCCGCTCGGCGATCAGTCGCACGCCCGAGCGGGGCAGCCCGGTCGCCACGGTCCTGCCCCGCAGGTCGGCGACGGACCGGACGTCGGAGTCACGCGGCACCACGAGCTGGACGTAGTCGTCGTACAGGCGGGCCACCCCGCGCAGCCGGGCGGCCGAGCCGGGGTGCTGCCGTTCGTACGTCTCCACCGCGTCGGCCGCGGCGATCGTGAAGTCGGCCTCGCCGGTCGCCACGCGCGCGACGTTCTCCTGCGATCCGTTGCTGGTCGACAGCTTCACGTCCAGGTCGGGCATGTCACGGGCGAGCTCCGCGCGCAGGCGGCTGCCGTACTCGTAGTAGACGCCGCTCGTCGTGCCCGTGCTGAAGGTGATCGACCCGCTCGGCGGGTCCTCGCCCAGCGGCAGCAGCCACCACAGCAGCAGCCCGAGGACGACGACACCGGCTGCCGTGCCCTGGAGGGCACGGCGCCTGCCGATACGGGAGAACAACGGGGACATGGGCGCGATCCTGCCAGCCGGAACGCGGTGCTGACCAGGGCGGGGCTCACAGGGCCGGTTCCGGACCGGAGTGTCAGTGGCCGTCGTTACAGTCGGTGCATGAGTTCCTCGCCCGCCGAACTGGTCCGTGAGTTCCACCGCGCCTTCGGGCTCGACGCCCGCAGCACGCCGACGGAGGTGTCGCCCCGCCTCGCCGCGCACCGTGGCGAGCTCCTCGCCGAGGAGGCGGCGGAGGTCGCCGAGGTGTCGGTGAGCGGCCCGCTGGACCGGCTCGCGCACGAGCTGGCCGACGTCGTCTACGTCGCCTACGGCACGGCCCTGGTGCACGGGATCGATCTCGACGCGGTGCTCGCCGAGATCCACCGGTCCAACATGAGCAAGCTGGGCCCCGACGGCCAGGTCGCCCGTCGTGCCGACGGCAAGGTCCTCAAGGGGGAGCACTACGAGATACCGGACGTGTCCGCGGTGCTGCGCCGCCAGGGGTGGACCCCCGGCGGCGCGGCCTGAGGCCGGTGGACCGGTCAGGAGGGTGACCCGCCGCCCGCCAGCTTCCACTCCCGGTGCAGCGCGCCCAGCGGGATGTCCCGCTGGAACACCGGCGTGCCGAAGATCGTCAGCTGGAGCCGCAGGGTGCCGCTCAGGTCGACACCGCCGTACACGGCCCAGGAACCGTCGGCGTCGAACACCGAGTCGGTGCCGGTGACCGTGCCGGTGCCCTCGCCGCGGACATAGGGCGCCAGATCGGCGACGACGCCGACGCTGCCGTACAGGCCGACCGTGGCCTGGGCGCCGAGGGCCGCCCGCACGCTGCCGGCGGTGGTGACGGAGGTGTGCACCGGCGTGCTCTTCATGTCCGAGGAGCTGACGGGGGTCCAGCCCCGGCCGAGGCCGAAGGTGCCGCCCGCCTCGAAGTCGCCCTGGAGGCTCTGCTCCACGTCGACGGTGATCCTGCCGTCGCCGCTCACCTGGATGTAGCAGGTCAGGTCCAGGTTGACCACGACGGGCACCGGGCCGACCTGGAGGACCGGATCCGCGTGCAGGGTGGCGAAGGGGATCCGCACCGGCGTGGCGGAGGCGCCCGCGCGGCCCTTGAGTGACCAGCCCGAGGTCCAGTCGCCGGACACCCCCAGGTACGCGGAGGCGGGCGCGGCGTCGGCGCCCTCGCCGCCGTAGCGGAAGTCGACCTGCGGGGCGACCTGCACGAAGCCGGAGACGGAGGCGGCCGCCGACGCGGACGCCTTCCCGACGGTCGGAAGGTCGGCCCGCACGTCGAGCCGCAGGCTGCCGAGCGGAACCGTCGCTCCCTCCGGGCCCACGTGCGCGTCGGCCGTCTTCGACCAGGAGACGTCGACGTCGGGCAGCAGCTCGTCGATGTCGAACGCGGCCGGGTCGACCGGCACGCTGCCCTTGGCGGTGTCGTCCCCGAGCAGCGCGTTGAGCCGGGCCGGGGCGGTCTGCACCTCCGTGCCCTCGTCGGTCTCGCCGATCACCTTCGTGACCTCGGCGAGGAGCCCGTTCGGCGCGCCCGGCGCCGGGGCGCTGGCGATGACGTCGCCGACGGCGGTGCGGTGCGGTGCCGCCGACGCGCTCGGCGAGGTCGAGGGGGAAGAGGGGCTCGAGGACGAGGAGGAATTCGTGGCAGAGGGCGTGGCCGAGGGCGAGGACGCGGCGTCCGAGGAGACGACGGCCCGTCGGGTCCTGCTGTCGTAGGAGCTGACGCTGAGCTTCGTCCGGTGGGCCCGTCCGTCGGAGTCACCGGGGCGGGCCGTGGCGGTCGCGGTGCTGCCCGTCGGTGCGGCGGCCACCGCCAGCGAGCGGTCCGCGGTGGAGGCGGCGGTCTCGGCGTCGGCCTGACGGGCGGCCGTCGAGGAGGAGGGTCCTGCCTGTGAGGAGGGGGAGGAGCAGCCCGCGGCGAGGAGGAGGGCGGATGCGGCTAAGGCGGGCATGAGGGCACGGGAGTGCCTCGTGCGTCTGCGCAAGGTCGGTCCTGGAGGTGGGGGTGAGGGAAAGGGGGACCGGCCGGGCAACTGTTTCCTACTGGCCGGTAACGAGCCATGAGCATGCCAT
The DNA here is from genome assembly GCF_045040885.1 of Streptomyces sp. NBC_00016. NCBI lineage: Bacteria > Bacillati > Actinomycetota > Actinomycetes > Kitasatosporales > Streptomycetaceae > Streptomyces > Streptomyces sp. NBC_00016. The sequence goes on along the minus strand of NZ_CP108304.1, from coordinate 2,888,872 downwards.
GGCGGTCTCCTGGCCACTCCGTGATCCGGACACGCTGTGGTGTGACGTGTGCCACGGGGCGCCGTGAGCGTCGTGTGCGCCCGGAGTGCGGTCCGGGCGCACACCGCGTCCCCGTGGCGCACCTCGGTCGCGCACCTCAGTCACTCACCTCGGTCGCTCACCTCGGTCGCTCACCTCGGTCGCTCACCTCAGTTCAGTCGCTCACCTCAGTCGCGCACCGCCGTCTGCGTCCTCGCCTCGGGAAGTCGCTCGGTGGTGCCGTGGTCGGGAGGCGTCCGGCGCCGCGCCCACCAAGCCGCCAGTGGCTCCGTGTAGCGGGCCGTCAGCGGGCCCAGCACGACCAGGATCAGGACGTACGCCGTGGCCAGCGGTCCGAGAGAAGGCTCGATCCCCGCGGTCACCGCCAGCCCCGCGATGACGATCGAGAACTCCCCGCGCGCGACCAGCGCGCCGCCCGCACGCCAGCGCCCCTTGACCGAGATCCCGGACCGCCGGGCCGCCCAGTAGCCGGTGGCGATCTTGGTCGTGGCGGTGACGACGGCCAGCGCGAGGGCGGGCAGCAGGACGGGAGGGATGCTCGCCGGGTCGGTGTGCAGCCCGAAGAAGACGAAGAAGACGGCGGCGAACAGGTCGCGCAGCGGGCTCAGCAGCGTGTGCGCGCCCTCGGCGACCTCTCCGGACAGGGCGATGCCCACCAGGAACGCCCCCACGGCAGCCGACACCTGGAGTTGCTGCGCCACACCGGCGACCAGGATGGTGAGCCCGAGCACGACGAGCAGCAGCTTCTCCGGGTCGTCGCTCGACACGAACCGGGAGATGACCCGGCCGTAGCGCACCGCCGCGAACAGCACGAGCCCCGCGACGCCCAGCGCGATCGCCAGGGTGACGCTGCCGGCCGCCAGCCCGACCCCGGCCACCAGGGCGGTGACGATGGGCAGGTAGACCGCCATGGCCAGGTCCTCGAGGACCAGCACGCTGAGGATCACCGGGGTCTCCCGGTTACCGACCCGGCCCAGGTCGCCCAGCACCTTGGCGATCACCCCGGACGAGGAGATCCACGTGACGCCCGCCAGCACCACGGCCGCCACCGGCCCCCAGCCCAGCAGCAGCGCGGCGGCCGCGCCCGGCAGGGCGTTGAGGGCGCAGTCGACGAGACCGGCCGGATAGTGGGCCTTGAGGTTGGAGACCAGATCGCTGGCCGTGTACTCCAGGCCGAGCATCAGCAGCAACAGGATGACGCCGATCTCGGCACCGGTGGCGACGAACTCCTCGCTCGCGCCGAGCGGGAGCAGCCCGCCCTCGCCGAAGGCCAGACCGGACAGCAGGTACAGCGGGATCGGCGAGAACCGGAAACGGGCGGCGAACCGGCCGAGCAGGCCGAGGCCGAGGATGATGGAACCGAACTCGATCAGCAGGACTGCGGAGTGCACTCGATCACTCCCGACCGAGTATGGCCGCGGCCGCGTCCACACCTTCGCGGGTGCCGATGACGATGAGGGTGTCGCCGCCCGCCAGACGGAAGTCCGGTGTCGGGGACGGGATCGCCTCGGCCCGCCGCAGCACCGCGACGATGGAGGTGCCGGTCTCCGTGCGCATCCGGGTGTCGCCCAGCAGGCGCCCGTTCCAGCGCGAGGTCGCCGCGACCTCGACGCGCTCGGCGACCAGCCCCAGGTCCGTCGTGTACAGCAGGCTCGCGCTGTGGTGGGACGGCATCAGCGCGTCGATCAGCGAGCCCGCCTCGGCACCGGTCAGCCGCAGGGAATGGGCGCAGGAGTCGGGGTCGTCCGCCTGATAGAGACCGACCGTCCGCGTGCCGTCGCGGTGGGCCACCACGGACAGGTGGCGCTGCTCCCGCGTCACGAGGTCGTACTGGACTCCGATGCCTGGCAGCGGTGTCGTCCGGAGGCGTGGAGCAGACACGTTTCTTCCCCTTGCTGGTCGTAGCTGGTCGTTTCCTGTGACGTCTGGGACGTGTGCCCAAAACCGCCATGCTGCCATCCCCCCGTACGGTGACGACATGGGTGTCGTGACGGATGGACAGGGCCGGCGGTGGGCGGAGAGGCTGGTCACGGCAGTGCCCTGGAGAAGCAGAGGAGCGGCGCGAGCCGCGCGAGACGGACGCGACGGACGCGACGGACGCGACAAGCGAGTCGGTCGAGTAGGTCGAGTAGGGCAAGGAGGAGCCGCGCACATGTCACTGTTCTGGCGGATCTTCGTGCTCGACGCCGTCGGCCTGATCGTCGCGGCCGCGCTGCTGCTGGGCCCGGTCACCGTCTCCACGCCCATACTGCCGGGCGAGGTGCTCGTCGTGGTCGCGGGTCTGGCCGCGCTGCTGACCGTCAACGCGGTCGTGCTGCGCGTAGGGCTGGCCCCGCTGGGGCGGCTGGGACGGGCCATGGCCGACGCCGACCTGCTGCACCCCGGGGCCCGTGCCGTGGTCTCGGGACCGGTCGAGACGGCCGAGCTGATCACGACGTACAACGCCATGCTGGACCGGCTGGAGGCCGAGCGCGCCGCCAGCGCGGCCGGGGCGCTGTCCGCCCAGGAACGCGAGCGCCACCGGATCGCCCGTGAACTCCACGACGAGGTCGGCCAGACCCTCACCGCCGTGTTGCTCCAGCTCAAGCGCGTCGCCGACCGGGCCCCGCGGGACCTGCGCGAGGAGCTGGGCCAGGCACAGGAGGCCACCCGGGCCGGCCTCGACGAGATCCGCCGTATCGCCCGTCGGCTGCGCCCGGGCGTCCTCGACGAACTCGGACTGCTCAGCGCCCTGCGCTCGCTCGCGGGCGAGTTCACCACCCATGGACTGACGGTGCGCCACGACCTTCGCACCGGCCTGCCCCCGCTGACCGAGGAGACGGAACTCGTGCTCTACCGCGTGGCCCAGGAGGCCCTCACCAACACCGCCCGGCACTCCGGCGCCGACCGCGCCGAGCTGCGCCTGCGCCCGGTCACCGACGGCGTCGAGCTCCTCGTACAGGACAACGGGCGGGGTCTGGGCGCGGCGGCCGGGGAGGGCGCCGGGATCCGGGGGATGCGGGAGCGGGCCCTGTTGATCGGCGCGACCCTCACGGTGTCGTCGAGGGCCGACGACGGCGGGACGGGCGGGACGGACATACGGCTGCGGGCGGCCGCGAGGGCCGGCCGGGCGGACGCGGCGGCCCCTGCGGGAGGCCGCTGATGGCGGACGGCACAGCACCGGCCGCACCCGGGTCGGCGCCCTCTGCGACCCGCGTCCTGCTCGCCGACGACCACACCCTGGTACGCCGGGGGGTGCGGCTCATCCTGGACGGCGAGCCCGATCTGACGGTGGTCGCCGAGGCCGGGGACGGCGCCGAGGCGGTCGAGCGCGCCCGGGCCGGGGACATCGACTTGGCCGTCCTCGACGTGGCCATGCCCCGGATGACCGGTCTTCAGGCGGCCCGGGAACTCTCCCGCCGCCTCCCGGCCCTGCGCATCCTCATCCTGACGATGTACGACAACGAGCAGTACTTCTTCGAGGCGCTCAAGGCCGGAGCCGGCGGGTACGTCCTGAAGTCGGTCGCCGACCGGGACCTGGTCGAGGCGTGCCGGGCGGTGGTGCGGGACGAGCCGTTCATCTATCCGGGCGCGGAGCGGGCCCTGGTCCGCTCGTACCTGGACCGGCTGCACCGCGGCGACGGTGTCGACGGGCTGCCCGAGCGGCCCATCACCGAGCGCGAGGAGGAGATCCTCAAGCTCGTCGCGGAGGGGCACACCTCCAGGGAGATCGGCGCGCTGCTGTTCATCAGCGCCAAGACGGTGGAACGGCACCGCGCCAACCTCCTGCACAAACTCGGCATGCGCGACCGCCTGGAGCTCACCCGCTACGCGATCCGCGCGGGCCTGATCGACCCCTGACGCCCTGACGCCCTGAGAGCCTGGCGGCGGAGGGCGCGGAGGAAGCCGGACGGGCGGGCGTTCTTCGGGGAGCGCCTACCCTTGAGCCATGACCAGCAGCAGCGACCGGAGCCTCGCAGTGGACGTTCACACACCCAAGAGCTATGAGATCCGCACCTATGGGTGCCAGATGAACGTCCATGACTCCGAGCGATTGTCCGGGCTGCTCGAAGAAGCCGGGTATGTGCGCGCCCCCGAGGGGTCCGACGGTGACGCGGACGTCGTCGTCTTCAACACCTGCGCGGTGCGCGAGAACGCCGACAACCGCCTCTACGGCAACCTCGGCCGGCTCGCGCCGAGGAAGGCGAGCCGTCCCGGGATGCAGATCGCGGTCGGCGGCTGTCTCGCCCAGAAGGACCGCGACACCATCGTGAAGAAGGCGCCCTGGGTGGACGTCGTCTTCGGCACGCACAACATCGGCAAGCTCCCGGTCCTGCTGGAACGCGCGCGCGTGCAGGAAGAGGCCCAGGTCGAGATCGCCGAGTCGCTCGAGGCCTTCCCCTCCACCCTGCCGACGCGGCGCGAGAGCGCCTACGCGGCGTGGGTGTCGATCTCCGTCGGCTGCAACAACACCTGCACCTTCTGCATCGTCCCGGCCCTGCGGGGCAAGGAGAAGGACCGCCGCACCGGCGACATCCTCGCCGAGATCGAGGCGCTGGTCGGCGAGGGCGTCTCCGAGATCACCCTGCTCGGTCAGAACGTCAACGCCTACGGCTCCGACATCGGCGACCGCGAGGCCTTCAGCAAGCTGCTCCGCGCGTGCGGCGCGATCGAGGGCCTGGAGCGCGTCCGCTTCACCTCCCCGCACCCGCGCGACTTCACCGAGGACGTCATCGCGGCCATGGCCGAGACGCCCAACGTGATGCCTCAGCTGCACATGCCCCTCCAGTCCGGCTCTGACACGGTCCTGAAGGCGATGCGCCGGTCGTACCGGCAGGAGCGCTACCTGGGGATCATCGAGAAGGTGCGCGCCGCCATCCCGCACGCGGCGATCACCACCGACATCATCGTGGGCTTCCCCGGCGAGACCGAGGAGGACTTCGAGCAGACCCTGCACGCGGTCCGCGAGGCCCGTTTCGCGCAGGCGTTCACCTTCCAGTACTCCAAGCGCCCCGGCACCCCGGCCGCGACCATGGAGAACCAGATCCCCAAGGAGGTCGTGCAGGCGCGCTACGAGCGTCTTGTCGCCCTTCAGGAGGAGATCTCCTGGGAGGAGAACAAGAAGCAGGTCGGCCGCACCCTGGAGCTGATGGTGGCCGAGGGCGAGGGCCGCAAGGACGGCGCCACCCACCGCCTGTCCGGCCGCGCCGCCGACAACCGCCTGGTCCACTTCACCAAGCCGGAGCAGGAGGTGCGCCCCGGCGATGTCGTGACCGTCGAGGTGACGTACGCCGCCCCGCATCACCTCCTGGCCGAGGGCCCCGTCCTGGAGGTGCGCCGCACGCGCGCGGGGGACGCCTGGGAGAAGCGCACCGCCGAGAAGGCGGCGAAGCCGGCCGGTGTCCTGCTCGGCCTGCCCAAGATCGGCGTGCCCGCGCCGCTGCCGGTGGCCACGGGCAGCGGCTGCGGCTGCGACTGACAGTCGACGCCACGCCCGGTCGGTGGCCCCGTGGGTCCGGTACGGGGTTACCCTGCCGATCATGCTTGTCGCCGCCGCAGTCTGTCCCTGTCCGCCCCTGCTGGTAACCGAGGTCGCCGCGGGCGCCGCTGCCGAGCTGGACACCGCGCGAGCCGCTTGCTCGGACGCGCTGGCCGTGCTGGCCGCCGCCCGGCCGGACCGGCTCGTGGTCGTCGGGCCGGCCGAGCAGTCCGGGCGTGGCCCGCACCCGGAGGGCAGCCGGGGTTCGTTCGCCGGCTTCGGGGTGGATCTCGCCGTACGGCTGGGCCGGGGCGGCGGGGACCCGCCGTCCGCACGCGAACTGCCGCCGTCCCTCGCCGTCGCCGCCTGGCTGCTCGACCGGACGGAGTGGTCGGCCGCCCCCGTCGAGGGACTCGGCGTCGGGGAACCGCTCGCGGCCGACCGGTGCGTCGAAGTCGGCCGGGGCATCGGCGCGGCGGCGGACCGGGTCGCGCTGCTGGTCATGGGCGACGCCAGCGCGTGCCGGACGCTGAAGGCGCCGGGCTACCTCGACGAGCGTGCGGCACCGTTCGACGCCGAGGTCGCACGGGCGCTCGGCACGGCGGACCTCGCGGCCCTCAAGGCGCTGGACGCCGAGCTGGCGTACGAGCTCAAGGCCTCGGGCCGGGCGCCCTGGCAGGTGCTGGCGGGCGCGGCCGAGGACGCCGGACTGGCGGGCGCGCTGCTCTACGAGGACGCCCCCTACGGGGTGGGATACGTGGTCGCGACCTGGTCGTAGGCGGTCGGACGGCGGCGTCGTACGGCTACCGGCCGAGCGGCGTCGTACGGCTACCGGCCGAGCGCCGACCGGTGGAACGGCGGACGGCCGCGGGCGTTTCCGCCGCGCGGCCGTCCGCCGATCGATGGGCCGGCGTGAGGTGCTGCTCAGGAGGCCGGCGGGGGAGTGCTCGGCGGGGTGAAGGTGTCGCCGCCTCCGGCGGGTCCGTCCTTGTGCGCGAGCCGGTCCATGGCGCCCTTGGCCTTGCCGGTGCCCGACTGGATCCGGTCGCTGTACTTGCCCTTGGTCTTCTCGTCGACGACCTTCGCGGCCTTGTCGAGACCGTGCTGGACCTTGTCCCCGTGCTGTTGGGCGAGGCCCGAGACCTTGCCCTTGGCCGGGGAGAGTCTGGCCTTCAAATTGTCCAAAAGACCCATGGAGCACCTTCCTCGCGGGTTCCGCTACGTGCGGGCGCCTTCGCCCGCTTCGCTGTCGGCCGCCTCTTCGGCGGACTGCTGCCGGGGAATCTCGACCCCGTCGGTGCCGGCCACGGCAACCGGTTCCGTCGTCTTTTCCGTCTCCGGCTCGGCCGCGTTCCCGGCCTTCTCGGCCCCGGGCCCGGCCTCGGCCGACTCCTGCGTCGGCTCGCCCGTCCGCTCCGCCCCGACGCCGTCCGCCGGAGTCCCGGTCGATGCGTCGGCGGCGCTCGCCGTCTCCGCCGTCGCCTCCTCCGTCGCCTTCGACCTCCGGAAAATTCGCGCCAATACGCCCATATCCACTCCATACGGTACTCGTGCGGGCGAAATCCCGCGTTGGCCGGTGCGTCCGTTTGCGTCACCGGGGTCACCGCCTCCGCGAAGGGCGACGGGAATCTCGCAACGGGCAACGACCTCCGAGCGACGTCGTCACGTAACTCGTTCGAGGGCGGTGGTCGGGGTTTGCGAGACTGGTGCCGTGAGCAGCGCACCCCCCGCCCCCCACGTCATCGCCGTCGTCGGACCGACCGCGGCCGGAAAGTCCGATCTGGGCGTTTTCCTGGCCCAACGGCTCGGCGGCGAGGTCGTCAACGCCGACTCCATGCAGCTCTACCGAGGGATGGACATCGGTACCGCCAAGCTGACGCCCGAGGAGCGCGGCGGTGTCCCGCACCACCTCCTGGACGTCTGGGACGTGACGGAGACCGCCTCCGTCGCCGAATACCAGCGGCTGGCCCGGGAAAGGATCGACGCCCTGCTCGCCGAGGGCCGCTGGCCGATCCTCGTCGGCGGCTCCGGGCTGTACGTCCGTGGCGCCGTCGACAACCTGGAGTTTCCCGGCACCGACCCCGAGGTCCGGGCCCGGCTGGAGGAGGAGCTCACGCTGCGCGGTTCAGGTGCGCTGCACGCCCGGCTGGCCGCCGCCGACCCCGAGGCCGCGCACGCCATCCTGCCCGGCAACGGCCGCCGTATCGTGCGGGCCCTCGAGGTGATCGAGATCACCGGCAAGCCCTTCACGGCCAACCTGCCCGGTCACGACTCGGTCTACGACACCGTCCAGATCGGGGTCGACGTGGCGCGCCCCGAACTCGACGAGCGCATCGCCCGCCGCGTCGACCGGATGTGGGACGCGGGGCTGGTGGAGGAGGTCCGCGCGCTGGAGGCGCAGGGCCTGCGTGAGGGGCGCACCGCCTCGCGAGCGCTCGGCTACCAGCAGGTCCTCACCGCCCTGACCGGCGAGTGCACACAGGACGCGGCGCGCGCCGAGACGGTCCGTGCCACCAAGCGCTTCGCGCGCCGTCAGGATTCGTGGTTCAGGCGCGATCCGCGGGTGCACTGGTTGAGTGGGGCCGCGGCTGACCTCACAGAACTTCCGGAGCTCGCGCTGGCGTTGGTGGAACGACCGGTCACAGCCTGATCACGTCATGGCATCGGGACGCCCAGGCCGTCATCCGGGCATCCAACGCCGTGCCATCATCGAGCTTCGATCGACCAAGTGGAGTCCGAGTTGGGAGGGCGCGTGGCGATGGAGGCCGGCCCTCGCGACACCGCAAAAGGCACCGAGCACCTCACCACCGAGCGTGGTGAACCGGAGCCCGAGGAAGGCAGTCTGAGCCCCGACGGGCCGGACGAGGACGACACCCGGGACGGCGTGAGCGACGACGGTCCCGAGCCCGAGGAGATGTTCGCGGGCGGACCCGAGGTCGAGGTCGAGCTGCGCCCGCAGCGCCGGCTCCGGATCTGGCAGCTCGCGCCCATCGTGGCGCTGGCCGCCGGCGGTTCCCTGATGTTCGCCTTCCCGCTGGCCTTCGACTTCGGTGACAGCGGCGCCATGATCGCCATGCTCGGGCTGCTGATCTGCTCCTGCGCGGCCGGCTGGGGCATGATGGCCGCGCGCCGCGTGGGTTACACGTGGCCCGGTCTGCCCCAGCGCGGCTCCGGGCGCCGTCCCGACTGGCGGGTGGTCCTCGCGTACGTCGTGATGGTCGCCGCGGTGGTGGCCCTGGCCGTCGGGCGGGTCGCCCGGCTGCGCTGAGCTCCACGCGCGCGTGCTCACCGGCGCTGCCGCCCCGGGTCGGGGTGTCCTGGCCACCCCGTACGATCGAGGAATGAGCACGCGGATCGCCTTCCTCAAGGGTCACGGCACCGAGAACGACTTCGTGATCGTCCCGGACCCCGAGAACGCCATCGACCTCCCCCCGGCCGTCGTCGCCGCCCTGTGCGACCGCCGCGCGGGCATCGGCGGTGACGGGCTGCTGCACGTCGTACGGTCCGTCGCGCACCCGGAGGCGAAGGACATGGCGGCCGAGGCGGAGTGGTTCATGGACTACCGCAACGGCGACGGCTCCGTCGCGGAGATGTGCGGCAACGGCGTCCGGGTGTTCGCGCGCTACCTCCAGTACGCCGGGCTCGTCACCGAGGGCGACATCGCGGTCGCCACGCGCGGGGGCGTGAAGCGCGCGCACCTCGACAAGGAGGGTGACGTCACCGTCGGCATGGGCAGGGCCCGCCTCCCCGAAGGGGACGTCACGGTGAGCGTCGGCGAGCGCAGCTGGCCCGCGCGGAACGTGAACATGGGCAACCCGCACGCCGTCGCCTTCGTGGCGGACCTCGCGCACGCGGGCGACCTGTCGGCCCCGCCGCCGTTCAGCCCCGCCTCGGCGTACCCGGACGGGGTCAACGTCGAGTTCGTCGTGGACCGCGGTCCGCAGCATGTCGCCCTGCGCGTGCACGAGCGCGGGGCCGGCGAGACCCGCTCGTGCGGCACGGGCGCGTGCGCCGTCGCCGTGGCGGCCGCGCGCCGGGACGGCGCCGACCCGGTGGCCACCGGTGTGCCGGCGACGTACGTCGTGGATGTCCCCGGCGGACGCCTGGTGATCACCGAGCGGCCCGACGGCGAGATCGAGATGACCGGGCCCGCAGTGATCGTGGCCACAGGCGAGATCGATCCGGAGTGGCTGGAAACGGTCGCCCGCTGAGTCCACGGAGGCTTGGCATCGGAGGCGGGAGCGGCCTGTCGACCCGAAGGGCCGCCCCCGGGAGTCCGGCCGTGGGATCGAATTCACGATCGAGATCAGGCCGGGTGGCTCAAAACCGTAAACCCCCGATCCGTCGCTCGAATGGGTGATCCGTTTCACGCTCGGCGAGAGGCGGTCAGTCGCGGGTGGTGGGCTCGGTAGCATCAAGCACCGGCCCGGACGGGGGACCGTTCGCCAGTCCCCTGAGCCGTGTCCGCCCTGGGACACCCCGTCCGCCGGTCCACGCAGCCGGAGGTGCCCATGAGTGCGGAGGCCACGAATCCCGCGACCCCAGGCCCGGTAGTGCCTTCAGCGCCCCGCAGGCGCAGTCGCCCCCGGATCGACCTGCGTCGCCTCGGCCGGGCGGCGCTGCTCGGCCCGGCCTCCCGCGGCCGGCTGCCCGACGCGATCGGTCACGTGGTCGAGGCGCATCGCGCCCACCACCCCGACGCCGACCTCGAACCGCTGCACCGCGCCTATGTGCTCGCCGAGTCCTCGCACCGCGGCCAGATGCGCAAGAGCGGCGAGCCCTACATCACCCACCCGCTCGCCGTGACCCTGATCCTCGCCGAACTCGGCGCGGAGACCACGGCCCTGACGGCCTCGCTGCTCCACGACACCGTCGAGGACACCGATGTGACGCTCGATCAGGTCGGCGAGGAGTTCGGCGCCGAGGTGCGTTATCTCGTCGACGGCGTCACGAAGTTGGAGAAGGTCGACTACGGCGCGGCCGCCGAGCCCGAGACCTTCCGCAAGATGCTCGTCGCCACCGGCAACGACGTCCGAGTGATGTCGATCAAACTCGCCGACCGGCTGCACAACATGCGCACCCTGGGCGTGATGCGGCCCGAGAAACAGGAACGCATCGCCAAGGTCACCCGCGACGTCCTCATCCCGCTCGCCGAACGCCTCGGTGTCCAGGCCCTCAAGACCGAGCTGGAAGACCTCGTCTTCGCGATCCTCCATCCCGAGGAGTACCAGCACACCCGCGAACTGATCGTCGACAACGCCTCCCGCGCGGACGACCCCCTCGCGGAGTTCGCCGAGGCGATGCGCACGGTCCTGCGCGACGCCGACATCCAGGCCGAAGTCCTCATCCGGCCACGGCACTTCGTCTCCGTGCACCGCGCGTCCCGCAAGCGCGGCCGGATGCGGGGCGCCGACTTCGGCCGGCTGCTGGTGCTGGTGAACGAGGACGCCGACTGTTACGCCGTCCTGGGCGAACTGCACACCTGTATGACGCCGGTCGTCTCGGAGTTCAAGGACTTCATCGCGGTTCCCAAGTTCAACCTGTACCAGTCGCTGCACACCGCCGTCGCCCGCGAGGACGGCCAGGTCGCCGAAGTCCTCATCCGCACCCACCAGATGCACAAGGTCGCCGAGGCCGGCGTCATCGCCCTCGGCAATCCCTACACGGCTCCCGCGGAGGAGCAGGCCCGGGGGCGGGTCCCGGCCGACGAGGAACGCGTCGACCCGACCCGGCCCGGCTGGCTCTCCCGCCTCCTGGACTGGCAGGAGGCCGCGCCCGATCCCGACACCTTCTGGTCCACCCTGCGCGAGGACCTCGCCCAGGACCGCGAGATCACCGTCTTCCGCCCCGACGGCGGCACGCTCGGCCTGCCCGACGGCGCCACCTGCGTCGACGCCGCGTACGCGCAGTACGGCGAGGACGCCCACGCCTGCATCGGCGCCCGGGTGAACGGCCGTCTGGCGACCCTCAGCACCGTTCTGCGGGACGGCGACACCGTCCAGCTGCTCATGGGCCAGGACCCCGCCTCGGAACCCTCCAGGGAGTGGCTGGAGCACGCCCACACCCCCGCCGCCCGCATCGCCATCCAACGGTGGCTGGCGACGCACCCCGCCCCGGCCGAGCACGAGGGCGCGGAGCCGGCGGAGAACTCCGGGGCCACCAAGGCCACCAAGGCCGCCGAGGCGACCGCCCGGCCCGCGGCCGACACGGCCACGCCGGACGCCCCCGTCTCGCGGCCCGGCGCCGCGATCACCGTCGTCGACCGGCCCGACGCGAGCGTCCGGCTCGCCGGGTGCTGCACGCCCGTGCCCTTCGACGAGGTCACCGGCTTCGCGGTACGCGGGGGAGTGGTGACCGTGCACCGCGCCGAGTGTTCCGCCGTGGCGCGCATGGCCAACGCAGGGCGCGAAGAGGTCGACGTGCGCTGGGGCGACACCAGCGGCTGCCGGGTGACCCTGGTCGCCGAATCGTTCGGCCGCCCCCATCTGCTCGCCGACCTCACCGAGGCCATGGCACTGGAGGGCGCCGAGATCGTCTCCGCGACCGTCGAGCCCCCGAGCCAGCAGCGGGTGCGCCACACGTACACCGTGCAACTCCCGGACGCCGGCCACCTGCCCACCCTCCTGCGCGCCATGCGGAACGTGCCCGGCGTCTACGACGTGGGCCGCGCGCAGCATCACGCTCCCGCCTCCCCGGAACCGGCGTAGGCCCTGCCCACGCGCGCGTGACATGGACGGCCTACGCCGGTGTCCACGCGCGCGTGGAGCGAGCGCGCGGCGCGCGGTCGTCCTCCCGAGCGTCAAGCACGTGCGCGTGCGCAACCCGTTCGAGTGGGCCGGGCGCGCGTCGCCGACGTCACGGACGTGTGCGCTGGTAGCGGTGGTGCATGCTGCTCACCCCTCGCGCCCGGCTGAAATCCGCGCTCCTCGCCTCGGCCGTATCCGTCTGCCTCGTCGCCGCGAGCGCCCCGGAGGTCCCGCTCGGCGTCGGCGACCGCCTCTTCCCTTACCTGGGCAACCCCGGGTACGACGTCGCCTCGTACGACCTTGCCTTCACCTATCCCGGAACCAACACCAAGCCCCTCCAGGCGGTCACCACCATCGACGCGTGGACCACCACCGCCCTGGACCGGATCAACCTCGACTTCGCCCAGGGCAAGGTCGAATCGGTCGAGGTCGACGGCGCACCCGCCACGTTCAGCAGCGCCGGCGACGATCTGGTGGTCACCCCGGAGGACTCGCTGCCGGCCGGCAGCTGGACGCGGATCACCGTGCGGCACACCAGCGATCCCGTGAGCACCGGCGGCCGGGACGGCGGCTGGGTACGGACCGCGGACGGCCTCGCCATGGCCAACCAGGCGGACGCCGCGCACCTGGTCTTCCCGTGCAACGACCACCCCTCCGACAAGGCGATGTTCACCGTCCGGATCACCGCTCCCAACGGCTACACGGCCGTCGCGGGCGGGCTGCCGACCGGGGTCGAGCGGGCCGGCGAGACCACCACCTGGACCTATCGCACCCAGCACCCCATGGCCACCGAGCTCGCCCAGGTGTCCATCGGCCGCTCCACGGTCGTGCACCGCGAGGGGCCGCACGCACTGCCCGTACGGGACGTCGTGCCCACGAAGGACCGCGAACTCCTCGAACCGTGGCTGAAGAAGACCCCCGACCAGATCGCCTGGATGGAGCGCAAGGTCGGCCCCTACCCCTTCGAGACCTACGGCCTGCTCATGGCGGAGGCCTCCACCGGGTTCGAACTCGAGACACAGACCCTGTCCCTCTTCGAGCGAGACCTCTTCACGGAGCCCGGCTACCCCAAGTGGTACGTCGAGTCGATCATGGTGCACGAGCTGTCCCACCAGTGGTTCGGTGACAGCGTCAGCCCGCGCACCTGGTCCGACCTGTGGCTGAACGAGGGACACGCCACCTGGTACGAGGCGCTGTACGCCGAGGAGAAGGCGGGACGCACCCTGGAGGCGCGGATGAAGGCGGCGTACGGCGCCTCCGACCGCTGGCGCACCACGGGCGGCCCGCCGGCGCAGCCCAAGGCCCCCAACCCCGGCCAGAAGATCAGCATCTTCCGGCCCAACGTCTACGACGGCGCGGCCCTCGTCCTCTACGCCCTGCGCCAGGAGATCGGCCGCACCGCGTTCGAGCACCTGGAGCGGGCGTGGGTCCACAACCACCGGGACTCCACGGCGACCACGGCCGACTTCGAGCGCCTCGCCCAGGAGATCTCCGGACGCGATCTGGCCCGGTTCTTCAAGGACTGGCTGTACGGCGAGAAGACCCCGCCGATGCCCGGCCACCCGGACTGGAAACCGGCGCTGCCGCTCGCCAAGGGCGAGCCGAAGGCCGTACCGAAGGTCGCCCCACCGGCAGCGCGGGCCGCGAAATAAGGCCGTGACGAGACGGGCCGTACCGTGCGACCATCGTGAGGTCGGTGCAGCGCGGGACACGGGAATCTCCCGGTGCCCTCGCGCGTTGACCACCATGAAGGCAGCCGTACCGGCATCCAACGACGTAAGGACCCAATGACCTCCTCTTCTTCCCCTTCCCAGGACACCCAGCGCGTCACGAACGCCTACCCCGAAGGTCTCCGGGCCGATGCCCTGATGGAAGAGGACGTCGCCTGGAGCCACGAGATCGACGGAGACCGGGACGGCGACCAGTTCGACCGCTCCGAGCGCGCGGCCCTGCGCCGCGTCGCGGGCCTCTCCACCGAACTCGAGGACGTCACCGAGGTCGAGTACCGCCAGCTCCGCCTGGAGCGGGTCGTGCTCGTCGGTGTGTGGACCACGGGAACCGCACAGGACGCCGACAACTCCCTCGCGGAGCTGGCCGCCCTCGCGGAGACGGCGGGCGCGCTGGTGCTCGACGGCGTCATCCAGCGCCGTGACAAGCCCGACGCGGCCACCTACATCGGCTCCGGCAAGGCCCAGGAGCTGCGCGACATCGTGCTCGAGACGGGCGCGGACACCGTCATCTGCGACGGTGAGCTCAGCCCGGGCCAGCTGATCCACCTCGAGGACGTCGTCAAGGTCAAGGTGATCGACCGCACGGCCCTGATCCTGGACATCTTCGCCCAGCACGCCAAGTCCCGAGAGGGCAAGGCGCAGGTCGCGCTCGCGCAGATGCAGTACATGCTGCCGAGGCTGCGCGGCTGGGGTCAGTCGCTGTCCCGGCAGATGGGCGGCGGCAAGGGCGGCGGCCTCGCCACCCGTGGCCCCGGTGAGACCAAGATCGAGACGGACCGGCGCCGGATCCGCGAGAAGATGGCGAAGATGCGCCGTGAGATCGCGGAGATGAAGACCGGCCGCGAGATCAAGCGCCAGGAGCGCAAGCGCCACAAGGTGCCGTCCGTCGCCATCGCGGGCTACACCAACGCCGGCAAGTCGTCGCTGCTCAACCGCCTCACGGGCGCGGGCGTCCTGGTCGAGAACGCCCTGTTCGCGACCCTGGACCCGACCGTGCGCCGGGCGGAGACGCCGAGCGGCCGCCTGTACACGCTGGCGGACACGGTCGGCTTCGTCCGGCACCTGCCGCACCACCTGGTCGAGGCGTTCCGCTCCACTATGGAGGAGGTCGGCGAGTCCGACCTGATCCTGCACGTGGTGGACGGCTCGCACCCGAACCCGGAGGAGCAACTGGCCGCCGTACGCGAGGTGGTCCGGGACGTCGGCGCCACCGGCGTGCCCGAGATCGTCGTGATCAACAAGGCGGACGCGGCCGACCCGCTGACGCTCCAGCGGCTCATGCGGATCGAGAAGCGCTCCATCGCGGTCTCGGCCCGTACCGGCCAGGGCATCGACGAGCTGCTCGCGCTGATCGACAACGAGCTGCCGCGGCCGTCGGTCGAGGTGGAGGCGCTCGTGCCGTACACCCACGGTGGCCTGGTCGCCCGCGCCCACACCGAGGGCGAGGTGATCTCCGCGGAGCACACGGCGGAGGGCACCCTGCTGAAGGTGCGGGTGCACGAGGAGCTGGCGGCGGACCTCGCGCCGTACGTACCGGCTCCGCTCGGCTGAGCCGTCGCGGCCCGCGTCACGCCCGAAGGCCCGCCCCCTGCGTCGAGCAGGGGGCGGGCCTTCGGCGTGTTCGGCTCACCGACCGCCGTACGTCTTGCTCATGTTCTGGTAGAGCGCCTCGGCCTCCCGGCCGAGCTGGGGTCCCGCCAGCCAGCTGTTGTCGGCCGGGCCGATCGAGGTGTTGGAGACCAGCTCGGTCGTACCGTCCACCACCCGGAACCAGCCGCCGCCGGACGAACCGCCGGTCATCGTGCAGCCGATGCGGTACATCGTCGGCAGCGACGGGTCGAGTGAGAACCGCCCCGGCCGGTCGAGGCACTTGAACATCTTCAGCCCGTTGTAGGGCGGTGCCGCCGGGTAGCCCCAGGCGCCCATCGAGGCGACCTCGGTCGCGGACGGCGCGGAGAAGTCCACGTCCAGCGCCGCGCCGACCGTCTCCTCCAGCGACTTGGAGCCCTGCTCCGGGGTCACGTGCAGCACGGCGTAGTCGTACGCGGCTCCCGCGCCGCCGGTGTCCGAGCCGCCGGCGATCCACTCGTTCGACGTCGACGCCCAGTCGGCCCACCAGTTGCCGTAGGGGGCGATCTCCGAAGCCGTGGCGTCGCCGAGCCGGGCCTGCGTCTTGCCGAGGTCGTTGTAGGCCGGGACGAAGACGAGGTTGCGGTACCAGCCGCCGTCGCCCCCAGCGTGCACACAGTGCCCGGCCGTCCACACGAGGTTGGACCTGCCCGGGTGGTTCACGTCCTTGACGACCGTGCCGGAGCAGACCATCGTGCCCTCGGGCGAGTCGAAGAAGACCTTGCCGACCGGTGCCGCGTTCTCGTGGTACGGAGTCTTCTCGGCCTCCGCCTTCACGGCCGTCGGATCAGGGTCGCTGACTCCCTGGTCGGCGGCGGCGTCCTTGGTGGTGACGGTCTTGTTCGCCTCCTTCGCGGACTGCATCCGCTCGGGCTTCCACAACCCCTCGATCACCGGATTGACGAAGTCCTTGGCCGCGCTGAGCCACTTGTCCTTGTCCCAGTCCTGCCAGCCGCCGTCGGCCCACTTGTCGACGTCGACGCCGTGCTTCTCGAGCTTGTCGGCGATGTCGGCCGGGACCTTAACCTTGCCGTCGCCGGAGCCGGCGGCCGTCCCGGAGGCGGTGGCGTCGGCCTTGGTGTCGTCGGAGCTGCTGCACGCGGTCGCCGTCAGAGCCAGGGCGGTGACGAGCCCGGCCGCGAGCAGGGTGCGCCGTCGGCCGTGTGGGCGCGCGACGGGCGTACGTGTGAAACGCATGGTGCGATGTCCCCCGTTGAAGCGTGTGAAGGTGAAGCGTGTTGATCGTTGAACGTCGGAGCCGACCTGGAGTGTCATGAGCCTGACAGGCGCAGTGTCGGGTCGACGCCGCGCTCACTCACAGGCAACACCCCATCATGCCCGGGGAATTCGGGACGAACGGCGGTGGGACGGTGAAGGTTCCCGTCAGGCGTCCCACCGCCGATCAAGCTACTGACCGGCGAACTTGTCGCTCACCGAGTCGTACACGCCCTTGGCCACATCACCCAGCCGCGGCCCCGCGAGCCACCCCGCGTTCACCGGGCCGATCGAGGTGTTGGACACCAGCGCGGGCTTCCCGTCCGAGCCCGCCGCGACCCAGCCGCCGCCCGACGAACCGCCGGTCATCGTGCAGCCGATGCGGTACATCGTCGGGTCCGAGGAACTCAGCGAGAACCGTCCCGGCTTGTCCTGGCACTGGTAGAGCTTCTGCCCGTCGTACGGTGCCGCCGCCGGGTAGCCGGTCGCGGTGATGCTGCTCACCTTCGGCACCGCCGGGGCGTTGAAGTTCACCGGGAGCGCCGAACCGACCGTCTCCTCCAGGGACTTGCCCGTACCGCCCTCCTCCGGCGTCACATGGATGACGGCGTAGTCGTACGAGGCACCGTCACCGCCGGTCTGCCCGCCCTGCGCGATCCACTGGTCGGACGTCTTCGTCCAGTCGCCCCACCAGACCCCGTAGGGAGCCACCTGCTCCTTGGTGGCCGTCTCCAACTGCTCGGCCGACATGCCCGAATCGTTGTACGACGGCACGAACGCGATGTTGCGGTACCAGCCGCCGCCCTTGCCGGCGTGCACACAGTGGCCGGCCGTCCACACCAGGTTGGACTTTCCGGGGTGAGCGGGGTCCTTCACGACCGTCGCCGAGCAGACCATCGTGCCCTCCGGGGAGTCGAAGAGCACCTTGCCCGCCTCGGCGGCGTTCTCGTGGTACGAGGGCGAGACGGCCTTCGCGTCCACCTCCTGCGGCGTCGGATCGGTCACGCCCTGGTCGCCGGAGAGGTCGTTCTCGTCGACACTCCGGTCCGGGTCCTCGGCCTCCCGCATCCGGTCCGGGTCCCACAGCCCCTCGATGATCGGGTTGACGTAGTCCTGCGCCTCACGCAGCCAGTCGTCCTTGTCCCAATTCTTCCAGGCGCCGTTCTTCCACTTGTCGAGGTCGATCCCGTGCTCTTTGAGCCTGTCCTTGATGTCGTCCGGGATCGTGATCTTGCCGTCGCTGCCGGTCGACGCCGTCGCGCCGGCCTGGTTGTCCGCGTTGGTGTCGCCCGAATCACAGGCGGTCGCGGTGAGCGCGAGCACCGAGGCGAGGGCCACGGCGCCCAGTACGGGGGAGGTTCTGCGGCGCGCGTTCCTCCCCCGCCGAGCGGTGAACGACGGCCGTATGGATCGCATGATCTGACTCCCCCTGCTGTCAACGAACTTGAGGTACCGGCCGCCCCGCCGAGTGGAACTCATGGTGATCTCACACCGAGTTCAGGCGGGTCTCACGGCCATGTGTGATGCCACCACACGATATGCGGTCGCCGCGGGGGACTCCCGACCGAATGGCAACTGTTCCGCCACAGACCGCAGACGGAACCGGCCAGGAAGGGGCCTGCGGTGGGCGATGCGGGGCCGCGGTGGAGGATGCGGGGCCGCGCCGGCGCCGACGTGGGCCCGGTCATTCTCGTAACGACCCGTAACCGGCACGGCCGTCCGGTGTTGGTAGCGATGAGGGCTGTTGTGTGTGCTCGCCCTTCGACGGGCGGGAGGACAGGGGGACGCGTGGCCGTGACCGAGCCAGTACCCGAGGAGGCCCCCTCGGGGCGTGCCACCGGAACTCGCCCCGACGGAGCCACGGACGCCGGATCGCCCGTCGCCGCACCTTCCACCGCGGGAGCCCTCGTCGCCGGAACGGCCGCCGCGGGGAGCCGGACGGACGGCCGGCCCGCGCACGAGGGGATCCTGCGGCGTCAGTCGGCTCGCGAGTCCGCGGCGCGCACCTATGCGCGTGCCCTGCCGATCGTGCCGGTCCGGGCGCGCGGGCTGACCATCGAGGGCGCGGACGGCCGCCGATACCTCGACTGTCTCTCGGGCGCCGGAACCCTCGCGCTCGGCCACAACCATCCCGTCGTGCTGGAGGCCATCCGCAAGGTCCTCGACTCGGGGGCACCCCTGCACGTCCTCGATCTCGCCACCCCGGTCAAGGACGCCTTCGTCACCGAACTGTTCCGGACACTGCCGCCCGGTCTCGCCGACCACGCGCGTGTGCAGTTCTGCGGACCGGCCGGTACGGACGCCGTGGAGGCCGCACTCAAGCTGGTCCGGGCCGCCACCGGCCGCTCCGGTGTCCTGGCCTTCACCGGGGCGTACCACGGGATGACCGCAGGATCCCTCGAAGCCTCCGGGGGCGCCTTCGACGTGCGGGTGGCGCGGCTGCCCTATCCGCAGGACTACCGCTGTCCCTTCGGTATCGGCGGCGAGCACGGCGCCGAACTCGCCGCCCGCTGGACCGAGTCCGTCCTCGACGATCCCAAGTCGGGGGTGCGGCAGCCCGCCGGGATGATCCTCGAACCGGTCCAGGGCGAGGGCGGTGTGATTCCCGCGCCGGACGGGTGGATGCGGCGTATGCGGCAGATCACGGCCGAGCGGTCGATCCCGCTGATCGCCGACGAGGTCCAGACGGGCGTGGGCCGGACCGGCGCCTTCTGGGCGGTGGAGCACAGCGGGGTCGTCCCCGACGTGATGGTCCTGTCCAAGGCCATCGGAGGCAGCCTGCCGCTCGCCGTCGTCGTCTACCGTGACGCCCTCGACGTCTGGCAACCCGGAGCCCACGCGGGCACGTTCCGCGGCAACCAACTCGCCATGGCCGCCGGTACGGCCACCCTCGCCTACGTCCGCGAGAACCGTCTCGCCGAACACGCGGCCACCCTGGGCGGCCGCATGCTGGGCCAACTCCGCCTCCTCGCGCAGGAGTTCCCGTGCATGGGGGAGGTGCGGGGGCGCGGGCTGATGATCGGGGTCGAGATGGTGGACCCCGAGGGCGGAAGCGGATCCGGCGCGATCGGCGCACCGCAGGCCGTCGCGCGGACCGGTGACGAGCCCGGCGCGCCGGCCGACGGTGTCCGGGCCCATGACGCCACGCCCCGCCGGACGCCGCCTTCGGCTCCCGGGCGCGCCCCCTACCCCGCTGCCCCCGCACTGGCCGCCGCCGTCCGACGGGAGTGCCTGCGCCGGGGCCTGATCGTCGAACTCGGCGGGCGTCACGCCAGCGTCGTACGGCTGCTTCCGCCCTTGACGATCACCGACGAGCAGGCCGCCGCGGTGCTCGACCGGCTGTCGGACGCGATGGCGGCGGTGTCCCGCAGTCACCTCCGCGGTGCGGGCCCGAGGGTGCCCGATCAGCCGAACCATCAGCCCGAGCGCCCACACCGGCCGGAGCACCGACCGCAGCATCGGCCCCAGCCACTGAACCGGCCGGGCCGGCCGCCGGGGCCGGACCGGCGCCAGGACGGTCATGCCGGGTGGCCGGGGTAGCCCCGGGCGACCGTCGGCACACCCCCGGGCCCGCGGACGCCTGGGGCATCGGTGCCGACCCCTCCATCGGTGTGCGTCGCCCACGCGACCCGCGGGCGCGCGGGCTCCGCACCACCGCCTGCTGCCGGCCGACTCCACCACTTCACGAGGAACGACCTTGACCACCTCCTCCCGCCAGTCCACCTCCCGTACGTCCCCCGTCCCCCACCAGCAGGGCGACGCCGTCCACGTGGCAGCGCCGAGCCGCGCCGCCGATCTCCTGGACCACCCCGATCCGCACACCGCGGCCGACGCGGCTGCCGTGGAGAACCTGCTGCGCTGCTGGGTGCGCGAGACGGACTTGCCCGCACCCCATGACGGCGTCCTGCGCGTGCCGCTGCCCGCCAGTGGCATCACCTTGCTCGCCCCCGTCCACTACTGGTCGCCGACCGGCTGGCACCGCTTCGGCCTCCCGCGCCTGGCCGACGCACCCGAGCACTCCCCGCCCGCGGACGCCGTCACGGTCGCGGCCCTGCTGGTCCGCGAGACGCTCCGGGAGCGCGGCCCGTCCGACGAAACCGCCGAAGCCGTGGCAGCGGCCCACGCGGGCGCCCTCCCGGTGGAGCGCGCCACCGCTGCCGAGCCGACGCCCTGTCCCGCGCACACGAACAGGAGCAGCGGCGAAGGCATCGACCTCGTCGCCCGCGTCGCCGACTCCGTCCGTCGCACCGCGGTGTTCATCGCCGAACGCCGGAAACGCCCCGACGACCGACCCGACCTGTTCCTGACCGCCGAACAGGCACTGCTGCTCGGGCATCCGCTGCACCCGACGCCGAAGAGCCGGGAAGGCCTCTCGGAGGGCGAAGCGCGTCTCTACTCACCGGAGTCGTGTGGCTCCTTCCCTCTTCGCTGGCTCGCTGTCGCTCCTTCCGTGCTCGCCACCGACTCCGCCTGGACCGAAGGCGGCCGTCCCGTCCCCGCCGCCCGGTTGACGGCCCGACTCGGCGGCGCCGGGCTGCCGTTGCCGACCGGGTTCGCCGCCCTGCCGGTGCACCCCTGGCAACTGCGCGAGACCCGGCACCGCCCCGAGGTCGAGGCCCTGTTCGACGCCGGACTCCTCCAGGACCTGGGCGCCCATGGCCCTTCGTGGCATCCGACCTCCTCCGTACGCACCGTGTATCGGCCCGGAGCCCCCGCGATGCTCAAACTGTCGGTCGGTCTGCGTATCACCAACTCCCGTCGTGAGAACCTCCGCAAAGAACTCCACCGTGGTGTCGAGGTGCACCGGCTTCTGCGCGCGGGCCTGGCCCAGCAGTGGCAGGCTGCCCACCCGGACTTCGACATCGTCCGAGATCCGGCCTGGCTCGCGGTCGACGGTGCCGACGGCCTCCCGCTGACCGGTCTCGACGTGATGATCCGCCACAACCCGTTCGCCCCGGAGGACGACGTCTCCTGCATCGCCGGTCTCGTCGCACCCCGGCCGGACACGGCTTGCGCCCGCCGCTCCCGGCTGACCGTGATCGTCGGGCAGCTCGCCGCACGCACGGGCCGGCCGCTGTCGGCTGTCGCCGCCGAGTGGTTCCTGCGCTACCTGGAGCAGGTCGTCCGCCCCGTCCTGTGGCTCGACGGTGAGGCAGGGATCGCCCTGGAGGCGCATCAGCAGAACACGCTCCTCCTCCTGGACCCCGACGGCTGGCCCGCCGGCGGCCGCTACCGCGACAACCAGGGCTACTACTTCCGCGAGTCCAGCCGCGCGGAACTCGAGGCCCGGCTGCCCGGCATCGGCGAACACAGCGACACCTTCGTGTCCGACGACGTCACCGACGAGCGCTTCGCCTACTACCTGGGCATCAACAACGTGCTCGGACTCATCGGCGCGTTCGGTTCCCAGCGGCTCGCCGACGAGCGACTGCTGCTCGCCGCCTTCCGGCGCTTTCTCGCCGACGCCGCCTCCGGCCCTCGCCGGCTGCCCGGCTCGCTGCCCGCCCGACTGCTCGACTCGCCCCGCCTGCGCTGCAAGGCCAATCTGTTGACCCGATTGCACGGCCTCGACGAACTCGTCGGTCCCGTGGACACCCAGTCCGTCTACGTCACCATCGCCAACCCCCTGTGCTCCTGAGCCGTCGCTTCACCGGCCACCCCGCCCCCTGCCCATCTCCGAGGAACACGTCCCGCCCGACCTGCCGAGAGGAGCTGCCGTGGCTCCCGTCGAGACAGCCTCCGACAGCCGCCGTACCCTTCCCGCTGCCTCCGACCTGCTCGACAGCGTCGGCCTCTGGGGGCCCGCCGCCACCCCGGCGGGTGCGTTCCACCTGGTCCCCGTACAGGTCGAGAGGGATCTCCCGCTCGTCTGCCGGTGGATGAACGACCCCGTCGTCGCGGCGTTCTGGGAACTGGCGGGACCCGAATCGAGGACGGCGCGACACCTGCGCCGTCAACTCGACGACGACGGGCGCAGCATCCCCTGCCTCGGGGTGCTGGAGGGCCGGCCCATGAGCTACTGGGAGATCTACCGGGCGGACCTCGACCCGCTGGCGTGCCACTACCCGGCCCGACCGCACGACACCGGCGTCCACCTGCTCATCGGCGGCGGCGCCGACCGCGGGCGAGGCCTTGGCAGCCGTCTGCTCAAAGCCGTGGCCGGCCTGATCCTCGACAGGAGGCCCGCTTGCGCCCGCGTCGTCGCCGAACCCGACCTTCGCAACATTCCGTCCATCGCCACCTTCCTGAGCGCGGGATTCCGGTTCCTCGCAGAGGTCGACCTGCCCACCAAGCGGGCCGCCCTCATGGTGCGGGACCGGGTCTCGAGTGATCCGTCATGACGCTGAGTGATCGCGCCGTCACATCTGGAACGCCCGTGGCGGCATATCGGTTCCCGCCCCCGCCGAAGCCCGGCTTCCCCACCCCCACCGAGAAACCCACCGTCTTGATCCCTCCCCTCCCGTCCGCCTTGACCACACGTTTGTCAGTGCCGCGCCGTAGGGTGGTCGCGCTATGACGAAGCCCTCACTCCCCGAACTCCTGCACGCTGCCGTCACCGCTGTCGGCGGCACGGAGCGCCCCGGCCAGGTGACCATGGCCGAAGCCGTCGCCGAGGCGATCGACGACGGATCCCATCTGCTGGTCCAGGCCGGTACCGGTACCGGTAAGTCGCTCGGCTACCTCGTGCCCGCACTCGCGCACGGGGAGCGCGTCGTGGTCGCGACCGCCACGCTGGCCCTCCAGCGTCAGCTCGTGGAGCGGGACCTGCCGCGTACGGTCGACGCGCTGCACCCGTTGCTGCGCCGTCGCCCGGAGTTCGCGATGCTCAAGGGCAGATCGAACTACCTGTGCCTGCACCGACTCCATGAAGGCGTCCCGCAGGACGAGGAGGAGGGCCTCTTCGACCAGTTCGAGGCGGCCGCACCCACCAGCAAGCTGGGCCAGGACCTGCTCCGGCTGCGGGACTGGTCGGACGAGACCGAGTCCGGTGACCGGGACGACCTCACGCCGGGTGTCTCGGACCGGGCCTGGGCGCAGGTGTCGGTGTCCTCCCGGGAGTGCCTCGGAGCCACGAAGTGCGCCTACGGGGCCGAGTGCTTCGCGGAGATGGCCCGCGAGCGCGCCAAGCTCGCCGAGGTCGTCGTCACCAACCACGCGCTGCTGGCCATCGACGCCATCGAGGGTGCGCCGGTCCTTCCGCAGCACGAGGTGCTGATCGTCGACGAGGCGCACGAGCTGGTCTCGCGGGTCACCGGTGTGGCCACCGGCGAGCTCACTCCCGGCCAGGTCAACCGGGCCGTACGCCGGGCGGCGAAGCTGGTCAACGAGAAGGCGGCCGACCAGCTGCAGACCGCCGCCGAGGGCTTCGAGCGGCTCATGGAACTGGCGCTGCCCGGCCGCCTGGAGGAGGTCCCGGAGGACCTCGGGTATGCCCTCATGGCACTGCGCGACGCCGCGCGGACCGTCATCTCGGGAATCGGCGCGACCCGCGACAAGTCCGTCCAGGACGAGGACGCGGTCCGCAAGCAGGCCCTGGCGTCCGTGGAGAGCGTGCACGACGTGGCGGAGCGGATCGTCAACGGCTCCGAGTACGACGTCGTCTGGTACGAGCGGCACGACCGTTTCGGCGCCTCCGTGCGCGTCGCGCCCATGTCCGTGTCGGGCCTGCTGCGGGAGAAGCTCTTCGCCGACCGCTCCGTGACCCTGGCCTCGGCGACCCTGAAACTGGGCGGGGACTTCAACGGTGTGGGCGCCTCGATGGGACTGGCGCCGGAGGGCACCGAGGGTGAGGACATCCCGCAGTGGAAGGGCATCGACGTGGGGTCGCCCTTCGACTACCCCAAGCAGGGCATCCTCTACGTGGCCAAACACCTGTCGCGTCCCGCGCGGGACGGCGACCGCGGCGACATGCTCGATGAACTGACCGAGCTGATCCAGGCGGCCGGCGGGCGCACGCTCGGCCTGTTCTCCTCGATGCGGGCCGCGCAGCTCGCCGCCGAGGAACTGCGCACGCGTGTCCCCGAGTTCCCGATCCTCCTCCAGGGCGAGGAGACGCTCGGTGAGCTGATCAAGAACTTCGCGGCGGATCCGCAGACCTGCCTCTTCGGCACACTGTCGCTCTGGCAGGGCGTCGACGTCCCCGGTCCCAGCTGCCAGCTGGTCGTCATGGACAAGATCCCGTTCCCGCGCCCGGACGATCCCCTGATGAGCGCCCGCCAGAAAGCGGTGGAGGATTCCGGCGGCAACGGCTTCATGGCGGTCGCGGCCACCCATGCGGCGCTGCTGATGGCCCAGGGTGCGGGACGACTCGTGCGGGCGTCGGGGGACCGTGGTGTGGTCGCCGTACTGGACCAGCGGCTGGCGACGGCCCGCTACGGGAGCTACCTGAAGGCGTCCCTGCCGGACTTCTGGTACACGACGGACCGCAATCAGGTCCGCAGGTCCCTCGCGGCGATCGACGCGGTGGCCAAGCAGGCGGAGGCACAGTGAAGGAGGGGCCGTCCCGCTCCGGGACGGCCCCTCCTTCACGGCTGATCAGGTTCACGGCTGAGCTGATCGGGCACAGCACAGGGCCCCGGAACCGGCGCAGGGATCCCGGGGCCCAGTTTCAGGGGGCGGACGGAGGCGTCCCGTCCACCGCCGTACTCAGACGCGGCGGAGTACGGCCACCACCTTGCCGAGGATGGTCGCGTCGTCACCCGGGATCGGCTCGTAGGCCGCGTTGTGCGGGAGGAGCCACACATGGCCGTCCTCGCGCTTGAAGCGCTTGACGGTTGCTTCGCCGTCCAGCATCGCCGCCACGATGTCGCCGTTCTCGGCGACGGGCTGACGGCGGACGGTGACCCAGTCGCCGTCGCAGATCGCGGCCTCGATCATCGAGTCACCCACGACCTTCAGGACGAACAGCTCGCCGTCACCCACCAACTGCCGCGGGAGGGGGAAGACGTCTTCGACCGACTCCTCGGCGAGGATCGGGCCACCGGCGGCGATGCGTCCGACCAGCGGGACGTACGACGCGGCGGGCTTGCCGGCGGTGTCCGTGGGTTGCACGGAGCTGGCCTGGTCGGAACCTCGCACCTCGTAGGCGCGCGGCCGGTGCGGGTCGCGGCGCAGGAAGCCCTTCCGCTCCAGTGCCATCAGCTGGTGGGCGACCGAGGACGTGCTGGACAGGCCGACCGCCTGACCGATCTCCCGCATGGACGGCGGGTAGCCGCGCCGCTGTACGGAGTCCCTGATGACCTCGATCACTCGGCGCTGCCGGTCGGTGAGCCCCGAGCTGTCGGCGCGGATGCCTGGAGGTCGCCCAGGCAGAGAGCGCTTGTGTCCCTCGGGATTCATGGCTTCGTTCATCGCATGCACCGGCTCGAGTCGGCCCTGGGAGCGGTCCTGGGCAGTGATGGTGGCACTGTCTGCGGTGGTGGTCACGTCGGCCCCTCTCGATTGTCTCCCTGCTGGACAACGGTAGTTGCTTTCGAAAGGTTGCGCCAAACACACGTTCGAGTGAAAAAGCGTGGATAGCCTGACTTGATCATGTGTCTGGGTGTATGGCTAACATGCCGCCCGGCGGACAAAAGGGCTCATTGTTGTACTCTTCACCGCCGAGACGGATGACCTTGTGAGGTGTGGCCTCAGTCTGCCATCCGGCGCCCCGCAGACCGGGAATTGGCCCCGCTCTGCGCGAGAGTCCCACCTCTCCTCCCTGCGGCGCCCACGGTATCGCCGTATCCGGCGCGCCGATACGGGTGCACGCACGCGTGCACGGGTGGTTTTCGGGTGCTGGGTGTGACGGCGGGATCGCGAGGGGTGAAGGCGTCGGACGCGACACGCGTCGCAGCCTGGATGTATGGGCCAAGCCCCCATATGTAGTGGTTGGATTGCACCAGCGGCCCAGAAGTTGTGGTCCCTGGTGTCTTCGGATGCTCGTGGATCGCCTATGCTTGGGGCTGCTTCGAGGGGCCCGTGAGGTCCGGCGAGGCCATTGAGTCTGCTGTGAGGAGGGTTGGAGTTCATGCACTGCCCCTTCTGTAGGCACCCCGACAGCCGTGTCGTCGACAGCCGTACGACGGATGACGGCACGTCGATCCGCAGGCGCCGCCAGTGCCCTGACTGCTCCCGTCGTTTCACGACCGTGGAGACGTGCTCGCTCATGGTGGTGAAGCGGTCCGGAGTCACCGAGCCCTTCAGTCGTATCAAGGTCATCAACGGCGTGCGCAAGGCATGTCAGGGGCGGCCTGTCACCGAGGACGCGCTGGCTCAGCTCGGCCAGCGGGTCGAGGAGGCGGTCCGGGCCACCGGAAGCGCCGAGTTGACCACCCATGACGTGGGGCTGGCCATACTCGGCCCGTTGCAGGAGCTCGACCTCGTCGCCTATCTGCGATTCGCCTCCGTCTACCGGGCGTTCGACTCGCTCGAGGACTTCGAGGCCGCCATCGTGGAACTCAGGAACCAGACGGCACGCCCCGACGCGGACGACGACGACCGCGAGGGCGATGCAGGGACTGTAGTGGGGAGCCGGGAAGACGACGGCGGGCCCGGAGGGACCGTGCAGGTCCCCGAGCCCGCCCACGCCGCCGACTGACCGAAGGGCCGGAACCGGGGTTTCGAGTCCGGGGACGGCCGGGCGGCGGCGGACCAAGACCTGCTGTGGGTGATAGCGAGTGGGTGCCCACAGCACAAGACAGAACACCGTGTCACGGGAACAAACGTGGCATTTTAGGGCGTTTTCGCCCGTAGAGGGAGGCGGCATGACAGAGACGGCGAGCGGTCCGGCACGAGGTTCCCGAGCCAAGGGCACCAAGACCACCAAGGGCCTGCGTATCGAGCGCATCCACACGACCCCCGGCGTGCACCCTTACGACGAGGTGGCCTGGGAGCGTCGTGACGTCGTCATGACCAACTGGCGCGACGGCTCGGTCAATTTCGAGCAGCGTGGCGTCGAGTTCCCCGACTTCTGGTCGGTGAACGCGGTCAACATCGTCACCAGCAAGTACTTCCGTGGTGCCGTCGGCACCCCGCAGCGCGAGACCGGCCTCAGGCAGCTGATCGACCGCATCGTGAAGACGTACCGGAAGGCCGGTGAGGACCACAGGTACTTCTCCTCGCCCGCCGACGCCGAGATCTTCGAGCACGAGCTGGCGTACGCCCTCCTGCACCAGATCTTCAGCTTCAACAGCCCTGTCTGGTTCAACGTCGGCACGCCGCAGCCCCAGCAGGTCTCCGCCTGCTTCATCCTGGCCGTCGACGACTCCATGGAGTCGATCCTCGACTGGTACAAGGAAGAGGGCATGATCTTCAAGGGCGGCTCCGGCGCCGGCCTGAACCTCTCGCGCATCCGCTCCTCCAAGGAGCTCCTCTCCTCCGGCGGCAACGCCTCAGGCCCCGTCTCCTTCATGCGTGGTGCCGACGCCTCCGCCGGCACCATCAAGTCCGGTGGCGCCACCCGTCGCGCGGCCAAGATGGTCGTCCTCGACGTGGACCACCCGGACGTCGAGGACTTCATCGCCACCAAGGTGAAGGAGGAGGAGAAGATCCGCGCCCTGCGTGACGCGGGCTTCGACATGGACCTGGGCGGCGACGACATCACGTCCGTCCAGTACCAGAACGCCAACAACAGCGTCCGCGTGAACGACGAGTTCATGACGGCCGTCGAGAACGGCACCGAGTTCGGCCTCCGCGCCCGTATGACCGGCGAGATCATCGAGAAGGTCGACGCCAAGGCGCTGTTCCGCAAGCTCGCCGAGGCCGCGTGGGCCTGTGCCGACCCGGGCATCCAGTACGACGGTGTGATCAACAACTGGCACACCTGCCCCGAGTCCGGCCGGATCACCGCGTCGAACCCGTGCAGCGAGTACATGCACCTGGACAACACGTCCTGCAACCTCGCCTCGCTGAACCTGATGAAGTTCCTCAAGGACGACGGCAAGGGCAACCAGTCCTTCGAGGCCGACCGCTTCCAGAAGGTCGTCGAGCTCGTCATCACCGCGATGGACATCTCCATCTGCTTCGCGGACTTCCCGACCGAGAAGATCGGCGAGAACACGCGCGCGTTCCGCCAGCTCGGCATCGGCTACGCGAACCTCGGCGCCCTGCTGATGGCCACCGGTCACGCGTACGACTCCGACGGCGGCCGCACACTGGCCGGCGCCATCACCTCCCTGATGACGGGCACGGCCTACCGCCGCTCGGCCGAGCTCGCCTCGGTCGTCGGCACGTACGACGGCTACGCCCGCAACGCCGACGCCCACAACCGCGTCATGAAGCAGCACTCCGACGCCAACGCGACGGCCGTCCGCACGGACGACCTGGACTCCCCGGTCTGGGCCGCCGCCACGGAGGCCTGGCAGGACGTGCTGCGGCTCGGTGAGAAGAACGGTTTCCGTAACTCCCAGGCGTCCGTGCTCGCCCCGACCGGCACCATCGGTCTGGCGATGTCCTGCGACACCACCGGCGTCGAGCCCGACCTCGCCCTGGTCAAGTTCAAGAAGCTGGTCGGCGGCGGCTCGATGCAGATCGTCAACGGCACCGTCCCGCAGGCCCTGCGCCGCCTGGGTTACCAGGAGGAGCAGATCGAGGCGATCGTCGCCCACATCGCCGACAACGGCAACGTGATCGACGCCCCCAGCCTCAAGCCGGAGCACTACGAGGTGTTCGACTGCGCCATGGGCGAGCGTGCCATCTCCCCGATGGGTCACGTCCGCATGATGGCCGCGATCCAGCCCTGGATCTCCGGTGCCATCTCCAAGACGGTCAACATGCCGGAGACGGCGACCGTCGAGGAGGTCGAGGAGATCTACTTCGAGGCCTGGAAGCTCGGCGTCAAGGCGCTCGCGATCTACCGCGACAACTGCAAGGTCGGTCAGCCCCTCTCCGCGAAGACCAAGGAGAAGGAGAAGACCGAGATCACCGAGAAGGCCGAGGAGACGATCCGCACCGCGGTCGAGAAGGTCATCGAGTACCGCCCGGTCCGCAAGCGTCTGCCCAAGGGCCGGCCCGGCATCACGACCTCCTTCACGGTCGGTGGCGCCGAGGGCTACATGACCGCCAACTCCTACCCGGACGACGGTCTCGGCGAGGTCTTCCTGAAGATGTCCAAGCAGGGTTCGACCCTCGCCGGGATGATGGACGCCTTCTCCATCGCGGTCTCCGTCGGTCTCCAGTACGGC
The DNA here is from genome assembly GCF_045040885.1 of Streptomyces sp. NBC_00016. Taxonomy (NCBI): domain Bacteria; kingdom Bacillati; phylum Actinomycetota; class Actinomycetes; order Kitasatosporales; family Streptomycetaceae; genus Streptomyces; species Streptomyces sp. NBC_00016. Next base: position 2,858,892 of record NZ_CP108304.1, on the reverse strand, counting down.
GTGCCGCTGGAGACGTACGTCTCGAAGTTCACCAACATGCGCTTCGAGCCGGCCGGCATGACCGACGACCCGGACGTGCGGATGGCGCAGTCGATCGTCGACTACATCTTCCGCCGCCTGGCGCTCGACTTCCTGCCCTTCGAGACGCGTTCCGCGCTCGGCATCCACTCCGCCGAGGAGCGTCAGCGCCACCTGGAGACCGGTTCGTACGAGCCGACCTTCGAGGAGGAGAACGTGGACGTCGAGGGGCTCGCGCAGTCCGCTCCGCGTCAGACGGACCTGAAGGCCGTGGCCACTCCCAAGGTCGACGTCGAGGTGATCGAGCCCGCCCCGAAGCAGGCTCACACCAGCGCCGAGCTGGTGGAGATGCAACTGGGCATCCAGGCCGACGCCCCGCTGTGCTTCTCCTGCGGTACGAAGATGCAGCGGGCAGGTTCCTGCTACATCTGCGAGGGTTGCGGGTCGACCAGCGGTTGCAGCTGATCCCTGCCGTGCCGGTCAGGTCGCGATGACCTGACAAAGGGCGGTGGAGCCGGTTCCCGGCTCCACCGCCCTCGGTGTTTTTGCGGAGGCTCCACCGTCCGTGAGGCGTCGGTGGCGTCCTTGGCGCCTTCAGGAGTGGCGCACCTGGCCCATGGTCCTCGTGAACGTCGCCGGATCGTCCTCGAAGCCCTGGACGCCGGAGTGGAACGACCATCCGTCGGACGACTCGCGCAGGAACTCCCCGACCGTCGCCGCGGTCGCGCCGAGGACGCCGGCGAAGTCGTCCTCGTCCAGGACGGTGTAGCCCTCCCGTATCCGGAAGGCGGGGTTGAGCACACCGACGAACGTCCGGTGCTCCGGGTTCTGTTGTATGACGACACCGACGACCACGCGCGCGTAGCGTGCGTCCAGGCGGTCGAGCTCCAGCGTCATCACCTCGTCCCAGCCGAAGCCCTTGCCGTCCTTGCTGTCCCGGTTGAGGTAGATCGTTCCGTCGGGGGAGCGACTGTCGAAGTGCACCACATAGGCAGGGGCACCATGCGGATCGCTCTCCAGGTAGGTCGCGGCCACGATGTCGAGGTCGGTGGGTGGCTGACCCGTCGGACTCGGGTCCCACTTCAGCGCCATCTCGACCTTGCGGATTCCCTTGTTGAGGCCGCTCACCGGATTCCCCTCCCCGTTTCCCCGTCTGATATCGCCCTGAACCCGCCGACTCCCAGGGCCGGTTGCCCATCCTGCCACGCGCGTGTGCGCCGTCGCAGCGTCGCTCTGTGAACGAGAGTGACCAACGCCACGCCCACTGGCCGTACGATGGCGCGGTGCTGGTCAAGTGGATTCGCTGCACCGTGGTGGACCGCCGCGGTTTCGAACGGGGACAGCGAAAGTGGGCGGGGCTTCTGGGGGAGCCGGGGTTCCGGGGGCAGGGCGGGGGCTGGAGCAGGGGGCGGCCCTCCGTCGCGCATGTCTTCGCGTTCTGGGAGAGCCGCGCCTTCTACGACTCCTTCATGGCGCGTTCCCATGACCGGCTGGCGGCGGCTCAGTCGGGCACCTTCAAGGACGCCCAGGTACGGCTGTTCGACTACCGCTTCGACGTGAAGACGGGCTTCGAGCCGCGCTTCACCGACTCCGACCTGCTGCGGGTGGCCCTCTGCCGGGTCCACGAGGAACGCGCCGAGCACTTCACCCTCATGCAGGAGAAGGTGTGGAATCCCGCCATGGCCGGCTCGCCCGGCATGATCCGGGGGCTGTTCGCCGAGGCGCCCGGGCACGAGTTCATGGTGCTCTCGATGTGGCGCTCGGCGGCCGAACACGGAAAGTACCGAACCGAACGCGTGGAGCGGCTCGCGCTGCGCGCCCAGACGGAGGCGGACATATCCGCCCTCACCGGTGACATCGTCGAACTCGAGTCGACCTGGACGGTTTGAAAATCGCACTCACTGACGGACGCCGCGGCGGACGCGGCGGACGCGTCGGTCGGGTGCTGTATGCGCTTTCTGTTGCGGGATTTGTGTGACCTACGCTGTATGAAGGCCGTACGAGTGCTCAGTCGGCCGTCACCCGATCTAGGGTTTTGGCATGGCACGACCACGGCGCATCGTCCTTGTCCGGCACGGGGAGTCAACGGGCAATGTTGATGACACCGTCTACGAGCGTGAACCCGACCACGCACTGGCTCTGACCGAGCGAGGCTGGCAACAGGCGGAGGAGACGGGAAAGACCCTGCGGGAGGTGTTCGGCCACGAGCGGGTCAGCGTGTACGTCTCCCCCTACCGGCGTACGCATGAGACCCTCCGGGCCTTCCACCTGGACCCCGAGCTCATACGGGTACGCGAAGAGCCCCGGCTGCGCGAGCAGGACTGGGGAAACTGGCAGGACCGCGACGACGTACGGTTGCAGAAGACCTACCGGGACGCCTACGGGCACTTCTTCTACCGCTTCGCCCAGGGCGAGAGCGGCGCCGACGTCTACGACCGCGTCGGCGGCTTCCTGGAGAGCCTCTTCCGCAGCTTCGAGGCCCCCGACCATCCGCCAAACGTGCTCATCGTGACCCACGGCCTCGCGATGCGGCTGTTCTGCATGCGCTGGTTCCACTGGACGGTCGCGGAATTCGAGTCCCTCGCGAATCCGGGGAACGCCGAGATGCGGATGCTCGTTCTCGGGGACGACGACAGGTACACGCTCGACCGGCCCTTCAACCGCTGGCGAGATCCGGAACCGTACGGGATCACCGGATAGAGTGGCAGAGCGATGACCGTTGACTCCTCTCCCGACCGGCGCCTGGAGCGCGCGCTGGCCAGCCTGCGCGGCCTCGCCCTGGGTGACGCGCTGGGCTCACAGTTCTTCGTGCCGGTGAACTATCCGCTGCTCCAGCGCCGCGCGCTGCCGCCCGGCCCCTGGCAGTGGACCGACGACACCGAGATGGCCTGCTCCGTCGTGGCCGTCCTGGCCGCCCACCACCGCATCGACCAGGACGCACTGGCGCAGTCCTTCGCGCAGCACCACGACTTCGACCGTGGGTACGGTCCCGCGGTCAACCGGCTGCTGAGACTGGTCAGGGAAGGTGCCGACTGGCGTGAGCTGTCGGCCGCCCTGTTCAACGGGCAGGGATCCTGGGGCAACGGCGCCGCCATGCGCGTCGCCCCGCTGGGAGCCTGGTACGCGGACGATCCCGAGCAGGCGACCCACCAGGCCGAGATCTCCGCCTACCCCACACATCAGCACCGGGAGGCCGTCGTCGGGGCCATGGCCGTCGCCGCGGCCGCCGCGCTGGTCGGCGCCCCGGGAGGGCCGCCCAGCGCCGAGGCGCTTCTGGACGGCGTCGTCGCCCTCGTTCCGAAGAGCGCCGTCGGCGCCGGTCTGCGGCGGGCCAGGGACATGCTCGACTACGCCGACGCGGCCACCGTCGCGGCAGTGCTGGGCTGCGGGAGGCGGACGTCGGCCCACGACACCGTCCCCTTCGCGGTCTGGTCGGCGGCGCGCGCTCTCGGTGACTACGAGACGGCGTTCTGGACCACCGCGCAGGTCGGCGGCGATGTCGACACGACCTGCGCCATCGTGGGCGGAATACTCGCGTCCGGCGAGGCGGGGACGCCTCCGGAGGCGTGGACACGGCAGGTGGAAGCGCTGCCGGGGTGGATGCCGGTGCGCCACGTGGTGCCAGAAGCCTGAAGACAACGCCTGACGCCTGACGCCTGACGTTTGTCGGCGGTCGGCGGTCGGCTCACCGTGCGCCCGCGTCGTCGCGCTGGGCGAGGCGGCGCGGCAGCCGTTGAGAACTCTCGGTGTTCGATGGGAACTCTGCGTGACTGTCCACGCGTTCTTCGGACATCCGCTGTGCGACCTGTGCGTGCAGGTGGGCGGGTGACCGTGGGACGACATGGGGGGTGCGCGTGCGGTTCGAACTGTTGACGATCATGGTGTCGGTATCGAGAGGCCGCGCGGGCCGACCCGGAAGCGGTGGACGCGCCTTCGTCGGGACAGGCGTGGGCACTCCCGGGTCGGCCGACAGTGCTGGTCCGTCAGCCGGCCACGGGGCCCGCCGTGCCGGACAGCGCATCCAGGTCGCTCTTCTGGACACGGATGACGAACCAGGCCGTCACCAGAGCGAGTACGGCCATCGCGGCGGCCGGGACGAAGGCCGTCGAGATCCCGTGGGCGAGTACGTCATGCCCCCAGGGAGCGGGCAACTGGTGCGTCTTGGCGAACTCGGCCTTCTGCTCCGGGGTTCCGTCCGCGAGGAACTTCGGCAGCTGCTTCTCCGCCTCGTCCTTGCTGGCCGTACCGAAGACGGTCGTCAGGATGGACAGGCCGAGCGAACCTCCCACCTGCTGCGTGGCGTTGAGCAGACCGGACGCGGCGCCCGCTTCGTGCGGGGCGACACCCGAGACGGCGGTGACCGTCACCGTCACGAAGTTCAGTCCCATGCCGAAGGCGAAGACCACCATCGGCCCGAGCACTCCGCCGACGTAGGTGCTGTCGGGACTGATGAAGGCCTGCCAGACGAGGCCGACCGCCACCAGCGCGGAACCGACGAGCATGAACGGCTTGGGGCCGACGGTGGGCAGGAAGCGCTGCGACAGACCCGCGCCCGCGGCGATGGCGACCGTGACGGGGAGGAAGGCGAGACCCGCCTTGATCGGGCTGTAGCCCAGCACGTTCTGCACGAAGAGCACGATGTAGAAGAACATGCCGAACATGGCCGCAGCGAGGCTCAGCATGATCACGTACGTACCGGAGCGGTTGCGGTCGGCGAACATCTTCAGCGGAGTGATCGGCTCCTTGGCCCGCGACTCCGTGAACACGAAGGCGACCAGCAGGACCAGTGCGACCGCGAAGGCGCCGACGGTCAGACCGTCCCGCCAGCCTTCCTCCGCCGAGCGGATGAACGCGTAGACCAGGGAGACCATGCCGAGCGTCGAGGTCAGCGCGCCGGCTATGTCGAAGCGGCCGGGGTGACGTTCGGACTCGCTGATGTAGAGCGGAGTGAGGAAGGCGATGAGCACGCCGATGGGCACGTTGACGAACAGCACCCAGCGCCAGTCGAGCCACTCGGTGAGCATGCCGCCCGCGAGCAGGCCGATGGCGCCGCCGCCCGCGGAGACCGCGGCGAAGACACCGAAGGCCCGGTTCCGCTCCGGTCCCTCGGGGAACGTGGTGGTGATGAGCGCCAGCGAGGTGGGCGACGCGATCGCGCCTCCCACGCCCTGGAGGGCGCGTGCGGCGAGCAACTGCCAGGGTTCCTGCGCCAGTCCGCCCAGGAGCGAGGCGAAGGTGAAGAGAAGGATGCCGGCCATGAACACTCGTCGCCGGCCGAGGATGTCACCCGCTCTGGCGCCGAGCAGCAGCAGGCCGCCGAAGGTGAGCGTGTAAGCGCTGACCACCCAGGTGAGATCGGTGGTGCTGAACTTGAGCGAGTCTTGAATGTGCGGAAGCGCGATATTCACAATCGTCGCGTCGAGTACCACCATGAGTTGGCAGGCCGCGATCACGGTGAGTGCGATGCCGGGATGTCCCTCCCGACGGGCCGCCCCCGGTTTCTGGTTCTGAGTCAGCTGAGAGGTTGTCACTATGAGTCCCCCACAAGAGCATTAGTGAACGATGGCGTTCACTGGCCCGACAACGGTAGTGAGTCCCTCGTAGTGAACGCAAGCGTTCACTCGCGGCGTCGCCTCTCGGCGTGTCCCCCGTCGCGGTCGCGCGGAGCCTCGCTCCACCCCCTTGATCCCCGCTCTCCCCTGATCCCCGCTTCCTCTGCTCGCTGGAGACACCTGGATGGATACTTCGCGCTGGACGGCCGCCCCCGCTCGGGCGTCCTCTCCCCGCCGGCGCGGCGCCGTGCTCGAACGTGCGATTCTCGATGCCACGCTGGAGCAGTTGGGCACCGTCGGCTGGAACGGCCTCACGATGGAAGGGGTGGCGGCCGGTGCCCAGACCGGCAAGGCTGCCGTCTATCGCCGCTGGCCGTCCAAGGAGGCCCTCGTCGCGGACGCTCTGCGGGCCGGGCTGCCTCGGCTGGACGCCGTACCCGATCTGGGCAGCGTGCGCGCGGATCTGATGGCGCTGTGCCGTGACGCGCGTGACGCGATGTTCTCCCGCCCCGGCTTCGCGTTGCGTTCGATCATTCACGAATGCGATCCGATGCAGGCCGAACGCTTCCACACCTTGATCATCGACGGAGTGGTGGAGCCGACCGTGAAATTGCTACACGAGGTCGTCAACCGCGGAATCGAGAGAGGAGAGGTGCGGCCCGACGCGGCGAACGGCTATGTCTTCGATGTCATTCCGGCCATGATGATGTATCGATCGAAGATGTGCGGATGCGAATGGGATGATCGCGAGCTCGACGAGATGGTCGACCGGCTCATGCTGCCGCTGCTGCGGCCGGACCGGCCCTGAGCGCGGATTCGGCGGCCTTGTGACCGGTCGGCGGGGGCCCGGTGCCGACCGGGGTGTCGCGGCGGGATCCCGGCGGCGTAATCTAAGGGCGCCATGCCGTACGAACCACCCACTCACACCGTCGAGCGCTCCCTCCGCGCCACGACCGGAGCGAAGGTCATTGCCGGTGTCGACGAGGTGGGCCGCGGTGCCTGGGCCGGACCCGTCACCGTCTGCGCGGCCGTCACCGGACTCCGTCGACCCCCCGTAGGCCTCACCGATTCCAAGCTCCTCACCGTCAAGCGGCGTAACGAGCTCTCGCAGGAGCTGCTGACGTGGGTGACCTCGCACGCCTTGGGTCACGCCTCCCCGGAGGAGATCGACGACCTGGGGATGACCGCCGCGCTCCGGCTCGCCGCCGGGCGGGCCCTGGATGCCCTCCCGATCCGCCCGGACGCGGTGATCCTCGACGGGAAGCACGACTACCTCGGCGCCCCGTGGCGGGTCCGTACGGTGATCAAGGGCGACCAGTCCTGTGTGGCGGTCGCGGCGGCCTCGGTGATCGCCAAGGTCCAGCGCGACAAAATGATGGCCGAACTGGGTATCGACCATGCAGACTTCGGTTTTGTGGACAATGCCGGGTATCCGTCGCCCGTGCACAAGGCCGCACTGGAGGAGCGGGGACCCACTCCGTTCCACCGGTTGTCGTGGGCGTATCTTGATGCGCTGCCCCAGTGGCGGCACCTCAAGAAGGCCCGTACCTGGGCGAACGGGAGCGTTCCGGGAGTCGAAGGTCAACTCGGCTTCGACTTCTGACGATTCCGATCGCACTGATGTGCCACCCGCTGGCGCTTGCAGCGCCAACGTTTGATAAATAACAGCTCATGCCTCTCATTCCCCAGGAGCCTCAGATTCACGAGAGTGCCCAGGGTCCCCGCGCCACTCCGGCCAGTGGCCGCACAGCGCCGACCCCTCGACCCGTACCCGGACCCCGTCCCGCGGCTCCGTCGCGTCCCGGTCGTCCCGGACCCGTCCGGCCCACGCCACCGGCGCAACGCGCGCCGCGTGACACGGCCGCCAAGCCCGGGCCCTCGGCCCCGGCCGCCCCTGCCGTCGCCGCGCCCGCTTCGGTGACTCCTCAGGTCCAGTTGATCCCGGCCTCGGCCGAGGGGGCGCTGGACGCCGCCGAGGAGGCCGTGGACCTCCTCCTGGACTCGGGTCGCACTCCGGGGGAAGTGCTGGTGGTCACCACCGGCGAGCAGCACCCCTGGGCCACCCATGAACTGTCCTTCGGCGAGGCGCCCTACTGGGCGCAGCACGACGCGGGAGACGACGTCTTCTACGCCGATGCCGCAGTGCTGGACCGGGCGGGCGCGCGTCCCGTCGTCGTGGTCGCCGTCAACGGCGGACCCGACACCGTGGCCGCCACCGTTCTGCCGCTGGCCCGCGCTCGGGCGGCCGGCCTGCTGATCGTCTGTGGCGATCCGCAGCAGATCAACGCCGCGCTGGGCGCGGGCGTCTGAGCCGGCTCCGGTAGGCCGTCAGGCGCCGGGGTCACAGAGGCGCCGCTTGTGCGGCGCCTCTGTGGTGTGTGTGCCGTCGGCACGGCCTTGTGCGTGTCGGACGGCCCAGGTCTCGCCGCGCGACGATGCAGGTGGGCCCCCGGGAGGTTTGCGCCTCCCGGGGGCCGACGTGCTTGCGGGCTCTGTTGGCCGCCCGGCCGCCTCTCAGCGGGCTGCCGCGCGACGGAGTACCTCCGAGGCGGCGCCGCCGGTTCGGGGCAGCGGCGGTGGGGCCTCGGACAGGGCGAAGGGTTCCGGAGTCGAATCGGCGTGGGGCCGACGGCCTCCGCGGCCCTCGCCGAGGACCTGCCACCCGTCCCGGGTGAGAGTGATGTACGCCCCACAGCGCAACCCGTGCAACGTGCAGGCGTCACGCAGACCCCACATCCACGCCCCGTCCTCTTCCGTCCAGCGCGCGTCGCCGTCCCGGCAGTAGAGCAGCACGGCGGTGCGTACGGGCGTGCGCAGCCGCAGGTCGTGCGGGATGACCCGGCGCAGCTGGGCGAGCAGGGCGTTGCGGAACATCCAGCCGTCGGACGATGCCTGGCGCCGGGTGAACGAGGCGCTGGCCCGCACCCGTTCGTCCGGGTCGAGCACCGCCACGATCGCGGTGGCCGGCCGTGGCCGGTGCCGCGAGTGCAGTCCGCTGACGACCTCCCGTGGGTTGCGCAGCAGCGGGATGCCGGCCGCTGCCCACTCGGCGGGTTCGAGCAAGCGGGTGGCGGAGGTGGCGGACGTGGACGTCGACAGCGATGCCGCCGAGGACGGAGCGAATCCGAAGGTCACGATCCTCCCTTCGGCTACGGCCCACACAGCGGGCGGGTCGGATTCGGGGGAGCGCACGCCGCAGCAAAGCCCAACCGGACTACGGGCGAGCCGTGCGGGGAGCGGAACTCAATTCTTCCTGGCGAACTGGGATGCGGCAACGAGCAATTGGGGCCACCGACCGTTATGTGACGATGAGTGACTTATATCCTTACCCAGTGATTCTCGGAAGGACACGTGAGCCGACAGCTCACGGTCTGTGAGTGCCTCCGTGGCGGCGGATTCGACAGACAACCACATCGGCACGCCGATGCCGAGACCTCACCGGCAGGCGGTCGGGGGCGCTCGGGACGGGCTTCGCCGGTCGCAACCCGTGGTCAGCCTTGCACGGCCAGTACCAGGGGCAACACCCCCTGCGCGCCCGCGCGACGCAGCATCCGGGCCGCGACCGCGAGGGTCCAGCCCGTCTCGGTGTAGTCGTCGACGAGCAGAACGGGCCCTGAGGCCTCGGCGAGCGCGGCGGCGAGTGCGGGCGGCACCTCCAGCATGCCGTGGAGCGCCTTGAGGCGTTGGGCGCTGTTGCTCCGGGAGATCGGCGAGGCGTCAGTGGTGTACTCCACCGAGCCCAGGAGCGGCAGTCGGCCGACTTCGGCGATGCGCGCACCCAGAGAGTGGATCAACCGCGGTCGGGTGCGGGAGGCGATGGTGACCACGCCGACCGGGCGCGGTGAGGCGTCGGCCACCGCGGAGGCCCAGCCGCCGGGTCCCTTCGCCCAGTCGGCCAGCACCCCCACCACGGCCCTCGCCACATCGTCCGGAACCGGCTCGTCGGAAGCCTGGGCAGTGAACATCGGGCGCAGCCGGTTGCCCCAGCCGATGTCGGAGAGGCGCCCCAACGCACGCCCGGTCGAAGCCTGTTCACCGGCCGGAATGCGCCCCTTGAGCTCCACGCCGATCGTCGGGAGGCCGGTCGGCCACATCCGGCGGGGCTCCACCTCGACGCCCGCGCGGCCCAGGTCCACTCGCGCGGCGTCCAGCGCGGCCGTGGACGTCTCGGCGGTGTAACGTGCCCCCGCGCAGTTGTCGCAGCGGCCGCAGGGCTTGGCGCCTTCGTCATCGAGCTGACGCTGCAGGAACTCCATCCGGCAGTCCGTCGTCGACGCGTACTGCCGCATCGCCTCCTGCTCGGCCTTGCGCTGCCGGGCGACCCACTCGTACCGCTCGGTCTCGTACCTCCACGGCTGCCCGGTCGCGAGCCAGCCGCCCTTGACCCGCTTGACCGCCCCGTCCACGTCGAGGACCTTGAGCATGGTCTCCAGGCGGGAGCGGCGCAGCTCCACCAAGGGCTCCAGAGCGGGCAGCGACACAGGCCGCTCCGCGCGCGCGAGGACATCCAGGGTGCGGCGCACCAGTTCCTCCGACGGGAAGGCCAGCGACGCGAAGTACTCCCAGATCGCCTCGTCCTCCTTCCCCGGCAGCAGGAGCACCTCCGCGTGCTCCACACCGCGACCGGCGCGGCCCACCTGCTGGTAGTAGGCGATGGGGGAGGAGGGCGAGCCCAGGTGCACGACGAATCCGAGGTCGGGCTTGTCGAAGCCCATGCCGAGCGCGGAGGTGGCGACCAGTGCCTTGACCTTGTTGGCCAGCAGGTCCTCCTCGGCCTGCTGCCGGTCGGCGTTCTCCGTGCGTCCGGTGTACGAGGCGACGATGTGGCCGCGCTGGCGGAGGAAGGCGGTGACCTCCTCCGCGGCGGCGACGGTGAGCGTGTAGACGATTCCGGAGCCGGGCAGGTCGTCGAAGTGATCGGCGAGCCACGCCATCCGGTGTGCGGCGTCGGGCAGCCGCAGCACGTTCAGGCTGAGGCTCTCGCGGTCCAGCGGGCCGCGCAGCACCAGGGCGTCCGAGGTGCCGCCGGTGCCGAGCTGTTCGGCGACATCGGACGTCACGCGCGCATTGGCGGTCGCGGTGGTCGCGAGCACCGGTACGCCCGGCGGGAGATCGGTGAGCATGGTCCGCAGCCTGCGGTAGTCCGGGCGGAAGTCGTGGCCCCAGTCGGAGATGCAGTGGGCCTCGTCGACCACGAGCAGTCCGGTCGCGGCGGCCAGCGCGGGCAGCACCTCGTCACGGAAATCAGGGTTGTTGAGCCGCTCCGGACTGACCAGCAGGACGTCGACCTCGCCGGCGGCGATCTCGGCCTGCACGGTGGCCCACTCCTCGGTGTTCGAGGAGTTGATGGTCCGTGCGTGGATACCGGCCCGGGCCGCGGCGTCGACCTGGTTGCGCATCAGGGCGAGCAGCGGAGAGACGATCACGGTGGGGCCGGAACCGCGGGCTCGGAGCAGCGAGGTCGCCACGAAATAGACGGCGGACTTGCCCCACCCGGTCCGCTGCACCACCAGGGCCCGGCGCCGGTCCGCGACCAGCGCCTCGATCGCCCGCCACTGGTCCTCGCGCAGCCGGGCCACGCCCGTGGCGTCGCCGACGAGGCGGGCGAGGACGGTGTCGGCGTCGGCCCGGAGATCCGCGTTGTTCGTGTGCTCCATGCCCCCATACAACAGGACGGCGCTGACAATCCGGCCGGTGACGGGAGGGGGCAGGGCGCTGCCCGGCCGTGCCGCGGCCCTTCCGCTCCGGATGTCTGACGTGCCCCTGATCGGACTTATCCACAGGTCAAGCGGAACCTCATGATCCGCGAGATCGTCGGCGCATGACGAATCACAGCGAAACCACTGGATCCTCCGAAAACGGCGACATCACCGGACGGGACGGACGTGAGCACCCGGCCTGTGCCGGCCACACGGTGTTCGAGGGAGACATCGGGTACGGCGCAAGCCCCGCCGACCACCAGGTCACCCTGCGGACTCCGGCGGAGCTGGCCGACGCCCTCCCCTACCTGCTCGGGTACCGACCGGAGGACAGCATCGTCCTGGTCGCCCTGCACGACCGCGGCGGACGAGGCCGGTTCGGCGGCCGGGCGCGGCTCGGCATTCCCGCGAACCCGGACGACTGGGGAGCCGTCGCCCAGCAGTTGACGCAAGGGCTCGTGAAGGGCAGCGAACGCCGGGGCACCCGTCCCGCGAGCATGGTCGCCTACCTCTGCCAGGAGCCGGGGAAGGGGGAGACGGGCCGTCAGGTCATGGAACGGCTCCAACCGCTGGCCCACCGACTGCGTCTCGAGTGCGGCCGTCTCGACGTCCCCGTGATCGAGGCGCTCTGTATCGCCGACGGCCGTTTCTGGTCGTACTGCTGCGGCGGCAAGGGCTGCTGTCCGGTCGAAGGGGTGGCGATGGGCCTGCCCGGCACCTCCGTGCTGGCCGCGGCCGCGACCTACGCGGGCATCCAGGTCCGGGGCACCCTGCGCGAGTTGCGTGCCCGACTGCTGCCCCTGGAGACCGGTGCCGCACTGGAGCAGGAGATCGCCCTGGACACCGCAGGCATGGCGCTCGTCCCGAGGATCCTCGACGAGGAGAGTCGCGCGGCGGTGGCCGAGGAGACGCTGGACCTGGCCGGGCGGGTTGTGCGCCGCCTCGCCGAGGCGCCTGTCGTGCCGGGTGCTCTCCTGGCGGACCGCCGAGACGACGAACTGCTCGGATTCGACGAGGCCGCAGCTTTGATTCTCGGCCTCCAGGACCGGGTGACGCGTGACCGGGCCGCGGGGTGGATGGAGGGCGACGAGGCGGCCCCCGCCCTGCGTCTCTGGCGGGCCCTGGCACGGCGCTGCGTCGGACCGTACGGCGAGCACGCCGCGGCGCCCCTCACCCTCGCGGGCTGGGTCGCCTGGTCCACCGGCGACGAACTCGAGGCAAGGGAGGCCCTCGCCATGGCACTGGGCGCGGACCCGGACTATCTGTTCGCCCGCCTTCTGCACCAGGCCTGCAACGAGGGCCTCGACCCCGAGTCGGTACGACGCTGTCTGCGCGCCGAGCGCGAGGGACGCGGGCTGCCCACGACAGTGGAGACGCCTGGCGAGACTGCTGTGGCCGAGGGCTCCGAAGACTCCGAGGGCTCCGAAGGCCCACAGGACCCCGGCGGGACGGGGTTCCCCGCAGGCCGGGGCGGAACAGAGCGGGGAGAGGCGCCCACCGTCCTACGGTGTCCAGACGCGGAGAATCGCCCCGGTGAGGAAGGCTGCCCCGAGTCGGGCGGCCGCTCCGGCGAGGAAGACCGCTCCAGCGAGCCGAATGACGCGGACGGCTCCGGCGAAGCACAGCACGAGGACCGGCCCGGCGAAGCCGACCACGAGGACCGGCCCGGCGAAGCCGAGCACGAGGACCGGCCCGGCGAAGTGAAGGGCCGCACCTCCGGCGCACTCCCGCACGCTCCAGCCACGTGCGCGTCAGAATCTGTGCCCGTACCCGCCCCCACGACTGCTCGCAGGCGTCGCCGTGTCCGCCCCACCGGTGTCGGCGCGGTCCACGCACAGGCTGCGGCCGGAGCGGAAGGCGGCCAGGAACCGGAGCCCCGCACGCCGGGAGCGCACGAGCTTCGCGCTCACACACCGAGGCCGCACGCCACGCGCCCTGCCGCGCCGAGCCGAGGAGGATCCCGAACCCGCCCTGTGGGGAAGGCCTCCACGCGGCATCGCGAAAACCGCCCGGAAGGGTCGGAAGGCCTGCGGTCCGACAGCGACGACACGACGGGGCAGGGGTGACGCCCGTTCTGCCGCCGCGGTGAAGGGCGGTGCTGCCGCGTGGGCGGGCCGGCGACGACCGAGGCCGGGTCAACGGACTGCCCTGCCCGGTGAACGCCTGTGGCCGGACACCCCGCCCAAGCAGCCCTGGCCTGGCCTTGAAGTCGGATCAGCAGGCTCCGAAGCCGGCCCCGCCTGTCCGGATCCGGCGGCCATTCGGTGGGGCCTGCGGCCCAGGGGCGTGACCTGGGGGAGTCCCGCCCCGTTCACCTGAGTGGCGGAACGCCTGCACGGGGCGGGCCGCCGCAGCGCACCCGCCCTGCCGGAGCCGTCCACCCGGCCTCGACCATGCCCGAGGCGCACAGAGAGCAGAAGAAGTCACCGCATGCATCAGCCGACTCCGCCCTCAGCCGCCGACGAACGCTCCAGCTACGACACCTCGACGCCGTTCCCCGGCGCGGGCACCGACCCACCGCTCGCGGACGGGCCGGGTCCGCAACGGGCCGGACTTCCCGGCGAGGGCCGGCGCACCTCACCACTCCCTCCGCCCATCGGGCCGGCGGGAGGCCCGCGCCTGTCCACCGGACCGGGCGTCCGTGGCACGTCCGCCCTCCCGTCGGCCGGCACATCGCGTCGCCCGCCGTCGCCCTCGTCCAGAGGCGCCGGACCTCCGCCGGGGACGCCGGCCCCTCCTCGCTCGGTCGGCCTGCCTCCCGCCCACACGGCGATGATCTGCGTCGCCCTGCCGGGCCTCGCCATCTCGACGGATCAGGGGCAGCTGACGGGACATGGGCTGGAGGGGTTCTACCGGGCGGGCCGGCGCATCCTGTCCCGTTGCCAGGTGCGAGTGGCGGGACGTGAACCGCTGGCGGTCCAGGCCCGGATGACCTCGGCCGACCGGGCCCGATTCGTCGGCACGCTCCGTGTCACACCACACGGCGGTCCGGACCCGGACATCGTCGTCGAGCGGACCCGCTCCGCGGACGGCACGGAACTGATCACGCTGCACAGTGCCACCGCCCGACCCCTGCGCCTCCCAGTCGAGGTGGCGCTCGGCACCGATCTGGCCGACCTGGGGGCGATCGCGTCAGGGACCGTGGGGCCCGAACTCGCCGCCACCGTCCACGATTCCGGCCTGCGGTGGTCCTGTGCCGCCGGGGCCTCGAGCGTCACGGCAGACCCGCCCCCGGCCGACGCGATCGCCTCAGCGGGACTGCTGCGCTGGGACTTCGAGGTGCCTCCCGGCGGAACCGTCCGTGTGGAGTTGAGGGTCCGCCTGGACGGTGCGGGACCGGTCCGAGCCGTGGGGCGTGCGGCCACGAGCCCGTTGGCCACGGCGCAGGCGACGGGCGACGATCCACGCGTCCGGGCGCTCCTGGCGACGAGCGTCGCGGATCTTCAGGCCCTGTTGGTGCGAGACCCCGCGCATCCCGCGGACACCCACCTCGCGGCAGGGGCGCCGTGGCGCTGCGGCCTGGCACCGGCGGACGCGCTTGCCGCGGCCCGCATGACACTGCCCCTCGGGACCCGCCTCGCCGCCGGCACGCTGCGCACCCTGGCCCGTACACAGATCACGGCTCCGGGGCCACGGTGCGGCATGATCCCCGGCCCCCGTCGCGACGCGGGCGCGCACCTTCCGCCGGGATGCACGGGCACCGAGGCCACGCTGCTCTTCCCGGTGCTCCTCGCGGAGGCGCGCCGATGGGGCCTGCCCGACCCCGAGACGGAGGAACTGCTCCCGGCGGCCGAGCGCTGCCTGACCTGGCTGCGCACCACGGTCGGCGAGGGGCCCTACCTGAGCGATCCCCAGCCCGGTGGTCCCGTCCGCTGCGAGACACAGGCCCACGCCCACCGGGCCGCGCTGCTCGGCGCCGACCTGCTCGACGCCTGCGGCAGACCGGGCGGGGACTGGCTCCGGGAGTGGGCCCGGAAGCTGCGCGCCACCTTCCGGCGGGACTTCTGGATCGACGACCCCGGAGGCGGCCGGCCCGCGGCCGCCCGTACCCCGGACGGGCGGCCGCTGCCCCACCTCTGCGCGACGGCCGTCCACCTGCTCGACACCGGGTTGCTGGGCGGCGGCGCCCACGCTCCCGGGCTGCTGGACCGGGTGCAGACCGAACAACTGGCCCGGCTGCTCGCCAGCCCCGTCATGAACTCCGGCTGGGGGCTCCGCGGTCTCGGCGCGAAGGAGATCGGCTACAACCCCTTCGGCCACCGCAGCGGTGCCGTCCGGGTCCACGAAACGGCGATCGCCGTCGCCGGGCTGGCCGTCGCGGGCTACGAGAAGGAGGGCGCCGAGCTGCTGCGAGGCGTACTGACGGCGGCCGAGGCCTTCGGGCACCGCCTCCCGGAGATGTACGCGGGGGAGCGACGCGGTGACGGGACAGCCCCGCTTCCCCATCCGGCCGCCTGTCGTCCCGCGGCCACCGCGGCGGCGGCAGGTGTCCTGTTGCTGACCACCCTGGCCGGCGTCCGGCCCGACGCCCCGGCCGGAACCGTCACGCTGCGCCCCCTGCGCGGCGCGCCCCTGGGGGAGATCGGCCTGACCGGGCTGCGGGTCGCCGGCGCCCCCTTCTCCGTACGGGTCAGTCGGCTCGGTCTCGCCATGGTGGAGGAAGCGGCCGACGGCCTCCAATTGGGAGTGTGACCTCGTACGACGCAGCTCCGGACACCGGCCCGGGTGGATGACGACGGCCGTGCGGTACCGAAGTGGATCAGCCATACAAGCGGCCGACGAAGGGAGTGTTTATCGTCAGGAAGACGACTATGATCGCCGCATGCCCTACGACCCGTCAGCCTTTCCGCCCTTCGCCGTCACCGTGGACCTGGTCGTGCTGACCGTGCGCCGCCATGCCCTGTGCGCGCTGGCGGTGCGCAGGGGTGAGGCGCCGTTCCAGGGGTGGTGGGCGCTCCCGGGCGGCTTCGTACGGGCCGACGAGGACCTCACCCAGGCCGCGGCGCGCGAACTGGCCGAGGAGACGGGACTCCGTGCCCACGACCCCTCGGCCCCGGCGTACGACAACGGTGCCCACTTGGAGCAGCTCGCCACGTACGGCGACCCCAAGCGTGACCCCAGGATGCGCGTCGTCAGCGTCGCGCACCTGGCGCTCGCACCGGACCTGCCGGCGCCGCGAGCGGGCGGAGACGCCAGCAACGCGCGTTGGGCGCCGGTCGAGGAACTGCTTCAGCACGGCGGTTACGGGCGGGACGGGGAACCGGTCGCACCCCTTGCCTTCGACCACGCCCAGATCCTCGCGGACGGCGTGGAGCGGGCCCGTTCCAAGATCGAGTACTCGTCCCTGGCGACCGCGTTCTGCCCCACCGAATTCACGGTCGGCGAGCTCCGCCGGGTCTACGAGGCGGTGTGGGGCGTGGCCCTCGACCCGCGGAACTTCCACCGCAAGGTGACCGGCACCCCCGGCTTCCTGGTGCCCACCGGTGGCACCACCACCCGGCAGGGCGGCCGCCCGGCCCAGCTGTTCCGGGCGGGCGGCGCCACCTTGCTCAATCCGCCGATGCTGCGTCCCGAGGTGTGACGCAGGCCCACCGTGCCGGCCCACAGGCGCGGGAGGGGTTCGGGACGGTCGGTCGAGGCTGGGCAACGTCCGCACGGTGCCACCGTGCGGTGAACGGAAAAAAGGGATATACCGCGCTATCTTGCTACGGGTGATCCAGGCCTTCGGACTGACCAGCAACTCCCGCAAGGCGCTTCCGCCCGCCGTCGACGACGTCTCCTTCGAGGCGCGCGCGGGCCGCGTCACCGTGCTGCTCGGAGCGCCGGGCGCGGGCAAGACCACGGCGCTGAGACTGATGCTCGAACTCCAACAGGGCCGCGGGCTCGCCTACTTCCGGGGCCGTCCGCTGCACCGCATCGCCCACCCCTCGCGCGAGGTCGGCGTCCTCCTCGGCGATGTGCCGGGGCACCCGGCCCGCACGGTCCGGGGCCACCTGCGCATGTTGTGCGCGGCCGCCGGGGTTCCGGTGCGGCGGGCCGACGAAGTGCTCGAGGTGGTCGGCCTGGTCAGTCTGCGCGACGAACGCCTGGGCACCCTGTCCCGCGGCGTGGACCGGCGGCTGGGCCTGGCCTGCGCTCTTCTCGCGGACCCGCACACCCTCGTCCTCGACGATCCGGCCGACGGGCTTTCCGGGCGCGAGAACCGCTGGCTGTACGGCATGCTGCGCGCCCACGCGGACCAGGGCGGTACCGTCCTGACGACCACGGCCGATCCCAAGGAGGCCGCCCGCACCGCCGACCGGGTCATCACCCTGGAGCGGGGCACACTGGTCGCCGACCAGGAGGCCACCGACTTCGCCCGCACCCGGCTGCGACCCCGGGTGGCCGTCCGCAGCCCGCATGCCGCCCGCCTGGCAGCCCTGCTCGCCAGGGAGGCGCGAGCCGCGCAACGCTCCGTCGAGGTCGTGCAGGAGGACGGCAACCGGCTCTCGGTGTACGGCAGTAGCTGTGCGCAGGTCGGCGAGACGGCATTCCGGCACGACATCCTGGTCCACCAACTCGCCGACGAGACAGGCGACATGGGGCCGGGAGCAGGGGCGGAGGACCAGCAGGGGGCGCACCCCGAGGCGAGGCCGGGCTCCTCGGCGCAAGCAGGCCGGGGCCCCACGGACGCGGAACCGGTCACCCTCGCCGCCTCCTTCGAGCCGGGCACGGAACGTGCGGAGGTCCCGGAAGACGCACGGCGCGTCGGCGATTCCCGGCGCACGGGAACCGCCGACGCGCCGTGCGGCCCCGACGATGCCCCGCTGCCGCCCCCGGCGCCGTACCGGCCGGTCGACGCGGTGCCTCGCGACGGCATCCCGGCTTCCGACGGCGGCTCGCCGTCCGCTGTCGCGGCGTCCGTCGCCGTAGTCCGAGCCGCGGACGCCCCGGACGCCCCGGACGCGACGGTGTCTCCGACCGTCCCCGACAGGCGCGGCGCGAGTGGACCGGCCGTCTCCGCAGGCGCGATCGTCGACGAACTCCGGCGGCCCGGAGAAGCCGGCACCGCCGACGGTGCCGCCGCGGGTGCCCACCCCGCCGCCTCCCGTTCCTCGGCCGCGTCCGTCGTGTCCTCGGCCCAGCGCCCCGTCCGCCCCTTCGTGTCTCGCGATGTCCACACCCTGCCCGCCCTGCCGCCTCCCATCTCCGTCCGCTCGGCCCCCAGCCCCCTGCGTCCGCTCCGCTACGAACTTCGTCGAGCCACCGGGATCGGCACCGGATTCACCACCGGTGCCGCCGTGCTGATCGTCTCCGCCCTCACCGCCCTGCTCCTGGCCCGCGCGGGTCACACCGCGCAGGCACGGCTGCTGGCCGCGTGGCCCACGGAGCTTCCGCTGCCGCCTGCGGCGCTCGGCGCGGGACTGCTCGGCGCGCTGGCCTTCGGAGACGAATTCCGCCACCCCGCCCTGGCCGCGGACCGCGGCACCGTGCCCCGAAGGCTGGGGGTGCTCACCGCCAAGCTCCTCGTCGCCGCTCTCACCGCGCTGATGCTGGCCTTTCTCACGGTGGGCTGCGACGCCGAAGCGCTCTATCTCGTCTACGGACGGGAGGTCGCACAGGTTCCCGGGGACTGGCTTTCGCTGAGCGCGAGTTGGATCGGCCTCGTGGTCGGCTGCGCCTGGACCGGTGTGCTGGCAGCCGGTGTCTTCCGCTCCACCACGGCCGGGATGGCGGCGGTGGTCGCCATGCCCGTCGTCGTCCTGCCCGTCGTACAGAAGGCCGTGGAGAGCGCGTCCGTGCGGACGGCGGCCGGATTCTCGATGCGGCTGCGCGAGCTGCTCCTGGTGCAGTGGCCCTTCGGTGGAGAGCGCTATCTGGCCGCCGCGGCACGTGTGATTGCCCAACCGGTCGGTGGCGCAATGACGTTGTCGCTGACGGCTCTGCTGTGCGCGTACCTGCTCACGACCCTGCGCAACAGAGCCCGATGACCACCCTCCGGGCCGATCCGATCCCGGCGTGTGCGCAACTCCCCGAAGAAAGCCCATTTCTTTCCGATAAGGCGTCAATTGCGACGGGGTGAGCGATCACCCTTTCGTGTGCTTTTCACCAAAGACCTCAAGGGAGTTGGGAGCAGCGCCGACAAAGGATCCGTGAGTACCCTTGCGCACACCATGATGACCGCCGCCCGCTCCACCGACTCCGGTCTGGCCGGCCCGGGCGAACTCGACCGCTATCCCTTCGGTGAGGCCCCCGTGGCCGAACGCGTCGGAGCCCCCGTATGGGAGTCCGCGGAACCTGAGCTGGGCCGCGTGGGCCGCCGCGCCGCGGGCAGCCGCGGACGCGGACTGCACGGCCAGCTCGTCCAGCAGCTCGGTCAGATGATCGTCTCGGGCGACCTGGGCGCCGACCGACCGCTGGTGCCCGAGGAGATCGGTCAGCGGTTCGAGGTGTCCCGCACCGTCGTCCGCGAGTCGCTGCGTGTCCTGGAGGCCAAAGGCCTGGTCAGTGCCCGGCCGAACGTCGGCACGCGCGTGCGTCCCGTGAGCGACTGGAACCTTCTCGACCCGGACATCATCGAGTGGCGGGCGTTCGGCCCCCAGCGCGATGATCAGCGGCGGGAGCTGAATGAGCTGCGCTGGACGATCGAGCCCCTTGCCGCGCGCCTCGCCGCAGGGCACGGGCGCGCCGACATCCAGCAGCGCATGTCCGACATGGTCGAGATCATGGCGCACGCCATGGGGCAGGGCGACGCGCTCACCTACTCCCGGGCCGACGCCGAGTTCCACTCGCTGCTCATCCAGGTCGCGGGCAACCGCATGCTGGAACACCTTTCCGGGATCGTGTCGTCCGCCCTTCAGGTCTCCGGCGGCCCGGTCACGGGCTGTGACCGGCCGAACGACGCGTCGCTGGGGCACCACGGCCGGATCGTCGACGCCCTCGCGGCGGGCGACGGCGCCGCCGCCGAGACGGCCATGCGAGCGCTGCTCACCGTTCATCCCGAGGTGGAGCGCGTCGTGCCGGCGCCGCGCGAACACTGACCGCACCGCGCGGGGGACGGTCAGGGGCGCCTCCCCCTCCCGCGTCGTCCTCGGCCGCTCCATCCGTACTCTCCCTCGGACCCCGCAGAACCCGTCACGGGGCCTGCGGGGTCCGACGGTCGATGTGGCGGAACCGGCCCTGGCGGTACCGGTAGGCTCGACGGGTGACCTCATCTGCCCGCGTCTGACCGTTTTTGAACGCTTACGGGGTGTGACTCGGGCCACGAAGATTGGGCGTAACGCTTGTGGAAACAACGCGATGACCTAAGAGGTGACCGCCGCGGAGGGAATACGGACGCCGTTCAAGGCGCTGTGAATCCTCCCGGCCCCCGCCCGCGCCGTCGGCCCACCCCCAGGCCGGTGGTCGGCTCCTGTCCGTCACGGACGGGGCCGGAAGCCGTTTTCCAACGTTCCGAGAGGTTGTTCGTGTCGGCCAGCACATCCCGTACGCTCCCGCCTGAGATCGCCGAGTCCGTCTCTGTCATGGCGCTCATTGAGCGGGGAAAGGCTGAGGGGCAGATCGCCGGCGACGATGTGCGTCGGGCCTTCGAAGCTGACCAGATTCCGGCCACTCAGTGGAAGAACGTACTGCGCAGCCTCAACCAGATCCTCGAGGAAGAGGGTGTGACGCTGATGGTCAGTGCCGCGGAGCCCAAGCGCACCCGAAAGAGCGTCGCAGCGAAGAGTCCGGCCAAGCGCACCGCCACCAAGACGGTCGCGGCGAAGGCGGTGACCACGAGGAAGGCCACCGCCACGGCCGCTCCGGCCACCCCGGCCGCTCCTGCTGTGGACGATTCCGCAGACGAAGCCGCCCCCGCCAAGAAGGCGGCTGCCAAGAAGACGACCGCCAAGAAGGCGGTCGCGAAGAAGACCGTCGCCAAGAAGACGGCGGCCAAGAAGACCGCGGGCAAGGACGACGCCGAGGTTGCCGAGGACGAGGTCCTCGAGGATGCCAAGCCCGGCGAAGAGGAAGAGGAGGGGACCGAGAACAAGGGTTTCGTCCTCTCCGACGACGACGAGGACGACGCGCCCGCCCAGCAGGTCGCCGTGGCCGGTGCCACCGCCGACCCGGTGAAGGACTACCTCAAGCAGATCGGCAAGGTCCCGCTGCTCAACGCCGAGCAGGAGGTCGAGCTCGCCAAGCGCATCGAGGCCGGTCTGTTCGCCGAGGACAAGCTGGCCAACGCCGACAAGCTCGCCCCGAAGCTCAAGCGCGAGCTGGAGATCATCGCCGAGGACGGCCGGCGCGCCAAGAACCACCTCCTGGAGGCCAACCTCCGTCTGGTGGTCTCCCTGGCCAAGCGTTACACCGGCCGCGGCATGCTCTTCCTGGACCTCATCCAGGAGGGCAACCTCGGTCTGATCCGCGCGGTCGAGAAGTTCGACTACACCAAGGGCTACAAGTTCTCCACGTACGCCACCTGGTGGATCCGTCAGGCGATCACCCGCGCCATGGCCGACCAGGCCCGCACCATCCGTATCCCGGTGCACATGGTCGAGGTCATCAACAAGCTCGCGCGCGTGCAGCGCCAGATGCTCCAGGACCTGGGCCGCGAGCCCACCCCGGAGGAGCTGGCCAAGGAACTCGACATGACCCCGGAGAAGGTCATCGAGGTCCAGAAGTACGGCCGTGAGCCCATCTCGCTGCACACCCCGCTGGGTGAGGACGGTGACAGCGAGTTCGGTGACCTCATCGAGGACTCCGAGGCCGTGGTCCCGGCCGACGCGGTCAGCTTCACGCTCCTCCAGGAGCAGCTGCACTCCGTCCTCGACACCCTGTCCGAGCGCGAGGCGGGCGTCGTCTCCATGCGGTTCGGTCTCACCGACGGTCAGCCGAAGACCCTCGACGAGATCGGCAAGGTGTACGGCGTGACGCGCGAGCGCATCCGCCAGATCGAGTCCAAGACCATGTCCAAGCTGCGCCACCCGTCCCGTTCGCAGGTGCTGCGCGACTACCTCGACTAGGTCGTAGCCGTACGACGCCGAAGGCCCGGTCTCCCGTGAGGGGGCCGGGCCTTCGGCGTCGGCGCGGGGGTGCGGGCTGCCGCGCGCTGGATGACTCTGGGTGTCCATCAGTCACTCCAGAGTGAGGAGCGCGCATGCGTCGTCCCCTTGTCCGGGCCTTGTCCCGGCCGTTGATCCTGGCGGCCGCGGCGGTGGCCATACCCTTGGGCTCCGCCGCCCCGGCGGCCTCCGACGGCGTGGTCGTGGGCGGCTTCCCGGTCGATGTCTCCCAGAGCCCGTGGACGGTCGCGCTGTCCAGCCGTGACCGGTTCGGAGGTATGCGCTCCGGGCAGTTCTGCGGAGGCGTGGCGGTCGGCCCCTCCACCGTGCTCACGGCGGCCCACTGCATGGGCGAGGACGTCCTGGGAGCACCGCCGGGGCAGCTGGCCGACCTGAAGGTCGTCGCGGGCCGCACAGACCTGTACAGGGACACCGGGCAGGAGGTCTCCGTGCGCAGCGTCTGGGTGAATCCGGGCTACGACGGTGTCAGCAACGCCGGCGACTTCGCCGTACTGACCCTTGCCCAGCCGCTTCCGGCGGCGGCGGTCATCCCCATGGCCGCCGAGGGTGATCCGGCGTACGAGGCCGGCACGGAGGCCGTGGTCTACGGCTGGGGCGACAGCACCGGCTTCGGTGCGTACGCCCACAGTCTGCGAGCGGCTCGTGTGCATGTGCTGTCCGACGCGTCCTGCGAGCGGGCCTACCCGGGTACCTCGGACGGCACCTACGACGCGCGGAGCATGGTGTGCGCCGGGGAGGAGCGGGGCGGCCGGGATGCCTGCCAGGGGGACAGCGGCGGGCCGCTGGTCGCACAGGGCCGACTCATCGGGCTCGTGTCATGGGGCAGCGGCTGTGGGCGGCCGGGAAATCCCGGTGTCTACACGCGGGTGTCCGACGCCGTGAAGACGCTCGGCTGGTCGCGGGCGCTCGGGGGCCCCACAAGGCTCCCTGAGAGCGTCTGAGCGAGCCCCGCCTCCCTCGTGGCCGGTCTTCGGGTCACGAGAGCGGGCGGCCGTCCCTGAAGCAGGGGCGGCCGCCCGTATACCGGCCTGTGCCGGTCATGGCTCGTCGTGGACGCGCAGATCAGCGCTCTTCTTCCGGGGTAGAGGCCGGAACGGTCGTCAGCCGCTCTGTCTCGTCCTGTATCTCAGCGGCGATCTTCTTGAGTTCCGGCTCGAACTTGCGGCCGTGGTGGGCGCAGAAGAGCAGTTCTCCGCCGCTGAGCAGCACGACGCGTACGTACGCCTGGGCGCCGCATCGGTCGCAGCGGTCCGCGGCTGTCAGCGGGCTCGCGGGGGTCAGAACAGTAGTCACGTCGCCTCTTCTCTAGCTCGACGAGCTGTCGTACCAGGGTCAACATCCAACCAGCCCCAAAACGTTCCCGCTCGTGGCTTGTCCTCGAAAAAATCTTTCCGAGGTGGCCGTCTGCTGCCGGTTTGGCGGCGAATGTGCCGTATTGCGTGGTCTGTAGTGCTTACGGTTTCGCGCTGTCGGTCATGGTTCGATCCTCCCGGCTGGGTTGCCGGTTTGTTCATGAGGACGTGCCCGGAGCCTAAATGGTTCATGCCCCGAAGGGAACGTGATATGTACTTCACTCAATCGAGGGATCGAACAAGTATGCGACGCTGGACTAGTCTGCGTTTCAGACGAGGGTGGCGTTACAACGGCTCTACCAGGCCTCGGTACCCTCTTGGCGGCAACCCAAGCCGCGCCCTTACCCAGAAGGGCCCCAAGTGAAATTCAGCGAGGAGCGAACCGCGTGACCGCCGAAACGTCCGTGCCGTCCACAGCGCTGCTGGCAGGAGCAGACCGGGACGGTTCCAACTACACCGCGCGGCACCTGCTCGTCCTCGAGGGGCTCGAGGCCGTGCGGAAGCGCCCGGGTATGTACATCGGCTCGACCGACAGCCGTGGTCTGATGCACTGCCTGTGGGAAATCATCGACAACTCCGTCGACGAGGCCCTGGGCGGCTATTGCGACCACATCGAGGTGATCCTCCACGACGACGCCTCGGTCGAGGTCCGTGACAACGGCCGTGGCATCCCGGTCGACGTCGAGCCCAAGACGGGTCTGTCCGGCGTCGAGGTCGTCATGACCAAGCTGCACGCCGGCGGCAAGTTCGGCGGCGGCTCCTACGCCGCCTCCGGCGGTCTGCACGGCGTCGGCGCCTCCGTGGTCAACGCCCTGTCCGCCCGCCTCGACGTCGAGGTGGACCGAGGCGGCCACACCCACGCGATCAGCTTCCGGCGCGGTGTTCCGGGCGCCTTCGCCGCGGACGGCCCCGACTCAAAGTTCGAGACGGGCGGCCTGCGGAAGATCAAGAGGGTCGCCAAGAACCGGACCGGCACGCGCGTGCGCTACTGGGCCGACCGCCAGATCTTCCTCAAGGACGCCAAGCTCTCCCTCGAGAACCTCCATCAGCGCGCCCGCCAGACGGCCTTCCTGGTGCCCGGCCTGACCATCGTCGTCCGCGACGAGTACGGCCTCGGCGAGGGCGGCAGCAAGGGCGAGGAGTCCTTCCGCTTCGACGGTGGCATCAGCGAGTTCTGCGAGTACCTGGCCACCGACAAGCCCGTCTGCGACGTCCTCCGCTTCACCGGACAGGGCACCTTCAAGGAGACGGTCCCGGTCCTGGACGAGCACGGGCAGATGACTCCGACGGAGGTCACCCGTGAGCTCGGCGTCGACGTGGCGCTGCGCTGGGGCACGGGCTATGACGTGAACCTCAAGTCGTTCGTCAACATCATCGCCACGCCCAAGGGCGGCACTCATGTCGCGGGCTTCGAGCAGGCGGTCGCCAAGACGATGAACGAGGTGCTGCGCGCCAAGAAGCTGCTGCGCGTCGCCGAGGACGACATCGTGAAGGACGACGCTCTGGAGGGCCTGACCGCCGTCGTCACGGTGCGTCTCGCCGAGCCCCAGTTCGAGGGCCAGACCAAGGAGGTCCTCGGCACCTCGGCGGCCCGGCGCATCGTGAACACCGTGATCGCCAGGGAACTCAAGGCCTTCCTGACCTCCGCCAAGCGCGATGCCGCAGCTCAGGCGCGGGTCGTCATGGAGAAGGCGGTCGCCGCCGCACGCACGCGTATCGCGGCCCGGCAGCACAAGGACGCGCAGCGCCGCAAGACGGCTCTGGAGTCCTCGTCCCTGCCCGCCAAGCTCGCCGACTGCCGCAGCGACGACGTCGAGCGCAGCGAGCTGTTCATCGTCGAGGGAGACTCCGCGCTCGGTACGGCCAAGCTCGCCCGGAACTCCGAGTTCCAGGCACTGCTGCCGATCCGGGGCAAGATCCTCAACGTCCAGAAGTCGTCCGTCACCGACATGCTCAAGAACGCCGAGTGCGGCGCGATCATCCAGGTCATAGGAGCGGGCTCCGGGCGCACCTTCGACATCGACGCGGCCCGCTACGGCAAGATCATCATGATGACCGACGCCGATGTGGACGGCTCCCACATCCGGACGCTGCTCCTGACGCTGTTCCACCGCTACATGCGGCCCATGGTCGAGGCCGGGCGGGTCTTCGCCGCGGTCCCGCCCCTGCACCGCATCGAGCTCATCCAGCCCAAGAAGGGCCAGGACAAGTACGTGTACACGTACTCGGACCGTGAGCTGCGCGACACGCTGATGGAGTTCCAGAGCAAGAACGTCCGGTACAAGGACTCCATCCAGCGCTACAAGGGTCTCGGTGAGATGGACGCCGACCAGCTGGCCGAGACGACGATGGACCCGCGCCACCGCACCCTGCGCCGCATCAACCTCTCCGACCTGGAGGCGGCCGAGCAGGTGTTCGATCTGCTCATGGGTAATGACGTGGCGCCGCGCAAGGAGTTCATCTCCAGCTCGGCGGCGACGCTGGACCGGTCCCGTATCGACGCGTAGGCGCCGCGTTCGGTCCGGCCGGGTCGCAGGTGGATCCGGCCGGATCTCGTACAGGTCCGTTCGGTTCTCAGTCAGGCCCGGCTTGGGCTCGTGCATGTCAGGCGGTCGGTTGTCGGGAAGATCCGGCTGGGCTCGTGCACCTCAGGCCGGATGTCGGGCAGGTCCGGCTGAGGGTTCTCCACCCGTGGGTGGAGAACCCCGGCTTCCGGAGATCCACCCATGATCCACCCCCGCTCCGATCTGCGGACCGGCCCGTTTCCGTAGCGTCGAAGGCGTCGGCAGCGCTCGTTGCCGGCCTCCCCTTCCCGCTCACGGAGGCTGTGATGTCCGGGCTCGTCAACGCACTGGTGATCGTGGCGGTGGCCGCACTCGTGATCGCGCGGCAGTTCCGCGCAAGCCGCATCGACACGGACCGGCGATGGTGGCTCCTGCCGGGAATCCTGGCCGTCATGGCGCTGCGCGAACCCGATCTGCTCGGCACCCGTCACCACACCGAATCGGCCCTGGTACTCGGCGCCGAACTGATCGTCGCCCTGGTCATGGGAGCCGCCTGGGCCTGGACCACCCGCATCTGGGTGGAGCCGGACGGCGCCGTGTGGAGCAAGAGCACCAGAGCGAGCGTGGCCGTGTGGGGAGCCGGCATCGGTCTGCGGCTGGGCCTCTTCGGGGTCGGCGCCCTGTTGGGCATCCACCAGGACAGTGCGGCCCTGATGCTGGGACTCGCGGCCACCTTGCTGGTCCGCTCCGGGATCCTGATCTGGCGCGTGCGGTCTCTGGACCAGGCTCCCGCGTACACCACGGCGTACGGTGACCCCGTGCCCCGGTCCCCGTGGAAGGAGCGCGTGTGACGGACAACGTCTGGACACGCTGGCCCTCACGGGAGGCGCTGGGCCCCAGAGGGGTATCGCGCCCCAGGAGGCTGCTGGCCTGGGCCGTAAGGCTGCTGGTCGTGGGCGCCCTGGTGTGGAGCGCCCTCCACGACAGCCGCATCCAGGGGTGGGTCGCGGTCGCCGGTGTCGGCGGCGTTCTTGTGGCGGGTGGCCTGGCGTGGGCCTTGTTCCGGACCACGCTCGAGCACCGGCTGTGGCCGTCCTTGGCCCTTCTCCTCCTGCTCCTGGGGCTGGCGGCCGGTGCCGAGGCCGCGGACTTCCGCTCCCCGGCCGCGGTCCTGTGGTGCGGATGCGCCATCGCGGCACTCGAGCGACTTCCTCTGGGCGCGGCGCTGCCGGCGGCCTCGGTCGGGTTCGCCGCCTTCGCCGTGGTCAACGACGACTCGGGGATGACCTCGGCCACCGCCATCGCGGGCATGGCCCTCGCCGGATACGCACTGCGTCTGGACGCCGAAGCCAGAGGCACCACACAGCGACTGCTCACCCAGGAGCGGGCCGCGCGCGCGGCCGAGGCCGAGTCGGCCGCACTCGCGGAGCGGGCCCGTATCGCCCGGGAGATCCACGACGTCCTGGCCCACAGTCTCTCGGCGCAGCTCGTACACCTGGAGGCGGCCCGGCTGCTGATCGAGCGGGGCGCGGACCGCGAGCAGATTCTCGACCGCGTGGTGGCGGCACGGGGGATGGCCCGCGACGGCCTCGAGGAGACCAGGCAGTCGCTCTCCGCGTTGCGCGGTGAACTGACGCCGCTGGAGGACTTCCTGACGGATCTCGTCCGCACGTCCGACGGCGCCGAGGTCACCGTGGGCGGTGAACGCAGACCACTGCCGGTCGAGGCGTCGCAGGCCGTGCGCCGGGTCGCTCAGGAAGCCTTGACGAACGCTCGCAAACACGCACCGGGTGCCAAGGTCCGTGTCCGGCTGGAGTACGGCCGGCAGGAAGTGACCCTGGACGTGCGGGACTCGGGTGGTTCGCCGGGCGAACTCGCCGAGGCCGGCGGCGGGTACGGTCTGCTGGGTATGCGGGAGCGCGCCGAACTGCTGGGTGGTTCGCTCGCTGCCGGGCCGGACGAGGAAGGGTTCGTGGTGACGCTGAAGGTGCCGGTATGACGGAGGAGGCGGCGAGGAAGCCCGCCAGGGTGGTGGTCGCGGACGACCAGACGGTCGTCCGGGAAGGCATCGTGATGCTGCTCGGGCTGCTGCCGGGAGTCGAGGTCGTGGGCGCCGCCGGAGACGGGGAGGAGGCCGTGCGGCTCGTCGCCGAACTCGCTCCCGACGTGGTGCTGATGGACCTGCGCATGCCTCGCTGTGACGGAGTGGAGGCGACCCGGCGCATCCGGTCCGAGTATCCCGGGACACAGGTCGTGGTCCTCACGACCTACGCGGACGACGAATCCCTCTTCCCGGCGCTGAAGGCAGGCGCACGGGGGTATCTCACCAAGGACGCGGGCGGGGACGAGATCGTACGGGCCGTGCACAGTGTGCTGTCCGGGGATGCGGGGCTGTCGCCCAGTGTCCAGCGAAGGCTGCTGGAGCGCCTGTCGGCGCCCGAACCGGAACCGGCTGCGCCCGCTGTCGTCCCCGACGGGCTCACCACACGCGAGGCGGAGGTGCTGGTGCTGATCGCCGAGGGGCTCAGCAACCAGGAGATCGCGCGCAGGCTGAGCGTGTCCACCGCGACGGTGAAGACACACATCAACAACATGTTCTCCAAGACGGGACTCAAGGACCGGGCCCAGGCGGTGCGTTACGCGTACGGGAAGGGGCTGGTCCGGCCGCCCGCGGGGTGAACGGCTCGTTGGTCACCTGATGGGGTGAAGTGTTCGGGGAACAATAGTCGGGGATCTTCCCGTTCTGTCCATCCTTGGGCATGCAGTCAAGCAACGGTCGTGCCCGCGCCGACGGGGACGGTCCCGATAGCGGTGCCCCCACACCACACGCGTACGAGCATCATCAGAGCCAGGGCCAGGCGTACGCCGAGGTGCCAGGGGATGTGCGCTACGAGGACCCGTGGTACGACGCGCTCGCCTCGGGCTGGGGCGAGTCGGCCATCATGAGCACGCCAGGACCGGAGGTTCCCGCGGCACGTCGGCGGGAGACCGGAACCGCGGCGGCGGCTCAGATCTACCTCGAGGTGCAGCACAGCGCGGCCTTCCAGGAGGTACGCAGCCGGTACCGGCGGTTCGTGGTGCCCGCCGCCGCCGGGTTCCTCGTCTGGTACGTGGCGTACGTGGTCACCGCGACGACCGCGCCCGGACTCATGGCGCGGCCGGTGGCGGGCGCGGTGAACGTGGCACTGCTCGCCGGGCTGGGGCAGTTCCTCAGCACGTTCCTGCTCACCTGGGCCTACGCCCGGCACGCGCGGCTGCGCCGGGACCGTGCCGCGCTCGAACTGCGCTGGGACACACAGGAGCTGACCCGGGGAGCAAAGGGCGGTGCATCGTGACCGGCAACCATCAGGCGCTGGCGTTGTTGCTGTTCAGCACCTTCGTCGCGGTCACGTTGGGGATCACGACCTGGGTGAGCCGCAACCGCCACGGTTCGGAGGAGGAGTTCTACGTCGGCGGGCGTCTGTTCTCCCCGATGGAGAATGGTTTTGCCATCGCGGGTGACTACATGTCCGCCGCCTCCTTCCTGGGTGTCACCGGGCTCATCGCGCTGTTCGGGTACGACGGGCTGCTGTATGTGGTCGGCTTCCTCGTGGCCTGGCTGGTGGTGCTGTTCCTGGTCGCCGAACTGGTGCGCAACTGCGGGCGGTTCACGCTCGCCGACGTGGTCGCCGCGCGGATGAGCGAGCGGCCGGTGCGGATCGCGGCGGGAACCTCCTCGGTCACCGTGTCCGTGCTCTATCTGGTGGCCCAGATGGTGGGCGCCGGCAGCCTGGTCGCGCTGCTCCTCGGGAACACCGGCGAGGCGGCCCAGTCCTGGGCCGTCATCGGAGTGGGTGCGCTCATGGTGATCTATGTGTCGTTGGGAGGGATGCGGGCGACGACGTGGATCCAGATCGTCAAGGCGGTTCTGCTGCTGGCCGGCACCGTCGCGCTCACCGCCCTCGTCCTGGTGCGCTTCCACGGTGACTTCGACCAGTTGCTGCGCACGGCGGCCGCGCGCAGCGGGCACGGTGACGCGTTCCTGGCACCCGGCCTGAAGTACGGCGGGGACTGGACCGCGCGTTTCGACTTCATGAGCCTGGGGCTCGCCCTGGTGCTGGGCACGGCGGGACTGCCGCACATCCTGTCCCGCTTCTACACCGTGCCGACCGCGCAGGCCGCCCGTCGCTCCGTCGTCTGGGCGATCGGGCTGATCGGCGGCTTCTACCTGATGACGATCGTCCTCGGCTTCGGCGCGGCGGCGATCGTCGGCCCGGAGGCGGTGCGCGGCTCGAACGCGGCGGGGAACACGGCGGTTCCGCTTCTGGCACTCGACCTGGGCGGCGGCGCCGACTCCACCGGCGGAGCGGTGCTGTTCGCGGTCGTGGGTGCCATCGCCTTCGCCACGATCCTCGCCGTCGTCGCCGGAATCACGCTCGCCTCCTCGGCGTCGGTGGCGCACGACCTGTACGCCTCCCTGCGCCGTCGGCAGACCAAACCCCGCAGCGAGGTCGCGGTGGCGCGGGTCGCCGCCGTGGGCGTCGGCGTGGTCGCGATCGCGCTCGGCCTGCTGGCCCGCGACCTCAACGTCGCCTTCCTGGTCGGGCTCGCCTTCGCCGTCGCGGCGTCCGCGAATCTGCCGGTCCTGATGTACTCGCTGTTCTGGCGGGGCTTCACCACGCGAGGCGCCGTGTGGGCGGTGTACGGCGGACTCGTGCCGGCCCTGGCGCTCGTCGTGCTGTCCCCGGTGGTCTCCGGCAGCCCCGAGTCGCTCTTCCCGACCGTGGACTTCCAGTACTTCCCGCTGCAGAACCCCGGCCTGGTCTCGATTCCGCTGGGCTTCCTGGCGGGCTGGCTCGGCACGGTCACCTCGGCCGAGGTCGCGGACGAGGCCAAGCACGCGGAGACCGAGGTGCGGTCACTGACCGGGGCGGGAGCCGCGTAACGGGCGACGCTTCACCGCCGTACCGCTTCGGGATCCTGGCGCACGTTACGGCGCCACCCAGGCGTACCGGTGCTCCGGGCGGCCCGTGTCGCCGTACTTGAGGGACAGATGCAGGCGTCCGGCCTGCTCCAGGTGGCGGAGGTAGCGCTGGGCGGTGGAGCGGCTCAGGCCGGTCTCCGCGGCGACCTCGTGGGCCGACAGAGGGTGGTTCGCGCGGTGCAGAACGTCGCAGATCAGGTCCGTGGTCGGTTCCGAGTGGCCGCTCGGCAGGCCGGGCGAGGACGGCGCCGGTCCGGTGCGCAGGGCGCCGAAGATCCGGTCGACCTGCTCCTGGCCGGCGATCCCGTGCCCACCGACCCGGTCCACCGTGCGGCGCAGGGCGGCGTACGAGTCGAGGCGGGTGCGCAGAGCGGCGAAGGTGAACGGTTTGACCAGGTAGTGCAGGGCGCCCAGGCGCATCGCGGTCTGGACCGTCGTGACGTCACCGGCCGCCGTGATCATGATGACGTCGGTGCCATGACCCTGCTCACGCATGCGGTGGATGAGCTGGAGGCCGGTCTGGTCCGGCAGGTAGTGGTCGAGCAGCACCAGGTCGATGGTTCCGCGCTCGATGGCTCCCAGCGCCTGGGCGGCACTGTGCGCGCGGGCGGCCACCCGGAAGCCGGGAACCTTTCCCACGTACTTGGCGTTGATCTCGGCGACACGGAAGTCGTCGTCCACCACCAGGACGTCAATCATCGGGCCTCTCTCCGTCAAGGCCAGGCGGGCGTTGAGCCCGTGTTTCGGCTTCGCTGTTCTAGCGCGAGCAAAACGAGCACAACAGGCTACTGCAAGCAAAAGAAGCGCATGCGCCCAGAAGGCTGATGCCGCTTCCCGGGTCGCCTCTACGGTCCCCGGCCATGAGCGCACACACCAGCCCCGCCATCGAGCTGCGGGGCGCGAGCAAGGTCTTCAGGACCCCCTCGGGGGCCCCGCACACCGCCCTGCGGGAACTCGACCTCACGGTCGGGCGTGGCGAGTTCGTGGCCGTCGTCGGCCCGACCGGCTGCGGCAAGTCGACCACGCTGACCCTGGTCAGCGGTCTGGAAGAGCCCACCCAGGGCGAGGTGATGGTCGCCGGGCAGCCCGTGCGTGGCGTCGGTGACAAGGTCGGCTTCGTCTTCCAGCAGGACGCCACCTTTCCCTGGCGTACGGTCCTGTCCAACGTCATGGCCGGGCCCCGTTTTCGCGGTGTGCCCAAGGCGGAGGCGAAACGGAAAGCGCGCGAGTGGCTGGCCCGGGTCGGGCTCTCCGCCTTCGAGGACCGCTACCCGCATCAGCTCTCCGGCGGTCAGCGCAAGCGCGTGGCCCTCGCCGCGACCTTCGTGAACGACCCCGAGATCCTCCTCATGGACGAGCCGTTCTCGGCGCTCGACGTGCAGACCAGGGCACTGATGTCGGACGAGCTCCTCGAGCTGTGGGAGGGCACGGGCGCTTCCGTCGTCTTCGTCACCCACGACCTGGAGGAGTCCATCGCGCTGGCCGACAAGGTCGTCGTGATGACCGCCGGCCCCGCCACGGTGAAGCAGGTCTTCGACATCGACCTGCCGAGGCCGCGCAAGGTCGAGTCGGTGCGGCTGGAGCCGCGGTTCATCGAGATCTACCGCGAGATCTGGGAGTCCCTCGGCGAAGAGGTCCGCATCACCCGCGAGAGAGGTGCCGCCCATGTCGCCTGAAGTCCTCAGCACACCGGTCGTCGACACGGCCAAGGTGCCGGACCGCGCCCGCTCACGCGCGCGTGCCGCTCGCAGACGCAAGGCCGTGGTGACGGCGTCGCGTGTCCTGCTGCTGGTGGCCGTGCTCGCCCTGTGGGAGGCGTTCTCCCGGGCCAAGGTCATCGATCCCTTCAACTTCTCGATGCCTTCCAGGATCTGGGACCAGATCTGGACCTGGGTGACGCACGGGACCGCGCTCGGTTCTCTGGGCGAGCAGATCTGGTACACGCTCTACGAGGCCCTGCTCGGCTGGGTCATCGGTGTGGTCGCCGGTGTCGTGTGCGGTATCGCACTGGGGCGGATCACCTTCCTCGCCGACATCCTTGGTCCATACATCAAGGTGCTCAACTCCATACCCAGGATCGTGCTGGCCCCGATCTTCGTGATCTGGTTCGGCCTCGGCCCGGCCTCCAAGGTCGCCTCGGCCGTCGTCCTGGTGTTCTTCCCGGTCTTCTTCAACGCCTTCCAGGGCGCCCGCGAGGTGGACCGCAACCTCGTCGCCAACGCCCGCATCCTCGGCGCGAGCGACCGCAGGGTGACGCTCCAGGTGGTCGTCCCGTCCGCCACCTCCTGGATCTTCACCAGCCTCCATGTGAGCTTCGGCTTCGCCCTGATCGGCGCCATCGTCGGTGAGTACATCGGCGCGACCAAGGGGATCGGACTGCTCGTCGCGCAGTCGCAGGGCACGTTCAACGCGGCGGGTGTGTACGCCGCGATGGTCATCCTCGCCGTGGTCGCACTCGTCGCGGAGGGGCTGCTGACCTTCGCCGAGCGCCGCATCTTCCGGTGGAAGCCGTCGGGCTCCGACAGCTGACCCTTCGTTCGACGATCCACCGATGAGCCGTTCCCGCGAACGGGCCCTCGGGACCTTCCTCGGACACTTCCCCGCCCTTCCCTCACTGCTGCCCCACCCCCGCATCGCCCTCTCACAAGGACGTGAACCCGCCATGCGCACAACCGCCAGATACACGGCCCTGGCCGCCGCCGGTCTGCTCGCCCTCTCCTCGCTCACCGCCTGTGCCAACGACGCGGCGAGCACCGCGTCCACGGGCTCCGGTGGCAAGGGAGACGGCAAGGGCACCAAGGTCAAGATCATGGTCGGTGGCCTGGACAAGGTCATCTACCTGCCCGCCATGCTCACCCAGCGCCTGGGCTACTTCGACGCCGAGGGGCTGGACGTCGAGATGCTGAGCGAGCCGGCCGGTGTCCAGGCCGAGACGGCGCTCGTCTCGGGCCAGGTGCAGGGAGCCGTCGGCTTCTACGACCACACCCTCGACCTGCAGGTGAAGGGCAAGGAGGTGGAGTCCGTCGTGCAGTTCTCGCACGCACCCGGTGAGGTGGAGATCGTCTCCACCGAGGCAGAGGGTGACATCACCTCGCCCGAGGACTTCAAGGGCAAGAAACTCGGCGTCACGGGTCTCGGCTCCTCGACCGACTTCCTCACCAAGTACCTCGCGGTCAAGAACGGCGTGAAGGTCAGCGAGTTCACCCCGGTCGCCGTGGGCGCGGGGCCGACCTTCATCGCCGCGCTCCAGCAGGGCGCCATCGACGGCGGTATGACGACCGACCCGACCGTGGCGACGATCCTCGACAAGAAGGCCGGCAAGGTCCTGCTCGACATGCGCACCCCGCAGGGCTCCGAGGACGCGCTCGGCGGACCGTATCCCTCGTCAAGCCTGTACATGCAGACGGACTGGGTCAACAGTCACAAGGACACCGTCCAGAAGTTGGCCAATGCATTCGTCAAGACGCTCAAGTGGATGTCCACCCACAGCGCGGCCGAGATCGCCGAGAAGATGCCGACGGACTACTCCCAGGGGAACAAACTGCTGTACTCGGTGGCCATCAAGAACACGCTGCCGATGTTCACCAAGGACGGCGTGATGCCCAAGAACGGCCCCGAGACCGTCGAAAAGGTCCTCAAGGCCTTCAACCCCAACATCCAGAACGCCGACGTGGACCTGAGCAAGACCTACACGACCGAGTTCGTCGAGAAGGCGGTGGGCTGACGGTCGAGCAGGCGGCGGGCCGGGATCCGTATCCCAGGAGGGGCACGGTTCCTTCCCCCGCCCCCGAGGACCGTGCCCTTCAGGCGCGGGTCGCCCACACGTAACGGTGTTCCGGGCGGCCCGCGTCGCCGTACTTCAGGGTCAGCCGGGCCCGCCCCGTGCGCTCCAGGAGCTTCAGGTAGCGCTGGGCGGTCTGGCGGCTCACCCCGGTCCGGTCGGCGATCTCCTGGGCCGACAGGGGCCCTTCGGCGTTCATCAGGGACTGGCGTACGAGTTCGGCGGTGGTGGGGGAGTGGCCCTTGGGCAGACCGGGCTCCGAAGAGGCCGACAGCGCGCCGAAGATGCGGTCGACATCGGCCTGTTCGGCCTCCCCGCCGCCGTCGAGCGTCCGGCGCAGCTCGGCGTACGCCTCCAGCTTGGCGCGCAGACCCGCGAAGGCGAACGGCTTCACCAGGTACTGAAGGGCACCCTGGCGCATCGCCGCCTGCACCGTCGTGACGTCCCGCGCGGCGGTCACCATGATCACGTCGGTCTGGTGGCCACGCCGGCGCATCTCCTGGACGACCTCGAGACCCGTCTCGTCGGGCAGGTAGTGGTCCAGCAGGACGAGGTCCAGACGGGGCAGCAGCTCCAGCTGACGGAGCGCGTCGGCCGCATTGTGGGCCTCGCCGGCGACGTGGAAGCCCGGGACCTTCTCGACGTAGGCGGCGTTGACCCGGGCGACCCGGGTGTCGTCGTCCACGACCAGGACCTCGATCATCGCGACTCCTTCTCGGCAGTGCTCTTCGCCGGTGCCGCCAGCGCGGGTTCCAGGCCGGGCTCGGTGAGCGCCTCGGGCAGGACGACGGTGAACTCGGCGCCCCCACCGTCCGCTTCGTCCACACAGGCGTGGCCGCCCTGCCGCTCGGCGAGCCTGCGCACCAGGGAGAGCCCGATCCCACGCTTGCCGTGCGCCGGGGGCTTCTTCGTGGACCAGCCCTCGGTGAAGATCAACTCGCGCTGCTCGGCCGGGATGCCGGGGCCGGTGTCGCGCACCCGCAGGACCGCGGTACGGCCCTCCGCGCGCAGTTCGACCTCCACGCGCGCGTGCGGCTTGCCCGCGACGGCGTCGAGCGCGTTGTCCACGAGGTTGCCCACGACCGTGACCAGCCCGCGCGGGTCGATCAGGCGGTCGGGCAGCCGCGTGCGGTCGGAGACCCACAGGGCGACACCGCGCTCGGCCGCGACGGTCGCCTTGCCGACCAGCAGGGCGGCGAGCAGCGGGTCCTCGATCTTCTCGGTCACCTGTTCCGCGGTCGCCCGGTGATCGCCGACCACCTCCCCGACGAAGTCCACCGCGTCGTCGTACATCTCCAGTTCGAGCAGCCCCAGCAGCGTGTGCATGCGGTTGGCGTGCTCGTGGTCCTGGGCGCGCAGCGCGTCGATGAGGCCGTGCGTCGAGTCGAGTTCGCGCCCGAGCTGCTCCAGCTCGGTGCGGTCGCGCAGGGTGGCAACGGCCCCGCCGTCGTCGGTGGGCATGCGGTTGACGACCAGGACGCGCTGCCCGCGGACGGCGATCAGGTCCTTACCGGTCACCCGGCCCGCCAGGACATCGGCCGTACGTCCGTCGCCGAGCGCCTCGTCGGGCGAAGCGCCCACGACCTCCTCCCCGATGCCGAGGAGGCGCTGGGCCTCGTCGTTGAGCAGCCGGACGCGGCCGGCGCGGTCCAGGGCGACGACGCCTTCCCGGATGCCGTGCAGCATCGCCTCACGCTCGGCGAGCAGCGCCGAGATGTCCGAGAAGGCCAGGTCGCGGGTCTGTCGCTGGACCCGCCTGGAGATCAGCCAGGCGGCCAGCGCGCCCACGGCGAGGGCCCCGCCCGCATAGGCGAACAGTCCGGGGATCGCATGGATCAGACGGGCGCGCACGCTGTCGTACTCGATACCGACCGAGACCGCGCCGATGATCTTGTCGTCGCCGTCGCGCAGGGGCACCTTGCCCCGGGCCGAGCGGCCCAGGGTGCCGCTGTCGATCTCCATGACGTCCTGGCCCGCCAGGGCCTGGCTCGGGTCCGTCGACACATGGCCGCCGACCTGCCTGGGGTCGGCGTGCGACCAGCGGGTGCCGTTCAGGTCCATCACCACGACGTACTCCGCGCCGCTGGCCTTGCG
Source organism: Streptomyces sp. NBC_00016 (assembly GCF_045040885.1). Lineage (NCBI taxonomy): Bacteria > Bacillati > Actinomycetota > Actinomycetes > Kitasatosporales > Streptomycetaceae > Streptomyces > Streptomyces sp. NBC_00016. The sequence continues at coordinate 2,821,884 of NZ_CP108304.1, read as the reverse complement.
GATCCGCTCGGCCTCACGCTGCACCGGTCCGTCGACCGACGGCTGCGTGCTCCGGAGGTCCTCGGCGATCTGCGGCACGGCCGCGGTGGTCTGCGCGATGGCGAGGGCACGGCGCATCGCCTGGTCGTCCAGCTGATCGCTGAGCGGAGCGAGGAACAGCCCGGTCGCGAGCACCACGACTCCCGCGGCGATCGTCAGCTGCATGAGCAGGACCTGCGAGAACATGCGCCGCGGCATTCCGAGGCGCAGGCGGCGGGCGGGGGGAGTGGGGCTCATACCCAAGACGGTACGTGGGTGGACCGGCGCAGCCGTAGGGCTGGGTGGTGTGGATCTCTTGACCGACTCAAGAGGAAACGATTCCTCCGTGCCCGCGCGGGGTGCGGCCGCACGGTCTGCGGAGGTGTGTCAGCCCACCAGGGCCGTTCCGGCCAGCTCGCGTACCGCCACCACGTCCATCCGTGCAGGTGAACCGAGGACCGAGGCGCCGCAGCTCTCCGGCCGGGCCGGCAGTGAAGCGCCCTGGTCGACGACGACCTGCCAGTGGCGTCCGTCCCGGTGCGCGACGGTCACCTCCCAGCGCGGCGCGCCGCCCGTGGTCCGGACGACACTGAGCGCCTCCGCCGCGTCCTCTCCGGTCGCCGAGCGCACCGCCAGTTCCGCCGCCTGGCCGGGCCGCTCCCAGGCCGAACACCCGCGGCACCCGTCCACGACGATCCGCCCGTCCTGGACGCCGTGCAGGACCTCCTTGACGGCGTGGGCCTCGGCGCGGCCGTACGCGTACCCGTACGGCAGGACGAGCAGGGTGGGGGAGAAGCGATGACCCCCCAGATGGGTGACCTCCCAGGCGCCCCGCACGCCCGAAGCGGCGAGCTCGGCGGCCAGCGGACGGCCGAGGAGCGCGCAGCAGCGGTCACGCTTGCCGTTGGTGCAGACGAGGGCGAGCGGGTCGCCCGTGTGGGGCCCGCCCCGCAGCGCGGTGTCGAAGGTGCGGTGGTCGCCCCTGCCGAGCGCGGCGAAGTCGAGGTCCAGCAGCTGCCGCGGGTCGTGGGTGGTGGCGCTGCGCAGCCACACGCTTCCGGGGACGGTGTGGGCCGCGTAGACCTGCCGCAGGGGAGGTGCGCCGAAGTCCGCGTGGCGCCCGGGGCGCCGGATGAGCGCGACGCGTACGCCCGTGTCCCGCGCGGCGGCATCCAGGGCGCGGCCCAGGGCCGGGTCCAGGTGGCTCGACACCAGCGCTTTGGCACCCCAGGGTCCGGGCTGTTCCAGGAGGAGCCAGGTCGTTGCCGTGGCCGCGGTTCCGGAAATGGGCTCGTCGAGATCCCGCGAGACGGTCGCGCACGTACTCACAGAGGTGAGCCTAACCTGACTTGCCGGAGCGCGACTTCCGGCCGGGGCATGTGCTCGGCCGTGCGGATACGCGTGCGCGTGCGGCGAGGGACGGGGCAGCCTGCCCTGCCCGAGCGTCGTCCCTGGTCGCAGCGGTACCGGCCGCCCGAGCGGGGTGGCGCCCGGAACGGTGACGCGGGCCCGCTCGCGACGGCTTCCGCGCTTTTCCTACTCCTGTAGCGGCTGGGGCAGAGGCTGGGGCGGCTTCGGCCCCACGTAGTGTCCGCTCGGGCGCATCCGCAGGGGACGTTCGCCGTACTCCTCCAGGGCGTGGGCGATCCAGCCCGCCGTCCGGGCGACGGCGAAGATCGTCTCGCTGGCCGAGGACTCCATTCCGCAGGACGCGGTGAGCACGGCGAGCGCCAGGTCCACGTTGGCGTGCAGCGGCGCGTGGCGCGCGGTCGTGGCCACGATGTCCCGGGCCGCGGCGAGAGCCGGCCCGGCAGCGGGAATCTCCTCCAGGAGCGCGAACAGGGCACGCGCGCGGGGGTCCTCGCCGGGGTAGAGCCGGTGACCGAGACCCGGAATGCGGCGGCCCGCGCGCAGCTCCTCGGCGATCACCGGGGCGGCACTGCCGACGTCCAGCACCTCGAGCAGCATGCGGTGCGCCAGGCCCCCGGCCGCGCCGTGCAGGGGCCCCTCGAGCACTCCGAGCCCGGCGGAGACGGCCGCGTAGGCGTGCGCACGGGCCGAGGCGGCGACGCGCACCGCGAGCGTCGAGGCGGCCAGGTCGTGGTCGACGAGCAGGCCGAGCGCCGTGTCGAGGACGTGCAGCTGCGCCTTCTCGGCGGGCCGTCCGCTGAGTCGGCACCACAGGCGCAGGGCGAGCGGGCCTTCGTCACGGCGCGTGGGCAGCTTCGGGGGCAGGGCGGCGACGAGGGTGGGGATCAGGATGCGGGCGGTGCCGAGCACGGCGTCCTCGGACAGGTCGAACCGCAGCGGGTCCGCGGCCGCGGCGGCGACGGCGGCGACCCGCAACCGGTCGGTGGGCCCGGTGTGTTCGGGCAGCGCCTCGACGACGCGTCGGGCGGCCTCGACGGATGCCTCGGGTGCGGTGAAGGTGACGCCGGGCCGCAGCCGACCGGTCCACAGCCACTCCGCGACCTCTTCGTAGGAGTGCCGGGAGGCCAGTTCGACCGCGTCGACGCCCCGGAAGTAGTAGCGGTCCTGGTCGATGAAGGTGACGCGCGTACGTACGGACAGTTCCGCCCCGGAGCCCGGACTCCCGCTGCTCTCCCGCTTGTTGCGCCGCGCGAGCGCCTCGACCTCCTTGGCGTCGAAGGTGCTGCCGCGGCCCCCGGGCGTGCGCCGGCTGCTCAGCTGGCCACGACTGACGTACGCGTACACGGTCTCGGGTTTCACGCCGAGCAGTTCGGCGGCCTCCTTGGTGCTCAGCCGTCGTTCGGGGTGGCCGGGTCCGGGTTCGTGATCGCGCATGGGGGTCACCGTATCCACAAGACACATGCATTGATTCAATCAATATTGACAGAGATCGAGTCAAGCATGGACAGTCGAATCAAGTTCAGGGAGGAAACATGTCCGTCAACCTGTCATCAGCCTCAACCATGGACGTGCCGCGAGGACTCGCGGGTGTCGTCGTCGCCGACACGGAGGTCGGCGACGTCAGAGGTCGCGAAGGCTTCTACCACTACCGCCAGTACTCGGCCGTGGACCTCGCGCGCACCCGTCGCTTCGAGGACGTCTGGCACCTCCTGGTCCACGGCGAACTGCCGGACGCGCGACGGAGCGCCGCCTTCGCCGCCGAGACCGCGGCACTGCGGGGCCTCCCCGAGGGGGTGGCCGCCGCCCTGCCCGCCCTGGCGGCAGCGGCCGGTGCGGATGCGAATCCGCTGGCCGGGATGCGGACGGCCCTGTCGTTGCTGGGCGCGGCGAAGGGCTTTTGGCCCGTGTACGACGTCGACGCGGACCGGCGCCGGGAGGACACGATCGTCGCGGCCGCGGCCGTACCCACGCTGCTCACCGCGCTGTACCGGCTGGGGCGCGGCCTCGCTCCCGTCGAGCCGCGCGAGGACCTGCCGTACGCGGCGAACTACCTCTACATGGTGACCGGAGTCGAGCCCGATCCGGAGCGGGCCCGGGCGATCGAGCAATACTTGATCTCGACCATTGATCACGGCTTCAACGCATCAACCTTCACGGCCAGGGTCATCGCCTCGACCGGCGCGGATGTGGCGGCGTGCCTCGTGGGGGCGGTGGGCGCCCTGTCGGGGCCGCTGCACGGCGGCGCGCCCAGCCGGGCCCTGGACACTCTGGACGCGATCGGCACTCCCGATCGCATCGATCCCTGGATCCGCGAGCGGGTCCTCGCGGGCGAGCGCATCATGGGCTTCGGCCACGCCGTCTACCGCACGGAGGACCCGCGTTCGCGCATGCTCCGCGAGATCGCCCGGCGATTCGGAGGCCAGCGCGTCGAGTTCGCCGTCGAGGTGGAGCGGCACGTCGAGGCGATCCTCGCCGAGCTGAAGCCCGGCCGGGAGCTGCACACGAACGTGGAGTTCTATGCAGGCGTGGTCATGGAGCTCTGCGGGCTGCCCCGCGAGATGTTCACCCCGACGTTCGCGGCGGCGCGGGTGGTGGGCTGGAGCGCCAACATCCTGGAGCAGGCGGCGGACTCGAAGATCATCCGTCCGGTCGCGCGGTATGTGGGCCCGGGGGCGCCGGTCGAGGTGCCCGCGGTGGCCTGAACGCGCCCCGAGGGCACCCGTACGCGAGGAAGGCCCGGCATCGCGGGCGGGCCGGCCGGGCCATCCTCTCGAACTCTCGAAAGAGCCTAAAGGTCCGGAATATCGGCCTTCGCGCGCATCAGGGTCTCGCGGGTGATGACGACAATTCTCTCGTGGTCGCCGCGTGAGGCATCGGACGGGAGATCCGGGTCCAGTGAATCCGTGGCATCCGTGCCGATAACGGCGAAATTACCATCGGCAAGTTCGAAAATATCGGGGCAATTGGCTCCGCTCGCGCTTCCCCGAGCGCGCGGAGATGCACCGATCCGACGGATGATCTGACTCACTGTTGCTTCCTTGGGTCCGTTGGTTTGCGCACGACGACTGCGCGGTGCAAGACGGGCCCTGTGGGGTCGCTCGTCATCCGGCGGCGTAGGCGACGATCTGGTGGGGTCCTCTACGCGATCAAGCGTGAGTCAACTCCCTGACGCCCCACCTAACTTTCGACTTGACCTTTTCGTAATGGGCCGAGGGTGTGATTCCGCAGGAGGGGGTGCGAGCCCCGGGGCGTGAGCCCTCGGCTGCCGGAGTGCGCCGAGGGCCGGTGGAAGTTCACGGGCTCGGCGGCTCGCCCACCACCCACCATTCGTCGGCGTCCGACTCCTCGAGTTGCGTCAGGAGTTCGTCCACCATACGGCCGAGTTCTGCTTCGTCCGAACCGTCGGCAATGGTCGCCCGCTGGTGTCTCGTCGCGTACCAGTACTCCCGTACCACAGGGTTCTGAAGAATGCCTCGAATGTACCCGAAGAACTCCTCGCGGGAGATGTTGCCTATCCGGTAATAAAACAGCACGTTCGTGTAGAGAGCGTTGGCGTAGAGGTACTGGCGCCGCTGCTTGGTGGAAACGGGTGCCTCGAAGAGGTCGAGCACTTCCGCCAGTTCGGGGTCGTCGATGGCTTTGCTCAGCAATTCCCAGTGCAGGCGCTGCTGGTTGGCCAGATTGGTGTGCTGCTGGGAGTGGGCGGTGCGTTCCAGGTGTTCCAGCCGTACCCGCAGTGTCTCCAGCGCATGGCGTTGTGCCGCCATGGTGACGAGGGCACCTGCGGCCATGCCGGCCGCCGCCGCTGCGACTGCACCGAGTCCGCGGACCCCAAACCTCTGTGTGGTCATGTCAAAAACCCCCGATCGAGCGGCCGTGCGCCGGTCGTCGGGGTGCGGGTGGACGTGACGGGGACCGGCGAGCGGTGGGCGGCGCTTGCCGTCTCCCAGAGTGCCGAGCGGCTCTGATCGGCGGGGGAGGCGGAGGGGAGGCGCACGGAGGGAAGCGAGGGTCGCACGCCAGGGCGCCTTGCCCAGGGTCTGCCCCGCGGGCGCTGCTAACAATCGTTCACTTCGCGGTGATTCCCACGGCTCGTATCCTGGGTCGGCATTCAATCCTCGTACGCGCGCCCGGGCCGCGCGCCGGTGCACGCGTAGGTTTCGGAAAGGTCGCACGTGTCGCAGAGCCGCAGTCCGCAGCAGATCCCGGTCGTCGTACTCGCCGGATTCCTCGGTTCCGGCAAGACGACCCTGCTCAACCATCTCCTGCACCGCAGCGGCGGCAGCCGCATCGGTGCGATCGTGAACGACTTCGGCGCCATCGAGATCGACGCCATGGCCGTGGCCGGTGCGCTCGGCGACTCCACCGTCTCCCTCGGCAACGGCTGTCTGTGCTGCGCCGTCGACGCCGGCGAACTCGACGTGTACCTCGAACGGCTCGCCGGGCCGGCCGCCGGCATCGATGTCATCGTCATCGAGGCCAGCGGTCTCGCCGAGCCCGAGGAACTCGTGCGGATGGTGCTGGCCAGTGAGCATCCCGGCATCGTCTACGGCGGGCTCGTCGAAGTCGTCGACGCCGCCGAGTTCGACGAGACCCGGACGAAGCATCCCGGGATCGACCGGCATCTCGCCCTCGCCGACCTCGTCGTGGTGAACAAGCTCGACCGCGCGCCCGACGCCGACCGGGTCCTCGGGCTCGTCCGCTCGCTCACCGACCGGGCCGCCGTCGTCCCCGCCACCTACGGCCGTGTCGACCCCGAGTTCCTCTTCGACTGCCGGCCGGGCGGGGAGCGTGTCGGGCAGCTCTCCTTCGACGACCTGCACGACCACTCCGGGGACGATCACGCCGACCACCTCCACGGCTCCTACGACAGCCTCTCCTTCACCTCCGAAGTACCCCTCGGCCCCCGCCGGTTGATGGAGTTCCTCGACAGCAGGCCCGAGGGGCTGTACCGCATCAAGGGGTATGTCGACTTCGGTCCGCACGACCCGGTCAACCGGTACGCCGTGCACGCCGTCGGGCGCTTCCTCCGCTTCTACCCGGAGCCCTGGCCGGCCGCCGACGCCCGCCTGACCCAGCTCGTCCTCATCGGATCCGGCATCGACGCCTCCGCCCTCGGCAAGGAACTCGAGGCGTGCAAGGACGACGCCCCACACGCCGACGAGCACGGCATGTGGGGCGTCCTGCGCTACGTACAGGCCCCTGACGACGAGGCCTTCCAGGAGGCCGAGGCCTAGACCGGCCCGGCCACCACCGAGACCGTCTTCGTCAGCGACACGCCCGAGCCGTCACGGCGCGGGTCCATCTCCGGCAACTCGGCCGGCAGGCCGTTCTTCTGCGCCGCCTTGGCAGGGACGGGACCCGCCCAGGCCAGGGACAGGCAGTCCTCGCCCTTCAGGAACCGCTGGCAGCGCACACCGCCCGTGGCACGGCCCTTGCGCGGGTACTGGTCGAACGGGGTGAGCTTGGCGGTCGTCTGGACGGAGTCGTCCAGGGTTCCGCGCGAGCCCGCGATCGTGAAGACCACCGCGTCCACCGCGGGGTCCACGGCCGTGAACGAGATGACCTTCGCGCCCTCGGTGAGCTTGATGCCCGCCATACCGCCCGCCGCGCGGCCCTGCGGACGCACCTGCGAGGCCTGGTAGCGCAGCAGCTGGGCGTCGTCGGCGATGAAGACCAGGTCCTCCTCGCCGGTACGCAGTTCGACGGCACCGACGATCCGGTCGCCGTCCCGCAGGGTGATGACCTCCAGCTCGTCCTTGTTGGTCGGGTAGTCGGGCACGACCCGCTTGACGACGCCCTGTTCCGTGCCGATGGCCAGCCCCGGGGACGACTCGTCGAGCGTGGTCAGACAGATCACCGTCTCGTCGCCCTCCAGGGAGACGAACTCCGCCAGCGGGGCGCCGCCCGAGAGGTTCGGCGCCGAGGCCGTGTCCGGGAGCTGTGGCAGGTCGACGACGTTGATCCGCAGCAGGCGGCCCGAGGAGGTGACGGCGCCGATCTCCCCGCGCGCGGTGGCCGACACCGCCGAGATGATCACATCGTGCTTGGTGCGCTTGCCGTCCCCGTCCCCGTCCTCGGCGTCCTCGGCGTTCTCCGTGAAGGGCTCGCCGTTCGCCGTGCGGGCCAGCAGGCCGGTGGAGGACAGCAGGACACGGCACGGGTCGTCCGCGACCTGGAGGGGCACGGCGGTGGCCGTGGTACCCGACGACTCCAGCAGGACCGTACGGCGCTCGGTGCCGAACTTCTTCGCCACCGAGGCCAGTTCGGCCGAGACCAGCTTGCGCAGCTCCGCGTCCGAGTCCAGGATCCGGGTCAGCTCGGCGATCTCCTCGTTGAGCTTCTCCTTCTCCGCCTCCAGCTCGATGCGGTCGTACTTGGTGAGCCGGCGCAGCGGGGTGTCCAGGATGTACTGGGTCTGGATCTCCGACAGCGAGAAGCGCTCCATCAGGCGCTGCTTCGCCTCCGCGCTGTTGTCGCTGGAGCGGATCAGCCGGATGACCTCGTCGATGTCGACGAGCGCCGTCAGCAGGCCCTCCACCAGGTGCAGCCGGTCGCGCCGCTTGCTGCGGCGGAACTCGCTGCGGCGGCGCACCACGGTGAAGCGGTGGTCGAGGTAGACCTCCAGCAGCTCCTTGAGGCCCAGCGTGAGCGGCTGGCCGTCGACCAGCGCCACGTTGTTGATGCCGAAGGACTCCTCCATCGGGGTCAGCTTGTACAGCTGCTCCAGGACGGCCTCCGGCACGAAGCCGTTCTTGATCTCGATGACCAGGCGCAGACCGTGCGCGCGGTCGGTGAGGTCCTTGACGTCGGCGATGCCCTGGATCTTCTTCGAGCCGACCAGGTCCTTGATCTTGGCGATGACCTTCTCGGGCCCGACGGTGAAGGGCAGTTCGGTGATGACCAGGCCCTTGCGGCGGGCCGTGACGGTCTCCACCGACACCGTGGCACGGATCTTGAACGTGCCGCGGCCGTTCTCGTAGGCGTCCCGGATGCCGGAGAGGCCGACGATCCGGCCGCCGGTGGGCAGGTCGGGGCCCGGAACGTACTTCATCAGGGCGTCCAGATCCGCGCCGGGATAGCGGATCAGATGGCGGGCGGCCGCGATGACCTCGCCCAGGTTGTGCGGCGGCATGTTGGTGGCCATGCCGACCGCGATCCCGGACGCGCCGTTGACCAGCAGGTTCGGGAAGGCGGCGGGCAGCGCCACCGGCTCCTGCTCCTGGCCGTCGTAGTTGGGCGAGAAGTCGACCGTGTCCTCGTCGATCGACTCGGTCATCAGGCTCGTCGCCTGGGCCTGGCGGCACTCGGTGTACCGCATGGCGGCCGGCGGGTCGTCGTTGCCCAGCGAGCCGAAGTTGCCGTGGCCGTCGATCAGCGGCACCCGCATGGAGAAGGGCTGGGCCATCCGCACCAGGGCGTCGTAGATCGACGCGTCGCCGTGCGGGTGCAGCTTGCCCATGACCTCGCCGACGACCCGGGCGCACTTCACATAGCCGCGCTCCGGGCGCAGGCCCATCTCGTTCATCTGGTAGACGATGCGGCGGTGCACCGGCTTGAGGCCGTCACGGGCGTCCGGCAGGGCGCGGGAGTAGATGACCGAGTACGCGTACTCGAGGAAGGAGCCCTGCATCTCGTCGACGACGTCGATGTCGAGGATCCGCTCCTCGAACGACTCGTCGGGCGGCGGGGTCTTCGTGCTGCGGCGGGCCATCGCTGCCGGCTCCTTGCTGGGGCGTGATACGGGATCTGACGCGGACCATTGTGGACCGTGGCACTGACAGCGCGGGCGAGGACCCGGCGTCGGCCGTCCGGCCCGAACGCAGAGGCATCTCCTCCACGGCTGCCCGCAGGCTACGCGATCTCGCTCTCGGCGTATGTCGTCCGGGAACTTCGCGGACCGTCCGCACGCTTGCATACAGTGGCAGGACCGGCAGGAAAACCGCGGTTTCGACGACCGCGTCCGCGATCGGAAGGGACGTACATGCCCATGGGTCACACGGCCACAGCCCAGGCAGGCTCCGGGGGCCTGACAGCGACCGAGCACCGTCTGGCCAACGGCCTGCGCGTGGTGCTCTCGGAGGACCACCTGACCCCCGTCGCGGCGGTGTGCCTCTGGTACGACGTCGGTTCACGCCACGAAGTCAAGGGGCGTACGGGTCTTGCTCACCTTTTCGAGCACCTGATGTTCCAGGGTTCCGGCCAGGTCAAGGGCAACGGACACTTCGAGCTGGTCCAGGGGGCCGGCGGCTCGCTCAACGGCACCACCAGCTTCGAGCGCACGAACTACTTCGAGACCATGCCCACCCACCAGCTGGAGCTCGCCCTCTGGCTGGAGGCCGACCGCATGGGCTCGCTGCTCACCGCGCTGGACGACGAGTCGATGGAGAACCAGCGCGACGTCGTCAAGAACGAGCGCCGTCAGCGCTACGACAACGTCCCCTACGGCACGGCCTTCGAGAAGCTGACCGCTCTCGCCTACCCGGACGGCCACCCGTACCACCACACGCCGATCGGCTCGATGGCCGACCTGGACGCGGCGACCCTGGAGGACGCACGCGCGTTCTTCCGCACGTACTACGCGCCCAACAACGCGGTCCTTTCCGTGGTCGGTGACATCGACCCGGAGCAGACCCTCGCCTGGGTCGAGAAGTACTTCGGCTCCATCCCCGGCCACGACGGCAAGCCCGCGCCCCGTGACGGCGGGCTGCCCGACGTCATCGGCGAGCAGCTGCGCGAGATCGTCGAGGAGGAGGTGCCGGCCCGCGCGCTGATGGCCGCCTACCGGCTGCCCGAGGACGGCACGCGTGCGTGCGACGCCGTCGACCTGGCGCTCACCGTCCTCGGCGGCGGCGAGTCCTCCCGCCTCTACAACCGGCTGGTGCGCCGCGACCGTACGGCCGTCGCGGCCGGCTTCGGCCTGCTGCGGCTCGCCGGAGCACCCTCCCTGGGCTGGCTGGACGTGAAGACGTCCGGTGACGTCGAGGTGCCCGTCATCGAGGCCGCCATCGACGAGGAGCTCGCCCGGTTCGCCGAGGAGGGCCCCACGGCCGAGGAAATGGAGCGCGCTCAGGCGCAGTTGGAGCGCGAGTGGCTGGACCGGCTCAGCACGGTCGCCGGCCGCGCCGACGAACTGTGCCGGTTCGCCGTCCTGTTCGGCGACCCGCAGCTCGCCCTCAACGCCGTCCAGCGCGTGCTGGAGGTGACGCCGGAGGAGGTGCAGGAGATCGCCAAGGCCCGCCTGCGCCCCGACAACCGCGCGGTGCTCGTCTACGAGCCGACCGCCGCCGAAGCCCCCGCCGACCAGGACGAGAACGACGAGAACGAGGAGGCGGCCCGGTGACCGAGCTCGCCACGATGGACTTCCACCCCCAGCCCCGGGCGGGCGAGGCCAAGCCGTGGGCGTTCCCGGCGCCCGAGCGCACCGCGCTGGCCAACGGCCTGACCGTGCTGCACTGCCACCGTCCCGGCCAGCAGGTCGTCGCCGTGGAGATCCTCCTCGACGCACCCCTGGACGCCGAACCGGCCGGCCTCGACGGCGTCGGCACGATCATGGCGCGGGCCTTCTCCGAGGGCACCGACAAGCACTCCGCCGAGGAGTTCGCCGCCGAGCTGGAGCGCTGCGGCGCCACCCTGGACGCGCACGCGGATCACCCCGGCGTCCGGCTGAGCCTCGAAGTGCCGGCCTCGCGCCTGCCCAAGGGCCTCGGTCTGCTCGCCGACGCCCTCAGGGCCCCCGCGTTCGCCGACAGCGAGGTCGAGCGCCTCGTCCGCAACCGCCTGGACGAGATCCCGCACGAGCTGGCCAACCCCTCCCGGCGCGCCGCCAAGGAGCTCTCCAAGGAGCTGTTCCCGGCCACCGCGCGGATGTCGCGGCCGCGCCAGGGCACCGCGGAGACGGTCGAGAAGATCGACTCCGCCGCCGTACGCGCCTTCTACGACAAGCACGTCCGTCCCGCCACGGCCACCGCGGTGGTCGTCGGCGACCTCACCGGTGTCGACCTGGCGGCGCTCCTCGGCGACACCCTGGGTGCCTGGACGGGCTCCTCGGCCGAGCCGCGGCCCGTGCCGCCGGTGACCGCCGACGACGCCGGCCGGGTCGTCATCGTGGACCGTCCGGGCGCCGTCCAGACGCAGTTGCTGATCGGCCGGATCGGCGCCGACCGGCACGACCGTGTGTGGCCCGCGCAGGTGCTCGGCACGTACTGCCTCGGTGGCACCCTCACCTCCCGGCTGGACCGTGTCCTGCGCGAGGAGAAGGGCTACACCTACGGTGTCCGCGCGTTCGGTCAGGTCCTGCGGTCCGCCCCGGACGGCTCGGGCGCCGCGATGCTCGCCATCAGCGGCTCCGTCGACACCCCGAACACCGGCCCCGCTCTGGACGACCTGTGGAAGGTGCTGCGCACCCTCGCCGCCGAGGGGCTGACCGACGCCGAGCGCGACGTCGCCGTGCAGAACCTGGTCGGTGTGGCGCCGCTGAAGTTCGAGACCGCCGCGGCCGTCGCCGGCACGCTGGCGGACCAGGTCGAGCAGCACCTGCCCGACGACTTCCAGGCCACGCTGTACCAGCAGCTCGCCGCGACCGGCACGGTGGAGGCCACCGCGGCGGCCGTGAACGCCTTCCCGGTGGACCGGCTGGTGACCGTCCTCGTCGGTGACGCGGCCCAGATCAAGGAGCCGGTCGAGGCCCTCGGCATCGGCGAGGTGAAGGTCGTGTCCGCGGAGTAGTTCCCGGCAACGGCACGCGCGTGTGGGGGCCCTGGTCGACGAAAGCGTCACCAGGGCCTCCGTATGTCCGAATTGAGGCGGAGGTTGCCCGTCTGCCCTGTGGGATGCGCTACAAAAACCGGGATCCGTTTGAGGATTGAAACCCGCGCCGCTTAGCGTCATCCGGGCTGTTCGTCAGGCAGTGCGCCGCAGCCGCGGCACCGGACAGTCATCGCCGAGTCCCCGTACGGCGCGAGCCAGGGGAGCCGGGGACCCACTTGTGAAGTCCCTGGGGTGAATCGGACGCCCGCGCGTGAACGCGAGGGGGTCCGTAGGAGACCTTCCTGCTCCGAACCCGTCAGCTAACCCGGTAGGCGAGAGGGAAGGAAAGGACACCCCCAACTTCATGGCGTTCACCTGCGCCACCGGGAAGCACCGTCGGCCCAGCCGGATGCAGCGCACCAGCGTCCGCGCGGCGGGCATCGCGGCGCTCACCACCACCGGTGTCATGGCCACCGTCGCTTCCACCCCGGCCTTCGCCGCCGAGCCCACCCCCGAGCAGACCGGGCTGATCCCCGTGGTCACCGCCGGCGAGTCCGTCGTCGAGCAGATCGACGACCAGGTCGCCGTGCAGAAGCACGCGGCCTTCGAGGAGGCCGCCCGGCAGGCCGCAGCCAAGAAGGCCGTGGAGGAGCGCGAGGCACGCGTGCGTGCCGCCCGCGAGGCCGAGCGCAAGCGCCTCAACACCTTCGTCTCGCCGATCACCGGCTCCTACGTGTCGACCAGCTACCAGGCCAGCAGCTCCCTGTGGTCCTCCGGCAGCCACACCGGCATCGACTTCCACGCGGCCAGCGGCACCACCGTGCACGCGGTCGGCCTGGGCACCGTCGTCGAGGCCGGCTGGGGCGGGTCGTACGGCAACCAGATCGTCATCAAGATGAACGACGGGACGTACACCCAGTACGGTCACCTGTCGTCCATCGAGGTGTCGGTGGGCCAGCAGGTCACCCCGGGCCAGCGGATCGCCCTGTCCGGCGCCACCGGCAACGTCACCGGCGCGCATCTGCACTTCGAGGCCCGTACCACCGCGGAGTACGGCTCGGACATCGATCCGGTCGCCTACCTCCGCACGCACGGCGTGAACGTCTGACGACCCACGGCGACAGATCGTCTTGCCCCGGCCCTCCCGGCCGGGGCTTTCGCCGTTTTCGAGGTCCTGCTGTCCAAAAAATATCCCTGGATTCCGGCCCGCCATCGGAAATCCCCGCCCATTGCAATAGAGTCACGGAACACACGTCAATCGTCGACGTTTCACGGGGATTAAGGCGGAGGTCCGTCATGCGTATTCCGGCGCACTCGGTGTGCACGGCCATTCGGGACGACATCGTCGCGGGTGTCTACGAGCGCGGCAGCCGCCTCACCGAGGAACTTCTCGCTCGCCGCTACGGCGTTTCCCGCGTCCCCGTCCGAGAGGCGCTGCGCACGCTGGAGGCCGAGGGTTTCGTCGTCACACGGCGGCACGCGGGCGCGTGCGTCGCGGAGCCGACCGAGCAGGAGGCCGCGGACCTGCTGGAGATGCGCATGCTCCTGGAGCCGCTCGGTGCCTCCCGGGCCGCCCAGCGGCGCACCGAGGCCCATCTGAAGGTGCTGCGCGGCCTCGTCCGGCTGGGCCAGGAGCGGGCCAGGCGGGGCAACAGCGAGGATCTGCGCTCTCTGGGGGGCTGGTTCCACGAGACGCTCGCCCAGTCCTCCGGGAGCCAGGCCCTGACGTCGATGCTCACCCAGCTGCGCCACAAGATCGCCTGGATGTACGCGGTGGAGGCCCCGGCCAACCCCGTGGAGTCCTGGGCGGAGCACGGCGCCATCGTGGACGCGGTGGCGCGCGGCGACGGCGAGCGTGCGCGGGCGATCACGGCGCTGCACACCGAGCGCGCGACGGGCGCGCACCGGCTGCGCTTTTCCGGCGGCCCCGAGCGCGCAGACCGTGTGAGGACTTCGCAACCTCCCGTAAACATGACGGGTCTGCGGCATTAACACGAGGGCCGTATACAAAGAGGGGATAATTCGCGGGGGATTATTTCTGCTGCCCGTAAAGGGAAATACGAAGGGCTCGCCCGATAATTCGGACGAGCCCTTCGGGGTTTAGCGGGACGACACCTTTGGGGCGACGAACACCGCCACCGTCAATTGAGCACCCCCGAGGGCGCGCAACCACCTCCGCGAGTGCGGCGGCGGCTCAGGCGCAAAGGGGGCTGCGCGCTCAGACGGTCTCGGGGAGCTCCTCGAGCCCCTCGGCGACCAGCTTCGCCAGACGGTCGAGGGCGACGTCGGCGCCGTCGGCCTCGGAGGCGAGGACGATCTCCTCGCCGCCCTGGGCGCCCAGGCCGAGAACGGCCAGCATGGAGGCCGCGTTGACGGGGTTGCCGTCGGCCTTGGCGATCGTCACCGGGATACCTGCGGCCGTGGCGGCCCGGACGAAGATGGAAGCGGGGCGGGCGTGAAGGCCCTCGGCCCAGCCGACGTTGACGCGGCGCTCAGCCATGTGATGCTGCCCTTCAGTGTTCAGGTTGTCTAGACCAGTGTTCCACACGTGAAGCGTGTGAGGGAGGGGTCGTGTGTCCCCTCCCGACGTGGTCGTCGGATCGCGGCCTCGATCCGACGAACGTCCTCCACAGACTGCCTCGCGCCGTTGTCGTACGCGAGCCGTACTCTGGGCCCCATGCAGAGCGCGTCGGACCGGCACGAGTACCCCGCCCACTGGGAGGCCGACGTGGTGCTGCGCGACGGCGGCACCGCGCGCATCCGCCCCATCACCGTCGATGACGCCGAGCGTCTGGTCAGCTTCTACGAGCAGGTTTCGGACGAGTCGAAGTACTACCGCTTCTTCGCGCCCTACCCGCGCCTGTCCGACAAGGACGTCCACCGCTTCACGCACCACGACTTTGTGGACCGGGTGGGACTCGCGGCCACGGTCGGCGGCGAGTTCATCGCCACCGTACGCTATGACCGCATTGGTGCCGACGGCATGGCCGCCTCGGCCCCGGCCGACGAGGCCGAGGTCGCGTTCCTCGTGCAGGACGCCCACCAGGGCAGGGGCGTCGCCTCCGCGTTGCTCGAGCACATCGCGGCCGTGGCGCGCGAGCGTGACATCCGCCGCTTCGCGGCCGAGGTGCTCCCCGCCAACAACAAGATGATCAAGGTGTTCACGGACGCCGGTTACACCCAGAAGCGCAGCTTCGAGGACGGCGTCGTACGCCTGGAGTTCGGCCTCGAACCCACCGAGCGCTCCGTCGCCGTGCAGCGCGCGCGGGAACAGCGCGCCGAGGCGCACTCCGTGGGGCGGCTGCTGGCGCCCGGCTCCGTGGCCGTCGTCGGCACCGGCCGCAGCCCCGGCGGCGTCGGCCGAAGCGTGCTCGGCAACCTCCGCGAGGCGGGCTTCACCGGGCGGCTGTACGCCGTGAACAAGGCCTTCCCCGAGGACCTGAAGGAACTGGACGGGGTGCCCGCCCACCGCTCGGTGCGCGACATAGCGGAGCCCGTCGACCTCGCGGTCGTCGCCGTCCCGGCGGAGCAGGTCCCCGAGGCCGTCACCGAGTGCGGCGAGCACGGCGTGCAGGGACTCGTGGTCCTCTCCGCCGGCTACGCCGAGAGCGGCCCCGACGGGCGCGAGCGCCAGCGCGAACTCGTCCGGCACGCACGCGCGTACGGCATGCGGATCATCGGCCCCAATGCCTTCGGAGTCATCAACACCTCCCCGGAGGTGCGGCTGAACGCCTCGCTGGCTCCGGAGATGCCGAGACCCGGCCGGATCGGCCTGTTCGCCCAGTCCGGTGCCATCGGCATCGCCCTGCTGTCCCGCCTCCACCGGCGTGGCGGCGGCGTCACCGGCGTCACCGGCGTATCGACCTTCATCTCCTCCGGCAACCGCGCGGACGTCTCGGGCAACGACGTCCTCCAGTACTGGTACGACGACCCCGACACCGACGTCGCCCTCATGTATTTGGAATCCATCGGCAACCCGCGCAAGTTCACCCGCCTCGCGCGGCGCACGGCGGCCGCCAAGCCCCTGGTCGTCGTCCAGGGCGCCGGTTCCGCCCCGCAGGGGCACGCCGTACGGGCGACCCGGCTGCCCCACGCGACGGTGTCGGCGCTGCTGCGGCAGGCCGGCGTGATCCGCGTGGACACCATCACCGAACTGGTCGACGCGGGCCTGCTGCTCGCCCGTCAGCCACTGCCGACGGGCCCGCGGGTGGCGATCCTCGGCAACTCCGAGTCGCTGGGCCTGCTGACGTACGACGCCTGTCTCTCGGAAGGGCTGCGTCCGCTGCCGCCGCTGGACCTGACGACCGAGGCGTCGGCCCAGGACTTCCACGCGGCGCTGGCCCGGGCGCTGGCCGACGAGACGTGCGACGCGGTGGTCGTGACGGCGATCCCGGCGATCGGCGAGAGGTCGCCCGGGGACGCGGAACTCGCGGAGGCCCTGCGGTCGGCCGCGGCGGCCGCTCCCGCCAAACCGGTGCTCGTCGTGCACGTGGAACTCGGCGGTCTCGCCACGGCACTGTCCGCAGCGACGAGCACCGCACCGCGCGCCGAAGCAGCCCCACGCGCGCGTACCGACGTCCCCGACGGCGCGCAGCCGGTGCCCACCGCCGTCGCGGCACCCGAGGGAACGCACCTCATCCCCGCCTACCCAGCCGCCGAACGCGCCGTCCGCGCGCTCGCGGAGGCCGTGAAGTACGCCCATTGGCGGCGCGAGGCGGCCGACGCCGGCAAGGTGCCCGAGTACGAGGACATCGACGAGAAGGGCGCCGCCGAACTGATCGGCGGGCTCCTCGCGCGCGGGCAGGGCCTGACCCTCGGCACCGACGAGACGTGCGAGCTGCTCGGCCGCTACGGCATCCGCACCCGCCGGGCCATCCCGGCACCCACCCCGGACGAGGCGGCACGGGCCGCGGCCGCCCTCGGCTACCCCGTCGCCCTCAAGGCCACCGCCCCGCACCTGCGGCACCGCGCCGACCTCGGCGGCGTACGGCTCGATGTGCCCGACGAGGAGCAACTGCGCCGTTCGTACGCCGAGTTGACCGAGCTCTTCGGCAAGCCGGAGGAGATCCGCCCGGTCGTCCAGGCGATGGCACCGCGCGGGGTCGACACGGTCGTCCGCGCGGTCATCGACCCGGCGGCCGGAGCCGTACTGTCCTTCGGGCTCGCCGGGGCCGCCTCACAGCTGCTCGGAGACATGGCGCACCGGCTGGTTCCGGTCACCGACCGCGAGGCGACCTCGCTGATCCGGTCCATCCGGACCGCCCCGCTCCTCTTCGGCTGGCGCGGCTCGACACCCGTCGACACCGCCGCCCTCGAGGAGCTGCTGCTGCGGGTGTCCCGGCTGGTCGACGACCACCCCGAGGTCGTCGCGGTCACCCTGGAGCCGGTTGTCGTTGCCCCGCACGGGCTGAGCGTCCTCGGCGCCTCCGTCCGCCTCGCACCCCCGCCGGCGCGCGACGACCTCGGACCGAGGACGCTGCCCACGTACTGAGCGGACCGCCCGGGAGCGCGTCGTCGGGCACGCGCGTGAGGACGCGCCGCCCGGGCAGCGGATCGCCCCGGGGAGGCGCGTCCCACGGAGCACGGACGGAGCGCGCCCAGGCCGCCGCCGACGTATCGAAGGGGTCCTGAGCGGTGCCTTGCAGTCAGTGGGTCCCCGTAGGATGGAGGGCATGGCCAAGACCAGTACGACGACCCAGGGGCTGCGCGCGGCGATCGAGCGCAGCGGCTACTACCCGGCCCTCGTGGCCGAGGCGGTGGAGGCCGCTGTGGGCGGCGAGCCGATCCGGTCGTACCTGGTCCACCAGGAGACCACGTTCGACCAGAACGAGGTGCGCCGGCATGTGACCGTGCTGGTCCTCACCGGCAACCGCTTCATCGTCAGCCACACCGACGAGCAGGCCGCCGACACCACCTCCCCGACGCCGTACGCCACGACGTCCACGGAGTCCGTGAAGCTCGGCCGGATCTCGTCCGTCGTCCTCAGCAGGGTGGTCGCCAACCCGGAGTCGTACACGCCGGGCACGCTGCCGCGCGAGATCGTGCTGACCATCGGCTGGGGCGCCGTCTCCCGTATCGACCTGGAGCCGGCCGCGTGCGGTGACCCCAACTGCGACGCCGACCACGGCTACACCGGCAGCTCGACGGCGGACGACCTCAGCCTGCGGGTGAGCGAGGCCGGCGACGGCCCGGAGACGGTCCGCCAGGCGCTCGTCTTCGCGCAGTCGCTGTCCGAGGCGACAGCGGACGTAACCCGCTGATGTCGCGCTCCGTGCCCACTCCCTTCGACTCCGCCCCCTGGGACTTCCCCGAACCGCTCGCGGTCGGCTCCGCGCCCGTCCCCGAGTACGGCTCCGGCTCCCTCGCCGACCTGCTGCCCACGCTGGCCGCGGGCATGGGCGTACCCGGCACGACCGCGGCGATCCCGGAGCTGACCCCGGCCGACCGCAACTGCGTCTTCCTGATCGACGGCCTCGGCTGGGAGCAGATCAAGGACCACCCCGACGAGGCGCCCTATCTCCACGCGCTACTCGGCAGCTCGCGCGGCGGCACCGGACGTCCGCTCACCGCCGGCTACCCGGCGACCACCGCGACCTCCCTCGCCTCCGTCGGCACCGGCCTTCCCCCGGGCGCGCACGGCCTGCCCGGCTACACCGTGCGCAACCCGGCGACCGGCGCCCTGATGAACCAGCTCCGCTGGCAGCCGTGGACGGCCCCGGGCGCCTGGCAGCCGTACCCCACCGTCTTCCAGCTCGCCCACGAGGCGGGTGTGCACGCCGCCCAGGTGTCGTCCCCCACCTTCCAGAACACCCCGCTGACCAAGGTCGCGCTCAGCGGCGGAACGTTTCACGGGCGGCTGACCGGCGAGGAGCGCATGGACTTCGCCGCCGAGCAACTGGCCGCCGGTGACCGCTCCCTCGTCTACACGTACTACGCGGAACTGGACGGCGCCGGGCACCGCTACGGCGTCGCCTCCGACACCTGGCGCGGCCAGCTCATGTACGTCGACCGGCTCGTCCAGCGCCTCGCCGAGCAGCTCCCGCCGCGCAGCGCGCTCTACGTCACCGCCGACCACGGCATGGTCGACGTGCCCTTCGACGAGGAGCACCGCATCGACTTCGACGCGGACTGGGAGCTGCGCGCCGGGGTCGCCCTGCTGGGCGGCGAGGGCCGCGCCCGCCATGTCTACGCCGTACCGGGCGCCGAGAACGACGTCCTGACCTGCTGGCGCGAGGTGCTCGGCGAGCAGTTCTGGATCGCCTCGCGCGACGAGGCGATCGCCGCGGGCTGGTTCGGTCCACAGGTCGACGAGCGGGTGTACGCCCGCCTCGGCGACGTGGTCGCGGCCGCCCGGGACGACGTGCTGATCATCGCCTCCGAGCGGGAGCCCAAGGAGTCGGCGATGGTCGGCAACCACGGCTCGATGACCCCTGCCGAGCAACTGGTCCCGCTGCTCGAAGTACGCTCCTGACGCCCAGAACCGTTTCTTCTCCACCTTCACCGAAAGGCGCTCAACTCCCCATGCCCGAGCTGGTTTTCTTCTCCGGAACCATGGACTGCGGGAAGTCGACGCTGGCTCTCCAGATAGAGCACAACCGCTCCTCACGCGGCCTCCAGGGCATGATCTTCACGCGGGACGACCGCGCGGGCGAGGGCAAGCTGTCCTCCCGCCTGGGTCTGGTCACCGACGCCGTCGAGGTCGAGGACGGTCAGGATCTCTACGCCTCCCTCGTCGACCACCTCTCGCAGGGCGGCCGCGCGGACTACGTGATCGCGGACGAGGCGCAGTTCCTGGCCGAGGAGCAGATCGACCAGCTCGCGCGCGTGGTCGACGACCTGGACATCGACGTCTACGCCTTCGGGATCACGACCGACTTCCGCTCCAAGCTGTTCCCCGGCTCCCAGCGGCTCGTCGAACTCGCCGACCGCGTCGAGGTCCTCCAGGTCGAGGCCCTGTGCTGGTGCGGCGCCCGCGCCACGCACAACGCCCGCACCGTGGGCGGGGTCATGGTCGTGGAGGGCGCCCAGGTCGTCGTCGGTGACGTCGACCGGGCGGACACGGTCGGCTACGAGGTCCTGTGCAGGCGCCACCACCGCCGCCGTATGACCTCGGCATCGGCGCGGGCGGCGGCCCTGTCGCCGGACGTGCTGCCGGTGCAGCCGGTCTAGCCGCCGGCGGCTTCGGGGACCGCCCGTCAACGAGGTCCCTGGATCAGGGAGAGGCGGGCCCCCTCGGGGTCGGCCACGCCCGCCACGCGCCCGTGCTCGCTGTCCTGGGCCGGCTCGAGGACCTGCCCGCCGAGATCGACGACGAGGCCGAGCGCCGCGTCCGTGTCGGCCACCTCGAAGTACGTCGTCCAGTGCGGTCCCCGGTCCCGGGGCAGCGCGGCGCCCACCCCGTGGATGCCGGCGACCGGGTGGCCGGCGACGTGCAGGGTCATGTGGTCGAAGTCGGCGGACACCACCGTCTCCTCGTAGCCGAAGACCGTCTCGTAGAACTTGCGGACGCTCGCGGCCTCGTAGGTCGTCAGCTCGTTCCAGGCGGGGGTGCCGGGCACGCCGGTGATGGTGGTGCCGACGTGGGCCGCCGCCTGCCAGACGCCGAAGACGGCGCCGGAGGGGTCGGAGCCGATGGCCAGCCGTCCGGCGTCGGAGGCGTCCAGCGGGCCGACCCCGATCGTGCCGCCGCACAGCCGGACCGTTTCGGCAGTCGTGTCCACGTCGTCCGAGGCGAAGTAGGGCGTCCAGGCGACCGGGAGGTGGCGGTCCGGCGGCAGTTGACCGATCCCGGCCACCTCGCGGCCGTCGAGCAGCGCCCGCACATAGGGGCCCAACTGCTGCGGGCCGGGCCGGAACTCCCAGCCGAACAGCTCGCCGTAGAACTCCTGCGTCGCGGTCAACCCGTGCGCCATCAGACTCACCCAGCAGGGTGTACCGGGCGCGTACCGGGCGTGTGCTGCGCCGATCGGGCCGGCCGACCCACCTGCCTCGGTCATCGTCACTCTCTCCTCAGCCCCTTGCGGTGGCCGCGTCGCTTCCGCCCTCGGAGGATGCCTGATAGGGGGTTTCTCGTTGGTTTACGCGCGGTTGTCGCCGTATGTCGATCGCCTGTACGGCATGTGCTCGATCCCGCACGCCGCGTGATCGAGCCTGTCCGGCCGAGCAGAGTAGCCGGACCTGAGCGATGGGGCCACCCCGTGCGCGAGGATGGTGACCATGAACGCCATCATCACCGCATCGGAACTGGCCGGCGACCTGGCGGGGGAGAACCCGCCCGTCGTCCTCGACGTCCGCTGGCAGCTCAGCGTGGCGAAGGCGGCGGGGGAGCCGCCGTTCGACGGGCGCGCCGCGTACGAGGCCGGGCATGTGCCCGGCGCGGCCTATGTCGACCTGGACCGGGAGCTCGCGGGCGCTCCGGGCGGCCGCGGCCGGCATCCGCTGCCCGACATCGCGCTGTTCGGTTCCGCGATGCGCCGGGCGGGTGTCTCGGCGGGCAGGCCGGTGGTCGTGTACGACGGCGGGCAGGGCTGGGCGGCGGCCCGCGCGTGGTGGCTGCTGCGCTGGACGGGTCACCCGGACGTGCGGGTCCTCGACGGCGGGTTGCCGTCGTGGCAGGGCGATCTCTCGGACGATGTCCCCGCGCGCGTGGAGGGCGACTTCGAGCCGGTGCCGGGCGCCACGGGACTCCTCGACGCCGACGGGGCCGCCGCTCTCGCCGGCTCCGGAGTGCTGTTCGACGCCCGCGCGGGGGAGCGGTACCGGGGCGAGGTCGAGCCGATCGACCGGGTCGGCGGGCACATTCCGGGTGCCGTCTCCGCGCCCACGAACGACAACGTGGGTCCGGACGGTCGCTTCCTGTCCGCCGAGGACCTGAGGGACCGCTTCAAGGCGCTGGGGGCGTCCGACGGCATCGAGGTCGGCGTGTACTGCGGCTCGGGCGTCTCCGGCGCCCACGAGGTGCTGGCCCTGGCGGTCGCGGGCATTCCGGCGGCCCTGTACGTCGGCTCCTGGTCGGAGTGGTCCTCGGACCCGGCCCGGCCCGTCGCCGTGGGGCCCGACCCCCGGTAGTCCCGCCGCCCCCGGTAGTCCCGCCGCGCGGACACGTGGGGGAGGGCCGCACCGAACAGGTGCGGCCCTCCCCCACGTATGTACTGGTGTGCCCACCGGATTCCGTAAACCGGCCGACGCCTCGGGCGAGTTGCCCGAGGGCCGGTTACTCCTGCTTCTTCCGCCGGGTGCCGAACACGATCTCGTCCCAGCTCGGCACCGCGGCCCGGCGGCCCGGACGGACGCCGTCCGCCTCGGCCTGACGGTCGGTGGCGCCGACGAGACGGTCGCGGTGGCTGCCGACGGAACGCGGCATGAGGACGTCCGCGTAGGCGGATCCGGCGGAGGCGGCCGGCGCCGGGGGTTCCTCGGCGGCGGGCTCCTGCTCGTCGGGCTCCTCCGGGGCGGGCTCGGCCGGACGTTCCGGGACGACCATGTCGCCACGGAAGCTCGGCACCGCCTCCAACAGGCTGGTCAGCGAGTCGCGTTCCCGTTCGCCGGTGCTTTCCTCGGTCGGCTCGGACGGCTGGGCCGGCAGGCCGGGCCGATCGAGCGCGCGGTCCAGCGGACGATCGCGCGGCAGCCGTGCGATGCGCGGGACGAACGGAAAACTGGGCTCGGGAGCGGCCAGGTCGTCGGACTCGCCGATCAGCGAACGCGCCTCGTCGTCGACGGCCTGGACGAGCCGCCGGGGCGGGTCGTACGTCCAGCTCGCCGAGTGCGGCTCGCCCGCGACCAGGTAGACCAGCAGGACTTCCCAGGTGCCGTCGTCGCGACGCCACGAGTCCCACTGGACGGTGTCCTTGTCGGCGCCGCGCAGCAGCAGCCGTTCCTGGACGGCCTCGCCGAGTTGGGGTCCGGCGTTCTCGCCGGGCCGACGGACCGGAGTCTTCCGGGCCCGCTCGGCCATGAAGGCGCGCTCGGCCAGCACGGGGCCCTCGAAGCGGCGCACACGGTCGACGGGAATGCCGGCCATCTGGGCGACTTCTTCCGCGGTGGCACCGGCACGTATACGCGCCTGGATGTCACGGGGGCGGAGATGGCTCTCCACCTCGATCTCGATCTGGCCGAGGCGGGGACGGTCGCCGCGGACGGCAGCGCGCAGACGCTCATCGATCGGAAGCGTGTACTCCGTGCTGTCCGCAGCCTTCAGCACCAGCCGTGTGCCGTCATTCGAGACGGCCACGACACGCAGTTCGGGCATGGGGACCTCCCGGGTGGTGCCTGCCGACGTCACGTGCGTCGCTGCTTCCGCTAGTCGAGTGTGGCCTGCCCGGGTGCAGCCTGCCACAACCTTGCCGAGTTGCCCGGCGTGTCGGGCACAGGCCCTGCGCCGCCGTTATGGCACGGTTACCTATCCGCCACGCTAAGTGACCAACACCGTCACCCTGTGCAACTAGCCCCCCTCAAGCGGTCCAGCGAGGCCCCGGACATCCTGGAGGGAGACCGGGCCCAGGGCTCGCAACAGTACTCCATTTGGGCCACGTGCGTGGATTGGCGCGCCATCCAACTTCTGCGGAGAGGCGGGACTTGACTGTCCGTCGCGGGCGTTTATCGATCTTGGACGTGGCGTAGTTCACGCAATCTCCCGAAAAGGAACTATCGGTTTCGTCCGTACGTCCCCTTCTCGTGCAGTTGATTGATCAAGTGCGGGAAAGGCAGGCAAGCTCCCGGTATGCGTGAAAGGCCCGAAGTCGTTGGTGAGCCGAGCGCCGGGGAGGAGGTGAAAGGGAAACGGATCGACCTGAGCGTGCCTCAGGTCGCCGGCAGCGCCGTGGCCGCGGTGGTGGCCGCGAAACTCGCCTCGTACTTCGGGGTCTACGGCACGATCCTCGGCGCGGGTCTGGTCAGTGTCGTCGCCACCTGTGGCGGATCGCTCTTCCAGCACTTCTTCAGGCGTACCGGCGAGCAGTTCCGCGACACACAGGTTCGCGACACACAGGGCCGTGACGTACCGGTTCGCGACGTACAGGGCCGTTACGTACCGGTTCGCGACCCGCAGGTGGCCGCGAAACCGGGGGTGCGCACACCGCTCGCGCCGGGTGAGTTCACCGAGGGCACCGTCCACCGCGCCCGGAGCGGGCGCCGCAGGCGGCCGGTGGTGGCGGCCGCGCTCGTCTTCGGGGTCGCGATGGCCGGGATCACCACGTACGAGATGGTGTCGGGCGACAGCTTCAGCGGCGACCGGGGCACGACGGTCACCGAGGCGGTCTCGGGCGGCGGTTCCTCGTCCGGGACCTCGCCCGGCTCCTCCGACGAGGAGGACACCCCCTCGCCGTCGCCTTCCTCGTCCTCGCCCACCTCCCCCTCGACCGGGGAGTCGCCTTCCTCGGACGGGACCTCCGCCCCGGACAGCGACAGCGGGGAGGACTCGGGCGACGACACCGGAGGCGGTACGACGGCCGGGACGGCGCCGACTCCCACGGCCCCGGAGGGCGGCACGGGGGCCGACGACTCGGCGACCCCCGCACCCACGGAGTCCGCTACGTCCCCAGAACCCTCCGCAAGTAGTCGTTCTGGAACAGGCGATCAGGATCCAGCCGATCCCGCAGCGCCGTGAACTCGCCGAAGCGCGGATAGACACCGGCGAAGTACTCCGCGTCCCGCGTGTGCACCTTGCCCCAGTGCGGCCGCCCCTCGTGGGCGGTGAAGATGCGCTCGGCGGCGGTGAAGTACCCCTGGTAGGGCGTGCCCTTGACCATGTGGACGGCGATGTAGGCGCTGTCGCGGCCGGAGGCGGTGGACAGGGTGATGTCGTCGGCGGGGGCGGTGCGCACCTCGACGGGGAAGCTGACCCGCAGGCCCGAGCGGTCGAGCATCGCCTTCAGCTCGCGCAGCGTCTCGGTCACCGCCTCGCGCGGGACGGCGTACTCCATCTCCATGAAGCGCACCCGGCGCGGAGACGTGAAGACCTTGTAGGGGATGTCCGTGTAGGTGCGCGCGGACAGGGCCTTGCTGGACACCTGCGCGATCGTCGGGATCGTGGCGGGCACCGCCTGGCCCACCCACTGGGCCACCTGGAAGACGCCGTTGGAGAGGAACTCGTCCTCGATCCAGCTCGAGACCTGGCTCACCGGCTTGCGGGGGCCCGCGCTGCGGTTGTTGCGCTTGGTGTTGGTGCTGCCGGTGTGCGGGAACCAGTAGAACTCGAAGTGCTCGTTCTCGGCCCACAGTTCGTCGAAGTCGGCGAGGACCTTGTCGAAGGGCATCGGTTCCTCCCGCGCGGTGAGCAGGAAGATCGGTTCCACGGCGAAGGTGATCGCGGTGACGATGCCGAGGGCGCCCAGGCCGATCCGGGCGGCGGCGAAGAGCGCGCGTTCCTCCTCGGTCCCCTTCTCCGAGCAGGTGAGGACCGAGCCGTCCGCCGTGACGAGCTCGAGGCCCTTGATCTGGGCGGCGATCGAGGCGGACTCACGGCCGGTGCCGTGTGTGCCGGTGCTCGTGGCCCCGGACACCGTCTGTTCCATGATGTCGCCCATGTTGGTGAGCGACAGGCCTTCGCGCGCGAGCGCCAGGTTGAGTCTCTTGAGCGGGGTGCCGGCCTCGACCGTGACGGTCATGTTGTCGCGATCAATGTTGCGGATGCCGGTCAAGAGTTGAGGGCGGATCAATACACCGTCGGTCGCCGCGATCGACGTGAAGGAGTGGCCGGTGCCGACCGCCTTCACCTTCAGCCCGTCCTCGGCGGCCCGGCGCACGGCCTCGGCCAGTTCGTCGACGGAGGCGGGCGTGACCTCCCGCACGGGGCGTGCGGCGACATTGCCGCCCCAGTTACGCCACGTGCCGTTCTTCCCGCTCGCTGTCCTGCTCAACGGTGCCTCCCCGACCCGGCGCCGGCCTGTTCAGCCGGCGGTACCCCAGGAAACCGACCGCGACCGCGACGGCTCCGGACACCGCCGGAACCCCGTACCCGGCCCGTGCGCCCGCCGCGTCGATGACCCAGCCGGCGATGGAGGAGCCGAGCGCGACGCCGACCGCGAGCCCGGTGCTGATCCAGGTCATGCCCTCGGTCAGTTGTGCGCGTGGTACGTGCTCTTCGATGAGGGACATCGTGGTGATCATCGTGGGAGCGATGGCCAGACCCGCAAAGAACAGCGCCACGGCCAGAAACGGCAAGTTTCCGACCAGTAGGAGGGGGATCATACTCACGCCCATCATGAACACGCCCAGCAGCCAGCGTCGTTCCGGTGCCCCCTTGAGGTGCAACAGGCCGAAGACGAGCCCGGCCACGCAGGAACCGGCCGCGTAGAGCGCCAGGACGACGCTCGCGGCGCCCTTGTGGCCCTGCTCGTCGGCGAAGGCGACGGTGACCACGTCGACCGCCCCGAAGATCGTTCCGGTCGCCACGAAGGTGGCCACCAGAACCTGGAGTCCGGGCGAGCGCAGGGCCGAACCGCCACCGCGCTGCTCGCGCGGATGCGGCGCGGGTTCGGTGGCCCGCTGGGCGGTCAGCCAGAAGACGCCGACGGCGAGGAAGCAGGCCGCCAGCAGGGGCCCCGCCTCCGGGAACCAGGCCGTGGACAGGCCGATGGAGATGATCGGCCCGAAGATGAAGCACACCTCGTCCACCACGGACTCGAAGGAGTACGCGGTGTGCAGTTGTGGCGTGCCCCGGTACAGGGCCGCCCAGCGGGCCCGGATCATCGCGCCGAGGCTGGGCACGGAACCGATCCCGGCGGCACACACGAACAGCACCCAGTCCGGCCATTCGAAGTGCGCGGCCAGCAGCAGCCCGGTCGCGGCGGCGAGCGCGACCAGCGTCGCGGGGCGCAGCACCCGGCGCTGACCGTGCACATCCACCAGTCGCGAGATCTGCGGCCCGAAGGCGGCGGCCGCCAGCGCGATGGTCGCCGACAGCGCGCCCGCCAGCCCGTAGCGCCCCGTGAGCTGGGAGACCATCGTGACCACGCCGATGCCCATCATCGACAGCGGCATCCTGCCGACGAACCCCGCGGCGGAGAAACGCTTGGAGCCGGGGGCGGCGAACAGAGCGCGGTAGGGGCTGGGCACGGGGTCTCCGGTGGGTCCGGGCACGCGCGCGTGAGGGCTCGGCGCGGCGTGAGGGAAGGCGGTTCGGCAGGGACTCGGTAAGGCGTGCGGTGAGCCCGGCGGAACCGGTAAGGCGTGAATGCAGCTCATACAGCTTACGAAGTTAGGCAACCCTAACGCATCAGGGTGTGGGCGGCGCCCGGCCGGCACCCCGCCGTTTCCCGCCTGTCAGAGGGGGGTGGCAGGATCGACTCATGCGAGACGCGCTCGATGCCACCCCCTACGACGCCCTGCTCCTGCTCTCCTTCGGCGGCCCGGAAGGCCCGGACGACGTGGTTCCGTTCCTGGAGAACGTGACGCGCGGGCGCGGCATCCCCAAGGAACGCCTCAAGGAAGTGGGCCGGCACTACTTCCTGTTCGGCGGGGTCAGCCCCATCAACGACCAGAACCGCGCCCTGCTGGACGCCCTGCGCAAGGACTTCGCCGACCACGGCCTGGACCTGCCGATCTACTGGGGCAACCGCAACTGGGCGCCGTACCTCACGGACACTCTGCGCGAGATGGTCACCGACGGCCGCCGCCGCGTCCTCGTCCTCGCCACCAGTGCCTACGCCTCGTACTCCGGCTGCCGCCAGTACCGCGAGAACCTCGCCGACGCGCTGGCCGCGCTGGAGGCCGAGGGGCTCGAGCCGCCGAAGGTCGACAAGCTGCGGCACTACTTCAACCACCCCGGCTTCCTGGAGCCGATGATCGAGGGTGTGCTGCGGTCGCTGGCCGACCTCCCCGAGGACGTCAGGGACGGCGCGCACCTCGCCTTCTCGACCCACTCCATCCCGAACGCCTCCGCGGACACCTCCGGCCCGGTCGAGGACCACGGCGACGGCGGCGCGTACGTGAAGCAGCACCTGGACACCGCGCGGCTCATCGCCGAGGCCGTCCGCGAGCGCACCGGCGTGGACCACCCCTGGCAGCTCGTCTACCAGTCCCGCTCCGGCGCCCCGCACATCCCCTGGCTGGAGCCCGACATCTGCGACCACCTGGAGGAGCGGCACGCGGCCGCCGTCCCGGCCGTCGTGATGGCCCCCATCGGCTTCGTCTCCGACCACATGGAGGTCCTCTACGACCTCGACACGGAGGCCACGGCCAAGGCCGCGGAGCTGGGCCTGCCGGTGCGCCGCTCGGCCACCGTGGGCGCCGACCCGCGCTTCGCCGCCGCGATCCGAGAGCTCGTCCTGGAGCGCGCCGCGGCGGAGAGCGGCATCGACGTCACCCCGTGCGCCCTGGGGGCGCTCGGCGCGAGCCACAACCTGTGCCCGGTCGGCTGCTGCCCCGCCCGCGCCACCAAGCCCGCCGCCGCGGGCGCCGACAGCCCCTACGCGTGAGGAACGGCGTGACCGACCCCCTGCACACCGAACTGCTCGAGCTCGCCAAGGAGGCCGCCCGCCGGGCCGGCGAACTGCTGCGGGACGGCCGCCCGGCCGACCTCGCGGTCGCCGCCACCAAGTCGAGCCCGATCGACGTGGTCACCGAGATGGACATCGCGGCCGAGAAACTGATCACGGGCCTCATCTCCGAACACCGGCCCGACGACGGCTTCCTCGGTGAGGAGGGTGCCTCCAGCCAGGGCAGCAGCGGCATCCGCTGGGTGATCGATCCCCTCGACGGCACGGTCAACTACCTCTACGGACTGCCCACCTGGGCCGTCTCCATCGCCGCCGAGCAGGACGGCGAGACCGTCGTCGGGGTCGTCGAGATCCCGATGCGCGGCGAGACGTACCACGCGGTGCGCGGCGGCGGTGCGTGGGGGAGCGGCGCCCGGGAGGGCGAGCGCGCCCTGTCCTGCCGTGCCGCGGCGCCCCTCGAGCAGTCCCTGGTCTCCACCGGCTTCAACTACGTCACCGAGGTCCGCGCCCACCAGGCCGACGTGGCGCAGCGGCTGATCCCGCTGCTGCGGGACATCCGGCGCAGTGGCTCGGCCGCGGTCGACCTGTGCGACGTGGCCGCGGGCCGCCTCGACGGCTACTACGAACGCGGGCTGCACCCCTGGGACCTCGCCGCGGGCGACCTGATCGCCCGGGAAGCGGGCGCGCTGACCGGTGGGCGGCCCGGAGAGCGCCCCGCACGTGACCTGACGGTCGCTGCCACCCCCGGCGTCTTCGAGCCCCTCCAGCGGCTCCTGGAGGAGTTCGGCGCCTGGCACGACTGAGCTCCCGCGCGCACGCGCGAAGGGGCCCCGGCGCTGGATTCGCCGGGGCCCCTCCGTGTACCTGCGAACTGCTCAGACGACGCTCGTCGCGCCGACCTCGACACCGTGCTCGGCGGCGAGGCGGCGCAGGTCGTCGAGCTCGGCCTGTTCCACCTCGGCGAGGAAGTCGTCGCCCTCGTCGCGAGCCCGCGTCAGGTCGGACTCGGTCGTCCTTATGCGGTGCAGAAGTCCTGCGGTGAATGCGTCCATGCTGCGCCCCCTCGTCCTGGGTCGTGGGTCGGTGGCACGGGGGTGTGCCGGTTGGGAAGGGGCGATCACGTCTGCCATAGGTGCCCAGCGCTGCCCTGCCGGGCGGCGACGGTGCCGGACACCCACGCCCGCTCTGCGGCAAATGGACCGCGGAGTACCGCATGGTGCTGCGGCACATGCAGAGCGTGATCGCGGGGTGTAAAGCCGTCCTCCCCCTGCTCTCTTCCGTGGAAACCTCAACCTCACGAGAAAATCTCGCATTCCCGGGCTTCACACCCGGCCTTCATCTTCCGCGCACCCGCCTTACCGCCGACTTATGGCCGAAAAGGGCAGGATGGAAGCCCACACTCACCGAAACCCCTGCTCGCGTGCGCTCACTGGGCGCTACGCGGGTGGACACAGGAAGGACAAGCGACGTGCGCGTACTCGTCGTCGAGGACGAGCAACTGCTCGCCGATGCGGTGGCCACCGGACTGCGCCGGGAGGCCATGGCCGTCGACGTCGTGTACGACGGGGCGGCCGCCCTGGAGCGCATCGGCGTCAACGACTACGACGTGGTCGTCCTCGACCGGGATCTCCCCCTCGTCCACGGCGACGACGTCTGCCGCAAGATCGTCGAACTCGGCATGCCCACGCGCGTGCTGATGCTCACGGCCTCCGGTGACGTCAGCGACCGCGTCGAGGGTCTGGAGATCGGCGCCGACGACTATCTCCCCAAGCCCTTCGCCTTCAGCGAGCTGATCGCACGCGTGCGTGCCCTCGGCCGGCGCACCAGCCTGCCGCTGCCGCCCGTCCTGGAGCGGGCCGGCATCAAGCTCGACCCCAACCGCCGCGAGGTCTTCCGCGACGGCAAGGAGGTCCAGCTCGCACCCAAGGAGTTCGCCGTCCTGGAGGTGCTGATGCGCAGCGAGGGTGCGGTGGTCTCCGCGGAGCAGCTCCTCGAGAAGGCCTGGGACGAGAACACCGACCCGTTCACCAACGTCGTACGCGTGACCGTCATGACGCTCCGCCGCAAGCTGGGCGAACCTCCGGTGATCGTCACCGTCCCCGGTTCCGGCTACCGGATCTGATCCGCCGTGGCATCGACACCCGCGCCCCCCCAGGCGCCCCCGAAGCCCACCTGGGCCCCCAGGAGTCCGCAGTCCCCCTTCCCGTGGCTGCGCCCGACCATCCGCATACGGCTCACGCTGCTGTACGGCGGCATGTTCCTGATCGCCGGCATCCTGTTGCTGTCGATCATCTATCTGCTGGCCGCGCAGGCCCTGCACACCGGCAACCAGCCGTTGTTCAAGATCATCGACGTCGGGGACCTGAAAGTCTCCAGCACCGACTGTCCCGGGCTCGCAAGCGGCCAGACACTGGGCGAGTTCAACGACGCGATCAGCCAGTGCATGAACCACCAGCGCCAGGCGGCTCTGGACAACCTCCTCAGCCGGTCCCTGCTGGCCCTCCTGGGCCTCGCGGTGATCGCCTTCGCCTTCGGTTACGCCATGGCCGGCCGGGTGCTGTCCCCGCTCGGCCGGATCACCCGCACCGCACGCGCGGTGGCGGGCTCGGACCTGTCCCGCCGTATCGAGCTGGACGGGCCGGACGACGAGCTGAAGGAGCTGGCCGACACCTTCGACGACATGCTGGAGCGCCTCCAGCGCGCCTTCACGGCCCAGCAGCGCTTCGTGGGCAACGCCTCGCACGAGCTGAGGACCCCGCTGGCGATCAACCGCACGCTGCTCGAAGTGCACCTCTCCGATCCGGAGGCGCCGGTGGAGCTGCAACAGCTCGGCAAGACGCTGCTGGCCACCAACGAGCGCAGCGAGCAGCTCGTCGAGGGCCTGCTGCTGCTCGCCCGCAGCGACAACCAGATCGTCGAGCGCAAGCCGGTCGACCTCGCGGAGGTCGCCGGGCAGGCCATCGATCAGGTGCACGGGGAGGCGGCGGCCAAGGGTGTGGTGATCCGCGGGGAGCAGAAACCCGCCGTCGTCCAGGGCAACGGTGTCCTGTTGGAGCGGATCGCGCTGAATCTCGTGCAGAACGCCGTACGGTACAACGTGTCCGAGGGCGGCTGGGTCGAGGTGACCACCGAGGTCCAGCACGGGCAGGCGGTCCTCGTCGTGTCGAACACCGGGCCGGTCGTGCCCGCATATGAGATCGACAATCTGTTCGAGCCCTTCCGTCGCCTGCGCACGGAGCGGACCGGCAGTGACAAGGGGGTCGGGTTGGGCCTGTCCATCGTGCGGTCCGTGGCCCGGGCGCACGGCGGCCATATCGCGGCCCAGCCGCGCGAGGGGGGTGGGCTCGTGATGCGGGTCACCTTCCCCGTCTGAGATCATGTCGCCGACACACGCGGGGATGTTCGCTTTGCGCGGAATTTTCTGGATCCCGACCTGGCTATCCCGTGTGTGATCGATCACAAGGGCGAATTTCCGGCCATCTACTCTCCGTGATCATGAATGCCGTCGTAAAGCCCGGAAAATCCGGGTTTTCAGGGGTCCTGATCACGGGAAGTACACGGTGAGACGCCTTTGAAGTGCGGCATTCGGACCGTGTACGGTCCCGATCGCCATCCAAGCCGATCACTCGTGAGGAGTTCGGTTGGGTGTCGATTGAGTAACAGACCTTGATGTGAGGCAAAATCTCCGCCTCGAGGCGGGCACAAGTCCGGCCTCTCACGCGTTACGTGCGCTGGAGACACCGCAGACACCCAGAGGGGGAGAGGCGAAATGGCTACCGATTACGACACCCCACGCAAGACCGATGACGACGTCGACTCAGACAGTCTTGAAGAGCTGAAGGCCAGGCGGAACGACAAGTCCGCTTCGGCAGTCGACGTCGACGAATTCGAGGCCGCGGAGGGGCTCGAGCTGCCCGGCGCAGACCTCTCGAACGAGGAACTGGCCGTCCGGGTGCTGCCGAAGCAGCAGGACGAGTTCACTTGCATGAGCTGCTTCCTGGTGCACCACCGCAGCCAGCTGGCCCGGGAGAAGAACGGCCAGCCGATCTGCCGCGACTGCGACTGAGGCGGGGTCGGCCGTGACTGGCTCGACCCCACCTCGGAAGCGCCGCTTCCCCCTGCGGGGAACGGACAAGGGGCCTTCCCAAGGCCCTCACGGCGTGCGTGACGACGAGCGAGGCTCATCCGGTACGGGAGATGTCCCGGCAGGATCGGCCTCGCTCGAACCCGCGGCCGACCGGGCTGACCTCCCGGTGCCGACGCGGAACGCCGCCCCCGTCGCCAAGCGACGGGCGGCGGTCATCCGGGACAAGGCGAAGGACCTGGCCCTGGAAGGCGTCCGCAAGGGCGGGAACCGCGCCAGGGCGGGACTGGGGCACCTCGCCGACCGGATCATCGACCTTGCCCCACGGGTCCCCGTACGGGACCTTCAGACGCTGCGCAGGCAGTTCCCCGGCCTCGGGCCCGAGCAGCTCGCGGACAAACTCGTGTCGGGCGCGGCGAACGCCACGTCCACCGTCGGCGCGGGCATCGGGGCGGCGGCGATGCTTCCCGTGCCGCCCGCCATGCCGACCGAACTGGCCGCGGAGATCACCGGGGTCGCGGCCATCGAGCTGAAACTGATCGCCGAACTCCACGAGGTCTACGGCGTGCGGCCGGCGGGCAATCTCAAGGACCGCAGTACCGCGTATCTGCGCTCGTGGTCGGGCGAACGCGGCGTCGATGTCATGAAGCCGTCCTCGATCAACTCGGCGCTCGGCGGCCAGATGAAGCGCGAGCTGCGCCAGCAGATCATGAAGCGCATGGTCCGTGACCTGCCGAACCTGATGCCCTTCATGGTGGGCGCCGCCGTCGGCGCGGTTATGAACCGGCGGGACACTAGGAGGGTGGCCGCGAAGGTCCGGGCCGACCTGCGGAAGATGCAGGTGCCGTGGGACGCGCTGCCGGAACTGCCGCCGCTGGAGAGGCCGGCGGATCCCCTGGCCATGGGGGAGATCGCTCAGCACCCCTTGAACCCCTTGGGCCCCGACGACCCCGACGACCCCGGGAACCCCAGAGAAATCGGACGCTGAGGACGCCGGTTACGCCGTCGCCTCCCGCGCCGCCTTCAGTGCCTCTGCCAGGCGCTCCGGCTCTCGCGTCGACAGGTAGAGGTAGGGCGTCGGGTCGTCCGGGTCGGTGACCTCGACCCGCAGGGCCGTGGGGATGTAGGAGCGCAGCAGCAGGAAGGCCCGGGTGTCGGCCTTGTAGGTGCGCCAGGCGCGCGCCCCGTCCGCGTCCAGGATCTCCGCCTCGCCCAGGGCCGCGACCGGGATCTTCGCCTCGCCCGCGATCAGCGAGTCGCCCACGACGCGGATGCGGAGGGAACCGTACGAGCTGGCCACGACCGCGGCGGCCGCGGTGCCGCCGACCAGACCGCCGAGCAACGGCAGGGTGCCGAAGGGCAGCAGGATCAGGGCCATGGAGACACCCACGAGGAACGAGACGAACCACCACGATCGTGGGGCGGTGAGGCGTTCTTCGTACGGGGTGGTCGAGAGCTGCATGGAGCCAAGCTTGGCACGGTGTCCTGATATGGCGGACGCGCGGGTAAGGTCTGCGGCTGTGAGTGGTACTTCCGCAGCTCTTGAGCCTCCGGCCGATGCCGTGAAACCCGTCCGGCACCCCGACGCTCCCGTGCCCGGTGAGCTTCTCGGTGCCCACTACGAACACTGTTTCGGATGTGGCGGCGAGCAGACGCACGGGCTGCATCTGGAGGCGCGGGCCGGTGAGGGCGTGACCGTCACCGCCGAGTTCACCGTGCAGTCCGCGCACCAGGGTGCGCCCGGCCTCGCGCACGGCGGAATCCTGGCCACCGCCCTCGACGAGACGCTCGGCTCGCTGAACTGGCTGCTGCGGACGATCGCCGTGACCGGACGGCTGGAGACCGACTTCGTGCGCCCCGTGCCCGTCGGTACCACGCTGTACCTGGAGGCCGAGGTCACTGCGGTGGCCAGGCGCAAGATCTACTCGAGCGCCACCGGGCGGATCGGCGGCCCCGACGGGCCGCTCGCCGTCCGTGCCGACGCGCTCTTCATCGAGGTCGCGGTCGAGCACTTCGTGAGCCACGGCCGTGAGGCGGAGATCCAGGCCGCCATGAGCGACCCGGACCAGATCAGGCGCACCCGCGCCTTCGAGGTGAACCCGTGAGCCGCGACCCCCTGAACGTCCTGATCCGGCGCGTCGACCCCGACGTACCGCTTCCGACGTACGAGCACCCGGGTGACGCCGGGGCCGATCTGCGCACCACGCGCAGCCATGAACTCGCGCCGGGGGAGCGGGCCGTGCTGCCCACGGGGGTGTCCATCGCCCTGCCCGAGGGGTACGCGGCCTTCGTGCACCCGCGCTCGGGGCTGGCCGCCCGGTGCGGAGTAGCCCTCGTGAATGCCCCGGGGACGGTTGATGCCGGGTACCGTGGGGAGATCAAGGTGATCGTGGTGAATCTCGACCCGCGCGAGTCCGTGCGGTTCGAGCGCTTCGACCGGATTGCCCAACTGGTCGTCCAGCAGGTCGAGAGGGTCCGCTTCCAGGAGGTGGCGGAGCTTCCCGAATCGGCGCGGGCCGCAGGGGGCTTCGGGTCCACCGGCGGGCATGCCGCCGTGGGCGGTGAAAGCGGTACAAGCGCCTCGGCCGCCGAGGGCGGCGCGACGGGTGGGAATCGATACGCTTCGGTCGTATCCGACCGGGAAGGACAGTGACGTGTTCGGACGTCGCAAGAAGAAGGGTGCCGCCGAGGACGCGGCCGGCGAGGCCGAGCAGGTCGTCGACAATGTCGACGCTGAGGCGGACGACGTAGAAGGCGAGCGCGAGCGTGTGCGGCTCGAGCCCGAGCCGCGGCCCGACGGGCCCTGGGACGACTCGGAGGTGCGCGACCCCGCCGAGGGCCGTGTGGACCTCGGCGGGATCTTCGTGCCCGGGGTCGACGGCATGGAGCTGCGGGTCGAGGTCGCCGGTGACGCGATCGTCGCGGCGACGGTCGTACTGCGCGACAGCGCCATCCAGCTCCAGGCCTTCGCCGCTCCCAAGCGCGAGGGCATCTGGGGCGAGGTGCGCGAGGAGATCGGCTCCGGCATCACTCAGCAGGGTGGCATCGTCGACGAGGTCGAAGGCCCGCTGGGCTGGGAGCTGCGGGCCCAGGTGCCGGTGCAGCTGCCGGACGGCACGGGTGGCTTCCACGTCGTGCGGTTCGTCGGTGTGGACGGTCCCCGCTGGTTCCTGCGCGGGGTGATCTCGGGCCAGGGCGCGGTGCAGCCGCAGGCGGCCGGTCTGCTCGAGCAGATCTTCCGGGACACCGTCGTGGTCCGCGGTGAGGGCCCGATGGCGCCCCGCGACCCGATCGTCCTCAAGCTGCCGAACGACGCGCAGATGGTCCCCGAGGGCGTTCAGCAGCAGGACGAGGGCTCCCGCTTCTCCGGCGGCATGGGTCAGCTCCAGCGCGGACCGGAGATCACCGAGGTCCGCTAGTCGGCGACGGCAGACCGTAACGGCTGACAGGGCCGCACCCCGCACGGGGTGCGGCCCTTTGTCGTGTTCGCGTCTCGTGTGCGCGTCTCGCGTTCTTCTCGTGTGGGAACCCTTGACGGTGCATTGGTCTGGACCTACGGTCTCCGCTCAACGCCTGAGTTCATAAGGGCGCTCTGCGTTCACATACACGAACAAGAACGGAGCTGCTGTGCGTCGAACCGCATTCCTTGTGACCGTCACCGCCCTGGTCCTGGGCGCTCTCGCGTCACCGAACGTCCCCCCGGCTCAAGCCGCCCCCACCACCTTCGCCCACCCCGGCGTCACCGTCTCCCGGGCGCAACTGGACTTCGTCCGGGGCAAGGTCGACTCCGCGGCCCAGCCCTGGAAGGGCGCCTTCGACCAGCTTCTGGCCAGTAAGTACGCCAGCCTGAGCCGCACCCCCAAGCCCCGCGCCGTGGTCGAGTGCGGGTCCTACTCCAACCCGAACTACGGCTGCACGGACGAGCGGGAGGACGCCCTCGCGGCGTACACCGACGCCCTCGCCTGGTACGTCACGCGGGACGAGCGGTACGCGAAGAAGGCCATCGAGCTGATGGACGCCTGGTCGGCCGTCGTCAAGGACCACACGAACAGCAACGCGCCCCTCCAGACCGGCTGGGCCGGCTCGTCCTGGCCGAGGGCCGCCGAGATCATCAAGTACACGTACACCGGCGGCTGGGCCAACTCCGGCCGCTTCGCGACCATGCTGCGGGACGTCTACCTGCCCGAGGTCATCAACGGCTCCAATTCCAACGGGAACTGGGAGCTGTCCATGACGGAGGCCGCGATCGGCATCTCCGTCTTCCTCGAGGACAGAACCTCGTACGACAAGGCCATGGCGAAATTCCGCACCCGCACGGCGGCCTACGTCTACCTGGCCTCCGACGGGGAGCTGCCGAAGACCGTGCCGAGCCAGAACCTGAACACCCGGGACAAGGTCGTCGCCTACTGGCAGGGACAGGGCACCTTCGTCACCGGCCTGACCCAGGAGACCTGCCGCGACCTCACCCACACCGGGTACGGCATCTCCGCGATCTCGCACGTCGCCGAGACCAGCCGGATCCAGGGGCAGGACCTGTACGGCACCGACGTCGGCGAGCGGCTGCGGCAGGCCCTCGGCTTCCAGGCCAAGTACGAGCTCGGCGCGGCCGTCCCGAGCTGGCTGTGCGGCGGCTCGCTGAACCAGGCGCTCGGCCCGGTCACCGAGGTCGGTTACAACGCGCTGCACAACCGTCTGGGCATCGCGATGACCAACACCCAGACGCTCACCCTGCAGAACCGCCCGGCCGGCAGCAACAACCTCTTCGTCGCCTGGGAGACGCTCACCCACGGAGACAATCCCGCGTGACCCGGTGTGCGTGAACCGATTCGGAGGGCTCGTCCGATGAAGGGGTGAGGGGCGCCGGTGGTCGTCCCGCCGCGTCAGGGTTGCGTCAAAGGCGCCCCTCACCCTTCAGCTCGTCCCTTATGTCGGAACTGTTGGCCGTAAGGTCGACGCTGCGTACGCAGGAGTCACAGGAAGACAATGAGGCCATGGCACGCGGAAAGCTTCGGATCTACCTCGGTGCGGCACCGGGCGTGGGCAAGACGTACGCGATGCTGTCCGAGGCGCACCGCCGGGTGGAGCGCGGCACGGACTGTGTGGTGGCGTTCGTCGAGCACCACGGGCGGCAGCGCACCGAGGTGATGCTGCACGGCCTCGAGCAGGTCCCGCGCCGGGAACTGGAGTACCGGGGCGGCGTCTTCACCGAGATGGACGTGGACGCGGTTCTCGCCCGCGCCCCGCGGGTCGCCCTGGTGGACGAACTCGCGCACACCAACGTCCCGGGCTCGCGCAACGCCAAGCGCTGGCAGGACGTGCAGGAACTGCTCGCCGCCGGCGTCGACGTGGTCTCGACCGTGAACATCCAGCACCTGGAGTCCCTCGGCGACGTCGTGGAGTCGATCACGGGGGTGCGGCAGCAGGAGACGGTGCCCGACGAGTTCGTCCGGCGCGCCGACCAGATCGAGCTTGTGGACATGTCACCGCAGGCCCTGCGGCGGCGGATGGCGCACGGGAACATCTACAAGCCGGACAAGGTCGACGCCGCCCTGTCCAACTACTTCCGGCCCGGAAACCTCACCGCCCTGCGGGAGCTGGCCCTGCTGTGGGTGGCCGACCGGGTCGACGAGTACCTGAAGCAGTACCGCAGTGAGCACCGGGTGTCGGCGATCTGGGGTTCGCGCGAGCGGATCGTGGTCGGGCTGACCGGCGGTCCGGAGGGACGCACCCTGATCCGGCGGGCGGCGCGGCTGGCGGAGAAGGGCGCCGGCGGCGAGGTGCTGGCCGTGTACATCGCGCGCAGCGACGGGCTGACCTCCGCCTCGCCCAAGGAACTGGCGGTCCAGCGCACCCTCGTGGAGGACCTGGGCGGCACCTTCCACCACGTCGTCGGCGACGACATCCCGGCCGCGCTGCTCGACTTCGCCCGCGGGGTCAACGCCACGCAGATCGTGCTCGGCTCCTCGCGCCGCAAGGCCTGGCAGTACGTCTTCGGGCCCGGCGTCGGCGCGACGGTCGCCCGGGAGTCGGGGTCCGACCTCGACGTGCACATCGTCACCCACGACGAGGTCGCCAAGGGGCGTGGACTGCCGGTGGCCCGGGGAGCCCGGCTCGGGCGGGCCCGGATCATCTGGGGCTGGCTGGTCGGTGTGGCGGGCCCGGCCCTGCTGGCGCTGCTGCTGAACACCGTCCACCTCGGCCTCGCCAACGACATGCTGCTCTTCCTGGCCGTGACGGTGGCGGCGGCGCTGCTCGGCGGGCTGCTGCCGGCGCTGGCCTCGGCGGCGGTGGGCTCGCTGCTGCTGAACTACTTCTACACACCGCCCCTGCACCGATGGACGGTCGCCGACCCGAAGAACATCGTCGCCATCGTGATCTTCGTCGGGGTGGGGGTGTCGGTGGCCTCGGTGGTGGACCTGGCGGCCCGGCGTACGCACCAGGCGGCCCGGCTGCGGGCCGAGTCGGAGATCCTGTCCTACCTGGCGGGCAACGTACTGCGGGGCGAGACCAGCCTGGAGGCGCTGCTGGAGCGGGTGCGCGAGACCTTCGGGATGGAGTCGGCGGCCCTGCTGGAGCGGGCGGACGACAGGGCGCCGTGGACCCGCGCGGGCCACGTCGGGTTCGGACGACCGGTCGAGCGGCCCGAGGACGCGGACGTGGAGGTGCCGGTCGGCGACCACCTGGCGCTGGCGCTCACCGGGCGGCTGCTGCCCGCGGAGGACCGGCGGGTGCTGGCCGCGTTCGCCGCGCAGGCGGTCGTCGTACTGGACCGGCGGCGCCTCCAGGAGGAGGCCGACCAGGCCCGCGCGCTGGCCGAGGGCAACCGCATCCGCACGGCCCTGCTGGCCGCCGTGAGCCACGACCTGCGGACCCCGCTGGCCGGGATCAAGGCGGCCGTGTCGAGCCTCAGATCCGACGACGTGGCCTGGTCCGAGGAGGACCGGGCGGAGCTGCTGGAGGGCATCGAGGAGGGCGCGGACCGCCTCGACCACCTGGTGGGCAACCTGCTGGACATGTCCCGCCTCCAGACCGGTACGGTCACGCCGATCATCCGGGAGATCGACCTGGACGAGGTGGTGCCGATGGCGCTCGGCGGGGTGCCCGATCCGGCGGCGAGCGTGGAGCTGGACATCCCGGAGTCGCTGCCCATGGTCGCCGTGGACGCCGGGCTGCTGGAGCGGTCGGTCGCCAACCTCGTGGAGAACGCGGTCAAGTACAGTCCGGGCGGCGAGCCCGTGCTGGTCTCGGCGAGCGCGATGTCCGACCGGGTCGAGGTACGGGTCGTGGACCGCGGGCCGGGCGTTCCCGACGAGGCCAAGGAGCGGATATTCGCCCCCTTCCAGCGCTACGGTGACGCTCCGCGCGGGGCCGGGGTGGGGCTGGGCCTCGCGGTCGCGCGTGGCTTCGCCGAGGCCATGGGCGGCACCCTCAACGCCGAGGACACCCCCGGCGGCGGCCTCACCATGGTCCTCACCGTCCGCGCGGCGGGGCCGCGCCTCGAGCCGCAAGCCGCGCAACCCGCACAACCCGAAAGGCATGCCTCATGCTGAGCCCGGCCGAGGGGACGCCCCAGGCCCCCACGAGAGTGCTCGTGATCGACGACGAGCCGCAGATCGTCCGCGCCCTCGTGATCAACCTCAAGGCCCGCAGGTACGAGGTCGACTCGGCCCACGACGGCGCCACCGCCCTGCGGCTCGCCGCCGCCCGCCACCCGGACGTGATCGTCCTCGACCTGGGGCTGCCGGACATGGACGGCGTCGAGGTGATCAAGGGACTGCGCGGCTGGACCAGGGTGCCGATCCTGGTGCTGTCCGCCCGGCACTCCTCGGACGAGAAGGTCGAGGCGCTGGACGCGGGCGCCGACGACTACGTCACCAAGCCGTTCGGCATGGACGAGCTGCTGGCCCGGCTGCGAGCCGCGGTCCGCCGGGCGGAACCCGCCGGGGGCGGCGAGGACGAGGTCCTGGTGGAGACCGACGGGTTCACCGTCGACCTGGCCGCGAAGAAGGTCAACCGGGCCGGGAAGGACGTACGGCTGACCCCCACGGAGTGGCATCTGCTGGAGGTGCTGGTGCGCAACACCGGCCGGCTGGTCAGCCAGAAGCAGCTGCTCCAGGAGGTGTGGGGGCCGTCGTACGGAACGGAGACCAACTACCTGCGGGTGTACATGGCGCAGCTGAGACGCAAGCTCGAGGCGGATCCCTCGCATCCCAAGCACTTCGTCACCGAACCCGGGATGGGATACCGGTTCGAGCGCTAGTGCGACGGGTGGGGCGGCGGCTACGGCTCGGTGGGTGTGCCCCGGTACCCTTCAGACATGAGTGCTGTCCCTCGTTCCGAAAAGCCGGTGGGCCGGTTCCGGCGCATGCTCGACCGGCTCTCCTCGTCGCAGGAGGACCTGGAGTCCGAGGAGCTGCGAGAGGACGCCGAGACGGCCGGATGCACGCGGATCGGAGACTGCCAGGACCGCCAGATCGTCACGGTTACTGGTACCTTGCGCACGGTCACTCTGCGGCCACGCGCCGGAGTCCCGGCCCTGGAGGCCGAGCTGTTCGACGGCACCGCGGCGCTGGACGTGGTGTGGCTGGGCAGGCGCTCCATAGTGGGCATAGAGCCGGGACGCAGACTCATCGCATCGGGGCGGGTCTCCATGAGCCGGGGCCG
The DNA here is from genome assembly GCF_045040885.1 of Streptomyces sp. NBC_00016. NCBI lineage: Bacteria > Bacillati > Actinomycetota > Actinomycetes > Kitasatosporales > Streptomycetaceae > Streptomyces > Streptomyces sp. NBC_00016. The sequence goes on along the minus strand of NZ_CP108304.1, from coordinate 2,780,559 downwards.
CCGGGTGCTGTTCAACCCCAAGTACGAACTGAGACCCCTGGGTAGGGAGTAGCCGGTGACGTCGCTCGACAAGCCGACCGAAGAGACGACCGCGGACGACACGACCGCGGCCGACGCCCGGGCGGTGACCGAGGCCGCGCTGTTCGAGGCGTTCGGCGGGGTGCGGGGCATGGTCGAGACGGTCGTGCCCGGCCTGCTCTTCGTCACGATCTTCACGATCAACAAGGATCTGCACATGTCCGCGATCGCCGCGCTCGCGGTGTCGCTGATCCTGGTCGTGGTCCGCCTGGCGATGAAGGACACGGTCAAGCACGCCTTCAGCGGGGTCTTCGGCGTCGCCTTCGGCGTCGTCTTCGCGATGATGACCGGCAACGCCAAGGACTTCTATCTGCCGGGCATGCTCTACACGCTCGGCCTCGCCCTCGCCTACATCGTCACGACGCTGTGCGGGGTGCCGCTGATCGGCCTGATCCTGGGCCCGGTCTTCAAGGAGAACCTCTCCTGGCGGACCCGTAACCCGGGTCGCAAGAAGGCGTACGCCAAGGCCAGCTGGGCGTGGGGGCTGATCCTGCTCGCCAAGTGCGCGATCCTCTTCCCGCTGTACTGGTGGGCCAACACCGCGCAGCTGGGCTGGGTGCTGATCGCACTGAAGATCCCGCCGTTCCTGCTCGCCGTCTGGCTGACGTGGGTCTTCCTCGCGAAGGCGCCCGCGCCGATCGATGTGTTCGCGGAGATGGAGGCGGAGGAGAAGGCCGCGGCCGCTGCCGCGGAGGCGTCGGAGGCGTCGGAGGCTGGTGGGCGGCACCGTCGGGAGGGTTAGCTCCCGGTGTCGGGGTGACCGTCCCTGGGGGCTGCGCCCCCAGACCCCCTTCGGCCCTGAACGGGCCTCGTCCTCAGACGCCGGACGGGCTGACAGGGACTCGTAACGCCGGACGGGCCGAATAGACGTACACGCGATGGGGGCGCCCGGAGATCTCCGGGCGCCCCCATCGCGCGTGTGTCCCTGGCGGCTCAGCTGCCGGTGTCCTCCTTGCGGACCGACAGGAGGTCCTCCAGCTGTTCCTCCCTCGCCTGGGCGGCCACGAAGAGCAGTTCGTCGCCCGGCTCGAGGGAGTCCTCGCGGGTCGGGGTCAGGACCCGGGTGCCGCGGATGATGGTGACCAGTGAGGTGTCCTCCGGCCACTCCACGTCGCCGACCTGAGTGCCGGCCAGGGCCGACTCCTCGGGGAGGGTCAGTTCGACGAGGTTGGCGTCGCCGTGGCTGAAGCGGAGCAGTCGCACCAGGTCGCCGACGCTCACCGCCTCCTCGACCAGGGCCGACATCAGACGCGGGGTGGAGACGGCCACGTCCACGCCCCAGGACTCGTTGAAGAGCCACTCGTTCTTCGGGTTGTTCACCCGGGCGACGACGCGCGGGACGCCGTACTCCGTCTTGGCCAGCAACGACACGACCAGGTTGACCTTGTCGTCGCCGGTCGCGGCGATCACGACGTTGCAACGCTGGAGGGCCGCCTCGTCGAGGGAGGTGATCTCGCAGGCGTCGGCCAGCAGCCACTCCGCCTGCGGGACGCGCTCGACCGAGATGGCGGTCGGCGCCTTGTCCACGAGCAGGACCTCGTGGCCGTTCTCCAGCAGCTCGCCCGCGATCGAGCGGCCGACGGCGCCGGCTCCGGCAATGGCGACCCTCATCAGTGACCGTCCTCCTTGGGGCCCTCGGCGAACGAGGCCTCGACCTTCTCGACCTCGTCGCTCCGCAGCATCACGTGCACCAGGTCGCCCTCCTGGAGCACCGTCTGGGAGGTGGGCAGGATCGCCTCGCCGAGGCGGGTGAGGAACGCGACGCGGACGCCCGTCTCCTCCTGCAGCTTGCTGATCTTGTGGCCGACCCAGGACGGGGCGGCGTGCACCTCGGCGAGCTCGACGCCCCCGGTGGGGTCGCGCCACAGCGGCTCGGCACCCGAGGGGAGCAGCCGGCGCAGCATCTGGTCGGCCGTCCAGCGGACGGTGGCGACGGTGGGGATGCCGAGGCGCTGGTAGACCTCGGCGCGCCGAGGGTCGTAGATGCGCGCGGCGACGTTCTCGATGCCGAACATCTCACGGGCCACCCGGGCGGCGATGATGTTGGAGTTGTCGCCGCTGGACACGGCGGCGAAGGCGCCGGCCTCCTCGATGCCCGCCTCGCGCAGGGTGTCCTGGTCGAAGCCGACTCCGGTGACCCGCCGGCCACCGAAACCGGAGCCCAGTCGTCGGAAGGCGGTGGGGTCCTGGTCGATCACGGCGACCGTGTGCCCCTGTTGCTCCAGGGTCTGCGCGAGGGCGGAACCCACCCTGCCGCAGCCCATGATGACGATGTGCACGACCGTCCTTCCGAGGTCAAGAAGTCAAGAAGTCAATAAAAATTCTGGCTTGGCTTTGAACAGGGTCTCAGACCGTCGCCCAAGCTACACACGTGCGGTCGGCGCAGGGCACCCCCGTGCACGCTTTACGCGATCAGCGGCGGCTGATGCTCCAGAGACTGAGGAAGGTAAGGATTCCGAGGCCGACGAGGGTGCCGACGGCGCCGATGATCTCCGCGGTCGTGTGCATGGACCCTCCAAGGGGGCGGCAGCGGGCGGGGATTGTCATATAGACATGGGGATCGGCGCGGTCGCGGAATCCGCAGCACGGGCATGGCCGAATTCACCCGGGAGGCAGACGCGGCACGCCATCACCCGGCCGACGCCGGGGGAGGGTGGGCGGTCCCGTGTTCGAAGGCCTACGATCCTCTGTTGTGTCCAAACTGACCGACGTGCCCAAACGGATTCTGATCGGGCGCGCACTGCGCAGTGATCGGCTCGGAGAAACGCTCCTGCCGAAGCGCATCGCCCTGCCCGTCTTCGCTTCCGACCCGCTGTCCTCCGTGGCCTACGCGCCCGGGGAGGTGCTGCTGGTCCTGTCCATCGCGGGCGTGTCGGCCTACCACTTCAGCCCCTGGATCGCCCTCGCGGTCGTCGTGCTGATGTTCACGGTGGTCGCCTCCTACCGGCAGAACGTCCACGCCTACCCCAGTGGCGGCGGCGACTACGAGGTGGCCACCACCAACCTCGGCCCCAAGGCCGGCCTGACCGTCGCGAGCGCGCTGCTCGTCGACTACGTCCTGACCGTCGCGGTCTCCATCGCCTCCGGCATCGAGAACCTCGGCTCCGCGATCCCGTTCGTGGTCGAGCACAAGGTGGCCTGCGCGGTCGCCGTGATCGTGCTGCTGACGCTGATGAACCTGCGGGGCGTCAAGGAGTCCGGCAAGCTCTTCGCGATCCCGACCTACGTCTTCGTCGCGGGCGTCTTCATCATGATCGCCTGGGGTGCCTTCCGCGGGCTGGTGCTCGACGACACCATGCGGGCCCCCACGGCCGAGTACACGATCAAGGCCGAGCACCAGGGGCTGGCCGGGTTCGCCCTGGTCTTCCTGCTGCTGCGCGCCTTCTCCTCCGGCTGTGCCGCGCTGACCGGCGTGGAGGCGATCTCCAACGGCGTCCCCGCCTTCCGCAAGCCCAAGTCGAAGAACGCGGCGAGTACGCTCGCGGCGATGGGCCTGCTGGCCGTCACCATGTTCTGCGGCATCATCGTGCTGGCCCTGTTCACCAAGGTCCGGATGGCCGAGAACCCGGCCGTCGACCTGCTGCACGACGGGGTCGCGGTCGGCGCCGACTACGTCCAGAACCCGGTGATCACCCAGGTCGCCGAGGCCGTCTTCGGCAAGGACAGCTTCCTCTTCATCGTCCTCGCCGCGGCCACCGCCCTGGTGCTGTTCCTCGCGGCGAACACCGCGTACAACGGCTTCCCGGTGCTCGGCTCGATCCTGGCCCAGGACCGCTACCTGCCCCGCCAGCTGCACACCCGCGGCGACCGCCTCGCCTTCTCCAACGGCATCGTGCTGCTCGCCGGCGCGGCCACGCTGCTGGTCATCATCTACGGCGCCGACTCCACGCGGCTGATCCAGCTGTACATCGTCGGCGTGTTCGTGTCGTTCACCCTCAGCCAGATCGGCATGGTCCGGCACTGGAACCGCCTCCTGGCGACCGAGACCGACCAGGCCAAGCGCCGCCACATGGTCCGCTCCCGCGCGATCAACACCTTCGGCGCCTTCTTCACCGGCCTGGTCCTGATCGTCGTCCTGGTCACCAAGTTCACGCACGGTGCCTGGGTCGCCCTGCTCGGCATGGTGATCTTCTACGGGACGATGAGCGCGATCCGCCGCCACTACGACGGCGTCTCCGCGGAGATCGCCGCTCCCGAGGGCCCCAGCGACGACACCGTCCGGCCCTCGCGCGTCCACTCGGTGCTGCTGATCTCCAAGATCCACCGCCCGACGCTGCGCGCCCTCGCCTACGCCAAGCTGATGCGCTCCGACACCCTCGAGGCGCTCACCGTCAACGTCGACCCGGCCGAGACGAAGACGCTGCGCGACGAGTGGGAACGGCGCGGGATCGACGTACCGCTGAAGGTCCTGGACTCGCCCTACCGCGAGGTCACCCGGCCGGTCATCGAGTACGTCAAGAGCCTGCGCCAGGAGTCGCCGCGCGACGCGGTGTCGGTGATCATCCCGGAGTACGTGGTCGGCCACTGGTACGAGCATCTGCTGCACAACCAGAGCGCACTGCGGCTCAAGGGCCGGCTGCTGTTCACGCCGGGCGTCATGGTCACGTCCGTCCCGTACCAGCTCCAGTCGTCCGAGGCGGCGAAGAAGCGGGCCCGCAGGCGCTCGGAGTGGAACGCTCCGGGCTCGGTACGACGCGGTCCCGCGCAGCAGGGTCACCCGAAGGAGCCGTCGGGCACCGGTTCCGGCAGCGCCCCGGGCTCCTCGGGGCCGAACCCGAAGAAGTGACCCTCACGCCGGGCGGGACCTCGACCCTCGACCCTCGTCCCGGCGCATGGTGAACGGCCGGACGACAGCCACGTAGACTGGTGGGCTGTTGTCCGGCCGTTCCTCGTTCGACGTTGTGGAGTCACCCCGCCATGCAGGCAGAACCGAAGAAGTCGCAGGCGGTGTCGCTCGTGGGGCAGGAATACGAGGTCGAGATCGGCCCCGTCGCCCACGGCGGCCACTGCATCGCCCGGACGGAAGCCGGCCAGGTGCTGTTCGTCCGGCACACGCTGCCCGGCGAGCGGGTCGTGGCCCGGGTGACCGAGGGCGAGGAAGGGGCCCGGTACCTGCGCGCGGACGCCGTACAGGTGCTGGAGGCGTCCAAGGACCGCGTCGAGGCACCCTGCCCGTACGCCGGACCCGGCCGCTGCGGCGGCTGCGACTGGCAGCACGCCAAGCCGGGCGCCCAGCGCCGCCTCAAGGGCGAGGTGATCGCCGAGCAGCTGCTGCGGCTCGCGGGCCTCACGCCCGAGGAGGCCGGCTGGGACGGCACCGTGATGCCGGCCGAGGGCGACAAACTGCCGGCCGGCGAGGTGCCCGCATGGCGCACCCGCGTCCAGTACGCGGTCGACGCCGACGGCAACGCCGGGCTGCGGCGCCACCGCTCGCACGAGGTCGAGCCGATCGAGCACTGCATGATCGCGGCGCCGGGCGTCAGCGAGCTGGGCATCGAGGACCGCGACTGGTCCGGGATGGCGTCCGTCGACGCGATCGCCGCGACGGGCTCCCAGGACCGCATGGTGATCCTCGAACCCCGCCCCGGCGCCCGTCTGCCCCTCGTCGAGCTGGACCGGCCCGTCTCCGTCATGCGGGTCGAGGAGCACGACGGCGGCATCCACCGCGTCCATGGCCGGGCCTTCGTCCGCGAGCGTGCCGACGGCCGGACGTACCGTGTCGGCAGCGGCGGCTTCTGGCAGGTCCATCCGCAGGCCGCCGACACCCTCGTCAAGGCGGTCATGCAGGGCCTGCTGCCGCGCAAGGGCGACATGGCGCTCGACCTGTACTGCGGCGTCGGCCTCTTCGCGGGCGCCCTCGCCGACCGCCTCGGCGACAAGGGCGCGGTGCTGGGCATCGAGTCCGGCAAGCGCGCCGTGGAGGACGCCCGGCACAACCTCGCCGGGTTCGAGCGGGTGCGGATCGAGCAGGGCAAGGTCGAGGCGGTGCTGCCGCGCACCGGGATCACCGAGGTCGACCTGATCGTCCTCGACCCGCCGCGCGCGGGCGCGGGCAAGAAGACGGTCGCACACCTGGCTTCGCTGGGGGCGCGGAAGATCGCGTACGTGGCGTGCGACCCGGCGGCGCTGGCGCGCGACCTGGCGTACTTCCGGGACGGCGGCTACAAGGTGCGGATGCTGCGGGCGTTCGATCTGTTTCCGATGACGCATCACGTGGAGTGCGTGGCGATTCTGGAGCCGGTGGCCAAGGGCGCCTGAACCACAAGGCCGAACGAGGCTTTGTCCGAGTTTCCCGGCCGTGCCGTCGATCGATTCGCCGCGGCCGGGGTTTTGAGGACCTCAGAACTCGTGGACCACCACCCAGTAGTCGGATTCTTCGACCGAGGCGGCACACAGGTGGCGGCCGTCGGCCGAGACGGCCACGAACTCGGGTGAACCCGTCACTCCGGAGATACGTGACGGGAGGTTCTTGCCGACCGGGTCCTTTACCCGCACCCAGCCGATCGCGCTCCCGCCGGGTACGGGCGGGAGGATGAGGAACTCCCCGTTCTCCCCGTAGAGCGAGGCCTGTGAGGCATGGCGATGCCATGCCTCGTCCAGTTCGTCGGCGGCGTGGGGGGCGGCGGCGGGGACGGTGGCGACCGGTTCCACCTCGAAGCCGCTGACCGCATGGATGGCGGCGTTCACGGGCGGGCCGTCAGGGGCGGCCTCTCCCGTCACCTCGAGCCCGCAGCGGCGAAGGGCGTCCCGCCACTGCGGTGCCTGCCGGTCCATCATGCTCCCTGACCTTTCATCGGTCCCCAGGACATTCAGCCGCCTCCGTAGAACAGGTGATGGTCGCCACCCGACTTGTCTATCTTGCCGTATCTCTCCATGGACTCCGGATAGCCGAGGCTGCCGTCGGGACGCTGCACCCGTGCGTTGTCCCAGCCGAAGTTGACCAGGCTCCGGGTGTCGTCGATCTTCGGCTTGCCGGCATGGAAGTGTGGGCCTGCCGGATCGTTGGTGTGCTCGACGACCACACGCGAGCCACTGTCGGTCTCGAATTGCCGGAAATTTCCCCAGTGTGCCGGATCGGGCGAATAGATATAGCCCGGCATGTGCTTCATTTGCTTGTCCCCGGTGACCACCCACTCGGCGATGGGTTCTTCGCCGTAACGAACACCGGCGAGCTCGAACGCCGCTTTTTCCGCGTCCGCACGGTTCTCGAACGGGTTGCCCTTCTCGCCACGCGGATACGGGCTGAGTCCGAGGGGGTCGGACCAGGTGTGAGGGTTGTGGACGTAGGCGGCGGGGTTGGGGGCGGGCGCGAGCCCGAGGGGGTCCGGAGTGAGGTATCGCGCGGTCTCGGGGTCGTAGTGCCGGAACACGTTGTAGTGCAGGCCGGTTTCCGGGTCGTAGTACTGACCGGGGAAGCGGAGCGGGGTGTAGGCCGTGCTGGAACTGCTCCAGGCGGTGGTGCCCCAGAGGGTGGCGCGGGTGCGCCAGGCGATGTCGCCGTCCTGGCCGATCAGCTCGACAGGGGTGCCGACGAGGTCGGTGGCGATGGCGAAGAAGCGCCGGTCCACCTCGTCCTGATGGGCATCCGCCGTGAGGATGCGCTCGGTCTGTGAGAGGGGAACGCCGGACCGGTGGTCCCAGGTGAGGGCGACGGCGTTCGGGAGATCCGGGTGGTGAAGGGTCTGTTCGCAGAGGGTCATGCCGTCCCAGGCGAACCGGGTCTCCTCCACCACGCTCTCGTCGTCCGCCAGCCGCTGCTTGGCGACGCGGCGGCCCAGGGGGTCGTAGCGGTAGCGCCAACGGGTTCCGTCCGGGGTGACCACCGAGGTGAGTCGGTTCTCGGCGTCCCATTCGTAGCGCCAGGTGTCGGGTTTGCGGGACAGGCGGGTCTTCTGCCGCAGGGTGATGCGGCCGAGGGCGTCGTGCTCGAAGCGGACGGATCCGGCGCGGGTGATCGCTGTGCCGGCGTAGGTCCGCGGGCCGGTGGCCTCGTTGCCGGGGTGGGAGGCGGGCCAGGACGCCTCGGTCAGGTTGCCGCCGGCGTCGTAGGCGTACCGCTCGGTCCAACCCTGCCCGTGGACGGCGGTGACGTGGCCGACCGTGTCCAGGTCGAAGGTGCGGGTGCCCGACAGGAAGTCGCTGACCGAGTAGAGGTGGCCGTCCGGGCGGTAGGAGTAGGCGCGGCTGTTGACCGTACGGCCGTCGACGGTCAGGTGGCTGGCGGAGAGCCGCCCGGCCTCGTCCCAGGCCGAGGTGACGGTGAGCGCGTCGGCGAAGTCTGCGAAGACACGAGCCGTTTCACGGCCCGCGACATCGTGGGCGAAGACGACCGGGGACCCCCCGCTGGTCAGGCGCTCGGGACGGCCACCGGCGTCGTATGCGTAGGTGGTCACGTGGCCGGTGGGAGTGACACGGCGGGTGCGGCGGCCCACGGCGTTGTACGCGTAGCTCATGGCGCGGCCGTCGACGAGCTCGGACTTGACCCGTCCCCGGCGGTCGTACACGTAGAGGAGTTCGCTGTCCGGGCCGGACGCCTGCAGCAGCCGTCCGGCCCGGTCGTAGCCGTAGTCGGTGACCCGGCCGTCGGCGTCCTTCCGGATCACCTGGCCGAGTTCGTCCCGTTCGAAGGAGATGACGTGGCCGAGCGAGTCGGTTCGGGAGGCGAGTTGTCCGGCGGAGTCGAGCCGGTAGCCGAGGGTTCGGCCGTCGAAGTCGGTCTCCGAGACCATCCGACCGGCCGCGTCGTACTCGTAGGCCCAGCGTGCGCCCTGCGGGTCGGTGACCTGGACGAGCCGCAGGGCGGCGTCGTACCCGAACTCGTACCGGGCTCCGTCCGGTCGGGTGCGGGACGCCACCAGGTCGAAGTGGGTGTACTCGAAGCGGGACACCCCGCCGATCGGGTCGGTGTGGGTGAGGCGGTTGCCCTCGCCGTCGTAGGTCCACGACTCGGTGGCGCCGTCCGGGGCCTCCCGGCGGATCAGATTGCCGTCCGTGTCCCACTCGAGACAAGTGACGCCACCTGTGGGGTCGGTGACGCGTCCGGCATGTCCGAGGGCGTCGCGCTCGACGTGGGTGGTCCCGCCGGCCGGGTCGACGACCTGCGCGGGCAGGCCCATGGCGTCGCAGCGGACGGTGGTGACGGCTCCCAGCGCGTCGGTGATCGACGTCGGGCATCCGCGAGCGTCGTAGGCGTACCGGGTGGTGTGGCCGGCCGGATCGGTGACCGCCACGCGATTGCCGCGCTCGTCGAAGCTTTGGAGCCAGCGGCTGCCGTCCGGGCCGTGGAGGTCCGTGTACCTCCCGAACGGGCCGGGTTTCATGGTGAGTCGGCTGCCGTCCGGGCGGAGCACGGCGACCAGGCGGTCGTGCTCGTCGTAGGTGTGGGCGGTGGTGCGGCCGAGTGGGTCGGTGCGGGTGAGGAGGTTCCCGCGGGCGTCGTAGGTGAAGGTGCTGAGGTGGCCGAGCGGATCCGTGGTGGCCAGCACGCGACAGCCGGGGCCGATGAGATGGCGGGTGGTGTGACCCTCGGCGGTGGTCAGGGTGGTGGTGCGGTGGCCGGTTCCGGCTTCGGGTGCGGAATAGGCGAGGGTGATCTGGATGTGGCCGGCTTCGCCGCCTTCGGCGATGACCCGGTCGCGATCGTCGTAGACGTAGTCGTACCGGCTTCCGTTGGAGTCGATCCAGGCGATGACCCGGCGGCGGTCGTCGTAGACGAAGGTGGTGGTGGCGCCGGAGGGTTTGGTGACGGTGGTGAGATTGCCGTCCTGATAGCCGTAGCTCGTCAGCGCCAGGTCCGCGCCGCCCTCGCCCGCGCCGGCCAGGGACAGCGCGGTGACCAGGCCGTCGGTGACGGACAGGTTCACCCGGGGGCCTGACGAGTGGACGAGGGCCAGTGGCAGGCCGTCCTCGCCGCGGTCGACGGTGCTCGTGCGGCCGTTGCGTTCGGCGACGGTCGACAGCCAGGCCGTGCCGTCGTCGCCCGGCTCGGTGCCGGGCGGGGCGGTGAAACGACGGGTCAGACCGGTGTCGGGGTCGGTGACCGTGTAGTCGCCGTCGGTCTCCCTGGCGAGAAGCGTTCGGGCCCGGCTCGATTCCGGTGTGGTGGGCGCGCCGGGTGCCGGGTGCGGGTACGGGACGAGCAGCCCGTCGGCGGTGACGTGGACGACGCCGATCGCGTCGATCTCCAGACGCTCGTCGACCGTGGACGTCCAGGCGGACCCAAGGAAGCGGCCGGTCGCGGTGCCGGACTCGGTGCGGCGGGTGAAGAGCAGCGGGAGGATGCCGGGGATCTCGAGGTCGGTCTGCGGCAGGAACATCCGGCCCGAGGCGAGGTCCACCGGGTCGGTGCCGTCGGTGGTGCGCTCGCCGTCCGGACGGCGGTGGGTGCCGTCCGGGGCGTCGTCGATCAGGCGGCGCAGCCGCGCGGCGTCGGCGGCCTCCTCGGCGATCCGCACGCCCTTCACCGCGGCGCCGCCGCCCCCGGTGGCCACGGTCAGCGCGACGTCGGGCAGCAGCCGGCCGAAGCCCTCCGCCGGGTCCTTCATGAAGTCGCCGACCATCTGCTTGCCGGTGCCGACCGGATCGTTGGCGGCCACCACCAGACCGGCGGCCAGACTGTTGAGGGACGTGGCGTACTCGGCCGGGTGCGTGATGTTGTACGGGTCCATGGGGTTGACGCTGCGGACGAAGTTGAGCAGCCCCGCCGTGCCCTTGATGACGCCGCCGCCGACATGGTCGCCCATGAGCTGCAGCTCCTGCATCCCGTCGCCCAACTGCTCGGCGTAGGACGGCTTCTGCGGAGCCATGTCGCGGGCGGCGCGGACCGCCGTGCGCGCGGTCTCCGCCGCCGAGTTGCGCTGCTTGCGGGCCTCGGCGAGGAGGTCCTGAGCGTCCTGCATCAGCTTCTTGCCGGGATCGTCGAACGTCGCCGCGGGCTTCGGCGGCAGCGAGGCCGGGTCGCGCTGGTCCGCTGGCTGGGCGTTGTAGCGATCGACGGCGCCGTTGTAGTCGTCGACCTTCTTGCGGTGGGCGTCGGCGGCGTCCTCGGAGGCCTTGACGCCCTCCTTCCACTTGTCGATCGCCGTCTGCGCCTGCCCCTGCGCCCAGGTGACGGTGCCGGCGAACGCGTCCAGCGCACCGACCGCCTTCGCGCAGGCGTCGGCGGCGGTGTACCACTTGGGCGGCTGGGTGCTCACCGCGGTGCGCAGCGCCTCGGCCGTCTCACCCTTGAGCCGGGACGAGTCGAGGCCCTTGAGCCCGTCGCCGGCGTTGTCGAAGGCCGACTGGAAGGCGCGGAGCTTCGTGGCGGTGGAGGTGATCTCGCTCGCGCTGCCGTAGATCAGCTTGGTCTTGTCCTCGGTCTGCCCGAGGTCCATCTCGTCGACCTCGGCGCCCATCCGGTTGGCGACCGAACGGGACTGTTCGCGCACCCAGTCCGCGCCGGACTCCCACCCGACGTCCTCCAGCCGGTCGGCGGTCCAGTTGCCCGCGTCCTCGACCCGGTTGCCCACCCACTCGACGCCGTCCTCGACCGCGTCCTCGACCGAGTCGGGTGTGATGTCACTGATGAAGTCGCCGATACCCACCGTCAGTTCCCCCCGGACTCACCCTGCTGCTGCTCCTGCTGGGCGCGTTCCTCCGGCGACGGGCCGAAGGTGTCGTCCAGCGCCTGGTTCCACTGGTCGTCGGAGATGCCGAGAGCGTCGTTGAGCACCTGCGACTGCCGGCCGCCTTGGCCCTCGGTGAGAACGGTGCGGCCGGTGTCCTTCCAGGTCTGCTCCATGTCCTGACCTGCCTTGTCGAACGACTCGGCGCTCCAGTCCGGGTTCAGGTAGTCCGGCGTGAAGATGTCGCCCCAGTTCTGCTGGGCGATCTCCTCCTCACTGGCGTGCGGGTTCCCGCCGAACAGGGAGTTGGCGCCCACCTTGAGCGTTGCCGCCACGTACTGGTCGTGCTCCCACTGGGTGCCCGCTGCCAGACCGAGGCGGTTCGCGAGCGCACTGGCGTCGTGCACCAGGGCGCGCACGCCCCACTCCCAACGCTCGCAGAAGTCCTCGAAGTCGACCGCGAGGCCGTGGTGCCCGGCCTCCATCCCGGTCATCGCCAGCTCCGAGAAACCCTTTCCCATCACCGACCCGGTGGCGCCGCCGAGTTCACCGAGCTGGTCGATGGTCGCGCCCACCCCCTGGGTGAACTTGGCGACGGACGCCTTGTCGAGCCGCAGGTCCGGTCCGTCACCGCTCATGACCGCGGCCCCTCTCCCGCCGCACCGGCGTCCACGGCGACCGCGTCCGGCACGATGCCGACGACCGGCGGGAAGAACATCGACCCGTCCTCGGTGGCGATGTCGACGGCGAGACCGGCGGGTTCGCCCAGGGCGGGCACGAGCTCGTCGACGATGCGCGCACCCAGCAGCGCCGCGTACTCCATGGGCTGGTCACCGCGCGCGTGGCGCAGGGCGAACCGGGCCAGTGCGACCTCGTCGGTGAACCCGCAGATCCACCGCACCCCGCCCGAACGCACCGACCACAGACCTCCGTCGGCCAGCGGCACGAGGAGGACCGAGCGTCGCATCTCGCCCACCAGAGCACGCGGGTCGTCGCCTCCGCTTCTGCGCTCGGCGATGCGTTCGGCGAGAGCCGCCTTCGGCTGCTGCACGGTTCCTCCCCGGTCGTAGGTGACTGATGGCACCGTAGAGCAGGACGCGCGCGAAGAAGCGGGCGGTTCTGGTGAGCCCCGCCCGTCCGACAGGCACCTCCCGAGGACGGGATCCCGCCGGACCTGCGTCCTCCCCCGTCGGCCCGGCCCGGCCACCACTCGGCCGGCCCCGGGTTCAGCCGTGGCGTCCCTGCCCCTCCATCGTCTCCACCAGTCGGCCCAACGCCTTGAGGACCCAGTCCCGGTCGTCTCCCAGACCTGCCAACAGATCGACCTCCGCGGCGAGTTGGCGGGGGAAGAGGTCGTCGACGGCCTTGGCGCCCGACTCGGTGATGGTGAGCAGGGCGGCGCGGCGGTCGGCGGGGTTGGGGGTGCGGGTGATGAAGCCGCGTTTCTCCAGTTTGGCGAGCGTCTTGCTGACGCCCGCGCGGGAGAGGCCGAGGCGTTCGGCGAGGCTGCGGGCGATGACCGGCTCGGTGGCGTGGCGCAGGGGGATGAGCGTGTCGACCTCGGGGGCGGTGAGCGGGGCGCCCGCGTAGAGGGGTTCGACGGCGCGGTCGAGCAGGCCGGTGGCGCGCTTGAGCAGGCCGACCACTTCCATGGGGGAGGTGTCGAGGCCCGGATGGTGCGCGGCCCATTGGGCGCGGACGTCGGCGGGGGAGGCGGGGGAGGTGGGCATGAGGCTCGCCTTCTGACCTGCTCGCTATTTGTTAGCTAGTGAACTATTGGTTATCTTTATTCTCATGGTACCTCCGTCATCCTCCCGTGCCACCGCCCTGCCGACCGCCGGCGTCCCTGCCCCTGCCCCTGCCCCCGGGGAGCGTTCGGCCGTCGCCCTTGTCGCCGTCCTCGGCGCCCTGACGGCGGTCGCCCCGCTCGCGACCGACATGTACGTCCCCGGCTTCCCGGCCATGGGGGACACGCTCGGCGCGAGCAGCTCGGCCGTACAGCTGACGATGACCGCGTTCCTGGCCGGGCTGGTCTTCGGGCAGTTGCTGATCGGACCGCTCAGCGACGGGCTCGGGCGGCGCCGGCTGCTGATATCCGGGTCGGCCGGATTCGTCCTCTTCTCCCTGGTGTGCGCCGTCGCCCCGAACGTCGGTCTGCTGACCGGCGCCCGCTTTCTCCAGGGCGTGGCCGGCGCGGCGGGCATGGTGCTGGCCCGGGCCGTACTCACCGACCGCTTCCACGGCGCCGAACTGCCGCGCCACTTCGCGGTGCTCTCCCAGGTCATGGGCGTGGCGCCGATCGCCGCGCCGGTGCTCGGCGGGGTGATCCTGAGCGTGTCCACCTGGCGCGCGGTGTTCGCCGTGCTGGCGGTGCTGGGCGGACTGCTGCTGCTCGCCGTGGTGCGCCGGGTGCCGGAGTCCCTGCCGCCCGAGCGGCGTCAGAGCGGCGGGTTCGTGAACACGTTCCGTGCCATGGGAACGCTGCTCGGCCGCCGGGCGTTCATGGGATACGTCCTGGTCGTCGCCTTCGTGGCGGCGGCCCTGTTCACCTATATCAGCGGTTCCAGCTTCGTTTTCGAGAACCTCCACGGCGTCTCCTCGACGACGTACTCCCTCATCTTCGCCACCAACGCGGTCGGCATGCTGCTCGCCGGCACGGTCTTCTCCCGGCTCGCCGGGCGGGGCGTGCGGCTGAACACCCTGCTCGCGGCCGGTGTCGGCGTGGTGCTGGTGGGCACGCTGGCGCAGGTCCTGCTGGTCCTGTCCGTGGGAGAGAGCCTCGTGGGCACGTGGGTCACGTTGTTCGTGACCGCGAGCGGCATCGGGCTGGTCTTCCCGGGCGGCATGAGCATCGGACAGGCGGTGGGGCGGATGGCGCCGGGAGCGGCGTCCGCGCTGCTGGGCGGCCTCCAGTTCCTCTTCGGAGCGCTCGCCTCGCCGCTGGTGGGGCTGTTCGGGGAGGACAGCTCCCTGCCGATGGCCGTCATCATGCTGGTCGCCGCGGCGGGGGCGGGACTCGCCCTCGTCGGGCTGGCCCGGCCGTGGCAGGGCCACGGGGAACCGGCCGCCTCGGGCTGACGGGGCTGTCGGTCTGACGGGGCTGTCGGCGGGACGGGGCTGTCGGTGTTGGTGGTGCTGGCGGTGTGACGTTGCGGTGTCGCCGTCGGCGTGACGGTGTCGTCGTCGGCGTGACGGTGTCGTCGTCCGGCGCTGATGTCGGTGAGGTGAGATGAGGTGCTGCCGTCGGTCTGACGCTGTCGTCGGTGAGGTGTTGCCGTCTGGTCTGGCGCTGCTCTCGGCGTGACGTCGTCGTCGGTCTGGCGCTGCTCTCGGTGGGGCGCGGCCCTCGTTTCCAGGCGCAGCCGGGTCGTACCCACGTCAAATCCGGGTGGCACCCGAGTCGCACCCGGGTCGCCCCCGCGGCGAAGATCGGCCACAATGGGCGCCCGTCGTCCGTTCGTCCGTACCGAACCACCCGAGGTTTCCCGTGACCCACTCCGTGGCCCGCGAGCCGCAGCGGCGTAATTCGCGGTCCAACCGGGCGCGCATTCTGGCCACGGCCCGGCAGGAGCTCGGCCGGAACCCGGACGTCACCCTGGAGGAGATCGCGCGGGCCTCCGGCGTCGTACGGCGAACGCTCTTCGGCCACTTTCCCGGACGGGCGGCGCTGTTGGAGGCGCTCGCGGAGGAGGCGTCCGAGGCGTTGTGCGGCGCGCTGGCGGTCGCGACGGCGCCGCAGGAGCCGGCCGAGCGGGCGCTCGCGCACTTCGTGCACACGATCTGGCCGGTGGGCGACCGTTACCGGCTGCTCCTGGCGCTGGCCCGGCGTGACCTGGGCGACGAGCGCGTCGCCGAGATCCTCGCCCCCGCCCGCGACGAGGTCACCGCCATCCTGGCGCGCGGGCAGCGCGACGGTGTCTTCCACACGCAGCTGCCGCCCGCCGTGCTGAGCGCGGGGCTCGAGGCGATGCAGGTCGCGCTGCTGGAGGAGGTCAACACCGGGGCGCTGGAGGACGACGGCACCCGGACGGCCGTCGTGACGCTCGTCGCGGCGGGGGTGCCGGAGGAGCGGGCCCGGGCCGTGGTCGGCGAGGTCGTGTCGGCGGCAGCAGCAGCGGCAGCGGATGCTGAGCCGGGGGCCTGAGCTGTCCGGATCGCCATAGTTCCCCTGCCTCTCCGTTCCGCGCTCACAGGTCCTGGTCCGACGGTGCTTCGTCCGGTCGGAAGGTGACCGACCTTCCCGTGAACCGGGCGTCGAGGCCGGTGGCGGTGGTGGTCACGGAGCGCAGGTTCAGGCCGTCGGGGATGTTCCGCAGCCGGATCGGCTGCTCGAAGACCTGGTCGAGCACCGCTTCCCCGGCCGCGGGCAGCGCGCCGCCCTCGACCTGGAAGTCGTCGAACGCGATCCGGTTGCCGGACGCCGCCGAGACGGTCGTGGTCACAGTGACCCGCCCTCCGCCGAGAGGCAGCAGGATGTCCGCGCTGATCCGCCCCGGCCCCTTGCCCTGGGACACCTCCAGACCGAGGGCCTCGGACACGTCCGGGTAGGTCAGACGAGCGGTCGCCGCCGCCGAACGGGCCCGCGCCTCGCTGCCGTCGTCGGACCTGGTCAGCCCGTCCAGCCGTAGGTCGAGTTCGGACAGCGGCAGCGGGCGGGCCGACCCGTCGGCGGGGATGTCGTGGGCGGTGATGTCCACCCGCCGCAGGGTGCCGGAGGCCACCTGCGTCAGGACGGGGAACCCGCGCACGTGGACCTGGGGCCGCGCCGGGGTGTCCATGCCCTCCTGGAACGCCTCCGCCGTTCGCGACTCCACCCGTGCCGTCACGAGCCGGTCGACCGTGACGGGGACCAGGATCAGCGTGAGCAGGGCGGCAAGGGCGATGGTGGTGGCGGCCGGCCGCCGCCTGCGTCGCGTGCGGGGTGCTTCGGTCGTGTCGTAGGACGCGCCGGTCCCGTACGTGTGCTGGTACATCAACTCTCCTTCGTGGACGGCGGCTTCGCCTGCGCAAGGGGGCCGGTACGGGACGGCCATGTCCCGGGCGGCGGTGAGGAGTTCGCCGAGCCGGGTGGCGTCGAGGTCCTGAGCCCGATGAATGAGCGGCGGTGAACGAGCCCGGTGAACGGACCCGGCAGGTGGGCCCGGTGAACGAACCCGGTGGGTGAGCCCGGTGAACGAACCCGGTGGGTGAGCCCGGTGGGTGAGCCCGATGAGCGTGCGAAAGCGGTCGTTCACCGTGCACAAGGTGAGGACGGGGCGGGCCAGGGCACTCGTGGCGGCGTCGGTCCCGGCGGTCTCGGCGGTCCCGGCGAGGCCAGCGATCCGGGTGTCGGAGCCACGGCTCGGTCCCGCCGGCAGTCTCCCGGGCGCTGGCGATGGGCCGGGCGGATCGAGGGTGGCGCGTGAGGGGGTGTGGCGCTGCGGTTCGCACGGGGGCGGTAGGCCGGTCACTTCGCCTCCTCGGGGCTCGGGGCTCGGGGCTCGTCGCTCGTGGCTCGGAGCAGCGGGCAGCGGGTCATCGGAATATTTGCACACCGATGGGCAATAAACTAGTCTGCACATCAACGGGCAATTAACTCGTCCTCTTAGGAGCCCCCATGCCCTTCCCCGTCAACACACCCGTCGAGAAGATGACCGGGCCGTACGCCAAGCGCTGGTCGGCGCTGATCGTGCTCTGCCTGAGCCTGTTGATCGTGGTCATGGCGAACACCTCGCTGATCGTGGCCGCGCCGGACATGACCACGGACCTGGGCCTGAGCAGCAGCGACCTCCAGTGGGTCATCGACGGCTACACCGTCCCGTATGCGGCGCTGATGCTCGTGCTGGGGTCGATCGGCGACAAGTACAGCCGTCGTGGCGCCCTGGTCACCGGGCTGTTGGTCTTCGCGGGCGGTTCGGTGATGGGCAGCCTGGTGGACCGGACCGAGCTGGTCATCACGGCCCGCGCGATCATGGGTGTCGGTGCAGCGGTCGTCATGCCGGCCACGCTGTCGCTGCTGGTCGCGATCTTCCCGCGGCGTGAGCGGGCCAAGGCCATCACGGCCTGGACGGCCACCTCGGGGCTGGCCATCGCCGTCGGACCGCTGGTCGCGGGCTGGCTGCTCCAGGACCATGCGTGGGGCTCGACCTTCCTGATCAACATCCCCATCGCGGTCATCGCCGTCGTCGGCGCGCTCGCGCTGGTCCCGCCGTCCAAGGCGGCGGGCATGGGCCGGATCGACTACGTCGGTGGGCTGCTGTCGATCGTCTCCGTCGGCTCGCTGGTGTACGCGACCATCGAGGGCCCGCACTTCGGCTGGGGCACCGGCCCGATCGCCGCTGCCGTGGTCGCCGGGGCCGGTCTGGTGGGGTTCGTGGCCTGGGAGCTTCGTCATCCGCATCCGATGCTGGACGTCCGCAAGTTCCGGATGCGGCCCTTCAGCGGTTCGATGCTGGCGGTGCTGTTCTTCTTCTTCGGCACCTTCGGCGCGATCTACTACTCCACCCAGTTCCTCCAGTTCGTGCTGGACTACGACGCGCTGGAGACCGGTGTACGGCTGCTGCCGCTGGCCGGTGCGGTCTTCGTCGGCGCCGCGGTGACCGGGCGGCTGACCCCGAAGCTGGGCGTGCGGGCGATGGTCGTGTCCGGCATGGTGATCGGCACCGCGGGCGTCTTCCTGCTCACCCGGGTCGACACGGGCTCGACGTACGCGGACTTCCTCGCGCCGATGATGATGCTGGGCTTCGCGATCGGCCTGAGCGTGTCCCCGGCCACCGACACGATCATGGGATCGTTCCCGGAGAGTGAGCTGGGTGTCGGCGGCGGAGCCAACGACACCGCGCTGGAGCTGGGCGGTTCGCTCGGCATCGCGATCCTCGGCTCGCTCCTCGGCACCGCGTACCGCGACGAGCTGACCGACCTGGTCGGCGGCAACCTTCCGGCCGCCGCGCTGGAGACCGCCAAGGACTCGGTGGGCGGTGGCCTGGCGGTTGCCGAGCAGGTCGCGAAGGACCCCGCAGGCGGGGCGCAGCAGGCGCAGGCCCTGGTCGAGGCGGTGCACGAGGCGTTCGCGCAGGGTGTCGCCCAGACCAGCCTGGTCGGCGGGATCATCATGGCCGCCGGCACGATGATCGTCTTCGCGGTCCTGCCCGGCCGTAAGGCCTCATTGGACACGGAGGGGTCGGAGGAGCCGGCGGGGTCGGAGGATGCCGCGTCCGCGGAGGAGTACTCCGACGCTTCCCGGTAGGACGATCCGCCCCGTTGCCCCGTTGCCCCGTTGCCGCTCGCCCCGCCCTGCCGTGGTGTTCCTCGGAACCCCGCCGGTGGGGCGTCCGGCGTCCGGCCGCCGGCGGACGGATGTCAGTCGGAGACGGTGGAGTGCTGCGGCTCCGACTCCGACTCCAGCTCCAGCTCCGGCTCCGGCGTCGGCTCCGGAGCCGTGGCTGTAGCCGTGGCGGTCTTCGGTATCAGCCCGCTCATCGCGGCGCACTGCTCGGGGCCCATGACATGGGCCAGCGCCCCCGTCACCGTCTCGGCCAGGGCGCCGGACGTCTCCCGGAGCATGCGCCGGGCCTTGTCGGTGAGGGCCACCTCTATGCCGCGCTTGTCGCCGCAGACCGACTTGCGGGTCACGAGGCCGGCGTGCTGAAGACAGGCGATCTGATAGGTCAGCCGCGTCTTGGGTCGCCCCAGCAGCTCCGCGATGCGGGTCATGCGGAGGCCTTCCCGGGGCTGCTCCGCCAGCAGGCACAGGACCAGGAACTCGTCGTGCGATACGTCGAGCCGTTCCTTGACCACCGAGCGCAGCCGCTGTTCCACCGCCCCGGTCGCGGCCAGCAGGAGCATCCAGCCGCGCAGTTCGGCCGGCAGCAGGCCGGCGCCCTGAGCGGACGGGCATGAGGGCAGGTCGGTGGGGTGCTCAGCGGGGTCTGCCATAGCTACGAGTGTATCTGTGGTCCAAATTTGCACGACCAGGTTGTTCAGATTTGGATTACCGGCTAGCGTGGGTCGTCCCAGCTTCATCCAAATTTGGATTATCGAGGAGAACGACCATGACCGTCGCCGTGGAAGCCGGACTGTGGCAGCTCGACACGGGTGCCTCCACCGTCGCCCTGAAGCACAAGGCGATGTGGGGCCTGGCCGCCGCCAAGGGCGTCTTCGCCATCGTCAGCGGCGGGGGTGAGGTGGCCGCCGACGGAGCGGTCACCGGCACCCTGGTCCTGGACGCGGCCTCCATCGACACCAAGAACGCCAAGCGGGACGCGCACCTGCGCAGTGCGGACTTCTTCGACGTCGAGAAGTACCCCGAGATCACCTTCGCGGTGCGTGCCGCCGAACTCGGCGCCGACGGGGCCGTGAAGGTGTCCGGCCGGCTGACGGTGCACGGCATCAGCCGACCGCAGAACTTCACCGCCCGCCTGAGCCAGGCGGACGCCGACGCGGTCACCCTGGACGCCACATTCACCGTGGACCGGAACGAGTTCGGGATCACCCTGAACCAGCTCGGCATGATGGGCGGCCTGACGACGATCACCACCACGCTCCGCTTCACCCGCACGGTCGCCTGAGGTATCGCCAAAGGTTTTGCCTGACGCGGCGTCAGTGGCATCTCATGCGCTTGGGTTTGGGCGAGGAAGTGAACTGCCCTGCTCATGACCGGGGTTCGCAGGTCGCCGGTAGGTGGGCTCGGGGGGTGGAGGGCGGGGGCCCTTCGTGATCATCCTGTCGTACGTGCCAGGGACCAGGACGACGCTCAGTGCGGCCGCGGTGTGCCGACGCGGGGATCCGACGCGGTGTGCCGACGCGGTGTGCCGACGGGGGGATCCGACGCGGTGATGCGGACGGTCGGCCCGGTCGGTCGGCCGGATCGGCCTCCGGTGCGCTCCCGGCGGCCGATCCGGCCGGGGCGCGGCAGAATGCTCGCGTGCACACACCGCGAGCCGCCCGCTGCTGTCCGGCGGACGCCGCGGGTTCTCGCTTTCGGCGGGTGTTACCAGCGCCGTTTCTGCCGAGTAAGCCGTTTCGCAACGTTATCGGGGCTGGTGAGCGGGGTGCGCCTGGACCTGAGGACTCCGGTGCGGACACGGTGGGAAGCCGTTGCGCGGCACCGGAGCCGGTGGCGGACCGTGTCGCTGTTGGGCTGAACGGGTGACTTGGCGTAAGAATGGCTGGTGCAGGCATTGAAGGCGAGTCAGTTCGGGGGGTGCCGGTGAACCGTTACGACGTCACCGATGAACAGTGGGAAGGGCTCGCTCAGGTTGTTCCGCTGCGGGGCCGGGACGCGTGGCCGTCGGCGGTGAGCCACCGCTCGCTCCCCGACGCGGAGACGGAGACCCGGCGCCGTTTCGTCGTGCTGCGGGTCAACGTCTTCGCGGACGCCCGCGAGGTCGCCGAGACGCTGATGGCGGGCATCCCGGTGCTGCTCGACCTGACGGGCGCGGAGACCGACACCGCCAAGCGGGTCCTGGACTTCTCCACCGGAGTCGTCTTCGGCCTGGCCAGCGGCATGCACAGGGTCGACCGAAACGTCTTCCTGCTGACCCCACCGGGCACCGAGGTCAGCGGGATCATGGAGGGGGCGGGGGTTCCCGGAGTCTGAGCGGTCCTCGGGCGTCGAGCGCCCGCACCTGGCGCGGCGCTCGGCGACCTCCAGGCACGTCGGCACGTCGGCTCGGCACACACGTCGCCTCCGCCACTGTCGCGCTCCGCGACGATCGTCGGAGTCTTCGAAGTCTTCGGAGTCGGCGGAGTCGTACCGGATCCTCGGGGGCCTCCGGGTCGTCCGATCCTTGAGGTCGTCGGGCCGTCGGGCCGTCAGGTCGTAGGGTCGGCGTGGTCGTCGGGTCGCTCGATCGTAGGAAGCTGTGCGGGGCGGAACGGTTCGTCTGGTGGCGGAGTCCTACGGTCCGGATATGTCCTCGCCGTTTGCGTCCTCCGCCGCCTCTTCCGCCGCCTCCACGCCCTTACCTCACCAGGCCGTACCGCAACCGGCGTCCGACCAGCCGCCGTTTGGGGACGTCTCCCGTACCGTGCCCGCGCAGGGGCCGTCCGTGGCGGAGCGACATGGTCCGTCCCCCGCGCCGGGTCTCCGTACGGCGTCCGCCCAGGTGCGGTACGTCCGGCCCTGTGTCACCGAACTGCGGCTCTCCGCCTTTGCGGGGCACCGGCGGGCCCGGTTTCCGCTGGGTCCGGTCACGCTGTTCGTCGGGGCCAGCGGGAGTGGCAAGAGCAGCGCGCTGCGGGCCTACGAGGCGCTGGCCCGGCTGGGGGGCGGGGCCCCGCTGGGCGAGGTGTTCGCCGACCCGGCCGCGTGTGTGCCGCAGGGGGCGCGGCCCGATGCCCAGCGTCGCCGGGGGTTCCGTATCGGATGCACGGCCGACGGTCCCGGCGGCCCGGTGCTGCTCGACGTCGCCGTGCAGGCCGAACCCGAGCTGCGCATCGTGGGGGAGCGGCTGAGCGCGGCGGGCGTCGTGCTGCTGGAGACGGCGCTGCGCGATCCCGGGCGCCGCGCGGTACAGGCGGCCTGGCACACCGGCGGCTCCGCACCGGTGACGCGCGCCCCCCTGCCCGACGACCGGCTCGGCACCGCACTGCTGCCGCTGCGCGTGGCCGGCAAGACCGACGGACAGCGGCAGGTGCTCGCCGCCGCGGAACAGATGGTCGTCGCCCTGCGGTCCGTCTTCGCCTGCGATCCGCAACCCGACTGGATGGGGGTCCCCGTCCCCACCGGCTCCGGCCGACTGCTCGCCGGCTGCGACAACCTCGCCGACGTCCTCTGGCGCACCCGCGAGGAGTGCGGACGACGGCACGCGCAACTGGTGGCCGCGCTGTCCGCGGGATCCACGGGACCGGTCGTGGACCTGCGCGCCGAACCGCTGGCCGACGGCACGGTCCGCGCACTGCTTCACCGCGCCGACGGCAGCCGCACGGAGCTCGCCCGGCTGGGATACGGCGAACTGCGCTACGTCGCCCTCGCGCTGGTGCTCCTCACCGGACCGGGCGTCCTCGACGTGGACCCGGTCGGCGAGGTGCCCGCCGCGATGCAGACCCTCACCCTGCTCGCGGACGGCCTCGACCGTGGCCTCGACGTACGACAGCGCGCCGAACTGCTGCGGCTGGCGGTGAGGATGGCCGAGCGCGGGCACATCCGCTGCGTCGGCGCCGTCGGCGACGAGCACGGGGCCGCCCGGACCGAGGGAGTGACGGTGGTACACCTGGGTCCGTGACAGAACAACACCTCGACGTGGCGAAGCTCCAGCGCAGACTCGCCGAGTTCGCGGCCGCGCGGAACTGGCAGCCCTTCCACACCCCCAAGAACCTCGTCGCCGCGCTCAGCGTGGAGGCGTCGGAACTGGTCGAGATCTTCCAGTGGTTGACGCCGGAGGAGTCGGCGAACGTGATGGAGGACCCGGAGACCGCCCACAGGGTCACGGACGAGGTCGCCGACGTGCTCGCCTATCTGCTCCAGCTGTGCGAAGTGCTCGGTGTCGATCCGCTGGCGGCGCTGAACGCGAAGATCGACCGCAACGAGCACAGGTTCCCGGCGCCGTAGCGCCGGCCGCGGCGGTGACCCGGCGCCGGCCCGGCGGTGACTCGGCGTCGGCCCGGCGGTGGCTCGGCAACGACGTAGCGGTGCGTGGCGGCTTCTCGGAGGGAGCCGAACAGTCCGTTTTCACTCTCCGCAGTCAACGGGCGGACCGAAATCGATTTGTTGTCCACAGATTTCGGTCTTCCTCTGGCTTTTCGCCCCACAGACCCTCACTCTGGGTAGTGGACTGGTGGACACGGGTGTTCGGGCGGACGTGCGGGCAGCACGTCGGGCAGACGGGGGCAGCGCATGGACGCGGTGCGGCTCATCCTGACGAGCAGGCGCGCGCTCGCGGGCAGCGGCGAGGGAGCAAGGATCCTCGAGGAGGTGTGGCAGGCACAGGCCCTGGCGCAGGCGATCGGCAGTCGCCTCGCCGTCTCGGGCCCGCCCGAACTGCGTGGCGAGGCACTGGGACTGACCGAGCTGGCGGGCAGAGGCTGCGGTGTGCTGGGCGCGCCGGACCTCGATCCCGGGGACCTGCTCGCCGCCCGGCTCACCGAACTGGACGACGCCCGTCAGGCGCTGCTCGACCTGAGCGGCCTGCTGGGCGAGGTCGGCATCGCCCTGGTCGGCCTCGCGAGTTCGGCGGACGACCAGGGCACGTACTGGAAGTGCATGGAGGCCATCGACGCGGCGGACGAGTCCAGGGACAGGGTCCTGGAGATGCTGCGCAAGCTGGCGGCGAGAGAGGAACGGGAGGAGAGAGAGGGCGCGTTGCCGGAGAGGTGAGAAAGCCGACCTGTCCGGCGCTCGGTGCTCGGCGCCCCTTCGCCGGGCGCCCGGCATCCGGCGCCCAGCGAAGGGGCGGGAGTGGAGGAGGGGCGGGAGGGGCGGGTGGGGGAGGGGGCAGGGGGAGGGGGGAGGGGGGAGGGGGCGGAGAGGCTCAGCCCCCCATGCCGCCTTCTTCTCTGGGCCCCCGCTGCGCACCCCCGGTCGACTGGAAATCCGCATCCAACGCGGAGAGGTCCGCGTTCAGGGCCGCCATCAGCTCCTCCATCTGCTGAAACAACCCCTTCGGCTGGGCTGCGGCGTGGGCGCCGCCCTGCTGCGGCACGGTCTCTTCGGACATGACGGCCTCCTCGGCCCTGGCCCCCGTGAGGAGGGCCGATGCGGGTGACGTCCCGGCGCTGACCGGCCGGGCACGGGCGCCGGGCGGTCCGGCTCCGCCCGCCCAACGATCACCGGAGGGGCGGGTCACTGGCCCGGGCAACCCCCCACGCACGGCACGGACGATTTTTCACCCGACCGGGGACGGCCGGGGGAGACGGGACCGGTGGGGTTGACGGGAAGGCCGGAGTGCAGGATGGAGGCATGGATCTGCGTATCTTCACCGAGCCCCAGCAGGGGGCGACCTACGACACCCTCCTCGCCGTGGCGAAGGCCACCGAGGACCTCGGGTTCGACGCCTTTTTCCGGTCCGACCACTATCTGAAGATGGGCGACGTGAGCGGCCTCCCGGGCCCCACGGACGCCTGGATCACCCTCGCCGGGCTCGCCCGCGAGACCAAGCGCATCCGCCTCGGCACGCTGATGACCGCCGGCACGTTCCGGCTGCCCGGCGTCCTCGCCATCCAGGTCGCGCAGGTGGACCAGATGTCCGGCGGACGGGTCGAACTGGGCCTGGGCGCGGGCTGGTTCGAGGAGGAGCACACGGCGTACGGGATCCCCTTCCCGAAGGAGAAGATCGGCCGGCTGGAGGAGCAGCTGGAGATCGTCACGGGCCTGTGGGCGACGGAACTCGGCAAGACGTACGACTTCCACGGCACGTACTACGACCTCACCGACTCGCCCGCGCTGCCCAAGCCCGCGCAGGCGAAGATCCCGGTGCTGATCGGCGGCACCGGCGCGACCCGCACACCGCGGCTGGCCGCCCGGTTCGCCGACGAGTTCAACATGCCGTTCGGCTCGATCGAGGACAGTGAGCGCCAGTTCGGCCGGGTACGGGCCGCCGCTCAGGAGGCGGGCCGCGCAGCCGATTCGATCACCTTCTCCAACGCCCTCGTCGTCTGCGTCGGCAAGGACGACCAGGAGCTCGCCCGGCGCGCCGCCGCGATCGGCCGCGAGGTCGACGAGCTGAAGGCCAACGGGCTGGCCGGCTCTCCGGCCGAGGTCGTCGACAAGATCGGCCGCTACGCCGAGGCAGGCTCCCGGCGGTTCTACCTCCAGGTCCTCGACCTGCACGACCTGGACCACCTGGAGCTGATCTCCGCGCAGGTGCAGGCGCAGCTGAACTAGTACGGCGATGCAGGGGCAGGCGCAGCTGAACTAGTACGGCGATCGGGGACGTGCGCGGCGGCGCGCCCGGCCCGGCTTGGACATCGTTGTCTTCGTTGTCTTCGTTATCCTCATTGTCCGGACGGCCGGGACGCGCCGCCGATCATCTGTGACACGGCTGTGACCGGAGCTATGGCTTCCGTCACAGTCGGCATGGCCGGGCCCTGATGAGGTGGCCGGATGCGCAGACCCCTCCCGCTCCTGCCGGCTCTCGCCGCCGTGCTGCTCCTCACGGCGTGCGGATCGGAACAGGCCGGCACCCAGAACGGCGGCGTCGGCGCGAGCGGCTCGACACCGCGGACGCAGGTCACCCAGCCCGCCGTGGACGGGGTCCGGATCACCTCGGTGACCATCCCCTCAGCCTCCGCGAGCCCCAGCGCATCCGACGGCGGCCTCGTCAAGGCCGAACGCCTCCCGACCGGGCTCGCCGCCGATTCCGGCATCTCGGCCGCGTACGAGGTCACCAACTCCGGTACCAAAGCGTTGACGTACACCGTCCTTTTCGACTTCACGACGAGCGCGGGCGAGGTCATGAGTAACGAGCGGGTGACCGTGCGCTCGGTGGGGGCCGGCCGGACGGTACGGGGCACCGTACGGCCGGGGGAGCTCGTGCCGGGGTCGTCGCCGGTGACGACGGTGAAGGTCAGTGAGGTGACCAAGGTCCCGGCGGCCGAGGCGCCGACCGAGGCCGGGGTCTGCCCGCCCTCCGGGGTCCGCGTCTTTGCCGACGACGGCGACGCCGCGATGGGGCTGCGCGTCGTGGGACTCATCCTGGAGAACTGCGGCGATCGGGACTACACGGTGGACGGCTACCCGCAGGTGACCCTCCTGGACGAGGACCACAAGCCGGTCGACGGCGTCAAGATCTTCAAGGGCAGCGGCGGCATCTCCACCGTCACCGGGTTCGACGACGCGCCCCGGCCCGTCACGCTGAAGCCCGGCGAACGCGCGAACGCCGGCCTGATGTGGCGCAACACCACCGGCTCCGGCACCGCGGTCGACGTCCCGTACGTCCGGGTGCGTGCCAGGTCCGACGCCGAGCCGGTGATGGTGACCCCCCACCTGGACCTCGGCACCACCGGAAAGCTGGGCGTCAGCCCGTGGCGAAGCACACCGGAGTAACAGACGGACGGAGCAGCAGACAGACGGAGGGACGCGGAGACAGGGAGACGGAGCGCCGGAGGGACGGAGCGCCGGAGGGACGAAACGGCGGACGACCGAAACGGCGGACGACCGAAAGGTCCGAGAAACCTCTGGAAGGGGCGAGCCGGGGATCCCGGCGGCGGTGAGCGTCTCCGCCCCCGGCGCCCGGTGTCTGACCAGCGCGGACGGTCGTCGGCCGGCTGGGAAAATCGCGAGTGGCGCGGAAGCGTTCTCTGTACGTTGTAAGGGTGCGCGAGCGCACGATCAGCGCTTCCGCTCCTTCTTCCGAACCCACCGAGGCACCCACGTGTTCCTGACGATCAGCACCACCGGCACCCCTGAACGTCCCGCCACCGATCTGGGCTTCCTGCTGCACAAGCATCCCGACAAGGCGCAGGCGTTCTCCACCTCCTACGGCAAGGCCCACGTCCTCTATCCCGAGGCCGATGCCGACCGCTGCACGGCGGCGCTGCTGCTGGAGGTGGACGCCGTGGCGCTGGTCCGGCGAGGCAAGGGCAAGGGCCGGGGCGGCGCTCCGGACGCAGCCCTCGCCCAGTACGTCAACGACCGCCCCTACGCGGCCTCCTCGCTGCTCGCGGTCGCCCTGAGCGGGGTGTTCTCCAGCGCGATGCGCGGTGTGTGCGCGGCGAAGCCCGAACTCCCCGCGCAGAAGCGGCCGTTGCGTGTCGAGGTGCCCGCACTGCCCGCCCGCGGCGGCGTCGACCTCGTACGCGGTCTCTTCGAGCCGCTCGGCTGGGCCGTGAGCGCCGAACCGGTCGTCCTCGACACGGAGTTCGAGGAGTGGGGAGACTCGCGGTATGTGAGCCTGGTCCTGGAGGCGGAGACGCTCACCGTCGCCGAGGCCCTGCGTCACCTGTACGTCCTGCTGCCCGTCCTCGACGACGCCAAGCACTACTGGGTCTCCTCCGACGAGGTCGACAAGCTGCTGCGCGCCGGTGAGGGCTGGCTGTCGGATCACCCCCAGCAGAAACTGATCACCAGCCGTTACCTGTCCCGCCGCTGGTCGCTGACCCGCCAGGCGATGGAGCGGCTGGAGCTGGTCCGGCTCGCCGAAGCCGACGACAGCGAGGTCGAGGAGATCGACAACGCGGTCGAGGCGGAGGCCGAGACGGAGGAGCGCCCGACGCCGCTGGCCGTGCTGCGCCGTGAGGCCATCGTCACGGCGCTGTCGGAGTCCGGGGCCGCCCGGGTCCTCGACCTCGGCTGCGGCCAGGGCCAGTTGGTGCAGGCGCTGCTGAAGGACCCGCGCTTCACCGAGATCGTCGGTGTCGACGTGTCGATGCGCGCGCTCACCATCGCCTCCCGGCGGCTGAAGCTGGACCGCATGGGTGAGCGGCAGGCCTCCCGCGTCCAGCTCCTCCAGAGCTCGCTCGCCTACACCGACACCCGCCTCAAGGGCTACGACGCCGCCGTGCTCAGCGAGGTGATCGAGCACCTCGACCTGCCCAGGCTGCCTGCCCTGGAGTACGCGGTGTTCGGTTCGGCCCGCCCGCGTACGGTCCTGGTGACCACCCCGAACGTCGAGTACAACGTCCGCTGGGAGAGCCTCCCGGCAGGACACGTCCGACATGGCGACCACCGCTTCGAGTGGACCCGGGAGGAGTTCCGCGGCTGGGCGGCCACCGTCGCCGAACGGCACGGCTACGCCGTCGAGTTCGTCCCGGTCGGCCTGGACGACCCGGAGGTCGGCCCGCCCACCCAGATGGCCGTTTTCACCATGAGCAGCGTGAACGAGAAGGAGGCGAAGGCAGCATGACCGAGACTCAGGTTTCCACGAAGCAGGGCCGTGTACTGCCCGTCACCGACCTCTCCCTCGTCGTGCTGATCGGTGCGTCCGGGTCCGGCAAGTCCACCTTCGCCCACCGCAACTTCAAGCCCACCGAGGTCATCTCCTCCGACTTCTGCCGAGGTCTGGTCTCCGACGACGAGAACGACCAGAGCGCGACACGGGACGCCTTCGACGTCCTGCACTACATCGCGGGCAAGCGGCTCGCGGCCGGCCGTCGCACGGTGGTCGACGCCACCAGCGTGCAGCAGGACGCCCGCCGTCAGCTGATCGAGCTGGCGAAGCAGTACGACGTGCTGCCCATCGCCATCGTGCTGGACGTACCGGAGGAGGTGTGCGCCGAACGCAACGCGGCCCGCACCGACCGCGCCGACATGCCCCGCCGGGTCATCCAGCGCCACACCCGCGAACTCCGCCGCTCGCTGCGCCACCTGGAGCGCGAGGGCTTCCGCAAGGTGCACGTCCTGCGGGGTGTCGAGGACATCGAGAACGCCTCGGTCGTCACCGAGAAGCGCTACAACGACCTGACCCACCTCACCGGCCCGTTCGACATCGTCGGCGACATCCATGGCTGTGCCTTCGAACTCGAGGGCCTCCTGGGCAAGTTGGGCTATGTGGACGGCGTCCACCCGGAGGGCCGGCAGGCCGTGTTCGTCGGTGACCTGGTCGACCGGGGCCCGGACAGCCCGGGTGTGCTGCGTCGCGTGATGGCGATGGTCAAGTCGGGCAACGCCCTCTGCGTGCCCGGCAACCACGAGAACAAGTACGGCCGTCACCTGCGCGGCCGCAAGGTCCAGCACACCCACGGCCTGGCCGAGACCATCGAGCAGATGGAGAGCGAGAGCGAGGAGTTCCGCACCGAGGTACGGGAGTTCATCGACGGCCTCGTCAGCCACTACGTCCTCGACGGCGGCAGGCTCGTGGTCTGCCACGCGGGTCTGCCGGAGAAGTACCACGGCCGCACGTCCGGGCGCGTCCGCTCGCACGCGCTGTACGGCGACACCACCGGCGAGACCGACGAGTTCGGCCTGCCGGTGCGCTACCCGTGGGCGGAGGACTACCGGGGCCGCGCGGCGGTGGTCTACGGCCACACGCCCGTCCCGGAGGCCACCTGGCTGAACAACACCATCTGCCTGGACACCGGCGCCGTGTTCGGCGGCAAGCTGACCGCGCTGCGCTGGCCGGAGCGCGAGCTGGTCGACGTACCGGCGGAGCAGGTCTGGTACGAGCCGACGAAGCCGCTGCGCTCCGAGGCACCCGGCGGGCACGACGGCCGCCCGCTGGACCTGGCGGACGTCCACGGCCGACGCATTGTCGAAACCCGTTACGAGGGTCAGAACCGTGTCTCGATCCGCGAGGAGAACGCGGCCGCGGCCCTGGAGGTCATGAGCCGTTTCGCGGTGGACCCGCGGCTGCTGCCGTACCTGCCGCCGACGATGGCCCCCACGGCGACCTCGCACGTCGAGGGCTACCTGGAGCACCCGGCGGAGGCGTTCGCGCAGTACGCGCAGGACGGTGTCGCGCGGGTCGTGTGCGAGGAGAAGCACATGGGCTCGAGGGCGGTGGCCCTGGTGTGCCGGGACGCGGAAACGGCACGCAAGCGTTTCGGCGTGGACGGCCCCACCGGATCCCTCTACACCCGCACGGGCCGGCCGTTCTTCGACGACGAGAGCGTGACGGAGGAGATCCTCGGCCGGATACGGACCGCGGTGGACGAGGCGGGCCTCTGGACGGAGCTGGCCGCACCCGACAGCGCCACCGGCGAGGTGGACTGGCTGCTGCTGGACGCCGAGCTGATGCCCTGGTCGCTGAAGGCCTCGGGTCTGCTCCGCTCGCAGTACGCGGCCGTGGGCGCCGCGTCCCGCGCGGTCTTCCCGGGCACCCTGTCCGCCCTGGAAGGCGCGGCGGCACGAGGTGTCGACGTCGGGGACCTCCTCTCCCGCCAGCGCGAACGCGCCTCGGACGCGGCAGCGTTCACCGAGGCGTACCGCCGCTACTGCTGGACGACGGACGGCCTGGACGGCGTACGGCTGGCCCCGTTCCAGATCCTCGCGGTCCAGGGCCGCAGCCTCGCCGACCTGCCCCACGACGTACAGCTGTCGCTCCTCGACCGGCTGGTGGAACACGACAACACGGGTCTGCTCCAGACCACCCGGCGCCTCTACGTCGACACGGCCGACCCCGAGTCGGTCCAGGCCGGTGTCGACTGGTGGCTGGAGATGACGGGCCGAGGCGGCGAGGGCATGGTCGTCAAGCCGCTGGGCGCCCTGGTCCGCGGCAGCGAGGGCCGCCTGGTCCAGCCCGGCATCAAGTGCCGGGGCCGCGAGTACCTCCGGATCATCTACGGCCCGGAGTACACCCGTCCCGACAACCTCACCCGACTGCGCGGGCGCTTCCTCAACCACAAAAGGTCGTTGGCGATCCGCGAGTACGCCCTGGGCCTGGAGGCCCTGGCCCGCCTGGCCGAGGGCGAGCCCCTGTGGCGCGTCCACGAGGCGGTCTTCGGTGTACTGGCCCTGGAGTCGGAGCCGGTCGACCCGCGGCTGTGAGCGGGGCGTCGGTCTCCGGCGCGACAGGCGAGGAGCTGTGCTGCGCCGCGTTCGTCCGGCTGGACGGGGCGCAGCCGGTACTCACCGCCCCGGGCCGATCAACCCAGGATGGACGGGCGGGAGTTGGCGGGTCGGTCGCACCCGCCACCGTCGGACGGGGTTTGGCGGCGCGGTCCATCCCGTAATCGCCGGGCGGGGTTTGGCGGCGCGGTCCAACCCGCATTCGCCGGGCGAGGGTTTGGCGGCAGGGTCCAACCCGTAGTCGCGGGACGGGGTTTGGCAGAGAGGTCGAACCCAGCACCACAGGACGGTGGTTGGCGCTGCGGCTCACCCGACGAGCCGCAGCGCCGTCTTCGCCCGCCCCACCCGTACCCGCTGCCCCCACGTCAGTTCCACCGCATCGCTCTCGATCCCGTCGCCGAAGGCGATGAGGCGTTCCGACTCGACGGTGAGCGTCAGCCGGCCGCCCGCCGCGAGTTCGCCCGCGACCAGCGAGGTGCCGGTCGCGGGGGACGGCCAGGCCTCCCGCACGAACCACACCAACCTGTCCTCCGTCGGGGCCGGAAGGCGCAGGCCCCTGTCGCCCCCGGCGCCCCGCTCCTGCCACACCGACCGGATCCAGCCGGTCGCCCCGGTGCCGGTGCCCACCAGCACCCCTGAGGAGGCCTGGGCCTCGACGGCACCCCCGTCGTCGTCGAGGCCCAGGCGGTAGCGGGCGGTCTGGTGGCCCGCGGCGCCCAGATAGATCTCGTTCAGGGCCAGCAGCCGCTGGGTGTCGTCGGCCACCGCCTCGACCATGGTCAGCCCGTCCGTGCCGGTGCCCGCCGCGAGCACGGAGGGCAGGAGCAGCCGGGCGTCCGCCGGGCGGTGGCGGACCAGGACGCCAGGGTTGCGGCCGGGGTCGGTGTCGATGCCCACCACCGGCTGACCGGACAGGTACTTGGCGACGTTCGCCACCAGTCCGTCCTGGCCGACCACGACCACCACGTCCTCGGGGGCGAAGAGGAAGCGGTCCAAGTCCGTTCGAGCCACGCGTGTCTGACGCCAGGTCAAGGGAATCGCCGCCGTCACCTCCGCCATGGCCCGCCTGGTGCGCCGGTGGCGTTCGGCGACCTCCTCGATGTCCCGGCCCCGCGAAGAGAGGAAGAAGGCGGCCTGGCCGTGGGTGCCGTGCCGGGCCACCAACTCCTCGTACTCCGTGGTGCGGTGGACCAGCACGGCCCGCGGGGCGAGACTCACTCCCGTTCCCCGGCGCCGAGCTTCGACAAAAGTCCGGTGAGGACGTCCGGCGAGATCGTCACGCTGTCGATGTGCGGCAGGTTCTCGGCCAGTCGCGTCCCGGTGAGGGCGTGCAGGGTCGCCACGTCGACATCCGCGTGCACGCGCAGCCAGGCCGCCTGCGCCTGGGCCCGCGCCTCGCCGACCTCACGTGCCGCCTGGGCCTCGGCGTGGGCGAGCCGGACCGAGCGCGCCGCCTCCGCCTCCGCGAGCCGGACCGTGCGCGCCGCCTCCGCCAGGGTCAGCCGCTCCGAGCGCTGTGCCTCGGCGTCCGCCAGCCGCACCTGCTTGGAGGCCTCCGCCTCCGCCAGCTTGACCGACCGCGCGGCCTCCGCCTCCGCGAGCCGCACGGACCGGGAGGCTTCCGCCTCCGCCCGTACCTTGTCCGCCGCCGCGTTCTCCTCCGCCTCGCGACGGGTGTTCGTGCCGCGCTGCTCGACCAACTGCTCCTCACGGCGGGCCAGTTCGATCTGGCTGGCCAGCTCGTTCTCGGCGATCGTCCGCTCCCGCTCGACGGCCACCGCCCGCCGCTCGTACGTCGCCCGGTCGGCCTCCTGCTGGATCTGCTCACGCGCCGGGGTGCGCAGCGCCCGCTCCACCTCCGGTTCCGGACGCAGCGCGACGACCCGCACGGCCACGATCTCGATGCCCGTGGCCGGCAGTCGCGGCTCCGCCGCCAGCCCCGCCGCGACCCGCTCCCGCACCGACTTCACGCCGTCCACCAGCGCCGACGCCAGGGACGTACGCGCGAGGACGTCCAGTGCGTGCTGCTGCGCCGTCTCCGTGAGCAGGGTGCCGAGCTGCTCCAGGGGCGCACTGCGCCAGATCCCCGTGTCGGGGTCGATGGAGAAGTCGAGGCGGGCGGCGGCGACAGCGGGGTCGCTGATCCGGTAGGTCACGGTCGCCTGCACCGTCACGTCCTGGAAGTCGACCGTACGGGCGTGGAAGGTCATCGCCAACTCGCGGTCGTCCACCGGCACTTCGGAGAGCGCCGCGCTCAGCGAGCGGAACCAGAAGCTGAGCCCGGGACCGTCGTGCGCCAGCTTGCCGGAGCGGTGGTGGCGCACATGCGCCGTCGGTGCGCCGCGCAGATGGCGCCAGCCCAGGCGCCGGGTGATGTCGGCCATGAGAGACCCCCCTCGTTCTGTTTCTCGTCAGTACGACGATAAGGAAAACGATAGTCGTGCGTTCCCCTTGTCGTCAAGAGGACGAGAACGGGTGGGAGGCGGCGGAGGGCGACGAGGGCGCGAACAAGCTCGTGCGGAAACGGTCCAGTAGGGGGTGAAGGCGGTCCCTGGTGGTCAGGATGGAGGCATGGGATTCCATGTCGACTCCGAGGCCGGGCGGCTGCGCCGCGTCATCCTTCACCGGCCGGATCTCGAGCTCAAAAGGCTCACCCCCAGCAACAAGGACGCACTTCTCTTCGACGACGTGCTGTGGGTGCGCCGGGCGCGCGCCGAGCACGACGGGTTCGCCGACGTACTGCGCGACCGCGGTGTCGCCGTACATCTCTTCGGCGACCTGCTCACCGAGGCCCTGGAGATCCCGGCGGCCCGAGCGCTCGTCCTGGACCGCGTCTTCGACGAGAAGGAGTACGGGGTGCTCGCCACCGACCACCTCCGCGCCGCCTTCGAGACGCTCCCCGCCCCGGAACTGGTGGAGGCCCTCGTCGGCGGTATGACCAAGAGGGAGTTTCTGGAAGCGCATCCCGAACCGACGTCCGTGCGCTTCCACGTCATGGACCTCGACGACTTCCTCCTCGACCCGCTCCCCAACCACCTCTTCACCCGGGACACCTCCGCCTGGATCTACGACGGTGTCGCGATCAACGCCATGCGTTGGCCGGCCCGGCAGCGCGAGACCGTCCACTTCGAGGCGATCTACCGGCATCACCCCCTGTTCCGCGGCGAAACGTTCCGCGTCTGGTCCGAGGGCCAGGCGGACTATCCGTCCACCATCGAGGGTGGTGACGTCCTCGTCATCGGCAACGGCGCCGTACTGATCGGTATGAGCGAGCGCACCACTCCGCAGGCCGTCGAGATGCTCGCCCACAAGCTGTTCGCGGCGGGCTCGGCCGAGACCATCGTGGCCCTCGACATGCCGAAGCGGCGCGCCTTCATGCACCTCGACACCGTGATGACGATGGTCGACGGCGACACCTTCACTCAGTACGCGGGCCTCGGCATGCTCCGCTCGTACACCATCGAACCGGGCGTCGGCGAGAAGGAGCTGAAGGTCACCGACCATCCGCCGGAGCACATGCATCGCGCGATCGCCGCCGCCCTCGGTCTGAGCGAGATCCGGGTGCTCACCGCCACCCAGGACGTCCACGCGGCCGAGCGCGAGCAGTGGGACGACGGCTGCAACGTCCTCGCCGTGGAGCCGGGAGTGGTCGTCGCCTACGAGCGCAACGTCACCACCAACACCCATCTGCGTAAACAGGGCATCGAGGTGATCGAGATCCCCGGCAGCGAGCTGGGCCGGGGGAGGGGCGGGCCGCGCTGTATGAGCTGCCCGGTCGAACGGAGTGCCGTATAGGCGTGCTGTGGGGGTGGGTGTGCCGGATGTGCGCCGTATGCGCGCCGTCTGGCCGTCTGGCCGTCTGGCCGTACGGCCGCACGGGTGTCGCTCGGGTGTCTGTATAAAAATGCTGGGTGTCGTATAGACTTCCGAGGGTCCTTTCCCGCCGCAGTCCGTGCACTGCATCTCTTCACCGCACTTCTGGAGCGACCCCCATGGCGACAGTCCCGACCGCCCTCGCCGGCCGCCACTTCCTCAAGGAGCTGGACTTCACCGAGGAGGAGTTCCGCGGCCTGATCGAGCTGGCCGCCGAGCTGAAGGCCGCCAAGAAGGCCGGGACCGAGGTCCAGCACCTGCGCGGCAAGAACATCGCCCTGATCTTCGAGAAGACCTCGACGCGCACTCGCTGCGCGTTCGAGGTCGCCGCCGCCGACCAGGGCGCCTCCACCACCTACCTCGACCCCTCCGGCTCCCAGATCGGCCACAAGGAGTCGGTGAAGGACACCGCCCGGGTGCTGGGCCGGATGTACGACGGCATCGAGTACCGCGGGTCCAGCCAGCAGAAGGTCGAGGAGCTCGCCGCCCACGCGGGCGTGCCCGTCTTCAACGGCCTCACCGACGACTGGCACCCCACCCAGATGCTCGCCGACGTGCTCACGATGACCGAGCACTGTGCCAAGAACCTCGGGGACGACGGTTTCGTCCTCGCCTACCTCGGCGACGCCCGCTTCAACATGGGCAACTCCTACCTGGTCACCGGCGCCCTGCTCGGCATGGACGTCCGTATCGTCGCGCCGAAGGAGTACTGGCCCGCCGACGAGGTGATCGCGCAGGCCCGCAAGCTGGCCGAGGACTCCGGGGCCGCGATCCTGCTCACCGAGGACCTCGCCGAGGGCGTCGCGGGCGCCGACTTCGTCGCCACCGACGTGTGGGTCTCCATGGGGGAGCCCAAGGAGGTCTGGGACGAGCGGATCGCCGCCCTCGGCCCGTACGCCGTGACCATGGACGTCCTGCGCGCCACCGGCAACCCGGACGTCAAGTTCCTGCACTGCCTCCCGGCCTTCCACGACCTCGGCACCAAGGTCGGCCGCGAGATCCACGAGACCCACGGCCTGGACTCCCTCGAGGTGACGGACGAGGTGTTCGAATCGGCCCACTCGGTCGTCTTCGACGAGGCGGAGAACCGCCTGCACACGATCAAGGCGGTACTGGTGGCAACGCTCGCCTGAGCGGGCGGCCCGGACTCACGCGTCCCGCCCGCCACAGGCATCATGCCCGTCACAGGCGTCACGCCCGCCACGGGCACCGCGACTCAAGGTGACGGCTCACGGCTCACGGCTGACGGCTGACGCGAGGCGCGCCCGTCGCGGCCGGGGCGGCCGACGTCACGCCGGGTGCGGGCGCCACTGCGCCGGAACGGCGGCCAGCCTGAACCACACCGCCTTGCCCTGCTCGGTGGGCCGGTGTCCGCAGGACGAGCTGAGGGTGCGGATGAGCAGCAGCCCGCGCCCGTGCTCCTGCCAGGGGTCGGGCTCCTCCCCGGAAGGCCGGGTGAGATCGCCGGGCGGCACCGGGTCGGGGTCGTGCACCTCGACCTGGCAGCCGGTCGGCTGCAGCTCCACCACCAGCTCTATCGGGGCGTCCCCGGCGGTGTGCTCCACGGCGTTGGCCACCAGCTCGGCGGTGAGCAGCTCCGCGGTGTCGCTGTCCGCCCCGTGCTTCAGCTCGGCCAGCGCCGTTCGGACCAGAGCGCGGGCCACCGGCACGGCCGCGGCGGAGTGCGGCAGCGCGATCCGCCAGGAGGCGGCCGGCTCGGAGGGGCGTTCGTACAAGGCGAGTCCGTTCATGGCGCAGGTTCCGATGATCGACATCAGGTGGCCCTGCTTTCAACTTCAGGAATGGTACGGCGGCCTCCGGCAGAGGCGCTCGTCGGGCGCCGTACGGGACCTTCGGCCCCTGCCCGGCGACTTACCCGGGTCAACGGTCCCTCTCGCGCGCCTGATCCCGTTGTTACCGCGTTATTGACGACCGGTGACGTGTGTGACGAGAACATGCCGTGCGGTGACACAGCGAGTCTTCCCGGCGCTCCTATCGCGTACTCATGACGACAGTCACGAGAAGGTGATAACTTCGGAAGTGACTGTCGAGGAGGCCGCCCTCATGAGTCCCTTCACCGGCTCCGCCGCCCGCACCTCCGACTGGCACCACCTGCGCGTCGAACACACCGACGGCATCGCCACCGTCACCCTGGCCCGTCCCGAGAAACTCAACGCCCTCACCTTCGGCGCCTACGCCGACCTGCGCGATCTGCTAGCCGAGCTGTCCCGGGAGCGGTCGGTCCGCGCCCTGGTGCTGGCCGGCGAGGGCCGCGGCTTCTGCTCCGGCGGGGACGTCGACGAGATCATCGGCGCCACCCTCGGCATGGACACCGCCCGGCTCCTCGACTTCAACCGGATGACCGGCCAGGTCGTGCGCGCCGTCCGGGAGTGCCCCTTCCCGGTCATCGCGGCCGTGCACGGCGTGGCGGCCGGTGCCGGCGCGGTCCTCGCCCTGGCCGCCGACTTCCGGATCGCCGACCCCAGCGCCCGCTTCGCGTTCCTCTTCACCCGCGTCGGCCTCTCCGGCGGCGACATGGGCGCCGCCTATCTGCTGCCCCGGGTCGTGGGCCTCGGCCACGCCACCCGGCTGCTCATGCTCGGAGAGCCGGTCCGCGCCCCCGAGGCCGAGCGCATCGGCCTGATCAGCGAAATGACGGACGAGGGCCGCTCCGACGAGGCCGCCCAGGCACTCGCCCGCCGCCTGGCCGACGGACCCGCACTGGCGTACGCCCAGACCAAGGCGCTCCTCACCGCGGAACTGGACATGCCGCTCGCCGCGTCCGTCGAACTGGACGCCTCCACCCAGGCACTGCTCATGAACGGCGAGGACTACGCCGAGTTCCACGAGGCGTTCACGCAGAAGCGACCGCCGAAGTGGCGGGGGCGGTGACCATGACGACCGACGCGTGGACACCGGCGTCCACGGCACCGGGCGGCGCCGACCCGCGGCTCCACGACGGGCAGCGACCGGCAGCAGGAGGCCCGCCGCCGCGCGACGGCACCGGCCACCTCCGGCGCATCGCGGTCATCGGCGGCGGCCCCGGCGGTCTCTACGCCGCGGCCCTGCTGAAACGCCTCGACCCCGCCCGCGAGATCACCCTCTGGGAACGCAACGCCCCCGACGACACCTTCGGCTTCGGGGTCGTCCTCTCCGACGAGACCCTCGGCGGCATCGAACACGCCGACCCGCAGGTCTACGCCGCCCTCCAGCAGGACTTCGTCCGCTGGGACGACATCGACATCGTGTGCCGGAACAGCCGGCACACCTCCACCGGACACGGCTTCGCCGCCCTCGGCCGGCGCAGGCTCCTGGAGATCCTGCACGAACGCTGCCGTTCCCTCGGCGTCGACCTGCGCTTTCGCGCCGAGGCGCCGGACCCGGCCCGGCTGGCGCAGGAGTACGACCTCGTCATCGCCGCCGACGGCGTGCACAGCACCACCCGCGAGGCGTACGCCCAGGTGTTCCGCCCCCGGGTGGCCGGCCACCACTGCCGCTACATCTGGCTCGCCGCGGACTTCGCCTTCGACGCCTTCCGCTTCGAGGTGGCCGAGACCCCGCACGGCGTGATGCAACTGCACGGATACCCCTACGCGCCCGACTCCTCGACCGTGATCGTCGAGATGCGCGAGGAGGTATGGCGGGCAACCGGTTTCGACGAACTCGACGAACAGGAGTCGGTCGAGCGCTGCGCCAAGATCTTCGCGGACGCCCTCGGCGGACGCTCGCTCAAGTCCAACCACTCCGCCTGGACCACGTTCCGGACCGTCGTCAACGAACACTGGTCGCACGGCAACATCGTCCTGCTGGGCGACGCCGCCCACACCGCCCACTTCTCCATCGGCTCCGGCACCAAGCTCGCCGTCGAGGACGCCCTGACGCTCGCGGCCTGTCTGCATGAACACCCCGATCTACTCACCGCGTTGACCGCCTACGAGGAGGAGCGCAGGCCCGTCGTCGCCTCCACCCAGCGGGCCGCCCGCGCCAGCCTGGAGTGGTTCGAGAACATCGGCCTCTACCTCGACCAGCCGCCCCGCCGATTCGCCTTCAACCTGCTCACCCGCAGCCGCCGCGTCACCCACGACAACCTGCGTCTGCGCGACCCCCACTTCACCGACGCCGTGGAGCGCGAGTTCGGCTGTCCGCCCGGCACGCCCCCGATGTTCACCCCGTTCCGGCTGCGCGGCCTGACCCTGCGCAACCGGGTCGTCGTCTCGCCCATGGACATGTACTCGGCCACCGACGGCCTCCCCGGCGACTTCCACCTCGTCCACCTCGGCGCCCGCGCCCTCGGCGGAGCCGGACTGGTGATGACCGAGATGGTGTGCGTGTCCCCCGAGGGACGCATCACGCCCGGCTGCACCGGCCTCTACACCGGCCGCCAGGCCGACGCCTGGCGCCGCGTCACCGACTTCGTGCACGACCGGGCGCCCGGCACCGCGATAGGCGTCCAACTCGGCCACTCCGGGCGGAAGGGGTCGACGAGGCTGATGTGGGAGGGGATGGACGAGCCACTGCCCGAAGGCAACTGGCCACTCGTGGCCGCCTCCCCGCTGCCCTACAAGCCGGCCGGCCGACTGCCCCGTGCTCTCAGCCGAGCCCAACTCACCGACCTCCGTCAGGAGTTCGCCGCGGCTGCCGTGCGTGCCGCCCGGTCCGGCTTCGATCTGC
The DNA here is from genome assembly GCF_045040885.1 of Streptomyces sp. NBC_00016. Classification (NCBI taxonomy): domain Bacteria; kingdom Bacillati; phylum Actinomycetota; class Actinomycetes; order Kitasatosporales; family Streptomycetaceae; genus Streptomyces; species Streptomyces sp. NBC_00016. The sequence goes on along the minus strand of NZ_CP108304.1, from coordinate 2,740,971 downwards.
TCGAACTGCACTGCGCCCACGGCTACTTGCTGTCCGGCTTCCTCTCGCCGCTGACCAACCGCCGAACCGACGCCTACGGAGGCTCGCTCGCCAAGCGGCTGCGCTTCCCGCTGGAGGTCTTCGACGCGGTCCGCGCGGTATGGCCTGCGGAACGGCCGATGACCGTGCGGATATCCGCCACCGACTGGGCCGAGGGCGGCACTTCGGCCGAGGACGCCGTCGAGATCGCCCGAGCCTTCGCCGCGCACGGCGTCGACGCGATCGATGTGTCGACCGGCCAGGTGGTGGCCGAGGAACGGCCCGAGTTCGGCCGCTCGTACCAGACACCGTTCGCGGACCGGATCCGGCACGAGGTGCGGGTCCCCGTGATCGCGGTCGGCGCGATCTCCTCCTGGGACGACGTCAACTCGCTGATCCTGGCGGGCCGAACGGACCTCTGCGCCCTCGCCCGACCTCACCTCTACGACCCGAACTGGACCCTGCACGCCGCCGCCGAGCAGGGCTACACCGGCCCGGGCGCCGACTGGCCCGCCCCCTATCGTGCGGGCAGCAGGCCGCCGCGCACCGGACGCACGGACGCGCCCAAACCCCGCCTGACGCTCACAAGTCGAGGCGCCTGGGAGGCCGCCCCGGGAGCCGGCATGTGAGCTGGCCCGGGAGCCGGCATGTGAGCTGGCCCGGGAGTCGGCATGCGAGCTGGCCCGGGACCGGGCATGTGAGCTGGGACCGCCGAGCTCACACCAGCCCCCGACCTGCCAGCACCGCGTACACCGCGTCCGCCGAGTCCGGCGGTGTCCGGTCCTGCGTCGTGAGCACCAGCTCGGGGTCGACCGGGGCCTCGTACGGGTCGTCGACGCCCGTCAGCCCGGTCAGCACACCCGCGGCCTGCCGGGCGTACAGCCCGTTCACGTCCCGCTCCCGGCAGACCTCGACCGGGGTCGCGACATGGACCTCGACGTACGGTGTGCCGCTCTTCTCGTGCCGGAGCCGCACCGCCTCACGGCTGTCGGCGTAGGGCGCGATCACGGGGACGACGGACAGGACGCCGTTGCGGGCGAGCACCTCCGAGACAAGACCGACGCGCTGCACGTTGATGTGCCGGTCGGCCCGCGAGAAGCCGAGGCCCGCGGAGAGGAAACGGCGTATCTCGTCACCGTCGAGGACCTCCACCCGATGGCCCTCCGCCCTCAGCCGATCGCTCAGGAAACGGGCGATCGTCGTCTTGCCCGCGCTGGGCAGCCCCGTGAGCCAGACCGTTGCCCCTTGCGCCCTCGGCTTGTCGGTCATGCGCAACAGTCCTCTTTCCTGCCGTCGTCCACTCGTGGAAACGGTAGGTAAGGAATCTGAGAGGACCGGTCAAAGAAGCTGAGGTTTGACTGAGTGACTCATGGCGCGTGCGGGGTCACTCCCACGAACTGCGCCCCCGCGTCCCGCAGCCGCTCGTGCAGTCCCCGGAACACGGCCGCCGAACGGGTCCCCGGCCAGTCCTCGGGCAGCAGACGGGCGGGCAGGCCGGGGTCGGTGTAGGGCAGGTGCCGCCAGGAGTCCAGGGCGAGGAGGTAGTCCCGGTAGGCCGCTTCCGGCGGTGTGTCCGGACGCTGCCGCCAGGCGTGCAGCACGCGCTCGTGGCCGTCGAGGAACGTCTCGTGCTCCTTGGCGATGGCCGTCAGGTCCCACCAGCGGGCGACGGACTCGACGGTCGGCGAGAAGCCGAGATGTTCGCCGCGGAAGAGGTCGACGTACGGATCGAGGCGCAGCCGTCGGAGGGTGTGCCGGGTCTCGTCGTACAGCCGCGACGGCGCGATCCACACCCCCGGTGCGGCGGTACCGAACCCCAGGCCCGCGAGCCGCGAGCGCAGCACGTGCCGCTTCTGCCGCTCCGACTCCGGCACGGAGAACACCGCCAGCACCCAGCCCTCGTCCGCCGGCGGGGCCGTGGCATAGATGCGCCGGTCGCCGTCGTCGAGCAACTGTCTTGCCTCGTCGGACAGTTCGTATCCGGCCGCGCCCTGCGCCGTGCGGGCCGGCAGCAGCAGTCCGCGCCGCTTCAGCCGGGACACCGAGGAGCGCACGGAGGGCGCGTCGACACCGACCGCGGCTAGCAGCCGGATCAGCTCGGCGACGGGCACCGGGCCCGGTGCGAAGCGGCCGTACGCGCCGTAGAGCGTGACGATGAGAGACCGGGGTGCGGGCTGATCGGACACGTTGATCATCTTAGGTCTTCGGTATCAGTGCTGGTCACTATTGGTGTGATCACCGACGTGATCTTCGCCGTGGCTGTGGCTGTGGCTGTGGCTGTCGCTGTGGCTGTCGCTGTGGCTGTGGATGTGGATGTGGCCTTCGGTGCGCAGCCTGAATCTCTGGAGCTTCCCGGTCGCCGTGCGCGGCAGCGCGTCCAGGAAGACGAACTCGCGCGGACACTTGTACGGTGCCAACTCCTCCTTGAGGAAGGCGCGCAGTGCCTCCGCGTCGCGCCGGGCACCCGGCCGCAGGACGGCGAACGCGACGACCACCTGGCCCCGTTGCTCGTCGGGCCGTCCCACGACCGCCGCCTCGACCACGTCCGGGTGCCGCAGCAGCGCCTCCTCGACCTCGGGCCCCGCGATGTTGTACCCGGCCGAGATGATCATGTCGTCGGCGCGGGCGACGTACCGGAAGTAGCCGTCGGCCTCACGGACATAGGTGTCGCCGGTGACGTTCCAGCCGTCGTGTACGTACTGCTGCTGACGCGGGTCGGCGAGGTAGCGGCAGCCGACCGGGCCGCGCACGGCGAGCAGTCCGGGCTCGCCGTCGGGCACGGGTCTGCCGCCCGGGTCCTGCACGCGCGCGTGCCAGCCGGGGACGGGGACACCGGTCGTGCCGGGCCGGATGTGTTCGTCGGCGGCCGAGATGAAGATGTGCAGCAGCTCGGTGGCGCCGATGCCGTTGATCAGCCGGAGTCCGGTCCGCTCGTGCCAGGCCCGCCAGGTGGCGGCGGGAAGGTTCTCGCCGGCGGAGACACAACGGCGCAGCGAGGAGACGTCGTGCGCGTCGGGGCGGGTCGGGCCGTTCATACCGTTCGGGCCGCTCAGGTCGTTCATGCTGTTCAGGTCGTCGAGCATCGCGCGGTAGGCGGTGGGAGCTGTGAACAGCACGGTCACCCGATGTGCGGCGATCGCGGGCAACAGCTGCCGGGGACCCGCCTGTTCGAGCAGCAGCGAGCTGGCGCCTGCCCGCATCGGGAAGACGACCAGCCCGCCGAGGCCGAAGGTGAAACCGAGCGGGGGACTGCCGGCGAAGACATCGTCCGGAAGCGGTTTCAGTATGTGCCGCGAGAAGGTGTCGGCGATTGCCAGTACGTCCCGGTGAAAGTGCAGACAGCCCTTCGGGCGGCCGGTGGTGCCGGAGGTGAAGGCGATCAGTGCCACGTCGTCGGAAGCGGTTTCGACAGCCTGATACGGCTCTCGCGGCGCCGACCGGTTCAGCAGGTCGTCGGGGGCGTCACCGCCGTACGTCGTGATCCGGAGCCCGGGTATTTCGGCCTTCGCGAGGTCGTCCACGGCCCTGATGTCGCAGAGCGCGTGCTCCACCCGCGCGATCTCGCACATGGTGCGCAGCTCGTTCGGCCGCTGCTGGGCCAGAACGGTGACCGCGATCGCGCCTGCCTTCAGCACCGCCAGCCAGCAGGCCGCGAGCCAGGGCGTGGTGGGACCGCGCAGCAGCACACGGCCCCCGGGGACGACTCCGAGATCGCCGCTGAGCAGATGCGCGATCCGGTCGACGCGGGCCCGCAGCTGGCCGTACGTCCAGGAGGGCCCGGAGCTGGTGTGGAACACCGGCCGGTCCGGGGCGGTGTGGTCGAGCAGCTCGGCGGCGCAGTTCACCCGATCGGGGTAGACCAGTTCGGGCAGATCGAAACGGAGGTCGGGCCAGTGGCCGGGCGGCGGAAGGTGGTCGCGCGCGAAGGTGTCGACGTGGGCCGAGACGTTCATGGGCGTTCGCCCCCTTGCCTGGATGGACTGTCCGGCTGGGCTGCCCGGGCGGGTGTCGTCTTGGGGTCGCGCAAGGAGCGTAGCGCGTTGGTGACGACAGTCAACGGTACGCGATACCGTCGGAGAGGAGCCGCAACCAGAAACGGTTGCGGAAAGTCAGACGCAGTCGCGGCAAGTCAGGCACAGCGGAAACAGGCAAGCGGAATCAGTAACAGCAGCAACAGCAGAAACAGCAACGGCAGGTCACGTAAGGCAGAGGGGACAGGCGATGCCCGCATTCTCGCTCGAACCGGCACAGTCCGCCTGGTGCGCCGAACTGCGTACCCTTGCCGCCGAACAACTGCGCCCACTCGCCGAGAAAGGCGAGCAGGGTCGCGTCAACCGCCCGCTCGTCGCCGAACTCGGCCGGCTCGGCCTGCTGCCGCGACTGTTCACCTCCGGTGCCGTCGATCTCTGCCTGATGCGCGAGTCCCTCGCCTACGCCTGCACGGAGGCGGAGACCGCGCTCGCGCTGCAAGGGCTGGGCGCGCATCCGGTCCACGCTCACGGCAGCCCCGCCCAGCGCCAGCACTGGCTGCCCCGGGTCACCGACGGCACCGCGATAGCCGCCTTCGCTCTGAGCGAGCCGGGCGCGGGCTCGGACGCCGCGGCCCTGTCCCTGGCCGCCGAGCGGGACGGACCGGACGGCTGGCGGCTCACCGGGGAGAAGTGCTGGATCTCCAATGCTCCCGAGGCCGACTTCTACACCGTCTTCGCCCGCACCACCCCGGGAGCAGGCGCCCGCGGCGTAACGGCTTTCCTCGTTCCCGCCGACCGCGCCGGCCTCACCGGCTCCGCCCTCGACATGCTCTCCCCGCACCCCATCGGCGCCCTCCGCTTCGATGCCGTCCCGGTCACGGCGGACGACGTGCTCGGCGAACCCGACCGCGGTTTCCGGGTCGCCATGAGCACCCTCAACCTGTTCCGTCCCAGCGTCGGCGCCTTCGCCGTCGGTATGGCGCAGGCCGCCCTCGACGCGACCCTGGAGCACACCGCCCGACGGGACGCCTTCGGCGGCAAGTTGAGCGACCTTCAGACAGTGGCCCACCAGGTCGCCGAGATGGCCCTGCGCACGGAGGCCGCGCGTCTGATGGTCCACGCCGCGGCGTCGGCGTACGACAGCGGAGCCCCGGACGTCCCGAAGCGTGCCGCGATGGCCAAGCTGTTCGCCACCGAGACCGCGCAGTACGTCGTCGACACGGCAGTCCAACTCCATGGAGCGCGGGCCCTGCACCGCGGCCACCTGCTCGAGCACCTCTACCGGGAGGTGCGCGCGCCGCGGATCTACGAGGGCGCCAGTGAGGTCCAACGCGGCATCATCGCACGGGAGTTGTACGCCGAACTCGCCGACCTGGAGGCCAGGTGACCATCGAACGCGTCAACCCGCCCGAACTCTCCCCGCCCCTCGGCTTCTCCCATGCCGTCGTCGCCGCCGGTGAGCGGATCGTCTTCCTGGCCGGCCAGACGGCCCTCGACGCCGACGGGAAGATCGTGGGGGAGTCGCTGCCGGAGCAGTTCACCCGGGCGCTGACGAATCTGCTGGCCGCGCTGACGGCGGCGGGCGGTACGGCGTCGGACCTGGCGCGCGTCACCGTCTACGTCACGGATGTCGCCGCGTATCGCGACCAGGCTTCTGAACTGGGCGCCATTTGGCGGGAGCTGGCGGGCCGCGACTATCCGGCGATGGCGGTCGTCGGGATCGTACGACTCTGGGACGAGCAGGCACTCGTCGAACTGGACGGGTTCGCGGTACTCGAGTGAACCGGGCCGGTAACCGGTATCAGAGATCCGTTTCCGCAACCGGTGTCAGCGGTCCGTTTCCGTAACCGGTATCAGCAACCAGGCTCGGTAGCCCGTTTCCGTAACCGGTATCAGCAACCAGGCTCGGTAGCCCGTTCCGTAACCGGTATCAGCAACTGGCTTCGGTGGAGGTGGTCGGCAGGCCCGTCCCGATGATCAAGGTCAGGCGGCGACGGCCAGCGCTCCGGCGGTCACCCGGTGCGGGTCCACGACGCGGCCGTCGGGCAGCAGTTCGCCGGAGTCGTCGAAGACGATGGTGCCGTCGCACAGCAGGTTCCAGCCCTGCTCGGGGTGGGCGGCGACGATGTGCGCGAGGTGGACCGGCCGGGCGTCGGCAGAAGCGCTGGGAAACTGGTGGGAACACATGGAGTACCTCCACGTCGGTGGGGTCGGCCGTCCGGTCGGCCCCCATGGACAGACCATGCGCCCGTCCCGCCCGCATCTCCAGAGGGTGCGCGCAAGCGTGACAGCACCAGGACAACTCCAGGACCGTTCGTCGACGACAGGTGCGGACTCGCCACCGTTGGAGTGACGATCACCGCCCCGGGCGCGCCCGCCCGGTACCTGTGGAGGCCCCCACAACAGGAGGTTCTCCCATGTCGTTGCGTCCCGCCCTCTCCGCGGCCGCCGGTGCCGTACTGCTCCTGCTCGCCGCCCCGACGGTCACGGCCACCGCCGATGCGTCGGAGTCCGTCACCGTCGACCAGGTCGGCAGCATCGCCTCGGACGGCACCATCACCCTCTCGGGCACCTACAGCTGTCTCGGCAACACGGGTCCCGTCTTCGTCAGCTCCTCCGTCGGCCAGGGTTCCGGCACGGCACGGCACGGCATCGGCGGCACCCGCGCAGTGTGCGACGGCGCCGAGCACGCCTGGAAGAACACCGGCAAGGCCGGTCCGACCGACCTCGAACCCGGTGCGGCCCACGTCGAGGCCACGCTGATGGAGCTCCGCCCCCAGGGCGGCCTGCCGCTGCCCCGCTTCCACGCGGCGCAGGAGCGGGACATCACGCTGACCGCCGGCTGAGCGGCCGGTCCTGGACGGCGGGCCCTTGACGGGCACCGCATCGTGAGCGGCGGGCCCGTCACAAGGCCCGCCGCCTCCGGCGTCGTAGACCCGCGCAGGTCGCCCGCCGAGGCGAGGTCGGAATTTTCAATCGAGCTGGCCTGCGCGGTCAGCGCCACTGGTCCCACCCGGGACCACCCGAACCCGCCCGGACCCACCTCCGGAACTCGCCTCGGTCCGGACCGGTCCCGGCAGACCCAGTCCGGGCCCGACCACAACCGACCGACACTGGCCGCTCCCGACCGCTTCCGGCCCTGGACGGGCCCGCTCCAGGCCTTGGACGGGCCCGCTTCCGGCCCTGGACGGGCCGCTCCCGGCGTCGCGTCAGACCGGGTAGGCGTGGGTCTGAGTGGCTTTCACCGCCGCCCAGACCCGTGCCCCCGGGTGCAGATCGAGTTCGGCCGCGGCGACCGTCGTGAGGTCCGCGGCGAGTGGGAGTTCGCCGGTGAGGTCGGCGCGGATCTGATCGCCATGGGTCTCCAGGCCCGCGACCTCGCAGTGCCAGAGGTTGCGGGCGCTGGCCCCGGTGGGGCGGTCGCGGTAGAGGGTGACCGCGCTAGGCGGGAACGCCACGAACACCGGGCCGGACAGGACCTCGGTGGTGGTGATGGGCGGGCCGGCGTCGAGGCGGACGGCGTGACCGTCGGCCTCGCCCCGGTAGAGGTTCAGGCCGACCAATTGGGCGATGTAGTCCGTACGGGGATGGCGGGCGATGTCGGACGGCGCGCCCTCCTGGACGACCCGCCCGTGCTCGACGACGACGAGTCGGTCGGCGAGCACCATGGCGTCCAGCGGATCGTGCGTGACCAGGACGGCGACGGCCTCGAACTCGGCCAGGTGGCGCCGGAGTTGGGCACGGACCTCCAGCCGGGTGCGGGCGTCCAGGGCCGCCAGCGGCTCGTCCAGGAGCAGCAGCCGTGGTCGGGTCGCCAGCGCACGGGCCAGGGCGACCCGCTGGGCCTGGCCCCCGGACAGCCTGCGCGGCTTGGCGCCGGCGTGCGCCGCCAGACCCAGCCGGTCCAGCCACTCGGCGGCCTGGGTACGGGCCTCCGCCTTCGTCGCGCCCTGGCAGCGCGGCCCGAAGGCCACGTTGTCCAGGGCGGTCAGATGCGGGAAGAGCAGGTAGTCCTGGAAGACGACACCGACCGGGCGGGACTCCGGCGGCGTACCGTCCAACGCGTTGCCGTCCAGCCTTAGCCGACCGTCGGTGAGCGGCGTCAGACCGGCGAGGGCGCGCAGCGCGGTGGTCTTCCCCGCGCCGTTCGGACCGAGCAGGGCGACCACCTCACCCGGTGCCACGTTCAGCGTCACGTCGAGCCGGAACGCGCCGCGCTGCACGACGAGGTGGGCGTCGAGCCCGTCAGCGGGGGCGCCGGCGCGGCGGACACCGAGCTCGTCCGCGAACGGGTCGGCGGGGCGTACGTCGTGGACGTCGTGGACGTCGTGGACGGTCCGCGAGGCGGCGGCGCTCTTCTTGGGCTCGGGCTCGGTCATCCCGCTGTCATCCAACGGTCGCGCAGGCCGGCCAGCACCGCGACGGACACGGCCAGCAGGACCAGGCTGAGGGCGATGGCGGCCTCCGGGTCACTCTGAAGGGCCAGATACACGGCCAACGGCATGGTCTGGGTGCGGCCGGGGAAGTTGCCGGCGAAGGTGATCGTCGCGCCGAACTCGCCGAGCGCCCGGGCCCACGCCAGGACCGCGCCCGCCGCGATGCCCGGCGCGATCAACGGCAGCGTGACCCGGCGGAACGCGGTGAAACGGGAGGCGCCGAGGGTGGCGGCCGCCTCCTCGTAGCGCGGGTCGGCGGCGCGCAGGGTGCCCTCGACGCTGATGACGAGGAACGGCATGGCGACGAACGCCTCGGCGACCACGACCCCGGCGGTGGTGAACGGCAGCGTGACGCCGAACCAGGAGTCCAGCGTCTTGCCGACGATGCCGTTGCGGCCCAGTGCCATCAGCAGTGCCACACCGCCGACCACCGGCGGCAGGACGAGCGGCAGGGTGACGAGAGCCCGGACGAGACCGCGCCCGGGGAACTCGACGCGGGCCAGCACCCAGGCCAGCGGCACTCCGACGACCAGGCTCACGGCGGTGGCGGCGGTGGCGCAGACCAACGACAGCCGGAGCGCCTGCCACACCTCGGCGCTGGTCAGCAGCTCGGGCAGACTGCGCCACGGGGCCCGTACCAGCAGGGCGATCAGCGGCACGACCAGAAACGCCACGCCGATCAGCGCGGGCACCAGCAGGGGCAGCGGCACACCGCGCACCTGGGCCCGGACACGCCGGCGCCGCGGCCCACCCCGGACGGTGTCGGCCGCGGCACCGGACGTGTCGGTCGGGAGGGTCACGGCTGGAGGAACCCGGCCTCGGTCAGGACCTTCTGGCCCTCGGCGGACTGCACCAGCGCGATGAACGCCTTGGCCGCCGCGGTGTTCTGCGCGTCCTTGAGCTGGACGATCGGGTAGTCGTTGATGGCGTCTGCCGATTCTGGGAACTCCACGCCCTCCACCTTGTCACCCGCGGCGTGCACATCCGTCTTGTAAACGACGGCCGCGTCGGCCTCCTTCAGCTCCACCTTGGTCAGGGCGGCCTTGACGTCCTGCTCGTAGGAGACGGGGGTGAGCTTCAGCTTGCTCGCGTCGAGGGCCTTCTGGGCGGCGGCGCCGCAGGGCACCGTCTTGTCGCAGAGCACGACCTTCAGGCTCGACCTGGTGAGGTCCCTGAGGGAGGCGATCTTGTCGGGGTTGCCCGGCAGGGTGGCGATCTCCAGCTGGTTGCGGACGAAGGTGGCGGGCGTCCCCGAGGCGTCCCCCGCGTCGGTCACGATCGCCATCGTCTTGGGGCTGGCGGACGCGAACACGTCCGCCGGGGCACCGCCGGTGATGCTCGCGGCGAGGGAGTCGCTGCCGCCGAAGCTGAAGGTGACCATCGTGCCGGGGTGCGCCTTCTCGAACTCCTTGCCCAGCGTCGTGAAGCTCTCCTTGAGGGAGGCCGCGGCGAACACGGTGACCGTGCCGGACAACTGGTCCGACGCGGACGCGGACGCCGAGGAGCCCGAGTCTGTCGACGAGGAGTCGTCGGACGACGAGCAGGCGCTCAGGGCCAGCAGCGCGGTGACTCCCAGGGCGGCCACCTGCATCGTTCGGCCGGTCCGGCGCGCGGTACGGGTCATCACGGGTCCACTCCCTCTAATCCTGACGGACACAATCACGTGTGGTCCTGACGGACCATTCACGGTCTCTCGACGACCAGGTCGGTCGACTTGATCACGGCAACCGCCGGAACACCGGGCTCCAGCTCCAGTTCATCGGCCGACTCGCGGCTGGCCGGCGCCACCACCCGGAACGGTCCGGCCTGGATCTCCACCTGCGCCGACACGTCCCCGGGGAGCACCTCGGTGACGATGCCGGAAAGGCGGTTGCGGGCCGAGGAGCCGGTGGGCCCCCATTCCGCGCGGTGCACCTGCCGGGCGTAGGCCGCGAGGGCCGGCCCCGGGATGATCCGGCGGCCCTTGTCGTCGCGTTCGGCGGTGATTTTCCCGCCGTCGACCAGGCGCCTCACGGTGTCGGCGCTGACACCGAGCAAGGCGGCAGCGTCCCTGATCCGGTAGGTGTGCATGCGCTGATGATACTGCCGCAGATGCAAGGTAAAAGTCTCCTGTCGCTTCGCATGAGCCGGAGGCTAGATCGACCGGGGTGGCATGTGCGTTTGCACGGCAGTCGGGTCCGGGTACGGTCATCCAGGAGGTGGTGGCCCGTGACCCAGTCCCTCGCAGCCGCCGGTACGACCGCCAGTACAGCCGCTGAAACAACTACTGAAACAGCTGCTGTAACCGTCGCTGAAACGACTACGGAAACAGCTGCTGTAATGGTCGCTGAAACAGCCGCCGGTACGGCTGTCGGTCCGGCTGTCGGTACGGCTGTCGGTCCGGTGGCGGAACTCGTCCTCGCCGGCGATCTGACCCGGCCGGCCAGACTCACGGTGCCCGATCTGCGCGGCTGGCCGCAGCACCAGGCCGAGGTGACCTTCGAATGCGCCACCAGCGGCGTCCGGCACCACCGCTTCACCGGGCCGCTGCTGCACGAGGTCCTCGCGGACGCCGGCCCCGGCTTCGACCCGGCCCGGCGCAAGGACCGTCTGCGCTTCCTGATCGCGGTGTCCGGCGCGGACGGTCACCACGCCCTGCTGTCCTGGGCGGAGATCGACCCCGACTTCGGGCGCGCGCCCGTCCTCCTCGCGGTCACCATCGACGACACTCCGCTCGACCGCGCCGGACCTCAACTCGTCCTTCCGCAGGACCGCTGCGGTGCCCGGCACATCAGCGGCGTCAGCGCGATCCACGTGGACGGCGGCTACACCTCGTGGGCGTGACGCCGGATGGAACCGACGGGCGTCCTGCTCGTCCGGCACCGGCGCCACGGGGGCCCGTACGCCGTCGCTACGGCACTGGAGACGGCCGGACTGCACTGCCGGTCCGAGTGTGCCGCACCTGAGGCACCTGGCCGGGAGACCGGGAGATCGGGAGATCGGGAGACCGGAAGATCGGGAGAGCGGGGCACCGCCCTCCGCGACGGCGACATCGACGACGTGGATCGCGACGAGGTCGAGGTACCGGCCGAGCACGCTGCGACGGGCGGCACCGTGGGGTGCCCGGCACGTGCCCGGCACGTGCGCGGGGGCCGACGTCCGTCCGGTCACCGCCACGCGCGAACGGCGGCGGCCACGGCTGCTCCGCGCTCTCAGGTCCGGTCGATGTGCACGTTCGTCGACTTCACCCGGGCGGTTGCCTCCACCCCGACCTCCAGCCCCAGTTCCTCCACGGCCTCCCGCGTCAGCAACGACACCAGCCGGTGCGGCCCGGCCTGGATCTCCACCTGGGCGGCGACATCACCGAGTTTCACGGCCGTGACGATGCCGGGAAAGGCGTTGCGGACCGAGGTGTACGAGGCGCCCTCCTCGCCGCCACCGCCCTTGGCCAGCTCCACCGAGAAGGCAGCCAGATCCCTGCCGTCGATGAGGCGTCGCCCGCCCTCGTCCCGGTGTGTGGCCACCCGGCCCGCGTCCGCCCACCGTCGCGCGGTATCCGGACTCACCCCGAGCAGACGCGCCGCCTGGCCGATCGTGTAGGACTGCATAGGCGCCAAGATAGGCGATCAACGGCCACCCGACCGTGCGCAGGGGTGCGCATCCCTTCGACGCAGGGTAGAGCCGACGCCCGGTCCCCCCCCCCCGAGACTCAGAGGCTGCGAACCTCCGAACCACCGAGGCTCTCAGGCTCAGAAGCACCCAGGCTCAGAAGCAGACCGCGGTGCCGCCGCGCCCCTCCGGACCCGCGCTCGCGCGTGTCGCAGAAGATGCGGCGGCACTCGTCGGTCAGATGTCCCGGAAGATCTCGATCTGCGCCCCGACGGAGTTCAGCCGCTCGGCGAGATCCTCGTAACCGCGGTTGATGACGTATACGTTGCGCAGCACCGACGTGCCCTCCGCCGCCATCATCGCCAGCAGCACGACCACCGCGGGACGCAGGGCCGGCGGGCACATCATCTCGGCGGCCCGCCAGCGCGTCGGTCCCTCGACCAACACCCGGTGCGGGTCCAGGAGTTGGAGCCGTCCGCCGAGCCGGTTCAGGTCGGTCAGGTAGATCGCGCGGTTGTCGTAGACCCAGTCGTGGATGAGGGTCTTGCCCTGTGCGACGGCCGCGATGGCCGCGAAGAACGGGACGTTGTCGATGTTCAGCCCGGGGAACGGCATCGGGTGGATCTTGTCGATCGGCGCCTCCAGCTTGGAGGGCCGGACCGTGAGGTCGATCAGACGGGTGCGGCCGTTGTCGGCCGGGTACTCCGGCGTACGGTCGTGGTCGAGCCCCATCTCCTCCAGGACAGCGAGCTCGATCTCCAGGAACTCGATGGGCACCCGGCGCACCGTCAGCTCCGACTCCGTGACGACGGCGGCGGCCAGCAGGCTCATCGCCTCGACCGGGTCCTCGGACGGCGAGTAGTCGACGTCGACGTTGATGTTCGGCACGCCGTGCACGGTGAGCGTGGTGCTGCCGATGCCCTCGACCCGCACCCCGAGCGCCTCCAGGAAGAAACACAGGTCCTGGACCATGTAGTTGGAAGAGGCGTTGCGGATAACGGTTACACCGTCGTACCGGGAGGCGGCCAGCAGAGCGTTTTCGGTAACCGTGTCCCCGCGCTCGGTCAGCACGATCGGCCGGTCCGGGTGGACGGCACGGTCGACGACGGCGTGGTACTGGCCCTCCGTCGCCGCGACCTCCAGCCCGAACCGGCGCAGCGCGATCATGTGCGGCTCGATGGTCCGCGTACCGAGGTCGCAGCCACCGGCGTACGGCAGCTTGAAGTGGTTCATCCGGTGCAGCAGCGGACCGAGGAACATGATGATGGAACGGGTGCGTACGGCGGCGTCGGCGTCGATCGCGGCCAAGTCAAGCTCGGCCGGCGGCACGATCTCCAGGTCGACACCGTCGTTGATCCAACGGGTCCGTACGCCGATGGAGTTCAGGACCTCCAGGAGGCGGTAGACCTCCTCGATCCGGGCGACCCGGCGCAGCACCGTGCGCCCCTGGTTGAGCAGCGAGGCGCACAGCAGGGCGACGCAAGCGTTCTTGCTGGTTTTCACGTCGATCGCGCCGGACAGCCGACGGCCGCCCACCACCCGCAGGTGCATCGGGCCCGCGTAGCCCAGAGAGACGATTTCACTGTCCAGGGCTTCACCGATTCGAGCGATCATCTCAAGGCTGATGTTTTGGTTGCCTCGCTCGATGCGGTTGACGGCACTCTGGCTGGTTGCGAGCGCCTCGGCCAGCTGCGCTTGTGTCCAGCCCCGGTGCTGTCGGGCGTCACGGATGAGCTTGCCGATGCGTACGAGGTAGTCGTCTGCCATGGGGTTGAGGTTATCTCAGATATGAGATGGCACCTCTTGGGGGGTCCATTCGGGTGACGTCTCGTCAATGGTGCCTGTCCTTGCGGGTACGCCGCCACCCGAAAGGTCCGGGCAAATCAACCGATGTCGTACGACGTCCGGTGCTGCTGTGTGTGTGGCGCGGTCCATGCTTGCCGCCGCCGGTCGTGATCGACCAGGAACGGCGATTGATGTTCAGTCGCACCCCGGGGAGGATGCGGAAACTCTTGCGGAAGGTGAGGGGCATCGAGGCTCCTTCTTTGCGTGGCGTCCGTTCGCACACGTCTACCCCGACTCGGCGGGCCCATGACCGGCGTGCCTCCAATACCCCTCACCCTGGAGCCCGTTCAGGCGTCGGCGTCCCGCACCGCCGTCACCGCCACCGTCACGTACCGTGCGGTGAAGCTGCCGCCCCTCGCGTCGATCGCGGCGCCGACCTCGGCCAGCACCTCCGCCACCTGGTCGGAGGGAAGGTGGGTGAGGATGCCGTGGGTGCGCATCTGGTCCAGCCAGGCGTCCCGGGTGTAGGTCCACTCCCAGTCGAACCGCCACTGCTCCGGCTCGCCGAACCCGACCGTCTGCCGGATGGCGTCGGCGGCCTTCGCGGCCAGTGCCTGACAGCCGTCCGTGCCGGGCCTGATGGCCGCCCCGAGGTCGACCGGCGAGTCGGGCGCCACTCGCCGGTAGGCGCTGGTCAGTGCCGTCGTCAGATCGTCGGGGAGTCGGTGTACGTTCCAGAACGCGGCGAGCCGTCCGCCCGTTCGCAGTGTCCGTGCCGCCTTCGCGGCCCCCGCGACCGGATCGATCCAGTGCCAGGCCTGGCCGGCGACGACGGCATCGAAGGTGCGGCCCGCCGGCTCCCATGACTCGAACGTCGCGATCTCGGCCTCCACCCCGTGGGTGCGGGCCTCCTCGGCCATTCTCCCGTCGGGCTCGACCCCGAGCACCAGGCAGCCGGCGGCCCGGAGTTGCCGGGCGACGATCCCGGTACCGCAGCCCACGTCGAGGACGCGCAGGGGCTCGGCCCCGGACCGGTCGGCGACGATCCGCTCGATCAGCGGGGCGGGATATCGGGGACGGGTCCGGTCGTAGCGTCCGGCGTCGATGCCGAAGGACTCGGCCATCTGCCGGTGCGTGTGGGGCTGGGACCGGGAGTGGTCATGGGGCTGGTCGCCGGAGGGCGTGGGTAAAGTGGGCATGCGCCCACTCTAGTGGGCACATGCCCACTCGCCAATGGGGCGAGGCGCTGAGGTAACCGCTTGTGCAACAGACCGCTCGACCGACCAACAGGCCGCTCGGCCAATAGATCGCTCGGCCAATATGTCGCTCCACCAATAGACCGCTCCATCAACGGACCGATCGGGGCAACTGGCCGATCGCGTAACTGACCGACCGAGCAAGCGAAAAGGGGACCACGACTCATGGCGCCGACCGGAGTGGCCATCCGCGATGTCCGCGAGCAGCTGTTCATCGCTGCCGAACGCGTCTTGCTACGGGACGGGGTGACCGCGCTGACCAGCCGGGCGGTCACCACCGAGGCGGGTTGCGCCAAAGGCGTGCTGCACCGTCACTTCGCCGACTTCGACGCGTTCCTCACCGAGCTGGTCCTCGACCGCATCGGCGGGCTCCGGCTCCGGGCGCAGGGCCTGCACGAGTCCGCCGGAACCGGCACGGTCGTCGCCAACCTCACCGCCACGGTGACCGACCTGTTCGGCTCGGTCGCCGTGGCGATCGTCGCCCTCGTCATCTCCCGCGACGAACTGCGCGCCCGCCTGCGCGCGGCCGGCTCGAAGGGCATCCCGCTCCTCACCGAGGCGGCGGCCGTGATCGCCGCCTACCTCGCCGCCGAGCGGGCCCTCGGCCGCATCGCGCCGGACGCCGACGTCGACACCCTCGCCCCCACCCTGATCGGCGCGGCCCACCTGCTCTTCGCAAGCGCCGGGAACACCGTGCCGCCGGCGATGACGGAGGTCACGAAGGTCGTGACGGCTGTGGTGGGCGGGGTGGTACGTGAGGGCTGAGGGCTGATGTGCCCGCGAACCGGCCGGGTGCCGTCCAGGGCAGGGACTGATCACGAACACTTGTCTGTCCCGGGCCGAGTGTGGCCTGCTCGCCTCACTGCCGGCGGCGGTGCTGCCCAAGACGCGGTTCGGCGTGCCGCCCATCGGTGTCGACGTCTTCGAGGGTCCCCTGGAGGGCCTGGTTCTCTCGGAGGAGGCGGAGTTCTCGGATGACGAGAAGGCGCCGGCCTTCGTGCCGCCCGCGTGGTACGTGGTCGAGGTCACGGACGACGTGCGCTTCAGCGGCGGCATACTCGTCAGCGCTTCCCGACGGGAGCTGTCGGCCTGGCTGGCCGAGTACGGCATCCGGCTTTCCCCGGGAGCGGACAGCGAGCCCGGGCATGACCATTCAGCCCCCATGTACTAGAGTTATCTCGACATCGAGATATCTGCCGAGGCGCCCCGCAGCCGCCACCCTGGTAAGGGTTACCTAACTTAGCCTGACCTTAGCGGATCGGCCAAGTCTGCGTGGCGGCAGGATGCGGTGGTAAGCGCACATCAATGAAGGAGACTGTCGTGTCGGCGAACAGCTTCGACGCCCGCAGCACGCTGCAGGTGGGCGACGAGTCGTACGAGATCTTCCGGCTGGACAAGGTGGAAGGCTCGGCTCGCCTTCCGTACAGCCTGAAGGTGCTGCTGGAGAACCTGCTCCGCACCGAGGACGGCGCGAACATCACCGCCGACCACATCCTTGCGCTCGGCAACTGGGACTCCCAGGCCCAGCCGTCGCAGGAGATCCAGTTCACGCCGGCCCGCGTGATCATGCAGGACTTCACCGGCGTGCCCTGTGTCGTCGACCTCGCCACCATGCGTGAGGCCGTCAAGGAGCTCGGCGGTGACCCTGCGAAGATCAACCCGCTGGCCCCGGCCGAGCTGGTCATCGACCACTCCGTCATCGCCGACAAGTTCGGCACCAACGACGCCTTCGCCCAGAACGTCGAGCTGGAGTACGGCCGCAACAAGGAGCGCTACCAGTTCCTGCGCTGGGGCCAGACCGCGTTCGACGAGTTCAAGGTCGTCCCGCCGGGCACCGGCATCGTCCACCAGGTGAACATCGAGCACCTCGCTCGCACGGTCATGGTCCGTAACGGCCAGGCCTACCCCGACACCCTGGTCGGCACCGACTCGCACACCACCATGGTCAACGGCCTCGGCGTCCTTGGCTGGGGCGTCGGCGGCATCGAGGCCGAGGCCGCGATGCTCGGGCAACCGGTTTCGATGCTGATCCCGCGCGTCGTGGGCTTCAAGCTCACCGGTGAGCTCACCCCCGGTACCACCGCCACCGACCTCGTGCTGACCATCACCGAGATGCTCCGCAAGCACGGCGTCGTCGGCAAGTTCGTCGAGTTCTACGGCGAGGGCGTCGCCGCCACCTCGCTCGCGAACCGCGCCACCATCGGCAACATGTCGCCGGAGTTCGGCTCCACCGCCGCGATCTTCCCGATCGACGACGAGACGCTGAAGTACCTCAAGCTCACCGGCCGCTCCGAGCAGCAGGTCGCGCTCGTCGAGGCGTACGCCAAGCAGCAGGGCCTCTGGCTGGACCCGCAGGCCGAGCCGGACTTCTCCGAGAAGCTCGAGCTGGACCTCTCCACGGTCGTCCCGTCCATCGCCGGCCCGAAGCGCCCGCAGGACCGCATCGTCCTCGCGAACGCCGCCGAGCAGTTCAAGAGCGACGTCCGCAACTACGTCGACACCGCCGACGAGGCGGGCAAGGAGTCCTTCCCGGCCTCCGACGCCCCGGCCAACCACCCCAACGGCGCCCCGTCGAACCCGGTCACCGTGACCGCTCCCGACGGCTCGACGTACGAGATCGACCACGGTGCGGTGACGGTCGCGGCCATCACCTCCTGCACCAACACCTCCAACCCGTACGTCATGGTCGCCGCCGCGCTCGTCGCGAAGAAGGCCGTGGAGAAGGGCCTGACCCGCAAGCCGTGGGTCAAGACCACGCTCGCCCCGGGTTCGAAGGTCGTAACCGATTACTTCGACAAGGCGGGCCTCACCCCGTACCTCGACAAGGTCGGCTTCAACCTCGTCGGCTACGGCTGCACCACCTGCATCGGCAACTCCGGCCCGCTGCCGGAGGAGGTCTCCAAGGCCGTCAACGACCACGACCTCGCGGTCACCTCGGTCCTCTCCGGCAACCGGAACTTCGAGGGCCGGATCAACCCCGACGTCAAGATGAACTACCTGGCCTCCCCGCCGCTGGTCGTCGCGTACGCCCTCGCGGGCTCCATGAAGGTGGACGTCACGCGCGACGCGCTCGGTGTCGACCAGGAGGGCAAGCCGGTCTTCCTGGCCGACATCTGGCCCTCCGAGGCCGAGGTCAACGACGTCGTGGCGAACGCCATCGGCGAGGACATGTTCAACAAGTCCTACCAGGACGTCTTCGCGGGCGACGCCCAGTGGCAGGCGCTGCCGATCCCGACCGGCAACACCTTCGAGTGGGACGCCGAGTCGACCTACGTCCGCAAGCCCCCCTACTTCGAGGGCATGACGATGGAGACCACCCCGGTCTCCGACATCGCCGACGCGCGCGTCCTGGCCAAGCTGGGCGACTCGGTCACCACCGACCACATCTCCCCGGCCGGCGCGATCAAGGCCGACACCCCGGCGGGCAAGTACCTCACCGAGCACGGCATCGAGCGACGTGACTTCAACTCCTACGGCTCGCGCCGAGGCAACCACGAGGTCATGATCCGCGGCACCTTCGCCAACATCCGCCTGCGCAACCAGGTCGCGCCGGGGACGGAAGGCGGTTACACCCGCGACTTCACCCAGGCCGACGCGCCGGTGTCGTTCATCTACGACGCCTCGCGCAACTACATCGAGCAGGGCATCCCGCTGGTCATCCTGGCCGGCAAGGAGTACGGCTCCGGCTCGTCCCGCGACTGGGCCGCCAAGGGCACCGCGCTGCTCGGCGTCAAGGCCGTCATCGCCGAGTCCTACGAGCGCATCCACCGCTCGAACCTCATCGGCATGGGCGTCATCCCGCTGCAGTACCCGGCGGGCCAGTCCGCCGAGACCCTCGGCCTGACCGGTGAGGAGGCCTTCTCCATCGCCGGCATCACCGAGCTGAACGACGGCACCACCCCCGCTACGGTCAAGGTCACCACCGACTCCGGCGTGGAGTTCGACGCGGTCGTCCGCATCGACACCCCCGGTGAGGCGGACTACTACCGCAACGGCGGCATCCTGCAGTACGTGCTGCGCAGCCTGATCCGCAAGTAACCGATCGGGCAAGCGGTTCCGCAACCGATCCCGGCAAGCGGTTCCGCAACCGATCGAGCAGCGGTTCGGCAAGCAGTACGGCAAGGCAATGGAGGGCCGCATCCCCGTCGGCGGGGGTGCGGCCCTCCGCCGTGCCGCCCGGACGCCGGACCTCGTGGCCGACCAGTGCCGATGCCCCTTTGGGCCGCGGCGGTCGGCGGGCAGTCGGCAGCCCCCGGGCAGGCCCTCGGCAGGCCTGTCCGGGGCCTGGGACCGAAAGCCGTGCGCCGCCACGGGTCGGCACAGAGGGAAAGAACCCCGGTTTGCACGGCTTCGGCTCAGTCGGAGCACAGGGTTCCCCCAGCCAACCGGGACAGGATCAGGACATGGCTGGCATCTCCGGTACCCGAAGCGGACGGGTCCGCGTTCTGATCGTCGACGACGAGCCCGCGCTCACCGAAGTGCTCTCCGTGGCCGTCACCGAGGCGGGCTGGCGCCCCTACCCGGCCGCCGACGGACACAGCGCGCTCAGGATCGCGCGCGGCTGCGCCCCGCACGCCGTCGTCCTCGACGGCATGCTGCCCGACCTCGACGGCGTTCAGGTGCTGCGCCGTCTGCGCTACGAGAACCCCGAGCTGCCCATCCTCATGCTCACCGCCCGCGACGCCCTGGAGTTCCGCATCGACGGGTTGGCGAACGGGGCCGACGACTACGTCACGAAACCGTTCTCACTGGAGGAGGTCGTGCTGCGCCTGCGCGGGCTGCTGCGCCGGTCCGGTGCCGAACGGACCCGCACCGACGACTCCGTACGCGTCCTCGGCGACCTGGTGCTGACCGGCGAGTCCCGTGAGGTGCACCGGGACGGTTCGCGGATCACCCTGACCGCCAAGGAGTTCGAACTGCTCAGCCTGCTGATGGAGCACCCGCGGCAGGTCCTGAGCAAGACACAGATCCTCGACCACGTCTGGACCAGCTCCTTCGACGGCGGCGGAAACCTTGTCGAGGTGTACATCTCGAGCCTGCGCCGCAAGCTCGACCGTGGCCGCCCACCCATGATCCACACCGTGCGCGGGCTGGGATACGCCATCAGGCCGGTGGAGGACGGAAGATGAGGACTCGTCCGAGTAACGTCCGCCCGCAGGGTGCCGGTTCGAGGGATGCCCGTCCGGCCGACGTCCGTCCGGCCGATGCCGGCCCTGGGTATGTCCGTCCTGGGGGTGTCCGACGGTGGGATTTCCGTAGGGCGGATGCCCGTCCGCGGGGTGGTTCCCTGCGCACCCGTCTCCTGGTCTTCATCAGCGTCGTACTCGTCGCCGTGTGCGCGGTGATGGCACTCACCACCGTTTTCGCCCAGCGTGCCTACCTGCTGGGCAACCTGGACGACCGGGTCACCAACGCCGCGGAACGCAGCCTGGGCGGTGCCTCCCTCCACCCGGACCTGACGCAGGACCTCACCTTTCTCAACGAGAGCGGCCATCCGGCCGGGATGCTCGCCGCCCGTCTGGACGCGGACGGCACCGTCCTCGCGGCGGCGACGGTGGGCCAGGACGCCCCGCCACAGAACCTCACGGAAACACAGATAGCGGCCCTGAAAGGCATCGCGACCGACGGCGGCCTCCACACCAGGACGGTCCCCGGCCTGGGCACCTACCGCTTCACCGCGCTCGGCAACAACGGTGTACGCGTTCTCACCGGACTCCCGATGGACGACGTCCAGGACATGATCGGCGGCCTGGTGGTCGTGGAGGCGGTCGTCGCCGCGGCGGGCCTGACGGTGGCCGGCTGTGTCTGCGCGGTGGTCATCCGACGTCAGCTGCGCCCCCTCGGCAGGGTCGCCGCCACCGCCGTCGAGGTCTCGCACGCCCCGCTCTGCCGCGGGGAGGTAACCGGTCTCACCCGGGTTCCCGAACGGGACACCGACCCCGGCAGCGAGGCGGGTCAGGTGGGTGCCGCCCTGAACCGCATGATCGAACACGTGGAGTCCTCGCTCGCCGAACGCCAGCGCAGCGAGGAGCGGATGCGCCGCAGCGAGGAACGCATGCGCCGTTTCCTGGCCGACGCCAGCCACGAACTGCGCACCCCCCTCGCCTCCATCGCCGGATACGCGGAGCTGATGAACCGGGGCACGGACCGCATCGAACCGGGCCTGGCCTGGCGCCGGGTGACGGCCGAGTCGGCGCGGATGACGGGTCTGGTGGAGGACCTGCTGCTGCTCGCCCGGCTGGACGAGGGCAGACCGCTGCAATCTGCCGAGGTTGACCTCGCGGCGCTCGTCGCCGAGACGGTGTGGGACGCCCGGGCCGCGGGCAGCGGTCACGACTGGCAACTGGAGCTGTGCCTCGACGAGGCGCCCCTGGTCCTCGGCGATGAGGCCCGCCTGCACCAGGTGGTCGCCAACCTGTTGGCCAACGCGCGTGTGCACACACCCGTTGGCACGAGTGTCGTGGCGGTGGTGGAGGCACGACGGGGGATGTGCGCGGTGCGCGTCCGGGACGACGGCCCCGGCATCCCGCCCGACCTCCTCCCGACGGTCTTCGAACGCTTCACCCGCGCCGACGCCTCACGGGCCCGCGCCACCGCAGGCAGCGGCGCCGGCCTCGGCCTCGCCATCGTCGCGGCGATCACATCGGCCCATGGCGGTCACATCGACGTGCACAGTGAACCGGGCCGCACGGAGTTCACGGTGGAGCTGCCGCTCGCGGGGGAGACCGGCGCGGACATCCTGACCTGGAGTCCACGGGTGTCGGTGCGATGAGCTGAAGCGCCGCCGAGGCGCTCGATTCCGCAGGCCCCGCCACACCACGTGGGGACTTCCCTCAGCCCGATCACCAGGCTCAGCCGCCAGGAAGCCGCTCTCCACGACGACGACTCGACCACATCAACCACATCGATCGTCTCGTCGGGTCGGGCCACCACAGCGGGTCGCACAGGGGAACGGCCGAAACAGTCGATCAGCCCTGTTCCAGCCGGCAACACTCCGACGAACTCTCGAGTTGCCGTGTTTCCTCGTGTTCCAAGAGCCACCTCTTCAGTTTTCCCTCAGTTTCCGTGCCCAAAGTCGTCCCCGGCCCGGCACTCCGTCACGGACGTGCCAACGACGAAGGGAGCCAGCGGAGATGACCGATTCCACCACCGGGGAACTGGAACCGCAGGCGGAACCGCAGCCCGAAACCGGTCGACGCGCTCACGCCGACCGCCGAAATTTCATGCGCAAGGTTTTCCTCGCCAGTGGTGCCACCGCCGTGGCGACCATGGGCGGGGCCGGCGCCTGGGCCGCGATGGCCGACGATGCCACCGGCACGGCGGACGCCACCGCCTCAGCCTCTCCGAGCGGTGCGCCTAGTGGCGGGCCGGGCGGCGGGGCCGGCGGGTCCATGCCGACGGAGGGCATCACGGAGGAGTTCTTCGGTCTCACCACGGACGGCAGGCGGATCGAAGACCTGTACACGATCCACTCGCAGAAGGTCGCCACCGGACCGGTGACAGCCGCCGCCCAGGCCTTCCTCGCCGGGCTGAGCGACAGTGAGAAGTCCGACGCGCAGTTCGCCGTCCACTCCACCGAGTGGCGGCTGTGGAGCAACACCGACGCCTACTCCCGACAGGGTGTTTCCATCGCGGATCTCTCCGACGAGAAGAACGCTCTCGGCGAGGCTCTGCTGAAGGCCGCACTCAGCGCCCAGGGCCTGGAAACCACCCAGCTCACCCGGAAGATCAACAAGGCTGCCTGCGAAGCGGTCAACAGCACGCAGTACGCCGAGGCCTACTACTGGACGATCATGGGCACGCCCTCCGCCACCGAGCCCTGGGGCTTCCAGTTCGACGGCCACCACCTGGTCGTCAACTACTTCGTTCTCGGCGACCAGGTGGTCATGAGCCCGTGTTTCTGGGGTTGCGAGCCGACCTCGATGGAGATCGACGGCACGAAGACCGAGGTGATGCAGGAGGAGATCGAGGCAGCGCTCGCGGTCGTCAACTCCCTCGACTCCACCCAGCAGTCGACGGCGGTCCTCAAGTCCGAGAAGGACAACGACGAGATCACCGCCGGCGCCTTCACGGACAACGCGGTCGTCGAGTACAAGGGCATCCTCGCCACCGGGCTCACCGGAGCCCAGCGCAAGTTGCTGCTCACGCTGATCGACCGTTTCGTCGGCAAGGCCAGGGACGACGTCGCCAAGGTCCAGAAGGCCGAGATCAGGAAGCATCTCGCCGAGACCTACTTCGCCTGGATGGGAGGTACGGCCGCCGAATCCGCTTTCTACTGCCGGATCCAGAGCCCGGTCATCTGGATCGAGGTCGACTGCCAGTCGCCGTTCGCGTTCGGCTCGCTGTACGGCGAGACCAATGGCGGGGCCCCGACGCAGCAGCATCTGCACTGCGTGGTCCGCACACCCAACGGCAACGACTACGGAAAGGAGCTTCTGCGCCAGCACCTCCGGACGTCGCCGCACCACCACTGACAGCCGACGTTTCGCAGCAGCGCCGTACGCGCCCGTTTACAAGTGGGCCGTACGGCGCTATCTTCCGCCACAGGTGAAGTGGGAGCGCTCCCACATCTGCTCGTGCCCGGCGGACCGGAACCTGTCGGGCTCGGGTCCGGGAGGCTCCCACTTCACGCCCCCACACCCGCATCCGCAGTGCACCCCATGCACGCACGGTCCGTACACGGAAGGCGGACTCATTGCCATGCAATCTGTCATGATCACGCCAAACTCGGAGTCGAGGTTACGCACCCGGGCCCTCCTCCTCGTCCTCCTCGCCCTGCTGGCCACCGTCCCCGCCCTGGGCCTGATCGTCACGACCGGCGGCAAGGCCGAGGCTCACGGCACCCCCATGAAACCCGGCAGCCGCACGTTCCTGTGCTGGCAGGACGGGTTGACCGATACCGGTGAGATCAAGCCGGTCAACCCCGCCTGCAAGAACGCACAGCAGGTAAGCGGTACCACGCCGTTCTACAACTGGTTCTCGGTACTGCGCTCCGACGGGGCCGGCCGCACCCGCGGCTTCGTGCCGGACGGCGAGTTGTGCAGCGGCGGCAACACCAACTTCACCGGTTTCAATGCGGCCCGCAGCGACTGGCCGCTCACCCATCTCACGTCGGGCGCGAGCGTCGACTTCTCCTACAACGCCTGGGCTGCGCACCCGGGTTGGTTCTACGTCTATGTCACCAAGGACGGCTTCGACCCGACCCAGACCCTCACCTGGGACGCGATGGAGAGCCAGCCCTTCCTCTCCGTCGACCACCCGCCGCTGAACGGCAGCCCGGGCACGGTGGAGGCCAACTACTCCTGGACCGGCCAACTCCCGGCGAACAAGTCCGGCCGGCACATCATCTACATGGTCTGGCAGCGCTCGGACAGTGCCGAGACCTTCTATTCCTGCTCCGACGTCGTCTTCGACGGCGGAAACGGCGAGGTGACCGGCATCCATGAACCGGGCAACCCGACCGAACCCGTTCCCGGTACCTGCACGGCCACTCGGCGGACCACCAACAGCTGGACCGGTGGCTACCAGTCCGAGGTGACCGTCACCAACTCCGGTGACGTTCCGATGCTCGGCTGGATGGTCGACTGGACGCTGCCCGGCGGTCAGTCGGTGGCCAGTCTGTGGAGCGGCAACGCCACGTACAACGGGCAGGCGGTGATGGTCCACAACGCCGACTGGAACGGCTCGTTGAGTCCGGGCCAGAGTGCGACGTTCGGATACGTCGTCTCCGGTTCGGGCGGCGACAGTGCGACGAGCCTTCCCTGCAGGGTCGGCTGATCGGCAAGCAGCTCAGGGCGGGCCCGGTGGGCGGTGAGCCGCACGCCCACCGGGCCCGCGAGCCGGGCCTGCCCCAAGGGGGGAGCGGGGCGGTCCGGGGTGTCCCCGCCCGGACGGTGCCGCGGACGGGGGATCGCGATTCGACAACGTTGTCTGAACGTCGCTCGGACGACCTTACCGGGTCAACGCGTGTAGGAGCCAACCGAGTTGGAAACGGGTTGGCCGGGAAACGCCTGCAGGTGCCCAGGTGCCCAGGTGCCCAGGTGCCCAGGTGCCCAGGTGCCCAGGTGCCCAGGTGCCCAGGTGCCCGAGTGCCAGGTGCCTTCGTGCGTTCTCGCGCAGGGGGTGCGTGATCGCCTCGGCCCGGCGCGTGGAGCCACCCACCGCGGCACCACCCGGATTCTGGCGTGACGCACCGCATCGGCTGTCGCGAGAGGGTGGTGACGTGATGCGGACGTCAGCCGTTCAACGTCGCCGCGAGCCAGTGGAGTTGGCGTGCCACCTGCTCGCCCTCGCCGCCCTCGTGACCGTTGAACGGATACGCGTGCATCTCCCTCCGGGGATCGGCGCCGCCGCTCAGCTCCCCGTACCGGTTGAACGCGGCGTACGCCCCGCTCGGCGGGCAGACCGTGTCGCGCAGGCCGGTGCCGAAGTGGGCGGGGGCCTGGGCGCGGCGGGCGAAGGAAACGCCTTCCATGTAGGAGAGCGTGCGGTAGGCGGTTTCTTCGGTGCCCCGGTGGACCGAGAGGTAGGTGGCGATCTCGCCGTACGGGCCGGCGTCGGTGAGGTCCAGGGCGCGCCGGATCCCGCACAGGAGTGGGGCCGTGACCAGGAGGGCGGTCAGGTCGGGGACCAGGCCCGCGACTGCCAGGGCGAGTCCACCGCCCTGACTGTTGCCGGCGGCGACCGTGCGGGTGGGGTCGACGCCGGGCAGCGCCCGAGCCGCCGTCACCGCTCGGACCGCATCCGTGATCAGACGGCGGTAGTGGTAGTCGTGCGGGGAGCGGAGGCCGCGAGCGGCCGGACCGGGGCCGCCGGGCGCGGTGGCGTGCGGGTCGGGGGTGGCGCCCCCGTTGCCGTACTGGTCGCCCTGGCCGCGGTTGTCCATCAGCAGGTGGGCGTAACCGGCGTTCACCCAGGTCAGGCGCTCGTGAGGGAGGCCGCGGCCACGTCCGTAGCCGACGTACTCGACCACCACCGGAAGGGGTTCCCGAGCGCTTGCCGGCAGGCTGAACCAGGCGCGCACCGGATCCCCCGCGAAGCCCCGGAACGTCACGTCCCAGGTGTTCGTGAGGCGGAGACCGGTTTCGACGGGCCGCACGGACACCAGCGGGGCCGGCTGCCCTGCCTCCTTCAGGGTGTCCCTCCAGAAGGCGTCGAAATCGTCGGGCTCGTCGGGCTCGGGGCGATGTCGTTCCAGCTCCGGCAGTGGCAGGTCGAACGCGGGCACGGGGGCACCTCGCAGGGGGTTGTGGGCGATCGATCGTTGCGTAGGTCGGGCAGAAAATTGCGATGGACCGTAGCACTCAACTTCCCGGTTCTACCCTGCCGGTGACGGAATCCAACACCATGCGCCGTCCCACCAGTCCGCCGTGCAGCACCCATTGACAGCGCTTTCCGTGAGCCCTTACGTTGCCGCAGAGTTACCGGTAAGGGCACGAAAGTTTCGAGATCACACGCTGCGAATCGAGCGTTTCGAAGAACGCCCCGGGAGGCCCGAGCATGAGCACCTCCACCACATCGGCCCCACCCCCAGGAACGCAGGACCCGCCGCCCAAGACCCGGCACGGTCCCGAGCGTCCGGTCACCGCGCGCCGCGGCTGGCGGCGGGCGCTGCGCCGGGACTGGCAGCTGTACTCGCTGGCCGTGCTGCCGCTGCTGTTCTTCCTGGTCTTCCGTTACCTGCCGATGATCGGAAACGTGATCGCGTTCCGCCGCTTCGAACCCGGTGGTTCGATCCTGGGGGAGCAGTGGGTGGGGCTGCGCTATGTGCGGATGTTCCTGACCGACCCCACGTTCTGGCAGGTCTTCCGCAACACCCTGTGGCTCGGCGGACTGACGCTCGTGTTCTGCTTCCCCATCCCGATCGTCCTGGCACTGCTGCTCAACGAGGTACGCCGACGCTCGCTGAAACGGTTCGTGCAATCGGTTTCGTACCTTCCGCACTTCCTATCGGTCGTGATCGTCGCGGGCATCACCATGCAGATGCTGGCCACGGACGGCCCGGTCAACCATGTGCTGGACTGGTTCGGCCACGATCCGGTCCGGTTCATCCAGGAACCCGGCTGGTTCCGCACGATCTACGTCGGCTCGGAGATCTGGCAGACCGCGGGATGGGGAACGATCCTCTACCTCGCCGCGCTCACCACGATCGACGAAGACCTCTACGAGGCCGCCCGGATCGACGGTGCGAGCCGCTGGCGGCAGATCTGGCACGTCACCCTGCCCGGCATCCGCCCCACCATGATCACGTTGCTGATCCTGAACATCGGCACGTTCCTGGCGGTCGGCTTCGAGAAGGTCCTGCTGCTCTACAACCCGCTGACCTACCCGACGGCCGACGTGGTCTCGACCTACCTCTACCGGGCCGGCGTCGAGTCCAACAGCTTCAGCTACGCCGCCGCGATCGGTCTGTTCGAAGCGATCATCGGACTGGTGCTGGTCACCGGCGCGAACCAGCTGTCGCGTCGCACGGTGGGGACGAGCCTGTGGTGAGCCTCCTGACGTCCCGTGCTCCGCGCCCCCGCACCTCCGTGAACCAGCCCACGCGTGGCTACCGCGTCTTCCAGGGCGTGAACGGCGTGATCCTCACCCTGGTCGTGCTGGTGACCCTCTATCCCTTCGTCAACATCATCGCCCGGTCGTTCAGCGGTGAACGTCAGATCCGCGCCGGTGAGGTGACCCTGTGGCCCGAGGGGTTCAACCTCACCACCTACAGAATCGTTTTCCAGGACTCGATGTTCTGGCGAAACTACGGAAACACCGTGCTCTACACGATCGTCTCCACCGTCATCGCCATGGCTCTGACGACCTGTTACGCCTATGTCCTGTCGAAGAGGAACCTCAAGGGGCGGGGCGTTCTCGTCGGCGTCGCCGTGTTCACCATGTTCTTCACCGGCGGGCTGATCCCGAACTACGTCCTGGTCACCAGCCTCGGCCTGAAGAACTCCATATGGGCGATCGCGCTGCCCAACGCGATCAGTGTCTTCAACCTGCTGGTGATGAAGGCGTTCTTCGAGAGCCTGCCCACCGAACTGGAGGAAGCCGCGGAGATCGACGGTCTGAGCACCTACGGCATTCTGCTCAGGGTCGTGCTGCCGCTGTCCAAGGCGGTCATCGCGACGATGGTGCTCTTCTACTCCGTGTCCTTCTGGAACTCCTGGTTCTCCGCATACCTCTACATGGACCGCACCGAACTCATGCCGGCCACCGTCTATCTGCGCAACCTCATCTCCGGTGCCACCACGGGTGGCAACGCGGGCGCCGGTACGGAGCAGCTCAGTCAGGTGGGGGCCAACATCCAGGCGGTCACGATCGTACTGACGTCGCTGCCCATCCTCTGTGTCTACCCGTTCGTCCAGCGCTATTTCGTCTCGGGCGTGATGCTCGGCGCGGTCAAGGGCTGAGAGTCGTCCCTCTTACGGAACAAGGGAGTATCCGTGAAGAACGCCGGTCAGCTGTCCCGACGTCAGATCCTCACCGCCGCAGGCTTCATCGGCCTCGCCACCCTCACCGGGTGCGGCAGCGGCGACGACGGAGAGGACTCCAAGGACCTCTCCAAGAAACAGAACGGCGCGATGAAGGAGTACCGGGCGGGCCAGCAGTTCAAGGCGTCGAAGCCGCTTTCCTTCTCGGTCCTGCACAACAACAACCCGGTCTATCCGTTGAAGGACAACTGGCTGTTCTGGAAGGAACTCACCAAGCGCACCGGTATCACGCTGAAACCCGTTGCCGTCCCGCTGAGCGATTACGAGAAGAAGCGCAGCGTCCTCATCGGCGCGGGCGACGCCCCGTTCCTGATTCCCAAGACGTATCACCCGTCGGAGGTTGCCTTCGTCTCCTCGGGCGCGATCCTGCCGGTCAGCGAGTACGTGCACCTCATGCCCAACTTCCAGGACAAGGTCAGAAAATGGAAGCTGGAACCGGAACTCGACTCCATCAGGCAGTCCGACGGCAAGTACTACCTTCTTCCGGGCCTGCACGAGAAGATCAAGTCCGGCTACTCGCTGTCCTTGCGCACGGATGTCCTCGACAGGCTCGGCCTGAGTCTGCCCACCACCTGGGACGAGGTGTACGACGTCTTCAAGGCGATTAAGGCCGAGTACCCCGATCGCTACCCGTTCACCGATCGCTGGAGCACCAACACCCCTTTCCCGGCAGCCGCGTTGCTCAGCTACCTCGGCCAGGCGTACGGCGTGAGGGCGGGCTGGACCTACGACAACATCAGTTTCGACGCGAAGGCCGGGGAGTTCGTCTTCACCGGCGCCACGGACGGCTACCGCCAGATGATCGAGTACCTGAGGAAACTGGTCGCCGAGAAGCTGATGGACCCGGAGAGTTTCACCCAGACGGACGACGACGCCGTGCAGAAGCTGCTGGGCGAGAAATCCTTCGCGATCAGCGCCAATCCGCAGGAGCTGGTCCAGAACTACCGCTACAACCTGGAGAAACAGGTGAGCGGAGCGAAGATCGAGATGGTGCCGGTACCGCTCGGTCCGGCCGGTCCGGTGGTGATCGGCGGCGCCCGGTTGGAAAACGGTCTCATGGTCTCCAGCAAGGCGCTCAAGAGCGACACCTTCGTCGCGATGATGCAGTTCGTCGACTGGCTCTGGTACTCGGACGAGGGCCAGCGGTTCGCCAAATGGGGCGTCCAGGACGTCACCTACACCCGTGCCGGCGACCAGTACAAACTGGAGCCGGGCATCACCCTCATGGGCTCGGACCCGGATGCCCCGAAGGACCTGCAAAAGGACTACGGCTTCTTCAACGGCGTCTTCACGTACGGCGGCAGCTGGGCGCTGGTCTCCTCTTCCTTCAGCCCGGACGAGAAGAAGTTCCAGGACGCGATGGCCCAACGCGAGCAACTGCCGATCGGCCCGGCCCACCCGTTGCAGTCCGTGGAGCAGGAGCAGGCGTCGCTGTGGGAAACGCCCCTGAGGGACCACGTCACCCAGAACACGCTCAAGTTCGCCATGGGCAAGCGCCCGTTGTCCGAATGGGACGACTACGTCACCGAGTTGAAGGCCAAGAGCATGGATCAGCTCGTCGGCCTGCACAACAAGGCACGTGAACGCTTCAAGAAGGAGAACGGGTGAGTACTGTTCCCGCCGAGCCGACAGGCCGACTCTCCGACGCCTGGCGTTTCTGTGTGGGCACCGGACGGATCGAACTCGCCCTGCGTCGCGACTACCAGGACTCCCTCGCCCTGATCCAGCGCGAAATCGGTTTCCGCTACATTCGCGGCCACGGCCTGCTCAGTGACGGTATGGGCGTGTACCGCCCGTACGACCACGAGGGAACCCACCGCACCCACCACTCCTTCACCTACGTCGACCAGGTCGTTGACGCCTTTCTGTCGGCCGGCATCCGCCCCTTTCTCGAGCTCGGCTTCATGCCCGCGGAACTGGCCTCGGGAAGCCGGACCGTCTTCTGGTGGCAGGGCAATGTCACCCCGCCCCGCTCGCACCGCGAGTGGGCCGACCTGGTGCGCTCCACCCTCGCTCACCTCGTCGACCGCTACGGCCTCGACGAGGTTCGCACCTGGCCGATCGAGGTGTGGAACGAGCCGAACCTGCCCGACTTCTGGCAGGACGCGGACGAAATGGCGTATCACCGCCTGTACGAGGTCACCGCCCACGCGGTGAAGGAGGTGGACGCCGGCCTCCAGGTCGGGGGCCCGGCCGTCTCCCCGGGCGCCGACGACTGGCTGGAGCGGTTCGCCGAGTTCGCAGAGCATCGGGACGTGCCCGTCGACTTCGTGTCGAAGCACGCCTACACCTCCGGCCCCGCGCAGCACGTGCCGTTCGGCGTCCACCAGACCCTTGCCCCGGCCTCCGGCCTGCTCGACCAGTTCGCCACACCCCGTGCACTCCTCAAGGGAACCCGGCTGGCCGAGCTACCGGTGCACATCACGGAGTTCAACTCCTCGTACCGCCCGGACAACCCGATCCACGACACCGCTTTCCACGCCGCTTACCTGGCGCCGGTCCTCGCACACGGCGGTGACCTCGCCGACTCCTTCTCGTACTGGACGTTCAGCGACATGTTCGAGGAAACCGGTGTCCCCACGGCCCTCTTCCACGGCGGGTTCGGGCTGCTCACCCACCGGCAGATCAAGAAACCGACGTACCACCTGTACGCGTTCATGGCGCGGATGGGCCCCGACCTGCTCGCGCGCGGCGACGACCACCTGGTCACCCGCCACCCCGACGGCCGGATCACGGTCCTGGCCTGGGCGCCCGTCGACCCGACCGGCGAGACCCCCGGCCCCGGGCGCCATGCACTGCGGCTGTCCCTCCCGGTCGTGGCGCCTGAGGTCTTCGTCCGCCGGTCCACCGTCGACGACGAGCACGGAAACGCCTACGCCGCCTGGCGGCACATGGGCAGCCCACGCTCACCACGGTCCGGGCAACTGGACATCCTGCACGAGGCCGCCGAACCCGCCCGCAGCCACCGGCGGCTGACCACCCCGGAGGGCCGCGCCGAACTGGACCTCACCCTGTCCCGCCACGAGATCACCCTCGTCGAACTCACCCCGCTCACCGACGAGACCCCTCCCTGGTGGGACGAACGACGGCTGCTCGGCGGGGCGGCGGCATGAGCGCGGTAAGCGCTTCGACACCGCTTTCCGCCCCCGCCGCGTTTCCGGCGAAACGATCTCATGAACCGCCACATGAGGGATTTCGATACCGGTTTCCCGACCCCCCGTCGCCGGCCACTGCGCAGCTGGGCCGCCCGGGCCGCGGGCCGAATGATTCCGGAACCGGTTACCCCCGCCGCAGCCCGCCGACGGCAAGGAAAGCCTCATGAGCACCGCGACCACCGCGGGCGGATTCGGCACCGGACCCCTGTCCCGAGCCGTCGCCCTCCTGCACACCCTCCTCACCGTCGAGGGCCTTCTCCTCGCGACGGCCGCCCCCGGACTGGTCGGCCTGCTCTTCCTGGGCCCCGAACCGGCGAACCTGCCCCTCGCCGCCTGCTGCCTGCTGCCGCTCGGCCCGGCCCTGTCCGCCGCGCTGTACGCCCTGCATCACCGCAGCCGCGACCTCACCGACCTCCACCCGGCCCGCTGCTACCTGCGTGGCTGGCGTCTCAACGTCTTTCCCGCGCTGAAGCTCTGGGCACCCCTGCTGGCCTGGCTCACCGTGATCGCGTTCACCCTCACCCACTTCGCCGCCACCGGCCTGCCCGGCTGGTGGGCGGTGCTGCTCGGGGTGATCGGCGTGGCTGCGCTCCTCTGGGGCGCCCACGCGCTCGTCCTCACCTCGCTGTTCGCCTTCCGCGCCCGTGACACCGCCCGGCTCGCCGCGTACTTCCTGCTCCGGCGGGGCCGCGCCACCCTCGCCGCAGCCTCCCTGCTCGTCCTGGTCGGCGCTCTGACCGCCCTGCTCACGGAAGCCCTGCCCGCCCTGCTGGCCGCACCGCTGCTGCTCTCCCTGCTGAGGTCGAGCGGCCCGGTGATCGCCGAGACCCAGGAGGACTTCACCGTATGACCGAGCCCGACACCGGAAACGACGCCGGAAACGACGGCCGTCTCCCGCGCACCGACAGGATCCCGTACGGCGGCGACTACAACCCCGAGCAGTGGCCGCAGGACGTCCGGGACGAGGACCACCGTCTGTTCACCCAGGCCGGAGTGGACACGCTCACCGTGGGTGTCTTCATCTGGTCGCTCACTCAACCTGACGAAAGCGTCTACGACTTCACGATCCTCGACGGCATCCTCGACCGCGCCGCCGCCGAGGGCCGGCAGATCTGCCTCGCCACCGGGACCGCCGCCGTCCCGCCCTGGCTCGCGAAGAAGTACCCCGAGGTGAACCGCACCGACTTCGAGGGCCGCCGGCACCGCTACGGCCAACGGCACAACTTCTGCCCCAGTTCACCCGCGTACCGTCGACTCGCCACGGCTCTGGCCGGCCGTCTCGCCGAACGGTACGTCGACCACCCGGCGTTGCTGGCCTGGCACATCAACAACGAGTACGGCGGAACCTGTTACTGCGACCTGTGCGCCGACGCCTTTCGCGGTTGGCTGCGCGAGCGGCACGGCACGCTCGACGCGCTCAACGACGCATGGTGGACGACCTTTTGGTCGCACCGCTACACCGACTGGGACCAGATCGAGCCGCCGAGCGCTCTCACCGAACACTGGCGCGGCCCCGACCACACCGCCTTCCAGGGCATCACCCTCGACTACCAGCGCTTCATGACGGAGGCCCTGCTCGGCTGCTTCACCGGTGAGAAGGAGGCGATCCGCGCCCACGACCCCGACACACCCGTCACCACCAACCTCATGGGCGCCTACCGTCCGCTCGACTACCACCGTTGGGCGCCCCATCTCGACTTCGCCTCCTGGGACAACTACCCGCCCCTCGACGCCCCGCCCACCCGGCCCGCCCTCGCCCACGACCTGATGCGCGGCCTCAAGGACGGTGCCCCGTTCTGGCTGATGGAGCAGACCCCGTCCACCACCGCCTGCCGCGACGTCAACCCGCTGCGCCGCCCGGGCGAACTCCGTCTCGCCACCTGGCAGGCCATCGCCCACGGGGCGGACGCCGCCCTGTACTTCCAGATGCGCGCTTCACGTGGCGCCTGCGAGAAGTACCACGGCGCCGTCATCGGCCACGGGGGCCGCGACGACACCCGCGTGTTCCGTGAAGTCGCCGCCCTCGGCCGGGAACTGGGCGAGCTCGGAGCGGCCACCCTGGGTGCCCGGACCCCGGCCCGCACCGCGCTCCTCTTCGACTGGGACAGCTGGTGGGCGCTGGAGATCTCCGACGGCCCCTCGCGACTGGTCCGGTACCAGGACGTCGTACACGCTTACTACCGAGCCGCCCGTGAGGCAGGAGCCGACGTCGATGTCGTGGCGGTGACCGCCGATCTCACGCCGTACGACGTGGTCCTCGCCCCCGTACTCCACCTCGTCAAGGGAGACCTGGCGGAACGCCTCGAGGCGGTGGCCCGACGAGGCGGAACCGTCCTCGCCACCTTCCTCACCGCCCGCTCCGACGAACACGACCGCGCCTTCCTCGCCGACGTCCCCGGCCCGCTGGCCCCGCTCATGGGTATCCGCGTCGATGAATGGGACGCCCGGCAGGGCGAGGCCGAACAGCCAGTACAGCTGGGGGATCTGGTGGCGCGGGCCCGGCTCGTCTTCGAGCTCGTCCAGCTCCGCGGCGCCGAACCGGTCGCCACCTACGGCGCCGACTTCTACGCCGGCACCCCGGCCGTCACCCGGCACCACTTCGGCGCCGGCCAGGCCTGGTACGTGGCGACCGCCCTCGACCAGCCCGGCGTCGACCACGTCGTCCGCCAGGTGCTCGCCCGCCACGACCTGATCGGCCCCTACGCCGACCACCACACCGTCGAGACCGCCACCCGCGTCACACCGGACGGAACCCGTCTCCTCTTTCTCCTCAACCACGCAGCTGAGCCGGCCTCGTTGCCCGCCCACACAGCCGCGACCGACCTCCTCACCGGCAAACGGCTCGAACAGGGCGACGTGCTCACCCTGGACCCGCTGGGCGTGGCTCTCCTCCGGCTTCAGTAGATCGTGCGTCCCCGAGCGTCCGGGATTCCGGACTTCCGCAGGAAGTAGCTGTTCACCTGGTCCCGCCACTCGCGTGCGCCGCGCACCTGCTCCTCGTACCGTTCCGCCACGCGCGCGTGCCACGCCGGCTCCACCAGGTCCGCGAGGCCCGCCCACACCCGGCGGGCCTCCTCGGCTTCCTCCACGCCTTCGAAGTGCGTGTCGTAGATATGCTGCACAACCGTTTTCCCGCTCCTCAGCACATGCCCGTACGGCACATGGTGGAAGAACAGCAGCAGTTCGTCCGGACACGACGCGGCGGACTCGTACAGCTCGGCCCAGGGCTTGGCGTACTGCGCCGCATACCCCGTGCCGGTGGCCGCGCTCCGGTCGACGCCGATCCCGTCCCGGTCCGCGAAGTGGTACGTCCCCCACGGGCTGTACTCGTAGCCGTCGACACTCGGCCCGTAGTGGTGGCCCGGCTGCACCATGAAGCCGACGCCGAGCGGCGCGGTGTACTTCTCGTACGTCCGCCAGGAGCCGTGCAGCACCGCCCGCAGCCCGGCGGCCAGCCGCTCCGAGGCTGAGGGGAAGGTGAGCGCGATCCACTCGTCCAGGATCCGATGCGGGTCGGCAGCCGGTTGCCACGCGAGCCGGCCGAAGGTGTAGAGGTTCGCCTGTGCCAGCGGATGCCCGGTCCAGAACGGGTCGTCACCGGCATTGGCCACCGCCACGAGCCCGCCCCGCGACAACTCCGCGACGCTCGGGCGCGGTTCACCCTCCGGCCGGAAGCGCAGCGCCTCGCTCCACATGGGACCCAGCCAACACACATGCCGTTGCTGCCCGGTGTACTCCTGAGTGGCCTGCACCTCCACTGCGACCCGGGTGCGCGGCAGGGCTCCCAGCACCGGCGAGACCGGCTCACGCACCTGGAAGTCCATCGGCCCGTGCTTCACCTGGAGCACGGCGTTACCCGCGAACTTCCCGTCCAGCGAGGCGAAATGGTCGTATGCGGCCCGCGCCCGGTCCGTCGAACGGTCCCGCCAGTCCTGGTGGTGGTCGTACACGAACGCCCGCCAGTGGACGGTGCCGCCGTGCGGAGCGAGTACCGCGGCCAGCATGTTCGCGCCGTCCGCGTGTGAGCGGCCGTAGGTGAACGGGCCCGGCTGGCCCTCCGAGTCGGCCTTCACCACGAACCCGCCGAAGTCGGGGATCGCGCAGTACACACCTCGTACGGCCTTCGCCCACCAGCCGCGCACCGCCTCGTCCAGCGGGTCGGCGGTGGCCAGTCCGCCGAGCACGACCGGCGCGGCGAAGGTCACGGACAGATGGGTGCGGATCCCGTACGGACGCAACGCTCGTGCGATATCAGCGACTTCGCCGATCCGGTCGGTCAGGAGGTGCGCCTCGGTCTCGTGCACGTTGACGTTGTTGACCGAGACGGCGTTGATCCCGCAGGCCGCGAGAAGTCTGGCGTACGCCCGTACCCGCTCCGACTCGTGCCGGGCTCGTCCGTTCTCCCAGAAGAGCGAGCCGCCCGCGTACCCGCGCTCCACCTGGCCCATCACCGGATGCACGGCCACGTTGTCCCAGTGGTCCAGCATCCGCAGTGCCGTCGACGGGCGGTGTGCCTCACGCTCTCGCGTGCTCCGGAAGGCGTCCTCACCGAGCCGTACGACATGGAACAGGCCGTACAGCAAGCCGGGTTGACCGGTGGCGGTGACGGTGGTGGTTCCGTCGGCGCGCTCAAGGACGAACCCCTCTGCGCCGAGTTCACCGACACCAGCCGGGCCACCTGGGCCACCGACACCTCCGGGACCCGGACCGGTGTCACCGGAGCCACCTGTCTCCGCCACCCGCAGCACGAGGTCGTACGAGGACGGGGCGCCCGGTTCGCCTCGGTCCCGTACGACCACCTCGCCGCCGAACTGAGCGCAGGCGTAAGCCACTTCACCGTGCACCGTGTCGACCAGCGGGCCCACGCCGTCGACCAGCGTTCGCCGGCTGCCCACCGGCCGGAAGGCCTCCGGCGGCAGCCAGGCGGGGTCGATCCCCTCGGGCAGGACGGGCACGGTGAGCGGCATGGTCCCTCCGGGTGGTCCGGGCTTGCCTAGGCGATGGCCGAGCCGGTGCCGCGGGCTGCGCCGATGAGGTCGGTGAGAGCCGCGTCGTCGTAGACGGAGATGTCGACGTAAGCGCCTTCGGGCAGGTCGAAGTCGATGACCTGGTAGTCCAGCACCGCCGTGGTCCCGGGCGGGCTGAAGGTGCCCAGGTTGTGGCTCACGCCGCCGGAGGTGTAGCCGACCTTGACGTAGTACGTGTCACCGTCGTTCGCGGTGTCGTACACCCACAGCTTCTCGTCGTTGGGGTGGAACTCCACCTTGCCGACGAACGCCCCCGAGCTGGTCAGCTCCATCTTCACGGCCTGGCCGCCGGCGTCGTTCGCGAAGTACGTGTTGTCGAACGGGTCGGTGAGGTTGCCGCCGCTGCACGGGCAGTTGTCGGTGTCGTAGTAGTAGGCCTGGAACACCGGGTTGGGGCTGTACGCCTGCGCCGGAGCCGCTGTCGCGAACAGGGCCCCCGCTCCCAGCGCCGCACCCGCGAGCAGTCCCGTGAACCGTCTGATGATGCTCATGTTCCGTTTTCCCCCTCCATGACGGGCCGCCCGGTGTCCGCGGGCGGCCTGATCATTCTGGAAGACGCGTGACGCCCGGTACAGCACGCCGTCGCTGTTGGTTACCAGATCAAGACAACAACTCCACTTCGGCGAGGCTGACTTGGCTCGCTCCGGCTCCGGCGGGAGCTTTGCTCGTCGCGCCCTCGGTGCCCAGCTCTCTCGGTTCGCCCTCGGTGCCCGCCCCTCCCGTGTCGCCGTCGAGGACCAGCCGGTAGTGCGCGTACGTGCCCGGCCGCTCGATCGTGAAGGCACGTGTCTGCCGGTCCCACGGGAAGGTCTCGCCGACGCGCCGGTCCAGGTCGGTCCACGTCAGGCCGTCTGCGGAGCCCTGGAGTACCCAACTCGTCGGCGCCTGGGTGTGGTCGGCCGATGTGAGGGTGTACTGCACCGCTTTGGTACCGGTGGTGACCGGCAGGTCGAGCGCGCCCGACACCGTCTCCTGCGTTGCCGACGTGTCGTCGAACAGTGCGCCCGCTCCCTTCAGCACGTCGGTGTGCGGCGCCGGCACCTTGTCGTCCTGCGTGATCGAAACCGGCCCCGCGTTCTTTCCGGACCCCCACGACGAGGGCCGCGGTCCCATGTCGAACTCCAGGACGCCACCCTTGGCAAGCAGCGTGTGGGGCAGAGAAGTCGACGTCCAGGCACGGCCGTTGACCTTCAGGCCCTGTACGTACACGTTCTTGGCGTTGTTCTTCGGCGCCTTGACGACCAGGTCCTTGCCGTTCTCCAGGTGCACGGTCGCCTTGGTGAACAACGGTGACCCGACGGCGTATTCGCCGCTTCCCATCACCAGCGGGTAGAAGCCGAGCGCGGAGAACAGATACCAGGCCGACTGCTCGCCGTTGTCCTCGTCGCCGTGGTACCCCTGCCCGATCGAGCTGCCCGTGTAGAGCCGTGCGAGCACCTCGCGGGCCTTCGCCTGTGCCTTCCACGGCTGCCCGGCCGCGTCGTACATGTAGATCGCGTGGTGGGCGACCTGGTTGGAGTGCCCGTACATGCCCATCCGCACGTCCCGCGCCTCGGTCATCTCATGGATGACGCCGCCGTACGAACCCACAAACTCTGGGGAAGCGGTTTCCGGGGTGGCGAAGTAGGTGTCGAGCTTCTTCGCCAGACCGTCCCGGCCGCCGTACAGGTTGGCCAGGCCGCGGCTGTCCTGCGGGGCGGTGAAGGCGTAGCCCCAGCCGTTGGTCTCGGTGTAGTCGTAGCCCCACACCCGCGGGTCGTAGGTCTGCGACGGCACCCGCCAGTCGCCCTTCTCGTCTTTCCCCTGGAAGAACCCGGCCTTCGTGTCGAAGAGGTGCACATAGCCCTGCGCGCGGTTGAGGAAGTAGTCGGCTTCCTCCTGGTAGCGCTTCTCGCCGGTCTGCCGGTACAGGGCCTGGCCCATGCGGGCGATGCCGTAGTCGTTGAGGTAGCCCTCCAGCGCCCACGACAGACCCTCGTGCGTCGCCGTGCCGGTGTAGCCGAGGAAGGGCGAGGTGGACATGCCCTTGCGGCCCACTCCCGACGCCGGGGGCACGACCGTCGCGTTCTTGAGGGCCGCCTCGTACGCCGACTTGGCGTCGAAGCCGACTCCCTTGACGAACGCGTCCGCGAAGGCGACGTCGGACGAGGTGCCGGTCATCAGGTCGGCGTACCCGGGCGACGACCAGCGCGAGGTCCAGCCGCCGTCCTTGTACTGCTGGACGAACCCGTCGGTCAGCACACCGGCCTGAGTGGGTGTCAGCAGGGAGTAGGCCGGCCAGGTCGTCCGGTAGGTGTCCCAGAAACCGTTGTTCACGTACACCTTGCCGTCCACGATCTTCGCGCCGGTGTGCGTCGGGGTGTCCGGGCCCGGCATCGGGGAGAAGGGCGACGCGTACTGGTACGTCGAACCGACCTTTTCGAAACCGGAGTTGGGGTACAGGTAGAGCCGGTACAGGCTGGAGTACAGCGTCGTGAGCTGGTCCTGGCTCGCGCCCTCGACCTCCACGGTGCCGAGGAGCTTGTCCCACTGCCGCTGTGCGCGCTGCTTGACCGTGTCGAAGTCGGTGTCCTGCGGGATCTCCTGGCGGAGGTTGTCGCGGGCCTGGTCGACGCTGATGAGGGAGGTCGCCAGGCGCAGGGTGACCGTGCGGTCGGCGCCCGCGTCGAAACGCAGGTAACCCTTTACCCCGCTCGATGAACCCTCCGTCACCGGGGCGTCGAACTCGCCGTACACGAACAGCCGGGTCGCTCCCGTCGACAGTCCCGACTTCACGTCCGAGTAACCGGTGACGACGCCTGCTTCCTTGTCCAGGGTCAACCCCGCCTGGTCGGTCACGTTGTCGAAGACGACGCTCGCGTCCGAGCCCGGGTAGGTGAAGCGCAGGGCGGCCGCATGGTCGGTCGGTGCCATCTCCGCTGTGAGACCGTTCTCGAAACGGACTCCGTAGTAGTACGGGCGGGCGGTCTCGTTCACATGCCGGAAGGGCAGGGCCCGTGCCGTCCGCCCGGTGTCCGGGACGCCTGCCGCGGCCGACGGCATCATCTGGAAGGTCTGCCGGTCGCCCATCCACGGACTCGGCTCGTGACTCGCGCTGAACGCCTGGATCGTCGACAGGTTGTCCGCGTTGTTGGCCCGCGCGTAGTCGTACAGCCAGCCGAGCGAGGACGCGTTGGTCACCGGCGTCCAGAAGTTGAAGCCGTGCGGCACGGCCGTGGCGGGAAACGTGTTTCCGCGCGAGAAGCTCCCGCTGGAGTTGGTGCCGCGGGTGGTCACCGCGTAGTCCGACTTATGCGCTTTCGCCGCCTCAGGGGCGGGCGTGCGCAGCGCGATGTCGTCCACCCAGCCCCTGAACCGGGCCGGCCCGCCGGGGGAGTCGTAGGCGATGAGAATCCGGTCGACGGTCTTCCCGGCCGCCACCGTCCCGATCGCGGACTTCACGTCGTTCCACTGGTTGGCGTACAGCACCTTCCCGGCGCCCTGCCCGCGAGGCGACAACGGGAAGCCGTACTGATCGCTGGCCCCGAGCCCGCTCAGATACGTGCCGTCCGTGAAAGCAAGGTCCACGGAAACGTTTGTCGCGGCGTAGTCGCGGTCGCCGTCCGCCATCCCGGGGAAGATCCGGTACGCCAGCTGTGTGCGGGTGCCGACCCGGACATTCACGTCGAAAACCTTGTTGTACGAGTAGGCCCGGCCGGAAGCGGTGTGCCGACCCGCGTAACGCAGCGCACGGCGCCCGCTGAACCCGGCGCCCGCCTTCGCGGTCGGTGAGCCGCTCGGGCCCCGGTCGACGACGGTGAGCATGTCCGGCGGGACGGGCCCGTCGCTGCCGCCCGTGCCGAACCGCACGTCGGCGAGCTGGAGGATCCCGGCGCCGTGGTTGCGGGTGACCTCCAGCCGGAAGCGCCGATACTCGGCCGGGGCCGCGAGCGTGTAGGTACGGGTCTGGAACCGTTCGGCGAAGGCCTCCCCGGAGCGGGTGTCCAGGGGGGTCCAGGCGGTGCCGTCCGCCGAGCCCGAGAGGGTCCAGTCGGCGGGGTCGCGCTCGGCGGAGTCATTGGCCGAGGTGAGTGCGTAAGCGTTTACCCGCGCGGGCTCGTCGAGGTCGAACTCGACCCACCCGGTGGACGCGAACGCCAGCCACTTGGTGCTCGCCTCGCCGTCGACGAGATTCTCCTTCACCTCGCCACCGGCCGTGTTCTCCGCGCTCGCCCGGACGTCCGTGACCCGGTCGGTCACATCGCCGGGGAGCCCGCCGCCGTAGCCGCCGTCCACCCCCGAGGCCCGCTTGCCGCCGCCCGGCGTGGTGTCGACGGTGCTCTGCCAGTCGGGGGCGTGTTCACCCGCCTCGAAGGACGAGGCGAACCCCCGGCCCGGTATCGGCACCGGGGAGGGCAGTGCGACCGCCGTCCCCTGTGCGCCGACCGTCATGACCAGAGCAGCCGTGATCACGACCGCCCGCAACCGCCCCAACCGCTGCATGCGTGAGCACCCTCCCCGCGCCGGACAACGCCCCGGACAACGTTGTCCTCCTGGTTGCGCAGGAATCAGTAGGTGGCCAAGTGGACAGTGATGTCAAGGATGTTGATTGCGCCAGGCGAGGCTCATGTCATGCAATTTTCCGGCAAGGTGCCCACCGGCCGGTCATATTTCCGGGAGGTCTCAACTCGGAAAAGACCAACGGCCAACCTTGCATTCGATCTTGCTCCGCTGGCAAGAAGTGGACTATACCTGTCGGCGATTCACCGTCGAATCCGGCGATGCCGTCCGACCGCATGATCCGTACGACCCTGCTTGACCTGACCGCGGTGCCGGGAAGGATCCGGTGCACCGCCTGAGTCCTGGAGAAGGCGAGGACTTGAGCATGGGATCCCACACCGAGAACATCGGCTCCGACAAGAACGGCTCCGTAGGGGTCGGCCGCCGAGACCTGATCAAGAGATCCGCGGCGCTCGGCCTGATCTCCGTCCCCACGATGAGCTTTCTGTCCGCCTGCGCCAGCAGCGGCGGGGGCGACGAGGACAAGGCCAAGGCCGGCAAGAAGACCGCGAAGAATCCCCTCGCGGTCAACGAAACCGCCCAGATGGAATTCGTCCTGTTCGACGGCGGTTTCGGCAAGGAGTACGCCGAGGACGCGGTCAAGATCTACGAGAAGAGCTTCCCCGACGCGAAGGTGAAGTTCTCGGCCACCCAGAAGATCCAGTCGACCCTCCAGCCCCGCTTCAACCAGGGCACCCCGCCCGACCTCATCGACAACTCCGGCGCCGAGCAGATGGACATGGGCGTGCTGGTCGGCAAGAAACAGCTTGCCGACCTCACCCCGCTGCTGGACGCCGCGTCCTACGACGACCCGAACAAGAAGGTGCGCGACACCCTGCGCCCCGGCATCGTCGAGATGGGCCAGTTCGACGGCGACCCGGTCTGGATCATGTACTACGCCTACACCGTCTACGGCGTCTGGTACTCGCAGAAGGCCCTGGACTCGCTCGACGCCACGTACCCCGAGACCTGGGACCAGATGCTCGCGGTCTGCGAGAAGGCCAAGAAGAAGGGCATCGCGGGCTGGACGTACGCGGGCAAATACCCGTACTACCTCCCCTTCTCGCTGTACCCGATGATCGGGAAGGTGGGGGGTCGCGAGGTCCTCGACGCCATCGACAACCTGGAGCCGAACGCCTGGAAACACCCGGCGGTAAAGGCTTGCTTCGACGCCTACTACGAGCTGTTCGCGAAGGGGTACATCCTCAAGGGCACCCCGGGCCTGGACCACATCCAGTCGCAGACCGCGTGGGCCAAGGGCAAGGCCCTGTTCATCCCCAACGGCTCATGGGTGGAGAACGAGTCGGCGAACGTCATCCCCGCCGACTTCGACCTGGCCGTCTCCGCGCCCACCGGCATCGACTCCTCCGACAAGATGCCCTTCGGCACCATCTGGGCCTCGGGCGGCGAGCCGTTCGTCGTACCGGCCAAGGCGAAGAACACGGCGGGAGGCATGGAACAGCTGCGCATCATGCTCAGCGAGGCGTCCTCCAAGAACTTCACCTCGAAGGTCAAGTCGCTGACCGCGTACAACGGCGGCACCGACGGCATCACCCTCACCCCCGGCCTCAAGTCGGGCGTTGCGGCGCTGGACAAGGCCGGCGAGAACGTGGTGAATCCGCGACTTCAGGACTGGTATGTCCAGCTGCAGAAGGAGAAGATCGGGGTGTCCGGCCTCGGCGAGATGATGGCCGGCCGGCTCACTCCGGCCGAGGCGATCAAGAAGATCCAGGGCTACGCCGACGAGGCCGCGAAAGACACCTCGATCAAGCATTACAAGCACCAGTGACGGTGAGAATCACGGCGAAGCATCCATAAAAGCACCGGAGTGGCGATGCAGCACGGCAAGTACCGGTTCATCGTGGGGTTCCTGGCGCTCCCCCTGGGACTGTACGCGCTCTTCGTGGTGTGGCCGTTCATCCAGTCCATCTACTACTCGTTCACGGACTGGACCGGCCTGAGCCCCGAATTCAAGATGGTCGGCCTGGACAATTACCGGAGGATGCTGGACGACGAGATCTTCTGGAAGTCCTTGCAGCACAGCTTGATGTTCGCGGTCGTGCTGCCGCTGGTGACGATCAGCCTGGCGCTGTTCTTCGCCTTCATGATCAATGTCGGTGGACGGCGAAGGAAGGGCGGCCCGGTGATCTCCGGGGTCCGGGGCTCTTCCTTCTACAAGATCGTGTACTTCTTTCCGCAAGTGTTGTCGATCGCCATCGTGGCGCTGCTGTTCGCCTTCGCCTACAACCCGGACAGCGGCGCGATCAACTCCTTCTTCCGGGGGATCGGGCTGGACGGCCTCCAGCCGCTCTGGCTCGGCGACCCGGATCTCGCGCTGTGGTGCGTGATGGCGGTGCTGGTCTGGTCCACGGTCGGTTTCTTCGTGGTCCTGTTCTCGGCGGGCATGGCCTCCATCCCGGCGGACCTGTACGAGGCCGCGCTGCTCGACGGCGCGGGCCGGGCCGCGACGTTCTTCCGCATCACCCTGCCCCTGCTCTGGGACACCGTGCAGTCGGGCTGGGTCTACATGGGGATCCTCGCGCTCGGCGCCGAGTCGTTCGCGGTCGTGCAGATCATGACGACCGGGCCCGGCGGCCCCGACTACTCGACCACCGTCATGGTCCTGTACGTGTACCAGAAGGCCTTCCGTGACGGTCAGGCCGCCTACGCCACCACCATCGGCGTCGCCCTGCTCATCGTGACGCTGGCGTTCGCCGCGGTCGTGATGCGGCTGGGTCGGCGCGAGCGGCTGGAGTACTGACGATGAAGACGACCGAAACCCCCGCGCCTCCGCCGGCCGAGTCCGGCTCGGCTGTTCCCGTCACGAAGGTCGACCTGGCCACCAAGAAACCGTCTACGAAGAAGAAAACAGAAGGAAACTTCCTCAACGCCTTCTCACACGGCATCCTGGTCATTTGGGCGATCATGGTCGTGCTGCCGTTGCTGTGGGCGGTGATGACGTCCTTCAAGGACGACAGCTCCATCTTCGGTTCACCCTGGTCGCTGCCGGACAAGCTGCACTTCGACAACTGGTCACGGGCCTGGACCGAGGCCAACATGAGCGACTACTTCCTCAACACCATCCTGGTGGTGGGCGGTTCACTCATCGGCACGCTGGTCCTCGGCTCCATGGCGGCCTACGTCCTCGCGCGTTTCGACTTCCCGGGCAACCGTTTCATCTACTACCTCTTCATTGGCGGCATGAGCTTCCCGATCATGCTGGCGCTGGTCCCGCTGTTCTACGTCGTGAACAACATGGGCCTGCTCAACTCCATCCACGGCC
The DNA here is from genome assembly GCF_045040885.1 of Streptomyces sp. NBC_00016. NCBI lineage: Bacteria > Bacillati > Actinomycetota > Actinomycetes > Kitasatosporales > Streptomycetaceae > Streptomyces > Streptomyces sp. NBC_00016. The sequence continues at coordinate 2,696,429 of NZ_CP108304.1, read as the reverse complement.
TGATCCTCGTCTACATCGCCTACTCGCTGCCGTTCACGGTGTTCTTCCTGACGGCCTTCTTCCGTACGCTGCCGACCTCGGTGGCGGAGGCGGCCTTCGTGGACGGCGCCTCGCACAGTCGTACGTTCTTCCAGATCATGGTGCCGATGGCGAAGCCGGGCCTGATCAGCGTCGGTATCTTCAACTTCCTGGGCCAGTGGAACCAGTACATGCTGCCCACGGTCCTCAACACCGATCCGGACAAACGCGTCCTCACCCAGGGCCTGGTCCAACTGGCCGTCAGCCAGGGTTACAAGGGTGACTGGTCGGGGCTCTTCGCGGGCCTCGTGATGGCGATGCTGCCGGTACTCGCCGCGTACATCGTCTTCCAGCGACAGGTGGTGCAGGGGCTGACCGCGGGGGCGCTCAAGTAGGAGCGCTGAAGCAGGAGCCCCTCCGGGGAACGGCCGGCGCCCGCGTCGAGACACCTTTCAGGTCTGCGCGGGCGCCCGCTTCCCGGAACCGCCCGCGCAGACCTGGCGGGACCTGGCCGCTACGGTTCGCCCGCTACGGTTTGCTGTTGCTGTTGCTGTTGCTGTTGCTGTTGCTGTTGCTGTTGCTGTTGCTGTTGCTGTTGCTGTTGCTGTTGCTGTTCCTGTTGCTGTTCCTGTTCCTGTTCCTGTTCCTGTTCCTGTTCCTGTTCCTGTTGCTGCGGCCGACGCCTGCCGTTGGCGTCATGCGTGGCCTCACCAGGCCCGGCCTTCGTTGCCGCTCATGCCCTTCGCCTGCCTTCCAACGCGGGCCTTCCGTCACCGGTCCCCGCCCCCTCGCGGCCGGTCGCGCCTCCGTCGGCCTACCTCGCCGTTCGTGACGTCGTCGGTCTCCCGCCGCGGTTTCGACGCAAGCCCGCGCCGCCCGCACTCTTCGCACTCTTCGCCGGACCTCGGCTCCCGCTCCAACTCCGGGTTCCGGCCCGGCGCACGAGTTCTCCTCTCGCTCGTGGCTGGGGGCTGCGCCATGGGGGCCGGCGGCAAAAGATGAGACAAAACCGGCTTCGCCTTCATTACCTGGCCCTCTGGCGCCCACCGTCACACCCACCGTCCCGCACCTTCCCCCGGCGCTCACCGGGAGCCCACGCAGCGCTCATCCCACCCCGCTCCCCGTCACCACCTGTTCCCAGGCCACCCCCGCCCCGGTCGAGCCCCTGGTCGCAACGCCCCGCAGCCGCTCCCGTACGCCCCGCAACCCCGGCTCCGCCACCCTCCGTGTCTCTTCGCACGCATGCGGATACTGTTCAACCTCTTGACGGGAGGCGACCCGAACGGCTCAGCTTAGAGTTCACTAGTTGGACATAGACGGGGCCTCATCGAAGCGGTCCCGCGCGCAGGAGGTCGTCGTGGAGACTCCGGGGTCGCAGTCGTCGCTGCACCGAGCCAACCTGGAGCGAGTCGTACGCGCCGTGCGTCTGGCCGGGTCCCTGACACAAGCGGAGATCGCCCGGAGCACGGGCCTGTCCGCCGCGACCGTCTCCAACATCGTGCGCGAGCTCAAGGACGGCGGAACCGTCGAGGTGACGCCCACCTCGGCCGGCGGACGCAGGGCGCGCAGCGTCAGTCTGAGCGGCGATGCGGGCATCGTCATCGGGGTGGATTTCGGACATACCCACCTACGTGTCGCGGTGGGCAATCTGGCCCATCAGGTCCTGGCCGAGGAGTCCGAGCCACTGGATGTGGACGCCTCCTCGACGCAGGGCTTCGACCGGGCGGAACAGCTGGTCACCCGGCTGATCGAGGCCACCGGGGTGGACCGTACGAAGGTCGCGGGAGTCGGCCTCGGCGTGCCCGGGCCGATCGATCTGGAGTCCGGATCGCTCGGTTCGTCCGCCATCCTGCCGGGCTGGATCGGCACCAGACCCGCTGAGGAGATGAAGGACCGGCTCGGCGTACCCGTGCACGTGGACAACGACGCCAACCTGGGCGCCCTCGGCGAGATGGTCTGGGGCAGCGGCCGAGGCGTTCGTGATCTTGCTTACATCAAGGTCGCGAGCGGTGTCGGCGCCGGTCTGGTGATCGAGGGAAAGATCTACCGGGGTCCCGGCGGCACCGCCGGAGAAATCGGACATATTACACTTGACGAGTCCGGCCCCGTCTGCCGCTGCGGAAATCGCGGCTGCCTGGAGACTTTCGCGGCGGCGCGCTACGTGCTCCCGCTCCTCCAGTCCAGCCATGGCACGGATCTGACGATGGAAGGCGTCGTGCGGTTGGCGAGGGACGGCGATCCGGGCTGCCGTCGGGTGATCGCCGACGTCGGCCGACACATCGGCAGTGGAGTCGCCAATCTCTGCAACCTGCTGAACCCGAGCCGGGTGGTGCTGGGCGGTGATCTCGCCGAAGCCGGTGAGCTGGTGCTCGGGCCGATCAGGGAGTCTGTCGGCCGCTATGCGATCCCGAGTGCGGCGCGTCAACTTTCCGTTCTTCCAGGGGCACTTGGGGGCCGCGCGGAGGTGCTCGGAGCGCTCGCTCTCGCGCTGAGCGAGATGGGTGATTCGACCCTTTTGGACGGCACGCTGACCGCGGCGACACCTGTCTTCACTTAGAGAACGAATGAGGCCGTTGCCATCTCGTTAAGTATTTACTTCTTGACGTCGAACTTGCGGCCGAGTTGACTTCGAGCCACCTCGGCCGCAGCGTTGCGGCCCTGTCAGGGAGGCACACCCCAATGAACGCAACGATGCGTAGAGTCGTGATCGGCGCCACCGCCGTGTCCATGGCGCTGTCGATTGCCGCGTGCGGCAAGGCGGGCGACGACAAGGACAGCGACTCCGGCAGCAGCAGCTCGGGCAACAAGTCCATCGGCCTGCTGCTCCCCGACAGCGTCACCGCGCGGTACGAGAAGTTCGACAAGCCGTACTTCGACGCCAAGGTCAAGGCGCTCTGCTCCGACTGCAAGCTCGAGTACGCGAACGCCGCGGCCGACTCGGCCAAGCAGGCCCAGCAGGTCAGCAGCATGGTGACCAAGGGTGTCAAGGTCATCGTGATCTCGGCCCAGGACTCCGCCGCGATCAAGTCCTCGATCCAGTCCGCGGTGGACAAGGGCGTCAAGGTCGTCGCGTACGACCGTCTCGCCCAGGGCCCGGTCTCGGCCTACGTCTCCTTCGACAACGTCAAGGTCGGCGAGCTCCAGGGTCAGGCCCTGCTCGACTCCCTCGGCGCCAAGGCGACCACCAAGTCGAAGATCGTCATGATCAACGGTGACGACGCCGACCCGAACGCCGGCCAGTTCAAGGAAGGCGCCCACAAGGCCCTCGACGGCAAGGTCGACATCGCCTACGAGCAGTCCGGCCTCTGGAAGGACACGGTCGCCGCGCAGAAGATGTCCGCGGCCATCACCCAGCTCGGTGCCAAGAACATCGCGGGCGTCTACTCGGCCAACGACGGCATGGCCGGTGGCATCGCCAACACCCTCAAGGGCGCGAAGATCAGCGGCATCCCGCTGACCGGTCAGGACGCCGAGCTCGCGGGTATCCAGCGCATCGTCGCCGGCACCCAGTCCTCCACCGTCTACAAGGCCTTCAAGCCCGAGGCCGAGGCCGCCGCCCAGCTCGCGGTCGACCTGCTGGAGGGCAAGGACATCAAGGCTCTCGCCACCGAGACGCTGACCAGCGGCTCCGGCGACAAGGTCCCCTCGCAGCTGCTGACCCCGGTGTCGGTCACCAAGGCCAACATCAAGGACACGGTGATCAAGGACGGTCTGTACACCGTCGCGGACATCTGCACCGCCGAGTACGCCGCCGCCTGCAAGGCCGCCGGTCTCCAGTAGTCCGCCGGTCCTTCCGTAGGCACCCGGTCCCGAGGGTCCTCTCGAGTCGCATCTCGAGCCGGCCCTCGGGTCCTACCGACCGCTCAGCGGTCGCGTGAGACCTGTCCGACGCCCGCCCCACCTCACACCCCGCTGCCGGGGCGGGCGTCGGACGGAACCGTTGCCAAGCGCAGCGGATTCACGCATGTTCATCTTGTAAACCTCGTGCGTCGGCATCGCGTACCCCGCCTGCCGCGCACATCCCTCCGCGCCTGTCTATGAGCGCGGCATCCCCGCCGGTCAGGCGGCGAAGGAGATGGTTCACGTGTCCGCTACGCCCGTGCTGGCGTTGCGCGGAGTCTCCAAGCGATTCGGTGCGGTGCAGGCACTCACCGACGTCGAGCTGGAGGTCCACGCCGGAGAAGTGGTCGCCCTGGTGGGCGACAACGGCGCAGGAAAGTCCACCCTGGTCAAGACGATCGCGGGTGTCCACCCCATCGATGAGGGCGTCATCGAATGGGAGGGAAAGACGGTCAGCATCAACCGGCCGCACGACGCCCAGGGACTCGGCGTCGCGACCGTCTATCAGGACCTCGCCCTGTGCGACAACCTCGACGTGGTCGGCAACCTCTACCTCGGACGTGAGCTGCTGCACCGAGGCGTCATCGACGAGGTGACGATGGAGAAGAACGCGCGGGAGCTGCTGTCCACGCTCTCCATCCGCATCCCGAGCGTGCGCATCCCGATCGCCAGCCTCTCCGGCGGTCAGCGCCAGGTCGTCGCCATCGCGCGCGCCCTGATCGGTGACCCGAAGGTCGTCATCCTCGACGAGCCCACCGCCGCCCTCGGTGTCGAGCAGACCGCGCAGGTCCTCGACCTGGTCGAGCGGCTGCGCGAGCGCAACCTCGGCGTCATCCTCATCAGCCACAACATGGCCGACGTCAAGGCGGTCGCGGACACCGTGGCCGTCCTGCGTCTGGGCAAGAACAACGGCTCCTTCCCCGTGAAGGACACCAGCCACGAAGAGATCATCGCCGCGATCACCGGGGCCACGGACAACGCCGTGACCCGTCGTGCGGGGCGTCGCACCGCGGAGGCGGCAAAGTGAGCGACACGTCCAAGACCGTGAAGAGCGACTCCTCGGAGCCCGGGAAGGTCGAGAAGACCGGCGGCGTCATCGAGGACCAGACCACCGTCGCGCCCGCCGACGACCCGACCGCCGCGCCGGTCACCGTCGTCGACCCGCGCCTGCTGGTGCGTGAAGAGGGCTTCAAGGGCTACATCACCGAGTTCAAGCGCAAGGTGAAGGGCGGCGAGCTGGGCCAGATCCCCGTCGTCCTCGGTCTGATCGTCATCTGGACCATCTTCCAGGCGAAGAACGACCTCTTCCTGAGCGCCGACAACCTCTCGAACATCAGCTACTTCATGTCGGCCACCGGCATGCTGGCCATCGGCCTGGTGTTCGTCCTGCTGCTCGGCGAGATCGACCTGTCGGTCGGTTCCGTCAGCGGCCTGGCGTCCACCCTGTTCGCCGTGTTCGTGGTGGACCACACCATGAACCCGTGGCTGTCGCTGGTCCTGACGATCCTCACCGGTGTCGGCATCGGCGCGCTGCACGGCTGGTTCTTCGCGAAGATCGGCGTACCGGCCTTCGTGGTCACCCTGGCCGGCTTCCTCGGCTGGAACGGTCTGATGCTGTGGCTGCTGGGCTCCAGCGGCACGATCAACATCCCGTCGGACTCCGGCCCGGTGCACCTGCTCGGCCAGAACTCCTTCTTCATGGACCAGGCCATCATCGGCGCCTACCTGCTGGCCGGTCTCGCGGTCGTGCTGACCGCCATCGGCAACTTCGGTGAGCAGCGTCGCCGCCGGGCCGCCGGTGTGCCGTTCCGGCCGACCACGGAGATCCTGCTGCGCGTCGGTGCGCTGGCCGTCGCGTCCTTCCTGGCGGCGAGCGTGCTGAACAACGCCTCCGGTGTCTCCAACGCGCTGGTGATCTTCCTGGCGGCGCTGGTGATCGTCGACTTCGTGCTCCGTCGCACCACGTACGGCCGTAAGGTCTTCGCGGTCGGTGGCGGCATCGAGGCGGCCCGTCGTGCCGGTATCAACGTGCCGATGGTCCGCATCACCGTGTTCGCCATCTCCGGTGGCTTCGCGGCGGTCGGCGGCATGTTCTTCGCGGGCCAGACGGCGTCCGCGACGCTGAACGCCGGTGGCGGCAACACCCTGATGCTCGCCATCGCGGCGGCCGTCATCGGTGGTACGAGCCTCTTCGGCGGCCGCGGCACGGTGTGGTCGGCCCTCCTGGGCATGCTGGTCATCCAGTCCATCCAGACCGGCCTCGACCTGCTGAACATGAACACCTCGATCCAGTACATGATCACCGGTGGTGTTCTGCTGGGCGCGGTCGTCATCGACTCCATCTCCCGCAAGAGCCAGAAGGCCGCCGGTCGCGGCTGACGCTCCAGGTGACCTGCTGTGCCCGGCATCCGTATCGATGCCGGGCACAGTCGTGTCATAGGAAAGGCTCATTCTGGGTACGGCCGTTCGCGTGACCTATGACGCATGGGCCGGAGTCGATCAGCCCGGGCGGAACATTAGACTCGACAAGCCCGGCAACAGCTCGATCAGCTTTTACTGCAAGGAGGCACGGGTGCCGCTGCTGACCCGCATCAGGGGACCGCGCGATCTGGACCGGCTCAGCCTGGAGGAGCTGGACCAGCTGGCAGGGGAGATCCGGACCTTCCTCGTCGACGCCGTGTCCAAGACCGGTGGCCACCTCGGCCCCAACCTCGGCGTGGTCGAGCTCACCATCGCCCTGCACCGGGTCTTCGAGTCCCCGAAGGACAAGGTGCTCTGGGACACGGGCCACCAGTCCTATGTGCACAAGCTGCTCACGGGCCGGCAGGACTTCTCCCGGCTGAAGATGAAGGGCGGCCTGTCCGGCTACCCCTCGCAGGCCGAGTCCGAGCACGACGTCATCGAGAACAGCCACGCCTCCACGGTGCTCGGCTGGGCCGACGGCCTTGCGAAGGCCAACCAGATCCTCGACCGCGACGACCACGTGGTCGCCGTCATCGGTGACGGCGCCCTCACCGGCGGCATGGCCTGGGAGGCGCTGAACAACATCGCCGACGGGGACCGCCCGCTGGTCATCGTCGTCAACGACAACGAGCGCTCGTACGCGCCGACCATCGGCGGCCTGGCCAACCATCTCGCCACCCTGCGCACGACGGACGGCTACGAGCGCTTCCTCGCCCGCACCAAGGAGGTGCTGGAGCGCACCCCCGTCGTCGGCAGACCCCTCTACGAGACGCTGCACGGCGCCAAGAAGGGCCTGAAGGACTTCATCGCCCCCCAGGGCATGTTCGAGGACCTCGGCCTGAAGTACGTCGGCCCGATCGACGGCCACGACATCGAGGCCCTGGAGTCCGCGCTGGCCCGCGCCAAGCGCTTCGGCGGCCCGGTCATCGTGCACTGCCTCACCGAGAAGGGCCGCGGCTACCAGCCCGCCCTCCAGGACGAGGCCGACCGCTTCCACGGCATCGGCCCCATCCACCCCGACACCGGTCTGCCGGTCAAGGCCTCGGGCGCCGACTGGACCTCGGTCTTCGGCGACGAGATGGTCGAGCTCGGCAAGGAGCGCGAGGACATCGTCGCGATCACGGCGGCGATGCTTCAGCCGGTCGGACTGAAGAAGTTCGCGGACACCTTCCCGAACCGCATCTACGACGTCGGTATCGCCGAGCAGCACGCCGCCGTCTCCGCCGCGGGCCTGGCGGCGGGCGGGGTGCATCCGGTGTTCGCGGTGTACGCCACATTCCTCAATCGTGCCTTCGACCAGGTCCTGATGGATGTCGCCCTCCACAAGTGCGGTGTGACTTTCGTACTGGACCGGGCCGGGGTCACCGGCACCGACGGCGCCTCCCACAACGGCATGTGGGACATGTCGATCCTCCAGGTCGTCCCGGGCCTGCGACTCGCGGCCCCGCGCGACGCCGACCAGGTCCGCGCCCAGCTGCGCGAGGCCGTCGAGGTGGAGGACGCGCCGACCGTCGTCCGCTTCTCCAAGGGCGCCGTGGGCCCCGCCGTACCCGCCGTGGGACGCGTCGGCGGCATGGACGTGCTGCGCGAGAGCGGCACCGACACCCCGGACGTGCTGCTGGTCTCCGTCGGCGCCCTCGCGCCGATGTGCCTGGAGATCGCGACCCTCCTCGACCGGCAGGGCATCACCACCACGGTCGTCGACCCCCGCTGGGTCAAGCCCGTCGACGAGGCCATGGCCCCGCTCGCCGAGCGGCACCGCGTGGTCGTGACCGTGGAGGACAACTCCCGCGTCGGAGGCGTCGGCTCGGCGATCGCGCAGGCCCTGCGCGACGCGGGCGTCGACGTCCCGCTGCGCGACTTCGGCATCCCGCCCCGCTTCCTCGACCACGCCTCCCGTGCCGAGGTCATGGCCGAGATCGGGCTCACCGCCCCCGACATCGCCCGTCAGGTCACCGGCCTGGTCTCCAGGCTCGACGGAAAGTACGGCAGCACGGCCGCCGAGGTCGACTCCGTGGAGTCCGCGCGCGACTGACGCCGACGCCGACGCGACCGACGTCGTCCCGGCCAGGCCGACACACCCGGATGGGCCGGTTTCACCACTGTGAAGAGTGGTGAAACCGGTCCATTCGCGTTAACCCGCCCGCGTCGGGGCATACGGTCTACGCCCCCTCTCGATCATGTCGAGGACGACACAGCGTGGGAGGTCCCCGTGAGCAGCACCCTCTTCCGGACGAAGAAGGTCGAGCAGTCCATCCTCGATACCGAGGAACCCGAGCACGCGCTCAAGAAATCCTTGTCCGCGCTGGATCTCACCGTCTTCGGCGTCGGCGTCATCATCGGCACCGGCATCTTCGTCCTGACCGGCACGGTGGCCAAGAACAACGCCGGTCCCGCCGTCGCCCTGGCCTTCGTCGCGGCCGGGGTGGCCTGCGCGCTCGCCGCGCTCTGCTACGCCGAGTTCGCCTCGACCGTGCCGGTGGCCGGCTCGGCGTACACCTTCTCGTACGCGTCCCTCGGGGAGCTTCCCGCCTGGATCATCGGCTGGGACCTGGTCCTGGAGTTCGCGCTCGGCACGGCGGTGGTGGCCGTCGGCTGGTCGGGGTACATCGCCTCGCTGCTCGACAACGCGGGCTGGCACCTGCCGGCGGCGCTCAGCGGCAGAGAGGGAACCGACGGCTTCGGCTTCGACATCCTCGCCGCCGCCCTCGTCCTGGTGCTGACCGCCATTCTCGTGGTCGGCACGAAGCTCTCCGCGCGGGTCACCTCGGTCGTGGTCGCCATCAAGGTGACCGTCGTCCTGACCGTGATCGTCGCGGGGGCCTTCCTCATCGACGGCAAGAACTACGACCCGTTCGTCCCGAAGGCGCAGCCCGTGCCGGCCGGCGACAGTCTGCAGTCCCCGCTCATCCAGCTGATGTTCGGCTGGGCGCCGTCCAACTTCGGCGTGATGGGCATCTTCACCGCCGCCTCCGTGGTCTTCTTCGCGTTCATCGGCTTCGACGTCGTGGCCACGGCCGCCGAGGAGACCAAGAACCCGCAGCGTGACATGCCCCGCGGCATCATCGGCTCCCTCATCATCTGCACCGTCCTGTATGTCGCCGTCTCGATCGTCGTCACCGGGATGCAGCACTACAGCGAACTGTCGGTCAGCGCCCCGCTCGCCGACGCCTTCAAGGCCACCGGGCACCCCTGGTTCGCCGGCTTCATCAGCTTCGGCGCCGCCGTCGGCCTGACGACCGTCTGCATGATCCTGCTCCTCGGCCAGACCCGGGTCTTCTTCGCGATGAGCCGCGACGGCCTGCTGCCGCGCTTCTTCTCCCACGTCCACCCGCGGTTCAAGACCCCGCACCGGCCGACCATCCTGCTCGGCGTCCTCATCGCGATCCTGGCCGGCTTCACCAGCCTCAGCGAGCTCGCCGAGCTGGTGAACATCGGCACCCTCTTCGCCTTCGTGGTCGTCGCCATCGGTGTGATCATCCTGCGCAGGTCCCGCCCCGACCTGCCCCGGTCCTTCCGGACCCCGTGGGTGCCGTTCCTCCCGATCGTGTCGGTGTGCGCCTCGCTGTGGCTGATGCTCAACCTGCCCGCCGAGACCTGGCTGCGGTTCGGCATCTGGATGGTCGTCGGGTTCGTCGTGTACTTCCTCTACGGCCGCTCGCACAGCCTCCTCGGACGGCGCCAGGCGGCATCCGCGGACGAGGCCCACGAGCCGGGCCGCGGCGACACGGCGTAACGGCCGGGCAGCCGGCCCCGCGTGACCGCACGGGGCCGGCTCCGGTGCCGCCCGCCTCAGTCCCGTACCGAGCGCGGGCCGGTCACGTCCGCGCCCAGCTCCGTCACCCGGCGGCGCAGCTCGCGGTCGGCCGTGACGACCAGGCGGGAGCGTCCCACCGACCCGGCCACCAGCTCGACGATACGGTCGTCCCCGCTGCCGGGCGCCGCCTCCACCCGTACGCCGGGCACCGGCTCCACCCCGCGGGCCGCGCCCTCCACGACGAGGACGATCTCCTGGGCCCCCCGGTGCCCCGGCAGCCCGGCGGCGGCCAGCCGGTCCCGCAGCCGCTCCGCGGCCCCGCGCCGGTCCCGCCACCACCCGTCGGGCACCGACCCGACGACGTTCGCGGCGTCGACGATCACGAGCAGCGCGGCGTTGTCGTCCATGGGCCCAGAGTCGCACGGACGGCTCCCTGGGTGTGACCCTCGCGCAGGCGCCGTGAAGGGTCCGACATAAAGTGTTCGGGTGAACGGCGACTGGCTCATACGCGGCCGCGACGGGCGGCTCGGTGTCTATCTGATGTCGGACGACGCCGTCCTGTGCCGGGCGGAAAGTACCCCGGGCGGGCCCTGGGAGGCCCCACGCAGGGTGGGCGGCGATCAGAAGGTGTATCCGGCCTCGGCCGTCGGCCAGGGCGCCGACGGTTACGCCCACCTGGCGTCCTGGCGGCCCACGGTGAAGGGGGAGGCGGGGCTGGTGCACTCCGCGCACTTCCGGCCGCACCTCGCCGCCCTGGACTGGACACCCATCGGCCATCCCAACAAGAAGGGCGACCGCACCGGCACGCCCGCCGTCGCGGTGGACGCCCAGGGACGCGCGCACGTCTTCGCCCGCAACATCGGCACGGGACTGTGCATGGTCGCCCAGAAGGAGAAGGGCGGCTGGGACCCGTGGCGCGACCTGAAGGGGCAGGGCGTCGAGGGGCCGCCGGTCGCGGTCACGGGGGAGTCCGGCTGCGTCCAGGCCTACGCGGCCGTCTCCGGTGGGATCCTGCACTGGAGCCAGGAGGCGCCGGGCACCCAGCCGGTGCTCCAGGAGCCCCTCAAGACACCGGTCAGGCCCCGCACCCTCCGGGCGCTGGCCACCTCCCCGGAGCACACCACCCTCTTCTACACCGACGACTCCGGTGACGTGTGCGCGTGGCGTCCCGGCACCGATCCCGTCCCCGTGCTCGCCGCCGCCGGACCCGGTCCGGTCGCCGCGATCCGCACCGAACTCGACGGTCACGACTGCACGTTGCTCGCCCAGCGCTCCGCCAGCGGCCGGGTCGCCTTCGCGGCGTATCCGACCGAACGGGAGTCGGCCGGCGCCTGGTGGGCCGAGTCGGGCCCCCAACTGCCCGCCGACGCCGTGGTGGCGCTCGCCAAGGACCACGAGGACCGGGTGGTCGCGGCGGCTCTGTCCCCGTCGACCGGCCTGCTCCAGCTCACCCGCCGCAAGGACGAGCCCGGCCTGGCCCTGATGGCCTGGCGGACGGTCTGACGCCGAACAGACGAACAGTCGAACGACCCGCCAGGAAAGGCGACCGCCGCGCCGAACGGAAGGCGCGGCGGGGCCGGACAGGGCGACGGAAACGCAGGAACGCAGCAAAAGAGGGCCTCCGCCGGTGGCGGAGGCCCTCTTCATGTCCGCAGGTGCAGGACGGCTACAGCGGTTACGACGGTTACGCCGGAACCGAGGCCACGCCCGGCGCCAGGAACTTCTTGCCGTTCACGCGCTCGGAGACACCCTCGCGGTCCAGGTACGGCGTGATGCCGCCCAGGTGGAAGGGCCAGCCCGCGCCCGTGATCAGGCAGAGGTCGATGTCCTGCGCCTCGGCGACGACACCCTCGTCGAGCATGAGCCCGATCTCCTGCGCCACCGCGTCCAGGACGCGCGCCCGCACCTGCTCCTCGGTCAGGACGGTGTCGCCCTGCTGCAGAAGCGCGGAGACCTCGGGGTCCAGCTCGGGCTTGCCGCTGTCGTAGACGTAGAAACCGCGCTTGCCCGCCTTGACGACGGCCGCGAGGTTCGCGGAGACCGTGAAACGGTCCGGGAACGCCCGGTTGAGCGTTTCCGAGACGTGCAGACCGATCGCCGGACCGACCAGCTCGAGGAGCACCAGCGGGGACATCGGCAGGCCGAGCGGTTCCACCGCCTTTTCCGCCACCTCGACCGGGGTGCCCTCGTCGATGACGTTCTGCACCTCGCCCATGAAACGGGTGAGAATGCGGTTCACGACGAACGCCGGGGCGTCCTTCACCAGAACGGCCGTCTTCTTCAGCTTCTTGGCGACGGCGAAGGCCGTGGCCAGCGAGGCGTCGTCGGTCTGCTCGCCCCGGACGATCTCCAGGAGCGGCAGGATCGCGACCGGGTTGAAGAAGTGGAAGCCCACGACCCGCTCGGGGTTCTTCAGCTTCGACGCCATCTCGGAGACCGACAGCGAGGAGGTGTTCGTGGCGAGGATCGCGTGCGCCGGGGCGACCGCCTCGACCTCCGCGAACACCTGCTGCTTGACGCCGATCTCCTCGAACACGGCCTCGATGATGAAGTCCGCGTCGGCGAAGCCCTCGGCCTTGTCCAGGACACCGGTCACCAGGGCCTTGAGGCGGTTGGCCTTGTCCTGGTTGATGCGGCCCTTGCCGAGCAGCTTCTCGATCTCGGCGTGGACGTAGCCCACACCCTTGTCGACGCGCTCCTGGTCGATGTCGGTCAGCACGACCGGCACCTCGAGGCGGCGCAGGAACAGCAGCGCGAGCTGCGAGGCCATCAGGCCCGCGCCCACCACGCCGACCTTGGTGACCGGACGCGCCAGGGACTTGTCCGGGGCGCCGGCCGGGCGCTTGCCACGCTTCTGCACCAGGTTGAACGCGTAGATACCGGCGCGCAGTTCGCCACCCATGATCAGGTCGGCGAGCGCGACGTCCTCGGCGTCGTAGCCCTGCTGAAGGTCGCCGTTCTTGGCGGCGGCGATGATGTCGAGGGCGCGGTAGGCGGCCGGGGCCGCGCCGTGCACCTTGCTGTCCGCGACGAACCGGCCGCGCGCGACGGCCTGGTCCCAGGCCTCACCGCGGTCGATCACCGGGCGGTCGACGACGATCTCGCCCTTGAGGACGGACGCCGTCCAGAGCAGCGACTGCTCCAGGAAGTCCGCACCCTCGAACAGGGCGTCGGCGATGCCCAGCTCGTAGACCTGCACACCCTTGAGCTGCTTGTTCTGGTTGAGCGAGTTCTCGATGATCACCGAGACGGCCTTGTCGGCGCCGATCAGGTTCGGCAGCAGCGTGCAGCCGCCCCAGCCGGGGACCAGACCGAGGAAGACCTCGGGCAGCGAGAAGGCCGGCAGCGCCGCGGACACCGTGCGGTACTTGCAGTGCAGGCCGACCTCGACGCCGCCGCCCATCGCCGCGCCGTTGTAGTACGCGAAGGTCGGGACCGCGAGGCCCGACAGGCGCTTGAAGACCTCGTGGCCGCCCTTGCCGATGGCGAGCGCGTCCTTGTGCTCCTTGAGGAGCTCGACGCCCTTGAGGTCCGCGCCGACGGCGAAGATGAACGGCTTGCCGGTGACGCCGATACCGACGATCTCGCCGGCCGCCGCCTCCTTCTCGACCTGGTCGATCGCGGAGTCGAGGTTCGCGAGGGACTGCGGGCCGAAGGTGGTCGGCTTGGTGTGGTCGAAACCGTTGTCCAGCGTGATCAGGGCGAAGCGCCCGGCGCCGAACGGCAGGTCCAGGTGACGGACGTGCGCCTGGGTGACGACCTCGTCCGGGAACAGCTCGGCCGCGCCCTTCAGGAGTTCGGTGGTGCTCACTTGTCGCCTCCGGCGGACTCGAAGTGCGGGTTCTCCCAGATGACGGTGGCGCCCATGCCGAAGCCGACGCACATGGTGGTCAGGCCGTAGCGGACCTGCGGCTGCTCCTCGAACTGGCGGGCCAGCTGCGTCATCAGACGGACGCCGGAGGAGGCCAGCGGGTGACCGAAGGCGATCGCGCCGCCGTACTGGTTGACGCGCTCGTCGTCGTCCGCGATGCCGTAGTGGTCGAGGAAGGCCAGCACCTGGACGGCGAAGGCCTCGTTGATCTCGAACAGACCGATGTCGGAGATGGACAGGCCGGCCTGCGCCAGCGCCTTCTCCGTGGCCGGGATCGGGCCGTAGCCCATGACCTCCGGCTCGACACCCGCGAAGGAGTACGAGACGAGGCGCATCTTGACCGGCAGGCCGTGCTCGCGGGCGAAGTCCTCGGACGCGATGAGGGAAGCGGTCGCGCCGTCGTTCAGACCGGCCGCGTTACCGGCCGTGACCCGGCCGTGGACACGGAACGGGGTCTTGAGGCCGGAAAGGTTTTCCAGCGTCGTTCCCGGGCGCATCGGCTCGTCGGCGGTGACCAGGCCCCAGCCCGTCTCACCGGCGTCCGGGTTGGTGCGGCGGACCGAGACCGGCACCAGGTCGGCCTGGATCTTGCCGTTCGCGTAGGCCTTGGCGGCCTTCTCCTGCGAGCGCACGGCGTACTCGTCGGCGCGCTGCTTGGTGATCTGCGGGTAGCGGTCGTGCAGGTTCTCGGCGGTCATGCCCATGAACAGGGCGGACTCGTCGACCAGCTTCTCGCTGACGAACCGCGGGTTGGGGTCCACGCCCTCGCCCATCGGGTGGCGGCCCATGTGCTCGACACCGCCGGCGATGGCGATGTCGTAGGCGCCGAAGGCGACGGAGCCGGCGACCGCGGTGACGGCCGTCAGAGCGCCCGCGCACATGCGGTCGATGGAGTAGCCGGGTACGGAGGTCGGCAGACCGGCCAGGATGCCGGCGGTGCGGCCGAGGGTCAGGCCCTGGTCGCCGATCTGCGTGGTCGCGGCGATGGCGACCTCGTCGATCTTCTTCGGGTCGAGACCGGGGTTGCGGCGCAGCAGCTCCCGGATCGCCTTCACGACGAGGTCGTCGGCCCGGGTCTCGTGGTAGATGCCCTTCGGGCCCGCCTTGCCGAACGGGGTACGGACGCCGTCGACGAAGACGACGTCCCTGACGGTACGAGGCACGATGGCTCTCCTCCAGGTGCGGGATGGCACTGCTGCGACACGCAAGCGCTGAGCGCGCGCTCAGGACCCATGCTACTTGTGGGTAACGTAGCTGCCCAGTCCCGGAGGGCCAAGCGGCGAACGTCACACCCCGGACGGGGCCGAAGTCACCCTCGCGCTCAGCCCCGCGGCGGCGCCGTCGAGCCCCGTGGTGTCAGCACGGGCGTCGGCACCGGATGCGATCCGGGCCCCGACCCGGTGATCACGCCGAAGAGTGTCCGCGCCGCCTCCGCGCCGAAACCGTGCACGTCGTGGCTCATCGCGGAGAGCGTCGGATGGGTGAGCCGGCACAGCTGGGAGTCGTCCCAGGCGAGGAGCGAGACATCGCCCGGCACGCCGAGCCCCATCTCGGCCGCCACGGCCAGCCCGGCCACCGCCATGATGTCGTTGTCGTAAACGATTGCCGTCGGCCGGTCCGCCGGAGCGGCGGTCAGCATCGACCGGGTCGCCCGTGCCCCAGCCTCCCCGGAGTAGTCCGTGGCGACCTGCCACGCACCGGCCAGCCCCAGCGTCCGCGCCGCCGCGTCGAAGGCCGCGGTCCGCATCACCGTGTGCCCGAGCGCCGCCGCGCCTCCCACCCGAGCGATCCGCCGGTGCCCGAGCGCCGCGAGATAGCGCACCGCCTCCGTCACCGCCGTCGCGTCGTCGGTCCACACGGACGTCAGGCTCCCGGTCAGCGTGGGGTGCCCGACCGCGACCACGGGCATCCCGAGCCGCTCGGCCGCCGCCACCCGGGGATCGTCGGCCCGGAAGTCGACCAGGATCGAGCCGCCGATCTGCCGCCCCCGCCACCAGGACTCCAGGAGCCCCGCCTCCTCCTCGACGGTGCGCACCAGCCTCAGCAGCAGCGAACAGGAGTGCTCGGTCAGCACGCTCTCCACCCCGGAGACGAACTCCATGTAGAACGGCTCCAGGCCCAGCATCCGGGCCGGCCGGCAGATCGCGAGCCCCACCACGTCCACGCGCGAACTCGACAGCGAGCGTGCCGTGAGGTTCGGTTCCCAGCCCAGCTCCCGCGCCGCCGCGAAGATCCGGTCCCGGGTCGCCTCCGACAGCCCCGGCTTGCGGTTGAAGGCGAGCGACACGGCACCCTTGGACACGCCGGCGCGCGCCGCCACGTCCTTTATGGTGACGCGGGACGACGGGGAGGCTGTCATCGAGCGGGCTCCTGGCAGTACAGCGCGGCCCGGGCGGCGGCGGCATCCGGAGTCTCCCAGCCCTCGACCCCGATGGTCACCCGCTCCCCGGGCAGCAGGGTCACGAGCCCCCGGTCGGCCCGAACTCCCGGCCCCAGCCGGTCGGCCTGGAGCAGCAGATCCCGTACGAGGGTGTGGGCCGTGACCGTGACACTCCCCGCGGCCACGGTCACCTCGAACTGCGGCCGCGGGTAAGGGATGTCACGGTCGGGGACCGGGAAGTGCGCGGCCCGCGGCCCTTGCTCGCTCGCGGCCTCGCCCGACCCGGGGGACCCCCCTGCGTCGGCCACCAGGAACTCCTTCGCCCCGGCCGGCTCCAGGTCCGCCGGCACCCGTACCTCGTCCACCACCCGGGCACCGACCGCCAGTTCCACGCTCGCCGTGCCGAGCACCTCCCCGTCCACCGACATCCGCCGCAACGACACCGTCCCCGTCCACGGCTCACCCGACTGGTTCACGGCGGCCAACACCAGTTCGCCGTCGCGCACTTGGAAGGTGAGCAGCCGGTCCGCATAGAGCCGCCGCAACTCGTGGTACAGCGGTTTCTCCCGCCCGTCCCCGTCGATCGCCGCCCAGGACGTCACCGGCCAGCAGTCGTTGAGCTGCCAGACGATCGTGCCCGCGCACACCGGCCAGTGCGACCGCCAGTGCTCGATCCCGGTCGCCACGGCGCGGGCCTGGTTGACCTGCGTGAGGTAGTGCCAGCGGTCGAAATCGTCCTCCGGCAAGGTGAAGTGGCGGGCGAGGCCGCGCTCCAGCTTGCCGTTGCCGTCCTCGGCCTTCTGGTGGTGCAGCATGCCGGGGGAGTCGGCCGCGAGCTCCCCGCCGGGCAGCGCCCGCAGCAGAGTCGCGTGGGCCGGCGGCGCCTGCCAGCCGAACTCGGCCACGAACCGCGGCACTTCGCTCTGGTACTCGGCGTAGTCCCGCCGGTTCCACACGTCCCACGAGTGGTGCGTGCCGTGCGCCGGGTCGTTGGGATGGTGCTCCCACGACCCCGACCACGGGCTTCCCGCCGTGTACGGCCGCGTCGGATCCAGCTCGGCCACGACACGCGGGAGCACACCCAGGTAGTACCCCTCGCCCCAGGAGTCCCCGCCGAGCCGCTCCTCCCATCCCCAGTCCCTGAACCCCCACAGGTTCTCGTTGTTGCCGTTCCACAACACGAGCGACGGATGCGGCATCAGCCGGACGACGTTCTCGCGGGCCTCCGCCTCCACCTCGCCCCGCAACGGCTGCTCCTCGGGGTAGGCCGCGCACGCGAACGGGAAGTCCTGCCACACCAGCAGCCCCAGTTCGTCGCAGGCGTCGTAGAAGTCCTCGCTCTCGTAGATACCGCCACCCCAGACCCGGACCAGGTCGACCCCGGCGTCGGCCGCCTGTCGCAACCGCTTCCGGTATCGCTCCCGGGTCACCCGGGACGGAAACACGTCGTCCGGAATCCAGTTCACGCCCCGGGCGAAGAGCCGCTCCCCGTTCACCACGAGGGTGAAACCGGTTCCGTGAGCGTCCGCGGAGGTGTCCAGCACGACGCTGCGGAATCCGACGCGCCGCCGCCAGACATCGAGCGGCGCGCTCCCGTGATGCAGGGTCAACTCGACCTCGTACAGCGGTTGCCCGCCGTATCCACGCGGCCACCACAGCTCCGCGTCCGGCACCTCGACGCGCACGACACCGCTGGTGCCCGTCACCTCGGCGCGCGCCGACCGTCCCGCCACCCGGGCCTCCAGCGTGAGCCCGGCCTCCACCCGGGTCCGCTCCACCTCCACCCGCAACTCGACGACCCCGACGCCCTCTTCGACGGTCACCAGCGGGCGCACCCGGGCGAGCCGCGCCGTCGACCAGCGCTCCACCCGCACCGGCCGCCAGATCCCGGCCGTGACCAGGGTGGGCCCCCAGTCCCAGCCGAACGAGCACGCCATCTTGCGGAGGTACTGGTACGGCTCGGTGTAGGGGGACGGACGGTCACCGACCTTGCCGCGCACGGCCTCCGCCTCGGCGTAGGCCGAGACGAACCGGACCGCCAGCGGCCCCTCGAGCCCCGTCACGTCGAAGCGGTACGAGCGGTGCATGTTCCGCACCCGGCCGAGGGGCTGACCGTTCAGGGTGATCTCCGCGACCGTGTCGAGTCCGTCGAAGACCAGGTCGGTCTGCTCGTGCCCGGACGGCCCTGCCGACAGCTCCCGCTCGTACGTCCACTCGCGCCGCCCCACCCACGCGACCTCCTTCTCTCCCAGGCCGATGAACGGGTCCGGGATCACCCCGGCGGCGAGCAGATCGGTGTGCACACAGCCCGGCACCACGGCCGGGAACGGCTTTCCCTCGTGCCGCAGGTGCCATCCGTCGTCGAGCGGTGAGGCCTCCAGCATGCGCACTCCCTAAACCGGTCAAGCCCACAACTGAGCGCCACTTCTTCATCGTTGGCGGGAATCGGACTTTACCGGTTGAGGAAAGCGCTGCCAGAGTGCCGAATCAGCCAACCCGCTCGTGTTCGACAACCCGCTCGACCAACCCGCACGTGCTCGTCCGTCCCGAGAACATCCCGAGAACGGAAGTGATGCACATGAACCGCCGTACAGTCACGGTCCTCGCCACGGTCGCCGGAGCCGCCCTGCTGCTCCAGGGCTGCACCGGCACCGGAGGCAGCGCGAAAGGCGCGGACGCCAAGGCGCCCGACAACCCTGCCGAGGTCAGCGGAACCATCACGGTCCTCACCGTGCGCACCGACCTCGTGCAGGACGGCACGATGAAGAAGTACGCCGCCGAGTTCAACAAGACCTATCCCAAGGTCAAGGTGGAGTTCCAGGCCCTCACCAACTACGAGGCCGAGATCAAGATCCGGATGAACACGGACGACTACGGCGATGTCCTGCTGATCCCCGCGGTCATCAAGAAGAACGACTACCCGAAGTTCTTCGCCTCCCTCGGCACCGCCGCCGAACGCGGCAAGAAGTACCGCTTCACCGACTTCACCACCGTCGACGGCAAGGTCTACGGCCAGAGCCCGGTCGGTGTGATGCCCGGCTTCGTCTACAACAAGCGGGTCTGGAAGGAGGCGGGGGTCACCGAATGGCCCACCACCCCGGCCGAGTTCCTCGCCGACCTGAAGGCGATCAAGGCGAAGACCGACGCGATCCCCTACTACACCAACTTCGCCGCGCAGTGGCCCCTGACCTCGTGGACGTACGTCGACGGCTCCGTGCACTGCGACCCGCAGGCGACCACGAAGCTCGCCGAGGACGACCCCTGGGCCGAGAACTCCGACCTGCGCGTCGGGGACACCCTGCTGCACGACATCGTCAAGCAGGGCCTCGCCGAGAAGGACCCGACGACCAGCAACTGGGAGGAGTCCAAACCCCGGACGGCCAAGGGCGAGATCGCCACCCAGTGGCTCGGCACCTGGGCGATCATCCAGTTCCAGGACGCCGCGAGGAAGGCCGGCGTGAACCCGGACGACATCGGTTTCATGCCGTTTCCCGCCCAGACGGACGGCACCTTCTGCGCGACGGTCGGCCCCGACTACAACCAGGCCGTGAACGTCCACTCCCCGCACAAGGAGGCGGCCCGCGCCTGGATCGACTGGTTCACCGACAAGTCCGGCTACGACAAGGACAACCTGGCGATCTCCCCGCTCAAGGACGCGCCCATGCCCGAGGTGCTGAAGCCGTACGAGGAGGCGGGCGTCAAGCTCATCGAGCTGGACGACACGGCGGGCGCGAAGGTCAAGCTGATCGACGACGAGTCCGAGGTCGGCATCTACAAGCCCGAGTACCGCCAGGATCTGGTCGACCTGGCCCGCGGCGCCAAGAAGGGCAGTCTGGACGACTTCCTCGGCGGACTCGGCAAGAAGTGGACCGAGACGCAAGCGACCGTGAGCGACTGATGGCGCACGCGCACACGCACCTCCCGGCGTCCCGCGCCGAGCAGACGAACTCCGAGGCCGCGAAACCGGTTTCGAAGCACGGCGCTCCCGCCCCGGCCCCACGCCGGGCGCGCACCTGGCGGCTGCTGACCCCCTGGCTGTTCCTGCTCGCCCCGCTCGTCCTGCTGGTCACCTTCACCTACGCGCCGATCGCCAACATGGTCGCCTACAGCTTCACCGACTGGGACGGCGTGAGCCCCGAACTGCACTACACGGGCGCCGAGAACTACACGGAGATCTTCACCAGGGAGGACCTCTTCCAGGTCTTCTGGGTAAGCGGCTACTACCTGGTTGCCTCGGTGATCCAGATCGTCGCCGCGCTCTACTTCGCGACGATCCTGAGTTTCAGCATCCGTTTCCGGAACTTCTTCAAGGGCGTGCTCTTCTTCCCGTCCCTGGTGAACGGCGTGGCCATCGGTTTCGTCTTCCTCTACTTCTTCCAGGACGGCGGCACCTTCGACACGGTCCTTGCCCTCTTCGGCTATCACACCGACCACGCCTGGCTGGGCACCCCGGCGTCGGCGAACACCTCGCTGGCCGGCGTCTCGATCTGGCGCTACCTCGGTATGAACTTCGTCCTGTTCCTCGGCGCGATCCAGTCCATCCCGGGGGAGCTGTACGAGGCGGCCGAACTGGACGGCGCCGGCCGCTGGCACCAGTTCCGCTACATCATCCTGCCCGGCATCAAGCCGGTGCTGACCCTGACGGTGATCCTGTCCGTCTCCGGTTCCCTCTCGGCCTTCGAGATCCCGTACATCATGACCGGCGGGGCGACCGGTACCGAGACCTTCGTGATCCAGACCGTGAAGCTGGCCTTCCAGTTCAACAAGACGGGGCTCGCCTCGGCGGCGGCGGTCGTGCTGCTGCTGATCATCCTGCTGGTGACCTGGGTGCAGCGACGTCTCGTCCCCGACGACAGGGTGGACCTCGTATGACACGCCGTGCCGTGGCCCGTGCCCTCGTGTACCTGTCGCTGATCGCCGCGACGCTGGTCGTCCTGCTCCCGCTGGGCGTCGTACTGCTGACCTCGCTGAAGACCGAGAACGAGACGGCGAACGGCAGCGGGGCGCTCACACTGCCGCGCGACCCGCTCAACTTCCACAACTACGTGACGGCGTTCCAGGACGGCGGAATGCTCACGGCGTTCGGCAACACCGCCTTCATTCTCGTCGTCTCGGTCGGCGGAACCGTTCTCATCGGGTCGATGACGGCGTACGCGATCGACCGGTTCACCTTCCGTTTCCGGAAACTGGTGATCGCCCTGTTCCTGATCGCCGCGCTGGTCCCCGGGGTGACCACCCAGGTGGCCACCTTCCAGATCGTCCACAGCCTCGGCATGTTCGACACCCGCTGGGCCCCGATCGCCCTCTACATGGGTACGGACATCGTCTCGATCTACATTTTCCTGCAGTTCGTGCGCTCGATCCCGATCTCCCTGGACGAGGCCGCCCGCCTCGACGGCGCCAACGCGTTCACGATCTACCGGAAAATCATCTTTCCGCTGCTGAAACCGGCGATCGCGACGGTCGTGATCGTGAAGGGGATCGCCGTCTACAACGACTTCTACATCCCCTTCCTCTACATGCCCTCACAAGATCTTGGCGTGATCTCGACGTCCCTGTTCCGCTTCAAGGGCCCCTACGCCGCCCACTGGGAAACGATCTCGGCAGGAGCGGTGCTGGTCATCCTGCCGACCCTGATCGTCTTCCTCGCGCTCCAGAAATACATCTACAACGGTTTCATGAGAGGAGCGACGAGGTAACCGCTTGCGGCTCGCACGCCTCGCCCGCCTTCGCACGCCCTCACACGCCTAGCACCCCTCGCGCGGCTCCTGTGCCTTTGCGGTTGTGCTCAGGCACCCCGGGCGGGCCCGCGGCGGTCAGGCACTCTGCCCGGCCAGCGCCGCAGCGAGCACCGGAGCGACCTGCTCCACCTGCCACGGCCGCGCCCCGTACGACGCGAGCGCGTCGGCAACCGCTTCCTCGTCGGCCGCCGGAGGCTCCCAGCAGACCCGGCGCACGGCGTCCGGGGCGATCAGGTTCTCCTGCGGCATGTTCAGCTCCTCGGCCAGCGCGGAGACGGCGGCCCGCGCCGCGGACAGCCGCGCCGCGGCCACGGGGTCCTTGTCGGCCCAGGCCCGCGGTGGCGGCGGGCCCGCCACCGGCTGTCCCGGCTGCGGCAGCTGCACCTCGCTCAGCGCCCTCGCCCGGTCGACCGCCGCCTGCCACTGCTCCAGCTGCCGTCGGCCCATCCGGTGCCCGAACCCGTTCAGCGCGGCCAGCGCCTGCACGTCCACCGGGAGCGACAGTGCCGCCTCCACGATGGCCGCGTCCGACAGCACCTTGCCGGGCGACACGTCCCGCCGCTGCGCGATCCGGTCCCGCGTCTGCCACAGCTCCCGCACGACACCCAGCTGCCGCCGCCGGCGCACCTTGTGCATGCCGGACGTACGACGCCACGGGTCCTTGCGGGGCTCGGGCGGCGGGGCGGACGCGATGGCGTCGAACTCCTGGCGGGCCCAGTCCAGCTTGCCCTGCCGGTCCAGCTCCTTCTCCAGCGCGTCGCGCAGGTCGACCAGGAGCTCGACGTCCAGAGCCGCGTACCGCAGCCAGGGGTCGGGCAGCGGCCGGGTGGACCAGTCCACCGCGGAGTGACCCTTCTCGAGGACGAAGCCCAGCACTCCCTCGACCATCGCGCCGAGGCCGACCCGCGGGAAACCGGCGAGCCGTCCGGCCAGCTCGGTGTCGAACAGCCGCGTCGGCACCATGCCTATCTCGCGCAGACACGGCAGGTCCTGGGTGGCCGCGTGCAGCACCCATTCCACGCCGGACAGGGCCTCGCCGAGCGCGGAGAGGTCGGGACAGCCCACCGGGTCGATCAGCGCGGTGCCGGCGCCCTCGCGACGCAGCTGCACCAGATAGGCGCGCTGTCCGTAGCGGTAGCCGGAGGCGCGCTCGGCGTCCACGGCGACGGGGCCGGTACCGGCGGCGAAGGCGGCGATCACCTCGGCGAGGGCGGCCTCGTCGGCGATCACGGGAGGAATGCCCTCGCGCGGTTCGAGCAAAGGTGTCGGCGCCCCGGAATCAGCTGATCCGCCGTCGTCCGGAGGGGCGCCTCCGGTGGTTCGCAGTGAACTGGCTGCTGCGGTTTCTTGGGCGTCGGTCACCTGTCAAGGGTATCTGTGTATCGACGGCGCCCGCCGACGGAACGTTCCGTCGGCGGGCGCCGGAGGGTCGTAAACCAGTCAGGACGGTGAACGAAGGGGAAGAGGTCGGGAAGAAACCGGGCAGAGACGGGAGAAGCCGGGCCGGGGGTCACGGGCGTTCCCGGGGGAGACCCCGGGTGCCGGGTGGGGTCTCAGTGGATGATGCCGGTCCGCAGGGCCACCGCGACCATCCCGGCACGGTCGCCCGTGCCGAGCTTGCGGGCGATGCGGGCGAGGTGGCTCTTGACGGTCAGTGCGGACAGTCCCATCGAGACGCCGATCGCCTTGTTGGACTGGCCTTCCGCGACCAGTCGCAGCACCTCGACCTCGCGGCCGGAGAGCTCGCGGTAGCCGCCCGGGTGGCTCGGGGCACCCGGGGGGCGGCGGTGCAGACGGGCGGCGGAGCCCATGGGGGCGGCACCGGGTCGGCTGGGGAGGCCGAGGTTGGTGCGGGTGCCGGTGACGACATAGCCCTTCACACCGCCCGCGAGGGCGTTGCGCACGGCGCCGATGTCGTCGGCGGCGGAGAGGGCGAGCCCGTTGGGCCAGCCGGCGGCGCGGGTCTCCGACAGCAGGGTGAGGCCGGAGCCGTCGGGCAGGTGGACGTCGGCGACGCAGATGTCGCGGGGGTTGCCGATGCGGGGACGAGCCTCCGCGATGGACGAGGCCTCGATGACGTCGCGCACACCGAGCGCCCACAGATGGCGGGTGACGGTGGAGCGGACGCGCGGGTCGGCCACGACCACCATGGCGGTGGGCTTGTTCGGGCGGTAGGCGACCAGGCTTGCGGGCTGCTCGAGGAGAACGGACACCAGGCCTCCTGGGTGGGGGACGGGAGCCGGCTCGCGGGGCTTGTGGGGAGGAAGCCGGGACGAACCGTGCTTTCAAGGTCACAGTCGTCTTCGGCAGCGAACCCGGGGTCCTTTAGAGAATGATCACGATCTAGTGAGTAACAATACGTGCAATTCGGACACGCGATCGATCATCCGAAGATCGAGTCGGTTTAAGTGGGTGTCTTACGGGATCGAAAATGGCCGTATCGACAAAGAGATGGTCAACGTGACTGGGGCCCCCTGCGCTGCGGCAGCGTCACCACCGACGCGTCCCCCGGACCGGCCGGCGGCAGCCCCGCCACCTGCGCCAGCAGATCGCACCAGGCCGCCAGGTGCGCCCCCGCCTCCGGGACCCCGCCCAGCCCCTCGCGCGGTGTCCAGGAGGCCCTGATCTCGATCTGTGAGGTCGCCGGGCGCTCCGCCAGCCCGCCGAAGTAGTGCGAACTCGCGCGCGTGACGGTCCCGCTCGGCTCGCCGTACGTCAGCCCGCGCGCCTGGAGCGCGCCGGTCAGCCACGACCAGCACACCTCCGGCAGCAGCGGGTCCGCGGCCATCTCCGGCTCCAGTTCGGCCCGGACCAGGGTCACCAGCCGAAACGTTCCGCGCCAGGCGTCGTGCCCGGCCGGGTCGTGCAGCAGCACCAGCCGGCCGTCGGCCAGGTCCTGGTCGCCGTCCACGACCGTCGCCTCCAGCGCGTAGGCGAACGGGGCGAGCCGCTTCGGGGCCGGTGTCGGCTCCGCCTCGATCTGCGGCCGCAGCCGGGCCGCCCTCAGCTGGTCGACGGCCGCCCGGAACGGCGGTGGCGCCGACCTGGTCCCATCCGGGTCCCCCTCGTTCGTGTCATCCATCCCGCCAGCGCCGTCCGACAGTCGTCCCTGAGCCGCAGCCATGCGGGGAAGATTAAGGGGAACGGGGCCTTCGCGCAGGGCAAGACACCCGTGCGGGGCTCGCGGACGGGTGCGCGCTGGGCGAACAGGCGCACGGACCGCGCACGGCCGAGGCACGCGGCGGAGGCGGGGCACGGGCAGGGCGTGGGCGCGGCAGGGGGCGGCCTCACGGCCTCCGGCGCCGTGCGAGACTTGCCGTCGTGAGTGCGAACGAGAGCCCGGCGGGCCGGAAGCCGACAGCGACCTACGACAGTGCCTTCCTGAAGGCGTGCAGGCGTGAACCGGTGCCGCACACGCCCGTGTGGTTCATGCGGCAGGCGGGGCGGTCGCTGCCGGAGTACCGCAAGGTCCGCGAGGGCATCGCGATGCTCGACTCCTGCATGCGGCCCGAGCTGGTCACCGAGATCACCCTCCAGCCGGTGCGCCGGCACGACGTGGACGCGGCGATCTACTTCAGCGACATCGTCGTCCCGCTCAAGGCCATCGGTATCGACCTCGACATCAAGCCGGGCGTCGGCCCGGTCGTCGAGCGTCCGATCCGCACCCGCGCCGACCTCGCCCAGCTGCGCGACCTCACCCCCGAGGACGTCTCCTACGTCACCGAGGCCATCGGTCTGCTGACCGCCGAACTCGGCGCCACCCCCCTCATCGGTTTCGCGGGCGCTCCTTTCACCCTCGCGAGCTACCTCGTCGAGGGCGGTCCGTCCCGCACGTACGAGAACGCCAAGGCGATGATGTACGGCGACCCCGAGCTCTGGGCGGACCTGCTCGACCGCCTCGCGGAGATCACCTCCGCCTTCCTGAAGGTGCAGATCGAGGCGGGCGCCAGCGCCGTCCAGCTCTTCGACTCCTGGGCCGGCGCGCTCGCCCCGACCGACTACCGCCGCTCGGTGCTGCCCGCCTCCGCGAAGGTCTTCCGCGCGGTCGAGGGGTACGGCGTCCCGCGCATCCACTTCGGAGTGGGCACCGGCGAGCTGCTCCAGCTGATGGGCGAGGCCGGGGCGGACGTCGTCGGCGTCGACTGGCGCGTCCCGCTCGACGAGGCCGCCCGCCGGGTCGGCCCCGGCAAGGCGCTCCAGGGCAACCTCGACCCGACCGTCCTGTTCGCCGGCACCGAGGCCGTCGAGGCCAAGACCCGCGAGGTCCTCGACTCGGCCGCCGGCCTCGAGGGCCACGTCTTCAACCTCGGCCACGGCGTCATGCCGTCCACCGACCCGGACGCGCTCACCCGCCTCGTCGAGTACGTCCACACGCAGACCGCCCGCTGACCCCTCTCACCAGGTGTGCCGGGGGCGCGCCCGTCTGCCGAACAGCAGACCGCGCGGCTCCGGCGGCGGGGGCGTGCCCGGCTTGAGCGGCCAGGCGAGCACCATGCCGGCGAGGAAGCCGACGACATGCGCCGCGTACGCCACGGTGCCGGCGCCGGAGACGCCCTCCCCGGAGGAGTACACCGCCTGGAGCACGAACCAGAAGCCCAGCACCAGCCAGGCCGGCAGCCGCAACGGCAGAAACACCAGAAACGGCACGAGCACCCACACCCTGGCCTTCGGGTACAGCACCAGATAGGCGCCCAGCACCCCGGCGATCGCCCCCGAGGCGCCGATCAGCGGATCGGTCGAGTCGGCGTTGAGCAGGGCGAAACCGTACGACGCCGCATACCCGCAGGCGACGTAGAAGAGCGCGAAGCGGACGTGCCCCATGCGGTCCTCGATGTTGTTGCCGAAGATCAGCAGGAACAGCATGTTGCCCAACAGGTGCAGCCAGCCGCCGTGCAGGAACATCGCGCTCAGCACGCTCAGCGCGGGCGACTTCTCGTAGCCCGGCGGGGCCAGCGCACAGCCCGCGCCGCGCACGTCGCCGGTGGGGACGAGCTGGGGCAGCTGATGGTGGATCAACTCCCTCGGTACGGCGGCGTAGTGCTCCAGAAAGGCGTGCAGATGACATGTCTGGGCCAGGCTGCTGTCGCCGGCCGTGGAGCCGGACAGGCCGGGCATGAACAGGAAGACGAAGACGTTCGCCGCGATGAGGGCGTACGTCACCACCGGCGTGCGGCGTACGGGATTCACGTCATGGACGGGGATGACCACAAGGAAGTTCTGCCCCCGATCCGTTCGACGAACCGGTGAACGGGGATCCCCACGGGCGCGTATGAACCGTCAACTGCTCGCGGCACGAGGAAGGCGGGCCGCGGGGACGACGTGAGGAACAGGCGATGAACGACCGAGTAACTCCCCCCATGCACGCCACTCCCGACGGCGAGGCGGAGATCTCCCTGGTGATCCGGCTGCCCTGGGAGGACGTGGCACGGCTCGGCCAGGAGGCCGGGCGGCTCGCCGCGCAGATGCAGCGGCCGGTGACGCTGGACGAGGCTGTCAGCAGCCGTCTGCGGTCGCGGCCGGCACCCGCGGCGCACGCGAAGCCCGCGGAGCAGCCGGCCGCGGCGGCGGTCTCCGCGCTGCCGCGACTGAGTGGAACCGCTTGAGCCACATTGCGGGAACCGTTTGAGCAAGCGGGATCCGGTGGAGCAACATTGCGGGATCCGGTTGAGCAACGTTGCGGGGTCCGGGTGCGCGAGATCCGGGTGCGCGGGGGCTGGTGGCGCGGCCTCCCCGCGCCGCTCGGGCCGGTCGCCCCGATGCCGGGACGGCTAGAGGCCGCGAACCTTCGCCGAGGCCTTCCTCGCCGCCACCAGTACGGGATCCCACACCGGTGAGAACGGCGGCGCGTACCCGAGGTCCAGGGCCGTCATCTGTTCCACCGTCATCCCGGCCGTCAACGCCACCGCCGCGATGTCGACGCGTTTGCCCGCGCCCTCCCGCCCGACGATCTGCAGGCCCAGCAGACGGCCCGTCCTTCGCTCGGCGAGCATCTTGACCGTCATGGGGGAGGCCCCGGGGTAGTAGCCGGCTCGGCTGGTCGACTCGATGGTGACCGCTTCGAACCGCAGGCCGACGCGACGGGCGTCCTTCTCACGGAGCCCCGTGCGGGCGATCTCCAGATCGCACACCTTGCTGACGGCCGTGCCGACCACGCCGGGGAACGTGGCGTACCCGCCCCCGACGTTGGTGCCGATGACCTGGCCGTGCTTGTTCGCATGGGTGCCCAGGGCGATGTGGCGCTCCTGGCCGGAGACCAGGTCCAGGACCTCGACGCAGTCACCGCCGGCCCAGACGGTCCCGTCGGCGAGGGGCCCGCGCACCCGCATCGCCAGGTCCGTGAGGAGCCCGCCGTGCGTGCCCAGGGGCAGGCCCGCGGCCTTCGCGAGCCCGGTCTCCGGGCGGACCCCGATGCCCAGCACCACCACGTCCGCCGGATACTCGGCGTCCTCGGTGACCACCGCCCGTACGTGACCGTCCTCGGCGGTGCGCAGCGCGGTGACCTCGGAGTCGTTCACCATGGTGATGCCGAGGCCCTCCATGGCCCGGCGCACCAGCCGCCCCATGTCCGGGTCGAGGGTCGACATCGGCTCGCTGCCCCGGTTGACGACCGTCACCTCGTAGCCGCGCTTGATGAGCGCCTCGGCCATCTCCACGCCGATGTAGCCCGCCCCCACGACCACCGCCCGCTTCCCCCGCGCGCGTGCCAGCGTGTCGATCAGCGCCTGCCCGTCGTCCAGGGTCTGCACCCCGTGCACGCCCTCCGCGTCCATGCCCGGCAGGTCCGGCCGGATCGGGCGGGCCCCGGTCGCGATGACGAGCTTGTCGTACGACGTCCAGGACTGCGCCCCGGAATCCAGCGCACGCGCGCGTACCCGCCGCCCCGCGACGTCGATCTCCGTGACCTCCGTGCGCAGCCGCAGGTCGATCCCCCGCGCGCGGTGTTCCTCGGGCGTGCGGGCGATCAGATCCTCCCGCCCGGTGACGTCACCGCCCACCCAGTACGGGATGCCGCACGCCGAGAAGGACGTGAAGTGGCCGCGCTCGAAGGCCACGATCTCCAGCTCCCCGGGCCCCTTCAGACGGCGGGCCTGGGACGCCGCGGACATGCCCGCGGCGTCCCCGCCGATCACCACCAGTCGCTCGATGCTCATACGAACACGCTACGGGGGACGCGCAGTTCAGCGCTGCTCGGGCTCGCCCGTCCCGGCCTCGGTCCCCCCGGCTCCGGTCCCCCCGGCTCCGGTCCCCCCGGCTCCGGTCTGCCCGGCCTCGGTCCGCCCGGCCTCCGCCTGCGCGGTCCCGGTCTGCCCGGGCACGCTCAACCGGGCCCAGCTCGCCTCCGCCGCCCTCCGGCGCGGTCGCACCAGCCGCAGCCACGCCAGCAGGAGCAGGACGCCCACCGCGAGGAACGGGAGCGCCGCGCCGAACACGACGGCGATCCAGCGCAGCATCGTCACGAACGCGTCCCAGCCGCCCGCCAGCGCGTCCACGAACCCGGGATCGTCGTCCTCGGCGGCCGGGACGACCGGCTTCTCCGACAGGGTCAGCGTGACGGTCGCCAGGCTCGTGCGGTCCTTGAGGGACGCCTGCTGGGCGAGCAGCGCCTCCAGGTCGGACTCCCGGCTGCTCAACTCGCCCTCCAGGGCGACCACGTCGCTCAGCTTGGTGGCTCGGTCCATCAGCTCGCGGACCCGGGCGACGCTGGCGCGCTGCGAGGTGATGCGGCTCTCGACGTCGACGACCTGGTCGGTGACGTCCTGCGCCTTCGCCGTGCGCTCCAGGAGCTTGCCCGCGCCCTGCAGAGCGGCGAGGACGTCGTCGTACTTCTCGACGGGCACCCGCAGCACCACGCGGGTCCGCTCGGCGCCGTCCTCGTCCCGGACGGTCGTCTCGTCGCCGATGTAGCCGCCCGCGTTCTCGGTGGTCGCGCGAGCCTCGTCCAGGGCCTTCGGCACGTCCTTGACCTGCACGGTCAGGGAGGCGGTGCGGATGATGCGGTTGGCGGTGAGGTCGGGTGCCGAGGTGGCCTTCGAGCCGCTCGCGCCCGCCCCCTCCTTCGCGTCCTGCGCGGCGTCCACGTCACCGGCGCCGGCCTCCCCGACGGCGGCCTTGTCGGCCGTGCTGTTCGCGCCCGAGTCGGCGGCGCCGCTGCATCCGGCGAGTGCGAGGGCCGCGGCCAGCAGGATCCCGGCCAGGGCGTGGGAGGGCCGTGCGGAACGCCGTACGGAGCGTCCTGCGGAATGTCGAGTGCGCATGTGGGTGTACCCCCGAGAAGGTGACGACTGTGACGCTCCTTCGACGCCCGAGCGGGCCGGGACGTTGGCGCGGATCGGTTCCGAACAGGTCACGGTCGGGACGCGGGGAGGACACCGGGCCGCGGCGGGGGTGTCAGTGGGGTCTGAGAGAGTGGACGCATGAGCTCAACGGGTACGGGCACGGGGCAGCACGTCGTCGTCGTCGGAGCCGGGATCGCCGGGCTGGCCGCCGCCCACCGGCTGCTGCGGCGCGGGGCGCGGGTCACCGTCCTCGAGGCCTCCGACCGGGTGGGAGGCAAGCTGCTGCCCGGCGAGATCGCGGGCGTGCGCGTGGACCTCGGCGCCGAGTCGATGCTGGCCCGCCGGCCCGAGGCGGTCGCCCTCGCGCGCGAGGTGGGCCTCTCCGACCGCCTCCGGCCGCCGGCCACCGCGACGGCCTCGATCTGGACCCGCGGCGCGCTGCGCCCCATGCCCAAGGGCCACGTCATGGGCGTGCCCGGCACGGCCACCGCCCTCGCCGGAGTCCTCTCCGACGAGGGGCTCGCCCGGATCGAGCGCGAAGCCGACCTGCCCCGCACCGAGGTCGGGGACGACGTGGCCGTCGGGGAGTACGTGGCGGCGCGCCTGGGCCGCGAGGTCGTCGACCGCATCGTCGAACCGCTCCTCGGCGGGGTGTACGCCGGTGACGCCTACCGGATCTCGATGCGCTCCGCCGTCCCGCAGCTCTACCAGGCGGCACTCACCCACACCTCGCTGACGCAGGCCGTCCGCGAGATCCAGGCCAAGGCCGCCGCCAACCAGCAGACCGGCCCGGTGTTCATGGGCCTCGAAGGTGGTGTGGGCTCCCTGCCGCTCGCGGTCGCCGAGTCCGTTCGGGCGCGCGGCGGCGAGATCCACACGCGCGTACCCGTGACCGGACTGCGCCGCGCGCCCGGCGGAGGCTGGCAGGTCACCGCGGGGGAGCGGGTGCTGCCCGCCGACGCCGTGGTCGTCGCCGTGCCCGCGCCGGCCGCCGCCACGCTGCTGGCCGCCGAGTCCCCCGGGGCCGCCGCCGCACTGCGCACGGTGGAGTACGCCTCCATGGCCCTGGTCACCCTCGCCTACCGGCGCGCCGACACCGCCGACGCCCTGCCCGACGGCAGCGGTTTCCTCGTCCCGCCGGTCGACGGACGCACCATCAAGGCGTCCACCTTCTCCTCCCGGAAGTGGGGCTGGATCGCCGACGAGGACCCGGACACGGTCGTGCTGCGCACCTCCGTGGGGCGGTACGGCGAGACGGAGATCCTGGGTCGCGAGGACGCCGACCTCGTCGACGTCTCCCGGCACGACCTGCGCGCGGCCACGGGCCTGGACGCCACGCCCCTCGAAACCCGCGTCACCCGCTGGACGGACGGCCTGCCGCAGTACCCGGTCGGCCACCACGCGCGCGTGGCCCGCATCCGCGAGCACGTCGCCGAACTCCCCGGCCTCGCGGTCTGCGGCGCCCCGTACGACGGCGTGGGCATCCCGGCCTGCATCGCGAGCGCGTACGCGGCGGTCGACCAGCTCGGCGGCGACCTGAGCGCCGCACGGGAGCTCGCGGCCCACCCGGTGCAGAGTCTGCACGGCGGAGCGGGAGAATGAGAGCCATGAGTGACGACGCCCCCACCACCGAGTCCGGCAGGGTCCCGAACAAGGGCAAGCTGGCCAAGGACCTCAACGAGGTCATCCGCTACACGCTGTGGTCCGTCTTCAAGCTGAAGGACGTACTGCCCGAGGACCGCGCGGGCTACGCCGAAGAGGTCCAGGAGCTGTTCGACCAGCTCGCCGCCAAGGACGTGACGATCCGCGGCACCTACGACGTGTCCGGCCTGCGCGCCGACGCCGACGTCATGATCTGGTGGCACGCCGAGACCGCCGACCAGCTCCAGGAGGCGTACAACCTCTTCCGCCGTACGAAGCTGGGCCGCGCTCTGGAGCCGGTCTGGTCGAACATGGCGCTGCACCGCCCCGCCGAGTTCAACCGCTCGCACATCCCGGCGTTCCTCGCCGACGAGACGCCCCGCAACTACGTGAGCGTCTACCCCTTCGTGCGCTCCTACGACTGGTACCTGCTGCCCGACGAGGACCGTCGCCGCATGCTCGCCGACCACGGCAAGATGGCCCGCGGCTACCCGGACGTCCGCGCCAACACCGTCGCCTCGTTCTCGCTGGGCGACTACGAGTGGCTCCTGGCCTTCGAGGCCGACGAGCTGTACCGCATCGTCGACCTCATGCGCCACCTGCGCGCCTCGGAGGCCCGTATGCACGTCCGCGAGGAGGTCCCGTTCTACACGGGCCGTCGCAAGGACCTCACGGAGCTCGTCGCGGGCCTCGCCTGATCAGCGCCCCGGCCGGGCGGCGCGCTCCGCGGGAGCGACCGCCGGCTCGGGTTCCGGGTGCGGTGCGCAGGCCGCGCGCCGCACCGGGAGCCTGCCCTCCAGCAGGTACGCGTCCAGGTGGCCGTTGACGCACCGGTTCGGGCCGCCCGCGATGCCGTGCGTGCCGGCGTCCCGCTCGGTCACCAGCACCGAGCCCGTCAGCCGCCGGTGCATCTCCAGCGCCCCGGCATAGGGCGCCGCCGCGTCCCGCTCGGCGGCCAGGATCAGCGTCGGCGGCAGCTCGCCCGGACCGGTTCGCACGTCGACCGGCTGCTGCCGGGGCGCCGGCCAGTACGCGCACGGCAGGTTCGCCCACACGTTGTCCCACGTCTCGAACGGCGCGACGCGCGCCAGCCGCGTGTTGTCGCGGTCCCAGACCCTCCAGTGCGTCGGCCAGGGCGCGTCGTTGCACTCCACGGCCGTGTACACGGCATTGGCGTTCTCCGCCTCCGCGGCGGCCTCCCGCACCGGCCCGGCCTGCGCGATCAACTGCTCGGGATCACCCTTCAGGTACTCCGACAACGCCTGCGCCCGGGCGGGCCAGTAGTCGTCGTAGTACCCGGCCTGGAGGAACGCGCCCTGGAGCTGTCCCGGCCCCACCTTCCCGCCGGCCGGCTCCGCGGCCAGCCGGGCGCGCGCCCGCTCGTAGCTGGCCAGCACCGCCTCCGCCGTTCCGCCCAGGCCGTACACGTCGTCGTGCCTCGCGATCCAGTCCCGGAAGTCCGTCCAGCGGCTCTCGAACGCCGCCGACTGGTCGAGGTTGTTGCGGTACCAGATCTGCGCCGGATCCGGGTTCACGGCCGCGTCGAACACCATCCGCCGCACGTGGGAGGGGAACAGCGTCGCGTAGACCGCACCGAAGTAGGTGCCGTACGACGCCCCCATGAACGTCAGCCGCTCCTCGCCGAGCGCGGCGCGCAGCACGTCCAGGTCGCGGGCGTTGTTGAGCGAGTTGTAGTGCCGCAGGGCGCTGCCCGACCGCTTCGCACAGCCCTGTGCGTACGCCTTCGCCTGCGCGATGCGCTCCTGCTTGTACGACTCCGAGGGGTGGTCCGGGGCGGGCGCGGGGCCCTTGAAGAAGCGCTTGGGATCCTGGCAGGACAGCGGCGCCGAACGGCCGACCCCGCGCGGCTCGTAGCCGACGAGGTCGTAGGCCGCCCCGATGCGCTTCCACTCCGGCAGCAGCCCGATCAGCGGGAAGTACAGGCCCGAGCCGCCGGGACCGCCCGGGTTGAAGACCAGCGCGCCCTGCCGGGGCACCCGGCGCTTGCTGTTGTGCGGGTCCCGGTGGGTGGCCCGCACCCGGCTGACGGTGAGCTCGATCTGCTTGCCGTTCGGGGCCGCGTAGTCGAGCGGGACGGAGACCGTGCCGCACTGCATGCTGCCGGGCAGGTCCTGCGCCTTGGAGCACTTCCCGAAGTCGACGCCCTTCGCCGCGGCCCGCGCAGCGGTCAGCGCGACACCGGGCGAGCCGGACAGGCCGCCGGTGTTCGGGGCGCCGCCCGCCGGGACGGCGGAGAGGGCGGTCAGCAGGAGGGCTCCTGCGGCCGAGTGGAGGGCGGCGGCTCTCATCGGGTGTCCCTTCGGTGCACGGCGGCGACAAAAGGGATGGTTGGTTCGACCGTGGGGGAAGGCAAGCACCATCGGCGGGTGTCGGCGCCAATGCCCCTTGTGCGCCCCCCGGTGGTCGAGCGCGCCCTGCCTCAGTCCCGCCCGTACTGCTCACGATGAGCGAAGGCCGCCCGCAGGTCCGGCTCGCCCACCGCGCGGATCCCGCGTACGGCGACGGAGGTCAGATAGGTACGGTCGTCCCCCGGGCCGCCGGTGCGCCGCGCCAGCGCGCCCAGCAGCCGCTGCCCGGCCGGGGAGGCCCAGCGCGAGTACGGATGCACCTCGACCCGCGCTATGGCGAGGCAGCTCAGCGTGAGCGCCAGGGGCAGCGCGAACCAGAGCGCGACGAGGTTGCGGGGCATGTCCGGGGTGGCGGGCATCAGCAGTGCGGTGGCGCCCAGCCCGAGGACGGCCACGGCGGCGACCCGTACCTGCCGGACCCCGGCCGCGACCGTCGTACGGGCCCCGTCGGGCACCGCGAGACCGGCGCGGACCAACCGGTCGGCGAGGCCGCCCACCGCGTCCGCGGCGGCCGCAGCCGCCCGCGCCGGGGCGATACGGGACTGCCCGTCGGGCCCGATGGCCCCTATGACCGACCGCTCCATCTCGTCCCGCCCGCGCGGGTCCACCACGGTCGCCCAGCCCGTGCGGGCGAGCACCAGCCGCCGCTGCCGCGCCATGGAGACCATGGTCAGGTCGGCGACCCTGCCCGGACCACCGGAGAGGAAGGCCGCCTCGTAGAGCGTCAGGTCATGTCCCTGGCCCGCGTGCTCGTCGACGGCCGCCGCCCGTACGGCGGCCAGGCACAGCCGTGTGCACGCCGCACCCGCGACGGCCCATGCCAGCAGCAGGAGAAGCACCCAGACCATGCCGCGTTTCTATGCCATCCGCACCGAGAAACACCATGCCCTGTTCACCATCCGGACCGAGCGTTGTGGGTATGTGACGTTCCGCTTGCCTCGCCCGGTCCTCGGAAGACGGTTTCGCAACCGGTGTCAGTCGCCGGGCGGCGGGCTGGCCGCGGCCGGCGGGAGCGGGTAGGTGGGAGACGCCGACGGGGCCACCGGCACGGCCGACCCGGGGTCGGCCGTCGGGCCCGGCGGTCCGGGGGAGCGGGTGATCGGCGGCGTGCTGCCGGCGGCCATGTCACGGGCGAGGGCGTCGAAGTCGACGAACCCGGTGGCCTCGAGGATCTTGATGTGGTCCAGCACGGTGGTGTTGGCGTCGTCGGCGAGCTCGCGCACCAGCGAGTTGCGGGTACTGGCCCGCACCTGGGCGACGACGGAGAACACCCGTCCGTGCGCGAGACGCAGAATGTTGGCGAACTTCCAGTCGTACTGCTCGCCCTGCGCCGCGTCGAGCTCGCTCAGCCAGCCCTGCTGCTGCTCGTTGGGCTCGTTCGGCAGCGCCAGGCCCAACTGGGAGGCGACGGTGCGCACCCGCTCGTCCAGGAAGGTGTGCCCCTCGACCAGGTGCCGGCCCGCCGTCCGTACGGCCTCGGTCGTGCCCTTCGTCTGCGCCTGCTGACCGGCGGGCAGCTCCCACAGCCCCGCCAGCCGGACCTTCGTGACGAACTCCCGGTCCAGCGCGGACAACGGCCCGTACTGCGTCGACACGGTCTGCGCGTTCAGTACGTCCACTCCGGTGCCCGACCGGTCGGCGTACGACCAGATCGGGAAGACCAGCGCCGCCAGGGTCGCCGCCAGGCCCGTGATGATGAGCCCGGTTCCGCTGAAGATGCCTCTGCCCTGGATGGGGGGTCGCGGCCGCATGGGGTGCCTCCTGCTCGCGGCACTGCACGCTAGTGCGCTTCGATTGCGGGACTGGCTGGCATATTACTGCGCCTGCGCCGCCAACTGCCGTACGGGGGCAAACGGTTACAACGGGAGCATGGCGGGCGAAACGGGAGGACCGGACCGGGCTCCAAAACAGGAGAAACGCTGTGGAAACGGTGCAGGAACGGTGCGGGAACGGTTGCCGTGCACGTGGTGGGTTGCGGGGTGTTAACCCCGGCACATTCGCGCGGCCCGCGGCCCGCGGCCCGCGGCCCGCCGCCCGCGGCACCGGGTCCCTCACCGTCGAATCAACGTCCGCCCCACTCGTCCCACCTGCCCCAGCCGTGACCTCGGCCTGGGTGCGGGGCCCGAGCGGTCCAGCCACCAGCGCCGCAGTTCGCGGCGTGCCCGGCTCTCCGTCAGTCGTCCCCCCAGGAGCGTCTCCTCGGCGAAGTCGAGGGCGTCCTGCCGGTAGCCGCCGTGCATCGGGTGGCCTTGGGCGTATGCGATGAACGCGGTGCGGTAACCGCTTCCGAGGATCAGCGGCAGCTCCGGAGCCACCTTCGCCACCACGTCCGCCCGCTTCGCCGCCAGCGCCCGTGCCTGCACGCCGAGTCGCACCCGGTCGAAACCCTCGGGGACCGGCGTCCCGGCGATCAGCGCGGACAACAACGCCGCCTGCGCGAGGCCGAGACGCTGACGAGTGGCCTCGTCGAGTGCGGTCGCGGCCGGCTCGGAGGTGGTCGGGGCGGATTCGTCAACGGGCGCGGTCCTGGTCCTGGTCCCGATCCCGTCCCCAGTTCTCGTCGCGACCCCGGTCGCGGTCCTGGTCCTGGTCGCGGTCCCGGTCGCGGTTGCGGTCCTGGTCCCCGTTCCCGTCACCGTCTTCGTCGTGTCGTGCTTTCCCGTGGTCGCAGAGGCTCGCGCGAGGGCACCCTCCCGCTCGCCGGCTTCGACGGCTGCCCTGATCGTGCCCAACTCCCTTTCCAGCTCAGCCGGTTCGGGGAAGTTCTCGTCCCGCTCCAGCAGCACCCCCGGCGGCGACACCCGGGACGCGAGGTCGGTGAGGATGTCGAGGACCGGCCGGGGCACCGGGTGGGCGTGGCTGTCGTGCCAGACGCCGTCCCGCTCGAAACCGCCTGCTACATGGACGTAGGCGATGGCCTCCAGGGGCAGTTCGGCGAGCGCCTTGGCAGGGTCCTCACCCCGGTTGACGTGGTTGGTGTGCAGGTTGGCCACGTCGATGAGCAGCCGTACGCCCGTGCGGTCGGCCAGCTCGTACAGGAACTGTCCCTCGGTCATCTCCTCGCCGGGCCACGCGATGAGCGCGGCGATGTTCTCGACGGCGAGCGGCACGGGCAGCGCGTCCTGCGCGATGCGCACGTTCTCGCACAGCACGTCGAGGGCGTCGCGGGTGCGCGGCACCGGCAGCAGATGCCCGGCCTCGAGCCGTGGGGACGCCGTCAGGGGACCGCCCGCGCGGACGAACGCGATGTGCTCGGTGACCAGCGGCGAACCCAGTGCCCCGGCCCGCTCGGCGAGCGCGGCCAGCCGTCCCGCGTCGGGCCGCTCCGCATCGCCCAGCCCGAGCGAGACGCCGTGCGGGATGACGGTGACCCCGCGCTCGCGCAGCCGGAGCAGCGAGTCGGGCAGGTGCCCGGGGCACACGTTCTCGGCGACGGCCTCGACCCAGTCGATGCCCGGCATGCGCTCCACGGCGTCCGCGATCTCCGGCCGCCAGCCGATCCCCGTCCCCAGTCGCCTCATGGTCCCCGCCTCCTTCGTGCCCCCTGCGTGGTGACGGTGGTATGGCCCCGCCACCGACTCCCGAACCGCCCGCCACCCTCCTTCAGAGCAACATTTGAGCTTCGGGCCGGAGGTCCGGAGGGCCGGGGAGCCGCGGGGGTGTCGGCCGGGTAGGCCGGCGTGGCGGGGCGGTGGGCTGCGGTGAGCTCCGGGACTACGGACGAGGGACCAATGGGACCACGGGGCTACGGGACTGTGGCCCTACGGGACTGTGGCGCTAAGGGTCTAGCGGGCTCGCAGGGCCGGGTGGTCGGCGACCACCGTGCAACTGCCCGGCGCGATCTCGGTGAACCCGGCGTCCCGCACCAACGGCAGCCCGCTCTCCGTCAGCTCACGCCACCGTCGCGGATCCGCGGTTCGCACGGCGAGCGGAAAACCCGCCTCGCGCCAGGCGGTCCGCTCCTCGTCCGACAGCTCCCACCAGGCGAGCTGCGCGCCGTGCCCGGCCTGCGCCATCGCCTTGCCCGCTGACATGCCGACCTCCGGGTTCTGCCAGATCACCGGAGCCGTCGGGTCGATGTCGACCGGCGGCT
The DNA here is from genome assembly GCF_045040885.1 of Streptomyces sp. NBC_00016. NCBI lineage: Bacteria > Bacillati > Actinomycetota > Actinomycetes > Kitasatosporales > Streptomycetaceae > Streptomyces > Streptomyces sp. NBC_00016. The sequence goes on along the minus strand of NZ_CP108304.1, from coordinate 2,657,980 downwards.
CCGGATCCTCGAGATCGGTTCCGGAAACCTGGAGCTTCGCCAGGTCCTTGGGCCAGCCGTCCAGCGGAACAGGCGGGAAAACCCTTACTTCCGCCGCCTTGCCCGTGACCGTGATGCCGGGCAGCGCCTCCGCCCGCCGCCACTCGGCGCCCCGTGCCCGCCGCACCACCTTGCGGATCCTGGCGTCCTGCCAGTCACGCACGTCCGCTGCCCACTCGCCCTCGCCCAGCGCCCGCTCGTCCGCGAGGAGGGTCAGCACGGCACGCGCCGCCGTCTCCAGCGCGTCCGTGCGCGCCGGCGGGTCGGCACGCTCGATACGGACCACCAAAGGCAGGACGAACTGCGGAGCCTCGTCCCGTGTCGAACGCTCGGAACGGAAGGGGCTGTCGCCGGGAACGGCCGGATCACTGGTCACGTCCTCCAGTCTGCCAGGTGGAAGATCCGTGCAACCGCGAGTGAAAGGACGGTCCGCATGCCACGTGAGCTACGGCTGGAGGCCGTGGGCCGCCGCTACGGCGTGCGCGGCCCCTGGGTGTTCCGCGACGTGCACCTGAACCCGGCGCCCACCACCCTCACCCGCATCGAGGGCCCCAACGGCACCGGGAAGTCCACCCTGCTCCGTCTGCTCGCCCGCATCGACGCCCCGACCGAGGGCAAGGTCACCGGCGCCCCCCGAACCGCGTACGTTCCCGAACGTTTCCCCGCCGCCCTCCCCTTCACCGCCCTCGGCTACCTCACCCACCTCGGCGCGGTCCACGGCCTGTCCCGTACGGCGGCCGGGCGTGCCGCGGGCGACTGGCTGGACCGCTTCGGCGCCACCGCGCATGCCCACACAGGTCAGCCGCTGCTGGACTCGCTCGGCTACACGGCGGCGTTCCTGCTGCCCGTCGCCGCCTGGCTGGTGCGGATCTGCGTCAGCAACGAGCCCCCGGCCGCCCGCACCGTCGTCGCGGCGGCGGTCGGACCGGGGCGGGCGCATCTGGCCTGTGTCCTGGTCGCGCTGACCACGGCCGTCGTGCTCGGTACGACGGCGACGGTGATGGTCACGCTCATCAGCGACCCGGTCGGCAGCGACCACGACAAGCGCGTACCGGTCCTGGAAGCCGCTGGCGCCGGACTGCTCGCCGTCCTGACCTGCGCCCTGCTCGGCGCGGCCGTGGGCGCGCTCACCGCCTGGCCCGTGCTGCGCTCGCCCGGCCGCGCGGTCCCCGCACTGCTGCTGGCGGCCCTGCTGGCGCTGGTGGTAAGCGGTTCCCCGGCGCAGGCGGCGGTGAGCGGCCTGGTCAGCGGCTCCCAGTCGGCGACCGTCCACATGCCGCTCCTGCCCGTGGCCGCGGCAGCCCTGCTGAGCGCGGCAGCGACAGCCGTGGCGTGCGCGCTCACGTCACGTCGATCGCCGTGAGGAGGCCGGTGTGAGGAGACCGCTGTGGGAGACCGCATGTGGGAGACCGCCGTGAGGAGGGGGGAGGTCGGGGAAGCGGTTACGCGGTTTTCACAGCAGCAAAAAGAACGGGCGTCGGTGATGTGCCCAGGTAACCGATTGCGGGGTCGGCGAGCGGACGCCCGTCGGTAACCGATTACGTGTCGATGAGACGACCACGCGCCGGTAACCGATTTCGCGTCCGTGCGGCGATCACGCGCCGGTAAGCGATCTCGAATCAGCGACCGAGCGCCCGTCGGCAGCCCGCCCGCCCGCCAGCAACCGGTTACCTGCGGCCGGGCAACCGGTTGTCTGCCGGAAAGTAACCGCTTGTGCGGAGCAAGCGGTCTCGCGAGCGAACGGCCACCGCGAGCAACGCGCACTCCGAGCAACGCGCACTCCGAGCAACGCGCACTTCGGGGAACCGGTTACCCCGAGCACGCAGTCCGCTGCGCCTCTTGCCATTCGCACACCGGGCACAGCGTGATCCCCTTGTACGACTGCGGATACTCCGTCGCCTTCCGGCACAGCACGCACTCCGCGTACGGCGGCCCGTCGGCCTTCGGGGGCGTGGTCGCGTCGATCAGGCAGTACTCCCGGTCACTGTCGTCGCTCATCCCTCCAGCGTACGTAAGCGATGACGACGTACGAGTCGCGGGCCGACCGACGTGCGAGGGGCGCGGCGTCCACGTGGCCTGCGGGGTCGGGTCGGTCGGGCGTACGGGGCTCACCGTCGTCCGCTCGCCGCCCCGATCAGTTCGGACACCTTCACGAACCGGTACCCCTGACGGCGCAGCTCCGGCACGATCGCCCGCACCGCCCGCTCGGTCGTCGGGGCGGCGCTGCGCGTGCAGTGCATGACGACGACGGAGCCGGGCCGGACCCCCTCCAGCACCTGCCGGGCCACCGCGTCCGCGTCGGTCGCGAACGCGTCCCCGCTCACCACGTCCCACTGCACCGCGGTCACGCCCATGCCGCTCACCGCGCGCAGCGCCCGCCGGTCGTAGCAGCCGCCGGGGAAACGGAAGTAAGGCATCGCGTCCGGCACCCCGGCCTTGCGGAAGGCCGTGAACGCCCGCTCCACGTCCGCGCGCATCCTGTCCTCGGGGACGGTCGGCAGGCCGTAGCAGTCGTCGGTGAAGGCGTAGTGGCTGTAGGAGTGGTTGGCGACCTCGAAGCCCGGGTCGTGGCCGAGGGAGCGGGCCTGGTCCGGGTACTCCTCGGCCCAGCGGCCGGTCATGAACACGGTGGCCGGCACCTTCAGCGCGCGCAGTGCCGCGATCAGCCCCGGGTTGTCGAAGTGCTCGCCGGCCGCCGCGCGGGCTCCCTGGTCGGCGGTCATGTCGGCGTCGAAGGTGAGAGCGACTCTCTTGTCGGCGGTGCGGGGCGCGTTGCTGAACACGGGGGTGAGACCGGCCGGACCGGGGGCCAGCGTGGGAGGCCGGGTGGGGGGAAGGGAAGCGTGCGCGGGGGCGGCCGGACGCGCGGCGGGTGGTGTGTGGGGGGTGCCGCAGGCGGTGAGGGGTGCGACCGCGGCCCCGAGAGCGCAGAGAGCGACGAGGCGGCGTACGGGAAGGATCATCGTATGAAGTTATGAGGGTTGTGCTGGCATTTGTTGCGATAAATGACCGTGCCTCTGGTCGTTCACCCGCCCGGGCTCTCGGTCCCCGGGAAGTGCCCGGGCAGGCGGGGACGCGGAATGTTCGCCTCGCCGGTGCTTCCCGCGACGTCACGCCGGAACCGACCGGGCCGGGAGTGCCCCGCCGCAGGCCGCACGCCGCACGCGGGACGCCGCAGGCCGGACGCCGCACGCCGCACGCGGGACGCCGCAGGCCGGACGCGCCGGTGGGGCCCCGCAGCGGCGGGGCCCCACCTCGCGGATCCGGACTAGCGCCGCCAGGGCCCCGTGACGGCGAAGGTCGTCCCCGGGGTGTAGCAGTTGACGTACATCGTGTCGCCGTCGGGGGAGAAGGTGACGCCGGCGAACTCGCCCCACTCGGGGGCCTGCGGCGTTCCGATGTTCTGGCGGCCCCGCGCCATCGCGTACACCTCGCCGCCCCTGGTCACGCCGAAGACGTGCTGGGCGCCGTTGCCGTCCTCGCAGACCATCAGGCCGCCGCTGGGCGCCAGGCAGATGTTGTCCGGGGACTCGCCCGGAAGCTGGATGTCCGTGTCCGGGCCGAAGACGATGACGAGGGTGAGGCGGCGGAGCTTGGGGTCGTACCGCCAGATCTGGCCGAAGTGATCGGCCGCCGAGCCGTCCGCGCCGCGCGCGAACGACGACACGAAGTACACGCACCGCCCGCCCCAGTAACAGCCCTCGAGCTTCTGGGCGTGGGTGATGCCCTTCGGGCCGAAGTCCTGGAGACGGACCGGGGTTTCGACGGCGAGGGGGTCCGGTACGTCGACCCACTCGATGCCGTCGAAGGTGGCGCCGGTCTCCTGGATCGAGGACAGGTCCGGCACGCCGGGAACGCGCATCGCCTGGAGGCGGCCGCCCGCGCGCAGCGAGCCCGCCCCGCCCAGTGGTTTCTTCGGGAGAAAGCGGTAGAAAAGGCCGAACGGCTCCAGAAACGCGTCCTCGGTTTCGTAAACGATTCCGAGACGCGGGTCGACGGCGATCGCCTCGTGCTGGAAGCGGCCCATCGCGGTCAGCGGGACGGCCCCGCTGCGGCGCGGGTCGGACGGGTCGACCTCGAAGATGAAGCCGTGATCCTTTGTGTAACCGTTTGTGCCGGCTTTGTCCTCGGTCTCCTCGCAGGTCAGCCAGGTGTGCCACGGGGTGGGCCCGCCCGCGCAGTTGACGGCCGTACCGGCGATGGCCACCCGCTCGGCGAGCACGTTGTTCCGGGAGTCCAGCGTCAGGGCGGTACAGCCGCCCTTGCCCGCCGGGTCGTAGGTCAGACCTTCGACCGTGGGGACGGGGAACTTCGCCGTGGGGCGGTTCTCGTGGTTGCGGACCAGGTGGACGCGACCGCCCCGGCCGGGCAGGGCCGTCATGCCGTCGTGGTTCGAGGGCACCGGGCCCTCGCCGGAGCGCAGCGGGTCGCCCTCGCGGGACAGGACCCGGTAGCGGAAGTGCGCGGGAAGGTCGAGCAGGCCGTCCTTGTCGGGTACGAGAGGGCCGTAGCCGTCGTGGCCGAGGCTCTGCGCGGCGGCGGTGCCCGCGAAGAGGTCGGAGAGGGCGCCGGTGAACGCGATGCTCGCGCCCACTCCCAGGGCGCCGGTACCGGCGAGGATCTGACGTCGTGTCGCAGACATGGGGAAACCTTCCTGCTGGCGGACAGGAACTGTGATCCCGCTGTGTCTATCACCCGGAGTGCGCCCCGGGAACCACGCGCGTAGCTCGTGTCACTCCTCCACATCCTTCGGGGAGGGCGGCGGTGCAGGCGGCAGCGGCGGTTGTTGCTGCGGTTGTTGCTGTGGCTGTTGCTGTGGCTGTTGCGGTGATTCTTGCTGTGGCTGTTGTGGGAGCGGTTGCTGGGCCTTTTCCAGGAAGCGCAGCAGCTCCACCGGGAACGGCAGGACGAGGGTGGAGTTCTTCTCGGCGGCGACCGCCACGACCGTCTGGAGCAGCCGCAGCTGGAGCGCGGCGGGCTGCTCGGACATCTCCTTCGCCGCCTCGGCGAGCTTCTTCGACGCCTGGAGCTCGGCGTCGGCGTTGATGATCCGGGCCCGCCGCTCACGGTCGGCCTCGGCCTGCCGGGCCATCGACCGCTTCATCGTGTCCGGCAGGGAGACGTCCTTGATCTCCACCCGGTCGATCTGCACGCCCCAGCCGATGGCGGGGCTGTCGATCATCAGCTCCAGGCCCTCGTTGAGCTTCTCCCGGTTCGACAGCAGGTCGTCCAGCTCACTCTTGCCGATGATCGAACGCAGCGAGGTCTGGGCCATCTGCGAGACGGCGAAACGGTAGTCCTCGACGTTGATGATCGCGGCGGCGGCGTCCACCACCCGGAAGTACACCACCGCGTCGACCCGTACGGTCACGTTGTCGCGGGTGATGCCCTCCTGGGCGGGGATGGGCATCGTCACGATCTGCATGTTGACCTTGCGCAACCGGTCCACGGCCGGGACGACCAGGGTGAACCCCGGTTGGCGGACCTCGCCGCGCAGCCGGCCGAGCCGGAGGACGACCCCGCGTTCGTACTGCTTGACGACCCGCGCCGCCGCCCCTACGTACACGAGGCCTCCGGCGGCGACCGCCGCGGCCGCGCCCAGCAGCTCCTGGAGCATGACGACCTCCTCGGCGAGAGGCCCGTAAGAGCGTTTCCGTCTGTTTCTGCCTGCCCTGTAACGATATGCCCGCTGTCCGGCCCGGGGCCACGCCCCGAGTCCCGGGCCGGACAGCGCGTGGGGCGGGCTACACGGTCGTCACCGGTTCCGTGACCTTCACCGGCTCCGTGCCGACCGCGCTGTGCCGTTCGGCCCAGGTCTCCAGCGCCGTACGGCAGGCGTGGTCGAGGTGGTGCAGACCCGAGAGGTCCAGCTCGACGGGGCGGTCCTGCGGGAGGGCCTCCAGGCTGTCGAGGATCTTCGGCAGCCGCAGGAACGTCGCGTTGCCCGACAGATACGCCTGGACGGGGCCGGCGCCCTTGTCGACGACCTCCAGCCTGATGTGCGAGGCCTCCCAGGCCGTCTTGGCGACGGCCAGCGCGAGACCGATCAGAACACCCTCGAACATGCTGACCGCGACGATCGACACGGCCGTGACGACCAGGATCAGCGCCTCGCCGCGGTGCTCGCGCCACAGACCCACGATCGCCCGCACGGGCACGAGCTTGGCGCCCGCGTGCACGAGGATGCCGGCCAGCGCCGGGATGGGTATGTACGCCAGCACGTTCGGCAGCAGGGCCGCGAACAGCAGCAGCCACACGCCGTGCAGGACGCGCGACGCCTTGGTCCGCGCGCCCGCCTGCACGTTGGCCGCGCTGCGCACGATCACCGCGGTCATCGGCAGCGCGCCGAGCGCCCCGCAGATCGCGTTGCCCGCGCCCTGTGCCATCAGCTCCTTGTCGTACTCGGTACGCGGACCGTCGTGCAGCCGGTCCACCGCGGCCGCGCTGAACAGCGACTCGGCGGACGCGATCAGGGTGAACGCGACGATCGTGCCGAGCAGGCCGACGTGTGCCAGCTCGCCGAAGGAGCTCAGCGACGGCGGCTGGACGGAACCGAGGAGGCCCTGCACCTCGACGGTGGCCACGGGCAGGTTCAGCAGCAGGGCGGCGAGTGTGGCCAGGCCCACCGCGGCGAGCGGTCCGGGCACCGTACGCACCTTCGCCGGCAACCGCTTCCACAACACGAGCACCGCGATGGTGCCGGCGCCGATCGCGAGCGAGGCCAGCGCGGACGTACTGCCGACCGCGTCCACGACGGCCCCGGGCAGTCCGGCGATCTTCCCGAGGCCGGACGACGGCGCCTTGGCGCCCGCCATCGCGTACAGCTGACCGGCGATCAGCACCAGGCCGATTCCGGCCAGCATGCCCTCGACGACCGAGACCGAGATGGCCCGGAAGTAGCGGCCCAGTTTCAGGGCGCCCATGGCGAGCTGGAGGACGCCCGTCGCGAGGACGATCACTCCGAGGGCGGGCAGGCCGAACTCCTGCACCGCCTCGAAGACCAGCACGGTCAGTCCGGCCGCCGGACCGGACACCTGGAGGGAACTGCCCCGCAGCAGACCGGTGACGAGGCCGCCGACGATGCCGGTGACGAGCCCCAGCTCGGCCGGCACGCCGGAGGCCACGGCCACGCCCACGCACAGCGGCAGCGCGACCAGGAAGACGACGAGAGAGGCGGCGAAGTCCTGCTTGAGGTGGGGGAACCGGGATATTCGCCCGGCGGGCTGCTGGTCCATCGCGGCGCTCACAGGGCCTCGAATCCGTCGGTGTCGACACGGTGCTCGCGTACGGCACCGGTGTGCACCTCGTAGTACCAGCCGCGCACCCGCAGCCGGCCGTCGGCCAGCCGCTTCTCCACGCACGGGTAGGAGCGCAGCCGCAGCAACTGGGCGAGTACATGGTTCTGCACCGCCCGCATGACCGTGGGGTCGTCGGGGTCGGCGGTCCCCGGTTCGTCCGCGGCGTGCGCGAGCCAGTCGCGTACGGCGGGGACGCCGTCGAGGTCGTCGCCGCGCACCAGCGCGCCGACGGCACCGCAGTGCGAGTGGCCGCAGACGACGACGTCCTGGACGCCGAGCACCTCCACGGCGTACTCGATGGTGGCCGCCTCGCCGGTGGGGCGGTCGGAGCCGTAGGGGGGAACGATGTTGCCCGCGGTGCGCAGCTCGAAGAGCTCGCCGGGACGGGCGCCCGTGATCAGGGCGGGAACGACCCGCGAGTCGGAGCAGGTGATGAACAGGACCTGGGGGGACTGGCCGTCTGCGAGTTTGGCGAACTCCTCAGGGCGCTGTCCGAACGTACGGGCGTTGTCGATGAGGGGCTGCATGACGTGGTGACTCCTCCTGGCGCGCCGTGGGGGCGCGTCGGATGTGCAGGACACAGGACAGGTGGGGGACTGCTGTTCTGCTCTGCTCTCTCAGCAGCGGAAGACCTGGAGTGCCGCCGGGGAGTGGGCCGCCGAGGATCTCGACGAGCGGTGGTAGGGGTCGCCGGGCCGGGGCGGCTGATGCGCGGCCGCGGGATCCTGCGCCAGCAGCGCGCGCTCGGGCTCCTGGGGTGTCGAGGCGGCCGGCGCGGAGGTGGTGGCGCGGTGGCGGTCGCGGGTGCGCAGCGGGTCGACGGGGCCGCCGGAGCGGCCGCAGTCGCGGAACGTGACGACCTCGTCGCGCATCGATTTGCCGGAGTGTTTGATTCCGGGCTGGGTCTTGGCCTCGACCTGACGCACTGTGTGCGCGTGTGCGAAGGATGACGTAGGTGCGAAGAACGGGAGGGCGAGCAGGACGGCGGCGAGGACCGAAAGGACGGTCCGGGTCGTCGCACCTCGGAACATGCGCCCCCCTTCGGTCGGTTCGCGTTTCTAGTCCAGACCAACGGTTGGTCAACCACTGGTCAAGAAACACGTTAACCCTGCAAGGTTGTTTGCAGGGTTAACTCGACGTTGCGAGATGAAGTGCGCCTCAAAAGGGAGGGATTCTTGGCGCGAACCGACTCTTGACCTGGCGGCCAAGATCGTTTATTGGGGCTCGACGAGCCGTTTGGCGTCGCGGGCCAGCGCGGTGAGCCGGGAGATCGCGCGGAAGTACTTCTTGCGGTAGCCGCCGTTCAGCATCTCCTCGCTGAACAGCCGGTCGAAGGGGAGCCCGGAGGCCAGGACCGGGACCTCGCGGTCGTAGAGCCGGTCGGCCAGGACCACCAGCCGCAGAGCCGTGGACTGGTCGGGCACCGCCCCCACGTCCGTGAGGCAGACCGCCTTCAGGCCATCCGTCAGCGCGCCGTAGCGGCTCGGGTGGACCTTGGCGAGGTGCTCCAGCAGATGCGGGAAGTCGTCGAGCGAGGCGCCCTCGGTGGCGTAGGCCGCCTTCGTCACCTGCTCGTCGGAGTACGGCGCCGGCGCGTCGGGCAGACCGCGGTGGCGGTAGTCCTCGCCGTCGATGCGCAGCGCGCGGAAGTGCGCCGACAGGCCCTGGATCTCGCGCAGGAAGTCGGCGGACGCGAACCGGCCCTCGCCGAGCTTGCCCGGGAGCGTGTTGGAAGTGGCGGCGAGCGCGACGCCCGCCTCGACCAGCTTGCCGAGCAGCGTCGAGACGAGGACGGTGTCGCCCGGGTCGTCCAGCTCGAACTCGTCGATGCACAGCAGCCGGTGCCCGGAGAGGGTCCGTACCGTCTGCTGGAAGCCGAGGGCGCCGACCAGGTTGGTCAGCTCGACGAAGGTGCCGAAGGCCTTGAGGGCGGGCTCCGCCGGGGTGGCGTGCCACAGGGACGCCAGCAGGTGCGTCTTGCCGACGCCGTAGCCGCCGTCCAGATAGACGCCGCGCGGCCCGGCGGGGACCTTGGGCGCCTTGGACCTGCCGAGGCCGAGGAACCCCCGCCTGGCGCCGCCGGCGGCGTGCGCTCCGCCGAGTCCGGTCGCGAACCCCTCCAGGACGCCGACCGCCTCGGTCTGGCTGGGCTGGTTCGGATCCGGGATGTAGGTGCTGAAGCGGACCGAGTCGAAGCGTGGCGGCGGCACCATCTCGGCGACCAGCCGGTCCGCGGGGACGTGCGGCTGGCGGGTGCAGAGGGACACCGGGGCCGCGTCGGCTATCGGGCTGAGGCCGGGGGCTGGGGAGGAGGACGACACGGTTCCCCATGCTACGGGGCGTGCCAGACTGCCTGGCATGCGACGGCTGTTCCCTGTGACCGACCAGACAGTGACGACCGACTCCGGCGGCAGGCCGCTCGGGGCCCCCGGCGAGGGCGGCGGCGAAGGGGGTGGAGCGGCCCAGGATCGCGAGTGGAGCCTCGACGAGCTCGCCGACGCCTACGCGTACCCCGAGCCCGGACCCGGTGAGCCGGGGCCCTGGCTGCGGGCCAACATGGTGTCCACGCTCGACGGCGCCGCCCAGCACGACGGGCGCTCCCAGCCCATCTCCACCGCCACCGACATGCGGATCTTCGGCACGCTGCGCGGGCTCGCGGACGTGGTGGTCGTGGGCGCGGAAACGGTACGTCTGGAGGGGTACCGTCCCGCACGCGCGCGTGCCGAGTTTGCGGCGCGGCGCGAGGCGGCCGGGCAGGGTCCCGCGCCGGCCGTCGCGGTGGTCACCGCGAGCCTCGACCTCGACTTCTCGCTCCCGCTCTTCACCTCGCCGCTGGTCCCCACCCTGATCCTGACCGGCGCCGCGGCGGCCCCCGACAGGGTCGCGGCCGCGGAGAAGGCGGGCGCGCGCGTGGTGATCGCCGGTGACGGCATGGGCGTCGAGCCGGACCGGGCCGTACGGGCGCTCGCCGAGCTCGGGCACACCCGGCTGCTGACGGAGGGCGGGCCCCGGCTGCTGGGCCAGTTCGTGGCCGCCGGAGTGCTCGACGAGCTCTGTCTGACCGTCTCCCCGATGCTCGCCGTCGGCGACGCGCAGCGGATCGCGGGCGGGCCGTCGGTCGCGGTTCCGCGGCGATTCGCACTGGTCTCCCTCCTGGAGGAGGAGGGTTTCCTGTTCAGTAGGTATCGACGGCCGTGATGCGGATAGGAGTTCGATCGTCACCGTCGGCCCGGAAAGGGCGGAATCAACCGTTCCGTTTGGCGTCCGGCGGGCACACTGAATCTCGCAGTCCCCGTGCGCACACGGGGAAGGATGGTTTCCGCAGGGCCGCCGACGGCCCACGGAGGAGAGAGGGCCACGGGGGTCCTCGAAGGAGAATGGGGCGCTGGTGTTCACAAGCGTTTTGATGATCGAGAAGGCCCTGACGTCCGCCGACGTGGAGTTCGTCAGCACCTTGCACGGCGACGAGCCGGTCACTTTCCAGGTGCTGCTCCAGCCGCGCGGCGACCAGGCGGACCGCTTGCTGCGGGCCATCGACGACGTGGCTCTCGGCGAACTGGACGAGGCCGCACGGGAGGGCGAGACGCCCGAGGGCGACGAGGCGAAGGGGTTCGGCGTACGGGCCCTGGAGGTGTCCTTGCAGGCTCTGCGCGTGGCGGGCCACGACGCGGTCGGACGCCTCGTCGAGGACCATCCGCTGGACGCGCTGAAGTCCCTGGTGGCGGAGGTGGGGGCGGACGAGGTGATCGTGCTGACCGACCCCCACTACGTCGAGGAGTTCTTCCACCGGGACTGGGCCTCCCGGGCGCGGCACAAGGTGGGAGTCCCGGTGCTGAAACTCTTCTCCCACAGCAAGGCCTGAGCGGACTCCTGTCATGGGACTCCCGTGATGGGACTCCTGTGATGGGTCGGTGCGGGTGCGCTGTGTCCGCTCGTGTCCGCTCGTGTCCGCGCCGCGCGGTCGTCCGTCGATACGGCCCGCGCCCCTGAGTGGGTGCGGTGAGCCTCGCGCAATAGGGTGGGGGCGCACCGAACCGTCGTAGCGCACCCTGGGAGAACACGCATGGCACCCGGCCTTCCTACCGCCATGGACCGACCGCACTTCATCGGCATTGGTGGGGCGGGGATGTCGGGGATCGCGAAGATCCTGGCTCAGCGCGGCGCGAAGGTGGCCGGCAGCGACGCCAAGGAGTCCGAGACCGCGGCGGCGCTGCGGGCGCTCGGGGCGACCGTGCACATCGGTCATGCCGCCGACCATCTGGCCGACGACGCCAGCTGTGTCGTCGTGTCGTCGGCGATCCGCGCGGACAACCCGGAGCTGGCCCGCGCGGCTGAGCTGGGGATCCCCGTGGTCCACCGCTCGGACGCGCTCGCCCGGCTGATGGACGGGACGCGCCCGATCGCCGTCGCGGGCACCCACGGCAAGACGACCACCACGTCCATGCTCGCGGTGTCGCTGTCCGAGCTGGGCCTCAACCCCTCGTACGCGATCGGCGGCGACCTGGACGCGCCCGGTTCCAACGCGCTGCACGGCGAGGGCGAGATCTTCGTCGCCGAGGCGGACGAATCGGACCGCAGCTTCCACAAGTACGCGCCCGAGGTCGCCATCGTCCTCAACGTCGAGCTGGACCACCACGCGAACTACGCCTCGATGGACGAGATCTACGCGTCCTTCGAGACCTTCGCCCAGAAGATCGTGCCCGGCGGCACCCTGGTGATCGCCGCCGACCACGAGGGCGCGCGGGAGCTGACCCGACGGGTCGAGGGCGTGCGGGTGGTGACGTACGGGGAGGCCGAGGACGCCGACGTGCGGGTGCTGTCCGTCGTCCCGCAGGGGCTGAAGAGCGAGGTGACCGTGCTGCTCGACGGCCAGCAGCTCACCTTCACGGTCTCCGTGCCCGGCCGCCACTACGCGCACAACGCCGTCGCCGCGCTGGCCGCGGGCGTCGCCCTGGGCGTCCCGGCCGCGGAACTGGCCCCCGCCCTGGCCGCGTACACGGGCGTCAAGCGCCGGCTCCAGCTCAAGGGCGAGGCGGCGGGCGTCCAGGTCATCGACTCCTACGCCCACCACCCGACGGAGATGACGGCCGACCTGGAGGCGATGCGCGCGGCGGTCGGTGACGCCCGCATCCTCGTCCTCTTCCAGCCGCACCTGTTCTCCAGGACCCAGGAACTCGGCATGGAGATGGGGCAGGCGCTGACCCTCGCGGACGCCTCCGTCGTTCTCGACATCTACCCCGCGCGCGAGGACCCGATCCCGGGCGTGACCAGCGAGCTGATCATCGACGCGGCCCGGGCGGCGGGCGCGGACGTGACCGCGGTGCACGACAAGGACCTGGCACCGGGGGTCGTGGCGGGAATGGCGAAGGCGGGTGATCTCGTTCTCACCATGGGCGCGGGTGACGTGACGGACCTGGGCCCGCGCATTCTGGACCGTCTTTCCCAGTAAGGGGCTGAGGCTCATGTCGTACGACGTCGAAAAGCCGGACGAGCAGTGGCGGACGGAGCTGACCCCGGCCGAGTACGCCGTACTGCGGCAGGCCGCGACCGAGCCCGCGTTCACCGGTGAGTACACCGACACCAAGGCCGAGGGCGTCTACTCCTGTCGCGCCTGCGGTGCCGAACTGTTCACCTCGGAGACCAAGTTCGACTCCCACTGCGGCTGGCCGTCCTTCTTCGACCCGAAGGACACCGACGCCGTCGAGCTGATCGAGGACCGCTCGCACGGGATGTTGCGCACCGAGGTGCGGTGCGCGCGGTGCGGTTCGCACCTCGGACACGTGTTCGCGGGCGAGGGATATGCGACTCCGACCGACCAGCGGTACTGCATCAACAGCATCTCCCTGCGGCTGGCGACGGACGGCGAGGGCTGACGGCAGGGGATGACGGCAGGGGATGACGGCGAGGGCTGACGGCGAGGCGGCCGGACCGGGCGGCCGGGGAGAGGCGACGGGTCACAGTTGCTTCCGCTGTACCAGCGCCGAGAGCACCAGCATCCCGGGCAGCAGCGGCAGCCACACCGTCAGCACCCGATAGCCGATGACCGTCGCGGTGGCGAGGGGCAGCGGGGTGCCGTAGCCGGCCAGGGTGAGGACCAGCGCCGCGTCGACCGGGCCGATACCGCCGGGTGCGGGGACGGCGCCTGCCGCGGTGCTCGCCGCGAGGAACGCGAAGAGCAACTGCGGCCAGGACAGGGGCAGGCCCAGCGCCGTTCCCACCGAGGCCACCACGCTCGCCTGGATCAGCGGCGCCGCGACCGCTCCGCCCCACAGGGGGAGGAAGCGGGCGGGGCGGGTGTGCAGATGCCGGGCATCGGTGAGGGCCGTACGGACGAAGTTCAGGGCGGGGCCGCGCAGCGGCCGTACGAGAACGAGCAGCGCCGCGGTCGCCGCGGGGGCCAACAGGAGGCCCGCGGCGGCCAGGAGCAGCGTCCGTCCTTCCGGGAGAAGCCTGGCGGGGGGTATGGCGCTGGGCGCGGCGAGCAGGAAAATCAGCACAACGGGTGTCTTGGCCACGGCTCTGACCAGGGAGTACAGCGCGATCGAGGCGGTGGCGCGGGGGAGGGCGACGCCCTGGCGTTGCAGGAAGCGGACCGTGACCGCGTGGGCGCCGATGCTCGCCGGCAGTATGTGGTTCGCGGCGCCCGCGGCGATCTGGGAGGCCACCAGCAGACCCGGTGGCAGCCGGTCCGGGATCGCCCCCTGACGGACGCAGGCCGCGGCGACCGAGCCCAGATAGGTGAAGAGGAGCCCCACCAGCAGCCACCAGGGGTCGGCGGTGGCGAGCAGGGCGGTGCCGTCTCGCACGGCGTGCCAGTCGACCACCGCCCACACTGCGAGCAGCAGGATCGGCGACAGGGTGAGGGCCCGGCGGGTGGCGGTGGCGGCCAGGGGGCGGCGGCGGTCTTCCGCGAGCGGGGGCTGGGGCGGTGGCGGGGACGCGGGGTCGTCGAGGGGCAGCAGGGACACGGCGCACGTCGTCCTTCCGCGTCGTGACCGCGCGCGGCGGCGCGACGGATCGGGCCTGGGGAGGGGACGGGGTAGTCGTTCCCCTCCGGTGTGACGGTGCGGTGTCCGTAAGCCGACGGAGCGCGGGCCGAAGGGCGACCGCAGTGCGGTGATGCGGGGTGCCATGCGGCTGGTGCCGTGAGGCAAGGTGCTGTGAGGTGCCGTGAGGCGGGGGGAGGCGCAGTGAGACTGTGGGATTTCTGCCCGTACCCCCCGGGGTTCATCCCGGGCACGCCCCGAGGTTCACCGGCCCGCAGTACGGGCGGCCCTCTCCGCGCGTGCCGGCCGGACGCCTACGGGGGTGGGGAAAGTTGTTTCCGCCGTACCGAAAGAGCAGCTCAGCTCAACTCTGCGGAAACCAGCCGGTTTCCGCGCCGGGCCTCTCCACAACGGGTGATCGTTGCTGTTGCTGTTGCTGTTGCTGTTGCTGTTGCTGTTGCGGTTGCGGTTGCGGTTGCGGTTGCGGTTGCGGTTGCGGCGGGCGCGGGCGCGGCGTCGTGCCGTGTCGTGCGCAGAGCCTCCCTGATCACCGATACTTCGCGTTACCGCGTTACCGCGTTACCGCGTTACCGCGTTACCGCGTTACCGCGTTACCGCGTTACAGCGCCTGCCCGGCCGTGACCGGTCCCCTCGGCAGCGTCACCGTGAACACCGTGACCCCCTCCACGTCGCCCAGCTCCAGCGTGCCCCCGTGCGCCCGGCTCAGGGACCGGGCGACGGACAGACCGAGGCCGCTGCCGCCGCGGTCACGGCTGCGGGCCTTGTCGACGCGGTAGAACCGGTCGAAGACGCGGTCGCGGTCACCCGGCGGGATACCGGGGCCCTTGTCGGTGACGTGGACGCGTGCCGTGTCCGCCGAGACGGCGACCTCGACGCGGACCGCGGTACCGGCCGGGGTGTGCACGGCGGCGTTGGTGAGGAGGTTGTCCAGGACCTGGCGGATGCGGTGCGGGTCCATCCGCAGCGGTACGGGGACCGGGCCGGGGGACATCGTCAGCGGATGGCCGGGGTGGCTCGCGCGGAACGCGTCGGCCGCCTGCTCGACCAGCTCCACCAGATCGGCGTTCTCCATCCGCAGGGGCGTCTCCACCTCGGCCGCGTCCAGGCGGGCGAGCAGCAGGAGATCGTCGAGGAGGAAGCCCATCCGGGCGGCCTCGGCACGCAGCCGGGCCAGGTGCTTGTCACGTTCCTCGGGCGCGTTGGCGGGTGCGTACTGGAAAAGGTCCGCGTAACCGCGTACCGACATCAGGGGCGTGCGCAGTTCGTGCGAGGCGTCGGCGACGAAGCGGCGCAGGCGCTGTTCGGCTTCCGCCCGCACGGCGAGGGAGTCGTCGATGTGCTGCAACATCGTGTTGAAGGCGGTGCGCAGCTCCTCGACCTCCGGACCGCCGCCGGGGGCGTCCGCGCGCAGATGCAGCCGGGACGCCGACTCGGTCAGGTCGTGCGAGGCGATGCCGTGCGCGGTGTGCGCCATGTCGCTCAACGGTTTCAGACCGTGTTTCAGCATCCGCCGGCCGAACACCACGAGCGCCAGCAGGGCGAGGCCGAAGGCGACCACCTGCATGGTGATCAGCTGGCGCACGGTGCCGTCGATGTCCTCCGTCGGCGCGGCACTGACCAGCACGACCCCGGGCGAGACCTCGCAGGCGCGCAGCAGGTAGGTGCCCTCGCCGTCGATCCGTACCGTGCGGGTGACGTCGGCGTCGACGTCCTCCATCCGCCGGGCCAGGGCGGTGAGCGCCGTGGTGTCCGAGGGCACGTCCGCGGGCTTGCGCAGCACGGCCGACCCCGCCGTGACGTCGTACACGGCCGTGTACCAGCCGTAGTACGGCTTGCGTTCCACGATGCCGTGGGCCTTGGCGTCCTTGGACTGTACGACCTGGACCAGCTTGATCTGGTCGCGCAGCTGATGATTCAGGTAGTCCCGCATGTACATGGTCAGCGTGGCGCCGACCACCGCGAACACGACCAGCGACAGCGCGCCCAGGCCGAGCGCCAGCCGGGTGCCGAGCCGCAGTCTGCGATACGCGTGCCGGAAGCGGCCGATCACTCGGTCGCCTGCCGTATCACGTACCCGAAACCGCGTACCGTCTGGATCAGCGGGTCGTCGCCCGTCGTGTCGAGCTTGCGACGCAGTCGGCTGACGACCAGTTCGACGACGTTGGAACGGCCGCCGAAACCGTATTCCCACACATGGTCGAGGATCTGCGCCTTGGTGAGCACGGTCGGCGATTTCCGCATCAGATAGCGCAGCACCTCGTACTCGGTGGGGGTGAGCGTCAGCAGTTTTCCGCCGCGCCGGACCTCCCGGGTGTCCTCGTCCATGGTGAGGTCCGACACCCGCAGCACGGAGCGCTGGACACCGGGACCGGCGCTGCGTCGCAGTACGGTCCGCAGCCGGGCCATCAGCTCCTCCACGGCAAACGGTTTCACCAGATAGTCGTCCCCGCCCCGGGTCAGCCCCGCGACCCGGTCGGCGACCCCGTCGCGTGCCGTCAGGAACACCACCGGCACCATCGTCCCGCTGTGCCGCAGCCGGTCGAGCACGCCGAAGCCGTCGATGTCGGGCAGCATCAGGTCGAGCACCACGATGTCGGGGTGGAAGTCGGCGGCGCGGCGCAGCGCCTCCGCACCCGAGTTCGCGGTGACCGCTTCCCAGCCTTCGTAGCGGGCGACCGTCGCCACGAGATCGGCGATCGGCGGGTCGTCGTCCACGACGAGGAGTCGTACTTTTTCCACCTGCTCATAGTGCGCCACACACCCCGCAGCGCCAGACCCGCGTCTCACGTGTGCGCGAATCGATAAGATCTTGAAAGTTGTACGACAGGAAAACGACAGCGAAGCACGGACAAGCTCTGTGTTCTGAGGACCCGATCTAGGAGCTTCCGTCCGTGACGACCGTCCAATCGCCTCCCGTACCCCCCACGGCGATACGTCCCAAAGTAGTGGCCCGCACCGGCCTGTACGCCGTGCTGGCCGCGAACGCGGCCGTCGTGACCCTCTTCGCCGTCCAGGCGGGTTTCGCCTCCAACGCGCTCGTCGTGATCGGCCGCTTCGCCGGCCTGTACAGCGCCCTGCTGATGGCGTTCCAGCTGCTGCTGGTGGCCCGGCTGCCCTGGCTCGACCGCCGCATCGGCATGGACCGGCTGACCAACTGGCACCGCTGGACCGGTTTCAGCCTGTTGTGGACGCTGGTCGGCCATGTGGTGTTCATCACCTTCGGCTACGCCGAATCGTCGTCGATGAACCCGGTGAGCCAGCTCGTCGACCTGGCCGAGACCGTCGAAGGTGTGCTGCGCGCAGCCGTCGCGATGGTGCTGATCCTGGTCATCGGCGGCGTCTCCGGCCGCTGGGCCCGGCGGCGCCTCGCCTACGAGACCTGGCACTTCATCCACCTGTACACGTACGTCGCCGTGGTGCTGGCCTTCACGCACCAGGTCGCGGTCGGGACGACCTTCACCGCGTCGTCCGCCGCCACGGCGTACTGGTACGCGGTGTGGGGCGTCGCCCTCGGCTCGGTGCTGCTGGGCCGGGTGGTCCTGCCGCTGTGGCGGAACTGGCGCCACCAGTTGCGCGTCGAGGCTGTCGTTCCCGAGGCCGACAACGTCGTAAGCGTTTACATCACCGGTCGTGACCTGGACCGGCTGCCCGCCCGGGCCGGCCAGTTCTTCCTGTGGCGGTTCCTGACCAAGGACCGCTGGTGGCAGGCGAACCCCTTCTCCCTGTCTGCCGCGCCCGACGGCACCAGGCTGCGCCTCACCGCGAAGGCGGCCGGCGACGGCTCCGCCGGACTGCGCCATCTCAAGCCCGGCACCCGTGTCTTCGCCGAGGGCCCCTACGGCGCCTTCACCGCCATGCACCGCACCCGGCCCGAGGCCCTGCTCATCGCCGGCGGTGTCGGCGTCACCCCGATCCGGGCGCTCCTCGAGGAGATCGACGGGCACGCGGTGGTCATCTACCGGGTGGCCGGCGAGCGGGACGCCGTGCTCTACGACGAGCTGCACGAACTCGCCCTGGCCAAGGGGGCCGAGCTGCACCTGGTCACCGGGCCGCCGGTGCCGGACCGACTGGCGCCGCGTGAACTCGCCGCGCTCGTACCGGACATCGCGGAGCGGGACGTCTTCCTGTGCGGGCCGCCGCCGATGATGAACGCGGTCCTCGGCACCCTGCGCGAGCTGGACGTGCCCAAGCCGCAGATCCACTTCGAACGCTTCAGCCTGGCGGGATGAGAGACATCGTGAAGCGAGTAATCCCTGTTCTGGTCCTGTCCGTGGCGGGTCTGATCCCGGTCTGGCGCTACGAGCCGTCGACCGGTACGACATCCACCACCGAGGCTGCCTCGACGCCCTCCGTGTCCTCCTCCACGTCGTCCTCGGGCTCCTCGGGATCGACCACCTTCACCGGCACGACCGTGGCCACGGAGAAGGGCGACGTCCAGGTCCAGGTGACCTTCGAGGGCGACAAGATCACGGCCGTGAAGATGCTGAAGCAGCCGAATCATCCGCAGACGACCGCGGCGGTGCCGAAGCTGATTGCGGAAACGCTTACCGCGCAGAGTGCGGACATCGACACCGTTTCCGGTGCGACCCTCACGAGCGACGGTTACAAGGAGTCGCTCCAGGCCGCGATCGACGCAGAAGCGGCCGCCGCCTCCGCGTCCCCCTCGGCCTCGGCAGCCGCCTCGGCGTCCCGGACGGTGGCGGGTCCGACCGTGGCCACGGAGAAGGGTGACGTCCAGGTCCAGGTGACCTTCGAGGGCGACAAGATCACGGCCGTGAAGATGCTGAAGCAGCCGAATCATCCGCAGACGACCGCGGCGGTGCCGAAGCTGATTGCGGAAACGCTTACCGCGCAGAGTGCGGACATCGACACCGTTTCCGGCGCGACCCTCACGAGCGACGGTTACAAGGAGTCGCTCCAGGCCGCGATCGACGCGAAGGGCGCCTGACGTGCACCGCGTCGAACACGTCATGGGGTTCCCGGTCTCGCTGCGGGTCGACGACACCGTCGTCCCCGACGGGACCGGGGACGCCGTGTTCGCGTGGCTGCGCGAGGTCGACGCACGGTTCAGCCCGTTCAAGGCCGACAGCGAGGTCTCCCGGTACGGCCGGGGCGAGCTGCCGGCCGACGAGCTGAGCGCCGACCTCGTGGAGGTGCTCGACATCTGCGAGCGGTACCGGGTGGCCACGGGCGGCGCCTTCGACATCCGGCTGCCCGGCCGCGGCCTGGACCCCTGCGCGGTGGTCAAGGGCTGGTCCGTGCAGCGGGCGGCGGAGCTGCTGACCGGGGCCGGACTCAGCCGGTTCTGCCTCAACGCCGGGGGTGACGTGGTCGTTTCCGGCGGTCCCTGGCGGGTCGGCGTACGGCATCCCGAGATCGCCGACCGGCTGTGCACCGTCCTCGACCTCACCGACGGAGCCGTCGCGACCTCCGCTCGCTACGAGCGCGGCGACCACATCCTCGACGGCCGCACCGGCCGGCCGGTGACCGGCCTCGACAGTCTCACCGTCGTGGCCCCGACCCTGACCGAGGCGGACACCGTCGCCACGGCCGCCTTCGCCTTGGGCGCGGACGGCGTCGAGTGGGCGGCCGCGCGGGACGGCTGCGAGGTGTACGCCGTACTGCCCGGCGGACGCGTGTTGCGCACCGGCGGGTTCCCGACGGCGGTGGCAGCGGCCGCGTGAGCGTCGAGGCGGCGGCCCTGGGCGCGGCCCTGTGGCTGCTCGGCTGGGGCGCGACGGTCCTCGCCTGGGCGTCGGGGCGGGGACGCCGGCCGCAGACGCGTCGTCAACGCCGGTGTCGCTGACCGGGTTGCTCCGGTTGCAGCTCGGCTTCGATGACAGCTCGCTCTGAAGCGGTTTCACGAACGTTTCAGGGCATGCGGAAGGCGGGCCGCCGGTGGAACCGGCGGCCCGCCTCTTGTGTTCCGTTGTTCCGTGGTCCTCAGCCGACGTCCGACGCGTCCAGGCGGTAGAGACCGCTGTAGTCGGACACGGCTGTTCCGTTCGCCTTGACCCAGGTGGAGATCTCGGAGTTCGAGGAGCCCTGGCCGCTGTCGCCGACGACGATGTAGTGCAGCTTGCCCGCCTTCACGAGGCTCTTCAGCTTGGCCAGCGTCATCGCGTTGTCGCTGCCGGACCAGCCGCCCATCGAGATGACCGGCTCACCGGACTCCAGAATGATCGAGGAGGCCGTCTGGTCGGTGGCCACCGCGACCAGCCAGCCGGCGCCGTCCTGGTTCTTCTTCAGATACGTGATCATCGCGGACGACACCTGGGTACCGCCGCCCATGCCCCCGCCGGTGCGACCGTCGGCGCTGCCGGACTCGGTGGTACCCGACTCGGTCGAGCCGGACTCCGCGGTGCCTGATTCGGTCGTGCCCGACTCCGCCGTACCCGACCCCGTCGAGCCGCCGTCGTCCGTGGAGTCGCCGCTGTTCGACGGAGGTTGGCCCATTTCCTGGCCGTCGCCCGAACCGCTCGGCGCATCACCGGAGTTGGTTCCCGGTCCGCCGCCGGCCCCGCTGGGCCGCTGGCCGCCACCACCGCCCATGCCCCCCATACCGCCGGTGCTCGGCCCGGCCGTCGGGTTGGTGCCGTTGGTGCTGGAGGTCGCGGCCGAGGCCGAGTAGGCGGCCGGGCCGGCGAGCAGCGCCACCACCGCCGCCAGTGCCGCGACGCCCATGAGCCGCTGCCGCTTCGAGAAGCGGGCGATGAGCAGCCCGATCACCGAGGCCGCCCCGGCCACACCGGCGACGACCTCGGCGACCGTGTACAGCGTTCCGGAGCCGGAGACCTGCTGGAGGAGTACGACCGCCCACACCGAGCTCGCCGCCACCGCGGCCGGCAGCGCCCAGCCCATCCCCCAGTCTCGGCTTCGCTCGGTCGGGGGGACCTCCACCGCCGCGGAGCCGTTGCGGAAAGCGTTGTAGAGCATGACGCCGCCCGCGCCGGTCAGGGCCGCGATACCGGGAGCCATGGCGGTGACGTAGTACGGGTGGAAGGTGCCCTCGGCGAGGGCGAAGGTCAGGTAGTGCAGGACGAACCAGCCGCCCCACAGCATCAGCGCGGCACGCCTGGCGTCCGTACGGGGCGCCCGGCCGCGCAGGACGAGACCCGCCACCAGCGCGATCGCCGCGAAGGGGATCAGCCAGGAGATCTGGCCGCCCATGGTGTCGTTGAACATCCGGTACAGGCCCGCCTCGCCGCCGAAGCTGGCTCCGTTGCCCTGCGAGCCCACCGACGAACTCGCACCGAAGATACGGCCGAAACCGTTGTAGCCGATGACGAGATCCCAGACCGTGTTGTCCGTGGAGCCGCCGATGTAGGGGCGGGACGAGGCCGGGATCAGATCGACGACCACCATCCACCAGGCACTGGAGACGATCAGCGCGACCGTGCCGACGGCAAGGTTGCGTATGCGCTTGCCCAGCGAGGCGTTCGCGGCCCACAGGTACACCAGGAAGAAGGCGGGCAGGACCACGTACGCCTGCATCATCTTCGTGTTGAACGCGAAACCGATGGCGACGCCCGACCACACCAGGGGCATCAGCCGGCCGGTGCGCACCGACTTCAGCAGTGCGGCCGCGCCCAGCAGCATCAGGAAGACGAGGATCGGGTCGGGGTTGGTGTCCCGGGTGATGGCGACCGTGATCGGGGTGAGCGTCAGCGCCAGCGCGGAAATCGTCGCCGCCACCGCGCCGAAGTCCCGCTTGACGAGCCGGTACAGAAGCGCGACGGAACCGGTTCCCACGGCGACCATCGGCAGCATCAACTGCCAGGTGCCGTACCCGAAGGCACGGGCGGACAGGCCCATCACCCACAGGGCGAACGGCGGCTTGTCGACCGTGATGAAACTGCCCGCGTCCAGGGCGCCGAAGAAGAACGCCTTCCAGCTCTTGGTGCCGCTGTAGACGGCCGCGTCGTAGAAGGTGTTGCCGGTGATCGAGGAGAGGTTCCAGGCGTAGAGGGCGGTGGCCAGGACGAGGATCGCCCAGAGGGTCGGGCGGGCCCAGCGCGGGTCCTCGGGTGCGCCGGTGAACAGACGCCGGGCGCGGGAGGCGAGTCCGCCGTCGGCGGGCGGGGCCGACCGGTGGCGGGCGCCGTCCTCACGGACGGGGGCGGGCGGCGGGGCGAGTGTCGTCATGACGCGTACTCCAGGTGGGTGTTCGCCCCGGTGGGCAGGACGGCGGCGGGGGTGGTCGTGCGTGCCGTCGGCACCTGGGGGGTGCTCGTGCGGCGGGGTACGGCGGGGACGCGGGTACGGCCGGCGAGGGTGGAACGGAGCATCCGGCCCATGCCCCTGAGGTCGTCGACGGCCGTGCGGACGATGTCGACCCGGCTGTCGGGGTCGTCGGTCCAGTCGACCGGCACCTCGTGGACGCGGAGCCCGTTGCGCTGGGCCAGGACCAGCAGTTCGGTGTCGAAGAACCAGGCGGTGTCCTCGATGTGCGGGGCGAGCGCGCGGAAGACGTCGGCGCGGACCGCCTTGAAGCCGCACTGCGCGTCCGAGAACCGGGCGCCGAGGCCGGCCTTGAGCAGGAGGTTGTAGGAGCGGGAGACGAACTCCCGCTTGGCGCCCCGGACCACGGCCGCCTGGCGGTGCAGCCGGCTGCCGACGGCGAGGTCGCTGTGGCCGGACAGCAGCGGCGCGACCAGGGGGAGGAACGCCTCCAGGCCCGTCGACAGGTCCACGTCCATGTAGGCGACGACGTCCGCGCCGGAGCGGTTCCACACATGTTTCAGGGCGCGGCCCCGGCCCTTCTCCTCCAGGCGCATGGCGTGCACGTGCGGGAGCCGGAGCGTCAGGTCGGTCGCCGCGTACCAGGTGGCGTCCGTGCTGGCGTTGTCCGCGATCGTGATGCGGAACGGGAACGGGAAGGACTCTTCGAGGTGTGCGTGGAGACGGCCGATGCTGTGGGCGAGGACGTGTGCCTCGTTGTACACCGGCACCACGATCTCGACCGACCGCTGCCGGACGCCTCCCGCGTTCGTTTCGTTCATGGGCATGACGATCGGGGCCATGTCTGGGGGATCCCTGAGCCGGTCCTGAGGGAAGAGTGAGAATCAGCGGACTCACAGGTTGCACACAGTGGAAACCCCTTTCACCCAGGTGCGGGTGGCGTGATCCACTGGCGGTATGAGCCTGACGAGCGAGGTCTTCCTGGTGGGGGACGACGGTGACCTCGACCTCCTGACCGGGGAGCGGGACGGTCGGCCCGCCGGCACGGACCTGGCCGGGCCGGAGTCGTGGCGCAGGACGGTCTGGGGATCACGGGCCATCCGCCGGATCGGCGCCCGGTTCCTGCCGGCGCTGGTGAGCGTGCACAACGGCGATGTCGTCGCTCCGGACGAGATCCCCGCCTTCCTGGAGGAAATCGCTCTGGTACGCGCTTGCTCGGAGCGTCTCGCCGCCGAGACCCGCCCGCCCGACCGGACGGTCGAGAGCCACCGTCACCACATCTCCGGCCGACTGGACGGCATCGAGGCGAGCGCGCGGTATGCGCAGGGGGCCGGCGGCGGGCTGCTGATCTGGTAAGCGGTCTAGACTCTCCCCGCAACGGCCCGAACTCGTATCGAGAGCGGGCAGAAATTGCCAGACCCGAAGGGTATTCGGCGCTTTGATACGGATAGATTCAGTCACCAAGCGATACCCGGACGGCACGGTGGCGGTCGACCGGCTCTCCCTCGACATCCCGGACCGTGCGATCACCGTCCTCGTCGGCCCCTCCGGCTGCGGCAAGACGACCACCCTGCGGATGATCAACCGGATGGTCGAGCCCAGCGAGGGCACGATCGTCATCGACGGCGTCGACAGCCGTCAGCAACCGGTCAACACCCTGCGCCGGTCCATGGGTTACGTCATCCAGAACGCCGGGCTCTTCCAGCACCGGACGATCGTCGACAACATCGCCACCGTGCCCCGGATGCTCGGCTGGAGCAAGGACAAGGCCCGCGCGAGGGCACGCGAGCTGATGGAACGGGTGGGGCTCGACGCCTCGTTCGCCAAGCGCTACCCCTACCAGCTCTCCGGCGGCCAGCAGCAGCGCGTCGGTGTGGCCCGCGCACTCGCCGCCGATCCGCCGGTACTGCTCATGGACGAGCCGTTCTCCGCCGTCGACCCCGTCGTCCGCAAGGGCCTGCAGGACGAACTGCTGCGCATCCAGGCGGAGTTGGGCAAGACCATCGTCTTCGTCACACATGACATCGACGAGGCCGTGAAGCTCGGCACGATGGTCGCGGTGCTGCGTACCGGCGGCCGGCTCGCCCAGTTCGCGCCACCGGCCGAGCTGCTGTCCGACCCCGCCGACGCGTTCGTCGAGGACTTCCTCGGCGCCGACCGGGGCATCCGGCGCCTGTCGTTCTTCTCCTCCGCCGGCCTGGAACTGCTCACCACGCCGATCGTCGCGATCGACTCCACGGCCGAGCAGATCGCCGCACGGGGCGCGACCGACGCCCCCTACCTCCTCGTCACCGGCCTGGACGGCCGTCCGCTCGGCTGGAGCGAGCCCGGCGCGCTGACGGCCGGACGGGTCGACGCCGGCCGACTCCTGCCGTACGGGCGGCCGTTCGTCGCCGAGCGGGACTCGCTGCGCGCGGCCCTCGACTGTGCGGTCCTGTCGCCCACCGGCTGGGCGGTCGCCGTGGACGCCGAGGGCCGGGCCGCCGGAGTCGTCTCCCAGGCCGCCATCGGCGAGGCCATCCGCGGTGCCCACGCGGCAGGCCGTGAGGAGCAGCCGTCGCCCGAGGAGACCGCCCAGAAGGTCATCCGGTGAACCGCTTCTTCGACATCCCCAGCGACCTCCAGCACGACTGGTTCGGTCTCATCGGGCTCCATCTGCGCGAGGCCCTGCTGCCGGTGCTGGGCGGGCTGCTGCTCGCGCTCCCGCTGGCCCAGCTGTGTGTGCGGCTGCGCTGGCTGTACCCGCCGGTGCTGTGGGTGACGACCGTGCTCTACGCCATCCCGTCCCTGGCCTTCTTCGTCGTCCTCATCGACTACACGGGGCAGACCGAACTGACGGTGATGATCCCGCTCACCATCTACAGCCTGGTGGTGCTCGTCCCGGCGATCGTCGACGGCGTCCGTTCGGTCCCGCAGGAGACCCTCGCCGCCGCGACCGCCATGGGCTTCGGACCCGTACGCCGTTACATCCAGGTCCAGTTGCCGATCGCGGTGCCGGCCATCATCGCCGGCCTTCGGGTGGCCACCGTGTCCAGCATCAGCCTCGTCAGCGTCGGCATGCTGATCGGCAACCAGGGCGCGCTGGGCAACCTGCTGCACGACGCGCAGATCTACAACCGGCCCGAACTCGCCTGGAACTCCGTGATCACCAGTGCGGTTCTGGCGGTGCTCGCGGACGCCCTGCTGGTGGTGGTACGCATCCTGCTCACCCCCTGGATGCCGAGCGGCGCGCGCGGCGGAAAGTCCAAGGCCGCCGGGGTCCGGCCCGATCCGGCCGTGCCCGCCCTGGAGGACGCAGCCCGGTGAACGTCATCAATTTCGTAAACGCCTTCTTCAGCGACAGCGCACACTGGCACGGTTACGACGGAATCCCCACCCGCGTGTGGGAACACGTCCAGTACTCCCTGGAAGCCCTTGCTCTCGCCGCCGCGATCGGGCTGCCGATCGGCCTGATAACCGGTCACTACGGGCGGGGCGGAAACGTCCTTTCTCTTGTTGCCACCGCCGGCCGGGCACTGCCCACCTTCGGCCTGCTGGTGGTGACGACCATCGTGCTCGGGTTCGGCATGCTGCCCGTGATGATCCCGCTGGTCGTCCTCGCCGTCCCGCCGATCCTGGTCACCACCTACGAGGCGGTGCGCTCCGTCGATCCGTCCCCCGTGGACGCCGCGCGGGGCATGGGCATGGGGGAGGCCGGCATCCTGCTGCGCGTCGAACTGCCCGTCGCGCTCCCGCTGATCTTCGGCGGTCTGCGGTCGGCGGCCATCCAGATCGTCTCGACGGCCACCATCGCCGCGTACGTCAGCCTCGGTGGCCTCGGCCGCTACATCGTCGACGGTCTCTACCAGCACGACTACGAGAAGGTGGTGGGCGGTGCCACCCTGGTCGCCGGCATGGCACTCGCGACGCTCGCGGTGTTCTGGGCGGCGGCGAAGGTGACGGTCTCGCCGGGAGTGCGCAGGAGCAACTAGGACAGGTCTCCTGGCACTAGGACAGGTCCTGGCCCCGGGGTGGCCGTACGGCGATCGCGTCGACCTCGAACAGCATGCCCGGCAGGGCGAGCGAGGCCACCCCGCTCAGGGTCTGCGCAGGCAGCCGCTCGCCGAAGCGGGCGTGCAGGGCCTTGCCCAGGATCTCGAGCCTGCCGGGGTCGTGGTCGACGATGAACGTGCCCAACCGCACGACGTGGCGGAGCCCGAGACCCACCCCGGCCAGCGCCGCTTCCAGCCGGTCGAAGGCCAGTTCCACCTGAACGGCGAAGTCGCCGGCCACGGGAGCGCCCGACGCGTCCGAGGCGTACTGGCCCGCGAGGAAGACCGGTTCGCCGGGCGCCGACACGGCATGGCTGTAGCCGAAGGGTGTGGGGTCGTGCAGGGCGGGCGGGTTGGTGATCGTACGGTCGTCGCGGCTGTTGCTGTTGCTGTCGCTCTGGCTCATGACGGAAACAACTGCGGTGCGGGGGAAGGGCATTCCCTCGCACCGCAGTTCTGGCCCGGTCGCGCTGCCTTTGCTGTTTCCGACGGTTCCGGTTGTTTCTAACCGGTTCCAGTCGGTCCCGACGTTTCTGCCTGTTTCTGGCCGTTTCCAGTCGTTACCGACGTTCCGGCCGCCCAGTGCGCCGTCAGCCGCCCGACCGGGCCAGCGCCTGTTCCAGCACGACCAGCAGCGCGTCGCGTACCGAGCCGCGCTCGCGCGCGTCGAACACGAGCAGCGGGACGCCTTCGGACACGTCGAGGGCCCAGCGGACCTCGTCCAGCGTGTGCGCGATCTGGCCGTCGAAAGCGTTTACAGCAACGGCGAACGGGATCTGCTTGTGCTCGAAGTAGTCGACTGCGGCGTAACAGTCGTCGAGACGGCGGGTGTCCACGATGACGAGCCCGCCGACCGCGCCCTCCACGATGTCGTCCCACATGAACCCGAACCGCTCCTGCCCGGGCGTGCCGAACAGATACAGCTTCAGCGTCGGGTCGATGGTGATGCAGCCGAAGTCCATCGCGACCGTGGTGGTGGTCTTGCGCGGGGTGTGGCTGAGGTCGTCCACACCCGCCGCGACCTCGGTGATGGCCGCCTCGGTGGTCAGCGGCTCGATCTCGGAGATCGAGCCGACGGCGGTGGTCTTGCCCACGCCGAAGCCGCCCGCGATCACCAGTTTCACCGGCAGCGGCGGCCGTACGGCGGCCTGGCCGGCCGAGGTGCGGACCAGCGGTTCAGTCGGTGTCACGGAGTACCCCCCGGGAGTCGGGGATGGCCCGCAGGCCATCGATAACCCTGCGCAGAACGGATGCGTCGTGGGTGACGCCGGAGTCGGGCACGTGCACCGACAACTGCCCCGCCGTCCGGAGGTCCTCGGCGAGGACCCGCACCACGTTCAGGTGCAGCCGCAGCCTGGCCGCGATCTCCGCGATGGACTGCGGGACGCGGCAGGCGGCGACGATGTCGTGCTGTTCGAAGGAGAG
Source organism: Streptomyces sp. NBC_00016 (assembly GCF_045040885.1). NCBI lineage: Bacteria > Bacillati > Actinomycetota > Actinomycetes > Kitasatosporales > Streptomycetaceae > Streptomyces > Streptomyces sp. NBC_00016. The sequence continues at coordinate 2,629,999 of NZ_CP108304.1, read as the reverse complement.
CCGGCCGAGCGCGTCGAGCCCGCCGGTGGTGGCCACCAGCTGGGTCTCCACGGGCATCGTCCGGCCGGACGACGCCTCGCCCGCGCCACCCGCGACCCGGCCGGCGGTGACCAGGAAGGGCCGGACGGCGGGTGCGGGGCCGACGGGGGCGACGCCGTCCTCGCCGGCCCCGCGCGGTGTGCGGCCGTCCGCCATCGGTGTTCGCTCTCTCTACGGTGGCACGCGCTCAGCGCGTACGCGTGGCGCCGACGCTGTTCTTCAGTTCCAGGACGAGCTGTGGGCTGAGCGCCGTGCCGGCGCGGTTGGCGAACACCGTCATCTCGTAGGCGATGTTGCCCAGCTTGGCCTCCTTGTCGGTGACGACGCCGAGCACGGCGCCGCTGCCGATCGCGGAGACCAGGACGTGGCCGCCCTCCAGGTCGATGATGACCTTGTTCAGGCCGCCCAGGCCGTAGTTGCCGGAGGCGCCCGCGGCCAGGCTGGTGATGCCCGACACGATCGCGGCCAGCCGTTCGGAGTCGGCGTGCTCGCGCAGCTCCGACACCGCGATCAGCAGTCCGTCGGAGGACACCGCGATGGCGTCCACGACCCCCGCGGTCTCGGTGGCGAAACGGTTGAGCAGCCAGGTGAAGTCGGCTGCGGCGGCCCGCAGGTCGGTCGGCTTGGCGTCTCCGGCGGGAGTCTCACCTGTCGACGTGCTCACTGCTCGGCTCCTTCCGGAAGGTGGTTCTGGTGGTGCGTGGTGTCCCGGCCGGTGATCGGGTCATTGATCGGCTCGGTCCGGCCGGACGCGTCGGACGGCGCTGTCCGGTCGGTCGGGTCGGTCGAAACGTCGGGACGGTGGTCGTGCCGGCGGTCGTTCCGGCGGTCCATCGGGTCTTCGGTGGTGGGGGTGAGGGGGCGGGGGGCGGCGGGGCGAGGGTGTTCGCCGGTGTCCCGGTGGGCGCGGGCCACGGCCGCCTCGAACTCCTCCAGTGAATCGCGCACGGCGTCCGCGTCGGCGGGGCGGACGGCCTGCCGCGCGGCCTGTTGGGCGGCGGCCTCGGCGGTCGTCCGCAGCGTCGCCCCGCGCACCCGTCGACGGAGCGGACGGGAGCCGTCGGGACCGACGGCGAACGCGTCGGCACCGGCCCGGGCGGAAGCGGAGGTGGGGCCGGCGGGACCGGCGGCGCGGTCGAGCGGGAAAGGTTCGGCGCCACGGTCGGCGCCGCCGTGCTCCGTCCTGCGGCCGGAGTCGCCGGGGCCGCCCGTGGCGCGGGCGGGGCCGCTCCCGGGGCCGGACGGGTGGGCGTGCGGCGCGGGCTCCGCCGCACGGGCGGCGGGCCGGGACTCGGCCGCGTGGACGTGGGACGACTCCGCCGGACCGGTGGGGGTCGTGCGCTCCGCCGTACGGGCGTGGTCCCCGGGTTCGTCCTGCGCGCGGGCGTGCAGCGTCGCCTCGGCCGTGCGGGGCGCCGGGATCCCGACGCCGGCCGGGTAGGCGCGGGTCGCGGGCTCGGCCGTGGTGTCCGGCTCGGCCCCGGTGGTGGCCGGAGCCTCGGACGGGGCGGCATCGGCGAGGGGTGCCGGCTTCGCCGTACGGGCGGAGACACCGGTTTCGACGTCACGGTCGGAGGAAGCGGTTACGTCGGCGTTCCCGGAGGAAGTGGAGCCGGTTCCGGCCGTAGGGCTGGAGGAACCGGTTTCCACCGGACGGGTCGAGACACCGGTTTCGCCGGTTTCAGTGGAAGTGCCTGTCACCGTCGAGGCGGTGGCGATGGCCGTGGCGGCGTCGGTGTCGCGCGTCGGGTCGTCGGTGCCGGCCACCGGAGTGAGCGGGGCCGCGGCCTCTCCTTCGCCCGGGGACGGGTCACGGCGGGGGACCCGGCGCGGGAGCGCGGTCGGATCGTCCTCGTTCGTGGCCCAGGACGGAACCGTGGACGGGATCGAGGACGACGGCGAGGGTCCGGCCGCGGGGGCGGACGGGGCGGCGAGCGCTGCCGTGGCCGGGGAAGTGCCGGTGTGCGCGGGCCTGCCCACCGGGCCCAGCTCGCTCATCGTCAGGAGCAGCGTCGACGGGATCATCACCTCGGCCGTCACGCCGCCGCCCGGGGTGCGGGAGAGGGTGACGTCGACGTCCCAGCGGCGGGCCAGCGCGCCGACCACGAACAGACCGAGCACCTTCGTCGGGACGACGTCGAGGCGCTCGCGGCGCACGAGGCGGGAGTTCTCCTCGGCCAGGCGCTCGGCGCTCATGCCCAGGCCGTGGTCGGCGACGGTGATCGAGGCGCCGTCGGCGTCGGAGCCGACCACCACCTCGACGGGGCTGCCCTCGGGCGAGAACGACACGGCGTTCTCCAGGAGTTCGGCGATCATCAGCGTGAGGTCGCCGATGATGTCGGGCTCCACCAGGGACTCGGTCGCGGCACGCAGCTGAACCCGCTGGAAGCCCTCGATCTGGCCCAGCGCGGCGCGTACGACGTTGGTGAGCTCGGTCGGTCCGGCGTCCAGGACGGTCTCGCGGATGCCGGCCAGCAGCATCAGGCTGTCGGCGTTGCGGCGCAGGCGGACCGCGATGTGGTCGATGGAGTAGAGGCGTTCGAGCAGCGCCGGGTCGGTCTCACCGCGCTCCACCGCGTCGATCAGCGCAAGTTGACGGGTCGTCAAGTTGCTGACGCGGCGCCCGACGTTGCCGAACATCTCGGCGACGTTGCGTCGGCTGAGCACCTGGCGTTCCAGCAGCGCGGCCGCGGTGGTCTGCACGTTGTTGAAGGCCTCGGCGAGTTCACCGATCTCGTCGTCCGCGGTGACGGGCAGCTCACGCAGCCGCGGGGGCCCGGACTCCTCGGCGTCGTCGTCGGCCACGCGGGCGAGTTCGCGGCCCGCGACGTCGGCGACCTCCTGGGCGGCTCCCGTCAGCGCCAGCACCGGGCGGACCACGGAGCGGCGTACCAGGATGGAGAAGGCGATCCACAGGGCGAAGCTGAGCAGCGCCAGGCTCAGCAGCAGACCCGCGCGCCACTGGGCGCTGGAGGCGGTGTCGTCGGCCCGGTCGGCGATCTGGTCGATGAGCGACGCGGTGATCTTCAGCCGGGTCCGCGCCTGTGCGCTGTAGTCGGGGTAGGAGGCGATGGCCGCCCGGAACGCCGTACGGATGTCGGCCTTGGACTCGGCCTGCAACGCGCTGGGATCCACGGCCAGTTCGGCGTAGTGCTGGCCGATCGAAGCCTGCGAGGAGTTGTGCTCGATGCCGCCGAACTCTTCGTTCTGCGTCTCGTTGGCGAATCGCTCGAACCGCTCGGCCTGGTAGGTGAACAGCTCGTAGGAGCCGACCGCGCCGGTGAACTCGATGAGCGCGTTGCTGTCACCGGTCCGGGCGGAGAACACGCCCGTCTCGAAGGCGCCGTGCGCGGCGTCGGCGCGCAGCAGCGAGTCGAGGAGGTTGCCGGTGAAGGTCGTCGCGAGGTCGGCGTTGCGGTCCAGGCCCAGGCCGTCGATGAGACCGTCGGCCGCACCCGAGTACGCGGGGTCGATGTTGTCGGCGGGCAGATAGCCCTGCTCGATGGTGGCCCGCAGGCCGGCCAGGCCCTGGACCTCCTTCAGCGCCTGCACCTCGGTGTCCGGCAGCCGGTCGCCGAAGGCGTCGACCACCTTGTGCACCTGCGCGTCCACGGCGGCCTGGGCCTGCCGGTAGCCGTCGGTGGAGGGGGTGCCGCCGTCGAACGACGCCTCGTGCCGCACGGAGAGCAGGATCGCCTGTTGGTGCTCGTCCTGCAGGTCGGCGACGAGCTGGGCGACCTGGGCACTGTCACGCACCAGTTGGGCGGCGTCCTCGGCGCGGTTGGACTCCTGCACCAGGTCGACGATGAGGTACGTCAGCAGCAACGCGATCACCGTCAGCGGGATACCGACGAGTACGTTCAGCTTGCGCTGGAAGGGCCACCGATCGGCGAATCCCCGCAGACCCCGGCGTGCGGACGTGGGTGCCGAGGATGCCGACCGGGCGGACGCGTCCACCTCTTTCGTGGACACCGGGCCTCCTTCAAGGGGGTGCTGCTCGCGTGCGAGGGGCGTTTGCATGCGTGCCGACTTTCTGCACGCACGTGTCCGAATATGAATGATACGGAAGCGGCCCCCGTACACCGCTGTGGCCGACGCCGACTGCTGTGGCGGACGCCAACTCCGGCGAGACTATCGCCTATTCGAACGGTCGAGCGCGTCGCCCTACGTCAAGAATCCATTACGAAGCGGTGAACCGGAGCCGTTCAGGGGCCTTCAAAGGGGTACACAGGTGATCTACCGATCCGGTCGAAGGTGATCACGGATCGAAGCCAATCGGTAACCCGGCTCCTCTTGACTGATCAAGAAGCGGGTGGATTGGATCAGGCCAGAGTGTTTGAGTTCTCATCAACCCCCCAGCTCGGAACGGGAACCGTGACTACCAACGCCCACAGCAGCAGGTCCTTCAGGAACCACCCAGGTGCGGCGGCCGTCGCCCTCGCGGCGGCGACGGTCCTGCTGGCGGGATGCTCCTCGTCCGACGACACCTCCGACCCGCTCGCCGGCGACAAGGCGGCCGGCGACACCGTGGTCGTCGGCTCCAACAACTTCGCCGAGAGCATCCTGATCGCCGACATCTACGGTGAGGCCCTGAAGGCCAAGGGCATCAAGGTGTCCTACAAGCCCAACATCGGCAGCCGTGAGACCACGTACGGCCTGCTCAAGAACGGTTCCATCACCGTCCTGCCGGAGTACAACGGCTCGCTGCTGGCCTACCTGGACGCTAAGGCCGAGCAGACCTCGCTCGCGACCGTGAACGCCGCGGCGAAGGCCAAGCTCGACTCCAAGCTGACGTTGCTGGAGTCGTCGCCGGCCGAGGACAAGGACTCCGTCACGGTCAACGCGGCGACCGCGAAGAAGTACAACCTCACCGCGACGTCCACGCTCGCCGACCTCAAGGACATCGCGCCGGACCTGGTCCTCGGTGGCTCGCCCGAGTTCCAGACCCGCCAGCAGGGCATCCTCGGCCTGGAGTCGGTGTACGGGCTGAAGTTCAAGTCCTTCAAGGCCCTCGACGCGGGCGGTCCGCTGACCCAGGCCGCGCTGAAGAAGAACACCGTGCAGGCCGCGGACATCTTCACCACGGACCCGACCATCACCAAGGAGAAGTTCGTCGTCCTCCAGGACCCGGAGAACCTCTTCGGATTCGCGAACGTGACCCCGCTGGTCTACAAGAGCGGGCTCTCCCAGGAGGGCATCGACGCGCTCAACGCCGTCTCCGCCAAGCTCGACACCAAGGCCCTGCTGGACCTGGACTCCCAGGTGCAGCTGGAGAGCAAGGACCCGCTGGACGTCGCCAAGGCCTGGCTGAAGTCGGCCGGCCTCGGCTGAGGTTCCACCGGATCACGTGAACCGTTGGAAACAGCAGCAAACGGACCGACCCGGGTTTCTCCGCACCGCGGGGGCGCCCGGACCGTCCTGAACGGAACCACCCTCACCGTCGGCGAGCTGATCGCGCTCGTCGACGGTGCGGCCGTGCCCGCGGTGGCTCCCGAGGCCCGTGAGCGGGCCGCCCTCTCCTGGCGCACGGCGCAGGCGCTCGCCGCCGCCGGACGGCTGTACGGCCGCGGCACCGGCGTCGGCGCACAGCGCTCGGTGCCCGTCGACGAGGGCGACGAGGCCGCGCACGGTCTGCGCCTGCTGCGCAGCCACGCGGGCGGAGCGGGTGCTCCGCTCCCCGCCCGCCAGGTCCGCGCCATGCTCGCGGTACGGGCCAACCAGCTCCTGGCCGGCGGCTCCGGTATCCAGCCCGCTCTCATCGATGCCCTCGTCGACGCCCTCCGTCTCGGCGTCCACCCGGCGGTCAACGAGTACGGCGGTGTCGGCACCGGTGACTTGACCGCGCTCGCCCAGACCGGCTTGACGCTGATCGGCGAACGGCCGTGGCTGAGCGGCGAGTTGGCCGGATCGGAGGAATCCCCTGGGTCGGACGGTGAGCCGGCCGGCCTGATGGAGGGCGCCGACCCGGGCGGCGAGTCCGTCGCCGCGGCGACGAAGCCCGCACCTGACGGCCCGCCGGACGCGGGTACGGGAACCGCACCCGGCGAGGTGTCGGCCGCGGGGGCACGACGCGCACCGGGTGGAGCGTCGGTCGCGGGTACGGAACGCGCACCGGGTGGGGTGTCGGTCGCAGGGGTACAACGCGCACCGGGCGTGGTGACGGGTGCGGGCGCGGAACGTGGATCGGGTGGTGTGTCGGCCCGTCCGGTGAAGGCGCGGCCAGCGCAGGCCGGTCTGGGCATCCCGTCGAGCGAGCCCGGGCCCGAGCCGGAGCCCACGCCCGAGCCGGAGCCCGAGTCCGAGCCGAACACGGAGTGGGCCGGCCCGTCACCGAGGGCGGGATCGGTCGCAGCCGCAGCCGCTGCCGGTGGCGAGCTCGCCGCGGCTGCTCGGTACGTCGTCGCGCCCGCAGTTCAGCTCGTCACTCTGCCCGGACCTGCCGCCGAAACCGTCTACGTCCCCGTTTCCGCCTCGGTGACGGCAGTCGTTTCCGGCCCCGGTGTCCCCACCACCGCCCGCTCCACCGGGCTCCCGGCCCCGGTCGTCCTTCAGCCCGGTGACGCGCTGGCCCTGCTCAGCAGCAACGCCCTCGCGTTGGCACAGGCCGCGCTCGCCCAGCGCGAGCTGGACATGTTGCTGCGGGCCACGCATGCCGTCGCCGCCCTGTCCCTCGCCGCGGTGTCCGGCTCGCCGGAGGCGTACGCCGCGCCCGTGCACGCCCTGCGGCCCTATCCCGGCGCGGCCCGCGCGGCCGGTGAGGTGCGGCGACTGCTCGGCCTGCCCGACCGGCCGCACCGCCGCCAGGGCCGGCGTATCCAGGACCCCTTCGGGTTCCGTGCCTTCCCGCAGGCGCACGGCTGCGCCCTGGACGCCTCCGAGCGACTTCGGGAAGTCATCGAGGTGGAGGTCAACTGCCCTTCGGAGAACCCCCTCATGGATCCCGACGGCACCACGGCCTACCACCACGGTGGCTTCTTCGCCGCGCCCCTGGGCCTCGCCCTGGACGCCGCGAACCTCGCCCTGCTGCAGACCGCGCAGCTCTCCGCCGCTCGCCTGACGGCGCTCGGCGACTCCGGGCTCACCGGTCTGCCCCCCTTCCTCGGCGGGGGACCCGCGACCAGCTCGGGCACGATGATTCTGGAGTACACCGCCAACTCCGCCCTGGCGGAACTGCGTTCGAGTACGACTCCCGCCTCGGCCGGCCACGCCGTCCTGTCGCGAGGTCTGGAGGAGGCCGCCAGCTTCGCCGGACAGGCCGCCCGCCAGACCTCGCGGACAACGGACGCCTACACCACCGTCCTCGCGTGTGAACTGGTCGTCGCCGTAAGGGCTTTGAGGATGCGCCCGGTCCAGGCGGAGTCGCTTCCGGCGCCGGTCGCGATGCTCGCCGCGGCGACGGCCGTTCTTCCCGCGGGCACGGAAGACCGTCCGCTGACCGGCGACGTGGCGGCGGCGGCCGAACTGCTGCCCCGGCTCGCCGAGTTGTGAGCCGGTCGCCCAGAGGGCGGCCGGCTCCGGTGACGGGTCTCGTTCAGTAACCCACGTAGAACGTCGCGTCCTGCTTCTCGGTGGCCGTCGAGACCGGGTCGATGCGCAGTACGTAGTTCGCGTGCCGGATGTAGCGCGTCGGGTTGTTGTAGGAGCGGAACGACGCCCATCCGGAGTCCGCCAGGCCCGCCGTACGGTAGAAGGTCGCGTCCCCGGCGAAGGCCGATGTGCCGTCGTTGACATCGAGTTGGAGCTGGTAGTTGTAGTGCCGCAGGTACCGGGTCGGGTAGTTCACCGATTGGAAGGAGACCCCGGTGCTGTCGGCCAGGCCGGGTACGAGCTTCCACTGGGAATCGGTGTAGAGGTCGAAGGGGTACGTGTCGATGCGGCCGACGTAGTTGGCGTGGCGGACGTAACGGTCCGGGTAGTTGTAGGACTTGAGTCGGTTCCAGGCCGGGGCGCCCCACTTGGCGACGAGGTTGCTGTACTGCGTGCTGGTGATCGTCGTGACACCGCAGTGCTTGGAGTTCACCGGCTGGGTGTACGTCTTCTGGTCGAGCGCGGTCCAGGTGCCCGCCGAGAGGTCGGTGGACTGCCAGGCGTAGAAGACGCCGTTGGGTGTGTAGGTGTCCCCCCAGAGCCACCAGGTGCTGGAAGTCAGCGACTTGACGAGGGTCGGCGCCTCGGTGCCGCCGTGGGCCACCCCGGTGTTGAAGACCGTGAAGCTGCCGGGGTCGAGGGAACTGGACCGGGCGCCTACCAGCGTCTGGTCCTTCTTGAAGTAGAGGTAGTTGACGCCGTTCACCCCTACGGCCATGTCGCCGTCGATCACGTCGTAGCCGGGGTCGAAGAAGACCTGGGGGGCGGAGGCGGTGACGAAGTCGGTGGTGTAGTTGACCATGATCACGTTGTGGCCGCTGCTGTTCACGGCGGAGTAGATGAGCGCGTACTGTCCCCGGCCCGCGTCCCAGAACGCCTCCGGCGCCCAGCTGTGGGTGTTCATGTCGTGCAGCTTCAGCCGGTGGTAGCCGGTGAAGGTGCGCAGGTCGGTCGAGTTCCACACGTGCACGTACTGGCTGACGTAACTCCAGTCGGTGCCCTTGAGGTCGGTGGCGATCACCACGTAGGTGCCGTCCTGCTTGCGCAGGATGAACGGGTCGCGCAGCCCCAGCGCGCCCTCGGTGGGCGTGACCACGGGGTTGTTCTGGTTCAGCGGCATCCACTGCAACCCGTCCGTACTGACGGCGAGGTGGAGGCCGTAGTCGGTGCCGGCGCCGAGGCTGGTCGATTCGGTGAAGTAGCCCATCACGTAGGCCGAGTCGGCCGCGTGGGCGGACGGGACGCCGAGGGTGAGGGCCAGGGGGACGGAGGCGGCCGCGCCCAGGACGAGGCGGCGGGAGGGGTTGGGGGTCATATGCGCTCCAGGGATGCGGGGTGCCCTTTGATGCCGACTCGGTTCGAAATGTCGAACCAGGTTCGGTGAGTCGGTCAGAAAGTAGGGGCGCGCGAGGAACAGGTCAATCACTGGGACACGCTTGGCGGTTTTCCGCCTTGCACCTGTGGGTGCCCCACGGAAATTGCGGCGATCTTGTCGCCGGTCCGGGCTACTCTCGGCGACCGTGAACAGGAGACGGCAGAAGAAACTGACGAAGCGTCTGTTGTCGGCGGTGATGTTCGGGGGCGGTGCTCAGGTCGACCTGCTGCTGCGGGCCGGCGCCGACCCCTCGGCCGCCGATGTCGAAGGAACAACTCCGTTGTACGCGGCTTGCGTTCAAGGGAACGCCGACGTCGCGCGCAGGCTGCTCGAGGCCGGTGCGCCGCCCGACGCCGAGAGCGCGGGCCTGGGGGCCGAGGGAACCCCGCTGTGCGCGGCGGCCTGTTGGGGCCACATCGACGCGGTCCGCACCCTGCTCGCCCACGGCGCCGACCCCAACCTGCGCGAGGACCACGGCACCGGCCTGACCCCACTCGAGTGGGCGACCGCCGGAACGCATCCGGAAACGGTTGCCGTACTGCGTGCCGCGGGAGCCCACTGACGGACGGAGTCCCGGACACTCGCAGGCCAAGCGGCCAAGCGGCCAAGCGGCCAAGCGGCCAAGCGGCCAAGCGGCCGGGCGGCCGGGCGGCGCTGGGCGGCCAAGAGGTCGGGCGGTCGCGAATTGGGGCGGCTCGGGCGGCTCGGGCGGCTCGGGCGGCTTCGTCGGCTCGGGATGCCGATCAGTGTGCCGGGCTCGGCTGGAGCGTGACGTCCTCGATCAGCCGGTCGATCAGAGCGATCAGCACGTCCCGGCACGAGTCACGCTCCCGCGCGTCGCACAGCAACACGGGAACATGTGCCGGCAACGCCAGCGACTCCTTGATCTCCTCCGTCGGATACGGGTGCAACCCGTGGAAACCGTTTACCGCGACAACGAACGGGATCCCGCGGCGCTCGAAGAAGTCGATCGCGGCGAAGCTGGACTCCGGCCTCCGCACATCGATGAGCACCACCGCCCCCAGGGCGCCGATCGCCAGGTCGTTCCACATGAACCAGAACCGCTGCTGACCGGGCGTGCCGAACAGATACAGCACCAGGTCGTCGCCGATGCTGATCCGCCCGAAGTCCAGGGCCACGGTGGTGGACCGCTTCTCCTCGATGCCCTTGAGGTCGTCCACCTCCAGCCCGGCAACGGTCAGCGGCTCCTCCGTGCGCAACGGCGCGATCTCGCTGACCGCCCCGACCATGGTGGTCTTTCCGACGCCGAAACCGCCGGCGATGAGGATCTTCACCGTGTCGGGTGCCGCGGCCGGCCCGGGGCTGAGGGCGGTGGGAGCGGTGGAATCAGATCCGGCCAAGGCCGTCCCTCACTTTCTCCAGCAGATCGAGATCCGGGGTGCCGGTGACGGAACGGGGCGGCCGGGCCGTGATCAGGCCCGCCTCCAGCAGGTCGCAGAGCATGATGACGACCACGCTCACCGGCAGGTCGAGATGGGCCGCGACTTCCGCCACGGCGAGCGGCCGGGCGCACAGCCGCAGGATCCGGATGTGCTCCGGCTGCGGCCGCGCGGCCCGCTCGGGCGGCGGGTCGACCGCGGTCACCGTCGTGATGAGCGTGAAGTCGGCACGGCTGGGCCGGGTCCGGCCACCGGTGAGGGTGAACGGCCTGACGAGTCTGCCCGCTTCGTCGCCTCCGCTCACCTCACCCGCCGTTGGTGCGGACGGCGGGACCGACATGGGCCCGCGGTGCCGCGCTGAGGTGCTCGCCGATCTTCTTCACCAGCATGTTCATCTGGTACGCCACCACGCCCACGTCCGCGTTCTTCCCCGCGAGTACGACGAGATGGGCCCCCGGGCCGGCCGAGGTCAGGATCAGGTAGCTGTTGGCCATCTCGATGAGCGCCTGGCGCACCGGACCGCCCCGGAAATCCATGCTGACGCCCTTGCTGAGACTCATCAGGCCGGACGCGGTCGCCGCGAGCCGTTCGGCGTCCTCGCGCAGGAAACCGGTGGACTTGCTCACCACCAGCCCGTCCTCGGAGAGTACGACGGCCTGGTTCACGTCGGCGACCCGGTCCACGAGACCGGTCAGGAGCTGGTCGAGCTGGGTGTTCGTGCCGGGGATGGAGCGTGTCATCGCGAAGTCCTTCATGAGCGGTCGGCGGGCGGTGTCGGGGTCTGGGAGGTGCTCGCGGCGGTGACCGGCGGGCCGGGGGCCTCCTCGGTGGATGTTTCCTGCGGGTCGTCGGACCACAGGTCGGCGTCGGCGTGTGCTCGCAGCGTGCCTCGCTGGAAACCCGCGAGGGAAGAGGCCGCGCGCTCCGCGGTGAAGTCGTCCGGGTAACCGTCTTCCTCGACGGCCGCGGCGGATGTGGAGTCCTCGCGCAACTCGGTGGCGAGGCTGGTCTGCGGGACCCTGCGGGGCAACGGGGTGAGACCTTCGGGCCGCGCGGCCGCACCCGGGGGCCGGGCCGTGGCGGTCGCCACCCCGCTCGCCCGGAGGCCCCCACGACCCACGACGTCCGGCGCACCGGGCCCGGAGGCGGACGCATCGGCCGGGGCCGTCACGCCGTCCGTCGTCAGGGGCGAGTCGCCTGTCGAGGAGGAGTCGCCTGTCGAGGACGCCGTGCCCGTCGGGGACGCCGTGCCCGTCGAGGACGCGACGTCCGTCGAGGACGGGGAGTCTGCCGGGTCGGGGGAGTCCGGCGCAGGGCCCGCCGAGGCCGGCCGGCTCGGTGCCGGGTCCCACCCACTGGCCGATGGGGCCGACGAGTCGGGCGCCGCAACGGAGGCGCCCCTTGCCGGGAAGGGCGACGATGCCGGTGCGGTGCCCGACCGGCTGTGCTCCCGCGCCGCGTCCGGTGCGGCCCGCGCAGGTGACGGGAGGTCCGTGTCCGGGGAGGAGGATCCGGCGGTCGTCGGTTCGCTCGATTCCTCCGCAGCCGGGGCCGACGGACCGGGAGCCTCGCGGACCACGATGTCGTGCGGGACCAGCACGATCGCCGTGGTCCCGCCGTACGGTGACGAGCGCAGGGTGACGGCGATCCCGTGCCGGGTCGCCAGCTGGGCTATCACGAACATGCCCAGCCGCAGGTCGTCGGCGAGTGCCACCACGTCGAACTGGGGCGGGACCGCCAACTGCGCGTTGAACGAGGCGTAGTCCTCCTCGGACATGCCGAGGCCGCGGTCCTCGACCTCGATCGCCAAGCCCCTGGCCACCAGCGCGGCCCGTACGCCGACGGGGCTGGGGGCCGGCGAGTAGGACGTCGCGTTGTCGATCAGCTCGGCGAGCAGATGGATCACGTCCGCCACGGCGGGTGGTGCGATGTACACGTCCTCCTCGGTGTGCACCTCGGCCCGCCGGTACTCGGCGACCTCCCCGACGGCGCTGCGCAGGATGTCGATCAGCGCCACCGGCTCCGTCCAGCTGCGCCCCGGCCGGCCGCCGCTGATGATGACGAGGTTCTCCTCGTAGCGACGCAACTGGCTGGCCGTGGAGTCCAGTTCGTAGAGCCCGTTGAGGACCTCCGGGTCCTGGTGCCGCCGCTCCAGTGCGTCGAGTTTGCTGAGCTGGAGGTTGACCAGGTTCTGGCTCTGCCGGGCGATCCCCAGGATGACCTTCTGGAAACCGCGCCGGGTGTCGGCGAGTTCGACCGCGGTGTGCACGGCGGTGCGCTGCGCCGTGTTGAACGCCGCGGCCACCTGGCCGAGTTCGTCGCCGCCGTAGTCCAGCGGAGGGGTCGCCGAGTCCACGTCGACCGTCTCGCCCCGGTCCAGCCGGGCCACTACGTCCGGGAGCCGTTCGTGCGCCAGGCTCAGCGTGGCCATCCGCAGCCCGTGCAGCCGCCGCGACAGCGAGCGGGTGATACGCCAGGACATGCCGACGCACAGCAGCAGGGCGACGAGACCGCCGGCACTGAGCGAGGCGGCCGTGATGAGCAGCTCGCGCGCCTCGTCCGCACTGTGCTGGAGCAGTGCCGTGGTCTGCAGCCGGATCAGCCCCGAGTACTGGTCGGAGACCTCGATGAGCGCGGCACGCCATTGTTTCTGCACGTCCGGCAACGCGATGTCACCGTTTTCGCCCTGTTTCGCGCGGGCCGCGAGCACCTGGTTCTCCACGGACTCCAGGATCTGCCACTGGTAGCTCGTCAGGATCTTCTCGGTCTGCGTCTTCGCGGTGCCGGTGAGCGAGGGGACGATCTGGTCCTGCACGAGCCAGCGCCGGGTGTTGACCAACTGGGCGAACTCCGCCCACGTCTTGTCGTCCATCCGCTGTCGGGGCCCGGCGAGTGTGAGCTGGAGGTCCTCCTCGGAGACCAGTTCGGCCGCGTGCTCCAGGGCGATGAGCGGTCCGGCCTGCGAGGTGAGGTCGCCGTCGTCGACCTGGGACAGTTCCTGGAAGGCGTGGATCTGGTCGTCGATGATCGACGTGTACTGGTCCAGTGCCTGGGCGGCGGTGATGTCGACGGGGTCGTCCACCTGGCCCCGGTAGTACTCCAGGCTGCCCACGGAGGCGACGACCGAGTACATCCGGTCCCTGACGCGGTCGGACGCCTGCTGGATGTCGTCCGACCGGGCGACGAGCTTGGCGACCGCCGCGTCCGTCTTCTCGCGCTGCGCCTCCAGCGCGGCCCGGGAGCCGGCGGGCCGCGAAGCCAGCCACACGGCGGACAGGCTGCGCTCCTGCTGGAGCATGAGCGTCGCCTCGGTGCCCATGGCACCGGTAGACCGGCTCAGTTCGGTCTGCGCGCGCAGTCGCAGCCCCTCCGCGAACATCTGGGTCGTCGTCACACCCCACATGGCGGCGAGGGTGACGCTGGGCACCAGGGCCAGCAGGATCAGCGAGAGACGTATGGAGCCGAGACGTCGGCGCCGGGCACCTGTCCGTGGAGACATAGTCGTCCTAGAGCGATCAGCGGGGGAGGGGGAGGGGGAGGAGAGCGGGGGGAAGGGGGACGGTCCGGTCAGCGGGTGCCGGCGGCGGCGAAGCGGGCGACTTCGGCGACGTTGGTCTTCGTGACGAAGGCCGGGCCCGTCAGTACGGGCGACACGCCGCCGCCGCTGAGGTTGCCGTTGGTCTTGTAGAGCCAGAGCCCGTCGACAGCCAAGTAACCCTGAAGATAGGGCTGTTGATCCACCGCGAACTGAACGCTGCCGTCGCGGACGGCCGTGACCAGGTCCTTGTTGAGGTCGAAGGTGGCGACCTTCGCCTTGCTGCCGGCCTTCCCGGTCGCCTGCACCGCAGCAAGGGCGAACTGCGCCCCGTTGGCGATGACTTCGTCGATGTCGGGTTCCTGCCGCAGTCGTGCCGCCACGGCGGCGGTCATGGCGTCCATGTCCGTTCCGTCGACGTAGAGCATCTCGGTCTCGCCGGTGAACGTCTTCTTCACGCCCGCGCAGCGCGCCTCCAGGGCGATGTTGCCCCGCTCGTGGATGACGCACAGGGCATGCTTGGCGCCGAGGCCGTCGAGTTTGTCGCCGACGGCGCGGCCCGCGACGCTCTCGTCCTGGCCGAAGTACTCCAGGAGTCCCGCCGAACGCCAGGCGTCGATCCCCGAGTTGAGTCCGACCACGGGTATGCCTGCCGCCTTGGCCCGGGCCACCGGGCTCTTCATGGCCTGTGGTTTGGCGAGGGTCACCGCGATGCCGTCGACCCGGTCGCTGATCGCGTCCCGCACCAGCTCGGCCTGTCCGGCGGCGTCGGGGTCGCTGGCGTAGGTCAGGTCGACACCGTCCTTGGCGGCCGCGGCTTCGGCGCCCTTGCGTACCAGTTCCCAGAAGTCGTCGCCCTCGGCGCCGTGGGTGACCAGGGTGATCTTGATGCGGTCGGCCGAGCCGCCGGCCGCGTCCATGTCCGAACCGGACGACGTGGTGCCGGAGCAGCCGGTCAGCAGGAGGAGGCAGCAGGCCGCGGCCAGGGCGGTGAGGCGTACGGATCCGAGGGGAACGGGAGCGGAGGGAGCGGGGAGGGGAGTGTTCATGGGGGGCTGCACCTCGCTGTGCGGCAGAGCAGGGAGGACGGGGCGAGCGCCGCCGGAGCGAGGGGGTGTGCACCGGCGAGAGGCATTCGTTGGCTCGGAGCCAACCGTGTGTGACCGCTGGTAGTCAAGTGAGCAACCACATGGGGTGAGGCGCTGCTGCCGCATTGTGATCCGGGACGGTGCGGCGAGGACCGAAGGGAGCATATCCGCAGTTGAACTGACTGATCGTCAATCGCCGTGTGTGGCTCAGGGCTTGCGGGCCACCGCCCCGTACATCGCGATGTCCGCGTCGCGGACGACCTCCGTGCCGGTGCCGTCGGGACGCCAGTGGTGGACCTGGACGATCCCCGGGTCGACCAGGTCGAGGCCCGTGAAGAACTCCGCCGCCTCCGCCCGGGTACGCAGCCGCATCGGCATACCGCGGGCCGCGTACTCGCGGGCGACGCGGCCGACCTCCTCGGGCGCGAAGTCCGCGGTGCCGATGGACATCGCCAGGTAACTGCCCGGGGGCAACGGGGCGAGCAGGCGGCGGACGATGCCGACGGCGTCGTGCTCGTCGAGCAGGAAGTGGACGATCGCGATCACGGTGAGGGCGACGGGCCGGCCCGGATCCAGCGCCGTACGGAACTCCGGCGCGGCCAGGATGTCGGCCGGGTCGCGCATGTCGGCCTCCAGGTAGGCCGTGCGGCCCTCGGGCGTGCTGCTCATCAGGTTCCGGGACAGGTCCAGGACGAGCGGGTCGTTGTCGACGTAGACCACCCGGGAGTCGGGGGCCGCCGCCTGGGCGATCTCGTGGATGTTGGGGGAGGTGGGGATACCGCTGCCGATGTCGAGGAACTGGCGTATCCCGGCCTCCCGGGCGAGGTGGCGCACGGCGCGGTTCATGAAGTCGCGGTTGGCACGCATGTGGACGGGGAGCGCGGGCCACTCCCGGACCATGGCGTCCCCGGCCTCGCGGTCCGCTGGGAAGTGGTCCTTGCCGCCGATGATGTAGTCGTAGATCCGAGCGGAGTGCGCGGTCCCGGTGTCGACGGCGTCGTTCTCCGGGCCGGTCTCGGCGCCGGTCGTTTCGCCGCTGTCCATTGCGTCGCTGTCCATACGTCCCAACCTTCCACTTGTGACGGACGGTCGAGCCGGAAAGCGCGTTTTCCGCGCCCTGGCCGCCCGTGCCGATCGTGGCCGTCGTCGTCCCCGTGATGTTCGGCTCGAAGAAGCTGCCGGACACGGCACGGGCGCTCGGTCAGTCGTTGCGGGTCCTCAGGAGCGAGGCCGAGGCGACGAAGGACGAGGCGGGGCGGGGCGGCCGGAGCGCGGCACGGTACCGCTGTCGCGAACGGCACGGGGAACGTCACGGGAACCGCCGTCGCGAACGGCACGGCGAACGCGCCAGCGAACCCGGCGCAGACGGTGACCGCCCCGGCAGGGCCTTCCGCGACGGCAAGCTGAAGGCGCCGAAGGACCTGAAGCCCTCGAACGCTCCGAAGGCCGCAGGGCCGCAGGGCCGCAGGGCCGCAGGGTCGCGAAGGCGGCGAAGGCCGCGAAGCCGCGAGGCCGCGAAGGCCGGTCCAGCCCTCGTCCCCCCCGGGGTTCTCCTCCGGCCCTTCTCGCGCTTCTTCCGCTCTCCTGGTTTGCCTCGTGCGCCTGGTCCTCCTCGCTCCTTCTAGTCCTCCTCGCTCTCCTCCGCTTCGTCTTCCTCTTCCCCTCCCTCGAAGAAGTCATCTATCTCGTCGACCACTTCGGCCGCCACCATGCCGCCGACGAACCCCACGCCCAGTCCTACCGCGCCCGCGGCGACCGCCGTGCCCACGCCGGGGCCGCCGGAGCCATGGACGGCGAGGTGGTCCGCGTGCGGTGCGGAGTGGACGTACGCCTGCGCGCCGTACGCCTCCCGGTGCTCGGTCAGTCTGCGGATCCAGCCGTCGACCTCGCTGTTCCAGTCGAGGACGGGCACGTCCTCGTGGCGCACGGTGAAGCGGGTCAGCGCGTCATGGCCGGGGGTGAGCGGGCCGCCTCGCTTGTCGGCCTCCAGTACGACCTCCAGGCCGGACGCGGTGGTGAGGAAGGTCAGCTCGATCTCGGTCACCGCGTGCGCGTACCGCGGGGGCGGGGTGAGCTCGATCTCCTGGTAGAACGGCAGCCGTTGCCCCGTGCCCCCGATGCGGCCGAGCTCCAGGTCGGCGGAGCGGAAGCCGAACCCGAGCTGTCCGAGCGCCTCGAGGACCGCCTCCTGCACGGGCAGGGGACGGACGATCAGCGGGTCGAGATCGCCCCGGTCGCGGGCGTCGGCCACCGCGAGCTCGGTGCGCACGCCCAGGACGACGCCCAGCGGCTGCCCGTACAGCTCGGTCACCGGCGTCTCCCAGGGCACCGTGACCGAGAACGGCACACTGCGTTCCTCGTCCGCACCGAGCCGGAAGCCCCCACCGACGACATACCGCTCGAAGGCGACGGTGCCCTCGCTCTCGCCTTCCGCACGCTCCGCCTCGACGCGCGCCAGCAGCTCCAGGCCGATCTCCTCGATCTCCACGGCCGCGCCGCCGCCCCGCAGCCGGACCTGACCCGACAGTGCCCCACCGGGCCGTATCGCCTCGCCGTCGAGCACCGTGTCCACCGAGGGGCCGCCTACGCCGATCGCCCCGAGCAGCCGTTTGAACACCATGCCGCTGTCGCTCCTTCACGCCGAACCCATTGCCTCAAACCAATTGCAGTGATCTTCCGCTGAACTCGTCGCGACGGCAAAGAAGTTCCCAAGTCACCTGTTCGAATGACGTGCGGTGGCGGGGTGACGAAACCGGCGGGGCCGGGCGCGGCCTGCTGTGCGCAGGTCGTCCCGGCCCCGCCGGTGAAGTGACGTACGGCCGTGAGTCACGTCCGCGCGTCAGGTCCGCGAAGGTCCGCGGGTCAGGCGGGCTTCCCCGCTCCGGGCAGCGGGCCGTCCTGCCGGACCGACTCGGCCGTCCGGTCCGTCCGCGTCTCCTTGCGCCGCTGCCGGCGGCTCTCGCGCGGTTCCTGGTCGGGCAGCCAGCCGAAGGACAGGCTGCTGCCCACGGCACCCATCAGAAGGCCGATGACGAAGCCGCCGATGTTGGAGGTGAGCCAGGTGCCCAGGGAGAGCAGGATGGCGATGATCGAGTAGAACAGCCGCTGGGTCGGGTTGAAGAGGATCAGCAGACCGCAGACCACCATCAGGGTGGGCAGCAGGTAACCCGCCAGGCCCTGCATACCCACATGAAGGATCACCGGGAGCGGCGCCTTCATGGTCACGAGTATCTCGGCGCCGCCCAGGACGAGCAGCACGCCGCCCGCGAAGGGCCGGTGGCCTCTCCACTCCCGGAAGCGGTCCCGCCACTGGGTGAAGGTCATTACTTGCAGCCCTCGCTCGAGAAGCTCATCTTCAGGCCGGGAAGCTTGAAGACGGCTGCGGTGGCCGCGTAGTTGTGCTGATACAGGTTCTTGATGACGACCGTGTCGGCCTGCTGGCCGTAGACGCCCGCGGGACCCTGGATCGGGACCTTGTCGAAGGTGCTGGAGTCGCGGCCGATCTCGATGTTGTTGAACTCGGCGTCGCCCGAGATCTCGTCGGAGTCGATGGCCAGGTTCTTCACGCTCACCGGCGTGGATCCGCCGCCGGCCCGCAGGATGAGCTGGATGCCGCCGAGGTCGACGCTCTGGCACATGTTGGTGATCTTGCCGTTCTTCACGACCGAGGTGACGACCAGGACCTGGCCGCCGGTGTCGCCCTGGTTGGGGCTGTTCTCGATCATGTTGTCCAGGCCGCCGAACTGGGCGAAGCCCTCACCGTCGAGCCGGTCGGCGGTGACGACGAAGGGCATCCCGGAGATCGCGAACTGGACGCCCAGGGCGCCCTGCGCGGTGAGGACCGCGAGCCCCGCGGCGATGAAGGTGGCGGGCACCGCCATGACGGCGGCCCGGCGCAGCCGGACCCGGCCGCGTCTCGCTGCGGAACCGCTTTCGGGGTTCTCGGGGGTGTGGTCGGCGGACGAATTGACGTCCGGGGACGAGGCCATGTCTGCTCCCATGCACTTGGTCATGCGGGTTGGGCTTCAGTGGCACGTTGTCCTGGCGCGGACAGCGGCTGCCGCGCACGCCCCCTCGCGACTCCCGGAAACCGCAAGGGCTTTCTGGTTACGCAGCAGTAGCCGACGAGGAAGTTACCGATGGTTACACCAGCCGGTCAAGGGAGATGTGGAAAAAGAGTGTTCATTATGTGCCGCCCGCGGACCGTATGCCGCGAGGGTCTTCCGCATATATCTGTCGGACCATCAACTTTGTTGCAGAGCCTTGACGTTGACGGAACATCAGGTCTACAACTCTCCCTGGCTCAGCCGGGATCCGTGGCGCCGGATCCGCAGCGCGGCGACACCGCCGCGCTCCCGGACGCTTTCAGCCAGTACGGGCCACTCGGTCCCGAGCTCGATCCCTTCACGGCACCGGTACGGCCGCTTCCCCCCGCGGGCCGCGACCGGTCGCCCCTCCCCGCCCGGCCCGGCCGGAGTCACTCGCCAGTGCCTCCGACCGGTCACCGGCCGGCCGCCGTTGCCGGTCCGTCACGTACGGAGAAGGCGTCACGGGCCGGCGGCGGCGGACGCCGATCGGCGTCCCCCCTCTGTCGCGACCAGCGACGCGCCGGTTCACCCCCCACCAGCCAATCCCCCCAATGAAGCCCCACTTGAGAAAGAGGCACCCGCATGCTGCGCTCCCGCTCCCTCCTCGCCCTCGCAGGTACCGTCGCCGCCCTCTCGCTCACCGCCGTCACCCCGGCCTCCGCGGCCGGCGCGGTGCTGACGACCGCCAACGGCGACGTCGCCGTCGGTGACGTCCTCAACGCCTCGCTCGCCAGCGGCACGACCGCCACGCTGTACTCCAGCGCGACCGGCACCAGCGGCGTCTCCTGTGCCACGTCCGGGTTCAGCGCCACCGTCACCGACAACCCCACCGCGCCCGGCACCGCCACCGAGTCGCTCACCGCGCACACCTTCAGCAACTGCACCGCGAACGTCGTCGGCGTGCTCGGCGTCACCAGCATCACGGTCAACAACCTGTCCTACACCACGAGCGTCTCCTCCGACGGCACCGTCACCGTGACCCCGCCGAGCGGCTCCACCATCCAGACCACGGTCGTGCTGCGCACCCTGCTGGGCAGCATCAACTGCGTCTACCAGGCGCCCAGCCTGACCGGCGCGGCGAGCAACGCCGACAACAGCATCACCTTCACCAGCCAGCAGTTCACCAAGTCGTCGGGCTCGTCGCTCTGCTTCGCCAACGGCTACTTCACCGCCAAGTACGCCCCGGTGACCGACGCGGGCGCGGCCGTCACCGTCAACTGAACAGCGTCACCCGCAACCGAACACCGTCCGCGCGACTGATCGGGCGACGCACAACCGGGCTCCGTGCGAACGGGGTTCAGCGTCGACGCAGACGCACGACGAGGGCGGCGCCGCCGGTGAGCACCAACACCGCCGCGGCGCCGCCCGCCAGCACGGGTGCGGACGGCCCGGAGCCGGCGGCCCCGGTGGTGGACGCCACCGGGGTGCTCTCGGGGTCGGCCGAGGCGGCCTGGGCGGGAGCGGCGCCGGACGCGGTCGCCACCGACGGAGCGGCGGACGGTGAGCTCGGCGCCGTGCTCGCGGACGCCGAGGGCTTGGCCGAAGCGGGCGCCTTCGACGGCGGGCTGCTCTCCGGCTTGCTTTGTGAAACCGCTTCCGGGAACACCACGTCGGAGCACGAGTAGTAGGTGTCCGGCGTGCTGCTGTTCTGCCAGATCGTGTAGAGCATCTGACGACCCGTCCGGTCGGCCGGCAGCTTCGCGGTGAGGTGGTAGGCGCCGTCCGTCAGCGCCGGATCCTTGACCTCGGCGAAGGGCCTCGTCGGCAGGTCGGACCAGGTGAGCGGCTTCGAGGGGTCGTACCCCGGCTTCGTCAGATACAGCTTGAACGTGCCGGTGTGCGCGATCGTCGAGGCGTACGTCATGCGCAGCGTCCCGCCCGGGCTGAGCCGGGTCGACGGCCAGTCGGCGCGGGCGAGGTCGAGTCCCTTGTACGCGGACAGGCCGCCGCTGCACAACTGCCCGTCGGGAATGGTCTGCCGGTCGCGGCCGTTCACGTTCGCCACCCGCAGGTTGTCCCACGCGGCGAAAGAGGTGCCGCCTGCGTCGACGGCCGCCCGGCAGGCCGCGGTCCTCGCGTCGGCTCCGCCTTCGGGGGAGCAGGCGAACACCCGGCTGACCGGATTCGTGGGGGCGCCGTGCGCCTGGGCCGGTCCGGCGGCCCACAGGCCCAGCAGGAGCGGACTCACGGCGGCGGTCGCCAGGGCTGCGGTGCGGTGTGCGGTCGTGCGGGGCATCGGGGACGTCTCCTCGGCCGGCGCGGGAACGGTCTGCTGTCAGTACGGGAATCCGGTCCGGCGCGTTCAGCACGTCGTCCGGTGGCTGTCGCGCCGTACGGACACGATCAAATCGGGCGTTCGTTGACCGATCTGGCTCGACGAGGGTTGGTTTTTGGCCGGATCGAGGGTTTCCCCTGTATCCGGATGACTGATCCTTTGCCTATCGTTCCTGCACAGCCGACCCACAGGTAACCCCGACGGGGTCGGTTCCCGCGCCTGGCCGGCCTTTCGCGCTGCTCTTCGATGCACCCCCCGCCGCTTCCCCGCCGAAGCGAATCGACCGCCGCTCCGCCCTGCCCGGAGTCGGTTACGAAAGGCACGCCCTTGCGCACCTCACCCGCCCTGAGACGGAAGCTGATATCCGTCGCCGCGACCTCCGCGGCCCTGCTCACCGCCGCATCGACGGCGTCGGCCGTCGCCGCCCAGGAAACCGTTTCCCAGGGTTCCGCCGTCCCCGCCGCCCAGACCGAGGCCGCGCCCGGCACCCCGGCCGAGCGCCTCATCGTCGGTTACAAGTCCGGTACGGCCGAGGCCAGGTCGAACCCGGCCGCCGAGGCCGACGCCGCCGCCAAGGGTGAGAAGACCGGCGAGGACGTCGACTTCCAGCGCCGTCTGGGCACCGGCGCCGCCCTGGTCGACCTGGGTGACGACCTCACGAAGGCGGATGTCGCCGACGTGGTCGCCCAGTACCGGGCGGACCCGCAGGTGGCCTACGTCGTCCCGGACCGGCTGAACAAGCCGAAGGCCGACCCGAACGACACCGAGTACACCAAGCAGTGGGACCTCTTCGAGACCACCGCCGGTATGAACGTGCCGGGCGCCTGGGCCACTTCGACGGGTACCGGGGTCACCGTCGCCGTCATCGACACCGGTTACGTCGCGCACACCGACCTCGCCGCGAACATCGTCGGCGGCTACGACTTCATCGCCGACACCGCGGTCTCCGTCGACGGCGACGGCCGCGACAGCAACCCGGCCGACCCGGGCGACTACTACGCCGCCAACGAGTGCGGCTCCGGCGTCCCGGCGAGCAACTCCTCCTGGCACGGCACCCACGTGGCCGGCACCATCGCCGCCGTCACGAACAACAACAAGGGTGTCGCGGGCATCGCGTACGGCGCGAAGATCTCGCCGGTCCGGGTGCTCGGCAAGTGCGGCGGTTACGACTCCGACATCATCGACGCGATCACCTGGGCGTCCGGCGGTACCGTTTCCGGTGTTCCCGCCAACTCCAACGTCGCCAAGGTCATCAACATGAGCCTGGGCGGCGACGGGGCCTGCACCTCGGCGACCCAGAGCGCCATCACCGCCGCCGTGAACCGGGGCACGACCGTCGTGGTGGCCGCCGGCAACGAGAGCGACAACGTCGCGAACCACTCGCCGGGCAACTGCAACAACGTCATCTCGGTCGCGGCGACCAACCGCACCGGCGCCAAGGCGTCCTACTCCAACTACGGCTCCCTCGTGGACATCTCGGCGCCCGGCGGCCAGACCAGCACCGGCACCGCGAACGGCATCCTGTCCACCCTGAACTCCGGGACCAAGACGCCGTCGAGCGAGTCGTACGCCTACTACCAGGGCACCAGCATGGCCACCCCGCACATCGCGGGCCTGGTCGCGCTGGTCAAGTCGGCGAACTCCGCGCTGACCCCCGCGCAGATCGAGACGGCCATCAAGAACAACGCCCGTGCGCTGCCCGGCGCCTGCTCCGGTGGCTGCGGCGCGGGTCTGGCGGACGCGGCCAGGACGGTGCAGGCGGTGAGCGGCTCCGGCGGCTCCACGGGGGGCACCACCTTCACCAACACGACCGCGGTCGCGATCCCGGACAACGGTTCCGCCATCGAGTCCTCGATCGCCGTCAGCGGCCGCTCCGGCAATGCCCCGACCGCCCTCAAGGTCGGTGTCGACATCACCCACACCTACCGCGGCGACCTGGTGATCGACCTCGTCGCGCCCGACGGCACCGCCTACCGGCTGAAGGCGGCCAGTTCCTCGGACTCCGCCGACAACGTCAGCACCACCTACTCGGTGAACGCTTCCGGCGAGACCGCCAACGGCACCTGGAAGCTGCGTGTCCAGGACACCGCCGCGCAGGACACCGGCAAGCTCAACAGCTGGCAGTTGACGTTCTGAGGCAACTCGCTTCTCGCCGCTCGCGACGACAGGGCGGGCCGGCCGGTGTGGATGGACACCGGCTGGCCCGCCCTCGTCTGTTTCGGCCTGTTTCCGGCGAAGCCTGTTTCGACCTGTTTCCGTGCGGCACCGTGGGCCCCGACTCCGGAGCCGTCGGCAAGTTCCCCTCGGCGGCAACGAGTTGCCCGTGCGTTTCCAGCCGTTTCCCCGGAAACAAACCGGCCGCCTCGCACATGAATGTCGCCCGAGAGGTGTGCTCCACAGGGCGCCGTGGGAACCTCGGTATGCGGTTACACGTGTCGCTCGGGTGTTCCGGCATCCTGCCCGCAAGGCGCTCACAAGCGGAAACCGCGCACCCCGTCTCTTTCGAGTCGGGCTCGATTATGCCCCCGGTATGTTCTCTGTGGGAGGCTTCCGTGGCGGGCCCGCGGTGGCGTGCAAGTCGGTTGCGCGTAGGGGGTGTCGGCGGTCTGTACTCCCGTGGCCACTACAGGCGTACTGTGAGCTATTGTGTACGGTGAGTAAGAAAAAACGGCATGACCCGTTCGTTACCGACCCGGGAGAATACCAGTCGATGGCGAGGCAGTTACGCGCCGAACAGACCCGCACGACGATCATCACGGCCGCCGCCGACCTGTTCGACCGGCGCGGCTACGAGTCGACAAGCCTCAGTGACATCGTCGAGCACGCCCATGTCACCAAGGGCGCCCTCTACTTCCACTTCGCGGCGAAGGAGGATCTGGCGCACGCCATCATGGAGTTGCAGTCCTCGGCCTCACGCCGGATCGCCGGCGAGATCGACGACCGTGGCTACGCCTCGCTCGAAGCCCTGATGCGCCTGACGTTCGCCCTGACGCGGCTGTCGGTGGAGGGCCCGATCACCCGGGCCGGCCTACGGCTGGCCACGGGGGGAGTGGCGGTCCGGCCGCCCTTGTCGCATCCCTTCGTGGAGTTGCTGGACCTGATCTCCCGGCGGCTCGGCGGCGCGCTCAAGGAGTCCGACATCCATCCGGACGTCGACGTCGACGCCGTGGCGCACTCCCTGGTCTGCTTCTTCGTCGGCACCCGGGTCGTCGGCCGCTCCCGTGAACCCGCCGGCCGGCTGCCCCGCCGGATGGCCGAGATGTGGCACGTCCTCATCCGCGGCCTGGTACCGGTACCGCGCCGACCGCGCTATCTCAGCCTCGCGGCACGGCTGGAGCGGGAGATCATGGCGGTGGTGTGAGGGGCTCGGGGCGCGCGGCCGAGGTGCGGGTGACGGTCGGCCCGAGCGGAGCACCCCCGGGATACGGTGAGCCGCATGTCCGACACCCCCGCGCCGCCCGTGATCCTCGGCGACGAACCCGGCTCGTTCCCCCACGGCGTCCTGGCCGAACGGCATCCGGCGATCATCCAGCAGGTGCGGGAGGCGTTCCCCTACGGTCCCGACATCCACCGGAGCCTGGACGCGCTGCTGGACAACTGCACCAAGGGCGTGATCGAACCGCTCTCCGCCGGCGCGCCCGACCGTGACCGGTGGCGGACCTGGGGTCTCGACGCGTACGCCGGCCGATCCTGGTTCGACGTGCCCTGGCTGTGGTCGGAGAGTTACTTCTACCGTCAACTCCTCGACGCTGTCGGATACTTCGGTCCCGGGCCCTGGCAGGGCATCGACCCGTTCCGCCCCTTCAAGCTCGCCGAGCTCGACGCGCCCGAGACCGACGAGGAACTGGCCGCGCTCGACACCCTCGAGGGCCGCCCGGTCGACGAACGGGCCCGCGCGCTCCTGCACGGGTCCCTCTGGGGCAACCGTGCCGACCTCGGTTTCCGGCTGTCCGACGTCGAGGCGGAGAAGCGGGCGGCGGTGACGGGGCTGGTCGCCGACGACAGCGAGACGCTGTGGTCGCTGCTGCCGGTCTCGAACGCGGCCGCGGATTCGTACACAGATGCAGGTACGGAAACCGGTTCCCGAACCGGCACCGAAACCGGCACAAGTGCCGATGCCGATGCAGGCGCCGGCACCAGTACAGGTACCGGTACAGGCACCGGCACCGGCACCCTGTGCCTGGTCGCCGACAACGCGGGTCGGGAGCTGATCCCCGATCTTCTCCTGGCCGCCCACCTCCTCGCGCACGGGCGGTGCGGCCGCGTCGTCCTGCACGTCAAGCCGTACCCGTACTACGTCTCCGACGCCACCACGGCCGACGTCGTCGACGCGCTCAGGAAGCTGACGGCCGCGCGGGGAGCGGCCGCCGGCTTCGGCCGACGGCTCTGGGCGGCCATGGAAGACGGCACCCTCACGGTGCGGGCCCATCCCTTCTCCGCGGCCCCGTTGCCCTACGCCGCGATGCCGGACGATCTGCGGGCCGAGTTCGCCGCGGCCTCCCTGACCATCGTGAAGGGCGACCTCAACTACCGTCGCCTGGTGGGCGACAGCCGGTGGCGCCCGACCACCCCGTTCGCCGATGTCACCGCCTACTTCCCCGGCCCGGTCGCGGCGCTGCGCACCCTGAAGTCCGACGTGATCACCGGCCTGGACGCCGGCACCGAGGCCGCACTGGTCGCCGCCGAGGGGCAGCGCTGGCGCACCGGAGGCACGCACGCGCTGATCCAGGTACGGGAGTGACACCCGCGGAGCGGCCGGGCGAAGAGGCCGTCGGGGTTGCCGAGCCGGGCCCGGAGCGGGCACCGAACTGCCGGGCGAACGCGACCGGAGTGCCCGCCGCGGTCCGCCCGCGTCACCGGCGCTGATCGAGGACGACCGACGACGATCGGGCACGTGGCGTGCGTGCCCCGGCGACGGATACGCCAAGTCCCGTACGGTTCACGGCTTCCCGCCCGATTCACGCGATGGTGTGATCATGTGTCGCCCCGCGGATGGAGGCACGGACCCCCGGGTAGGGCCCGGCCATGACGCAACCGTTCGAACTCCCGCACTTCTACATGCCGCACCCGGCGCGCCTGAACCCGCACGTCGAGGAGGCGCGGTCCCACTCGACGCAGTGGGCGCGCGACATGGGCATGCTGGAGGGGTCCGGGATCTGGGAGCAGGCCGACCTGGAGGCGCACGACTACGGCCTGCTCTGCGCCTACACCCACCCCGACTGCGACGGTCCCGCGCTGTCGCTGATCACCGACTGGTACGTGTGGGTGTTCTTCTTCGACGACCACTTCCTCGACATGTTCAAGCGCACCCCGGACCGGGCCGCCGGCAAGGCGCACCTGGACCGGCTGCCGCTGTTCATGCCGCTGGACCTGTCGGAGCCCGTGCCCGAGCCGCGCAACCCGGTCGAGGCGGGCCTCGCCGACCTGTGGACGCGTACGGTGCCGGACATGTCGCAGGACTGGCGACGCCGCTTCGCCGTGGCGACCGAGCACCTGCTCAACGAGTCGATGTGGGAGCTGTCCAACATCAACGAGGGGCGGATCGCCAACCCCGTCGAGTACATCGAGATGCGGCGCAAGGTGGGCGGCGCGCCCTGGTCGGCGGGGCTCGTGGAGTACGCGACCGCCGAAGTCCCGTCCGCCGTCGCCGGGTCGAGGCCGCTCAGGGTGCTGATGGAGACCTTCTCCGACGCCGTGCACCTGCGCAACGACCTGTTCTCCTACCAGCGCGAGGTGGAGGACGAGGGCGAGAACAGCAACGGCGTGCTTGTCCTGGAGACGTTCTTCGGCTGCACCACCCAGGAGGCCGCCGACACCGTCAACGACATCCTCACCTCCCGCCTCCACCAGTTCGAGCACACCGCGTTCACCGAAGTGCCCGCGGTGGCCCTGGAGAAGGGCCTCACGCCCGACGAGGTCCTGGCGGTCGCCGCGTACACCAAGGGTCTGCAGGACTGGCAGTCCGGCGGCCACGAGTGGCACATGCGCTCCAGCCGCTACATGAACAAGGGCGCCACCTCCGAGGCTCCCTGGCAGAGGCTGAGCGGTCCCGGCACCTCCGCCGCCGACGTCGGCGCGCTGCTCGCCTCGGCCGCCACCGAACGCCTGCGGGCGTACGCGCACGTGCCGCACCAGAAGGTCGGCCCGTCGTTGCTGCCCGACTTCCACATGCCCTTCCCGGTGGAGCTGAGCCCGCACCTGGAGGCGTGCCGCCCGCGTCTGACGGCCTGGACGCACCGGATGGGCATCCTGGAGGAGGGCGTCTGGGACGAGGACAAACTCGCCGCCTACGACCTCCCGCTGTGTTCGGCCGGCCTCGACCCGGACGCCACCGCGGAGGAACTCGACCTCAGCGCCCAGTGGCTCGCCTGGGGCACCTACGGCGACGACTACTACCCGCTCGTCTTCGGCAATCGCCGCGACCTGGCCGCCGCGCGCCTGACCACGGCCCGGCTGTCCGCCTGCATGCCCGTCGACGGTGAGGCGGCGCCCGTCGTCCCCGCCAACGCCATGGAGCGCGGCCTGATCGACCTGTGGGCGCGCACCACCGCGGGCATGACCCCCGACCAGCGGCGTACTCTGCGCGACGCGGTCGACGTCATGACCGAGAGCTGGGTGTGGGAGCTGTCCAACCAGCTCCAGAACCGTGTCCCCGACCCGGTCGACTACCTGGAGATGCGCCGCGCCACCTTCGGCTCCGACCTCACGCTGAGCCTGTGCCGTATGGGCCAGGGCCCCGCCGTGCCTGCGGAGGTCTACCGCAGCGGTGTCGTCCGCTCGCTGGAGAACGCCGCCGTCGACTACGCGTGCCTCACCAACGACGTCTTCTCGTACCAGAAGGAGATCGAGTACGAGGGCGAGGTGCACAACGCGATCCTCGTCGTGCAGAACTTCTTCGGCTGTGACTACCCGACCGCGCTCGGCATCGTCCACGACCTGATGACCCAGCGCATGCAGCAGTTCGAGCATGTCGTCGCACACGAACTGCCGATCCTCTACGACGACTTCGACCTCTCGCCCGAGGCCCGCGAGGCGATGGGGCACTACGTCGCCGACCTTCAGAACTGGCTGGCGGGCATTCTGAACTGGCACCGCGAGGTCGACCGCTACAAGTCCGCGTACCTGGCCCGCCGCACCCACGGCTTCCTGCCGGACCTCGCGCCGCCGGTGCCCGTCCCGCACCTGTCGGTCTTTGCGCTCTCCTACGGCTGACGCTCCTTGCGGGAGGCGTGCTCGACCGCGGCTCGGGCCAGTGCCCGGACGATCGGGTGCGGGCGCGAGCCGTCGCCGGACAGCTCCGGCTGGAAGAGGGAGGCCAGGAAGAAGGGGTGGCCCGGCAGTTCGGCGATCCGCACCTGGCCGTTCTCGTCGTGGCCGGAGAAACGCAGGCCTCGGGCGCGCAGGGTGTCGAGGTGGCGGGAGGGGCCGTACGCGCAGAAGTAGCGCTCGACCGTGCGCTCCGAGCCGATCACGGACTGGGCGAGCGACCCCGGCTCGATCGTCACGACGCCCTCGTGGCCGACGAGCGAACAGGCCAGGGGCTCGATGAGCAGATCGTCCGCGTCGGGGTCGTTCTCGGCGTGCGCCGCCCGCGACAGTCCGCAGACGTTGCGGGCGTACTCCAGGAGCGCGTGCTGGAAGCCGCCGCAGGTGCCGAGGAAGGGGATGCCCTCCTCGCGCGCCGTGCGGATCGCGGACAGGACGCCCGCCTCGCTGCGGTAGGGGCTGCCCGGCACCACCCAGACCGCGTCGAAGCCACGCACCGCGCCCTCGGCGCGCGCCTCCTCGGACGGGATCCAGTAGGCGTCCAGGAGCAGCCGGTCCCGGGCGGCGAGAGCGTCCACCAGGAGCGGGACGCGGGTGTGCGAGACGACGTTCGGGGAGCGGTCGCCGACCAGGGCGACCTTGGCGATCCGAGCTGTGGTGTCGGTCATGCCGTTCATCCTGGCGGCGCCGCGGACTTCACGTCCAACGATGATTCCTGCACCCTCGATAAGCAGAACTGATGCGGCCTGCGACCCTGGGCGCATGGACCCGCATCTGCTGCGCACGTACGTCACCGTCGCGCGCCTCGCCTCCTTCTCCGAAGCCGCCCGGGAACTCGGCTACACCCAGTCCGCCGTCTCCCAGCACATCGCGGCCCTCGAACAGGACCTCGGCGCCCCGCTGCTCACCCGCCGGCCCGTCCTGCCCACCACGGCCGGTGAGCGGCTGCTCGAACACGCGGGACCGCTGCTGCTGCGCCTGGACGCGGCTCGCGCGGACGTCGTCCGGATCGCCTCGGCGCCCTCGCACGGGCTGACCCTGGCCGGCTCGCCGACCGCCCTCGGCCCGGCGGCCCTCGCCGCGCTCCCGCCCGCCGGTGTGACGCTGCGGGTGCTGGGCCGTGACGACGTCTGCGCCGCCGTCGCCGACGGGACGGCCGACGTGGGCCTCGTCGACGGCCTGGCCGCGCCCAGCGACCCGCTCCGGCTGCCCGACGTCGCGCCGCTGACCACGTACGGCGTCGGCGAGGAGCCGGTCCGTGTCCTGCTGCCCGCCGGCCACCCACTGGCCCGGCGCAGCGGCCTGCGCCTGGGCGACCTCGCCGACGCGCGCTGGCTGGACGCCCCCGAAGCCGGGCTGCCGCTGCCCCAGCTGCGGGCCGCGAACGGCGGCCACGGCTTCCGCCCCGCCCTGCGCTACGACGGCACCGACCTCCGCGTCCTGACCGCCCTGGTGGCCGCCGGCCACGGCCTCACCCTGCTGCCCCGCTCGGTGGCGGCCGATGTGCCGGGCACGGCCGCCGTCCCGGTCACCGGGCCGCGGGTCGTCCACCGGGTCGAACTCGTGTACGCGGGTATGCCGTCGGGGGCGGTGCGGACGCTGGTGGAGGCGCTGTCGACCCGTCCGTGACCTGCGGTGCGGCCGACCGGTACCGCTCCTGACCCTGGGGCAGTCTCACTCGTTCGTGGCTCGTGGTGCGCCGTTGCGCCGGGTAGAGCACCAGCCGGAGGCGATCCATGGAACAGACAGCGTTGCGTCCCAAGCCCATGCCCGGATCCGAGCCCGGCGGCGGTGCCGGGCCGGGCGGCCAGGGTCGGCGCCCGCACGCCGCGCGCCGCCGCGGCCGACGGCTGACGACCCTGCTGTTCGGCCTGTTCGCCGGCACCGTCCTGGTCCTGTCCGGCGTCGGACTCGGCACCGTGGGGGCGACCGTGATCGGCATGAGCAGACTGGCCGAGCTCCAGAAGCAGACCGGGCCGGGCGCACCGGGCGCACCGGGCGCCGCGTCCGCGTCGGGCCGGCCGAGCCCGGCCACCCCCGGCGGGTCGTCCGGGTCGGCCGGGGCGGCCACCGCGTCCTCGCGACCGCCGGACGCCACCCTGGGCCTGGAGGCCGTGGACGCGGAGAGGACGGGCGCCGAGATCGTCGCCGTCCACATCCCCGGCCCCGGCTACACCGCGGGCCTGGTCCGCGGCGACGTCCTGCTGAAGTTCGGCCGTACCAGGATCGACTCGGCGACGGACCTCGCCCGGGCGGTCGACGAGGCCCGTCCCGGCAAGCAGATCGTGCTGACGGTGCGTCATCACAGCGGCGGATACGGTCGGTTGACGGTGATGCCCGGCGTCGTCACCTGAGCGGGTCCCGACGCGGCCGCCCGCACCGGGGGGCCGCCGACGCCCGGCGCTCGGCCCCGCCGGGGAAACCACTGGCCAGGACGGACCCGCCGCGTCACCATGAGCGCCATGCCGACCTCCCGGTTGGCCTTCCTGGGCGCCTGCACCCTCGTCGCCGCCTCACCCGGGCCGAGCACCGTGCTCATCGTCAAGCAGTCGCTGCGCAGCTGCCGCGCCGGCTTCCTGACGGTGCTCGGCAACGAGACCGGCGTGTTCGTCCGGGGCCTCGTCGCCGCGTTCGGCCTGACCGCCCTGCTGACCGCCTCCCAGGTGGCGTACGACGTGCTGCGCGTCGTCGGCGCCGTCGTGCTGGTCTGGTTCGGTGTCCAGGCACTGCGGCAGGCGCGCAGGACCGAGGAGGACGGCGCGCCGGTCGACGACGGCCGGGAGGGCGTCGAGCAGAGCGGCCGGGCCTCCTGCCGGAGCGGGCTGCTGCTGAACCTCGCCAACCCCAAGGCGGCCGTCTTCGCCCTGTCCTTCCTGCCGCAGTTCGTGCCGCAGGGCGCCCCGCACCTGCCGGCCATGGTGGGGCTCGCCGCGCTCCGGGCGGTCTACGAAATCGGTTACTACGGTCTGTACGTGTGGTTCGTGGGCCGGATGAAGGCCCTCCTGTCCCGGGCCGGGGCACGCCGCCGCCTGGAGCAGGTCTCCGGCGGCGTCCTGCTGCTCCTCGGCCTGCGGATGGCCCTGGACGGCTGACCCGGGCCGGTCACCCGCCCGAAACCCGCGTCGACCGGCTCGCGCGACCCCCGCCGTACGGGCAGGATGCTGCCCGTGGCCATCACGTCAGCGTCACCCCGTCCGTCACACGTCAGTCGCCACGTCCTGTCTGGGAGGCCCGGATGACCGGCACCGCCACCGCGCCCTTCACCGCCGACGACTACCGGGCCCGCATGGAGCGGGCCGCACGCGAGGCCGCCGACGCCGGCCTCGCCGGACTCCTCGTGGCGCCCGGACCCGACCTCGTGTGGCTGACCGGCTACGCGCCCACCGCCGCCACCGAACGGCTCACCCTGCTCGTCCTCGCCCCCGGCCGGGACCCGGTCCTCGTCGTGCCGACGCTGGAGGCCCCCGACGCGGCGAAGGCGGCCGGCGCCCCGGCGCTCACCCTGCGGGACTGGACCGACGGCAAGGACCCCTATGCCGCCACCGCCGCCCTCCTCGGCACGGGCGGCCGTCTCGGGATCAGCGACAACGCCTGGGCGATGCACCTGCTGGGCCTCCAGAAGATCCTGCCCGCCACCTCCTACGCCTCGCTCACCGAGGCCCTGCCGATGCTGCGCGCCGTCAAGGACGCGGCGGAGCTGGAACTGATGGCGGCCGCGGGAGCCGCCGCGGACCGGGCGTTCGAGGAGATCCGGAAGGTTCCCTTCGCCGGGCGCAGGGAGACGGAGGTCGGCGCCGACCTCGCCGGGCTGCTGCGCCGGTACGGGCACTCCCAGGTCGACTTCACCATCGTCGCCTCCGGGCCGAACGGAGCCAACCCGCACCACGAGGTCGGCGACCGGGTCATCGAACGCGGCGACATGGTCGTCCTGGACTTCGGCGGCCTGAAGGACGGCTACGGCTCCGACACCTCCCGCACCGTGCACGTCGGCGAACCCACCGAGGAGGAGCGCCGGGTCCACGACCTCGTGCGCGCGGCCCAGGAGGCGGGCTTCCGGGCGGTCCGGCCGGGCGTCGCCTGCCAGGAGGTCGACCGGGCCGCCCGCGCGGTCATCACGGACGCCGGCTACGGCGAGTACTTCATCCACCGCACCGGCCACGGCATCGGCGTCACCACCCACGAGCCGCCGTACATGATCGAGGGCGAGGAGCGGCCGCTCGTGCCCGGCATGTGCTTCTCCGTGGAGCCCGGGGTGTATCTGCCGGGCCGGTTCGGCGTGCGCATCGAGGACATCGTCACCGTCACCGAGGAGGGCGGCCGCCGTCTCAACGACACCACCCGCGAGCTGGTCATAGTGGACTGACCCGCCTCCAGCAGTCCCCGGCACCCATCCGAACGGCAACGGCGCGACCATGAACCAGGCACCGACACCCACCGCGGACACCGTCCGCCGACTGGTCCGCGCGCTCCTCGACGAGGGCGGCGCGGGCGGCTCCGGGCCCGAGGTCCGGCCCGTCGTCGCGGGCGGCTCGCCCGCCACCTGGTGGGTCGGCACCCGCCATGTGCTGCGTCTCGCGACCGACCGTGAGACGACCCTGCGGCGCCGCCGCGAACTGCGGCTGCGCGACCTCGTCCGCCCGCACGTCCCGGTCGCCGTACCCACCAGCGTCGCGCACGGCGAGTGGTCGCCCGGACTGGTGTACACCCTCGACACCAAGCTGCCCGGCGGCACCGCCGAGGAGCACGACGTGTCGGCCGTCGGCGAGGCGGACCTCGCCGGACTGCTCCGGGGACTGCGCGAGGTGCCGCCCCGGCAGGCCGAGGCGCTCGGTGTGCCGCGCACCGCCCCGCGCTCGCTGGAGGCGCTGCGGCGGATGGCGGTGACCGCCGCCGAACGCCTCGCCCGCGCCGACGAGTTCGACCCGGCCCGCCTCCATCAGCTCACCTCGCCCGGCGCGGCCCAGCTCGCCGCCCAGCCCGGCACCGCCGTCCTCGTCCACCACGCGCTGCGGGGCGAGCACCTCGTGGTGAGCGCCGACGGCCGGGTGCGCGCCGTCCTCGACTGGACCGGCGCGGTCCTCGGGGATCCCGCCGAGGACATCGCCGGGCTCGCCCTCGCCGTCGGCTCCGGCGCCGCCGTCCGCGCCGCCACCCTCGCCGGTTACGGCGCCCGCCCCTGCCTGCGTGGCCTGTGGCTGGCCCGCTGCGACACCGTCGTCCGCCTCGCGGAACGCCTCGACCGCCGCACCGCCGGCCCGCACGACGCCGAAGCGCTCACCCTCCCACGGGTCCGGCTGGGACGCGCCTGGGAGGCGATCCTGCTGGAGCGGGTGACGGAGTTCCGCGAGGAGGGGGAGGACGGCGGGGCCGACGAGGAGGCATGAGCGGACGGTGGAGGGCGGGGGACGGCCCTGCGGAGGAGGTGGCGGCGGCCCCTCCACCGGGTTGCCCCGCCGGGTTGCCCCCCGGGTTGCCCCACCGGGTCTCGCTCAGTCCTGCTCCAGCACCACGCACGACTCGCCGGGCACATGCAGCAGCCCGTCCCGGCCGGGTACGTCCACCGGATCCCAGGTGGCGAGGACGCGGGCCGGACGCGGGCCCAGCGGGATCGCGGCCGGCTCCTTGCCGAGGTTGACGGCCACCCGGACGTCACCGCGCCGGAACGCCAGCCAGCGGGCCCGCGCGTCGTGGGCGACCTTGATGTCGGCCAGATCCGGATCGGTGAGGTCCGCGGTCGCGTGCCGCAGTGCGATCAGCTCGCGGTACCAGGCCAGCACGCGCGCGTGGGGCTCGCGTTCCGGCTCGGACCAGTCCAGGCACGAGCGCTCGCGTGTCGCCGGGTCCTGCGGGTCGGGCACGTCCTCCTCGGCCCAGCCGTGCGCCGCGAACTCCCGCCGCCTGCCCCGCCGTACGGCCTCGGCGAGCTCCGGGTCGGTGTGGTCGGTGAAGTACTGCCAGGGCGTGCCCGCCGCCCACTCCTCGCCCATGAAGAGCATCGGCGTGAACGGCGCGGTCAACGTCAACGCGGCCGCGCAGGCCAGCAGGCCGGGGGAGAGGGAGGCGGAGAGGCGGTCGCCCTGGGCGCGGTTGCCGATCTGGTCGTGGGTCTGGGTGTACCCGAGGAGCCGGTGCGCGGGCAGGCGGGTGCGGTCCAGCGGGCGGCCGTGGTGCCGGCCGCGGAAGCCGGAGTAGGTACCGTCGTGGAAGAAGCCGCCGGTGAGGGTCTTGGCGAGCGCGGCGAACGGGGCGCGCGCGAAGTCGGCGTAGTAGCCCTGGGACTCGCCGGTGAGCGCGGTGTGCAGGGCATGGTGGAAGTCGTCGTTCCACTGCGCGTGCAGGCCCAGACCCCCTGCCCGGCGGGGTGTGATCAGCCGCGGGTCGTTCAGGTCGGACTCGGCGATCAGGAACAGCGGCAGGCCGGTCTCCGCCGCGAGGGCGTCCACCGCCGTCGACAGCTCCTCCAGGAAGTGGCACGCGCGCGTGTCCGCCAGCGCGTGCACCGCGTCCAGCCGCAGCCCGTCGAGCCGGTAGTCGCGCAGCCAGGCCAGCGCGCTGCCCACCAGATAGGCGCGCACCTCGTCCGAGCCGGGCGCGTCCAGGTTGATGGCGGCGCCCCACGGCGTGTGGTGCGTCTCGGTGAAGTACGGGCCGAACACGGGCAGGTAATTGCCGGACGGGCCGAGGTGGTTGTGCACCACGTCCAGGACGACGCCCAGACCGAGCGCGTGGGCCCGGTCGACGAACCGCTTCAGCGCCTCGGGACCGCCGTACGGCTCGTGCACCGCCCACGGCGACACCCCGTCGTACCCCCAGCCGTGCCGGCCGGGAAACGCGCACAACGGCATCAACTCGATGTGTGTGACACCGAGTTCGGCGAGATGACTCAGGCGCTCCGCGGCCGCGTCCAGGGTGCCCTCGGGGGTGTACGTGCCCACGTGCAGCTCGTACAGGACCGCGCCCGGCAGCGGTCGGCCGGACCACTGCGTTCGCCACTCGTGGCGGGTCTGGTCGACGACCGCGCTCAGCCCGTCCGGGCCGTCCGGCTGACGGCGCGAGCGGGGGTCCGGGCGGACGGGCCCGTCGTCCACCGCGAACCCGTACCGCGTGCCGTCCGCGGCCTCCGCCTCACCGGTCCACCACCCCGCCCGCTCCGGATCGCGCTCCAACGCGCGGGTGACGCCGTCGCACTGGAGCGTCACACGTTCGGCCTGCGGTGCCCACACCTCGAACTGCACGGACGGTTCCCCTTCGTCTGCTCACCGTGATGTAGCCCGTCGCCTCCATCGTGCTCCACCCGAGATCAATCCGCTTTTGGAACACTCCCATTGGCGGCATGCGGGCGGGCCGGGCGTTTTCGCGTCTTCTGGACACCCGGGGCGCGCTGACCGAGAATCAGCACTGTGACGTCGTCTTTCGAGTTCAACACGTACCCCGCGCGGTTGTCGGACGCGGAGCGCGACCGGGCGCTGAAGGTGCTGCGTGACGGCGTCGCCATGGGGCGACTGTCGCACGACACGTTCATCCGGCGCATGGAGCTGGCTCTCGTCGCCCGCCGCTCCGACGAGCTCGCCGTCCTCACCGCCGACCTGCCCAGGGAGAGCCGCCTCTCGCGGGCCGTCTTCGGCACCGTCGGGGCGGTCTCCGGCTTCTCGGTCCGGCTGCGCAGGGCCTGGCAGGCCGAGCGGCTGCCCAAACTGCTGCTGCCGCACCCCGGCACCGAGAGCGCGCTGCGCATCGGCCGCGACCCCGCGAGCGGCCTCAGGCTGACCCACGAGAGCGTCTCGCGGGTGCACGCCGAACTCAGCCGCCAGAGCGGGATGTGGGTGCTGCGCGACCTCGGCTCCACCAACGGCACCACGGTCAACGGACGTCGTGTCATCGGCGCGGCCGTGGTCCGCGAGGGCGACCAGGTCGCCTTCGGCCGCATGGCGTTCCGCCTCTCGGTGAACTGACCCACCCACTGGCCCACTGAGCCGACCTGCCGACCGGCCCGCCTCGCTGACCGGCTTGCTTCGCCGACGGGCTGGACCGACCCGGACCGCCGACCGACCGACCGTACCGACCCGGAGAGCCGACGGGCCCGACCGACGGACCGGCGTTCTGCCGGACCGGCTCGCCGCCTGCCGTCCCACAGGATCGGCCCGGCCCGCCGACCTCCCGACACGTGGGCCGGCCGCCGACCGGACCGGACTGCCGCCGCCCCTCGGCGCCGTCGGCCCGTCGGCCCGGATGCGGCCCGTCGAACCACGGCGTCCCGGTGGGCCGACAGGACCCTCCGGCTCGCCCGAGTCGCCACGGTCCGCTCAAGTCCCCACACCTACCGCGGTGTTGACGTACCCCCGGCCCATGACTCACTGTGCGTACACCAGACACACCAGGTGAACCGACGGCGCCGCCCTGTGGGAGGTGTGCCCTGCCGCCCCTCCTCCGCTACCCGACCGTGGACGAACTCGCGGCCCGCGCGGCCGCGCTCGCCGTCCGTGGTTCCGGGGACGTCCGGCTGCGCCGCGTCGGGGTCTCGCGCGCGGGCTCGCCGCTGTGGCTGCTCTCCGTCGGCCGGGGTGCCCGCCAGGTCCTCGTCGTCGCCGGACCGCACGCCAACGAGCCCGTCGGCGGCGCCACCGTCCTGCGGCTGGCCGAACGCGTCCTCGCCGACCCACGGTTCACCGTCGGCGCCGACGCCACCTGGAACCTGCTGCTCTGCCTCGACCCCGACGGCCTGCGCCGCAACGAGGGCTGGCTGACCGGCCCCTACAGCCTCGGCCGCTACTTCCGTAACTTCTTCCGGCCGGGCTTCCTGGAACAGCCCGAGTGGCTGCCCGACGGCGCGGCCGCCGCCGCGCTGCCGGAGACCCGTGCGCTGCTCCGGCTCCAGGACGAACTGAAACCTTTCTTCCAGTGCTCGCTGCACGGCGTAGACGTCGGCGGCGCCTTCGTGGAACTCACCCGTGACCTGCCCGGACTCTCCCGGCGGGTCGCCCACGCCGCCGCCCGGCTCGGTATCCCCCGCGAACTCGGGCCCTACGACACCCTGTACTGGCCGCGCCTGGGACCCGCCGTCTACCGGATACCGCCACCGCGCCCGCGTGACCTGGCCGCCGCCATCACCGAGGCCGCCGTCGAGTCGACCTGGTACCACCCCCACCGCCACGGCACGGTCACCGCGGTCGTCGAGGCGCCCATGTGGGGCGTCGCCGCCGTCGAGGACGGCTCCCCGCCCGCCGACCGGGACGCGGCACTGCGGACGGTGAGCTCTGCCCTGCGCCATGACGCACAGTTGCTGGAACGTATCCTCGCGCGGGTGCGGCCCCACCTCGCCGACGCCCCCGACGCGGCCCGTCTGCTCGCCCCGGTCGACGACTATTTACTGGTCTGCCCCGGTCTCGCGGACGCCTGGGACCCCGCCACCGCCGACTCCGCCCGCCCGCTGCCCCCGCTCAGCACCGCCCATCTGACCGCCCTGCGCATCGCGGGCCGCCGGATCGCCGTCCGGACGGCGGGCCTGCTGCACCAGCTCGTCACCGGCGCCGGAAGGGACCCCGTCGGCGCGCTGCCGGAGCTGGACGCACTCATCGACGCGTGGTGCGCCGACTACCAGGAGGAGTGCGGGGCGCGCTGGATTCCCGTCGCGCGCCAGGCGGAGTACCAGGCACGGGTCGTGTTCGCCGCGTTCGAGCTGGCCGGCCGCCGTGCCGCCGAGCCCGCCGGTGCCCGTTCGAGTGAGTCGGACTGGGGTACACAGCCGGCCGTGCCGATGCATCGGGAATGACGTACTTCCTCACCTGTCTCCGGCCGGCGAAAGCCGTCCGACGCGCGCTTCCGGCCGCGGCCGCCCTCCTGCTCGCCGTCGGCGCCGCCCCGGCCCTCGCGGCCTCCCACGACGCCGTCCCCGGCAACTGGCTCCAGCTCACCGTCACCCGGGGCGACTCCCGCTCCAGCGACACCCGAGGCACCCTGCTGCTGTGCGACCCGCCCCAGGGCCACTCGCGGGCCGCGGAGGCCTGCGACGTCCTGGCGCGGGCCGACGGCGACGTCGACGCCCTCACCGCGGACGGCAGCCGCATCTGCCCGCTCATGTACGCGCCGGTGACGGTCCGCGCGCAGGGGCAGTGGAACGGGCGCCCGGTCGACTACGAGCGCACCTTCGGCAACGACTGCGAGCGGGAGGCGCTGACGGGGGCGGTGTTCGCCCTGGACGACCAGGAGGTGCCCGAGGTCTGACCCGGCCAGGACGGTCGCGGGCACACGCGCGTGCCCGCGGCCACCGCCCCGTCCGTCGTCCCGCCCGCCGGGCCGCCCGGCACGGCGCCCCGCACGGAGCCGGTCGTCCCGCCCGTCACGCCGCCCGTTCGCGCGCGTGCAGGGCCGCCGCGACGACCGTGCGGGACTGGTGCTCGACCTGGTGCTCCAAGGGCACCCAGCGGGCGCGGAAGCGACAGGCGAAGGCGTCGCTCCAGGTCTCGACGAGCTGTTCCAGCCGCGGGGCGGCGTGGTCGTCGCTCTCCTGGAGGACCCGCCACAGCATCGCGGCCGCCCGCAGGGGCAGCCGGCGGGCGAAGGCGTCCACGCTGCCGACGTACGCCATCGTCGTGTCGGCGGGCGGGGTGTC
Source organism: Streptomyces sp. NBC_00016 (assembly GCF_045040885.1). NCBI lineage: Bacteria > Bacillati > Actinomycetota > Actinomycetes > Kitasatosporales > Streptomycetaceae > Streptomyces > Streptomyces sp. NBC_00016. The sequence continues at coordinate 2,590,737 of NZ_CP108304.1, read as the reverse complement.
CGTCCAGTCCGCGGCCAGCCCGGGCACCAGCTCCAGCGCCCACTTCGCCGCCCGCAGCAGGGGCCCGTCGACGCCCTCCAGACGCGGCAGCGCCTCGACGAGCACCCGCTCCACCTCCGTGGTGTCGCGCAGCAGCCGTCGCGCCAGCCGCCGTATCGCCGCGGCCGGGGCGGGATGCGGGGCGGGGTCGTCCACCATGTCGCTCGCCCACATCGGCACCTCCACCACCGCGGTCAGACCGCCGTAGCGATGGGCGTGGTACCAGGTGCTGTGCCGTGCGTCGTCGGGCATGCTCGGGTACGCCGCCTCCGTCCCGGCGGCCGGCATCACGTGCACGCCGGGCCCGGACGCGGGCCAGCCCGCCGCGTCGGACGCGCCCGTCTCCACCGGGATGTGCAACTGGGCCGCGGACTTGACGAACGGCTCGGCCAGACCCGGGATGTCCTTGGTCAGCTGCACCCAGCTGCCGCCCAGATCGGTGCCGTGCAGCGTCACCTGCAGGTAGGGCCGCAGCTCGTCGATGACCCGGGTCAGTGCGCGAGTCTCCGGAGGCAGCCGGTCCGGCGGCAGCACGGCGGGGGACCACTCCGGCTGCTCCGGACCGGCGGGCCGGAAGAAGCCGAGGTGGTACTCCAGCAGGCTGCGCGGTGCCGGGGTCACATGCAGACTCGCCCCGTCGGGGTCGGCGCACAGCAGGAAGTGCCAGGACGTACCGTCCCGCAACTCCCGCTCCTGCACGACCCGTTCGGCCAGCGCCAGCAGCGTCGAGCCCCCGGTCGGCTCGTTGGCGTGGGCACCCGCGACGACGAGCACGGCCCGTCGGGCGTGTCCCACGGACAGCAGATGCAGGGGTCGGCCCGCACGGGAGACCCCTACCTGCCGCAGCGCGCACATCCCGGGCTGGAACGCGGCCAACGCCCGTACGGAAAAAGTCAGTTCGGTCACAGTGGGGTAGCGCAGCTCCGGCAGGAGACTCACCCCCGTATTGGTCCGCCCGGCCTTCGCCTCCGCAGTACCCCATGGTCTCTGTGAACTGTCAAGAACGCCTGGGGGGAGGCTCCAGGGGCGCTCGGATGTGCGCTCCGGCGGAGGGTACGACCGTCCGGCTTTCACTCCTCGCGCTCCCTCCCTGCGCCGGCCGGCCGGGCGGGCGGGGCCGGCGGCCAGGGGACCTCGGCGAGCAGAGGGACGATCGTCTCCTCCTCGAAGTCGAGGTGGTCGTTCAACTCCCTTGTCATGGCGTTCAGTTCGGTACGGAAGCGCTCGGGGTCGGCGATCTGGACGCCCGCCAGCAGGGTCACCAGTTCGTCCTGGATGCGTGCGACCGTGCGGTGTTCCTCGGTGAGCCGGGCGAAGGTGTCGGCCAGGTCGGGGTGGTGGCGGGCCATCGTGGGGAACACATGCGCGTCCTCGCTGACGTGGTGGAACCGCAGCGCCTGACAGAACGCCAGACAGCGCTGCCGGATCTGCAGTCCGAGGCCCGGAGCGGGCGGTTCACCGGGCCCCTCGTGGGCCGCCCGGGCGGCGAAGTGGGCATCGGCCTGCGCCGCCACCTGACGCAACTGACCGCGCAGCCAGGTGTGTACCTCCATGATCTTGTCGGCGAGGGTATGGACCTCGCGCAGGCCCTCCCAGCCGTCGGGCTCGGCGGGCTCCAGTACGACGACGGGCAGGGAGCGGGCGGTGCGGGCCTGATGGTCGCCGTATCCGGGCGCGGTCCGTACGGCGTGTTCGAAGAGTTCCGCGCGCCGGGCCCCCTCGGCGGGGACCGCGAGCGCCTGGAAGGTCTCGGTGCCGAGTTCCACCCGCACCACGGGGTGGGCGAGCAGGTCGCGGTACCAGTCGGGATGGTTCGGGGCCCCGGGACCGGACCCGACGACCAGGAGCGCGTCGCCGTGGCGGACGTAGCCGAGCGGCGTGGTCCGCGCGGTCCCCGACTCGGCGCCGGTGGTCGTCAGCAGGAGCAGGTTCCCCCCTTCGAAGGGGCCGCCGGCCTTCCCGCCGTTGGCGCGGAACTGCTCGATGACGGATTCATTGAACGACGTGGGCATACGGGTGGGTCTCTCCGGAAGTCATGGTGAGCGTGCGCACGGCGCCAGGCGCATGGCACGCGGCACAGGGCGCAGGGCACAGGGCGCAGGGCACACAGGAAGGTGCCGCGAAAGGCGAGGGAAGGGCGTGAAGGAGGAAACGCAGAGAAGATGCACAGAGGAAACGCACGCAGAGCGCGAAGAGCCGGCGCGGAAAGGAAAGCGCGCAGCGATGTGCGTCAGTGCTGGGTCAGCCGCGGGGCGCGGAGTGTGAACTCATGGCGTGTCCCTCGAAGAAGGGTGTTCGCCCGACCGCCGGCCAGCCCACTGCTCTTTGGCCGGCGTCACGCGACACCGCCTCCATTACATGCACCCGGCCCCCACCTGTCAACGCCGAAGATCACCCCGCGGCCTCACTCCGCCCGCTCCAGCAGGGCCACCGGCAGCCGCTCGAACAGTTCCGCCACGCGCGCGTGGCCCGTGAACTCCCGCTCGGGAGCCAGGACGTCGACCCACGTCCCCGGGGGCAGCGCCAGCCGGGTCCCACGCCAGCCGCCCGCCTCCGCCAGCCGCAGCGACAGCCGCGTCACGGCCGTGACGACCCGGCCGGAGCGCGCGAACGCCAGACAGTGGGCCGCGGCCGCTCCCTCGGCGGGCAACGGTTCGTACCCCGCGGCGTCCCCGAAGACCTCCGGCCGCCGCCGGCGCAGCCGCAGCGCGGCCGCGGTCACCGTGCCCTTGGCGCCGGGATCCTCCGGCGGGAACCGCACCGGGCGCCGGTTGTCCGGGTCCACCAGCGCCAGGTACTCGCTCTCCGTGCCCTGGTAGACGTCCGGCACCCCGGGCATCGTGAGATGCACCAGTGCCGTACCGAGCACGTTGGCACGGATGTACGGCTCCAGCGCGCCGCGCAGCGCGGCCACCCGCTCGCCCGGCGCCCCGCACGGCCCCGCCGCCACGAACGCGGCCACCGCCTCCTCGTAGGCCGGCTCCTGCTCGGTCCAGCTGGTGTACAGGCCCGCCTCGCGCGCGTGCTTGAGCAGCGCCTCCTGGACGCGCTCCGGGGCCGCCGGGCCGAGTCCGAAGACCGTCTGCCAGGCCGCCCACGCCAGCTGTCCGTCCGGCACGCCCTCCTCCGCGCGGGTGACCTCCTCCAGGACGTCCGCCCAGCGCCCCGGGCACTCGGTGAGCACGGCGAGCGCGGCGCGCACGTCGGCGCTGCGCTTGGTGTCGTGCGTCGACACGACCGTGCCGGTGGCCGGCCAGTCGCGCTGCACGCGCGCGCAATAGGCGTGGAAGCCGGCCGGGGACACCCCCGGGGCGCCCGGGTCGCCGCCCACCTCGTTCGCCGCCGACAGCGGCACGTACCGGTAGAACGCCGTGTCCTCCACCGACTTGGCGCGCAGCGCCGACGCCGTCTGCGCGAACCGCGCCCGGAAGTCCGCCCCGGCCGGCCCCTCCCCGCCGAGCAGCAGTTTCCGCACCACGTCGACGGCGCCCGCCTCCTCCGGCACGACGAACGCCTGCCGCGCCTCGGCGGCCGCCTTCTCGGTGACGACGGCGGCCGGGTCGCCCGAGGTGTACGGCCGGTACACCTCCATGCGCACGAGCAGCTCCTCCAGGGCCGTGCGCAGCGCCCAGGGCGCCCGGTCGCGCAGGCCGGGGTCGGCCGACGCGGCGCACACCCGGGACGCCGCCCGCGTCAGCCGCTCCGTCTCGGCCGCCAGCTCGTGCGTGAGCACCTTGTACGCCGCCCGGCGTACCGTGGCCGCCCACTCGCCGCCCCGGTCCGTCTGCGGGGCCGCGAAGCGCCGGTAGCGGTCCAGCAGCTCCCCGGCCCCCTCGGGGTCCGTGAAGAGGCCGTCGACATGGCGCAGGGCGTCGTAGCCGGTGGTGCCGGCCACGGGCCAGGAGTCCGGCAGCCGCTCCCCGTCGGCCAGGATCTTCTCGACGACCGTCCAGCGGCCGCCGCTCGCCGTGTGCAGCCGCTCCAGGTAGGCGTCGGGGTCGGCGAGGCCGTCGGGGTGGTCCACGCGCAGCCCGTCGACGACGCCCTCGTGCAGCAGCCGCAGGATCGTGCCGTGGGTGGCCTCGAACACCTCCGGGTCCTCCACCCGCACCCCGATCAGCTCGGAGATGCTGAAGAAGCGCCGGTAGTTCAGCTCGGTGCGGGCCAGCCGCCACCACACCGGCCGGTACCACTGGGCGTCCAGCAGCCGAGGCAGCGGCAGCCCCTCGGTGCCCTCGCGCAACGGGAGGACGTGGTCGTAGTAGCGCAGGACGTCGCCGTCCACCCGCAGCTGCGCCAGCTCCGACCCGACGGGGCCGCCGAGCACCGGGACCAGCACCTGGCCGCCCTGCGTCTCCCAGTCGATGTCGAACCAGCGCGCGTACGGCGACTTCGGCCCCTCGCGCAGCACCTCCCACAGGGCGTGGTTGTGACGCGGGGCCATCGCCATGTGGTTCGGCACGATGTCCACCACCAGCCCGAGCCCGTGCTCCCGCGCGGTGCCCGCCAGCGCCCGCAGCCCCTCCTCCCCGCCCAGTTCCGCACGCACGCGCGTGGGGTCCACGACGTCGTAGCCGTGCGGGGAGCCCGGCACGGCCTCCAGGACGGGGGACAGGTGCAGATGCGAGACGCCGAGCGAGGCCAGGTACGGCACGGCCGCCGTCGCCGCCTCGAACGGGAACTCGGGCTGGAGCTGCAACCGGTAGGTCGCCGTGGGCGGCACGGGAACGGAGGCGTCACGTCGCTCAGGGGTCATGACAACCTACGTACCCGTCCCGCCGCGTTTCGTGTCAGATCCCCCCTCCGGGCGGGTCGCTCCCGTGGCCCACGGATCGGCTAGGTCGGCCGCTGGAGCACCGTCATGCTCCGGTCGACCAGCGTCAGCCGGGCCCCGGCCTGCACCTTCGGGCCCGCGCCCGGCGCCGGCGCCTCCGGGTTCCCGGTGTCCACGACCACCTGCCACTGCCGCCCGTGGTCGACCGGCACCACGAACTCCAGCGGCTTGGCGGAGGCGTTGAACATCAGCAGGAAGGAGTCGTCGGTGATCCGTTCGCCGCGCGCGCCGGGCTCGGAGATCGCGTTGCCGTTGAGGAACACCGACAGCGCGGACGCCTGTGCCCGGTCCCAGTCCCGCGGCGCCATCTCGTTGCCCTCGGGAGTGAACCAGGCGATGTCCGACAGCTCGTCGTGCGTGCCCTCCACCGGCCGGCCGTGGAAGAAGCGGCGCCGCCGGAAGACGGGATGCTCCTTGCGCAGCCACACCAGCGCGCGCGTGAAGTCCAGCAGCTCGCTGCCCTCCTCGGGCCACTGGACCCAGGCCAGCTCGCTGTCCTGGCAGTAGGCGTTGTTGTTGCCCTTCTGGGTGCGTCCGAACTCGTCCCCGTGGCTGATCATGGGCACGCCCTGGGACAGCATCAGGGTGGCGAGGAAGTTGCGCATCTGCCGGGCCCGCAGCTCCAGGACCCCGGGATCCTCGGTCGCGCCCTCCGCGCCGCAGTTCCAGGACCGGTTGTGGCTCTCGCCGTCCCGGTTGTCCTCCCCGTTGGCCTGGTTGTGCTTGTTGTTGTAGGACACCAGGTCGTGCAGGGTGAACCCGTCGTGGCAGGTCACGAAGTTGATGGAGGCCAGCGGGCGCCGGCCGTCGTCCTGGTAGAGGTCGGAGGAGCCGGTCAGCCGGGAGGCGAACTCGCCGACCGCGCGGGGCTCGCCCCGCCACACGTCCCGCACGGTGTCGCGGTACTTGCCGTTCCACTCGGTCCACAGCGGGGGGAAGTTCCCCACCTGGTAGCCGCCCTCGCCCACGTCCCACGGTTCCGCGATCAGCTTCACCTGGGACACCACCGGATCCTGCTGGACCAGGTCGAAGAACGACGACAGCCGGTCCACCTCGTGGAACTGACGGGCCAGCGTCGCCGCGAGGTCGAAACGGAACCCGTCGACGTGCATCTCCAGCACCCAGTACCGCAACGAGTCCATGATCATTTGGAGGACGTGCGGGGACCGCATGAGCAGGGAGTTACCGGTGCCCGTGGTGTCCATGTAGTAGCGCGGGTCGTCCGTCAGCCGGTAGTACGACTGGTTGTCGATGCCCCGGAAGGACAGCGTCGGGCCCAGGTGGTTGCCCTCGGCGGTGTGGTTGTAGACCACGTCGAGGATGACCTCGATCCCCGCCTCGTGCAGCGCCCGCACCGCCGACTTGAACTCCAGGACCTGCTGACCGCGGTCGCCCCAGGAGGCGTACGCGTTGTGCGGGGCGAAGAAACCGATCGTGTTGTAGCCCCAGTAGTTGTTCAGGCCCATGTCGACCAGCCGGTGGTCGTTGACGAACTGGTGCACCGGCATCAGCTCCAGGGCCGTCACCCCGAGCTCCGTCAGATGCTCGATGACCGCCGGGTGCGCGAGGGCCGCGTAGGTCCCGCGCAGCTCCTCCGGCAGCCCCGGGTGGCGCATCGTCAGGCCCTTCACATGGGCCTCGTAGATCACCGTGTGGTGGTACTCGGTACGCGGCCTGCGGTCGTCGCCCCAGTCGAAGTAGGGGTTGACCACGACCGACGTCATGGTGTGGGGCGCCGAGTCGAGGTCGTTGCGCCGCTCGGGGGCGTCGAAGTGGTAGCCGTACACCTCCTCGCCCCACCGGACCGCACCGCTGATCGCCTTCGCGTAGGGGTCGAGCAGCAGCTTCGCCGAGTTGCAGCGCTGCCCGCGCGCGGGTTCGTAGGGGCCGTGCATCCGGAACCCGTACCGCTGTCCGGGCATGACGCCCGGCAGGTACGCGTGCCGGACGAACGCGTCGCTCTCGCGCAGTTCCACCGCCGTCTCCGAGCCGTCGTCGTGCAGCAGACACAGCTCTACTCGGTCCGCGGCCTCCGTGAAGACCGCGAAGTTCGTGCCGGCGCCGTCGTACGTGGCACCGAGGGGATACGCCTCTCCAGGCCAGACCTGCATGGACACGACTCTTTCAGGTGTCTCGCCCCGTCGGGGGCGCCTTGACGTCGAGTCTCCAGGAAAGTGAGGGAACCACCTGTGACTTACGCCCCTCTTACCCGACGACCAGTGCGCAGGACGACAGGTGACCCACGTCCTGTGCCGAACCAGTGGGGCAGAAACGTACTCCCGGGCAACAGGGGGAGTAGGGGGAATTTGTGCGCACGACAGTGCGCCGCCACCTGGGCAAGGTGGTGGCGGGTACAGCCATCGCGGTGGCCGCGACGGCCGTGATGGTGGGGATCACCCTGCCGGGTACGGCGGGGGCGGACGACACAGGAGGCGGCAAGGACGGGCAGAGCACCCGGCAGGCGGCCGGACAGCAGCAGGGCGACCCGGCGGCGGCGGTACAGCCCGGTGTCGTCGAGGAGGCGCCCGCCGAGGGCACGAAGGGCGAGGGCCGCGACCCGCTCACCGACGACGAGATCACGCGGGTCGAGAAGATCGCGCTCAGCCGGCAGCAGTTCAACGCCAGCGAGGACGTGGACGGCGACCGCGGCCCGCAGCGCCTCGGCGTGGACCTCGCCGAGCCCGCGGCCGACGAGGTGGACGACCCGGACGCGCCCCGGCGCGCGGTGGTGTCGTTCTACGACTACAAGGACGACGCGCTCGTCACCAAGACGGTCAACCTCGACACCGGCAAGGTCGAGGGCACCGGCAGCCGGCACGGCGTCCAGCCGCCGCTCAGCGCCGCCGAGCAGACCGAGGCCGCGAGCCTGCTGATCGCCGACCCGCTCGGCGCGGGCCTGAAGGCCGACTTCAAGGACGCCACCGGCAAGCAGCTCACCTCCCCGGACCAGCTGCAGCTCGCGTCCATGATCTACCGGGCGGTGCCGGGCGCCGAGCCCGCCGTCCTCGACAAGTGCGGGGAACACCGCTGCGTCCGGCTGCTGCCGAAGGTCAAGAACGGCCCGTGGATCGACGCCCGGTCCCTGGTGATCGACCTCAGCACCCGCAAGGTCGCCCGGCTCACCGGCTGAATCCGTGGCAGGCCCACCTCCACGTCCGTTTTCCGACCTGCTTCCCGGAGCGGGAGGCAAAGGGAGTCATGTCCTCATGCGTGTTCCGAATCTGATCGGCGGCCTCCGGCCGCAGGGCACCGGCCGTGCCCACAGGGGCGCGGCCGTCGGCCTCTGCGTGGCCGCGCTGGCCGCCGGCACGGCCGCCGGAGCCGGTCCGGCCGCCGCCCAGCCGAAGGCCGCCCCCGCGGCGGCCGCCGACTGCAGCGCCGCCTACCGCATCGAACAGAAGCTCGCCACCGGCACGACCTGGCGCATGTGCTGGCGCTTCGAGGCCAAGTCCGGCCTGGTGCTGGAGAAGGTCTCCTACCAGCCGCCCGGCGAGGCCAAGCCGATCAGGGTCCTCAACAGCGCCAAGATCGCCCAGATCCACGTGCCGTACGACGACGGCAAGAACGAGTACAACGACATCACCGACTACAACTTCGGCTCGGGCCTGGTCAACATGGCTCCCGCCGAGTGCCCCGGCGGCACCATCAGGACGGTGAAGGTCCCGGAGTCCTTCTCCGACAACCCGAACGTCAAGGGCCTGTGCACCACGACCCGTTCGCGCGGCCACGCCTACCGCATGCAGTCCGACACCGGCAACAAGGTCTTCCAGGCCCAGGGCAAGGACCTGCTGATCTACACCGTCAACAAGGTCGGCTGGTACGAGTACATCACCGAGTGGCGCTTCTCCGACGACGGCGCCGTCAACATGAACGTCGGTGCCACCGGCAGCCTCTCGCCCTTCGACTACGACGCCGGCGACGGCCGCGGCTGGCCGATAGGCAAGGGCGCCAAGTCCTACGCCACCAGCCACAGCCACAACGTCTTCTGGCGGCTCGACTTCGGCCTCGACGGCTCCTCGGCCACCAAGGTCGAGCAGTACGACTCGGTGGTCAGCCCGCCGGCGGGCGGCCAGCAGGGCCCGACCGCCAAGACCACCCGCACGCCCGTCACGAAGGAAATCGCGGGCGACGCCCAGAACATGCGCTGGTGGCGGGTGGTCAGCGCGACCGGCAAGAACAAGGACGGCCACGCCCGCTCCTACGAGCTCGTCCCCGGCGCCACCACCAAGTACTCCGGGCGCAAGTTCACCCAGCACGACGTCTACTTCACGCAGTACAACCAGTGCGAGCAGTACGCCAGCAACAACGTCCGTGACTGCGGCAGCCCGCTGCACGGCACCTCCGTCGACAAGTGGGTGAACGGACAGACCCTCACCCACCCCGTGACCTGGGTGAACGTGGGCTTCCACCACATCGCCCGGGACGAGGACCAGCAGCCCATGCCGGTCCACTGGCAGGGCTTCTCGCTCGTCCCCAGGGACGTCACCGCTATGAATCCGCTCACTCCGTCCGCACTGGCGGGACAGAACGGACAGTCGAACAGCGGTAGTTGAGAAACGACCTGTCCATCCGGCTGCACCGCCCGCCGCTCCCGGAGTACCCTTCCTTGATCGTTGGGACGGGGATGCTCGGGGGAGCGGAAGGCGGTGCGCGGGTGGGCTCGGGAGGGCTGGAGCTGCCCCCTGGTGACGAGGGTCACGAGGGGGGCTCCGCAGACGTCCCGCCCGGCACGGTGTCCCTGGCCCGGCCGATGGAGACGAACGCCATCGGACCGGAGCTGGACTGGGACGCCGAAGCCTGGCGCGAGGTACGCACCCGCGCCCAGCGGGCCGGCCGGGCCTACATCTGGCTGAACCTCGTCGAACAGCGGCTGCGCGCCGTCGTGGCCGCCGTGCTGCGGCCCATCTACGAACCCGTCCACGGCGACGAGTGGGTGGTCGCCGCGGCCGGGCCCGCCGGCCAGGAGTGGGTGCAGCGCGCGGTCGCCGTACGCGAAGTCAGCCGCCGCAAGGGCTACTTGCTCGACCCGGCCGACGACAACGTCATCTCCTTCCTCACGCTGCCGCAGCTGCGCGAGCTGATGGTGCAGCACTGGCCGTGCTTCGAGCCGTACTTCGACGACCGCCGGGACGTCGAACTCGCCCTGGACGAGCTGGAGGTGACCCGCAACGTCGTCTCCCGCAACCGGGCCCTGTCCGAGGCCGTCCTCGGCCAGGCCGAGCGGGCCTCCGCGCGCCTGCTGGAGATGCTCGGCACCAGCGGCGACGTGCCCTCGGCGCGCCGGCTGCGCGTCGACGCCGTCGAGGACCTCGTCGGCGACCGGTACGCGGACGTGGTCGCCGTCCACTCCGACCGGGTGCGGCTGCTGCGCCGGTTCCCCGCCGAGGACATCTTCGACGGCGCCCGCCGCCTCGACGCCATCGGCATCGGCCTCAACCTGCTCGTGCAGAACTTCTCCGGCCGCCGCCTGGTCCGCCTCGCCGAGGCCGGTGCCCGCGTCCGGCTGCTCTTCCTCAACCCGGCCTCCAGTGCGGTCAAGCGCCGCGAGCGCGAACTCGGGATGAAGAGGGGCGAGTTGAGCCGCGCGGTGGAGATGAACATCCTGCACATGCGCCGGGTCCGCGCCCGGCTGCGCGACCCGGGCGCCTTTCAGATCCAGGTGTACGACGAGACGCCCCGCTTCACCGCCTACCTGGTCGACGGCGACGGCACCGACGGCATCGCGGTGATCCAGTCCTATCTGCGGCGGATGCGTGGCATGGAGGCGCCGGTGCTGGTGCTGCGCAACGGCAACCGGGTGGTCAAGTCGGGCGAGATGGACGATGGCGGACTTTTCTCCGCATACCGCGAGGAGTTCGAACTGGCCTGGGCGGACTCGCGGCCGGTGTCCTGAATTATCCGTTGGGGCGGGCGGGTAAGCGGAACGCGATCCTCTGATTGTCAGTGGTGCATGCGAGGGTGGAGACCACTGGGGGAAGCACCACCAAGAAGGGGGGCCACCATGGCCTGGTACCGGGAGCTGCTTGTCGGCTTCGACCTGGAGACGACCGGGACGGACCCGCGCGAGGCGCGCATCGTCACGGCAGCCGTGATCGAGGTCAGGGACGGGCAGGTCCTGGGACACCGCGAGTGGCTGGCGGACCCGGGCGTGGAGATCCCGGCGGACGCCGTCGCGGTGCACGGGATCAGCAACGAGCGGGCCGCCGGCGAAGGCGCCCCGGCCGACCGGGTCGCGGACGCGATAGCCGACGTCCTCGCGGGCCACTGGCGCACCGGCGTCCCGGTCGTCGCCTACAACGCCGCCTTCGACCTGACCCTGCTCTCCGCCGAACTGCGACGTCACGGCCTGCCCTCGCTGCGCGACCGCCTGGGCGGCCTGGACCCGGCACCGGTCGTCGACCCGTACACCATCGACCGCTCGGTCGACCGCTACCGGCGCGGCAAGCGCAACCTCGAGGCGGTCTGCGCCGAGTACGGTGTCCTCCTCGACTCCGCGCACGACGCCTCGGCCGACGCCCTGGCGGCGGCCCGCCTCGCCCGCGCGATAGCCGGCCGCCACCCCAAGGTCGCGGCCCTCGGCCCGGCGGAGCTGCACCGCCGCCAGATCGAGTGGTACGCCGAGTGGGCGGCGGACTTCCAGAGCTTCCTGCGCCGCAAGGGGGACGCGGACGCGGTGATCGACGGCGCCTGGCCGGTGCGGGAGCCGGCGGAGAAGACCGTCTGACGCGCCCGTGACCCCGACCCCGGCCCGACCGCCCTCACCGGCCGTCGGACGGGGACCTGTCGGACGGGGACCCGCCGGCGTTCTTCCCTGGCCGGGCGGCGGCCCGCCACGCCCGCAGCACCCGGATCAGAACGGATACCACCGCACCGCCTCGTCCCCGTCCCGCAGCGACGCCACCCGACGCCGGAACTCCGCCAGCGCCTTGGGGTCGGCGGGCGCGTGCTGGGCTACCCAGGCGCAGCTCGCGGTCTCGCGGGCGCCCCGCAGGACCGTGCAGCCCGCCCACTCCCGCACGTCCCAGCCGTAGGCCTCGGTGAAGGCGTCGTAGGCCTCGGCGGGCAGCCCGTACCGGTCGCGGGAGAGCGCCATGACCACCAGGTCGTGCTCGCGCAGATCGGCCGAGACGGTCTCCAGGTCGACCAGGACCGGGCCGTCGGGCCCGATGTGCACATTGCGGGGCAGCGCGTCGCCGTGGATGGGGCCGGGCGGCAGATGCGGGGTGAGCGCGGCGGCGGCCGTGGCGAAGCCGTCCCGGCGCTCGCGCAGATACGCCGCGTCCGCCGGGTCGATCGCGTCGCCCGCGAGCCGCAGCCAGCGCTCGACCCCCGACAGCAGATCACGCGCGGGCAGGCCGAAGCCCGGGGTGGGCAGTTCGTGCACCAGACGCAGGAGTTCGGCCAGATCCCGTGGCTCGGCGGGGCGCACCGGGTCGGGCAGCCGGTGCCACAGGGTCACCGGATGCCCCTCGACGAGCAGCGGCTCCGGCTCGGCGGCCCGCACCGCCGGGACACCCGCCCCGGCCAGCCAGGCGGCGACCGCCAGCTCGCGCCGGGCCCGGTCGAGGAGTTCGGCGTCCCGGCCCACCTTCACCACCAGGTCACCGGCGGCGAACACCGCGTTCTCGCCCAGGGCGAGGAGCCGCGCGTCCGCCACCGGGCTCGGCAGTACGTCCGCCGCGCCGAGTACGTCCCGCGCCCGTGCCTCGTCCATCGTCCGCCTCCGTGTGGTGCGCCGCCCGAAACCTGCCGGACGCGTCGTGATCCGGCCATCCGACGGCCAGTGTCGCATTCGCACAGATCGGGCCGTGCGCACGGTCTCTTGACGGGGTACAGCACCTTCACGACCATGGCGGGGCCCGTCACAGCCGCGGGAAGGGGGCCGATCCGGTGTCGTTGGCGACCGAGAAGAGACGGACCGTGCGACGCGCGTCCGGCACCGGCCCGCCGCGCGGCAGTACGGACCACGGCGCGTGGTTCCTCGTCCTGCCCGCCCTGATCCCCGTGCTGGCCCTGAGCGTCGGCCCGCTGCTGTACGGGATCCTGCTGGCCTTCACCGACGCCCAGTCGGGCCGCACCGCGCCCACCCGGTGGATCGGCGTCCTCAACTTCTCCGACCTGCTGCACGACACGCTGTTCTGGGAGTCGTTCCGGATCGGCCTGGTCTGGGCGGTCGGGGTGACCGTCCCGCAGTTCCTGCTCGCCCTCGGGCTCGCCCTGCTCCTGAACGAGGACCTGCGGCTGCGCCGGCTGGCCCGCGCCCTCGCGATCGTCCCCTGGGCGATGCCGGAGGTCGTGGTCGGCGTCATGTGGCGGCTCGTCTACAACCCGGACGCCGGCATCCTCAACGAGACCCTGCGCGACCTCGGTCTGGGGGACGGGCGGGACTGGCTCAGCGGGCTGGCGACCGCCCTGCCCGCGGTGATCGTCGTGGGCGTGTGGGCCGGCATGCCGCAGACGACGGTCGCCCTGCTCGCCGGCCTCCAGAACACCCCGAGAGAACTGCACGAGGCGGCCGCGGTGGACGGCGCGGGCTCCTGGCGCCGCTTCCGGACCGTCACCTGGCCCGCGCTGCGGCCCATCGCCCTCGCCATCACGGCCCTCAACTTCATCTGGAACTTCAACTCCTTCGCCCTGGTCTATGTGCTGACCAACGGCGGCCCCGGCGGCCGCACCCGGCTGCCCATGCTCTTCGCCTACGAAGAGGCCTTCCGCTACGGCCAGTTCGGCTACGCGGCGGCGATGGGCTGTGTGATGGTCGCGGTGATCTCGGTGTTCCTGGCCCTGTTCCTGGTGGGCCGGATCAGGGGAGGTGACGACGCGTGAGGACCCGTCCCGCGGCCCGGGCCGCCCAGTACACGGCCCTGCTCGGCTACCTCGTCTTCCTCGTCTTCCCCTTCCTCTGGCTGCTCTCCGTCGCCTTCAAGCCCGCGCGCGAACTGGGCAGCCTGCACCCCACCTGGATCCCGAAGCACCCGACCCTCGCCAACTTCCGCCAGGCGTTCGACGAACAGCCCCTGTTGCACGCCGCGTTCAACTCCCTGATCGCCGCGGTGAGCGCCGCCGTGCTCGCCGTGGCGCTCGCCACCCCGATGGCGTACGTCATGGCCCGCCGGCGCACCCGGCTCGCGCGGGCCGTGTCCGGGTGGGTGGTGGTCAGCCAGGCCTTCCCGTTCGTGCTGGTGATCATCCCGCTGTTCCTGGTGCTGAAGAACCTGCGGCTGATCGACTCCGTGCCGGGGCTGGTGATGGTGTACGTGGTGTGGGCGCTGCCCTTCGCGCTGTGGATGCTCGTCGGCTACGTGCGGGCCGTCCCCGTCGAGCTGGAGGAGGCGGCCGCGATCGACGGCGCCGGGCGGCTGCGGACGCTGGTCTCCGTGACGGCGCCGCTGCTCGCTCCCGGGATCGTGGCGACGGGGCTGTTCGCGTTCGTCACGGCGTGGAACGAGTTCTTCTTCGCGCTGGTGCTGCTGAAGACCCCTGAGAAGCAGACCCTGCCGGTCGTCCTGACCCACTTCATCGGCACGGAGGGCGTCGCCGACCTGGGCCCGCTGGCCGCCGCCGCCTTCCTCGCCACCCTCCCCTCGCTGGTCGTCTTCGCGATCGTCCAGCGCCGGATCACGGGCGGCATGCTCGCCGGGGCGGTGAAGAGCTGATGCGGACCGGAGCGCTGATCGTGGCCGCCCTGCTGCTCCTCGCGGGCTGCACCGCCGACGGAGGGGACGACGACGGCCCCGTCACCCTCCGCTTCCAGTCCCTGGCCTGGCAGGAGGAGTCCGTCCAGGCCAACAAGGACCTGGTCAAGGAGTGGAACGCCACCCACTCCGACGTCAAGGTCGAGTACGTGCAGGGGAGTTGGTCGAGCGTCCACGACCAGCTGCTCACCTCCTTCGAGGGCGGCGAGGCCCCCGACATCATCCACGACGCCTCCGACGACCTCGCCGACTTCGCCTACGGGGGCTACCTCGCCGACCTGACCGGGCTGCTGCCCGCCCGTCTCACGTCGGACATCCCGCGGCGCAGTTGGGAGACGACGACCTTCGGCGACGGCGTCTACGGTGTGCCGTTCCTCCAGGAGCCGCGCGTACTCGTCGCGAACGCGACCTGGCTGAAGCGCTCCGGGGTACGCATCCCGACCCCAGAACACCCCTGGAGCTGGGCGGAGTTCCGGCAGATCACGGAGCAGCTCAGCGGCGACGGCAAGTACGGCGTGGCCTGGCCGCTGAAGGAGCCCGTCTCCGCCACCCTCAACCTCTCCCTGTCGGCGGGCGGACAGCTCTTCCACCGGGGGGCGGACGGAAAGGTCACCGTCCGCTTCGAGGCCGGCGACGAGGTCGTACCGCGCACCGTCCACGACCAGGTCGGCACCGACCGCAGTGCCTCGCCCACGACACTGGGCAGCGGCGGCTCGGACACGCTGCCGGGGTTCTTCGGCGGCCGGTACGCGATGGTCCCGCTCGGCTTCTCCTACCGTCAGCAGATCGTGCAGCAGGCGCCCGAGGGGTTCGACTGGCAGGTGCTGCCCGCCCCGGCGGGCGCCGACGGACTCGCCCAGGGGGTCAGCCCGCAGACGCTGTCCGTCGCCGAGGACAGCCCGCACAAGAAGGAGGCGGCGGCGTTCATCGACTTCCTGCTCCGGCCGAAGAACATGGTGCGGCTCGCGCTGGGCGACTGGATGCTGCCGACCGGCACGCAGGCCCTCGCCGACCCCGCCCTGCACACGACGAAGGACGACTGGGCGACCGGCACCGCCCTCGCCGAGCACCTGCGCCCGGCACCCGCCCAGTCCGTCCGGGGCTATGCCGAGTGGAAGGACAAGGTCGCCACCCCCGCGTTCCAGGAGTACTACAGCGGGGCGATCGGTCTCGGTGACCTGCGCGAGCGGCTCGAGGAGGACGGCAACCTGGTGCTGGCGCGCTACCAGCGGTGAAGCTGGGCTCTCCGCGGTGAAGGCGGGCTCTCCGCGGTGAAGGCGCGCTCCCGGCGGTGAACGGCCCTTTCAGGGAACGGCGGGACCGGTGACCGGCTGTCCCCGGTCGTCGTACGGCCAGACGTTGGGGACGCAGCCGTCCATGCCCTTGATCTGCTGCATCATCGCCGGGGCCGGCCTGCCCGGGCCGGGACAGCCGACGTGGCCGTGGCCGAGGAAGTGGCCCACCTCGTGGTTGACGATCAGCGCGCGATAGGCGGTGACGTCCTTGGCGTAGACGGGGGTGGCCAGCAGCCAGCGCTTGAGGTTGACCATGACGTTGTCGGCCACACTGCAGTTGACCTCGCCGCCGGTGTCCAGTCCGTACTCCCCGCAGATCTTGTCCACGGTGCCCGGTGTCGCGACCCGTACGACGAAGTCGGTGGTCCCGCCGGAGACCCGCCGGAACGCCGAGTGACCGTCCGCCGTCCAGCCGCGCCGGTCGCCCAGGATGATCTCCACCTGACGGGCCACGACCGCTGCGGACAGGGAGAGGCCGTCCTCGACGTCGACCCGGTAGCGCAGGGCCGTGCCCTTGCCCACCTTGGCGCTCGATCCGGAGGCGGTGGTGAAGGTGCCCGGGCCCGAGGCGGGGATGTCCGACGCGGAAGGCCCGGTGGTCGAGCTGCCGGATGCTCCGGCCGACGCACCACCGGAAGCACCGCCGGACGACCCGGCGGACGGACCGGCCGACGGGCTGCCCGAGGCGCCTGCTGCGGCCCCGGAGCCTGCCGTCGGCCCGGTGGGCGCGGAACCGGACTCCCCGGATCCGCCCGGCTCGGCGGACGCGGTGGCGCGGCCCTCGGCCGAGGCCCCGCCCGCGTCGGCGGACGTCCAGCCCACGGCCGCGAAACCGGCGGCTCCCAGTACGGCCAGTGCGGCCGTCCCACCCCACACCGAACCCTTCCGCACGCGTCGGCCGCAAGCGTGCGCGGGGCCGCTCCGACGGCGACGGGCGGAGGAAGGAGTTGCTTTGTGCGCGGTCATGGTTGTTCAGATTGTGATCGCCATGTGATCGGATCTGGCCCGGACGATAACGAAATGATAACGACTCGATCAGTTCCGTTTCATGTGATCATCCGGTAACAGTTCTCCGAACGGGCCGACGGCGTACGGATACTGAGCGCATGCCACGAGTTCTGCTGATCGAGGACGACCGCGCCGTACGGGACGGCGTCGCCCTGGCGCTGCGCCGTCAGGGCCACGAGGTCGCCGCCGCCGAGACCGGGGAGGACGGCCTGAACCGGCTGCGGTCCTTCCGGCCCGACGTCGTGGTGCTGGACCTGATGCTGCCCGGTATGACCGGCCTGGACGTCTGCCGCAGGATGCGTGACCTGGACCAGACACTGCCGATCATCATGGCGACCGCGCGGGGCGACGACGAGGACATCGTTGTCGGTCTGGAAGCCGGCGCCGACGACTACGTGGTCAAGCCCGTGCCGGCCCGGGTGCTCCAGGCCCGGATCCGCGCCGTCCTGCGACGGGCGGCCGGCGTGCCCGCCGACGGCGGCATACCGAAGATCGACACCTACGGCGACCTGGCCGTCGACCGGGCCGGACTCTCGGTCACCTGGCAGGGGGAGCCGGTCGCCCTCGCCCCCTCCGAACTGCGACTGCTGCTGACCCTGTCGGCCTCGCCCGGCCAGGTGTTCAGCCGCCAGCAACTCCTCGAGGCGGTCTGGCAGCACAGCTACCACGGCGACGCGCGCCTGGTGGACGCCTGCGTCAAGCGACTGCGCGCCAAGCTGGGCGAGCCCCCGCGCGAGCCCCGCCACATCCACACCGTGCGCGGCTTCGGCTACCGGTTCGCCTCCCGGTGAGGCCCCTGGGGACCCGGGTCAGGGCGCACCGGCTGCGTGGTCTGCGCGTGCGGCTGGTGGTGGCGTTCGCGCTGGTCGCCGCTGTCACCGTCACCACCACCGGCGCGCTCACCTTCCGGGAGGCGCGCACCGGAGTGCTCCAGCAGAGCCAGGACGCCGTGATCGAGCTGCTGCGCACCCAGGTCACCCGGCTCGCCCCCGAGCTCGTCCTGCCCGCCGGCCGGGACGAACTGCGCCGGTTCGCCGCCGAGGTGGCCGGCGCCGAGCCGTCGGGCGCCTGGCGCGTGCTCGTCGTCTACCGCGGGCAGGAGGCCACGTCCGTCCCCGACGACCCGTTCGAGGAGCTGACGCCCGCCCTGCGCGAGGCGGTCGACTCCCGGTCGGCCACCGTCTTCCAGCGGGTGAACCGCGCGGACCACACCGCCCTCGTCGTCGGGATGTCGGTCGCCTTCACCTCCACCGCGTCGAGCAGGTGGCCCCTGTCCGGCCTCCAGGTGTTCCTGACGGTGCCGCAGACCACCGAACAGGCCTATGTGGACGCCCTGGTGACCGCCGTTGAGCGGGCCGCCGTCCCTGCCCTGGCCCTCGCCGTCCTGCTCGCGCTGCTCGCCGCCCGCGGGGTGCTGCGGCCGGTACGCGCACTGCGCGACGCCACCCGCAGCATCGCCGAGGGCCGGCTGGACACCCGCCTCGCCGTCGACGGCTCCGACGAACTCGCCGAGCTGTCGCACACGTTCAACGAGACGGCCGCCGCCCTGGAGGAGTCGGTCGCCGAACTGCGCGGCATGGAGGCCCGGGCCCGGCGTTTCGCCGCGGATGTCTCGCACGAGCTGCGCACTCCGCTGGCGGCCATGTCGGCCGTCACCGACGTCCTCGACGAGGACGCCGCCGGCCTCGACCCGGACACCGCCACCGCGGTCCGGCTGATCAGCGAGGAGACCGTGAAGCTGGCCCGGCTCGTGGACGACCTGATGGAGATCTCCCGGTTCGACGCGGGCGCGGCCGTGCTCCATCTGGACGAGATCGACCTCGCCGAGTCCCTCCGGCGCACCCTCGCCGCCAGGGGCTGGACCGACACGGTGGAGGCCCGCCTGCCGGGGCCGGACGCGCTGCGCGGACGTGTCGACCCGCGCCGCCTCGACGTCGTCGTCGCCAACCTGGTCGGCAACGCCCTGCGGCACGGCGCCCGTCCGGTGCGGTTGAGCCTCCACGAGGGCGGCGCCGGGGGCGAGGGGTCCGGCACCGGACGGCGGGCTGTCATCGAGGTGCTGGACAGCGGGCCCGGTATCCCCGACGACGTGCTGCCTCATGTCTTCGAACGCTTCTACAAGTCGGACGCCGCCCGGTCCCGGACCGAGGGCAGCGGACTGGGGCTGGCGATCACCGAGGAGAACGTCCGGATGCACGGCGGCACGGTCCGGGCGGCGAACCGGCCGGACGGCGGCGCCGTCTTCACGGTGGACCTCCCGCTGTGGCGGGACGAGCCGACGCCGGACGAGCCGACAAGGGGCGAGCCGACGCGAGAGGAGCGAGCATGAGGGGCGTACGTCGAGTCGTGCTGCTGTGCGTCCCGGCGCTGTGGACGCTGGTCTCCTGCGGTATTCCGGCGACCGGTGTGGTGGAGGCGGGCGGACCCGCGCACGGGCTCGTGCCGATGCTGCGGGTCTACCTCGTCGAAAACGGTTCCCTGGTCGCCGTCCCCCGCAGGCCCGTCGGCGCGGTCGACGCCGAGTCGGCGGTGATGAACCTGCTCGAGGGCCCGACGGAAACGGAACGGGCGAAGCGACTGACCACGCTGTTGCCCCCGCTGACGGCCGCCCCGACATCCGCCCCGACGCCCCTCGTGAGCGTGCCTCCCGCCGCCGGTCCGTCCGACGGTTCCGCCGCCGAGGCCGCCGCGTCGGCCGCCGTGTCGGTGAACGCACGAAGTGGCGTGGTGTCGATCCACCTGCGGTATGTCGGCGAGGAGTTGAGCGACCTCGCGACGGCGCAGCTGATCTGTACGGCAGCGGAGGCACAGCGCATCACGGACACCGGCACCGGCGTGGAGGCCGTGACCGTGAAGGTGACGAACGCGCGCGGGCGGAGCGTCGAGGGATCCGACGAGCGCTGCCCCGAGCGCTGACCCGCGCTATTCAAGTTGCACGAGACGTTTCGTCTCGCTTACCGTCGGCGGTATGACCAGTCGCCCCGCCCATATCGCCATGTTCTCCATCGCCGCCCACGGCCACGTGAACCCGAGCCTCGAGGTGATCCGCGAGCTCGTCGCGCGCGGGCACCGGGTGACGTACGCGGTTCCGCCCGTCTTCGCCGAGAAGGTCGCCGCAACCGGCGCCGAGGTCAAGCCGTGGCACTCGACGCTGCCCGCGCCCGACGACGACCCCTCCGCCTGGGGGAGCACCCTCCTCGACAACGTCGAGCCCTTCCTGGCCGACGCGATCCAGGCCCTGCCCCAGCTGATCGGGGCGTACGACGGGGACGAGCCGGACCTGGTGCTGCACGACATCACCGCCTACCCGGCCCGAGTCCTCGCCCACCGCTGGGGTGTGCCGGCGATCTCCCTCTCGCCCAACCTGGTCGCCTGGAAGGGCTACGAGGAGGAGATCGCCGAACCGATGTGGGCGGAGCCGAGGGAAACGGAGCGCGGAAAGGCTTACTACGCTCGGTTCCACGCCTGGCTGGAGGAGAACGGGATCACCGAGCACCCCGATTCCTTCGTCGGCCGCCCGGCCCGCTCCCTCGTGCTGATCCCCAGGGCGCTCCAGCCGCACGCCGACCGGGTCGACGAAAGCGTTTACACGTTCGTCGGCGCCTGCCAGGGCGACCGCGCCGCCGAGGGGGAGTGGACGCGCCCCGAGCGGGCGGAGAAGGTCGTCCTCGTCTCGCTGGGTTCGACCTTCACCGACCAGCCGGACTTCTACCGGGAGTGCGTGCGCGCCTTCGGTGAGATGCCCGGCTGGTACCTCGTGCTCCAGATCGGCAGGCACGTCGACCCCGCCGCGCTGGGCCCCGTGCCCGACAACGTCGAAGTACGTTCCTGGGTACCGCAGTTGGCTGTCCTGAGGCAGGCCGATCTGTTCGTCACGCACGCCGGAGCGGGCGGCAGCCAGGAGGGTCTGGCCACGGCCACGCCGATGATCGCCGTACCGCAGGCCGTCGACCAGTTCGGCAACGCGGACATGCTCCGGGGGCTCGGGGTGGCCCGGCAGCTCGCCACGCCCGAGGTGACGGCCGAGACCCTGCGGGAAGCCGCCCTCGCGCTCGTCGACGACCCGGAAGTGGCCCGTCGGCTCAAGGCGCTCCAGGCGGAGACGGCGGACGAGGGCGGCACCCGCCGGGCGGTGGACCTCATCGAGGCCGAGCTGATGAGGCAGCGGTCCTGAACAACCGTCCCGAAGCGTCCTGAACCGGCCCTCGACCGCCGCCCGTCCGGCCCCGGACGGTAACGGATAGTGGGCCGGACGCCGGACGCCGTACAGCGGGACGGACGCCGAACCGGGCGTGAGTGAGGGCCCGTTGACTCCCCCGGGAGGTCAACGGGCCCTCGGTTCGGACCGCTTCAGCGGGCTTCGGCCGGCGTCAGACCCGCAGCGGCTCGCCCTCGTCGTCGCGGGCCACGGGCGCGACCGCCTCGGGCGACTCGTCGTGCGTGAGGTCGGGCAGCCAGTGCAGCCACTTCGGCAGGTACCAGTTGCGCTCGCCCAGCAGCGCCATCACGGCCGGGAGCAGCACACCCCGGATGATCGTCGCGTCGATCAGCACCGCGGCCGCCAGGCCCACGCCCATCTGCTTCATGGACTGCATGGACAGCGTTCCGAAGATGGCGAACACGGCGACCATGATGACCGCGGCGCTGGTGACCACACCGGCCGTGGTGACCACCCCGTGCTTGATGGCCTCGTTCGTCGAACGGCCCCGCATCCGCGCCTCGCGGATCCGCGAGACCACGAACACGTGGTAGTCCATCGACAGGCCGAACAGGATCACGAAGAGGAACAGCGGCAGCCAGGTGATGATGGCGCCGACGCCCTCCGCGCCCACCAGCGACGCGCCCCAGCCGTGCTGGAAGACGGCGACCAGGATGCCGTAGGCGGCCCCCACCGACAGCAGGTTGAGCACGATCGAGGTGATCGCGACCGTCAGCGAGCGGAACGACAGCAGCATCAGCAGGAAGGCGAAGACCACGACGAACGCGAAGACGGGAGCGACGGCTCCGGCCAGCTGGTCGTTGAAGTCCTTCGAGCCGGCCACCTGACCGGTGATCGGCGCCTGGAGGCCGTCGACCTTGCCCAGCGTCGCGGGCCGAACCTCGTCGCGCAGCTTGTCCAGGCTCGTACCCGCCTTGTCCAGGTCGGAGCCGCCGACCAGCGGAACGTACACGTAGGCGATGTTCTGCGCGTCGTGCAGCTTGATCTCGACCGGACCGCGGGAGGCACCCGAGCTGACCGCCCGCTCCTTGAACTCCGCGAGCGCGGTCTTCACCTCGGCGGCGTTGATGTCGTCCGCCTTGACGATCACCTCGGCCGGTTCGGAGCCGCCCGGGAAGGCGTCGTTGACCCGGTTGTAGGTCTGCACGATCGGCAGCGAGTCGCCGAACTCCTGGTCCAGGGTGAGGTTCTGGGTCTTCATGCCGACCGCCGGAGCGGCGATCGCGAGCAGCACGCCGGCCGCCACGACCAGCGACACACCGGGCTTGGCGAGGACGACCTTGAGGACGGCGCTCCAGAACCGGCTGCCCTCGTCGGCACGTCCGCCGTTGCCGTTCTTGCGGCGCTTGTCGGGGTGCAGGAACGGGATCCGGCCCTTCTCCACCCGCCGGCCGAGCAGCGACAGCAGCGCGGGCAGCACGGTCACCGAACCGACCATGGCGACCGCGACCACCATCAGGGAAGCAAGCCCCATCGCCTCGAACGTCGCGAGCCCGGTGAACAGCATGCCCGCCATCGCCACGCACACGGTGACACCGGAGACGATCACGGCACGGCCGCTGGTCGCCGCGGCGATCCTGAGAGCGGTTTCCGGATCACGTCCCGCGGCCCGCTCCTCGCGCTCCCGGCGCAGGTAGAACAGGCAGTAGTCGACGCCGACGGCCAGACCGACCAGCAGCATCACGGAGCTCGCCGTGTCGTCCATCGGCTGGAAGTGGCTGACGATGCTCATCAGGCCCATTGTCGCCATGATCGCGGTGACCGCGAGCGCCACCGGCAGCAGCGCCGCCACCAGCGCGCCGAACGCGATCAGCAGAATGCCCAGGGCCACCGGCACGGCGGAGTACTCCGCCTGCTGGAAGTCGTCGCCGAACGCGTCGTCGAACGTCTTCATCATGCTGGCGCCGCCGATCTCCTCGATTCGCAGCGAGGAGTGGTCCTTCTGGACCCCCGCGACGGCCTCGAGAACCGGCTCGACCCGCTCGCCCGCGGTTTCGGAGTCGCCGCGCATGTCGAACTGCACGAGCGCGCTGCGACCGTCCTCGGAGATCGTGTCCGAGTCGTAGGGCGAGGTCACGTCGGTGACCTTGCCGGTCTTCTCCACGGCCGCGACGACCGCCGCGACGGCGGCCTTGAAGTCCGCGTCCGTGGCCTTGACGGAGCCGTCCTTCGACTGGACGAGGACCGTCTCACTGGCCGGCTCGTCGATGCCGGCGTCCTCGATGATCCGGGCGGCCGTGTGGGTCTCGCCCCCGAGCTGGTCGCTCTCCTTGACCTCGACCGTGCCCACCGCCGAGCCGATCCCCATGGCCAGGACGACGAACAGCACCCAGATGCCCACGGCGGCCCATCGGTGCCGGGCGCTCCAGCCGCCGGCCCGCGCGGCGAAGCCCCGCACCCGTATATCTCCGTTCCCCATGACGGGCCTGCCCTCTTGTGATGCGGTGGCAACCCCCTGCCGCCACCTTCAGATTCGAAGGTATGGGCTGGATAAAGCCATCTCGTCGTGCTGCCCGGTGAGGTGCCGGACACCCGAGTCCTCCCGTCGGACCCCGCCGTCTCACCGCTGGGGAGGACAGAGGCCCCCTACATCTATCCGGGGATCTAGGGGATGACGATCAGGGTGCGGCCGGTGACGCGGCCGCCGGGCAGGCCGCCGGGACAGGCTGTCGGGCAGTTCGGGGGTTAAGGCCGGAATGGTGATTACGAAAGTTTGTTGGACAAGTCACGAGCCTGTGGAGATGTCCGGCAGTTGTTGCTCCGCGTCCCGCCGATCGGCCAGAGTTTCGCCCGAAGCCCCACCCCGGCCGCGGCCGTCGTGCCCACCCCCACGGGGCACGACGGCCGCTTAAGGTGAGCGGATGACGACGACGTACGCGGCACTGCTGCGCGGCATCAACGTGGGCGGCAGCAGGAAG
The DNA here is from genome assembly GCF_045040885.1 of Streptomyces sp. NBC_00016. Classification (NCBI taxonomy): domain Bacteria; kingdom Bacillati; phylum Actinomycetota; class Actinomycetes; order Kitasatosporales; family Streptomycetaceae; genus Streptomyces; species Streptomyces sp. NBC_00016. Next base: position 2,566,729 of record NZ_CP108304.1, on the reverse strand, counting down.
GTCCCGATGGCCGAACTGCGCACCCTGCTGGAGGGGCTCGGTCTCGACGACGTCCGCACCTACCTCCAGAGCGGGCAGGCCGTCTTCTCCTCCGCGCACGGGGACGAGGAACGCCTCGCCGCCGAGCTCACGGCGGCGATCGAGAAACACTTCGGCTTCGCCGTCGGCGTGATCGTTCGCGACCACGCCTATCTGGAAGCGGTTGCCGACGCTTGCCCGTTCCCGGCCGCCGAGCTGGAGGCCAAACAACTCCACGCCACGTACTTCTCCACCCGCGTCGAAGCGGAGCGCTACGCCGGGATCGACCAGGCCGCCCACCTCCCCGAGGAGTTCCGCCTCGGCGACCGCGTCCTGTACCTCTACGCCCCCGAGGGCCTCGGCCGGTCCAAGCTCGCCGAGCAACTGTCGAAGCCGCGAGTGAACAAGGGGCTCATCGCCACCACCCGGAACTGGAACACCGTCGTCAAACTGGTGGAGATGACGCAAGCGTGACCGTGCGCAGGCCGTGGAAGGGCGCCAGGGAGAGGATCTCGCGGGGCACGACGAGCCGCGGATCGGCGTAGAGCCCACGAGCCTCCTCGTGGGTGCGGGCGGCGGCCACGGCGTCCACGAGGGCCAGATCGTCCTCGGTGAGCGAGTCGTGTTTCCGCAACCCCGACAGCCCCCAGCCGTCCCAGGGAAGCGGTTCCGTGCCGTTACGGGCGGCGAGGTCCAGGACCACACTGTTGAGGACGAGCGGCAGACCCCTGAGACCGGGATCGGCCCACACCCCGAACGTCTCCGGGTCCGCCGCGCCCGCCCGGCACGCCCGCCATGCCTGCCCGGCGACCAGGAAACCGTTCCGCGGCACGTCCATCGGGTCGAAGGACACCTCGTAGAAGGCGGCGGACACCTGTGCGTCGGCCAGCCGCCAAGTACCGTCCGGGAGGCGGTACTCGGTGACCCAGTGGTCGTCGTGGAAGCCCTCGACGAAGTAGGTCGCGTACCCGCCGCGGATCCGGGACGGCGTCCCGGTCGCCCGCAGCAGCGAGCACAGCAGCAGCGAGTAGTCCCGGCACGTGCCCACGAACTGCTCGTCGTAGGACCGCCGTCGGGTGAGCGGGGCGTCCTTGCGCGCCCGCAGGATCCGCAGGATCCCGGTCACGTACCGGGACTCGGCGTCATGGTGCAACCGTTCCTCGGGAATCTCGTACCCGACGCGTTCCCCCTCCAGCCGATGCACCATCAGACCGCGCACGAGCAGGGCGAGTTCGCGAGGATCGGTGGGCAGGTCGGAGACATCCAGGTCGCCCGGGTCGCTGTACGGCGTCTGCCGCAGGTAGAAGTCGTCCATGCCCGGACCCTCGGCCCTGCCCCAGGGACAAGGTCAACCTCGTACGAAATCGTTTCCCACGCTCTTGACGGCGCGTACACACGACTGTGCGAGGCTCGTCCCATGCGGTACATCATCATCGGGGCAGGGGCGATCGGCGGCACCGTCGGCGGACGACTGGCGCAGGCCGGGCACGAGGTCGTGCTGGTCGCACGCGGCGCGCACCGGGCGGCGCTCACGGAGGGCGGACTGCGGCTCAGGGTTCCGCAGGGCGAACGGACGTACCGGCTGCCCGTCGTCGACGGACCGGACGCGCTCGGCACGCTGCGCCCCGACGACGTCCTCTTCCTCGCCGTCAAGACCCAGGACACCGAGGCGGCACTCCAGGTCTGGGGCCCGGCCCCGGTCGAGGGCGGCGGCACGGCCGCGATGGGGGCACCTCCCGCTCGAGCGTAGTCGAGAGTGGGGGAGACTGCCCCTGGTCTGCGCGCAGAACGGGGTGGAGAGCCCGCGCCTCGCCCTGCGCCGCTTCCGGCACGTCTACGGCGTCTGCGTCTGGCTGCCCGCCACTCATGTCGAACCGGGTGTCGTCTCCGCCGCCGGCACCCCGCTCACCGGCATCCTTCACCTCGGCCGGTACCCGCACGGCACCGACGACACGGCCCGTCGTATCGCCGCCGACCTGGAGAAGGCGCACTTCGAGGCGCCGGTCGTACCCGACGTCTCCCGCTGGCAGTACGCGAAGCTGCTGTCCAACCTCGGAAACGCCCTGGAAGCGGTGAGCGGCCCGGTGGACGACCCCGGGGCGGAGGCGCTGTACGCGAGGGTGCGGGCCGAGGGCGAGGCCGTGCTGCGCGCCGCCGGGATCGTGTGGACGAGCACCGAGGAGCAGCAGGCCCTGCGCGGCGACAAGGTCACCCTCGTCCCGCTCGACGGTGCCCCGCGCGGCGGCGGCTCCTCCTGGCAGTCCCTCAGCCGCGGTGCGGGCAGCATCGAGGCCGACCACCTCAACGGCGAGATCACTCTCCTCGGCCGTCTGCACGGCGTACCGACCCCGCTGAACGAGTTGCTGCAACGGCTTGCCAACCAGTTCGCCCGGGAGCGGAGGGCACCCGGTTCCCTGCCGCTGCCGGAACTGTTCCGACTGGCCGAGGACCGGTCCGCCGGCGCTGTCGCGTTTGTTCAAGAGTCCTGAGCACCCCGCTGCCTAGCGTGGGCCCCATGAAGTACGACGAGACGCACCAGTACATGTCCGAATGCGCCGCCGAGGCGTCACGCGTCGCCCGCGGTGTCCCGGCGGCCCGGTTGACCGACCCGACGCACTGCCCGGGCTGGGATGTCCGCACCCTGGTCGACCACTGGGTCCTCTACACCTCCCACGGCCTCGAACACCGCGCCCTGCGCAAGCAGCTCCCCGACGACCTGGTCGCCCGCGACTTCACCGCCGACCCGCACTGGGCCGAGGCGTACGCCGACCAGCTGGAGCGCGCGGTCGCGGCCTGGGCGGAGCCGACCGTGTGGGAGGGCGAGGTCGACCTGGGAACGGCCGCGATGCCCGCCGCCGAGATCGCCGCGATGATCGTCAAGGAGATGGCGGTGCACGGCTGGGACGTGGCGGTCGCCACCGACCAGGAGTTCAGCATCTCGGACGACGCGGCCCGCTTCGTCCTCGACGTCGTCGAACGGTACGGCGACCTCTACCGCCAGTACGACGGCTTCGCGGCGCTGGTGCCGGTGGCGGAGGACGCCCCGGTGTTCGAGCGGGCGCTGGCGGCGAGCGGCCGCGATCCCCGGCAGGGCGCCGCACACGTGAACCGCTGAGCGATCACCCCGGGCCGGCCGCGGCGGGGTGCGGGGTGCTGCGTGCGGGGTGTGGCCGGAACGGGTACGGCAACGGAAACCGCTGTCGCAACGGAAACCGCTGTCGCAACGGAAACCGCTGTCGAAAGAGAAGCCGGTCCCGCGGCAGAAACGGGATCAGAAAGAGAAGCCGGTACCGCAAGCAAAGACGGGATCGGACAGTAACCGGTACCGAAACGGAAAGAGCTCCCCGCGCGGCGCGAGGGGGCCCACCGCGGTCAGGCGCCGACGGCCGCCAGCGCCGGTGTACGCGCCGCGTCGTAACGTTCCAGCAGCACCCGCGCCACCTCCGGCGCCGGACCCAGCACATCGGCCAGGACGTCGGCTTCGGCCGCGCCTCGCGCGATGCGGTCCGGCAGGAAGCCGGGGGCCAGGACGTACGGCGCGACGGCGACCCGCGAGCACCCCAGCGCCCGCAGTTCGCGAACCGCGTCCTCGGTGCGCGGGAACCCCGAGGGAGAACCGGCGGAGGCGAACGCAGGCCGCACGGCACACCAACCGGTGCGCCGCCACTCCCGCGCGATTTCTGCGATCACTGCGATCGCCTCCGGGTCCGTGGACCCCGCCGAGGCCAGCACGACCCCGGTCGAGGACTTGTCGGCGGGCGTCAGGCCGGCCTCGTACAGCCGTCGTTCGAGGACGGCGAGCAGCAGCGGCGACGGGCCGAGCACGTCGGCCTGTCCGATCCGCAGCTGTGCCGGAGCATCCCGCAGGACCGCCGGGATGTCCGCCTTCGCGTGGAACGCTCGGGTCAGCAGCAGCGGCAGCGCCACCACGTCACGAACGCCCTCCGCCGCCAACGACTCCAGCACCCCCTGCACGGAGGGGATGTTGAAGTCCAGGAAACCGGTCTCTACCCGCAGGCCCGGCCGCAACGACCGCACCCGCCGCACCAGGGCGTGCACGGTCGCGGCATGCCGCGGGTCACGACTGCCGTGGGCAATCACCACGAGAACGGGAGGAACCGGTTTCCTGTACATGGGACTTCAGCTCTTCACCAGCAGACCACGGCTGCGCAGCACCCACCGCTCCAGCGGACTGAAGATCAGCAGGTCGATGGCGATGCCGACGAACAGGATGAGCAGGATCGCCTCGAACACCATCGACATGTCACTGGCGTTGCGCCCGTTCTCCAGCAACTGCCCCAGGCCGACGCCGAGGTCGGGGAAGGACGCGATGATCTCCGCCGCCATCAGCGAACGCCACGAGAACGCCCAGCCCTGCTTCAGACCCGCCACATATCCCGGCAGGGCGGCCGGCAACGTGATGTACACGGTTCCCTTCAGCCCCGTCGCGCCCATCGTGCGGCCCGCCCGCAGGAACAGCGGCGGCACCTGGTCGACGCCGGACACCAGCCCGTTGGCGATGGACGGCACCGCACCGAGCAGGATCACCGCGTACATCATCGAGTTGTTCAGACCCAGCCACAGCACGGCCGGCGGCACCCATGCCACCGACGGCAGCGACTGGAGACCGGACAGGATCGGACCGATCGCCGCCCGCACGAACTTCACGCGTGCCACCAGCAGACCCAGCGGGGTGCCGATCGCCAGCGCGAAGAGGAAGCCGAGCAGACCGCGCGAGACGCTGGTCCAGATGTAGCCGAGCAGCTTGCCCTCGAGCCAGGCGTCCTGGAGCGTCCGCCAGACGTCCGCGGGGGAGACCAGCTTGGTCGGGTCGTCGACGATCTTGAAGGTGATCTGCCAGACGATCAGCAGCAGCAAGGTCGCCAGGATCGGCGGCAGGATCTTGTCGATGAAGGTCCGCCGAAAGGGCGTACGTCCGGTGGGAGCCACGACGTCCAGCGCGTCGAGCCCCGCCTCCACCCCGGCAAGCTCGGTGGTAACCGCCTTCGTCACCGTCGTCTTCGTCTCAGTGCTGGCCATGACGGCGGATCTCCCCACGCAGGACTTCGGTGATCTCGATGGACAGTTCCGCCACCGGGGCGTCCTCGATCCGGCGCGGCTGCGGGATGTCGACCGTCCACTCGCGCGCCACCCGGCCGGGCCGGGAGGACAGCAGGACGACCCGCTGCGCGAGCCGCACCGCCTCCCGCACGTTGTGCGTGACGAAGAGGACGGACAGTCCCGTCTCCCCCCAGATCCGGGTCAGTTCGTCGTGCAGCACATCCCGTGTGATGGCGTCCAGCGCCGCGAACGGCTCGTCCATCAGCAGGATGTTGCTCTCCTGCGCCAGCGCGCGGGCCAACGCCACGCGCTGCCGCATACCGCCGGAAAGCTCGTGAACACGCTTTCCGTACGCGCCCTTCAACCGGACCAGCTCGAGGAGCTCCTCGGCCTTGTCGCGCCGCTCGGGCTTGGCGACACCCCGGAGCTTCAGGGCGAGCTCGATGTTCTTGCCCGCGGTCAGCCACGGGAAGAGGGCGTGCTCCTGGAACATCAGCGCCGGACGGCCGTCCGTCGTGATGGAGCCGGCGGTGGGCTCGTCGAGCCCCGCCACCAGGTTGAGCAAAGTGGACTTGCCGCAGCCCGAAGCCCCCAGGAGGGTGACGAACTCGCCGGGAGCGACATCGAGAGTGATGTCGTCCAGGACGAGCTGCTGCCCACCCGGCCCGGCGAAGGACTTCGAGACGTGCTCAAGCCGGGCCGCGTACTCCACGGACTCCGCGGACTCGGCGGCCTTGGCGAAGGTCGTTGCCATGGTCGTCACCTCCTGGGGACTCATCGGATTCCGATCAGCTGACGCCGAGACCGGCGTCGTCGACCGTGGACTCGCCCTCGGCCTTGAGGACCTTGTTCAGGATGCTCAGGTCGTAGATGCCCTTGAGGTCGGGCTTCTCCAGCAGACCCGCCTTGACCGCGTGCTCCGCCTCGGCGTTGAGCGTGGAGGCCAGCGGGTCGTTGATGAACTGGATCGACGTCCACGCCGGGTCCAGCACCTCGGTCGGCAGCGCCTTGCCGGAGTCCGCCTCCAGCTGCTTGTTCGCCGCCGCCTTCGCCGCCGCCGGGTTGGCGTTGATCCACTTGTTGGAGTCGACCGAACCCTTCAGCACCGCCTCGACGACCTTCGGGTGCTCCTTGAGGAACTTCTGCGACACGATGATGTTCGTGATCACGAACTTCTTGTCGGGCCACAGCGACGCCTCGTCGAGCAGCACCTTGCCGCCCTCGGCGACCAGCTTGGACGCGGTCGGCTCCGGCACCCAGGCACCGTCGATCGAACCGGCCTTGAAAGCGTCCGGGGTCACCTTGTTGTCGCTGCGGACAACGGTGACGTCGCCCTTGCCGCTCTGCGCGTCCACCTTCCAGCCCTGGTCCGCGATCCAGTTCAGGAACGCCACGTCCTGCGTGTTTCCGAGCTGAGGCGTGGCGATCTTCTTGCCCTTGACGTCCTTGAGGGACTTGACCTTGTCCGGGTTGACGACGAGCTTCACACCGCCGGACGCCGAACCGCCGATGATGCGCAGGCTCTTGCCGGCGGACTTGGTGAAGCCGTTGATCGCGGGGGAGGGGCCGATCCAGCCGATGTCGATGGAACCGGCGTTCAGCGCCTCGATCTCGGAGGGGCCCGCGTTGAAGGTCGCGTACGACGCCTTGGTGGCGCCCAGCGCCTTCTGGAAGATGCCCTGTTCACGTCCGACCAGTGCGGTCGCGTGCGTCAGGTTGCCGAAGTAGCCGATCTTGACGGTGTCGAGCCCGTCGATCTTCTCCGATCCGGCGGCGACCTTCTCGTTGGCGTTGTCGTCCTTGGCGTCGGAACCGTAACCGCAGGCGGCGAGGGCGAGCAGGGGAAGGGCCGCTACGGCGGCGATGCCGCGGCGAAGAAGAGCTGAGCGGTTGGCAGGCACGGGAGGGGTTCCTCTCGTTGGCCCGGCGGTCACGGGTTTTCAGGTCGTGGCCGGGAAATCGGCAAAGGGTTTTCGTCGCTTCCGGGACGGCGGGTGGGGGGACGGGGCGCGCAGGCAGTGCGCGTACGTCAGAGCGCACATCGCGCCACTCCGCCCTGCCCGCTGCCGAGGGCGCCGCTGCCGACGCGGCCGCCCTCCTTCGCGAACGTGGAGTAGAAGTCGGTTGTGGTCATTTTCAGAAGTCCCAACCGTCGTCGTCGGACTCGTCCTTGACCGGCTCCGGCGATGCGAACGACTCGCCGACCATGCCCGCGGTGAGCGTGGTGCCGTCCGCCGGGTCGATCAGGATGAACGAGCCGGTGCGACGGGAGTCGGCGTAGGAATCCACCGGAAGCGGTTCCGAGGTACGGATCTTCACGCGGCCGATGTCGTTGGCGACGAGCTGTCCCGGGTGCGGGTGCAGGGACAGGTCGTCGAGCGTGAGACGGGACGGGATGTCCTTGACGATCGCCTTGACCGTGCGGGTGCCGTGCTTGATCAGCACCCGGTGCCCGACGGTCAGCGGCTGGTCGGCCACGTGGCACACGGTCGCCTCGACGTCCTGCGTGGTGGGCGGCGCGTCCTTGGTGGGCACGATCAGGTCGCCGCGCGAGATGTCGATGTCGTCCGTGAGCAGCACGGTCACCGACTGGGTCGTCCACGCCGCGTCCACCGGCTCGCCCAGCAGGTCGATGCCGGAGATCGTCGAGGTACGGCCGGACGGCAGGACCGTCACCGCCTCGCCCACGTGGAACGTGCCGGCCGCGATCTGGCCCGCGTACCCCCGGTAGTCCGGGTGCTCGGCGGTCTGCGGACGGATCACGTACTGCACCGGCAGCCGTGCGTGGCAGTGCGCCAGGTCGTGGCTGACGGGAACCTTTTCCAGGTGTTCCAGGAAGGTCGGCCCGCCGTACCAGTCCATGTTCGCCGACGGATCCACCACGTTGTCACCGGCGAGCGCGGAGATCGGGATCGCGGTGACCTCGGGAACACCGAGCTCGCTCGCGTACGCCGTGAACTCCTCGGCAATCTCCGCGAAGACGGTTTCCCTGTACTCGACCAGGTCCATCTTGTTGACGGCGAGAACGACGTGCGGAACCCGGAGCAGGGCCGCGATCGCCGCGTGCCTGCGGGTCTGTTCCACAACCCCGTTGCGGGCGTCGACCAGGATCACCGTCAGTTCGGCCGTGGAGGCACCCGTCACCATGTTGCGGGTGTACTGCACATGACCGGGCGTGTCGGCGAGGATGAAGCGGCGCCGGGGCGTGGCGAAGTAGCGGTAGGCCACGTCGATGGTGATGCCCTGCTCGCGCTCGGCGCGCAGGCCGTCGGTGAGGAGCGCCAGGTCGGGGGCTTCCTGGCCGCGGTTGGCCGAGGCGCGCTCCACGGCCTCCAGCTGGTCGCTGAGGATCGACTTGGAGTCGTGCAGGAGCCGGCCCACGAGTGTGGACTTGCCGTCGTCGACGGAACCGGCCGTGGCGAACCGCAGCAGGGTCGTGGCCGAGAGTTCCTCGGAGGTGATCGTGCTCATGCTTAGAAGTACCCCTCGCGCTTGCGGTCTTCCATCGCGGCCTCGGACATCTTGTCGTCGGCGCGGGTGGCGCCGCGCTCGGTGAGCCGGGAGGCGGCGATCTCGGCGATGACGTCGTCGAGCGTCACCGCGTCGGAGTCGACGGCGCCGGTGCAGGACATGTCGCCGACGGTCCGGTAGCGCACGAGGCGCTTCTCGACGGTCTCGTCGTCCTTCGGCCCGCCCCACTCGCCGGCGGTCAGCCACATCCCACCGCGCCGGAAGACCTCCCGGTCGTGTGCGAAGTAGATCTCGGGCAGTTCGATGCCCTCCCGGGCGATGTACTGCCAGACGTCGAGCTCGGTCCAGTTGGACAGCGGGAACACCCGCACGTGCTCACCGGGTGCGTGGCGGCCGTTGTAGAGGTTCCACAGCTCCGGGCGCTGGCGGCGGGGGTCCCACTGGGAGAACTCGTCGCGCAGGGAGAAAACCCGTTCCTTGGCGCGGGCCTTCTCCTCGTCGCGGCGTCCGCCGCCGAAGACGGCGTCGAACTTCTCGGACTGGATCTTCTCCGTCAGCGGCAGCGTCTGGAGCGGGTTGCGCGTGCCGTCGGGTCGTTCGCGGAGCGTGCCGCGGTCGATGTACTCCTGGACGGAGGCCACATGGAGGCGCAGTCCGTGCGCGTCGACGACCCGGTCGCGGTATTCGAGGACCTCGGGGAAGTTGTGCCCGGTGTCGACGTGCAGGAGCGAGAAGGGGACCGGGGCGGGGGCGAACGCCTTCAGGGCCAGGTGCAGCATGACGATGGAGTCCTTGCCGCCCGAGAACAGGATCACCGGGTTCTCGAACTCGCCCGCCACCTCGCGGAAGATGTGCACCGCCTCGGACTCCAGCGAGTCCAGGTGGCTGAGGGCGTACGGGCTGGCCGTGCCCTCCTCGGCCTCGGCGACGGTCGTCGTCATGCCAGTCCCCTCTCGGTGAGCAGGGCGTACAGCGACGCCGCGGACTCCTGCACGGTCTGGTCCTGGGACTCGATCCGCAGGTCCGGCGACTCAGGGGCCTCGTAGGGGTCGTCGACCCCGGTGAGCCCGGACAGCTCGCCCGCCGCCTGCTTGGCGTACAGACCCTTCACGTCCCGGACCGAGCACACCTCGACCGGGGTCGCCACGTGCACCTCCAGGTAACCGGTTCCGCTCTCCTGATGGCGCTTGCGCACCGCTTCCCGGCTGTCGGTGTACGGCGCGATCACCGGGACCAGCGCCTTGACGCCGTTGCGGGCGAGCAGTTCGGCCAGGAAACCGATGCGCTGCACGTTGATGTGCCGGTCCTCGCGGCTGAAACCGAGGCCCGCGGAGATGAACTCGCGGATCTCGTCGCCGTCGAGCACCTCGACGCGGTGGCCCTCCTCGCGCAGTCGGCCTGCCAGCTCGTACGCGATGGTGGTCTTGCCGGCGCTCGGCAGACCCGTGAGCCAGACGGTGGCTCCGGTCGTCACGTGGTTCTCCCGGTTCGTTGAAGTGGGGGTGGGCGTGGGGGTGTTCGTCGAGTTCGAGGTCATCGCGGTCAGCCGTGCAGCCCGCACTCGGTCTTCGAGCGTCCCGCCCAGCGGCCGGCGCGCGCGTCCTCGCCCGCCAGGACCCGGCGGGTGCAGGGGGCGCAGCCGACGGAGGCGTAACCGTCCATCAGCAGGGGGTTGGACAGTACGCCGTGCTCGGTGATGTAGGCATCGACGTCGTCCTGGGTCCAGCGGGCGATGGGCGAGACCTTGACCTTCTGCCGCTTGTCGTCCCAGCCGACGACCGGAGTTCCCGCCCGGGTCGCGGACTCGTCGCGCCGCAGGCCGGTGGCCCAGGCCCGGTAGCCCTTGAGTCCCTCTTCCAACGGCTGCACCTTGCGCAACTTGCAGCACAGGTCCGGGTCGCGGTCGTGCAGCTTCGGCCCGTACTCGGCGTCCTGCTCGGCGACCGTCTGACGCGGGGTGAGCGTGATGACGTTGACGTCCATCACCGCCTCGACCGCGTCCCGGGTGCCGATGGTCTCGGGGAAGTGGTAACCGGTGTCGAGGAACACCACGTCCACGCCCTTGCGGACCCGGGACGCCAGGTGCGCGACCACGGCGTCCTCCATCGAGGACGTCACGCAGAACTGCTTGCCGAAGGTGTCCACCGCCCACTGGAGGATCTCCAGCGCGGAGGCCTCCTCCAGGTCGCGGCCCGCCTGTTCGGCGAGCGCCTTCAACTCCTCGGTCGTACGGCCTTCCTGAAGCGTCGTCATATCCGGTCCCCTCCCGGGTCGGTGCGCTGAACGCCCCGGGCGAGCAGCCCGAGGAACTTCAGCTGGAATGCACGGTTGCATGCCGCGCATTCCCAGGCGCCATGGCCCTGCTCGCTCGGACGCAGGTCCTCGTCGCCGCAGTAGGGGCAGTAGAAGGGTGCGGCCCGCTCGCTCATGAGAGGGCCTCCTCGCTGGCGCGCGTGGCCCAGACGGCGAACCGCTCGCCGTCCTCGCGCTCGTCCTGGAACCGCTTCAGCACGCGTTCCACGTAGTCCGGCAGTTCCTCCGAAGTGACCTTCAGACCACGGACCTTGCGGCCGAAACCGGCTTCCAGCCCGAGCGCGCCGCCCAGGTGCACCTGGAAGCCCTCGACCTGCTCGCCCCGGTCGTTCAGGACGAGCTGACCCTTGAGGCCGATGTCCGCGACCTGGATGCGGGCGCAGGCGTTCGGGCAGCCGTTGATGTTGATGGTGATCGGCTCGTCGAACTCCGGGATGCGGCGCTCGAGTTCGTCGATCAGCGCGGAGCCGCGCTGCTTGGTCTCGACGATGGCGAGCTTGCAGTACTCGATGCCGGTGCAGGCCATGGTGCCGCGCCGGAAGGGGGAGGGCTTGGCGGTCAGGTCCAGCGCCTCCAGCGCCTCGACCAGCGACTCGACCTGCCCCTCCTCGACGTCGAGGACGATCATCTTCTGCTCGACGGTGGTTCGCACCCGGCCCGAGCCGTGTGCCTCGGCGAGCTCCGCGATCTTCGTCAGGGTGGCGCCGTCCACGCGGCCGACACGCGGGGCGAAACCGACGTAGTAACGGCCGTCCTGCTGGCGGTGCACACCGACGTGGTCGCGCCAGCGCTCGACGGGGGCGGCGGGCGCCGGGCCGTCGGCGAGCTTGCGCTCGAGGTACTCGTCCTCGAGGATCTGCCGGAACTTCTCCGGGCCCCAGTCGGCGACCAGGAACTTCAGGCGCGCCCGCGTGCGCAGACGCCGGTAGCCGTAGTCGCGGAAGATGCCGATCACGCCCGCCCAGACGTCCGGGACCTCGTCCAGCGGGACCCAGGCGCCGAGCCGGACGCCGATCTTCGGGTTGGTGGAGAGCCCACCGCCGACCCACAGGTCGAAGCCGGGGCCGTGCTCCGGGTGCTCGACGCCGACGAAAGCGACGTCGTTGATCTCGTGGGCGACGTCCAGCAGCGGGGATCCGGAGATCGCCGTCTTGAACTTGCGCGGCAGGTTGGAGAATTCCTTGCTGCCGATGAACCGGCGGCTGATCTCCTCCACGGCCGGGCTGCCGTCGATGATCTCGTCCTCGGCGATGCCGGCCACCGGCGAGCCGAGGATCGTCCGGGGCGTGTCACCGCAGGCCTCGGTGGTGGACAGGCCGACCGCCTCGAGGCGGTTCCAGATCTCGGGCACGTCCTCGATGCGGATCCAGTGGTACTGGACGTTCTGCCGGTCGGTGAGGTCGGCGGTGCCGCGGGCGAACTCCTGCGAGATCTCGCCGATCACCCTCAGCTGCTCGGTGGTGAGCCGGCCGCCGTCGATGCGGACCCGCAGCATGAAGTACTTGTCGTCCAGCTCCTCCGGCTCCAGGATCGCCGTCTTGCCGCCGTCGATCCCCGGCTTGCGCTGGGTGTACAGGCCCCACCAGCGCATCCGGCCGCGCAGATCGTTGGGGTCGATCGAGTCGAAACCCCGCTTGGAGTAGATCGTCTCAATGCGTGTCCGCACATTGAGACCGTCGTCGTCCTTCTTGAACTGCTCGTTGCCGTTGAGCGGGGTGAAGTGTCCCGCGGCCCACTGGCCCTCACCGCGGTGACGGCTCACCTTGCGGCGGGGAGTCGCGGCGGCAGGGTTCTGCGGGGTGGCGGCCATGGTTGATACGTCCTTCGGGACAGCGGAGGAGGTGTCGGCGCGTAGCGCCGTCCGGCGGGGGTGGCGGTCGGGTGACGGGCGGGCGGCTCTGACCTGCGCGCGCGGGCGCATGGAGCTTACGTGCGCGTCATTGCGCAGGCGGGAGGCTCGAACGGAGATGTCGGCGGTGCTGCGGCTCGTCAGCTCGCCGGACAGATGGCGCTGGACATGCGGCCGAGGTCGACGTGCCGCCGACTCACCAAGGCAATTCCAGTTCCGGACATGGCGAAAGCGTGTCACGGCGATCTGGACACAGTCCAGCTTCGTCCGCGATGCGGACACCCTGGTCCCGAAATGTGAGACAAGGGTGTCGTCGATCACATGACCCGCGGGGCCTCTTGTCGGCGCAGGTCACAGCCGGTATGGGCGAAGAGTCAGGCGGGGAGAGCGCCTGGCCAGGGGCCCGGGGCGGACACCTCGGGCTGCTCCTCGACCTTGGTGTCGAACAGCTTGAAACCGCGTCGCTGATAGTTGTCCATGGCGTGCTCGCCGTCCAGGCTGCACGTGTGCAGCCACACCCGCTTGGTCCCCGGCAGTCCCGGCCAGCGGTCCGCGAGGTCCCACGCCCGGGCGGCGCCGTACGCCAGCAGGTGCCCGCCGATGCGCCGTCCCCGGAAGGCCGGGAGCAGGCCGAAGTAAACGATCTCTACGGCGCCGTCGTCCTGCGGCTCCAGCTCCACGTACCCGGCCGGCGTGCCCCGGTCGTGGGCGACCCAGGTCTCGACCCCCGGACGCGCCAGATGCTCCTGCCACTGCGCGTGCGTCCAGCGCAGCCGGTCGATCCAGCGGATGTCCCCGCCGACGGACGCGTACAGGAAACGACTGAACTCGGGGGAGGGGACCTCGGAGCGGACGATCCGGACGTCACCCTCGGGCGCGGCGGCCGGGAGGACGTCATTCGGGTCGGTCTGCTCCAGGGACCAGGTGGTCACGGGGATGTTGGTCATGCCCGTCAGGGAATCATCTACCCGGTTGTTCTGTCGATCGAGGCCAGCGGCAGCGCGAAGAGCGTTCGTCCCGACTGGGTCCAGACCTCGCCGGTCGCCTCCCAGTAGGAAAGGGATTCGGTCTGCGGGCTCCAGCAGCTGTGCGTTTCCTCGGCGCCGCACACGGCCGCCTCGGACGTGTCCGTGTTGTTGTCGTCCTTGTTGTCGTCACTCTTGCCGGTGTCCTGCCGCCACAGCGTCCCTTGCTTGTCCCGCGGGCCGGCGGCACGGGTCACGTACCACTCCTCCCCGTACGACAGCACGCCTCGTACGCCCGTCACCTTCGTCTCGTACGCCTCCGAGGCCCGTACCCGGCCGGTCGCGCTCGTGGCGAGCAGCCCCTCGTGGCCGGGGGCGGTGCTGAAGGGGTAGCGCCACAGGCGGGCCTTGCGGTCGCCGTCGTCGAGCGTCCACTCCCCGGCGACCAGGCTGTCCGGCGCGGTGCTGCGGTCGAGGGAAACGGTTGCGGGGTGCGGGGCGTCGGAGTCCCCGCTGAGCTCGTAGGAACCGATGGCCGGCAGTACGAAGCGGTAACCGTTTGCGGACCAGCCGCCCGGCACCCGCCCGACCGCGGCACCGGCGACGCCGGCCCGCTGGACCCGGTTCATGTCGTACACATAGAGCGCGGCCCGGTCCCCCTCGTCGGCGGTGACCAGCAGTTTGTCCTGGTACCAGACCATCCCGGAGACATGCGAGACCAGCCCCCGGTAGTCCCGCCCCTCGTCCACCGGGACGGCGAGCAGTGCCCAGGTGTAGGTGAGGTGGTTCAGGTCGCCCGCGTTCACGAAGCCGACCCGGGCCAGACCCCGGTCGGCGGCCGTGCCGCCGCTGCGCGACCAGCCGGAGAGGATCACCCGGTTCGAGCCCCAGACGCCGTCGTCGTCCGCGTCCCCCGAGGTGGTGACCGCGCCCGGCTGCCAGCCCTCGGTGTCGTCGGTGTTCCAGCAGTAGGCACGCGAGGCCGCGGGGGAGACGGGCAGAGCCCTGCGCTCGGTGGCCGAGCAGTCGATCGCGTCCCGCAGGGTGCGGTCGGCCCCGTCCAGTACCGCGCCGACGCCGACCGGCCGCCCCATTCCCGCGGCGAGCCGGTCCAGGGAGGCCTGCGGTACCCGGTTCTCCGTGAGACGCAGTTTTCCGGTCTCGGCCGAGGTGGTCAGCGGTTTCAGGTCCCCGGGCCCGTCGTCCGTGACCGTTGCCTGAGAGGCGCTGATCATGGTGGCGGCAGCGGTGAGCGCGAGGGCGGTTCCGGACAGGAACGCGCGCAGTGCCCTGCCTCGTCTGCGCCGGCGGTGTCGGCCGCGTTGCTTCATTTGCCCTCCCGAGGCGGGCCAACTGCGCCTGATGATCCGTACGTTGACCGAGGAGCAGGTGGGGTGACCCGTAGAGGGATGCTACGGCAGTCGGGCGCCGTGGGGGACGAAGACTCCGCAAATATGCGGAAGATGCCACCGGAAGGACTCGGGTGAACCATCGTTGCTACGGCGCCGCCGCCCGGTTTCTCACCACCGCGGGGGCGGTCGAATGCGGCAGCAGGCCCCTCGGATCCGCCGGAAGGAGCACCTCGAGCTCGGCGTCCTCGCAGAAACGATACGGCCGGTGTTCCAGGAAACCCCCGAGATACCGCCGCACCCGGGACATCTCGGCCCGCACCGTCACCGTACGGCCCGGGTCACCGAACATGTCCTCGGCCAGGCCCGCCGCGCTGCGGCCGCCCCGGTCGGCCGCCAGCAGGTAGAGCAACTCGGCGTGCCGGGGACTGAGTTCGTGCGACCACGAACCCGCGCCCCCCGACACCGTCACCGACCAGCGCCGGGGCCGGGTCAGGTCCAGCACGATCCGGCTCGCGCCGTGCGGCGCCGACTCCGCGCTCTCGTCCACCGACCGCACCAGCCAGCCCCCGGCCAGCGGCTCCATCGAACACAGCCCCAGTGCCGGGAGCCAGCGGCGGCCCGGGGACGACGACTTGGGCAGCGCGATACGGCTCGCGTACGGCATCCCGGTCACCGCGGCCGTCCACCCGTCCCCGTCCACCACCGCCGCTCGGCCGCCCAGCCGGGCCAGCACCGGTGCCGCCACCGCGCGCAACCGCTCCAGTGACCCCAGGTGCCTCTCCCGCAACCTGGACTCGGCGAGCTTCGCCACCGCGTCGACCCAGGCGAGCGTGGCCGGATGCATCGTCTCCAGCGGCCCGCTGACATCGACCACACCGAGCAGCCGGCCGTTGCGCGGGTCGGTGATCGGCGCGCCCGCGCAGGTCCAGGCCGCGTGCGAGCGCACGAAGTGCTCGGCGGCGAACACCTGCACGGGACGGCGCACCACCGCCGGCGTGCCCACGCCGTTGGTGCCGACCACGGCCTCGCCCCAGTCCGCACCCAGCTCGAAGCCGAGCCCGTCGGCCTTGCGCAGCACGGGTCCGCAGCCCTCACGCCACAGCACCCGGCCCTCCTCGTCGGCGACGACCATGATGTGGTGGGCGACGTCCGCGACCGACAGCAGCCCTTCGCGCAGCACCGGGAGCACCTCCCGCAACGGCGACTCCTCCCGCCTGCGCCGCACCTCGTCGGCGCTGAGCAGTCCCGCTCGGAAATCGTGGTCCGGGTCGACACCGCTGCGCAGCATCCGATCCCAGGACTGCTCGATCACCGGGCGCGGGGCGACGCGCGTCTGCTGACCGGCCAGCCGGGCGTCGCGCACCTCGTTGAGCACCCGCGCCGCCCGCGCGGCGTCGACGGCCGCGAGCTGCGGCACGTTCATCGGTGGCATCACCACTGGGCCTCCCGGGAACACACAGTCGGACAACCGGATGTCAAGTTTCTGCGCCGACTGTTTCCGGTCTTGCTGAAGGCCCCATCTTGCCGTCCACAGGTGACGGAGGGGCACACTCCGGTCACAACCACCGACACGTTGCAACCCCCTGCAACCCTGGTGAACATCCACAGGCTGTTTGAAACTTGAGCCACGTCGTCCCGAGCGGCGATTCTGGCCTCGCAGGGCCATTGCGGCGGGGGTGGTGCCGTGTCGGCGCAGCACCACCCCCGCTTCCTGTTCACGCAGGCCGGCGCGGTCAGCAGCGGGGTTCGGCCCGCTCGACGATCGACGCCAGGTCGAGCGTGTGGGGCAGTGTCCCGAAGGCCGCGCCCCCGTCCCCGCCCAGCCGCGAGGCGCAGAACGCGTCGGCGACCTCCGGCGGCGCGAATCGTACGAGCAGTGCCCCCTGAAGCACCAGAGCGAACCGCTCCGCCAGCCGGCGCGCCCGTCCCTCGACGCCGTCCAGGTCGGCCAGCTCCGTCAGCAGACCCTTGATCGCCTTGTCCAGCCGGTGATCGGCCCCGCGTGCCTGCCCCACCTCCTGGAGATAGGCGTTGAGCGCCTGGGGCTCCCGCTGCAGTGCGCGCAGCACGTCCAGTGCCTGGATGTTGCCCGCACCCTCCCAGACCGAGTTCAACGGCGACTCGCGCACCAGCCGGGGCATCCCCGACTCCTCGACGTAACCGTTTCCACCCAGGCATTCCGACGCCTCCACCGCCACCGGCGCACAGCGCTTGGTCACCCAGTACTTGGCCGCCGGGACCGCGATCCTCAGCAACGCCCGCTCCTGCTCCCCACCGTCGTCACAGGCCGCCGCCAGCCGCAGCGCGAGCACGGTCGCCGCCTCCGACTCCAGCGCGAGGTCGGCCAGAACGTTGCGCATCAGCGGCTTGTCGACGAGCTTCCCGCCGAACACCTCACGGTGGGTGCAGTGATGGATCGCCTGCGCCACCGCCTGCCGCATCAGCCCCGCCGAGCCCAGCACACAGTCGAGCCGGGTCGCCGCCACCATGTCGATGATGGTGCGCACCCCGCGCCCCTCCTCACCGACCCGACGGGCCCAGGTCCCGTCGAACTCGACCTCGGCGGACGCGTTGGACCTGTTTCCCAGCTTGTCCTTGAGCCGCTGGAGGCGGAAAACGTTGCGGGTACCGTCTTCCAGCACGCGCGGCACGAGGAAACAGGTGAGCCCGCCCTTGCCCCGGAAAGGGGCCGCCTGCGCGAGCACCAGGAAACCGTCCGACATGGGCGCCGAACAGAACCACTTGTGCCCGGTCAGTTCGTACGTCCCGTCCTCGGCGAGAGGCGTGGCGACCGTCGCGTTCGCCCGTACGTCGCTGCCACCCTGTTTCTCCGTCATACCCATTCCGAACAGCGCTCCGGCCTTCAGCCGGGCCGGCCGCAGCTCACGGTCGTAGATCGTGGACGTCAGCCGGGGCTCCCACTCGGCGGCCAGCTCCGGATCGGCGCGCAATGCGGGCACCGCCGCGTGGGTCATCGACAGCGGACAGCCGTTGCCCGCCTCCACCTGGGTCCACACCAGGAAACCCGCAGCCCGGCGCACATGCCCGCCCGGCCGCACCCAGGCATCCGTCAGATGGGCTCCGACCCCCTTGCCCAGCAGCCGGTGCCAGGCCGGATGGAAGTCGACCTCGTCGATGCGGTGCCCGTACCGGTCGTGCGTACACAGTTTCGGTGGATACTCGTTGGCCTGCACCGCCCACTCGTGCAGCTGCTCCGATCCGGCCGCCCGGCCGAGCGCAGACAACTCACCGTGCGCCTCGTCGAGCAGTTCCGGATCGAGATGCCGTTCCACGGCCGCCACCAGCGCTTGATCGGCGCCGTACACGTCGTACCCGGTCAGGGGCGGGGGCTGGTTGGTCACGGTGTGCGTGGTGCCTGCCATAGCCAGAACCTACCCCCGGGTACGACGGTCATGGCCACCCCGGAGCGCGCGTGCCGCTCCCCGACCCGGTGAAGTGGCCTTGCCGGAGGTGAGTGCAGCCCCGAACGGCGGATACCTTTAGGGCGTGCAGCCAGGAAGTCAGTCACCCGAGCAACCCGGGAGCCCCACCGGGCGTCTCCACCGGGCGCGTGCCCTTTACCGCAACGTTTCCAAGCGACGGACAGCCTGGCTGCTGTTGAAGGACACCACCAACACCTGCATCGAGTACCGCATCCTCGGTCTCGCCGCCGAAGCCGCTTTCTTCACGTTGCTGTCCGTGCCGCCGCTGCTGCTCAGCCTCATCGGACTGCTCGGCTACGTCGACGACTGGACCGGTACCGACACCATCACCAGCCTGGAGGCCAACCTCCTCGACGCCTCACGCACGGTCCTCTCGGACAAGGGCGTCAGGCAGATCGCCCAGCCGATCCTCGACGACGTGATGAAGGGCGGCCGCCCCGACGTCATCTCCATCGGCTTCCTGTTCGCGCTCTGGTCGGGCTCGCGCGCGGTGAACGTCTTCATCGACACCATCACCGTGATGTACGGCCTCGACGGCGTGCGCGGCATCGTCAAGACGCGGCTGGTGGCCTTCCTGCTGTTCGTCGGGGCCCTGCTGATCGGCTCGGTCGCGCTGCCGCTGATGGTCGCCGGGCCGGACGCGGTGGTGCGGATCGTCCCCTGGTCGACCACCGTGGTGCAGGTCCTGTACTGGCCGGTCGTGATCGTCCTGTCCGTCGCGTTTCTGACAACGCTCTACCACGTCTCCGTACCCGTGCGCTCGCCGTGGATCGAGGACGTCCCCGGCGCGCTCGTCGCCCTCGCCATGTGGGTGCTCGGCAGTTTCCTGCTGCGTATCTACCTGACGAACACGATCGAGGGCGCCACGATCTACGGTTCCCTCGCCGCCGCCGTCGCCGTACTGCTGTGGATCGGCGTGTCCGCGTTCGCCGTGCTGGTCGGCGCCGCCGTCAACGCCGCGATCGACCGGGTCTGGCCGGCCGCCGCGACGGCCGCGGCCCGCGCCGCCAACGAACGGCTTCGGGAGGAGGAGGCCGCGGAGTACGTCGCCCGCATGGCGGCGATCCGCTCCCACGAGGACGACGACCCCGACGATCCCGACATGCCGTCCGAGTTTCCCGAGCGGTGGTCCCGCTTTCTTCCCCCGGAGGACGTGACGGGACGTTTCCGGACGCATGCGAAGAGTTCTCCGAAGGGCCACGGGGGAAGCGGCGGAAACGGAGAGGAACAGCCCCCGGAGAGATGAGCCCTCCGGGAGGTGAGTCCCCGCAGCGCGAACCGAGGAGGAGCGAGGCCCCGGAGCGCTCCCGGAAACGCGTAACCTACGCTTTCCAGACGCCCGCCCCCGCCGACTCCTTCGCGAACTCCGTGAAGTCACGCGGCTCGCGGCCGAGCACCTGTCGGACGCCGTCCGAGAGATAGGCGTTGCGACCGTCCAGCAGCGACTCGAACAGCTCCACCAGGAACGCGACTTCCTCCGCGGGAACCCCGAACCCGGCCAACTGCTCACCGTACTGATGCGCCGGCACGGGCGTGTACGTCAGCTCGCGCCCGGCCGCCCGCCCTACTTCCGCAACCGCTTCCCGGAACGTCAGCAGGCGTGGCCCGGACACCTCGAGTGTCTGGCCCACGTACCGGTCGCCCTCGGTAAGCGTTTTCACCACCACGTCGGCGACATCCCGCAGATCGACGAACGGCTCCGGTACCTCCCCACCCGCGAACACCAGCTCCCCGCTCTGCCGAAGCCCCTCCACCAGCGGCCCCTCACTGAAGTTCTGTGCGAACCACGCGGCTCGTACGACCGTCCAGTCCGCGCCCGACGCCCGCAGCGCCTCCTCGGTCGGCAGCGCCCGCTCCTCACCCCGAGACGACAACAGCACCAGCCGCCGCACCCCGAGCCCGACCGCCTCCCGGGCCAGCCGTCCCACCGCGTCGGCCGCGTCCGGCGCCCCCACGTCCGAGGGATGCACCAGGTACGCCGCGTCCGCGCCGCGCAGGACGTCCGCCCACGTCGAGCCGTCGTGCCAGTCGAACCCCTGGGCCCGCGAGGCCGCCCGCACCGTCAGCCCGGCCGTCTCGGCCGCCTGCGCCACCCGGCTGCCCGTACGACCGGACGCGCCGGTCACCACCACCGTCATCCGCTGTGCCGTGTTCTGTGTCATGCCTTCAGTCAACTGCCGTACGCCGCACGGTCCCATCGCTGAACGGCTCATTCCCATAAGCGCGCGTCTACGCTTGCCGCATGGACGCTCCCCCACGCTCGAACATGCTCACGCGGGGGGACCCCCTTGCAGGCCTGCTGGAGGGTCCGCGCGCGCGTGGCGCCCTCATGATCCGCGCGTGCTTCGACCCACCCTGGGCCGTACGGGTCGAGGACCGAGCCCCACTGACGGTGATGCTCATGGTGCGCGGCGAGGGCTGGGTCGTGCCGGACGACGGGGAGAACGTCCGCCTGCGGGCCGGCGACCTCGCCATCGCCCGCGGCCCCGCCCCCTACACCTGCGCCGATGCCCCCGGCACGCCCCCACAGGCGCTGATCCTCCCCGGAGGACAGTGCGCGTACCCCGACGGGCGCCTCCTGAACGGCTCCATGGATCTGGGTGTACGCACCTGGGGCGACCGACTGGACGGCTCCACCGTGGTGCTGATCGGCACCTACCTGATGCAGGGCGAGATCAGCGGCCGACTGCTGGATGCGCTGCCCCCACTGCTCTCCCTGACCTCCGACGTCTGGCAGTGCCCGCTCACCCCCCTGCTCATGGAGGAGATCATCCGCGACGAACCAGGTCAGGAGGTCGTCCTCGACCGCCTGCTGGACCTCCTGGTCATCGCCGCGCTGCGGGCCTGGTTCTCCCGCCCGGAAGCGGCGGCGCCGGCCTGGTACCAGGCGCTGGCCGATCCGGTCGTGGGCCGCGTTCTGCGGCTGGTCCAGGACGACCCGGCGCACCCCTGGACCGTCGCGTCCCTCGCCGCGAAGGCGGGTGTCTCCCGGGCGGCGATGGCCCGCCGCTTCAGCGAGCTCGTGGGCGAACCCCCGATGACCTACCTCACCGGCCGGCGCCTCGCTCTCGCCGCCGACCGACTGCGCGACACCGAGGACACGATCGGCGCGATCGCCCGCCAGGTCGGTTACGGCAGCGCTTTCGCCCTGTCCAGCGCCTTCAAGCGGGCGTACGGCGTGAGCCCACAGGAACACCGGACGCGGGTGGCTTAGGCAGAGCCCGGGGGAGTGGGACCTGGCCGGACGGACCGGGCGGACCGGATGCATCGGATGGACCGGTTGGGGCGGCCGGGGCGCTGGTACGGGCGGTGCGGTGCCCTGCTCGGGTGGGTGCATCGGAGGAGAGGCCGAGAAGGGCGGGGGAACGCGTTTCCGGTCGCGTTTCGGTCGCTGGCTGTAGCAAGGCCTGACGCTATGCCTACGACGATCTCCGGATCGGAGCCGTGAAAGCGCTTGGTAGGCGGCGGTATGCGGTTTCCTCGCTGTTGCGGCGAGCGGCACTGCGTCGGCCTGTTTCGCTGTGAGCCGCCGGGGCGGAACGTCGCGACACGAGGAAATCCGGTTTCCGGTCGCGGAAACAAACGCTGCTGCACCGTACGGATGGCGGTCCTTCCCCGCAGGAGGCGCTGGTGGAAGCGGGACAGAGGAGCGCAGCGGCTCCGTACCGGCGCCCCGGATCCCGGCGGCGTAGCCTGGCGTACATGTACGAGGAGCGGCCCTCCCGACTGGTCGGGGCGGTGGTATGGACGAACACGCCGTCCGCGGCACCCGGCACGCTTCCCGTCCTCCCGGACGGCTGTATGGACCTGCTGTGGCGCGAAGACAGACTGCTGGTCGCCGGACCGGACACCCGCGCTCATGTACCCGACGGCCCGCCCGTGACCTGGGCGGGCATCCGCCTGTTCCCCGGCACCGCGCCCGCGCTGCTCGGCGTACCGGCCCATGAACTACGCGATCGCCGCGTCGAGTTGGCCGACCTGTGGACCGCATCGGAGGTACGTCGCCTTACCGACCGGGTCGCCGCGGCCCCGCACCCGGCGGTGGCATTGGAGGAGCTGGCGCTGGAGAGGGCGGAGCCGCCGGACCGGGCGCTGCGCCGACTGGTCACCGCCCTCGCAGCAGGTCGGGCAGTGGCCGAAGCGGCCGACGAACTAGGCCTTGGAGCACGCCAGTTGCATCGCCGTTCGCTGTCCGCCTTCGGCTACGGCCCCAAGACCCTGGCCCGTATCCTGCGCCTGCAACGGGCTCTGGCGCTGGCCCGGCAGGGTGTGCCGTACGCGGACACGGCGAACCGGGCCGGCTACGCCGACCAGGCCCATCTCTCCCGGGACGTAAGGGAGTTCACAGGCCTCACGATGGGCGCCCTCCTGCGTTGAGCGGGCTGCGCTACTGAGGGAGCGGTGCGAACAGGTCGACGCCGTTGCCGTCGGGGTCGAGCACGACGGCGTAGCGCTGGCCCCAGAAGGCGTCCCAAGGCTTCAGGTCACCTCGGTGGCCGGCGCCCAGCAACTCCTCGTACACCGTGTCGACCTCGCCCGGTGTGTCACAGCGCAGCGCGAGTGAGGTCCGACCACCACCGGACGGCGGCTGCCATCCCGGGTTGAACGAGCGGACGGTGTCCTCGGTGTCCAGCAACAGCCTCAGTCCACCGGGCAGTTCGGCCTCGGTGTGCGGCTCGTGCTCGGCCCCCTCGGGAAAGGCGAAACCGAGCCGACGGTAGAAGGAGACGGACGCGGCCATGTCGGATACGACCAGGCCGATGGCATCGAATCGTGGACTCATACGGCAACGGTAGGCAGCGCTGCCGCGGCTGGTCTTGAAAGAAACGGACACGCCCCCGGAAAACCTTTCCGTACACCCGGACGGCGCCGGTGGTAGATGCCCGACCGCGCGGACGCGGAACCCAGCCCCGTACCGACGACCGGCTGAGCTTTGTTACCGATCACCTTCTCGGCCGCCGGCCACGAGGGCGCGCCGACATTCGCGGCCAGGGGCCGAAGGACCCTGCCGTCGGTCGGCTCCGGGGTCCGCACGAGCAGGAGACGGCCGCCGTCGCGAGGTCCACTGATGCCGACCTCGACCAGGCCGCTCCGTTTCCCTGGACTGACCGAGAGCGGATGGCCGCGCTCGCTCAGGGCAGGAGCTCCTCGGGTCAGCCGAAGGTCACCGGTCCGTTGGGTGTGTCCACCGTGAACGAGAATCCCGCCGGGCCCTCGGTGAGCGCGAGGTCGGTGCCGAGGGTGCTCAGCACGGGGCGGATCTCCTCGGGGTCGGGAGCGGTGGCGGTCAGTTCCAGCAGGTGACTGACGGGCAGGCCTGAGGCGGAGGGATGGGTGGTGCTGCCCCAGTCGATGAGGAACGGCACGAGGCCGGACGGATGTGGGGAGCCGCCATCGGTCAGCCGCCATCGCAGCAGGGTGCCGTCGGGGCGACGCCGGCTCATCTCCCGTATGTCACCGGTGTCGTAGCCCCGCGAGCGGGCGGCCTCGACCGTCGCGTCCAGATCGGGCGGGCTGATGGCCCAGGTGATCGTCCGCGCGGAGGCGAGCGCGTCCACGCCGAAGGGACGCGGGTAGGACGGTGTCGGCTGTTCCGGATCCGGGCCGATGATCTCCAGATAGGCGCGATGACCCAGGCCGACCAGGTAGTTGCGGGTGCCGAGCCCGACATGCACACCGCCCGGCGCCGGAGCCACTCCCGTGCGCCGGGTGAACTCGGCGACCGTCGCCGCCAGATCGGGCGTTGCGAGGACGATGTGGTCGAGGCGTGCGGGAATGGTGTTCATCCTGCCCGAGCCTACGCGCCCGGCCTCCGAAACGGCCGCGCCCATGGAACACCTGTGCGGCCGGCTGGGGTGCGGGTTCCATGCGCTGCTCGGCACCCCCGCCGTACCCGCACGGCTGACGTGCCTGCTGATCCGCGCTCGTCGTCAGTGACGACCGGGGGCGATCGGCGGCGGCCGGCAGCGGTCGGCAGCGGTCGGCGTCGGAAACCGGATGAAAGCGGTGGACTCGCTTGCAGCGGCGCCTCGCGCGGAAGTGTCGGGCACCTCAGAGGGCCTGCTCGAACACGAGCAACCGGTTACACCCCTGCTCAGCACCCAGCCTGAGGTGCGGGTTCTCCGCGACCGGGCGCGCCGACCGGACGGTTCCGACGCATGCACGCGGGTCGCACCGGCCCGAGCGCCGATGTTCGGCTCAGGACCGAGCCCGCCCCACCGACTCCGAAAACAACGCTCACCTCCGAAATTTTCGTCCTGATCATCTCCCTGGGACCCGAACTCCCGTCCGCCTAGGCTCGTCCCCATGACCGCCCGCCTGCTCGTGTACACCCGCACCACCGATTACCGCCACGACTCCATCCCGGACGCCATCGCCGCCGTACGCGGGTCGGGCGAGTTCGCCGTCGACCACACCGAGGAACCGGCGGCCCTGGAGGCCTCGCTGGACGGGTACGCGGCCGTGGTCTTCCTCTCCACCAGCGGCGAGGTGCTGACCCCGGCAGGGCGGGAACGCCTCGCCGGTTACATCGAGGCGGGTGGCGGTTTCGCCGGGGTGCACGCGGCGGCCTGCACCGAGTACGACTGGCCTTACTTCGGCGAACTCCTCGGCGCCCGCTTCGCCCGCCATCCCGAGTACCAGTCGGGCAAGGTGGTGATCGAGGACCACGACCACCCTGCCACCCGCTCGCTGCCGGCCGTCTGGGACTTCACCGACGAGTGGTACGACTTCCGCGCCAACCCGCGCGGGCGGGTACGTGTTCTCGCCGTCGCCGACGAGTCGTCCTACACGGGGGGCGGAATGGGGGCCGACCACCCGCTGGCCTGGTGCCGTGAGCAAGGCCGGGGACGCGTTTTCTACACGGCCCTCGGGCACGCCTCCCAGGCCTACGCCGACCCTCACTTCCGTGCCCATCTGGGCGGCGGCATCGCCTGGGCGGCACGGCTGCGGGACCAGTGACGTTTCTCCGGTGAACCGGTTGCGCCATTGGGGTGAGCAAAGCCTTCACATGGAGGAAGCCGGGCGTCGACATAGAGATCCTTTTGTCTTCGTAAAGGGCCGTTGTGTCGCAACGGCTTTCTTGCACCTGGTGTGTTGACCCCTCGACTCCATTGGAGGAGCCGGACGGTGACTTACGGGAACAAGTTGCGGGAGCGGATCGCCGACCCGGGCACGACCCCGCTGATCGGCGTGTACGACATGTACTCGGCGTCGATCGCGGCGGAGCACTACGACGGGATGTTCGTCTCGGGCTTCGGCTTCGCGGCCTCTCACTACGGACTGCCGGACATCGGTTTCATCGCCTGGCCGGACATGGTGGCGTTCGTCCAGCGGTTGCGGGGCGCGTTCCCACAGCAGCACCTGCTGGTGGACATCGACGACGGGTACGTCGATCCGGAGGTCGCCTGTCATGTGGTGGAGGGCCTCGAGCGCATCGGGGCCTCGGGCGTGATCCTGGAGGACCAGAAGCGGCCGCGCCGGTGCGGTCACGCCGACGGCAAGCAGGTACTGCCGCTGAACGAGTACCTGGCGAAACTGGAGATGGTGCTGGCCACCCGGCGCGACCTGGTCGTGGTGGCCCGTACGGACGCGACCGACGAGCACGACATCCTGCGGCGGGCCGCCACGCTGGCCGCCACCGACGCGGACGTGATCCTGGTCGACGGGGTCCGCACCGTGGAGTGGATCCGCCGGATCCGTGACGTGGTGGGCAACAAGCCGCTGCTGTTCAACCAGATCGCCGGCGGAAAGTCCCCCAGGCTCTCGCTGAGCGAACTGGCTGACCTGGGCGTGAACATCGCGATCTACAGCACGCCGTGTCTGTTCGCCGCGCACGCGGCGATGGACTCAGCGCTCACCGACCTCAAGCGCGCCGACGGCAGGCTTCCCGAGGTGGACGCGGCGAGCGGCATCGGCGTACGGGCCTCGACCGAGCTGTTGGAGCGGAACATCGCGCGCCTGCGTACCGCGCCCGAGAGCGTGAACGCGTGAGCCTGGTCGCGCCCCGGCTCAGCACGGCGACGGTCCTGGCGGCTGCCCTGCTGGGCGCCGCCATGGCGCCGGCGGTCGCCGAAGGCAGCCTGATCACCGTGATCGACAATTCGCACGCCGACTCGATCCTCGAGGTCGACCGGACCGCCAACGTCCAGCAGGGGAGCAGCGGCACCGCGGGCAGCGACCACGACGGAAGCGCTGTCGACATGATGGAGGCCCTGGTCGGCGCGCCGGACCGGGGTGAGGACTGAGGCGAGGAGATCACCGGCCGGGAGTCACCGTGATGGTGGCTCCCGGCCTTCCGCTGTCTGTTACGACGACTTTCTCGGCAACCCGGGCGAGCGCCCCGCTGCCGGGCGAGGCACCCCACGGTGAAGAAACGCATCGCAGCGACGGCCACGGCGACGGCCGGGCCCCGGTCGCGGCCGTGACGCTCGTGCCGTGCCGACGCCACGCGAACGGCCCGGCCCGGGCGACCGGGTTGCCGAACGGCGCGTCAGTCCTCGCCGACGTCCGGGCGTCCGGCCTCGTCCAGCTCGACGTCTTCGGGCTCGTCGCCCGTCTCGTCACCGGGATCGCTGACGGTGGCGTGAGCGGTGGCGTCCCGAGGGACGGCACCGGGAGTCGCGGCCTGGGCGGTCCCCATGACGGTGATGAGGGCGGCGGACACAACGACGAACAGGACTGTGGCGCGCGTGCTGAGTTTCATGCCCGGAAAACGATCAGTAACGCCGGGAGGTCACCGTTTCACGTCGTTGCCCGTCGGCGCGGTGGAGCCGTGCTCGCCCGCTCCACGAGCCGTGTCGACAACTCCGTCCGCGTCCCCTCCGGGTGCTCGCCGTCCATCATCCGCAGCAACAACCGCAGCCCCGTTGCCGCCATCTCCGCCAGTGGCTGGCGCACGGTGGTGAGAGCGGGGGTAGCCCATCGGGACTCCGGCAAGTCGTCGAAACCGACCACGCTGACGTCGTACGGGACCCTCAACCCCCTCTCCATCAAGGCCAGATAGGCGCCGAGGGCCATGTGGTCGGAGCAGACGAAGACCGCCGTCGGCGGTTCGGGCAGATCGAGCAGCTCATGCATACGCCGGTGCGCGACGGACTCGTCGAACCCGCCGTTGCGCAGGTACTCGGGGCGGCAGGTGATCCCTGCCGAAGCCAGGGCCGAGCGGTAACCGGCTACCCGGGCGCTGCTGCACATCTTGCGGCGCGGACCGGCGATCACGGCGATGCGTTCGTGGCCGAGCGCCAGCAGGTGCTCGGTCGCCGTCACCCCGCCCTGCCAGTTCGCCGCGCCCACCGACACCACCCCGGGCGGCGGCTCGACCACCGGGTCGATCAGCACGAAGGGGGTGCGGTGCTGCTCCAGCCAGGCGTACTGAGAGCCCGTCAACTCCGTCAGGTTGAAGAGCACTCCGGCCGATCCGCGCACCGTCAGCTTGTCCAGCCAGCCGCGCTGCGGACGGCCGACGCGGGTACGGGACAGGGCTGCGGAGACGACCACGTCCAGACCCGCGTCATGCGCCGCCTCCTCCACGCCGTGCAGCACCGCGCCCGACCAGGAGCTGTCCAGCGAGTGCACCACGAGATCGATCAGCCGCGGTGGTTTGGTCGCGTCGAAGCGTGGTCTGCGTACATAGCCCAGCCGGTCCAGCGCTTCCGTCACCCGGCGTCTGGTCTCGGGGGCGACATCCTCCCTGCCGTTGACCACCTTGGAGGCGGTCGGTACCGACACCCCCGCCTCGCGGGCCACGACCGCCAGGGTCGGCCCAGCCGTCACGCTCGCACTTGCCGTGCGCACCATCGGGAACCACCTCTCCGGCCCGCCCGAAGGCCAGCGAAAGTTCGACCAGCGCCCTTTCGGAGCCGATTCGGAAACAGACAGCTCGCAGAAAGCGCTTGCTATCCTAGGTGTGCCTCGGCGTGACGTGAAGACTCCGGAAAACGCGGGATCTTGAGCGCCGGAACTTTCGAAACTCCGGACGCTCGGTACGGGGCGAAGGGACAGCCGCCCTGAAGGGGAGACGGGCGGCCTGAAGCGGAGACGGGCGCCGGACGGGGGCGGGTACACCGAGTCGGCACATGCCGGCAGGGCGGCCGGCGGAACTCCCGGACGGAACGCTGTCGTCATGCCGGTATGCAGGCCAGCCGGAAGTCCTGGAAGTCGGCGGTGAAGGACGCATCGACCAGGTCCCGGGCGTGGATCCCGGCCAGGGTGCCGGTGAAGCGCAGCCGGTCGCCGTGATCGTCCGACAGCCGGCCGGCGTCCAGTGACGGACCGACCGGAGTGCGTACCCCGCCGCGCGAGTACCAGAACTGCGCCTCCGCCCCCGCGACCGTCACGCCCAGTGTGAGCGGCACACTCGCGTCGACGTCCACGACCGCCGCCTGTCGCGCACCCCTCTCGTCGCGCTCCACCAAACTGAGCACCGTCCGTCCCGCACCGCGCCACTGTTGGCCGCGCTGCGGCTCGGCCGCAGGCTCAGCCCACGTCAGATCGAGGGAGAGGTATGCCTGCGCGTCATAGCGGAGGATGAGCCCCGCGGCCTGAGTGAAGGTCGACGGCCTGGCCTGCAGGGTGACTTGGGCGGTGCAGCGGTGCTCGGTGAGGCGCTGCGCGAGCAGGCTCTGCGCCCAGCGCGACTCCGGACCGTGCCGTCCGCGCAGCCGGATCCAGCCGGGCCGGGAGACGAGATCCGCCCAGGAGGGATCCGGTGCTTCGCGCAGCGTGCTCCATGGCCAGCCCAACACATCCTGTGTAGCGCCTTGTTGGGTGATTTCGTGCCTACTCGCGGGACCCTCCACATCGACGTCTGGATGCCAACCACCCTGCCGCAGTCGTGGTTTGCCTTCCGCGTCCCAGGTCACCGCCTGGATCGCCGTCTCCCTGCCGAGAGTGCAGCGGTGGCCGTTTCCCGTGTCGACGGGGCGGGCCGTGAGGTGGCTCAGAAACCACTCGCCGTCCGGCGTTTCCACCAGCTCGGCGTGCCCCGCCTTCTGCAGTGGCAGCTGCGGGTCGTCGCGTGACGTGAGCAACGGGCGGTCGTCGAGTGCGTAGGGCCCGGTGAGAGTGCGGCTGCGGGCTGTACGGACACCGTGCTCGAAACCGGTTCCTCCCTCGGCGAGGACCAAGTGGTACCACCCGTCGTGGGCGAGCAACTTCGGTCCCTCGATGAGCCGTTCGTGCTGAAGGAGGAGATGGGTGACGCCGAGCGGGGTGAGCGTGCGGCGGTCCAGTTCCGTCAGGACGATTCCCGCGAAGCGCGCTGCGCCGGGGCGGTGGTCGTTCTGGAGGTTGAGCAGCCACAGACGGCCCTCCTCGTGGAAGAGGGCGGGGTCGAAGCCGTGACTCGCGACGCGGCGTGGCGGCGCCCAGGGGCCGGCCACGTCAGTGGCCGTGGTGACGTAGGTGTCCTGGTCGAAGTACGGCGTGCCGACGGACCGTACGACGGTGTAGACCACCCAGAAACGGTTGCCGTCCCAGCTCAGCGACGGCGCCCAGATGCCGCCCGAGTCGGGCACACCGGCCAACGTCCCGCCCGGAGCGGCACCTCGGACATGGCCCGCGTGCTCCCAGTGCGCCAAGTCACGTGATCGGTGGATCGGGATCGTCGGGAACCATTCGAAGGAACTGGTCGCCACGTAGTACCAGTCCCCGACCCGGATCAGGGAAGGATCGGGCGCGAAACCGCGGATCACAGGGTTGTGCAGGACGGTCACTTCAGCGCCCCCAGGGTGACCCCGGTCCGCCAGTAGCGGCGCATCGCGACCATCATGATCGCCATCGGCACGATGGACAGCAGTGCGCCGGTCAGCACCAGGCTCGTGAGGTCGACACCGGATTCCAGCCGCTTGCCGCTCCAGTTGTAGAGACCGATGTTGAGCGTCCAGTTCTCCTCGCCGCGCAGCACGGTCAGCGGCAGGAAGAAGGCGTTCCAGGTGTTGACGAAGGCCAGCAGAAACACGGTCGCACCGCCCGTGGTCATCATGCGGAGCACGATGCTGACGAAGATGCGGAGTTCGCCCGCGCCGTCGAGGCGGGCAGCCTCGAGGAGTTCGAAGGGGATCGTCGCCTCGGTGTACACCTTGGCGAGGTACACGCTGAACGGATTGATCAGGCAGGGGATCAGCATCGCCCAGGGAGTGTCGACCAGGCCGATCTCCGAGAACAGCAGATACAGCGGCAGCGTGAGCAGGGCGATCGGGATCAGGAACGAGCCCACCACACAGGCGAAGACCATGGCGCGACCCGGAAAATCGAAGCGGGCCAGGCCGTAACCGGTTGCCAGCGCGATCAGGGTGCCGCCGAACGAGCCGACGCCTGCGTACAGCAGGGAGTTGGCAGTCCAACGGAGGAAGATGCCGTCCTCGTAGGTGAACAGCTGATGCAGGTTGTTCCACAGATGCATGCCGGAGAACCACAGGCCGTTGCTCTGATACAGCCCGGTGCGGTCCTTGGTGGCGGCGACGATCAGCCACCACACCGGGAACAGACTGTAGGCGCTTGCCAGGGCCAGTCCCAGGAGGAGGAACCGCTGGCCGCCCTGTGAACGGGCGGCGGGGTCGGGGTCCGTACGGCGGCGCACCGCAGGCGCCGGGTTCCTCCGCGCGCGGTCTTCGGTGAGCGTCATCGGTCGGCCTCCCTCGAAGTCAGCCGGTAGAAGAGGAAGGAGGCGATGCCCAGGATCAGCGCGAGCAGTACCGACAGAGCCGCGGCGTAGTGGTAGTTGCCGGCGTTGAACGCCTGGTTGTAGATGATCATGATCGGGGTGAAACTGTCGTTCACGGTCTGCGGAGTGACATTTCGAAACAGCGCGGGCTCGTTGAAGATCTGCAGCATCTGGATGACGGAGAGGAGCCCCGTCAGCACCAACGCTCCACGCACGTAGGGCACTTTGATATTGCGGGCGATCCGCACCTCCGAGGCGCCGTCCAATCTGGCGGCCTCGAACAGCTCGCGCGGCACGGCCTGAAGCGCCGAGTAGATGATCACCATGTTGTAGCCGATGCCATGCCAGGTGAGCAGGTTGCCGATGGACGGCCAGACCACGGACGGCGAGAAGAAGTTCCAGTCGGCGCCGAACAGCTTGCCCAACGGGGTGAGCGGACCGACGTCCGGGCTGTAGAGGTTGATCCACACGAGGGCGGCGACCACCCCGGGGATCATGTACGGGACCAGCAACAGGATCCGGAACCGGCTTGCCGCCCGCGAGCTGAGCGCGTCCAGGAACAGCGCCAGCACCAGGCTGACGAACAGCATCACCGGTATCTGCACACAGGCGAACAGCACCACACGCAGGACGGAGCTGACGAACGCCGAATCGGTGAGGCCCTGCTGGTAGTTGTCCAGGCCGGAGAACCTCTCCGACGCGCCTCCGAGACCGAGTCCGGACTGCTGGGTGCGGAACAGCGACTGGTAGACGGCGTAGCCGATCGGCACCAGATACAGGAAGACGAAGCCGAGTTGGAAGGGCACCGTGAACGCGGCGCCCTTCCAGCGCAGGGAGTGAATCATCGGCTGCGCCTCAGCCCTCGACGCTGATACCGCGGGACTTCAGGTCGTCGACCGTCCATTCCTGCATATGTGCCAGCAGGTCGGTGACCTTCTGGTCCTTGTTGACGACCTTGGCCCAGCCGGCCTGCATCTCGGTGAACATCGCCGTCCAGTCCGGGCCGAAGGTCCAGTCGGTCGTCACCGTGTTCAGGCTGTCTTTCACGATCTGCTGGGCGGGTTCGTAGTTCGTGCCGAGCAGCTTGTCGGAGATCGCCTCGCCGACATAGACGTCGCTGTCGGCCAGCGCCGGCATCACACCGTTGCCCGTGGTCGGGCTCGCCATGGTCTTGACCGCACCGGTGTCGGTGGACATCCACAGCGCCGCCTCGGCTGCTTGTTGCGGGCTCTTGCACTGCTTGGTCACCAGAGTCAGACCGCCGCTCTGGTTGGTGCCCGCGGGAGTCCTGGCCACCCCGTCGGCGAACGTGGGCCAGGGAGAGAGCGCCCACTTGCCGAAGGACTTGGTGAAGTTCTGCACCATGCCGGCCATCTGCCAGGTGGAGATCTGGCGGGTCGCGGTGCCGCCGTTGTCGTAGTTGCGCTGGACGGCGGCGTAGTCGGCGAAGGAAAGAGTGGAGTTGAGGTCGTTGTCGACGATCTCCTGGATCACCTTCGCTGCCTTGAGGGTGCCCTCGTCCTGGAAATTCACTTTCCAGGAGTTTCCGTCGATCGTGTACCAGTGGGCGCCGGCCTGCATGGCGAGCACCTCGAGGGTGCTGGGGTCCTCGCCGGCGTAGTTGGTGATCTTGACGCCGTGCTCCTTCAGCGTCTTGCCGGCGGCTATGAAGTCGTCCCAGGTGGCGGGTGCCTTCAGGCCGTACTTGGCGAAGACGTCCGTGCGGTAGATGGTGAAGGCGGGCGCCGAACTGGTCGGCACTCCGTAGACCTTGCCCTGCACCTGCCCGGCCGCCCAGGAACCGGCGTTGAACTTGTCCTTGCTCGGCTCGACGTACTTCGTGATGTCGGCGAGCGCACCTTGCGACACCCAACTGGTCACGTATTCGGCAGTGTTCTGCACCAGGCAGGGCGCGTTGCCCGCCTTGACCGCGTTGGTCAGCTGCTTCTGCATGGTCAACTGGTCGGTGACCTTGGTGTACTTCAGCTGGATGTCCTTGTGGGATGCGTTGAACGCGTTGACGACCGCCTCCTGCCCGTTGGCCCAGCCCCAGAAGGGAAGGGTGACCGGGCCGGACGCCGAGGAGTTCCCGTCGCCCGACCCGCCGCAGGCGGAGAGCAGACCTGTCAGCGCGATACCCGCCACGGTGGCGCGGGCGAACCTTCTCCGGGGGCTGGTGGAGTTCATCTGACCGTGATCCTTCGAAAAGTAGGCGTCTCGGAACGAGAGAACAGCGGCTCGGTACTGGGCCGGGAACGGCGGCTGGAAGGCCGGACGACGTCGGCGTAGCGGAAGTTGTAGAAACCGGTTGCTGTGACGGTAGGCCGATGGCTTCGGCCGTATCAAGGGGCGTGCAGGAAAATATTGCGCCGGTACGGCGCGGTAGAGCGTCGTACCGTACGGCGGGGAGAGCCCGTAATGACCTGCAGAGAAGCAGCTCAGGGGCGGTTTCCTGCGGTGTGCCGAGGTCTGGGGCGGAGCTCCCGAAGAGCCCCGCACACCAGCGAAGATGCGAGGTAAACGTTTACGAAAACTGATCGAAGAGCGGGGTCAACTGAGCCGAATCGCCCTTGGCTTTGCGCACCACGTCTCCGTCGATGCTGCGGCTCAGCGTTGCTGCTTCGGCGGCCGCACCGAGTCCCGTACAACGACATGGGTGCCCAGGACCAGGTGCTCGGCGTCTCCGCTCTTGCGTCGGGCGCCGCCCCCGGGGCCCTGCCGGCGGTCGGCCACCGCGCGCAGGGCGACCCGGCCCATTTCCTCGTATGGGACGTGGACCGTGGTCAGTTGGGGGGTGAGCTGGGACGCCAGGGGGATGTCGTCGTATCCCGTGATCGACACGTCGTCCGGCACCCGCAGACCTGCCCCGCGCAGCGCCTGCATGGCTCCCGCGGCGACGATGTCGGTGCCGGCGAGCACGGCGGTGAAGTCCGGCGTGTCGTGCAGGGCCGCCTGCACCGCGGCGTACCCGTGCTCGTCGTCGTACGGACCGTGCCGCACCAGTCCTTGGTCGAACGGCACCCCGTATGCCTCGAACGCCCGGCGGGCGCCCTTCAACCTGCCCTGGGCGGTGGTGAGTTCAGCAGGCCCGGGCAGGACCAGGACCCGCCGGTGACCGGCCGAGAGCAGATGGCTGGCCATGGCGTAGGCGCCGGACTCGTTGTCGTAGTCGATCGTCGTGGCCGGGACGTCCCCCTCCAGCGGTGGTCTGCCGACCAGGACCAGATGCGAGCCGGCCGCGTCCAGAGAACGGGCGAACCGGGCCATTCGCAGCTGGTACTCGTCGTAGTCGTAGGCGCCGCCGAGCAGGACCACGGCGTCGGCGCCCTGCTGGCGCATCAGGTTGACGAGGGCGAGTTCGCGTTCGGGGTCGTCGCCCGTGGTACCGACGATCGACAGCCAGCCGCGCAGGGTGGCCGCACCCTCGACGCCCTTCGCCACATGGGCGAACGCGGCGCCGGTGATGTTGTTGATCAGTATCGCCACCGTCGGAGTACCACCACCGGCCAGGGAGCGGGCGTGCGCGTTGGTGACGTAGTCCAGGTCGCGGACCACCTTCATCACGCGGCGCCGCAGCTCCTCGGAGACCGGGTAGTTGCCTGACAACACGCGGGAAACGCTTGCCACGGACACACCCGCGCGTTCCGCCACATCCCGTATGGTCGCCCGCCCGGCGTCACCCGTCGTCCTGCGCTGACTCACGTTGCGGCTCCTTCACTGTTCGTGGGCGCCGACGAGGGCGCCATGGAGGCCACGGTCGCGGCCCTCGCCGTTGCCTGATCAGCACGGCAGGGGCCCGTCCCCCCGTCGGTGCCGGAACCGTATCCCAAGGGTCCGCCAGGTGGACCGGCCTGTGGATAACCCCGGCCATCGCCGTGGCCACAGGCGTCGGCAACGGGGCGGACCTGCGCATCACGCCACCCGGGCCAGGTCGGCGTGGCGTACTTCGTGGGCGAGAGGCAGTCCGTCGGCCAGCCGTTCCAGCTCCTCGACGACGATGCGGCCGAGCCTTTCCAGCTCGTTTCCGAGGGAGCCGGCGATGTGCGGGGTGAGAAACACGTTGGGCAACCGGTAGAGAGGAGAGCCCGCGGGCAGCGGTTCGGGTTCGGTGACGTCCAGGACCGCGTGCAGTCGACCGGAGACCAACTCGTCGGTGAGAGCGGAGTGGTCGACGAGGGCGCCTCGAGAGGTGTTGATCAGGACGCCGCCGTCACGGATCAGGGCGAGACGGGCGCGGTCGAGCATGTGGCGGGTCTCGGGGATGTCGGGCGCATGCAGGCTGACGATGTCGCTGAGCCGCAGGAGATCTTCGAGAGAGAGCAGCTGTGCGCCGAGTTCGACGGCCTCCGCCGCGTCCACGTACGGGTCGTGCAGGAGGACCTCGAAGTCGTAAGGGCGCAGCAGTTCCAGGAGGCGGCGCCCCACACGCGAGGCGCCGATGACCCCGATCCGGCGGCCGAGGTTGCCGGTGGTCGCGGTCTCGGCGGGGGTCGGCTGGGCGTGAGTGCGCCGGAAGCGCTCACGGTGGACGAAGGCGTCCTTTCCGGCGAGCAGGATCATCGCGAGTGTGTACTCGGCGACCGGGACGGCGTTGCCGGTCACCGCGCTGGAGACGGTCACCCCCCGGCTCCACAGGGCCTCTCCGACCAGGGAGCGCACCGAACCCGCAGCGTGCAGGACCGTACGGAGCCGAGGGGTCGTATCGAGGATGTCCGGATCGAGGCGGGGACAACCCCAGCCAGTGATCAGGATCTCGGTGCCGGCCAGCGCCGACGCCGCGGCGGGATCGGTGAAATCCCTTACGACGAGCGCCGGGTCGATCTCGGCCGACTGCCGTAGCCGGGTCACGAGCGGCGGGGGAAACAGCAGGGGAAGGTGCACCGGATCCATGGCGAACACGGCCCTGGGCAG
This sequence comes from Streptomyces sp. NBC_00016, assembly GCF_045040885.1. Lineage (NCBI taxonomy): Bacteria > Bacillati > Actinomycetota > Actinomycetes > Kitasatosporales > Streptomycetaceae > Streptomyces > Streptomyces sp. NBC_00016. The sequence continues at coordinate 2,530,682 of NZ_CP108304.1, read as the reverse complement.
CTGGGCGCTGGGCATGACTCTCCTGAGGTGCGCGGGAAACGTTTTCTGAAAGCGTCTTCTACCGTAGATCTGGCCAGAGACGTGGTCAATCAGTCGGACGATCACCGGGGCGGAAGCACTTCGCTCGGTTGGCGAGCAAATGGCCATCTCAGAGCGGTTGTTGAGGTGGAGATGAGGACGGGCCTCGTCGGACGTGAGGGCAGGTGAAACCTGTTTCCGACTGGTGAGTGCACGGGGCGCGAGGGGTGTGAGTGCCGCATGGGTTTACGGGTGGAAGACGGTGGGTTCACAACCGGTTGTCGCGGTCTCGTCGAAAGCTGCGCACGGGGGCCGATCGCGGCGGCGGCACGCGCCGGTCGGCTTTTGCCAGGGCTTTCATCGGGACGATCTCGACGATCTGTGCAGGTCAAGGAGTTGTGATACGCGGCCGACGTGGCAACGGTTCGCCCGCAGGATCGTAGGCGGGCCGCGCACAGAGTTTTCGAAAGTCTGCGGGGCCCCTTGACGGGCCACCGAGAGCGGAAGAAGCTCTGGCCACTCGGTCGTAGCAACCGGTTCCTACCTGTTACTACGCCACTCTCGCGACCATAAAGCTCGCTTCCGCCGAGTCCGCAACGCTCGCGCCCTGCCGAAACAGAAGCCGAGGCCCCCATGCGCTCCCACGCCGGTACTCCTCCCAGCCGCCGACGCTTCCTCGCCCTGGTCGCCGGCGGCGCAGGGATCGGCACGGCGGTGCTCAACGGGTGTGCGGTGCAGGTGTCGAGCGGAGTCAGCGGACCGGGCGAGATCGTCACGCTGATGGTCAAGCCCGACGACCTTGTGATCGCCTTCACCTGGACCTGGGGCGACTACATCGCTCCGCAACCACTGCTCTCGACCGACCGGTCCACGCTCGCCGTGGCCGTCATGTCCACCTACGTCAATGCGGCCGGCACACCCGTCACCAACCTTCAGGCCGCGGCCTCGGTGATGTACGTCGTGCCCATTTTGCTGGTCTGCCTCGTCGCTCAGCGCGGATTCGTCGCCGGGATGGCGACGTCCGGCCTCAAGTAGTCGGACGTTCAGCGTCTCGAAGCAACCCCCTTACCGACCGTTGCAAGGAGTCATGCATGAACGCGCCCCTGTCCCGTCGCACCGCCCTCCAGGCGGCCGGCGCCACCGCGCTCGCCGCCGGCCTGTCCAGCGGTTTCATGGCCACGGCGGCTCACGCGGACGACAACAACTCCGCTTCCACACTGCTCACGTATCCTCGGCCGGCCGCTCTGCCGACCAACACCAGCTTCAAGGTGCGCGTGCGCACCGCCCCAGACGGCGAGTGGCAGACACTCGACATCTACCGGCCTCAGCTGGAGGAGATCAACGCCACCACCGGCTCCGGCAAGGTCTACAACACCTCGATGGTGTACTTCGACTTCCGTGGTTCCGTGGAGCTCGAAGTCACCTACCTCAAGGGCGGAGCGACCAAGGCGAGAGTGCGACCGGACGCGCTGGGCATCACGCCCGAACTCCTGGGAGACACCCTCCGGTTCCCCCTCGACGAGCCGCGCGACATCGTCGTTCAGATCAATGACGAGATCTTCGACTGCCTGCACGTCATCACCAACCACATCGACCCGCACCCGCCCTGCGCCGACGACCCCGACGTGATCTACTTCGGCCCCGGCGTCCACACGGTCACCGGCAACGTCCTCACCGTGCCCAGCGGCAAAACCGTTTACCTTGCCGGTGGCGCCGTCCTCACCGCCCAGGTCTTCTTCAAAGACGTCGAGAAGGCCGCTCTCACCGGCCACGGCATGCTCTACGCCGGCCCCGGCGGGATCCTCTGCGAGAGCAGCAAGAACATCCGCGTCCAGGACGTCATCATCATGAATCCCAACGGCTACGCGGGCACGTTCGGCGAAAGCGAGAACGTCCACGTCAAGAAGGCGCGTTCGTTCAGCTCGAAAGGAAATGGAGACGGTTTCGACGTCTTCTCCTCGACCGGGATCGTCTTCGACGGCTGCTTCATGCGCAACTCAGACGACTGCTTCGCCATCTACGCCCACCGTTGGAACTACTACGGCGACACCCGCGACATCACCATCCAGAACTGCACCCTCTGGGCCGACGTAGCCCACCCCATCAACATCGGCACCCACGGCAACACCGATGCCCCGGAGGTGATCGAGAACCTCGTCATCAAGAACCTCGACATCCTCGACCACCGTGAGCCGCAGATGGGATACCAGGGCTGCATCGCCCTCAACCCCGGTGACTCCAACCTCATCAAGAACGTCCGCATCGAGGACGTACGGATAGAGGACTTCCGCTGGGGTCAGGTCATCCACATGCGGATCATGTACAACACGAAGTACAACACCTCGGTCGGCCGCGGCATCGAAGACGTCTACATCAGGAACCTCAGCTATCGCGGCACCCACGCCAACCCATCACTGTTCCTCGGCTACGACGCCGAGCACGCCATCAAGAACGTCACCTTCGAGAACCTGGTGATCAACGGGCAGGTCATCGCCGACTCGATGAAGAAGCCCAGTTGGTACTACACCACCGATGCCATGCAGTGGTTCTGCAACGAGCATGTGGTGGACCTCAAGTTCCTCACCACCGCGGAGGCGGAGGCGGCCGCGCAGTGAGCGACATCAGCCGCCGCGGCCTGCTGAAGTCGTCCACGGCTTTGCTGCTCGCCGCGGGCACGAACGCCCTGTGCGTGCCCGCGGCGAGGGCGGCGACCGAGGGGACGGCAGGCGACGGGTCCGCATTCGCCTTCACCCACCCCGGTCTGCTGCACAGCGCTGCCGACCTGGCGCGCATGAGGTCCGCAGTCGACGGTAGACAGTCACCTGTCTACGACGGATATCTCGCGCTCGCCGCACACAGTCGATCGCAGTCTGCATACACCATGCAGAACACCGGCCAGATCACCTCCTGGGGTCGCGGCCCCGCCAACTTCATGAACCAGGCCGTCGCCGACTCGGCCGCCGCCTACCAGAACGCACTGCTGTGGGCTGTCACTGGAGTGCGCGCGCACGCCGACAAGGCCCGCGACATCCTCAACGCCTGGACGGCCTCCCTGACGGTGATCACGGGAGCCGACGGACCACTCGGCGCCGGGCTCCAGGTATTCAAGTTCGCCAATGCGGCCGAACTGCTGCGCCATACCGGCTACGACGGATGGGCCGACTCGGACATCTCCCGCTGCGAGGAGTCCTTTCTGGATGCCTGGTATCCGGCAGTCTCCGGATACATGCTCTACGCCAACGGCAACTGGGACCTGACGGCCATTCAGTCCATCCTGGCCATCGGCGTGTTCTGTGGGCAACGCACCCTTTTCGAGGACGCTCTACGGTTCGCTGCGGCCGGCGTCGGAAACGGCAGCGTGGCCCACCGCATCGTCGCGGCGACCGGGCAGGGGCAGGAGAGCGGTCGCGACCAGGGCCACGAACAACTCGCGGTGGGCCTCATGGGCGACGCCGCCCAGGTCGCGTGGAACCAGGGCGTCGATCTGTGGAGCTATGACAGCAACCGCATTCTCGCCGGGGCCGAGTACGCCGCCCACTACAACCTCGGTGGCGAAGTCCCCTTCACCCCCGACCTCGACCGCACGGGCAAGTACATCAAGAAAACGGTTTCGGCGACCGGGCGTGGCACCCTGCCTCCGATCTACGAGATGTACCACGCGCACTACGCCGGAGTCCGAGGCCTGGAAGCCCCCTACACACGGGCGGCGGTCTTCCGCGGTACCGGCGGCGCACGAGTCGTCGAGGGCAGTAACGACGACCTGCCCGGCTGGGGAACCTTCGCCTACGCGGGCGCGACCGCTCCCGCCCCGACCGTCCCAGCGTCTCCGGCCGGTGTCACGGCCGCGGGGGAGGAGCGGGCCGTCACGGTGTCCTGGCTGCCGTCCGCCTCGGCGACCAGCTATACGGTCCTGCGCGGCACTGCCCCCGAAGGCCCCTTTGAGCGGCTCGCGACCGACGTCCGAAAGCCTACGTACACCGACACCGACACCGACACCGGCACCGGCGCCGGCATCCGCGCAGGACGCACCTATCACTACGTGGTCGTTGCAGCCAACTCGGTCGGATACAGCGGGGGTTCGATGGTTGTCCCGGCTACCGCCGGGCTTCCCGGGCCCTGGTCGACGACCGACGTCGGCGCTGTAGCGATCCCGGGTTCGGCCGCCTTCGACGGCGAGCGGTTCCTGCTGGAGGCTTCCGGCGACGCCGATTCCTGTCGCCTCGTGCACCTCCCTCTGCGAGGCGACGGCTCGGTCACCGCCCGGATCGTGTGGCCGCTCAGCTCTCAGTACTCCAAGATCGGTGTCACGGTCCGCGCCTCCCTGGACGCGGACGCGGCGCACGCCTCGATGCTGATCCAGGGGCTGCCGCTGCACACCTGGAGCGGCGTGTGGACCGTACGGCCGAGTGCCGGGCTGCCCGTCTCGGCGACCGGGAGTACACCCGTACCTCCGTCGCAGCAGGAGGCGATCACGAGCAAGGCCTCGTTCCCGATTTCCGACCTCGGCGTACTGCCGGAGTCCGCCACACCGATCGAGGCTCCCTACGTCGAAGGCGCGGGCGACGGATACCGCTTGCGGGCGCCTTACTGGGTGCGGGTGACCCGGAAGGGCCGACGCTGCACGGGCTCCATTTCGGCTGACGGAATGCAGTGGACCGTAGTCGGTACGACTGAAGTCCACGACATGCCGCACATTGCATACGCCGGCCTCGCTCTCACCTCCTCCCTCGGAGTGGAGGAGCAGTATGCCGAGACCGGCACCGGCGCCTTCGACCAAGTCAGCGTCACCGGGGTGAGCGGGGACGTCTGGTGCACGCCCCGTCCCACCCGCACCACTGCCGACCTGAGCGCCACCACCACCTCCGACGGCGTCCGGCTGACGTGGAGCGACTCCGACCTCTCCGCCCGCTACACAGTGCTGCGCGCACCACGCGCACAGGGCCCCTATCGGGCGATCGCCACGGCGGTCGGTCCGATCGGATTCGGCACCCGCATCCGCTACACCGACGCGAGCGGCACCCCCGGGACGACCTACCACTACGTCGTTTCCAAGACCAACTCCGCAGGTCAAGGCCCCCGTTCGAGCCCGAGCAGCGCTGTCGTGCCGGCCCTCTCCGTGACCGTCGCCAGGGCGCTACGTGCCGAAGCCGAGTCTCTTCCGTCCCCCTGGGCGTACGGCGACCTCGGTGATGTGGTTCTCGATCGGCGGGACTACGGAACTCTCGGCGCCGTGGCCGTCCTCACGCCCGGCGACACGGTGTACGACAACGGAACCTTCGTCGTACGCGGATCGGGTGTCGATCTCAACGTCAACTCACAAGGGATGACAGGGCAGTTCGTCCGGCGCACCATGTCCGGGGACGGCGAGATCACCGCACGCCTGCTCTCCCGCGAGGTGGCGGCCATCGACCGGGTCGGTCTACTGATGGCCAAGTCCCTGTCGCCGTTCGATCAAGCGGCCGGTCTGATCGTCACCGGCGGCACGACCGCGCAGCTCATGCTGCGCCCCACGGTGGCCGGTGCCTCCGCATTCTCCGGCACGGTCGACGTCCGACTCCCTCTCCTCTTGCGGCTGAAACGCACGGGAACCGCGTTCACCGCCTCCGTCTCCGTCGACGACGGCGTCACCTGGACCGCCCTGGCCGAGGGCTCGATCCCCGGCTTCGGTGACGCCCCCTACCACGTGGGCCTGGTGGTCTGCTCCCGCAGCCCGCTGGCCCTCGGCACCGCACGGTTCAGCGAGGTGATCGCCACCTCGGCATAGCCGACCCGGGATCCCCCACGGATCCGTCACGATGGGAGCCGCAACCCATGAGCCGCACATCCCCCCACCACCATGACGACCACCATGTGAGCCGCCGTGGGCTGCTGAAGTCCGCCGGCGGTCTCACCGCCGCACTGGCCCTGGGCACGAGCGTCACCGACGCCACCACGGCGGACGCGGCGCCGGCCACCTTCACCCACCCCGGCATGCTGCACAACGCCGGGGACATCAATCGCGCGAAGGTCAGGGTCGCCGCGGGCACCGATCCCTGGCTCTCCGGCTGGAACAGACTGACCGCCAACTCCCACTCCCAGTCCGGCTGGACGCCCAGGGCTACAGCGACGATCATCCGCGGCGGCACGGGCGAGAACTACAGCCTGCTCTACAACGACACAGCCGCCGCATATCAGAACGCCCTGCGCTGGCGGGTCGGCGGCACCGAAGCCAACGCACAGTGCGCGGCGCGCATCCTCAACGCCTGGGCCACGACGCTCACTTCGGTCACCGGAAATGCCGACCGTTTCCTCGCCGCCGGCCTCTATGGCTGGCAGTTCGCCAACGCGGCGGAGCTGATGCGGGAGTACGACGGCTTCGACCTCGCCGCCTTCCAGGAGATGATGGCCAACGTTTTCTACCCGCTCAACAACAGTTTCCTGACCAACCACAACGACGCCTGCATCACCAACTACTGGGCCAACTGGGACCTCTGCAACACCGCCTCCATTCTGGCAATCGGCATCCTCAACGAGGACTCCGTCAAGTACGACCAGGCCGTCGCCTACGCCAAGTCCGGCGCCGGAAACGGTTCCGTCGCGCACGCCGTTCCGTACCTGTACACCGACGCGGACGGCTACGACCTCGGTCAGTGGCAGGAGTCAGGACGGGATCAGGGGCACACCGTGATGGGCATGGGGCAGATGGGTGCGATCTGCGAGATGGCCTGGAACCAGGGCGACGACCTCTACTCCTACGACAGCAAGCGGTTCCTGAAAGCCGCCCAGTACGTTGCCAGGTACAACCTCGGCAACGACGTGCCCTTCACCACCTACACCTGGGGCAGCGGACAGAACTGTGCGCAGAACTCTCAGGCCGCCATCTCCGCCTCCTCGCGCGGGCAGGTCCGTCCGGTGTGGGCGCTGCTCCACTACCACTACAACCGACGCCTGTCCCTGGACGACAAGTACGTCTCCCAGATGTGCTTCTCCGTCGCCCCTGAGGGCGGCGGCGGGGACTACGGGTCCACCAGCGGCGGCTACGACCAGCTCGGCTTCGGCACCCTGATGTACGCCAAATAGCCCTGCCGCAGGCTCGTGCACCGGAATACCGCGCGCTGTTGTGGTGCTCTGGTCATACCGGTGCGCGAGCGCGGCGAAGGGCTGGTGAGCAGATGGCAGCAGACCAGACGGACCCACGGGCCGAGGCCCGGGCGGACCCCGACCCCGATCCCGTCGTCACGACCCCCTACGGGGCCGTACGCGGAAGGTACGAGAACGGTATCGCCGCCTTCCGCGGGATCCCGTACGCGGCACCCCCCTTCGGGGCCCGCAGGTTCCGGCCGCCGGTGCCGCCCGATTCCTGGGACGGGGTACGCGACGCGGGTGCCTTCGGCGCAACACCGCCGAAACCGCCGTACTCCGAGGCCTTCGCCCAGTACCTGTCCGACCCCGTCGTGGCGGGCGACGATTGTCTCAACCTCAACGTCTGGACGCCCGAGCCCGACCCCGCAGCCCGGCTTCCCGTCCTCGTCTGGCTGCACGGTGGCGCCCTGACCAGGGGATCCTCGGCAGTGCCGGTGTACGACGGACGGAACTTCGCCCGCGATGGAATCGTTTTCGTCTCCATCAACTACCGACTGGGGGTGGAGGGCTACGGACTGTTCCCGGACGCCCCCGCAAACCCCGGCCTGCGTGATCAGCTTGCCGCGCTGGAATGGGTGCATCGTTCGATCAGGGCCTTCGGCGGTGACCCCGACAGGGTCACCCTGGCGGGGCAGTCCGCAGGAGCCATCAGCACCGGAGCCCTGATCGCGGCCCCGCAGGCACAGGGACTGTTCCGGCGGGCCATCCTCCAGAGCGGACCACCGGAGGCCTTCGAACGGGACAAGGTCCGGCGCATGGTCCGCCGTATGGCGGCCCGGCTGAAGATCCCCGCCACCGCCGAGGCCTTCGGTGCCGTCGACCCGGCACTGCTGTTGCGTACCCAGGCGGAGGTCGGCAGGCTCAGCAGCCCCGTCCTGGGCGGGCCTGCCTTCGGCATCATCGTCGACGGCGACCTCGTGCCGCGCGACCCCCTGCAGGCACTCGTGGACGGGGACGCGGCCCCCGGCGTCGACCTGCTCCTGGGCTGGACTCGCGACGAGTACCGGCTGTGGCTGGTCCCGGGCGGACTGATGGAGCGCGTCGACCGGCTGGGTCCCGTCGCCCTCGCCGGCGCCATGGCCCGCTGTCACTGCGGCCACGAGGTGCCGCGGGGCTACCGCGTCCTGCACCCCGAGGCCGGCACCGCCGAGATCGTCGGCCAGATGGTCACCGACAACCTGCTGCGCGGCCCCCTGCAACGGCTGGCCGAGGCCCGCCCCGGGGCGTCGTACGTGTACGAGTTCGCCTGGCCCTCGCTGAAGCCCGGCCTCGGCGCCTGCCATGCCCTCGAGCTCGGATTCGTCTTCGACACCGGCGATACGGCCGAGTCCGCGAAACTGGCCGGGGGCAGCGCGCCGCAGGAACTCGCCGACGCGATGCACGGGGCGTGGACACGGTTCGTGGCTACGGGTGACCCCGGCTGGGAGGCCTGGGGGCCGGCGCATCCCGTGCGGATCTTCGGCGAGGCGGACAGTGGGCGGTATGAGGAGGACGGTATTGCGCAGGAGGTCGACGGTATGTCGTATACCGCATACGGTCCGCGCGATCGCGAGCTGGCCCTGTGGGCCGCGGAGGCAGTGACCGCTTCGCCCGGAGAACCCGTGGACGACACGGCGGCGCCGGACCCGCTGCTCGGCAGGACCTTGCGCGGTCCGGAGCTCAGGTCCGCGGTGCGCCGACTGCGCCGGGCCGGGGGAACCAGGGGACGCTGACCGCCGGGCTATGTAGGCCCTCGAAAGCCGCTACGCGATCCCCCTGCTGTCTCGGAACCGGAGGCACCCTGCCAGTGCCAGTGCCAGTGCCAGTGCCAGTGCCACACACCGCCGAGCACGTGCGACACGGTCGGTGCGGACACCCCCGCTCGGGCCGCCACATCCCGGACCGTGCTGCGTGCCACGTCGGCGGCTTTCCTCGTCATTACGCGCTCCCCCGGGAGAAATCCGGCAGCAACCGTTTTCCCCGAGCGGAGGCCGGCAGCGGTGGGCGGGAGGCCAGAGGTCTATGCGGAGGTCAGTGTCCGGGCGATGGACGCGACCGCCTCCGGACCGACCCGGCAGCAGCCGCCGATCAGACGCGCCCCCGACTCCCGCCAACCCAGGACCTGTTCGGTGGTGAACGTGGATCGGCCGTTCCAGGCGCGGGCTTCCGCGTCCCACACCTCGCCGCTGTTGGGGTAGACGACGACCGGCTTGCCCGTCACCCGAGCCGCGGTCGTCACGGCGGCTTCGACGTCTTCCGGGGCGCAGCAGTTCACCCCGACCGCGATCACCTCGTCGGTGTCGGCGGCCAGGGCGAAGGCCTCGTCCAACGGCTGCCCGGCACGGGTACGGTCACCGGCGATCGAGTACGACAGCCAGGCCGGCACGCCGAGCCCGCGTACCGCGCGCAACAGTGCCTCGGCCTCATCGGCGTCGGGAACCGTTTCCAGCGCCAGCACATCGGGCGCCGCGGCGGCCAGGACCTCCAGCCGGGGACGGTGGAAACGTTCCAGTTCCGCGATGCTCAGCCCGTAGCGGCCCCGGTACTCGGAGCCGTCCGCGAGCATCGCTCCGTACGGTCCCACCGAAGCAGCCACCCACAACGGGTGGGCGAGGCCCTTGTTCCGGGCCTGCCGGGCGGCCTTCTGGGCCAGTTCCACGCTCAGCGCCAGCAGCCGGGCAGCCTCGTCGTGGTCGATGCCGCGCTTGGCGAAGCCCTCGAACGTGGCCTGGTAGCTGGAGGTGATCGCCACGTTCGCGCCCGCCTCGAAGTAGGCGCCGTGCGCCTGGGTGATCGCCTCGGGCTGCTCGGCGAGCAGCCGTGCCGACCAGAGTTCGTCACTCAGGTCGTGCCCGGCGGACTCCAGCTGGTTGGACATACCGCCGTCTAGGACGACGGCTCCGGCGGCGAGAGCCGTAGCGAGGGAGGTCTCGGCGGGGGGAGCAGGGATGTCGCTGGTCATGTCACGACGCTAGTCGAACGGACGGCAGACGGTCGGATCCGTCCGGTGGATGAACAGAGTGCCCACGATATGGGATGCGCGCAGGCGGCCATGCCCTCGCTCACTTCTTCCCCCCCGGGTGACAAAGGTGGGCTCATCGCCCGTGCGCCGAGTGCTGTCCACCACGGCGGCGCCCGCCGACCCGCGTGCGCTTGGTCGCGGGGACCAGCAACCCGCCGAGCAACCCGGCTGCCAGCACGTACGGCCACCAGCCGAACGCGCCGCTCTCGGCCGTGCTCGCACTGCGCGTCTCGGCTGCCACGGACCCCGACGAGGCCTGTCCGCGCGCGCTCGCCGAGGGGCTCACGGCTGTCGCTGTGAGGACGACGTCGTTGCCGTCCCCGCCCTTGTAACTGATCCGGTAAACGGTGTCTGCGAGCTTCACCTCGGCTCCCTCGCGCAGCTGGTCGAAGGTGCCGGTCGTGGGGGTGTCCCCGGTGTGGTTCAGCACGGTGATCTCCCGGGCGGAGGTGTTTCCGGCTGCGGTGGAATCCTTGCCGGAAGCGCTACCGGTTCCGGTCGAGGTGGAGGATTTGCCGTAAGCGCTGTCGGCCCCGGGTGTCGCGGTCGCCGTTCCTGCCGCGGACAGGTCGAGTCCGCCTCCCAGGGTGACCTTGCCGCCCACCTTCAAGGGCTTGTCCGCCAGGACCAGTTGTCCCTTGTCGTTCTGCGTATAGGCGCCGGTCACGGTCAGCCCGCCCGTGACCACACCCTCGTTCGTCACGGCGCCGTTCACGGTGCCTTTGCCGCTGAGTGCGCTCGTCACCCGCAGTGCCGAGCCGCCGGTGTCCAGCCGCGCTCCCGTCGACGTCAGCCGGACCGCCCTGCTGTTGGCGAGGGTCGCCCCGCCCCTGAGCGCCAGGGTTCCCCGCTCGACCGTCGTCGTTCCGGTGTACGTCACCGCGGCGCCCGTGAGGGTCGTCGTAGCCGCTCCGGACTGGACGAGCGAGCCGCTGCCGCCGAGCCGTGAAAGGGAGATCGCGGTCTTCGTGTTGCGCACGACGAGAGAGCCGTCGTTCACGATCCGGCGCCGGTCGGTACCGGTGAGCAGGGAGCCGTCTCCCTGAGCCGACCCCAGGCGCAGGACCGCCCCTTCACGCACGGTCGTCGAACCGTCGTAGTACTGCGGGGCCGCGAAGGTGACGTCGTTGCCCTTGGTCCCGGCGATGACAACGTCACCGGCGCCGGGCACGGCCAGGGTGTCGTGGTATTTGCCGCCGCCGATCGGCGCACCCAAGGTGACCGGCCCGTCGTAGTCGAAGGTCAGCAGGGACCGCCGTCCGCCGGCCTCGTGCAGGTTGATGTAAACGGTGTCCTTTGTTCCCGGCATGAAGATCTTGTGCGTGGTGCCGTCGCCCCACTGCACGTCGGCGCCCTCGATGTTGGTGCCGCGTTTGTTCAACTGGTGTGCGATGGAACGCCAGTTGATGTCCGGGTCGCTGAGCGAGGGATGGGTGTCGCCGCCCTGGTCGCTGTAGCTGTACTGCCCGGTGAGGACGACCTTGCTGCCGGGTCGCGAGTGGACGTTGACGTCGCTGCCGTACTCCCGCTGATAGAAGTCCTGCCGCAGCGTGATCGTCTGGTGGAGCGGGGTGTCGATGATCCAGGAGCCCTGGTTGAGGATCGCCCGGGCGTTGGGCAGCGACACCGGGTACTCGGGGCGGCCGACCGCCATCCCGGTGCCGTTGTCGATGACCCCGGAGAACGGGTGGGTGCCCGCCAGGTCGAGGGTGCCCCACATGCTGCGGGGCTGGGTGACGAGGCCGGAGCCGCTGATCGTGCCGATGTTGAACGTGCGGGTCAGCGAGAGCCGGAGCGTGCCGTCGACGCGCACGTTGAGCTGATTGAGTTGGTAGCCGGGAGTGTCGTAGGGGAAGTGCCCGATCAGCCCTGTGCCCCCGCCCTTGCCGTACTGGAGGGTCGTCCCACGCTCCACTGTGATCGCGGGCGGGTCGGGATTGCCGACCGTGGTGAAGGGATGGTTTCCGCCCTGTGTGCGTACCACTTGCCGCTGCCGTGCCTTGGGCAACGTGAAGTCGCTGTCCCTGCTCAGGACCAGCGTTCCGCCGCCGCGCACGGTAAGTGTTCCCAGGCCGCGGAAAACGCCGTCGTAGGTTGTCGTCCCGGAGGGCACGGTGACCACGGTGTCGCCGGCGAGCGTGACGTCCCGGTTCGCGAGAACGTCGGCGGTGACGTCCCGGGCGTCGGCGGCCACGGCCGGGGGAGCGGTGGCCACGAGGGCGGCGACGGCCGCGAGGGCACCGACGACCGCTGCTGAGGTGTGGAGAGGGCTGCGCACGTATCGGAGACGTGTCGGCGCGACACCGATAACAGAAATTTGCTCTACCGGGTGCCGGCGGGGCTCGTCCCGCCCAGAAATCCACCTTCCCGCCGGAAACTTCCGGAAAGGGCTTTCCATCAAGTCCCGTCCGACCCGTTGACCTGCCCGTAACACGCCCTTACCTTTTCGGCGTTCGTCATTCCACATGCCGTTCGGAGTTCCGAACGCCCCTCTCTCGAGAGGCAGCCACGTGCGCCCCGATCCGCTCGTCCACCGCCGCGCCGCCCCCAGGCGCACCCCGACTCCTCCCGCGAGGACCGGAGTGCAGCGATTCCCCCTCTCCTTCATGGGCAATCCATGCATCTGATGTGCCATCAAGTCCATTGGAACAAGCGGCACTTCGCCTCGACGGCGCTCCGTTGAACGACCCCAGCCGGCACACCCGGATCCAGGCATTCGGCCCGCGCCCGGACGGCATCCCCGACTTCGGCGTTCCCGTCGCCGACACCGTGAAGGAGAGTGCGTGAGATGAGACGTGCGTACACGACCCTGCTCGCCCTCTGTCTCGTACTGATGGGCGCTCTTGCGACCGCGGGAACCGCCCAGGCGGCGTCCGTGACGATCGTCAACGGCACGCAGTTCAGCGACAGTTCCGGCAGTCCCGTACACGCCCATGGCGGCGGCGTTCTCAAAGTCGGCTCCTACTACTACTGGTTCGGCGAGAACCGCAACGCCGACAACACCTTCCGGTACGTGGACGCCTACCGCTCCACGGACCTGAAGAGCTGGGAGTTCCGCAACCACGTCCTGACCCAGTCGAGCGACTCCGAGTTGGCCGGCGCCAACATCGAACGCCCGAAGGTCATGTACAACGCATCCACCGGCAAGTTCGTGATGTGGATGCACAAGGAGAACGGAACCGATTACAGCGAGGCCCGAGCGGCTGTCGCCGTCTCGGACACCGTCGACGGAAACTACACCTGGCAGGGCAGCTTCCGTCCGCTCGACCAGCACATGTCCCGTGACATCACGGTCTTCGTGGACAGCGACGGCGCCGGATACATGATCTCGGCCGCACGCGAGAACTACGACCTCCAGATCTATCGGCTCACCGCCGACTACACCGGTATCGCAAGCCTGGTCGCCGACCCCTGGCACGGCGGCCACCGCGAGGCGCCGGCGCTGTTCAAGCGGGGCGGCGTCTACTTCATGCTCACCTCCGGCGCGACCGGCTGGAGCCCCAACCAGCAGCAGTACGCCACGGCGACCTCACTCGCCGGTCCCTGGTCGGCCATGACGAACGTCGGCGACTCGACGGCGTACGGCTCGCAGACCGCGTACGTGCTGCCCGTCCAGGGCACTTCGGGGACCTCGTACCTCTACCTGGGCGACCGCTGGGGCAACTCCTTCGGCGGGACCGTCAACGACTCCCGTTACGTCTGGCTGCCGCTGACCTTCCCCACGACCACCTCGCTGTCGATGTCCTGGTCCCCCGAGGTCACCGTCGACACGGCGGCCGGCACGGTTACCGGGACGAGTGCCACGTACAACACGCTCATCGCCCGGCACAGCGGCAGGTGCGCGGATGTCACGAGTCAGTCCCTGTGGGCGGGCGCCCAGATCAAGCAGTACGACTGCAACGGCGGTAACAACCAGAAGTACTGGTTCAAGTCCGTCGGAAGCGGTTACTACCAGTTGGTCGTCAGAAACAGTTCTCTGTGCGTGCAGGAGAACGCGAGCTCGGTCAGTCAGGAGAACTGCGACACGGCAGCCACCGGTCAGCAGTGGTCGCTGACGACTTCCGGCAGCTACGTCAACGTCAAGTCCCGTGCGAGCGGTGAGTGCCTGGACGTGAACGGCGCGTCCACCGCCAACTCCGCCGCCCTCATCACCTACACGTGCAACGGAGGAACCAACCAGCAGTGGACGCGCGGAACCTGATCTACGTCAGGCGAGAAGGTCGATCGCGTCGATCGACGTGCCCGCGCTGAGGTAGGAGGTCGTCCCCGAACCGCTCACCACGTTGATCTTCAGCACGTTGTACTGGCTGGTGTCCGTGAGCCATGCGCTCGCCGGAACGCTGTAGGTGAACGTGTAGTTGTTGCCCCGGTAGGACCCGTTGGTCAGGGACCGGGTGCTCGGCTGGGTGGGTGGGGAGGGGATGGCCGAGGTCCAGGTGTCGTTCACGACGACCTGCGGCCGGCCGTTGGCGTAGGCCGTCGTCACGCCGATGCGCAGGGTGTGCGCGGCGGCGGCCTGGGCCGCGGTGAGCTTGAAATACACGAGCAGACCGCTGTTGACGTCCTTCCAGATGTAGCAGGGGAACGCCGAGGTCTCGCTGCCACTGCCGATCACCACATTGCCGGTCCAGGCGGCAGCCCGGACGTCCGAAGGGTGGGCGTACGTCATCAGGTCGGCGTTCTTGAAGCCGCTCGGCGTGCCGGTCCAGTCGTTGATCCGCCAGATCGCGCTCGCGTTGCCCGGGTCGTTCGAGGACGGGATCGCGATCGAGTTGAGGGTGGTCGTCCCGCCCGCGGATACGGTCACCTGCGTACTGTATACAGCCAGTTCGCTCTTGTGGACGGTCAGCGTGTACGTCCCCGGGAGGACCCCGGTGATCGAGAAGTAGCCGTCGGACGACCGTGCCGAACCCCAGTACTGTGCGGCCGAGTTGGCCAGCCCGACCGTGTACGGGTGCGCCGTGTTGCGTCCCGTGATGCCGACTCCCGCGACCCTGCCCCGGCCGCTCGCCGCGACGTAGCCGGAGATGCCGAGCGAATCCGCCCACGAAGTGGTGAGGGTGCCCGGAAACAGTGACGAGGAGGGGGTGCCGCCGTCGGTGAAGGCGATGACGTAGGGGCCCTGGAGGCCGAAGCGCTGCTCCTCGGTCTGGTTCTGGCCGTAGTACAGGATCTCGTACAGGCCGCCGCCGTCGGCGCTCTGATGGCGCAGGAGGGAGCGGTAGAAGGGGCCGCCCGAGGCCTTCTCGTGGCTGCTGCGCACGATCCAGAGACCGACGCTGCCGGTCGTCCAGCCGATGTAGTTGTAGTCGATGACGCGCAGCTTGGAGTAGTGCTTGGAGCGGGTCTGGCCGTCGGACTTCGCGAAGACGTCGGAGGCCTCGATGGTGCTGGTCGTGTACGTGTAGGAGTCGGGCTCGTCGTTGAGGAACAGGCCCGCCTTGACGCGCACGATGTAACGGGTTGCCGAAACAGATGTGTCTGCCTTGTTGGTCCACAGGTAGACGTTGTTCTCGCCGCTTCGGGCCGCGTAGTAGTGCTTCAGCGTGCCGTGCGTGACCGAGATCAGGATCGTCGAGCCGGACTGCGTGATCGTCACGGTGGAGCTTCCGAGGCCCGACTCGATGTGCGAGTTCATGCCGCCGTAGCCCTGGTACTCGGTTCCCCGGTAGGTCAGCGAGGTCAGGTCGCCGGTGGATTTGCTGACCTTGAAGACCAGGTTGGCGCCGGTGTCGACGACGTAGTTCGAGCCGTCGTCGGTGTAGCCGAAGGCTGCTGCGGCGGCCGGTGCGGCGAGCGGCCCGGCCAGGGCGGCCGAGCCTGCTGTGGCCGCGGTGCCGATGACGAAGGTGCGGCGTCGGATCGGCCGGTGGTTCTCGGATCCGGACATGGGGGTGCCTCCTTCGGGAGGTGTGGGGGTGCGGGTGCCTGAGAGAGTGACAGTTGAATCGATTTCGCGAAAGGGCTTTCGCTGGCTGGAGGTTGGCAATCTCGTGAAATCGGTCCCAGGTCTAGAAAGCGCTTGCCAGAGGCGGTACGGTCCAGCCGCCAGCCCCTGTTGCCGTGACGGAGGAGCCGCAAGTGAGACGTTTCAACATTGCCGTGCTGGCGGCGCTGACCCTGACCGCCGGTCTGACCGCGGTACCCGCCGCTCAGGCGCACGGCGGTCGCGCATCCCTCGGTATCGACAACTGCACCGCAACCGCGTGCCACTTCGACGTCCCGCCCGGCACCTACGACGTCGAAGTCGTCCTCGGTGGCGACGCCGAGTCGAGTACCGGCATCAGCGGAGAGACCCGGCGCGCCCTGCTCCCCGAGATCGCCGCTCCCGCCGGCGGACGGGTGGTCCGCAGCTTCACGGTGGACGTGCGAACCCCTGAGGGTGAGCCGACGGGTGCGGCCGGAACCGCCGGTCTGGACCTGGCGGTAGGCGGCTCGGCGCCGGCCCTGGCCGACATCAGGGTCACCCGTGCCCGGCACGCGCGGCAGGTCTTCCTCGTCGGTGACTCCACTGTCTGCGACCAGCCGGGGGACCCGTACACCGGGTGGGGCCAGCAACTGCCGCAGTATCTGCGCCGGGGAGTCTCGGTCGCCAACTATGCCGATTCCGGGGAGAGTACGGTCACCTATCTGGGGAACCCGCTGCTCTGGGCCACGGTTCAGCCGTTGATCCGTCCCGGCGACCTCGTCCTGGTCCAACTCGCCCACAACGACAAGACGACCGACGAGGCGACCTACCGGGCGAATCTCGAGACACTGGTGGCGGGAGTGAGGGAGAAGGGTGGTCGTCCGGTCCTGGTGACCCCCATCGTGCGCCGGTGGTTCAATACCGACGGCACGCTGAACAACGGAACCGCCCTGCTCGTCAACGGACTTGGCGTCGACCACCCGACGGTGATCCGCTCGGTCGCCGCCACCCAGGAGGTTCCGCTGATCGACCTCACCGCCAAGACCAAGGCGCTGGTGGAGTCCCTGGGCGTCGAGGGCTCCAAGGCGCTCTACCTCTACAACGAGAAACGCGACAACACGCACACCTCCGTGCACGGAGCAACGGTTTACGCGGGCCTGGTCCGCGACGAACTCGTCGCCCAGCATCTGGTGCCGAGGGGCACCGTGCGGGTGGGATGAACGCCTGGGGGCGCCCCGACCGGAACCGGGACGCCCCCAGGTCCTGGCATCACCAGGCTCCGCACCGGCCGCGAAGGAAAGAAACAGCAGATGCACCTGCCCCCGCCCGACCTCGCCCGCAGCCCCCGCACCGGCTACACCCGCGCCCACTGGGAGGCCGCCGCCGACGCGCTGCTCGCCGCAGTGGAGCCGTACGCCACCGAGGATCGCGCTCTCTACCACTTTCCCGGCGACCGGGAGAGCTGGTCGGGCCACCTGTCCGACGGCCTGGAGGGGTACGCTCGCACGTTGCTGCTGGCGGCCTTCCGCCGTGACGAGACGGCGCTGGAGCGTTACGCAACCGGTCTCGCGGCGGGTGTCAGCGGCGTCTGGCCCCGCATCGAGGACCGCGGTCAGCCTCTCGTCGAGGCCGCGTCGATCGCCCTCGCGCTGCGACTGACCCGCCCGCTGCTCTGGGACCGCCTCGACGACGGTGTCCGACAGCGCGCCGCGGCCTGGCTCGCAGACGCGCTGACCGCCGAGGCCTGGCCCTGCAACTGGGAGTTGTTCCCGGTGACGGTAGGCGGCTTCCTGGAGTCCGTCGGTCATGAGCCGGAGGCCTCCCGCAAGGCGATCGACCGCGGGTTGGAACGCATCGAGCAGTGGTATGTCGCCGACGGCTGGTACAGCGACGGCGCCGGCCGTGCCTTCGACTACTACAACGGCTGGGCGATGCACCTCTACCCGGTCCTGCACGCCTGGCTGGCCGACGACCCCGAGCTGCTCACCCTGTACGGCGGCCGGCTCAGGGCCCATCTCGACGACTACGCACGCCTGTTCGGTGGTGACGGTGCCCCCTTGCACCAGGGCCGTTCCCTCACCTATCGCTTCGCCACCACCGCCCCCCTGTGGCTGGGCGCCCTGACCGGCCACACCCCGCTCCCCTCCGGCGAGACCCGGCGCCTGGCCTCGGGTGCGCTGAAGTACTTCCTGGAGCGCGGCGCGGTCGACGAACAGGGTCTGCTGACCCTCGGCTGGCACGGCCCCGACGAGTCGGTTCTCCAGGGCTACTCGGGACCGGCCTCCCCCTATTGGGCGAGCAAGGGCTTCCTCGGGTTGTTGCTTCCACCGGAACACGAGGTGTGGACGGCGACGGAGGAGCCGGGGTCGGTGGAACGGGAGAATGCGGTTACCCCCATTGCTGCTCCCAACTGGCTTCTGCAGTCGACGAGTTCGGACGGTCTGGTCCGGCTGCACAACCACGGCAGTGAGGACGTGCGCTACGACCCCTACTACACACGGTTCGCGTACTCCACGGTCACACGGCCGCTGGACGCGCCACCGGACAACGTCGTCATGGTCGGCGGTGATCCGCGTCGCGAGGGCATCGTCCCGCTCGGCGTGGGAGGGGACTGGGCGGCCTCCCGGTATGTGCTGAGCTCCGGGGCCGAAGTCACCAGCCTGGTGGTGGCCGAGGGCGCGGTGGAGGTGCGGGCCCACCTGGTGGCCGGCGCGGAGCCGGGAACGGAAGTGCACGTCACGGGTTGGGCACCGGTGGAAGGCGGGCACGAGCGGGCCGAGCTGGTGCCCGTGCACGGGCTGGCGGGCACGTCCCCCCTGTCCGGTGTGCTGGGCGAAGGCCCGGCGACTCTCTTCGTCGCGCTGGCCCGCCTCACGGCCGAGCCCCACCCCCTGCCCCTGCGGGAACTGGTGTCCGTGGAGGTGCAGAGGGTGCAGGCCGACGGCGTTCACGGCGCGTACGACCTCAGCGTCCGCCGGCCGACGGGTTCGGAACGCCATTTCCGCTTCACGGCTTCAGACGCGCAATCCGCAGCGTCGTCGTGGTCGGTGAAGCCCCGGTGAGCGGCTTTGCGTAGGACGGTGTCACGGGGGCGTACGCCCAGGTCAGCGTCCCGTCCTTGAGGACCGCGAGGTCGCCGGCGATGCGGGTGCTCACCACCTTGTCCGGGCTCTGGAACTTGCCGTTCCAGTCGACGAGACGCAGGTGGGTGCCCGCGAAGGTGCCGGTGCAGGTACCGTCGGCGCACTTGGCGCCCTTCAGGGACTCCCAGGAGACGAGGAGACGGTCCTTGCCGTAGGGGGCGACATGGACGTTGACGTTCTCCGTGCCGACGGCGCTGGTGAGGTAGACGGCCTTGCCCGGACCGGTGCTGCGGTTCTTCATGAAGGCCAGCGCGACCTGATGGGTGCTCGTCCTCGGTTTCACGGTCCAGCCGCGGCCGCTGGCGTCGTCCGGGTTCTTCTTGGCCGAGGCGGCGCCGCGGGATGCGAAGGCGGTTACGTAACGGCCGGTGGACGACTTCACCAGGTCGCCGGTACGGCCGGGGAAGGTACCGCCGCAGTATCCGGCCCAGCACTGCTCGCGCTGCACCACGGGGGCGGTGTCCGGAGCGCCGATGCCGGTCGAGACGAACAGCCCCGAGCGCCAGTCGTCGAAGCACAGGGAGGTGAAGGCGCCGGTCGTCTCGGCGTGCAGGGCGATGCCCTCGTTGTGGCTGCACCCCCAGCTCCAGCCCCCGGTGAGCTTCGCCCCCTTGGCACTCAGGTACGCCATCCTGTCCCCGTAGTGCCCGTCGGCGAAGCCGCCGGCTCCGTGCACGACGAAGTAGGCGCCGTACTTCGTTCCGTTCCAGGTCAGTTGCCCGTCGAGCAGCGGTGCGGTGTCGTGGGAAGCGGTTCCGGTGAGTTTCGTGAGGAAGGTCCGCTTGCCACTCGTGTAGCGGACGATCGCGGCCGCCGTCTCCTTCCACTTGTTCGTGTCGGCGACTCGAGTGAGCAGTGCGAAACCGTCGTTGTGCGCGACCAGGCCGCCGACCTCCTTGGCGCCCTTGACGACCGTGTCGGCGCCCGAGCGTTTCCCGGCGGTGGTGAGCGGGGTGACGTGGACGCCGTCCGCCGCCGGCCAGGCGACGCGGAGCGTGCCGTTCGGCGCCACCGCGGTCGTCGTCCGCGTCCACTCCCGGGTGTTGTTGTAACCGGCCGACAGGTAGGGGAACTTGGCGGCGAGCGTGACGGCGGTGGTGGTGGGGGAGAGGTTCGGGGAGGTCGTCGCGGCCCCGGCGGTGCCCCACCACGCGCCGGCGAGCACCCCGGCAGCCGCGAGGGCGCCGATCGCGGGCTTGCGGACCGCGCGCATACGGCGGTGGCGCGTCGTGCGTCGTGCAGTTGTCATGGCCGGTGGTCGCCGCTGGGCAGGAAAAGGTTGCCGTGCCGGGTGGGCACGGATGGAACCCATGCGGCGAACGTGGCGGACGTGGCCAGGGTGAGACCGGAAGTGAGCCGGCCCGGTGTATGCGGCTCTGTCGGCGCGCCTCGATGGGCGCGTGCTGGTGGAGGCGGAATCTCCGTTGCCCCGCGGGAACGGAGTACAGAAGAATCCGCGTATGACTTCTGCACTCCGTCACGTGACGATCGACAGCTCCGATGCCTACGCCCTGGGCAGTTTCTGGTCCGAGGTGTTCGGCCAGCCGCTCCACGAGGACGACAAGCCGGGCGACGAGGAGGCGTTGATCGAGGGCGCGGGCATGCTCTTCGTCACCGTCCCGGAGGCCAAGAGCCGGAAGAACCGTATTCACTTCGACCTCCAGCCGCAGGACCGCACGCGCGAGGAGGAGGTCGAGCGTCTGCTCGCGCTCGGCGCCACACTGGTCGACGACCGCCGTAGGCCCGACGGCACCGGATGGGCGGTCCTCGCGGACCCGGAGGGCAACGAGTTCTGCGTGGAGCGCAGCGCGGCAGAGCGGGCCGCAGGCTGAGGCGGCGGCCACAGGGCACGAACACGGACGGCCGGTAGCCGATAGAGCGACAGAGAAAGGTTGCCCTGTGGGCGGCCGCCGGGCGTGAGCCTTCGTCACTGGTTGATCAAGGACACCGCACCGGGCGCTTGCACTCGTTGTCATCGATCCCGGGGACGCGTACTCGTACTGCTCCCCGGGACAGCCTGGCGGGGCGGTGGCTGAGGTGGCTTCGGCTGGTCAGCCTGCTGTCGGGCCCTGTGGAGCCTCCGCCCGGACGAACCCGTGGCTCCGCTCCACCTTCGCCACATGCAGCGTGTACCTCTGGTACCACTCGACTTGCCCGCGCTTTTGCGCCGCACGGTGCTCGGCGTTGCACCGCCACTCCGTGAGGGCGTCGGCGTCGCGGAAGTATCCGACGGTGATGGACAGCCCGCCAGGAGTCTGCGCGTGGTCCATCCCCAGGAACCCGGGGACGTCCTTCACCAGGTCTTCCATGCGTGCGTTGGTCTCGCTGTAGCCGCTCTGCTCCTGGGTTCGCACCGTAGTGAAGACAGCCACGTAGTAGGGGGGTTCGTAGGCGCCGACAGGCGCGACAGGCGCTTCCGAGTGATTGCTCATGGCGCCACCGTAAGGCGGGATGTGCCCAACGATCCAGCGTCCTTCCCGAACGGGACACACGAGGGATCGGGCTCCCGACCGAAGCCGGCTGGGCTCGGGTGACCGTTGCCTGATACGGCATCAGCTGCCCAGCAGGAGGCGGCGAAGAGGAAAGCCCGCCGGAAACAGTTCCTTGGGAAAGTTCGCAGGAAACAGTCAGACGCAAGCAGATCAGCGGGAACACTTCGGCGGCGGCCGAAAGGACGCGCCCCTAGCGTGGACCGTATGCGTGCACTCAGGGAGACCTCGAACCCCTTCGCCGACCTTCACCACGCCGGTACCCCGCTGCTCCTGCCCAACGCCTGGGACCATGCCACCGCGATGGCCATGGCGCGAAAGGGTTTCCGGGCGATCGGCACGACGAGCCTCGCGGTGGCGGCTGCGGTGGGGCTGCCGGACGGTGCGTCGGCTACTCGCGACGAGACCCTACGGCTTGCGCTGATTCTGGGTTCGCAACCGTTTCTCCTCTCGGTCGACGCGGAAAGCGGCTTCAGCGAAGATCCCGACGAGGTGGGTGAGTTCGCCCGTCAGCTGGAGGCGGTGGGCGCGGTCGGCATCAACCTGGAGGATGCCCTGGGGTCGGTCGACCGGCACGCAGCGAAGATCACCGCGGTCAAGGCTGCCGCGCCGGGCCTTTTCGTCAACGCCCGTACGGACACGTACTGGCTCGGCGAACGGGGCGAACGTGGGGAATGCGGGGAACGCGGGGAACGCGGCAGAGCCGAAACGCTGTCCCGCCTCGACGCCTATCAACAGGCGGGCGCGGATGGGATCTTCGTACCGGGGCTGACCGATGCGGGCGAGATCGCCGCGCTCGTCGCACGACTGGACGTCCCCCTGAACATCCTGTACTCGCCGACCGGCCCCACGGTCCCCCAACTCGGCGATCTGGGGGTGAGCCGTATCAGCCTCGGCTCGTTCCTGTACCGGCGAGCGATGGGTGCGGCGCTCGACGCCCTCGACGAGATCCGGGAGGGGCACAGGCCGGGTGGCCGTACGCCGACGTACGAGGACGTACAGAGAATGGGCGCTGACGTAGCACGCCATGCCTGAGGGCGTCAGCTACCGGCGTCGCCGGTGTCGGTCTCTCGCGGCCAGTGGACCAGGGCCATGTGCAGGGCGTCGATGGCCTTGTCCCAAGAACGCTGCACGTCCCGGGGTGCGCCGAAGCCGCCGGCTGCCTCCAGCGTGCAGTACCCGTGAAAGGTGCTGCGCAGCAGGCGGACGGCGTCGGTGAGGTCAGGTTCGTCGAGGTCGTAGGCGCGGAGCATCCCGTAGGTGATCTCTGCGGTTCGGCGGGGAGCGGGGGACTGGGCGGCCAGTTCCCGGTCGATCTCCTGGTCGATCCGGATCTGGGTGGCGGCGTACCGGCCCGGGTGCCGGAGGGCGTACTCCCGATACGCCCCCGCGAAGGCGACCAGCGCCTCCTTGCCTGCGAGTCCCACGACGGCCACGGCGATCCGGTCGATCATCTCGCCGCCGACCAGCAGCGCGAGCCGGGTCCGTAGTTCCCGGAGGTTCCTGACGTGCGAGTACAAGCTCGCGTCCTTGACCCCGAACCGTCGGGCCAGCGCCGAAATGCTGACGTTGTCGAAACCGACCTCGTCGGCCAGTTCCGCGGCGGCTTCGACGAGGCGGTCGGTGGTGAGGCCGACTCGTGGCATGGGGACCGCCTTGTGTGTTCTCGGACCTGGAAGTATCAGGCAGGATCCTAAGGGTCTCGCAGGTGGGACAGTGGACGGCGGGTGGAGACGGCGGGTGGAGACGCCAACTGGGGGCCCGGGTCCAGGGCCCGGGAACCGCTCCGTAACCGCTTTCCCGCCCCGACCCAGCTCATGTTGCCGGGTCCGGGGCCAAGCGGGCCCGGACCGGGCTGCCAGGGCCTGCAACGGCGGACCGATACCGCCGGCCCCGCTCAGCACCTGCTCTGCCCACCCGAGAAATGACGGGCACCGAACGGCATCCGCTGGGAACATGATCGGCACACGGACCCCGGATCCCGGCGCCCAGCCCCGGAACCCTGCCCCAGCCGTCAGCCGTCAGCCGTCAGCCGTCAGCCCTCAGCCCCAGAACCCAGCCCCGGAACCAGACTCGGCGCCCAGTTCCGAGTCGCCGGGCCTCGAGCCCCGCGAGGACGCATCGCATGCCTGTGCCCGCCGACCCCACCGTCCTGCACCCCATGCCCGAGCAGCAGCGTGTCGTGCTGCTCAGGGCGCTGGTGAAGTCCCCGCTGATCGAGGTCGGGGAGTACACGTACTACGACGATCCCGACGATGCCACCGCGTTCGAGACGTGCAACGTGCTCTACCACTACGGTCCGGAGAAGCTGGTCATCGGCAGGTTCTGCGCGCTGGGAACCGGAGTGCGGTTCCTCATGAACGGCGCCAACCACCGCATGGACGGCCCCTCCACCTTCCCCTTCCCCACCATGGGCGGTTCCTGGGCCGAGCACTTCGACCTGCTCACCGGTCTGCCGAACCGCGGGGACACCGTGGTCGGCAACGACGTGTGGTTCGGTTACGGCACGACGGTGATGCCCGGCGTCCGGATCGGACACGGTGCGATCATCGGCGCCGGGTCCGTGGTCACGGCCGACGTGCCCGACTACGGGATCGTCGGCGGCAACCCGGCCCGTCTCATCCGCAGCCGCTACAGCGAAGCGGACGTCGCCCGGCTGCTGGCGGTCGCCTGGTGGGACTGGCCCGCCGAGCACATCACCGACCATGTGCGGACGATCATGTCCGGCAGCGTCGACGACCTCGTGGCCGCCGCGCCGAGCTCCACAGCCCCGCACGCCCCTGCCTCGGAAACCGTTTCCCCGGAGGCATCCCCACGAGGGCCCGCCTAGCCTGCCGGGCGCCTGGGCTCACGTTCTGGCGCAGGGTCCCGGCGGAGACACACGGGCCGACGCCGACGCCGACGCCGACGCCGACGCGGATGCCGACGCGGAAACGGAAACGGTTACGGACACGGATCAGCTGATCGGCGCGTAGAGCACGCCCAGCTTGTCCACCTCGTCGCCCCCGCGGCCCGTGAACCCGACGATCTGCCAGCCGGACGGGGCAGTGAAGGTGGTGCCGTCGGTCGTTGCCGTGCCGGAGGACAGTGTGCGGTTCTTGTCGGTCGTGAAAGCTGCCGAGAAGATCCTGGTGCGGCCATCCTTCTGGCCCTGTGTCAGCTTCACCGAGGTGAGGTGTTCGCCCGTCGCCAGCGTCAGCGATGTCGCCGTGCCGCCCGTGCCGCCGTGGGTGAGGGTCGTACCGCCGTCGTGGGTCAGGGCCACCGCGTCGAGGCGGGCTCCGCCCCGCAGGGTCAGCGTGCGCGGGGCCGGGGTGGCCGGCAGGTCGTCAGCGTCGTTGAACGCGGTACCGTGCGGGCCGCCGAGGAAGTCGCTGGCACGCAACGTCGAGTTGAGGGTGTAGGAGAAGTCGACCGTGTGCGGGAAGTGGTCCGACAGGTTGCCACCGGCGGAGTCCAGGAACGACGCCCACTCGTTGTTGTAACGGGTTGCGTTCAGGCTCAGGAGCTTGCTGCCTCGGTAGAAGACCTTGTCCACGACCTCGCAGTCGTTGGTCGGTGCGGTCGTCGGGCAGAGCAACGCGTCCGTGCCCTGGGTGGGCCGGGTGCCGCCCTTCACCCGCTGTACCCAGGCGTCCGTCAGGCCGTTCTCGTCGGCGAGGGTGCGGATGTTGTCGCCGGCGCGGGTGTAGCGCGTGTTGGTGTCGCCCATCACGAGCACCGCGTTGCCGGACGAGTTCGCCTGGATGAAGTCCGACAGCTGCTCGATGTTGGCGCGGCGGGCGGCCAGCGCGTCGTCCGAGTCGTCCGCGTTGGTGTGCACGTTGTAGAGGTCCACGAAGACGCCCTCGGCCAACCGGACCCGGGCCAGCGTGAAACCCTTGGGCGTAAGGCAGTTGGTCCCCGTGCAGTTGTTCCAGCGTACTCGCTCGAAGTCTTCGAAGGCGTAGTCCGAGAGCGTGTTGAGGCCGTCGCCTATGGCCGCGCCGCCACTGGTCGCGGTGCGGTACGGATGGTTGTCGCCCGCGTAGAGCGCCGCGTGGTAGTTGAAGTCCTCTTGGACGTTGACGATGTCGTACGCGGACAACCGCGGTGAGATCAAGGGGGTGTTGGTTGCCGGATGGCCGGAGCTGAGGCCCTCGGGCAGGCCCGCGACGTTGTACGTCAGGACGTTGAAGGTGCCGGACGCGGCGGCGGTGGCCGCCTGGGCGGGGGCTGCGGCGGTCGCGGTGAGGCCGGTCAGGGCCAGAACGCCGGCCGCCAGGGTGCCGATGAGTCGTCTCATGTGAGGGTGTCTCCGGTGGGGGAAGAGCAGCGAAGGAGCTGAACAAAGCTCAGATTGAGGCCGTCCGGAGTGACGCACAAGGGCTGTTGAGGAAACAGTGAGTGCGGAGGAGAAAACGCTTACCCCCGCTTGTTCTGCTTGCTCTGCTTGTTCTGCATGTTCTCTTTGCGCTGCTTGCGGCGCTCCCTCCGCGACCGGTACGACTCCTCCAGCTTCCCGACCGGCGCCTGTACGTGTCCCGGCTCCCGCTCGTCGTTTCCGCCCGCGCATCTCCACACCGCCTGCCCGTCTTCCTGACCCGGGTGCATCCCGAGCCGGTGCTCGGAGCAGACGGGCCACACCTGCCACAGGCACTCCAGCACCGTGTCCTGCGCGGCCTCGGCGACAGCCGCGAGCGCGGTGCCGGGCCCGGCACCCGCGTCCGGGGGCAGGTCGTTGCCGTGCCATCGGCCGTCGGGCAGGGCGACGTACACGTGCTCGTCGTCGGCCGACTCCTCCGGCCAGGCGGGCAGCGCCACCAGGTGCAGGGGGCCGCGGTCCGGCAGAAGGGCGCTCAGGTCGTGGTTGACGAGGGTCAGCGCCTCGTCCCACACCGGGTACTCGCCGGGCGCGACCGTGCGGGGGCGGGGTGTGTCGAAGGAGTCGTACATGAGCCCATCGTGTATCAGGCACCGTCTCGACGGAACGTCAATAATGCGGACGTTGCTCCTCGGGGTGCGGGCAACGGGTTGCGGATCTCCGACTCGGTGATCGACACCTTCGGGCCGAGGTCGCTCCGACCGGGCGGGGCCCAGCCCCCACCCGGCGCCGTGCCGGTCACCCGTTCACCCCCGTGTAGTGCCCCAGACTCCACCGCCACAGCAGCCGCGAGCCGAGGTACGCCAGCAGGCCCAGTAGGGGGGAGGCCGCCGCCAGCCAGTAGGGGACTGCGGTGCCGTGGCCGGTGAGCACGGCGGCCGGGAAGTACGCGACGAACGCGAGAGGCAGGCCGTACGTCAGGAGGCCGCCCACCGCCTTGGGAAGCACGTTGAGCGGGTAGCTGCCGAACGTGCCGAGGAGTTCCTCCAGCCAGCGGCCCCAGTAGTCGGCGGTGGGGAAACGCAGGGCGGCGGAGGCGACCGCCGTGAACAGGGCGGCCTCCAGCAGCATGCCACCGAGCACGGCCGTCACCAGGTAGGAGATCCGGCCCGCCGTCCAGTCGAGGTGACTGCGGCCGAGTGCCGCCACCGTCAGCCCCACGGCGACGGTCAGATCACCGATGGCATTGGTGGGAAACACGCGCAGCTGGACCTGGAGATGCACCGGCAGGGGCCGCACCAGGCAGACGTCGATCTGGCCTTCCTGGATGTAGTAACCGATTCCGTGCATGCGGCCCAGGAAGAGGACGAACAGACCGTGGGCGAGCATCCGGGTCGCCGGGATGAGCAGCACGTCCGAGCTGTCCCAGCCGCCCATCCCGCTGAAGCGGGTCAGCAGCACGGTCGCGAACACGATGACGGAGACCTGCCAGACGGCGCCGATCGCGACCATCATCAGGAACTCGGAACGGTATTCCAGCTGGGCACGGAAGTTGAGACGTGTGATGCGCCATGCGAGACGTACGGCTTTCAAGGGCATCAGCCTCCTTGGGAGATGACCCGACGGGCGGCGAGTCGCCACACCAGCCGGGTGAACAGGGCCAGCACCGTCACCCAGGCGACCTGCACCAGCAGCGCGGGGACGGCGTCCGACAGCGGGATGCGACCGACGTAGAGCGACAGCGGAACGCTCAGGGTGGCCTGGAACGGCAGGAAACCGCTCAGCGTGACGAACCAGTCGGGGAAGAACCACAGTGGCGCGTACA
Organism: Streptomyces sp. NBC_00016; assembly: GCF_045040885.1. Lineage (NCBI taxonomy): Bacteria > Bacillati > Actinomycetota > Actinomycetes > Kitasatosporales > Streptomycetaceae > Streptomyces > Streptomyces sp. NBC_00016. Next base: position 2,502,873 of record NZ_CP108304.1, on the reverse strand, counting down.
CCCCGGACAGCAGGTTCTGCGCGAAGATCAGGATGAGCATCGCCGCGTTGTTGCGCAGGGTGAAGAAGCACAGCTGGTCGATGGCCAGCATGACGTAGTACAGGATCCACTGGCCGAGCAGGAGGCTCAGTGCGAACACCGCCGCCACGGCGGCCGACCCGGGCGGCTCCACCACTCCGGCAGCGAGACAGACCGCGTAGCCGGTCAACGCCCACGCCAGACCGTACAGTTGCTCGCCCAGTGCCCGCAGGGCGTAGTAGCGCTGGGGTGACAACGGGCGCAGGTACCAGTAGACGATGGTGCCGAAGTGCATGTGCTGGATCACGGAGTCCCGGGCCGCGAACTGGTCCAACTCCCGCAGCCGGGACGCCAGTACGGCCAGCACGGCGTAGGTGACCGCCTGGTCGCTGGTCATTCCCGCGGTGGTTCCCGTATGGGCGTACAGCCCGTGCCACAGCGAGGCCACCAGCACCACCTGGACGGCCAGTCGCAGCAGGACGGCCGTCATCCGCGGTGGGGTGTGCAACTCGCCGAGCGGGGTCACCCGGGCCGTGCGCCAGGCGTTCAGGACCGCCATCACGCGTCCCCGGCCTGCACGTACGCGGCCCGCATGACGTCCTCCAACTCGGCCTCGTCGAGGGCGATGTCGGTGACCTCGTATCGTTCGATGACCGACTTGAGCGCCTGGTGCACCGTCGGCGCGCCGGGTCCGTCCGGTCCGAACACCACGCGGGAGCCGTCGTGTCGCAGCACCGCGATCCCCGGCAGGGCCACGACCTCGGCGTGCGGATCGGCGAGGGTGGCCCGCACCTGCCAGGTCGAGCCGAACCTGCGACGGATCTCGTCGAGGGTGCCGTCCAGGACCAGCCGTCCGTGGTTGATCAGCACCACGCGTTCGGCGAGCCGCTCGACCTCCGTCATGTCGTGCGTGGTCAACAGGACCGTCCGGCCCCGCTGTTCGACCTGATGGCGCAGGAACTCGCGGACCTGTTCCTTCACCACCACGTCCATCCCGATCGTCGGCTCGTCGAGGAAGACGACGGGTGGGTCGTGCAGCAGTGCCGCCGCGAGGTCGCAGCGCACGCGCTGGCCGAGGGAGAGGTGGCGCACACGGGTGTCCCAGAAGGAGGACAGGTCGAGCAGGGCGTCGAACTCCTTCAGACGGACCGCGTGTTCGGCCTTCGGTACCTCGTAGATGTCCCGCAGGATCGCGAACGACTCGCGCACCGGCAGGTCCCACCACAGCTGTGTGCGCTGCCCGAACACGGCACCGATGTTGCGGGCGTTGCGCTCCCGTTCCCGGTACGGCACCACACCGGCGACGCGTGCCTCGCCGGAGGTCGGGGTGAGGATGCCGGTGAGCATCTTGATGGTGGTGGACTTGCCGGCGCCGTTCGGGCCGAGCAGGGCGAGGAGTTCGCCGGCGGCCACGTCGAAGGTGATGTCGCAGACGGCGTGCTTGGCGACCCGCTCCGGGTTGACCAGGGAGCGCAGTCCGCCGGCCAGGCCGGGTCGGCGGACGGTGGTGTGGAAGGTGCGGGAGAGATCGCGTACTTCGATGCTGCCGATCACTTGTTCAACCTTCAGTGAAGCGCGGCCGGCCGGCTGGGGGAGCCGGCCGGCCGCGGGAGACGTCATCACCGTGTCGGAATGTCGATCAAATGGTCAATCGATTAATCGATCTCCGGGAACACGCAGGAAAACACGACGGGTTCGGCGTTCAGGAACGCTTTCGACGTGGTCGACGGCCGAGCCGCGGAAGGACATCGGTCTCCTGGGTCAGCCCTTGATGCCGGTCTGCGCGATCCCCTGGACCAGCCAGCGCTGGAGGAAGAGGAACACGAACACCAGGGGCAGGATGGAGAAGGCGGTGGCCATGAAGATCAGATGGAAGACGACGGTCTGGTTGGTCATGTAGTTGGAGAGAGCGACCTGGACGGTCCACGAACTCGGGTCCTGGCCGATGACCAGCGGCCACAGGAAGGAGTTCCAGCCGTTGATGAAGGTGATGGTCGCCATCGCCGCGAAGAAGTTCAGCGAGTTGGGCACCACGATGCGCCAGTACGCGCCCCAGTAGCCCAGTCCGTCCACCCGCGCCGCCTCCTCCAGCTCCTTGGGGAACCCCAGGAAGTACTGCCGGAACAGGAAACAGGTGAAACCGCTGAACAGGCCCGGGATGATGAGGCCCCGGTAGGTGTCCACCCAGCCGAGCGACGACACCAGGACGAAGCTCGGGACGAAGGTGACCGCCGTCGGGACCATCAGGGTGCCCAGGACGGCGTAGAAGACCTTGTTGGCGTGCCGGTAGGGGATGCGGGCGAGACCGTAGCCCGCGAGGGAGCACACCAGCAGGACACCGACGGTGTGCAGGGTGGCCACGACCGCGGAGTTCCACAGGGACTGGCCGAACGGCACCGTCTCGTCGGTGAACAGTTCGCCGATGTTGCCCCACTGGATGTCCGTGGGGAAGAACTTCCAGTTCTCTCCGGTGATGTCGGCGTCGGTGGAGAGGGCGTTGCGGATCAGCAGGTAGAACGGGATCAGGAAGAAGAAGCCGGCGATCCCGGTGGCGATGTACAGGCCGGTGGAGCTCATCACTCCGCCGCGACCGCCGCGGCGGGGCCTGTCCGACGACGGCGCGGATTCCCGAACTTCGGGCGTCGTGGTGGTCACTTGGACTCCTCCCCCCTGCCGAAGCCCAGGAACTTGCCCTGGAGCAGGGTCACGGCGCAGATCAGCACGGTCAGAATGACCGCGCCCGCACTGCCGGAACCGTAGTCCTGGCTCTCGCCCAGGGCCTTGTAGTACAGCTCGACGAGGGGCGGACGACCCCACGTGGTCTTCGACAGCAGGTTGTAGAACTCGTCGAAGGCCTGGTACGCGGCGATGAGCAGCAGCAGGATCACCGCGGTGGACGTGGCGCGCAGCTGGGGCAGGGTGATGTACCGGAAGGTCTGCCAGCCCGGCTTGGCGCCGTCGATGGCGGCGGCTTCGTACAGCTCGCCCGGGATGTTCTGGAGCGCGGCCAGGAACAGGATCATGTAGAAGCCGGACTGGAGCCACAGCCGTGCGGTGACGATGACGAACCAGTACCAGGGCGGGCTGGGGTCGGCCAGCCAGGCGATGTTCTCGATCCCGAACCAGCCGAGGACCGTGTTCATCATGCCGAAGCGGACGCCGCTGAAGATGGACATCTTCCAGATCAGCGAGGCGGCCACGTAACTGCACGCGGTCGGCAGGAAGAAGACCGAACGGAAGAACGCCCGCATGAAGCGCAGCCGGTTCACGAGCAGGGCCAGGCCCAGCGACAGCGCCCAGGTGGTGGGCACGATGAACGCGGCGAAGACGGTGAAGGTGCCGAGCGAGCCGACGAAGTCGTCGTTCGTCAGCATGTACGTGTAGTTCTCGAAGCCGACGAACTTGTCGGGCGTGACCGTGAAGCGGGCCTCGAAGAAGCTGAGCCAAAGGCTCCAGAGGATCGGCGCGTAGACGAAGATCGCCAGGCCGACGAGGAACGGCCCGGTGAAGAGCCAGAAGTTGAAGGTGGGGCTGCCCCGCAGAGCCCGCCGCGGCTTGGCCGGTGAGGCCTCGGCCGCGGCGGGGCGCGCGAGGTCGCGCGTCTTGGTCGTCGACATGTCGTGTTCCGTCCCGCGGCCTATCCGAACAGCTTCTTGAGTTCGCGGTTGACGGCCGTGTCGGCCTTGTCGAGCGCGGCCTCCGGGTCCATGTCCTTACGGACGCTGTTGGCGAAGACGTCCTCGAGCGAGGTGCGCATGGCCTGCGTCCAGCCGATGTTGTCGAAGTGCCCGAACTCGTTGAAGAGCCGGACGCCTTCGGCGGCGTTGCCCGACTTGAGCTTGGTGGCGGTCTGCGCGAGCGAGGTGCGCGGCGGAATGTGGAATCCGAAGTCGGTGGCCCATTCCTCCTGGTACTTCTTCTGGTCGATCCACAGCCACTTGACGTACTCCTTGGCCGCTTCGACGTTCTCGCCCTTGGCGTTGACGAACATCGACCAGCCGCCGTTGTAGACCGACTGCTTGCCCGAGTCGATGGTCTTCGGGAAGGGGAAGACGCCCCAGTCGTCGCCGAGTGCGGCCTGGATCCCCGGCATCGCCCACATTCCGCAGAACTGGATGGCGCACAGGCCCTGGTTGAGCGAGGAGGGGTCCCAGGACTCGGTCGGCGCGCCGAGGAGGAGGTCGCCGCTGGTGAACAGCTTGCGCATCTTCTTCAGGCCCTCGATGACGCCGGGGGTGTGGTAGGCGATCTCGTTCTTGTCGGTGAGGTGGTCGGCGCCGGCCGACCAGATCATCGTGTCGATGACGTTGTGCAGGTCGTTGCCCATGTACAGGCCCTTGACCTTGCCGGTGGTGAGCTTGGCGGCTGCTTCCGCCAGCTCGTCGAGCGTGGTCGGCACCTCGACCTTGGCCTTCTCCAGCATCGACTTGCGGTAGAAGAAGAACTGCGGGTCGTCGATCATACGGACGCCGTAGATCTTGCCGTCCACCGTGTGCGACTTGATGTCGGCCGGGTTGAAGTCGTCCTTGACCGGCGTGACGATGTCGGTCAGGTCCGCCACCTGACCGCTCTTGATGAGCTGGATCTGCGGGTGGAACTCGAAGAGGTCGGGCGCGTTCTTGGTGAGCAGGGTCGCGAAGAGCTTGCTCTCGAAGTCGGCACTGGTGATCCACTGCGTGGTCACGTCGGCCTTGTCGTAGGCCTTCGCGTACTTCTTGATGGCCTGCTCGGTGCCCTGCTCGCCGTACGCGTGGAAGTACTGCGTGAGGCCGACACCCGAACCGGAGCCGCCACCGCGGCCGTTGTTGCCGCCGCAGGCGGCGAGCGTGCCGGCGGCGGCCATGCCCGCGGCCGCTCGGAAGAGGGACCTGCGGGACCAGTTGCTGTTGCTCATTGCCGACATGGCGACGTCCTTGTCTCGAAGTGCGGCTACGGCTCTGTGGCTCGGCGCAGGTGGCTCAATTCCTGTCGCGGAGCGGGACGTTAACCTTCGGCTAAGCCTTCGGCAAGGGGTTGGACGAAGTCTGTTCGAAGCGTTGTGATCGGTTCGGAATGGCGAACGAGAGGGGTTGCGGCAAAGGGTGTGACCTGGCTGCCGCAGGGGTAACGCGGGCGCATGGCAAGGAGGTTGAGGGCCGCCGGTGTCAGGGCCGGCGGCCCTCGGTCAGTGGGGTGCTTCCGGCGGCTGTCGCCTGGTCAGGGCCTTGCCGGCCTCGCGGGTGCGGCCGTGCGGGATCACTTTCGAGCCGTCGACGACCGTCCGGTCGCCGACGTCGGGGCACTCGCCGTTCGTCCGGCCGGCGCGCTGTCCGGCGGCGTTCGGCAACCGGCGCGGGAGGCCGCCACCGGCGGGGTGTCGTTCGCTTCGGACACCGACCGGTGGCCGGTGTCCGTGCGGTGGCGTCCCTGGGTGCCTTCTTCATGTCGCACGACAGGACTGCTGCTCGCTGCAGCCCGCGCGGGGCTGCGGGCGCCGCAGGACGCGTCGGCGGGCAGCGGATTGCGAGAACGCTTTCCGGCAAGTGCTCCGGCACCGCAAGCGAATCGCCGGGTTTCTTGGAGTTTCCTCGGGCAGAGGGCGTACGCCGTGGTCGGTGCGCGTAACACTGCATCCCTTCCGTCGTCGTGAAGGCGGTGCGGTTCCGCATGGATCATGCGGGTGGTGCGGTACGGCTCCTCGCACCGGCGAAGACGGTGCGCTTGGCGTTTCTCTGACCCACCGACTGCAATGCCCCTTCGAGCGCGAACGTCGCCGCGCCCAGACAGGCCGGGTCGGTGGGGATGGGGGAGAGGACGATCCGGCTGGCGGCCAGCGGCCGCTTCAGCGCGTGCCGGGCGACTGCCTCCCGCACCTCGTCGAGAAGGGGTTCGCCGAGCCGGGCGGCGACCCAGCTGCTCAGGACGACCACCTCGGGGTTGAGCACGTTGACCAGGTTGGCGATACCCGCGCCGAGGTAGCGGGCGGTGTCGCGGACGACCTTGACGGCGACCGGGTCGCCCGCGGCGACCCCCGCGGCCAGGGCGTTGATGGTGGCGGTCTGGTCGTCGGGATGCAACAGCGGGCTCCGCGGGCTGAGTTCACGCAGGTTCTGCATGATGCCGGGCGCGCCGACGTACGTCTCCACGCAGCCGTGGTTGCCGCAGCGGCACAGCCGCCCGTCGAGCACGAGCGTGGTGTGCCCCCACTCGCCGGCGCTGTTGCTGACGCCCCGGTGCAGCCCGCCGCCGAGGACGAGACCTGCCCCGACACCGGTGCCCAGGTTGACCACCACGGCGTCCCCGTGACCGCGCGCCGCCCCGAACCACAGCTCGGCGACCGCGCCCGCGCGCAGCGGGTTGTCCAAGTACAGGGGATACGCGATGTGTTCGGAGAGCAGGTCGAGCAACGGCACATCGTGCCAGTCCCAGTTGGGCGCGTATTCGGAGATGCCGGTGGCCCGGTCCACCTGCCCCGGCACGCTCACCCCGACGCCGAGCACCCGGGCGGCCTCGACCCCGGCCTGCGCGACCACCGAAGCGGCGGCCGCGGCGACATGGCCGACCACCTGCTGGGGGCGGCTCTCGCCGGGCCGCATGTTCTCCTCGGCGCGGGCCAGCACGTTCAGCGCGAGGTCGAAGAGCTCGACATGGACGTAGGTCTCCGCGATGTCCACGCCGATCAACGCGCCCCCCGACGCGTTGACGGCCACGAGGCCCCGCGGGCGGCCACCCGCCGAGTCCTCGAACCCGACCTCGGTGATCATGCGGAGGTCGAGCAGCTCGCCGACGAGGGTGGCGACGGTGGCGAGCGAGAGACCGGTGGTGGCCGCGAGCTCCTGCCGGGAGGTGGGCGAGGCGGCGATGATCTGACGCAGCACCTCGTAGCGGTTCGCGGTGCGGATGTCCCGTGATGTGCCGCGCTTCATGCAGCGTGCCCCCTCATCCCTTCCGTGCCTTTCCGTGGCGGGCGGGCCCGCACTGCGACGGCACCGGCGCCGCGCCAGGCTATGGGCTGCCGAACCGTTCGACAAGGGGTTAGGAAAGGGGCTTTATAAAGTCGCCGGAGTCGCCTGCTCAGCCTGCCAAAACGTCCCGCACGAAGGCGTTGGTGAACTTCCCGGCCGGATCCAGCACCCGTGCGAGGGCCGTGAAGTCGTCGATCCGGGGATACCGTCCGCGCACCACGTCGGCCGGCATCTCGAACACCTTGCCCCAGTGCGGCCGCGGCTCGAAGGGCTCCAGCGCGGCTTCCACCGCCCGCACCACCGGGAGCACGGCGGCCGTGTCCTCGACCCAGGTGAAGTGCAGCGCCACGGTGTCCCGCCCGTAGGAAGGACTCAGCCACTGCTCGTCGGCGGCCACCGTACGCACCTCGCACACCTGGAGCACGGGGGCGACTGTCTGCCGGATACCGTCGATCGCATACAGCGCCTCGGTGGCATGCCGGCGCGCCAGCAGGTACTCGCTCTGCAGCTCGTTCCCGCTGCTCGGGGTGAACTCCGCCCGGAAGTGCGGCAACCGCTCGTGCCACGGCCCCGGCACGCCGAACTGCTCGGTGCAGTTGACCGCCGGCATCCCCGGTACCGGATGCAGCGCCTCCACGGCCGGCGTGGCCCACGGGAAGTCGGCGAGGGGCTCGTCCGTGCGCCGTTTCAGCCACACCTGCCGGAAGCCGGGCGCGCCCCAGTCGGTGAACAGGCTGACGCTGTACGCGGCCCCCGCGACGGTCTCGAAGTCCAGCCCGTCCAGGGGCAGTTCGGTGAACGTGTGCTGCTCGACCTCGAAGCCGGGCTGCAGATCGAGGACGAGCGCGGTGACCACCCCGAGAGCGCCCAGCGAGGTGACGGCCCCGCCGAACCGCCGGTCGCCGCGTCCGATGACGACGGTCGAGCCGTCGGCGGTGACGATCTCCACCTCCCGTACGGCCGAGGCGAGCGAGCCGTTGCCGACCCCCGACCCGTGGGTGCCGGTGGCCACCGACCCGGCGACCGAGATGTGCGGCAAGGAGGCCATGTTCGCCAGCGCGAGCCCGCGCTCGTGCACGCGGCGCGCCAGCTCGGCGTACCGGACCCCGCCCGCGACCCGTACGGTCCGGGCCGCCGTGTCGACGTCGATCTCACCGGCCAGCGCGCCCAGCGACAGCAGTACACCGTCGACGCCGGGCTCGGCGATCTCGTTGAACGAGTGCCCGCTGCCCAGCACCCGCACCCGCCCGCTCCCCGCCACCAGCGAGCGGAGCGCGTCGAGAGAGCGCGGACGGTGCAGTTCGCCGGCGGCGAAGGTGATGTTGCCGGCCCAGTTGGTAACGGTTTCTGTCATGCGACTGCTCGCCCCTCCCGAGGAGATCGAGAACCCGGAATTCCCAGGTGGAACCTACCTTGCCCGCAACACGAGGCCCCCGCCCCCACCTCCGCGCGGCCGGGGGCATACCGTGAGGAGTCGTACGCCTGAGCCGGGAGGAGAGACGGATGGACAGCCGTACCGCGCTGGTCGAGGATCTGATGGAGCGGTTTCCGCATGTTCCGCGGGAGGCCGTCTTCAAGGAGGACCTGCTGCGCGGAGGCGTGGCCTTCGACCCCTCCGCCCTCAGTGACAACGAGTCGGGCGAGGTCAAACCGAAGTCCTACTTCATCTTCTCCTTCGACCACGGCACCCTGCCCGAGCTGGGCGAGGCCGCGCTGCGCCGCCCGCCGGAGGAGATCATCCTCACGGGAGGCCCCTACGACCTGCGGCGGACGGTCGTCTCGGTCCGGGTGAATCCGTCCTCCCCGTACCGTGTCGCGGCGGACGACGAAGGTCTGCTCGGGCTCTACCTCGACGGAAAGCGCATCGCCGACGTCGGCGTGCCGCCGATGCCGGAGTACTACCGGCACAAGCTTTCCAACGGGAAGTCCGTCATGGAGGTCGCCCCGACCATCCAGTGGGGTTACCTGATCTATCTGACCGTTTTCCGGGTGTGTCAGTACTTCGGCGCCAAGGAGGAGTGCCAGTACTGCGACATCAACCACAACTGGCGCCAGCACAAGGCGGCCGGCCGGCCGTACACGGGCGTGAAGGACGTCGAGGAGGTCCTCGAAGCCCTGGAGATCATCGACCGGTACGACACCCAGAAGGCGTCCACCGCCTACACCCTCACCGGTGGCGCGATCACCAAGACCGTCGCCGGCCGGGACGAGGCCGACTTCTACGGTCATTACGCCAAGGCCATCGAGGAGCGCTTCCCGGGCCGCTGGATCGGCAAGGTCGTCGCCCAGGCGCTGCCCCGCGACGACGTGCAGCGCTTCAAGGACTACGGGGTGCAGATCTACCACCCCAACTACGAGGTGTGGGACCGCCGGCTGTTCGAGCTGTACTGCCCGGGCAAGGAGCGCTACGTCGGCCGCGACGAGTGGCACAAGCGCATCCTGGACTCGGCGGAGATCTTCGGCGCGCGCAACGTGATCCCCAACTTCGTCGCGGGGGTGGAGATGGCCGAGCCGTTCGGTTTCACCACCGTGGACGAGGCCATCGCCTCCACCACGGAGGGCCTGCGTTTCTTCATGTCGCAGGGCATCACGCCGCGCTTCACCACCTGGTGCCCGGAGCCCACCACCCCGCTGGGCAAGGCCAACCCGCAGGGTGCGCCGCTGGAATACCACATCCGGCTGCTGGAGGCCTATCGCGCCACCATGGACGAGTTCGGTCTCTCCTCGCCTCCCGGCTACGGACTGCCCGGACCCGGCCGCGCGGTGTTCTCCGTCAGTTCCTTCATGGACAGCCTTCCGGCAGAGGACTCGGCGACCGTATAGTCCGCGCAACGGTGGCCACGGTCCGCGAAGGACGCCCGCGGAGCAATCCGTGAAGCAGTCCGCGGAGCAATCCGCGGAAAAGTTCGCGAAAACGGTGTCGCAACATGGCGTCGGCAGTGAACACAGGGCGGTCCGCGTCCGTACTGGAGGCCGGAGTACCGGGCGCGGCCGCCTTCTCGTCGTCCCGTTCAGCTGTCTGTCCTGCTGTCCTGACATGACATCTGAACAGGGCGCTTGTCAGTTGTGTTGGAAACGTGAAAAGCTCTGCCCCTGCCGCGAGGTTCCCCCCAACTCCATTGCCGTCATGGTGAGTTGACCTCGCTTGTGGATGCAGGAGACTCATGCCCGACCTGCCGACCCCGAAGGACGCCGCCGAGGCCGCGCTGTTCTCCGAGTGCTGGGACGCCGTCCTGTCGTACGCCGATCTGTGTACGTCCGGCTCGACCGCGGCGAACCAGCTGGCCCGTGAGGCGTTCGCACTCGGCATACGCGAGGCCCGCGCCGCCGAGGACGGTACCGCACGAGGTGCCGGCCGCCGCTCGTCCCGGCTGCCCCGGATCCCGCTGCTGCTGACCGCCGTACGCACCACGGCCGCCGCCTGGGAGGCCCGGGGACAGGGCCACAAACTCGACCCCGATCTGCGTCTGTGGCTCAACTCCGACAAGGCCGCACGGTATGTCGGACCGCCCCTGAGCCGCCCCATCGCCCTGCGCGGACTGCGTGACATGCAGGAACCGGACGCCGCTCTGCTGTGGCTGGCGGAGGTCGAGGCACTGCCGCTGCAGGCCGTGGTCCGCAGGCAGGGCCTCGACCCGACCGCCGCGGTGGAGGAGCTGAACCAGGTCCGCGGACTGTTCCGGGACCGCTGCCACCGCAACCATCTCGACACGCCGATGGACGCGGAGTGCCGCAGCTACGTCCGGCTCCTGGACGCCGTCACCCGCTCGCCCGCCGCCGACACGCCCCCCGATCTCTCCCGCCACCTCGCCACCTGCGTGGAGTGCGCGGAGGCCGCCGCCTGTCTGCGGCTGCACGGGGGCGGACTGCCCGCCGCCCTCGCCCAGGGCGTCATCGGCTGGGGCGGCCTCGCCTACCTGGAGCGCCGCCGCCGGGCCGCCGAGGTGCGCCTCGGCGCCGGCCGCCCGGACGCGCCGGACGCCGAGGGCGCGGCGGAACAGGTCGCCGCGAGCAGGGCACGCATGCTGCGGGGCGGCATGCTCGCCGCCGCCGCCCTGGTCTCCGTGGTGGCACTCGCCGTGTCGATGATGCCGGGCGACACCGGCGGCGGCAGCGGCGGCGAGAACGTCGCCCAGGGCAACCCCGCGGACAGCACCCCGGTGGCCGGCCCCGGCTCCGTCCTGCCGTCCGCGGATCCCGCCACCTCTGCCGCGCCGTCCTCGTCCCGCCCGGCGGCGTCCGCGAGCGGTACGCCCTCGGCGACCGGCGGCAACGATGCCGGGAAGCCCGACCCCGAGCCCCAGGGCACCTCCTCGGCCACCGCCGGTGCCGGTGCCGGAGGCAGCGAGGAGGCGGCGGCCTGCGAGGTCACGTACGACCTCGTCAACCAGTGGCCCGACGGCTTCCAGGCCACCGTCACCGTCACCACCGCCGTGACACTCGACGCCTGGCGCGTGGCCTGGTCCTTCCGCGACGGCCAGAAGGTCGACCAGATGTGGGACGCGAGCCTCGCCCAGGACGGCTCACGGGTCACCGCGACCGCCGCCGACTACAACAGGTCCGTCTCCGCGAACGGCACGCTCACCTTCGGTTTCCTCGCCTCCTGGCAGAACAAGAACAGCGCGCCGTACGCGTTCACCCTCAACGGGCAGACGTGCACGAGCTCTTGACGCCCGACGGCTGAACCGGCGCCGACGGAAGCGGGGCCCAGGACGGAGAGGGGGCGGGGTTCCCGCCCTCGCTCTGCGCGCCTGCGGACTCGGGGCCAGGGTCTCGCGCCGCGCGGGAAGGGGTGATCCCGGACGGGCGCAGCCGCGTCGACCACGCGCGCGTGGCCGACATCGGCGAGTGGGCCGGAAATGGGTGGCAACCGGCTTCCTGCGCCCCTATCCTGAGTGAGCTTTTGAGCGGGGCCGACGGCCGCGCTGTCAGTCGTGTGAGGAACCTGAGGAACGGGAGGTGTGACCGATGACTGTCGCCGAGAAAGGTGCTGTTCGCAGCGACCGGACGTTCGTTCACTCCACCTCCGCGGTCTCCGGCTGACCACTTCTTCCGCCTCGCGTACGCGAGCGCTGCCGGGGCCGCCCCTGTGAAGGGTCCCCCTTGCATTTCTTCTCCACCTCCACCTCCGTCTCCTCCTCGGCTTCGCCGCTGCCTCTCGCCGCGTACGGCTGGGACGCCGACCGGGAAGCCGAGTTCGCTCCTTACGCCGAGCGGGGCCTGCTGCCCGGCCGCGTGGTGCGGGTCGACCGTGGGCTGTGCGATGTCGTCACCGCGGCGGGCATCGTGCGTGCCGACACCGAGTTCGTCGTTCCGCGTGACCCGCTGAAGGTCGTGTGCACGGGCGACTGGGTCGCCGTCGACCCCGAGGACGCCGATCCGCGATACGTACAGACACTTCTGACGCGCCGTACGGCCTTCGTCCGGTCCACCTCCTCCAAGCGGTCCGAGGGACAGATCCTCGCCGCCAACGTCGACCACGCCGTCGTCGCGATGTCCCTGGCCGTCGAACTCGACCTCGGCCGCATCGAGCGGTTCCTGGCGCTGGCCTGGGAGTCCGGCGCCCAGCCCGTCGTCGTGCTCACCAAGGCCGACCTGGTGCCCGACCCGGTCGCGCTGTCGTACCTCGTCGAGGACGTCGAGGCGAGCGCGCCCGGCGTGCCCGTGCTCACCGTCCGCGCGCGCGACGGCGTCGGCGTCGAGGAACTCGCCGCGCTCCTCGGGCAGGGCACCTCCGTGCTGCTCGGAGCGTCCGGCGCGGGCAAGTCGACGCTCGCGAACGCGCTCGTCGGCGAGGACGTGATGGGCGTCCAGGCCACCCGCGACATGGACGGCAAGGGACGGCACACCACCACCACCCGCAACCTGCTGCCGCTGCCCGGCGGGGGCGTCCTCATCGACACGCCCGGACTGCGCGGCGTCGGCCTCTGGGACGCCGGCGCCGGGGTCGGACAGGTCTTCGCGGAGATCGAGGAGTTCGCCCGGGACTGCCGGTTCCACGACTGCGCGCACGAGTCCGAACCGGGGTGCGCGGTGCGGGCGGCCGTCGAGGACGGGCAACTGCCGACACGACGGCTGGAGAGCTACCACAAGCTCGTCCGGGAGAACCAGTGGATCGTCGCCAAGTCCGACGCCCGCATGCGCGCCGACGTCCGCCAGGACTGGAAGCGCAAGCAGGCCGCCGGCCGGGCCGCGGGGGAGGCGAAGCGAGGGCGCGGGCCGTGGCGACCCGCTCCGCCGCGGTAACACGTAACTGTTGCGGTAACGCTTGCCGGTCCTGAGGCGCAGCCTGTTGCGGTAACGCTTGCCGGTCCTGAGGCGCCCGCCTGTTTCGGTAACGCTTGCCGGTCCGGTAACGCGTACATGGTCCGGTGAACGCGTACGCGGTCCGGTAAGGCTTGCCGGCCCCGGTCCCGGCCGCGGCCTGGTAGCACGTTCCCGTTTCGGAAACGTGCGTCTGTTCGGGAAGCCCTTGCGGGTCTCGGTAACGCACATGTGGTCCGGTAACACTTGCCTGGTCGGCAACCCGTTTCCGGTGCAACGTCACGTCCGATTTCCGCTAGCACCGTTTCTCCCGGGCGCGAAGACTGGAGTCCATGACGGACCAGGACACGCAGTACGAGGCGGTCCGCAGCAGGGATGCCCGGTTCGACGGCGAGTTCTTCTTCGCCGTCGAGACCACCGGCATCTACTGCCGGCCCAGCTGCCCCGCCGTGACGCCGAAACGCCACAACGTGCGTTTCTTCGCGACGGCCGCCGCCGCGCAGGGCTCGGGTTTCCGGGCCTGCCGACGGTGCCGCCCGGACGCCGTGCCGGGATCGGCCGACTGGAACGCGCGTGCCGACGTCGTCGGCCGGGCCATGCGGCTGATCGGTGACGGCGTCGTCGACCGGGAGGGCGTCACCGGGCTCGCCGTACGGCTCGGCTACAGCGCCCGCCAGGTGCAGCGGCAGCTCACCGCCGAACTCGGCGCGGGACCGGTCGCCCTCGCCCGGGCGCAGCGCGCGCACACCGCGCGGGTCCTGCTCCAGACGACGGGCCTGCCGGTCACGGAGATCGCCTTCGCGTCCGGGTTCGCCAGCGTGCGCCAGTTCAACGACACCGTCAAGACCGTGTACGCGACGACCCCGACCGGACTGCGGGCCGCCGTCCGTGCGACCCGCCGCACCGCCACCCCGTCCGCGGGGATCCCGCTGCGGCTCGCACACCGGGGCCCGTACCACGCGGGCGCCGTGTTCGACCTGCTGCGACGGGAGGCCGTGGCCGGGGTGGAGGAGGTGAGCGGGCCGCCCGGCGGGCGCACCTACCGCCGTACGCTGCGACTGCCCTACGGCACCGGGATCGTCGCCGTCGACGAGCGGGCGGGCGACCCGGGCCGGGCCTCGGCCGTCCACCCCGGTGGGTGGCTCGACGCCCGGTTGCATCTCACCGACCCGCGCGACCTCACCACCGCCGTCCAGCGGCTGCGGAGGCTGCTCGACCTCGACTCCGACCCGTACGCCGTCGACGAGCGGCTCGGCGCCGACCCGAGGCTCGCCCCGCTGGTCGCCGCCCGGCCAGGGCTGCGGGCGCCGGGGGCCGCCGACCCGGAGGAGTACGCGGTGCGGGCGGTCGTGGGGAGGGCGGCGGCCGAACGGCTGGTTCACGCCTACGGCAAGGCCCTCGACGCGCCCTGCGGCACCCTCACCCACCTCTTCCCCGAGCCGGCCGTCCTGGCACAGGCTGGGTCTGGGTCTGGGACTGGGACTGGGTCCGGATCCGAGTCCGAGTCCGGCTTCGAAGGGCCGCTGGGCGTCCTCACCGCCGCCCTCGCCGACGGCACCGTACGGCTGGACCCGGGCGTCGACCGGGACGACGCCCAGGAGGCACTGCTCGCGCTGCCCGGGCTGGACGCCCGTACGATCGCGGAGATCCGTGCCCGTGCCCTCGGCGACCCCGACGTCGCGCCGCCCGGCGTGGACGTCCCCGACACCTGGCGCCCCTGGCGCACCTACGCCCTGCACCACTTGCGCGCCGCGGAGGAACGATGACCGACCTGACGTACTGGACCAGCGTGGAGAGCCCGCTCGGCCCTCTGCTGCTCACCGCCGACGCCGACGCCACGCTGACCTCCCTCTCCGTGCCCGGACAGAAGGGCGGACGGACCGTCCAGGACGGCTGGCGGCACGACCCCGGACCCTTCCGCTCCGCCGCGGAACAGCTCGCCGCCTACTTCGCCGCCGAGCTGAAGGAGTTCCGGCTGCCGATGCGCAGTGACGGCACCGAGTTCCGCGAGCGCGTGTGGGCCGCCCTCGACTCCGTGCCCTACGGGGCGACCACGACCTACGGCGAGATCGCGGCCCGCGTCGGCGCCTCGCGGATGGCCGTACGGGCCGTCGGCGGGGCGATCGGGGCGAACCCGCTGCTGATCGTGCGCCCCTGCCACCGGGTGATCGGCGCCGACGGCTCGCTGACGGGATATGCGGGCGGGTTGGAGCGCAAGGTGCGGCTGCTCTCGCTGGAGGGCTCGCTCGAGGAGCGGTTCCGGGGTCTCGCCTGATCGGGGGCCGCCGCCGGCGGTGCCTACAGCCCCCCAGGCACCGACATCCTCAAGCCCCGTCATCCCCCAGGCCCCGTCATCCCCCAGGCCCCGTCATCCCCCAAGCACCGTCATCTCCACGGAACGGTCATCCCCACAGAACCGTGCCCAGCCACGCCCCCATGATCAAGAGGCAGGTGAACAGCTCCGTGAGGACGCTGGAGCCGCCCGAGCGCATCGCCGTGCGCAGGGCCGCCCGGGCTTCGCCGTGACGGCCCAGGCGGAGACGTTCGGAGAGATAGATGCCGCCCATGAAGCCCGGGATCGCGCCGATCACGGGCAGCAGGAAGAAGCCGAGGAACGCGCCGAGCCCCGCGTACGCCGCCATCCGGGGAGTCGCGCCGCTCTCCCGCAGCCGACGGGGCGGCAGCGTCCAGCGCACCACCTGCGACAGGAACAGCGTGACCGTGGCACCGACCAGCACGATCCAGGCGGTCGGCTGCGGATCCTCCAGCGCCCACCACAGGACCGCGGCCCACACCAGCCACGATCCCGGTACGCCGGGCACCAGCACTCCGCACAGGCCGAGCAGAATGACCACTGCGACCAGCAGGAGTTGACCCACTCCCATCTGCCCAGGGTGCCCGAGCCAGGGAGAACGCGCAGGTCAAGCCGTGCGGCCTCGGACCGCTGACGCGTACGGTCAGTGCTCGCGGGCCACCCACCCCCGTTCGTACGCGTGCCAGCCCAGTTGCAGCCGGGTCGTCACCCCCGTCAGCTCCATCAGCCCCTTCACCCGGCGCTGTACGGTCCGCAGCCCGAGGTCGAGCTGCTTGGCGGCGCTCGCGTCGGTCATCCCGGCCAGCAGCAGGGACAGGATCTCCAGGTCGGTGGCGTCGGGACCGTCCGGGGCCTGCTCGACCACGCCGGCCGCGCCGAGGCGCAGCGGCAGCGCCTCCCGCCACACCGACTCGAACAGGCCCGACAGCAGCTCCAGCAACCCGCTCGCGTGCACCACCAGCGCGGCGGGCTCCGCCGAGCGGCCGGTCAACGGCACCAGGGCGAGCGAGCGGTCGGCGACGACCAGCTTCGTCGGCACTTGGTCCACCACCCGCACCTGTTCGTCCCGGCCCAGCGCGGCGGTCAGCTCCGCCATGCCGTCCGGCTGGTCGAGCACCGTCCGTTCCAGTACGACGCGGTAGCGCACCCCGCGGGCCGTTGCCCGCTCCTCGGCGTCGTTCTCGCCGCCCGTCACGGCCACCGGGGTGCCGGTGACCAGCGCGCACACCTCCTCGCTCGCCCCGAGCTGGATCTGCAGGAAGCGCTGGGAGACGGCGGCGGCGCCCGTCACCACCTCGACCAGGTCGTGCACCGCCGGTTCGGCGGCCGCCGCCCGGTACTCCTCGGCGAGCAGGGCCGCCGCCAGCTCCGCCTTCTCCAGCTCGTGCCGCTGCTGGGTGAGCAGCGCCCCCAGGGCGACGCCCGGAGGCGCGGCGACCCAGCGGCCGGGGCGACCCGAGGACTGCGCGGCGAGACCGTGCCGCTCCAGCCGGCGCAGCGCGCGTTCGGTGTCGTGCTCGCCGAGGGCCAGCCGACGCGCCAGGTCGGGCACGTCGGCGGCGCCCACGGACACCAGCGCCCGGTACGCCGACTCGTGCGTCCCGTCCAGCCCTATCGCTCCCAGCATCGGGTGCTCCCCTCCTTCTGACGTCCCGTGAATGGCGGGAAACAGCCACGGCGTAAACCCGCCGCCGCACATCATCGCCGTACCGCCGGTCACTCTGCCAAGGTGTGGCCACGGCGGAAAACGTGATCATCCACTGATCATCCACAGCGGAGGTCCAGGAGCGCCGTGCAGACTCGGGCCGGTCGGCCACAACGCCGCGGCGCGGAAACCTTTCGAGAACGTGATCCGAGCTCATGACGCGCAGGGGCGCATAGGGGAATGAGCCTGGGTCACCCCATGTCGCCGGGCGGTTCTCCCGTGGGGGGTGGAACCGCCCGGCGACCTTTGTCGCACCGTGCTTCGCACTGGCGTTCAGGACGTCACTCGGCCCACTGTTCGACACACGTGCGGTGGCGCATTTTCCGGATGCCCCGTTTTCATCCGGCCCGCGCAGTGGACAATCGGGGGCATGAGCCAGCAGGGGGGAAGGCCCACCGGTCACCAGGACGACTGGTGGGGGCAGTTGTACGACGACGCCACCGAGGACACGGGGCCCGCGCGCACCGCAGACTCCCTGGACGACCGTTTCGCCTCGGCCGCCGGGGCGGTGCGCTCAGGTGGTGCGGCCGGTGCGGCGGAGAACGCGGGTACGCCGGACGACGTCGGCGGACCCGGGTCCACGGCGGCCCCGCGGCACCCGAAGGGCGCGGGCGACACGGGGGGCCACACGGGCGGTGCGGACGCCCCCGGCGACGCGGGACCGGTACCGGCACCCCGTGCCGAGCGGCCCGGCTCCGCAGGGCAGACGGACTGGTGGACCTCGTCGGCCGCCACGACGGCGGGGGCGCCACCGCCCCCGGAGGCCACCGTTCCGCTCCCCCGGAGCCGGTCCGCCGCCGATTCCGCCGCCGCGTCCGCCCCGGGGCGGGATGCCGGGTGGGACACCCCGTGGGATGCCGGTCCGGATCCCGAGCAGACTGCTGGTGCTGGTGCTGGTGCTGGTGCTGGTGCTGGTGCTGGTGCCGGACGCGACGGCGACGAGCGCGACGGCTGGGGCGACGCCGAGCCCGGCACCGGACGGGACTCCGAACCGGACTTCTGGCGGAACGGCGGACGCTCATCCGGACGGGACGGCGGGCAGGGCTCCGGACGGGACGGCGGGCAGGACTCCGGAAGGGATTCCGGACGAAACGCCGCGCCGGACGACATCGGGCGCAGTCCGGAGCATGACGACGTCGAGCGGGATGTCGGCGTCGGTGCAGGCGCCGTGGGGACGGACCAGGGTGCCGGCTCGTCGGGGCGGCACCGCGCTCCCTGGGAGCCGCCGTCGGACACACCCGCCGGTCCTGCGAACTTCCTGCCCCGCCCGCTGCCGCCGGGATTCGCCGAGCGGCCGCCCCACGACCCCGCCCGCTCCACCGCCGACGGCCTCGCGTCGACCCGGACGCCCCCCGACGCCTCCGAACCTCCGGCGCCGTCCACCCCGCCCGCGCCGCCGTCCACCCCGCCCGCACTGCCGACGACCTCGGCCGCCGGGCAGGCGACCGCGACCGCCCCCGGTGAGGGCACCGGGCCGGCCTCACCCGCCGCGCCGCCCCCACCGCCCGCGATGCCCCCCGTGCCGGCCCACGCGCCGCCGCCCCCACAGGCCCCCACCACCTCCGTCGACGGTTCGGCGGCCCCCCTCTACGCGGCGAGCCCCGCGCCCGCCCCCGAACGCGAGCCGGACTCCGAACGCGCCCCCGTCTCCCCGAGCACCTCCCCACCGGATCATCCCCCCACCGTCCCCAGCCTGCCCGCCCTGCCCGCCGTCCCGCCCCTGTCCACGTCCAAGGAGTACGTCGGTTCGGGGCCGCCCACCTACGATGCCGAGCCCACCGCTCTTCCGCCCGCGGACCCGGACGACCTCGCCGACCTGGTCGCCGACACCGTCCTGGACGGCGCCCGGTACGGAGTCTGGGCGCTGCGGGCCGCCTCGGTGCGGGGGGACTCCGCGCGGTACCGGGGGGAGCCGCGCCGTGACGCGTTCCTCACCGCCCGCTTCGGCGCGGGGGAGCAGGCGCTGATCCTGGTCGCGATGGCGACCGGTGCCCGGGCGACCCCGGGAGCGCATCGGGCGGCCGCAGAGGTGTGCCGGTGGATCGGGCGGGCCGTGGGCCGCAGTCACGTCCGGCTCGCGGAGGACATGCGGGCGGCCAGGCGCGGAGACCTGAAGTCGGGCCTGCACCGGCTCACCGACCGCAGCCTCGGCCGGCTCCGCGCCAGCGCCGCCGAGCAGGGCCTGGAACCGGAGGAGTACGCGGCCACCCTGCGCTGTCTGCTCCTGCCCGCCGACCCCGCCTGCCGTACGCGCGTCTTCTTCGGCGTCGGCGCCGGCGGCCTGTTCCGGCTGCGCGACGGTGTGTGGCGGGACATCGAGCCGCAGGTGGGCGAGGTGGCGGGCGCACCGGTCGTGGGGTTCGGATCGTTGCCCGCCGAGACGCCCGAGGGCGACCGGCTCACCATGGACCTGGGCATCACCACACCGCCGAACCCTTACGACCCGGACCCCGAACCGCCCCGCGAGCCCTTCCGTTTCCGCGCTTCCGTAGCCCGCCCGGGTGACACGCTCCTGATGTGCACGGACGGCCTGGCCGAGCCCCTGCGCGGGGAGCGGGAGCTGTCCGCGTACCTGGCGGGACGCTGGTCGGGCCCCACTCCGCCCGGTCTCGCCGCCTTCCTCGCCGACACCCAGGTGAGGGTGAAGGGCTACGCCGACGACCGCACGGCGGCGGCCGTCTGGGAGGCGTAACCGAGTCGCCGCGGCCACTGTGGAGTCAGGGACCCGAGGAGACCGAAGGGGTGCGTCGATCCATGGCCAAGCAGAACGTCGCGGAACAGTTCGTGGACATCCTCGCCCGCGCGGGGGTGCGGCGCCTCTACGGTGTCGTCGGGGACAGCCTCAACCCCGTGGTGGACGCGGTGCGGCGCAATCCCGCCATCGACTGGATCCACGTCCGGCACGAGGAGACGGCCGCCTTCGCCGCCGGTGCGGAAGCCCAGATCACCGGGAAACTCGCGGCCTGCGCGGGGTCCTGCGGACCCGGCAACCTCCATCTCATCAACGGCCTCTACGACGCCCACCGCTCCATGGCTCCTGTTCTGGCCCTCGCCTCGCACATCCCGTCCAGCGAAATCGGTCTCGGCTATTTTCAGGAAACCCACCCCGATCAGTTGTTCCGCGAGTGCAGCCACTACAGCGAGCTGATCTCCAGCCCGAAACAGATGCCCCGGCTGTTGCACACCGCCATCCAGAACGCGGTCGGGCGCAGTGGCGTCAGCGTCGTGTCGCTGCCCGGTGACATCGCCGACCGGACGGCCCCCGACAAAGCCGTCGAAACCGCTCTCGTCACCGCCCGGCCCACCGTCCGACCCGGCGACGCCGAGATCGACGCGCTGGTCGCGATGATCGACGCCGCCGACAAGGTCACGCTGTTCTGCGGCAGCGGTACGGCCGGCGCGCACGCCGAGGTCATGGAGTTCGCCGGGAAGATCAAGTCCCCGGTGGGGCATGCGTTGCGCGGCAAGGAACACATTCAGTACGACAACCCGTACGACGTCGGGATGAGCGGTCTCCTCGGCTACGGCGCCGCCTACGAGGCCACCCACGAGTGCGACCTGCTGATCCTGCTCGGAACCGATTTCCCCTACAGCGCCTTCCTCCCCGACGACGTGAAGATCGCCCAGGTCGACGTACGCCCCGAACACCTCGGCCGGCGCTCGAAACTGGACCTCGCCGTATGGGGCGACGTACGGGAGACCCTGCGCTGTCTCATCCCGCGGGTGCGGGCCAAGGCGAACCGGCGCTTCCTCGACCGGATGCTGAAGAAGCACGCCGACGCGCTGGAGGGGGTGGTGAAGGCGTATACGCGGAAAGTGGAGAAACACGTTCCCATCCATCCCGAGTATGTCGCCGCCGTCCTTGACGAACTCGCCGACGAGGACGCCGTGTTCACCGTCGACACCGGTATGTGCAACGTCTGGGCCGCCCGCTATCTCACCCCCAACGGCAGGCGTCGTGTCATCGGCTCCTTCTCGCACGGCTCCATGGCCAACGCGCTGCCCATGGCGATCGGCGCCCAGTTCACCGACCGCCGCCGGCAGGTCGTGTCGATGTCCGGCGACGGCGGATTCGCCATGCTGATGGGCGACTTCCTGACGCTGGTGCAGTACGACCTGCCGGTGAAGGTCGTGCTCTTCAACAACTCGTCGCTGGGCATGGTCGAGCTGGAGATGCTGGTCGCCGGTCTGCCCTCGTACGGCACCACCAACAAGAACCCCGACTTCGCCGCCGTCGCCCGCGCCTGCGGTGCCCACGGTGTGCGCGTCGAGAAGCCCAGACAGCTGGCCGGCGCACTGAAGGACGCCTTCCGGCACAAGGGCCCGGCCCTCGTCGACGTCGTCACCGACCCCAACGCCCTGTCCATCCCGCCGAAGATCAGCGCCGAGATGGTCACCGGATTCGCCCTCTCCGCCTCGAAGATCGTTCTCGACGGCGGAGTGGGCCGGATGCTGCAGATGGCCCGCTCGAACCTGCGCAACGTGCCCCGGCCGTAGGACGGTGGCGGCCGGTCGGGGATGTCAGTCGCCGGTCGGGACCCACTGACGTTCACCGTTGTCGGAGGAGCCGTACCAGTAGCGCGGCAACCCCTTGATGCCGCTCGTGCGGAACGGGCGGCCGCGGTCGTCGACACGGACCGTGCCGGTGCGCCCCTGGGACGACCAGTCCAGTTCGAGGTACCAGTCGCAGGCACAGGTCTCGGTCCGTGCCGTGACCAGCAGCACTTCGGGGTCGGTGCTGGACACGCGGTAGGGCAGGCTCACCGCCGGGATCGGCGTGCCCGCGTCGTTGCCGGCGACGGAGTGCGCCACGGGACGGTCCTTGTCCAGGTCGACCGCGAAGTAACGCCTGCTGAGAGAACCCCCGCAGCCCTGGTCCATGGCGTACGCGGTGCCCGTCATGGGCGCGGCACGACCGACGACCCGCACGCGCAGCGCCGTCAGCACGACGGCCGTGGAGTTGCGGCCCTGCACCGAGACCTCCACGTTGGTCTCCCGCCCGTGCACCGCCCCCTGGGCGGTTGCCCAGGGGCCGGCGTCCTGCTCCGCCGGGGGCGGCGGGACCTGCGCCGGCGGCTTGTCGATGACGTAGTCGTGACTGCAGCCGAGCGCCCAGACCTGTGAGTCGACGGTCCAGGCGAGCGGTACGCCCGACGCGGGTTCCGATGCCTTGCCACCGGCCGGGGAGGTGTCCGGGGTGGGGGAGTTCTTCGCGGGGCGGGCGGAAGGGGAGGCGGTGCCGGCTGTCGGCGAGGCGGTCGAGCCGACGCCGGGCGTGGGGGAGTGGGCCGAGTCCGTCGTCCGGGGTACGGGCGTGGCGGACTCGGAGGGCCGGCCGACGTCGCCGGAGGCCGAGGGGTGGCCGCCGCCGGGCAGCGCGGACAGCGTTCCCAGGGTGGCGAGCAGCGCGCAGGCGACACCGACGGCGACCGTGGTGCGCCGACGGCGGTACCAACGGCGAGGCGGTACCTGTTTCCCGTCCGGTTTCCGGGCCTGTGTGCCTGCCGTAGGCCAGGGTTCCGTTCCTGCCGGTGTTTCGGAGGGTTTCGCGGTCTCCGACGGCGTCGCGGTTTCCGGTGTTTCCGGCGCCCCAGTTGTTACTGCCGTTTCCCGCGTTTCCCGCGTTACCGGTAAGGCTGCCGTTCCCGGTGTTTCCGACCGTTCGTAGGCCTCACGTGTTTCCTGGGCTTCCTGGGCTGCCTGAGCTTCCTGGGTTGTATGAGCCTCCGGTGTTCCAGCCGTTTCCCCGGGTTCCGGTGTCTCCGAAGTCGCCGTGGTGCGGGCCCGCTGGCGGGCCGCCACCGCTCGCAGCCACCGCCGGTGCAGTTCGAGGCGTTCCTCCGGTGTCGCCCCGCAGAACTCCGCGAGCCGTTCGACGGGGGCGAAGTCCTGTGGAACCGCTTCCCCGGCGCAGTACCGGTGCAGCGTCGAGGTGTTCATGCCCAGCCGGCGGGCCAGGGAGCCGTAGCTGCGCTCCGTGCGCCCCTTCAGTTCCGTCAGCAGCGCCGCGAACTCCGTCACATCGGCCACACCGTCGTCGGTCGACACCGTTCTCCCTGTGTTCGTCCGGCCCGGCGGTCATCCCAGGCACTCATATACCTGCACGTCAGATGGGCTGGGATGGTTCCACCTCGGCCGATCGGGCGCTGACCGTTGCACCGGGCCGCCCGCAGCGCCGATGCTCTTGGTGTCGCACCGACCAGGGCCGGACCGACCAACCGGCGTCGTGGCGACGACCCACAGCCATGCACTCACTCACGGGGGACACCCATGTCCAAGCGCACCCGAGCCGGCACGCTCACCGGGCTCACCGCACTCACGGCTGCGGGCCTCGCCCTCGGTACCGTACTCGCCGTACCGGCCGGCGCCGCCACTGTGCGACCCGGTTTCCTCTCGGCCGCCGACCTTCCGCCGCACACCAGCTCGTCCTGGACGGCCGGCGAGGTCACCGCCGGCGCGTCCCCGGACGTGGAGGTGGACCGCTGCCTCGGCATGGCGCTGGGCGACGGCAGGGACTCCTGGTACCGGGACTTCCGGACCGACCTCGACACGAGCGCCCGCCAGGTGAGCGTCGAGCTGTCGAGCGTCAGCGCGGCGAAGGGCCGGTTCGCACGGGTCAACCAGGACATCAAGTCCTGCCCGGCGTGGATCGAGCAGGCCGACCCGGAGGTCGAGGCCACGCTCAAGGACTACGGGAAGCTCAACGTGGAGGAAGGCGCCCACGTCTACGGCCTGCACACCGAGACCTCCTGGGGCGCGACCGACATCCGCCTCCTCTCGGTCGGCCGGGACGGTACGACGGTGACGGTCGTGGACTGGGGCCAGCTGGGCGACTTCGGCGACGCCCCGGTGAAGGCCTTCAAGAAGACGACCGTCACGGCCGTCAACAAGCTCCACTGACACAC
Organism: Streptomyces sp. NBC_00016; assembly: GCF_045040885.1. Taxonomy (NCBI): domain Bacteria; kingdom Bacillati; phylum Actinomycetota; class Actinomycetes; order Kitasatosporales; family Streptomycetaceae; genus Streptomyces; species Streptomyces sp. NBC_00016. The sequence goes on along the minus strand of NZ_CP108304.1, from coordinate 2,478,723 downwards.
GACCACCGAGGAAGAACCGGGGCCGCCGCCCTCCCGCCACGGGGGTCGGGAGGGCCGGTGGCCCCGTACGACCACACAGCCACCACTCAGGCCGGACAGGCCGCGCACACGAGACACACGGGGAACACGCACATGACCAGCGACAACAGCATGACCAGCAATAACAGCACGACCAGCGACAACAGCGCGACCGGCAAGAGCAGCACGACCCGTTTGCGTACCGCCCGCCGCCGTACGGCCGTGGCCGCCGGCCTCGCGCTGGCCCTCGGTCTCGGGGTGACGGCACAGGCCTCCGCCGGCAGCCCGCGCAGCGTGAGCGGCAAGCCGTCCGACAACATCACGCGCATCGCCGACTTCTACGGCGCCTACATCGACGCGGTGACCGACGAGGGCGGCGGCAAGCTCGCGGACGAACTTCGCAAGCACTACCTGACCCCCGCCTTCCAGAAGGAGCTGGCGGCCTGGGAGGACAAGAACCACGCCGACGGCGTCCTCCAGGCGCAGAACGTCCCGCTCGCGTGGAAGGTCACCGACAACGGCACGGCGAACTACACGGAGGCCGTCGTCACCCTCACCTGGGGCAGCGACACCACGCAGCTCATCGTCGACATGACCCGCGGCACCCACAAGATCTTCCACATCGGCACGAAGGGAGTCGCGGCCGGCTAGGTCACCACCGTCCCGACGTGAGCGGTATCGACGTTCGTCCGGTCGTTCGGTTGTCCGGCCGGCCGACCGGACGCCGATACCGCGGCACAGGCGGCCCATGCGGCACCGGCGACGCAGGTCGTGGAGTGCGGGGGAGCCAACAGTTCGATCACCGGTCCGTCCAACCCTGTTCCCTGCCGAGGCCGTTCGCGCACCGGCGGATTCCGGCCAACCTCGTCGGCCGCGCGAGGGCGTGCTCGGCGCGGCGGCGCGGTGCGGGTCGGTGGACGACGCGGTGGGGGCGCTACCGGCTGCCCCACCCCTTCTTCGCATACGGCCAGGTAGGCAGGGGCGGATCGGCAGTCGGGCCGATTCCCGGCGGTCGGCGTGCCGCCTGGGCGCGTAGCCACGGAGGCGGTCGGGACGGCCGGGGCGGCGGCCGTATCGCACCGCGGATACGCCGGCTCACTCCCGCGCGCGAGGGAGGTGACGATCAGGTGCCGTTGCGCGGGTGCACGCCCCCCGGAAGGCGCGTCGGCGCCGTCGTACGGCAGCCCCTTCGCCCGGAGTCCGGGGCCGATCACCGTCTCTGCCCGGCGGCCCGCCCTTTGCGCCGGTGCCTGTCCCGCAAAGCGGAACCGGCTCGTCGACCAGGGCTTTCCCCGCCGGGCGCCGGCCGCGGCGGGGATCAGGGGTGGCGGGAACGGCTTGGTCCACCGGCAGCGGCTCGTCCGGCTCGGGCCACGCCGACGTCACCAGCGGCACAGGGGCCACGAGCCGCGCGGGACGCATCAACCGTCACAGCGTTCGCTCCGGACGCGCTCGGGCGGGGGGCGTACGTGCCGCAGGCGGCCCCTCCCGGACGGCCCGACAGTGCTGTCGTACGGTCTCCCCGTTCCCCGCAGTGTCCTGGACGCCTGCCCGAACATGGCCGAACACCCGGGCGTCGATGATTCGACATGACTGGCGCGGTGCCGACCGGGCAAGGATCCCCGTGAACGTGTTCGAGCAGGAGGGGAACCCACATCGACACGCGGGCGGGGGTCATGGAGAGGCAGGCACGGGGAAGCGGTCCGACGGCGATCGCGAGCACCTCGGCGACGAGACAGGCGGGGGAGAGCAGGGCCGAGGACGTGGTGGAGCAGAACCGGGCCGCGCAGCTCAGTCGCAGACTCGGACGGGCCGACCTGCGGGCGGTGCCCGAGACGCGCCGGGCGCTGAGGGAACTGTTGCGGGGCTGGGGGAGGCCGGGGCGGTCGGAGACGGCGGAACTGCTCACCAGTGAACTCGTCACCAACGCGCTCGTGCACACCGACGACGACGCGGTCCTGACGGCCACCGTCTCCCCGTCCGGCCTGCGGGTGGAGGTGCGGGACTCCGTGGCCCACCGTCCCCGGCCGAGGGTGCCGAGCGCCGACGAGGCCACGCACGGCCGGGGTCTGGTCCTGGTGGAGTCCCTCGCGGACACGTGGGGGGTACGGGCGCAGGGCGGCGGCAAGGTCGTCTGGTTCGAGTTGGGCGCCGGGGCCGCGTGAGCGAAGGCAGCCGGGCATCCGACCGTTGAGCGGCGGTTGCCGAGCCCGGCTCGCCCATGTCGGCGGGCAACGGGCAACGGGCAACGGGAAGGGGGCGCGACCTCGGCGGTCGCGCCCCCTTCCCATGACAACTGATAGTCCGTCAGCCGAACTGCTGCTCCAGGTCCTTGAGCTTGCGCTCGAGGGAGTCGAGGCGCGGCAGGGCCATGGTGTCGTCCTCCGCGGTGAGGTCGACGGTGATCGAGGAGTCAGCTCCGTGGCGTACGGGCTGAAGGGAGTGCCGTGAGCGTACGGGCAGCTGCTCCGCCGAGTTCGCTATGGCAGGCTCCGCCGAGACCCGCTCGGCCGTGGCCGGCTCCAGGGCGGCCGGGGCCTCCACCGGACGGCCACCGCCGCCACCGCGGCCGGGGAAGCGGGGGCCGTGGCCCCGGCTGATCGCCTTCAACTGCGCCCGTTCGACGCGGTGCTGCTCGCGGCGGCGCAGCTTCGTCTCTTCCTTGCGGGCCTTGTCCTCACGCACCTCGTCGACGGCCTCGTCCAGGCTGCGCACGTTCTCGAGGAGCATGAGCGACCAGGCCCTGTAGGTCTCGCGGGGGGCACGCGCCCAGCGCACGACGCGGATCTGCGGGAGCGGACGGGGCACGAGACCCTGCTCGCGCAGCGCGGCCCGGCGGGTCTGCTTCAGGGCCCGGTCGAAGAGCACGGCCGCCGAGAGGGACATGCCGGAGAAGAACTGCGGCGCGCCGTCGTGACCGAGGCCCCTGGGCGCGTGCACCCAGTTGAACCAGGCGGCCGCGCCCGCGAACGTCCACACGAGTATCCGGGAGCCGAGGGCGGCGTCGCCGTGACTGGCTTCGCGCACCGCGAGCACGGAGCAGAACATGGCCGCGCCGTCGAGGCCGAACGGAACCAGGTACTCCCAGCCGTTGGTCAGGCCGAGGTTCTGCTGGCCGAAGCCGACCAGGCCGTGGAAGGAGAGGGCGGCGGCAACGGCCGCACAGCAGAACAGAAGAACGTAGGAGGCAGTGCCATATATGGCCTCCTTGCGCCTGCGGCGCTCCTCGGTACGCTCCCACGAATCGTCCGCGCTCGCGTTTGCCCCGGAGGAGCGCTTGCCGCGCGCGAGCACCGCCACCGCCGCCAGCATGCCCAGGAGCAGTACGGCGCCGGGAAGCAGCCAGTTCAGCGATATGTCGGTCAATCTCATCAGGGGTCCCTTGCATTGGGATAGGGCGTAACGCCCGCCATAGTGGCGCAATCCCGCCGTCCCTCAGGGGGTTTCGGGGCAAGAGGCCGCCAAGGAAGTGCAAGGGGATGCCCAGGGCGACGTTCTGCTCGAACTGCCGCTTGAGGGGCGGGAGTTGAGTTCGAATAAGACTACCCGTACGGGTGGTTCCCCGGATAGTTCCCGGGGCAAGTGAGGAAATTGTGAATTGCCTGTAACCCTGGGAGGAGTCTCGTCCGGGTGATCTTACGGGACGGCCGGCGGCGCCCGGCCCGCGGGGGCACCTGAGGCCTCCTCAACTGGCGGCGACCGCGGTGAGCTTGGTGACGCGGTCCGCGTCGCAGGTGCGCGGGCAGGTGGCGCAGGTGTCCTCGGGGCGCAGCGTGTAGAACATGCAGCAGCTCGCCCGGTCCCGGGTGGGCAGGGTCTCGCCGTCCGGTCCGGTCAGCTCACGGAAGGACGCCGCGCCGACGTAGGGGCGGGTGGCACCCGGCAGGAGCAGCTCCAGTTCCCGTCGCGCCCGGTCCTTCTCGCCCTCGCCGAGCAGCTCGGCGACGTACCAGAGGCTCTCGACGATCTCGTCGGTCACCATGCCCCACAGGGCCCGGCCGCGGCGTCGCGCGGGTGGTCCGAACCCGGCGAGCACCGGCTCGTGGTGCTCGGCTATCGCGGCCCGCACCTCCGCCCGCAGCGCCTCCTCGTCCGGGACCACCCGGGCGCCGGGCAGCAGCGCCGCCGGATCGCCCGGCAGGCAGGCGAAGGAGGTGGGCGGCCGGACGGCCATCCGCATGCCGTCGCCCGTGCGGTCGTACGAGACGTGTGTCACGGGGAGGCGGGGCACCCGGCGGTGCAGGAACCAGGGGACGGTGATCAGCAGACAGGCGGGCCAGGAGTACCGGTGCAGCCCGAAGCTCGCCACCACGTCCGGGCGGGCGGACTGTCCGTAGTCACGGACGACCTGGGCGTCGTCCCAGGCGAGGAAGGCCTCCAGCGCCGCTCCGCCCTGCGCGAGGTCGGCCGCCGCGACCCAGCCGCCGCCTTGCGGAAACGGTTCCCGGTGATCCAGCTCCGTGACGGTCAGGCCGGGGAAGACCGCCGCGAGGCGGGCGTAGGCCTCCGCTGTGGCCGACGGGGCTGTGGGCATGCCGGGACCGCCGTTTCGGAAGGAATTAAAGGTAAGCCTTACCTTACTCAGTATCGTCGGGATTTGAACTGACGGCCAGTACGCCTAAGGTGCTTGACGGACGAGTAACAACCCGCCGTAATGACCCCAAGTACCGACAAGGCCGGAGGAGGCCCCGTGGAGCAGGGTGCGCAGGGCTCCACCGGTACCGGAACCCCGGCCGTGCCGGGGGCCGAGGGCCGGGCCCGGGTGCCGGCGCAGTCACGGGGGTCCGCCGGGTACGGCGAGGAAGCGGACCGGGAGAGGTGCGGTCCGACGGGCGCCGCGCGCGGTGAGCACACGCACAGCGAGACCCCCGTCCCGCGCCCCCGGCCTGTCGTGCAGCGTTCCTCGGTGCGCGGCCAGATCCTCGACGCCCTGCGCACCGCGCTCGTCGCCGGGGAACTGCTGCCGGGCGAGGTGTACTCGGCACCGGTCCTCGGTGATCGCTTCGGGGTCTCCGCGACGCCGGTCCGCGAGGCGATGCAGCAGCTCGCGCTGGAGGGCGCCGTCGAGGTCGTCCCCAACCGGGGCTTCCGGGTGATCGTGCGGGGCAAGCGTGAGCTGGCCGAGCTGGCCGAGGTGCGCGCGCTGATCGAGGTTCCCGTGATGCTGCGGCTCGCCCGTACGGTGCCCGCCGAGCGCTGGGCGGAGTTGCGGCCGGTCGGCGAGGCGAGCGTGCGCGCGGCGGCCTCCGGCTGCCCGGCCACGTACGCGGAGGCCGACCGGGTCTTCCACCGGGCGGTGCTCGCCCTGTCCGGCAACGAACAACTGGTCGGCGTCGCCGAGGATCTGCACCGACGCTCGCAGTGGCCGCCGGCCGGCGGTTCGGTGCGGCGCGGGCGGGCGGATCTGATGGCCGACGCGGCGGAACACATGGCACTGCTGGAAGCGCTGACGGCCGGCGAGCCGGACCGTGCGCAGGCGCTGGTGCGCGGGCACTTCACCGGCCCGCGCGGCTGAGCCGACCGCTGCCGGGCCACGACCCTGCCGCCCGCCGGACCCGATCAGCGACAAAGCGACCGCGCCGCGCGCCGCCCTCTTGCCCGCGTGTCGCCACGCCCGTGTCGCCACGCCCGATCGGTGGCCCGCCCGCAGTGCGCGCGAGACCTCGCCGGCCGGCCGCGCGGAAGCCTTGTCCGACCACCGTCGGCGACACATATCCGCTGCCCGTGCCGCTCGTCGAGGCCGGCAGGCCCAGGCCCACCTGGGACGGGTCCAGGCCGCCCTCCAGCTGGATCCGGCCCCCCAGGGGCCCAGCCTGCTCGCGCCGCGAGAGGGTCACGGCCCCTTGGACCGTGCGAGCGTCACGTTCCCTCAAGTCGTGAAGGGGGCTCGCCCGCTCGGCCCGTCAAGAGGCCCCGCTCCCTTGAGCCTTGAGCGTGCTGCCTCCCTCACCAGTCCCCTGTCGGGCCGTGTCCTCAGACTCCGGACGGGCTGGGCGTCGGCGGTGGGGCCAACTGCCGTGCCAGCCAGGTCGGTACGCCGCCCAGGAGCCGGAACAGCCGTCGCGCCTCCTCCCGTAGCCGTGAGGCCTCCGGGTCGACCTCCGCGTCCGCCAGTGAGGCGAGCGCCGGGGCGGTGCCCACCAGGTAGCCCAACTCCTCCCGGATGCGCAGGGATTCGGCGAAGCCGTGCCGGGCCTCCGCCACCTCGCCGTCGCGCAGGGCGAGTCCGGCGAGGTGGCGCCAGGTGAAGGACAGCAGCAGCAGGTCGGAGTGGGCCGCGGCGGCCGTGTGGGCGCGCCGGTACGCGGCCCTCGCGGCCTGCGGGGAACGCGAGATGTTCTCGGCGAGCAGACCTCGGCGGAAGTCCAGCAGCGCCCGTCCGGGCGCGTCCGGCGGGATCAGCGCCGCCGCCCGGCCGAGCGCGGCCCGCGCCTCGTCCACCCGGTCGCGCACGCCGTGCAGCGTGGCCGCGTAGGCAAGTTGCCCTCGTTCACAAGCGGCCGCGCCGCGCTCCTCGTCGTCGTGGGCCAGCGCCTCCGCCGTGCGCAGCGCGTCCTCGGCGTCCTGCCAGCCCTGCTCGGTGTACAGACACCGTTCCACGAGCAGCGCGGCCCGCTGGACCGAGCCCGCCGCGCTGTCGGGCGGGAGCAGAGCCGCCGCGTCGGCCCAGCAGGCGCGCGAGCGCAGCCGCCATACCGCGGTCTGGAGGGGATCGTCACCTGAAGTCGTTCCGGTACCGGACATGGCGGTGTACGCCACGTTGCCCTCCCCGAGCGCGCCGTCGAGCTTTGAGTGGTGGCCGCATCTCAGCACGAATCGCGGGACCGGGCCAAGGGGGCGGGTGAAGGATTTCACAAAGTCGTGGGACTCCGCGCCCCAAAGGTTTCGACGGGTCGTGACCCAGGGGTGGTAACCGGTGTCGCTTCGGTATCAGCTCATCCGCAGCGCAAGGAAGAAATCCAGCTTGTCCTCCAGCCGCGAGAGGTCACGGCTCGTCAACTGCTCGATCCGTCCGACCCGGTAGCGCAGCGTGTTGACGTGCAGGTGCAGACGGGACGCGCACCGGGTCCACGAACCGTCGCAGTCCAGGAACGCCTCCAGGGTCGGGATCAGCTCCGCGCGGTGCCGTCGGTCGTAGTCGCGCAGCGGGTCCAGGAGACGGGCGGTAAAGGCTTTCCGCACATCGTCCGGGACGAACGGGAGCAGCAGCACGTGCGAGGCCAGTTCCTGGTGGCCCGCGGCGCAGACCCGGCCGGGGCGGGCGGCGGCCACCCGCCGGGCGTGCCGTGCCTCCTCCAGGGCCCCGCGCAGCCCCTCCGCCGAGTGCACGGCCGCGCTGACGCCCAGCGTGAGCCGCCCGTCGCCGTCGAGGCCGGACGACAGCGGCTCCCGAACGGTTGCCAGCAGCGCGTCGGCGAGGAGGCCGGTCTCGGAGCCGTCGTGCTCCCTCGACACCGCCGGCAACGGGACCAGGGCGATGGCCTCGTCGCCGGTGTGGGCCACGGCGATGCGGTCGGAGGGCTCGGATCCGGTGGCGAGCGGGTCGACCAGGATCTCCTCCAGGAGCGACTGGGCGAGAGGGCCGGCCTCCGGCCCGCCCTCGTCCCACTCGACGCGGGCCACGACCACCTGCCAGTGCGGGGCCGCTCCCAGCCCCGGCAGCAGCACCGGCGCGGCCACCCGCAGGCGGGCCGCGATCTCCGCCGGGGCCGCGCCCGTCTGGACCAGCTCCAGCACCTCCTGTGCGAGACGCCGGCGCACCGTGCGCGCGGCGTCCCGGCGGTCCCGCTCGACGGCGATCAGCTGGGTGACGCCCTGGAGGAGGTCGAGGCGCTCGTCCGCCCAGTCCCCGGCGTCTGCCTCGACGGCCAGCAGCCAGTCCGACAGGACGCTCTCGCGCACGTCCCGCGGTGTCTGGGCGGCCTGCGAGGTCCGTGCGGCCTGCGGGGCGCGGCCGCCGCTGCCGATCGGGAACAGCGAGTACGTCGTCTGGCCCATGATCACCCGGTGCGGTCCGCGCCGCCCGGTACGGACGGCCGCCAGGTGCTCCGCCGCCAGCTTCGCGCACGCCTCGGGCGGCAGGCCCGGGCCCGCCATCTTGGGACCGGCGATGAGCCGTCCGGTGGGGGACAGGACCCAGGCCCGCAGGTCCAGGTCGGAGCCGAGCAGGTCCAGGACCACGTCCGGGCCGCCGCCCGCTGGGCCCGAGGTCATCATCCGGCGGTGCCGGTCCACGACGGCCGCGAGGTCCCCGGCGCGCTCGCCGGACACCTGCCGTACGACGTGCTCGGTGATCGTCGCGAAGGCCACCGACTCGTGCACCGCGAACAGCGGGAGACGGTGCCGGGCGCAGGCCACGGCCAGGTCCTCCGGAACGGCCCCCAGCTCCGCCTCGCCGGCCGCGAGCGCGGCCACCCCGGCCTGCACCAGGATCCGCACGAACGGCTCGGAGTCCGCCGCGTCCCGGCGCCACGCCAGGCCCGTCAGCACCAGCTCGCCCCCGGCGAGGTAGCGGCTGGGGTCGCGCAGGTCGGTGGTCATGACACCCCGTACCGTGCGGTCCAGCTCGTCCTCGCCGCCGAGGAGCCTGAGGCCCAGCGCATCGGTGTCCAGCAGTGCGCGCAGCCGCATCTCGTCGCCGCCGTTCTTTGTCTCGAAAACTACGATGAATCCTGAAGGACGTGGTGGGAGAGGACCCGCCGTCGGCCCCGCCCCGGGGAGCCCGACCCGTGCGGCGGACAGTCACGAACCGCATTCTTCGGTGGCCAGGTCGTTTCCTACGTTTCCACAGGAAAACGAGGAGGTTACTGAGGACCTCCGTTCATACGAATCTACAAGATGCCTGGGCCGACCAGCCAACTCCTTCATGGTTTCCGTGACTGACCCGGTCGGAGCAAGGCGCTGTGTACTGGCCTCACTCCGCGTGAACACCACAGATACGAGCCGGGCCCGCCGCACCCGATTCTGGCTCGATACGACTCACGAGACTCAAGAGACGAAGAAGAGAGCCGGTCATGGACTTCCTTCGCCCCGCCAGCTGGGAGGACGCGCTCGCCGCCAAGGCCGAGCACCCCACCGCTGTGCCGATTGCGGGTGGCACCGACGTGATGGTCGAGATCAACTTCGACCACCGGAGGCCCGAGTACCTGCTCGACCTCAACCGCGTGGGTGACCTCTACGAATGGGAGGTCGGCGAGGAGAGCGTGCGGCTCGGCGCCTCCGTCCCCTACACCCGGATCATGGAGAATCTGCGCGCGGAACTGCCGGGCCTCGCCCTGGCCTCGCACACCGTGGCCTCCCCGCAGATCCGCAACCGCGGCGGCGTCGGCGGCAACCTCGGCACCGCCTCCCCGGCCGGCGACGCCCACCCCGCCCTGCTGGCGGCCGGCGCCGAGGTCGAGGCGGAGTCCGTGCGCGGTACCCGCCGGATCCCGATCGACGCCTTCTACACCGGTGTGAAGCGCAACGCGCTCGCCCCCGACGAGCTGATCCGCGCCGTCCACATCAAGAAGGCCGACGGCCCGCAGCAGTACTCCAAGGTGGGTACCCGCAACGCCATGGTCATCGCCGTCTGCGCCTTCGGTCTCGCGCTGCACCCGCAGTCCCGGACCGTTCGCACCGGCATCGGCTCGGCCGCGCCCACCCCCGTCCGGGCGAAGACCGCGGAGGACTTCCTCAACGCGGCGCTCGAAGAAGGCGGTTTCTGGGACAACGGAAAGATCATCGCCCCGTCGGTCGCCAAGCAGTTCGCGGACCTGTGCGCCGCCGCCTGCAACCCCATCGACGACGTCCGGGGGACGGCGAGTTACCGACGGCACGCGGTGGGCGTCATGGCCCGCCGCACGCTGACCTGGACGTGGGAGTCGTACCGCGGCCCCCGCCGCACCGCAAAGGGAGCCGCGTGATGCGCGTCAACTTCACTGTCAACGGACGTCCGCAGGAAGCCGACGACGTGTGGGAGGGCGAGAGCCTGCTCTACGTGCTGCGTGAGCGGCTCGGACTGCCGGGTTCGAAGAACGCCTGCGAACAGGGCGAGTGCGGCTCGTGCACGGTGCGCCTGGACGGCGTCCCGGTCTGCTCCTGCCTGGTCGCCGCCGGGCAGGCCGAGGGCCGCGACATCGTCACCGTCGAGGGCCTCGCGGACTACGCCAAGCAGCGCGCCGGGCACAGCGGTTGTGGAACCGCTTCCTGCGGCACCGCGGGCGCCTCCCCCTCCCTCGACGGGGCCGACGGCCGACCCACCCAGGGCGCCGACTCCCACACCGGCGAGGGAACCGAACTCGCCCCGATCCAGCAGGCGTTCATCGACGCCGGCGCCGTCCAGTGCGGTTTCTGCACTCCGGGGCTGCTGGTCGCCGCCGACGAGATGCTGGAACGCAACCCGAACCCGAGCGACGCGGACATCCGCGAGGCGCTCTCCGGCAACCTCTGCCGGTGCACCGGATACGAGAAGATCATGGACGCGGTCCGCCTGGCGGCCGCCCGACAGGGAGAGGCGGTCTGACGATGCCCTCCCCCACTCTCGGCTCCGCTCGAGCGGGCGGTGCCCCCATCGGCGCTCCCCTCGGCACTCCCACCAAGGTCACCCAGGCCTCCCGGACCAAGGGCGGCATCGGCGAGTCCACGCTCCGCCCCGACGGCACCCTCAAGGTCACCGGCGAGTTCGCGTACTCGTCCGACATGTGGCACGAGGACATGCTCTGGGGCCAGATCCTGCGCTCCACGGTCGCCCACGCGGAGATCGTCTCCATCGACACGTCCGAGGCCCTCGCCCTGCCCGGTGTCTACGCCGTGATGACGTACGACGACCTGCCGACGGACGTGAAGAACTACGGCCTGGAGATCCAGGACACCCCGGTGCTGGCCCACGGCAAGGTCCGCCACCACGGCGAGCCGGTCGCGATCGTCGCCGCGGACCACCCCGAGACCGCCCGCCGCGCCGCCGCGAAGATCAAGGTCGAGTACCGCGAACTGCCCGTCGTCACCGACGAGGCCTCCGCGACCGCGCCGGACGCGATCCTGATCCACGAGGGCCGCGACGACCACCACATCGGTCACGTCTCGCACCCGAACATCGTCCACCGCCAGCCGATCGTCCGGGGCGACGCCGCCGCGGCCGCCGCGCGCGCCGATGTCGTCGTCAGGGGCGAGTACACCTTCGGCATGCAGGACCAGGCCTTCCTCGGCCCCGAGTCCGGCCTCGCCGTGCCCGAGGAGGACGGTGGCGTCCACCTCTACATCGCCACCCAGTGGCTGCACTCCGACCTGCGCCAGATCGCGCCCGTCCTCGGCCTGCCCGAGAGCAAGGTGCGGATGACGCTGTCCGGTGTCGGCGGCGCGTTCGGCGGCCGCGAGGACCTGTCGATGCAGATCCACGCCTGTCTGCTGGCCCTGCGCACCGGAAAACCGGTCAAAATCGTTTACAACCGTTTCGAGTCCTTCTTCGGCCACGTCCACCGTCACCCGGCGAAGCTCACCTACGAGCACGGCGCGACCCGCGACGGCAAACTCACCCACGTCAAGTGCCGGATCGTCCTCGACGGCGGCGCCTACGCCTCGGCCAGCCCGGCCGTCGTCGGAAACGCCTCCTCGCTCGGTGTCGGCCCCTACGTCGTCGACGACGTCGACATCGAGGCCATCGCCCTCTACACCAACAACCCGCCCTGCGGCGCGATGCGCGGCTTCGGCGCGGTTCAGGCGTGCTTCGCCTACGAGGCGCAGATGGACAAGGTCGCGGCCGAACTCGGCATGGATCCGGTGGAGTTCCGCCGGCTCAACGCGATGGAGCAGGGAACCCTCCTGCCGACCGGGCAGCCCGTCGACTCCCCGGCGCCGGTCGCCGAGATCCTGCGCCGGGTCAAGGCGATGCCGCTGCCCCCGGAGCGCCAGTGGGAGAGCAGCGAGGGCGCGGACGTACGGCAGCTGCCCGGCGGCCTGTCCAACACCACGCACGGCGAAGGCGTCGTACGCGGAATCGGTTACGCGGTCGGCATCAAGAATGTCGGCTTCTCCGAGGGTTTCGACGACTACTCGACCGCCAAGGTGCGCATGGAGGTCATCGCCGGCGAGCCCGTCGCGACCGTCCACACGGCCATGGCGGAGGTCGGCCAGGGCGGTGTCACCGTCCACGCGCAGATCGCCCGCACCGAGCTGGGTGTCTCGCAGGTGACCATCCAGCCCGCGGACACGCAGGTGGGCAGCGCCGGCTCGACCTCGGCCTCCCGGCAGACGTACGTCACCGGCGGCGCCGTCAAGAACTCCTGCGAGCTCGTCCGGGAGAAGGTCCTGGAGATCGGCCGTCGCAGGTTCGGCTCCTACCACCCCGCCTGGGCCACCGCCGAGCTGCTCCTGGAGGGCGGCAAGGTCGTCACCGACGGCGGTGAGGTCCTCGCCGACCTGGTCGACGTGCTCGAGGGCGAGAGCGTAGAGGTCGAGGCGGAGTGGCGGCACCGGCCCACCGAGCCGTTCGACCTGCGTACCGGGCAGGGCAACGGACACGTCCAGTACTCCTTCGCGGCGCACCGCGCCGTCGTCGAGGTCGACACCGAGCTCGGTCTCGTGAAGGTCATCGAGCTGGCCTGTGTCCAGGACGTCGGAAAGGCGCTGAATCCGCTTTCCGTGATCGGTCAGATCCAGGGCGGCACGACCCAGGGGCTGGGCGTGGCGGTCATGGAGGAGATCATCGTCGACCCCAGGACGGCGAAGGTCAGGAACCCGTCGTTCACGGACTATCTGATCCCCACGATTCTCGACACGCCGACCATCCCGGTCGGCATGCTCGAACTCGCCGACGACCACGCCCCCTACGGGCTGCGTGGCATCGGCGAGGCACCCACCCTGTCGTCCACCCCGGCGGTCCTCGCGGCCATCCGGAACGCGACCGGGCTGGAGCTCAACCGCACGCCGGTACGTCCGGAGCACCTCACCGGAACATGACCCCACGGGGTCCGATCAGGTGTCGTCCGGGGGTGCCGCACCCCCGGAGCACCCTCCCCTTGTTCGTCTCGGGCCGTCCCCCGGGTCGTCCATTCCCAAATCCCGCGACCAGCCGAAGGCACCACGCGGGTGTCCCTTTGAACCTTGGGAGATGGCCCATGACCCAGCAGTCACTGGAGCCGAGGACCACAGCCGAAGACGCGGGCGAAGGCACCCGCGTCCCGGCCGGACGGTCCTGGCTCGATCGGTACTTCCACATATCCAAGCGGGGATCCACGGTCGCCCGCGAAGTGCGCGGCGGCGTCACCACCTTCATGGCGATGGCGTACATCCTCCTGCTCAACCCCCTGATCCTGTCCGGCAAGGACGCGGCAGGGGACACCCTCGGCCCGCAGGCGCTGATCACCGCAACCGCTTTCGCAGCGGCTTTCACCACGTTGCTGATGGGCTTCTTCGGCAAGGTGCCGCTCGCGCTCGCCGCCGGGCTCTCGGTCTCGGGCGTCCTGTCCTCCCAGGTCGCCCCGGAGATGACCTGGCCGCAGGCGATGGGCATGTGCGTGCTGTACGGCGTCGTCATCATGCTGCTGGTCGTCACCGGCCTGCGCGAGATGATCATGAACGCGATCCCGCTCGCGCTCAAGCACGGCATCACCATGGGCATCGGCCTGTTCATCGCGCTCATCGGTTTCTACAAGTCCGGCTTCGTGCACCAGGGCGAGGCGACCCCGGTCACCCTCGGCCCGGCGGGCGAACTCGCCGGCTGGCCCGTCCTGTTGTTCGCCGGCACGCTGCTGCTGATCTTCATGCTCCAGGCCCGGAACATCCCCGGCGCCATCCTCATCGGGATCGTCGGCGGCACGGTCGTCGCCGCGGTCCTCAACGCCACCGGGGTCGTCGACCCGAAGCAGTGGGCGGCCGGCGCTCCTGAACTGCACGGCAGCGCGGTCTCGATGCCCGACTTCTCGCTCTTCGGGGACGTGGAGTTCGGCGGCTGGGGCGAGGTCGGCGCGATGACCGTCGGCATGATCGTCTTCACGCTCGTCCTCGCCGGGTTCTTCGACGCGATGGCCACCATCATCGGTGTCGGCACCGAGGCCGGGCTCGCCGACGACAAGGGCCGGATGCCGGGCCTGTCCAAGGCGCTGTTCATCGACGGCGCCGGCGGAGTGATCGGCGGGGTGGCGGGCGGGTCCGGCCAGACCGTGTTCATCGAGTCGGCGACCGGCGTGGGCGAGGGAGCCCGTACGGGTCTCGCCTCGGTCGTCACCGGCGCCTTCTTCGCGGCCTGTCTGTTCTTCACCCCGCTCACCGCGGTCGTCCCGCAGGAGGTCGCCGCCGCCGCCCTGGTCGTCATCGGCGCGATGATGCTGATGAACGCCCGCCACGTCGACTGGGCCGACCGGGCGACCGCGGTCCCGGTGTTCCTGACCGTCGTCCTGATGCCGTTCACGTACACCATCACCACCGGTGTCGCCGCGGGCGTCATCTCCTACGTCGCCATCAAGGCAGCGCAGGGCAGGGCGCGGGAGATCGGCGCCTTCATGTGGGTCCTGACGGCGATCTTCCTCGTCTACTTCGCCCTCAACCCGATCGAGAGCTGGCTGGGCGTGCACTAGCACCCCGGCCCGACGGGCACCCGCCCCCGCACCACCGCACTTCGCACCACCGCACCCCGCACCACCGCCCTCCACGCAACCGCAGTCAAGGAGACCGAGAGATGCTGGACATCGCCGAGGAGCTGAACCGGTGGGTCGAGCAGGGCCGTGACTTCGCCGTGGCCACCGTGGTGGCCGTCGGCGGCAGCGCGCCCCGCCGGCCGGGCGCCGCCCTGGCGGTGGACGCCGACGGAACGGCGATCGGCTCGGTCTCCGGTGGCTGCGTGGAGGGCGCGGTGTACGAGCTGTGCCGGCAAGCGCTGGAGGACGGGGAGTCCGTCCTCGAACGCTTCGGTTACAGCGACGACGACGCGTTCGCCGTCGGGCTCACCTGCGGCGGGATCATCGACATCCTCGTCACCCCGGTGCGGGTCGGTGACCGGGTCCGGCCGGTGATCGAGGCCGGCCTGGCGGCCGCCGCCTCCGGCGGGGCCACGGCGCTGGCGCGGATCGTGACCGGCCCGGCGGACCTCGTCGGCCGCGCGCTGGTCGTGCGCCGCCGGGGGACCGACGAAAACGGTTCCCGCATCAGCGCTTCTTACGACAGCGGTTTCCAGGGCAGCGGTTCTTACGACAGCGGTTGCCGCGCCAGCACCTCGTACGACAGCGGTTTCCACGGCGGCGCTTCTTACGACAGCGGTTTCCGCAACAGCACCTCGTACGACAGCGGTTTCCACGAAGGTGGCTTCGGCGCCCATCCGGAGCTGGACCGTACGGTCGCGGCCGAGGCCGGCGCCTTCCTCGACGCCGGTCGCACCGGCACCCTGGAGATCGGCGAGCAGGGCTCCCGCTGCGGGGCGCCGCTCACGGTCCTGGTCGAGTCGTCCGTCCCGCCGCCCCGGATGATCGTGTTCGGCGCGATCGACTTCGCGTCGGCGCTGGTGCGGGTCGGCAAGTTCCTGAACTACCGCGTGACGGTGTGCGACGCGCGTCCCGTCTTCGCGACCGAGGCCCGTTTCCCGGAGGCCGACGAGATCGTCGTCGAGTGGCCGCACCGCTACCTGGAGCGCACGGCGGTGGACGCGCGGACCGTGCTGTGCGTCCTCACCCACGACGCCAAGTTCGACGTCCCCCTGCTCCGGCTGGCGTTGCGGCTCCCGGTCGCCTACGTCGGCGCGATGGGCTCCCGCCGCACCCACCTCGACCGCAACGCCCGGCTGCGTGAAGTAGGCGTGACCGAGCTGGAGTTGGCCCGTCTGCGGTCCCCCATCGGCCTCGACCTGGGGGCCCGTACGCCCGAGGAGACGGCGCTGTCGATCGCCGCCGAGATCGTGGCCGACCGGCGCGGCGGCAGCGGGGTCTCACTCACCGGCGCGCACACGCCCATCCATCATGACGCGAGTTCGGTGCCGACGGGCCGGATCGGCTCGGTGGCCTGAGCCGCCGCACCGCGCACGGCCGGCTGGTCCGGCCAGGTGAACGCGTAGCGCGGGTCGCCGCCCCGGCTCAGCCGGACGTGGCGCAGCAGTTCGCGCGCGATGCCCGCGTTGCCCATCGCCCAGCCGGTCTGCGGTTCGAGGCGGTCCGGGGTGGGCCGGTGCGCGAGGTTGGACCAGCGCGCGCCGTCCGCGTCCCGGGTCGCGCGGGAGAGGAGGTCCGCCACGAGCGTCCGGGCGAAGCCGGGGGAGTCGCCCTGCTCGGCGATCCGGTCCGAGGCCAGCGCCAGCACCCCGGCCGTCCCGCAGCAGCGGCCGTTGTTGTCCCAGAACCCGGGCCGCAGCCGGCGCGGCAGCCCGGACCGGGTCACGGTGTGCCAGCAGCGGTCGGCGAGCTCTGCCCACGCGGGCTCAGCGAGCACGTCCCGCAGCAGCCGGAAGACCTGGGCGTCGCCGGCCGGTCCGTGACACCAGCCGTAGCTGTACCGCTCGACGACGTCGGGCCGGTGGCGCGGGTCGGAGTGCGGCACGAGGAATCCGTCCGGACCG
The DNA here is from genome assembly GCF_045040885.1 of Streptomyces sp. NBC_00016. Taxonomy (NCBI): domain Bacteria; kingdom Bacillati; phylum Actinomycetota; class Actinomycetes; order Kitasatosporales; family Streptomycetaceae; genus Streptomyces; species Streptomyces sp. NBC_00016. The sequence continues at coordinate 2,462,189 of NZ_CP108304.1, read as the reverse complement.
TCCTCGTCCCGGGCGACGACGTCCGCGACGCCGGCCCGTCCGAGCTCCACCAGGTCCGTACGGCCGGCGGCGGTTCCGACGGCGGCCAGCGCGTACGCGATCCCGAGCGTGCCGTGCGAGACATGGTGCAGCCGGGCCGGCGCGCCGAGCTTGAACTCCCAGGTGACGCCGCCCCCTTGGGTGGGCTCGGCGGTTTCCAGGTACGGCTCCAGCGCCCGTACGGCGAGGTCGGCGTCGCCGGCCGCCAGTGCGCCGAGGCCGATGCCCGCGTTGCCGCCCATCAGCTCGAACAGCACGCCCCAACGCACTCCGTCGAAGTGTGACCGCACCCGCTGAAGGGCCCGGTCGGCGGCGGCGCCGGCGGTGTCGTCGGCGAGTTCGCGGTGGACGGTCCGCAGCGCGAGGGCGATACCGGTCAGCCCGAAGTACAGGGAGTGGTCCGGGTGGTCGTCGACGGCGTCGGCGAGGCTGCGGGCGGCGCGCAGGGCGGTGTCGGCCCAGGAGTCGTCGCCGAAGTGCCGCCAGGCCTCCAGGAGTACGGGTACGACCCCGGCGGTGCCGTTGTAGAGCTGCGGATCGATCATGTCGTCCGAAGGCCTGACGGGCCAGCCGAGCCCGCCGCTTCCGGTGTCACGGGCGGTGCTCCGCAGCCAGCGCAGGGCGTCGACCGCGAGTTCCTCGATGTCGTCGGCTGCCGTCATGCCCCCAGCCTGGCACGGGCCTTGCGACTCTCGCACCGTCACCGGCCGCGGAGCAGCCGGTTGACCGCGCGCCCGAACACCGAGCGGGCCGTGGTCCGCAGAAGGGGGTCGAAGAGGGGCGGCAGGAAGCGCACGCGCAACTCCTCCCGCCAGAGCACCCGGGCCCGCCCGCCGGGGCCCGGCCGTACCTCGATCTCGGCCCAGCCGAGGACGACCCGGCCGCGTTTCTCCAGCCGGCACCGGCCCGGCTCGTCCTCGGACGGCGGCTGCCACACGGTCACCTCCATCCGGTCGGCGAAGGCGAAGGGGCCGAGACCCGAACGCGCCACGAGGACCGTGCCCTCATGGGTCGGCGCGGGGGTGAGCACGGCGACGTGGGTCAGCGGTACCACGTCGCCGTGCCGGGACCACTGCGTCAGGCGACGCCAGGCGTCGTCCGGGGAAAGCGGTACCGTGCGTTCGAGCTGGAAGAAGACCACGCGTTGATCGTAGGGAGTCGGAGCCGTCCGACGGAGGATTACCCTCCGGCTCACAGGTTCGGACTCACCTTCGCGTGTGCCGGCCGGGTCAGCGGTAGACGTGCCCGGGCACCGCCGTCCCCGGCGCCAGCAGTTGGGGAACCGTCACGAAAACGTATCCGCGCTCTTTCAGCGCGTCGATGATCCCCGGTACGGCCGGCACGGTCCCGTCGTAGATGTCGTGCAGCAGGATGATGCCGTCCCGGTCGGCCTGGGCGAGCACCCGGCGTTGGATCAGTGCGGAGTCGGTCGTCGTGTAGTCCTTGGCGGTCACCGTCCACAACACCTCGGCGAGGCCCAGTTCGCGGCAGATCTCGTGCACGGTCTCGTCGGTGCGGCCCTGCGGCGGGCGCATGAGGGTGGGGCGCCGGCCGGTGAGGCGCTCTATCTCGTCGTTGGGGCGCTGGAGTTCCTCGCGTATCTCCTCCGGGGTGATCCGCGTGAGGATCTTGTGGTCCCAGGTGTGGCTGGCCACCTCGTGTCCCTCGGCGGCCATGCGGGTGACGAGCTCCGGGTACTTCTCGATGTGCCGCTCGCCCAGCAGGAAGAAGGTCGCCGGGACCTGTCTCTCCTTCAGGATGTCGAGCAGCCGGGCCGAGTTCTCGCTCGGGCCGGCGTCGAAGGTGAGGGCGATGCACTTCGCCTCACGGCAGTCGACGGTGCCGAAGCGGGCGGCCTGGGTGGTGGCCGCGGGGCGGGCGCGGGCGGCGCTCGGGTGCGTGATGTCGGCGGCGCCGCAGCCGGTCAGCGTGACCGCCAGGCAGCCGGCCGCCGCCGAGATGGCAACGGCCCGCAACCTGGCCCCCGTTTTCTTCATCTTCCTGGTCAGAGAAGGCATGTCGAGACTATACATAGAGCGTATACACCCTATGTATAGTCTCGGTCGTCATGCGCTCCTCAGGCCGGACAGGGCCTCATTGGGCGTAGAAGGTCGCGTCTCCCTTGTCCGTGGCCGTGCTCGGCGTCTGCACATAGAGCACGTAGTTGTAGTGACGGACATAGCGTCCGGCGTAGTTGTACGACTCGTACGAGACCCCCGCGGAGTCGGCGAGACCGGCCCGCCGGTAGAAGCTCGCGTCGGACGCGAACGCCGACGTGCCGTCGCTCTTCTCCAGCCACACCTCGAAGTTCTTGTGCCGCAGGTAGTAGCCCGGGAAGTTGGCCGACTCCAGGGAGACCGTGCCGGTGCCCGCGAGACCGGTGACCACCCGGAACTGCGAGTCGGCGAGCGGGCTGACCCCGGCCTCGATGCGGGCGCGGTACTCCCAGTGCCGGATGAACCGGTCCGCGTAGTTGTACGAGGAGAAGCGCTGCGGGGTGACCCCGTCGGCCACCGGGATGCCGAAGTCGGGGGTACCGTCCGCCTTCCAGTACACCTTCTGTACGCGGGTACGGCGGTTGGGGTCGTTCAGCGGGTCACCGGTGATGTCCTTGTAGCTGCGGTCGTGGTAGACGAGGATGTCGGACTTGCCGTCCTCGGAGACCGTGAACGAGTTGTGGCCCGGCCCGTACTGCGAGGTCGAGGCGTTCGAGGTGAAGACGGGCTGCGTCCCCTTGGTCCAGGACGCCGGGTCGGTCAGGTCGGCCGTCGCGGAGGCGGTCAGCATGCCCAGGCAGTAGTTGGCGTCGGTCGCGCTCGCCGAGTAGGTCATGAAGACCTTGCCGCCGTGCTGGATCAGCGCGGGACCCTCGTTGACCTTGTAGCCGATCGTCTCCCAGGAGAGCGTCGGCTGAGAGATCTCCGCCGCGGTCCCCGAGATCGTCCAGGGGTTGGTCATCTTCGCGATGAACAGACTGGTGTTGTTGTCCTCGGACGGGTTGCGCTGCGCCCAGGCGAGATAGCGGACGCCGTTCACCACGAACGTGGTGGAGTCCAGCGAGAAGCTCTCCCACGTGGTCTTGATCTGGCCCTTCTCGGCCCAGGTCGCGGTGAGCGGGTTGGCGCCGGTGCCTTCGAGGACGTACATCCGGATCGCCCAGACGTCGGTGGTGGACCCGGCCGCGAAGTACACGTACCACTTGCCGTCGATGAAGTGGATCTCCGGCGCCCAGATGTGGGCGCCCATGACCCCGCTGCTGTGCTTGGTCCAGATGGTGACCTCCGGGGCCGTCGACAGGCCCTGGATGGTCGTCGCCCGGCGCAGCACGATGCGGTCGTACGCGGGGACCGTGGCGGTGAAGTAGTAGTAGCCGTCGGTGTGCTTGAAGATGTGCGGATCGGCGCGCTGCTCCGCGATCGGGTTGGTGTACGTCACCGCGGGGGAGTCGGGCACGGCGGCCTGGGCGGGGGCGCCCACACCGGTGAGGACGGCCGCGAGGGCGACGAGGCCGTCCAGGATCAGCCGAACGGCGTTGCGTCTCAAGGGAGTTCTCCTGACGGAGGGAGTGGGGAGGGAAGGGAGAGGGAGAGGGAGAGGGAGCAGAAGGGGCAGGGGCAGGGGGAGAAGGTGCCGGGTTCAGGTGGTGGGCACGAGGCGCCACTGCTGGCAGGTGTTGTTCAGCCAGGTCCACTGCCGTACGTCGGTGCCGTTCGCGGTCCCGCAGTCGGCGACGTCGGCGACCTTGCCGCTGTTCTCGTTCACCAGCCGGACGTAGTCGCCGGTCGCGGTGAAGACGGGACGGAAACGCTGGCACTTGTTGTTCAGCCATGACCACTGGCGCAGGTCGGCGCCGTCGGCGGCGGAGCAGTCGGCGGTGTCCAGCACGCCCCCGGTGGCCACGTTCACCAGCCGGCTGGTGTCGTCACCCTGGTCCTCGATCCGCCACTTCTGGTTCGTGCCGCCGGTGCAGGTCCACTGGAAGACGTTCGTGCCGTTGGCCGTGGAACCGCCTTCGACATCGAGGCACTTGCCGCTGTTGCGGTTGACGAGGGTGTACGCGGTCGGGGTCGCCGCCGTCTCGCCGGACGGGCCGGGGAGCGTCGTGCCCAGGGCGACGGGGGTGCCGAAGTTCGGGGTGCCGTCGGCGTTCCAGGTGAACTTCTGGGCGCGGGTCGTCCGGCCGTTTCCGCAGCCGCCGCTCGCGGACGAGTTGGCGTGGTAGACGATCCAGTTCTCGGTGCCGTCGGGTGAGGTGAAGAAACCGTTGTGGCCCGGGCCGTAGACGCCGGCCGTGTCGCTGCGCTGGAAGACGGGCGTCTGCTTCTTGGTCCAGGACGCCGGGTTCAGCGGATCACTGCCCGTCAACTCCAGCTGGCCGAGCTTGTAGTCGGCGGTCTGGCAGTAGCTGGCGGAGTAGCTGAGGAAGGTGCGGCCGTTGTGGTAGAGCGGTTCCGGGCCCTCGTTGACGGGCGCTCCCACCCGTTCCCAGTCCAGGGTGGGGCTGGAAATCACCGTGAACGTGTTGCTGGACAGCGTGTACGGGTTGCTCATCGGCGCGATGACCAGGCTCTGCGCGCTGCCGTTCACGAAACCGCTTCCGACGAGATACAGGTTTCCGTTCGCCTGCAGCACGCTCGCGTCGATCAGCCAGCCGCCCGGCGTGAGGTTGGAGCCGGTGAGGGAGCCCTTGTAGGTGTAGGGGCCCAGCGGGTCGGTGCCGGCGCTCTCCAGGACGTGGGTGCGCTGGGAGTCGCAGCAGGCGGTGCCGCCCTGGCCGGCCGAGTAGTAGAGGTACCAGTGGCCGTTGAACCGGTGGATCTCCGGTGCCCAGATGTTGGTGTTGCGGGTCGAGGTGGTGTCCGACCACACCTGCACGGTGGGCGCGGTGGCGAGGCCCGCCAGGGTCGGCGCCTTGCGCATGCCGAGGACGCCCGTGAACGTCGTGGTGATCAGGTAGTAGTTGCCGTCGTAGAACTCCAGCCAGGGGTCGGCGCCCTTGGCCGACTTCAGCGGGTTGGTGTACGGGCGGCCGTCGGCCGCGGCCACCGGCTGAGTCGCCGCCACCAGGGCGACGAGAAGGGCCAGGACGCAGACGAGCAGGGGTCTGCGGCGGTACTTCCGAGGCATACAGGACCGTCCCTTGTCCGTGAAACTGCCTGTCCGGGATTTCGAACATGGTTCGTAACTTCGGCCAGAAGATAGGGCGCCTGTATGTCCTCGTCAATGGTTTCGACAGCCTCACCGGCACCGGTGACCCGTCGGGGCAACAGCCGTCACCGCACGGCCGGTCGGCGGCGCGACGCGCCAGGGCGCCCGGCCCGGTCGCTTGGGACCGGGCCGGACGCCCTGGATGTGCCGGCCGTGTTCGGGCCGTTGTGTTGCTGTTCTGCTGTTCCCGATCCTCTGCGATCCTCCGGGGAGGCCGGGATCAGATCAGGTCGAACCGGTCGAGGTTCGAGACCTTGACCCACGCGGCGACGAAGTCGTTCACGAACTTCGCCTTCGCGTCGTCGCTCGCGTAGACCTCGGCGACCGCGCGCAGCTCGGAGTTCGAGCCGAAGACGAGGTCGGCGCGGGTGCCGGTCCACTTGACCTCGCCCGTGGCGGCGTCGCGGCCCTCGAAGGTGGCCTGGTCCGAGGACGTCGACGACCACGTCGTACCCAGGTCGAGCAGGTTGACGAAGAAGTCGTTGGTCAGCTTGCCCGGCGTGTCGGTGAAGACGCCGTGCGAGGACTGGCCGTGGTTGGCGCCCAGCACGCGCAGGCCGCCGACCAGGACGGTCAGCTCGGGGGCGCTCAGGGTCAGCAGGTTCGCCTTGTCGAGCAGCAGGAACTCGGCCGGCAGGCGGTTGCCCTTGCCGAGGTAGTTGCGGAACCCGTCGGCGGTCGGCTCGAGCGCGGCGAACGACTCGACGTCCGTCTGCTCCTGGGTGGCGTCCACGCGGCCCGGAGTGAAGGGGACCTCCACAACGTGGCCGGCGTCGGCCGCGGCCTTCTCCACGGCGGCGGCGCCACCGAGGACGATCAGGTCGGCCAGCGAGACCTTCTTCGCGCCGGAGTTGAACTCCTGCTGGATACCCTCCAGGACGCGCAGCACCTGGGCCAGCTCGTCCGGGTTGTTGACCTCCCAGCCGCGCTGCGGCTCGAGGCGGATGCGGGCGCCGTTGGCACCGCCGCGCTTGTCGCTGCCCCGGTGGGTGGAGGCCGACGCCCACGCGGTGGACACCAGCTGCGAGACGCTCAGCCCGGAGTCGAGGACCTTGGCCTTGAGGGCCGCGATGTCCTCGGCGCCGATGACCTCGCCCTCGGCCTGCGGCAGCGGGTCCTGCCACAGCAGGGTCTCCGCCGGGACCTCCGGGCCGAGGTACAGGGACTTCGGGCCCAGGTCACGGTGGGTCAGCTTGTACCAGGCGCGGGCGAACGCGTCCGCGAACTCGGCCGGGTTCTCGTGGAAGCGGCGCGAGATCTCGCCGTAGATCGGGTCGAAGCGCAGCGCCAGGTCGGTGGTGAGCATCGTCGGGAGCTTCTTCTTCGACGGGTCGTGCGCGTCGGGGATGATCGCCTCGGCGTCCTTGGCCACCCACTGCTTGGCGCCGGCCGGGGACTCCGACAGCTCCCACTCGAAGCCGAAGAGGATGTCGAAGAAGTCGTTGCTCCACTGGGTGGGCTTGGAGGTCCAGGTGACCTCCAGACCGCTGGTGATGGCGTCGCCGCCCTTGCCGGTGCCGTAGGAGGACTTCCAGCCCAGGCCCTGCTGCGCGAGGGCGGCGGCCTCGGGGTCGTCGCCGACGCTGTCCGCCGGACCGGCACCGTGGGTCTTGCCGAAGGTGTGACCACCGGCGATCAGGGCGACGGTCTCCTCGTCGTTCATCGCCATGCGGCGGAACGTCTCGCGGATGTCGCGGGCCGACGCCAGCGGGTCCGGGTTGCCGTTCGGGCCCTCGGGGTTGACGTAGATGAGGCCCATCTGGACGGCGCCGAGCGGGTTCTCCAGCTCACGGTCGCCGGTGTAGCGCTGGTCGTCGAGCCAGGTGGTCTCCGGGCCCCAGTACACGTCCTCGTCGGCCTCCCAGACGTCCGCGCGGCCGCCGCCGAAGCCGAAGGTCTCGAAGCCCATCGTCTCCAGCGCGACGTTGCCCGTGAGGATCATGAGGTCGGCCCAGGAGATGGACTGGCCGTACTTCTTCTTGACCGGCCACAGCAGACGGCGGGCCTTGTCGAGGTTGGCGTTGTCCGGCCAGCTGTTCAGCGGCGCGAAGCGCTGCTGCCCGCGGCCACCGCCGCCGCGGCCGTCGCTGATGCGGTAGGTGCCGGCGCTGTGCCAGGCCATCCGGATCATCAGCGGGCCGTAGTTGCCGAAGTCGGCGGGCCACCAGTCCTGCGAGGTGGTCAGCACCTCGGCGATGTCCTGTTTCACGGCCGCCAGGTCGAGGGCCTCGAACGCCGCGGCGTAGTCGAACTCCGCGCCGAGCGGGTTCGCCACGACGGGGTCCTTGGCGAGGATCTTCAGGTTGAGGCGCTCCGGCCACCACTGGCGGTTGCCACCGCCCTGGGTGGGGTGCGCGGCGCGACCGCCGTGCGCGACCGGGCAGCCACCTGCCTCCGCCGCCTTCGAGTCGGTCACGATCGCATCATGGTTCTCGGTCATGGGGGAATCCTTCTGGGCTGGTCGGATCACATGCTCAGGTACCGCAGGCGTCGGGTCCCGCGGGCGCTCAGGTGCTGGGGGCGGTGGAACAGTCGGGGCACAGGCCCCAGTAGATGACCTCGGCCTCGTCTATGGCGAAGCCGCGGTCGTCCGAGGCGGTCAGACAGGGGGCGTGGCCGACGGCGCAGTCCACGTCGACGACCGCGCCGCAGGACCGGCAGACGAGGTGGTGGTGGTTGTCCCCCACGCGTCCCTCGAACCGGGCGGGGCTGCCCGGGGGCTCGATGCGGCGCACGAGTCCCGCGGTGGTCAGCGCGTGCAGGGCCTCGTAGACGGCCTGGAGGGAGATGTGGCCCACGCGGCCGCGCACCCCCGTGGCGATCGCCTCGACACCCAGATGGTCGCCGTCCCGGACGGTCTCGAGCAGGGCCACACGGGCGGCCGTCACCCGCAGGCCGACACCGCGCAGCTCTTCGGCGGTGGTCGGTGTACGGGGTGCTGTCATGGCGACGAACCTACTTCATAAACACGAACCATTCAAGAAAACGAACGGTGCAAGTCTGGGAAACGGCACACGTCAGAGAAACGAGGCGAGCCCGTCGATGAGCCTGTCGACGTCCTCGGTGTCGTTGTAGGGCGCGAGTCCCACCCGCAGCGCGGGATCGTCGAGCTTGAGCGCGGTGAAGGCCTCGTAGGCGTAGAACGAGCCCGCCGGGGCCACGACACCCCGGGCGGCGAGATGCTCCTGTGCCTCGCGTGCGTCCCGGCCCTCGAAACTCATCAGAACGGTCGGGGTGCGGTCCCGCGCCCTGGAGTGGACGGTGACGGCGTCGCCCAGCGCGCGCAGCCCCTCCTCCACCCGGGCGCGCACCACGTTCTCGTGGTCGTGCAGGGACCGCAGCGACCGCGCCAGCCGCTCCCTGCGCGACCCCGCCGTCCCCGGCGCGTCCCCGGCCACCCCTGGCCGCCCCGGCCCGATCGGGTCGAGCGCGGCCAGGAAGTCCACGGCCGCGGTGGCGCCCGCCAGGATCTCGTAGGGCAGCGTCCCGAACTCGAAGCGCTCCGGCACGGTGTCCGGCGACGGCAGCAGCTTGTCCGGTACGAGCGCCTCGAGGACGCCGGGCGAACCGGCGAGCACCCCGCAGTGCGGTCCGAGGAACTTGTACGGCGAGCAGACGAACAGGTCGGCTCCCAGCGCGGGCACGTCCACCAGGTGATGCGCGGCGTAGTGCACCCCGTCCACGAACAGCAGGGCGCCCACCTCGTGCGCCCGGTCCGCGATCCGGCGCACCGGCGGCCTGGTGCCCAGCACGTTCGAGGCCGCCGTCACCGCGACCAGCCGGGTCCGGGGCGACAGTGCCCGCTCGTAGGAGCCGAGGTCGAGTTCCGTGCTCGCGCCGTCGATCTCGATCCAGCGGACGGTGACCCCGGCGCGCTCCGCCGCCTGGATCCAGGGGCGCACATTGGCGTCGTGGTCGAGCCGGCTGAGGACGATCTCGTCACCGGGCCGCCAGCCCTTGGCCAGCGTCCGGGAGAAGTCGTACGTGAGCTGCGTGGCGCTGCGCCCGTGCACGACGGCTGTCTCCGGCACGCCCAGCAGGTCGGCGTAGGCGGCCCGGAAGCCGGCGACGGCCTGTTCGGCGTTGCGCTCGGACGCGCTGACCAGCCCCCGGTTGGACAGCGGACCGGTCATCGTCCTGGTGACGGCCTCGGCGACGGGGGTGGGTGTCTGTGTCCCGCCCGGTCCGTCGAAGAAGGCGAGACCCTGCGTGAGGGAGGGGAAGTGCGCCCGGAGGGCGGCGACGTCGATGGCCATGGCCCCGACTCTGGCACCCGGACCCGCGGCCCACCAGGGAGCCACGACCGAGGTGTTCGTAGGGCGGGGCCCGACCCGGGCCGCGCACCTCGCCCACGACCTGGCGCGCTCCCCGCCCTGGCCCGGGAGGGGAGTGGACCGACGGGCCTCCTCCTCGGGCCGTTCGCCGCGGAGCGCCGCGGTCAGTCGTGCTCGGCCGGAGGCGGTTTCACCAGGCCGCTTCGGTACGCGACGACGACGAGCTGGGCGCGGTCGCGGGCGCCGAGCTTGGTCATGGCGCGCTGGATGTGGCTGCGTACCGTCAGCGGGCTCAGGAAGAGCTCGGCGGCGATCTCCGCGTTGGACCTGCCGTACGCGGCCAGCGCCATCACCTCGCGCTCGCGGTCGGTCAGGGTCTTGAGGAGGCCGGGGAGCGCGGGGACGTCGTCGGTGTCCGGGCCCGCCAGGAACCGGGTGATGAGGGCCCGGGTGGCGAGCGGGGAGAGGAGGGAGTCGCCGGCCGCCACGGTGCGGATGCCCGACAGCAGGACCTCGGGGCTGACGCCCTTGCCGAGGAAGCCGCCGGCGCCGGCGCGCAGCGCCTTCGCGACGTTGCGGTCGTCCTCGAAGGTGGTGAGGACGAGGATCCGGGTCCCCGACAGCTCCGGCCGGGCGCAGATCGCGGCGGTGGCCGCCACTCCGTCGACGTTCGGCATCCGGATGTCCATGACCACCACATCGGGCCGGTGCGTCTCGGTGAGGTCGACGGCTTCCTGCCCGTCGGCTGCCTCCGCGACGACGGTCATGTCCGCGACCGACTCGATGAGGATGCGGAAGGTGGCCCGGAGCAGGGCCTGGTCGTCGGCGAGCAGGACACGGATGGTCATGAGGCGGGACTTTCGTCTGGACGGTCGAGCGGAAGGGTGCAGACGACCTCGAAGCCGCCCCGCGGGCGGTGACCGGCGTGGAAGGTGCCGCCGGCCGCCGCGGTGCGCTCGCGCATGCCGAGCAGACCGAAGCCGCGCCCCGGACCGGGCACGGGTACGGGGCGGCCGGGGACGGTGTCGTTGGTGACGGTCAGGGTCAGGTGGTGCGGGGTGTGGGCGACCCGGACCCGCGCGGTGCGGGTCGCCGCGTGCTTGCTGACGTTGGTCAGCGCTTCCTGGACGATCCGGTACGCCGTCAGGTCGAGGACGGGGGTCAGCGGGCGCGACGGGCCCTCGACGGTGACGCTCACCTCCAGGCCGGCCGCCGAGCAGGCGTCGACCAGGTCGGGCAGCTGCCCGAGTCCCGGTGCGGGCGTCAGGTCGTGTCCGGGGTCGGTGTCCTCGCGCAGGAGTCCCACGGTCGCCTTGAGCTCGCGCAGCGCCGCGGCCGTCGTCTCCGGAAGCCTGCCGATGATCTCGAGGGCCTTGCCGGGGTCGGCCCGTGCGAGGTGGGCTGCGGTGCCCGCCTGCGCGTCGGCCAGGGTCAGATGGTGGGCGACCACGTCGTGCAGCTCCCGCGCGATGCGCATCCGTTCCTGGATCACCCGGTGCCGTGCCTCCTCCTCCCGCTGACGGTCGGCGTGCTCGGCACGGGCCGCGGCGTACTCACGACGGACCCGGACGTAGGCGCCGAAGGCCGCGGACATCAGGACCCAGGCCGCCGGGTTGACGATGGAGAGCATCGGCGAGTCGTGGAACGAGGGGACGAACAGACCGGTGACGGCGATGCCGGCGGCGGCCGTCAGCGCGCTGTTGCGGGCCGCGCGGCGAGGGGTCCGCACGCTCGCCGTGTACTGCGCCCACAGGAGCGGCCCCATCACCAGCGGGGTCAGCAGGTAGCCGAGGGCACCCTGGCCCATGGTGCACAGCAGGGTGACGGCGAGGACCGCAAGGGGGCGGTCCAGGCGCCGGTACAGCGCGGCGCAGGCGACGACGGACAGGGCGACGCCGGGCCACAGGATCGGCGCCTGCGGCATCACCGCCCGGGTGACGACGACACCCGAGACGGTGAAGACGGACAACGCGACCAGCGTCGTCGCCTCGACGGACTTCGGGCGGGTGGCTGCCCGGCGCTGCCAGCTGGTGCTCATCACGCTCCGAGACGTTCAAAGGCAGACATACTCACACACCGTCGGCCACGGCGCCGGGCTGTCCGGCGCCGCGGCCGCGGCCGCGGCCGCGGCCGGGGGAGGGGCGGGGGTGGGTGTGGGAAGGGCTCACCGGGGACTCACCCGGGGCCGGGCCTCAGGTGCGGGCCGGTTCCGTGCGGGCCGGTTCCTGCTGCGCGGGCTCGCCCCCCACCCGTCCGGCGGCCGGCACCGGCGGCACGGTGAGCCCGACGCCCTCGACGTCGACCCGCGGCAGCAGCCGGTCGAGCCACCCGGGCAGCCACCACGCCCGGTCGCCGAGCAGGGCCAGCACCGCGGGCACGAGCGCCATGCGGACGACGAAGGCGTCGAACAGCACGGCGACGGCCAGCCCGAAACCGATGGTCTTGATCATCGACTCGGCGGCGCCGACGAAGCCGGAGAAGACCGCGATCATGATCACCGCCGCGGCGACGACCACCCGCGCACTGTGCCGGAAACCGGTGACGACCGCCTGGGGAGCCCGGTCCCCGTGGACGTACGCCTCCCGCATCCGGGCCACCAGGAACACCTCGTAGTCCATCGCCAGGCCGAAGACGATGCCCACCAGGAAGATCGGCATCAGGCTCATGATCGGACCGGTCTGCTCCACCCCCAGCAGCTCCGCGCCCCAGCCCCACTGGAAGACCGCCACGACCGCGCCGAGGGCGGCCAGCACCGACAGCAGGAACCCGAAGGCGGCCTTGACCGGCACCAGCACGGACCGGAAGACCACCAGCAGCAGGAGCAGGGCCAGGAGGACGATGACGGCCAGGTAGGGGACGAGCGCGTCCTGAAGGGCCTGCGCCACGTCGATGTTCATCGCGGTGCTGCCGGTGACCTCGAAGGTCGCCCCCGTCTCCCGTTCGAGACCGGCCCGTTCCGCGCGGATGGCCCTGACCAGGTTCTTGGTGTCCTCGGTGTTCGGACCGGCGGTCGGGACCGCCGAGAACAGCGCGGTGTCACCGGCCTCGTTGAACCGCGGGGCGGAGACGGACACGACCCCGCGGGTCGCGCCGATCTCCCGGGCGATCGACTGCGCGGCCGCCTTCGGCCCGGCCGCGCCCCTGACGTCCGCGACGATCGTCAGCGGCCCGTTGAAGCCCGCGCCGAAGCCGTCCGCGAGCGCGTCGTAGGCGCGTCGTTCCGTCGACGAGACCGGCTTGGACTCGTCTCCCGGCATGCCCAGCTCCAGGTGCGCGGCGGGCAGCGCCAGCACGCCGAGGCCCGCGACACACGCCACCAGCACGGCCACCGGGCGGCGCAGCACGAAGCGCGCCCACCGCGAACCGCCGTTGTCGGCCGGCCGGGCCGCGCGGCCGGCCTTGCGCGCGGCGCGGGAGAGGACGGCCTCGGGCCACATGCCGAGCAGGGCGGGGACCAGGGTGAGAGCGATCAGGACGGCGACGACCACGGCGCCCGCGGCGCACAGGCCCATCTTGGTCAGCATCGGAACGCCGACCACCGACAGGCCGGCCAGCGCGATGACGACGGTGAGACCGGCGAAGACCACGGCGGAGCCGGCCGTGCCGACGGCGAGTGCGGTCGCCTCGCGCGGGGCGTGGCCGCCCGCGCGTTCCTCCCGGTAGCGGGAGACCACGAAGAGGGCGTAGTCGATGCCGACCGCGAGGCCCAGCATCGTGGCGAGCGTCCCGGTGGTCAGGGACAGGCCGAAGGCGCTGCCGAGGGCCATGATGGACGCCATGCTGATCCCGACGCCGATGACGGCGGTGAGCAGCGGCAGACCGGCGGCCGCGAGGGAGCCGAAGGTGATCAGCAGCACGACGGCGGCGAGGACGATGCCGATGGCCTCCGAGGAGCCGCCCGCCGCGGGCTGGGTGGCGAGTGCGGTGCCCGCGACCTCGACCGTGAGGCCGGAGGCGCGGGCCTTGTCGACGGCCGCTTCCAGGGCCGTCCTGTCGGCGTCGGTGAGGTCGTCGGCCTTCACCTTGTAGCTCACCGTGGCGTAGGCGGTCGAGCCGTCCTTGCTCACCGCCCCCGCCTCGAACGGGTTCACGGCACTCGCGACCTGCGGCTCTTCGGCCGCCTCGGTCACCAGTGTGTCGACGGCGGCGCGGTGGCCGGCCGCGGTCACCCGCTGGCCGCCGGGCGCGACGAACACGATCCGCGCGTCGGCACCGTCGGCGTCCGAGCCCGGGAACCGCTCTCCGATCAGGTCGAACGCCTTCTGCGCCTCGATGCCGGGCATGAAGGAGGTGCCGTCGTCGGAGGCGGCGGGAGCCTTGGCGGCGCCGACTCCGACGGCACCGAGGATCACCGCCCACAGCAGCGTCACGAGCCAGCGCCGCTGGAAGGCGGTCCGGCCCAGCCGGTAGAGCAAGGTAGCCACGGGAAACGGATCTCCAGGTCTGGGTTCGGGTGGACGACCAGCCTGGCTCGTGGGGGTGCTCCGGGGCATCGTGCCCGTGTGGGCACTCCCGCCTGGTGCCGGTGCATGAGCCGACGCACCGCCGTCCTCCTCCAGGAGGACCCCCGCGTACCGCTCGGGCAGGAGGCCGCCGGGGGCCGTTCGTGGACCGACGCGACGAATTACGCGACGAATGCCGGACAGAGGACTACGACTGACCTGACCTGACCTGTGCCGTCGAGAGGTCCTCGCATGCATTCCGTACTCGACCGCGCGCTCGACTGTGTCGTCGGCGCGCTCGGGAAGACCACCGATACGACCGGAGTCACGCTGCACCGTTCCCCGGACGCGGGGCGGGCGCGGCTGGCCGACCGGGCGTTCGACTTCAACAGTGCCGTGCCGTCCGGAGTGCGGTTGGAGATGCTCACGGACGCCACCGAGCTCGAGCTCCACGCCCGGCTGACCGTGGTCCTTCCCCTGGGCATGCCGTCCGGCGGCAGCGTCTTCGACCTGGTGGTCGACGGCGAACTGCGCGAGCCGGTGGTGACGACGGAACAGAGCCCGGTCTTCTTCGACCCCGCCACCGGCTCGCTGGAGGCCGGACCGGCCGAGCCCGCGACCGTGCGCTTCCGCATCGGCCCGCGGGCCGGCGAACGACGCGTGGAGATCTGGCTGCCCGTCACCCCGGCCGTCACGCTGATCGACGTCCGTGTCCCGGACGGGGCGTCGGTGCGTCCGGCACCGGCGAGCGGCGCCCTGTGGGTGCACTACGGCAGCTCCATCAGCCAGTGCTCGGACGCGGACCGCCCGACCGCCACCTGGCCGGCCGCCGTGGCCCGCTCGGCCGGCCGGTCCCTGGTCAACCTCGGCCTCGGCGGGCAGTGCCAGCTCGACCCCTTCATGGCCCGTGCCGTCCGCGACCTGCCCGCGAGCGCGATCAGTCTCGAACTGGGCATCAACGTCCACAACGCCGACAGCATGCGGGAACGCGCCTTCGTCCCGGCCTTCCACGGCTTCCTCGACACGATCCGCGACGGGCACCCGTCCACACCGGTCCTGGTCATCACCCCCATCGTCTGCCCGGCCGCCGAACAGCGGCCCGGCCCCACGCTGGTGGGCCCCGACGGGATGGTCCATACCGTCGACCGTCCCGAGGACCTCGCGTTCGGCGCCCTCACGCTCGCCCGCATCCGGGCGCTGCTGAGCGAGCATGTCGAGCAGCGTCGGCGGGACGGCGACGACCGGCTGCACATCGTCGACGGGACAACGCTGTTCGGTCCCGATGACGTGGCCGACCTGCCCGACGGCCTGCATCCGAACGCGGCCGGCTACGCCCGTATGGCCGAGCGCTTCCTGCCCCTGTCCTTCGGCAGGGCGGGCGCGTTCGGGTGACCGGGGGGCGGTGCAGGGGTCAACTCCCGTGCGTGATGCCGACCTTCGCGTGCGGTGGGGCACCCGGGCGACCGCACGCGACAGCGGAGCACGCGGTGTTCACATGGCGACGACTGGGTTGCCGCGCAAGGAGTTTGGCCGCGCCGCGCCGCGGACGACATCGAGCACGTCCCCGGCCCGTGCGCCGTCCGCGCCCCGCCACGCGATGTGCTGGTCGGGCCGGATCAGCAGCATCGGGGCGCCGTAGCGTTCGCGCGGGACCAGGCCGGTCAGGTCGACGGTGGTGAGGGGGACGCCCCGGGCCGCGGCCTCCTTGGCGAAGGCGGCGCGGTCGGGCTCCCTGTCACCGGCCAGGAGGAGCAGAGTGAGACCGTCGCCGAGCAGGTCGTACAGGGAACGGCCGTCGGGGAGCCAGCCGTGCGGCAGCCGGGCGCCCGGTAAGGACAGGCCGTGATAGCTGCGCGGCACCAGGGGCGGGATCGCGGAGCCGTCGTCGACGACGACGGGGGACGAGGCGTAGTGCTGGCCGAGGACGAGGCCCTCGCTGTGGAACTCGCCCGCCTTGGCCTGGAGGGCGGCCGCGGTCCGCGCACGGCGGCGACCGGCCTCGGGCGTGTCCCCGAGGAGCGCGGGGTCGGCGAAGGACGGGGCGAGCAGCCTGTCCTGGGCGGCACTGCCGGCGATGATCTGCTGAGCCACCGGCCGCCGTTCGCTCTGGTAGCTGTCCAGCAGCTCCGCGCCGCCCCAGCCCTGGAGGACCGCGGCGAGTTTCCAGCCGATGTCCACGGCGTCGCCGACACACGTGTTGAAGCCGTGCCCGCCCCACGGGGGGTTCAGATGGGCGGCGTCGCCCACCAGGAAGAGACGGCCGCGCCGGTAGCGGTCGACCAGGAGCATGCGGGCGGTCCAGGGGTCGGTGGCGAGCACCTCCACGGGCCCGGGGTGCCCGGCGCCGACGAGATTGCGCACCAGCGCCTCGGGTGCCACCGGGTGGTCGGGGTCGGTCCGCTGGACGATGGCCCACCACCGGTCGTCCAGGTCGAGACGGCCCATGAGACCGGAGGCCTCGGGGCTCACCACCCAGTACTGCACCGCCCGGTCCAGGCCGACCGCCTCGCCCAGGCCCGGTGCCCGGAAGACGATGCTGAGGTTGGGCCGTTCACCGGACGAGCCGGCGTAGACCGCTCCGACGGCCTGCCGGCTGACTCCGCCGCCGCCGTCACAGCCCAGCAGATAGTCGGCCGTGAGCAAGCGGACGGAGCCGTCGGCGGCGGTGACCGTGGCGCGCACGGCGTGTTCGTCCTGCTCGACGGCGGTGACCCGGTGGCCGGTCAGGCAGGTGACCGAGGGCAGTGCGGCCACCGCCGTGCGCAGGAGCCGTTCGACGACCGGCTGCGGGACCTGCTGGCCCGGCTCCGCCCAGCGCTCGTCGCGTCCGTCGTACAGGCCGAACACATTGCGGAAACGGGTCAGTTCGGTGCCGAGGAGCCCGGTGCAGAAGATGACGTCCTGGGACCAGGCCACCGGCAGCGGGGCGGCCGCGCGCAAGCGGTCGGCCAGGCCCCAGCGGCGGAAGTGCTCCATGGTGCGGATGCTGGTGGTCTTGGCCCGCGGCCGGTCGTCGTCGACGGTGGTGCGCGGTTCGACGAGCACGGTCCGGATGCCGCGGCGGCCGAGTTCGACCGCCGCGGCGAGACCGGACGGCCCGCCGCCCGCGATCAGTACCCGCGCGGTCGTCCCCGTCACGCGCCGGACCTCGCGGACGCGTCGGTGACGGGCGTACGCAGCGTCCCGAGCCGGTCGACCTCCACCTCGACGACGTCACCGGAGCGCAGCAGACGGGGCGGCGTACGGACGTAGCCGACGCCCTCCGGGGTGCCGGTGGCGATCACGTCGCCGGGATGCAGGGTCAGGGTGGCGCTGATCCGTGACAGCAGCTCGGGCACTCCGAAGATCATGTCGCGGGTGTTCCCGTCCTGCATGATCTCCCCGTTGACGCGGGTGACCAGGCGCAGCCCGTCGGCGAGGCTGCCCGCCTCGTCGGCGGTGACGACCGTCCCGATCGGGCCGCTGCGATCGGCGTTCTTGCCCAGCGTCCACTGGGCGGTGAGCTTCTGCGCGGTACGGGCGGTGAGGTCGTTGAAGACGGCGTAACCGAGGACGGCGGCCTCGGCCTCCTGCTCCCCGGCGTCGCACAGCCGGGCGCCGACGACCGCCGCGACCTCGCCCTCCCAGTCCAGGCCCGGTTCGTTCGCGGGCACCGGGACCGGTACGCCGTCCACCGACAGGGAGGCCGTCCAGCGGCCGAACAGGGTGGGATGCTCCGGTGCCCGGAAGCCGCCCTCGGCCGCGTGCGCACGGTAGTTGAGACCCACGCACAGCACCCGCGCCGACGCCGGTACCGGCGGGGCGAGGGTCACCTCCGCCAGCGGGACCGTGCCGTGGCGGACCGCGCGGGCCCGTTCCTGCCAGTGGGGGAGGTCGGCGTAGAAGTCGTCCACGTCCGTGAGCGGGGTCACCCGACCGTCGACGACGACGCCGATCACGATCCGCCTGCGGCCGGATTCCCGGCCCGGATCCACCATGCCGACGAGCTTCATGCGCGCGTGCCTCCTGTTTCCCGCGCGGTTACCGCGGCCAGACGGATGTCGAACTCGGCCGTCAGGAACGGTCCGTCCATGCCGAACCGACGCGCCGTGACCTCGTCGCCCGGTGCGAAGGGCGCGATGAGCGCGTCCTTGACGGCGAACGCCGCGTCGGAGCCGAGGTAGGGGTCGTGGGCGGCGAACACATGGGTGGTGAGCGACCGGTGCCCGGCCGCCTCCACCCGCAGGTGGACATGGGCGGGGCGCATCGGGTGACGGCCGAGCGCCCGCAGCAGCTCGCCCACCGGGCCGTCGGTCGGCACCGGGTAGCTGGCGGGCTTGACCGTACGGAACCAGTAGGCGCCGTCGGGACCCGTGGTGAACAGAGCGCGCAGGTTGCCGTCGGGCTGCTCGGCGTCCTGGCTGTCGTACAGACCCGTGTCGTTGGCCTGCCAGACGTCCAGCACCGCCCCGGCCAGCGGCCTGCCGTCGCAGTCGGTGATCCGGCCGTGCACCACGGCCCGCTCCCCGCGCCGGAGTTCGGGGCCCTCGGCGATCCAGGCGCCCATCGGGCGGGGCGGCGCCGGCGAGTGGAAGGGGCCCTCGACCGAGCTGGGCGTCATGGTGGCCGGGCCCGTGTGGTTGACCTCGTCCACGGCCGAGGTGAGGCCGAGCATGTCGGAGAGCAGGATGAACTCGTTGCGGTGTTCGGTGCAGGCCCGGCCCGTGCGGACCAGGAAGTCCACCGCGCGCAGCCACTCGTCCTCGCAGGGCCGGGTCTCGCGCACGAAGGCGTGCAGATGGGTCACGAGGCCGCCGATCAGCTCCCGCAGCCGCTCGTCGTCGCCCCGGAGGGTGGACAGGACCTGTCGCAACAGGGCGTCCTGCCGGGGGTCGTGGGCGGTGCCGGGGGGCGCCGTCCCGTCCGCGGGGGCGTGTCGAGCCGTTCCGGTGGTGTCCGTCATGGGGTCGCTCCCGTGGGCGTCAGGGCGGCGTCCGGTGCCGCACAGCCGTAGGTGTGGATGCCGGCCCCGGCGTGGTGCCGGGTGCCGTCGGGCAGGACGACGTGCGCGGTGGTGCCGGGCGGCACGGTGACGCAGAGATGGAAGCGGCCGTCCCCGATGTGCCAGGACGAGCGGATCGGCCCGTACGGCGAGTGGTGTTCGGCCCGGGCCCGGGTCAGGCCCCCGCCGGGGCGGGGTGCCACGGTGAAGCGGCGGTAGCCCGCAGCGTCCTCGTCGGGCCTGATCCCGGCCGTGCAGCGGTGCAGGAAGGAGACGACCGCGCCCTTCGAGTAGTGGTTGAGGGAGTCGTGCGCGGTGCCGTCCGCGCCGACGCCGTCCCAGTGCTCCCAGACGGTCGTCGCGCCCCGGTCGATCATGTGGAGCCAGGACGGGGCGGTGTCCTGGAGCAGCAGCTCGTAGGCGACGTCCAGGTGTCCGGAGTCGGCGAGCACGGGCAGCAGGTCCGGGGTGGCGAGGAAGCCGGTGCCGAGATGCGTGTCCGCGGCGCGGACGAGTTCCACCAGCCGTGCGGCGGTCCGGGCCCGCAGCCCGGCCGGGACCAGGTCGAAGGCGAGCGCCCGCACATGGTGGGCCTGGGTGTCCGGGCGCAGCGAGCCGTCGGCCGCGATGAACTCCGTCCGCCAGGCGGCACGCACCCGCTCGCTCAGGTCCCGGTAGCGGTCGGCGTCCTCGTCGCGGCCCAGGACACGGGCGATGCGCGCCGCCAGCCGGGTGGAGTGGGCGTAGTAGGTGGTGGCGACGTCCGCCTTGTCCAGGGCCGCGTAGGCCGCCAGGTCACCGACCTTCTCACCGGGCACGAGCCACTCGCCCCAGTGGAACCCGGTGTCCCAGAGATACCGCTCGTGCGGCGCCGGGCGGGGGGAGCGCCGGATCCGGTCCGGGTGCCGCTCCTCGCGGGCGGCCCGTTCGACCCGGCCGAGCCAGGCGGTCATGGCCGGCCACAGCTCCTCCAGGATCCCCGGGTCGCCGTAGGCCAGGTACAGCTGCCAGGGCACGATGACCACCGCGTCGCCCCAGCCGGCCGAGCCGTTGAGATGCGCCACCGGCCCCTTGGGCCCCTCGGTGCGGCAGGCCGGCGAGATGTTGGCGACGGTGCCGTCCGGCCACTGGTCGGCGGCGACGTCGCGCAGCCACTTCGCCGAGAAGCCCGACACGTCGTAGAGGAAGGCGGCGGTCGGCACGAACAGCTGCCAGTCACCCGTCCAGCCGGCGCGTTCGCGGGTGGGGCAGTCCGTGGGGATGTCGCAGACGTTGCCGCGCAGACCCCACCGGGCGGCCTCGTGCAGCCGGTCGACCCGCTCGTCGTCGCAGTCGAACCAGCCGGTCCGCCGCAGGTCGGAGTGGACGACCACACCGCGCAGGTCGTCGGCGGTCAGCTCGCCGGGATGACCCTCGACGCGGACGTAGCGGAAGCCGTGCGTGGTGTGCCGCGGTTCGAAGGCCTCGCCGGGCCGGCCGGCCGAGACGACCCGGTCGACCTGGCCGGCCGGGAGCGGCTCGGGCAGGAACGGCATGTCCACGCGGAGGTGATCCGTCGTCACATCGCCGTCGGGGCCCAGGGACTCGCCGTGCGTGAGGGTGAGGCGGGTGCCCACCGGACCGAGGTCGGTCAGCCGCACCCAGCCGTTGATGTTCTGGCCGAGGTCGAAGACCTGCCGGTCGGGACGCGGGCGGGTCACCGAGACCGGGGCGAGTTCCTCGACGCGCCGCACGGGCGGGGCGGGTGAGGCGACCAGCCCGGCATGTCCGTGGTCGGCGACCTCCACCGGCGTCCAGGCCGAGTCGTCGTACCCCGGCAGGTCCCAGCCGACGGGGGTGCGGCGCAGGTCGGTGAACTGTCCCGCGATCAGGTCGGCGGCCACGATCGGCCCCGCAGCCCAGCGCCAGTGCCGGTCGGTGCACACGACGGACGTGGTGCCGTCGGCGTGCTCGAGGTGCAACTGCGCCAGGAAGGAGACCCGCTCGCCCCACTGGTCGTGGGCCCGGGTGACCCCGACCTGACCGCGGAACCAGCCGTCGGAGAGCACCGCCCCCAGCGCGTTCTCGCCCTCCCGCAGCAGGGCCGTCACGTCGTACGCCTGCACCTGGAGATGTACGTCGTACTGCGTGAACCCCGGTGTCAGCTCGGCGTCCCCGACCCGCTCCCCGTTGAGGAAGACCTCGTAGAGACCCTGCGCGGTGGCGTAGAGCCGGGCCCGGCGGACCGGTGAGCCCGCGGTGAACGCGGTGCGCAGCAGAGGGGCGGGCCGGTGCCCGGCGGGCGGGACGCCGGGCCCGCCGGACATGCCGGGGCCGTCGGACACGGGTTCACCGGCCCCGTCGGACACGGGTTCACCAGGCACGCCGGGCATACCGGCCGCCCCGTCGGACACGGGTTCACCCGGCACACCGGGTTCGCCGGGTACGACGGGCTCGATCCACCGGGCCTGCCAGTCGGCGGGATCCAGCAGGCCGGTCTCGAACCAGGCCTCCCGCGACCACGCGCTCTCGCCGAGGTCGGTCCAGACCTTGACCCGCCAGGTGATCCGCTCCCCGGAGCCGGGCGGCGGCCCCCCGTACGGCACGTGCGTGCTGTCGGCGGAGTCGACACGGCCGGAGTCCCAGCCCGTGCTCGTGCCGATGCGGTACGCGAACTGCTCGCGCGAGCCGGGCGGCAGCCACCAGGACAGCCGGGGGCGGCGGTTGCCGAGGCCCAGCGGCTGTTCCAGCTCGTCGGCACGCAGACAGGTGGGAGCGGCGTTCATACAGGTGACCAAACGTTCGAGGAGGAGTCAGGCCGGGGCGGGAAGCCCGAGGGGTCCGCAGACCTGGACGGCGAACTCCAGGGCTTCGGCGAAGACGGGTTCCGGATCGGGAAGCCCGGCCCAGAGGTGGTCCGCGTCGTCGACCAGGTGCAGGCTCACCCGGCACCCGTGGGCGCGCAGGGCCGCGGCGAGCTGTTCGCTCTGCCCGCTGGGGACGAACCGGTCGGCGGTGCCGTGGGCGAGCAGGAAGGGCGGGGCGGCGGCGGACACATGGCTCACCGGGCTCGCCGCGGCGGCGCGTTCCGCCGCCCGCGGCACGGGTGCGCCGATGAGCAGCGCCTCCCGGGAGTCCACGGCGTCCGGGGCGCTCACCGCGTCGGGCCGGGACTGGCGCTGCATGGTGCGCAGGTCCGCGGGCCCGTACCAGTCGACGACCCCGGCCACGGTCACGCCCGGACCGGGCTCCCCGACGTCGCCCTCCCACTCGGGCCTGCCGTCGGTCAGGGCGAGCAGGGCCGCGAGATGCCCGCCCGCGGACTCGCCCCACAGCACGACCCGTCCGGCGTCGAGCCCCAGCTCGCCGGCGTGCGCGCGCAGCCAGCGCAGCGCGGCCTTGCCGTCGTGCAGCTGGGCCGGGAAGACGGCCTCGCCGCTGAGCCGGTAGTCGAGGGACGCGACCGCGAAGCCCGCCCGGACGAGCCGGTCGAACGGTCCGACCTGCCACCCGGCGAAGGCCGGGCCGAACTGGTCCCGACGTCCGATCCGCCAGCCGCCGCCGTGCAGGAAGACGACCACCGGGGCCGGGTGCTCGTCGCGCGCGGGGCGGTACAGGTCGAGCAGCAGCGGCCGGAATCCGGGCGGCGAGCCGTACTCGACCCCCCGGAGCACGCGTGCGCCCGCGGGCGTGGTCTGCTCCGCCGGAAGGGGGGAAGCGTTCGCGGCCATGTCAGCCGTCCAGGGGACGGAGGTCGAACCGGAACTCCTGCCGGTGTTCGCGGGCGACCCGGGCCAGCTGCTCGTGGGACGGGACGTACGGCGGGTGCGGAAGCTCCGGCGAGTCCGTGCGGGTGCCGGCCTCCCCGAAGAACCGCTCGAAGCCGCCGCTGGACGCGCCCATGATCTTCGTGTCGTCGGCCTCGACCCGGAAGGTGTGCAGACAGCCGGCGGGCACATAGCCGAAGTCGCCGGGCTTGAGAAGCTTCTCGTACGTCTCGCCGTCGCCGTCCTGGATCCACACCCGGGCGCGGCCGGACAGCAGATAGAAGGTCTCGTGCACGTCGGCGTGGCTGTGGGTGGGGATCGCGTCGCCCTTGGGAGCCGCGTAGGTGAACAGGCCGAACTGGCCGCCGGTCTCGTCCTTGCTGAGCAGAACGGTGATGAGGGCGTCGAACAGGTGGGACCGTTCCCCCTCTCCGGCCTCCAGGAAGAAGGGCACCGGCTTCCCCGGCAGGGCGAGGCGCTTCGCACCGCCGCTCTGGGCGAACTCCGCAGTCATGGGGTCTCCTCGGAAAATCTGATCGGCTCTGCCCGAGGCGGGCAACCCGTCGAGGTGGGGCCGCGAGGACCGGGCCATGCGGACGGGTGCCGTAAGGATGGGCCCGCCGCCGACGTCCCACCAGGCCGAATTCCATTGAATGGCATGCGGTCGAAACCTGGACGCAACGCGTTTCTGGTCGCCTGGTGGGTCACACTGCACGGGTGACGAACAACGCGGGCACGTCCGGTGCCGCCGCCCGGGGAAGACGGCCGCCACAGGGCGAGCCGGTGATCGACCGTGCGTTCGCGCTGCTCACGGCCTTCTCCGAGGACCGCCGCTCGCTGACCCTCGCCGAGCTCAGCCGCGTCACGGACACGCCGCCGAGTACGACGCTACGCCTGGCCCGGCGGCTCGTGCACTGGGGCGCTCTGGAGCGGGACGCCGACGGCCGCTACGTCGTGGGCCTGCGGCTGTGGGAGGTCGCCTCGCTCGCGCCGCGCGCGCACGGGCTGCGCCGGGTGGCGCTGCCGTACATGGAGGATCTGTACGAGGCGACCCACCAGCACGTCCTGCTGGCCGTACGGGACGGCACGGACGCGCTGCTCGTCGAGCGGCTGTCGGCCCACACCGCCATCGACGTGCTGTACCGGGTGGGCGGCCGGCTGCCGCTGCACTCCACGGGCGTCGGTCTGGTGCTGCTGGCGCACGCCGAACCCGACTTCCAGGACGAGATCCTCGGGCAGGCCCTGACGCACGAGCCCGAGGGCGTACCGCTGTCCTCCGCCGCGCTACGGCGTTCGCTCGCCGAGATCCGCAGCACCGGGGTGGCCGTCGTGAACCGTGCGGAGCCCGTCCCGCTGCACGCCGTGGCGGCACCCGTGCGCGGCGCCGACGGCGAGGTCGTCGCGGCGCTGTCGGTCGTCGTGCCGGCCGGCCACGCGGAGCCCCGCGTGCTCGCCCCGGCCCTGCGTGCCACGGCCCGGGCCCTGTCCCGCAGCCTCGGCGCGGTCACGGCCCCGCCGGCTCCGGCGCAGGGCAGCCTCCGCCGACGGCAGTGAAGCCGTCGGCGAATCCGTGCGTGGATCCGTTGAGTGAATCCCCGCGAGGTGACGGCGTCGCCCCCCCCGCCCGGGGACTCGGCGGGGGGCGACGGTGGCGGTGCGGTTCGGTCAGGCGGCGGCGGGGGCCGCGTCGCTCTCCGGATCCCGCAGCGCCGGGATGAACAGGGACATCACCAGCGCCGCCAGCAGGATCAGCGCTCCGGTCCAGAAGACCCAGGTGTAGCCGCCGTCCAGGTAGAACGCGGTGCCCTCGAGGACCGTGCTGTGCGCGGCGAGGACGGCGAAACACACGGCGGGGACGACCGTGCCGAAGAAGTTGAAGAGCATCTGCATCAGGCCGCTGCCCTGCCCCTGCTCCTCCACCGAGACCACGCCGAGGACCAGCACGGGAGCGATGGAGACGATGAGGCCGGTGCCGAGGTTGGCCAGACACGCCGTCAGGACGAGCTCGGTGGCATTGGCGTGGAAGAGGCCCATCAGCCCGTATCCCGCCGCGCCCAGCCCCAGTCCGATCCCCCACAGCAGGCGGGCGTCGGCCTTGCGCAGCAGGCGGCCGGCGGCGAATCCGGTGCCCAGCATGACCAGATTCCAGGTCAGGCCGATCCGCGCGTTGTGCGTGCTGGTCCAGCCGAGGCCGTCGGAGACCCCGGGGATCGCGGGGTAGAGGGCCAGCAGGATGCCCATGGAGGCCATGGCCAGCGCGGTGGCCTGGCCCACGGCCGCGGCGCTGACGGTCAGCGCGACCGGCCGCCGGCCGAGCACACGCAGATCGAGGATCGGATGGGCGCTGCCGCGCTCGACGAGGACGAAGGCCACGAGCGCCAGCAGCCCGCCGGCCGTCCAGCCGAGGGTCGCACCGCTCGTCCAGCCCCAGCTCCCTCCCTGGCCGACCGCGTACACCACGGCCGTCAGGCCACCGCCCAGCAGCATTCCGCCCAGCCAGTCGAAGCCGTTCTGGAAGTCGTGCCGCGGGGTCTCGGGCACCAGCAGGGCCACCAGCACGAACGCCACCGCGGTCGCCCCGGCGATGAACCACAGCGCGGCCCGGTAACCCCCGGCGTCGATCAGCCAACCGGCGAGCAACGGCCCCACCACGCCCACCAGACCCATGCTGCCGCCGAGGATCGCGCTGGCCTGCTTCACCATCCGGGCGGGGAAGAGATCCCGCACGGCGGGGAAGGACAGGGCGGCGAACGGGGCGTAACAAGCGGCGATGCCCCGGCCGACCAGCAGCAGCCAGAAGCTGCCCGCCATGGCCGCGATGATGTCGCCGACGACCCCGAGACCGATCATGGCCAGCATGATCCGACGCCGTCCGTACCGGTCACCCGCCTTGATGACGAACGGGATGAGCAGGGTCGAGACCATGGTGACGATCAACGAGAACCAGGCGACCTGGGTGGTGTGGAAGCGTTGCGCGATGTCGGCCGTCGTGTTGGCCGTGACGATGCCGGCGACGGCCAGCAGCTGCGTCGGCCAGATCAGGGCCACCAGCAAGGCCACCAGACGGCGGTTCCAGCGTTCGGAGGTCCGGGCGGACGATGCCGTGAGCGAGGGGCTTGCAGACGTCGATGTCACGCAGCCGCTCCTTTCGCGAGCCGGGCGGGAAGGGCAGGACGCTCGGGAGCGGCATGTCCGACACAGGGCGGTCGGCCCCCCACGAGGCGTGCGGCAAGAATGAGCGTCCGCCGCCATGGCCACCAGGCAGATTTCCATTGAATGGCACGCGACCGAAACGTGGCCGCAACGCGGGATCGACGACCGGGCGGGGTCCGTACGGTCCGGAGCCGACCGCCGTCCGTCCCCCTTCCGTCCGCACCCGCGACTGCGTCGCGGACGGAAGGTGTCCGCAAGTCCCGCTACGTTGCGTACATGACGAAGACGACGTACCCGGCGGGCCCCGTGCTCGGCGCTCGTGCCCTCAACCGCGCCACCCTCGAACGGCAGTTGCTGCTGCGGCCGGCGTCGATGTCCGCCGGGGCCGCCGTGGAGCATCTGCTCGGGCTCCAGGCGCAGAACGTGAAGCCGCCGTACTACGCGCTGGCCGCCCGTCTCGACGGCTTCGTCCCCGAGGAGCTGTCGACGCTGATGGCCGGCCGCGAGGCCGTGCGCATCGTCAGCATGCGTTCCACCATCCACACCCACACCGCAGACGACTGTCTGACGCTGCGGCCGTTCGTCCAGCCCGCCCGCGACCGTGAGCTGACGTACTTCCGCAAGGGCCTGACCGGAGTCGACCTCGACCGGCTCGCCGTCCTCGCCCGCGACCTCGTCGAGGCCGAGCCGCGCACCATGAAGCAGCTGCGCGAGGCGCTCTCCGTCGAGTGGCCGGACGCCGACCCCCAGTCCCTCGCCGTCGCCGCCCGCTGTCGGCTGCCCCTGGTCCAGGTCACCCCGCGCGGACTGTGGGGCAGGAGCGGGCAGGTCGCGCTCACCACCGCCGAGCACTGGCTCGGCCGGCCCGCGCAGAGCGCCCCGACGGCGGACTCCGTGGTCCTGCGCTATCTGGCCGCCTTCGGCCCGGCCTCCGTCAAGGACATGCAGACCTGGGCCGGCCTGACCCGGCTGCGCGACGCCTTCGAACGCCTGCGCCCGGACCTCCTCACCTTCCGCGACGAGCACGGCGTCGAGCTCTTCGACCTCCCCGACGCACCCCGTCCCGACCCGCACACCCCGGCCCCGCCCCGCTTCCTCCCCGAGTTCGACAACCTCCTCCTCTCCCACGCCGACCGCACCCGGGTCGTCCCGGCCGAGTACTGGGGCCGCTCCTGGCAGGGCAACCAGGCGTACTGCACCCTCCTCGTCGACGGCTTCCTGGCGGGTGTGTGGAAGCTGGAGGAGGACGCCCTGGTCGTCGAGCTCTTCGGCACCCTCACCGAGGCCCAGCGGCAGGAGGTGGCCGCCGAGGGCGAGCGGATGCTGGCCACCGTGCACCCGGGGCAGGCCCACGACATCCGGTTCGGCACTGTCGTACGGTCGTGACCACCGCGCTCCGCCGCCGGCACACGCCGGCGAACGAGAAGCCCCCACCGGAGACCGGTGAGGGCTTGGATCTTGGATAGGGGGCGCTGCGGGCCGCTCGTGGAGGCTCGCAGCGCCCCCCGGTCTTTCCCTGAGGGGTACTCAGGAGATCTCGGGGACTGCTACGCGGTCACCGGTCAGGAGCCGACCGGCTAGGAGTTGACCTGCGTCGTCACCAGGCTGGAGAAGGTGGTCAGCCGGGTGTACACACCCGGGTAGCCGGCCTCCGCGCAGCCCTCGCCCCAAGAAGTGATCCCTGCCAGGACGCCCCCGATGAGCAGGGGACCGCCGCTGTCGCCCTGGCAGGTGTCTACGCCGCCGGATGTGTATCCGGCGCAAACCATGTCGGTCGCGACGAAGTCGGAACCGTAGGAGCTCTTGCAGCTGGTGTCGGACACGATCGGGACGGTCGCGGTCCGCAACTGGTTGGAGGAGCTGCCGTTCTCCGAGGTGGTGCCCCAGCCGATGATGCGGGCGGTGGTGCCGGCCGCGTACACGCTGGTCTGGGACGAGGAGACGTACGACGCCGTGGTGTACGGCATCGACGTCGACAGGGTCAGGACGGCCACGTCGTCACCGTTGGTGGCGTCCGTGTAGCTGGGGTTGATCCAGATCTTGCTGACCCGGCTGACCGTGCCGTTGGTGCCGTTGAGGTAGGTGCGCCCACCGACGACGCGCACACTGCTCGTGGTCTCGCCGACCATACAGTGGGCGGCCGTGACCACCTTGGTCGCCGAGACGAGGGTGCCGCCGCAGAACTGGTTCTGCGAGGCGTCCGTGATCTGCATCATGAACGGGTACGTCGTGGTCGTGGTCGTGGTGCCGCCGACGATCGGCTGCGGCGCTGCGACAGCGGTGGGGGCGCTGAGCAGTGCGGTCGCCGCCGCGGCGGCGGTCGCCGCGAGGACGGCGGCGGTCTTCTTGAACCGGTTGAGCCCGAACATGGATCTCCTCGGTGGGGGATTGCCGGTGGGGGGTCGCGCGGGTGTGGGGGGTTACACGGGGGTCGCGGGACCGACCCCCGTATGCCCGGGCGAGCGGCACGTCCCTTAAGCTAGAACCCGGCACCCGTTTCCCCCAATGAGGGAACCCCCTAAGGGAGTTGGGGCAGGGAAAACCCTCGGTCGGCTCAGGGAAGCCACAGTCGCCGCCGAGGGGGCGCTCAGAGAACCCGCATCGCGGGGCCCAGCACCCGCCGAGGGTGGGGTGCCCCTGAGGGGCAGTTAACCCGCGGATTCCTCACTTCGCGTGACGCCCCGCCGCCAGTCGGACGATGTCCACCCGCGAACGGATCCCCAGCTTGCGGTAGACCCGGGTCAGGGTCGCCTCGACCGTCTTGACGCTGATGAACAGACGCGCGGCGATCTCCCGGTTGGTCGCGCCCTCCATGACGAGCGCGGCGACCTGACGCTCCATCGAGGCGAGCCCCTCCAGCGCGTCGGACGGGGGAGTCGTCTGCGGGGGCACGGCGACCGTCTCGGGCGCGGCCGCCGCGATCGCCGCGTCCACCTGGCGCAGCCAGGGCAGCGCCCGGCACCGCCGGAACAGCCGGGCCGCCTCGTCGTACGACGTCGGGCCCGGCCGCCCGGTGCGCAGCATGGCCAGCGCGAACGCCGCCCGCGCCTCCTCCAGGCCGTACCCCAGCTTGGCCAGTCGGTCCTGAACGGACGTCAGCCGGGACAGCGCCGCCTCGTGGTCGCCGCGGGCCGCCCGCACGAGCGCCTCCGCCCGGTCCAGCACGGCCAGCACGCTCTCCCGGCCCAGCCGGAGCGCGTGCTCGCGCGTCACGTCGATGACGTCCTGCGCCTCGCCCGGCTCGCCGACCCGGACCAGCGCCTCGGCGAGGTCGCCCTGCCAGCGGCCCCGGGCGGGGTCGGTGATGCCCAGTCCCTGTTCCAGCTCCCGCACCCGGCGCAGCGAGCCGACCGCGCCCGCCGCGTCCCCGGCCACCAACTGGGCGTGGCCCAGGGCGGCCAGCGCGCGCGAGACGTACATCTGGTCGCCGTCCTCCTCGGCCTTCCCCGCCGCCTCCCGGGCCAGTGCCAGCGCCCGGTCGACGTCACCGCCGGAGGCCTCGGCGAGGGAGGCCAGCATCGCGGAGGCCCCCAGGCCGATGCCGGAGTCCCGGGCCAGCCGGAGGCTCTCGCGGGCCAGGTCGAGGGCGCGCCCGCAGTGTCCGGAGCGCAGTTCGGTCTCGGCGAGGAAGCGCTGGAAGTGCACCTCGCTCTCGACCATGCCGCGCCGGCGCACCTCGCGCAGCAGCGCGGTGATGGTCGACCGGGCCTCGGGGAGCTGATCGCTCATCAGCAGCCAGCGGAACCGGGCCGCCCCGACGCCGTTGTGATGGCACGCCACGTAGGGGTCCTGGGGTTCCCGCAGGGCCCGCTTGATGGTGGTCGGGGCGTTCGGGTGGCCCATCAGGGTCTCGGTCGAGGCCTGGAAGGAGAGCGCCATCAGCTCGGTGCGCCGGTCGTCCCCGCGGGCCGCCAGGTCGGCCGTGTGCGCGGCCTCCTCGCGGGCCTCGGCGAAGTCGCCCTCCACGATCAGCTTGCGCCAGGCCAGCCGGTAGTGGACCAGGGCGAGCAGCCGCGGGTCGTCACCTGCGTCGGCGAGGGCCTGCGGGAAGACGGCGTCGACCTCGCCCAGGGACTGCCCGGCGGCCTCGATCACCACCTCCCAGGCCCGGATCCGCTCGGCGGGCACGGTGGCCCGGGTCAGCACCTCGCGCGCGATGTCCCGGGCGAGGTCCACCTCTCCGGCGGTGATCGCGTCCTCGGCGGCCTGGAGCCGTCGGTCGTCCGGGGCGGGGGCGCCGTCCGGCGGGGTGTGCCGGGCGGCGAGCAGCCCGAGGGAGGCGGCGACCGAGGGGGCGCCCCGGTCGCGGGCGAGCGCGGCGGCCTCGGCGAGCCGGGCGGCGACCTCCGGGTCGGTGCCGGTGGTGGCCAGGGCGAGGTTGCGGGCCCGCTCGATCGGATCGGAGGCGGCGGTGGACAGCGCGGCGTGCGCGGCCCGGCGCTCCTGGGCGGGCGCCTCCGCGTACAGCGCGGCCGAGATCAGCGGATGCGCGAAGCGTACGGCCGGCCCCTCGGGCTCCGTCGCCAGCAGCCCGAGGGCCGCCGCCTGCGCGGTCTCGGCCTCGGCGTTCTCGCGGCCGGCCGCGTGCAGCAGGGCCAGCGTGGGGCGGGCGCCGGCGCTGGCCACGAGCAGGGTGCGGCGGGCCTCGTCGGACAGCATGTCGAGGCGGCTGAGGACCAGGGCGCGCAGCGAGGTCGGCACCGGCAGGGGCTCGCCGGGCCGGGGCGGCGTCGGGCTCTCGCCGAGGGCACGGCCCAGTTCCAGGGCGAAGAGCGGGTTGCCGCCGCTGGTGCGGTGGATCTCCCGCATCGTCGAGCGGGGCAGGTCGGTGTAGCCCCGGTGGTCGAGCAGCGCGGAGACCTGGGCGCGGGAGAGGGGGTTGAGCCGGACGGCGAGGGTGTCGGGCGGGGACGCGCGTAGATGACGGTCGTACTCCTGCTCCTCCGTCCGCACCGCGCACAGCAGTTGGACGGGGGTGTCGCCGAGGCGGCGGGCGGCGAAGCCGAGGAGTTCGGCGCTGGCCGAGTCCAGCCACTGGAGGTCGTCGGCGACGAGCAGGACGGGACCCGCGGCGGCGAGCGCGCGCAGGGCCGACAGCACGGCCAGACGCAGGGCGAGGCCGTCGCGTTGCAGAGTCGATTCGCCTCGGCCGGTGAGCGCCGACTCCAGGGCCGTGCGCTGGGCGACGGGCAGCTTGTCCGAGATCTCGTCCAGCACGAGGCCGAAGAGGTCGGCCAGAGCCAGGAAGGGGAGATGGGATTCGGACTCGGTCGCCGAGCAGCGCAGGACGGTGCGGGCCGCCTCGCCGTAATCCGCGGCCAATGCCCGCAGCACGGTCGACTTTCCTATTCCGGCCGGGCCGTGCAGCAGCACACTGCCGCCCCGCGTCAGCTGGTCACGGGCGGCCGTGAACAGCTCGTCCCTGCCGATGACCAGGTCGGGGCGGCATCTGGCAGGCTCCTTGAAGTCCCGTCGCACGGTCACCGCTCCCCTCCGAGTGTCGTGTCCGGGGCAAATTCTAGGCAACGTCCCTTTGAAATTCGGAGACACGGCGTGGTGAGCCATATAACAACGTGACGCATAGGGAAATTCATGGAGGTGGTGAATGAATGGTCTCTTGTCGTGAGGGGCCTCCCTGGCTTGATGTGATCCCTGCTCCCACGCATCTTGCACCGCCCGCGCTACGGGCATGTTGCGCGCCCCGCGATCAGGGCAGCAGGCCCGCCCTCCGGGCCGCGACCACCGCCTCTCCCCGGGTGCGCGCGCCCAGCCTGCGCATCGCCGACCTCAGATAGCCCTTGACCGTCTCCGGGCGCAGCCCCAGCCGCTCGGCCGCCGCCGCGTTCGTCGCCCCCGCCGCCACCCACGTCAGCACGTCCAGCTCACGCGGGGCCAGGGCGACCGGCTGCCCCGCCGACCGCTCCGCCGGCCTCGACGCCAGCAGCCCGCAGACCTCGAGGAGCTCGGCGCGCAGGGCCGGATCGGCGATCCGCGGGGCCAGGGCGCGCAGGGCCGTGTGCGCCTCGCGCACCTGCTCCCAGCCGGCCCCCGCCCCGGCGCCGGGACCGGTGTCCGCACCGGGCCCCGCGCCCGCGGTGCCCGGTGCGGCCGCCGTCAGCAGGTCCCGCGCCTCGTCCCCGACCACCAGCGCCTGCTCCACATCCCGCGCCGCCTGCACGGCCGCGGTCAGCGTGCGGTCGCCCAGCGGCTGGGCCGTGCGCAGGGCGCCGTACAGCACCCCGCGCACCCGGCGCCGTACGACCACCGGGATCGCCAGCACCGAGCGCAGGCCCTCCTGCGCGACGGCCGCGTCGTACTCGTGACTGATCTGCCGGGAGAGGGAGTAGTCGGTCACCGCGCACGGGCGGGCCAGCGCCACCGCCTTGCCGCCGAGACCGTTTCCGGAGGTCACCGCCAGTCCGCGCAGCGCGAGACCGGCCGCGCCGCTGAACTCGCTGATCCGCATCCGCTGCCGCCCCGGCTCCACCAGACCGCCGAAGGCGACCGGCAGCCCCGTCGCCCGCCGCAGCCGCGCCAGCGCACCGCGAATCTCCACCGTTCCGGCCGCGTCTGCCGCCACGTTCTCGCCCTTTCCGCGCGGCGTGGTGCCGCACACCCCCGTCCGGGGGTAGTGAGACCTGCACCACGGATTACACGATGGCAGAGAGCCGCCCGGCAATGGTCCGGCACCACGGGAGTGAGCCGCAGGGGCCGGGAGCGCCCCGGAGGCGCAGGACCGAGCAAGCCAAGAAAGCACGGAGGACAGATGACGACGGCGACGGAGCGTTTCCGCAGAGCCCGCGACTTCCTGCTGGAACACCGCGAGGACTACACAACCGCTTACGAGCGTTTCGAGTGGCCCCGCCCGGAGCGCTTCAACTGGGCCCTCGACTGGTTCGACGTCATCGCCGACGGCAACGGACGCACCGCCCTGCACATCGTGGAAGAAGACGGTTCCGAAACCCGTCTCAGCTTCGCCGAACTGTCGGAGCGCTCCGACCGGCTCGCGAACTGGCTGCGCGGGCAGGGCGTCGCCGCCGAGGACCGCATCCTCGTCATGCTCGGCAACCAGGCCGAACTCTGGGAGACCGCGCTGGCCGCGATGAAGCTGCGGGCCGTCGTCGTCCCGGCCACTCCGCTGCTCGGCCCCGCCGACCTCACCGACCGCGTGGAACGCGGCCGCATCCGGCACGTCCTCGTCCGCACCGAGGACACCGGCAAGTTCGACGAGGTCCCCGGCGACTACCGGCGTATCGCGGTCGGCGGCGCACCCGAGGGCTGGCAGGGTTTCGAGGACGCCTACTCGGCCCCGGCCGGCTTCACGCCCGACGGCCCCACCCTCGCCGACGACCCGCTGATGCTCTACTTCACCTCCGGTACGACCGCCCGCCCCAAGCTGGTGGAACACACCCACACCTCGTATCCGATCGGGCATCTGTCGACGATGTACTGGATCGGGCTCCGGCCCGGCGACGTGCACCTCAACATCTCCTCGCCCGGCTGGGCCAAGCACGCCTGGTCCAACCTCTTCGCCCCCTGGAACGCCGAAGCAACCGTTTTCATCCACAACTACACCCGCTTCGACCCGGCCCGGCTGATGACCGAGATGGACCGGGCCGGGGTCACGACGTTCTGCGCCCCGCCCACCGTCTGGCGCATGCTCATCCAGGCCGACCTCACCCAACTGGGCACCCCGCCCCGCGAGGCGGTGGCCGCGGGCGAGCCGCTCAATCCCGAGGTCATCGAGCAGGTGCGGCGCACCTGGGGGGTGACCGTCCGGGACGGTTTCGGGCAGACCGAGACGGCCGTGCAGATCGCCAACAGCCCCGGACAGGACCTGAAGACCGGCTCGATGGGCCGGCCGAGCCCCGGCTACCGGGTGGAGCTCCTCGACCCGGTGTCGGGCGCGCCGGGTGCGCAGGAGGGCGAGATCGCGCTGGACCTGGCGGCCCGGCCGGTCGGCCTGATGACCGGTTACCACGGCGACCCCGACCGCACGGCGGAGGTGATGGCCGGCGGCTACTACCGCACCGGCGACATCGGCAGCCGCGACGAGAACGGTTACCTCACCTACGTCGGCCGGTCCGACGACGTCTTCAAGGCCTCCGACTACAAGATCAGCCCCTTCGAGCTGGAGAGCGCGCTGCTGGAGCACGAGGCGGTCGCCGAGGCGGCCGTCGTCCCCGCCCCGGACGAGCTGCGCCTCGCCGTGCCCAAGGCCTACGTCGTGCTCGCCGAGGGCTGGCAGCCCGGCCCCGACACCGCGAAGGTGCTGTTCGAGCACTCCCGCGAGGTCCTCGCCCCGTACAAACGCGTCCGCCGCCTGGAGTTCGCCCCGCTGCCCAAGACGGTGAGCGGCAAGATCCGCCGCATCGAGCTGCGGGAGGCGACCGAGGCGGGCTCGCCGGACGAGTACCGCGAGGAGGACTTCCGGTGAGCGAGGAGTCGTACGCCCGGGGCAAGGCCGTTTCGTACGCGCACGGGACGAGCGCGACCGCGCTGCTCGGGGACACCATCGGCGACAACCTGGACCGGACGGCGGAGCGGTGGCCGGACCGCGAGGCGCTGGTCGACGTGCCGTCCGGGCGGCGCTGGACGTACCGCCGATTCGTCGAGGACGCCGACCGGCTGGCGTACGCGCTGCTCGCGAGCGGGGTCGCCAAGGGCGACCGGGTGGGCATCTGGGCGGTCAACTGCGCGGAGTGGGTGCTCGTCCAGTACGCCACCGCCCGGATCGGCGCGATCATGGTGAACATCAACCCGGCGTACCGCACGCAGGAGGTCGAGTACGTCCTCCGCCAGGCCGGGATCTCCGTGCTGTTCGCCTCGATCGGCCACCGCACGAGCGACTACCGGGCGATGGTCGAGCAGGTACGCGGCAAATGCCCGCAACTGCGAGAGACCGTTTACATCGGGGATCCGAGCTGGGACGCCTTGCTGCGGCGTGGAACACCCGACCTCGACGAGGCCTTCCGCACCCGCGGAAACGAGTTGTCCTGCGACGACCCCGTCAACATCCAGTACACCTCGGGCACTACGGGCTTCCCCAAGGGAGCCACCCTCTCCCACCACAACATTCTCAACAACGGTTACTTCGTGGGCGAGTCGATCGCCTACAGCGAGCAGGACCGGATCTGCATCCCGGTGCCCTTCTACCACTGCTTCGGCATGGTGATGGGAAACCTGGCGGCCACCTCGCACGGCGCCTGCATCGTCGTCCCGGCCCCGTCCTTCGACCCGAAGGCCACGCTGGAGGCGGTCCAGCAGGAGCGCTGCACCTCCCTGTACGGCGTGCCGACCATGTTCATCGCGGAGTTGAACCTGCCCGACTTCGCGACCTACGACCTCTCCTCCCTGCGCACCGGCATCATGGCGGGCTCGCCCTGCCCGGTCGAGGTGATGAAACGGGTGGTCGCCGAGATGAACATGGCGCAGGTGTCGATCTGTTACGGCATGACCGAGACCTCGCCCGTCTCCACCCAGACCCGCCGGGAGGACGACCTGGAGCACCGCACCGGCACCGTGGGCAGAGTCCTGCCGCACATCGAGGTGAAGGTGGTGGACCCGGTGGACGGCGTGACCCGGCCGCGCGGCGTCGCGGGCGAGCTGTGCACCCGCGGCTACAGCGTGATGCTCGGTTACTGGAACGAGCCCGAGAAGACCGCCGAGTCGATCGACGCGGGACGCTGGATGCACACCGGGGACCTGGCGGTGATGCGTGAAGACGGTTACGTCGAGATCGTCGGCCGGATCAAGGACATGATCATCCGGGGCGGGGAGAACATCTACCCGCGCGAGATCGAGGAGTTCCTCTACGGTCACCCGGGGATCCGGGACGTGCAGGTCGTCGGCGTCCCGCACGAGAAGTACGGCGAGGAGGTCCTCGCCTGTGTGATCCCGGCCGACGCGGCGGACCCGCTGTCGCTGGAGGAGTTGCGTGCCTACTGCGAGGGCCGGCTGGCGCACTACAAGATCCCGAGCAGGCTGCGGATCATGGAGGCCTTCCCGATGACCGTCTCGGGGAAGGTACGGAAGATCGAGCTGCGCGAGGGGTACGGCCTTTAGCGCGGTTTCCGTGCTGCGGGCTGCTCGGGCTGCTCGGGCTGCTCGGGCTGCTCGGGCTGTCCGGGTTTCTCACGGCGATGGCCGTCGCCTCAGGCGTCCCCGGCGTCGAGGGCGTCGGCCATCGCGTTGACCGGCTGCGGGGTGCCCGTCAGGTCCAGCACGAAGAGCGGTACGCGCAATTGGTCGGCGCGGGCGCGGGCCTCCTCGGCGTATCCGGCCAGGGAGAAGTAGACGCAGTCCGCGGATTCCGTCATGGCCGTCAGCCACAGGCATTCCACGTCCCGCAGTGAGGCCGGGCGCACGCTGGGGTCCACCTGGGCCACGAGCCCGCGGGCGGCGAGGCCGATGCCGGAGGTGGGCCGCTGATCGGCCCGCCGGATGTCCCCGTGCCCGAGCCAGTTCAGATAGAGCGCGGCGGCCGTGACCGCGTCGCGGGCGGTACGGATGGCGACGGGTCGAAAGGCACGCCGTTGTGCTGCCGGTGCCGGTGCCGGTGCAGGTGGGGGCTGCGGCGGTGTCGGTGCCGACGTCGGCGCGGTTGTTCCGGTCCCTGGCCCTGGCCCTGGCTCGGGCTCCTGCTCGGGCCCTGGCCCTGGCCCTGGCTCCGGCTCCTGCTCGGGCCCTGGCCCCGGCTCCGCTTCGGTCACCGGAGGCTCCGGCTCCTGCTCGGGCCCTGGCCCCGGATCGAGGGCCGGGTCGGTCACCGGGTCGGTCACCGGGATCCTTATCACCGCTCCGCAGGCGCAGCCCAGTTCAGGGTGCGGCCACTGGTGTCGGCGGTGGCAGGCGGGGCAGCGAAGGGCGACCCACTCGTCGTCCCACGCCCGGTGCACGACGGTCGTCGGCGCCGTCCGCCGGTCGAGCACGGGCGTGACGGGAGCACCGCACGCGCACGGGTAGCAGGGCGCGGTGTAGAGGCGCTCGCGCCGACAGGCCGGGCAGCGCACCGGCACGCTCTCGGGCATGGCCCCATCGTCCTCCTCCGGCCCCCGCTTGTCCGTCTCTTGACGACCTTCGCGTCCCCACTTACATTGCTTCCAGATAGTAGAAAATGTTTTCCGCATCACGGAAGTGAGCGGAACGCTGTACACCGATGGAAGGGCTCACCGCGGGGCGCGACGGGAGAGCGAATCCGACAGCTAGAGCAGCTGAAGCAGTCGAAGCAGGAGTAGCCCATGGCTCGTATGACCGCTGCCCGCGCGGCAGTCGAGATCCTCAAGCGCGAGGGCGTCACCAGCGCGTTCGGTGTCCCCGGCGCGGCGATCAACCCCTTCTACGCGGCGCTCGAGGCTTCCGGCGGGATCAACCACACCCTCGCCCGCCATGTCGAGGGTGCCTCGCACATGGCCGAGGGCTACACCCGTACCCACCCGGGCAACATCGGGGTCTGTGTCGGTACCTCCGGCCCGGCCGGCACCGACATGATCACCGGGCTGTACTCCGCCATCGGCGACTCCGTCCCGATCCTGTGCATCACGGGTCAGGCCCCGACCGCCGTGATCCACAAGGAGGACTTCCAGGCCGTCGACATCGCCTCCATCGCCAAGCCGGTGACCAAGATGGCGGTGACCGTCCTGGAGGCGGCCCAGGTGCCGGGCGTCTTCCAGCAGGCCTTCCATCTCATGCGCTCCGGCAGGCCGGGCCCGGTCCTGATCGACCTGCCGGTCGACGTCCAGCAGACGGAGATCGAGTTCGACGTGGACACGTACGAGCCGCTGCCCGTCTACAAGCCGGCCGCGACCCGGGCGCAGATCGCGAAGGCGCTCTCGATGCTGAACGCCGCCGAGCGTCCGCTGATCATCGCGGGCGGCGGTGTCATCACCGCCGATGCAGCCGAACTCCTACAGGAATTCGCCGAGTTGACCGGCACTCCGGTCATCCCGACCCTGATGGGCTGGGGTGCGATCCCCGACGACCACGAGCTGAACGCCGGCATGGTCGGCCTCCAGACCTCGCACCGCTACGGCAACGCGACCTTCCTGGAGTCCGACTTCGTCCTCGGTATCGGCAACCGCTGGGCCAACCGGCACACCGGCCGCATCGACGTCTACACGGCCGGCCGCACCTTCGTCCACGTCGACGTCGAGCCCACCCAGATCGGCAAGATCTTCGCTCCGGACTACGGGATCGCCTCGGACGCGAAAGCGGCTCTGGAGCTCTTCGTCGAGGCGGCGAGGGAGTCCAGGGCGGCGGGCACGCTTCCCGACCGTTCCGCCTGGGCGGCCGCCGCGCAGGAGAGGAAGGCGACGCTCCAGCGCCGTACGCACTTCGACGACATCCCGATCAAACCGCAGCGCGTCTACGAGGAGATGAACAAGGCCTTCGGCCCGGAGACCCGGTACGTCACCACCATCGGCCTCTCACAGATCGCCGGCGCCCAGATGCTGCACGTCTACCGGCCGCGTCACTGGATCAACTGCGGCCAGGCGGGGCCCCTCGGCTGGACGATCCCGGCGGCGCTGGGCGTGGCGAAGGCCGACCCGCAGGCGCAGGTCGTGGCCCTCTCCGGGGACTACGACTTCCAGTTCATGATCGAGGAGCTGGCGGTCGGTGCGCAGCACAAGATCCCTTACGTCCATGTCCTCGTCAACAACTCCTACCTGGGGCTGATCCGGCAGGCGCAGCGGGCGTTCGACATCGACTTCCAGGTCAATCTGGAGTTCGAGAACATCAACTCGCCCGAGCTGGGCGTGTACGGCGTCGACCACGTCAAGGTCGCCGAGGGCCTCGGCTGCAAGGCGATCCGGGTGACGGACCCCGCCGAGTTGGGGGCCGCCTTCGAGCAGGCCAAGAAGCTGGCCGTCGAGTTCCAGGTGCCGGTCGTCGTGGAGGCGATCCTGGAGCGCGTCACCAACATCTCGATGAGCGGCACCAACGACATCGGCAACGTGGTGGAGTTCGAGGAACTCGCCACCGAGCCGGGGCATGCGCCGACGTCGATCAGGACGCTGAAGGCCTGAAGCTGAAGGTCTGAAGGGCTGAGGCTGAAGGTCCGGGGTCGAAGGTTCGAGGTAGAAGGTCCGAGGCTGAAGGTCCGAGGCTGAAGGTCCGAGGCAGCGGCTCGTCGTCGCGAAGGGGCGGCCCATCCGTGGGATGGGCCGCCCCTTTCTTGCGACCGTCCTCCGGGGTTCAGTCCGAGCCGCCCCCGCCCCCACCGCCGCAGCTGTACATCACCCCGCCCGTGCCACCGCCGCGCGGTGCGCGCCGGTGGAACCCCTTGTCCGCCACCTCGGCCCGGGCGATCAGACCCGCCCGCAGGGCGAAGCGCGCTGCCAGGACGCTCAGGGCGGGCTCGCCGTACAGGGCCACCGCCATCAGGACGTCGTCCTCCGACAGCCCTTTCCTGCCCGCCGGCAGGGGGTGTCCGTCCCGCAGGGCGCGCAGAGCCCGTCGAGCGGCGCGGGTCCGGCGCGGCGGAAGGGACCGCAGCATCCCGGCCGCGACCAGCCCGGCCCGCAGTGCGGACAGCGCCTCCCGCACATCCGGCCGGGCCTCTAACTCCGGGAAGCTCGCGGGCCGTTGGAGTGCCGCGTAGACCGTCTCGGGCAGGGCGTCGAGAGCGGGCAGGGCGTCCAGGGCGTCCTGGGCGGGCCGATCGCCTCCCGTGTCCCCGGCCGACGGGGCCCCTGTCGCCCCTGTCGCCCCTGCCGTCCCCGGCGCCCTCGTCGCCCGGATCCTGCCCGGCCGGCCCGCGTCGACCAGCCCCCTCAGCTGAAGGGCGAGCGCGGCCACCGTCACCGCCGCCCGCGGACCGCCCCGCAACAGCGCGACCTCGTAAGGCTCCAGCCGGACCGATGTACCACCGCTCATGTCCTCACCCCCGGAACGGGGCCCGCCGCCCCCGTGTCGGCGGGCCCCGCGTGACCACAATGTGCCCTTGCCCAGGGGTGGTTGAAGCCTCCTGGACCGAGTTCAGAGGTTGATTTGAGGTTGGTCGGCGGGCCGGTCTACTCCTCGTGCTGCCGCCCGTGCTCCTCCGACAGTCCCGGCCAGTCGTCGGGGCCACCGCCCTGCCACTCGATGAGGTCGCTCTCCTCCACCTCGATCCGGTCCAGGTCGGCCAGGCGGAGGATCTCGACGACGTCGTCGAGATGGGAGGCGACCCCGAGAACGGTGTCACCCGAGGTGACCCGCCGGGACCCGTCCAGCGCCGGAGGGTGGACCACGATGTGCGGATACGGCGTCGTGTTGTCCATGTTCATATGCATATTCTTCACCCAGGTCGATGCCCTTCCGCGGGGCAACGCGCAGCGCTCCCCCGTCGGTCCTGCTGACGGGGGAGTGCCGGTGCATGGATGGCCGTCCGACGGCGCGAGGCTGGGCGCGACAGGACGTTCGCGCCGCCGGACGGAGCTTTCGGAGGTGAGGAATGGGGAGCGAGGGGTGGGGGGTGTGGTGTGGTCGAGGTGGGGGCAGGGACCGCGGCGGGTTGCGACGGAGCCGGGAGCGGGCTTCCCTCAGGTCGAGAAGCGGGCCCCGTTCCTTCACCACCGCACTGGCTCGCACACCGCCGCGGTCCTCGCCCTGCCCGCGCCCCTGTCCGGCGACCACCCCTCATCCGGGTCGCGCGGTACGGTCGCGGGCCGCGCATACGGAGTTCTGACCTACCGTCAGAACCCGTACGCGAGCTCGGTGTTCGGTTGCCGTCCGCCGGTGTCGGGCGAGCCGGGCGGCAACAGGTTGCTGTAAAGGTTTCCGGGCGGCGTCGCCGCCTGGGCGCGACAGGACAGATGTCAGCGACGGCGCCGCCCGGAAGTCTCAGACTCGCGCGCCCGAGAGGCGCTCGACGGCCCGCAGCAGGGCCGAGTGGTCGAGTCCGCCGTCGCCCTGCGCGCGCAGGCTCGCGACCAGCTGGGCGACCACCGCGCCGACGGGCAGGGCCGCGCCGACGTTGCGGGCGGCGTCCGTGACGATGCCCATGTCCTTGTGGTGCAGGTCGATCCGGAAGCCCGGCTTGAAATCGCGGGTGAGGAAGTTGTCCTTCTTCCGGGCCAGCACGGTCGAGCCGGCGAGCCCGCCGCCCAGGACGTCCAGCGCCGCCTTCAGGTCCACGCCCGACTTCTCCAGGAAGACCACGGCCTCGGCGCACGCCTGGATGTTCACGGCGACGATCAGCTGGTTGGCGGCCTTCACGGTCTGGCCCGAGCCGTGCGGACCGCACAGCACGATGGTCCTGCCGAGCGCCTCGAAGAGGGGCTCCGCCTCGTCGAAGTCGGCCTGCTCGCCGCCGACCATGATGGACAGCACGGCCTCCACGGCACCGGCCTCGCCCCCGGACACGGGGGCGTCGAGCACCCGGATGCCCTTGTCCTTCGCCGCCCGGGCCAGGTCGATCGAGGTCTGCGGGGTGATCGAGGACATGTCGATCAGAAGCGCCCCGGACCGCGCGTTCTCCAGGATGCCGTCGGGGCCGTAGGCGATGGCCTCGACCTGCGGTGAAGCGGGCACCATGGTGATCACGACGTCGGCGTCGCGCACCGCCTCGGCGATGGACCCCGCGGCGCTGCCGCCCGCGGCGGCCAGCCGGTCCAGCTTGTCCTGCTCCAGGGTGAAGCCGGTGACGTCGTAGCCCGCCTTGAGCAGGTTCTCGGACATGGGCGAGCCCATGATGCCGAGGCCGATCCAGGCGATCTTGGGAAGTGCGGGAAGTGCGTTGCTCATCGGGGGTGCCTCTCGGTACGGGGGATCAGCGGGCCAGCCAGTCGAAGGCCTCGGCGCTCGGACGGTCGCCCGGCTTGTACTCGAGGCCGACCCAGCCGTCGTATCCGGCCTTGCGCAGCCGGTCGAGGAGGTCCTCGAGGGGGAGTGAGCCGGTGCCCGGCGCACCGCGGCCCGGGTTGTCGGCGATCTGCACATGGCCGGTCCGCGACGCGTAGCGCTCGATCACCGACGGCAGGTCCTCGCCGTTCATCGACAGGTGGTACAGGTCCATCAGGAACTTCGCGTTGCCGAGCCCCGTCGCGTCGTTGACCTTGTCGACGATCCCGATCGCGGCCGGCGCGCTGACCAGCGGGTAACGGGGCGACTCGGGCCGGTTCAGCGCCTCGACGAGCAGGATCGCGCCGATCCGGTGCGCGGCCCGGGCCGCGAGGACCAGGTTCTCCAGTGCCAGGGCGTCCTGCTCGGCCGGGTCCACGCCGTCGAGGCGGTTGCCGTACAGCGCGTTGAGCGCGCGGCAGCCCAGGGACTGCGCGAAGCCGGCGGCCACGTCGATGTTGGCGCGGAAACGCTCCGACTCCTCGCCGGGCAGCGACAGGGCGCCGCGGTCGGGGCCCGGGAGCCGTGCGGCGTAGAAGTTGAGGCCCGTGAGCTGTACGCCCGCGTCCTCGATCGCCCTCTTGAGGGCGTCGAGCTCGGACGGCTCGGGGGTGGGGGAGTCGATCCAGGGCCACCACAGCTCGACCGCGGTGAAGCCGGCCGCGGCGGCGGCCGTGGGGCGCTCCAGGAGCGGGAGTTCCGTGAAGAGGATCGACAGGTTGACGTTGAAGCGCTGGTCTTCGAAGCCCATAGGGGTTCCGCGCTCCCTTCCGTGTCGAGTGTTTCCGTATTGCGGAAGTTGTTTTCTGCTTATTGGAAGATTGCCGGTCGGCCGGGCGGCTTGTCAAGGGGACGAGGGGGTGCCGGAGCCCGGCCGATGTGGAATCCCGAGTCCGGGGTGATCGTCCGTCCCGTCCGTTAAGGTCGGGGTCCGGGCGCCGAAGTTCCGGTCCCGTTCAGAGAGGTGTGGGGCGCGATGCGACTGAAAGTGGAGTTCACCACCGAGCCCTTCGACCTCGACGAGGCACCCGCGCACGCGCTGGTCGCCCGTGAGGTGATCGAGGCGGCCGACCTGGACACGGTGGACGTCGGGCCGTTCGGCAACACCGCGGAGGGGGCCGCCGAGGCCGTGCTCGCCGCCGTGGACGCCCTGCTGCGCAGGTCCCTCGGCTCGGGTGCCACCCGCATCTCGCTCCAGGTCAACGTCATCGGGGACGCGGACCGGGACGCGGGCGGCGATGTCGTCGGGGAGGGCGTGTGAGCACCTCCGGTGACGAAGCCTTCATCGCGGCCGTGAAGCCGCTGATCGACGCGATGGGCGGGGAGATGATCCCGCCGGACGAGGCCGGCGCCGACGACGTCGTCCTGGCCTGGGAGGGCGCCGACGCCGTCGCCGTACGCCTGCCCCAGCTCGCCGACTCCCTCGATCACATCCTCGCCGCCATGGAGCGCAGGAAGGGCAGACCGCTCGCCGACCTGGACCGCAAGGCCAAGCAGGAGGTCGTACGGATACTCGAGGCGCGCGGCGCCTTCTCCGTACGGCACGGCGTGGAGACCGTGGCGAGCGCGCTCGGGGTGAGCCGCTTCACGGTCTACAACTATCTCAACCGGGAGAAAGAGGCCTGAGCGGTCTCCTGGGGGTGTCTCCGGGGCCGATCGGGGGCGGATGGTGGGTCGGTGAGGGCCGTGGTGGGCCGGTGGGGGACGGCCGGGTTTCGTTACCCGGAATTTTCAACAAAGTGTTGACGTGATGTCGCGGACAGGCGTTAGCTGGCCGCAGCCCGCTCAAGCACGAAGGCCGTCCCGCGGCCACGGAGGCACCCGTGACTTCGACTTCCCCACCCCCGGGCCTGGCCCGGTTCAACGACCTCGAGGAGTCCGTGGCCCGCGCCGCGCTCCACGAGGCGTGCGCCTCCACGGCGTGGGCCACCCGACTGCTCGCGGCCCGCCCCTACGCCACCGTCGCCGACCTGTACACCGCCGGCGACGCCGCCATGGCCGACCTGACCGCCACGGACCTGGCGGAGGCGATGGCCGGGCACCCGCCGATCGGCCGTCCGAAGCCCGGCGACCCGACCTCGACCCGTGAACAGCGCGGCATGGCCGGGGCCTCCGAGGAGCTCAGGGCCGAGATGCTCGAACTGAACCTGGCCTACCAGGAGAGGTTCGGCCATGTCTTCCTGATCTGCGCCACCGGTCGCACCGGCGAGCAGATGCGCGACGCGGTCAAGGAGCGGATCGGCAACGCGCCGGAGCAGGAACGGGAGATCGTCCGCGTCGAACTGGGCAAGATCAACCGTATCCGCCTCGCCCGACTCGTCGAAGAGGACTGACACACCCCATGAGCACCAGCAGCACCGCATCGGTGTCCACCCACATCCTGGACACCTCCGTCGGCCGACCCGCCGCGGGGGTCGCCGTCCACCTCTTTGCCCGCTCGGGCCGGGGTGCCCGGCACGGGCAGGAGGCGGACTGGCGGGCGCTCGGCGGTTCCGCGACCGACGCGGACGGCCGCTGCAAGGACCTGCCGGCACTGCCGGAGGGGACCACCCATGTACGGCTCGACTTCGCCGTGGAGGCGTATTTCGAGCGATCCGAGAAGAAGCAAGCCGATGCGCAGCAGGACGCCCCCGCGAATCGGGACAGCGGTTCCACAGCAGTGTTCTTCCCGGAGGTGGCGATCACCTTCGCCGTCGTGCCCGGCGAGCACTACCACGTACCGCTGCTGCTCAACCCGTTCGGCTACTCCGTTTACCGAGGGAGCTAGCTAGATGCCCACCTACCTGGGACAGAACCAGTACGGCAAGGCCGAGAACCGAGTCGTCAAGATCACGCGGGACGGCGCCACCCACCACATCAAGGACCTCAACGTCTCCGTGTCGCTCAGCGGCGACATGGACGAGGTCCACTACTCCGGCTCGAACGCCAACGTGCTGCCGACCGACACCACCAAGAACACGGTGTACGCGTTCGCCAAGGAGCACGGCATCGAGTCCGCCG
Organism: Streptomyces sp. NBC_00016; assembly: GCF_045040885.1. NCBI lineage: Bacteria > Bacillati > Actinomycetota > Actinomycetes > Kitasatosporales > Streptomycetaceae > Streptomyces > Streptomyces sp. NBC_00016. Next base: position 2,417,524 of record NZ_CP108304.1, on the reverse strand, counting down.
AGCAGTTCGGCATCCACCTCGCCCGCCACTTCGTGACCTCGCAGGAACCGATCAGGACCGCGCGGATCCGCATCGAGGAGTACAGCTGGGAGCGGATCGTGACGCCCGGCGAGGACGAACACTCCTTCGTCCGCCAGGGCCAGGAGACCCGCCTCGCCCAGATCACCTACGACGGCTCCTCCTGGGAGGTCGTCTCCGGGCTCAAGGACCTGACCGTCATGAACTCGACGAACTCCGAGTTCTGGGGCTACGTCAAGGACGAGTACACGACGCTGCCCGAGGCGTACGACCGCATCCTGGCGACCGAGGTGTCCAGCCGCTGGCGCTTCAACTGGTCCGACGACGCCCAGCAGGCGCCGGACTGGGAGGAGTCGTACGCCCAGGTCAAGAAGCACATGCTGCTGGCCTTCGCGCAGACGTACTCCCTCTCCCTGCAGCAGAGCCTGTACGCCATGGGCGCGCGGATCATCGACCACCGCGGCGAGATCGACGAGGTCCGCTTCTCGCTCCCCAACAAGCACCACTTCCTGGTGGACCTGAAGCCGTTCGGGCTGAAGAACGACACCGCCGACGGAGCCGTCTACTACGCCGCCGACCGCCCCTACGGTCTGATCGAGGCCACCGTTGTGCGGGACGGCTGCGAGGCGAGGATCCCGGTGGACCTCACCAACCTCTGAACAACCTCTGAACCGCCCCCTTTTTTTCGGCACCCGTGGCCGGCGAGCCCGCGCCTCACCGGCCACGGCACTCAAACTCCCAGGGTCCTGCCGTGCCCTCTCCACCAGAGTCCACTGAGTGAAAAGGACGACACCATGGCAGCAGACCGGCGCACCGTCATCGAGAACTGTTCGATCGCGACCGTCGACGCTCAGGACACCGAGTACGCAAACGGTCACGTCGTTCTCGTCGGCAACCGGATCGAGTCGCTCGGCGCGGGCCGGGCCCCGGACGGCCTGGAGAACGTCGAGCGCCGCATCGACGCCACCGGGCACCTGGTCACCCCGGGCCTGATCAACACCCACCACCACTTCTACCAGTGGATCACCCGGGGCCTGGCCACCGACCACAACCTCTTCGACTGGCTCGTCGCCCTCTACCCCACCTGGGCGCGTATCGACGAGCAGATGGTCCGCGCGGCCGCCCAGGGCTCCCTGGCGATGATGGCCCGCGGCGGCGTCACCACCGCCATGGACCACCACTACGTCTTCCCGAGGGGCTCCGGCGACCTGTCCGGCGCGATCATCGGCGCCGCCCGCGACATGGGCGTCCGCTTCACCCTCGCCCGCGGTTCCATGGACCGCAGCGAGAAGGACGGCGGGCTGCCCCCGGACTTCGCCGTCGAGACCCTGGAGGGCGCCCTCGCCGCCACCGAGGAGACCGTCCGGCAGCACCACGACGCCTCCTTCGACGCGATGACCCAGGTCGCCGTCGCTCCCTGCTCGCCCTTCTCCGTCTCCACCGAACTGATGCGTCAGGGCGCCGAGTTGGCCCGCCGGCTCGGTGTGCGTCTGCACACCCACGGCTCGGAGACGGTCGAGGAGGAGAAGTTCTGCCACGAGCTGTTCGGCATGGGCCCGACCGACTACTTCGAGTCCACCGGCTGGCTCGGCGAGGACGTGTGGATGGCCCACTGCGTCCACATGAACGACTCCGACATCGACGCCTTCGCCCGGACCGGGACGGGTGTCGCCCACTGCCCGTCGTCCAACGCCCGGCTGGCGGCCGGCATCGCCCGGGTCCCCGACATGCTGAAGGCCGGCGTCCCGGTCGGCCTCGGCGTCGACGGCACGGCCTCCAACGAGTCCGGCGAACTCCACACCGAGCTGCGCAACGCCCTGCTCATCAACCGCCTCGGCGCCCACCGCGAGGCCGCCCTGAACGCCCGTCAGGCGCTGCGCCTCGGCACCCACGGCGGCGCCCGGGTCCTGGGCCGCGCCTCGCAGATCGGCTCGCTGGAGCCGGGCAAGCTGGCCGACCTGGTGCTGTGGAAGCTGGACACCCTCGCCCACGCCTCCATCGCCGACCCGGTGACCGCCCTGGTCTTCGGCGCGGCCGCCCCCGTCACCGCCTCCTTCGTGAACGGCCGTCAGATCGTGCGGGACGGACGCCTGTTGCACGCCGACGAGGACGCCATCGCCCGCTCGACGCGGGAAGAGGCGCAGCGGCTGGCGCGCATCGCCGCACAGGGCTGAACCCGCCCGCCCCGTAAGGGACTCGGTCCCTGCGGGCACCGAACTCCGGTCGAGGGGGACGGCCCTCGACCGGTAGCCGTGGCCGGGGCGCGCGTGGAACGCGCGTGCCCCGGAACGGTTCCCCACCGTCCCCGTTTTCCGAGTACCTCCGGCTTCCAGGTACTTCCGCACCGCCGCACCACCTCCCTGTACTTCCGCACCGCCGCACCACCTCCCTGACACCCGCGTCAGAGCCGACGTGTACCCGACCGGAGGAGAGCCGCCGTGTCCACGCATGCAGTCGACCACCCCGTCGACGAGAAACTCCCCGCACTGAGAATGGCGACGAGCGGCCTCCAGCACGTGGCCGCCATGTACGCGGGAGTCGTCGCCCCGCCCCTGATCGTCGGCGCGGCCGTAGGCCTCACCGGCACCGAACTCACCTTCCTCACCGGCGCCTGCCTGTTCACGGCCGGCCTCGCCACCTTCCTCCAGACCCTCGGCGTCTGGAAGATCGGCGCCCGCCTCCCCTTCGTCAACGGCGTCACCTTCGCCGGGGTCGCGCCCATGACGGCGATCGTGGCCTCCACGGACGACAAGCGGGACGCCCTCCCCGTCATCTTCGGCGCGGTCGTCGTCGCCGGCCTGCTGGGCTTTCTGGCCGCGCCCGTCTTCTGCAAGGCGGTCCGCTTCTTCCCGCCGGTCGTCACCGGGACGGTGATCACCCTGATCGGCGTCTCCCTGCTCCCCGTCGCCTTCGGCTGGGCGCAGGGTCCCGTCCCCGCGGCACCGGACTACGGTTCGACGACGAACCTGGGTCTGGCGGCGGCGACCCTCCTGATCGTGCTGCTCCTGCGCCGCTTCACGCGCGGCTTCGTCAAACAGATCGCCGTACTGCTCGGGCTGCTCGCCGGCACGCTCGTCGCGATCCCCTTCGGCGTCACGGACTTCGGCCCGGTGGCCGACGCGGACGTCATCGGCTTCCCCACCCCCTTCCACTTCGGCGCCCCGCAGTTCCAGCTCGCGGCGATCCTGTCGATGTGCGTGGTGATGGTGGTCTCGATGACCGAATCGACCGCGGACATGCTGGCGTTGGGCGAGATCGTCGAACGCCCGGCGGACGAGCGGACCATCGCGGCCGGCCTGCGCGCCGACACCCTGGGCTCGGCACTCAGCCCCGTCTTCAACGGCTTCATGTGCAGCGCCTTCGCCCAGAACATCGGGCTGGTCGCGATGACGCGGATCCGCAGCCGCTATGTCGTCGCCACCGGCGGCGGCTTCCTCGTCCTGATGGGCCTGTGCCCGATGGCCGCCTCACTCATCGCCGTCGTACCCCGTCCGGTCCTCGGCGGCGCAGGCGTCGTCCTGTTCGGGTCGGTCGCCGCCAGCGGCATCCAGACCCTGGTCCGGGCCGGCCTGGAGAAGGACAACAACGTCCTGATCGTCGCCGTCTCCCTGGCCGTCGGCATCATCCCGATCACCGCCCCGGACTTCTACCACGCCTTCCCGGAGACGGCGAAGATCGTCCTGGACTCGGGCATCTCCACGGGCTGCCTGGCCGCCGTGCTGCTCAACCTGGTCTTCAACCACGTCGGCCAGGGGCGGAACGCGGCGGACGTGACCCACCCGATGGAGGCGGGGGAGGAGATCACCGGGGCGTCCCGGGCCCCGGCCACGCCATGAGGTTCGCGAGCAACTCGGCCTGCTCGACGGCGTCGTCCAGCGCGTGGTGCGTGTGAGGACGCCTCGGCAACAGGTGGGCCGGCATCGTCCGCTTCGCCACCGCCCGCAGCGGCAGCCCCGCCTTGGTGGCGTACAGCGTCTTCATGTCGAGGCAGCCGGAGTGCCCGAAGGGGCTCTCCCCGGTGAAGCGGATCAGGTACCAGTACAGGAACGTCCAGTCGTACGACGCCGGGTAGCCGCACATCACCGGCTGGGCGTCGCCGCTCACCTCGCGCACCCAGCGGGTGAACTGGGCCATTGCCAGGGCGGGTTCGAGACCTTCCTTGACCAGACGATCCCGGTCGAGCCCGCTCACGGCCAGGGCCTCGGGGACGAACTCGTCGCTGATCGGCCGCAGTTCACGGTAGAAGGTCTGCCGGGTGGGGTCGGCCGCGGTGAACCCGTCGGCATCCTGCCGCCCGGCGACCGCCGCGCCCAGGCTCAGCAACGAGTACGGTCCCGGGATCGGACCGTCCGCCTCGACGTCGACGGAGAGACAGAGGCTGGGTTTCACGCGTCGTACGGCCATGGGACCGGAGCATCGCAGGTCCGCGCGGCCCTCCGCATCCGAATTCACCGCTGCCGAAGCGCCTGGCAGGGTGTGGCCCGGGGCAGCCGCCCGGTGAAGAACGCGCCCGGCGGGACGCCCATCAGGGTGCGGAAGTCGGCCGTCATGTGCGACTGGTCGTAGTAGCCGGTGGCGGCGGCGAGTTCGGCCCACGGGGCGGTGGCCGCGTGGGTGAGGACGTGGCGCAGCCGGTCGATACGGGCGTAGTGCTTGGGGGAGACACCCACGCCGTCGGCGAACAGGTTGCGCAACTGGCGTTCGCTCACGGCGAGTTCGCGGGCCACTTCCCGTACGGGGGCGGGGGTGCGGTACGGGCGGGTCGACAGGGCGTCGACGGCGGCCCGCAGCAGGCGTTCGCGCGAGCCGTCCGCGGCGGGCGGGAGCAGGTCCGCCAGACGTGCCGTGATCCGGTCCCGCTCGCCCCCGGTCAGCTCGCGGGCGAGGCGTCGAGCCGTCCCGGTCGGCAGGTCGCCGAGCGGGACGACCCGGCCGACGAGGTCCACCGCCGCCACGCCGAACAGCGGGCCCACCACCCCTGGTTCCAGGCGCAGTTGGACACACGACACCGACCGCTTGTGCAGGTCCGTGTGGTACGAGGCACGGGTGCGCGGGCCCACCAGCAGGGTGTCGCGGCGGCCGTTGCCCTCCTCGCGGACGATCACCTTCGTATCCGTGTCCGGCACGTGCGCGAAGGCGTCGTCGAAGGGGCCGTCGACGGTGACCGCCCCGATGCCGGTGAACCACGGGCGCAGCGCGGAGGGGACGGGCAGGGCCCGCTCGGACGGGGACGACGGATCTGCCGGAAGCGCGGGGCTGTTCGTCACGCCTCCACGGTAAGCGCGTCCAGGGTTTCCCCGGGCGGCAGAAGCGTGCCGGAATTTCCTAGAGACGCGGCGGGGCGGACGTCAGCGTGGACGACATGATTCTTGTGACCGGTGCCACGGGCACCATCGGCAGCGAACTCGTACGACACCTGGCCGCGCGCGGCGAGAAGGTGCGTGCCCTGACCCGCGACCCGGCGAGGTCGCAGCTGCCTCCGGAGGTCGAGGTGGCACGTGGGGACTACCTCGACCGGTCCTCCCTGGAGGCGGCGATGTCCGCGGTGACGGCAGCCTTCCTGGTGGGTCTGCCGGGACCGTCCGTGAGCCACGACGGCGCCCTGGTGGCGGCGGCGCGGGCCGCGGGCGTGGGACGGCTGGTCAAGCTGTCCGCGATCGCCACCGGGGATCCCGAGGTGGGCCCGGGAGGGGAGTGGCATGTCGCCGGCGAGCGGGCCGTCCGGGAGAGCGGGGCCCAGTGGGTGGTGCTCCGGCCCTCCTCCTTCGCCTCGAACACGCTCGGTTGGGCGCGGGCGATCGGCGCCGGCGAGCCGGTGCCCAACCTGAGCGGCGACGGGCTCCAGGGCGTCGTCGACCCGCGGGACGTGTCCGAGGCGGCGGCCGTGGTCCTCCTCGACGAGCGGTGGGCCGGGCGGACGTACACGCTGACCGGCCCGGAGACCATCAGCGTGCCCGGCCAGGCCGCCGTCCTCACGGATGTCCTCGGCCGGCCGGTGACGACACACGACCTGGCCCCGGACGAGGTGCGCGAGCACCTCCTCGGCTGGGGGCAGGACGAGGCCGTCGCGGACGGAATCGCGCGGGGCTCCGCGTTCGTCCGCCGAGGCGGGAACGCCGTCGTCACCGAGGACGTGCGGGCACTGCTGGGGCGTCCGGCCCGGACATACCGCGAGTGGGCCCGGGACCACCGAGAGGCCTTCGACACGGCATGACCCACCGGGGGCGGTCGAGCAACCGGGGACCCACCGGGGGCGGCCGAGCAATCCGGGACCCGCAGGGGCGGCCGAGCAACCGGGGACCCGCCGGGGGGCGGCCCAGCAATCCGGGACCCGCCCGGGCGGCCGAGCGACCGGGCCCACCGCTCACCCGCCCCCCACTGGACCCTCGCCCCACCGGACGCGCTGCCGGGCCTTCGGCCGGGCCGGCCTACGCCCTGCTGGGCCATCGGTCCACACCGCCCGCGCGCCTCACCGGGCCTTCGCCGCGCTGGGCGTCCGCCGCGGTCGGCCCCTGCCGGGGTCGGCTTCCGCCCTGCTGGGTGTTCGTCTCGCCGTCTGCCCTGCTGGGTCTTCGCTCCGCTCGGGTCCTTGCTCCGCCGGGCATTCGGCGCGAAGCCCGCCCCCTTGCCGGGCCTCCGCTCCGCTGGGCCCCAGCCTCGCCGGACTTTCCCCTCGGTACTCGCCGCTCTCGGTCAGCGGCCCCTCAGCCCTTCTCCCCCTCCGGGCGCCTCGTGCGGAGGGTGGCTGCCGCGAGTGCCAGTGCCGTTGCTGCGATCAGTGAAGCGACCCGGAATGCCAGCTGGTAGCCCTCCGCCGTGGCCGGCAGGAGTGGTGCGCCCCCGTCCAGCAGGTCGTCCGTGTGGCTCGCGGCCAGGGTCGACAGGACCGCGAGGCCGAGCGAACCGCCCACCACCTGGGTGGTGTTGAAGAGACCGGAGGCCAGGCCGCCGTCCTCCTCCCGGGCTCCCGACATGGCCAGTCCGGTCAGCGCGGGCATCGCGGCGGCGAAACCGGCGGCCATCAGCAGCATGGGCGGGAGGAAGTCGGCGGCGTAGGAGCCGTCGGCCGGTGCGCGGCTCAGCAGCGCCATTCCGGCGGTGATCAGCACCAGACCGCCCAGCAGGACGCGGTACGGGCCGAAGCGGCCGATGGTCCGCGCGGACAGGACCAGCATCAGCAGGCCGATCACGACCGGCGCGGGCAGGAACGCCGTACCGGTCGCCAACTCGCTGTATCCGAGGACGCGTTGCACGTACAGCGCGCCGATGAACTGGAAGCCGAACATCGTCGCGATCATCAGCACCTGGACGGCGTTCGCCCCGCTGAGCAGCCGGGAGCCGAACAGTCGCAGACGCAGCAGCGGACGCGCGGCCCGGGCCTGGCGCAGGACGAACCCCGTGAACAGGGCCGTGGCGAGCAGGGCCAGGAGGACGGTCGTGGTGCCGTCGCGGCCGCCGGCGCCGACGATGACGTACACGGTCAGCATGAGCGCGCTCGTGACCAGGGCCGCGCCAGGGTAGTCGGCGCCCTTGCCGAGCCCGGCGCCGTTCTCCGGCGCGAGGACGCGGACGGCGGCGATCCAGGCCACGATGCCGATCGGCAGGTTGATGAGGAAGATCCAGTGCCAGTTGACGAGTTGGGTGAGCGCCCCGCCCAGGAACGTGCCCAGCGCTCCGCCCGCCGCGCCGACCGCGCTGAACACCGCGATGGCGCGGGCCTGTTCACGCGGCTCGGGGAAGAGGGTCACGAGCATGCCCAGGACCACCGCCGAGGTCATCGCCCCGCCGACACCCTGCAGGGCACGTGCCGCGATGAGCATCCCCTGGCTGCCGGCGACCCCGCACAGCACGGACGCCGCGGTGAACACCGCGAGGCCCGCCGTGAACATCCGCTTGCGTCCCACCAGGTCGCCGAGCCGGCCGACCAGCAGGAGCAGACCGCCGAAGGGAATGAGGTACGCGTTGACGACCCAGGCCAGCCCCGGTGCGCTGAACCCGAGGTCGCTCTGGATGGCGGGCATCGCCACGGTGACGATGTTGCCGTCCAGGATCGTCATCAGGGTTCCCGCGCACAGGACGACGAGGGACGCCCAGCGGGAGTACGTTCGTTTCGATGCCGATGTGATTGTCGGTGTCGGTGTGGGTGTCGGTGTCGGTGTCGGTCTCGGCGACTCGGCGATGGCCGTCATGGCGGCGTGGCCTCCACATTCTCCTGGGGAACCCTTGGTGCACGACTTGTAACGGGGACCATCGTGGATAACCATGGAGAACGGCATAAGGAGGCACTTCGATGTCCCAGGGGAACACCGGTGTTACCTCGCAGGTCGTGAACGCGCACGCCTGCCCGGTGCGAGAAGTTCTTGACAGGGTCTCGGGGAAGTGGAGTGTGCAGATCCTGGTCGCGGCGGCGCACGGCCCCATCCGTTTCACGGAGCTGGAGCGCAGCATCGAGGGCATCAGCCGCCGCATGCTGACGCTCACCCTGCGCAACCTGGAGCGCGACGGACTCGTCACCCGCACGGTGCACCCGACGGTGCCGCCCAAGGTCGAGTACGAACTGACGCCGGTGGCAATGGAGTTGCACGAGACCCTGCAACGCCTGACGAACTGGGCCGAGCGCAACAGGGTCTATATCGCCGAGGCGCGGGCGGCCTACGACACCGAGCGGGAAACGCAGCCGGTGTGAGCGGAGCCGATGTGAGCGGAGCCGACGCGAGCGGAGCCGGTGTGAGCGGAGCCGATGTGGTCTACAGCCCGAACAGGCCAGGATCCGCGGCCAGTTCCTTGAAATAGGCCGTCGGGTCGGCCACCATCCGGCGTTCCTTGAGGTCCAGCAGTCCGCCGACCGAGGAGAGTTGGGCGGACACCGTGCCGTCCGCCTTGCTGATGGTCTGCCGGATCCGGAACGTCTTGCCGCCGCCCCACTCGAAGACGCAGGTCACGTCGACCTCGTCGCCCGCCAGCAGTTCGCGCTGGTAGCGGATGGTCGTCTCCAGGGCGACCGGGCCCACCCCCTTGGCGAGCAGGCCGGCCTGGGTGATGCCCGCGGCCTGGAGCAGTGACCAGCGGGCGTGCTCCGCGTAGTTGATGTACACGCTCTGGTTGAGGTGCCCCTGCACGTCGGTCTCGTATCCGCGTACGATGATCCGGACGGAGAACGGCTCGCTCACGGTGTCCCCTTCTCGCTTTCTCGATGTCGGTGCCCTGCCCATTGATCTTGGCATGTCCCTCACACCCGGCGTGGGGAGGCCAGCAGATAGCGCGCTCGCGTGCGGGGATCGGTGTGCTCGCCGGCCTGCCAGCCCGCCTTCTCCAGGGTGGCCGCGCAGGCCCGGAGTGTCGTGTCGTCCGGTCCGTGCACGGCGACCGCCTCCGGTTGCGGGGTCGCCCGTACCCGGTAGCCGTCGGTGCCCCGTGGACCGGCGGGACGGTGACCGGCCGCCTCCAGGGCCAGCGCGGCGGCCCGCACGAGGTGGGTGCGCTCCCAGCCGCACGGCCGGTCCGTGCCTCCGTCCGGGTTGGTCATCCGGCGCAGTTCGAGCAGGCCCTGCCAGGCGCTGTGCACCTCGCGGGCCCGGGCGGGCGCGGCGACCGGCCCGATGTCCTGCTCGCCGCCGACGCGCGCGGCGAAGACGCCGGTGTCCGCCGTCGGCGGCTCGGAAGCGGCTGCCGGAGCGCCTGCCGCTGTGCCTGCTCCGGCGCCTGCCGGGGCGGCGCCGGATGGGGCTTCGGGTGGGGCCTCGGGCGCCGGGACCGCTTCTCGGGTCCGGTGCCCCGCCGGTGTCAGGAAGTGGTCGTGCGGCGGGCGCGGGTGCCGGAAGGCGAGCCCGTGCCGTACCAGCGCCGCCAGCTGCGTCTGGGTGCCGCGCAGCCGCCCGGTGACCGGGTCGGCGGCGTCGATCACACGCCGCTGGGCGGCGCTCGGCGGTCGTGTCACGGCGTGCTCCCTTCGAGTGCCGCCCCGGTGGGGGCTTCATCGAAGGCTACGGCCCGGGTCTGACATTCCAGGCGGTGATCACCGGCCGACCGTGCTCCGTGCCCAGCCGGCACAGCGTCCCCGTCGCCAGCTGGAACAGTGCTCCGGCCGACGCCGGCAGTCCGAGTCTGCGGGCGGTCAGCACCCGCAGGAAGTGTCCGTGTGCCACCAGCACGACGCCCTGCCCGGCGTCGGTGTGCGCCGCGTCGACCTGTGCCAGCACCCGGTCGGCCCGCTCGCCGACCTGCTCGGGCGTCTCCCCGGGACGGTCGGGCGGGCCGGGCGCGACCCCGTCCGTGAACAGGAACCAGTCCGGTCGGGTCCGCTGGATCTCGGCCGTCGTGATGCCCTCGTAGCCGCCGTAGTCCCACTCCCGCAGGCCGGCGTCCACCTGGACCTCGTGCAGGCCGATCAGCTCCGCCGTCTCCCGCGCGCGCTGCGCAGGGCTGACGAACGCGGCCCCGATCCGCTGCGCACGGATCAGCGGCACCAGCCGTCGTGCCTCGTCCCGGCCGTGCTCGGTCAGGGGCACGTCCGTCGTTCCGGTGTGCCGGCCCGAGCGGGACCATTCGGTCTCCCCGTGCCGCACGAGAAACAGGTCGCCCACGCGCGCGTGCCCCTTCCTGCCGTGCCTCTGAGCACCGTGACACAGGTTTTCGAGGCCCGCAGGCCGGGCTGGGCCAGTCAGCCGATTGCTGACAGGACCGCCTCCCTCGGCCGGATGTCGCGATCACTCCTCTCCGATCGGAAGCGAGGCGTTTCGCGTACGCCGACGCCCCGTGCGCTGCGGGGCGTCGGTCGGTCGTACGTCAGTGTTCAGTGGCCTACGAGACGAACGCGGCCCACTCCGTCGCGCCGAGGGCGAGTCGAGGGCCTTGCTCGATCTTCGAGTCCCGTACGTGGACGGCCCCGGGGGCCGAAGCGACCTCGACGCAGGCGGGCCCGTCGTCGCCTCACGCTCCACTCGGAGAACACCATGCTGCGTATCGAGGTGACCGACGCCCGCCCGGCCTGTCGTCCCCCCCACTCCGGGAACGTTCGAACCACCGGCTCCCGACGCGGAGTCGGGCCGGAGTCTTCTCCTCGTCGAGGTCCTGGCCGGCCACTGGGAGCGACATGGGCGACCCCTGCACCAAGACGGTTGTGGTGCGAGGTCGCGCTCGACTGAGTGCCGTTGCCGTCCCCCTCTGTCACCCTGCCGGTCATGACGAACACTCAGTTCTGGGAAGCCGTCTTCTACTGGGGCTACGGGACGTCTTTCGAGGCCTTTTGGATCGCGACGCAGTGGCAGGGGCACCGTCGTGTGCTGGGCGCCGGGGTGTACCTGATTCCCGTTCTGCGCCTCGTGCGGCGCGGCGTGTGCGAAAGGCGGGTCGACGCGTTGCTCACGGCGCTGGAGAACAACGGCGTACCCGTGGGCGACCGGCCGGACAAGGAGCAGCTCGTCGACCGGTGGCACCGGATCGCCACCGGCCGGTGTGTTGCCGTGCTGGTCCCGGTCGTGCCCTGGTCGATTCTGGTGGTCTCCTTCGAATTGATGAGTGCCCCCAACACCTTCCCGTCGTTGTGGATGAACGCTGTCGTCGCCGGATGCATGGTGCTGACCCTCGCGCTCGTCGTCGCCGACGGGCGAGCCGCCGCGGTCTCCGACGCCGCCGGAGCGGCGACGGTGGAGGCGATCCGATTCCTGGAGACGCTGCTCATACCGGCCCGACATCGCACGAACCAGTCGGCCCTCGACGAGCACGGCAGGACGTTCGGCCGACTGATCCAGGCCCTGCGCGCCCAGGCCCGGCACGAGACCCACAGGATGTCGCCCGTCGCCCGCGAGCGGGTACGGCTGGTCACGGAACGCCTGATCGCGACGCTCGTCGACAGCGATCACCGCTACCTGTTCGGTGAGGGAGCGGACCGCGACACCGCCGCGCGTGAACTGTCCCGGTTGGCCTCCAACGCCCTGAGTCACAGCTGCCGCCCGCGCGCGCAGCTCGACGGCCCGCTGTTCGTCGACCCCCGCCTACTGGAGAACGCGCCGGAGGCGGATCCGGCGGCGACGGTGGCCGAACCGCTCAAGAACCGCGTTCTCACCGTGGCGGGCGGGCTCGCGACGGCCGTGAGCCTCTTCGCCGGTGCGGCCCTCTTCTCCGACAGTGTCGCCTCGGGGATGATGGTGTTCGCAGGCCTGGCCAGTGTCGCTCTCGTCTATCCGCCGCTCCGCGAAGTCCTGCCCTGGGCCAGGGACTCCGTCCTCGGCGGCCCGCCCGCGAACGACGAAGCGGGTGTGGCCGAACCCCCGCTGCCCCCGGCGCCTCCCTCGTCCACCACCTGTCCCGACTGCGCAGCCCGATCGGCCGCCACCGCCGGAGCACGGCCGGTAGGGTGACGGCCGACCCGGAGTGAAAAGGCTTTCGCAGGCCTTGAAATCCCCTTGGCTCTGCTGACCCTGTTTCACCGGCCTGAACTCGTCGGGCAAGAGCAGTGTGTTGCCTACTGCCGGTACCCGCTCAGGAACCGTCCGATCCGGCCGATCGCCGCCTCCAGGTCGTCCGCGTGCGGCAGGGTCAGGATGCGGAAGTGGTCGGGGGTCGGCCAGTTGAAGCCGGTGCCCTGCACGACCTGGATCTTCTCCCTCAGAAGGAGGTCCAGGACGAACTTCTCGTCGTCGTGGATCGGGTGCACCTTGGGGTCGATGCGCGGGAACGCGTACAGCGCGCCCTTGGGCTTCACGCACGACACGCCAGGAATCTCGTTGAGCTTCTCCCAGGCCGTCTCGCGCTGGTCGTAGAGCCTGCCGCCCGGCACCGTCAGCTCGTGGATGGACTGGCGGCCGCCCAGCGCCGCCTGGATGGCGTACTGGGCGGGCGCGTTGGCGCACAGGCGCATGGAGGCCAGCATGGTGAGCCCCTCCAGGTAGTCCTTGGCGTGCTGCCTGGGGCCGGTCACCACGAGCCAGCCCGAGCGGAAACCCGCCACCCGGTACGTCTTGGACAGGCCGCAGAAGGTCAGGACCACCAGGTCGGGCGCGAGCGCGGCGGCCGAGTGGTGGACGGCGTCGTCGTAGAGGATCTGGTCGTAGATCTCGTCGGCGAAGACCATCAGACCGTGCCGGCGGGCCAGGTCGAGGATGCCCTCGATGATCTCCTTCGGGTAGACCGCGCCGGTGGGGTTGTTGGGGTTGATGATGACGACGGCCTTGGTGCGGTCGGTGATCTTGGACGCCATGTCGTCCAGGTCCGGGTACCACTCGGCCTGCTCGTCGCAGAGGTAGTGGACCGCCTTGCCGCCCGCGAGGGTGGTGACCGCCGTCCAGAGGGGGAAGTCCGGGGCCGGGATCAGGATCTCGTCACCGTCCTCGACCAGGGCCTGTACGGCCATCGAGACCAGCTCCGACACGCCGTTGCCGAGGAAGACGTCGTCGACGCCGACCTCCAGGCCCCGCTCCTGGTAGCGCTGGGCCACGGCGCGGCGGGCGGAGAGGACGCCCCGTGAGTCCGTGTAGCCGTGCGCCCGGGGGAGCATCCGGATCATGTCCTGGAGGATCTCCTCCGGCGCCTCGAAGCCGAAGGCCGCGGGGTTGCCGGTGTTCAGGCGCAGCACGCTGTGGCCCGCCGCCTCCAGCGCGTCGGCCTGCTCGATCACCGGGCCGCGGATCTCGTAACAGACCTCGCTCAGCTTGTTCGACTGCCGGAACTCCATGCGCGCTCGCCCCTCCGGTTTGTGTGTTGCTTGGTTTTACCAAGTTCCAGCTTGGAAAGTCCAACGACATGTCTAGACTGCGTGCCATGTCACCTCGCCGAAGCTACGACCAGTACTGCTCCGCCGCCCGTGCGCTCGACACCGTCGGCGACCGCTGGACCTTGCTGATCGTCCGGGAGCTGCTCGCCGGCCCGCGCCGTTACACGGACCTGCACGCCGATCTGCCGGGGGTGAGCACGGACGTGCTCGCCTCACGGCTGAAGGACATGGAGCGGGACGGGCTGACCACCCGGCGCCGGCTGCCCCCGCCGGGCGCGGCCTATGTGTACGAACTCACCGGACGCGGCCGGGGGTTGCTGCCCGTCCTGCAGGCCCTGGGCGAGTGGGGTGAAGGCGAACTCGGTGAGCGGCGGCCCACCGACGCCCTCCGGGCGCACTGGTTCGCGCTGCCGCTGCTGCGCAGGCTCGACGGCGAGGTGTCCGGGAGCGCGGGGCTCGTCGAAGTCCGGCTCGACGAAGGGGTCTTCCACCTGGACGTCGGCGCGGAGGACGGGCCGGTGTACGGCGACGGGCCCGCGCCCGGGGAGCCCGACGCGCGACTCGTCCTCGACACAGACACCTGCACGTCCGTCGCCCAGGGCGAGTTGGGCGTGCTCGACGCCGTGCGGGCCGGGCGGATCGAGGTCGGCGGCGACGGCACCCTGGCCAAAGCGCTGCGAGAGGCCTGAGGCCTGAGGCAGGGCGCGGGGGAGGGCGTCACGGACGGGGGTGCGGCGCATGACGGAAGGCCCGCCGCTGTACCGCGGCAGGCCTTCTGACGGGACGTCAAACGAGCGTCAGGCGCCCGGTGGTACGTGCCGTGGGCGTCCCGACCCCCGGGTCAGCGTGTATCCGCCGATCCCGGCGAGGGCGGCCAACACCGCGCCGATCGCGGTCCACACCCAGCGGTCGGACCACCAGCCGGAGGCCCAGCCGTCGTCCGGCTCGATACTCGACAGCACGGCCGTGGCCGACGAGTCGTCGGCATCGTCCTCCTCTGCCTGGGACGTGACGGCGATGCCCGGGACCAGCGGCTTCGCCAGCGAGCCGTCGACGGCCGCGGCGCCCCCGATGTCCTTGGAGTCCACCCGCAGTTCCGTGCCGACCGGCAGACCGAGGTCGGCCGCCTTGAGGTCGAGGGCCGTCAGCCGGACGTAGTACGTGCCCGGCAGCGGGTCGTCGGCCCACGGCTCCGACCAGGCGCGGACCGTGCGCAGCACACAGGTCAGCTCCACCGAGGCCGTGCCCTGGCCGGCGGTGCGCGTCTGGGCGCCGTACTGGCACGCCTGACGGCGCCGCAGACCGTCGTACACGTCGACCTGCCAGGTCTGCGTGGTGTGGGCCTGAGGCAGCTTCACCGTCGCCTTGACCGTGGGGCGTTGCCCGGAGTCCGCCGGGAACGACCAGTAGAGGTAGTCGCCCGCCGACCCGCTCGCCGTCGCCGTCTGGCCCTGGTCGATCTCCGTCGCCGTACGGAAGGACGTGCCCGCCTCGGTCGGCGCGGAGCTGTCGTCGGACGGGCTCGCCGACGGGGTGGAGTCGGCCGCGGCCGGTGCGGCCGCCGGACCGAGCGCCAGCCCGAGCACCGGTCCCAGCGCCAGCAGGGTGCTGCTCAACACACGTGTGATACGCATCAGTTGGTCCTCCAGACCGCGACCCGCCAGCGGGACACCCAGCCCCACAGCACACCCGCGAGGAAGCCGAACAGCACCAGGACACCCAGCAGCCACCAGCCGCGCCCGAGGCCGAAGGAGGCCACGTCGCTCGCCTGCGAGGGGCCGTCGACCACGTCCACGGTCAGCTCCAGCGGCATGCCCGGCGTGGTCTTCACCCCCGAGGCCGCCGAGTAGGAGTTGGTGACCTGCACACACACCGTCTCGGCGGGCGCCTCGTCCTCGTCGCTCTCCGCCTTCGGGTAGCGCAGACCGGTCGAGATGACGTCGGTACGGCCGTTGCCGGCCGCCTCGCCGCGCACGATCTCCCGGCCGTGCACCGTGACCGCCCGCAGCAGCACCCCGTAGTCGGGGTTCATGGTCCGGTCCGCCGACACGCTCACCGAGGCGCGCAGCTCCTGGCCCGGCTCGACGTCGACCTTGTACCAGCGCTCCTGGCCGAACTCCTCGCGGTCGGTGTACAGCCCGGACTTCAGGGCCGGGGCCGCGGAGCAGGAGGCCGCGCCCTCGGTGGCGACCGGCGTCACCACGGGGTCGGCGGCCCGGTCGACCAACTGGTTGACCCGGTCGGTGAGTTCGTCGGTGTGCTCCACCGAGGTGTAGGTGCCGCCGGTCGCCTCGGCGATGCAGCTGAGCTGCTGACGCATCTTGACGTTGGGCACCAGGCCGAGCGTGTCGATCGTCAGGCCGATGCCCTTCGCCGCGATCTCACGGGCCACCTCGCACGGGTCGAGCGGAGCGCAGGTGTCCTCGCCGTCGCTGATCAGCACGATGCGCTTGGAGCCGGTGCCGCCGTCGAGGTCGTCGGCGGCCTTCAGCAGGGCCGGGCCTATCGGCGTCCAGCCGGTCGGCGACAGGGTCGCCACCGCGGTCTTGGCCTCGGTCCGGTCCAGCGGGCCGACCGGGTAGAGCTGCGCGGTGTCCTTGCAGCCCGTTTTCTGGTCGTCGCCGGGGTAGTTGGCGCCCAGGGTGCGGATGCCCAGGAGAACGTTCTCCGGGGTCGCGTCCAGCACCTCGTTGAACGCCTGCTTGGCCGCGGCCATCCGCGTCCCGCCGTCCATGTCCTTCGTCCGCATCGAACCGCTGACGTCGAGGACCAGGTCGACCTTGGGCGCGGTGGCGGTGGTCTCGTCGGCGACCGCCCCGGCCGGGAACGCGATCCCGGCCGTGAGCGCGGCGAGCAGGGCGCAGACGCCCGCCGCCAGCCGTTGTGTTCTGATCATCGGCGGATCCTATTGATCAGAGGCGTCCGGCCACAAAACGGCGGGGGAACCGGTTTCGACATCCGGGCCGGACTTCGTCGCCGGCCGGCGCTCGTCACCCGCTCAACGTGCGTCCCCGGTCAGCGGGTTGGGCAGCAGGGCCCACTGGTCCCCGGGCGCGCCCGCCGACAGCCGCATGAGCGTCAGCGCCTTTGCCGGAAGCGGTTCCTCGCACAACGCCACGAGGTCCGGCGAACGCGGGAGATCCCGGACGGCCGTCTCCAGGGCCGCCCGCAGGGTCGGGCGGCTGCCCGCCGTCCCGGCCAGCGCGCCCGCGATCAGGGAGCCGAACAGCTTGCGCCGCAGCGCGGTCACGTCGTCCGTGCGGATCCGCTCGGGCAGTTCGTCCGGCAGCGGGATGCCGTGCCGGGCCAGCCGGGCGGGACTGACCCGGATGTCGGCCAGATCGCGGTAGACCAGCCGCAGCGGGGCGCCCGACGCCGACAGCACGACCAGCAGGTTCTGGCCGTGCGCCTCCAATGCCACGCCCAGCTCCAGCAGCCGCAGCCCGACGGTGAGCGCGAGACGGGCGAACTCCGCCAACCAGGCCGGAGAGGAGGGGAGTTCGCTGCCGGCGAGGGCGGCGACCGGGACGACGTGTTCGCCGGGCGCCCCGAACACGCTCGGCGACTCCCGGAACACGGCGGCCAGATCGGGGGAGTTCGCGGTGGCCGCGCCGA
The DNA here is from genome assembly GCF_045040885.1 of Streptomyces sp. NBC_00016. Lineage (NCBI taxonomy): Bacteria > Bacillati > Actinomycetota > Actinomycetes > Kitasatosporales > Streptomycetaceae > Streptomyces > Streptomyces sp. NBC_00016. The sequence continues at coordinate 2,400,180 of NZ_CP108304.1, read as the reverse complement.
GGGTGCGGGTCATGTGCAGCAAGCCGTCCGTGTGCGGCGTCAGGGTCTCCGCGAACGCCGAGAGGGCCGCGGAGGCGGCGATGGAGCCGACGGAGATGTCCCGTACGGAGGAGGTCAGGCGGGTGCTCAGCGCGGTCTTGACGTGCGGGCCGTCAAAGAGGGCGAGGGTGCGCAACGACATCAGCGGATGCGCGGGGGCCTCCTGTTCGCAGGACCGCTTGAGCACGTGCGCCGCCTGCCACGGATGCACCGGGATCACCAGCCGCGTTCCGTCGCGCAGCTCCCGTGGCCACTCGCCCGACACCAGGCACTCGTCGGCCGGTACCGGCAGCAGCCCCAGCCGTACCGAGGGCCGGTGCTCGGGTCCGTACGCCAACTGATCGGCCACCGAGAAGCCGGGCCGCGCACGGCAGTTGGGATGGTACGGATGCCCGTCCACCACCCGCTGCTCCCACTCCCAGTCGTGCACCGGCCACTCGCCAGGGTCCTGCAAGGAGGCGAGGCCGGGTTCCTGCCCGGCCCTCGACAGCGCCAACGACGCGACGCTGTGGCCGAGTTCGGCGGCGAAGCCCGAGCCGTGCGGCACGGCCAGCTCCGTCATCAGCCGCGCGGGATCGTCGTACGCCACGCCGTCCAGCCGTACGTCCGTCACATAGGCGGTGGTCGCGTACGGATCCGCGCGCGGGCCGTGCAGACGGCGGCCGTCGCGCAGCCGCAGCAGGCTCTCCCCGCCGGACCCCCCGCGGTGCGCGATCCACGGCAGCGGTTCGTGGACGAGCGCCCGCCACAGCCGGGTCAGCACGGCCGCCCTCGCGCCGGGCAGCGCGGCCGTGTACCGCGGGCCGAGAGAGGGGCGTACGGCGGCCAGTTCCGTGGCCAGCTCGGCCTCGGCGGTGGGGGGACGGTGCACGGGTGGGCTCCTGAGGGTGCGGGTACGACGTCACGGAGGGGCTGTGACGACGCGATAATGATCGTCTCCGCCCGGAAGAACCGTAGGGAACAGGGAACCAGTGGATCGCGTGGACCTCATCCCCCCGCCCGCCGAGGCCGCGGCGTCCGCCGACGGCGTCGCCGAGCGCGCCGACGCCTACGCGGCGGCACCGCTGCTCAACTGTCTGCTGCGGGAGGTCGCCGAACCGCTGCCCGGCCCACCGGGCGGCGACGGCCGGTCCGTGTACCGGCTGCCCGGCGACGGGTCGCCCGACGGCGTCCGGCTGCTGCGGGTGCGCGGCACCCGGCGGCCCGCCGAGCCCGAGGTGTACACGGCGGGCGCCTGGCACCGCCTCGGTCATACCGCGCTCGTCGGGCTGGTCGCCGAGGTGCTGCGCGGGCACACCGGGCTGGCCAACCGGGAACTGCCCGCCGAGATGACCGACAGCAGGGACGTGGTCGCCGCGATGCTCACCGCACGCGCGCGGGCAACCCCGCCGCCCGGCCCCTACCTGCGCTCCGAGCAGTCGCTCCTCACCGGCCATCCCCACCATCCCGCCCCCAAGGCGCGCGGCGGCGGCCCGCCGGCCGGCTGGCTGCCGTACGCCCCGGAGGCCCACGCGCGCTTTCCGCTGGTCCTGCTGGGGCTGCGCGAGGACGCGGTCGTCGAGGAGGGCGACACCTCCGCGCTGGACGCCCTCGGCACGGCCCCGCCCGGCTACCGGCTGCTGCCCGCCCACCCCTGGCAGCTCGAGCTGGCCGGCCGGGAGCTCGCGCCGGCCTTCGCCGACGGCCGCCTGGTCCGGCTCGGCGCGACCGACTTCGAGGCGTGGCCGACGGCCGCCGTGCGGACGGTCTACGCACCGGAGCGGGACCTCTGTCTGAAGTTCAGCCTCGACGTCCGCATCACCAACGACATCCGCCGGCTGTGGCGGCACGACCTGCTGAAACTGCGCCGGACCGACGAGGCGGTGGTGCGGGCCTTCGCGGCGGGCGGCGGGCGCGCGGCGCGCGGCCCGGCCCCGGCGGTCTGGCTGAGCGACCGCGGTCACCGCACCGCCGACTTCGCCTTCGAGGCGCTCGCGGTCCTGGTCCGCGACGGGCTGGAAGACGCTCTGCCGCCCGGCGCGACCCCGCTGCTCGCCGCGGGACTCGTGGAGGGCTTCGACGGCAGCCCGCCCGCCGCCGCGTCGGACCCGGCCACCTGGTGGGAGGCCTATCTCGCCGTCGTCGTCCCCCCGGCGCTGACGGCCTTCGCCGACCACGGTGTCGTCCTCGAGGCGCATCTTCAGAACACGCTCATCGCCGTGGACGCCGACGGCACCCCCGTGCAGGCCCTGTTCCGGGACGCCGAGGGCGTGAAACTGCTGCCGGACGTGGAGCGGGCGGCCGGCTGGGAGCGGCTGGTGTACTGCCTGGTGGTGAACCACCTGTGGGAGGTCGCGGCGGCGCTCGCCGAACGTCACCCCGGCTTCGACCCCTGGCCCGCCGTACGCCGTGAACTGGGCCGCCACGACCTTCCCGAGGCCGCCGCCCTGCTGACCGCGCCCACCCTGCCCGGCAAGACGAACCTGCTGCTGCGCTGGACGGGTGCGGACGGCGCCGACGCCCGCTATCTGCCGCTGCCCAATCCTCTCCTCCGGTGAGGCCGATCGGGGGACGGGGGCGCGATCATTGGGTAAGGTAAGCCTAACTTTACTGTCGGGATGGTGCCTGGCGGGTTCCGGGGGACGTCGAGAGACGCCCGTCGCAGAGGGAGGCTCCCATGGCGGACCACGCGAGCGCCGCGCTGACGCTCGACCGGGTGCGGCTCGGCGCCGGCGGTCCGCTCGCCCGGCTGCGGATCGCGGACGGCAGGGTCACCCATGTCGTCGCGGCGACCGAGACCGGGGGACGGGCGGGGCAGGCCGACGACGGGCGGGTCGTCGACCTGGACGGACGGGTGCTGCTGCCCGGTCTGTGGGACGCCCACGTCCACATGGCGGAGTGGGCGAGCGCCCGGCACCGCCTGGACCTGGCCGGGACCGCCTCCGCGCGGGCGGTGACCGACCTGGTCCGGGAGCGCGGCGGCGCGGCGCCCGACGGCACGGTGCTCTTCGGATACGGGTTCCGGGACGGGCTGTGGCCCGACGCCCCGCACAAGCGCCTCCTCGACGCCGTCCTGCCCGACCGGCCGGTCGCCCTGGTCAGCGCCGATCTGCACGCCGCGTGGCTGAACTCGGCCTGTCTCGCCCTCGTCGGCCGGGGCGATCACCCCACCGGCCTGGTCAGGGAGACCGAGTGCCACGAGGTCCTGTCCGCGCTCCCCAAGGCGCCTGCCGCGGTGGTCGACGGCTGGATCGCGGACGCCTGCGAGGCGGCCGCCGCACGCGGGGTCACCGGTGTCATCGACTTCCAGTTCGGCGACACGGTCGCGGACTGGGAGCGGCGCTCGGCCGCGGGCCGGCCGGCCGTGCGGGTGGCGGCCGCGATCTACCCCAGCCGCCTGGACGCGGCCGTCGAGCGGGGACTGCGCACGGGGGACGAGGTCGGCGCGCCCGGCGGCCTGGTACGGGTGGGCCCGCTGAAGCTCTTCACCGACGGCTCGCTCAACACCCGTACCGCACTGTGCCGTGATCCCTATCCGGGGCTGGAGGGCACGGACGGTTCCCACGGCATCGAGGAGACGTCACCGCACGAGCTGGTGCGGCTCATGCGGCGGGCCGCCGCGCACGGCGTCGAACCCGCGGTGCACGCCATCGGCGACCACGCCAACACGCTGGCCCTGGACGCCTTCGAGGCGGTGCGCTGCCGAGGCCGGATCGAACACGCGCAGCTGCTGAGCCCCGAGGACCTCCCGAGGTTCGCCCGCCTGGGCGTCACGGCGGGGGTGCAGCCCCGGCACGCGACGGACGACCGTGACGTGGCGGACCGGCACTGGGCCGGACGCACCGGACGCGCCTTCGCCTACGCCGATCTGCTCGCCGCCGGGGCCCGGCTGGAGTTCGGTTCCGACGCCCCCGTCTCGGCTCTCGACCCGTGGCTCGCCATCGCGTCGGCCGTCGGCCGGACCGACGACGAACGCCCCGCCTGGCACCCGGAGCAGCGCCTGTCCGTCCAGGACGCGCTGGTCGCGGCGGCCCGCGGACGCCGGCTCATCCGGGTCGGCGACCCGGCCGACCTGGTCGTGGTCGACGTGGACCCGTCGGGGGCCGGCCCGGACGCCCTGCGCTCGATGCCCGTGCACGCCACGATGACGGACGGCCGCTGGACCCATGGACCGTACTGAGGCGGGCAGCCGCGGCGCGGCCCCGCGCCGCCCGTGCCCGACGTGGTCGGCCGACCGGTGAAGGGCCGACACGCATCGTGGTCTCGGTCGGCCCGGCGGTTCGACCGGCGCTGACGACGTCTCATCGCGGATGTCTGATGATCTGTACGCCGAGCGGGGCCCTGCCGTACGCTCCGGGCGTGAGCGAACGCGAGGGCAGTGACGTGCTGCCCTACGTCTACCGGGTCACCAAGTACGACCCCGCCGATCGTGACGAGCACGGCAGCTACGTCGGCACCGAGCCGGCCGTCAGCGACCACGGACCGGTCGAAGACGCCTACCTGCAGGCGGTTGCCGCCTTCGCCGAAGCCACCGGCGTCGACCGGCTGGCCATCCGTGAGCCGCAGATCGGCGGCGTCGTCCACTTCGGCCTGGAGCCACCGGTCGACGGCCACGGCCTGGCAGGCCTCTTTCCGGCCGGCCACGCCGGGTTCCACGACGGTGCCCTGGTGTCGATCACGGCCGGCCTGGAACTCGTCCGGGCCATGCTCCGCGACAACGGCGCCTGGTGTCGCCTGGAGGCGGAGGGAGCGTTCGCCGTACACGTCGGCTGGGACCAGTACCTCTACGTCGGCAGCAGCCGCCCATGCGAGGCGGCGCTGGCCCGCACCCGCTCGCTCGGGCTGTTCCCCGAACGACTGGACGCATCGCCGTACGACTTCGCCACCGACGACCCACAGCACGAGCAGCGCCCGGCCGATGCCGACTTCTGGGCCCGCCTGCGCTGGACGGTCAGCTCCCACCGCGCCACGTTCCTGGAGGAGACCTACGCCGCCAACGCCTCCCGATGGCACCGCCTCACCCGCGACAACATCGAGGCAGTGCGCTCCCGGCTGGCCCCTCGCGCCCAGTTGGCGGTCTGGCCGGACCTGCTCACCGACGTCGACACCGCCATGGCCGCTCTGCCCGAGGAGGGACTGGTCGAGATCATCTGGGAGGACGAGGACGGGCGGATCACCGGCACGGTCGTGGACGAGACCGGGTTCGAGGCGGTGACCTCCCGGATCCCGCGTGCGTCTGCCGCCGGCGTCGTATCCCTGACCACCGATGAGCGGTGCCCGCTGTTCACCGCTGTACTGCCCGACAGCGACGGCGTTCTGCGTGCACGCTGGCAGACCGAGCCGACGCCCAGCGACCGGAACTGGGCCTTCCTGAAGACCCTGCGGCGCGGCCAGATCGTCACCGGCACGGTGACGGCCATCGCAAGCTTCGGCGTCACCTTCGTGGACATCGGCGGCTTCACCGCGATGATCAATATTCCGGAACTGTCCTGGCGTCCGCTCGACCATCCGTCCGACGTCGTCAGTGTCGGTCAGGAGGTCACAGCCGAAGTCCTCGATGTCGACATGGTCAGGGAACGGGTGCCGCTGTCGCTGCGAGCAGCGCAGGAGGACCCGTGGCCGGAGGTGGCGCAGCGGGTCGGGCAGGTGGTCACCGGACCGGTCACCAAGATCGTGCCGGTCGGCGTCTTCGTGCGTGTCGAAGACCGGGAGGACGGCTTCGAGGGGCTGGTGCACACCAGCCGGCTGGACGAATCGCCCGACGACGTGATCGAGGTCGGTGACACGCTCACCGTGAAGATCATCGATGTTGATCTCGTGCGCCGTCGAATCAGCCTGTCGTGTGTCCAGGCCGTCCAGGACCGCGTTCGTCGATCTGCGCGCGGGTGACGGCGGACGCGGAACCGGTCGTCACACGAGGGAACGCGCGATGCGGAAACCTACGTCGTCGACCTGGAAGGTCGGGTGGCTGCGGCGCCGCGCGGAGGCCCGGCAACTCCAGTGCTCATCGAACCAACCGCCGCCGCGGAGCACCCGGTAGGTGCCGTAGACCTCGGCGTCGTAGACGTCCCAGCACCAGTCCCAGACGTTGCCGAGCATGTCGTGGAATCCCCATGGGTTGGGGTGTCTGCCGCCCACGGCGTGGATGCGCTCGTGCGAGTTGCCGCGGTACCAGGCGATCTCGTCGAGTTCCCCGTAGCGCGGTCCGGTCGTACCGGCACGGCAGGCGTGCTCCCATTCGGCTTCGGTCGGCAGCCGGTACCCGTCGGCGGCCGCGTCCCACTCGATCCCTTCGTCGTCGGCGCGGAAGTGGTACGCGGGCGTGCACCCGTCGCGCCGGGACAGGGAGTTGCAGAATCCGGCCGCGTCCCACCAGGAGACGCACTCGACGGGCAGCCGGTCCCCGTGGGCGGTACTCGGCCGCCTGCCTGTGATCTGTGCGTACAACGCCTGGGTGACCGGGCCTGCCGCGAGCTCGTAGGGCGCGAGCTCGACCGACCAACTGCGCTGCGTCCGCCGGTCCGACAGCGTCACCTGTCCCGGCGGGACGGCGATCATCTCGTTCCCCGTGAGCACGTCCATGATCAGGAGATCCTAGCGAGACCGGGCCGGAGTGAAACGCCCCCTCGGGCGGCGCACGGCAGCCCGGGCGGACCCCGGGCCCGGAAGGGACCGTACCCTGCGGGCCCGGGGAGTTCGGGTGGGGGTCAGGCCGCCTGCCTGCCGGCCAGTACGGAGCGGTGGATCTCCTCCGCCCGGACGGCGACCGTGGACAGCAGGGTGCTGGTCAGCCCGTGGGTGTGCTCGGTTCCGCCCTGGAGATAGAGGCCGGCCGTCACCTCCGGCACGGTCTCGACCCGGTGGTCCCGGCCCACGCGGACCTCGTCCCCGTCGTCCCGGAGGCAGAGTTTGGCCGCCTCGCCGAGCAGCGACGCCAGATCGCGCGGCCGGTAACCCGTGGCCAGCACCAGCACGTCGGCGGCGAGCACCTGCCGCTCGCCGGTGGGCAGGAACTCCACGGCGACCTCGAGGCCGCCGTCCGCACCGGGGTCGACGGCGCGCACCCGCGAGACGTTGAGGAAGCGCAGCCGCTCCCGGCCCGCCACCTTCTCCCGGTACGAGGTGGCGTACAGGGCCTCGATCAACTCCATGTCGACCACGGAGTAGTTGGTGGAGCGGTGATAGTCGATCAGCGACTGCTTGACCTCGGAGGGCGCCGAGAAGTAGACGTCGACCGCCTCCGGGTCGAAGATGCGGTTCGCGAACGGGCTGTCGTCGGCCGGGGTGTAGCCGTACTTGGCGAAGACCGAGCACACCTCGGCCTCGGGGAAGGTGCGGTGCAGGTAGTCCACCGCCTCGGCGGCGCTCTGGCCGGCGCCGAGCACGACGGCCCGCCGTACCGGCTCACCCGCCTCGCCCAGTCGTACGGCGCGGGGGATCAACTCGCTGTTGTGCCATACGCGTTCGGTGAGTTCCAGACCCGGCGGCACATGCGGCTCCAGCCCCATGGCCACGCTGACGTTGCGGGTCCTGCGGGTCACGGTCTCGCCGGAACCCGCGGTGTCGCGGCAGGTGACGTCGAAGAAGGCCACCTCGCCGTCCTCGTCGCGCACCGGGTCGACGCAGACCACCTCGCTGCCGTACGAGACCAGGTGGGAGACCCGGGCGGCGGCCCACTCGAAGTACTCGTGGAACTCCATCCGCAGCGGGAAGAGGGTTTTCTGGTTCAGGAAGTCGATCAGTCTGCCCCGCTCGCGCAGGAAGCAGAGGAAGCTGTAGTCGCTGGTCGGATTGCGCAGGGTGACAAGGTCCTTGAGGAAGGACACCTGCATGGTGGCGTCGTCGATGAGCATGCCGCGGTGCCAGCCGAAGCGCGGCTGGCGCTCCAGGAACAGGGCGTTGAGGCGGCGGTCTGCCGGAAGGCCTGTGTTGTGCTCCTCGACCGCTATGGACAGAGCGAGATTTGATGGACCGAATCCGATTCCGATGACGTCGTGGATGACGTCGGTACCCATGAGCGGTGACTTCACCTTGGCATCGCCTCCTCAGGCAGGCCCATGCTAGATAAGGTAAGGCTTACCTTGCAATGAGTCGTTGAAGGGAAGGACGTCATGCGGGTCGTCATGCTCGGCTACCAGACCTGGGGTCACCGCACGCTTCAGGCGCTGCTGGACTCCGACCACGAGGTCGTCCTCGTCGTCACCCATCCGAAGAGCGAGCACGCCTACGAGAAGATATGGGACGACAACGTCGCCGAACTCGCGGAGAAGAACGACGTACCCGTCCTGCTGCGCAACCGTCCCGACGACGCCGAACTCCTGGCCGCGGTGGCGGACGCCCGGCCGGACATCATCGTCGCCAACAACTGGCGGACCTGGCTGCCCCCCGAGCTGTTCGACCTGCCGCCGCACGGCACCCTCAACATCCACGACTCGCTGCTGCCGTCGTACGCGGGCTTCTCGCCGATCATCTGGGCGCTGCTCAACGGCGAGGCGCGCGTCGGCGTGACCGCGCACCGGATGAACACCGAACTCGACGCCGGGGACGTACTGGTGCAGCGTTCGGTGCCGGTGGGGCCCACCGACACGGCGACCGACCTGTTCCACCGGACCGTCGACCTCATCGCGCCCATCGTGCGGGAGTCGCTCGACCTGATCGCCTCCGGCCGGGACGCCGGCCAGTGGGTGCCGCAGGACCGTACCCGGGCCAGCTTCTTCCACAAGCGGTCGGCGCAGGACAGCCGGATCGACTGGAGTTGGCCCGCGGAACGGCTGGAACGGCTCGTGCGGGCCCAGTCCGACCCGTACCCGAACGCGTACGCCTTCCACCGGGGTCAGCGGCTGAGGATCGTCTCGGCGGCCGTGTCGCAGGGGCGCTACGGTGGCACGCCGGGCCGGATCTTCATCCGGGAGGGGGACGGCGTCGTCGTGGTGGCGGGCGCCGAGTCCTGGTCGGGCCGCTGCCGGGGTCTCCTCGTGCGGCGGGTGCGCACCGACGACGGCACCGAGTACGCGGCCACCGACTGGTTCCGCACCATGGGCGGGTATCTGACGTCCCGGCCTTGACGTCCCGGCCTTGACGTCCCCGCCCTGAGGACCTGGACCGGGCCCCGGGCGGGAGCGGGAGCGGGGGAGGTGAACGGCTGAACCTGACGGGTCCCCGGCCATGCGGGGCGGGGGCCCGTCGCCGGGTCAGTCGACGATCGCCGCCGGCCTCGCGTCCTCGGCCGGGACCTCGCCGTCGTGGTGGTGCCGGCCCAGCGGGATGACCAGCGGAGTCCCGCTGACCGGGTCGGGGGTGATCCGGCAGCGCAGGTCGAAGACGTCCTCGACGGTGGCCTCGGTGACCACCTCGGCGGGCGGGCCCTCGGCGACGATCCGGCCCGCCTTCATGGCGATGACGTGATCGGCGTACCGGCACGCCTGGTTGAGGTCGTGCAGCACCATCACCACCGTGCGTCCCTCACGCCGGTTGAGGTCCGTGATCAGGTCCAGCACGTCGATCTGGTGGGCGAGGTCGAGATAGGTCGTCGGCTCGTCCAGGAGCAGGACGGGAGTGCCCTGGGCGACCGCCATCGCGATCCACGCGCGCTGCCGCTGACCACCGGAGAGCTCGTCGACCGGACGGTCGGCGAGGTCGGTCAGCCCGGTCGCCGCCAGCGCCCCGTGCACGGCCTCCTCGTCTGCCGCGGACCACTGCCGCCACCAGGTCTGGTGCGGTGAACGGCCCCTGCCCACCAGGTCGAAGACGGTCAGCCCCTCCGGCGCCACCGGCGTCTGCGGCAGGATGCCCAGGGTGCGCGCGAGTTCGCGGGTCGGTACGGACCGCAGGGCCACGCCGTCCAGTTCCACGACGCCCCGGCGCGGTGTCAGCAGCCGGGCCAGCGCGCGCAACAGGGTCGACTTGCCGCAGGCGTTGGCCCCGACGATGGCGGTGACGCGGCCGGTCGGCACGCTGAGGTCCAGATCCTCCACCACCGACCGTCCGTCGTAGGCGAGATGCAGGCTCCTGGCCCGCAACTGCGGCCCGGCGGACGGCGGATGAGCGGTACCCGGGTCCGTGCCGTTCGCGCCGGCGCCGGACGGAAGAGGGATGCCGGCGCCGGACGGGCGAAGGATGCCGCCGGTCTTCGGCTCGGTCGGCCGCGGGGTGCGCGGGTCGGTGGTCGACATGGGATCAGCCTCCAGAGCCCGCGCGGTTGGCGCGGATGAGCAGCCACAGCAGGACCGGCGCGCCCAGGGCGCCGGTGACGATCCCGACCGGCAGTTCCGTCCCGGGGATCGCCTCGCGGGCGAGGAGATCCGAGCCGAGGACGACCAACGCGCCGGTGAGACCGGAGACGATCGGGGGCGGCGACGCGGTGCCCGCCAGCCGCTGGGCGATCTGCGGACAGGCCAGGGCCACGAAGGCCACCGGACCGGCCGCCGCCGTGCCGAAGGCGACCAGCCCCACCCCGGCCAGCAGCAGGGCCAGCCGGACCGGCTGGACCGGCGTGCCGAGCCCCGCGGCCACGTCGTCGCCGAGCTGGAGGGTACGCATCCAGCGGCCCATGGCCAGGGTGACCGGCAGCAGCACGGCCATGGCGAGGGCCAGCGCGTCCACCTGGTCCCAGGTCCGGCCGTTGAGGTTGCCGACCAGCCAGCCGATGGCCTCCTGCGCCTGGAACCGGCTGCCGCGCGCCACGAGGAAGTCGGTGGCGCTGGTGCAGATCCAGGACACGCCGATGCCGACGAGGATGATGCGGTATCCGGTGGTCCCGCCCTTCCACGCCAGCGCGTAGACGAGCAGCGCGGTCGCCAGGGCACCCAGCAGCCCCAGTGTCGACAGCCCGAGGCCGCCGGTCCAGCCGAGAACCACGGCCGCCACCACGGCCGTTCCGGCGCCCTCGGTCAGCCCGATCATGTCGGGGCTGGCCAGCGGGTTGCGGGTCATCGTCTGGAACACGGCCCCCGAGACGCCGAACGCGATGCCGACCAGTAGCCCGGTCAGCGCGCGCGGCAGCCGCAGATCCTGTACGACGACGACCGTGCCGGGGTCGCCCGCGCCGCCGAGCGCCCTGACGACGTCGGTGAGGGGCACGGGGTAGTCGCCGAGGGTGAGACCCCAGCAGAACAGCAGGAACGCGCCCGCGGCGACGAGCACTCCGGTCACTGCCAGGCGCGGGCGCAGCATGCCGGAGACCGGGGGAAAGGCCAGCCGGAACGGCCGGCCGTGCAGCGCGGGGTGCGGGGGGACGGCGGGGGAGGCCTCGACGGCCGGTGCGGCCGGGGACCGCGCTGTGGTGGGCGACTGTGCTGGGGTCGGGGACTGTGCTGTGTCCGGGGGCTGTGCGGGCACGCTCACACCTCCGCGAGCTTACGGCGGCGGACCAGGGCGATGAAGAACGGGCCGCCGAGGAAGGCGACGAGGACGCCGGCCTGGATCTCGGTGGGCCGGGCCAGCGTCCGGCCGAGGATGTCGGCGGACAGCAGCAGTACGGGCGCGAGGGCGGCGGACAGCGGCAGCAGCCAGCGGTGGTCGGGGCCGATCCCGGCGTACTGGGCGAGGACCCGCGCGATGTGCGGCACGACCAGGCCGAGGAAGACCACGGGACCGATGACGGCGACCGACGCGCCGGTCAGCAGCATCACCGCGGTGACCCCCTGGAGGCGGACCAGGCCGAGCCGCCGGCCCAGCGAGGCGGCCACGTCGTCGCCGAGGGCCATGCTGTTGAGGGCGGGCGCGCAGGACAGGGCGAGGACGGCGCCGACGGCGAGGAAGGGCAGGATGCGCAGCAGTTCGCCGGAGTCCTGGTCGGCCAGTGAGCCGGCCGACCAGAAGCGGTAGCGGTCCAGGGCGTCCTGGTCGGTCAGCACCACGGCGCTGGTGAGCGACGACAGCAGCGAGGTGACGGCGACCCCGGCGAGCGCCAGTTTCACGGGCGTGGCACCGGAACGGCCCAGCCGCCCCAGGGAGAAGACCAGGACGCTCGCGGCGAGTGCTCCGCCGAACGCGAACCACACATAGCCGTAGAGCGATCCGACCCCGAACACGGCGACCGCCAGCACGATCGCGAAGGACGCCCCGGCGCTGACGCCGAGGATGCCGGGGTCGGCGAGCGGGTTGCGGGTGAGGGCCTGCATCAGGGCGCCGGACAGGCCGAGCGCGGCGCCCGTCGTCAGGCCCAGCAGGGTGCGGGGGACCCGCACCGACCAGACGACGTTGTCGACGAGGCGGCTGGGCGGATGGCCGAGGACCGCGCGGACCACCTGGTCGAGCGGGACGTTCAGCGCGCCCAGTGCCACGGACAGCAGGGACAGGACGATGAGGAGGGCGACGACGAGTGTCACCAGCACCGCGGTGCGAAGCCTTCTGCCTGAAGCCACTTGCCGGTCTCCATGTCGCGGTCCGGGGGTCTCGCCGGGGTGCCGTCGGGTCATCGTCCCTCGCGCAGACCCCTGTTGGCGGACCACCGGACAATCCTGTCAGCAGGTTAGGTGAGCATAACCTCAGCCACTGTGACTTGGGTCCGTGGTTCCAGAAGGGGTCTATCAGGTAAGGCAATGCTTACCTTACTATTCGAGCGGTCGCGGCTCCGCTGAGCCGTTCCACACCGCACCTGGGAGGCACGGGCAGCTGTGTCGGGCAACACGCGTTCTTCTGCGCAGGCGACGGCGACGGACTACTGGCGGCGGCGGTTCGCCGCACCGGTACCGCAGCCCGCACTGCCACTGGACTTTCCGCACCCGCCCCGCCAGGAGGGGGCGGCGCCGCGCGCCCGGCGCGCCGCCGCCTTTGCGGCGACCGCCGACCGGGTGACCGGACTCGCCGCCCTCGTGGCCCTGCTGCACCGCTACGGCGGTACCGCCGCGACCGGTACGGCGGTGGCGCACGAAGGGCTGCCGCTGCGCGTCGCGGTCGACGGCGACACCCCGTTCGCGGAACTGTGCGAACGGGTCGGGGCGGCGCGCGCCGAAGCCGCGGACCACCGCCTGCCCACCGCCGAACTGCTGGACCTCCTCGCCCCCGAACCCTTCCGCGGCGGCGGGCTGTTGTGCGCCACGGGCTTCGGCGACGCGCCCTGGGACAAGGGCGGCCCGCTGGACCTGGCGCTGACCGTGGCCGACGGGGAGGTGTCGGCGGACTACCGGGCCGACCTCTTCGAACCCGCCACCGTCGACCGGATCCTGGGCCACTACCGCACGCTCCTCGCCGACGCCCTCGCCCGCCCGGCCACCCCGATCGCCGACCTGGAACTCCTCGAGGACGGGGAACGGCACCGGATCCTGCACGACTGGAACGACACCGCGCACGACGTACCCGCGCTCACCTGGCCGCGGATGTTCGCCGACCAGGTCGCCGCCCGCCCCGACGAGGTGGCCCTCGTCCACGAGGACGTCCGCCTCACCTACGCCGAACTCGACGCGCGCGCGGCCCGGCTGGCGCACGCCCTGGTGGCCCGGGGCGCCGGTCCCGAGACCGTGGTCGCCCTCGCCGTACCGCGCTCGGCCGACATGATCGTCGCGGAGGTCGCCGTCCTGAAGGCGGGCGCGGCCTATCTGCCGGTCGACACCGACTACCCGGCCGACCGCATCGCCTACATGCTCGCCGACGCCCGGCCGGTCTGCCTCGTCACCACCGCCGAGATCGTGCCCGACCTCCCCCCGGACATCGATGCGCTGGTCCTCGACGCCCCGGACACGATCGCCGAGCTGGCCGGCCGCCCCGCACAAGGCCCTTCGGCCGCCGACGGGTTGACGGCCGCGCACGCGGCCTACGTGATCTACACCTCCGGCTCCACCGGCCGCCCCAAGGGCACGGTGCTCTCGCACGCCGGGGTGGCGGGGCTGGTCGCCACGCAGCGGGAACGCTTCGGGATCGGCCCGCACAGCCGGGTCCTCCAGTTCGCCTCGCCCAGCTTCGACGTGGCGTTCTGGGACCTGTGCCTCGGACTGCTGTCCGGCGGACGGCTGGTCGTCGTGCCCGCCGACCGCAGGGTTCCCGGCGCGCCGCTCGCCGACTACGCCGACGAGCACGGCATCACCTTCATGATCCTGCCGCCCGCCCTGCTCGCCGCCATGCCGGACGACGTGCAACTACCGCCGCGGGCAACGCTGCTGGCCGGTACGGAGCGGGTGTCCCCCGAGCTGGTCGGCCGGTACGCGCGCGGCCGGATGATGTTCAACGCCTACGGCCCGACCGAGGCCACCACCAACTCCACGCTGGGCCTGTGCGATCCGGACACCCCGCCCGGCACCATCGTGCCGATCGGCGTGCCCGACCCCGGCACCCGCGCCTACGTCCTCGACGACCGGCTGCGGCCGGTCCCCGCCGGTGTCACGGGAGAGCTCTATCTCGGCGGCGCCGGCCTCGCCCGCGGCTACCTGGGCCGCCCCGGCCTGACCGCCGAACGCTTCGTCGCCGCCCCCGACGCCCTCGCCGCCGCCCCCGGCGACCGGCTCTACCGCACCGGCGACCTGGTGCGCTGGAAGGCGGACGGACGACTGGAGTTCCACGGCCGCGTGGACAGCCAGGTCAAGATCCGCGGCTTCCGCATCGAGCCCGGCGAGATCGAGTCCGTCCTGCGCTCCCACCCGGCCGTCGACCAGGCCGCGGTCGTCGTCCGCGAGGACCGCCCCGGCGAACGGCGCCTCGCCGCCTACGTCGTGCCCTCGCTGGACGCCGGCCCGGAGGCGGACGCGCAGGCCGGTGTCGCCGACTGGAAGGACCTGCACGAACTGCTGTACTCCGCGGCGGGTTCGGAGGGCTTCGAGGAGAACTTCGCCGGCTGGAACAGCATGTACGACGGGCTGCCCATCCCCCTCGCCGACATGCGCGAGTGGCGGGAGGCGACCCTCGACCGGATCCGCGCCCTGCGGCCCCGGCGCGTCCTGGAGATCGGCGTCGGCTCCGGCCTGCTGCTGTCCCGGCTCGCCCCGGACTGCGAGGCGTACTGGGGCACCGACCTGTCCGAGGAGGCCGTACGGGCCCTGGACACCCAGGTGTCCGCCGTCCCCGGCCTCGCCGACCGGGTCACCCTGCTCGCCCGGCCCGCGCACGACCTCACCGGGCTGCCCGAGGGGCACTTCGACACGATCGTCGTCAACTCCGTCGTCCAGTACTTCCCCGGCGGCGATTACCTCACCGGCGTGCTGCGCGCCGCCGCCGCGCTGCTCGCGCCCGGCGGCGCCCTCTTCGTCGGCGACGTACGCAACCTGCGGCTGCTGCGCACCCTGAGCGCGGCCGTCGAGGGCGGGCGGGTGCGGGGGCAGGGGGACGAGGCGGAGGCGGACAAGGAGGCCCTGCGCGCCGCCGTGGACCGGGCGCTCGCCTGGGAGGGCGAACTCCTCGTCGACCCCGACTACTTCACCACCCTCGACGGTCTCACCGCCGACATCCGGGTCAAGCGCGGCACGCACCACAACGAACTCACCCGGTACCGCTACGACGTGGTCCTGCGGCCGCGGGCCGACGGGGGCGCGGAGGTGCCCGAGTCGCCCTGGCCCGCGCTCGGTTCGGTCCACGCCCTCGACACCCTGCTCGCCGGGCACCCGGACCGGCTGCGGGTCACCGGCATCCCCAACGCCCGGCTCGCCGACGACCTGGCCGCGCTCGACGCCCTCCGGGACAGCAGCAGACCGGCCGGCGCGACGCACGGAGTGGACCCCGAGTCCCTCCACGAGAGCGCCGCC
This sequence comes from Streptomyces sp. NBC_00016, assembly GCF_045040885.1. NCBI lineage: Bacteria > Bacillati > Actinomycetota > Actinomycetes > Kitasatosporales > Streptomycetaceae > Streptomyces > Streptomyces sp. NBC_00016. Next base: position 2,384,491 of record NZ_CP108304.1, on the reverse strand, counting down.
CGGCACGGCTACGAGGCGACACTCACCTGGAACGGGGACGCCGAGGACGGCAGCCTGGACGCCGTGTTCGCGCCCGCCGGGGACGACCTCGTCGCTCCGTACCGCCCCGGCGGCGGTCACCCGCTCACCAACCGTCCGGCACCCTTCCGCAACGTCACCGCGCTGATGGCGGCCCTGCGCCGGCATGCCGCCGCGTACCTGCCCGACTACATGGTCCCGGCCGCCTTCGTCCCGCTGGACCGGCTGCCCGTCACCCCCAGCGGCAAGCTCGACGCCGCCGCCCTGCCGGTGCCGGACCTGACCCGGGCCGGCGCCGGACGGGCCCCCGGCACGGACCGCGAGCGGCTGCTGTGCGATCTGTACGCGCGGGCCCTGAGGGTGCCCTCGGTGGGCGTCGACGACGACTTCTTCGCGCTCGGCGGCGACAGCATCGTCGCCGTCCAACTGCTCGTCCTGGCCCGCCGGGCCGGCCTGGAGCTGACCCCGCGCGACGTCTTCCGCCACCGCACGGTCGCGGAGCTGGCCGGCGCCGCCCGCACCGCCGCGGCCGGTCCCGCGGACGACACCTCCTGGCAGCTGAGCGACAACGAACTCGCCTCCCTGCAGGGGGAGTTGGACGTCACCGTCGAGGAGACACTGCCCCTCGGCCCGCTCCAGGAGGGCTTCTTCTTCCACGCCCTGATGGACGGCGCCGAACACGACACGTATGTCGTGCAACAGGTCGTCGAACTGTCCGGACCGGTCGACGGCGCCCTGCTGCGCCGGGCGGCACAGCGGCTCCTCGACCGGCACGCCCCGCTGCGCGCCTGCTTCCGGCAGACGCCCGACGGCCGCCCCGTCCAGATCGTCGCCACCGGTCTCGAACTGCCCTGGCGCGAGGTCGACCTGGCCGCGCAGGACGATCTCGCGGTCCGGCGAGCACTCGCCGAGGCCGTCGCCGCCGACGAACGCGCCCACCGCTTCGACCTCGCCCGGCCGCCCCTGGTCCGCTGCGCCCTGATCCGCTTCGGGGACGAGCGCAGCCGACTGGTCCTGACGTTCCATCACATCGTCGCGGACGGCTGGTCCCTGCCGATCCTGCACCGCGAACTGCTCGCCCTGTACGGCGAAGACCCGGCCCCCCTGCCCGAGGTCGCCCCGTACCGCGGCTACCTCCGCAGGATCGCCGGCGCCGACCGCGAGGCCGCCCGGGCCGCCTGGCGCACGGCGCTCGCCGGCGTCGAGGAGCCCACCCGGCTGGTCGAGGTCCCGGCGCCCGCCGGACCCGTCGAGCCCGCGCAGATCCGCGTGGAGCTGTCCGAGCGGCTCACCGCCCGGCTCGCCGCCCGCGCCCGGGAGCGCGGGGTGACCCTCGGCACGCTCGTACAGGGCGCGTGGGGACTGCTCGTCGGTCGCATGACGGGCCGTCAGGACGTGTTGTTCGGCACCACCGTGGCCGGCCGTGACGCCGCCGTCGACGGCATCGAGTCGATGATCGGTCTGTTCATCAACACGCTGCCCACCCGGCTGCGCTGGACGCAGGGCGACACCCTCGGCGGGCTGCTGGAGCGGCTCCAGGAGGAGCAGAGCGCACTGCTCGACCACCAGCACCTCGGCCTCGCGGACATCCAGCGGGCCGCCGGGCACGCCGGGGGCGGCGAACTCTTCGACACGCTCGTGGTGTTCGAGAACTATCCCGGCGGCGACGGCGCCCCGGGCATCACCGACCCCACCGGCACGATCACCGTCGCCGGGCACGCCTTCCACGACGCCGTGCACTACCCCCTGGCCCTCGTCGTCAAGCCCGGCCGCCGTCTCGACCTGCGGCTGAAGCACCACGCGCGGCGCCTGGACGCCGACGCCGCGCAGTCCCTCGCCGACCGGCTCACCCTGGTCCTCGGAGCCCTGGCCGACGACCCCGGCGCCCGGGTCGCCGACCTCGGACTGCTCACCCCGCGCGAGCTGGCCGGCGCCCACCCGGCGGGGGAGTCCCGGCCGGTCCCGGCCACCACGCTGGCCGCCGCGTTCGCCGCGCAGGCCGCGCGCACCCCGGACGCCACCGCCGTCGTCCTGGACGGCGCGACCCCCCTCACCTACGCCGAACTGGACGCGCGGGCGGAGGAGTTGGCCGTCCGCCTGCGGGCCCGGGGCGCGGGCCGCGAGCGGTTCGTCGCGGTCGCCGTACCGCGCTCGGCCGAGCTGATGGTGGCGCTGCTCGCCGTCCTGAAGTCGGGGGCCGGCTATCTGCCCCTGGACCTGGACTACCCGGCCGAGCGGCTCGCGTACATGCTGACCGACTCGGGGGCGACCACGGTCGTCACCACGGCACGGGACGCGGGACGGCTGCCGTCGGTCGAGGGCCTCGACGTGATCGACGTGATCGACGACGGCGACGACGTGGCCGGCGTGACCGGCGTGGCCGACCGGGCGGGGGCGCCGGACTACCTCCCACCGGCCGCCCCCGGGGACCCGGCCCGCCCCGACGACCCCGCCTACCTCATCTACACCTCCGGCTCCACCGGCCGTCCCAAGGGCGTCGTCGTCACCCACCGCGCCATCGTCAACCGGCTGGCCTGGATGCAGGGCGAGTACGGCCTCGCCCCCGGCGACCGGGTGCTCCAGAAGACGCCGTCCAGCTTCGACGTGAGCGTCTGGGAGTTCTTCTGGGCGCTGTGCGAGGGCGCCGCCGTCGTCCTCGCCGCGCCGGACGGACACCGCGACCCCGCCTATCTGGCCCGCCTGATCCGGGCCGAGGGCGTGACGACGATGCACTTCGTGCCGTCCATGCTGGAGGCGTTCCTCGCCTCCGACGAGGTCACCGCCGACCCCGGGTGGGCGGGCGGTCTGCGCCGGGTGTTCAGCAGCGGCGAGGCCCTGTCCGGAGCCGCGGCCCGCCGCTGGCACGACCTGACCGGGGTACCGCTGCACAACCTGTACGGCCCCACCGAGGCCGCCGTCGACGTGGCGTACCACGCCTACGACGGCGCGTCCGACATCACCGTGCCCATCGGCAGGCCCGTGTGGAACACCGGCCTGCGCGTCCTCGACCCCTGCCTGCGCCCGGTCCCCGCCGGGGTGCCCGGCGAGCTGTACCTGACCGGCGTCCAGCTGGCCCGCGGCTACCACCGTCGCCCCGCCCTCACCGCCGACCGGTTCGTCGCCGACCCGTACGCCGGCGAACCCGGCGCCCGCATGTACCGCACCGGTGACCTGGTGCGCCGCCGGCCCGACGGCACCCTCGACTACCTCGGCCGCACCGACCGGCAGGTCAAGCTGCGCGGCAACCGGGTCGAACTCGGCGAGATCGAGGCTGCGCTGACCCGCCACCCGGCCGTCGCCCGGGGCGCGGTCGTCGTCCGTGACCAGCGCCTCGTCGCCTACGCGGTCCCGGCGGCCGGAACCGCCGTCGACCCCGCCGAGCTGCGCGCCGCCCTCGCGGACGCGCTGCCCGCGCCCCTGGTCCCGGAGGCGTACGTCGTCCTCGGCGACCTCCCGCTCACCCCCAGCGGCAAGCTCGACCAGGCCGCGCTGCCCGCCCCCGAGGCCGAGCGCGCCACCCGCCGCGAACCTGCAGGACCGCTGGAACGGCAGCTCACCGAGATCTTCGCGGCCGTCCTCGGCATCGAGGACGCCGGACCCGACGACGACTTCTTCCGGCTCGGCGGCGACAGCATCAGCTCCATCGGTGTCGCCGGCCGGGCCCGGGCGGCCGGCCTGGACCTGAGCCCCCGCGACGTGTTCACCCACCGCACCCCCGCGGCCCTGGCGACGGCGGCCGAAGCGGTGACGGCGGCCCCGAGCGCCGGCCGCGCCACCGCCGCCCCCTTCACCCTCACCGACGCCGAACACGCCCGTGTCCGTGCCCTGGCCGCCCCGGCCGCCGTCGCCGACGTATGGCCGCTGGCCCCCCTCCAGGAGGGCCTGTTCTTCCACTCGGCGTACGACGAGGGCGCCCTGGACGTCTACACCGTCCACGAGACGTTCGACTTCGCGACCCGGCTCGACACCGGACGGCTGCGCGCCGCCGTCCGCACCCTCCTCGCCCGCAACCCCGGCCTGCGCGCCGGCTTCACCAGCGAGGGCCTCGACCGGCCGGTGCAGTTCATCGCAGACGACCCGGAGGTCCCGCTCGAGGAGGTCGACCTCTCCCACCTCCCCGCCGCCGAACAGGACGTGCGGCTGCGGGAGTTGACGGACGCGGAGCGCGACCGGCGGTTCGACCTCTCGGCGCCCCCGCTGTTCCGGCTGCTCCTGCTGCGCCTGGGCGCGCAGCGCGGCGACCGGCTCGTCATCGGCCGTCACCTGATCCTCTGGGACGGCTGGTCGGCCTGGCTGTTCCTCGACGAGCTGTTCGCGCTCTACGAGACGGGCGGCGACGCGAACGCCCTTCCCGCATGCGGCAGTTACCGGGACTACCTGACCTGGCTCGAGGAGCAGGACGACTCGGCCGCCACGGCCGCCTGGCGCGCCGCGCTGGCCGGTCTCGACGAGCCCACACTGCTGGCCCCGGCCGCGGCCGACGGCCTCGAACCGGTCATCCCCGACCAGCTCGACCTACGCCTGTCCGCCGAGCTCGGCGACCGGCTGCGGGAGACGGGCCGCGCCCACGGTCTGACCCTGAACACGCTCCTCAACGCGGCCTGGGGGCTTACCCTCGCCTCCGCCACCGGACGCCCCGACGTGGTGTTCGGCACCACCGTGGCCGGCCGGCCCAGTGAGGTCCCGGACGTCGGCGACATCATCGGGCTCTTCCTCAACACGGTGCCCACCCGGATCGTCCTCGACCCCGCCGAGCCGGTCCTCGCACTGCTCCGCCGCATCCAGGGCGAACGCCTCGACCTCATGCCGTACGAGCACCTCAGCCTCGGCGTGCTCCAGGCCGAGACCGGACACCGCAAGCTCTTCGACACCCTGTTCGTGCTGCGCAACAACGACACCGAGGAACGGCTGGCGGACCTGCGCACCCGGCACGGCGCCACGGCCGTCGCCAACGTCGACGCCACCCACTACCCGGCCAACCTCGTCATCACCCCGGGCCGCCGGATCGCCGTCACCCTCACCCACCGCCCCGACCTCGTCCCGGCCGACCGGGCGCGCACGCTCCTCGACCGGTTCGCGCTGCTCCTCGACCGCCTGGCCGCCGACCTCACGGTGCCCGTCGGCTCCCTCGACCCGCTGCTGCCCGCCGAACACGAGGCGCTGCGACGGGAGTCGGCGGCGAGCCGGGTGCCCGACCCCGAGGACACCATCGCCGACCTGCTGGCCGCGCAGGCCGGACGCACCCCGGACGAGCGGGCCCTCGTCTTCGGCGAGCGCACCCTGACGTACGCCGAGCTCGACGCGGCCGTGAACCGCATGGCCCGGCTGCTGATCGAGCGGGGCGCCGGCCCCGAGCGGGTCGTCGCCCTCGGCCTGCCGCGCTCCCTGGACATGGTGGTCGCGCTCTTCGCGGTCCTGCGCACCGGCGCCGCCTACCTGCCGCTGGAACTGGACCATCCGGCCGACCGGCTGTCCCTGATGCTGGCCGACGCCCGCCCGCTCCTGCTGCTCACCACCCGGGCCGTCTCCGCCACGCTGGACGGCGACATGGCCCGTGTCCTGCTCGACGACCCGGACACCGGGAACGAGCTGGCCCGGCTGTCCGACACCCCGGTCCGTCTCCGCTTCAGCCTCGAACACCCCGCCTACGTCATCTACACCTCCGGCTCCACCGGCCGTCCCAAGGGTGTCGTCACCCCCTACCGGGGCCTGACGAACATGCAGCTCAACCACCAGAAGGAGATCTTCGCCCCGGCCATCGCCTCGGCCGGCGGGCGGCGGCTGCGCATCGCGCACACCGTGTCCTTCGCCTTCGACATGTCGTGGGAGGAACTGCTCTGGCTGGTCGAGGGCCACGAAGTGCACGTCTGCGACGAGGAGTTGCGCCGTGACGCCGAGGCGCTGGTCGCCTACTGCGAGCGGCACCGCGTCGACGTCGTCAACGTCACCCCGACCTACGCCCGGCTGCTGATCGAGCAGGGCCTGCTGACGGGCCATGTGCCGCCGCTGGTGCTGCTGGGCGGCGAGGCCGTCCCGGAAACGGTGTGGACCGCCCTGCGCGACACCGAGGGGACCTACGGCTACAACCTGTACGGGCCGACCGAGTACACCATCAACACCCTCGGCGGCGGCACCCTCGACAGCGCGACGCCCACCGTCGGCCGCCCCATCCGGGGCACCCGCGCCCACATCCTCGACGCCTGGCTGCGCCCGGTGCCCGACGGCGTGCCCGGTGAGCTGTACATCGCCGGCATCGGCCTGGCCCGCGGCTACCTCGGCCGGCCCGCGCTGACCGCGGAGCGCTTCGTCGCCGACCCGTTCGGGGAGCCCGGCGAGCGCATGTACCGCACCGGCGACCTGGTGCGCCGGGGCCCCGACGGCAACCTCGACTTCCTCGGCCGCACCGACGACCAGGTCAAGATCCGCGGCTACCGCATCGAACCCGGCGAGATCGAGACCGTCCTCAGCCGTCACCCGCTGGTCGCCCAGGCCGCCGTGGTGGTCCGCGACGAACGCCTCGTCGGCTATGTGGTGCCCTCCGGCGCCGACTCCGAGGAGCGCTCCGCGGCCGAGGCCGCGCAGGTCGGGGAGTGGCAGGAGATCTACTCCGACGAGTACGAGGAGATCGGCACCGCCGTCTTCACCGAGCGGTACGACGGCTGGGACAGCTCCTACGACGGGCAGCCCATCCCCTTCGAGGAGATGCACGAGTGGCGCGAGGCCACCCTCGCCCGCATCGGCGCGCTGCGCCCCCGCCGCGTCCTGGAGATCGGCGTGGGCTCGGGCCTGCTGCTGTCCCGGCTCGCCCCGGACGTGGAGGCCTACTGGGCGACCGACTTCGCCGCCCCCGTCATCCGCAAGATCGGTGCGGAGGTACGGCGCGACCCGGCCCTCGCCGCCAAGGTCGAACTGCGCTGCCGGCCGGCCGAGGACCTGAGCGGTCTGCCCACCGGCTACTTCGACACGATCGTCATCAACTCCGTCATCCAGTACTTCCCGAGCATCGACCACCTCACCGCCGTACTGCGCGGCGCGATGGACCTGCTCGCCCCCGGCGGCGCCCTGTTCGTCGGAGACGTCCGCAACCTGCGGCTGGCCCGCACCTTCCACACCGAGATCCAGCGCGCCCGCGGCACCGCCGAGGCCGACCTGGAGGCGGCGGTGGAGCGCGGCCTGCGGCTGGAGAAGGAACTCCTCGTCGACCCCGAGTACTTCACCACCCTCGGCTACGGGGTCGACCTGCGCACCAAGCGCGGCCACCACCACAACGAGCTGAGCAGGCACCGCTACGACGTCGTCCTGTACGCCGGCGAGCCGGACGTACGGCTGGACGGCGTGCCGGTGGTCGACTGGGCCACGGCCGACACCGTCGGCGAACTCGTGCGCGGGGACTGGTCCGGCGCCGAGAGCATCGGCGCACTGCTGGGCGGCAACTGGTCCGCGACCGGGGGCACCGGCCGGCACCCGCGGGGCGAACGGCCCGCGGGCCTGCGTCTGACCGGCGTGCCCGACGGCCGTACCCGCGAAGGGGGCGTCGACCCGGAGCACCTGTGCGAACTCGGCGCGGCCGCCGGATACCGGGTGCTGACCACCTGGTCGGCGCGGACCGCAACGTTCGACGCGGTGTTCCTGGCGACCGCCGCCGCCGAACCGCGCCTCACCGGCGGCCTGTTCCGCGCCGGCGGCGGCACCCGCCCCCACGCCAACGACCCCACCGCCGCCCGCGAGGCGAGCGCCCTGGTGCGGCGGCTGCGCGAGGACCTGGGCCGCGAACTGCCCGACTACATGGTCCCGGCCGCCTTCGTCACCGTCGACGGTCTGCCCATGAACGCCAACGGCAAGCTCGACCTGCGCGCCCTGCCCGACGCCGAGCCCGCCGTCGCCCTCGGTGGCGGACGCGGCCCGCGCACCCCGCGGGAGGAGGTGCTGTGCCGGCTGTTCGCCGAGGTGCTGGGGCTGCCCGAGGTCGGCGCCGAGGACAACTTCTTCGACCTGGGCGGACACTCGCTGCTCGCCACCCGGCTGGTCAGCCGCGCCCGTACCGAACTGGGCGCCGAACTCGCCATCCGTGACCTCTTCGAGGCGCCCACCCCGGCGCTGCTCGCGGGCCGCGCCGACCAGGCGAGCCCGGCCCGGCTGCCGGCCGTCGCCCCCGTCACCGACCGGCCCGCCCGCATCGCGCTGTCGGCCGCTCAGCGCCGGCTCCTGCTGGTCGAGCAGATCACCGGAAGCGGCGTCGCCTACAACTTCCCGCTGGTCTTCCGGCTGCGCGGCGCCCTCGACACCGAGGCCCTGGGCACCGCCCTGCGGGACGTCGCCGGGCGCCACGAGGCGCTGCGGACGGTGTTCCCCGTGCACGAGGGCGAGCCGTACCAGCGGATCGTCCCGGCCGCCGAGGCGTTCCCCGACTGCACGGTGACCGACTGCGCCGAGGACGCGCTGCCCGTGCTGATCGAGGCGGCCCAACGCCGCCCCTTCGACCTGACCGCCGAACTCCCGCTGCGCTGCGAGGTGTTCCGGCTGGGCCCGGACGACCACGTGGTGGCCGTCGTCCTGCACCACATCACCACCGACGAGTGGTCCGACCGCCCCTTCCTCGCCGACCTCGACGCCGCCTACGCCGCCCGCCGCGAGGGACGGCCGCCCGCCTGGGCGCCCCTGCCGGTGCAGTACGCCGACTACACCCTCTGGCAGGACGACCTGCTCGCCCGGACCGGCGAGAACCAGCTCGCCCACTGGGCGGACGCCCTGCGCGGCCTGCCCGACGAGCTCGCCCTGCCCGCCGACCGGCCGCGTCCGGCCGAGCCGACCGGGCGCGGCGGCAAGGTCCGCCTGGAGCTGCCCACCGCCACCGGCCACGCCCTGCGTGACCTCTCCGCGGCCACCGGGACCAGCATGTTCATGCTGTTCCAGGCCGCCACCGCGGCGCTGCTGCACCGGCTCGGCGCGGGGGACGACATCCCGCTCGGCGCGCCCATCGCGGGCCGCACCGACGAGGCGCTCGGCGACCTGGTCGGCTTCTTCGTGAACACCCTGGTCCTGCGCACCGACCTGTCCGGCGAGGACCTCACGTTCCGGCGGCTGCTGGGCCGGGTGCGGGAGTCGTCCCTGAAGGCCTTCGAGTACCAGGACCTGCCCTTCGACCGGGTCGTGGAGACCCTCAACCCGCCCCGGGTGGCCGGCCGCAACCCCCTCTTCCAGGTCATGCTGGGCTACCACCACCGCCCCGACGGCGACCCGGACGTGCTCGGCCTGCGGACCGAATGGTTCGACATGGACACCGGATTGGCCAAATTCGACCTCCACTTCACCTTCGTCGACGAGACCGGCCGCGACCGTGTCGTGCTGCTCCTGGAGTACGCGGCCGACCTCTTCGACCACGGGACGGCCGAGCGGCTCGCCGGCCGTACGGCGCGGCTGCTGGAACACGCCGCGGCCGAACCGGACCGCCCGGTGCGCGACCTCCCGCTCCTGGCGGAGGCCGAACGGGTGCAGGTGCTTCAGGAGTGGAACGCCACCGCGCACCCCGTCCCCTCCGCCACGCTGCCCGGCCTCTTCTCCGCCCAGGCGGCGCGCACCCCGCAGGCCACGGCGCTCGTCTTCGAGGGCGAGCGGCTGACGTACGCGGAGCTGGACGCCCGGGTGGAGCGGACCGCACGGGTGCTGGCCGGGCTGGGCGCGGGCCCCGAGCGGACCGTGGCCGTCGCGCTCCCGCGCTCGCCCGAACTGGTCGTCGTCCTGCTCGCCGTCCACCGCGCCGGAGCCGCCTATCTCCCCCTCGACCCGGACTACCCGGAGGAACGCCTCGCGCTGATGGTCGAGGACGCCCGTCCGGTGTGCGTGATCCGCGACGGCCTGCCGACCGGCCCCGAGGAGGACCTGCCCGCGGCCCACGATCCGGCGCACCCCGCGTACGTGATCTACACCTCCGGCTCCACCGGCCGCCCCAAGGGAGTCGTCGTCCCGCACGAGGGCATCGTCAACCGGCTGCTGTGGATGCAGCACACCTACGGCCTGACGTCCGCCGACCGGGTCCTGCAGAAGACGCCCTCCAGCTTCGACGTGTCGGTGTGGGAGTTCTTCTGGCCCCTGATCACCGGCGCCGCCCTGGTGCTCGCCCGGCCCGAGGGCCATCGCGACCCGGCCTACCTGGCCCGGCTGATCCGCGAACAGGACGTCACCACCGTCCACTTCGTGCCCTCCATGCTCCAGCTGTTCCTGGAGGAGCCCACCGCCGCGCGGTGCGTCGGCCTGCGCCGGGTGATGTGCAGCGGCGAGGCCCTGCCCGTCGGCCTGGCCCACCGCTTCCACGAGGTCCTGACCGCCGAGCTGCACAACCTCTACGGGCCGACCGAGGCGTCGGTCGACGTGACGGCCGTCGAGATCGGGCCGGACGCGCCGAGCGTGCCGATCGGCCGCCCGGTGTGGAACACCCGGGTGTACGTCCTCGACGCCGGGCTGCGCCCGGTGCCCCCCGGCGTCCCCGGCGAGCTGTACCTCGCGGGTGTCCAGCTGGCCCGCGGCTACCTCGACCGGGCCGCGTTGACCGCCGAGCGGTTCGTCGCCGACCCGTACGGGGCGCCGGGAACCCGCATGTACCGCACGGGCGACCTGGCCCGGTGGACGGCCGACGGGACGGTCGAGTACCTGGGCCGTACCGACGACCAGGTGAAGGTGCGCGGCTTCCGCGTCGAACCCGGCGAGATCGAGGGAGCCCTGACCCGGCACCCGGCCGTCGCCCACGCCGTCGTCGCGGTCCGTGACCAGCGGCTGGTGGCCTATGTGGTGCCGGACCGGGACGCCGGACCGGTGGACGCGACGGCGTTGCGCGCCCACACGGCCGCCTCGCTCCCCGCGCACATGGTGCCCGCGGCCTTCGTCCCGCTCGGCGCGCTGCCCCTCACCCCCAACGGCAAGCTCGACCGACGGGCCCTGCCCGCACCCGACTTCACGTCCGCGGGCGCGCAGGGCGCCCCGCCGCGCGGCCCGCGCGAGGAGATCCTCGGCGGACTCTTCGCCGATGTCCTCGGCCTCGACCGGGTCGGCGCCGACGACGACTTCTTCACCCTCGGCGGACACTCCCTGCTGGCCATGCGACTGGTCAGCCGCGTCCGTACGGTCCTCGGAGCGGACCTCACCGTCCGTACCGTCTTCGAGGCACCCACCCCCGCGCTGCTCGCCGTGCGGCTCGACGACCGGGCCGGCGGCCTGCCCGCCCTGGTCCCCGCGGACCGGCCCGAGGAACTCCCGCTGTCCTTCGCCCAGCAGCGGCTCTGGCTGCTGCACCGCATCGAGGGGCCGGGCGCCACGTACCACATCCCGGCGGCCTGGCGGCTGACCGGCGCCCTCGACCCGGACGCGCTGGCCGCCGCGCTGAACGACATCGCGGAACGCCACGAGAGCCTGCGCACGGTCTTCCCCGAGGACGACGGCCGGGCCCGCCAGGTCGTGCTCGACCCGTCCCGTGTCACGGTCCCCGTCCAGCACGGCCGGGTCACCGAGAGCGAACTGCCCGGCCGGCTCGCCGAGGCCGCCGCGCGGGGCTTCGCGCTCGACCGCGACCTTCCGCTGCGCGCCCACGTGTTCGCCCTGAACCCGGACGAACACGTCCTGCTGCTGGTGCTGCACCACATCGCCGGCGACCAGTGGTCCGACGGCCCCCTCTGGCGCGACCTGGCCCTCGCCTACGAGGCCCGTCGTGCGGGACACCGGCCCGCGTGGGCGCCGCTGCCCGTGCAGTACGCCGACTACGCCCTCTGGCACCGCGAGGCACTCGGCGACGCCGACGCGCCGGACAGCCGCCAGTCCCGCCAGCTCACGTACTGGCAGGGCGCGCTCGCGGGCCTGCCGGAGGAACTCGCGCTGCCCGCCGACCGGCCCCGGCCGCCGGAGAGCAGCCACCGCGGTGGCGCCGTCGGGCTGACCGTCGACGCCGGACGGACCCGGGACCTGCGCACGCTGGCCCGCCGTCATGGCGTCAGCATGTTCATGGTCGCCCAGGCGGCCGTCGCCGCGCTGCTGCACCGGCTCGGCGCCGGAACGGACATCCCGCTGGGCGCACCGGTCTCGGGGCGCTCCGACGAACACCTCGAAGACCTGGTCGGCTTCTTCGTGAACACCCTGGTCCTGCGCACCGACCTGTCCGGCGACCCCACCTTCGCCGAGTTGCTCGCCCGCGTCCGGGAGACCGACCTCGCCGCCTACGAGCACCAGGACCTGCCCTTCGAACGCCTGGTGGAGGCCGTCAACCCGGCCCGCTCACTGGCCCGGCACCCGCTGTTCCAGGTGATGGTCGTGCACCTCGAGAACGCCGGCGCCACACCCGCCCTGCCCGGTCTGACCGCGCACCGCGAACCGCTCGGCCAGCAGGGCGCCAAGTTCGACCTCAGCTTCGACTTCGTCGAGCAGGGCGAGGACGGGCTGCGGTGCTGGATCGAGTACAGCGCCGACCTCTTCGACGAGTCGACCGCCGAACTCCTCGCCGAGCGGCTGGACGCACTGCTGGCGCAGGTCGCCGCCGACCCCGGCCGCTGCGTCGGCAGCCTCGACGTGTTGCGCGACGACGAACGCGCCCTCGTCCTCACCGAGTGGAACGACACCGCGCGGCCCGTCCCGGGCCTCACCCTGCCGGAGCTGTTCCGCGCGCAGGCGGCCCGCACCCCCGAGGCCACCGCGGTCGTCTTCGAGGACACCGCCCTCACCTACGCCGAACTCGACCTGCGGGTCGAGCGTCTCGCCCACACCCTCGCCGCGCACGGGGCGCGGGCCGAGGCCACCGTGGCCGTCGCCCTGCCGCGCTCCCTCGCCCTCGTGGTGGCGCTGCTCGCGGTCCACCGCGCGGGCGCCGCCTACCTGCCCCTCGACACCGGCTACCCGGCCGAGCGGCTCGCGTACATGCTCACCGACGCCCGCCCGGTCTGCCTGGTCACCGCCGACGGGGTCGGCCTCCCGGACGCCGGCGTGCCCACCCTCACGGTGGACGCCGACGGCGTCCCCGACCGCCCGGCGCACGCACCCCTGCCCACCGCCCACGACCCCCGCCACCCCGCCTACGTCATCTACACCTCCGGCTCCACCGGCCGCCCCAAGGGCGTCACCGTGCCCCACGAGGGCATCGCCAACCGGCTCCTGTGGATGCAGGACACCTACCGTCTCGACTCCGGCGACCGGGTCCTCCAGAAGACCCCGGCCGGGTTCGACGTGTCGGTGTGGGAGTTCTTCTGGCCGCTCGTCACCGGCGCCACCCTGGTCGTGGCCCGCCCGCAGGGCCACCAGGACCCGGCCTACCTCGCCGACCTGATACGGCGCCGGCACATCACCACGGCCCACTTCGTGCCGTCGATGCTGCGTGCCTTCCTCGACGAACCGACCGCGGCCGGGTGCACCGCACTGCGCCGGGTGATGTGCAGCGGCGAGGCACTGCCCGCTCCGCTGGCCGCCCGCTTCCACCGGACCCTGCCGGGCAGCCGCCTGCACAACCTGTACGGCCCGACGGAGGCGTCCGTCGACGTCACCGCCCACGAGGTGCCCGCCGACCCGGCCGCCGTACCGATCGGCCGCCCGGTGTGGAACACCCGCACCTACGTCCTGGACGCCGCACTCCGCCCGGTCCCGCCCGGCGTGGCCGGCGAACTGTACCTGGCGGGCGTCCAGTTGGCCCGCGGCTACCTGGGCCGCCCCGGCCTGACCGCCGAGCGGTTCGTCGCCGACCCCCACGCCGACGGCCCCGGCGCGCGTATGTACCGCACCGGGGACCTGGCCCGCTGGACCCGGGACGGCACGCTGGAGTACCTCGGCCGCGCCGACGACCAGATCAAGCTGCGCGGCTTCCGGATCGAGCTCGGCGAGATCGAGACCGTCCTCGCGGCGCACCCGTCCGTCGACCACGCCACCGTCGTCCTGCGCGACGCCCACCTGATCGCGTACGTCGTCCCGGCCGGGGACGGCGCGCCGGTGAACGCGACGGCGCTGCGGGCGCACGCCGCCGCCGTGCTGCCCGACCACATGGTCCCGGCCGCCGTCGTCACCCTCGACGCCCTCCCGCTCACCCCCAACGGCAAGCTGGACCGCCGGGCGCTGCCCGCTCCCGACTTCGCCGCCGAGGTGACCGGCACCCGGCCGCGCACGGCGCTGGAGGAGACCCTCGGCGCGCTCGTCGCGGACGTCCTCGGCCTCGAACGGGTCGGTGTCGAGGACGACTTCTTCTCCCTCGGCGGCGACAGCATCGTCGCCATGCAACTGGTCGCCCGGGCCCGCGCCGCCGGGCTCGCGTTCAGCCCGCGTGACGTGTTCCGGCACAAGTCCGTCGCGGGCCTGGCCACCGTGGCCGCCACCACCGGCCCCGCCCCCGCCGACGGGGACCTCGTCGACACCGCCCCCCTGCTCGACCTCACCGACGACGAGCGCGCCGAACTCGCCGCCCTGCCCGCCGGAACCGAGGTCCTGCCCGTCTCCCCGCTCCAGGCCGGCCTGCTCTTCCACGCCGCCCTCGACTCCGGCGAGGAGGGCCCCGACGTGTACACCGTCCAGGTCTCCTACGACCTGGAAGGACCACTGGACGCCGACCGGCTGCGCGCCGCCGGACAGGCGGTGCTCGACGCGCACGAGAACCTGCGCAGCGGCTTCCGGCACCTGTCCTCCGGGCGGCCCGTCGCCGTCGTACCGCGCACCGCCGTACTGCCCTGGCGGCAGCTCGACCTCACCGGCCCGGATGCCGGCCCGGACACCGACCGGACCGACGACCCGGACGCGTGGACCCGGCTGCTCGGCCAGGAGCGGCGCCGCTTCGACCCCGAACGCCCGCCGCTGCTCAGGCTGCTGCTGGCCCGGCTCGGCCCGGACCGGCACCGGCTCGTGCTCTCGCACCAGCACCTCCTGCTGGACGGCTGGTCGCTGCCCCTGCTCACCGCCGAGCTGTGGGCGCGCTACGAGGGCCGCACCCCCGCCGCGCCGGCCCCGTACCGCGAGCATCTGCGGCTGCTGGCCGCCCAGGACCCGGCCGCCTCGGCCGCCGCGTGGGCCGGGGCCCTCGGCTCTCTCGCCGAACCCACCCGGCTCGCGCCCGTCGACGCCGACCGTGCCGCCGCAGTGCCGCACACCCACACCGTCGCCCTGGACGCCGTCCGCACGGCGGAGCTGGAGGCGTTCGCCCGGCGCCGGGGTGTCACCCTCAACACCCTCGTCCAGGCCGCCTGGGGTGTCCTCCTCGGCCGGCTCACCGGGCGGGAGGACGTGGTGTTCGGCGCGACCGTCGCCGGCCGCTCGCCGGAGCTGGCCGGGGCCGAGTCGATGATCGGCCTGTTCATCAACACCGTGCCCGTCCGGGTGCGGGTCCGTCCGCAGGAGAGCACGGCCGGCCTGCTGGCCCGGCTCCAGGACGAGCAGTCCCGGCTCATCGCCCATCAGCACCTCGGCCTCGCCGACATCCAGCGGGCCGCCGGACTCGGCGAACTCTTCGACACCCTGGTGGTGTTCGAGTCGTATCCGGTGACGGAGGCGGCCGGGGGAGGCGCCGGACCGCGTGTCACGGTCCGCGACCACGAGGACTCCACCCACTATCCGTTCGCGTGGGCCGTCGAGCCCGCGGAACGGCTGCGGCTGACCGCCGAGTTCCGCCCCGAGCTGTTCACACCGGCCACCGTGCGGCGGATCGCCTCCGCCCTGACCGCCCTGCTCACCGGCATGGCGGCCGACCCCGACCGCCCGGTCGGACGGCTCGACCTGCTGGATCCCGACGACCGGCACACCGTCCTTCGGACCTGGAACACCGCGCTGCCCGTACCGGCGGACGAGCGGCCGGGCACCGTGCCCGCGCTGTTCGCCGCCCAGGCCGCCGCCGCACCGGACGAGGTCGCCGTCACCGATGGCGCGGTGACCTGGACGTTCGCCGAACTCGACGCCCGCACCGACCGGTTGGCGCGAATCCTCGCCGGACACGGTGCCGGCCCCGAGCGGATCGTGGCCCTCGCCCTGCCCCGCACCGCCGACCACATCGCCGCGATCCTCGCCGTGATGAAGGCGGGCGCCGCCTATCTGCCCCTCGACCCCGACCTGCCCGGGGCGCGGCTCACCGGCATGCTCGACGACGCCCGCCCGGTCCTGCTCCTGGCCACCGAGGAGACCGCCCGCGCGCTGCCCGCCACCGAGATCCCGGTCCTGCTCCTCGACGCCCCGGCCGGCGCCCCGGCCGACAGCCTGCCGGAGGAGGATCCCACCCCTCCCGCTCCCGACCACCCCGCCTACGTCATCTACACCTCCGGCTCGACGGGCCGTCCCAAGGGTGTCGTCGTCACCCAGCGCGGTATCGCCAACCTCTTCCACAGCCACCGCCACGACCTGCACGAAGTGGCCCGGCGCCGCACCGGACGCCGGCACCTGCGCGTCGGGCACGCCTGGTCCTTCTCCTTCGACGCCTCCTGGCAGCCGCAGCTGTGGCTGCTGGACGGACACGCGCTGCACATCGCGGACGACGAGACCCGCCGCGACCCCGAACTCCTCACCGCCTTCGTCCGGGACCGGGGCATCGACTTCATCGAGGTCACCCCGTCGCTGCTGGCCCAGATGGCGGACAGCGGGCTGATCACCCCCGAGGGCGACTGCCCGCTCTCCGTGGTCGGCTTCGGCGGCGAGGCCGTACCCCCGGCGCTGTGGGCCCGGCTGGCCGCGCTGCCGGACACCGAGGCGGTCAACCTGTACGGCCCCACCGAGGCGACCGTCGACGCCCTGGTCGGCCGGGTCCGCGACAGCGCGAGCCCGGTCGTCGGACGTCCCGTCCACCACTCGCGCGCCTATGTGCTGGACACCGCGCTGCGCCCGGTCCCGCCCGGCGTCACCGGCGAGCTGTACCTGTCGGGACCGGGCCTGGCCCGCGGCTACCTCGGCCGGCCGGACCTGACCGCCGAGCGCTTCGTGGCCGACCCGTTCGGTCCCCCCGGGGAGCGCATGTACCGCACCGGTGACCTGGCCCGCTGGACCGAGGACGGCCTGCTGGAGTTCGCCGGCCGCACCGACGACCAGGTCAAGATCCGCGGCTACCGGGTCGAACTCGCCGAGATCGAGGCAGCGTTGGACACCCACCCGGCAGTCGCGCAGACGGTCGTCGTGGCCCGCGAACACCGGCCGGGCGTACGGCAGCTCATCGCGTACGCCGTCGTCCCTGACGGCAGCGAGGCCCCGGCCGCCCTGCGCGCCCACGCCGCCGCCGCGCTGCCCGACTACATGGTCCCGGCCGCCGTGGTCGTCCTGGACCGGCTGCCGCTGCTCTCCAACGGCAAGCTCGACCGGGCCGCCCTGCCCGCCCCGGACTTCACCGCCGCGGGCGGCGGCCGGGCCCCTGCGAGCGACGCCGAGCGCACCCTGCGCGACCTGTTCGCGGACGCCCTCGGGCTGCCCGCCGAGGCGGTCGGCACGGACGACGACTTCTTCACCTTCGGCGGCGACAGCATCGTCGCCATGCAACTCGTCGCCCGGGCCCGGGCCGGCGGCCTGCGGGTCACCCCGCGTCAGGTCTTCCAGCACCGCACCGTCGCCGCGCTCGCCGCCGTGGCCGTGCCGCTCGGCGCCGACGAACGGCACGCCGCCCACGACGACGGCGCCGGCACCGTCCCGCTCACCCCGATCATGCGCGCCCTGCTCGAACGCGGCGGCCCCATCGCCGCCTACCACCAGGCGGCCCTGGTCCGCACCCCGGTCGACCTGACCGGGCCCGGACTGCTGGCCGTGCTCACGGCGCTCGCCGCCCGGCACGACATGCTCCGTGCCCGGCTCGTCCGCGACCCGGAGTGGGCCCTGCGGGTTCCCCCGGCGCAGGAGACCGACGTCAGCACCTGGCTCACCCGGGCCGACGTGCGCGGCGCGGACGAGGCCGCACTGCGCGCCGCCATCTCCGCCCACGCCGCGACGGCACGGGCCGGGCTGGACCCGGAGGGCGGGGCGATGGTGCGGGCGGTCTGGTTCGACGCCGGGCCCGGGCACCCCGGACGACTGCTGATCCTCGTCCACCACCTGGTGATCGACGGCGTCTCCTGGCGTGTCCTGCTGCCCGACCTCGCCACCGCCTGGGCCGCCGTCCGCACCGGCCGCCCCGCCGGACTGGCGCCCGTGGAACTGTCGTTCGCCCGCTGGTCACGGCTGCTCGGGACCCGCGCGGGCGATCCGGCGGCCGAGGACGAGCTGCCCTGGTGGACCTCCGCCCTCGCCGAGGGCGCCGACCTTCCCCTGGCCCGCCCGCTGGACCCCGCCCGGGACACGGTCGCCACCACCCGCTACCTCTCCCTGACCCTGCCCGCCGACCTGACCGGCCCCCTGCTGAGCCGGGTCCCGGCCGCCTTCGGCGCCACCGTCAACGACGTCCTGCTCACCGCGTTCGCCCTCGCGGTCGCCGACTGGCGGGGCCGGACCCCGGGTGCGCGGGGACCGGGCGGACCCGTCCTGGTCGACCTGGAGGGCCACGGCCGCGAGGAGGAACTCGCGGGCGGCGCCGACCTGTCCCGTACGGTCGGCTGGTTCACCAGCGTCGTGCCCGTACGACTCGACCCGGGCGAGGCCGACCCGGTGGACGCCTTCACGGGCGGCCCCGCGCTGGACGAGGCACTGGCCCGGATCCGCGCCCACCTCGCGGCGCTGCCCACCTCCGGGATCGGACACGGCCTGCTGCGCCGGCTCAACCCCCGGACCGGCCCCGGGCTCGCCCGCCTCGGCGAGCCGCAGATCGAGTTCAACTACATGGGCCGCTTCGAGTACCCGGAGGCCGTCGACTGGTCCTACGCCCCCGAGGACGACGCCGCCGACCTCGACGCGGATCCCGGCATGCCGATGTCCCACGCCCTCACCCTCAACGCCCTCACCGAGGACCGTCCCGAGGGGCCGGAACTGAGCGCCCACTGGGCGTACGCGGCCGGACTCCTCACCGAGGAGGCGGTACGGGACCTGGCCGAGACCTGGTTCCGCGCGCTGGAGGCGGTCGTACGCCGGGCCACCGCCTTGAACCAGCCCTGACCGAAACGCACTTGACCCGACAACGGACCAGATCAGAGAGACCCAGAGAGACCCAGAGAGACAGGGAACCCGACATGAGCAACCCGTTCGAGAACCCCGACGGCGTGTACTGCGTCCTCGTCAACGACGAGGGCCAGTACAGCCTGTGGCCCGACTTCGTGGACGTCCCGGCCGGCTGGACCGTCGCGCACGGCCCGGCCGCCCGCCAGGAGTGCCTGGACCACATCGAGGCCAACTGGACCGACCTGCGGCCCAAGAGCCTCGTAGAGGCCGAGGGGGCCTGAGCCCGGCGGGACATGACGAAGGGGGCGGGCCCGCGGGCCCGCCCCCTTCGTCATGCCGTGAAACCGGTCAGGACGCCGGCTGCTCCACCTTGGTGTCGGTCTTGCCGTCCACCGCCGCGGCGAGCTGCGGCACCAGGCGGTCGATGACGTAGGGGAGGCTCAGCACGGTCGACAGCGACACCGCGTTGCCGTAGTCGCCGGTCTCCTGGATGAAGACCTCACGGCCCTGCTTCACCACGTTCAGGTCGGAGTAGATCTTGTCGCTGTGCAGCTTGGTGACCGCCGTGGTGAGGTCCGGCACGATCCACACGGCGACGTCCTGGTCGAGCAGGTCGAAGCGCTCCTTGCTGATGTTGGCGCCGAACGTGTCCCCGATCACCTTGTCGAGGTCCTTCGGCAGCGAGAAGCCGAGGCCGGACAGGATCCGCGAGCGGGTGTCCTGGCTGCCGTAGACGAACGTGCCCTCGTACGGGGTCGCCATGACGGCCGTGGCCCCGGCGAAGGCGGGGTTGGCCTTCTTGGCCGCCGCGAACTTCTCCTCGACGCCCGACACGAGCGTCTTGGCCTCGCTCTCCTTGCCGAGCGCCTTGCCGATCTCCTCGGTCTGCTGCTGCCACGGCACGCCGTAGTCGTTGTACGCCTTCGGCTGGGCGACCACCGGCGCGAACTTCGACAGGCTCTCGTACTGGGCCTTGGTCAGGCCCGAGTACACGGCGAGGATGAGATCGGGCTTCAGCGCGGCGATCTTCTCCACCTGGGGGCCGGTGCCGGTGTCGGTGAGGACGGTCGGCGCCGCCGCGCCGCCCAGCTTGTCCTCGGCCCACGGGCCGACGGCGCCCTTGTAGCCGCCGAGCCACTCGGTCGTGCCGACCGGCACCTTGCCCAGCGCGAGGACGGCGTCCTGGTCGGTGAGACCGACGGTGACGATCCGCTTCGGCTCGGACTTGATCGTCGTACTGCCGTACTTGTGGTCGAGGGTCACGGGGAAGGCGCCGGCGGCGGACGAGGAGTCCGACCCCTTCGCGCCGGAGGACGAGGAACCGGAGTCGGAGTCGCCGCAGCCGACCGCCGCGACGGCGAGCAGAACTACGGAGGCGAGCAGGCCGGACAGCCGTGAGGCTCTGGTGGCGCGGGGCATCGGATGATCCTTCTGTTCGTCGCGGTGCGTTCGGCGGGGGGTGGCCGGTTCCGGGGCGGGGGGACGGCGGGCGGGTTTCTCGTCAGGGGCCGTCCGGGGCGGGGGAGCGACTGCCGGACCAGGCGTGCCACAGGGTGGCGTACGCGCCGTCGGCGGTGAGCAGTTCGTCGTGCGTGCCGCTCTCCACGACCCGGCCGTCACTGAGGACGACCACCCGGTCGGCGGTGGCGGCCTGGCTGAGCCGGTGCGCAACTACCAGCGCCGTACGGCCCCGCAGGGCCTGCTCGGCGGCCTCGTCGAGCTGGCGGGCGCCCGAGCTGCCCGCCTCGGCGGTCGCCTCGTCGAGGACCACGACCGGCGGGTCGGCCAACAGCAGGCGGGCCAGCGCGAGTTGCTGGGCCCGGTCGGCGGTGAGCCGGTGTCCGCCGTCGCCGACGACGGTCTCCAGGCCCTCCGGCAGCGCCTCGGCCCAGCCGAGGGCGCCCACCGTGGCCAGCGCCTCCCGCAGCTCCTCGTCGTCCGCCCGGGGGCGGGCCAGCCGCAGATCGTCGGCGAGCGGTCCGGCGAAGACGTGCACCTCCTGCGTGACGAGCCCCACCAGACGGCCGGACTCGTCCGGTTCGACGCCGCCGACGTCGATCCGTCCGCTCTCCGGCCGGTGCAGCCCCGCCACCAGCTTCGCGAGCGTCGTCTTGCCCGCCCCGGTCGTACCGACCAGCGCGACCCGTTCCTTGGGCCGGATCTCCAGATCGACGCCGTGCAGCACCGGACGGCCGGGCACATACGCGTGGGAGACCGCGGTCAGCGTCACGGACGGGGCACCGGCGGCGGTCGCACGGTCGTCCGCGCGCTCGGCGAACGTGGGCGCCGGCTCGTCCACCACCCCGACCAGCCGGGCCAGCCCCGCCGTCGCCGACTGGGCGTCGTCGAGCAATACGAGCGCGGTGTTCACCGGTCCGAAGAGGCTGTGGAAGTACAGCGCGGCGGCCGTCGCGGTGCCGACCGAGGCGGAGCCGGAGCGCACCAGCAGGAACCCGGTGACCAGGACGGCGCTGAGGCCCGCGTACTCGGCGATGTGCAGACGGCTGTAGAAGCGCAGCACCAGCTGCACCCCGCGCATCGTCAGTTCCACCGACGCCCGCGAACGGTCGGTGACCCGCCGGGTGTGGCCGGCCTGGAGCCGGTACGCCCGTACGGTCCGCGCCCCGCCGATCGTGTCCAGCAGCTGCTGCTGCTGGGCCCCGGTGGCGATGCGCTCCTTGGCGTACAGGGGCACGGCGTTGCGCACGTACCACCGCGCGGTGTGCGCCTGTACGGGCAGGGCGACGAGCGCGGCCAGCAGGAACCGCCAGTCCAGCAGGGCGAGGGCGCCCAGGGTCAGCACGATCGACAGCGCGGAGCGGGCCAGCTCCGGCAGGGCGCCGCGCACCGCGTCGGCGACCCGGGACACGTCCCGGGTGACCCGGGCGTTGAGGTCGCCGGAGCCCGCTTTCTCCAGCCGCCCCAGCGGCAGGGAGAGCGCACGCTCCACGAACAGCTCGCGCAGCCGGGCGAGCACGGTCTCGCCGAGCCGGGACACCAGCGACATGCCCAGCGCGGTTGTGACGCCCTGCACCACGGCGACCCCGGCCAGCGCGAGGACGGGCAGGGTGAGCGCGTCGGGGGAGCGGCGCTCGGTGACCACGTCGACGATGTGACCGAGCAGGGGCTGGGTGAGCAGCCCGACGGAGGTGGCGAGCACCATCAGCCCGAACCCGGCCCAGGCCAGCCCCCGATGCGGCCGCAGCAACTCGCGCACCGCGGCCCGGGTACGGGCGGGACTCGCCGTCGGCAGCAGGGCCCGATCGGCTTCCGCCTGCCCGGCCTCTGTCCGCCCTGCCTCTCTCTGCCCTGCCGCTGTCTGCGCGGCTTCCGTCTGCGCGGCTCTTGTCCGTTCCGTCGTCACGCCAGCACCGCCGTCCGGTAGGTCGCGTCGGCCTGTACGAGTTCGGCGTGTGTGCCTTCGGCGCCGACCCGGCCGCCGTCGAGGAGGACCACCCGGTCGGCGACGGCGAGCAGCGCCGGGCTGTTGGTCACCACGACCGTGGTGCGGCCGCGCCGGATCTCGCGCAGCCCCTCGGCGATGCGCGCCTCGGTCACCGCGTCCACGGCCGTCGTCGGATCGTGCACGACCAGGACGGGCGGCCCGGCGCGCAGGGCACGGGCCAGCAGGACGCGCTGGCGCTGACCGCCCGACAGGGACCGGCCGCCCTCGCCGACACCGGTCGCGGCGCCGTGCGGCAGGGAACGGGCCACCTCGTCGGCGTGGGCGGCGGCCATGGCGCGCTCCGTCCGGAGATCCGCCGCCCCGCCCGCTGCCCCGTCGGCCTCACCGTTCGCCGCCCCGTCCGCCTCACCGATCTCCGCCGGGCCGCTCCGCGCCCCTGCCTCCGCTTCCGGAGTCACGTTCGCGGCCAGCGAGCCGTCGAACAGCACGGCGTCATGGGCGGCCACCAGCACCGCCGCCCGCAGCCCCGCCGGATCGAGTCGGGTCAACGGCACACCGTCGAGTTCGACCGAACCCGACTCCGGGTCGGTCTCCCGGCCCAGGCAGCGCAACAGGGCCTCGGCGGAGGCCGGATCCGTCACGGCGATCCCGGTCAGCCGCCCGGCCGTCAGGTCGAGGTCGACGCCGTCCGGCCCACCGAGCCGCACCCCGCGCAGTCGCAGTTCCCCGCGCACCGGGTCCGGCACCGGGTCCTGGCCGCCCACCACGGCGGGACGCGCGGCGAGGACCTCCGCGACCCGGGCGGCCGAGGCCCGGCCCTGCGCCAGTTCGGCGTTGACCCAGGCGAACGTCTCCAACGGCCCCAGCAGGAACAGCGCGAGACCCACCGCGGACACCAACTGCCCGAGCGTGAGCGAGCCGTCGAGCGCCAGCCGCCCGCCGACCAGCGCTATCAGCGCGATGAACCCACCGGTCAGAGCGAGGACGAGCCCGGTCTGCCAGGACTCGGCACGGGCCGCGCGCAGGGTGGCCGCGAGCGAGGCGCGGCTGGTACGGCGGTACCGCTCGACGGCCGCCTGCTGGGCGCCCAGCCCCTTCAGCACCCGAAGCCCGGCCACCAGGTCGGCGGCCACTCCCGAGGCGTGGGCGGCCCGGTCCTGTTCGGCCTCGCTGCGACGCTCCAGCGGCTTGCTCAGCAGATGCCCCAGCCACAGCAGCACCGGCGTGCCCAGCAGCACGATCAGCCCGAGCGGCACGGACGTCAGCAGCAGCCACACGGCGCTGGCGGTGATGCCGGCGACCGCCCATATCCCGCTCATCAGCGCCATGTTCACCGCGCCGACGCGCTTGGCGTCCTCGGTGGCGACGTTGGCCAGCTCGCCGGGCAGCCGTCCCTCCTCGGCGCCGCCGCGGGCGTCGAGCACCCGGCGCACGATCGCCAGGCGAAGGGTGTGCGCGGCCTCTTCGGCGCCGCGCTCACCGGCCCGCGCGCCCAGCCGGAAACTCCACGACAGCGCCACGTACATCACGGCCAGGACGACCAGCCAGAGGGCGAGCCGCCCGGCGTCCTGCCCGGCCACGGCCTGGTCGATGACGACACCGATGAGCACCGGGACCAGGGCTTCCCCCAGTTGGTGCACACACCCGAGCGCCGCGCCGAGACCGACGCGCCGCGCCTGCCCCCTGACCGAGCGCGTCAGGACATCCCGCCCCGACTGTTCCCCTGATCTCACCAGCCACCCTCCGGAAACCGGTCAACTTAGGCAAGGCTACTCTAAGTGAAGGCGGGCGAGTCAATGCCCTGGCGGCCCGACGCACCGCGTGGCGCGCTCCCGGGGCACGGCGCCGGCCCGGCCGGGCCGGGACCGGTGTGCTTCAGTGGGCGCCGTGACCATCGCCTGCCGCGCCGCTCGGGCCCTGCTCCTCGGAAGGGACCCGACTGCGTGCACGTACTGATCCTGGGCGGGACCACCGAGGCCCGTCGCCTCGCCGAACTCCTGGCCGCCGACGCCGTGCCGGGGATCCGCGTGACGACCTCCCTGGCCGGACGGGTGGCCGCCCCCCGGCTGCCGCCCGGCGAGGTACGCGTGGGCGGCTTCGGCGGGGCCGAGGGGCTCGCCGCGTGGCTGGACGAGCAGGGGGTCGACGCGCTCGTCGACGCCACCCACCCCTTCGCGGGGACCATCAGCCTCAACGCGGCGAAGGCCGCGGCCGACGCCCGTGTTCCGCTGCTCGCGCTGCGCCGCCCGGGCTGGGTCCCGGTGGCCGGCGACGTCTGGCACGAGACCGGTTCCCTGGCGGAGGCCGCCGAGCTGCTGCCCTCGCTCGGCCGGCGGGTGTTCCTCACCACCGGGCGCATGGGGCTGGCCGCCTTCGCCGCCCTGGACGACCTGTGGTTCCTCGTACGGTCCGTCGACGCACCCGAGGCGCCGGTCCCGTCCCGCATGGAGCTGCTGCTCGACCGGGGGCCCTTCACGCTCGACGGGGAGCGCGAACTGCTGCGCCGTCACCGGATCGACGTCGTCGTGACCAAGGACAGCGGGGGAGCGGCGACCGCCCCGAAACTGACCGCCGCCCGTGCGGCGGGGCTGCCCGTGGTCGTGGTGCGCCGGCCGCCGCTCCCCGCGGGCGTCCGGGTCGCGGCAGGGCCGGAGCAGGCCCTGGAATGGCTCGGGAACGCCGGACGCGGAGGGCCGAACGGCAAGGGGAGCAGCCGACGCTGATGCCGCGTCAGGGAGTCGGTACGGCGCCCAGGAAGCGTATGTGCGGGCGGCCGTCGGGGCCGTCGGCGGTGACGGCGGCCCGGACACCGTAGACATCGGCGATGAGGGCCTCGGTGAGGACGTCGTGCGGGCTGCCGCAGGCCACCACGCGCCCCTCCCCGAGGACGACGAGCCGGTCGCAGTACATCGCGGCCAGGTTGAGGTCGTGCAGCGCGACGACGCTGGTGACCCGCAGTTCGGTGATCAGGGTCAGCAGGGCGAGCTGGTGCTGGATGTCGAGGTGGTTGGTGGGCTCGTCCAGGAGGAGTTCGCGGGGTTCCTGGGCGAGGGCGCGGGCGATCTGGACACGCTGGCGTTCGCCACCCGAGAGGGAGTGCCAGGGCCGGTGGGCCTTGTCGGCGAGCCCGGTGCGCGACAGCGCGGAGCGGACGGCTTCCTCGTCGGCGGCGGTGGCGGCCGCCCAGGCGCGGCGGTGCGGGATGCGGCCGAGACGTACGACGTCGTGGACGCTCAACGCGAGCCGGGTGTCGGCCTGTTGCTCGACGACGGCGATGCGCCGGGCGACGGCGCGGCGGCTCACCCGGGGCAGCGGGCGGTCGTCGAGGGTGACGACGCCGGAGTCCGGGGCGAGCACACCGGCGAGCAGCCGCAGCAGGGTGGACTTGCCCGAGCCGTTCGGGCCGAGCAGGCCGGTGACGGCGCCGGGGCGGGGCGTCAGGCTGACCCCGTCGAGGATCAGGGTGCCGCCGGCGGCACGGCCGACCCGGTCGGCACGCAACCCCTCGGAACCGGTCGTATCCGAACCGGTCGTCTCCGAACCGGTCGTCTCCGAACCGGTCGTCTCCGAGCCCGTCGTCTTCGGGTCGGTCGTCTCCGAGCCGGTCATCGGGTGCCCTTCGCGCGGTACAGGACGGCGACGAACGCCGGGACGCCGATGAGGGAGGTCACCACGCCCACCGGCACCTCCTGCGGTTCGAGCACGGTGCGGGCGAGGGTGTCGACCCAGACCAGGAACACCGCGCCGGTCAGGGCGGTGGCGGGCAGCAGCCGGGTGTGGCCGGGGCCGGTGAGGACGCGCGCGGCGTGCGGGAGCACCAGGCCGACGAAGCCGATCGCCCCGGCCGAACTCACCAGGGCGGCGGTGAGCAGCGCGGTCGTGCACAGCAGCACCAGACGGGTGCGGGCCACGGAGATGCCGAGGGAGAGGGCCGCGTCCTGCCCGAAGGCGAACGCGTCCAGGGTCCTGGCGTGGCCGAGGCAGACCGCCAGCGCCACGACCAGCGCGGCCGCGCCGACGGTCACGTCCGTCCAGTCGGCGCCGCTGAGCGAGCCGAGCAGCCAGAACAGGATGCCGCGGGTGGTCTCCGCGTCGGCGGCCGTCATCACGACGAAGGAGGTGAGCGCGGAGAACAGCTGCATGGCGGCGACTCCGGCGAGGACCACCCGGTCCGTGGTGCCGCCGAGGGTGTGGCTGAGCAGCAGTACCAGCGCGAAGGAGACCAGCGCGCCGAGGAACGCGCCACCGGAGACCGACAGGAGGCCGCCGCCCGCGCCGAGGACGACGACCAGCACCGCGCCGGTGGAGGCGCCGGAGGAGACCCCGAGGACGAAGGGGTCGGCGAGCGGATTGCGCAGCAGGGACTGCATCACGGCGCCGCACACCGCGAGGCCGGCGCCGCACACCGCGGCGAGCAGGGTGCGCGGCAGCCGCAGGTTCCACACGATGCCGTCCCGCAGCGGAGTCAACTGCGCCTGCCCCCAGCCGAGATGGGCCGCCACCGCGGACCACACGTCACCGACGGCGATGTCCGCGGGGCCGATGGTGATGGCCACGGCGACCGAGGCGCACAGCAGCGCGAGACCGGACGCCCACAGCAGCGCCCGGCGCAGTCCGCCCACGGCCGCCGTCCTGGCCGCCGCCTTGGACGGCGCCTCGGACGCCGCCTCCTCGGACGCCGACGGCGCGGCGGTCATCCCGCGAGGCCCTGGCCGCGCAGCGCCGCCGCCACCTTCTCGATGCCCTCGACGGTCCTGACGGTCGGGTTCATGGCCTGTCCGGACAGCAGCACGTACCGCTTCTTCTTCACCGCGGTCATGTTCTTGGTGACCGGGTTCGACTCCAGGAACTCGATCTTCTGGGTGGCGGTCTCGGCCGTCTGCTGCTTACGGGTCAGGTCGCCGATGACGAGGAGGTCCGGGTCGCGGTCGGCGACCGTCTCCCAGTTGACCTGGGGCCACTCCTCCTCGGTGTCGTCGAAGGCGTTCTTCGCGCCGAGCGCGTCGGTGACGATGCCCGGTGCGCCGCAGCAGCCCGCGAGATACGGGGACCGGGAGTCGGCGAACCAGTACATGAGGGTCACGCCCCGGGCGTCGAGGCCGGCGGTGGCCCTGGTCACCCGGCTCTTCAGTCCGGCCACGAGCCGCTCGCCGCGCTCCCGGACACCGAAGACCTCGGCCAGGTCGCGGACTTCGCCGTAGACCGCGTCCATGGTCAGCGGCTCGGTGCGGACGCCGTCGCCGTCACCGCTGTTGTCCTTGCCGACACAGTCGGAGGGGGAGAGGTACGTGGGCACGCCGAGCTTGTCGAACTGCTCGCGCGGGGCGACCCCGCCCTTGCCGAGGGTGGAGGCGAAGGAGGCGGCGACGAAGTCGGGTTCGGTGTCCAGGACCGTCTCGAAGGAGGGGGCGTTGTCGGCGAGGCGCTTCACCTTCGCGTTCGCCTTCTCCAGGCCCTCGGCCACCGGGTCGGTCCAGGTGGCGGTGCCCACCATGCGGTCGGCCAGCCCGAGGGAGAGCATGATCTCGGTCGTGCCCTGGTTGAGGGAGACGGCCCGCCGCGGAGGGGTGTCGACAACGACCTGCTGCCCGCAGTTGTCGAGACGGACCGGACGGCCGGCGGCCCCGCTCTCCCCCGCCGAACCGGTGGAGCCCGCCGAACCGGTGGAGCCCGCCGAACCGGTGGGGTCCGCCGGGCCCGAGGAGCCGCAGCCGGCCAGCAGCAGGACACCGGCCAGGAACAGAACGGCAGGCCGGGCGGAACGGACGGGACGTGCGAACGGCACAGGGTTTCCTTCGGCGTCGAGGGCTCAAGCGCGAAGCCCGGTCGTACGGTGCTCCCCCGGCCGTCTCCCGGCGGCGGGGGTGGCCAGCAGGTCTTCGGACTCGGGGTCACCCGGACGAGGCGCCTTCCCGGACCGCGTACGCCGTCCAGTGGCCGTTGCCCCGCCCGTCGCCCTCACCGCTGCGCGTCAGCTCCGGATTCGCACCGGATTCCCTGACCCGTACACACTCGCGTGCGCACATGGGTTCGACTGGCCTTGGCAAGCTACCACAGCCGCGGAGGCCGCCCGCGGGCCTTTCCGCACGGCCGCTCGGGCCCTCTCGTCGGCTGTCGGGCCTGGTTACTATGCTCCTTCAGGCCAGAGGGAGGCAGTCATGTTGACCGAGGTCACAGCGACCCGCTACCTCGCTCCGCTGCGGGCGGGCGGCTCCGTGCCCGCCGTCGTCGAGGCCGACGACCTGGGCACCTACGTCGTGAAGTTCACGGGCTCCGCGCAGGGCCGCAAGGCGCTCGTCGCCGAGGTGATCGTGGGCGAGCTGGCCCGCGCCCTCGGGCTGCGCTTTCCCGAACTGGCCCTGGTCCGGTTCGACCCGGCGATCGCGGAGCGGGAACCGCACCAGGAGGTGCGGGAGCTGCACGCCGCGAGCGCGGGGCTCAACCTCGGGATGGACTTCCTGCCGGGTGCGGAGGACTTCACGCCGGAGGTGGCCGAGGCCTTCCCGGTGGAGCCGCTGGAGGCCGGGAGGATCGTCTGGCTGGACGCCCTGACCGTCAACGTCGACCGGACGGTCCACAGCTCCAACCTGATGGTCTGGCCGACGTTCGGCATCGCCCCGCCGCGGCTGTGGCTCATCGACCACGGCGCCGCCCTCGTCTTCCACCACCGCTGGGACGGCGCCGACCCCGAGAAGCGCTACGACTTCCGCCACCACGCCCTCGGCCGCTGCGCCCCGGACACCCGGGCGGCCGACGCCGAGCTGGCGCCCAGGGTGACCGAGGAGCTGCTGCGCCGGATCGTGGCGGAGGTACCGGACGCCTGGCTGACCGGCGAGGCGGGGTTCACGACCCCGGACGCGGTCCGGGAGGCGTATGTGCGCTATCTCCACGCGCGCGTGCGGGCTTCGGCGGCCTGGCTGCCCACCGACTTCCCCGCCCCGGAGGAGCTCGCCGCCGACGAGGCACGGCGCGCGGCGAGGACACGGCAAGGACGGCCCGACTGGCTCAAGCGGGTCCCCGACCTGCACGGCAAGCCGGCCGCGGAACAGGATTGGTCGGTGCACCTCGGATGAGCGAACTGAGCGACGCGAGCGGGCGGGTCGAGATCGAGTACTGCACCCAGTGCCGCTGGCTGCCGCGCGCGGCCTGGCTGGCGCAGGAGCTGCTCACGACCTTCGAGGCGGAGCTGACGGAGCTGGCCCTGAAGCCCGGCAAGGGCGGGGTCTTCGTCGTCCGGGTGGACGACGAGGTGATCTGGGACCGCCGCGAACAGGGCTTCCCGGAACCGACCGCGGTGAAGAAGCTCGTACGTGACCGAGTGGCCCCGGGAAAGTCCCTGGGCCACTCGGAGAGGTGAGCCTTCCGGCCGGTGCCGGTGCTCAGCCCCTCAGCTGCTCGTACGCCGGCAGGGTGAGGAAGTCCGCGTAGTCGTCGTCGAGGGCGACGGTCAGCAGCAGGTCGTGCGCCTGCTGCCAGTGGCCGGCCGTGAAGGCCTCCTCGCCGATCTCCGCGCGGATCGCGGCCAGTTCCCCGGCGGCGACCTCGCGGGCCAGCTCGGGCGTGGCCTTCACCGTGGTCCCGTCGTGCTCGAACTCCACCCCCGCGTTGATCCACTGCCAGATCTGCGAGCGGGAGATCTCGGCGGTGGCCGCGTCCTCCATCAGGTTGAAGATGGCGACCGCGCCCAGGCCGCGCAGCCAGGCCTCGATGTAACGGATGCCGACCTGCACGGCGTTGACCAGGCCCGGGTAGGTCGGCCGTGCCTCCAGCGAGTCGACGGCGATCAGGTCGGCCGCCTTGACGTCGACGTCCTCGCGCAGCCGGTCCTTCTGGTTCGGCCGGTCGCCGAGCACGGCGTCGAAGGAGGCCATGGCGATCGGCACCAGGTCCGGGTGGGCCACCCACGACCCGTCGAAACCGTCGTTCGCCTCGCGGTCCTTGTCCGCCTTGACCTTCTCGAAGGCGACCTTGTTGACCTCCTCGTCGCGGCGGGACGGGATGAAGGCCGCCATGCCGCCGATCGCGTGCGCCCCGCGCTTGTGGCAGGTGCGGACGAGGAGTTCGGTGTACGCCCGCATGAACGGGGCGGTCATCGTGACCGCGTTGCGGTCCGGGAGGACGAACCTGGCCCCGCCGTCACGGAAGTTCTTGACGATGGAGAACAGGTAGTCCCAGCGGCCGGCGTTCAACCCGGAGGCGTGGTCGCGGAGTTCGTACAGGATCTCGTCCATCTCGTACGCGGCCGTGATCGTCTCGATGAGCACGGTGGCGCGGACGGTGCCCTGCGGGATGCCGACGTGGTCCTGCGCGAAGACGAACACCTCGTTCCAGAGGCGGGCCTCCAGGTGCGACTCCGTCTTCGGCAGGTAGAAGTACGGGCCCTTGCCGAGGTCGAGCAGGCGCTGGGCGTTGTGGAAGAAGTAGAGGCCGAAGTCGACCAGGGCGCCGGGGACCTGACGGCCGTCGGCGTCGACGAGGTGACGCTCGTTCAGATGCCAGCCGCGCGGACGCATCACGACCGTGGCGAGCTCGCCCGCGTCCTTCAGGGCGTACGACTTGCCCGACCTCGGGTCGGTGAAGTCGATGTTCCGGGTGTAGGCGTCGGCCAGGTTGAGCTGACCGAGGACGACGTTCTCCCAGGTCGGCGCCGAGGCGTCCTCGAAGTCCGCGAGCCAGACCCGGGCGCCCGAGTTGAGGGCGTTGATGGTCATCTTGCGGTCGGTCGGGCCGGTGATCTCGACCCGGCGGTCGTCCAGGGCCGCGGGGGAGGGGGCGACCCGCCAGGAGTCGTCCGCGCGGATCGCCGCGGTCTCCGGGAGGAAGTCCAGTGTGGAGGTGCGGGCGATCTCGGCGCGGCGCTGCGCACGCCGGGCGAGGAGCTCGTCGCGGCGCGGGGTGAACCGCCGGTGCAGCTCGGCCACGAAGGCGAGTGCCGCCTCGGTGAGGACCTCCTCCTGCCGGGGCAGGGGCTCGGCGTCGACGATGGCCAGCGGGGACGGCGCTGGTGCGGACATGAGCGGTCACTTCCTTCAGCGGTGGCACCGGGTGCCAGTCGAACCGAGTACGGCGGGCGGGGCCCCGGACGGGCCGGGTCCTTCTGAACAGTGGATACTAGTTTCCTCATCGTGGAACTTCAATGATTTGTTGATGTCGAGATTCTCCGCGTCGAGGCAAGGTGGCGCTCAGTGCCAGGCTCCTCACTCAAGGTGCGCGAGATCCTGCGGGGTGTCGATGTCGAACGGGCGGGCCACGTCCCCGCACTCGACGAGCGTGATCGCCTCCTCGTGCTCCTTCAGATAGGCGCGTGCCCCCCGGTCGCCGGTGGCAGTCGCCGCGATGTCCGCCCAGTGGCCGGCTCCGAACAGGACGGGATGGCCGCGTACGCCGTCGTAGGCGGCGCAGACGAGCGAGGACTCGTCCTCGTACGCGGTCAGCACCCGGGCCACGGCCTGTGGCCCGATGCCGGGCTGGTCGACGAGGGAGACCAGCGCGGCCCGCGCCCCCGTCCCGGCGAGCGAGCCGAGCCCGGCCCGCAGCGATGTGCCCATGCCCTGCTCCCACGCCGGGTTCGGCACGATCACGCACCCCGCCAGCCGCGCCCGCTTCTGTACCGTGTCGGCGGCGGCCCCGAGCACCACGTGCACCCGTGCGCAGCCCGCCGCGCGCAGTACCTCCACCGCGTGTTCGACGAGTGGCCGTCCCCGGTGTTCGAGCAGGGCCTTGGGGCGTCCGCCGAGCCGGCGGCCGCCGCCCGCCGCGAGGAGCAGGCCGGTCACCTGGTCCGCGGCCCGGTCTTCCTTGTGCGTCATGCGTCCTGCATACCTGACGCGGCGTCGGCCGTGCGGTTCCGTGGGGCTGAATTTCGGTCCGCGCAGTGGCGCACGCCGCGTCGGGTGGCGTTTACTGACCCGCGCGTCCTCCGGTGCCCGGTGCCGGTACCGCGGGGCTGCGGGGCGGGTGAGCGCGCACGCGCGCTCAGCGGAGCGCGCGTGGGGGGAGAGCTGTGTTGCGGAGCTTGAGGCAGAGGGCAGTGACCGGCAGCTACGAGGATCCGAGGGTGGCGGAACTGCGGACCGCGGTGTCCCGGCTGCGCCGCGAACTCGCCACGTACCCGGTCGAGTTCCCGGACCGGGCGATCGCCGAGGACGAACTCGCCGCGCTCGCCGCGATGGTGACCCACGGCGTCCCCGAACTCCCCCGGTTACGCCGCTCCTTGCTGCTGATCGCGGGCGCGATCGGCTCGGTGAGCGCACTGGCCCGGAGCCTGACGGAGGTACGCCACGCCGTGGAGCTGTTCGGGGAGACACCGCGCCGCTGAATCCAGGCGGGCGCGGCCGGACGCGGTGCGGCTACAGCCCGCCCTGGACCGCGGGGCCGGGGCTCGTCAGTGCCTGTGACAGTTCCACCGCGACCTGGCGCAGGACCGGCACGATCTTCTCCGTGGCCGACTCCGTGACGCGGCCCGCCGGGCCGGAGATGGAGATGGCCGCGGGGGTGGGGGAGTCCGGCACCGGCACCGCCAGGCAGCGCACGCCGATCTCCTGCTCGTTGTCGTCGACCGCGTAACCGGCCTGCCGCACGTCCGCGAGGGCCGCGAGGAAACCGTCCGGGGTGATGATCGTCTTTTCCGTGGCGGCGGGCATGCCGGTGCGGGCGAGCAGGGCGCGCACCTCGTCGTCCGGGAAGCCCGCGAGCAGCGCCTTGCCGACCCCCGTGGAGTGCGGCAGGACACGGCGGCCGACCTCGGTGAACATCCGCATCGAGTGCTTGGACGGCACCTGCGCCACGTACACGATCTCGTCGCCGTCGAGCAGCGCCATGTTGGCCGTCTCGCCGGTCTCCTCGACCAGGCGGGCCAGGTAGGGGCGGGCCCAGGTGCCCAGCAGCCGGGCGGCGGACTCGCCGAGCCGGATCAGCCGAGGGCCCAGCGCGTAGCGGCGGTTGGGCTGCTGACGGACGTAACCGCAGGCCACCAGGGTGCGCATCAGGCGGTGGATGGTGGGCAGGGGCAGCCCGCTGCTCGCGGACAGCTCGCTCAGGCCGACCTCGCCGCCCGCGTCCGCCATCCGCTCGAGGAGATCGAAGGCGCGCTCGAGGGACTGGACCCCGCCGCTGGCGGACTTGGCGGAGTCGGTGGTGCTGGCGCTGGACGTCGGCACGGCGCGTTCCTTTCGAAACTGGCGGAAGGGCTGAAGCCTACCCGGCGGTCGGTTGACTCCTCGCTTGCGCGTAGTTAGATTCTGCTGGCCGGAATAGTAATTCCATTATGTGGAAACGTCCAGAGTGCCGGAGGTCGGTGCACTCTGGGGGAGTGGGCCCTTGACGGCGTGAGGGCAGGAAGGGAAGACTCCTTCAACAGAACGTTGAATTCCGTTACGTGGAAGTTTCTCCGGCGTAACCGGATGAGAACGGAAGAGAGGGGCCCGGGTGTCCGAGGCTGAACTGGTGCTGCGCTCGACGCGCGTCATCACTCCCGAGGGGTCACGGCCCGCCGCGGTCGCGGTCGCCGCAGGCAGGATCACGGCGGTACTGCCGTACGACGCCCCCGTCCCGGAGGGAGCCCGGCTGGAGGACCTCGGCGACGACGTCCTGCTGCCCGGTCTGGTCGACACTCATGTGCACGTCAACGACCCCGGCCGTACCCACTGGGAGGGCTTCTGGACCGCCACCCGAGCGGCGGCGGCCGGCGGCATCACCACCCTCGTCGACATGCCCCTCAACTCCCTCCCGCCGACCACCACGGTCGACCACCTCCGGGTCAAGCGGGAGGTCGCCGCCGACAAGGCGCACATCGACGTCGGCTTCTGGGGCGGCGCCCTGCCCGACAACGTCAAGGACCTGCGCCCGCTGCACGAGTCCGGTGTCTTCGGCTTCAAGGCGTTCCTCTCCCCGTCGGGCGTGGACGAGTTCCCGCACCTCGACCAGGACCGGCTCGCCCGCTCCCTCGCCGAGATCGCCGGATTCGACGGTCTGCTGATCGTGCACGCCGAGGACCCGCACCACCTCGACGCCGCCCCGCAGCGGGGCGGCCCCCGGTACGCCGACTTCCTGGCCAGCCGTCCCCGCGGCGCCGAGGACACCGCCATCGCGAACCTCGTCGCGCAGGCGAAGCGCCTCCACGCGCGCGTGCACGTGCTGCACCTCTCCTCCAGCGACGCGCTGCCGCTGATCGCCGCCGCCAAGGCGGAGGGCGTCCGCGTCACGGCCGAGACCTGTCCGCACTACCTGACCCTGACCGCCGAGGAAGTCCCCGACGGCGCCAGCGAGTTCAAGTGCTGCCCGCCCATCCGTGAGTCCGCCAACCAGGATCTGCTCTGGCAGGCCCTGGCCGACGGCACGATCGACTGTGTGGTCACCGACCACTCCCCGTCCACGGCCGACCTCAAGACCGGCGACTTCGCGACGGCGTGGGGCGGCATCTCGGGCCTCCAGCTGAGCCTGTCGGCCGTGTGGACGCAGGCCCGCCGACGGGGCCACGGCCTCGAGGACGTCGTCCGCTGGATGTCCGCACGCACGGCCGCCCTGGTGGGCCTCTCCCACAAGGGCGCGATCGAAGCGGGCCGCGACGCCGACTTCGCCGTCCTCGCCCCCGACGAGACCTTCACCGTCGACCCGGCGGCGCTCCAGCACCGCAACCGTGTCACGGCGTACGCCGGGAAGACGCTGTACGGCGTCGTGAGATCCACCTGGCTGCGCGGCGAACGCATCTTCTCGGACGGCGAGTTCACCGAGCCGAAGGGCCGGCTCCTCACCCGCACCCCCTGAGCCGAAGGAGTGCCCGACCTGCCCGTTCCCCTGTCACCCGCACCCGCACCGGCCGACTCCCGAAAGGCAGACCTGATCACCGTGACGGCGATAGAGAGCTTCACCGGCGACGCGAACCCCTACGGCGGCGGCGACCCGTACGCGGACTACCGCACCGCCGACTTCCCCTTCACCCGGTTCGTCGACCTCGCCGACCGGCAGCTCGGAGCCGCGGTCGTCGCCGCCAACGACGAGTTCTTCGCCCAGCGCGAGAACCTGCTGGTGCCCGGACCCGCCGAGTTCGACCCGGAGCACTTCGGGCACAAGGGCAAGGTCATGGACGGCTGGGAGACGCGCCGCCGCCGCGGCGCCTCCGCCGACCACCCGTGGCCGACCGCCGAGGACCACGACTGGGCGCTCGTCCGCCTCGGCGCGCCCGGGGTGATCCGGGGCATCGTCGTCGACACGGCGCACTTCCGCGGCAACTACCCGCAGGCGGTGTCGGTCGAGGGCGCCTCGGTGCCGGGCTCGCCGTCCGCCGAGGAACTCCTCGGCGACCATGTGAAGTGGACGACGCTGGTCCCGCGCACGCCCGTCGGCGGCCACGCGGCGAACGGTTTCTCCGTGTCGGTCGAGCAGCGCTTCACCCACCTGCGGGTCAACCAGCACCCCGACGGCGGCATCGCCCGCCTGCGCGTGCACGGGGAGGCCGTGCCCGATCCCGAGTGGCTGTCGGTGCTCGGCACCTTCGACGTCGTCGCCCTGGAGAACGGCGGCCGCGCCGAGGACGCCTCCAACCTCTTCTACTCGCCGGCCGGCAACACCATCCAGCCGGGCCGCTCCCGCAAGATGGACGACGGCTGGGAGACCCGCCGCCGCCGCGACCGGGGCCACGACTGGATCCGCTACCGCCTGGCGGCCCAGGCGCGGATCCGCGCGCTGGAGATCGACACGGCCTACCTGAAGGGCAACAGCGCGGGCTGGGCCTCGGTGTCGGTCAAGGACGGCGAGAGCGGGGAGTGGACGGAGATCCTCCCGCGCACCCGTCTGCAGCCCGACACCAACCACCGCTTCGTCCTGCCGTCCTCGGCGGTCGGCACGCACGCGCGCGTGGACATCTATCCCGACGGCGGCATCTCCCGCCTGCGCCTGTTCGGCTCCCTCACGGAAGCGGGAACGGCCGCGCTGACGGCCCGCCACCAGGAGCTCGGCGGCTGAACCGACCGCCACCACCGTGGACACCCCCGGCGGGAGAAGGGTGTGCACGGCGGTGGCGGCGCGATGCCGGCCCCGCCCTCCCGCGCGAGCCTCGCCCGATCCCGATCCCGATCCCGATCCCGATCCTGATCCCGGTACGGATCCCGACCCCGGTGAGGATCCCGATCCGGATGCTTCCGGCCCGGATCCCTAGGCCGCGTGCCCGCCGTCCACGGCGAACTCGGCGCCCGTGACGTACGCGGCCCCCGCCAGGTGCGCGACCGTCGCGGCCACCTCCTGTGCCGTGCCGAAGCGGCCCAGCGCGGTCATCGTCGCCTGACCGGCCGCGTACGGGCCGTCCGCCGGATTCATGTCCGTGTCGATCGGGCCGGGGTGGACGAGGTTCGCGGTGATCCCGCGCGGGCCCAGCTCCCGGGCGAGGGCCTTGGTCAGACCGATCAGGGCCGACTTGCTCATCGCGTAGAGGGTCCCGCCGGGGCCGGGCACCCGCTGGGTCATACAGGTGCCGATCGTGATGATCCGGCCGCCGTCCGCCATCCGCCCGGCGGCCGCCTGCGAGGCCAGGAACACCCCGCGCACGTTCACCGCGAGCACCCGGTCGACGTCGGAGAGGCCGAGCCCCTCCAGCGGTCCGAGGACGCCGACGCCCGCGTTGTTCACCAGCACGTCGAGGCCGCCCAGCGCCCGGGCCGTACGGTCCACCGCCCCGGCCGCCTCCCCGGGGTCCGCGGAGTCCGCGCGCAGCGCCACCGCCCGCCGTCCCAGCGCCTCCACGGCCGCCACGACGTCCTCGGCCGCCTCCTTGCCGTTCACATAGGTCACCGCCACGTCCGCGCCCTCCCGGGCGAGCCGCAGCGCGGTGGCCGCTCCGATGCCGCGGCTGCCGCCGGTCACGAGGGCCACCTTGCCGTTCAGGGTCTTGTCGGTCGTTGTCATGGGTCCATCCCAGCGGCCTGCGCCCCCGCGCGCTGGCGGCGAACGGACGTCGAGATCGCCCGGGGCGACAGGACGGTGCCGGACGCGCGGACCGTGCGTCCGCGCAAGAGCGGAACTCTTTCCTCCGCCTGCCGCGTTCTCCCCGTGTGACCCTTCAGCAAGAGATCGTCGGCAACGCCATGCAGATGGCGGTCGTCAACCTGTCCCCCGGCCAGACCGTGTACTGCGAAGCCGGAAAGTTCCTGTTCAAGACGGTCAACGTGACCATGGAGACCCGCCTCGGCGGCCCGTCCGGCGGCCCCTCCGGCGGCAGCGGCGGGCAACCCCAGGGCGGCTCGTCCGGCGGTGGCATGGGCGGCATGCTGCGCCAGGCCATGGGCACGGCCATGCAGGTCGGTCAGCGCGCCCTCGCGGGCGAGTCGCTGGCGTTCCAGTACTTCACCGCCCAGGGCGGCGAGGGCACGGTCGGCTTCGCGGGCGTGCTCCCCGGTGAGATGCGCGCCCTGGAGCTGGACGGCACGCGCGCGTGGTTCGCCGAGAAGGACGCGTTCGTGGCCGCCGAGTCCACCGTCGAGTTCGGTATCGCCTTCCAGGGCGGCCGCACCGGGATGAAGGGCGGCGAGGGCTTCGTCCTGGAGAAGTTCACCGGACGCGGCACGGTGATCATCGCGGGGGCCGGCAACTTCATCGACCTCGACCCCGCCGACTTCGGGGGCCGTGTCGAGGTCGACACCGGCTGCGTGGTCGCCTTCGAGGAGGGCATCCGGTACGGCGTCCAGCGGGTCGGCGGGCTCAACCGTCAGGGGGTCATGAACGCGGTGTTCGGCGGCGAGGGCCTGTCCCTGGCCACCCTGGAGGGCAGCGGCCGCGTCATCCTCCAGTCCCTCACCATCGAGAGTCTCGCCAACGCTCTGAGGAAGGCCCAGGGGGGCGACAAACAGGGTCCGACCGGCGGACTGTTCTCGACGAACGCGGGCTGAACCGACGAGTCGCCGGCGCCGGTGGGGTGGTGCCGGCGCGGTCCGAGGAACAGTTCCGGCACACCGGGGCCTGCTCACCGCGCCGGGCGGCTCCGTCCGGACGTGCCTCGCCCCGCGGCCTGGAGACGTGGGGGGTCCGCGGGGCGAGGGTCTGTGGATCGGACGGACGAACGGTGTCGGTCAGCAGCCGTAGTTGATCAGGTTGAAGGTGACGTAGTGGTCCGCGGTGTAGTAGTCCTCGGCGGACTTCTTCCCGGTCACGATGCGGCGCGCGCCGCGCGTCGAGGAGCCCGGGGTCTTCACCGTGTACTCGTGGTAGTAGCCGGACGTCTGGCTGGGCAGGACGCCTTCCCGGTTCTGGAAGACCGCTCCGTCCTGCGAGTACGGGAACGGCCCGCCCGCGTCGATCAGGTCGAGCGTGTCGTACGCCTGGGAGGGCAGCTTCGTGTAGCAGACGCTGCCGACGGCGGCGTGGGCCGTGGTGGCGGAGACGGCGCCGCCGACGAGGAGGGCGGACAGGACAGCCGCCGACGTGACGGTACGAGTGATCCGTGGGGGGAATCTCATGGCCTCATGATGACGCGCGTAGACAGTGTCATGTCAATGACAAGGCGCGGGAATTTGCCTTCGGGCCCGAGAAGTTTTCACGGCGTTAACCGGAGTCCGGCCCCCTGCGCTCAGCCCGGTTTCCGGCTCTCCGCGGCGGCGAACAGGGCGAACGCCAGCACGATCAGCGCGACGCTCGCGTACACCTCGTAGCCGTCGAGGAAGCCGAGGCGCTGCACGAGGCCCACATGCCAGCGGGTGAACTCGTGCAGCAGGCCCAGGACGCCCTGCACCAGGGCGAGAAATCCGAGTAGTCCCAGCAGTTCCTTCATGCTCGTGACTCTCGCCCCGCGGAGCCCGCGCGGGCCATCGGCCGGCGGGCGGGACCTGTGCGACGGAAGGCTGCGGACCGGCGGTCCGGCCGCGCCGAAAGTAGGCGGCACCGCGACCTGGGTCGGTCCTTCCCCGCCTTCGGTAGGGGATGCGCCTCCACGGGGAGGTGTCGCGGTCCCGCGCTGCGTAGATTTGTCGACCATGAGGGCGGACGACAGCACGGCACCGGCGGCACCCGGGTTCACGGGACGTCGATGGCTGCTGCCGTCGGCCGTGGTCGCGGAACTCGCCCCGGACGCCGGGCACCCGGGCCGGCCGCAGCGGCGCACCGCGCGCGACTGGATCGTCGACTTCCTCTGTTTCCTCGTGGCCGTGGCCGTGGGCCTGACGGTCGCCGACTCC
This sequence comes from Streptomyces sp. NBC_00016, assembly GCF_045040885.1. Classification (NCBI taxonomy): domain Bacteria; kingdom Bacillati; phylum Actinomycetota; class Actinomycetes; order Kitasatosporales; family Streptomycetaceae; genus Streptomyces; species Streptomyces sp. NBC_00016. The sequence goes on along the minus strand of NZ_CP108304.1, from coordinate 2,344,909 downwards.
TTCCCCGGCGAACGGGACCTCCCCGAGGTCGTCGCCGCGGCCGACCAGCTCCTGGGCGCCCTCGCCTGCGCGGCGGTCTGGCTGCGCCGCCGGTGGCCCCTCGGCCTGGCGATCGCGATGGTCCCCCTCGGCTTCCTGGCGACCACCTCGGCCGGCGCCTGCACGGTCGCCCTCTTCACCCTCGCCGTGCACCGGCCGTTCCGGTACGTGGCCTGGGTGGGCGGCGCCCAGGTGGCCCTGATCCCGCTGCTGGCCTGGGCCCGCCCGGACCCCACCCTGGCGTACGGGCCCTCGGTGGCGTGGAGCGTGCTGTTCACCGTCACGGCCATCGGCTGGGGCATGTTCGTCCGCTCCCGGCGGCAGCTCATGCTGAGCCTGCGCGACCGCGCCCGGCGCGCCGAGACGGAGGCCCGGCTGCGCGCCGAGCAGGCGCAGCGGCTGGCCCGTGAGGCCATCGCCCGGGAGATGCACGACGTGCTCGCGCACCGGCTGACCCTGCTCAGCGTGCACGCGGGCGGGCTGGAGTTCCGCCCGGACGCGCCCCGCGAGGAGATCGCGCGGGCGGCCGGCGTCATCCGCGAGAGCGCCCACGAGGCCCTCCAGGACCTGCGGGAGATCATCGGCGTTCTGCGGGCCGCCGAACCGGACGACGCCGGCCGTCCCCAGCCGACGCTGGCCGCCCTGGACACACTGGTCGCCGAGTCCCGCGAGGCCGGCATGAAGGTCACCCTCGACCAACGCGTCACCGACGCCGGAGCCGTTCCCGCCTCCGTCGGCCGCACCGCGTACCGCATCGCCCAGGAGTGTCTGACCAACGCCCGCAAGCACGCCCCGGGCGCGGAGGTCGCGGTCACCGTGACCGGCGGCCCCGGCGAGGGCCTCGACGTGAGCGTGCGCAACCCGGCCCCCGTGGGCGAGGTACCGCCCGTTCCCGGCTCCGGCCAGGGCCTGATCGGCCTGACCGAACGGGCCACCCTGGCCGGGGGGCGACTGGCGCACGGGACGTGGGGGGACGGGGGATTCGAGGTGCGGGCGTGGCTGCCGTGGCGGGCGACGCCCTGACGGGGGCCGGGTGTGACCGCCCCGGCCGGCCCGTTCGTCGCGAACCGTGAACCCGCCCGCCCGCAACCGTGATTACGTGAGGTCCATGACTGCGATCAGACTCCTCCTCGTCGACGACGATCCCCTCGTGCGGGCCGGTCTGGCTTTCATGATGGGAGGCGCCGACGACATCGAGATCGTCGGTGAGGCCGCCGACGGGAGCGAGGTCGAGGGGCTCGTGGAGCGCACCCGCCCCGACGTGGTCCTGATGGACATCCGGATGCCGTCCGTGGACGGACTCACCGCCACGGAACGGCTGCGCGGACGCGAGGACGCCCCGCAGGTCGTGGTGCTCACCACCTTCCACGCCGACGAACAGGTGCTGCGTGCGCTGCGCGCGGGCGCGGCCGGGTTCGTCCTCAAGGACACCCCGCCCGCCGAGATCCTCGACGCCGTGCGCCGGGTGGCGGCCGGTGACCCCGTCCTGTCGCCCACGGTCACCCGGCAGTTGATGGACCACGCGGCCGGTACCACGGCCGACACCCGGCGTACGCACGCGCGCGTGCGTCTCGCGGCCCTCGGCGAGCGCGAACGCGAGGTGGCCGTCGCGGTCGGCCGGGGACTGTCCAACGCGGACGTCGCCGCGGAGCTGTTCATGAGCGTCGCCACCGTCAAGGCCCACGTCTCCCGGGTCCTGGCCAAGCTCGGCCTCAACAACCGGGTGCAGATCGCCCTGCTGGCCTATGACGCGGGGCTCCTGGAAGAGGGGGCGGACGGGCCCGGGTGACGGGCCGCGAGGAAGCCGGCGCGGCGGGCACCGGGCGGGCGTCCCGCTCGTTGCCGTGATGACGGATTGCCGTCATGACGGAGGGGGAGGGGCATGACCGAGGTGATCGACCTGGGGGAGTTCGGCGACGGCTTCCGGAGGAACCCGCATCCGGTGTACGCGCGACTGCGCGAGCGCGGCCCGGTGCACCGGGTGCGGCTGCCCGTGCCCGACGCGCACCATGTGACCTGGCTCGTCGTGGGGCACGAGGAGGCGCGCGCGGCGCTCGCCGACCCCCGGCTGGCCAAGGACTCCGAACGGATCGGCGTCACGTTCCTCGACGAGCAGCTGATCGGCAAGCACCTGCTGACCGCGGACCCGCCGCGGCACACGCGCCTGCGCGCGCTGGTCTCCCGCGCCTTCACCGTGCGCCGCGTGGAGCAACTGCGGCCGAGGATCCAGCAGATCACCGACGGCCTGCTCGACGCGATGCTGCCGCACGGCCGCGCCGACCTCGTCGAGTCGCTCGCCTACCCCCTGCCCCTGACGGTCATCTGCGACCTCCTCGGGGTCCCCGAGGCGGACCGCGCGGCCTTCCGTGAGCTGTCGGGCGAGGCCGTCGCGCCCACCAGCGCGCAGACCGAGTACGACGCGTTCGTACGGCTCGGCACGTATCTCACCGAGCTGATCGAGGACAAGCGGTGCGCCGGGCCGAGCGGCGACCTGCTCGACGACCTGATCCGCACCACCGCGCAGGACGGCGACCGGCTCTCGCCCGGCGAGCTGCGCGGCATGGCGTTCGTCCTGCTCATCGCCGGACACGAGACCACCGTCAACCTGATCACCAACGCCGTCCACGCCCTGCTCACCCACCCCGGCCAGCTGGCCGCCCTGCGCGCCGACATGACCCTCCTCGACGGCACCGTCGAGGAGGCCCTGCGCTACGAGGGGCCGGTGGAGAACGCCACGTACCGGTTCGCCGCCGAACCGCTGGAGATCGCCGGCATCTCCGTCGCGCGGGGCGAGGCGGTGATGGTCGGCCTGACAGCGGCCGACCGCGACCCGGGGCGCTATCCGGCCCCCGACGGCTTCGACATCCGCCGGGACAGCCGGGGTCACCTGGCCTTCGGACACGGCATCCACTACTGCCTGGGCGCCCCGCTGGCCCGCCTGGAGGCCCGCACGGCGATCCGGTCCCTGCTCGACCGCACCCCCGCCCTGGCCCTCGACGGCCCGCCCGGCGACTGGCTGCCCGGCCCCCTGATGCGCGGGATGCGCAGCCTCCCGGTGCGCTGGTAGCGCGGCGGCCGAGCCACCCCATCTGCCGGCCGGGCCCCGGCGTCCCCGAGGCCGTCCCCGAGGCCGGCCCCGCTCAGCCCGTCCCGGAGGTCGCCGGGATCTCCGAGAGCCACACCGCGCGGCGGTCTCGCCGGGACACCTCGCAGGCCTCGGCTATCCGGAGGGCCTCGAGTGCCTCACGGCCGTCGCAGGGGTTGGCCCGCTCGCCCCGCACCACGTCCACGAAGGCGTTCAGCTCCGCCGTGTAGGCGGGCTCGAACCGCTCCAGGAACCCGGTCCACGGTTTGTCCGCGGCCGGTGGGCCGGTGGGTTCGGTGGACGCGATCGGGGTGCGGTCGTCCAGACCCACGACGATCTGGTCGAGCTCTCCGGCCAGTTCCATGCGGACGTCGTAGCCCGCCCCGTTCAACCGCGTCGCCGTCGCCGTGGCGAGGGTGCCGTCGTCGAGAGTGAGGACCGCGGCCGCCGTGTCCACGTCCCCCGCCTCGCGGAACATCGCGGGCCCGGCGTCGGAGCCGGCGGCGTACACCTCCGTCACCTCGCGGCCGGTCACCCAGCGCAGGCAGTCGAAGTCGTGCAGGAGCGCGTCCCGGTAGATCCCGCCGGACACCGGCAGCCAGGCGGCCGGCGGCGCCGACTGGTCGGACGTCAGCGCCCGTACGGTGTGCAGCCGCCCGAGCCGCCCCGAGAGCACCGCCTCCCTGGCCCCGGTGTATCCCGCGTCGAAGCGGCGCTGGAAGCCCATGTGAAGGATCGTTCCGGCGCTCTCGACCTCGGCGATCGCCGCTAACGTGCCCGCCAGATCCAGGGCGATCGGCTTCTCGCAGAAGACCGGAAGCCCGGAGCGTGCTGCCCGACCGATCAGTTCGGCGTGGGCCGATGTGGCCGTCGTGATCACCACGGCGTCCACACCCCAGCGGAAGATCTCGTCCACCCCTGGGGCGGCCGTCTCGCCCAGCCGATGCGCGAGCTCCTGGGCCCGCGCGTGGTCCGCGTCCGTCAGGATCAGGGATCCGACCTCGCGGTGACGGCTGAGTGTGTTCGCATGAATGGTGCCTATGCGGCCCGTCCCGATGACCCCGATGCGCATGAGACAAAGGTGCGTTGCAGGCCGGGCGCTGTCAATGCGTATGTCCGGACAACCGAACTACACAACTTCCCGTCAACCGGTCGCGGAGCTACGCTCGGGCCGTGCCGAAACCAGAAGTGGACCCGACCGTGCAGCTAGAACTACGTGTGGACCGAAGTTCTCCGGTGCCTTTGTACTTCCAGCTCGCCCAGCAGCTGGAGGCCGCGATCGAGCACGGATCGCTGACCCCCGGCAGCCTGCTGGGCAACGAGATCGAGCTCGCCGCCCGGCTCGGCCTCTCCCGGCCGACCGTCCGCCAGGCGATCCAGTCGCTCGTCGACAAGGGCCTGCTGGTCCGTCGCAGAGGCGTCGGGACGCAGGTCGTGCACAGCCAGGTCAAGCGCCCGCTGGAGCTCAGCAGCCTCTACGACGATCTGGAGGCCGCCGGGCAGCGTCCGGCGACGACGGTGCTGGTCAACACCATGGTCCCGGCGTCCGCCGAGGTCGCGGCCGCGCTCGCGGTGGCCGAGGGCAGCGATGTGCACCGGGTGGAGCGGCTGCGCCTGGCGCACGGGGAGCCGATGGCGTACCTGTGCAACCATCTGCCCTCCGGCCTGCTCGACCTGGACACCGGGCAGCTCCAGGCCACCGGTCTGTACCGGCTGATGCGGGCCGCCGGGATCACCCTGCACAGCGCACGCCAGTCCATCGGTGCCCGCGCCGCCACCACCGCCGAGGCCGAGCGGCTCGCCGAGGAGGAAGGCGCCCCCCTGCTGACGATGCAGCGCACGACCTTCGACGACACCGGCCGGGCGGTGGAGTTCGGCGACCACATCTACCGGCCGACCCGCTACTCCTTCGAGTTCCAGCTGCTCGTCCGCCCCTGAGATCCGGCTGTGAGATCGGCCCGCCTTGGTCGCATTGTCCAGACAATGTGACCGGATGTCCGGACAAGGTGAGTGATGGGCGGTCCCCGGCCCCCGAGTGTGTGATCCCTGTGTTCGATAATGGGGCGTTTGTGTCCGGTGAGAGGTCACCGGATGCGGGCGTTCGACAGAACACAGCAAGAAGGGCACCGCCTCGTGGCACGGTTTCGGACCTGGGCAGGGATCGCTTTGGCGGGGGCACTCACCGTGTCCCTGGCAGGGTGCAGCGCGACCGGCGGCAAACGCGCGGAGGACGCCCGCAAGGCGGCGGCCGCCCACGGTGGGGCCGCGGTGGACACGCCCCGCTGGACTTTCGCCATGATCACCCACTCGGGTGACGGGGACACCTTCTGGGACATCGTCCAGAGCGGCGCGGAGCAGGCGGCCGACAAGGACAACATCAACTTCGTGTACTCCCACGACGACGAGGCCCAGCAGCAGGCCCAGCTCGTCGACGCGGCGGTGGCCAAGAAGGTCGACGCGATCATCGTCACGCTCGCCAAGCCGGACGCGATGAAGGCGGCCGTGGCCCGCGCCGAGAAGGCCGGCATCCCGGTGATCACGGTGAACTCGGGGTCGGCCGAGTCCAAGGCGTTCGGCGCGCTCGCCCACATCGGCCAGGACGAGACGATCGCCGGCGAGGCCGTCGGCGAGGAGCTGAACCGCCGGGGCCGCAGGAACGCGATCTGTGTCCTGCACGAGCAGGGCAACGTCGGCCATGAGCAGCGCTGCGCTGGCGTGGCGAAGACCTTCGCCGGGAAGGTCGAGAACCTCTACGTCAACGGCACCAACATGCCCGACGTGCAGTCCGCGATCGAGGCCAGGCTCCAGGCCGACACCTCGGTCGACGCGGTCGTCACCCTCGGCGCCCCGTACGCCGACACCGCCGTGCAGGCCGGGCGGGGCGCCGGCAGCAAGGCGGAGATCGACACCTTCGACCTCAACGCCAAGGTGGCCGCGGGGCTGCGCGACGGCACGCTCGGCTTCGCCGTCGACCAGCAGCCGTACCTCCAGGGGTACCAGGCCGTCGACCTGCTGTGGCTGTACAAGTACAACAGCGACGTCCTCGGCGGCGGCAAGCCGGTCCTCACCGGCCCGCAGATCATCACCAAGGACCAGGCGGCGGCGCTGGCGGAGTACACCGAGCGAGGCACCCGATGAGCGCGGTGACGGACAAGGCGACCGAGGAGGCGGTGCCGGAGAATCCGGCGAGTCCGCACCCGCACAAGACGGCTGACGAAAGGTTTCTTCAGCCTTCTCCCCTGCGCCGGCTCCTGGGCCGCCCGGAACTGGGCTCCGTCGTGGGCGCGATCGCGGTCTTCGTCTTCTTCGCGCTGGCCGCCGACAGCTTCCTGCGTGTGGGCAGCCTCAGCACGGTCCTGTACGCGTCCTCGACGATCGGCATCATGGCCGTCCCGGTCGCGCTGCTGATGATCGGCGGCGAGTTCGACCTGTCGGCCGGGGTCATGGTCACGTCCTCGGCGCTGATCTCGTCGATCTTCAGCTACCAGGCGACGGCGAACGTCTGGGTGGGCGTCGCAGTGTCCCTGCTGGTCACCCTCGCCGTCGGCGCCTTCAACGGCTTCCTGCTCACCCGTACGAAACTGCCCAGCTTCATCATCACGCTGGGCACCTTCCTGATGCTGACCGGCATCAACCTCGGCTTCACCAAGCTGATCGACGGCACGGTGTCGACGAAGACCATCGCGGACATGGAGGGCTTCCGGTCCGCCCGGGACGTCTTCGCCTCCACCCTCACGATCGGCGGCGTCGACTTCAAGGTCACCGTCCTGTGGTGGATCGCCCTGGTCGCGGTCGCCTCCTGGATCCTCCTGCGCACCCGCGCCGGCAACTGGATCTTCGCGGTGGGCGGCAACAGGGAAGCCGCCCGCGCGGTCGGCGTCCCGGTGACCCGCACCACCGTCGGCCTCTACATGGGCGTCGCCCTGGGCGCCTGGATCTCGGGTCAGCACCTGCTCTTCTCGTACGACGTCGTCCAGTCCGGCGAAGGCGTCGGCAACGAGCTGATCTACATCATCGCGGCCGTCATCGGCGGCTGTCTGATCACCGGCGGATACGGCAGCGCCGTCGGCTCGGCGGTCGGCGCGCTCCTCTTCGGCATGACGAGCAAGGGCATCGTCTTCGCCGAGTGGAACCCGGACTGGTTCACGTTCTTCCTCGGAGCGATGCTGCTCCTCGCGACCCTGCTCAACGCCTGGGTCCGCAAGCGCGCGGAGGCCTCGAAGTGACGGCGACGCACGAAGCGAAGGAGACCGCGGTGCGCACGGCACTCGTCGAGCTGTCCGGCGTCGGCAAGCGGTACGGCAACGTCCGCGCCCTCGAAGGGGTCTCCCTGGAGGTCCGCGCCGGCGAGATCACCTGCGTCCTAGGCGACAACGGCGCGGGCAAGTCGACCCTGATCAAGATCGTCGCGGGACTCCACCGGCACGACGCAGGGGTGCTGCGTCTCGACGGCGAGGAGACCGTCCTGTCCTCCCCGCGCGAGGCACTCGACCGCGGGATCGCGACGGTCTACCAGGACCTGGCCGTGGTCCCGCTGATGCCGGTGTGGCGCAACTTCTTCCTGGGCTCCGAGCCGCGCAAGGGCGCCGGCCCCTTCAGGCGCCTGGACGTCGACCTCATGCGCAGGACCACCCGCGAGGAACTGCTGCGGATGGGCATCGACCTGCGCGACGTCGACCAGCCGATCGGCACCCTCTCGGGCGGCGAACGCCAGTGCGTGGCGATCGCGAGGGCCGTGTACTTCGGCGCGAAGGTCCTCGTCCTGGACGAGCCGACGGCGGCGCTGGGCGTCAAGCAGTCCGGCGTGGTCCTCAAGTACGTGGCGGCGGCCCGGGACGCGGGTCTGGGCGTTGTGCTGATCACCCACAACCCGCATCACGCCTACCTGGTGGGGGACAGGTTCGTCCTGCTGCGGCGGGGCGCCATGGTGGGCGCTCACCCACGTGACGGGATCACCCTGGAGGAGCTGACGCGCCAGATGGCGGGTGGCGACGACCTGGACGACCTCCGCCACGAGCTGCGCCGGGCCTAGTCCTGTCGTGCGGATCGGATCGCAGGGCGGCGGCGGGACCGTTCGGCGCCGGTGAGCGGGGTCCGGCGCGTGCCTCTGCAGGGCGACGCGGGCGCCTGCCGGACCCCGCGTCCACGGCATGGTCCGCACGAGAGGCTCCCGGGGAACCCGGGGCCGCGCCGACGCCCGGCCGTACCCGGTGCGACCGGCCACGACGCACCCGGGCACGGCAGAGGCGGCCCGCCCCCCGCCGCCGCCCGGCTCGGCACCCGGCGGGAGGGTGAGGCAGAATCGGCGGCGATGAGCACCTACGGCAACTTCACCGCCCCCATCGGCTCCCGCCGCGCGCCCGCACTCCGCACCGTGGGCACGAGGGAGCGCCGATCGCACCTCACCGCGCCCCGTGTGCCGACGGTCGGCATCGACATCGGCGGCACCAAGGTGATGGCGGGGGTGGTCGACGCCGACGGCAACATCCTGGAGAAGATCCGCGCGGAGACTCCGGACAAGTCCAAGAGCCCGAAGGTCGTCGAGGACACGATCGTCGAGCTGGTCCTGGACCTGTCCGACCGCCACGACGTGCACGCGGTCGGCGTCGGCGCGGCGGGGTGGGTCGACGCGGACCGCAACCGCGTCCTGTTCGCGCCCCACCTGTCGTGGCGCAACGAGCCGCTGCGCGACCGCCTCTCCGGCCGGCTCGCGGTTCCCGTCCTGGTGGACAACGACGCCAACACCGCGGCCTGGGCGGAGTGGCGCTTCGGCGCGGGCCGTGGCGAGGACCACCTCGTCATGATCACGCTCGGTACCGGCATCGGCGGCGCGATCCTGGAGGACGGCCAGGTCAAGCGCGGCAAGTACGGCGTCGCCGGCGAGTTCGGCCATATGCAGGTCGTGCCCGGCGGCCACCGCTGCCCGTGCGGCAACCGCGGCTGCTGGGAGCAGTACAGCTCGGGCAACGCGCTGGTCAGGGAGGCCCGCGAACTGGCCGCCGCCGACTCCCCGGTGGCGTACGGGATCATCGAGCACGTCAAGGGCAACATCGGCGACATCACCGGCCCGATGATCACCGAGCTGGCCCGCGAGGGCGACGCCATGTGCATCGAGCTGCTCCAGGACATCGGCCAGTGGCTCGGCGTCGGCATCGCCAACCTGGCCGCCGCCCTCGACCCGTCCTGCTTCGTCATCGGCGGTGGCGTCTCGGCCGCCGACGACCTGCTGATCAGCCCCGCCCGGGACGCGTTCAAGCGCCAGCTCACCGGCCGCGGCTACCGGCCCGAGGCCCGTATCGTCCGCGCCCAGCTGGGCCCCGAGGCCGGTATGGTCGGCGCGGCCGACCTGGCCCGTCTGGTCGCCCGCCGCTTCCGGCGCGCCAAGCGCCGCCGCGTGGAGCGCTACGAGCGCTTCGAACGGTTCACCGAGGCGGCCCGCCGTACCCAGGACACGGCGTGAGCGCCGTACCGCCCCGCACGACCCGGGACACCGCATGACCGCCGTACCGCCCCGCACGACCCAGGACACCGCATGACAGCATCGCTGCCCCGCCAGGCCGCGCCCCCCGACGAGCCGCACCGCCCGCCGGAGGACCGCCGGCACGTGATCCGCCGCAGGGCGCTCACCCTGCTGATCATCGTGCTCCTCATCGGTGTCCCGGCCGGCTACCTGGTGATCTCCGCCAACCAGAGCCGCGACAGCGGCAAGGACAAAGAGGCGAAGTACTCGGCGACCGGCCTGACCGAGGGCTGGCCGTCGAAGGTCCAGCGCCGTCTGTACCAGGTGCCGATCCCGCACCCGTCGAACCAGGTCGCGTACTACGAGACGAACAACTGGAAGACCAGCCGTCTGTACGCGCAGTTCCAGACCACCCAGGCGGGACTCGACGAGTTCCTCGCCGGCATCGGCGTCAGCAGGGCCGACCTGAAGAAGGGCGAGATCACCATCAGCGCCCGCGACCAGGAGGTCACGGGCTGGAAGTTCACGGGCCCCGGCTCGCGCCCCGGGGACGACTTCGGCATCGTCCACGAACAGAAGAAGCCCATGCCGACGCTGGACGTGGTGGTGAACACCGGCAACGCGGTCTACCCCTTCGTCTACGTGGTCTCCCGCACGGTCCCCTGACCGGACCCGCCCCGGCCGGACGGCCGTGACCGGGCCGCGACGCCGTGACCCGGCCGGCCGCCGGGACCGATTGTCAGACCCCGCCCGTAGAGTCGAAGACGACTGATCCGACATGCGGGCGGGAGGTGGACACACGGCATGAGCGTCATGGCCGACGGCACGGCCGCGGCGGAGCCCGGCTCCGTCTGCGTGCGCCTCGCCGCCGTCTTCCTGCCGGCTCCCCTCCCGCGCGAGGGCCGCGTCGCCTTCTGGGACCCGGCGGACGGCCCGCTGCCCACCACGGCGGACGCGGAGCACACGGAGCTCACCGTCGTCCGGCGCCACGGCTCAGCCATCCGCCGCGCGCAGGCCCCCGCCCTGTCCCTGCCGCTCGACAAGGCGCTCCCGCTGCTCGTGCGGGCCCGCCGCGACCCCGCCGCCCACCCGGCGACCGCCTGCTGGGGCGCGGCCGCGCTGCACGCGCTGCGGCTCACCGCCCGCGGCCGTCTGCTGCCCGGCCTGACGCCCACGGGACACGACGCCTGGCGGGCGGGCCCGCTGGACCCGGAGGACATCGCCCATCTGCGCGCGGTCGCCGCCGCGCTCCCGCACGAGGGCCACGCGGTGCCGCTCCCCGGCTCCGGGCCGCTCCTGCTGCCCCGGCCCGAGGCTCTGATGCGGTCCTTCCTGGACGCCGTGGCGGACACCCTGCCCCGCACCCCGGCCGCGCCGCACGCGTGCGGGAAGCCCTTCGCCGACCGCCGGCCCCAGCGGCTGCCCGGCGCGCACGACTGGGCCGCGGAGGTCGCCGCCGGCATGGACGCGGGCGTGCGGATCTCGCTCCGCCTCGACCTGTCCGCCTACGACATGTTCGACCGGCTCGACGACGGTGAGCCGGCGCGCCGGGCGGGCGCCGCGATCGTCCAGGTGCACAGCCTCGCCGACCCCACCCTGATGACCGACGCCGCGTCCCTGTGGGCGGGCGAGGCCGACGCCGCCTTCGGGGCACGCGCGCGCGTGGACGCCGCCCTCGCCGTACGGCGCGCGGCCCGCGTCTGGCCGCCGCTCGCCCGGCTCGCCGAACAGGACGCGCCGGACGCCCTGGCCCTGTCCGAGGACGAGCTGAGCGATCTGCTCGGAGTGGCGGCCACCCGGCTCGCGACGGCCGGGGTCGCCGTGCACTGGCCGAGGGACCTGGCGCAGGACCTCAGCGCGGCCGCGGTGGTCAGGACCGCGCCCGGCTCGGCGACCGACGGCACCGGCTTCTTCGAGAGCGAGGAACTGCTCCAGTTCCGCTGGCAGCTGGCGCTCGGCGGCGACCCGCTCAGCGAGGCCGAGATGGACACCCTGGCGGAGGCCCACCGCCCGGTGGTCCGGCTCCGTGACCAGTGGGTCCTGGTCGACCCGGCGCTCGTGCGCAAGGCCCGCAAGCGGGAACTGGGCCTGCTCGACCCGGTCGACGCCCTGTCCGTCGCCCTCAGCGGTACCGCGGAGGTCGACGGCGAGAGCGTCGAGGCGGTCCCCGTCGGCGCCCTGGCCGCCCTGCGCGACCGCCTCACCACCGGCGTGCACCCCGCCGATCCGCCCGCCGGTCTGCACGCCACCCTGCGCGACTACCAGCTGCGCGGACTGGCCTGGCTGGACCTCATGACCTCCCTCGGCCTCGGCGGCTGCCTCGCCGACGACATGGGCCTCGGCAAGACGATCACCGTCATCGCCCTGCACCTGAAGCGGGCCCGCACCGAACCGACCCTGGTGGTCTGCCCGGCCTCCCTGCTGGGCAACTGGCAGCGCGAGATCAACCGCTTCGCGCCCGGCGTCCCGGTCCGCCGCTTCCACGGCCCCGACCGCAGCCTCGCGGACCTCGGCGGCGGCTTCGTCCTCACCACGTACGGCACGATGCGCTCGGCGGCGCCCACCCTCGCCGGGCAGCCCTGGGGCATGGTCGTCGCCGACGAGGCCCAGCACGTGAAGAACCCCTACTCGGCGACGGCGAAGGCCCTGCGCACGATCCCGACCTCCGCGCGCGTGGCCCTGACCGGCACCCCCGTCGAGAACAACCTCTCCGAGCTCTGGGCCCTGCTCGACTGGACGACACCCGGACTCCTCGGCCCCCTGAAGTCCTTCCGCGCCCGGCACGCGCGCGCGGTCGAGAACGGCGAGGACGACCAGGCGGTGGAGCGCCTCGCCCGGCTGGTCCGCCCGTTCCTCCTGCGCCGCAAGAAGTCCGACCCCGGGATCGTGCCCGAGCTGCCGCCCAAGACCGAGACCGACCACCCGGTCCCGCTCACCCGCGAACAGGCCGCGCTGTACGAGGCGGTGGTGCGGGAGTCGCTGCTGGCCATCGAGACGGCGGACGGCATCGCCCGGCGTGGCCTGGTGCTGAAGCTGCTCGGCGCGCTCAAGCAGATCTGCGACCACCCGGCCCTCTACCTCAAGGAGGAGACGGCCTCCGTCGGCGACGCCCTGGCCGCCCGCTCCGGCAAACTCGCCCTGCTGGACGAGCTGCTGGACACCCTGCTCGCCGAGGACGGCTCGGCCATCGTCTTCACGCAGTACGTCGGCATGGCCCGTCTGATCACCGCCCACCTCACCGCCCGCGCGGTCCCGGTCGACCTGCTGCACGGCGGCACCCCGGTCCCCGAGCGGGAGCGCATGGTGGACCGCTTCCAGGCCGGTGCGACCCCGGTTCTCGTCCTCTCCCTGAAGGCCGCCGGCACCGGCCTCAACCTCACCCGCGCGGGCCATGTCGTCCACTTCGACCGCTGGTGGAACCCGGCGGTGGAGGAACAGGCCACCGACCGCGCCTACCGCATCGGCCAGACCCAGCCGGTCCAGGTGCACCGCCTCATCACCGAGGGCACGGTCGAGGACCGCATCGCCGAGATGCTCCAGGCGAAGCGCGCCCTGGCCGACGCGATCCTCGGCTCCGGCGAGTCGGCCCTCACCGAACTCACGGACCGCGAACTGACCGACCTGGTCAGACTGCGGAGGGAGGCGTGATGGGAGAGACGGAGAAGGCCGAGACCGCTGCCGCCGACACCGCCGCTGCCGTCCCGGCCGAGGAGCAACGGGAGAAGGGCGCCGGCCCGGCCGCCGAGGCTCGCCGAGCGCTGCGCGCGGCCCGGGAGCGCTCGCAGGAACAGGAACCGACGCAAGCACCACGCCGCGCGTCGCAAGCACCGCCGCACGGTCCGACACGAGCACCGTCGCACGCCTCCACGGCCCGACCCGGCGACGCGGCCCCCAGGCCCGGCGACGCGGCCCGCGCGGCGCTGCGGCGCGCGGCGGAGCCCGCGCCGGCGGCGGAACCGGCTGTCGGGGTGGAATCCGCGCCCGCGGTGGAGCCCGCGTCCGCGATGGAACCTGCGTCCGCGGTGGAGCCCGCGTCCGCAGTGGGACCTGCGCCTGCGGTGGAACCTGCGTCCGGCGGCGATGCGGCTCGGGCGGTCCTGGGGCGCGCGGTGGAGCCCGGGTTCGCGGTGCCACCTGCGTCTGCGGTGGAATCTGTGGCCGTGGCGGAACCGGCGTCCGTGGTGGAATCCGCGTCCGCCGGCGACGCGGCCCGCGCGGCGCTGCGGCGCGCGGCGGAGTCCGCGCCCTTGGTGGAGCCCGCGCCGGTGGCGGAATCCGCGGCCGCCACCGAGACCGCGGCCGACACCGAGACTGCGGCCGACACCGACACCGACACCATGGCCGTGGCGGACCCGCCCCCCGGGGAAGCCGCCCCGGCCGCCGACGCCGACGCCGACCCCGTAGCGCCCCCCACCCCGTCGGCAGAGGCCTCGCCGGCAGAGGTCTCGTCGGCCGATGCCTCGCCGGTGGCCGCCGAACCGCGTGCCTCGCAGGGCGGCGCCGGCTCGCGCCCCGGGGACATCGCGCGGGAGGCCCTGCGCGCCGCCCGCGCGGAGGCTGCCCGCCGGAACCCGGCCGAGGCCCGGACCCGGACAGGCCGCAGGACCCCGCGCGGCGACGCCGGCCTCCGCCCCCGCCCGGACGCTCGCCCCACCGAAGCCCGGCGGCACCCCGGCGCACCTGACCAGGTGGCCGACGAACGAGCGCGTGCCGTACGGGAGTTGCTCGCGGGCGCCTTCCGGATGCCGTCGGAGGACTCGGCCGAAGCCGAGCCCGAGCCCGAGCCCAGGACCGAGCCCGAGCCCAGGACCGAGACCAGGGCCGAGTCCAAGCCCGAGCCCAAGCCCAGGACCGAGCCCGAGACCAGGACCGAGCCCAGGGCCGAGCCCGAGCCCGAGACCAAGCCCGAGCTCCGGGGCGCCGTCGGCAGCGCGGCGGCCGCCGACGGAAGTTCACCCGAAGCTGCGGCCTCCGCGCTTTCCCTCGGTGGCGCGCCTTCCCTGCCTCCCGAACCGCCCCGCACCCCCCGCTCCATGGCCGCCCCCGCACGGGACGGCGAGCACCGCCGTACCTTCCCGGCCTTCCCGCCGCGCACCGGCGGGAACTTCGCGGGGACCTGGTGGGGCAACGCCTGGGTCGCCGCGCTGGAGGAGGGCGCCCTCGACGCCAAGCGCCTGGCCCGCGGGCGCGGTTACGCCGAGCAGGGGAACGTGGACGCGATCACCGTCACCCCCGGGCTCGTGCTGGCGTACGTGCAGGGCAGCCGCCCCCGCCCCTACCGCGTACAGGTACGGCTGCGCACCCTCGGCGCCGAGGACTGGGAGCGCTTCCTGGAGGCCGCCGTCGAGCGCCCAGGGCACATCGCCGCGCTGCTCGACAAGGAGATGCCCGAGTCCCTCGCCGAGTGCGGGGTGCCGCTGCTTCCCGGCCCCGGCGACCTCGAGCCGCAGTGCAGCTGCCCCGACCGCGGTCACCCCTGCAAGCACGCCGCCGCCCTCTGCTACCAGACCGCGCGGCTGCTCGACGCCGACCCGTTCGTGCTGCTCCTGCTGCGCGGCCGGGGCGAACGCGAGGTGCTCGACGCGCTGTCCCGCCGCAACGCCACCCGCGCGGCCCGCGCCGCCCAGGAGCAGGAACCGGAACCCCTGCCGGGCGTACGGGCCGCCGAAGCCCTCGCCGAGCGCCGCCTCCCGCCGCTGCCCGCCCCGCTGCCCGTGCCCCCGCACCCCGAGCAGCCCCCGGCCTACCCGTCCGCGCCGAACGGCCCCGACTCCTTCGCGCTGGACCACCTCGCGACCGACGCGGCCGCCCGCGCCCACGCCCTGCTGGTCACCGGCCAGGACGAGATCGGCGAGCTGACCCTGTGGCGGGACGCCGTACGGCTCGCCGCGTCCCGACCCGGTTCCGGGCTCACCGTCACCACCCGCGCCCTCTACGCCGCGCTCGCCGCCGCCGTCGGCCGCACCCCCGTCGAACTGGCCCGCGCGGTGGCCGCCTGGCGGCAGGGCGGGCCGGACGGGCTCACCGTCCTGGAGGAGACCTGGGACCCGCCGGCCGGCCGTTTCGACCGGGCCCGGCCGCTTCTCCTCGCCGCCGACCTCCCGGCCTTCCGCCCGCGCCGCAACCACCTCACCCACCCCCGCGGCCATGTCCAACTCCGCTTCGGCCGCGACGGGTTGTGGTACGCGTACGAGTCGGAGCCGGGCCACGACGACTGGTGGCCCCGCGGCACCCCCGACCCGGACCCGGTGGGCGCGCTGACCGGCCTGGGCGGCTCGGACGAGCTCTGAGGCGCCCGACCCGATCGCCCCGCAGAGCGCCTGGCGGAGCCGGTCACGGGCCGCCGGTGTCCGCGCCCCGCGGCCGCCCAACTCGCCCGAACCGCTCCCCACTTCTCCGCCCGCCTCGTACGATGGCGCCCGTGACTCTCGACGACCACCGCCCCGCCCCGCGGTACCGCGCGCTGCTCTCGCGCGGCTGTTGTTGATCCTCACCTCACCCCTGTGCACCCTCCCGCCGTGGACGCGCCGCGCCTTCTGACGCCCTGATCGCGTCCCGGTCCAGGCACCCCGCCCCCGGAAAGGCCGGCCCATGCCCACGTCTCCCACGCCCGAATCCGCCTACGACCGCCGCAGACTGCACCAGTGGCTGGCCGGCGAGGCACGCGCCGACGGCGTCTCCCGGCGCGATCTGCTCCGCCTCGTCGCCGCCGCCGGACTCGCCACCGCCGCGGCCCCGGCGTTCTCCGCGCCGGCCGCCGCGGCGACGTCGCCCGGTATCGTCAAGGCGCTCCCCGACGACCGGTTCACGGTCCGGGGCACCAACGCCGAGGCGAAGTTCGCCTCCCTCGCCGGAACCGGCTACCACACCCCCGTCGATCACTTCTTCGTCCGCAACCACACCTCCACGCCCGTGCTCGACGCCGCGGACTGGACCCTCACCGTCCACGGCGACGGACTCACCCACGCCACCCCCGTCGAGTTCACCCTCGACGACCTGAGGAAGTTCCCCGCGGTCACCCGCACGGCGTTCGTGGAGTGCGCGGGCAACGGCCGCAGCTTCTTCACCTCCCAGCAGGGCCAGACCGTCAGCGGCACGGCCTGGACACTGGGCGCGATCGGCACCGCGCGCTGGCGCGGGGTCCGCCTCGCCGACGTCCTGCGACGGGCGGGGATCTCCCGTCACGCCGTCGACGTCCTGCCCCGCGGCCTCGACCCCGACTACGTCACCGCCGACGGCACCGACCTCGGCCGGGTCCGTCGGCCCCTGCCGGTGTCCAAGGCGCTCGACGACGTCCTCCTCGCCTACGAGATGAACGGCGAGCCGCTGCCGTACGACCACGGCTTCCCCGTACGCGTCCTGGTGCCGAACTGGATCGGCATCGCGTCGATCAAGTGGGTCGGTGACATCGAGGTGTCCGCGCAGCCCCTCTACTCGCCCTGGAACACCGACTTCTACCGGCTGTTCGGCAGCGCCCACCCCGACGGAGGCAGCGCCCCGCTGACCCGGCAGACCGTCAAGAGCGCCTGGGAGCTGCCCTGGGACGCGAGCCTCGGGGCGGGTGCCGTGCACCGTCTGACCGGACGTTCCTGGTCCGGCGCCGGCGCGGTCGTACGCGTCGACGTCAGCACCGACGGAGGGGCCCGCTGGCGGCGCGCCCGGCTGCACGACGTCCCGCGCCGCGCGGGCTGGGTCCGCTGGTCCACCGACTGGCGCCCGTCGGCGCCGGGCGCGTACACCCTGCTGGCCCGGGCCACCGACAGCACCGGCCGCACCCAGCCCGACACAACCGTCCCGAACACCCAGGGCTATCTGTTCGACGCCGTGGTCCGGCACCCCGTCCGGGCGGTGTGAGGGGAACGCGCGTACGCCGGAAAAGCGTCGGCCCGGCGCTCGGCACGGGTTTCACGGAGTCCGTCTGTACGATGCACGCGCATCGGGTCTCACGGACCGCCCGGCGCGGGCAGGTGAAGCCCGGTGCAGAGGATCTTCGCGGGGCTGCCACAACCTGGGACGGCTTGCACGGGGTTCCGACCCAAGCGCGTGAGAAATTGTGAGATGTGGGAGCGTGAACCGGGTGAGCGAGAGTACGACCAACACCCTGCAATACCGCTTCGACGGGCCGGAGGACGCCCCTGTCCTGATCCTGGGCCCCTCACTGGGCACGACATGGCACATGTGGGACCGTCAGGTTCCCGAGCTGGCCCAGCAGTGGCGGATCTTCCGCTACGACCTGCCCGGCCACGGCGGCGCCCCGGCCTACCCGGTCGGTTCGGTCTCCGACCTGGCCGGGCGGCTGCTCGCCACCCTCGACGGGCTCGGCGTGCAGCGCTTCGGCTACGCGGGCTGCGCGTTCGGCGGCGCGGTCGGCGTGGAGCTGGCGCTGCGGCACCCGGAGCGGGTCGCCTCCCTCGCGCTGATCGCGGCCTCGCCGCGGTTCGGCACGGCGGACGAGTTCCGGCAGCGGGGCGTGATAGTCCGCACCAACGGTCTCGACCCCATCGCCCGCAGCTCGCCCGACCGCTGGTTCACCAGCGGCTTCGCGGCCGCGCAGCCCGCGATCACCGAGTGGGCCGTGCAGATGGTGCGCACCACCGACCCCGGCTGCTACATAGCGGCCTGCGAGGCGCTCGCCGCCTTCGACGTGCGGGCCGAGATCGGTCTCGTGGGTGTGCCGACCCTGGTCCTCGTCGGCTCGGACGACCAGGTCACCGGCCCCGCCGAGGCGCGCACGCTGGTGGCCGGCATCCCGGACGCCCGGCTGGCCGTCGTACCGGGCGCCTCGCACCTGGTGCCGGTGGAGCAGCCCGCGGCCGTGACCGACCTGCTGGTCCGCCACTTCTCCACGGCCTGGCAGCCCGCCTACGACTCCGGCACCGGGCAGACGGCCGTGCCGGGCATCCCCGTCAGGGCGGTCCTGACCGTGCCCCAGCAGCCTCCGCAGCCGGTGGCCATCGCGGAGATCGCGCCCGCCCCGGTCCTCGAACCGGTGCAGGCCATGGGCCGCCCCGATCCGTACGACGCCGGTCTGAAGGTGCGCCGGGAGGTCCTCGGGGACGCCCATGTCGACCGGGCGCTGTCGCAGGCCGACGACTTCTCCGGGGACTTCCAGGAGTTCATCACCCGCTATGCCTGGGGCGAGATCTGGGACCGGCCCGGCCTCGACCGGCGCTCCCGCTCCTGCGTCACGCTCACCGCGCTGGTCGCGGGCGGCCACCTGGAGGAGCTCGCCTTCCACATCCGTGCCGCGCTGCGCAACGGCCTCACCCCGGACGAGATCAAGGAGGTGCTGCTCCAGGCAGCCGTCTACTGCGGCGTACCCGCGGCGAACAGCGCGTTCAAGGTGGCGCAGCAGGTCATCCGGGAGGAGACCACCCCCACCGAGTGAGCCGCGCACCGGACGCGGGGGCAGGATGGATCTCATGACGGCTCTGAAACTCACCAAGAAGTCGCACGCGTGTGTGCGCCTGGAGAAGGACGGGCGCACGCTCGTCCTCGACCCGGGCGGATTCAGCGAGGCGGACGCCGCGGTCGGGGCGGACGCGATCCTGGTCACCCACGAGCACCCCGACCACTTCGACGAGAAGCGGCTGCGGGCGGCCCTGGAGGCCGACCCGGCCGTCGCGATCTGGACCCTGAGGTCCGTCGCGGAGAAGCTCTCCGCGGCGTTCCCCGGCCGGGTGCACACGGTCGGCCACGGCGACACGTTCACCGCCGCGGGTTTCGGCGTCCAGGTCCACGGCGAGCTGCACGCCGTCATCCATCCCGACCTCCCGCGCGTCACCAACGTCGGCTTCCTGGTCGACGAGGGCCGCGTCTTCCACCCCGGAGACGCTCTCACCGTCCCCGGACACCCGGTGGAAACCCTGCTGGCCCCGGTCCAGGCCCCCTGGAACAAGATCTCCGAGGTCATCGAGTACGTCCGCGAGGTCCGGCCGCAGCGCGTCTACGACATCCACGACGCCCTGCTCACCGACCTCGCCCGTCCGATCTACGACACGCACCTGGGCAACCTGGGCGGCGCCGACCACCGCCGGCTGGCGCCCGGGGCCTCCGCGGAGGTCTGAGCGAGGGCGTTGTCGGACCCGCCGGGTAGGTTGTGAGGCATGCGTATCGCGACCTGGAACGTGAACTCGATCACCGCCCGCCTGCCGAGGCTGCTGGCCTGGCTGGAGAGCAGCGGCACCGACGTGCTGTGCCTCCAGGAGGCCAAGGTCGCCGAGGCGCAGTTCCCGCTCGACCAGCTGCGCGAACTGGGCTACGAGGCGGCGGTGCATGCCACGGGCCGGTGGAACGGCGTGGCGGTGATCTCCCGCGTCGGCCTGGCGGACGTGGTCAAGGGCCTGCCCGGGGACCCTGGCTACGACGGGGCGCCGGAGCCCCGCGCCATCGCGGCGACCTGCGGCCCGGTCCGCGTCTGGTCGGTGTACGTGCCGAACGGACGCGAGGTGGACCACCCGCACTACGCCTACAAGCTCCAGTGGTTCGAGGCCCTCAAGGCCGCCGTCGCGGGCGACGCGGCGGGCAGCCGTCCCTTCGCGGTGATGGGCGACTACAACGTGGCGCCGACCGACGACGACGTGTACGACGTGGCCGCCTTCGAGGGCCTCACCCACGTCACCCCGGCCGAGCGGGCCGCCCTGGCGTCGCTGCGCGAGGCCGGCCTGTCGGACGTCGTCCCGCGCCCGTTGAAGTACGACCACCCGTTCACGTACTGGGACTACCGCCAGCTGGCGTTCCCCAAGAACCGCGGCATGCGCATCGACCTGGTGTACGGCAACGAGCCGTTCGCCAAGGCCGTCAAGGACTCCTACGTCGACCGCGAGGAGCGCAAGGGCAAGGGCGCCTCGGACCACGCTCCGGTCGTCGTCGACCTCGAGGTGTAGCGGGAGCCGGTGCCCGTCCGTCTACGCGCGATGCCCGCCCGGACCGCGGTCTCGGCCCTCGGCATGTGCCAGCGCGCCTGTGGTGCGCACGCCGGTGCGAATGTCACGCTGGGCTTATGAACATCCCTTTCCTGGGCAACAGGAGCAAGAAGTACCGTGCGGCGGTGCTCGCCGAGGACCCCGAGGGGATCGCCGAACTCCTCTCCGAATGCGAGCTGTTGCGTTCCCAGGTGGCCCGGCAGGGGATCGGACTGGACGACACGGCCGCCTCGTTGGAGGCACTGGACCAGCTTCCGCCGCGCTGGCGCGAGGACGAGGAGACCCTGCCCTGGTTCGGTCACGACGCCGGGCTCTACCTGGGGACGGTCGTCGTGCGTACGGTGCCCGGTTCCGTCTGGGTGATCTGGCCCGGCGGGGAACCCGTCGTCCGGCTGGCGTCCGGCCGGGAGGTCGACGTGGTCACCGCAGGGCGCGAGTGGGCCGCGACCGGGACCCCCGAACTGTCCCAGCTGTACGCCGAGGTGGCCGAGAACTGAAGTACGAGCGCGTAAATACGGCTAATGACAGAAAAGTGCGTGTCGTGCCTCAACTCCAGTCTTCTGTGGATAGTTTGCGGCAACCACGACACAGCTGAAAGTGAGTAGGGCTGCGCATGGCCGTCGATCCGTTGATCGAGCTGCGTGACGTCAACAAGTACTTCGGGGAGCTGCATGTCCTCCAGGACGTCAACCTCACCGTCGGCAGGGGGGAGGTGGTCGTGGTGATCGGCCCTTCGGGGTCGGGGAAATCGACACTGTGCCGTGCGATCAACCGGCTGGAGCCCATCCACTCCGGTTCGATCACGCTCGACGGACAGCCGCTGCCCGAGGAGGGCAAGGCGCTGGCGGGACTGCGTTCCGAGGTCGGCATGGTCTTCCAGTCCTTCAACCTGTTCGCCCACAAGACGGTCCTGCAGAACATCTCGCTGGGCCAGGTGAAGGTACGCAAGCGCAAGAAGGACGAGGCCGACCGGCGCTCGCGCGAACTGCTCGACCGGGTGGGCCTCGCCGACCAGGCCGACAAGTTCCCCGCCCAGCTCTCCGGAGGCCAGCAGCAGCGCGTGGCCATCGCCCGCGCCCTCGCCATGGACCCCAAGGCGCTCCTGTTCGACGAGCCCACCTCCGCCCTCGACCCCGAGATGATCAACGAGGTCCTGGAGGTCATGCAGCAGCTCGCCCAGGAGGGCATGACCATGGTCGTGGTCACCCACGAGATGGGCTTCGCCCGCTCGGCCGCCAACCGTGTGATCTTCATGGCCGACGGCCGTATCGTCGAGGACCGCACCCCCGAGGAGTTCTTCACCGCCCCGCGCAGCGACCGCGCCAAGGACTTCCTGTCCAAGATCCTCAAGCACTGAGCGACGGCGCCAGCCGCAGAGCCCACCCGCCCCGGCGGCGGCCGGAGATCACTGCCCGCGCAGCGGAACCGACACGTACGACGGGTCGTTCGCCGGCGAGGAGAAGGTCAGCCGCGCGCCGGACGGGTTGTGCTCGATGTAGAGCGGGTCGACCGTGTCGACCACCAGGGCGAGCCGGTGCCCCGCCGGGACGTCGTAGGCCGTGGAGAACAGGTCCAGGTCGAGACCGAACGACTTGCCCGGCGTGTGCCCGTGGAAGGTGTACGGCGCGTTGGCGACCAGTCTGCCGAGGCCGAGCGGCCCCACGTCGTAGAGGTAGGCGACGAGGGTGCCGCTCTCCTGGGTCGGGGTGACGGTGGTGTGCACCTGCGCGGTGCCGCGCACCTGCTGGGCGGTGGCGTACTTCCCGGACTGCCACACTGCGGCCCAGCGCCGGGGGAGCAGGGGGATCGCGGCCACCGGGGGCAGCTTCGCCACCTGGTCGAGGATGCTGGACAGGAAGACGATCCCGCCGTCGGCGCCCGAGTCCACGTTGGTGTGGATCGTGGTGGAGCCGGCGAGGGCGATCTTCTTCCGGGTCGCGTTCACCGACTTCCAGTCCGGATATCCCTCGTAACCGCTTGTGGAACGGGACTTGAGCCGGACGGGCTGCTCGCGGTCGATGCCGTTGTCCTCGCCCTTGAGGTAGTGGTCGAACCAGCGCTCGGTGTCGGTCCACACGTCGTTGGGCAGCCCGAACAGACCGGTGAGCTCGGCGGTCGCGTGGTCGCCGGGGCGGAACTCCAGCCGCTTCGGGCCGGTCAGCCGCTCGTAGAAGGCGGCGGACTGGTTGGGCGGGAAGATCGTGTCGCCCCAGGCGCCGGCCATCATGATCGCCGTGCCGTTCTTGTTGAGCTGGTCCAGGTAGGTAGCGGGGGAACGTTTCTGCCCCCAGGCGACGATGTCCTTCTCCTTCGACAGGTCGGAGGAGTAGAAGGCCGAGAACACCTCCTGGGACTCGGCGCTGCGGCGACCGGCGACCGTGCCCACGGTGTCGAGCACGGCGGCGGCCTGGACGTGCTGGGTGCGGCCGGAGTAGATCGAGTCGATCAGGTCGCCCCAGCCGCTGAGCGAGGCGACGGCCTTGACGCGCGGGTCGTGGGCGGCGGCCAGCAGGCTGATCCCGGCGCCGTACGAGACGCCCGCCATGCCGACGTGTCCCGGGTCGCTCGGGGTGTTCGCGAGGGCCCAGTCGACGACCTTGGCGGCGTCGGCGACATCGTGCGGCCCGGCCACGTCGATCTCGCCGCCGGACTGCCAGAAGCCGCGCACGTTGTAACTGAGCACGACATACCCGGAGTCGGCGAGCCGCTGTGCCTGGGCGAGGTACTCGACCTGCGGGAAGCCCCAGCTCGTCGGCAGCACGATCAGCGGGTGGCGGCGGCTGCCGTCGGCGCCGGCGGGGGTGACCACGTTGGCCTTGAGGACCGTACCGCCGTCCCCGGCGATGTCGACGTACCGGACTCCGCCGGTGCCGGCCTGCGCGGCGGGCGCCAGGCCCAGTGCCCCGCCGGCGACCAGGGTCGCGGAGACGGCGCCCATGGCGGTCGTACGAAGGGCCATGCGGTGCGGTCGTCCCACGGGTCACTCCTCTTGCCTGCGCCATCGCAAAGTGACCCGACGGTAACCGCTGGGTCCCGTCGGAGGTAACCGTCGGTAAGTTACGTCGCAGTAACAATTGTCGTGTCCGGCAGGGGTGCCTGCGCCGCCCGGGTCACGTCCGCCACCAGTTCGACCACATCGGGGCCGTACACCTGGGAGTTGATGACCTTCAGGAGCAGTACGAAGGAGTCGTACCCGTGTTTGCGGGCCAGCCGTTCGTGGTTGCGGACCAGGTAGCGGGTGGCGGCCTGGTTGTTGATCGCGCGCTGGCCGCAGAACAGGAACACCGGCCGCGCCTCGCGCCGCCGGCCGGCGGTGAGCCGGGCCAGCAGGACGTACTCGGTGACGCCCGGTTCCATGCGGTGGTGCTCGCTGCCTATCTGGAACGCCAGCCGGTCCGGGCCCGGTTCGCGGTCGGTGTTGATGCGCACCCCGGGCAGCATGGCCTGGATATGGGCCGCCATCCGCCGGTTCGATCCCGGGCCGCCGACACAGAACTCCGTCCGCTCTCCGAAACCCTGCCGGGCCGCGTCCTGGGTGACCACCTCGGCGCCCGCGCCGCAGTCCTTGATGAGCGCGGCGAGTTCCAGGAGCGCGAACACGTCGTGGCGGTGCACCGCGAGGTCGGGGCTGCCCGCGTCGCGGTTGACGACCAGCAGGCACTCCGAGTTCTCGGGCAGCCCGAAGAAGGCCTGCTTGCGCCGGAGTCTGCGCTTCCACAGGTAGGTGCGGGTCAACCAGCCGAGCGCGGCACTGATGCCGGCCGCGACCACGCCCAGGACGATGTTGCGCACGTCGTCGTTCATGGGCGCGCATGGTAGCGGGCGAGCACGACCGGGGCGTACCCGTGTTCGAGGTGTGGCGTTCGTATGACAGTGCCCGGAAGGAGGCTGTCAGGGCCCGGTGAATGTGGTTACGCTGCGCGGACGGTCCTGGACTGGAGGTACGGATGCGTCGCCCTGTCGCGCGGAAACTGTCGGTCCTGGCGGTCTCGGCCGCCGTGGTCACGGTGGGGGCCGCGGCGCCACCCGCCGCTGAGAGAACCACTGTTGCGAAGGTCCCGGTCGCCGTCGGCTACGGCGGTGCGGTCGCCAGCGTCGACGCGGACGCCTCCGCGGCCGGCATCGAGGTACTGCGCAAGGGGGGCAACGCCGTCGACGCGGCCGTCGCCACCGCCGCCGCCCTCGGCGTCACCGAGCCCTACTCCTCCGGTATCGGCGGAGGCGGCTACTTCGTCTACTACGACGCCGATTCCCGTGCGGTGCACACCATCGACGGCCGTGAGACCGCCCCGCTGACCGCGGACTCCGGTCTCTTCCTGGAGAACGGCAAGCCGCTCGCCTTCGCGGACGCCGTCAGCAGCGGCCTGGGCGTCGGCACGCCGGGAACCCCCGCCACCTGGGCGACCGCGCTGAGGGAGTGGGGCAGCGAGAGGCTCGGCACGGTCCTGAAGCCCGCCCAGCGCATCGCCCGCGAGGGCTTCACCGTCGACGACACCTTCCGCACCCAGACCGCCGCCAACGAGACCCGCTTCCGCTACTTCCCCGACACGGCGAAGCTGTTCCTGCCCGGCGGCCGACTCCCGGTCGTGGGATCGACGTTCAAGAACCCCGACCTCGCCCGCACCTACGAGGAGCTGGCCCGCAAGGGCGTCGGCGCGATCTACCGCGGCGACCTCGGCGAGGACATCGTCTCCACCGTCAACAAGCCGCCCGTGGACCCCGGTTCGGGCTGGAACGCCCGGCCGGGCGACCTGTCCGCCAAGGACCTCGCGGCCTACCGGGCCAAGCTCCAGGCGCCCACGAAGACCTCGTACCGCGGTCTGGGCGTCTACTCCATCGCCCCCTCGTCCTCGGGCGGCACGACGGTCGGCGAGGCCCTCAACATCCTGGAGAACACCGACCTCTCGAAGGCGAGCGAGGTCCAGTACCTGCACCACTACCTCGAAGCCAGCCGGATCTCCTTCGCCGACCGCGGGCGCTGGGTCGGCGACCCCGCCTTCGAGGACGTCCCCACGAAGCAGCTGCTGTCGCAGAGGTACGCCGACTCACGCGCCTGCCTCATCAAGGACGACGCGGTCCTCACCAGCCCGGTGACGCCCGGCGACCCGCGTCACCCGGCCGCCTGCGGCACGGGCGGTACGGCGGCGCCGACGACGTACGAGGGCGAGAACACCACGCACCTCACCGTCGCCGACAAGTGGGGCAACGTGGTCTCCTACACGCTCACCATCGAGCAGACCGGCGGCAGCGGCATCACGGTGCCCGGCCGCGGCTTCCTCCTGAACAACGAGCTCACGGACTTCTCCTTCGCCCCCGCCAGCCCGGCCGTCCACGACCCGAACCTCCCAGGACCGGGCAAGCGGCCGCGCTCGTCGATCTCGCCGACGATCGTGCTCGACCGCCACAACAAGCCGGTGGTGGCGCTTGGTTCGCCCGGCGGCGCGACCATCATCACCACCGTGCTGCAGACCCTGACCGAGTTCGTCGACCGCGGACTGCCGCTCGTCGACGCGATCGCCGCCCCACGCGCCAGCCAACGCAACGCCGCCCAGACGGAGTTGGAGCCCGCGCTCTACGACGACACCAGCCCCGACGGGCTGCGCGCCCAACTGGAGGCCATCGGGCACTCCTTCAAGCTCAACCCGGAGATCGGCGCGGCCACCGCCGTGCAGCGGCTGCCGAACGGCAAGTGGCTGGCCGCCGCCGAGAAGGTACGACGCGGCGGCGGCTCGGCCCAGGTGGTGCGTCCGGCGCCCTAGTACGTCAGCAGGATTTCGCCGCCTGACCTTCGGGTTTGGCTGGGCTGCCGGAATGCGGCGGGTCATGAAGCGGTGAGGGGCGGTCTCGCGGAGGCCGCCCCGCCATCGGCCCACGACTTCCGCCGCCGCATACCTGACCACGTGCGCGGGCAACTGCCCGCCGGAGGCGTTCGTCGCGGTCGTCGGCTCGACGGGCTGGGAGCGTGGCTGCGACCTGTTCGCGCTGATGGACGCCGCCGACCATCTCGTACAACTTCCCGCGCCGCGCAGGGTCCGCGTCCTGACCGGTGCTGCCGGGGCGTCAGGTCCACGGTCCGCGGATGACATGCCGTTCGGGGAAGATGCGCGACTCCACGTATCTGCCGATCTCCCGCACGTCGTCGGGCGTACCGACACCCGGGAGTTCGACATACTCCGTGGACGAGGCACCCGCCTCGTTGTACCGCAGGCCCAGGGATGCGGTGTTGGTGAGATATGTGCCGAACGTACGCACATAGCTGGGTGATTCGACGATCTGGTAGTACCAGACGAACTGGACCCGCCGCCGGACGAAGCCGGCCTTCACATCGACGCCGTACTCGTAGAAGTCCGCACCGTTGGTCCGCGTCTTGACGTACGCGACCAGGGGGAAGGTGAGGATCTGGGCCACGACGGCCAGGAGGGCGAGCAGTCCGAGCATGCGGACGCCCATGGGGATCCGCAGGCTCTCTCCGGCGACGAACAGCAGAGCAGCGATTGCCACGGCGATCAGCAGGTGCTTCAACAGCGAAGGCAGGAGATGGCGGGCCTTGAGGCGGACCGAGCGGACGACGTGCCCGCGGTCGGCCACCCGGTGGGAGTCGACCCGGGCCCGCAGGGTGGGCGGGCCCGGCGTGAGGGCAGGCCCGACCAGGGGCGGCGCACCGCCGGCGGGCCCGGCCGGGGGCAGCAGGGGCTGCGGGCGGGCCGCGGAGGCCTCGCACTCGCGCAGCCGGGCCCGGGCGTCCTGGTGGTCGGTGACCGTCAGGACCAGTCGGTAGGCCTCGGCGGCTTCCCCCGTCGCACCCTCGGCCTGCAGGATCCGGCCGAGACGGTACGCGGCCAGATGATGGCGCGGCTCGCTGTCCAGGACGCGCCGGAGGCTCGCCTGGGCCTCGGGTGCCCGCCCCAGGTCGGTCAGGCAGACGGCGAGCGCGAAGCGTGCGGCGACGTCGTCCGGTGACCGCTGGAGGAGGCGCTGCAGCAGGGGGAGCGCCTCGTCGGGCCGGCCCCGGCGATGCAGGTCGCCGGCCTCCGCGTACAGCCCCGCCTCCTCGTCCGGCGTGCCGCCGGACGACGGTTCGTTCGTGCTCAACGAGGTCCCCCCTCTTACGTCAGCGGTGCGGGCGCCGTCCCCGTTCATGCGCGGTTGCTCTCGGCGACGCCCGCCTCGGCCGTGATCAGCGGAGTGATTCCGCACAGGCCGTAGCCGGCCAGTCCGATCAGTCCGGCCACGAGACACACCCCGAGTGCGGTGTAGGCCTGGGTGTTGTCGACGGGCGGCGACCCGGCCGGGTGGGGCCGGCTCATCCAGTCGCCGAAGTGCACGAACTCGATCATCCCGACGGCCAGCACGGCCTGGGACACGGTGTGCAGCAGCCGGCCCCACAGATCACCCGGCCCCGGCCGCACCACCCGGTGGCAGAGCACGAGACCGGCGTTGACGCTGAAGACGCCCAGCAGCACAAGGTCGAGCCAGGCCAGGGGCGCGCCGGGCTGCGGCCAGGGCGGTCCCTCCCCGCGCAGGGCCGCGTCGAGCCAGGGCACCGAAGGATCTCGGGCGTTCGACCACAGGGGCGAGCGGTCGTCGGTGACGCGACCGTCGATGCCCGTCGCGAGGAGTGCGGCGCCGAATCCGCACACCAGGAGTCCCGGCCAGAACAGCGTGCTGCGCGCACCCGGCCCCCGCCCGGCCCAGGGTGACGGTCCCGTTCCGCTCGCCATGCCGACCCCCGTCGCCCAGCCCAGGTTGCCGCGCGGCCGTGCGGCTCACGCACGCGGCATCGTCGCGCCGTCCGAAGGGCTCCGCCATGGGCGTGCGGAGGCACACGGAGAGCGCACGAGGGGAACGCGATTGCGCCTGGTGACAGGGCTGCCGGGGCCCGGGACAATCGCGGGCGGGTGAAGGTGTCGTACGCCGTTGGGGGTGGGCGCGATGGGTGAACGCTGGCGCATCTTCCGCAGGACCGGCCGGCCGCCGACTCGGGGTGGCGGCGGCACGGGGGCGACCGGGGAAGGACGCCGGTTCGGACCGAGCCCGGGCCACATCCCCGGGGGCACCCGTTTGCCCGGCGCGGTACCGCCGGGGCAGGGGCGGACTCCGTCGGAGAGCGGCGACGGGCACAGGGGCGGAGGCGGTGGCGGTGGCGGTGGCGGTGGCGACGGTACGGCCGGAGCCGACGCCGGGACGGGCCCGGACGCCGGGGCCGGTCCGGGGCAGCACGTCGGGCACGGGCAACCTGCGGACGGCCAGCACGGGCACGGCGAGCACGGGCACGGCGAGCACGGGCACGGCCATGGCCACGGGCAGGGACACCAGGGGGACTCGCCTGGTGGGAACCCCGGTGCCGGGCACGCGCAGGGACATGACCACGGGCACTCCGGCACGCAGGGGCATCAGAGCCTGCCGGAGGTGCCGGGCGCAGCACCCGATCACCACGACAAGTTGCCGCCCGTGAAGGGCGAGCCCCAGCCCCACACGCCCGACTGGAGCGGCAAGGATCCGTATCCGTGGGACAAGGGAGCCTCGGACTCCTCGCAGCCGCACCCGGGACACCACCACGGAGGGGGCCACGATCCCCACGACAGCACGGCACCCCCGCCCTCACCCGGGTCGCCGACTCCAGCGCCTGCTCCGGCCGGCCACGGGAGCCACGGTCACGGCCATGTCGCACGAGCCGACGAGGGCGGCGGTGAAGGTGAGGAAGTGTCCGGCGGTGGTCAGGACGTCGGGGTGCCCGACGCGGCCACGGCCGCATCGCCGCCCGCGACCGACGCCGGCGGCGCCGCGGACGCGGGGATACGGGAAGAGACCGGCGACCGGGTGGACGGCATCCCGGTCATCGGCGAGCCCACGTCCACCTCTTTGCCGTCGACGCAGACGCCCCAACAGCCGGACGGTCCTTTGCCTGCCGACCAGTACGAGTTCCGGGCCGACCCACCCTCAGCAGCACCGGGACAGCCGCAACAGCAGGACCAGGCCACGTCCACGGATCAGCAGGCCTCCGCGGTGGCGCAGGCCGACACGCCCTACTGCGCCGGGCAGGACTTCGGGGCCGTGGCGTTCGACCTCGCGGGCGGGACGGGCCCGGACACGGGTGCGGACGCCTCGGCGTCCCCGGACGGGGACAGCCCGGCGCCCGGCTTCGATGCCTTCACCTTCGCGGCTCCGCCGGAGGCGATGGCCTGACGTGCGGGCCTGACGTGCGGGCCTGACGTGCTGGCCTGACGTGCTGGCCTGAGGGTGTGGCCTGAGAAATCCTGTCGAAGTACTCGGGCCCGTCCGGTCGCTTCGAGGCGTTCACAGCTCAGGGGCGGGTGGCTCGCCGGTACGTGTACGGAACGCGAGCCGCCCGTCCTCGACCTCCACCGTCACCCGGTCGCCCTCCTCGACCCGCCCGTCGAGGAGCAGCCGGGACAGCTGGTTGTCGACCTCGCGCTGGATCGTGCGGCGCAGCGGACGGGCGCCGTACTCGGGCTGGTAGCCGCGCTCGGCGAGCCAGTCGACGGCCGCGTCGGTGAACTCGGCCGTGATGCCCCGGGCCTGCACCAGCTGCCGCGTCCGCTGCAGCAACAGGTCGGTGATCCGCCGCAGTTGCTCACCCGTGAGTTGCCGGAACACGACGATCTCGTCGATCCGGTTGAGGAACTCCGGCCGGAAGTGCTCGCGCAGCGGCCGCAGGATCTGTTCGCGCCGCGCCTCCTCGTCGGCGTCCGCGCCACCCGATCCGAAGCCGATGCCGGCACCGCGCCGGGTGATCGCCTCCGAACCCAGGTTGCTGGTCATCACGATGACCGTGTTGGTGAAGTCGACCGTGCGCCCCTGGGAGTCGGTGAGCCGGCCGTCGTCGAGGACCTGGAGCAGGACGTTGAAGACATCCGGGTGCGCCTTCTCCACCTCGTCGAGCAGGAGCAGGGAGTAGGGGTGGCGGCGGACGGTCTCCGTCAGCTGCCCGGCCTCCTCGTGGCCGACGTAGCCGGGCGGAGCGCCGACCAGACGGCTCACGGTGTGCCGCTCCTGGTACTCGCTCATGTCGAGCCGCACCATGCGCTCCTCGCTGCCGAACAGCGACTCGGCGAGCGCGCGGGCCAGTTCGGTCTTGCCGACGCCGGTCGGGCCGAGGAACAGGAAGCTGCCGATCGGCCGGTCCGGGCTGGCGAGCCCGGCGCGCGAGCGCAGCACCGCGTCCGCGACGACCCGTACGGCCTCCTCCTGGCCCACGACCCGCTCGTGCAGGTGCTCCTCCAGGGCGAGCAGGCGGTCCTTCTCCTCCTGGGTGAGGCTCGCGACCGGGATGCCGGTCTGCCGGGACACCACCTCGGCGATCGCCTCCGCGGTGACCTCCAGGTGCCGGCCCTCGTCGGAGGTGACCTCACCGGTCGCGTCCGCGATGCGCTGCTTCAGCTCGACGATGCGGTCGCGCAGGCGGGTGGCCTGCTCGTACTGTTCGTCCGCGACCGCCTGGTCCTTGTCGCGGGCCAGTTCCTCGGCCTCGCGCTCCATCGCCCGTACGTCCGTGCCCTTGGTGCGGGCACCGAGCCGCACCCGGGCGCCGGCCTGGTCGATCAGGTCGATCGCCTTGTCGGGCAGGCGGCGGTCGGTGAGGTAGCGGTCGGACAGCTCCACGGCCGCGACGAGCGCCTCGTCGGTGTAACGGACCTGATGGTGGGCCTCGTAGCGGTCGCGCAGCCCGCGCAGGATCTCCAGCGCGTCCGCGACGGACGGCTCCGGGACGAGGATCGGCTGGAAACGGCGGGCGAGCGCCGCGTCCTTCTCGATCCGCCGGTACTCCTCCAGCGTCGTCGCGCCCACGATGTGCAGCTCGCCGCGGGCCAGGGCCGGCTTGAGGATGTTGCCGGCGTCCATCGACCCGCCGCCCTCGCCACCGCCGCCCGCGCCGACGACGGTGTGCAGCTCGTCGATGAAGACGATCAGCTCGTCGGAGTGGGCGCGGATCTCGTCGACGATGGTGGTCAGCCGCTCCTCGAAGTCGCCGCGGTAGCGGGTGCCCGCGACCACGGCCGTCAGGTCCAGGGCGACCACGCGCCGCGCGACGAGGACGTCCGGCACGTCCCCGTCCGTGATCCGCTGCGCCAGTCCCTCCACGATGGCGGTCTTGCCGACGCCGGCGTCGCCGACCAGTACCGGGTTGTTCTTGCCGCGCCGGGAGAGCACCTCGATGGTCTGCTCGATCTCGTCGTCGCGGCCGATCACCGGGTCGATCCGGCCCTGACGGGCCAGCTCGGTGAGATCGGTGCCGTACTTGTCCAGGGTGGGTGTGCCGGTGGGCCGCTGCCGGTCGCCGGGGCGGGGCGTCTGCGCGGTGTCCGGGGGCTCGCTCGGCAGGCCCGCGGCGGCGAAGCGGGCCGCGTTGAGGATGTGCCCGGCCGCGGAGTCCGGGTTCGAGGCGAGGGCGCTCAGCACGTGCTCCGGGCCGATGTAACCGGCCCCGCGCGAGCGGGCCAGGTCGTGCGCGTCCAGCAGGGCGCGTTTGGCGGCCGGGGTCAGCGACAGCGACGTGGGCGGTGGCACCTCGCCCGGCGGGTGCTGGACCGGGCCCGAGCGCTCGTCGATCTCCGACGCGAGGGACTCGGGGTCGGCGCCGGCCCGGCTGAGCAGCGTGCGGGTCGGCTCCGCGCCGAGGGCCGCGCGCAGGAGATGCTCGGTGTCCAGGTCGCGGCTGCCGTGCTCGGCCGCGTACTGGGCCGCGCCGCGCACGAGCTCCCTCGCGGGCCGGCTGAGGAGCTGGCCGATGTTGATCTGGCGGGGGCCGGGGCGGGGCCCGCCGAAGAAGCGGGCCAGGAACTCGCCGAAGGGGTCGCCGTACCCCTCCGGGCTGGAGAAGCCGCTGGTCATGGCGTTCCGTTCGATCGACTTGCGCTGCCGGTGCGGACGGGTGCCCTGTCCGTCCCGGGCTACACCACGATGGCACGATCCGCAGGGCGCGGCATGTCCTGGGACCGCCCACCACACGGCGGCCGGCCCCGTCGTCCGTGGGCGGTCGCGCCCGCGGGGCGCAGCGGCAGACCGGTACGGCACCGCGCGTGCCGGTGGCGGCGGGCGCGGGTGGCGCGTGGGCGGTCGCCCATGAGGCGGGGACGCCGATTGTTACGGCCCCGCCCCTGTCGGCGGAACCGGCCGCGGTCCTTGCGTGGGTGGTTCCGTCCACGGGGCGGAGCGGCAACGCCCTGTACGACCTGCGCCAGGGCGGATCGGGTACGGCCTGCGCCTGCCGGGGCAGGGGGCCGTGGGCTGTCCGTGGGCAGTGGCGCCCACGGGCGCGGGCCGCAGGTCGATACGGTCCGCGCCCGTCGTGGAATGGTCCTACCGGCGCTCGGTGAGGACCCTCGGTCCGCTTTCCGTGATCGCCACCGTGTGTTCCGCGTGGGCCGCCCGGGAACCGTCGTTCGTGCACAGGGTCCAGCCGTCCGGCGCCTCGTGGTACCCGTCCTTGCCGCTCGCGATCAGCATCGGTTCGATCGCGATGACCATGCCGTGGCGCAGGGGGTAACCCCGGCCCGGGCGGCCCTCGTTGGGGACCGCGGGGTCCTCGTGCATGTGGCGGCCGATGCCGTGGCCTCCGAAGCCCTCCGGGATGCCGTAGCCCGCCGTCCGGCACACCGTGCCGATCGCGTGCGCGATGTCGCCGATGCGGTTGCCGACGACCGCCGCCTCGATACCGGCCGCGAGGGCCCGCTCGGCGGTCTCGATCAGCCGGACGTCCGCCGGGCGCGGTGTGCCCACGGTGAAGCTGATCGCGGAGTCTCCGGCCCAGCCGTTCAGCGCGGCGCCGAAGTCCGCCGAGAGGAGGTCGCCGTCGCGCAGCCGGTAGCCGGTGGGGATCCCGTGCACGATCGCGTCGTTCACGGACGCGCAGAGCACCGCCGGGAAGGGTGTCGTGGCGAAGGACGGGCGGTAGCCGAGGAAGGGGGACGTCGCCCCCGCCTCCCGCAGCACGTCGTGTGCCAGTTCGTCCAGTTCCAGCAGGGATACGCCCACGTCGGCGGCCTCGCGCACGGCCGTCAGCGCTCGTGCGACGACCTGTCCCGCCTCGTACATGGCCTCGATCGATGTGTCTGTCTTGAGCTCCACCATGCCAATTACTATACCGGTATTAGAATGGGTGCATGGTACGCACCCCCCTCACCCCGGAAGAGCGCGAACGCGGCGAACGGCTCGGCCTGTTGCTGCGCGAGGCCCGCGGTGGCCGGAGCATGGCCGACATCGCGGCGAGCGCCGGCCTCTCCGCCGAGACCCTTCGCAAGATCGAGACCGGCCGCGCCCCGACGCCGGCGTTCTTCACCGTCGCCGCGCTCGCCCGCGTGCTCGGTCTTTCGATGGACGACCTGGCGGGGCTGTGCGTGCCCGCCCCCGCGTGACACCCTGGGGTCGCTGTCCGCGCCCGTTCGGGATCGCGCACAGGTCGTCGCGTCGTTTTCGAAAACTGGCTGTAGCCGCGCTGTAACACGGTTGGTGTTTTCTACGAACCGGAGTGTTCCGGTCGGGGCGGGAGTCGAGCGATGGCTGTGGATCAACTCCCGGGCCAAGTACGGGAGTTCGCGAGCTACCTGAACGGACTGCTGTCGCGCCTCGATCAGGGCGCCGGCTGGTGCGCCGTGTTCTGGCAACGCGATCCCGACGGCATGCAGGCCTGCCTCGACGGGCGCGAGGTGCCGCCCTGGGACGTGGTGGAGGCGGTGCTCCAGGACCTCGCCGCCGAGTACGGGACCGCGGTCGCCGCGCAGCAGGCGGAACGGGTCCGGCCCCTGCACGCCGCCGCCCTCGCCGCCCACGACGCCCGGCCCGGTGGCCGCGACGCCCTCGGGGACCGGCTCGACGTGATGCTCCGCGAACAGCGTTACGCCGCCGAACGGCTGGCCGAGCTGGGCCGCAGGCTCCCGTCCGCGGCCACCCACGAGCAGGCCGAGGCCATCCGTCTCGACCTCGCCTGGGCCCACGACGACCATGAACGGGCCACCGCACGGTGCGCCGAACTCCGCTACCGGATGGCGGAGTCGGACCGGCTCCCGTCGGCGGGCGCGGCCTCCGGTCCCGCCCCGCACACCGCCGCCGCGGACCCCGCCCACGAGACGGCAGCCCGGTACGACACTCCCGCCGGATACGACACTCCCGCCGGATACGACGCCCGTGCCGGATACGACACTCCTGCCGGGTACGGCGTCGCCGGGTCCGCGGCCGGAGCGCCGGTCGACACGTACGAGGCCGAGGCCGCGGCGCAGGCGGCCGAAGCCCCCGCCTCCCGGCCGGCTCCCGACGAGGACCCGCCCGCCCCCGCCCCGGCCGTCGTCCCCAAACAGCGCAAGCGCCGCCGCGGCAGCGCCCGTTTCGCCGGTATGGCCGAGGAGGAGGACGCCGCCTCCCTCGCCGTACCGCCCGCCGCCGAACCGGTGGCGCCCGCGCCCGCCCCGACCGGGCGCCGCACCCCGCGCGGCGCCCGCTTCGCCGGGGCCGCCACCGAGAAGGCCGAGCGGTCCGAGCCGCGGCGCGAGCCGCTGGACACGGCGGCCCGGCGGGAGACCGTCGAGACGGTCGAACGGCTGGTACGCCTGCGCGGCGAAGGCCGCAGCGGCGAGGCGCACGCCCTGCTCGTGGAACTCGCCTACTGGCCGGCCGCCCGCATCCCGCTGCTCGCGGCCGAACTCCAGCGCGCCGGGCTCACCGCCGACTGGACCACCCTGCTGTGGGAGGCCGCCTCCCTCCCCGCCGACCGGCTCGTCGCCGCGGCCGACGCGCTGGTCGCGGTGGGGCGCACGGCGGACGGCGAGCAGATCCTGCGCCAGGGCGTCGCCCGGCCGGCCACCGAGATCGGGCAGGCCGTCCTGGGACTGGTCGAGGAGGGCCGGCGACGCGAGGTCGGCGCGCTGCTCGACGCCTACGTCCGGGTCCGTACCCCCGAGGAGGCCGCGCGCAGCGTCGCCCCGGCCCCGGAGACCCTCGTCCCCCTTGTGCTGGAGGCCGCCCGGACGGTCTCCGAGGAACGCCACTGGGACCTGGTGCACGCCCTCAGGGTCGCCGGCTTCACCGCCTGACCCGGGCCACGCCCTTACGCCGTACGCCCGGCGACTCACCCACCGGAGTGTGAAACGCGATCGACTCGGCGGGTTAACGACGATGGTCTTGGCAAGCCCGTCCCGGAGGCTTACGTTCGTCCCTCTACGACCTTCGTCTACGGGCGTAGAGGCTCTGACGTCCCGTCGAAGGAGCAGCTCATGGCCAACGTCGTACGTGCCGCACTGGTCCAGGCCACCTGGACCGGCGACACCGAGTCCATGGTGGCGAAACACGAGGAGCACGCCCGCGAGGCGGCCCGCCGGGGCGCGAAGATCATCGGGTTCCAGGAGGTCTTCAACGCTCCCTACTTCTGTCAGGTCCAGGAGCCGGAGCACTACCGCTGGGCGGAACCGGTCCCCGACGGGCCGACCGTGCGTCGTATGCAGGATCTCGCGCGCGAGACCGGCATGGTCGTCGTCGTGCCGGTCTTCGAGGTCGAGCAGTCCGGTTTCTACTACAACACCGCCGCCGTGATCGACGCCGACGGCTCCTATCTCGGCAAGTACCGGAAACACCACATCCCGCAGGTAAAGGGTTTCTGGGAGAAGTACTACTTCAAGCCCGGCAACATCGGCTGGCCCGTCTTCGACACGGCCGTCGGCAAGGTGGGCGTCTACATCTGTTACGACCGGCACTTCCCGGAGGGCTGGCGGCAACTCGGTCTCAACGGCGCCCAGCTGGTCTACAACCCGTCCGCGACCCACCGCGGCCTCTCCGCCCACCTCTGGCAGCTGGAGCAGCCGGCGGCCGCCGTCGCCAACGAGTACTTCGTCGCCGCGATCAACCGGGTCGGCGTCGAGGAGTACGGGGACAACGACTTCTACGGGACGTCGTACTTCGTCGACCCGCGCGGGAAGTTCGTCGGCGAGGTCGCGAGCGACAAGGACGAGGAACTCGTGGTCCGCGACCTCGACTTCGACCTGGTCGAGGAGGTCCGGCAGCAGTGGGCCTTCTACCGCGACCGCCGTCCCGACGCCTACGACGGGCTGGTGCAGCCGTGAGCGACCTCCACGCCCGCCACCGGAAGGTCCTGCCGGACTGGCTCGCCCTCTACTACGAGGACCCGCTGGAGATCACCCACGGCGAGGGCCGGCACGTCTGGGACGCCGAGGGCAACAAGTACCTCGACTTCTTCGGCGGCATCCTCACCACCATGACCGCGCACGCGCTGCCCGAGGTCACCAAGGCGGTGAGCGAGCAGGCCGGGCGGATCAACCACTCCTCGACGCTCTACCTCAACCGGCCCATGGTCGACCTCGCCGAGCGCATCGCCCACGTCAGCGGCATCCCCGACGCCCGCGTCTTCTTCACCACCTCGGGCACCGAGGCCAACGACACGGCGCTGCTGCTCGCCACCACCCACCGGCGCAGCAACACCGTTCTCGCGATGCGCAACAGTTACCACGGCCGCTCCTTCAGCGCGGTCGGCATCACCGGCAACCGCGGCTGGTCGCCGACCTCGCTGTCCCCGCTCCAGACGCTCTACGTGCACGGCGGGGTACGCGGACGCGGCCCGTTCGCCGGTCTCGGCGACGCCGAGTTCATCGAGGCCTGCGTCGAGGACCTGAAGGACCTGCTCGGTCACACCCGCCCGCCCGCTGCCCTGATCGCCGAGCCCATCCAGGGGGTCGGCGGGTTCACCTCGCCGCCGGACGGACTGTATGCCGCATTCCGTGAAGTGCTGAACGCATACGGGATCCTGTGGATCGCCGACGAGGTGCAGACCGGCTGGGGCCGCACCGGCGAGCACTTCTGGGGCTGGCAGGCGCACGGCCGCAGCGGACCGCCGGACATCGTCACCTTCGCCAAGGGCATCGGCAACGGCATGTCCATCGGCGGCGTCATCGCCCGCTCCGAGATCATGAACTGCCTGGACGCCAACAGCATCTCCACCTTCGGCGGCACCCAGGTCACCATGGCGGCCGGCCTCGCCAACCTCTCCTACCTGCTGGAACACGACCTCCAGGGCAACGCCCGGCGGGTCGGCGGCCTGCTGATCGAGCGGCTGCGGGCCGTCGCCGCCCAGGACCCCGGGGTACGGGAGGTACGCGGGCGCGGGCTGATGATCGGCGTCGAGCTGACGAAACCCGGCACCGACCTGGCGGACCCGGACCGGGCGGCCGCCGTGCTGGAGGCGGCCCGCGCCGACGGGCTGCTGATCGGCAAGGGCGGCGGCCACGACACCAGCGCCCTGCGGGTCGCCCCGCCGCTGTCCCTCACCGTCGCGGAGGCCGAGGAGGGCGCCGCGATCCTCGAAGGCGCCCTGAGGAGCACGCAGTAGCGCAGGCCTGAGCAAGGGAACACAACGCCATGACCATCACCCTGGAGCCCTGGGGGCCCGTAGAGCCCCTGGAACCCGCCCTGTCGGTCCGTCAGGTCCTGGCCCTGGAAAGGGTGCTGGCCGGGGAACCCGAGGTGGTGGCCGGCGCGGGCCAGCTCGACCGGCCGGTGCGCTGGGTGCACGTCGCCGAGGCCGCGGACGTCGGCGTGATGCTCAGCGGCGGGGAGATGGTCCTCACCACCGGAGTGCTGCTCGCCGGCGACGAGAACGCGCAGACCGAGTACATCCAGTCGCTGCACCGCGCGGAGGCCGCCGCCGTGGTGCTGGGACTGGGACGGGCGTTCCCCGCCCCGCCGGACGTGATGCGGCGCGCCGCCGAGCGGTGCGGGCTCCCGATGGTCGTGCTCCACCGGCCCTTCCCCTTCGCCGAGTTGACGGAGGTGGTCCAGTCCCGGCTGGTCCAGCGGAAGTTCGCCGCCGTCAGCCTGTCGGAGGCCGTACGGACCGCCCTGACCGCTCTGATCACCGCGGGCGCCCCGCTTCAGCTGCTGCTCGACGAGGTCGCCCAGCACGCCGCCTGTCCCGTGGTCGTCACCAACCTCGCCCACCGGGTGCTGGCGACGGCGGGGGAGCGGTCGGCGGTCGACGACGTGCTGCGGGACTGGGAGCGCATCGCCCGCCAGGCCGGCGGCAGCGAGGGCGACGGCTGGATCCGCGCCGAGCTGGGCGGACGCGGCGAACGCTGGGGACAGATCATGCTCTGCGGCCACCGCGGCGACACCGCCGGCGGACGGCTCCTCGCCGACCGGGCCGCCGAGGCCCTCGTCCTGCACCGCATGCTCGGCGGCACCTCCGCCCACACCTGGGAGGAACAGTCCGCGCAGAGCCTGCTCACCGACCTGGTCTCCGGTGTCGTGCCGGCCCGGCAACTGCTGCCCCGGGCCCGGGCGGCCGGGCTCCCCGTCAACCGGCGCACCTTCGTCCCCCTGGTCGTCCGTGACGGCGACGCCGCCCAACTGGAGCGCATGCTGCGCCTGTTGGGCATGCCCGGGTTGGTCGCCGAGCTCGCCGACGGGGCCACCGCCGTGCTGCTCAGCCTCGCCCGCGACCAGGACGCCCAGGCGCTCACCGCGCACTTCGCCGCCCGGCTGCGGACCGAGTCGGGGGAGAGCCGTACGGTCGTCGCGGCGGCCGCCCCGCGCATCGTCTGGGACGACGTGTCCGCCGGGCTGCGCGAGGCCCAGCATGTCGCGGACGCCGTGGCCGACTCCTCGGCCGCCCTCGACCTCCCGGCCGTCGTCCGCCTCAAGGACGTCCATCTGCGCGGCCTGGTCCGGCTGCTGCGGGACGACCCGCATGTGCAGTCCTTCGCCGAGCGGGAGCTGGACGGGCTGCTGTGCGCGGCCGGGGACGACCTGCTCGCCGTCCTGCGGACGTACCTGGCCACCGGCCGCAACAAGTCCCGCACCGCCCAGCTCCACCACGTCTCGCGTCCCGCGCTGTACCGCAGGCTGGAGGCGATAGAGGGACGGCTGGGCGTGGACCTCGACGACTTCGAACAGGCCGCCTCGGTGCACATCGCGCTTCTCGCGCACGACGCGCAACAGGGCTGACCGCGGACGGCCGGCAACAGCCAGGAAACATGGAACGACCAGGGAAAACGGTGGTGAAACATGGGCCCGGAAAGACGTGACACGGTGGCACGCCGGACGCCCGCAGGCGTGACACCGTGCAACTCAAAGCAGGCTCGCCGGCTTCCTAGGCTCCTCGTACACCGAGCGACCGGAGGTCCCGATGAGCAGAGTGATCCGTGCCGCCGTCTTCCAGACGGCCTGGACCGGCGACAAGGAATCGATGATCCAGGTCCACGAGCAGGCGGTCCGCGACGCGGCCGCGCAGGGTGCTCAGGTCCTGTGTTTCCAGGAGCTGTTCTACGGACCGTACTTCTGCCAGGTCCAGGACCCGCAGTTCTACGAGTACGCCGAGCAGATCCCCGACGGCCCGATCGTCAAGCGTTTCCAGGCGCTCGCCAAGGAGCACGGCATCGTCCTGGTGCTGCCGATGTACGAGGAGGAGCAGCCGGGCGTCCTCTACAACACCGCCGCCGTGATCGACGCGGACGGCTCGTACCTCGGCAAGTACCGCAAACACCACATCCCGCAGGTAAAGGGTTTCTGGGAGAAGTTCTACTTCCGCCCCGGGAACGTGGGCTGGCCCGTCTTCGAGACGGCCGTCGGCAAGGTCGGCGTCTACATCTGCTACGACCGCCACTTCCCGGAGGGCTGGCGCGCGCTGGGGCTGGAGGGCGCCGAGATCGTCTTCAACCCGTCGGCGACCTCGCGTGGTCTGTCCGCGTACCTGTGGCAGCTGGAGCAGCCGGCGGCGGCCGTCGCCAACGAGTACTTCGTCGGCGCGATCAACCGGGTCGGTGTCGAGGAACTCGGCGACAACGACTTCTACGGGACCTCGTACTTCGTGGACCCGGAGGCCCAGTTCGTCGGCGAGGTGGCGAGCGACAAGGAGAGCGAACTCGTCGTCCGCGACCTCGACATGGCCAAGCTGCGCGAGGTCCGCGACCGCTGGCAGTTCTACCGGGACCGTCGCCCGGAGGCCTACGGCCCGCTGACCGCACCGTAAGACCCGAGGCCCCCGCGTCCCCGTCCGGGGCGCGGGGCAGCGTCCGTGTGCGGCTCCGCCGCGGGGCGCGACCGGCCTCGAACGACCCGCACGTCACGACCACAATCCAGCGGAGCGTCCACGTATGAGCACCCGTACCGTCATCCGCGGCGGCCTCGTCGTCACCGCGTCCGACGAGATCCACGCCGACGTCCTGATCGAGGACGGCCGTATCGCCGCCCTCGCCGCCTCCGGTACCACGGCCGCCGAGGCCTGGACCGCCGAGAGGGTCATCGACGCCACCGGGAAGTACGTGATCCCGGGCGGAGTCGACGTCCACACCCACATGGAGCTGCCGTTCGGCGGCACCTTCGCCTCCGACACCTTCGAGACCGGCACCCGGGCGGCCGCCTGGGGCGGCACGACGACCATCGTCGACTTCGCCGTGCAGAGCGTCGGACGCAGCCTGCGCGACGGGCTGGACGCCTGGCACGCGAAGGCCGAGGGCAACTGCGCCATCGACTACGGCTTCCACATGATCGTCTCCGACGTCAACCAGGACACGCTGAAGGAGATGGACCTGCTGGTGGAGGAGGGCGTCACCTCCTTCAAGCAGTTCATGGCCTACCCCGGCGTCTTCTACAGCGACGACGGTCAGATCCTGCGCGCCATGCAGCGCTCCGCCGAGAACGGCGGACTGATCATGATGCACGCGGAAAACGGTATCGCCATCGACGTCCTGGTCGAGCAGGCGCTGGCCCGCGGCGAGACCGATCCGAGGTACCACGGCGAGGTCCGCAAGGCCCTCCTCGAGGCCGAGGCCACCCACCGCGCCATCAAACTCGCGCAGGTCGCGGGTGCTCCGCTGTACGTGGTGCATGTATCGGCGATGGAAGCGGTTGCGGAACTGGCCCGGGCGCGCGACGAGGGGCTCAACGTCTTCGGCGAGACCTGTCCGCAGTACCTGTTCCTGTCGACGGACAACCTCGCGGAACCCGATTTCGAGGGCTCGAAGTACGTGTGCTCGACCCCGCTGCGGCCCAAGGAGCACCAGGCCAAGCTGTGGCAGGGCCTGCGGACCAACGACCTGCAGGTCGTCTCCACCGACCACTGCCCCTTCTGCTTCGTGGGCCAGAAGGAGCTCGGCCGGGGCGACTTCTCGAAGATCCCCAACGGTCTGCCGGGGGTCGAGAACCGGATGGACCTGCTGCACCAGGCCGTCGTCGACGGGCACATCAGCCGCCGCCGCTGGATCGAGATCGCCTGCGCCACCCCGGCCCGCATGTTCGGCATGTACCCGAAGAAGGGCACCATCGCCCCGGGCGCCGACGCCGACGTCGTGATCTACGACCCGCACGCCGAGCAGATCATCTCCGCTGACACGCACCACATGAACGTCGACTACTCGGCCTACGAGGGCAAGCGGCTCACCGGCCGCGTCGAGACGGTCCTGTCGCGGGGCGAACTCGTCATCACCGAGCGGGAGTACACCGGACACGCCGGTCACGGCGCCTACACCCCGCGCTCCACCTGTCAGTACCTCAACTAGGAGCAGCGCACATGGACTTCGGACTCGTCCTGCAGACCGACCCGCCGGCCTCGAAGGTCGTCGAGCTGATGAAGCGCGCCGAGGGCAACGGCTTCACGTACGGCTGGACCTTCGACTCCGCCGTGCTCTGGCAGGAACCGTTTGTGATCTACAGCCAGATCCTGGCGAACACCAGCAGGCTGACGGTGGGCCCGATGGTGACCAACCCGGGCACCCGCACCTGGGAGGTCACCGCCTCCACCTTCGCCACCCTCAACGACATGTTCGGCAACCGCACCGTGTGCGGCATCGGCCGCGGCGACTCCGCGATGCGCGTCGCGGGCCGTGCCCCGAACACCCTCGCCCGGATCAGTGCGGCCATGAAGGTCATCAGGGCGCTCGGCTCGGGCCAGGAGGCGGACCTCGGCGGCACGGTCGTCAAGTTCCCGTGGATCAAGGAGGATGCCCAGCTCCCCGTATGGATGGCCGCGTACGGTCCCAAGGCACTGAAGATGACCGGCGAGGAGGCCGACGGCTTCATCCTCCAGCTCGCCGACCTCTACCTCACCGAGTACATGGTGAAGGCCGTCAAGGACGCCGCCGTCGCCGCCGGCCGTGACCCCGCCGAGGTGAAGATCTGCGTCGCCGCCCCGGCGTACGTCACCGAGGACGACTCGCCCGAGGCGCTCGCCCACGCGCGTGAGCAGTGCCGCTGGTTCGGCGGGATGGTCGGCAACCACGTCGCCGACCTCGTGTCCAAGTACGGCGAGCACTCCGCCGCCGTACCGGACGAACTGACCGACTACATCAAGTCCCGTGAGGGGTACGACTACTCGCACCACGGGCGGGCCGACAACCCCGACACCGCGTTCGTGCCCGACGAGATCGTCGACCGGTTCTGCATCGTCGGACCGGTCGAGAAGCACATCGAGAAGCTCGAGGCGCTGCGCGCGCTGGGCGTGGACCAGTTCGCGGTCTACGACATGCACGACGCCCAGGAGGCCACCATCGACGCCTACGGGGCGAGGGTGATCCCGGCCGTCAACGGCTGACCGCGCACCGACCGCCGTACGGTGCACCGACCGTCGCAAGACGCACGGAGCGCCGTACGGCGTCGCAGAACCACAAACCGTAGTAACCGCTCAACTCCCCATCCCCCCACTCCAGTTCTCCCCTCCTCCGACGTCCCGGAGGAGGGGGCCGGAGCCCGCACGGCCTTTCCGGATCCGCCCCTCGTTTGATTGGCCTGCCCATGACCGACACCGCTCCCACGGCCATACCGCCGACTTCTCAAGTCACCCTCGCCGACGGCCGGGTGGAGATCGCCCCTGGTTCGCCGCAGCCCAGCGGCCCCTACGCCAACGAGGACCTGCTTCCGGTCCCCGTGGAGAAGCGCACCTGGACCACGTACAACTTCTCCGCGCTGTGGGTCGGCATGGCCCACAACACGGCGTCGTGGACGCTCGCCTCCGGTCTGATCGCCGTCGGCATGGA
Organism: Streptomyces sp. NBC_00016; assembly: GCF_045040885.1. Lineage (NCBI taxonomy): Bacteria > Bacillati > Actinomycetota > Actinomycetes > Kitasatosporales > Streptomycetaceae > Streptomyces > Streptomyces sp. NBC_00016. Next base: position 2,301,412 of record NZ_CP108304.1, on the reverse strand, counting down.
CTGGAAGCAGGCGGTGCTCACCATCGCCCTGGCCAACGTCATCGTGCTGGTCCCGATGCTGCTCACCGGGCACGCGGGGCCGAAGTACGGGATCCCGTTCCCGGTCTTCGCCCGCGCCTCCTTCGGTATCCGCGGCGCCAACCTGCCTGCCGTCGTACGGGCGTTGGTGGCCTGCGGCTGGTTCGGCATCCAGACCTGGATCGGCGGCGAGGCGATCTACTTCCTCGCCGGGAAACTGATCGGAAACGGCTGGAGCGACGCCGGTGAGATCGGCGGCTACGCCTGGACGATGTGGCTGTCGTTCGCGATCTTCTGGGCGATCCAGGTCGCGATCATCTACCGGGGCATGGAGACGATCCGGCGCTTCGAGAACTGGGCGGCGCCCTTCGTCCTGGTCGGCGCGCTGGTGATGCTGATCTGGATGAGCAACAAGGCAGGCGGTTTCGGCCCGTTGCTCGACCAGCCGTCCAAGCTCGGCTGGGGCGCCGACTTCTGGAAGCTGTTCTGGCCGTCCCTGATGGGCATGATCGGTTTCTGGTCGACGCTGTCGCTGAACATCCCGGACTTCACACGGTACGGAAAGTCGCAGAAAGCGCAGACCTGGGGACAGGCGCTCGGCCTGCCCACCACCATGACGCTGTTCGCGCTGCTGTCGGTGATGGTCACCTCCGGTTCGCAGGCGGTGTACGGCGAGACGATCTGGGATCCGGTACAGCTCGCCGCCAAGACCGACAACGTCTTCGGTCTGCTGTTCGCGCTGGTGACGGTGCTGGTGGCGACCCTGTCCGTGAACGTCGCGGCCAACCTGGTCTCGCCGGCCTTCGACTTCTCCAACATCGCGCCCCGGAAGATCAGTTTCCGTACCGGCGCCCTCGCCACCTGTGTCCTCGGGGTGCTGATCTTCCCGTGGAAGCTGTACTCCGACCCGCAGGGCTACATCTTCACCTGGCTCGGACTGGTCGGCGGTCTGCTGGGCACGGTCGCCGGCATCCTCATCGCCGACTACTGGATCCTGCGCCGCGGCAAGCTCGACCTGGCCGATCTGTACCGCACGGGCGGCCGTTACTGGTACGACGGCGGTTGGAACTGGCGGGCCGTGGTGGCCTTCGTGACCGGCGGAGTGCTCGCCGTCGGCGGCGCCAGCTTCAAGCCGCTGGTCGACGGACGGCCGATCCCGGCGCTGGAATCCCTCGCCGACTACGGCTGGGCGGTCGGGCTCGGCACCTCGATGGTGCTGTACCTGGCCCTGATGCTGCTGCTGCCCGCACGGCAGGAGGAGCACGCGGACGCCGTCTGACGTGTGGCGCGAGAACGGCCGGAGGAGCGAGTGTGCTCCTCCGGCCGTGGCGTGTCCCGGTCCGTGCGGTGCGCGGCGGGAGCGCTCAGCTCTTCTGGCCGTTCGACAGGGCGGCCACCACTTCCTTCGCGGCCTTGATCGCACCCTTGTTGATCTCGTCGGTGCTGGGCGCCTTCTTCGTCTCGAAGTCGCTGCCGTTGTAGTTGACGATCACCAGCGCGTTGGACACCCGGGCGATGACGACGCCCTCACGGGTCTGCTGCTTGTCCTCGGTCGTGAGGTTCACCACCGAATAGGCCTCGTCGCCGAGCCCCGGGACCGCGCCGCCGCCGCTCTTCTCGCCGGTCCGCTCCTTGTACGACGTCTGTGCCGCGTCGTCCGACTCCGTGATCTCGAAGGAGACGTCGAGCCAGCGGTAGTCGTAGCCCTTGAGCGCGTTCCAGGAGCAGGTCCGGCGCAGATCGGTGTCCGTGGAGGGGATCTCCTTGCCCGCCGTCTTGGCGCCCGGCACGAGTGCGGTGACCGTCTTCGCGGCGATGCCGGTGCACGGGGCGGGCGCGGCGGCGTACGTCTTGGACACGGCCGTGGAGGAGGGGCCGGACGCCTTCTCGGACTGGGTCTTCTGCGTGTCCTTGGCCGCGGTGTCCTGCTTTTCGGTGAGCGGGCCGGACGACATCGCCCAGCCCGCGCAGGCGAGCACGACCACAGGGGTCAGGCGCGCGGTGAGGGCGAGCGGCAGTGGGAGTGAGCGCACGGCGCACTTTCGTGGGGGACGGTGCGGACGGAGTCCGCAGTGCGGACAGTGGACGCCAGTGTCACACGACTCCCTGTGGGGCGGAAGTGTGAACTCGCTCCGTGGCTGCGCGGTGACGAAGGGGCCCGGCCCAACCGGGACATCACGGCCCTTCATGAGACATCTTCACGAGACGCCTTCACGAGACGCCTTCGGGCGACACCCTCATGCGACACCTTCTTGTGGCCGTCTCGTACGGCCGTCTTGTACGGCTTCCTTGTACGACCCCCCTTGTACGGCTTCCTCTTGTACGGCTTCCTCACGCGGCCTCTTCATGGGGCTTCTTCGTGGGGCGCGGGACGGGTGCGGGGGCCCGGCGGGTGGGTACGTACGATCCCGGGAACGGCCGCAGCGCAGTGAGGAGCCCCCGTGTTCACCACCCGCCCCACCCTCCAGGGCACCTTCGGCATGGTGTCGTCCACGCACTGGCTGGCCTCGCAGTCGGCGATGGCCGTCCTCGAGGGCGGTGGCAACGCCTACGACGCCGCCGTGGCCGGGGCCTTCGTGCTGCATGTCGTCGAACCGCATCTCAACGGGCCCGCGGGCGAGGTGCCCATCCTGCTCGCCCCGGCCGGCGGCGAGGTGCGCGTGCTGTGCGGGCAGGGAGTGGCGCCGGCGGGCGCGACCGTCGCCCACTACCGGGCACTCGGCCTGGACCTCGTACCCGGCACCGGACCGCTGGCCGCGGCCGTGCCCGGCGCGTTCGACGCCTGGATGCTCCTCCTGCGCGACCACGGCACCAAGTCCCTCGACGAGGTGCTGAAGTACGCCATCGGCTACGCCGAACACGGGCACGCGCCCGTGGAGAACGTCGGCGCGACCGTGGAGACCGTACGGGAGCTGTTCGAGACGGAGTGGACCTCGTCGGCGGAGGTGTACCTGCCGGGCGGGAAGCCGCCGCGCCCGGGCGCGCTGCTGCGCAACCCCGCCCTCGCCGGCACCTGGAGGCGACTGCTCGCCGAGACCGCCGGGGCGGGCGACCGGGAGGCGCGGATCGAGGCCGCGCGAGAGGTGTGGCGGACCGGGTTCGTCGCCGAGGCCCTCGTCCGGCAGGCGGCCCGGCCCACCCTGGACACCAGCGGGGAGCGCCACACCGGCACGCTCACGGCCGCCGATCTCGCCGCCTGGTCCGCCTCCTACGAGGCGCCGGCGACGTACGACTGGAACGGCTGGACGGTGTGCAAGGCAGGCCCCTGGAGCCAGGGCCCGGCCTTCCTCCAGCAGCTCGCCCTGCTCCCGCCGGAGCTGCCCGCGTACGGCTCCGCCGACTACGTCCATCTCCTGATCGAGGGCTGCAAGCTGGCCATGGCCGACCGCGAGGCCTGGTACGGCGACGCGGCCGAGGTCCCGCTGGGCGAGCTGCTCGCCGCCGGCTACAACGCGGAGCGGCGGCGGCTGATCGGCGACAAGGCGTCGTACGAGCTGCGACCCGGCAGCCCCGGCGGCCGTACCCCGCGGCTGAGCACGCACGCGTACGTGGTCGCCACCGACGACCCCGCCTTCAGCCCCATGGGCGCCGGCGAGCCGACGGTCGCCAAGGGCACCACGTCCCCCGTGCCGGGCGAACCGGAGGTGGGCGCCGAGGGTGCCACCCGGGGCGACACCTGCCACCTCGACGTCGTCGACCGCTGGGGCAACATGGTCGCCGCCACGCCCAGCGGCGGCTGGCTGCAGTCCAACCCGGTCGTGCCCGAGCTGGGCTTCCCGCTCGGCACCCGGCTCCAGATGACCTGGCTGGAGGAGGGTCTGCCGAACTCGCTGACGCCCGGCCGCCGCCCCCGCACCACCCTCACCCCCTCGATCGCGCTGCGCGACGGGGTGCCGGTGCTGGCGTTCGGCACACCCGGCGGCGACCAGCAGGACCAGTGGCAGCTGCACTTCCTGCTGGCCGTCGCGCTGCGCGCGCGGGTGCGCGGCGGTCTCGACCTCCAGGGCGCGATCGACGCCCCGAACTGGCACAACGACGCCTTCCCCGGCTCCTTCTACCCGCGCGGCATGCGGCCGGGCAGCGTCACCGTGGAGTCCCGGATGCCGGCCGGGGTGGTGGAGGAGCTGCGGCGACGCGGCCATGACGTGACCCTGGGCGACCCGTGGTCCGAGGGCCGGCTGTGCGCGGTCGCCCGCGACCCGGAGACCGGGATCCTGCTCGCGGCCGCGAACCCGCGCGGGATGCAGGGATACGCGGTGGGTCGCTGACGCCGGGCGCGGCTCGGGTCGTCGGCACGTGTGCGGGGCGGGTCGCTCACGCGCGCGTGCGGGGCGTCGCTCATGCGGGGGAGCGGAGGGAAGCGTTCCTGTTCTTCATCCCGATTCCACCCGGGATGCACCGGGCAGGTGGGGATTGTCAGTGGGGCGTGCTCTCATGGAGGCATGATCGAAGACACGGAAACCATCGACGAGTTTCTCGCCCGCCACTCCGCCGACGTGGAGGAAGCGGTCCGCAAGGCCGCCGCGGCCGAGATCATGCCCCGCTTCCGGCAGCTCGGCGCGCACGAGGTCGACCAGAAGAGCGGACCGCACGATCTGGTGACGGACGCCGACCGCAATGCGGAGCTCTACCTCACACGGGCCCTCGGCGCCCTGCTGCCCGGCTCGGTCGTCGTCGGCGAGGAGGCCGTGCACGCCAACCCGGCCACGTACGAGGCGATACAGGGCGACGCGCCGGTCTGGATCGTCGACCCCGTCGACGGAACACGGCAGTTCGTGCACGGCGACGACGGCTTCTGCACCCTCGTCGCGCTCGTCCGGCACGGCGTCCTGCTCGCCTCCTGGACCTACGCCCCGGCCCGCGACCAGCTGGCCACGGCCGTCCGCGGCGGCGGCGCCTTCCTGGACGGCGAGCGACTGTTCGCCGGCCCGCCCGAGCCGGGCCGCGACCTGGTGGTGGCCACCTCCCACCCCGACTACACGACCGACGAGCAGAAGAGTGCCCTGCTGGGGCTCTGGACGGACGGGGTCGCACCGCGCGCTTGCGGATCGGCCGGGCTCGAGTATCTCGCCATAGCCCGGGGCGAGTTGGACGCCACGGCATTCTCCTGGGAGGCGGCCTGGGACCACGCGGCCGGCCTGCTGCTGGTGGAGGAGGCGGGCGGTGCCCATCTCACCCTGGACGGCGGCCCGTTCCGGGTCACGGGCGGCAACTCCCTGCCCTTCACGGCCGCCCGGGACGCGGCGACGGCCCGTCGCGTGGCGGGACTGCTGTCGGGCGCCGGGCCCCGGTCGAGGTGAGGCGGGCCGGGGAGGCTCCCGTTCCGGGAACGCGACAGGACCGCCGCCGCTCCGGCAGGGCGCGAGCGAGTCACTGCCGCGCCGAGGGACCCTGGGCCGGGTCCGGCGGCCGACGCACAGGACCCTCCGGCGGACACCCCCCGGGGGCGGTGCGATCGAGGCAAGCGGGGATGTTTCGAGGGCCCCGCGCCGCAGGTGTTGTCGTACCCCCGGCATATCCTGATCGTGGGGGCCACCGGTCTACGGAGGTCACCGGCTGACGAAGGGGTCGAAGTGCCGTCGATGCTCGATGCGGTCGTGGTGGGAGCGGGGCCCAACGGGCTGACCGCGGCGGTGGAGCTGGCCAGGCGCGGCTTCTCCGTGGCGCTCTTCGAGGCGCGGGACACCGTGGGCGGAGGAGCCCGCACCGAGGAGCTCACCCTGCCGGGCTTCCACCACGACCCGTGCTCCGCCGCGCACCCCCTCGGCATCAACTCACCCGCGTTCCGCGCACTGCCCCTGGAGCGCTACGGCCTGGAGTGGCTGCACGCCGAGCTGCCCATGGCCCACCCCTTCCCCGACGGCAGTGCCGCGGTGCTGTCGAGGTCGGTCGCCGAGACGGCCGCCTCCTTCGGGCCGCGCGACGCGGGCACGTACCGCCGGCTGGTCGAGCCCTTCCTGCCCAAGTGGGACACCCTGGCCCGCGACTTCATGTCACTGCCGCTGACCGCGCTCCCGCGCGACCCGGTCACTCTGGCCCGTTTCGGCCTGGTCGGCCTGCCGCCGTCCAGCTGGCTCACCCGCCGCTTCCGTGACGAGCGGGCCAAGACCCTGTTCGCCGGACTCGTCGGGCATGTCATGGCCCCGCTGAGCGGCTTCGCCACCGGGGCCATCGGGCTGGTCTTCGCCCTCGCCGCGCACGCCCGCGGCTGGCCGGTGGCCCGCGGCGGCTCCCAGTCGATCTCGGACGCCCTCGCCGCCTACCTCAAGGACCTCGGCGGCAGCATCCACACCGACTACGAGGTCAAGCGCCTCGACGACCTGCCGCCGGCCCGTGCCTACGTCTTCGACACCTCGCCCACCGCGCTCGGCCGCATCGCCGGCTTCGGCAACTACTACGAGGGCTACCGGTACGGACCCGGCGTCTTCAAGATCGACTACGCGCTCGACGGTCCGGTCCCGTGGACCGCGAAGGAGGCCCGCGCCGCCGGCACCGTGCAGATCGGCGCGGACAGCGCGGAGATCGGCGCCGCCCTCAGAGCGGTCTCCCGCGAGGACCGGGCACCCGACCGGCCCTTCATGATCACGGTGCAGCCCAGCGTTGTCGACCCCGGCCGGGCCCCGGCCGGCCGGCATGTCTTCTGGGCGTACGGCCATGTGCCCAGCGGCTGGACCGGCGACCTCACCGACGCCATGGAACGCCAACTGGAGCGCTTCGCACCCGGGTTCCGCGATCGCGTCCTCGCCCGGGTGACTGCGGGCCCCGCCGAACTCGCCGCCCGCAACGCCAACTACGTGGGCGGGGACATCGCCTCCGGAGCGGTCTCCGGGCTCCAGATCCTGCTGCGGCCCAAGCTGACGCCGTTCCCGTACGCCACTCCGCACCCGGCCGTCTTCATCTGCTCCTCGGCCACCCCGCCCGGCCCGGGCGTGCACGGCATGTCGGGTCACAACGCGGCGAAGGCCGTATGGCGCAGGCTGCGGCAGCAAAGGTGACCGGCCGTCCGCTGCGTGTCGGTATAAACGCAGGCATGACCACGATCACGCTCGTCCAGGGCGACATCACCCGGCAGTCCGTGGACGCCGTCGTCAACGCGGCCAACTCCTCGCTGCTCGGCGGCGGTGGCGTCGACGGAGCCATTCACCGCCGGGGCGGCCCCGCGATCCTCGCCGACTGCCGACGGCTGCGCGCCTCGCAGTACGGCAAGGGCCTGCCCACCGGCCGGGCGGTGGCCACGACCGCGGGGGAACTGGACGCCCGCTGGGTGATCCACACGGTGGGCCCCGTGTACCAGGTCTCCGGCGGCGACCCCGACCTGCTGGCCTCCTGCTACCGCGCATCCCTGGAGGTGGCGGACGAGCTGGGCGCGCGTACCGTCGCGTTCCCGGCCATCTCCACCGGGGCGTACGGCTGGCCGATGGCGGATGCCGCCCGCATCGCGGTCGAGGCGGTGCGCACGGCAAGGACGGCGGTCGAGGAGGTGCGGTTCGTGCTGTTCGACGAGCAGGCGTACCAGGTGTTCGCCGAGCTGATCGGCTGATCAGCGGGCCCGCTGGCCCGCTGGCCCGCTGACCGGAAGGCCGGAAGCCGAAGCCGGAAGCCGGAAGGTCGGCGACCGAGGCCCGAGGCCCGAGGTCTGGGGACCGGGGCCCGAGGTCTGGGGACCGGGGACCGGGGACCGGGGACCGGCGATCGGCAACGGGACCGCGGGGGCGCAGGACGGCGCCCCCGCGGAACCGGTGGCCGGTGAAAGGGGCCGGTGGCCCGGGACGGGTCAGCCGTCGATGCGGTGGGTGGTCCAGAACGACGTCAGGTCCGTCGTCGTGGCGGCCTGGGCGGCTGCCTTGAACTCGGCCGTCGTCGAGACGCCGTACCAGTGCGAAGTGGCGTAGTCCTTCAGCAGCTTGGTCATCGCGGTGTCGCCGATGAGCCGCCGCAGGTCGTGCAGGGCGCACTTGCCGTAGCCGTAGACGACGGTGGAGTACCGGGAGGAGTGGGTGTCCCAGTAGGCCATCGAGTTGGTGATCTTCTCGGCCGACGAGGCCCACGAGACGCTGCTCCAGCAGCTGGTGCCCGTCTTGCCCAGCGCCAGGTCGGTGGCGTAGTCGGTGAACGACTCGTCGAGCCAGGGGGTGTTGTACTCGTCGTCGCCGACGATCCCGTACCACCACTGGTGGCCGATCTCATGGGTCAGTGCCGTGGTGCTGACCAGGTCGAGGACGAAGCCGGGGTACTCCATGCCGCCGAACCAGAAGTTGTTGTCGATGACGGCGTCCAACTCGCCGTACGGATAGGCGCCGAAGCGGGCGGCGTGCGCGTCCACGGCGGTCTTGGCGGTGGTGAGCATCGACTGGGCGTTGGCCGAGCTGATGCCGGTGACGGAGTAGACGTTGATAGGGGTCCCGGCGGTCGAGGTGCCGGAGATCTTGCTGAACGGACCGGCCGCCCAGGCGAAGTCACGGACCTTGCTGGCGGTGGCCGTGGTGACGGTGCGGCCGCTGGTGCCGGCGACGTCGACCGAGGCGCCGGTGGCGGGCACCAGGAGGGTGGTCGGGTGGTCGAGGGTCACCTTGAAGTCCGCGGCCAGCGAGTAGAACGACTCGCCGTTGTTCGTGTACGGGTCCAGGTGCCAGCCCGCGCCGTCCTTCACCGCCAGCAGGGGCAGCGCGTTGCCGATGAAGCTGAACGCCCCGTCGTAGCCGAACCGGTCGGCGCCGCTGGGCACGGTGATGCCCAGGTCGAAGCCGATCGTGGCGCTCTGCCCCTGGATGAGGGGACTGGCGAGGGTGATCTGCAGGGCCGTGCAGCCCACCGACAGGGCGCCCGCGGTGCCGCCGGTGACGTTGCTGACCGCGATCGGCATCGAGGTGCAGGTGCCGTGGTAGTTGTCCCAGAGCCGCAGATACACCTCGCTGAGCGCGGTCGCGGAGGCGTTGGTGAAGGTCGCGCTCTCGTGACCGGTCCAGACCGTGCCGGCCGTGTTGCTGGTCAGGCTGACGGTGTACGACGGTGCCGCCGGGGTGCGGGTGGCGTCGGCGGGCGGAGCGGTGTCGCCGGAGGTGTTGAGCGCGAGGTCGTCGAGGACGAAGCTCGACTGGAGGCTGGAGTCCTCGGTGCCGGTGAAGGCGAGGCTCACGGTCTGGCCCACGAACGCCGACACGTCGAACGACTTCTGGACGTAGCCGGTGTTCTTGTCCAGGTTCGAGTACGTGGCCAGTGTCGTCGTGCCGATCTTGGCCGTCAGCTTGTCGTACGCGGTGGACGAGGTCGTCTCGGCCGTGTCGATGTGCAGCCAGAACGTGAGGGTGGCGGCGGCGCACCCGGACGGGATCGTGACGCTCTGCGAAAGCGTGTCGGTGTGGGTGCTGCCCACGCCGTCCAGCCAGGCGAAGGCGGTGCCGCCGTGGGCACTCTGCCCGGTGCGGCTGGTGATCACACTGGTCGAGGACTGGGTCCAGGGCGAGGTGCCGCTCTCGAAGCCACCGTTGGTGATCACCTGGGCCGGGGTGCAGGCGTCGGCCGCGGCAGCCGCCTTCGCGGGCGCGACAGTCGCGCTCCCGGTCTCGGCGACGCTGGTGGAGGCGGTGCCGGGCGAGGCCGCGACCGAGGCGGCCCGCTCCGGTGTGGCTGTCGCGGGAGTGGCGGGGAGCGAGACGGCGGCCAGGGCGGCGAGGGTGAGCGCGCTCGCGGCGACGGCCTTGCGGGGGGTGGGTCTCACACGTGGCTCCTTTGCGGCGGCCGGGATTCCGGCCTGCTCGGTGGCTGTCCCTGGCGGCGTGGGTGTACCGGAGGGCGGTGCGCGACGGCTGCCGGAAGCCTGACAGATTTGACGCGGTCATGCCATCAGGCTCGGGTAAAGGGTCCGCCCCGGATCCGGACCCGGCGCCCCCGCTCACAGCTCCGGGGTCTCCCGTGCGCCGCCCTGTGGGGTGCGCTTTGCGTGGCCCGGGGGTGGCGTCACCGGCCCCGGGCCATGGCCGTCGAACCCATCCGTCGGAGCGCGCTCGGTTCCGTCCGGCGCGCGATCCCCGGCCGCGACCGGCATGCGATCCCCGGCCGCGCCCGGCATGCGATCCCCGGCCGCGTCCGGCATGCGATCCCCGGCCGCGTCCGGCATGCGATCCCCGGCCGCGTCCGGCATGCGATCCCCGGCCGCGTCCGGCATGCGATCCCCGGCCGCGTCCGGCATGCGATCCCCGGCCGCGCCCGGCATGCGATCCCCGGCCGCGCCCGGCACCTCCCTGTGATCGGGTCAACGGCCGTACGAGTAGGCCCGGATGTGAAGGAGGGGGCGGTTTTGAACGTGTTCAATTGCGGGCGTACGCTACCCCCATGAGCGACCGAGCCGCCCTGGTGAAGGGCATCCGCGCATGGTTGGGCTTCTTCGTCGTCTGTCTGGCGCTCAGCGGGGCCACCGCCTTCCCGCTGGTGCACGAACTGCGCTGGGCCGAGGAACTGTTGGGCCACCTGTCCGTCCCCGAGCACCTGCCCGGCCTCATGGAGTGGATCGAGCGCGTCCGGCGCGGGCTCGACACCGCCGACGCCGACTACCCCTTCCTCCTCTACGGGACGGACTGGCTGGCCTTCGCCCATCTCGTCATCGCCGTCGCCTTCTACGGCCCCTACCGCGACCCGGTCCGCAATATCTGGGTCGTCGAGTTCTCGATGATCGCCTGCGCCGGGATCATCCCGCTCGCGCTGATCTGCGGACCGCTCCGGGGCATTCCCTTCTGGTGGAGCGTGATCGACATGTCGTTCGGGGTGTTCGGGGTGATTCCGCTGTATGTGGTGCGGCGGAAGATCAAGCGGTTGGAGTCGATGGCCGTCGGCGATCCGGCACCGGCTGTTGCCTGAGCGCGGCCGTCGACGACGGTGGCCGGCCGGGGGAGGTGGCAGGTCGGGGGAGGTGGCCGGCGTGCAGCCGTCGGTCCCTGCAGTCGAAGAGCGGCTCGGGACCGTACCTCACCACCCGGCGCACGAAAATCTATGCCGACGAGAGTAGACATTGGTCGGTGACGTGGTTATGGTTTCTCTCGTAGCCCAGAGAGACAGCAAGACCGGCAGACACGAACTGCCGGCCAGCAGTACCGCAGTTGCAGTGCGCAGGACGGTCCGGTGGTGGAGTTCCGAAGCCAGGGTTGTCGCAGGACGGCGACGGGGCTGACGGCCGGACCGGGGGGCCCGCAGTGATCAGGGGCCGCCGTGAGCAGTACCGCAGTGGCAGTACCCGCAGTGAAGTCGGTGAGCGGTACCTCGGTGAAGGCGTCGGCTGCGGGCGCGCGCACCGGGGAGGTTCGGCAGTATCAGCAGTACGCAGTGCCCCGTTTGGCAAGCAGTTGATCAATCAGGAAGAACCAGGGAAGAACGGAGGAGCCGAACGCCATCAGGATCGCCCGGGCGTAAGTCTTGAGCCCGGGTACCGCAGGACATCGATAGTGAGGTGGTCTCCGGTCAAGCAACCGCGATCCCGGCACGCCCGACTGCATCTCGGTCGGGTCTGCGGAAACAGAAGGCCGGCGCAGTAGAAGGGCCGGCGATGGTGTAGCAGTTCCTTCGGGCCCTGGCGCCGTACGGTGCCAGGGCCCCTCTACGCGTTCCACAGAGAGGTGCAAGTGACAGCAGACGACTCCTACGACCGTCTCGACGACGATGACTACCCCGCCTACACCATGGGCCGGGCCGCCGAGATGCTCGGCACCACGCAGGGCTTCCTGCGCGCCATCGGCGAAGCCCGCCTCATCACCCCGCTCCGCTCCGAGGGCGGACATCGCCGCTACTCCCGCTACCAGTTGCGGATCGCCGCCCGCGCCCGGGAACTCGTCGACCACGGGACTCCCATCGAGGCCGCCTGCCGCATCATCATCCTCGAAGACCAACTCGAAGAAGCCCAGCGCATCAACGCCGAGTACCGCCGCGCCGCCTCCGGGCACATGGCCGGCACCTGACCCGCAGCAGCCAGCAGCACGTCCCCCCCCCAGACTCCAGCCCAGCGACGCGCCAGGCCGCACTGATCAGCCGATGTGAGAATACGAGCGCATGATCGCCGAAGATGCTCAACCGCCGGTCCACGGACGGGAATCCCAGCCCGGCCCCGAAGCCCCGCCCGACGTCCCGCTCGCCGCGGCGGTTGACGCGCCTGCCGGTACAGCCGGCCGGCTGACTGCCGCCGTCGGTCTGGAAGGCACGGTGGAGCGCGCGGCGGCTGCGCTGAAGCCCAGGATGCGCGGGTGGCTGCACGCCGGTGTGTTTCCCCTGGCGCTGGTCGGCGGGATCGTCCTGATCGCCGTCTCGCGCTCGGCGGGGGCGGTGGCGGCCTGCTCGGTGTACGCGCTGTCCGCCTGCCTGCTGTTCGGTACCAGCGCGGTCTACCACCGCGGCACGTGGGGCCCGCGTGGGGAGGCGGTCCTGCGGCGGCTGGACCACGCGAACATCTTCCTGATCATCGCCGGCACCTACACCCCGCTGGCGGTACTGCTGCTGTCCACGGGTCAGCAGCGGGTGCTGTTGACCGCGGTGTGGGCAGGCGCTCTGGTCGGCACCGCCTTCCGCGTCCTGTGGATCGGCGCTCCCCGGTGGCTGTACACCCCGTGCTACATCGCCCTCGGCTGGGTGGCCGTCTTCTATCTGCCGGACTTCGCCCGCACCGGAGGCATCGCCGTCCTCGTACTCGTCATCGCCGGCGGCCTGCTCTACACGGCGGGCGCCGTCGTCTACGGACTCAAGCGCCCTGACCCCTCACCGGCCTGGTTCGGCTTCCACGAGGTCTTCCACGCCCTGACCATCGCCGCCTTCACCGCGCATTACACGGCCATCCTCCTGGCAGCCACCTGACCGTGTCGACGGCGGGCCACGGCCGCTGTTTCGCGGGACCTGCGGGACATTGCCGCTCGTAGGCCCGCACTGTTGGTCACGCGTGGCTGAGGATGACGAGCAACGCGGTGACCTCCGCGACGACCTGGGCGGTGAGTGCTGCCCGCCGTACTCCGGTCCGGGGCCTCGCTCAGCCTGCGCCGACGCCGTCCGCTGTATCGGGTTCGCTGTCGAGGACATCCGCAGGGGGTTGGGCGAGTGGCGCCCACCTGAGGTATGTCGGGGAGGCTCATGGCGCCGGGTGTTCGAAGACCGCCGTCCTCTGGCGAACGCGCGTAGAGGTCGGGCACCATCTCCCTGCACTGCCCGCACCGCCCGCACAGCCATTCCACAGGAAGCACGGTCGTCCGCAGGAAGGTTCCCTCATGAAGTTCCGCTCCGCACTGACCGCCCTCGCGCTCGTGGTCGCCCCCGGCGTCGCCGTCCTCGGCACCGCGACCGACGCCTTCGCCGTCACCAAGGTCAGTCACGCCACGGCCACCTCGATGTTCCGCGAGGTGGGTATCACCTGGTCCTCGTCCGGCAATTGCTCCGACCGCAACAACTCCACCTGTACGTCCTTCGAGCAGTTGAACCTGTCCACCGCCCAGGGTGCGCAGACGCTGAAGCGGGCCACCGGCTGCGCGCTCAACATCACCGGCGGCACGGAGACCGGCCACGCGAGCGGCACCTACTCGCACTGGAACGGCTACAAGCTCGACTACGGCAAGAACACCTGCGTCACCAACTACATCAAGAACACCTTCACTTACATCGGCCTGCGCGGCGACGGCGCCCCGCAGTACCGCTCGGGCTCCGGCAACGTCTACGCAGACGAGGGCAACCACTGGGACGTCCTGTACTACAACTGCGGCGGTTGCTGAACGCGTTGTCGGAAGTCCGGTGCGCCAACCCGGATGCGTAGTCCCTGCGCCCTCGCGGACGCCCCGGAACCGCACCGGCCTGAACCACACCGGACTTCCCCGAGCGAGCAGTGAGCAGTGAGCAGTGAGCAGTGAGCAGTGAGCAGTGAGCAGTGAGTGGCGAGCAGTGAGTAGCGAGTATCGCTCCCCAGTACGGGAGTTCATATATGTGAACTCTGGGGGGGGGGCTTGATAGGCGGCGAGGATGCGAGGGTTCGCGGCTCTCCATGGCGTGTAGCGCTGCCCCGGGTGTCCCGATCGGGTAGCCGCGAGAGTTCGGCGGATCGATCAGCGTTCACATACTTGTCACCCCGTGGCGCCCGCCCTATCCTCGCGTGGAGAAAGCGCTTTCCCGGTGCCTGTTGACCGTGTCGGGGAAGCGGCCCGCGGTATTGGCCGTGGAGCAGCCCGCGCGCCGCAACCGATCCGGCGCAAGGCTGGCCAGGGCCGACCGCATCGAGGTGTCGACGCGCCAGGACTCCGGGATGTGCTCCGGGGCGCGGACGCATCGCGCTCGTCGCCGTGGCCGCGGTGGCGGGCACCCGCACCAGGGGGCGGCCGGGGCTTCCGTGGTCCCGTTCCCCCGGTTGTCCCGCTCTCGGCGGCGTTCCCACCCGCGTCGCCTCGGCATGCGTGCGTCCCGGCCCGGTCCCGGCCGCGTCGCCCGTGTGGCCTCGCGCCGCTGGCATCACAGCGGCACTGCCCGCACCACATCAGCATCACCGGCCCTTCCGGCCATGGCGAGAACGGCATCCACGCCAGGTCGGCAGAGGCCCGCTTCCGTACCCGCATGGCATGAACATGGCATGGGTGCGCGATCTCGACGGCCCCGGATCAGGGCACCGACGTGCGCGGCACCCCCGTACGCGATGACGAAAGACGAGGCAAGGATGAGAAAGCCAGTCGCTCTGCGACTCTCCGCGGCACTCGGCACGCTGGCCCTGGCGGCTGCGACAGGCGTGGTCCTGTCCATGCCCACCGCGTCGGCGGCCAGCGCCGGAGCCACCGGATACGCCACCCAGAACGGCGGCACCACCGGCGGCGCCGGCGGGACGACGGTCAAGGCGACCACGGGCACCCAGATCCACGAGGCCCTGTGCGGCCGGGCCAGTACCAGCACCCCGATCACCATCCAGGTCGAGGGGACCGTCACCGTGGGCAACACCGCGAAGGTGTCGGGCGCCGGCTGCAACACCGCCGCCGGCGTGATCGAGTTGAAGGGCATCAGCAACGTCACGCTCGTCGGCGTCGGCAGCGGAGCCGTGTTCGACCAGATCGGCATCCACATCCGCCAGTCCAGCAACATCATCGTCCAGAACGTGACCGTCCAGAACGTGAAGAAGTCGGGCTCGCCCACCTCCAACGGCGGTGACGCCATCGGCATGGAGAGCGACGTGCACAACGTCTGGGTCGACCACGCCACGCTGATCGCCTCGGGCGGTGAGTCGGAGGGCTTCGACGGCCTGTTCGACATGAAGGACGGCACCCAGTACGTGACCCTGTCCTACAGCATCCTGCGCAACTCCGGACGCGGCGGTCTCGTCGGCTCCAGCGACAGCGACCTCGCCAACGGGCCGGTCACCTTCCACCACAACCGGTACGAGAACATCGACTCCCGCACCCCCCTGCTGCGCGGTGCCACCGCCCACATCTACAACAACTACTACGTCAGCCTGAACGAATCGGGCATCAACCCCCGGGCCGGCGGCAAGGCCAAGGTCGACAACAATTACTTCAAGGACTCCAAGGACGTCCTCGGCACCTTCTACACCGACCTGCCGGGGTACTGGCAGGTCAGCGGAAACATCTTCGACAACGTGACCTGGTCGGAGCCGGGCGAGGACAACAACCCCGCAGGGCCGAACCCGACGTCGAACACGACCGTCAGCATCCCCTACGCCTACAGTCTCGACGCCGCCACCTGCGTGCCGTCGATCGTGACCGCGACCGCGGGCGCCAACAACGGCCTGAAGGTGTCGGACGGCAACTGCGCCGCGACGACGCCCACCGCGACCGCCACTTCGAATCCCACGTCGACCGCCACCGCCACCGCCACTGCCACGCCGACCGCCACCGCGACGTCGACGCCCGGTGGGACCAACCTGAGCATCGGCGCGGACGCCGACGGTTCGAGCAAGGCGTCCGGCACCAGCTACGGCAACGTCCGCGACGGCGACACGAGCACCTACTGGTCGCCGGCGGGCTCGACCGGCTCCATCTCGATCAAGTGGGGCTCGGCCACCACCGTCTCCAAGATCAACATCCGGGAGGCCTCCGGTGCCACCGGCAACATCGGCTCCTGGCGGGTGCTCAACGCCGACACCGGGGCGGTGCTGACCTCGGGCAGTGGAGCGGGCACCATCTCCTTCACGTCCACCTCGCTGAAGAAGGTCACCTTCGAGATCACGGGCTCGACCGCCACCCCGAGGGTGGCCGAGTTCGAGACCTACGCCTGAGAAGCTGTCCGGCCGATCAAGTGGCCTCCGCCTGATCAGCTCGTCGTCTCGGTCATGAGGCGGGGGGGGGAGAGAACGGGGAGGGCGAGGGAGAAGGGGAGGGCGAGGGAGAAGGGGGAGGGCGAGGGGGACGCGGTGATCTGTCGGACGCGGAGCAGGAACGGCTGCGACCGTTCCTGCCCGTGAGCAGCGGGCGGTGCGGGCGGTGCGGGCGGTGCGGGCGGTGCGGGCGGTGCGGGTGATGCGGGCGGTGGGGGCGGTGCGGGCGGTGGCGCGACCATCGCCAGGTGATCGACGGAAATCCTGACGGGTCCGGAGGGATCGTGGCGGGGTCCGGAGGGGGATCCTGGCGGGGTCCGGAGGGATCCTGGAGGAGATCCCTACGCCCTGAGGCCGTCCGGGGGCCGGTATTCGGCCCCCAACCCCATGCGGGTCACGCTTTCGTGCATCAGCAGTTCGAACATCGGCTCCTGGTCGGTGACCAACGGGGTCAGGTGCTCGAACACCTCCAGCGCCACCTGTCCGTAGAGAGTGCGCCAGCACGACAGCATGACGATCAGTGCCCCGAGCGGCATCTCCACGCCTGTGGCGGCGCGGTAGTCGGCGATCTGCCGGCGCATCCGTGGGGCGAGGTCCTCGTCGGCCAGGATGGGGTAGGGGCGGGCCGCCCACAGCCGCATGTGCTCGGCGCCCCAGAGGGCGGCGAGGTGCCGGACCCACTCGGCGGTCACATCGGTGTGGGTCACACCGGCGGCCACGGTGGGCGTGCCGAAGAGCAGACGGAACTCCTGGCGATGTGCCAGGGCCCAGTGGCGGAAGACCCGGGCCGGGGCGATCAGCCGGGCCGCGAAATCCGTTTCACGCTCCCCCTCGATGGCCTCCCGCAACTGGTCCGTGAGCTCGGCGACGATGTCCCGCACCGTGTGCCGCACGATGTCTCCGAGATCGGCGAAGTGCCGGTAGAGAGCCGCCGGGGTCACCCCGACCCGACGGGCGATCTCGGCGAGCGTCAACGCCTCCACGCCCTGCCGGGTGATGACCTCCCGCGCCGCCGCGCGCACATCCCTCGACATCTGGCGGCGCAGCCGTTCGCGGCGGGTGGGAGCAGGCATCGTGCGGTCGTCCTCCTCCGGCCGCTCACGCAGCACGACGAACACGTTGACGGTCCGCACGTCACCACCGCCGGTGATGTACTGCGTGCCACCGTGCTGCGCCGCGTTGCTCTGCCCCGGCACCGCGGCCGCCGTCGACGGGCTCGCGTGCCCGGCCTCGCCGCTCACCGCGGACCCCGGGCTTCCCGGCCGACGTTAACGTGGACGTTGAGGTCCCCGCTCAGGGTGATGTGCTGCGTCCCGCCGTCGCGGGCGATGTTGTGCTGCAAGCTGCTTTGCCGGGACCGGGACCGGGACCGGGACTCGAGCCGGTGACCGGGCTCCCGCTCCGCCGTACCGGCTCCCGCGATGTCCGCGGCCGCACGACCGACTCGGCCCGACCCGACGCGCGCCGTCTCGACCGTCTCCCCCTCGACTCGCGCCGTCTCGACTCGCGCCGTCTCGACGCGCTCCGGCTTGTCCCGCGTCGCGATGACCTGCTCCGCCGTGACCTGCTCCGCCGTGGACGGCGCCGGCTTGCCCCGCGCCGCCTCACCCCCCGCCGTCGCGCTCCGGCGTCGGGCCGATTCCCCCTGGCCGTGGCGGCCCGCGAACCGCAGTCGTGCAGACCGCCAGACGTCTGTCGCCACGGCCCCCGCCATCGCCGTTCCGCCGGCTGTCGCCAGCCCCCACAACGCTTCCGTGAGCACTGTTCCTCCTGTCGCGCCCGCGGCACCGCGTGTGCCGCTGCCCGAGAAACGTTCAGGGGCATGACCAAGTAACGGGCCGCAACTTTGTATGTGGCCGTTGCTCGGTGCGCGAGGAACGTGCGTACCGGCTCCGCGTACGCCGGCTCGCCGGGGGCGCACGCAGGTACCGGGCTTCCGGCGCAGATGGCTGGTGGTGGCCGGTGGTGGTGGCTGGTGGTCGCGACGACTGCTGCGCGAGCGCGGGTGAGACCGGGTGGCGCACGGGGGCGACCGGGGTGGGGCCGCGCTCGTGTCCGGCGTCGTGTCCGGGGTGCCTCGGTGCGGGGCCGGTCACCCCGGTCGCCGGTCCCTGCGGCCGAGTCGTATGCCCAGCAGCCGCGGAGCGTGGTCTCGCGCAGCCCGGACCTCGACGGCTCGCGCAAGGGGAACGTAACCGCTTGTGAAGCCGGAACCCGTTCCGCGCACCGGCGACGTAACCGCTTGTGAAGCCGGAACTTGTTTCCGCACAGCGGCGACGAAACCGGTTACGCGCGGGCCCGGCACCTGTCCCGCACAACGGGTCCGTAAACCGCTTACACCCGCGCCCGGACCCCGTCCCCGCGCAACGTGTCCGTAACCGCTTACGCGCGCCCCCGGACCCCGTCCCCGCACAATGGGTCCGTAACCGCTTACGCGTACCCCCGGACCCCGTCCCCGCGCAACGGGCCGGTAACCGCAAACGCGCATCCCCGGACCCCGCCCCCGTGCAAGGGGAACGTAACCGCTTACGCGTCCGGACCCCGCCCCCGTGCAAGGTGAACGTAACCGCTTACGCGTCCGGACCCCGCCCCCGTGCAAGGTGAACGTAACCGCTTACGCGTCCGGACCCCGCACCCGCCCCCGCCCCCGCCCCCGCACCGGCACGGAACGTCCCCGCCCGCCGCCCCGGGTAGCCTGCCCTCCTGCGGGTGGCAGCGGCTCGCTCACATCAGCCCGCCCCCCGGTGTGCGCCGGGCTTAACTCCTGGCGGCCGGTCCGGGAGACACCTGTGTAATGCACGGTTCGTACCGTCACAGAGGCTTGCAAGAGGCTCTCACCAGGCTGATCGTCAGAAGGAAAGGGGCGCCCGTGGCCGCGTTGGACCCGCGGACCGACAACGCGACCACGACGAAGGTGCGCACGGTCTGCTCGTACTGCGGTGTGGGCTGCGGCATGCTCCTCGACATCGGCCGTGGACCGGACGGGCGCCGTACGGTCCTGAAGGCGTCCGGTGACAAGCAGCACCCGGCGAACTTCGGCCGGCTGTGCACCAAGGGCGCGACCACCGCCGACATGCTCGCCGCACCCGGCCGACTGGCCGGCGCGCTCGTCCGTCCGGACCGCGGCGCGGAACCCGAGCCCGCCCCGGTGGACGAGGCGATCGCCGAGACGGCACGACGGCTGCGGGCGATCGTCGACGAGCACGGCCCCGACGCGGTCGCCCTCTACGTGTCCGGTCAGATGAGTCTCGAAGCGCAGTATCTGGCGAACAAGCTGGCCAAGGGTTACCTGCGTACCAACCAGATCGAGTCGAACTCCCGACTCTGCATGGCAAGCGCCGGAACCGGTTACAAACTTTCTCTCGGCGCCGACGGCCCGCCCGGCTCCTACGAGGACCTCGACAAGGCGGACGTCTTCCTCGTCATCGGTTCCAACATGGCCGACTGCCACCCGATCCTGTTCCTCCGGATGATGGACCGGGTGAAGGCGGGCGCCAAGCTGATCGTCGTCGACCCGCGCCGCACCGCCACGGCCGCGAAGGCCGACCTGTTCCTCCAGGTCGCGCCGGGCACCGACCTCGCCCTCCTCAACGGCCTGCTCCACCTCCTGCACGAGAACGGCCACACCGACCCCGACTTCGTCGCCGCGTACACCGAGGGCTGGGAGGCCATGCCGGAGTTCCTCGCCGACTACGCGCCCGCGACGGTCGCCGAGATCACCGGCATACCGGAGGACGACCTCCGCACGGCGGCCCGGCTGATCGGCGAAGCGGGGGAGTGGACCAGCTGCTGGACGATGGGCCTCAACCAGTCCACGCACGGCACCTGGAACACCAACGCGCTCATCAACCTCCACCTCGCCACCGGCAGGATCTGCCGCCCGGGCAGCGGACCCTTCTCCCTCACCGGCCAGCCCAACGCCATGGGCGGCCGGGAAATGGGTTACATGGGCCCGGGGCTGCCCGGCCAGCGCTCCGTTCTCGTCGAGGGCGACCGTGCCTTCGTCGAGGAGCTGTGGGGGCTCGAGCCGGGCACGATCAGGGCCGACGGCGTCGGCAAGGGCACCGTCGAGATGTTCCGGAAGATGGCCGAGGGTGACATCAAGGCCTGCTGGATCATCTGCACCAACCCGGTCGCCTCCGTCGCCAACCGCAGGACGGTCATCGAGGGGCTGGAGGCCGCCGAGTTCGTCGTCGCGCAGGACGTCTTCGCCGAAACCGAGACAAACGCTTACGCCGATGTTGTCCTGCCGGGCGCGATGTGGACCGAGACCGAGGGCGTCCTCATCAACAGCGAGCGCAACCTCACCCTTGCCCGGCCCGCCGCCGACCCGCCCGGCGAGGCGATGGCGGACTGGCGGCTCATCGCGGCCGTCGCCCGCGCCATGGGTTACGAAAGCGGTTTCACCTACGACACCGCCGAGCAGGTCTTCGAGGAGATCAAGCGCGCCCACAACCCGCAGACCGGCTACGACCTGCGCGGAGTGACCTACGACCGGCTGCGTGCCACCCCCGTGCAGTGGCCCGCGGCCACCGCCGACGGCCCCGACCGCAACCCGATCCGCTATGTGAACGACGACGGCTCGCTCACCTTTCCCACGGCTTCCGGCCGCGCGGTCTTCCACCCCCGTCCGCATGTCCCGCCCGCCGAGATGCCGGACGACGACTACCCGTTCTTCCTGAACACCGGCCGCCTCCAGCACCAGTGGCACACCCTGACCAAGACCGGGAGGGTGGCCAAGCTCAACAAGCTGGATCCCGGCCCGTTCGTGGAGGTGCACCCCGAGGACGCCGCCGCGCTCGGCATATCCGACGGCGACTCCGTCGAGGTCGCCTCGCGGCGCGGCCGGGCCGTGCTGCCCGCCGTCGTCACCGACCGCGTCCTGCCCGGGTCCTGTTTCGCGCCGTTCCACTGGAACGACCTGTTCGGCGAGTACCTCAGCGTCAACGCGGTCACCAGCGACGCCGTCGACCCGCTGTCCTTCCAGCCCGAGCTGAAGGTGTGCGCGGTCTCCCTGACGAAGGTGTCGACACCGGTTACCGTGCAGCCGCCGGCCACGGAGGCGCCGACGCCGGAGAACCCGCTCGGGAACGCGCCGGGCACCCGGACCCCGGTGTCGGAAGGGCCCGGAGCCGTGCTCGTACCGACCGCGGTCCTGCCCGCCGCGGCCGAGGTCTTCGGTCTGCGCCCCGCCCCGCCGCCGGTCCTGACCGAGCGCGAACGGCAGTACCTGGTCGGTTTCCTCGCCGGGATCCCGGCCGGCGCCCCCGGGGTACCGGTGCTGCCGGCGGACGCGCCGTTCAGCCCCGAGCACGCGCTGTGGGTCAACGGCACCCTCGCCGGCATGTACTCCCGCACCGCCACCGGCACCGCCATGTCGCCGCAGACCCCGGCGCGCCGGGTCGTCATCCTGTGGGCCTCGCAGACCGGCAACGCCGAGGACTTCGCCACCACCACCGCCGAGCGGCTCGCCGCGGGCGGTCACCCGGCGTCCCTCGTCGCCATGGACGAGGCCGACCCCGCCGCGCTGCCCTCCGACGCCGATCTGCTGCTGATCACCAGCACCTTCGGCGACGGTGACGCCCCCGACAACGGCGCCGGCTTCTGGGACGGCCTGGACGCGCTGGACACCGGCCGTCTGGAAGGTCACCGCTACGCCGTCCTCGCGTTCGGGGACTCCTCGTACGACGACTTCTGCGGGCACGGCCGGCGGCTGGACCGGCGGCTGGACGAACTCGGCGCGGTCCGGCTGGCCCCCCGCACCGACTGCGAGCCGGACTACGAGACGGAGGCGGAGGCCTGGCTCGACCAGGTGGCCACCGCCCTGAAGGAGGCCACGGAACCGGTGCCCGCGGCCCCGGACGGTGGACAGGTCCCGGCCACCGGGGCCGCTCCTGCCACCCGGATTCCTGTCACCGCTCAGGCGCCGGTGACCGTTGCGGAAACCGTTTCCGTCGCCGTGCCGAAGGCGCCCGCCGTGCCCCGCCCCAAACGCCCCGCTCCCGTCATCGCGCGCCTGACCGGCAACCGGTTGCTGAGCCTGCCGGGCTCCGGCAAGGAGGTACGCCGCTTCACCTTCGACACCCGCGACAGCGAGACCCCGCTCGTCTACGAGGCGGGCGACTCCCTGGGCGTACGCCCCCTCAACTCCCCGGACGTGGTGGCGGAGTGGCTGAGCGTCACGGGCCTCGACGCCCACGCGCGCGTGCAGGTGAACGGCGTCGGTGAGGTCGCTCTCGGGGAGGCCTTCCTGCGTCACCTCGACATCACCCGGATCACCCCCGCCCTGCTGCGTTTCACCGCCGACCGCACCCGCGACCCACGTGAACTGCGCAAGCTGCTGCGCCCCGACAACAAGGACGAGCTGGCGAAGTGGTCCTGGGGCCGCCAGGCCGTCGACGTGGCCGCCGAGTTCGGTGTCCGCGCCGACGCGCAGGAGTGGGCCGAGTTGCTGGGGCGGCTGCAGCCGCGGTTGTACTCCATCTCGTCCAGCCCGCTGACCGACCCCCACCTCGTCTCGCTCACCGTTTCCGTCGTGCGGTACGAGAACCTGGCAGGCCGCCCCCGGCAGGGCGTCTGCTCGCCCTTCCTGGCCGACGCCGAGCCCGGCACCGAGGTGGCCGTCCATGTGCAGCGCTCCCCGCACTTCCGGCCGCCGGCCGACCCGGCCACTCCGATGGTGATGGTCGGCCCCGGCACCGGCGTGGCGCCTTTCGTCGGCTTCCTCCAGGAGCGCCGGGCACGTGGACACCGGGCTCCCAACTGGCTGTTCTTCGGCGAGCAGCACCGGGCGACGGACTTCTACTACGAGGAGGAGCTGGCCGCCCTCCTGGACGACGGCACCCTCGCCCGTCTGGACACCGCCTTCTCCCGCGACCAGCGCGCCAAGGTCTACGTCCAGGACCGGATCCGCGAGCACGGCTCGCACCTGTGGTCCTGGCTCCAGGACGGCGCCCACTTCTACGTCTGCGGCGACGCCTCCCGGATGGCCAAGGACGTCGACCTGGCCCTGCGTGACGTCGCGGTCCTGCACGGCGGCCTGAGCGAGCCGGAGGCGGCGGCCTATGTGAAGCAGCTGGCCTCCGACAAGCGGTACGTGCGGGACGTGTACTGACGGGAGTCACCAGAAAAGCCCGTGGGAGGCGCGGGTACCAAGTGGCGTTGCGCCGAAGAGAGTTGATATTCGGCCATCGCGGCGCGTCAATGTTCGTTTTTTCAACAGGAGTGGACAAGATCTGACGCACCCTCCGTCCGTGCGAAGCCGCACGGGTCGCCCCGAGGAAGGTCGTGGTCATGTCGCACCCGCATGTGTCGTCCATGGACCGGCCGGACCGCCCCCAGTGGGTGGAACCGGACCACCCCCGGCGGACGGTCGTCAGCCGTCGTCGTCTGCTCGAAGGGTCGGCCGCCGTCCTCGGCGCGCTCGCCCTGTCCGCGCCGTCCACCGCCCACCGGGCCGTCGCGGCGGACGGCACCCCGGAGTGGAACGGCGCCATCGACGTCTTCCGGCTCGGTACCGAAGCCCCGCACACCACCCTCATGCCGTACGCGGATCTCGCCCAGGCCCTCGCCGCCGACCGCACCCGCTCGCCGTACCGGCTGAGCCTCGACGGCACCTGGAAGTTCGCCCACGCCGACCGTCCCGACGACCGGGACCCCGACTTCCACCGCACCGATGTCGACGACAGCGGCTGGGACACCATCCCGGTTCCGGCCGCCTGGCAGTTGCACGGTTACGACCGCCCGATCTACATCAACATCACCTACCCGTGGTGGGGCGCCAACGGGCTGGGGGAGGAGGCGCAGCCGCCGGCCGCCCCCACCCGCTACAACCCCGTGGGCCAGTACCGGCGTACCTTCACGGTCCCGCGCGGCTGGGCGGGACGGCGGACGTTCCTTCACTTCGAAGGGGTCAAGTCCGCCCACTACGTTTGGATCAACGGTGAGTTGGTCGGTTACCACGAGGATTCCTACGACCCCGCCGAGTACGACATCACCCCGCACCTCAAGCCGGGCACCAACCAGATCGCGGTGGAGGTCTACCGCTACTCGGACGGCGACTGGCTGGAGGACCAGGACATGATCCGGCTGAGCGGCATCTTCCGCTCGGTCTACCTGTACTCCACACCGGCCGTGCACCTGCGTGACTTCAGGCTGGACACCCCGCTGAGCGACGACCACAAGGCGGCTCAGCTGTCTGTCACCGCGAGCGTGCGGGACTACGGCGGACAGGGTGCCGGCCGCTACTCCGTCGAGACCCAGCTGTACGACGCGGGCGGGCATCCGGTGTGGCCCCGGCCCCTGCAACAGGCCGTCGCGCTCGGCGCCGGGGAGGAGACGGCCGTACAGGCCGCGAAGGCCGTGCCCACGCCGCGCCTGTGGTCGGCCGAACATCCGTACCTCTACACGGCCGTGCTCCGGCTGCGCGACCCGTCCGGAAAGGTGATCGAAACCCTTTCCCACCGCGTGGGCCTGCGCGAGTTCGCGCTGAAGGACGGCCTGATGCGCATCAACGGCAAGCCGGTCTCCTTCCGGGGCACCAACCGGCACGAGATGCACCCGACCCGCGGCTCGGCCCTCAGCCGCGCCGACCTGGTCGAGGACATCGGGATCATCAAGCGGCTGAACATCAACACCGTCCGCACCTCGCACTACCCCAACAACCCGCTCTGGCTGGAGCTGGCCGACGAGTACGGCCTGTACCTCGTGGACGAGACCAACCTCGAGACCCACGGCATCCGGGGCGAGTACCCCGGCAACCACGCCGAGTGGACGACGGCGTGCGTGGCCCGCGCCCAGAACATGGTCCACCGCGACAAGAACCACGCGTCGGTCGTCATCTGGTCCCTCGGCAACGAGGCCGGCGGCGGCACCACGTTCAACGCCATGCACGACTGGATCCGCTCCTACGACACCACCCGCGTCATCCAGTACGAGGGCGACGACCGCCCCGGGATCAGCGACATCCGCTCCGAGATGTACGACACTCCCGCCCGCGTCGAGGCCCGGGCCCGGGACACGAGCGACACCCGGCCGTACGTGATGATCGAGTACTCGCACGCGATGGGGAACTCCAGCGGGAACTTCAAGAAGTACTGGGATCTGATCCGCCGTCACGAGGTGCTCCAGGGCGGCTGGATCTGGGACTTCGTCGACCAGGCCCTCGACTGGCCCACCCCCGTCCGCAAGCTGTTCACCGAGGCCGGGCCCGCCGCGCTCAGGGGCGAACTCATCGCCTCCAGCGGCACCTTCACCCGCGACGAGGGCATCTCGGGCGGAACCGTTTTCGCCCGCGACGCATCGTTGGACCTCACGGGCTCCCTCACGCTGGAAGCCTGGATCACCCCGCACGTAACCGGTTACCACCAGCCGATCCTCGCCAAGGGCGACACCCAGTACGCCCTGAAGCAGACGAACAGGACCCTCGAGTTCTTCATCTACGGCAGCGGCCAGTGGATCACCGCGAGCTGGGCACTGCCGAGCGACTGGACCGGTTCCGAGCACCAGGTCGCCGGTGTCTTCGACGCGGCGGCCGGCACGCTGACCCTGTATGTCGACGGCGTGGTCCGGGCCACCCGCACCACCACCGTGCGCCCCGCCGACAACACCGCGCCGCTGTCCCTGGCCACCGACGTCGACAACCCGACCCGGGAGTTCAGCGGTTCCGTCCGGCGGGCACGCGTGTACGCCCGGGCGCTGAGCGCGGCCGAACTGGCCTCCGTCGGCCGTGGTCCCGGCGACGACGGCGTACGGTTCTGGTTCGACGCCGCCACCGTCGGCCTCACCGAGAAACGCCCCCGCGAGAAGTCGTTCCGCGCCTACGGGGGCGACTGGGGCGACAACCCCAACGACGGTGCGTTCTCCGGCGACGGCATCGTCACCGCCGACCGCGGGGCCACCGGCAAGTCCGCCGAGGTCAAGCGGATCTACCAGGCCGTGGGTGCCGCCCCGGCCTCCGGCGGCCTGCTCGCGCCCGGAGCGGCGGTCACCCTCACCAACGAGAACCTGTTCACCAACATCCGTGAATTCGACGGACATTGGGAACTCGTGCGGGACGGGGAAGTGGTCCGGCGCGGAAAGCTGAGCCGTGCCCAACTCGATGTGGCCGCACTGTCGAGCAAGGACATCACGGTGCCCTTCGAAGTGCCCGGCCAACCGGCGCCGGGCGCCGAGTACTTCCTCCAACTGTCGTTCACCACCAGGGAGACGACGAAGTGGGCGAAGTCCGGCTTCGAGGTGGCGAGACACCAACTCGCCGTCGACGCCGGGAGCCCCGCCGTCCCGCCCGTGCCCCTGGCCGGCGTCCCGGCGCTCAGCCACCGGGACAGCGCCGGATCGGTCACCGTCAAGGGCAGGAACTTCTCGGTCACCGTCGACAGGACGACCGGCGTCATCACCTCCTACGAGGCCGACGGCACCCGGCTGATCTCCTCGGGACCGGCCCCCAACTTCTGGCGTGCCCCCACCGACAACGACCGCGGAAACGGGCAGCACACCCGCAACCAGACCTGGCGCGATGCCGGCGCGCGTCGCAAGGTCACCGGCGTGAGCGTGCGGGCGCTGCGCGACCGGGCCGTGGAGATCAAGGTGGCCGGCACGCTGCCCACCACGACGGAATCGACGTACACCACCACCTACACCGTTTTCGGAAACGGTGAGATCAAGGTCGACAACACCTTGCACCCGGGCGCCGCCTCCCTGCCGTACATCCCGGAGGTCGGCACGCTGCTGTTCCTGCCCGCCCGCCTGGAGAGGCTGCACTACTACGGCCGCGGTCCCGAGGAGAACCACTGGGACCGCAACGACGCCACCGACGTGGGCCGGTACTCCGGCACCGTCACCGGGCAGTGGACCTCCTATCTGCGGCCCCAGGAGAACGGCAACAAGACCGACGTCCGCTGGGTGGCCCTCACCGACGGCGACGGCACCGGCCTGCTGGTCTCCGGAGAGCCGCTGCTGGAGTTCAACGCCTCGCACTTCACTCCCGAGGACCTGTCCGTCGGAGCCCGCCACGACTACCAGCTCACCCCTCGCAAGGAGGTCGTACTGCGCCTGAACCACCGGCAGATGGGTGTCGGCGGAGACAACAGCTGGGGCGCGCACACCCACGACGAGTACAAGCTGTTCGCCGACCGCGACTACGCGTACACCTACCGGCTCCGGCCGTTGACCGACGTGGACAAGGCGACGTCCGCGTCCCGGCGGCCCACGGCAACCTCCGAGTAGCCGCTTCCACCGCTCCAGCGTTCTACCGCTCCACCGCTCCACCGTTTCTACCGCTCCACGGGTTCCACCCCGGCCGGCGGTACGGACCCGGGCACGGCAACGCATGCCGGACCCGCGTGCCCGTACCGCCGGCGCTTCTCCAGCGCCTCAGCGAGAACGCGGCAGGTCTTCGCCGGGCGACACCGGGTCGGCGACACCTTCCCGCAGCCACCGGTCGTCCTCGAACTCCGGCGGCACCTCGTCCTCCCAGGGATCGATCCCCCGGGCCTCGAGCGCCTCGAACCACCGGTCCCGTTGCGACTCCGGCAGACGCGCGCCGCACCACGGGCAGAAGGCGATCTCCCGGGAGGCCGTCCCCCCGTCGTGGACGATCAGCCCGTACTCCCGGAACTTCGGTTCGAACCGCACCAGCGCGTCCGGGCAGGCGAAGACGTCGGGGTGTACCCGGCAGCGCCCGTCGGCCTGGCGGGTCATCTCGGCACAGCAGTGATCGATCACTCACACATTCTCCCCGTCGGCGCGCGAGAATCGGAACGGCAGCACGCATCACCCGTATCGCACTCCACGGAAAAGGAAACGAATCCATGACCGAGCAGGACGAACGCTTCGACGTCGTGGTCCTCGGCGCCGGTCCGGGCGGCTACGTCGCCGCGGTCCGCGCCGCCCAGCTGGGCAAGCGCGTCTCCGTCGTCGAGGAGAAATACTGGGGCGGCGTCTGCCTGAACGTGGGCTGTATCCCCACCAAGGCCCTTCTGCGCAACGCCGAGCTCGCCCACATCTTCACGCGTGAGGCGAAGACCTTCGGCATCAAGGTCGACGGACAGGTCTCCTTCGACTACGGAGAGGCGTACCGTCGCAGCCGCAAGGTCGCCGACGGCCGGGTCAAGGGCGTCCACTACCTGATGAAGAAGAACAAGATCACCGAGTTCGACGGCCGCGGTGCTTTCGTCGACGACCACACCCTGCGGGTAACCGGTTACGACGGGGAGACCCGCACCCTCGGTTTCGACCACTGCATCATCGCCACCGGCGCGACCCCCAAGCTGCTCCCCGGCACCAAGCGCAGTGCGCGAGTGGTGACGTACGAGGAGCAGATCCTCGCCGACGACCTTCCGCAGTCGATCGTCATCGCGGGCGCCGGCGCCATCGGCATCGAGTTCGCCTACGTCCTGCACAACTACGGTGTGAAGGTCACGATCGTCGAGTTCCTGGACCGGGTCGCGCCCCTGGAGGACGCCGAGGTCTCCGCCGAACTGGCCAAGCAGTACCGCAAGTTGGGCATCGATGTGCTGACCTCCACCCGGGTGGAGTCCATCGACGAGTCCGGTCCCCGGGTCCTCGTCACGGTCACCGGCAAGGACGGCGCCCAGCAGGTCCTGGAGTCCGACAAGGTGCTCCAGGCGATCGGCTTCGCCCCCAACGTCACCGGCTACGGCCTGGAGAACACGGGCGTGCGGGTCACCGAGCGCGGCGCGATCGACGTCGACGGCCGCTGTCGCACCTCCGTCCCGCACATCTACGCCATCGGCGACGTCACCGCGAAACTGATGCTGGCGCACGCCGCCGAGGCCATGGGCGTCATCGCCGCCGAGACCCTCGCCGACGCGGAGACCATGGAGCTGGACTACGCCATGATCCCGCGCGCCACCTACTGCCAGCCCCAGGTCGCCAGCTTCGGCTACACCGAGGCGCAGGCGCGGGAAAAGGGTTACGACGTCAAGGTGGCGAAGTTCCCGTTCACCGCGAACGGCAAGTCGCACGGTCTCGGCGACACCACCGGTTTCGTGAAACTGATCAGTGACGCCAAGTACGGCGAGCTCATCGGCGGTCATCTGATCGGCCCCGACGTCACCGAACTGCTCCCCGAGCTGACGCTCGCCCAGCAGTGGGACCTCACCGTCCACGAGGTCGCCCGCAACGTCCACGCCCACCCGACGCTGGGCGAGGCCGTCAAGGAGGCCGTGCACGGCCTGGCCGGGCACATGATCAACATGTAGCGGCCCTCCGTGCGGGCGGGGTCGTTCATCCGAACGGCCCCGCCTCGCTCGCCGCCGCCGCACGGCCGGGATGTGCTGGCATCCACCGGTCCGACCCGGGCCGGACCCGACCGACGGCGAGGGAGTCTCCGCCATGCCGGAAAGCGGTGTCCCCGCCGACGCGGAGCTGGACGCACTCAGGGCCCGCATCGCGGCACTGGAGGAGGAGCGCACCCGTCGTCCCACCCACCACCGGGTCCGCTCGATCTTCGCGGTCGTCCTCATCGTCCTCGGCTGCGTCCTCGCCCCGTTGGGCCTGGTGGCGGCCTGGACGTCGAGCATCGTGGGCGACACCGACCGCTACGTCGACACCGTCCGCCCGCTGGCCTCCGACGAGGACGTCCAGAACGCGGCCGCCACCCGCGTCACGAACGCGCTGATGGATCGCATCGACCTCACCGCACTCCTCCAGGACGTCGTCCCGGCCCAGCGTCCCCTGCTGGAGAAGGCCCTCGGCAGGCTCGGGCCCTCGCTCGAGAGCGCCGTCCGCAGCTTCGTGCACGACAAGGCGCAGGCGGTCGTGGCCTCCGACGCCTTCGAGAGGATCTGGGTCGACGCCAACCGCCGGATCCACAGCTCCGTCGAGAAGGCTCTGACAGGCAGGGGCGGCGGCGCGGTGAAGATCGAGAACGACACGGTGACGGTCGATCTCGCCCCGGTCGTCGACCAGGTCAAGCAACGGCTGGTCGACTCCGGGATGACCGTCGCGGGGAAGATCCCCGAGATCCACACCAACTTCACGGTCGTCGAGTCCGAGGACATCGGCAAGGTCAAGACCTACTTCCGGCTGCTGGAGCTGGCCGGTTTCTGGCTGCCCGTCATCGCGGTCCTGCTGGTGGCGGGGGGCGTCCTGCTCTCGGCGCACCGCCGCCGCGTCCTGATCGTCGCCGCGCTCTGTTTCGCCTTCGCCGTGCTCCTGCTGGGCGTCGCGCTGACCGTTTTCCGGGTCGTCTACCTGGACGCCCTCCCGGCCGGTGTCTCCCAGGCGGCCGCCGGGTCCGTGTACGACACGCTCACCCGTTTCCTGCGTACCTCCGTGCGGTCGGTGGTCGCCCTCGGCGTGGTGATCGCCCTCGCCGCCTGGCTGACCGGGCCCGGCCGCCATGCCGCTCTGGTGCGGCGGCTGTGGCACTCGGGCATCGGTGCCGTGCGCGCGACCGCCGACCACGCCGGACTGCGCACAGGCCCCGTCGGCCCGTTCGTCGACCGCTACCGCGCCTGGATCACCTGGATCCTGGCCGCGGGAGCCGTCCTGGCCTTTGTCCTGTGGCCGTATCCGACCGGCTGGGTCGTGATCGGTCTCGCCCTCGCCCTGCTCTTCGCGCTGGCGATCGTCGACTTCCTCGCGACCCGGCCCCGCCGAAAGGACAGCCCCGCATGAGCTCGCACTCCCCGACCGGAGAGCCGCACGGTGACATCGGCACCTCCTGGTCCACGCCCCCCGGCGGCCCGTCCCGGCCCGCCGCGCACGACGGCCTGGCCGGGGGCGTCGTCTTCGCCGGTGTCCTGCTGCTGTGCAGTGGGGTGCTCGCGGTTCTCCAGGGCATCGCGGCCATCGCGGAGGACGACATCTACGCCCGCGTGGGCTCGTACGCCTACGAACTCGACCTCACCGGCTGGGGCTGGATCCACCTCGTCCTCGGTGTCGTCGCGGCGGCGACCGGCGCGGCCCTCCTCAAGGGCGTGACCTGGGCGCGCTTCGCGGGTATCTTCCTCGCCGCGCTGAGCCTGGTCACCCAGTTCCTGTTCCTGCCCTACGAGCCGCTCTGGTCGATCGTGGTCATGGGGATCGACGTGTTCGTGATCTGGTCGCTGGCGTCGTGGCCGGAGAGGACGGGCTGAGGCCGGTACCACCGCGTCCCGGCACCGTGGGGGAGCCGGTGAGCGGTGCAGGCCAGGCGAGGTCGATGTCGGATTCTCGCCAGCGCCGGATCGGCGACTGGCCGATGCTGGACGTATGCAGAACGGGATGTACACCGATCGCGAGCGCTGTGTGCGCGCCGTGCGGTCCAAGGACGCGCGGTTCGACGGCTGGTTCTTCACGGCGGTCCTGACCACCGGCATCTACTGCCGGCCCAGCTGCCCCGTCGTGCCGCCCAAGCCGCAGAACATGGTCTTCCACCCGAGCGCCGCCGCCTGCCAGCAGGCCGGCTTCCGCGCCTGCAAGCGCTGCCGGCCCGACACCACACCGGGCTCCCCGGAGTGGAACCAGCGTGCCGACCTGGTCGCCCGCGCCATGCGGCTGATCGCCGACGGTGTCGTCGACCGTGAAGGCGTGCCCGGACTCGCGACCCGCCTCGGCTACAGCACCCGCCAGGTCGAACGCCAACTCCTCGCCGAACTCGGCGCGGGCCCGCTCGCGTTGGCCCGCGCGCAGCGCGCGCAGACCGCTCGCCTGCTCATCGAGACGACCGAACTGCCGATGGCGGAGGCCGCGTTCGCGTCCGGCTTCGCCTCCATCCGCACCTTCAACGACACCGTGCGCGAGGTCTTCGCGCTCTCCCCGAGCGAACTGCGCGCCCGTGTACCGCGGAAGAACCCCTCGGCCCGCCCGGCCGCGCCCGGCACGCTCGTCCTGCGCCTGCCCTTCCGGGCCCCGCTCAACCCGGACAACCTCTTCGGGCACCTCGCCGCGACCGGCGTCCCGGGGGTCGAGGAGTGGCGGGACGGCGCGTTCCGCCGCACGCTCCGGCTGCCGTACGGGCACGGCATCGTGGCGCTCACCCCGAACCCCGACCACATCGGCTGCCGCCTCACCCTGAGCGACCTGCGCGACCTCACGGTCGCGATCAGCCGCTGCCGGCGCATGCTCGACCTGGACGCCGACCCGGTCGCCATCGACGACCAGCTGCGCACGGATCCGCTGCTCGCGCCCCTGGTGGACAAGGCGCCCGGCCGCCGGGTGCCCCGTACGGTCGACGAGGCGGAGTTCGCCGTACGTGCCGTGCTGGGCCAGCAGGTCTCCACGGCGGCCGCCCGCACCCACGCGGCCCGCCTGGTCACCGCGCACGGCGAACCGGTCGACGACCCGGAGGGCGGCCTCACCCACCTCTTCCCGACCGCCGAGGCGCTCGCCGCCGTCGACCCCGACACGCTGGCGATGCCCCGCACCCGCCGCACCACCTTCACCACCCTCGTCGGACGACTCGCCGACGGAACACTGAACCTGGGCGTGGAGAGCGACTGGCCGAAGGCGCGCGCCGTCCTGCTCGCGCTGCCCGGCTTCGGGCCCTGGACGGTCGACGTCATCGCGATGCGCGCCCTCGGCGACCCCGACGCCTTCCTCCCCACCGACCTCGGAATCCGGCGCGCCGCGAAGGAACTGGGCCTGCCCTCCACCCCGGCGGCGCTCACCGCCCGCGCCGCGGGCTGGCGCCCCTGGCGGGCGTACGCCGTCCAGTACCTCTGGGCGACCGACAGCCACCCGATCAACTTCCTCCCCGTGTAAGGAACTTCCGTGAATCAGCACACGATCGTCGACAGCCCGTACGGCCCTCTCACGCTCGTCGCCGACGACGGCGTCCTGTGCGGCCTCTACATGACCGAACAGCGCCACCGCCCACCCGAGGAGAATTTCGGCCCTCGCGACGACACCCTGTTCGGGGACGCGGAGGAGCAGCTGGAGGCCTATTTCGCAGGCGAGCTGAAGGAGTTCAGCCTCGAACTCCGCCTGCACGGCACCCCGTTCCAGCGCTCCGTATGGGACGGACTGCGGAAGATCCCGTACGGCGAGACCCGCACCTACGGCGAACTCGCCGAGGCCCTCGGCAATCCGACCGCCTCCCGCGCGGTGGGTCTCGCCAACGGCAGGAACCCCATCGGCATCATCGTGCCCTGTCACCGTGTGATCGGGGCCGGCGGCGGCCTCACCGGCTACGGCGGCGGCCTGGACCGCAAGCGGCGCCTGCTGGACTTCGAGGGCGGCACCGCCCCCGGCGACACGGCCCTCTTCTCGCTCGAGGCCTGAGGGCTCACGTCCCCGTGACGGCCGTCGAGCGGATGGGCGGGGGTTCCTGCTGTACATGACCTGTGCATGACCTATGGCTGGGAGGACCTTTGCCCGGTGGGGCCCGCCGTTCGTCTGGCCTTCACTCAGGCCAGGTCCGGGGCTCCTAGGGTTTGCGGCGCCGCCCCCCCCCGCACGTCCGTCACTTCTGTCCGGAGGACAGTCATGGCCGCCGTCAAGGCTTCCCAGCGCAACCGACGACCCCTCGCCGCACTCACCGGGGCCGTCGCCCTCACCGCCACGTCGATCGGCGTGTGGACCGCCACGGCCTCCACCGCCGAGGCGGCGGCTCTCCCGACCCCCGACCACGTGGTGGTCGTGGTGATGGAGAACCACGCCTACTCGCAGGTGATCGGCAGCTCCAGCGCCCCCTACCTCAACAACACCCTCAAGGCGGGTGGCGCCGACCTCACCCAGTCCTACGGCCTCACCCACCCCAGCGAGCCGAACTACTACATGCTGTTCTCGGGGTCCAACCAGGGCCGTACCGACGACAGTTGCGTCTCGGTCGGGTCGCTCTCCAAGCCGAACCTCGCCTCGGAGCTGATCGCCGCCGGCAAGACCTGGGCCAGCTACAACGAGTCGCTGCCCAGTCAGGGCTCCACGACCTGCAGCAGCGGCAACTACGCCCAGAAGCACAACCCGTGGTTCGGCTTCTCCAACGTGCCGACGAGCACCGCGAAGACCATGGCGCAGTTCCCGACCGACTACACGACCCTGCCCAAGGTCTCCTTCGTCGTACCGAACCTGTGCAGTGACATGCACGACTGCTCGGTCTCCACGGGCGACACCTGGATCAAGAACAACCTGGGCGCCTACGCCACCTGGGCCAAGACCCACAACAGCATCCTCGCCGTCACCTTCGACGAGGACAACAAGCTGTCCGGCAACCGCATCCCCACCGTTTTCTACGGGCAGCACGTCACTCCCGGCAGCTCCAGCTCCACCACCTACAACCACTACAACGTGCTGCGGACCGTGGAGGACCTGGCGGGTCTGACCGCGCACGCGGGCAACGCCTCCTCGGCGTCCGACATCACCGGCATCTGGAACTGACGCCCGTGTATCTCGCGGACTCCCGCAGCACCAAGCCCGTCGCCGCCCCGGACTCCCGTCCGGGGCGGCGGCCGGCCGCCGTGCCCTCCACCGTGCTGGCCCTGGGCGCCGTCAGCCTGATCACGGACGTCTCCTCGGAGATGGTCACCGCCGTCCTGCCGCTCTACGTCGTCGCGGGCCTCGGCCTGTCACCGCTCGGGTTCGGGCTCCTCGACGGCATCAACAACGGCGTCGGGGCCCTGGTCCGGCTGGCCGGGGGCCACCTCGCCGACCGGGGAGGCCGTCGGCACAAGGTGGTGGCCGGCCTCGGCTACGGCCTGTCGGCGTTGTGCAAGCCGTTGCTGCTGCTCGCCCACACCCTCCCCGTGATCAGCGCCGTACTCGCCGCCGACCGCACCGGCAAGGGGCTGCGCACCGCCCCCCGCGACGCGATGATCTCGTTGGCCACCGAACCCCGTCACCGGGGACGGGCGTTCGGGGTGCACCGGGCCATGGACACCACCGGCGCGCTGCTCGGTCCGCTGGTCGCCTTCGCCGTGCTGCGGGCCACCGTCGACGGCTACGACGCGGTCTTCGCGGTCAGCGGCTGCGTCGCCGTGCTCGGAGTCCTGGTGCTGGTGCTCTTCGTGCCCCGCCACATCGTCCCCGCCGGCGCCGTGCAACCACCCGAACCGGCCCGGCCGGTGCTCCGGGACGCACTCGGGCTCCTGCGCCGCCCCGAGCTGCGCGGGATCACGGTGTGCGCGACCCTGCTCGGCCTGACCACCGTCAGCGACTCCTTCCTCTATCTGCTGCTCCAGCGCGAAGGGGCCCTGCCCGCCCATCTCTTCCCGCTGCTGCCGCTGGGCACCGCCGCCGTCTTCCTGCTGCTCGCGTTGCCGCTCGGCGCTCTCGCCGACCGCGTCGGCAGCCGCCGGCTCTTCCTGGCCGGCCACGGCGTCCTGCTGCTCGGCTACGTCCTGGTGCTCTCCCCCTGGCACGGCGCCCCTGCCGTGGTCGCCGTCCTCGTCCTGCACGGCACCTTCTACGCCGCGACCGACGGGGTCCTCGCGGCCGCCACCGCCGGCGCCGTACCGGACCGTCAGCAAGGAGCCGGTCAGGCGCTGGTCGGCACCGGCCAGGCACTGGCCCGCTTCACCTGCTCGCTCGCCTTCGGCGCGGCCTGGAGCCTGTGGGGCGGGCGCGCCGCCCTCGCCGTCACCGCCGCCGCGCTGGCCGTGAGCGCCGTCGTGGCCTCGTTCGTCCTCCGATCCACCGATGAGGTGCCCGCATGACGCGCACGACCCGCACGACCCGCATGACCAGCACGACCCGCCTGGTGGTCCTGCTGGTCGCAGTGGCGCTGCTCGGCGCGGTCGGCACCGGATCGGTGCTGCACGCCGCCCACCGGTCGGGCGTGCGGGACGTGCAGCAGGCCGACGGTCCGACCGTGCGGGCCGGTGCCGTCTCGCTCCGGCCGACGTCCGGCCGCCGGCTGCTGGTGCGCAACCTGGCCTGGGGCCCGCACCGCGACGAGATCGCCACCGTGCCGGCCGACGACCCGCAGGGGCCGCGCACCGCGTCGGGCGTCAAGTGCCTGCGCTTCCACGCGGCGGCCGGAACCGGCATCTGCCTCCAGGCGGTGCACGGCGCGCTGGAGGACACCTACCGGGCGGTGGTGCTCGACGCGCACCTGCACGAGCTGCACCGCTTCCCGGCGGCCGGCATCCCCACCCGGGCCCGGGTCTCGCCCTCCGGCCGTCTGGTGGCCTGGACGGTCTTCGTCAGCGGAGACTCCTACGCCGGCACCGCCTTCTCCACCCGTACCGCCATCGCCGACACCCGGACCTGGGCCGTCGACGACAACCTGGAGACCTTCCGCATCGTCAAGGACGGCCGGACCTACCGCGCGGCGGACGTCAACGTCTGGGGAGTCACCTTCGCCGACGACAGCCGCTTCTACGCCACGGTGGCCACCGGCGGCCGGACCTACCTGGTCCGCGGCAACCTCGCCGCCCGCACCCTCACCACCCTGCACGGCAACGTCGAATGCCCCTCGCTCTCACCCGACGGCACCCGGATCGCCTACAAGAAGCGCGTCCGGGGAGCCTCGCCCGACGCCCCCTGGCGGCTGTACGTCCTCGACCTGCGCACCCTGAAGGAGACCGCGACCGCCGAGCGGCGGAACATCGACGACCAGGCCCTGTGGGCCGACGACTACACCCTCGTCTACGCCCTTCCCGGCGACTACGGCTCGGACCTGTGGACCGTCCCCGCCGACGGCGGCGGCACGGCCCGCACCCTCATGACCTCCGCCGTGGCCCCCGCCTACCTGGGGTGACAGGACCTACCCGAGGTGACGGGACGTACCGTCAGAGCTCCGTCCGCGTCAGCTCCCGCAACAGCCTCGGCAGCGCCGTCCCGATCGGCTCCCGGACGACGTCGTCGGCGATCTCGTCGTACGGCGTCGGCTCGGCGTTGACGATCACGAGCCGGGCCCCGTGGTCGGCGGCGACGCCGGCCAGCCCGGCGGCGGGCTGGACCCGCAGACTCGTGCCGACGGCGACGAAGACCTGGCAGGCCTTGGTGACGGCGACGGCCTCGCCCAGCACCACCGGGTCGAGCCGCTCGCCGAACATCACCGTGGCCGGCTTCAGGATCCCGCCGCAGGCCAGGCACGCCGGGTCCTCCTCACCGGCCTCGACCCGCGCCAGCGCGTCCTGCATCGGCCCCCTGGCGTGGCACCGCGTGCACACCACACTCCGCGCGCTGCCG
Organism: Streptomyces sp. NBC_00016; assembly: GCF_045040885.1. NCBI lineage: Bacteria > Bacillati > Actinomycetota > Actinomycetes > Kitasatosporales > Streptomycetaceae > Streptomyces > Streptomyces sp. NBC_00016. Next base: position 2,264,049 of record NZ_CP108304.1, on the reverse strand, counting down.
TGCAGTTCGAGCACCTTGCGCACGGGCATCCCGGCGAGCTGGTGCAGCCCGTCCACGTTCTGTGTGATCACCCGCACCGGCACCCCGGACCGCTCCAGCTCGGCGACGGCCAGGTGCGCGGCGTTCGGCTCGGCCTCCAGCGCCTGGGTCCTGCGCCGCATCTGCCAGGAGCGCCGCCGGATCTCCGGATCGCCCATGTAGTACTCGTACGTGACGAGCTTCTCCGCCTCGGGGTCCTGCCGCCACAGCCCCTTGGGACCGCGGTAGTCGGGGATGCCGGAGTCCGTGGAGACACCGGCCCCGCTGAGAACGGCGACGAGAGGCTTGCTCATGTGGGCGAGCGTAGGGCCGGGAGGAGGGGGGTCGCGAGCGTATATCGCGGCGCCCCGGCCGGTGTTACCGTCCCCGCATGGCCAAGGTCGCTGTCTCCCTCGACGCCGAACTCGTCGTCGAAGTCATGGTGCTCACCGGTGTGGGCAACCCCCAGGACGCCGTCGAACTGGTCGTGCGCGACTACATCGAGCGCGGCCATCGCACGGAGGCCAGGACCGCCGTCCGGGACGAGGCCCTGCGCGAGGTGGACGGCAAGCCGCGCGACGTCGAGGGCTGAGCGGGCCGGGGGCCGGCGGGCCGCGGGTCAGCGGGCGGGACGGCCGTTCTCCAGTTCCGCCGTGGTCGAGCCGTCCGCGAGCGCGTCCAGGGCGGCCAGGACCCGGTGGCCCAGGGCGCCCAGCAGGTAGTCGGTGAGCTCCTCGCGCGGGACCAGCCGCCAGGACAGCAACTCCGACTCCTGGAGCCGGATCGCCTTGCAGTCGTCCGCGTCGAGGACCCCGCCGTCGTACACGTACGCCATCAGCGGCGGCCGGTCCGGGCCGAGCACCCAGTCCACCGCGAGCAGCCGGCCGAGTTCGCGGTCGAGACCGATCTCCTCGAGCGTCTCGCGGCGCGCGGCCTGCCGGGGGCTCTCGCCGGTGTCGGACTCGATCGTGCCGCCCGGCAGCGCCCAGCCCGCCCGGTAGTTCGGCTCGACGAGCAGGACCCGCCCCTCGGCGTCCCGGAAGATCGCGGCGGCGCCGGCCAGGACACGCGGCAGGGAGGCGATGTACGTCGCGAAGTCGGGCGTGCCGGGGATGCTCATCCGGCAAGCGTAAGGGCGACGAGCGTAAGGGCGACGAGCGTACGGGCGACGAGCCTAAGGGCGGCCGGCGAAGGGATGCCGCGAAGGGGGGCCGCGCCGGTCGCGTTCCGGCTCAGATCTCCGCCGGGCGGTCCCGCTCCCCGACCAGCCGCAGCGTCCGCCGCGCCAGCTCGCTGATGCGGGCGCCGTCGAAGCCGAACACCGCGCTGCGCACGGTGTCCTCCAGCGGTTCCGTCCACTGCGGCGGGATCGCCGAGGCGCCGGTCAGGACACCGGCCACCGAACCGGCCGTCGCGCCGTTGGAGTCGGTGTCCAGGCCGCCGCGCACGGTGAGCGTGACGGTCCGGGTGAAGTCGCCGTCGCCGTACAGCAGCCCGGCGGTGAGGACGGCGGCGTTCGGGACGGTGTGGATCCAGCCCAGGCCCGCCGTCTCCTCGCTCACCGTGGCGAGCGTGTCCTCCCAGGTCATACGGGTGTCGTGGAGGGAGGCGACCCGGCGCACGGTCCGCGCGAGCCGGCTGCTCGCCGGGACGACGGCCAGCGCCTCGTCGAGTGCGTGGCGCACCGTCGGCGCGGTGAACGCCGCCGAGATCAGCGCGGCCGCGAACATCGCGCCGTACACGCCGTTGCCGGTGTGCGAGAGCACCGCGTCCCGGCGGGCGAGGGAGGCGGCGCGGCGGGGGAGCCCCGGGCAGGTCCAGCCGTAGATGTCGGCGCGGATCAGGGCGCCGATCCACTCCTGGTACGGGTTGTCGTAGGTCGCCGTCAGCGGCGGCTTCAGCCCGGCCGTCAGGTTGCGGTAGGCGGCCCGCTCGGCGGTGAACGTCTGCAGGTACGGCAGCCGCAGCAGCCACAGGTCGCCGACCTGCTCGGTACTGAAGTCGAAGCCGTGGGTCTCCAGGAGATCGAGACCGAGGATCGCGTAGTCGACGTCGTCGTCGCGGCAGCTGCCGTGGATGCGGCCGCGCACACACTCCCGCCACTCCGGGCGCAGCCGCAGGCCGTCCTCCTCGGTGGCCGGCTCGGGCAGGTAGTCGGTGAGCGGCAGGGCTGCGGCCCGCCGCAGATAGCGGTCGATGCGCTCGCGCGTCCACAGGTCGCCCTGCTCGACCGGCTTGCCGAGCATGTTGCCCGCGATCCGGCCCAGCCAGCCCCCGAGGACGCGGTCGGCGAGCTTCGGCTCGCCACCCACAGGGGTCATGGGTCCGGTCTACCCGATTCCGGTGACACCCGCGAGGGTTGCGACGGCCCACAGCCGCCGCTCAGGGTCGTTCCAGGGTCCGGGCACCGCATGACGGCGGGGGCGCCTTCCGGTTAAGGTCGCAGCGGCGCGACTGGCCCTGACGTGCGCGGGGCCCGGAGAGCAAGGGGATGCAAGGTGACGGACGCTCCAGCGCGGGGCACCCGACGGGTGCTCGTGGCCGCGGACAAGTTCAAGGGCTCGCTGACGGCCGTGGAGGTCGCCGAGCGGGTGACGGCCGGGCTGCGCCGGGTCGTGGCCGACCTCGAGGTGGAGGCCCTGCCCGTCGCGGACGGCGGTGACGGGACCGTTGCCGCGGCGGTCGCGGCGGGCTTCGAACGCCGGGAGGTGCGGGTCGCCGGGCCTCTCGGGCAGGAGGTGACCGCCGCGTTCGCGGTACGCGGCGACACGGCGGTCGTGGAGATGGCGGAGGCGAGCGGCCTGCAGCGGCTCCCGGCCGGCGTCTTCGCGCCCCTCACGGCGTCGACCTACGGCTCGGGAGAGCTGTTGCGGGCCGCGCTGGACGCGGGAGTGCGGACGATCGTCTTCGGGGTCGGCGGCAGCGCCACCACGGACGGCGGCGCGGGCATGCTGTCCGCGCTCGGCGCGCGGTTCCTCGACGAGGACGGCGAGCCGGTGGCCCCCGGCGGCGGCGGTCTCGCGGAGCTGGCCCGCGCCGACCTGTCGGAGCTGGATCCCCGGCTGGCCTCCGTGGAACTGGTCCTGGCGAGCGACGTCGACAACCCGCTGACGGGCCCCAAGGGCGCACCGGCGGTGTACGGCCCGCAGAAGGGTGCCTCGCCGGACGACGTCGAGACGCTGGACGCGGCGCTCACGCACTACGCGGAGGTACTGGAGACGGCGCTCGGGTCGAAGGCGGCGGAGTACGCCGCCGCACCGGGCGCGGGCGCCGCGGGCGGCATCGGCTACGGGGCGCTGCTCGTCGGCGCCCGCTTCCGCGCCGGCATCGAGGTCATGCTCGACGTGCTGGGCTTCGCGCCGGCGCTCGAACGGGCCGAGCTGGTGATCACCGGTGAGGGCTCGCTGGACGAGCAGACCCTGCACGGCAAGGCCCCCGCGGGCGTCGCCGCGGCAGCCCGGGCGGCCGGCAAGGAGGTCGTCGCCGTCTGCGGCCGCCTCGCCCTGCCCCCGGCGGAGCTGGGCCGGGCCGGCATCCGCCGCGCCTATCCGCTGACGGATGCCGAGCCGGACATCGCCCGGTGCATCTCGGACGCCGGGCCGATCCTGGAGCGGGTGGCGGAACAGATCGGCCGCGACTTCCTGAGCTGAGCGGGGGCTACGGCAGGGGGATCAGGTCGCCGTCGGTCTCCCTGAAGTAGCTGCCGTTGGCGAGGCCCTCCACCTTGCCGTTCTTGAACCACTGCTTCGAGAAGTGATGGACGGTCTTCGCGGTGGTCTCCCAGACCAGGGAGTGACCCGCGCCGGCCAGGCAGAACATCAGCGTCTTCGGTCCCTTGACGGCGTCGTAGAGGGCCGGCACGGAGAAGCGCAGGATGTCCGGGAACGTCGCGGGGCTGTTCGCCGTCCGGTCCAGCTCCCCGTAGGCGATGAGTACGGGGACCCTCTTGCCGAGCACCCGCGTGCCGGCCGGGTTCTCGTACACGGCGGTCTGGCTGTTCCAGCCCCACGAGTACGTGTTCCGGTACCGCAGGACACCCTCGTACACGCCCGGTGCCTCCTCGGGGCCCCACTTGCCGGCGAGGGGGTCGTCCTGCACGCAGGCGTCCCACGCGCGCTCGTCGATGCCGGGCTCCCACAGGGCGGGGGTGCTCACCAGCGACGCCTTGAACCCCGTCTTGCCGGCCACGTGCATCGGGAAGCCGAACAGGTTGGGCGGTACGGACACGGGCAGCGTCGACACACCGGAGGGGCGCCCGAAGGGATCGACGGGGTTCCCCGACCACCGCCCCTTCGGCGGGAAGACCGGGGCGAGCAGGAACAGGCTCTCGACGTCCTCGGGATGGCGGAGCGTGTAGGGGCCCATGACGAGCGCGGCCGCGGACCAGCCGACGAATCGAATCGGCTTGTCCAGGCCGGGCACGGCCCGGATGTACTTGACCACCGCTGCGAGCTCTGCCGCCTCGCTCTCCGTATTGCCCAGCTCGTGCGGGTACGGGGGCTGGCTCGAGCAGGGTTCCGCAAGCGGGTGGGGGACGAGGACGGCCTGCTGTTGCGTCGGGTTGGCGTTGCACGGCTCGTCCATCACCTTCGGGCGTGTCGACCGCCCGGAGCCCTGGAGATCCATGACGAAGACGTCGTAACCGTCCTGCGCGAGTTCCTGGGCCCAGCTGTACCGGGTGGCGTGCCCGTTGGGCACCGGCGCCAGGTCGAAACCGGCCAGTGCCGGGACGCTTCTGCCGTGCAGCATGAGGACCGGCTTGTGCGGGTTGCTGCCGTGGGTGCCGTCGTACTCCCTGACGGCGAGCAGTACCGGGTCTCCGTAGTTCGCGGGGATCTTCGAGATGTGCGGTACCAGATGTTCCTTGAGGACGAGTGAGGCCATGGCCATCTCCCGAAGGGTGAAAAGGGGGTGATTCTCGTACAATCCCCCCTCCTTCCACGGTCCTCTTCTTCCTCACGCTCTGCAACCGCGCATGGATCGCGAGTAGTTGACGAGGCAAGGGCATACCTCGGACGACCTTGAACGCGAAACGGGTGCGGCCCGGACCTCGAAGGTCCGGGCCGCACCCGTCAAGCGGTGGAGCGAAGGTCAGGGCAGCTGTGCCGCTCGTGCCTCGCGCCGGTTGTCGCGGAAGTTGTTCACCCGGCGGGCCGTGGCGAACAGGGGGATGACCGCGCCCATGACGAGCTGCAGCGCGCAGCCGGTCTGGAGCAGGAGCTGACCGCTCGGGGCGTCGAACGCCCAGGCCGCCAGCAGGCCCATCGACAGCACGATCCAGGCGAGCATCGCGCCGGCGAGGCGGCCCCGCGGCTTCGGGTACTCGACCCGGCTCACCATCAGCCAGGCGGTGCCGATGATCGCCATGAGCGTGGCGACGAACGGCAGCTCGAGGAGCACGATCGAGACGACCGTCAGCGCGCCGAACGGCGACGGCATGCCCTGGAAGGTGCCGTCCTTGACAGTGACGCACGAGAATCTCGCGAGCCTCAGCACCACCGCGAGCAGCACCACGATCGCCCCGACCGCCGCCACCCGCTGGTGGGCGTCGTCGGCGACCATGCCGTAGACCAGGACGAAGTACGCCGGGGCCAGACCGAAGCTGATCAGGTCCGAGAGGTTGTCCAGTTCCGCGCCCATCGGGGAGGAGCGCAGCTTGCGTGCGACCAGGCCGTCGAACAGGTCGAAGACCGCCGCGCACAGCATCAGGATGACCGCCGTGGCCGCGCTGTGGCGGGCCATGCCGGATTCCTGGCTGCCGGTGAGGTGCGGGATCAGGATGCCGGTGGTGGTGAAGTACACCGCCATGAAGCCGCACGTTGCGTTGCCGAGGGTGAGGGTGTCCGCTATCGACAGGCGGAGAGAGAGGGGCATCTCCTCCTCTTCGTCCACCTCGTCGGCCTCGGGCACCCAGCCCGCCTGGGTCTCCGGGTCAATCACGGTCAATGCGAGTCACCCCTGCCACGGTCTTCTGCCCCACCTCGACCGCGACGTCCACGCCCTCGGGGAGGTAGATGTCGACACGCGAACCGAAGCGGATCAGGCCGATCCGCTCGCCCTGCTCGACCTTCGTGCCCTCGGGGATGTAGGGGACGATGCGGCGGGCGACGGCTCCGGCGATCTGGATCATCTCGATGTCACCGAGCTCGGTGTCGAAGTGCCAGACGACGCGCTCGTTGTTCTCGCTCTCCTTGTTGAACGCCGGCACGAACCCGCCGGGGATGTGCTCGACCGACGTCACGGTGCCCGCCAGCGGCGCGCGGTTGACGTGGACGTTGAGCGGGCTCATGAAGATCGCGACCCGGGTGCGTCCGTCCTTCCACGGCATGATGCTCTGCACCACACCGTCGGCGGGGGAGATGACCCGGCCCGAGGCGATCTCGCGCTCGGGGTCGCGGAAGAACCACAGCATGCCCGCCGCGAGAGCGGTGGCGGGCACGGCGACGGCCTTGGCGGCACCCGAGCGGCGGGCGCGCAGCAGGCTGACGGCTGCGGTGGCGACGGTCGGCAGAAGCCACGGCGATGCTCCGCGCGCGAGGCGTGCGCCTACCAGGCTGTCGCGGTGTGCAGAGGTTTGGCTGTGGGGCATGGATGACCTTCGTAGCGGATGATGCCGCGCTTCGACGGGGGGACGGCGGCTTTCCGCGATCGTAGCGGTTCGGGGCCACAACTGGGTAAGCAAGGAAGCCGAGTCGACGGCAGAGGGAAGTTGACGGGGTGTGATCTTCTTCTCGAAGAAAACACCCCCAACCCGGACAATCAGCCCTGGAACCGGTACTCCTCGAGCAACCTGCGCCCGATGATCATTTTCTGGATTTCTGCGGTGCCTTCACCGATCAGCAGCATCGGGGCCTCGCGGTAGAGGCGCTCGATCTCGTACTCCTTGGAGAAGCCGTAGCCTCCGTGGATCCGGAAGGCATCCTCCACGACCTCCTTGCAGTACTCGGAGGCGAGGTACTTCGCCATCCCTGCCTCAAGGTCGTTTCGTTCCCCGGAGTCCTTTTTGCGTGCGGCGTTCACCATCATGGCATGGGCGGCCTCGACCTTGGTAGCCATCTCGGCGAGCTTGAACTGGATCGCCTGGTGCTGGGCGATCGGCTTGCCGAAGGTGTGGCGCTGCTGGGCGTACGAGACGCCCAGCTCGAAGGCACGCTGGGCGACGCCGCAACCACGGGCCGCGACATTGACGCGACCCACCTCGACCCCGTCCATCATTTGGTAAAAACCTCGGCCGGTGACCCCGCCGAGCACGCGATCGGCGGGAAGGCGCAGGCCATCCATGATCAGCTCGGTGGTGTCCACCCCCTTGTACCCCATCTTGTCGATCTTGCCCGGGATGGTCAGGCCGGGGCGGACCTCACCGAAGCCGGGCTCCTTCTCGATCAGGAAGGTCGTCATCGACTTGTGCGGCTTGGCGGCCGCCTCTTCGGGGGAGTGTCCTTCGTCACTTCGGACCAGAACGGCCACCAGCGACGACGTGCCGCCGTTCGTCAGCCACATCTTCTGGCCGTTGAGGACGTACTCGTCGCCGTCCTTCACCGCCTTCGACGTGATCGCGGACACGTCCGAGCCGAGAGCCGGCTCCGACATGGAGAAGGCGCCGCGGATGTCGCCGGCCGCCATTTTCGGCAGGTAGTGGTCCTTCTGCTCCTGCGTGCCGTGCTGCTTGAGCATGTACGCCACGATGAAGTGCGTGTTGATGATGCCGGAGACCGACATCCACCCGCGGGCGATCTCCTCCACGCACAGGGCGTACGTCAGGAGCGACTCGCCCAGACCGCCGTACTCCTCGGGGATCATCAGGCCGAACAGGCCCAACTCCTTGAGGCCGTCGACGATCTGCTGCGGGTACTCGTCGCGGTGCTCCAGCCCGGTCGCGACCGGGATGATCTCCTTGTCCACGAAGTCGCGGACGGTGGAGAGGATCTCCTGCTGGATGTCGGTCAGACCGGCGGTCTGGGCGAGGCGCGCCATGGCTACTTCTCCGTCTTTTCCGAAGGGTCGTTCAGCTCCGGGCGGCCCGGCTGCTCGCCGCCGCGCTCCTTGATGTACGTCTCGGTCGGCACCATCACCTTGCGGCGGAACACGCAGACCAGGGTGCCGTCCTGCTTGTAGCCCTTGGTCTCGACGTAGACGATCCCGCGGTCGTTCTTCGACTTCGACGGCCACTTGTCGAGCACGGTCGTCTGCCCGTAGACCGTGTCGCCGTGGAAGGTCGGCGCCACGTGCTTGAGCGACTCGATCTCCAGGTTGGCGATCGCCTTGCCCGAGACGTCCGGCACGGACATGCCGAGCAGCAGGGAGTAGATGTAGTTGCCCACGACGACGTTCTTGCCGAAGTCGGTCGTCTGCTCCGCGTAGTTGGTGTCCATGTGGAGCGGGTGGTGGTTCATGGTGAGGAGACAGAACAGGTGGTCGTCGTACTCCGTGACCGTCTTTCCCGGCCAGTGCTTGTACGTCGCCCCGACCTCGAACTCCTCGTAGGTGCGTCCGAACTGCATGGCGCTCAGCCCTCCGGGATCTCGAACTTGCTGGTGCGCTGCATGCCGGCGGCGCGGCCCTTGCCGGAGATGACCAGCGCCATCTTGCGGCTGGCCTCGTCGATCATCTCGTCGCCGAGCATCGCCGAGCCCTTCTTGCCGCCCGCCTCGGACGTGTAGTAGTCGTACGCGTCCAGGATCAGCTCGGCGTGGTCGAAGTCCTCCTGCGACGGCGAGAAGATCTCGTTGGACGCCTCGACCTGGCCCGGGTGCAGCACCCACTTGCCGTCGAAGCCGAGGGCCGCCGCGCGTCCGGCGACCTCGCGGTAGCCGTCGACGTTGCGGATCTGGAGGTAGGGGCCGTCGATCGCCTGGAGGTCGTTGGCACGGGCGGCCATCAGGATCTTCATGAGGATGTAGTGGTAGGCGTCCGCCGGGTAGCCGGGCGGCTGCTCGCCCACGACCAGCGACTTCATGTTGATCGACGCCATGAAGTCGGCCGGGCCGAAGATGATCGTCTCGACACGCTGGGAAGCCGTGGCGATCTCGTTGACGTTGTTGAGGCCCTGCGCGTTCTCGATCTGCGCCTCGATGCCGATGCGGCCGACCTCGAAGCCCATGGTCTTCTCGATCTGCGTCAGGAGCAGGTCCAGCGCGACGACCTGCTGCGCGCTCTGCACCTTCGGCAGCATGATGCAGTCGAGGTTGGGTCCGGCCCCCTCGACCACCGTCACGACGTCGCGGTACGTCCACTCGGTCGTCCAGTCGTTGACCCGGACCACCCTCGTCTTGCCCGTCCAGTCGCCCTCGTTGAGGAACTTGACGATGGTGTGCCGCGCCTCGGGCTTGGCGAGCGGCGCGCACGCGTCCTCGAGGTCGAGGAACACCTGGTCCGCCGGGAGGCCCTGCGCCTTCTCGAGGAAGCGGGGGTTGCTGCCCGGGACCGCGAGACACGAGCGGCGGGGACGCAGACGGTTGACGGTCATGCGGGGACCTCCAGGGGGTCGAGCTTGTTCGCTTTCCGGATCTCGTCGACGATGCGGCCGATGATTCCGGTGATGTCGAAGTCCTTCGGGGTGAAGACCGCGGCCACGCCGGCAGCCCTGAGCTGTTCGGCGTCTCCATTCGGGATGATGCCACCGGCGATCACCGGGATGTCTGTGGCACCGGCCACACGCAGCCGTTCGAGGACGTCAGGCACCAGTTGGGCGTGCGAGCCGGAGAGGATGGACAGGCCGACGGCGTGCACGTCCTCCTCCAGCGCGGCGTCCACGATCTGCTCGGGCGTCAGCCGGATGCCCTGGTAGACCACCTCGAAGCCGGCGTCCCGCGCGCGGACGGCTATCTGCTCGGCGCCGTTGGAGTGCCCGTCCAGGCCCGGCTTGCCGACCAGGAAGCGCAGCTTGCCGACGCCCATGTCCTTCGCGGTCACATCGACCCGGCGGCGGACGTCGGCCATGGCCGAGCCCTCCTCGGCCGGGACGGCCACCGGCGCCGACGACACCCCGGTCGGGGCGCGGAACTCGCCGAACACCTCGCGCAGCGCCCCGGACCACTCGCCGGTCGTGACCCCGGCCCTGGCGCACTCCAGGGTGGCCTCCATGAGGTTGGCGGTGCCCTTGGCGGCCTCCTTCAGCTTCTCCAGCGCCTTGCACGGGCGCGGGTGGTTGAAGGGCGGCTGGTAGCGCGTGTCGCGCCAGTTCTCGAGGGAGGCGATGACCCGGGCCTCGACCGCCGGATCGACCGTCTGGATGGCCGTGTCGAGATCCGCGGTGAGCGGGTTGGGCTCGGTCGTCTCGAAGATGTTGACGCCGATGATCTTCTCCTGCCCGGATTCGATCCGGGCCCGGCGCTCGGCGTGCGAGGAGACGAGCTGCGACTTGAGGTAGCCGGACTCGACGGCGGCCATCGCGCCGCCCATCTCCTGGATCCGGTCGATCTCCGCGAGGGACGCCTCGACCAGCTCGCCCACCTTGGTCTCGATGACCTTCGAGCCCTCGAAGATGTCCTCGTACTCCAGCAGGTCGCTCTCCAGGGCGAGCACCTGCTGGATGCGCAGCGACCACTGCTGGTCCCAGGGGCGGGGCAGGCCCAGGGCCTCGTTCCAGGCGGGCAGCTGCACGGCACGCGCGCGTGCGTCCTTCGACAGCGTCACGGCGAGCATCTCGAGGACGATCCGCTGGACGTTGTTCTCCGGCTGCGCCTCCGTCAGGCCCAGGGAGTTGACCTGGACGCCGTAGCGGAAGCGGCGCTGCTTGGCGTTCTCGATGCCGTAGCGCTCGAGGGTGATCCGGTCCCAGATGCGGCCGAAGGCGCGCATCTTGCACATCTCCTCGACGAAGCGGACGCCCGCGTTGACGAAGAAGGAGATACGGGCGACGACCTCGCCGAACTTCTCGGCCGGCACCTGTCCGGAGTCGCGGACGGCGTCCAGCACGGCGATCGCCGTGGACATCGCGTACGCGATCTCCTGGACCGGCGTGGCCCCGGCCTCCTGCAGGTGGTAGCTGCAGATGTTGATCGGGTTCCACTTCGGGATGTGGGAGACCGTGTACGCGATCATGTCCGTGGTGAGACGGAGGCTCGGCCCCGGCGGGAACACGTGCGTGCCCCGGGACAGGTACTCCTTGACGATGTCGTTCTGGGTCGTGCCCTGGAGCAGGGTGATGTCCGCGCCCTGCTCCTCGGCGACGACCTGATAGAGCGCCAGCAGCCACATGGCGGTGGCGTTGATCGTCATCGAGGTGTTCATCTGCTCCAGGGGGATGTCCTGGAACAGCCTGCGCATGTCACCGAGATGGGCCACCGGCACGCCGACCCGGCCGACCTCGCCGCGGGCGAGGACGTGGTCGGAGTCGTAGCCGGTCTGGGTGGGCAGGTCGAACGCGACCGACAGACCCGTCTGGCCCTTGGCGAGGTTGCGCCGGTACAGCTCGTTGGACGCCTCGGCCGTGGAGTGACCGGCGTACGTGCGCATGAGCCACGGCCGGTCCTTCTGACGCTCAGTCATCTATGACCCCGGGTGTCTCAGATGTTGCGGAAGCGGTTGATGGCGTCGATGTGCTGGGCGCGCTTCTCCTCGTCGCGCACACCCAGACCCTCCTCGGGGGCCAGCGCGAGGACGCCGACCTTGCCCTGGTGGAGGTTGCGGTGCACGTCGTAGGCGGCCTGGCCGGTCTCCTCCAGGGAGTAGACCTTCGACAGCGTCGGGTGGATCTTGCCCTTCGCGATCAGCCGGTTGGCCTCCCAGGCCTCGCGGTAGTTGGCGAAGTGCGAGCCGATGATCCGCTTCAGGGACATCCACAGGTAGCGGTTGTCGTACTCGTGCATGTAGCCCGAGGTCGAGGCGCAGGTGGTGATGGTGCCGCCCTTGCGGGTGACGTAGACCGAGGCGCCGAAGGTCTCGCGACCGGGGTGCTCGAAGACGATGTCGATGTCCTCGCCGCCGGTGAACTCGCGGATGCGCTTGCCGAAACGCTTCCACTCCTTCGGGTCCTGGGTCCGCTCGTCCTTCCAGAACTTGTAGCCCTCGGCGTTGCGGTCGATGACCGCCTCGGCGCCCATGGCCCGGCAGATGTCGGCCTTCTCGGGGGAGGAGACGACACAGATCGGGTTGGCGCCGCCGGCCAGCGCGAACTGCGTGGCGTAGCTGCCGAGTCCGCCGCTGGCGCCCCAGATCAGGACGTTGTCGCCCTGCTTCATGCCGGCGCCGTTGCGGGAGACGAGCTGCCGGTAGGCGGTGGAGTTGACGAGGCCGGGGGCCGCCGCCTCCTCCCACGACAGGTGGTCCGGCTTCGGCATCAGCTGGTTGGACTTGACCAGGGCGATCTCCGCGAGGCCGCCGAAGTTGGTCTCGAAGCCCCAGATGCGCTGCTCGGGGTCGAGCATCGTGTCGTTGTGGCCGTCCGACGACTCCAGCTCCACGGACAGACAGTGCGCGACGACCTCGTCGCCCGGCTTCCAGGCGTTGACGCCCGGGCCGGTGCGCAGGACGACGCCCGCCAGGTCGGAGCCGATGACGTGGTACGGCAGGTCGTGCCGCTTGGTGAGCTCGCTGAGCCTGCCGTAGCGCTCCAGGAAGGAGAACGTCGACACGGGCTCGAAGATCGAGGTCCACACGGAGTTGTAGTTGACCGAGGAGGCCATGACGGCCACCAGGGCCTCGCCCGGACCGAGCTCGGGCAGGGCCACCTCGTCCAGGTGGAGGGACTTGCGGGGGTCCTTGTCGCGGCTCTCGAGCCCGGCGAACAGCTCCGCCTCGTCCTTGTGCACGGTGATCGCGCGGTAGGACTCGGGGAGCGGCAGTGCGGCGAAGTCGTCCGGCGTCGAGTCCGGCGACTGGATCGCGTCCAGGATCTTCTGCATGGTCACGGTGTTGCCTCCGGCGGTGAGCGCCCTGAGGGCGGGGCGCTGAGGGTTACGTCGGTGCTGCTGAGGGTTTGGGGTGAACGTGCCGTCGGTTCGGCGGATGTGCTGTTCGGCAGCGCTTTGTGGCGCGGGAGGTTGCCTGTGACGCAGGCGTCCGGGCGCGCAAACCATGAGCTTGCGGGGACAGCCGACGTACGAATGGTCTCTGCACGCCGGCCGCCCGGACACCTTCAACGTATGACACCGCGTGTCACCCCGCAAGGCACTGAGTGCCAGAACTTGGTCTCAGCTGAAATCTTTACGTAACAAATGAGCGATGATCGATCGAACGGGCTCTGAAATGTGCGCGAAAAGGGGCTCTGACATGCCAAAACGGCCACCCGATGGGGTGGCCGTCGTCACAGCGTGAAAGGGGTTCCGAGAGGTGCTCAGCGCTCCTTGAGAGCCTGCTCGATGGTGCGCATGACCTCGTCCAGCGAGGCGTCGGTACGGGCGACCGTCACCAGGACCTCGCCCTGGGCGGAGACCGCCGCCGGGGCCGGCTGAGGGGCGCCGGCGCTGCTGCGGCCGGCTCCGATACCCGTCCCGAACGTCTTCCGCACGATCGCGAAGGCATGGTCGAGCTGGGTCTCGACGTCGCCCTGGCCGCCGGCTCTGAGCCAGCGCCGCAGCACGTGGTTGTGGGCGGTGACCACGGCGGACGCGGCGACCTCGGCGAGCAGCGGATCGTCGTTGGCGTCGTCGTCGTGGGCGTGCTCGTCGAAGTGCCCGAGGAGGTAGCGGGTGAAGAGGCGCTCGTAGCGGGCCACCGACGCGATCTCCGCCTCGCGCAGGGTGGGCACCTCGCGTGTCAGCTTGTAGCGGGCGACCGAGATCTCCGGCCGGGCCGCGTACATCTTCATGACCTCCTTGATCCCACGGCAGACCGTGTCGAGCGGATGCTCGTGCGCCGGGGCCGCGTTGAGCACGGCCTCCGCCCGGATCAAGGTGTCGTCGTGGTCGGGGAAGATCGCCTCTTCCTTGGAGCGGAAGTGGCGGAAGAAGGTCCGGCGGGCGACTCCGGCCGCGGCCGCGATCTCGTCGACGGTGGTCGCCTCGTACCCCTTGGTCGCGAACAGCTCCATCGCCGCCGCCGCCAGTTCTCGGCGCATCTTGAGTCGCTGGGCTGCCGCGCGGCTGCCCGCGGCGCTCTCCGGCGCGTCGGGCGTGGCTGGCGTACGTGAGGACCTGGCGGGCTGGGGCATGACCCGAACGTACTGCATGTGCGCAGCTCGGTGCGCCTGTCCGGGGTTTCCCCCGCCCTCGGCGGGCGGGGGCCCGAGGGCGGGGTCGAGCAGCCCGCCCCAGTCCTCGTCCGTGCGGAGCCGGTCGCCGATACCGTCAGCGGCGGGCATATTCGCGGAAGCCGCGGCCGGTCTTGCGGCCGAGGCAGCCCGCGGCCACCAGGTGCTCCAGGAGCGGGGCCGGGGCCAGGCCCGGGTCCCGGAACTCGCGGTGCAGCACCTTCTCGATCGCCAGGGAGACGTCGAGTCCGACGACGTCCAGCAGCTCGAAGGGACCCATCGGGTAGCCGCCGCCCAGCTTCATCGCCGCGTCGATGTCGTCGAGGGACGCGTAGTGCTCCTGGACCATCTTGATCGCGTTGTTGAGGTACGGGAAGAGCAGCGCGTTCACGATGAAGCCCGCGCGGTCCCCGCAGTCCACCGCGTGCTTCTTGATCCGCCCGCACACCTCGCGGACCGTCGCGTGGACGTCGTCGGCCGTCAGCACCGTACGCACGACCTCGACCAGCTTCATCGCGGGCGCCGGGTTGAAGAAGTGCATCCCGATCACGTCCTGCGGGCGCGAGGTGGCGCGGGCGCAGGCGACGACCGGCAGCGAGGAGGTCGTCGTGGCGAGGACCGCGCCGGGCTTGCACACCTTGTCCAGCGTCGCGAACAGCTGCTGCTTGACCTCCAGGTCCTCGGCGACCGCCTCGAGCGCGAGGTCGACGTCGGCGAAGGCGTCGTAGGAGCCGGCCGGGGTGATCCGGTCCAGGATCTGGGCGGCGGTCTCCGCGGTCAGCCGGCCCTTGTCGACCGAGCGGGAGAGCGACTTGCCGATCCGGGCCTTGGCGGTCTGCGCCTTCTCCTCGCTGCGGGCGGCGAGGACGACGTCGTAACCGGCCTTGGCGAAGACCTCGGCGATACCGGAGGCCATGGTGCCGGAGCCGGCGACACCGACCGAACGGACCGGCCGGCCGGGGGCCCCGCCTTCGCCGGACAGGGGGGTCAGCGCGTCCGGGACGACCGTCGCGCTGTTGGGGGCGTCGTAGGTGTAGAAGCCGCGGCCCGACTTACGGCCGGTCAGGCCCGCCTCGCTGAGCTGCTTGAGGATCGGCGCGGGGGCGTGCAGCCGGTCGTGGGACTCGGCGTACATGGCCTCCAGGACCGTACGGGCGGTGTCCACGCCGATCAGGTCGAGCAGGGCGAGCGGGCCCATCGGCAGTCCGCAGCCCAGCCGCATCGCGGCGTCGATGTCCTCACGGGAGGCGTACCGGGCCTCGTACATCGCGGCGGCCTGGTTGAGGTAGCCGAACAGCAGGCCGTCGGCGACGAAGCCGGGGCGGTCGCCGACCGCGACCGGCTCCTTGCCGAGGTCGAGGGCGAGGTTGGTGACGGCGGTGACGGCGGTGGGCGCGGTCAGCACCGAGGAGACGACCTCGACCAGCTTCATGGCCGGCGCCGGGTTGAAGAAGTGCAGGCCCAACACCCGCTCCGGACGCGCCGAGTCGGCGGCGAGCCGGGTCACGGAGAGCGCGTTGGTTCCGGTGGCGAGGATGGTCTCGGGCCGCACCAGCCCGTCCAGCTCGCGGAAGATCTGCTGCTTGATCTCGTACGACTCCGGCGCCACCTCGATGACGAGGTCGGCGTCGGCCGCCGTGCGCAGGTCGGTGGAGACGCGGACCCGGGCCAGGGCCGCGGCGCGCTCCTGCTCGGTGAGCCGGCCGCGCTGCACGGCGCGGGCGGTGGAGGCCTCCACCGCGGCGAGGGACCGCGCGGCCTGGGCCTCGCTGATGTCGATGCCGATCACCTCGCGCCCGGCCTTCGCCAGGACCTCGGTGATGCCGGTGCCCATGGTGCCGAGGCCGATGACGGCGATCGTCCGGAGCGGGGACAGAGGGGTGTCGGACAGGGGAGCGACCATCGCGGGACTCCAGAAATGAGGTGACGACTGGGAACGCGCCCGGGTGCGCCGAGCGGCCTCTGCGAGGCCCGGGCGCACCGGGTGCGGTGAAGGATTTGCGGGTGTTTCCGGGCTGACGAGCGCACACGCCCGGTGCCGTCGCCGAGGGCGCGCACACGCCCGGAGCGAACGGGAGATCCGACCGGCCCTGTCCCGTGGCCGGGTCGTACAGCGGTACAGGTGGTACCGAACCGACTTCTCGCGGCGACTGCGTCACCAGGCCGCCACGAGGAGGTGAAGCGAGTGATTGACTCGCTCGTATGAGCTTAACCGGTGGGTAACGAGCGCGCCAGCCCCTGGGACTGTGACCTGTTTCGCTCGAACGTCCCCATCCGGCCGGACGGACCGGGTGCCCGGTTTGCGCCTCCGCGCACAGCGCAGCCCCTACGCTCGGCACATGGACGAAGAGTTGCGATCACTCACGGAGCGCTTACGGCGCGAGTCCGGCGCGACGGCGGCCTACGAGCGGCTGGAGCGTACCGCGGACCACGACGAACTGGCGGGCGTGCTCACCGAGTCGGGGCAGCCCCTCTGGGCCCGCGAGCTGGCCGCGTTCCGGCTGGGCCGCGCCGGGGACCGGCGCGCCTTCGAGGCGCTCGTCCTGCTGCTCAACCACCGTGATCCGCCGCGCTGCGCCTCCGCCGCCCACGCGCTGGCCCGGCTCGACGATCCCCGTACCGCCCGCGCCGCGGCCGCCCTGGCCACCAACGAACTGCGTGTCGCCTACGCCCTGCACCCCGTCCGGCTGCTGGTGGAGCTGCGCGCACCCGAGTCCGTACCCGCGCTGATCACGACCTTGCGGCGACGTCTGAGCCCGCACGACCCCCACCGCCGGGTGGCCCTCGCCTGCGTGGAAGGACTGGGCACCCTGGCCGACGACCGCGCCCGGCCGGTACTCAACGACGCCCTGGCCCACCCGGCACTGGCGGAGGCGGCCGTACACGCGCTGGCGCGGATCCCCGGCCAGCGCTGAGCCGCCCCCGGACCGCGGACGCCACGTCGGACCCCGTGTCGGCCCCCGCGTCAGCCCCCGCGTCAGTCGCCGCGTCCGGCACCCGACCCGGCGTCCGCGGTCCGCGCGCACGCGGCATCCGGGCGCGGCTCAGGCATGACGACCTTGTCGCCCATTAGTTCGAGATTCGAATATCTTCGCGATGGGAAGATCGCCTTCCGCCGGACTGCAGAGGGGCGGCGCGCCCGTCGGGCTGCTGCCGAAGTGACCGCGGACGAGCCGGATCAGTCCGGCTGTGGAGGGTATAGGCCGTGACCAGCACACAACTGCCCGATGAGATATCAGTCCTGAGATCGCCTCAAGATCCGACCAAGACATTCGGGCAGTTCCTGGAAGACAAGTGGTCGGCGGTCTGCGGGGGTTTGGGTACAGACCTGTGGGAGACGGAGAGTGTGCTCGAGGACCTGCGGGAGGCGCTCCACCCGTGGGGCGAGCGGCCCATGGGCACGCGATGCGATCCGCCCTCGTTCGTCTCGGCCGACGGTTTCCCCGCCGAACTCTCCATCAGTTGGAAGGCCGGCCGGCCCGAGGTCCGCATCCTGTTCGAGTCGCTCGGCTCCGACGGCACCCCGCTCGGCTGCCAGGAGGCCGGCCGCCGGCTGACGCGGAGACTCGCCGGGCGACCCGGGACGGACATCGCGCGATACCTGGATGTCGAGGACCTGTTCCTCACGTCCGCCCCCGATCGCTACCGGGCCACCATCTGGCACTCCATGGCCTGGCGGCCGGGGGAGCGGCCCCACTACAAGGTCTACCTCAACCCGCAGGTGCACGGCCTGGACCGCGCGTACGACGTCATGACGCAGGCCATGCACCGGCTGGGCCTGGCGGAAGCCTGGGAACCGGTGGCACAGCGCGGCGAGGAACTGGCCCGTCGGGGGCACGAGTTGGAGCTCATGGCCCTCGATCTGGACGGCGGGGGCGCCTCCCGGGTGAAGGTCTACTTCCGGCACCTCCCCATGCCGATGGACGAGCTGGACACCGTGGCGGCCCTGGCGCACCGCCACGACCCGGTCCGGGCGGCCCGGGCGCGCACCGTGATCTACGGCCCGGACGGCGGCGCCGTGAGCAACGAGCCGATGACCTGCCTGGCCTTCCGGGAGGGCGTGCCCGGCCCCGAGGAGGCCAACGTCTACCTGCGGCTGCCGAACAACACCCGCACCGACGCGGAGGCGGCCGTACGCATCGCCCGGCTCATGGAGCTGGAGGGGATCGACCCGCGTCCGCACGCCGAGGTTCTGCGGCGGTTGACGGCGGAGCTGCCGCAGGGCGCCGGGCAGCTGCAGGAGCTGTGCAGCTACCGGACGATCTCGCAGGACCTGCCCGCGGACATCGGTCTGTACCTGCGGTTCAACACGTACGCCGACCCCGCGATCTGAACCAGAACCACGGATGACGGCCCCTCCACAGCCGCTCCGGCACCCGCGTGCGGGCTCCGCCGGCGGGGCCGGTCGGCGGGGTCAGTCGCCCACCACCGCGAACGCCTCGATCTCCATCAGGAAGTCCGGGTGGACCAGGGCGGCGACCTGTACGGCCGAGGCGGCGGGGAGGCGGTCGTCGGGTATGTGGGCGGCGCGGGCCGCGCGGATCGCGGGCATGTGGGCCATGTCCGTGACGAAATAGGTGAGTTTGACGACGTGGTCGAAGCTCGCGCCGGCCGCGGCGAGACAACGGCGCAGGTTCTCGAAGACCTGGCGGGCCTGGGCCTGCGGGTCGCCCTCGCCGACCAGTCTGCGGTGTTCGTCGAGCGGGAGCTGACCGGCGACGGCCACGAAACGGCCGGTCCCCATGACGACATGCGAGTACTGGGCCGCGGCGGCGACTCCGTCGGGGGCGGGAATCCTGGTCGGTTCGCTCATGCGTCCATGGTGGACCACGGGTCCGACAACGCCCCCGACGGGTCGGTGATCACCGCTCAGTCACGGAATCCCAGCAGCCCGTGCAGCGTCGAGCCGTGGGCCTTGGGTGAGGGGGCCTTCGAGGCCGACGGCTTCGGGTCGGGCTGCGCCTTGCACACCGCGTCGACCCCGCCGGTCCCGCGCGGCACCGTGCCGTCGGCCAGGTATGCCGCCAGGTGCTTGTCCAGGCAGGTGTTCCCGCTCAGCGTGATGCCGTGGTTCTGGCCGCCCTCCTCGACGACGAGGCTCGAACCGCGCAGCAGCGCGTGGACCGTCGCGCCGCCCTCGTACGGGGTGGCCGCGTCGTTCGTCGCCTGGAACAGCAGGGCCGGCGGCAGCTCGCCGTTGGTGAGGTTCACCGGCCCCACGGACCCGGTCGGCCAGAACGCGCACGGCGCGTTGTACCAGGCGTTGTTCCAGGTCATGAAGGGTGCCTTCGCGTACACCGACCAGTTGTCCGTGCGCCACTCGTCCCAGTCGCGCGGCCAGAAGGCGTCACGGCACTGCACCGAGGTGTAGATGCTGTAGCCGTTGTCCCCGGCGGCGTCGACGGCGGCGAAGTTCTCGTACGCCTCGACCAGCGGGGCGGCGTCCTTGCGGTTCACGTACGCCGCGAACGCCTCGGCGAGATGGGGCCAGTAGCCGTTGTAGTAGCCGCCGGGCAGGAAGGTGTCCTCCAGCTCCGAGGCGCCCACCCTGCCGTCGGCCGGCTTGGCCGCGAGGGCCGCCCGCATCCCGTACCACTTGGTCTCGACCTGCTCCGGGTCGGTGCCGAGTTTGTACGCCTTGTCGTTTCTGGCGATCCAGGCCATCAGGGCGCGGTGCCGGTCGTTGAAGGCCAGATCCTGGGTGAGGTTGTCCTCGTACCAGACGCCCGTGGGGTCGACGATCGAGTCCAGGACCAGGCGCCGTACCCGCTGCGGATAGAGCTTGGCGTACACCGCGCCGAGGTAGGTGCCGTACGAGTAGCCGAAGTAGTTCAGCCGCCGCGCACCGACCGCGGCACGGATCGCGTCCATGTCCCGCACGGCACTGACCGTGTCGATGTACGGCAGCACGCGCGCGTACTTCTTCGCGCAGGCCGTCGCGAAGGACCGCGCGCGGGCGACGTTGGCCTTCTCGATCGCCTCGGTGCTCGGCACGGAGTCCGGGCGCACGGTCGCGAAGTGGCCGGGCGCGCAGTCCAGCGCGGGGGTGCTCTTGCCCACCCCGCGCGGGTCGAAGCCGATGACGTCGTACTGGGCCGCGACCGCCTTCGGCAGCGCCGAGGCGACGAATCCGGCGAGGCTCAGCCCCCGGCCGCCGGGGCCACCGGGGTTGACCAGGAGCGGGCCCTGGTACGTCTTCGCGGTGTGCGGGACGCGGGAGAGCGCCAGCGTGATCTGCTCACCGCTCGGCTGCGCGTGGTCGAGCGGCACCTTCAGGGACGCGCACTGGAGCTTCGGCTGCCCGGTGGTGCCGCAGTTCTTCCAGGAGAGCGCCGCCGCGCGGGCGGGCTCCGCGGAGGGTGAAGGGGTCGCGGCGGCGGGCACGGCGGTGACCGTCCCGGCCACGACGACGGCGGCAGCGCACAGCACGGCTGCGCGTTGGTTCATGGAGTGCTCCAGAGGCGACGAAGGGGCCGGAGGTGGTCGGACCGCAGGTCACGGCCCTTGCCGCATCGTCCCGAAAAGAGCGTCCGTCAGAACCTGTTCCGCCGTTGATTGACCCGATCGGGTCGCCGGATGCGCTCGAACGCGCACAGATCAACGCGCCGGCGCGCTCGGATCAGTGCGCCGGGATCAAGTGCGCTCGGATCAGCGTGCTCGGATCAAGTGCGCTCAGATCAGCGAGAGCTGGGTCGGCCCGGAGCCGGTCGGCTCCTCCTCCGGCTCGGGCCGCTGGATCCGGCGGGGCATCCCCGCACGCGTGGGGCCGATCCCGTACTCCTCGGCCAGCTCGTGGACCTGACGGGTGATCCGCCGCTGGTACCACTTCGGGGCGTAGGCGCCGTCCGCGTACAGCCGCTCGTACCGGCGCACCAGGTACGGGTGGTGCTGCCCGAGCCAGGCCATGAACCACTCGCGGGCGCCGGGGCGCAGATGCAGCGCGAGCGGGGTGACCGAGGTGGCCCCGGCGGCCGCGATCGCCCGCACGGTGGCGCGCAGCTGGGCCGGCTCGTCACCGAGGAACGGGATCACCGGCGCCATCAGCACCCCGCAGCCGATCCCGTGGTCGGTGAGGGTCCTGACGACGTCCAGGCGCCGCTGGGGAGCGGGCGTGCCCGGTTCCACGGTGCGCCACAGTTCGGTGTCGGTGAAGCCGACGGAGACCGAGACGCCGACGTCGGTCACCTCGGCGGACTGCCGCAGCAGGTCGAGGTCGCGCAGGATCAGGGTTCCCTTGGTCAGGATCGAGAAGGGGTTCGCCCGGTCGCGCAGGGCGGACAGGATGCCCGGCATCAGCCGGTAGCGGCCCTCCGCGCGCTGGTAGCAGTCGACGTTCGTGCCCATCGCGACGTGCTCCCCGTGCCAGCGGGGCGAGGCCAGCTGGCGCCGCAGCAGCTCCGGCGCGTTCACCTTGACGACGATCTGGGTGTCGAAGCCGGTCCCGGTGTCGAGGTCGAGATAGCTGTGCGTCTTGCGGGCGAAGCAGTACACGCACGCGTGCGTGCAGCCCCGGTAGGGGTTCACCGTCCACTCGAACGGCATCCGGGAGGCCCCCGGCACCCGGTTGAGGATCGAGCGGGCCCGGATCTCGTGGAACGTGATGCCGGCGAACTCGGGCGTGTCGAACGTCCTGGTCGTGACCGCGTCCGCACCGAACAGCGCGGCATCGGCCGGCCGGTCGTGGCGGGTCTCCACGGTGAGGTTGTCCCAGCGCATGACGCCTCCTCGGTAGCACTGACCCCACAATAGAACATGTGTTCCCATGATCGTGCGAGGAACCTTTCGGGAACCGATTTCGATCGCCCCGCGATCGCTTCCGGGACCCCGATTTGGGCGGCCGTGGACCGGGGTGGTTGGCTTGCCCCGAACCTGAGGAACCCCGAACAACCCTGAGCAACACAGACGTGGAGGAACCCCATGGCGCAGGTCGAGGCCACCACCGAGCGGGTCGTCGCCGCGGATCCGGAGAAGGTGTTCGACACCATCGCCGACTACAGCGGCGCGCGCGGGAAGCTGCTGCCCGAGCACTTCAGCGAGTACGAGGTGCGCGAGGGCGGCGACGGCGAGGGCACCCTCGTCCACTGGAAGCTCCAGGCCACCAGCAAGCGCGTCCGTGACTGCCTCCTGGAGGTCGCCGAGCCGACCGACGGCGAGCTCGTCGAGAAGGACCGCAACTCCTCGATGGTCACCGTCTGGCGCGTCACCCCGGCGGGCGAGGGCAAGTCCCGCGTCGTCGTGACCAGCACCTGGAACGGCGCCGGCGGCGTCGGCGGCTTCTTCGAGAGGACGTTCGCGCCCAAGGGGCTCAACCGGATCTACGACCTGATTCTGGCCAACCTCGCCACCGAGGTCGAGAAGTAGATCAACACCCGTGCGCTCCGCGCGCGTTGCCTCCCTTCACCGGTTCGAGTGGATCTCTCTTGTGACCGGGATGGCGCCGTAACTCGTCGCGCTTGCTCGTAGTTGTCGCTTTACGCGGGAATTGCGTGGCAGGCGCGACGAGGGGAGCGGCACATGGGCGGGACCACGCTGGCACAGGACGAGCCGGTCACGGCACCTGCCGCGAAGGACCGGCCACCGGTGCCGGCCGGCCCGCCGGAACCCGGCCGGCGCCGGGTGCGGCTGATCTTCTTCTCCCTGATGCTCGCCCTGCTCCTCGCGGCCCTGGAGCAGATGATCGTCGCCACGGCCCTGCCGAAGATCGTCGGCGAACTGCACGGCCTGGACCGGATGTCCTGGGCGATCACCGCCTACCTGCTCACCGCCACCGTCGGACTGCCGGTCTACGGCAAGCTCGGCGACCTCCTCGGCCGCAAGGGCGTCTTCCAGTTCGCGATCGTGGTCTTCGTCATCGGCTCCGCGCTCGCCGGGCGGGCGGGGACCATGGACCAGCTGATCGCCTTCCGCGCGGTCCAGGGCGTCGGCGCCGGCGGTCTCATGATCGGCGTGCAGGCGATCATCGCGGACATCGTGCCGCCCCGGCAGCGCGGCCGGTTCATGGGCCTCATCGGCGCCGCCTTCGGCCTCGCCTCGGTCGCCGGACCGCTGCTCGGCGGCTACTTCACGGACCACCTCTCCTGGCGCTGGTGCTTCTACTTCAACGTCCCCTTCGGCCTTCTCACCCTCGCCGTCGTCACCGTCGTGCTGAAGCTGCCGAAGCCGACGGCGAAGCCCCGATTCGACGTCCTCGGCGCCCTGTTGCTCGCCGCCGCCTCCACCTTCCTGGTCCTGCTCACCAGTTGGGGCGGCACCCGGCACGCCTGGGACTCGGGCGTCATCCTCGGCCTCGGCGCGGGAGCGGCCGCCGCGGCCGTCCTGTTCCTCGCCGTGGAGCGCGCCGCCGCCGAACCCCTCATCCCGCTGCGGCTGTTCCGGGACGCCGTCTTCAACGTCACCGCGCTGGTCGGCCTGGTGATCGGCGTCGCACTGTTCGGCGCCGCGAGCTATCTGCCGACCTTCCTGCAGATGGTCGACGGGGCCACCGCCACCGAGTCGGGGCTGCTGATGCTGCCCATGATGGGCGGCATCGTGGGCGCGTCGGTCCTCTCCGGACAGCTCATCACGCACACCGGCCGCTACAAGATCTATCCCGTCCTCGGCAGCGCCCTCGCCGCCCTCGGCATGTGGCTGCTGTCCCGGCTGGAGGTCGACACACCCCGGCTCCAGTACAGCCTCTGGATGGCCGTCCTCGGCGCCGGCATCGGGCTGGTGATGCCCGTGCTCGTCCTCGCCGTGCAGAACTCCGTGCGCCCCGCCGACCTCGGCACCGCCACCAGCGCCAACACCTACTTCCGGCAGATCGGCGGCAGTGTCGGCGCGGCGATCTTCGGCACGCTCTTCGCCGGCCGGCTCACCGACGCCCTGCGCGCCCGCCTGCCCGTCCGCACCGGCGGCGGCCTCCCCGACCCCGAGTCCCTCACCCCGCAGCTCGTCCACGCCCTGCCCCCGGAGCTGCGCGACGCCTACATCCGCGCCTACGCCGACGCCATGCCGAGGATCTTCCTCTACCTCGTGCCGGTGCTGCTCCTCGGCCTGCTCGTCGCCTTCTTCCTCGAGGAGAAACCGCTGGTGTCCCACCACGCCGCCGCGACGGAACCCGCGCCCGGGATCACGGCGGTCCCGCAGGCCCTCGCACTCGACGCGCCGCACACCGCCGGCGTCCCCGTCCGCGGCGCGGTGCGGCATCCCGACGGGACCGTGGTGCCCCGCGCGGCGCTCACGCTCATCGACGTGACCGGGCTGCAGATCGGCCGGGACGCCAGCGGCGAGGACGGCCGGTTCGCGCTGGCCGCGCCCGGCTCCGGGCCGTACGTCCTGATCGCGGCCGCCGGCGGCCACCAGCCGCGGGCCGTCTCCGTCACCGTCGGCGAGCGCCCCGTCGAACTGGACGTCGTCCTCGGCGGCGCCGGACGCCTCGCCGGGAGCGTGGTCACCGCCGACGGCTCCCCGGTGCGGGAGGCCACCGTCACCCTCACCGACGTGCACGGTGAGGTCGTCGCGAGCACCCGCAGCGGCTTCGAGGGCGGCTATGTCCTCACCGAACTCGTCGCCGGGGAGTACACCCTCGCCGCCGGCGCGCCCGCCTTCCGTCCGGCCGCCGTTCCGGTCAGCGTCCAGGCCGCCAGGGAGACCCGCCAGGACATCGAACTCGCCGGCGGCGCCCTGCTGCGCGGCACCGTCCGGGCCACCGGCGGGCGGCCCGTCGAGGACGCGCGCGTGACCCTCCTGGACGCGGCGGGCAACGTCGTGGACACCCTCACCACGGGGCCCGACGGCGCCTTCCGCTTCGTCGACCGGTCCTGCGGCGAGTACACCGTCATCGCCGCCGGTTACCCGCCGGTCGCCACCGTCCTCCAAGTCGCGGGCGGCGGACGCACGGAACGCGACCTCCAGCTCGGCCACGAGGACTGAACCCGTCGCGAGCGGACGCCGGGACGGGCGGCGTACCCCGGCGCGCCCGGCTGAAACCAATTCCAGGATTGCCGCACATGCCGACGGACGTGCGCCGTACGGTGGTGACGGCGGGACAGATCTTGCACAGCTCTGGGGAGAGAGGGCCTGGGCCATGGACCGTGGCACCGAGAGGGACGTACCTCCCAGCCGCGGAGCCGGGAGCGACGCGGCCGACACGGCGGGCGAAGCGAGCTGGGGGTCCCCCCGCCCGGAGGGTGGGGGAGAGTCGGTCGACGCCGGGCGCGTCCCCCTGGCCGTGGTCGTGGTGGACCGCGAGGGACTCGTCTCCCACTGGAGCACCGGCGCACGCCGGCTCTTCGGCGTCGTCAAGGAGGAGGCGATCGGCCGGCCCGCGATCGACCTGCTCCCCGTCTCCGGGGCGCTCCCCGAGCCGGACGACGATCTTCCGGGCGGCGGGTACGACGGCTACGGGGACTACGCCGCCTACGACGGACTCGGGCCCGGCCTCGACTCCTCCCTCGACCGGGGCCTCGGCTACCCGGCCGCCGGACGGGCCCGGCTGACCGTGCCCGGGCAGGACCGCGACGGTGGTCGGACCGATGTGCTGTGGTGGGCGTACCCCCTGGTCGGACCGGGCACGGAACGGCTGCTGGTACTGGCCGCGGACGCGGCCGCACTGCACCAGGACGACCCGGCGGACCCTCTGGCCGTCGAACGCATCGCGCCCGCCTTCGCCCTGCACACCGACTTCCCCGGCGCCGCGGAACTGGCCCGGCGGCTGCCCGAGATCCTGCCCAGCATGAGTGTCGGCGAAGGCGCCCGCATCGTCGCGCAGATCCTCGAACTCGGCTATCCGGTCCTGGAGTTCAGTCAGAACGACCGGGTGCCCGTGACCCCCGACTGGGGCGTGGCCCGGCGCGTCGAGCGCAGAGCGCGCCGCGAGCGGGCCGCCCGCGTCGCCGCCGAAGGGATGCCCGTACCGCAGGAGCTCGTCGACGAGGGCGAGGACCTCGAATACGTCGCCGTCCGTGAGCGGCTGGAGTTCCTCAACGAGGTCAGCGGGAAGATCGGCACCTCCCTCGACCTCTCCCGCACCATCCTCGAGGTCAGCAGAGCCGTCGTCCCGCGCTTCACCGACGTCGCCGGCACCTATCTGCGCGAACAGGTCGTCGCCGGGGAGGGGTTCCCCGACGGCGTGCCGGACACGACCACCATGTGGCACCGGGTCGCCGTCGAGCACACCGACGAACCCGGCCGCTGGGACGACGTCGTACCCGTCGGCGAGGCCATGCCGTTCCCCGCGCACACCCCGTTCTTCCAGTGCATGACGACCGGACAGCCCGTCCTGGTGCCGCGCATCAGCGAGCAGATGGGCCACGCCATCGCCTCGCAGTTCGAGAAGCGCGACATCCGGCCCCTGATCACCGGCCGTTCCATGCTGGTCGTCCCGCTCAAGGCACGGAACGTCGTCCTCGGCTTCATGATCCTCCTGCGCCACCCCGAGCGTGCCCTCTTCAACGACATGGACCGGGTCACCGGCGCCGAACTCGCCGCCCGTGCGGGCCTCGTGCTCGACAACGCGCGCATGTACACCTACCAGGAGAGCGTCGCCGAGACCCTCCAGGACAGCATGCTGCCGCACATCCCGCCGCGGATGGCGGGCTGCGACATCGCCACCCGCTATCTGCCGGGTACGCTGCTCGGCCGGGTCGGCGGCGACTGGTTCGACTCGGTGAAGCTGCCCGGCGCGCGCACCGCCCTCGTCGTCGGCGACGTCATGGGGCACGGGCTCAACTCGGCCGCGATGATGGGGCAGTTGCGGACGGCCGTGCAGACCATGGCCGCCCTGGACCTGCCGCCCGCCCAACTCCTGCGCAATCTCGACGACTTGGCGCAACGGCTCGGCGACACCTACCTCGCGACCTGTCTGTACGCCGTCTACGACCCGATCGAGGGCGAGCTGCACCTCGCCAACGCGGGCCACATCCCACCCGTGCTGGTGCGTGCCGCCGACGGCCGCAGCGAACTCCTCGACCTGCCCACCGGCGCGCCCATCGGGGTCGGCGGGGTGCCCTTCGAGTCGGTACACGTGCGCGTGGAGCCGGGTGACCGGCTGGTGATGTGCACCGACGGGCTGGTCGAGGTGCGCGGCGAGGACATCGGCGTGGGGCTCGCGACCCTCTGCGAGTCCGCCGCCCACCCGGCCGCCTCGATGGACGACGCCTGCGACACCATCATCCGCGCCCTCAACACCCGCGGCGGCCGCAAGGACGACGTGGCCCTGCTCCTGGCCCGCCTCAACGGCATCGGGCCGGACGACGTCGCCGAGTGGCGGTTCCCCCTCGACCCGGCGCAGGTCGGCCGGGCCCGCGCGGTGGTCCGCGAACAGCTGCACGACTGGGGTCTGGCGAAGTCGGCCGACGCCGCCGCGCTCATGGTGAGCGAACTGGTCACCAACGCCGTACGGCACGCCCGCCGGAGCCCCGTGGCGCTGCGCCTCGTCCGCGGCGACACACTGCTGTGCGAGGTCGAGGACGACGACCACGAACTGCCGACCCTGCTGAGCGCCGGGCCCGGCGACGAGGCCGGGCGGGGCCTGCGCGTGGTCAGCGTGCTGGCCCGCGAGTGGGGCACCAGCCGTACGGGAGCGGGGAAGTCCGTGTGGTTCGAGCTGACGCTGCCGCGCCGTCCCGCGGGGCGCTGAGCACGACCGGCCGGGATGCGTCGGACGGCGGACGGATCTCGAACGCGGCGTGAAGGAATGCGCACCACGCTTGTCGCGCCGACCGGGGAGCGATAGACCGTACTCGCCCGTCACTTGCGGCGGATCGGCCTTGCATTCTGGGGAGTTGTGCATGAGCGTGACGAGTCGTTACCGGGAGGCATGGGAGGGCTTCTGGCGCGAGGCCCCGGAGGAACCGGGCAGTGTCTTCTGGGATGCCGACCCGAAGGTGACCGCCGCCCTCCACCTGGCCCTCTTCGAGCCCCATCTCGCCGACCCCGGACTGGCGTTGGTGGACCTCGGCTGCGGCAACGGCACCCAGACCCGGTACTTCGCCGACCGCTTTCCGCACGTCGTCGGCGCCGACCTGTCCGCCGCGGCCCTCGACCACGCCCGCCGCGCCGACCCCGCCGGACAGGCCACGTACCGGCTGCTGGACGCGGCCGAGAAGGGCGCGGCCGAGGCACTGCACGCCGAACTCGGGGACACCAACGTCTATATGAGGGGCGTCCTGCACCAATGCGAGCCCGACGACCGGCAGCCGCTGGTGGACGGGATCGCCGCGCTGCTGGGGGAGCGCGGGCGGGTCTTCCTCGTCGAACTGTCGGAGGCCGCCCGCCCCGTCCTCGGCGGACTGGCACAGAGCCCGGACGGCCCGCCGCCGAAGCTCGCGCCGATCTTCCGGCACGGCATCGCCCCCGGCGAAGTGGCCGACGACGCGGTGCCCAGGTATCTGCGCACCGCCGGCCTCACGGTTCTGGCCTCCGGTGAACTGCCCCTCGTGACCACCGAGTTCGCGCCCGACGGCACCCGGATCGAGCTGCCGTCGAAGTGGCAGGTGGCCGCCCGCATCGAGTGATGGCCGTCACATCGAAAGTGGCCCTCGTGGCTGTCACACTCGCCCGGCGCACCGTGTCAGGGGTCCAGGAACGCACGGAAACCCCCTGAGGAGCTGCTGAGATGTTCACTGACCACTCCACCGCCTACGTCGTCGTCACCGTTGTCGGAGCCGTCATGGCGGGCTTCTCGGCCGCCTCGATCTTCCTCGGCGCCGAGTGGACGGTGAAGCCGCTGGCCGACTACGGAGTGCCGCGCTCGTGGTGGCCGTGGCTCGGCGCGGCCAAGGCCGCGGGCGCGGCCGGTCTGCTGGCCGGGCTGTTCGTGCCCGTGGTCGGCGTGCTCGCCGCGATCGGTCTGATCCTGTACTTCCTCGGCGCCGCCGGCACCGTGCTGCGAGCCCGCTGGTTCGCGCACCTGCCGTTCCCGCTGGTCTACGCGGCACCGGCGGTGGCCTCGCTGGTGCTGGCGTTCTGAGCGTTCTGAGAAAGGGCGAGGGACAGGTGAGGGGCCGACCGGGAACTCCGGTCGGCCCCCCACCCGTTCGTCAGTCCTCGGCGCTCACGGCCGCTGTGTCGGCGGGTCCGGCGCCGACGGCTTCGGCGCCGACGGTGTCGAGGACCGCCACCTCGATGCCGTCCAGCCGCTCCCGATCCGCCACCACGTCGATCCTGGTGACGGCGCCCTCCGCGAGCGTGAACAGCAGGACCAGCCGCAGCCTGCCGTGCGGCGCCATCGCGAGGCCGACCCGGCCGTCGAGCAGGGCGAGGCCGGTGAACCGGGCCCGGCCGGTCGCCGCCATCGCGCCCTCGGCCACGGCGCGGGCGCCGCCGACGGTGACGGGCTCCGGTGTCGGGACGACGAAGCGGTCGGCGGTGAGGACCACGTCCGGGTGCAGCAGGGCGAGCAGCGCCTCGAAGTCGCCGCCCCTCGTCGCGGCCAGGAACGCGTCGGCGACCCGGCGTTGCCGGGCCCGGTCGGCGACGGCCGCGGGGGCGCCGCCCCTGACGCGGCGGCGGGCCCGGCTGGCCAGTTGCCGTGTCGTGGCCGGAGTCCGCTCGATCATCGGGGCGATGGTGTCGAACGGCACGGCGAACAGGTCGTGCAGCACGAACGCCAGCCGCTCGGCCGGGGCGAGCCTGTCCAGCACGACCAGCAGCGCCACCCCGACCGAGTCGGCGAGCAGCGCCTCCTCCTCGGGGTCGCCGCCCTCCGCCGTCCCGGCGGCGGGCTCACTCACCCGGGCGTCCAACGGCACCTCGGGGCGTGTCCTTCGGGAGCGGAGCATGTTCAGGCACACCCGGCCCACGACCGTGGTGAGCCACCCGCTGAGGTTGTCCACATCGCCGACGTCCGCCCGGGCCGCCCTGAGCCAGGTCTCCTGAACGGCGTCCTCCGCCTCGCCGAGCGAGCCGAGCATGCGGTAGGCGACGGCACGCAGATGAGGCCGGTCGGCCTCGAAGCGCTCCGGTGGCAGGGCGGTGTACGTGGTCATGGCAGGGTCCCCGTTCGTGTCACTGCGGTGCGCATGTGCGTGCCCAGATCACCACACGCGCGGGGTCAGCCGCATCAGGGGATTTTCGAGTACGGGGCCAGCGCGGGCCGAGGGCGGGGAGGGCGGCGGCCGGAGGCGGTGGTCGCCGTGGGGAAGCTCCCGTGCGAGGGGAGTCGCTGCCCGGCAATCCGAGGGGCGGCCCGATAGGCTCGGGATTCCTTGAGAGGACGGGGGCCGGACATGAAGATCCTCATCAGCGCCGACATGGAGGGCGCCACGGGCGTCACCTGGCCGGCCGACGTACTGCCCGGGGCACCGGAGTGGGAGCGGTGCCGGTCGATGTTCACCTCGGACGTCAACGCCGCCGTGCTCGGCTTCTTCGACGGCGGAGCGGACGAGGTCCTGATCAACGAGGCCCACTCGACCATGCGCAACCTGCTCCTCGAGCAGCTCGACGACCGCGCGGAGATGCTCACCGGCCGGCACAAGTCCCTCTCCATGGTGGAGGGCGTCCAGCACGGGGACGTCGACGGCATCGCCTTCGTCGGCTACCACGCGGGCGCCGGCATGGAGGGCGTCCTGGCCCACACCTACCTGGCCAACTCCCTCACCGGCGTCTGGCTGAACGACGTACGGGCCAGCGAGGGGCTGCTCAACGCGCACGTGGTCGCCGAGTACGGGGTGCCGGTCGTCCTCGTCACCGGTGACGACGTGGCCTGCGAGGACGCCCTCGGGTACGCGCCCGAGGCGTTGAAGGTCGCGGTCAAGGACCACGTCTCCCGGTACGCGGCCGTGTGCCGTACCCCGGCCCGCACGGCCGCCGACATCCGGGCAGCGGCGAAGGAGGCGACCCGGCTGGCCATCCGTCAGGAACCGATGAGCGCTGGGCCGTTCACGGTCGCCGTGGAGTTCGACGCCGAGCATCTCGCGATGGCGGCCACCGTCGTGCCCGGCGTCGCCCGCGCCGGCGAGCGGAAGATCGCGTACACCAGCGGCACCATGTACGAGGGCATCCGTACCTTCAAGGCGGTCACCACGATCGTCTCGGCCGCGATCGAGGAGCAGTATGGCTGAGGAGCGACGCCCGGGGCACGGGCGGGAGCGGCGGCAGGGGCCGGGGCGAAGGCGAAGGCTGAGGCAGGAGCGGCATGGCTGACGCGCAGGCACGGGAGGAGGTCGTCCGGTTCACCTCCGATCTCATCCGCATCGACACCACCAATCGCGGCGGCGGCGACTGCCGGGAACGGCCCGCCGCCGAGTACGCCGCCGCACTGCTCGCCGAGGCGGGCATCGAGCCGGTACTCCTCGAACGCACCCCGGGGCGGACCAACGTCGTGGGGCGGATCGAGGGCACCGACCCGGCCGCGGACGCGCTGCTCGTCCACGGTCACCTGGACGTGGTGCCCGCGGAGGCCGCCGACTGGAGCGTCCACCCCTTCTCCGGGGAGGTGCGCGACGGGGTCGTGTGGGGGCGCGGCGCCGTCGACATGAAGAACATGGACGCGATGATCCTGGCCGTGCTGCGGTCCTGGGCCCGGCAGGGCGTCCGGCCCCGGCGCGACCTCGTCGTCGCCTTCACCGCCGACGAGGAGGCCAGCGCCGAGGACGGCTCCGGGTTCCTCGCCGACCGGCATCCGGGACTCTTCGAGGGCTGCACCGAGGCCATCGGTGAATCCGGGGCGTTCACCTTCCATGACGGCGCCGGGCGTGAGATCTACCCCATCGCGGCGGGTGAGCGCGGGACCGGCTGGGTGAAGCTCACCGCCCGCGGGCGCGCCGGACACGGCTCCAAGGTCAACCGGGAGAACGCGGTGACCCGACTGGCCGCCGCCGTGACCCGCATCGGCGAGCACGAATGGCCCCCGCGGCTCACCCCGACCGTCCGTGCCGCCCTCACCGAACTCGCCGCGCTGTACGGCGTCGACGCCGACCTGCATGACGTGGACGGTCTGCTGGCGAAGCTCGGACCGGCGGCCGCCCTGGTGGAGGCGACCGTCCGCAACAGCGCCAACCCGACCATGCTGGGCGCAGGTTACAAGGTCAACGTGATCCCCGGGGAGGCCGTCGCCTACGTCGACGGCCGCTATCTCCCGGGCGGCGAGGACGAGTTCCGCGCGACGCTCGACCGACTCACCGGGCCCGACGTCGACTGGGAGTTCCACCACCGTGAAGTCGCCCTCCAGGCACCTGTGGACGCCCCCCTCTACGCCCGTATGCGGGCCGCCGTCGAGGAGTTCGCGCCCGAGGGGCACGTGGTGCCGTACTGCATGTCCGGGGGGACGGACGCCAAGCAGTTCTCGCGGCTCGGCATCACCGGCTACGGCTTCGCACCGCTGAAGCTCCCGGAAGGCTTCGACTATCAGGCCCTCTTCCACGGTGTCGACGAACGGGTCCCGGTGGAGGCGCTGCACTTCGGCGTCCGGGTACTCGACCGGTTCCTGCGAACGGCCTAGGCGAACGGGGAGAATGTGCAGGTCCTGCCGTACGGTTCCTGGCCCTCGCCCATCGACGCGACCCTCGCGGCCACGCACGACGGGCGCCCCGAGTACGTCGGCTTCGTCGGCGACGAGGTGTGGTGGACCGCGCCCCGGCCGGCCGAGCACGGACGCCGCACCCTCGTCCGGCGTCGGCCCGACGGCACGGAGGAGTCCCTCCTGCCCGCCCCCTGGAACGTCCGCAGCCGGGTCGTCGAGTACGGGGGACAGCCGTGGGCCGGTGCCGAGCACGACGGGCGGCTCCTCGTGGTGTTCGTGCACTTCGCCGACCAGCGGCTGTACGTGTACGAGCCCCGGTCCGGGGCCGGGTCCGGGTCCGGGCCCGCGTCGGGTGATGGGCCACGCCCGCTCACTCCCGTCTCGTCCGTAGGGGGCGGACTGCGCTGGGTGGAGCCGCAGTTGCTGCCGGCGCGGGGCGAAGTGTGGTGCGTGCTGGAGGAGTTCACGGGTGAGGGGCCGACCGACGTGCGCCGGCTGCTGGCCGCGGTGCCGCTGGACGGGTCGGCCGCCGAGGATCGCGCCGCCGTGCGCGAACTCACCGACGATCGGCGCCGGTTCGTCACCGGGGCCCGTCTGTCGTCCGACGGCCGCCGGGCTGCCTGGCTGGCCTGGGACCACCCCTTGATGCCGTGGGAGGGCACGGAGGTGGTCGTCGCCGACGTCACGGGTGACGGCACCCTGAGCGGCGCCCGGGTGGTGGCCGGCGGACCGGGGGAGTCGATCGCCCAGGTCGACTGGATGCCGTCGACGGGATACGGGCGACAGCTGGTTGCGGACGGTCGACCGTCCGCGGCTGACGGGCAACCGTCCACAGGAGACTGTCTACTGTATACAAGCGACCGTAGCGGCTGGTGGAACCTGTACCGCGACCACCAGCCCGTCTGCCCCCGCGAGGAGGAGTTCGGCGGAGCCCTGTGGAAGCTCGGGCAGCGCTGGTTCGCGCCGTTGGAGAGCGGGCTCGTCGCGGTCGTGCACGGCCGCGGGTCCACCGTGCTCGGGATCCTCGACCCGGAGACCGAGGAGCTCGTCGACGCGGCCGGACCGTGGACGGAGTTCGCGCCCACCCTCGCGGTGCAGGGGGAACGCGTCGTCGGCGTCGCGGCCAGCCCGCGCAGCGCGTACGAGGTGGTGGAGCTGGACGCCAGGACCGGCCGGGCCCGGGTGGTCGGAGCCGCGCACGACGACGCGGTGGACCCGGCCTACTACCCCGAGCCCCGGATCCGTACGTTCACCGGCCCCGACGGTCGTGACATCCACGCGCACGTCTACCCGCCCCACCACCCCGGACAGGTCGCGCCCGGCCACGAACTGCCGCCCTACGTCGTGTGGGCGCACGGCGGGCCCACCGATCGCGCCCCGCTCGTACTGGATCTGGAGATCGCCTACTTCACCTCCCGGGGCATCGGGGTCGCCGAGGTCGACTACGGCGGCTCCACCGGGTACGGGCGGGAGTACCGGGAGCGGCTGCGCGAGCAGTGGGGCGTGGTCGACGTGGAGGACTGCGCGGCCGTCGCCCTGGCGCTCGCCGACGAGGGCACCGCCGACCGCCGGC
Source organism: Streptomyces sp. NBC_00016 (assembly GCF_045040885.1). Lineage (NCBI taxonomy): Bacteria > Bacillati > Actinomycetota > Actinomycetes > Kitasatosporales > Streptomycetaceae > Streptomyces > Streptomyces sp. NBC_00016. The sequence goes on along the minus strand of NZ_CP108304.1, from coordinate 2,229,885 downwards.
GGCTGGCCGTCCGGGGCGGCAGCGCGGGCGGCTGGACCGCCGCCGTCTCGCTGGCCGGCACCGACGTCTACGCCTGCGGCACGATCCGCTACCCCGTGCTGGACCTGGTGGGCTGGGCGACGGGCGGGACCCACGACTTCGAGTCGCGCTACCCGGACAGTCTCGTCGGGCCCCTCGCGCAGGTGCCCGCCCGGTACGCGCAACGGTCGCCGATCGAGCACGCCGACCGGATCACCGTGCCGTTCCTGCTCCTCCAGGGGCTGGACGACGTGATCTGCCCGCCCGCCCAGTGCGAGCGGTTCCTGGCCCGGCTGGCCGGGCGGCCGGTGCCGCACGCGTACCTGGCGTTCGAGGGGGAGGGGCACGGCTTCCGCCGGGCGGCCACGATGGTGCGCGCCCTGGAGGCCGAGCTGTCGTTGTACGCTCAGGCGTTCGGGCTGTGCCCGCCCGGAATCCCCAGGTTGGAGCTTGTGCGGTGAAGGAACTCGTGCGGCCGACGCGGCTCGCCCCCGGCGCCCGGGTCGCGGTCGTCGCGCCCAGCGGGCCGGTGGCGGAGGAGCGGCTGGAGGCCGGCCTCGACCTGTTGCGCGGCTGGGACCTCGACCCGGTGGTCGCCCCCCATGTGCTGGACCGGCACGACCGGCTGCCGCATCTCGCGGGCACCGACGCCGACCGGGCGGCCGACCTCCAGCGGGTCTGGTGCGATCCGGGCGTCGACGCCGTGCTGTGCGCACGCGGCGGCTACGGTGCCCAGCGGCTCGTCGACCTGCTCGACTGGGACGCGATGCGGGCGGCCGGACCGAAGGTGTTCGTCGGCTTCAGCGACAGCACCACCCTGCACGAGGCGTTCGCCCTCCGCCTGGGCCTGGTCACGCTGTACGGGCCCGCGGCCGCGGGCATCGACTTCATCAAGAGCGCCCGGGGTCAGGAGCACCTCAGGGCCACCCTGTTCGCGCCGGAGACCGTCCGCACGCTCGCCTCCACCGGTACGGCGATCGCTCCGGGCCGGGCGCGGGGCGTCACCCTGGGCGGCTGCCTGGCGCTGCTGGCCACCGGCTACGGCACCCCGCACACCCGGGCCGGTGCCCGCGGCGGTCTGCTGCTGATCGAGGACGTCGGGGAGCGGCCGTACAGCGTCGACCGGGCCCTCACCCAACTCCTGCGCACCGGCTGGCTCGACGGCGTCGCGGGTGTCGCGCTCGGCTCCTGGGACAGGTGCGGCCCCTACGAGGAGCTGCGCCCGGTCCTCGTGGACCGGCTCGGCGGCCTCGGCGTCCCCGTCGTCGAGGAGCTCGGGTTCGGTCACTGCGAGGGGGCGCTCACCGTGCCCTTCGGCGTGCCCGCCGTGCTCGACGCCGACGAGGGCACGCTGACCCTCGACACCCCCGCCCTGCGCTGATCCCCCGGCCCGCCTCACCCGGCGGCGCGCCTCACCGTGCGTGAGCGTGGCGCAGGGCTCAGGCTGGTCGTATGAGCACGAAGACCACGAAGGCGTCCCGCAGCGGCGGCAGGAACGAAGCGCTGACGCCGGGCCGGATCGTCGTCCTGGCGCTCGCCGTCCTCACCCTGGTCTTCATCTTCCAGAACACCAGCACCGTGAAGATCCGGCTGCTGGTCCCCGAGGTGACGGTGCCGCTGTGGACGGCGCTTCTGGCGATGGCGGTCATCGGCGTCCTGTGCGGCGCCTCCTTGGCGTATTTCAGGAAACGGCGCAGGTGACCTCGTCGTAGGCTGTCCCGATGCCGCACACCGCATCCCGATACCTCGCCGAGGGCCCCCGCGTGGGCATACGCCACTTCACCTACGAGGACGGGCCGGAGTTCACCGCCCGCGCGCGGGAGAGCAAGGATCTGCACCACCCGTGGCTGTTCCCGCCGGCCACGGCCGCCGCGTACACGGCCTACGCGGGCCGGCTGATCGAGGACCCGTCGAAGGCCGGTTTCCTCGTGTGCACCCTGGAGGACGGGGCGGTCGCCGGGTTCGTCAACATCAACAACATCGTCGAGGGCGGCTTCCAGTGCGGCGCGCTGGGCTACGGCGCCTTCGCGCACGCGGCCGGGCGCGGGCTGATGCGCGAGGCGCTCGACCTGGTGGTGGGCCACGCGTTCGGACCGATGCGGCTGCACCGGCTGGAGATCAACGCGCAGCCCGGCAATGTCGCCTCGATCGCCCTGGCCCGCGGCTGCGGCTTCCGCCGGGAGGGCTTCTCCCCGAAGATGATCTACATCGACGGGGAGTGGCGGGACCACGAGCGGTGGGCGATCACCGCCGAGATGCGGACTTGTAGTTGATCTTCATCGTGTCGAGGTCGGTGACCGTCGACCGCAGCCCGGTGAAGCCGTGGCCGAGCTCCCGCAGCGTCGCCTCGGCGCGCTCCTCGGCGAGCGCGCCCGCCATCTCCTCGCCGTCCGCCGCGTCCGACACCACCACGTAGCGCATCGAGAAGTGCTTCAGCGGCGACGGCTCGTACGACAGCGTGCCCTGCTCGGTGAACCGCATGCTCGTCAGGCCGTGGTCGGCGGCCTCGGCGAGGAGACGGGTCCGGGCCTCGTCGGTGAGGCCGTCCCAGGTGCCCCGGACGATCACCCGGTAGGTGTGCTGCTCGCTCACTGCCGCTCCTTCGTGCCTGTCGTCGAACGCCCGACTTTACGTCCGCGACGACCCACCGCCCACGGAATTTCGTCGGGCCCGGCGCCTCACGACCCGCGCCGGTCGACGTACTCGTACACCGCTCCGTCCGGGTGCCGGGCGATCAGGTTGCGGCCCACCGGGGTCGGCACCGGGCCGGCGATGACGTCCGCGCCCAGTTCGGTGAGGGTCCGGTGGGCCTCCTCCACGTCCGCGACGGCGATCGTCGCGGCCACCTTGCGCAGCAGCTCCAGCTCGGCCGGAGGCCCGCTCATCAGCAGGAAGCAGCCGACCGCGGCCACTTGTACACCGCCCCGCTCGAAGCGGAGCGCGCCGGTGCCCGCCAGCCGCTCGTAGAAGGAGACCGAGGTCTCCAGATCGTCGACACAGACACGCAGTGTGGCTCCCAGAATGTCCATGCGGACGAGCCTAGTTGGGGCGGCCGCGGTGAGGTGATCCCTTCACCCGATCCCCGCCCGGCCCCTCCCCGGCGCCCTCCCCGGCCCCTTCCCGGTTCGCTCCCCGCCGTTGCAGCAGGCCGGTCCGCGGAGTTAAGCGTCCATGACAGCGGGTACCCGAGGCCCATGGAGCGCATGGATCACCTGGAGCATCTGGACAAGCATCTGGTCGACGAGCTGGCGCAGGTGGCGCGCGAGACGATCCGCGAGGAGCTGCGCGAGCAGACCCGCAAGCAGCGCCGTACGGCCATGCTCTACGCGGCGTCCGGCGCCGTCGCCCTCTACGCGGGCGCGGCCGTCGCACTCGCGGTGGGGCTCGCCCTCGGCATCGGTCTGCCGGACTGGGCCGCGGCGCTGATCACCGCCGCGATCCTCGCAGTGGTGGCCTACCTGCTGCGCGGCGCCGCCAAGCCGCACGCGTCGTCGCCGCCCACGGCCGGGCTCGAGGCCGCACCGGACAAGGGTTCCGGCCGGGTCATCGGCGGTACGCCGCCGGCCGGACCGCCCGGTGGTACCGGGCTGCCGTACCCGCCGATGCCGCCGACCGCGCCCGGCGCCCAGGTGCCGGAACCGGGCGGGGCGCCGCGCGCCGACGACATCGACCCCGAGAGCCCGCACCGGGTCTGACGGGCGGTACACGTCCGCCGAAGTGACGTATCCGCGTCACGTGTTCGGCATCCGGGCGGCCCCGCGGCACACGCTGCCGCGGGGCCGCCCGGCGCGTGTGGGCGTTCCCGGTTCCTTCGGGGCCGTCGCGCCGCGGACGCCGGGCGCCCGGAGGGGACACCGGCGCACGTTTGGCGGCTCCTGCCGGGGGGACGCGGAAACCTTCGTACGACAACCGTCCGAACCCCTTCGGAGGCCCACCGTGAGGCGTCCCCGCATCGTGATCGTCGGAGCCGGCTTCGCCGGGTACCGGACGGCCCGGACCCTGGCGCGGGCGGCCAGGGGACGGGCCGACATCACTCTGCTCAACCCGACCGACTACTTCCTGTACCTGCCCCTGCTGCCCCAGGTGGCGGCGGGCATCCTCGAGCCGCGCCGGGTCACCGTCTCCCTGTCGGGGACCCTGCGCGAGGTGCGGCCGGTGCTGGGCGAGGCCGAGCACGTGGACCTCGACGCGCGCACCGTCCACTACACGAACCCCGAAGGGGACAAGGGCACGCTCGGCTACGACCGGCTCGTGCTGGCCGCCGGCAGCGTCAACAAGCTGTTGCCCATCCCCGGGGTCGCCGAGCACGCGCACGGGTTCCGCGGCCTGCCCGAGGCTCTCTACCTGCGCGATCACCTCACCCGGCAGGTGGAGTTGGCGGCTTCCGGCATGAACGCCGACGAGTGCACGGCGCGTTGTACGTTCGTCGTGGTCGGCGCGGGCTACACCGGTACCGAAGTCGCCGCGCAGGGACAGCTGTTCACCGATGCCCTGGTCCGCGCCCACCCCCTGCGGCGGGGCATACGGCCGCGCTGGCTGCTGCTCGATCTCGCGTCGCGCGTCCTGCCCGAGCTGGACGAACGGCTCTCCCGCACCGCCGACCGGGTGCTGCGCGAGCGGGGCGTCGAGGTGCGCATGGGGACCTCCGTCAAGGAGGCCACCCGCGACGGAGTCCTGCTGACCGACGGCGAGTTCGTCGACACCCGCACCCTGGCGTGGTGCGTGGGCGTACGGCCCGATCCTCTCGCGGAGTCGCTCGGGCTGCCCATGGAACGCGGGCGGTTGCTCGTCGAGCCGACGCTCCAGGTGCCGGGCAGGCCCGAGGTGTTCGCGTGCGGTGACGCCGCCGCGGTACCGGATCTGGAGAGGCCCGGGGAGTACACGCCGATGACCGCGCAGCACGCCTGGCGGCAGGGCAGGGTGGCCGGGCAGAACGTCGCCGCCTCGCTCGTCGAGGGCGGCGGTGCGGCCGGTCTGCGGCCGTACCGGCACAAGGACCTGGGATTCGTGGTGGACCTGGGCGGGGTGCAGGCCGCCGCCAATCCGCTCGGCGTCCACCTGTCCGGCCCCGTGGCCGGAGCCGTCGCCCGTGGCTACCATCTCGCCGCCATGCCCGGCAACCGGGTGCGCGTCGCCGCCGACTGGCTGCTGGACGCCGTGCTCCCGCGGCAGGACGTCCAGTTGGGTCTGGTCCGGTCCTGGTCGGTACCGCTGGACACCGCGTCGCCGGAACTGGCGCGGGTACCCGGGGACCACCGGCACGAGCCCGCGGCCTCCGGCCCCGGCGCGGCCACCGAGGAGGACGTGAACGCCGGGAACGACGCGGACGGCGCGGACTACGCGGACGGCACGGACGGCGAGAACCCGTACGACAAGAACGTGGACGACCGGATTGAGGGGAACGACGTGAAGGACGTGAAGGACATGAAGGACATGAAGGACGTGAACGACGTGAACGACGTGAACGACACGGACAAGGCGACCGACGGGTCCGGCGAGCATCACCCCTCCCCGGAGGACGGCTCCCAGTCGATCACCTCGCCGACACCCGAGGTGGGACGGCATTCGGGCGGTGGGAGCGGGTCCCGTGCGGGGCAGTCGTCGCCGGAGGAGGGCTCCCAGTCGATCGACTCGCCGACGCCCGAGGTGGGGCGGCACAGTTCCGGACCGGCGGCCGCGCGGAACGACGAGAGCGCCGGGAGCGAGCCCGGCCCCGGCCCCGCCGAGCGCGGCGACGCCCGCGACGCGAAAGGAGACCGGTAGCCAGATGGACACCGCCGAACTCACCGAACTCGGACAGCAGTTGCGGGTCGACAGTGTGCGTGCCTCCGCCGCCGCGGGGTCCGGCCATCCGACGTCCTCGATGTCGGCCGCGGACCTGATGGCCGTACTGCTCGCGAACCACTTCCGCTACGACTTCGACCGCCCGGCGCACCCGGGCAACGACCGCTTCGTCCTCTCGAAGGGCCATGCCTCCCCCCTGCTGTACTCGGCCTACAAGGCCGCCGGGGCCATCGACGACGAGGAGCTGCTGACCTTCCGCGAACTCGGCAGCCGGCTCGAGGGACACCCCACCCCGCAGCGGCTGCCGTGGGTCGAGACGGCCACCGGCTCGCTCGGCCAGGGTCTTCCGGTGGGCGTCGGCATCGCGCTGGCCGGGAAGCGGCTGGACCGCATCGGCTACCGCGTGTGGGTGGTGTGCGGGGACAGCGAGCTCGCCGAGGGCTCGGTGTGGGAGGCCGCCGAGCACGCGGGCCACGAACACCTCGACAACCTCACGGTGATCGTCGACGTCAACCGCCTCGGCCAGCGCGGTCCCACCCGGCACGGCCACGACCTCGGCGCCTACGCCCGCCGCTTCCAGGCCTTCGGCTGGCACACGATCGAGATCGACGGACACGACGTGGACGCCGTCGACCGCGCCTACGGCGAGGCGGCCTCCACCCTGGGGCAGCCCACCGCGATCCTCGCCCGCACCCTCAAGGGCAAGGGCGTCCGGTCCGTCGAGGACCGCGAGGGCCTGCACGGCAAGCCGCTGCCCGACGCCGACGAGGCGATCGAGGAGCTGGGCGGCATCCGTGACCTGCGGGTCCACGTGCCCGGGCCGGCCGACGCCCGCATGCTGCACTCCGTCCCGACCGGGCCCCTCGTGCTGCCCCGCTGGGAGGGGGAGGACCGCGAGAAGGGCGTGGCGACCCGTGACGCCTACGGCAAGGCCCTGGCCGCTCTCGGCGCCGCCCGCGAGGACATCGTCGCCCTCGACGGCGAGGTGAGCGACTCCACCCGCGCCGAGGCCTTCGCCAAGGAGTACCCGGACCGGTTCTTCGAGTGCTACATCGCCGAACAGCAGCTCGTCGCCGCCGCGGTCGGTCTCGCGACGCGCGGCTGGGTGCCGTACGCCTCGACGTTCGCGGCCTTCCTGACCCGGGCCCACGACTTCGTCCGGATGGCCGCGGTCAGTGGCGCCGGCATCAACCTCGTCGGCTCGCACGCGGGGGTCGCCATCGGACAGGACGGGCCCTCGCAGATGGGTCTGGAGGACCTGGCGATGTTCCGGGCCGTGCACGGCTCGACCGTGCTCTACCCGTGCGACCCCCACCAGACCGCCCGGCTCGTCGCGGCCATGGCCGGCCTGGACGGCGTCCGCTACCTGCGCACCTCGCGCGGCGCCGACCCGGTGCTCTACGGGCCGGACGAGGAGTTCCCCGTCGGCGGCAGCAAGGTGCTGCGCTCCTCCGACCGGGACCGGCTGACGATCGTCGCGGCCGGCGTCACCGTGCACGAGGCGCTGAAGGCCGCCGAGGCGCTCGACGGCGAGGGCATCGCGGCCCGGGTGATCGACCTGTACTCGGTCAAGCCCGTCGACCGGGCCACGCTGCGCCGGGCCGCCGAGGAGACGGGCCTGCTGCTGAGCGTGGAGGACCACCACGAGCAGGGCGGCCTCGGGGACGCGGTCCTCGACGCCTTCCTCGACGGGCGGCCGGTGCCCCGGCTGGTGCGGCTCGCCGTCCGGACGATGCCCGGCTCGGCGAGCCCGGCCGAGCAGCTGCACGCCGCGGGCATCGACGCCGAGTCGATCGCCGCGTCCGCCCGGCTGCTGGTGGAGCAGGCGATCGCGCCGTGAGCGGTGACGCCGTGCGGAAGGTGCGGGTGGGCCGCCGCAGCGTCGAGGTCCACCGGCCGGACAAGGTGCTCTTCCCGGGCGGCGCGGAGGCGAAGCAGTACACGAAGGGCGATCTGGTCGCCTACTACCGGTCGGTCGCCGCGTTCATGGTGCCGCAGCTGCGCGGCCGTCCGCTGATGCTGGAACGGCACCCGGACGGGATCGACGGGCCCCGCTTCATGCAGAAGAACACCCCCGAGCACTACCCGGAGTGGATCCCGCGGGCCGAGGTGGCCAAGGAGGACGGCACCGTCCGCCACACCGTCTGCGACGAGTCCGCCACCCTCGCCTACCTCGCCGACCAGGCGTGCCTCACCCTGCACCGCTGGCTGTCCCGGGTCGGCCGGGTCGACCGTCCGGACCTGATGGTCTTCGACCTCGACCCGGCCGACGGCTCCGGCTTCGCCGCCGTCCGGGAGGCCGCCGAGTGGCTCGGGGAGCTCCTGGACCAGCTGCGGCTGCCGTCGGCCCTGATGACGACGGGCTCGCGCGGACTGCACGTCGTCGTCCCTGTCGACGGGCACGACGGCTTCGACGAGGTGCGCGGCTTCGCCCGGGACGCCGCCGAACTGCTCGTCGCCGAGCACCCCGACCGGCTGACCACGGCCGCCCGCAAGAAGGACCGCGGCGACCGGCTCTACCTGGACGTGCAGCGCAACGGCTACGCGCAGACCGCCGTCGCCCCCTTCACGGTGCGCGCGCTGCCCGGGGCGCCCGTCGCCACGCCCATCACCTGGGAGCAGCTGCACGACCCGGAGCTCGGCCCGCGCCGCTGGACCATCGCCGACGCCGCCGAGCAGGCTCACTCCCGTCCCTGGTCGGCGCTCACGGGCCGCGGGCGCGCCCTGGGCCCGGCCCGGCGCCGGCTCGACGCACTCCGAGCGGCGTGAAGGTTTGGCCAAGAGCCTTTGGGCCACCCGGAAGAAGAGGTGGCCATGGTGAACACAAAAAGCACAGCACAGTCACATGCGTCACGCAATGCACGTAACGCACATGAATCACCTGAATCACACAACTCACAAAGTTCACGAACCTCGCGGACCGCGGAGACCTCAGGGACCACGCGAACTCCACAGGGTTCACAGGGACCGACCCAGAGACCGAAGAGACCGCAGAGATCACCACGTTCGCAGAGTCCGGAGAGTTCGCGGACTCCGACGAGCGAGAAAGGCAAGGACGACGTGGCGGACGACCGGCCGAGCCCCATGGAGGTGCTGCGCGAGGCGCGCGCCCAGCTCACGGAGCTGACGGGGATGACCGCCGAGAGCGTCTCGTCCTTCGAGCAGACGGAAGACGGCTGGTCCCTGGACGTCGAGGTCCTGGAGCTGTCCCGGGTGCCCGACACGATGAGCCTGATGGCGAGCTATCAGGTCGAGCTCGATCCCGGTGGCCAGCTCACCGGCTACCGGCGCGTTCGCCGCTACGAGCGTGGACGCTCCGACGCACATCGGACGGGCGGCCGCTAGGCCGCCGGCCCGCAGTCGTTCCCGATCAACCAATCCCAGACAAGGAGGCGCGGTCGACATGACCGTTGTTCCGGCCCAGCAGTCCGGCGGTGGAGGCGGCTCAAGCGGCCTCTACGACGTGCTGGAGCTCGTCCTCGACAGGGGTCTCGTCATCGACGCGTTCATACGGGTCTCCCTGGTCGGTATCGAGATCCTCAAGATCGACGTACGGGTCGTGGTGGCCAGCGTCGACACCTACCTGCGCTTCGCCGAGGCGTGCAACCGGCTGGACCTGGAGGCGGGGCCGCGCAAGAGCCCGGGCCTGCCCGACCTGGTCGGCGAGATCACCGAGTCCGGCGCGCGCGGCAAGTCCAAGGGCGCGCTGTCCGGCGCCGCGGAGACCATCTCCGGTGCCTTCAAGCAGGCCCGTGACGAGGGCTCCGAGCAGGAGGAGCGGGCCTCCAGGCCGCGAGCCCGCAAGAGCACGACCGCGCGCAGGAAGGAGGAGCAGGAGTGAGCACATACGTGTACGGCATCGTCGCGAGCTCGCACCCCGACCTTCCGGACGGCCTGGCCGGTGTCGGCGATCCGGCCCTGCCGGTGCGCGTCCTGAAGGAGGGCGCGCTGGCGGCGGTCGTGAGCGACGCCCCCGAGGGGCTGCGGCCCAAACGCAGGGAGCTGCTCGCCCACCAGACCGTGCTCGCCGAGGCGGGCGCCGAGGGCTGCGTGCTGCCCATGCGGTTCGGCAGCGTCGCCCCCGACGACAGCTCCGTCACCGGGGTCCTCGCCGAGCGCACCGAGCACTACGAGGAGCGCCTGCGGGCCCTCGAAGGCAGGGTCGAGTACAACATCAAGGCCTCGCACGTCGAGGAGGCCGTCCTGCACCAGGTGATGGCCGAGAGTCCTGAACTGCGGGGCCTCGCGGAGGCCAACCGGCAGGCCGGCGGCGGCAGTTACGAGCAGAAACTGCAGCTCGGCGAGATGGTGGCCGCCGCGGTGAAGGCCAAGGAGGCCGAGGACGCGGCCGACGTGCAGCAGAACCTCGAGCCGCTGGCCGCGGCCACCAGTGTGGGCCCCGAGTCCACCGGCTGGCTGGTCAACGTCTCGTTCCTGGTGGACCGCGACTCGGCGGCCCGGTTCCTGGAGGCCGCGGAGGAGCTCCGCAAGGGCCGTCCGCACCTCGAACTGCGCGTCAACGGGCCGCTGCCGCCGTACAGCTTCGTCGAACCCGGCCCGGCCGAACCGGCGGGCACCAGCACGGAGTAGGTGCGCCATGGGACTCATCTCAGAGGTGCTGCTGTTGCCGTTCGCCCCGGTGCGCGGCAGCGGCTGGGTGATCGAACAGGTGGTCAAGGAGGCCGAGCGGATCTACTACGACCCCGCCACGGTCCGGGCCGAACTCGCGCGTCTGGAAGAGCGGTTGGACGCAGGCGAGATCACGGAGGAGGAGTTCGACGAGCAGGAGGACGAGCTCCTCGACCGGCTGGAGAGCGCGACGCGCAGAAGCGCGGGGACGGACGACGGGTGGACAGGATGAATCGAACGGCATTGGGTCTCGCGGTCGGGGCCGGGTATCTCCTCGGACGTACCAAGAAGCTGAAACTGGCCTTCGCCGTCGGCTCCTTGGTGGCCGGCAAGCGGCTGAACCTGACCCCCAAGGGCATCGCGGACCTGGTCTCCCAGCAACTGCAGGACAACCCGCAGTTCAAGGAGATCGGGGACCAGCTGCGCCAGGACCTGCGCGGGGTCGGCAAGGCCGCCTCCGGCGCCATGGTCGAGCGGCAGATCGATGCGCTCGCGGACCGGCTGCACGGCCGCACCGCCGAGGTGCGCGACCAGCTCGAGGGCGTCGTGCCGGGTGAGGACGCGGACGACGAGGCCGAGGACGAGGCGGACGAGGAGTACGAGGAGGAGCCGCAGGACGCCGAGGAGGACGAGGAGCCTCAGGACGCCGCGGAGGACGAGGAAGAGGAAGAAGAGGAAGAAGAGGAAGAAGAGGAAGAAGAGGAGCAGCCCAGGAAGACGGCGGCGAAGAAGGCGCCCGCCAAGAAGACGGCCAAGAGGGCCCCCGCGAAGAAGGCCCCCGCCAAGAAGGCGCCCGCCAAGAAGACCGCGGCCCGCACGCCGGCCGCGAAGAAGACCGCGTCGGCCCGCAAGACGGGCACGAGCACCGCAGCGAAGACCGCCTCGGGCACCGCATCCCGGTCCCGGCGGCCGAAGGGAGGCGGTGACCGATGACCGAGACCCTCGGATCCGCCAAGTCCGCGACCTCCGCGGCAGGCAAGGCGGCGGGCGGCAACCCGCTCTCCGGAGTGGCTCACAGCGAGGCCGCCGACCGGCTCAAGGAAGAGGTACAGGAGTACCTCGCCGCGCAGGCCACGCGCCTGCTGGCCGGTGTCGGCCACAAGCTCGGGGACACCACGGCCAAACTGAACGACATCGCCGAGGGCAACAGCCCGGGCTTCGCCAAACTCGCCCTCGAAGGCGGCCGCAAGGTCGCCGAGGGCAAGGGACCGCTGCGCACCGCGCTGGAACTCGGCGCCTCGCGGGCCAAGGACAAGGTGACCGGCGCGTTCAAGAGCCTCGGCGGCAAGGGCGGCAAGGGCAAGAAGAGCGCGGGCAAGAAGCCGACCGTGATCATGGAGACGATCGACGTCGGCGTGCCGCTGCGCACCGCCTACGACCAGTGGACGCAGTACCAGGACTTCAGCACCTTCGCCAAGGGCGTCAAGAGCGCGAACCGCGCCGACGACACCACCAGCGACTGGCAGGCGAAGGTCTTCTGGTCCAACCGCAGCTGGAAGGCGAAGACCACCGAACAGGTGCCGGACGACCGGATCGCCTGGACGTCGGAGGGCGCCAAGGGCACGACGAAGGGCGTCGTCTCCTTCCACGAGCTCGGCGAGAACCTCACCCGGATCCTGCTGATCATCGAGTACTACCCGACGGGTCTGTTCGAGAAGACCGGCAACATCTGGCGTGCCCAGGGCCGCCGCGCCCGCCTCGACCTGAAGAACTTCGCCCGCTTCATCACCATCAAGGGGGAGGCGGAGGACAGCTGGCGCGGTGAGATCCGCGACGGCGAGGTCGTCACCTCCCACGAGGACGCGGTCGCCCAGGAGGACGAGGAGAACGAGGAGAACGAGGAGAACGGCGAGCCCGAGGAGGGCGCCGAGGCGCGGGATGCCGAGGACACCGCCCCGGAGGACGATGAGGAGTACGAGGACGAGGGCCCGTACGCCGAGGACGAGGAAGTCGAGGACGAGGAAGCGGAGCCCGAGGGCGAGTACGAGGAGGAGGACGAAGCGGAGGAGGGCGAGCCGGAGGCCGCCGAGGACGAGTACGAGGAGTACGACGAGGAGGAGCCCGAGGAGGAGCCCCGGGCCGAGGGCACCCGTGAGAAGGCCAGGACCCGACGATGAGCATGCCGAGCCGGATGCCGGAGCCGTACGGCCAGGGCGGCGGAGCCAACCTCGCGGACATTCTGGAACGCGTCCTCGACAAGGGCATCGTCATCGCGGGCGACATCCGGATCAACCTGCTCGACATCGAACTGCTCACCATCAAGCTCCGCCTCATCGTCGCCTCCGTCGACAAGGCCAAGGAGATGGGCATCGACTGGTGGGAGGACGACCCGGCCCTTTCCTCCGGCGCCCGCCGCAACGAACTGGCGCGTGAGAACGCCGAGTTGCGAGAGCGGCTGGCGCGGCTGGAGGAACTGGAGCTGGGCCGCGCCCCGGAGGAGAGCCGCGCACTGAAGAAGGGCCGGACCCCGAGTGAGAGCCGCGCCCCCAAGGACGTCCGAGAGGAGTCACCATGACCGGACTGCGGTACGTGTACGCCGTCTGCCACCCCCTCGGCGCGCCCCTCCAGGCCGACCTGCCGGGGGTGGCGGGCGATCCGCCCCGACTGCTCACCCACCGCGGCCTGATCGCCGTGGTCAGCCATGTGCCGGAGCGGGACTTCGCCGAGGAGCCGCTCCGCCGCCGTCTGGAGGACCTGGACTGGCTGACGGAGACCGCCCGCGCCCATCAGCAGGTGATCGACTCCCTCACGGCCGTCACCACCCCGCTGCCGCTCCGGCTCGCCACGGTGTTCCGGGACGACAGCGGGGTCCGCGTGATGATGGAGGAGCGCGAGGAGGACTTCCGGCGCGTCCTGGACCGGCTCGCGGGGCGGGTCGAGTGGGGGGTGAAGGTCTACGTCGAGCCCGAGGCGCAGGAGGCCGAGCAAGCCGTGACGAAGCCGGCTTCGGGCCGGGACTACCTGATGCAGCGGCGCTCGAAGGCCCGGGCCCACGACGACACCTGGCAGCGTGCCGAACGGTTCGCCGGAAGTCTCCACGAGACGTTGTCCGCGCACGCCGAGGACGCCCGTCTCCACCCGCCGCAGAACTCCGCCCTTTCCAAGGCGTCCGGACAGAATGTGCTGAACGCCGCCTATCTCGTTCCGCGCGCGGAGTCCGAGGAATTCGTGGAAATGGTGGACCGTACCAAGGGGGAGGAATCCGGAATGCGTGTCGAACTCACGGGGCCATGGGCGGCCTATTCCTTCGTGGAGTCCGCCGGTGAGCCGGGGGAGGGCGCATGACCGTGGTGGAGCGCCGTGAGGTCGCCCTCGTCGACCTGCTCGACCGGCTGCTGGCCGGCGGGGTCGTCATCACCGGGGACATCACGCTGCGCATCGCGGACGTCGACCTCGTCCGCATCGACCTCAACGCGCTGATCAGCTCCGTCAATGAGCAAGTACCGTCGCCATGGGGGGAGTCGCCGTGACCGAACGCCGCAACCATCTCGACCTCGAGCCCGACACCGTCGAGCGCGATCTGGTGAAACTCGTGCTGACCGTCGTGGAGTTGCTGCGCCAGCTGATGGAACGGCAGGCGCTGCGCCGCTTCGACACGGGTGACCTGAACGAGGAGCAGGAGGAGCGGATCGGGCTCACCCTGATGCTGCTCGACGACCGGATGACCGAGCTGCGCGAACGCTACGGACTGCGGCCCGAGGACCTCAATCTGGACCTCGGGCCGCTGGGACCGCTGCTTCCCCGGGAGTGAGTCGCTCACGCCCGGGGAAGCGGGTGTTGCTTATTTCCTTATTGCTTCGGTGCCTCGGTTCACCACCTGTACCAGCGACCCCTGCCTCCCGCGGAATTGGTTCCGCGAGCCAGGAAGCCGAGCAGCCAGAGGACGAGGACCGCGAGGGCGATCCACCAGAGCAACTTCACCGCGAACCCGGCGCCGAAGAGAATCAGCACCAGCAGCAGAACCAGCAGAACGGGAACCATAGTGTCAACCTCCTGCAATGCGTGTTTCCCGGATTGCAGGAATCATTCGCGCTTCATTTGCGCACGGTCCGTGATTCGCCCGCGATTCGCCCGTGATTCGTTCGCGATTCGTCCGCGGATTAGCGGGCCTTTCGGCACAGGATCTCCGCGTGCAGGACGCTGAACCAGCCGTCCTCCCGCCGCCCCCACTCCCGCCAGGCCTCCGACACGGCCTGCAGTTCCTCCACCGTGGCGTGTCCGCCCCCGGTGGCGCGCTCGGCGTACGCCGAGGCCACGGTGCGGTCGGCCCACAGGCCGCTCCACCAGGCCCGCTCCTCGGCGGTGCTGAAGGTCCAGGTGGCGGAGGTGGCCGTGATGTCGGTGAACCCCGCGGTCAGCGCCCAGGACTTCAGCCGGCGCCCGGCGTCCGGTTCGCCGCCGTTGGCCCGGGCCACCCGGCGGTACAGGTCCAGCCAGTCGTCCATCCCGGGCGAGGCGGGGTACCAGGTCATCGCCGCGTAGTCCGAGTCGCGGACGGCGACGTACCCGCCCGGCTTCGTCACCCGCAGCATCTCGCGCAGCGCCTGCACCGGGTCGCCCACGTGCTGGAGCACCTGGTGGGCGTGGACGACGCAGAAGGTGTCGTCCGGGTAGTCCAGGGCGTGCACGTCGGCGACCGCGAAGTCGATGTTGGCCAGACCGCGCTCGGCTGCCGTCGCCCGTGCCTGCTCCAGGATCCCCGGCGCCTGGTCGACCCCGGTGACGTGCCCGTCGGGGACCAGGGCGGCCAGGTCGGCGGTGATGGTGCCGGGACCGCAGCCGATGTCCAGGATCTTCATGTGGGGCTTCAGTGAACCGAGCAGGTAGGCAGCGGAGTTGGCGGCGGTCCGCCAGGTGTGCGAACGCAGCACCGACTCGTGGTGTCCGTGCGTGTAGACGGCCGTCTCCTGTGCTTTCGGCATGGCTCTACCCCTTCTCGACGAACCGGATCCCCGGTTCCCTCACGGTACGCCGATGCTCGGATGGTGAGACCGATTGTCTTGGAATGTGGGCTGACGGTTCGTCAGTCGCCCTCCGCGCCCGGCTGACTTCGCCGACGCAGGCGCGCGGCGTGCCGGACGGCGAACGCGGCGCCGACGCCCAACGCCGCGCCCGCGAGCACGTCGCTCGGGAAGTGGACGCCGGTGTACACCCGGGACATCGCCACCGAGAACGCGACCGGCGCCACGACCGCGCCCCAGACCGGCGACTCCAGGGCGATTCCGGCCGCGAAGGCCGCCGCCGACGCGGAGTGACCGGACGGGAAGGAGGTGGTGATCGGCTGCCGCTTCAGCCGCCGCCCCCGCGGCACCGCGTCCAGCACGGGCCGCGTCCGGCGCACCGAGCGCTTGCCGACGGTGTTGATGGTGAGGGACGCCAGGCCGAGGGAGGCCAGCCCGCGCGCGGCGGCGCGGCGGGCCCGGGGCGTGCCG
This sequence comes from Streptomyces sp. NBC_00016, assembly GCF_045040885.1. NCBI lineage: Bacteria > Bacillati > Actinomycetota > Actinomycetes > Kitasatosporales > Streptomycetaceae > Streptomyces > Streptomyces sp. NBC_00016. The sequence goes on along the minus strand of NZ_CP108304.1, from coordinate 2,214,022 downwards.
GACACGGCGAGGGCCGCCGCCGTCGCGAACCAGAGCACGCCGTGGTTCGCGCTGCGGCTCAGTCGCGGCAGGATCGGTTCGGCGGCCGGCCAGTGCCGCTCGGCGGCGAACGCGAACACCTGGTCGTCGAGGGCGAGAAACAGATCGCGCAGGCCGTGCCGGCCGGGCTTCAGGACGGTGAGATCGACGTCGGACATCATGCGCTGCGGGTACCCTGAAGTGGCCGTTTCTTGTGCGGGGGCGGCTTTCGACATCGGAGGGTCACTGCATGCGACTGCTGCTCGTCCGCCACGGCCAGACCCCCACGAACGTGGACTACCTGCTCGACACCGCCGTCCCCGGCCCCGGCCTCACCGCACTCGGCTCGCAGCAGGCCGCCGCCCTGCCGCAGGCCCTCGCCGACGAGGACATCGAGATCCTCTACGCCTCCACCCTCGTGCGCACCGAGCTCACCGCCGCGCCGCTGGCCGCCGCCCGCGGTCTCGGCATCCTGGTCCGCGACGGCATCCGGGAGATCTCCGCGGGCGACCTGGAGATGGTGCCCGGCAACTCGGAGCGCGGCGAGCTCTACATGCGCACCGTGTTCGCCTGGGCGCAGGGCGACGTCGAGCTGCGCATGCCGGGCGGCGAGAGCGGCACCGAGTTCCTGGCGCGGTACGACGCCGTGGTCGCCGAGGCCGCGGCGAGCGGCGCGGGCACCGTCGCGATGGTCAGCCACGGCGCCGCGATCCGCGCCTGGGCGGCCACCCGCGCCGACAACGTCGACGTTCCCTTCGCCGCGGCCAACCGCCTCGCCAACACCGGCACCGTCGTCCTCGAAGGCTCCCCGGGCGACGGGTGGAAGGCCCTGTCCTGGGCGGGAGCGACGGTCGTGCCCGCAGGTGAGGGCGGCCCGGCGGGACAGCCGGTGGCGGGCGCCGGCGGCTGACGGGCGGCGGCGCGCCTTCCCCGGCCCGCCGCGCATAACGGTTTGCCGCATCCCGTGGGCGGAACGCAGAATGCGTCCCCATGGGACACCTGGAAGCCGCGCACCTCGAGTACTACCTCCCCGACGGGAGGGCGTTGCTCGGCGACGTGTCCTTCCGGGTGGGTGAAGGGGCCGTGGTGGCGCTGGTCGGACCCAACGGCGCCGGCAAGACGACCCTGCTGCGGCTGATCTCGGCCGAGCTGAAACCGCACGGCGGGACCGTCACCGTGTCCGGCGGCCTCGGCGTGATGCGCCAGTTCGTGGGCTCCGTGCGGGACGAGACGACCGTCCGCGACCTGCTGGTGTCCGTGGCCTCGCCCCGCATCCGTGAGGTCGCGAAGGCCGTCGACAAGGCCGAGCACGCGATCATGACCGTCGACGACGAGGCCGCGCAGCTCCAGTACGCGCAGGCCCTCTCCGACTGGGCCGAGGTGCGCGGGTACGAGGCCGAGACGCTCTGGGACATGTGCACCACGGCCGCGCTCGGCGTCCCCTACGACAAGGCCCAGTTCCGCCTCGTCCGCACCCTCTCCGGCGGCGAGCAGAAGCGGCTCGTGCTGGAGGCACTGCTGCGCGGCACCGACGAGGTGCTGCTGCTCGACGAGCCGGACAACTACCTCGACGTGCCCGGCAAGCGGTGGCTGGAGGAACGGCTGAAGGAGACCCGCAAGACGGTCCTCTTCGTCTCCCACGACCGCGAACTCCTCTCCCGCGCCGCCGAGAAGATCGTCTCCGTCGAGCCCGGCCCGGCCGGCGCCGACGCCTGGGTGCACGGCGGCGGGTTCGCCACCTACCACGAGGCCCGTCGCGAACGCTTCGCCCGCTTCGAGGAGCTGCGCCGCCGCTGGGACGAGAAGCACGCCCAGCTGAAGAAGCTGGTCCTGAGCCTCCGCCAGGCCGCCTCCATCAGCCATGAGCTGGCCTCCCGCTACCAGGCCGCCCAGACCCGGCTGCGCAAGTTCGAGGAGGCCGGCCCGCCGCCGGAGCCGCCCCGCGAGCAGGACATCACGATGCGCCTCAAGGGCGGCCGCACCGGCGTCAGGGCGGTCACCTGCAAGGGACTCGAGCTCACCGGTCTGATGAAGCCCTTCGACCTGGAGGTCTTCTACGGCGAGCGGGTCGCCGTCCTCGGCTCCAACGGCTCGGGCAAGTCGCACTTCCTGCGGCTGCTGGCAGGCGACACCGTGACGCACACGGGGGAGTGGAAGCTCGGCGCGCGTGTGGTGCCAGGGCACTTCGCCCAGACCCACGCCCACCCCGAGCTCCTGGGCCGCACGCTCCTGGACATCCTGTGGAGCGAACACTCCCAGGACCGGGGCGCGGCCATGTCCCGGCTGCGCCGCTACGAGCTGACCCAGCAGGCCGAACAGACCTTCGACCGGCTCTCCGGCGGCCAGCAGGCCCGCTTCCAGATCCTGCTGCTGGAACTGCAGGGCGTCACGGCCCTGCTCCTCGACGAGCCGACCGACAACCTCGACCTGGAGTCCGCCGAAGCCCTCCAGGAGGGCCTCGAGGCCTTCGACGGTACGGTCCTCGCCGTCACCCACGACCGCTGGTTCGCCCGCTCCTTCGACCGCTACCTGGTCTTCGGCAGCGACGGCCGGGTCCGGGAGACCGCGGAGCCGGTGTGGGACGAGCGGCGTGTGGAGCGGGCCAGGTAGGGAGCCGGCCCGCACGGAGAGCCCGGGGGCCCAAATGTTCGTACAGTGGAGGCGGAGACGTGCTCCCGGGTGAGGTACCCGAACCGCATGGACGAACACGACGAGCGGGGCATGACCATGACCGGAGTCGACCCGGACCGGCTGGACGACCAGCAGCTGATGAAAGAGCTGGAGACGATCCACCGCACGCGCCACGACACCCTGCTGTACGGCTCGAACGACGCCCTGCGCGCCCACAACGGCCGTATGGCCCAGCTGGAGGGCGAGTACCTGCGCCGTAACCCGCGCCGCTTCGTCTCGCCGGGCCGTACCCGGGACGGGGCGAGGGAACGGGCCGTCGGAGTCGACGAGGTCCGCTCGCACCGGGCTCCGGCCGGGAGCCGGACGTCCGGGGAGGGCGGCGGCCCGGCGGGCACCCCGGTCGGCAAGTGGGGTCCGGGACGCCCGGGAACGACGAGCGGCCCCGGCGGGGCCTGAGCCCACCGGAGCCGCCCGACCGCTTGCGGTCTCCGGTCGGTCGCAGACTGTATACAGTGTCCCGCAGACCGCAGACCGCAGACCGCAGACCGCAGACCGCAGACCGCAGACCGCAGACCGCAGACCGCAGACCGCAGACCGCAGACCGCCGGCCGCCGGTCGTCGACCAACGGCCGACGGTCAGCGTGCTTCCTGTGTGAACACGTCCAGGAACGCCTCGCAGAAGGCCTTCAGGTCGTCCGGCTTGCGGCTGGTGACGAGCTTGCTCGGGCCGTGGTCGCAGATCTTCACCTGCTCGTCGACCCAGGTGGCGCCCGCGTTGCGCAGATCCGTCGCGAGGCTCGGCCACGAGGTCAGGACCCGGCCCCGTACGACGTCCGCCTCGACGAGGGTCCACGGGGCATGGCAGATCGCGGCGACCGGCCGGCCCTGCTCGAAGAAGTCCCTGACGAACGCCACGGCCTTGCCGTCGGTGCGCAGGAAGTCGGGGTTCGCGACGCCGCCCGGCAGGACCAGCCCGCCGAAGGACTCCGCGGACGCCTCACCGACGACCTCGTCCACCGAGAACGTGTCCGCCTTGTCGAGATGGTTGAACGCCTGGATCTCGCCGGATTCGGTCGACACCAGGACGGGCTCGTGGCCCGCGTCCACCGCCGCCTGCCAGGGGTCGGTGAGCTCGACCTGCTCGACGCCTTCGGGTGCCGTCAGAAACGCGATGCGCATGAGGGTCAACGTCCTTTCCGTGTCCTTGCGGCCCTTACGTCAGTGGGCCCGTTCCCGTCGGCCGGGCCCCGCGCCGTCACCGGCCGCTCCCGATCAGCGCCTCGGCCAGCTCCTGGACGTTGGCGTAGCGGGCCTTGCCCGGCAGCTGCCGGACCGCGTCCACCAGCGCGTCCGGCGCGTTCTTGCGGCGCAGGCCCACGGCCAGCGCGCCCGCGCCCGCGGGGAAGGAACTCCGTCCCAGGGTCCGTGCCAGCTCAAGTCGCACGGTTTCCAGCGTCGCCCGGGAACTCCCGGGCACCACCGGCCCGCCCCAGATCTCGGGGTCGTCCTCGGCGGACGGCTCGGGGTCGTGCCACTCCTCCACCCGCGTGGGGTGTCCGGACCTCAGCAGACCCTGCAATTCGTGCTTCATCTCGTCGTCCCGGTGCACGCTCAGCCGGTCGCTGCCTCGCTGCATGTCTCTCCCTCCGGGTCTTCGTCGGTGTCGGTGGCCACCGCGTACCCGAGGACAGGGAGCCGACACGGGGTCGCCGCGCTACTTCTCCTGCCGCCCCGGCAGGAACTCCTGCACCTTCGCCCTGAAGCCCTGTTTGATCATGGAGCCCCGGTCGGCGTCGCCCTTGAGGGCCGAGGCGACCGTGGCCTCGATCTGCTCCCAGGTGGCGTGCGGCGGGACCGCGGGCACGGCCGGGTCGGTGAGGAACTCGACGACCGCGGGGCCGTCCGCCTCCAGGGCCGTACGCCAGCCCGCCTCCACGTCCTGCGGCGTCTCCACCCGCACCCCGGTCAGCCCCAGGGAGCGGGCGAACGCCGCGTACGGCACGTCCGGCAGCTCCTGCGAGGGCAGGAACGACGGGGCGCCGCCCATGGCGCGCATCTCCCACGTCACCTGGTTCAGGTCCCGGTTGTTCCACACCGCGACGATCAGCCGCGGGTCCGGCCAGCGGTCCTGGTACTTGGCGGCCGTGATCAGCTCCGCGAGACCGTTCATCTGCATCGCCCCGTCCCCGACCAGCGCGATCACCGGCCGGTCCGGATGAGCGAACTTCGCGCCGATCGCATACGGCACACCGCAGCCCATGGTCGCCAGCGTGCCGGAGAGGGAACCGCGCATGCCGGGGCGCAGCGTGAGGTGACGGGCGTACCAGTTCGCCACCGAGCCCGAGTCCGAGGTGACGATCGCGTCCGGCGGGAGCAGCGGGGACAGCGTGCGGGCCACGTACTCCGGGTTGATCGGGTCGGCCGACAGCCCCGCCCGCCGGTCCAGCACGTCGTCCCAGCGCCGTACGTTGTCACAAACGGTTTCGAACCATTCCCGGCCGCGTTCCTCGCCCCTGATCATCGGGATCAGCCGGCGCAGGGTCTCCCGGGCGTCGCCGACGAGGTTCACCTCGTACGGGTAGCGCATCCCGATCATGTGCGGATCGATGTCGATCTGCACGCCCCGCGCCTTGCCGAACTCCGGCAGGAACTGTGTGTACGGGAAGGACGAGCCGATCGTCAGCAGGGTGTCGCAGTCGCGCATCAGCTCGTAGGACGGCCGGGTGCCGAGCAGGCCGATCGAGCCGGTGACGTAGGGGAGTTCGTCGCTCAGCGCGTCCTTGCCGAGCAGCGCCTTCGCGACGCCGGCGCCGAGCAGTTCGGCGATCCGCTCGACCTCGGTCCGGGCTCCGGCGGCGCCCTGTCCGATCAGGATCGCCACCTTGTCACCGGAGTTGAGGATGTCGGCGGCCGAGCGCAGGGACTCCTGCGACGGGATCGTCGTCCCACCGCTCAGGCCGAGACTGGACGGCACCATCTTGAACTCGTGGGTGGGCGCCTCGTAGGCCAGCTCCTGCACGTCGCCGGGGATGATGACCGCGGTCGGGCAGCGGCGGGCGTAGGCGGTGCGGATCGCCCGGTCCAGGACGTTCGGCAACTGCTCGGGGACCGTCACCGTCTCCACGAACTCCGAGGCGACGTCCTTGAACAGCGTGTGCAGGTCCACCTCCTGCTGGTACGAGCCGCCCATCGCCGAGCGGTGCGTCTGGCCGACGATCGCGAGCACCGGCACATGGTCGAGTTTCGCGTCGTACAGGCCGTTGAGCAGGTGGATCGCCCCCGGCCCCGAAGTCGCCACGCACACCCCGAGGCGGCCGCTGAACTTGGCGTAGCCGACCGCCTGGAACGCGGACATCTCCTCGTGCCGCGACTGCACGAAACGCGGCTCGTCCCCGGCCCGGCCCCAGGCGGCGAGCAGGCCGTTGATGCCGTCGCCCGGATAGCCGAAGACCTGCTCCACCCCCCACTCCCGCAGCCGCTGAAGGACGTGGTCGGAGACCTTGACGCTCATGGAAGTGACCTCCTGGGCAGGGGACATGGACACGAGGTGAAGGTCGTGTCCCGTTCCGTGTGACCCCTGGGGCCGCCGGAAAACCTGGGCGGTGTTTGGCGGGGGGAGTCCGGGGCAGGCGCGACTCAGTGCTTCGGACCGGAGGCACGTCCGTGGGAGGCAGCGACTCCGCGCCCCGCGGCGGCCCGGTCGGGCCGCTGTCGCGCTTCCCCGGTGACCGGCCAACCCAGAGCACTTCCAAGGGAGTTGCCACACCCCATGCCGAACAGAGCGAACGCGAAGCGCCATCCGCACGACGACGCCCCCGACACCGCCGACGCCTTCCGCAGGCTCGCCGCCCTGCCGCCTGGGCCCCAGCGCGACACGCTCCGCTCCCAGATCGTCGAGGCCTGGCTGCCCATGGCCGACCGTCTCGCCGGCCGCTTCCGCAGCCGCGGCGAGGCCTTCGACGACCTGCGTCAGGTCGCCGCCCTCGGCCTGGTCAAGGCCGTGGACCGCTACGACCCCGAACTCGGAAACGCTTTCGAGAGCTACGCCGTCCCCACCGTCACCGGCGAGATCAAGCGGCACTTCCGCGACCACATGTGGACCCTGCACGTGCCGCGCCGGGTCCAGGAACTGCGCAACCGGGTGCGCTTCGCCGACCAGGAACTGGCCCAGACCGTCTCCGGGCGGCGGCCCACCGTCGCCGAGATCGCCGAGCGCGCGCAGCTCAGCGAGGAGGACGTGCGCACCGGGATGGGGGCGCTGGAGAGCTTCACCGCGCTGTCCCTGGACGCGGAGCTGTCGGGCGGCGAGGACGGCTACTCGCTCGCTGACGTACTGGGGGTGGCGGACCCGGCGCTGGGCACGGTCGTCGACCGGGAGGCCGTCAGGACACGGCTCGCCGCGCTTCCCGAGCGGGAGCGGGCGATCTTGTACATGCGGTTCTTCGAGGACATGACGCAGAGTCGGATCGCGGATCGGCTGGGCATCTCGCAGATGCATGTGTCCCGGCTGATCAACCGGTGCTGCAACCGGTTGCGGGAACAGGTCCTGAACGACGCGGCGTAGCAGGAACCCGCGGGTGCGGGGCGTCGGCGGTCACCCGGTTGGTGGCCTGCGTCCCGCCAATGGCGTCCGGCCGCGCGCGGACGGCGGGTCCTCGGGCTCTGATGGCGGTGGGGCGGCAACGCCCCGCCCGCAGCCGTCGGCCGAAGGAACCGTCCCATGCGTCGCACCGCTCACCTCCTGTCCACCCTCGCCGTGGCCGGCGCCGTCCTGGTGGCCGTCGGTCCGGCGGCGTCCGCGGATCCGGCGGCGGAGGTCAGCCCGGGCAGCGTCGCCCCGGGCGGCAGCGTCACCGTGTCCGTCTCCTGCGGCCCCCTCGGCACCGCCGCGCCCGAGAGCCTCGACGCCACCTCGCAGGCCTTCGCCGAGGGCACCGTCAAACTGAGCAAGGTCCCCGGCGCCGACGGCGCGCAGTCCGGGCCCGCCTACCGGGGCACCGCCCGCATCGCGCCCGCAGCCGATCTGGAGGTGAGCCCGGAGGCGGTCGGACCCGACGCCGCCTGGACCGTCGACGGCAGCTGTCCGGCGGCGCCCGGCGGACAGGGCAAGCCGTGGAGCGCGACGCTGGACGTGGCCCGTGGCGCCCCACAGCCGTGCGGGTCGACGTCCGCCGCGTCCTGCGCCACCGGCCGGCCGTGCCCGCCGGCGCAGGACACCTCCCCGGGGCAGACCGACACCTGCCGCACCGTCGAGCCGTGCGCCCCGCCCGAGCCCCGGCCCCGGGCCACCGCGTCCCACGAGGCCGGCTGCGCCCCCGCGACCGTCGGGCACGGTGTGCAGGCCGGAGAGGGCGGCGCCTTCACCGACTCCGTCCCCGCGCTCGCCGCCGGCGGCCTGCTGATCGCCGGCGCGCTCGGCCTGTCCGTGCACCGGCTGCGCCGCCGGGACCCCGAGGGCGGCGTCTGACCCGCCGGAGAGCCGGTCCGGCCCGGGCTGTGACCGGCGCAACGTGCCGGACGGCCATGGGGTGCGGTCCCACGGGGTACTCAGAGCCCAGGGGCACGACCGGCCCCGTACGAGCGCCCGGCCCCGCAGGGCCGCCGGGCCCCGCACGGGACGCGACGCCCCGCCCGGCCCACGACGACGCCCGGCGGCCGGGTACGGCACAGCGCGGCGGGCACCGCACCGGGCGCGGCGCCACACCCGGCGCGGCACCAGGACCAGGCGCGGCACCAGGACCAGGCGGGACACCAGTGCCAGGCAGGGCATCAGGGACGGACTGCGCGGAGGACGGCATGCGGCGGACGGCACTGGAGGACCACGGGCCCGTCCGCTACGGCCCGCCACTGCCCCTGGACGGCCTGCCGGTGCTGCCGGAACTCGTCTCGGTGCTCGCCCGGGCCGCCGGCCGCGCCGACGCCGAGCCGGTCGGCGGCGGCCCCGCCCTGCTCGACGCCGCCCACGGCTACTGGGAGCGGCGTGGGACCCCCGCCGAGCCGGGACGCGTCGTGGCCGGGCCCGGCGCCCCGACCCTGCTGCTCGCGCTGACCGCAGCCCTGGGCGGCGATGTCCTGGTGCCCCGGCCCTGCGCGGCCTGGTGGGCGCCGTACGCCCGCCTGTTGGGGAGACCCGTCTTCCACGTGGCGACACCGGCCGAGTGCGGCGGCGTCCCGGACCCCTACGCCCTGCTGGAGACCGTGCGCCGGGTGCGCGCCGAGGGCGGCGACCCGCGGCTGCTGGTGCTGTCCGTCGCCGACGACCCCACCGGGACCGTGGCGCCGCCCGAGGTGCTGCACGAGGCGGTGGAGGCCGCCGCGGGCGAGGGCCTGCACCTGATCAGCGACGAGACCTGGCGCGACACGCTGCACGCCCCGCACGACACCGTGCTGGTCAGCCCCGCCGAGATGCTGCCCGAGCAGGTCACCGTCGTCAGCGACCTCGCCGGTGCGCTGCTGCCCACCGGCTGGCCGGCGGCCGTCGCCCGGTTCCCCGCCTCGGCCGTCGGCGACGACCTGCACGCGCGGGTGCTCGACGTCCTGACCGCGCTCGGCGCGCGCGTGGCCGCTCCGGTCGCCGCGGCGGCCGCGTACGCCCTGACCGAGCCCGAGCCGGTCACCGCGCGCGTCGCCGCCGCCGTACGCCTGCACGCGCGCGTGGCGGACGCCGTGTACGCCACCGTGGTCGCCGCGGGCGGCCTCGCCCTCCCGCCCCGGGCCGGCCGTCACCTGTACGTCGATCTGGGCCCGCTGCGCACCGCGCTCGCCGCGCACGGCGTCGGCGACGCACAGGACCTGGAGGACTTCCTCGCCGCCCGGCTCGGGATGCCCGCGCCGGGCGGACACCGCTTCGGGGACGAGCTCGGCGCGCTGCGCGTCCGGCTGTCCACCGGCATGCTGCTGGACGGTACGGACGCGCAGCGCACGGAATGCCTCACGTCACCCGCACCGTTGGAACTGCCACACGTGCAACGCGCGTTGATGCTCTTGAGGTCGGTCTTCGACGATCTCCGTGACGACGCTCAGCGATGGGAGCCTCCTCGATGACGCAGCAGTCCGAGTCGACCACCACCGGCACGGTGACCACCGAGGACGCCGACGCCCCGGCCCCCCTGGCCCCGCTCGCGCCCCCCGCCCCGCCGCTCGCCGCGCCCCGCCCCCTGGGAGAGCGGCGGGTGTGGCCGCGGACCTTCCACGACCGGCTGACCTCACCCCTGCCCAACCTCAAGGCCTTCGCCCGGTTCGCCCGCGAGGGTTCCGTGCGGCCCGGCCGGGACGGCCTCGCCGACGTTCCCCGGCTGCCCTTCGCACCCGCCCCGCTGCCCCGGGTGGACGCCCGTACCGTCGCCGTCTCCTGGGCGGGTCACGCCAGTTGGGTGGTGAGCGTCGGCGGCCTCACCGTCCTGACCGACCCGGTCTGGTCCCGCCGCATCCTCGGCACCCCGGCCCGGATCACTCCCGTCGGCGTCCCCTGGGAGGCGCTCCCGCGCGTCGACGCCGTCGTCATCAGCCACAACCACTACGACCATCTCGACGCCCCCACGCTGCGCCGGCTCCCGCGCGACACACCCGTGTTCGTGCCGGCCGGGCTCGGACGCTGGTTCCTGCGCCGCCGGTTCACCCGGGTCACCGAGCTGGACTGGTGGGAGGCGGCCGAACTCTCCGGCGTGCGCTTCGACTTCGTGCCGTCCCACCACTGGTCCAAGCGGTCCCTCACCGACACCTGCCACTCCCTCTGGGGCGGCTGGGTGCTCACCGCCCCCGACGGCCTGCGTGTCTACTTCGCCGGTGACACCGGCTACGGCCACTGGTTCTCCCGGATCGGACAGCACTACCCGGGCATCGACCTCGCCCTGCTGCCCATCGGCGCCTACGACCCCCGCTGGTGGCTCAGCGACGTCCACTGCGACCCGGAGGAGGCGGTCCGCGCCACCCTCGACCTCGGGGCGCGGCGGATGGCCCCGATGCACTGGGGCACGTTCGTGCTGTCCGCCGAGCCCGTCCTCGAGCCCCTCACACGCGTGCGTGCGGCCTGGGAGAAGGCGGGGCTGGACCGGGACGACCTGTGGGACCTGCCGGTGGGAGGCGCACGGGTACTGGAGTGACGCGGGTACCGGAGTCGTACAGGTACCGGAGTCGTACAGGTACCGGAGTCGTACAGGTACCGGAGTGACGCGGGCATCCGAGCCGTACGGGCACTCGGGCTGCTCGGGTACCGAAGTCGTACGGGTACCAGGGTGGCGCGCGTACGGGAGCACCTCGGGTGCCGCGGTGGAGCACGTACCGGTGCGGCATGCGTACCGGTGTGACACCGGCCCGGTGCACCGCGGCTGGCGTACCGGCACGGGCGCCGGACGGCAGGGGTCCCGGACTACGCGGCCCTGGTTCCCCGGGCCCGGCGCCACAGGCTCGGGGCCGCGCTGATCACCACGGTCAGCGCGACCGCCGCGACCACGCCCTCCCAGGGCTCGGGGAACAGCGAGCCGCCGAGGATCCCGATCAGCTGGTAGGTCACCGCCCAGGCCAGACACGCCGGGAGATTGCCCCGCGCGAAGCGGCGCAGCGGCCACTCCGCCATCAGACAGGCCAGCATCACCGGTATCCGGCCCGCCGGCACCAGCCGGGACAGCACCAGTACGGCCGTGCCGTGGTGGGCGAGCTTGTCCTGCGCCTGCTCGAGCCGTTCCTCGGGAGCCCGCGAGCGGATCGCCTCCAGCCAGCGCGAGCCGTTCTTCGACCGCATCCCGCGCCGCCCCAGCCAGTACAGCGCCGCGTCCCCGCAGAACGCCGCGAGCGACGCCGTCAGGAACACCATCGCCAGCGCGAACGGCACCGTCTGATGGACGGCGACCGCCGCCGCCGTACTCACCAGCGCCCCCGTCGGCACCACCGGCACCAGCGCCCCGATCAGCACCAGCAGGAACAACGACGGATAGCCGAGGGCCTGCTGCGTGGCCTCCGTCGGCACGACCGTCACGGTCGCGGCGAGCCACCACTTCACCGGGAGACCTCCGGGCGCACGCTCTCGCCGTGCCCGAGCCGGTGCACCACGACGTCCGGCGCGCGTTCCGCCGCGAGCCGTACGAACTCCTCGCCGGGAGCATGGAATTCATGGGGGCGCACGGCGTCCATGCCGATCGGCCAGTAGGTGCCGTAGTGCACCGGCACCGCGGTGCGCGGCGCCAGCCGGACCAGTGCCTCGGCCGCGCGCCCCGCGTCCAGGTGCCCCTCGCCGAGATACGGCCCCCAGCCGCCCACCGGGAGCAGCGCCACGTCGACCGGCCCGACCTCCTTGGCCATGTCCTCGAACAGGCCGGTGTCCCCGGCGAAGTACGTCCGGGCCTCGCCCTCGACGACGTACCCGAGCGCGGGGGAGTGGTGCCGTCCGACCGGCAGCCGCCGCCCGTCGTGGCGCGCGGGCACGGCCCGTATCCGCACGTCGCCGACGGTGGTCTCGTCCCCGGGCGCCATCTCGCTCAGCCGCAGATGCCGCAGCCGGCGCAGCCCGGGGACGGCGCGCGGCGCGCCCCGGGGCACCAGCAGGCGCGTGCCCGGCGCAAGGCGCGCAAGCGAGGGCACATGCAGATGGTCGGCGTGCAGGTGGGAGACGAGCGCCACGTCCGCGCGCCAGGCGCCGGGCGGGGGCGGCGCGCCCCGGCGGCGGCGCAGATGCGCGAGACGGCGCGCGAACAGGGGATCGGTGAGCACACGTACGTCCGAATCCTCGACCGTGCAGGTGGCGTGCCCCCACCACGTGATCTCCACCGCCACCTCTTTGCCTCCTTCGCGCGACTCCCCCGAAGCCTACGGGCAGGAGTAGGGTCGGCGGCGAAACCCGGAGGTGAGGGGGACGCCATGGGACCGGTGCGGGTCACGGCGATCGCGAGTCTGACGCCGCTGGAGGAACTGGACGCCGATCCCTTCCTGGTGGACTCCCGCAGCCAGCACGCGATGTGCGCGCGGTGGGCCGCCGAGCGCGGCTACGTCGTCAGCCGGGAACTGCTGGTCCGCGGGCTGCGCGCCGACCACTGCGTGCTGTGGGACGGCATCCGGGCCGGCGTCGACCTGTTCGTGGCGCCCAGCCGCCGGGTGCTGGAGAGCGCGCTGTCGTCCGTGGAGGAGTTCTCCGCGGAGTGCGCGCGGCGCGGTGTACGGGTGGAGACCGTCGGCAGCGCCGAGCCCGCCTACGACGCGCAGATGAAGGCCCGGGTGCACCGGCGGCTGTCGATGCCGACGGCCGGCTACGACGGGCGGTAGCCGCGGGGTGCCTGTCACCGCGATATGACAGGGTGGAGGGCGGCCCCCGGGCGTCGGGGCCGGAACGTGAGGTGTACGGGGCGTGCGTGGGGTGCGGTGGCGGCGGGCCGTCAGTCAGGCCGGGCGGAGCGTCGCGGTGTGGGGCGTCTCCACGCTCACGATGCTGGTGCTCGCGGGGATCCTGCCCGACTTCCGCCTCCAGTCCGCCGACGGCGCCAGCGCCACCACCATCGCCATGACCGCCGCCGTCGGCGCCGGGGTGTTCGGTGTGCTGTCGGCCCTGGCCTGGCCCCTGCTGGTGCGCCTGCTGCTGCTCGTACCGGCGCTGGTCCTCGGCCTGCTGGTGTTCTTCCTCAACGGCTCGCTGCTGCTGCTCGCCCTGCGCCTGAACCCCTCCGGGCAGAGCGAGGCCGCCCCGGAGACCGCCGTGATCGTCGCCGCCGTGATGTCCGCCGTCGCCTCCGCGACGGGCGGCGCGCTGGCCGTACGCGACGACGACGCCTACCGCCGCCGCCTGTACCGGCTCGCCGACCGCCGCCGAAGAGGCGGCGCCGCCTGCCCCGCCACGCCCGGCACCGTTTTCCTCCAGCTCGACGGCGTCGGCCACGACGTGCTGGCCGCGGCGGTGCGCAAGGGGCTGATGCCGACCGTCGCCGGATGGCTGGGCAGCGCCCCGCAACAGGGCCGCGGGCAGGGCCGCGCGGGCAGCGGCGCCCCGCGCGCCAGCCACCGGCTCACCCGGTGGCACACCGACTGGTCCAGCCAGACCGGCGCGAGCCAGCTCGGCATCCTGCACGGCAGCAACCACGACGTGCCCGCCTTCCGCTGGTACGAGAAGGACACCGGGGAGGTGATGGTCTGCAACCGTCCCACCAGCGCCGCCGAACTCCAGCGCCGCGCGGTCGAGCGCACCGGTGACGGCGGACTGCTGTCCGCCGACGGCGCGAGCCGCGGCAACCTCTTCAGCGGCGGCGCGGACGAGCAGGCCCTCGTGCTGTCCATCGCCACCCGTCGGCGCAGCCGGGAGACGCGGTCCCGGTCCGGCTACTTCGCCTACTTCTCCGACCCGGCCAACGCCGTGCGCACCGCGCTGTCGTTCGTCGCCGAGGTCGGCCGCGAGAGCGGCCAGTCCACCCGCGCCCGGCTGCGCCAGGAGCGCCCACGCGTCGGACGCGGCGGCCTCTACCCGCTCGTCCGCGCCTTCGCGACCGTCGTCGAACGTGACGTCGTGGTGGCCGCCGTGATGGGCGACATGCTCGCCGGCCGCACCGCCGTCTACGCCGACCTGGTGGCGTACGACGAGGTCGCGCACCACTCCGGGCCGCTCGGCCGGGACACCGAGCAGGTCCTCGGCCGCCTCGACCGGGCGCTCGCGCTGATCGAGAACGTGGCCGAGCACGCACCGCGCCCCTATCGGATCGTCGTCCTGTCCGACCACGGCCAGAGCCCCGGCGAAACGTTCCGCGCCCGCTACGGCCTCACCCTCGGCAACCTGGTGCGGGCCGGCTGCGGGCTGGCCGTGCCGCGCAAGGCCGAACGCACCCACAGCGGCGCCGAGGCCCGGGCGGCCGTCCGCGCGGCGCTGCGCCGGCCCGTCGAGGAGAGCGGCGAACGCCACCGCCCGACCGGCCGCCGCTCGGAACCGATCGTGCTGGCCTCGGGCAACCTCGGCCTGATCTCGTTCCCGGACGTGCCCCACCGGATGAGCAAGGAGGAAATCGACGCCCGCCACCCCGCGCTGCTCACCACCCTCGCCAACCACCCCGGCATCGGCTTCCTCCTCGTCCGCAGCGAGGAGCACGGCGGGGTCGTCCTCGGCGCGTACGGCGCGGAGATACCGCTGGACCAACTCGACCGGACGCCCGGCCCGCTGGCCGCCTTCGGGCCCGGAGCCGCCGACGCCGTGCGCCGCACCCACTCCTTCCCGCACACCGCCGACATCATGGTCAACTCCTTCCACGACCCGGCCGACGGCGAGGTCCTCGCCTTCGAGGAGCAGATCGGCTCCCACGGCGGCCTCGGCGGCGCGCAGGCCAGACCGTTCCTGCTGTCCCCGCTCGCGCTGTCCGCCCCCGTCGAGGACGACGAGGAGCTGATCGGCGCGGAGCACGTGCACCGCGTCCTGCGCCGCTGGCTGCGCGAGTCCAACGGGCCCCAGATACCGCTCGAGACGGCACCGGAGGAGCGCGCCGCCTGAAATTGGGCTGCGCCGAAGGAGCCGTACGCACACACTGTCCGTACCGGTCCGGTCGTCCGGATCCCGCGCGCTCGCGCCCCTTCCGCATCCCTCGAGGAGCCTCTGTCTTGCAGGCTGCCGTCACTGTCACGCCTTCCCGTATCCCCGAACTGCTCCTGGGTCTCGCCACCGTGCGGCCGGTGTTCCTCTGGGGCGCACCCGGTATCGGAAAGTCCTCGCTGGTCCGGGACTTCGCCGAGTCGCTGGGGCTGGAGTGCGTGAGTCTGCTCGGTACACAGCTCGCGCCCGAGGACCTGATCGGCGTCCCCCAGATCCGGGACGGGCGCTCGGTGTTCTGTCCGCCGGAGGCCATCGCCCGTGACGAGCCGTACTGTCTGTTCCTGGACGAGCTGAACGCGGCCACGCCCGATGTCCAGAAGGCGTTCTACTCCCTCATCCTCGACCGGCGGATCGGCAACTACGAGCTCCCCAAGGGCTCGATCGTCATCGGCGCCGGGAACCGGGCCACGGACAACGCGCTCGCCCGGCCCATCGCCTCCGCACTCGTCAACCGCCTCACCCATGTGCACCTCGAGGCGTCCGCGAAGGACTGGCTGACGTGGGCCGCGAACAACGACATCCACCCCTGGATCCTCGACCACCTCACCGACCGGCCCGACCACCTGTGGTCCAAGCCGCCGAAAACCGAGGAACCGTTTTCCACCCCCCGTTCCTGGCACATGCTCTCCGACGCGCTGCACTCCTTCGGGCCCGACCTCGACGAGGACACCCTCACGGTGCTGGCGCACGGCACGCTGACGCCCGCGCACGCCACCGCCTTCCGCGGCTACGTCAAGATCGTGCGCAGCCGGTACGGCATCGAGGCCATCCTCAAGGGCGAGGCCCCCTGGCCGCGCCGGGTCGAGGACCGTGACCTGCTCTACTACCTCGCCGACTCGTTCCGCGGCCGGCTCGTCAAGGAACTCCCCGCCGTCCGGGAGCACATGTCGGCGAAGGGCCGGCAGACCGCGTACCGCGCCAAGTCGCTGCTCGTGCAGCTCGCCGAGATATCCGTCGAGGTCGCCCAGACCGTCATCGCCTCCGACGCCGACGGCAACCCGGTGCTGCCCGCCTGGTTCCTGGTCGAGGCGGCCCGGGACATGCCCCGCCTGGTGGAGGCACGCCGGTGAAACGGGAGGACCGCGACAAGAAGAAGCGGGACCTCGCCGCGGAGGCGTTCGAGTCCGGAAGGCTGGCGCTGCGCGGCAACCCGGCGCTCGCCGCCGTCGACTTCGACACCTGCCGCCGCGAGGAGTGCACCATGGCTCCCCGCGACGGACTGGTCCGCGCGGACTCCAACGGCACCCTGCACGCCCACCCGACCCGGCTCGCCGACCCCGACCTGTGGGCCTGGTCCCTCGCGCACGCCGCCCTCCACCTCGGCTTCGGACACCTCCCGGCGGCCCCGAGCGAGCGAGCCCAGCCCGACCGGTACGACCTCGCCGCGCGCTGCATGGTCGTGAACCGTTTTCTGCTGACGTTTCCGGTCGGCCGCGCCCCCGACGAGCTGCCGTCGTCGTACCCGGGCGGTGACGAGGAGCAGCTCGCCGCCCGCTGGCGGCGCACCGGGCTGCCGGCCGCCTACGAGCACTGCGGCACCGCGGGGACGGCCGCCGACCAGGTGCTCGTGCGGTGGACCTGGTCCGGGCGCCGGATGCCGGACTGGCCGCTGGCCTTCGCCACCGCCCTGACCCGGACGGTGTCCGCCGCGATGGACATGGCGGGCGGCCGCCGCTCTTCCCTCCACGGCGAGGTGACCCCCCTGCGTCCCTGGGAGCGGGCGCTGAGCTGGTTCGTCTCGTCCTACCCGCTGCTCGGCGGCCTCGCGGCCGGCATCAAGCTCGTCGCCGACGCCGAACTCGCCCGCGCGCACGGCATCTCGATCGCCGCCGTGAACGCGGAGGCGGGCGAGATCTACATCAACCCGCTGCGCCGCTACGAGGACGAGGAGTGGCGGTTCGTCCTCGCCCACGAGATGCTGCACGCCGCCCTGCGCCACGGCGACCGCTGCGGCACCCGTGACCCCTACCTCTTCAACGTCGCCTGCGACTACGTCATCAACGGCTGGCTGCGCGAGATGCAGGTCGGCACGATGCCCGAAGGGCTGCTGTACGACGCCGACTTGGCGGGCCTGTCCGCGGAGGAGGTCTACGACCGCATCACCGTGGACCTGCGCCGGATGCGACGGCTGGCCACCCTGCGCGGCAAGGGCCTCGGCGACATTCTCGGCGCCCCGCTCGGCCCGCCCTGCGACTACGTCGACCTCGACGGCTTCTACCGGCGCGGTCTCGCCCAGGGCCTCGAACTGCACCAGCGGCAGGAACGCGGCTTCCTGCCCGGCGGGTTGGTGGAGGAGATCCGCGCCCTCAGCCACCCGCCGCTGCCCTGGGACGCCCGACTGGCCCGCTGGTTCGACGAGTTCGTGCCGCGCCCCGAGCCGGTGCGGACCTACGCCCGTCCCGCGCGCCGACAGGCCTCCACCCCCGACATCCCGCGCGCCGGCCGCTATTTCCCGCCCGAGGAGATCGCCCGCTGCACCTTCGGCGTCGTCCTGGACACCTCCGGCTCCATGGACCGCACCCTGCTCGGCAAGGCGCTCGGCGCCATCGCCTCGTACGCCGAGGCCCGCGACGTCCCGGCCGCCCGGGTCGTGTTCTGCGACGCGGCCGCGCACGACGCGGGCTATCTGCCGGTCACCGAGATCGCCGGCCGGGTCCGGGTGCACGGCCGCGGCGGTACGGTCCTGCAGCCCGGCATCGACCTGCTGCACCGCGCCGACGACTTCCCGCCGGGCGCGCCGCTGCTCGTCATCACCGACGGCTGGTGCGACGTACTGCGGGTACGGCGCGAGCACGCGTACCTGATCCCGCAGGGTCGTCGACTGCCGTTCACCGCGCGGGGGCCGGTGTTCCGGGTGCGGTGAGCGACCCGTCGCACCGGTCTGGTCAGTGGCGTGCCCAGTGTCCGGAGCGGACCCGTCCGAAGTCGTTCATCAGCTGGACCGCGGGACCGCCGAAGCCGCCTCCGGGGGAGTCGGTGAAGGACACCATGGTGCCCAGGGAGTCGGCCAGCGACATGAATTTGCTGAGGGTGACCCGGTCGTCGCGGAACTCCGGGGCCGGATGGTGGGCGTGTGCGGCCTCCAGCGCCTTCAGGTGGCGCTCCAGGCGGCGCTTGGCCGCTTCCTTGTCCCGTTCGTACAGGTCGTCCAGCGCGTGGAAGGTCACCTCGCTCGTCCACAGTCCGATGCCGTGCACCAGGACCGTCTCCGGGGCGAGGGAGGTGTCCCGCGCCAGGTCGAACTCGTGCCGACGGCTCTCACGGGCCAGGGTGTCCACGTACTGCACGGTCGCCGTCCCCAGCGCGGACGGCTCCCGGCCGGTCGGCACCCGTACCTCCAGGACCACCCAGTAGGTCTCCTCGAAGGCGAGGTCGGGTGCGAAGATCCGCATGCCCTTCTCGGCGGTGATGATGTCGGGCAGGGCGTCGGCGCCGTAGTCGCTGCGGGCTCGCTCGGCGGCCTGCCGCGCCTGCTGGAACACCTCTGCCCGGGCTCTCGGGTCGGTGACCGGGTCGTGCCCGTACACGTGCCGGATCTCCACCGCCGGGTCGATGTCCAGCCGGAGCTGGATGTCGACGGCGGCCAGGTGGTCGCGTCGGCCGAGGTCCTCCAGCAGATCGGCCTTGACCTGCTCGGGCCGGGTGACGAAGGTCGAGTGCCCGCCGGCCACCCCGGCGAGCGCCGACAGTTCGGGCATGCGCGCGTCGGAGCCGAAGCCGAAGCACGACACGGTGAGGCCGCTGCGCACCCGGGCCCCGATGTTCCTGCGGATGTTGACCCAGTCCCGTTCGCCGGAGTTCGGGGAGCCGTCGGACAGGAGATACAGGCAGTTGACGGTGCGCCCGCTCACCGCGTTGCGGCCGATCTCGTCGATGCCGTACTGCACCCCGAGGTTGATGTCCGTGCCGCCGCCCGCTTCCAGTCCGGAGACGACCGACGCGAAGTTCCCCGACCGCTCCAGTTCCTCCTTGGTGGCCGCGGGCAGGACGGTGCGCACCCGGTGGTCGAAGGTGATGATGCCCAGGCAGTCGGTGGGACGCAGCTGTCCGTAGATCGTGTGCAGCGACGATTTGACGGTGTCGAGCTTCTCGCCCTGCATCGAACCGCTGGTGTCCACGACGAAGACGAAGTTGACGGGCAGCGGTGCGGAGGCGAGAGCAGGGTCCGCGGGCGTCGGGCCGGCCTTGAGGGCGATCTCCACGAAGTGGGTCGTCGCCTCGTGCGCCTTGAACTCACCCGTCACCGCGGTGAGTCCATGACTGACGGCGATGGCCTCCCCGCTCCGCGGTCCGGGAACCTGCCCGTCCCGGGACACCACGAAGTCGTCGAACCTGATGTGCTCCTGCCCGACGATCACGCCCTGCTCGATGAGTTCCTTCACCCCGAGCGCGGAACGGGTGCCGAAGGCGTTGTTGCGGCGCACGTAGAGGCCGTCGTGGGGGAGGGGGCGGGAGATGTCGCGGGGGGTGTGGGGACGGCCGGGGGGACCGGCCGGCCACCCGGCGGAAGCGGGCATCGAGGGGGGCGGCAGCATGAAGTCGGCGTCCGGCCGGAGGAAGTCGGGGAGCGGTGCCGAGTCATAGGAGGGCCGCGGGCCGGCGTAGCTGGGCGGCGGCGCGGCCTGGGCTCTGTAGGAGTCGGAGAAATAGGTGGGCTCGCTGTCGCCGTCGAAGGGCAGGCAGCGGTCCTCGACGGGCGCGGCGTGAGCATCCCCTGCGCCTTGCGGGGGCGGATTCTGGGCGGCCCGGCGGCCCCTCGGCAACAACCGGTCCGACAGCCCGGTGTCCGAGGACTCGCCTCGAAGTCCGGCAGAGAAACGCCGGGCGGCCTCGGGCGCCGTGGGCCACGGCCGGATCACCAGCCCCTGCCGCAACCAGTGCCACAGGGGTTCGTCGGGACTTCCCGGGGGCGGAGTCGTGACGTCGGGATGGATCACGACGGTGAACCCGTCCGGCGGCGCGTACAACGGATCGGGAGCCGTCGTCAGGGTGGGGGCGGCCGACAGACCGCGGGCTTCCGCGAACGCCCGGCACTGCGCCTCCCGCCCACTGTGACGGTGACGGGACAACCATCCGCGCCCCGGTGCCGACGGTAACCGGGTGAGCAGCAGCGCCGGGCCCGGCAGCGGCGGCCCCGGCACGGGCGCGGTCCCTCCCGCGCCCGTGCCGCACATCACCAGCACGCCCCGGGCCCGCAGGAAGTTGGACAGGACCTCGCCGTCCGGCGGCGACGGTGCCGGGGCCCGGTCGCCGGGATGGACCAGGACGACAGCGCCGGGCCGGTTCGCGACGAACGCGTCGACCTCCTCGGGTGTCCGGGCGATCACCGGGGCCGGTGACCCTGACCACCGGGACTGCCGCCGGAACCTCCTCTCCCATGCCTCGCCGGTGCCGTCACCGGCGAGCGGCCCCACGTACAGGACCGTCTCCGCGCTCGCCGCGGCGTTCGGTTCAGTCGGCATGCACACCCTCCGTCGTTCTTGTGGGAAGCGGACAGCGCGCCTCGAAACCGGTCCGCGTGCGCATCCCGCCGTCGAACATGTTCTCGGCCCGCAACCGCCGCAACCACGTGTCGAGTTCGGCGCTCAGCCCGGTACTCTCCCCGGCCAGCCGCACCGCCCGGTCCCGCTGCGCCGGATCGTTGCCGAGCAGCAGAAGCATGATCTTCAGGGCGAGGGCGTGCGGGCTGCGGGCGTCCAGGCCCAGTGCCTCGTCGGCATAGCGGGCGGCCCCCTGCCGGTTTCCGCGGGCGAGGGCGATCCGGGCCTTCCAGTACCAGAACTCCTCCGACTCCCGGTCCAGACGGGACGCCTCCAGCGCACGCTCCGCCGGCTCCGGCTCGTCCCGCTCCACATGTCTGCGCACGGTGGTGAGCGACCGCTCGACACCGGTCGTCCCGGCGGCACGCGGTGCCCGGCGGGAGCTGCCGGTGGCCACCCGGGCCGCGATGAACAGCACGGCCAGCAGGAACACCAGGAGCATGCCGACGAGCACGACGAACTGCTGGACGCTCTTGCTCTCGGCGAGCGTGGCGAAGATGCCGAGGATCGCGACGGTGAAGGTGAGCACGATGACAGCGCCGAAGAGGGCGGTCGCCTGGGTCGCGGTGAGCGCACGGAACATCTTGTTGCGGATGATGTCGCGCACGAAGTCCCGGTAGAGCAGGTACAGCACACCGAGCGCGACGCCGCCAAATCCCGCTATGCCCCCGAGGACTTGGAAGAGTTCGAGCATGTATGGACTGTATGGCTTCACCATGTCGCGCGTCAGGACTTCCGAGGGCAGCGATGCCCGGCTGTGATATCCGGCCGAAACGGGCGAAGCCCCGGCGACGCGCCCGGCGGTGGCCGCCCTGTCCGGTGGGTGGATCGACGCCGGGTGTGATCGGATGGGTGCCAGGCATCCGTCAACGGAACCGCCCGCTGTCTCCACCGTCACAGTTCGAAAGGATTCGTCGTGGCAACCACGCGCTCCGCACACACCGTCTGGGAAGGCAACCTGCTCGAGGGCAACGGGGTCGTGACCTTCGACTCCTCCGGCATCGGCCAGCAGCCGGTGTCGTGGCCCTCGCGCGCCGAGCAGGCGAACGGCAAGACCAGCCCGGAGGAGCTGATCGCCGCCGCCCACTCCAGCTGCTTCTCCATGGCGCTCTCGCACGGCCTGGCCGGTGCCGGTACCCCGCCCACCAAGCTCGTCACGTCCGCCGACGTCACCTTCCAGCCGGGAGAGGGCATCACCGGCATCCACCTGACCGTGGAGGGCACCGTCCCCGGTCTCGACGACGACGCGTTCGCCGCCGCCGCCGAGGACGCCAAGAAGAACTGCCCGGTCAGCCAGGCGCTCACCGGTACGACCATCACCCTGTCGGCCAAGCTCGCCTGAGCCGCCGCGTCGGGTCCGGGGCGCGGGAGCCGTACGAGGCCCCCGCGCCCCGTCGTGCCGTCCGGCCCTCCCTCGCCGGGCAGGGCCGCGCCGGCTCAGACGAGTCCCGTCAGCCCCCTGATCGCGGACTGCGCCCACTCCTGCGCCCCGACCGCCGTCCCGGCCGCGAGGCCGGTCGCGACGGGGGCCAGGGCTCCCTTGAGCATGGTCACCGAGCGGCGGAGCCTGCCCGGCTCGGGCGACTGCGGGCCGGTGATCTCGGCGAGGACCTCCTGGGCAGCGCTCTCGGCGTCCTCGCGCTCCTGGTCGCCCAGCCCGGCCGCGGGCAGCTGCCGGAGCAGCTCGGTCACCAGCGTCGCGAGCGCCTCGTGTCCCGGGGCGACCGTGTTGTTGAGCTGCTGGTTCTGGGTGGCCGTCTCGTTGTTCCAGGCGAACTGGGCGTTCGACACACCCCCGTTGAACACCGGACCGTCGTAATGGTGCACCTGCTGCGGGTCGTTCATCGGCCGACTCCGTCCTGATCGCTCTCGTTGCTCTGGTCGCTCTGGTTGGTCTGCTGCTGGCTGACGTTGGTGTTGTTCCACGCCAACTGGGCGCTGTGGACCGCCTCGACGAAGACCGGCCCGTGGTAGTGGTTGACGATCGTCGGCGGCGGGGGCGGCTCCGTGATCTCCCTGACCGGCAGCGACGTCCGGAGTTCGACCAGTTCGACGCGGCCGTTGTGCTGTACGGCCACCCCCGTCGCCCCGGTCACGGCACAGCCCGCCAGCCGGCCGCCGCAGGCGTCGTCGCAGCGCAGTCCCGTGGCCGCGCAGTCCTCGAAACGGCTGTCGGCGACGTCCAGATACGCGGAGCCCGTGCCGCACAGGCCGTACGACTCCGCGCCGGTGACGGTGAGGTTCCGCGCGACGAGCCGCGCCGTGCCGAACGCCAGGGCCCCACCGGTGCTCACCGCGGAGACCTCGCTGTCGTGCACGTGCAGCTGCGCCTCCTCGCCGGCGCCGAACCCCAGCAGCCCGCGCTGCGCCGACACCCTTCTCAGGGTCACCCGGGACTGGCCGACGGCGGCCACGGCGGCCATGTCGAAGTCGAGGATCCTCGCGTCGGTGAGCTCGGCCGTCGTACCGCCGTTGCCCCGCGTCTCCAGGCCGAACGGGCAGCGCTCGACGCGGACCTGCGCGAACTCGGCCTTGCTCTCGTCCCAGACCCGCAGCGCGACGCCGGTCAGGCCGCGCACGTCGACACGGGTGAAGTGGCCTCTGGCCTTGTCGGTGACGGCGATGCCGACATTGCCGGCCGAGACGCGGCAGCCCGTCACCCGCGGAGCACCGCCCCGGGTCGATAGCACCGCGACGTTTCCCGCGCCGGTGATCTCGCAGTCCTCGAACGTGCCACGGCCCGAGTCCTGGACGTGGATGCCGGTGTCGCGGCAGTCGGCGAACACACAGCCGCGCACCGTCGGGTCGGCACCGCTCGCCACCAGGATCCCGTTCTCGGCGTCGGTGACGCGGGTGCCCCGCACGGAGCCCCGGGACTGCTCGATGAAGGCCAGGCCCGCCATGTGGGTGGCGACGACCGTGCACCCCTCGACCGTCAACTCCGCCCGTGTGTCCGCCATGACGGCCGCCTGCTCGGCGCCGGTGACCTCGCACCCGACGAGGTGGGCCCAGGCGTCGCTGACGCGTACGCCGTGGATCCGGCTGCCGTCGAACCGGCTGTCCCGGACCAGCACCCGGGCGTTCTCGATCACCGCGACCGCGTTGTCGGCGGCGTCGGTGAACCGGCACCGCTCGACCTGCCCGGCGGCGCCGGCGAAGACGGTCCGGCCGTACCGGAACTCGCTGTCCGTCAACGTCACGGACGTACCCGGCCGGGCGTGCGCACAGACCCCGTTGTGCGCCCGGATCGCCACCCGGTCCAGGGTGAGGGTTCCCGCGTGGCAGTCGACGACGCCGGCGTCGGCGTCCCGGCCGACCAGCACCAGGCCCCGGACCACGACCGAACCCGAGACGTCGAGCACGGTCCCGCGGGGAACGCTCACCACCACGGAGCCGGCGTCACCGAGCGCGGCCAGTTCGATCTCGCCCCGGACGGAGAGCCGTTCCTCGTAGTGGCCGGGAGTGATCTCCACCCTCGCGGCCCGGCCCCGCGCGGTCGCGGCGCGCAGCGCGGACCCGATGTCGGGGTGGGTGCCACGACCTCCGTGCGGCGCGACCACGTACCTCTTGACCATGCCCGCGTCCCCCGCAGCGCCCGCCCGTGACGAATCGTCGACTCCCGGTCACCGATGCTACCGGAGGGGTCGGCGGCGCCGGGGGTGCAGGCGGTGGCCTTCACCCGACCTCCTCCACGCCGCGGACGCGCCCCGGTGGCGGCTCAGGGCTTGCGGGCGACCCCCGCGTACACCGGCACGATGCCCTCCGCCTGGACTGCCACGTCCTCCGGCTCCGGGCGCCAGCCGGAGACCGGGATCACGCCCGGTCCGAGCAGTTCCAGGCCCTCGAAGAAGCGGGCGAACTCGGCCAGGGAACGCGGGTAGAAAGGCGTTCCACTGCGCCGGAAGTTCTCCGCGGCCTTCTCGATGGCGGCGGGGTTCAGGTCCGGGGTCACCTGGGAGAGGATCAGCCAGCTGCCCGGCGCGAGCGCGGCGACGTACTTCTTCAGCAGGCCGTGCACGTCGTCGCCCGCCGGGTCGTCGCTCAGGTAGTGGGTGAGCGCCACCAGCGACAGCGCGACCGGCCGCGTGAAGTCCAGGGTGTCGGCGGCCCGGTGCAGCAGCGTGTCGAGGTCGCGGACGTCGGCGTGCGCGTACCGGGTGGAGCCCTCCGCCGAACCGTGCAGCAGGGCCTCCGCGTGCCGCAGCACGATCGGGTCGTTGTCCGCGTACACGACCTTGGACTCCGGGGCCACGCCCTGCGCCACCTGGTGCAGGTTGGGTTGGGTGGGGATGCCGGTGCCGATGTCGAGGAACTGGCGTATCCCGGCCTCGGCGGCGGTGCGGACGGCCCGTTGCATGAACCGTCGGTTGGCCCGCGCCCCGCGCAGCACCGTGCCGTCCACGGCGAGGATCCTGCGGGCCAGTTCCTCGTCGACGGGGTAGTTGTCCTTGCCGCCCAGCCACCAGTCGTAGACGCGGGCCGGATGCGGCCTGCTGGTGTCGATGCGGGCGGATGCCTGCTCGGCCTCGGATCCGGTCATGCGGGTCTCGCCTCCAGGAGAGTCAGGAGCCAGGGGTTCAGAAGTCAGGAGCCGGTGCCCGGGAGCCAGGGTCCAGGGCCGGGGGTCAGGAGTCAGGGGCCGGGGGTCAGGGGCCGGAAGTCGGGAGGAGGCCCGGGGCGACGGGCCGTGCTCAGAGGCTTTCGCGGGCGTCCCGCAGGATCTTCTTGGTGTGCTGCGCGGACGCGGCGTGCGTCGTCATGTGGTCGAGGACCTCCAGGTGCGCGGAGACCTCCTTGCGATCGTCGAGGTACAGCGCGCCGGTCAGGTACTCGGTGACGACCATGTCGGGCAGTTCGGGCTCGGCGAAACGGAACAGCGAGAACGGCGCGGACGTCCCCGGATGCGGGCCGGCCGCGAACTCGGAGACCTGCAGGGTGACCCGGTCGCGCTCGGCGAACTCCACCAGCTTGTCGAGCTGTTCGGACATCACGGCGGCGTCCACGCTCACCGGACGGCGCAGCACCGTCTCGTCCATCACCACCCACAGATGGGGCGGATCGCCGCTGTCCAGCAGCCGCTGGCGGGCGAGACGCAGCGACACATGCCGTTCGATCGACTCCGGGGTCGTCTGCCCGACGGTCCCGGCTTCCAGTACGGCGCGCGCGTAGGCCTCCGTCTGCAGCAACCCGGGCACGAAGTGCGGTTCGTACGAGCGGATCAGCCGGGCCGCGCCCTCCAGGCTCACGTACAGGCTGAACCACTCCGGCAGCACGTCGTGGTAGCGCTGCCACCAACCGGGCCGGTTCGCCTCCTCGGTGAGCGAGACGAAGACCTCGGCCTCCTCGTCGCCGACGCCGTAGGCCTCCAACAGCACCTGTACATAGGGGACTTTCAGGGCGACGTCGGCCGTCTCCATGCGCCGCACGGTCGCCGGGGCCACGCGCAGGGCGCGGGCCGCCTCCTCGCGGCCGAGGCCGGCCGCCTCACGCAACTCCTGGAGCCGCCTGCCCAGTACCACCTGGCCCACCGTGGGTGCGGGCCGTCGTTCACTCACCCCACGTCTCCCCTACGCCTCGAGGCACGCGGGCCAGTGTGCCACGTTCCGGCGTCACTCTCACGGGAACGGAGTCGAACATTCATCTGGATTCTTGTCTGAGGTGACGTCAGTTGATCAGCGAGTGGAGGTACTTGACCGTGGCGGGATCCGCCGGGAGGAACGTCTCGACGGCCAGCTCGGCGACCGTCACGTCCATCGGGGTGTTGAAGGTGGCGACGGACGAGATGAAGGAGAGCACCCGCCCCTCGTGCTCGATCAGCATCGGCAGCGCGAAGTGCTGGACGGGATCGGCGGGTTCGTCCACGGGCCCGCCTGCCGTCGCCGGCCCGTCCTCCGCCACCGGGTACGCGGCGACCTCCTCGTACAACTCCCGCAGCGGTGCCGAGCGGTACAGGGCGATCTGCCGCTCCATCTGCGCCAGCAGGTGACCGCGCCACTCACGCAGGTTATGGATGCGCGGTGCGAGACCCCGCGGGTGGAGGGTGAGGCGCATCGCGTTGAGCGGCGGCGCGAGCAACGACTCCGGGACGCCCTCCAGCAGCATCGTGATCCCACGGTTGGCCGCCACCACGTCGTACCGCGCGTCCATCACCAGCGCCGGATACGGCTCGTAGCCCTGGAGCAGCCGCTCCAGACCCGCGCGCAGCGCGTCCAGCGCCGGGTCGTCCAGCGGGGTCTGCGGGTAGTGCGGGGCGTAACCGGCCGCCAGGAGCAGCGCGTTGCGCTCACGCACCGGCACGTCGAGGTGCTCGGCGAGCCGCAGCACCATCTCCTCGCTGGGCCGTGACCGGCCCGTCTCGACGAAGCTGATGTGCCGGGCCGAGGAGTCGGCGCGCAGGGCCAGCTCCAGCTGACTCATCCGCCGCCGCTCCCGCCAGGCCCGCAGCAGCGGGCCGACGCCCTGGCCCGCGGGGGCGGCGGAGGAGGCGTTCGTACCGGGCGGGACAATGGTCATACGCAAGACCGTAGTTGAGGAGCGCTTGGATGAACGACTGGCGGAAGTCTTCCCTGGAGTCGACGGCGGTGTACCGCGCCCGGGTACGGGGCTGCCTCCTCGGCGGGGCGCTCGGCGACGCCCTCGGCTACGCGGTCGAGTTCTCCTCCCTCGATCAGATCCGCGCGGCCCACGGACCCAGGGGCCTGACCCGGCTCGTGCCCGACGGCGAGGGTGTGGTCGGCCGCGTCAGCGATGACACCCAGATGACCCTGTTCACCGTCGAGGGCCTTCGTACGGCGGCCAGGAGGGCCCGGCTCAAGGGCATCGGCGGGGCGGAGACCGCCCTGGTGCGCCAGGCCTACGGCCGCTGGCTCGAGACCCAGCAGCGGCCGGGGCCGGCCGACGGGGTCACGGGCGGCCTCCTCGCCGAGCGCTGGCTGTACGCCCGCCGCGCCCCCGGCAACGCCTGCCTGTCCGGGCTCGCCCAGAGCCACGTTCCCGACCCGCGGGCCGAGCTGAGCGGTGCGCCCGGGCCGGTCAACCCCGGCTCCAAGGGCTGCGGCACCGTGATGCGCTCGGCGCCGTTCGGTCTGGCCCACCCCTGCGCCGACTTCGCCTTCGGCATGGCCGCCCGCTGCGCCCAGACGACCCACGGCCACCCGACCGGCTACTACGCGGCCGGAGCGCTGGCCGCGATCGTGGCGTACCTGACGCGGGGGGAGTCCGTCGAAGGCGCCACCCTGCGCGCCCTGCGGCTGCTCGGCCGCCACCCCGGCCACGAGGAGACCTCGGCCGCCCTGAACCAGGCCCTCGACCTGGCCGCCGAGGGCGATCCGAGCCCCGGGAAGGTGGAGCGGCTGGGCGCCGGCTGGGTCGCCGAGGAAGCCCTCGCCATCGGCGTCTACGCGGCGCTGGTCACGCACGGGGTGGAGGACGCCCTGCTCCTGTCCGTGAACCACTCCGGCGACAGCGACTCCACGGGTTCGATCTGCGGCAACATCCTGGGCGCGCGGCACGGCGACGGCGGGCTGCCGCACGAGTGGCTGGAGCAGGTGGAGGGCCGGGCCGTGATCGCCGCGCTGGCGGACGACCTGGCGGCCGAATGCCTGCGCGACTGAGCCGAGAGCCGCACTGGTGACCAGGGCCGTCACGGCTTTCCTGTGGCACGCTGGACAGGTACGCGACATCAGGAAGGGAGCCGTGCCATGGCCGTCGAACCGCTGTCGCAGAAGGAGATCGAGGACCGGCTGTCGGAGCTGCCCGGCTGGTCCCTGGACGGCGACCGCCTGACCCGCGCCTACCGGCTCGACTCCCATTTCGCCGCGGCCGCCCTGGTCGTCCATGTCGCGCGGATCCAGGACGAGCTGGACCACCACTGCGAGCTCACCCTCGGCTACAACACGGTGTCCCTCGCCGTGAACACCCACAGCGCGGGCGGCACCGTCACCGACCTCGACGTCGAACTCGCCCGCCGCGTGGAGGCCGTGGCCCCCGCGCACGGAGCGCGCTGACCTGCACCGACCGCGCCGACTTGCGCCGACCCGCGCGACGGAAGGGGCGGTGCGGGCGCGGCGTTCGGCGGGCAGCGCGGGACTGTACGGGCAGGGGTGCGGTGGTCGGTGGTCACGGAACGGGGGCGCGGGTGCTGGACTACGACGAGGAAGCCGAACGCTACGACGCCTGGCGCGGCGGCGAGCCCAGGGCGGCGGCCGCCGCGGAGGGCGTCCTCGGTCTCGTACCGGCCCGGGCGCGCAGCCTGCTGGACGTGGCCTGCGGCACGGGCATCGTCACCCGGCGCCTCGCGGCCGGGCGCCCCGGCCTGCGGGTGACGGGCCTGGACCGGGCGCCGGCCATGGTCGGCCACGCCGCCGCCCGGTTGCCCGGAGCGGTCGTCCTCGCCGACGGCCGCCGACTCCCCTTCCGGGACGGGGAGTTCGACGCCGTGAGCAGCGTGTGGCTGCTGCACCTCGTCGAGGACGCCACGGACGCGCGGCGGATCGTCGCCGAGTGCGCCCGGGTGCTGCGGCCCGGCGGGGTGTACGTCACCACCGTCGACAAGGGTGCCTCCCACAACGTGGGCAGCGACATCGATGTCGTGCTGTCCTCGCGCCCGCACCGCCCGGCCTCCGACACCGCGGCGCTGGTGGCGTCGTACGCCGTCGAAGCCGGCCTGGTCCCGGCCGGGCAGGCCCGTTTCGCCGGGCGGGGGCAGGGCCGCAGCCCGCGCCGGGCCATCGTGGACCTGCGCCGCGGCTGGTTCGTCACCCTGCCGCCCGGTCACCCCCTGGCCGAGGGGTTCGCCGCCCGCCTCGCGGCGCTGCCCGACCAGGACCGGCCCCGCCCGGAC
This sequence comes from Streptomyces sp. NBC_00016, assembly GCF_045040885.1. Lineage (NCBI taxonomy): Bacteria > Bacillati > Actinomycetota > Actinomycetes > Kitasatosporales > Streptomycetaceae > Streptomyces > Streptomyces sp. NBC_00016. The sequence continues at coordinate 2,184,441 of NZ_CP108304.1, read as the reverse complement.
CCCGCGTTCACGCTGAGGGCGTTTCGGAAACCGGTTCCCGGTCCCCTTCCGGACGGCTGAAGTCCATGATCCAGTTGGTCAGCCAGGTCTCCCCGCCGTCCAGCGAGAAGGCCTGCTCCCAGCGGGCGGACGTGTCGCACACCCCGGACCAGACGAACCGGGCCCTCACGTCCTTGCCGTCGTGCGTGTCGTCGCCGTAGAACTCACCGCGGTCGCGACGGCCGCCGTGGTGTTCGTCGGCGTCGCCGAAGCCGCCGATCATCGGCGGGAACAGCCTGCCGCTCCGGCTCGACGACCAGTTCAGCGACCACTGGCCGCTCTCCCGGTCGAAGAGCCTCAGTGTCAGCCCCTTCGCTCCGAGGTGCGGCATGTCGATCTCGTCGATGTTCGCGGCTCCGTCGAACAGCGGCCGGCAGTGGGCTGTGGACGGGAACTCCTCCCAGTCGCTGTCGGGGTCGAGGAACTCGGTGCGCCGGCGGTGCCTGACCTCCCACGCGCCGTGGAGGAAGTCGAAGTCGTGCGGGCTGCTCATGAGCGGTCCCCCGTCGTTCCCTCGGGCAGGGAATCGGTCAAGTAGGCGTCGAGGTCTGGGACTTCGGGTGCGCGGCGGGCAAGCATGTGCCGGACCCACGCGTCCCGTTCGTGCAGGATCGGCGGCAGTTCCCAGACGCAGCCGATCCAGGGCCGGTCGGTCGTCACGAAGTGGCTCGGGTCGTCGTCCGGGCAGCCGAGCACCGGCTGGCCCGCGGCCGCGCCCCGGAAGTGCAGGACGTTGTCCCACACCCAGCTGTAGACGTTGAGGTAGGCGCCGTCGTCGCCGCCCCGGTGCAGTACGACGAAGGTGGCGGGCGGCGTCCCGTCCGGCGCCGGCAGCAGTTCGGGAAGGATCGCGTACGCCGCCCTCTCCACCCCGGGCGCGATGCCCGCCGGGTCGGAGGTGACGTGGTAACGCTTGATCCACCGCCCCGCCACCTCGATCGGCGGGAGCACCGTGAGCAGCTTCTCCGCGAAGGGGAGCGCGGGGGAGGGGGATGGCGATGGGGAGGGGGCGAGGGGATGGAGATCCTCGGAAACATCGGAAGCAGGGGTCATGGGCAGGACGCTAGGCCCGCTTCACTGACACCATGTGTCAGTGAAGTCCAGCCGACTCGTGTCGATCCTGCTGCTGCTCCAGACCCGGGGCCGGATGACCGCCGCCCAGCTCGCGGAGGAGTTGGAGGTGTCGGTGCGTACCGTCTACCGGGATGTGGAGGCACTGGGCGCCGCGGGTGTCCCGCTGTACGGCGACGCCGGTCATGCCGGCGGCTACCGCCTGCTCGACGGCTACCGCACCCGTCTGACGGGGCTGACCGCCGACGAGGCGGAGGCCCTGTTCCTGGCCGGTGTCCCCGGTCCCGCCGCCCAGCTGGGCCTCGGTCCGGTCCTGGCCGCCGCCCAGCTGAAGGTCCGCGCCGCGCTGCCGCCGGAACTGCGGGCGCACGCGGACCGGATCAGCGGCCGCTTCCACCTGGACGCTCCCGGCTGGTACACGGACGCGGGGGCGGACGAGACGCCGCATCTGGCGGCGGTAGCCGACGCGGTGTGGAACAACAGGATTCTGCATACCGTATACCGTCGCTGGCGTGAGCCCACCGACGTCGAACGTCGGCTGGAGCCCTACGGCCTGGTTCTGAAGGCGGGACGCTGGTACGTCGTCGCCGGCCCGGGACCGCGCACCTTCCGCGTCGACCAGATCCTCGAACTCACCGCCTCCGACGAGGTGTTCACCCGGCCGGACGGCTTCGACCTGGCCGCCCACTGGACGGCGTACCAGCAGGGCTTCCGCGAGCGGCTGTACGGGGGCGGGGCGGAGGCGGTGGTGCGACTGGCCCCGGGAGTGACCCTCGCCCGTGCGGTGCGACTCGACGCACCCGCCGCGGCGGACGACTGGACGGTGGCCAGGGTCCCCATCGAGTCCGTCGAGCACGCCCACGCCGAATTCCTGCGGCTGGGTGCGGACATCGAGGTGCTCCAGCCGCCGGAACTGCGTGAGCGGATCGCCCGGACGGTGTCGGAACTGGCCGCGGTGTACGGCAACTCGCCCGTGGACGGCGGCAACTGAGAGACGGAACCCATCCGTCCCTCCCTGGAGGTACGTCTCGTGCAGCACCCGCATCCGCACCCGCCTTCCCATCCGTACCCGGAGCCTCATCCGCACGTGGATCCCCCTTCGCCCAGGCACCGCGGACGAGGGGTCGTCCTCTCCGCGCTGGTCGCCACCACGGCCCTGGTCGGCGCCGGACTGACCACACTCGGCGCCGGCACCGCCGAGGCCGCCACGGCCCGCCAGGTGGAGGCCCTCGACCGGGGCGTCGTCAGCGTGCACACCGACAGCGGCAACCTGGTCAGCTGGCGCTGGCTCGGCACCGACCCCGACAGCGTCTCCTTCAACGTCTACCGGGCCGGCACCAAGGTCAACTCGGCGCCGGTCACCGGCTCCACGAACTACTTCCACTCCGGCGCCCCGTCTCAGGCCGACTACACGGTCCGCGCGATCGTGAACGGCGTCGAACAGGCCGACTCCGTCCACGCGATCCAGTTCCGCACCGGCTACAAGGACGTCCCCATCACCCCGCCGGCCGGCGGCACGACCCCCGACGGCGTCGCCTACACCTACGAGGCCAACGACGCCTCCATCGGAGACCTGGACGGGGACGGCGCCCTGGACATCGTCCTGAAGTGGCAGCCGACCAACGCGAAGGACAACTCCCAGTCGGGCTACACCGGCAACACGATCGTCGACGGCGTCAAGCTCGACGGCACCCGCCTGTGGCGCGTCGACCTCGGCCGCAACATCCGCTCCGGCGCCCATTACACACAGTTCCAGGTGTACGACTACGACGGCGACGGCAAGGCCGAGATTGCCATGAAGACCGCCGACGCGACGGTGGACGGCACGGGCGCGGTGATCGGCAGTTCCTCCGCCGACTACCGCAACTCCAGCGGCTATGTGCTGTCCGGCCCCGAGTACCTGACCATGTTCAACGGCCAGACCGGCAAGGCGATGAGTTCCGTCGACTACGTACCGGCCCGTGGCACCGTCTCGTCCTGGGGCGACTCGTACGGCAACCGCGTCGACCGCTTCCTCGCGGGAACCGCTTACCTGGACGGTTCCCGCCCCTCGCTGATCATGGCACGCGGTTACTACACGCGTACTGTGATCGCCGCCTGGGACTGGCGGAACGGTGCCTTCACGCGCCGCTGGACCTTCGACACCAACTCCTCCAGCAACACCGGCAAGGGCTACGACGGCCAGGGCTCGCACAGCCTCTCCGTCGGGGACGTCGACGGCGACGGCAAGGACGAGATCGTCTACGGCGCGATGGCGGTCGACGACAACGGAAACGGCCTGTGGACCACGAAGACGGGCCACGGCGACGCCCAGCACCTCGGCGACCTCGACCCCTCGCACGCCGGCCTCGAGTACTTCAAGGTCTCGGAGTCGACCGGTCAGCCCGCCGAGCTGTACATCAACCCGGCGAACGGCACGGTCGACTGGAAGCTGGCCGCCTGCTGCGACAACGGCCGCGGAGTCGCCGGTGACATCTGGGCGGGCAACGACGGTGCCGAGGTCTGGTCGGCCTCCGACACCTCGATCCGTGACGAGGCGGGCGCGACCAAGGGCCGGGAGCCGTCCTCCGTCAACTTCCTCTCCTGGTGGGACGCCGACCCCGTCCGCGAGCTCCTCGACGGCACCCACATCGACAAGTACGGCACGTCCTCGGACACCCGCCTGCTGACCGGTTCGGGCGTCCACTCCAACAACAGCACCAAGGCGACCCCGTCGCTGTCCGGCGACATCCTCGGCGACTGGCGCGAGGAGGTCATCTGGCCGACCAGCGACAACACGGCCCTGCGTGTCTTCTCGACGCCGTACGAGACGACGACACGCATCACGACCCTGCTCCACGACACGATGTACCGCACCGGCCTGGCCTGGCAAAATACCGCATACAACCAACCGCCGCACCCGAGCTACTTCCTCGGCAACGGCATGCCGACGGCACCCCGCCCGACGGTCTACACGCCCTGAGCGAGCGAGGGGTGCGCGTCCCGGTCCCCGGGGCGCGCACCCACGGTCGTCAGCTCACCGTGCAGCTCTGCTCACCCAGCCTGAACGCCGCCGGTTTCGTGTTCGATCCCGACCAGCTGCCCGTGAAGCCGAAGCTCACGGACGAACCGGCCGCCACGTTGGCGTTCCAGCTCACGTTCTTCGCCGTCACCGTCGAACCCGACTGCGTGTAGTCGGCGTTCCACAGTTGCGAGACGGTCTGGCCGTTGGGGAAAGCCCAGTTGAGGTTCCAGCCGGACCAGGCGCTCGTGCCCGTGTTGGCGAGCTTGACGTCCGCCTGGAAGCCCCCCGACCACTGGTTGGTGACGGTGTACGTCACCGCGCAGGCACCGGTCGGTGGGGGGTCGGTGGGATCTGTCGGGTCCGTGGGATCCGTACCCCCGTCCCCGCCGCCGGTGTCGGAGGTGTCGCCGTAGATGACACCCCGGCCGTTCGTCGAGACGTAGACCCGCCCGTACACCCGCGGGTCACCCGTGATCGCCGCTCCCGTCCAACCCCACTGGTGGACATCGTCGTTGATGCGGGTCCAGGTCACGCCCTTGTCCGTCGAGCGGAAGATGCCACGCACTCCGGCGATCTTCGCGCTGGTGTAGAGGGTCTGGTACGACGCGCCCGTCGCCGCCTTGCCGAACCCGATCGTGTCGGCCTGCTCGACACCCGACAGCTTGGTGAAGGTCGCGCCGGAGTCCGTGGAGTGCCACAGCCCGTACGCCCCGTCGCTCGCCCCGCCCGCCAGCCAGACATCGCCCTTCGTGCCCGGCAGCGCCTTGAATCGCACGCTGTCCCCACTGGGCAGACCGGTCGCCGCGGACCCGGTGAAGGTCGCGCCGCCGTCCGAACTCACGTAGAACTTGCCCGACTTGAAACCGTAGAAGGTCTTGGGGTCGACCCGGTCGGACTCGACGACCGCGTCGGCCGGGATCCCGCTCGACGCCTGCCACGAGGTGCCGAAACCGGTGGTGTACTGCACACCGGCGCCCGCCGGGCTCCACACGAAGCGGCTCCCGTCCGCCGCCGCGGCGACCGTTCCGCCACCGCTGACCCCCGAAGGGTCCGTCCCCGCGAACCAGTTGGCGCCGTTGTCCGTCGAGAACGCCACGTGCGGACCCGAGTCCAGGTTGCCTACGCGCACCACCGTGTTCGGGTTCGTCTCGGCGAAGTCCAGGCTCGTCGTCGACGTGAAGTTCGGGGAGGTGAACATCATCGACGGCACCTTCGTCAGGTCCGTGTGGCGGAAGCCGCCGATGTCGCCCAGCGCACTGAGCAGCGGAGCGCCGGACGGCGGAGACGCGATGTCCAGGACGGCCGTCTCCTCCAGCCCCTGCACCATCGGCTTGATGGTGAACTGGCCCCCGCTGTCCCAGTTGGCCAGGTTCTCCGTGCCGTAGAGCGTCGCCCCCGTGCCGTACATCATGCGGCTGGAGTTGAACGGGTCGATCTCCAACGCCTCGGACATCCAGCCGAGTTTGGGCGTCTGTTCCGGCGGCGACGGGTTGGCGCCCCAGGTCAGCCACGGCGACGACGAGACATCCATCGTGTACCGGTTCGCACGGTTGGGGTACGACGTGTAGTCCCATGCCTTCGTCCAGGTGCCCCCGCTGTCCGTCGAGCGGAAGATCTGGGTGTCCGGCCACCAGGAACTGTAGGCGGTGGCCATGACGGTGCCCGGCTTCTGCCGGTCGATCGTCAGTCCGCTGAAGCCGTAGTACGTGTCGGCCTCCGCCACCGGACTGATGTCCGTCCAGGTCCCGGTCGCCGTCGCGTACCTCCACAGCCGGCCCTTGCCGCCGTCGTACGGCCCGCCCTTGTCGCTGTATGCGATGTACAGATAGCCGTTGACGGTATCCAGTACACCCTTGTGTGCCAGGTATCCGGTCGGCTGCCCGGCCAGCCGTGTCCAGGTCGCGCCCGCGTCCGTCGACCGGTACACGGCGTTGTCCTTGTCCGCCACGCCGACGTAGATCGTCTTCGTCGCGCTGCCGGACGTCCCCGTGGACTCGTCGAAGGTGACCCAGACGATGCCCTGGTTGTCGGAGGCGTACCCGCTGGTGTCGGTCGGATCCTGCTGGTAGTTGCCGACATTGGGGAAGTTCGCCACCTGCGACCAGGTGACTCCCGAGTCCGTCGACCGCCACAGGCCCTTACCGCTCGGCGCGCCCAGGTACAGCACGCTGTTCCTGTTCGGGTCGACCGCCAGGCGCTCGCCCATGCCGCGGCCGGGCATGTTGCCGCCCAGCTTGTAGGGCAGGTCCGTCTTCTGCCAGCTCGCGCCCCGGTCGGCGGAGCGCAGCACGGCCCCGTTGCCCGGATCCCAGCTGTTGGTGTACGTGCCGACCGCCGCGTACACCTTGTTCGGGTCGACGGAGTCGGAGGCCAGGCTCACCACGCCGGTGTGCCCCCAGTCCGCCCAGCCGACCGAGTCCAGCAGCGGCGTCCAGGTCTTGCTCGACTCCTGCCAGCGGTACGCGCCGCCGATGTCGGTGCGGGCGTAGGCGAGGTTCTTCTCCTTGCGGTTGAAGACGATGCCCGGCACGAAGCCGCCGCCGTCGATCCGGGCGTTCTTCCAGGTGTACGACTCTGCGGCCAGCGTCGTCTGCGGGCTGCCGTCCGCGGCCAGTACGGGCGGACTGCCCGCGATCAGGCCGGCGGCGAGCGCCGACACGGCCATGAGGATGCCGGTTCTTCGCACGGTGGGGGTCCTTCCTCGCGAAGCCATGTGTGCGGGGGGATGGGGGACGTGCGACTGCCGGGCGGCCCCCTGCGCGGTGGGGGCCGCCCGGCCTGGGCCCCGCCGTCAGGTGGCGGGGCCACGTACGCGAAACCTCGAGCGACCGCGCCGACGGGCGGTGCCACCCCGCGCCCCCCGAGCCCCGAAGGGGCGGCCAGGGGGCGCCGGGAGCTGCGTGACCGGCCACATCCGGCCCGCAGACGAACACCGTCCGACCCGCGGAGCGCTCAGCGGGGGCCTATTCGAGAAGCTCCGCGTACGAGCCCATGGCCAGGGCGATGTCCGCCTGGGCCCAGAAGCGGTGGTACGTGAACACGGGCGCGGCTCCGCCCGCGAGATAGCTCTCGATCTTCGACCAGGCCGGGTCGTTCTTGTAGAAGGACCGCAGCGAGGCGAAGGTCGAGGAGGAGTTGATCGCGTCGCCGTTCGGCATCTTGCCGCTGAAGGTGCTCGGGACGTACACGCCGTCGTCGAAGCGGTTGTAGTCGGCGCGGGTCTCCGGCACCGCGATGCCGAGGGCGTCCTGGTTGTTGGCCCACATCCCGTCCAGGAGAGCCTTCGCGGTCGTCTTCGCCTTCGTGTCACCGGACTTGGCTGCGTAGTACGTCAGGGTCTTGGCGTACGCGGCGGCCACGCCGACGTCGTTGGTGTAGTCGGCGACGGTGACGTGAAGTCCCGTATTGGCTCCGGGACTTGATGCGTTCCAGGTGTCGGGCTGGCCCGACCACTGGAGCGTGGAGGGGATCAGGAAGCTGCCGTCCGGGTTGATCGTGGTCTTGGACAGCGCCCAGTCGACCCACTTGTCGAGGACCGCCTTGGCGCTCGCGTTCCCCGTCTGCTGGTAGTACTCGGCGACCCGCTCCATGGACCACGCCTGGAAGCCGAACCACTGGTTGGACGGGGGGTCGTGGTAGACGGGCTGCTGGTCGTAGTACATGCCGTAGAAGGTCGACGTGCCGGTCGGGGGAGTCGCGTAGCGGCCCGCCCAACTGTTCGTCGCCCCGCCCGCGATGGCGCCTTCGCTGGACTGCAACCAGCGGTAGAACTCCAGCTGCCGGGACAACGACTTCGCCCAGTCCGCCTGCCCCGTCGCCGACTTGGGCTTCAGGTCGGCGTAACTGCTGAGCGCGTAGGCGGCCAGCGGGTTCTGGTAGCCGCCGTGGGTGTGACTGGACCCGATGCGCCAGGCCCAGCCGGCGCTGGTGTCCGTGGCGCCGCCCCAGGCGTAGTACCAGGACATCAGGTAGTGCGAGGCGTCCTTGCCGGTGCCGGCCGCGCAGGCGGTCGGTCCGACGCAGTTGCCGATCTTCTTGAAGTACTTGTCGTACATGGAGTAGCGCAGGTAGTCGCCCATCTTCGCGGCCTTGCCGACGGTCGCGGAGACGTCACTGCCCTTGCCCTGTGCCTCGGCCCAGATGTCCGCCCAGTACGCGGCCTGCACGGCCCGCGCGTCGGCGTCCGGGGCGTTGGTGAACTTCCACTGCTTGGCGTAGGAGGCGTCGCCGGTGAACAGGTCCAGATACCCGTTCGTGCCGCCGTACTTGAAGGCGTCGCAGGTCGGCTGCGGCACCGTCTCCCACACCGACTCCTGCGAGCCGCGCTGGAAGGTGTTGATGTACGACGGGCCGGTGTCGGTCGGGCCGGCCTCGCACTTACCGGGCGCGTTGCCGTAGCCGTAGGTGTTGTCGACGTCCTGAAGCCAGTGCATACCATAGACGTCGTCCGTACCGTATGCAGTCTTCAGTTCACCGGCTATGGGATCCGATCCCACGGACACACCGGTGTCCAGCTTCGCCGGATACTCGTTCGGGGTGTCCAGCTCGGGTGCGTACGTCGCCGGCTTGGAGGCGTTGTAGAACGAGTTGGTCGGCTGGTCGGCGTGGGTGGGGATCATGTACTTCTCCATGATGTCCCAGGCGCCGTTGAACTTGGTCCAGTCGCCGGTGATCTTCCCGTACATCGCCTGCAGCCAGAGAAGGTAGCTGTAGGCCTCGGAGGTGGTCTCGTGCCCCTGGTCCGGGGCCTCGACGATCAGGGTCTCGACCGAGTGGTACGGGATCCCCTCGGGGGAGAAGTAACCGTTTGCCGGGTTGGTGATCTTGCCGTAGAGGTCGAGGAACCGGGCGTCGTACGCCTTGGTTCCGGCGATCTCGGTGGCCGTGACCGAGGCCTTCGCGTGCCCGGTGGCCGTCGACTCGAAGGTCGCGGCGCCCGTGCCCGAGGCGTTGGCCGTGATGGTCACGTTCTGGGCGGCGCTCCAGTTGGACGGCGTGAAGGTCAGGCTCGCGCCGCCCGTCACCGTCAGGCCGGTGTTACCGGTGGTGCGGGCGGTCGTGACGGTCACGTTGGCCGACGGCTGGGTCGACAGCTTCAGCGAGTAGGTGCCCGTCTTGCCCTGCTGGACGGCGAGTTGGTTGGTGGAGGCGACCACGGCCGGTCCCGAGGCGACCGTGATGCCGACCGGGGTCGACGAGGCCGAAGCGCCCAGGCTGTCGTACGCCTTGGCGACCAGGGAATGACTGCCCACGGACAACCCGGAGGCGGACAGCGTGTACGGCGAGCTCGTGTCCGTACCCAGCAGGGTCGTGTCGTCATAGAACTCGATCTTGCTGATGGTCGCGCTGTCGGCGGCCGCGGCGGTCGCCGCGAGCGGCACCGCGGCCCCCTGCGTGTAGACCGCGCCCGCGGTCGGGCTGGTCAGCACGGTGACCGGCGGCTGGTGCGCGCCGACACACGTGGTGCCGTTGACTGCGAAGCTCGCGGGAGCGGCGTTCGTCCCGCTGTAGGTGAACTGCCCGCCCGTGCTGACCGCGGCTCCGGCGGCGATCGTCCCGTTGTAGGAGGCGTTGTTCACCGTGATCTGCTGACCGGACTGCGACCAGCTGCCGTTCCAGCCGTTCGTCAGCTTCTGGTTGCCCGCGTAGGAGTACGTCAGGGCCCAGCCGCTGATCGGGTCGGTGCCGCGGTTGGTGAGGGTGAGGTCCGCGGTGAAGCCGGAACCCCAGTCATTGGTCTTGTAGTCCACGCTGCACTGAAGTGCGGCCGCCTGGGCGGGAGTTGTGCTCGTGCTCAGCATGGCGAGGGGAAGCGCGAGGGCCGCCAGAGCGGCGGTCCACAGGCGCCGCGCCCCGCGGCGTCTGCGTGAGGGATCCATGGTGCTGGTTCCTCCTTGCGGCTCGGAGAAGTGGGGGAGGAGCAACAAGCCTTGAACCAGTGGGAGCGCTCCCATAGTGGGGATGGGGGTGGGGGCGGTCAAGATGCTTGAAGAGTCGAAAAGATTCGACGAGGGACGTTGAGGGAAAGTCAGTGACGCCTCTGTTCTTTGCCGACACTTGGCGCTAGCTTCGAGACACCAGTGGGAGCGGTTCCATCAGTCGACGCGTCTGTTCACGACGCGCCTGAGCTGCAAGGAGTCGCTCATGCGACACCCCCCGCGTTCAGTACTTTTAGCCGTGGCCGGCACGGTCGCCCTCGTTGCGGGCGCCCTGTTACCGGTCGTCACGGCGCAGGGAGCCGTGCCCGCGTGCACGGTCGAGTACTCGGTCACCGGCCAGTGGGACGCCGGCTTCCAGGGCGCCGTGAAGATCACCAACAATGCGGCAGCCCTGAGCAGTTGGAACCTCACCTTCGACTTCGCGGACGGCCAGAAGGTCACCCAGGGCTGGAGCGCCAAGTGGTCCCAGTCCGGCACCACCGTCACCGCCGCGAACGAGAGCTGGAACGGCTCCCTGGGCACCGGCGCGAGCCTCAGCGCGGGCTTCATCGCCTCCACCTCGAAGTCGAACGCCGCACCGACGACGTTCAAGCTCAACGGCACGACCTGTAACGCCGACTCCGACCCGACCCCCACGCCCACCCCCACCCCCACCACACCACCCACCACACCACCCACGACGGATCCGCCGGACACCGGTGACGAGCCGCCCGCACTGCACGTCTCCGGAAACAAGCTCGTGGACGCCGGCGGAAACACCCGTCGTCTGCTCGGCGTGAACCGTTCCGGCGGCGAGTTCATGTGCGTACAGGGGCGCGGCATCTGGGACGGACCGGTCGACGACGCCTCCGTCAAGGCGATCGCCGACTGGAACGTCGACACCGTGCGCATCCCGCTCAACGAGGAGTGCTGGCTGGGCCTTTCGAACATCGGCTCCGCGTACGGCGGCACCAACTACGTCAACGCCGTCAAGGAGCTGGTGACCCGCGTCGAGGCGCACGGCATGACGCCGATCGTCGAACTGCACTGGAACTACGGTCAGTACACGGGCAATTCGGCCGGCTGCTCGGATGTGCACGCCAGCTGCCAGAAGCCGATGCCCGACATGCAGTACACCCCGTCGTTCTGGACCTCGGTGGCCAACACCTTCAAGAACGACCAGGCCGTCGTGTTCGACCTGTTCAACGAGCCCTACCCGGACCGCGCCACCTCCACGACCACCCAGGCGTGGCAGTGCTGGCGGGACGGCGGCACCTGTCCCGGCATCGGGTACGAGGTCGCCGGTATGCAGGATCTCGTCGACTCCGTACGGGCGACCGGCGCCAGGAACGTGATCCTGGCCGGCGGGCTCGCGTACTCCAACGACCTGAGCCAGTGGCTGACGTACAAACCCACCGACCCGACCGGCAATCTCGCCGCCGCGTATCACGTCTACAACTTCAACACCTGCGCGAACGAGAGCTGCTGGAACTCCACCCTCGCCCCCGTCGCGGCCCAAGTGCCGCTCGTGGCAGGGGAGATCGGGGAGAACACCTGCTCGCACGGTTTCGTCGATCAGGTCATGAAGTGGTTCGACGACCGTGGCCTTTCGTACCTGGGCTGGACCTGGAACACCTGGGACTGCTCCACCGGTCCGTCCCTGATCTCCGGCTACGACGGGACGCCCACGGCGTACGGGGCCGGCCTGCGCGACCATCTGCGCGCACTCGACGGATAGGCGCCACCGGACCGATCAGACGGACCGATCAGTCGGACCGATCAAGCCGGGCCGATCAAGCCGGGCCGATCAAGCCGGGCCGAATCAGGTCTGTTCGAACGCGATCGACGGCCGATCAGAACCACCGAAGAAACGGACACCACCCGCAACCGAGAAGGAACCCGCACTCATGAGCCGTAGCAGAACAGCGGTACTCGCCGCGCTGGCGCTGGTCGCCGGCGCCTCCGGGACGGCGCTCGCCGTCGTCCCCGGCGATCCGGGCATCGCCGCCATCCCGTGCAGCGTCGACTACAAAGTGCAGAACGACTGGGGCAGCGGCTTCACCGCCGCCGTCACCGTCACCAACAACTCCGCCGCGAAGTCGAGTTGGTCGGTGAAGTGGGCGTACGCCGGCACCCAGAAGGTCACCAACGGGTGGAACGCGAAGATCACCCAGGCCGGTACGGCGGTCACCGCCAACAACGAGACCTACAACGGGACGCTGGCGACGGGCGGTTCGGTCAGCTTCGGATTCCAGGGCACCTACAGCGGCACCAACGCGATCCCGACCACGTTCACCCTCGACGGCGTGACCTGCAACGTCGACAGCGGTACCGGGACCCCGACGGACCCCGGCACCCCGACGGACCCCGGCACCCCGTCCACCAAGGTCGACAACCCCTACGTCGGCGCCAAGGTGTACGTGAACCCCGAATGGTCGGCGAAGGCCGCCGCCGAGACGGGCGGCAGCCGCATCTCCAGCCAGCCGACCGGCGTCTGGCTCGACCGTATCGCCGCCATCAACGGAGTGAACGGCGGCATGGGGCTGCGCGCCCACCTCGACGCGGCTCTCGCCCAGAAGGGCAGCGGTGAGGAAGTCGTCCAGCTGGTCGTCTACGACCTTCCCGGACGTGACTGCGCCGCCCTCGCCTCCAACGGCGAACTCGGCCCGACGGAGATCGACAAGTACAAGACGCAGTTCATCGACCCGATCGCGACGATCCTCGCCGACAGCAAGTACGCCGGCCTGCGGATCGTCACCACCATCGAGATCGACTCGCTGCCCAACCTCGTCACCAACACCGGCAGCCGGCCCACCGCCACCGCGGCCTGCGACACCATGAAGGCCAACGGCAACTATGTGAAGGGCGTCGGCTACGCGCTGGACAAGCTCGGCGCGATCCCCAACGTCTACAACTACATCGACGCCGGTCACCACGGCTGGCTCGGCTGGGACGACAACTTCGCCCCCTCCGCCCAGCTCTTCTACCAGGCGGCCACCGCCGAGGGTGCGACCGTCGACGACGTACACGGCTTCATCACCAACACGGCGAACTACAGCGCCCTGAAGGAGAACAACTACACCATCAACGACTCCGTGGCCGGCAAGTCGGTCCGTGAGTCCAAGTGGGTGGACTGGAACCGGTACGTCGACGAGCAGTCGTACGCCCAGGCGTTCCGGAACCAGCTGGTCACCGCCGGCTTCCGGTCGAACATCGGCATGCTGATCGACACCTCCCGCAACGGCTGGGGCGGCACCGCCCGGCCCACCGGACCGGGCGCCACGACCAGCGTCGACACCTACGTCGACGGCGGCCGCTACGACCGTCGTATCCACATCGGCAACTGGTGCAACCAGTCGGGCGCCGGCCTCGGCGAGCGTCCGCAGGCGGCTCCGGCCGCCGGGATCGACGCGTATGTGTGGATGAAGCCGCCGGGCGAGTCCGACGGCTCCAGCTCCGCCATCCCGAACGACGAGGGCAAGGGCTTCGACCGGATGTGCGACCCGACGTACACGGGCAACCCGCGCAACGGCAACAACCTGTCGGGTGCCCTGGCGAACGCGCCGCTGTCCGGACACTGGTTCTCGGCCCAGTTCCAGCAGTTGATGCAGAACGCGTACCCGCCGCTGTAGGTCCGTGGCCGATACGCGAGTCGCTCCGCACGACAGTGCACGACAGTGCGGTGGGACGACATCGAGGTGAGACGACGGTGAGGTGAGTCGACGGTGATCCGTCGGGGTCGGGGGGACAGCCCTCCCGGGCCGACCGGCCCCGGCGGTCGCGAACTCCACCGGTGAGCAGTTCCTGTCCGGTCGCTCCAGCTCGTCGGGAGCGGCCGGACAGGCGCGATCCGGTTTGCCGTCGGCATCACGCCTTTTGCCGCACCGGCAACAAAGGTGGCCCCGGACCGGTGCGTCGGCGCACGCTGACGGCACACCGGACGAGAGGCTGACACCATGGCGCACCACCCACACGAGCCCCGCGGCGACCGGCACACCCCGCACCAGGGCCACGCCCCTGGTGCTACGCACGGTGAAGGGCAGGGCCACAGTCACGGCCACGGCCACGGCCAGGACACCGACATCGACTGGGCCGAGATGGCACCGCATCTCGAAGCGCAGGCCGAACTCTTCACGCCCCTGTACGAGCGGGCCCTGTCCTGGCTCGGGAGGGAGGTGACCGAGCCGGGGCTGATCGTGGACGTGGGCAGCGGCCCCGGGGTCGTCTCCTGTCTGTTCGCCGAGACGTTCTCCGGTGCGCGGGTCACGGCGGTGGACGGTTCCGCGCCGCTGCTGGAGCGGGCGCGGCAGCGAGCCGACCGGCTCGGGTACGGCGACCGTTTCGATACCTTGACCGGTGAACTTCCCGATGTGCTTGCCGAGTTGGACTACCCGGCCGATCTGCTGTGGGCCGGTCGCAGTCTGCACCACCTGGGCGACCAGCGCGCCGCTCTGGCCGCCTTCGCGGAGCGCCTCGCGCCCGGCGGCACGCTGGCGATCATGGAGGGCGGTCTGCCGACCCGGTTCCTGCCGCGGGACCTCGGTCTCGGGCGACCCGGCCTGGAGGCACGGCTCGACGCGCTGCAGGAGGAGTGGTTCGCCCGGATGCGGGCCGACCTGCCCGGCTGCGTCGAGGAGGCCGAGGACTGGGCGACGCTGCTCGGCGCGGCCGGTCTGAAGCACGCCCGCAGCCGCAGCTTCCTGCTCGACCTGCCCGCGCCCGCCTCCGGCCGGGCCCGCGCCTATGTCGCCGCGTCCCTGTCGCGGCTGCGGGACGTCTTCGGTGACACCCTGGGCTCCGATGACCGCGCCGTGCTGGACCGGTTGCTCGACCCGCAGGACGAGGCGGGTGTGCACCGCAGGGCGGACGTGTTCGTGCTCGCCGCGCATACCGTGCACACGGCGGTGAAGCCGGTCCAGTAGACGGCCCGAGTGCCAAGTCGGTCTGGCAGGGCTTGACTTGGAGAGCGCTCCAAGTGATGGACTGCGTGCCGCGCAACGGACGTCGAGCAACGAGCGGCCACCGACACGGTGCAGCCGACGTACGCAGCCAGGACGCGCAGCCGACGCAAATGGGGGGCACACCATGAGCAACGTCTCGGACACTTCGGATTCTCCGGTCGCACTGATCACCGGCGGCGGCAGCGGCATCGGCGCCGCCGTCGCACGGCAGCTGCTGGACGCCGGGTACCGGGTCACGGTCACCGGGCGCGGCGAGG
The DNA here is from genome assembly GCF_045040885.1 of Streptomyces sp. NBC_00016. Taxonomy (NCBI): domain Bacteria; kingdom Bacillati; phylum Actinomycetota; class Actinomycetes; order Kitasatosporales; family Streptomycetaceae; genus Streptomyces; species Streptomyces sp. NBC_00016. The sequence continues at coordinate 2,169,191 of NZ_CP108304.1, read as the reverse complement.
AGCGGCTGCGCGCCTTCGCCGCGGAACTCGGTGAGCCGAAGGGGCTGCTGACGGTGGCCGGGAATGCCGCGGACTACGACTGTGTACAGTCGGCGGTCGACCGTACGCTCGATGCATACGGGCGACTGGATACAGTCGTCGCGAACGCGGGGACCGCCACCCACGACTCGGTCGCCGAGGGTGACCCGGCCGGATGGACCGACATGGTCCTGACGAACGTACTCGGACCCGCGCTCCTCATCCGCGCGTCGATCGACGCGCTGAAGGAGACCCGGGGACGGATCGTGCTGATCGGGAGTGTCGCCGGCTTCGTGCCCACCCCGGGCAACATCTACGGGGCGACGAAGTGGGCGGTGACCGGCCTCGCGGAGAACACCCGCCGCCAGGTCACCGAGTGGGGGGTCGGCGTGACGCTGATCGCGCCCGGCCGGGTGGAGACCCCCTTCTGGGACAGCTATGGCAGCCTGCCGCCCGGGCAACTGCTGACCGCCGACCAGATCGCCGACTCCGTCGTGTGGGCCATCGGGCAGCCGGCGGGCGTCGACATCAACACCGTCGTCGTACGGCCGATCGGCCAGCCCAACTGACCGGCCTGCCGACACGTCGAGGGCGCCCCCCGGATCGGGGGGCGCCCTCGACGCATGCGGGGAAACCTCAGCCGACGTCGAACGTCGCCGGGTCCGGACCGATGCGCCGGTCCTCGTTGAGGGCGCTGATCGCCGCCAGGTCCTCGGTGTCCAGGCTGAAGTCGAACACGTCGATGTTCTCCTTGATCCGCGACGGCGTCACGGACTTCGGGATCACGACGTTGCCGAGCTGGAGGTGCCAGCGCAGCACGACCTGTGCCGGGGTGCGGTTGTGCTTCTGGGCGATGGCCACGACCGCCGGGACCTCGAGGAGGCCCTTGCCCTGGCCGAGCGGGGACCACGCCTCGGTGGCGATGCCCTGCTCCGCGTGGAACTCGCGCGAGGCGTGCTGCTGCAGGTGCGGGTGCAGCTCGATCTGGTTGACGGCCGGGATGACCGACGTCTCGCCGATCAGCCGCTCCAGATGCGCCGGCAGGAAGTTGGACACGCCGATGGCACGTACCCGGCCGTCCGCGAGGAGCTTCTCGAACGCCTTGTACGTGTCCACGTAACCGTCGCGGGAGGGCAGCGGCCAGTGGATGAGGTACAGGTCCAGGTAGTCCAGGCCGAGCTTCTCCAGCGAGGTGTCGAACGCGCGGAGCGTCGAGTCGTACCCCTGGTCGCTGTTCCAGAGCTTGGTGGTGACGAAGATGTCGTTGCGGGGCACGCCGGAGGAGGTGATGGCCTTGCCGGTGCCCTCCTCGTTGCCGTAGATCGCCGCTGTGTCGATGCTGCGGTACCCGGCCTCCAGCGCGGTGGAGACCGCCTGCTCCGCCTCGTCGTCCGGCACCTGCCAGACACCGAAGCCCAGCTGGGGCATCTCCACGCCGTTGTTGAGGATGATCGGGGGGACCTTGCTGCTCACGAGCTCTTGATCCTTCGGTTGTCCGTCAAATTGGTACTCCCATCGTCAACGAGCACGGCGAGTGATGCATTCCTGACCCCCGAATTCGTCTCGGGAGCCGGTTCGGCAGCCTGCCTCGCCCGTTTTCGGGAGCCGGTCGGAAACGTGTTTCACGCCGCCGCCGGAAACCTTACGAGCGGTACAGCGCGTCGACCTCGTTCGCGTAAGCGTTTTCGATGGCTTTGCGCTTCAGCTTCAGCGACGGGGTGAGCAGCCCGTGCTCCTCCGTGAAGGGCTGGGCGAGGATGCGGAAGGTGCGGATCGACTCGGCCTTCGAGACCAGCGTGTTGGCCGCCACGACGGATCGGCGCACCTCCGCCTCCAGATCCGGGTCGCTCACCAGCTCGACCGGGGTCAGCTGTGGTTTGTTGCGCATCTGAAGCCAGTGCTCGACGGCCTCCTGGTCGAGGGTGACCAGAGCGGCCACGAACGGCCGGTCGTTGCCGACGACGATGCACTGGTTGACCAGCGGATGATCACGCACCCGCTCCTCCAGCAGCCCCGGCGAGACGCTCTTGCCGCCGGAGGTCACCAGGATCTCCTTCTTGCGGCCGGTAATGGTGAGGTAACCGTCTTCGTCGAGTGATCCCAGGTCACCGGTGGCCAGCCAGCCGTCGTGCAGGGTCTCGTCGGTGGCCTTGGGGTTGTTGAGATACCCCTGGAACACGTTTCCGCCGCGCAGCCAGATCTCGCCGTCGTCCGCGATGTGCACGGTCATGCCGGGGATCGCCTGGCCGACGGTGCCGTATCTGGTGCGTCCGGGCGGGTTGGCGGTCGCGGCCGCCGTCGTCTCGGTCAGGCCGTAGCCCTCGTAGATCTGCACGCCCGCGCCGGCGAAGAACAGGCCGAGCTTGCGGTCCATGGCCGAGCCGCCGGACATGGCGTGCCGCACCCGGCCGCCCATCGCCGCGCGCACCTTGGAGTAGACGAGCTTGTCGAACAGCTGGTGCTGCATCCGCAGCCCCGCCGAGGGGCCGGGACCGATGCCCCAGGCCTTCGCCTCGACCGCCTCGGCGTAGTTCACGGCCACGTCGACGGCCTTCGCGAACGGCCCCGCCTTGCCTTCCCGCTCCGCCTTGCGGCGGGCCGCGTTGAACACCTTCTCGAAGATGTACGGCACGGCCAGGAAGAACGAAGGTCTGAAAGCGGCCAGGTCGGGGAGCAGGGCGGCCGCGTGCAGCTGGGGCTGGTGGCCGAAACGGACCTTGCCGCGGATCGCGGCGATCTGCACCATCCGCCCGAAGACGTGCGCGAGCGGCAGAAACAGCAGGGTCGCCGCCTCGTCGCCCTTCTTCGAGTGGAACACCGGCTCCCAGCGTTCGATGACGGTGTCCGCCTCGAACATGAAGTTGCCGTGCGAGATGACACAGCCCTTGGGCCGGCCGGTCGTGCCCGAGGTGTAGATGATCGTCGCGGTCGAGTCGGGGGTAACCGCTTCCCGGTGCCGGTGCACCACGTCGTCCTCGATGGCGGCGCCGGCGTCGTACAGCTCCTGCACGCAGCCCGAGTCGAGCTGCCACAGCTGCCGCAGCCGGGGGAGACGGTCGATGACGGTGGCGATCGTCATCGCGTGGTCCTCGTGCTCGACGATCGCGGCCGTGCACTCGGCGTCGTAGAGCATCCAGAAACACTGCTCGGCCGAGGAGGTCGAGTAGACCGGCACCACCTGGGCGCCGATCGTCCACAGGGCGAAGTCGAAGAGCGTCCACTCGTAGCGGGTGCGGGACATGATCGCGACACGGTCGCCGAAGCGGATGCCCTGCGCGAGGAGCCCCTTGGCCAGGGCGAGGACCTCGTCGCGGAACTCACCGGCGGTCACGTCCCGCCACTCGCCCCCCTCGTCCTTGCGGCCGAGAGCGACGTAGTGCGGGTCCTCCTGGGCGTGCCGGAACACGACGTCGGCCAGACCGCCCACCGGCGGTGCCAACGCCAACGGAGGGTTGGTGAACTCGCGCAAACCCGCACCCCGCTTCTCATGGCCGCACAGCGCCGTGAAAGCTACCCCACCCGACGGCGGGAGGGGAGGGGGGCGGAAAACGAGTGATGCTCTCGTCTGCGCTGGTCAGTGCCGGAAAATGGGCTCACATGGGGAAGGGTCGGACAGAAAACTGACGGAAGAGTAAGTTTCGGCACCGTAATCTCCACCGAATCTGCCCGTACCGCTTACTCTGCCCGCCCCTTCCCGCCGCGGTCACGGCCCGCGCCACCCCACCCCCGTTGTCGAGACCACGGGCGGGGGCTCCGTCACGGCCGGGGGGCCGCCCCCTCCTTCGACGGCGCGGTCGCATCCGCCTGCGCCGTGCCGGCCACGGCCGCGCGCGGTGTCCTGACCAGGACGAGGACGAGTGCCGCGGCCACCAGGCCCGCGCAGCCCGCCGTCACCAGCGCCGCGTCGAGCCCGGAGGCGAACGCCGACCGCAGGGTGTGCTCGGAGAACGTGCCCCGCAGCGCGCCGGCGCCACCGCCCGCGAGCGCGTGGGAAGCGTCGTGCGGGAGGGTGTCGGTCATCCGGGAGGTCACCACGGTGCCGAATACCGCGACCCCGAGCGCGTACCCGAGCTGCCGTACGGTGTTCACGGCTCCGCCCGCCATCCCGGCCCGCGCCGGTTCCACCGCGGCCAGCGCGGCCCCGGCGACGGTAGGCGCGACGAAACCGGTTCCTATGCCCACCAGCACGAACCCGGGCACCAGGGCCGTCCAGTCCGAACCGGCGCCGAGCACGGCCTGGCAGAAACAGCCCGCGCCGATCAGCAGGAGCCCGCCACCGATGGTCAGCCGGGCAGAAACGCCGTGGAACCGCTTACCCACCACGACCGCCGTGACCATCGCCGCCACCGTCATCGGGAGCAGCGTGAGTCCACCGCGCACCGGGCTCATCCCCAGCAGCGTCTGCATCCAGATGGACAGGTACGGCGTCACGCCGAACGCCACGCCGTTGAAGGCGAGCGCGCCCACCATCACCCCCACGAACGCGGGCCGGCGCAGCAGCGACAGGTCGAGCAGTGGATGCGCCGCCCGCCGCTCCGCCAGCACGAAGCACACCAGCGCGAGCGCGGCGAGCCCGAACGAGGTGAGCGTCGCCGACGCCGTCCAGCCGTCCTCGCCGGCCCGTACGACGGCGTACGCCGTCCCGCCCGCGAAGACCGCGAAGGTCGCCGTGCCCGCCCAGTCCACCCGCATCCCGCGCGGCCCCCTGGACTCCGGCACCGCCTTCAGCGTCAGCCACACCGCGACCACGCTCACCGGCAGGTTCACGTAGAAGATCCATCGCCAGCCGGGCCCCTCGGCGAGCAGCCCGCCCAGCACCGGCCCGACCGCCGCGGCCGCGCCGCTCACCGCGCCCCACACTCCGAGCGCGGCCGACCGCTGCCGGCCCTGGTAGACCGAGCCGAGCAGCGGCAACGTCGTCGCCAGCATCGCGGCCGCCCCCACCCCCTGGAGGGCCCGAGCGGCGACGAGGGTGTCCGGCCCGCTCGCCAGCCCGCACAGCAGCGACGCCGTCGCGAACACCACCACCCCGACCACGTGCACCCGGCGGCGCCCCAGGATGTCGGCGGTGGCCCCGGCCCCCAGCAGCAGCGCGGCCAGCGCCAGCGCGTACCCGTCGACGACCCACTGCAGATCACTCAGCGACGCGTGCAACGCCCGCGCCATGTCCGGCAGTGCCACGATCACGATCGTCACGTCCAGCAACAACATGAACGTGCCCAGGCACACCGCTGTCAGCGGCCCCCAAGTGCGCATGTCCCACTCCTCGATATGTCTTCTGCGATGGATGCGAAGCGCTCCGTACGATGGACGAGACGCGGCCGATCACCGTGGTATCCGGTGTCCTGCCGACGGAATCCGACGGGGGAGAGTGCGATGGAGACGGAATTCCACACCCATGGCAAGCTGGACGGACTGGATCTCCAGTTGCTCTCGGCGCTGGAGGTGGACGGGCGGGCCTCCTTCAGCAGAATCGGCGGGGTCCTGGGCGTCTCCGACCAGACGGTCGCGCGCCGCTTCCGCCGGCTCAGCGCCGAGGCCGGCCTGAGGGTCGTCGCCGTCCGGGACGCGGAACGCCTCGGCCAGGACCAGTGGATGCTGCGGCTGCGCTGCGCACCCGACAGCGCCACGGTCATCGCCGACGCGCTCGCCAAACGCCCCGACACCTACTGGATCGGGCTGGGCTCCGGCGGCACCGAGATCGTCTGCATGACCCGGCCCCGCCATCCCGGCGACCACGACGACCTGCTCCTCGGCAAGCTCCCGCGCACCCCGAGCGTCGTGGAGATCCGCGCCCAGCAGCTCCTCCACCGCTTCTACGGCGGGCCGACCGGCTGGTTGCGGAAGTTCGGTGCGCTGGACAAGGAGCAGATCGCCGCTCTTACGCCGCGCCACGACGCGAACGCGTCGGTGGGGCCGGTGGGACCGACGGGGCTGATGGGGCTGACAGGGCCGGCGGGCCCGGCCCGGATCGAACCCGAGGACGAGCCGCTGCTCGCCGTCCTGGAACGGGACGGCCGGGCCACCTATCCGCAACTGCAGCGCGCCACCGGTCGCTCCGAGTCCGCCGTCAAACGCCGCCTGGCCGCCCTGCTCGCCTCGGGCGCCGTCTACATCGACGTCGAGTACCACTCCGAGTTCCTCGGCTACCCCCTCGCCGCCGTCCTGTGGATCACCACGGCGCCCTCCGCCATGCATGAGGTCGGGCAGGCGCTCGCCACCCACGACGAGATCGCCTTCGCCTCGGCCACGGCCGGGCCCTCCCACATCGTCGTCACGGCGGTGGTCCGGGGCACGGCGGGTCTCTACGCCTACCTCAGCGGGCCTCTGGGGCGGCTGGAGGGCGTCCAGCACGTGGAGGCGACGCCGTTCATGCGGCGCGTGAAGCAGCTGACGTATCAGCATGCTGGGCGGTAGGCGGTAGGCGGGCCTGCCGTAGGCGGTATGTGGGATTCGGTATGCAATGTGCGACATGCCGCATACCGCATGTCGACCATTCAGCCGACGCCGCCTCCCGGCAGGTCGAGCCGTCGACCGGACCCTGCCGCCCGTCGGTGCAGTCGGTCGCCGCCCGCCAGGACGGCCGCCGCGAGCGCGTCCGCAGCGCCCTGGGCCGAGGTGCGTCTGCGTCCGTGCACCAGCACGAAGTCGACCTGCCCCAGCTCCGGCAGCCCAGCCCGCTCAGGGATCCGCACCAGGCCCGGCGGGATCAGGCCTCGCGAGTGGGCCATCACACCGAGGCCGGCCCGGGCCGCCGCGATGAGGCCGTTGAGGCTGCCGCTCGTGCAGACGATCCGCCAGGCCCGCCCTTGCCGCTCCAGTGCTTCCAGAGCGAGGGCGCGGGTGATGCCAGGAGGCGGGAACACGATGAGCGGGACCGGGCGGTCGGCGTCCAGACGCAGCCTCTCCGCGCCGATCCACACCAGTCCGTCGTGCCACACCAACTCCCCCCGAGGGTCCTCGGGACGTCTCTTGGCCAGCACCAGGTCCAGTTTCCCGGCGGCGAGCTGCTCGTGCAGGGTGCCCGACAGCTCCACCGTCAGTTCGAGGTCGACCTCGGGATGGTCGTGGCGGAAGCCCTCCAGGATCTCCGGCAGCCGGGTCAGTACGAAGTCCTCGGATGCGCCGAAGCGCAGCCGGCCGCGCAGCCGGGTGCCGGTGAAGAATGCCGAGGCCTGCTCGTGGACGTCCAGGATCCGGCGCGCGAACCCGAGCATCGCCTCGCCCTCCTCCGTCAGCTCTACGGAGTGCGTGTCCCGGGTGAACAGCGCCCGCCCGGTCGCTTCCTCCAGGCGTCGTACGTGCTGGCTCACCGTGGACTGACGCAGCCCGAGCCGCCGCGCGGCCTGCGTGAAGCTCAGGGTCTGGGCGACGGCGAGGAAAGTACGCAGATGGGAGGGCTCGTACACGAGCGCCACAGTAGCCCGTCGGGGGCCTGGTTATCGCAATGCATGATGACAGTGAGAGCGGTATACCGGATTCCCGATCACGATGCGGAGGAGGACGATGGGGAGGGGCTCTCCGAGCCCGGACGCCCGCCCATCGAACAGCACGTGGAGCACCGTGAAACGCCTGCACTGGCCGAGTCGGATGCCGGTCGACCCCTACATCCTGCTGTTGCTCGGCACCGTCGGGTTCGCGGCGCTGCTCCCGGCGCGCGGCGCCGCCGCCGATGTGGCCTCGGGCGCTTCCACGGCCGCGATCGCCTTCCTCTTCTTCCTCTACGGCGCCCGACTCTCCACCCGTGAGGCGCTGGACGGGCTGAAGCACTGGCGGCTCCACGTGACCGTCCTGGCCTGCACCTTCCTGATTTTCCCGCTGCTCGGTCTGGCCGCGCGCGGCCTCGTCCCGGTGCTCCTCACCCACCCGCTCTACCAGGGGCTGCTCTTCCTCACCCTCGTGCCGTCGACCATCCAGTCGTCGATCGCCTTCACCTCCATCGCCCGGGGCAACGTGCCCGCCGCGATCTGCGCGGGCTCCTTCTCCTCGCTGGTCGGCATCGTCGTCACCCCGCTGCTCGCGGCGGCCCTGCTCGGCAGCAGCGGCGGTGGCTTCTCCGCGGACTCGCTGGTCGAGATCGTGGTCCAGCTGCTCGTGCCGTTCGTCGCGGGACAGCTGCTGCGCCGTTGGATCGGCGGGTTCGTCACACGGCACAAGAAGGTGCTCGGGCTCGTCGACCGAGGCTCGATCCTGCTGGTCGTCTACACGGCGTTCAGTGAGGGCATGGTCCAGGGCATCTGGCACCAGGTCAGCGCCGTACGGCTGGGTGGGCTGCTCATCGTCGAGGCCGTTCTGCTCGCCGTGATGCTCGTCCTGACCTGGTACGGCGGCAAGGCGCTGCGGTTCAACCGCGAGGATCGCATCGCCATCCAGTTCGCGGGCTCCAAGAAGTCCCTCGCCTCCGGGCTGCCCATGGCAAGCGTCCTGTTCGGCGCGCATGCGTCACTGGCGGTGCTGCCGCTGATGCTCTTCCATCAGATGCAGCTGATGGTGTGCGCGGTCATCGCCAAACGCCGGGCGAGGGATCCGCTGGAGGCGTCCCGGGAACCTGTGGACGAGAGGGCACCGGCGGCTGCGACGTGAGATTCTCGCCGGTCGCCGGTCGCCGGTCGCCGGTCGCCGGTCGCCGGTCGCCTGTAGACAGTCGGCGGTGGTCCGTGGGCGCACGCGGGGCGACGGTATGCAATGTGCGGTCGACCGCATCCTGGCCTCCGTCGACCCCAGCTCACGGCACCAGGACGACCTTGCCCACATTGGCCCGTGACTCGATCGTCGCGTGCGCCTCGGCGGCGTCCTCCAGTGAGAACTCCTTGTGTACGACGGGCTTCAACGCCCCCTCCTCGAACAGCTGCCACAGCTCTCGGCGCCACCGCTCGTACAACTCCGGTTTCCCGCGCGCGATGTGGGCCATCTGGAAGCCGATCACGGACTTGGCACCGACCAGCAGGTCGTATGCCTGGATCGTTCCGCCTCCGGAGCTGTACGCCACGAGTCGTCCGCCGGGCGCGAGGGATGCGATGGCGGGCGTGAGCAGCTCGCCGCCGACCGCGTCGAGCGCGTAGTCGACGGGGTCGCCCCAGTCGTCCTGGTCGTAGGTGATGACGTCGTCGGCGCCCAGCGACCTCACGAAGTCGGACTTCGCGGGGTCGGACACGGCACCCACGACGCGGGTCGCGCCGCGTGTCCGCGCGAGCTGTACGGCGAGGTGGCCGACCCCGCTCGCCGCGGCGGTGACGAGGGCCGCCTCGCCCGGTTCGGGCCGGGCGGCGGTGAGGGCGCCCAGCGCGACCAGGCCGCTGCGGACCAGGGCGACCGCGTCGACCGCGCCGGCGTCGTCCGGGACGGGGGAGGCCATGACCTCGTGCAGGAGGGCGAAGTCGGCGTAGCCGTGGCCGAAACACAGGCCGGTCACGCGATCACCCACCCGGAACCGGCTGCCCCCGCTCCCGACGGCCATGACCTCCCCGGCGATCTCGCCCCCGAGCGGTATCGGTTCCGCGGCCTCCGCGACCTTGCGGACGACGGGAAGGGTGGCGCCGATCGCCTCGCAGTGCACGAGGAGTTCGTCGGGGCCCGGTTCGGGGACAGGCGCCTCCTCCAGGAACAGGGGGCCGCCGGTGGAGCCGTATCGGACGCGGCGCATCACACCTCCAGAACTCATTGGGAGCCCCAACGGTATCCGGGATTTCATTGGGGAGTCCAATGAATTGTCGGTAGGGTGTGACCATGCCCGAAGCGCCCCTCTCCGCCATTCGCTCGCTGCCCAGCTGGCTCCTGGGCCGGGTCGCCGCCCGGGGTCGCGCCCTGGTGGCGGAGGCCCTCGCCGTCGAGGGTCTCAAGATGTGGCACCACGTGGTGCTCTCCGCCGTTCGTGACCTCGCCCCTGTCGCCCAGGCCGACCTCGGCCGCAGTGTCGGGCTCGACCCCAAGGACCTGGTCGGCATCCTCAACGACCTGCAGCTCGCGGGACTCGCCGTGCGTGAACCGGATCCGAACGACCGCCGGAAGAACGCGGTGTCACTCACCGAAGAGGGACGACGGCTGCTCCGGCGCTGCGAGAGGGCCGCCCGGGAGGCGAACGACGTGTTGCTCGCCCCGCTTTCCGCCGCCGAGCGCGAACATTTGATGGGCATGTTGATCCGGATTTCCGGTACGGAGGGCTGACGGCGGATAACGTTCCGTCATGACCGCAGCTCTTCCACTCGTCCCCGCGCGCAGCGCCCTCGTCCTCGTCGACCTGATGGACCGCATCGCCGCGTTGCCCCTGGAGCCCCACAAGGGAACCGAAGTAGTGGCTGCCGCCGAGGAGTTGGCGGCGGCGTTCCGATCGGTCGGCGCGCTCGTCGTCCTCGTTCGCGTCGAACGTCCCGGCGTCACCGAGCAGCCGCCCGGCAGCGGGTTGGTGCAAGGGCTCTACCAGGAGGGCGACTTGGAGATCGTCAAGCGGACGATCGGTGCCTTCTACGGGACCGGCCTGGATGATCGACTGCGCGAACACGGCGTGACGACCCTCGTGTTCGGCGGCATCGCCACCAACCTCGGGGTCGAGTCCACGGCCCGTGCCGCCGGTGACCTCGGCTACGACCTGGTCTTCGTCGAGGACGCGATGTCCGCTCTCACCGGGGCCGAACACGAGGCTTCGGTAAGGCTCGACTTCCCTCGACTGGGGACCGTGGCGCGCGCGGCCGACGTGCGATTCACGAGCGGCTGAGGCGGGGCCCCGCGGCGCAGGGGGCGCTCCCCGCCGGCCGGGGCCCCGCCGCCGTGCCGCGGGGAACCGGGTCAGCCCTGGGCGGCCGCGGTCCGCAGGGTGATGCGGTCCTCACCCGCGTACACGTTCATGGAACTGCCCCGCAGAAAGCCCACCAGTGTCAGCCCGGTCTCCGCGGCCAGATCCACGGCCAGGGAGGAGGGTGCCGAGACCGCCGCGAGCATCGGGATGCCCGCCATCACGGCCTTCTGCGCCAACTCGAACGAGGCCCGGCCCGACACCAGGAGGATCGTCCGCGACAGGGGCAGGTCACCGTTCTGGAGGGCGCGGCCGACCAGCTTGTCGACCGCGTTGTGCCGTCCCACGTCCTCGCGTACGTCCAGCAGCTCGCCGTCCTCGGAGAACAGGGCCGCCGCGTGCAGTCCTCCGGTCCGGTCGAAGACCCGCTGGGCCGCGCGGAGCCGGTCGGGGAGGCTCGCGAGCAGTTCGGGCTCGATCCGGAGCGGGGGAGTGTCGGCGATGGGCCAGCGGGCCGTCGTGCGGACCGCGTCCAGGCTCGCTTTGCCGCACAGACCGCAGGAGGAGGTGGTGTAGACGTTCCGCTCGAGGGTGATGTCGGGCATCGGCACGTCGGGGGCCGTCCGGACGTCCACCACGTTGTAGGTGTTGGATCCGTCGACCGTCGCGCCCGCACAGTAGACAATATTCAGTAGGTCGGATGCGGCAGCCAGTACGCCTTCGCTGACGAGGAAACCGGCCGCCAGCGCGAAGTCGTCACCGGGCGTGCGCATGGTGATGGCCAGCGGCTTGCCGTTGAGCCGGATCTCCAGTGGCTCCTCGGCGACCAGGGTGTCCGGCCGGGCGGAGACCGCCCCGTCCCTGATGCGGATCACCTTGCGTCGTTCGGTGACTCGTCCCATGTCGTGATCAGCCCCGGTTCTGTACGTGCTGGTAGCCGAAGCGGCCCTTGATGCAGAGATTCCCGTGGGTCACGGGGTTGTCGTGCGGTGAGGTGACCTTCACGATCTCATTGTCCTGCACATGGAGCGTGAGGTTGCAGCCCACCCCGCAGTAGGCGCACACGGTCGTGGTCCTGGTCTGTGCCGACTCGTCCCAGTTTCCGGCCGCTCGCCGGTCGTACTCGGACTTGAACGACAGCGCTCCGGTCGGGCACACCTCGATGCAGTTCCCGCAGTACACGCACGCCGAGTCGGTCAGCGGGGCGTCGTGCTCGACGGCGATCCGGGCGTCGAAACCGCGTCCCGAAACAGAGATCGCGAAGGTGTTCTGCCACTGGTCACCGCAGGCGTCCACGCACTTGTAGCAGAGGATGCACTTGTCGTAATCGCGTACATACAGATCGTTGTCGATCTTCGGTTCCTCGTTCAGCCGGGCCGCGTCGGGGCCGAAACGATCCGGCTTCGCGTCGTACTCCTTGATCCATTCCGCAACCATTGGTGTCGTGGACAGGTCGACCGAGGACGCGAGCAGCTCAAGAACGATCTTGCGGCTGTGCCGGGCGCGCTCGGTGTCGGTACGGACGTCCATGCCGGACTCCGCCCTGCGGGAGCACGCCGGCACCAGGGTCCGGGAGCCCTCGACCTCCACGACGCAGATCCGGCAGGCGTTCTTCGGGGTGAGGGTGTCGCCCTGGCACAGGGTCGGGACGTCCTTCCCGGCGGCCCGGCAGGCGTCGAGGATCGTCGATCCCTCGGGAACCCTGGCCTCCTGCCCGTCGATCGTGAACTCCACCAGTCGTCGTGGCACCCCCAGCGGTATCGCGGTCATGGAGCGGCTCCTGTGCGGACGGTCGCGGTCATTCGTACGCCCCCAGACGGTCGATGGCGGATTCCACGGCGTTCCACGCGGTCTGGCCCAGGCCGCAGATCGAGGCGTCCCGCATGGCGCGGCCGACCTCGCGCAGCAGGGCGATGTCGGTGGCGGCGTCGGAGCCGGTCCGTTCCACGATCCGGTGCAACGCCTCCTCCTGCCGTACGGTCCCGACCCGGCAGGGCACGCACTGCCCGCACGACTCGTCCCGGAAGAACTCGGCGATGCGCAACAGCAGTCGGGGCAGCGGGACGGTGTCGTCGAAGGCCATCACGACCCCGGAACCGAGCGTCGTGCCCGCCTCCCGGGTGCCCTCGAAAGTCAGCGGGATGTCCAGTTCGTCGGGCCGTACGAAGCCGCCGGCCGCGCCGCCGAGGAGCACGGCACGCAGGTTCTCGCGCACCCCGGCGAGGGCCAGGAGCTCGCCCAGCGTCGCTCCGAAGGGGAGTTCGTACACGCCGGGGTGCTCGACGCTGCCCGACACGCAGAACAGCTTGGGGCCGGTGGACCTGGCTGTGCCGATCGCCGCGTAGGCCGGAGCGCCCATGGTGAGGATCGGCAGGACGTTCACCAGCGTCTCCACGTTGTTCTCGACCGTCGGCTTGCCGAACAGGCCCTTCTCCACGGGGAACGGTGGTTTCGAGCGCGGCTCGCCCCGGTACCCCTCGATGGAGTTGAACAGGGCTGTCTCCTCGCCGCAGATGTACGCGCCGGCGCCCCGCCGGATCTCGATGTCGAAGGCGTAGCCCTGGCCGAGGATGTCGTCGCCGAGGAGACCGCGAGCGCGTGCACAGTCGACCGCATATTGCATACGATGTAGGGCGCGCGGATATTCGCCGCGGAGGTACAGGTACCCCTTGTGCGCGCCGACCGCATACGCCGCGACCGTCATCGCCTCCACCAGCGCGTACGGGTCGCCCTCCATGAGCACGCGGTCCTTGAAGGTGCCCGGCTCGGACTCGTCCGCGTTGCACACCAGGTAGTGCGGATGGTCGGGCTGGGACGCCGTGGCCTGCCACTTGCGTCCGGTGGGGAAGGCGGCGCCGCCGCGACCGAGCAGGCCGGAGTCGGTGACCTCGCGGATGACCCCGGAAGGGCCGAGCGCGAAGGCGCGGCGCAGGGCCGTGTAGCCGCCGTGAGCCCGATAGTCGTCGAGCGACGACGGATCGACCACGCCGACCCGGTTCAGCAGGATCAGCGACGGGTCCCCTGCCTGGGGCACCGCTCCCGCCGCCGGCTCCTCCTCGGGCGCCGAGTCGGGGGCGCTCGCGGCGAGTACGGCCGCCTCGACGCTCGCCGGCGCCGCCACCGCCGTACGCACCGGATCGCCGGCCCTGACGGCGAGCGCCGCCGGGGCGCGCTCGCACAGGCCGAGGCACGGGCTGCGCTCGACGGACACCCCACTGTCCGTGCCCAGGCGTGACTCGATCCCGGCACACAGTGCGGAGGCGTCCGCGGCGGCGCAGGCGAGGTCCGTGCACACGTGGAGCACGGTGGCCGGCCGCGGTTTGACCGAGAACATCGCATAGAAGGTGGCGACGCCGTAGGCCTCCGCCGGGGGCACGGTCAGGCGGCGGCACAGATAGTCGAGGGCGCCCTCGCTGATCCAGCCGATTCGGTCGTTGATCGCGTGCAGCCCCGGCAGCAGCAGGTCACGGCGGTCCCGGGCCTCTCGTCCGCCCCGCGCCCACCGCAGGTCCGCGTCGCAACGGTCGGCGCCCTCCCACGAGGACTCGGGTGGGCCGAAAACGGCGTCCACGGCTGCCCGTTCGTCGTCCGTCGGTTTGCTGTCACCGAAGTGCAGGTCCACGACATCACCTCACGTAGGTCGGGGCCGGGAGCTTCTCGATCCGGATCGCCGACGCCTTGAACTCCGCCGTCCCCGCGATCGGGCAATTCGCCTCGATCGTCAGCTGGTTGGTGTCCACCTCGTCGGGAAAGTGCATGGTCATGAAGGCGAGGCCGGGCCGCAGGGCGGTGTCGATCCAGACCGGCGCGACCACGGATCCGCGCCGCGAGCTCACCCGGACCTCCTCGCCGACGACGATCCCGTAGTGCTCCGCGTCCTCCGGGCACAGCTCGACGTACTCGCCGCGACGCAGGGGGGAGGCGAAACTCCCGCTCTGGACACCGGTGTTGTAGGAGTCGAGTCGCCGCCCGGTCGTCAGCCGGATCGGGTACTCCTGGTCCGTGAGGTCGACCGGGGGATCGTGCTGGACGATTCCGAACGGCGCCCGCCTACCTCGCAGTTCCGGTTCCTTCTCCCACAACCGCCCGTGCAGGTGCGCGGGTTCGAGTCCGTCGATGCTCGGGCACGGCCACTGGATTCCCTGATGTGTCTCCAGCCGGTCGTACGTCATCCCGTAGTGGTCCGGGGACACCGACCTGAGCTCGTTCCAGACGGCCTCGGCGTCCGCGTACTTCCATTCGTGACCGAGCCGTGTCGCCAGGTCGCAGAGGATGTCGATGTCCTCGCGCGCCTCGCCGGGAGGCGTCACGGCGCGCCGCACCCGCTGAACTCTGCGCTCACTGTTGGTCGTTGTGCCGTCGGTCTCCGCCCAGCCGGCCGTGGCGGGCAGCACCACGTCCGCCAGCTCGGCGGTCTTCGTGAGGAAGATGTCCTGCACGACGAGGAAGTCGAGGGACCGCATCCGGCGTACGGCCTGCTCGCTGTCCGCCTCCGACTGGGCGGGGTTCTCGCCGATGCAGTAGACGGCCTTCAGCGAGCCCTCCTCCATCGCCTCGAACATCTCGGTGAGATTCAGTCCGTAGTGCGGCTGGATGACGGTGTCCCAGGCGGACTCGAACCTCAGCCGGGCACCGGGGTCGAGGATGTCCTGGAACCCGGGGAGGCGGTTGGGGATCGCGCCCATGTCGCCACCGCCCTGGACGTTGTTCTGCCCGCGCAGCGGCTGAAGGCCGGAGCCGTAGCGGCCCACGTGCCCGGTCAGCAGTGAGAGATTGATGAGCGCACGCACGTTGTCCGTGCCGTTGTGGTGCTCGGTGATGCCGAGAGTCCAGCACAGTTGGGCACGCTCGGCGCGGGCGTAGGCATGCGCCAACTCCCTGATGGCGGCAGCCGGTACGCCCGTCACCTTTTCCGCGAGCGACAGCGTCCAGGGCTCCACGAGCACCTTGTACGCCTCGAAGTCACTGGTCGCGCGCTCCACGAACGCCTCGTTGGCCAGACCCGCGTGGATGATCTCGCGGCCGATCGCGTGCGCCATCGGGATGTCCGTGCCGACGTTGAGGCCGAGCCAACTGTCCGCCCACTCGGCCGTCGACGTCCGGCGCGGGTCGACCACGTACATCCGGGCGCCGTTCCTGACCCCCTTCAGCACATGCTGGAAGAAGATCGGATGCGCGAAACGCGCGTTGGACCCCCACATCACGATGACGTCGGTGTGCTCGATCTCCTCGTACGACGACGTCCCGCCACCGGAGCCGAAGGCCGCCGACAGGCCGGCGACGCTCGGCGCGTGGCAGGTCCGGTTGCACGAGTCGACGTTGTTGGTGCCCATGACGACCCGGGCGAACTTCTGCGCCACATAGTTCATCTCGTTGGTCGCGCGGGCGCAGGAGAACATGCCGAACGCGTCGCGGTTGCGCTCCAGGCCCCGCGCGGTGCGCTCCAGCGCCTCCTCCCAACTCGTCTCCCGAAAGGGTTCGTTGCGGGAATCTCTGACGAGCGGTCGGGTGAGCCGGGTGTAGGTCTTCGGGGTCCGGTCGCGTTTCCTCATACGTGCTCCCCAGCGATCATGCGGCGCTCCTCAGCGCGAGCAGGTCCGAGATGGCGTGCACGGTGCGCAGGGTGGGCACCTCCACGCCGGTGATCTCCGCCAGCTCGACGACGGCCGCCAGGAGCACGTCGAGTTCGAGCGGCTTTCCGCGCTCCAGGTCCTGGAGCGTGGACGTGCGGTGGTCGCCGACCTTCTCCGCGCCCGCGAGCCGACGCTCGATGGAAACGCCCACCTCGCAGCCCAGGGCCTCGGCGACCGCGAGCGTCTCGCGCATCATGGTCTCGATGACCTGGCGGGTACCGCCGTGCAGGCACATCTGCCGCATGGTGGCGCGGGCCAGCGCGCTGATCGGATTGAAGGAGATGTTGCCCAGCAGCTTGAGCCAGATGTCGTTGCGCAGGGCCGGTTCCACCGGGCACTTGAGCCCGCCGGCCTGCATGGCCTCGCTGAAGGCCAGACAGCGGGTCGAGACGCTGCGGTCGGGCTCGCCGACGGAGAACCGGGTTCCTTCCAAGTGGCGTACTACGCCAGGCCCTTCGAGCTCGGTGGCCGCGTAGACCACACAACCGACGGCCCGTTCGGGCGCCAGCACCGCACCGACCGCGCCGTCCGGGTCCACACTCTCGATGCGCAGTCCGTCGTAAGGGCCGCCGTGGCGGTGGAAGTACCACCAGGGGATGCCGTTCTGGGCGGCGACCACCGCGGTGGAGTCGTGCAGCAGGGGTTCGATCAGCGGCCCGCACGCCGCGTACGAGTTGGCCTTGAGGCCCAGGAAGACGAAGTCGACCGGACCGATCTCGCCCGGGTCGTCGGTGGCGTGGGCGCGGGCGGTGAAGTCGCCGCGCGGACTGAGCACCCGCACCCCGTCCCGCCTCATGGCCGCGAGATGCGGTCCACGGGCGACGAGATGCACGTCGGCGCCGGCGCGGTGGAGCGCTGCACCGACGTAGGCGCCGATCGCACCGGCGCCGAGGACTGCGACTTTCATTGCGAGGGAGCTCCGTTCGGTCGAGGGTACCGAGGAACTGTCGAATCCTGTCGACGAAATATTGTCTACAGTATGGAGGATGGGGCGGCAAGGGTTCGCGCAGCGTCCGAGGCGGTTCGGGCAAGCTCGGGGGCGGTGAGGGGAACGGACGAGGAACGGACGAGGTCCGGGAACGACCTCGGAAACGGTTACGGAAACCGGTCGGTCCGACCGTTCGGCGCAGCCTGGATACCGTTCACCGCATACTGTCGACGCGCCGCCTTTTCAACGCCCGCGCCGCTTCCTACCGTTCAGGACTCATGAGTCCCCCTGTCGCACCGGCCGGCTGGAGCCGCTGGCTCGTCCCCCCGGCCGCTCTCTCGGTCCACCTCTCCATCGGCCAGGCCTACGCGTGGTCCGTGTTCAAGCCCCCGCTGGAATCCTCGCTCGGCCTCAGCGGCACCCAGAGCGCGCTCCCCTTCCAGCTCGCCATCGTCATGCTCGGCCTGTCCGCCGCCTTCGGCGGCACGCTGGTCGAGCGCAACGGACCGCGCTGGGCGATGACCGTCGCCCTGGTCTGTTTCTCGTCCGGTTTCCTGATCTCCGCGCTCGGGGCCGCCACCGAGCAGTACTGGCTGATCGTCCTCGGCTACGGCTTCGTCGGTGGAATCGGCCTCGGTATCGGTTACATCTCGCCCGTCTCCACACTGATCAAGTGGTTCCCGGACCGGCCCGGTATGGCCACCGGCATCGCCATCATGGGCTTCGGCGGCGGCGCACTCATCGCCTCGCCCTGGTCGGCGCAGATGCTGGAGTCGTTCGGATCCGACAGCTCCGGCATCGCCCTCGCGTTCCTCGTACACGGGCTTTCGTATGCGGTATTCATGACGCTGGGTGTCCTGCTGGTGCGGGTACCGCGCGGCGCGCAACCGGTCGCGGGCGGGCCCAGCGCCGTCGAGGGCGTCCAGGTCTCGGCGAGCAGGGCGGTGCGCACTCCGCAGTTCTGGTGCCTGTGGGTCGTGCTCTGCATGAACGTGACCGCGGGTATCGGCATCCTGGAGAAGGCCGCCCCGATGATCACGGACTTCTTCGCCGACACCTCCACCCCGGTCTCGGTGTCCGCGGCCGCCGGCTTCGTCGCCCTGCTGTCCGCGGCGAACATGGCGGGCCGGATCGGTTGGTCGTCGACCTCCGACCTGATCGGACGCAAGAACATCTACCGGGTCTACCTGGGTGTCGGTGCCCTGATGTACGCCCTCATCGCGCTGATCGGCGACTCGTCGAAACCCCTGTTCGTGCTGTGCGCGCTGGTGATCCTCTCCTTCTACGGCGGCGGTTTCGCGACGATCCCCGCCTATCTGAAGGACCTGTTCGGGGCCTACCAGGTCGGCGCGATCCACGGGCGGCTGCTCACCGCCTGGTCCACCGCGGGCGTGCTCGGTCCGCTGATCGTGAACTGGATCGCCGACCGGCAGGAGGACGCCGGAAAGCACGGCTCGGCCCTCTACACCCTGTCCCTCTTCATCATGATCGGGTTGCTGGCCGTCGGCTTCGTCGCCAACGAGCTCGTCCGGCCCGTCCACGCCCGCCACCATCATGTCCCCGCCCAGAGGGAGGCCGCCGATGTCGAACGACAGCAGCCCGAGTCCGCAGCCTGACAGGCGCCCACTGATCGCCTTCGCCTGGTTGTGGGTGGGCGCACCGCTGGCCTACGGGCTCTATGAGCTGGTACAGAAGGCGACGCAGCTGTTCACGAAGTAGCCGGGTAGCAGTGTTTCTCGGGGGCGGGTGCTCGGCGGGGATGCGTTCGGCGGCTGCTCGGGCGTCCGAGGGCTATGGGGAAGCCGACAACCCGGGAACCGGTTTCCTGTCGCTTCACGCGCCCTCGTACCCGTGAGTCACTGATCAGACTGGTGGATCCCGCTACCCAAGGCAACGAGGGGACCCCCCAATGAACGGCTCGCGCATCGCCGCCGTCGGCCACTACCAGCCCGCCAAGGTGCTCACCAACGAGGATCTGGCGGGCCTGGTCGACACGAGTGACGAGTGGATCAGGAGCCGGGTGGGCATCCGCACGCGCCACATCGCCGGCCCCGACGAGCCCGTGGACGAGCTGGCCGCGCACGCCGCCGCCAAGGCACTCGCGGCGGCTGGCCTCGCGCCGAGTGACATCGACCTGGTGCTGGTCGCGACCTCCACGGCCGTCGACCGCTCGCCGAACATGGCAGCCCGGGTCGCCGCCCGTCTCGGCATCCCGCAGCCGGCCGCGATGGACATCAACGTCGTCTGCGCCGGTTTCACCCATGCGCTGGCCACCGCCGACCACACGGTCCGCGCGGGCGCCGCGACCCGTGCCCTGGTCATCGGAGCCGACAAGATGTCCGAGGTGACCGACTGGAGCGACCGCACGACCTGCGTGCTCGTGGGCGACGGAGCGGGCGCCGCCGTGATCGAGGCCTGTCCCGACGGAGTGGAGCCCGGCATCTCGCCGGTGCTGTGGGGCTCGCTGCCCGAGATGGGGCACGCGGTGCGTATCGAGGGGCAGCCGGCACGGTTCGCCCAGGAGGGGCAGAGCGTCTACCGCTGGGCCACCACCCAGTTGCCGCCGCTGGCGCGACAGGCCTGCGAGCGGGCGGGCCTCACCCCCGCGGACCTCGCCGCCGTCGTCCTGCACCAGGCGAACCTGCGCATCATCGAACCCCTCGCGCAGAAGATCGGCGCCGTCAACGCGGTGGTCGCGCGTGACGTCACCGAATCGGGTAACACGTCCGCCGCCAGCATCCCGCTCGCCTTCTCCAAGCTCGTCGAGCAGGGCGCCGTCTCCACGGGGGACCCGGTACTGCTGTTCGGCTTCGGCGGCAACCTGTCGTACGCGGGACAGGTCGTGCGCTGCCCGTGAGCGAAGGTGGGGTGCGGTCTCGAATGGATTCCCGCGGGTGGGGCGCGGCGTAGTGTGACGCGATCGACTGTGCCCGGCTCTGGCTACTGTGCGCCGTAGACTGTAGACGAAAGACAATCGATACTCGGCTGTAGACAGTCGACCGGCTGCGAACAGCCGAGTACGTCAATCGATATGTGGCTTTCCGGTTGCAGTTGCCCGGTGTTGCCCAGGAGGGGGACCGACCGATGTTGTCGACAGGACTGCCGCAGGGCGCGGTGCCCAAACTCGAACGCCCCGGCCCGCTGCGCGACCGCGTCTACGAGGCACTGCTCGAACTCATCACCACCCGCGCCCTCCAGCCCGGCCAGCATCTCGTCGAGAGCGAACTCGCCACGCACCTCGGCGTCTCGCGGCAGCCGGTGCGCGAGGCGCTCCAGCGGCTGAACACCGAGGGCTGGGTGGACCTCAGGCCCGCCCAGGGCGCGTTCGTGCACGAGCCGACCGAGGACGAGGCTGATCAACTCCTCACCGTGCGCACGCTGTTGGAGGCAGAGGCCGCGCGGCTCGCCGCGGCGCGCGCGGACAAGGCCGGCATCGAGGCCCTGGACGAGATCCTGGCCCAGGGCATGCTGGCCGTGGCCGGTGACGACGTGGACACCGCGGTCGCCCTGAACGCCCGCTTCCACGCGAAGATCATCGAGCTCGCGGGCAACGCGGTGCTCGCCGAGCTGGCAGCCCAGGTGGACCGCCGGGTGCGCTGGTACTACACGCCGATCGCCCGGCAGCGCGGTCATCAGTCCTGGATCGAGCACCGCGACCTGATCGCGGCGATCGCCGCCCACGACGAGCAGTCGGCCACCCGGCTGATGCGTGAACACACCGAGCACACCCGGCGTTCGTATCACGACCGCCCCAAGTCCTGAGCCCGCTCGGGACAGGTGTCTCACCGGGCTTCGACCGGTTTCGGGTGCCTCGGGTCCGCTCTTTGTCCTGTGAGTGGAGAAAGTTGACGGCAATCCGTGCACAGCTTCTTCCCAGGTTCGGCAGGCGCTGCTACGTTCCCTTCGAAAGCCCGACACTGGTGGCCGAACTGAGGCGGGGAGGGGCTCGTGAGACGTATGACGGCGCGACCCGCGAACGCCCATCAGGCCCGTCTGCTCAAGCTGTTGCGCGACGGCGGCCCCAACTCCCGAGCCCAACTGGGTGATCAGGTCGACCTGTCGCGGTCCAAGCTGGCCGTGGAGGTGGACCGGCTCCTGGAGACGGGGCTGGTCGTGGCCGACGGACTCGCCGCCTCGCGCGGCGGCCGCCGCTCCCACAACGTCCGGCTCAACCCCGGGCTGCGCTTCCTCGGTGTCGACATCGGCGCGACCTCGGTCGACGTCGCGGTCACCAACGCCGAACTGGAGACCCTCGGACATCTCAACCAGCCCCTCGACGTACGTGAGGGTCCGGTCGCGGTCTTCGAGCAAGTCCTGTCCATGGCCGCGAAGTTGAGGGCGACGGGACTCGCCGAGGGCTTCGACGGCGCCGGTATCGGCGTACCCGGTCCGGTTCGTTTCCCCGAAGGCGTGCCGGTGGCACCGCCGATCATGCCCGGCTGGGACGGCTTCCCCGTGCGGGAGGCACTCAGCCAGGAGCTGGGCTGCCCGGTGATGGTCGACAACGACGTGAACCTCATGGCGATGGGGGAGCAGCACGCGGGCGTCGCCCGCACCGTCGCCGACTTCCTCTGCGTCAAGATCGGCACCGGGATCGGCTGCGGCATCGTCGTCGGCGGCCATGTCTACCGAGGTACGACCGGCAGCGCGGGCGACATCGGGCACATCCAGGCCGTGCCCGACGGCCGGCCGTGCGCCTGTGGCAACCGGGGTTGCCTGGAGGCCTACTTCAGCGGTGCGGCCCTGGCCCGGGACGCGCTGGAGGCGGCCCAGCAGGGCCTCTCGGCGGAACTCGCGGCACGGCTGGCGACGAACGGCGGCCTCACCGCCGTCGATGTCGCCGCCGCGGCGGCCGCGGGAGACGCCACCTCCCTGGAGATGATCCGCGAGGGCGGCAACCGTGTCGGCCAGGTCATCGCCGGACTCGTCTCCTTCTTCAACCCCGGTCTGGTGGTGATCGGCGGCGGCGTGACCGGCCTCGGCCACACCCTGCTCGCCGCGATCCGCACCCAGGTGTACCGCCAGTCGCTGCCCCTGGCGACCGGCAACCTACCCATTGTTCTGGGGGAGTTGGGCCCCACCGCCGGTGTCATCGGCGCGGCCCGGCTGATCAGCGACCACCTCTTCTCACCCGCGTAAGCCGCTACCCGGCACGGTCTCACCAGCACAGCGTGTCGCTCCGCCCTGCCCCGCTCCACCCTGTTCCGCCCCGCCCCGCACTGCTCTGCCCTGCTCTGCCCTGAGAACAACGACTTGTTCTGCCCTGACTCCGGCCCGCACGTCCGCCGAGGGGAACCCACATGGCAACAGAACCACCCCTGCTCAGCATGTCCGGCATCACCAAGTCCTTCCCCGGAGTACGGGCGTTGGACGGCGTCGACCTCGCCGTCCAGGCCGGTGAGGTGCACTGTCTGCTCGGCCAGAACGGTGCCGGCAAGTCCACCCTCATCAAGGTTCTGGCCGGCGCACATCAGCCCGACGACGGCGTCATCCGCTGGCAGGGCGACCCCGTCACCCTGCGCTCCCCGATCGCCGCCATGCGCCTCGGCATCGCCACCATCTACCAGGAACTCGACCTGGTGGAGCACCTGTCGGTGGCCGAGAACGTCCACTTGGGACATGAACCCACGGCCGCCGGATTCGTCGTACGGGGCAAGGTGGCGCGCGCCTCGACGAGCGCCCTGCTGAAGCGGCTCGGGCATGCCGAGATCGATCCTGCCCGATTGGTCGGGGAGTTGTCGGCGGCGCAACAGCAGATCGTCTCCATGGCGCGTGCGCTCTCCCACGACGTGCGGCTCATCGTGATGGACGAACCGTCCGCCGCGCTCGACCCCGACGAGGTCGACAACCTGTTCCGTATCGTCGGCGACCTGACCGCCGACGGAGTGGCCGTCGTCTACATCTCGCACCGGCTCGAGGAGATCCGCCGCATCGGCGACCGCGTGACCGTACTGAAGGACGGCCGCGCGGTGGCGGGCGGGCTCCCGGCGAAGACGACGCCGACCCGTGAGGTCGTCGCGTTGATGACGGGCCGCAACGTCGAGTACGTCTTCCCCGAGCGGCCGTCGGGTGACGTGGTCGCCGCCACGGACAGTGCCGGAGGAGCGGCCGGTACCGGTGCCGGGTCTGCGGCCGGGACACCCGTGCTGGAAGTGCGAGGGCTCGCCCGGGAGGGTGAGTTCGCGTCCCTCGACCTGACCGTACGGGCCGGGGAGATCGTCGGGCTCGCCGGACTGGTCGGCTCGGGGCGGTCGGAGATCCTGGAGACGATCTACGGAGCGCGGAAGCCGAGTGCCGGTCAAGTACTCGTCGACGGAACGCCGTTGCGTCCGGGCAGCGTGCGGGCGGCTGTACGGGCCGGGCTCGGCCTGGCCCCCGAGGAACGCAAGGCGCAGGCCCTGCTGATGCTGGAGTCCGTCACCCGCAATGTCTCCGTCTCCTCCATGTCCCGCTTCTCGCGCGGGGGTTGGATCGACCGGCGTGCCGAACGGGGTGCGGCGCGGGCCGCGACGCGCGAGCTGTCGCTGCGCCCCGACAATCCGTCCGCCCCCGTGCGCACGCTGTCCGGCGGCAACCAGCAGAAGGCGGTCCTGGCCCGCTGGCTGTTGCGTGGCTGCCGGGTCCTGCTCCTCGACGAGCCGACGCGCGGCGTCGACGTCGGTGCCCGCGCCGAACTGTATGCAGTCGTCCGTCGACTGGCTGACGAAGGCCTCGCCGTGCTGCTGGTCTCCAGTGAGGTGCCCGAGGTGCTCGGCCTCGCCGACCGCGTGCTGGTGCTCCGCGAAGGCCGCGTCGTCCACACGGCGCCTGCCCGTGAGCTGGATGAACACCGCGTACTCGATCTCGTCATGGAAGGAAGCCCGGCGTCATGACGCAGCCCGTCTCCCCACCGCGGGACAGCACCGACAAGGTGTCGCAGATCCCGCCCCCGGCCTGGCGCACCACAGTGGCCCGCGCCGACGTCCGCACCCTCTCCCTGCTCGGCGTGCTCGCCGCGCTCGTCGTGATCGGCGGGATCACCAGACCGGACGAGTTCCTCGACACCCGCAACCTGCAACTCGTCCTCACCCAGGGGTCCGTGATCGGTGTCGTCACCGTCGGGATGACCTTCGTCATCACCTCAGGGGGCATCGACCTCTCGGTCGGCGCGATCGTCGCGCTGGCCTCGGTGTGGGCGACCACGGTCGCCACCCAGGAATACGGTTTCGCGGGCATCCTCTTCACGGCGGTGATCGTCGGACTGGGCTGCGGTCTGGTCAACGGTCTGCTCATCGCGTACGGCGGGATGGTGCCGTTCATCGCGACGCTCGCCATGCTGGCCTCCGCCCGCGGACTGGCCCTCCAGCTCACGGACGGCCGGACGCAGATCGTGACCGTGGACGGCGTCCTCGACCTGGGCGAGCGCGACGCCTATGTGCTCGGCGTCCCGCCCCTTGTGATCGTCTTCGCGATCGTGACGGTCATCGGCTGGTTGGTGCTGAACCGCACCACGTTCGGTCGCCGCACGGTGGCCGTCGGCGGTAACGCGGAGGCCGCCCGGCTCGCCGGCATCGACGTACGCCGTCAGCGGCTGTACCTCTACCTGCTGTCCGGCCTGTGCTGCGGCATCGCCGCCTTCCTGCTGATCATCCTGTCCGGCTCGGGACAGAACACCAACGGCAACCTCTACGAACTCGACGCCATCGCGGCCGCGATCATCGGCGGCACGCTGCTCACCGGGGGGCGCGGCACCATCACCGGCTCCGTGCTCGGCGTACTGATCTTCACCACGATCACCAACATCTTCGCCCTGAACAACCTGCAGAGCGACGTCCAGCAGATCGCCAAGGGCGCGATCATCGTCGCCGCCGTGCTGGTCCAGCGCCGTACCGCGAGCACGACCTGAGGAAAGGGTTCACCGTCATGCCAGAGCCGACACCGTTCACGAACCGCTTCACCAGTCGCAGAGGAATGCTCTTCGGGGCCGCCGCAGTCTCGGCCGGTACCCTCCTCGTGGGTTGCACCAGCAACGATTCCAAGGATGAGGAGCCGGCCGCGAACGACCAGCCGGCCGCCGACGACAAGCCCGGCAAGCAGGTCACCATCGGCTTCGCCGGACCGCAGGCCGACCACGGCTGGCTCAACGCCATCAACGACAACGCGGAGAGCCGAGCGAAGAAGTACTCCGACGTGACGCTGGAGATCACCGAGGGCTCGAACGACACCGCCCAGCAGATCGGCCAGATCGAGACCCTCATCAACAAGAAGGTCGACGTCCTGGTCGTGCTGCCCGCCGACGGCAAGGCCCTCACCCAGGTCGGCCTGAAGGCGATGCGCGCGGGCATCCCCGTCGTCAACCTCGACCGGATATTCAACACGCCTCAGGCGTACCGGTGTTGGGTCGGCGGCGACAACTACGGAATGGGTCTCAACGCCGGGCACTACATCGGGGAGAAACTCAAGGGAAAGTCCGACGCCAGGGTGATCGAGCTGGCCGGCCTGGACAACCTGGAGCTCACCAAACAGCGCACCCAGGGCTTCGACGACGCGCTGAAGAACTACCCCAACATCAAGAAGGTCGCCCGACAGGCCGCCGAGTTCACGGTCGAGTCGGGGCAGGCCAAGATGGCCCAACTGCTGCAGGCGCAGTCCCAGTTCGACGCGCTGTGGAACCACGACGACGACCAGGGTGTGGGTGCGCTGCGCGCCATCGAGCAGGCCGGACGTGACGACTTCCTGATGGTCGGCGGGGCGGGCGCTCTTGCCGCATTCCAGGCGATCAAGCAGGACAACGGTGTCCTGAAGGCAACCGTTCTCTACCCGCCGACCATGGCCGCCTCCGCCATCGACCTCGCCCGCGCGCTCGGCCAGGGCAAGGGCGTCGGCGGTCTCGCCGAGTACGAGATCCCCGCCTCGATCACCCTCTACTCGGCGGTCGTCGACAAGACCAACGTCGACCAGTACATGTCCACCGGCTTCAAGTAGGGCGTGCTCTGTCCGGGGGACGGTCGCACGCCACCCCGTTCGGCAGCGGTACACGGGATATCGGCTACGGGATACGAAGTGCGGGACACGGGCGACGAGCGAGCGGCCGCGGGCTCCGTGCGCCGGGCGCTCTGCCGAGCGACCTGAACCGCGAGCGTGGTGCGGGAGTCACCGACTTCCTTGGAGTTCGCCCCGGCACCGCACGGCGCCGGCGCGGTCGTCAACGCTCCCTGTGGAAGGCCACTGGGTCCGGGGACGGTGCGCCGTCCGATGGGTCGCATCCACCGCATCGACCGCATCCACCGCATCGACCCCGTCCATCCCGTCGACCGGAAGGCCCGGCCCGACGAGCCTGCCGTGCCCGAGCGTGCCCCGTTCGAGCCGAACCCGCCCACCGGGCGGCATCCGCCCCCGTCCGGCGGCACCAGCTCCCCCTGGGCATCCGCCGGACGGCTCGGGCCTTGTGCCCGACGGCGTCCCACCCCCCACCGTGCCACGACGACAAGGAGGACAACCGTATGGAACAGCCGCAGCAGTCAGCAGGACCGGAGGCGGGCAAGCAGCCGCTCCGTGTGGGGATGGTCGGTTACGCGTTCATGGGCGCCGCCCACTCACAGGGCTGGCGCACCGCGGGCCGAGTCTTCGATCTTCCCCGCCGTCCGGTCCTCGCCGTGATCTGCGGCCGCGACCCCTCCGCCGTGCGGGCGGCGGCGGACCGGCACGGCTGGGCGGCTACCGAGACCGACTGGCGTGCTCTGATCGCCCGGGACGACATCGACCTCGTCGACATCTGCACCCCCGGCGACTCCCACGCCGAGATAGCTGTGGCGGCGCTGGCCGCCGGCAAACACGTCCTGTGTGAGAAGCCCCTCGCGAACACTGTCGAGGAGGCCGAGACCATGGCCCGTGCCGCCGAAGCCGCGCATGCGCGCGGTCAGTTGGCGATGGTCGGCTTCAACTACCGCCGGGTCCCGGCCACCGCCCTGGCCCGGCGGATGGTGGCCGAAGGCCGGCTGGGCACCCTGCGCCATGTTCGTGTGACGTACCTTCAGGACTGGCTGGTGGACCGCGAGTTCCCGCTGACGTGGCGACTGCGCAGGGAACTGGCCGGCTCCGGCTCGCTCGGCGACCTGGGCGCGCACATCGTCGACCTCGCACAGCATCTCGCGGGGGAGCGGCTCGCGGGAGTCTCCGCGATCACCGAGACCTTCGTACGGCAGCGGCCGTTGCCCGGTGGTCCGACGAGCGGCCTGAGCGCGGTCTCCGCCCACGGCACCGGAACGGTCACCGTGGACGACGCAGCCCTGTTCACCGCTCGCTTCGCCTCCGGCGCGCTCGCCTCCTTCGAGGCGACCCGGTTCGCCACGGGACGCAAGAACGCCCTGCGTCTCGAACTCAACGGTGAGCGCGGCTCGTTGGCCTTCGATCTGGAACGCCTCAACGAGCTCTGGTTCCACGACGCCACCGAACCGAGCACACACGCCGGCTTCCGCCGCATCCTCGTCACCGAACCCGACCACCCCTACCTGAACGCCTGGTGGCCGCCGGGTCATGGGCTCGGCTACGAGCACACCTTCGTCCACCAGGTCCGCGACCTGGTGCACGCCGTCGCCGAGGGCGGCCGCCCCGAACCCTCCTTCGCCGACGGGCTACAGGTTCAGCGCGTCCTGGCGGCGGTCGAGGAGAGCGCCGAGAAGAACTCCGTCTACACCCCGATAGCGGACTGAGGACCAAGGAGGGCCTGGAGCATGCCGCGTACGTTCACACTCTTCACCGGCCAGTGGGCCGACCTGCCCCTGGAGGAGGTCTGCCGCCTCGCCCGCGACTTCGGTTACGAGGGGCTCGAACTCGCCTGCTGGGGTGACCACTTCGAAGTCGACAAGGCACTCGCGGATCCCGGATACGTGGAGTCGCGTCACCAACTCCTCGACAAGTACGGCCTGAAGTGCTGGGCCATCTCCAACCACCTGGTGGGGCAGGCCGTCTGCGACGCCATCATCGACGAGCGCCACCAGGCCATCCTGCCCGCCCGTATCTGGGGCGACGGCGAACCGGAGGGCGTCCGGCGGCGAGCCGCCGCCGAGATCGCCGACACCGCCAGGGCCGCGGCCGCCTTCGGCGTCGACACGGTGATCGGCTTCACCGGCTCCGCCATCTGGCATCTGGTCGCCATGTTCCCGCCCGCGCCCGAGTCGATGATCGAGCGGGGCTACGAGGATTTCGCCGAGCGCTGGAACCCCATTCTCGACGTCTTCGACGCGCAGGGAGTGCGGTTCGCGCACGAGGTGCACCCCAGCGAGATCGCATACGACTACTGGACGACCGTACGCACGTTGGAGGCGGTCGACCGTCGACCGGCCTTCGGCCTCAACTTCGACCCGAGCCACTTCGTGTGGCAGGACCTCGACCCGGTCGGCTTCCTCTGGGACTTCCGCGACCGCATCTACCACGTGGACTGCAAGGAGGCCCGCAAGCGACTGGACGGCCGCAACGGGCGCCTCGGCTCCCACCTGCCCTGGGGCGACCCGCGACGCGGCTGGGACTTCGTCTCCGCCGGCCACGGCGACGTCCCCTGGGAGGACGTCTTCCGCATGCTGCGCTCCATCGACTACCAGGGCCCGATCTCCGTCGAGTGGGAGGACGCCGGGATGGACCGGCTCCAGGGCGCCCCCGAGGCCCTCGCACGCCTGCGGGCCTTCGACTTCGAGCCGCCCTCCGCGTCCTTCGACGCGGCGTTCGGCAACTGAGCCGGCTTAGCCAAGCGCGGCAACCGAGCCCCCCCACAGGCTCACCCGACTGTTCATCCGTCACCGGGATGACGGCGCATCCCGGCATTCGCACCCGCCCGTACAACCAGCCCCACTCTGGAGGCATCCGTGCACGGGAACGACCCCACCACCGGCACCCGCAGAGCCGAGACCCGCGGACGACGTCCATCGCTGCGCAGAGCCGTCGCCCTGCTGAGCGGCGCCCTGCTGGCCGGCGCGTCGCTCACCCTCACCGCACCCCGGGTCGGCGCAGCCGTCGCCGACCCGGTGGTCGCGGCAGCCGAGGACTTCCAGCAGGTCACCCTCGCCAAGGGCGAGGCCGAGGTAGGCGAGCCCATGTCGCTCGCCGTGCTGCCCGACCGCTCCGTCCTGCACACCTCGCGCGACGGCGAACTCCGGCTCACCGACGCCGCCGGCAACACCCGACTGGCCGGCAAGCTCGACGTCTACTCCCACGACGAGGAGGGTCTCCAAGGCATCGGAGTGGACCCGGAGTTCGCGGCCAACCGCTTCATTTACCTCTACTACGCGCCGCCGTTGAACACCCCGGCGGGCGATGCCCCCGAGACCGGAACGGCCGCCGACTTCGCTCCCTTCGACGGCGTCAACCGCCTTTCCCGCTTCGTGCTCGGGACGGACGGGACGCTCGACGTCTCGAGCGAGACGAAGATCCTCGACGTACCGGCCTCGCGCGGCCTGTGCTGCCACGTCGGCGGCGACATCGACTTCGACGCGGCAGGGAACCTCTACCTGTCCACCGGCGACGACAGCAACCCCTTCCAGTCGGACGGCTTCACGCCCATCGACGAGCGCGACAACCGCAACCCCGCGTTCGACGCCCGCCGTTCCTCCGGCAACACCAACGACCTGCGCGGCAAGATCCTGCGCATCAAGGTGAACACCGACGGCTCGTACGCGGTCCCGGACGGCAACCTGTTCGCGCCCGGTACGGACAGGACGCGGCCCGAGATCTACGCGATGGGTTTCCGCAACCCGTTCCGCTTCAGCGTCGACAAGGCCACCGGCATCCTCTACGTCGGCGACTACGGCCCCGATGCCGGCGCGGCCGATCCTGCTCGTGGACCGGCCGGTCAGGTCGAGTTCGCGCGGGTCACCGGGCCCGGGAACTTCGGGTGGCCGTTCTGCACGGGCGACAATGACCCGTATATCGCATACGATTTCGCGACCGGTGTATCCGGTGCGCCCTTCGACTGTGCCGCCCCGAAGAACACCTCGCCGCACAACACCGGCCTCACCGACCTGCCCCCGGCCCAGCCCGCCTGGATTCCGTACAACGGCCCGTCGGTACCCGAGTTCGGCGACGGTTCCGAGTCTCCGATGGGCGGCCCCGTCTACCACTACGACGCCGCGCTCGACTCGCCGGTGAAGTTCCCCGAGGCCTACGACGGGAACTTCTTCGCCGGTGAGTTCGGCCGGCGCTGGATCAAGCGCATCGTCGGCGACGCGAACGGCGCCGTGCAGTCGATCAACAACGTCCCGTGGACCGGTACCCAGGTGATGGACATGGCGTTCGGGCCCGACGGCGCGCTGTACGTCCTCGACTACGGCACCGCCTGGTTCGGCGGCGACGAGCACTCCGGTCTGTACCGCATCGAGAACGCCACCGACGGCCACTCCCCGGTCGCCCAGGCCGCAGCCGACCGCACGTCGGGACAGGCCCCTCTGAAGGTACGTTTCTCCTCCGCCGGAACGGCCGACCAGGACGGCGACGCGCTCACCTACCACTGGGACTTCGGCGATGGCGGCACCTCGACGGCGGCCGACCCCACGCACAAGTACAAGAAGAACGGCACGTACACCGCGACCCTGACCGTCGAGGACGGCTCCGGCCGTACCGGCGGCGCGAGTGTGCAGATCGTGGTGGGGAACACGGCGCCGAAGGTGGTGCTGGAAACGCCGAAGGACGGCCAGTTGTTCAGTTTCGGTGACGCGATCCCGTTCAAGGTGCGGGTCACCGATCCCGAGGACGGCAAGGCGATCGACTGCTCCAAGGTCGAGGTCACGTTCGTCCTCGGCCACGACAGCCACGGTCACCCGGTAACGTCGGCAACCGGTTGCACCGGCACCCTCCAGACCAGCGCCGACGGCGGCCACGACGAGGACGCCAACATCTTCGGAGTCCTCGACGCCGAGTACACCGACGGCGGAGGCGGCGGCCAGGCCCCGCTCACCTCGCACGACCAGAACGTCCTTCAGCCCCGCCACCGCCAGGCCGAGCACTTCGGTGACTCGTCCGGTGTCACGGTCATCACCAAGGACGTCGCCCACGGCGGCAAGACGGTCGGCGACATCGACAACGGTGACTGGGTCTCCTTCACGCCGTACGTCCTCGGCAACGCCACGAAGGTCACGGCACGTGTCTCCTCGGGCGGCGCGGGCGGAACGCTGGAGATCCGGGCCGGCTCGCCGACCGGCACCCTGCTCGGCAAGGCCACCGTCCCGGTGACCGGCGGCTGGGAGACCTTCCAGGACGTCAGCGCCGACCTGTCCCGCACCCCGCGCGGCACCACCACGCTCCACCTCGTCTTCAAGGGCGGCTCCGGCGCCCTCTTCGACGTGGACGACTTCACCTTCACGACCGGCTGAGAGGAGGGCACGTGATGTATGCAACCCGCCGACTGGCCACCGTCGTCGTGGGCGCGGCGCTGCTCCTCGGCAGTGTCTCGGGCCCGGCTGCCTCGCACTCCGAGGACAGTGGGAGCAAGGGCATGGGGAAGGGAAACAGCGGGAAACGGGTACTGGTCTTCTCCAAGACGGCCGGTTTCCGGCACGACTCGATCCCGGACGGCGTCGCCGCGGTGCGAGAGCTCGGCGCGGCGGGCGGCTTCGGGGTCGACGCCACCGAGGACGCGGGCGCCTTCACGCCGGGGAACCTGCGGCGCTACGAGGCCGTCGTCTTCCTGTCGACGACCGGGGACGTCCTGGATTCCGCACAGCAGGCCGCCTTCGAGGGCTACATCCGGCACGGCGGCGGTTATGTCGGGGTCCACGCGGCGGCCGACACCGAGTACGACTGGGAGTTCTACGGTGGCCTCGCCGGCGCCTGGTTCCAGTCGCATCCGGCGATCCAGCCGGCGACGGTCGACGTCGAGGACCGGGCCCACCCGGCGACCTCGGGGCTCGCCCGCACCTGGAACCGCACCGACGAGTGGTACAACTACCGCTCCAACCCGCGCGAGCGGGCACACGTCCTGGCCTCGCTCGACGAGCAGTCGTACACCGGCGGCACCATGAACGGCGACCACCCGATCGCCTGGTGTCAGAACTATCAGGGCGGCCGCGCCTTCTACACCGGGGGCGGTCACACGAAGGAGTCGTACGCGGATCCTGCATTCCGTAGACACCTGCTGGGCGGGATACTGTATGCGGTCGCCGATGTGCAGGCCGACTGCCGACCGGAGAACGGATACCGTCCACTCTTCGACGGCACGTCCCTGGACGGCTGGCAGCAGGCCGGACCCGGCTCCTTCACCCTCTCCGACGACGGCACGCTGACGTCCACGGGCGGAATGGGTCTGCTCTGGTATGCCGGTCGTAGCTTCGGGGCGTACTCCGTGAAGCTCGACTGGAGGACCACAGCCGCCGGCCCGAGCGACCCCGGCGACGACAACTCCGGTGTGTTCGTGGGCTTCCCGCCGTCGGACGACCCGTGGTCCGCGGTGGACAACGGCTACGAGATCCAGATCGACGCCACCGACGTCCCCGAGAAGACCACCGGGTCGGTCTACGGCTTCCGGTCCGCCGACCTGAAGAAGCGGGACCGCGCGCTGAACCCGCCGGGGGAGTGGAACACGTACGAGATCCGGGTGGAGGGCGAGCGTCTGCGCGTCTGGCTCAACGGCGTGAAGATCAACGACTTCACCAACACCGATCCGGCGCGGAGTCTGCGCGACGGCCACCTCGGCCTCCAGAACCACGGAGCCGACGACCAGGTGTCCTTCCGTGACGTCCGGATCAGGGAACTGCCCGGCCAGGGCCACTGAACGGCGGCGGGCGGGGGACGCCGTACCCCCGCCCGCCGTCACCACCCCGGCCGTCACCACCCCGGCCGTCACCACCCCGGCCTTCGCCGCGCCGAACTTCCCTGCGGTTGCGGCCCGTTCGTGTTCCTCTCCGTTCTTCTCCCTTCCTCCCGCCTCGTACTCCGGGGTTCGCGCACGACAAGGAGGCAGCCCATGTCCGCGTCCCTCTCCCGTCCCCCGCGCGTCGGCGTCTGGCTGATCGGGGCCCGCGGTTCCGTGGCCACCACCGTGGTCGCGGGCAGCGCCGCCGTCACGGCAGGCCTGCACCCGCCGACGGGCCTGGTCACCGAGATGCCCACGTTCGCCGACAGCGGCTTGCCCACCTTGTCCTCCCTCGTCTTCGGCGGACACGACACGACCGGCTGCCCTCTGCCCAAGCGTGCTGAGCAACTGGCGGCCGGAGGAGTCCTCCCGGCGGGCCTCCCCGCGGCGGTCGAGGCCGAACTCACCCTTGCCGATGAGGAGATCAGACCCGGAGGCCCCGTTCCGGGAGACACCCGCAGCGACGAGCGGCTGATCGGCGACTTCGCCGCCGACATGCGCGACTTCGTACGGCGGCACGGTCTCGCACGTGCGGTGGTGGTGAACGTGGCCTCGACCGAACCGGCGGCGACCGGCTCCGAGCTGCCGCCGAGCTCCCTCTACGCGGCCGCGGCCCTGCGCGCCGGCTGCCCCTACGTGAACTTCACCCCGTCCACGGGACTGCACCACCCCGCGCTGGTCCCCGTGGCGGAGTCGAGCGGGCTGCCGTACGCCGGCCGTGACGGCAAGACCGGGCAGACGCTGCTGCGTTCCGTCCTCGGGCCGATGTTCGCCCAGCGGGCACTGGCCGTCCGGGCCTGGTCCGGCACGAACCTCCTGGGCGGCGGTGACGGAGCCGCCCTGGCCGACCCGGCCGCCGCCGAGGCGAAGAACGCGGGCAAGGAACGCGTCCTCGCCGACACCCTCGGGACCACTCCCGAGGGCCGCGTCCACATCGACGACGTTCCGGTACTGGGGGACTGGAAGACGGCCTGGGACCACGTCGCCTTCGACGGCTTCCTGGGCACCCGCATGATCCTCCAGACCATCTGGCAGGGCTGCGACTCCGCGCTCGCGGCACCGCTCGTCCTCGACCTGGCCCGCCTCGCCGCCCGGGCCCACGAAGCCGGCCTGTCCGGCCCGCTCGGCGAACTCGCCTTCTTCTTCAAGGACCCCGTGGGCGAAGCGCCGTCGGCCCTGGCTGAGCAGCACGCGCAACTGGAGCGGTTCGCCCGACGGCTGAGGGGCGGCGGGGGAGGGGGCGACGGGACTGGCGAAACCGGCGAACGCCAGACGCCCGGGGCACGACCCGATCACACGACGAGGTCGGGCGAGGAGGCGTGATGAGCGGGGGCGACATGGTGCGAGGAGTTCAGAGGCGAGCGGACGCGTCGGCCACCGTACCGGACGGGGGGATGTCTGCGGAGGCCGGTGCGTCGGGCCGTTGTGTGGCTCCGGAGACCGGTATGTCGGACGGGAGGGTGGCTTCGGAGGCCGACACGTCGGACGGGTGGGCGACTCCGGAGACCGGTGCCTCGGAGGAGAGGGCGGCTTCGGAGGCCCGTGTCTCGGACGGGAAGGTGGCTGCGGGGGCCGGCACATCGGACGGGTGGGCGGCTTCGGAGGCCGGTATGCCGGGCGGGCCGGCCGGCGCGGTGGCCGGTGCCTCCGAGCGGAGCCGCGCTCGCGTGCGGGCCTGGGCCGAACTGCTGCGGCTGCCGGCCCTCTTCACCGTCCCCGGCGACGCGCTGGCGGGTGCCGCCGCGCTCACCCGGTGCCCCGGTCACCGGATCCTGTTCGCCATCGGTTCCTCCTGCTGTCTGTACGAGGCCGGCATGGTTCTCAACGACTGGGCGGACCGCGCGGAGGACGCCGCCGATCGCCCCCACCGCCCTCTCCCCTCCGGCCGCGTGAGCCCCGCCGCCGCCTTCACGGCGGCCTGCGCCTTCACCGCCGCCGGTCTCGCCCTGGCCGCCCGGGCGGGCCGCCCGGCCCTGACGATCGCGGCTCCGCTCGCGGCCACCGTCTGGTCCTACGACCTGGCCCTGAAGCACACGCCCGCAGGCCCGTTCACCATGGCCGCCGCCCGTGGCCTGGACCTCCTCCTCGGTGCCGCGGCCACCGGCGGGCGCGCACGCCCGGCCCTCCCCTCCGCCGCACTCCTGGCCACGCACACGCTCGCGGTCACGACCCTGTCCCGCCAGGAGACCCGCGAGGGCACGCCGACGGCAGCCCTGGCCGCCCTGGCCACGACAGGCGCACTGACCTGGCTGGTGCAGCGTCGGCCGACACTGGGCCCGCCACCCAACCGACGGTCACCAGACGGGCAGGTGCACGGTCGTCGTGGGAGGCCGGAGCCAGGATCCGCACACCGCTCGCCCGCGCCGCTGACCGCAGCGCTTGCCGCCACCTACGCCGGCACCACGGCCCGCTCCTACCTGCACGCCTCCCTCAACCCGTCCCCTCCTCTCACCCAACAAGCCGTCGGCGCCGGCATCCGCGGCACCATTCCCCTCCAGGCCGCTCTCATCGCCCGCTCGGGAGGTACCGCCGGCACTGCCACCGCGCTGCTGACGGCCGCCCTGGCACCGGTCGCTCGGAGACTCGCGAGGCGGGTGAGCATCACGTGAGCCTCGGACCTACGAGCCGCGAGAGCGGCCCCGACGAGAAGGCCCCGAACGCGATCACCCCGCTCCCACCCTCGCCGCGGCCCCTGGCATCGCTGCCTTCGCCCCCGCCTTCGCCCTCGCGCCCTCCTTCGCTCCCGCTCCGTTTCGGTTACGGCACGAACGGCCTCGCCGATCTCCGCCTCGACGACGCCCTCGCGCTGCTCTCCGACCTCGGCTACGACGGTGTCGGACTGACGCTCGACCACATGCACCTCGACCCGTTCGCCCCGGACCTCGCCGTCCGCGTCCGACACCTCGCGCACCGACTGGACGCCCTCGGGCTGGACGTCACCATCGAGACCGGCGCCCGCTATGTCCTCGACGCGCGTCGCAAGCACGGCCCCTCCCTCCTGGACCCGGAGCAGGACGATCGCGCCCGCCGCGTCGACCTGCTGCTCCGCGCCGTCCGGATCGCCGGTGACCTCGACGCGCACGCCGTCCACTGCTTCAGCGGAACCCTCCCGCCAGGTACAGCGCCGCAGACCGCATGGCAGCGCCTCGCCGAGAGTCTCGCCCCCGTCCTGGACGCCGCCGCGTCCGCCGGCATCCCCCTCGCCATCGAACCCGAACCCGGTCACCTCCTGGCCACCCTCGCCGACTTCCACCGGCTCCGCCGAGCTCTGGACGACCCGGCGTTCCTCGGCCTCACGCTCGACATCGGCCACTGTCAGTGCCTCGAGCCACTCCCGCCCGCCGACTGCGTACGCGCAGCGGCCCCATGGCTGCGCCACGTCCAGATCGAGGACATGCGCCGTGATGTCCACGAACACCTTCCCTTCGGGGAGGGCGAGATCGACTTCCCGCCCGTCCTGGCCGCTCTCGCCGACACCGGCTACCGCGGGCTGACGGTCGTCGAACTGCCCCGCCACTCCCACGCCGGCCCCCACCACGCCGAAGCCTCCCTCCCGTTCCTCCGCCAGGCGGCGGCATCCGCTCAAGTCACCGTCACCGACCATGCCGATCCGACGTCACCCTGCACCCCGGTCCCGACCGTCGGTACGACCGCACGCACAACCGTCGGCCTCACCGTCGGGCCCGCCGTCGGCCCCACCGCCGTCCCAGCCAACGGCCTTGCCGTCGGGCCTCCCGACCGGCAGCGGCCACCTGCCGTCGTCCCCCTCCCGAGCCGCCCGTCCCGGGCAGCGAACCTGCCCGTCGCGCCACCTGGCGAGCCCTCCGCCACCCCAGAAGGGAGTACTCCATGACCCACCCCCACGCCGCCCCGGCAATCCCGGAAGCGGAACGCGCGGGCACCACCCCGGCCCGCGCACCCCTCGACGTCCTGCACCGCCACCTCGACACCCATCTCGAGGCGACCGCCCGCGTCTGGTTCCGCCGAGCTCTCGACGAGGCCGCCGCCCATCCGGGCACCCATGGGCCCATCTCGGTGTGGGAGTTGCGCCTCGCGGAGGCCGGACGACGGTGCGGCGGTCGTTACGCCGACGCCGCCCGCGTCCTCATCCTCCGCGCGGCCCGCGCCGACCCGGAGTCCCTGGCCCGCGTGTACTTCCAGGGCACCGCCGAAGAACGTCGCGCGGTCCTGCACGCGCTGCCCCACCTCGTGTCCGGGCCCGACGCCCTCCCGCTGGTCGAGGACGCCCTGCGCACCCATGACACCCGGCTCGTCGCGGCCGCCGTCGGCCCCTACGCCGCCCGTCACCTCGACGCCCACGCCTGGCGCCACGCCGTCCTGAAGTGCCTCTTCGCCGGAGTGCCCGTCGACGAGGTGGCGGGCCTCGAACAGCGCGCCGACGCCGAACTCGCCCGCATGCTCGGCGACTACGCCACCGAACGCACCGCCGCGGGCCGCCCCGTACCCCGCGATCTGCACCGCGTCCTGACGCTGACCGGTCTGACCGGTCTGACCGACCTGAGCCACCCGACAGCTCTGACCGACCCGCCGGCTCTGACCGATCCGACGGCTGCGGCCTCGACCGACTCGGGCGAACCCACCCCAGACCTCCACCGCACGGACCCCCCTGGCGCGGGCGGTTCCCACCGTCCGGCCCACCCCCACGGCAAGGAGTCCAGATGCGCATCTTCGACCCCCACATCCACATGACCTCGCGCACCACCGACGACTACGAGGCGATGCACGCGTCCGGCGTCCGTGCCGTCGTCGAGCCGGCCTTCTGGCTGGGGCAGCCCCGTACCTCGACCGCCTCCTTCCTCGACTACTTCGACTCCCTTCTCGGCTGGGAACCGTTCCGGGCCGCGCAGTACGGCATCGCCCATCACTGCGCGCTCGCCCTCAACCCCAAGGAGGCCAACGACCCGCGCTGCGCCGCCGTCCTGGAGGAGCTGCCGCGCTATCTCGTCAAGGACCACGTCGTGGCCGTCGGCGAGATCGGCTACGACTCGATGACCCCCGCCGAGGACACCGCCCTGGCCGCACAGCTCCAGCTGGCCGCCGACCACGCCCTGCCGGCCCTCGTGCACACCCCGCACCGCGACAAGCTCGCCGGACTGCGCCGCACCCTCGATGTCGTCCGTGAATCCGCCCTGCCGCCGGACCGGGTCCTGCTCGACCACCTCAACGAGACCACCGTGAAGGAGGCGAAGGACGCCGACTGCTGGCTGGGCTTCTCCGTCTACCCCGACACCAAGATGGACGAGACCCGCATGATCGGGATCCTCCGTCTGTACGGGCCGGAGAAGGTCCTCGTGAACAGCGCCGCGGACTGGGGCAGGAGCGACCCGCTCAAGACGCGCAGGGTCGCCGACCTCATGCTCGCTTCGGGTTTCACCGAGGACGACGTCGATCTCGTGCTGTGGCGCAACCCCGTCGCCTTCTACGGGCTCAGCGGCCGTCTCGCCCTCGAGGTGACCGCCCCCGACCCCACCCACGAGGGCAATTCCATCCTGCGCGGCGGGGAGTGAACGATGCGCTTCCGTCACCCCGACGGCTCGACCGTCCACCTCGCCTATTGCACCAACGTCCACCCCGCCGAGACCCTCGACGGCGTCCTCGCACAACTCCGCGACCACTGCGAACCCGTCCGGCGCCGCCTCGGCCGTGACCGGCTCGGTGTCGGGCTGTGGCTCGCCAGGGATGCCGCCCGGTCCCTCGACGCCGATCCGTCGGCCCTGCGCGGTCTGCGCACCGCACTCGACCGGCGGGGGCTCGAGGTCGTCACCCTCAATGGTTTCCCGTACGAGGGTTTCGGCGCCGAGGAGGTCAAGTACCGGGTGTACAAGCCCGATTGGGCGGACGCTGAACGCCTGGAGCACACCACCGCACTGGCCCGTGTCCTGGCCGGACTTCTCCCCGACGATGTCACCGAGGGCACCATCTCCACCCTCCCGCTCGGCTGGCGCACCGCCTGGAACGCGGCACGCGCCGCGACGGCCCACTCCGCCCTGCGCACCCTCGCCGAGCGGCTGGACGCGCTGGAGGAGCTGACCGGCCGCTCCGTCCGGGTCGGCCTGGAACCGGAACCCGGCTGCACCGTCGAGACCACCGCCGACGCCCTCGCCCCGCTCGCGGCCGTCGGCCACCCCCGTATCGGTGTCTGCGTCGACACCTGCCATCTCGCCACCTCCTTCGAAGACCCGGACACCGCCCTGGACGCGCTCGCCGAAGCCGGCGTCCCCGTCGTCAAATCCCAGCTGTCGGCCGCCCTGCACGCCGACCGCCCCCGTCTGCCCGCCGTCCGCGAAGCCCTCGCCGCGTTCGACGAACCCCGCTTCCTGCACCAGACCCGCACCCTCACGGCCACCGGCCTGCGCGGCACCGACGACCTCGGCGAGGCACTCGGCGCCGCCGCTCTGCCCGACACCGGACCCTGGCGCGCCCACTTCCACGTCCCTCTGCACGCGGCCCCCGCCGCGCCCCTCACCTCCACGCTCCCCGTCCTCAAAGCCGCGCTGACCCGCCTGGTCGGCGGCCCGCACCCGCTGACCCGTCACCTCGAGGTCGAGACCTACACCTGGCAGGCCCTCCCACCCGAACTGCGGCCCCGCGCCCGAGCCCAGCTCGCCGACGGCATAGCCGCCGAACTCGCCCTGGCACGCGACCTCTTGACCGACCTCGGCCTCAAGGAGCTCCCATGAGCAGCCCGGCATCCGGCGACACCGGGCCCCAGGACCCGCCCGGACCCCGCGCCCACGCCTCTGCCCCCAAGACGCCCGTGCCCCTGCTCGTCCTCGACGTCGTCGGTCTCACCCCCCGTCTGCTCGATCACATGCCCCACCTCAAGACCCTCGCCCAGGCGGGCTCCCGCGCACCGCTCGGGACCGTCCTGCCGGCTGTCACCTGTGCCGCGCAGTCCACCTTCCTCACCGGCACGCTCCCCGCGGAGCACGGCATCGTCGGCAACGGCTGGTACTTCCGCGAGCTCGGCGACGTCCTGCTGTGGCGTCAGCACAACGGTCTCGTGGCCGGCGACAAGCTGTGGGACGCCGCCCGGCGGGCGTACCCCGGTTACACGGTCGCCAACATCTGCTGGTGGTACGCCATGGGCGCCGACACCGACTACACCGTCACCCCCCGTCCGATCTACTACGCCGACGGCCGCAAGGAACCCGACTGCTACACCCGCCCCGCGGACCTGCACGACGAACTCACCGAGAAACTCGGCACCTTCCCCCTCTTCCACTTCTGGGGA
This sequence comes from Streptomyces sp. NBC_00016, assembly GCF_045040885.1. Classification (NCBI taxonomy): domain Bacteria; kingdom Bacillati; phylum Actinomycetota; class Actinomycetes; order Kitasatosporales; family Streptomycetaceae; genus Streptomyces; species Streptomyces sp. NBC_00016. The sequence continues at coordinate 2,128,811 of NZ_CP108304.1, read as the reverse complement.
CCGGGCGCGGACCTGGTCTCCAGCCGGTGGATCGTCGACGCGACCCGCCACATCCTGCGCACCCGCAACCCCGACCTGGCCCTGTGCTACCTCCCTCACCTCGACTACGACCTCCAGCGTTTCGGCCCCGACGACCCCCGCTCCCTCCGGGCGGCCGCCGCCCTGGACACGGCCGTGGCCCCCCTTCTGGCCGACGCCCGGGCCCAGGGCCGTACCGTCGTGGCGCTGTCCGAGTACGGCATCACCCGGGTGAGCAGGCCTGTCGACATCAACCGTGCCCTGCGCCGCGCGGGTCTGCTCGAAGTGCACACCCAGGACGGCATGGAGTACCTCGACCCGATGGTGTCCCGTGCCTTCGCGGTCGCCGATCACCAGCTCGCCCACGTCTACGTGCGCCGTCCCGAGGACCTGCCCCGTGTACGGGAGGTGCTGGAGGAACTGCCCGGGGTCGGTGAACTCCTCGGCGACGAGGGCAAGAAGGAGCACGGTCTCGACCACCCGCGCTCCGGCGAACTCGTCGCCGTGGCGGAGCCGGACGCCTGGTTCACGTACTACTACTGGCTCGACGACGCCCGCGCGCCCGACTTCGCGCAGCTGGTGGAGATCCACCGCAAGCCCGGCTACGACCCGGCCGAGCTGTTCATGGATCCCCTGGACCCGTACGTGAAGGTCAAGGCGGCGGGTGCGCTGGCCCGCAAGAAGCTCGGTCTGCGCTACCGCATGACGGTGGTGCCCCTCGATCCGTCACCTATTCGCGGCAGCCACGGCCGCCTTCCCGCGAGCGACGACGACGGTCCGCTCCTCATCTGCTCCACCCCCCGTTCGCTCGGCGACCGCGTCGCGGCCACCGACGTGAAAGCACTGCTGCTCCAACTGGCCGGTCTGTGCTGACCGGTTGCCGACTGTCACAAGTGAAGCACTCACCACTGACAACGCCCTCCGATCCCGAGGAGTTCCAGACATGAGCCGCATCTCCGACATCGACCCCGAACTCACCCACCGCCTGACCAGACGAGGCATGCTCGGCGTCGCCGCGGGAGCCCCCGCGGCCGCACTGCTGGGGGCCGCCGCCTCGCCCGCCGGTGCGGCACCCGCCACCGGCACCGGTGCCTCCACCACCGGCCGCGGCCGTCCCGTCCTGCCCCCCGGCCGGCTCGGCATCCAGCTCTACAGCCTGCGCGACAAGGTCTCCACGCTGGGATTCGCCCCCGTCTTCGCCGAGTTGAAGAAGTACGGGTACGACGAGGTCGAGTTCGCCGGCTACACCCAGGGCTCCGCGGGCCCCATCACCCTTGCCCAGCTCAAGCGGCTGGCACGCGACAACGGACTGACGCCGATCGGCAGCCACGTCGGCTACTACGCCGACGACCCGAACGCCTACACCTTCGCCCAGAACCTCACCAAGGTCCTCGACGACGCCCAGGCCCTCGGCCTCAAGCACATCGGCACCGCCTCGGGGCCGTTCCGCTACGGCTCCACCGTCGACGCGTGGAAGCGCGCGGCCGAGGAGTTCAACACGTACGGAGCGGCGGCGCGGGCCCGCGGCATGAAGTTCTACCAACACAACCACTCCGACGAGTTCGGCTTCGCGACCGACAACCCCAAGGTCCGTCTCTACGACGTACTGCTCGCCGAGACCGACCCCGACCTGGTGTTCCTGGAGATGGACATCTTCTGGGCGTACGCCGGACAGTTCCGCTTCTCGAAGCGGGCCGACGGTACGGCCGCGCCCTTCGAGCCGCTGGACTACGTACTGAGGCAGCCGCATCGCTATCCGCTCTTCCACGTCAAGGACGGCGTCAGCGACCCCTCGAACCAGTTCGGGTACCGGATGACCGACGTCGGGGACGGCGACATCGACTACCAGCGGTTCATCTCCGCCGTGACCCGGCTGCGCGGTGAGCGGTCGGCCCACCACTGGCAGGCCGAGCACGACAACCCGGTCGAGTCGTTCGCCTTCGCACGGAAGTCGAGCGCGCACCTGCACTCGTTGCGTGAGAAGTGCTGAGCGCCTGACGCCACCCGCGCTGACCGGGCGCACGCGCGCGTGGAGGCCCACCCCGGCAGATGACGGGGTGGGCCTCCACGCGCGCGTGCGTCGTCAGCCCGCGGGCCGGGGCTGAGCAGCCGAGCCGCTCGCCCCCGGCCTCATCCGCCCGGAACCCGCCCGGAACCCGCCCGGGTCACGCCGAACCGCGCGATCCCCAGGACGACGATGACGAAGAGCTGTCGGTCGCGCGGGGATCGGTCGCCATGTCAGGCCGTTTCCTCGCCGAGCGGATGCGGGTTGGGGACGATTCGACGACCGGCCGCCGGCCTGTCCGGTGCCTTCAGGAAGAGCGCCAGTACCGAGGAGGCGAGCCCGATGCAGCCCGCCAGGACGAACGCGCCCTCGTAGTCCCACGCGCCGACCACGATCGAGCCGACTCCGGAGCCCACGAGGCCCGAGACGAGCTTGGAGCTGTAGACCATGCCGTAGTTGCTGGCGTTGTTGTTCTCACCGAAGTAGTCCGCGGTCATCGCGGCGAACAGCGGGAAGATCGCGCCGCCGCCGAAGCCGGAGACCATGGAGCAGAACAGGAAGAACGGCATGCTGCCCATCTGGCCGGAGACCAGCACCCCGAACTGTGCGGTACCGAGCACCAGGCAGACGATGATCAGGGTGTGGCGGCGTCCGTAACGGTCGGAGATCCAGCCGATGATGCCGCGCCCGGTGCCGTTGACGATCGCCTTCAGGGACATGGCCGTGGCCACGATCCCTCCGGCGAAGCCCATGTCCTTGCCGAACGGCACCTGGAAGGCGATACCGAAGATGTTGATCCCGGCCGTGCACAGCAGACAGAACCACATCATCCACAGGACGGGGGTACGCGCTGCCTCCTTGGGGGTGTACTGCTTCACCGCCGGCGGGTTCTTCTGCAGTGCCCGGCGGATCTTCGGGTCGTCGGTGAGCTTGAGCGGGTCCACGTGCGCGGGCCACCAGTTCTTCGGCGGGTCCTTGAAGAACCACCCCGCGACCGCCACGACGGTGCAGCAGGTGAGGCCCACCATCACCAGTACGCCCTTGTAGTTGCTCAGGTCCATGTACGACGTGAACAGGAACACGAAGGGCACCGAGCCGTAGGCGAAACCGCCGTTGACCATGCCGGTCTTGCCGCCCTTGCGCTCCGGGTACCACTTGCCGACCATGTTCACGCAGGTCGCGTAGACGAGGCCGGCGCCGATGCCGCTGCACATGCCGAAGCCGAGATAGGCGACGGCGACATGCGGCGCGTACGCGAGGGACAGATAGCCGAGGACCGTGCCCAGCGCGCCGAGCATCATCGCGTACCGCGCGGGCAGCCTGCCGCTCTCCCGCAGCTGCCCGGCCGGGAAGGCCACGGCCGCCTGGAAGAACACCCAGACGCCCATCAGCCAGAAGATGTGCCCGCTGCTCCACAGGTGGGCATCGTGCAGTGTGTCCTCGGCCGACGTGAACGCGTACTCCGAGGAGCTGATGCCCAGCATGCCCATCCAGGGAAAGAGCACCATGGTCCAGCGTGGTCGCCCCATGATGTCCCGGTCGCTCTCGCCGATCCGGTACACACGGCCGTTGCGGTCCGTCACCTCCCGGTAGGGGAGGGACGGGGAGTAGTCGGTGGTTGTCATGTCGCTCAGCACCCCTTGCGTCGAAAGTTCTGGCCAGCGCCCCCTGTCCAATGCCTTTCGTGTGCGCTCGGGACCCGGGCCGGCCGACGCGCACCGTCGGCCGGCCCCGCGCCTGGGTCACGTCATGAACCGCCCCCCAACAGTCCCGCCGCACGCGCCCACCGGTACTTCGCGCCGAGCACCGCCACCGGCTGCTCGGTCGTGTACGGGTAGGCCACGACGCCCCGTTCGTAGAGGTACTGGCAGGCCTCCTCGACCTCGACGTCACCCGCGAGCGATGCCACGACGGGCTTCTCCACACCGCGTTCGCGGAACTCGCCCACCACGCGCGCGGTGAGCTCCGCGAAGACCATCGGGGGAGTGACGATCGTGTGCCAGTAGCCGAGCACCAGCGCGTGGACACGCGGATCCTCGAGCCCCAGCCGGATGGTCGCCTCGTACGTCGACGGCGGCTCGCCCCCGGTGATGTCGACCGGGTTGCCCGCCGCCCCGAAGGGCGGGATGAACGCGCGGAACGCCGTGTCGAGGTCCGGCGGGATCTCCATCAGGGTGAGGCCGTTGTCGGTCACGGCGTCCGACAGGAGCACACCGCTGCCGCCGGCGCCCGTGATGATCACGATGTTGTCCCCCTTGGGGGTGGGCAGCACCGGCAACCCGCGCGCGTACTCCAGCATGTCGTTCAGCCCCGGCGCCCTGATGACACCCGCCTGGCGGAGGATGTCGTCGTAGACGGCGTCGTCACCCGCGAGCGCCCCGGTGTGCGAGCCGGCCGCCTTCGCGCCCGCCGCCGTACGGCCCGCCTTGAGGACGACGATCGGCTTCTTCGGTACGGTCGCCCGCGCGGCCTCGACGAAGGCGCGGCCGTCCTTGAGGTCCTCCAGATGCATCGCGATGCAGTCGGTGTGCGGGTCCTCGCCGAACCAGGTCAGCAGGTCGTCCTCGTCGAGGTCCGACTTGTTGCCGAGCCCGACGATCGCCGACACACCCGTCTTCGTGGTGCGTGCGAAGCCCAGCACGGCCATCCCGATGCCACCGGACTGCGAGGTCAGCGCGACCCCGCCCTTGACGTCGTACGGCGTGCAGAAGGTGGCGCACAGGTCCTGCCAGGTCGAGTAGTAGCCGTAGATGTTCGGCCCGAGCAGCCGGACGCCGTAGCGCTCGCCGATGGCCACGATCTCTTCCTGGAGGGCGTGTTCGCCGGTCTCCGCGAAGCCGGAGGGGATCAGCACCGCGTTGGGGATCCCCTTGCGTCCCACCTCCTCCAGGGCCGAGGCCACGAACTTGGCGGGTATCGCGAAGACCGCCACATCCACCTCTCCGGGAACGTCGGTGACACTCTTGTACGCCTTGCGGCCCAAGATGTCATCGGCCCGGGGATTCACCGGATGGATGTCCCCGGCGAAACCGCCGTCGACGAGGTTGCGCATCACCGAGTTGCCGATCTTGCCCTGCTCGTTGGAGGCACCGATCACGGCGACGGAGCGCGGCTCCATCAGACGGCGCATCGAGGTGAGGATCTCCGCGCGCGTGTAGCGTCGGCGCGCCGTGACCGGCGTGTCGGACAGGATCACGCGGATGTCCGCGGCGATCGCGCCCTCGGCCGTGGCGATCACCGGGTTGAGGTCCACCTCGCCGATCTCCGGGAAGTCCGCGACCAGCTGGGACACCCGGCGGATCTGCTCGGCGACCGCCCACCGGTCCACCCCGGCCTGCCCGCGCACGCCGCGCAGGATCTCCGCCGCCCGGATCGAGTCCAGCATGGACAGTGCCTCGTCGGCGTCCACCGGAGCCAGCCGGAACGTGACGTCTCCCAGCACCTCGACGAGCACCCCGCCGAGCCCGAACGCCACGACCTTGCCGAACGTCGGATCCGTGACCGCCCCGACGATGACCTCCTGGCCCTTCGGCAGCAGTTCCTGGATCTGTACGCCCTCGACCCTGGCCCCGGTGTCGTACGCACGCGCGTTCTCGACGATCCGGTGGAACGCCGCCCGTACGTCCGTCGCGCCCTCCACCCCGACGATCACTCCGCCGGCGTCGGTCTTGTGCAGGATGTCCGGCGAGACGATCTTCATCACGACGGGGCCCCCGAAGCGCGCCGCGTACGCGACGGCCTCCTCGACGTCCCTCGCCAGCTCCTCGCCGGGTACGGCGATTCCGTACGCGTCGGCGACCACCTTGCCCTCGGGCGCGGTCAGCGCGGTCCGTCCTTCGGACCGCACGGCGTCGAGCAGCGCACGCACCCTGAGCATCCGGTCCTCGGCCATCACGTCAGATCACCCCGTTCGACTTGAGCAGGCGCAGCTCCTCGTCCCCGAGGCCGAGTTCGCCGACGTAGACCTCTTCGTTGTGCTCGCCGAGCAGCGGTGAGCCGGTCACCTCGACGGGGGAGTCGGAGAGCTTGAGGGGGCTGCCCACGGTCACGAACTCGCCGCGCCGCGGGTGCGGAACGCGGACCACCATCTCGTTGGCGACGAGCGACTCGTCCTCGATGATCTCCTTGGTGGACAGGATCGGCCCGCACGGGATGTTGTGGGCGTTGAGCCGCTCCAGCACCTCCCACTTGGGCAGCGTCGAGGACCATTCCTCGATCAGCTGGAACATCTTGCCGAGCTTGGGCAGCCGGGCCTCCGGCGTCGCCCACTCGGGATCGTCGGCCAGCTCGGGGCGGCCGATCAGCTCGCTGAGCGGCTGCCAGCCGACGGGCTGCACGATGACGTACACGTAGTCGTTGGGGCCGCCGGGCGCGCACTTGACCGCCCAGCCGGGCTGGCCACCGCCGGACGCGTTCCCGGACCGGGGAACCTCGTCGCCGAAGTCGTCGTTGGGATATTCAGCGAGCGGTCCGTGTGCCAGGCGTTGCTGGTCCCGCAGTTTCACCCGGCACAGGTTGAGTACGGCGTGCTGCATGGCCACGTTGACCCGCTGCCCGCGCCCGGTGTTCTCCCGCTGGTACAGCGCCGCGAGGATCCCCGCCACGGCGTGCACACCCGTCCCCGAGTCCCCGATCTGGGCCCCCGTCGCCAGCGGCGGCCCGTCCTCGAAGCCGGTGGTCGACATCGACCCGCCCATGGCCTGCGCGACGACCTCGTACGCCTTGAAGTTGGTGTACGGGCCGTCCCCGAACCCCTTGATGGAGGCATAGACGATCCGCGGATTGATCTCCTGGATGCGGTCCCAGGTGAACCCCATGCGGTCGACCGCGCCCGGACCGAAGTTCTCGACCATGACGTCGGAGCGCCGGATCAGCTCGGTGAGGATCTCCTTGCCGCGTTCGGTCTTGGTGTTGAGGGTGATGCTCCGCTTGTTGCAGTTGAGCATCGTGAAGTAGAGGGAGTCGACGTCCGGGAGGTCGCGCAACTGCTTGCGCGTGATGTCACCGGACGGCGCCTCCAGCTTGACGACGTCCGCGCCGAGCCAGGCGAGCAGCTGGGTCGCGGACGGGCCCGACTGGACGTGCGTCATGTCGAGGACGCGAACGCCTTCGAGAGCCTTGGTCGCCGTTCCTGTCATCCCTGTCATCCGGGGCACCTCACTTGTACATCGTCTGGTTCATCGTTCCGGGGGCGTACGCGTCGGGGTCCACCCAGACGTTGATCAGCGAGGGCTTCCCGGACTCACGGGCGCGCCGCAGGGCGGGGCCGATGTCGGCGGGGTCGCGCACCTCCTCGCCGTAACCGCCCAGCATCTGGGCGAACTTGTCGTAGTGGACGTCGCCGAGGGTGTTGCCGACCCGCTCGCGCTCAGGGCCGTACTTGGCGGCCTGGCCGTAACGGATCTGGTTCATGGAGGAGTTGTTGCCGACGATGCCGACGAAGGGGAGGTCGTAGCGCACGAGGGTCTCGAAGTCCCAGCCGGTGAGCGAGAACGCGCCGTCGCCGAACAGGGCGACGACCTCCTTGTCGGGCCGTGCCTGCTTGGCCGCCAGCACGAACGGGACGCCGACGCCGAGGGTGCCCAGCGGCCCCGGGTCCATCCAGTGGCCCGGCGACTTGGGCTGCACGACCTGACCGGAGAAGGTGACGATGTCGCCGCCGTCGCCGATGTAGATCGAGTCCTCGGTGAGGAAGTCGTTGATCTCGCTGACCAGGCGGTAGGGGTGGATGGGCGAGGCGTCCGACCGCAGGTGCGGCAGCCGTTTGTCGAGGGCGCTCTGCTCGGCCGCGCGCAGTTCGTCGAGCCACTCCTTGCGCTTGGACGCACCCCCGTTGAGGCGCCCGGAGGCGGCCTCGGTCACCGACTTCAGCACCAGTGCGGCGTCGCCGACGATCCCGAGGTCGATGTCGCGGTTCTTGCCGACGGTGCGGTAGTCGAGGTCGATCTGGACGACCGTCGCGTCCGGCGACAGCCGCTTGCCGTACCCCATGCGGAAGTCGAAGGGCGTGCCGACGATCACGATGACGTCGGCGCCCGAGAAGGCGTAGCGGCGGGACAGCTGGAAGTGGTGCGGGTCGCCGGGGGGCAGGGTGCCGCGGCCGGCGCCGTTCATGTAGGCGGGGATGTTCAGGGTGCGCACCAGCTCGATGGCGGCTTCGGTGCCCCGGGTCGTCCACACCTGGCTGCCCAGCAGGATCGCGGGCTTCTCGGCGTGCACGAGCAGATCGGCGAGCTTCTCGACCGCCTCGGGGTCGCCGGCCGAGCGGGTCGAGGCGCGATAGGCACCGGGCCGCGGCACCCGGGCCTTCGCCACCGGCACCTTGGCGTCGAGGACATCGCGCGGGATCTCCAGGAAGGCGGGGCCGGGCGCACCGTGGTAGCACTCACGGAACGCCATCGACACCATGTCGGCCGCGCGCGCCGTGTCCGGCACGGCCGCCGCGAACTTGGTGATGGGCGTCATCATGTCGACGTGCGGCAGGTCCTGGAGGGACCCCATCTTGTGCTGGGTGAGCGCGCCCTGGCCGCCGATCAGCAGCATCGGGGACTCCGCGCGGAAGGCGTTGGCGACACCGGTGACGGCGTCGGTGGTGCCGGGTCCTGCCGTGACGACCGCGCAGCCGGGCTTGCCGGTGATGCGCGCATAGCCGTCGGCGGCGTGGGCCGCGACCTGTTCGTGGCGTACGTCGACGACTTCTATGCCCTCGTCGACGCAGCCGTCGTAGATGTCGATGATGTGGCCGCCGCACAGGGTGTAGATGCGGTCGACCCCCTCTGCCTTGAGTGCCTTGGCAACGAGATGACCACCGGAAATCACGTCCTGGGTGTCGTCGGGCATGGCGAAGTCCCGTCCCTTCGTAGGGGGGTGGAAGGCTCTCGCGGTACATTGCATACAGTCGACGAATACTGTATGAAGCTTGTTATCCCGCATCCGGTGGGTGGTGTCCAGGGGGTGTGCGGCACTTTCGGTCATCGGAGTTCGGCCTCGCGACGGCTCGGCGGACTTCGGGATTCGACTTCACAGACGGGAGCCGAGATGGACCTGTACGAACACCAGGCAAGGGAACTCTTCGCGGAGCACGGCATCCCGGTCCCACGGGCCGAGGTCACCGACTCGCCCAAGGAGGCACGTGGGATCGCTCGGCGGCTCGGTGGGCGGGCGGTGGTGAAAGCCCAGGTCAAGACGGGTGGCCGAGGCAAGGCGGGCGGCGTCAGGATCGCCGCCGACCCGGCCGCGGCAGAACTGACGGCACGACAGATCCTCGGCATGGACATCAAGGGGCACACGGTCGGCACGGTGATGCTGGCCCAACCCGTCGACGTCGAGACGGAGTTCTACGTCTCCTATGTGCTGGACCGCGCGGCCGGCCGTTTCCTCGCGATCGCCTCCGCCGAGGGGGGCATGGAGATCGAGGAGGTCTCCGCCACCCGGCCCGCGGCGGTCGCCCGTATCCCCGTCGACCCGGCGGAGGGCGTCACCTCGGCGAAGGCCGGCGAGATCGCCGCCGCGGCCGGACTGCCCGCGCAGACCACGGACGTCCTCGTCCGGCTGTGGCAGGTGATGATCCGGGAGGACGCCCTCCTCGTCGAGGTCAATCCGCTCGTCCGCACCCGGCAGGGGGAGATCCTCGCCCTCGACGGCAAGGTCACCCTCGACGACAACGCGTCCTTCCGGCAGTCGCGTTGGGGAGCGGAATCCGCCGGGCACGGCGACCCGCTGGAGGCGGCGGCCGCGGCCAAGGGCCTCAACTACGTGAAGCTCGACGGCGAGGTCGGCATCATCGGCAACGGCGCCGGACTCGTCATGTCCACCCTCGACGTCGTCGCGGGCTGCGGCGCCCGCCCCGCCAACTTCCTCGACATCGGCGGCGGCGCGTCCGCCGAGACCATGGCCGACGGGCTGTCGGTCATCCTCTCCGACCCGGCCGTCAAGTCGGTCTTCGTCAACGTCTTCGGCGGCATCACCGCGTGCGACGCGGTCGCCGAGGGCATCGTGCGCGCCCTGGACACCGTACGGCTGACCAAGCCGCTCGTCGTCCGGCTCGACGGGAACAACGCGGCCCGGGGGCGGGCGATCCTCGACACGCACCGGCATCCGCTGGTCCAGCAGGCCACCACCATGGACGGCGCCGCCCGCCGTGCCGCCGAACTCGCCACCGCAGTCTGAGGAGACGACGCCATGGCCATTTACCTCACCAAGGAGAGCAGGGTCCTCGTCCAGGGCATGACCGGCGCCGAGGGCATGAAGCACACCCGGCGCATGCTCGCGGCCGGCACGAACATCGTCGGCGGCGTCAACCCGCGCAAGGCGGGCCGGGCCGTCGACTTCGACGACCGTGCGGTGCCCGTCTTCGGGTCGGTCGTCGACGGTATGCAGTCGACCGGCGCCGATATCACCGTCGTCTTCGTGCCGCCCGCCTTCACCAAGGCCGCCGTCATCGAGGCAGCCGACGCGGGGATCGGTCTCACCGTCGTCATCACCGAGGGCGTCCCGGTCCACGACTCCGTCGCCTTCACCACCCATGCCGCCGCACGCGGAACACGCGTCATCGGCCCCAACTGTCCCGGCCTGATCACCCCCGGCCAGTCCAACGCGGGCATCATCCCGGCCGACATCACCAAGCCGGGCCGCATCGGCCTGGTCTCCAAGTCCGGCACGCTCACCTACCAACTCATGTACGAGCTGCGTGACATCGGCTTCTCGACCTGCGTCGGCATCGGCGGCGACCCGGTCGTCGGCACCAGCCACATCGACTGCCTGGCCGCCTTCGAGGAGGACCCCGACACCGAACTCGTCGTCCTCATCGGAGAGATCGGCGGCGACGCGGAGGAGCGAGCGGCCGCCCACATCCGCGAGCACATCACCAAACCCGTCGTCGGCTACATCGCCGGCTTCACCGCGCCCGAGGGCAAGACCATGGGACACGCGGGCGCTATCGTCTCCGGTTCCTCGGGGACCGCGCAGGCCAAGAAGGCGGCGCTGGAAGCGGCGGGGGTACGGGTGGGCGCCACACCGACCGAGACCGCGCGTCTCGCACTCGCCCTCCTGGACGAAGGAGCCCGACGTCGCTGAAGTATGACGGTTCGTCACCCAACGGAGCCGGGTGCCCGGCCGGCGTCCTCCGTGGCCACGCACCATCCCGCCCCCGACCGTGCACCGAGAGCGGAGCAGCCCACATGGCAACCACCCTCACCCTCAAATCCGGCACGTCCTGGCCCGACGCCTGGCAGCGGTGCCTCGCCGTCGCCCCCGAGGCCTTCCGTGAGGACCGTGTCCTCAACCTCTGGAACGCCTCCTGGCAGGCCGACGGCCGGACGCTGCCGGCCACCAGCCCGGTCGACGGCGCCCCGATCGCCGGCCCGCCGCGGCTGGACGGGGTCACCGCCCACCGAGCCGTCCGCGCCGGGCTGGATCAGCACCGCGCCTGGCGGCACGTCCCGCTGGAGGAGCGGCGCGCCCGCATCGCCGCCACCCTCGACGCCCTCGCCGAACACCGCGAACTCCTCGCCCTCCTCCTCGTCTGGGAGATAGGCAAGCCCTGGCGGCTCGCGCAGGCCGATGTCGACCGGGCCGTCGACGGCGTGCGCTGGTACGTCGACGGCATCGAACCCATGCTGGACGGGCGGGCACCACTGGACGGCCCGGTGTCCAACATCGCGAGCTGGAACTACCCGATGAGCGTGCTCGTTCACGCATTGCTGGTCCAGGCACTGGCAGGCAACGCGGTCATCGCCAAGACCCCGACCGACGGCGGTGTCGCCTGTCTGACGCTGGCCTGTGCGCTCGCCGCACGCGAGGGCGTCCCGATCACCCTCGTCAGCGGAAGCGGCGGCGAGCTGTCCCGGGCGCTGGTCCGGGCGCCCGAGATCGGCTGCGTCTCCTTCGTCGGCGGCCGCGACACCGGCGCCGCGGTGGCCGCGGCCGTCGCCGACCTCGGCAAGCGACACGTACTCGAACAGGAAGGACTCAACACCTGGGGCATCTGGAACTACTCGGACTGGGACACCCTCTCCGCGGTCGTGCCCAAGCTCTTCGACTACGGCAAACAACGATGCACGGCGTATCCGCGATTCGTCGTCCAGCGGGCCCTGTTCGACGAGTTCCTGGCGGCCTACCTCCCGGCGGTGCGCACGCTGACCCTCGGGCACCCGCTGGCCGTGGAGAAGCGCGACGACCCGTATCCCCGACTGGACTTCGGACCGGTGATCAACGCGGCCAAGGCCAAGGAGCTGCACGACCAGATCGCCGAGGCCGTCGACCGGGGCGCGGTCCCGCTGCACCGCGGCAGGCCGGCCGACGCCCGCTTCCTGCCCGGCCAGGACACCTCGGCCTACGTCCAGCCCGTCACGCTCCTCGGACCACCGCCGTCCTCGCCGCTGCACCACGCGGAGCCGTTCGGCCCGGTCGACACCATCGTCCTGGTCGACACCGAGGCGGAGCTGCTGGCCGCCATGAACGCGTCCAACGGCGCACTCGTCGCCACACTGTCCACGGACGACCGGAGCACCTACGAACGGCTGGCACCGCAGATCCGCGCGTTCAAGGTCGGCCATGGCACCGCCCGCTCCCGAGGCGACCGCGACGAGCTCTTCGGCGGCTTCGGCGCGTCCTGGCGCGGCGCGTTCGTCGGCGGGGAGCTGCTGGTGCGCGCGGTGACACAGGGGCCGACGGGGGAGAGGCTGCCCGGGAACTTCCCGGACTACCAGCTGATGCCCTGACCAAGCACCGCACGGCCGCACGGCCGCACGGCCGCACGGCCGGACAGCCGGACAGCCGGACAGCCGGACAGCGAGGCTGCGATGGTGCCTCGGCCGTCCGGCCGCACAGGGTGGCATTTCCGCTCGGATCGATCACCATCGCAGCAAACGATCGCTGATTGGTACGGACCGATACTCTCGGGGCATGGTGAGTGATCGCGAAGCGCCGTCCGGGCCGCAGGAGTACCGGCTCGGCCACCTCCTCCAGCACGCACAGGCCAAACTGGCCAGGAAGTCGGCGGAGGCGCTCGTCCCGTACGGGGTGGACGGCCGCGAGCTGGCCGTCCTGGTCCTGCTCGCCCATGAAGAAACGTTGTCGCAGGCCGAGGCGGCGGAGCGGCTCGGCGTCGATCGCACCACGATGGCGGTGCTCGTCGACGGTCTGGAGGATCACGGTCTGGTGGAACGGCGGCGCAGCCCCCGGGACCGCCGCCGGAACATCGTCCGGCTCACGGACGCCGGCCTGGTCTGCCTGGAGCGGGCCGAGGCGGCGCGCCTGGCCGCGGAGCGCCGGTTCCTCGCCCCGCTGGACGATCAGGCGGCGGCCGCGCTGCTGCGGGCGCTGCGGATGCTCGTCGTCGAGGAGCCGACGTCGAAGTGATCGCCCGGTCACCCGGTGTGAGGTGCCCGCATGGCGGTCCCGTCACCCGTGCGGCCAGCGGATATGCAGGTGAGAGCCACTCCGAAACCTTGGTATTGTTGTGCCTGTCGCCGCGGGGACAACTCACGCAGCGGCAACACCTGGTCCGGGTGGCGGAATGGCAGACGCGCTAGCTTGAGGTGCTAGTGCCCTTTATCGGGCGTGGGGGTTCAAGTCCCCCCTCGGACACTCTCACTCTCCGTATCGAGCGGCTTCCGCTCGGTGAACGGTCAATTACCCGCATTCGGCGTTCTGCCGGATGCGGGTTTTGTTGTTTCCGTATCCCTTGCCTCCGGAATGTCGCGGAAGCCCGTTTATCGGTTGTCCTGTGAGGCTGTGCGTCATCTCGCCCGCGGGGGCACTTCCCGGTCACTCCGCCGTTGCTCGCAGCCCCCGCTGACGATCCGTCAATGTTCATCTCCGTAGGCATATTGACGGTCTGTGACTCCATCTTGTGGTGATACGATCACGCTCGCTTGTAGAGCGGGCGGATGGGTGCAAGACGACATCTCCGACTACGGGGACAGTCCGGGCGGTCACCCGTCAATTCGGGCGGTCCGCCGGTCCACCCGCGTTGACGGGAATTCAGCAACTGGCCGTCAGTCGCCTGAAGAGAGTCTTATGACGCATTACATACAGAACCCGGTACTCTGGGCTCTCCTCGTGGCCGTACTCGCCGCCGTCGCCCTCATTGTTCGCCAGCGCAGGGCGGCGCGTGTCTTGAGGCAGGAGATAGCGGGGCTCAGGTCTCACTACTCCGCGTTGGAAAACGAGTACGCGCAATCCGTCGAGGCAGCTCAGGAACAAGCCGAAGAGGCTACGAAAACGGTCCTGAAGTCCGCGATGCGGACCCTTCAGGGCCTTGCCGCGGAACAGCAGTTGATTGTCTCCCGGCTGCAGAACAAATACGGCGAGTCGGTTATCCTCCAGGACCTTCTGGAGATCGACCACACGAACTCGCAGTTCGGTCGGCGGGCCCAGTCCATCGCCGTTCTCTGCGACGGCTGGCTGGGGCGCGCACGTGATGTCGCGTCCGTGTACGACGTGGTACGCAGCGCGCAGGGCAGGGTTCGCCATTACCGGCGGGTCGAAATTCTCTCGCAGGTCGACTTCGGCATCACGAGCCGTGCGGTCGAACCGGTCGCACTGGCCCTCGCCGAACTGCTCGACAACGCGACGAGCTATTCCAGCCCGGACACCGTCGTCGAAATCAATATTCGTACCGTGCCCAAGGGTATTTGCATCGTCGTCGACGACGCGGGTGTCGGTATGAACGACGAAGAGCGCGCCCGTGCCGACAAACTCCTGTCGAGCCAGCGGGTCTCGGGTGTTTCCGCGCTCGGCAACCCGCCGCAGTTCGGATTCGCGGTGATCGGTGTGCTCAGTGAGCGCTTCGGCTTCGAGGTGTCGGTGGACTCCACCTCCCCCTACGGAGGCGTCCGTGCGGTCCTCCTCCTGCCGCACGACCTGCTCACCAACGCGCCCGAGCAGAAGGAGCCGACTCCGGTCGTTCCCGCCGTCGCCACCCCGGCCCGCAGCGGCCCCGAAGGCGGGCTTTCCAGCAGCAGCACCACCGCCGACGGCCTGCCGAAGCGGCGTCGCAAGCGGCCCATGGCCATCGTGCCCGGCAGTGCGTCCGCGTCCACTCCCGCCCGTTCGGGCGCCGAGACGGCGGCGATCATGGGCGCCTTCCAGCGGGGCACCCAGTCGGGCCGGGCCACACCTGCGAGTCCCGCGGAAAAGTCGAGCAGCACCCGTGGTGCTGGCAGCGAAGGGCATGAGGTCTCGTGAACGACGATCTGTCATGGATGCTTGACAGTGCCTTGGAGATACCTGGGGCCCTACACGCGGTCCTCATCTCCGCGGACGGCCTGCTGATGGCGCGGACGCAGGACTTCGACAAGGACGACGCGGACCGGGTGGCCGCCGCGATGAGCGGCGTGCAGTCGCTCAGCCGCTCGCTCGCGTTCTTCTGCGAGGACCCGCAGATGGGGTGGCGGCAGACGCTGGTCGAGTTCGACGGGGGGTGGGTCTTCCTCATCTCCGCCGGTGAGGGTGCCTACCTCGGCGTCTCCGCCTCGCCGGACGTCGACATGGCGGACATCACCTTCCGGATGCAGCAGCTCGTCGGCCAGCTCGGCAAGGCGCTGACGACACCGCCGCGCGAGAACCTCGGCGCACGGTCATGAACGGCTTCGACGAACTGGAGCCGCAGACGCCGGAGTTAGTGCGTCCGTACGTCATCACCAAGGGGCGTGGGCTGCCCGACGAGGGGCAGCTCTCCCTCATCACCCTGGTCACGGCGGCCGCCGATCACGAGCAGCGGCCGACCCGGCTGTCCCCCGAGGAACAGAACCTGTTGGACCTGTGCTCGGCCGGCTACCTGTCGGTCGCCGAGATCGCCGGGCACACCCAACTGCCTCTGGGCGTGGTGAAGATCCTCCTCGCCGCCCTCACCGAAGGCGGCTACCTCATCACGCGCCCGCCGGTACAGCGGGCTCCGCTCGCCGACCGGGACATCCTGGAGGAGGTGCTGAATGGTCTCAGGGCCAAGTTTGGATGAGCAGGCCTACGTCCGTGACGGGGCGACGCAGACGGCGGTCAAGATCCTCGTCGTGGGTCACTTCGCGGTCGGCAAGACCACGTTCATCGGAGCGATCTCCGAGATCGAGCCGCTGACCACCGAGGAGACGATGACGCGGGCAGCCGAGTCGGTCGACGACCTCAAGGGAGTCCAGGGCAAGACCACCACCACGGTCGCCATGGACTTCGGCCGTCTGACCATCAGCGACCGTGTCGTGCTGTACCTGTTCGGAACGCCGGGTCAGCAGCGATTCGTCCAGATGTGGGAGGACATGGCGCGGGGCGCCCTCGGCGCACTGGTGCTCGTCGACCCCGAGCGGCTCGCGGACTCCTTCGCTGTGATCGACCTGATCGAGCAGTACGGACTCGACTACGCCATCGCCGTCAACCACTTCGACGGCGCCCCCCTGCGGGACGAGATGGCTCTGCGCGACGCACTGGACCTGCTCGACGACACCCCCGTCGTCACCTGCGACGCGCGAGACGAGCGGTCGTCGGCCGACGCGCTGATCACCCTCGTCCGCCATCTCCAGGACCGTGCACACTAGGAGCAGACATGGACCAACCCACCGCACCCGTGCCCCCGCCCGGGTGCCCGGCGCATCAGGCCGGCGGCAGAGTTCCGCTGTACGGACCGGAGTTCGCAGCCGACCCGCAGGCCTACTACACGTACCTGCGGCACTACGGGCCCACCGCGCCCGTGGAGATCACCCCCGGAGTCGAGGCCACCCTCGTCACCGACTACGCCAGCGCCCTCCAACTCCTGCAGGACTCCGGCTCCTTCCGCAAGGACGCGCGCCGCTGGCGGGACTTCAACGAGGGCCGGATCGCCCCCGACAGTCCCGTCCTGCCCGTGCTCGCTCACCGGCCCAACTGCATGTACACCGACGGCGCCGAGCACCTGAGGCTCCGTCAGTCCATCACGGACAGCATGGCGCGCGTCGACCCGATGCAGCTGAGCCAGAGTGTCGAGAAGATCTCCGACTTCCTCATCTCCCAGTTCTGCGAGCGAGGTTCGGCCGACCTGATCGGCTCCTACGCCAAGCAGCTTCCGCTGTTCGTGTTCAACGAGCTCTTCGGCTGCACCGCCGACATCGGCGACCGCGTCTTCTTCGGCATCTCCGGCATGTTCGACGGAGTCAACGCCGACAAAGCCATCGAGGTGCTGTTCCAGGCCGTCGGCGAGCTGGTCGCCCTCAAGCGGCGCAAGCCCGGCGAGGACGTCACGTCCTGGCTGATGCAGCATCAGACGGGCCTCAGCGACGAGGAGATGCTGCACCAGGTCGCCCTGCTGCTGGGCGCGGGCGCCGAGGCGCTGGTCAATCTCATCGGCAACACCCTGCACCGGCTGCTCACCGACGACCGGTACGCTCACGAGGGCGGGCTGATCGACGAGGCGATGGACGACACGCTGTGGGAGAACCCGCCCATGACGAACTTCGCCGCCCACTACCCGGTCGCCGACATGGAGTTCGCCGGTCAGAAGCTCACGGCCGGTGACCTGATGCTGGTCAGCATCGCCGCAGCCAACACCGGTCCCGCGCTGTCGGCGGCCCGCAAGGCCGGCAGTAACCGGGCGCATCTCGCCTGGAGCGCCGGTCCGCACGCCTGCCCCTCGAAGGAACCCGCCCGGCAGATCGCCGTGACGGCCATCGAGAACCTCCTCAACCGACTGCCCGACGTCGAGCTCAGCGTCCCCGAGGAGAGCCTGACTTGGCGTCCGGGACCCTTCAGCCGTGGTCTCGTCACGCTCCCCGCGCGGTTCACCCCGGTCAAGCCGGTGAGCCGACCGGCCCGGCGGACCCCCACCCAAGCCCCGGCGCGTGAGGGTGCCGCAGCGCCCCGCCAGGCCGAACAGGCGGGTGTGTGGAGCAAGTTCCTCAACTGGCTGACCAAGTGATGCGACAGACTCTCGCAGCCGTCACGTCGATCGTGTGAACTTTCCGCATTCGAGTGCGCAGGCAGGAAGGCCAGATACCCGCCCCCCAGGGCGGGTATCTGCTTGTCCGAGGCGTTTCGGAAGCGTTTGCCGGGGGTGGACCGGCGTTCCCCGCCGGGCCCCTGCCCGCCACACCTCACGCCCCGCGCAGTTGTTCCAGATACGGCGCCACGTCGACCTGGATCGATGCGCCCTCCCGCTGCCCGTACTGACCCGCGATCCCGCTCAGATACGTCGCTATCTCCTTGCGCATGACCTCCGCGTCCGGCAGCACCGCTTGGCCGGTGACGAGCCGCGCCACCCACTGTGCCTGGGCCTCCACCATCCGGGTGATCGAACCGACCGGGCGGACCAGACCGACGAAGAACATCCCGGGACGGTCGGGGGCGACGACCCGCTTGTAGAGCTCGACCGTGCCCTGCGCGCCGACCGGACTGCCGGGCTGCAGGAAGGGGAAACCCATCTGGTAACCGGTGCAGTACACCATCGCGTCGGCCTTCACCGATGTGCCGTCGGTGAAGGAGACCCGGTCGCCGTCGAGGGCGTCGATCGCGGGTCTCGGCGTGACCGCGCCGTGGCGGATACGGCTGAGGATCTCGTCGGAGATGGTGATCGCCGACGCGAAGATCGGGTGGTCCGGCTCGGGCAGACCGTAGTCGCCGAGCTTGCCGCGGGCCACCAGCAGAGCCTGTTCGACGAAACGGCGCTGCTCGGACAGCGACATACTGATCCACCACGGCGCGTCGGCGATCGTGTCGAGGGCCATGCCGAACAACTGCTTGGGCACGATGTGCAGCCCCCGGCGCACCGAGAGAACCGTCTGTTCCGCGTATCTGGAGAGGTCCGCGGCGATGTCCACAGCCGAGGCGCCGAGCCCCACCACGACGACGCGCTGTCCGGCGTAGTCGCTGCCGTCGCGGTAGTCGAAGGAATGCTGAATCGTTCCTGTGAACGTCTCGGCGCCCCGCGGCAGGGCGGGCATCGACGGCTCCGAGTTGTGCCCGGAGGCGACGATCACGTGCGTGAAGTGCCGGGACGAGAGCGTGCCGTCGGCATCCCGGCTGACGACCCTCCACCCGCCGTCGGCCTCCTGGCGCACGGACTCCACGGTCGTCCCCAGCTCGATGTGGTCCAGCACGCCGGCCCACTCGGCGAACGAACGCAGATAGTCGGCGATCTGGCTGTGCCGGGGGTAGAGCGGGTAGGAGGCGGGCATCGGATAGGCGGAGTAACCCGTCAGTTCCTTGGCGGTGTTGAGATGCAGTGACAGATAGCCGGGGCCGCGCTCGCCCGCCTGCGGCCGGCGCCAGATCCCGCCGACATCGCTCGCCTGCTCCAGACAGACGAAGTCGACACCGGCTGTCTTCAGGGCGTGTGCCGTCGCCAGCCCCGACAAGCCCGCACCGATCAGACACAGACGCACGGATTCCCCCACAGGTGAGACACCATCTTTTCGCGCACGGGCAGGTGACTGCCCATCCGGTGTTCCTCTCACTCTTCGACCGCCAGCGACGAGGATCACAGCGCACTCCGGGGGAGGCATGCGGCTGTTGCCCCCCGGTTGTTCACTCCCGGCTGTTCACTCCCGGGCGGATGCCCACAGCCCCCGCACATGTCCGAGATGTCGTGTCATGACCTTGTGCACGGCCCGCTCGTCGCGTGCCAGCAGGGCGTCCAGGAGCTCCAGGTGCTCCTCGGCGGAGGCCAGCAGTCGGCCCGAGGTGGCCAGTGCGGTCAGGCCGTAGAGACGGGCCCGGCCGCGCAGCCCGCGCACCACCTCGACCAGGTGGGAGTTGCCGGCGAGAGCGAGCAGGCCCAGGTGGAAGCGGGTGTCGGCCTCGACGTAGGCGATGAGATCGCCCGCGACCGCGGCGGTGACGATCTCCCGGGCGGCCGGGCGCAGCGCCTCCAGTGACACCGGATCGGCGGTCGTCGCCAGCGTCGCCACGGTGGGGATCTCGATGAGCGCGCGGACATGCGTGTACTCGTCGAGCTGTCGGTCGGAGACCTCGGTGACCCGGAACCCCTTGTTGGGCACCGCGTCCACCAGGCCCTCCTTGGCGAGGTCCAGCATCGCCTCGCGCACCGGGGTCGCCGAGACACCGAAGCGGGCGGCCAGGGCCGGCGCCGAGTACACCTCGCCGGGCAGCAGTTCACCCGCGATCAGCGCGGCCCGCAGGGCATCGGCCACCCGCTCGCGGTAGCTGCTCCGCCGGCCGCCGAGCGAAGGAAGGGAGGGCACGGCGGCTGCCGGGCTGCTGTCGTGCGGGGCGGCCATGGGGATCTCCTGGAAACGGGGCACGGAAACTGCTGTGCCATGTCACGTATCTCTGTGCACCGTCAGTATCCATCGAGCCGCGGCCGCCGCGGTGGGCGTCACAGTACGAAGCCCGCCGGGAACGGGTCCGTCGGGTCGAGCAGGTACTGGGCCGTGCCGGTGATCCAGGCTCGGCCCGTGAAGCTGGGCAACACTGCCGGACGGCCCGCCACTTCGGTCGTGGCGAGCAGTCGGCCCGTGAACCGGGTGCCGATGAACGACTCGTTCACGAACTCGGTGTGCAAAGGCAGTTCCCCCCGAGCGTGCAGTTGCGCCATGCGCGCGCTCGTCCCCGTACCGCAAGGTGAGCGGTCGAACCAGCCCGGGTGGATGGCCATCGCGTGCCGGGAGTGGCGGGCGGTCGCGCCGGGCGCGTACAGGTGGACGTGCTGACAGCCACGGATGGACGGGTCTTCGGGGTGGACCGGCTCCCCCTCGGAGTTGATCACCTCCATCAGTGACAGGCCGGCTCGCAGGATGTCGTCCTTGCGTGCGCGGTCGAAGGGCAGCCCGAACTCCTCCAGGGGCAGGATCGCGTAGAAGTTGCCGCCGTACGCCAGGTCGTATGTCACGGTACGGCCGTCGAGCAGCGTCGCCCTGCGATCCAGCGCGACCGCGAAGGAGGGGACGTTCCGCAAGGTCACGGACGTGGCCGCGCCGTCCTCGACCGTCACCTCGGCGACGACGGGCCCGGCCGGGGTGTCCAGCCGGATGGTGGTGACCGGTTCGACGACCTCGACCATGCCCGTCTCGACGAGCACCGTCGCCACCCCGATGGTGCCGTGCCCGCACATCGGCAGATAGCCCGAGACCTCGATGTAGAGGACGCCCCAGTCGCAGTCCGGTCGGGTGGACGGCTGGAGGATCGCGCCGCTCATGGCGGAGTGCCCGCGCGGCTCGTTCATCAGCAACTGCTTGATTTCGTCGCGGTGTTCGCGGAAGTACAGTCGCCGCTCGTTCATCGTCGCGCCGGGGATGGTGCCGATCCCGCCGGTGATCACACGGGTGGGCATGCCCTCGGTGTGCGAGTCGACGGCGTGCAGGACGAGCTTGCTGCGCATGAACTTCCCCTTGGATCGGCCGAGTTGCGTTGTCCCGGTGGTTACGCCAGACCGGCCGCGACGGCCTTCTCGGTGGCCGCGCGGACGGTCGCCTCCTGGCCCGGCGACAGCGGGACCCGAGGTGGGCGGCAGCCACCGCCGTGGCGGCCCACGACGTCCATCGAGAGTTTGATCGCCTGGACGAACTCGACGCGCGAGTCCCAGCGAAGCAGCGGATGAAGCTGACGGTAGAGGGGCAGCGCGGCGGTGAGATCACCGGCGACCGCCGCCCTGTACAGCTCCACCGACGACTTGGGAAGGGCGTTGGGGTATCCGGCCACCCAGCCCTTGGCGCCCGCCACGGCCAGCTCCAGCAGTACATCGTCCGCGCCGATCAACAGATCCAGATCCGGGGCGAGTTCGGCGATCCGGTAGGCGCGGCGGACGTCGCCCGAGAACTCCTTGACGCCGTGGATGTGACCCTCGCCGTGCAGCCGGGCCAGCAGTTCGGGGACGAGGTCGACCTTGGTGTCGATCGGGTTGTTGTACGCCACGACCGGCAGGCCCGCCGCGGCGACCTCCGCGTAGTGGGCCACGACGGCACGCTCGTCCGCGCGGTAGGCGTTGGGCGGGAGCAGCATCACCGCCGAGCAGCCCGCCTCGGCCGCCTGCTCGGTCCAACGGCGGGCCTCCGCCGAGCCGTACGCGGCGACACCGGGCATCACCCGCTCCCCGCCGATCGCGGCCACCGCGGTCTCCACCACCCTGGCGCGTTCCTCCGGCGTGAGCACCTGGTACTCGCCCAGGGAGCCGTTGGGTACTACGCCGTCACAGCCGTTCGCCACCAGCCAGGCGCAGTGCTCGGCGTACCGGTCGTAGTCGACGCAGAGGTCCTCGCGGAGCGGAAGCGCGGTGGCGACGAGGACGCCACGCCAGGGACGGTGAGGGGAGGTGACGGGAGCGGGGGGAGCGGCGGGGGCGGTGGAGTCGGGCATACGGTGAGTCATCCCTTCCGAGTGTGCCGTGTGACATATCACTGAGGTGTCGAGGGATCGGCCGGAGCGGCCAGCACACCCAGGGGCACGGGGCGGGCCAGCAACCGTCGTGCCGGAGTGAGGGCGCAGCCCGCGACGCCGGCCACTGCGGGCTCGCACATGCGGCCCTGGCACCAGCCCATGCCGGCCCGGGTCAGCAGTTTCACGGTGCGCAGGTCACCCGCGCCGAGCGTGCCGACGGCCTCGCGGACGGCGCCGGCGGTGACCTCCTCGCAGCGGCACACGACCGTCTCGTCGGTGACCTGCTCCGTCCACCGGGCGGGCCGGGCGGCATAGGCGGCGTCCAGTGCCGCGAAGAAGGACCGCAGCCCGGTACGGGCCCGCGCGGCGGGGGCCCACTCCCGCGGGTCGGGGACCCTGCCCGTCAGCCTGGCCGCCGCCGACCGTCCGGCGATGTGCCCCTCGGCGAGCGACAGCGTCGAGCCGCCGATCCCCGTGGTCTCGCCGGCGGCCCAGACGCCGGGGACGTCGGTGCGCTGTTCGTCGTCGACGCTCACGCCCGGTCCGTCGAGCCGGCAGCCGAGCCCCTCCGCGAGGTCGGTGTGCGGCAGCAGACCGTGGCCCACGGCGAGGGTGTCGCAGACGATACGTCGTTCCGTGCCGGGCACCGGCCGGCCTTCCGGGTCCAGCGCGGCGACGGTGACGGACTGCAGCCGCTCGGTCCCGTGCGCCTTCACCACGGCATGACGGGCCGTCACCGCAACGCGGTGACACAGGAGTCGGGCCGCGTACACGGCTCCCTCGGCGAGCTTCGTGGGAGCACCGGCCCAGGTCCGCGCCCGACGTGTGAAATCCGCCGGTCCGGCCGACTCCACCAGGGCGACGACCTGGGCGCCCGCAGCCGCGAGGCCGGTGGCGACGGGAAGCAGCAGGGGCCCGGTGCCGGCCACGACGGCCGTACGGCCGGGCAGTACGAGCCCGCCCTTCAGCAGCGCCTGGGCACCGCCCGCGGTGACCACGCCGGGCAGTGTCCAGCCGGGGAACGGCAGAACCTTCTCGTAGCCGCCGGTCGCCAGCAACACCCCGTCGGCGTGTACCGCCACGGACTCCTCCTGCTCCGGTCCGATCAACGCGTGCACGACAAACCCGTCCGACTGCCGCTCCACACACCACACATGACGATCACTCAGGTGCGCGACGCGGTCGGCGGCAAGGTGGGTGTCGAGTCCGGCACGCAGTCGCTCCCAGGTGCGCCACTGGTGATGGAGGGCCTGTGGGCGCCGCGCGCCGAGTCCTCGCGCGGGCTGCCGGTAGAACTGTCCGCCCGCCTCGGCGGCGGAGTCGATCAGGACCACGCGCACGCCACGGGCAGCGGCCGCCAAGGCGCCGGCGAGGCCGGCCGGGCCGGCGCCGATCACCGCGAGTACCGGGCGATGCGCGGTCATCGTGGCTCCGCCCCCTCGGGACGCGCTTGCCCGGGACCCGCTTGCCCAGGACCCGCTTGCCCAGGACCCGCTTGCCCAGGACTCGCTTCCTCGTGGCCCGTCCCCACCTGCGTACGGACGTCCGCGCCCGGCACCGCCGCTACCAGACAGGCCCGTCGGCCGGGCCGGCCGTCGACGGTCACCAGACAGTCGAAGCACACGCCGATCCCGCAGAAGACCCCGCGCGCACGTCCCTCGCCCCGCGTGGTGCGCCAGGCCGTGACGCCGGACGCCCACAGTGCGGCGGCGATCGTCTGACCGGGCAGCGCCTCGATCTCCCGGCCGTCGAAGGTCACGGTGAACGGCGCGCCGGGGCGGGCGCGGGTCAGCTTCAGGGGATCCATGGCGGGGCCTCCTCGGCGAAGCGGTCAAGGGGGTCGGGGCGGTCGAATCGGTCGGGGCGGAACGGTGCCAGGTCCAGCTCCGGGCGTCGGCCGGTGAGTGTCTGCGCGATGAGATGGCCGGTGCCGGTGGCGAGCCCGATGCCCGCGCCCTCGTGCCCGCAGGCGTGGAACAGCCCGGGCACCCGAGGGTCGGGTCCGACGGCGGGCAGATGGTCGGGCAGGTAGGGGCGGAAGCCGAGGTAGGTGCGCATCGCCCGTACGTGTTCCAGGAACGGGAACAGGCGCGTCGCGCCCGCCGCCAGGGCGCGTACGACCGGCAGCGAGAAGGACCGGTCGAAGCCCACCCGTTCACGGCTCGCGCCGATCAGCACGGGCCCGGCGGCGGTCCCCTCGACGACCGGTGAGGTCTGCAGGGCGGCCGAGTCGCTCGCCACGTCGGCCACATAGTCGGCGGCGTACACCTTGTGCCGTACCCGGCGCGGCAGCGGCTCGGTGACCAGGACGAAGCCGCGGCGGGGGAGTACGGGCAGCCGGACCCCCGCCAGCGCGGCCACCTCTGATCCCCAGGTCCCGGCCGCGTTCACCACGGCCGGCGCCAGGATGTCGCCCCGGTCGGTACGTACGCCCCGCACGGCGCCGGCGCCGTCCAGCAGTACCCGTATCACCGTGCGACCCGTCTGAAGACGTGCGCCCGAGGCCCGTACGAGGTGGGCCGCGGCCAGGGTGGGCATCACCTGGGCGTCCTGCGGGTACAGCACCCCGCCCGCGAGACCGCGTGCCAAATACGGTTCCAGCTCGTGGAGTTGATCCGCCCGGACCTGGACCGCCGACACCCCGGCCGCGCGCTGACCGGCCGCCAGCTCGGCGAGGGCGGTGAGCGATGCGGGCGTGGAGGCGACGACGAGACCGCCCTTGGGTTCGTACTCGACCGCCGCGCCCAGCTCTTGCGCCAGCTCGCCCCACAATCCGGCCGACAGCAGAGCCAGTTGGAGTTCGGGTCCCGGCTCCTTGTCGGAGACCAGGAGATTGCCCTCGCCCGCGCCGGTCGTGCCGCCGGCCACCGGACCCCGGTCGACCAGGATCACGTCCAGTCCGGCACGGGCCGCGTACAGCGCGCAGGCGGCGCCCACCATGCCGGCGCCGACGACCACGACGTCACCGCTCGGTCGCTTGGTCACGCCAGTAATATGTCACATGGTGCAGAGGCGGGGAAGAAGGCCGGAGCAGCGGGACACACCCGGCCGAACCGGCTCGCTCAGTCGAACTCGCTGGGCTCCGGCGCCGGCGTGCGGCCCTCCCGTACGTCCTTGAGCCGTGTGGTGCCGTGGCTGACCGCGTCCTCGGTGCTGTCGTGGTCCGCACCGTCGGTGCCGCCGTTGGTGACCGTGATCGCGTCGTCCCCGACCCGTACGACGGCGACGTCCATGGTGAGGGTGACCGGGGTGCCACCGGAGGGGCCCGCCACCGTCACGGTGAGGCCCTGCCGGGCGTCGCCCGACTTGGGCAGGGAGGCCTCGACGACCTGCACGGTACGGGTCGAGCCGTCGGAGGCGACCGCGTTGAACTGGTCGCACGCGGTCGGCAGGGTCTTGAGCCAGTCGAACGACTGGTCCAGGCTCGCCGGTTGGTAGGCGGCGACCTGGTAGAGCAGCCGGGAGTTCCCCTCGGTGAAACCGGTGAGCGCCGACGGGCCGGGCGGGGGCCCCAGGAGGTCTTCGTCGTAGAGCCCGTCGAGCAGGCGCTGGCAGTCGGCGGCCTGTGTCTTGCCGGTGAGGAACTGCGCGGCGTCGACGGTGCCGATGAGCATCCGGTTCCGCCAGCTGGCCGCGGTCTTCACCTGCGTCCAGTTGTCCTCGAGGTCTCCCGCGGTGATCAGCGCCGTCTGCGCGCCGGCCGAGGTGAGCGGCGTGATGGTGGGGGACGCGGTGGCGGTCCGTCCGCCGGCGGACGAGGTCGCGGTGCTCGATTCGGTCGACGCGCTGTCGTCCCCGTCGTCGGAGCAGGCCGCCGTGGCCAGCAGCGTTCCGACGGCCAGGGCGACGGCCAGCACACGGACCGGACGACCGGGACGCGTCGGCCCGGCCGGCCCGGCAGGCCCGGCGGGACGGGGTGGGGTGGACGGGCGGGACGACAGGCGAGGGCTGGTCACGAATACCTCCTGAGGACGGTTCGGGGACGGGGCGGGCGGGGACGGTCCCCGCGTGGGCGCGCCCCGGGCGGGTTCCCGAGGGATTCCTCTCGTCGACCTGGGTGCTTCCCAGGCACCCTGTGGGCTCTTGTGGTGCTGCCTCTGCCCCTACACGGCACCACCGGCCGGGCCGCTCGACCAGCGCACTGATCCGTACGGGTGAAGCGGCCGATGGGAGGGGGCACCGGGCCGAGCGCGGGCGGAGCAGTCCGGCCGGCTGGAAAATACGAGGTGGGCCGGGCCGGAGCCGGGGCATCATGGCGGTTCTGCCGCCCGGCCACGGGGGCAGGTGATCACCACCAGGGAACGACCGGGGGCTCCTGTGACCGTCACCAACCTCCTGCTGTCCGGAATCGTCGGCTCGACCGCCTACGGGCTCGCCCACGAAGGCTCCGACGTGGACCGCCTCGGTATGTTCGCCGCCCCCACCGAGGACCTGCACGGCCTGCGCCAGCCGAAGGAGTCGCACGTCAGCACGGCGCCCGACCGCACCCTGCACGAGGCCGCGAAGTGGTGCCGACTCGCCCTCGGTGGTAACCCGACGGTGATGGAACTCGTCTGGCTGCCGGACGAGTTGTACGAGGTGCGGACCCCGCTCGGTGACGAACTCATCGACCTGCGTGCGACGTTGCTCAGCGCCCGCCGGGTCCGGGACGCCTATCTCGGCTACGCCACGCAGCAGTTCCGGAAACTGCAGAACCGCAGCCAAGGCCCCCTCGCCGCGGAGGCCCGCAAACGGACCGCCAAGCACGCCCGTCACCTCAAGCGACTGTGCACCCAGGGCTACGAGCTTTATGCCACCGGGCGGTTGACGATCCGCGTCGACGATCCCGACGGCTACCACACCTTCGGTGAGCAGGTCGCGGCCGATCCCGAAGCCGCGCTGCCGCTGCTGCGGGGCTTCGAGGAGGCGTTCGCCGAGACGCGCAGCGTGCTGCCCGAACAGCCCGACGAGACGGCCGCCGACGCATGGCTGCGCCGGGTGCGCAGGCAGTTCTACACGGCGACGCAGGCCACGCCCGGGTGACCGACGGACGCGCTCGCCTCACGCCGGGAGGCGGAGCCGCGCCGGCACAGCCGCGGGACGCGTGCGATGAATAGCGAGCGATAAATGGCGTGCGAGGCGGGCCCGTTCACCCCTACACTCGCCGCAACCGAGCGCGGCCCAAGACATGGGCAGCGCGGTTACCGAGACGAACGAGGGGAGCCCGGCCATGCGTGACCACACCGCTGTCGTCGCTCCCCGCTCCCGCTACGAGGTGATCCTCGTGTCTCCGTCCGTCCGGTGCTCGCTGCGCGGCCGGCACCGGATGTCCTGACGAACGTCTGAGTTCGACAATGCGCCGCTGATGTGCCGTACCTGACGGTGCGTCAGCGCGTGTGCGCATCGGCACGTCCATCACGTGTCCCGACGTACGTCCGGAAATCGCGCTGCCCGTTCTCGGAAACACCCCGAAAGGCCAAGGGCCGTGCGCAACCACCTCGACCGTCATCTCTCCGCCGTGCGCAACCTGGGCATCCTCGCCCACGTCGACGCCGGCAAGACCACCGTCACGGAGCGGATCCTGTATGCCACCGGGACCACGCACAAGCGCGGCGAGGTCCACGACGGCACGACCATCACCGACTTCGACCCCCAGGAGCGCGACCGTGGCATCACCATCTTCGCCGCGGCCGTCAGCTGCGACTGGGACGGTCACCGTATCAACCTGATCGACACCCCCGGGCACGTCGACTTCGCCGACGAGGTGGAGCGATCCCTGCGGGTGCTCGACGGGGCGGTGGCGGTGTTCGACGCCGTCGCGGGCGTGGAACCGCAGAGCGAGTCCGTGTGGCGGCAGGCCGACCGGCACGGTGTACCGAGGATCGCGTTCGTCAACAAGCTGGACCGGGTGGGCGCCGACCTCGATGCCGCGGTGACGTCGATCCGGGAACGGCTCCATCCGGTCCCCCTGGTCGTGCAACTGCCGATCGGCACGGAGGACGGTTTCAGCGGCGTCGTCGACCTGCTGCGCATGCGGGCGCTGACCTGGAGCGACGACGGCGGCGAGACGGCGGTCGAGGACGTCGTGCCGGAGGGCCTCCGGGAGGAGGCGCTGCGCCGGCGCCGGCTGCTGGAGGAAGCCGTGGCGGAGCGGCACCCGGCCGCGCTGGAGGAGTTCTGCGACCGGGAGACACTCTCCGCCGAGACCCTCTCCGGTGCCCTGCGCGAGCTGACCCGGACGGGCGACGCGGTGGTCGTGCTGTGCGGCTCGGCCTACCGCAACCGCGGGATCGAACCGCTGCTCGATGCCGTCGTCGCCTATCTGCCGTCGCCGTCGGACGTGCCGCCGGTATGCGGGATGCCGGGTGGCGTTGCCGGTATGCGAAATACCAAGGGCGGTATGCGTGACGCTGGCGACGGTATGCGCGGCACTGTCCACGGTATGCACGAAACTGCCGACCGTCGGCACGAAACCGCCGACCGTCAGCGCGAGAGTGCCGACCGTATGCAGGATGCCGTAGGCGAGCAACGCCCCGCCGACCCCGCCGCCCCGTTCGCGGCGCTCGCGTTCAAGGTTGCCGCGACCCCCACGGGCCGGCTCACCTATCTGCGGGTGTACTCGGGCACGATCGAGAAAGGAGACGCGGTGTGGGAGTCCGGCGCGCGGCGTATCGAGCGGATCGGCCGGATCCTGCGGGTGCAGGCCGACCGGCACGCCCAGCTGGAGCGCGCGGTCGCCGGGGACATCGTGGCCGTGATCGGGCTGAAGTCGGCCCGTGCCGGTTCGACGCTGAGCGCGCCCGGGGCGCCCATCGTGCTGGAACCGCCGGGGGTCGCCGACCCGGTCGTCTCCGTGGCGGTCGAGGCACGCACGAGCACCGACGCCGACCGGCTGGTCTCGGCGCTTGCCCGGCTCGCCGAGGAGGACCCCTCGCTGGTCGTCCGGACCGACCCGGAGACCGGTCAGACGGTGCTGTCGGGCATGGGCGAACTGCACCTGGAGGTGGCGGTGGAGAAGATCCGGCGCAGTCTCGGTCTGGAGGTCAACGTGGGTCGTCCGAGGGTGACCTACCGGGAGACGGTCGCCCGCGGGGTGTCCGGTCTGGTCTTCCGGCATGTCAAACAGGACGGTGGGGCCGGGCAGTTCGCGCAGATCGTGCTCGACGTCGAGCCACTCGACGTCGAGGAGGCGGGAGACGGTGCCGAAACCGGTTTCACGTTCCGGTCGACCGTCGTCGGTGGACGGGTGCCGCAGGAGTACGTCCGCGCGGTCGAGGCCGGCTGCCGGGACGCCCTCGCCGAGGGTCCCGTGGGCGGGCATCCGGTCACCGGGCTGCGGGTCACCCTGACCGACGGGGCGACCCATGTGAAGGACTCCTCCGAGATGGCCTTCCGCGCGGCCGGTCGGCTCGGGCTGCGGGAAGCCCTGCGCGGCTGTGCGATGGTCGTGCTGGAACCCGTCGTCGAGGTCACGGTGACCGTTGCCGAGGACGCCGTCGGCGGGGTCCTCGGCGACCTGGCGGCACGGCGCGGGCGGGTCACCGACTCGGCTGTGCGGGGCGGTTCGGCGGTGGTCACCGCCACCGTGCCGCTGGCCGAACTGTTCGGCTACGCGACCCGGCTGCGCAGCCGGACCCAGGGCCGAGGCACCTTCTCGGCCCGGCCGACGGGGTACGCCCCGGCGCCGGCGCAGGCGACGACGCGGTAGGTCCACGCCTTCCCGCGAGGTCGCAGGCCCAGGCCGTCTCGGCGGTTCGTGCCACGAACACCTGACGTTCGTGGCACGAACCGAAGGCGTAGGTCACCCCTGCGTTGTGTGCGGCGCGGGCCGTGTCCCGTCAGGGTCGTCCAGGCGGCACGGGCAGGTCAGGGGTACGACACCACGGTCGACGGCACCGTCGACGTACCGGAGGTCGGCGCCCCGAGGTCGTTGATGACGTGCTCGTACTGGCCCTGTCCGCCCAGGGAGACCACCAGCAGGTCGTGGAACTTCACGCCCGGTACGTTCGGGGCGGCGAAGCCGTGGTGCTGGACGATCGTCGGGTCGACGTTGTAGTAGCAGTAGCTGCCCAGACCCCAGCCCTCGTGCGCGGTGACGTGGGCACCGACCTTGTAGGCGGCGTAACCCTTTACCGAGCCGTTCTGGATCGCCGCCTGGTTCGGCGCGTCGTAGGCCTTCTCGTTCTGGAAGAAGATCGTGCGGCCGCGCTGGCCGTTCCACTGCACGTCGTACTTGTTGAAGTGCTCCACGAACAGGCCCGTGGCCAGCACGTCGTGGCCGTTGACGACGACGCCGTAGTCGGCCCGGTTGGTCTCCCAGCCGACGCCCTCTCCGTGGTCGGCGCGCCAGACCCAGGTGTGGTCGACGATCGTGTGACGGTTGTTGATCACCATGCTGGTGGTGGCCTTGCCGGCGCCCGCCCCGCCGATCCGGACGAACACGTCCTGGACGGTGGTGGGATTGGCGGAGTGGTCGCGCGATGCCCCGGGCGGACCGACTTCCAGCAGGACCGGGGAGTTGACCGGTCCGGCGTCGACGAGGAAGCCGGCCAGCCGGACCCCGTCGACGTCGGCCACCTTCAGCGCGCCGACGCCGTTGTCCGGGATCAGGGTGGCGTAACCCAGGCCCAGCACGACGGTGTCGGCGCGGTTCACTTGGATCGGCCGGTCGAGGTGGTAGATCCCCGGCGTCAGCAGCAGGTTCAGGCCCTGCGCGAGCGCCTGGTTGAGCGTGGCGGCGGAGACGCCCGGCTTGGCGACGTAGAACCGCGACAGGGGCAGTGAGCTGCCGCGCGGTGTGCCGTTGCCCCAGCTGACCCCGCGCGCGTCGGTGCGCTTGGCGGGCAGGAAGACGCGGAAGGCGCCGGCGCCGTCGACGTACAGGAAAGGCTTCTCACGTGAGACCGGGGTCGTGTCGAGCGTGGTGTACGGCGGGTTGGGGAAGCTCTGGGCGGGCGCGCCCTCGACGCCCGAGAACACCATGTTCCAGACGCCGTTGAGCCAGCTGCCGATCGCGCTGTCCCGGGTGTACCACTGCTGCTGCGAGTAGGGGCCGATCTCGCCGTCGATACGGCTGTCGGCGATGTAGCCGCCACTGGCCCAACCGTAGCCGGACGGGGCGAGGTTGAGGCCGCCGCGGATGTGCATCCGGCGGAAGGGGGCGGCCTGCGCGACGGCCCACCGGTTGGTGCCGCCGACCGGGACGAGCGCGAGGTTCTCCGCCGAACGCCAGAAGTTCTGCGTGGCGTTGCCGCCGAACCAGCCCGCGTCGACGGTCACGTCACCGTTGATGGTCGTGTCGTCGGGGGAGAGGCCGAGGCCGGCGATCGAGGTGTAGAAGCCGAGTTGGGCGTTGAGGCCGTGGTAGGTGCCGGGCCGGAACAGCAACGCGTAGCGGCCGGTGCCGAACTGGGCCGACTCCTGTTGCCGGAACACGGCGTCCAGCCGGGCCTGGATGTCCGGGGTCGACGGGTCGAAGACCAGGACGTTCGGTCCGAGGTCGCCACCGCCCGGAAGGGCGCGCAACCGCTTTCCGCGCGGGGCGGCGGAGGCCGGCGCGGCGGCGAGTCCGGCGAGGGCGGGGGCTGCGGCGGCCGTGGCGGCTGCGGCGAGGACTGTTCTGCGGCGCACGGCGGGCGGTTGCGACGACGGCGTGTGGGGCATGGGCGGCTCTCCTCGGTCCAGGCCGCTCCAAGTGAACGGCTGATTTAAGGAAGTGAACGGTCGCTGGGTTGAGAGCGCTCTCTCAGCGCTGAATGCTTCAACTACCTGAACGTGCGCGTCAAGTGGCGGGACCGGAGTTCCCCGGACTGTGCCGGAACACTTGACGCGGCCCCTTTCCGAGGTTTAACTCACGTCCTAAATTAAGTCCTGATGACACCGGGAGCCGACCCATGCGCACCATCCGAGCCGCGGCCACAGGCGCCGTCGTCATGTCACTCGCCCTCGCGGCCACGGCCTGTGGCGGCGGCACCTCGACGGACGGCGAAGGCTCCAACGACTCGCCGAAGACCCTCACGTACTGGGCCTCGAACCAGGGCGCGAGCATCGAGGTGGACAAGAAGGTCCTCCAGCCGGAACTCGACAAGTTCGAGAAGCAGACCGGGATCAAGGTGAAGCTGGAGGTCGTCCCCTGGTCGGACCTGCTCAACCGGATCCTCACGGCGACCACCTCCGGCCAGGGCCCCGACGTCCTCAACATCGGCAACACCTGGTCGGCCTCGCTCCAGGCGACGGGCGCGCTGCTGCCCTGGGACGAGGCGAACCTCGCGAAGATCGGCGGCAGAAACCGTTTCGTCGAATCTGCGCTCGGCTCGACCGGAGCACAGGGCAAGGACCCGGCCGCGGTGCCGCTGTACTCGATGGCCTACGCCCTGTACTACAACAAGCAGATCTTCGCCGACGCCGGCATAGCCCAACCGCCCGCCACCTGGGCCGAGTTGGTGGCCGACGGCAAGAAGATCCAGGCGAAGGGCAAGCAGGTCCTGGGCGCCGAGGGCGCGAACGTCTCGGAAAACGTCCATCACGTCTTCGTCTTCGCCAAGCAGCACGGCGCCGACTTCTTCACCGCCGACGGAAAGCCCGACTTCACGTCGGACGGTGCGGTCTCGGCGGTCAAGCAGTACGTCGACCTGATGGCGAAGGACAAGGCCATCCCGCAGGGCAACGCCGAGTACGCGCAGAACCAGTCCGTGAGCGACTTCGCCAAGGGGAAGACGGCGATGCTGCTGTGGCAGACCGCGTCCGCCAACCTCAAGTCCCAGGGCATGAGCGAGGACAAGTACGGCATCGCCCCGGTGCCCGTGCAGTCCGGCGCCCCCGGCCCCGGCGCCCAGGTCAACTCGATGGTCGCGGGTATCAACCTGGCCGTCTTCAAGAACACCGACAACCTCGAGGGCGCCACCGAGTTCGTGAAGTTCATGACCGGCGACGAGGAGCAGAAGATCCTCAACAAGGCGTACAGCACCATCCCGCCGGTCGCCTCCGCCCAGTCGGACCCCGGGTTCAACTCCCCCGCGAACGCGGTCCTGAAGGACACCCTCGCCAAGAGCGCCGCAGCGCTGCCGCAGGTCGCCGACGAGTCGCAGTTCGAGACGGTGATCGGTACGGCCGTCAAGGAGCTGTTCGCCGACGCGGCGGCCGGCCGAGCGGTGACCACCGAGTCCGTGAAGGCCAAGCTCGCCAAGGCCCAGCAGCAGATGCCGACGAAGTGAGCCGGACGAAGTGAGCCAGATGACCACCACAGCCGAGGTCGA
This sequence comes from Streptomyces sp. NBC_00016, assembly GCF_045040885.1. Taxonomy (NCBI): domain Bacteria; kingdom Bacillati; phylum Actinomycetota; class Actinomycetes; order Kitasatosporales; family Streptomycetaceae; genus Streptomyces; species Streptomyces sp. NBC_00016. Next base: position 2,095,259 of record NZ_CP108304.1, on the reverse strand, counting down.
AAAGCCTCGGACGGACCCTGGATCCGAGCGGGCCCCGCGCCCGCGTCCCGGCCGGATCCGCCGCATCGGACTGCCCTACCTGCTGCTCCTGCCCGCCCTGGTTCTCGAACTCCTCGTCCATCTGGTGCCGATGGTGATCGGCATCGTGATGAGCTTCAAGGAGCTCACCCAGTTCTACATCCGTGACTGGGGCACGGCGCCGTGGTCCGGCCTCGACAACTACAAGGTGTCGGTGGACTTCGACGCCCCGGTCGGCGAGGCCCTGCTGCACTCGTTCTTCGTCACCGTCGGCTTCACCCTGCTCTCGGTGGGGCTGTGCTGGCTTATCGGCACCGCGGCGGCGATCTTCATGCAGGACACCTTCCGCGGCCGGGGCCTGCTGAGGGCGCTCTTCCTGGTGCCGTACGCCCTGCCGGTGTACGCGGCGGTGATCACCTGGGTCTTCATGTTCCAGCACGACAACGGCCTGGTGAACCATGTCCTGCACGACCAGCTGCACCTCACCGACAAGCCCTCCTTCTGGCTGATCGGCGACAACAGTTTCTACGCGTTGCTCACCGTGTCGGTGTGGAAGGGCTGGCCGTTCGCCTTCCTCATCGTGATGGCCGGCCTCCAGAACATCCCCGGCGAGCTGTACGAGGCGGCCGCACTGGACGGCGCGGGCAGGTGGCAGCAGATCCGCCGCATCACCCTTCCGTCCCTGGGCGCGGTCAACCAGGTCCTGCTCCTCGTCCTGTTCCTGTGGACCTTCAACGACTTCAACACGCCGTTCGTCCTGTTCGGCAGGGCCGCCCCGGAGGCCGCGGACCTCATCTCGGTCCACATCTACCAGGCCTCCTTCGTGACCTGGAACTTCGGCACGGGTTCGGCGATGTCGGTCCTGCTGCTGCTCTTCCTACTGGCCGTGACGGGTGTCTACCTGGCCGTCACCTCGCGCGGACGGAGGGCTTCACATGCGCGCTGACTCCCCCATGGCACCACCGCGTTCGTTCCTCTGGTCCCGGCGGATCTTCCTCACCCTGCTCACCGGGTTCGTGCTGTTGCCGGTGTACGTGATGGTCTCCAGCTCCCTGAAGCCGCTTGCCGACGTCACGGGCAAGTTCCGCTGGCTGCCCAGCGGGCTGACGATCCGCCCGTACATCGACATCTGGTCGACGGTCCCGCTGGCCAGGTACTTCGTGAACTCGCTGGTCGTGGCGGGCGCGGCCACGGTCTGCTCCGTGGTGATCGCCGTGTTCAGCGCCTACGCGGTAAGCCGTTACGACTTCCGTGGGAAACGGGTCTTCACGGTCACCGTGCTGTCGACGCAGATGTTTCCCGGGATTCTCTTCCTCCTCCCGCTGTTCCTGCTCTACGTCAACATCGGCAACGCCACCGGCATCGCGCTGTTCGGCTCGCGCGGCGGCCTGATCCTGACGTATCTGACCTTCTCCCTCCCCTTCTCCATCTGGATGCTGATCGGCTACTTCGACTCGGTGCCGCGCGACCTCGACGAGGCGGCGCTGGTGGACGGCTGTGGTCCGCTCGGCGCGCTCTTCCGGATCGTCGTACCGGCCGCGATCCCCGGCATCGTGGCGGTCGCCGTCTACGCCTTCATGACCGCCTGGGGCGAGGTGCTGTTCGCCTCCGTCATGACCAACGACACCACCCGCACGCTCGCCGTCGGACTCCAGGGCTACTCCACCCTCAACGACGTGTACTGGAACCAGATCATGGCCGCCTCGCTGGTGGTCAGTGTGCCGGTGGTGGCCGGCTTCCTGCTGCTCCAGCGCTATCTCGTCGCCGGGCTGACGGCCGGAGCCGTGAAGTGAGCAACCACCCCGATTCCGAGAGGACTTCAGTGACCATCGACTTTGCCGCCCTGCCCCAGGACTTCCTGTGGGGAACCGCCACCTCGGCGTACCAGATCGAGGGAGCCGTGGCGGAGGACGGCCGTTCGCCGTCGATCTGGGACACCTTCTCGCACACTCCCGGAAAGATCGCGGGCGACGACCACGGCGACGTCGCCTGCGACCACTACCACCGCTGGCGCGACGACATCGGCCTGATGCGTCAACTCGGTTCCAACGCCTACCGTTTGTCGATCGCCTGGCCCCGGGTGGTGCCGGGCGGGGACGGTCCGGTGAACCCCAAGGGCCTCGGCTTCTACGACAAGTTGATCGACGGCCTGCTGGAGGCGGGCATCACCCCGTCCGTCACCCTCTACCACTGGGACCTTCCGCAGGCACTCCAGGACCGCGGCGGCTGGCCCGAGCGGGAGACCGCGGAGCACTTCGCCGCGTACGCGTCGGTGGTCGCCGAGCGGCTGGGCGACCGCGTCACCCACTGGGCCACCCTGAACGAACCGCTGTGCTCGGCCTGGATCGGCCACCTCGAAGGCAAGATGGCCCCCGGCCTCACGGACCTGACGGCGGCGGTCCGCGCCTCCTACCACCTGCTCCTCGGCCATGGACTCGCCGTCCAGGCCATCCGGTCGGCGGTCCCGCACGCCGAGATCGGCATCGTCAACAACCTCTCCACCGTTCACCCCGCCACCGACCGTCCCGAGGACATCGCCGCCGCCCGCCGCATGGACGGCCACACCAACCGCTGGTGGCTCGACCCGGTACACGGCCGAGGCTTCCCGGCCGACATGCGGGAGGTGTACGGAGTCGAACTCCCCGAGCAGCCAGGGGACTTGACGACGATCGCCGCGCCGCTTGACTGGCTGGGCCTGAACTACTACTTCCCGGCCACGGTGAGCGACGACCCCGACGGGCCCGCCCCGCACGCCCGTTCCGTCCGCCGGGACGGCGTCCCGCGCACCGGGATGGACTGGGAGGTCGACGCGAGCGGCATCGAGACACTGCTGCTCCGCCTGACCGACGAGTACGGTGCGCGACGGCTGTACGTCACGGAAAACGGTTCCTCGTATCCCGACATCGTCCGCCCGGACGGCAGCGTCGACGACCCCGAGCGTCAGGCCTACCTGACGGGCCACCTCGCCGCCTGCGCCTCCGCCGCCCGCAAGGGCGCCCCGCTGGCCGGCTACTTCGCCTGGTCCCTGCTGGACAACTTCGAGTGGGCGTACGGCTACGACAAGCGCTTCGGCCTCGTCCACGTCGACTACCGCACCCAGGCCCGCACGATCAAGGGCACCGGACGCCACTACGCGGAGATCATCCGTAGCCACCGGGAAGGGGTGGTGAAGGCCGCCTGAGGGCGCGGGGCACGGCGGGCGCGGGTGTGGGAGCGCGCGCCCGCCACGCCCCAGGTCCCTGAATGTCATGAGCACGACAGCTCGACGTCGCCCCTGCCGCCTGTTGTCCACCGAGGAGATCTGACTTCTACCGAGGAAACCGTCTGTTACCGAGGAGAGCCGCATGTCATCACGTACCGCTCGCACTCCCCGCACCCTTTTGACCGCCGTCGCCGCCCTGGCCCTGCTGGGCGCGGGACCCGCCCTCGGGGCACCGGTCGCGGCCGCCGCGCCCGCCGCCGACGCACCGGCCTGGGACACCGACCGCGCCGCAGCCGCGTACGCCGCGAACCCGGCCGCCGTCACCGCCTCCGGCAGTGAGAACGGCGCAACCGGCCCCGGCCTCGCCTTCGACGGCAACGCCGCCACCCGCTGGTCCAGCAACTTCGCCGACGACGCCTGGATCCGCCTCGATCTGGGCACGACCCTCCGGGTCGACCGGGTCGTCCTGGACTGGGAGGCCGCCTACGGCAAGCGCTACGTCCTGGAGGTGTCGAAGAACGGCACCGACTGGACGCCCTTCTACACGGAGACCGCGGGCACCGGAGGCACGGTCACCGCGCACACCTATCCCCAGGAGGCGACTGGCCGATACCTCCGCCTGCGCGGCCTGGAACGCGCCACGCCGTACGGCTACTCGCTCTACTCCCTCAAGGTCTACGGCGGCGAACCGGCCCCCGCCTCCACCGTGCGTTCCAACCTCGCCCTGAACCACCCGGCCTACACGAACTACTACCAACACGCGGGCAACTCACCGGCGTTCGTCACGGACGGCGGCCACCCGGCCAACCTGAAGGACGACGCCACCCGTTGGTCGAGCGACTGGAACGCGGACCGCTGGGTCGGTGTCGACCTCGGTGCGACGTCGACGATCGACACGGTCGACCTGTACTGGGAGGCGGCCTATGCCGTCGACTACCAACTGCAGGTCTCCGACGACAACCGCACCTGGCGAACCGTGTACCAGCCGTCCGCCGCCGAGGTCGCCACGCGCCGGGCGAACGTGAAATCCCCGTCCGAGGCGGTCGGCGTGCACGACAGCGTGCGACTGCCCCAGCCGGCGACCGGGCGCTACGTCCGGATGCTCGGCAAGGAACGCCGCTCTTTCTACAACCCGGCCCCCGCCACCGCGCAGTTCGGCTACTCCCTCTACGAGTTCGAGGTCTGGGGCACCGGCGGCAGCGCCTTGGCCGCCTACCCCGCCCTCCCCGGCGAGCAACAGGGCACCTACCGGACGACGTTCTTCGACGACTTCACCGCCGCGTCCCTCGACCGCTCCAAGTGGCGTGTCGTACGCACCGGCACGGAGATGGGCTCCGTCAACGCAGAGGCGCAGGCGTACGTCGACTCGACCGAGAACCTCCGCACCGAGAACGGCGCCCTGGTCCTGCGGGCCAAGTACTGCAAGGGCTGCACCCAGGCGGGCGGCGGCACCTACGACTTCACCTCCGGCCGCGTGGACACCAACACCAGGTTCGACTTCACCTACGGCCGGGTCAGCGCCCGGATGAAGCTGCCTGTCGGCGACGGATTCTGGCCCGCCTTCTGGCTGCTGGGCAGCAACGTCGACGACCCCTCCGTGTCCTGGCCCGCCTCCGGGGAGACCGACATCATGGAGAACATCGGCTACGCCGACTGGACCAGCTCCGCCCTGCACGGCCCCGGCTACTCCGCGGACGGCAACATCGGTGCCCGCCAGACCTACCCGAACGGCGGCCGGGCCGACGCCTGGCACACGTACGCCGTGGAGTGGACGCCGACCGGCATGCGCTTCTACGTCGACGACCGCCTCGTCCAGGAGACGACCCGCAACAAGCTGGAGTCCACCCGCGGCCAATGGGTCTACGGCCACAACCAGTACGTGATCCTCAACCTCGCCCTCGGCGGCGCGTACCCGGCCGGCTGGAACCAGGTCACGACCCCGTACTGGGGCCTGCCGCAGTCGAGCGTGGACCGGATCGCCGGCGGGGGAGTGCAGGCGGAGGTGGATTGGGTGCGGGTGGAGCAGAAGGGATAGCCGCGGTCGATACCGGACGACGGGAGTGGCGGGAGTGGCGGAGTGGCGGGAGATGGCGTGGTGGATCAGCCGAGGGGGACGGTCGTCCTGCCTTCTCCGCCCGTTCGCGCCCTCCAGCGCAGGCAGGCCCCCGTGACGAGCAGCGCGGCAGCGAGGACGGACGTGACGCAGGCGACCAGGAACACGTCGGATTTCTCGTCCGCGAACATGCCGGCGGCGGTGAGGGCGAGAAACACCCCGAAGGCCTGCGGGCCCGTCCCCGAGGGCATCGGGCTCGGCGTCCGCCGGTTCCTGCGGGGGATCCACAGGCGCAGCAGTTCCGCGGTGGCCGCGAGGGCGAAGATCCTGGAGGTGATCATCAGTCCCAAGGGGGCGGTGTTGTCACCCAGTTCGCCCACGCCGACGAGGGTCGTGAAGCCGAAGTAGAGGATCGGCAGCAGCCAGCCGAGGCTCGCCCGGGTGCCGGGGGAGGGCACTGGGGCCGCGGCTGTCGCCGGGGCCTTGGCCCTCGTGTTCGCCTTTGCCTCCGACCCCGACCCCGACCCCGACCCCGTCTTCGTCCCTGTCTCCGTCCCCGTCTCCGTCCCCGTCTTGGTGAGGGCGAGGGGCATGCGGGGAGCCGGGATCGCGGCGGGGATCGGCGCGGCGGGGATGGGCGCGCTCTCCGGGAGGGGGCGCAGCGCTCGCGTCTGGGCGCGGCGGATGCGGCGGCCGGCGTCGCCGTGCCGGTCCATGTGGGCGGACAGCTCGGCCTGGAGGGTGAGCAACTGCTCCGCCATCGCGTCGAACTCGGCTCGGCGTTCGGCGGCGAGGTGCGCGGCCTCGCGTTCGGCGGTGGTGAGGTGCTGGAGTGCCTCGGCGTGTAGCTGTTCGGCTTCCGCGCGGGCGGCCTGCGCCGTGCTGGGCGCCTGGGCCAGTTCCCCTTGCAGGCGGGTGCGTTCGGCCTCGATGATCTCGGCGATGCGGTGACGTTCGTCCGGCGGGAGCTCGCGCGGGGCGCGGGCCTCGGCGCGGGCGAGAGCGGCTCGGCGCCACTCCATCAGCGGTCGGCCCCGGTGCTCGCCGATGCCGTTGATGTGCACCTTGCGGCCTTGGGCGCGGTGGATGTAGAGGACCTCGCCGCCCTTGCCGTTGGGAGCCTTGCCCCAGCTGACGCGGGTGAAGTCCGCGGCCGTGGTGATGCCTTGGGCGGCGAGGGCGCGAACGAGTCCGCTGCCGATGCCGTTCACCTCGCTCGCTGTGAGACGGCTGCCGTTGAGCGTGCGCTGGACGGACTCTCGGCGCAGGACGGCGAGAACCTGTCGTTCCTGATGGTCACGTTTGCCGTCGAGGCCGCTCAGCCGCCGTGACAGGGAACGCTCTTGGCGTATCTGCTGCTCATGGATCCGGTGCAGCGACTTGCCGTGGGTGGCTTCCGCGCGGCTTCGCTTCCTCGCCTCGTGGTTCAGACGGCGGCGGTCGGTGAGCTCGAAGGGGCGGCGCTTGTCGAGGAGGCGGCGGAGGGCGCGTATGGCCTCGATCAGGCGACGGCGGTCCGCGCGGACGTCGGCGAGGGCGGGAGGGACGGAAGCGAGCCCGTCCCGGTGGGAGTGCGGGGAGGTCGTGCTGTTGATCAACGGGGACTCACTCGGAGGACGGGGCGACGAGGCCGTGGCCTGCGGCGGGCTGTGCGGTCGGGGCGAGTCGGCCCGTAGGGGCCTGTCGGTTCAGGACGTGCGCGTACATATAGACGCGGACTCTCCGGATGCGGGAAAGGTTGCATGAAACGGTGAAGGAAATGCGTGCATGTGTACGAGGGGCGGGCCTCGGCTCCCAGCCGTCGAATCCGCTTGTTCCGCGTCCACTGCCCTGAAACGCTCGGGCGCATGGTCACCTTCACCGCCCACGACGGAACCCGCCTCGCCCACCACGAGTCGGGTGACGGGCCGCCCCTGGTCTGTCTGCCCGGCGGGCCCATGCAGTCCGCCGGATACCTGGGAGACCTGGGCGGGCTCACGGCTCACCACCGACTGATCGGGCTGGATCCGAGGGGCACGGGGGAGTCGGCGATGGCGCGGGACACGTCGTCGTACCGGTGCGATCGCCTGGTCGACGACGTCGAGGCCCTGCGTGAGCACCTCGGCCTCGATCGTATGGACCTGCTCGCCCATTCCGGCGGAGCCAACCTCGCGGTGCTCTACGCCGCCCGCCACCCCGACCGCGTCGCCCGTCTTCTGCTGATCACCCCGAGCGTCTACGCCGTCGACCTCGAGATCACCGCGGAGGACCGTCTCGCCACGGCCCGCCTGCGTCGGGACGAGCCGTGGTTCGCCCCCGCGTACGCGGCCCTGGAAGCGGTTACCGCCGGGCGGGCCACGGCCGACTCCTGGAACGCCGTCGCCCCCTTCTGGCACGCCCGCTGGGACGAGGCGGCCCGTGCCTTCGACGAGGCCGGCGAGCGGGCGAAGAACCACGAGGCGGCGGCCGCGTACACGGCCGAGGGCGCCTTCTCCCCGGCTGCCACCCGCGCGGCGCTGGCCGCCTTCCCGTCGCCGGTCCTGCTCCTGGCGGGGGAGACGGACCTGGCGGCTCCCCCACGCGTGATGAGCGAGTTCGCGGAACTGTTCCCGAAAACGGAACTCGTCGTGCAGCCGGGAGCGAGCCACTTTCCCTGGCGGGACGATGCCGTGCGGTTCGTGTCGATCGTGAAGGAGTTCACGGACCGCTGACGGGCCGGCCTGGTCGCCGTGCGGTGGGTCGGCCCGTCCGGCGGAGGGACCAGCCGGGGCGCATCAACGGGGGCGCATCAGCAGTCCCGCAGCTCCGCCGACCGGTTCAGTACCTGCGCCCGCGTCGAGGTGGACCGCGCGTGCGTGGAACCGCCGCCTGCCGCCGGGCGGCAGGCGGCCACCCGGTGGCAGTTCTGGAAGGCCAGGGTCACGCCGAAGTGGTGTCCTGTTCCGGTGGAGGGGTGGGGGAGGGGCCGCGCCCGCCTCGACACGCGCGGGGTCTGCGCGGCGTCTTCTCAGGCCAGTGACGCCGGGCCGGGGACGAACTCCGGGTCCACCTGGGCGGCCAGGTCCTCACCGGTCGCCGCGTCCGCCCAGGCGCGGGCGTTGCGGAGGTGGAACTCCACGGCGTGGCGGTGCAGGGCCGGCCAGTCCTTCTCGCGGGCGTCGACCGTCTCGCGCAGGAGGTCGATGGCGTGGCGGTTGACGTCCTCCGGCTCGCCCTGGGGATTGCCCCGTTCGGCCGAGCGGACCCAGGGGGAGACGACGAGGTGGGTGAGGAGGTCGTCGCCCACCTCCTCCTTGAGGAAGAGCAGGTCGTCCTCGCCGGTGACCTTGTTGCCGACCACGGCGAGGGGGATGCCGAACTCGCGGGCGTGGTCGCGGTACTGGCGGTAGACGGAGACGCTCTTACGGGTGGGCTCGGCCACCAGGAACGTCATGTCGAAACGGGTGAACAGACCGGAGGCGAAGGCGTCTGCGCCGGCCGTCATGTCCATCACCAGGTACTCGCCCGGTCCGTCCACCAGGTGGCTCAGGTAGAGCTCCACCGCGCCCAGTTTGGAGTGGTAGCAGGCCACCCCCAGGTCGCTCTCGTCGAACTCGCCCGTCACCATCAACGGCACGCCGCCGACCCGCTGGACGTGCCGTGTGTGCAGTGCGTCGTCGCCCAGCAGGCGCAGCAGCCGGGAGCCCCGGCCGGGCGGGGTCGTCTTGACCATCGCCGCGCGGGAGGTGATCCGCGCGTTGGTGCCGCGCAGCAGGTCCTTGATGTCGCCCAGCTGCGCGGCCAGGGGCGGGGCCTCGAAGGGCGCCGTGTCCGCCGCGGGGTCCAGGGCCTGGGCCAGATGCTGGTTGATGTCGCCGTCCACGGCCAGCACCGGTGCGCCGGATCGTGCCAACTGCCGGGCGAACAGGGCCGACAGGGTCGTCTTGCCGCTGCCGCCCTTCCCCACGAACGCGACGCGCATCACAGCACCCCCTTGTTGAAAATGAAAGTCATGTGGCTAGATTTAGGGGCGTGCCGTGATCTCTGTCAAATCCGGGAGGGATGGTTAAGTGATCAACTTGCTCCGCTTAATGCATATGATGCGCAAGTGCGTGACTACTGCATCAGGCCCGCGGGCCCCGAGGACCTCGACGGCGCCCGAGCCGTCATGCTCGACACCGTCTACCGCGATTTCGGCACCGGTTACGTGCCCCGCTGGCACGGCGACATCATCGACCCCGTCGCCGCCTACCTCGTCCCGGCCCGCCACACCCTGCTGGTCGCGCTCGACGGCGAGCACGGCGAGGTCGTCGCCACGGCGGCCCTGGACTCCCGAGGTCCCGCGCATCCGCCGAACCCACGCCATGTCGCCGATCGCTACCCCTGCGGCACGACCGCGCAGCTGCGCCGCGTCTACGTCCGCCGGGAGCACCGTCGACGCGGCCTCGCCCGGCGGCTGGTCGCCGAACTCCTCGCCTTCGCGGTCGCGGACGGCGGCTACGGGGCCGTCTACCTGCACACGGACCCGGCCGTGGAGGGGGCCGAGGGGTTCTGGCGCTCGCTCGGCACCGTCGTGCACGACGAGCGGGAAGGAGTGACCGGCGGTCAGGGCATCGTGCACTTCGATGTCCCCCTCGATGTCCCTCTCGGCGTCCCCCGCGACGTTCTCCTCCCCGCTTCTCCCTCCCCTTTCGCCCCCTCTGCCCCCGCTGCCTCTTCCTCCTCCCGCCCTCGTCCCACAGGCCGGTAACTCCATGCGCTTCCCCCGCCGTCCCCGCCCTTCCCGCGGTCCCCGTCCTCCCCGGCTTCTCGCCGCGGTCTTCCTCGCCCCGCTGCTCGCCGGCTGCTTCGCCTCCTCAGGTGACGACGACGGCGCGGACTCCGGCGCCGACGACGGCTCCCGGCTGCGCGTCGCGCTCGCCTTCCCGCCCGCCGAGAACCTCTCCCCCTACGGCGCCGACGCGACGATCCTCAGCCGGCTCGGGGTCACCGAGGGGCTGACCGCGCTCGACGCCAACGGCGCCGCCGCTCCCGCACTCGCCGCGTCCTGGCGCCGAGTGGACGACCGCAACTGGCTGTTCACCCTGCGCGAGGCCGCTTTCCAGGACGGTACGGAGGTCACACCCGCCGCCGTCGCCGCCTCCCTCACGCACGCCACCGAGGCCCAGCCGGTCCCGGCCGCGCTCTCCGGCGTCACCCTCACGGCGAAGGCGGAGGGCGGTACCGGCGTACGCGTCACCACCGCCGCCCCCGACCCGGTCCTGCCCCTGCGCCTGTCCAGCCCCGGTCTCGCCGTCCTCGCTCCGAAGGCCTACGGGAAGAAGGGCGCCGTCGATCCGGTCGGCACCGCCACCGGACCCTTCGAACTCACCGAGGTCACCGGCGCCACCGCCGCCGACCTGGACCGCTTCGACGACTACTGGGGCGGCCGGGCGCAGGCCTCCGGAGTCGAGGTGCGTTTCATCGCCGACGGCACGGCCCGCGCCAACGCCCTGCGCACCGGACAGGTCGACCTCGCCGAGGCGATACCCGTCGCCCAGGCCGCCACCCTCGACGCGGACACCCGCCGCGAGACCGCCACGACCCGTACCACCAGCCTGCTGCTCAACGCGAAGTCGGGTGTCTTCAAGGACCCGGCCCTGCGGGCCGCCGCGCGGGCGGCCGTCGACACCTCGGCCCTGGCCGAGGGTGTCTACGAGGGGCACGCGGACGCCGGCGCCGGCATCTACGGCCCCGCCGTCACCTGGGCCGAGGGCAAGCGTGTCCAGCCCGCCGGGCGAGCGAAGGCCGGTCGTCCCGGCGGTGTCTCGCTCACTCTCGCCACCTACGACAACCGGCCCGAACTCCCGGAAGCCGCACAGGTGTTGAAGCAGCAGCTGGAGAAGGCCGGCTTCAAGGTGAAGCTGGAGGTGCGTGAGTACTCGAGGCTGGAGAGCGACGCGCTCGCGGGGAAGTTCGACGCCTTCCTCGGCGCCCGCAACAGTCTCCTCGACACCGGCGACCCCGTCTCCCTCCTGGCCAGTGACTTCACCTGCGACGGCGGCTACAACCTCGCCCTGCTGTGCGACAAGGGTGTCGACCGGGCGGTCACCGAGGCGCAGACGGTGGCCGACACCGGTGAGCGGCAGGACGCCGCCCTGGCCGCCGAGGCCGCGATCCTCGGCACCGACGCCGTCGTCCCGCTGGTCCACCAGCGCGTCATCACCGGCGTCGGCGCCGAGGTCGGCGGGGTGCTCCTCGATCCGTACGAGCGCACGCTCGTGGGTGCCGGGACCCGGCGCTGACGGCATGAGGAGCAGGCTGGGCGCGCTGCTGTGGCGTGCCGTGCTGGCCGCGCTGCTGGTGTGCGGTATCGGGCTGCTGCCCTGGCTGTCGCACACCGACCCGGCGCTGACCGTGTTGAAGGCGCGGTCCGCCGACCGTGACGCCACACCCGCGGTACTCGCCGACATCCGAGCCCAACTCGGGCTGCAGGAAGGACCGTTGCGCCTTCTCGGGCAGTGGCTCGCCGGGTTGCCGCGCGGGGACGCCGGACGGTCGTGGATCTCCGGTGCCGATGTCCTGCCCGGCGTCCTCGAGGCGCTCGGCGCTTCGCTGCTGCTGGTGGTGGTGGCGTTGGCGGTCGCCCTGGTCACCGCCGCCGGCGTGTGCGCCCGCACCCTGTACCTGGGTGCCCGGCGGCGGCTGGAGGGCCGGCCCGCCGGCGGCTCCGGTTCCGCCGTGCTCGCCGCGCTGCCCGAGTTCCTCACCGCTTCCGTGCTCGCCACCGTCGTCGGTGTGCAGTGGGGATGGCTGCCCGCTCTCGGCTGGTACGGCCCGCAGTGGACGGTGCTGCCCGCGCTCGCCCTGGGCCTGCCCGCCGGTGCGGTGCTCGGACGCCTTCTCGACGACCAGTTGCCGGCCGCCTTCGCCGAGCCCTGGGCGGCGGCCGCCGCCGCGCGCGGACTGCCCGGCCGGAGCATCGGCCGCAAGGCGCTGCGCCGCTGTGTGCCCGGACTGCTGCCCAACCTCGGGCTGTTCGTCGTGGGGCTGACCGGCGGATCCGTCGCCGTGGAGCAGATCTTCGACATCCCCGGGCTCGGCCGGACCACCCTCCAGGCCGCGATCGCGCAGGACCTGCCCGTCCTCCAGGCCGGCACCCTCGTCCTCGTCGCCCTCGCCGCCGTCACCACCGTGGGCGCCCGGCTCGCCGCCCGGCTGCTCATCGGCCCCGCGCTGCGCGACGGCGCATTGCATACACTCCACCGGCCTCCGCCGCCCGTCCGCAGGATCCTGCCTATTGCATACAGTCTTCTGCTGTCCGTCGTCATCTCCCTCGGCCTGCCCCGCGATCCGCTCGCCCTCGACACCGCGGCCCGCCTCCGACCCCCCTCCGCCGCCCACCCGTTCGGCACCGACGCGCTCGGCCGTGACGTCCTCGCCCGGGTCGCGCACGGCGCCCTCGACACCCTGCTCCTCGCCCTCGCCATCAGCGCGGTCGCACTGACGGCCGGATTGCTGCTCGGGCTGCTGCCCCGGTTGTCCGGGCCGCTCGTCGACACCGTGAACGCCGTACCGCCGGTGCTCGCGGCGCTCCTCGTCGCCGCGGTCTGGGGCAGCGGGTCCGCCACGCCCGTGCTCGCCGTGGCCGTCGTGGCCTGGGCGCCGCTCGCCGCGCACACCTCCGCGCTGCTGCGCCAGGAACGGGCCACACTCCACCTGACCGCCACCCGCGCCCTCGGTGCGGGCCCCGGCTATCTGCTCAGGAGCGAGCTCCTGCCCGCCGTCCTCCCGCCCGTGGCCCGGCACGCCCTCCTCCGGCTGCCCGGCATCGCCCTCGCCCTGGCCTCGCTCGGCTTCCTCGGCCTCGGCGCCCAGCCGCCGTCCCCCGAGTGGGGCCTGCTCCTCGCCGAGAACCAGCCCTACGCCGAACGCGCACCCTGGGCCGTCCTCGCCCCCGCGACCGTCCTCGCCGTCCTCGGCGCCCTGGCGGTGACCGCGGCCGGCGGACTGCGACGACCGAGGCCGCGGCGCCCTCGTACGGTGGACCCGATCGTCGAGGAACGGACCTCCACGCGACCGGAGTCGGTGGGAGCCGGATGACGGCGACACGGCTTTCCCCGCGTCGCGGCGCGAAGGGGGCGCCTCCGCTCTCGCCCCTCCTGCGCCTGCTGATCCTGACCCAACTCGCCTTCAACATCGGCTTCTTCGCCGTCCTGCCGTTCCTCGCCGGGCATCTGGGCGACGCGGTCGGCATGGCGGGCTGGCTGGTCGGGTTCGTGCTGGGGCTGCGGACCTTCAGCCAGCAGGGGCTGTTCGTGGTCGGCGGGGCCCTCGCCGACCGGTACGGCGTCCGGCCCGTCGTCCTCGCCGGGTGCGTGTTGCGCATCGCCGGGTTCGGCTGGCTCGGACATGCCGAACAGACCTGGACGGTCATCGGGGCGGTGCTGCTGATCGGGTTCGCGGCCGCGCTGTTCTCACCGGCCGTCGAGTCCGAGGTGGCGCGGCAGGCCGTCGTGCACGAGGAGTCGGGCGGTGGGCCGCGGACCCGGGTGCTCGCGCTGTTCACGGTCGCCGGACAGGCCGGGGCGTTCGTCGGGCCCCTGCTCGGCGCGCTGCTCCTCGCCGTCGACTTCCGCGCGGTGTGCCTGGCCGGAGCCGGCGTCTTCGTTCTCGTCCTGGCCGGTCACGCCCGGCTGCTGCCGCAGCACATCCCCGGTCGCTCCCGGGTCCAAGTACGCGGCGGAACAGGCCCGTTGCTCCGCAACCGCCGCTTCCTCGCCCTGTGCTGCGCGTACGGCACCTATCTCCTCGCCTACAACCAGCTCTACCTCGCCCTGCCCGCCGAGGTGGAGCGGGCGGCCGCCTCGCAGGCGCCGCTCGCCTGGCTGTTCGCGCTGTCGTCGCTGCTGGTCGTGACGGCCCAGTTGCCGGTCACCCGGTGGGCGGGGGAGCGGATCGACCTGCGCCGCTCGATGGCGGCCGGGCTCGTGCTGATCGCCGTGGGATTCGCCGTGGTGGCCGTGGCCCGGCCCGCCGGACGGACCGGGACGGCCGGGCTGCTGCCCGCGGCCTGCTTCGTCCTGCTGCTCACGCTCGGTCAGATGCTCGTCGTGCCCGCCACCCGTGCCTGGGTGACCGACCTCGCCGAGGAGGGCCGGCTCGGCCTGTACACCGGGGCACTGTCCTCGGTCTCCGGGCTGATCGTGCTGCTCGGCAGCGCGGCCACCGGCACCCTCCTGGACGCCGGGCTGCCCCCGGCCGTCCCCTGGCTCCTCCTGGCCGCCGTACCGGCCGCGGCCGTCGCGCTCCTGCCCCGGCGGACGTGAACGCGAGAGCGTGTGAACCCGGGAGCACGTGAACGCGGTTGCAGGGAAACGCGGTAGCAGGGGAACGCGTGAACGCGGGAGCGCCGGAACCTGGAGAACGTGAACGCCGCAGCGGCGGTCGACGTATCAGTCGAGCGTGGGAGGATCCCTCACCATGAGTGCGTCCCCGGCCGTCCGGAGTCTGCGCGCCGCGGTGTTCGCCGCCGTGTGCGTGCTGCTGGCCGCCGCCGGGCACGGGCTCGCCACGGGCGACACGCCGCCGCTGTGGGCGGACGGCGCCGGATTCCTGGCCGTCTTCACCGCCGGGTGGCTGCTCGGCTCCCGGGAACGCGCCCTGCCCGGGATCGGCGCGGCCACGCTGGCCACCCAGGCAGGCCTGCACGTCGCCTTCGACGCGGCCCGCTCCCGTACGGCCGCGCAGACCATGCCCGCGATGCCCATGACGTCCGCGCACGGTATGCACCTGCACGCCCACACCGCCTCGGCGATGACCGCGCACGCGACGGCGGCCCACGTCCTCGCCGCGCTCGCCGCCTCCTGGTGGCTGCGGCGCGGAGAGGCCGCCCTGTGGTCGCTGCTGCGCTGGGCGGCCGCCTTCCTGCCGGGCCTCGCGGCCTGGTGGCGGGGGACCCCTGCCCCGCTGCCCGTGCCGTCGGTCCACCCCGCCGCCCCGGCGCCCGTCCCGCCGAGGCAGCTGCTGCTGCGCCATGCGGTGAGCCGCCGCGGACCGCCCGCCCCGATCCCGTACGCGATCTGACCCCGAGCCGGCCCCGAGCCGGACCCCCATCCTTCCTGTACGGAGATCACCCACTCATGTCCACGACACACCCCGCCCTGCGCCGCGCCGGTCTCGGCACCGTGCTCGCCGCCGCCGCGGTCCTCGCCGCCGCCGGTGCCGCCTCCGCGCACGTCACCGTGCACCCCGAGAGCTATGCCAAGGGCGCCACGGACGGCGTCCTCAGCTTCCGGGTCCCCAACGAGGAGGACACCGCGAGCACCACCAAGGTCCAGGTCTTCCTGCCCACCGACCACCCCGTGCTCGGCGTGCTGGTCCATCCGCAGGACGGCTGGACCGCCAAGGTGACGACCACGAAGCTCACGACGCCCGTCAAGACGGACGACGGCACGATCAGCGAGGCCGTCTCCGAGATCACCTGGACCGGCGGGAAGATCGGCGCCGGCCAGTACGAGGACTTCGACGTCGCCTTCGGTCAGCTTCCCGACGACACGGCTCAGCTGGCCTTCAAGACCCTCCAGACCTACTCCGACGGCAAGACCGTCCGCTGGATCGAGGAGGCCGAGGCGGGCGCGGACGAACCGGAGGACCCGGCGCCGGTGCTGAAGCTGACAGCGGCTGCGGCGGACGACAGCGACAGCACCTCCGACGCCGCCTCGAAGAGCACGGACGGCACGAGCGGCGCGGACGGCACCAAGAGCGGCGCGGTCCAGGTCACCGCGGCCGACGCCGGTGACTCCACCGCCCGCGGACTGGGCGTCGCGGGTCTGGTCGTCGGCGTGCTGGGCCTCGCAGCGGCCGGCTTCGCCGTCGTACGGACGCGGTCGGCTCGGTCGTAACCATGCGGGAAGCCCATGGGGCAGGGCCCGGACCGTGAACCCGGTCCGGGCCCTGCCCCATGGGAGAGGGGAGCTACACGAGCTCCAGGACCTTCGGCGCCGGAGCCTGCGCGGCGATCCGCGAGGTCCGCCGCAGCCACAGCACGTCCCGGCCGAAGGACCACACCAGCGAGCCCAGCGCCAGCAGGACGACGGCGAAGTTGGCCGCGTACGGCAGCAGGTTCGCGCCCGCCAGCAGCAGCAGGACGCCCTGGAGCGCGGCGACCGTCTTGCGGGCGGTGCTCGGCGGGAGCGGGGCGTTGAGCCAGGGGGCGACGCGGGCCGCCGCGACGAACACGTAGCGCATGCCGCCGATCAGCAGGACCCACGGTCCGAGCGCCATCGAGACGTACACGCTGAGCACCAGGATCAGGAACGCGTCGACCTCCATGTCGAAGCGCGCTCCCAGCGCCGTCGAAGTGCCGGTACGGCGGGCGACCTTGCCGTCGACGCCGTCGAGGATCAGGGCCACGGCCGTCAGGCCGACCAGCAGCGTCACCGGCGGCGTGCTCTCGAAGGAGTCCGCGACCAGCGCGGTCACCCCGCCGACCAGCGTCGCCCGGCCGAGCGTCACCCGGTTGGCCGGGCCGAACGAGCGCAGGCTGGAGCGGTGCAGCGCCCGGGAGAGCACCCCCCAGGTGGCGATGGCGAAGACGAGACCGGTCACCCAGCCCGCCGGCCCGAGGCCGATCGCCGAGCCGAGCAGAGCCAGCAACAGGATCTGAACGCCCGCTCCCACAGCGGTCTCCTGCTGGACCAGCCTTGCGTCGTAAGTGTTGTTCAGGGCCACCGCACATTCCTCCGGCCAGATGACAAAGATGATCAGTGCCGCGTACTGTGCGCGGACTGTGCACACCTCGGTACGTGGGCCGGTTGCCGATCGTTCAGGAGGATGCCGATGTCTGTCACCGCTCGTGCGTTCTGGGTCAGCTCTCCGGGTGAAGGAGAGATCCGCGAGGTCGTCGTTCCCGACCCGGCCGAGGACGAGGTGCTGGTGCGCTCGCTGTGGTCCGGCGTCAGCCGTGGCACGGAGACCCTCGTCTTCCGCGGCGGGGTGCCCGAGAGCCAGCACGCGGCGATGCGGGCGCCGTTCCAGGAGGGCGACTTCCCGGCGCCCGTGAAGTACGGCTACCTCAACGTCGGGGTGGTGGAGAAGGGACCGGCGGCGCTCGTCGGACGCACGGTCTTCTGCCTCTACCCGCACCAGACGCGGTACGTCGTCCCGGCGTCGGCGGTGACGGTCGTACCGGACTCGGTGCCCGCGCCGCGAGCCGTCCTCGCCGGCACCGTCGAGACGGCCGTCAACGCGCTGTGGGACGCGGCGCCGCTGGTCGGCGACCGGATCGCGGTGGTCGGCGGCGGCATGGTCGGCTGCTCGGTGGCCGCGCTGCTGGCCCGCTTCCCCGGCGTCCGCGTGCAGTTGGTGGACGCCGACCCGGCACGGGCGAAGGTCGCCGAGGCCCTCGGTGTCGACTTCGCCTCCCCCGAGGACGCCCGGGGCGGTCTCGACCTCGTCGTGCACGCCAGCGCCACCGAACAGGGCCTGGCCCGTTCCCTGGAGCTGCTGTCCGCCGAGGGCACCGTCCTCGAACTGAGCTGGTACGGCGACCGGAAGGTCTCCCTCCCGCTCGGCGAGGACTTCCACTCCCGGCGGCTGGTCATCCGCAGCAGCCAGGTCGGCACCGTCTCCCCGGCCCGACGCTCCAGCCGGACGTACGCCGACCGGCTCGCGCTCGCCCTGGAGCTGCTGGCCGACCCGGCGCTCGACGCCCTCGTCACCGGAGACAGCGCTTTCGAGGAGTTGCCGGACGTGATGCCGAAGCTCGCGGCAGGCGAGATTCCGGCCCTGTGTCACCGCGTCGGGTACGGGCAAGAGCGCCTGACCTGAGAAAAGAGTGAGATCGGGCTGAACACGGGGAAGTGAAGGTCCGTACTACACGGCATCCCCCGGGCGGCCAACGGCCGGGGGGAGCAGAGGCGCCGCACCTGGAGGGTCGTCCGTTGTTCAGTGTCACCGTCCGCGATCACATCATGATCGCCCACAGCTTCCGCGGCGAGGTCTTCGGACCCGCGCAGCGCCTGCACGGAGCGACGTTCCTCGTGGACGCCACTTTCCGCCGTGAGCAGCTGGACGACGACAACATCGTCGTCGACATCGGGCTGGCCACGCAGGAGCTCGGCGCCGTGGTCAGCGAGCTGAACTACCGCAACCTCGACAACGAGCCCGACTTCGCCGGGGTCAACACCTCGACCGAGTTCCTGGCCAAGGTCGTCGCGGACCGGCTCGCGGAGCGGATCCACAAGGGCGCGCTCGGCGAGGGCGCCCGGGGCATCGCCGCCATCGCGGTCAGCCTGCACGAGTCGCACGTCGCCTGGGCGAGTTACGAGCGTGCGCTGTGACCGACGTGACCCTGGAGAAGGCGGCCGTGCCCAAGGCCCCGCTCGCGTACGTGCCCGCGCAGGTCGCGCTTCCCAAGATCGGCGGGATCATCCCCATGTCCCTGCGCTCCGTGCAGTTCGTGATGCCGGGCGGTGTCGACGACCCGGCGAACCCGAGCGGCGGCAACGCCTACGACCGGCGCCTGTGCCTGGACCTGCCCGGCTTCGGCTGGCAGGTGCACAAGCACCAGGTGTCCGGTTCCTGGCCGCGCCCGGAGGCGGCCGCCCGCGCGGAACTGGCGCGGACGCTGCGGGAGTTCCCCGACGGCACGGTCGTCCTGCTCGACGGGCTGGTGGCCTGCGGGGTCCCGGAGATCATCGCCCCCGAGGCGGAGCGACTGCGGCTCGTCGTCCTCGTCCACCTGCCGCTCGGTGACGAGCGGGGCCTCGCCCCCGAGGTGGCGGCCGAACTCGACGCCAAGGAGCGGGCCGTGCTGCGGGCCGTCCCGGCCGTCGTCGCGACCAGCGAGTGGGCGGTGCGCCGCCTCGTCTCCCACCACGGCCTCGCCCCCGAGCGCGTGCATGCCGCCGCCCCCGGCGCCGACATCGCGCCCCTCGCCTCCGGCACCGACGGCGTGTCGCGCCTGCTGTGCGTGGCAGCCGTGACCCCGCGCAAGGGTCAGCACCGGCTGGTGGAGGCACTGGCCGCGGCGAGAGACCTGCCGTGGAGCTGCGTGTGCGTGGGCGGACTCGGGCAGGACCCGGAGTACGTCGCCCATCTGCGCGGCCTGATCGCCAAGTACGGCCTTCAGGACCGGCTGGAGCTGGCGGGCCCGAAGGCCGGCGCCGAGCTCGACGCCGCCTACGCCTCCGCCGACCTGATGGTCCTCACCTCCTACGCGGAGACGTACGGCATGGCCGTCACCGAGGCACTCGCCCGCGGCATCCCCGTCCTCGCGACGGACGTCGGCGGACTGCCCGAGGCGGTCGGCCGCGCCCCCGACGGCGGCGTCCCCGGCATTCTCGTCCCGCCGGAGGACCCGGCCGCCCTCGCGGTCGAACTGCGCGGCTGGTTCGGCGAGGCCGACGTACGACGTCGTCTCAAGGCCGCCGCGCGGGGCCGCCGGGCGGCCCTGAACGGCTGGGCGACGACCGCCCAGAGCCTGGCCGGCGTCCTGGGCCGGCTTCCCAGCGAACCCCGGAGGGCTGCATGAGGAAGACGACGGCGACGCCGGCCGACGTGGCACGACGCGTGGGCGGCATTCCGGCACAGCCGGTCCGGAAGGAGGCTGGTTCCGTGGTGGAGTCCCTGATCCCCGACGGCGGCTCCGCGGCACACGCGGTGACACCGGGCGCGGAGTCCGCGGCGCGGTCGGTGGGCTCGGGCCCGGTGACGCAGGCGGCGGCCTCCGGTACGGGTTCCGGTTCCGTGCCGCACGCCGTGGCGGCCGGTGCGCAGCCCGCGGGGGAGCCGCAGGGTTCCGCTGCCGACGACGCGGTGCTCGGCGTGATAGCCGGCGCCGGACCGGTGAGCCGCACCGGGGAGCGGCCCACCGTGCGGCTGCGGGACGTCGGGCCGGACGAGCAGCCCCGTTACGCCCCCGAGTGGCTGGAGCTGCGCGAGCCCGCCGACGCCGCCGCCCGGTCGATGGAGCTGCTGGACCCGCTGCGGATCCGGCTCGCCAACCTGCCCGGACGCGGCGGCTTCGCCATCCACGACCTGGGCTGCGGCACCGGCTCGATGGGCCGCTGGCTGGCCCCCCGCCTGGACGGCGCCCAGCACTGGATCCTGCACGACCGTGACCCCTACCTCCTGCACTTCGCTGCCGTCGCCTCGCCCCGGGCGGCCGCCGACGGCAGCCGGGTCACCGTCGAGACCCGGCGCGGCGACGTCGCCCGCCTCACCCCGGACGCCCTGCTCGGCGCCTCGCTGGTCACCGCGTCCGCGCTGCTCGACGTCCTCACCCGCGAGGAGGTCGAGACGCTCGCCGCGGCCTGTGCCGGCGCCGGCTGCCCGGCGCTGCTGACCCTCTCGGTCGCCGGACGCGTCGAACTCAGCGCGCCGGACCCGCTGGACGACGAGATCGCCGCCGCCTTCAACGACCACCAGCGGCGCGGAGGTCTCCTCGGCCCCGACTCGGTGACCGTCGCCTGCGAGGCGTTCGCCGCCCACGGTGCGACCGTCAAGGTGCACCCGAGCCCGTGGCGGCTCGGCCCCGAGAACGTGGGCCTGACCGCCCAGTGGCTGCGCGGCTGGGTCGGCGCGGCCGTGGAGGAGCGCCCCGAACTGGCCGAGCGCGCCGAGGCCTACCTGGCCGCCCGGCTGGCGGCCTGCGCGGCGGGCGAACTGCACGTCACCGTCCACCACAGCGACCTGCTGGCACTGGCCCGGCCGACGGGCGGGGTCTGATGAGCGCGGAGACGGTGAGCCCCCGGGTGACGGTCGCGCCGCCGGCCGGCTGGACGGAGGGAGTCAGGACGGTCGCGCGCCGGCCCCGGCGCAGCCCCTCGGTGGCCCGCACCGGCGCCGCCGTGTCCGAGGCCCGGATCGGTGTCATCGTGACCGGGCCGCGGGCGAAGAAGCCCTCCCGGCTGCGCGCCCTGCTCGGCAACCGGGCCGTCCGCACGCACTTCGGGACGGTCGCCGGAGTCGCCATCCTCAGCGTGCTGCTGTGGCGGCTGGGCACCGGCGTCTTCATGGACGGACTGCGCCGGATCGACGTGCCGACGCTGCTGGTGGGGCTCGGGATCGGCGCGGTCACCACGGTGTTCAGCGCCTGGCGATGGGCGCTGGTGGCCCGCGGGCTGCGCATCCGGCTGCCGCTCGGCCCGGCCGTCGCCGACTACTACCGGGCGCTGTTCCTCAACGCGGCCCTGCCCGGCGGCGTCCTCGGCGACGTGCACCGCGCGGTACGGCACGGGCAGAGCGCCGGTGACGTCGGACGCGGCGTGCGGGCCGTGGTCCTGGAGCGCACCGCGGGACAGCTCGTGCTGGCCGTCGCAGGCGTAACGGTCCTGCTGACCCTGCCCTCCCCGGTCATGCAGGACGTACGGCACATCGCCCCGCTGGTCCTGCTGGCCGGCGTGGGCGCGCTCGCCGTCGTCCTCGCCGTCCGGATGAACTCCTCGGCACCGCGACGCGGCGGCCGGCTGCGGGCGGGACTGGCCGAGGCGCGCGAGGGACTGCTGTCGCGGCGCAACGGGCCGGGCGTCGCCGTGTCGTCGGCGGTCGTACTGGCCGGGCACCTCGGGATGTTCGTCGTGGCAGCGCGGGTCGCCGGCTCCGACGCCTCGGTCCTCGAGCTGCTGCCGATCGCCGTCCTCGCCCTGCTCGCCATGGGCCTGCCGCTGAACGTCGGCGGCTGGGGCCCCCGCGAGGGCGTCACCGCGTGGGCGTTCGGCGCCGCCGGGCTCGGCGCGAGCACCGGTCTCGCGGTCGCCGTCGTGTACGGCGTGCTCAGCTTCGTGGCGGCGCTGCCGGGGGCGGTCGTGCTGGTCGCCCGCTGGTACGCGGGGCTGCGGGCCGGGGCCGCCGCGAAGACGGGCCCCGGGCTCGACGAGCGGCGTCACGACGACGTCGCGGCACCCGCTCCGGAGTCGTCGCCCGCGTCGGACTCACCGGTCGCGGCGGTACGGATTTCGGTTCCCGAAGCCGTCGAAGTTCCCGTGGTCAGCAAGGAGAAATACGCGCCGAAGGAATCCGCCAGGCTCGCCAGGAGTTCCTTCCCCTTTTCCGCGGACCCCAGGGAAGGACGGCCGATGACGCCCGAATCGGTATAGGCGGACATTCCCAGCGTGAGCAGATGACGGCGGTCGTCCGCGACGAAATCGGCCGACTCATAACCGGGCCGGACGAGTTCGGGGTGGGCGTGCAACAGGATCGACGTCTCGATCTCCCCGGCGTGCATGTCGGTGAGCAGCGAGGTCGACACCCCGGACCGCTCCAGCGCCGCCTCCCAGTCCTCCGGGGCCGGGAAGAGGGCCATCCGCTCACCTGCGGCGGAGGACTCCTGGACGACGTTGCCCAGGACGTAGTTCCCGCCGTGTCCGTTGACCAGCACCAAGGCCTCGACGCCCGAGCGGCGCAGCGACGCCGCTATGTCCCGTACCACCGCGTGAAGGGTCACGGAGGAGATGCTGACGGTTCCCGGCCAGGCCGCGTGCTCGTGCGAGCAGGCGATGGTCACCGGCGGGAGGAGGTGCACCGGGTACGCCCCGGCGATCTCCCGGGCGATGGCACAGGCGACCAGTGTGTCGGTGGCCAACGGCAGGTACGGTCCGTGCTGTTCGAAGCTTCCGACGGGCAGGACCGCCACCTGTGTCGAGACGCCGGCACCCCGGGTCCTTACGTCCTCGGACGTGTCCGTCGGCACCAGTCCGTACGCCGCCGACCGTATTTCCGAACCACTCATTTCTTCCCGGCCCTTCGTCTCTGCTTAGGAACCAGATCATGACAGAAAAAATTGGCGTACTCGGCACGAAGACCCCGCAGCGCACCGGTGTGGAACGCGTGGTGAATGCCCCCCTGCCCACCGTGTACGGGAATTTCCAGGCGGTCGGTTACATGGACCACGACCGCGGTGACGAGCAAGTCGCCCTGGTCTACGGCGAGATCGGCACCGAGGACGTACTGACCCGGCTGCATTCGGAATGCCTGACCGGCGACGCGTTCGGCTCCCAGCACTGCGAGTGCGGCGACCAGCTGGCGTCCGCGCTGCGGGCGGTCGTCGCCGAGGGCCGCGGCGTGGTCGTCTATCTGCGCGGGCACGAGGGCCGGGGGATCGGGCTGCTCGGCAAGCTGCGGGCGATGGCGTTGCAGGCGGAGGGCCTGGACACCGTCGAGGCGAACGTCGCGCTCGGCTTCCCGGTCGACGCCCGCGACTACAAGGTGGCCGCCGACATCCTGCGCGACCTGGGCGTCGACTCCGTCCGCCTGATGTCGAACAACCCGCGCAAGCGCGAGGCGCTGGTGGACAACGGCATCCGGGTCGCCGAGGAGGTCCCGCTGCTGATCGAGCCGTGCGAGAACAACATCACCTACCTGCGTACCAAGCGGGAGCGCCTGGACCACCGGCTGCCCCACCTGGACGCGGTGGCGCACTGGTCCTGATCGCGGGTGGGACCGCCGCCCCGACGGGTAGGGATCACGGCGGCCATGGCGTACGACAGCCCCGGTCCCGGCGTACGGGCCGGTGCCGCCGTGACAAGGAGCCGCTCGGGTGAACACGCATGCCTCGGTAGTCGTCATCGGCGGCGGGGTGATGGGCACGAGCATCGCCTACCACCTCGCCGCCGCAGGCGTCCGTGACGTCCTGCTGGTGGAGCGCGACGAACTCGCCGCGGGCTCGACCTCGAAAGCCGCCGGCGGGGTGCGCGCCCAGTTCTCCGACGAGCTGAACATCCAGCTCGGGGCGCGCAGCCTGGAGAGCTTCGGCCGGTTCGAGGAGGAGACCGGGTACGACATCGGGCTGCACCGCGTCGGTTACCTGTTCCTGCTGTCCACGCCGCAGGAGGTCGCCTCCTTCGAGGCGGGCGTGCGGCTCCAGAACGCGCTCGGGGTGCCCAGCCGCATGATCGACCCGGCCGAGGCGCGGCGCCTCTCCCCGCTGATCCGCACCGACGGGTTACTCGCGGCCGCGTTCTCGCCCGACGACGGGCACTGCACCCCGGAGGCCGTCGTCCACGGGTACGCGGCCGCCGCCCGCCGGTACGGGGCGCGCATCCTGCGGCACACCGCGGTCACCGGCATCGAACGGCAGGGCGCCACGATCACCGCCGTGCAGACCACGCTCGGCCGCGTCACCACCGACACGGTGGTCTGCGCGGCCGGCGCCTGGTCCCGGGCCGTCGGCGCGATGGCCGGCGTGGAACTGCCGGTGCAGCCGCTGCGCCGCCAGATCGCGGTCACCGAACCGGTCCCCGGCCTGCCGCCGGACCTCCCCATGACCATCGACTTCACCAGCAGCCTCTACTTCCACGGCGAGGGCCCCGGTCTGCTGGTCGGCATGTCCGACCCCGACGAACGGCCGGGCTTCGCCACCGACACCCACGACCGGTGGATCCCCCGGCTCGCCGCGGCCATGGAGCGCCGTGCCCCCGCCCTGCTCGACCTGCGCCGCACGGGTGGCTGGGCGGGGCTGTACGAGGTCACCCCGGACCACAACGCGCTGATCGGCGAGGCGTCTTCGGTATCCCGTTTTCTGTATGCGACCGGCTTCTCCGGTCATGGTTTCCTCCAGGGGCCGGCCGTCGGCGAGGTCGTCCGCGACCTGTGTCTCGGCCGCGTACCCTTCGTGGACGTCACCCCCCTGAGCGCCGACCGTTTCGCGGCCGACGCCCCGCGTCCGGAGGCCAATCGCGTATGACCGAACTGCACCTGTGGCTGCGGCACGAGGTCCGCACCACCGAACGGCGCACCCCGGTCGTCCCCGACGACGCCCGCCGCCTCGTCGAGGCCGGTGTGGAACTGACCGTCGAGGACTCCCCGCAGCGCGTCTTCCCGGCGCGCGAGTACGAGGCCGTCGGCGCCCGGATCGCCCCCGCCGGCTCCTGGGTGTCCGCGCCGCCCGAAGCGGTCGTCCTCGGCCTGAAGGAACTCCCGGATGAACCGGCACAGCTGAGGCACCGTCATGTCTTCTTCGGGCACGCGTACAAGCAACAGCCGGGTGCCGCGCAGCTGTTGCGTCGGTTCGCCGCCGGGGGAGGGGCGCTCCTGGACCTGGAGTACCTGGTCGACGACGACGGTCGCAGGCTCGCCGCCTTCGGCTTCTGGGCGGGCTACCTGGGCGCTGCCCTGGCGGTCCTCCAGCACCGGGGCCGGCTGACCGCCCCCCTGCTTCCCACCGGCAAGGACGCGTTGGACGAGGCGCTGCGTCCGGCAGCCGGTGACGAGGCCTTCACCGCCCTCGTCGTCGGCGCCCTGGGCCGCAGCGGCCGGGGTGCGCGGGCCGCGTTCGCCACGGCCGGAGCCGAACCCACCTGCTGGGACCTGGCGGAGACCGGCGACCTGGACCGCCCCGCCCTGCTGGCCCACGACGTGATGGTCAACTGCGTCCTCGCCACGACCCCGGTGCCGCCGTTCGTCCGTGAGCAGGACCTCGACGACCCGGCCCGCCGGCTGCGCACCCTCTCCGACGTCACCTGCGACGTGGGCTCACCCCTCAACGTCCTGCCGGTGTACGACCGCACCACCGAGTGGACGGACCCCGTGCGCCGGCTGCGCAAGGAACCCCCGCTCGACCTGATCGCCATCGACAACCTGCCGTCCCTGCTGCCGCGCGAGTCCAGCGTCGACTTCTCGGCGGACCTGACGCCCCGGCTGATGGACTTCGGCGTCGCCGGACCGTGGGGCCGCTGTCTGGACCGCTTCGATCGCGCCACCCGTGAACTCGGAGTGGCAGAAGAGGAGTTCGGCCGTGACTGATCTGGTTCCGGCGACCGGTACCGTCCACTGGATCGGTGCCGGCCTCTCCACGGGCAGCGGTCTGGCCGCCCTGTGCGAGCACACCGACGGCGTACGGCTGTGGCACCGCACGGTGGAGCGGGCGGCCGAGGCCCTGGACCGGCTGGGTCTGACCGGACGCGCCGAGCCGCTCGCCTACACCCTCGACGCGCTCACCGAGCGACTGGCGCCCGGGGACGTCGTGGTGTCGATGCTGCCCGCGTCCGAGCACGCGGCGCTGCTGGCGGCGTGCGTGACCCGGCGGGCCCACTTCGCCTGCTCCAGCTATGTCTCCGACGCGGTGCTGGAGCAGGTGCCCGCGGCCACCGCGGCCGGGCTCGTCGTTCTCACCGAGGCCGGGCTCGACCCGGGCATCGACCACCTCTTCGCGCACAGCCTGGTGGCGCGCGCCCGGCGGGCGATCGGCGACGACACGGCGGCCACGTACCGCCTCACCTCGTACTGCGGAGGCATCCCGGCCGTTCCCAACGACTTCAGGTACCGCTTCAGCTGGGCACCCTTCGGCGTCCTCAACGCCCTGCGCTCGCCCGCGCGTTACGTCGAGAACGGCACCGAGACCGTGGTCGGCCGGCCCTGGGAGGCCACCCGGGAGCACCTCGTCGACGGCGAGACCTTCGAGGTCTACCCCAACCGCGACAGCGTTCCGTTCATCGAGCAGTACGAGCTGCCACGGGCCTGGAAGCCGCAGACCTTCGTACGCGGCACCCTGCGCCTGGACGGCTGGCTGCGGGCCTGGGACACGGTCTTCGAGCGGCTGAGGACGGACGACGACGCCGGTATCGCCGCGCTGGCCCAGGAGTTGGCGGCAGCCCACCCGACCACGGACGCCGACCGCGACCGCGTGGTCCTCGCCGTGTCGCTGGAGGTGCGGGTGCCCGGGAGCGGCACGGGTGACGGCGGCGACGCGGGCGATCAGGCCGAGGGCGTCGGCAACGGCACGGTGTGGTCCGGGAGTTACCTGCTGGACCTGGAGGGCGACGAGGAGGAGAGCGCGATGGCGCGCTGCGTCTCCCGACCGCTCGCTCTGGGCGTCCGGCACATCCTGGACGGCTCCCTGTCACCCGGGCTGAGCCGCGCGGCCGAGACGGCACCGCGCTCCGAGGAATGGCTTCGTGAACTCGGTCACCAGGGGCTCGAGTTCACGCTACGGGTCGCGGGCTGACGGGCCGGTCAGTCGGTGATCGCCTCGTGGACCAGTCGCTTGAGCTCGGGGTAGAGCTTCAGGGACTTCCGCGGCCTCAGCTGGGTCAGGAACTGGACACTCAGATCGCGGCTCGGGTCGATCCAGAACGTGGTCGTGGCGACGCCGCTCCAGCCGTAGGTGCCGAGCCCGGAGGGAGCCTGGGTGCGGCTCGGGTCGGTCACCACGGAGACCCCGAGACCGAAGCCAACACCGTCGTTGCCGGGTTCGTCGTGGGCGGGGCGGCTGCCGAAGGTACGCAGGTCGGCGCCGCCGGGGAGGTGGTTGCGGGTCATCAGGTCGACCGTCTCGGGCTGGAGCAGGCGCACGCCGTCGAGCTCGCCGCGGCGGCGCAGCAGCTCACTGAAACGGTGGATGTCGTATGCGGTCGCCACCATACCGCCGCTGCCCGACAGGAACCGGGGGCGGCCGAACAGCGGCAGGCCCAGGATCCGCTCGATCCCCCCGCTGTCGGCGTCGCTGTACAGCTCCGCCAGTCGGCCGGCCTGTTCGTCGGTGACCTGGAAGCCGGCGTCCGGCATGCCGAGCGGGCGGAAGATCCGCTCGGCGATGAACTCGTCCAGGGGTCGGCCGGAGACGACCTCGATGATCCGGCCCAGGACGTTGGTGGCCACCGAGTAGTTCCACTGCGTGCCCGGCTCGAACTGGAGCGGCAGCCGCGCGTACGCCTCCACCGTCCCGGCCAGGTCCGAGCCCGGCAGCACCGCCGACTCCAGACCGGCCTCGCGGTACAGGGCGTCGACGGGGTGGCAGTGGTAGAAGGCGAAGGTCAGGCCCGCGGTGTGGGTCATCAGATGCTTCACCAGCAGGGGCTGCCCGACCGGGCGGGTGGTGAGGTCGGCGCCCGAGCCCTCCACGTACACCCGCTGGTCGGCGAAGGCCGGGAGGTGGTCGGCGACCGGGTCGTCGAGGCCCAGCCGGCCCTCCTCGACCAGTATCAGTGCGGCGACCGAGGTGACCGGCTTGGTCATCGAGTAGATCCGGTAGAGGGTGTCGGCCTCGACCGGCAGCCCGGCCGCGATGTCACGGTGGCCGTGCGTGGTGAGGTGGGCGACCCGGCCGCCGCGGGAGACGGCCACGAGGAACCCGGGCAGGCGCCCCTCGTCGACGAAGTGGGCGACGTGCTGGTCGAGCCGGTCCAGCGCCTTCGCGTCCAGCCCGACCTCGCTCGGGTCGACCTCTTGCCGCAGCAGTGCCATGGTTTTCCTCCGGTGCGCTTGTTCAAGGTGCGGTCCCGGCCTACCCCGCCCGGACGACCTCAGACCTCATGGTCGCGTAGGGAACGCGTGTGCGGACCCCTTTCGGCGCCGTGATCGGTGTGCGTTGCGTCGCTTCCACCAGCCGGGGGACCGACGGGAAGGGGGGCGGGGGCGGTCCGCGGACCGCCCGGCAGTGCCCGGCAGACCGGGAGCGCCGCCGCGGCCACGAACGCCAGTACGGCCAGGGGTGAGCGCGTCGCCCCGAGGTCCATGAGCACGGTCGCCGAAGCCACCCCCAGCACCGGTCCGACGTTCATCGCGGTCTGCTGCAACCCGCCGGCCACCCCGGCCGACTCCGCGGGGGCCTGTCGTACGACGACATGGGTCGCCGCGACCATCACGGTGCCGAACCCGGCGCCCACCAGCGCGAACCCGGCGCACAGAGCGACCGGCGCCGAGGCCCGGGCGAGGACGAGAAGCCCGGCGGCGAGGACGACCATCGCTCCGGCGACCGTGGCGCGGGCCCCGGAGCGGCGCAGCAGGACGGCGGAGGTGGGCGCGGCGGCCACCAGCAGCACCGCCAGCGGAAGGCTGAGCAGCGCGCTGCGCAGCGGGGTCAGCCCCAGGTCGTCCTGGAGCACGTAGACGCAGGTCAGCAGTCCGCCGTTGAGGGCCGCGGACGCGACGACGAGCACACCGAGCGCCGCGCCCACCGCCCGCGAACCCACGACCTCCGGCGGCAGCAGCGGGGAGCCCGTCCGGCGCTCGTGCCGTACGAAGGCGGCGCCGGCGAGGAGGGCGACCGGCGCCGACCACGTCATGCCGGGGAGGGCGACGAGGGTGTGGACCAGGCAGGCCAGGGCCACGGCGAGCAGCAGGGCGCCGGGCAGGTCGAGCGGGACGCCGGCGGCCGGACCCGAACGGCCCCCTCGGCCCCGGCCTTCCGGGCGGTCCCGGGAGGCGAGGGCGAGCAGGCCGAACACCAGCGCGGGCACGATGTTGAGGAGGAACACGGCCCGCCAGCCGAACTCGGTGGCCAGCGCGCCGCCCACCACCGGTCCGGCCGCCGCGGCCACCCCGATGGACGCGGTGCGCACGGCGATCGGTGTCCGCAGCCGCTCGGGCGGGTAGGCGGCCCGCAGCATCCCCAGGGTGGCCGGCTGCAACAGCGCTCCGAACACCCCCTGCACGACCCGCAGCCCGATCACCCAGCCGACGTCCGGCGCCAGCGCGATGCCCGCCGATGCGGCGCCGAAGCCGAGCATGCCGAGGGCGAAGGTGCGCCGGTGTCCGTAACGGTCCCCGAGCCGCCCGGCGAACACCAACAGGCCAGCCACCGCGACGAGATATCCGGTGCTGGTCCACTGGACCTGGGTGAAGGAGGCGCCCAGGTCGCGGCGCAGGGTGGGCTGGGCGACGGTGAGCACGGTGCCGTCCAGGGCGACCACCATGGCACCGGCCACGCTGCTCGCCAGCGTGAGCGGCAGGGAGGGGCGGGAACGCTTCACCGGCCGGCCTCCGCACCGAGATGCGCGTCCAGGGCGGTCCGCAGAAGGGGGACGAAGTCATCGGTCCCCGTGGCGAGTTGGAGGCTTCCCCAGCGCCAGAGCTGGGCGATGCCGTGCAGGTTCGCCCACAGCGCGCCGGCGACCGACCGGGCGTCGGCGTCGGGCCGGACCCGGCCGACCAGGTCCACCAGGACGCCGAACAAAGGGAGGCTGGTGTCCCGCAGCCTCAAATGACCGCTTTCCAGCAGATCGTGACGGAACATCAGCTCGTACATGCCGGGATTGCCCAGCGCGAACTCCAGGTAGACGCGCGCCAGTTCGGTCAGCTGTTCGCGAGGCCCGGCGGTGCCGTCGCCGAGGGTCGTCGACACCCGGGCGCCCAGCTGGGCGAAGCCGCGGTGGGCGATGGCCGACAGCAGCTCCAGATGGGTGGGGAAGTAGCGGCGCGGCGCACCGTGCGAGACGCCGGCCCGGCGTGCGATCTCCCGCAGGGTGAGTGCTCCGGCGCCCTCCTGGGAGACCAGGTCCACGCCGACGTCGACGAGACGGGTCCGCAGATCGGGGTCCGGCTTCTCGGAGGCCGACTCTTTGGGTACCGGCTTTTCGGGGTCACTCATAGACACTGTCTACCAGGTTGACGTAGACAGTGTCTACCCACGCCTCGGCTCGGACGCCGGATCGAGGCGGGGGAAATGCGACCCGGGGGAATGCGGCCCGGGGCGCCGCCGGTTGTGTCGACATGACTCAGGACACGACGCAGAACGCGCTGCTCGCACTGCTCTCCGAGGGCCGCGGTGGGGTACTGGTCACCCTCAAGCGCGACGGCCGCCCCCAGTTGTCGAACGTCAGCCACCGCTACTACCCGGACGAGGGCGTCATCCGGATCTCCGTCACGGACGACCGCGCCAAGACCCGCAACCTGCGGCGCGACCCCCGGGCGTCGTACCACGTCACGGCCACCGACCGCCGCGCCTACACGGTCGCCGAGGGTGCCGCCGACCTCTCACCGGTCGCGAAGGACCCCTACGACGCCACCGTGGAGGAACTGGTCCGCCTCTACCGCGATCTGGCGGGCGAGCATCCCGACTGGGACGACTACCGCGCCGCCATGGTCCGCGACCGCCGCCTGGTGCTGCGCCTCCGGGTGGAGCGGGCGTACGGCATCCCCAAGGGGGCCAACGACGGGTAGGCCGGTGCGGCCCGACCGCGGCGCCGTGCCTGCTGTCAGAACCCCGGCGGAGGGATGAGCTTGAACAGGAGGCGGCCCTCCTCGGTTGCCGCGAACAGGCCCCTGGAGGTGCCGGCCAGTGCATGTGTCTTCGGGGCGGGTCCCACCTCCGTCCACGGTGTGTCCGTCATGCTCGGCGGTCGACGCCACAGCCTGCCGTCGCTGGTGACACAGTGGAGATCCGACAGTGAACTGCCGAGGCTCATCACGCCGTTGGCGTGACCGATGTCCTTCCAGTCGACGTCGGCGAGGATCGGCGCGCGAGTCCAGAGCCGGTTGTTTCCCGTGGCGCAGAACAGGGATCCGTTGAGGGCGGTCAAGCCGACGACGCCGTTGGCGTGACCTATGCGGGTCCACTCCATGTCGATCGGCGATGCCTGGCGTGTCCAGAGCTCGTTCTCCCGCGTTGCGCAGAACAGACGTCCGCCGGTGGCCGCGAGCCCCGCGTCTCCCACCGCGCTGCCGATGTGCGTCCAGCTGCTTTCCCGCTCCACGGAGTCGCGGATCAAGAGTCGTTTGTCCGCCGTGACGGCGAAGAGGCGGCCGTCTGCGGCAGCCATCGAGACGACCCGGTCTGCACCGTCGACGTCCCGCCAACCGCTGATTCCGCCTTTCCCGTCACTTCCGTCCCGAATCTTTTCGATCTGCACGAAGAGAGAGTAGACCCCGCGCAGATAGGGGTCGTCGGCGTACCTCAACTCGACGATACCGTTGCCATAGCCCTGCAGGTTGTTCGCGACCAGATATTCGGCCGTTTCACTGTTCAGCGCAATCGTGATCGGATTGAACAGCGTTCCGTCCGGACCGTCCGGACTGCGACGAGTTCCGATCGGTCGCCGCATGGACTTGCCGAACGGTGACCATATCCCGGCCATCGACCCCACGGTCTGGATGCCGAGCGAAACCGCATCGAATACGGGAGTCGAAACGGGCCAGATCTTGCCGAATATCTCCTTGGCTCGTTGCCCGTACTTCGCATCGACCTGAACCTGCCAGTCGAGCCACCCGTCCCAGAACCCGGCGCCCGGATCCCACTCCCAGATCGTGGGGGTCAGCAGGATCATGTCCTGACCTGGGCGTAGATCGCCCTCCCAGATCGCGTACGGCGGGAAGCGTCGTGCGTTGAGCGAACCGGAACGGAGCCAGGGAGTGGGGGACGGCGGAAACTTGTCGCCACTGACGATTCCACCGCGGTCGGACGCGGAACCCGCCTGTACGCGATTGGGCAGCCTCCACGTATCGCCCATCAACTCGCTTTCACTGTCGAAGTTCTGGAGTACGGATCCGCTCGCGTCAACGACTTTCGTGTTGACATCGATAAAGACCTCGTCATGTTTTCCGTCCCAGTTGAACGCGTCGTCCCAGCTTTCATTGTGACACCAGAAGCCGTTGATCGACGCGCGAAAGCGTGATGCGGACATGCAGCCCCCCGACGAAGTGCTCGGATTTACTAGGAGTAGCAGAGCGGGAGTGGACGTCAAGGACGGAACGCGGCAACCGTATGTGGAAATGCGGAACTTACGCCGATGGCTGGGAGTGAGCGTCTGCATATGGCGTACCGTCTGGTCCTCGCGGGTGCGCGGGACACGAGCCCATGACTGCCATGTGCGGTGGCAATCACCTCTCCGTAGTGCATCCGGGCGGCCGGCCTCTGTCGGGTGGGCAGGCTGCAGGGACCGCCTGAGGAATGCACTCGCCTGCCCCTGACCGGCCTGCGATCGTGAGCACGTGCCAGAACATTTGACGATGCGTGCGCCGTTGCCGGAGACGAAGTGGTCGGTCGGATCGATCCGCATCACGAGCCGGACCGTCCGTGCCGAGGAGATCTCGGTTCGTCTGGGGATCGTCCCCGACGAGCAGTTCGAGCGGGGGAGCTTGATGAGCCCCCGAAATCCGGACAGTCACCGGCGGGAGAGCAGTGTCTGGATCCGGCGGAGTGGACTGGGAAGCGGCAACCGGCTCGAGGAGCATGTCGCGGCACTGGTCCGACTGGTCGACGGGTGTCGTGAGGAGCTGACGCGGCTGTCCGCCGATTGTGATCTGGAGCTGTATCTCGGTTTCGGCAGTGAGAACGGTCAGGGAGGCTGCGTGCTGCCGGCGCGTCTGCTTGCCGAGGTCGGCGGACTGGGGCTCGACATCGTTCTCGACCTCTATCCGCCCACGCCAGAGGCGGGTGTCGTCGGGGGGTGACGGTCGCCCCGGCCGTGCCAGTCCTACGGGCTCGGCGGTTGGCCGAGGTCCAGGCCGGAGCAGGCAGGGCGCCGTCGACCAGCGATCAAGTTCAGCCGTTGCCGTGGCCGGCGTCGCTGCGGGCCTCCAGGGCGTGCAGGACGGCGACCATGTCCGCGCCCGCGTGGCCCAGGGCCACGGTCTCCTCGAACAGGGCGTGGCAGGTGTCGAGGAGCGGGGAGGCCAGGCCGCACGCGCGTGCGGCGTCGGCGATGAGGCGGTTGTTCTTCAGGACGTCCAGCGCGGCGGCCTGCACCGCGAAGTCGCCCGTCAGCAGTTTGGGCGCCTTCATCCGCGAGACCCCGCTCGCCAGGGGGCCGGCCGCCACGACCTCCAGGAACAGCCGCCGGTCCAGTCCCTGCCGCTGCGCGAAGTGGAACGCCTCGGTGAGGCCGGTCACCTGCGTGATCAGGAACAGGTTCACCGCGAGCTTCATCAGCAGCGCGCCGGGTGCCGGGCCGCAGCGGAACGTCTCGTGACACATGGGGGCGAGCAGCGGCCGTACGGTGTCCACGGCCTCCTCCTCGCCGGCGAGCATCGCCACCAGCCGGCCCTGCTCGGCCGGGACCCGCGAGCCGGACACGGGCGCCTCGACGTAGCGGCCACCCGCCGCGCGCACGTCCGCCTCCAGTGCGCCCGAGTACTCGGGCGAGGTCGTGCCCATGGTGACGACCACGCGCCGGTCGACCCGCGGGCCGAAGTCCGGGGTGCCGCGGCCGAGGACGGTGTCGACGGCGGACTCGTCGGCCAGCATGAGGATCACGACGTCGGCGCGGGTGAACACCTCGGCGGGGTCCGCCGCGACCTCGGCGCCGGCCGCCCGCAGAGCCTCGGCGGGGGCCGCCGAACGGTTCCACACCACGAGGGGCGTCCCGGCGCGGGCCAGCCGCAGCGCCATGGGGCGCCCCATCACGCCCAGACCGATGAATCCGACCTGCATGGCGCCTGCCTCTCCCTGTGTCCTGTGACCGCGGTGTCCTATGACAGCGGTCATAGTAGCGAATCCTATGACGGCGGTCATAGGATTCCCCTTTCGCTGGATGCGGCGAGTGCCCCAGCCCGGAGGAGGCCGACCATGCCGGTGCCCGAACGCGGACCCCGTGAGCGGATGGTCTTCAGCGCGGCCCAGCTCATCCGCCGCGACGGAGTCGGCGCGACCGGAATGCGGGAGGTCGCCGTCCATGCGGGTGCGCCCCGGGGCTCGCTCCAGCACTACTTTCCCGGCGGCAAGCAGCAGCTCGTCAACGAGGCCGTGGACTGGGCGGGCCGCTACGCCGGCAAACGCGTGGCCCGATTCCTGGACGAGTCGGCGAGGGCCGGCGGGCCGACTCCCGCCGGGCTCTTCGCCGCGATGGTGCGCCAGTGGACGGACGAGTACGCGGCGTCCGGGTTCGCCGCCGGCTGTCCCGTCGCCGCCGCGACCGTCGACTGCGCGGCCTCCGGCGACGCCACCCGGGAGGCCGCGGCCGCCGCGTTCGCCACCTGGACCGGCCCGGTCGCCGAGGCCCTGACCGGCATGGGGGTCCCGGCGGCCCGGGCCGGCTCACTCGCCACCCTCATGATCAGCGCCCTGGAGGGAGCGATCCTGATCGCCCGGGCGGAACGGGACGTCCGGGCCCTGACGACGGTCGCGACGGAGCTGGCTCCCCTGCTGGACGCGGCGGTCGAGGGGGCCGTTCCCGGCGTTTCCCAGGACTGAGCGTCACCTCTTGCCCGTCACCCCTTGCCGGTCATCATGCCCGTCCTCCCACCCGTCGCCCCCCTGCCCCACCGGCCCGCACGGCCGAGCCCCCGGCGCCGAGAAGGCGGCCGGGGGCTCGGGAGTCGCGGAACCGGGAGCCACGGAAATCCCGTTTCGGAGAGTTACGCCGTCACGTTTCAGGGAGTTGCGACGTCACGGAGTACCGGGGGCGAATCTCCGCGGCGGACCCTGGATCAGGCGGTAACCGTTTCCGGCTGTGACGCCTTGCGCGCCCCCCGCTCACCCAGCTGCTCCGTCGGGATCTTCGCGGTCTCCCGGGCCGACAGGGCCGCGATCACCGGCGGGACGCACAGCGCCGCGGTGAAGAGGGCCACCGAGGACCAGCCGTCGCCGTCCGGGCCGGCGATCTGCGCGGCGAAGGTGACCGCGAAGCCGGCCACCGCGAAGCCGATCTGGGTGCCGATCGCCATGCCGGACAGGCGGACCCGGGTGGAGAACATCTCACCGTAGAAGGAGGGCCACACGCCGTTCGCGGCGCTGTAGACCACGCCGAAGGTGGCGATGCCCAGCAGCAGGATCAGCGGGTAGGAGCCGGTGGAGATGGCCCACAGGTAGGCGAACATCATCACCGCGCTGCCGGCCGCGCCGATCAGGTACACCGGACGGCGGCCGATGCGGTCGGAGAGCGTGGCCCACGCCGGGATGGCCGCCAGCGCGACCACGTTGGCCAGCGCGCCCACCCACAGCATGGAGGTGCGGCTCATCCCGACCGAGTCGCTGGTCGCGTAGGCCAGCGCCCACACCGTGAAGATGGTGCTGACCGAGGCGACGAGCGCGCCCGCGACCACCCGCAGGACGTCCGCCCAGTGGTCGCGCATCAGTACCGCCAGCGGCAGCTTGACGACCTCACCGGTGGCCTGCTGGGCGGCGAAGGCCGGGGTCTCCTCCAGCTTGCGGCGGATGACGTAGCCGGCCACGGCGACCGCGATGCTCAGCCAGAACGGGACCCGCCAGCCCCAGGACAGCAGCTGCTTCTCGGGGAGGGCCGCGATCGGGATGAAGACGAGCGTGGCGAGGAGCTGGCCGCCCTGGGTGCCGCTGAGGGTGAAACTGGTGAAGAAGCCCCGCCGTTCCGACGGCGCGTGTTCCAGCGTCATGGAGTTGGCGCTGGCCTGCTCCCCGGCCGCGGAGATGCCCTGGAGGACGCGGCACAGCACCAGCAGGACGGGCGCGAGCGTGCCGACCTGTGCGCGGGTGGGCAGGCAGCCGATGAGGAACGTCGAGACGCCCATCAGGATGAGCGTGAAGACCATGATCTTCTTGCGGCCCACGCGGTCGCCGAAGTGGCCGAGGAAGAGCGCGCCGACGGGCCGGGCCGCGTAGGCGACACCGAAGGTGGCCAGCGACAGCAGGGTCGCGGTGGCCGGGTCGGACTCGTCGAAGAAGACCTTCGGGAAGATCAGTGCTGCCGCGCTGCCGTAGATGAAGAAGTCGTAGTACTCCAGAGCGCTGCCGATCCAGGCCGCCATGGCGGCTTTCTTCGGCTGGCCGGGAGGTGCGGCGGGGACGGACACGGCGTGCTCCTTCGAGGGAACTCCAACGTACGTGGAGTGAGGCAAGGGGGAG
The DNA here is from genome assembly GCF_045040885.1 of Streptomyces sp. NBC_00016. Taxonomy (NCBI): domain Bacteria; kingdom Bacillati; phylum Actinomycetota; class Actinomycetes; order Kitasatosporales; family Streptomycetaceae; genus Streptomyces; species Streptomyces sp. NBC_00016. The sequence goes on along the minus strand of NZ_CP108304.1, from coordinate 2,058,572 downwards.
TAGGGCCGGTCCCCTGGGGTGCGGGGCGGCTGCGCCGGGTGCGTGCCCGGCTAATTAACCCACTGGGTAGTTAGTAGCGGATGGCTACGGATGTTGCGCTGATGTTTCTCCGCTGTCAATAGGCGGCGCCGAAGGATCTTTGACGGAGGCCTCGCGTCGTTCCGCCGGGACCGGTCCGCCCGGTCGGCGCCGCTCGGCACGCCGGGTCGGCGCTCCGGGTGAGCCCGTCGCGGCGGCGCGCCGGAGGGTCCTCGGCCGCACCGGTCGGCCTGGCGCACCGGGCCTGCGGCACCGGCCCTGCCGCACGGCCGGCCGGGTCGGCCCGCCGGATCGGTCCCCCGGTCAGTCCGTCGCGCGCTCCGCCGTCAGATAGGCGATCACCATGTCGCCGAGCATGGCCCGGTAGTGCTCCCGCTGGGCCGGGTCCACCAGGTCGCGGCCGAACAGGGCCCCGAACGTGTGCCGGTTGGCCACCCGGAAGAAGCAGAAGGAGCTGATCATCGCGTGCAGGTCCACGGCGTCCACCTCGGCCGTGAACAGGCCGGACTCCCGTCCGGAGGCCAGGATGCGGCCGATCACGTCGAGTGCGGGGGAACCGATCCGCCCGAGCTTCTCGGAGGCGGCGATGTGCTCGGCCTCGTGGATGTTCTCGATGCTCACCAGACGGATGAAGTCGGGGTGCTGCTCGTGGTGGTCGAAGGTCAGCTCCGCCAGCCGGCGGATGGCCGCGACCGGGTCGAGATGCTCGACGTCGAGCTGCTGCTCGGCCTCGCGGATCACCCCGTACGCCCGCTCCAGGACGGCGGTGAAGAGCTGCTCCTTGCCGCCGAAGTAGTAGTAGATCATCCGCTTGGTGGTGCTGGTGCGGGCGGCGATGTCGTCGACCCGGGCCCCGGCGTAGCCGACCCGGGCGAACTCCAGCGTCGCCACGTCGAGGATCTCGGCCCGGGTCCGGGCGGCGTCGCGCAGGCGCCCGTTGCCGTGGGGTCGTGCCGGTTCGTCGACGCTGGTCATCCAGGTTCCTTCGGGCGGCGTGGGTGCAGTGTCGAGATTCTAGAAGCCCACCCCCGTCCCGTGACGTGAGAGGGCTTCCCTCGGAGTCCGCCTTGGTGTTATGACTAACTCACCAGTTCGTACATTAGCCAGCCGATCAGGAGGTCCGCCGTGGCCGTCGTCTTCAAGGACTCGTATCTCGTCGGACTGATCGGCTCCGGCATCGGTCCGTCCCTCAGCCCGGCGCTGCACGAGCGGGAGGCCGACCGGCAGGGCCTGCGGTACCTGTACCGGCTCATCGACATCGACGTGCTGGGCCTGGGGCCCGAGGCGGTGGGCGACCTGGTGCGCGCCGCCCGCGACCTCGGCTTCGACGGGCTCAACATCACGCACCCGTGCAAGCAGCTGGTCATCCCGCACCTCGACGCGCTCGCCCCGCAGGCCGAGGCGCTCGGCGCGGTCAACACCGTGGTCTTCGAGGACGGCCGGGCCATCGGCCACAACACCGACGTCACCGGATTCGCCGCCTCTTTCGCGCGCGGTCTGCCCGACGTGCCGCTGGAGCGGGTGGTGCAGCTGGGCGCCGGCGGGGCGGGCGCCGCCGTCGCGCACGCCACCCTCACGCTGGGCGCCGGCCAGGTCACCGTCGTGGACGCGCTGGCCGACCGGGCCGCGGATCTCGCCGGTTCCCTCAACCGGCACTTCGGACCCGGCCGGGCCGCGGCCGCGGCTCCCGACCGGCTGGCCGATCTGCTCGCCCAGGCCGACGGCGTCGTGCACGCCACTCCCACCGGCATGGCCGCCCACCCCGGCCTGCCCTTCCCGGCCGGGCTGCTGCGCCCCGACCTGTGGGTCGCCGAGGTCGTCTACCGTCCGTTGGAGACCGAGCTGCTGCGCACCGCGCGCGCGGTCGGCTGCGCCACTCTGGACGGGGGCGGCATGGCAGTCTTCCAGGCCGTGGACGCCTTCCGGCTGTTCACCGGCCGCGAGCCGGACAGCGTCGGCATGCTGGCCGACTTCGCGGAGATGGCCCGTGGCGCCGAGCACTCGGCGGGCCATGCCGTATGACGGCCGCGGGCCATGCCGTATGACGGCCGCGGGCCATGGCGTACGACGGCCGCGGGCCACGCCCCATGACAGCCGCAGGATGTCCCGCCCCGCGCCCCCGACGGGTCGCGGCACAGCCCTCGAAGGAGCATGACCGTGCGTACGTCGATAGCCACCGTCTCCCTCAGCGGATCCCTCACCGAGAAGCTCACGGCCGCCGCCCGGGCCGGTTTCGACGGCGTCGAGATCTTCGAGAACGACCTGCTCGCGAGTCCCCTCACCCCGGAGGAGATCCGCGCCCGCTGCGCCGACCTCGGCCTGGGCATCGATCTCTACCAGCCGATGCGGGACATCGAGGCGGTGCCGGCCGAGGAGTTCGCCCGCAACCTGCGCCGCGCCCGGCACAAGTTCGAGCTGATGAACCGGCTCGGCGCGGACACCGTCCTGGTCTGCTCCAGCGTCTCCCCGCTCGCGGCCGACGACGACGCGCTCGCCGCCGGGCAGCTGAGCGAACTGGCCGACCTGGCGCAGGACTTCGGCATCCGCGTCGCCTACGAGGCGCTCGCCTGGGGACGGCACGTCAGCACCTACGACCACGCCTGGCGCATCGTCGAGGCGGCCGGCCACCCCGCGCTCGGCACCTGCCTGGACAGCTTCCACGTCCTGTCCCGCAGCTCCGATCCGAAGGACCTCGAAGGCATCGAGGACATCCCCGGCGAGAAGATCTTCTTCCTCCAGCTGGCCGACGCCCCGCTGCTCGGCATGGACGTCCTCCAGTGGAGCCGCCACCACCGCTGCTTCCCCGGTCAGGGCGGCTTCGACGTCGCGGGACTGGTGAAACACGTCCTGCGCACCGGTTACGACGGACCGCTCTCGCTCGAGGTCTTCAACGACGTCTTCCGGCAGGCCGAGGCCGGCCCGACCGCCGTGGACGCCCGCCGCTCCCTGCTGATCCTCCAGGAGGAGGCCGGCGTCCGGGCCCTGCCCGCGCCCGCCGCCCCCACCGGGATCGCCTTCGCCGAACTGGTCACCCACGACGCCGAACCTCTCGCCGCCCTCCTCACCGGCCTCGGCTTCGCCCGCACCGCCCGCCACCGCGGCAAACCCGTCGAGCTGTGGGAGCAGGGCGAGGCCCGCGTCCTGGTCAACACCGGTCCGGCCGTCCTCCCCCGCTTTCGGCTTCGCTCGCGCGGGGGGACCCCCATCGACGGCACCACCCTCACCGCGCTCGGCCTGGAGTCACCGGACCCCGCGGCGGCCGCCCGCCGCGCCGAGGCACTGCTCGCCCCCGTCCTGCCCCGCCGTCGGGCCGCCGAGGACGCCCCGCTCGACGCCGTCGCCGCCCCCGACGGCACGGAACTCTTCCTGTGCGCGACGAACCGGCCCGAACTGCCCAACTGGCGCGCCGACTTCGCGGACGTACCGCACACCCCGGCCGCCTCGGACGCCGTCCGCATCGACCACGTGGCACTCACCCAGCCCTGGCACCACTTCGACGAGGCGGTGCTCTTCCACCGCGGTGTCCTCGGCCTCGACGCCCAGGAGAGCGTCGACGTCGCCGACCCCTACGGACTGCTGCGCAGCCGCGCCGTCACCAACACCGACGGCAGCGTCCGCCTCCCGCTCACCGTCGGCGCGGCCCCAGGTGACGACACCGCGCACGCCCGGCACATCGCGCTGGCCACCGACGACGTGGTCGCCGCGGCCCGCCGGTTCACCGAGGCCGGCGGACGCCTGCTGCCCATCCCGGCGAACTACTACGACGACCTCGAGGCCCGCTTCGAGTTCGCCGACGGCGAGCTGGACACCTACCGCGACCTGGGCATCCTCTACGACCGCGACGCGCACGGCGTCTTTCGGCACTGCTACACGCACACCGTCGGCCGGGTCTTCTTCGAACTCGTCCAGCGCGAGGGCGGCTACCAGGGGTACGGCGCCGCCAACGCGCCGGTGCGGCTGGCCGCCCAGCACGCCGCGCGCTGACCTACTGCCGGCTGACCGTCCTGGTCACACCGGCGACGACGGTCGTGGCCAGGATCCAACCGGTCACGATGAGGACGTACGACAGCGTCTGGTACCAGCCCCTCGGCGCGAACGCGCTCTCCTGCCCGAAGGAGATCACGGGCAGCAGCAGGTCGAGGGTGTAGAAGACCGGGTTGAATTCGGGTGCCTCACCCGTCTTGAGCGGGGGCGGGTGGTGCCCGGCGTACGTGATCGAGCCGACCGCCAGCAGGGACAGCAGCCAGACGGCCGCGCGCAGCGGGCGGAACCCGTAGCCGACGGCCGCGTCCTGGAGGTGGCCCCACACCCGGCCGTACCAGGGCAGGGTGCCGCGATGCCGGCGCTGCTTGGCCAACTGCACCACCCGGGCCGCACGGTCGTCGCCGATGCGGCGGTAGGCGCCCGTCAACTGCTCGTAGGCGTGCGGGTCGAACGCGCCGTCGTCGCGCTCCAGCATCGGCAGCCGCCGCTCGGCGGGCTCGTGCGGGGTGAGGAAGGTGTAGGTGAGATCCAGCAGCCGGACCTGGTCGGGCAGCATCTCCGGCTCCAGCTGGAGCTGGCCCACCTCGGCGCGCCGCAGATTGAGCCGGCCCTCGACCGGAGGGCCCTCGCGCAGCCAGAGCTCCCCTATGACGCAGCTGCTGGCCCGCAGCGCGGTGCCGCCCGGGTTGGACAGCGAGGTGCGCAGCAGGTCCACCCGGCCGGGGATGCGGGAGCCGCGCAGATCGATCCGGCCGTGCGCGCGCAGCCGCCTGCCCAGCAGATTGGCCCCCACGTCGAGGGACTCCGCGTTGAGCACATGCGCGCCGGGGTTGTTGAGTTCGGCGTCCTCCAGGTCGATCGAGCCGGTGACGGAGGCGCCGTCGAGCCGGATCAGGCCCTGGGTGCGCAGCCCGCGGGCGCAGAGGTCGTCGTCGATGAAGACCTGGTTGAGCTGGAGGACGGGCTCCGAGAGGTCCGTCGCGGTGACCTCCGCCCCGTCGAGGTACAAGGCACCCGAGATCTGCGCCCTGCTGAGGTGTACTTGGCCGCCGACACGGCAGCGGGTCAGCCGCAGGCCCCCGTCGATCCGGGTGTGTGACGCGTCCAGGCCGGGCAGCTCGGAGTCGCGCAGGCTGACGTAGTTGAGCTGGGCGCCCACCAGCCTCGGGGCCTCGTCGAAGCGGCAGTGGATCAGGCGGATCATGCTGTCGACGACCGCGTGGCGCAGGTCGAGGAGACCGGTGACGCGTGCCCCGGTGACCTTGAGGGCGGCTATCTCCCCCGGTTCGCGGGGGCCGTTGAGGAGCAGCGCCCGCAACACGGCCGCCCGTACGCTGCGTTCGGGACCGTTCTCCTCGCCCTGCGCCCGAAAATCGACGGTCGCGCCCGTGGCGAAGGCCCGCCAGAGTCGCTGTTCGGCCGGTGTCAGATCGTTGATCTCCATCAGCCGCGACTCTGGCGGGCCTTGCCGAGCGGTGTCAACCGGCTATGCCCGTACGTTCCATTCGGCGATCACGGGCCGCCCGTGCTCCGTCGACAGACGGCTCATGGTGCCCGTGGCCAGCTGGAACAACCGCCCCTCGGCAGGCGGCAGTCCGAGCCGGCGGGCCGTCAACACCCGCAGGACATGGGCATGGGCGACGAGGACGACGTCACCGTCGTCGCGGGCCAGCGCGGTGTCCACCCGGGCCAGCACCCGGTCGGCGCGCCGACCGATCTCCTCGGGCGACTCGCCGGGGTGACCGGCCGGGCCGGGCGGCACGCCGTCGGTCCACAGGTCCCAGGCGGGACGGGTGCGGTGTATCTCGTCGGTGGTGACGCCCTCGTAGCCGCCGTAGTCCCATTCGTGCAGGTCGGGTTCGGGCAGGGCGCCGGTGATGCCGGCGAGTTCGGCGGTGCGTATCGCGCGGTGCAGCGGGCTGGTCAGGGCGAGCGAGAGGGTCCGGCCGGAGAGGAGCGGGGCCAGCGACTTGGCCTGTTCCTCACCGTGTTCGGTGAGGGGCAGGTCGGTGAAGCTGGTGTGCTGTCCCGACCTGCTCCACTCGGTCTCCCCGTGGCGGACCAGCAGCAGATCCCCCACGGCCGGGCCTACTTCTCCGCCGACTCGACGGCGTGGCCGCCGAACTGGTTGCGCAGCGCCGCGATCATCTTCATCTGCGGCGAGTCCTCCTGACGGGAGGCGAACCGCGCGAAGAGGGACGCCGTGATGGCGGGCAGCGGCACGGCGTTGTCGATCGCGGCCTCGACCGTCCAGCGGCCCTCGCCGGAGTCCTCCGCGTAGCCGCGCAGCCTGTCGAGGTGCACGTCCTCGTCGAGGGCGTTGACGGCCAGGTCGAGCAGCCAGGACCGGATGACCGTGCCCTCCTGCCAGGACCGGAAGACCTCGCGCACGTTCTCCACGGAGTCCACCTTCTCGAGGAGCTCCCAGCCCTCGGCGTACGCCTGCATCATGGCGTACTCGATGCCGTTGTGGACCATCTTCGAGAAGTGCCCGGCGCCCACCTTGCCCGCGTGGACATAGCCGTACGGGCCCTCCGGCTTGAGCGCGTCGAAGATCGGCTGCACCTTGGCGACGTGCGCGACGTCGCCGCCGACCATCAGGGCGTAGCCGTTCTGGAGGCCCCAGACGCCGCCGGACACACCGGCGTCGACGAAGCCGATGCCCTTGGCGCCGAGCTCCTTGGCGTGCTTCTCGTCGTCCGTCCAGCGGGAGTTGCCGCCGTCGACGACCGTGTCGCCGCTCTGGAGCAGGCCGCCGAGCTCGTCGATGACGGACTGGGTGGCCTCGCCGGCCGGGACCATCACCCAGACGGTGCGCGGCGCTTCGAGCTTTTCGACGAGTTCGGCGAGACCGCCGACGTCGGAGACCTCGGGATTGCGGTCGTAGCCGATGACGGTGTGGCCGGCGCGGCGGATGCGCTCGCGCATGTTGCCGCCCATCTTGCCGAGACCGATCAGGCCCAGCTGCATCGATGTCATGTCAGTTCACTACTTCCTGAGTTCGCGGTAGGCGGCGACGAGAGCGGCGGTGGAGGGATCGAGGCCGGGCACCTCGGCACCCTCGGTGAGGGCGGGTTCGACACGCTTGGCGAGCACCTTGCCGAGCTCCACGCCCCACTGGTCGAAGGAGTCGATGTCCCACACGGCGCCCTGCACGAACACCTTGTGCTCGTAGAGCGCGATGAGCTGACCGAGCACCGACGGGGTCAGCTCGGGGCTGAGGATCGTGGTGGTGGGGTGGTTGCCCTGGAAGGTGCGGTGCGCCACCTGCTCCTCCGGCACGCCCTCCGACCGGACCTCCTCGGCGGTCTTGCCGAAGGCGAGGGCCTGTCCCTGCGCGAACAGGTTGGCCATCAACAGGTCGTGCTGCGCCTTGAGTTCGCCGCTCAGCTCGTCGAGGGGACGGGCGAAGCCGATCAGGTCGGCCGGGATCAGCTTGGTGCCCTGGTGGATCAACTGGTAGTAGGCGTGCTGCCCGTTGGTGCCCGGAGTGCCCCACACCACCGGCCCGGTCTGCCACTGCACGGGCCGGCCCTCGCGGTCCACCGACTTGCCGTTGGACTCCATGTCGAGCTGCTGGAGGTAGGCGGTGAACTTCGACAGGTAGTGGCTGTAGGGGAGCACGGCGTGCGACTGCGCGTCGAAGAAGTTGCCGTACCAGACGCCCAACAGGCCGAGGATCAGGGGGGCGTTGGACTCGGCGGGCGCGGTGCGGAAGTGGTCGTCGACGATCCTGAACCCGTCGAGCAGCTCCCGGAACCGCGCCGGGCCGATGGCGATCATCAGCGACAGGCCGATCGCCGAGTCGAAGGAGTAGCGACCGCCGACCCAGTCCCAGAACTCGAACATGTTGGCCGTGTCGATGCCGAAGTCGGCGACCTTCTCGGCGTTCGTGGACAGCGCGACGAAGTGCTTCGCGACCGCCTTCTCCTCACCGCCCAGCCCCTTCAGCAGCCAGGTGCGGGCCGAGGTCGCGTTGGTGATCGTCTCGATCGTGGTGAAGGTCTTGGAGGCGACGATGAACAGCGTCTCGGCGGGATCCAGGTCGTGGACCGCCTCATGGAGATCGGCGCCGTCGACGTTGGAGACGAACCGGAAGGTCAGCGAGCGGTCCGTGTAGGCCCGCAGTGCCTCGTACGCCATCGCGGGACCCAGGTCGGAGCCGCCGATGCCGATGTTGACGACATTGCGGATCCGGCGGCCCGTGTGACCGGTCCACTCGCCCGAGCGCACGCGCTCGGCGAAGCCGCTCATCTTGGCGAGCACGGCGTGGACCTGGGGGACGACGTCCTCGCCGTCGACCTCGACGACGGTGCCCGTGGGGGCCCGCAGCGCGGTGTGCAGGACCGCGCGGTCCTCGGTGATGTTGATCCTGTCGCCGCGGAACATGGCGTCGCGCAGCCCGAACACGTCGGTTGCGGCGGCGAGTTCGCGCAGCAGGGCGAGCGTCTCGTCGGTGACCAGGTTCTTGGAGAAGTCGATGCGCAGGTCGCCGACGCGCACCACGTACCGCTCCGCGCGCTCCGGGTCCGCGGCGAACAGCTCCCGCAGGTCCGTCTGCCACCGGGCACGGTGGTCCTTCAGCGCGGTCCACTCGGGCCGCTGGTCGAGCCGGGGGGTGTCAGACATGGGAGGGGGTCTCCTTGGTGCCCTCGCCGCGCAGGGCGACGGCGTACATCTCGTCCGCGTCGAGGCGCCTGAGCTCCTCGGCGATGAGTTCGGAGGTGGCGCGGACCTTCAGCGCCAGGGTGCGCGAGGGCTGGCCGGGCAGCGTGAGCGTGGCGAGCGGGCCCTCGGGGCGGTCGATGACGATCTCGCCCCTTTCGGTGCCGAGCCGGACGGCCGTGACGACCGGGCCCGCGGTGACGACCCGGTCGACCACGACGTTCAGCCGGGCCTCCAGCCAGCGCGCGAGCAGCTCGGCGCTGGGGTTGTCGGCCTCGCTCTCGACGGCCGCCGAGGTGATCGGCACCTGGGCCTGGTCCAGCGCCGCCGCGAGCATCGAGCGCCACGGGGTGAGCCGGGTCCAGGCGAGGTCGGTGTCGCCGGGCGCGTACGACTTCACGCGCGCCTCCAGGGCCGTCAGCGGCCGCTCGACGGCGTACATGTCGGTGATCCTGCGCTGTGCGAGCGCGCCCAGCGGGTCCTTGGCGGGGTTCATCGGCGCGTCCACCGGCCACCACACGACCACCGGCGCGTCCGGCAGCAGCAGCGGCAGGACGACGGAGTCGGCGTGGTCGGACACCTCGCCGTACGTCCGCAGGATGACCGTCTCGCCGGTGCCCGCGTCGGCGCCCACCCGTACCTCGGCGTCGAGACGGGCGTTGGTGCGGTCGCGCGGGCTGCGGGCGTGCCGCTTGATGACGACCAGGGTGCGCGAGGGGTGCTCGTGCGAGGCCTCCTCGGCCGCCTTGATCGAGTCGTAGGCGTTCTCCTCGTCCGTGACGATGACCATCGTCAGGACCATGCCCACGGCCGGTGTGCCGATGGCGCGGCGACCCCGCACCAACGCCTTGTTGATCTTGCTTGCCGTGGTGTCGGTCAGGTCGATCTTCATGGCCTGCGCCAGCTCCGTCCGTCTCGTGCGAGCATCTCGTCGGCTTCCTCGGGTCCCCAGCTTCCCGAGGCGTACTGCGCGGGCTTGCCGTGCCGTGCCCAGTACTCCTCGATCGGGTCGAGGATCTTCCAGGACTCTTCCACTTCCTGGTGGCGCGGGAACAGGTTGGCATCGCCGAGCAGTACGTCCAGGATGAGCCGCTCGTACGCCTCCGGGCTGGACTCGGTGAAGGACTCGCCGTAGGCGAAGTCCATCGTGACGTCCCGGATCTCCATCGAGGTGCCCGGCACCTTGGAGCCGAAGCGGACCGTGATGCCCTCGTCCGGCTGGACGCGGATCACGATGGCGTTCTGGCCGAGCTCCTCGGTCGCCGTGGAGTCGAAGGGGGAGTGGGGAGCGCGCTGGAAGACCACCGCGATCTCGGTGACCCGGCGGCCGAGGCGCTTGCCGGTCCGCAGGTAGAACGGCACGCCCGCCCAGCGGCGGTTGTCGACGTTCAGCTTCACGGCAGCGTACGTGTCCGTCGTGGAGGACGGGTCGATGCCGTCCTCCTCCAGGTAGCCGAGCACCTTCGCGCCGCCCTGCCAGGCGCCCGCGTACTGGCCCCGCACGGTGTGGCTGCCGAGCTCCTCGGGCAGCTTCACCGCCCTGAGCACCTTGAGCTTCTCGGTGAGCAGCGCGTTCGCGTCGAAGGCGGCGGGCTCCTCCATGGCCGTGAGGGCCATCAGCTGGAGCAGGTGGTTCTGGATGACGTCACGGGCGGCGCCGATGCCGTCGTAGTAGCCGGCCCGGCCGCCGATGCCGATGTCCTCGGCCATCGTGATCTGCACATGGTCGACGTACGACCGGTTCCAGATCGGCTCGAACATCGTGTTGGCGAAGCGCAGCGCCAGGATGTTCTGGACGGTCTCCTTGCCGAGGTAGTGGTCGATGCGGAAGACCTGGTCCGGCTCGAACACGTCGTGCACGACCGCGTTCAGTTCCTGCGCGCTGGCGAGGTCGTGCCCGAAGGGCTTCTCGATGACGGCCCGCCGCCAGGAGCCCTCCGGCCCCTTCGCCAGCCTGTGCTTCTTGAGCTGCTCGACCACCTTGGGGAAGAACTTCGGCGGTACGGAGAGGTAGAAGGCGAAGTTGCCGCCCGTGCCGCGGGAGGAGTCCAGCTCCTCGACGGCGTCCCGCAGCTGCTTGAACGCCGTGTCGTCGTCGAAGTCGCCGGGGACGAACCGCATGCCCTCGGCGAGCTGTTGCCAGACCTCCTCGCGGAACGGCGTCCGGGAGTGCTCGCGCACCGCGTCGTGGACGACCTGCGCGAAGTCCTGGTCCTCCCAGTCGCGGCGGGCGAAGCCGACGAGCGAGAAGCCCGGCGGGAGCAGACCGCGGTTGGCGAGGTCGTAGACCGCCGGCATCAGCTTCTTGCGCGACAGGTCGCCGGTCACGCCGAAGATGACGAGGCCGGAGGGGCCCGCGATACGCGGCAGGCGCCGGTCGCGGGCGTCCCGCAGGGGGTTCTCCCAGGCCGCGTCGAGACTGCTGGTGCTCATTCCGCGTCAACTCCCTTGCTCATCAGCGACTTCGTGACCGCGTCCAGAAGGTCCTGCCACGCCACCGCGAACTTGGCGACACCCTCGTCCTCCAACCGGGTGACGACCTCGTCGTAGGAGATGCCGAGCGCCTCGACGGCGGCGAGGTCGGCACGCGCCTGGACGTAGCCGCCGGTGACCGTGTCACCGGTGATGTCGCCGTGGTCGGCGGTGGCGTTCAGCGTGGCCTCGGGCATGGTGTTGACCGTGCCCGGTGCGACCAGATCGTCCACATACAGCGTGTCCTTGTATGCAGGATCCTTCACACCGGTGGATGCCCACAGCGGACGCTGCTTGTTCGCCCCGGCGCCGCTGAGCGCGGTCCAGCGGTCGCCCGCGAAGACCTCCTCGTACGCCGCGTAGGCCAGCCGCGCGTTGGCGAGGGCCGCCCTTCCCTTCAGCGCGAGGGCCGCGTCGGTGCCGAGCACGGTCAGCCGCTTGTCGATCTCGGCGTCGACACGGGAGACGAAGAAGGAGGCCACCGAGTGGATCGTGGACAGGTCCAGGCCCCTGGCGGCGGCCTTCTCCAGGCCCGCCAGATAGGCGTCGATGACCTCGCGGTAGCGCTCCAGCGAGAAGATCAGCGTGACGTTGACGCTGATGCCGAGGCCGATGACCTCGGTGATCGCCGGGAGACCGGCCCGGGTCGCCGGGATCTTGATCATGACGTTGGGGCGGTCGACGAGCCAGGCGAGCTGCTTGGCCTCGGCGATGGTGGCGGCGGTGTGATGGGCCAGACGGGGGTCGACCTCGATGGAGACCCGGCCGTCACGGCCACCCGCCGCCGTGTATACAGAATGCAGGATATCGGCTGCGGACCGCACGTCGGCCGTCGTCATCATCCGTACGGCCTCGTCGACCGTGACGCCCCGCACCGCCAGGTCGGCGAGCTGCTCCTCGTACCCTTCGCCGGAGCCGATCGCGGCCTGGAAGATGGACGGGTTGGTGGTGACGCCGACGACGTTCTTCGTCTCGACGAGTTCGGCGAGGTTGCCGGAGGCGATCCGCTTGCGTGACAGGTCGTCCAGCCAGATGGAGACGCCCTCGTTCGACAGGCGGTCCAGCGCTCCCGCGGTCGCGGTTGCTTCGGTCACTTCGATCATCTTCTTTCTGGCGGTCGGATCAACCACGCGCTGAGGCAAGGCCGTTCAGTGAATCGAGTACGGCCCTGGCCGCGGCGGCGACGTTCTCGGCGGTGAAGCCGTATGCGGCGAACAGGGTCTGTGCGTCGGCGGAGGCGCCGAAGTGTTCGAGGGAGACGATGCGTCCGGCGTCCCCCACGAACCGGTACCAGGTGAGGCCGATGCCCGCCTCGACCGCGACGCGGGCCTTCACCGACGGCGGCAGGACGCGGTCGCGGTACTCACGCGGCTGCTCCTCGAACCACTCCACGGACGGCATCGACACCACCCGGACGCCGATGCCCTCGGCCTCCAGCGCCTCGCGCGCGGCGACGGCCAGCTGCACCTCGGAGCCGGTGGCGACGAGAACGACCTCGGGGGTCGCGGTCGAGGACTCCACCAGGACGTAACCGCCCTTCGCCGCGTCCGGGTCCGGCGCGTACGTCGGCACGCCCTGACGGGTGAGGACCAGACCGTGCGGGGCCGGCCGGGTGGCGTGCCGCTTCAGGATCTCGGCCCAGGCGATCGCCGTCTCGTTGGCGTCGGCCGGGCGGACGACGTTCAGGCCCGGGATGGCGCGCAGCGCGGCCAGGTGCTCGACCGGCTGGTGGGTGGGGCCGTCCTCGCCGAGGCCGATGGAGTCGTGCGTCCACACGTAGGTCACCGGCAGCTGCATGAGCGCCGACATCCGGACGGCGTTGCGCATGTAGTCGGAGAACACCAGGAAGGTGCCGCCGTAGATGCGGGTGTTGCCGTGCAGCGCGATGCCGTTCATCTCCGCGGCCATCGAGAACTCACGGATACCGAAGTGGACCGTGCGGCCGTACGGGCTCGCCTCGGGCAGCGGGTTGCCCTCGGGGAGGAAGGAGGAGGTCTTGTCGATGGTGGTGTTGTTGGAACCGGCCAGGTCGGCGGAGCCGCCCCACAGCTCGGGCAGGACCGCCCCGAGCGACTGGAGCACCTTGCCGGAGGCGGCGCGGGTGGCGACCGGCTTGCCGGGCTCGAACACCGGCAGCGCGTCCTCCCAGCCCTCGGGCAGCTGACCGGCGAGGACCCGGTCGAACAGCTGGGCGCGCCCGGGGTCGGCGCCGCGCCACTTCTCCAGCTGCTTGTCCCAGGCCGCGTGGGCCTCGGCGCCCCGGTCGAGGGCGGCCCGGGTGTGCGCGAGGACCTCGTCGGAGACCTCGAAGCTCTGCTCCGGGTCGAAGCCGAGGAGACGCTTGGTGGCGGCGATCTCCTCCGCGCCGAGGGCCGAGCCGTGGGAGGCCTCGGTGTTCCGGGCGTTCGGCGCGGGCCAGGCGATGATCGTGCGCAGCGAGATGATCGAGGGGCGCCCGGTCTCGGCCTGCGCCGTCCTCAGGGCCGCGTACAGGGCGGGGACGTCGACGTCGCCGCCCTCGGTCGGCTCCACGCGCTGCGTGTGCCAGCCGTAGGCCTCGTACCGCTTCAGCACGTCCTCGGAGAAGGCCGTGGCGGTGTCGCCCTCGATGGAGATGTGGTTGTCGTCGTAGACGAAGACGAGGTTGCCGAGCTTCTGGTGGCCGGCGAGCGAGGAGGCCTCGGCGGAGACGCCCTCCTCCAGGTCGCCGTCGGAGACGATGCCCCAGACGGTGTGGTCGAACGGCGACTCGCCCTGCGGGGCGTCGGGGTCGAACAGGCCACGCTCGTAGCGGGCGGCCATCGCCATGCCGACGGCGTTGGCGACGCCCTGGCCGAGCGGTCCGGTGGTGGTCTCGACACCGGCGGTGTGCCCGTACTCGGGATGGCCGGGCGTCTTCGAGCCGTGCGTACGGAAGCTCTTGAGGTCCGCCAGCTCCAGCTCGTAGCCGGAGAGGAAGAGCTGGGTGTAGAGGGTCAGCGAGGTGTGGCCGGGGGACAGGACGAAGCGGTCACGGCCCGTCCACTCGGGGTCCGCCGGGTCGTGTCGCATCACCTTCTGAAAGATCGTGTACGCGACGGGCGCCAGGCTCATGGCGGTTCCGGGGTGTCCGTTGCCCACCTGCTGCACGGCATCCGCCGCCAGAAGGCGTGCGGTGTCGACGGCACGCCGGTCAAGTTCGGTCCACTCGAAGTTGTTCGGTGTCTGCGTGCTCATCTTCAAGAAATCCTCGATAGGAGCGGGTCATCTGCTCTGTTGTGTTCAAACCTAAAAGTCTGACTTTTACGAAGGAAGGTCTCCCTGTGTCAGCCTGTGGTGAAAGTGGGACACCCGCCGGCGACACATGAGCGCCACGGGTCGGCAACTGGGCGGCACGAGAAGGACATGGTGGACACAAGTACCCAAGACGGCGCCGGTGAGGGCATCAGAACCTTTCCCTTTCCCGTCGAACTCAGCGTCGGCGGCGTCGGCATGCAGGTGGGACCCATGGGCACCGGTCGCACCTGGCACACCGACGCGCCGCTGGACCGTGTGCACCGCATCGACTTCCACGTGGTGATGCTCTTCGACGACGGTCCGGTCCGCCACATGATCGACTTCGCCGAGCACGAGGCGACGGCCGGTGACGTGCTCTGGATCCGCCCGGGACAGGTCCACCGCTTCTCGAAGTCGAGCGAGTACCGCGGAACGGTGCTGACCATGCAGCCCGGCTTTCTGCCGCGCGCCACCGTCGAGGCCGCGGGGCTGTACCGCTACGACCTGCCGCCGCTGCTCCACCCGGACGCGCCGCAGCTCGCGGGCCTGCGCGCGGCGCTGACGTATCTGCGCGGGGAGTACGACGACGGCGGTGCCGACGGCACGCTGCCGCTGAGTCTGCACACGGCGGTGCTGCGGCACTCCCTCACCGCGTTCCTGCTGCGGCTGGCCCACCTCGCGGCGAGCAGCGCGGAGGCGGCGCGCAGCCGGGCCGACACCACGTTCACGCTCTTCCGGGACGCCGTGGAGCGGGACTTCGCCACCAACCACAGCGTCAGCGCCTACGCCGACGCGCTCGGTTACTCCCGCCGTACCCTCGTGCGCGCGGTCCGCGCCGCCACCGGCGAGACACCCAAGGGTTTCATCGACAAGCGGGTCGTCCTGGAGGCGAAGCGGCTCCTGGCCCACACGGACCTGCCGATCGGCCGGGTCGGTGCGGCGGTGGGCTTCCCCGACCCGGCGAACTTCTCCAAGTTCTTCCAACTGCACACGGGAAACACCCCGGTGGCCTTTCGCGCCGAACTGCGCTGAGGCGACCGGGGTGTGTGTCTGCCGGGGGTGTCAGATCCGGGCGGCGCCCTTCCCGAAGTAGTGGCCCTCGTCCAGGTCCGCGAGGAGACCGGGCTGTTCGGGCTGCCAGTCCAGCAGCTTGCGGGTCACGGCGCTGGAGGCGGGGATGTCCCGGCCGACGAGCCCGCCGAGCCAGCCGAAGTGGGCACCCGCCTCGGCGGCCGGGACCGCGGTGACGGGCAGGTCCAGGTGGCGGCCGATGGCGGCGGCGATCTCGCGGAACGGCACGCCCTCGTCGTCGACGCCGTGCAGACGACCGCCCGCCGGGCCGGATTCCAGGGCCAGCCGGTAGAGCCGGGCCGCGTCGAGCCGGTGCACGGCGGGCCAGCGGTTGGCGCCGTCGCCGACGTACGCCGAGACACCCCGTTCGCGGGCGAGGTCGATCAGCCGCGGCACGAAGCCGTGGTCGCCGACGCCGTGCACCGAGGGCGCGAGACGGACCGCGCCGACCCGTACACCCCGCTCGGCGAACGCCAGGGCCGCCGCCTCGTTGGGCATCCGCGCCGCCGCGGGTGAGTCGTCGACGAACCCGTCGTCCTCGGTGCCCACCCGGCCCGGCGGCAGGCCCGCGGTGCCGGAGGTCACGACGAAGGGCCGGCCGGAGTCCGCGAGCTCCTCGCCCAGCGCCTCGATGGCCCGCCGTTCCGTGCGGGCGGAGGCCTCGAAGTTCGCGAAGTCGTGCTGGAAGGCCAGGTGGATCACTCCGTCGGCGGTGGCCGCTCCGCTCCGCAGGCCGTCGGGATCGGTGAGGTCACCGCGGTACACCTCGGCCCCGGCGGAGCTGAGGAACGCGGCGCCCGCGTCCGAGCGGGCGACACCGACGACCCGGTGTCCGGCGCCGATGAGCTCCCGTACGACGGCGGAACCGATGAAACCGGTCGCGCCGGTGATGAAAACGCGCACAGCGCACTCCTCGATGGATGTCGGCAAGGGGTTTCAGCAAGGCCGCCGGGCCGGGGCCGGGCGACGGCTCCATCGTCCGCGGGGGGAGTCGTCCGGGTCCAAGGCCTGTTTCGCATCGCGCAATACGTTTCAGGCATCACCACAGGTCAGGGTGCACGACTGCGCTGCCGACCGATGACCGGGCGGATATTCTTGCCGCATGCCCGACCGCGCCTCCGACCCGAACCCCCACCCCGGCCCCGGCCCCGTCCCCCACCCCGTCCCCGCCCCGGTGACCGACCTCGACCTGCGGCTGGTGCGCTACTTCACCGTCGTCGCCGAACACGGGCACTTCGGTCGCGCCGCCCAGGCCCTGCACCTCACCCAGCCGTCCCTGAGCCGTCAAGTGCAGCGCCTGGAGCAGCAGTTGGGCGTGCGCCTGCTGGACCGTACGCCACGGGGCACGCGGCTGACGGAGGCGGGGGAGGTGTTCCTGCCGCGCGCCAGGGCGCTGCTGGGCTCGGCCGCCGAGGCCGCCGCCCGGGCCCGTGCCGCCGCCGAGCCCAGCCGGATCGTCGTCGGCTACCTCACGGCGATCATCGTCACCCCGGCCGTACGCGAACTGCGCCGCAGGCACCCGGACGCCGACGTCCGCACCCTGCACCTGAACTGGAACGAGTCGCGCCAGGCCCTGCTCGAACGCCGGGTGGACGCCCTGGTCGCCCGGCTGCCGTTCCCGACGGACGGGCTGCACGTCACCGTCCTCTACGACGAACCCCGGGTGCTGGTCGTCCCCCTCGATCACCGGCTGGCCGGCAAGGAATCCGTCACCGTCGACGACCTGGCCGGCGAACCCATGCCCCGGGTGCGGGATTCCGACCCCGCCTGGAGCCGGTTCTGGCGTCTCGAACCGCGCCCCGACGGACTCCCGGTGCCGGACGGGCCGTATGTGGACGAGGTCGAGGACAAGTTCGAACTCGTCGCGGCCGGGCAGACGGTGCTGGTCACGGCGGCCGCTCCCGGATTCGCCCTGCGTCCCGACCTCACCGGTGTGCCCCTCGTCGGCGTCGAGCCGAGTCACGTCGTCCTGGCGACCCGCGCCGACGACCGCGGCCGCCTGGTGACCGCTTTCCGCAAGGCCGCCCGGACACACCTCACGGGCGGCTTCGCGCCACGCGAGCAGGCCGGCCGGTGAACGTCTCGCAAGCACCTCGCGCTCGGCGCACGCGCGGCGCCGGGAGCCGACCCGTAGGCACGGGTCGGCCGCCCGGCGCCGCGGGGCCGTCGGTCAGTGGCCGAAGGTCAACCAGTTGACGTTCACGAAGTCCGCCGGCTGGCCGCTGGTGAAGGTCAGATAGACGTCGTGGGTGCCGGTGACGGAGCTGATGTTCGCCGGGACCGTCCGCCACGACTGCCAGCCACCGGTGTTGGCCACCGCGAAGCTGCCGACGGGGGTGGCGGTACGGCTGTCGAGGCGCACCTCGACCAGTCCGCTGACCCCGCCGGCCGCACCGCTCGCGACCCGGGCGCTGAACTGGGTCGCCGCCGCGGAACCGAAGGTGACGCCCTTGTAGAGCGCGTAGTCGCCGTTCGCGAGGGCGCCGATGTTCTGGCCGCCGCCCGTGTCGGTGGTCGTCTCGGTGATCGTGCCGGAGTGGCTGTCGTACGACTCGGCCTGGATCGTGCCGTAGGCGTCACGGCTGCCGGACGGCGGGGGTGTGGTACCGCTCCCACCGCCCGCGGCCTGGAGCACCTGCACATAGTCCACGACCATCGGGTGACCCGGCTGGGTGTCGCCGTCCAGACCGCCGCCGAAGGCGTCCGGGAAGCCGCCGCCCATCGCGACGTTCAGGATCACGAAGTAGCCGTGGTTCGTGGCGTTGGTCCACGTCGTCGCGTCGACCTGGTTCGCCGTGACCGTGTGGTAGTTGACGCCGTCGACGTAGAAGCGGATCGCCTCGGGGCTCACCGAGCGGTCCCACTCCATGCTGTAGGTGTGGAAGCCGGACTGGCAGGTGGTGTTCGGACACGCGACGGAGTTGCCGATGCCGGTGGTCTCGTTGCACGGGCCGCCCGGGTTGGTGCCGCAGTGCATCGTCGACCAGACCTTGTTCAGGCCCTGGACGTTCTCCATGATGTCCAGTTCGCCGACGCCCGGCCAGTTCTGGTAGTTGCCGCGGTAGGGCGCGCCGAGTGCCCAGAAGGCGGGCCAGTAGCCCTCGGCGGCGGTGCCGGTCACGTTCGGCATCTGGATGCGGGCCTCCACCCGCAGCTTGCCGCCGGACGGGGGCTGGAAGTCGGTGCGGTTGGTCTCGATGCGGCCCGAGGTCCAGCGGCCCGCGGAGTCGCGCAGCGGGGTGATGCGCAGGTTGCCGTTGCCGTCCAGCGAGACGTTGCCGGTGCTGTTGGTCATCGTCTCGACCTCGCCGGTGCCCCAGTTGGCGGGCCCGCCCGGATACGAGGTCCCGGTGCTGTACTGCCAGTTGGAGGTGTTCACCCCGGTGCCCGCGGCGCCGGTGAAGTCGTCGAGGAAGACCTGCGTCCAGCCGGACGGTGGCGTGGGCGCGGAGGCGTTCGCGGGCAGGGTGACGGCCGCCGCGGCGGCGGCCGCCAGGCCGAGGGTGCTGAGTACGGCGACGAGCGCGCGTCGCCGTCTGGGTATGCCGGAGGTTGCACTCATGGGGGGTGCCTCTCGGGTACGGAGTGATGGGCGCGGGTGACTTCGAGAGTGTTTGAGAGCGCTCTCAAAGTGGGCCCAATGTGCTCTCCGTCCCGGAGGCCGTCAAGACTTAAAGCAAGGAAAGTCCTTTCGTGGCAAGGAAGTTCACGGGTTGAACCGCGCAAACGTGCTAAAGCGCGCTGCCCGCGGTCCAGTCCGCCCAGGAGAGGTTCCAGCCGTTGAGCCCGTTGGCCGCCTCGACGGTCCTCTCGCCCGAGTTCTTGACGATCACCACATCGCCGAGCATCGAACTCGCGTAGAACTCGTAGCCCGCGACGGAGCTGTCGTCCGCACCCTTGGCGTCGTGCAGGCCGACGCAGCCGTGGCTGGTGTTCTGGCTGCCGAATATCGAGGTCGAGGCCCAGTAGTTGCCGTGGATGAAGGTGCCGGAGGTGGTCAGCCGCTGGGCGTGCGGGACGTCGGAGATGTCGTACTCGTCGCCGAGGCCGACGGTGGAGGACTCCATCCGGGTCTGTTTGAAGCGCTCGCTGATCACCATGATCCCGGACCAGGTCGTGTGGTCGGAGTCGCCGCCGGAGACGGGGTAGGTGGCCAGGGTCGCGCCGTCCCGCTCGACCGTCATCCTCTTGCTGGAGAGGTCCACGGTGCTGACCTGTGCGCGGCCGATGTGGAACGTGACGTCCTTCGACTGCATACCGTATACACCATTCGATCCCTCGACGTCCTTCAACCGCAGACCGAGGGTGATCGTCGTCCCGGCCGCCCAGTACGTCTTCGGCCGGAAGTCCAGTCGGGTGGCGCTGAACCAGTGCCCGACGATCTCCACGGCCGGCTCGGCGGTCACCGTGATCGCCTTCTCCACGGCGGCCTTGTCGGTCACGGCGTGCGAGAAGTTGATCGAGACCGGCATGCCCACGCCGGAGGTGGAGTTCGCCTCGGGGGTGAAGTAACCGACGAAGGTCTCGCCCGGGGACCTGGTGGTGAAGGTGGCGGTCTGCGCGGCGGCGCCCTCCGCCTGCGCGGTGACCGTGTACTTCGTCCCGGAGTACGGGTGGGCCGTGGACGTCCACGTGGTCCCGGCCTCGTCCAGGGAGCCCGCGAGCGTCGAGCCGTCGTTGCCCGTCACCGTCACGGAGGCGAGCGTGCCGTCGGTCACGGTGACCTCGACGGGGCTGGTGAAGGCCGCCTTCTTGGTGCCGTCGGCCGGCGTGACCGAGATCACCGGCTGCTTGACGGCCGGTGAGGCCTTCGTGGACACGGAACCCGAGGTCCCGGTCCCGGTCGTGTTCTCCGAGGCGTCCGCCGATCCGGAGCTGCATCCGGTCAGCGCGACGGCCGGGACGGCCCCGAGCACGCCCAGGATCCCGCGCCGGGACCAGCCCTCCGGCTGCTGTTCGGACCGGTTCGATATGTGCGAGACGCCCACGGCACGCCTTCCTGAGTTGTCCACCTTTGCGCGTGCATCCTGCGCCTCCCAGATGGGGCGATCCTTTGAATCACCGGGTCGCAACCTGAGATTCCTGTGAGGACGGCCTGAGGGACGCCGGCGCCCGCCGGGGTGACACCCCACGGAGTCGCCCGGCAGGGCCGACCCTGCGGCGACTCACCGGATCGCCCGGGGGAGAGGGAAGGCGCGAGGGCTCGTTCGTGCGGGGGAGGGACCGGCGCGGCTCGCCGTCGTGGGGGAGGGGGGCGACGACTCGACCGCGTCCATGCCCGGCGCCGTGTCCCCCGTCCCCCTTCCGCGCCGTTCCCGACCCGTGGGGCCCTACGCGAGCGGGTAGTCGTAGCGGATGAACCCGTTGAAGCCCGCCACCTTGTCGTACAGGGCGCGGGCCGTGGAGTTGTCCTCCTGAGTGGACCAGTACAGCCGGGCGGCGCCCCGCTCCCGCGCGGCCTCGGCCACGCGCTCGATCAGCGCCCGTGCCACCCCTCTGCCACGCACGGCCTCGTCGACATAGAGATCCTGGAGATAGCAGCTGTCCGCCATCCAGGCCGAGGCGTGGAACAGGTAGTGGGCGATGCCTACCAGCCTTCCCTCCACCCGGGCGCCCACGGCGTGCACCTCGCTGCCGTCCCGAAGACGCCGCCACATCTCCTCGTAGCCGTCGTCGGGCACCTCGGTGCGGTAGAACGTCTTGTAACCGCGCGCCAGCACTTCCCAGGCGGCGCGGTCCTGCGGGCCCAGTGGGCCGATCTCCGTCGTCTGCGTCGTTTCCGTCATGGTGGGGCATTCTCGCCGGGCACCCCCGGGTCACCAA
This sequence comes from Streptomyces sp. NBC_00016, assembly GCF_045040885.1. NCBI lineage: Bacteria > Bacillati > Actinomycetota > Actinomycetes > Kitasatosporales > Streptomycetaceae > Streptomyces > Streptomyces sp. NBC_00016. The sequence goes on along the minus strand of NZ_CP108304.1, from coordinate 2,037,263 downwards.
CCGGGTTTCGTGTGCGCGGCGCGGACCGCCGCCGGTATACCGTCCGCTGGCCTCGCGAGCCGGCCGCCGCTGGGTGCGGCGGCTCAGCCGGGCCGGCCGTCGGGCTGCCAGCCCAGGGCCCGGGAGATCCCGCGTGCCGCGAGACGTACGGCCGGTGCCAGCACCGGTACCTGCGCGTCGGCGTGCGGGACGACGACCGACACGGCGGCCGCCACCGCACCGCCCGGCCCGCGCACCGGGGCGGCCACCGAAAGGGCGTCGTCGGTGACCTGACGGCTGCTCACCGCGACCCCTGCCCGCCGGACTTCGGCCAGTACCCGGCGCAACCGCGCCTGATCGGTGATGGTGTGGGCGGTATAGGAGGCCAACGCCCCGGCGCAGTACTCCTCTTGGAGCGCGAAGTCGCTGTGCGCCAGCAGCGCGAGCCCCACGCCGGTCACGTGCAGCGGCCAGCGGGCGCCCACCCGGATGTGCACCCCGACCGCCGAACGCCCCGACAGCCACTCGGTGTAGACGACCTCGGACCCGTCCCGCACCGCCAACTGCACGTTCTCGTGCGTGGCTTCGTACAGGTCCTCCAGAAACGGCAGCGCGACCTGCCGCAGCGCCAGGCCGCGCGGGGCCAGCGCCGCGACCTCCCACAGCCGCAAGCCCACGTGGTACACACCGGACGGGTCCCGCTCCAGGGCGCCCCACTCGGTCAGGGCGCTCACCAGCCGGTGCGCGGTGGTGAGGGTCAGGCCGGCGCGGCGGCTGATGTCGGTCAGGGACAGCGCGGGGTGCGTGTGGTCGAACGCGGCGAGCACGGCCAGCAGCCGGCCGGGCGCGGAGCGGGCGGTCACGGCGACAACGCCCTGGTCCATCGGGTCCTCCTCACGGCATCAGGCGAGTCCGTCCTGGGCGATCCGCCGCAGCAGGGTGTGCAGCGTCTCGCGGTCGGCCGGGTCGAGCGGGTCCAGCAACTCGTTCGTCACCCGCAGGCCCGCCTCGTCGGTGCCGCGCAGGAACGCGCGGCCGTCCTGCGTGAGGGCGACGATCCGGCTGCGGCGGTCGTCCGGTGCCGGGCGGCGCTCGGCGAAGCCCAGCTTCTCCAGATCGTCGACCAGGCCGACGATCGCGCTGGGGTCGTAGCCGAGCCGGGCGCTCAGCTCCCGCTGGAGGGCGCCCTCGGAGGTGGCGAGGAAGCGCAGCACCGCGTAGTGGCGCAGCCGCACCCCCGACTCCTGGAGGAACGTGTTGAACAACTGACCCGAGCGCAGTCCCAGGCGGTACAGCAGGTATCCCGTGTCCGCGTGCAGCCCGCGCATCCACGGCTCGTCCGCGTCGATCGGGGCGGCGTTGCTTGCGTTGTCCTGGCGGGCGATGGCGGGCTCCCTGGGCTCGGTCCCCTTCCGGGGTGGTTCTCGGTACGGATTCCAGCATGACGCACCCGTAGGACTACAACAACTATTGACGTCAACAATTATTGCTCTTAGCTTCGATCTCGTAGTCAGCGCCCGGCGCCGCACTGTGCGCACCCCATGTGAAGGGACACCGTCGTGCCCAGCATCGATCTCACCGGCAAGGTCGCCGTCGTCACCGGCAGCGGCCGGGGCCTCGGCCTCGCCTACGCCCATGCCCTGGCCGCCCGCGGCGCCTCCGTGGTCGTCAACGACGTCGACGAGGCCGTGGCCGAGCAGGCCGTGAAGTCCCTCGTCGCGGCCGGCGGCAGGGCCGTCGCCGAGGTGGTCCCGGTCGGTACGACCGAGGCCGCCGACCGGCTGGTGAACCGCGCCGTGGAGGAGTTCGGCCGGCTCGACATCCTGGTCACCAACGCGGGCATCCTGCGCGACAAGGTGCTGTGGAAGATGACCGACGACGACTTCGACGCCGTGATCGCCACCCACCTCAAGGGCACCTTCACCTGCGCCCGCGCCGCCGCCGTACGGATGCGCGAGCAGGGCGAGGGCGGCACGCTGATCCTCGTCGGCTCCCCGGCCGGCCAGCGGGGCAACTTCGGCCAGACGAACTACGCGGCCGCCAAGGCCGGCATCGCCGCCTTCGCCCGCACCTGGTCCATGGAGCTGGGCCGCGCGGGCATCACCGTCAACGCGATCGTCCCGGTCGCCGCGACCGCGATGACCGAGACGATCCCCGCCTTCGCCCCGTACATCGAGGCCCTGAAGAACGGCGAGCCGTTCCCGGACTTCCTGCGCAAGGGCGAGGGCTTCGGCACCCCCGAGGACTGCGCGGCGCTGGTGCCCTTCCTGGCCTCCGAGGCCGCCCGGGGCATCACAGGGCAGGCCATCGGCATCGGCGGCGACAAGGTGGCACTCTGGTCGCATCCGCAGGAGATCCGCGCGGCCTACGCCGACGGCGGCTGGACGCCGGAGAGCCTGGCCGACGTCTTCCCCACCTCGGTCGGTGCCGAGCTCCAGACGGTCGGCATCCCGGCCCCCACGTTCCCGGAGGCGTGATGAGCCCCTCCACGAGCCCCGCCGCGACGCCCGCCATGAACGTCGACGAACTGGTCGCGATCGACGTCCACACCCACGCCGAGGTGTCGTCCAAGGGCCACTCCTCACTGGACGACGACCTGCACGACGCCTCCTCCGCCTACTTCAAGGTCGAGGGCAAGCGGAAGCCCACCCTGGAGGAGACAGCCCGCTACTACCGTGAGCGGAAGATGGCCGCCGTGATCTTCACGGTGGACGCCGAGTCCGCGACCGGCACGGCGCCGGTCCCGAACGAGGAGGTCGCCGAGGCGGCGGCCGCCAACGCCGACGTCCTCATCCCGTTCGCCTCCATCGACCCCTTCCGGGGGAGGGCGGGCGTGAAGCAGGCCCGGCGCCTGGTCGAGGAGTACGGGGTCAAGGGCTTCAAGTTCCACCCCAGCATCCAGGGCTTCTTCCCCAACGACCGCTCGGTGGCGTACGACCTGTACGAGGTGATCGAGGAGACGGGGACCATCGCCCTGTTCCACACCGGTCAGACGGGCATCGGCGCGGGAGTCCCGGGCGGCGGCGGGATCAGGCTCAAGTACTCCAACCCGCTGCACGTGGACGACGTGGCGGCCGACTTCCCGCACCTCAAGATCATCCTGGCGCATCCGTCCTTTCCCTGGCAGGACGAGGCCCTCGCCGTCGCCACCCACAAGCCGGGCGTGCACATCGACCTGTCCGGCTGGTCGCCGAAGTACTTCCCGCCGCAGCTCGTGCAGTACGCCAACACGCTGCTGAAGGACAAGGTCCTCTTCGGCTCCGACTTCCCCGTCCTCACCCCCGACCGCTGGCTCGCCGACTTCGACAAGCTGACGATCAAGGACGAGGTGAAGCCGAAGATCCTCAAGGAGAACGCCGCCCGTCTGCTCGGGCTGACCACACCGTAAGGGGCGTGGAAGATGCGCAACGAGGGACTGGGGTCGTGGCCCGCACGCCGGGCCCGCAAGACCCCGCACCGCACCGCGCTGGTCCACGGTGAGCAGTCGACGGACTATCGCACACTGTATACACGCACCACGCGCCTGGCCCACGCCCTGCGCGCACGGGGTGTGCGGCGCGGCGACCGCATCGCCTACCTCGGCCCCAACCACCCCTCCTACCTGGAGACCCTGTTCGCCGCCGGCACCCTCGGCGCGGTGTTCGTGCCCCTCAACACCCGCCTCGCCGGACCCGAGATCTCCTACCAGCTCGCCGACTCCGGCGCCAAGGCGCTCGTCTACGGCCCCTCGCACGCCGGCCTGGTCGCCGGCCTGCCGGGGAACACGGACGTCCGGACGTACCTCGAGGTCGGCGCCGAGTACGAGAGAGAGCTCGCCGCCGCCTCCGACGAGCCGATCGACACGCCGGTCGCCCCCGACGACACCTGCATCATCATGTACACCTCGGGCACGACCGGCCGTCCCAAGGGCGCCATGCTCACGCACGGCAACCTCACCTGGAACGCGGTCAACGTCCTCGTCGACACCGATCTGACCGCAGACGAACGCGCCCTGGTCTCCGCGCCGTTGTTCCACACGGCCGGTCTGAACATGCTGACCCTGCCGGTGCTCCTCAAGGGTGGCTGCTGCGTCCTGGTCGAGGCCTTCGACCCGGAGGCCACCTTCGGCCTGATCGAGCGGCACCGGATCACCTTCATGTTCGGGGTGCCGACGATGTTCGAGCAGATCGCCCGGCACCCGCGCTGGGCGGACGCGGATCTGTCCAGTCTGCGGATCCTGACCTGCGGCGGCTCCCCGGTGTCGACACCGCTCATCGCCGCCTACCAGGAACGCGGACTCACCTTCCTCCAGGGCTACGGCATGACCGAGGCGTCCCCCGGCACGCTGTTCCTGGACGCCGAGCACGCGGTCAGCAAGGCGGGCTCGGCCGGCGTCCCGCACTTCTTCAGCGACGTACGCGTCCTGCGCCCCGACCTCACACCCGTCGAGGTCGGCGAGACCGGCGAGGTCGTCGTCCGCGGGCCGCACGTCATGCCCGGCTACTGGGGGCTGCCCGAGGAGACGGCCGCTTCCTTCGCCGACGGCTGGTTCCGCAGCGGGGACGCGGCGCGGGTCGACGAAGACGGTTACGTGCATATCGTCGACCGCATCAAGGACATGATCATCTCCGGCGGGGAGAACATCTACCCCGCCGAGATCGAGGACCTGCTCCTCGCCCACCCCGACATCGTGGAGTGCGCGGTCATCGGTGTGCCCGACGACAAGTGGGGCGAGGTGCCGCGCGCGGTCGTCGTGCCCCGCGAGGGCACCTCGCTCGACCCCGACGAGGTGCTGGCCTCGCTGTCCGGGCGGCTCGCCAAGTACAAGATCCCCAAGTCGGTGGTGGTGGCGGACGAACTCCCGCGCACCGCCTCCGGAAAGCTCCTGAAGTCCCGGGTGCGCTCCCGGTTCGGCACCGACTCCTGAACAACTCTCCTGTGAACTCTCCTGTGAGGAACGGCATATGAGCATCACCGTCAACGGTCTCGACGAGCTGAAGAAGCTGGCCGGCAGCGACCTGGGCACCAGCGAATGGATCGAGGTCACCCAGGAGCGCATCGACACGTTCGCGGACGCGACCGGGGACCACCAGTGGATCCATGTGGATCCCGAACGGGCGGCCGCCGGGCCCTTCGGAGCGCCGATCGCCCATGGGTACCTGACGCTCTCCCTGTTCATCCCGCTCTTCACCGAGCTGCTGGACGTCCAGGGCGTCACCACCAAGGTCAACTACGGGCTGAACAAGGTCCGTTTCCCCTCGCCGGTCAAGGTCGGCTCGCGGATCCGCCTGGTGGCCAAGCTGACCGAGGTCGAGGACGTGCCGGGCGGGGCGCAGATCACCGTCGACGGGGCGATCGAGATCGAGGGGGGCGCGAAGCCGGCCGCGGTGCTGCAGAGTCTGTCGCGCTTCTACGCGTAGGGCTCCGCGGGGCGCCGCGACTCGCCGCCGTCCGGGGCGGCGCTGTGGAGAACCGCGGGACCGGTGTGGCCGGTCGCGCGGTTCCCCGCGCCCGCGTGGACGCGGGAGTGAATTCCGTACCTCTTTTCGGGGCGCTCAGCCGACGACGTCCACGAAGATCGGGTTGGCGTAGAACCAGGTGTCGGCCCACGGGTCGCCGTTGCCCGGCTCGTGCGGGATCGGGCCGTGCGGGTCCACGGAAGCGCCCAGGTAACCCGTTCCGTTCCGGTTGCCGTCGCTGCCGCGCAGCCGGAGATAGCAGGACTCGTCGCCCACCGTGACCGGGACGCGCAGGGTGTAGGTCCCCTTGCGGCCGCTCACGTCCGTCGTGCGGACCACCTTCGTGTCGGGAGCCCGCCAGGTGTCGCGGTCGGACACCGCGCCGCGCACCGCGCCCCGGATCACGTCCACATGGGCCAACTGCGGCAGGACTCCCTGGGGGTTGGGGCGGGAGGCAGTGGTGACGGTGATCTCCAGAGTGAGCTTCTCGCCCTTGCGCACCCGGAGCCGGCCGCCGAGCGTGACGCCCCGCCCGTTGCTGTGCTCCCGCCGCAGCCGGACCTCCAGGCCGTCGAGCAGATGCCCGTGGTCCAGCCAGACCCGGCCCTCGCGCAGGCCCGTCATCACCGCGCGGTAGCCGTAGCGGGTCACGCCGACGTGGGTGCGGCTGAACTGCCCCGGCCAGAAGTCGCTGCCGGCCTGCGGGGTGTCGGTGTTCACCGGATCGGGCAGCCTGCCGGTGTTGTCGAAGTTCTGTCCGGCGGGCCAGTCACCGTTCTTCCAGGTGTCGAAGACGGTCCGGTGGTTGTCGGAGTTGGTGGTGACCGAGAACAGCCGGCCCTCGGCCAGCATCGAGTCCCACAGGCCACCGACGGTCGCGGTGGCCCAGTCGAAGCCGCCGTAGGTGACGTAGGCGTCCGCCGGGTAGCCCGCCCAGGACTGGGCGGACGGCTTGTTCTCGTACTCGCCGCGGATGGACGTGGCACCGCGCCAGCCGGGGATCGCCGCGCCCTGGGCGCCCGGCGCGCCCTCCATGCCGATCATGATCTCGGGCGCCGCGTCGCGCCAGGCCCGCAGCTCGTGCGGGGAGTCGATGCCGAGGCGCAGCGGGTGGTTGGCGAGGACGAGGACGTCGTCGACATAGCCGCTGCGGCGCTGCTCGGCCAGCCACTTGACCGCCTTGACGGCGTGCGCCTCGTTGCGGGCGGTGTCGGCCGCGCCGGCGGCTCCCTCGGTGTAGCCCAGCAGCTTGCCGTCGTAGGCGAGCTCGAACCGCGTGAGCAGGTCGACCTCGTGCGGGCCGGGGGCGGCGAACACCGTGCAGTGCTCGGCGGCCGGGATGTACCACTCCAGACCCTGGAAGATCAGCTGGCGCGGGTTCGCGGCGCGGGCCCGGAGGATCTCCTTGTGCTCCAGCGCGGCGCCGTAGGAGGCGTGCCCGAAGTTGGAGTGCTCGTTGAAGACCATCCAGTCGAGGCCGTACCGGGCGGCGGCCCGGGCCTGCTGGGAGAAGGTGTACTTCGCGTCGTGGCTGTAGACGGAGTGGACGTGGTGGTCGCCCACCAGGTAGGCGAGCCGCGGGTCCTCACCGCCGTGGCCCCGGCCGGTGGCGGCGACGGCCGGGCCGGCCGCACCGCCGAGTGCGAACGCGGCGCCGAAGAGGCCGGCGCGGCGCAGGAGTCCGCGCCTCGACACGCCCTGGGCGTCGAGAACGGCGGGCGGGACGGACGGATCGGCCCAGGCGGGCAGCTGCTGCTCGGTCACGGTGATCCTCGTGCAGAAGGTCAGTGGTTCATGAAGGAGGTCAGTGGTTCATGAAGGAGGTGACGGGCAGCGCCCGCGAGACGATCCGGACGTCACCGAGGCGGCCGTGCAGGATCTGGTCGATCTGCCCGCCGTACTCGTAGCCGCCGAGCAGCCAGGGCAGCCCGACGGAGGTGACGCCGACGGCCGCCGCCTTCGGGTTGCGCACCGCCGGGCAGCCCTCGACGTACAGCGTGGTGTGCTTGCCGTCGTTGACGACCGCGAGGTGCCACCAGGTCTCCAGCGGGGTCTCCTGAGCCCAGTTGGTGGCGATGCCCTCCTGGTTCAGCGGACGCATCGCCCACTGCGGTTCCCGGTCGTTGGACAGGGAGAGGGTGGCGAGCGGCTCGTCGGGGTCGTCGCCCGTCCTGCCCGCGGCGCCGCCTGTTCCGGTCCGGCTCACCAGCCCCGACCAGGCGTGGTGCGACGGGTCCCAGTCGGCAGGGAGACGGTAGAACGCCTCGATGGTGTAACCGTCCGCGAAAGTGGCCGAGTTGAGCGGGGCGCCGTCGACCGTGCGCAGGTAGGCGCCCTTCAGCGGGGACTTGAATCCCCGGAATTCCAGGCTGCCGTGGCCGGGTTGGTCGGGGTGGTGGTCGGACGACCAGGTCAGGGCGCCGCCGCTCACCGTGACGAGGGCGAGGTGGTTGCCGTGCCCGGACAGGTCACGGACGGTGCCGCCGACCGCCGTACCGTCGTCGTGACCGTCGAACCGCCAGTAGGCGACCGTGTCGCGCACCAGCACCTTCGACACGGGACGGGCGGGTCGCGCGGGCACCGGATCGAAGCCCGCGAAGCGCTCGGCGAAGTCGATGTCGACCGTGAACCGGTCGGCGTCGCCGCTCAGTTCGATCTCCTGCCGCTCCAGCTCGTTGAGCCCCTTCGCGGCCCGGCCGAGGATCCACGGGGAGACCGTCTCCACGTCGATGACGTTCCGGTCGAGGTCGAAGCGGTAGAGACGGATCATGGCGGCGCCGCCGAAGTAGCGGTTCTGATAGTTCGTCAGGTGCAGCTGGACGTCATGTCCGGCCGCGTTCTTGCGCGTCGCCCGACCGGCGGGCCAGTAGTGCCCGTTGAGGGTGAGGAAGATCTGGTCGTGGTCCGCGATCAGCCGGTCCCACAGCTGTTGGCCGTACGCCGAAAGGGAGTCGTCCTCGGCGACCAGCTCGTGCGTGGTCAGGACGACCGGTGTCCTCGGGTGCCGGTCGAGGACACCGGCGGCCCAGGCGTACCCCTTGTCCGACAGCCGCCAGTCCAGCGCCAGCACCATCCACTCCCGGCCGCCCGCCCGGAACAGGTGGAAGGTGTTGTAGCCGTCGGGGGAGGCCCCGCCGAACGTGGGCTTCCCCTGGAAGCGCTGCGGGCCGAAGGCGTCCAGGTAAGGGGTCGCGCCGCGCTGGTCGGTCGTCGACGACTTCACGTCGTGGTTGCCGGCCAGCACGCTGTAGCCGATCCCGCGCCGGTCGAGCAGCCCGAACGCCTCGCTGATCGCGGCGACTTCGTCCTTCGCCCCGTTCTGGGTGAGGTCGCCGAGGTGGGACAGGAATACGAGGTTCTCGTGCTTGCCCTGGTCGAGGAGGTAGCGCAAGGACGCCTCGACCGGCGCCTTGTCGATGCTCGGGCCGTCGAAGAGGTACTGCGTGTCGGGCATGACGGCGAGCGTGAACCGGCGGCTCTCCGGGTCCGGGCGCCACCGGGCGGAGGCCGCCTCGGCGGAGGCCGGCAGCGCGAGTCCGGCCGTGGCGGCCGCGCCGAGCAGCGCGGTGGCCCGCAGGAAACCGCGTCTTCCGGCACCGGCCTGCGCGGCCTCGCCCTGTTCCTGGGCATGCGAAGTACACACGGGTGCTCCGTAGGTAAGTCCGTTGTTGGCAAAGGGAGTTCAGAGGACGCGCAGGGTCCAGCTCCAGCGGTGGACGCCCGGTGCGACGAGATAGGAGGGGAAGGTGTCGGGGCCGCACGACGCCGTGCCGAGGCCGCGGTGCGCCGCGTCGAGGTGCACCACGCAGCCTGCGCGTGGGACGAGCTCGTCGTGATGGGTGACGGCCGTCAGGTCCTCGGCGCGGTAGCGCGTGACGGAGACCTGGCGCGGCTCGTCCAGAGTGACGGAGAAGCCGGTGGCGTCCGGCGCGGAGAGCGTGAAGCGCCGCACACCGTGCAGGCCGCCGCTCTCCTGCGGACGCAGGTACGGGGTGAACAACGCGTCGACCCGGGCGTGGTGATGGCCGACCGGCGCGCCCGCGCTCCGGTCGGGGTACGACTCCCAGGGGCCCTGTCCGAACCAGTCCAGCCGGTCCGGTCCCGCCACCGTCTCGAAGACCGAGCCCACGCGGGCCACGTCGTCGAACTCCGCGGGCAGCTCGGCCTGTTCGTCGATCCGGATGCCGCCCTCGACCGGCGTGAAGACCTGCCGGTGCCGGACGACGCCGGTGGTGCCGGTGTACTCGGCGAGCACGGTGACCCCGTCGCCCTCCTGGTGCACGGACACCAGCCGGCGCACGAGGGCGTCCAGGCCCCATGTCCGCCAGCGCGGCGCCGCCCCGCCCAGTTCGTCGTTGTCGGTGGGCGCCCGCCACAGGGACAACGCGGGCGCGGAAGTCAGCAGAGGGTGCACCAGGAGTCCGTCGGCGTCGATCTCGACGCGGCCGGAGCCCACCGGGTCCTCGACCGGGACCGGCGCCCGCAACCGCACCTGCGGCGCGCACACCGCAGTACCCCGCGGAGCCCACGGCAGATCCTGGGCCGTCGTCACCCGCAGTGTCAGCCACGCCTCGCCGCCGTCGTCCGGCAACGCGAACGGCAGCGGCACCTCGACCGTGCCGCCCGGTCGAAGATCGGGCAGCTCGGCCTGCGCGGTGAGCGTCCCGCCGTGGGCGAGCGACAGCTCCCACTCGCCCGCGAGCCACTCCAGGCCCCGGAAGTGCTGGTGGTTGGAGACCGTCACCCCCTGCGGCCCGACGCCGTGCAGCCGCACCGGAGCGGAGAGTTCCCGGTGCTCGTACATCACCGGTTTCGGGGTGCGGTCCGGGAAGACGACGCCGTCCGCGATGAACGCGCCGTCGTGGTCCTTCTCGCCGAAGTCGCCGCCGTACGCCCAGCGGTGTCCGGGCGCGGCGACAGCGTTGTCATAGAGTCCGGCGCCCCCACGCCCGACCGGTCTTCCGTCGTTCACACGCTGGAGAATGCCGTGGTCCCAGAACTCCCAGATGAACCCGCCCTGAAGACCCGGGGTGGCCTCGATGGCGGCCCAGTGGTCGGCCAGCGTGCCGTTGCTGTTGCCCATCGCGTGGGAGTACTCGCACTGGATGAGCGGCTTGGTCTGCCGCCCGGACAGCGCGTGCGCCACGCAGTCCTCCAGGGGCGCGTACATCGGGCAGGCGATGTCGGAGGCGACCTCCGGATCGGCCCAGCCGAGCTTGGCGGCCCCCTCGTACTGCAGCGGCCGGGTCGGGTCGTGCCGGCGCACCCAGCCCGCGGCGGCGTCGTGGTTGGCGCCGTAGTCGGACTCGTTGCCCAGCGACCAGATGATGACCGACGGGTGGTTCTTGTCCCGCAGCACCATCCGCGAGACCCGGTCGACGAAGGCGTTCAGGTAGCGCGGGTCGTCGGCGATTTCGTGGGCGTGGTCGTGGGACTCGATGTCCGCCTCGTCGACGACGTAGAAACCGATTTCGTCGGCGAGGTCGTAGAGCGTGGGGTCGTTCGGGTAGTGCGCGGTGCGGATCGCGTTGAAGCCGAAGCGCTTCAGCAGCACCAGGTCGGCGCGCATGTCGTCGTACGACACCGTCCGTCCCGTCAGGGGGTGGAAGTCGTGCCGGTTCACCCCCCGGATGAAGACCCGCTCGCCGTTGACCAGCAGATCCCGGCCGACGATCGACACATCGCGGAAGCCGACCCGGTGGCGGGAGGTGTCGGCGACGCTGCCGTCGGCGCGGTGCAGCCGGACCGTGAGGTCGTACAGCTCGGGCGTCTCGGCCGTCCAGGTGCGCACCTCGGGCACCCGCGCGCCCAGCCGTGCCTCGCCGAGGAAGGCGGAGACGCGCTCCTCCTCGGCGTTGGCCAGGTCGAACTCCGCGTCCTGCGCAAGCGGCAGGCCGTCCAGCTCCCCGCTCACGTACCAGCCCGCGGGCAGCGCTCCGCCCGCGTCCCGTACCTGGCAGTCGACCCGCAGCACGCCGTCCCGCGCCGCCCGCACGCTCACGTCGGCCAGCCGCAGCGGGTCGGTGGCGTACAGCAGCACCGGGCGGGTGATCCCGGCATGCCACCACTGGTCCTGGTCCTCGATGTGCGAGGCGTCCGACCACTTGACGACCGTCAGCCGCAGCACGGACCGGCCGCCGGGGCGTACGACGCCCGACAGATCGAACTCGGCCGCCAGATGCGAGTCCTTGGAGATGCCGACGGGCCGCCCGTCCACGTGCACCAGCAGCACGCTCTCGGCGGCCCCGACCTGGAGCACGATGCGGCGCCCGGCCCACTCGGCCGGGATGTCGATCTCCCGCTCGTACACACCGGTCGGATTGTCCGCGGGCGACAGTGGGGGGAATTCCGTATACGGCATACGGACGTTCAGATACAGCGGAAGGTCGGCACTGCCCTCGATGGTCTGCATGGTCCATACGCCGGGCACGGATGCCGTCGACCAGGGACCGCCGACCGGCGCGTCCGGAGCGGACAGCAACCGAAACCGCCAGTCGCCGTCCAGGGAGTTTGCTCCGGAGCGCCGGTCGACGGCGTTCATGGGCAGCCGTCCCCACGAGGTCACCTCGGGTGCCTCCCAGGGGCGGAGCGCCAGCAGCGGATCGGTCACTTGATCGCTCCCTTCGCGAGGTCGCCGATCATCTGACGGGCGCCGATCGCGAACACGATGAGCAGCGGGACCAGGGCGAGCAGCGCGCCGGTCATGACCATTCCGTAGTCCGTGGTGCCATGCGTGCCGTTGAGCTGGGACAGCGCGACCTGGAGGGTCACGTTGTCCGGGTTGGTGAGCGCGATCAGGGGCCAGGCGTAGTCGTTCCACTGGCCCATGAAGGTGAAGATGCCGAGGAAGGCCAGTCCCGGCCGGACCACCGGGAGGGCCACGTGCCAGTACTGGCGCAGGAAGTTCGCGCCGTCGATGCGGGAGGCGTCGAGGAGTTCGTCGTGGATCGCGCCCTTCATGTACTGGCGCATCCAGAAGATGCCGAACGCGTTGGCGGCGGCCGGCACGATCAGCGCCGTCATCGAGCCGATCCAGCCGAGCTTCGCCATGATGACGAACTGGGGGATGGCCTGGAGCTGCGCCGGGACCATGAAGATGAACATGAGCAACACGAACAGCAACCGTTTGCCCGGAAATTCGAACTTGGCGAAGACGAAGGCGGCCAGCGAGTCGAAGAACAGGACCAGGAAGGTCACCGATCCCGCCACCAGCAGCGAGTTGAACATCGAGCCGAAGAAGTCGATGTTGTCGAAAAGGCTGCGGACGTTTTCCAGGAAGTGCGTGCCCGGCAGCAGCTTGGGCGGGTAGGAGAAGATCTCCGACGACGTGTGCGTCGACATGATCACGGCCCAGTAGAACGGGAAGGCCGAGAGCAGGACACCGAGCACGAGAGCGGCGTGCAGCCCGATCCCTCTGCGGCGGGACCCGTCGATCCCCTTGGCGCGCCGTGTTTCTTGGGTGGATGCCATGGTGTGCGGGCCTCCCTATTCTTCGCCCCGGCGCTGCACCAGCCGCCAGTTGATGATCGAGAAGAGGACGACGACGAGGAAGATGCCCCACGCCACGGCGGCGCCGTAGCCGAAGTCGTTGTTGTCGAAGGTCTGCTGGAAGAAGTAGAGGACCATCGTCCGGCCGGCGTGGCCGGGACCGCCCGAGAATGTCGAGTCGTTCGAGGTGTTCTGGAGCAGCACCTGGGGTTCGGAGAAACTCTGCAGACCGGTGACCGTCGACACGACGAGCACGAACAGCAGCACCGGCCGCATCATCGGCAGCGTGATCCGGAAGAAGGTCTGCACCGGCCCCGCGCCGTCCATGCGCGCCGCCTCGTACAGCTCGCTCGGGACGGTCTGGAGACCGGCGAGGAAGATGATCGCGTTGTAACCGGTCCACTGCCAGGTCATCAGCGTCGCGATGGCGATCTTGATGCCCCACGGGGTGTTCAGCCAGGCGATCTGGTCGAAACCGATTGCCTGGAGGAAGGCGTTCACCAGGCCGAAGTTGGTGGAGAAGACCGAGCCGAAGATGATCGCGATCGCCACGACGGAGGTGACGTTCGGCAGGAAGTAGGCGACGCGGTAAAGGTTCTTGAAACGGACCGCCGAGTTGAGCATCACGGCCGTCACCATCGCCAGGAAGATCATGGGGAAGGTGGCCAGCGCCCAGATGACGATCGTGGTCCCGATCGAGCTCCAGAACTCGGAGTCGCTCAGCAGGTACCGGTACTGCGACAGTCCCGCCCACTCCATCGAGCCGAGGCCGTCCCAGCGGTGGAAGGAGAGGTAGAGCGAGAAGCCGACGGGGATCAGGCCGAAGCAGAGGAAGAGCAGGTAGAAGGGGGAGATCGCGGCGTAGAGGTGCCAGTACTTGCGGAAGCCCTGCCGGGGCCGGGTGACGGGGACGTCCGCCACGACCGCCGGGGGCCTCTCCAGCGCGGGGAGGGTGGCCATCAGTAGCTCACCCCCAGGTGCTTCGCGATCCGCCGGCACTTGCTCATGGCGTCACTCCAGGCCTGATCCGGGTCCTTGCCGAGGACGCCGACGTTCTTGATCTCGTCCTTGATGGGCTGCCCGAGTGCGATGTCGAACGGGCTGTTGTAGGCGACCACGATCTTCTGCGCGGCCGGACCGAAGATGTCCATCGTGACCTGACCGCCGAAGAACTCGTCCGGCTCGCGCACCTGCTTCAGGTCGTACGAGGCGGGGGTCGAGGGGAAGAGCCCGGCGTCCACGAACCCCTGCGCCTGGTTGCCCGCGTCGAGCATCCAGCTGATGATCTCGAACGCCCGCTCGGGCTCCCGGCACGCCTTGGTGACCGACAGGAAGGAGCCGCCGTTGTTGGAGGGCCGCACGGGCATGTCGGCCACCCGCCAACGGCCCTTGGTCTTCGGCACGCCGTTCTTGAGGTCGCTGGTGGCCCAGGAGGCGCCCAGCTGGCTCGGCAGCTTGCCGTCCTCGACGGCCGACAGCTGGTCCGGGGTGCCGTTGACCAGGTTGGAGACGATCTTGCGCTGTTTGGCCTCCACGGCGAGCGCCCAGGCGTTGCGCACATGCTCCTGGTCGCCGATGAAGTGGCGGTCCTTGTCGACGTACCGCTCGCTGCCCTGCTGGACCACGTTCTCGAAGACGCTGTTGACGTCGGTGAGCAGCGAGGTCCCCGGTATCCGCTGCCTGAGCCGCTCGCCCGCCGCGAAGAACTTCTCCCAGGTGTCGAGCTCTCTCGACACGTCGGCGGGCTCGTAGGGCAGCCCGGCCTTGCGGAAGACGGCGTGCTGGTAGAGGTGGGCCACCGGCCCGCAGTCGATCGGGAAACCGACCATCCTGCCGTCGTCCGCGATGCCCTGTTCCCACTTCCAGGGCAGGTACCGGGACTTGTACTTGTCCGCGCCGAGCGTGCGCAGGTCCACGAACTGGTCGGCGTTGGGCAGGTAGGACGCCATGTCCTCGCCCTTCAGGCCCGCGATGTCGGGGACGTGGGCGCGGCCGGCCATCGTGGTGATCAGCTTCGACCGGTAGTAGCCGCCGATCTTGATGGCCTGGAGGTCGACCGAGCTGTCGTAGCGGGCCCTGGCGTTCTTGACGACCGTGTCGCCCAGGCCTCCGTCCCAGTACCACAGGACCATGTTCCGGCCGGTCGAACCGGTCGGAACGGCACAGCCGGACGCCAGGCCGCCGAGCGCCGTGGCGGCCGAACCGGCCAGGCCCGCACGGAGCAGGCCTCTACGTGAGAGCCGCACAGCTCCCACCGCCTTTCGGATCTGTTCGCGTCTTCGCAGACGGGGTGCAATCGAGGGGCATGCGTGGGGTCGTCCTCCGGGCACGGGCGCGGTCAGGGCCGCGGGGCGGGCGGGGTGACCGGCGCGTACCGCACGGGCGGGCCGACGTCCGCCGGGATGCGGTCGGCGAGGAAGCCGTACGCCCGTTTGAGTTCGGGGTCCCGCAGTGCGCGCCACCAGCGGTCGATGCCGTACCAGCCGGGGGCCGCCAGTGCCCCGCCGTGGTGCTGCACCGAAAGCCCGGCGGCGAGGACGGCGAACCGCAGCCGCTCGACCAGCGGCCAGCCGCCGAGCGAGGCCGCCACGAAGCTCGCGCCGAACACGTCACCGGCGCCCGTCGCATCCAGGACATCGATGTCAAGGGCGGAGACCTCGGCGTACTCGCCGGTCGCCTGATCGACCGCGATCGCGCCGTCGGCGCCGCGGGTGACCACCGCCACCGGCACCAGCTCCGCGAGCGTGCCGAGCGCGGCGATCGCGCTGTCGGTGCGGGTGTACGCCATCGCCTCGGTCTCGTTGGGCAGGAAGGCGTGGCACAGGGCGAGCTGGTCGAGCAGGTCGCTGGACCACTGCTCGGTGGGGTCCCAGCCGACGTCGGCGTAGATCTGGGTGCCGTTCGCGGCCGCCTTGGCGAGCCAGGCGCGCGGTTCGGCCTCCAGGTGCACGAGGGCCGTGCGCGCCTCGGGCGGGTCGCCCATCAGCACGTCCTGCGAGTACGGCGGCTCCTGGCCGTGGGTGACCAGGGCGCGGTCGTGACCGTGCGCGAGGGCGACGGTGACCGGCGTGTGCCAGCCGGCGGCCACGCGGGAGAGAGCGAGGTCGACGCCCTCCTGACCGGCGAGCACCTCGTGGCAGTGGGCACCGTAGAAGTCGTCGCCGAAGACCGTGGCCAGTGAGGTCCTGAGGCCGAAGCGGGACGCGGCCACCGCGAGGTTGGCGATGCCGCCGGGGCCGCAGCCCATGCCGGCCGTCCAGATCTCCTCGCCCGGCGTCGGCGGTCCGCCGAGCCCCGTGAGGACGAGGTCGTAGAAGAGCAGCCCGGTGAGCAGCACCTCGGGCCGGTCGTCGTCCACCGCACATCCTCCTCGCCGGGGGAGCTCGTCCCGTCAGGGGAGCTCGTCAAAACTCTTCAATTCGGTGACCGGAATCGTGCGCCCCTCGGCGACATTGGTCAATACCTCAGCAGAAGTGAGCATAGATTTGATTGAAGATGACGAGTAGTGTTCATGCCGTGCTGGCAGAACGACGACATCAACTCATCCTGCGGGCCCTGCGCTCCGGTGGCCCCGCGGCCGTGACCGATCTCTCCGAGCAGCTGGGTGTGAGCCCCGCCACGATCAGGCGTGACCTGGTGAAACTCGAGGAGGACGGCCTGCTCACCCGGGTGCACGGCGGCGCCGTCGCGGAGGAGGGCGACCAGCCCTTCGCCGAGGTCGCCGAAGTGCGGGTGGGCGAGAAGGACGCCATAGCCGCCCATGCGGCGGCCATGGTCGCCGACGGTCAGTCGGTCCTCCTCGACATCGGCACCACCGCCTACCGCCTGGCCCGGCAGCTGCACGGACGCCGGCTGACGGTCATCACCAGCAACCTCGTGGTCTACGAGGAGCTCGCCGACGACGAGGGCATCGAGCTGGTCCTGCTCGGCGGCATGGTCCGCCGCGAGTACCGCTCCCTGGTCGGTTTCCTCACCGAGGACAACCTGCGCCAGCTGCATGCCGACTGGCTGTTCCTCGGGACCAGTGGAGTGCGTCCGGGCGGGCAGGTGATGGACACGACGGTCGTCGAGGTGCCGGTGAAGCGGGCCATGATCAAGGCCGGTGACAAGGTCGTCCTGCTCGCCGACTCGGCGAAGTTCCCGGGTACGGGCATGGCGAAGGTCTGCGGTCCCGAGGATCTGGACGTGGTGGTGACGAACACGCCGGTCGATCCGGCGACCCGGTCCTCCTTCGAGGAGGCGGGCGTCGAGGTGGTCGTGGCAGGAAAGGTGCAAGCGTGAAACTGACGATTCTGGGCGGCGGCGGGTTCCGGGTGCCGCTCGTGTACGGGGCGCTCCTGACGGACCGCGCCGAAGGTCGGGTCACGGAAGTCGTTCTGCACGATCTGGACGACAGTCGACTGTATGCAGTCGCCCGTGTACTGAATGAGCAGGCGGCCGTCGTCCCCGACGCGCCCCGGGTGACCGCCACCACCGACCTCGACGAGGCCCTGCGCGGCGCCGACTTCATCTTCTCCGCGATCCGCGTCGGCGGCCTCGAAGGCCGCGCGCACGACGAGCGAGTGGCTCTGGCCGAGGGTGTCCTCGGCCAGGAGACGGTCGGCGCGGGAGGCATCGCCTACGGTCTGCGGACGGTCCCCGTCGCCGTCGACATCGCCCGCCGGGTGGCCCGTCTGGCTCCCGATGCCTGGGTCATCAACTTCACCAACCCGGCGGGCCTGGTCACCGAGGCCATGTCCCGTCACCTCGGCGACCGGGTGATCGGCATCTGCGACTCGCCGGTCGGGCTCGGCCGCCGTATCGCCCGCGTGCTCGGCGCGGACCCGAAAGAGGCGTGGATCGACTACGTCGGTCTCAACCACCTCGGCTGGGTCCGCGGGCTGCGGGTCGCCGGTCGCGACGAACTCCCGCGGCTGCTCGCCGACGCCGACCTGCTCGGTTCCTTCGAGGAGGGCAAGCTGTTCGGCGTCGACTGGCTCCAGTCCCTCGGCGCGATCCCCAACGAGTATCTGCACTACTACTACTTCAACCGGGAAGCCGTACGGGCCTACCAGCAGGTCGAGAAGACCCGCGGCGCCTTCCTCGCCGACCAGCAGGCCCGCTTCTACGAGGAGATGAAGCGCCCCGACGCCGCGGCCCTGACCGCCTGGGACCGCACCCGCGCCGAACGGGAGGCCACCTACATGGCCGAGAACCGGGAGACGGCCGGCGCCGGCGAGCGGGACGCCGACGACCTCTCCGGCGGCTACGAGAAGGTGGCCCTCGCCCTGATGCGGGCCATCGCCCGGGACGAGCGCACCACCCTGATCCTCAACGTCCGCAACCAGGGCACCCTCTCCGTGCTCGACGCGGACGCCGTCATCGAGGTGCCCTGTCTGGTCGACGCCAACGGCGCGCATCCGGTGGCCGTGGCCCCGCTGCCCGACCACGCCACCGGTCTGGTCTGCGCGGTGAAGGGCGTCGAGCGCGAGGTGCTGGCCGCCGCCGAGTCCGGCTCCCGTACGACGGCCGTGAAGGCGTTCGCGCTGCATCCGCTGGTCGACTCGGTGAACGTGGCCCGCAAGCTGGTCGAGGGCTATACCGACGTCCATCCCGGGCTGGCGTACCTTAGGTGAGCCCAGGAGGGAAAGCGCTTTCCCTCGCGCTTCCCTCCGACCGGCGCGTCCCCCGGCCCCACGGCCTCCCCGCCCCTCGTGGTCCCTCTCTGGAGATTCCCCATGCATGACGAACGCCGCCGCATCGAGGAGCGCGTCGAGCGCGTCCACAACCAGCGCATCAAGCCCGCGATCTACGCGGCAAGCGTGCCCTTCGAGGTCGAGGCCTGGCAGGCACCGGGGGAGCCCGTCCCCTTCGCGGAGGCCGCGGCCGCCGCCTACGAGCCCTTCGCGATGGACACCCCGTGGGGCCCGCCCTGGGGCACCACCTGGTTCCGGATGCGCGGGCAGGTGCCCGCCGAGTGGGCCGGCAAGCGCGTCGAGGCCGTCATCGACCTCGGCTTCGTGGGTGACTGGCCCGGCAACCAGGCCGAGGCCCTCGTGCACCGCACCGACGGGACGCCGCTGAAGGCGGTCAACCCGCTCAACCAGTACGTGCCGATCGGCAACCCGGCGACCGGCGGGGAGAGCATCGACTACCTGGTCGAGGCGGCCTCGAACCCCGACATCCTGGCGAACGACTTCGCGGGCCCGACCCTGCTGGGCGATGTACTGACGGCGGGCGACCGTCCACTGTATACATTCCGCCGCGCCGACATCGCCGTCCTCGACGAGGAGGTCTGGCACCTCGACCTCGACCTCCAGGTGCTGCGCGAACTGATGGTCCACCTCGGCGAGCACGAACCGCGCCGGCACGAGATCATGCACGCCCTGGACCGGGCCATGGACGCCCTCGACCTGGACGACGTCTCCGGCAGCGCCTCGGCCGTCCGCGAGGTCCTCGCGCCGGTGCTGGCCAGCCCCGCCCACGCCAGCGCCCACACCATCTCCGGCGTCGGCCACGCGCACATCGACTCCGCCTGGCTGTGGCCGATCCGCGAGACGAAGCGCAAGACCTCCCGCACCTTCTCCAACGTCACCTCGCTCGCCGAGGAGTACGACGACTTCATCTTCGCCTGCTCGCAGGCCCAGCAGTACGAGTGGGTGCGCGACAACTACCCGCAGGTGTGGGCGCGCATCCAGGAGTCGGTCAAGAAGGGCCAGTGGGCGCCGGTCGGCGGCATGTGGGTCGAGTCCGACGGCAACCTGCCCGGCGGCGAGGCGATCGCCCGCCAACTGGTGCACGGCAAGCGCTTCTTCATCGAGCACTTCGGCATCGAGACCAAGGGCGTCTGGCTGCCCGACTCCTTCGGCTACAACGCCGCCTACCCGCAGCTCGCCAAGCTCGCCGGGAACGACTGGTTCCTCACCCAGAAGATCTCCTGGAACCAGACGAACAAGTTCCCCCACCACACCTTCTGGTGGGAGGGCATCGACGGCACCCGCATCTTCACGCACTTCCCGCCCGTCGACACCTACAACGCGCGGTTCAGCGGCGAGGAGATGGACCGCGCCGTGCGCAACTACTCCGAGAAGGGCGGCGGTACGCGTTCGCTCGCCCCCTTCGGCTGGGGCGACGGCGGTGGCGGCCCCACCCGCGAGATCATGGAACGGGCGCGCCGGCTGGCCGACCTGGAGGGCTCGCCGAAGGTCGTCGTCGAGCACCCCGACACGTTCTTCGCCAAGGCCCGCGCGGAGTACCAGGACGCCCCCGTCTGGGTCGGCGAGCTCTACCTGGAACTGCACCGGGCCACGTACACCACCCAGGCCCGCACCAAGCAGGGCAACCGCCGCAGTGAACACAAGCTGCGCGAGGCGGAGCTGTGGGCGACGACGGCCGCACTGCACGCGCCGGGTTACGCCTACCCCTACGCGAAGCTCGACCGGCTCTGGAAGACGGTGCTGCTGCACCAGTTCCACGACATCCTGCCGGGCTCCTCGATCGCCTGGGTGCACCGCGAGGCGGAGGCCGAGTACGCGCGGGTCGCCGAGGAGCTGGAGGTACTGACGGCCGAGGCGGTCGCCGCGCTGGGCGGCGGGCGGCAGGGCGGCGCGCTCCGGGTGTTCAACACCAGCCCGTTCCGCCGTGCCGAGGTGGTCCGTACACCCCAGGGCGCACCGGCTTACGTCGAGGTGCCCGCGAGCGGCAGCGCGCCGCTGACCGGCGCGGAACCCCCGCGGCCGGTGACGGTCTCCGGGCGTGTCCTGGACAACGGGCTGGTCCGGGTACAGGTCGCGGAGGACGGCACACTGTCGTCCGTATTCGATCTGCGGGCGAACCGTGAAGTCCTCGCCGACCAGGGCAACCTGCTGCGCCTGCACACCGACCTCCCGAACTACTGGGACGCCTGGGACATCGACAAGCACTACCAGAACCGGTACACCGACCTGCTGGAGCCGGACGCCGTGACCGTCGTCGAGGAGGACCCGCTCGTCGGCGCGATCCGCGTCACGCGCTCCTTCGGCAAGGGGTCGACGATCACCCAGACCATCACCCTGCGCGCCGGCAGCCCCCGCGTCGACTTCGAGACCGACATCGACTGGCACGAGGCGGAGAAGATCCTCAAGGCGGCCTTCCCGGTGGACGTCCGGGCGCCGCACTCCTCCGCCGAGATCCAGTTCGGCCACATCCAGCGCCCCACCCACACCAACACCAGCTGGGAGGCGGCCCGGTTCGAGGTCTCCGGCCACCGCTGGGTGCACATCGGCGAACCCGGCTACGGCGTCGCGGTCATCAACGACTCCACCTACGGCCACGACGTCTCCCGCACGGTCCGCGAGGACGGCGGTACGACCACCACCGTCCGCCTCAGCCTGGTCCGCGCCCCGCGGATCCCGGACCCCGAGGCGGACCAGGGCCGGCACCGCTTCAGCTACGCGCTGCTCCCCGGCGCGAGCATCGAGGACGCGGTCGCCGAGGGCTACTCCCTCAACCTCCCGCTGCGCGTGGCCGACGCGGCGGACACCACCCCCGAGCCCGTCGTCTCGGTGGACGGCGCCGGGGTCACCGTCGAGGCGGTCAAGCTCGCCGACGACGAGTCCGGGGATGTCGTCGTCCGGCTCTACGAGTCCAGCGGCGGCCGCTCCACCGGCACCCTGCGCACCGGCTTCCCGCTCGCGGGCGCCCAGGTGGCCGACCTGCTGGAGCGGCCGCTGGAGCCCGCGGCAGTCGGCGAGGACGGCACGGTCGCCGTCGTACTGCGGCCGTTCCAGATCCTGACGCTCCGTCTGGAGCGTGCCGCCACCGGCCGCTAGTCACGGCCCCCGGGGCGGGCGCGACCCGATGCGCGCCCGCCCCGCCCCGAAGTTCCCTGCTCTGCGGAGGAGTTCAGTCGTGCCCATGCAACCCTGGTTCACCGACGCCAAGTTGGGGATCTTCGTCCACTGGGGCATCTACGCCGTCGACGGCGTCCAGGAGTCCTGGTCGTTCTACGACGACATCGTGCCCCACGACCGGTACATGTCCCAGCTCGACCGCTTCACCGGCGCCCACTACGATCCCCGGGCCTGGGCCGACCTGTTCGCCCGGGCCGGCGCCGGTTACGCCGTCCTCACCAGCCGCCACCACGACGGCGTCGCCCTGTGGGACACGGCGTACGGGGATCTGAACCTGGGCCGCGACTACCTTACCGGCTACGCCGAGGCCCTGCGCGAGAAGGGCCTCAAGGTCGGTCTGTACTACTCGCACTCCGACTGGAACCATCCGGACTACGCCACCACCCGCAAGCCGGGCCGCCCGCCGGAGATGGAGGACAACCGCTACTCCGAGTGCTCCGCCGAGGACGAGGACCTCGAGGCCTGGGAGCGGTTCCTCGCCTACCGGGACGGCCAGATCCGCGAGTTGGCCTCCCGCTACCGGCCCGACCTGATGTGGTTCGACGGCGAGTGGGACCGCAGCGAGGAGCAGTGGCGCATCAAGGAACTCGCCGCGCTGATCCGCTCGTACTCCCCGGACGTCGTCTTCAACGCCCGCATGCTCAGCGAGGGCGACTACGCCACCCCCGAACAGGGCGCCCCCATCGAACCGCCCGCCGGGCCGTGGGAGTTGTGCCTCACCATCAACGACTCGTGGGGCTACCAGCACCACGACCACCACCACAAGTCGCTCACCCAGCTGGTCCGCTACTTCGCCGAGACCATCGGCGGCGGCGGGAACCTGCTGCTCGACGTCGGCCCGATGGAGGACGGCACCATCCCGCAGCCGCAGGTCGAGCGCCTCGAAGGCCTGGGGGAGTGGATCCGCAAGCACGCGGAGGCCGTGTACGGGACGGTGCGGGGGCTGCCGGCCGGGCATCACTACGGGCCCAGCACCCTCTCCGCCGACGGCCGCACCCTCTATCTCACCCTGTTCGACATCCCGCGTTCCGAGATCGGCGTCCGGGGTCTGGTCACGCCGGTCCGCAGGGTCACCGTGCTCGGCACCGGAACGGAACTCGCCCACCGTGTCGTCGGCGGACTGCACGAGGCGGTCGGTGTGCTGTGGATCGACCCGCCGGCCGGCTCCGACCTCGACCCGCATGCCACGGTCCTCGCCCTGGAACTGGACGGTGAACTGGAGCTGTACCGGGGGTCGGGACGCTTCTGAGGCCCTGTCGGCCCGGCCGGAGGCGAGTGGGCCGGGCGTCCGATCCGGCCGTCCGATCCGGCCGTACGGCGGGCGGGGAAATGATGCGGGCCGGTCGGTCGCTCCCCGTGACAGCGGCCGACCGACCCGATCCCCCGTACCGCCGGGAATCCCCCGTCGATTCCCGGTCTTCCCCCGTTGATCCCTGTGCTTCCCCCTGGAGCCCCGTGCTTCCCCGGTTGCTCCCCCGTGGGGCCCTTCACTCTTAAGAGCGAGCCGCCCGGCTCCTGATACACCCTTCGTCGAAAAAGTCCCCCGGACCGTGGTCCGGGGGACTTTCAGAGGACTTTCGCTCGCGTTCTGGATGCTCAGCCGGTGAAGCCGGCCGTGATCGAGGTGAACTGCCAGGTGCTCTGGCTGATGCCGGAGCAGTTGCTCACCACGCCACCGCCCGGGCAGGGCCGGTCGCGGTTGACGGCCCAGTAGGCGAGCCGGGCGATGTGGTGGCTGTTGGCCCAGTCACGGATCTGGGTCCAGATCGCCGGGGTGGTGTTCTCCTGCTGGTCCGACAGTCCGTTCATGCCGGAGATGCCGATGTGCGCGTAGGCGGTCGCGTCGTCCCAGCCGAAGGTGGACTTCAGCTTGTTCTTCAACCCCTCGGTGGCGTTCACGGTGTTGCCGTACATGTCCGACCCGCCGCCGAAGTCGAACGGCATGATGGTGAAGACGTCGATGTCGGCGCCGAGCGACTTGGCCTGCTCGATGAGACGGTTGCCGTAGTAGGTCGGCCCGGTCGTGGACGTCCCGAAGGTGACGATGGTCTTCAGGCCGGGGTTGTTGGCCTTCACCGTCTTGAGGGCGGTGAGGATCCGCGCCTGCACGGCCTCGTTCTCGAACTCGTCCGTGTTCTCGATGTCCATGTCGATCGCCTTGAGGGAGTAGGCGTCGATCACCTTCTGCAGGGCGCCCGCCAGCGCGCTCGCCGAGGAGCAGTTGGCGCCGAGCTTGCTGCCCTGCCAGCCGCCGAACGAGGGCACGATGTCACCGCCCGCCGAGCGGACCTGGTTGATCACGCTCTGGTCGACCCCGCCGGCCAGCGGCCGGTTGCTGTCCCACATGGGGTTGCACCCGCCCCCGTCCAGCATGAACGCCATCGTGAACCACTTGATGCCGGTCGAGCTCATCACCGTGGACACGCTCGGCGGGTCGCCCCAGCCCTCGAACAGGTAGGGCGCGGCCTGCTTGAAACCGGTCCCGCCACCGCCGCCCGCGTTCGTCGTGACACTCACGGAGTTGGAGGCCGCGGAGGTGTTCCCCGCCGCGTCGCGCGCCTTCACGGTGAAGGTGTACCCGGTGCTCGCGGACAGTCCGCTGACCGTGGCGGACGTACCGGAGACGGTCAGCACCTTGGCGGACCCGCTGTACACGTCGTAACCCGTGACGCCGACGTTGTCGGTGGCGGCGTTCCAGGACAGCGAGACGCTGGAGGACGTCTTGCCGGTCGAGGTCAGCCCGCCCGGCGCGGTCGGCGCCTGGGTGTCCGAGCCGCCCCCGCCGCCCGGCCCGTCCAGGCTGATGTCGTCGGCATAGTAGGTGCCCTGGGCGTACCAGCCGTGGACGTAGATCGTGGCGCTGGTCTGCGAGGCCCCGGTGGTGAAGGACACCGACAGCAGGCTGTACGCCGACGGTGACGACGTCCAGGTGGAGGCGCCGCCGTCGACGCCGAGGTAGACGTAGGAGCCGCGCACCCAGCCGGTGAGTGCGTACGTGGTGTTCGGCTGGACCGGGACGCTCTGGCCGCATTTGGCGATGTCGCTCGAACTCACCGCTCCCGCAAGGGCCTTGGAGCCGCTGTGGGTGGGCGAGGAGACGACGGAGCCGAGGTTGCCGGTGCAGGACCAGGGCGAGAGGGCGCCCGACTCGAGACCGGGATTGGTGAGGATGTTGGCCGCCTGGGCGGTGCCCGGCAGGGCCACGGCCCCGGCGAGGGCGAGACCGGCGGTGCCGAGCAGGGCGAGGAACCGACGCCATGGGCGTCCGAGGGGTCTGGTGCGCACGCGATCTCCCTGAAGGAATGGGGGTGTTCGGGAGTGCAGGGGAGTGCAAGAGGGTGCGCAACAAAGTTGGTATGGACCAATCCGCCTGTCAAGGCGAGAGACGGAATTGGTCCATACCGGTGGGTTGAATGTCCTACTTGGTCTTTCCTAGAGCGGCAGCGCCTGCGCGGCGCCCGCCGTGGTCACCTCGACGGAGTCGGCGGGCGCAGGCACGGCCGACAGCAGCGGCTCGGCGGTCTCCTCCACCCGCTGGTGCGGCAGCGTGACCGTGCGCAGCGGACGCGGCCCCGACACCACCGTGTAGTCCTGCCCCAGGAACGGCGGCACGATCTCGCCCGGGTCCTCGCCGAGCGCCAACTGCACCGCTGCCCAAGGGGCGTTGACGCCGCACAGCGACAGCTGGTGGAGTCCGCCGGCCGGGCGGGTGTTGACGTCCATCAGGACCGGCCGATCGCCGAACATCCGGAACTGGATGTTGGACAGGTAGTGCAGCCCGAAGCCCTCGGCGATCAGACGCGCCGGCTCCAGCCACTGCTCGTGCAGGGTGAACCCCCGACGGCGGCCGTTCTTCGTCCGGCCGATGGCCATCCGTAGGATGTTGTCCGGGCCGGTGAGGCAGTCCACGGACACCTCCGGCTGCTCCAGGCGCGGCATGACCAGCCAGTCGATCTGCTCCTCGCCCTGCTCCGCCGCCCTCGTCAGCGCCTCGACCACCATGTCGAGCTGGACGTACGGGGTCGGGAAGCCGCTGAGGTGCATCAGCGAGAAGGGGGTGCGGGTGATCACCCGGAAGCCCACCCCGCCCGCACCGGACGCCGGCTTGAAGCACGCGCGGTGCCCGGCCTCCTCCAACTCCTCGACGGCGGCGACGAGTTCGTCGGCGGTCCGGACCCGGAACCACGGCGGCACGGGCACGCCGATCGCCTGCACGGCCTCGTACGCGATCACCTTGTCGTGGAAGACGGCGACGGCCTCCGGCGGCGGCGCCAGCAGGGCCGTGCCGACCGCGTCGAAGTCGGCGCGGTGCGCCACGACGGCCGCCTGGTGCAGCCGGGGCACGAACACGTCGATGCTGCGGCGCTTGCACTGCGCGAGGGCGTACTCGACGTACGCGGCCGGGGACAGGCCCTCCGGCTCCAGCTCGGCGGTGTCGGCGGCGGCCAGTACGGGGGAGTCGGCGTCACCGTGCGTGGCGTGGATCTCGACCGCGCGGTCGCTGGGATTTCGTCGCAGCTGATCCGTGAAGAACACGTTCTCCGCGTACGTGCGGTTGAGCCAGACGCGTACGCGAGAGACCATGCAGGCCGCCTTTCACGGTTCGCGGGCAGGGCAAAGCGGGCCCGGCCCGGGCAGGGGAATTGGTGGGTCACCAAACCGCCCTGCGGAAGGGTCGTCCATGGCGGTGGTGTTGGGGCGATCATACGGCTTCCCGGGGGTGCGGCGTGCAACGCGCGTGTTACGGATTTTCCGATCTTGTTCACGTGGGGCGCATGTTCGGGTAGGGGCGCGCTGCCGCGCAGGTGGGGCCGTGTCCGGGCCCGGCGGGCGGCCAGGTCCGGCCTTGTACCGCACGCGTGAATGTGTTCTCGTGGTGGCACTGGTGTATTCGTGGGAATGCGGAGAGTGTGCTCGTGAGCGGGGGCGGAAGGTGACGTCGACGGCCGGTGGCGCCGGACAACTACTGGCCATCAGCGATCTGCACATCGGCTATCCGGAGAACCGCGCGCTGGTCGAGGCCATGGTCCCGGAGACGGACGAGGACTGGCTGCTGGTCGCCGGCGACGTCTCGGAGAACGTGGCCGACATCCGCTGGGTGCTGAAGACCCTCGCCGGCCGTTTCCGCAGGGTCGTCTGGGTCCCCGGCAACCACGAGCTGTGGACCCATCCCTCGGACCCGGTCACCCTGCGCGGAGTCGCCCGCTACGAGCACCTCGTCGAGGTCTGCCGCGACCTGGGTGTCACCACGCCCGAGGACCCCTACCCGGTCTGGGAGGGCCCCGGCGGCCCGGTGGCCGTCGCCCCGCTGTTCCTGCTGTACGACTACTCGTTCCTCCCGGCCGGCTGCGCCACCAAGGAGGAGGGCCTGGCCTACGCGCAGGGCACCGGCATCGTCTGCAACGACGAGTACCTGCTGCACCCCGACCCGTATCCGACCCGCGAGGCCTGGTGCCGGGCCCGCGTCGCCGAGACCGAGCGGCGGCTCGCCGAGATCCCCGACGGCCTGCCCATCATCCCCGTCAACCACTACCCCCTGCACCGGCACCCGATGGACGTGCTGTGGCACCCCGAGTTCGCCATGTGGTGCGGCACCGGGCTCACGGCGGACTGGCACCGCCGGTTCCGGATCGAGACCATGGTCTACGGCCACCTCCACATCCCGCGGACCACCTGGCACGAGGGCGTGCGCTTCGAGGAGGTGTCGGTGGGCTACCCCCGCGAATGGCGCAAGAGGGCGCAGCCGCCGGGCCGGCTGCGCCGGATCCTGCCCAGGGAGGCCGGGACCGAATGATCGGGGAACTGTTGCCGGAGTCGGTGGTGGCGGTGGAGGCCTTCGGCGAGGAGGGCGTCCGCGAGTTCGGGAACGCGCCGCTGTACCCGCAGGAGGAGGCGCTGGTGGCGCGGGCGGTCGCCAAGCGCCGTCGCGAGTTCACCGTCGTACGCTCCTGTGCCCGGCGGGCCATGGAGAAGCTCGGCGTGCCCGCCCAGCCCGTGCTGCCCGGCGAGCGGGGCGCCCCGCAGTGGCCGGACGGCCTGACGGGCAGCATGACCCACTGCGAGGGCTACTGCGCGGCCGCCCTGGTCCGGGCCGCCGACCTGGCCTCCCTCGGCATCGACGCCGAACCCCATGCGCCCCTTCCCGAGGGCGTCCTGTCCGCCGTCGCGCTGCCCGCCGAGGCGGAGCGGATCGGCCGGCTGGCCGCGGGGCGTCCCGAGGTGCACTGGGACCGGCTGCTGTTCAGTGCCAAGGAGTCCGTCTACAAGGCGTGGTTCCCCCTCACTCGTAAGTGGCTCGACTTCAGCGAGGCGGACATCGACCTCGCCCCCGCCTCCGCCTCTGCCTCCGCAGCCGGTCCCGTCGAGGGCACGGAGGGCGTCTTCCGTGCCCGGCTGCTCGTCCCCGGGCCGGTGGTCGGCGGCCACCGGCTCGGGCACTTCGACGGCCGCTGGAGCGTCCGCCGGGGGCTGCTGGCCACGGCCGTCACCGTGCACCACGTCTGAGGCGGCGACCGCCCCCGGGGGTCACCGGCCCGGGCACCAGTGGTGCAGCAGCCGGAAGAACTCCTCCTCGTTGCCCGCCAGGCCCGCGGCGGCCAGGGCCTGTTCCGCCTCGGCCAGGACGGCGGGCGGGACGACCGGGGGCAGCCGGTCCTGCGGCGGACCGTCGGCGCCGACGCCCTTGCCGTCCCCCTCGTCGCCGAAGGCGGCACGTACGGTGTGCAGCAGCCGCAGGTAGGCCTGTACGGCGGTGCGCTCGCGGTCGGTCAGTACGGCAGTGGGCATCGGTCGGCTCTCCCCGTGTCGGCGTCGTGTCCCCCGCGCCCGACGGCGCGTACGCCCCTGTGCGGTGGCGCACCCCCCAGCTTGCCGGGCACCACTGACAATCCGGCCCGACCCGGCTTCGGTTCGCCCGCTTAGCGGAGGTGAAACCTGCTTGAAATCCCCTGGCCGAAAGGGGTTCTACGCTGTTGAGAAGGGCTTTCGGCGGACCGTCGACGGCCGCGGAACAGGAGGCGATCGGGTGGTCGACGTCCCACAGTGGCGCCCTGCGCGCGCCACCCGGCTGCGCCCGGTGGGCGACACGGAACTGGAGCTGCGGTACCGGGTCGTGCACGGATACCGGCGTGCCTTCCGCATGGCCGGCGAGGGCCCGGCGCTGGTCCTCATCCACGGCATCGGCGACTCCTCGCAGACCTGGGCCGAACTGATCCCCGACCTCGCCCGCACCCACACCGTGATCGCCCCGGACCTCCTCGGCCACGGCGCCTCCGACAAGCCGCGCGCCGACTACTCGGTGGCCGCGTACGCCAACGGTCTGCGCGATCTGCTCAGCACGCTCGGCATCGAGTCGGCGACCCTGGTCGGACACTCGCTGGGCGGGGGAGTGGCGATGCAGTTCGCCTACCAGTTCCCCGAACGCACCGAACGGCTGATCCTCGTCAGCGCGGGCGGAGTCGGCCGCGAGGTCAACCCGGCCCTGCGGCTGGTCTCGCTGCCGGGCGCCCATCTGGCGCTGTCCGCCCTCCGGTTGCCGGGCGCGCGTTTCCAGGTCGGCCTCGCCGTAGGTCTGATGAAGCTGCTGGACACCGATCTCGGCCAGGACGCCCCCGATCTGCTCCACCTCGTCGACGCCCTGCCGGACGAGACCGCGCGCAACGCCTTCATCCGCACCCTGCGCGCGGTCGTCGACTGGCGCGGCCAGGTCGTCACCATGCTCGACCGCTGCTATCTGACGGCCGGCATGCCGACGATGCTGCTGTGGGGCGACCGGGACAGCGTGGTGCCCGTGCGGCACGCGTACGGCGCCCACGAGGCGATGCCGGGCAGCCGGCTGGAGATCTTCGAGGGGGCCGGCCACTTCCCGTTCCACAGCGACCCCGCCCGGTTCCGCGCGCTCGTCGAGGAGTTCACCCGCACCACGGCCCCGGCCGACTGGAGCCGCGACCACTGGCGCCGGCTGCTGCGCGAGGGCGGCCCCGCAACGGGGACGGCGGGTGCGCCGGACGGCACGGAACGGGACCTGCGCGGGGCGAGCGAGCGCAGCGCGACCTGACGGCCGTACGAGGGAGCAAGAGGGAGTCCGGGGGAGCCCGGACGGTATCCGGCCGGGGGTGCGCTCCTACGGCCCCAGATAGCCCAGCGAGGCCTCGATCCGGCCGGCCAGGTGGTCCCGCTGGCCCCGCTCCCGCGGCGACGAACCCGACAGCCAGGTACGGCACTTGCTGGCCAGCAGCAGGCCGAAGCTCTCGGCCTCCCGCTCGTCGGTCAGGTCGAAACGGGTGCGCGCGGCGACGCTGCGCACCGTCGCCCGCAGATCCGCCCCGTCGCTGAGTAAACGGGCCGCGACCGCGGTGCCCTCGACGTGGTGGCCGCAGTGGCCCGCCTTCATGTGCCACAGCTCGTGGCCCAGGATCACCAACTGGTGCTCCGGCGCGGTGCGTTCCTCGATGACGACGAGGTCCTGGTCGGCCATGTCGAGCCACAGCCCGCTGGCCGTGTCGGCCGGGAAGGGGGCCATGCGGAAGTGCACGGGGCGGCCGCGCCGTCTGCTCATCCCGTCGCACAGGGCGGTGTATAGGTCGGCCGGCACGGCGGGCGCCGACAGGGTCAGTTCCGCGACCAACTCGCCGCTGAGACGGCGCATTTCCCTGGCGATGCTCACAGTTCTCCCCCGGATCACGACTCGGGCCGCTTCACGCTCTCCAGGAGCATGTCCAGCCACTCGGCGACCTTGTCGCGGTGCTGGTCGGTGGGCAGCTGGGCGGCCCGCCACGCGATCCCGCGCACGCCGTGGTCCTGCAGCAGCCGTTCCAGCGGGTCCTCGGCGGCCGCGGCCGCCTCCCGCGCGGCGAGCTTCTGGAGCAGCTCCTGCTCGATGTGCTGGAGGGCGCCCGCGAGCGCCTCCGGGTCCTCGGCGGTGAGGAAGCCGGCGTGCACCCGGAAGAAGCGCTGGAGGGCGTCGCAGTGCTCCATCGTGGGCCGCCGGTCGCCGTTGATGAGGGCGCCCGCCTGCTGGCGCGACATGCCGGCGCCGTCGGCGATCTCCTGCTGGGTGTACTTACGGCCGTTCGGCTTGAGCCGGGTGCGGCGCAGCAGGTCCAGACGCTGCAGGAAGCGGGCCTGCACATCGGGCTCACCGGCGGGCCGGCCGCTCAGCAGGGCCTTGACCACCGACTCCGGCACACCGGAGGCGACGGACAGCCGCCCGGTGCCGAAGACCTCCGCGTGCGGCACGCCGAGCCGGTCGGCGAGCGCGGCGACACGGGCGACGACGGCCGACATCAGCACCGTCGCCGCGGCGCCCGGAACCTCGAAGCCATCCTCCGACACCGACAGGTCTCCTAGGTCTCTCACGTCCCTCTCACCGGCACACGATCACCAATACAGACGGTCGCCGTGAACTGCGTGGAGAGTAGCGGGTCTTTCGAACTCACATCCAGGTCTCGCCACAACTGTGGCCAATTTCAGCCGTCAACCAGCACGGAATGCCACGATAGTTGACACCGATCGCGTCGGGGCAGCAGGATCGGGGCGCCGCGTGAAGGCCGCATAGGCAAGAGGGGTGACCTCCCGATGGCATATCAGGCAGGAGGGCAGCGGTCCGCACCGCGGCCCGTCCCCGAGAGTCTCGAGGCCCAGGCGTACCTGCACGACTACGCCACGTACCTGGAGGCCGTCCCCTTTCCGTCCGTCGTCCTCGACCACCGCTGGGACGTCGTTCTCTCCAACGACGCTTTCGCGTCACTTTTCCGGGAGGTGGGCCCGCATCCGACGGCCCTGCCCGGCGACAACTTCCTGCGTTTCGTCCTCTTCCATCCCGACGCCCCCTCGGTCCTCGGCGACCACGAGGCCGGCTGGTGCCTGCCGATGCTCGCCCGCTTCGCCGCGGCCGTGGAGCGACACGGTCACGACCACGGGCTGCAGGCGATCCGCCGCGACATCGCCCAGGATCCGATCATGGAGGCCGCCTACCGCCACGGGCTGCCGCACTGGATCCGCGCGGTCGGCGAGGAGGCCGTCGAGCACGACGGCGCGGTCCGGCCCCTGCTGCACCCCGACCCGCGCTGGGGCGCCACGGAGTGCCGCATCGTCAGCGACACCCCCAGGACCCTGCACGACATGGGGTACACCCGGCTGACGATGGTGCTGCGCTCCACCCGCCCGGCCCCCGTACCCCGCAGGACACGCGGCGCACGCCGCGGCGCGAGCCACCTCAGCGTGGTACCGGCCCCCGAGGCCTGACCGGGCACCGTCGGCGTTCAGGTCGCCGACGGCGCCCTGGTCGGCACCGCGTGCGCGTTCAGTGCGGCTCGGGAGCGTCCGACTTCGTGAGGCGGTCCACCGGGGTTCCTCGCTTCGCCGCCTGGATCTGCTCGTACACATGGGTCCGCAGTTCCGCGAAGCGCGGGGCCACCCGCGTGTGCAACTGGTCGCGCTCCGCCGGGAGATCCACCTTCAACTGCTCCTGGACGACCGTCGGGGAGGCGGACAGGACGAGGACCCGCTCACCGAGGTAGACGGCCTCGTCTATGTCGTGCGTGACGAACAGGATGGTGATCCCGCGCTCCCGCCAGAGTCCCCGGACCAGGTCCTCCAGATCGGCGCGGGTCTGCGCGTCCACGGCGGCGAACGGCTCGTCCATCAGCAGGACCCGGGGCTCGTAGGCGAGCGCCCGGGCGATCGCCACCCGCTGCTGCATCCCGCCCGACAGCTGCCACGGGTACGCGGAGAGCGCGTCCTCCAGGCCGACCGAGCGAAGGGCGTCCGCGACCAGCTCCCGTCGACGCGCCTTGGCCAACCCCTTCTGTTTCAGGGGCAGTTCGACGTTCTCGCCGACCCGCATCCACGGGAAGAGGCTCCGCCCGTACTCCTGGAAGACGAACGCCATGTCCGGCGGCGGCCCGGTCACCCGCCGTCCCTCCAGGAGCACTTCGCCGGAGGTCGGTGTGAGCAGTCCGGCCATGCACTTCAGCAGGGTCGTCTTGCCGCAGCCCGACGGGCCGACGAGACACACGAGTTCACCCGCCTCGACGGTGAAGGTGAGGTCGCGCACCGCCTCGACCCGGCGCCCGGACCCCTCGTAGACCTTGCGCAGGCCGGACACTGCAAGACGCGGGTGCATGGAACGCCCTTTCGCGAGGTTCACGGGGACCGCCGGGTGGATGCGCGCAGACCGTGGTACCAGCCGAGCACCCGACGCTCGACGACCTGGAAGAGCACCGACAGGACGAAGCCCAGAAGGCCGAGCACCAGGATTCCGGTCCACATGTCGGGGATGGCGAAACCCCGTTGGAACTGCACGATGGTGAAGCCGAGCCCGTTGCTCGCGGCGAACATCTCGCTGATGACCATGAGGATGATGCCGATCGACAGCGCCTGGCGCAGCCCCGCGAAGATCTGCGGGCTCGCCGACGGCAGCACCACGCCGCGCAACCGGGCGAGACCCGAGATGCCGTACGACCGCGCCGTCTCCGCCATCACCGGGTCCACCGCCCGCACGCCCTCGACCGTGTTGAGCAGGACCGGCCACACGCAACCGCTCGCGATGACGACGACCTTCATGGTGTCGCCGATGCCCGCGAACAGCATGATGACCGGCACCAGCACGGGCGGCGGCACCGCCCGCAGGAACTCCAGGACCGGCTCGCACACCGCCCGCACCCGGCGGTAGGAGCCGATGACCGTGCCCAGGGCGACCCCGACGACGGCCGCCGTCGCGTAACCGCCGAGCAGCCGCAGCACGCTCGGCCGCACATCGGTGCGCAGCCGCTCTCCCGTCCACACGTCGGGGAAGGCCTTCAGGATCGTGCGCAGCGGCGGCCAGTACACGTTCGTACTGCCGTCGGAGGCCACCCACCACGCGGTGACCAGCACGGCCGGCAGGGCGAGTGTGAAGAGCAGCCGCAGCAGGACGCGCCGCCAGGCTTTCGCCCCCGCCCGGCCGGGGGATGTCCCGGTCACACCGCCACCTCCCCGCGCACCGACTGGTGCCAGGCCAGTGCCCGCCGCTCCACCGTCCGGGCGCCCACGTTGATCAGCAGCCCCAGCACTCCGGTGACCACGATCAGGGCGTACATCTCGGGTACTGCCTGCGAGGTCTGGGCGACGGCGATGCGCGCGCCCAACCCCGGTGCTCCGATGACCAGTTCGGCGGTGATGACGAGGATCAGCGCGACGGCCGCCGCGAGCCGTACGCCGGTCATGACGTACGGCAGCGCGGTCGGCCACAGCACGTGCCGCACCCGCGCCCAGGTGCCGAGCCCGTAGGAGCGGGCGGTCTCCTCGGCGACGGGGTCGACGTCCTGGACGCCGTACAGGACCTGGATCAGGATCTGCCAGAAGGAGGCGTAGACGACCAGCAGCAGGACCGAGCGCAGTTCGGTGCCGTACAGCAGCACGGCGAGAGGGATCAGGGCGACCGAGGGGATCGGGCGCAGGAACTCGATGGTCGATGCCGTCGCCTCGCGCAGGTGCGGGACGACCGAGACGATCACGCCGGCCACGATCCCGGCGCCCACCGCGATCGCCAGGCCGAGGGCCCAGCCCGTGAGGGTGTCGCCGAGCGCCGTCCAGAAGGCGGAGTCGGCGAGTTCGTCGCCCAGCGCGCCGGCGATGCGGCTGGTCGGCGGGAAGTAGGCCTCCTTGACCAGCCCGAGCCGCGGCACCGCCTCGCCGAGGGTGAGGAAGGCCGCGAGCCCGGCCGTACCGAGTGCGAGGTTCGCGCCTCTCACGGCAGCAGCTTCTCCAGATCCGGGGTCGACTTGAAGAGCTTGTCCTGCTCGCCGAGCTTCTCCAGGGCCTCGATCGACGAACGGTTGGCCTCGGCGGGCCACTTGGGCAGCGTCACCTGTGCCAGCACCGACGTCGGGATCTTGGTGTAGGTGGTGACGATCTGGCGGACCTCGTCCGGGTGCGCGTCGGCGTAGGCGAGGGACTCCGCGGTGGCCTCCTGGAACTTCTTCACCACGTCCGGGTTCTTCTGCGCGTACTGCGTGGAGGTGAAGTACATGGCGACGGTGAGGTTCGGCGCCACGTCCACCAGCGGCGAGGCGATCTCCACGCCGCCCTGGCTCTTGACGGTCGCCAGGGCCGGTTCGACGACCATCGCCGCGTCGATCTGCCCGCTGTCCAGGGCGGCGGGCATCTGGTCGAAGGCCAGCTCGACGAACTTCACCCGGTCCGGGTCGCCGCCCGCCTTGCGCACCGACTCGCGCACCGCGGTCTCGTTGATGTTCTTCAGGGTGTTGATGGCGACCTTCTTGCCCTCCAGGTCCTTCGCGGACTTGAGCGGGCTGTCCTTCTTCACCGTGATCGCCCCGAAGTCCTTTCCCTGTACGCCGGTTGAGGCGATGCCGTTCGAAACGGCCTGCACGGGAACGTTGTTGGACCGGGCGACCATGAGGGAGGTCATGTTGCTGAAGCCGAACTGGAACTGGCCGCTGACGACTCCGGGCACGATCGCCGCGCCGCCCTGTGCGGTGGTGATCGACAGCTTCAGGCCGTGCTTCTCGTAGAAACCCTGTTTCACGCCCAGATAGACGGGCGCCACGTCGACGATGGGGATGAGTCCGAGTTTGACGGTCGTGGTACCTCCGGACGACGAACTCCCGGTGGACGTACCGGAGTCGTCGGACGAGCCACAGGCCGCCGTGGCGAGCAGGAAGGTGCCGGCCGCGAGACCGGCGAACAGACGACGCAAGGCTCCTCCTGTGCAGACAACGGTGTTCCGACAGGCTGTGCGCACACCGCACAGTAGTGCTCAATTGGCGTGCAGGGAACGTAGAGCCCGCTGTCCGACGGGGTCAATGGGTTTGGCTGACGAAATTGTTGACAGTCTGGGAGGGCGGCATGTCCACCGTGGCCCGAGCACCGCATTTCGTGAGGTCCTTCGAGCGCGGCCTCGCGGTGATCCGCTCCTTCGACGCCGAACACCCCGCGCGCACCCTCAGCGAAGTCGCCCGTGCCTGCGGACTGACCCGGGCGGCCGCCCGGCGCCTGCTGCTCACCCTCGCGGATCTGGGATACGTGCACAGCGACGGCCGGCTCTTCCGGCTCACCCCGCGGGTGCTGGAACTCGGCTACGCCTATCTGGCCGGCCTCACGCTCCCGCAGGTCGCCGAGCCGCATCTGGAACACCTCGTCGCACAGGTGAAGGAATCCTCGTCGCTGTGCGTCCTGGACGGCGACGACATCGTCTATGTCGCCCGGGTGCCGACCACCCGCATCATGTCGGCCGTCATCACCGTCGGCACCCGCTTCCCGGCGCACGTCACCTCGGTGGGCCGGGTGATGCTCGCCGCCCTGGCGGACGACGAGCTCGAACTCCGCCTGAGCCGGGCGCAGCTGCGCCCGCTCACCGCGCGGACGCTGGTCGCGCCGGAGGATTTGCGGGCGGAACTGACACGGGTGCGGCGCCAGGGGTACGCGCTCGTCGACCAGGAACTGGAGGAGGGGCTGCGGTCGGTGGGCGCCCCGGTGCGCGGCCGGGACGGCACGGTGGTGGCCGGCGTGAACATAGCCGTCCACGCCGGCCGCACCTCGGTGGCGGCGGTCCGCCGGGATCTGCTGCCACCGCTGCTGGCGGCCGTGGCACGGATCGAGGCCGACCTGCGGGTCACCGGCCCGACCGGAGGCGCCGCCGCCCCCCGGGTCACAGATCCAGGACGAGTTTCCTCCCCCGGCACCGGGACACGCAGATCATCATCGTCTCCCCGGCCTCCCGCTCCTGCGGACTGAGGACGGAGTCCCGGTGCTCCGGCGTGCCCTCGAGCACGTCGGTCTCACAGGTGCCGCAGGTGCCCTCCGTGCAGGAGTAGAGGACCTCGACCCCCGCCGCCCGCACGGTGTCCAGCACGGACACACCCGCCACGACGGTCAGCGTCCGTCCGCTCTGCGCGAGTTCGACCTCGAACTCGCCGTCCTCGCCCGCCGGTTGCTCCCGTGCCTGGAACCGCTCGACCCGGAGCGCGTCGGCCGGACAGCGCTCCTCCACGGCGTCCAGCAGGGGACCCGGACCGCAGCAGTAGACGAGGGTGCCCTCGGGCAGAGCGTCGAGCACGGATCCGAGGTCGAGCAGACCCGTCTCGTCCTGCGGGGCGACGGTGACCCGGTCGCCGTAGCGCGCCAACTCCCCGGCGAACGCCATGGATCCGCGGGTGCGGCCGCCGTAGAGAAGGCTCCACTCGGCGCCCGCCGCCTCGACCGCGGCGAGCATCGGCAGGATGGGAGTGATCCCGATGCCGCCCGCGACGAAGCGATAGCGGGCCGCCGGGCGCAGCGCGAAGTGGTTGCGAGGGCCGCGCACCCGTACCTTGTCGCCCGGCATCAACTGCTCGTGCACATGGGCGGATCCGCCCCGTCCGGTCGGCTCGCGCAGCACCGCGACCCGCCACGCGCAACGGTCGGCCGGGTCGCCGCACAGCGAGTATTGGCGCTCCAGCTCCGGGCCGAGGACGAGGTCCACATGGGCGCCCGGCTCCCAGGCCGGGAGCGGCTCGCCCAGCGGGTGGCGCAGGGTGAGGGCGAGCACTCCTTCGGCGGCGAACTCGCGGCTCGCGACGACCAGTTCGGCTTCGTACACGCTCATGAGTCGTTTCCTCGCGGCCGGTGTCCTTCGGGGTGGCCGAGCATCCACTCCCACATCTCGATCGGGTCCTGCGAGGTGTGCTCGGCGCCGCAGTGACAGGTGCCGTGCAGCACGTCGGTGCCCGGCAGCCAGTCGATGCGGTAGATCTCGCCGGTGGGACCGGTGCTCACAGGACCTTCTCCACGGGCTTGTCGCCCTCCTCCACCAGCCGGGCGAGGATACGGCGCGCGGCCAGGCCTCCGGTGTCGATGTTGATGCTCAGCTCCTGGTAGCCGGTGCGTTCCGAACCGAGCGTCCGCTGCAGGAGGTTGAGCGCGTCGACGTCCTGCATGACCACCGTGTGGTTGTTGCCCCGCAGGAACTCGGTCACCTCGTCGTCGTCCGTCGCCCAGTCCCGCGAGACCATCCAGAAGTCGTACACCTTGCCGTCGGCGGACGGCGTGATCGCGTAGGTGATCTCGGTGTGGAAGCCGTTCGGGTCGCTGCCGTCCGCCTCGGGCAGGACGCCCACCGGCGCGATACGGCTGTGCAGCAGGTACAGACAGGGCGCGTGGTACTCGATGTCCTGCCAGCGGGTGATCCGGCCCTCAATGCCGGTCGAACGGGCGTAGAACGGCGGGCACTCGGCGTCGTCCATGTGCCGGCTCACCCGCACGATCCCCGCGCCCTCGTCGACCTCGGTGGTGATCGGCGTCTCGGCGACCTCGGGGGTGCCGATGTAGCCGCCGTGCAGATACGTCTCGTGGGAGAGGTCGAGGAGGTTGTCGACGAGCAGCCCGTAGTCCGCGTCGATGGGCTCCATGCCCTGGACGGTGGTCCAGCCGGGGGCGTCGAGGTGCCGGGCGCGCGGGATCGTCTGCGGGTCGGCGAGCGACGGGTCGCCGATCCACACCCAGACCAGCGAGTCCTGCTCGACGACCGGGTAGGCGGTGACCCGGGCGGTGCGCGGGATGCGTTTCTGCCCCGGCACGTACACACAGGCGCCGGTCGTGTCGTACGTGAAGCCGTGGTAACCGCACACGATGCGGTCGCCGTCGAGCCGGCTCTGCGACAGCGGGAACCGGCGGTGCACACAGCGGTCGTGCAGCGCGACGGGCGTCCCGTCCTCCTCGGTCCGGTAGAAGACGAGCGGCTCACCCAGAATCGTCCGGCCGAGCAACTCCTCACGCCCGACCTCGGTGCTGTAGGCGGCGACGTACCACTGGTTCCTGGCGAATGCGGTCGTGTGCGGCATGGCGTTCGGCTCCCGTCGTTGGGTCGTGGCGACATCGTCCGGAAGGGCGTTGCGGCGCCGCAATACCTCTTCCGCCTCGCGGAAGGGGATGGGGAAACTGCCTGTTCAGGGCGAGTGCTCGCTTGTGGGAGTGAAATCTGGAGAGGGCTTCGGGGTTGAAGTCCGGGTCGAATCTGTCCTCCTTTCGGCGCTCCAGCGTGTTGTCGCAGGTCGGACAGGCAGCGCGAAGGCTCGGGGGCAGGAATCGCGAGGAGGCTGCTGGATTGAAGGACGCAGGGAGAGACGGTCGTCGACCGGTCGTTCGTCTCCCGGTGACACCCAAGGGGCGCCGGCTCCGGCTTGCGGAAACGGGGCTGTTGTCGGGTCGTGACTCGGCTCACGAGTGGCCCGGTTGGGTTTCGGGTGGCGCGGCCAGGACGGTTCCTGGTCTGGTTGCGTCCCCAAGTCCTGTGTCGGGGTTAGCGGCCCGCAAGGAGTGAATTCGTCGTTGAGTAGAGCAGCGGACTCATAATCCGTCGGCCGTGGGTTCGAGTCCCACCCGCCCCACTGTGCGGTACGCGGGGAGAAACCTTTTGGATCCCGTCGTGGCCGACCGGTCCTGGGGTGCGTCGGCCCGGCCACGTAACGGCCCGAACAGAAGACGGTCCGGTTGGTACGCCGGACACGGGTTTCAGACCTCAAGGCCTGTTCGGTCTCCCCGCTGATGGACCGGGGGTCTGCACGGTCGGAAGGTAGATGCCGGCGGACGGATCCTGAGGTCCATCGTGATCGCAGGTGCCAGGCTCGGCGCCTCTTCGTGGGAGGGGCGGTCGAGAGCCGTCCACCGCTAACTGGCCCGGTGAGGGTGTTCAGGGGTGCGTCGAAGCCGATGTGCGCGGCGCTGACGCGGGAGGCAAGTGCTCTGGCGTCGACGGGGGTGATGCCGGCCAGGTGGCCTCCGACGCCTTCTCTCCGCAGAAGCCGCGCTCCACGCGGGCGTTCTGCGCCAAACCTCAGCCGGCGTCGACGGCCTCACGCGTGAGCAAGGTCGGCTGCCTCTCCAAGTGCGCCGACACTCAGCTTGTCGAGGATGTCGGTCATGCGGGCCTTCACGGTGTTCTGACTGATGCGCAGTTCCCTTTCCTCAGCTTCTGCTCCACCCACGCACGGATGACGACACCACGCGGTCGCGGCCGCCGTGAACCAGACCAGGACGCGGATGAAGTGCTCCTGGTTGACCTGCCAGGTCGAAGAACAACTCCAGCGGCGTGACCTCCCGGCGCGCCGGGTCGCTGGTCACCTGCACGATGACTCTCCTCGGTGCGGGAGGCGTCCCGACTTTGTCGTGCCTCCTGTGGGGCCGGTGTCCGTGTGAACGGTCAGTCGGCGAGGAAGGCGCTCACCTGGCCGGCGAAGTCCTCAGCGTGTTGGAAGAGGAAGGCGTGCCCGGCGTCGCTGTAGGCGACGAGGGTGGCGTCGGGGACGTACTGGACGGCGGTGTAGGACGCCAGGGCGGGGATCATCGCGTCCTTGATGCCGGTGGCGTACAGAACGGGCTGCCGGATGGTTGCCAGGTCCGCTCGAACCTGCTCGAAGGGGATCGACGCGTCCTTCTGGATCGCGGCGATCTGGCCCATGGCCGCGGCCTCGGACACGTCGGGGCGTCCGGTGGCCAGCCGGGTGGCCACCCTGGCGAGGTGTTCGTACCCGGCGGCGCGGCCGGTGTCCGTCTCGGGGAAGAACAGGAACACCAGGTCGTCCCCGGTGTTCTCGGGCTTGGTCATGGTGGCCCGCACCTTCGGGTCCGGGTCGGGCGCGCCGGGCACCTGCCCGCCCGGGTTGGCGGCCGCCACGACCAGCTTGCGCACCAGGTCGGGCCGAAGGCGGGCGATGTGCTGGGCGGTGGTGCCGCCCAGCGTCCAGCCGAGCAGGTCCACCTGGGGCAGACGGAGAGCCTCGATGAACTCGACGGTGCCGTCGGCCATCCCCTCGACCGAGTCGCGCGGGGTACCGGTGGTGTAGCCGGTGCCGACGTTGTCGAACACGATCACGTCATGGCTGGCGGCGAGGTGGTCCAGGAACTCCGGGTCCCACCAATCGAGGGTCCCCCGGACCCGGTTCAGCAGGACCAGCGGGATACCGCCTCGCGGGCCGATGCGCCGGTAGGTGAACGTCGCGGAGGGTCCTTCAACGGTGAGGTCCTCGGCCGCGTCTGCAATGTATGTGCTCATGGCGGGGTTCGCTTTCCTGTCGATGTGTCGTGGAGGTCTTCTGGGAGTCGTCAGGCGGGCAGGTGGTTGAGCTTGCGCAGCTGCTGGTCGAACATGCGGGAGGGGACCATGCGGCGCATGGTGCGGACGCGTCCGGTCATGGCGCCGACGGTGTAGCGCAGCTTGGGCTTGGCGTCGGTGGCCGCCGCGACGATCTCCTTGGCGACGACGGCGGGGTCGTCGCCGCCCTTGACCGCGCCGGCCATGTACTCCTCGAAGGCGAGCCGCCGCTTGGCGTAGACGTCCAGGGGCTGGTCGGGCCGCACGGTGGCCGCCTCGATCGCGGTGTTGGTCCAGGCGGGTTCGACGAGCAAGGACCGTACGCCGTACTCGCGTACCTCGTGGTCGACGGACTCCGAGTAGCCTTCGACGGCGTGCTTGGAGGCGGCGTAGGCCGCCATGTAGGGCTGCGGGATGAACCCGACGATGGACGAGATGTTGATGATCCGTCCGCTGCGCTGGGCGCGCATGTGCGGCAGGACGGCGTTCGTCATGCGGATGACGCCGAAGACGTTGATGTCGAAGAGGCCCTGCGCCTGCGCGGCGGAGCTTTCCTCGGCGGCGCCCGCCGAGCCGATACCCGCGTTGTTGACCAGGACGTCGATCCGCCCGAACCGGTCGATCACCTCGCCGACCGCAGCGGTCACCGAATCGTCGCTGGTCACGTCCAGGTCGAGGAAGGTCACGCCCTTCACAGGGGTGACGTGCACGGTGTTGCGGCTGGTGCCGACCACGTCGTAGCCCGCCGCGGCCAGCGCGAGCGCGGCTGCCTTTCCGATGCCGGAGGACGCACCCGTGATGAGGGCTACCGGTCGTGTTGTCGTCGTTGCCATTTCGGACTCCTGACTCATGGGATCGCGTGTGTCTTGCCGTGGAAGGGACCGCTTCCGGCATCCCTCAATCGGTTTCACCAATGTATCAGATTTACCTGTAGCGGCAACGGTAGAGCATCAATTAATCGGCTATCCGTAGCGTCAACGTATCCTCTACGGAGGGTCAACGGATGGGCTGACGCTGCCGGGCAGGGGTCGTTCCAAGGTGCCGCCGGCTCCATGAAGCAGACCCGTGGACGGCGGGCTGAGCTGCAACGACGTGTTGGGCCGGGCGGACACGCAGGCCGTCGCCGTGACGGCCAGGACGACGCACCGACCCTTTCGCGGCCAGCACGCGCCGCCGGCCGCGGGGGCACCTCAGTCGCCCATTGGGCCCATGGCTTCGATGGCGGCGCAGATGTGAGCGAATGGTCTGGGGTGCGCAGTCGTGACGCGGAGGGCTGCGAGGGCGCCGGGGGGACTCTCTGCGTGGCTCTGCCCCGCCGGACGGGGCTCCGGCGGGGCAGGTGTGTTGATCGGCCGTCACCGTGTGCGGTGTCGGTGACCGTCTCGCGGTGATGGATTGATGGGTTGTCAGTGGTCGAGGAAGGTGTTCACCTCGGCGCCGAACTTGGCGGCGTACTGGAAGAGGAACCCGTGGCCGGCGTTCGGGTAGATGCTGAGCTGGGCGTTGGGGAGGTGCTTGGCCAACAGGTGGGAGTTCTTGGGGGGCATCAGGATGTCGCTGTCCCCGTCTGCGACCAGCGTGGGCTGGAAGAGGGCGTTGAGCCGCACCAGCTTGGACTTGTCCGGGATGCCCCACTCCGACATCGCGGTGAGCTGCGCGTCGCGGGTCTGGAGGCTCGCGGGCGCGTCGTGGTCAGTGGTGCGCTGGCCGAGGCGCTGCATGAACTCAGTTCCGGCGGCCTGGCTGGATGCGGTGTTCTTGAAGAACAGGAAGAGGAAGTCGGCAGGGCCGGGGTTGTCCGCCAACACGCTCCCCAGCACCTTGGGGTCGGACGCCCTCTGATCGACCCCGCCCTGCGGGCCGGTGCCGGCCAGGACGACGCGACGGACCTGCCAGGGGCGCCGCAGGGCGACCTCCTGAGCCACCTGGCCGCCGAGGGAGAAGCCGAACACGTCGTAGCGGGGCAGCTTGAGGGCGTCGATGAAGTCGATGGCGTCCAGGCTCATCTGCTGGATGGTGCTGGGTGTGGTGCCGGTTGAGCCGCCGACGCCGACGTTGTCCACGAGGATGACCTCGCGCTTGGCGGCGATCGTGTCGATGAGCTTGGGGTCCCAGTTGTCGAGGGTGCCGCGGTAGTGCTGGAGGAAGATCAGGGGCACGCTGCCGGCGCTGGGGTTGCCGAAGCGCCGGTACTGGTAGGTGACGCTGTTGGCGGCCTTGACGCGCAGGTTGGGGGCGGTGGCGGCGCTCTGGGGGCTCTGCGCCTGTACGACCGCGTGACGGGTGACGCTGGAGCTGTCGCTCACTGCGCTCGCCACACTCGGCGCGGCGCCGGCGACGGCGGCGACGACCGACATGGTGGCCAGCGCCACTGCGGTGCGTCGGGAGACACGGGTGCGTAGCTTCGTTGTAGGCATGTCAATTCCTTGAGTCGGGCTCGGATGTCTCCTCCGGCAGGGGAGACGGGATGCCGGTCGTGGGCGACGGTCGTGCAGATGCCCGCTCCGTCGGTGCGGCGCGATCCCTTAACGGTGTCACCAAAGTATCAACTATCGCCAGAGTTGCAACATCGTAGAATCATTTAACGAGGTACCCGTAGCGTTCACGTATCCTCTACAGGGGACCGGGTAGCGAACCAGACAGGAGACAGACATGGGCCGAGCACTGCGGGCAGATGCCGAGCGCAGTGTGCGCGCGATTCTGGAGGCGGCCGAGCAGGTCTTCGCCCAGGACGCCGGCGCCTCCATGGAACAGGTCGCCGAGGCGGCGGGACTGACCAGGATCACCGTTCACCGCCGCTTCGCGAACCGGCAGGCCCTCCTGGAGGCGCTCGCCGTCTCCGCCAAGCAGCAGCTCATCGACGCCATCAAGGAAGCCCGGCCGGACGCCGCTCCCGCACTCGTGGCGCTGCACCGAGTGACGGCGAACGTCCTACGGGTCAAGAACACCTGGCGCTTCACCCTCAGCCACGCCAACGCTCACACCCCCGCCGCAGCCGCCCTCTGGGACGAGATCAACACCCACACCGTCGATCTCATGAACCGGGCGCAGCGCGAGGGGCTACTCGCCCCGGACGCAGACCTGGAGTGGACGCGGCAGGTGTACTACGCCCTCCTCAGCGAAGCCATCAACAGGCCCGGCGCGGAGCAGGACCCTGCCGCGCAGGACCCGGACGCACTGGCCACGCTCGTCATCGACACCCTCCTGCACGGCGCAGGACCACGCGGCTGAGCCGCAACTGCTCGGCAGGCGCCGGAGCCACCGATCGGCTGCCGTCGCCAAACATGTCAGCGCCACTCACGCCTGGTGGCAATGCTCGGCCTTGACGGCCACGCGGACGCAATGTGGGAGCACCTCGGCCCTGCTCCCCGCATCGCAAGGTTTGGGCCCCTGCGTACGGCAGGGCCACCTGCAGCCACGGCCGCTGGAGGTCCGTCCCGAGGTTGGGTGGGAGCTGCTGTGCGATGGAAGGGGAATCCGCTGCGGGCAGGGTCGAAATCCCCCTCCGAGCTGGCGCGATCGCATGTTGGCCCCGTGTCATTTTTGCCGTGCGACGGAGACGGGTGGCCGCCA
Organism: Streptomyces sp. NBC_00016; assembly: GCF_045040885.1. Classification (NCBI taxonomy): domain Bacteria; kingdom Bacillati; phylum Actinomycetota; class Actinomycetes; order Kitasatosporales; family Streptomycetaceae; genus Streptomyces; species Streptomyces sp. NBC_00016. The sequence goes on along the minus strand of NZ_CP108304.1, from coordinate 1,992,843 downwards.
TCGGCGGTACTCGTCCGGCCAGAGGGTGTCGGTGGCGGCCTGGGCCCGGGCGGCGGCCAGCAGTTCGTACTGGGGGTGGACGTTGAGGGTGCGTCCGGTCCGGGAGGTGGTGCAGCGTTCCCGTAGGGGGCAGCCGGTGCAGACGCGCTTGAACTGGGCGCCGGGGACCTCGCGGATCACCCGGCGGATCGCGGAGACGATCTGGGTGACGGTGTCCTGGGTGGCCACCGCGTCATCGAGCACTGTGGAGTCCAAAGCGCGCCGCTGCCTGCCCTTGAGCACACCGGTCGCGGCCACGACTTCCTTCACCTTGGTGAAGATCCGCGTCGGATCGGCCGAGTGGCGAAGTCGGCGCCGGAAGTACGTCAGCAGCGACGGGTCGAACGCAGTGTCGTACAGCCCGAGCCCGCAAGCGGCCTTCCACCGCAGGTCACACCGCAGTTCCTGGACCGTCTCGAAGTCCGACAGACCCTGCAGGCTCTGCAGGCTCTGCAGCACCACCGTCGCGGCCAGCACCTGCGGCGGCAGACTCGGCCGCCCGTTCGCCGACGGATACATGTCCGCGAACATCCCCGGCGGGAACAGCACCTCACGGTGTTCGGCCAGGAACGCGAACACACTCCCCACCGGGATCAACTCCCGGCAGGTCTCCCACACATCCGGCCCGACCAACTCCTCGGCCCACTCACCCTGCATGCCCACAAGACTGGCCCCGACCCTGCCGGGCCGGGCCGGGGCCAGAACCCGCAACATTTTCAGTGATCTTCTAGGCGTACGGCTTCGCCTAATTCGCCGCCAAGGTCCATCCGGACGTACGGCTGCTCAACGAGGACGGCACGATGATCCACGACCGGATCGACGCGGCCGTCCGCGCGGGCGCCTCCACGCTGCTGTGCTTCGCACTGCCCCGGCATCCCCGCGAGGTCGTGGACACGCTGACGTACGCGAAGGAGGCCGGACTGACCGTCGTCAGGGTCGCCGACTCCGCGTTCGCGGCGGTCGCCAAGGTGTCCGACCTGCTGCTCCCGGCCGCCGCCGGCACCGGGCTCGCCTTCGACACCGCCTGCGCGCCGATGCTGCTGGGCCGGGTGCTGCTGGAGGCGATCTGCGACGACCTGCCGCACGCGCAGGGCCGGCTGGAGCAGTTCGACGCGGGGGAGGTGGCGCGCGGGCTGTTCGTGGAGTGAGCGGCGGTGACCTCGGCGCGTTCTGGGAGAGCGATGCGCGTTCCGGGGATCAGACGCCTTCGCGCATAGGCACCCGGACGCCCCGCTCGTCGGCGACCGTCTCCGCGATGTCATAGCCGGCGTCGACGTGGCGGATGACGCCCATGCCGGGGTCGTTGGTCAGCACGCGGCGCAGCTTCTCGCCGGCGAGTGCGGTGCCGTCGGCGACGGAGACCTGGCCGGCGTGGATGGAGCGGCCCATGCCGACGCCGCCGCCGTGGTGGATGGAGACCCAGGACGCGCCGGAGGCCACGTTGACCATGGCGTTGAGCAGCGGCCAGTCGGCGATCGCGTCGGAGCCGTCGAGCATGGCTTCGGTCTCGCGGTACGGGGAGGCGACGGAGCCCGAGTCGAGGTGGTCGCGGCCGATGGCGAGCGGGGCGGCCAGCTCGCCACTGGCGACCATGTCGTTGAACCGCTCGCCGGCCTTGTCCCGCTCGCCGTAGCCGAGCCAGCAGATACGGGCAGGCAGGCCCTGGAAGTGGACGCGCTCGCCGGCCATCTTGATCCAGCGGTGCAGGGATTCGTTCTCCGGGAAGAGCTCCAGGATCGCCTTGTCGGTCTTGTGGATGTCGGAGGCCTCACCGGACAGGGCGGCCCAGCGGAAGGGCCCCTTGCCCTCGCTGAACAGCGGCCGGATATAGGCAGGCACGAAGCCGGGGAAGGCGAACGCCCGCTCGTATCCGGCGAGTTGGGCCTCGCCGCGGATCGAGTTGCCGTAGTCGAAGACCTCGGCGCCGGCGTCCATGAAGCCGACCATCGCCTCGACGTGCTTGGCCATGGACTCACGGGCGCGGGTGGTGAAGCCCGCCGGGTCCTTGGCCGCGGCGTCGGCCATGTCGTCGAAGTCGACGCCGATGGGGAGGTAGGCGAGGGGGTCGTGGGCCGAGGTCTGGTCGGTCACGATGTCGATGGGGGCGCCCTCGGCGAGCATCTGCGGGAGCAGTTCGGCCGCGTTGCCGAGCAGGCCGATCGACAGAGGCCGGCGGGCGTCCCGGGCCTCCACCGCCAGCTGCAGGGCGTGCTGCAGCGAGTCCGCGCGCACGTCGAGGTAGCGGTGCTCGATACGGCGCTCGATGGCGCGCGGGTCGACGTCGATACAGATCGCGACGCCGTCGTTCATGGTCACGGCGAGGGGCTGCGCGCCGCCCATGCCGCCGAGGCCGGCCGTCAGGGTGATCGTGCCCGCGAGGGTGCCGCCGAACTTCTTCGCGGCGACGGCGGAGAAGGTCTCGTAGGTGCCCTGGAGGATGCCCTGCGTACCGATATAGATCCAGGAACCGGCGGTCATCTGCCCGTACATGGTCAGGCCCAGGGCCTCCAGGCGGCGGAACTCCTCCCAGTTGGCCCAGTCGCCGACCAGGTTGGAGTTGGCGATCAGGACACGCGGGGCCCACTCGTGGGTCTGCATCACCCCCACCGGACGGCCGGACTGCACCAGCATCGTCTCGTCCTGCTTCAGGGTCCGCAGGGTGCGGACCATCGCGTCGAACGACCGCCAGTCCCGCGCCGCCTTTCCCGTGCCGCCGTAGACGACGAGCTTGTCGGGGTGCTCGGCGACTTCCGGATCCAGGTTGTTCTGCAGCATCCGCAGCGCCGCCTCCTGCTGCCAGCCCTGCGCGCTGAGCGCGCTCCCGCGGGGAGCGCGCACGGTCCTCGGTCCAGAAATTCCAGTCATCGTTCGTTGCTCCGGCGCTTGTCGAGGAAGGCCCGCAGGCCCTGGGTGTGGTCGTCGGTGGAGGCGTTGAGGGCGGCCAGGCGGCGTTCGGTGCGGATGCCGGCGGAGAGGGGCGTCTCGAAGGCCGTCAGCACCGCCTCCTTCGCCAGTCGGACCGCGGTCGCGGGGTGGGCGGCGATGGTGCGGGCCGTGTCGTGGGCGGTGCGGTCGAGCTGGTCGGGGGGTACGACGCGGCTGACGAGGCCGGCGGCGAGGGCTTCGGGGGCGGTGATGGTGCGGCCGGTGAGGATCATGTCCATCGCGAGGGCCTTGCCGACCGCGCGGACGAGGCGTTGGGTGCCACCCGCACCGGGGATCGCACCGAGACGCAGCTCGGGCTGGCCGAAGCGGGCGGTGTCCGAGGCGATGACGAGGTCGCAGATCATGGCGAGTTCGCAGCCGCCACCCAGGACATGACCGTTGACCGCCGCGACGAGAGGGATGCGGGTGGCGTACAGGGCCTCCCACAGGTCGCTGAAGTCGTCGAGGTACGTGCCGACCGGGCCGGACTCCGAGAGTTCCGCCAGGTCGGCGATGTCGGCGCCGGCCGCGAAGAGGCGTTCCGTGCCGCTGATGACGACGCAGCGGACGTCGGGGTCGGCGTCCCAGGTGCGTACGGCGTCCAGCAGAGCCGTCATCATGGCGCGGCTCAGCGCGTTGGCCGCTTCGGGGCGGTGGAGGCGGACGTGGCCGACCGCGTCCTCGGTACGGGTCAGAATGGTGCCGGTGCCGTCAGCCATCGTGGGTCAACTGCCTGACAATGGCGTCCCGGTGGGCCTTGACCCGGTCGGCCCGTTCGCCGGGCCACTCGTAGAAGCCGCGTCCCGACTTGGCGCCCAGAGCGCCTTCGGCCACCAGTTTCCTCACGGACTCCGGCACCTCGGCCGAGCGGCTCAGCTCGGGCATCAGGATCGTCGACACCTGCTCGACCACGTCCAGCCCGGCCAGGTCCATCAGCTCCAGTGGGCCGCAGGCAGCCCAGCGTGGGGCGAGCGTCGTACGGACCGCCAGGTCGGCGTCCGCCGCGGAGGTCACGCCCGACTCCACCAGGTGCAGCACCTCCCGCAGCACCGCGTACTGGATACGGTTGACGACGAAGCCGGGGACATCCGCCCGTACGACGACGGGCAGCTTGCCGAGCCGCCGGGTCAGCGACTCGGCGCGCTCCATCGCCGTCGCGGTGGTGGCCTCGCCGGCGACGAGTTCGACGAGCGGCATGACCGGCGCGGGATTGAACCAGTGCATGCCGAGGAACCGGCCGGGATCGTCAAGTGCCGTGCCCAGCAGGGTGATCGGCACGCTGGAGGTGTTGGTGGTGAGCAGGCAGTCCGGTGTCACCGCGGCCTCGATCGAGGCGAGGACGTCCTGCTTGAGGGCGACCACTTCGGCGACGTTCTCGCTCACCACGTCCGCGCCGTCCAGCGCCTCCGCCAGCGAACGCGTGCGGAGGACCTCGTCCGGGACGAGGGCGCGCGCGGCGTCCAGGGTGGCTTCGCTGCGGGACCACAGGGCGACCCGGCAGCCCGCTCGGGCGAAGACCTGGGCGATGCCCGCGCCCATGGTCCCGGCGCCGATCACCGCCACGGTGGGTAGTTTCTTCTCCGGCATGTCTCTCTCCATTCGAGGGCTCAGATCGCGCCACGGGCGCGCAGGCCCGCGATCTCGGCGGGGCTCAGCCCGAGCGCGGCGGCCAGCACCTCGTCCGTGTGCTGCCCGAGGACCGGCGCGGGTGCGGGGGCGGCGGGCTGCGCTCCGGAGAAGCGGACGGGCTGACGCATCACGGCGACCTCGCCGGCCACCGGGTGCCGTGCGGTGCCCAGCAGCTGTCGCTGCCGCGCGTGGTCGCTGTCCAGGGCCTCCTTGAGGCTCCAGATGGGACCGGCCGGTACGCCCGCCGCCTCCAGCCGGTTCACGGCCTCGTCGACCGTCAGGCCACGCGTCCAGTTCTCGATCAGTACCCGGAGTTCGGCGTGGTGGCGGGCGCGCTGAGCGTCCGTGGCGAAGCGGGGGTCGTCGAGGAGTTCGGGCATGCCGGTCTCCTTGCACAGACGGGCGAAGAGGGCGTCGTTGGCGACCGCGAGGACGACCTGTCCGTCGCGGGCGGGGAAGCTGTCCATGGGGGCGGAGACCGGATGACGGTTGCCGATCCGCTCGGGTTCGGTGCCGTCGGCGGTGAACTGGGACAGCGACACGACGAGCAGGGACAGCACGGAGTCGAGCATGGCGACATCCACGTGCTGCCCGTGCCCGGTGACGTCGCGTTGCCGGAGCGCGGCCAGGGCACCGTACGAGCCGTACATCCCGGCGACGACGTCGCCGATGGACTCGCCGACGCGGGTCGGGCCGGTGCCGGGCCAGCCGGTGAGGCTCATGATGCCGCCCATGGCCTGGATGATGTGGTCGTAGGCGGGGCGGTGGGCGAGTGGTCCGGTCTGGCCGAAGCCGGAGATGCTGACGTACACCAGGCGCGGGTTGACGGCGGCCAGGGTGTCGTAGTCGATGCCGAGGCGGGCGGTGACGCCGGGCCTGTAGTTCTCGATCAGGATGTCCGTGTCGCGCACCAGGCGGTGCAGCAGGTCGCGGCCCTCGTCGGACTTCAGGTTGAGGGTGATGCCGCGTTTGCCCCGGTTGAGCATCATGAAGTACGAGCTCTCGCCGTTGATGTGCGGGGCGAAGTGCCGGGAGTCGTCGCCGGCGCCGGGCATCTCGACCTTGGTGACCTCGGCTCCGAGGTCACCGAGCAGCGCCCCGCAGAGCGGACCGGCCAGGACCCGGGAGAGGTCGAGGACCTTGACGCCGGACAGCGGGCCTTTCTGATCTGCGTTGTTCTCGCTCGTCACCGTGCTCTTCATCGGGCCAGTCCTCCCACTACTGCTTCCACGGCCGCCACGAGGCTGCCGTCCGCGACCAGCTCCCGGGCCGCCGCGAGGTCGGGGTACATCTCGCGGTCCTCCTCCAGGGCGGCCACCCGCTCCCGGACCGCTCGGTACGCGGCCCCCGTCCCGGCTCCCGGGCGCAGGGTGCCGTGGTGCTCCAGCCCCTGCGCCGCCGCCAGGATCTCGATGCCGAGGCCCTGCTGTGCGTACTCGACCGCCTGCCGGGCCTGCCAGCCGGCGGGGACGCCCATGCTGACGTGGTCCTCCTGCATCGCCGAGGTCGGGATGTTGTGCACGGAGGCGGGCTGGGCGAGTGCGCGGGCCTCGGCGGCCAGCGAGGCGGCGACGTACTGCGGGATCATGAAGCCGGAGTCCTCGCCGCCGGGGGCCGCCAGGAAGGCCGGCAGTTCGCTGAAGTGGGCGTTGGTGAGGCGGTCGGTGCGGCGCTCGGAGATGTTGAGCAGGTGGGTGACGGCGATGGCGAGGACGTCCAGCGCCATGGCGACCGGGGCGCCGTGGCCGTTGCCGCCGGTGTGGGCGGTGAGCTCGTCGCCGGCGACGGAGAACAGCGGGTTGTCGGTGACCGAGTTGGCCTCGATGGTGACCGTGCGCTCGGCGTAGTCCAGCGCGTCGCGCACGCTGCCGTGGACCTGGGGCGCGCAGCGCAGGCTCAGCGGGTCCTGGAGGCGGTGGTGACGGTGCGCCGCCACGATCGCGCTGCCGTCGAGCAGGGCGCGCAGGTTCGCGGCGGTGGCCGCCTGGCCGGGGTGCGGGCGGACCTGCTGGACGCGGGGGTCGAAGGCGCGGTCGTTGCCGCGCAGGGCCTCCAGGCTCATCGCCGCCGCTATGTCGGCGGCGGCGGTCAGCAGCCGGGCGTCGTGGACGGCGAGCGCCGCCATCGCGGTCACCTCGTACGTGCCGCTGACCAGGGCGTGACCCTCGCGGGGGCCCAGTTCGAGAACGGGCAGACCGGCGCGGCGCATCGCCTCGGCGCCGGGCAGCAGCTCGCCCTCGAAGTACGCCCGGCCGAGACCGGCCGTGACCAGGCCGATGTGTGCGGTGCCGATCAGATAGCCGACCGAGCCGCGGCCGGGGGACCAGGGGGTGACGCCTCGGTTGAGCATCGCGACGAGGGTCTCGACCAGACCGAGGCCCACTCCGCTGCGGCCCTGGGCCATCGCCCGCACGATCAGGAGGATCATGGCGCGCATGACTTCGGGCGGGTAGGGCTCGCCCACCCCGCAGGCATGGCTCTTGAGCATCTTCAGCTGGGCCGACGACACCTGCTCCGGGGCGACCGACACGTCGTAGAGGTCGCCGACGCCCGTGGTGAGCCCGTAGACGGGCGGTCCGTCCGCGTCGAGGCCCGCGAGCATCCGGACGCGCATGCCCTTGACCGCCAGGGCGGCTTCCTCGGTGAGCAGCACCGGGGCGCCGTGGCGCGCCACCGCCACGATGTCGTCAATGGACAGCGGCGTGGATCCGATGGCCACCGGCTCCCGAGAATCACTCACGGTATTCCTTCCCAGCGGTGCGTGTGTATGGAGTCGGACGCTATGGACGCCCGGTTTCGCGTCTCACTCGCCGAGGTTTCTGCCCGATGAAACCCGATTGCCACCAGGTGGCAGAGCGGCCTGCTCAGGATGCCCTTTCGGGCTCCGCGCATATCTGTGGCAGTGCAATCCGGCCCTTCGGGGAGCATTTCCCCTGCCGGGTAGTGACTCTTCGTGCGCAAATCGCCACCATGCGTTTCGCGTATTCCGTCCGGTGGCAATCGGGATTCACTCAACAGAAACCGTACTGAATACATCTGAAAAGAACCGTCCCTAGTGTTGCCACCTATTCAGGAGGTGGGGCATGGGCGAAACGTCGACACGGACTGCGGAGCGGGCGATGGCTCTGCTCGGCGTGGTCTGCGAGCACGGGGCCATCACCCTGGCGGAGAGCGCCCGGGAGACCGGGCTGGCGGCCAGCACCGCGCTGCGCCTCTTGCGCGCGCTGGAGAACGGCGGTTTCGTACGACGCGAGGCCGACGGATCGTTCCGCCCCGGCACCCGGATCGTGCAGTTCGGGGCACGGGCCCTGAGTCACGAGTCCCTGGTGCCGTACTGCCGCGAGGCGATGGAACGGATCGTCGCGGTGACCCGGGAGTCGGTGTACCTGAGCATCCCCTCGCACGAGGACACCGCCCTGTACATCGCGATCACCGAGGGCACTCACTCGGTCCGGCACACCAGTTGGGTGGGCCGGACGATCCCCCGGCGCGCCAGCGCGGTCGGGGCGGTGTTCGCGGGGGAGACGCCGGCCCGGGGTTACGTCGTCGTGGAGGACGGCGTCGAGAACGACGTCACCGCGATCGCGGCACCACTGCTCACCGGGTCCAGGGTGATCGCCGCCCTGAGCGTGGTGGTCCCCGACTACCGGCTGCGCGGCGACAAGGTCGTACGGATCGGGGCCCGGCTCGCCGGTGAGGCCCACGACCTGTCGCGTTCGCTCGGCGGGCAGCTACCGCCGCCGGCACAGCTGGCACAGCCGACATACGGCACCGTAACGGAGAGAATGTCATGATCCGATTCGACAACGTCACCAAGGCATATCCGGACGGTACGGTCGCCGTCGACCGGCTCAGTCTGGAGGCACCGACCGGGAAGATCACCGTTCTGGTGGGGCCGTCCGGCTGCGGCAAGACCACCTCCATGCGCATGGTCAACCGCCTGATCGAGCCCACCTCCGGCACCATCACGCTGGGCGGACAGCCGGTCTCCGGGACCGACGCCACCGAGCTGCGGCGGAAGATCGGTTACGTCATCCAGCACGCCGGCCTCTTCCCGCACAAGAACGTCGCCGACAACGTCATGGCGCTGCCCCGGCTCCTCGGGCTCGGCCGCCGCGAGGCCCGGACCCGGGCCCTGGAACTGCTGGAACGGGTCGGCCTCGGCCCGCAGTTCGCCGACCGCTACCCCTGGCAGTTGTCCGGCGGCCAGCAGCAGCGCGTCGGTGTCGCCCGCGCGCTGGCCGCCGACCCGCCCTACCTGCTGATGGACGAGCCGTTCAGCGCCGTCGACCCGGTCGTACGCGCCCAGTTGCAGGAGGAGTTCCTCCGCCTCCAGCGCGAGATCGGCAAGACGATCGTGCTGGTCACCCATGACATCGACGAGGCGCTCAAGCTCGGCGACCAGGTCGCGGTGCTCCGCGAGGGCGGGCGGCTCGCACAGGCCGCGGCCCCGGCCGAGCTGCTGGCCCGGCCCGCCGACGCCTTCGTCGCGGGCTTCGTCGGCCGTGACCGGGGCTACCGGGCGCTGGGCTTCGCCGGTACGGGAGACGGCGTGATTCCCGCCGCCGAGCCTGCTGTCGTGCTCGGCGCGACGCGCGCCGAGGCCGAGGCGGCGGCGCTGGACGGCTGGATCCTGGTCACCGCCCCCGGCGGTGAGCCGGTCGGCTGGGCCGCGCTCGACCGGCTCGACGGCGACCGGGTCACCGAGCAGGACCTCAACCTCAGCGCCACCACGGCCCGTACGGACGGCACCCTCCGCGAACTGCTGGACGCGGCACTGTCCTCTCCCAGCGGTCGCGGTGTCCTGGTCGACGCCGAAGGACACCTGGCCGGGACCGTGTCGCCGACAGCCGTGGCCCGCGCGATCGAAGAGGCCGCGTCGGTGACCGCCCCTGCGGGGGCCATCGCTGGGTCCGCCGTCGAGTCCGCCGCGGGGGCCACCGCTGGGTCCGTCGAGCCCGCCGTCGAGGCCCCCGCCGGGAGCCACCTGTGACCGCCGCGGAATGGCTCCGCCACAACGCCGGAGAGATCGCCGACCTCACCGCATGGCACCTCTGGCTGTCCATACTGCCGCTGCTCATCGGCCTGCTGGTCGCGCTGCCGCTGGGCCGGCTGGCCCACCGCAGCCGCCGGCTCTACCCGATGCTGGTGGCGCTGGCCGGGCTGGTCTACACGGTGCCCTCCCTCGCTCTGTTCATCCTGCTGCCGAAGTTGCTCGGCACCCGGATCCTCGACCCGGTCAACGTGGTCATCGCGCTGAGCGTCTACACAACGGCGCTCCTGGTGCGGGTCGTGGCCGACGGGCTGGCGGCCGTACCCGCCGACGTCATCCAGTCCGCCCACGCCATGGGCTACCGGTCGCACCAGCGGCTGATACGGATCGAACTGCCCATCGCCGTACCGGTCATCGCCGCCGGGCTGCGGGTCGCGGCGGTCTCCAACGTCAGCATCGTGTCGATGGCTGCGCTGCTCGGTGTGCCGCAGCTCGGCTCGCTGTTCACGCAGGGCTTCCAGCTGCACTTCTTCACCCCGATCGTCACCGGCGTCGTACTGAGCCTGGTCATCGCGCTGGTGCTGGACGGGCTGATCCTGCTCGCCGGCCACTCGCTCACCCCTTGGCAGCCCAGGAGGTCCGCCCGATGAGCACGAGCATCACCGGCTGGCTCACCAATCCCGTCAACTGGAGCGGTCCCGACGGCATCCCCGCCCAGACCCTGGCCCACCTCGAGCTGTCCGGCATGGCGCTGGCCATCGCCCTCGTCATCGGCGTGCCCGTCGGCCTCCTGATCGGTCACACCGGGCGCGGCGCCTTCCTGGTCGGCGGCCTCGCCAACGCGCTGCGTGCCCTGCCGACGCTGGGTGTGCTGATGATCGCGGTGCTGCTGATCACCCCGCACATCGCCTCCGACCTGGCGTTCACCATTCCGAGCCTGATCGTGCTCGTCCTGCTCGCGGTGCCGCCGATCCTGACCAACACCTACGCGGGTGTCTTCGCGGTGGACGCCGCCGCCGTCGACGCCGCGCGCGGCATGGGCTGGCGTGGCCGGGACATCCTGCTGCGCGTTCAACTGCCGTGCGCGCTGCCGCTGATCCTGTCCGGGATCCGGGCCGCGGCGCTGCAGATCATCGCGACCGCGACCGTGGCTGCTTACGTCTCGCTCGGCGGTCTCGGCCGGTTCCTCATCGACGGCCTCGCCCAGAGCGACTACGCGCAGATGGCGGGCGGAGCGATCCTCGTCGCCGCGCTCGCCCTGGCCGTCGAACTCCTCCTGCTCGGGCTGGCCAGGCTCCTCGTCTCGCCCGGCCTCACCCGCAGGGTCTCCCGCCGCACTTCCCCTCCCGCAGTACCGGCATCCGCCACCGCCACCGCCACCGCACAGTGAAGAGAGTCCCATGAACAGCGCGTCCACAAGAAGCAAGAAGCTCCTCGGCCTCGCGGCCTTGACCGCCACCGGCGCCCTCGTCCTCACCGCGTGCGGCAGCGGCGGTGACCCGATGAGCACCAGCGCCACGGCCGGCGCCTCGTCCGCCGCCGACACCATCACCGTCGGGTCGGCGAACTTCACGGAGAGCCAACTCCTCGCCACCATCTACGCGGAGGCGCTGAAGGCCAAGGGCGTCAAGGTCAAGACCCGGCTGAACATCGGCAGCCGGGAGACGTACATCCCCGCGCTCAAGGACGGCTCGATCGATCTCCTCCCGGAGTACACGGGCGCGCTGCTCCAGTACTTCGACCCGAAGACGAAGGCCAGCAGCCCGGCCGAGGTCTCCGCCGCGCTGACCAAGGCGCTGCCCTCCGGCATCTCCGCGCTCAAGCAGTCCACGGCGGAGGACAAGGACGTGCTGGCCGTCACCCAGAAGACGGCGACCGCCCACGACCTCACCACCATCTCCGACCTCGCCCCGGTGGCCGGCACGATGGCACTGGGCGCACCGCCGGAGTGGAAGACCCGGGTCAACGGCGTGGTCGGGCTGAAGAGCGTCTACGGGTTGTCCTTCAAGAAGTTCGTCTCGCTGGACGCCGGAGGCCCGCTGACCCTCGCCGCCATCACCAACAACCAGGTGCAGGTCGGTGACCTGACCAGCACGGACCCCGCCATCGCCAAGAACAAGCTCGTCACCCTCAAGGACGACAAGAACCTCTTCCTGGCCGAGAACATCCTGCCCGTCATCAACAAGGACAAGGTCACCCCCACCGTCACCAGCACTCTCAACGCCGTGTCCGCGGCGCTGACCACCGAGGGACTCATGGAGCTGAACGGCAAGGTCGCCAAGCTCGACGACATGAGCGACGTCGCCAAGGCCTGGCTCACGTCCGCCGGTCTGAGCTGATCTCCATCGCCTTCTCAGCCTCGTCTCACGTTCTCTCGCTAATCTGGGTCTTCGAACTTGAGCGGTGTGCCCTTCGTGTGCGCTGACTGACAGTCACTGCATGGTGGTGGGTGGACTGTGGGACTGTAAGACGTTCGGTGTAACTCCCGATCATGGAAGATGCATCGATGACCAGTGAGAACGTGACCGATCCCAAGCCTGTCGAGTCGGCAGAGGCGGTGTCGGCGAAGGCCGTGGACGACCAGTTGATCGACGAGCTGGTGCACCGGGCCCAGGCCGAGGGCCTGCAGCTGACAGGCGAGGGCGGGCTGCTGCAGCAACTGACCAAGCGGCTGCTGGAGTCCGCCCTGGAGGGCGAGACCACCGACCACCTCGGCTATGACAAGCACGATGCGGCCGGCAAGAACGGCGGCAACTCCCGCAACGGCAAACGCTCCAATACCGTGCTGACCGACGTGGGCCCGGTGGAGATAATCGTGCCCCGCGACCGCGACGGCTCCTTCGAACCGAAGATCGTCAAGAAGCGGCAGAAGCGCCTGACCGGCGTCGACGAGATGGTCATCCCACTCGCCGCGAAGGGCGTGACCACCGGCGAGGGACAGGCCCGCTGGACCATGCGCTGGAAGACCGCACTGAACGCCTTCGACATCACCTTCGACGGACGCCTCTCCGCAGCCCGTCAGTAACTCCAACAACCCGAGTTACACCGCTCGTTTGACAGACCCGCACGCAGGCAATGAACGCTGGCGGCTCCTCGTGGTCACCTCCGTCCTCGATCCTGAGCGAGTAGACACCCCTGCCAGGTCGGCCACCTCGCTGCGTCGCAGACCGGGCACACGGCGGGTGCCGCCGTGATCGACGAGGCCGAACCCGTCTGGGTACCTCCGGACTGAAGATCAGCCGCATCGCACTCGGATGCATGAGCTTCGGCGACACCTCGCAGATGCCGTGGGCCCTGGACGACGACGGCGCCGAACCGATCTTCCGCCAGGCCGTCGAGTCCGGGATCACCTTCTGGGACACCGCCAACATCTACGCCTACGGCACCTCCGAGGAGATCGTGGGCCGCGCGATCAAGAAGTACACGAAACGCGACGACGTCGTCCTGGCGACCAAGCTGTTCAACCCCATGCACGACGGACCCGGGTGAATGGGCTGTCGTGGTGGTCCGTGCAGTTGGTGCAGGAGGGCGTCTCACCAGCCACTGTCACCGCCCAGTCCGACAGGGCCGCGTCGCGTGGGACAGGTGGGAGCGGGGCCCTCTCGTTTTTCCCCCCCCGTTGGCCACCCCCTGGCACAACACGGCCTGTCACACGGCTGGTTGGTCCACCCGTCCGGGCGGAAGCCCGAAATGCCACGAGAGGGGGCCTTGGCGGCGGGTTGGCCACGTTGACCTGGGAGGTCACCTGGTAGGCGGGGCCGAGCCAGGCCTCGGCGATCAGCTCCAGGACGTCGTTGGCGTAGTAGTCGGCGAACACCTCCGGCGCGCGTACAGCCACCTTGTCCAGGGTGGGGCCGGGACGGCGCGGGCGTGTCCAGGCCGGCCTTCGCGGCAATCTCAGGCGGGGTGATGCCGCACACTCACCGCTACAGGCGGTGGCGGGAATCCGAGCCACCACCCCGGCCCAGCAGTAAAGCAGCAGGCCAGTTGTTCTTTGCGGGTTGGGATCGCACACCTTCTCAATAGTTGTCGGATGGAAAGCTTTCGGTCAACCGTCGACGGCGAAGCCCTCACCGATGACGCGCCAACCGGGGAGACCCGTCATCTTTCTTACCTTCTGAGGGCTTTGTACGACTGGAGGGGAGGGGCTGGTTTCCGCCCGTATGACGGACGGGATCACGGGAACAGCCCGAGCTCTTGTGCGATTGCCGTGACAAGTTGTGGGCGCCTGGTGGCCGCCGGGGTTGCTGGGATCTGCTTTCTATGGGGGGAAGCCATGCACACGCGTGTCTTCGGCATGCCGTCACAGCGTGCCCGTAAGAGATCCACCCGCCTGCCGGCGCTGGCTCTCGTCGCGATCACCGCGCTGTCCGCTTCGGTGCTTGCGGGCGCGAGCGCGGTGGCTGACGAGACCAAACCTGCCACGGTGTGGGGCTCGGGCAGCCCCGACTTCAGCATGCCGACGGTGAAGGTCGGCTCGAACAGGCCGGTGGCATCCAAGGCGGCGACCAATCCGACGAGCGATGCTCTTGTGCCCTGGTCGCGTGGCCAGCGCGAGCGTGCCAAGGGCGGCTCCGGAAAGGCGAATGCGTCCGCGGCCGCCGGTGATGCCGCGATCCTGAGCGTGGTGCCGGAGGGACAGGGTGACGTCCCCTGGCATCGCTACACCAGCTTCGCAATCACCGACGCACTGACCGCGCGGATCGACTACTCCACCGGCAACCTGATGCTGACGGCGACCGACTTCGACGTCGCCGGCGTGGGACAGCGCCTTATGCTGGCGCGGACGTACAACTCGCTGGACGCTCCCTGGGGGAAGGTCACCCAGCGCTGGTGGCAGCAGTACGAGCGCTACCTGTCGATCTCCTCCACCGAGGCGGTTTTCTACGACGCCTCGGGAGCAACCGTCCGCTTCACCAAGAACAGCGACGGCACCTTCACCACACCCAAGGGCTACTCGCAGGACCTGAAGAAGAATTCCGACGGTACCTACACGCTCACCAAGTGGAAGTCGGGCGCCAAGGACACCTACGACGCGAACGGGACGCTGACCAAGGTCACCGACCGCAACAAGGGAACGATCACCGTTGCCCAGCACGACGAGGGCAGCGAGCACAAGGGCTTCGAGTTGACCGACACCCGCTCGGGCCGCTGGATCGACCTCCTCAAGACGGACGCCTCACAGTGGCAGGCCAAGGACAACACCGGCCGCACCGCCGTGTTCAACCTCGACAGCGCGGGCAATCTGGCCGGCACCACCGACACGGAGGGCAAGACCGTCGCCTTCCGGTACGACACCTCCGGCCGCATAGACAAGATCACCACCGCTGAGGGCCGGGTCACCGTCTTCACCTACGACGACACCAACCGCGTCACGTCCATGCTGCGCGGCACCGGCTTCGACAGCGACGGCCACACCGGCCCCACGTGGACCTACGCCTACAGCGCCGGCTCTCCGACCGCGGCGGGCATCACCACTGCGACCGACCCTGAGCTCCACGCCACCAAGTACACCCACGATGGCGACGGCCAGGTCACCGAGGTCCTGGACGCTCTCCAGCACAAGCGTTCCACGAAGTTCGACGCGAACCACAACATCGACACCGCCGTCGACGCGATGGGCTCGGGCACCACCCCGGGCAACGTCACCGACTACGGCTTCGACGCCCGCAACAACCTCGAGACCGCTGTCGCACCGACGGGCGGCAAGACGGTCAATACCTGGCAGACCGTCGCCGGCGGCGACGTGCCCAAGGACTCCACCAACGCCGACGGGGAGAAGACCTCCTTCACCTACGACACGGCAGGCAACACCAAGTCCGTGGCACAGACGGGAACCGGCGGCGGCAGCGTCTCCTACGACTACAACCCCGCCACCCCCACCTGCGGCGGCTTCGAAGGCCAGCGCTGTGCGCAGAAGACGAAGATGACGTCGACGAAGACGGTCACCACCGACTTCCATTACGACGCCAAGGGCAACCTGGACTGGGCCAAGCCCCCGGCGCCGCTGGACAAGGCGACATACACCTACGACGCCCTGGGCCGTACCGAGACCGTCACCGATGCCCGCGGCATCAAGACCGTCTACGTCTACGACAGCCTCGACCGCATCAAGACGGTGTCCTCCACCGACGACACCGTCCGCTACTGGTACGACGGTGACGGCAACCTCACCCAGCGCTCGGACGCCACCGGCACCATCAAGTACGACTTCGACCCGCTGCAGCGGGAGACGGTCCGCCATCTGCAGGACGGCTCCCAGACCTTGCTCGCCTACACCCCGGCCGGAAACGTCGACTACTACCAGGACCCCGCCGGCAAGGTCGACTACACCTGGAACGAGGTCAACAAGCTCACCGAACTGAAGGACCCGCAGGGCCGGTCGACGACGTACAAGTACGACAGCAACGACGTCCGCACCACCACCGCCTACCCCGGCGGCACGGTGCAGAAGATCACCCCTGACGCGTCCAGCCGCCCCAAGGCCATCAAGGTCACCTCCGGTCAGGGCACCCTGGTCGACCTGGCCTACACCTACGGCTACGGCACCGACGGGACCATCGACGGCGACAAGATCCGCACCAGCGCCGACGGCGTCACCGGGCTCAAGCGGACCTACAGCTATGACGGGGCCGGCCGCTTCTCCTACGCCAAGGAGGAGAAGGGCGGCACGATCGCCGACTCCTGGCAGTACTGCTACGACCTGGCCGGCAACCTCACCTCCCAGGGCACCGAGCAGGGCTGCCCGCGCGGCACCACCTACACGTACAACGACGCCCAGGAACTCACCGGCAAGTCCAGCACCACGGGCACCTGGTCCTACGACGCGATCGGCAACGAGACCGCCGCGGCCTCCACCGACGACTACATCCGTACGGGCGAGAAGTGGTCGGATCACTCGCAGATGACGTCGATCACGGTGAACGGCAAGACGTACGCGGGACAGTACGGTTCGACCGACCAGAGCGAACGCGTCAGCCTCGGCGACACCTACTTCCACAACGGCCCGCTCGGCCTCTCCGCCAAGTCCGCGGCAGGGACGGACATGGGCTTCAACCGTGAACCCGGGGGCACCTTGAACTCCATGACGACCGGAGGCAAGACCTACTTCTACCTGACCGACGCGATCGGCAGCGTCATCGGTCTGGCGGACGAGGACGGCAACAAGGTCGACAGCTACGCCTACAGCCCCCGCGGTGTGCGCATCCTGGCCCAGTCCACCGAACCGGTCGCCCAGCCCTACCGCTTCGCCGGCAACTACCAGGACCCCACCGGCCTGTACCACCTGCAGGCCCGCTACTACGACGCCAACATCGGCCGCTTCACCCAGCCCGACCCCTCCGGCCAGGAACAGAACCCCTACCTGTACGCCGAAGGCGACCCCGTCAACCGCATCGACCCCCAGGGCACCCTCAGCCTCAGCTCCGTAGCGGGTGCTCTGGGCCCGGCCGGGGACTTCGTGACGGGTGCCGCGCACCTGTACCAGGGGGACTCCAGGGCCCTGTGGGGAGATGTCGCCGGCGTGGTGGCCGGTGGCCTGGCCGGAGCAGCCTGCGGCGCCGCCGTGACCGCGTCCGCGCCCGCGACGCTGGGAGGTTCGCTGGGAGCCGCGGCCGGCTGCTACGCCATCTCGTGGAGTGTGGGACAGATCGCCTCCAACGCGGTCAGCGGAGGTTAGAACCCGATGTCCGGGGCCGACGCCAGGCTCGGTCAGGCCCCGGACCCCTACCAAAGGAGTGCACATGCCGAACGTCGGATGGTCCGTGGAGCAGCGTGCGGCGGTGAAGCGGTGGATGCTGTTCACGTCACTGTTCGCCGTGGCCGGAGTCATCCTGTCCGTGGCGTTGATCGCGGCGGGCAACTCGGGCGGCTGGGTGCTCCTGCTCCTCACCGTCTGCATCTTCGGGGCCTGCTGTCTCTACATCGGAAACATCAAGAAAAAGCAGCCTCGTTGAACCGCTCGAGTGCGGCTGGCTGATGGGCAACTGACACCCGGCACGACCCGGCGGCGTGCCGGCCCCTGATTTGGGGTCGGCGCGCCGCGGCATGTGCACCCCCTGACCCGGCCGTCTCATGGACGAGGCTCCTGGGGCCCGCGACCCCACCACCACAGCGCCGCCTGTCGCTGATCAACCCCGGACGGGTCCGACACCAGGGCGTTCGGGATCGCGATGCAGACCGATGGAGGGCCAACGGGCTGGATTCCCCTGGTCTTCGGGAGCTTGCTCGTCTCGGCTCTCACGCGGGAGACCGAGGAGGTCCCGACGAGCTGGGCAGCTGTCTGGTGGGGGCGCTGGTGCAGAGCGCTGAGGATCATGAGGGCGGGGCTGCCGAGGCCGTGGTGGGCGACTCCTCAAGTGCCGGGTCGGGGGGTACTGAGTGGTCCGGAAACGAGACGGCGACGCGTTGAAGTACCAGCTCGATCCCTCCCGGCCATGACCGACCCGCAACCGGCGCAGCCAGCCCTGCGGCTTGAGGACGCTCTCGTAGACGGCCCGCAATGTCGTCCGGGAGATGCCTGCCTCTTCGGCGGTCTGCCGCTCGCTGGCGTGGTGTAGCGGGCCGCCCGCGATCTCGGCGAAGTTCAGATGCGCCAGCAGCACCCGCAGCGCGGTCCGTCCCCGCTCCCCGCGCCAGGCCGTCGTCTCGATACGGTCGCGCAGCGCGGCGAGAACCTCGTACGCCTCGGGCCGGGAGCCCAGTGCCCTGGTGGTGCTGACCGCTTCTGAGGCGCTGGACCACGCCCGGCGGATGTAGTGGAGCGCACGCGACTCGCCGGAGCGCAGTGCGATGTTGCGGGCGTGCCTGCCGCCTTCATGGAGAGAGGTCGCTGCCTCTGACTGCCTCCGCTCGCCGTCTCACGGAAGGCGGGGCAGCCTCCGCCAGGAGGGCGAGGTCTTCGTGGCGATCGTGATCGACGCCGCCGGTGTGGCCGGACCTGGGGAAGAGCGTCGGCCCCGGGCCGCCCCGCCCGCGATGCACGCGTGCCGACGCGAACAGGAGGAGGGCGCCTGGACGACTTCGCGCCCCGTCCCGGCCTTGTCCTTCGGGGTGCGCGTGACACTCTCGGTTCTCGGGTGTCGTGACATCTGCCGCCACCAGTGAGGAACAAGCACCCGTCGACGCGACCGGTCACCGTTGTGCCATGTTGGTGATGGCTGTCACCAGAGCGCCGGCCAGGGTGAGGGTGCAGGTGAAGGCCGCTGCTGCCCGGGTGATTGACGCCGGATACGAGGCCTGGTCGCGGCGGGCGAGATAGCCGGCCGCGACCGCGATGAGGACCCCGGTCAAGATCACCAGGGAGCAGGCGAGGAGGATCACGGCGCTGTGGTCGGACATCGTTGCAGTTCCTTACGGTCGGCGTGGCTGCTGTGGTGTCACCGACTTTCGGGGATGCCATGTTCATCGTGGTGCGCTGGTCGAAGATGAACATGGGCGAACAACCGGGGACGGGCAGGGGTGGGGGCTCCGCGTGGGGATGGACGATGTGCGCGACACCGCGGCCTTGGCGGAATTGCGGTCGCGCCTCGAAACAGGGCGGGTGGCCCGGGGGATCAACCAGACCGCGCTCGCGCGCGCGGCCGGGCTGGGGCGCACCACGGTCAGCCGGGCACTGAGTCCCGATGCGCCCGGGCCCTCCGCGGACACGGTGGGAGCGCTGGGCCGAGCCCTGCGCTTGGACGTGAACATGCTGCTGGGTCTCCTCGACACCGCGTACGGACGCGGCCCGGCCGCCCTCGCCGCCACCGGAGCGCCTGGCCGGCCGATCCGCATGTGGGACCCTCATGATCTTGAAGTCCACTTCGCCATCGAGGCACCGTCCGCGCGCTCCGGTCCCGGCGGTCCCGGAGACCGGAGACGGCCGGGCCGGGCGGCGGCACTGCCTGCTTACGTACGCCGCCCGCACGACGAGCACCTCGCGACCCTCGTCGAGGCCGCCGACGAGGGGCACAGCGGGATGGCCGTTCTCGTGGGGTCGTCCTCGACGGGCAAGACACGTGCCTGCTGGGAGGCCGTGCAGCCGTTGGCCGCTCTCGGATGGAGGCTGTGGCACCCCTTCGACCCCACCCGGGCCGAAGCGGCGCTCGCCGATCTCAACCGAGTCGAGCCGCAGACCGTGGTGTGGTTGAACGACGCCCAGCAGTACCTCGGTGGGGAGAGCGGCGAACGGATCGCCGCCGCGGTCCACGGGCTGCTCACCGATGTGTCGCGCAGCCCCGTGCTGCTCCTGGGAACTCTGTGGACCGAGTACCAGAACGACTACCTGGCCCTGCCTCGTTCCGGGAGCCCCGATCCGCATCCGCAGGCTCGCGCGCTGCTGGCGGGGCGGCTCATCACGCTGCCGGACCGCTTCGACCACATCGCCATCACCAAGGCAAGGGCCCTCGCCGCTGCCGGCGACCGCCAGCTCGCTCATGCTCTGCAGCACACCGACAGCGGTCGGCTGACCCAGTTCCTCGCGGGAGCACCCGAGCTTCTGCGCCGCTACGAGACAGCCGGGCCGCCCGTTCGCGCCCTGCTCGAAGTCGCCATGGACGCACGGCGTCTCGGAGCCGGGCTGCACCTGCCGGTCGGCTTCCTCGAGCAGGCCGCGGAGGACTACCTCAGCGACGACGAATACGACGATCTCGCGGACAACTGGCTTGATCAGGCGTTCGCCGACGTGACCTCACCGGTGCACGGACGCCTTGCTCCCCTGCGGCGCGTCCGGCCCCGGCCCACTCGAAGATCCCCGGTGACGGAGACCGCGCCTGCGCACTCCTACCGGCTTGCCGACTACCTCGAGCAGCACGGGCGGCGCGGCCGCGCACGCCTGTGCCCTCCTGCGTCGTTCTGGCAGGCCGCACACGACCATCTCACCCCCGAAAGCCTCGTCAATCTCGCTGATGCCGCTCGGCTCCGCCACCGGTTCCGATGGGCCGAGCAACTCGCCCAACGGGCGGCGGACTCGGGGGACACCGATGCCATCGCCCGGCTCGCCGAGATCCGACTGGCGAACGGCGCCCGGGGGGAAGCCGACCAGCTTCTCCAGCAAGCCGCCGACGCGGGGAGCACCGGCGCTCTCGTCCGTCTGGCCGTCATACGTCACGTGGCCGGCCACAGGGAGGAGGCCGAGGCTCTCGCGCAGCGTGCCGCCGACGCGGGCGACACCAGAGGACTGGGCCAGCTCGCGGAGATCCTCGAGGCCGACGGGGACCGGAAGAGGGCCGAGGAACTCGCCGTGCGGGCGGCCACGGCGGGCGACACCGGTCCGCTCGTCCGCCTGGCCGAGGTGAGAGAGCTGGCAGGGGTGACCCAAGGAGCGGAACGGCTGGGGCAGTTGGCCGCCAAAGCCGGTGACACCACGGCCCTCGTCCGGTTGGCCACCATCCGGGAAACCGGCGGGCCGACGGCCCGTCACGAAGCCCAGCGCCTCTATCAACGTGCGGGCCGGGTGGGAAACGCCAGCGCGCTTGCCCGGCTCGCCACCGAGCGGGAGTCCGCCGGGCGCCGAGGGGAAGCCGAGCGGCTCGCCCGGCGAGCCGCACACGCCGGCCAGTCCTTCGCCCTGGTCCGGCTGGCCGAGATGCGTGAGGCAGCCGGTGCGCACGAGGAAGCCGAAAAGCTCGCGCAACAGGCCATCGAGGCCGGTCACCGCTTCGCCTTGATCCGCATCGCCGCCATCCGAGAGGCGGCCGGGGATCTGCAGGGTGCGGAACGTCTGTTCCAGGAGGCCGCCGCAGCGGGCAACCCCACCGCCGTTGCCCGGCTGGCCGAGATGAAGGTGTCCGCCGGAGACGCGGAAGCAGCGATACGTCTTGCCCGGCAGGCCGCCGAGGCCGGTAATCCCAGCGCCGCGGCCCGCCTGGCCGACTGGAGGGAAGCGGCGGGGGACCGTGAGGGAGCCGAAATGCTGGCGCACTTGTCGGCCGACGCCGGAGACACCAGTGCGCTCACCCGGCTCGCAGAGATGCGCGAACTCACCGGCGACCGGGAAGGAGCAGCGCGCCTCGCCCGGCAGGCCGCTCAGCGGGGAAGCACCACTGCCGTCGTGCGCCTGGCCGATATGCGGGAAGCCGCGGGAGACCGGGAAGCGGCTGAGGCACTGGCCCGGATCGCGGCTGACTCGGGTGACACGCAGGCGATGGTACGGCTCGCGATCATGCGGGAAATGGCAGGGGACAGACGGCAGGCCGACCAACTTGCCCGGGCCGCCGGCGACGCCGGCAACCCCAGTGCCTTCGCCCGCCTCGCGGAACTGAGGGCATGCCCGGCCGAGGACCAGACCTGACGGCGAGCCCTCGTCGGCGTTCGTCAGCAGGCCGTCGAGACCGGCCGAAACGGCGGACGCGCCGGCGGGCGCCGGGCGGCTCTGATCAGAATGTCCCGCCCGCCCGGAAAATGGGCGGAGAACCAGGCCATGAGCGAGACCAGGTGACCGAGGCGCACGCGAGGGATGGTCGTGAGGCGCCCGCCGCCGGGCCACGGGATCAGTCAGGTGAGTGGGGGCGCGTGACGGGCGAGGTGGTCCTGCTCGCGGCGCGACTGCCGGCACCGCCGACATCAGGCGTGGGTATCGGGTGTTGGCCGGCGGCCAGAGCCGGGGGCAGGACGATGTCGGTGGCGGAGAGCCGGTGGCCGACGAGGGTCCGGCGGGTCGCTGCATCGTGTTCGAGGTAACGGGCGGGCGGGGGCAGCGTGCGCTGGGGGGCGGGAGCCCGAGGGACTAGCGTGCGCGCGGTGGGCCTCAGGGGCTTGCGGGCTGACCAGGGAGGAGGGACGACGGAGGGCCCGGCGCGCGCCGGCGCGGCTCGGGCCCCTTCGTCATGCGGATCCGGGCTGGGATTCGGCTTCGGTGGCGGGCGGGGAATTCCAGCCGGCCTCGGGATCGAGGGGCAGTTCCGGGCGGTCGTGCTTGAACGCCTCGGCCTGGTTCTCGAGCTTCGGCAGGGCGTGGTCGGGTGCGCCGAAGCCGCGGAACAGGGTCGCGCAGTATTCGCGGGACAGGAACGCCGCGTCCCACTGCCCGTCCGTGCGCACCCATTGATACGTGTGATTGTGCAGATTGAGGAACTGCAGGGTGGCCAGCCGCGGTGGCATCGCGCGGAAGGTGCCCTGGTCGACGGCCTCCGCGAGCAGCCCCGAGATCACCTGTTCGAAGTCGGAACGCTGGCCCAGCAGGGTCTTCAGTTCCGCGCCGCTCAGACTGCGGTAGTCGTGCTCGTAGACCCAGATGTGGTCGAGCCTGCGGAAGATGATGGTGAGCAGCGATTCGGACAGCAGCCGCAGCCGCAACAGGGGATCCGTGTCGAGGTCCGCGATCTGGCGGGCGCGGGAGAGCAGCGGTCCCATCACCCGCGCCTGGATCTCGACGAGCAGGTTCTCCTTGGAGCCGATGTAGTAGTACAGGGCTCCCTTGGCGAGGCCTACCGCCCGGCCCAGGTCGTTGATGGACGTCGCCGCGTACCCCTGCTGGGCGAACAGCGACGCCGCGATGTCGATGATCTTCTGGCGTCTGACCTCGAAACCCGGTCCATGGCCCGGCGGTCGTGGCATCGCTTCTCTCCCCGCTTGACGTGACGACGTCGATCAAGGCGACCCCCGGGACCACGTCGGACGGCTTTTTCGGCAGATCCGGGGGAAGCGGGCTCCGGGGCATCGCTCGGTTTGCTAGACCAGACGGTACGTCAAAGGGACCGGCCCGGGTGGCGCGGTCACGGCTCTCCGCAGGCGCGACCGGCGTCCGGGCGGTCCCGGACGCCGTCGGCCGCGAGACACTCGTCCTGTGACGAGTGTCCCCAGTGAGGAGTGACGCATGACCAGGGTAGGTATCGCCACCGGCGCGGGCCGCGGGACGGGAGAGGCGTGCGCGCGGCGTCTTGCCGACATGGTGGACGTGCTGCTGCTCGCCGACCGGAACGAGGCGGCGGCGGCCGCAGTCGCGAAGGACCTGGCCGGGCGGGGCGTGCGGGCCGTCGTCGAGCCGTTCGAAGCGGACGTCACCGACGGACAGGCCCTTGCCCGGCTGGCCGGACGGGCCGGGGAGCTCGGCACCCTCCGGGCGGTCGCGCACGCCGACGGCGTCGAGGCGGGGGAGGCCGGCTGGCGCCGGATCCTCGAGGTCGACTTCGTCGGGACGGCGCTGGTCGCCGAGGCGCTCCGTCCGTTGGCCACCGCCGGTACGGCGTTCGTGTACTGCGCCTCGGTGTCCCCGCTGATCGCTCACATCGACCCCGACCCGGTGGTCGCGGCCGTACTGGACGATCCGCTGGAGGAGGGGTTCCTCGACGGGATCCGCGAGGCGATCGGCCCGGCCGTCGAGGATCCCGCCTGGGCGTACCCGTGGGCCACCTACGGTGTGCACCGCTTCGCCCGCGCCGAGGCGGTGCGGCTCGGGCCGGTGGGCGCGCGTGTGTGCTCCCTTTCGCCCGGTGCCATCGACACGCCGGGGACCCGGCAGGAGGCGGCCCGGCACGAGTCCGTGCGCCGGCTCATCGAGCGCACGCCGCTGGGCCGCACCGGCCGGTACGACGAGGTCGCCGCGGTCGCCGCGTTCCTGCTGTCGGACGAGGCGAGTTTCGTCAACGGCGTCGACATCGTCGTCGACGGCGGCCTGTGCGCGGCGGTGCAGGACGAGTGACGCCCGTCGAGCAGGCGATCGTCGCCCGGTACCCGCGCTCGTGGCGCACGGGCGTTCTGTCGGGATTCGGTGCCGTGGCCGACCGGTGACTCCGTAGGCGGAATCATTGACTAGACCGTTCGGTACAGCTAACTTCGGCGGTATCCCCGGGGTGGGTTCTGCAACGAACGACGATGTTCGAAAGAGGTACCGCCTGTGTTCAGGGAATTTGTCGTGTCCGGTGATTCGCACATCATCGAGCCGGTCGATCTGTTCAAGACCCGGCTGCCCGTGCACCTCAGGGAACGGGCGCTCTGGGAAGAGGAATTCACGCTCGACGAGCCGATCGTCGAGGGCGGCCACACCGAGTTCAAGAAGCTGCACACCATCGGCTACGACGGCTGGACCATCTCCAAGTACCGGCAGTTCGGCGGGCAGACCCCGGACGGCGAGCCGCAGCACATCATCCGGGACATGGACCTCGACGGCGTCGATGCCTCGGTGATGTTCCCCAACCTCTCCCTGTTCGTCCTGTTCACCGACGACCACGAGCTGTCGATGGCCCACGCGCGCGTGTGGAACGACTACATAGCCGAGCGGTTCCTCCCGTACCGGAACCGGCTGCGTCCGACAGCGGCGATCCCCGTCACGGACATCCCCGAGGCCGTCGCCGAGATCGAGCGGTGCGCGCGCCTCGGGCTGGGCGCGATCCTGATCCCGGAGACCCCGCCCGTGCCGTACGCGTCGCGGACGTACGACCCGTTGTGGGCGGCCGCCCAGGCGCACGGGATGCCGGTGTTCATCCACGTCGCGACCGGCGGGGTGAAGACGAAGGAGAGCACCTCGGAGACGGCCCTGACCGTCCGGAGCATGATGACGGCCGTCAACATGGGCAAGGGCCAGTTGACCGACGACATGGTGTCGGGCCGGCTCCAGAATTCCGCCGCCGGGTTCTCCAGCCCGCAGCGCATCATCGCCGACCTCGTCGGCGGCGGCGTCTGTGAGCGGTTCCCCGCACTGCACTTCAACCTGATCGAGTTCAGCGCCGGCTGGCTGGTCTCCTACATGGGCTTCATGGACAAGTCCTTCCGGACGGGCATCGGCCAGGACCCCGACTGGTGGCTCGGCTTCTGGGACGACAATCGCCCGCCGCAGGAACAGCCGGCCATGGGGCGGCTGTTCACCATCAACGGCAAGTGGCCCTACCCCCTCAAGCCCAGCGAGTACATCCGGCGCCAGATCCACGTCCAGTTCGCGGACGACCCGACGGCCGTCAAGGCCCGCCACATCACCGGAGTGTCGACGGTCATGTGGGGCAACGACTACCCCCATGCCGAGGGCACCTTCCGCAGCAGCGCCGAGTGCATCGCGGACAACTTCGACGACACCGTCTCCGACGAGGACCGCGCGGCCATCCTGGGCGGCACCCTCGCCGGCGTCGTGCACTTCGACACCAGCGAGAAGCTCGCCCCGGTCACCGAGGACGCCTGACCCGCGACCTGACCGCGCACGGTCCCGGAGCGGGCACAGCTCCGGGACCGTGCGCCGCGCGGGCCGGATCCCGGTACGGCACCGGCCGGGCTCGGCCGGGCCGCTCTTGCCGGTCCCCGTCCTGTCAGCCGGCCGTCCGGACGGCGGTCACCACGCCGTCCAGCCGCCGTCCACGGTGACGGTCGTACCCGTGACGAACCGGGAGGCGTCCGAGGCGAGGAACACCGCCGCGCCGCCCAGTTCCCCGGCGTCGCCCACCCGGCCGAGCGGAGTGCCCCGGACGATCCGCTCGCCCCAGCGGCTGTCCAGCAGCCCCGAGCTGAGGTCCGTACGGAAGTAGCCGGGCGCCAGGGTGTTGACGCGCACCCCGCGGTCCGCCCACTCGACGGCGAGCGCCCTGGTGAGGGCCTCGACACCGCCCTTGCTCGCGGCGTACGCGGCGATCCGCTCGAAGCCCGTGCGCGCGTGCACCGACGACACGTTGACGATCGAACCGGACCCCTGCTCCAGCATGACCTTGCCGGCCTCGCGGCAGCAGGAGAAGGTGCCCTGGAGGTTGATGTCGAGCACCCGCCGCCAGTCCTCGTCGGTGACGAACTCGCTGCGGGTGAAGTGCGGACTGACCCCCGCGCAGTTGACGAGGACGTCCAGGCGCCCCGTCGCGTCGGTGATCCGCCCGGCCGTCGCGCGGACCGTGTCCGGGTCGGCCACGGAGCCCGGCAGCACCAGCACCTTGCCGCCGTGCCCGCCGAGTTCGGCCTCCAGGCTCTCCAGATCGGCGGCCGTGCGCGCGGTCACCGCCACGTCCGCCCCCGCCTGGGACAGGGCGACGGCGATCGCCCGGCCGAGACCCTTGCCCGCGCCGGTCACCCAGGCGGTCCTGCCGTCCAGGCGCAGATCGGTGTTGACGTCGGCCATCGTTCAGCCCTCCACGGGGACGTCGCGCAGGGTCCGCTTGAGGACCTTGCCCGAAGGGGTGCGGGGCAGTTCGCCGACGAGGTCGAAACGGGCCGGCACCTTGAACCCGGCCAGGCGCTCCCGGCAGAACTCCCGCAGCTCGTCCGCCCCGGCGCTGGTCCCGGGCCGGAACACCACGAAGGCCCGGGGGACCTCGCCCCAGCGGGGGTGGGTCAGGCCGACCACCGCGGCCTCCAGAACGGCCGGGTGCTCGTAGAGGACCCGTTCGACCTCGGGCGTGGCGATGTTCTCCCCGCCGGAGACGATCATGTCCTTCTTGCGGTCGTCGATGTAGAGGAAGCCGTCCTCGTCGACGTGTCCGATGTCCCCGGTGTGGAACCAGCCGTCCCTGAGCGCCGCGGCCGTGGCCTTCTCGTCGCGCCAGTAGCCCGCGAAGACCTTCGGGCCGCGCAGGGTGATCTCGCCCAGTTCGCCGGCCGGGACCTCCGTGTCCGTGTCGTCGACGATCCTGACCCGGGTGTGCGGCACGGGACGGCCGACCGAGCCCAGCTTGGACAGCGCGTGCTCCCGGTCGAGGAAGGTGTCGCCGGAGACCGTCTCGGTCAGTCCGTAGGCGTCGGCGAACCAGGCGTTGGGGAAGGCGTTCATGATCCGCCGCAGCACCGGCTCGGGGGTCTTCTCGCCGCCGCCCACGATGAAGCGCATCGAGGTGGTGTCGTACGACTCCCGGTCCGGGACCTCCAGGACCGCGTTGACCATGACGGGCGCCAGCCAGGCGTTGGTGACCCGGTGTTCCTGGATGGCCCGCAGGACGCCCGCGGCGTCGAACTTGCGCTGGAGGACCACGCCGCCGCCCGCGTACAGCACCGCAAGGGCGGGCATGTCGAGGCCGCCGACGTGGTAGAGCGGGCCCGCCACCAGCGTGGTGTCCGCCGCGGTCAGGCCGAACTGCACGATCTGCGCCACGTTCTTGGCGTGCAGGTTCCCGTAGGTGATCCGCACGCCCTTGGGCCGTGAGGTGGTGCCGGAGGTGTACATCAGCCGCTGGAGGTCGTCCGGCTCGACGTCGGCCGGCTCCACCCGCGCGCCCCGGTGCCTCTCCAGCAGCGCCTCGTAACCGGTCCACCGGTCCGAGGGGGCCGTGCCGTCCACCAGGATCCGCCGCTCCAGGCCGGTCAGCCTCTCGGCGATCCGGTCCGCGGCCCGCAGGAACTCCGGCTCGGTGACGACCGCCTTCGCCCGGGAGTGGTCGAGGATGTACGCCCATTCTTCCTCGGACAGACGGTAGTTCAGCGGCAGGAAGACGGCTCCGACGCGATTGACGGCGTACACCAGTTCCAGGAATTCCGGCCGGTTGTAGAGCAGCAGGCCCACGACGTCGCCGCGTCCGACGCCCAGTTCCGTCAGACCGGCGGCCAGCCGGTTGACCCGGTCATGGAGGGTGCGCACCGTCAGACGGCGGTCCTCCTGCGTCACGGCCACGGCGTCGGGCCGCTGGGCCAGGTGGTGATCGAGGATGCTCGAGAAATTGTGCACGGCGACTCTCCGGCTCGGCGGCCGGGATTGTCCCGACCGGTCGGTTGCCCGCTCCCAAGATTTAGTGTACCTCTTGGTCTATAAAACTCTTGCCGCACTTTACGACGGAGCGCACCGGTCGACAACCATCCAGGCGGGCGTGATGTCGCTTCCCCACGGAGGAGGCCCCGTGCCCCGTATCCGCCTCGACACCGACGGACCCGTCGTCACGGTCCGGCTCGACCATCCGCCGATGAACGCCTTCGACACCGCCCAGCGCGGCGAGCTGGCCGCCCGGGTGCGCGAGCTGGCCGACAGCCGCGCGGTGCGGGCCGTGGTGCTGTACGGAGGCGAGCGGCTGTTCGCCGCCGGGGCGGACGTCGGGGCCCTGGCGGCCATGGACCCGGAGGAAGTACGGGGCTGGAACCGGGCGTTGCAACGGACCTTCGACGAGGTCGCCCGGCTGCCGGTGCCTGTCGTCGCGGCGATCACCGGGTACGCGCTCGGCGGCGGCCTCGAACTGGCCCTCGCCGCCGACTACCGGGTGGCGGCCGACGACGCGGTCCTCGGTCAGCCCGAGGTGCAGCTGGGGATCATGCCGGGCTCGGGCGGCACCCAGCGGCTGACCCGGCTGGTCGGGCCGTCGCGGGCCAAGAACCTGCTGATGACCGGCCGCCGGGTGGGCGCCGACGAGGCGCTGCGGCTCGGGCTGGTGGACGAGGTCGTGCCCGCCGGCGAGGTGCACGACACGGCTCTGCGCTACGCCCGGCGCCTCGCCGAGGGGCCCGCCGCCGCCCTGGAGGCGATCAAGGAGGCCGTGGACCACGGCGCCGACTCCGGCCTGTCCGCCGGGCTCGCGCTCGAACGGTCCCTGTTCACGGGGGTCTTCGGCACCGCCGACGCCACCACCGGGATCCGGTCGTTCCTCGAACACGGTCCCGGCAGGGCGCGCTTCGGGGGCCCCGCGGACGACAACTGACCGCGCGAGGGGACCGTACGACACGAGAAGGGGTGCAGACGATGAAGGCACTGCGCTGGCACGGCGCGCGCGACCTGCGGCTGGAGGAGGTACCCGACCCGCCCGAGCCGAGGCCGCACGAGGCCGTGGTCGAGGTCGCCTGGTGCGGGGTGTGCGGCACCGACCTGCACGAGTTCCTGGAAGGGCCGCACATGATCCGTTCCGGTCCGCACCCGCTGACCGGAGCCAGTCCACCGCTCGCCCTCGGGCACGAACTGAGCGGCACCGTCGTGGCGTTGGGCGCCGACGTGCCCGGGGTCGCGGTCGGCGACCGGGTCGCCGCCGACCCCGTCTGGCGGTGCGGCGTCTGCTTCTGGTGCGCGCGCGGCGAGTACCACATCTGTCCCCGCAGCGGCTCGGTGGGCCTGGCCTCGCCCGGCGCCTTCGCCGACCGCGTCACCGTGCCGATCGCGGGGCTCACACCGCTTCCCGACAACGTGAGCGACGAGATGGCGGCCGCCGCCGAACCCCTCGCGGTCGGTCTGCACGCCGTCACCCGGGCCGGCGTCCGGCCGGGGGACAACGTCCTCGTGGTCGGCGGCGGACCGATCGGCGTCGCGGTCGTCCTGGCCGCCCGGATCGCCGGCGCGGCCGGACTCTATGTGAGCGAACCCCTCGCCGCGCGCCGCGAGGCGCTCCTCGGACTCGGCGTCACCGAGGCCTTCGACCCGCGCGCGAGCGACGTACGCCGCGAGGTGTTCGTCAAGACCGGCCGGATCGGCCCGGACGTCGTCATCGACGCGACCGGTGTCCCCGCGCTCGCGGCGCAGGCCGTCACCACCGTCCGGCGCGGCGGCCGGGTGGTGCTCGCCGGCGTCGGCCACGGCAGCGTCGAGTTCGACATGGGCCAACTCGTCTTCTACGAGCGGTCGGTGGTCGGCACGCTCGGCTACCACTTCGACATCCCCCGGGTGATCGACCTGATGAGCACCGGACGCCTGGACGCGTCCGCCCTGATCACCGGACGTTTCCCGCTCTCGGAAGGAGCCGGGGTCTTCGCGGACCTGGCCGCTGACCGGGCCCGCCACCTCAAGGTTCTGCTGACCCCGAAGGGACTGTGACATGGATTTCGACCTGCCGGAGGAGACCCGGGACCTACAGGACATGGTCCGCGAGTTCGCGGCCAAGGAGATCTCCCCGAACGCGGCCCAGTGGTCGGAGAACGAGGAGTTCCCCACCCCTGTCTTCACCAAGCTCGGCGAACTCGGCCTGATGGGCATGCTCGTCCCCGAGGAGTACGCGGGCGCGGGTTCCGACATGGTCTCCTACGTCGCCGTCATGGAGGAACTCGGCGCCGCCGACCAGTCGGTGGCCTCCTCCTGGAACGCGCACTCCACCATCGCCACCCTCCCGCTGCTGGCCTACGGCACCGAGGAGCAGAAGCAGCGCTGGCTGGCCCCGCTGGCCCGGGGCGAGGCCCTCGGCGCGTTCGGCCTGACCGAGCCGGGCGCCGGGTCCGACGCGGCCGGCATCACCACCACCGCCCGCCGGACGGACGGCGGTTGGGTGATCGACGGCACCAAGATGTTCATCACCAACGCCGGCACCGACATCAGCCAGGGCGTCACCCTGCTGGCCACCACCGGCCGTGACGAGGACGGGCGGAAACGCTTCGCCACCTTCTACGTGCCGACCGGCACGCCCGGTTACACCTGCGGGGCGAAGCTGAGGAAGCTCGGTTGGCACGCCATGGACACCCGTGAACTGGTCTTCGCCGACTGCTTCGTCCCCGACGGCCATCTCGTCGGCGAGGAGGGGGGCGGGCTGCGCCAGTTCCTCTCCGTGCTGGACAAGGGCCGTATCAGCGTCGCCGCCCTGGGGCTGTCGCTGGCCAAGGCGGCCCTCGCGCTCGCCGTCAAACACGCCACGGAACGGCACCAGTTCGGCCGTCCGCTGTCGGCGTTCCAGGCGGTCGCCCACAAGATCGCCGACATCGGCACCGAGTTCGAGGCCGCCCGGTGGATGGTCTACCGGGCCGCCTGGCTCGCCGACCAGGGGCGCCCGTACGGCACGGAGGCCGCCATGGCGAAGCTGTACGCCTCCGAGGTCGCCAACCGGGCCGCCTCCCAGGCGGTGCAGATCCACGGCGGATACGGCTATGTGCGGGAGTCGGAGATCTCGCGGTTCTACGCCGACGCCAAGATCCTCGAGATCGGCGAGGGCACGAACGAGATCCAGCGCGATGTCATCGCCAGGGCGCTGGTGAAGCAGGTGTGAGCGCCGAAGGGGCCCGCGGCGGGTGCCGACGGACCCCTTCGATCAGCTCGCCACCGAGGCGGACCGCCACGCGGCCTCCGGGTCGAGGGGCCGGTCGGGGCGGTCGCGTTTGAACGCCGCCGCCGCCTCCTCCACGTCCGGCAGGGCGGCGGCGGGCGCGCCGAACCCGCGCAGCAGGGTGTCGCAGTACGCGCGGGACAGGTACGCGGCGTCCCAGCGGCCGTCCGGCTTCACCCACTGGTAGGTGTGGTTGTGCAGGTTGAGGAACTGGAGGGTGGCCACGTGCGGGTCGACCGCGCGGAAGCTGCCCCGCTCCATGGCCTTGGTGAGCAGACCCCTGACCAGCCGCTCGAACTCGGCGCGCTGGCCGAGCAGGGTCGTCAGGTGGTCGCCGGTGAGGCTGCGGTAGTCGTGCTCGTAGACCCAGATGTGGTCGAGCCTGCGGAAGATGATGGTGAGCAGCGACTCCGACAGCAGCCGCAGCCGCACCAGCGGATCCGCGTCGAGGGCCGCGATCTCCCTGGCCCGGGAGAGCAGCGGGGCCATCACCCGGGACTGGATCTCGATCAGCAGGTTCTCCTTGGAGTCGATGTAGTAGTACAGCGCCCCCTTGGCGAGCCCGACCGCCCGGCCCAGGTCGTTGACGGAGGTCGCCGCGTAGCCCTGGCGGGCGAACAGCTCCGCGGCCGTGTCGATGATCTTCTGGCGTCTGACCTCGAAACCCGGCCCGTGGCCCGGTGGTCTGGGCATTGCTCCACTCCCCGCCTGATGTGCCGACGTGTCGGTACGACCTGCCCCGGGCCCGCGTCCGGACTGCCGTGGGCACGTCCGGGGGGAAGCGGGCCCGGGGACATCGTTTCTGTTGTGCTCGAAGAAGTTTGCTAGACCAGACGGTACATTAAAAGTAGGACTCAGACGGTGCGGCCTTGCGCCGCCCCGGCGAGCATTGCGAGGACGCGCATGACGACGACCGAGGCACCCCAGGCACCCCAGCAGACCGGAGCGGGAACCGCACACGCGGACCAGCTCCTGGAGATGTATCGCCGGATGCGCCGTATAAGGCGTTTCGAGGAACGGGCGTCCGACCTGTACAAGGCGACGGAGATCCCCGGCTTCCTGCACCTGTCGATCGGTCAGGAGGCCAGTGCGGTCGGGGCCTGCTGGCCGCTCGGCCCCCGCGACGGGATCACCTCCACCCACCGCGGGCACGGCCATGTCCTGGCCAAGGGGCTGGACTCGGCGTCCATGATGGCCGAGCTGATGGGCAAGGAGGCGGGTACGTGCCACGGCCGCGGCGGCTCGATGCACATCGCGGACCCCGGCCTCGGCATCTACGGCGCCAACGGGATCGTCGGCGCCGGACTCCCGATCGCCACGGGCGTGGCGACCGCGGCCAAACTGCGCGCCGCGGGTGACGTGGTGGTGGCGTTCTTCGGGGACGGCGCGGTCGCGCAGGGCATGTTCCACGAGGCGGTCAACCTGGCCGCCGTGTGGGACCTGCCGGTCGTCTTCCTCTGCGAGAACAACCACTACTCCGAGTTCTCGCCCGCCGCCGAACAGCACCGGGCCCCGCTCTCCGCCCGGGCCGCGGGGTACGGCATCGGGTACGCGCACGTCGACGGCAACGACGTCCTGGCGGTGGCCGGGATGATGGCCGACGTGGTGGAGCGGCTGCGGGGCGGCGGCGGTCCGGTCCTGGTGGAGGCCGAGACCTACCGCTGGCACGGCCACTACGAGGGCGACCCCGAGCGCTACCGCAGCGCGCAGGAGGTCGCCGCCGCCAAGGAACGCGACCCGCTGCTGGTGGCCCGCCGGCACCTGGCGACGGCGGGCGTGCCGGCCGCGGCGGCCGACGCGGTCGACGAGGAGATCGACAAGGAGATCGAGGCGGCGGTCGAGTGGGCCAGGGGCCTGCCCGAGCCGGCCCCCGAGACCCTGTACGACTTCGTGTCGGCCCCGCGTCCCGCCCGGCCCGAGCCCGCCCCGGCCACCGGTGAGATCTTCCGCTCGATGGACGCC
The DNA here is from genome assembly GCF_045040885.1 of Streptomyces sp. NBC_00016. Taxonomy (NCBI): domain Bacteria; kingdom Bacillati; phylum Actinomycetota; class Actinomycetes; order Kitasatosporales; family Streptomycetaceae; genus Streptomyces; species Streptomyces sp. NBC_00016. The sequence continues at coordinate 1,959,480 of NZ_CP108304.1, read as the reverse complement.
GTACGGCTCGCCCTGGAACACGAACTCGCGGCCGATCCGGCCGTGTTCGTCGCCGGTATCGACGTCGGCGCGGGCGGGAACGTCTTCGGGCTGACCCGGGGCCTGGCCGAGGCGTTCCCGGGCCGGGTCCGCGACACGCCGATCAGCGAGAGCGCCATCCTCGGCACGGCGGTGGGGGCGGCCATGGCCGGAATGAAGCCGGTCGTCGAGATCATGTACATGGACTTCATCGGCGTCTGCCTCGACATGCTGCTCAACCAGGCTGCCAAGCTGCGCTTCATGACCGGCGGCCGGGCCGCCATGCCCCTGGTGGTGCGCACCCAGTTCGGTGCCGGGCGCTCCTCCGGCAGCCAGCACTCGCAGAGCCTGGAAGCGCTGCTGGCCCACATCCCGGGGCTGACGGTGGTGATGCCGTCCAACCCGGCCGACACCTACGGCCTGCTGCGCGCCGCCATCCAGGACCCCAATCCGGTCGTCTTCGTCGAGAACCGGCTCCAGTACGGCTTCAAGGGCCCGAAGCCACCGGTCGACCACATGGTCCCGCTGGGCCGGGCGAAGGTGGTCCGCGAGGGCACCGACATCACGCTCGTCTCCTGGTCGCGGATGGTCCAGGACGCCCTGGCCGCCGCGGAGTCGCTGGCCGCCGAGGGCGTGAGCGTGGAGGTGATCGACCTGCGCACGATCGCCCCGCTGGACCGGGAGACGGTGCTCGCCTCCCTCGCCAGGACCAACCGGCTGGTCATCGCGCACGAGGCGGTACGGGACTTCGGCGTCGGCGCCGAACTCGCGGCGCTCGCCGTCGACGAGGGGTTCTGGCACCTGGACGCGCCCGTCACCCGGGTGGCGCCGCCGCCGATGCCCGCGCCCTACGCGCCCTCGCTGGAACGGCTGTGGCTGCCCTCGTCCGACACCATCGCCGACACGCTGCGGCGCATCGCGGCGGTGTGAGGAGGATGCGACGGCAAGGGGGAGGCCCCGGGACGTTCGTCCCGGGGCCTCCCCCTTGTGCGGACCGCCGTCGGCCCGGCTGTGCCGGCAGGGCCAGGGCGTGGGCCGACGGCGGATCCGGTCCCGCCCGTGTGTCAGACGGTCGCGACCGGGGTGAGCGGACTGCCCTGGGTGCCTGGCAGGTTGAGCGGGGGAGCGGTGAGCAGGAAGCGGCTGCGGCCGTGCTCGCGCAGCCAGGCCGCGAGGTCGTGCAGGTACCACAGTTCACCGAGCGGGACGCCGAGCTTGAACAGGCACAGATGGTGGATGGGCAGCAGCGTGTGCGGGCCCTGGGCCTGGGTGACGCCCACGCCCTCGACCGCGTAGTTGTCGGCCACCAGGCCCGCGATCTGCGACTCGGCGATCCAGTCGAGCAGCGCCGGGTCGTCCGCGTCGAGATAGGCGGCGGTCCGGTGGATGGCCACCGGGTCGGGGTTCTTCTCCCAGGCCAGCAGCTGGGTGGCGAAGCCGGTGTGCAGCAGGAGGATGTCGCCGGGCTCCACCACGACGTCGTCCGCCGCCATGATCTCCTGGAGTTTCGCCAGATCGACCGGCTGGTAGCCGGTGCCCAGGTGGTGCGCGAGGTCGATCAGGACGCCCCGGCCCTGCACCCCGTGCTCGGCCATGTGCTCGAGACCGAGGTGGCGGGCGAAACTGAGGCTCCCGCTGCCGTCACCCTTGGCGTCCTCCTGCGGTCCGACGAGGTCGGTGCCGGGCCGGTAGCCGTTGTAGTAGACCGGCTCGGCGACGCCGTCGCCGTCGGCGTCGAACTCGGCGCCCTGGTGGGCGAGGGAGTCCCACTGGGTCGAGTACTGGAGCCACAGGGTCACCACGTCGTCGGACCACACGTCGACCAGGTCCGGCGAGAAGTGCTCGCTCGCCTTGATGTTGTAGAAGACGTCCTGCTGGTGCTGGAGGTCCTCGGTGGGCCGCAGGATCGGCGGGTAACGGCGCTGGTTCAAAGCGGTGCCGCCCGGATAGTCGAGCGGCAGGCTCAGGCTGAAGGTGATCCCGTGCTCGACCTCTCGGACCGCCTGGAGGACCTTCTCCGGCGTCATCAGGTTGATGCGCCCCAGTTCGTCGTCCTCACCGAACTCGCCCCATGTCGAACCGGGCGGCCGCTGCTTCCAACGCTTCGTCACGATAAACGCCTCCTCAGGCGACAGGTCCCCGTTGACTGCCATCCGCATGCTATGAAGATTGTACCGTTCGGTCAACAAGTCTGATTGCTCGAAATTCTGGCTTCAGATTATCCGCGTCTCGGTAATAGACTGACTGGTCGAAACGTCTATCCCTTGGAGGGGCAATGAGCGAATCCACACAGGCGTGGGTCGCGGCGGGCGTGCGTGCCGTGATCGGGGCGCACACACAGGCCCAGGACGCCGGCCGTACCGACGACGTCGTCGCGCTGTACACACCCGACGCGGTCCTGGAGCTGCCGGGGACGGATCCCCTCCAGGGGCACGACGCGCTGCGTGAGGCCTTCAAGGGATGGGCGCCCACCCAGCCGCAACTGCACCTGGTGACCAACACGGTCGTCACCGCCCTGGGACCCGACGAGGCGACGGCGGCGAGCGACGTGGCCTTCCTCCAGCGCGGCGAGTCGGGCTGGTCGGTGCAGGTCGTCGGGCACTACGACGACACGCTGCGCCGCGTCGACGGCACCTGGCTGCTGCGGCGCAGGAGGACGACGTATCAGGTCTGACCGCCGTCCCCCGCCCCACCCCTTCGACCCTGGAGAGAGATGAGTACGACTTCTGCCGACACCGAGGCCGCGGCCGCCGCCGGTGTGCACCGCGCCATCGCCGCCTACGCGCAGGCGCTGGACGCCGGCCGCACCGACGACCTCGCCGACCTCTTCGTGCCGGACGGCGTCGCCGAGATAACCGGCATGGCCGCCTTCGAGGGCCGGGACGCGATCAGGGAGGGCTTCGCGGGCTTCGCGCCGGCCGCGCCGCAGCTGCACCTGGTGGCCAACACGGTGCTCACCTCGTACACCGACGAGGAGGCCACGGCCGTCAGCGACCTGGCGTTCTTCCAGCGCGGCGAGTCGGGCTGGACGGTGCAGCTGGTCGGCCGCTACGACGACACATTGGGCCTGCACGACGGCGTGTGGAAGTTCCGCCGGAGGGTCACCACCTTCCGGTCCTAGCGGACCGCCCGGCCCCCGGACGCCCGTGCCGCCTGTGGAGCAGGCGGCACGGGCGTCCGCCTGCTCAGACCGCCGGATCCGGGGCCTGGGCCTTGGTGAAGGCGAAGGCCGGGAAGTCGTTCGCCACCGACTCGCGGATCAGCTCCTGGAGCTTCCAGCGCCCGGTCGGGTTCAGCAGCTGCTTGACCGGCTTGCCGGGGATGTTGGCACCGTAGAAGTAGCTGCTCTTGAGGAAGGACGACTGTCCCGCGCTGTCGTTGACGAGGTCCGTCCACTCCTGCTCGGCGGCGGTCGTGACCTCGACGACGTCGTGGCCGTGCTCGCGCGCGTGGACGAGCAGGTCCATGACGTAGTCCACCTGGTCGCCGGAGTAGCGCGGGTTGTTGCCCAGCGCGCCGTGCGGTCCGCCGGGGAACCAGAAGTTGGGGAAGCCGGCGGTCGTCACCCCGAGGTAGGTCGACGGCCCGTCCGCCCAGTACTCCTCCAGGGGGAGGCCCCGGCGGCCGCGCACGCCGAGGCGGTTGAGGGCGCCGGTGCCGAAGTCGTAGCCGGTCGCCCAGATGATGATGTCGAACTCCTGGTGGCCCTCGGAGGTCTCGATCCCGGTCTCGGTGATGCGGACGATCGGCGTCTCGTTGATGTCGACGAGCCGGACGGCCGGCTTGTTGTACGCCTCGTAGTAGCCGGTGCCGAACGGGGGCCGCCGGCCGCCGTAGCCGTGCCCCTTGGGGATCAGCTTCTCGGCCGTCGCCGGATCCTCGACGATGGAGCGGATCTTGGCGGCGATGAACTCGCACCACTCCTCGTTGACCGTGGCGTTGGTGGTCATGTCGTAGTAGTGCTCGGAGAGCTTCGTGAAGCCCGGGCCGTTCCACCGCGTCTCGTAGAACTCCTGGCGCTGCTCCGGGGAGTCCTCCAGGCCCGACCGCATGGTGATCCGGTGCAGGAAGCCGCTCGGCGAGGTGTTGAGGGTGTCCCTGATGGACTCGTAGCCGCCCTTGAGCTCGGCCTGTTCCTCGGACGTGATCGGCCGGTTGTTGAGCGGGGTCAGCCAGTCGGCCACCTTCTGGTACACCGTCAGCTGCGCGACCTCGTCGGCGATCGCGGGCACGATCTGGACGCCGCTGGATCCGGTGCCGATCTGGGCCACCCGCTTGCCGGCGAAGTCCACCGGGGTGGCGGGCCAGCGGCCGGTGTGGTGCTGCTCGCCGCGGAAGTCCTCGCGGCCCGGGACGGCGGGGACGAAGGGCACGGAGAGGATGCCGGTCGCGGCCACGACGTGACGCGCCCGGTGTCGGGTGCCGTCCTCGGTGCGCACGGCCCAGGTGCCGGTCGCCTCGTCCCAGACCGCCTCGGTCACCTTCGCGCCGAACACCATGTGGCGCCGCAGGTCGAACCGGTCGACCACGTGGTTGAAGTAGCGCTCGATCTCCGGCTGGCCGGCGAAGTGCTCCGACCACTCCCACTCCTCCCACAGCTCCTTGGAGAACAGGTAGCCGTAGGTGTAGCTCTCGGAGTCGAAGCGCGCCTCGGGGTAGCGGTTCCAGTACCAGGTGCCGCCCACGCCGCTGCCCGCCTCGAGCAGCTTGGTCGAGAACCCGGACTCCCGGGCCCGGTACAGCTGGCCGATGCCGGTGACGCCGGCGCCGATGACGAGTACGTCCACGAGGCCCTGGTCCGCCGGGCCCGTCTTCGTGGTGTCGCTCATGTGCTCTCCCGCGTGAGCCTTGATTATTATGTCGACCGGTCGATCGAATATTGAGGTGAGAGTAGAGGAGGTGTCGGATTCGTTCAATGGATGCGAATCTCGGCCGGGACATTGATTGTACCGACCGTCTGGTCTAACTTTCGCTGCAGGGACGCGAAGCCGCGCGACGGGAGCAGTCATGAGTGACAACAGCGTCGAGGAAACCACCGATCTGCGGGCCGCGGGCTGGAAGGCCATGCGGGCCGCCCTGCCGGGCGTCTTCCCCGAGGACGACGTCGATCTGCGGGACGGCCGCTTCGGCGAGGAGCTGGTCGACATCGGTCTCACCAGCGTCTGGGGAGCGCTGTGGGGACGCGAGGGGCTCGCCCCGCGCGACCGCAGCCTGGTCACGCTCGGGATCCTCATCGCCCTCGGCGCCGAGACCGAGCTGAAGACCCACGTCCGGATCGCGCTGACGAACGGCCTGACCCGGGACGAGATCGCCGAGGTCGTCTACCACTCCAGCGGCTACACCGGGTTCCCGCGGGCGGTCGCCGCCCGCACCGCCGCCCGCGAGGCGCTGGAGGGCTGACGGCCCCGCCCGGGTGCACCCCGCGCCCGGGAGTCAGCGAGCGGGGGCCACACCGAGCACATGAGGAGCACACATGTCACTTCAGGGAAAGGTCGCGGTCGTCACCGGCGGCGCGCGGGGAATCGGACGCGGGATCGCGACCGTGCTCGCGGCCAAGGGCGCCGCCGTGGCGGTCTGGGACCTGAACACCGAGGGCGCCGAGAAGACCGCCGCGGAGATCCGGGCGGCCGGCGGAACGGCCCTCGCGGTGGGCGGTGACGCCGCCGACGCGGCGGCCGTGGCCCGCTCCGCGGCACGCACCCGCGAGGAACTGGGACCGGTCACGATCCTCGTCAACAACGCGGGGACGACCGGCTACGAGCCCTTCACCCACATCGGCGAGGCGTCCTGGGACCGCATGATCGGGATCAACCTCAAGGGACCGTTCCTGGTCACCCGGGAGCTGGTGCCCGACATGCTCGAGGCCGGCTGGGGCCGGATCGTCAACATCTCCTCGTCCTCCGCCCAGACCGGCGCGCCCGCCATGGCGCACTACGCGGCCTCCAAGGGCGGCGTCATCGGCCTCACCAGGGCGCTGGCGGTCGAGTACATCGACAAGGGGATCACCGTCAACCACGTCCCGCCGGGGTTCATCGACACCCCGCTGGTGCGCCAGGGCCCCGTCGACGTGGACGCGGTCGCGGCCACCATGCCGATGAAGCGGGCCGGTACGCCCGAGGACGTCGCACACGCGGTGGCCTACCTGGCCTCGCCGGAGGCGGGCTATGTGACCGGCCAGACCTTCAGCGTCAACGGCGGGCGCTACCTCACCTGACCGAGCCGTCCGTCCGCACCCGGAACACCGCACCAACGCCGTACTGGAGCCGAGAATGAGCATCGACGACGTCAGGGCCCCGGCCCGCGTCCTGGTGGTGGGCGCCTCCGCGTCCGGACTGACCACCGTGGAGACCCTGCGCCGCAAGGGCTACGAGGGCCGGATCACGGTGCTCGGCGACGAGCCGCACGCCCCGTACGACCGGCCGCCGCTGTCCAAGCAGGTGCTCTTGGGCGCATGGGAGCCGGAGCGGGCCGCACTGCGCACCCAGGACGTGCTGTCGGCGCTCGACGCCGAGTTCGTCCTGGGCGACCCGGCGGTCGCACTGGACCGGGCGTCGCGCGGTGTCCGTACGGCGTCCGGGCGGCAGTTGCGGGCCGACGCGATCGTCATCGCCACGGGGGTCCGGGCCCGGCGCCTGCCCGGCTCGGAAGACCTCGCCGGCGTCCACGTACTGCGCACCCTCGACGACGCGCTGGCCCTGCGCGCCGGACTGCCGGCCGGCACCCGGCTGGTGGTCGTCGGCGAGGGCGTGCTCGGCTCCGAGATCGCGGCCACCGCACGGACCCTGGGCCTCGACGTCACGCTCACCGGCCCGCTGTCGGCGCCCATGGCACTCCAGGTGGGCCCGCTGGTGTCGGGCGTGCTGGCCGGCCTGCACACCGAGCGGGGCGTCGAACTCCGGCTCGGCAACGGCGTCGTCGGGCTCACGGCCGACGGCGGCCGGGTCACCGGCGTCCGGCTCGCCACCGGCGAGGTGCTCCCGGCCGACGCGGTGGTCGTGGCGATCGGCGCGACCCCGGCGACGCAGTGGCTCGCCGACAGCGGGCTGGAGCTCGACAACGGCGTGGTGTGCGACTCCCACTGCCGGGCGGAGGAGGGGATCTACGCCGTCGGTGACGTGGCCCGCTGGTACCACGAGGGCCTCGGCCGGCTCGTCCGCCTGGAGAACCGGACCAACGCCACGGAACAGGCCATGGCGGTCGCCGGGGAGATCCTCGGCGCGGACCGGCCGTACACACCGGTGCCGTACTTCTGGACCGACCAGTACGACGCCAAGCTCCAGGTGCACGGCTTCCTGCCCCCCGACGCCGAAGTGGACGTCGTGGAAGGGGATCTGACGGCCCGTCGCTTCGTCGCCCGGTACCGCAGCGAGGGCCGGGTCACCGGGGTGCTCGGCTGGAACATGCCCAAGCAGGCCCGCACGCGCCGTCAGGAGATCGTCAACGGCCTCGACGCTCCCGCCCCGACCCACTGAACGATCAGGAGAGATTCCCATGAAGGTTGTCGTCGACGAGGAGAAGTGCGTCGCCGCCGGACAGTGCGTGGCCGCCGCCATGGACGTGTTCGACCAGCGCGAGGACGACGGCATCGTCGTCCTGCTGGACGAGAACCCGCCGGCCGAACTGGCCGAGGACGTCCGCAACGCCGCCGCGGTGTGCCCGGCGCTCGCGATCCGCCTCGAGGAGTAGACCCCGAACTTCGCCCCTTCCCCCCATCCCTCACCGGAGGAACATCCATGGCCGAGGCAGACACCCGGGACGCGTCCGACGAGTCCCTCTACTTCTACCAGGACGAGCGGGACGCCAAGTGCCCCTTCGCCCCGCCGCCCGGGCTGCGCGCCCTGAACGACAAGGGTCCCGTGACCCGCGGCCGGATCTGGGACGGCAGCACCCCCTGGCTCGTCACGGGCCACGCCGCCCAGCGCGCCATCCTGTCCGACCCCCGGGTCAGCTCGGACGACAAGCGGCCGGGATTCCCGTATCCCAACCGGGCCATGGCGGAGACCGCCCCCCACCACCCGCTCACGATCTTCAACGCCGACGGCGCCGACCACACACGGATCCGCCGCATGATGACCCGCCCGTTCACCCGCCCCCGGATGGAGGCGCTGCGGCCGGACATCCAGCGGTTCACGGACGAGCTCATCGACAAGATGCTGGCGGGCCCGAAGCCGGTGAACCTGGTGACGGCGCTGTCGCTGCCGCTGCCCTCGCTGATGATCTGCGCGCTGCTCGGTGTGCCGTACGAGGACCACGACTTCTTCCAGGAGCACGCCTCCTTCGCCACCAGGAGCGACAAGACGGCCGACGACGACCGCCGGGCGAGCGAGGCGCTGGGCGGCTACCTCGCCGGGCTGCTCCGGAAGAAGATGGAGGAGCCCGCGGACGACGTGCTCTCCGACTTCGCCGCGCGGATCAAGGAGGGCGACCTCACCCTTCCCGAGGCCACCCTGCTCTCCATGATCCTGCTGATCGCGGGTCACGAGACCAGCGCGACCATGATCACGCTGGGCACCGCCCTGCTGCTGGAGAACCCCGACGAGATCGCGCGGCTGCGCGAGGTCGAGGACACCCGGGACGCCGCAGGCGCGGTCGAGGAGATCCTGCGCTACCTGACCGTCGCGATGTTCGGGCAGCGGCGCATCGCCGCCGAGGACTTCGAGTTCGAGGGCGCGCAGATCAAGGCCGGGGACGGCATCGTCGTCCCGCTGCCCGCCGGCAACTGGGATCCCGAGGCGTTCCCCGAGCCCGAGAAGCTCGACCTCACCCGCAAGGCGAACCACCACCACGCCTTCGGCTGGGGCATCCACCAGTGCCTGGGCCAGCAGCTCGCCCGGATCGAACTCCAGGTCGTCTACGGCACGCTCTACCGGCGCGTCCCGACCCTCCGTCTCGCGGTCGACCGCGACGAGCTCGCGTTCCGTCCGGCCGACGCGCTCGCCTTCGGCATCAGCGAGTTGCCGGTGACCTGGTAGCCCCATCGCCGCGCCACCCCGGGCGCCTCGGCGCCGACCGGCCGGTCCCACCCACCCGGGCGGGACCGGCCACCGCATCCACCACCGGTATCCGCATCCGCCGGCGCATCCGCATCCGCATCCGCACACGGCAGTACAACAGGAGTCAGGCATGAGTGAGTTCAGCTTCGAAGGACGCGTCGCGGTCGTCACCGGCGCCGGCCGGGGGATCGGCCGGGCCCACGCCCGCCTGCTGGCGGAGCGCGGGGCGAAGGTCGTCGTCAACGACCTGGGCGGATCCATGGAGGGCGACGGCTCGGACACCGGACCGGCGCAGAGGGTCGTCGAGGAGATCGTCGCGTCCGGCGGCGAGGCCGTCGCCGATACCGAGGACATCTCCACACCGGCGGGCGGACAGGCCGTCATCGACTCCGCGATCGAGCACTTCGGCCGCATCGACGTCCTCGTCAACAACGCGGGCATCATCCGGTGGGCCGGCCTGCCGGAGGTCGACGCGGAGAACCTGGAGCGCCACCTCGCCGTCCACCTCGTCGGCTCGTTCAACACGCTGCGCGCCGCCTGGCCGCACTTCGTCGAGCAGCGGTACGGCCGCGTCGTACTGACCACCTCCAGCGGCCTGTTCGGGCTCGACAACAACCTGTCGTACGCGGCGGCGAAGGCGGGCACGGTCGGGCTGGCCCGCAGCGCGAAACTGTCGGGCGAGCCCCACGGGATCAAGGTCAATCTGATCGCCCCCGCGGCGATGACCCGGATGGGCGGCGGCCCCGAGGAGGAGCCCGCCGAGAAGGCCCCCGGTATGCCGTACATGCCGTCGGACGCGGTGGCGCCGATGGTGGCGTATCTCGCGCACGAGAGCTGCCCGGTCAACGGCGAGATCTACACCGCCGGCGCCGGCCGCTTCGCGCGCCTGTTCATCGCCTCGACCGAGGGCTACGTCCACGAGGGCGGCGGTTCGGTCACCGTCGAGGACGTGGCGGGGAACTGGGACGCCATCAACGACGAGAAGGGCTACTACGTGCCGTCGGACCTGATGGCCTGGTCGGGCGCGTTCCTGAAGCACCAGTTCACCTCGACATCGATCGCCGGTTCCGCGAACGCGAACGCGAACGCGTAGGCGTACGGCGGCCGCACGCACCACCCGGCCGCACGGCTGCACGGCTGCACGGTTGCACGGCTGACGGGCGTGACGCCGCGACAGCCGTGGGCCGGACGGGGGTTGCCGAAGGCGCGCGACGAGGGTGGCCGAGGGCCGGGCGAAATGCCCGGCCCTCGCGGCGTTTCGCCATGCGCGTCGGCAGCAGCCGAGGGATCGTCTGCGGTCTGCGGTCTGCGGTCTGCGGTCTGCGGTCTGCGGTCTGCGGTCTGCGGTCTGCGGTCTGCGGTCTGCGGTCTGCGGTCTGCGGTCTGCGGTCTGCGGTCTGCGGTCTGCGGTCTGCGGTCTGCGGTCTGCGGTATGGCGTATGCGATATGGGGTCTGGCGCATGCGGTATGCCGTTCAATGTCTGCAGTGTGCGGACGGTCGCGTACGGCAGTGAAGGCCGGTGGCGCCTCGTACGTGATGGCCCAGCCCCGGCCCGTGGGCAGCCGCCACGCGGGGTGGCGCGGCAAGCGGGACAGGTACGGGTCGGCCTGGGCCGGTGAGGGGCCGGGGCGGCGCACCGCAAGCCGGGTGGGACCGGCTCCGTCGCGCCGTCCTGCCCGGCCGAACGGCCGGGGGGGGGAAGCGAGCGGAGCCGGTCCCGGGTGGGGCGTCCCGAGGCGGCGCGGTCAGGCCGCCTGGCCGACCTCGGCCTCGTCGAGGCGCTTGCTCCGGGGGATGAGGAGGACGAGCAGCGCGCCCAGGGCGCAGCAACCGACGACCAGCCAGAGGCCGTTCGTGAACCCGGCGTCGAGGTAGAACTGGGTGCCCTTGAGGATCGCGCCGTGCTGGGCCATCACGACGAAGGCCAGCTGCGAGACGATGATCTGCGCGACGCCCTGGCCGAGGGTCTGGGCGCCGTTGGCCAGCGCCTGCTCCTCGGGAGTGACCACCTCGATGATCATGATGGGCACGATGGCCATCACCATGCCCGTGCCGAACCCGGCGATCAGACCCATCTCCACGATCTGGGCGGCGTTGTGGTGCAGTTGGGTGCCGATGCCGTAGCCGAGGACCGTGAGCGCGGATCCGGTGCCCAGCAGGATGCGCGCGTCCACCCGGCGGGCGAGCCAGCCGGTGCCGACGGCCGCCACGATGATCATCGCGCTGATCGGGCTGGTGACGATGGCGTTGTGGGTGCCGGACCAGCCCAGTCCCTCGGAGACCGTGGGGATGCTCGGCATCAGGATCAGCATCTGGATCACCACGCCGACGGCGCTGAGCGAGCCGGCCGCGATGGACGTGGCCAGCAGGACGGTCCACACCGGACGGCGTCGTGTCATGGCCGGCGGGAAGAGCGGTTCGGCGACCCGGCGTTCGACGAACACGAAGGCGACCAGCGCGATCAGTGCCCCGGCGATGTACGTGGCGAACTTGCCGCTGTCCCAACCCCAGTGCGACCCCTGGCCGACGGCGTAGACGATCGCGGTGATGCCGCCGCCGAGCAGGATTCCGCCGATCCAGTCCATCCGGCCGCCCGCCGCGCGGATCGGGCTCTCGGGCACGAAGGCGGCCACCAGGACGAAACTCACCGCGGTGCTGATGGCCATGAACCACAGCACGCCGCGGAAGCCGTAGTCGTCCAGGAGCCAGCCGGACAGGAACGGTCCGCCGAAGGCGACGAGGCCGACTCCGCCGGCGAGTATCCCGCTGGCGAGTCCGACCCAGCGGCGGGGGAACACGTCGCGGGTGATCGCGTAGGCGAGCGGGGCGGTGGCCGCGTAGACGCCCGCGATGCCGCGGCCGATGAGCAGCGTGCGGTAGTCGGTCGCGACGGCGGCGATCAGGTCGCCCGTGAAGCCGAGTCCGGTGGCGACGAGCAGGACGCGCTTCTTGCCGAAGAGAGCCGCGGCCTTGACCGCGAACGGCAGGAAGAAGGTCCCGGTCAGCAGGGTCATCAGGGTGAACCAGGCGATCTCGGTGGTCCGGAAGTGGATCGCGACTTCGGCCTGCGCGATGCCGGACAACGCGGCCATGAGCGCGACCAGTTGGACGGTCCACACGAGCGCGACGACCATGAGGACGTTGCGCGAGGTGGTGGCGGATCTCTCCGGGGCCGGCGGAGCGACGGTTGGTGTCTGCGACATCGGGGCCTTCCATGGGTGAGCGGAGAACCAGGGAACGGCCCGAGTGACTGCGGGCCGGGAAGTGGGGGACGAGCGCGCGGTGCATGAAGCTTCGGTGCGGCTGCCGGAAAGATAGACCCAACGGTCGGTACAATCAATGAAACGCGCAGAAACCGGATCCTCCCGGAAGTCGACGGCTCCTGCGCGGCAGCCCGTACGGCCGCCTGACCGGCGCTTTTCGACTTCAGGGCAGCGGGATCGGGATGCGTCGCGATACGCGAACGGTTTCCGTCCCGCTCAGTGGGACGCCCGGGCGGCAGTCCCGTCAGGGGACGCGGGTCGCTGCTGTGCGGGCCAGGGACAGGGTTCGGGAGCGGGCGGGTGCCGTGGGGCTGCCCGCCTCGCTGAGGACGACCAGGGTCTTCCCCACGACCACCAGGACCAGGGTCTCCTGGACGGTGAAGGTCTCGCTGGTCGCGGTGACCGTGGCGTGCCACGACGCGTCTGCGATGCCTGCCGAACCGTGCGCCACCACCCGTTCCGTGCCGGTCATGCCGTCGCTCCAGCCGATGGCGAACTCGCCGCAACCGGACAGCACGGCGGCCGCCTGCCGGAGGTCCTGTCGCGCGCCGGAACCCGGCAGCCCGCGCACGACCTCCTGGAGGAACGGTCCGCTCTGACTCTGGGCGAAGGTGGCCCTGGCCTCGACCGCGCCGGGGCGGGTACTGCGGTAGGACTCCAGCGCGTTGAGCGTGTCGAGGCACTCGGGGCGGTTCGAGCGGGTGGGGGGATCGTTGCGCAAGCCGGTCCGCACATAGCCTGCGGGCAGCTGGCCCGTCGTCAGCAGCGCGGAGGACAGCTGGGCCGAGGTGGGGAGCCCGGGGGCGGCCGGGGTGCCGGCTCCGGACGTCGAGCGGCCACCTGATCCCGAGCCGGAGCCGCCGCCGCTCCTGTTTCCACCGGATCCGCCGCTCCCGGCGGATCCCGCGCTCACCCCGCTTCCCCCACCCGCGCCGCCGCTCCCTGACGCGCCGGAGCCGCCCGTACGGCCCGTCGTACCCGGACCGCTCCCGCCTTTCGAAGGTGAGCCCGGTGAGGCCTTCGCGGATGCGGAAACGGACGGGGAATCAGAAGCGGAAACAGAAGCGGACGGGGAGCCGGAGGGGGCCGGTGGCGGGGTCGGAGCCGACGAGGACAGGGACGGTTCGACCGGTACGACGGTGTCCGCCTGGTCGGTGGCGTCGCCGCACGCGGTGAGGGCCGTGGCCAGGATCGCCAGCACGATCGGTGCGGCGGTGAACCGGCGTAGGCGGGCGGTGGTCGTCGCGGTGGTCGTCTCGCTCACGCATGCCTCCTCGGAAGGCGGGCGGGTCGTCGGGTCCGGGAGCGCGGAGGCTCAGCGGTGGTAGCGGAAGTACAGGTCGCAGCGCAGGAGCGAGGCGACCAGCGCCTCGCGGTCCACCGGGCCGGTCGGTTCGCGCAGCAGTACGGCGGAGGCGGCGCGCAGGACGGTGTCGTCGAGGCCGCCCAGCAGCTCGGCCGTGTCGCGCCGGCGCTGCGGGTCGGTCCAGATGACGGTTCCGCCGAGGGTCAGCGCACGGCACACGAGGGCGGTGTTCGCGCGCAGTTGCGCCGTGCGCTCGTCCTCGGGCGGGAGAACGGGGAGGTCCTCGATGGGCACGGTCTCGTCGCCGGTGGTGGCCGGTGAGCCGGGTCGGGCGGTGACCGTGGCCGGGGGTCCGGAGGATCGGGTGACCGAGGTCGCCGATGTCCCGGCGAACCCGCCGCCGACCGTGGCCCACCCGGCCCCCGCCGTGACGACGACCCCGGCGCACGCGAGCACCGCCACGGGCCGGAACCGGCGAGCGGCGAGCCCTTCCCCGGTGCGCCGGGCCGCTCGGGCGAGCGGAGCCAGTGCCCCGCCGATGCTGACCAGGACGCCCGTCACCCACCAGGGCGTGGCGATCACACTCCACCGGATGTCCGGGGCGGCGCGGGCCGCGACCAGGCGGGCGAACAGGAACCAGCTGCCCAGCGGTACGGCCGCCAGCAGTCCGGAAAGGACGACGGCCGCCGCGCACGCGGGTGCCGAGTGGGGCCCGGTCACTTCCGCGCGTGCGGCCCGGGCGAGAGAGGTGCTCCAGGTGGCGAACAACGCCCCGCCGATCATCAGGGCCACCGTCAGGGCGAGCACCTGGGCCCGGGGAGCGTCGGTGAGGGAGAGCGCCGTGGCCAGTCCGTCCGCGGTACCGGTGTCCCGTACCCAGTCGCCGGCGGCCCGGCCGGACAGCTGGCTGCCGACGAGCACACCGAGACCGAGCGCGGCCCCGGCCCGTGCCGGCCGCAGGCCGGACGCGTCCCGGTGCCCCACCGCGACGGCCCGCCACCAGGCCACGACCACCACCCCGGCGACCGCCCAGCCGGTCAGCAAACCCGTGATGCTGTAGGCGAGTTGGGCTTGTTGCGGCATCAGGGAGGCGACCAGCAGGGCCAGTTCGGTGAAGAGCAGTCCCGCCGCCAGTCCCGTGGCCAGACACTCGGCGGCCGAAACCCCCCACGCCCGCGCCGGGTCCGCGAGCACGTCGAGGCGGGTTGCGGAGGTGGGATGGCTGGCGAGGCCCACAGCCCGCCGAAGCCGCTGGCGACGGTTCGGCGGCACGTCGGAGGCGACATGTTCGGCGGTGGCGCCCAGCGGTGCGCGCGGATCCGCCTCCGCCGCGAGATCGGCGTCGTGTTCCCGCACGCGCAGAACCGCGCACAGGGTGAGCAGCAGGACGACCAGGACGACCGGCATCCGCGCCAGCAGGCCGGCGGCGAGCAGGCCGGGGTCCAGCAGCAGGGCGGCGCCCACCGGCAGGGTGACCCCCGCGAGCAGGATCCACCAGGCCGCCACGGCGAGCCGTACCCGGCCCACGTCCCGCAGGCGCAGATGGGCCAGTTCGTGCCGGAACATCGCCTCCACCTGCCGGTCGGGCAGGGCGAAGACGTGGGAGTCGGCCACGATCCACGGCTTTCGCACGGTCCCGGACGCGCGGGCCCGGACCCCGATGCGCCGCCCCCCGCGCACCCACAGCGCAGGCCGGGGCCCCGCCCTGTCGCCGTCCTCGTCGGGCAGTACGGCGGTCAGACGGGCGGAGAGTGAGGAGCGGTCGGGCTGCGCCGACCATCGCCACAGGCTCAGCCGGCGTCCGGCGGCCCGGCCGAGCAGGGCGAGGGCCAGCAGGCCGAGCGGCCCGCACAGCACCACCGCCGACTGGGTCAGCCGGACGTCGTTGACGCAGCCGGTGAAGCGGGCGAGCACCGCGTCCGGTGCGCCCTCGGCGACGGGCAGACAGGCGAGTTGGGCGCCCGGCCAGTTGCCCTGCCCCAGGACCAGCCACCACCAGGCGGCGAACGAGGCACCCGCGCCCGCGACGAGGACCAGCAGCACCAGCCGGGTGGTGGTCGGCAGGGGCAACGGGCTGGACACGAGCGCGCGGGCGGTCTCGCACCGTTCGGCGGCGGGCGTGGCGGCGCCCGGCGCGCCGCTCACGACGGCGGTGTGTTCGCGGGCGCCTGCACCTCGCCCGGTTCCTCGTGGGAGCCCGCTCCCTCGTCCAGGTCGGGTGAGCCCGGCTCCTCGTGGGCGTCCGGTGCCCGGCCGTTCACGGGCTCCGCCGGTGGCCGCACCACGGCGACGACGACGATGTCGGCGCACGCCTCGGCCTGCGCGGGGGACAGCCGGGCGGCCCGGCTCTGGGCCAGGGCCCAGTCGGTGAGTTCCTGCCGCGTCACCCCGGAGAGCTCCGGGACGACGGCGGTCAGCGCCGCACGCCGCTCGTCGGCCGCGGCGCCGCGCAGCCGCCGTTGCCGCCACCACCGCGCCAGTCTGCCGCCGCCGGCCCGGATGCGTCCGGAGGCGAGGTCGGCGAGGATCTGCGCGACGACCGCCACGAGGACCGGCGACAGGACGGCCGTCTGGATGCCGTCGCCCAGCGGGTCCCCGGCCGGGCGGTGCAGGGGCTGCGGGGGGTACGGCCGGGCGGTGTAGGCCCGGCAGGTCTCGTCGAGTTTCTCCAGTTCGGCCGGCGCGATGCCGCGGACCACTTCACGCAGGACGTCCTGCCCCGTGTGCTGGTGCATGCATTCCTCCCGTGGGGACAAACCGGTGGTGCACATACGCGTCCCGTGGCGGCGTGTCGTCCGCCGCCGGGTCAGTACCGCCCGTGGCGGCGGCGCCGGGTCGCGGCGAGGGCGGCACCGGCGGCGACCACGAGCGCGGCGACGCCGGCGGCGGCCGACGCGGGGCTCCCGCTGTTCGCGAGCTGCTCCCCGCCCGTACCGCCGGACAGCGCCCGCGGAGTCGCCGGCGCCGGTACGGCCGACAGCGACGGGTCGCCGGACGGCACGGCCGCGGACGGCGCCGCGGAAACGGAAGGGGAACCGGAAACAGAAACAGAAGCAGTAGGGGAAGCCGAGGCGCCGGCGTCGGCACTGGGGCTGACGGACGGGGACGCCGACCCGGTGGCCGTCGGTTGCGCGACGACGGCGTAGGACGCCTTGCCGTCCATCAGCGCCACCGGGTCGATCAGCGGGCTGGGCTGGACGAGTCCCTGCGCGACGAACTGGACGGTGTTCGCGGTCGGTACCTGGGCGGCGAGCGCGATGCGCAGACCGATCCGAGCGGTGCCGCCCGCCGGGAGCGAGCCCACGGACGGCAGACCGGCGTCCGTGCTGAGGAAGCCGGAGAGCGCGGTGTCGCCCGGCGTCAGCTCCACCGCACGCCACACGGAGGCCGCCGCGTCGAACCACTCCACACGAACCTGTTGGGGTGTCAGCGGTGAGGCGGGCGGGGCGAGCCGGATGCCCACCGAGACGATGAAGCTGTCGGTGATGTCCGTATTCAGCGTGTTGTGGAACAAGGCGTCGACGGTCAGCGGGGCGCCGTCGGGCACCAACTGTCCGGTTTCCGGAGTCAGTTCGACGTACGGAGCGACCGGATCGGCGGCCTGTGCCGGCGCTGCCGTGAGTCCCGCGAGAAACAGGAACACGGCCCAGCCCAGCAGGGTGGCGAAAAACGCTCTACGGCGCACGACGACCAGCTCCCCCCGACGCGCGCCCCCAGCGCGCTTCCTGGCGTGATGTCGGAGAGTTTAAAGGATTACATACCTATAGCGGTAGGCTCATTACATTCGGTCAGGAATGAACAGATGTTGCCCCTTTCGTCTCCCGGGATGAAAGGGAACGACCGGTGGCCCCGCCAGTCGTCGGCGCCGCCCGGCGGACGCGCGGGGCGCGGGTTCCCGGCCAACCGCCGATTTCCGGCTCCGAGTCGGTGGACCGGAGCGCCTTGGGGATCTCTTGGGCCGCCGCACACTCCTCGTACCGTCGACTTTCACACCGGCGTCATCCGGGCCTTCCCTGACGTTCGGTGCCCTTGGAACACTCCTTGCGCGCGCATTGCGTCACGAACCGGCAGGCGCAGCCCCTTCCGTACGAGAGGTGCCTCACCCATGCCCGAAGTCAACCGGCGCCGATTCCTTCAACTCGCGGGCGCCACGACGGCGTTCACCGCTCTCTCCGGCAGCATCGAACGTGCCGCCGCGCTGCCCGCGAACCACCGCACCGGGTCGATCGAGGATGTCGAGCACATCGTCGTCCTGATGCAGGAGAACCGCTCCTTCGACCACTACTTCGGCAAGCTGCGGGGGGTCAGAGGCTTCGGCGACCCGCGTCCGGTCACCCTCCCGAACGGCAAGTCGGTCTGGCATCAGGCGGACGGCGCGGGCAAGGACGTCCTCCCGTTCCACCCCGACGCCGACGACCTGGGTCTCGCCTTCCTCCAGGACCTCCCGCACGGCTGGAACGACGGCCATGTCGCCTTCGACGGCGGCAAGTACGACAAGTGGGTGCCCGCCAAGAGCGCCACGACGATGGCGTACCTGACCCGCGAGGACATCCCCTTCCACTACGCGCTCGCCGACACCTTCACCGTCTGCGACGCCTACCACTGCTCCTTCATCGGCTCCACCGACCCCAACCGCTACTACCTGTGGACCGGGCACACCGGCAACGACGGCAAGGGCGGCGGCCCGGTCCTCGGCAACGACGAGGCCGGCTACAGCTGGACGACGTACCCCGAACGTCTGGAGCGGGCCGGGGTCTCCTGGAAGATCTACCAGGACGTCGGTGACGGCCTGGACGCGAAGGGCAGCTGGGGCTGGATCCAGGACGCCTACCGCGGCAACTACGGCGACAACTCGCTGCTCTACTTCAAGCAGTACCAGAACGCCGAGCCCGGCGACCCGCTGTACGACAAGGCCCGCACCGGTACCGACGCCCGCACGGGCGAGGGGTACTTCGAGCAGCTGAAGGCGGACGTCAAGGGCGGCCGACTGCCGCAGATCTCCTGGATCGCCGCCCCCGAGGCCTTCACCGAACACCCCAACTGGCCCGCGAACTACGGCGCCTGGTACATAGCCCAGGTCCTCGACGCGCTCACCTCCGACCCGAAGGTGTGGGCGAAGACGGCCCTGTTCGTCACCTATGACGAGAACGACGGCTTCTTCGACCACCTGCTCCCGCCGTTCCCGCCGGCCTCGGCCGCGCAGGGCCGCTCGACGGTCGACGTGGCCCTCGACGTCTTCCCGGGCGACAGCGGCCACACCGCCGGTCCCTACGGACTCGGCCAGCGGGTGCCCATGCTCGTCATCTCCCCCTGGAGCAAGGGTGGTTACGTCTGCTCCGAGACGCTCGACCACACCTCGGTCATCCGGTTCATGGAGCGCCGCTTCGGCGTCCACGAGCCGAACATCTCGCCGTGGCGGCGCGCGGTGTGCGGCGATCTGACCTCCGCGTTCGACTTCACCCGCCCGGACACCCGGCCGGTCGCCCTGCCGGACACCGACGGCTACGAGCCCCCGGACCGCGGCCGCCACCCCGACTACGTGCCCACCCCGCCGGCCGTCCCCGTCCTGCCGAAGCAGGAGCGCGGCACGCGGCCCACCCGCCCGCTCACGTACGCGCCCGCCGTGCACGGTTCGGCGGACCCGACCGCGGGGACCCTCACCCTCACCTTCGCCTCCGGTGCCAAGGCGGGCGCCGCCTTCCTGGTCACCTCCGGCAACCGAGCCGACGGACCGTGGAGCTACACCACCGGGGCGGGCGCGAGCGTCTCGGACACGTGGAACTCGGCGTACTCGGGCGGCTCGCACGACCTGACCGTGCACGGTCCGAACGGATTCCTGCGCGTCTTCAAGGGGGCGGGCAAGGCGGCCGGGGCCGAGGTGACCGCCCGGCACGTCGACGGCGGTCTGGAACTGACCTTCACCCACAGGGGCTACGGCACGGTGGAGCTGAAGGTGGCCGACGGCTACGGCGGGCGGCCCACGACCGTCAGGCTGAGGCCCGGCGGATCGCTCAGGCGCACCCTGGACCTGCGGGCGAGCCGCCGGTGGTACGACCTCACCGTCACGTCGTCCGCCGACCCGGCCTTCCTGCGGCGGTTCGCCGGACACGTCGAGAACGGCCGCCCCGGGGTGAGCGACCCGGCGATCGTCACGGAGTGACCCGCTTGGGCCGCTGCCACGGTAAATGCGCGGTGAACACCGCATCGTGGGGGCTGGTCAGGTCGCGGTGGGCTCGGGGTAATGTGCCCCGGTGACCACGCATTCGAACACACCTTCAGGCTGGTACCCGGACCCGCACGGGGCGGCCCAGACCTTGCGTTACTGGGACGGCGCCCAGTGGACCGAGCACACGCACGAGGACGGCAAGGGCCAGGCCGCGCCGCAGGTGCCCCACCAGGCGGGGCCGGACGAGCGCGTCCAGCGCCAGGTGCAGCAGCAGGCCGGGGTCGCGGCGGGCGGCCCCGGCGGCGGCACGCTGTTCAGCGAGCCGGTGCTGGTGGTGAACCAGAAGGCCAAGCTGATCGAGCTGACCAACGAGTACAAGGTCATGGACCAGCAGGGCGGTCAGCTCGGCTCGGTCGTCCAGGTCGGCCAGAGCGCGCTGCGCAAGATCCTGCGCTTCGTCGTCAGCATCGACCAGTACCTGACGCACAAGCTGGAGATCCGCGACGTCCACGGGCAGCCGGTGCTGCTGCTGACCCGTCCGGCGAAGTTCCTCAAGTCGCGGGTGGTCGTGACGCGCCCCGACGGGCAGCCGGTCGGCGAGATCGTCCAGCAGAACGTCTTCGGAAAGATCAACTTCGCCATCAACGCGGACGGCCGTCAGATCGGCGCGATCAAGGCGGAGAACTGGCGGGCCTGGAACTTCGCGATCGTCGACCACGCCGACAACGAGGTCGCCCGGATCACCAAGACCTGGGAAGGCCTCGCCAAGACGATGTTCACCACGGCGGACAACTACGTCCTGCAGATCCACTACCAGCTGCCCGAGCCGCTGCTGAGCCTGGTCGTCGCCACGGCCCTGACCGTGGACACCGCGCTCAAGCAGGACGCGCGCGGCCTGGGCTGACGCCCCTCGCGCGGAGGTGACACCCCGCCGGGGTGTCACCTCCGCGCGCCGGGGCTACAGCGGGGTGAGGTGCTCCGGCCCGGTCGTCGGCCGGGGCAGCAGGGCCGGTTCGGCCGACGCCGTCTCCGGCCTCAGGGCCAGCACCGCCGCCACGGGGTGATCCTCGTCCTGGACGGCATCGGGTTGCGGCGCGGCCCGGGACAGGAGCACCACACCCCAGCCCGCGATGCCCGCTCCGGCCAGCGCCAGGAGCACCCCCGCCGCCCCGCCCTGGAGGCGTTCGCCCAGCAGCGCGAGGCCGATCGCCGCGGCGGCCACCGGGTTCGCCAGGGTCACCATCGCCAGCGGTGCGCCGAGGCCACCCCGGTAGGCGGTCTGCGACAGCAGCAGCCCGGCCGCCGCGAAGGCCGCGACCAGCAGCGCCACGCCGATCACCTGCACGCTGAGCAGCGGGCCCGACCGGTCCGTCACGGCCACCGTCACGGTCTGGGTGAGCGCCGAGGCGACCCCCGAGGCGAAGCCGGACGCGGTCGCGTGCCGCAGTCCCGGCTTGGCGCCGCGCCGCGCCAGCAGCCCGATGAGCGCCGCCGTCGCGCCCGCCACCGCCACCGCCTCCGGCACGCTCAGGACGTCCTCGGGTGCCGGACCCGACGCGGTGACCAGGATCGCCGCCAGACCGGCCAGGGTGAAGGCGGTGCCCCGCCACTCGGCGGCGCCGACCTTGCGCCCGGCGACCCGCGCCCCCATCGGCACCGCCGCGACCAGGGTGAGCGCGCCCAGCGGCTGCACCACGGTGAGCGGTCCGTACTTGAGGGCGACCACGTGCAGCAGCGCGGCGGCGGCGTTCAGCCCCACCGACGACCACCAGGCGCCGTTGCCGAGCAGACGCAGCAGGCCCGTGCCGGGGTGCCGGGAGGCCAGCCGTTCCTGGGCGACGGCCGCGGCCGCGTAGGCGACGGCCGAGAAGAGGGACAGGACGACGGCGACCAGGGTGGCGTTCATCGGCCCGCTCCCACGAGGACCGGCTCCTCGGCCGGGACGAGGGTGCGGGTACCGCGTCCCGTCGTCGTGGCCGTGCGCCGGGGGGCGTGGATCAGCGCGAGCGCGAGGCCGAGCAGCGCGCCCGCCACGATCGCGTCGAGCCAGTAGTGGTTCGCCGTGCCCACGATCACCAGCAGGGTCAGCAGCGGATGCAGCAGCCACAGCCACCGCCACCGTGACCGGGTGGCGACGACGAGGCCGATCGCGACCATCAGGGCCCAGCCGAAGTGCAGCGAGGGCATCGCCGCGAACTGGTTCGACAGATGGTCCGTCCGCGGCGGGCCGTACACGGAAGGCCCGTACACGCGCGCGGTGTCGATCAGTCCCGTCGCCGTCAGCATCCGCGGCGGGGCGAGCGGAAGGGCGAGGTGCAGCACCAGCGCGGCGGCGGTGACCGCGGCCAGCACCCGGCGGGCCCACACGTAGTGGGCAGGGCGCCGCAGGTAGAGCCAGACCAGGAAGGCCAGGGTGGCGGGGAAGTGCACGGTCGCGTAGTAGGTGTTCGCGACCTTGACCAGGGTGTCGCCGTGCAGCAGCAGTGCCTGGACGGAGTCTTCCCGGGGCAGCCGGAGCAGGCGTTCGACGTGCCACACGTCGTGTGCGTTGCGGAAGGCCTCGCCGGTGTGGCCCGCGGCCAGCTGCCGGCCGAGCTTGTAGACGAGGAAGAGCCCTGCGACCAGCAGGAGCTCTCGGACTATGGGCGGCCGCGCCGGTGTGACCGGCTCCGCTTCCCCAGGCTCGGTGCGGGCATTCATCCCCCGGCCCCTTCACTGACGGTGGTGCGTGTGGGTGGTGCTGCCGTGCTCGTGACTCGTGCATACACCATCGATACTGTGTCGTACCGATACGCCAGTGTACCGATACGCCGGCGTACCGGTACACTGGCGTATCGATGGTGTGCGCCACACTGGACTGAGAATCCCGCGGCGGCCTCGAGGCAAGCCGAAGGAACGGAAGAGAAGCGAGGGGAACGGCAGATGATGTCGCAGGCAGCGGACGGGCCCGAGTCGGTCGCCGCCACGAGCCGCTCCAAGCTCACGCCCGAGCGTGAGCAGGAGTTCTTCGACGCCGTCCTCGACCAGGTCCGTGAATGCGGTTACGAAGCCGTCACCATGGAGGGCATCGCCGCCAGCACCCGGTGCAGCAAGTCCACGCTCTACCGGCAGTGGAAGACCAAGCCCCAGTTCGTCGTGGCCGCCCTGCGCTCGCGTCGTGAGGCGCGGCTCACCGGCATCGACACCGGCTCGCTCGCCGAGGACCTGCGCGAGGCCGCGCGGGCCACCGGCCGCTGGTCGACGAACGACACCAAGCTGCTGCAGGCGCTCGGCCACGCCGTCACCGGTGACCAGGACCTCGCGCTGGCGCTGCGGGAGGCGATCATCACCCCCGAGATCGAGGCGCTGCGGGAGATCCTGCGGCGCGGGGTCGAACGCGGCGAGATCGCCCGCGACCACCCGGCGCTGGAGTACATCCCGGCGCAGATGTTCGGCGTGATCCGCGCCCGTCCCGTCGTCGACGGGGAGTACGCGGACCAGGAGTACCTGGTCCGCTTCGTGGAGGCCGCCGTCCTGCCGGCGCTCGGCCTCACCTAGGGGCCGGCCCAGGGACCGGCACCGAGACCGGCTCCGAGACCGGCTCCGAGACCGGCACGGAGATCAGTACAGAGATCAACACATGGCTCAGGCCGCCGTCCACGGGATGACTGGACGGTGACCTGTCTCGCGCCGCACCGTGGGGACGGGGGCGGCGCGCACCACCCGGCCGGGTGGGGCCCCCTTGAGCGGAGGGGTGCCCCACCCGGCCGACCGTGTCAGACGTCCTGTCCGCTGCCGCCGCCCGTCGACACCTTGATGCCCTTGGTGATGGTGTCGATGATCGACACGCTCTGATCGGCGTCGACCCCGAAGCGGAGCACGACCAGCCGCTTGGTGTCCGCGGGCGCGGGGAACGCCAGCGACTCGACATAGCCGTCCGCACCCTTGCTCGTGACCGCCTTCCAGCGCACCAGGTAGCCCTTCTGCCCGGCCACCGTCACCGCCTTGGAGGCGAGCACCTGGTGCGAGGTGATCGCGCCGTACGTCGTGCCGCCGTAGGACTCCTCGGCGTTGGCGGAGATGTCCGCCTTCGCGACCGCCTCGGCGGTCTCGCCCTTGGTCTCCAGCACCTCGACGGGCGCCGAGTACACGCCCCCCTTGGTGCAGGTCTTCGAGGTGTCGCCCGGGCACTTGTAGGAGGAGTCGGAGGTGATCTGCGCGCCCACGCTCAGCTCCTGGCCGGTCCAGCCGTCCGGGATGGCGATGCTGATCCCGTTGAGCGCGTCGGTCACCGCACCGCTCTTGATCTTCGGTGCCTCGGACTCCCCGGGCGAGGGAGAGGCTCCGCCCGAGCCCCCCGAGTCTCCGGATCCCCCCGAACCGCCGGAGCCGCCCGAGTCGCCGAAGGGCCCGCCCTGGCCGCCGCTGCCGTCCTGGCCGCCCGTGCCGCCGGGCCCGCCCTGCCCGCCCGGTCCCTGGGCCGTGCCACTGCCGCCGCCCGAGCCGTCGTCCTTGGCCAGCGCGTACACGCCGACCCCGATGCTGGCGAGGACCGCCACGGCCGCGGCGACGGCTATGCCCGTCCGCAGTCCGCGCCGCCGGCCCGGGTCCGCCGGCGCCGCGGGATACCCCGGATAACCGGGATACGCCGGGTACGCGCCGTCCGCCGGGGTCTGCGCCGGCGGACCCCATACGGCGGCCGAGCCCGCGGCGCGGGTCTGGTCCGTCCATGCCTTGCCGTCCCACCAGCGTTCGGTGGCGGGACCGTCACTTGTCTGCCCCGGATCGGGATACCACCCGGGAGGAGTCACCTGCGTCATGACCCCACCGTATGAGGCGTCGGTGAAAGCCGGATGAGAGGGAGGGCACTCTGTTGAAATCCGTTACGGGCGCCCCGCCGCGCGGCTGGCGTGAATTGGACGTCAATTCGGTGCCCGTCACTCGCCGTTGACGCCGGGGGGCCAGTTCCGCAGGCCCGCCGGGGCGTCCCGGACCGTCGCGTGTCACCCTGGAGGCGGGACCTGCCCGGACCGCCCTCCGCGCGAGCCCCCGGAAGGCTACGCTCGACGTCGGTACGTCGTTCGGGCGACTTGGGGAGGTAGCGGGATGACGGAGGTCAGGCCGACGACGGCCGCCTCGGCTTCCCTGTGGGAGCGCGAGCGGGAAGTCACCGCCATCGCGGAGGCGGTGGAGACACTCTGCGCCGACCGGTCCTCGTCGGGTCACCTGCTGGTGCTCCGGGGCGAGGCGGGATTCGGCAAGACCGCGTTGTTGGCCGAGACCCGCCGTATCGCCGAGAGCCGCGGCTGCGCGGTCTGGTCGGCCCGCGGCGGCGAGACACTGAAATCCGTGCCCTTCAACGTGGTACGGCAGTTGCTTCAGCCCACCCTGCTGTCCCTGCACCCGGAGGAGGCCCGCGAGTACCTCGGCGACTGGTACGACATCGCCGGCCCCGCCCTCGGAATTCTGGAACCCGGCGAGGGCCACGCCGACCCGCAGGGCGTCTGCGACGGCCTCGTCGCCGCCGTGACCCGGCTGGCCAGGCGCGACTACCCGCTCGTCCTGCTGATCGACGACGCGCACTGGGCCGACCAGGAGACCCTGCGCTGGCTCGTCGCGTTCGTCGAACGCCTCGACGAACTCTCCGTCCTGGTCGTGGTGGCCCGCCGGCCCGGCGAGGTCAAGGGCGACGCCGCCCGCCACCTCGACGCCATCGGCGCGGCCGCGGGCCGCGCCGTCACCAGCCTCAGCGCCCTGACCCCGCCCGCGGTCGCCGGCCTCACCCGGGCCACCCTCGGCCCGCACGCCGACGCCGCGTTCTGCCGCGAGGTGTGGGCCGTCACCGACGGCAACCCCTACGAGACCGTCGAACTCCTCGCCAAGGTCCGCGACAGCGAGCTGGAGGCGAGCGAGTCCTCGGCCGGCGAACTGCGCGCCCTGAACCGCGCGGCCCGCGGCGGCGGCCTCGTCGACCGCCTGGAGAAACTGGGCGTCGACGCCACCAAGTTCGCCATGGCCGCCGCGATCCTCGGCGCCGACATCTCCGTCGACCAGGCGGCCCTGCTCGCCGGACTCGGCCGCGACGACGCGGCGCGCTGCGCCGAGCTGCTGCGCAACGCCCGCATCCTCACCGAGCCCGTGCCCGGGGCCGTCCCGGCCGGCGACGGTGATCTGGAGTTCGTCCACCCGCTGATCGCCTCCGCCGTCTACGACTCCATCCCCGGAGGCCTGCGCACCGCGATGCACGGCATCGCCGCCCAGGTCGTCACCGACGCCGGCAAGGGCCTCGCGGCCGCCTCCCGGCACCTGCTCCAGGTGCACGCGGAGGGCGACGAGGAACTCGTCGAGCAGCTGCGCGAGGCCGCCCGCGAACACCTCGCCGTCGGTGCCCCCGACGCGGCCCGCCGCTGTCTGGAGCGGGCCCTGAGCGAACCGCCCGCCCACGAGGTGCACGCGCACGTGCTCTACGAACTGGGCTGCGCCACCCTCCTCACCGCCCCCGCCAGGACCATCGACCACCTGCGTACCGCACTCGCCATGCCGGGCCTCGACGGCACCGAGCGCGTCGACGCCGTCTACCGTCTCTCCCAGGCCCTCCTGCACAACGACCAGCTGGAGGAGGCCGTCCGCACGGTCGAGGCGGAGGCCGCCCGGCACGCCCCCGGACCCGCGCGGCTGCGGCTGCAGGCCGTGCAGTTCATGTGGGAGGGCGTGCACGCCGGGGAGGCGACCACACCGCGCCGCTCCGAGCGGCTCGCCCAGCTGGCCGCGACCTGCACCGGCCGGGACAACGCCGAGCGCGCCCTGCTCATCCTGCGCGGCTTTGACGCCATGACCCACGGCGAGAACGCCGAGGAGGTCGCCGAGTTCTGCGACCGCGCCCTCGTCAACGGCGGCCTCGCTCCCGGGCTCGGCTGGACCGACCAGGAGTGGGGCATCGAACTGCTGATGATGCTGGCCAGCTCCTACGCCTACACCGACCGGCTCGACCGCGCCGACGCCCTCTTCAACGAGGCCCTGCGCGCCTACACGTCCGCAGGCTGGAGCGGCGGCCACCTCGCGCTGGCCCACGCCTACCTCGGACTGGGCCTGCGCCGCCGGGGCCGTCTGAAGGAGGCGGAGGAGTCCC
Source organism: Streptomyces sp. NBC_00016 (assembly GCF_045040885.1). Taxonomy (NCBI): domain Bacteria; kingdom Bacillati; phylum Actinomycetota; class Actinomycetes; order Kitasatosporales; family Streptomycetaceae; genus Streptomyces; species Streptomyces sp. NBC_00016. The sequence continues at coordinate 1,932,625 of NZ_CP108304.1, read as the reverse complement.
TCAGGGAATCCCTGCGGGTCGCCGAACGCGTCGGCCGCGGCCTGCCCCTGTACTGGTCGGCCACCTGCAACCTCGTCGACACGCTGCTGGCCCGCGGCCATGTCGCCGAGGCCTGGGAGACCGCCGAACAGTACGGTTTCGCCCCGCCGTACCCGTCGACGATCGTGCTGCCCGACCCGCGCTCGGTGCGCGGCCGGCTGCTGCTGGCCGTCGGCCGGGTCAAGGACGGCATCAACGAACTGGAGGCGGCCGAGAAGGCGGCCGCCGCGCGCGGCCACCTCAACCCGGTGATGGTCCCCTGGGCCGTCGAACTCGCCCGGGCGCTGGCCACCGAGGATCCGGACCGGGCCAACCGGCTCGTCTCCGAGGCCCGTCGTCAGGCCGAGCGCTTCGGCACCGACACCGCGATCGGGGAGGCCCTGCGCTGCGCCGCCGCCCTGGAGACCGGCCAGCGCGCGGTCCGGCTGGCCCAGCAGGCGGTCACCTTCCTGGAGTCCTCGCCCTGCCAGTACGAACACGCGGCCGCCCGCGTCGAGTACGGCATCCTCTCCCGCTCGGTCTCCGAACTCGGCCGGGGCCTGTCACTGGCGCGTTCCTGCGGAGCGGACGGCCTGGTGGACAAGGCCCAGCAGGCCCTGCGGGGGATGGGCGCGCCGCAGGTGGGCCTGGTACCCGGACAGACCCGGAGGTAGCCGCGGGAGGCCGCCGGCGAGGTGACACCGGCGGCCTCCCGCGGCGGTTCGCGCACGGAGTGCGGGGCATCCGCGGTCAGGCGCCCAGCAGTTCCTCGGTGAGCCGCGCGAGGCGCACCCGGACCTGCGGGTCGTACGTCGCCTCGTGCGCCCGCGCCGGACGCGTTCCGTCGAAGAAACCGCCCGTGCCCGACTCCTGGGTGGCCAGCGCCAGGACACCCGGCGCGCCGTCGGCGACCCTGCTCCAGGGCGCGACCCCGCCCTCGCGGACCATCGCGGTGTCCATGAACGTCGCCGGATGCAGCACGTTCACCGACACCCCACTGCCCGTCAACTCCGCCGCCAGAGCGAACGTATGGGCCGCCAGCGCGAACTTGGCCCGGCAGTAGGCGGCGAACCCGTCGTAACCACGGGTGAACCCGGGGTCGTCGAGGTCGACGGGTTCCTGGCCGACCGAGCCGACGTTGACGATCCGCGCGGGCGCTCCCGCCCGCAGGGCGGGCAACAGGGCGCGGGTCAGGGCCACCGGTGCCAAGTAGTTCACCGCCAGCCGCAGTTCGTGACCGTCGGCGCTCACCTCACGGCCCGAACCGGGCGAACCGGCGCCCACCCCCGCGTTGTTGACGAGCACATCGAGCGCGGGGTGGGCCTCGGCGACCCGCGCGCCCAGCTCGCGCACCCGCGCCAGCGAGGCCAGATCGGCGACGAACCCCGCCGCCTCGCCCTCGGCACGCAACTCGGCGACGAGCCGTGCCGTACGGCCGGGGTCGCGGCCGTGGGCGAGGACGAGATGGCCGGAGCGGACGAGCTCGAACGCGACGTACCGGCCGAGGCCGGAGGTGGCGCCGGTGATCAGGATGGTGGACATGCCCCCACCGTAGGCACGCGACAACGGTTTCCGGGTGCTGCCGCCGGAGCTACCATCAGCAGGATCACCCTCGGCTTCCTCGGCCGTACGCGCCTCAGCCGGTCCCGTCCTCCTCGGCCAGCACGCGCTGGGCCGTCGCGAACGCCGAGTTCGCCGCCGGAACCCCGCAGTAGACGGCCGTCTGGAGCAGTACGGCGCCGATCTCCTCGGGCGTGAGCCCGTTGCGCCGGGCCGCCCGCACATGCATGGCCAGCTCGTCGTAGTGGCCGTGCGCCACCAGCGCGGTCAGTGTGATCATGCTGCGCTCACGGCGGCTCAGCGTCAGGTCGGTCCAGATCTCGCCCCAGGCGTAGCGGGAGATGAAGTCCTGGTAGCGCGCGGTGAACGCGTTCTGCCGGGCCTGCGCCCGGTCCACGTGAGCGTCCCCGAGCACCTCCCGGCGCACCTCCATGCCCCGCTTGGCCCCGCCGTCGAGATGGGTGCGCAGCACGGTCAGCACGGCCTCGGGGCACTCGGCGGGCGCGAGATGCGAGGCACCCGGGAGCTCGACCAGCGCGGCGCCCGGCACCGCGTCCGCGATCTCCCGCAGATGCGCGGGCGGCGTCGCCGGATCCTGACGCCCCGCGACCACCAGGGTCCGTACCGCGATCTCCGGCAGCCGCTCGCGCAGATCGAACGCGCCCAGCGCGTCACAGCACGCCGCGTAGGCCTCCGGATCGGCGTCGCGATGGTCGGCGACCAGCCCCGGCACGGTGAACCCGGGAGTGAACCAACGGGCGTTCGCACCTTCGGCGAGCCCCGCCAGTCCCTCGCGGCGCACCAGCGCGGCCCGCTCCTCCCACGGCGTGGATCCGTTGAAGTGGGCCGACGAACAGATGACCGCCAGTGCCGACACCCGCTCCGGGTGATGCAGCGCCAGCTGCAGACCCACCGCGCCGCCCAGGGACACGCCCGCGTACGCGAACCGCTCCAGGCCGAGCGAGTCGGCAAGCGCCAGCACCAGGTCGGCGAGGTCCCCCACGGTGGCCCCGGGACCGATCAGGTCGGCCGCCGAACCCCCGTGCCCCGGCAGGTCCCAGCGGACCACCCGGTGCGTGGCGGACAGCTCGGGCGCGACCTTGTCCCACAGGGCGTACGAGGTACCCAGCGAGGGGCCGAGCAGCAGCGCCGGAGCGGAAGTCGGGCCCTCGGCAAGGTGGTTGAGCAGCTTCTCGGTCAACGTCGCTCCAGCGCACGGTCGGTGAGGCTTCCGGCGGAGCCGGTGTAGCGGGCGGGATCGGTGAGGTCGCCGAGGTCGACGTCCTTCAGGTCGGGCTCCGTCGCCAGCAGTTCGGCCAGCGGACGGTCCTCGGCGTAGGTGCGCCGGGCGAGCTCGGTGAGCAGCTCCTTGGCGCGGGCACGGCCGAGCACCGCCGACAGCGCCGCGGACAGCCGCTCGGAGACGATCAGCCCGTGGGTGAGACCGAGGTGCGCCCGCATCGCGTCCGCGTCCACCCGGAGCCCCTCGGTCAGCTCGGCCGCGTCCCGGGCCGCCCCGCCGGTCAGCCGGAGCAGCTCCCTGAGCGGCTCCCACTCGGCGTGCCACGCCCCGGCCGGCCGCTCGTCCTCGGCGGCCAGGGACCCGTACAGCGTGGCCGCGAGCTGCGGGGCGCGCCGGGCGGCGGCCGCGATCAGCGTGGACCGTACCGGGTTGGCCTTGTGCGGCATGGCCGAGGATCCGCCTCCGCTGCTCTCCGCCACCTCGGCGATCTCGGTGCGGGCGAGGGTCAGGACGTCCGTCGCGACCTTCCCCAGCGCGCCCGCCGCGAGGGCCAGGCAGCCGGCCAGGTCGGCGATCGGCGTGCGCAGCGTGTGCCACGGCAACAGCGGTGCCCGCAGGCCGAGTTCACGGGCGAAGGCGGCGGGCAGCGCGGTCGCGTCGGTGGCGCCGTACGCCGTGAAGGCCGCCAGTGTCCCGGCCGCGCCGCCGAGTTGGGCGGGCAGCGCGTCGCGTACCGCCGTCACCCGGTCCCGCGCGTCCAGCACCAGCGACCGCCAGCCGGCCGCCTTCAGTCCGAAGGTCGTCGGCACGGCGTGCTGGGTGAGCGTCCGGCCCGGCATCGGCGTGTCGCGGTGCGCGGCGGCCAGTCGGGCCAGCGCCCGCTGGACGCGGTCGAGGTCGGCCAGCAGAAGATCGAGGGTGCGCACCGCGACCAGCATCGTCGCCGTGTCCATGATGTCCTGGCTGGTCGCGCCCCGGTGGACGTACGGGCCGTACTCCTCGCCGACCGCCGTCGTCAGATCGGCGACCAGCGGGATCACCGGGTTGCCGCCGCCGCGCGCCCGCCCGGCGAGGGAGCGCACGTCGAACTCGCCGTCGTCGGCCGCCGAGGTGACCACCGCTCCGGCGCCCTGCGGGGCCAGCCCCAGCGCCTCCTGGGCGCGGGTCAGCGCGGCCTCCGCGTCGAGCAGCGCCCGCAGATAGGCGCCGTCGCCGGTCGCGGCGGCGGCGGGGGAGCCGGTCCACCCGGGGGCGAGCAGACCGGCGTCGTCGTGCGCAGTTGTCACTGGAACTCCAGGAAGACCGTCTCGCCTTCGCCCTGAAGGCGGATGTCGAAACGGTAGGTCCCCAGCTCGCCGCGCGTGGCGATGAGCGTGTCGCGCCGCGCCGGGTCCACCCGCGTCAGCAGCGGGTCGGAGGCCAGCGCGGCCTTGTCGTCCGGCAGGTAGATCCGGGTGAACAGGTGCACCAGCAGCCCGCGGGCGAACACACAGACACTCAGGTACGGGGCGCTGTGCCCGCGCGCGCCCGGTCGCAGCGTCCGCGCCGACCAGTGACCGTTGGCATCCGTCTGGATGCGGCCCCAGCCGGTGAACTCCACGCCGTTGCGGCCGAGGAAACCACCGCTCGACGCGTCCCGCCGCATCGAGCCGTCCACCTGCGGCAGATTGCCCTCGGGGTCCGCGCCCCACAGCTCCAGAAACGCGTCCGGCAACGGGTTGCCCTCACCGTCGTACACATAGCCCTGGAGCGCGATCGTGTCCGGGTGGCCGAGCGGGGCGATGTCACCACCGCCGGGAAACGGCAGAGCATGGCCGTAGAAAGGGCCGACCGTGTGCGACGGAGTGGGGAGCACGGTCTCCGGACGGCTCGTGTCGATCTTCGTCATGGCAGGTCAGCGTCCTTCTTCGATCCAGGTGGCGTGCGGCCCGTCGAGCACGATGTCCCAGTGGTAGCCCATCGAGAACTCCGGCACCGACAGGCTGTGGTCGTACGTGGCTACCAGCCGCTGCCGGGCCGCGTCGTCCGTCACCGACTGGATGATCGGGTCGTACGGGAAGAGCGGGTCGCTCGGGAAGTACATCTGCGTCACCAGCCGCTGGGTGAACGCCGAGCCGAACAGCGAGAAGTGGATGTGGGCCGGCCGCCAGGCGTTGACGTGCTGACGCCACGGATAGGGGCCCGGCTGCACGGTGGTGAAGCGGTAGAAACCGCTGTCGTCCGTCAGCGTGCGGCCGACGCCCGTGAAGTTCGGGTCCAGCGGGGCGTCGTGCTGCTCGCGCTGGTGGGCGTAGCGGCCCGCCGAGTTGGCCTGCCAGATCTCGACCAGCTGACCGCGGACCGGACGCCCGTCGCGGTCCAGCAACCGGCCGGAAACCGTGATCCGTTCACCGATCGGCTCGCCGTTGTGCTGCCGGGTGAGGTCGTTGTCGATCTCGGTGATGTCCCGTTCGCCGAAAGCGGGGGAGACCAGCTCCACCAGCTCCGGGTCCTTGCTGACGTCGATGGCGACCGGCGGCTGTTTCGGGTGGCGCAGGACGGAGGAGCGGTACGGCGCGTAGTCGCGGCGCGGCTGGTGCTCGACCGGCGCGCCGTCGGCGATCCGCTTCTCGTACGCGGCGTGCTCGGCCGCGATCTCCTGGTCGATGGCGGCTTGCGTGAGAGTCATGGGAGTTCCTGGGTTTCTTATCGTTCGAGGACGAGGGCGAGGCCCTGGCCCACACCGATGCAGAGGGTGGCGACCCCGACGCCGCCGCCCCGACGGGCCAGCTGGTGGGCGACCGTACCGGCGAGACGGGCACCGGAGGCGCCGAGCGGATGACCGAGGGCGATCGCGCCACCCTGCGGGTTGAGGACCGCCGGGTCGAACTCGGGCCACTCGGCCACACAACCGAGCACCTGGGCCGCGAAGGCCTCGTTCAGTTCGAGCACCGACAGATCGGCGAACCCCCTGCCCGCCTTGGCGAGCGCGCGGTTGACGGCCTCGACGGGGGCGAGCCCGAAGTACTGCGGGTCGATCGCGGACACCCCGGTGGCGCTGATCCGGGCGAGCGGCTCACGTCCGGTCGCCCTCAGCCCCTCCTCGTCCACGAGCAGCAGGGCCGCGGCGCCGTCGTTCAGCGGCGACGCGTTGCCCGCCGTCACGGTCCCCTCCTCGGTCCGGAACGACGGCCTGAGCTTGGCCATCGCCTCCAGCGAGGCGTCCGCCCGTACACATTCGTCGGCGTCGAACACGACCGGGTCGCCCTTGCGGCGCGGGATCGACACGGGCGCGAGCTCGGCGTCGAACAGACCCGCCTGCTGGGCCGCGGCGGCCTTGCGGTGGCTGGCGAGGGCGAACTCGTCCTGCTGCTCGCGGCCGATCTTGTGCTTGTCGGCGATCAGCTCGGCCGACTCGCCCAGCGGGATCGTCCACTGCGGGTCCATCCGCGGATTGACCATCCGCCAGCCCAGCGTCGTCGAGTACAGCTCGGCGTGCCCGGCGGGGAACGCCCGGTCCGACTTCGGCAGCACGTACGGCGCGCGGGTCATCGACTCCACACCGCCGGCGACGGCGACGGAGGCGTCGCCGGCCGCGATCGCGCGAGCCGCCTGGATGACCGCCTCCAGACCGGAGGCGCACAGCCGGTTGACGGTGACACCCGGTACGGAGGTGGGCAGACCCGCGAGCAGTGCGCCCATGCGGCCGACGTTGCGGTTCTCCTCGCCGGCCCCGTTGGCGTTGCCGAAGTACACGTCCTGGATGCTGGAGGGGTCCAACGCGGGTGTGCGGGCGACGAGTTCACGGATGGCGTGCGCCGCGAGGTCGTCCGGGCGCACCGAGGCCAGGGCGCCGTTGTAGCGGCCGATCGGGGTGCGGACCGCGTCGACGATGTAAACGGTCCTGAAACCGTTGCTCATGACTGGACCTCCTCGGCGAGACGGACCTTGGCGGCCGTCTTCGTGACGATCTCCTCGGCGGTGACGCCCGGCGCGGTCTCCACCAGCACCAGACCCTCCTCGGTGACGTCGAGGACGCCCAGGTCGGTGATGATCCGGTTCACGCAACGCTTCCCGGTCAGGGGCAGCGCGCAGTCCGTGAGGATCTTGGGGCTGCCGTCCTTGGCGGTGTGGGTCATGACGACGATGACCGTACGGGCCCCGTGCACCAGGTCCATCGCCCCGCCGATCCCGGTGATCAGCTTGCCGGGGATCGCCCAGTTCGCCAGGTCGCCACGCTCGGAGACCTGCATCGCACCCAGCACGGCGACGTCGATGTGCCCGCCGCGGATCATGCCGAAGGACAGCGCCGAGTCGAAGAAGGACGCGCCCGGCAGGACCGTCACGGTCTCCTTGCCGGCGTTGATCAGGTCCGGGTCGACGGCGTCGTCGGTGGGGTAGGGGCCGGTGCCCAGGATGCCGTTCTCGCTCTCCAGCACCACCTCGACGTCCGTCGGGAGGTAGTTGGGGATCAGGGTCGGCAGTCCGATGCCGAGGTTGACGTACTGACCGTCCCGCAGCTCGCGCGCGGCGCGGGCGGCCATCTCCTCACGTGTCCAGGCCATCACTCGCTCACCGTTCCCTCTGCCGCGGGTGCCGCGGGCGCGGAGACCGTCCGCTGCTCGATCCTCTTGTCCGCCGTCTGCTCCGGGGTCAGCGCGATCACGCGCTGCACGAAGATGCCCGGCAGATGGACCGCGTCCGGGTCGATCTCACCGGGTTCGACGAGCTCCTCGACCTCGGCGATCGTGATCCGTCCGGCCATCGCGGACAGCGGGTTGAAGTTGCGGGCGGACTTGTTGAACACCAGGTTGCCGTGCCGGTCGCCCTTCGCGGCCCTGACCAGCGCGAAGTCGGTGCGGATAGCGTGCTCCAGCACATACTCCGCGCCGTCGAACTCCCGGACCTCCTTCGGTGGCGAGGCCAGGGCGACACCGCCCTCGCCGTCGTAACGCCACGGCAGCCCGCCCTCGGCGACCTGGGTGCCCACGCCCGCGGGCGTGTAGAAGGCGGGGATCCCGGCGCCGCCGGCCCGCAGCCGCTCGGCCAGCGTGCCCTGCGGGATCATCTCGACCTCGAGCTCGCCGGACAGGTACTGGCGGGCGAACTCCTTGTTCGCGCCGATGTAGGAACCGGTTACCCGGGCGATCCGACCGGCCGCGAGCAGCACCGCGAGGCCCGACTCCATCGCGCCGCAGTTGTTGGAGACGACCGACAGTCCGGCGACGCCCCGCTCGTACAGAGCCTGGATGAGGACGTTCGGCACGCCGCTCAGTCCGAATCCACCCACTGCCACAGACGCGCCGTCCGGCACGTCGGCCACCGCCTCCAGGGCCGTGGCGACCACCTTGTCCATCCGTGAAGCCCCATCTCTTCCGCGCGCCCCCGGCCCGTCAATTAATCAGGGCACTGATTATTTCTCCGAGGTTTCCCACACGCTGCCACCGCAGGGTGGAGCAGTCAAGACCCCAGGCCGGAGGTCCGACCAGGGTCACACGGACACAAGACCAGGCCGGTCGCACGCGGTATCGTTCAGTGCACCGACGAAATCTCACGCTGAGGAGCGCACATGGCCGCGGTGGATCTCACCAGCCACCCCGGGCACCTGGCCCGGCGGCTCCAGCAGGCGCACTACCTGCTGTGGAACACGATGGTCTCCGAGGAGATCACCTCGCCGCAGTTCGCGGTCCTCAACGCGCTCGTCGCCGAGCCGGGCCTCGACCAGCGCACGGTGGGGGAGCGGGTGGGACTCGACCGCTCCACCATCGCCGAGGTGATCAGCAGGCTCATCCGCCGAGGGCTGCTCGACAAGGTCCGCGACCCGCAGGACGGGCGCCGCTACCTGCTGGGGCTCACCGACGAGGGACTGCGCACCCACCGTCGGCTGACCGTCCGCACGGCCCGGATGAACCAGGTCTTCCTGTCCCCGCTCTCGGCCGCGGAGCAGAACCTGTTCCTCGAGCTCATCCAGCGCGTCTCGGACGCGGCGGAGGGGCTGCGCAACCCGGGGGAGCCCCTGGTCGCGCCGTCCTGATCGAGACGCCCGGGCGGCATCAGGGTGCCTGCGCGAACACCACCCACACCTGGCCCTCGGCGAACGCGACCGGGGCGCCGTCGGCGGTCGTGAAGTCCGTGCCGTCCGTGGCCGTCGCCCGCTTCCAGTTCACGTCGTGGACCCGTCCGTCGCGCAGCACCCGCGCCTTTCCCGAGCCCACCGTCTCGGTGTACGGCGTGTTGTTGCCGAGGAAGTCGTGGAAACCCGACGCGCGCACCTTCACGTACTGCACGACCACCGTGGCCGGGGCCACCCGCGTCCCGTCGGTCGTCACCGTCGGTGCGCCGTCCGTCGAGACCAGCCAGCGCGCACGGCTCGCGGACCAGGTGAAGGTGAAGCGGGCCGCCGGGTAGCGCACGGTGAGCGAGGACTGCGCCGTACCGCCGGAGGGCGCGGTGCCGTAGCGGAACCCGGTGGTCAGCGCGGCGGAGCCCGGTGCGGAGGGCAACAGGCGACCCGGGCGCACGTAGAGGTTGTGCGGCGCGGCCCGCTCCGTGCCCCGGTAGTAGGCCCCGGCGCCGGCCGCGTCCTCGGGCGTGACGGCGTCCAGCGGCGCCCGGTCGATCAACGGCAGCAGCTTGCCCTGCGCCCCGGAGAACGCCAGCACCGGCCGCGCGAACTGGCCCAGCAGCTCCAGATCGGACTCGCGGGCACTGCGCACGGGACCGACGGCCTTCGGCACCTTCGTCGCGTACACGGCCATCAGCCGGCTCAGCCCGCCCTCGACCTGCTCGACGTAGACGATGTCCGCCGAGTCGAGGCCTGTCTGCGGCCGCGCGCCGGGGGCGTTGTCGATCTTCACGGCGAGCACGGAGCCGGCGACAGCGGTGGGGCTGGTGCTCCCGCTCGGACTCGGCTTCTGCGACGCGCTCCGGCCGTCGTCCCTCGACGGCTCGCGGGACGTCGTGCAGCCGGCCGCGAGGACGAGCGCCAGCACGGCGGCCAGCAGCGCAGCGGCGACCGTGGAGGGTCCGCCACGCATCGCGCGTGGCCGGCGACCCGGATGGCTCGGATGGTTCGGGTGACCCGGATGGTTCGGGTGAGCCGGATGTCTGTGACGCCTCGGATGTCTCGAACGACCTGTGCCTGTGCCTGTCATGGCCACCCCCGTTTCGTGTCTTGATTGTGCGCTCATCCGTTCGAGAGTGGCTATGCGTGGCGGCGGGCGGCGGGCGGCGGGCGGCGGGCGGCGGGCGGCGGGCAGAAGGGGCCGGGGGTGCGGCGCAGAAGGGGCTCGGGGGCTGCGGGCGTCGTGGTTCGGGGCCGGGCGGTCGGGTACCCGGGCCGCAGCCAGGACCCGGTACCCCCGGACCAGCCGGGACGGACCGGTCGGCGGAGGGAGCGCGGCGCGATGAAGGCAGTGACCTGGCAGGGCAAGCGCGACGTACGGGTGGACACCGTGCCCGACCCGACGATCCAGGAACCGACGGATGCCGTCATCCGCATCACGTCCACCGGCTTGTGCGGCTCCGACCTGCACCTGTACGAGGTGCTCACCCCGTTCATGACCCCGGGCGACATCCTCGGCCACGAGCCCATGGGCATCGTCGAGGAGGTGGGCGCCGGAGTGCCCGACCTCAAGGCCGGCGACCGGGTCGTGGTGCCCTTCCAGATCGCCTGCGGCAACTGCTGGATGTGCCTGAACGCGTTGCCCACCCAGTGCGAGACCACCCAGGTCACCGGCGAGGGCATGGGCGCCGCCCTGTTCGGCTACACCCGCCTGTACGGGGCCGTGCCCGGCGCCCAGGCGGAGTATCTGCGGGTGCCGCAGGCCCAGTTTGGCCCCATCAAGGTGCCCGAGGGACCGCCCGACGACCGCTTCGTGTACCTCTCCGACGTCCTGCCCACCGCGTGGCAGGCGGTCGCCTACGCGGACATCCCCGAGGGCGGCAGCGTCGCGGTACTCGGCCTCGGCCCCATCGGCGACATGGCCTGCCGCATCGCCCAGGTGCGCGGCGCGGGCCGGGTGTTCGGCGTGGACCTGGTCGGCGACCGGCTGCGCCGGGCCCGTGCGCGGGGCGTGGAGACGTACGACCTCCGCAGCTTCGACACCGAGAAGGAACTCATCGCCGCGATCCGCGACGAGACCGACGGCCGCGGCCCGGACGCGGTGATCGACGCCGTCGGCACCGAGGCGCACGGCAGCGCGGCCGCCCGTATGGTCCAGAACGCCGCCGCCATGCTGCCGCGGAAACTGAGCGGCCCGCTCGCGGAACGCTTCAGCGTCGACCGGCTCGCCGCCCTGCACACCGCCATCGAGCTGGTGCGCCGCGGCGGCACCCTCTCCCTCGTCGGCGTGTACGGAGGCATGGCCGACCCACTGCCGATGCTCACCATGTTCGACAAGCAGCTCCAGATCCGCATGGGGCAGGCCAACGTGCGCCGGTGGAGCGACGAGATCCTGCCGTACCTCACCGACGAGGACCCGCTGGGCGTCGACGACTTCGCCACCCATCGCGTGCCGCTGTCGGACGCTCCGCACGCGTACGAGATGTTCCAGCACAAGCAGGACGGCGCGGTGAAGGTCCTCATGACGCCGTGAACCGTGAAAGCGGTTGCGGAGCGGCGGGGCGGGGGCAAATGGGTGAGGGCGCAACCGGTTACGGACGATGTCGCCGCGTGAAACCGATGATGGATCAAGCTCTGCGCCGGTAACCGGTTGTGGATCAGGTCGCGCCGGTAACCGGTTGTGGATCAGGTCGCACCCGAAACCGGTTGTGGATCAGGTGTCGCCGGTAACCGGTTGTGGATCAGGTGTCGCCCGATAGCGGTTGCGCATCAGGCGCTGCTCCCGAAACCGCTTGTGGCGCCCAATCGGTCTTACTCGGAGGCGCAACCGCTTGTGGGTCACGTCGCGGGCGGCGCCCCGAGGATCTCCGCCAGGTCGTAGCGCACCGGTTCCTCGAGTTGCGCGTATGTGCAGCCGTCCGGGGTGCGGTCGGGGCGCCAGCGGCGGAAGCGGGCGGTATGCCGGAACCGCGCCCCGTTCTCCATGTGGTCGTACGCCACCTCGACCACCCGTTCGGGCCGCAACGGCACCCAGGACAGGTCCTTCTTGCCCGACCAGCGGCTCGGCGCCCCGGGCAGCCGTGCCGTCTCGTGGGCGGACTCCTCCGACCAGGCCGCCCACGGATGGCCCGCCGCGTCCTCCATGCGCAGCGGCTCCAACTCCTCGATCAGCTCCGCCCGGCGTTTCATGGAGAAGGCGGCCGACACGCCGACGTGCTGGAGGACGCCCCGGTCGTCGTACAGGCCCAGCAGCAGTGAGCCGACCACTGGTCCGCTCTTGTGGAAGCGGTATCCGGCGACGACGACGTCCGCGGTGCGTTCGTGCTTGACCTTGAACATGGCGCGCTCGTCCTGGCGGTAGAGCAGGCTGAGCGGTTTGGCGATCACCCCGTCCAGGCCCGCGCCCTCGTACTCCTCGAACCACCGCCGTGCCACCTCGGCGTCGGTCGTCGCCGGCGCCAGGTGCACGGGTGCCGTCACCCCGGCGAGCGCCTCGGTCAGCAGCTCACGCCGGTCGCTCAGCGGCACGTCCAGGAGCGACCGGTCGGCGAGCGCGAGCAGGTCGAAGGTGACGAACGACGCCGGGGTCCGTTCGGCGAGGGTGCGCACCCGGGAATCCGCCGGGTGGATGCGCTCCGTGAGGGCGTCGAAGTCGAGTCGCCCCTCCCGGGCGATCACGATCTCCCCGTCCAGCACACACCGCTGCGGCAACCGTTCCCGCAACGCTTCCACCAGTTCCGGAAAATACCTGGTCAGCGGCTTTCCGGTGCGGCTGCCCAGTTCGATCTCGGCACCGTCGCGGAAGACGATCGCCCGGAAGCCGTCCCACTTCGCCTCGTACTGCATACCCGGCGGAATCGCCGCCACCGACTTGGCGAGCATCGGCTTCACGGGCGGCATCACCGGCAGATCCATGCTCCGATTCTGCGCGAGGATCACGGGGACCGCCCGGTGTGCGGACCGTCTGGTGTACGGGCCGCCGCGAGCTGATGCGAGCTGTCGAAGGTGTGTCTACCGTGGCTCGCATGGGCGATGCGGTGGAACTGGAAGTGGCCGGCCGGACGGTACGGCTGTCCAGCCCCGACAAGGTCTTCTTTCCGGAGCGCGGCTTCACCAAGCTGGACCTCGCCCGCTACTACCAGGCGGTCGCGCCCGGCATCCTGCGCGCGCTGCGCAACCGCCCCACGACCCTGGAGCGGTACCCGGACGGCGTGGGAGGCGAGTCCTTCTTCCAGAAGCGGGCGCCGAAGAACATGCCCGACTGGATCCCGACCGCCCACATCACCTTCCCCAGCGGACGCAGCGCCGACGAGATGTGCCCGACCGAGGAGGCGGCCGTCCTGTGGGCCGCCCAGTACGGCACCCTCACCTTCCACCCCTGGCCCGTGCGCCGCGACGACGTCGACCGGCCCGACGAACTGCGCATCGACCTCGACCCGCAGCCCGGCACCGACTACGACGACGCGGTCCACGCCGCGCACGAACTACGCGCCGTCCTGGCGGAGTTCGGCGGTCTGCGCGGGTGGCCCAAGACCTCCGGCGGCCGTGGTCTGCACGTCTTCGTGCCGATCGAGCCCCGCTGGACCTTCACCCAGGTCCGGCGCGCCGCCATCGCCGTCGGCCGGGAGATGGAACGGCGGCTGCCGGAGCGGGTGACGATCAAGTGGTGGAAGGAGGAGCGGGGCGAGCGCATCTTCCTCGACTACAACCAGACCGCTCGCGACCGCACCATCGCCTCCGCCTACTCCGTACGTCCCCGTCCGCACGCGCCCGTCTCCGCGCCGCTGCGCTGGGAGGAGGTCGGCGACGCCCACCCCGCCGACTTCGACCTCGCGACCATGCCGGCCCGGTACGCCGAACTCGGCGATGTGCACGCCGACATGGACGACCACGCGTTCTCCCTGGAGGCCCTGCTCGAACTCGCCCGCCGCGACGAACACGACCACGGCCTGGGCGATCTGCCGTATCCGCCGGAGTACCCGAAGATGCCCGGAGAGCCGAAGCGGGTGCAGCCGAGCCGGGCCCGGCACGAGGACGCCCCGGCCCGGCACGAGGACGCCCCGGCCCGGCACGAGGACGCCCCGGCCCGGCACGAGGACGCCCCGGGCGGGCCCGGGGCGTCCTAGCGCGACCGTCCGGCGCCGGCCGGACGGCTGCTGTCACAACTCCTTGATGCGGATGTCCCGGTACGAGACGACGTCCGTCGTGCCGTGCACCTGGAGCCCGAGGTAACCGGAGGCGAAGCGCCGTCCGTCCGTGCCCGGGTCGTCCGCGCGCGGTGGCGAGAACTCCTGGCCGCCGGTGTTGTCGAACTCGTTGATCAGCACACCGTTGCGGTAGACCGAGTAGTGCTGGTCGACCACCCTGATCTCGTAGTCGTTCCAGGTTCCCTTCTGGGTGACGCCCGCCCCCGCGAGCCTCACCCGGTCGAAGCCGTACACCGAACCGGTCTTGTACATGTCCCCGTCCGGCCGGTCCAGCACCTGCACCTCGTGCCCGTACTTGATGGCGACCCACTCCGGTCGCGACTCCTCGGCGTGGTCATGGACCCACGGGAAGCGCACGAACACACCGGAGTTGGCGTTGCCCGTGCCCGGAGCGTCGTCGCGCCACTGGAGCTTCAGCGAGAAGTCGCCGTACTTGCGCTCGGGGAACCACAGCATGCCCAGGCCCTCACGGGAGGTCCCGCTGGTGATCGATCCGTCGCCGTTCTGCGCGAACGATCCGCCGCCCACCTGCTGCCACTTCGCGAACGAGCCCGCGCTGCCGTCGAGGATCGTGCGGTAGCCCTCGGTCTGGCCGGGCTTGCCGATCCCGGAACGGCCGGCGGCCTCCTGTACGGCGTCGTACTCGCGCTGGTCCACGACCCCCTCGCCGAACAGCGCGTCGAGGACCGTCTTCACGTGCTTGAGGAACAGCGCGTGGGACGTCCACTCCTTCTCGTCCTCGATCAACTCGTTGATCCGGCACCGTTTGTCGGTCAGCCGGTTCGGCACCCCCGAGTCGACCGTGCCGACGATCACCGTCAACCGCTCGTCGTACTCGGGGCAGTTGGGGGCCGGGACCTGGCTCGCCACCACGGTGAAGGTCACCGTGCGCGCGGTGGAGGTGTTGCCCGCCTTGTCGGTGGCGCGGTAGGCGAGGGTGTGCGGTCCGGCACGGTCGACCACCACCGGGATGGTGTATGCGATGTACGGTCCACCGTCGAGTGAATACTCGATCCGGTCGACACCCGACCCGTGCTCGTCCGTCGCACTCACGGTCACCCTGGCGTTGCCGACGTAGGCACCACCGGAGTTCTTCGTGCCTTCGACGCCCACGCCGGTCACCGGTGGTGTGGTGTCCTGCGGGGTCGCCGCGACCACGGTGAACCGGACGCTCTTCTCGGCGGCCGCGTTGCCCGCCTTGTCGGTGGCCCGGTACCGCACGGTGTGGGTGCCGACCTGGTGCACCATCACGGGCGCGGTGTACGGCTGCCAGGCCCCGGAGCCGACGGCGTACTCGATCGTGTTGACGCCCGATCCGGTGTCGGAGGCCGACACGGTGACGGTCGCCATGTCGATGTACGTGCCGTCGGGGTTCTGCTCGCCGCTCACCGTCCCGGAGGTGTCCGGGGGTGTCGTGTCGTCGGAGGGCGGGGCGACGACCGTGAACGCGACGGTCTTCTCCGCGGAGACGTTGCCGGCCTTGTCGAACGCCCGGTAGCGGATCCGGTGGCTGCCTACCTGGTCGACGACGACCGGTGCGGTGTACGGGATCCAGTCACCCGCAGCGCCGACCGCATACTGGATACCGTCGACCCCCGACCCGCCGTCGTCGGTCGCCCCGATCGCGACACTCGCCGAGCCGACGTACTCGCCCTGCGCGTTCTGCGTGCCGGTGACCTGCGCCGCCGTCTCCGGCGCTGTCGTGTCCTCGCCGCCGCCCTCGGTCACCACGAGGATGCCCTGCATCTGGCCGTGGCCCGGGATCGTGCAGTGGTAGAAGTAGCGCCCCGGGGTCAGGGTGACCTCGGCGGTGTGGCGGCCGCCCGTGTCGTCGTTCGGGTTGGCGAGGATGTTCAGCGTGACGTCGTTGTTGAACTCCGGGTCGCTGGTCGCGAACGTCAACGTGTGCGGCATGCCCATGGTGTTGCCGGTCGCCACGCTGTTCTCGAAGACGATCGTCGCCTGACCCGCCACCGCCGTCGTCGGCGCCGAAACGTACTTGGTGATGTCGTCGCCGGCGGTCCAGGTGAGCACCTGGGCGGCTGCCGCCGGCTCGGACTGTGCCGCGGTGGGTGCCGCCTGAAGCCCGAGCGTCATCAGTACGGCGGCCAACAGGGCCGTCCAGACTCTTCGTTGTCGTGTCTGTCGTGTCCGCCGTGTCACTGTGCCCCCCTCGCCAGCCGGTCGGCGGCCGGCGTCGGGCCGCCGCCTTGATAAGTGACCTTCCACAGCGCCGACTTGGCGTCCGAGGTGAAGAAGCCTCGGCCGTAGTCGAGGACGTACAGGGCGCCGTCCGGGCCGAACTTCCAGTCCATGAGGTTCTTGATGCCGTCGTTGCCGACCGGCACGATCCTTTTCAGTGACTCCGAGTGGACCGGCAGGCCGCCCGACCCTTGCGTCCTCGGGTCCATGACCACCGCGTTGCGCGGCTGATCGGCGTCGTAGAAGTCGCCGACGAACCACTTGCCGTCCCAGTACGCGGGCCACCTGGCCGCGCTCGCGCCGGTGGCGTCGTACCGGTAGACCGGACCGTTCATCGCCGCCTGCCCGCCGCCCTTGAGCCACGGCAGCCGGTACGTCGCCTGGTCCTGCCGGTAGGAGGGGATGCCGCTTGCGTCGCGCGGGTAGTCCGGTGCGCCGCCCTGGGGCGAGTACCAGATGTTGTTGCCGGTGACCGGCGGCAGGTTGACCAGGCCGTCGTTGTTCGGCGACTCGTTCTTCGGGTGGTCGCAGTCGTACCAGCCCAGCGGCTGCGACGGATCCGGCAGGTTGCGGTCCCGGTAGGGCTGCTTGTTGCCCATGCAGTACGGCCAACCCCGGTTGCTCGCCTGGGTGATGACGGCGAACGTGTCGTACTTCGCCGGTCCCCAGACGGGCGACGGCTCGCCCGCGTCCGGGCCGACCCAGCCCGCGTAGAGGATGTCGGTGGTGCGGTCGACGAAGATGCGCGCGGGGTTGCGGACGCCCATCACATAGATCTCGCCGCGCGTCTTGCCCCCGCCCTCGTCGGTCTCGCGTCCCGTGAACAGGTTTCCCGCCGGAAGCGTGTACGTTCCGTCGGGTTCCGGATGGATGCGCAGGATCTTGCCGTTGAGGTTGTGGGTGTTTCCGGCCGTACGGCGGGCGTCGGCGAAGGAAACACCCTTGAAGTTCGGCTGCGGGTTGTTTCCGGAGTAACCACCGCTGAAACCACTGGAGTTGTTGTCACCGGTGGCGATGTACAGGTTGCCCTTCGAGTCCCAGGCCAGCCCGCCACCGGCGTGACAGCAACTGTGCACCTGCACCGGCCACTTGAGCAGCACCTTCTCGCTGCCCGGGTCGAGCCGGTTCGTGGCGAGGTCGAGTGTGAAGCGGGAGACCCGCCGCTCGGCCATCCGGGTGTCACGGTTGATGCCCGAGTGAGGGGTGTAGTGCAGGTACACCCAGCCGTTCTGCTCGAAGCGCGGGTCGAGCTCGATGCCGAGGAGGCCTTCCTCGACCTTGACGAGCTCGTCGCCGCCGCCCTTGTTGCCGAAGACCGTCAGTTCCCCGGCCAGCGTGACCTTCTTGGTCGCCGGGTCGTAGACGTGGATCTGTCCCTTGCCCTTGCCCACGTCCGGGTTGTTCCAGTCGGTGATCACCGGCCGGGAGGAGTCGGCGCCGCCCCGCCCGATGTAGAGAACCCGGCCGTCGGGCGCGGTGACCAGGCCGTGCGGCTCACCGATCTGGTCGTTCTGGCCGGGCTGGTTGGCCGGGGTCAGCCGCTCGGCCTTGTAGTTCCCGGTGATGGTGGCCTTGCAGTCGGCCTGCACCAGCCGGGACGTCCAGAGCAGGGCGCCGCGCAGATGCGTACGGAAGTCCGTCTCGTCGTACGACGAGACCGTGCCGCCCATGCCGGTGTAGAAGGAGCGGCCGCCGTCGTAGTCGCGGCACCAACTCACCGGATGGTCGGCGCCGTTGGCACTCGTGCCCGGCCGGTAGGTCGACTCGCGTACCCGGGCGACGGTGTGCACCTCGCCGGACGGGTTCTTCACCCAGTTCGGCCACAGGTCAGGGCGCTTCCACTCCAGGGGCAGCCCTCCGGTGGCCGGATGCCGCCGGTCGCCGACCTCGACGGTGGCCCGCTGTACGGCCGTCGGGCTCGACGCGGCGGGACGGGCGCCGATCAGGCCGGTGTACCAGTCCGAGTACGGTTCCGCGCGGGCCGCGTCGTGGACGCCGACGAATCCGCCGCCGGCCTCCATGTAGGCCTCCAGGCCCGCTTCCTGCTCCGGGTCGAGGACGTCGCCGCCCCCGGTCAGGAACACGACCGCGTTGTAACCGCCCAGCCGTGTCTCGCTGGTGAAGACCGAGGCGTCGTCCGTGGCCTCGACCTCGAAACGCTGGTCCGCCGGCCCGGACAGGCCGATCCGTTCGATGGCCTCGATACCGGCGTTGACGACCGGTGACTCGTCCCCGGCCGCGGCCGACCCGTGGAAGATCAGCACCCGTACGTTCGGGCCGCCCGGTGGCGACTTGATGGACATCGTTGTCAGGGGTGGCTCGGGGGCCGGGCGCGCGTCCGCGGCCGGCGCGGAGAGCAGGCCGGCGACGAGCGTTGCGCACGCCACGGCGGTCACCCGGATTCGTCTTCTCGTACTCAACCCTCGTAAGTGCATGGGCACCTCCTCGGTCACAGCGACAGCGCCACGGAAGGTAGACCCCATTTGCATGACTCGCCAATAGCTATGACCGCAATGGCATGAACTTTGTCCTGGGTGTGGAGAAACGGCGGAACGACCGGTACCGTCTCACAGGTTCATCACAGGCTCGTCTTCTTCATCGTCGCAAATTCCGTACCAGGGTGGGGAGTTCGGCATGGACAGACGCGGGTTCAACCGCCGGGTGCTGCTGGGCGGTGCCGCCGCCGCGACATCGTTGTCCTTGGGGCCGAGGGCGGTGAGCGCCGACGGGCCGGCGAAGGCCGCCCCGGCGGGGGGAGCGGTCAGACACCTCACGCTGTACATGGAGAAGCTCGCCGACGGACAACTCGGCTACGGCTTCGAGAAGGGGAAGGCGACCATCCCCGGGCCGCTGATCGAACTCAACGAGGGCGACACCCTGCACATCGAGGTGGAGAACACCCTGGACGTGGCGGCGAGCCTGCACGTCCACGGCCTGGACTACGAAATCTCCAGCGACGGAACGAAGTTGAACCGGAGTGACATCGAGCCGGGCGGCACGCGCACCTACACCTGGCGCACCCATGCCCCCGGTCGCCGCGCCGACGGCACCTGGCGGGCGGGCAGCGCGGGCTACTGGCACTACCACGACCACGTCGTGGGAACGGAACACGGCTCGGGCGGCATCCGCAAGGGCCTGTACGGACCGGTGATCGTCCGGCGCAAGGGAGACATCCTGCCCGACGCCACCCACACGATCGTCTTCAACGACATGACGATCAACAACAGACCGGCTCACTCGGGCCCCGACTTCGAGGCGACGGTGGGCGATCGGGTCGAGTTCGTGATGATCACGCACGGCGAGTACTACCACACCTTCCATATGCACGGTCATCGTTGGGCCGACAACCGCACCGGCCTGCTCACCGGCCCCGACGACCCCAGCCAGGTCGTCGACAACAAGATCGTGGGCCCGGCCGACTCCTTCGGCTTCCAGGTCGTCGCGGGGGAGGGGGTCGGCGCCGGCGCGTGGATGTACCACTGCCATGTGCAGAGCCACTCCGACATGGGGATGGTCGGACTCTTCCTGGTGAAGAAGCCCGACGGCACGATCCCGGGATACGAACCGCATGGGCCGCACGGGTCACCCGGGTCTCCCGCTGAGTCTCCCGCGCCGGACGGGACCGGCGACGCGCACGAGCACTGAGGGGCGCGGGTCGGAGAGCGCTCTCACCTCGGCCGTCCCCCGGAGTTATCCTGAGCCGCAGCCGGCCAGGAGGAGAGCCCCGAAGTGACCGAGACAGCGTCGCGTCCCACGCTGGAGGCCGTGGCCGCACGGGCCGGGGTCTCCCGGGCGACCGTGTCGCGCGTCGTCAACGGCGGGGACGGGGTCCGCGAGCCGCTCGTCGAGCGGGTCCGGCGGGCCGTGGAGGAGCTCGGATACGTCCCCAACCAGGCGGCCCGCAGCCTGGTGACGAAGCGCCACGACGCGATCGCCGTCGTCATCGCCGAACCGGAGACCCGGGTCTTCGCCGACCCCTTCTTCGCGCTCCAGCTCCGCGGCATCAGCAAGGAACTGACGGCCCACGACAACCAGTTGGTGCTGCTGCTCACCGAGGGCCGCGACGACCACGCCCGGGTCGCCCGCTACCTCGCCGGCGGTCACGTGGACGGGGCCCTGGTCTTCTCGCTGCACCTCGACGACCCGCTCCCCGGGCTGATCCAGGGCGCCGGCGTCCCGACGGTGTTCGGCGGCCGTCCCGGCTGGAGCGACGGCACACGCGACGTGGTCTACGTCGACAGTGACAACCGCGGCGGTGCCCGCGAGGCCGTACGCCTGCTGGCCGGGCTCGGCCGCACCCGCATCGCGCACATCACCGGCCCCCTCGACCAGACCTCCGCGGCGGACCGGCTCGACGGATACCGGGAGGTCATGGGCGAGGACGACCCGCGGCTCGTCGTCGAGAGCGACTTCACCCCCGGTGGCGCCGAGCGGGCCATGCGGGAACTCCTCGACCGGTGCCCCGACCTGGACGCCGTGTTCGCCGCCAACGACCTCGCCGCCTCGGGCGCCCTGCGTGTCCTGCGCGAACGCGGGCGGCGGGTGCCCGAGGACGTCGCCGTGGTCGGCTTCGACGACATGCTGCCCGTCGCCGAACAGAGCGACCCGCCACTGACGACGGTCCGTCAGGACATCGAGGAGATGGGCCGGATCATGGCCCGTCTGCTGCTGCGCCGCCTCGACCGGCGCGTCGCCGAGGAGGCACCCGGCGGTGTGGTCCTGCCGACCACTCTGGTGCGCCGAGCCTCGGCCTGACCGGGGCCGCCGCCCCGCTCGCGTTCGGCCCGCTCGGTCCTTGCCGGCCCAGACCAGACCGGCCCGGCCCGGCCCGTTCCGTCCCCGTGCTCTTCGGTGCCGCCTCACATCTCCTGAGGCACGCTCTTGATCACGGCGAAGCGCGCCCCGTAGGGGTCGGCGAGCTTGGCGATGCGGCCGACGCCCTCGACGTCCGTGGCGGGCATCCGCACCCTGCCGCCCAGCTCCTCCGCCTTGGCCGCGACCGCGTCCGCGTCGGCGACCTCGAAGTACGGCAGCCAGTACGCGCCGGTCTCGGCCTCCGTGGGGTCGTCGGCCAGCGGCACGATCCCGCCGAACATCGCCTCCTCCCCGGCCCCGGACGGGTTGACGCAGGTGTAGGTGCCGCCGGGGAAGGGGGCGGCCGAGGTCTCCAGGCCCAGCGTCGCGTTGTAGAAGGCGGCCGCCGCGGCGACGTCCGGCGTGTACAGCTCGACCCAGCACAGCGCGCCGGGTTCGTTCGCCACGTCCACGCCCACGGTCTGTCCCGGCTGCCAGAGGCCGAACGGCACGCCCGCCTGGTCGGCGAGGACCGCCATCGTGCCCTGGCCCATCACGTCCATCGGCGCGAAGAGCACCGTGCCGTGCTTCTGCTCGGCGGCCTGCGCCGTGGCCTGCGCGTCCTGTGTCCGGAAGTAGACCGTCCACGAGGGCGGGCCCTGACCTGGCGCGGTCTGCATGCCGCCCGCCACGGTCTTCCCGTCCAGCTGGAAGAAGCCGTAACCACCGGCGTCGGGTCCCGCCGACCGGAACCGCCAGTCGAAGAGAGCGCCGTAGAAGGAGGTGGCGCCGTCGATGTCGGACGTGCCGACATCGATCCAGTTCGGAGCGCCGTTGACGAAACGGGTGGTGAGCATCGTTGCCCTCCTCGAAGGGGTCCCGTTCTCTGCACTGCCGAGTCTCGCACCGCCCACTGACAATCGCTGCCGGAGTACGACCACCGGCGCGGCCTCGGCGCCCGGTCACGGAAAGTGATGAACGGGCGCGAGGTGTCACGGACGTGCGTCGTGCCTTCGTCCGGCGTGCCGAGAGTGTGCCGGGTGCACCGCGCGCCGCCGTGCGTACGGGTGGGCGGCAGGAGCATCATCGGGCGGCCGGGGGCCTCGGGAGCCGCGTATATCCGGCGTTGATCGAACGTTTTTCGCCGCCGGGCACGATCCTGGCCATGTATACCGACACGATTCCGACACCCGACCTCGGCTGGCAGCGCGAGGCGCTGTGCGCACAGACCGGGGCGGAGTTCTTCTTCCCCGAACCCGGCAGTTCGGTGCGGGAGGCCAAGCGCATCTGCGGCATGTGCGAGATGCGTTCCGCCTGCCTCGAGTACGCCCTGGACAACGATGAGCGCTTCGGGGTCTGGGGCGGCATGTCCGAGAAGGAGCGCCTGAACCTGAGGCGCACGGCACTCTGAACCGCGCAGTCGCGGCGACCCCGAATCCGAGTGACCGCGTCGCGGGGGTGCGGTTAGGATCCGGGGGCGTGTCCGGACGTGGCGCCACGGCGCAGGCACAACGCGCAGGCGCATCACGCCGGTTCGCATCCGGTCGTCCGGATGCGTGCGCGGTCCCGTAGAGCAGAGGCAGACTCGCCACCTTCTCAGGGTGGATACGCCGGTTCGAATCCGGTCGGGACCACGGTACGAAGAGCACGGGGCGGGGGACGGGGCGGGACGGCGACGGATGGGCGAGGACAGCGGAGGGGCGGTGTTCGGCCCGGCGGTCACCGAGGCGGAGCTGGCCGCCTTCCACGATGTCGTGGGCAGGCTGCGCGCGCTGCCCGTCGACGACCCCGTACGGCTGCGGGCCGAGCAGGTCGCCGCGTCCTTCGCGCGGGACGGACGGCTGCGGCGGCGCAAGGAGCGAAGCGCCGAGGTGGCGGCCGCCGACGCGGCGGCCATGGCGGCGACCGCGACCGGGGCCCTGGACCGGCGCGAGGACGCGCCCCTGCCGGCCGCCGGCCGCGGAGGGCGTTTCCACCGGCCGCGCACCTGCTACGTCTGCAAGTCGGCCTATCGGGAGGTCGACACCTTCTACCACCGGCTCTGCCCCGCCTGCGCCGCGGACAACGCCGCCCGCCGTTCGCTGAGCACCGACCTGAGCGGGCGCCGTGTCCTGCTCACCGGCGGCCGGGTGAAGATCGGCTTCCAGCTGGCGCTGATGATGCTGCGGGACGGCGCGCGGACCGTCGTCACCTCCCGTTTCCCGCACGACACCGTCCGCCGGTTCAGCGCCGAGCCCGGCAGCGCGCAGTGGCTGCACCGGCTCACCGTCGTCGCCGTCGATCTGCGCGACCCGCGCCAGGTGCTGGGCCTGTGCGAGGAACTGCGCCGGGAGGGCGAACCGCTCGACATCCTCGTCAACAACGCGGCGCAGACAGTGCGTCGTCCGCCGGAGTCCTACGCCCTGCTGGCCGCCGGAGAGCGTGACGCGCTGCCCGAGGGGACGCGCCGGGCGCCCGGATTCACCCCGATGCGGATGCTGGAGGGACTCGGCGGCTCGGCCTCCGCGCTGCCCGCGGCCCTGCGGGAGGCCGACGAGGCCGGACTGCTGCCCGATCCCTCCCCGGAGAACTCCTGGTCGGCCCGGCTCGGCGCGCTCGACCCGGCCGAGGTACTGGAGACCCAGCTCGTCAACGCCCTCGCGCCCGCGCTGCTCTGCGACCGGCTGCTGCCGCTGCTGCTGGCCTCGCCGCATCCGCGCCGGTACGTGGTCAACGTGACGGCCGTCGAGGGCCGGTTCGCGGTGCGCAACAAGATGCCGGGGCATCCGCACACCAACATGGCCAAGGCCGCCCTCAACATGCTCACCCGCACCAGCGCGGCCGCGCTCGCCGAGCAGGGTGTGCACATGTGCGCCGTCGACACCGGCTGGATCACCGACGAGAACCCGGCGCCGAAGAAGGCCCGGATGGCGGGCGCGGGCTTCCGTACCCCGCTGGACATCGTGGACGGCGCGGCCCGCGTGTACGACCCGATCGTGCGTGGCGAGGCCGGCCACCCGGTGTCGGGCGTGTTCCTCAAGGACTACCGGGAGGCGCAGTGGTGAGCGAGGAGAACGCGACGGGGCCGCGTGCCGAGCCGGGGTTGAGGCAGGGGCAGGGCCAGGGCCAGGGGCAGGGCCAGGGGACGGAGCCGGAGTCGGAGCCGGGGTCGGTCCGCTTCGCCGGAGTGCCCCACGTGGTGCCCCGCCCCCTCGCCGATCTCGCCCCGCTGCTCGACTGGCTGCGGGCCGGACGTCCGGCGGGCGAGCGGCTGGACTTCGCCGCGGGCACCGCGCTGCCCGACGGGCGGCTCGACCTGTGCAAGCAGGGACTGGGGGCCGAGGGCGCTGCCCTGGTCGCCGAGGCCCTGGCCGACGGGCCCTCGCCCGTACGGCATCTGCTCCTCGGCACCGACGCCCTCGGGGACGACGGCGCCGCCACCGTGGCCGCCACGAGCGCGCCGGTCGAGACGCTCTACCTCGGATGCAACGGCATCACCGCGGGCGGCGCCTGCCGTATCGCCGACCAACTGCGCGCCTCGCCCCAGGTGGTCACGGGGGTGTGGCTCAAACGCAACCCGCTGGGCCGGGGCGGTGGCCGGGCGGCGGCCGAACTCGTGGAGTCCGCCCGGACGTTGCGCACGCTCGACCTCGTGCAGACCGGACTCGACGCGGCGGGCGTCACCGTACTCGCCGACGCGCTGCTGGCCGCCGCGGGCAACGGACGGCGGGTCGAGCGGCTGTTCGTCGGCGGCAACCCGCTGGGGGAGGCGGGCGCGCAGGCGCTCGCGGCGGTGGTCGCCGCCGGGGCGATCGACGAACTGTACGTGTCCGCCGCCCGGTTGGCCGACGCGGGCGCGCTCCGGCTCGCCGACGCCCTGGAGCGGGCGCCGTACGGACGGCTCACCCGGCTCTCGGTGGCCAGCAACGGCATCGGACCCTCCGCCGCCGCCCGGCTGGTCGACGCGGCCACCGTCGCCGGTGTCACCCTGCTGGACCTCGGCCGGGTCCGGGCGGCGGCCGTGCTCGGCGCGGCGGACAACCGGCTGGACCTGGCGGCCGCCGAGAGCGTGGGGCGGACGCTGGCGGCCGGCGAGCACCGCCTCGCCCATCTCGTCCTGCGGCACACGGGCCTGCGCAGCCGCGAGGCCCACCGCATCCTCGACCACGCGCCCCGCGCGGCCACCGCCACCCGCTTCGTCCTGGGCCAGGGCGTCGCCGCCACCGTCAAACGCCGCCTGGCGGCCCTCAGCGCCCATGTCCCGCCCCCGGCCGTCCCGCCCGACGTGGCGGCGGTACGCAGCGTGCACCGCACGGCGGCGCCGGAGACACCCGCGGCGGACTGAGGCCCGTCCGCCGGGCCCCGGTCCACCCCGTCCACCCGGTCCGTCCCGCCCGATCAGCGCCGCATCCCCGTGAACACCCCCATCCAGAACTTCTGTTGCTGCTCGGACGCGCCCACCAGGTGCGTCGCCCGCAGCTTGGCCGGCAGATGCGTGACCAGGCGGGCCACCACGGTGTGATGCCTGCGCAGTTGGGACAACTCCGCGTTGGCGAGGATCTGGTGGACGACGTCGCTGTCGTCGCCGCCCTCGTCGGAGCGGGCGGTGGCGCGGCGCAGCCGGGCCTCCCACGCGTCCGCGTCCCGGGCCAACTCGCGCAGGCCCGTCACGGGGCGTCCCTTCAGACGGTCGATCAACGCGGTCAGCGGTACCGGCGCGTACTCGCCGTCGCCGAGGTAGACCGTGGCCATCTCCAGCGGCAACCCGCGCCGGTGCAGCTTGATCAGCCGCTCCAGGGTGCGCTTGGTGATCCAGGCGCGGCCCTCTTCGTCGATGTCGTGCTTCCACCACTCCAGCACCGTCTCGGCGTCCGCCCCGTAGCGTGCCAGCAGCCACTCGTTGGCCGGGATGTCCTGCGGCGACACCTCCAGGGAAGCCGTGAACCGGGTCGCCTGCGCGATGTTGTTGCGGGACACCAGCAGCTTGCGGCCCAGGTGGTACGGCGGATTCTGTACGGCTATCTGGGCCCGCAGGTTCTCGATCCGCTTCCCCGCCAGCGACCACTCCTGGGTGATCTCCATCAGCTTGGCGAACGCGGCCTTGTCCTTGGGCCGGTTGTACTCGTCCCACACGATCGCCTTGGGCTCGGGGCCGGTGAACTTCGCCGCGAGGAGGTTGTCCAGCGTGCCGTCCGGCGACGGCACGGGCGCGCAGAGGTCCTCGACGTTGGTCACCGGCAGCGAGAAGTACAGGGCGTCCCGCCCCAGCCCCGCGCGGACCGTCTCGCGCACCAGTTCCGTCTTGCCGCACCCGGGCGGCCCCTGGAGCAGCACCGTCCAGCGGTTGCGCAGGGCCGCGCGCACCACCTGTCGTACGGGGTCGGCAACCGTGGCCGGGTTGGCCACGCCGAGCGCCTGCGCGAGCCGGTCGAGGATCTCGGCCGTACGGTTCTGGCCGGGCCGGCCGTCGGGACCCGGCTCGGCCAGCCGGAGCCGCTCGCCGTCGATCAGCGGCAGGCCCCAGCGCAGCGGGAACCCCTCTCGGGCGTTGGCCAGGACATGGTCGAGCGTGCGTGGGGACAGCAGCTCGCGCAGGGCGGGGGAGAGCGAGGCCCACACGGCGAACACCGGACGCAGTTCCCACGGGCGGTACTTGACCGCGAGGTGCCGACGCCACGACGTGTCGTTCGCCGAGATCCGCATCGTGACCATCCGGTCCAGCAGCGCCAGGTCGCCGCGCCGGGCCGACGTCTCCGTCTGCGACTCGTTGTCGGTGAGGAAGACGCCGACGCAGCCGAGGGCACGCAGGTCGTGCTCGCCGAGCGTCCAGTCGCAGGCGATCTGCATCAGCTGCGACTGGATGGTGTCGCCCGCCTGCAACGAGTCGTCGATGAGCAGCACGAACGGCCGGCCCGGCTTCAGCTGGCTCATCACCAGCTGGCGCAGCACCAGTTCGCCGGAGCGCGGATCACGTACGGGCGCGTTGACGAGCAGGTCGTCCGGCGTGAGGTTCGCCGCCGGCACGTACACCAGCTCGGTGCCCGGGTGGGCGCGGGCGACGTGCGAGAAGAACGTCGCCGTCTTGCCGATGCCGTGCTCGCCGAAGACCTGGCCGGTCTGCCCGAGGTCGATCATCGCGTCGATGAAGCCTTCGAGGCGGGAGACCTCGCCGGGGGCCGGCCGGTCGCCGGAGTCGTGCGTGTGTTCCGTCCGCGTGCTCATCCGCTCTCACCGCGATCCTGTGGTGACGCGATGGCAGTCCATCGCGGGTGTGTGCGTCTCGGGCCATTCGTGGCCCCCCTCGGTGATCAGCCAGATCCAGCGGTCCGGTTCGGCCGGTGTGATCGGCGGCGCGTAGCCGTCGGTGAGGACGACGACCGCGTCCGGCCGCTCGTCGAAACGGCGCCCGTTCACCTCCGTGCGTCCCTCCACGTGGTCGGCGACCGCCTGGAAGCTCGTGCCGCCGCCCCCGTACACGCTCCCCCAGACTCCGTCCGGGGGGACCCCCATCTCGCTTCGCTCGCCCGGCCGGAAGGGCATGACCACGGCGTCGAACGAGAGCCAGTGCGCCTCGACGCCGTCGATCCGCCCGACCAGCTCGGTGAGCCACTGGACGACGTGCTGCGGCATCGACCCGGAGGTGTCGTAGGCGATCACCAGGACCTTGTCGCGGACCGGGCCGCGCCGCGCCAGCACGGGGTCCTGGCCGAGGGCGGCGAGCAGGGCGCCGCGCTTCTTGGGGTAGACCAGCCGCTCGCCGTCACGCAGCTTCGAGCCGAGCACGTCGACCAGCCAGCGCTGCCACCAGTCGACCGTGCGCGTGCGCGTGGTCCGGCCGCGCAGCGTGCCGGCGCCCAGCCTGCCCCACAACCGGGCGGCCCGCGCCGAGTCGCCCTCCGTGCGGCCCATGAGGTCGAGCAGCTCCCGCTCGGCGCCCGCGTGCCCGCGCCGGGCCGCCAGCAGCGAGTTGAGCAGGGCGGAGGACGTCACCGCGTCGACGGTCTCCTGGTCGGCGGGGACCGCGCCGGCCACCAGGTGCACGCACAGCCGCTCCTCGGGCACGGGCGGGTGACGCATGCGCTTCAGCTCGCCGTACACGCGCGTGTCCGTCCGCGTGAACGTCTCGTACGAGACCGGCTCCAGCCCGTGCGCCGTCAGGTCCTCGACGTACAGGTCGTGGACCCGGCGCGGGTCGACGCCGGTCGGGCGGCCGTTCAGCAGGGGCAGTTCCTCGCGGCCCAGCCGCACCAGTGCCACATGGTTGATGGACACCTCGGCGGCCAGCTCGAACACCGGATCCTCGCGCAGCTCCGGCTCGGCGAGCAGATGCCGGTGCACGAGGTGCCGGGCCTCGTGGAACAGGACGAACTTGACGCCGTCCAGGCCCAGTCCGACGAAGAAGTCCGGGTTGTACAGCAGCAGGCAGGTGCCGTCGCCGGAGGCGACCACGGCCGCCGTGTCCACCGCAGTCGTCGGGATCTGGTGATGGCACTTGGTGTACAGCCAGGACGCCACCGCCGACTCGGTCAGCCCGAAGTCCAGCAGCGCGGCCTCCTTCAGCCGCCGGGCCCGGGCGACCACCTCGGGGTCCGCCGGGCGGTACGCCTCCAGTGCCCTGCGGTCGGCCAGGTCGACCACGGGCGGACGCCGCCGCCCTCGCTCCCCGTACCCCATGTCGAGCCCCCCCGTGCCCTGTGTGCCGTGCTTCCCCCAGTGCCTCATTGGTACCAGGGCCCACCGACAACGGGCCAAGGCATTACGCTCTGGGGCAAGGGCGGGGTCGTAGCGCAGAGGCAGCCGCACCGGTCTCCAAAACTGGATCACGCTGGTTCGAATCCAGCCGCCCCGCCCCCCTTCGACGCCCGCCCCCCTTCGACGCCCGGCGCCTCAGGCGATGGCGCCCGCCGTCACGACGAGCTCCGGCGCCGTCCCGTGAAACGTGTCGATGAGCTGCGCCAGCACCGCCCAGGCCTCCTCGCGCCCGCCCAGGTGGTCCCGCACGAGCGGGCGCAGGGCGTCCTCGGCGTCGCGGACCCGGGCCGGGAACATGACATGGCCCAGGGACAGCACCTCCAGCACCCGGGAGGCCGGACCGTGGGCGGTCGCGTACTGGGCCGGGCCGTCGAGTACGCCCGCCTGCCGCAGCCGGTGCGTGAACTTGGGGTGCGACCCGAACCGGGCGCGCAGCGCGGGCGGGCAGTCCGGGCGCACCGACAGCGCCCAGCGGGGGTAACCGGGCAGCGCCAGCTCGTCGTGGGCCGCGCCGACCGTCTCCCAGTCGCCGCGGGTCAGCACCATGGACGCGGCCGCGCGGGCTGAGGGCATCGAGTTCGCCCTGCGCAGGGCGCCGACGAGGCCGTGCCGGACGTAGCTCTCGGGGATGTCGGGTTCCTGCCGCTCGTGGATCGAGCGCACCGGCAGGGGCTTCGTGCGCCCGGGGCCGAACGGCACCCCGCGGGCGAGAGCCCGGCGCAGACCGAGGTCGTTGCCGACGAAGCGCCACACGACGGCGTTCAGCGCGGGGTCGTCCTGCTCCAGGACCCAGAGCACCACCGAGGCGGGCGCGGTGGGCCAGGTCCACGCGCGGTTCAGCCTGCGCTGGATCGTGGCCGCGTTCTCCGTGGGGGCCGGGGGCAGACCGATCCGCGCGCGGATCCGGTCGGCGGTGTCCTCGTCGGTCAGTCCGAGCAGGAAGCCGACCGCCTGCTGGACCGTGTCACTGTCACCCATGGCGGCATGATGCCGCAGGTCGCGAACGGCCCGCACCGGGAAATCGATTCCCTGTGCGAGCCGTCGAAGCGATCGATGGGGGGCGGATCAGCCGGCCGCGCGCGCCGCCATCCGCGCCTTGCGCGCCGCCAGCTTCTCGTCGAACTTGGACGCCTCCGAGTCGAGGCCGCCCATGTACAGGCCGATCTCCTCCTGCGCCTTCTGGCCCTCGGGGCCGAGACCGTCGACCTCCATGACCTTCAGGAAGCGCAGCACGGGCTGGATCACGTCGTCGTGGTGGATGCGCAGGTTGTACACCTCGCCGATCGCCATCTGCGCGGCGAACCGCTCGAAGCCGGGCATGCCGTGACCGGGCATGCGGAAGTTGACGAGGACGTCGCGCACGGCCTGCATGGTCAGGTCGGGGGCCAGCTCGAAGGCGGCCTTCAGCAGGTTGCGGTAGAAGACCATGTGCAGGTTCTCGTCGGTCGCGATGCGCGCCAGCATGCGGTCGCAGACCGGGTCCCCGGACTGGTGGCCGGTGTTGCGGTGGGAGACGCGGGTCGCCAGCTCCTGGAAGGCGACGTAGGCGACCGAGTGCAGCATCGAGTGCCGGTTGTCGGACTCGAAGCCCTCGCTCATGTGGGACATGCGGAACTGCTCCAGCTTGTCCGGGTCCACCGCGCGCGAGGCGAGCAGGTAGTCGCGCATCACGATGCCGTGCCGGCCCTCCTCGGCCGTCCAGCGGTGCACCCAGGTGCCCCAGGCGCCGTCGCGGCCGAAGAGCGAGGCGATCTCGTGGTGGTAGCTGGGCAGGTTGTCCTCGGTGAGCAGGTTCACGACGAGCGCGATCCGGCCGATCTCGGTGACCTTGGACTGCCCCTTCTCCCAGGCCTCGCCGTCCTCGAAGAAGCCGGGGAAGTTGCGGCCGTCGCTCCACGGCACGTACTCGTGGGGCATCCAGTCCTTGGTGACCTTCAGGTGCCGGTTCAGTTCCGTCTCGACCACTTCCTCCAGCGCGTGCAGCAGCTTGGCGTCGGTCCAGACGGCGGGGCTACCGAGGTGAGGGGAGGTGATCGTCACGAGAACTCCAGGGGGACGTGAAGCGGAGTGGAACACTCCGGCGAGCGAGGCCGGAACTTACGGAATCGTAGGCTACGTATCCGTAGGTTACGAAACCGTAGGTTAAGAACGCCGTAAAGATCGCTGATCAGCCGCGTTGCGTCAAGTAAATCGGGGCATGTCAAACAGCCCCGGGAACCGCAGGTCCCAGGGCTGAATGGGTGACGGGATCACCCGCTCAGGCGTACAGCTCACGCAGCCGCACCGAGAGGCATGTCACACATCCCTCGAGTTTCTCGAACTCGCCGATGTCGACGACGACGGGCTCGTGACCGAGATCGGCGAGCAGGTCCGCCGTCTTCGGCGCGGCGGCCGAGATGAGCACGTGCGGGCCGCCGAGCAGCACCACGTGCGAGCCGGCCTCCTCGGGCACCGACAGGAAACGCGGGAACAGCGACGGCCGGTCCACCTTGGGGATGTGGCCGATCACCGTGCCGTCGGGCAGCGCCGTGACCGCCGACTTCAGGTGCAGCACCTTGCTCACCGGTACGGCCACGACCCGCGCGCCCAGCGGCTCGAAGGCGGCGCGCACCTGCTGGACGCCGGCCGCGTTGGTACGGCCGCCCCGGCCGACGTAGATCGTGTCGCCGATCTTGAGCACGTCACCGCCGTCCAGCGTGCCCGGCTCCCAGATCCAGTTCACCGAGCAGCCCAGACGGGCCACGGCCTCCTCGACCCCGAGGGTCTCGTCGCGCCGGGACTCGGCGCCGGAGCGCGCGATCAGGGCGACGTTCTTGTACATCACCACCGTGTCCTCGACGAACACGGAGTCCGGGCAGTCGTCGGCCGGGTCGACCTCGACGGTCTCCCAGCCGTGCGCCCGCAGCGCCTCGGCGTACGCCTCCCACTGCTCCAGGGCGAGCTCCACGTCGACCTTCTCCCGCTCGACGTGCGTCACCAGGCCTTCGGCGAGGCGCGGGCTGGGGCGGCGGATGAGGGCCTTCTTGCTGGGCACGTCCAGGTCTCCGAATCGGGTGGCACAGACCGGCGCCTCGGACGCGGCGCCGGTCAGCCATCATGCAGGGCGGGGCCACCAGGACAAAACCCCGCAGTAACAATGTGCTCCTCCTGAGACCATGCGAGGACATCCGGCCTAGGCCGGATCCGCCACCTCCGCCGCCGTCGTCTCCCGCAGCTCCCCGTCCAGCAGCAGCCAGCGGGTGATGCCGATGGACTCCAGGAACGGCAGGTCGTGGCTGGCCACGATCAGCGCGCCCTCGTAGGACTCCAGGGCCGTGGTGAGCTGGCGCACGCTCGCCATGTCGAGGTTGTTGGTCGGCTCGTCCAGCATGAGCAGCTGGGGCGCCGGCTCGGCCAGCATCAGCGCCGCCAGGCTCGCCCGGAAGCGTTCCCCGCCGGACAGCGTGGCCGCCTTCTGATCGGCGCGGGCGCCCCGGAACAGGAAGCGGGCCAGCCGGGCCCGGACCCGGTTGTTGGTGGCGCCCGGCGCGAACCGGGCCACGTTCTCGGCGACCGTGAGCCCGCCGTCGAGGATGTCGAGGCGCTGGGGCAGGAAACGCAGCGGCACGTGCGCGTGTGCCTCGCCCGCCTCCGGCGCCAGCTCCCCGGCGATGGTGCGCAGCAGCGTCGTCTTGCCCGCGCCGTTGCGCCCGACCAGCGCGACCCGCTCCGGACCGCGCAGGTCGAAACCACCGTCCACGCGCGCGCCGTACGCGAGCCGGAGGTCCTGGAGCAGCAGGACCTCGCGCCCCGGCGGCACGGCCGTGTACGGCAGTTCGACGCGGATCTCGTCGTCGTCGCGTACGGCCTCCACCGCGTCGTCGAGCCGCTCCTTGGCCTTGGCGAGCTTCTCCTCGTGCATGATCCGGTACTTGCCCGCCGACTCCTGCGCCGCGCGCTTGCGCGCCCCCATCACGATCTTCGGTTCGCGCTTCTGGTCGGACATCTTCTGCCCGTACCGCTTGCGGCGGGCCAGCGTGACCTGGGCGTCGACCAGTTCGCGCTTCTGTTTCTTCAGGTCGGCCTCCGCGACGCGCACCATGCGCTCGGCGGCCTCCTGCTCGGTGGCCAGGGCCTCCTCGTACGCGGAGAAGTTGCCGCCGTACCAGGTGACCCCGCCGGCGCGCAGGTCGGCGATCTGGTCGACGAGGTCGAGCAGCTCGCGGTCGTGGCTGACCACGATCAGAACGCCCGGCCACGAGGTGACCGCCGCGTACAGCCGCCGCCGGGCGTACAGGTCGAGGTTGTTGGTCGGCTCGTCCAGCAGCAGGACGTCGGGCCGGCGCAGCAGCAGCGCGGCCAGCCGCAGCAGGACCGACTCGCCGCCCGACACCTCGCCGATGGTGCGGTCGAGGTCGATGTGGCCGAGCCCGAGTTCGCCGAGGGTGGCCAGCGCGCGCTCCTCGACGTCCCAGTCGTCGCCGAGGGTCTCGAAGTGGCGCTCGGAGGCGTCACCGGCCTCGATGGCGTGCAGCGCGGCCCGCTGCGGGGCGATGCCGAGCGCCGCGTCGACCTTGAGCGTGGTGTCGAGGGTGACGTTCTGGGGGAGGTGTCCGACCTCGCCGGCGCGGCGCACCGTGCCGTCGGAGGGGGCGAGTTCCCCGGCGATCAGCTTCAGCAGGGTCGACTTGCCGGAGCCGTTGACGCCGACGAGTCCGGTCCGGCCGGGGCCGAAGGCGACGTCGAGCCCGTCGAAGACGGGGGTGCCGTCCGGCCAGGAGAAGGTGAGGGAGGTACAGGTGACGGAGTGAGTCAAAGCGGGCCTCGTGGTTGCGTGTGCGGTCAGGGCGACACGTGTCGAGACACCGGAAAGCGGCGACCACCCGCGTCAGCGGGGGAGCGCGGAGACATGAAGGAAGCCCTGCTCCGCAAGGACGGCTCGAAGGCCGAGGTCGCACGCGGCGCACACACTCCTCAGGTGTGGCGCGGTGTCTCATGACCTCAGACGAGCAACGTCCTTCTCCTATCGACGGCAACAGAACCGTTCTGAACGGTAGGAGGGCCCGGAAGGGCTGTCAACGGATTAACAGGCGTCGCGCATCAGCTCCGCCAGGTCGTGGTCGAGGTCGAGCTGCCGGTACTCCGTGCCGGCGGGCACCAGCTCGCTGGTGGCCTGCAGGAAGTCACGGATCTCCGCCGTGTGGACGTGCACGACGGCGGTGCCCTCGGGCGCGTGGAACTCCAGCACGGTGCGGCCGTACCCGTAGGGCCGCACCCGGACGTCGCCGTGGCCCTCGGCGTCGTGCATACCCGCGGCGAGCAGGTCACGGGCGAAGGTCCAGCAGACCTCGACACCCTCCAGGGTGGCCGGAGCCGGGAAGGTCATGCGGACGGCGAAGGGGTCCTGCCGGTCGTAGGACAGGGTGGCGGGGATGGTCTGCATCCGGGGCGCGGCGGCGACCAGACGTGCCTCTACGGACTGCTCGATGACGGTGGACAACGCCTTGCTCCCTCGTGACGGCGGGACGATCTTCCGGGCGGTGCGTCCGGACACTGGAAGAGACGCCGGAACCGGCCGATCCGTGCACACCCTTTCCGAGTGACCTCGGTCACCGTCTTTCATGCACACGAGTGACTCACCTCTCCTCCCGTGCCTCGTGCGGCGGTTGAGGCGATCGCGGGCATCTGGACGCCGCCGAAAGCCGTGGGCTAGCTTCGCCCGCCATGAGGCGCTTGGGGAAGACGCGACGCACGGTTCGTACGGCACGGGGCAACGGCCGGGTGGCTGCGGCGGCCTGCGGGGCGGCACTGGCCCTCCTGACCGCCCTGCCCGCCCAGGCGCACACATCGGGGCCCGCGGCGCCGCACTGGGACCTCAAGGACACCGGCACGGCCTCCGTACGGTTCCGGGGCCTCGCGGCGGTCGACCGGCACACCGCATGGGTGTCCGGCACCGAGGGCACCGTCCTGCGCACCACCGACGGCGGCGAGAGCTGGCGAAACGTCTCGCCACCCGGCGCCGCCGACCTCCAGTTCCGGGACATCGAGGCCTTCGACGAGCGCCGCGCGGTGGTGCTCGCCATCGGCGAGGGCGAGGCGTCGCGGGTGTACCGCACCGAGGACGGCGGGACGACCTGGACGGAGTCCTTCCGCAACACCGACGCCCACGCCTTCTACGACTGCCTGACCTTCTTCGACCGCCGTCACGGCCTCGCCATGAGCGACCCGGTGGACGGAAAGTTCCGCATCCTGTCGACCGGCGACGGCGGCCGCTCCTGGAAGGTGCTGCCGAACGACGGCATGCCGGCCGCCCTGGACGGCGAGGCGGGCTTCGCGGCCGGCGGCCAGTGCCTGGTCGCCTCCGGGACGAAGGACGTCTGGCTGGCCACCGGCGGGGCCGCACGCGCGCGCGTGCTGCACTCCTCCGACCGCGGACTGACGTGGACGGCCGCCGACACCCCGATCCCCGCGGGGGACCCCGCGCGCGGGGTCTTCGCCGTCGCCTTCCGCGACCGCACCCACGGCCTCGCCGTCGGCGGCGACTACCGCGCCGACCAGCCCTCCCCGCGGGCGGCCGCCGCGACAGGCGACGCGGGCCGCACCTGGCGGCCGGCCGGCACACCCCCGCCCGCCTACCGCTCAGGCGTCGCCTGGCTCCCGCACAGCCGCTCAGCCGCCCTCGCCGTAGGACCCACCGGCACCGACCTGACCACCGACGCCGGCCGGACCTGGCGCACGCTCGACACGGGCTCGTACGACACCGTGGACTGCACCGCCGACCTCGGCTGCTGGGCCGCCGGCGAAAAGGGGCGCGTGGCACGCCTGGAGAACTGAGCCGCTTGCGGGGTACCCGGTGGGCGCGAACGCGAAAGGAGTGAGCGCCCATGCCGCGTGGTTCCAGCCCCAAGCGGGAGCGCCAGTACGAGCACATCAAGGAGAGCGCGCAGGACCGGGGCGAGAGCGCCGGACGCGCGAAGGAGATCGCCGCCCGGACGGTCAACAAGGAACGCGCCCGG
Source organism: Streptomyces sp. NBC_00016 (assembly GCF_045040885.1). NCBI lineage: Bacteria > Bacillati > Actinomycetota > Actinomycetes > Kitasatosporales > Streptomycetaceae > Streptomyces > Streptomyces sp. NBC_00016. Next base: position 1,896,832 of record NZ_CP108304.1, on the reverse strand, counting down.
TCCGGAGAGTCCAGGACCGCGAGTCGCGCCTCCACCCAGGACATGTCGTCCGGCAAGCGGGGCGGTCAGCGCTCCGGCAAGGGCTCCCAGGGCCCCACGTACGACCAGCTCTACGAGGAGGCCAGGCGACGGGGCGTCAAGGGCCGTTCGGACATGAACAAGAGCCAGCTGCAACGCGCGCTCGGCGACAAGAACTGACGCGTCAGCGGCGGAACACGATCGCGGGTCCGCCCCCGGGAGCCGTACGCTCGTCCCCACGATGACGACGGTAGACATTCCGGCGGGCTGGCCCGCGACCGAGGAAGCGGCCCGCGCCGTCCAGGACGAACTGCGGGCCCGGGTGGTGCTCGACGAACCGGGGCCGCCGCCCGGCACGGGGTACGTGACGGGCGTCGACGTCGCCTACGACGACGAGCGGGACGTCGTCGCGGCGGCGGCCGTCGTGCTGGACGCGGCGAGCCTCGACGTCGTCGCCGAGGCCACCGCCGTCGGGCGGATCTCCTTCCCGTACGTGCCCGGGCTGCTCGCCTTCCGCGAGATCCCCACCGTGCTCGCCGCCCTCGAGGCCCTGCCCCGGCCGCCCGGCCTGGTCGTCTGCGACGGCTACGGCCTGGCCCACCCGCGCCGCTTCGGCCTAGCCAGCCACCTGGGCGTCCTCACCGGCCTGCCCACCGTCGGCGTCGCCAAGAACCCCTTCACCTTCACGTACGACGATCCCGACGCCCCGCGCGGATCGGCGTCCCCGCTGCTGGCGGGCGACGACGAGGTGGGCCGTGCGCTGCGCACCAGGGCGGGTGTGAAGCCGGTCTTCGTGTCCGTCGGCCACCGCGTCACCCTGGACGACGCCTGCGCCCACACCCTCGCCCTCACCCCGCAGTTCCGCCTCCCGGAAACGACCCGGAGGGCCGACTCACTGTGCCGGCGGGCCCTTCAGGAGGCGACCACCCGCCACTGACCGACCTCCTGGTGGGCGGAGTCGTAGACCGCCGACCCGTCCCCGGCCTCCAGGGCGTAGTGCTTCAGGTTGCCACCCCAGTAGCGCAGGATGCGGCTCAGCTCACCCACCGGGTCCTGGGCCGACGCGCCCTCGTCCACGGTGACTTCGAGAACGAACTTCATACTGCTCCCCTTCCGTGCCGATCAGTCACTTCCATCGTTTCATTGAAGTGCTTGTTGGCACTTGGCGGCCGATGCGCCCGTGCGGCACCGGGGGAGGGGCGCGGAAAGTCCCCAATCGGGTTACGGGCGAGGGGTGAGCGGCCGGGCACCCGCGGACGTGCGGGCGGGCCGCCCGAGTGCGCGAGCCGAGTACGTCGTCCGCGCACGTGTCTGAGTACGTCGTCTGAGTACCCGTACGGATGTGCGGCCCGTGCTCCGCTCGGCAGGCTGGGCCCATGACCACGCACCGTGCCCCCAAGCCCCTCGCCGACCCGAACCGGCCCGTCGAGCGTGCCGTGAACGCCGCGCTGATCCTCGCCGTGCTGGCGGGTGTCGGCTGGATCGCGGGCATGATCTACACGCTGGTGCAGTGGCCGGTCTGAGGCCGGGGGCTCGGCACGGGGACGGTCAGCGGCGGGACGCGACGCGGAAGCGCACACCCGCCCGGGTCAACCGCCCGGTCAGCGCGTCGCCCATCGCCACGGCCGTCGTCACCTGCCCCGCCGTCGGCGGGAGGTCGTCGCAGGCCAGGGCCAGCGCCGCCTCGGCGAACATCTTCGCTGTCTCGTCGTAGCCGGGATCGCCGCCCGCCACCTCGGTGCACACCCGGCGCCCGCCGCCCTCGCCGACGAACCGCACCGAGAACCAACTCCGCGCCCGCTTCTGCGCGCTGGGCCCCTCCCCGGGCTTGAGCCGGTCCGACAACCAGCGCCGGGCGGGCGGCAGCTGGGCCGCCGCGGCGAGCGTGCCGACCGCCGCGACCCCGCCCACGGCGACGGGCAGCCGCCGTACGGCCGCGTAGTGCCGGTAGCGGAAGTCGGGCCCGTAACGCGGCAGCGCCCTCGCCGACCGCAGCACGATCTGCGGGTCGATGGTCGGCAGCGGCAGCGCCCAGGCGCCGACCTCCGGGGCGAACCGGGGCGGGCCCACCGGCGCGGCGGCCCGACGGCCCATCAGCCGCGGTTCGTGCCGGCCGCGCTCCCGCGCGGCGGCCAGCATCTGCCGGCCGCGCGCGAACTGGCCCAGCGCGGAGGCGAAGGTGCCGCCCGAGAAGGTGGCGTCCACGGACACGAAGCCGTCCACGGTCAGGGGCACGCCCTCGGGGAGCTGCCGGACGGTGAAGTACACGCCCAGGTCGTGCGGGACGGAGTCGAAGCCGCACGCGTGGAGCAGCCGCGCACCCGTCTCCCGCGCGCGTGCGTCGTGCCGGACGTACATCAGGTCCACGAACTCCGGCTCGCCGGTGAGGTCGAGGTAGTCGGCGCCGGTGTCCGCGCAGGCCGCCACCAGTTCCTCGCCGTACGACACGTACGGACCCACCGTCGTGGCCACCACACGCGCCTGCTCCGCGAGCGCGCGCAGGGACGCCGGGTCCGAGACGTCGGCCCGCAGCACCCCGACGTCCCCGCCGAGCCGCTCGCGCAGCCGCTCCAGCTTCTCCTCGCCCCGGCCGGCGATCGCCCAGCGCAGATCGGCGGGCGCGTGGGCGGCGAGGTACTCCGCGGTGAGCGTTCCCACGAAGCCGGTGGCCCCGAAGAGCACGATGTCGTACGGACGGTCCGACCTTTTCAGCCTGCTCATGACACCCCTTCGTCGTCGCGCAGCCCGCGCCGCTGTCGGTGGCTGAGGCTAGCGTGAGCAGTGCGGAGGCCGACAGTAGGTGCCCCTAAAGTGTCTAAGCGCTTGCTCGCTCACCTCTTGTGCCCACTGGAACACGTTCTTAACATCACTGGTGTTACATCGGTTGTGTCACAGCAAGGGGGCTGGATGACGACGGGACGGACGGCCGGGCAGGGCCCGCTGGCGGGCGTGCGTGTGGTGGAACTCGCCGGGATCGGCCCCGGCCCCTTCGCGGGCATGCTGCTGGCCGACCTCGGCGCCGACGTCGTCCGCGTGGACCGCCCCGGCGGTTCCGCTCTGGCCATCGATCCCGCCCACGACATCACCAACCGCAACAAGCGCTCGGTGATCGTCGACCTCAAGGCACCGGACGGCCCCGCGCGCGTGCTCGACCTCGCCGCCCGCGCCGACGTGCTCATCGAGGGCAACCGGCCGGGTGTCGCCGAACGCCTCGGCGTCGGCCCCGGCGACTGCCACGCCCGCAACCCCCGTCTGGTCTACGGGCGGATGACCGGCTGGGGCCAGGACGGCCCGCTCGCCGACCGCGCCGGTCACGACGTCTCCTACATCGCCGTCACCGGCGCGCTCGGCCTGATCGGCACCCCGGACCGGCCGCCGCCCGTCCCCGCCAACCTGCTGGGGGACTACGCGGGAGGCTCGCTCTACCTCGTCGTCGGTGTCCTCGCCGCTCTGCACCACGCGCGCGTGAGCGGCACCGGCCAGGTCGTCGACGCGGCCATCGTCGACGGCACCGCGCACCTCTCCGCGATGATCCACGGCATGCTCTCGGCTGGCGGCTGGCAGGACCGGCGCGCCGCCAACCTGCTCGACGGCGGCTGTCCGTACTACGGCACCTACGAGACCGCCGACGGCGGGTACATGGCCGTCGGCGCCCTGGAGCCGCAGTTCTACGACGCGTTCGTGGACCTTCTCGGCCTCGAGGACCTCCGCGAGGCCCGCACGGACTGGACGCGCTGGGGCGAACTGCGCGAGGCCGTCGCCGCCCGCTTCCGGTCCCGCACCCGGGACGAGTGGACGGCCCGTTTCGAGGGCTCCGACGCGTGTGTGGCGCCCGTGCTGTCGCTGCGCGAGGCCCCGCGCCACCCGCATCTCGCGGCCCGCGGCACCTTCACCGACCACGGCGGCATCACCCAGCCGGCCCCCGCGCCCCGGTTCTCCGCCACGCCCACGGCCGTGCGCACCGGGCCCGCGCGGCCGGGCGCCGACACGCGCGAGGTGGCCCGTGACTGGGACATACCGGAGCTCGTGACGGACCGTGTGAGGACGCCCGCCGAGACCGCGGCGGGGACCCCCGCGGAGGCGAACGCGACGACCACCGCGACCACCACCGAGACGACCACTGCGACGACCCCTGTGAAGGACTTCCCGCACCAGGGCGACTGACCCCGCCCCGCACGGCCCACCCTCCCGAAAGGCTTACCAGTGAGCACCGAAGCGTACGTGTACGACGCGATCCGCACCCCGCGCGGGCGCGGCAAGGCGAACGGCGCCCTGCACGGCACGAAGCCCATCGATCTCGTCGTCGGCCTCATCCACGAGCTCCGAAGCCGCTTCCCCGGCCTCGACCCGGCCGCCATCGACGACATCGTGCTGGGCGTCGTCGGCCCCGTGGGCGACCAGGGCTCCGACATCGCGCGCATCGCCGCGATCGCGGCAGGACTGCCGGACACCGTGGCGGGCGTGCAGGAGAACCGCTTCTGTGCCTCGGGCCTGGAGGCCGTCAACCTGGCCGCCATGAAGGTCCGTTCGGGCTGGGAGGACCTCGTTCTGGCCGGCGGGGTGGAATCGATGTCCCGGGTGCCGATGGCCTCGGACGGCGGCGCCTGGTTCAACGACCCGATGACCAACCTGGCCGTCAACTTCGTGCCGCAGGGCATCGGCGCCGACCTCATCGCCACCATCGAGGGCTTCTCCCGCCGCGATGTCGACGAGTACGCGGCCCTGTCGCAGGAGCGGGCGGCGACGGCCTGGAAGGAGGGCCGCTTCGACCGCTCCGTGGTGCCGGTGAAGGACCGCAGCGGCCTCGTCGTCCTCGACCACGACGAACACCCCCGCCCCGGCACCACCGCCGACTCGCTCGGCAAGCTGAAGCCGTCCTTCGCCGACATCGGCGAGCTGGGCGGCTTCGACGCGGTGGCGCTCCAGAAGTACCACTGGGTGGAGAAGATCGACCACGTCCACCACGCGGGCAACTCCTCCGGCATCGTCGACGGCGCCTCCCTGGTCGCGATCGGCTCCAAGGAGGTCGGCGAGCGCCACGGGCTCACCCCCCGCGCGCGGATCGTCTCCGCGGCGGTCTCCGGCTCCGAGCCGACGATCATGCTCACCGGCCCCGCGCCCGCCACCCGCAAGGCCCTCGCCAAGGCCGGCCTGACCATCGACGACATCGACCTCGTCGAGATCAACGAGGCGTTCGCGGCGGTCGTCCTGCGCTTCGTCAAGGACATGGGCCTGTCCCTGGACAAGGTCAACGTCAACGGCGGCGCCATCGCCCTCGGCCACCCGCTCGGTGCCACCGGCGCGATGATCCTCGGCTCGCTCGTCGACGAACTGGAGCGCCAGGACAAGCGCTACGGCCTCGCCACCCTCTGCGTCGGCGGCGGCATGGGCATCGCCACCATCGTCGAGCGCGTCTGACCACCCCGGCGGAACTCAGAGACTTCTACGGAGACCCTGTCATGACACAGAGCACCACCATCCGCTGGGAACAGGACCGCACCGGCCTCGTCACCCTCGTCCTCGACGACCCCGACCAGTCCGCGAACACCATGAACGCGGCCTTCCGCGCCTCCCTCGCCGCGGTCACCGACCGTCTGGAGGCCGAGAAGGACTCCATCCGGGGCATCATCCTCACCTCCGCGAAGAAGACGTTCTTCGCCGGCGGCGACCTGCGCGACCTCATCCGCGTCACCCCCGGGACGGCCCAGGAGCTGCTGGACGGCGGACTGGAGATCAAGCGCAACCTCCGCCGCATCGAGACCCTCGGCAAGCCGGTCGTCGCCGCCCTGAACGGCGCGGCGCTCGGCGGCGGCTACGAGCTCGCCCTCGCCTGCCACCACCGCGTCGCCCTGGACGCGCCCGGCTCGAAGATCGGCTGCCCCGAGGTCACCCTCGGCCTGCTGCCCGGCGGCGGCGGTGTGGTGCGCACGGTCCGGCTGCTGGGCATCACCGACGCCCTCCTCAAGGTCCTCCTCAAGGGCACCCAGTACAGCCCTCGGCGAGCCCTGGAGAACGGCCTGGTCGACGAGGTCGCCGACTCGCCCGACGAACTGCTCGCCAAGGCCCGTGCCTTCATCGACGCGAACCCCGAGTCGCAGCAGCCCTGGGACAGGCCGGGATACCGCATCCCGGGCGGCACCCCGTCCAACCCCCGGTTCGCCGCCAACCTGCCCGCGTTCCCGGCCAGCCTGCGCAAGGAGACCAACGGCGCCCCCTACCCGGCCCCGCGGAACATCCTCGCCGCGGCCGTCGAGGGCGCCCAGGTCGACTTCGAGACCGCGCAGGTCATCGAGGCCCGCTACTTCGTCGAACTGGCCGCCGGACAGACGTCGAAGAACATGATCCAGGCGTTCTTCTTCGACCTCCAGGCCGTCAACTCCGGCGTCAGCCGCCCCCAGGGCGTCGCACCGCGCCAGGTCCGCAAGGTGGCCGTCCTGGGCGCCGGGATGATGGGCGCGGGCATCGCCTACTCGTGCGCCCGCGCGGGCATCGACGTCGTCCTCAAGGACGTCTCCCTGGAGGCCGCCCTCAAGGGCAGGGCCTACTCCGAGAAGCTGTGCGCGAAGGCCGTCTCCCGGGGCCGTACGACCCAGGAGAAGGCGGACGCGCTGCTCGCCCGCATCACGCCCACCGCCGACCCCCAGGCCCTCGCCGGCTGCGACGCGGTGATCGAGGCCGTCTTCGAGGACACCTCCCTCAAGCACAAGGTGTTCCAGGAGATCGAGCAGGTGGTCGCCCCCGACGCCCTGCTGTGCTCCAACACCTCCACCCTGCCGATCACCGCCCTCGCCGAAGGCGTCGAGCGTCAGGACGACTTCATCGGGCTGCACTTCTTCTCGCCCGTGGACAAGATGCCGCTCGTCGAGATCATCAAGGGCGAGCGCACCGGCGACGAAGCGCTCGCGCGCGCCTTCGACCTGGTCCGGCAGATCAAGAAGACGCCGATCGTCGTCAACGACTCGCGCGGCTTCTTCACCTCACGGGTGATCGGCCACTTCATCAACGAGGGCGTCGCCATGGTCGGCGAGGGCATCGAGCCCGCGTCCGTGGAGCAGGCGGCGGCCCAGGCGGGCTACCCGGCCAAGGTCCTGTCCCTGATGGACGAGCTCACGCTCACCCTCCCGCGCAAGATCCGCAACGAGTCCAGGAGGGCCGTGGAGGAGGCGGGCGGTGTCTGGCCCGGCCACCCCGCCGAGGCCGTCATCGACCGCATGGTCGACGAGTTCGGCCGCACCGGCCGCAGTGGCGGAGCCGGCTTCTACGAGTACGGCGAGGACGGCGGGCGGGCCGGGCTGTGGCCGGGCCTGCGCGAGCACTTCACGCGCGCGGGCGCCGAGATCCCCTTCCGGGACATGCAGGAACGCATGCTCTTCGCCGAGGCACTCGACACCGTCAAGCTCCTCGAAGAGGGAGTCCTGACGTCCGTCGCGGACGCCAACATCGGCTCCCTCTTCGGTATCGGCTTCCCCGGCTGGACCGGCGGGGTCCTGCAGTACATCAACGGCTACGAGGGCGAAGGCGAGGTGGGCACGGGGCTCCCCGGATTCGTGGCCCGCGCGCGTCAGCTCGCCGAGCGCTACGGCGACCGCTTCACCCCGCCCGCGCTGCTGGTGGAGAAGGCGGAGCGGGGGGAGACCTTCACGGACGGGCGCTGAGCCACCGGGCCGTCACGGGGAGCCGTCCGCCGGCGGCTCCCCGAGCCACTCCCGCAGCTCCTCCGTCAGCGACCGCTGGAAGGCGGTCAGCAGCGCCTGGACGACCAGGGGCTGCATGTGCGCCGACAGCGACCTCACCGCCTGCGCGTCGCGCTCCGGCACCTCCTCGCGCAGCAGCCGCGACAGCTCGTGGGCCGCGGCGCGCGCGTGGTCGAGGAGGACGGTCCGGGCCGCGAGGATCGCCTCCGGCGACAGCGGCACGTCGAGGAGCCGCACGCCCAGCCGCAGCAGCCCCGCGTCGACGCGGTACGCGTCCTCGCCTGCCGGGTCAGCGGTGTCCAGCACGCCCATCGCGACGAGCCGGTCCACGTCCTCCTCGCCGAGCGCCCGCCCGGCCCGTCGCTGCAGCTCCGCGCGCGGCACCGTCTCCACCGCGACCGGCGCCCACGAGGCCACCACGGCCCGGTGCACGGCGAGGTCGTGGGCGTCGAGACCGGGCGGCAGCCGGTCCAGATAGCGTTCGATCGCCGCCAGTGTCAGGCCCTGCCGGCGCAGCTCCTCGATCAGCGCCAGGCGCGCCAGATGCCCGGCACCGTAGTGCCCCACCCGGCGCGGACCGATGACCGGCGGCGGCAGCAGCCCCTTGGTGCCGTAGAACCGCACCGTCCGTACCGTGACGCCCGCCCGGGCGGCCAGCTCGTCGACCGTGAGGGCCGGATCCTCGGTCTCGATCGTCATGTGCAGCAGTATCGCTGTCACACCGGTGCTGTGAAACCGGTCGACTCCTGGTGGACACCGTGTGAGAAGTGACGCGCTGTGACATGGACCACCGCATGCCCCCGGTGCCTCTGGGAAGCTGCTGCCTTGGTCTGTGCCCCTACCCGGGAGCCGCGGGCCACGACCGTACGGACACCCGGGCACACCCCGCCCGGGCGCACCAGAGAGTGGTACCACCCGTGAGCAAGGACAGCCTGCGCACGGCCGACGTCGCCGCCCACCCCCAGGCGACCGCGACACCCGCGGACGCGGGCGACGCCGGCTACAGCAAGGACCTCAAGCACCGCCACGTCAACATGATCGCCATCGGCGGCGCCATCGGCACCGGCCTCTTCCTGGGCGCCGGAGGACGCCTGCACAACGCCGGCCCGGCCCTCGCGCTCGCCTACCTCGTCTGCGGCGTCTTCGCCTTCTTCGTGGTCCGCGCCCTCGGGGAGCTGGTCCTCTACCGGCCCTCCTCCGGCTCCTTCGTGTCCTACGCGCGCGAGTTCCTCGGAGAGAAGGGCGCCTATGTCGCCGGGTGGATGTACTTCCTGAACTGGTCGACGACCGGCATCGCCGACATCACCGCGATCGCGCTGTACACGCACTACTGGAGCATGTTCACGAGCATCCCCCAGTGGGTGCTCGCGCTCGTCGCCCTCGCGGTCGTGCTGGCCGTGAACCTGATCTCGGTGAAGATCTTCGGCGAGATGGAGTTCTGGTTCGCGATCGTCAAGGTCGCCACCCTGGTCGCCTTCATGTGCGTCGGCATCTTCCTGCTCGCCACCCAGCACCAGGTGGACGGACAGACGCCCGGCCCGAGCGTGATCACGGACCACGGCGGTCTCCTCCCGCACGGCATGATGCCCGTCGTCCTCGTCATGCAGGGCGTGATCTTCGCCTACGCCGCGCTGGAGCTGGTCGGCGTCGCCGCGGGCGAGACCGCCGAGCCGGAGAAGGTCGTCCCGCGCGCGGTGAACTCGATCATGTGGCGCGTCGGCCTCTTCTACGTCGGCTCCGTCGTCCTGCTCGCGCTGCTGCTGCCCGGCTCGGCCTACTCGGCCGACGAGAGCCCCTTCGTGACCGTGCTGTCGAAGATCGGTGTCTCGGGCGCCGGTGACGTGATGAACCTGGTGGTCCTCACGGCCGCCATGTCCTCCCTGAACTCCGGCCTGTACTCCACCGGCCGCATCCTGCGCTCCATGGCCATGGCGGGTTCGGCCCCGAAGTTCACCGCCCGGATGAACCGCAGCCAGGTCCCCTACGGCGGCATCCTGCTGACCTGCGGTGTCTGTGTGCTGGGTGTCGGGCTGAACTTCCTCATGCCCAGCCAGGCCTTCGAGATCGTGCTGAACATCGCCTCCCTCGGCATCATCAGCACCTGGGTGATCATCATGGTCTGCCACCTGGTCTTCGTCCGGCGCGCCAGGGCAGGCCTCGTCACCCGTCCCGACTTCCGGCTCCCCGGCAGCCCGGTCACCGAGATCGTCACGATCGCCTTCCTGGTCGCCGTCCTCGGCCTGATGGGGAACGACCCCGAGGTCGGCCGCAAGACGCTCCTGCTGATCCCGGTGATCGCGGCCGCCCTGGTCGGCGGCTGGTACGCGGTCCGCAGCAGGGTTTCCAAGGCGACGGACGCCGAACTGACGGAGCTGTCCCGGCCCACGGAGTAACGGGCGAGGCAGCAGGCGAAGGGGCAGCTCGGAGCCACTGTCGGTGGCATCGCCTACGGTGGCGTCATGTCGGAGATCACTTACGTCCGGGGTGACGCCACCGTTCCGTCGGTGAAGGGCGTCAAGGTGATCGCCCATGTCTGCAACGACCTCGGGGGATGGGGGAAGGGCTTCGTCCTGGCGCTGTCCCGCCGCTGGCCGGAGCCGGAGGCCGCCTACCGTGCCTGGCACCGCGAGCGCGCGTCGAACGACTTCGGCCTGGGCGCGCTCCAGCTCGTCCAGGTGAAGCCCGATCTCTGGGTCGCCAACATGATCGGCCAGCGCGGCACCCGGACGGGCAGCAAGGGCGTCCCCGTGCGCTACCCGGCCATCGACACCGCCCTGGCCCGCCTCGCCGACCGGGCGATCGAACTCGGCGCGTCGGTGCACATGCCCCGGATAGGCTGCGGTCTGGCCGGCGGCAAGTGGTCCCGCGTCGAACCGCTCGTCACCGAGCGGCTGGTCGAGCGGGGCGTCGCGGTGACGGTGTACGACCACGGGGAGGGGCAGCGCCCATGAGCGCCGACGACGAGAACACGGGGAGCACGAGCGCCGGGAACACCGGGAGCACGAGCACCGGGAACATCGAGCACGCCGAGGACATCGACGTCCTGGTCCTGGGCGGGGCGGGCGTGGACACGATCGTGTACGTACCGGAGCTGCCGCTCCCGTACGCCGACAGCTACATGATCGACAGCGGTATCCGCGCCCGCGCGGGACAGACCGGCGACTTCGTCGCCCTGGGTCTCACCGCCCTCGGTCTGCGCACCCACCACCTCGACTTCCTGGGCGACGACCCCGAGGGAGACCTGGTCCGCGCCCTGCACCGGGACAAGAAGATCGCCCTCACCGCCGTCCCGCAGCCCGCCGGGACCAAGCGGGCGGTCAACCTGGTCGGCCCGGACGGGCGGCGGCTGTCGCTGTACGACAACAGCCGCGGGCGCCCGGACGACCGCTTCCCCGAGGACACCCTGCGGCGCCTCGCCGCCGCGAGCCGCCACGCGCACGTGTCCATCACCCACCCCGGCGCCGAGGCCCTGCCCGTACTGCGCGAGGCGGGCGTCGGTATCTCCACGGACCTGCACAACTGGGACGGGGAGAACCCCTACCACGAGGCCTTCGCCTACGAGGCGGACGTCGTCTTCGTCTCCGTGACCGCCCTGACCGACCCGGAGACGACCATGCGCCGTATCGCCGAGCGGGGCCGCGCCGAGGTGGTCGTCGCCACGGCCGGCGCCAAGGGCGCCTATCTGCTCACCGACGGCGAGCTGACCCACGTCCCGGCCGCCGTCCCGCCCGGCCCGGTGGTCGACTCCAACGGCGCGGGGGACGCCTTCGCGTCCGCCTTCCTCTTCGGCCGGCTGGGCGGCGAGCCGCCGCACCGGTGCGCCGAGTACGGCGCGCTGGCCGGCGCGTACGCCTGCACGGTGCCGGCCACGGAGAGCGCCGCCCTGTCGCGCGAGGCACTCCTGGCCCGGGCGGCTGCCACCGGGCGGTAGCACCGACCGGGCCAGGTGCCCCTGCGTCAGGCGGGAGTTCGGAGTTCGGGGCGGCAGCGGGCGGCGACGAGGCTCAGTGCTCGTGCACGTCGTTCGTCGCCGCGATCTTCTTCCAGGACTTCGGCTGCGCGGGAGCGGCCGACACCTTCGCGATCGACGCCGTCCGCGCCGCGGGCGCGGCAGGCTTCGCCGGCTGGAACAGCCAGGTGTCGAACAGGGGGCCCAGTTCCTTCCCGGAGATCTGCTCGGCGTACTTCTGGAGGTCGGCGACGCTCGCGTTGCCGTACGCGTGCTTCTTCGGCCAGCCCTTCAGGACGGCGAAGAAGGCGTCGTCGCCGATCTCGTTGCGCAGCGCCTGGACCGCCAGTGCGCCCCGGTCGTAGACGGCGATGTCGAACTGGTTCGCCGCGCCCGGGTCGCCGGGCTTCACCGTCCAGAACGCGTCGTCGGCCGGGTGCGAGGCGTACACGTAGTCCGCGAGTTCCTGCGCCGTGCCCTCGCCCTCGTGCTCGGACCACAGCCACTGCGCGTACCGGGCGAAGCCCTCGTTCAGCCAGATGTCCTTCCACCCCGCCACGGACACGTGGTCGCCGTACCACTGGTGCGCCAACTCGTGCACGACCACGGAGACGTTGGAGCCGTTCGCGAACTGCCGGGGGCTGTAGAAGGGCCGGGTCTGCGTCTCCAGCGCGTATCCGGTGTTGGTGTTCGGCACGTACCCGCCGAGCGCGTCGAAGGGATACGGCCCGAAGTACCCGCTGAGCCAGTCGGCGATCTCCCCGGTCCGCTCGATGCTCGCCCGCGCCGCGCCGGCGTTGTCGCCCAGGTCCTTGCTGTAGGCGTTCACGACCGGGATCCCGCTCTCGGTCGTCCCGGTGGTGATGTCGAACTTCCCGACGGCGAGGGTGGCCAGATAGGTGGCCTGCGGCTTGTTGGACCGCCAGTTGTAGCGGGTCCAGCCCAGTCGTGAACTCGTCGACTGGAGGGTTCCGTTGGAGATGGCCTGCGAGCCGTCGGGCACCAGCACCGACACGTCGTAGGTGGCCTTGTCGAGCGGGTGGTCGTTGCTGGGGAACCACCACCAGGCCGCCTCGGGCTCGTTGGCGCCGACCCCGCCGTCCGCGGTGCGGTGCCAACTGGTGAAACCGTACGCCTGCTTCGAGGACGGGATTCCGCTGTACCGCACCACGACCGTGACCGTCGCGCCCTTCGCCAGCGGCGTCTTCGGCGTGATCTCCAGCTCGTGCTCGCCCGAGGTCGTGAACGCCGCCACGGCGCCGTTGACCCGTACCTCGCTCACGTCGAGCAGGAAGTCCAGATCGAACCGGGACAGCTCCTGCGTGGTCTTCGCCAGGATCGTCGCCGTCCCGTCCAACTCGTCCGTGGCCGGCTGGTACTTCAGCCGCAGGTCGTAGTGGGAGACGTCGTATCCGCCGTTGCCGTACGCCGGGTAGTAGGGGTCGCCGATGCCCGGGGCGCCGGGGGAGGCGCTCGCGGCCGATGCCGGGATCGCCAGCAACACGGACGCGGCAGCGAGTGCGCCCGGCGCGATGATTCTGCGGTGCACGAAAGCTCCAAGTCGTTGAGTCACGCGGTCTGTTCGGAGCCTATTGACTCCCTGTGTCCCAGGGCCTGCCCACCGCCACCCCTGTCACACGATCGCCATTCGGCCGTCACGGGCAGCCCCTCCGCAGGGGCGTTTTCCGGCCACAGCTGAGCCACAGCTGCCCTCTTCTGCACGGGAGTTGACCCGAGTACCGTCCCGCGCATGTCGACACGCATGCGCTTCATGATCTGGAGACCGCTCGCGACCGCCGCCATCACCCTCCTGGTGGCCTCCTTCCTCACCCCGGCCGCGGCCCACAGCGCCCCGCGCGAGAGCCGGCCCGTGTATGCGTACGAGAACGCCATCCGCGAGGCCGTCTGGGTGGACACCGGACTCGACGGCGACAGCGACGGAAAGAGGGACCGCGTCGCCGTCGACATCGTCCGCCCCCGCGAACTCGCCGCACAGGGCCGCAAGGTGCCCGTCGTCATGGACGCCAGCCCCTACTACTCCTGCTGCGGACGCGGCAACGACAGCCAGCGCAAGACGTACGACGCCGCCGGGAACGTCGTGCAGATGCCGCTCTTCTACGACAACTACTTCGTGCCGCGCGGCTACGCCTTCGTCGGCGTCGACCTGGCCGGCACCAACCGCTCCGACGGCTGCGTCGACGTCGGGGGACGCTCCGACATCCAGTCCGCCAAGGCCGTCGTCGACTGGCTGAACGGCCGTGCCAGGGCGTACACCACCCGCACCGGCACCACGACCGCCAAGGCGGGCTGGACCAACGGCAGAACCGGCATGATCGGCAAGAGCTGGGACGGCACCATAGCCAACGGCGTGGCCGCCACCGGCGTGAAGGGCCTGAAGACCATCGTCCCGATCGCCGCCATCTCCTCCTGGTACGACTACTACTTCGCCCAGGGCGCCCCCCTCTACGACTCCGGACCCGACTGGCTCTCCGACTACGTCGACAGCCCCGAAGCCCGCGCCAGGTGCGCCGCCGTCCAGCGGGAACTCGTGGACGAGGCCCCGCGCACCGGCGACCTGACATCGCTGTGGACCGAGCGCGACTACGTCGAGGACGCGCGCAAGGTGAAGGCGAGCGTCTTCCTCATCCACGGCCTGCAGGACCTCAACGTCCGCACCAAGCACCTCGGCCAGTGGTGGGACGCCCTCGCGAAGAACGGGGTCGAGCGCAAGATCTGGCTCTCCCAGACCGGCCACGTCGACCCCTTCGACTTCCGCCGCGCCGCCTGGGTGGACACCCTGCACCGCTGGTTCGACCACGAACTCCTCGGCTACGACAACGGCATCGACCGCGAACCCATGGCCGACATCGAACGCCACCCCGACAGTTGGGTCACCTCCACCGTCTGGCCGCCGCACGGCACCCGGACCGCCACCCTGCGCCCCTCCACCGGCGACCGGCCCGGCGTCGGCACCCTCGGCCTGCGCAAGGGCACGGGCACCGCCGCCTTCACCGACGACCCGCGGCTGAGCGAGACCGAGTGGGCCGCGCAGATCGACACCCCGACCCCCGACAAGGCCGGATTCGTCACCGGGCCCCTCACCCGTGACCTGCGTCTGTCCGGCTCCTCCCAGGTCACCGTCACCGCCACGCCCACCACCGCGACGGCCCACCTGAGCGCCGTCCTCGTCGACCTCGGCCCCGACACCATCCGCGACTACGCGGCGAGCGGCGAGGGCATCAGCACCCTCACCGACCGCACCTGCTGGGGCGCGAGCACCACGGGCGACAGCGCCTGCTTCCGGGAGACCGCCGCCAAGACCGTCGACGTCGGTCGGACGGTCGTCAGCCGCGGCTGGGCCGACCTCGGCACCTACGCCGACCCCGGCAAGGGCGTCCCGCTCACCCCGGGCAGGGCGTACACCCTCACCCTCGACCTGGCGGCCACCGACCATGTCGTCCCGGCCGGTCACCGGCTCGCCCTGATCGTCGCGGGCACCGACCGGGACCTCATCGACCCGCCCGCCGACACCCCCACCCTCACCCTGGACCTGTCCCGCACCTCGGCCCGGGTCCCGTTCGTCGGAGGCGCCGACGCCTTCGCCCGCGCCACGTCCGGATCGGCGGCGGCCGCCACCCCCGACGCCCGGTCCCCGGACGGCGTACGGACACCGCATCACACGTACCGGATCCCGTAATCCCGCAGGCGGGGTCAGGAGGCGGCCGGGAGCACCAGCCCGGCCGCCTCCTCCGCACAGCCCCACGCCACCGTCACGCCCGCCCCGCCGTGCCCGTAGTGGTGCACCACCGTCCGCCCGTCCGGCAGCTCCGCCCGCTCCAGCCGAACCGTGCCCCGGACCGGCCGCAGCCCGACCCGGTGCTCCAGGACCCGCGCCCCGGCGACCTCCGGCCGCAGGGCCGCGCAGCGCCGCACGATCGCCTCGGCCACCTTCGGATCCGGTTCCAGCGACCACACGTCGTCCTGCGCCGTACCGCCCAGCACCAGCCGCCCGGCGTGCGGGAACAGATAGGCCGTCTCGCCGTCCGGGCCGGTGGAGACGAGCCAGGTGTCGATGCCGGGGTTCTCCACGACGACGAGCTGCCCCCGTACGGGCCGCACCGACGGGTCCGCCGCCAGCCGCCCGGCGTCCAGCCCCGTGCAGTTCACCACCACCGGCGCCTCGGCCTGAGCCAGGTCGGTCACCGTGCGCTCCTCGATCGTGCCGCCCGCCCGCAGCAGCCGCCGCCGGAGCCAGGGCAGATAGGCCGACATGTCGATCAGCGGCAGCCGGGCCCGGACGCCGGGCCCCACGCCGTACTCACGTGCCGTCGTCCGGCGCAGCCCGGCCAGCCGGCCTGCCGCCCAGCCCTCGACCTCCTCCAGGTCGGTCTCGCCGAGGATCCCGTCGACCAGGCGCACCCCGGTCTCCCCGGGCCGCTCGGCGAGCTGCTCGTAGATCTCCAGCGAGCGCAGCGCCCACGCGCGCGCCCGCGCCATCGGCTCGATGTGGTACGGCCACCACAGCGCGCCGGCCACGGCCGAGGTCGTCCGCTCGACCGGGTCGCGCGTCCAGATCCGGACCCGCAGGCCGCGCTCGGCGAGCACGACGGCCGTCGCCAGCCCGATGACCCCGCCGCCGACCACGATCACATCGCCGCTCAACCGAGTGTCCACGCCCGGACGTTAACCGACCGCACCGCCGCACAGCGAGATCGCGGGGAATCCGGCGCGACCGCACCCCCGGACGGCCACTAGGATCTACGACCTGATGACTGCCACCCTCGTCGCCAAGAACCTCGCCGCCGGCCACGGCGACCGCTCCCTCTTCTCCGGGCTCGACCTCGTCGTCGCCCCCGGGGACGTGATCGGGCTGGTCGGTGCCAACGGCGCGGGCAAGTCCACCCTGCTGAAGCTGCTCGCCGGGCTCACCGCGCCCGAGCAGGGCGAGCTCAGGCTCTCCCCGCCGACCGCGAGCGTCGGCCATCTGCCCCAGGAACCGGAGCGCCGCCCCGGCGAGAGCGTGCGGGACTTCCTCGCCCGCCGCACCGGCGTCGCCGAGGCCCAGCGCACCATGGACGAGGCCACCCAGGCCCTGGTCGACGGAGCGCCCGGCGCCGACGACGCCTATGCGACGAGCCTCGAGCGCTGGCTCGACCTCGGCGGCGCCGACCTCGACGAGCGCGCCGAGGAGGTCACCGACTCGCTCGGCCTCGGAGTCGGCCTCGACCAGCCGATGACCTCCCTGTCCGGCGGTCAGGCCGCCCGCGCCGGCCTCGCCTCCCTCCTCCTGTCCCGCTACGACGTCTTCCTGCTCGACGAGCCGACCAACGACCTCGACCTCGACGGCCTGGAGCGCCTGGAGCGCTTCGTGAAGGGTCTGCGCGCCGGGACCGTCGTCGTCAGCCACGACCGCGAGTTCCTCACCCGCACGGTCACCAAGGTCCTCGAACTGGACCTCGCCCAGCAGCAGATCAACCTCTACGGCGGCGGCTACGACGCCTACCTGGAGGAGCGGGACGTGGCCCGCCGGCACGCCCGCGAGGACTTCGAGGAGTACGCCGACAAGAAGGCGGCCCTCCAGGACCGCGCGCAGACCCAGCGCTCCTGGATGGACAAGGGCGTGAAGAACGCGCGCCGCAAGGCGAGCAACGACAACGACAAGATCGGCCGCAAGTTCCGCAGCGAGGCCAGCGAGAAGCAGGCCGCGAAGGCCCGGCAGACCCAGCGCATGATCGAGCGCCTGGAGACCGTCGAGGAGCCGCGCAAGGAGTGGGAACTGCGCATGGAGATCGCGTCCGCGCCACGCTCCGGCGCGGTGGTCGCCACCCTGCGCGAGGCCGAGGTGCGACGCGGCGACTTCACCTTCGGGCCGGTGTCCCTGCAGATCGACTGGGCGGACCGGGTCGCGGTCACCGGCGCGAACGGCGCGGGCAAGTCGACCCTCCTCGGCGCGCTCCTCGGCCGGGTCCCGCTGGACGCCGGACAGGCCACCCTGGGCTCGGGCGTCCTGGTGGGCGAGGTCGACCAGGCGCGGCAGCTGTTCCACGGACCAGAGTCCCTGCTGGACGCGTTCCGCGCGGCCGTACCCGACACCGAACCGGCCGAGGTGCGCACCCTGCTGGCCAAGTTCGGCCTGAAGTCGGACCATGTCACGCGTGCGGCGGCCACCCTGTCACCCGGCGAACGCACCCGCGCGGCCCTCGCGCTGCTCCAGGGCCGGGGCGTCAACCTCCTGGTCCTCGACGAGCCGACCAACCACCTGGACCTCCCGGCGATCGAGCAGCTGGAGTCGGCCCTCGACGCCTACGAGGGCACGCTGCTCCTGGTCACCCACGACCGGCGCATGCTGGACGCGGTCCATGTCACGCGCCGCCTGGAGGTCGCGGACGGCAAGGTGACCGAGCGCTAGGACACCCGAGGCGGGTCCTCGTGACGAGGACTGCCGAGGACTGCCGGGGCCCGGCGGGCCGGGCCCCGGTGTCGTGCGGCGCTGTCAGCGCCTGCCCTTCTTGGGGTCGACGAGGCCCGCCCGGCGCAGAGCGTCGGCCATCGCGCTGTTGCCCGGAGGCGGCGCCTGGCGCGAACCGCCGCCACCGCCACCGCCACCGCCGGCACCTCCGCCGCGCTGGCCGCCCTGCTGCCGCTGCTGCGGCGGGCGCCCGCCGCTCCGCTGCGGTCGGCCCCCGCCGGAGGACTGGCCCTGACCGCCCTGCGGGGCGGCCTCGTCGTCCAGCCGCAGCGTCAGCGAGATCCGCTTGCGCGGGATGTCGACGTCGAGGACCTTCACCTTGACGATGTCACCGGGCTTGACGACGTCCCTGGGGTCCTTGACGAACGTCTTCGACAGCGCGGACACGTGCGCCAGGCCGTCCTGGTGGACACCGACGTCGATGAACGCCCCGAAGGCCGCCACATTGGTCACGACGCCCTCCAGGACCATCCCGCGGGACAGGTCGGAGATCTTCTCCACGCCGTCCTTGAAGGTGGCCGTCTTGAAGGCGGGCCGAGGGTCGCGCCCGGGCTTCTCCAGCTCCTTGAGGATGTCCGTGACGGTCGGCAGACCGAACGTCTCGTCCACGAAGTCCGTCGGCCGCAGTGAGCGCAGCACGCCCGTGTTGCCGATGAGGGCCGCCACGTCCTGGCCGGAGGTCTTCACCATGCGCCGCACCACCGGGTACGCCTCCGGGTGCACGCTGGAGGAGTCCAGCGGGTCGCTGCCGCCGCGGATGCGCAGGAAGCCCGCGCACTGCTCGTACGCCTTCGGGCCGAGCCGGGCCACCTTCTTCAGCTCGGAACGCGAGGTGAAGGGCCCGTTGGCGTCCCGGTGCGCCACGATGTTCTCGGCGAGTCCGGTGGAGATGCCGGACACCCGGGACAGGAGCCGCGCCGAGGCCGTGTTGACGTCCACGCCCACGCCGTTCACACAGTCCTCCACCACCGCGTCCAGCGAACGCGACAGCTTCACCTCGGACAGGTCGTGCTGGTACTGGCCGACACCGATCGACTTGGGGTCGATCTTCACCAGCTCGGCGAGCGGATCCTGGAGCCGGCGCGCGATCGACACGGCGCCGCGCAGCGACACGTCCATGTCGGGCAGTTCCTGGGAGGCGAAGGCGGAGGCCGAGTACACGGAGGCCCCCGCCTCGGACACCATCACCTTGGTGAGATTCAGCTCCGGGTGCCTGGTGATGAGTTCACCGGCGAGCTTGTCGGTCTCGCGGGACGCCGTGCCGTTGCCGATGGCGACCAGGTCGACGGTGTGCTCCTTCGCCAGCCGCGCGAGCTTGGCGATCGCCTCGTCCCACTTGTTCGCCGGGACGTGCGGATAGATCACGTCGGTGGCGACGACCTTGCCGGTCGCGTCCACGACGGCGACCTTCACGCCCGTCCGGAAGCCGGGGTCCAGGCCCAGCGTCGCGCGCGTGCCGGCCGGGGCGGCGAGCAGCAGGTCGCGGAGGTTGGCGGCGAAGACGTCGACGGCCTCGTCCTCGGCGGCCGTCCGCAGCCGCAGCCGCAGGTCGATGCCGAGGTGGACGAGGATGCGGGTGCGCCAGGCCCAGCGGACGGTGTCCGTCAGCCACTTGTCGCCCGGCCGGCCGCGGTCGGAGATGTCGAACCGGCGTGCCACGATCCCCTCGTACGACGAGGGACCGGGCTGCTCGGCGGGCTCCTCCGGCTCCAGGACGAGGTCGAGGACCTCCTCCTTCTCGCCGCGCAGCATCGCCAGGACGCGGTGCGAGGGCAGCGCGGTGAACGGCTCGGCGAAGTCGAAGTAGTCGGCGAACTTCGCGCCCGCCTCCTCCTTGCCGTCGCGCACCTTGGCGGCGAGCCGGCCGCGCCCCCACATGCGCTCGCGCAGCTCGCCGATCAGGTCGGCGTCCTCCGAGAACCGCTCGGTGAGGATCGCCCGCGCGCCGTCCAGCGCGGCCTGCGGGTCGGCGACGCCCTTGTCGGCGTCGACGAACGCGGCGGCCGCCGCGAGCGGATCGACCGTCGGGTCGCCGAGCAGTCCCTCGGCGAGCGGTTCGAGGCCCGCCTCGCGCGCGATCTGCGCCTTGGTGCGCCGCTTGGGCTTGTACGGCAGGTAGATGTCCTCCAGCCGCGCCTTCGTCTCGGCGCCGAGGATCTGCGCCCGGAGCGCGTCGGTGAGCTTGCCCTGCTCGCCCACCGACTCCAGGATCGCAGTCCGCCGCTCCTCCAGCTCCCGCAGGTAGCGCAGCCGCTCCTCGATCGTGCGCAGCTGCGCGTCGTCGAGCATCTCGGTCGCTTCCTTGCGGTAGCGGGCGATGAAGGGCACCGTCGAGCCGCCGTCGAGCAGCTCCACGGCGGCCTTCACCTGCCGCTGCCGTACGCCGAGTTCCTCGGCGATCCTGCCTTCGATGGACCCTACTTCGATGGACCCGGGTGTCGTCACGATCCCGTACCGCCTTCTCCACTGAGGTTGCGCGGCAATTGTGGCAGGTGACACCGACACTCGGGGATCAGGGCGCGGCCATCAGGCCCTGCGGCTCCTCGTGGAGCCCGAGGCCCCGCCGAAGAGCCGGGCCAGCGCCCGGAAAGGCAGCGTCACCACAGTGGCGACGGCGCCACCGATCTGGCGCAGGACGTCTGCGATCGCACGGAACACGAGCTTCCCCTTTTCGTTCTTCGTCTTGCCTTCTTCGTCGCCCGGCCGCTCCGGCCGAGAAGGACCGGGTACCTCGAGATCGTCGGGTCATGCCGACGGGTCGTGGCAGAAAAGGTGGGGAACCCGTCATTGCCGCCCCGCGCCCCGCCCGCGAAGAATCGTTCCCATGCCGCAGCGAACCGTTCCCACCGTTCTCATCGTGCTCTTCGACGGAGTCCAGAGTCTCGACGTGACCGGCCCCCTGGAGGTCTTCGCGGGCGCCGAGCGGCACACTCCGGGCACCTACCGGATCCGTACGGCTTCCCTGGACGGCGCTCCGGTGCGCACCTCCAGCGGGCTGACCCTCGTACCGGACGAGGCCCTCACACGCGCGGGCGACCCGCACACGCTGCTCGTCCCGGGCGGCCGGGGCACCCGCCGCCCGGACGCCGCGCCGCTGACGGACTGGCTGCGCGTGCACGCCCCGCGCGCGGAGCGCCTCGTCTCGGTCTGCACCGGCGCGACCCTGCTCGCCGCCGCGGGTCTGCTGGACGGCCGCCGGGCGACGACCCACTGGGCGTACTGCGACCGGCTCGCCCGCGACCACCCGGCCGTGCGGGTCGACCCCGACCCGATCTACGTCCGGGACGGGCACGTCCACACCTCGGCCGGCGTCACCTCCGGCATCGACCTGGCCCTCGCCCTGGTCGAGGAGGACCTCGGCCGTGACGCGGCCCTGACCATCGCCCGGCACCTGGTCGTCTTTCTGCGCCGGCCCGGGAACCAGGCCCAGTTCAGCGCGCAGCTGGCCGCCCAGACGGCCGAGCGCGCGCCCCTGCGGGAGGTCCAGCACTGGATCACCGAGCATCCCGCCGCCGACCTGAGCGTCGAGTCGCTCGCCGCCCGCGCCCTGCTCTCCCCGCGCCACTTCGCCCGCGCCTTCCGTGACGAGACCGGCATGACGCCCGGCCGCTATGTCGACCGGGTCCGCCTGGAGCATGCCCGCCGTCTGCTGGAGGACACGGCCGACGGCGTCGAGGAGATCTCCCGCGCCAGCGGCTACGGCACCCCCGAGGCCATGCGGCGCGCCTTCGTCAAGGCGCTCGGGACGCCCCCGGCGGAGTACCGCCGCCGGTTCCGTCCCGCACCCGTCCACTGAAGCCCCGTCAGCCCGATGAGAGGAACCCATGCAGATCGCCGTCGTCGTCTACGACCGCTTCACCGCCCTCGACGTCGTGGGCCCGTACGAGATGCTCTCCCGCGCCCCGGGCGCCGAGATCGTCTTCGTGGCCGAGGAGAGAGGGCCCGTCCGCACGGAGACCGGCTTCCTGGCCGTCACCGCCGACCGGGCGCTGTCCGAGGTCCCCGCCCCCGACATCGTGATCGTCTCCGGGGGGCCCGGCCAGAGCGCGCTGATGGAGCACGAGCCCCTGCTCGACTGGCTCCGGACCGCCGACGTCACCAGCACCTGGACGACGTCCGTGTGCTCCGGCTCCCTGCTGCTCGCGGCCGCCGGTCTCCTCGAAGGCCGCCGCGCCACCTCCCACTGGCTGGCCCTGGGGCAGCTCGAGGCGTTCGGTGTCGAGCCGACCGGCGAACGCGTCGTCTTCGACGGCAAGTACGTCACCGCGGCCGGCGTCTCGTCCGGCATCGACATGGGACTCGCCCTGCTCGGCCGGATCGCGGGCGACGACCATGCCCGGTCCGTCCAGCTGGGCACGGAGTACGACCCGCAGCCGCCCTACGACGCCGGCGCCCCGCACAAGGCACCCGCCCACCTCGTGGAGAAGCTGCGGGCCCGCAGCCGCTTCATCCTGACGTAGTCCAGGTGAAGCGCGGCTCCCTGCGCTCCAGGAACGCGGCGACGCCCTCCGCGGTGTCGCCGCTGCCGCGCGCCTGCGCGCTCCAGTGGGCGTCCCGGTCCCCGCGGCCGTTCGCGAACTCCTTGGCGGCGGCCTGCGTCAGCTGCGAGCGGGACACCAGTACGCGGGTGAACTCCGCGACCCGCTCCTCGAGTCCGTCGACGGGCAGCACCTCGTCGACCAGACCCGTGCGCAGCGCCCGCTCGGTGTCGATCAACTCGCCGGAGAACAGCAGGTACTTGGCGGTGGCCGGGCCGACCAGGGACACCAGGCGCCGGGTGGCGGTGGAGGGGTAGACGATTCCGAGCTTCGCCGGTGTCACCCCGAACTGCGCGCCCTCCTCGGCGAACCGCAGGTCGCAGGCCGCGGCGAGCTGGGCGCCACCGCCGACGCAGTGCCCCCGGACCGCCGCCAGGGTCGGTTTCGGGAAGGCCGCCAGGGCCTCCTCGGCACGCACCGCCAGCTCCTGCGCCTCCTCCGGCGACTCCCGGAGCGTGGAGATGTCGGCCCCGGCGCAGAAGGTGCCGCCCGCGCCGGTCAGCACCAGCGCCCGCACCGCCGGGTCGGCGGCCAGGGTGTCGAGCAACGGGGGCAGCGCCGCCCACATCGCGGCTGTCATGGCGTTGCGCTTCGCCGGGTGGTGCAGGACGACGGTGGCGACCGCGTCGGTGACGCCGTGCAGCAGATCGGGCTCCATGCTCCGGATGCTAACCACCAGCTCGTCCGCATGATCGGAACGGCCGATGTGAGAGGCACGACACCGGCGGCAAAGGGAACCAGAGCCCACCAAAGGGAACCAATGGCGGCCAAAGGGGAGGAGCGGCGCCGCCGAACCCGTACAACCCGAAGAGTGCGCGAAGTCGGCGCGGAGAGGACAGAAAACGGTCCCGCGGTCGACTCCGTCATCCGGGGGCGGTCGGAAACGTTCGATAACTGCTGACTTCTGTTCAGTCATCCGGAGGGGAGGGCCTCGGTACCAACACTTCACGTGTGGTGACAATCGAGCGCGAGGGTGGCGACCGGACGATGGACGATCAAGGGCGCGGGCCCGACCCACGCCCAGAGGGCGCCCCGGGGGACCCTTCCGAATCCTCTGCGGAAGCCGTGCTCCGGCCGCTGCCCTACGAAGGCGTCTGGCGCTTCACCGCGCCCGCCGTGGACGCCTCGGTCCCGCAGGCGCGACACGCCGTGCGGGACCTGCTGTACCGCCAGGGGGTGCCGGTCTCCGACGACCTGGCCCAGGGCCTCCTGCTGATCGTCTCCGAACTGGTGACCAACGCCGTCCGGCACGCGGCGGTGCTGTCGCCGGTGCTCGCCGTGGAGGTGGCGGTCGGGGCCGAGTGGGTGCGGGTGTCGGTGGAGGACAACCATCCCTACCGTCCGACCGCCCTGGAGGCCGACCACGGCCGCACGGGCGGCCGGGGACTGCTGCTGGTGCGGGAGATCACCCTCGAGGCGGGCGGGGTCTGCGACGTCGAGCACACCGCGGGCGGCGGCAAGGTGATCTGGGCCGCCCTGCCGCTCAAGCCCGTGCGGGTGCCCTGAGGCTCACCAGCCGGCCGACGGCCCCGTCAGCTCTCTGACCGCCGGACGTGCCGCGTCCAGCACGGTCATGAACCAGGACGAGAACGGGTCCCCGGCGTGCCGCTCCGCCAGTTCGGCGGGCGTCACGAAGGCCGTGTCGCCGACCTCCTCCGCGTCCGGCCGCAGCGGGGACTGCACCAGCCCCACGAACAGGTGGTTGTACTCCTGCTCGACCAGACCCGACTCCGGGTCCGGGTGGTTGTAGCGGACCGTGCCCGCCTCGGCGAGCAGCGACGGGGAGACGCCGAGTTCCTCGAAGGTGCGCCGCGCGGCCGCCGCGAACGGCGCCTCACCCGGGTAGGGGTGACCGCAGCAGGTGTTGGACCACACCCCGGGGGAGTGGTACTTGCCGAGCGCCCGCTGCTGGAGCAGCAGCCGGCCCCGCTCGTCGAAGAGGAACACGGAGAAGGCGCGGTGCAGCTGCCCCGGCGGCTGATGGGCGGCCAGCTTCTCCGCGGTGCCGATCGTGACGCCGTTCTCGTCGACCAGCTCCAGCAAGATCGCGTCCGCGGTGCCGTTCGACGACGTCTGTGTCGCGGTGGCAGGTGTGATCGGCATACCCATCCTTAGCATCGGTCCTCGCGTCCCCAGTCTGCCGTACGCGTCCGGCACTCCCGGCACTTCACGCGAAAGCGCGCATGTCCCGCGCGGCAAGGGACCCGGTAGGTGATCTTGCCCGGCACCGGGAGCGGGGAACCGTCCGGAACGTCTGTGCGGATCACGCGGCGCGGACGGCAGGCGCACGCTCAGTGACAGAGCCGCGCCTCGTGCTCCGCGTGCCCGCTCGGCTCCAGCTGGAAGGTGCAGTGCTCCACGTCGAAGTGGTGGCCCAGGCAGCCCTGGAGCTCGTGCAGCATCTTCTCGTGGCCGATCGCGTTCAGTACGTCCGAGCGCACCACCACGTGCGCCGACAGCACCGGCATCCCGGAGGTGATGGTCCACGCGTGCAGATCGTGGACGTCCTCCACCCCGTCGAGAGCGAGTATGTGGGAGCGCACCTCCGCCATGTCGACGTCCTTGGGAGCCGACTCCAGCAGTACGTCGAGTGTCTCGCGCAGCAGCTTCACGGTGCGCGGCACGATCATCAGGCCGATGACGAGCGAGGCGATCGGGTCGGCGGCCTGCCAGCCGGTGGTGAGGATCACCACCGCCGAGATCAGCACCGCCACCGAACCCAGCGCGTCCGCCGCCACCTCCAGGAACGCCCCGCGCACGTTCAGGCTCTCCGCCTGGCCGCGGATCAGCAGCGACATCGAGATCATGTTCGCGACCAGGCCGATCCCGCCGAACCAGATCATCAGCCCGCCCTCGGTGGTGGCGGGAGTGAAGAACCGCTGGACCGCCTCGTACAGGACGTAGCCGCCCACGCCGAGCAGCAGCAGACAGTTGGCGAGGGCGGCGAGGATCTCGGCGCGGGCCAGTCCGAAGGTGCGGTTCGCGCTCGGCGGCCGGTTGGCGAAATGGATGGCGAGCAGCGCCATGCCCAGGCCCAGCGCGTCCGTCGCCATGTGCGCGGCGTCCGCGACCAGTGCGAGGGAGTCCGCGAGCACCCCGCCGACGATCTCGACGACCATGACGCCGAGCGTGATCGACAGGGCGACGCGCAGCCTGCCCCGGTACGCCGCCGCGGCCGTGGCGGTGGCCGGCACGTGGGTGTGCGTATGGCCGTGGTCGTGCCCAGCCCCCATGGAAGCAGCCCTTCTGTGGTCCGTCGTGGGCCGTCGCGTTCTGCCCCGCGATCACAGTGAACTACGGGTGGGGGGTATCCGGCAACGCGGCACTGAACACCGTTGTCATGTGCCCTGACCTGCGGAAACGAATCGCAGGTCAGGGCACCCTCATCTGCTGCTCGGCGGGGTGCGGCTGTCGGCCCGGCGCGCGGCGGGAAGACGCCCGGGCCGCCGACGCGCTCCCCGGCCCGGTCGTGCCCCCGGTCGTGGCACCCGTGCCGGATGCGCGCTGTGCCCCGGATGCCCCGAAGTCTGCGATCCATCCGTTCCGGCGGGGATGAGTCATGTCATGCCGGAAGTTCCCGTCCCGACCGGTACGGACGCCCCGGCCCGG
The DNA here is from genome assembly GCF_045040885.1 of Streptomyces sp. NBC_00016. Classification (NCBI taxonomy): domain Bacteria; kingdom Bacillati; phylum Actinomycetota; class Actinomycetes; order Kitasatosporales; family Streptomycetaceae; genus Streptomyces; species Streptomyces sp. NBC_00016. Next base: position 1,870,555 of record NZ_CP108304.1, on the reverse strand, counting down.
TGGACAATGTCCTGGATGTCGGCACTTGGGTTCGCAGTTTGTCGCCCGGGCCGCCGATCACCGATGATGATCTCGGCAAAGGCCGGTTCAAGAGCCGAGTTCAAGCCGTGCTGCCGGACTGCGTCGATCTGCCTGAACGGGCGGTGAACACGGCGTTCCCGGCATCCGATAGCCTCTGCCGACATGCCGCCCGCCTGGTGCGGCCACTGGTGAAGTCGCCGGTGCGTCCCAGGGGCGCCTCCATCGTGTACATGACCGGCGTGAACGCGCCGGACCCAGGGAGTGAGTTCGGTTGTCGACCGCCATCCTCACCGGCTCGCCGGTCCCCGGATCGTCGATCGAGGGCGATCTGCGGTCCCTCGGCTTCGACGTCCGGACCGCCTCCGACGCCGGTGACGCCGAGGCCCTCCTCGCCGCCGTCCCCGGCGACCAGCGCGTCGCCGTCGTGGACGCCCGCTTCGTGGGTCACGAGCACGCGCTGCGCCTCGGCCTGACCGACCCCCGCTTCCCGCTCGGCGCCATCCCGGGCGCGGTGACCGCGCAGCCGGCCGGCAGGCAGGCCCTGACCCGCGCGATGGCCAGGGAGAACTCGGCGAGCGCCGGCACCGCCCACGGGGGTGCCCCCGCGCCGGCGAGGTCGAGCGTGGGACACATCGACAGCATCGACAGCCTCGCCGACCGGGTAGTCGCCGCCCTGGACGCCGACGGCGCCGAGGTGCACCGCCCCGAGCTGGGCAGTCTGGTCGCGGAGGTCCCGGCCGACCCGCAGGCCCGCAACGAGGCACGGCAGGCCGTCGCCGCCGTCGACGACGAGGCGGTCCGCCTGAAGTCGGCCGTGAAGGCGCGCGACGGCTTCTTCACCACGTACTGCATCAGCCCGTACTCGCGCTACATCGCCCGCTGGTGCGCCCGCCGAGGCCTCACCCCCAACCAGGTCACCACCGCCTCGCTGATCACCGCGCTGATCGCGGCGGCCTGCGCGGCCACCGGCACCCGGGGCGGGTTCGTCGCGGCCGGCGTGCTGCTGATCGCGTCCTTCGTGCTGGACTGCACCGACGGCCAGCTCGCCCGCTACTCCTTGCAGTACTCCACGCTCGGCGCCTGGCTCGACGCCACCTTCGACCGCGCCAAGGAGTACGCCTACTACGCGGGTCTCGCGCTCGGCGCGGCTCGGGGCGGCGACGACGTGTGGGCCCTGGCGCTGGGCGCGATGGTCCTCCAGACCTGCCGGCACGTCGTGGACTTCTCCTTCAACGAGGCCAACCACGACGCCACCGCCAACACCAGTCCCACCGCGGCCCTCTCCGACAAGCTCGACAGCGTCGGCTGGACGGTCTGGGTGCGGCGGATGATAGTCCTGCCCATCGGTGAACGATGGGCCATGATCGCCGTTCTCACCGCTGCCACCACCCCCCGCATCACCTTCTACGCGCTGCTCGTCGGCTGCGCGTTCGCGGCGACCTACACGACGGCGGGCCGTGTCCTGCGCTCGCTGACCCGCAAGGCCAGGCGGACGGACCGGGCGGCGCAGGCACTGGCGGACCTCGCGGACAACGGCCCGCTCACCGAGCTCCTGGTCCGCACGCTCCCCGTCGGCATCCGCATCCCGGCCCCGCTCAGCGCGGCCGTCGGCGTCCTCCTGCTGGTCCTCGCGGCCTCGCTCGACGGGCCGGGCTTCTCGCTCCTCCTGGCCGCCGTCCTGTACGTCCTGCTCTCGGCCGACGCCCTCCTGCGCCCCCTCAAGGGCGCCCTCGACTGGCTGGTCCCGCCGCTCTTCCGGGCCGGGGAGTACTGCACCGTCCTCATCCTCGCGGCCAAGGCCGATGTGAACGGAGCGCTTCCCGCGGCTTTCGGGCTGGTGGCCGCCGTCGCCTACCATCACTACGACACGGTGTACCGCATCCGCGGCAACGCCGGAGCGCCGCCGGCCTGGCTGGTGCGCGCCATCGGGGGGCAGGACGGGCGCACGCTGCTCGTCGTCGTGCTGGCCGTGCTGCTCACCGCCTCGCAGTTCACGGTCGCGCTCACGGTCCTCGCCGTGGTCGTCGCCCTCGTGGTGCTCCTCGAGAGCATCCGCTTCTGGGTCGCCGCCCACCGGGCAGGCGCCCCGTCCGTACACGATGAAGGAGAACCCGCATGATCGGCCTCGTGCTGGCGGCCGGCGCCGGACGGCGTCTGCGCCCCTACACCGACAGCCTGCCCAAGGCGCTGGTGCCGGTGGGGCCCGCGGGCATAGAGGGCGAACCCACGGTTCTGGACCTGACGCTCGGCAACTTCGCCGAGATCGGTCTGACCGAGGTCGCGGTCATCGTCGGCTACCGCAAGGAGGCCGTCTACGAGCGCAAGGCGGCGCTGGAGGCGAAGTACGGCCTCAAGCTCACCCTCATCGACAACGACAAGGCCGAGGAGTGGAACAACGCCTACTCCCTGTGGTGCGGCCGTGACGCCCTCAAGGACGGGGTCATCCTCGCCAACGGCGACACCGTCCACCCGGTGTCCGTCGAGCACACGCTGCTCGCCGCCCGCGGCGAGGGCAGGCAGATCATCCTCGCGCTCGACACCGTGAAGTCCCTCGCCGACGAGGAGATGAAGGTCGTCGTCGACCCCGACCTGGGCGTCCAGCGGATCACCAAGCTGATGGACCCGGCCGATGCCACCGGCGAGTACATCGGCGTCACCCTCATCGAGGGCGACGCGGCCCCCGCACTGGCCGAGGCGCTCAAGACCGTGTGGGAGAGCGACCCGCAGCAGTTCTACGAGCACGGCTACCAGGAGCTCGTCGACGGCGGCTTCCGCATCGACGTGGCACCGATCGGCGACGTCGCGTGGGTCGAGATCGACAACCACGACGATCTCGCCCGTGGACGGGAGATCGCGTGCCAGTACTGACCCGGCTGATCCCCTCACCGGTCGTCGTGGACATCCGCCCGGGTGCCCTCGACGACCTGGTCGGGGTCCTCGCCGACGAGCGCATCTCGCACTCGGGCAAGCTCGCGATCGCCGTCAGCGGCGGCTCGGGCGCCCGGCTGCGCGAGCGCCTCACCCCGGCCCTGCCCGGCGCCACCTGGTACGAGGTCGGCGGCGGAACGCTCGACGACGCCGTCCAGCTGGCCACCGACATAAAGGCCGGCCACTTCGACGCGGTCGTCGGCCTGGGCGGCGGCAAGATCATCGACTGCGCCAAGTTCGCCGCGGCACGCGTGGGCCTCCCGCTCGTCGCCGTGCCGACGAACCTCGCGCACGACGGTCTGTGCTCGCCGGTCGCCACCCTCGACAACGACGCGGGGCGCGGCTCCTACGGTGTGCCGAACCCGATCGCCGTCGTGATCGACCTGGACGTCATCCGCGAGGCCCCGGTCCGCTATGTGCGGGCCGGTATCGGTGACGCCGTCTCCAACATCTCCGCCATCGCGGACTGGGAGCTCGCCAACCGGATCAAGGGCGAGAAGATCGACGGCCTCGCCGCCGCGATCGCCCGGCAGGCCGGCGAGGCGGTGCTGCGCCACCCGGGCGGCATCGGGGACACCGACTTCCTCCAGGTGCTGGCCGAGGCGCTGGTGCTCAGCGGCGTCGCGATGTCGGTGTCGGGCGACTCCCGCCCGTCCTCCGGCGCGTGCCACGAGATCAACCACGCCTTCGACCTGCTCTTCCCCAAGCGGGCGGCCGCCCACGGCGAGCAGTGCGGACTCGGCGCGGCCTTCGCGATGTACCTGCGCGGAGCGCACGAGGAGTCGGCCTACATGGCCCAGGTGCTGCGCCGCCACGGCCTTCCGGTCCTGCCGCAGGAGATCGGCTTCACGGTGGACGAGTTCGTCCGCGCCGTGGAGTTCGCTCCCGAGACCCGGCCGGGCCGCTACACGATCCTCGAACACCTCGACCTCAAGACCGAACAGATCAAGGACATCTACGCCGACTATGTCAAGGCCATCGGTAGCTGAACTCAGACCGGTCGTCCACCCTCCGGGGGTGAAGGACCGGCGCAGCGGTGAGCACTGGATGGGACGCCTCTACATGCGTGAGGTGTCCCTGCGGGTCGACCGCTACCTGGTCAACACCAGGGTCACGCCCAACCAGCTCACGTACCTGATGACCGTCTTCGGCGTGCTCGCCGCCCCGGCCCTGCTGGTGCCGGGGATCACGGGCGCCGTGCTCGGCGTGGTGTGCGTCCAGATGTACCTGCTGCTGGACTGCGTCGACGGCGAGATCGCCCGCTGGAAGAAGCAGTACTCGCTGGGCGGGGTCTATCTGGACCGGGTCGGGGCGTATCTCACCGACGCCGCCGTGCTGGTCGGCTTCGGCCTGCGCGCCGCCGACCCGTGGGGCACCGGACGCATCGACTGGCTCTGGGCCTTCCTCGGCACGCTGGCCGCGCTCGGCGCGATCCTGATCAAGGCGGAGACCGACCTCGTCGGCGTCGCCCGGCACCAGGGCGGTCTGCCGCCGGTCAAGGAGTCGGCGTCCGAACCGCGCTCCTCCGGGATGGCGCTGGCCCGCCGGGCCGCCTCGGCGCTCCAGTTCCACCGGCTGATCCTCGGCATCGAGGCGTCCCTGCTGATTCTGGTGCTGGCGGTCGTCGACCAGGTGCGCGACGACCTGTTCTTCACCCGGCTCGGCGTGGCCGTACTGGCCGGCATCGCGCTGCTCCAGACCCTGCTGCACCTGGTGTCCATCCTCGCGTCGAGCAGGCTGAAGTGAGCGCGCCGATGAAGGTCGGCGCGGTCGTCATCACCATGGGCAACCGCCCCGACGAGCTGAGAGCACTGCTGGACTCGATCGCCAAGCAGGACGGCGACCGGGTCGAGGTGGTCGTGGTCGGCAACGGCTCGCCCGTCCCGGACGTCCCCGAGGGCGTCAGGACGATCGAGCTGCCCGAGAACCTCGGTATCCCCGGCGGCCGCAACGTCGGCATCGAGGCCTTCGGACCCAGCGGCCGGGACGTCGACGTCCTGCTGTTCCTGGACGACGACGGTCTCCTGGCCCACCACGACACGGCCGAGCTGTGCCGCCGGGCCTTCGACGCCGATCCGAAGCTGGGCATCGTCAGCTTCCGGATCGCCGACCCGGAGACGGGCGTCACCCAGCGCCGCCACGTACCCCGGCTGCGCGCCTCGGACCCGATGCGCTCCTCCCGGGTCACCACGTTCCTCGGGGGCGCCAACGCCGTGCGCACGAAGGTCTTCGCGGAGGTGGGCGGACTCCCGGACGAGTTCTTCTACGCCCACGAGGAGACCGACCTGGCATGGCGGGCCCTCGACGCGGGGTGGATGATCGACTACCGGTCGGACATGGTGCTTTACCACCCGACGACCGCGCCCTCGCGGCACGCGGTGTACCACCGCATGGTCGCCCGCAACCGGGTCTGGCTGGCCCGGCGCAACCTTCCCGCTCCGCTGGTCCCCGTCTATCTCGGGGTCTGGCTGCTGCTCACCCTGGCGCGCCGCCCCTCGGGGTCCGCGCTGAAGGCGTGGTTCGGCGGTTTCCGGGAAGGCTGGAGCACTCCGTGCGGACCTCGTAGGCCCATGAAGTGGCGTACGGTGTGGCGGCTGACCCGACTGGGCCGGCCCCCGGTGATCTGACAAGCTCGTCCCTGAGGGCACCCCGGGCCGTACCGCGGGCCCCCCGGCTCATGCCGGCCTCGTCAAGGCTGCGCATCCCGAAGACGAAAGTTTCCTACCTGTGAGTGAGACAACGCATGACGTCGGAGTCGTGGTGACTGCGCCTCCGTCGCCCGACGAGGGCCTCACGGCGGCACAGCTGGCCGCCAAGTACGGGCTGGCCGTGAGCGGCGCCCGGCCTGCGCTGCGGGAGTACGTCCGGCAGCTCTGGGGGCGCCGGCACTTCATCATGGCGTTCTCCCGGGCGAAACTGGCCTCCCAGTACAGCCAGGCCAAACTCGGCCAGCTGTGGCAGGTGGCCACGCCGCTGCTGAACGCGGCCGTGTACTTCATGATCTTCGGCCTGCTCCTCAACGCCGGCCGGGGGATGTCGAAGGAGGTGTACATCCCCTTCCTCGTCACGGGCGTCTTCGTGTTCACCTTCACGCAGAGCTCGGTGATGACCGGCGTCCGGGCGATCTCGGGCAACCTCGGCCTGGTCCGCGCCCTGCACTTCCCGCGCGCCTCACTGCCGATCTCGTTCGCCCTGCAGCAGCTTCAGCAGCTGCTGTACTCGATGCTGGTGCTGTTCCTGGTCGTGATCGGCTTCGGCAGCTACCCGGACGCCTCCTGGACGCTGATCGTCCCGGTGCTCGCCCTCCAGTTCTGCTTCAACTCCGGTCTGGCGCTGATCTTCGCCCGGGCCGGCGCGAAGACCCCGGACCTGGCGCAGCTGATGCCGTTCGTGATGCGGACGTGGATGTACGCGTCCGGCGTGATGTTCTCCATCCCCGTCTTCCTCGCGGACAAGCCGCAGTGGGTGGCCAACATCCTGCAGTGGAACCCGGCCGCCATCTACATGGACCTGATGCGCTTCGCGCTCATCGAGGAGTACGGCGCCGAGAACCTTCCCGCGCACGTCTGGGCGGTCGCGGGCGGCTGGGCCGTCCTCGTCGCCGTCGGCGGCTTCGTGTACTTCTGGCAGGCGGAGGAGAGGTACGGCCGTGGTTGAGCCGCTCGCGGGACAACGGATCCCGACCGTCATCGCCGACAAGGTCCACATCGTCTACCGCGTCAACGGCGCCAAGTCCGGCAAGGGCAGCGCCACCGCGGCGCTCAGCCGCATCGTCAAGCGCGGCCGCCGCGAGGGCGAGGAACGCGGGGTGCGCAAGGTGCACGCCGTGCGCGGCGTCTCCTTCGTCGCCCACCGCGGCGAGGCCGTCGGCCTGATCGGCTCCAACGGCTCCGGCAAGTCCACGCTGCTGCGCGCCATCGCCGGTCTGCTGCCGCCGGAGAGCGGCAAGGTCTACACCGACGGCCAGCCCTCGCTGCTCGGCGTCAACGCGGCCCTGATGAACGACCTCACCGGCGAGCGCAACGTCACCCTCGGCGGGCTCGCCATGGGCATGTCCCGCGAGCAGATCAAGGAGCGCTACCAGGAGATCGTCGACTTCTCCGGCATCAACGAGAAGGGCGACTTCATCACCCTGCCGATGCGCACCTACTCCTCCGGCATGCAGGCCCGGCTGCGCTTCTCCATCGCCGCCGCCAAGGACCACGACGTCCTGATGATCGACGAGGCCCTGGCCACCGGCGACGCGAAGTTCCGGGGGCGCTCCGAGGAACGCATCCGGGAGCTGCGCGAGCACGCCGGCACGGTGTTCCTGGTGAGCCACAGCAACAAGTCGATCAGGGACACCTGTGACCGCGTGCTGTGGCTGGAACGCGGCGAACTACGGCTGGACGGCCCGACCGAAGAGGTCATGAGGGAATACGAGAAGTTCTCGGGCAAGTAGTGCGATTCGGCCAGGGCCCCGCCGGAACTGTCCGGCGGGGCCCTGCGTCTGCAAAGGAAACGTCAACTCCGGGTCAGCCTAGGAATCTTGACGCCAATCGGTGTGTTGTTGTGATGTCCCGGACACCCCCGCGAACCGTGCCGCGTTGTACAACGTAAGCTGGACCGGCCCCCGAATCGCGCCAAGTGGGGCGAAATCGCGCAGTGCCCGCCGTCGGGGACGCTGCGCGGGCGGCTCGGCGGCGTGTCCGAAATAGTGTGTATTAGGTCGGCAGTGTAGAACGGGAGATGTGACGGCGATGGCTACGGAAACTCCCCAGATCGACGCGAGCCGTGCCGTCCCCGCCCCGGGCGGTCGACGATGACGGCGCCCGTCGCGTCACGCATCGGTGACCCGGAGCGCGGCACGCTCGACAAGGCCGCGGACGAGAACTTCCCGGTGGCCCCCTTCTTCCTGCCCAGGGCCTGGCGCGACGACCTGATGGCCGTGTACGGCTTCGCCCGGCTCGTCGACGACATCGGCGACGGTGACCTCGCCCCCGGCGGCGCGGACGCCCGGCTGCTCGGCGTGTCGGCCACCGCGGCCGAGGACCGCCTCGCCCTGCTGGACGCCTTCGAGGCCGATCTGCATCGTGTCTTCGACGGATCCGACGGCCCGCCCCGGCACCCCCTGCTGCGTCGCCTCCAGCCGACCGTCCGCCGTCGTTCGCTCGGCCGCGAGCCCTTTCTCGGTCTGATCGCCGCCAACCGGCAGGACCAGCTCGTCACGCGCTACGAGACCTTCGACGACCTCCTCGCCTACTGCGAGCTGTCGGCCAATCCCGTGGGCCGGCTGGTCCTCGCCGTCACCGGCGCCGCCACCCCCGAGCGGATCCGCCGCTCCGACGCGATCTGCACCGCGCTGCAGATCGTCGAGCATCTCCAGGACGTGTCCGAGGACCTCGGCCGCGACCGTGTCTATCTGCCCGCCGCGGACATGAAGCGCTTTCACGTCAAGGAATCGGATCTGGCCACGAACACCGCGGGCGCGTCGGTGCGCGCGCTGGTCGCGTACGAAGCGGAACGCGCCCGCGAACTGCTGAATGAAGGCGCCCCCCTGGTGGGTAGCGTTCACGGCAGGCTGAGGCTGTTGCTCGCGGGTTTCGTGGCGGGGGGAAGCGCGGCGATCAAGGCGATCGCCGCCGCCGGGTACGACGTACTTCCCGGCCCGCCCAAGCCCGGCAGGCTCCGGCTGCTGCGCGAGGTGGGCGTGACCCTGCGAGGAGAGGGGTGATCCGGGCCGTGGAGCCGTCACCACACGTGTCCGCGCCGGTACTCGCCGCCTACGGCTACTGCGAGACCGTCACCGGACAGCAGGCCCGTAACTTCGCGTACGGCATCCGGCTGCTGCCCACGCCCAAGCGCCGCGCGATGTCGGCGCTGTACGCCTTCTCGCGCCGTGTCGACGACATCGGCGACGGCGCACTGGACCGCGAGGTCAAGACCGCCAGGCTCGAGGAGACCCGGGCGCTGCTCGCCCGGGTCCGCGCGGGCGAGGTCGAGGAGGACGACACCGACCCCGTCGCGGTCGCCCTCGCGCACACGGCCCGGGCCTTCCCCGTCCCGCTGCGCGGCCTGGACGAACTGATCGACGGCGTCCTGATGGACGTGCGCGGCGAGACCTACGAGACCTGGGACGACCTGAAGGCGTACTGCCGCTGTGTGGCGGGCGCCATCGGGCGGCTCTCGCTCGGCGTGTTCGGCACCGAACCGGGGGCGCGTGGCGCCGAGCGCGCGCCGGAGTACGCCGACACGCTCGGGCTCGCGCTCCAGCTCACGAACATCCTCCGAGACGTTCGCGAGGACGCCGAGGGCGGCCGCACCTATCTGCCCGCCGACGACCTCGCGAAGTTCGGCTGCTCGGCCGGGTTCGACGGGTCGAAGCCGCCGGAGGGATCCGACTTCGCGGGTCTCGTGCACTTCGAGGTGCGGCGGGCCCGCGCCCTCTTCGCCGAGGGCTACCGGCTGCTTCCCCTGCTCGACCGGCGCAGCGGCGCCTGTGTCGCCGCCATGGCGGGCATCTACCGCCGCCTCCTCGACCGCATCGAGCGCGACCCCGAGGCCGTGCTGCGCGGCCGGGTCTCGCTGCCCGGCCGGGAGAAGGCCTTCGTGGCCGTACGCGGGCTGTCGGGCCTGGACGCCCGGCATGTGTCGCGGCGGACCGTCAGGAGGCACCCCTGATGGACGCGACCGGTGACGAAGTGGGCCAAGGTGATTCCACCGGCGAAAAGCGGCACGCAACCCTCCGGTGCGGCGCGGCGTCCCTGACTGCGATGGCCAGCGGTGCAGAGTTCAAACACCATGGCCGGTCCGCGCGGGAGGGTGCAGGATGAACGACGAGCAACTCGCGGACGCCTCGGAAGCGTCCGGCCCCTCGGGGCGCACCGCCGTCGTCGTCGGGGGAGGGCTCGCCGGGGTGACCGCCGCGCTCGCGCTCGCCGACGCGGGCGTACGCGTCACCCTGCTCGAAGGCCGGCCCCGGCTCGGCGGCCTGGCCTTCTCCTTCCGGCGCGGCGAACTCACCGTGGACAACGGCCAGCACGTGTACCTGCGTTGCTGCACCGCCTACCGCTGGTTCCTCGAGCGCATCGAGGGCAGCGCGCTGGCGCCCTTGCAGGATCGTCTCGACGTGCCCGTCGTCGATGTGGCCAGGCCCGAGGGACGGCGGCTCGGCAGGCTGCGGCGCGACGCGCTGCCCGTGCCCCTGCATCTGGGGCGCAGCCTCGCCACGTATCCGCATCTCTCGCTCACCGAACGCGCCAGGGTGGGCCGTGCCGCGCTCGCGCTCAAGGGGCTCGACCTCGCCGATCCGCGGCTGGACGCACAGGACTTCGGCAGCTGGCTGACCGCGCACGGTCAGTCGGCACGCGCCGTCGAGGCCCTCTGGGACCTGGTCGGGGTCGCCACCCTCAACGCGGTCGCGGGCGACTCCTCGCTGGGGCTCGCCGCGATGGTGTTCAAGACCGGCCTGCTGTCCGACCCGGGCGCCGCCGACATCGGCTGGGCCCATGTCCCGCTGGGTGAACTGCACGACCGGCTCGCCCGCAAGGCGCTCGACTCCGCGGGCGTGCGTACCGAGGTCCGTACACGCGTCACCTCCCTCTCTCTTGACGAGAACGGGACGTGGAGCGTTCAGGTTCCCGGCGAGACGCTCCGCGCGGACACGGTCGTCCTCGCCGTACCGCAGCGCGAGGCGTACGACCTGCTCCCCGACGGGGCGCTCGACGAGGCCGAGCGGCTGCTGGAGATCGGCACCGCGCCCATCCTCAACGTGCACGTCGTCTACGACCGCAAGGTGCTCGACAAGCCCTTCTTCGCGGCGCTCGGCACGCCCGTGCAGTGGGTCTTCGACCGCACCGCCGCCTCCGGGCTGCGCGAGGGCCAGTACCTCGCCCTGTCCCAGTCCGCGGCGCAGGACGAGATCGACGACCCCGTGGCCGCGCTGCGCGAGCGCTATCTGCCCGAGCTGGAACGGCTGCTGCCGGGCACGCGCGGCGCCGTGGTGCGGGACTTCTTCGTGACCCGGGAGCGCACGGCGACGTTCGCCCCCACCCCCGGCGTCGGGCGCCTTCGGCCCGGCGCCCGCACCAGAGCCCCCGGCCTGTACCTGGCCGGAGCGTGGACCGCCACAGGGTGGCCCGCGACCATGGAGAGTGCGGTCCGCAGCGGTGTGAGCGCGGCGGACGCCGCGCTGAGCGCCCTGGGCCGGCCCCGCCCCCGCCGCCTCTTCGAATTCGAGGAGGCGGCCTGATGCTCGATCAGCACGGCTCGGCACACCCCCGCACCCTCTCCAGCACCGCAACAAGAGGAGAAAACGTGCCCACTGTGCCCCCGGCCACGCCGGCCGCTCGGAGGACCGCGGTGGACGTGACCGCGCTTCTGGAGCGCGGCCGCACCCTGGCCACACCGGTGCTGCGGGCGGCCGTCGACCGTCTGGCACCGCCCATGGACACGGTCGCCGCCTACCACTTCGGCTGGATCGACGCCCACGGCAACCCGACCGACGGCGACGGCGGCAAGGCCGTGCGTCCCGCCCTCGCCGTGCTCTCCGCCGAGGTCACCGGGGCCGCTCCCGAGGTCGGCGTCCCCGGGGCGGTCGCCGTCGAGCTGGTCCACAACTTCTCGCTCCTGCACGACGACCTGATGGACGGCGACGAGCAGCGCAGGCACCGGGACACCGTCTGGAAGGTGCACGGCCCCGCCCAGGCCATCCTGGTCGGCGACGCCCTGTTCGCCCTCGCGGGCGAGATCCTCCTCGAATTCGGCACGGCCGAGGCGGCCAGGGCGACCCACCGCCTGACCGTCGCCACCCGTGCCCTCATCGACGGCCAGGCCCAGGACATCTCCTACGAGCACCGCGACCGGGTCAGCGTCGAGGAGTGCCTGGAGATGGAGGGCAACAAGACCGGTGCCCTGCTGGCCTGTGCCAGTTCCATCGGCGCCGTGCTCGGCGGGGCGGACCAGCACACCGCCGAGGCCCTGGAGAAGTACGGCTACCACCTCGGCCTGGCCTTCCAGGCCGTGGACGACCTGCTCGGCATCTGGGGCGACCCGGAGGCCACCGGCAAGCAGACCTGGAGCGACCTGCGCCAGCGCAAGAAGTCCCTGCCGGTGGTCGCCGCGCTCGCGGCGGGCGGTTCCGCCTCCGAGCGGCTCGGGGAGATCCTCGCCGCCGACGCCAAGAGCAGCGACTTCGAGACCTTCTCCGAGGGGGAGTTCGCGGCCCGCGCCGCCCTGATCGAGGAGGCGGGCGGCCGTGACTGGACCGCCGGGGAGGCGCGCCGCCAGCACGCCGTCGCCCTGGACGCCCTGAACGCCGTGGACATGTCCGAGCAGGTGCGGGACCGGTTCACGGCGCTCGCCGACTTCGTCGTCGTACGAAAGAGATGATCCCTATCGGTCGAATAGCCCTCGCGTAGTCGCCGGCCGGTGTGCGAGGAGAGAGAGCACCGGCCGACGGCGGACCCACAGCAGACGCAAAGCCATGCACACTGCACGAAGGGGAAGCCATGACAGCGACGACCGACGGAAGCACCGGGGCTCTGCCGCCCCGCGCTGCCGCGGCCAGCGAAACCGACATCACCATCCCCGTGGCGGCCGGGGTACAAGAAGCCGCCACCCGCGCGATGCAACGCGCCACCGACTTCCTGCTCGCCGGGCAGGACGCCGAGGGCTGGTGGAAGGGCGACCTCGAGACGAACGTCACGATGGACGCCGAGGACCTGCTGCTCCGTCAGTTCCTGGGCATCCGCGACGAGGCCACGACCCGGGCCGCCGCGCTCTTCGTCCGGGGGGAGCAGCGCGAGGACGGTACGTGGGCCACCTTCTACGGCGGTCCGCCCGACCTCTCCGCCACCGTCGAGGCGTATGTCGCCCTGCGGCTGGCGGGCGACGCCCCCGAGGCGCCCCACATGCGCCGGGCCTCCGGGTGGATCCGCGAGCAGGGGGGCATCGCCTCCGCCAGGGTCTTCACCCGGATCTGGCTGGCCCTGTTCGGCTGGTGGAAGTGGGAGGACCTGCCCGAACTCCCGCCGGAGCTCTTGTTCTTCCCCGCATGGTTCCCGCTGAGCATCTACAACTTCGGCTGCTGGGCGCGGCAGACGATCGTGCCGCTCACCGTGGTGTCGGCGAAGCGCCCGGTGCGTCCGGCGCCCTTCCCGCTCGACGAGCTGCACGCCGATCCCGCGCATCCCAACCCGGCCAGGCCCCTCGCCCCGGTGGCCAGTTGGGACGGGCTCTTCCAGCGGCTCGACAAGGTGGTGCGCGGCTACCGGTCGGTCGCGGTGCGCAGGCTGCGCGGCGCGGCCCTGAACGCCGCCGCCCGCTGGATCATCGAACGGCAGGAGAACGACGGCGCCTGGGGCGGCATCCAGCCGCCCGCCGTGTACTCGGTGATCGCCCTGCACCTGCTCGGCTACGACCTCCAGCACCCGGTGATGCGGGCGGGACTCGAGTCGCTGGACCGGTACGCCGTGTGGCGCGAGGACGGCGCGCGGATGATCGAGGCCTGTCAGTCGCCGGTGTGGGACACCTGTCTGGCGACCATCGCGCTCGCCGACGCGGGACTTCCCGCCGACCATCCCCAACTGGTCAAGGCCGCCGACTGGATGCTCGGCGAACAGGTCGTCCGGCCGGGCGACTGGTCGGTGAGCAGGCCCCAACTGCCGCCGGGCGGCTGGGCGTTCGAGTTCCACAACGACAACTACCCCGACATCGACGACACCGCCGAGGTCGTCCTCGCGCTGCGCCGGGTCAAGCACCACGACCCGGAGCGGATGGACCGGGCCATCGCGCGCGGGGTGCGCTGGAACCTCGGGATGCAGTCGAAGAACGGGGGCTGGGGTGCCTTCGACGTCGACAACACCAGCCCGTTCCCCAACCGGATGCCCTTCTGCGACTTCGGCGAGGTCATCGACCCGCCGTCCGCCGACGTCACCGCGCACGTGGTCGAGATGCTGGCGGTCGAGGGACTCTCGCACGACCCGCGCACCCGGCGCGGCATCGAGTGGCTGCTGGCCGAACAGGAGCCGGACGGCTCGTGGTTCGGGCGCTGGGGCGTCAACTACGTCTACGGCACGGGGTCGGTGGTGCCTGCCCTCGCCGCGGCGGGCCTGCCCGCGCAGCACCCCGCGATCCGACGGGCCGTCTCCTGGCTGGAGCGGGTGCAGAACGACGACGGCGGCTGGGGCGAGGACCTGCGCTCCTACCAGGACGCCACCCGCTGGAGCGCCCGCGGCGCCTCGACGGCCTCCCAGACGGCCTGGGCGCTGATGGCGCTGCTGGCGGCCGGGGAGAGGGACTCCAAGGCCGTCGAGCGGGGCGTCGCCTGGCTGGCGCAGACCCAGCGGGAGGACGGCTCCTGGGACGAGCCCTACTTCACCGGCACCGGCTTCCCCTGGGACTTCTCGATCAACTACCACCTCTACCGGCAGGTCTTCCCGCTGACCGCGCTCGGCCGGTACGTCCACGGAGAGCCGTTCAGCAAGCAGCCCGCCACCCACGCGGCTTCCACCGAGGCCAAGGGGAGCTGATGAGCACACAGTCCGTCCCGTCGCCGCTGCTGATCGCCTGCGCCCTCGGCATCGAGCACCTCGCCCTGCGCATGGGCGACCGTGGCGGAGCCGACGGGCCGGTCACCGTCCTGCGGACGGGCATGGGACCCAAGGCGGCGGAGCGCTCCGTCACCCGCGTCCTGTCCGACCCGGTGTTCGCCGGGGCGGCCGTGCTGGCCACGGGGTTCTGCGCCGGCCTCGCCCCCGGTATGCACCCCGGCGACCTGGTCGTCGCCGAGGAGACCCGCGATCCGCGCGGCAGTGTTTCCTGCGTCGGCACCGAGCTGCTGGTCAAGGAACTCGCCCGCACCCTGCCCGGGTGCACCGTCCACACCGGCCCCCTCACCGGCTCCGACCACGTCGTTCGCGGTCACGAGCGGGCCGACCTGCTCGCGACCGGCGCAATCGCCCTGGACATGGAGTCGGCGGCCACGCTGCTGAGCGCCGTGCGCGCGGAGCCGCGCCCGGTTGCGGCCGTCCGGGTGGTCGTGGACGCTCCTGAACATGAACTCGTCCGGATCGGCACGGTACGCGGTGGAATATCAGCCTTCCGCGTCCTTCGCTCGGTCCTGCCTGCTTTTTTCGAATGGCACCGTAATGTTCTGCTCCCCCGGAGGTGAGCCACATGGCCATGCCGCTGCGCCAGTCCATCAAGGTCGCTACATACCTGGTCGAACAGAAGCTCCGCAAGCGGGAGAAGTTTCCGCTCATCGTCGAGCTGGAACCGCTCTTCGCCTGCAACCTCAAGTGCGAGGGCTGCGGCAAGATCCAGCACCCGGCGGGAGTGCTCAAGCAGCGCATGCCGGTCGCCCAGGCCGTGGGCGCGGTGCTGGAGTCCGGTGCGCCGATGGTGTCCATCGCGGGCGGTGAGCCTCTGATGCACCCTCAGATCGACGAGATCGTGCGGCAGTTGGTGGCCAAGAGGAAGTACGTCTTCCTCTGCACCAACGCCATGCTGCTGCGCAAGAAGCTGGACAAGTTCACGCCCTCTCCCTACTTCGCCTTCGCCGTGCACATCGACGGGCTGCGGGAGCGGCACGACGAGTCGGTGGCCAAGGAAGGTGTGTTCGACGAGGCCGTGGAGGCCATCAAGGAGGCCAAGCGGCAGGGCTTCCGGGTGACCACCAACTCGACCTTCTTCAACACCGACACCCCGCAGACCATCATCGAGGTGCTCAACTACCTCAACGACGACCTCAAGGTCGACGAGATGATGATCTCGCCCGCCTACGCCTACGAGAAGGCTCCCGACCAGGAGCACTTCCTCGGCGTGGAGCAGACCCGCGAGCTGTTCAAGAAGGCCTTCTCGGGGGGCAACCGGCGCCGCTGGCGGCTCAACCACTCACCCCTGTTCCTCGACTTCCTCGAGGGCAAGGCCGACTTCCCGTGCACGGCGTGGGCGATCCCCAACTACTCGCTGTTCGGCTGGCAGCGGCCCTGCTACCTGATGAGCGACGGGTATGTGCCGACGTACCGCGAGCTGATCGAGGAGACGGACTGGGACAAGTACGGCCGCGGCAAGGACCCGCGCTGCGCCAACTGCATGGCGCACTGCGGCTACGAGCCGACCGCCGTCCTGGCCACCATGGGCTCGCTGAAGGAGTCCCTGCGCGCCCTGCGCGAGACCGTCAACGGAAACCGGGAGTGACGACATGACCGCCGTTTCCCTGGGCGTCCCCGGGATGCCGGTCCGGCCGGTGGCGTCGCGACGCGAGTCGCGGCGGATCCAGGTCGGACCGGTGGCGGTCGGGGGCGGGGCCCCGGTGTCGGTGCAGTCGATGACGACGACGCGTACGTCGGACATCGGTGCCACCTTGCAGCAGATCGCGGAACTCACCGCGTCGGGCTGCCAGATCGTCCGCGTGGCCTGCCCCACGCAGGACGACGCGGACGCCCTCGCGACCATCGCCCGCAAGTCGCAGATCCCGGTGATCGCGGACATCCACTTCCAGCCGAAGTACGTCTTCGCCGCGATCGAGGCGGGCTGCGCCGCGGTCCGGGTGAACCCCGGCAACATCAAGCAGTTCGACGACAAGGTCAGGGAGATCGCGCGCGCCGCGGCGGACCACGCCACCCCGATCCGGATCGGGGTGAACGCCGGCTCGCTGGACCGGCGGCTGCTGCTGAAGTACGGCAAGGCGACTCCCGAGGCCCTCGTCGAGTCCGCCCTCTGGGAGGCGTCGCTCTTCGAGGAGCACGGCTTCCGGGACATCAAGATCTCGGTCAAGCACAACGACCCGGTGGTCATGATCGAGGCGTACCGGCAGCTCGCCGCGCAGAGCGACTACCCGCTGCATCTCGGGGTGACCGAGGCCGGTCCGGCGTTCCAGGGCACGATCAAGTCGGCGGTCGCCTTCGGCGCGCTGCTCTCGCAGGGCATCGGCGACACGATCAGGGTGTCGCTGAGCGCCCCGCCGGCCGAGGAGGTGAAGGTCGGCATCCAGATCCTGGAGTCCCTGAACCTCCGGCAGCGGCGGCTGGAGATCGTCTCCTGTCCGTCCTGCGGGCGGGCCCAGGTCGATGTCTACAAGCTGGCCGACGAGGTCACGGCGGGCCTCACGGGCATGGAGGTCCCGCTGCGGGTCGCCGTCATGGGGTGCGTCGTGAACGGCCCCGGCGAGGCGCGGGAGGCGGATCTGGGGGTCGCCTCCGGCAACGGCAAGGGTCAGATCTTCGTGAAGGGCGAGGTCATCAAGACCGTCCCCGAGTCGAAGATCGTGGAGACGCTCATCGAGGAGGCGATGAAGATCGCCGAGCAGATGGAACAGGACGGCGTCGCGGCGGGGGAGCCGGCCGTCACCGTGAGTTGAACAGCACGGACCGAAGGGGGCCCGACGTGACGATCCTGGAGAACATCCGGCAACCACGCGACCTGAAGGCGCTGTCCGAGGCGGAACTCGGTGAACTGTCCGAAGAGATCAGGGAGTTCCTGGTGCACGCGGTCGCCAGGACCGGCGGACACCTGGGGCCCAACCTGGGTGTGGTCGAACTGACCGTCGCGCTCCACCGGGTCTTCGAGTCGCCGGTCGACCGCGTCCTGTGGGACACCGGACACCAGAGCTATGTGCACAAGCTTCTGACCGGGCGTCAGGACTTCTCCAAACTGCGCGGCAAGGGCGGCCTGTCCGGCTACCCCTCCCGTGAGGAGTCCGAGCACGACATCATCGAGAACAGCCACGCCTCCACCGCCCTCGGCTGGGCCGACGGCCTCGCCAAGGCCCGCCAGGTGCAGGGCGAGAAGGGCCATGTGGTCGCGGTCATCGGCGACGGCGCGCTCACCGGCGGCATGGCCTGGGAGGCGCTGAACAACATCGCGGCCGCCAAGGACCGGCCGCTGATCATCGTCGTCAACGACAACGAGCGCTCGTACGCGCCGACCATCGGCGGACTTGCCAACCACCTGGCGACGCTGCGCACGACCGACGGCTACGAGAAGGTGCTGGCCTGGGGGAAGGACGTACTGCTGCGCACCCCGGTCGTCGGCCACACGGTCTACGAGTCGCTGCACGGCGCGAAGAAGGGCTTCAAGGACGCGTTCGCGCCGCAGGGCATGTTCGAGGACCTCGGCCTGAAGTACGTCGGCCCCATCGACGGGCACGACATCAAGGCCGTCGAGTCCGCGCTGCGGCGGGCGAAGCGCTTCCACGGGCCGGTGCTGGTGCACTGCCTGACCGAGAAGGGCCGTGGGTACGAGCCCGCCCTCGCGCACGAGGAGGACCACTTCCACACCGTGGGCGCGATGGACCCCCTCACCTGCGTGCCGCTCGCGCCCGCCGGCGGTCCGTCCTGGACGTCCGTCTTCGGCGAGGAGATCGTGCGGATCGGCGAGGAACGCGACGACGTGGTGGCGATCACCGCGGCGATGCTGCATCCGGTGGGGCTCGGCGGGTTCGCCGAGCGCTTCCCGGACCGCGTCTGGGACGTCGGCATAGCCGAACAGCACGCGACCGTGAGCGCGGCCGGGCTGGCGACCGGCGGCCTGCACCCCGTCGTCGCCGTCTACGCCACCTTCCTCAACCGGGCCTTCGACCAGCTGCTGATGGACGTGGCCCTGCACCGCTGCGGGGTCACGTTCGTGCTGGACCGGGCCGGCGTCACCGGCGTGGACGGCGCCTCCCACAACGGCATGTGGGACATGTCCGTGCTCCAGGTCGTCCCGGGGCTGCGCATCGCGGCCCCCCGCGACGCCGAGCAGTTGCGCGCGCAGCTGCGGGAGGCGGTCGCGGTGGACGACGCGCCGACCCTGGTCCGCTTCCCGAAGGAGTCGGTCGGACCGGAGGTGCCGGCCGTCGGCCGGGTGGGCGGCATGGACGTACTGCACCTCGGCGACCGGGCGGAGGTGCTGCTGGTGGCCGTCGGCGTGATGGCGCCGGTGTGTCTCCAGGCCGCCGAGCTGCTGGAGGCCAGAGGCGTCGGCTGCACGGTCGTCGACCCCCGTTGGGTGAAGCCCGTCGACCCGGCCCTGCCCGGCCTCGCCGCCGAGCACCGGCTGGTGGCCGTCGTCGAGGACAACAGCCGTGCCGCCGGCGTCGGATCGGCGGTGGCACTGGCCCTGGGCGACGCCGACGTCGACGTGCCCGTACGGCGGTTCGGCATCCCCGAGCAGTTCCTCGCGCACGCCAAGCGCGGCGAGGTGCTCGCCGACATCGGCCTCACCCCCGTCGAGGTGGCCGGCCGGATCAGCGCGAGCCTGGCCGCCGGGGACGTCCGGTCCCTCGACGCTCCGGTGACCGGCCCAGTCAAGGAGAAAGCGGAATGACCACGGAGTTCGACCTCGGCGCCCTCCTGGCCGAGCGCGGAGCCGAGCGCTACGAGCTGCACGGCAGATACCTCAACCACCAACTGCCGCGCATGCTGCACACCATCGGCTTCGACAAGGTCTACGAGCGCGGTGAGGGCGCGTACTTCTGGGACGCGGACGGCAACGACTACCTGGACATGCTCGCCGGGTTCGGGGTGATGGGGCTGGGCCGCCACCACCCCGTCGTCCGCAAGGCGCTGCACGACGTCCTCGACGCCCGGCTCGCCGACCTGACCCGCTTCGACTGCCAGCCGCTGCCCGGGCTGCTGGCCGAGAAGCTGCTCGCCCACAGCCCGCATCTGGACCGGGTGTTCTTCGGCAACAGCGGCACCGAGGCGGTGGAGACGGCGCTGAAGTTCGCCCGGTACGCCACCGGCAGGCCGAGGGTCCTGTACTGCGACCACGCCTTCCACGGCCTCACCACGGGCTCGCTGTCGGTGAACGGGGAGTCCGGTTTCCGGGACGGCTTCGCGCCCCTGCTGGCCGACACGGCGGTCCCGATCGGCGATCTCGACGCACTGGCCGGTGAGCTGAGGAAGGGGGACGTCGCCGCCCTCATCGTCGAGCCGATCCAGGGCAAGGGGGTGCACGAGGCGCCGCCCGGCTATCTGCGCGCCGCGCAGGAGCTGCTGCACCGGCACAAGGCGCTGCTGATCGCGGACGAGGTGCAGACGGGTCTCGGCCGGACCGGCGACTTCTACGCCTACCAGCACGAGGACGGCGTCGAGCCGGACCTGGTGTGCGTGGCCAAGGCGCTGTCCGGGGGCTATGTGCCGGTCGGCGCCACGCTCGGCAAGGACTGGATCTTCAAGAAGGTCTACTCGTCGATGGACCGGGTGCTCGTGCACTCGGCGAGCTTCGGGTCCAACGCGCAGGCCATGGCGGCCGGGCTCGCGGTGCTGTCCGTGCTGGAGAACGAGCAGATCGTGGCCAACGCGCGGGCCACCGGCGACCTGCTCAGGTCCCGGCTGGCGGCACTCGTCGACAAGTACGAGCTGCTGGCCGACGTCCGCGGCCGGGGTCTGATGATCGGCATCGAGTTCGGAAAGCCCAGGTCTCTGAAGCTGCGCAGCCGGTGGGCCATGCTCCAGGCGGCCCGCAAGGGACTCTTCGCGCAGATGGTGGTGGTACCGCTGCTGCAACGGCACCGGATCCTCACCCAGGTCTCCGGCGACCATCTGGAGGTGATCAAGCTGATCCCGCCGCTGATCGTCGGCGAGCGCGAGGTGGACCGGTTCGTCGACGCCTTCACCGCCGTGATGGACGACGCGCACGGCGGCGGCGGGCTGATGTGGGACTTCGGCAGGACGCTGGTGAAGCAGGCGGTGGCCAACCGCTGAGCCGCCCGGGAGCACGGGCGACGGGGAGGACTGCCTGGGGTCTGCGAGCGCTTTTGCCTCTGAGGCAACAAATTTGCCGCAGAGGCAATTCCGGCGTGCAATGGAGTCATGAGCTCGCCCGAGTCCGAGGACCCGGCGGAACACGCCGGGGCTCTTCCCGCCGTCGCCCCCCAGCTGCGCGCCCTGCGCCGCCGGACCGCCCTCACCCTGGAGGCCGCGGCCCGCGCCGCCGGGCTGTCGGCCGCCCATCTCTCCCGCCTGGAGACCGGGCAGCGCCAGCCCTCGCTGCCGATGCTGCTCGCGCTCGCCCGTATCTACGGTACGACGGTCTCAGAACTGCTCGGTGAGACGTCCGCCGACCGGGACGCCGTCGTCCGTGCCGCCGCCATGGAGCCGACCCGCGCGGGCGGCTGGACGTACTGGCAGGCGGGCGCCTCCGGGCGCGGGATGCAGGCCCTGCGTGTCCACGTGCCCTACGGCTCCCAGGGAGACGTCGTGCGCGTGCACCCCGGGGAGGAGTGGCTGCACGTCCTGCGCGGGCGGCTGCGGCTGCGCCTCGGGGACACCACCGAACTGCTCGGGCCCGGTGACAGCGCGCACTTCGACTCGCTGACCCCGCACCGCATCGCGGCGCAGGACGCCGACGGGGTCGAACTGCTCTTCGTCCACACCCTGTTGCAGAGCCCCACGGCCACGCTGTGCCTGGGCCCGACCCCTTCGGACATCGGAGAGACGCCATGAAGGACATCGAGGAGAAGTTCCCCCGCACCCTCTGGATCCGGCTGATCATCTACATCGCGGTGGGGCACGTCTTCGCGGCGTTCCTCTGGCTGCTGTTCGAGGTGGGCGCCAACCAGTAGAGCCCCCGGAAACCGGTGCGGCCTCCGCGGCACGGAGCCGGACGCGGTGCCGGTCGCCGTGCCGGACGCGGTGTCAGTGTCAGTCGAGCAGCCGGTCCCGCAGCCGCTCACGGGTCTCGGGGGAGAGCCCGAGGCCCTCCTCCAGATAGGCGTCGACGCCGCCCCAGGTCTCCTCGATGGTCTCCTCGGCCGCCGCGAGGTACTCCGCGCGCGCGTCGAAGAGGGGGCTGAGCAGCTCCATGACCTCAGGGGAGTAGGCCGCGTCCGAGGTGGCACTGCGGCGGACCCGGTAGCGGCGGTGCTTGGCGTTGGACTCCAGGTAGTCGGCGAGGATGGCCTCGCGCTCCACGCCCAGGGCGAGCAGTGTCACCGCGATGGACAGGCCCGCGCGGTCCTTGCCCGCCGCGCAGTGCATCAGGGCCGGGACGCTGTCCTCGGCGAGCGCGTGCAGCACCCGCGCGTGCTCGGCCGTCCGCTCCTTGACGATCGAGCGGTAGGAGGCGATCATCCGGCCGGCGGCCTTGCCGTCGCCGAGGATCCCGCGCAGCTGGTCGATCTCGCCGTCGCGGACCATCTTCCAGAACTCGGAGCCGTCCGCCGGGTCCGACAGGGGCAGGTTCACGTTGCGCACGCCCGGGAGCTCGACGTCCGGGCCCTCCAGCTTCTGGTCCGCGGCATTGCGGAAGTCGAAGATCGTGTGCAGGCCCAGGCCGGAGAGGAACGCTGCGTCCTCGTCGGTCGCGTGCGCGAGATGGCCGCTGCGGAACAGCACGCCGTGCCGCACCCGCCGGCCGTCGACGGTCGGCAGACCGCCCACATCCCGGAAGTTGCGCACGCCGGCCAGCTCGGGCTCGGTCGACGGGATCTGCTGCGTCACGGGGGCTCCCTCCCTGTCGGTCGCCGTCGGCGCGGCTCGTGGTGGCCGACGGGACGCTTCCCCGACGATACGACATGGGTTCCCCGGGCAACGGGTTGTCCACAGGGCGGTACTCCGGACGTCTGCCCAGGTGAAGAGTTGTCCACGGAAAGTTGCCCGGCAGGCCGACCGCATTCGATGATGTTGGTGCTTGATCGCACCTGTTCGAATTAGTGGGGGTTTGATGCCCGAGATCGCCGACAACGGCCGTACCTGGCTCCTTTCGGGGCCGACGAGCAGCTACGCCCTCCACCTCACCGAGGCCGACGAGCTGGTCCACCTGCACTGGGGCCCGGGCATCGCGCTCGCGGACGCCGAGGCGCTCGCCGCCTTCCCGCCGTCGGAGCGGGGGGCGTCCTTCGAGTCCCCGCTCGACGGCCGGGAGGAGTACCCGGTCGAGGGCGGCCCCCGCTTCGTCCGGCCGGCCCTGTCGGTGCGCACGGACGAACGGCGCGGCACCGAGTGGTCCTACGAGGACTTCGAGGCCGACGGCGACGGGCTGCGGCTGCGGTTCCGGGACGCCGGGCTGGCCGTCACCCTGCACTACCGGATGCGCGGCGACGTCGTCGAGCGCTGGACGACCCTGCGCAACGACGGTGAGGGGCCGCTGGAGCTGCTGCGCGCCGACTCCGCCACCTGGACCCTGCCCGAGCGCGACGACTGGCGGCTGTCGCAGCTGCACGGCCGCTGGGCCGCCGAGTCCCGGCTCACCCGGTCCGCGCTCACCTACGGCGAGCAGGTCATCGGCAGCCGTCGCGGTCACACCGGGCACCAGCACCTGCCCTGGGTCGCCCTGGACACCGACGCGACCGAGGAGCGCGGCGAGGTCTACGGCTGCGCCCTCGGCTGGTCGGGCACCTGGCGGATCGCCGTCGCCCAACTTCCGGACGCGCGCGTGCAGATCACCGGGGGTGTCGGGTACGACGACTCGGGGCTGCTGCGGCTGGCCGCGGGGGAGTCCTTCACCACCCCCGTCTTCGCCGGCCTGTGGAGCGACGCCGGCTTCGGCGGGGCGAGCCGCGCCTGGCACGCCTACCAGCGCGCGTATGTCGTCCCCGACGCCGAACAGGACCGGCCGGTGCTGTTCAACTCCTGGGAGGCCACCTACTTCGACATCTCCGAGGAACAGCAGGGCACGCTCGCCCGGCGGGCCGCCGCGATCGGCGTGGAGCTCTTCGTCGTCGACGACGGCTGGTTCGGGGCGCGCACCGGCGACCACGCCGGGCTCGGCGACTGGCGGCCCAACCCAGACCGCTTCCCGAACGGGCTGAAGCCCCTCGCCGACCAGGTGCACGACCTCGGCATGCAGTTCGGCATCTGGGTCGAGCCGGAGATGGTCAACCCGGACAGCGAGCTGTACCGGGCGCACCCCGACTGGGTGCAGTTCCAATACGGACGAAAGCGGACGGAGTTTCGCAATCAGCTCGTGCTGAACCTCGCGCGCGAGGACGTCCAGGAGTACCTCTGGGAGCAGCTCCACGGGCTCCTCTCCAGCGCGCCCGTCGACTATGTGAAGTGGGACTTCAACCGCTGCTTCACCGACGCCGGCTGGCCGGACGACCCCTACCCGCAGCGCCTCTGGGTCGACCACGTACGGGCCCTGTATGCGCTCCTGGACCGGCTGCGGGCGGCCCACCCCGGGGTTGCCTTCGAGTCCTGCTCCGGCGGCGGCGGGCGCATCGACCTCGGGATCATGAGCCGCACCGACCAGGTGTGGACCTCCGACAACACCGATCCGCTCGACCGGCTCGACATCCAGCACGGCTTCAGCCAGATCCACCCCGCCCGGGTCATGGCGGCATGGGTCACCGACAGTCCCAACGCCCAGCTCAACGGCCGGGTCAGCTCGCTGCGCTTCCGTTTCGTCAGCGCCATGGCCGGTGTGCTCGGTGTCGGCGGGGACCTCTCGCAGTGGAGCGAGGAGGAGCTCGTCGAGGCGCGCCGATGGGTGGACCTCTACAAGGAGATCCGGCCGCTCGTGCAGCAGGGCGACCTCTACCGGCTGCGGCCCCCGGCGGGCGGCCTGAGCGCCGTCCAGTACGTGCGCGGTGACGAGAGTGTCGTCCTCGCCTGGCTCCAGGCGCAGCGCTTCGGCGAGCCCGTCCCGGCGCTGCGGCTGCGCGGACTCGACCCGACAGCATCGTACGAATGCCGCGAAACGGGCGAAGTCCATCGGGGGGCGGTGCTGCTCCATCACGGGCTGCGCACCGGACTGCGGGGCGACCTTGATGCGACGGTTATCCGGCTGCGTCGCATCTGAGGTTTCTGTCCGAATTGAAGCCTTAATTCCAACTCGCTCTGGAATAAAGGAACCTGGAGAGCTGTCACGTGAGCAGCGTCATATCCGTGACCGTACGTCGCCCGTCATGTTCACGTAATTCGCATGCTTTTCCAGGGTGCTTGGCGGTAAACGGGTCCCCTGTCTCACGGAGTGTGACCGGGGATTCTCACAGCGGATCAAGAGAAAGGCGTTAGCGGTACAACCTCTGCTTGTCCCTGTGCGTCCTGGTCGCTTACGTTCCACACCAATCCGGACGGACGCCGAATCCTGCCACCGCCCGGAGTCCGCACACTCACCCGTATCTGGCAGGAGCGGGGGACCCACAGGCACAACCGCCTGTTCCGGTCTCCGGAACAGGCTTTGGGGTAAAGCCGCGCCTCGGCGCGGCCGGGCATCTCCAGTCCGCACCCGACAGCTCACCTCGCAGGCGCCGGAGAGGAATTCGCCATGCCCGCGAAGGGTAAGCACCGCCGTCCGAAGACCCAGCGCTTCACTCGTTCCATAGCCGTCGCCGGAACGGGCGGCGCCGCGCTCGCCCTTCCGCTCATAGGTGCCGCCGGCGCTCACGCGGCCCCCGCGCAGTCCGTCGCGCAGTCGGCTTCCCAGGCCGTTCCGGAAAAGGCCGTGCAGTCCGTGCCGGTGGCGCAGAAGGCGGCCACCGCCACGACGGCCAAGTCCTACACCGTGCGGTCCGGCGACTATCTGTCGAAGATCGCCGACGAGCAGAACGTCAGCGGCGGCTGGCAGAAGCTGTACCAGGACAACCGTCGGGCCGTCGGCAGCGACCCGTCGCTGATCCACCCCGGGCTGAAGCTCTCGATCGGCAAGAAGGCCGCAAGCGCCGGTTCGTCGTCCGGCTCGTCGTCCGGTTCCTCCTCGTCCTCCCCGTCGAAGTCGAAGGCGTCCGGAACCAAGTCGTCGTCCCCTTCGTCCTCTTCCTCCTCGTCGTCCGGTTCGTCCTCATCGAAGGCGGTCACCCAGGCCGCCGAGAGCGGCACCGGTACCTCCAGCGGTTACGCGCTGCCGGTGGCGGGCGCCACCGTCGGCACCGCCTACCACACGGCCGGCAGCATGTGGTCCAGCGGCTACCACACCGGCACCGACTTCGTCGTCCCGAACGGCACCTCCCTCAAGGCCGTGGGCGCGGGCACCGTCGTCTCCGCGGGCTGGGGCGGCGCGTACGGCAACCAGGTCGTCATCAAGCTCGCCGACGGCTACTACGCCCAGTACGCCCACCTGTCCCAGCTATCCGTCTCGGTCGGCCAGACCGTGACCGCGGGCCAGCAGGTCGGCCTCTCCGGTGCCACCGGCAACGTGACCGGCCCGCACCTGCACTTCGAGATCCGCACCACGCCGGACTACGGCTCCGACGTGGACCCGATCGCCTACCTCCGCTCGCACGGCGTCTCCGTCGGCTGACCCCCTCCGACTGCGACGACCTCCCGCCTGACACGCGGCCGAAGGCCGGACCCCGATCCCCGGGTCCGGCCTTCGGTGTGTCCGGGGGAGGGAGGGGTGGCGTTGGAGTTTGCGCGTTCATGATCGTTCTATTGCGTTCTTGTGGCAGCCCTTGGTGTCCCATCGACAGGCGGGACAGGGTGGGGACACAGTGATCTCCGTCAGTGAGCAAGCGCTTTCTATCGCTCTTCGGAGGTCCTGTGTCCCGCGTCGACCGACGCATCGTCATCAAGGGCGCCGCGGCCGCGGCCGCCGTCACCGCCGTCACCCTGCTGGCCGGACTCGTCTCCGCGCCCGCCGGGCACGCCACCGAGATCCCGCGCCGGATCGTCGAGAACCTCGACCGCGGCCTGGTCGCCACCCCGTCCGGCGAAGGGACCTTCCTCAGCTGGCGGCTGCTCGGCACCGAATACGCGCGGCACGCGAACGCCATCGCCTTCAACGTCTACAAGAACGGACGCCGGCTCAACCGGGAGCCGCTGCGCAAGTCGACGACCTATCAGGACGACAGCCCGGGGACGGGTACGTACACCGTCCGTGCCGTCGTCGACGGGCGGGTGCAGAAGCCGAGTCCGGCGGCTCTGCGCTTCACCGACGGCTACGCCGAGATCCCGCTCGCAGGCGCCGACGGCTACACCGTGCAGCACGCCTGGCCGGGGGACCTCGACGGCGACGGACGCTACGAGCTCGTCGTCAGCCGGCTGTCCGGGACCCGCGACAGGCCCGACCTGCTGGAGGCCTACACGCTCACCGGCGAGCGCCTGTGGCGGGTCGACCTCGGCCCCGGCTCCTACACCCAGGTCGGCGGGAACGGCGCCAACGACCCGGCGCCCGCCGCGATCAGCGGTTCCACCGCGATCGGCGGCTACCGCAACGACGACAACGTCACCGTCTACGACCTCGACTCCGACGGCCGCGCCGAGGTGCTCGCGCACACCGCCGCCGGGACCACCTTCGCCGACGGCGCACAGGTCACCGCCGCCTCGCCCGCGAACCAGTTCGTGTCGGTGATCGACGGAGCGACCGGCGCCGAGCGGACCCGGCAGCCCGTCCCCGACGACTTCGTGGCCGACGGCCCCTCCGGCGGCCACTTCGGCATCGCCTATCTCGACGGCGAACACCCCAGCCTGGTCACCAAGTCGGTCACCCGGGTCGGAGCCAAGCGCGGCGCGTTCCGGGTCCTGTTCCAGACCTGGGACTTCAACGGCACGGATCTCAGCCGCCGTTGGAAGTACGTGGTGGACCCGACGACCGGCGCGACCAGCTTCCACCAGATCCGCACCGTCGACGTCGACGGGGACGGCAGGGACGAGATCGCCGACGGCAACTACGTCGTCAACAGCGACGGCACGCTGCGCTACGTCGTCGACGGCGCCATCCACGGCGACCGCTTCGACATCGCCGACCTCGACCCCGACCGGCCCGGCCTGGAGGGCTTCGCCATCCAGCAGTCCGAGCTGGGCATCGTCTCCGCCTTCCCCTGGTACTACTACGACGCCGCCACCGGCGAGCGGCTGGTCACCGGCTCGCACCCGACGAGCCCGGTGAGCGACGCGGACCTCGACACCGGCCGCGGGAACGCCGCGGACATCGACCCCGACCACCGCGGCTACGAGTACTGGACGTCCACCGCCGACGTGACCCGGCCCGGCGCGGGCGTCTTCAACGTCCAGGACGGCAAGGTCTCCACCACCACCCCCAGCGTCAACTTCCGTATCTGGTGGGACGGTGACAAGGCGTCAGAACTGCTCGACTTCACCCGCGTCGAGAAGTGGGACCCGGCGACCGAGAGCAGCGCGACGGTCTTCGACCCGGCCGGCGTCGTCTCCGGCGCCCGCAACGCCACCCCGTTCTACGGCGACCTCGTCGGCGACTGGCGCGAGGAGATCCTCGCCGAGACCGCCGACCACACCGCCCTGCGCCTCTACACCAGCACCGTGCCGACCGACACCCGCGTCTACACGCTCGCCCAGAACCCCGCGTACCGCCTCGGCTGGACCGTCCGCGGCTACCTCCAGTCCACGTACACCGACTACTACCTCGGCACCGAGACCCGCCGTGTCCCCGAGCCGCACCTCACCACCCCCGCCCACTGAAGGAGCCGACCGTCATGACGACCACCCGCAGGGCTTTCGGAGCCCTCGCCGCCGGCGCCGCGCTGGCCGCCCTCGCCCCGGCGACCGCCGCGAGCGCCGCGAGTGCGGCGAGCGCCCGGCCCCGCCACCGCCGCCTGATCGCGCACGACGACTTCCGGCACGGCCTGCGCCAGTGGGCCGTCGAACTGGAGAAGGGCGGGACGGTCACCGCCTCCCGCGGGACCCTGGAGGTCGACGTCCCCGCCGGTGCGACGATCTGGTTCAAGCGGCCGCTCGAAGGGCCGTACGTCCTCGAGTACGTCGCCACGCCCGTCTCCGCGGGCGGGGTCAACGACCGCGTCTCCGACCTCAACAACTTTTGGAACGCCGTCGACGTCCGCTCCCCGGAGGACCTCTTCGCCACTCCGCGCGGCGGCGCCCTCGCCGAGTACGACTACCTGAAGACGTACTACGTCGGCTACGGCGCCAACACCAACACCACGACCCGGCTGCGCCGCTACGTCGGCGAGGCGGGGGTGCGTCCGCTGATCTACGACTACACCGAGCCGCTGCTCGTCGCGAACGAGCCGAACCACGTCCGTATCGTCTCCGACGGTTCGGTCGTCCGCTGGTGGAACAACGGCCGACTCGTCTTCGACCACACCGACCCGGAGCCCTACACGGGCGGGCACTTCGCCTTCCGCACCACCTGGAGCCATTTCCGGATCAACGACTTCCGGGCTTGGTCCCTTATTCCCTGATTGGCGAAGTCTTTAAGGGTGTCTTATCTCACCGCCCGTCAACCCCTTCCTACGATCGCGTAGGTCACATTCGAAGGTGAATGATGAACTGCTGTGGCAGACGATTCGAAGAGTGACGACAGATCAGTGATCGGGTCGTACGTGGCGGTGGGGGACAGCTTCACCGAGGGCGTCGGCGACCCAGGCCCCGACGGGGCGTTCGTCGGCTGGGCGGACCGCTTCGCGGTCCTCCTCGCGGACCGGCGGCCCGAGGGCGACTTCAACTACACCAACCTCGCGGTCCGCGGGAAGCTGCTCGACCAGATCATGGAGGACCAACTCCCCAGGGCCGTGGAACTCGCCCCGGACCTGGTCTCC
This sequence comes from Streptomyces sp. NBC_00016, assembly GCF_045040885.1. Classification (NCBI taxonomy): domain Bacteria; kingdom Bacillati; phylum Actinomycetota; class Actinomycetes; order Kitasatosporales; family Streptomycetaceae; genus Streptomyces; species Streptomyces sp. NBC_00016. The sequence goes on along the minus strand of NZ_CP108304.1, from coordinate 1,841,226 downwards.
TTCTGCGCGGGCGGCAACGACATCCTCCGTCCCGGTACCGACCCGGACGAGGTCGCCGAGCGTTTCGAACGCGCGATCTCGGCCCTGACCGCCGCAGCCGGCACGGTCATGGTGACCACCGGCTTCGACACCCGTGGCATCCCCGTGCTCAAGCATCTGCGCGGCAAGATCGCCACCTACAACGGGCACGTCCGCGCCGTGGCGGACCGCTACGGCTGTCCGGTCCTCGACCTGTGGTCCCTGAAGTCCATCCAGGACCGCAGGGCGTGGGACGGCGACCGGCTCCACCTCTCCCCGGAGGGGCACACGCGCGTGGCACTGCGCGGTGGGCAGGCCCTCGGCCTCGAGGTACCGGCCGACCCGGAGCAGCCCTGGCCGCTGCTCCCGCCGCGCGGCACCCTGGACGTGCGGCGCGACGACGTCCACTGGGCGCGCGAGTACCTGGTGCCGTGGATCGGACGACGGCTGCGCGGGGAGTCCTCCGGCGACCATGTGACCGCCAAGGGCACGCTGTCGCCGGACGACATCAGGATGCGGATAGCGGCCGTGGCCTGAACCGCCGACCGGGTGGGCGCGGCCGGTCGCGGACGACGCGCGGCCGGCCGCTCCACCAGTGAGGTGATCGCACGGGAGTGGTGCCCGGGCGGGGCCGGGCGCGGGTGCTGGGATGACCGCACCCGCACCTGGCACCGCCCGACACCTCCAAGGACCGGTCCCGTATGCCCCTTCCCCGTACGCCCGTCGCCGCGGCCCTCGTCTCCCTGCTCGCCCTGGGCGTCCCCGCACTCACCGCGCCCACGGCCGCCGCGCTGCCCGCCCAACCCGCGGCGGCGGCCCGTCCGTTCGCACCGGACAGCCCCGCCACCGTCACGGTGACCGGCGAGGGCAGCGCGAGCGCGCCGCCCGACCTCGCGGTCGTCGGCGCCGGCGTCGAAGCCTCCGCCAAGACCTCGCAGTCCGCGCTGGACGCACAGAACAAGGCGGCCGCCGCGCTGCTGGCCGCCGTCCGCGCCCAGGGCGTCGCCGACCGGGACATCCGTACGGAGAGCGTCTCCCTTGACGCCGTCTACGACCACACGGGCGGCACCGCCCGCCCGACGGGCTACCGGGCCATGCAGTCCTTCTCCGTGAAGGTGCGCGAGGTGACCAATGTCGGCGCGGTCGTGCAGGCGGTCACCGACGCCACGGGGGAGGCCGGGCGGATCGGCTTCGTGGCCTTCGACGTCTCCGACCCCGCCCCGCTGCAGGCCGGCGCACGCGAGGTCGCGCACGCCGACGCCCACGCCAAGGCCGAGCAGTACGCCCGCCTCAGCGGCCGCCGCCTGGGCCGGCTCGTCTCGCTCAGCGAGGACACGTCCAGCTCCCCGCGCCCGGCGCCGTCGGCCGCGGACACCCCCGGTGCGGGCCTCGGCGGTGTGCCCGTCGCGCCCGGTGAGATCCGCGCGACGGCGACGGTGACGGCGGTGTACGAGCTGGACTGAGCCGCCCGCCGGAGCCGGTCACGGGCCCGGCCGAGCGCCGGACCGCCGTTCCGGCGGCGCTCGCCGTTCCGGCGGCGCTCGCCGTTCCGGCGGCGCTCGCCGTTCCGGCGGCGCTCGCGTCGTCGCTGCCACCCTCGCGTCCCAGTCGTGCTCGGGCCGTTGCTGTGCCGCGGTCGGGTGGTCGGCAGTCCTGGTGGGTTCCGGGAACGTGGCGGGAGCCGGTCCCTCAGGGCTTGTGGGCGCTCAACGTCTCGGGGCCCAGACCGAGTTCACGGGCCAGTGCCTCGTCGACCCACTCCTGGGCGCGGGCCCGGGACACCGTGCCCGCGTAGGACGTCAGCTGTACGGCGAGTCCGTCGAGCAGGGCCGTCAGGCGCAGGGCCGTGCCGGCCGGGTCCGGGCACCGGAACTCGCCCGCGGCCACGCCCTCCGCGATCACCTCGGCCAGCGCCGCCTTCCACTCCCTGTCGAGATCCCGCGCCACCTCCCGCAGCGCGGGCTCGCGCAGCGACACCGCCCAGCCCTCGATCCACAGCCGCCAGCCCTTGGCCTGACCCGTGGGCGCGTACCAGCGCACCGCCGACCGCAGCCTGCGCAGTGCGGTGGTCCGGCGGCCGACCAGCTTGCGCAGCCGCGCCAGGTCGCCCTCGGCCGCGTAGGCGAACGCGTCGGCGACCAGTTTCTCCTTCGTCGAGAAGTGGTAGAGCACCAGGGCGTTGCTCACACCGAGGGCCGCGGCCACGTCGGCGATCCTGACCGCCGCCACGCCCCGCGCCTCGATCTGCTCGATGGCCGCCCGCAGCAGCTCCTCGCGCCGCTCGGCCACACTCAACCGGACCCTCACCACGCCGTCACCCTAATCCGTCGGCGTGCGCGACGACGGGCCGGTCCGTGGCGGCGGACGCTCACGGAGCGGGCCGGTACCGCCCGAAGCGTTCCGCGATCACCGGCAGCCGCTGCTCGGCGATGGTGTGCGCGGCGGCCCGTGGTGTCGTGCCGTCCGTCTCGGCGCGGGCCAGCACCAGTTCCACCAGGGCGCGCATCGAGCGGCGCGTGTAGGCGAAGGCCTCCGCCGCGTCCGCGCCGATGTCGCCGAACAGCGTCCACCACCACCAGGCGTTCGTCCCGGAGTTGACGACGACGTCCGGCAGCACGCTCACCCCGCGCGCGTGCAGCAGCTTCTCCGCCTCCGGCAGGACCGGCATGTTGGCGGCCTCGGCGATCCACCGGGCGCCGATCCGCTCCTGCTCCTCGACCCCGATGGCGTACGACACGGCGGCCGGCACCAGCACCTCCGCCTCCACCGACAGCCAGGCGTCGCCCGGCAGCTCGAGGTCCGCGGGGCGCAGCACGGCGCGGTCCACCGTGCCGTGGGCGTCCCGCGCGGCGAGCAGCGCCTCCACGTCGAGACCGGCCGGGCAGGCGATCGTGCCCTTGACGTCGGCGACGGCGACCACCGTCAGCCCCGCGCGCGTGAGGAACCGCGCCGTGGCCCCGCCCATGGTGCCGAACCCCTGGAGGGCGACCCGCGTCCCGGCGTACGCCACCCCGGCCCGGTCCAGCGCGGTGAGCACGGACTCGGCGACCCCGCAGCCGCCGACCAGCTCGTCCAGGCCGATGCCGTCCACCTCGACGGCGAAGGCGGCGGCGAGCCGCTCGCGCGCGGCGGACTCGTCGTCCAGCAGCGGGTAGACCGCCTGCACGGACGACACCAGCCCCGCTTCGGCGGCCGCCCGGTCCACCAGGTCCTGGGTCAGCCCCAGGTCCTCGCCGGTGGTCCAGCAGCTCTCCACGTACGGCCGCACCGCCCGCAGGTACCGCACCAGCAGTCCGTACGCCTCCGGGTCCCGGGGATCACAGTCGATGCCGCCCTTGGCTCCGCCCAGCGGGACGTAGCGGGCCTCGGGGTCGTAGTGCAGCGCCTCCTTGAGGCTCATGCCGCGGGCGAGCCCGGTCACCTCCTCCAGGGTGCAGCCCGCCCGCATCCGCAGCCCGCCGCTGCACACGCCGCGCACGAGCCGGTCGACGACCAGGTGGCCCTGGCGCCCGGTGACGTGATCGGTCCAGGTGAGCGACAGGAAGGGGGCGGTCATACGGACTCCTCGACCGGCGGGCCGGTACGGCCGAAACGGCTGGTACTGAACAGTGGGTCAGTATTGGAACGCGGGGACGCCGTGTCAAAGCAGGCTCGCGGCGGAATGCCCGGGGTGACCCCCGGCGTTGTCGGAGCGGGCACCCATAATGGAATGCCTCAGCGACCCCACCTGGAGGTACCGTGTCCGGTTTCCGTTCCCTGAGCTCCGGGCTCCGCGCTCTACAGCCCGCGGCCTTCGGCGCGGATCCGAGTGGCGAGCGCCTGGCGCGCATCCGCAGATCGCCCCACTTCAAGGACGGGGTCTTCCAGAACCCCGGCGGGACGGCGCGGACCCGTCCCTCGGGCTCCACGCTCGACTTCGCCAAGGTCTTCTTCGACAAGGAACAGCGCCCCCGCCGCGCCCCCGCGGGCACCGTACCGGTGCACCCCACCACGCTCGCCGACCTCGCCAAGCCGCCGGCCACGGGCCTGCGGCTGACCTGGATGGGGCACTCCAGCGTGCTCGCGGAGATCGACGGGCAGCGTGTCCTGTTCGACCCCGTCTGGGGCGAGCGCTGCTCCCCCTTCCCCTTCGCGGGGCCCAAGCGGCTGCACCCGGTCCCGCTGCCGCTGGCCGCGCTGGGCCCGGTCGACGTCGTCGTCATCTCGCACGACCACTACGACCACCTGGACCTGCCCACGATCAAGGCACTCGCGGACACGGACACCCTGTTCGCCGTGCCGCTCGGCGTCGGCGCCCACCTCGAGCACTGGGGCGTGTCCGCCGACCGGCTGCGCGAGCTGGACTGGCACGAGGCGACGAAGGTCGGCGGGCTCACCCTGACCGCCACCCCGGCCCGGCACTTCTGCGGCCGCGGTCTGCGCAACACCCAGCACACCCTGTGGGCCTCCTGGGTCGTCGCGGGCGACGAGCACCGGATCTACCACAGCGGTGACACCGGCTACTTCGACGGCTTCCAGGAGATCGGCGCCGAGCACGGCCCGTTCGACGCGACCATGATCCAGATCGGCGCCTACTCGGACTTCTGGCCCGACATCCACATGACCCCCGAGGAGGGCATGCGTGCCCACCTGGACCTCCAGGGCGGTCCCGGCGGAGTGATGCTGCCGATCCACTGGGGCACGTTCAACCTCGCCACCCACGCGTGGACCGACCCGGGGGAGGGCACCCTGGCCGCCGCACGGGCCGCCGGGGCGCGGGCCGCCCTGCCCAAGCCCGGCGAGCCCTTCGAGCCCGCCGCCGAGACCGTCCCGGGCGAGCCGTGGTGGCGGGAGGTGGCACTCGCGCCGGCGGCCGGATGGCAGCCCCTGATCGCGACGGTAACCAAGGCCAAAGCCGATACCGAGAGTGACGAAAGCCGGGGTGCCGTCGAAGGCGGCGATGCGCCGGAGGCGGTCCCGGCGGGCTGACGGGGGCCGGAGGCGTTCGACCGTGCGGGCCGGGGAGCGAAAAGCTCCCCGGCCCGCACGGTCGTTTCCGGACCGTCTCCGACCAGGTCTGATCGTGCGCTTTCCGTGTTGTCCGCCGGGTGGCGCGCCCTTATCGGTCTGTCGTGCGAAGCCTCATACCAGAGCGGGACGCTCGCTGGGTGACTTTGTCAACTGCCCACCGCACCTGACACGTTGCCGACTACTGTGAGTGGCCGTCGGGCGACGCCGGGCCGAATTCTTCGGCTCTCCCGACCGACAGCCAGGCTCGACGGACCAGTACGAGGACACCGATGTCTCACCTCCGCGCACCCGCCACACGCGCCGACCGCCGTGAGGGCGGACGGCACGGGCGGCCGGTCGCCCGCCCCGCACCGGCGTCGGCCGAGACACACATACGGCCCCAGCTGCTGCGGCTCGCCGTGCTCCCGCCCACCGCGGTCGCCCTCAGCGCCTGCGCGGTCGTCCTGTTCACCGTGCGCTCCACCCACGTCCGGCCCGGCGTGACCCTGTGGGCGGTCCTCGCCGGTGCCGTCGCGGTGACCGGCGTCGGCATCGTCATCGCCGCCGTGGCCGCGGACCGCGCCGCCCGCTCGGTCAGCGACCGTGTCGCGGCGCTGCGCCGCGGCAGCGCGCGCGGCGAGGCCGAGCTGCGTGCCGTCATCGAGGCGCTGCGCCGCGGGGAGGTCCCGCCCCGGCGCACGTCGCGCGGCGGACCGCCCGGCGACGCCGACGACTTCGAGCTGCTCGCCGCCGACCTGGCCCGGGCCCACGAAGGGGCCGTCACCGCCGTCGTACAGGCCGCGCAGCTGTCCAGCCAGGCCGGCAGCGAACAGAAGCTGGAGGTCTTCGTCAATCTGGCGCGGCGCCTTCAGTCCCTGGTGCACCGCGAGATCTCGATCCTCGACGAGCTGGAGAACGCGATCGAGGACCCCGATCTCCTCAAGGGCCTCTTCCACGTCGACCACCTCGCCACCCGCATCCGTCGGCACGCCGAGAACCTCGCCGTCCTCGGCGGGGCCGTCTCCCGGCGGCAGTGGAGCAACCCGGTCTCCATGACCGAGGTGCTGCGCTCCGCCATCGCCGAGGTCGAGCAGTACGCACGGGTCAAACTCGTCCCGCCCATCGACGGCGAACTGCGCGGCCACGCCGTCGCCGACGTCATCCACCTGCTCGCCGAACTCGTCGAGAACGCCACGGTGTTCTCCGCCCCGCACACCCAGGTGCTGCTGCGCGCGAACCTCGTCACCTCCGGACTCGCCGTCGAGGTCGAGGACCGCGGGCTCGGTATGCCCGTCGAGGAGCAGAGCAGGATGAACGCCCTGCTCGCCGACCCCGACCAGGTCAACGTCGGCCGTCTGCTCGCCGACGGCCGCATCGGCCTGTTCGTCGTCTCCCAGCTCGCCCGGCGGCACGGCATCCGGGTCCGTCTCCAGAGCAACATCTACGGCGGCGTCCAGGCCGTCCTCGTCGTGCCGCAGGCGCTGCTGGGCTCCGCGCCGGGCGTCCCCGGGGCGGTACCGCGCGGACCGGACACCGACGGCGGCGGCCTGCCCCTCGTGCCCGCCGCACCCCCCGCCGTGGCCGAACCGGTACGGCCGCCCCTGCCGCCCGCCCCGCAGTCCCGCGCCGCCGGGACCCCCGATCCCGGACAGCCGCGCGGCCCGCGGCACACCGCGGACGTGGACCGTCCGACGGGCTTCGCGCATCCGCAGGACGCGCCGGGCCCGGGCGGGTCCTCGGTGCCGTCCCCGGGACGGGACACCGACGGCGCCGGGCGGTCGTTCGGCCCGGCGCGGGCGCAGGGCGGAGGCACGCGCCCCGGCACCTCGGCCGGCTCGCCGGAGGCGTGGAACGCCCCGGGCACGGCGCAGAACCCGACCCCGGCTCCCGCCCCGACCCCAGCCCCGTCCCCGACACGGGACACGCCCGGGTCCGGGGTGCCCGTGGTCGCCCCGCCCCCGCAGGGTCACCCGAGCGGCTCCGGCCCGGACCGTGCCGCCGCGCCGCCCCCGCACCCCGCCCCCGCCGAGCCGATGCCGCAGCGGCCGGGCGCACCCGCGCCGCTGCCCGTCCGGGGTGCCCGAGCGGCACGGCCCAACCCGGCCGAGGCCGTGCCCGGCATCCGGCGCGGCGACCGGCCCGTCGTCGAGGAGCACGCCGGCATCGCGCCCACCCCGCGCGTCGGCGCGGTGCGCGGCACCATGGGCAAGCCCCAACTGCCCCGCCGCCGCGCCCAGGAGCACATCGTGCCCCAGCTGCGCGGCGGCCCGGCCCCGCGCCAGGACTTCGAGCCCGCCGGCCACGACCCCGGCCTGATGGCGGCCTTCCAGCGCGGCATCGGCCTGGCCGAGGCTCAGCAGAGCCTGGAGGCGGACGTCCCGGACCCGGCACCGCTGCGCCCGCCGGCCCCTCTCGAAGTCCTGCTCGACCCGGCCGCCCACCCGGCGTCGGACCACGGCCGGCGGCCCGGAAGCCACGGTGCCGTGGGCGACGCCGCCCCGGTCGGGGGCGCGGAACAGGCCCGGCCGGTACCCCTCCCCGTCGAGGCCGACGTACGACCGCCGCACCCGACCCGCATACCGCAGGCGCGCCCCGTGCCCGCCGCCGCGCCCCCCGAGGCGTACGGCGCGGGTGACGGGCCGGACCTGCCTGGTCCCGACCGATCCACCGCACGGCACGACGGGAGCGCACCAGCCGGATGAGCACGGTCACCCCCACCCCCAGCGCTCCCGCAGACCTTCGTACCCCAAGGAGTCGATCCACCATGGCGAGCGATGCGCCGACCGGCCAGGTATCCGATCTCGACTGGCTGATGAGTGGCCTCGTGCAGCGCGTACCGCACACCACGAGCGCGGTGCTGCTCTCCTGCGACGGACTGGTGAAGTCGGTCCACGGCCTCGACCCGGACAGCGCCGACCACATGGCCGCCCTGGCCTCCGGCCTGTACTCGCTCGGCCGCAGCGCCGGCGTCCGGTTCGGCGACGGCGGGGACGTGCGGCAGGTCGTCGTCGAACTCGACTCGACGCTGCTGTTCGTCACCACCGCGGGCTCGGGCGCGTGTCTCGCGGTGCTCGCCGGCCGGGAGGCCGACGCGGCGGTGCTCGGTTACGAGATGTCGATGCTCGTCAAGAGCGTCCGGCCGTATCTCATGACCGCGCCCCGGCAGCACGCCGTCGAACCGTCGGTGATGGGGCCTTGAGCGTGGCGGCGGCCGGCGACGGGCCCTGGCTCGACGACGCGGCCGGGCGGCTGGTGCGCCCGTTCACGGTCAGCGGGGGCCGGACCAAGCCCAGCGTCGCCCTCGACCTCATGTCGCAGGTGATGGCCACCGGGGCGACGCCCCTCGGCTACCTCGGTCCCGAACACGCGACCGCGCTCCACCTGACCCGCGCGCCCGTGTCGGTGGCCGAGATCGCGGCCCATCTGAAGCTGCCGGCAGCGGTCACCAAGGTGCTGCTCTCCGATCTCCTCGATTGCGGGGCGCTGACCACCAAGCCCCCCGAGTACCACCACATCCCCACCGACCGGGCCCTTCTGGAGGCAGTGCTCGATGGACTACGACGACAGCTCTGAGTACGACGCGTACGACGAGCACCGCGAGTACGGCGCCCGTGACGGCGGCGGCTCCGACCCCTTTCCCACGGCGCTGAAGATCCTGGTCGCGGGCGGTTTCGGGGTCGGCAAGACGACCTTCGTCGGCGCCGTCAGCGAGATCGCGCCGCTCAGCACCGAGGAACTGCTCACCACGGTCAGTGCCGCCACGGACAACCTCGACGGCATCGAGAACAAGGTCGAGACGACCGTCGCCATGGACTTCGGCCGCATCACCCTCGACCCGAGCCACGTCCTCTACCTGTTCGGCACACCCGGCCAGGAGAGGTTCTGGTTCATGTGGGACGAACTGTCCGAGGGCGCCCTCGGCGCGGTCATCCTCGCCGACACCCGACGCCTCGAGGAGTGCTTCGCGGCCGTCGACTTCTTCGAGGAACGCGGACTCGCCTTCATCATCGCCGTCAACGAGTTCGACGGCTCCCACCGCTACAACCCCGAGGAGGTGCGCGCCGCCATCGACCTCGCCCCGGACGTCCCCGTCGTGCGCTGCGACGCCCGTATCTCCGCGTCCGGGGTCCAGACCCTGCTCACCCTCGTCAAACACCTCATCGCCCACGCACCGGCCGCACCCCAGCCGAGCCGCGGCGCCCACATGTGATCCCCGCACCCGACGCCCCGGAGCCGCATATGACGTACGACAACAGCGACGGAACCCGGCCATGAGCTACGACCCGCCGCGCCCGGCCGGTCGTCTGCTGCTCACCCCGGAGGACAGGGAAGCCCCCGCCCGTGCCCGCAGGCTGCGCAGACTCGGCCTCGGGGCACAGCCGGAGCCCGCCCTGGACGCCTTCGCGGACCGCCTGGCCGAGGTGGCCGGTGCGCCGTACGCCATGGTCAACTTCCTCGACGAGGAACGGCAGTTCTTCGCCGGGCTGCACACCCCGCAAGGCGGCCGGGCCGCGCGCGGCGGCAAACCCGAGGTGGGCCGCCGACTGCCCCGCGACTACGGCTACTGCCCGCACGTCGTCGCGCGGCGCAAGGCGCTGGTGCTCGAGGACGTGGGCGACTACCCGCGCTTCGCGGGCAATCCGGTCGTCGACGAGTACGGCATCCGCTCCTACCTGGGCGCCCCGCTCATCGACACGAGCGGCATGGTGCTGGGCACGGTGTGCGTCGCCGATCTCACGCCCCGGCCCTGGGGGAAGGCCGGCCTGGAGACCATCAAGTCGACGGCCGCCGAACTCGCCGGACACCTTCAGCGGCGGGAGAGCGGCGGGTTCCCGGAGCCGTGAGGTACGCCGGTCAGGGGGCCCGCCAGATGTTGTCGAAGGCCGCGTCCTCGATGGACCGACGCTGTCGTACGGCCTCGAGTTCCGCCACCGCGTCGCCGACCGCTGCCAGGACCGTCACGACCGTGTCGCCGGGGAGGTCCGGGAAGCCTTCGGCGGGCTCCTCGCGCAGACCCACGGCGGCGCCCAGCGCGGCGAGGACCGGCTCGTCCGCCGCCCAGCGCCCGGTGGCGTGGCGACGCGCCGGTGAGTCGAGCGGCTCCGTCCCCGCCGACCGGAACGGGAGCCGGCCGTGGCGCGCCCGGCCGGTCAGCCCGTCCGCCTCGAACCGGGCGGAATAGGCCGCGGCCAGGCCGCTGCCGCGCCGCCACAGCCAGTCCTCGACCGACTCGTACGGCGCCGCCCGTACGAGTGACGCCGCCGCCTCGGCCAGGAGGCGGTCGTCCGGTGCCGGCGCCGTGCCGGGCACGAGGAGGTCGCCGTCGAGGGCCACCGCTCCGGTCCCGACGAGATCGATCACCTCGGCGCCCGCGAGGGCCAGGGACAGTTCGCCCTGCCCGGCGGGGCGTACGGGCGCCACGTCCATCGCGACGAGCAACAGGTCCCGTGCTGTGGTCATCGAGGGCTCCATGTCAGTCGGCCGGCCTGGTGAGGGTTGCGGTCCAGGGTGGCACGCCCCACCGTGGTGTGCGGGAAGCCGGTCCGGGCGAGCGGGGCCACCCGTGTGAAGCGGAGCTGTGGCGGCGCTTAAGAAAAGCTCGATGGACCGGGCCGGTGAAGTGCGGCAGATTGCTGGGCGAATCCACATGTCTTCCCGGATGCGGGGCCCTTCGGGCTGCTCGCGCCCGGGCCCTCACCACAGGAGCCGTAGCGTGAAGGCGCTGGTCAAGGAGAAGGCGGAGCCCGGACTGTGGCTCGCGGACGTCCCCGAGCCGGCCGTCGGGCCCGGCGACGTGCTGATCAGGGTGCTGCGCACCGGTATCTGCGGCACGGATCTGCACATCCGGTCCTGGGACGGCTGGGCGCAGGCGACGATCAGCACCCCGCTCGTGCTCGGGCACGAGTTCGTCGGCGAGGTGGTCGGCACCGGCCGCGATGTCGCCGACATCCAGGTGGGGGACCGGGTCAGCGGCGAGGGGCACCTCGTCTGCGGCAAGTGCCGCAACTGTCTGGCCGGGCGCCGCCATCTGTGCCGGGCGACCGTCGGGCTCGGCGTCGGCCGTGACGGCGCCTTCGCGGAGTACGTCGCCCTGCCCGCGTCCAACGTGTGGGTGCACCGGGTCCCGGTGGACCTCGACGTGGCGGCGATCTTCGACCCGTTCGGCAACGCCGTGCACACCGCGCTGTCCTTCCCGCTCGTCGGCGAGGACGTGCTGATCACCGGCGCCGGACCGATCGGCCTGATGGCCGCCGCGGTCGCCCGGCACGCGGGTGCCCGCAACGTCGTCGTCACCGACGTCAGCGAGGAGCGGCTGGAGCTGGCCCGCAAGATCGGTGCGAGCCTCGCGCTGAACGTGTCGCAGGAGTCCATCGCCGACGGGCAGCGTGAGCTGGGGCTGCGCGAGGGCTTCGACATCGGTCTGGAGATGTCCGGCCGGCCCGCGGCGCTGCGCGACATGATCGCCAACATGACGCACGGCGGCCGGATCGCCATGCTGGGGCTGCCCGCCGAGGAGTTCCCGGTCGACTGGGCCCGGATCGTCACCTCGATGATCACGATCAAGGGCATCTACGGCCGCGAGATGTTCGAGACCTGGTACGCGATGTCGGTGCTGCTGGAGGGCGGCCTCGACCTCGCCCCCGTGATCACCGGCCGGTACGGCTACCGCGACTTCGAGGCGGCCTTCGCCGACGCGGCGAGCGGCCGCGGCGGCAAGGTCATCCTCGACTGGACCGCGTGAGCCACCCGCGCTTCTTGCGTTCCTGCGTTCCTGCGTTTCCCGCGTTCCTGCGTTCCTGCGTTTCTTAGGAGCTTCCCGATGTTCGACTCCGTGCGCGACGACGTGCGCGCCACCCTCGACGAGATCCGCGCCGCCGGTCTGCACAAGCCCGAGCGGGTCATCGGCAGCCCGCAGTCGGCGACGGTCGCCGTCACCGCGGGCGGCCGGCCCGGCGAGGTCCTCAACTTCTGCGCCAACAACTACCTCGGCCTCGCCGACCACCCCGAGGTCGTCGCCGCCGCCCACGCGGCCCTCGACCGCTGGGGCTACGGCATGGCGTCGGTGCGCTTCATCTGCGGTACGCAGGAGGTGCACAAGGAGCTGGAGGCCCGTCTTTCGGCCTTCCTCGGCCAGGAGGACACGATCCTGTACTCCTCCTGCTTCGACGCCAACGGAGGGGTCTTCGAGACACTCCTCGGCCCCGAGGACGCGGTGATCTCCGACGCGCTCAACCACGCCTCGATCATCGACGGCATCCGGCTGTCCAAGGCCCGCCGGTTCCGCTACGCCAACCGTGATCTGGCCGACCTGGAGCGGCAGTTGAAGGACGCCTCCGACGCGCGGCGCCGGCTGGTCGTCACCGACGGCGTCTTCTCCATGGACGGCTATGTGGCTCCCCTCGCCGAGATCTGCGACCTCGCCGAGCGCTACGACGCCATGGTCATGGTCGACGACTCGCACGCGGTCGGCTTCGTCGGCCCCGGCGGTCGTGGCACGCCCGAGCTGCACGGCGTGATGGACCGCGTCGACATCATCACCGGCACCCTCGGCAAGGCGCTGGGCGGCGCGTCCGGCGGATATGTGGCCGCCCGGGCGGAGATCGTCGCGCTGCTGCGCCAGCGCTCCCGCCCCTACCTCTTCTCCAACACCCTCGCCCCGGTCATCGCCGCCGCCTCGCTGAAGGTCCTCGACCTGCTGGAGTCGGCCGACGACCTGCGGGTGCGGCTCGCCGAGAACACCGCGCTGTTCCGCCGCCGGATGACCGACGAGGGCTTCGACATCCTGCCCGGCGACCACGCCATCGCGCCCGTGATGATCGGCGACGCGGCGAAGGCGGGCCGGATGGCCGAACTGCTGCTGGAGCGCGGGGTGTACGTGATCGGCTTCTCCTACCCGGTGGTCCCGCAGGACCGGGCCCGCATCCGGGTCCAGCTGTCCGCCGCGCACTCCACGGACGACGTCAACCGCGCCGTCGACGCCTTCGTCGCGGCGCGGTCGGAACTGGAAGCGTCCGAGCCGCAGGCGGTCTGAACACAGCGGGGCCGGGGCCGACGGCGGTCCCGGCCGGTGGCCGCCCCGGCCGGTGGCCGTCCGGGCTGGAGGCTGTCTGTGCCGGTGACGGTCTCGGACGCCAGCCGTCCGGGTCGGTGGTGGCCCGAGCCGGTGGCTGTCCAACCCTGTGACGGTCTCGGACGCTGGCCGCCGGGCCGGGAGGCGGTCTGAGGGGCTCGGACATATTGCGATAATCGATCCATGATCGAAGCGCGGCGGCTCCACATCCTTCGTGCGGTGGCCGACCACCGCACGGTGACCGCGGCAGCCGCCGCGCTGTATCTCACCCCGTCCGCCGTCTCCCAGCAGCTGGCTGCCCTGGAGCAGGAGACCGGCCACCGGCTGGTCGAGCGGAGTGCCAAGGGCGTACGGCTCACCCCGGCCGGCGAGATCCTGCTCACCCACACCAACGCCGTCCTGGCCCAGCTGGAGCGGGCCGAGGCGGAGCTGGCCGCCTACAGCTCCGGAGCCGCCGGCACGGTCACGGTCGCCGCCTTCGCGACGGGGATCGCCCTGGTCGTGGCGCCCGCGGTGGCCCGGCTGGCCGGCACCGCCCCGGGGATCCGCATCCGCGTCCAGGACGCCGAGGGCGACGCCAGTCTGCCGATGGTGCTCGACCGGCAGGTCGATGTCGCGGTCGCCGTCGAGTACCGCGGGGCACCGGCCGCCGACGATCCGAGACTCGCGCACGTCCCGCTCTACGCCGAGCCCTTCGACGCGGTCGTCCCGGTCAGTCATCGTCTCGCCGACGCCCCCGAGGTTCCGCTCGCCGAACTGGCCAAGGACCCGTGGATCGGCCCCTACCCGGGCAACCCCTGCCATGACGTGGTCGTCCTGGCCTGCGAGAACGCCGGATTCCAGCCTCGTCTGGAGCACTCCTCGGACGACTTCCGCGCGGTCGTCGCCCTGGCCTCGGCCGACGCGGGCGTCGCGCTCGTCCCGCGTTCGGCGCTGCGCGGCATGGACCTCACAGGGGTGGTCGTACGGCCGGTCGACGGCGTGGCGCCGACCCGGCGGGTCTTCGCGGCCGTCCGCCGGGGAGCGGAGGGGCATCCGCTGATCCGGCCGGTGCTGGAGGCGCTGGGCGAGGCCGCACGCGTGTGAGCCCTGTGAGCCCTGTGAGCCTTCCGTAACAGTGACGTCTCATATCAGGGATAGCGTCCCGAATATGAGACATGAGGCAGGCGGAGCGGAGACGGTCGGGGTGCCGGACCCCGTCGATGTGCGGATCGCCGGGCGGCTGGCCGAGTTGCGGGCCGAACGCGGCTGGTCGCTGGGGGAGTTGGCGGAACGCAGCGGGGTGAGCCGGTCCACCCTGTCGCGGGCCGAGCGGGCGGAGACCAGTCCGACCGCCGCGCTGCTGAACCGGCTGTGCCATGTCTACGGGCGGACCATGTCCCGGCTGCTCAGCGAGGTGGAGGCGGAGCCCGCGCCGCTGGTGCGCGCCGACGAGCAGTCCGTCTGGGAGGACCGGGCCTCCGGGTTCGTCCGGCGCTCCGTGTCGCCGCCGCACCCCGCGCTGCGCGGCGAACTGGTCGAGGGCCGGCTCGCCGTGGGCGCAGACATCGCCTACGACCGGCCGCCGGTGGCGGGCCTGGAACAGCACATCTGGGTGCTGGAGGGCGCCCTGGAAGTGACGGCCGAGGACACCGGGCACCAGCTCGGCGCCGGGGACTGCCTGCGCCTGCGGGTGTGGGGCCCGACCCGGTTCCGGTGCACGGGCGACGAGGACGTGCGGTACGTGCTGGCGGTGGTGCTGCCATGACCGTGACCCGGCTCGACGCCCCCAAACTGCGCGCCCGCGCGGCGGAGTTGGCCGACCTGCTGGTCGACGCGGTGGACGACGGCGCCTCGCTCGGCTTCCTCGCCCCGCTCGACCGGACGGCGGCCCTGGACTGGTGGAAGGACCGCGCGGAGGGCGTCGCCGCCGGGCAGCTCGCGGTCTGGGCGGCGCAGGACGGCGACCGTGTCGTCGGCACCGTCGGCCTGGCCTTCCCCGACAAGCCCAACAGCCGCCACCGCGCCGAACTCGTCAAGCTGATGGTCCACCGGGACGCCCGCGGGAGGGGCCTCGGCCGCACCCTGCTGTCCGCCGCCGAGGAGAGCGCCGTCGCGGCCGGTGTCACCCTGCTGCACCTGGACACCGAGACCGACAGCCCCGCCGAGCACCTGTACCGCACCGCCGGGTGGACCAGGGCCGGAGTGATCCCGGACTACGCGGCGAGCCCGGCCGGGGTCCTGCGCCCGACCACCCTGTACTACAAGCACGTCGGCGTCGGGTGACTGTCAGTGGCAGCGGCTACGGTGCGGAGCATGCCGGACGCCGAAGACGTACGCCGTATCGCCCTGTCCCTGCCGGACACCACGGAGAAGATCTCCTGGAACATGCCCACCTTCCGGGTCGCGGGGAAGATGTTCGCCACGCTGCCCGAGGAGGAGACCTCCCTCGCCGTGCGCTGCCCCAAGGAGGAGCGCGACGAACTGGTGCTCGCCGAGCCGGGGAAGTTCTGGATCGCCGACCACGAGGCCCAGTTCGCCTGGGTGCGGGCCCGCCTCGCCGCTCTGGAGGACGAGGGCGAGCTGCGGGACATCCTCGCCGACTCCTGGCGCCAGGCGGCCCCGCCGCGACTGCTCGACGCGTACCCGGAGCTGGGGGCGGCCCCGGGGGACTGACGGTGCCCGGCGGCCGGGGCGCGGGAAACGGGTGCGCGACCATCGACCCGAGTGCGGTATGGTTTCCATGCGTGTTCGGCCAGGGGAAACCCCAGGTCAGGCGGGCAACGGGACGTGGCGCAGCTTGGTAGCGCACTTGACTGGGGGTCAAGGGGTCGCAGGTTCAAATCCTGTCGTCCCGACCAGCTTCATCGCAGGTCGGAAGGTCGTTTCCACGAAAGCGTGGAAGCGGCCTTCGTTGTTTTCCACGCGGTCGGCGCGGACAGACGCGCTGAGACGCGGCGCAACGAGGTGACGTGTCCGCGCCGTCCCGTGCTGTGAGTCGCCCGGACTGGCTGTGGATTCGCCCAACCCCGAGTGACGCCCTGCGGCCCCGCTGCCAGGATGAGGCGCCATGACCGCAGGGCACGGCAAGGCCGACAAGCACCGCAGGCTCCACGACTCCGCCAAGGCCGAGAGGCACCGCACGCCGCACGGCGCGGGACGCGCGAAGCGGGCCGGCAAGGCGGCACCCGCCGACGAGTCGACGACCGCGCTGGCGCTGGCCGCGCGGGGCGGTGACGCGGCGGCCGTCGAGGGCTTCGTGCGCGCCCTGCACCACGACGTCCTGCGGTACGTGGCCCATCTGAGCGCCGACCCGCAGGCGGCGGACGATCTGGCGCAGGACACGTTCCTGCGGGCCCTGAGCGGCCTGCACCGGTTCGAGGGGCGTTCCTCGGCGCGGGCGTGGCTGCTGTCGATCGCGCGCCGGGCGGTGATGGACAGCTTCCGGTCCGCCGCGGCCCGGCCGCGTCTGTCGGACCGGACCGACTGGCAGACGGCCGTCGAACTGGCCCAGCCACGCGGACTGCCCGGCTTCGACGACGGCGTCGTCCTGCGGGATCTGCTGGCCGCGCTGCCGGAGGACCGGCGGGAGGCGTTCGTGCTGACCCAGCTGCTGGGGCTGCCCTACGCGGAGGCGGCCGAGGTGAGCGGCTGCCCGGTCGGTACCGTCCGCTCGCGGGTGGCCCGCGCCCGCGCCACGCTGGCCGGCCTGCTCACCGAAACGGGCGATCCTACGGTCGCCGCAGCCCCCGCAGCTCGTCGACCTTCGTCAGCCGGGCCACACCGAGATAGACCAGGACGAGGGTGAGGGAGCCGGCCGCGAGGGCGGTCGCGGTCGGCACGGTGCCGCCGCCCAGCGCGGCCGCGCACGCGGCGTCGGCCGCCCACCCCGCGACGGCGGCGAGGCCCGCCGCCACCAGCAGCTTGGTGTACGTGCGCCGCAGCGCGCCGTCGTCCAGACGCCCACCGGTCCGGCCGCGCAGCCGGCGCGCGGTGAGGGCCAGCCCCGCCAGACAGGACAGGGTGTACCCCCCGGCCATGCCGGTCACCGCCCAGCGGTCGGGCAGCAGCAGGTGGCAGGCGGTGGCCAGGACGATGTTCACCGCCGCGATCCAGAGCGCCATGAGGAACGGCGTGCGGGTGTCCTCGAAGGCGTAGAAGTCGCGCAGGAGGAGGTACTGCGCGGAGAACGGGATCAGGCCGAGGCCGAACGCCTGGAGCATGTGGCCGAGCGGCTGCGCGGAGGCCGCGTCGGCCGCGCCGTGCGCGAACAGCAGGGTGGCGATCCGCGGACCGAGGGCCAGGAACAGGAACGCGGCCGGGACGACGACGACCCCGCTCACCCGCAGCCCGCGCGACAGATCGGCGCGCACGTCCGCGAGCCGCCCCTGGGCCACGGCGCGGCTCATGCGCGGCAGCAGCGCGGTCACCAGGGAGACGGTGACCACCGACTGCGGCAGCATCCAGATCGTCTGCGCGTAGGTGTACGCCGTGTAGCCCGCGCCGGCGTCCGGCAGCCTCTGGTCGACGGTGTTGGCGTAGTTGGTCACCACGGTCAGCGAGACGAGGTTCGTCAGGACGAGCAGCAGGGTCCACTTGGCGGCGTGCACACCGGAACCCAGGCCGGAGCCGCGCCAGTCGAACCGCGGGCGGAAGCGGAACCCGGCGGCCCGCGCGAACGGGACCAGCGCGAGGGCCTGCACCGCGATGCCGACGGTCGTCCCGACGCCCAGCAGCCGGACCTGGGCGTCGGTGATGTCCGCGACCTCCGTCGGCACGGTCATCAGCCCGAGGTAGGCGCCGAACATGCCCAGCAGCACGACGTTGTTGAGGACCGGCGTCCACATCATCGCGCCGAACCGCTCGCGGGCGTTGAGCACCTGTCCGTATATGTTGAACAGGCCGTAGAAGAAGATCTGCGGGAGCAGGAACCGGGCGAAGACCACGGTGAGCCGGTACGCCTCGTGGTGGTCCGGGGTGTCGCGCATGTACAGCGAGACGATCTGCGGGGCCGCCCACACCGCCAGCGCCGTCCCCACGGCGAGGACCGACACGACCAGGGTGACGAGCCGCTGCTCGTAGGCCCGCCCGCCGTCCGGGTGGGTCGCCCTCGCCCGCACCAGCTGCGGCACCAGCACGGCGTTCAGCGCGCCGCCGATCAGCAGGGTGTAGAGGCTGGTCGGCACGGTGTTCGCGGTGTTGTACGTACTGGCCAGCAGGCCGGTGCCCAGGGCGGCGGCCTGCAGGACCTGGCGGATCAGCCCGGTCGCCCGGGACACGATCGTGCCCAGGGCCATCAGCACCGACGAGCGCGCCGCCCCGCCCTTGCCGACCTCGTGTTCCTCGGACTGCCGCTGTGCTGTCGCCCCCATCGGGACAACCTACGCCAGAAGGCTCCGGGAGCCCCGAACTCCTTGCTCGTAGGGGTGGTTGGTGCGTGAGGGGGTTACCTGCGGCTGCGTACCCGCTCCCCGCGCGGCGGGCTGATGAACTGGAGCTCCAGTGTGAGGGGCGGCGCCGCGATCCCCGGGCCGCCCGCCGCCGCCCAGGTCAGGATCTCGTCCGTGCAGTCGTCGTCCATGGCGAAGCCGACCCAGGTGGCCCGGCCGCCGGCCCGGCGTCCGTCGGCCGAGGGCTGGACGACGATCACGTTGGCCTGGTCGCAGGGGCCCAGGCAGTCGGTCGTGCGGACCTCGAAGGCGCCGGCGGAGTCGGCGGCTGCCGCCCGCAGCCGCTCCAGCTGCCAGGCGTGGTCGTAGCCGGGGTGTTTGCCGGCGTCGCCGCAGCAGCAGCCCCTGCACACCACGAGGGTGCAGGGACGACTGCGGGCGGCGCCCACCAGGGCGCGACGGCCGGCCGGCGCAGGGATCACGCTCAGGAGGCCGAGAGGCCGACGTGGGCCAGGGCCTGCCGCAGCAGGAACCCGTGCCCGCCCGGCATCTCGCTCTGCACCGCGAGCGAGGCGGCCTCCTGCGGGCTGAACCACACCAGGTCCAGCGCGTCCTGGCGGGGACGGCAGTCGCCGGTCACCGGCACGATGTAGGCCAGCGACACCGCGTGCTGACGGGGGTCGTGGTACGGCGTGACGCCCTGCGTGGGGAAGTACTCGGCCACCGTGAACGGCTGGAGCGAGGTCGGTACGCGGGGCAGCGCCACCGGACCGAGGTCCTTCTCCAGATGGCGCAACAGGGCGTCGCGGACGCGCTCGTGGTGCAGGACCCGGCCGGATACCAGGGTGCGGCTGACCGTGCCCTCCGGTCCCATCCGCAGCAGCAGGCCGACGCTGGTGACTTCGCCGCTGTCGTCGACGCGCACGGGCACGGCCTCGACGTAGAGGATCGGCATACGGGCGCGTGCCATCTCGAGCTCGTCGGAGCTCAGCCAACCCGGCGTGGTTTCGGTCAAGTCAGACATTGCTTGATCATACTTTCAGTGTCCGTCGGGAAGCCGGTAGACCCGGCGGGCATTGTCGGCTCCGGCCCAGCGCGCCAGGCGCAGCGCGTCGGGCAGGCCCAGTTCGTCGGCGTCCACCCGGTCCTGGAGCAGATCCCCCAGTCCCCTGCGGAACGCCAGCGCGCCGAGCCCGTAGAACTCCGCCACACCATAGGCGTCCGAGCTGTACAGCAGTTTGCGGAACGGTGTGATCTCCAGCGCCTCCTCCAGGACCGCCCGCGCTCGTGGGGGACCCACATGATGCAGGGTGAGCCCCACATCCAGGTAGACCTGCTCGAACACCGCGGCCAGATAGGCGGCCTGCCGCTGGTAGGGCCAGCAGTGCAGCAGCAGGACCGGGATGGCGCCCGCCGTCAGGTGCAGCCAGTCCGTGAGACGGCTCGGGTCCACCCGGTGCAGCCGGATGTCGTTGTCGCCGAAGCCGGTGTGCAGTTGGAGGGGGAGCCCCAGGTCGACGGCCGTCCACAGCAGGTGCCGGACCAGTACCGGGTCCGCCAGCCGTCCGCCGCCCGCCAGCCAGCGCCGGGCGGCGCGGGTGACCTCGGCGTCCGGGGGCCGGGCCGGGTCGAGGTCGAAGCCGGTCCGGTAGGCGGCCACCGACTTGACCGCCACCACCCCGGGCCGCCGCACCGCGTCCAGGGCGGCCGCCCGGAACGCGTCGGCATACCCGTCGGCCTCGACACCCCGGGTGGCCACGGCCTCCGCCACGGCCTCCAGCCGGACGACCTCGTGGGCGACCGCCGGACCGCCGGCCGCGGCCGCCGCGGCCAGCTCGGCGGGCGTGGTGATGCGGTGCGGGGCGAACCCGGTGTCGACACAGAACACGCCGGTCCGGGCGGCGGCGAGGAACCGCCGGTTCACCTCCCGCGGACCCAGTTCGGCGCGCCGGGCCAGGTAGACGTCGGCCGGGGCGTGCCGCTCCAGGTCGAGCACCGGCGCGCAGTGGCGGCGTACGGCCACCCCGGCGGGTGTGTCGAAGGCCGAGTGGCCGGGCCACCGGTCGCCCTCGGTGAGCAACGCCTCGAAGCCCGGCCGGTCCAGGGGGTCGGTGACGACGCCGTGGCAGTGGTGGTCCACCAGCTCCAGCTCGGCGAGGGCCTCGTGGACCGGTCCGCCGGTCATGTCAGTACTTCCAGCGGTAGGCCGCGGCCACCCGCTCGTCGTCGAGCCCGTCGACGGCGTCGATCTCGCCCTGTCGTACGGCGCTCACCGCGTCGGCGAGGACCGGGCCGAGCGCGGTCCGCAGCACCTCGTCCCGGCGGAACTCGGCGAGCGCCTCGGCGAGCGAGGCCGGCAGCCGGCGCACGCCCCGGGCGGCGGCCTCCCCGGCGTCGAGCCGGGCCGGGTCCCCGTCGCTCTCCTCGGGCAGGACGGCGCCCGACGCGAGCCCGGCCAGCCCGGCGGCGATCAGGCAGCCGAGGGCGAGGTACGGGTTGGCGGCCAGGTCGACCGGCTTGACCTCCAGATTCGCCTGCTCGGCGCGGCGGCCCGCCGTACCGCGCACCAGGCGCAGCGCGCACTCGCGGGTCTCCAGGCCCCAGGCGGTGAACACCCCGGCCCACTGGGACGGTTTGAGGCGCAGATGGCTCGCCGGGCTGGGCGCGGTCACCGCCGTGAGGGCCGGGAGCCGGGCCAGCACCCCGGCCGCGAACGCCTCCGCGTCGGCCGTCATGCCGTGCCGCCGCACTCCGCCCGCGTGCAGGTTCGTGCCGTCCCGCCAGGCGGAGAGATGGACGTGCCCGCCGTTGCCGACGCCCTCCGCCACGACGGCGGGGGAGAAGGACACCCGCAGGCCGTGGCGCCGGGCCAGCGCGCGGATCGTCTGGCGGACGAGGACGCTGCGGTCGGCCGCCGCCACCGGGTCGAGCGCGCCCACCGAGATCTCGAACTGGCCCGGCGCGTACTCCGGATGGATCTGGTCGACGTCCACGCCCTGCGCCGCGCACGCGGCCAGCAGCT
Organism: Streptomyces sp. NBC_00016; assembly: GCF_045040885.1. Taxonomy (NCBI): domain Bacteria; kingdom Bacillati; phylum Actinomycetota; class Actinomycetes; order Kitasatosporales; family Streptomycetaceae; genus Streptomyces; species Streptomyces sp. NBC_00016. The sequence goes on along the minus strand of NZ_CP108304.1, from coordinate 1,819,757 downwards.
CGACGGTGTACTCGCTCAGCTCGACCTGCCGGGTCGCGCCGTACGCCGGTCCCGTGGCCGCCGGGACGAACTCGCCCGCGGGCGCCGAGTCCAGGCCGACCGCCCACTCGATCTCGATGGCCGCCTTGAAGGCGAGACCGTGCTCGCGGGCCGCCTGCGCGACGACGCGGCGCAGAAAGGTGCGGGAGCAGCCGGGGTGCCGTTCCCCGTCCTGGGTGACGCGGTCGACCGGCGCCCAGGCCCAGCCGGGCTGCCCGGCCAGGGCCACGAGCCGGTCGAGGTCCGGGTACAGACGCAGATCGCCGTCCGGGGAGCCGAGCACGTCGGTCGCGACGATGTGGTCGTTCGCCAGGAACGTGTCGAACACCGGCGACATCCCGACGCCCCAGGCCGCCGCCGAGGCCAGCCCGGCCGTGGGGATCGTCTTCACCCGGCCGATCCCCGCCGTGTCGACATAGGCCAGGACGATCCCGTGCACGCCTCTCGCCGAGAGTTCGCCGGCGAGCGCGCCGGCCCGCTCGACCTCTCCGGGACGCCCGCCGGGGACGGGATCGGCAAGGGTGGTCATACGTCCTCCACGGTCGCTGCGTCCGTTGCGTGCCGTACGTCCGTCAGGGTTTCACGGCCACCGCGCCGTACTGCGGCACCACCGCGAGGGAGTCGGCCTCGCCGCGCCAGCGCGAGCAGGACACCAGGCCCGGCTCCAGCAGGTCCAGGCCCTCGAAGAACGCGGCGATCTCCTTGCCGCCGCGCGCGGTGATCGGCGGGGTGGCGTTCTCGTTCCAGAACTTCATCGCCGGGATCTGGCCCTCGCCGCCCACCTCGCTGTCGTGGGTGGGGTGCGTCAGCACCAGGAAACTGCCGGACGGGACGTCGGCCATCACCTTGCGGACGATGTCCCGGGCCGCCTCGAAGTCCAGGACGAAGTTCAGGATGCCCAGCATCATCACCGCGACCGGGCGGCCGAAGTCCAGGGTGCCCGCCGCGCGTTCGAGGATCTGGGCCGGGTCGTGCACATCGGCGTCGATGTAGTCGGTGACGCCCTCGGCGGTGCCCGTCAGCAGCGTACGGGCGTGCGCCAGCACGATCGGGTCGTTGTCGACGTACACGATCCGCGACTCGGGCGCGACGCGCTGGGCGATCTCGTGGGTGTTGTCGGCCGTCGGCAGCCCGGTGCCGATGTCGAGGAACTGCCGCACCCCGCGCTCCTCGGCGAGGAACCGCACCGCCTGCCCCAGGAACCAGCGGTCCGCGCGCGCGATCTCCCGGATGAGCGGGAACATCCCGGCGACATGCTCGCCGACCCGCTGGTCGACCTCGTAGTTGTCCTTGCCGCCGATCCAGTAGTTCCACACCCGCGCGTTGTGCGCGACGCTGGTGTCCAGCCGTGCCGACCCGCTCACCCGAGAGCCCCTTCTCACGTCCTGCCCGTGTCACGGGCCTGCGTCCGCCATTGTGCCGCCGGATGATCACCGTTGTCCCCGGTAGGGTGAAAATCCGGTGATCCCGTACAGGAAGCAGGCCATGCCCTACTCGCACGCCCCCCGCCCGACCGCGTCCGCGTCCCCGGCGGGTCCCGTCGACATCCGGCTGATCGTCACCGACATGGACGGCACGCTGCTCGACGACGACAAGAAGGTGCCCGAGGGCCTGTGGGAGACGCTGGCGCGGCTGCGGGAGCGCGGGGTGCTGTTCACCCCGGCGAGCGGGCGCCAGTACGCCACCCTGGCCGCGGAGTTCGCCGAGGTCGCCGAGGGCATGGTGTTCATAGCGGAGAACGGCACCTATGTGGTGCGCGACGGGGAGGAGCTGAGCTCCGATCCGCTGGCCCCGGGAGTGGTCGCGCGGGTCATGGAGGCCGTGCGCGGGCTCACGTCCGACGGCGTCGACGTGGGCGCCGTGGTCTGCGGGAAGCGGTCCGCCTACGTCGAGCGGGCCGACGAGGCGTTCCTCGCCGAGGTGGGCCGGTACTACGTGCGGCACCGGGTCGTCGAGGACGTCACCGCCGTGGACGACGACATCATCAAGGTCGCGCTCTTCGACTTCGGGTCCGTCGAGAGGACCACCGCACCGGCTCTCGCGCCCTTCGCGCGGACCCACCAGGTCGTCGTCTCCGGCGAGCACTGGGTCGACATCATGAACCGCACCGCCAACAAGGGCGCCGCGCTGCGCGCACTCCAGCGCGAGCTGGGCATCACACCCGCGCAGACCATGGTGTTCGGCGACTATCTCAACGACCTGGAGATGCTGGACGCCGCCGACTGGTCGTTCGCCATGGCCAACGCCCACCCGGAGGTCGTCCGCCGGGCCCGCCACCTCGCGCCCTCCAACAACGACAACGGGGTGCTGCGCATGGTCACCCGCCTGCTGGGCCTCTGACTTTCCGGACGGCAGGCGCCGGAGCGGGCGGACGGTGACCGACGGGTTCTAGGCTGCGCGGTATGACAGAACCGGCCGTCGTTGTCGCCCGTCTGACCCGCGAGATCACCTCGGGACTCGAACCCGGCCGGCTGGCGGGCTTCTACCAGGATCTGCACCGCCATCCCGAGCTGTCCTTCCAGGAACACCGCACCGCCGCGAAGCTGGCCCTGCGGCTGCGCGAGGCCGGGTACGAGGTGACGGAGGGGGTGGCCCGCACCGGTGTCGTCGGGGTGCTCGCGAACGGTGACGGGCCGGTGGTGTGGCTGCGCGGCGACATGGACGCGCTGCCCGTGCGGGAGGCGACCGGGCTGCCGTACGCCTCGACCGTCGACGGTCTGATGCACGCCTGCGGCCACGACCTGCACGTCACCTGGCTGGTGGCCGCCGCCGAGGCGCTCGCCGCCGCCCGCGAGACCTGGTCCGGGACGCTCGTCGTGGTCGGGCAGCCGGCGGAGGAGGCCGGGGGCGGCGCCCGGGCGATGGTCGCCGACGGGATCCACGCCCGCTTCCCGCGCCCGGACGTGCTGTTCGGCCAGCACGTGGCGCCGGGACTCGCCGGGTTCTACCCGCACACCCCCGGCCTGACGTTGTCGGCCTCGGACGACGTCGACGTCGTCGTGCACGGTGTCGGCGGGCACGGTTCGCGGCCCGAGTCGACGGTCGACCCGGTCGTGACGGCGGCGTACATCGTCACCAGGCTCCAGACCGTGGTCGCGCGCGAGGTGGCGGCGAGCGAGTCGGTGGTGCTGACGGTGGGGAGTTTCCACGCCGGTACGAATGCCAACATCATCCCCGCCGAGGCCCGGCTCGCGCTGAACGTGCGCACCCAGGACACCCGGGCGCGCGAGCGGGTCCTCGCCGCGATCCGGCGGGTCGTCGAGGGGGAGTGCGCCGCCGCGGGGTGCCCGGTCCCGCCCGAGTTCACGGTCCACGCCGGCTGCCCGAACACCGTCAACGACGCGGCCCTGGACGGGGAGATCGCCGCCGTGCACCGTGAACTCTTCGGCGAGCACACGGTGTTCGACTTCGGGCAGGCGCTCGGCAGTGAGGACTTCTCCCTGCTCGCCCCGGCGGGCGTGCCCTACGACTACTGGTACGTGAGCTCCACCCCGGCGCCCGTGTGGGAGGCGGCGCCGGGGGAGGAGCTGCGGGAGAAGTTCGCGGGCGTGCCGGGCAACCACAGCCCGTTGTTCGCGCCGGACCTGTCCGTGCTGGTGCCGGGAGCGCGCACGCTGGTGTCGGCGGCGCTCTCCCGGCTCACCGGCTGAGGAGCGGACGGCCCGCGCGGGGCCTCAGGGCTTGAGCGGATCGTGGCCGATCGTCATCAGACGATGGCGTGCGCGGGTGTCCTCGGCCCTGGGCTCGTTCTCCGGGTCCGCCTGCGCGGTGACGGTGTCCACGACCCGGTACATCACCCGGACGTCGTCGTCGGTCAGGTCGGTGCGCCGCTTCTGGAGGATCGCCAGCACATGCTGCCCGGTGGGGGTCCCCGCCTCCTCGGGCAGGGGCTCGGCGTTCTCGTCGGCGTCCCGCACCCGCAGCCAGGCGGCCAGTTCCTGCGAGGTCATGTTCACCACGCGGTGGAATTCCTCCCACAGCGCGTCGAGTTCGAGTGCGTCGGTCATGACGGGTGTTCCGCTCCTTTGGTGGATCAGTGCTCGCGCGGCCAGTTCTCCGCCTCGAACATCCATCGCTGCTTCTCCAGCTCGGCGGTGATGCCGATGAGCAGGTCCTGGGTGACCGGATCCGCCTGCTCGGTCGCCGTGATCCGCTCCCGCAGCCGTGCGATGGCCGCCCCCAGCGTCTCCGCGATCACCTGGACGACGTCCTCGTCGCGCAGCCAGCCGTCCTTGGGGGAGGGCAGGGTGAACGCCGAGGCGATCGTCTCCGGGCGGCCGTCGGGCGGCAGGCCCAGCGCCGCCGCGCGCTCCGCCACCGTGTCGGAGAACGTGCGGGCGGTCGAGACCACCTCGTCGAGCTGGAGGTGGATCGAGCGGAACCGGGGCCCCACGATGTTCCAGTGCGCCTGCTTCCCGATCAGGGAGAGGCCGAGAAGATCCACGAGGGTGGTCTGCAACGCGTCGAAGGTGACCTGGCGGGCCGGTTCGGGCAGGGGGCTCTTCACGACAGTCATGCGGTGCTCCTCGTCGTCGCGTCGTGTCTGGCGGTACGGAGCAGTTCCGCGCGTTCCTCCTCGCCGGTCCCGCCCCACACACCCGACGTCCGTCCGATCGCGAACGCGTACGACAGGCATTCGGCACGCACCGTGCAGCGGGCGCAGACGCGTTTGGCCGCCGCGGTGTCGCGCAGGGCGGGTCCGCTCGTGCCCACGGGGAAGAACAGCTCAGGGTCCTCGCCCACACAGGCGGCACTGCGCAACCACTCCATGCAGGCGCGGGTGCCCCGGTCACACCACCGCAAACAGCCGCATCTCCGTTCCTTCTCAGGAAGCGGGCACACCGTCCAGGAAGCGCGTCACGTCCGCGAACACCTCGGCGCGGTTCGTCTCGTTGAAGACCTCGTGCCGGGCCCCCGGGTAGATCCGCTCGGTGAGCGCGCCGCCGCTCAGCCGCTCGACGCCGGTCCGGCTGCCGGGCAGCGGGACCAGCCGGTCGTCGTCGCCGTGCAGCCACAGCAGGGGCAGCGGGCCGGTGTCGCCGCCCTCGGCCACGGTCTCCAGGGTCCGTACGAACGCCTCCAGCGTCGGCCGCTTCATCGGCCCGTGCCAGACCAGTTCGTCCGCCGCGTAGGCCGCGCCCACCGCGGGGTCGCGGGAGAGGGCGGCGGGCGAGACGGGGAGGTCGGGGATCCGCTCGTGCGCCAGCAGCCGGCCGGGCAGCTCCCAGCCGCCGATCACCGGGCCGGACAGCACGAGCGCGGCGAGTGCGCGGCCGTACCGCTGGGCGTACCGGGCCGCGATCAGGCCGCCCATGGAGTGCCCGATCACGATCAGGGGGAGGTCCGGGTGCGCGGCCCGGGCGAGCCGCGCCGCGGCGTGCACATCGGTGACCACGTCCTCGAAGTCCTCGATCACCACGCGCTCGCCCGCCGACCTGCCGTGCCCCATGTGGTCGGGGGCGAAGACGGCCGCGCCGTGCCCGGTCAGGGCGTCGGCGAGTTCACCGTAGCGGCCGGCGTGCTCGCCGTAGCCGTGCACCACGAGGACGAGCCGGCGGGGCCGCGGAGGGGACCACTCGTGTACGACGATCGTGCCGCGGGTCCCGGTGAGGACGTGTTCGGTCATCGCTCCTCCAGCTGCGTCGGCGAAGGCTTCCGGGGATCTTCCCAGGGGGTCGGGCCGGGGTCTACAGTCGAAAAACTAGCAGTGCTAATCAAGGAGTCCTGACGTGCGTCCCGTCCACTTCGCGGCCGCCCGCCGCACCCCCGTCGGCAGACTGCGCGGAGCCCTGTCCTGCGTACGGCCCGACGACCTCGCCGCGACCGTCATCCGGGGCCTGGTCGCCGAGGTGCCCGCGCTCGACCCGGCCCGTATCGACGACGTCTACTGGGGCGCCGCCAACCAGGCGGGCGAGGACAACCGCAACGTCGCCCGGATGGCCGCCCTGCTCGCCGGCCTCCCCGAGACCGTGCCCGGCGCCACGGTGAACCGGCTGTGCGCCTCCGGGCTCGAGGCCGTCACGACCGCGGCCCGCACGATCGCCGCGGGCGAGGCCGACATCGTGCTGGCCGGCGGCTCCGAGTCGATGAGCCGCGCCCCCTTCGTGCTGGCCCGCCCCGACGAGGCCCTCCCGCACCGCGTCGAGACCGTCGACACCCGGCTCGGCTGGCGCCTGGTCAACCCCGCCATGAAGGAGCTGCACGGCCTGCTCGCCATGGGAGAGACCGCCGAGGAGGTCGCCACCCGGTACGGCATCACGCGCGAGCGCCAGGACGCGTTCGCCCTGCGCAGCCACCGCCTGGCGGCGCTGGCCCGGGGGGACGGTCACTTCGACGACGAACTCCTGCCCGTACGGCGCCCGGACGGCGTGGTCGTCGACGCCGACGAGGGCATCCGCGAGGACACCTCGCCGGAGAAGCTCGCGAAGCTGAAGCCCGTGTTCCGGGAGGGCGGCACGGTCACCGCGGGCAACGCCTCACCCATGAACGACGGCGCCGCCGGGCTCCTCCTCGTCAGCGAGGAGGCACTGAACGAACTGGGGCTGGAGTCCCTGGGCCGGTATGTCGCGGGCGCCTCCGCCGGCGTCCACCCCGACGTGATGGGCATCGGCCCGGTCCCCGCCACCCGCAAGGCGCTGGCCCGGGCCGACTGGAGCGTCGACGACGTCCAGGAGGCCGAGTTCAACGAGGCGTTCGCCGCCCAGGTGCTCGCCTGCGTCGACCAGCTCGGCATCGACCCCGGCCGGGTCAACCCCAGCGGCGGTGCGATCGCCCTCGGCCACCCGCTCGGCTGCTCGGGCGCCCGCATCCTCACCACCCTCCTGCACCGCATGCGCCGCACGGGAGCGCGGCGCGGGCTGGCCACGATGTGCGTGGGCGTCGGACAGGGCAGCGCGGTACTGGTGGAGAGGCACTGAGGGGTACTACTGAGGGCACTGAGCGGCACCGGGAGGCGCTGCGCGGCGCCGACGGCGTCGGCCGGGACCACCGGGTGAGGGGCCGGCGGGGCGGGAACGGCCACCAGGCGAGACGGCTTCGGGCCGTCCGGTAGGTGTGCGTAGCATCGGTCTCCGCATGAACACGATGAACTTGTGGCACATCACCGGCTGGGAGTTCGCGGCGCTGGCCCTCGCGGCCCTGCTCGTCGGCTTCTCCAAGACGGCCGTCAGCGGGGCCAACACGGTCAGCCTCGCGATCTTCGCGGCGATCCTGCCCGCCCGCGCCTCCACCGGCGTCCTGCTGCCGATCCTGATCGCCGGCGACGTCCTCGCCGTCCTCACCTACCGTCGGCACGCCCACTGGCCCACCCTGTGGCGGCTGTTCCCGGCGGTCGCGGCCGGCGTGGTCTTCGGGACCGTGTTCCTGGTCTGGGCCGACGACGGGACGGTGCGCACCTCGATCGGCGCGATCCTGCTGCTGATGGCGGGCGTCACGGTGTGGCGGCGCCGCACGGCCGACGCGGACGCCGAACCCGACGCCGTGGCCACCCGGTCCGGTCGCGTCAAGGCCCGCTCCTACGGTGTCCTCGGCGGCTTCACCACCATGGTCGCCAACGCCGGCGGGCCGGTGATGTCGATGTACCTGCTCTCGGCCGGCTTCCGCAAACTCGGCTTCCTCGGCACCTCCGCCTTCTTCTTCCTGATCGTCAACGTCTCGAAGGTGCCGTTCAGCGCGAGCCTCGGACTCATCGACGGGGAATCCCTCCTCCTGGACGCGGCCCTCGTGGCGTTCGTCGTTCCCGGCGCGCTGCTCGGCAGGTGGGCCGTGCCCCGTATCGACCAGCGGCTCTTCGAGCGACTGGTGATCGCGGCGACCGTGGTGGGCGGCCTCCAACTCCTGCTGCGCTAGCCGTACGGCCCGGACAGCCGGTCCTCAGGGCGCCGCGACGGCCGCCGGCTCCGGCTCCGGACGGCGTCGGGGCAGGCCCTCGTTGAGATCCTCGACCAGGAGCCGCTTGGCGATGGTGTCCACCGCCGCCCGCAGGTCGCCGCCCGCCGGACGGCCGATGTCCTGCGCCACCCGCTCCTCCAGCCACTCGCCCCACGCGTGGGTGATCACCCCGGCCTCGCGCGTGCCCGCCTCCGTATGGGACAGCAGGGAACCGTGGCGGGTCAGATAGCCCTCGTCGACCATGCGGTCGAACACCGGCAGCAGCACCTCGGGCGGCAGATGCCGACGGGCGGCGACGAGCCCGAGGCTCGTGTGCCCGACCATCCGGGTGAACAGCTCGACCTGCATCACCGCCCAGGCCCCGGCCACGTCGAGGCGGGTGTCGGAGCTCTCGACGATGCGGCGCGCGGTGTCCGCGTCCGTACCGCCGATGATCTTCGCGACGGAAGCCTCCAGCACCCGCCGGGAGTCCGCGCCGGACGGCTGGCCGAACCCCTCTCCCATGTCGGTGGAGCTCATCCGCGCGCTGTCGCGCAGCTCGACCTGCTTCAGGAACAGGGCGACGACGAAACCGACGGCCGCGACCGGCACCGTCCACAGGAACACCGTCTGGATGGTGTCCGCGTAGGCGTGGACGATCGGGTCGGCGATGTCGGAGGGCAGTCGGTGCAGGCCCTCCGGGCTGGTCGCCGCCCTGGCGATGGTCGCCGTGTCGACGCTGCCCGCCGCCGCCGACGTGGCCGCCCCGATGCCCTCCTTCAGGTTCGGGGTGAGGGAGTTGGTGTACAGGGTGCCGAAGACGGCCGTGCCGAAGGAGCTGCCGAGGGTGCGGAAGAAGGTGACACCGGAGGTGGCGGTGCCCAGGTCGGCGTACTCGACGGTGTTCTGCACGGCGATCGTGAGCACCTGCATGGACAGGCCGATGCCGGTGCCGAGCACGAACATGTACAGCGATTCCAGCCACGCGCCCGTGCCGGGACCCATGCGGGACATCAGATACAGGCCGACGCCCATCACCAGCGACCCGACGATCGGGAAGAGACGGTACTGCCCGGTCTTGCTGACCACGTTGCCGCTGAAGACCGACGCGATGAGCAGGCCGAGCACCATGGGCAGCGTGCGCACACCGGAGACGGTGGCCGAGTCGCCGTCGACGTACTGGAGGTAGGTCGGCAGATAGGTCAGCGCGCCGAGCATCGCGAAGCCGACGATGAAGCTGAGGATCGAGCAGACGGAGAAGACCGGGTTGCCGAACAGCCGCATGGGAAGCATGGGTTGCTGCGCCCGTGTCTCGACCAGGCAGAAGAGGGCGAGCGCGACGGCACCGCCGACGAACAGGCCGATGATGACGCCCGAACCCCACGCGTACTCGTTGCCGCCCCAGCTCGTCGCCAGGATCAGCGCGCTCGCGCCGACCGCGACCAGCGCGATGCCCAGGTAGTCGATGACCGGCCGGACCGCCGACTTCACCACCGGGATGGTGCGGGCGGCCGCGAACACGACGAGGATCGCGATGGGCACGTTGACGTAGAACGCCCATCGCCAGGACAGATGGTCGGTGAACAGCCCGCCCAGCAGCGGTCCGATGACGGTGGCCACGCCGAACACGGCCCCGATCGCGCCCTGGTACTTGCCCCGCTCCCGCAGCGGGATGACGTCGGCGATCAGCGCCATCGCCGTCACCATCAGGCCGCCCGCGCCGATGCCCTGCATGGCCCGCCAGGCGATCAGCAGCGACATGTTGGTCGCCAGGCCGCACAGGAACGAGCCCGTGATGAACACGATCGCCGAGACCTGGAAGACCACCTTGCGGCCGAACAGGTCACCGAACTTGCCGACCAGCACCGTCGCGACGGTCTCCGCGAGGAGGTACGAGGTGACCACCCACGACATGTGCGCGGCCCCGCCGAGGTCCGACACGATCGTCGGCAGTGCCGTACCCACGATCGTCTGGTCCAGGGCCGCCAGCAGCATCCCCAGCACGATCGTCCCGAAGACGATGTTCCGCCGGCGCGGGTCCAGGACGGGCGGCTGGGCTGCGGCCGGAGCGATTTCCTCGGTGACGGTCACGAGGTCACGATCACACCGGCGCCCCCGCCGCGCACGCGGGGACGGGCCGCCCGGGGGCGGTTACTCCTGCCCCGGATTGCGGCGCAGCAGATAGGTGTCCATGATCCAGCCCTTGCGTTCGCGTGCCTCGGCGCGCAGCCGCTCGATGCGGGGGCCGGCCTCGGCGATCGGACCGGAGACGAGGATCTCGTCCGGGGTCCCTATGTAGGCGCCCCAGTAGATGTCGACGTCCTCCTCGGCGTACTGCCGGAAGGCCTGGTGGGCGTCCAGCATCACCACCACGTCGTCCACCCCCTCGGGGAAGCCCTCGGCGAGCCGCCGGCCCGTCGTGATCTGCACCGGACGCGCCACCCGGTTCAGGCCCGTGCGGTGCCGGGCGACGAGCGCCGAGACGCTGCTGATGCCGGGGACGACGTCGTACTCGAAGGTCACCGCGCCCCGGGCCAGCACCTCCTGGAGGATGGCCAGCGTGCTGTCGTAGAGTGCCGGGTCGCCCCAGACCAGGAACGCGCCGCTCTGGTCCTCGCCGAGTTCCTCGGTGATCAGCCGCTCGTAGATCCCGGCGCGGGCGCTGCGCCAGTCGCCGACGGCCGGGGAGTAGGCCGCGCCGCCGGCCCGGCGGTCCCGCTCCGGGTCCCGGGCCTCGACCACCCGGTACGCGCCGTCCGGCAGGTGCGTGTCGAGCATGTCGTGGCGCAACCGCGTCAGGTCGCTCTTCACCTCGCCCTTGTCCAGGACGAAGAACACGTCCGTGCTGCGCAGCGCCCGGACCGCCTGGAGGGTCAGCTGGTCGGGGTCGCCCGCGCCGATACCGATGACATGAATCTTTCGCACGTCACGAGTCTGCCGTACGCCACTGACAGTGACCGGGGCGGGTCAGCGCAGCCGGGGCGCCCGCGCCCTCGCGTCCACGGCGGCGCCGGTCCGCTCGACGGTGTCCGCCAGCTCCCGAGCCCAGCGGGCCAGACCGGCGAGATCCATCCCGTACGGCCGGCCCTGCCCCGCGCCTGCCGCCCACTCCTGCACCGCCCCGGCCCCGCGCCGCAGCAGCCGCGCCCCGCCCGTGAGGTTCCCCCGGGCGGCGTGCGTCAGACCCACCGCGAGCTGCGCGAGCCCGCGCCACAGGGTCCGCTCCGCCTCCGGGCCCGCCTTCCAGGCGTCCTCGAAGACCTCGTGGGCGTGGAAGGGCTTCCCGGCGTCCAGCAGGGCCTGCGCCTCGGTGACGGTCGCCTCCGGGGTGCGGACGACGCCCTCGGGCTGCCGCTCCACACCGGGTGTGCCGTACGGCAGGGGCCGGCCGAGCCCGTCCCGCGGCCGGGCGTTGCGCGCCCGCCCCTCGCCGTCCCGGTCCCGGGGACCGGCGGGCCGGCCGCCGCTCGTACCTCCTGTGCTGTCCAAACGGTCCATACGGCGATTGTCCCGCGCCCGGGCCCTCTACGGCGCACCGCCCGGTGTGGGGTAAAGTGCTGTTCGCGCGATCACACGGCGAACACCGTGCGAAGCGCACCGGGACGTGGCGCAGCTTGGTAGCGCACTTGACTGGGGGTCAAGGGGTCGCAGGTTCAAATCCTGTCGTCCCGACCAGCTTCACGGCAGGTCGGAAGCCGCTTTCTCGTCATCGAGAAGGCGGCTTCGGTGCGTTCGGGGCATCGCCGGTCCCGTCGGCCGCCTTAGCCGCCGCGGTAAAAGCCCTTGCCCTCAAGCGCACTTCAAGGGCAAGACTCCCGTTCGAGCCGGAGGACACCGGCCGAACGGGAGGATCCAGCATGAAGTACCGCACCATAGGCACCGACCCGGCCACCCGGCGCGAGGTCAGTGTGCTCGCGCTCGGGGCGATGCTGTTCGGGTCGGTGACGGACGAGGAGACGTCCTTCGCCATTCTCGACCGGTACGTCGAGGCCGGCGGGAACTTCGTCGACACGTCCGACAACTACGCCTTCTGGGTCGACGGCGGCCAGGGCGGCCAGAGCGAGGAACTGATCGGGCGGTGGCGGCGCAGCCGGGGCGTCGGCCACGAGATCGTCGTCGCGACCAAGCTCGGCGCCCGGCCGCTGGCGCCGGGCACCAGCTACACGGACAACGCGGAGGGCCTTTCCGCGAAGGTGATCCGGGAGTCCGCCGAACGCAGCCGGGAGCGGCTCGGCGTGCAGAAGCTGGACCTGCTCTACGCCCACATCGACGACCACGCCGTCCCGCAGCGCGAGACCGTCGAGGGCTTCGCGGAACTCGTCGCGGAGGGCACGGTCGGCCTGCTCGGGGTGAGTAACCAGGCCATGTGGCGGGTGGAGCGGGCCCGCGCCCTCGCCGCCGCGGCGGGACTGCCCGGCTACGAGGTGCTCCAGTACCAGCACAGCCATCTGCGCCCGCGTTTCGACGTCCCCGACGAGCTCTTCCCGGACGGCAGCCTCGGGCACGCCGGCGCCGAACTCCTCGGCTATCTGCGGGCCGAGCCCGGCCTCACCCTGGTCGCCTACTCGCCGCTGCTCGCCGGCGCCTACGTACGGACGGACAAGCCCCTGCCGCCGGACTACGACCACCCGGGCACCCCGGCCCGGCTCGCCGTGCTGCGCGAGGTCGCCCGAGAGACCGGCGCGAGCGTCAACCAGGTCGTGCTGGCCTGGCAGTTGGGCGGCGAGGCGCCGATCGTCCCGCTGGCCGGGGCGTCGTCGGTGGCGCAACTGGAGGAGAACCTGGCCGCCGTCGACCTGGAGCTGACCGAGGACCAGCGCTCCCGGCTGGACGCCGCGCACTGACGACCGGGCGCCGACCGGGGCGCCCTGCGGAGGTCACCCCGGGAGCAAGGGGGGAGGCTACGCTGAGATCATGCCGTCCAACCGCCGTACCGCCAGACAGGCCGACCTGTTGGAACGCCTCGTCGCGCTACTGACGGCGGAGGGGTTCTCGGACCTCACCCTGGACGACCTCGCCGAGCGGCTGCGCTGCTCCAAGACGACCCTGTACCAGCTCGCCCGCAGCAAGCAGGGGCTGGTCGTGGAGGCGGTCAAGCACTACTTCCGCGGGGCCACCGAGGCGGTCGAGAAGCGGGTGGCGCAGACCGTCGACCCCTCGGACCGCGTCCGCGTGTACCTGACCGCCGTGGCCGAACAGCTGCGCCCGCTCTCCCGCCGGTTCCTCGACGACGTGGCGGACTTCCCGCCGGCCCGCGAGGTGTACGAGGCCAACACGCGGATGGCCGCGGAGCGGGTGCGCCGGCTGATCGCCGAGGGCGTCTCGGACGGCGCCTTCCGCGAGGTGCACACGGCGTTCGTCGGCGAGGTCGCCGCCGCGACCATGCGCCAGATCCAGCAGGGCGAACTCAAGACCCGCACCGGGCTGACCGACGCGGAGGCCTACGAACAGCTCGCGTCGCTCATCGTGCACGCCGTCTCCTCCTGAAGGGACATTTTCCGACCGTGGTCGGATGCCGGGCACCGCCCTCGTGCCGTACTGTGAATGATACGTTCGTACGCACTCCAGTATCACTTCCAGTACTCACCGGTACTCCTACGTGGAGGTCACCATGCCTGCCACTCGTGCCCTGCCGACCGAGGAAGCCGTCGAGCTCATCCAGCTCACGCGCACCCTCGCCGCCAAGGAACTCGCACCCCGGGTCGCCGACGCGGAGGCGGACGAGGCGTTCCCCCGGGACGTCTTCCGCACCCTCGGGCGCAGCGGCCTGCTCGGGCTGCCCTTCGCCGAGGAGGACGGCGGGGCGGACCAGCCCTACGAGGTCTACCTCCAGGTGCTGGAGGAGGTCGCCGCGGTCTGGTCGAGCGTCGCCGTGGGCATCTCCGTGCACGCCCTGTCCTGCTTCCCGCTGGCCCGCTTCGGCACCGAGGAGCAGCGGCGCAGGTGGCTGCCGGACATGCTGGGCGGTGAGCTGCTCGGCGCCTACTGCCTGTCCGAGCCGCACGCCGGCTCCGACCCGGCGGCCATGCTCACCCGCGCGGTCCGCGACGGCGACCACTACGTGCTCAACGGCACCAAGGCCTGGACCACGCACGGCGGTTACGCCGACTTCTACACGGTCATGGCCCGCACCTCCGACGACCGGGCGCGCGGCATCTCCTGCTTCCTGATCCCGGCCGGCACCCCGGGACTGAGCGCCGACCCGCCGGAGCGGAAGATGGGCCTGACGGGCTCGGCGACCGCGACCATGCGGCTGGAGAACGTCCGGGTGCCCGTCGAGCGGCTGATCGGGCAGGAGGGGCAGGGGCTGAAGATCGCGCTCGCCTCCCTCGACTGCGGACGGCTGGGCATCTCGGCCGTCGCCACCGGCCTCGCCCAGGGGGCCCTCGACCACGCGGTGCGCTACGCGCGGGAGCGGGAGACCTTCGGCAAGCCGATCATCGAGCACCAGGGGCTGGCGTTCGTGCTCGCCGACATGAGCGCCGCGATCGAGTCGGCGCGGGCCACCGCGCTGTCCGCCGCCCGGTTGAAGGATCTCGGCCTGCCCTTCACACGGGAGGCGTCGGTCGCCAAACTCGTGGCCACGGACAACGCCATGAAGGTGACCACGGACGCCGTGCAGGTCCTCGGGGGGTACGGATACACCCGTGACTTCCCGGTGGAGCGCTATATGCGCGAGGCCAAGGTCATGCAGATCTTCGAAGGAACCAACCAGATCCAGCGCATGATCATCTCCCGTGCGCTGGACCGTGACGAGGGCGGTGTGCTCACCGTCCTCGGCAAGGAGTGATGATGCAGCTCGAGAACACCGCCGCCCTTGTCACCGGCGGTGCGTCCGGCCTCGGCGCGGCCACCGCGAAGGCCCTCGCCGAGGGCGGCGCCCAGGTCTTCGCCCTCGACCTCAAGGACGGCATCGACAAGGCACCCGCGGTGCCCGGCGTGACCTATGTGCCCGCCGACGTCACCGACCCCGAGCAGGTCGGCGCCGCCGTCGCCACCGCGGCGGGCTCCGGTGTCCCGCTGCGCACGGTCGTCAACTGCGCCGGAATCGGCCCGTCCGCGCGGATCCTCGGCAAGAAGGGCGTCCACGACCTCGGCCTGTACGCCAAGGTGATCCAGATCAACCTGATCGGCACCTTCAACGTGCTCGCGCTCGCCTCCGAGGCCATCGCCGCGACCGAGGCCGACGAGAACGGCCAGCGGGGCGTCATCGTCAACACCGCCTCCATCGCCGCGTACGACGGACAGATCGGCCAGGCCGCCTACGCGTCCTCCAAGGGCGGGGTCGTCGGCCTGACCCTGCCCGCCGCCCGCGACCTCGCGCAGTACGGGATCCGGGTGTGCACCATCGCCCCGGGCATCGTGGAGACGCCGATGCTGGCGACGGTGTCGGAGGAGTTCCGCGCCTCGCTCGCCGAGGGCGTGCCCTTCCCGCGCCGCCTGGCCCGGCCCGAGGAGTACGCCCGGCTGGCCCTGGCGATCGTCGACCACGACTACCTCAACGGCGAGACCGTCCGCATGGACGGCGCGCTGCGGATGGCCCCGAGGTAGGTCCCGGGGCGTCCTCGGCGGTCCTCAGGGTCTGACCAGCAGCTGGAAGTCGAACGCGTACCGGGACGCGCGGTAGATGTGCGTCCCGTACTCGACCGGCCGGCCGGTGTCGTCGTACGCCGTGCGCTGCATGGTCAGCAGGGCCGCCCCCTTCTTCTCGGCCAGCAGCTCGGCCTCCTCGGCGGTGGCGGAGCGGGCGCCGATGGTCTGGCGGGCGCTGTGCAGGGTGATGCCCGCCGAACGCAGCAGCCGGTACAGGCCCGTCGACTCCAGGCGTTCCGTGTCGAGGTCCAGCAGGGCCGGGGGCAGGTAGTTGCACAGGAACGCCACCGGCTGTCCGTGCGTGGCGCGCAGCCGCTCCAGCAGGGTGACCTCGCTCCCCTCGGGGACGCCGAGCGCGGCGGCCACGTCGGCGGTCGCCGGCACGTGCTCGTTGCGGACGACGTGCGTGGTGGGTCCCTGTCCGGCCGCCTCCAGGTCGTCGTAGAGGCTGCTCAGTTCCAGCGGCCGTTTCACCTGGCTGTGCACGACCTGGGTGCCGACTCCCCGGCGGCGCACCAGGAGGCCCTTGTCGACCAGGGACTGGATGGCCTGGCGGACCGTCGGGCGGGACAGGCCGAGGCGGGTCGACAGGTCGATCTCGTTGCCGAGGAGATTGCCCGGGGCGAGCGCTCCCTGTTCGATCGCCGCCTCCAACTGCTGGGCGAGCTGGTAGTAGAGCGGCACGGGGCTGGTGCGGTCCAGGGCGAAATGCAGCAGGTCGAGCGCGGAGCCGGGCACGGCACGGGATCGGTCGCCGGTCTTCGCCATCGGGGCACCTCCTCGGGTCGGTGGGGTCGGTGGGGTCGGTGGGGTCGGGTGGGAGAGCGGCTGGGGAGCGGGCGGACCGGGGCGGCCGGGTCGGCCGGTTGCGAGGAGTTCCTCGGTTCGCCTGCCGGTCCCGGTTCCCGTTCGCCTGCCGGCCCCGGTCCCCGTTCGGGTCCCGGTCCCCGTTCGGGTCCCGGTCCCGGTCCCGGCCGTCAGGGTCAACTCCCGCCGGGCGAGGGCGACACGGTCCTTTTCGAACGTCTCCGTGCACGTAAGGGGTACGAACGGCCGCAAGGGGTAGAGATCGATCCCGGTACGACCCATCGTGATCACGTCCCGTGGCTGGACCGACTCGGCCATGTGCGACGCTCCTCACGGTGATCGTGGGCCTGGCGTCTCCCAGGTGTAGGTCCAGGGGGCCCGCACTGTCAAGAGTTTGTACTTACATTCGGACCTGCTTGTGAAATGATGTCTTAACAAAGTATTGACAGTGAGCTCGGCAAGGGATTGGATCCGGCATCAGCAGCGCACGCCGGGTCCGAGACACCTGAACAGTCGCGGACCCGGCCCCATGGCCCCAATCTGAGTAGAAACGGGCCCCGGATCTTCGCGATCGCCTCCCCTTTTCCCGTCGTTTTCTCCGTCGCACAGTGAGGTGCAGGAAAGATGGACAGCTCTTCTCCCTCCCGCTCGAGCAGAATCGCCCCGGTCGTGGCCATGGCCGCGGCGGTGGCCCTGACCCTCGCAGGCTGCTCCAGCAGTTCCGGGGGCAAGAAGTCCGACGAGAGCGCGGACGGCGCTTCCGCGGGCAAGGCGAGCACTCCGCAGATGACGGTCGCCCTGGTGACCCACCAGTCGCCCGGCGACACCTTCTGGGACATCGTCCGCAAGGGCGCCGAGGCGGCCGCCGCCAAGGACAACGTCAAGCTGGTCTACTCCGCCGACCCGAACGCCGGGAACCAGGCCACCCTGATCCAGAACGCGATCGACCAGAAGGTCGACGGCATCGCGGTCACCCTCGCCAAGCCGGACGCGCTGAAGGACGTCATAGCCAAGGCGAAGGCCGCGAAGATACCCGTGGTCGGTCTCAACTCCGGTGTCAGCGAGTGGAAGAACCTCGGCCTGATGGAGTTCTTCGGCCAGGACGAGACCGTGGCCGGCGAGGCGCTCGGCAACAGGCTCAACTCCGAGGGCGCCAAGAAGGCCGTCTGTGTCATCCAGGAACAGGGCAACATCGGCCTCACCCAGCGCTGTGCCGGTGTGAAGAAGACGTTCTCGGGCACGACGGAGACCCTGTACGTCAACGGCACCGATATGCCGTCCGTGAAGTCGACGATCACCGCCAAGCTGAGCCAGGACAAGGCCATCGACTACGTCGTCACCCTCGGCGCCCCGTTCGCTCTGACGGCGGTGCAGTCGAAGGCCGACGCGGGCAGCAAGGCCAAGATCGCCACCTTCGACCTCAACAAGGACCTGACGAGCGCCATCGACAAGGGCACGATCGAGTTCGCCGTCGACCAGCAGCCCTACCTCCAGGGCTACCTGGCGATCGACTCGCTGTGGCTCTACAAGAACAACGGCAACTACATGGGCGGCGGCGAGCAGCCGGTGCTGACCGGTCCGGCCTTCGTGGACAAGACCAACGTCGACGCGGTCGCCTCGTTCGCCGCGAAGGGCACCCGGTGATGAGCATGACCCACCATGCCGAGCCGGCGGTGACCACACCGCCGGCCCCCGGCCGCAAGGAGAGCGACGGCCGGACCAAGCAACGCCCGCTGGCCCTGCGGTTGTTGGCCCGCCCCGAGGTGGGGGTGTTCCTCGGCGCGGTCGCGGTGTACGTGTTCTTCCTGATCGCGGCGCCGCCGGTGCGTGACGGCAGTTCGATGGCCAACATCCTGTACCAGTCGTCGACGATCGGGATCATGGCGCTGCCGGTGGCGCTGCTGATGATCGGCGGCGAGTTCGACCTGTCGGCCGGTGTCGCCGTCATCACCTCGGCGCTCACCGCGTCCATGCTCAGCTACCAACTCACCATGAACGTGTGGGTCGGTGTGGTCGTCGCCCTGCTGGTGTCCCTCGGGATCGGCTTCCTCAACGGCTGGATGGTCGTGAAGACCGGGCTGCCGAGCTTCCTGATCACCCTGGGCACGTTCCTGATCCTCCAGGGTGTCAATCTCGCGGTGACCAAGCTGGTCACCACCAACGTGGCCACCGACGACATCAGCGACATGGACGGCTTCGGTCAGGCGAAGAAGGTCTTCGCCTCGTCCTTCGACGTCGGCGGCGTCCAGGTCAAGATCACCATCGTGTACTGGCTGGTCTTCGCGGCCATCGCCACGTGGATTCTGCTGCGGACGAAGTACGGCAACTGGGTCTTCGCGGTGGGCGGTAACAAGGAGAGCGCGCGGGCGGTCGGCGTGCCCGTGACGTTCACGAAGATCTCGCTGTTCATGCTGGTGGGTTTCGGTGCCTGGTTCGTCGGGATGCACCAGCTGTTCACCTTCAACACCGTGCAGTCCGGCGAGGGCGTCGGCCAGGAGCTGATCTACATCTCCGCGGCCGTCATCGGCGGCTGTCTGCTGACCGGCGGCGCCGGCTCGGCGATCGGCCCGGTCTTCGGGGCGTTCATGTTCGGGATGGTGCAGCAGGGCATCGTCTACGCGGGCTGGAACCCCGACTGGTTCAAGGCCTTCCTCGGCGTCATGCTCCTCGGCGCCGTCCTGATCAATCTGTGGGTCCAGCGCACGGCCACCCGGAGGTGACCCGAATGACCACCGACGGAACCGGCACGCACGGCGCCATCCTCGCGGACACCGCCCCCGAGGGCGGTGACAGTCCACTCGTAGAACTGCGCAACGCGGGCAAGTCCTACGGCAACATCCGTGCCCTGCACGGGGTCGATCTCGCCGTCCGGCCCGGCCAGGTGACCTGTGTCCTCGGCGACAACGGCGCCGGCAAGTCGACGCTGATCAAGATCGTCTCGGGGCTGCACCAGCACACCGAGGGCGAGTTCCTCGTCGACGGCCACCCCGTGCGTTTCTCCACCCCGCGCGAGGCCCTCGACAAGGGCATCGCCACCGTCTACCAGGACCTGGCCACCGTGCCGCTGATGCCGGTGTGGCGCAACTTCTTCCTGGGCTCCGAACTCACCAAGGGCCCCTGGCCCGTGCGCCGTCTCGACATCGAGAAGATGAAGCAGACCGCCGACGACGAACTGCGCCACATGGGCATCGTCCTCGACGACCTCGAACAGCCCATCGGCACCCTCTCCGGCGGGCAGCGCCAGTGCGTCGCCATCGCCCGCGCCGTCCACTTCGGCGCCCGCGTCCTCATCCTCGACGAGCCCACCGCCGCCCTCGGCGTCAAACAGTCCGGCGTGGTCCTGAAGTACATCGCCGCCGCCCGCGACCGCGGCCTCGGCGTCATCTTCATCACCCACAACCCCCACCACGCCTACATGGTCGGCGACCACTTCAGCGTCCTGCGCCTGGGCACCATGGAACTCTCCGCCTCCCGCGACCAGGTCAGCCTCGAAGAACTCACCAACCACATGGCCGGCGGCACCGAACTCGCCGCACTCAAACACGAACTGGCCCAAGTGCGCGGCGTCGACGTCGAGGAGCTCCCGGACGAGAAGGACCTCACCGCGCCCGTGGCGAGTCCCGGGGAGAGGACGCCCTGACACGGCGGACGCTCTCGACCGCATCCGGGTCGGCTCGGCCCCCGACCCCGGGGGGCGTGCGGTTCCCGGACGCCCCCCGGCCGCTGCCCGTCGCGGTGCGCACCCGGAAGTTTTCGCGCTCCTGCGGGGCCTGACCCGGGACCGGGTCGCCACGCGCGTCGCGCCGTCGCCGACAGGCGGCGGCGCGCCCGCGCTCGTATCGTGGTGGTGATGGGCCGCATGCGGCCCGTGCCCCCTGGTGCGGCTGTGGCCTGCGGCGGAAACCTCCTCATACGGGAGCGAGCCCATGACACACTCGTGTATCCGACTGCGCAGGGGGATCGTCGTCGCCGCCGCGGTGGGGGCGCTGGTGGTGCCGACCGCGGGCGGGGCGATGGCCGTGCCGGCCTCGGCCCCCACGGCAGCCACCGGCACCGAACCACCTTCGCCGTCCTCGTCCGGGGACGGCGTCGTCGAACTCACCCCGGCCGTACAGCAGCAGGTCGACGACGCCGTACAGCGGGTCATGAAGCAGGCGAGCATCCCCGGCGTGTCCGTCGGCATCTGGACGCCCGGGAAGGGCGAGTACGTGAAGTCCTTCGGCGTCGCCGACAAGAGCACCGGCCGGGCGATGGACCCCGGGCTCTACATGCGCATCGGCAGCGAGACCAAGACGTTCACCGTGACCGCCGTCCTCCAACTGGTCGACGAGGGGAAGATCGGCCTCGACGACACCATCGGCGAGTACATCGACGGCGTACCGAACGGCGACAAGATCACCCTGCGTCAGCTGGCCGGCATGCGCAGCGGACTGTTCAACTACTCGGCGGACGAGGACTTCTTCAAGGCGCTGACCTCCGACCCGCAGCGGCCGTTCACTCCGCAGCAGCTGCTCGACTACTCGTTCAAGCACCCCGTGCTGTTCCCGCCGGGGGAGAAGTTCTACTACTGCAACACCAACCTGATCCTGCTCGGCCTGGTCGTCGAGCAGATGAGCGGCTCGCATCTCAACGACTACATCCAGGACCACATCCTGGACCCGGCCGGACTGGACCACACCCTGTTCCCGACCGGCAACGAGTTCCCGACCCCGCACTCCCAGGGCTACACCGACCAGACCGCGACCGGGAAGGTCGAGGACTCCGCCGACTGGAACCCGTCCTGGGGCTGGGCGGCCGGCGCGATGATCTCCCGGCTGGAGGACCTGCGGATCTGGGCACGTACCGTGGCCACGGGCGTGCTGCCCGACGGTGAGCGGATGGTCAGCCCCGCCACCCAGAAGCAGCGCCTGATCACCCCGCCGACCCCGATTCCGGGCGCCGGCTACGGTCTCGGCATCTTCAACGTGCAGGGCTGGATCGGCCACAACGGCTCGCTGCCCGGCTACGAGTCCCTGACCATCTATCTGCCGTCGGCCCGGACGACCCTCGTCGTCGTGCTCAACACCGACATCAACTACAAGAACGAGGAGCCCAGCACCCTGTTCGGCGACGCGATCACCACGATCATCTCCCCGGACCACGTCTTCAACCTGCCGGCGGAACCAGCGGCGAGGTGAGGACGTTCAGACAGGTACCAGGTGTGTGCAGTCGTGGACGGGGAGGGTGAGATGCAGGAGGAAGAGCAGGCCGGCACCGCGGAGGTCCGGCGCCGGGCCCGGTTCGGCGCGCTGCCCGAGCGAGTACGCCCGCAGGACATGGTCGAGGAGCGGCCGGCCACCCCGCGTGACCCGGCCCGGGACGCCTACGACCCGGACGAGTTCGCGGTCCGCTACGGCCTGTGAGCCGGTGAGGGCGGCCGGGGAACACCTCTCCCCGGCCGCCCTCACGCGCGGATGCGCCGCGCTCAGGAGGCGCGGACCTCCGCGATCGTCACCGGCCGGTGCTCGCGCAGGGACAGCGTGCACGCCTCCGCGATCCAGCCCGCCTCCAGGGCGTCCTCGATCGTGCACGGGGAGGTACGGGTGCCGGCCACGACCTCGGTGAACGCGGTGAGTTCGGCGCGGTAGGCGGCGGTGAAGCGGTCCATGAAGAAGTCGTGCGGGGTACCGGCCGGGAAGGTCACGCCGGGCTCCACCGAACGCAGCGGCAGCTTGTCCTCCAGGCCCACGGCGATCGAGTCCGTGAAGCCGTGGATCTCCATGCGGACGTCGTAACCCCGGGCGTTGTGACGGGAGTTGGAGACCACCGCGATCGTGCCGTCGTCGAGGGTGAGGATCGCGCCGGTGGTGTCGGCGTCGCCCGCCGCCTTGATGTAGTCGGCGCCCCGGTTGCCGCCGACCGCGTACACCTCCGTCACCTCACGGCCGGTGACCCAGCGGATGATGTCGAAGTCGTGCACGGAACAGTCCCGGAAGATGCCCCCGGAGGCGGCGACGTACGCGGCCGGCGGCGGGGCCGGGTCGAGCGTGGTCGAGCGGACCGTGTGCAGTTTGCCCAGCTCGCCCGAGGTCACGGCCGCCCGCGCGGCGACGAAGCCCGCGTCGAAGCGGCGGTTGTAGCCGATCTGGATGGGGACGGCACTGCCCCGGACGGCATCGAGGACCTCGACGCCCTCGCTCATGGTCCTGGCGACGGGCTTCTCGCAGAAGACCGGGATGCCCGCCTCGACGGCGGCCAGGATCAGGCCCGGGTGGGCGTCCGTCGCCGCCGCGACCACGACACCGTCCACCCCGGCGGCCAGCACGGCCTCGGGGGAGTCCGCGACCTCGGCGCCGAACCGCTCGGCGGCCTTCTTGGCGGCCTCCGCGAACGGGTCGGCCACGACGAGCGACCCGACGGCGTCGAGTCCGGAGAGGGTCTCGGCGTGGAAGGCGCCGATGCGGCCGAGGCCGAGGATTCCGATGCGCATGCGCTCCGCTGCTTTCCTGGTGGTTTTTGGTTGCTGTCTGTTGCCGGGGCCCTGCCCCGGGTCCCGTCGCCCTTCGGACTCGTCCTCAATCGCCGGACGGGCTCAAGACGCGGGCTCCGGATGCCTGGGTGGGGTTGAGATGTTCAGTCCAGGCCGCCGAGCACGTTCTGGTCCCAGTCGATCACCGAACCGGTGACCACGCCCGATCGCTCGGACAGCAGGAACACCACGAAGTCGGCGATCTCGTCCGGCTGGCCCAGCTTGCCCATCGGCAGTCGTGCGGCGGCCTGCTCACGCCAGTCGTCCCCGGCGTCGTGGAAGGCCTTCTGTGTCGCGTCCTCGCCCTCGGTGGCCGTCCAGCCGATGTTGAGGCCGTTGATCCGGACCCGGTCGAAGCGGTGCGCGTGCGCCGCGTTGCGGGTCAGTCCGATCAGGCCGGCCTTCGCGGCGACGTACGGCGCGAGAAACGGCTGACCGCCGTGGGCCGAAGAGGTGATGATGTTGACGACCGTGCCGGGCGCCTCGCGGGCGAGCATGTCCGCGACGGCCGCCTGCATGGCGAAGAACGGCGCCTTCAGGTTGATCGCGATGTGCTGGTCGAACAGTTCGGGCGTGGTGTCGAGCAGCGTGCCCCGGGTGGTCAGCCCCGCCGAGTTCACCAGGCAGTCGACGCGGCCGTAGGAGGCCACCGTCTCGGCCACCGCCCCCTTCGCCTGTCCGGCGTCGGAGAGGTCGGCCCGGACGAAGAGCGCCTTGCCGCCGGCGGCGGTCAGCTCCGCCACCAGCGCCTCGCCCGCTTTCGGCCGCCGTCCGGTGACGGCGACCAGGGCGCCCTCACGGACGGCGGCCCGGGCGACGGCCGCGCCGACGCCCTGGCTGCCGCCGTTGACGAGGACGACCTTGTCGTCGAGAAGTCCCATGGGAGGTCCTTTCAGCTCGTGCGCCGCAGGGCGCAGGCCCGCAGCTCGTCCCGGAGTGCCTGCGGGGTCCACTCCTCGTGCAGTGCCCGTCGTACGAGGTCCGCCTGCGCGGGCGGGGCGAGGCCGTCGACGGGCGGGTCGCTGTCGAGGTTGGTGGGGAAGGGATAGCCCTCGGCGCTCGCGGCGACGACACGCTCCAGCCACTCCTCGTCCACGCCCCGCGCCCGGCGCTCCAGCAGCACGGGGTAGACCGCGTTCGCCACGGCCTCCCGGTCCACGGTCTCCATCGCGCGCCCGAAGGCCGAGGACACCTGGAGCAGGTTGGCCATCCGGCGTACGTCGGTGGTGCGGTTGGTGCCGGCGGCGTGGAAGACGGCCGGGTTGAAGAACGCGGCGTCGCCCTTCGCCAGCGGAAGTTGGACCCGGTTCTTCCCGAAGTACTCCTGGAACTCGGGCCGGCGCCACGCCAGGTAGCCGGGCTCGTACGTCTGTGAGTACGGCAGGTACAGCGTGGGCCCGGACTCCACGGGCATGTCGCAGTGCGCGACGGCGCCCTGGAGGGTGAGCACGGGGGAGAGCAGGTGGACGTGCGCCGGGTAGGCGGCGGCCCGCGCGTCGGAGAGGAAGCCGAGGTGGTAGTCGCGGTGCACGCTCTGCGCCTGGCCGCCCGGGTTGACCACGTTGACCTGGGACGTCATCTGGTAGCCCGGGCCGAGCCAGGCCCGGGCCACCAGCGCCAGGATGTCGTTGGCGTAGTAGTCGGCGAACGCCTCCGGGTCATGCAGGGCGGCCTTCTCCAGGGCGTTCCAGACACGGTCGTTGGCGCCGGGCTTCGCGAAGTGGTCACCGGCGGTCGCGCCCGAGGCGCGCTGCTCGGCGATGAGCGCGTCGAAGACGGCGGTGGCCCGGTCGACGACCGCCGGATCGGGGAAGGCGTCGCGGAAGACGACCACTCCGGGGCCGTCGCTCAGGGCCCGCACCAGCTCGGCGCGGACCGCGCGGTCCGTTCCGGGGGCGCGCAGCCGCTCACTGTCGTAGACGAGGACGTTCCCCTGCACCGCCGAGGCGTGCGGGAAGTCGGCGAGGTCGGTGGTGCGTTCGACGAGCGGGCGGAAGGTGTCGAGGTCGCAGTCCTGCTCGGTCAGCCAGGCTTGACCTCGCACGGAGGTGAAGGACATCGTCGTCCCTTCGATGGCAATGGCGGCTCAGTGCTGCCATTCTTGTCATGACAAACCCGTCGAACAACCAGCAGGCGGCCATCAAAAACCCCTCAAGCAGATCCCGGAGGAGCTTTCCGTGGGCCACCCCTTCCCCATCCGGGAGATCGCACGTCAGGCGGGTCTGAGCGAGGCCACCGTCGACCGGGTGCTGAACGGCAGGGGAGGGGTGCGGGAGTCCACCGTGCAGGAGGTCCAGCGGGCCATCGCCGACCTGGACCGGCAGCGCACCCAGGTCAGGCTCGTCGGGCGCACCTTCATGGTCGACATCGTGATGCAGGCGCCGGAACGGTTCACCACCGCCGTCCGGGCCGCTCTGGAGGCCGAACTGCCCTCGCTGCACCCGGCCGTGCTGCGCTCCCGCTTCCACTTCCGGGAGACCGGACCGGTCCAGGAGCAGATCGCCATTCTCGACCGGATAGCCCGGCGCGGCTCGCAAGGGGTCGTCCTCAAGGCGCCGGACGTGCCCGAGACCAACGCCGCCGTCGGCCGGCTGGTCGCCGCCGGGATCCCGGTCGTCACCCTGGTCACGGATCTGCCGGCCAGCGCCCGTCTCGCCTACGTCGGGATCGACGACCGGGCCGCCGGCGCCACCGCCGCCTACCTCATGGGCCAGTGGCTCGGTGACCGTCCCGGCAATGTGCTCACCAGCCTGAGCAGCGGCTTCTTCCGCAACGAGGAGGAGCGCGAGATGGGTTTCCGCAGCGTGATGCGGGCCCGCGATCCCGAGCGCACGCTGGTCGAGATCGCCGAGGGGCAGGGGCTGGACGCCACGCAGTACGAGCTGGTCCGGGCCGCGCTGGAACGCGACCGGGACATCCGTGCCGTCTACTCCATCGGCGGCGGAAACGACGCCACCCTGCGCGCCTTCGCCGACCTCGGCCGGGAGTGCGACGTGTTCGTCGCGCACGACCTCGACCACGACAACACCCGGCTGCTGCGCGGGCACCGGCTGTCCGCCGTCCTCCACCACGACCTGCGCCGCGACGTGCGCGAGGCCTGCCACGCCGTGATGCGGGCGCACGGCGCGCTGCCGCCGGCCGGGCCCCCGCTGCCGTCGGCGATCCAGGTGGTCACCCCGTACAACATGCCGCCCCAGGCGGCTGCCGGCTGACGCGGCTGCCACCCGGGGCACCCGGGGCGCGGGTCCTGCGGGCGGCTCAGTGCCGTGGCGCCGTTGTCCCGGCCACCGGGGCGACGCGTGCCGCGCTGCGGTAGACGCAGACACCCAGGGCCAGCAGCCAGTAACTGAGGACGGCGCCCAGCAGGGCGGTCGTGCCCCAGCCGTTCGCCGCGTAGAAGAACGCGGGGTCGTTGCCGAAGAACAGGGAGGGCACGAAGGCCAGGTTGATCCCCGCCAGGACGTAGGCCGAGCGGCCGGTCCAGCGCGGCAGCAGGCGCGCGCGGGTGACGGCCTGGCCCAGCGCGGTCAGGAAGAGCGCCAGCATCAGCTTGGAGATCGACCCGTAGAGGATGTAGGTGCCACTGACGTCGATGGTCGGGTCGATCGGGTGGTCGACGGCGATGACCGCGCCGGCCTCGAGGCCCATCGAGACCAGGGTGATCGTGGCGTAGACGAGGCCCGTGGCGAAGGCGAGGGAGCCGGCCCATGCGTGGGCGGGACTCACCCGGCCGACCAGTTCGCGCAACGCCGTCACGAACACGACCAGGGAGGCCAGCGCGACGATCCCGATGAGCAGCCGGGACAGGACGTTGCCGTCCGGCGGCGGGCCGTCGTAGACGAAGTAGAGCGGCACCTGGACGATGAGCGCGACCGCGGCGACGAGGGCAGCGAGGCCGGTCAGACGGCGGGCGATGACTTCGGACATGAGGGTCCCCCGAGTTCTCGGTGTGGCGGATTCGGTGCCGGCGTCCGCGGGTTCGTGGTCGCGTTCGCCGACTCCTGAAGCCTGCCGTTCCCGGGGCGCGCCGTCCCTGGGCCTGAGAACCGGATCGGGGGTGGTCCTGTCGCCACCCCTACGGGTGCACGTCCACCCAGGAACCGCTCTCCGCGGACCGTGTCATCGCCTCCAGCACGGTCGCGCTGTGCACCGCGTCCGCGAGCGTCGCCCCGTAGGGGGTGCCCTCGGCGACCGAGCGCAGGAAGCGGTAGGCCTCCACCACCTTGAGGTCGTCGTACCCCATGGCGTTCGCCGCGCCCGGCTGGAAGGCGCCGAACTCGCCGTCGCCCGGGCCGACGTACACCGTGCTGACGGGCTGGTCCTGGTACGTGGTGCCGCGGCTGACGCCGAGCTCGTTCATCCGCCGGAAGTCCCAGAACACGGCGCCCTTGGTGCCGTGCACCTCGAAGCCGTAGTTGTTCTGCTCGCCGACCGAGACCCGGCAGGCCTCCAGCACGCCCCGGGCGCCGGAGGCGAAGCGGAGCAGGCAGTTGACGTAGTCCTCGTTCTCGACCGGGCCGAGTTCGCCGCCGACGGCAAGGCTGTGGCCCGCGGTCGCGCCCGTCGGGCGGGCCCGCTCGGGGACGAAGACCGCCGTGTCGGCCGTCAGGGACGTGATGTCGCCGAGCAGGAAACGGGCCAGGTCGACGCCGTGCGAGGCCAGGTCGCCCAGCACTCCGCTGCCGCCCCGCTCTCGCTCGTACCGCCAGGTCAGGGCGCCGTCGGGGTGGGCCGCGTAGTCGCTGAAGAGGCGGATGCGGACGTGAGTGACCGTGCCGAGCTCACCGGAGGCGATCAGGTCGCGGGCGGCTTCCACGGCGGGCGCGTTGCGGTAGTTGAAGCCGACCGCGCCCTGCACGCCCGCCCCGGCCACCGCGTCCGCCACCGCCCGGGCGTCCGGGGGAGTCAGGCCCACGGGCTTCTCGATCCAGATGTGTTTGCCGGCTTCAGCCATCGCGACACCGATCGCGCGGTGCAGGAAGTTCGGCGCGGTGATGCTGACGGCCCGCACCCGTGGGTCGGCCGCCACCTCGCGCCAGTCCCGCGTGGCGGAGGCGAAGCCGAACTGCTCCGCTGCCTCGTCGGCCCGGCCGGGCACCTCCTCGGCGACGCTCACGAGCTCCGGCCGCAGCGCCAGCCGCGGGTAGTGGTGCCGCACGCGCGCGTACGCCTGGGTGTGCACGCGGCCCATCCAGCCGAACCCGACGACGGCCACTCCCAGCGCATCCACCATGACAGTCACCACAGCCCTTCCTTGGACCGCTCCATCCACTGACCAGGCCACCCTGCGGGCCGTTTCGCCAGGGTGTCAAGGGTCTCCAGGCCCTTTGACAATCCGTGCGCCACATGGAACGGTCCAATCATGAGACCACCCACCATCCGTGACGTCGCCGACCGGGCCGGGGTGTCCAAGTCACTGGTCTCCCTGGTGCTGCGCGGCTCCGACCAGGTGCGTGCCGAGAAGCGGGAGGCCGTCCTGCGGGCCGTGCGCGAGCTGGGCTACCGGCCCAACGAGGCGGCCCGCAGTCTCGGTGAGCAGCGCACCGTGCCCGACTCCCGGCCGCGCCCGGGCGGGGGGAACCCCATGGTCGGCGTCCTGCTGCACGATCTGCGCAACCCCTGGTACGTGGACCTGCTGGACGGCCTCAACTCCCTGCTGCACGCGAGCGGCCTGCACATGCTGCTGGCCGACGCGCGGCTGCACCGGCGTGTCGGCCAGGATCCGGCCGGGCCCTTCCTGGACCTCGGGGCGGACGGGCTGGTCGTGGTCGGCACGCTGCCCGACCCGGCGGCCCTGGAGACCGTCGCCGCCCGGATGCCGGTCGTGGTCGCGGCGGCCCGGGAGCCGGTGCCGGCCGGGGTGGACGTGGTGGCGAACGACGACGAGCGCGGCGCCCGCCTGGTCACCGAGCACCTCGTCGGACTCGGCCACCGCCGCATCGCCCACCTGGCGGGCTACGGTGCCGTCGCCGACCTGCGCAGGCGAGGCTTCGAGGCCACCATGCGGGCGGCGGGGCCGGACCGTGCGGCGCTGGTCGAGGCGGGGGACATGACCGAGGAGGGCGGCTACCGGGCCACGGTGCGGCTGCTCGCCCGCGCCGACCGGCCCACGGCCGTGTTCGCCGTCAACGACATGACGGCGGTGGGGGTGCTGTCGGCGGCCGAGGAACTGGGCCTGCGCGTGCCGCGCGACCTGTCCGTGGTCGGCTACGACAACACCGGTATCTCCCGGCTGCGCCATGTGTGGCTGACGACCGTCGACGGCGCCGGCCACGAGGTCGGCCGCCGTGCCGCCCGTTGTCTGCTCGACCGTCTCGAACGGCCGGGCGGGGAGGGACGGTTGCAGCTGACCCCACCGGTCCTGGAGGTCCGGGGGACGACGGCGCGCCCGCCCGCGGTCACAGCGTGATCGCGTAGGCCTTCCGCAGCGTCTCGTGGACCGTCCAGGTCGTCCGGTCGCCCTCGCGCAGCACCGCCATGTCGCCCGGACCGACCGTCAGGGTGGGGCCGCCCTCGACCTCGATGGTCGCCGACCCGCTGATCACCACGAACAGCTCGTCCGCCTCGGTGTCGGTGACGACGCCCGGGGTGATCTGCCAGATCCCCCTGATCTGCCGGCCGTCCGCCGACTCCCACACCACCTTGCCGGTCACCTCGGGGGTCCCGGCGACGATCTGCCGCGGATCGAGCGGCTCGGGCTCGAGGCCGGCGTCGGGGATGTGGACGACGAAGCTGTGGGGCGCAGGGCCGCTGTCGGTGCTCATGAGGGTGACCCTAGCGAGGCCGTACGTCCGCCGGGCGTGGACACTGTGTGGGCTGTCGGCCCAGGTGGGAGGACACTTCGTCACGACTGGCGGCCCGTGCGCGGCGGGGTGATCGTGGTGCCCATGGCGGACGACACCGCGCCGGCGCGCGAGCCGCACCGGCACGACACGCGAGAGGCTCTCCTCTTCGGCGGTGTCTACGGCGCGGTGCTCGCGAGTTCGATGGTCGCCGCGCTCAGCCAGTACGGGCACACCTCCCGCGGCAGCCGCCGCTACGACGCCGTCTGGCTGCTGGTGACCGCGTTCGCCTCGGCGCTCGCGCACGGCTACGCCCACTACATCGCCGAGCGGGGTGCGCATCGCCGAGGGGACGCACTGCGCACCCTCGCCGAGGAGTGGCCCCTTGTCGCCGCCGTGCTGCCGACCGTCCTGATCCTCGCGGGCGCCGGCTGGGGCTGGTGGCCGGCGAGCGGGGTGGAGTACGCCGCGTTCACCCTGAACATCGCCCTGCTGTTCGCCCTCGGCCTGGTCACCGCCCGCTGGGCGCGCCGCCGTTGGCCCGTCGCGGTGCTGATCGGGGCGGTCGACGCGCTGCTCGGCGTGATCGTGGTCGTGGCGAACGCGTTGATCAAGTAGCCCGTACCGTCCTGCGCCGGCCCGTCCAGTGGGAACATGGCGCGGCGGAAGCACGCGCGCAATACGGCGGACAAAATTGTTGACAATCTTGTTTCGCTAGATTTAGGTTCGACAGGCACTCACTCAGGGAGGGCAACCATGCCGAAAGAAGCCCGTCCGAGCACCGGGGAGCAGGCCAAACAGCATGCGCTCGCGCAGCTGCGGCAGGCGATCCTGCACGGCGAGATGGCACCGGCCCAGCGGCTGGTGGAGAACGAGCTCGCCGAGCAGTTCGGTGTGACGCGGGCCAGCATCCGCGCGGCGCTCATCGATCTGGAGTCCCAGGGGCTCGTCGAACGGATCCGCAACCGCGGCTCGCGGGTGCGGGTGGTGACCGTGGACGAAGCGGTCGCCATCACCGAGTGCCGCATGGTTCTCGAAGGGCTCTGTGCTTCGAAGGCGGCCGTCGCGGCCAGCGACGACCAGTTGATCGAACTGACCGACCTCGGCACGGCCATGACCAAGGCCGTCGCCGACGGCGAGCCGGTCACCTACTCCGACCTGAACCACGAACTGCACGTCCGCATCCGGGAGTTCTCCGGCCAGCAGACCGCGCAGGAGCTGCTGGAGCGGCTCAACGCCCAACTGGTGCGCCACCGCTTCCAGTTGGCGCTGAGGCCGGGGAGGCCGCAGCAATCCCTGAACGAGCACCTGACCATGATCGAAGCGATCCGGGCCAGGGACCCCCAGGCGGCCGAGACGGCCGTCCGCGCCCACCTCACCAGCGTGATCGAGGCGCTGCGCGACTGATCACGGCTGCGCGGGGCGGGCGCCCACCTGTCACCAAGGAGATCTGAGAATGACCCAGGCCAACGCGCCCGCCAGCCCACCACGATCGACCCTCGTCGTCACCGCGCACGCCGGCGACTTCGTGTGGCGGGCGGGCGGTGCCATCGCCCTGGCCGCCTCCCGCGGGGAGAAGGTCACCATCGCGTGCCTGACCTTCGGCGAGCGCGGTGAGTCCGCCAAGGCGTGGCGCGAGGGCAGGAAACTCGACGAGATCAAGGCGATACGCCGGGACGAGGCCGAGCGCGCCGCCGCCACCCTGGGCGCCGAGGTCCGCTTCTTCGACGCCGGCGACTACCCGCTGGTGGCCACCGCCGAGCTGACCGACCGGCTCGTCGCCGTCTACCGGGACACCCAGCCGGACGTCGTGCTGACCCACCCCACCGAGGACCCGTACAACGGCGACCACCCGGCCGCCAACCGCATGGCGCTGGAGGCCAGGGTCCTCGCCCAGGCCATCGGCTACCCGGGCGAGGGCGAGATCATCGGCGCGCCGCCGGTCTTCTACTTCGAGCCGCACCAGCCGGAGATGAGCGGTTTCCGGCCCGAGGTGCTGCTCGACATCACCGAGGTGTGGGACACCAAGCGCAAGGCCATGGAGTGCCTCGGCGCCCAGCAGCACCTGTGGGACTACTACACCGACCTCGCCGTGCGCCGGGGCGTCCAGCTCAAGCGCAACGCGGGACCGAACCTGGGCCTGGCGCACAAGACCATGGCCGAGGCGTACATGCGTCCCTACCCGCAGATCGCCAAGGAGCTGTCATGAGCGGCGTGATCGTCACCGATCCGCCGAAGGCGGAGCTGAAGGACGTCGACGCGCTGGCCGGCTTCGGCGTGGCCACGGTCGGCGAGGCGTTGGGCCGTACCGGCCTGCTGGGTCCGGAGATCCGCCCCATCCAGCAGGGCGTACGGGTCGCCGGCACCGCCGTGACCGTGCTCAGCTGGCCCGGCGACAACCTCATGATCCACGCGGCCGTCGAGCAGTGCGGCGAGGGCGACATCCTGGTCGTCACCACCACCTCCCCGTCCACCGACGGCATGTTCGGCGAGCTCTTCGCGACCGCGCTCCAGCGGCGCGGGGTGCGCGGCGTGATCACCAACGCGGGCATCCGCGACACCCAGGAGCTGCGGGACATGGGTTTCGCGGCCTGGTCGCGGGCCGTCTCCTCGCAGGGCACCGTGAAGGCCACCGGCGGCTCGGTCAACGTACCGATCGCGATCGACGGCCAGGTGATCCGTCCGGGCGACGTGATCCTCGCCGACGACGACGGTGTGGTGGTCGTCCCGCGCGAGCGTGCCCGCGCCACCGTGGCGGCGTCCGAGGCCCGCGAGGCCAAGGAGGCCCGCTCCCGTGCCGCCTTCCTCGACGGCGAACTCGGCCTGGACCGCTACGGGTTGAGGGAGACCCTGAAGCGGCTCGGCGTCGAGTACAAGACGTACGACGCGTACACGGGGGAGTCGTCGTGACCTCCGTGCCCGAGGAGCTGCCCTGCCTGCTGATGCGGGGCGGCACCTCCAAGGGCGCGTACTTCCTCGCCGACGATCTCCCCGCCGAACCGGCCCTGCGCGACGAGCTGTTGCTGCGTGTCATGGGCAGTCCGGACGCCCGCCAGATCGACGGCCTGGGCGGCGCGCACCCGCTCACCAGCAAGGTGGCCGTGGTGTCGCCGTCGGCCGACCCGCACGCCGACGTCGACTACCTCTTCCTCCAGATCGCCGTGGACCGGCCGGAGGTGAGCGACCGTCAGAACTGCGGCAACATCCTCGCCGGTGTCGGCCCGTTCGCCGTGGAGCGCGGGCTCGTCGCCGCGGGGGAGGAGGAGACCGCCGTCCGTATCCGCATGGTGAACTCCGACGACTACGCGACGGCGACCTTCCCGACGCCGGGCGGTCGCGTGGACTACACCGGCGCCGCCGAGATCTCCGGGGTGCCGGGGACGGCCGCGCCCGTGGTGATCGAGTTCCCGCCGGGCAACGGCACGCTGCTGCCCACCGGCAACGTCCGCGACGAGATCGACGGTGTGGCGGTGACCTGCGTGGACAACGGGATGCCGACGGTGCTCATCGAGGCCACCTCCGTCAAGGTCACCGGCTACGAGCTGCCCAGGGATCTCGAGGAGGACGTCGCGCTCGCCGACCGCCTGCGGACGATCCGTCTGGCGGCGGGCCGGCTGATGGGCCTCGGCGACGTCTCGGACACCACCGTGCCCAAGCTCACGCTGCTCGCCGCGCCCCGCGGCGACGGCGCGGTCACCACCCGTACCTTCATTCCTGTGCGCTGCCACCCCTCGATCGGGGTGCTCGGCGCGGCCAGCGTCGCGGCCGGCCTGCGGATCGAAGGCAGCGTGGGGGCGGAGCTGGCGAGGATCGACGTCGAAAGTGACCGAATTCGCATAGAACATCCCACGGGATTCCTGGATATCGAAAGTAGCCTCGGGTCAACCCCCGACGGTCTGCCCCGCGCCCGCCGCACCGCCGTGGTACGCACGGCCCGAAAGATCTTCGACGGCACCGTCTTCCCCAGGTCCGCCGAGACGGCCCCCCTCTCTCCCCGCTCCCTTGGAGGTCAACGATGACTCCGCCGCTCGGCGACATCGCCCACATCGGCCATGCCCAGCTCTTCACCCCGGACCTGGACGCCAGCGTCGGTTTCTTCACGGACTACCTGGGGCTCACCGTCAACGGGCAGGACGGCGACACGGTCTACTTGCGGACCTTCGACGACTACGAGCACCACAGCCTGGTGCTCACCGCCCGCGAACAGCCCGGCCTCGGCCGGCTGGCCCTGCGCACCTCCAGCGAGGAGGCCCT
Organism: Streptomyces sp. NBC_00016; assembly: GCF_045040885.1. Taxonomy (NCBI): domain Bacteria; kingdom Bacillati; phylum Actinomycetota; class Actinomycetes; order Kitasatosporales; family Streptomycetaceae; genus Streptomyces; species Streptomyces sp. NBC_00016. The sequence goes on along the minus strand of NZ_CP108304.1, from coordinate 1,785,905 downwards.
GCAGCGCCGGGTCGCGGCCGTCGAGGCGGCGGGCGGCACCGGCCACTGGGTCGAGGACGAGCCCGGCCTCGGCAAGCTGTACGTCACCACCGACCCCGACGGCCACGAGCACGCCCTGTACTGGGAGAGCGAGCACTACCGGGCCCCCGACGAGCTGAAGCCGGCCCTGAAGAACCAGCCGCAGGCCAAGCCCAACCGGGGTGTGGGCGTACGGCGCCTGGACCACATCAACTTCCTCGCCGCCGACGTGCTCGCCAACTCCGAGTTCCAGCAGAACCTGCTGGGCGCCCGCCCCACCGAGCAGATCAGGCTCGACACGGGGAAGATCGCGGCGCGCTGGCTGACGTTCACGAACAAGTCGTACGACGTCGTCTACACCTCGGACTGGACCGGCAGTTCCGGGCGGCTGCACCACATCGCGTTCGCGACGGACACCCGTGAGGACATCCTGCGCGCCGCCGATCTCGCGATCGACTCGAGCGTGTTCATCGAGACGGGCCCGCACAAGCACGCCATCCAGCAGACGTTCTTCCTGTACGTCTACGAGCCCGGCGGCAACCGCATCGAGCTGTGCAACCCGCTCACGCGCCTCGTCCTGGCCCCCGACTGGCCGCTGATCACCTGGACCGAGGAAGAGCGCAAGAAGGGGCAGGCCTGGGGTCTGCGGACGATCGAGTCGTTCCACACGCACGGCACACCGCCCGTGAGCTGAGTCTGTTCTTCGGGTGCGCAGGGCGTCGGACCAGCGGATCGACTGATTGTCGATGAGATTGTTGACAAAAGTGTTGACTCTCTTCGGGCTGATCCTTAGCGTCTTGCGCACACCGGGTCAGCCGCACGAGCCGCGCCGGCCCTCTTCACTCGTCCCCTCCAGGGCACGTCTCCTGGACGAGAGGAAAACAACGATGTCCTCCTCCCCCGCGCTGTCCGCCCGCGGCAGCAGACTGGCCCTCCTGGTCGTCGGTCTGTGCTGGCTGGCCGTGCTCTTCGACGGCCTCGACATGTTCATCTACGGCTCGGTGCTGCCGCACCTGCTGGAGACGAAGACCTTCGGCCTCACCCCGGACACGGCCGGCGACCTCGGCAGCTACGCCACCTTCGGCATGCTGATCGGCGCCCTGACGGCGGGCACCGTCGCCGACCGGATCGGGCGCAAGAAGCTGATGGTCGGCTGCGTGATCCTCTTCTCGCTCGCCTCCGGCGTGTGCGCGATGGCGGGCAGCGTCGAGGTCTTCGGCCTCGGCCGGACCCTGGCGGGCGTCGGCCTCGGCGGCCTGCTGCCCACCGCGATCAGCATGGTCTCCGACTACGCCCCGCGCGGCCGCGGCGCCATCATCATCGGCCTGCTGATGACCGCCCACCACGCCGGCGGCATCCTCTCCGCCTACGTCGCCAAGTGGCTCATCGACCCGGTCGGCTGGCGCGCCGCGTTCTGGGTGTGCGTGCTCCCCCTGCTCTTCGCCCCGGTGCTCGCCAAGCTGCTGCCCGAGTCGCTGAGCTTCCTCGTCGCCAAGGGCCGCGCCGACGAGGCCCGCGAGCTGGCCACCCGCTACGACGTCGAGCTGCCCGCCGACAAGTCCGGCAAGCAGGGCGCGACCGACCGCTGGAACGCGCTGAAGGACCTGTTCCGCGGCGGCGAGTGGACCCAGACCCTGCTGTACTGGCTGGCCTCCTTCGGCGGTCTCCTCCTCGTCTACGGCGTCGCCACCTGGCTGCCCACCCTGATGCGCGCCGAGGGCTACGAGCTGGGCTCGGCCCTGTCCTTCGTGGTCGTCTTCAACCTCGGCGGCATCGTGGGCATGCTGGTCGCCGGGCGCGCCGCCGACCGGTTCGGTGCCCCGCGCATCTCCGCGGTCTGGTTCGCGCTGACCGCCGCCGGCGTGTTCCTGCTCAGCGTCCACATGCCGATGAGCGTGACGATGATCGTCGTCTTCTTCACCGGCGTCTTCCTCAACAGCGCCCAGACGATGATCTACGCGACGGTCTCCATCCGCTCCCACGCGGACAACCGGGCCACGGCCGTCGGCTGGACCTCCGGCATGGGCCGCTTCGGCGCCGTCTTCGGCCCGTGGCTGGGCGGCCAGCTGCTCGCCTCGAACCAGGGCGACTGGGGCTTCACCGCGTTCGCGATCGCCGGCCTGTCGTCCATGGTCTTCATCGGCATCGCCGCGCTGCGCAGCTCGAAGCAGGCTCCGAGCGGGGCCGACCAGGAGCTGGTGGGCGCCCACTGAGCGAGCGCACCGGCGCACGGCTGTCACCGGGGGCAAGGACGGATGCCGGCCACCGCACGAGGTGCGGGGGCCGGCGTCCGCCGTGTCCGGCGCCCGCCCTGCCGGGGCCGGGGAGTTCGTCGGCCGCGGGCGGGTGGGGGCTGGTCGCGCGGTTCCCCGCGCCCCTGGGGGGTGTGGTCGCCTGTGCTGCCGGGTGCGGGTGGGTCGGTGGTGGGGCTTGCTGTCGCTCGGGCCGGCCGGTGCTGTTCGCCCCGGGTGCGGCGAGGCCCGTCCGGCCGCACGCTCGAGGTATGGGTGAGCGCTGGGAGGTCCGCCGGGCGGGCGCCACGAACGCCCCGCACCGGGTGCTGATGATTCCGGGCGGGCTGTGCACGACCGAGTTCTACGCGGACGTCATGGCCGAGCCGGCGGTGGCCGGGCTGGGCATGGTCGCGGCGACCCAGCCGGGCTTCGGCCGCACCGAGGCGCCCGAGGACGTGTCCATGGAGCACTATGCCCGGCTGATGGCCGACTTCGCCGCCGACGCCGGCTGCGACGCGGTCGTCGGGCACAGCCTCGGCGCGAACGTGGCACTGGAGATGGCCGCGCAGGGACTGTTCGACGGCCCGCTGGTGCTGCTGTCGCCCACCTTCTCGCGGAGCGACGAGGCGAGGTTCCTGACCGTGCTGAACGCCCTGGGCCGGGTGCCCGGGGTCGGTGCCGCGGCCTGGAAGGCCATGATCACGCTGCTGCCGCGGTCCGTGAAACGCGAAATGCCGCCGCACCGCGCCGAAGCGCTGGCGGCGGTCATGGGCGGCAACGATCCGGCGGCCTGTCGCCGGATCGTCCGGGGCTACTACGCGTACCTGGACCGGTATCCGTCGCTGGTCCCGAGGCTGTGCGGGTCCGGGGTACCCGCCTGGGTGGTGCGCGGCGACCGCGACGGGATCGGCCTGACGGCCGACGAGCGGCAGGGCCTCGAGGCCTGTCCGCGCGTGCGCATGGTCACCGTGCGCGACGCCGGGCACCTTCTCCTCGTCGAACAGCCGGCCGTGGTGGCCACGGTCATCGCGGAGGCGGCCACGGCGTCGGTGCGCTGACGGGGCGGCCCGTGCTCAGTCGTCGGAGCCCATCTGGTCTTCTGCCGACAGGTGTTCCACCGTCCGGCCGGTCTCGGTGAACGTGCGCGTCACATGGCCCGAGGAGTACACCCACAGGATCCGCAGCGGGCGGTCGCCGATGTTGCGGAACAGGTGGGGGATCGGCGACGGCACGTACGTGGTGTCGAACCGCTCCAGCTTCGTCACCTCGCCGTCCACCCACACCTCCGCCTCGCCCTCGAGGATCGTCACGTGCTCGTCGCAGTTGTGCGAGTGCAGCGGGGCCCCGGAACCGACGGGGTAGACGCTCATCCCGCTGGTGATCCGGTTCTCTCCGTTCGCCGACACGGTGGTGACGAGCGGTGTCGTCACGACCGCGCCGCCGCGGTCGAGCAGCGGGACGGACGCGGCCTTGATGATGGTGGTCATGTCGGACGACGTTAGGTCGCCGCCCGGCGAATGGGGGGCCTCCGGCGTGCAGTTTTACGTTGCGCTCCGAGGTGGGTGAGCTTCTCGGACACGGCTGTACCTTCACCTGGCACCGCACGGATTCACGACCCGTGCCCGTAATGCGCCGGAAAGAAAAGGCAGGTATCGGCCGGATGAGGCTCCCCGTTCTCGACGAAGAGGAAATGGATGCGCGGCAGCAGGAGCTGGCCGCGCGGATCGCCGGCCGCCGTGGCGCGGTGCGCGGTCCCTTCCGGGTCTGGCTGCACAGCCCGGAGATGTGCGAACGGGCCGAGTCGCTCGGCGCGTTCGCCCGCTTCGACTGCTCGCTGCCCAAGCACCTGCGCGAGTTGACCCTGCTGATGGCCGCCCGCAACTGGGACGCCCAGTACTCCTGGAACGCCCATGTGCACCAGGCCGTCGAGGCCGGCATCCCGGAGGCCGCCGTGAAGGCGATCGCCGAGAAGCGCGAGGCGGTCTTCGACAACGAGGCCGACCAGGCCTTCTACCGGTTCTGCCGGGAGATCCTCGACGATCACTTCGTCACCGACGCCACCTTCGCGGCGGCACTGGAGCACTTCGGCTCCAAGGGCCTGGTGGACACCATCGGCGCGCTCGGCAACTTCACCATGCTCGGCATGTGCCTGAACACCTTCCAGGTGGACCTGCAGGCCGACAAGGAGCCCCCCTTCCCGGACATCCGCGGCTACGGACGTGTGGCCCCCGAGGGCGACCGGCCGTGACCGCCGTACTGCGCGCCCGGGGCGTCACCAAGAGCTTCGGCGGGGCGGCCGCGCTGAAAGGCGTCGACCTCGACCTGTACCCCGGCGAGGTGCACGCCCTGATGGGCATGAACGGCGCCGGCAAGTCGACCCTCGTGCAGGTGCTGTCCGGCGTCCACCAGGCCGACGCCGGCACGATCGAGGTCGACGGGCAGGAGCAGCACGGGCTGAGTGTGCGCAGGGCGCGCAGGCTGGGCATCTCCTCGGTGCCGCAGCGCCGCGAGCTGGCGATGGGCCTGAGCGTCGCCGAGAACATCCTGCTCGGCGACCTGCCCACGCGGGGGCGCGCCGTGCGGTGGAAGGCGGTCCGGGAGGAGGCCCGCACGGCCCTCGCCGCCCTGGGCATCGCCATCGACGTGGAGCGGGCCGCCGGTTCGCTCACCGTCGCCGAGCAGACCATGGTGGAGGTGGCCCGCGAGGTGCGGCGCGGTGGCCGCGTGCTGATCCTGGACGAGCCGACCGCGTGTCTGAGCGCCAAGGACGCCCACCGGATCCGCGCCCTGGTGCGCACCCTGCGCGACGAGGGTGTCGCCGTCGTCTACATCTCGCACTACATCGACGAGGTCATGGCCGTCGCCGACCGCCTCACGGTGCTGCGGGACGGGGCCGTCGTGACGAGCGCGCCCGCCGCCGAGCTGGACGACGCGGGACTGGTGCGCGCCATGGTCGGCCGGGACGTCGTCTCCACCCGCCCCGAACGCCCCACGCCGAAGGACGAAGTCGGCCTGTCCGTACGGGGGTTGACTCAAGGGCGGGCCATCCGGGACTTCACCGTCGAGGTGCGCAGGGGCGAGATCGTCGCCGTCCTCGGGCCCGCCGGGGACGCCCAGTCCCGGCTGTTCGACCTGCTGTCCGGACGGCAGCGCCCGGAGAGCGGCGATCTGCGCGTCGACGGCCGGGCCGTGCCCCTCGGCCGGGTCCCGGCCTCGCTCGCCAGCGGTCTGCGCTGTGTCACCGGCGACCGCCGCTCGCTGGGCCTGGTCCCGGGCATGTCGCTGGACGAGAACCTGATGCTCGCCGACGACCGGTTCGCGCGCCGCCGACTGCACCGGCGCGGTCAACTGGCCCGCCGGGCAGCCCCGTTGCGCCACAGCTACGGAGTCAGAGCCTTGGCCGGGAACCCGCCGGTCAGCGCGCTGTCGGGCGGCAACCAGCAGAAGGTGCTGCTGGGCAAGTGGCTGGAGACCTCTCCGGCCGCGTGCTTCCTGGAGGACCCCACCAACGGCGTGGACATCGCGGCCATGGCCGACATCCACACCCTCCTCGACGACCTCGCCTCCCGGGGAGTGGCCGTACTGCTCGCCTCCTCCTCCGCCGAGGAGGTCATGCGGCTCGCCGACCGGGTCGTCGTCGTGAGCGCCGGCCGCACGGTCGCCGAACACGACATCACCGCCATCACCCGCGACGAACTCGTCGCCACGGCCCTCGGAGGACAACCGCAGTGAGCGTCAAGACACTTACCGATGCCCCTGGCGTGTCCGACCCGCCCGAGGCGCCCAAGTCCCGTCTCTCCCTGGGCAGGGTGCGCGATCTGCCGCACGCCGGTCTGATCGCCGTACTCGTCCTCGTCGTGGTGTTCACCGCCGCGCAGAGCGAGACCTTCGCCACCGACCGCAACATCGTCAACATCCTCAGCCAGGTCAGCGTCAACGCCGTACTCGCCGCGGGGCTCACCCTGTTGATGACCGCGGGCGGCATGGACTTCTCCATGGGCAGCAACGTCGCCGTCACGGCCGCCGTGTCGGCGAAACTGCTCGCCGACGGCCAGCCCACCGGCTACGCCGTCGTCGTCGCGCTGCTGCTCGGTACCGCCATCGGACTCGTCAACGGGCTGGTGGTGACCTTCACCAACGTGGCGCCGTTCGTCGTGACGCTGGCCTCGGCCACCCTGCTCGACGGCGTCGCGCTCCTGGTCCACGACGGCTCCACCATCTCCATCGGCACCCGGATGTTCGCCCTCGGCAACGACAAGGTGCTCGGGGTGCCGTATCTGCTGATCGTCGCCGTCCTGGTGCTGATCGTGACGGCGCTCGTCATGCGGTTCACGGTGTTCGGCCGGGACGCCTTCGCCATCGGCGGCAACGAGCACGTGGCCCGCCTCAGCGGCATCAACGTCACCGCCCGCAAGCTCACCCTGTACGGCCTCACCGGCACCCTCTCCGGACTCGCCGGCCTGATGCTGCTGTCCCGCCTCGGCTCCTCCAGCCCCGGCGGCACCGCCGGCCTCTCGCTCCAGCTGGCCGTGGTCGCCGCGGTGGTCATCGGCGGCACCTCGCTGGCCGGCGGACACGGCACCGTCATCGGCACCGCTCTCGGCCTGGTGCTGCTCGGCGTGGTGGCCAACGCACTGAACCTCCTGGACTTCTCCAGCAACTACCAGCCGGTCTCCGTCGGCGCCGTGCTGCTCGTCGCGGCCATCGCCAACGAGATGCACAAGGCCCGCTCGGGCTCGGCGCGTCACTGACCTTCCCGCTCGTTCATGCCTCGTCCTGAAAGGCGTTTCCCATGAGACTCTCCGCCCGTTCGCGCAGGGCACTGTTCGCCACCGTCACCGGCTCCACCCTGGTGCTGACCGGCTGCGGCAACGGCGACAGCGGCAGTGGCAGTACCGACAGCGTCTCCCTCGGCTTCGTCAACGGTGGCGACACCAACTTCCACAGCTGTCTGCAGAAAGCCGTCGAGGGCCAGGCGAAGACCGCGGGAGCGAAGGTCTACACGGCCAACTCCCACCAGAACGCCGGGACCGAGCTGTCCAACATCGAGGACATGATCTCCCGCAACGTGAGCGCGCTGATCGTGCAGACGGTCAACGTCGACGCGCTCAAGGGCGACATCGCCAAGGCGAAGGCCTCGGGCATACCGATCTATCTGACCTCGGTGTCCACCGGCGACGCCGACGACATCCTCGGCGCGGCCGTCGTCGACCTCAAGAAGGTCGGCAGCCTCGACGCGGGCTGGATCGCCCAGGACGCCGGCACGAAGCCGGTCCAGGTCGGCATCGTGGCCGGTGCCCCGGGCGCGGCCTCGGACCTGCTGGTGGGCGGTTTCAAGGGCGCTCTTCCGGCCACGGCGAAAGTCGTCGCCAACCAGCCGGGCATGTTCAATCCCGCGAAGGCCCAGGACGTGGCGGAGAACATGATCCAGGCCAACCCCGACCTGGACTACGCGTTCGTCGCCAACGAGGAGATGGCCTTCGCCGTGCGCAAGGCGTTCGACGCCGCCGGTGCGAAGGACGTCAAGATCGTCACCGTGAACGGGACCGACGAGGGCCTGACCGCCGTCAAGAACGGCGAGTTCTCGGCCACCGTCGCGAACTCGGCGAAGACGATCGGCGAGACGGCCGTGAAGAACGCCGTCGGGCTCCTTGGCAAGGAAAAGGTTGACAAGATTGCCAACATTCCTCTTCTGTTGGTCACCGAGGACAACCTGAGCGAGGCACCCCAGTACTGCCCGAAGTGAGGGCCCCACCGGGAAGCGGTGCCTGCCGGCGCCCGGTTGTCCCGAGCCGCAGGAATGCTCCCGTTCTCGACGCCGCGGGCGGGAGCCGCAATCGGAGGAAACATGGACCGCTTGCTGCTGATGCACAGTTTCGTCACTGTCGCTCAGGCCGGAAGCTTCAACGGAGCCGCCAAGAAACTGGGCTCCTCCGGGTCACTGGTGTCACGGCACGTGGCCGAGCTGGAACGTCAGGTGGGGGTCCGCCTGGTCAATCGCACCGCCCGCTCGGTGAGCCTCACCGAGCCGGGGCTGAGGTACGCGGAATTCGCCGCCCGCATCCTCGAGGAGATCGACGCCCAGGACGCGGCACTCGCCGACTCGCACGACCGGGCCGAAGGCACCCTCAGCATCATCTGTCCGAAATGGATAGGCAGCCTGGACCTGGGTGACGCGATCGCCGCCTTTTCCGCGGCCCATCCGAAGATTCAGGTCCGTTTCGAACTCGGCGGCATGTCCGACCGCACCTACGATTTCCTGGACAGCGGATTCGACGTCGCATTCCATACCCGCGACCTCCGCGATTCCAGCGTCCGTCTGAAGAAGATCTCCTCCCTGCCGTTCGTGCTGTGCGGCTCGGCGGACTACATCGAACGCCAGGGCGGTCTCGCGCATCCCAACGACATCGCGGGCCACGACTGCCTGGTGCACGTCAACGACCCGGTCTGGCGCATCGGCCACGGCCACGCCAGCACCCTGCACAAGATCCGCAACATCGCCTTCTCGTCCAACTCCTACCTGGCCCTCCAGAAGGCCGCCGTGCACGGCCGGGGCATCGCCCTGCTCCCGCAGCGCCCGGCCTACGACGACCTCGTCTCCGGCGCCCTGAAGGTGCTGCTGCCGGAACTCGCCGTACCCGACCGCCCGCTGTACGCCATCTACGGCCCCGGACAGGACACCCCGCGCAAGATCAGCGTGTTCCTGGACTTTCTCTCCGAATGGTTCTCGCAGAACCCGATTCCCGCGATCCGGTAGCCCTGACGGCAGGCGCAACCAAGAGTTGCGCATTTGGTAGAGCCGGGGCCATTGAGGCCCCCGCCACCCAAACCTACGCTCACCAGGCGACCCGGAAACGAGGAATCCATGGGAATCCAGAGAATCGAATCGGTCACCTACGGCATCGACGACCTCGACGAATGCGTCCGGTTCTTCGAAGACTTCGGCCTGTTCCTCGTGGAGCGGACCGAGGAACACGCCGTGCTCGAGACCCGCACCGGGCAGACCCTCCACCTCGACACCGCCCCGAGCCCCCTGCTGCCCCCGCCGGTGGAGGACGGACCCACCCTGCGCGAGGTCGTCTGGGGCGTCGACACCCGGGAGGAGCTCACCCGCCTGGCCGCGGCCGCCGGCCGCCGGCGCGCGGTGCGCGAGAGCGCCGACGGCGTCTTCCACACCGTCGACCTCAGCGGCTTCGGCGTGGGCCTCACCCTCGCCCGGCCGAGGCCGGTCACCGTCGCCGCCCGTCCCGCCAACGCGACGGGCAGCGTCCACCGCTGGAACACCGCACTGGAGCCGCTCACGCGCGCGTACCCGCTGCGCATGTGCCATGTGGCGCTGAACATCGCCAAGGCGGGCAAGGACGAGGCCGTCGCCTTCTACACCGACGTCCTCGGCTTCCGGCCGACCGACATCGTGGAGCCGATGGGCGTCTTCATGCAGGCCCCGGGCGACGACGACCAGCACACCATGCTGCTGTGCCACCGCCCGGACCGGACCGGCGTCAACCACATCGCCTACGAGGTGCCCGGCTTCGATGACGTCGTCGAAGGCGGCAACCACATGATCGAGAAGGGCTGGCGGGAGGCCCGCCGGCTCGGCCGCCACACCGTCGGCTCGAACGTCTTCCGCTTCCTGCACGCCCCGTGCGGGGGCCGCGTCGAGTACGCCGCCGACATGGACCGCGTCGACGACACCTACGAGACCCGCGTCCACGAGACCACCCCGCCGCATCACATCTGGGCGCTGCGCACGAACCGCGACCAGGACGCCACCACCGCCTCCTGAGCCGCTTCAGCCTCATCGACTCTCCAGCCTGAGAGGGCACCCACCCATGACCACCGACCACGGCTACCCCGCCGTCCGCCTCCACATCGCGGGCGAGTGGTGCCAGGGCGGCACCGGACGTACCGCCCCGATCGTGAACCCGGCCACCGAGGAGGTGATCGGGGACGTACCCCTGGCCGACCCCGCCGACCTGGACCGCGCGCTCGAAGCCGCCGCGGCCGGCTTCAAGGTGTGGCGCGCGACGCCCGTGGCCGAGCGCACCGACATCCTGCACGCCGCAGCCGGCCTGCTCACCGAGCGCGCCGCCGAGGTCGGGCGGATCATGACCCTGGAGCAGGGCAAGCCGCTCGCGGAGGCGACCGGCGAGGCCCGCCGGGTGGCCGGCACCCTGCGCTGGCACGCCGACGACGCCCGCCGCGCCTACGGCCGGATCATCCCGGCCGAGCCCGGCACGGTACTGACCGTCCGCCGTGAGCCGATCGGCCCGGTCGCCGCCTTCGTGCCGTGGAACTTCCCGGCGGGCGGCCCGATGCGCAAGATCTCCGCCGCGCTCGCCGCCGGCTGCTCGATCGTCATCAAGGCCTCCGAGGAGACCCCGGCGACCGCCATGGAACTGGTGCGCTGCTTCACCGACGCGGGGCTCCCGGCCGGCGTGCTGAACCTCGTCTTCGGTGAGCCCGCCGAGGTCTCCGCCCACCTGATCGCCTCCCCGCTGGTCCGGCTGGTCGCCTTCACCGGCTCGGTGCCGGTCGGAAAGCTGCTGGCCGCGCAGGCCGGCCAGGTCATGAAGCCGTCGCTGATGGAACTCGGCGGCCATGCCCCGGTGATCGTCTGCGCGGACGCCGACCCGGTGGCGGCCGCCCGCAAGGCCGCCCGGGCGAAGTTCGTCAACGCCGGCCAGGTCTGCACCTCGCCGAGCCGCTTCCTCGTCCACGAGAGTGTCGTGGCGGAGTTCACCGCCGAGTTCGTGAAGGCCGCCGAGGCGGTGGTCGTCGGTGACGGTCTCGAGCCCGGCACCACCATGGGCCCGCTGGCCAACGAACGCCGACTGACGTCCCTGGAGCGGCTCACCGCCGACGCCGTCGCGCGCGGCGCCAAGGTCCTCACCGGCGGCGAGCGGCCCGACCGGCCCGGATACTTCTTCGCGCCGACCGTCCTGACCGACGTACCCGAGGACGCGGAACTGCTGCACGAGGAGCCGTTCGGGCCGATCGCGCCGATCGTGCCGTTCAGCGACCTCGACGAGGCCCTCGCCGTCGCGAACGCGCTGCCGTACGGCCTCGCCGCCTACGGCTTCACCGACTCCGCCGCGACCGCGGAGAAGCTGTCCGCCGAGCTGGAGGCCGGGATCCTCTCCCTCAACCACTGCGGCGGCTCCGTCCACGAGGCGCCCTCCGGCGGCGTCAAGGACAGCGGATACGGCCGGGAGGGCGGGCCCGAGGCACTGGACGCCTACCTGGTCACCAAGCGCGTCTCCCACCAGCTGGCGCCATGAGGTACGCGCGACTCTCGGTCGACGGACGGGCGCAGTGGGGCCGGGTGGGGGAGACGGACGTCGAGCTGCTGTCCGGCTCCCCCCTGGAAGACGACGCCGGCCGGCCGGATCCCGAAGTCGTCGGGACCGTCCCGCGCGACACGGCCGACTGGCTGCCGCCCGTCGTCCCGCCCGTGTTCTACGCGGTCGGACTGAACTACCCCCGGCACATCGAGCACGCGGCCCGGCTCGGCAATCCGGCCGCCGTCCTGCCGGACCGCCCGGAGGCCGGCTACCGCGCCAACAACGCGCTCACCGGGCACCGTTCACCGATCGTGAAGCCCGCGGAGGTCGAGGGGCGGTTCGAGGCCGAGCCCGAACTCGTCGCCGTCATCGGCCGCACGATCCGGCACGCGACGTACGACGAGGCCCGTGCCGCCGTCTTCGGCTGGACCATCGGCAACGACGTCAGCGCCCGCACCTGGCAGCACCAGGACCGCACCTTCTGGCGCAGCAAGAACAGCGACACCTTCAAGCCGATGGGGCCGTGGATCGAGACCGACGTCGACGCCCTGGCACAGACGACCACCCTGCGGGTCGACGGTGTGGAGCGGGCCTCGTTCCCCACCGGCGACATGGTCTTCGACCCCTTCGACTTCATCGTCGAGATCACCCGGCACATCACCATGCGGCCCGGGGACGTGCTGTGGATGGGCGCCGAGTCGACCTGCGGGATCGAGCCCGGGGACACCGTGGAGGTCGAGATCAGCGGCATCGGTGTGCTGTCCAACCCCGTTCACCTCGAAGGGAACCATCAGTCATGAGCGCGGAACCCCGCTACATCCACCACGTCAACTTCCCCACCACCGACTCCGACCGCACCGCCGAGTGGTACACGAAGGTCTTCGGCATGAAGCGGATCATGCCCAAGTCCAACACCCGGGTCGTCCTCATGACCCGCGGCAACTTCGACCTCCACTTCACCCCCGTCGAGGAGATGGAGCGCATGGCGCCCTATCACTTCGCCGTCGAGGTCGACGACTGGGACGACTTCCTCGCCCACCTCGACGAGCTGGGCATCCGGCACACCCGGACCATCGAGCGCCCCGAGAACCAGTCGAAGTTCTGCTACATCCACGACCCCGACCACACCATGATCGAGCTCGTCCACCACGCCAAGCGCCGCGACTGAGCGCCCCCGCTGAGGAGTTACATCCCATGCCTCTCGCCGACTCCGACGGCACCTCCCTCTACTACGAGCGCCACGGCAGCGGTCCGGCGATCCTGTTCGTGCACGGCAGCGGCGGCCACCACGCCGCCTGGTGGCAGCAGGTCGCCGCGCTGCGCGACGAGTTCACCGTCGTCACCGTCGACCTGCGCGGCTTCGGCAAGTCGGACTCGTCCATGCCCGAGTTCGACGGCCAGGACTTCCCCGGTGACGTCGTCGCCGTCCTCGACCAGGAGGACCTGACCGACGTCATGCTGGTCGGCCAGTCCATCGGCTCCGTCGCCGCCCTGCGCGCCGGCCTGCTGCGCCCCGAACGCGTCTCCTGCGTCGTCCTCGGCCACTCGCTCGGCGGCATCAGCCACCCGGAGCTCAAGGAGCTGGCCGCCGCCGACCGCGCCGAGGCGGTCAAACTCCCGGTCATCGACCGGCTGTTGACCAAGTCCTTCCAGCGGGACCGTGCCGACCTCACCTTCCTGTTCCAGCAGATGGGCACCTTCAACGTCGCCAGGATGCAGGACCTGCGCAACCTCGACACCAACGGCCCCTCCCTGGAGGAGATCGAGGCCTCGGGCGTCAAGGTCGCCTTCCTCGCGGGCGAGAAGGACGCCGTGCTGAGCGTCAAGACCGTGACCCGCGCCCACGAACTGCTCGCCGGATCGCACCTGGAGATCGTCCCGGGCGCCCCGCACTCCATGTACTGGGAGACGCCCCAGGCCTACAACGAGGCCGTGGCCCGTCTGCGCCGCACCCTCACCGCACCGAAGGAAGCCGTATGAGCAGCCTGACCCTGGCCGCCGCCGAGGAGATCATCGAGGCCGCCACGCAGCGGGCCCGGGCCGTGGGCAAGGCGGTGAGCGTCGCCGTCGTGGACGCCGGCGGCTTCCCCATCGCCATCCGCCGCCCGGACGGGGCCCGCCCCCTCACCCCGGACATCGCCCGCGCCAAGGCGTACACCGCGGCCGTCATGCAGCGGCCCGGCACGATGCTGAAGAAGTGGCAGGAGAGCCAGCCCGTCTTCTTCGCCCAGCTCTCCCAACTGCCGGGCGCGGCCATGCCGATCATGGCCGCCGAGGGCAGCGTCACCATCAAGAAGGACGGCGAGATCATCGGCGGCCTCGGTATCGCCGGCGGCACCGCGGACGAGGACCAGACCATCGCCGACGAGGTGCTCGCCTCCCTCGGCTACGAGCTGGAGTTCGCCGCCTGGGGCGTCGCGGGCGGCCCGGCCGGGCCCGGAAAGGACGCGTGACCCATGGCGGACACGTTCAACTACCGCATCGACCACCACGGCAGCCTGGTCCGTCCCGCCGAGCTGGTCGCCGCCCGCGCGGCCGGTGACCCGCAGGCACGGGCGGCCGCCGAACGCAGGGCGGTCGAGGAAGCGGTCGTCTTCCAGCGCCGGCTCCGCTCCACCGTCGTCACCGACGGCGACTTCCCCCGCGAGGACTTCCGCGGCGCCGTCCTCGACGCCGTGACCGGTTTCCGCCGTACCGACGAGGTCGGTGCGGACGGACTGGCGGGCTGGGTCGCCGAGTCCCTGCCCAAGGCGAACGGCCCGCTGCTCGCCGACACGGCCGACCGGCTCACCGCGCTGACGGTGATCGCGCCGAAGGTGTCGCTGCCCTCCCCGGCCTACCTCGCCGCGACCACCTACCGCCCCGGCCTCGGGGTGTCCTCCGCACGCGAACTGGGCGAGGCCCTCGCGGAGATCATCCAGGCCGAGATCGAACTGCTGGTGGCGAAGGGCGTACGCCTGATCCAGCTCAACAACCCGCTCCTGCTGGGTCAGTTGGCGACGGACCCGGCCGACCCGGGCGCGCTGTCCTTCGAGGACACCCTCGCCGTCGAGGCCCTCGCCGTACGCCTGGAGACGCGCCCCGAGGGCGTACGGATCGGGGTCGCCCCCGGCTTCGCCGCCCCCGGGTCCGTGGACCGGGCGCGCGCCGAGCGGCTGTACGGCGCCGTACCGGCCGACCGCTGGATCCTGCCCTTCGACCAGGGCACCGACGCCGAGCTGGACCTCGTCCGGGCGCTGCCGGAGGACCGGGACGTCTGCCTGGGCGTGGTCGACGCGACCGTGCCCGCACTCGAGGACATCGACACGGTGATGGCCCGCATCGACGCCGCCGGTGAGTTCAAGGACCTCGAGGACGCGGCGGTGTCGCCGTCCCGGGGCTTCGCCGACGTGGCGAGCCGGCCGCTGCTGACCACGGAGGAGCAGCGCAGGAAGCTCGTGCTGGTGGAGACGGTCGCCCGCTACGTGTGGGGCAACGAGTTCTGACAGCGGCGGACAAGGGCCGGGCAACTCAAGGGAGTTGCCCGGCCCGGGTCGTACAGCGCCTCGCCCTACAGTGCCTCGGCGAAGGTGACCGTCCGGTCCGTCAGCAGCGGCCACACGGTGGCCACGATCAGCTTCTGGAAGTGCTCGGCCGCCTTGTGCGCCTCGAACCCGGCCCGGTCGGCGTACCGCTCGTACAACAGGAATCCGCCGGGCTGCCCCTCGACCGCGTGCACCTCGTACCCCTCGTTCGCCGGCTCGGCACGGGTGTGCTCGCGCACCTGGAGGAGCGCGGCGCGCACGGCGCTCTCGTCGGCGGGGGCGCAGCGGTAGTGGGCGACGACGGCGTAGGGCATGTCCGGTTCTCCTCGGTGGGTCGGCG
Source organism: Streptomyces sp. NBC_00016 (assembly GCF_045040885.1). Taxonomy (NCBI): domain Bacteria; kingdom Bacillati; phylum Actinomycetota; class Actinomycetes; order Kitasatosporales; family Streptomycetaceae; genus Streptomyces; species Streptomyces sp. NBC_00016. The sequence continues at coordinate 1,770,505 of NZ_CP108304.1, read as the reverse complement.
GAGACCGCTGTCAGGCCTCCGGCCTGCCGATTCCAGCATGGATCGGACCCGCGACCACCCGCGCGCGGCGCAATCAATGCCTGCTGCCACAGAGGTGGCGGCACCGCCCTGACGTGGTGTGTTGTCACAGTCCGCACCCTGGCCGACAAAGGAAGTGACCCGAGATGCGTACCCTGGAAACCCTCGTGGGCGGGGAGTGGGTGGCGAGCGCCGAATGGATCGACGTCCTCGACCCCGCCGACGTCCGTACCCCCGTCGCCCGCGTTCCGGCCCTCACGGCCAAGGACGTCACCCGTGCCTTCGACCACGCCGAGCGCGGGTTCGCGCTCTGGAAGCGCACCAGCCCCTTCGAGCGGGCCAGGATCTTCACCGACGCGGCCCGGCTGATCCGCGAACGGGTCGAGGAGATCGCCGCCGACGTGACGGCGGAGAACGGCAAGACCCTGACCGAGGCGACCGGCGAGACCCTCAAGTCCGCCGACTTCCTGGAGTACTACGCCGGTCTCGCCCGCCAGGGCTACGGCACCCTCCTGCACGACGTGCGGCCGAACCACCGCACGCACACCCAGCGCGAGCCGATCGGCGTGATCCTGGTGATCAGCCCCTGGAACGACCCGCTGATCACGCCCGCCCGCAAGCTCGCCCCGCTGCTCGCGACCGGCAACGCGGCCGTGTTCAAGCCGGCCACCGAGACCCCGGTCTCCGGCCTGCACTTCGCCCGCGCCCTGCACGACGCAGGCCTGCCCGCGGGCGTGCTGAACGTGGTGACCGGCCGGACCGCCGAGATCGAGGAGGCTCTCCTCGACGACCCGCGGATCGTCGGCATCACCTTCACCGGCTCCAACGCCGTCGGAAACCGCATCCGTCGCCGTCTCGCCGACCGCAACGTGCGTTTCCAGGGCGAGCTGGGCGGCAAGAATGCCTCGGTGGTGCTGAAGGACGCCGATCTGCCCGCCGCCGCGAAGGCCGTCGTGGCGGCTTCGTTCGGGCAGGCGGGCCAGCGCTGCACCGCCACCAGCCGGGTCGTGGTGGAGCGGCCGGTGTACGAGGAGTTCACCCGGCTGCTGGTCGCCGAGGTCGAGGAGCTGAAGGTCGGCCAGGGCACCGACCCGGCGACCACCCTGTGCCCGCTGTCCAGCCCCAGGCAGCGCGACAGCGTCCTCGCCGACCTGGCCGGTGCGGTCGAGCAGGGCGCCACCGTCCTCACCGGCGGCCACGCGGACACCGAGGGCGAGCGGGCCCACGGCTGCTACGTGCAGCCGACCGTGCTCGGGGACGTCACCCCGGAGACGGCGATCTGGCGCGAGGAGGTCTTCGGGCCGGTCCTCGTCCTGCGCGCGGTCGACTGCTTCGACGCGGCCGTCGAGGCGGTCAACGACTCCGGCTTCGGCCTCGCCGCCGCCGTCTTCACCCGCGACCTGGCCTGCGCCCACCGCTTCGCCGACGAGGCCGAGTGCGGACAGGTCGCGGTCAATTCCACCACCACCGGCTGGGACGTCCACCTGCCCTTCGGCGGGTTCCACGACTCGGGCACGGCCTACAAGGAGCAGGGAGAGGAAGTCCTGCGCTTCTCCACGCGGGTCAAGACGGTCGCCGTGCACTTCGGCGGCTGACGATCGTGAGCAGCGACTACAGAGAGAGGAGGTGCCGATGGCTGACGAGACGATCGGCATCGTCGGCGCCGGGATCGTGGGTCTGGCCACGGCCCGCGAGATCGCCCTGAGCAGGCCCGGCACCCGGGTCGTGGTCTTCGAGAAGGAGCGGGAGGTCGCGCTCCACCAGACCGGCCACAACTCGGGCGTCGTGCACGCCGGCATCTACTACACGCCCGGCAGTCTCAAGGCCGAGCTGACGGTACGGGGAGTGGCCCTGCTCCGCGCGTACTGCGAGGACCGCGAGCTGCCGTACCGCGAGATCGGCAAACTGGTCGTGGCGGTCCGCGAGGACGAGCTCGGCCGGATGAACGCCCTGTACGACCGGGCCAGGAACAACCATGTGCCCGAGCTGCGGAAGGTCTCCCGCGAGGAGATCCGGGAGATCGAGCCGAACGCCGGCGGTGTCGCGGCCCTGTACTCCCCGCGCACCGCGATCACCGACTACCCGGCGATCGCCCGTGCCTTCGCCGAGGACGTGGCCGGCTCCGGGGGACAGGTGCGGACGGGCTTCCCGGTCACCTCCCTCACCGAGGTGCCCGGCGGCATCGAGGTGGCCTCCGGACCGCGGCGCGAGCGGGTGGACCGGCTGATCCTGTGCGCGGGCCTGCACTCCGACACCGTGGCCGGTCTCGCGAAGGACCGGCGGGAGCCGCGGATCGTCCCGTTCCGGGGCGAGTACATGCTGCTCAGGCCGGAGAAGACGGACCTGGTGCGGGGCCTGATCTACCCGGTGCCGGACCCCCGTTACCCGTTCCTCGGCGTCCACTTCACGCCCCGCGTCGACGGCTCGGTGGAGGTCGGCCCCAACGCGGTCCTGGCCCTGGCCAGGGAGGGGTACTCCCGCACCCGGATCTCCCCGAGGGACCTGCTCGGCCTCGCCGCCTACCCCGGCGTCTGGAAGATGGCGGCCCAGCACTGGCGCACCGGCGTCAAGGAGTACCGCGGGTCGTTCTCGGCGGCGTCCTTCATGAAGGACGCCAAGCTGTACGTTCCCGCGGTCGCCGTCCAGGACGTCGTACGCGGCGGCGCGGGTGTGCGCGCCCAGGCCCTGGACCGGGACGGCACCCTCGTGGACGACTTCCGCATCCATCGGGTGGGCCGGGTCACCGCCGTCCGCAACGCGCCCTCGCCGGCCGCGACGGCCTCCATGGCGATCGCCGAGCACATCGTCGAAGCCGCTTTCGACCGCGCTTCCGGCAGCAGCTGAGAAACAGGCCGCCGAAGCAGGCCGAGGAGCAGGCCGCCGACGCAGGCTGAGAAACAGGCGCCGGCGCAGGCTGAGAAACAGGCCGAGAAACCGGTTCCGCAACAGGCCGCTGACGCAGGCCGGGAAGCAGGCCGGGAAACCGGTTGCGCAACAGGCCGCTGACGCAGGCCGGGAAGCAGGCCGGGAAACCGGTTGCGCAACAGGCCGCCGCACCAGGCGGAGAAACCTGTTGCGCAACCGGCCGTGAAGCCTGCTGCGCAACCGGCCGTGAAGCCTGCTGCGCAACCGGTGGCGAAGCAGGCACGGAAACCGCTTTCGGCGACCGCTTGCGCAACCTGAAAGTGCCCTGCGAACAGCGCACTTTCACGCAACAACAGCTTGCGCTCCCAGAGGCTCCGCAAGGCCGTTGCGGCCCCCTAGCGTTCCCTCCGCAACGCCTCACCACGTGCCCTACCGAGAGAAAGAAGTACGGGACATGTTCGTCGTCGACACGCAGATCCACATCTGGCTGGAAGAGACCCCGGACCGCCCCTGGGTCCCGGGCGCCCGGGAGCGGATCCGCCTCAACGGCCACCGCGAGGACCCCTTCTCCTACGAGGAGGCCCTCGAGCTGATGGACGAGGCCGGCGTGAACCGCGCGCTGATCCTGCCGCCGTCCTGGGAGGGCGACCGCATCGACTACGCCCTGGAAGCCTGTGAGGCGCACCCGGACCGCTTCGGCATCATGGCCCGCATCCCGCAGAACAAGCCCGAAGAGGGCAAGGCCATGCTGAAGGACTTCGCGCAGAACCCGCACATCAAGGGCACGCGACTCACCTTCCACCGGCCGCAGGACCGCAACTGGATGATCGACGGCACCAACGACTGGTACTGGCCCGTCGCCGCGGAGCTGGGCATCCCCACCATGGTGCACGCCCCGATCTGGAAGCGTGAGCTCGGCGAGATCGCCGCCAGGCACCCCGAGCTGAAGATCATCATCGACCACATGGGCATCATGGCGCGCTGTGTCGACGACGCGATCGGATACTGGGTCGCGGAGACCGCGGACCTCGCGGCCCACCCGAACATCTACGTCAAGGTGTCCGCGCTGCCCGGCTACTCGACGCAGCCGTTCCCGAACAACAACATCCAGAAGTACGTGCGCGAGATGGTCGACAAGATGGGCCCGCAGCGCTGCTTCTACGGCACCGACATCACCCGCCTGCTGGGCCACGGCATCACCTACACCGACACCATCGAGCAGTTCACCAAGCACTGGGACTTCACGCCCGAGGAGCTGGAGTGGATCATGGGCCGCGGTATCTCCGAGGTCCTGAACTGGCCGATCGAGGGCTGAGGAAGCACGCGAGATGACCGACACCACCACCGCACCGGGCGCCGACGGCGGAGACGCTCTCGTCACCGCCTTCAACGCCGTCGGCGCCGACTACCTGTTCTGCTCGTCCGGGTCCGAGTGGGCCCCGGTATGGGAGTCCCTCGCCCGGCGCCACCGGGACGGACTGCCCTGCCCGCGGTACCTGGACCTGACCCACGAGACCGTCGCCGTGGGCATGGCCACCGGCTACGGCCTGGTCAGCCGCCGGCCGCAGGGCGTGCTGCTGCACGCGGCCCCCGGCCTGCTCCAGGGCTCGATGGCCGTCCACGGGGCGCTGCTCGCCGGCGTCCCGATGGTGGTCAGCTCCTCGGAGTCGACCACCTACGGGGACGGCCCCGGGCAGGACCCGGGCGGCCAGTGGTACCGGAACCTGTCCATCGTGGGCGGCCCGCACGGCGTCGCGACCCCGTTCACCAAGTGGTCCACCGAGGCCGCCAGCGTCCACACCCTGCCCACCATGGTCACGCGGGCGGCCGAGCTGGCCTGGCGGGCCCCGGCCGGCCCGGCGTACCTGAACGTCCCGCTGGAGATCCTGCTGGAGGACTGGGACGGCCGCGAGGCCAAACCCATCGTGCCGCCGGGCTCCACGCACAGCTCGCCCGAGGAGGTCGACCCGGTCGCCCGGCTGATCCGCGAGGCGAGGAACCCGGTCATCGTCACCGAGACCGCCGGCCGGGAGGCGGGCGGCTTCGAGGCCCTCGTCGCCTTCGCCGAGGCCTGGAACATCCCGGTCGTCGAACCGGACTCCGCGGTGTGCGGCAACTTCCCGCGCACCCACCCGCTGCACGCCGGCAGCGACATCGGCCCGTGGATGGACGAGGCGGACCTCATCCTCCTCGTCAACTGCCGTGCCCCGTTCTACCCGCCGTCGCGCCGCCCCTCGAAGGCACAGGTCGTCGTCATCGACGAGGTGCCCCAGCGCCCGCACGTCGTCTACCAGGTCCTGTTCGCCGACGCGTACCTGGAGGGCAACGTCGCCAACACGCTGCGCCAGCTCGCCAAGCGGGCGAAGGATCTCGACGAGGCCGCCGTCGCCGTACGGCGCACCGCGCAGGACGAGCGGCACGCCGCCGAGCGGGCCGCCGTCGCCGACGCCGAGACCAGGGCCGAGGCGCAGCGGCAGACCGAGGGCGTCGACCCGGTGCTGGTCGCCGCCACGCTGCGCGAGCTGCTCGACGGCGCGGACGGCATCGTCGTCGACGAGACCATCACCCACAGCCGTGTCGTCAAGCGGCACCTGCGCACGGCCGCCCCCGACTCGTACTTCTATGTGCAGGGCGGCCTCGGCCAGGGCATCGCGGTCGCGCTCGGCGTCAAACTCGCCGCCGGGGAACGGCCGGTGGTCCTCACCATCGGCGACGGCGCGTTCACCTACAACCCGGTCGTCCCGTCGTACGACGCGAGCAAGGCGTACGAACTCCCGCTGCTCATCGTGGTGTTCAACAACCGCGTCTACAAGTCGATGAACCTCAACCACCGCAGGTTCTATCCCGACGGAGCGGCCGCCGAGACCGGTGAATGGCTCGGCACCGACCTGCACCGCCTGCCCCGACTGGCCCAGTTCGCCGAGCCGTTCGGCATGCACACCGAGACCGTCGACACCTCGCAGGCGCTGGGGCCCGCCCTCGAGCGCGCCCTCAAGGCCGTGGCGGAGGGCACCACCGCCGTCGTCGACGTCCTCGTCACCCGCTGAACCAGGAGGCACCGCCACCATGTCCACCCCACCCACGAAGATCCTGGTGCCCGCAGCGGACCTGCGCACCTTCTCCGCGGCCCTCCTCGAGAAGGGCGGTCTGAGCGCCGAACACGCCCGCACCACCGCCGACGTGTTCGTCTGGGCCGCGCTGCGCGGCGTCGACTCGCACGGCATCGCCCGGGTCCCCGCCTACCTGGACCTGCTGGAGAAGGGCGTCGCCAACGCCGACGCCCGGATCACGGTCGAGTCCACCACCCCGGCCGCGGCCGTCCTGGACGCCGACCGCGCCCCCGGCCCGGTGGCCCTCAGCGCGGCCGCCGACGAGGCCGTGACCAGGGCGCGGACGACCGGCATCGCCGCGGTGGGGGTACGCCGCACGGTGCACACCGGCGCGATCGGCTACTACGTGTCGAAGATCGCCGAGCAGGGCCTGGTCGGCATCGGCTTCGTCGCCGGGATGCCGAACATGGGCTACACCGGCGTCAGGGGAGCGGCGGTCGCCACCAGTCCGCTCGCCATCGCCGTCCCCACCGACTCCTCGTCGGCGCATGCGCCGCTGCTCCTGGACATGGCCACCGCCACCATCGCGCTCGGCAGGATCCGGCAGGCGAAGGCGAGCGGCACCCCGCTGCCGGAAGGCGCTGCCGCCACCGAGGACGGCACCCCGACCACCGATCCGGAGAAGGCGGTCATGCCGCTCCCGCTCGGCGGGGCGAAGGGCTCCGGCATGTCCCTCGCCTTCGAGCTGCTGACCAGCGTGCTGGTGGGGGCGCCGATCTTCGCGTCGTTCCACTCGGACGACCCGGCCGGCCGCAAGCACCGCCAGAACGCCCTGCTCATCGCCGTCGACCCGGCCGCCTTCGGGGGCGCGGACGCCTTCACCGAGTCCGTGGACGCCACGCTGGACACGCTCAAGGGCCTGCCGGCCGCGGACGGCGCGCAGGGCGTGTTCTACCCGGGCGAGCGCAGTGCCGCCGTGGCCGCCGGCCGCGGGGAGAAGGGCGTCCCGGTGGCGCCCAAGGTGTGGCGCGACCTGACCGAGCGTGCCGAGAAGCTGGGTGTCGCCCTGCCGGAAGCCGCTGGCTAGGGGGCGGTGGCTGCCCGGGGCGACGACCCGGGGAGGGGGTGGTGGCCGGGCACGCCGGTGCGGCGGATGACGCCTTCGGACCACCCGGGTGGCGTCCGGTGCGGCGGACGCGCCCTCCCGCCCCCTCGCGGCCTCAAGAGGCCTGTGACCTGCCTGCGTCGGTCGCCCGTCGAAGATGACGGGCGATCAGTGCGTAGGTGGTCCGGGCCCTTTCGTCGTCCTTGGTGTCGTAGCCGTGGTCGGCCCCGGCGAGGTCATGGTGCTCGACGAGGGCACCGGCCGCGCGCAGTCGCTCCGCGTACCGCACCGCCTCGTTCCTGAGCAGGTCGTACTCGGCCGTGATGACCAGCGCCGGAGCGATGCCCGTCAGGTCGGCGGTGTCGGAGGCGTGGGCGGGCGAGACGAACCGGTGGGCGCGCTCGCGCGGATCCGGCACGTACGAGGTGTCGAAGATCTCGGCCATCCAGGGCCGCAGCATGGGCTTGGCGACCGCGGCCTTCTTGTCCTTCGCGCTGGTGGCGAGGTCCAGCGGCGGGTAGTGCAGCACCTGGAGGGCGATCGCGGGCCCGCCCTGTTCCAGGGCCTGGCGGGCCACGGCCGCCGTGAGTCCGCCGCCCGCGCTCTGTCCGCCCACGGTGAGCCGCCCGCCGTCCCAGCCGTGCTCCGCGCCGTGCTCGGCGACCCAGCGCACCACCTCGAAGGCCTGCGTCGGCGGGGCCGGGAACGGGTGCTGAGGGGCGACGACGTACTTCACGTTGACCACGACCACGCCCGCCTCGGCGGCCAGCCACCGGCAGAGCCCGTCGTCGAGCTCCGGCATCGACACGACATAGCCGCCGCCGTGGAAGTTGACGTGGACGGGCGCGGGCGCCGCCGTCCCGGCCGGGGGTGCGTACACCGTGACCTGCGCCGGGGCGACGGAGGTCGGCACCGTCAGCTCCCGCACCGCGCGGGGGTGCTCCGGGAAACGGGCCTGCCCGTCGGCGGTGGAGCCGGGGCCACCGGAACGGCGGCTCGCCAGCCCGGTGAGGCCCTGCATCGTCTTGGCGGCGAGGGCGGCCACCGCCGGTCTGGCCAGGAGGGACATGCGCGTTCCGTTCGTCGAGCCGTGCCGTCGATCATCAGGATTCCTGTTGAAGAGAACGGGGCGAAGCTAGCACGGCGGGACCCGCACGCGCACCGGTCCGTCAGTCGCGCCGGGCCACGATCCGGTACGCGTTGGACACGCCGAGCCGGTGCGCGAGCGGACGCACCGCGAACCGGTCGAGCAGGGTGCCCACGATCAGCGCCGGGATCCCGGCGACCAGCAGCGCCCCGCGCAGCGTGCGGCGCAGCGCGCCCGGCGGCCCGGGCAGCCACGGCGCGTCGTCGCGCGGCGCCGCGTGGTCCAGCGCCAGCCACACGGCGGCCAGCAGGTCGACCGGGTCGTGCGGCTCGGCGTGCTGCTCCGCCACCACCGTGAAGCCCAGCCGTGTGAGCCGTTCCCGCAGATTGGCCACCGGCACGAAGTGCAGATGCTGCGGCTGGAGCCAGGGCAGCCACCAGCGGCCCAGCAGCCGCGCGTAGCGGCTCTCGGGGTCCGGCACCTCGATGAGGAGATGGCCGCCGGGGCGCACCGTCCGATGCGCGGCGCGCAGCTCGCGGTCGGGGTCGGTGCTGTGCTCCAGGTAGTGGAACATGCTCACCACGTCGTAACGGGCGGCGAGTTCGGGCGCCAGCTCGGGGAACGCGCCCCGGTAGCCGTGCTCCACCCGGCCCTCCCGCTCGGCGAGTTCGACGCCGTCGGTGAAGTCCAGCCCGTCGAACGTGGTCCCCGGCAGCACCTCCCGGGCGGCCCCGCAGAAGTGACCGTGCCCGGTGCCGACGTCCAGCCAGGTCTTCGGCGCGGGGTCGTGCGCCAGCATCGACCCGGCCCGCCCCCGGTACATCTTCGTCCGGCCCCCGAAGGTGTCCCCGAGCTTCTTCTCGCCCAGCCCGTCGTAGAAGTCCCGGTAGTAGAACTCCAGGCCCTCGGCGCTCAGCCGCGGGTTCTGGAAGGTGTGCCCGCAGCCCTCGCAGCGGTCCAGGACGAAGCGGCCCGGCTTGTGCTGGAGCAGGTCGGTGGTGCGCAGCCGGGTGGTCAGCGCCGCCGAGCCGCACCACGGGCAGCTGGTGCGGCGGGGCTCGAAGAAGCGGTCCAGGCCGGCGGCGATGTCCGCCCGGTAGGCGGGACGCGCTGCGGCGATCCGCTCGGCGGGCTTGCTCTCTTCGCTCATCTGAACTCCCTGGCCAGGTCTTCGAGATGGGCCGCGGCGGCGGACGAACCGCCCGCGGCGCGGAACGCCGTACGGATCCGGCCGGCGGCGGCGCGGTGTCCGGGTTCGTCCAGCACGGAGTCGACCGCCGCGCCCAGCTGCCGCGCGCCGACCCGGCCGAACCGCACCCGCACCCCGGCTCCCGCGTCGGTGACCTGCCCGGCCACGACCGGCTGGTCGTCGCGGATCGGGGCCACGACCAGGGGGACCCCGTGCCACAGGGCCTCGCACACGCTGTTGTGCCCGGCATGGCAGACCACCGCGCCGGATCCCCTCGCCAGCCTTTCCAGCAGGGCGAGTTGCGGCACCGACGGCAGGATCAGCACGTCCTTGTCGTCGCCCCGCGGCTCCAGCGTGCCGCCCGGGTCGACGATCACGCCCTGCACCCGGTCGGCCCGCTCCCGCAGCACCTCCCGGCAGACTTCGAGGAACCGTCCGCCGACGTCGGTGTTGGCGGTGCCGAGCGTGACCAGCACGGTGGCGCGGCCGCCGTCGAGCCACTCCCAGGGGAAGCCGGCGGCGGACGGCCGGGCCGTGATCGACGGGCCCACCCAGCGCACGCCACCGTGCGCGTCGCCCGCCAACTCCGGTGTGCTGAAGGCCAGGACGAGATGCGGCGAGAAGCGGGGGTCGGCGGTGCCCGCCGGATCGCCGATCGCGGACCGCAGTGCGGCGAGGCGCCCGTCGAGCCACTCCCTGACCTTGGGCAGCCCGGCCAGCGGATCCGTGAACTCGGCCGAGGTGGTCGCCGAGGTCGCCCACGGCAGGTCCAGCCGCTCCGCGACCAGCGCGCCGGCGAAGGCCTGCTGGTCGGCGACGACGACGTCCGGCCGGAACGCCTCGACGGCCGCCCGCACACCCGGTGCCATCGCCTCGGCGAGCGGCAGCAGGTACCACTCCCACAGGAACTTCAGCGCCTGCGGACCGCGCAGGTCGGCGGGCCGCTCTCCGGGCGGCGCCCCGCCGCAGGCGAACACCGCCCCGGCCCCGGGTCCCGCCAGCCGGCCGACCAGCTCCGGATCGGCGCAGGCCCACGCCACCCGGTGGCCCCGTGCGGTGAGTTCGGCGGCGACGCCGACGGCCGGGTTGAGGTGACCCACCAGCGGCGGCACGACGAACAGGAACCGGCTCACCCCGTCGCCTCCGCCGCCACCCGCCCGGCCTTCTCGACGAGGGACAGGATGTGCCCGCCGACCGTCCCCGAGGCCTCGACCAGGACCGAGTGCTCATGCCCCGGGATCACCACGGTGCGGCAGTCCGGCAGCACCGCCCGCAGCCAGGGCGCCAGTTCGGCCAGATCGGAGTCGGCGCCGTACAGCCCGAGCACCGGGCAGCGCACCGCGGCTATCCGGTCGTCCGTCAACACCCGGCTGGCCGGGATGTCCCGGCCGAGGGAGGTCTCCCGCGCGAGCCGGGCCGCGCCCCTGGCCAGGCGGGCCGTGTTGTGGCCGCGGTTCGCGGTGATCCAGGCGATCGCGTCGGACTCGTGGTGGGCGAGCTGGGTCATGACCCGGTCCAGGATCCCGCCGAGCTTCACCGCCCAGGCGGCGGTGGCCGGTTCGGACTCGACGAGGCTGACACTCGCCGCCCGCTCGGGGTGACGGGCCGCGTAGCCGAACGCGATCGTGCCGCCGTAGGAGTTGCCGACCAGGTGCACCGGCCCGGTCACCCCGAGCCGGCCGAGCAGCGCCTCCAGGTCGTCGATGTTGTCGTCGAGCGTGTAGCCCGCGGCGGGGCGCTCGCTGCGGCCGTGGCCCCGCAGGTCGTACATGACGACGTCGAGTCCGGCGGCCGCGAACGCGGGGGCGACGGTGAAGTAGTAGCTGGCCAGGCTGTCGGTCAGCAGGCCGTGCACCAGGACCACGGTGGCGGTGGCCGGCCGGCCCTGCCGGGGGCCGATCCGCTGTACGTGCAACCGGACGGAGCCGGTGTCGACCATCGCCATGGCTCAGCTCGCCTCCGCGGCCTTCAGGCTCGTCACGACGTACTCGACGAGCCGTCCGACGGTCAGTTCGATGATCTCGTCGAACTCCATGCCGGCCAGGAACTCGGCGAAGTTGACCCGGTCGCCGTACCGCTCCTGGAGCAGACCGGCCAGGGCGACGAGGTCGATGCTCTCCAGCTCCAGGTCGCGGTTGAAGGTGGTCTGCAGGTCGATCTCGATGTCGTCGAGCCCGTACTCGTCCTGCAGCAGTTGCGTGAGCATGCCGGTGAGATCGGCCAGGACGGACCTCTCGTCGGCGGTGACGGGGGTGCGGGGGGTGGGGGGTGTCATCGGGCGTCGTACTCCTTCGCGGTCGGGTGTCCCGTCGTCCAGGCCACCACGTACGAACGGTCGGGCAGCCGGGGCGGGTTGGCGGCCGGTGCGCAGTGCACGGGGTAGGCGCGTTCGAGGCGGCCCGAGACGGTCAGCCGGTCGCCGGCCGGTGTCGCGTCGAGCACCGTGAAGTCCCGCGGCCTGCCGCCGAATCCGGTGCCCTCCGCCTTGGCGACGGCCTCCTTCGCCGCCCAGAAGCGGGTGAACCACAGGGCTTCGGAGCTGCCGGAGCCGGCCGACAGGGCGCGCAGCAGCCGTAGTTCGTCCTCGCCGAGGGCGGCGGCGAGGGTCTGCGGGGTGCGGTCGGTGACCTCCTCGATGTCGATCCCCGGGCCGGGGCCCGGCGTGTGCGGCCGGACGATCGCGACGCCCGCCTCCGCGCAGTGGGCCAGCGAGACGTCCAGCGCGGGCAGGACGCGTCCGTGCAAGCCGGTGACGTACGGCCGTCCGGCCTCGTCGTTGCGCACCCGCAGCTCGGCCGGGAAGACCGGGCCCTCGCCCTGGTCCCACAGCCACTGCCGTACCGCGTCCTTCACCGCGATCCGGCCCAGCAGCCACTGCCGGCGCCCGCGCGGCGCGTGTTCCGCGTACTGCGAACGCTCCGCTCCACCCAGGGAGTTGCGCATGATCAGCTCACGGGACGCCAGGTCCGGCCACCGCTCGTGCAGCAGCTGCCAGCCGCCCGGACGGGTCTCGGACAGCGTGTGGCGCTCCGGGAAACGCTCGACCGGCCGGGTCTTCGGGTCGTTGTCGAACCGGCGGTCCTGCCAGCCGTACAACTCCGCCCACACCGTGCCCCCGACCGTCAGCTGGACGTCGGCCTCCAGGAAGGCGTCGGTGAGCGAGGTGATCCGCACCAGGCACCCCACCTCGGTCCCCGGCGCCGGATGCGGTCCGTGGAAGCGCATCTCCCGCATCCCGACCGGGAACACGACGGTCCGCTCGGTACGGGTCGCCATGATCCAGTAGCCGAGGAGCTGGCCGACGTTGTCCAGCAGCGCGCCGGGCGCGGACGGGGTGGTGATCACCCCGCGTACGTGGCGGTCGCCGATCGCGCCGAGTTCGGTGACGCCCCGGAACGCCGGGCCGTGGAACATCCAGCGCTCGTCGTAGAGCTGGGCGGCGGTGTGGTCCGGGGCGCGCTCGGCGCCGGGGTCGGTGGGCCACGGGGCGGGCGGCGGTGGGTGGGCGGCGGCCAGTTCCACGGTGGCGCGGGCCCGGGGGCCGAAGGACACGGCCAGCCGGTCGGGGCCTTCGGGGGTCACGGTGACCGGCACGTCGACGGCGGGAGTGGCGGTGAGCCACTCCTCGAACCGCGCGCCGTGCACGGCGACCGGCACCGTGCCGGGGGCCGAGTCCCGCGCCGCGTCCGCCGCCGCGTCCACGATGTGCTGCACGATCGTCGTCGCCGGGACGACCGGCCACCGGTCGGCGACCTCGGGCCAGCCGGGCCGCTGCGGGAAGAAGCAGTGGTCCAGCAGGTAGGGCATGGTGCCGGGGGAGACGTGGACGACGGTGTGCCACGGGCCGGTCCGCCGTGCGGCCGCGGGAGCGCCGGCCCTCGCGGTCATGAGGGCGGCCGCCGTGTCCGCCGTCTCGTGCAGCAGGGCGGACAGTTCGGCGGCCATCGGTGAACCCCCGGCCAGGGCGTCCAGCGGCGAAGGACCGACGGGGCCCGGCGCACGGACCGGCGCGCGCAGCTCGGCCCGCAGTGCGGTGAGCCGCTGCGGCGCGAGGGACACCAGGGCGCCGCCCAGGTCCAGCCGCACCGGTGGCCGTGCCGCCCGCGCGGCCGCGCCGGGTGCCGGGGAGGGCCCGAGGGAGGGCGCCACCGCCGCCCCGGCCGTCCACAGCGCGGTGGCCACCCGGCGGAGCTGGGCGAGGCCCGTGCGGTGGGGGGAGTTGGCGGCGACGACCAGGTGGTCCCGGCCGCCCAGGGTGTCCCCGACGAGGGAACCGAGCTGACCCGGGCCGACCTGGACGTACACCCGGTGCCCGGCCGCGTACAGCGCCTCGGTCAGCTGCCGGAAGCGGACGGGTTCCAGCAGATGGCGGACGAACAGGGACCGGATCCCCGCCTCGTCCTCGGGGAAGGGCGCGGCGGTCGTCCCCGACCAGAGGGGGGTGTGCGGCGGACACAGCCGGAACCGGTCGGCGGCCTCCTTGATCGGGCCGAGATGCGGTTCCAGCATCGGCGTGTGGAAGCCCGACCGGAACGGCAGCACCTGGCTGAGGACACCCTGGGCGCGGAAGGCCCGCACGAACTCCTCCACCGCCGCCTCCGGCCCGCACACCATCGACTGGCCGGGCGCGTTGTCGTGGGAGAGCACCAGTCCCGCCGTGGTCCGGCCGCCGTCCCGCAGGGCGGCCAGGACCCGCTCGGCGGACGCGCCGATCGCCCCGAAGGCCAGCCCCGCAACCGCCACCGAGTCGGGGTCGAAGTCCGCCATGAACGCGTCGACCTCGTCCCCGGAGTACAGCCCGGCCGTCGCCATCGCCGTCCACTCGCCCACGCTGTGCCCGGCGACCGCGGCCGGCACGATCCCGGTGCGGCGCAGCGCGGCGTCGAGCAGCCGGCCGACGGCGACCACACCGAAACCGTGACGGCCCACGTCACCGGTCCGGTCCCCGCCGACGGACGGGGCGGGCAGCCCGAAGTGGGCGGCCACGTCGTCGACCTGCGGGGTGAAGTCGCCCTCCAGGCCGGGGAACAGGAACGCGGGTCCGCCCGCTTCGGTGCCCAGCAGGGGGCCGGGCCGGAACCAGACGTCGCTGCGGCCGTGCCAGGCACGCCGCTTGCCGACCGCGCGGCGGGCCAGGGCGAGCCGCTTCGCGGTCGGGTCGACGATGCCCAGGCGGGCCGGTCCCGCGTCCGGGTGCGGATGGGAGGGGGCGAGTCCGGCGGCCCGTACGGTGTCGTCGTCGGCGTCCAGGAGGGCGGCGAGACGCGCGGGGGAGTCGGCGGCGAGCAGCAGGACCCGCTCGGGTTCGGTGACCGCCAGGACCGGACGGGGCGGGGCGGTCGCGCGGGGCCCGCGGGCCCCGGGCGCCTCCTCCAGCACCACGTGCGCGTTGATCCCGCCGAACCCGAACGCGTTGACGGCGGCCCGGCGCACGGGCTGCCGCTCGGTGGTCTCCCAGTCGGCCGCCTTCTCCAGGGTGCGGAACCGGGTGCGGGCCAGGGCGGGGTGCGGGTCGTCGCAGTGCAGGGTCGGGAGCAGCATGCCGTGGTGGAGGGCGAGCGCGGCCTTGACGAGGCCGGCCACCCCGGCGGCGGGCATGGTGTGCCCGATCATCGACTTGACCGACCCCAGCACCGCTTCACCCTCGCCGGGGCCGAACACCTCGGCGAGGGTTGTCAGTTCAGCCTCGTCGCCCGCCGGGGTCGCGGTGCCGTGCGCCTCCAGCAGACCGATCGAACCGGGCTCGGCCGGGTCGAGCCCGGCGGCCCGCCACGCCTGCCGGACGGCCTGCGCCTGACCGCCCGGATCGGGGTTGACCAGTCCCGCGGCCCGGCCGTCACTGGCCACCCCGGTGCCCCGGATCACCGCGTAGATCCGGTCGCCGTCGCGCTCGGCGTCGGCCAGCCGCTTGAGGACGACGACGCCCGTCCCCTCGCCGATCAGGATGCCGTCGGCGTCCCGGTGGAAGGGGCGGCTGCGCTGGCTGGGGGAGAGGGCGCGGAGCTGGGAGAAGACGCTCCACAGCGTGATGTCGTGGCAGTGGTGGACGCCGCCCGCGAGCATCAGGTCGCAGCGCCCTGAGCCGAGTTCGGCCACCGCCTGGTCCACGGCGACCAGCGAGGACGCGCAGGCCGCGTCCACGGTGTACGCCGGACCGCGCAGGTCCAGCCGGTTGGCGATCCGGGAGGCGGCGAGATTGGGCACCAGACCGATCGCCGACTCGGGACTGTCCGGACCGAGCCGCTCGGTGAACGCCGCCCGTACGCGGCCGAGTTGGTCGGAGGTGAGGTCGGGCAGCAACTCACCGAGCGTGCGTACGAGTTGACCGGCCGTCCGGACCCGCTGGTCGAGCCGGACCAGGCCGGGACCGAGATAGCCGCCCCGGCCGAGGACGACGCCGACGCGCCCTCGGTCGGGGAGCCGGTCCGGGCCGCCCGCGTCGTCCAGGGCGGCCGAGGCCACGTGCAGGGCGATCAGCTGGTCCGGCTCGGTCCCGGCCACCGAGTGGGGCATGATCCCGAACCGGGTCACCTCCACCTCCGCCAGCCCGTCCACGAACCCGCCCCGCCGCGCGTACACCCGGTCCGCGACGGCCGGTTCGGAGGCGGTGCCGGGACGGTAGAACTCGGCGTCCCAGCGCCCCTCGGGCACCTCGCCGATCGCGTCCACGCCGTCCCGCAGGTTGCGCCAGTACGCGTCCAGGCCGGCGGCGCCCGGCAGCAGGACCGCCATGCCGACGATGGCAACGGGCCGGTGAGGCGCGGCCACGGCCGCCGTCACCAGCCCGAGGCGGTGTGGACGACGGCCGTGGCGGACTCCTCGCCCCAGGCCAGCTCCCGCAGCAGCGCCGCGGTGCCCTCCTCGGGATCGATCAGCCGGATGCCGCGCCGCGCGTACTCCCGGGCCAGCTCCACCCCCACCATGCCGGCGTGCCCGGCCGCGGGCGCCCACGGCCCCCAGTGCACGGTCACCGCGCGGTGCCCGGTACGGGCGGCGAAGGCCGCGCCGAGGGTCTCCAGCGCGTCGTTGGCGGCCGCGTAGTCCACCTGGCCCCGGTTGCCGAGGACGGCCGAGATCGAGCCGAACAGCACGGTGAACGCGGGTGCGGCGGGGAGTTCCTCCAGGGCGGTGAGCAGGGCGTCAGCGCCGGTCGCCTTGGTGCCGTAGACGCGCTGGAAGGACTCGGCGCTCTTCTCCGCGACGAGCCGGTCCTCGATCACCCCGGCCGCGTGCACCACGCCGTCCAGCCGGCCGTGCTCGGCGTGGATCTCCTTCACCGCCTGGAGCACCGCCCCGGGCTCGCGGAAGTCGACGGAGCGGTAGCGGGGCCGGCCGCCGAGCGCCGTGAGTTCGGCGAGGGTGGCGGTGATCTCCCGCTGGGCCAGCAGGAGTTCGGCGGCACGGTTGATCTCCGTCGGTTTCCCGCCGCCGCGCGCGGCGAGTGCGGCACGCAGCTCGGCCGGGGTGCGGGCGGCAGCGGTGTCCGCGGCCTCGGGGCCGTCCGGCGCGGGGGTCCGGCCGAGCAGCTCCAGACGGCAGCGGGCGGCACGGGCGAGCGCGGCGGCGAACTGCGCGGTGATGCCCCGCGCCCCGCCCGCGAGCAGGACCACCGAGTCCCGGTCCAGTCCGAGCGCCGCCGCCTCGGCGGCTCCGTCCCCGGCCGGTCCGGCGCCCGTGCTGCCGAGCGCGCCGAGCGGCGCCTCCACCAGCTCGAAGCCGTGCCGTCCGGCCGCCGTCCGCAGGACGACCGGCGTGCGGTCCGGCGCGACGGCCTCCGCGACCACGGCGTCCGCGACGGCGGACGGCGAGGTGTCGGAGAGGTCGACGACCCGGGCGACCAGCTCGGGGTACTCACGTGCCACCGTCCGGAACAGACCGCGCAGCCCGGCGGTGCGGGGGTCGGGCGTCCCGCCGTCGGCGGCCCGCACGGCCAGCAGCCAGCGCGGGCCGCGTGCCAAAGCCGACTTCAGGACGGGGAACGCGTCCGGCAGGACGGGGCCGTCGTCGGCGTCGTCGAGGGCGCCGAGGTACAGCACGCCGTCCACCGGACCGTCCGCCTCGGTCAGGACGTGGTCCCGGGCCCGTACGGCGACGTCGGCGCCGTGGGACACCAGCCGGGCCGCCGCCTCCGGGGCTTCCCCGAGGAGGATCCAACGGGTCCCGGAGAGCGTGCTGGAAGGGACGGCGGAGGGGGTGGCCGAGGCGTCGGTGCCGGCGTCGAGCAGGACCGGCCGCAGCACATGCCTGCGGGGCGGCTCGCCGGTCACCTCCGCCGGGGCCTGCGCAGGCGTTCCGGGCTCCGTGCCCGGTACCGCCGCTGCCGCCACCGCGGTGTCGGGCCCGGCGGCGGGCGCGGGGGCGGCCGGTCCGCCCAGCCTGGCGGTCAGCCAGTCGGTCACCGCGGCGGCGGTCCGCGCCTTCGCCAGCTCCTCCAGCTCGTCGTCGTCCATCGACGCGAGGTCCGCGTCCGCCCCGGCACCCAGACGTCGGGCCAACTCGCCCGCGATCTCCGCCCGCTTGATGGAGTCGATGCTGAGGTCGGCCTCGAGGTCGAGGTCGGGCTCGATCATGTCGACGGGGTAGCCGGTGCGCTCGCTGATGATCTCCAGGACGACCTGCTGGACATCGACGGGCCCGGTGGCCCGGGGCGGCGCGGAATCCCCGGTCGATTCCGCCGTCGCGGCGGACACCGCCGGTTGTGCCGTGGGGAGTTGGGGAACCGCCTGGATCACCTGCGGCACCGCGGCCACGGGCGCCGCCGGCGGCGCGCCCGCGGCGGCCCCGAAGTAGGTGAGCAGCACGTCCCGTTGGGCGGCGATCATCTCCCGGCTGGTGCGCAGGAATTCGGAGACGAGCGCGTCCCGGTCGGACGGGACGCCGTGCGGGGGGTTCGTCGTCACAGTCGCCACGGTCCTCTCGAAGGGTTCCACGACTCGGCGGGCCGGTGCGAGCGCACCGGGAAGGAGGGCGCCGGCGGCGGTACGGACCAGCTGTCCGTCGACCGTCCAGCCGGGCCGCTTCGGCACGGGGGTCCGTACCGCGTCGATCGCGTCCCGGCCGCGCAGCAGCCACCCGGCGCGTACCGGCAGGCCCGCGACGGCGAGCCGGGCCAGCGCGTCGAGCCAGCCGTGCAGACCGCCGCCGGGGCGGGGCTCGCAGGCCACCGTGCGGTGCGGACGGTCGCCGAGGATCTGCCCGACCAGCCGGGTCAGCACCGACCCGGGACCGGCTTCGACGAAGATCCGCGCGCCCGCCGCGTACATCGCCTCGATCTGCTCGGCGAAGGCGACCGGGGCGCCGATCTGGGCGGCTAGTTCGGTCCGTACCCCGTCGGCGTCGGCGGGATACGGCGCTGCCGTGCGGTTGGACCACACCGGGAACTCGGGCGCGTGCACCGGCCGGACCGCGAGTGCCTCGGCGAAACGGCCGGCGGCACCGGCGACCAGCGGGCTGTGGAAGGCGCAGGCGACGGGGATCCGCTTGGCCCCGATACCGGCCTCGCGCAGCAGCCGTACGGTGTCGGCGACGGCGTCCGAGGGGCCCGAGATCACCGTCTGCTCGGGCGAGTTGCGGTTGGCGACGACCACGGAGTCCGGCGCCCGTACCGCCTCCAGGGCCCGCGCCACCTTGTCGGCACCGGCCGCGACGGCGGCCATGCTGCCGGGATCACCACCGGCGGACCCGGCGGACCCGGCAGACCCGGCAGATCCAGCGGCCCCGGCCGCCCCGGCGGCTTCGAGGATCGCCGTCGCCCGTTCCGCGCTCAGGTCCAGCAGTGTCTCGGGGCTCAGCGCGCCGGCCGCGCAGAGGGCGACCAGCTCGCCGTAACTGTGTCCGGCGGCCATGTCCGGCCGTACCCCGGCCGCGGTGAGCACGGCGTGCGCGGCGAGTCCGGCGACGCCGAGGGCCGGTTGTGCCACCCGGGTGTCGGTCAGCGCGGCCTGCTGACGGTCGCGTTCCGCTTCGTCGAAGGCGGCCGGCGGATACAGGGTGTCGGCGTGGGCGCGTCCGAGTTCCAGGTAGGGCCGCAGCTCGGGGAAGGTGACGAACAGGTCCGCGAGCATGCCGGTGCGCTGGCTGCCCTGGCCGGGGAAGAGGAAGGCGACCTTGGGGTCCCCGGAGTCGCCTTGGGGGTCGTCCGGCTCGGCCCGGTGGATGCCGCGTGCCGGGTCGTGCTCGGCCGGATCGGCCGACACCCGTCGCAACTTGCCGACCAGGTCGTCCACGTCCGTCGCCACGACCGCGACCCGCGCCGGTTCACCGCTCGCGTCCGACCGCCGGGCGGCGCCGAGCGCCAGGTCCCGCAGCCGCCACGGCCGGCCCTCCGCCTCCGCGGCCCTGAGGAGTTCGTCCACCGCACGGCCGGCCGCGGCGGCGTCCCGTCCGCGGAAGACGAACAGTTCGGCCGGCCAGGCGTCCGCGCCCCGTACCGGTGGCACGCCGTCGGCGTAGGCGCTCAGCACCACATGGAAGTTGGTGCCACCGAAGCCGAACGCGCTGACCCCGGCGAGGCGTTCCTCGGGGGGCGCAGCCCAGGGCCGGGCCTGCGCGTGGAAGGCGAAGGGGCTGCTCTGCGGGTCCCAGGCCGCGTTGGGGGCCTCGACGTGCAGTGTGGGCGGCCGGACGCCGGTGTGCAGGGCGAGGAGTGTCTTGATCAGCCCGGCGAGTCCGGCGGCGCACTTGGTGTGCCCGATCTGCGACTTCACCGAGCCGATCGCGCAGCCGCCCGGTTCCGCCCCGGCCTCGCCGAACACCTCGCTGAGGATGCGCAGTTCGGTGCGGTCGCCCACCACCGTCCCGGTGCCGTGCGCCTCGAGGAGACCGACGTCGGCCGGGGAGACGCCCGCGTTGCGGTAGGCGCGTTCCAGGGCCGAGCGCTGGCCCTCGGGCCGGGGCGCCGTGAGTCCGAGCGAGCGGCCGTCGCTGGAGGAGCCGAGGCCCTTGATCACGCCGTAGATCCGGTCGCCGTCGCGCTCGGCGTCCGCGAGCCGCTTCAGGACGACGCAGGCCACGCCCTCGCCGAGGGCGATGCCGTCCGCCGAACCGTCGAAGGCGCGGGAGCGGCCGGTCGGGGACAGGGCGTGCACGGAGGAGAAGAGGACGTAGTCGTTGATGCCGTTGTGCAGGTCGGCGCCGCCGCAGAGCACCACGTCGGAGGTGCCGCCGACGAGTTCCTTGCAGGCGACGTCCACCGCGGCCAGCGAGGAGGCGCAGGCGGCGTCGACGGTGTAGTTGGCGCCGCCGAGGTCGAGCCGGTTGGCGATCCGCCCGGAGATGACGTTGGCGAGCATGCCGGGGAAGGAGTCCTCGGTGAGCTGCGGGAGCTGGTCGTCGAGGCCCGCCGGGACGCTGCCGTAGTACGAGGGCAGGACCGCCCGCAGCGTGGCCGCGTTCGACAGGTCGCTGCCCGCCTCGGCGCCGAACACCACCGAGGTGCGGGAGCGGTCGAACTCCCGCTCCCCTTCGCCGTATCCGGCGTCCTCCAGGGCGCGCCGGGCCGCCTCCAGGGACAGCAGCTGCACCGGCTCGACGCTGCCGAGCGAGGCGGGCGGGATGCCGTACCGCAGGGGGTCGAAGGGGATGCGGGGCAGGAAGCCGCCCCACTTGGACGGGGTCGACTCGCCGTGGTGGACGGCCGGGTCCCAGCGGTCGGCCGGTACCTCGCCGACCGCGTCCACGCCCCCGACCACGTTCGCCCAGAAGGTGGGCAGGTCGGGTGCCTGCGGGAACATGCACGCCATGCCGACGACGGCGATGTCGAGCGGGGCCGGGGCGGCCGGCTCCCGGACCGTCTCCTGGCGGCCCGACTCGGCTGCCCGCCGGGTGAGATGCTCGATCGCGCCGGTGGTCACCGACTCGTGCAGTGCGGCGACCGTGGTGGTCGCCGAGCGCAGTACGGCCACCGCCCCGGCCATGAACATCCCTTCGGCGAGCTGGCGTTGCTCGTCGACGGGGGTGAGGGAGCCGTCGGTGTCCCGGGTCACGCCCTTGCTCGCGAGGCGCAGCCGGCCGACGTTGAGCCGCTCCAGGGCCTCCCAGATCTGTCGGTCCCCGGTGCCCTCGGCCCGCAGCCGGGTCTCCTCGTCGCGGTAGCCGGCGGCGAACGGGCTGGGCACGCACCGGGTGGCGTGTCCCGGCGCGGACTCCAGGAGCGTGGTGCGCTCGGCGGCCATGACCTGCTGCTGGAAGAGCGGCCGGATCGCGCCGCAGGACACGGCCTCTTCGGTGAACAGGTACGCGGTGCCCATCAGTACGCCGACGGCCGCTCCGCGCGCGGTCAGCGGCGCGGCGAGCGCGGCGACCATCGCCGCCGACCGTTCGTCGTGGACTCCGCCCGCGAAGAACACCTCGACGTCCTCCGCCCGGTGGCCCTCCGACCAGTCCTCCAGGACCGCCAGTTGGGCCTCCCAGAGCGCGAAACTCGCCCGCGGTCCGACGTGTCCGCCGCACTCCGAGCCCTCGAACACGAACCGGCGGGCCCCGGCCTCCAGGAACTGCCGCAGCAGCCCCGGCGACGGCACGTGCAGGAAGGTCCGGATGCCGTCCCGCTCCAGCGCCTGCGCCTGGGACGGCCGGCCGCCCGCGATGATCGCGTGCGTCGGCCGCAGCTCCCGTACGGCCTCCAGCTGTGCGGCGCGCACGTCCTCCGGCGCGAAGCCGAGGACGCCCACGCCCCAGGGCCGGCCGGCCACCGCGTCCCGGGTCTCGGCGAGCATGGCCCGCGTCCGCGCGCCGTCCGCCAACGCCAGGGCGAGGAAGGGCAGTGCCCCGTCGGCCGCCACCGCCGCGGCGAACGGGGCCCCGTCGCTCACCCTTGTCATCGGGCCCTGGGCGAGGGGGAGCCGGGTGCCGAGCGCCCGGCTCATCGGTGACCCGGCCCGCAGGGCCCGTCCGGCCGTGTCGTCGCGTACGGCGTCCAGGACCGCGTCCCGCACCGCCCGCAGGGTCCGCCGCACGTCACCCCAGCGCTCGGCGAACCGCGCGGCGAGGAAGCCGTCCTGGCCCACCGGGAGCAGCTGTCCGCGCGGATCCTGCGCGCCGAGCAGCGCCGCCACCGCCTGCGCCCCCGCGCCCGCCGGGAGCTGCGGGGCGTCGGGGCCGCGCCGCAGCAGGACCCGGTGCCCGGCGAGGACGACGGTCTCCGAGCCGTCCAGGGTGCGCAGCGCCGCGGCGGCGGGTTCGGGCAGCGCGGACTCGGCGAGCAGCGCGAGCTGGCTGTCCAGGACGACGCCTGCCGCACCGCCGGCCACCGCGGCGGCGGCCGTGCGCGGGCCGATGCCGCCGCACGCCCACACCGGGGCGGCCACCTCGGGCGCGGCGAGGAGCTGCTGGAGCAGGACGAAGGTGCTCAGTTCGCCGATCCGGCCACCGCTCTCGGCGCCGCGGGCGATCAGGCCGTGCGCCCCGGCGCGTAACGCCTCCCGCGCACCCGTCAGGTCGGTGACCTCGACCAGCACGCGGTAGCGGGCCGAAAGGCCGTCGATCGGCCAGGACGCCCCGTTGGTCTCCGCGGTCAGGATCACCGTGTGCGGGCCGTCGGGTTCCAGGTCGGCAGGGGTGAGCCGGCAGTGTGCGCCGACCCGGACCCCGAAGGCGCCCGGGGAGGCGCGGCGCAGGCGGGACAGGGCCTCGCGGGTTCTTCGGTCACCGGATCCCAGGTCGAGTACGCCGAGCCCGCCGGCTCGGTCGATCGCCAGGGCGAGCCCGGCATCGGGTTCGCCGAAAGGAGTGATGCCGATGATCATGTCCTCGGAACGCACAGCAGACGTCATGATTCTCCGAATCAAGGGTGAGACTGCACGGTGGGGGGTTCGGGACAGCAATGGCGGCTCACCGGATTCCCGCGGGCAGGGTCCACCGCGGAACGCCGTTCTAAAGCGCGTGCTCGAAACGCGTTGAAAGGTAGTGCGCTTATTACTCACTGGTCAACGTTCGAACGATCGAGCGGTATCCAGCCGCAATGATTCGGTCAGTCATGGGCGGAGGGCCAGGGCGTAGGAAATCGGATGAATTCCTTTCGGGCCCGGCCTCGTTCACCCTCCACTCACACTGTAGAAACATGAACGAACGCAGGAAATGGGTTCCTCTGGACCGCTTGTCCGAATCGACACGCACATTCCCGGCGTCGGCCGGGTGGCGGGGAAAATTCTGTGTGTCGGTCCTGGAGTGACCGGGAAAGGCTTGTGCGGACGACGGTGCCCGAGTCGACCTGTGAGACGGGCCTTGACGCGGACCGGACCGCCCCGAAGACTGGAACGACTGCGGAGTCGAGCCGGTCTTCGGGAGGTCGTCGACCGGCTTGACTGCGTGGTCACCCGCCCTCGGCCCTCTCCGCGAGGCCGGGCGCCTCACACGCTGTAGCCCCCGTCCACCCCCAGGGCCTGGCCCGTGATGAATCCGGCCCGGTCCGAGGCGAGGAAGGACACCGCCTCCGCGATGTCCGCCGCCTCCCCGAACCGGCGCAGCGGGATGTTCCGCCGGGTGACCGCGAGCGCCTCGTCGTCCAGTTCGCCCGACTCGATCAGCCGGCCGGCGATGCCGTCGGTGAGCATGCCGGGCGCGACGCAGTTGACGCGGACCCCGTAGCGCCCCTCCTCGGCGGCCAGGGCGCGGGCGACCGCCTCGACCGCTCCCTTCGCTCCCGAGGACAGTCCGTCGCGTACCGGGAAGCGCCGGGTGGCGACGGTGGTGACCGCGACGATGCTGCCCCGGCTCCGGCGCAGTACGGGCAGCGCCGGATGGACGAGATTGAAGAACGCCCCCGCGTCAGCGTCGAGTTGGGCCCGGTACTCGCCCGGCGTCACCCGGCTCAGATGCCGCATCGGGACATGCGGACCGGCGGCGTACACGAGCGTGTGGATGCCGCCGTACGCCTCGGCGGTCGCGGTCACCGCCCGGGCCGTCGCCGTCTCGTCGGTCAGGTCCAGGCGGAGCGGCGCGAGCCCCTTCGTCTCGTCGGCGAGGGCCTGCGCCGCCTCCCGCCGGGCCCGGTAGGTGAACACCACCGCGCTGCCGCGTGCCGCCAGCGTCCGTACGACCGCCGCGCCGATGCCGCCCGTGCCACCCGCGACGAACGCCACCCCCGGCCGACCGGAGAAGTCCTCCATGCCCCACCGCCCTCCCTCTCTCCGTGCCCCGGCGCTCGGCCCCCGGCCCACAGCTCCAGGGACTCGGCGATGCCGATGCCCGCCTTCATGACCTCGCTCGTCCCGGCGTGGACGCGGGTGCTGCGCGTGTCCGCGTACAGCCGGGCGATCGGACGCTCCAGCATGTAGCCCTGTCCGCCGAAGAGTTGAAGACATCGGTCGACACCGATGGCCCGCATCTCGGTGCGGAAGGGCTTCACCTTTCGCCGCGTCGGCGCCGGAGAGCCGGTCCGCGGCGAGTTCGGCGACGACACGATCGAGCAGAGCCTGCCCGGTCCACCTCGGTCGCCGCCCGGGCGAAGCCGCGCACGGGCCGGGCCACGCGGCCTCGCGCCGTCGCCCTGCCGCCGACCCGGACGGCGTCGCAGGCCCGGATGGCGTCGGTGGCCCGGGTGGCGTCGGTGGCCCGGATGACGTCGGCGGTCAGGACGGCGTCGGCGGTCAGGACGGCGTCGGTGGTCCGGCCTGTGCGCCTCAACCGGTCGGGTCAACCGGACAGGGGCGCGGGAGGTGTGCCGAGGGCCGTACGGGTCCGGGGTGAGGGCGTACGGAGTGTTGACCCCGTGACCGATGTGACAATCAGCCCATAGTGCCCGTATGACGCGTACCCGTACGGCGCTGCTGTGTGCCGCCGCTCTCCTCGCCTCCACCCTCCAGACGGCGGCCGCGGCCGCCACCGCCGTCCCCGACCACCAGGACCGGGCCTGCGCCGCCACCCCGAAACCGCGGGGCAAGGCGCGCGAGGTCCTCGCCCTCGTCCGCGCCGCCCGCAAGGAACTCGGTCTCAAGGCCGCCCTGGTCAAGGTCACGGTCGACGGGCGTGAGCTCGTCACCGGCGCGGACGGCGAGTCCCTCACGGATGTGCCCGCCACGCCCGCCATGCACTTCCGGACCGGCTCGGTCGGCATCGCCTTCATGGGCACGGTGCTGCTCCAACTCGTCCAGGAGCACAGGGCGCGCCTCGACGACCCGGTCTCGCGCTGGCTGCCGGACCTGCCGCACGGCGACAAGATCACCCTGCGGATGCTCGGCGACTCGACCTCGGGCCTGCACGACTACGTCACCGACCCGGTGTTCCTGAAGAAGCTCTACGCCGACCCCTGGCAGCACTGGACCCCCGAGGAGGTTGTCGGGATCTCCCTCAGCCACCCCCTGTGGTACCGGCCGGGCACCAACTGGAGCTACTCGCACGCCAACTTCGTCCTCCTCGGCCGCGCCCTGGAGAAGATCTCCAAGACCCCGCTCGACCGTCTCCTGCGGCAGCGCGTCATGAAGCCCCTCAAGCTGCGCAACACCCGCAGCAACGACAACGCGCTCATCCCGCCGCCCGTGCTGCACGCCTACGACGACGAACGCGGCACCTACGAGGAGTCCACCTACTTCAACCCCTCCTGGACCACCGCCCCGGGCGCCATCCTGACCCAGGACATCTGTGACCTGGCCCGCTCCGGGCAGGGCATCGGCTCGGGCGAACTTCTCTCGAAGCGCTCCTTCGACACCCAGCTGGACCCGGGCACGGTCGGCCTCGGGCACGCCACCGCGAACTGCCCCGCCACGGTCTGCCTGCCCATGACCGAGGACTTCCACTTCGGCATCGGCGTCGTCGTCAAGAACGGCTGGGTGGTGCAGAACCCGTCCTTCTTCGGCTACGCGGCGGTGATGGCGTACGAGCCGCACCAGCGGCTGTCCATCGCGGTGTCCACGACGGTGGGCCCGGACGCCCCCGAGGGCAACACCGCCCAGACGATCACCGAGCGGATCGCGGACCTGCTCGCTCCGCAGTACCCGCTCTCCGGCTGACCCTCCCGTCGGGCCCGGCGCGCACCCCGTCCAGCCCGGTCAGCGCCCGGCGCGCACCCCGTCCATGGCGATGGCCAGGACGCGGTCGCGCTGGGCGTCGTCCACGAAGGCCGTCGCGGTGATCCCGGCGACCATCCGCAGCAGGTCGCCGAAGTCCATGTCCGCGCGGGCCGCCCCGGCCCGCTGGGCCCGCTCGAACAGCGGGCCGCCCGCCGCGTACATCGAGTCACGGCAGGCCTGGAAGATCTCCGACTCGTCCTCCAGTGCCTCGCGCACCGCCCGCTTGGTGACCATGTAGCCGGCGAACCGTTCGAGCCAGGCGGTGAGCGCCTCCCACGGCTCCAGGCCGGCGAACTCGACGGCCGACCGGCACAGCGCGTTGACCTCGTCCGCGTACACGCTCTCGAACAGGGCCCGGCGGGTCGGGAAGTTCCGGTACAGCGTGCCGATGCCGACGCCGGCGCGCCGGGCGATGTCCTCCAGGGACGCCTCGGAGCCGTGCTCGGCGAACGCCTCGCGCGCGGCGGCCAGCAGCGCGTCGTAGTTGCGGGCCGCGTCCCTGCGGACGGGGCGCTGGGCGGCGACGATCTCGCTGACGGGGAACTGCTGAGCCGGCACTGCTGCCTCCTGGGCGGGACTCGGTTGAAACGGAGGGTAGCCTCCGCTACAGTGGAGGGGTGCCTCCACTTTAACAGTCCGAGGCCTCTTCTCCTCTTTCCGGGTCCTTCCGAGAGGCTTGTCATGCCCCGCAAGTCCACCCGCCTCACCTTCGCGGTCCTCGCGACCGGTGCCGGCGTGTTCTCCATGCTCCAGTCGCTGATAGCGCCGGCCCTGCCGACCGTGCAGCACGCGCTGCACACCTCGCAGTCCACCGCGACCTGGGTGATGACCGCGTATCTGCTGTCCGCGTCCGTCTTCACGCCGATCCTCGGCCGGGTCGGCGACCTGATCGGCAAGAAGCGCACCCTCGTCGGGGTCCTGCTCGCCGTCCTGGCCGGCTGTCTGCTCGCCGCGCTCGCGCCCAACATCGGCGTCCTGATCCTCGCCCGGGTCGTCCAGGGCGTCGGCGGCGCCCTGTTCCCGCTCTCCTTCGGCATCATCAGGGACGAGTTCGCCCCCTCCCGGGTGCCCGGCAGCATCAGCAACCTGTCCGCCGTGATCGCCGCCGGCGGTGGCGTCGGCATGGTCGCGGCCGGACCGATCGTCTCCGCGCTCGACTACCGCTGGCTGTTCTGGATCCCCGTCGGCATCGTCGCGGCCGCCACGCTGATCGCCCTGCGCTATGTGCCCGAGTCGCCCGACCGGGCGGAGGGCAAGGTCAGCTGGCTCGGCGCCGTGCTGCTGTCCGGCTGGCTGGTCGCCCTGCTGCTGCCGCTCAGTCAGGCGGGCAGCTGGGGCTGGGGTTCGGCCCGGGTGATCGGTCTGTTCGCCGTGGCCGTGGCGCTGTTCGCGCTGTGGCTGTTCACCGAGGCCCGCTCCCGCAGCCCGCTGATCGACCTGCGCATCATGCGACTGCCGGCCGTGTGGACCACCAACCTCGCCGCCCTGCTGTTCGGCGCGGGCATGTACGCGATCTGGTCCTTCCTGCCCGGCTTCGTCCAGACCCCGAGCACGGCAGGCTACGGCTTCGGCGCGAGCGTCACCGCCTCCGGGCTCCTCATGCTGCCGATGCTGCTCGCGATGTTCGTCTCCGGTGTGCTCAGCGGCCGTCTCGAGCCCCGCGTGGGCGCCAAGGCGCTGCTCACGACCGGCGCCGCACTCGGTGCGCTCGCCCTGGGCTTCCTCGCCCTCTGGCACGACGAGCAGTGGCAGGTCGCCTTCGTGGCGGGCGTGTTCGGCCTCGGTATCGGCCTGGCCTTCGCCTCGATGGCCAACCTGATCGTCGGCAGTGTGCCCGCCGGGCAGACCGGCGCCGCCACCGGCATGAACGCCAACATCCGCACCATCGGGGGGTCGATCGGGGCCGCCGTCACCAGCGTCCTGGTCACCGGCCACCTCCAGCCGTCGGGCCTGCCCTACGACTCCGGCTACACCCACGGCTTCACCCTGCTCGCGGTGCTCTGCCTGGGCGCCGCCCTCGCCGCCCTGCTGGTCCCGGTCCGCCGCGCGAGCCGTCTGCCGGAGCAGGTCGCCCACCAGGCGCCGACCGCCGCACCCACCCCCGTACGGTAGGCTCTGCCTGCGCGTTCCCGCAGCTCACCGCCGCGGCAACGCCTCGGGACGTGGCGCAGCTTGGTAGCGCACTTGACTGGGGGTCAAGGGGTCGCAGGTTCAAATCCTGTCGTCCCGACTAGAGAAACACTCATAGCCGCAGATCAGAGCCCTGCTTCACTTCGGTGAGGCAGGGCTCTTGATCGTTTTCCGGCCTGTCGTGTCACATTTGGTCACAAGCCTGGTGGATCTTCTCAAGCGGCGAACAACTCCCCGAGCTTGTCCGAACCTGCCTTGAGACTCTGCGGGTCAGGGTGCACATAGACCCGCTTGGTGAAGGACAAGTCGCTGTGCCCCGCCCAGGCCGACACCACCGTGTCAGGGACGCCGTTGTTGGCCATCCACGAGAGGCACGCATGGCGGGCGTCGTAGAGACGTACCTTGCGAACGCCGGCCTCGGCCATCAGCCGGTGAGCCTCACGGCGCAGCTTGTCTGTCTTAAACGGTCGACCCAGCTCGTCGACGACCACATAACCGCTGTCCTCGTACGCTTCGCCCGCCGCGAGTTTCTCCGCCGCCGGCTGGGCACGGAAGGACACAAGCGCTGCTTGGAGGAGCTTGGGCAGCGGGAGGACACGCTTCCCGTTTTGGGTCTTGGGGTCCTTCTCGACCACCTTGTTCCGCTGCCCTTTCGGCAGACTCCGGTCATACACGATGGTGCGCGTATTCCCCACGACGATCGTGCCATTTCCGCTGAGGGAAACGTCCTGCTTCCAACGGGTACCGCACACCTCGGCGGGACGCTCGGCGATAAGCGTCAGAAGCATCACGCCAAAGAGCCGGTCACCTTTGGTCGCCTCGATAAACGCCTTAACCTCCGATGCGTCCCAGGGGCGACGCTGCGCGTCATCCCGGGCGGCTTTTCGTACGGCGTCGCGTGTTACGCGAACGTGCTCGGCGACATTACGAGCCACCCACCCACGACGCACCGCAAGGTGCAAGGCGGACCGCAGCCGACCGAGGGTAAGCCGTACGGAGCGAAGACCAAGACCCGTACCCGGCTTTCCACCCCGCTGCCGACCGCTCGTGAGCATCCAGTCGACAAACGCCTCAACGTCCTCCTCGGTCAGCAGCTGAAGCCGCTTGTCTCCAAGAAACAGCCGAGCAGGGCGGATGGCATTGTCGTAGTTGGAGGCGGTTGCGTCCTCGACGCCTCGGATCGCGCTCTTGAGCCACAGATCGAGAAGCTCGTCAACGGTGACCTTCGTTGGCACCACGAAGGTCCCGGTCGTGGACTGATGCCGAATACGGGCCAGCTCCGCGCGAGCCTCTTTCTTGGTGTCGAAGGTCTTTCTGATCTGGCGTCTTCTGCCATTTCCCTGACGCGGGCCGTCAGTCACGAAGCGATACCGCACCGTACCGTCTGCAAGCGTGATCTTCTTGATTGGGTCACCCACCGTGTCACCTGCTCCTCGTTTGACCCCCCAGGTTGCTCTGAGTGTGATCCTCGCACCGGACGAAAAGCAACAGGTTCAGAGCGCTTCGAGGTACCGGATCAAAGACGCGGTCAGTACCCGGTAGCGGCTGCCAAACGCCACAACCCGAAACGGCACCTCACCTCGCGTGTTTCTGCCACTCCCGCCTCTCGCTGTTTCAACCAAGAATTATATGTACCAACTCCAAGATCGTGCATGTCTTCAAGCAAGATTCCTGCCGGGGTCTGGTTCGCGCTGCTGGCAGCTCGCTCGTCGAGTGAGCCTTTTTCTTCCGCAATATGCTGGAGCTCAGCAGCCACGTAGGGCAGCAAGTTCTTTGCACCCTCGGAAGAAGACAGTACGGACTCAACAGGAAGCCGCTCGACCTGTTTGGATTCCACCTCTTCGCTGTGTGGTCGTTGTCCTTCTCCCCCTTCTGACATATATAGCTGTTTTTCTCATATTTGCTATGTTGGTGTCAAGACGCAAAAAAGGGACGGTAGGGTACCGTCCCGAAAATTGAACTGTCACGCCCGCGAGGGCTTGCTCAGTGTCGTGTTACCGCAACTGAGTAGATCTCCTGCGCCGTTTTGGTCGTGCCCCGTCTTTCCCTTGGTACTCCCGCTCGTGGAGGTAGCCCACGACCTCGATCTCGTTCCCCTTGACCAACTCGCCGGCCTCGGCGCGCGTCTTCAGTGCTGCCGCGCGCTCGCCGAACGCCAGGATGTTGTGCCACCGGGTCGTTCCGTCGTCCAGATGCACGGCCAGAGGGAACTTCCCAACGAGCTTGCCATTGGCGGTCTCCCGGACGGTAGGGGTACGCCCCAGTCGACCAACCAACTTGACGCGCTGACGCTCGGCCTCGCTGGCCTCCGCCTCCTCCTTCGCGCCTTGCTCCTTCTGTGGCGCGCCTTCCGTGGGCTTGACGGGCTCGGGCGTGGCTTCGGCTTGCACCTGCTGGATCATTGGGCGCACATCGGGAAAGGCACCCAGTGCCCGGGACGGTTCCTGTCGGGGCTTCTCCGGCGGCTTGGCTCCCTGCGCGGTGACAGGCGTTTCGTCCTGCTCGGCCGGGGCCTGGACGGCCTCATGGCGCGTGATGATCTGTTCGGTGTCTTCCAGATCCTGTGGGAGGCCACCGACCGGAACGGGGCCGGCGTCGACCTGGTAGCCAAACGTCAGCCCGCCATCGGGATGCAGGGCCATCGAGGAGTGCTCATGGTCTGAGTCCTTGCGCAGAAAGACGATTCCCTCGTCCTCGACGCGGGGCAGCATGTCGCCAAACAGCTCAATGCGAGCGCCCTTGGTCGTGATGCGGGAAACACCACGCTCGGGGAAGGTGTCCAGACTCAGAAAGGTGCCGTTGCTTCGCACCTGGAAGTGCTGCCCCTCGCCGTACGCGGGATCGGTCACCGGGAACGCCTCGGTGCCAAGCGCCTTCGCGACGGCTGCGTTATCAAATTTGGGTCTTGCTCGTTCTGCCATATCAGAACGGATTATACGAGGTCAGGACGAGGAAAGATGTAAGGCAGCTTACGAAAGCTACCGACTAGCGCGACCGCCCCCGGAAATGAAACCACCCTGCGCCTCGTGCCTAGGTGCGTAGTTGGTCGGAGGCAGAGGGCGACGCGGTGGTGGATTTTTCCTGGCTGAATCAAGAATCTTCTTTTGATACTCGGTCAAACCGACATCAATGCGTGCCTCTGACTTCTCTGACGCAGAAGTGGAAGCGTCGGGACTCTCTGGTGGCTTACTGTCGGAGTGTTTCACGAAAATCACCACCAAGACTACAGGATGCGAATCGATTGCGCCCTTATACGGCTCTGAGCCTCTAGTTTCTTTCCACCCCTCTCTATTCACAACTCATTATAGCATGTCGCAGGAAAAGTCAAGCAGGAAAAGTTGACACGGGCTCATTTCCTGTCCCATCAGGTCTATTCGGGTGAACTTTCGCGCCTGTCCGAGGTGGAGGATGAGGGGTGGGGAATACTCAAGGCAAACCAATATCGAGTGACTTGGGGGAAGCGTATCAATGTGTCGCCTTTGCAAGTGTTGCGATTCGCCCGATCCCATCAAAAGGTTCAACGATGTTGAAGCAGAAGCGGCGGCTATCGCACTGCTCAGTGACCTGGCGTGGCGAGTGCGCGCGGTTGAGCGAATCGAACTATAGAGTGCAAGTTGGGCAGATCGAAAAAAATCGATCCATGTAGAGCCGCTGCAAAGCTGGTTGCCAACAGAACTCAGCAATGCCTTGGAAGATCATCATACGCATGCGCGACTCTTTTTGCCGATTGGAAATTTCCCGAGAGGTGCCCTCCTTGACTTTAGCGTGACTGTAGCTGACCGGTCAGCTTTTTTGTTGCCACGTAGCGATCAAGCCCTCATTCGGGCGCGCTATGTCGAAGAGTTGGCTCGAAGGGCTGGCATTCCTTTTGATAGAGCTCGAGTAATTCCTATGTTGCAGGCGATCTTTGGCTTCGCTACTGAGCATTGGAAGAGGCTCCTTCAGCAGGAGTCATTCCCATCTGATTCTGTGCTGCGAGCTCTATTCTGCAAGTACCTGAATAAAGTGGGTATTCCTGGTTGGGTGCAGCAAGATTTTGACTATGTGACGGTTCAAAGGTGGGACGAATTGATCGAACAGACTCGGGGCATTGTGCGAGAGAGAATTTCGACAGACTATGTTAGTGCGGCTGAGCATCCGATCCTCGCCCTACCGCACGCAAGTGGAATCGTTCTGAATCACGAGCAGGAGGTGTCTCAGCATCTCACCAGTCTCGACGATCTGCTCACATCGGCCGCCGCTGCTTCATCTCATATTCCGGCAGCAAAATCGTTGCTGGACGTGTATGCCGTTGGGGGAAGTCATTGGGATGCGATTGCCGAGGTAGTTGTTCCTCTGAAGGAACCCTTCATGATCAAGACATGCGAGAAGCGGGAAATTGGACTCAAGAGACGAGCAAACTGGAAAAAGTCGTCACATCAGATTGTCGCCTTCAATGATGCATACTCGACCCACCTCAATATTCGAGTTGCAGATACAAACGTCGAAATGGAGGTGCGGGGTGCACGGGTGCTTGATGAGCGTAACGACCTCATTAGTGGCTCACCAGATTTTCAGCGTTCCACGCCGGAGCTTTTTTCGCTAAACAGTGCCCGCCCGAATCGGCCGCACTATGTAGTGTTGAGCATGCCACTAAAAGCGAGCCTGCCGGCGCGAGTGAGTCGATTCGTCATCTTTGCACTCACCGCAAGTGCCCTCATTGCCTTTTGCTTCTTCCTGTTTAACTGGCTCGGAGCGGGAGGGGGAAGGAACATGACGGCAGGTGATGTCGCCGTCATCCTTGTGCCTTCTGCAATTGCGGCGTCCTTGCTTCTAGTGCGAGAAACGTCGACACTAAGTACCGAGATTAATGAAGATTGGTCCGTTACGACTGGGTTGATTCTTCTGATCTTGTGGATCAGCACGTTGATTGCCTACGGATTCAATGGTATCGACTGGGGAAGGTGACTTCAAATGCCGCGGACGCAGGAAGAAAAAAACGAACTTCTCGATAGGGACCTTGCGCAGGTGGCCAAGATCCTCGCCGGTGTGTTCGTGGCAATCGCCGGTATTGGAACTGCATTCGGACTTTCGCAGGATGCTCTACTGACGGCGGTAAACAATAATTTGGGGCTCTTCGTTGGTGTGGCCATCCTTGCGCTCATTGCGGTAGGGCTAAGTCTTCTATCGCTATTTTTCAAGAGCAATGGATCAGGAAACCTGTGGCAGCTAGGCTTCCTCGGTGCGGGGTCAACTGCATACCTGATTGCGCTACTGATGACTGTCGGTGGCGTGGCAAGCTACGCAACGGGAAATGGTCGCCCGAATGTGACAAATGTATCTGTCGTTCCCGGCTCCCCCGTGAAGATCAACTTCACGGTGCACGCTGACGGAATGCAAGCGAAGAAGGTGCTGATTGTAGTGGTCGACGCCTTCAAAGATAAGGCCCCAATTGGCACAGAGCCTTTGTATAGAACCATCCTCCACGCTGACGATAAGGGTGACATCGAGCAAAAAGTGGAGTTCGTCATGGAAAGGGGAGAGGCGACACGCCTAACGATCCGAGCCCGACCCGATAAAGTAACGGAGGATGGAGCTGTTTGCGACTCCAGTCAGGATTCAGACAAACTCGGATGCGCCACGGTGATCCTTCCTCCGGAGAAGAAGAAGGCCTAGCGCCTATCACCCTGTGGCCGGCGTATCTGTCGAGGTTGCTGCTGCCGCCTTCTTCGCCTGACGAGCAGCCTTCTGGGCGGCCGTCTTAGCAGGAGCGATGAACACGCCGTCGAGAACCATGTCCATCAGTTCCAGGATGGCCCTGGCCTCGTCTTCACTGATGGGGTTGTTGACCAGGTCGGCATGAGCGGCATCGTTGCCGACGAAACGGACTTCGTGGGCAGCGTCACGGACGTGTTCGTACACCAGGTGCCGGTTGTAGAGCTCGTCGATCTTGGCTACGAGACTGCCCTGCGTGATTCCCTGAGCCTTGGCCACGGCCTCAACCGTTGTCCGTGCCATCAGCACCGCGGCCTGGTGATGGCCCACGCTCATAGAGCCGTGCGCTTCGGTCGCCACCTTGGCGATCTTCGGGGGCACGCTGTCCGGGTACTCCTTGACCAAGGGCTCCTGCGGATACCACCCAAGCGGGATGAAGTCGTGGGTGTAGACCTTGCCCGGCCCCCCGAGCTCGGGATAGAAGCCCTGTGAAAGGGAGGCGGAACCACACCCGGCGCAAGTGAACACGGCCCACCCAGGGGAACCAGGAGCATCGAAGTCGTCCCCTGTCACGGATGCCCGCTGGATCATCGGCTGATGATCAACGGGCATCATGACGGTAGCGTGTCGGCACCAACCGCAGCGGGTCTGAGGGTTGTTCATGCCGAGCAAGCGTACGGGCTACCAATGCTTGTCGAGCAGGCGGTTTTCTGAAGCGTGCTCGACGGGCCATGTAGATCCACTAAGCGAGCGCTTCGCGCTCCATGATCAAGTAGTCGACTAGCGCCCGCGCCGGCCTTCTTAGCGGCTCAGGTGACCTCTGCGAGGCCATCCCATATCGGCCCTGTCTGTGGCCCGTTACCCGCCTGAGAATCTCGTGGTGGCTGACACCCTCCTAGCTGTATCGTCCAGCCTCATGCGGCAAGTCGTCTTTGATTCAAACGCGGTCGATCCAGTGGCCGACGTATCCGGTGCCTACGAGGCGCTGGAGTCAGCGGTGAACGCTGGCAAGCTGAAGATCCTCTACACCCACGTGAACATCGACGAGCTTGCCGAGATCCCGGATCTTGATCGACGAAGGAGGCTCTTGCTACTGCTTGTAGCACTGGGCAACCTCGTGCCTACAGGCGCGACTGCCGTCGATTACTCGCGGATTAACTTCTGCCGCGTCAGCGACGAGAGCGACGACTTTGAGCTGATGCGTTCCAAGAGCATAAAGCACACGCAGGACGCGCTGATCGCGTCAACAGCGCGGTTTGAGCAGTGTGCTCTGGTCACCAACGAACATCGGTTGGCCAAGCGATCGCGGGAGCGTGGCATCGAAGTACTGACCAGCGCGGAGCTCCTGGCCGAGTTCGGGTTCACGTTGCCTATCCCGAAGCCGTCTGCAACCACAGTGCCGACGACGTGAGCCCCGGCGTGTCACCGATGTGTCACACACCCCACCCCGCACCCCGGAGCACGCTCCCCTGACCTGGACGTTTGCGGACTGTGTGGACTGGACGGACGAGAAAGACCGGGCGTCAGTTTCTGGGGGTCAAGGGGTCGCAGGTTCAAATCCTGTCGTCCCGACTCTACGAACTCATAGGTCGTAGGTCGTAGGTCGTAGGTCAAAGGCTGTACCGGAGCAGTTCCGGTACAGCCTTTCGCCTCTGGATCGGCCTCAGGATCAGGATTCGAGGATCCTGCGCTTCTGCTCCTCGAACTCGGCCTCGGTGAGGACACCCTGGGCCTTGAGCTCCCCGAGCTGCTTCAGCTGGTCGATCTTGCTGCTCATGTCGGCAGGCTGGGCGGGCGGGGGAGCGGCGGCCGGCGCCGGCTGCGGCGCGGCCTGCTGATCCTGCTGCTGGGCCCAGCGCCCTTGCTGGCGGCGTGACACGCGGTTGGACACGGCGGTCGCGGTACCGGCCACGACGGCTGTGCGGGCGACCCCGCGGAGGAGACCTGGCACGGCGGTTTCCTTTCTCGCCGGAGACCTGCGGAAGAGACGGCTTCTCCGGCCGGCGCGCGACGGTCGGCGCACCGGATACCCCCATTGGACCACCGCCGGATTTCCGTCGCACCTCGGCCCCCGCGCTGAACTGCGGGTATATCGGTGTTCTGCCGGTTTGTGCTTCTCGTGGCAAGCTGATATCTGGGCGACCGAACGGCCACCTGTCAGTGGCGAGATGTAAGTGGGAGGAGCCCGAAATGGCCGCGACCGGAATGCACCACGGACACGGAACGGCAAGCAGCGGCGGAGCGTGGGTGTCCGGCTGGACCGGCTTCGCCGGGGTCATGATGATCTTCGGCGGGGTGATGGCGATATTCCAGGGAATTGCCGCCATCGCCCAGGACGACGTCTTTGTCGTCACCCGTGATTACGCCTACAACTTCAATCTGACGAGTTGGGGCTGGATCCATCTCGTCCTCGGCGTTCTGGTCGCGCTCGCGGGCGCCGCTCTGTTCCGCGGCGCGGCGTGGGCACGCGTCGTCGGCGTCGCCCTGGCCGGCCTGTCGATGATCGCCAATTTCATGTGGCTGCCGTACCAACCCGTCTGGGCCATCGTGCTGATCGCCGTGGACGCCTTCGTCATCTGGGCGCTGTGCGTCGGAACGGGCCGGGACGCCCGCACCGAGTAGCAGGTCCTCGCGGCCCGTCCGACCAGCCAAGCAGCCCGTCCGACCAGCCCGTTGACCAGCCCATCGACCAGCCCGTCCGGTCGGCCCGTCCGAGCGGTCCGCGCCGTTTGCGCGCGGCCCGGTCGGCGGGCATTGGGCCGTTCAGCGCGCGCGGGCACCCGGGCGGCTGACGGGAGACGTCCCACCGTGCCGTACCGATCCACACGTGTTTTCGTGGTCGGGCGGATTCCTTTGAACGTCCGCCGAATGTCCGCGTCGGCACGCACAGGGAGACACGAGTGGAAACCAGCGGCAACAACGGTCGCCAGCCCCTTGCCCCGCTGCTCCTCAAAGGGCAGAAAGCGCTGGTGACGGGCGCGAATTCCGGCATCGGAAAGGCCACGGCGATCGGCCTGGGGCGGGTGGGCGCCGATGTGGTCGTGAACTACGTGGCGGGGCGGGAAGCCGCGGAGGAAGTGGTGCGCGAGATCGAGGGTCTCGGCGTCCGCGCCTATGCGCACGAGGCCGATGTGTCTCAGGAGGACCAGGTCGTCGACATGGTCTCCCGAATGGTCGAGGAGTTCGGCACCATCGACGTCATGGTCGCCAATGCGGGCCTCCAGCGGGATGCGGCCCTCACCGACATGACCATCGACCAGTGGCGCAAGGTACTGGACGTGAATCTGACCGGACAGTTCCTGTGCGCACGTGAAGCGGCCAAGGAATTCATGCGGCGCGGTGTCGTTCCGGAGGTGTCCCGGTCCGCCGGGAAAATCATCTGCATGAGTTCGGTCCACCAGATCATCCCCTGGGCGGGCCATGTGAACTACGCGTCGTCCAAGGGCGGGGTGCAGATGCTCATGGCGACCCTCGCGCAGGAGCTCGCGCCGCACCGGATCCGGGTGAACGCCGTCGCTCCGGGAGCCATCCGCACGCCCATCAACCG
The DNA here is from genome assembly GCF_045040885.1 of Streptomyces sp. NBC_00016. Lineage (NCBI taxonomy): Bacteria > Bacillati > Actinomycetota > Actinomycetes > Kitasatosporales > Streptomycetaceae > Streptomyces > Streptomyces sp. NBC_00016. The sequence goes on along the minus strand of NZ_CP108304.1, from coordinate 1,732,814 downwards.
CAGTGCCTGGGAGACCCCCGAGGCCGAGGCCGACCTGCTCCGGCTCATCCCCTACCACCGCGTCGGCGACCCGGACGACATCGCGAACGTGGTGGCCACTTTGGCCTCCGACCTCCTCGACTACGTGGTGGGGACCACCATCTACGTCGACGGCGGAATGACGCTGTTCCCCGGATTCGCCACGGGTGGCTGAGACCCGTCACGCCTGCGCCATCCCGGACGAGCCACCGAGGACCATGTGAACAGCGCGATCGACCACTTTCTGGCGGACGGCCCCGCACAACTGCTGCCGGCCCGGGAGCTGATGGCCTTCACCCTGGGCTCCCACATCCTGCTCGTGCCCTTCGGCGTGGCCCTGCCCGCCATCACCCTCCTGATGCACTACCGAGGACTGCGCAAGGGCGACGCCGTCGCCCTGCTGCTCGCGCGGCGCTGGTCGGCGGTCATGGCCGTCCAGTTCGCCATCGGCATCGTGACCGGCACGGTGCTCTCCTTCGAACTCGGCCTGCTGTGGCCGGGGATGATGGGCCGGTGGGGCGATGTCTTCGGCCTCGGCTTCGGGGTCGAGGCCTGGGCGTTCTTCCTCGAGGCGATCCTCATCGCCATCTACCTGTACGGCTGGCGCCGGCTCAAGCCGTGGACGCACTTCTGGCTCGGCCTGCCCCTGCCGCTGGCCGCCCTGATGGGGGCGTTCGGCATCGTGGCCGCGAACTCCTGGATGAACACCCCGCGCGGCTTCTCGCTCGACGCGTCCGGCAAGCCCGTGGACGTCGACGTACGGAGGGCGATCTTCACCCCCATGTTCGGCCCGGAGTACTGGCACTTCGTGGTCGGAGTGGTGCTGACGGCCGGCTATGTCATCGCCGGGGTGTACGCGGTCGGCTGGCTGCGGGGCCGCCGGGACCGCTACCACCGGCTCGGCTTCACCGTGCCGTTCTCCGTCGCCGCGATCCTGACCCCCGTGCAGTTCGTGCTCGGGGACTCGATCGCCCGGTCCGTCTTCCACGAGCAGCCGGTGAAGTTCGCGGCCACCGAGATCGTCTGGAAGACCGACACCCACGTGCCGGAGTACATGTTCGGGCGGCTGCATGCCGACGGGACGATCTCCGGCGGGATCAGGATCCCCCAACTGGACTCGATCCTCGCCGGTTTCAGCCCGGACACCAAGGTGACGGGACTTTCCTCGGTCCCGGCGAGCGACCGCCCGACGGCGACGCAGGCCACGATCGCGCACTGGGCGTTCGACATCATGGTGACCATCGGCAGCCTGCTCGTCCTGCTCGCCCTCTGGTACGGCTGGTGCTGGCTCCGCCGCCGTGACCTGCCCGGGTCCCCGTGGTTCTTCCGGTGCGCGGCACTGGCCGGCGGCGCCTGTCTGCTGACCGTGGAGTGCGGCTGGATCACCACCGAGGTGGGCCGGCAGCCCTGGATCGTCTACCAGAACATGCGGGTCGCGGAGGCGGTGACGGACACCCGGGCCCCGACCCTGTGGACGATGCTCGGCCTCGTCGTGGTGCTCTACGTCCTCGTGTTCGGCGCCTTCCTGACCGTCCTGCTGAGGATGAGCGGACGATGGCGGCTGGCCGACGAGGGCGCCGCCACGGCAGCCGCCCCCGGGGACGTGGAGGGCGACACCCCCTACGGGCCCCGGCCGTTGTCCACGACCGGTGGCAAGGACGGGGGCGGCACATGACCGAGGACGCCGTCGCCTGGGTGCTGCTGGCCGTGGTGACCGCCTACGCGTGTGCCGGCGGCACGGACTACGGCGCCGGATTCTGGGACCTGCTCGCGGGGGGCACCCGGCGGGGCAAGCGCCCCCGGTGGCTCATCGACCACGCCATGGAGCCGGTGTGGGAGACCAACAACGTCTGGCTCATCTTCGTCCTGGTCATCATGTGGACCGGCTTCCCGGTCCTGTTCCAGACGGTCTTCACGGCCATGTGGCTGCCGCTGGCACTGGCGGCCGTCGGACTCGTCCTGCGCGGCGCCGGGTTCGCCCTGCGCAAGCCCACGCAGCGGCTCGCCGGGCGCAGGGTCTACGGCGCGGTCTTCGCCGTCTCCTCGCTGCTGACGCCCTTCTTCCTCGGCGCGGCGGTCGGCGGGCTGGCCACGGGCCGGGTGGCTCCCGGCACCGAGGCGTCGGCCGACGCGTGGTCCAACGGGACGTCCGTGATCGCCGGCCTGCTGACCGTCGCCGCGACCGCCTTCCTCGGGGCGGTGTTCCTGACCGCCGACGCCCGCCGCTTCGACGCCGCCGACCTGGTCGGCTACTTCCGCCTGCGGGCCTGGTGCAGCCTCGGCGTCCTCGCCGTCCTGGCGTGCGTCGGCCTGGTCGTCACCCGCGACGACGCGCGCTACGTCCACGACGGGCTGACCAGCGGCATCGGTCTCGCCCTCGTCCTGGTCGCCGTCGTCAGCGCGCTGGCCACCGCCGTGCTGCTGTACCGCACCGCCACGGGATGGGCGAGGATCACCGCCGTCGCCAGCGTGGCCCTCGTCGTCGTGGCGTGGGGGCTGGCCCAGCGGCCCTATCTCATCCCCACCTCGCTGACCGTGTCCGAGGCGGCCGGCGCGACGACGACACTGCGCTGGCTGCTGCTGGTCACGGCCATCGCCGTGGTGCTCGTCGGACCGCCCCTCGTCCTGCTCTACCGGCTGGACACCGCCGGGGCCCTCCAACCCCTCACCGAGGCGGACCTGCGGCGGACGGCGGCCGGACGGGAACCCGAGAGCCCGTGACCGGCGGCGGGGAGTCGGTGCGCGGGGCCGGACAGGCACCGCCGATCGTGCTGGTCCTCGGGGTGTCCGGTTCCGGCAAGACCACCGTCGGCAAGGCGGTCGCCGAGCGGCTCGGAGTGACGTTCGTCGAGGGCGACGGCTTCCACAGCGCGGCCAACATCGCCAAGATGACCGCCGGCCACGCCCTGGACGACGCCGACCGCGGGCCCTGGCTGCGGGCCCTCGCCGACCGCGTCCGGCGCTCCGCCGAGGCCGGGGAGGGGCTGGTCGTCGCCTGCTCGGCCCTCAAGCGGGCGTACCGCGACGAACTCCGGGCGGCCGCGGGCGCCCGGCTCTGGTGTCTCTACCTCGCCCTGGACCGGGACACCGCACGGGACCGGGTGTCCCGGCGCACCGGCCACTTCATGCCCGCCCGGCTGGTCGACTCGCAGTTCGCGACGCTGGAGCCACTGGAACCGGACGAGCCGGGCCTGACCCTGGACGCCACAGCCGCTCTGCCGGCCGCTCTCGCCCGGGTGCGGGCCGCCGTCGCCTCCTTCGGGCGGTCCACGGGCCGCTGACGGGTCACGCGCTCAGGAGTACGGCGAGGTCCCCCGGCCGCGGCGCCGGGCCGCCGGCCCGGGTGACGGGGAGGAGCCGGCCGTCACCCCGCACCAGGAACAGCATCCGGTGTCCGGCCGGCAGGGTGCCGTCGAAGCGAAGCGTCACGACCCGGGCGCCCCGGGCGTGACGACGTGCCAGTTCGGGCCCGGTCAGGTCCGGATCGAAGAGCACCTCGCCGCCCGCGTAGGGCGTGATGACGCCCTGGCTTTCCGGGGGCGGCCGCAGCCGGTGGACCGTGCCCTCGACGCTGCCCGTGAGATGCGTGGCCGCCAGCGCGTTGAAGTCGTCCTCGCCGGTGAGGAGCAGGACCCCGGTGAGGCCTTCGAGCTCGGCGCCCTCGCCCGTGGCCGCGGCGAACAGCTCTCCCGGGGCGAGTTCGATCCCGGCGGCCCTGATGCTGTCCCGCTCCGTCTCGCGCCCCGCCCACATCACGACCTCCAGCCCGGCCGACCGCAGGGCCCGCCCCAGATCCACCACCCATGGATCGCCGCCCACGAGCAGCGGTCGGGAACGCGTCGAGCGCACCACGCCCAGCCGCCCGGCCACCGCCGCCGCGCTCAGCCCGTACAACGTGACGGTGGCGACGATCACCACGAAGGTGGCCGGCAGGATCTTCGCCGCGCCCCCGACGCCCTGGTCCACGAGCGTGGCCGAGAACGTCGAGGCGGTGGCGGCGGCCACGATCCCGCGCGGCGCCATCCACCCGAGGAAGCCCCGTTCCCCGGCCGTCAGATCGGTTCCCCAGGCCGACACGGCCGCCACCAGGGGGCGGGCCACGAGCACCAGGACCGCCACGAGCCCCAGCGTCGGCAGCACCACATGCCGCAGGGACCGGGGGCTGACGGTGGCCGAGATGGAGATGAACAGCAGTCCGATGACCAGAGCCACGAGGGTCTCGAAGAACGGCCGCCGCGCCGTGACGCCCCCGCCGGACAGGTTCGCCACCGCCAGCCCCATCAGGACGGCGGCGATGAGTCCGGTGTCGTCCCGGACGATGTCGCAGGCGGCCGCCACGCCGACCACCGCGGCGAGCTGCACCGTGGTGGCGAGCACCTCCCCGAGCCGGAGCCTGCGCAGCGCCACGGTCAGTACGGCCGCTCCGACGATTCCCCCCGCCACCCCCACCGCCGTGCTGACGGCGAAGGCGCCGAGCCGGCTGCCGAAGCCGCCGGGCCCGCCGGCCGTGACGGCGTGGAAGACCAGCGCGCCCAGGATGCCGCCCACGGGATCGATCAGCGACCCCTCCCAGACGAGGATCCGCCGCAGGCGCTCCGTGGGGCGGACGAAGGCGAGCAGCGGCCCGACGACCGTCGGCCCGGACACGACCAGGATCGCTCCGAGCATCACGGCCGCGCCCTGTGACATCCCGAGCAACGGCATGGCCACCAGCGCCGCCGAGGCGCCGCTGACCAGCGCGCCGAACCAGATCAGCCGCACCACGACCCGGCGGGTGTGGTCTCTCAAGCCCCTCAGGTCCAGGCCGAGGCCGGCGTCGTAGAGGATCACCGCGACGGCCAGCGAGACCAGCGGGGAGAAGGTGCTGCCCAGGAGCCGCTCGGGGTCGACGTCGTCGGTCAGGGCGCCCGCGGTGAATCCGACGGGCAGCAGAACGATCAGCGCGGGGATGCGCAGACGGTTCGCCAGCACCTGGGAGCCGACGGCCAGCACGATGATCAGGCCGAGGCCCAGGAATACCTGGTCTTCCGTCACCGCGCCGGAGTCTCTACGTCCTCGGCGGCCGCACGTCGTCCGTCTCGTCCAGCGCGGCCAGGACGGCCGGTACCGGGATCCGCCCGGAGGCGACCAGCTGTGCGCCGCCGCGGCGCAGGGCGGTGGCGAAGGGCGCGGCCCACAGGTTCTCGTAGACCAGGATCGCCGCGGAGTTGCCGGCTCCCAGAGCGCCGCCCGCCTCCTCGATGTCGTCCTGGCCCAGCAGGCCGGAGGAGGCGCCCTCGAACACGGCCAGGTCCAGAACCCCGTCGCCGGTGAGATCGGCGATCTCCAGGCCGACCACGGATCCGTCCTCCTCCTTCCGGACGAACAGCAGATCGAGGATCCGGATGAGGCCGCGGTCCACCAGGTCGACCAGCAGGGGAAAGCCCTCGCCGGTCATGCGGTTCCCGGGGAACTCGACGACGACATAGTCGATCGGTCCCATTTCGACGAATTCATCGCTCACGGCTTCACCCCTGGGTGGTCACGGCGTTCAGCGGCCCCCTGTTTTCGGACTTCATTGCAGCATCGGACGGAGGCAGCCGCACCTCGGTACACCGCTCACCCACACCGCTCCTACGCGCCCGCCCGGCCGCGCGCGTGCCGACGTTCGCTCACTCATTGACGCGGCCGTCCCCGGGCCCGGCAACTCGGCGTGCGGGAGCCCGGGACCTGCCGGAGGGTGGGGGCATGCGGACCAGCGGCGAGCTGAGCGAGGCCGACTTCCGGCGTCTGTACCGGCACCTGCGCGACACGTCCCCCGGCGCCGGGCGCCGGGGCGCCCTGGACACGATGACCGCGGAGCACGTGCTGGCCGCCGTACGCGAGGTGCGGTCGGGGCGTACGGTGTCGCTCGCCTCGCCCGTGAACACCCGCAGCGGACCTGACGACGCCGACCCGGCCGAACACCGGCTCACCGCCCCGGCCGACGGCGAACCCGGGCCGAGCGGACTGGAGTTCGCCCGGGACCGCTTCGCCATGAACGTGCACGGCGACGTGAACAGCCACCTCGACGCGCTGTGCCACGTCGTCTACGACGGCACCCTGCACGGCGGCGTACCGGCGGCGGACGTACTGTCACCGGACGGCGCGAGCGCCCTGTCCGTCGACCTCGCCCGCGACGGCATCGTCGGACGCGGGGTCCTCCTCGACATCCCCCGGCTGCACGGCGTCCCCTGGCTCGAACCCGGAGCGCAGGTGCGGGCCGAGGACCTCGCCGCCGCCGAGGCACGGCAGGGCGTCCGGGTCGGCCGCGGCGACATCCTGCTCGTACGGGTCGGACACCGCCGCCGCCGCGAGGAGCTCGGCCCCTGGGACGTGGCCGGGGCTCGTGCCGGACTCCATCCGACGGCCATGGAGTTCCTGGCCGAGCGGGAGGTGGCCGTACTCGGCGGTGACGGCAACAACGACAGCGCGCCCAGCGCGGTCCAGGAGGTCGCGTTCCCGGTCCATGTGCTGGGCATCCACGCCATGGGCCTGCATCTGCTGGACTATCTGCGGTTCGAGGACCTCACGCCGATCTGCGCGCGCGAGGGCCGCTGGTCGTTCCTGTGCGTCATCGCCCCGCTCCGGCTGCCCGCCGCCACCGGCTCTCCCGTCAATCCCCTCGCGATCCTGTGACACCGGTCGTCCGCGCAGGCACGCGCACGAGCCGGCGTCGCCTCCCGGCACCTCGGTTCACCCGACCGGCCCAACTCGCCGGAAACATCGCCCGGAGATACGTTGGTGGTCGGGTCGGACGGCCCATTCACCCGGCAGGACCGGCGCATGCTCCGAGGACGGTGGCCGGCATGACCGACGCGCAGTACTACGACGTCATCATCATCGGGACGGGTGCGGGCGGTGGCACTCTCGCCCATCGGCTGGCACCCACCGGAAAACGGATCCTCCTTCTCGAACGCGGCGGCTACCTTCCCCGTGAACGGGACAACTGGGACTCCACCGCGGTCTTCGTCAAGGGGAAGTACCGTGCCCCGGAGTTCTGGTACGACAAGGACGGGAAGGAGTTCCCGCCCGAGGTCAACTACTACGTGGGAGGCAACACCAAGTTCTACGGCGCCGCGCTCTTCCGGCTGCGTCCCGAGGACTTCGGCGAACTCCGCCACCACGAAGGCCTGTCGCCCGCCTGGCCACTGAGCTACGAGGAGTTCGAGCCCTACTACACGCAGGCCGAACACCTCTATCTCGTCCACGGCCGGCACGGCGAGGACCCCACCGAGGGCCCCACCAGCGCCCAGTACGCCCATCCACCGGTCCAGCACGAGCCGCGTATCCAGCAACTCAGCCACGACCTGGAGAAGCAGGGACTGCATCCCTTCCACCTCCCGATCGGGGTGAACCTCACCCAGGACGACCGGGGCCGGGCCACCCAGACCAGCGCCTGCATCCGCTGCGACCGCGTCGACGGATTCCCCTGTCTGGTCGGCGCCAAGTCCGACGCACAGGTCATCTGCGTCGACCCCGCTCTCGCACACCCCAACGTCGAGATGGTCACCCACGCCGACGTGCGGCGGCTGGAGACGGACGCGACCGGCCGGACCGTCACCTCGGTCGTCGCCACGGTGGGGGAGCCGGGCGACCGGGACGCCGCCACCGTGGAGTTCCGCTCCGACCTCGTGGTGGTCGCCTGTGGCGCCGTCAACTCCGCTGTCCTGCTGCTGCGTTCGGCCAACGACCGGCATCCGCGGGGACTGGCCAACAGCTCGGACGTGGTGGGCCGGCACTACATGCGGCACAACAACCTGGCCCTGATGGCCGTGTCCAGGGAACCGAACGACACCCGGTTCCAGAAGACCCTGGCGCTGCACGACTGGTACCTGGGATCCGACGACTGGGACTACCCCCTCGGCGGCATCCAGATGCTCGGCAAGTCCGACTCCGAGCAGATCCACGGTGAAGCGCCCCGCTGGGCCGGGGCGGTGGCCCCCGACATGCCGTTCGAGGTACTCGCCCACCACGCGGTCGACTTCTGGCTGTGCGGAGAGGACCTGCCCGCCGCAGGCAACCGCGTCACCCTGGACCGGGACGGCGGGATCCACCTGGCCCTGGACGAGAAGAACAACGTCGCCGGACTGAACCGCCTGCGGCACAAACTCCAGGGCATGCTCGGTCACCTGGGCATGAACGAACACCATCTCCTGTCGCACAGCATCTATCTGCACAAGGGCATGCCCATCGGCGCCACCGCGCACCAGGCGGGCACGGTCCGCTTCGGTGACGACCCCGGCAGTTCCGCCCTCGACGTCCACTGCAAGGCCCACGACCTGGACAACCTCTACGTCGTCGACACGAGCTTCTTCCCGAGCATCGGGGCGGTCAACCCCTCGCTGACCGCCATAGCCAACGCCCTGCGCGTCGGCGACCACTTGGCGGAGCGACTGGCATGACACCTGCCGGTCCGGCCGGCGGCGTCGTCAGTCCGGGGTGGGCGGGGTGTCCGTGCCGGTGTCCGCCCGCGGTGGCGCCGGGGTCGTGAAGGAGAGGCCGGAGTAGTCGCGGCCCTGGAGAACAGGGCTGTTGAACGTGCCGCCGCTGATCTCGTTGTGCACATCGCCGGTGTGCGGCGAGCCGGCCAGCTGGTGCCACCGCACAAGACCCGCCCGGAACTCCGCGTCCGCCGCCGCCCGTACCGCCAGCGCCGTGCTCAGCGCGCGGGCCAGTGCCGCGTCGTCCGGGTGCGCGGCCAGCCGGACCAGCTCAGGTTCCGCCGAACCCGCCGTCGGCGCCCCGGTGTTGCCGTCCCCGTCCTCGTCCCCGTCACCGTTGCCGTCGCGCCGGAACGGGCGCCGGACGAGTTCGCTCAGCGTCGCCCAGGCCTGTCGGCCGGCCTCGCCGCCGGCTCCTCCTGCCAGCGCCGCCAACAGCGCCACCGATATCGGCTCCAACCCCGCACCGCCCTCTCGTGTCCGATGGGTGGGGTGGCGGCGTGTGCTGCCACCCCCCGGTGCGCCGATCGACCCTCAGCGGGTCACATCATGATGCACCGGTACGTGCCGACCGCCGCGGTCGAGGCGGGCTCGGCCGCCGAGGCATTTGGCGCGGTCACGCCAAGAATAGCGAGAGCGGCGAGACCGGTGACGACGGTCAGTCGGCGAATTGTGCTCACGTGAACGGAATCCCTCCATGTCTGACTGTGATCTTGCGGAGGGGAACATATCTGACCGTCGGGTTGTATGGGTAATTGAACGATATTCACTGGTTGCGTGTTTAATTACCGCCCGGTTCGAACGTGTGTCTCGGTAAGGTATGCGCTGTCGGGGCGCCACCTACCGCCCGCCGTACGTTCGTCAGAACGCTTTCCGTCCGGGCTTTCTCGTCGACGTCGTGCGTGCGCTCGGCCAGTGAAAGGGCGACCTCCAGATCTTTTCCCGCGGAGTCGAGCCGCCCGGCTGCGAAATGCGCCTGACCGAGGTGGCGCAGGGCCTGGATCTCCTGGTGGGCGGCGCCGATCAGGCGGGCGATGTCGAGGGCGTCCAGGAAGTGCCGCACGGCCTTCTCGGGTTCCCCCGCTTTCCGATACGCCTCGCCCAGACCGATCAGCGTGTCGGCCTGACTCTTCCGGTCGCCCAGCGCGCGGAATTCCGCGAGGGTCTCCTGGTAAAGAGGGAGAGCCGCAGCCGTGTCGCCCGACTCCGTGAGGACATCGGCCAGGCTGCCGCGCACCGTGGCGCGGTCGTAACGATTACCGGAATGTTCGAGGAATGTCAGCGATTCCTCGAACGACCGGCGCGAGGATTCCAGGTCTCCGCGACGCAGATGCAGATCGCCGATGTTGTTGAGCGTCTTTCCGAGCGCCGCGTGATCGCCCGCCTCGGTGAATCCGCTGAGCGTCTTCTCGAAATGTTCCAGCGCACGGTCGTACTCCCCGAGGAAGAGCAGGGTGACCGCCATGTTGTTGTGCAGACGCGCGCGGTCCAGGGAATCTCCGGATATCGCGGTGATCGCGAAGGACTTCTGGAAGAGGACGAGTGCCGCCTGATGATCGCCCACATGCCAGTTCAGGGTGCCGAGCGTGCGCAGCACCTCGGCCTCCGCCTCCTCGTCCCCCGTCGCACGGGCGATCCGCAGGGCCCGGCCGCCGCTCTCCGCCGCCTCCGGGTAGCGCGCGGTGTGCGCGTGGACGGCGCTGAGATGCAGCAGGGCACGGCACAGCGCGGCCTGCTCACCGGTCCCGGTCCAGTGCTCGACGGCGGTCACCAGGACGGCCTCGGCGTCGACCCAGTGGCACTCCTCGTCGAGGAAACCGGCCATGGCGTAGGCGAGTCGGGCGGCCGCCCCGGGACGGCCCCGGCCACGCGCCCGACGCTCGGTGGCCAGCAGGTTCGCGCGCTCGGCGGCCAGCCAGGACCGCGCGGCCCCGGCGTCGGGCCAGTCGGGCAGCGCCGCGCCGGTGCCGCGCTCGCACGGCGGCGCGGGCCTCGTACGGCGGGGGTACGCGAGACGGTCGGCGCGGTCGGCGGCGTCGACGTGGAAGTCCGTCAGGCGCCGGAGGACATCGGCCCGCTCCTCGTCGGTGTCGTCGGCGAGGGACCTGGAGTGGCCGTACTCGCGCAGCAGATCGTGGAACCGGTAGCGGTCCGGGGTCGGCTCGCGGAGCAGATGGCAGGCCAGCAGCGACTCCAGCACGCGTTCCGCGGCGGCCGGGCGCAGGTCCAGCGAGGCGGCCGCCGAGTCCACCGTGAAGTCCGGCCCGGAATGCAGACTGAGCCTGCGGAACGCGGCGCGCTGCTCCGGGGTGAGGGTCCGGTAGGTCAGGTCGAAGGCCCGCAGCAACTCCTGCTCGGCATCGCGGATCTCGCCCAGCCGTCCCTCCGTACGGGTCAGGCGGTCGGCCAGCGTGCCGAGCGTCCAGGCCGGGTGGGCGCGGAAGCGGCTCGCGACCAGCTCGATCGCGAGCGGGAGATGGCCGCATAATCGAACGATCGTGGTGATCTCCCGGCTGTCCAGGGTGCGTTCCTCGCCCGCGCAGGCGCGGAACAGGGCGATGGCGTCGTCGGTCGGCAGCACGTCGAGCGGGATGTGCCGGGCCTGCGGCAGACCCGTCAGCCGGCGCCGGCTCGTGATGATCGTCAGGGTGGGCGAGCCGCTCGGCAGCAGCGGGCGGATCTGGTCGGCGCTCACCGCGTCGTCCAGGACGATCAGCGCCCGTCGCCCGGCCAGCAGGGTCTGCCACAGCGCGGTACGGCCCTCCAGCTCGACCGGGATGGTCTCCGCGGGCGCGCCGAGCAGACGCAGCAGGGTGGCCAGGGCCGCGCCGGGACCCAGCGGTTCACCGACGGGGGAGTGGCCACGCAGGTCCACATACAGCTGGGCGTCGGGGAACCGCTCGGCCAGCCGGTGCGCGCCGTGCACGGCCACGCTGGTCTTGCCCACCCCGGCCATGCCGCTGACGGTGCTGACGGACTCCAGGCTGATCACCCGGCCCTGCTCCGCCGCCGCGTCGACGGCGGCGCTCAGGGCCCGCAGTTCGGCGCGACGGCCGATCAGGGGCGGCTGATGCGGCAGGTTCCTCGGCGGACGCGGGGCCGGCGGCGGAGCCGCGACCGGGCGGGCCGGGCGGGGCACGGCCGGGCGGCCCCGGACGAGATCGGCGGCCGGCACCCGATCGAGGATCCCGCGATGGATGCGGTCCAGCTCGGCGCCCGGGCGGGAGCCGTACTGGGTCATCAGCATCCGGCGGGTCTCCTGGTGCAGCCGCAGCGCGTCGGTGTACCGGGCGCCGCCGTAGTACGCCAGCATCAGCTGACCCGCCAGCGTCTCGTCGCCCGGATACCGGTCGACGAGGGCGGACAGCTCGGCGGTCACCGCCGTGTACCGGCCGAGCCGGAGGGAGGCGGCGATCCGGGAGACGGCGGCGCCCAGCCGCCGCTCCGCCAGCGCCCGGCGGGTGGTCTCGGCCCACAGTCCGGGCAGTCCGGCCAGCGCCTCGCCCCGCCAGAGGCCTTCCGCGGCGTCGAGGAGGGCGGCCGTCCGCTCGTCGTCGCCGTCCGCCGCGACCGCCCCGGCCCGCGCCACGAGCTGCTGGAACCGGTGCCAGTCGACGGCCTCGCGGGCCGCCTCCAGCGTGTAGGTGTGGGCCCGGCTGACGATGCGTGGCGCGCTCGCGGACGACGGGTCGGCCAGCCGGAGCCGCCTGCGCAGCCGCGAGACATAGCTGTGCGCGTTCTCCCGTGCGTGCGGCGGCGGTTCACCGTCCCAGAGCCGGTCCATGAGGACGCCCAGCGCGACCGGCCGGCCCACGTCCAGGGCCAGCAGGCCCAGCAGGGTCCGCTCCTTGTCCGAACCGAGCTCCACCCGCCGGCCGTTCGCGCGCAGACCCACCGGGCCCAGTACCTGGAATTCCACCAGCGCCTCCCGCTGGTCCGGCCGTTCGACGACCACGGCACCGGGGACGGTCATGCCATGGAGCGAAGAGCATGACAGGGAGGGCAGGGGGTTCCAAGAGGGGCCGGTGTGCTGGCCGAATCGCTTCCTTGCCGGAGCCCCGGCGTCCGTGGCCTGCATCGTCGAAGGCCCGCCGGGGGTAGGACCACCTTGATCGATGTAGCGGGCAACCGGTCGGAGGGGGACGAGCGGTATGAGTGCGGCGCGGGAGGACGACCAGGGGAGAGCGAGCAGCAACACCATCGGCGGATCGGCCCGGTTCTACGGACCGACCGTCCAGGCCCGTGACGTCCACGGCGGCATCCAGGTCCGGACCGCCCCGCCGCAGCCACCACCGACGCCCCGCCAACTGCTGCCGGTACCGGCGCACTTCACCGACCGGCGGGACGAACTGGAAGCCCTGGACCGGCTGCTCACGCGGCGTACGGACGCGGGGTCCCGGCAGCCGCTGATCGTGGTCAACGGTCCGGCCGGCATCGGGAAGACCACCCTGGTCTCCCGCTGGCTGCGCCGGCACGAATCAGCCGCCCCCGACGGGCAGTTGCACGCCGATCTGCGCGGACACGCGGCGGCCGGGCCGGCGGACCCGGGCGAGATCCTCGGCCGGTTCCTGCGTGCGCTCGGCGCCTGGGCGGTCCCCGTCGACCTCGCGGAACAGGCGTCCCTGTGGCGGTCCGTCACCGCGGACCTGCGCATCGCGGTGGTGCTGGACAACGCCTTCTCCGCGGCACAGATCCGGCCGTTGTTGCCGGGCGGGCCCGGTAGCCTCGTCGTCGTGACCAGCAGGCACCGGCTGACCGGACTGCGCCTGGACGGAGCGGAGTTCCACCGGCTGCGGGCCCTGGGCCCCGCCGCCGGGGTGGAGCTGTTCCTGCGCGGTGTCGGCGAGCGCCGGGTCGCCGGGGAACTTCCCGCGGTCCGCCGGGTCGTGGACCTCTGCGCGGGTCTGCCTCTCGCGGTGTGTCTCGCCTCCGCCCGGCTCGCCGCCCGCCCCCGACAGCCGGTCGCCGCACTGGCCGACGCGCTCACACCCGACGTCGGCCGGCTGGCCGCGCTGGAAGTCGAAGGGGAGGCGACCGTGCGCAAGGCCCTGGACGCGTCGTACGCGGTGCTGGGAGCGGAGGCCGCCCGGATGTACCGGGCCCTCGGGCTGCTGCCCCTGCCCGAGTTCGACGTCCGGACGGCCGCCGCGGCCTGCGCGGAGCCCCTCGACTGGGCGGAACGCCGGCTGGACGAACTCGTCGAGGCCAACATGCTGGAGGAGGTCGGCCCGGACGCGCTCCGCTTCCACGACCTCGTGCGCCTCCACGCCCGCGACCGCGCGGCCCTGGCCGACACCGAGGCGGACCGGGAACGCACCCTGCGACGCGTCGCCGACTGGCACCTGCTGACCGCGACCGAGGCCCAACGCCTCATCACCCCGATCCAGTTCACCCTGCCCCGGAGCTACGCGCAGCCCTTCCCGCTGCCCCCGCCCTTCACCGACGACCGCGGCGCCCTCGGCTGGCTGCACGAGCGACGCGGCCACCTCATGGCGATCCTCCGCCTGGCCGTCGAGCGCGGCTGGCACGCCACGGCCTGGCAACTCGTCGACGCCATGTGGCCGTTGTTCCTGCGGCTGCGCCACTACGACCTGTGGATCGAGGCCCACCGCATCGGTCTGGAGGCCGCCCGCCGCGACGGACACCGGGAGGCCGAACGCCAGATGCTCAACTCCGGGGCCATCGGGCTGAGCGCCGCCCGCCGGCCGGACGAGGCCGTGGAGTGGTACACGGCCGCCCTGTACGCGGCACGCGACGGGGAGGACCCCCGCGACGAGGGACAGGCGCTGCTCGGCCTCGGCAACTGCCACTTCGAGGCGGGGCGGTTCGCCGAGGCCGTGTCACGGCTGAACCGCGCCGTCGCGACCTGGGAGGAGTGCGGCTACCCGCGCGGGGTGGCGCTCGCCCGGATCACGCTCGGCGAGGTCGCTCTCGCCGAACACGACCCCGAGCGGGCCGTCACCTGTTTCGCCCGGGCCCGGCAAGGACTCGTGGAGGCGGCCGACCCGCACGACACGGCCAGAGCCCTCGCCTTCCTCGGCCGGGCCCGCGCCCGCACCGGCGACCACCCCCTGGGCATCGCCCACATGACGGAGGCGCTCGCGGTGTTCACCGCCTCCGGAGCCGTCCACTGGCAGGCCCGCACCCTGGAGATGCTCGGCGACACCGCACGGGAACGGGGCGAGGACACGGCCGGCGAGGAGTTCCACGCCCGCGCCCTCGCCCTGTACGAGACCACCAGCCCGGCGGACGCCCGCCGGCTCCGGCGCACGTAGGCGCCGACGTGCTCACCCGCCGTGCACCACGCGGATGTCGTGGATGTCGCGCAAGGCGTGCCCCGCCACCAGCCAGGCGTGCAGACAGGACGCCAGCAGGGGCTGGTCCGGGGCGACCCGGTGCGCCAGCGGCAGGACCGTGCGGCTCGTTCCGTCGACGACCGCCCAGCCGCCCCCGGTCAGCGGCGCCGCGGCCAGCCGGCACCCCGGATGGGCGGCCGTGAGGTCGCCCAGTCGGCGCACCGCGTCGGCGTACGGGCGCGGAATCCGGTCGTGCAGCACATCGGCGCAGACCGGCCACCGGATCCCGGGGCACGGCCCGGCCTCCGCGGCGACGTGCTCGTCCGCACCGGCCACCGGCCCGCCCGTGCCGGGCGGGTCCCCGGGCGCCAGGAGACCGACCCGGGCCAGCACGTCGTGGTCGCCCGCGGTCGAGCGGACGCGGAGCGACAGTTCCGCCCCCGGGGCGCCTCGCGGACCCCGGGGGTACGGCTGCGACGCCCGCAGCCGTACCGAGACGAAGCGCATCACGCCGGCACCTCCCGCCGCCCGCGCGCCCAGGTGTCCAGCGGCGGCGGCTCGGGCAGCGGGACCGTCACCGGTTCGTGGGCGGGCCGGCCCAGACCCATCAGGCGGTACATGAGCCGCCGCATGTTGCGGTTGAAACGGCCGGGTTCCGAGGTGATGCGCGAGGCGATCGCCGCGTACTCCTCCCGGCGGTACTCGGCCGCCGTGTACTGGAGCTGGCCGACGAGCGGGTGGGCGGGCGAGAGCGCCGGCGCGGTCACGGCGAGCGTGGCGGCGGGCGAGGCGGGGTTGATCTCCCGGTCCGGTGAGCCGGCCAGCAGGATCGGCGCACCGGTGAGCGTGCCGTACAGCGTCACCGAACCGTGGTCGCCGATGATCCAGTCCGCCGCGATCAGGACACTGCGCCAGTCCGCCTCCGGCGGCACGAGGGCGGTACCGGGCTCGGCGCAGCGCGCCAGCCAGGCCCTGACCTGCCAGGAACCGTGCCCCGACCACACGTTGGGATGGACCAGGATGACGGACCGGAACCGTCCCGCGGGCAGTTCGGCGGCCAGCCGGGGCAGCAGCGCCTCGAACCGGCCGAAGGACGAGCGGGCGCCCCAGGTCGAGACGACCACCACCAGCTTCTCGCCGTCCGCGAGGCCGAGGGCCCGGCGGTAGCGGGCGCGCAGCGGCAGGCTCGCCGCGATCCGGTCGTGCACCGGATCGCCGACCACATGGGTGAGCGGGAGCACCTCCGGGCAGTGCCGTTCCAGGTCGGCCAGTTCGGCGTGGTGGGGCACCGCCACGGCGGCGGGCAGCCGGCCGCCGGGGACGAGATCCTGTCTGCGCAGCCCCGCCACGCCCGGCTGCCGCACCGAGACCAGCCGCTTGAGATAGCCGGCCCCGTGCGACATCGCGATCACCGGCCCGGAGATCTTCTCGACGCCCCGCGGACCGGCGGCGAGAGCCAGGTCGAACCGCATCCGCACCGCCTCGTCCCACGGCAGCACCGCGCCTCCCAGCCCTTCGAGGAAGCGCGGGACCTCGTCGCCGAAGACGTGCGGCGGAGCCGTGAACACCACCTGCACCCTGAAGTCGGCCTCCAGCAGCGACAGGACCTCGACCAGCCGCTTGCCGTAGGTCAGGGTGTGCACCACGACCAGCACCAGCTTGCGTTCGACGAGCGTCAGCCACTCACGCTCCTCGACCGACGACTCCGTACTCTTGCGCAACGCCGACATCGAGACCCCCGTCGTCCGTGCGGGACCGGCTCGGCCCCGTCTGCCGGGCGTTTGCCCCTCCCGATGGACGGAAGGCCTGCCGGGACCTTGCGGAAACCTTGCAGCGGGCGTCACGAGAACACGTGCACCACTTCGATCTCGCCCACGACATGGGCGTTGAACTCGTCCAGTTCCTCGGCCGGCACCCACAGTTCGAGGATCGTCCGGCCGCCCGCCTGCTGGACCGGATACCTGCGCAGGAACGCGGTGTCGACCTCGAAGCGGGTGACATAGCCGGCGCCGTCGTGCTTGACGTTCCAGTCCCGGGCGATCCTGATGGCGTAGTCCTCGTCGAGGACCGGGTAGAAGATCGGCTGCTCGGGCAGCCGGGGCGGCCAGGCCCGCCAGCCGAGCTCACGGACCAGCTCCAGCTCCTTGGGACCGGTGGGACGCCACAGGGTCGTGGTGGCCGGGGGGTGCTGCCTGGTCATGGGATTCGTTCTCCGGGTGCGGCGACCGCCGGTGCGGTCGGCTACGGGCCCCGACGCTACCGGGCGGTCGACGGCGTCGGCCACGGACTTTCGGCTACCGCCGCTCGGAGCGCGCGACGACCTCGGTGAGATAGCAGCGCAGCATCGCCTTCGCCTCGTCGAGGAGGTCGGTGTCGCCTTCCGGGGCGCGCCGGAAGGCCTCCTGGGCGAGGGCGTCGGCGGCGAGGATCGCCGCGTGGCAGGCCCGCGCGAGCGCCTCGTCGTCGGGGGCGACGCCCAGCGCGAGCAGCACCCGGCGGATGCCGTCGGCCATCCGCCGCTTGTGCTCACGGTCCGCGGCCCGGGTCCGCTCGGTCAGCCCGCTGCCGAACCACAGGGCACGGAAACCGTGTTCGGTGCGGTAGACGCGGGCGAAGGTGTCGATGAGCACGCCCACGGGATCGTCCCACTGCTCCCGCGCCGCCGTCCGGACCAGCTCGTCCATGACGTCTTCGAGGCGGGCGAAGTAGCCCGTGGCGAGGGCGTCGATGATCGCGTCACGGTCGGGGAGGTACTGGTACAGCGAGCCGACCGACACCTTCGCCTCGGCCGCGACCCGCGTCGTGGTGAGCGCCTCGACGCCGTCGCCGACCAGGATGCGTTCGGCGGCCTCCAGCATCAGGGCCAGACGGGCCTTGCTGCGCGCCTGCCGCGGCGTGCGGCGCAGGGGAGCGCCACCGCCCGGACCCGCGGTCGCCTGGACCAAGGACTGCCTCCAAACATGAACGTGACTTTGTTTCACGTTTACGCTACCTTCGCGCCCATGACCGCCTCAAGCTCGGCGCTGAGACAGGAGCGGGCCGCCGTCGCGGACGTCTGCCGGCGCCTGGGGGCCGAAGGCCTCCTCATCGGCACGGCCGGCAACGTGAGCGTACGCGTCGAGGACCGGGTCGCGGTCACCGCGACCGGAGCGGTCCTCGCCGAACTCACCCCGGACCAGGTGACCGTGGTCGACCTTGACGGCGAGGTGGTGGCCGGAAGTCTGCGGCCGACCTCGGAACTGGAGCTGCACCTCGGGGTCTACCGCCGCTACGGAACCGGCGCGGTCGTCCACACCCACGCCCCGATGGCCACCGCCGTCTCCTGCGTGCTCGACGAACTGCCCTGCATCCACTACCAGTTGCTAGCTCTCGGCGGCACGGTGCGGGTCGCGCCCTACGCCACGTTCGGCACCCCCGAACTCGCCGAGTCAGTGCTCACCGCGCTCGACGGCCGCAGCGCCGCCCTGCTGGCGAACCACGGCGCCGTCACCCACGGGACGACTCTCGAAAAGGCCGTCGAGAACGCGCTGCTGCTCGAATGGGCCTGCGGTGTCTACCAGCGCGCGGCCGCCATGGGCCGCCCCCGCTTCCTCGACGAGCAGCAGCAACTCGCCGTGATCGAGGCCGCGATCGCCCGCGACTACGGCACCACCCACCCCGTACCACCCGCGCAGGAACAGAGCCGATGAAGCCGATACGGCGACGAGGCCGATGAAGGGGGATAGCCGATGAAGATCTTCACCATGGGCGTGCATGTCCTGGACGTGCTGGTGCGGCCGGTGCAGGAGATACCCGAGGGCCAGGGCGCGACGCTGGTCGACGACATCCGGATGACCGCCGCCGGGACCGCGGGCGGCACCGCGCTCACCCTCGCCAAGCTGGGCGCGCAGGTGCGCAGCGCAGGCGCCATCGGCTCCGACCCGACCGGCGACCTGCTGGTGGGGTTGCTGGACCGGGCGGGCATCGACACCGAGTTCCTCGTCCGCCGCACGGACACCGCCACCTCCGCGAGCGTGCTGCCGATCCGGCCCAACGGAGACCGCCCCTCGCTGCACCTGCTCGGCGCCAACATCACCTACGGCCTCGACGACGTCCCCTGGGACGCCCTCGCCGAGGCCGACCATCTGCACCTGGGCGGACCGGAGCTGATCGGCGTCGAGGTCGCCACGCGCATCCTGTCGTACGCCAGGGAACACGGTGTCGTCACCTCCGTGGACCTGCTCGCCCCCGGTGTCCTCGGCAGCTTCGACCAGATCGAGGCTGCCCTGCCGTACATCGACCACCTGCTGCCCAACGAGGACCAGGTCCTCGGCTTCACCGGCGAGAGCGACCTGCTGACCGGCGCGCGCAAGCTCCTCGGCGCCGGTGCGGGCGTCGTCGCCGTCACGCGCGGCGGCGACGGCGCGCTCGTGGTGAGCGCGGACGGCGCGGAACCGGTCCCCGCCTTCGTGGTCGACGTCGTCGACACCACCGGGTGCGGCGACGCGTTCTCGGCCGGCTACCTGCGGGGCGTGAGCCTGGGCCGTACGCCGAGCGACGCCGCCGTCCTCGGCAGCGCCGCCGCCGCACTCGTCGCCCAGGGGCTCGGCAGCGACCACGGCGACTTCGACCTCACCGCCGCCGACGCCTTCGCCGCGACGACCAAGTCCCGCACCTGAGGGGGATCGGGGAGAGGGAGGGGTCGGCTGCCGGGAGGTGAAGGGGCCGGCGGTCGGTCCTCGGCCCCGGTCCGGGCGCCCGTGCACTTCACCCTCGGCGCGTACGAACGAGTGGGGGTGAACGGTCCCGAGGGACCGGCGGAGCTCGCTTCCATGTTCACCGGAGCCCCACGGGTGGTACGCCACGAGCAGGCGGGCGCGGGCCACGACACCGGCGTCCGCCGTACCGCTCTCGCCCAGCGCCCGCACGTGCCCGCCCTCGTCGAGGAGTGCGCGCCGGGTGTGCGGGCGCTGCCGACGGAGAAGGGGACATGGCGATGAGTGAGGCTTCGGACACCGCACTGCTGCTCGTACGGGTCGTGCTCGGTGGGGTGATGCTGGCGCACGGCTGGAACCACTGGCGCGGCGGAGGCGGCATATCCGGTACCGCCGGCTGGTTCGGCGGGCTCGGGCTCACCCGCCCGAGACTCCAGGCATGGCTCAGTGTCCTCACCGAACTCGGCGCGGGCGTCCTGCTGTTGGCGGGCTTCCTGACCTCACTGGCCTGCGCGGCGGTGCTGTCCGTGATGCTGGTGGCGGGCCTGCTCGCACACCGCCGCAACGGCTTCTTCGTGTTCAAGGACGGCTACGAGTACGTCCTCGTCCTGGGCGTCCTCGCGGTGGCGCTGGGGGCGTGGGGGCCGGGGGAGTACGCGGTGGACGAGGCCGCGGACATCGGGGTGACCGGATGGGCGGGCGCCGGTGTGGTGCTCGGGGTGGGTGTCGTCGCGACGGCCGGGCTGCTGGCCGTGTTCTGGCGGCCCCGGCAGGAGGGCTGAGGAGGCGCCCCATGCACGTCGGGTTCATCGGACTGGGCGGCCAGGGAGCGCCGATGGCCCGCCGGATCGTCGAGGCGGGCTTCGCGACCACCCTGTGAGCCGGGCGGCCCGTCCGGGCCCCGAGAGTGCCACGGGCACCGTCGAGTGCGGCGGCGTCCCATGGTGCCCGCTCCGCGGGCCCCGGCCGGGCCACCCCGATGGAGGCCCCGGGCGCGCTCATCGGCACACGGTAGGGGTGAGCGCCGCGGCCACCCTCGAACCGCTCTGGACCGCCTCGGCGACCCTCCCCCGGGTGGCGCCGGTACTCACCTGGTGGACGCCCCCTTGACGGAGGCTCGAGGCGGATCGACACTCGATTCGGGAATCCTAGTGAACGGGTAGGGAAACAATGGGGCGACTGGAGCCGACCACCGGCCGAGCGGGCCGCACGGCGTGGTCGTCACCCCTTCTCACCTCCCGCCGTCACATCGACCTGAAGCGCGTCTGCAGCGCCATCAGGTTCCAGGACTGAGCCGGGCCCGTCCCCGCGCCGAACCGCACCGGCGGTGTCCCGAGGACGCGGCCGCACCCGGCACGTGCGGACGAGGTCCGCACCTCCCTCTTCGACGTCGCATCCGCCGCGCGCACGTCCTGTGTGCGTCCCGCCCCCGGGGAGAGTCATGTCCGTCACACCACTGGCCGCCCACCTGTCCACCCGCCCCGCCGCCGCCTTCCGGGGCCGGATCGGCCGGGACGCGCGCAGCGGCCACTACGCGGTGCCGCGCCGCTACCGCCTCCACCTGGCGGCGGCCGACCCCGACTGTCTGCGCATCGCCGTCACCCACAGCCTCCTCGGCCTGGACAAGGCCTGCCCGGTCACCTTCCTGCCCGCCGTCCCGGACTGCCCCGACGGAGGCCACTCCGCGCTGCGTCCGCTGTACGACGCCAGCGCGCACCGGTACACCGGACCCGCCCTCGCACCCGTGCTCAGCGACGACTGGTCCGGGCGCATCGTCAGCAGCCACGGCCCCGACATCGCCCGGGACCTGGCCCGGCGCTTCGGCGGCGGCCGGCCCACCCTGTACCCGTGCGGCGCGGAGTCGCAGATCGAGGCCGTCGAGCGGATGTGCGCCCAGGGCATCGAGGAGGCCGCCCAGCGCGCCGGAGCGGCCGACGCCGAGGAGGCGGAGCGCACCGCCGCCCTCGACACGCTGGTCACCACGCTCGGGGTGCTGGAGCGAGGGCTCGGCGCCCACGAGTACCTGATCAGCGATCAGATCACCGCGGCCGACGTCGAGTTGTGGGTCGCCCTGGTCCAACTCGACACCGTGCACCGCTACCACCTGGACGCGGCCGCCGTGCACCGCATCGCCGACCACCCCGCGCTGTGGGCCTACGCCCGCCGGCTGGCCGCCCGTCCGGCCTTCGGCGCCCACCTCGACCTGGACGCCATCGCCCGCCGCCACCACGCCCGTTGCCAGGGCCTGGAGGCCGCCGGCGCCGCCGTCCAGATCCTGGACTGGGAGACCCACGCGGCAGACGGTTCGGCGGTCCGACCGCAGGTCAACCGGCCCTGACCCGGTCCACCCACCGGACCGCCGTTGACATTCGTTCGGGCAACTGTCTTACTTACGGCCCAGAACGGTCATGAGCGTCAGCGACAAGCCCTGGCTAGCTGACCGGCAACCCTCGCTCCGCGGTGGGGTGCCCCAGGTGACGACCGGACCGACGTTTCGGTAATGACGTATCGGTAAGCGCGAGGGCCCCTCAGGGGCCGGAACAGTGATGGTGACGGACATGTACGCAGCTCATCGGACGGCGCCCCGTCGCCCCCGGGGCTGCGTACGGCCGTACCTCGACATCCTCGTCGCCAACCGCGCCGTCGACCTCCTGCGCGTGAACAGCGCACTGTGTACCGCACCGGGCCGTGCCCGCTGTCGGGGCTGAACGAACCCCTCGCACCGCAGCCCCGCCTCCGCGTTCCTGACGAACACCGCCCGAGCGGTGTGCCGTTGTCCGCCCCACCCCGGTCTCCTGTACGCATCCGTGCGCCATGCCCTGTTCGCGCCCGCGGAGCGGTCCCCGCCGCCCCGCCGAAGCGCGTCCGGCCACGCACGTGCGCCGTGACCCGGGGTGTCCGACTCCCGCCGGAGCCCCTCATGAGTGAACCCCCAGGCGCCGTGACCCTCGCCGAGCCCGCACCCGCCATCGACGTCCCGTCGGAGAAGCTCACCGCCCAGCGCGTCCAGCCGCTGCGCAAGCCCGGCCGCTGGATCGCCACCGCCGTGGCCCTGGTCCTGGTGGCGCAGTTCACGCACGGACTGATCTCCAACCCCTTCTACCAGTGGGACCGCTTCGGCTACTGGTTCCTGCGGCCGGTCATCCTCGACGGACTGCTGATCACCCTGGAAGTGGCCGCCTACAGCGCGGTGCTGGGCCTCCTCGGCGGCATCCTGCTCGCCCTCGCCCGGCTCTCCAGGAGCCCGGTGCTGCGCGCGGTCAGCTGGACCTACGTGTGGGCGCTGCGCTCCATCCCGCTGATCGTGGTGCTGCTCTTCCTCTACAACTTCAGCGCCCTGTACCAGACCCTGAGCGTGGGGGTTCCCTTCGGCCCGGCGTTCTTCCGCTTCGACGAGTCCCGGCTGGCCACCGACATGGTGATCGCCGTCGTCGGCCTCAGCCTCAACGAGGCGGCCTACGCCGCCGAAGTGGTTCGCGGCGGCATCCTCTCCGTCGACCAGGGCCAGCACGAGGCGGCCGCCGCCCTCGGCCTGCCCAAGCGCTACCAGTTCTGGAAGATCGTCTTCCCGCAGGCGCTGCGGTCGATCACGCCGAACTACGTCAACCAGCTGATCGGCCTCGTCAAGTCCACCTCGCTGGTCTTCTACGTGTCCCTGCTCGACCTGTTCGGCACCGCGCAGACCATGGGGGCCACCTACCCCGGCGACATCGTGCCGCTGCTGCTGGTCGTCACCGTCTGGTACCTGATCCTGACCAGCCTCGTCTCCGTCGTCCAGTTCTACGTCGAGCGGTACTACGCCCGGGGCGCCACGCGTTCCCTGCCGCCGACGCCGCTTCAGAAACTGCGGACCGGTCTCACCGACCTGCGGGCCCGCATCCGCCGGGAGGCCGCCGTATGACCACCGAGACCGTGCAGAGCGCCGACACCGCGGGGATCGTGCCCGCCGCCGTCGAGGTGCACGACGTGCACAAGTGGTACGGCGCCCACCGGGTCCTGGACGGGGTGAGCCTGACCGTGCGGCCCGGCGAGGTCACCGTGATCCTCGGCCCGTCCGGCTCCGGCAAGTCCACCCTGCTGCGGGTCATCAACCACCTGGAGAAGCCCGAGATCGGCTATGTCAGCGTCAACGGCGAGCTGATCGGTGTCCGCCGCAACGGCGACCGGCTGCGCGAGCTGAGCGAACGGGCCATCCTGACCCAGCGCGGCCGGATCGGCTTCGTCTTCCAGAACTTCAACCTCTTCCCGCACCTGACCGTGCTGGACAACGTCGCCGCCGCGCCCACCGCCACCGGGCGACTCGCCAAGTCCGCCGCCCTGGAACTGGCCCGTGAACTCCTGGACCGGGTGGGCCTCGCCGACAAGGCCGGCGCCTATCCCCGACAGCTGTCCGGCGGCCAGCAGCAGCGCGTCGCCATCGCCCGCGCCCTCGCGCTGCGCCCCGGCGTCATCCTCTTCGACGAGCCCACCTCCGCCCTCGACCCCGAGCTCGTGGGCGAGGTCCTCGCCGTCATCAAGGACCTGGCGACCAGCGGCACCACGCTCGTCATCGTCACCCACGAGGTCGGCTTCGCCCGCGAGGTCGCCGACCGGGTCGTCTTCATCGACGGCGGGAAGATCGTCGAGCAGGGCCCGCCCGGCGAGGTCCTCGACAAACCGCAGCACGAGCGGACCCGGGACTTCCTCAGCAAGGTGCTCTGACACCGCAGCACCCCACGACCTCCCCCCACACCACCACCCTCTCGCCCAGTCACACCAGTTACCAAGGACGGCCATGTCTGCCCACTTCACCCGACGCAGCCTGATTCGCGGCATCACCGCGGCGACCGCGGTCGCCACCCTCGCCACCGGGCTCGCCGCCTGCGGTGGTGACAGCGAGGCCGCCACCACGACCGGCAGCGCGGCCGGCAGCGTGACCGTCGGCCGGGTGTCCAACGGCGCCGCCGAGGAGACCGCACTGAAGGTCTCCGAGGTCAAGTCCATCAGCGCCGAACTGCCCGACGCGATCAAGAAGAGCGGCAAGCTGAACATCGGCATCGGCGCCCTGCCCTCCGGCTTCGCCCCGCTCGCCTACGTCGGCGACGACCAGAAGACCCTCACCGGTGCCGAGCCCGACCTCGGCCGGCTGGTGGCCGCGGTCCTCGGCCTGAAGTCGGAGACGAAGAACTTCACCTGGGAGAACCTCTTCGTCGGCATCGACAGCGGCAAGGTCGACGTCGGCTTCTCGAACATCACCGACACCGAGGAGCGCAAGAAGAAGTACGAGTTCGCCTCCTACCGCCAGGACAACCTCGGTTGGGAGGTCAAGAAGTCCAGCACGTGGAACTTCGACGGCAACTACGAGAACCTCGCCGGTCTGACCGTGACCGTCGGCTCCGGCACCAACCAGGAGAAGATCCTCCTGGAGTGGAAGAAGAAGCTGGAGTCCGAGGGCAAGAAGCTCACCGTCAAGTACTACCCGGACCGCAACGGCATCTACCTGGCGCTCGCCAGCGGCAAGATCGACGCGTTCTTCGGCCCCAACCCCGGCATCGCCTACAACGTCTCGCAGACCGCGGGCAAGGCCAACGCCACCCGCAACGCGGGCACCTTCTCCGGAGCCGGTGAGTCGCTCCAGGGCCTGATCGCGGCCACCGCCAAGAAGGACAGCGGTCTCGCCAAGCCGGTCGCGGACGCCATCAACTACCTGATCGAGCACGGTCAGTACGCCAAGTGGCTGGCGGCCTACAACCTCTCCAACGAGGCCGTCGCCAAGTCCGAGATCAACCCGCCCGGACTGCCGCTGGACAATTCCTGACCGCTCGTCACCAACGCGCTCACACATGCAGGTTGAGTGAGGCGCGACAGCAACGACAGCAACGACAGCAACGACAGCAACGACAGCAACGACGGCAGCGACGGCAACGACAGGAAGGGACTCCGCCTCCGTGACCACCCCGATCGACCTCCGCGGAGGCGGAGCCTTTACCGTCACCCACCCGCACCCCCTCGACAACGCCGTGTGGGCCGCACTCGACGGACCGCACGCCCACCTCGCCGACCGGGTCGGCCGCGCCGCGCGCTACCCGGCCGACGTCTACGACTTCGCCGCCCTCGCCGACCCCGGGGACCCCGCTGCCTGGGATGACCTGCGCACCCTCGTCGGACCCGGAACTTCCGTACGCATCAAGCCCGTTCACCGCGTTCCCGCACGGCTGGGAGGTCATCGACGGGGGAGAGGGCGTCCAGCTCGTCGCCACCGGGGCGTTCCGCACCGAACCGGCGCCCGAGGCCGTACACCTCGGCCCCGACGACGTGCCGGAGATCCTCGACCTCGTCGCCAGGACCCGCCCCGGCCCCTTCCTTCGGCGGACCGTCGCCCTCGGCACCTACCTCGGCATCCGGCACGAGGGACGCCTGATCGCCATGGCCGGCGAGCGAAGCGAGATGGGGGTCCCCCCGGCCGGAGGCTGGGGGAGGCTCCGGCTGCCCGGCTGGACCGAGATCAGCGCCGTGTGCACCGACCCCGACCACCGCGGCAACGGCCTTGCCACCCGGCTGATCCGCGCGGTCGCCGACGGCATCCGCGAGCGCGGCGACACCCCGTTCCTGCACGCCGCCGCCGGCAACGCTCCCGCGATCCGCCTTTACGAGTCCCTCGGCTTCGTCCTGCGCCGCCGCTCGACCATCGTCTCGGTGCGCACACCGGGAACATCCGGCGATGTCACGGCGTTCTGACTGATGACGAGATGTGTGAGGCGCCGCGCGGCGCCAGGAAAGAGGGAGGTGCGGACGTGACCCACATACGCCACGCCGTACACCTCCACTCCCGGCCCCACATCGACCTTCAGCGCGTGGCCGGCGCGCTCTGTTGCTCCTGACCCTTCCCCAGCCTTCGGCCGGGGGGACCCCCGGCTCGACGCGCTCGCACCTCGCCGTGTGCCCGCGCCGTCTCCGCGCGCAGGCCGGCGCTCTCGTACGGACCTCCAGGAAGGCACCCTCGTGTCCTCGACCCCCTCCTCCCCGCTGCATCTCGCCGTCGCTCTGGACGGCACCGGCTGGCACCCCGCCTCCTGGCGCGAGCCCGTCGCCCGACCCCGTGAGCTGTTCACCGCCGGATACTGGGCCGACCTGGTCGCCGAGGCCGAGCGCGGACTGCTCGACTTCGTGACGATCGAGGACGGCCTCGGCCCGCAGTCCTCGCACTTCTTCGACCCGGACGACCGCACCGACCAGGTGCGCGGCCGGCTCGACGCCGTCCTCGTCGCCTCCCGCGTCGCCCCGCTCACCCACCACATAGGCCTGGTGCCGACCGTGGTGGCCACGCACACGGAGCCCTTCCACCTGTCCAAGGCGATCGCCACCCTCGACTACGTGAGCACCGGCCGCGCCGGCCTGCGCGTGCAGATCACCGCCCGCCCCAACGAGGCCGCCCACTTCGGCCGGCGCACGATCCCCCGGATCGAGGCCTACGACGCCCCGGCCACCCAGGATCTGGTGACCGACCTGTTCGACGAGGCCGCCGACTACGTCGAGGTCGTGCGCCGCCTCTGGGACAGCTGGGAGGACGACGCGGAGATCCGGGACGTGGCGACGGGCCGGTTCGTCGACCGCGACAAACTCCACTACATCGACTTCGAGGGCCGCCACTTCAGCGTCAAGGGGCCCTCCATCACCCCGCGCCCGCCGCAGGGCCAGCCGCTGGTCACCGCCCTCGCGCACGACACGGTCCCCTACCGTCTGGTGGCCCGCGCCACCGACGTCGGGTATGTCACCCCGCACGACACCGGTCAGGCCCGCGCGATCGTCGCCGAGATCCGCGCCGAACAGGAACGGGCAGGGCGGGCAGCCGAGCCGCTGCACGTCTTCGGGGACCTGGTGGTCTTCCTCGACGACGACCCGGCCGAGGCCGCCGCCCGGCGCGACCGGCTCGACGCCCTCGCCGGCGAGGAGTACCGGAGCGACGCCCGCATCTTCGCCGGCTCGCCCGCCCAACTCGCCGATCTGCTCCAGGACTTCCAGGCGTCCGGGCTGACCGGCTTCCGGCTGCGCCCGGCCGTCGCCGGCCACGACCTCCCGGCCGTCACCCGGGGACTCGTCCCCGAACTCCAGCGCCGCGGCGCCTTCCGCCGTGCCTACGAGGCCGACACCCTGCGCGGGCTGCTCGGTCTGTCCCGCCCCGCCAACCGCTACGCCGCCGTCTGAGCGGGAGGGAGACCCCACCATGAGCAAGCCCCAGAAGCAGATCCATCTCGCCGCGCACTTCCCCGGCGTCAACAACACCACCGTGTGGAGCGACCCGCGGGCCGGCAGCCACATCGAGTTCAGCTCCTTCGCGCACTTCGCGCGGACCGCGGAACGCGCCAAGTTCGACTTCCTCTTCCTCGCCGAGGGGCTGCGCCTGCGCGAACAGGGCGGCAAGATCTACGACCTGGACGTGGTCGGCCGCCCCGACACCTTCACGATCCTCGCCGCGCTCGCCGCCGTCACCGAGCGCCTCGGCCTGACCGGGACCATCAACTCCACCTTCAACGAGCCCTACGAGGTGGCCCGCCAGTTCGCCAGCCTCGACCACCTCTCCGACGGCCGTTCCGCGTGGAACGTCGTCACCTCCTGGGACGCCTTCACCGGCGAGAACTTCCGCCGCGGCGGCTACCTCCCGCAGGACGAGCGGTACGCCCGGGCCAAGGAGTTCCTCGCCACCACGGGCGAGCTCTTCGACTCCTGGCAGGGCGACGAGATCGTCGCCGACCCGAGCACCGGCACCTTCCTCCAGGACGCCAAGGCCGGGGCCTTCGTCCACGAGGGCCGGCAGTTCGACATCCAGGGCCGGTTCAACGTGCCGCGCAGCCCCCAGGGCCGCCCGGTGATCTTCCAGGCCGGGGACTCCGACGAGGGCCGCGAGTTCGCCGCCTCGTCCGCCGACGCGATCTTCAGCCGGTACGCGGCCCTCGACGCCGGCCGGGCCTTCTACACCGACGTCAAGTCACGGCTCGCCAAGTACGGCCGGCGCGCCGACCAACTGCTGATCCTGCCCGCCGCGAGCTTCGTCCTGGGCGACACCGACGCCGAGGCCGAGGAGATCGCCAAGGACGTGCGCCGCCAGCAGGTCAGCGGCGCCACCGCCCTCAAGCACCTGGAGTTCGTCTGGAACAGGGATCTGTCCGGCTACGACCCGGAGGGCCCCCTGCCGGACATCGACCCGGACCTCGGCGAGAACCACATCGCACGCGGCCGCGCCCAGGTCCGGATGTACCGCGACCCGGTGGCCACCGCCCGCGAGTGGCGTGAGCTCGCGGAGGCCAACAACTGGTCGATCCGCGACCTGGTCATCGAGACCGGCAACCGGCAGAACTTCGTCGGCTCCCCGGCGACCGTCGCCAGGACGATCAACGAGTACGTGCAGGCCGACGCCGCCGACGGCTTCATCCTCGTCCCGCACATCACCCCCGGCGGCCTCGACGCGTTCGCCGACCAGGTCGTCCCGCTCCTCCAGGAACAGGGCGTCTTCCGCACCGAGTACGAGGGAACCACCCTCCGCGACCACCTCGGCCTCGCGCTCCCCCACTCTCGGCTCCGCTCGAGCGGGGGGACCCCCATCGACGAGGCGGCCGGCACCGCGCGGGTGGCCTCGTGAAGTTCCTCGCCATCACCCTGATCGTGCACCGCCCGGACCCGGTCACCGGTGTCCTGAAGTCCACGCAGGACCGCTTCCGCGAGGTGCTCGACAACGCCCTGCTCGCCGAGGAACTCGGCTTCGACGGCTTCGGCGTGGGGGAGCGGCACGAGCGGCCGTTCATCTCCTCCTCCCCGCCGGTGGTGCTGAGCCACCTCGCCGCCCTCACCCGCCGTATCCGGCTCTTCACCGCCGTGACGACCCTCAGCCTCCTCGACCCGGTCCGTGCCTACGAGGACTACGCCACCCTCGACCATCTCTCCGGCGGCCGCCTGGAGCTGATCATCGGCAAGGGCAACGGCGCCGCCCAGCGCGAGCTGTTCCAGGTCACGCCCGACGACCAGTGGGAGCGCAACGCCGAGAGCTACGAGGTGTTCCGGCGGATCTGGCGCCAGGACAAGGTCACCGCGGCCACCCGTTTCCGCCCGGAACTCACCGACGCGGAGGTGTGGCCCCGGCCGTACCAGCAGCCCGTCCGGGTCTGGCACGGCAGCGCCACCAGCAGGGAGTCCGTCGACCTGGCCGCCCGCTACGGCGACCCGCTGTTCTCGGCGAACGTCACCCACCCCATCGAGCCCTATGCCGAACTGATCCGCTACTACCGGGAGCGCTGGGAGCACTACGGCCACGACCCGGGCGCCCTCGCGGTGGGCGCCGGCTCGGCGGGACTGTACGTGGCCCGTACCTCCCAGGAGGCCGTCGAGGCCTACCGGCCGGTCTTCGAGGGCACGCTCGCCTTCCAGAGACAGGCCGGGCTGCCCGTCGTCTTCGAGACGCTTGAGGACTTCGTCGAGCGCAGCTCCGCCCTGATCGGCAGCCCGCAGCAGGTCATCGACAAGGTGCACCGCTACCACGAACGGTTCGGCCACAGCGTGCTGCATGTGCAGGCCGACGCGGGCGGCCTGACCGACGCCCGGCACCGCGACTCGCTGGAGCTGTTCCAGTCGGAGGTGGCGTCCGTGCTGCGCAAGGACCTGCCGGACCCGCCGTTCGCCTGGGGGCCGGTGCTTCCCACACCGTCGAACACCGAGGAGCCGGCCCGTGTCTGACATCCCCCTCGGCGTGCTCGACCTGGTCCCGATCCCCTCGGGTTCGACGGCCGCGGACGCCCTGCGCAACTCCATCGACCTGGCCCGGCACGCGGAACGGCTCGGATACGCCCGCTACTGGTTCGCCGAACACCACCTCAACCCCGGTGTCGCGGGCACCTCCCCGGCCGTCGTCCTGGCCCTGACCGCGGCCGCCACCTCCACCATCCGGCTCGGCTCCGGCGCCGTGCAGCTCGGACACCGCACCGCCCTGTCCACGGTGGAGGAGTTCGGCCTGATCGACGCGCTGCACCCCGGCCGCTTCGACCTGGGTCTGGGCCGCTCGGGCGGCCGCCCGGCGGGAGAACGGCCGAGCCCGCCGTCCACGGCCACCCCGGTCGTCGACGGCCGGGCCCCGAACGGCCTGCTGATCCCGCCCCGCTTCTCCTTCGAACGCCTCCTCGGCTCGCCCCGGATCGCCCTCCAGCGCCGACTGCTCCTCCTGCCGGAAGCCACCTCGCAGGACTACGCCGAGCAGATCGACGACGTCCTCGCCCTGCTGGCCGGTACCTACCGCTCCCCGGAGGGCCTCGAAGCGCATGTCGTACCGGGCGAGGGCGCCGAGGTCGACGTGTGGATCCTGGGCAGCAGCGGCGGCCAGAGCGCCGAGGTCGCGGGCGCCCGGGGCCTGCGCTTCGCCGCGAACTACCACGTCAGCCCGGCCACCGTCCTGGAGGCGGTGGACGGCTACCGGGCCCGCTTCAAACCCTCCGCGTCCCTCGACGCGCCCTATGTCGGCGTCTCAGCCGACGTCGTCGTCGCCGAGGACGACGACCGCGCCCGCGAACTCGCCGCCGGCTACGGCCCGTGGGTGCGCAGCATCCGCACCGCCGAGGGCGCGATCCCCTTCCCGACCCCGCGGGAAGCACGCGCCCACGCCTGGACCGACGAGGACCGGGCGCTCGTCCAGGACCGGATCGACACCCAGTTCGTCGGCTCCCCGGCCCGGGTCGCCGACCTCCTGGAACAGCTCCAGGAGGCCACCGGCGCCGACGAGTTGCTCGTCACCACCATCACCCACGACCACACGGACCGCGTCCGCTCCTACGAACTCCTCGCCGAGGAGTGGCGCCGCAGGGGTCACTCCGCCCCGTCGGACTGATCCACCGGCGGTCCCGCCGCACCGGCGTCCCCACGGACGCCCGTACGTGTCCGCCTCGGCGCGGCCGGCCTCCTCGCCGCGCCGACGGCGGCACACCCGACCGTCACCCACCGCCTACCGCGAGGTGCCCGCCGTGGATCGCCCGCGCTCGGCCCCGACGGCACGGGCCACGACGTCCAGCAGGCGTCCGCCGTCCTCGCCGGCGAACCACTCGGCGTGCCCCACGCAGTACTCGTACGCCAGCCGGGTGTTCTCCGCGGACCGCGTGACGCCGTGGAAGTAGCCCAGCTCGGACAGCGCGAACTCGGCGTGCACCAGCGGCAGCAGCTCGGGGAGCGCGGCCGACTCGACGGCGGTGAGCGGTCGTACGGACAAGTAGCCGTCGACGAGCGCGGTCACGTCCGCCTCCCGCACCGGACAGCCGGGCCGCAGCCACTGCACGGCGTTGCGTTCGATCGCGGTGGCCAGGTCGTGCACGGCCGTCGTGCGGTCGCTCATGCCGAAGTCCAGGACCGTGCTGACCTGCCCGTCGCCGCCCCACAGCAGGTTGGAGGCGTGCCAGTCGTTGTGGGTCCACAGGGGTTCCAGGCCGGACAGATGGGGCGCGAGCCGTTCGTGCAGCGGCAGCAGCACCCGCCGGACGTCCTCGCGCCACGGGAACCGCTCGATCCCCGAGGCCAGTTGGGGCCGCCCGGCGAGGAACCGTTCCAGCGCCTCCCAGGGGTCCGGCGCGGCGAACACCGTGAACGAGGCGACGAGAGGCTGCACCCGACGCCGGGGCGCGTCGAACCCTCGTGCCGCCAGGTGCAGTCGGGCCAGCGCCTCGCCCGCCGCCCCGGCGTGCGCGCGGGAGCGGAAGGGCGACCAGGACAGCGCGTCCCGGTACAGGTCCTCCCCGGCGCCGGTCGAGTGCACCTCGTACGTCCAGGTGCCGCGTGCCGCCGTGTGCAGCACGTCCACCACCGGCGCGCCGTGCTCGCGCAGGTGGCGCAGGAAGGCGTGCTCCTCCGCCAGCCCCGCCGGGGTGCGCACGGCGATGTGGTGCCGCTTCACGAACAGCCGCCGGCCGTCCCGCTCGACGACGGCCGCCGCGGACAGCGGGCGGGGGCTGCGCCACACCACCCGGGCGCCCGCCCCGACGACGTCCGTCACCTCGTCGTCGGTCAGCGGCGCCCAGTCGGGCTCGACCGGGTCGGTGCCGAGACCGTGGGCCAGATGCGAACTCACGGAGTCCTCACCGCCGTTGTGCCGCGCAGGGCTTCCAGGACCCGGCGCTCGGTGGCCGCGAACCCGGGCGCGGTGAAGTCCTCCGCCCCGCGCGGGCGGGCCAGCGGTACCTCCACGTGGGCGACGACGCCGGCCGGGCGCGGCGACAGGACGTGCACGGTGTCCGCGAGCAGCACCGCCTCGCGGATGTCGTGGGTGACCAGCAGCACCGTCCAGCGATGGCGTTGCCACATCTGCGCCAGCCACAGCTGCATCTCGGTGCGGGTCAGCGAGTCCAGCGCCCCGAACGGCTCGTCCAGCAGCAGCACCGGACGCTCCAGGACGACCGTGCGCAGCAGCGCGGCCCGTTGCCGCATGCCGCCGCTGAGCTGCGAGGGGTACGCCTTCTGGAAGCCGTCGAGCCCGAAGTCGGCGAACAGCGCGTCGGCCCGCGCCCGGGCCTCCTTCCTGCGCACGCCCTGCGCCTCCAGGCCGAGCGCGGTGTTGTCCAGCACGGTCCGCCACGGGAACAACAGGTCCTTCTGCGGCATGTAGGCGACCTTGCCGGAGCGCACCCCGGCCGGTTCGCCCTCCACCAGCACCCGGCCGGTCGTCGGCCGGTCGAGCCCCGAGACGAGGTTGAACAGCGTGCTCTTGCCACTGCCGCTCGGCCCGATCACGGCCGCGAACTCACCCGGCTCCACCGACAGTTCGAGACCGCGCAGCACCTCCAGCGAGCCGAAGGACTTACCCACCTCCTCGATCCGCAGACTGCTCATGACGTCTCCTCCCGCTGCGCCCGCTCCCACGGCAGCACCAGCCGCTGCAGCAGGCAGGTCGCCCCGAACAGCGCGATGCTCAGCGCCGCCGTCACCCCGACCGCCGCAAACACCAGGTCCGTCCGGAACGCGCTCTTCTGCGCCTGCATATAGATCCCGAGCCCGGCCTCCGCACCCGCGTACTCCGCGAACACGGCGCCGACGACGGCGTAGGTGATGCTCACCCGCAGGCCGGCGAAGAAGTACGGCATCGCGCTCGGTACCCGCACCAGCCGGAACGTCCGCAGCCGGCCCGCGCCCAGCGAGCGCAGCAGGCGCATCGCCTCACGGTCGGTCGCGGCGAACCCGGCGGCCAGGTTGGCGGCGAGCGGGAAGAACGTCGTCAGCGTCACCACCAGCATCTTCGGCAGCAGCCCGAAACCGAACCAGATGATGAGCAGGGGAGCCACGGCGACGATCGGGACGGTCTGCGAGGCGACCAGGAGCGGGTACAGCCCCCGGCGGGCCGCCGCCGAGAAGTCCAGGAGCACGGCGACCAGCCAGGCCGCCGCGAACGACAGCGCGAAGCCGAGCAGGGTCTCCTGGAGCGTGGGCACGGTCTGCGCCCACAGGTCCGCGCGGTTGGCCCAGCCCTGCTCCAGCACCCGTGCCGGGGACGGCAGCATCGTCGGATCGACGCCCGCGCCGGTCACGTACAGCTGCCAGCCGCCGACCACGACGGCCAGCACCAGCAACGGCGGCCACAACGACCGCACTACCGGCCTCACTTGGTGCTCCCCGCGTCCTTCGAGGTGGGCAGATAGGCGTTGGTGAAGAACGACGTGGCGTCCGGGGCCTCGGTCAGCCTGCTGCCGTTCGCGTCGCTCAGCAGCCCGGCCCGGTACTCGAAGTCGGCGAAGGCCTGCCAGCGCTCCTCGCTCTGGGTGCCGATCGTGCCGTCGGCTGCCCGGTAGTACTCCTTGGCCAGCAACTCCTCGCTCTTGCGAACGAGTTCGGTGTTGGTGAGCACGCTCTTGTTGGCGTCGACGAGGAGGTCCGCGGCCTGGTCGGGGTGGTCGGCCGCGTACCTGTACCCCTTGTCGACGGCGGCCAGGAACTTCCTCGCGACCTCCGGGTGCTGCTTCAGGAACCGGTCGGAGGATGCGAGGAGCGTCGAGTAGATCGCCGGGAAGCCGTAGTCGGACAGCTGGAAGTTCTTCAGCGGCTTGCCGCTCAGCTCCGCCTCCAGCCCCTCCCAGGTGGGCATCGGCATCGCGAAGTCCGCCTTGCCCGCGTAGAGCGCCGCGTACGCCGAGGTGTTGAGGGTGACCTGCTTGAAGTCACCCTTGCCGCCCGCGTTGCGGATCACCTTCTGCAGGAGCGGCTTCTCGTAGGGCGCGCCGAAACCGGCGTACGTCTCGCCGTCCAGGTCCTTGGGGGACGCGATGTCCGTACGGCCGGCGCGCACGGCGATGGTGACGTTCGTCTTCTGGGTGACCGCGTAGACGGAGGTGATGTCCTGTCCGGCGGCGCGCGCCGTGGTGACGCCCTCCTGGTAGGAGATGCCGAAGTCGGCCTTGTGGCTCGCGATCAGCGTCTCGGGCGCGGTCGAACCGTAGGGCACGATCTTCAGATCGATGCCGGCGGCCTTGAACCAGCCCTTCTGCCGCGCCACGTAGATGCCGGTGTGGTTGGTGTTCGGGGTCCAGTCCAGGGCGAGGGTGACGGTCGTGGTGCCGTCCTTCGCGGTGGCGTCGGCCGAGGGGTCCGCCGAGCAGCCGGTCGCGGCGAGGACGGCCGACGCGGCTATGACGGACAGGACGGTACGGCGGTGCATGAGGGTTCCTTCGGGGGCGAGGGGGGTCGGGGCGGCGTCGGCGCGGTCACGCCCGGCGACACAGCGCGCTGGCCACCCGCTTGAAGTCGACGGCCAGCCGCCGGGTGAGCCCTCGCGCCTGGCAGGACAGGACACTCATGCGGTCACGGCCGGCAGCAGCGCGTTGGTGAAGGAGCGGTCCCAGTCCCGGTCGTGCGCGAGGGCGCCGTGCTCCGCGAGCCAGTGCGCGTACGGGCCCGTGCGCGCCGGGTCGATCACTCCCCAACGGCCTTGCGGGTCGGTCCAGGTGGGTGCGATCAGGGCGAGGGAACGGGCTATCAGCGGGCGCGGGAAGTAGGGGATGACCCCTTCGAGCAGCTCCAGCGTCCGCTCGGTGTCCTGCGCGGCGGCCGCGTAGCCCCGGGCCGTGACGGCGAGGAAGTCCCGTACGAGAGACGGCTGTTCGGCGAGCAGGCGCTCGTTCGTGCCCAGTAGGTAGCTGTGGTAGAGGGGTGCGCCGATCTCGTCGACCGGCCAGGTCACGCGCCGCTCCTCGGGGAGGTCGCCGCGCAGCGCGTCCCAGGACCAGTAGGTGCCGAAGGTGGCGTCGGCCTCGCCCGCCTCGATGTCGTCGACCGTCAGTTCGCGGGTGCCCGCGTCGATCGTGACCACCGCGTCCGGGTCGCCGCCGTCGGCCGCCACCAGATGGCGGACCATGGCCAGGCCGCGCGGGGTCGGGTTCAGGGCGAGGCGACGGCCCGCGAGCTCACGGGGGCGGGTGATCCCGGTGGACGCGGTGGTCTGGATCGCCTCCAGGCCCCGGTGGTTGACGGCGGCCACCGCGATGAGCGGCTGGCCGTGCGCGGCCCGCCGGGCCAGCAGCCGGTTGGGCGGGAAGACACCGAAGTCCACCTCGCCGCGGGCCAGGTACTCCAGGGTGTCACCGCGTCCCGGATCCTGGACCACGAGTTCCACGTCCAGCCCGGCCTGCGCGAACCAGCGGCGGGCACGGGCCACATAGAAACCGGAGGAATTGGGCCAGGGATGGAAATAGTCGAGCATGACCCGGATGTGCGGCATGAGGGAACTCCGAAGGCGGCGCGCGGGAACGCGGAAGAGTGGCGGAGGGGGGAGGGAGTGTGCGGCGTGCGGGGCGGTGCGCGGTCAGACGGACCGGCGACAGCGGCACGCGCGGAGGTTGCCCGGGCGACAACAACAGGAGCTGCCCGCCGGGGTGGAGACCACCGGAGGCTTCGGCTCTACTGCTGCGGACACGTGAACTCCTACGCGGGGCGCCTGGGCGCGTTTCGTGCGGTCGGCGTCCCCATGGGGACCGCGTTCGACGAACGGATCCCAGACGCCCTCTCAGCCCGTCCGGGGAGGGGCTCCCGCGTAGATGGCCGAAACCATAACGGCAGCCGACGGTCCTCGCGCAACCTTGATCCGGAATATGAGACGGCCATGATCAGTGGGTAAGACGCCCAGCTCACGGGCGTACCATCGGCCGCCATGACCACCTCCCCGCTGCCCGGCCCCCTCGTCGACGACACCTGGCTGGCCGCCCGGCTCGACGATCCCCGGCTGGTCGTCCTCGATGCCACGGTGCTGCTTCCCTCGCCCCGGCACGACGGTGACCACCGCTGTGCGAGCGGCCGTGAGGGATGGGTCCGACGACACCTCCCCGGGTCCCGGCACGCCGACCTGACCGGGGACTTCTCCGACCGCGACGCGCCCTGCCACTTCACCGTGCCGGGCCCGCAGGCGCTGGCTCGCGCGCTCGCCCGGGTCGGCGTGGGGGAGGGCGGCGCGGTGGTCGCGTACGACACCGGGGGCGGGATCTGGGCGGCCCGGCTGTGGTGGATGCTGCGGGCGATCTCCGTGCCGGCGGCCGTGCTCGACGGGGGCCTCGCGGCCTGGGAGTCGGCGGGACGGCCGCTCGCGTCCGGCGACGACCCGGCGCCGGTGCCCGAGGTGACCCCCGTGACGCCCGTCCCGCGTCCCGAACTGTGGACCGATGTCCACGCGGTGGAGGCCATCAGCCGGGGTGAGCGGCCCGGCACACTGGTCTGCGCGCTGCCCGCGGCCGGCTTCGACGGGTCGGCCCCCACCCGGTACAGCCGACGCGGACACATCCCCGGGAGCCGGAGTCTTCCCGGTCGCGAACTCCTGGACGGCGAAGGGCGCGTGCTGCCCGCGGCCGAGCTCGCCGCGCGCGTCGGTGCCGGTCTCGACGCCGCCGACACGCCGGTCGTCCTGTACTGCGGCGGCGGTGTCTCCGCCGCCGGGGTCGCCCTCGCCCTCACCCTGCTCGGGCGCGAGGACGTGTCCCTCTACGACGGTTCCCTGGAGGAGTGGTCGAAGGATCCGGCACGACCACTGGAACTGGGCGGCGCGGCCCGGCCCCGACCGGAACAGGGCGACTGACCCGCCGACGACCTGGGTCGTGTCCGTAGAGTCCCGCCTGGTTCGCGACGCCCGGCACCCGCTCGTTGTGGGGTCGGGATCGCCCACGTACACCCGGTAAGAGGGCGACTCTCCGCCTCGCGATCGCACGCACCGGACGCCGCGAGCCCTGCCATCCGGGCAGACGGCGCCACTTTGCGGACTCGACCTACGGCGCCTCGCTCGACGTACGGTCCGCAGCCCCCGCACGCCCGCGTACCCGTCCCGCACCGGACGGAACGCGCGCCAGCGCCAGGCTCACCGGCAGGGCGGCCGCCAGCAGGCCCGCGCAGACGACCGACGCGACCGCGAACGCCGTCCTCGGCACGCCCTCCGCCGAGGACGCACCCCGCAGGTAGATCCCGGAGACCGCGCTGAGGCACACCGCCGCCGCGATCCGCTGGGTCATCTGCAGGATGCCGCCCGCCACCCCGGCCGCCTCGGCCGGGGCGTGCTGCAGGACACGCGCCTGGTTCGGGGAGACGGTCAGCCCGGCCCCGGCGCCCGAGGCCACCTGGACCGCCGCCAGCACGAGCGGCAACGCGGCGAGCGGCAGCGTCACCGCCGCCAGGGCGCCGCCCAGCAGGGCGAGGACGCCCACCGACAGACCGAGGGTGACGGTACGGGCGCCGATCCGCCGCACCACCCGCCAGGCCACCGCCGACGAAACCCCCATCGCGACCGCCGACGGGAGCGTCACGGCCGCCGTGATCAGCGCCGAGAGGCCGAGCCCGCTCTGCAGGAACAGCGTCAGCACCAGCCCGGCCGCCAGGGACGCGCCGAAGTTCGCCATCGCCACCAGCGTGCCCAGCGTGTACGGCGCCGAGCGGATCAGCGAGGGGTGCACCAGCGGCACCCGCCCCCGCCGGACCCGCCACCACTGGCCCAGCACCAGCGCGCCCGCCGCGACCAGCGCCGCCGCTCCCCACAGCGCGACCGCGCCACCACCGTCCGGCGTCCGGATGAACGGCAGCATCAGCGACAGGGTCAGGGCCGCCACGCACAGCAGTCCCCACAGGTCGGGACGGCCGGGCGCCGCGACCCGCCGGGGCGGCGGCAGCCTGCGTGCCGCCAGCCACAGGGTGACCGCCCCGCACGGCGCGCTCAGCAGCAGACACAGCCGCCAGCCCGTCCCGGGACCGCACAGCGCGACCAGCGCCCCGCCGAGCGCCGGGCCCAGTGCCGCCGCGACCCCGCCGGTGACCGCGTACAGGCCGAGGGCGCGGGCCCGGTCCAGGCCGTGGAAGACGTCCTGGAGCGTGCCGATCACCTGGGAGTTGACCAGTCCGGCGCCCGCCCCCTGCACCAGCCGGGCCACGACCACCGTGGCCGGGTGGGTGCCGGTGGCGGCGACCGGGCCGCACAGCACGAACGTCGAAAGGCCGACGAGGAACAGGTGTTTGCGGCCGCGTACGTCACCCAGACTGCCGCCCGGCACCAGGGCGAGCCCGAAGGCCAATGAGTAGCCGGAGACGATCCACTGCACGTCCGTCGCGCCGGCGGACAACGACTGGCGCAGCGCGGGGACGGCGATGTTGAGGACCGACTGGTCCAGCAGGGTCGTCGCCCCGGCCGCCAGACAGACCGTCAGTACCCGCCGGGCCGCGCGATCATCTCCCGGAAGCATGCCGTCATGCTCACACCGCCCGGACGCTCCTGTCCCCGTCCCGGCCGGCCTGTTCGCACGATGGAAACACGCCGGGCGGGTCCGCCCGTGGACGGCGGCCCCGGTGTGGCCGGGGACGCGTCCCCCTCCCCCGAGGGAGACGCGTCCCCGGCGCTTCCCCCGGCGCCGGACTGTGGTTCGCGGGTGGCCTCACGGCTCACCAGCACATGACCGCCGTCTCGCCCGAACCCCAGCCGGAGTACAGGCGTACGCGGACGAAGTAGCGGCGGTCCCTGACGAGCCGGACCCTGATCGTGGCGTTGTGCGGAGTGCCTCCGTCGTCGTGCCCCGCGAGGAAGCGCGGCTCCCCGTCCCGCTCCTCGAAGACCACGACCATGGAGTCGCTCTCCCCGAAGGTGGCGAAGGTGTACTCGCGGGTCTCGCGCGGCTCGACGGTGAAGTCGACCTGCTCGCCCGGCCCCAGCGACAGCGGCACCGAACGGAACGGCACCAGCGCCGGCGGCCGCGCCCCCTCGGGCGGCGGATACCAGCCGAGGACGAACTCCTTGTCCAGCGGCGACAGCCCGCCGGACGGATGCACACCCCCGCGGAACTGCTCCGGCTCCAGGATCAGCCCCGCCGAGAAGGGATACTCCATGACGGACTGCGAGTCCCACACCGACCCG
The DNA here is from genome assembly GCF_045040885.1 of Streptomyces sp. NBC_00016. Lineage (NCBI taxonomy): Bacteria > Bacillati > Actinomycetota > Actinomycetes > Kitasatosporales > Streptomycetaceae > Streptomyces > Streptomyces sp. NBC_00016. Next base: position 1,692,985 of record NZ_CP108304.1, on the reverse strand, counting down.
TTCACCTCGGCCGGGTCCAGCTTGCGCAGGATGTTGAACCAGGTCCGGTCCCGGCTCCAGTGGTTGGGCGGGCCCGCGAGATCGGCGTACACGGCCTCGTCGTCCCAGTGGAGGCCGGCGAACGGGTTCTGGTGCTCGTGCTGCATGCCGAGCGCGTGCCCGATCTCGTGCAGGGCCGTCGCGCGCTCCCCGGGCGCGGTCAGGTCCCAGCCGAAGTTCATGGTGCGCTCGTTGAGACCGGCCGACAGCGCGTCCCGGCCCACCGCCGACCAGGAGCCGTCACCCGGCTGGAACCCGATGCGCAGCTCCGCCTCCGAGCGGTCGGCGACCTCGGCGAAGGACACCCCGATGCCCAGCTCCCGCCACTCGCGAAAGCAGTCCCGCACGACCTCCCGCTGGTCCTCGCCGCCGACCCAGGACACCCAGCGGGTCCCCCCGGAACCCGGCAGGGCGATGACCGACCCGTCGCTCTCGCCGTCGAGGAAGCAGTAGTGCAGCACCGTCCCGTTGACCCACATCCGCCGCCCGCTCATCAGCGCGCCGAGCCGCTCGACGGCCAGCCCCGGCGCGAAGGCGGGGGCCGACTGCTGGGCGAGCGAGCAGTAACGGGCGGTCATGGGTTCCAGGTTGCCGTGCGGGACCGGCGGCGGCCTGAGTCAGGGGCTACTCAAGTCACCCTGTATCAGGCGTGAGTATGCCGACTCCCCATGATGTGACGACCTTCGAACCCCAGGACACGACCCTGCGACTGCCGTGGCCGTTCACGGGCCGGGACGAGGAACTGGCCCTCGTGCGCCGCTCGTTGGCGGTGGGCCGGCCCGGCATGGTGATCACCGGACCGGCGGGCTGCGGCCGCACGCGGCTGGCCATGGAGGCGATCCGCGGCACCGACTGCGTCCGGGTGGCCGGCACCCCCGGGACCCGCGGCCTGCCGTTCGCCGCCTTCGCCCACCTGCTCCCCGAGGGCGTCACCCTGCACAGGGCGGTCCAACTCCTGTCCGGCGTGCGGCAATTGCTGGTCGACGACGCGCAGCTGCTGGACGACGCCTCCGCGGCCCTGCTCCACCAGTTGGCCGTCCAGGGCCGCACCCGGCTGCTGGTCCTCGTCACGGACGGGGCCCGCCCGCCCGGCGCGGTCGCCCGCCTGTGGACCGGCGAACTGCTGCCCCGCCTCGCCCTGGAGCCCCTGCCCCGCGAGGACACCGCCCCACTCCTCGACGCCGGCGCCGGTGGCCCCCTGGAGCCCCTCGCCGTCAACCGCCTGCACCGTCTGTGCCGGGGCGATCTGCGCCTCCTGCGCGATCTGCTGGACGCGCTGCGCGAGCAGAGCCTGCTGACCAGGGACGCGGACACCGACGAGCGGACCTGGCGCGGCCGCGTCCCGGTGACCCCTGCCCTTCGGGAACGCGCCGCCGCCGTGCTCGCCCGCACCTGCCCCGACGAACGCGAGATCCTCGACCGGCTCGCCTTCGCCGAACCGCTGCCGCTGGCGGCGGACACCCTGGACCTGAGGATCCTCGAACGCCTTGAGGCGGACGGCCTCCTCGACGTCGGCGACGACACGACCGTCCGTCTGGCCCACCCCCTGCACGGCCCGGTCCTGCGCGCCGAGGCCGGCCGGCTGCGCGCGAGGCGGCTCACCGGCCGACGACGGTCCACCGCGTCCGCCCTCGACGCCGAGGCGGCCGAACTGACCCGCCGCATCGAGCGGGCCGACGTCCGGACGACGCCCACGCCCGTGGGGGAGTGGGTCGTAGCCGAGGGGGAACCGGTACCGGCGCGGTACGCCGCCGTCCGCGCGCGGTTCTCACGGCTGCGGGGAGAACTGCGCGAGGCGGCGGCCTGGGCGCGGGAGGGCCTGGCCGCCGCCCCGCAGGACCGCGCCTGCCGCACCGAACTGGCCCTGGCCGCCGCCCAGTCGGGCCAGACGGGCGCACCGATCGACCTCCTCGCCGAACACCCCGGCACCGCCGCCTGGCCACCGGCCGCCCGCGGAGACCTCGACACGGCCCTGAAGACACTCGAAGAGGCCGGGACCGGGACCGACGCCCCCGGCACCGACGCCCCCGGCACCGACGACCCCGGCACCGGCACCGACACCACTGACCCCGGCGAGGCCCACGACCCCCACAACGCCAGCGACCCCCACAACGCCAGCGACCCCCACAACTCCAGCGACCCCTACAACGCCCGCGACCCCTACATCGCCTACGACGCCGTACGCCTCGGTGACCCCCGGCGTGCGGTCCGGCTTCTCCCCTCCGACGGCTGCCTCGCCCGGCACGCCCGGGCGCTGGCCGGGGGTGACGGACCGGCGCTGGACCTGGTGGCCGCCGAGCTGGAGGAGCGCGGATTCCTTCTCTTCGCGGCCGAGGCGTACGCGCAGGCGGTACGTGTCCACCGGGACGCCGGTGCGGCCCGCACCGCCCGTACGCGCGCCGTCGCCCTGGCCCGGCGCTGCCAGGGCGCCCGCACCCCGGCCCTGTCCGGTCTCGTCCTGGGCGAACTCACCGCACGCCAACGGCAGATCGTCACCCTCGCCGCGACCGGTCTCAGCAACCGGCAGATCGCCGAACGCCTCACCCTGTCCGTCCGCACGGTCGGCAACCACCTCTACGGCGCCTACACCCGGCTCGGCGCGGGCGACCGCGGCGCCCTGCCGTGGCTGGTGGAACAGCCGGCCTGAACGCGCCGGGACCCGGGCCGCCTCACGCCGCGCCGAACGCGGTGAACGCCCATCCCGTCGCCTGGTGCAGCGCGTCGTCCGGCAGCGCGGCACGGGCGTCCCGCAGGGCCTCGGCCAGGGAGAGGCCCGCGCTGATGCCCTTGTGCAGGGCCAGCATCAGCGGGACGACCGCCGCGTCGTTGACGGGTGCGCTGCTGGCCAGCACACCCGCCGTGCCCAGCGGCAGCAACGCCGTGACCAGGCCCAGGAGTTCGTCCGCGCCGACCGAGGCGAGCCGGGCGGTGTCGCAGCTGGAGAGGATGATCCGGTACGGGCTGCGGGCGAGCCGCTCGAAGTCGTGGACGATCAGCGGGCCGTCCGCCATCCGCAGGGACGAGAACATCGGGCTGTCGCCGCGGAACGTGCCGTGCGCGGCGATGTGCGCCAGCGCGGCCCCGTCCAACTCCTGGAGCACCCGCGACACATGGGCGTCCTCCTGCTCCAGCACGATCGGCCTGCCGTACCGCCCGGCGACCTCCGGCACCTCCGCCCCGCAGGACGCCAGCCCCGGCCCCCGTACGAGGACCTGCCGGCCGCCCGGGGGCGGTTCGGTCTCCCGCGCGCGCAGCCAGCCGCTGGCCGACGGCGACACACTCACCACCCGCTCCCGCAGCGACGGCAGCAGCGCCCACGGCACCCGGTGCAGCCGGGCCGGCGGCACCACGACCAGCGGACCCGGGCCCAGGTGCCTCGCCGCCTCGCCGAGCAGCAGCTCCTCCAGCCTGCGCCCCGCCGCCTCCACCACCGGCAGCCGGGCCTCCGCGCCGGGATGGGCCAGCCGCCGCAGCCCGGCCTGTACGTGTTCGGCCTCCCGCTCCGCCTCGGCCAGCAACCCGCCCGGGAAGCGGCGCACCCGCCCGCCCCCGCACAGCAGCACCTGAACCCGCCCGTCCAGTACGGCCAGTTCGACCAGCCGCCCGTCGCCGAGCCCCTCCAGCAGCCGGCCCGCGTCGAACCGGTCCCCGCCGAACCGGTCGCCGCCCCAGGGCGTGACCCCCCGGATGTGCAGGGTCCGGGAGCGGACCTCCCGCTCCAGGCGCCGCTGTTCACGCTCCAGCGTCGGCACCGGCCGGCCGTCCATCCGGGCGGCCTCCGCGCGGGCGGCGATCACCCGGAACGCGGTCAGCCCGCTCAGCAGCGCCGGGTCGGCCGGCGGCCGGGTGGGCGGCGTCGACAGCGCCGTGGCCCGCCACCGCTCGCTCCACACCAGCAACTGCCTCGGCCCGCCCCGCTCCAGACTGACCTCCTGGGCCAGCGCGGCCAGCTCGGCGCCCTGCGCGGTGGCCCGGGCCCGCAGCTCCGAGGCGCCCAGCGTCGTCCGGTGGTCGTCGAGGACGTCCAGTCCGCGCCGGCAGGCCTCCAGCACGCCCCGGCCCGAGCCGGTGGCCCGCGCCCACAGCGCCTGCGCCGCCCAGCCCGTCATCCGTGCCAGCGGCGGCCCGCTGCGCCGGCTGCGGGCCGCGATCTGGAGGTACCGCTCGGCGTCCGTGGTCCAGTTCAGGTCCAGCGCGATCCGGCCCGCCAGCAGCCAGGCCTGCGGAGCCGCCGGCGCCTGGAAGGAGGCCAGCCGCTCGGCGAGCCTGGCGGCGTCCGCGACCAGCCGCCCCGAGCCGCGTCCGGTGGCCACCCGCGCCTCGATCAGCACCAGCCGGGCGTGCGTCTCCCACCAGGTGCGCCGCTGTCCCGCGAAGAGCCGCTCGGCCACCGCCGCGCGGGCGATCGCCGTCCCTGGATCGCCCGCCAGCCGCGCCGCCCTCGCGGCCGTCAGCAGCAGTTCCGCCTTACGGGTGGACTGCCCGCCGATGCCGTCCAGCACCCCGATCGCCGCGTCCGCCTCGGCCAGCGCCTCCGGCGCGAGACCGGCGGCCATCAGGACCTCGCAGCGCCGGATGTTGAGCATGAACGTCGGCGTGCCGAGCTTCGCGTACCGCTCCTCCGCCTCGTCGAGGAGCCGCAGCGCGGCCGGCACGTCCCCGGAACGGAAGGCGGCGAGGCCCCGGCTCTCCACCGCGTCCGCCTTGTCGTGCTCCTGGCCGGTGGTGTCCCACAGCGCCTCGGCCGCCGTGAAGTCCGCCTCGGCCCGCTCCACCGCCCCGAGGGCCAGGTGCACGGTGGCGCGCAGGGTGAGGGCGCGCGCCGTCCAGATGACGTCGTCGGCCTGACGCAGCACGGGGATCGTCCGGCGTACGTCCTCCAGTGCCTCGCGATGGTGGCCGAGGACCCACAGGGAGTAGGCCCGCCGGTACATCACGCGGGCGCGGGTGTGGCCGGTCCCGCGCTCGACCCCCCGCTCGAAGGCGGCGAGCCCCTGCCGGGTGCGGCCCGCGTGCACCAGCGCCACGCCGAGCGTGCCGAGGACGTCCGCCTCCCGCTCGGCCGAGTCAGCGCGCGCCGCGAGGTCCCGGGCGCGCCGCAGATGGTCCAGGGCCAGACGCATGTCGCCCCAGTCCCGCTGCCAGATGCCGATCACCTGGTGGGCGACCGAGGCGTGCAACGGCGTCGGATCGGTGTCGAGCACTCCTTCCGCCCGCGACAACGCGTCGCCCGGGGCGGCGAACACCATCGGCAGCAGTTCGAGAACCGAGTCGTTTCCCGCTGTCACTCCACGGATGGTAGTGCTCCGGCCTGCGCGCCACACCGGTTCGGCACTGTATCCACCAGTAACAATTGGACGTCGTGTCAACGGAATCGGCATCGTGAGGGGGCGCGCGGCCGCAACCGCACCACCCTCATCTGCCGTCGCACCACCTGTATCAGACGGCCGTCCCGCGGGTCTTGCTGTCGACCACCGGCTGTAGGGGAGGACACGCCATGGCACCACAGCGATTCCACGAGCAGTTCGACCATCTCCAACGTGCGCTGCCCGACGTCCCGTTGGCGATGGGACCGGACGACTCCGCCGAGTTCATCTACGAAAAGGGTGTCGTCCTCGCACGCGACGGCGAGGAGGCCCGGACCGTCGAGGACGCCGTCCGCTCGCACTTCACCGCGACCGAGGGCCTGGTCCCCGACCATGTGCGCCGGGCGGGCCCGGAGACCAACCGCTCCGGCATCACCCGGATCCGGGTCGGCGACCCCGGTGAGGGCGGCCGGGGCGCCGACCACACCGTCGCCGGTGCCCTGCGCGCGCTGCGGGAGACGGAGGGCCGGGCCGGCCGCCGTCTGATCAGCCGCAACCACCTGGTGTCGATCGCCGTCAACGCCTGCCCCGGCGACGAACCGGTGCCCGCCCCGCGCAGCGCCCGGCCCAACCCCGCCGCGGCACCGGCGGCCCGTGCCGCGCAGGGCGCGCAGGGTGCGGAGGGCTCCGGCGCCGTCGGCGTGCTCGTGATCGACACCGGCCTGACCCACGACTACCGCTCCTACCCGCTGCTGGCCCGCACCGAGGGCGACGCCCAGGTCAGGGAGACCGACGAGGACGGGATCCTCCAGCAGTACGTCGGTCACGGCACGTTCATCGCAGGGCTCGTCGCGGCCGTCGCGCCGGACACCGACGTCACCGTGCGGGGCACCCTCAACGACGCCGGCGCGATCCTGGAGTCCGAGTTCGGCGAGCGGCTCTTCGACGCCGTCGAGGACGGCTGGCCGGACATCATCAGCCTCTCCGCGGGCACCTCCAACGGCCGGGTCGACGGCCTGCTCGGCGTGGCCGCGTTCATGGAGGAACTCCGGGACCGGGGAACCCTGTTGGTCTCGGCCGCCGGCAACAACGGCAGCGCCGCGCCCTTCTGGCCCGCCGCCTACGCCTCGCTGCCCGAGTACGCAGACGCGGTGCTGTCGGTCGGCGCGCTGCGCGGCGACGGCGAGTTCGGCGCCTGCTTCAGCAACCATGGCCCCTGGGTGAAGGTCTACGCCCCCGGCGAGCGCCTCACCAGCGCCCTCACCGGTTTCGACAGCCCCGTCCCGTACGTCTACCAGCACTCCACCTACGAGGCCTGCCGCTACGGCTTCAGCTACTCCTGCACCTGCCGCTCCCCGCGCCACACCGGGGTGTTGAGCGAGGCGCAGCAGGTCACCCCGGGCAAGCCGGACCAGGTGATGTTCGAGGGGCTGGCGTCCTGGAGCGGCACCTCCTTCGCGACGCCGCTGGTGGCCGGGCTCGTCGCGGCCCACATGACCGCGCACGGGCTGTCCGATCCACGGGCCGCCGCCCGCCGACTCCTGGCCACCGGTTCCGAGTTCGCCGAGGTGCGGGGTGCGCACGTGCCGGCACTGCTTCCGCCCACCTGGCAGCCGGCCCAGGTGGGTCCGGCGTGAGGTCGGCATGACGTCCGAGAGGTGCCCCGCCACGGCGTACGATGACAGGCCGTACACGAGGGGTGGGGCCGTGGACCGTACTGATGTCGGCGCGCTCGTCCAGTCCGCCGTCGACGGTGACACGGCGGCCTGGAAGGCGCTGGTGGACGGGCTGAGCCCATTGGTGTGGTCGGTCGTGCGCGCGCATCGGCTCTCCGACGCCGACGGGCACGAGGTGTACCAGACGGTGTGGTTCCGCTTCGCCCAGCATCTCGGGCGGATCCGGGAGCCGCACAAGGCCGGTTCGTGGCTCGCGAGCACCGCGCGCAACGAATGCCTGAAAGTGATCAAGAGCTTAAGGCGGCTGACGCCGACCGACGATCCGCTGCTGCTCGACCGGGCCAGCGAGGATCTGACCCCTGAGCAGTCGGTCCTCGACTCGGAGGAGGCGGCCGCGCAGAGCGAGCGGGTCCGGTTCCTGTGGCAGGAGTTCGAGGCGCTCGGCGAGCGCTGCCGGCAGCTGCTGCGGGTGCTGATCGCCTCGCCGCCGCCCAGTTATCAGGAGGTGTCGGCCGCCCTGGGCATCGCCGTCGGCAGCATCGGACCGATGCGCCAGCGATGTCTGCGCCGCCTGCGCGCCCGACTCGACGCACGGGGAGCCCTGTGAACGGCATGAACGGTACGAACGGCGTGAACGACGACGAGCCCGACGACATCTTCGGCGAAGTCCCCTTCGTGGACGAGGAGTTCGACCACGACCGGCTGGAGGAGGAACTCCGCCAGGCCGCCGCCATCCTGGACCCGGTCCCCGCCGAGCTGCGGCGGGCCGCCATCGAGGCCTACGCGCTGCACGACCTGGACGCGCGGATCGCCGAGCTGACGTTCGACTCGTTGGTCGACGCCATCCCGGTGCGGGGAGCGGTGGACGTGCCGCGGATGCTGACCTTCCACACGGGTGGGCTGACGGTCGACGTGGAGGTGACCGACGAGGGACTGATGGGTCAGCTGCTGCCGCCCCAGTCGGCCTCGATCGAGGTCCTGCACGGCCCCCGCGCGGGCGCCTCGCTCACCGCCGACGACATGGGCCGCTTCGCCTGCGACGCGCCTCCCGGCGGCCCGTTCGCCCTCCGGCTGCGGACCGACGCGGAGGTCGTCGTGACGGAGTGGCTGCGCGCCTGAGACCAACGACGACGGACGGCCTCCGCGGCCCCCGGACGACGGTCCCCCACCGCGAGGCGACCCGGCCGTCGGGGACCGCGAGCCGCGGTCCCGGCAGACGGCGCGTCGACCGGAGTGCCCATCGGCGGTGGGGGTCCGGCAGGCTGCCACGGCGGGCTCCTCGGTCGTGTCGCCCACCGTCATCGGGGCCCGGCGGTCCGTCCGGCGCGGGTGCGGGGGCCGCGGGTCAGCTGGACACGGTGTCCACGAGGGCCGCGAGTGCCGAGGCGAGCCGGGTGAGGCCCGGCCCGGCCGGCCCGCCCGGCTCGGTCATGTACGTGTCCCGCCGGATCTCCACCATCAGCGCGCTCACCCGTGGTTCCTTGCCGTAGTGCTCCAGGGGCACATAGGCACCGGCGAACGGGCTGTCGAGCCCGGTTTCCCCGACCGCCTCCCCGAACGCCTTGCGCGCGGCGGCGAGCAGCTCGGGCGGGGTGTGGAAGGCGTCGGTGCCGAGGCAGACCGGCGGCCGCGGTCCCTCGCCGTGCAGTTCGTAGGGCAGCGGCTCGGTGGGGTAGGAGTGCACATCGACGACCACGGCCCGTCCGACGGCCGCCAGCCGCTCGGCGACGGCGTCGGTCATCGCCTGCGCGTACGGCCGGAAGTAGCGGGCGACGAGCGGCTCGGGGTCGGTCTCCTGCGGTCGCAGCACCTCGCGGTGCGTGGTCCGTGTGTACACGGCCCCCATGCCGACGGCCCGCATCTCCTCGCGCTCGTCCGGGAACCGCTCCGGATCGACGACCAGCCGCGACAGCCGGTTCACGAACCGCCAGGGCGTCACTCCCGCCAGCCGCGCCGCCGCCTCGGCGATCTCCGCGGTGTGCGAGTCGGTGATGTGGTCCAGCTCCCGCTCCAGCGCCCCGTCGTCCAGCACGATGCCCGCCCGCACCTCGGCCGGTATCTCCCGCGCCGAGTGCGGCACATGAAGGATGACCGGCGAGTCGGCGGCGCCGGGGAGGAAGGAGAAGGACGGTGCGGCAGAGGTCATGAGGCTGCTCCGGGGGCGTGGACGGTGGGAGTGGCGCATGATCAAGATGCCATATCGGCCCGTCCGGGTGACCCGTGCAGCCGTCGCCGTCCGGGAAGCCGGCTTCCCGAGGGCCGATGGCCGGGGGCCGAGGGGCGTGCGAGCGGTGCCGGACACACGGCCGCCCCGGCCGGGAGAGACCCGGCCGGGGCGGAGGTGGGTGTTGCGGTGCGTCAGCTCAGGGACGCCAGGGCCTCGTTCCAGGTGGCCGACGGGCGCATGAACGCCGCCGCCTTCGCCGGGTCGGGCTGGTAGTAGCCGCCGATGTCGGCGGGCTTGCCCTGGACGGCGTTCAGCTCGTCGACGATGGTCTGCTCGCTCGCCGCGAGGGTCTCGGCGAGCGGGGCGAAGGCCTTGGCCAGGTCCGCGTCGTCGGTCTGCGCGGCCAGTTCCTGCGCCCAGTACAGGGACAGGTAGAAGTGGCTGCCGCGGTTGTCGATGCCGCCGACGCGACGGGTCGGGGACTTGTCCTCGTTCAGGAAGGTCGCCGTGGCGCGGTCCAGCGTGTCGGCCAGGACCTTGGCGCGGGTGTTGCCCGTGAACTCGGCGTACTGCTCGAAGGAGGGCACGAGCGCGAAGAACTCGCCCAGGGAGTCCCAGCGCAGGTAGTTCTCCCTGACCAGCTGCTGGACGTGCTTCGGCGCGGAGCCGCCGGCGCCCGTCTCGAACAGGCCGCCGCCCGCCATCAGCGGGACGACCGACAGCATCTTGGCGCTGGTGCCCAGCTCCAGGATCGGGAAGAGGTCGGTGAGGTAGTCGCGCAGCACGTTGCCGGTGACGGAGATGGTGTCCTCGCCGCGGCGGATGCGCTCCACCGACAGCTTGGTCGCCTCGACCGGGTTGAGGATCCGGATGTCCAGGCCCTCGGTGTCGTGCTCCGGCAGGTACGCGTTGACCTTGGCGATCAGGTTCGCGTCGTGGGCGCGGGTCTCGTCCAGCCAGAACACGGCCGGGTTGCCGGTGGCGCGGGCGCGGGTGACGGCCAGCTTCACCCAGTCCTTGATCGGCGCGTCCTTGGTCTGGCAGGCGCGGAAGATGTCGCCCGCGGAGACCGTCTGCTCGATCAGCGCGTTGCCGGCCCGGTCGACGAGGCGGACCGTGCCGGTGGTCGGGATCTCGAAGGTCTTGTCGTGGCTGCCGTACTCCTCGGCCTTCTGCGCCATGAGGCCGACGTTCGGGACGGAGCCCATGGTCGACGGGTCGTAGGCGCCGTGGGCGCGGCAGTCGTCGAGCACGGCCTGGTAGACGCCGGAGTAGGAGGAGTCCGGCAGCACCGCGAGGGTGTCGGCCTCCTGGCCGTCCGGGCCCCACATGTGACCGGAGGTGCGGATCATGGCCGGCATCGAGGCGTCGACGATCACGTCGGACGGCACGTGCAGGTTGGTGATGCCCTTGTCGGAGTCGACCATGGCCAGCGCCGGGCCCTCGGCGAGCTCGGCGTCGAAGGAGGCCTTGATCTCGGCACCCTCCGGCAGCGACTCCAGGCCCTTGTAGATGCCGCCCAGACCGTCGTTCGGGGTCAGGCCGGCCGCGGCGAGCGTCGGGCCGTACTGCGCGAAGGTCTTCGGGAAGAAGGCGCGGACCACGTGACCGAAGATGATCGGGTCGGAGACCTTCATCATCGTGGCCTTGAGGTGCACGGAGAACAGTACGCCCTCGGCCTTGGCCCGGGCGATCTGCGCGGTGAGGAACTCGCGCAGCGGCGCGACGTGCAGGACGGAGGCGTCGACGACCTCGCCCTCGAGGACCGGTACCGACTCGCGCAGCACCTTGGTGGAGCCGTCGTCGCCGACCAGCTCGATCCTCAGGGAGCCGGCCTCGGAGATCACGACCGACTTCTCGGTGGAGCGGAAGTCGTCCACGCCCATGGTGGCGACGTTGGTCTTGGACTCCGGCGACCAGGCGCCCATGCGGTGCGGGTGGGTCTTCGCGTAGTTCTTGACCGACGCGGGGGCGCGGCGGTCGGAGTTGCCCTCGCGCAGGACCGGGTTCACGGCGGAGCCCTTGACCTTGTCGTAGCGGGCCTGGATCTCCCGCTCCTCGTCGGTCTTCGGGTCGTCCGGGTAGGCCGGCAGCGCGTAGCCCTGTGCCTGGAGCTCGGCGACCGCGGCCTTGAGCTGCGGGATCGACGCCGAGATGTTCGGCAGCTTGATGATGTTGGCCTCGGGCGTCTTGGCCAGCTCACCGAGCTCGCTCAGCGCGTCCGGGATCCGCTGGTCCTCGGTCAGGTACTCCGGGAACACGGCGATGATCCGCCCGGCCAGCGAGATGTCCCGCGTCTGGACGGCGACACCCGCCTGCGAGGCGTACGCCTGGACCACCGGCAGGAAGGAATACGTCGCCAGGGCCGGGGCCTCGTCAGTGTGCGTATAGATGATGGTCGAGTCAGTCACCGGGTGCTCCGCTCCACGTCTGCAACATTGCTCGACATCAAGATATCTCGTGACCGGCGTCGGCTCGACAGGGGTCTCCTCACATCCCGGGATGTCCGGGTGGTCCGGCGGGGCAACCGAAGCGTCCGTTCTCGTGGTCATGCAGGTGTACAGCGTCGACCTCATCCGACGGCCGGACCGACCACCCGGCCGCCCGAGCGAAAGCGGACCATGAGATATCGCAGCAGAGTGACGGCCCCGGCGGCCGCACTGATCGGCACGGCGGCAGTCCTGGCCGGGGGAAACCCGGCGTACGCGGGCGTGAAGACCGATGACGCCCCGGCCCCCGAGACGGCCCCCGAGACGGCTCCCGAGACCCTCGGCGACCCCGTCTTCCCGGCCCTCGGCAACGACGGCTACCGCGTCGACGCCTACCACCTCGACTTCTCCTACGACGCCGCGACCGCCCTGGTCGACGCCACGGCGACCCTGGAGCTGCGCACCACCCAGGCCCTCACCCGCCTTTCGCTGGACGCTCTGGGTCTGGACATACGCACGGTCCGTGTCGACGGTCGCACAGCCACCTTCGAACAGGTGGACGAGAAGCTGCGGATCACCCCGGACCGGCCGCTGCCCGCCCGGGCCCGGGCCAATGTGTGCGTGACGTACACGGCGGACCCGCGCCGTGCGCTCGCGCACACCGCGTGGGTGCCGACGGCGGACGGGTTCGCGATCTGTCCCCAGCCGGACTCGGCGCACACCGTCTTCCCCTGCAACGACCACCCGTCGAACAAGGCGGACTTCACCTTCCGCATCACCGTCCCGGCCGCCCTGCGGGCCGTCGCGAGCGGCGCGCCGGTGTGCACCGAGGATCTGGCCGGCGACCGGACCGCGTACACCTACCGCTCCCGCTCGCCGATCGCCACCGAGCTGGTGCAGATCACCGTCGGCGACTATGTCGTGAAGGAGCGCCGGGGGCCGCACGGACTGCCGCTGCGCGACGTCGTCCCGACCGCGCGGGCCGAGGCCCTGGAGCCCGCCCTCGCGCTCACCCCGGGCCTGGTCGAGTGGATCGAGGCACGGCTGGGGGCCTACCCGTTCGAGACGTACGGACTGCTGCCCTGCAACTCCGACGACCCGAGCGCCTTCGACTTCACGGGCCTGGAGACCCAGACCCTCACCCTGTACAAGCCGAACTACCTGCTCCAGGCGGAGCCGAAGATCGGCTCGCACATGATGCACGAGCTGGTCCACTCCTACTTCGGCAACAGTGTCAGCCCCGCCACCTGGGCCGACCTGTGGCTCAACGAGGGCCACGCCGACTTCTACGGGCTGCTCTACCGCTACGAGCGGGGCTGGGCGGACTCCCTGGGCCTGACCACCTTCGAGGCCCGGATGAAGGACACCTACGCGCGCGGCGACCAGTGGCGCAAGAGCTCCGGCCCGGTCGCCGCGCCGAACGCGGTCAACCTCTTCGACAGCCAGCGCTACCTGGGCGGCGTCCTCGTCCTGTACGCGCTGCGGCAGCTCATCGGCGAGGACGCCTTCCACGCGGTCGAGCGGGCCTTCCTGGCCCGCCACCGCAACTCCTCGGCGTCGACGCAGGACTACATCGCCATCGCCTCGCACACCTGCGGGCAGGACGTGTCGGGCTTCCTGCGGGACTGGCTGTACGGCACGACGACACCGAGGATGCCCGGCCATCCGGACTGGACGGTCACCCCGGTGACGCCGTCCCTCACCGCCCCGCGCCGGCAGTCGGGCGCGCGTTGGCACGAGAACTCGGCCACGCTCTGACCCGGCGGCCGACGCCCTCGGCCGCCGTCAGTCGTGCAGGGCGGTCATCCCGCCCTGCACGAAGTCGTCGTCGCCGGTCCGCTGCTGCGGGATGACGACCGTGCCCGACTGCAACGCCACCGTGCGGGCCGGCGCCGGGATCCGGATGCCCTCCTCGCGGTAGCGGCGGTGCAGCCGCTTGATGAACTCGTGCTTGATCCGGTACTGGTCGCTGAACTCGCCGACGCCCAGGATCACCGTGAAGCCGATCCGCGAGTCGCCGAAGGTGTGGAAGCGGATGGCGGGTTCGTGGTCCGGGAGGGCGCCGTCGACGCCCGTCATGACCTCCGCGATGACCTCCGAGGTCACCCGTTCCACCTGCTCCAGGTCACTGTCGTAGGCCACGCCCACCTGCACCAGGATCGTCAACTGCTGCTCGGGACGCATGTAGTTGGTCATGTTCGTCTTGGCGAGCTGCCCGTTGGGGATGACGACGAGGTTGTTGGAGAGGGCGCGCACGGTCGTCTGACGCCAGTTGATGTCCTCGACATAGCCCTCCTCACCGCTGCTCAGCTTGATGTAGTCACCGCGCTGGACGGTCTTGGAGGCCAGGATGTGGATGCCCGCGAACAGGTTCGCGAGGGTGTCCTGGAGGGCCAGCGCGACGGCCAGACCGCCGACGCCCAGGGCGGTGAGCAGCGGGGCTATGGAGATGCCCAGCGTCTGGAGCACCACCAGGAAGCCGATCGCCAGGACCAGGATCCGGGTGATGTTCACGAAGATCGTGGCCGACCCGGCGACTCCGGAGCGCGAGGAGGTCACCGACTGCACGAGCCCGGCGACGACCCGCGCCGCCGACACGGTCACCACGAAGATCAGCAGCACCGTCAGGCACTGGTTGACGGTGTGCTGGACGGCCTTCGTCAGCGGCAGCACCGCGGCCGCGGCCGCCGCGCCACCGGCGATCATCGACCACGGCACCACCGTGCGCAGCGCGTCCACGACGACGTCGTCGCCGCTCCACCTCGTGCGCTTGGCGTGCTTCGCCAGCCAGCGCAGCAGCGTGCGGGACAGGAAGGCGGCCAACAGGCCGGTGGCCAGGGCGATTCCGGCGATGACCGAGTCGTCCAGGGTCAGGGCGCGGTTCACCGGTCACCTCCGGGAAGTCGATCCGCGGCACGGGGGGTCGCCGACGGCCGGATGTGAAGTCTCGTCACGATGTCACCTGTTCGGTTCCGGGATGTGCGGTCGCGCCCGCCGTCAGCGCAGCGGGCGCGACCGCTCATCCTGCCGTATCCGGCACGGGAGTTCGTACCCGAGGATCCGGTCGCGGTGGCGGGATCCCGCAGCTCAGACGATTCCCTCGGCCAGTTCGGCCTGCTCGCGGTCCGATCCGTAGGCCGCTGTGGTGGGCGTCCCGTACGAACGGCGGGCCACGAACCACCACACCGTGGCGAGGAGCAGTACGACGGCCAGCGCCACGGACGCGTAGTTCATCGTGTCCACCGTCACCGGCGACGACTGGGGCAGGCAGAACAGCACCGTCACACAGGCCACCCACACCACGGCGACCCACCCGACCGGACGGCTCCAGCGGCCCAGATGCCACGGCCCCGGCCGGAAACGGTCCCCGGCGCGCAGCCGCAGCAGCACCGGGATGGCGTACGCGGGCGTGATGCCGATGACGTTGATGGCGGTGACAGCGCCGTACGCCGTCGCCGAGTACAGGGACGGCAGGGCGAGCACACCCGCGACCGCCACCGACAGCCACACGGCGGCTACCGGCGTCTGGGTACGGCTGCTGACCTTGCGCCACAGGTCCGAGCCGGGCAGCGCCCGGTCCCGGCTGAACGCGAAGACCATCCGGCTGGCGGCGGCGACCTCGGCGTTCCCGCAGAACAACTGGGCGGTGATCACCACGACCAGCAGCGCGCTCGCGCCGTCGGTGCCCAGCCCGTCGAGCAGGATCTGCGCGGGCGGCACGCCGGTGGCGGTGGCGCGGGTGGCGGCGTAGTCCTGGACGGCGAAGGTCAGCCCCGCCAGCAGCGCGAAGCCCGCGATCCACGACACCCAGATGGAGCGCACGATGCCCTTGGCCGCCGCCACCGAGGCGTTGGAGGTCTCCTCGGAGAGGTGGGCCGAGGCGTCGTAGCCGGAGAACGTGTACTGGGCCAGCAGCAGCCCGATCGCGGCCACGTACACCGGGTTGTGCCAGCCGGTGTCGTTCACGAACTCGGTGAACACGAACGACGGCGACCGGTGGTGGTCCGGGACGATCCACAGCGCGCCGACGATCAGCCCCACCCCCGCCAGGTGCCACCAGACGGAGACGGAGTTGAGGACGCTGACCAGGCGGACCCCGAACAGGTTCAGCACGGCGTGCAGCAGCAGGATCGCCACGAAGATCAGCATCGTCTTCTCCGGCGTCGGCTCGAAGCCCCAGCGGAGATTGGCGAACGCGCCCACGAACAGCGCGGCGCCGTAGTCGATGCCGGCGATCGCGCCGAGCAGGCCGAGCAGGTTCAGCCAGCCGGTGTACCAGCCCCAGCGCCGGCCGCCGAGCCGGTCGGCCATGTAGTACAGGGCGCCGGAGGTCGGATAGGCGCTGGTGACCTCGGCCAGGGCGAGCCCGACGCAGAGCACGAACAGGCCGACGCCCGCCCAGCCCCAGAGCATCACCGCGGGTCCGCCCGCGCCCATGCCGAAGCCGTACAGGGTCATACAGCCGGACAGGATCGAGATCACGGAGAAGCTGATCGCGAAGTTGCCGAAGCCGCCCATCCGGCGGGCCAGCACCGGCCGGTAGCCCAGTTCGCGCAGCCGCTGCTCCTCGTCGGGACCGGGTACGGCGGGAGTGGCGGGGGTGGCGGGTAAGCCGGGCAGAGCCGCGGGATCGGGGATGCTGGACATGACAAACCTCCGGAGAAGGACGGGCCACGGGGGAGCGCGGGGCAGAAGGGGAGGGAGGGGGGAGTGGAGGGGGAGGGGGGGAGGGGTGGAGGGTGATGAGCAAGGGACGCGGACGGCGTCAGGAACCGGGCCCCCGCGCCGGGGGCCGGCTGCGCGTACGGGCCTGGAGGAACACCTGCACGGCCTCCGCGTGATCCCCCGGGGCCGGGGCGCGGTACGCCCAGGGGAGCGGCGTGCAGTACGGGCCGATCGCGTCGAACACCTCGGCCGCGTCGGCGAAGCGGAGCGCTCCCCACAGGGCGTGCGCCAGGTGGTTGAGGTCGAGCGGCGAGCGTTCGGCGGGACCGGCGCGGTCGAACCACCCCTCCCGCGCCCGCAGTGCCTCCCGGGTCGCGTCCTCGGCCACCCAGTGCAGGTCGAGGGCGGCGCCGCGCCCGCCGCCGCGCCGGTAGCGCTCGGCCCGCACGTACAGCGGCAGGACGTGCAGCGCGGAACCTGGCGGCGCCGCGCCCGCGACCCGGTGCGCGAAGCCCGCCGCCCCGGCCAGCCGCCCGGAACCCGCCTGCGTGTACAGGAACTGGAGCATGCGGTGGTGTGCCTCGCGGTTGTGCGGATCACGTCGGCCGGCCTCGTCCAGCAGCCCCCACGGGCCCGGCGGGAGGCTCGGCTCGGGCGGCGCCGCCCGGTGCTCCGCCCACAGCAGCTTGCGGTCCAACTGGGCCAGAGCGAGCAGGCACACCCACGGCACCGGGTCCGGCGGCGCCGCCCGGGCCGCCGACTGGCTCAGGTCCCAGGCCTCGATCCACAGTTCGTGCGTACGCAGATGGCGCTCGCGATGCGCCCGCAGCGCCCGCTCGACGGCGACCCGGGCCTGCATCACCGTGGCAGGCACACTGTGCGGCTCCTCGGCGAGCCAGGCCCGCACCACGTCCGTCCCGGCCGCCGCGGCGGCCAGCACCTGGGTGCGCCGCGTCCACTGGCACCACGCCGTGGTGCGCTCCAGAAGGACGCGCATCGACAGCCAGCGCCCGGTGCGGACCTCCTGGAGAGCGGCCCGCAGATCGCCGTCGTGCCCGGCGGGGTCGTAGGCCGGCCGTGCTCCGTCTCTCGCCATCAGCCACCCGCCCGCGGGCGTGGTACCGGCACGACGGCAGGGTGGAGTAACAACAGCCCTCCTCGGGGCGGCGGATGGAGCGGCGGATGAGGAGATCGCGTCGGTCGGCCGCCACTATAGAGGCGCCGCAAACGCCTCACACTCCTTTCCCGCTCGATCCAACTCTCCTTTTGCACACCTCATTTGACTGGCCATCAGCCAGCGAACGAGGGCCGGGTCGCCGCTGGTCGGGGGCCTCTTGACGGGACCCGTGGCCCGACGGCAGGCTGTCGCCCCGTGATCACCGACCGATCGCCGAGGAGGGCACGATGACGGGTCCGGTACTCGCCGTCGACCAGGGCACCTCCGGCACCAAGGCCCTGGTGATCTGCCCCGAACGCGGCGTGATCGGCACCGGGTTCGCCGCCGTGCACCCCCGCTACCCACCCGGCGGGCTGGCCGAGGTCGACCCCGGCGCGCTGTACGACTCGGTCGTCGCCGCCGGCCGTCACGCGCTGGCCGAGGCCCGCGAGCCCGTCGTGGCGCTCGGCCTCGCCAACCAGGGCGAGACCGTCCTTGCCTGGGACCCGGCCACGGGCCGCCCGCTCACCGACGCCCTCGTCTGGCAGGACCGCCGGGCCGCCTCCGTCTGCGCCGAACTGGAGCCGCACGCGGACGAGTTGCGCCAACTCACCGGCCTGCCCCTGGACCCGTACTTCGCCGCCCCCAAGATGGCGTGGATACGCCGTCACCTCACCACCGAGGGAGTCGTCACCACCAGCGACGCCTGGCTCGTCCACCGCCTCACCGGCGCCTATGTCACCGACGCCGCCACCGCGGGCCGCACCCAACTGCTCGACCTTGACCGCTCGCGGTGGTCGCCGCGCGCCCTCGACCTCTACGGCCTGTCCGGCGAACGGCTCCCGGACATCGTCGACAACGCCCGACCGGTCGGCACGACCCGCGCGTTCGGCCCGGAGATCCCGCTCACCGGCCTCGCCGTCGACCAGCAGGCCGCCCTGTTCGCCCAACGAGTCACCACCCCCGGCGTCGCCAAATGCACCTACGGCACAGGGGCGTTCCTGCTCGCCCCGACCGGCGACACGGCCCGCCGCAGCGCCCGCGGACTGGTCGGCTGCGTCGCTTGGCGGCTCGGCGGACGCACCGCCTACTGTCTCGACGGCCAGGTGTACACCGCAGCCTCCGCCGTGCGCTGGCTCACCGGCCTCGGTGTCATCCAGGGCCCCGCCGACCTCGACACCGTCGGCGCCACCGTGCCCGACAGCGGCGGCGTCACCTTCGTGCCCGCCCTCGCCGGACTGGCCGCCCCCTGGTGGCGCGGCGACCTGCGCGGCTCCCTCACCGGGCTCGGCCTGGACACCACCTCGGGGCATCTGGTGCGCGCCCTGTGCGAGGGCCTGGCCGCACAGATCGTGGAGCTGGCCGAGGCCGCGGCGGCCGACCTCGGCACGCCCGTGTCCACCCTGCGGGTCGACGGCGGCCTGACCCGCTCGGCCCTGCTCATGCAGACCCAGGCCGACCTGGCGCAGTGTCGCGTCGAGGTGTCCCCGCTGCCCGACGCGACCGCCCTCGGCGCGGGCGCCCTGGCCCGCCTCGGCGTCACCCCCGGTCTGAGCGTCGCCGACGCGCTGCCCGACAGCAGGCCCTCGGCCGTGTACGAGCCGCGCATCCCGGCGGCGGAGGCGGCGCGACGGCTGGGCGAATTCCGCGGAGCCGTAGCTGTGTTGCTGGAGAGGGAGCCGGCATGACGGTGACCTCCGGCGGGCCGCTGCCCACGGCGCCGTACGACGTGGCGATCGTCGGCGCCGGGGTCGTCGGCTGCGCCATCGCGCGCGAACTGGCCCGCCGACCGCGCCTGAAGGTCGCCCTCGTCGAGGCCCAGGACGACATCGGCCAGGGCACGTCCAAGGCCAACACCGCGATCCTGCACACCGGTTTCGACGCGGTCCCCGGCTCGCTGGAGGCCCGCCTGGTCCGTGAGGGCGCCGCCCTGCTCGCCGCGTACGCCGCCGAGTCCGGCATCCCCGTCGAGCCGGTCGGCGCTCTGCTCGTGGCCTGGGACGAGGAGCAGCTCGCCGCCCTGCCCCGCCTGGCGGAGAAGGCCGAGCGCAACGAGTACCAGGACGCGCGCCTGATCGGGCCCGCCGAACTGTACGCGCGCGAACCACACTTGGGACCCGGCGCGCTCGGCGCCCTGCACGTGCCCGGCGAGAGCGTCATCTGCCCCTGGACGACCCCGCTGGCGTACGCCACCCAGGCCGTGCGGCACGGCGTGGACCTGCACCTCGACTCCCCTGTCCGACAGGTGGACCGGCAGGGCGACACCCATCTGATCGACACCGGCCGGGGCACCCTGCGCGCCCGCTTCCTCGTCAACGCGGCCGGTCTGCACGCCGACGCGCTCGACCGGCTGCTCGGCCACGACGACTTCACCGTCACCCCGCGCCGCGGCCAGCTCATCGTCTTCGACACGTTCGCCCGCGATCTCGTCCGCCACATCCTGCTGCCCGTGCCCACGGCACTCGGCAAGGGCGTCCTGGTCGCCCCCACGGTGTACGGCAACGTCCTGCTCGGCCCCACCGCCGAGGACCTGGACGACAAACGGGCCACGCACTCCACGGCCGACGGCCTCGCGGGGCTGCGCGCGCAGGGCGGCCGCATCCTGCCCGGCCTCCTCGACGAGGAGGTCACCGCCGTCTACGCGGGACTGCGCGCCGCCACCGAGTTCGACGACTACCGCATCACCGCCCATCCCGGTCAGGCAGGTGTCACCGTCGGCGGGATCCGCTCCACCGGTCTGACCGCGTCCCTCGCCATCGCCGCCCACGTCGTGGGCCTGCTCGAGACCGGGGCCGGCCTCGACCCGGGACCGGTGCGCGAACTGCGACCGGTCCGGATGAACCGGAAGCGGACCGGCCCCGAGTACGGCACCCTCGTCTGCCACTGCGAACGCGTCTCCCGGGGCGCGATCCGCGACGCCCTCGCCGACACGATCCCGCCGCGCACCCTCGACGGACTGCGCCGCCGCACCCGGGCCCGCGCGGGCCGCTGCCAGGGCTTCCACTGCGGGGCGGCCGTGCGGGCCCTGCTGGAGGAGGCCCGGACATGACCGGCCCGGATATGACCGGAGCACGCCGGGTCGACGTCCTGGTCGTCGGCGCGGGCCCCGCGGGCCTCGCGACCGCCGCCCGGCTCGCCGCCGCCGGAGCGGGACGCGTCGAGATCGTGGACCGGGAGACACGGGCCGGGGGAGCGCCGCGGCACTGCGCGCACGGCGGCTACGGCACCCTCCTGCATCCCCTCACCGGCCCCGCGTACGCCCGGCTGCTGGTCACCGGCTCCCGGCAGGCCGGGGCGACCGTCCGCACCGGTGTGACGGCCCTCGACTGGGCCGGCCCTCTCACCCTGCACACCCTCGGCGCCGAGGGGCCCGGGACGATCACCGCACGGGCGGTCGTCCTGGCCACCGGCGCCCGCGAACGCCCCCGAGCGGCCCGGCTGGTGCCCGGCACCCGCCCGGCCGGTGTCTACACCACCGGCGAACTCCAGCAGGCCGTACACCTCTACGGGCAGCGGATCGGTACCCGCGCGGTGGTGGTCGGCGCGGAGGACGTCTCGTACGCCGCCGCCGACACCGTACGGGCCGCCGGCGCCACGGTCGTGGCGATGCTCACCGACCTGCCCGGCCCGCAGACCACCCGGTCCCGGGCCGCCGACTCCCGGCTGCGCCACGGCACTCCGCTGCTCACCGGCACCACGGTCGCCGAACTGCTGGGCCAGGGCCGCCTGTCGGGCGTGCGGGTACGGCACCGCGACGGCCGTACGGCCGTACTGCCCTGCGACACCGTCGTGTTCACCGGCGACTTCGTCCCCGACCACGAACTGGCCCGGCGCGGCGGCCTCATCCTGGACCCCGGCACCCGTGGCCCGGCCGTCGACGGCGCCCTGCGCACCTCACGCCCCGGCGTCTTCGCCGTCGGCAGCGTGCTGCACGCCGTGGAGAGCGCGGCGACCGCGGTCCGGGAGGGCGCCCACGCCGCCGGTGCCGTCCTCGACCACCTCGCGGCCACCGATCGTCTCGCGGCCACCGGTCGGCCTTCGGGCGCCGACCGCGCCGACCGCGCCGACGCCGTGCCGCTCCTCGTGGACCCGCCCCTGCGCTGGATCGCCCCGAACCGCGTCACTCCGGCCGACCGCCTCCCCTACGTCCTGCGCACCGCGACCCGACTGACCCGCCCCGTCCTGCGCGTCACCCAGAACGGGCGCGTGCTGCACAGGGAACGGCTGTGGACGGCCGCCCTGCCGAACCGCACCCTGCGCCTGCCGGCCGGCTGGACGCACCGGGTCGACCCGGGGGACGGTCCCGTCCGCGTGAGCGTTTGGCCGTGAGGCGGCCCGAGGCCTCGCGGGTGCCTCAGATGACCTTCATCCGCACCAGCGCGCCGAGCGTCAGCGCCCCCGGCACCAGCGGCAGCCACACCGTGATGATCCGGTAGCCGAGCACCACGGCCGTGGCCAGGGCCACCGGACCGCCCGCCGCCACCAGCGCCACGATCAGCGCCGCCTCCACCGAACCGATCCCGCCCGGCGTCGGGACCAGCGCGACCGCCACCGTCGCCGCCAGGTACGCGACCGCCATGTGCGCCACCGGCACCGGCAGCCCCAACGCCTGCCCCACCGCCGCCAGACCGGCCGCCTGGAGCACCGGGAACGCCAGCGAGCCGCCCCACAGGGCCAGCGCCCGGGCCGGGCGGGAGTGCACCGAGCGCGCCTCGCCCAGTGCGGTGCGCAGGAAGGAGCACACCGCCGACCGCAGCCGCCGTACGAGGGTGAGCGCGCCCGCCACCACCAGCACGGCCGCCCCGAGGACGCCCAGCAGCGGGCCGAGCGCCCCGCCGGGCAGCAGGGAGCCGAGCCGCAGCGCGTCGGGGAAGACGAGCAGCAGCACGGTCAGCAGGCCCACCCGGGCCACGCCCTCCGCCATCAGATACAGCGCGAGAGCCGCGGAGGAGCGGGCCAGGGGCACTCCGCAGACGGTCATGAACCGCAGGTTGACCGCGCTCGCGCCCAGCCCTGTCGGCAGCAGGTGGTTGGCCGCGCCGGCCGCGAACTGCGCGGCCAGCAGCCGCCGTCCGGGCAGCCGCTCCACCACCGCGCCCTGCCGGGTGACGGCCGCCGCCACCCACGTCAGACAGGTCGCTCCGAGCGCGGCCAGCAGCCAGGGCCACTGCGCGCTCCGCAACTGTGCGAAGCCCTCGACGAGAACGGACCGGTGCCGCACCGCGACCACGGTGACGAGCAGGAGCGGAAGCAGACACAGGATCTGGCGCACCGGCACGCGCCGGGCCGGCCTGCCTGGGGGAAGGGGAACGGGAACCGCTGTCACACTCGGAGAGGTTCTCGGCACGGCGCCAACGGCGGGTTGCGGAAGCGGGGACGGAACATTACGTACGGTCATCGGGTCCCTCGTCTGATCCTGTGCCTGATTCTGTGCCTGATCCGCCGTCCGGCCCCTCGGCTGATCCTGTCTCCGATCCCTTGTCCGATCCTTTGCCGTCGAGGATGCGGGGAGAAGATTGACCTCAAGGTTGCTTGAGGTTCTACGGTCACTCCCATGAGCATGGAGAGCACCGCCTGGACGCAGCTTTACAGCGTCATGAACGCCCAGCAGGAACGCCGCCCCTTCGACCGGGTGACATTGCGCCGCATCGGCGCATTCGCCCGCCCGCACCGCCGCCGGATCGCCACTTTCGTCCTGCTGGGGGTGCTGACCGCGCTGCTGGCCGTCGCCACCCCCGTCCTCGCCGGACGGGTCGTCGACGCGATCGTGTCGCACGGCGACGCGGGCGCGGTCGTCCGGCTGTCGCTGGTCATCGCGGTCATCGCGGTGCTGGAGGCGGCACTCGGCATCCTGGGCAGGAGGCTCTCGGCGACGCTGGGGGAGGGGCTCATCCTCGATCTGCGCACGGCCGTGTTCGATCATGTGCAGCGGATGCCGGTCGCGTTCTTCACACGTACCCGTACGGGAGCGCTCGTCTCCCGACTCAACAACGACGTGATCGGCGCCCAGCGCGCCTTCAGCAACACCCTCTCCGGCGTGGTCTCCAACCTGGTCACCCTGGTGCTCACCCTCGCCGTCATGCTCACGCTGTCCTGGCAGGTCACCCTGCTCGCGCTGGCGCTGCTGCCGGTCTTCGTGCTCCCGGCCCGGCGGATGGGCAGCCGGATGGCGGGCATGCAGCGCGAGGCGGCCACGCTCAACGCGGCGATGGGCACCCGGATGACCGAGCGCTTCTCCGCGCCCGGCGCCACGCTGATCAAGCTGTTCGGCCGGCCCGAGGAGGAGTCGGCGGAGTTCGCGGCCCGGGCCGCCCACGTCCGGGACATCGGCGTCCGTACGGCCACCGCGCAGTCGGTCTTCATCACCGCTTTGACGCTCGTCTCCGCCCTGGCCCTCGCCCTCGTCTACGGCCTCGGCGGCCATCTCGCGCTGAACGGCACCCTCGAACCGGGCGCCGTCGTCGCCCTCGCCCTGCTCCTGACCCGTCTGTACGCCCCGCTGACCTCGCTCGCCGGGGCCCGGGTGGAGGTGATGAGCGCGCTGGTCAGCTTCGAGCGGGTCTTCGAGGTGCTCGACCTGAAGCCGCTGATCGAGGAGAAGCCGGACGCCCGCGAGGTGCCGCCGGGCCCCGTCTCCGTCGAGTTCGACGAGGTCCGCTTCGGCTACCCGTCCGCCGACAAGGTCTCCCTGGCCTCCCTGGAGGAGGTCGCGGCCCTCGACTCCCGCGGCGGCGCCGAGGTCCTGCACGGCGTCTCCTTCCGCGCCGCTCCCGGGCAGACCGTCGCCCTCGTCGGCTCCTCGGGCGCCGGCAAGTCGACCGTCGCCCAGCTCCTGCCGCGCCTGTACGACGTCGACGCGGGCGCCGTCCGGATCGGCGGGGTCGACGTCCGTGACCTGAGCGCGGGCTCCCTGCGGGCCACCCTCGGCATGGTCACCCAGGACGGCCACCTCTTCCACGACAGCGTCCGCGCGAACCTGCTGCTGGCCCGTCCCGAGGCCACCGAGGACGAACTGTGGGACGCCCTGCGCCGCTCCCGCCTCGACGACCTCGTCCGCTCCCTCCCCGACGGCCTCGACACGGTCGTCGGAGAACGCGGCTACCGCCTCTCCGGCGGTGAGCGCCAGCGCATGACCATCGCCCGGCTGCTGCTGGCCCGCCAGCGCGTCGTCATCCTCGACGAGGCCACCGCGCACCTCGACAACACGTCCGAGGCGGCCGTCCAGGAGGCCCTCGCCGAGGCCCTCGCGGACCGTACGGCGATCGTCATCGCCCACCGGCTGTCGACCGTGCGTGCCGCCGACCTGATCCTCGTCGTCGAGTCCGGCCGGGTCGTGGAACGCGGCACCCACGACGAACTCCTCGCGGCCGGCGGCCGGTACGCGGAGCTGCACCGGACGCAGTTCGACCAGCCGGGGATGACGGAGGCGGCCGTGCGCTGAGGCGGTACCGGCGCGGCGCGCCGACGGGGCCCCGGCCCCCCTCGGCGCCGTCCGGTAGGTCAGCGCCTGGCGAGCAGATCCGCCGGGAAGGCGCCGGCGGCGAGCGCGGTGCGTACGAAGCCCGTGCCGAGCTCGGTCAGCCGGGCCACGCCCTCCGCGCCCAGGTGTGCGTACGGGGCGCGGTCCAGCCGGTCCGTCTCCCGCTCGATCTCCTGGCGCAGCGCGCGGCCCTGCTCGGTCAGCTCCCCGTCCTCGTCCAGCAGGCCGCGCTCCCGCAGCCGGCCGGCCGCCGCGTCCCAGTCCTCCCGGCTCCAGCCGCGGGTGTCGAGCACCCACTTCGGCGACATGCCCTTGCCGGTCGCCGTGTGGGTCACCATGGCTTCCAGGCCGTCGAGTCCCGCGGCCATCAGCACGGCGAGGTGCCCGTCGCCCCGGTGCTCGCGCAGCAGCGTGGCCGCGTGCCAGTACGCCAGGTGCGGCTCCTCGGGGACCGGCAGGTCGGCGTGGGCCGAGTACAGGGGCCGGGCGCTGCGCGAGCAGGCCTCGGTGGCGCGCAGGGCGAGCCGTGCCGCCTCCGCCATCTCCGCGGACGCGACCACGTCCGCGCCCAGCTGGCGGCGCAGTGTCGAGTCGACGGCGCGGGTGCGTGCGGCCAGGACCTGTTCGGGCGTGGCCGACTCCCAGACCGCGGGCACGTAGCGGGCGACGAGTGTGTGCTTGTAGTTGTAGAACGTCGCCGTCACCGCGCCGGCTCCCACCGGCCCCAACGCGGCCGCCCGCACGGCGAAGTTGACGGCCCGCGGGTGGGTGACGCCGATCGCGCCCAGCTCCCGGCCCACGTCGGGGGAGAAGTAGTGCGTCGCGTGCAGCGAGTTGAGTGTGCTGTGACAGTGGCGGCCCGCGCGCGGGTCCGGAGCGACGGTGGTCATGACGGGCACGATACCGACCGGTCGGTAACTTTTCCAGGCCGGTGACACGAAGCTCGCACGGGGCTCCGCTCGGCCGTCCCGCAGCGCTTTTCCCCATAAAGGTCTGTCCGTTGCGGATCCGGACGCGGATTGGTCCAGGAAGAGAAATTCTCCGATCGGGTGATCGACCAATCCGCCCCGCGTTCGGGCCCGGATTCCCCACGTGACGAACAGCGAGAAGAAACAGCGAAATCCCGGTGGTCTGACGCGGCCGGCCCTCGGTGCGTTCAGCGGCGCCGTCGCGGGATTCGCCGCGCTCGCTGTCGCGGAACTGGTATCGGGCTGGGTACGTCCGCAGGCCGGTCCGGTCGTCGTGGTCGGAGGTGCGGCGATCGACCGCACGCCCGCGTCCGTGAAAGCGTGGGCGATCCGGAATTTCGGGAGCAACGACAAACTCGTTCTCCAGCTCGGAATCCTTGTCGTACTCGCGCTGTTCGCCCTCGCCCTGGGAGTTCTCGCGCTGCGATATCGGCGGACCGGGTCCGCCGGAGTCCTTCTTTTCGGTGCCGTGGGCGCGGCAGCGGCGATCAGCCGCCCGGATCGCACGGGACTCACCGACGCGCTGCCCTCCGCCGCGGGTGCGGTCGTCGGGGCCGGCCTTCTGTTCCTCCTTGTCGGCCGCCTCCGGATCCGGGCACCGGCGCCGGGCGGGCCCGAGGCCGCGGAAGGCGACACGTTGCGGAGGCCGCAACGGGAGCGCCGTGAGTTCGTGCTCGCGGCGAGCGCGGCCGTGGCCGCGTCCGTCGGGGCCGGAGCGCTCGGCCGGGCCCTGGTCGGGTCGAGCGGCCGCGACGCGGCCGCCTCCCGCAAGGACCTCGCCCTGCCCGCCCCGGACTCGCCCGCCCCCGAGGTGCCCCGAGGCGCACAGGTGCGGATCCCCGGGATCAGCTCCTTCACGACGCCGAACCAGGACTTCTACCGGGTGGACACCGCGCTGGTGGTGCCCAAGGTCGATGCGACCGCCTGGCGGCTGCGCATCCACGGCCGAGGGGTCGCCCGCCCGGTCACGTTGTCCTTCGACGATCTGTTGCGGCGGGAGCTGATCGAGCGCGACATCACGCTGACCTGTGTGTCGAACGAGGTCGGCGGCCCGTACGTGGGCAACGCCCGCTGGATCGGCGTACGCCTGGCCGACCTGCTGGCCGAGTGCGGGGTCGAGCCTCCCTCCGCGGGAGGACCCGCCGACCAGCTGGTCGCCCGGTCGGTGGACGGGATGACGCTCGGCAGTCCCGTCGAGGACGTGATGGACGGCCGCGACGCGCTGCTCGCCGTCGCGATGAACGGCGAGCCGCTGCCCTTCGAGCACGGCTTCCCGGTCCGCATGGTGGTGCCCGGCCTCTACGGCTACGTCTCCGCCTGCAAGTGGATCAAGGACATCGAGCTCACCACGTTCGACGCCTACGACCCCTACTGGGTCACCCGCCAGTGGGCCCGCAGAGCGCCGGTCAAGACCCAGTCCCGCATCGACACGCCCAAGCCGTTCGCCCGCCCCGAGGCCGGCACCGTCATGGTCGCCGGAGTCGCCTGGGCCCAGCACCGCGGCATCGACAAGGTCGAGATCCGCGTCGACGACGGCCCCTGGCACCGGGCCCGCCTCGCGGCCGAGGACTCCCGCGACACCTGGCGCCAGTGGTCCTACCCCTGGCAGGCCACCAAGGGCGGCCACACCCTCACCGTGCGCGCCACCGACCGCACCGGCGCGGTGCAGACCGCGGAACGCGCCCGCACCGTCCCCGACGGCGCCGCCGGCCGGCATTCCGTCGTGGTCACCGTCGACTGAACCCCCCGACCCCCTTTCCCTCACCCCAGTTTTCCCTCACCTCAATCCGAAACGCCCTACAGGAACGCAGCGCTCGCTGCACCGGCCAACAGGAGAAACCCCATGAACACCCGTATCCGCCGTGTCGCCCTGACCGTGGCCGCTGCCGCCGTTCTGCCGCTGGCGCTGAGCGCCTGCTCGGACAACGGCAGCGACTCCGCCGGCGCCGACTCCTCCGGCAAGGCGTCGGCCTCGGCGACCTCCTCCGACGACAGCATGGGCGGCTCCGGCAGCGCCTCCACGGCGGACCAGCCGTTCGGTCCGGCCTGCTCGTCGGTGCCCACGAGCGGGGCCGGTTCCTTCGACGGGATGGCCCAGGACCCCGTGGCCACCGCGGCGTCCAACAACCCGGCCCTGTCCACGCTGGTGACCGCCGTGAAGAAGGCGGGCCTGGTCGACACCCTCAACAACGCCCAGAACATCACCGTGTTCGCCCCGACCAACGACGCCTTCGCCAAGATCCCCAAGGCCACCCTGGACAAGGTCCTGAACGACAAGGCCCAGCTGACGAAGATCCTCACCTACCACGTGGTGGGTCAGAAGCTGACCCCGAAGGACCTGGAGAACGGCTCCTTCGACACCCTGGAGAAGTCGAAGGTGACCACCTCGGGCTCGGGCGAGTCCTACACCGTCAACGACTCCGCCAAGGTGGTCTGCGGCAACGTCAAGACCGCCAACGCCCACGTGTACATCATCGACACCGTCCTGATGCCCACCGGCTGACGGCGCTCATGCGCGCGTTAACCGCCGGTACGCCCCTACTGCGCATGCAGTAGGGGCGTACCGGCGGCCGCACGAAGACGGGCGGGGGCTGCGCGGACAGCCTGGAGGGGTTCCCCGAGTTCGGATGTGGAGACCCTCCTGTGGCTGTCTTTCTTGATCGACTGGGCCGGCTGGCCTTCCGGCGGCGCCGGCGCGTCGTGTTGATGTGGATGGTGGCCCTCGTCGCCGCCGGGACGGCCTCGGCGCTGGCGCCGGCCGTGCCGGACGGCTCCTACTCGATGCCGGGGACGGAATCGCAGCGGGCGTTCGACCTGATCGAGCAGCGTTTCCCGGGTGCGGGCGCCGGCGGCGGCGCCGAGGGCGCGAGCGCCAAGGTCGTGTTCGTGGCGCCCGACGGGCAGAAGGTGACCGACCGGCAGAACCGGTCGGTCGTCGACGAGGTCGTGGGCCGGGTCGGCGACGTCGACCAGGTCGTCCGGGCGGCCGATCCGTTCCAGGCGGACGCGGTGAGCGAGGACGGGTCGACGGCGTACGCGTCGGTCACCTTCGAGGTGAAGGCGAAGGACGTGACCGACGCCGCGAAGCAGGACCTGGAGAAGGCCGTCGAAGCGGGCCGGGAGGCGGGGCTGACGGTCGAGGTCGACGGTTCGGTGCTGGCGACCCAGCCTTCGGGCGGCGTGACCGAGCTCGTCGGTGTCGTGGTGGCCGCCGTGGTCCTGCTGCTCACCTTCGGTTCCCTGGCGGCGGCCGGGCTGCCGCTGCTGACCGCGCTGATCGGTGTCGGGATCGGCACCGCGACGATCCTCGCCCTGAGCAGCGCGCTGGGCCTGTCCAGCGCCACCGGCACCCTGGCGCTGATGCTGGGGTTGGCCGTCGGGATCGACTACGCGATGTTCATCGTCTCCCGCTACCGGGAGGAGTGCGCCCGGGGCCGCGCGCCGCAGGACGCGGCGGGAGTGGCCGTGGGCACGGCCGGATCGTCGGTGGTGTTCGCGGGGCTGACCGTCGTCATCGGCCTGGCCGGGCTGTCGGTCGTGGGGATTCCGACGCTGACCCAGATGGGACTGGCCGCGGCCGGCACCGTGGCCCTGTCGGTGCTGGTCGCGGTGACCCTGATCCCGGCCATGCTCGGCGTCTTTCCCCGAGCGGTCCTGGCGCGCCCGGTGCGCCGCGAGGCACGCGCCGGTACCCGCCCCGCCGCCGGCGCGGACAAGCCGAACCTGGGCGGTCGATGGGCCCGCCTGGTGGTCCGCCGGCCGTCGGCCGTGCTGCTCGTGGCGGTGGCGGCCCTGGGGGTGATCGCCCTGCCCGCGGCGAAGCTGCACCTCGGCACGGCGGGGGACGAGTCCAAGCCGACCTCGACCACCGAGCGCCGTGCCTACGACGACCTGGCCAAGGGCTTCGGACCCGGCTTCAACGGTCCGCTGACCATCGTCGTGGACGCCAGGTCGGCCGAGGACCCCGAGGCCGCCGTGGCCGCGACCGCGCGGGAGATCGGGGCCACCGAGGGCGTGGTGTCCGTCTCGGCGGCGAGCTTCGACACGGCGGGAGACACGGCGGTCTTCACCGCCACACCGGCCACCGCTCCCACCGACGAGCGGACCGTCGATCTGATCCACACCCTGCGCGGCGCCCGCCCGGCGATCGAGCGGGCCACCGACGCCACGTTCATGGTCAGCGGCAGCACGGCGGGCAACATCGACAGCGACCAGAAGGTCCAGGGCGCCCTGGTGCCCTACCTCGGGCTCGTGGTGGGTCTGGCGTTCCTGCTGCTGCTGATCGTGTTCCGTTCCGTACTGGTACCGCTCAAGGCGGCCCTGGGATTCCTGCTGTCGGTCCTGGCGGCCCTCGGCGCGGTCGTCGCCGTCTTCCAGTGGGGGTGGCTCGCCGGGCTGCTGGGCGTGCACCAGACCGGTCCGATCATGAACACCATGCCGATCGTCATGGTCGGCATCGTCTTCGGACTCGCCATGGACTACGAGGTCTTCCTCGTCACCCGCATCCGGGAGGCCCACCTCCAGGGCGAGCCCCCCGGCCGGGCGATCGTCTCCGGCTTCCGCCACAGCGCCCGAGTGGTGGTCGCCGCCGCGGTGATCATGATCTCGGTGTTCTCCGGGTTCATCGGGGTCGGCGAGACACTGATCAAGATGATCGGGTTCGGAATGGCCGTCGCCGTACTGTTCGACGCCTTCTTCGTGCGGCTGACGATCGTGCCCGCCGTCCTCGCGCTGCTGGGTGAGCGAGCCTGGACGATGCCCCGCCGACTGGAGCGGATCGTGCCCCACGTCGACGTCGAAGGGCACGCCCTGACCCGCGACGCGGCGACCACCGCCGTGCCGACCACCGCCGTGCCGACCACCGCAGTGCCGACCGACGCAGCGGCGACCGACGCAGCGGGGCGGGCGGCTCTCCCGGTCCGGGATCTCCCCGTCCGCTAGTGGCAGCCTGGAGGGGTCGCCCGCGTGCAGGCGGCGGGCGGCCCCGCGAGCGCCCCCGCCGGGCCGCCGTCCACCATGATCAGCACAGCCGACAGGAAGCACGATGACCACCACCTGGCAGCGCCACCTGCGCGACCACCCCCGCACGGTCGACACCGCGGTGGCCGTCGCGCTGTTCGTCGCCGCCTTCCCGGGCAGCATGTACAGCGTCTCCGACACGGCTGCCCCTGACCGTTGGTGGCCCTGCGTGCTGCTGGCCGGCATCTCCTGCACCACGCTGGTGTGGCGCCGCACCCGGCCCCGCCCCGTCACCGCCGTCGCGATCCTGTGTGCCACCGGCATGGCCCTGGCCGGCTATGTGATGACCGCCCTGTTGCTGGCGCCCCTCATGGTCGCGCTGTACTCGCTGGCCGCGCACACCGAACGCGCCACGACCCGGAACCTCACCCTCGCCGCCGTGATCCTCGTCGCCGGCGCCGCCCTGATCGCCGATCCCGATCCCGCCGGGGACGCGCTGGCCCTCAACGTGATCGGCCCCGTCGCCTGGCTGCTGCTGCCGGCCGCCCTGGGCTCCACGGCCCGGTTCCGCAGGGCCTACCTGGAGTCGGTGCACGCCCGCGCCGAACACGCCGAGCGGACCCGGGAGGAGGAGGCCCGGTACCGCGTCGCCGAAGAACGGATGCGCATCGCCCGCGAACTCCACGACGTCTCCGCCCACCACCTCGCCCTGGCCAACGCCCAGGCCACCACCGCGGCCCTCCTCATCCGCAGCCACCCCGCCCAGGCCGAGAGGATGGTCAACGCCCTCGGCGACACGACCGCCGCGGCCCTGCGCGAGCTGAAGGCCGCCGTCGGACTCCTGCGCCGGAGCGGCGACCCCGAGGACTCGACCCAGCCCGCCCCGGGCCTCGACCGGCTCCCCGACCTGGTCGCCGCGCACACGGCCGCGGGACTCACCGTCACCCTCACCGCCCACGGCCGGCCGCGGCCGCTCTCACCCGGTGCGGATCTGACCGCCTACCGCATCGTCCAGGAGGCCCTGGCCAACGTCGCCAAGCACGCCCGCACCGGTGCCGCGGAAGTCGACCTCGTCTACACCCACGACCGGCTGGCCATCACCGTCACCGACCACGGAACGGTGCCCCCCACCGCGACCGACTCCACCCCCGGCAGCGGCTACGGTCTCATCGGCATGCGCGAGCGTGCCCTGTCCGTCGGCGGACACCTCCGCGCCGGGCACCGCCCCACCGGCGGCTTCGAAGTCAGCACCGAACTCCCCCTCCACCCCTACGCTCCCGCCGAGGACAGCACCCCATGACCATCCGTGTCCTGCTCGCCGACGACCAGGCCCTGCTGCGCGAGACCTTCCGGATCCTCGTCGACTCCCGCCCCGACATGGAGGTCGTCGCGGAAGCCGCCGACGGCGACGAAGCGGTCGCCCTCACCCGCGCCCACCACCCCGACATCGTCGTCATGGACATCCGCATGCCCGGCACCGACGGCCTCGTCGCCACCGCCAGGATCTGCGCCGACCCCGCTCTGTCGAACACCCGCGTCCTCATCCTCACCACCTTCGAGACGGAGGAACACGTCGCCAGGGCCCTGTACGCCGGGGCCGGCGGTTTCCTGGGCAAGGACGTCGGCGCCGAGGGACTCGTGGCCGGCATCCGCACCGTGGTCGCCGGCGACGCCCTCCTCTCCCAGCAGGCCATGCGCAACCTCATCGCCCGCTTCCTCACCGCCCCGCAGCCCGGCACCCACCCCGCGGCCCGGAAGAGCCTGGCCGGCCTCACCGACCGTGAACGCGAAGTCATGGCCATGGCCGCCGAAGGGCTCACCAACGCGGACATTGCCGGTCAGCTGTACCTCAGCCCCCTGACGGTGCGCACGCACATCCACCACGCCATGGCCAAGCTGCACGCCCGCGACCGCGCCCAACTCGTCGTCATCGCCTACCAGACCGGCCTGGTTCAGCCCCACCCACCCAGGCCCTGACACGGCGGTGACGGGCCCGGCCGACACATACCGGAGGGCTGCCCGGCTCACGGCCGGGCAGCCCGGCCACGGGAGTCTCCTCAGCCCCGCTGCTGCCCGCCGTTGCCGCGGTAGGCGCTCAACGGGACCCTGGCGAGGATGCCGTCCAGTTCGCCGTTGCGGCCGTCGGACCAGGCCACGTACGCGTAGCGCCTGTCGAGCGTGATGGTCGACCAGCGGTCTCCGGGAGGCCCGTTGACGCCGGCCGGCCGGGTGGTGCTGTTGACCTGGAGCGTGCGGCCGAACGTGCGGCCGTGGTCGAAGGAGACGACGGAGAAGGCGTCGAGCGTGGTGGTGCGCCACATGACGCCCAGCTGTCCGCCCGGGCCGAAGTCCATCCACGGCCGTTGTGCCTGCGGGGCCGCGATCACAGCCGGACCGGTCCAGGACCTGCCGGAGTCACCGGTGACGTACACCTCGAGGCCGGCATCCCGGGGGACCATGACGGCGAATCGGCCCTTGCGGGTCGGGTCGGCCGACACCCAGGGCACCGGGTCCGCGGCCGCGCCCAGGGCGGGTACGGGTACGAGCGCACCGGTTCCGGCGGGTACCGGGGTGCCGCTGCTGTCGGTGACCGGACGGTCCTTCCAGGTCCGCCCGTCGTCACGACTGACATGGAGGGTCACCGAGGCTTCCTGGGTGGGAGACACCAGGATCCCGTCGTGCACGGCGACTTCACGGCCCGGATATCCGCAGGCCGGGGGCATGGCGGGGGAGACCGTGATGCACGGCATGGGACCAGGGATCACGGCAGGATCCGACCAGGTCGCGCCGCTGTCCTCGCTGACGGAGACCGCGCTGGGGTACTCCCACTCGGCGCCGGCGACCGCGTAGACCTTGCCGGTGGCGGAATCCACCCTGAGCTTCGGCGCACCACCCAGCATCAGGGGCGTCCTGACCGGACCGATCCAGGTGCGACCGCCGTCGACCGACCGGGAGACGACGTTGTGGTTGGTGTAGGTGGTCGCGGCGTCGGGACCGATCTGGTTGTTGGAGAGGTAGAAGACGCCCTTGGCGTCGGTGGTCACGATCGGCTCGCCGCACTGGGGGCGATCGCCCAGCGGCCAGGTCGATCGCCGCCAGGTCCTTCCGCGGTTCTGCGAGAAGGCGACGAAACACTCGCCGACGGGTTCCAGCCCTGGACGGTCGGGGAAAATGGTCGCCACATAGACCAGGTTGTCGGGATTCCCGGGATTGATGGCCACGACCGGCTGACCCTCCCGAGTACCGGGAAGATTCGTCACATCCTGTTCAAGGATCCTCTCGACCCCGGGGGAGTGCTGCGCGGCAGCGGGCGTCTCGGCGAGGGCGGTGGGAGCACCGGCCAGAAGGGCGAGCGCGGACAGCGCCGCGGCCGACTTCGTGCGGTGTAAGACAGGGAACACCATTGTGGCGATCCTCTCTGATCTCCGACGGGTACGGCGGGTGAAGGCCGGCGCTCGGTGGCCTCCGCTATCGACGCCGACGCGCCGGGCGGACATTTTCCCTGCGGTCGGAATTCACGCCGGACGAGCGGGAGAGAGACCGGATCACCGCGCCAGTGGGGCAATTCGTCCCCGAGGATGCCAGGCACCCCGCACAACCCGCCTCGTACGAACGCAGGTGGACAACCACTGCGATTGCCGTATCCGAAGGCCGCATTTCATGGCCACCCGCGACGCGTACGGCCGCAACTGCCGCCCCCCGGCACGCACCATGCGGCGCCGGCCGGGCGTCCGTCCCCTGACCCTCGCGCCGTGTGCCGGGGCCACCGCCCAGCCCCCGGCTCCTTCCCGGCCCCACTGCCCGCGGAGTGCTACGGCACGCGTGACGGCTCGCCCGGGTCCTGACCGCGCGGCGCGGAGAGTTCCGCGGCGAACTGCGCCCCGGTCAGCAGGGCGAGGTTGGACAACCACAGCCAGACGAGGAAGACGACGACGCCCGCGAGCGAGCCGTAGAGCCTGCTGTACGCGCTCAGGCCGGAGGCGTACCAGGCGAAGCCCGCGGAGACCACGAGCCACAGCGCGGCCGCCAGAACGCCGCCGGGCAGACTGTGCCCGCGCAGGCGGGCCGGGGCCGGACCGGTGTGGAAGACGACCACGACCAGGAGGGCGACCAGGCACAGCAACAGCGGCCAGCGCAGCACGCTCCAGGCCCAGGTCGCGGTGGCGTCCACGCCGACGACCCGGCCCGCCGCCTCGGCCAGCGGACCGGTGAGCAACAGGACGAGGGAACCGGCGAGGAGCAGTCCCAGCAGAGCGAGGGCGGTCAGCAGGATGCGGGGCGCCTTGCGCCAGGGCGAGCGCCGGTCCTCGGTCCGGTGCATGTGGTGCAGGGCGCGGCGGAAGACGGCGAGATAGCTGGAGGCCGACCACAGCGCGCTCGACGCTCCGGCCACCAGCAGCGGCCACGCCCCCCGGTCGGCGCCCAGCGCACGGGACAGCACGGCGTGCAGGTCGGCGCCGGACTCGGCCGGGGCGTACATCGTGACGTGGGTGACGAACTCCTCCGCCGTGTCCGGGCTGATCAGCCCGAACGCGAGGACGGTGACCATCATCGCGGGGAGCACGGCCAGGATCGCGTAGTACGTCAGCGCCGCCGCGTAGTCCGTGATGTCGTCGTTCCACAGGGACACCGGTGTACGCCGCAGCGCCGGCCACCAGGCGGCGGGCAACCGCGGCCGGAAGGTGCGGCGTACCCCGCCGGCGTACGGGTCAGCGGACATGGCACCTCCGGTGCGTCCGGGTACTGCGGCGCGGGCGGGTGTGCGTGGTGTACGGCGCGGCCGTGTCCTCGGCCATGCCCGCGGTCATCCCTGCGAACGGTGTGCTCATGTCCCTTCCACCTCTCCCCCGGATCGACTCCCGCACACCCGCGCCGAGCCGCTCGTCCGCTCGGCGTCGTCGACGGTGACAGGTCCGGGGAGGGGTCTCAGGAATCCGAGGGACGGATGATCTGCCACTCCTGGTCGTCGGTGTTGGAGCAGGTGAAGAGCGTGAGGTTTTCTCCGTTGCCGCCGGTGCTGTATCCGGCGACGTCCAGGCAGGCGTTGTTGCTGGCGTAGTTACGGATCCAGTAGTTGCCGTCGTCCTGTTTGTCGAGCCACCACAGCTGGTTGTCGGCGGTCGTTCCGGCGCAGGCGTACTCCAGGATCGGCGACCTGATGGGCTTGGCGCCGTAGTCGGCCAGATCCACGCACAGCTGGTCCTCGACGTTGCGGATCTGGAAGAGAGCCGAGCCGCCGGGGCCCAGCTTCGGGTACTTCACCTCCAGGTTCCACCGCTGGCTGCCGGCGGTGTTCTCGTCGCAGGTGGCCTGCACCACCCGGCCCGCCGAGTCGGCGTCGTCGCCGGCGGGGAGGTCGGCGCACATCTTGGTGGTCGGGTTGCGCAGCATGATGTCGGACGCCGGCAGCACGCTCGGGGTCTTCTTCTTGGCCGGCGGGGACGCCGCGCCGCCGCCTCCGCCGTTCTGGGCCGAGGCCGACGCGGCAGGTGTGTCCGCCGCGGCGGGCGGGGCCGACACCGCAGGTGCCGAGGGCGGCGCCTGCGGAGCTGAAGGGGAGGGCGCCAGCGTGCTGACGGCGGCCTCCTGCAACTCCCGGGCGGTGCTGGTGACCTTGGGCTTGTAGGCGATCCACAGCATCACGAAGGCGATCGTGAGCGCCAGGAGGATCCCGAACAGCCTGGTGAGCCAGCCGGGCAGGAAACTCCGCTGCACATAGGTGCCCTCGACAGCGAGCGGCGTCACCCCCGACCGTTTCACCGCGAGGGTGTACGGCCGCTCCGCCTTGGACCCGAACCAGATGATCTGCCGAGGCTTCAGCGTGGCCTTGACGAACGCGGCACGGCCGGGCTCGATCTGGAAGTTGCTCGGGTGGATCTCGTACGACAGCTGGTCACCGTTGTCGTTGCCGCTCAGCGACCCGGTCAGCTTCGTGTTGCCCAGGTTGTCGACAGCCAGCTTCGGCCGTCCCCGGAAACGGCCCTTCACCGTCGGAGGGACGAGTTCGGCCCGTATCTCCGTGAAGGGCGAGATCGTCAGATTCCCCTCGGGAACGGTCGTCGACTCCGGATGCTCGGTCGGGGTGATCCGAATCGCGTACGGGTTCGGGCCGGCCGTCGCGTCGGGCGTGCGCGGCGGCGCGAAGGTCAGCTCCACCGTCCCCGTCGTCCCCGGGTACAGCCGCAGGGAAGCAGGCTCCACCGTGGTCCAGGGCGCGAGGTCGCCGACGGGCTCGAAGCGGTACTCGTCGACGACGTCACCGGTGTTGCGCAGTCGCAGCCGCACGGTCGTGCTGTCACCGGGATCCACCGTGGCCGAGGAAGGTTCGAGGGAAGTCCAAATACTCACTGCTCGACGCTACGGGGGCGGACGGCATCCGTCAGGAGCCGTCGGGGCAAGCCGAGTTGCCCCGACGGGCACCGGCGGTCCCGGAAGTACCCAGGTGAGAGAGGTGCACGAGGTCTCGATGCGCCGGCACGTCCTGTCTTGCGTTGTTCCCTCGGGCGCGGAGGCGACCGCGGCGCGGAGGCGACCGCGGCGCGGACCACGGGCGCATGCGCACTGTGGGTTCGCGGCGAACGGAACGCGGGGCGCTTCGCGGCGCCGTTGTCAGTGCCGGATGGCACTATCCGGCCATGAGCGGAGAGTCTTTCAACTGGCACGAGTTCCTGGGGCGTTGGCAGGAGGAGTGGGTACCGCGCGAGGACGAGGACGAGGAGCGGAACGACGAGGGCGACGGCGGGCGGAGCGCCTTCCACCTGGGCGGGCCCGGGGCGCAGGAGTCGGCGATCGCCGCGGCCGAGGAGCGGCTGGGGCGGCGGCTGCCGACCTCGTACCGGGAGTTCCTGGCCGCGAGCGACGGGTGGCACGTGGAACAGACGGCCGGGGTCTACCAGCTCGGCGGTGTCGCGGACATCGGCTGGTTTCAGGATCCGTACGACATGACCCCGCTGTACGAGGAGAGTCTGGGCGACCACCCGCGCGAGGAGGACGTCCTGCTGGCCGGGATGTGGCAACGGGCCCTACGGCTGGAGACGGACTCCGACATGTCGTACGCCCTGCTCGACCCGGGCGACAGCGACCAGGACGGCGAGTGGGCGCTCTACGTCTACAAAGGCTGGAGCGGTGAATTCCCGGACCGCTACCCGTCGTTTCGCGCGTACATGGAGGCCATGTACCGCGGCTTCCATGCCGACCGGGCGGCGAGACCCGACTTCGTCAACGCGACCACGCGCGCCCAGGACGCCCAGGTGGAGGAGGCCCGCCTGCTGGCCCTGCGCGGACGGTACGAGGAGGCCCTGCCCCTGGTCGAGGAGGCAGGGTCCTTCGGACGGCCGCACAGCGCCGTCCTGCTGAACCAGCTCCGGCATCTGTCGGCGCCGCGCAGCTCCCGGGACTACGGCTTCCTGGTGGCCGACCCGCGTTACCTGCCCGAGATCCTGCCTGTGGCGGCCATGACGCCGGCACGCGGCGAATGGAGGCTGGGCGGGGACGACCACTGGCTCGGGATGATGACCGCTCGCGGGGTCCCCCGGGAGACCGCCGAGGCCGTACTGGGCACGATGCGGGACGGCACGCATCGCTACGCGCCTCCCGGCCCGTGGGGCCGGGCCGTCTCCGAGGCCCGGGAGGCGGCCCGCTGGGGGGCGACCGACGCCGCGTGGCGGATCCTGCGGGACGCGCTCCCGCGGTGGGAGGCGCCCGGGCCCTCGCTGATCGCCCCGATCGGCCTGCTCGCCGATCCGGTCCTGGGTCCGCTGATCACCCCTGAGCGTGGCCGCGAAATCCTTGCGACGCCACGGGACGGGGAAGGGGGACCCGCTCCCGAGCCGGTGCCCGATCTCGACCCGCCGGGCCTCGCCTGGCTGACGGAGCCGGCGCCGAACCACCGGTCGCCCGAGGGCTATCGCTGTGTCTGGGTGGAGGGGATCGACCCCGCCCGCCTGCCCGCACTGATAGGAGAGGAAGGCGCCGAACTGAGCGCGCCCGCAGATCCGCGCGAGGTGTCCTGGCGCGCACCCATGCCCCACGAGCGGGAGGGCGTGGAACTCTGGGAGGACCGGGCCGTGGTCGCCGTCGGCCGCACCGCCGAAGGATGGGCCTTCGCCTTCGACGGCAGCTCCCACCACCTCGGTGACCTGTTCTCCTCCCCCGCTCGGGCCGCCTCCGCGTCCGGCCGCGCGGTGGTGGTGTGGCGCGGCCCGAGGCACTCGTCCCCGGGTGACTACCCGGCCGCGTTCCACCTGTCGGTGGCCGAACAGGGCGAGGAGCTCTACGCGTTCACCGTCCGGGGTACGGAGATCAGGCGCTCCGGCGTGATTCCCGAGGCCCTGGACCCCGTACGACTGTTCCGCCCGGAGGACGGTGAACCGGACGGTGAACAGGACGCCGAACTGCGCGTGTTGGAGGCCCTGCACACCGAACTCGGGCTTTCACTCCCCCGCTTCGCGCTGACCCAGGGCAGGCTCCACACCTTCACCACCCGGTCCTGGACCCGGGCGCCACGCGAGGGGGAGGGGTTCGGGTACGTCACCTTCGGGGGGCGCAGGCCCTGAACTCTGCGCCGGAGATGTGGTCCCGCATCACCGACCTCGTCGCACGCGTCGACGCCGGATCCTGACGGTTCCGGCAGACGACGGCGTGGGATGAGGCGGCGACAGGTCGTCCCCGCCACGGGCACCATGACCGGGCAGCCGGGTCGGCCGCAACGCGCAGGATCGCCCTCAATGCCGTGCGCACAGCCGACTCGTCGAGCGCGGTGGTCTGGGACGCATGAGGCTCGTTGCCGCGGTGCTGCCGCCCGACCCGTCCACGCCTCGGGCGGCAGCACCGAGTGAGGAGGTCGGCTACGGCAACCGCATGGTCGACGTCCCGCGGGTCGAGTGCCAAGGCGAGCCCACCGAAGGCCCGCGCGCCCCGTCCCGCTGCTCGGCGCACACCGCCCCGCCTGCTGCCGCAACTCGATCACCACAAGCACGGCCCCTCGCGCCGAAGAACAACTCGGTCGCGCGCGGCTCGCCGTCCTTCCCGCCGAGGGAGGAACCACCGCCGACAACCGCTCGCCCCATCGCTGAAACGGCATCGCCACCGCAGCACCCTGGCTGGGCTGAAGCCTCGTAATGGCGACAGCGGCGTACGTGTGGCGGCATTCGACGCGGCCGGGAGGGTCCTTTGCCGCTCGAGGAGACGCGGCGCTCCCCGTCGCCGGAGTCGTCACCCGCCCTGGTGCGCGGTGCCTGATCCGTCACCTTCCGCCGCCACGGCAGCCCCCATCCGCTGGTCCTCGCGAGCAGAGCCGACGTCCCGTTCCAGGGGTGTGCGGCTCACGGCCGTCGCAAGGTCTTCCAAGGCCCGCTTCTGCAGTTCCGCCTCCCACCGCACGACCGGGCTCCGGTTGCCGGCGGCAGGGTCCTCCCACGCGTGGAGCGCTTCCTCCACGCGCCCCCAGTCCGGATTCCTGTGCTCGCGCACGTCGACTGCCGCCTGCGCGGTGTCCGCCTCCAGAGCCTCGGCGAACCGCTCCGCCTCGGGGACGGAACGGCTGTCGGTCCGCGGGACGTGGCTCTCCATGAGCATCGCCGCCCGGCCGAACCCCTGGAGCGCCTCCTGCGCCTCCTGCGCCTCGCGCGCGGTCAGCCCCCTGGGGCGGACCGGTTCCTGCCGTGCCTGGTCGTATGCCTCCTGCCAGGCGGCCCGTGCCTCCCTGCTTGCCAGGAGTGCCCTGCGCATGTCGGCGTGATGCTCCCGGGTCGGTTCGGCGTAGCTGCGGAGCACCGCGGCCGCGTAGCGGCCGTTGGCGGCGAGCCAGTCCGCAAGCCGACCCGCCAGCTTGGGCGTCTCCCACGCGGGGAACACCACGTAGGCCAGCATTGCCAGGGCCCCGCCGAGCAGGGTGAGCACCACGCGCTCCGGGACCGTCTGCTCCCATGCCTGACCGCCCATGCCGAGCAGGAAGACGACGTACGCGGCAGTGAAGCACTGGGAGTAGGCGTAGCCGGTACGGATCAGCGTGTACGACAGGCCCGCCGAGACCACCGCCAGCGCGCCGAACACATGGGCGTCCGGGCCCAGGGCCCGCACCACCCCGGTGGCGAGCGCGACCCCCGCAAGGGTCCCGGCGAGACGGGCCACCGCGCGCGCGTACGTCCGGTGAAAGTCCGGCCGCATCACCATCACCGAGGCGATGGGCGCCCAGTAGCCGTGGCCCAGGGGGAGCCGGGCGGCGATCAGGTAGCCGAGCGTGGCCACCGCCGCCAGGCGGACGGCGTGCCGGAACACGGGCGAGTCCCGCCGGAACTCACGGCGGACCGCCCGGGCGACGACCGGGACCAGCCGGAACATTGTCGGGCGCACCAGGAGCTGGGTGCCCGCGGGGCCGGGCGGCGTGGGCGTCCTCCCGCGCGCGCCGCCGCAGCCGGCGATCTCCAACGCCTCGCCGAGCAGTTCCACGAGCCGCTCGGCTGCCTGCCGCGCGGGCCCCTCCAGCACCTCGTGCTCCTCGTCGACGCGCAGGACGTCCGTGCTCCGGGGCGGCACCTCGGCGGGAGTGCCGCGGCGGATCGAACGAGCGGCCGCATCCAGGACGTCGGCGGCCGCGTCGAGCAACTCCCGCGCGCGGTCCCGCCCGGGTCCCTCCGCAGGGGCGCCCACGTCCGGGTCGGCGAGCGCGGCGACGACCGGCCGAATGCGCTCGGCGAGTCCCCGGGGGCCGTGCAGGACGGAGGGACGGGTGCGGGCCTGTGACGGCGTCACGGCGGCCGCGTCCCGGGCCGTCATCAACGCTTCCGGGTCGAACGGGGCGGTCGGGTCGTGCCGCAACCGGCGGGCGTAGTCCGCCACGGCGGCAAGGGCCTCGGCGAGCGCGTCGCGATGCGCTCCCCAACGCCGGATCGGGAACAGCAGGATCAGCACGGCCTGCGTCACGCCCCCGAGTGCGATGACCCCGGCGTGCTCCAGGGCTCGCCCGACGCTCGTGGGCAGGGTGATGGTCACCAGCATGCTGCCCACGGTCGTCGCTGCGACGATCCCGGCGGTCGATCCGACGGCCCACGCCATTCCCGCGGCAAAGGCCCATACGGCCAGCAGCGGGAGAAACGTCACGAGTCGCCCCGCCGCCAGGTAGCCCACGAAGGTGCTGAGCGCCAGACCCGCGCCCGCGCCGAGCGCGATCACCTTGCGTGGACGCCAGGTGCGTTGGAAGGTGGCACCACCCGCGGAGTAGGCGCCGAGGGCGGCGGACGCGGCATACGCAGGGGAGACCAGCCACAGCGCCGGCCCGACGACGATCGCCACCCCAGCGGCCGTACGCAACGCGAGCAGGGGCTCCAGCCGCGTCTCCTCGATCGTGAGCCCGGAGCGCACCACCTCTCCGAAGGCCCGCAGCCACCTCACCCAAGTGAGCCTAGCCGGAACGCCCTGCCGGGGCGCGTCGGCCTGGTTGAGGTGCGGCAGCCGTCGGGCAAGGAAGCCTCCCACACGGCCCGGGAACGGCCCGAGAACATGACGGCGGACGCACGCACCGATCGGCCGGCGGAATCTTCGCACGCGGACGACCACCAACCACCAACGCATCTCCGGCGCGGGTCACCGGCTAGTCGCCGTCGTCGGCCTGGAGCATGTGGCGGCGTTCCTGTTCGCGCTTGGAGTAGGCGGCTGCCCGGATCGCCTCGTCGCTCTCCAAGCCTGATCCCAGTGCCCCGCCCACCGTGGCGACCGAAGCGACGAACCAGGACAACGTCCAGTATTCCGCGGCGTGAAGCGGGGTTCCTGTCGTGGAGGCGAACACCTGGCCGTTGAGGATGAACAGGGCCCACACCAAGTTGATGACGATCAGACCCATGTAGCAGACGACCACCCCGATACCCACCGTCAGGACTGTCGAGGTGTTGTAGAGCCTCGCCCTTTGCCTCGCCTCAGGCGAGTGCTCTGCCGTTCGATGCCACAGGTTCGCGTCCACGATCAGCCAGCCGATCATGAGCACGACAGACCCGACCGTGGCGATCACGAGGCGCGGCGCGCTCAGGGACTCGGCCAGGTTCCAGATGGTGGAGTTCACGGTGGCGACGGCTCCTGTGGCCAGTGCGGCCGCCAGGGCTTTCGACAGGCCCGGCACCAAGCGCCACGGCCGGTTGGCGCGGACCATACCGACGAGCACCCTCAGGTAACCGCGCGGCCCGCTGACGACGTACCGCAGATCAGCGGTCTCCTCCGCACCGACCTGGCCCGGGTGAATAGGCGCGAAACGACTGACGAAGGGAGCCAGCAACGGCTGACTCCGGGGAGGTCCCTCCACCCCGGTGGCCCGCGGACCCGCCAAACTGAGCACGGCTTCTTCCACGGCCCGCCGGGCCCTCGTCTGCAGCCGCAAGCCCCCCAGCGTAGGAAGAGACAGGAGTGCCAAGCCGTGTTCGTGACTCAGATCCACCACGAGCTTGCGCCCATGTGAGTGCAGCGGAAGGTCGGTGAGGGCCACGACGATGTCCCAATTCTGCGCACTTCCACGGTCCATGATCCGGTGCATCAGGGTGGGCAGGTCCTCGGTCCCTGCGGTGAAGGGCTCACTGACCACCTCGACGTCGAACCGTCGCCCCTGGCCAGACTTGTCGGCGAGCCGAGCAGGAAGTATCCGGGCCATGCGCTGCGCGATCTCCGTGGGCGCGTCCGGATCCGCCAGGAGAGCCACGACCGTAACGCCCTGAGACGACATCCGCATGACTCCTTCTCGTCGGCTGCCCCCGCGATCGCCCGTGCCCACAGGATGCCCCCGTGGTATCGCCGACGCCGCGTGACACGCTCGCCCCTGCCGGCAGGTGCGGGCGGTACGGTCAGATTTCCTCGTCCGTCCCGTGCAGGGTCTGCTTGACGAGACCCCCGGGACGGGTGGTGTCCAGCAACAGCGCCACCTGGTCGGCATCCGCCGACGGCGGAG
This sequence comes from Streptomyces sp. NBC_00016, assembly GCF_045040885.1. Lineage (NCBI taxonomy): Bacteria > Bacillati > Actinomycetota > Actinomycetes > Kitasatosporales > Streptomycetaceae > Streptomyces > Streptomyces sp. NBC_00016. The sequence continues at coordinate 1,649,212 of NZ_CP108304.1, read as the reverse complement.
TGGGCGCCGCCTGAGGCCGTGTATCGAAAATGGATCCGGGATACTCCCGACGCTCGTGTGAGCGGGGCCCGGTGACGGCGCCTGTCGCGCGGTTCCCGGCGCGATCAGGTAATCAGGAACGGTGACCAAGGACGCGACCGACCCCTTCGTGCATGTCAGGGGTGCCAGTGAGAACAACCTGCGGAACGTCGATGTCGACGTTCCGCGGGACGCGATGGTCGCCTTCACCGGCGTCTCCGGCTCGGGCAAGTCCTCGCTCGCGTTCGGCACGCTCTACGCGGAGGCCCAGCGGCGCTACTTCGAGTCCGTGGCACCGTACGCCCGAAGGCTGTTGCAACAGGTCGGCGCACCGCACGTACAGGAGATCACCGGACTGCCACCGGCCGTGGCCCTGCAGCAGCGACGCGGGTCGCCCAGCTCGCGCTCGACGGTCGGCACCATCACCACGCTGTCCAATCTGCTGCGCATGCTGTACTCCCGCGCCGGCACCTATCCGCCCGGGGCCGCACGGCTGGAAGCCGAATCGTTCTCACCCAACACCGCGGCCGGCGCCTGCCCGGAGTGCCACGGACTGGGCGTCGTGCACGACGTCGCCGAGGACCTGCTCGTCCCGGACCCCTCGCTGAGCATCCGCGAGGGGGCGATCGCCGCCTGGCCGGGCGCCTGGCAGGGCGCCAACCTGCGCAGTGTCGTGAACGGCCTGGGGATCGACATCGACCGACCGTGGCGCAGGCTCAGGAAGAAGGACCGGGACTGGCTGCTGTACACGGACGAGCAGCCCTCCGTGTACATCGAGCCGGAGGAGGACCGCGTCGACTACGGCTACCAGGGCAAGTTCTGGAGCGCCCGCAAGCACGTCATGCACGTCCTCGCCGACTCCAAGAGCGAGAAGATGCGCGAACGGGCGCTCCGGTTCGTCAGGAGTGTGCCCTGCCCCGAGTGCCACGGCAGCGGACTGCGGCCCGAGGCGCTCGCCGTGACCTTCGCCGGACGTTCCATCGCCGAGATCAATGCGATGCCGCTCGCCGAGGTCGTGGCGCTGCTGCGGCCTGTCGCGGGGCGGTCCGAGGCCGGCGCCACCACGTCGACCGCCCGATCCGGGGAGACGACCGAGGTCGCGGTCCGGATCTGCGGCGATCTGGTAGCGCGGGTCGACGTACTGCTCGACCTGGGCCTCGGATATCTCAGCCTCGGGCGCCGCTCGACGACCCTGTCGCCCGGCGAGGCGCAACGCCTGCGGATCGCCACCCAGCTGCGCTCGGGGCTGTTCGGCGTCGTCTACGTCCTCGACGAGCCCTCCGCGGGCCTGCACCCGGCTGACGCGGAACCGTTGCTGGACGTGCTGGACCGCCTCAAGGCGGCGGGCAACTCGCTGTTCGTCGTGGAGCACGACATGGATGTCGTACGGCGGGCGGACTGGGTGGTCGACATCGGCCCCGGCGCGGGCGAGGGCGGCGGACGCGTGCTGTACAGCGGCCCGGTCGCCGGTCTTGAGCGGGTCGGGGAGTCGGCCACGAGCCAGTACCTGTTCGGGCGTGCCCAGCCGCTCGATCACCGCCCGCGCGCACCGCACGGCTGGCTGCACCTGAGCGGCGTCTCCCGCCACAACCTGAACGACGTGTCCGTCGACGTACCGCTCTGCGTACTGACGGCGGTGACGGGTGTGTCCGGTTCCGGAAAGTCGACGCTGGTGACGCAGGTGCTCGCCGAGGTCGTCCGCGGCCACCTCGGACTCGCACCCGAGGAGCCCGACGAGGCGCAGCTGGAGGTCGACGTCCAGGACGCGTCGGGGGTCGAGTCGTTCGACCGGCTGGTCCGGGTCGACCAACGGCCCATCGGCCGGACTCCCCGGTCCAACCTGGCCACGTACACGGGGATGTTCGACGCGGTGCGCAAGCTGTACGCGGCGACGGACGAGGCCAGGGCGCGCGGCTACTCGGCCGGGCGGTTCTCCTTCAACGTGCCCGAAGGGCGGTGCGAGACCTGCCAGGGCGAAGGATTCGTCGCGGTGGAACTGCTGTTCCTGCCCGGCACCTACGCGCCGTGCCCGACCTGCGAGGGCGCCCGGTACAACGCCGAAACGCTGGAAGTCACCTACCGCGGCAGAAACATTGCGGAAGTGCTGGGGCTGTCCGTCGACGCCGCCGCCGAGTTCCTGTCCGCCGTCCCGGCCGCCTCCCGGAGTCTGGAGACGTTGCGCGAGGTGGGACTTGGGTACCTGCGGCTGGGCCAGCCCGCGACGGAACTCAGCGGTGGTGAGGCTCAACGCATCAAACTGGCCACCGAACTGCAGCGAGCCCGCCGCGGGCACGCGCTCTACCTGCTGGACGAGCCGACGGCGGGGCTGCACCCCTCGGACATCGCGCTGCTGCTGCGGCAGCTGCACCGGCTCGTCGACGCCGGCAACACGGTCGTCCTCGTCGAGCACGACCTGGACACGATCGCCACCGCCGACTGGGTCATCGACCTCGGGCCGGGCGGCGGCGACGCGGGCGGGCGGGTGGTCGCGGCGGGCCCGCCGGCCAAGGTGGCGAGGGCCCGCCGCAGCGCCACCGCGCCCTATCTCGCGGCCCGGCTCGCGCGCTCCTGACGACGGCGCGAAAGGCTGAGCACCGGTCAGCCGGGTTCGGGCGCATGGTCGCGCGCATTTCCATGCTGCGTTCCGATCTGTGACGGACAGCGCTCGCGAGGTGTCCCGTCTGGGCCCGTTCCCTACTCGACGGACATGTCCCGCCACGGAACACCGGTACGGACCCGGCATCGTATGCCGTCGGTCAACTGCCGCCGAGGCCGGACAGACGGCCGCCCATCCCTGGCACCCCTTCGGCAACGACAGCTTCAGTACCGCGCAATGCTCGTCACCGGACCGGGGACTGCAAGGCCCGGCCGAAGGCGCACGAGCGCCTGCGGCGCGGTCCGGGGCTCGGTGAAGGTTCCCGGTCTCCACCTTCCGCTCCCCGTCCGGCATCTCTGTTCCGTCCGGCGACATGCACCGGGGCGCGACTGCTACAGCAGCCGGTCGAACACCGCGGTCACACCCTCCCAGTGACTGGTCTGCGGGTTCTTGACATCCGGATACATGATTTTGAACGTCTCGGCGAGGGCGACGCTGAGACCGCCGATGATCTCGGGGTAGCGCTCTTCAGCCTCCTGGGTGGGTGTCCTGTCCAGGGGAGGGTGCGTGGCGAGCTGTTCCAGGATCGGCTTCAACTCGACCTCCTCGTCGAGCCGCCGGAACCGGTGGATGCTCTCCTGGAGGCCCTTGGTGATCGGTACATCCCACGGTTCGACGGTATCTCTGCCGTTGGCCTTGGCCGACGCCTGGCCGACGACCAGGAGGTCGTAGAGCTTGGCGTCGACGAAGTCGCCGTACCGCTTCAGGTCGTTCTTGTCCACGTCGAGGCTTGCGGCAGCGCGGAAGAACCTCTCGAACTTCGACACACCCATCACGGTCATGCCTCTCGCCTCCTCACCGGAACGGACGGCGTCGTTCGCTCCCGCCCGCGCCGCCATCGGCTGTTACCCGGTCGAGATTCGCAGAGCCCCCTGCTGAGCGCCTCCGCACCCCAGGCCGAAAAAGGGCACCCCCTCTTCCCCTGGCAGAGCAGCATGAAGTGCGCAGGCATCCCTCGGACGGCCGTGCGGCCGTCCGTCCGCAGGAGGCTGCACGGCGTTGCACGACGAGCGGGGGCGCGCCAGCCCGGTGACGACCGGGCCGCGGCCCGGACGTCACCCGTCGGTGGTGTCCGGCCCTCGGCGTTCGCCTGGCTCCGGGGCGGACCGGGCTCGGCCACCAGCACGACGCGCACGGATCTGCTGGAGGACGTCTCGGGCCCGTCAGCCGTGTGCACCTCACGCCATGGCGGCCGACGAGGGGCCTGATCCGCGGGCGTCACCCACCGTGCCGTGCGTCCCCGGCGGGCACGCAGCGTCCGGGGCGATGCCGATGTGACGCGGGCGGCGTGCTGAAGACTTCGAGGTCACCCGGCGGATGGAGGGACTGGGAGAAGGCCAGCGTCTCGAGCGTGGCCCAGGTCAGGCCGAGCCACGGCAGAGATACCGGCAGGTGTGAGCGGGCCCTGGCGTGGAAACCCGAGGAGCCCCGACTCCAGGGAGGCGCCATGGACGCCAATGTCACTGCCCAGGGAAGCCCCATCGCCACGGTCAATCCGTACACCGGTGAAAGGGTTCGGGAGTTCCCGGCGCTGAACTCGGAGGACGTAGGGCGCGCGATCGACGCGGCGCATCGTAGCTTTCCGATTTGGCGTGCCCGGTCGACGGGCGAGCGTGGGGCCTTCGTGCAACGCGCCGGCCGGCTCATGAGGGAGCGCAAGGAGGAATTGGCGCGGCTGCTGACCCTTGAGGTCGGCAAGTTGATCAACTCGAGCCGTGCAGAGGTCGACCTCGCGTCCGACATCCTCACCCACTACGGCGAGCACGGCCCGGAGCTGCTGGAAGAGCGACCCCTGCCGGTGCCCGAGGGCACGGCCGTGCTGGTGAACGAGCCGCTCGGCGTCCTTCTCGGTGTGATGCCCTGGAACTTCCCGCTGTACCAGGTGGTCCGATTCGCGGGTCCGAACCTCGTCCTGGGCAACACGATCCTGCTCAAGCACGCCAGCAGTTGCCCCCAGTCCGCACTGGCACTCGAGCAGCTGTTCACGGATGCGGGTGCACCGGCCGGGGTCTATACCAATCTCTTCGTGCGGGGCAGGGACGTCGGGAAGATCATCGATGACTCGCGTGTGCGGGGAGCTTCACTGACCGGAAGCGAGCGGGCGGGCGTGAGCTTGGGCGAGATCGCCGGCCGCAATGTCAAAAAGTCCGTCCTCGAGCTGGGTGGCAGTGATCCCTTCGTCGTGCTGGACGCTCACAACCTCCAGCGCACCGTGTACGCCGCGTTCCTCGGCCGGATGGGCAACACCGGGCAGTGCTGCGTGGCGGCCAAGCGCTTCATCGCCCTTGCCGACGTCTACGACGCCTTCCTCACCGGGCTGCGTGACCGGATGAGCGAGGCGCAACCGGGAGATCCGATGGACCCCGCCACGACGCTCGGCCCGCTGTCCTCCGAGGCCGCGGCCGAACTCCTGATGGAGCAGGTCCGTGACGCGGTGGACAAGGGAGCCACGGCGGTGCTGGGCGGCGGGCGGCCCGACCTGCCGGGCGCCTTCGTCGAGCCGACCGTCCTCACCGACGTCACACCGGACATGCGGGCCTACCGGGAAGAGCTCTTCGGCCCCGTCGCCGTGGTCTACCGGGTCGAGGACGAGGACGAGGCCGTGGCATTGGCCAACACCTCCCCCTACGGCCTGGGAGGCGCGGTCTTCGCCGCCGACCCGGAACGTGCTCGCGGGGTCGCGGACCGGCTGGAGGCGGGCATGGTGTGGATCAACCACCCGACCGCGTCCCGACCGGAGCTGCCCTTCGGTGGCATCAAGCGCTCCGGCTACGGGCGCGAACTCGGCGACGCGGGCCTCGTGGAATTCGCGAACCGCAAGCTCGTGCGCTACGTGGACGCCGACGCCCCGATCGAAGAGGTGCTGGGCTGACCTGCGATCCGGTCGGCCGCGTTCGACGGATGCCGACCGGCAGAGGCTGAAGCGCTCCTTACCGAGGAAGGGACAGCTCGATCTCCAACAGCACCGAGGGCGCACGCCCGGCCGGGTCGTCGCCCGCGTCATGCAACGAATCCTCGCGATGACGGCCGTGATCCGGCACAACGACGCTCGACCGGATCGCCGTCGGCCGTCCGGCATCCACAGGGTGGGCAGATGCTCCTCCGCCGCCCGGCCACCCACTGCAGCGCTGTAGCGTTCCAGCGAGGTATCAGCCGAGTCCGCCCAGCATGATCTTCCACACTCGGGTCGCCACTTGGAGGTTGAGCCGGTCCTCGACGTTCGCGAGGTCGTTGCCGCTGATGTCGCGGATGCGCTGAAGCCGATAGCGCAGCGTGCTGCGGTGGATCGCGAGGGATTCGGCGGTCTCGTCGTAGTTGCCGCCGCAGTCGAAGTACCGGGCCAGGGTCTCCACCATGGTCGCGTGGTGCCGGGAGTCGTAGTCGATGAGCTGCCCGAGCCACTCGCGGACGAACGTCTCCAGTTCCCGGTAGTCATGGCCAGGTCCCAGAATGCGGTAGAGGCCGAGGTCGTCGAAGAACGTCGTGCCGTAGCGCTCGCGAGAGTGGCGGCGCACTTCCAGGGCGCGCTGCGCCTCCTCGTAGCGGTGGGGAATGTCGGCCAGGGAGTCGGAAGGAGCGCTCACCCCGATCGTCCCGGACCGTGTCCCGGTCTCCCGGGCGAGGGCCTCGTACAGCGCGCGGGTGTGTGGCCTGTCGTTGGCGACCAGGACCACGTGGTCGGAACGCCGGGTCAGCAGCGAGCGCATGCCCACGGCAGAGGCCGCCCGGCCCACGGTCTGCGCGAAGGAATCGTCCGCAGTCCGGTTCGACCACTGCACCACGACGACGTAGTGGCTGCGGTGCAGGTCGTACCCGACTGCCTCGGACCGGGCGTAGGCGCTCGCCTCGTCCGTCCCTGCCAGGAGGTCGTCGACCAGCTCGCGGTGCAGCCTCAGCTCCACTTCGGCCAGATTACGCAGGTGCGCCAGCTCCAGGGAGAGCGACGTGGCGGCGTGTTCCAGCGCGAGCAGGGTGTGCTCGTCGGCCTCGTCCCGGACATCGACCAGGGCCAGCACGCCCAGGATCTCGCCGTGCGGGCGGACCAGGGTGATCAGCCGATTCTTTATCCGCACCGGCCCGACCTCCCGGGCGACGACGTACAGCATCTCGTCCTGGCGCATGGGGTCCGGTTCCGGATAGGGGTCGGGGCGGCCGGGGCCGGTCCAGGACCTCAGCCGACCGAAGCGGTCCTCGACCAGCGCGGGGAGTCCAGTGAGCCCGTGCAGTGCGCGGGTGATGGCTTCCTCGCCGCCGCTCGAAGCAGCGGCGTCGGCCATGAGCGCGTGAACGGCCCGCTGGTAGCCCCGCTCGGCCACGACGGAGATCAGCCGCCCCTGGAGGGCTGTGCGTTCGTCCCTCAGCCGGTGCAGTTCCAGCGTGTCCTCGTGTTGGCGGCGGTGTGCGAAGGCGACTGACAGTGCAGCGGCGGTGTGCTGGACGATCGTGGCGAGCAGGGATCGCTCGGCCGCGGTGGGCCGGGAGCGGGACGTCACCACGAGATAGCCATGGAGTTCCTCAAGTCCGCGTAGCCCCAGGGCTCGGCCCCAGGGTCTGCCGGGTACGGTCACGGGGCCGTCCTGCCCTGCCAGCTCCCGCACCCTCCGGCCCACGGCCGAGGCATGCGTCTGCCTGTTCCTCGGGCTGGGGACCAGGTCGCCGCCCACCTTGAGGTATCCGGCCTCGGCGCTGTACGGCCCCGCGGCGGCTATGTGGTTCATGGCCAGGCGCAGGATCTCGCTTTCGTCCGGGGTGTCGAACAGGGCGCTGGAGAGAACCATCAGGTCGTGCAGGGCATGGGCGGGCGTGGGAGCGGGTGGGCGGGGCCCTCTCCGCGCGGCCACGGGGTGCCGCCCGCCGCTGCCCTGCGGGAGGCTGCCCTCCCGGTCGGAGCGGCGGCGGTACAGGCGGTACAGGTCGTGCGCCCGGCTGCCGGCCATGGGGTCACTCCGTTCTCCCGCGCCTGTAGGGAGGTGATCGGTGCTCCGAGTACCCGCCGGCAGGCCGCTCATCCGAGATGTTCGGATTGTCCTTTCGTACTCGTGGGGCGACCGGACCCGTGTATTTCTGCCTCGCCAGGCGCAGGCGCGGAGCCACGCGGCTCGCCACTCTGGGGGTGTTCGAGAACCTCCGTGCGCACCGGCAGGAAGGGCGGGGCGATGACAGAGCATTATCGCAGGCCGGTTGCCTCGTACAAGACGTACCGGGAAGCCGAACGCGCCGTTGACCACCTCTCTGACCACGAGTTTCCCGTGGAGAGGGTGGCGATCATCGGCGAGGACCTGCGCCTGGTCGAGCAGGTGACCGGCCGGATGGACTACGGCAGGGCCGCCCTTCACGGAGCGGCGAGCGGTGCGCCTCCCGGTGCCCTGATCGGCTGGCTGTTCGGCCTTGTGAACTGGCTCGACCCCGTCGTCTCCGCCCTGCTCCTCGCCCTGTACGGGCTGATCTTCGGAGCGATCGTCGGCGCGCTGTTCGGCATGCTGCTGCACACCCTGCAGGGGGGTCGCCGGGATTTCGTATCGATCCGCTCGATGCAGCCGAGCCGGTACGAGGTCGTCGTGGACGAGCAGGTCGCCGACGAGGCTGTGCGGCTGATCGGCGGGCTGCAGACCACCGGCGGAGGTCCCACCCGTACCTGAACGAACGTGATCCGCAGAGTCGGCGCAGGCGCCGTACCGGGAGGAGTTCCCCATGGCCAAGGCAGTGGGCATCGACCTGGGCACCACCAACTCGGTGATCGCCGTGTGGGAGGGCGGCGAGCCGTCCGTCGTACCCAACAGCGAGGGCAACCGCACGACACCGTCCGTGGTGGGCTTCACCGACACCGGGGAACGTCTGGTGGGCCAGCTGGCCCGCCGCCAGGCCATTCTCAACCCCAAGGGCACCATCTACTCGGCCAAGCGGTTCATCGGCCGGCACTTCGACGAGATCTCCGAAGAGGCCAGGGCGGTGGCGTACGACGTCGTCGAGGGCGACGGCGGGGCCGCCCGCTTCAAGGTGCGCGACAAGCTGTACGCGCCTGAGGAGATCAGTGCACAGGTGCTGCGCAAACTCGCCGACGACGCCTCCAAGCAGCTGGGGGAGCGGGTCACGGAGGCGGTCATCACGGTGCCCGCCTACTTCAACGACGCTCAGCGCACCGCCACCAAGGACGCCGGACGGATCGCCGGACTGGAGGTGCTGCGGATCATCAACGAGCCGACCGCGGCCGCCCTCGCGTACGGCATGGACAAGAAGGAGCACGAGACCGTCCTCGTCTTCGACCTGGGCGGCGGCACCTTCGACGTGAGCATCCTCGACGTCGGCGACGGCGTGGTGGAGGTGCGCTCCACCGCCGGTGACAGCCACCTGGGCGGCGACGACTTCGACCGGCGTCTGGTGGATCACCTCGCGGACGACTTCCAGAAGGAGAACGGCATCGACCTGCGCAAGGACCCGCAGGCGCTGCAACGACTGTTCGAGGCGGCGGAGAAGGCCAAGACCGAGCTCAGTTCGGTGACGCAGACGCAGGTCAACCTGCCGTTCATCACCGCCGACGCCTCGGGCCCCAAGCACCTCACCGACTCGATCATGCGGTCCACGTTCGAGCAGATCACCGGCGACCTGGTGGAGCGCTGCCTGGGACCGGTGCAGCAGGCGATGACCGACGCCAAGGTCGGCGACAGCGACATCGACGAGGTCATCCTCGTAGGCGGTTCCACCCGTATCCCGGCGGTGCAGGCTCTGGTCCGTCGGCTGACCGGTGGCAAGGACCCCAACATGAGCGTCAACCCCGACGAGGTCGTGGCCCTGGGCGCCGCGATCCAGGCCGGGGTGCTCAAGGGCGAGGTCAAGGACGTCCTGCTGCTCGACGTCACCCCCTTGTCGCTGGGCGTGGAGACGCGCGGCGGAGTGATGACGAAGATCATCGAGCGGAACACCACCATCCCGGTGCGCCGCAGCGAGACCTTCTCCACCGCCGAGGACAACCAGCCGGCCGTCGATGTGGTGGTCCTCCAGGGCGAGCGCGAGCGGGCCGCCGACAACCGGGTGCTGGGCCGGTTCCAGCTCACCGACATCCGGCCGGCGCCGCGGGGCGAACCGCAGGTCGAGGTCATCTTCGACATCGACGCCAACGGCATCCTCAACGTCAAGGCCCGCGACCGGGACACCGGCAAGGAACAGGGCATCACCATCAGCGAGAGCTCCAACCTGGACCGCGGTGAGGTCGAACGCATGGTCCAGGAGGCCGAAAGCAACCGGGGCCAGGACCAGGCACTCCGCGAGGCCGTCGACGCCCGCAACGAACTCGACGCCGTCGCGTACCAGGTCGAGAAGCGTCTCGCCGAACTGGGCGACGCAGCACCCGCGCACGAGAAGGCACGCGCCGAGATGCTCGTGACCGACGCCCGGGCGGCGGTCAAGGAAGAGGCGGGCGTGGAGCGCGCGCGGCCCCTGACCTCCGAACTCCAGCAGGTGCTCGCGGGGCTGACGGCCCATCAGGGCGCAGGCGCCACGGGCGACGGTCCCGGCCAGGACGCCGCCGGCGGTCCCACGAGCGGCGGTGGCGGTGACGATGATGTCATCGACGCCGAGTTCGACAAGGGCTGAGGCGCGCCATGCCCACTCACCCCCAGGAACCCGACCGGGCCACGTCGGATCCGGTCGTACCGGCGCCGGAAGGCGCCGGACGCCCTCCGCGCGGGGATCTGCCCCAACCGGGCCCGCCCCGGTCCGAAGCGGCGAGCGGCGAACCGGGACCCGACGCCGCCGGCCCCGCGCGTGCCGAGGACGAGTACACGACCGCGATCCAGGAACTGGAGGACCGCTGGCGGCGCGCACTCGCCGACCTCGACAACCTTCGCAAGCGTCACGCCAGGGAACTGGAGCGCGAACGGGCGGTGGAGCGGTCCCGCACGGCGGCCGCCTTCCTGCCCGTCCTCGACAACCTCGAACTCGCCCTGACCCACGCGGGCGCCGATCCGGGCGCGATCGTGGAGGGCATCCGGGCCGTACGCGACCAGGCGGTGAACGTCCTCGAACTGCTCGGCTACCCGCGGCACGCGGAGACCGGCGTCGCCTTCGACCCGGCCCGGCACGAGGTGGTCGCTGTCGTCCAGGACCCCGACGCCCCACCGGGCACGGTCGTCGAGGTGCTGCGCCCCGGCTACGGGGACGGCGAACGACAGCTGAGGCCCGCGGCCGTGACGGTCGCGAAGCGGGAGTGACCGGTCATGGCACGGGACTTCTACGAGGTGCTGGGCGTCTCGCGGACCGCGAGCCAGGACGAGATCCAGCAGGCATATCGCAAACTCGCCCGCAGGCACCACCCCGACGTCAACAAGGATCCCGGGGCGGAAGAGCGCTTCAAGGACCTCAACGAGGCATACAGCGTCCTGTCCGATCCCAAGACCCGAGCCCGCTACGACCGCTTCGGCGAGGATTTCCGCAAGATCCCGGAGGACTACGACGAACGGGTCGCGGCGGGAGCGGGCGGCGGCTTCCGCGGCCGGAGGACCGCAGGCGGTGGCGGTCCTCGTGTCCGGTACGCCACCGGCTTCGGCGACGACTTCGGCGCGGAGGGCATCGACATCGAGGACCTGTTCGGCTCCATGTTCGGAGCCGGCGCCGCCCGAGGCGGCGTCCCCGGAGCGGACCAGGAGGCGGAACTGCCGCTCACCGTCGAGGAGGCGTACCGAGGCGGCCGTCGCACCGTCACGCTCGCCGGTCCCACCGGGCAGCCGCGGCGGTACGAGGTCGACGTGCCGCCGGGCGTCACCGACGGGCAGCGCATCCGGCTGGCGGGTGAGGGCGGCCAGGGCAGTGGTGACGCCGCCGCGGGCGACCTGTACCTGCGGGTGCGTGTCCAGCCCCACCCCCGGTTCCGGCTGGACGGCCGTGACGTGCACGTCCAGGTCCCGGTCACCCCCTGGGAGGCGGCCCTGGGCGCGACCGTGCCGGTGCCCACGCCCGGCGGTGGCACGGCCAAGGTCACGGTGCCCGCGGGCTCGTCCAGTGGCCGGCGGCTGCGGCTGCGCGGCGAGGGCATGCCGAACCCGCGGGGCGCGAACGGCGATCTGTACGCCGAACTCCGCGTCATGGTGCCGCCCACCCTCGGCGACCGGGAGCGCGAACTGTTCGAGGAGCTCGCCGCCACTTCCCCGTTCGACCCCAGGAGGACGTGATGAACGACCGACCCGCGGGAGCGGCAGGCATCGGCCGGGCCGGCGTGGGCGCCCGTCCGGTGCGGACGGGCGCCGACCTCACCGCCTCGACGGCTGTCCGGTACGCGCTCGTGCCCATCCCCAGGCTTTCCCTGGCCGCCGTGGCCCTTCGCTCGGGCCTCCACCCCGATCTGATCCGCCGGTTCGTCGCCCTCGGCCTGGTCGACGCCGAACGCGACTCGGCGGGGCGCCTGGTGTTCGACCCCACGGCCCCGGCGGTCCTCGCCCGCATCCAGCGGCTGCGCACCGGACTCTGCCTCAACTACGCATCCATCGGCCTGGTGCTCGACCTGCTCGACCGCATCAGTCTGCTCGAATCCGCCCTGCGCGGCCGCGGCACGAGGAGTGAAACACCCCCATGGACATGAACCGTCTCACCCAGAAGTCCCAGGAAGCCCTCCAGGAGGCCCAGACCGCGGCCGTCGGCATGGGGCACACCGAGGTCGACGGGGAACACCTGCTGCTCGCGCTTCTCGATCAGGAGGACGGTCTGATCCCGCGGTTGCTGCAACAGGCCGGCACCGAGCCGAAGGAACTGCGCGCTGCCGTGCGCGAGGAACTCTCCCGCCGCCCGAAGGTCACCGGCCCCGGCGCGGCACCCGGCCAGGTCTTCGTCACCCAGCGCCTCGCCCGCCTGTTCGACGCCGCCGAACGGGAGGCCAAACGCCTCAAGGACGAGTACGTGTCCGTGGAACACCTCCTGCTCGCCCTGGCTGAGGAGAGCTCTTCGACGGCCGCCGGGCGCCTGCTCAAACAGGCCGGCATCACCAGCGACTCGTTCCTGAGCGTGCTCACCCAGGTCCGCGGCAACCAGCGCGTCACCTCCGCCAACCCCGAAGTCGCCTACGAGGCTCTGGAGAAGTACGGTCGCGACCTGGTCCTGGAGGCTCGGTCCGGGCGGCTGGACCCGGTCATCGGCCGTGACGCGGAGATCCGCCGCGTCACCCAGATCCTCAGCCGCAAGACCAAGAACAACCCCGTCCTCATCGGCGACCCCGGCGTCGGCAAGACCGCCATCGTCGAGGGCCTGGCCCAGCGCATCGTTCGCGGCGACGTCCCCGAGGGCCTGCGCGACAAGACGGTGTTCGCCCTCGACATGGGCTCCCTGGTCGCCGGCGCCAAGTACCGCGGCGAGTTCGAGGAACGCCTCAAGGCCGTGCTCAGCGAGGTCAAGGCCGCCGAGGGACGGATCCTGCTCTTCGTCGACGAGTTGCACACGGTCGTCGGCGCGGGCGCCGCCGAAGGGGCCATGGACGCGGGCAACATGCTCAAGCCGATGCTCGCCCGCGGCGAACTCCACATGATCGGCGCCACCACCCTCGACGAGTACCGCAAGCACATCGAGAAGGACGCCGCCCTCGAACGCCGCTTCCAGCAGGTCCTGGTCGACGAGCCGAGCGTGGAGGACACCATCTCCATCCTGCGCGGACTGCGCGAACGCCTGGAGGTCTTCCACGGCGTGAAGATCCAGGACACCTCGCTGGTCGCGGCGGCGACGCTCTCCCACCGCTACATCACCGACCGTTTCCTGCCCGACAAGGCCATCGACCTCGTCGACGAGGCCTGTGCCCGGCTGCGTACGGAGATCGACTCCATGCCCGCCGAACTCGACGAGATCACCCGCCGGGTGACCCGCCTGGAGATCGAGGACGCGGCCCTGTCCAAGGAGACCGATCCCGCCAGCAAGGCCCGCCTGGAGGAGCTGCGCAGGGAACTGGCCGACCTGCGCGGCGAGGCCGACGCCAAACGCGCCCAGTGGGAGGCCGAACGGCAGGCGATCCGCCGCGTGCAGGAACTGCGCCAGGAACTGGAGCAGGTCCGCCACGAGGCGGAGGAGGCCGAACGCGCCTACGACCTCAACCGAGCCGCCGAACTCCGCTACGGCCGACTCCAGGACCTGGAGCGCCGACTCGCCGCGGAGGAGGAGCAACTGGCCGCCAAACAAGGGCAGAACCGGCTGCTGCGCGAGGTCGTCACCGAGGAGGAGATCGCCGAGATCGTCGCCGCCTGGACCGGCATCCCCGTCGCCCGCCTCCAGGAGGGCGAACGCGAGAAACTGCTGCGCCTCGACGAGATCCTGCGCGAGCGCGTCATCGGCCAGGACGAGGCCGTCCAGCTCGTCGCCGACGCCGTCATCCGCGCCCGCTCCGGCATCCGCGACCCTCGCCGCCCCATCGGCTCGTTCATCTTCCTCGGCCCCACCGGCGTCGGGAAGACCGAGCTGGCCAAGACCGTCGCCCGGACTCTGTTCGACTCCGAGGAGAACATGGTCCGCCTCGACATGAGCGAGTACCAGGAGCGGCACACCGTCAGCCGGCTCATGGGCGCACCACCCGGATACGTCGGCTACGAGGAAGGCGGCCAGCTCACCGAGGCCGTACGCCGCAAGCCGTACTCGGTCGTGCTGTTCGACGAGGTCGAGAAGGCGCACACCGATGTCTTCAACACCCTGCTGCAGATCCTCGACGACGGTCGCATCACCGATGCCCAGGGCCGCACCGTCGACTTCCGCAACACCGTGATCATCATGACGTCCAACATCGGCTCCGAACACCTCCTCGACGGCGCCACAGCCGAAGGCGAGATCAAGCCCGACGCCCGCGCCCTGGTGATGGGCGAGCTGCGCGGGCACTTCCGCCCGGAGTTCCTCAACCGCGTCGACGACATCGTGCTGTTCAAACCGCTCGGCGAGCGGCAGATCGAGCGGATCGTGGAGCTGCAGTTCGACGAACTGCGGCAGCGGCTCGCCGAACGCCGCATCGCCGTCGAACTCACCCCTGCTGCCCGGGAAGTGATCGCCCATCAGGGCTACGACCCGGTGTACGGGGCCCGGCCGCTGCGCCGCTACATCTCCCACGAGGTCGAGACGCTGGTCGGACGCGCCCTGCTGCGCGGCGACGTCCAGGACGGCGCGACGGTCCGCGTCGATGCCGAGCACGGAGAGCTGGTGGTCACCTACGACCAGCCCGAGGACGTGAAGGGAGCGCGGGCGGCATGAGCACGATGCAGGCGACGACCGTCAGTTGTCCGAACTGCGGGCGCACCAACCGGGTGCCCGCGGCCGCGGAGGGCCGCCCCAAGTGCGGCCACTGCAAGCAGCCCCTGCCGTGGATGGTGGACGCGGGCGACGACGACTTCACCGAGGTCGCCGAGCGGGCCGACGTCCCCGTCGTGGTCGACCTGTGGGCCACCTGGTGCGGCCCCTGCCGCATGGTCAGCCCCGCGCTGGAGAAGGTCGCCACCGATCTCGCCGGCCGCATCAAACTCGTCAAGGTCGACATCGACAAGAACCCGCGGCTTTCGCAGCGTTTCGAGGTCCAGGCGGTACCGACACTGCTCGTCCTCGACCAGGGCGAGACGGTCGCCCGGCAGGCGGGGGCGGCGCCCGCCCCCGCTCTGCGCCAGTGGGTGGAACAGTCGATCACGGCCCGGGAAGGGTGATCCGGATGACCCTGCACGCAGACCCCCACCTCGCGCTTGTCCGGCCGGTCCGGCCGCTGACCCCACAAGGGTGTCAGGAGTGTTTGCTGCTCGGGTCCCCGTGGGTCCACCTGAGGCTCTGCCTGACCTGCGGGCACGTCGGCTGCTGTGACTCCTCGCCGAACAAGCACGCGCGCAGGCACGCGGCTGCCGACGCCCATCCGATCGTGCAGTCGTTCGAGCCCGGCGAGGACTGGCGCTGGTGCTACGTCCACGAGGCGTTCGTCTGATGTCCGGCGACCAGTCGCTGCCGGGCGAAGGACCGGTGCCGGAGGAAGCGGACGAGGCCGCCTTCTGGGAGACCCCGGACGTCTACGGCGCGTATCCGCGCCTTACGGAGGACCAGATAGTACGTCTGGCGGAGCACGGGGAACGCCGGAGCATGGCTTCGAACGAGGTGCTGATCCAGGAGGGGGAGCGCTGCGACACGTTCTTCGTCGTCCTCAGCGGTACCGTCGCCGTCGTCGAGGACCACGGCACTCCCGAGGAGCACGTGCTGCGCGTGCACGGCCCCGGTCGCTTCATCGGCGAACTCGGGCTGCTGCACGGACAGGTGGCCTTCTACACCGCTGTCGCCAGGGAGCCGGGCGAGGTCCTCGTCGTCTCCTTGGACCAGTTGCGCCACCTGGTGTCCCAGGACTCCACCCTCGGGGACGTCGTGCTGCGCGCCTGTCTGGGCCGTCGCGCGCTGCTCGTCGGGCAGGGCGCCGGCTTCCGTGTCATCGGCTCGCGCTACTCGCCCGACACCAGGCGGCTGCGCGAGTTCGCCATCCGCAACCGGCTGCCGCACCGCTGGATCGACCTGGAGACCGACGAGGAGGCCGAGGACCTGCTGCGCCGCTTCGGCGTCGGCCCGGAGGAGACACCACTCGTCATCTGGCGGGACACCACCCTGTTGCGCAACCCCGGCAACGCGGAACTGGCCCGGCTCATCGGCCTGCCGTCACTGCCCGCCGGAAGCCGTTACGGCGACGTCCTCATCGTCGGCTCCGGACCCGCCGGCCTCGCCGCCGCGGTGTACGCCGCCTCCGAGGGACTGAGCACCACCGTGGTGGAGGCGATGGCCACCGGAGGCCAGGCCGGCACGTCGTCCCGCATCGAGAATCTGCTCGGTTTCCCCGCCGGCATCTCCGGCGCCGAACTCACCGAACGCGCCGTGCTCCAGGCCGACAAGTTCGGGGCCAGGATCAGCATTCCGGTGGAGGCGACCGCTCTCCATCCCCAGGACGAGGACCACTACGTGGTGGCGTTCGCCGACGGCAGCGAGATCGCCGCCCGCGCCGTCGTCCTGGCCACGGGTGCCCGCTACCGCCGGCTCCAGGTGCCCGGCATCGAACGCCTGGAGGGAACGAGCGTCCACTACTCGGCGACCGTCTACGAGGCCCAGCAGTGCCGCACCGACCCGGTGGCAGTCGTCGGCGGAGGCAACTCGGCGGGCCAGGCGGTGCTGTTCCTCGCCGGGTACGCGCCGAAGGTGCACCTGCTGGTCCGAGGACCCAGCCTTGAGGCCAACATGTCCCGCTACCTGGTCGACCAGGTCGAGCGCCATCCGCGGGTGGAGGTCATGCTGCACACCGAGGTCACCGAGGTCATCGGCCAGGAGGTGCTGGAGGAGCTCGACGTGGTCGACAACCGCACGGGCGGGCACCGCCGGCTCGCGGTACAGGGCCTGTTCGTCTTCACCGGCGCCGCCCCCCACACCGAGTGGCTCGCCGGCATCCTCGCCCTCGACTCCCGCGGCTTCGTCCTCACCGGTCCGGAGGCCCAGGAAGCCTGCGCCCACCCCGAGGTGTGGCACGGTCGCGGGCGCTCGTGCATGACCCTGGAGACCAGCCTGCCCGGGGTCTTCGCGGTAGGGGACGTCCGCAGCGGCTCGGTGAAGCGGGTGGCCTCGGCGGCCGGTGAGGGCGCGATGGCCATCCACTTCGTGCACCGGCACCTGGGGCACTCGGCCGCACCCGGCACCACGGGCACGTCCGCTGCCGCGGACGGCTCGGACGTCTCCGCACGCCTACGTCACAAGGAGTCCGCATGGCTCGCATGACGAATGGCGGGCGATGAGATCACGAGAAGGAAGAAGGAGGCGATGGCGATGGCCATGCCCGTCCGGCGCCACCGCGGTGGCGGTCTGCAGGAAAGGCCCGTCTGGGCACCCACCCCTCTCAATCCCCCGAGTACCGTTTGCGCCCGCCCGGAGAGTTGGACACCCACAAGGTCAAGGCTGAGATGCAGGACGGAGTGTTCAGCATCACCGTCCCCAAGGCCGACGTCGCAAAGCCGCGGCACGGTCGAGATCAGCGAGACGAGCGCAGCCACCGAGAGCAGCGGCTGAGACGCGAGCGCCGCGGTTCCGGGCACCCCTCCGGCACTGCGGCCGGGCCGGCGAGGCCGGCTCGACACCCCTCACGGCGGCGGAGACGCGCTACGTGGCTCCCCACTGTCGGTGGTTCTTCCTGCCGGTCTCGCCGGCCTTCTTCGTGGCGTACGCGGGAGCGAACTCTCCTGTCCGATGGTGCGCGAGGTCTGAAAATCGCCGCCCGCACCGCCCGCCGCCGGGAGCAGGAGTGCGCCGGAGCCCGCCGCTACCGCCCGGGCACCGGACCGGGCGGCACCCTTGTACTCGCCGAGGACGGCCGGCACCGCGGGCACGGCAAGGGGTACGTCCGCCATGGCCGAACAAGCCTCGACGACGAGACCGAGCAGATGATCCACGCGCTCCAAGAAGCCGGCTCGACGAGCGGCGACCGACTCGATCAGGCCGTGGGCGGCCGTTCCCGGCGCCCCGGGCGCTTCCGCCGTGCCCTGAGTGTGTCTCGGGCCAAGGGCCTTGCGAACGGCAGCCACGCGCCGGCGGACGGACCCGGCCGGCCCGACGGCGCACCCGGCGACCCCCATGGCCAGCGGTGACCAAGGCAGAAGGAAGTCAGCTATGAAATACGACGGATTTCTCGCCCGTGTGCGCGAGCGAGGCGAATACAACGACCAGGACGAAGCCGCGGACGTCACCAACGCCGTGCTGGAAGTGCTGGCCCAACGGATCAGTCCGGGAGAGGTCAAGGACCTCGCCTCACAGCTGCCCGGCCCGCTGGGACAGGTTCTTGACCATGCCACGCCGCAGCAGGCGCAGGGCTTCGGGATCGAAGAGTTCTACCGCCGGGTCGCCGAGCGCACCCACGCCCGGCCGCGTACGGCGCAGTGGGACGCCAGCGCGGTCCTGACCACCGTTGCCGACGCTGTCACCGGCGGAGAGCTGAATCAGATCCTCAGCCAGCTCCCCTCCAGTTACGCGGTCCTGTTCGGCAAGGCCGACCTCGCCGACTGAGCCCGTGAGGGCGGTGGTTGCCGAGCGTGATGATCGTCTGACAGTCCGGTGGTACGGATCTTCGTTGTGGGGGCTCAACCCGGCGCAATGCCGCACATGGACACGACGATCACCGCCCCCCCCCGCGCCGAGGTGCTGCGGGACCGCTTCCGCAGCCGACTGCCCGAGCGCTTGCAGGAGCTGGCCGGCCCCGTCGAGGGAGATGTGGACCTGCCGCTTCACATCGCCTGGTCCGGGCGGACGAGCTACAGCCTGGACCGTCCGAAGTCCCGCATGGGTGCTCTGCCGGACCGTCCTCGCCGAAGGACCGAGTGAGGACCTGGTGGCCCTCCTGCAGCACCGGCTGCTCACCGAGCTCCGCAGCGCTCCGGCCGACACGACCGCCGCGTGAAGCTCGCTCCGCTCCACGAGCGTCTCCTCGCAGACATCCTCGACCTCGGCTCCGCCTGCCCCTCTGGTCCTCACCGGCGGATACGCCGTGCAGGCTCACGGCCTGGTCGAACGCTTCAGCCGTGACCTCGACGTCGCCACCGAGATCCCCGCTCCGGTGCAGGAGCTCGTCGCCTCACTCACAAGGTCTGCCACTCGGCGTCGTCGAGGGCGGCGTCCCAGGGCTGGATGAACATGCGGGGTCCTTCCGGCGGGGTGTGGGGCCACCAGTCAGAGCACCCCCGTATGGTCTGATCGACGACCAGACCGGTTGGGTCGCCGCTGCCGCTCGGGTGCGACGACCGGCGATGGGCTGCTCCGGCCGAATTTGGGGCGAAAGACGAGGGGCCTGGCCGGCTGACCCATGGCGGCGCGTGGTCCGACTTCCGGGCGAGCGCCTTCGCTCCTGACTGCCGTCCAGACGTCCGCGTGACGGTGATCACGGACGTCCTTCGGGGGGTGCTGCGTAGGCTTGGGTCATCGCCGCGGTGGGGTCCGCGAGAGTGGGCGAAGCCCTCCTCCGGCCACCTGGCGGGGCGTCAGGGAAGTCGGCAAGTGGTCAGCATGAGTCCTGAAAGACCTGGGGACAGCTGCCCGGAAATGCGACTCGTTGTAGGATGTGGAAACAGCCCTTGACCTGCAAGAACGCAGGCAGGGAGCCTACCTGTGGGAGTGCCCCGATGTTGCGCACCATGTTCAAGTCCAAGATCCACCGTGCCACCGTCACCCAGGCGGACCTGCACTACGTGGGATCGGTGACCATCGACGCCGACCTGCTGGACGCCGCCGACCTGCTGCCGGGGGAGCTCGTCCACATCGTCGACATCACCAACGGTGCGCGGCTCGAGACGTACGTCATCGAGGGCGAGCGCGGCTCGGGGGTCGTCGGTATCAACGGGGCCGCCGCCCATCTCGTGCACCCCGGCGATCTGGTGATCATCATCAGTTACGCTCAGGTGACCGACGCCGAGGCGCGGGCCCTGGAGCCGCGGGTCGTGCACGTGGACCGTGACAACCGGATCGTGGCCCTCGGAGCGGACCCGTCGGAGCCGGTACCGGGCTCCGACCAGGAGCGCAGCCCGCAGGCGGTGTCGGTCTGACCGCAGCAGCCCTCGCACGCATCGCACCGGGAGTGCCCATGAGCGACATCGAGATCCGCGACGACCGGGCGGCGGGCCGCCTGGAGGCCCTCGGCGACGGCGGTGAAGTCGTGGGCCGCATCGAGTACTTCGTCCTGGAGTCGCCCGCGCCCGCCCTGGTGCCGGTGCACACCGTCGTCGAGCCCGCCCACGAGGGCAAGGGCATCGCCGGGTCGCTCGCGCGGGAGCTGTACGCCGCCTCCGGGCGCGAGGGCATCCCCGTGGCGCCGCTCTGCCCGTACGTCGTGAAGTGGGCCGAGCGTCACCCCGACGAGGCTCCGGCCGCCGACCCCGAGCTGCTGCGCGCCGCCAAGGACTGGCTGCGCGCGCACCCCGGCCGTTTCTGAGCGACGTGCCCGCGGCGCCTCGCCGACGGGAGCCGGCCGGGTGAGCCCACCCGGGTGAGTGGCCGCGGCCGCCCCGGGTACGCGGGGGATGAGTCCAGAGCCAAGGCTCGCAACTGGCCGGAGGACACCATGACGAACCCGTACGCCGACCCCGTCCACCCTGATCCCGTCCAGCCCGGACCGCCGCCGGGGCCGGTCCCGGGCCCTCCGGAGCCGTTCCCCAGCCCGGTGCCCGTTCCCGAGCCGCCGCCGGGTCCGGAACCGACGCCGCCGCCGCGGCCCGGCCCGCCCCCGGGTCCCTCGCCGTCGCCGGTCCCGCCGGGTCCGGAACCGGTCCCCAGCCCGGAGCCCGGCCCGCCCCTCACCTGACGGGACCACGGTGGGCGACGTAGGACCGCCGCCCACCGTGATGTCCTGACGTCCTCGAAGGACTACGCCTCCGTCTCCGACCGGTCGCCTCCCCAGAGGGTGTGGAACGCGCCTTCGCGGTCCACCCTCCGGTAGGTGTGCGCCCCGAAAAAGTCCCGCTGTCCCTGCGTGAGCGCCGCCGGCAGCCGCTCCGCGCGCAACGCGTCGTAGTAGGCGAGCGCCGCCGCGAACCCGGGCGTCGGCACGCCCTGAAGCGTCGCGGACACCAGCACCTCGCGCCACGGGTCCTGCGCCGCCGCGATCTCCGAGGCGAAGGTCTCGTCGGACAGCAGGCTCGGCAGGTCCGCCCGGTTGTCGTACGCGGCGCGGATCCGGTCGAGGAAGGCCGCGCGGATGATGCAGCCACCGCGCCAGATCGAGGAGACGGCGCCGAGATCGATGTCCCAGCCGTACTCCTCGCTGCCCGCGGCGATCTCGTGGAAGCCCTGCGTGTACGACACGATCTTCGAGGCGTACAGCGCCTGCTCCACCCGGTCGGCGAAGGCCTGCGCCTCCGCCTTGCCCAGCGCGGACGCGGTCGGTCCCGCCAGGCCGCGCGAGGCCTCGCGCAGCTTCGCGTGTCCCGACAGCGACCGGGCGAAGACGGCCTCCGCGATGCCCGACACCGGAACACCCAGGTCGAGCGCGATCTGGACCGTCCAGCGGCCGGTGCCCTTCTGTTCCGCCTGGTCGACCACCACGTCCACGAAGGGCCGGCCCGTCGCCGTGTCCACATGGGACAGCACCTCGGCGGTGATCTCGATCAGGTAGGAGTCGAGGCGGCCGGTGTTCCAGGTGCGGAAGATGTCCGCGATCTGCGCGGGCTCGTACCCGGCGACATCACGCAGCAACTGATAGGCCTCGCCGATCAGTTGCATGTCGGCGTACTCGATGCCGTTGTGGACCATCTTCACGAAGTGGCCGGCGCCGTCCGGGCCGATGTGCGTGACGCAGGGCGCCCCGTCCGCCGCCTTCGCCGAGATCTTCTCCAGCATCGGGCCCAGCGACTCGTAGGACTCCGGCGAGCCGCCCGGCATGATGCTCGGGCCGTGCAGCGCGCCCTCCTCGCCACCGGAGATGCCCGTGCCGACGAAGTGGATGTCCTGCTCGCGCAGTTCGCGCTCGCGGCGGCGGGTGTCGGCGAAGTGCGCGTTGCCGCCGTCGATGATCATGTCGCCGGGTTCGAGCAGCGGGGCGAACTCCCGGATCACCGCGTCGGTCGGCTCACCGGCCTTCACCATGATCACCAGGCGGCGGGGCCGCTCCAGTGCCGCCACGAACTCCTTGGCGGTCTCGGTGGCGACGAACTCGCCCTCGTGGCCGAACTCCTCGACCAGGGCGTGCGTCCGTGCCGCCGTGCGGTTGTGCAGCGCGACCGTGTAGCCGTTGCGTGCGAAGTTGCGGGCGAGATTGCGGCCCATGACCGCGAGTCCCGTGACGCCGATCTGAGCTGAAGTGCTCATACGGTTGGCTCCTCCAGGGGTGTGCCCGTGCATTCGGTCAGTGTCGTCCTGGACCATCTTGACGGGTTCCGCCGCCGGATTCCCGCCCGGGGCGTCCGGTGTTCGCCCGCGCGTCGGAGCGGCCGGTTGTCGCCTTGTCATGGCCTGTTCGCCGCCCTTACTTTTGCCCCTCCTGACGCATGTCGAGGGGGATCTCCATGGCCGTACGCGGCCGGCACCGCCGGTATCAGCCGAACAGGATCAACCGGGCATCGCTCACCGTCACGGCGGGCGGTGCCGGTATGGCGCTGCCGCTGATCGGCACCGGTGCAGCTCAAGCGGCCGACGTGGACACCTGGAACAAGGTCGCCGCGTGCGAGTCGACCAACGACTGGAACATCAACACCGGCAACGGTTACTACGGCGGACTCCAGTTCACCCAGTCCACCTGGGAGGCGTACGGCGGTACGCGGTACGCGCCCCGTGCGGATCTGGCCACCAAGGACCAGCAGATCGCCGTGGCCGAGAAGGTGCTGGACGGGCAGGGGCCCGGCGCCTGGCCCGTCTGCTCGGTGCGGGCCGGACTGAGCCGGGGCGGCGACACCCCCGACATCCACCCGAACGGCACCACGACGAAGTCCTCCGAGCCGTCGTCGTCCCAGTCCTCCAAGTCCTCCCAGCCGTCCGCCAAGGCGGCTCCCAAGACGTCGAAGACGTCCCTGGACGACGTACGGCCGCAGAGCACACCTCAGTCCCGTGCGGGCACCGCGCAGATGTACACCGTGGTCCGCGGCGACACCCTCTCCGGCATCGCGGACACCGAGGAGGTCAAGGGCGGCTGGCGGGGGCTCTACACCGCCAACCGGACGACCATCGGCGGCGACCCCGACCTGATCCTGCCCGGTCAGCGACTCAGCCTGGAGGGCCGGGCGGCCGCCGCGACCAAGGCCCCGAGCAGCACCGGACCCCGGACGGAGAAGCCCAAGACCTCCTCGGGCGCCAAGGAGAGCAAGCCGGCCAAGAGCACCAAGGCGAAGGACACCGACCGCAAGGCGACGACCGGCCATTCCCTCGTGTCGCCCGTCAGCGCCTCCACCGGAACGCCGTACCACGCCACGGGTTCGTCCTGGTCGAAGGGCTACCACACCGGCGTCGACTTCCCCGTGCCCACCGGCACCTCCGTGCAGGCGGTCAGGGCGGGCGAGGTGGTGAGCGCGGGCTGGGCCGGTTCCTTCGGGTACCAGGTGGTCATCCGGCACAGCGACGGCCGCTACTCGCAGTACGCCCACCTGTCGGCGATCTCCGTACGGGACGGGCAGTCGGTGAGCGGCGGACAGCGCATCGGCCGGTCCGGCTCCACCGGCAACAGCACGGGCCCGCATCTGCACTTCGAGGTGCGGACCGGGCCCGGTTTCGGGACGGACGTCGACCCGGTGGCGTATCTCCGGGCCGGCGGCGTCAGGATTTGACGCGCTCCCGATGCCGGTCCACGACCGGCATCGGGACGTACAGACCTCCGTACAGCGGGGTGTAGAACGACGGAGGCACGTCCCCGCCGGACGGGTCCTCCTCGTAGCGGTCCTCGCCGTCGGCCGTGGCCGGAGCCAGGACGAGCCGTTCCTTCAGTACCTCTGCCGCCCGTACCTCTGCCGCCCGGACGTCTGCCGCCCGTACGTCTGTCTCCCGCGCCTGCGCCGACCGCGCCGTGTCCAGCGCCGCTCCGGCGAGCCGCAGGTCCTCCAGCACGTCTTCCGCCGACCGCACGCCCTCCGGCAGTGGCGCGCCCGGCTGCTCGGGGAACGGGATCCCGCCCGTCGCACCGCCGGTCTTCCCGTCCGCCGGGGCGTCGGCCGACACCTCCGCCGTGCCGCTGTCCGCCGGGATCCGCGCTGCCGGTACAGCAGCCGCCGCCGTTTCGGGCCGAGCGCCCTGAAGGCGCTCCGTCGTGAGCAGGATGAGTCCGCCCGCCGCCACCACACCGCAGCCCAGGGCCAGCACGGTGCCCGTGGTGCCGTAGCGGAAGGTCTCGCCGAACATCGTGATGCCGACCGCGGCCGCCACCACCGGGTTGACCACGGTCAGCGTGGCCAGCGGGGCCGCGAGGCCCGCGCCCCGGTAGGCGGCCTGGGACAGCAGCATGCCGGCCGTGGCGAGCACGCCGATCACGGCCAGGGACGGGACGTCGGCCGTCGAGACACCACCGGTCCAGTCGACCGCGACGGTCTTGGTGAAGACCGACGACATGCCGAACGCTATGCCCGACGCGGTCGCCAGCAGCATGCTGCGGACCGCCGGGTGCCGGTGCGCGGCCCGCCCCGCCACCATCAGGGCCACGAGCGCGGCCGCGGTGACCACGGCCACGCTGACCCGCTGCGGGGTGCTCAGCGACTGTGCGTCGGCCGCCCCCACCAGGGACAGCAGACCGGCGAGACCGACCGTCGCCATGATCGCGCCACGCCAGGCCGTCGCCCCGGCCCTGCGGCCGACGAACAGGGCGGCCATGGGCAACGCGAACACGATGGTCAGCGCGCCCAGCGGCTGAACCAGGCTGAGGGGACCGTAGGCGAGCGCCACCACGTGGAGAACTCCGCCGAGACCGTTCAACGCCACCGCCGCCCACCAGCCCGGACGGCGCAACGGGGCGTACTCCTCGTCGGGCGAGGACAGCGCGACCTGCTCCTGCACGATCGCGCCGGCCGCGTACGCGACAGCGGAGACGAGCGACAGGACCACGGACAACGCGAGGGCGCTCATCAGCTGATCCTCTGCGTGAGGCGGGGGCGCGGGGCCCGGCGCGGCGAACGGTCGGCTCTCATAACCAACACGATGCCCTGTAGATCTGTTCCCGTCGTCGTACCTGAGCACGCAATAGGTCCTACTACCGATGGAGTACTGAAGGCCCGCTGTCCTCCCTCAGGCGGGTGACGGACCAGGGATGCCCCTGAGCACGGGCCCTGACGGCCTTGGTACTACTGCACTTCGTGGACCTCGACCCCGATCTCGCCGCGCTGCGCCCGCTCGGCCCCTTCTTCGCCCTGCGCACACGACCGGGCGGCACCGGAGAGCCGACCGCGGCGCCGCCGACCCTCGCCCGGGCCTACGGGGAGCCGTCCAGTCGGGAGACCTCCCGGAGCCCGGCACCGGACGTCCACGGGGATCCGCTGGCCTTCCGGGTCCGCAAGGTGACCCGGGCCCTGCGCGCCCCCGAGGACCGGATCGGGGCCTCGGTGGCGCAGCAGGGCCTCGCGGCCCGCCTCTGGTCGGTGACGCTGGGCTGCGCCGTCCTGTACGGGAGCATTCCCGACCTCGCGCCCGGGCTGCTGTGCTGGGACCCGGACGCCACCGCCCCGGACGACCTGTGGCTGACCGAGGTGCGGGCCCGGCCGGGGGACGCGGCGACCGTGGCCGCGACGGTCCTCGACGGCCACCTCGAACCCCTCTCCGCCGCGCTGCGCGCCCGCCATCCGGTCGCGCCGGGCCTGCTGCGGGGCAACTCCGGATCCGCGCTGGCCGGGGCCGCCCGGCAGCTGGAACTGTGGGCCCGCACGCACGGCCGTCCCGACGTCGCCGCACGCGTGCGTGCCCTCACCGCGGAGCTGTTCACCCACCCCCTCCTCGCGGACACCGGAACGCTCCTCACCGACACCGGGACATCGGCCGGCACCGCCTTCCGCCGCCGCAGCTGCTGCCTGTACTACCGGGTGCCCGGCGGGGGCGTCTGCGGCGACTGTTGCTTCACACGACCCCCGCGCTCTTCCCCACGCGCCCCGTCTGGGTGACCATGAAGGGAGCCGGTCGCTGAGTGAGATGTGGGGGTTCCGGGTGCGAGTGGGACTGCTGACCCGGGAGTATCCCCCGGACGTGTACGGCGGCGCGGGCGTCCATGTGGAGTTCCTGGCCCGTGAGTTGCGGCGGCTGGTCGACCTCGACGTGCACTGCTGGGGCGAGGGCCGCACCGAGGGGGTCCAGCGGCATCGCCCCTGGTCCGCGCTGGACGGCGCCAACGACGCGCTGCGCACCTTCTCCGTGGACCTCGCCATGGCGGCCGCCCTCGAAGGCCGCGAGCTCGTCCACTCCCACACCTGGTACGCCAACCTCGCCGGCCACCTCGCCAAGGAGCTGTACGGCGTCCCGCACGTGGTGACCGCGCACTCGCTGGAGCCCCTGCGGCCCTGGAAGGCCGAGCAACTCGGCGGCGGCTACGCCCTGTCGGGCTGGGCCGAGCGGACCGCGGTGGAGGCGGCCGACGCGGTGATCGCCGTCTCCAAGGCGATGCGTGAGGACATCCTCGCCTGCTATCCGGCGCTCGCCCCGGACCGGGTCCACGTCGTCCACAACGGCATCGACACCGCCCTGTACCGTCCCGATCACGGCACCGACGCCCTCACCCGGATCGGCCTCGACCCGGATCGCCCCTTCGTGCTGTTCGTCGGCCGCATCACCCGGCAGAAGGGCGTGCCCCATCTGCTGCGCGCGGTCCGGGACATCGATCCCGCGGCGCAGGTCGTGCTGTGCGCGGGAGCCCCCGACACCCCCGAGATCGACCAGGAGTTCCGCGATCTCTTCGCCGGGCTGAGCCGGGCCCGTGACGGCGTGCACTGGATCCCGAAGATGCTGCCGCGCCCCGAGGTGATCCAACTCCTCACGCACGCCGCCGTGTTCGTCTGCCCCTCGGTGTACGAACCGCTCGGCATCGTCAATCTGGAGGCGATGGCCTGCGGCACTCCCGTAGTGGCCTCCCGGGTCGGCGGCATTCCAGAGGTCGTCGAGGACGGGGTGACCGGGACACTCGTGGAGGTGGACGACGGGTTCGAGGCGGGCCTCGCACGGGCGCTGGACGCGGTTCTCGGTGACCCGGAGGCCGGCCGCCGGATGGGTGAGGCCGGGCGGGTGCGCGCGGTGGGGGAGTTCGGCTGGGACGCGGTGGCCCGGCGGACGGTCGGGCTGTACGAGGAGATCGTCAAACAGGCTTAGTTCCCCCGGCCGGGGGCAACCATGGTTCAACCAGGGTGAGGGGAGCGGCCATGCGTCGTGGTGGGCCATCGGTGCTCGGGATCGTGCTGGCGGGTGGTGAGGGCAAACGCCTGATGCCTCTCACGGCTGACCGCGCCAAACCAGCGGTCACCTTCGGCGGCACGTACCGGCTCGTCGACTTCGTGCTGTCCAACCTGGTGAACGCGGACGTCCTGCGCATCTGTGTACTGACGCAGTACAAGTCGCACTCGCTGGACCGGCACATCACCACCACCTGGCGGATGTCCAGCCTGCTCGGCAACTACGTCACGCCGGTCCCGGCCCAGCAGCGGCTCGGCCCGCGCTGGTACCTCGGCAGCGCCGACGCCATCCTCCAGTCGCTGAACCTCATCTACGACGAGCGGCCCGAGTACGTGGCCGTGTTCGGCGCCGACCACGTGTACCGCATGGACCCGCGCCAGATGCTCAGCCAGCACATCGACAGCGGCGCGGGCGTGACCGTGGCCGGGATCCGGGTCCCGCGCGGCGAGTCCTCCTCCTTCGGGGTGATCACCCCGGGCTCGGACGGGCTGACGGTCGAACGCTTCCTGGAGAAGCCGGCCGACCCGCCGGGGCTCGCCGACGACCCGGAGAGCGTGTTCGCGTCGATGGGCAACTACATCTTCACCACCAAGGCGCTCATAGAGGCGCTCCAGCGGGACGCCGAGGACGAGAGCTCCGTCCACGACATGGGCGGCTCGATCCTGCCCGCGCTCACCCAGCGCGGCGAGGCCCAGCTGTACGACTTCCACGACAACCACGTGCCCGGCGAGACCACCCGGGACCAGGGCTACTGGCGTGACGTCGGCACGCTCGACGCGTACTACGACGCCCATATGGACCTGATCGCCGAGCGCCCCGCCTTCAACCTGTACAACCGCAGCTGGCCCATCTACACCCACTCGGGCCAGCTGTCCCCCGCGCGTTTCAACGCGGGCGGCATCGCCGGTGAGTCGATCATCAGTTCGGGGTGCCTGATCCGCGGACAGGTCACCCGCTCGGTGCTGTCGCCGGGTGTGGTGGTCGACCCGGGAGCGGTCGTGCAGGGCTCGATCCTGCACGACAACGTGCACATCGGACGGGGTGCGGTCGTGCGCGGGGCGGTGCTCGACAAGAACGTGGAGGTCCCTCCGGGTGCGACCATCGGCGTGAACCCGGAGCGGGACGCGGAGCTGTACACGGTGTCGAAGGGCGGCGTGATTGCCCTGGGTAAGGGCCAGCAGGTGTCCTGAACTTAATGCGCTGTTAACTGTGTGTAGCTTGATCGTACTTGACCGTAATCGCCCGGGCGCGCTTGACTGATGGCCTCCACTCTGAGCCGACGCGAGGCAAGCCCTTGACTGCTGATGATCTGCTGGCCCCCCTCGACCTGGCGTTCTGGAACCTCGAGTCGGCCGAGCACCCCATGCACCTCGGAGCGCTCGGCGTCTTCACGGCGCAGTCGCCCACCGCGGGCGCCCACGCCGCCGACCTGCTCGCGGCCCGTGCCGCCGCCGTTCCCGGACTGCGCATGCGGATCCGGGACCTGTGGCGGCCGTTCGACCGCTCGGAACCGTTCGACCTGCGCCGGTCGCTCGCCTTCGGCGGCGCGACCCGGGAGGCGGACCCCGACTTCGACCCCCTGCACCACGTCACGCTGCACGCGCCCACCGCCGACTTCCAGGCCGAGGCCGGGCGGCTCATGGAGCGTCCCCTGGAGCGCGGCCGCCCGCCCTGGGAGGCCCACGTCCTGCCGGACGAGGCCGGCGGCCGCTTCGCCGTGCTCTTCAAGTTCCACCACGCCCTCGCCGACGGACTGCGCGCCCTGACCCTGGCCGCGGCCGTCCTGGACCCCATGGATCTGCCCGCCCCCCGCCCCCGCCCCGCCGGACCGGCCCGCGGGGCCCTCCCCGACGTGCGCAGACTGCCCGGCCTGCTGCGCGGAGCCGTCTCCGACGTGGGCCGCGCCCTCGACATCGGCGCCTCCGTCGCCGTGCACACCCTGGGCATGCGCCCCACCCCCGCCCTCACCGCCGCGTCCACCGGCACCCGCCGCACCGCCGGCGTCGTCATCGACCTCGACGACGTGCACCGGATCCGCAAGGTCGCCGGCGGCACCGTCAACGACGTGCTGATCGCGGTCGTCGCCGGAGCGCTGCGCCGCTGGCTCGACGAACGCGGCGACGGCAGCGAGGGCGTCGTGCCGCGCGCGCTCATCCCCGTCTCCAAGCGCCGCCCGCGCACCGCCCACCCCCAGGGCAACCGGCTCTCCGGGTACCTGATGCGGCTTCCGGTCGACGACCCGGACCCGCTGCGCCGCCTCGCCACGGTCCGCGCCGCCATGGACCGCAACAAGGACGCGGGCCCCGGCCGGGGCGCCGGCGCCGTCGCCCTGCTCGCCGACCATGTCCCGGCCCTCGGCCACCGCCTCGGCGGCCCGCTGGTCGGCCACGCCGCCCGGCTCTGGTTCGACATCCTCGTCACCAGCGTGCCCCTGCCCGGCTTCGGCCTGAAGCTCGGCGGGAACCCGGTGACCGAGGTCTTCCCGTACGCCCCGCTCGCCCGCGGCCAGGCCCTCGCGGTCGCCGTCTCCACCTACCGCGGCCAGATCCACTACGGGCTCGTCGCCGACGCCGCGGCGGTCCCCGATCTCGACCGGTTCGCCCGCGCCCTGACCGCCGAGGTGGAGACGCTCATCACGGCCTGCGGCTCTTGACGGGAACGGGTTTGGAGGAGCGGCCCGGCGCTCCGTAAAATTCGTCCTTCGAGGGCGGACTCGGTCGGAGCGCCGCACGGGTGATCAGGGAAGCGGCAGCGCGATGACGGTGACAGAGGACGGCTCCACGGCGGTCACGGAGGAGGTCGTGGACGAGGTCGTGTACGGGCCCGGCATCGACCCGGAGCGGCTCGCCGTCTGCCTCGCCGTGCTGGACGAACTCGACCAGCTGGACGTCGACCACCCCGACGCGATCGCCGTGCGCCGGGCCACCGCCGGCGTCTACCGCACCGTGAAGCAGCGCCGCCGCCAGGACCGCCGGGCCGCCAAGACCGCCCACGACAAGTCGGTCACCGAGGCCACCGCGACCGGCTCCGCCCAGCGCATCGACGACGAGACCGAGGGCATCCTGCCGTCCTCGGTCACCGAGGAGGGCCGGATCGCCGGGATACTCCAGCGCCCGCGCTCCTGCTACACCTGCAAGACCCGGTACGTCGAGGTCGACTACTTCTACCACCAGCTCTGTCCCGAGTGCGCCCGACTGAACCGCGACAAGCGCGACGTGCGCGCCGACCTCACCGGCAAGCGCGCCCTGCTCACCGGCGGCCGCGCCAAGATCGGCATGTACATCGCGCTGCGGCTGCTGCGGGACGGCGCGCACACGACGATCACGACCCGCTTCCCCAAGGACGCCATCCGCCGCTTCAAGGCCATGGACGACTCGGGGGACTGGATGCACCGTCTGGAGGTCGTCGGCATCGACCTGCGCGACCCGGCGCAGGCCGTGGCCCTCGCCGACCAGGTCGCCGAGGCGGGCCCCCTCGACATCCTTGTCAACAACGCGACGCAGACCGTCCGGCGACTGCCCTCCGCGTACGCCGCCCTGGTCGACGGCGAGAGCGCGCCGCTGCCCGCCGGCGAGCTGCCCGCCCACCATGTCATCGGCGCCTTCGGCTCCGGCGCGGTCGACGGGCTGGCCGCACTGCCCGCCGGAATCTCCGGCATCGACGCTCAGCAGGTCGCCGACCTCGCCCTGGTCGCGGGCAACGCCAGCATCGCCCGGCACCTCGACGGCACCGCCATCGACGCGGGCGGTCTGGTCCCCGACGTCGTCGACACCAACACCTGGGTGCAGACCATCGAGCAGATCTCCCCGGTGGAGCTCCTCGAGACCCAGCTGTGCAACTACACGGCGCCGTTCATCCTGATCAGCAAGCTCCGCCCGGCCATGGCCGACGCCGCCAGGAAGGCGACGAGCGGCCGCGCGTACGTCGTCAACGTCTCGGCGATGGAGGGCGTCTTCGGCCGTGGCTACAAGGGCGCGGGACACCCGAACACCAACGCCGCCAAGGCCGCGATGAACATGGTGACGCGGACCAGCGGCCAGGAGATGTTCCAGGCCGACGGCATCCTCATGACCTCGGTCGACACCGGCTGGATCACCGACGAGCGCCCGCACTACGACAAGCTGCGTCTCGCCGAGGAGGGCTTCCACGCCCCGCTCGACCTGGTCGACGGCGCGGCCCGCGTCTACGACCCGATCGTGCGCGGCGAGCAGGGTGAGGATCTGTACGGGGTGTTCCTGAAGGACTACGCCCCCGGTAAGTGGTAGGGCCGTTCTGCGCCGGTGGCCGGTGGCCGGTGGCCGGTGGCCGGTGGCCGGTGGCCGGGGCCGGTGACTGGGGCCGGGGGCGGGCTTGTGAGGGCCGGCCGCGCCTCCGTGGCCCTCAGGTGGCGATGTGTGCCCGGCGCACCTTCGTGCCGCCGTCCACCAGCAGGTCCGCCCCGGTGATCCACTTCGCCTCGTCGGAGCACAGCCAGAGCACCGCTCGTGCCACGTCCTCCGGTTCCCCGATCCGGCCCAGCGGCAAGGCCGCCGCCCTCTCCTTCTCTCCCGGCTCCCATACGAACCGTGCCATCTCGGTGCGTACCAGGCCGGGGGAGACGGAGTTCACCCGCACTCCCGGGCCCAGTTCGCCCGCGAGCTGCTGGGTGAGGTGGAGGAGGGCCGCCTTGCTGGTGCCGTAGGCGCCGACGCCGGGCCCGACGTGTCCCGCGCCCTCCGTGCAGATGTTGACGACCACGCCGCCGTGCTCACGCATCCAACCCCGCCACGCGCACTGCACCAGCCGCAGCGGCGCCTCGACGTTCACCGTGAAGGCCTCCCGCCAGGCGCCGGGATCGGCGTCCATGAGCGGTCCGTAGGGCTGGTTGGTCGCGGCGTTGTTGA
Source organism: Streptomyces sp. NBC_00016 (assembly GCF_045040885.1). Lineage (NCBI taxonomy): Bacteria > Bacillati > Actinomycetota > Actinomycetes > Kitasatosporales > Streptomycetaceae > Streptomyces > Streptomyces sp. NBC_00016. Next base: position 1,616,830 of record NZ_CP108304.1, on the reverse strand, counting down.
CCAGCACGTCCAGCCGGCCGAAGGTGTCCAGGCACAGCTCGGTCAGCTGGTGGGGGTGCCCGGGGTCCCCGACGTCACCGGCCAGTCCGATGCCGTCCAGCTCCCCGGCCGCGCGGCGCACCCCGTCCGGATCCCGCGCGCTGACGCACACCCGCGCCCCGGCGTCGGCGAGCGCCCGTGCCACCGCCCAGCCGATCCCGCGCGTGGCCCCCGTGACGACGGCGGCCCTGCCCCGCAACCCGTACGACGACGTCATCGGCGTACCGTCTCATGACGGTCCGTCAGTCGACAGCCCCGAGGCGTGAGTTCCGTGCCGCCACCAGTTCCAGCACGGTGCGCCAGTCCTCCAGCACGCCCGCGTCGAACCCGGGCGCCCGGCCGTCCTCGTCGGCCTGGCGCAGGCTGAGCAGATCGTCGTCGGCGGTGGGCCCGTGCCAGGGGTGCAGGTGGACGAGACGGGAGACCCGGGGGCCGAGCAGGGGGCGTACGGCCTCGGCGGCCCGTTCCGGCCGGCCGGTGGCGTCGGTGGGGCACAGCAGGTGACCGATGGGGTGGACGAGCCCGGTGAGCTGGAGCTCCTTGTCGGCGGGGCGACCGCGGCGCAGCAGTGCCGCCGTCTGGAGCGCGTGATCGTGCAGGTCGACGCCGGGCACCCCGCGGTCCGGGGTGTCCCGCACGCCCCGGCAGGCGTACAGCAGGTCCATCAGCTCCTCGACGCTGCGCAGCTCCATGCGTCAGTCCTTCCGCGAGACCGCCGTTGCCGGACGCCAGCAGACCATGGCCTGCTTGCGACCGGACGAACGGCACTTGAACTGCGCGACGAACTCGCGGGCGAATGCGCGGCCTCCCTGGGCCGCCACGCCCAGCGATATCGCCCGGACGGGTGAATCCAGAAGGTGCATCAGGGTGGAAAAAGGTTCAATTCACCTGCGGTGACATACGGGTGACTTGCCATGGTTACCCCAAATTTTCAGCCCTATCGAGCGGCCACCCGCTCATTTGGTTAATGTGTAGCGGACGGACAGCAGTACGGAGTGCCACCCACACCCACGGTCCGTCATGGGACAGGCCGCTTCACAACGGCTCGCCCTCCAAGAAGTTGCCGGCGCCACCGCGTCCTCGACCGACTTGAGCCAGGCCCGAGGGAGCGTCAGGCGCCGGACCGCAGACTGGCCGGCACGCCCCGAGGGTGACCCGACACATAAGGAGTGCGCGGTGACACCGGAGAAGACGAATCGCGAGCAACGTCCCAAGGAACGTCCGGAGCGGGCCGGCCGTCGGCCCGGCGAGATCGGCAGCCTCGACGTGTGGGCCCGCTCCGCCCCCATCCGCCTGGCGGGCTACGAGGAGGACCTCGCCGAGCCCCACATCCTGCCCAGCGTGGACTGACCGCTCGCGGTCGCCCGGCCTGGGTGTGCGACAGGCACGCCCACGCCGGGCCCGCTCTCTCCGCTCAGTCGAGCGGAGCCGTCCGTCGCCACGGACGCAGGCTCTCCAGCTGCTCGGCCAGTCGCAGCAGTTCGCCCTCCCGCCCGGGCAGGCTCACCAGCTGCACCGCCGTGGGAGCACCGGACGGCAGTGTGCCGAAGGGGACCGCCATGGCCGGCCAGCCGGTCAGGTTCCACGGCGGCGTCAGCGGCGAGTAGTTCGTGTTCACCAGGACATTGCGCAACCAGCCCCGCTCGTGCCACGGCGCCGACTTCGGTGAGCGTCGCGCCAGCGCCGGAGTGAGCAGCACGTCGTACTCCGCGAAGAACGGCTCGAGGCGTCGGCGCAGTGCCTCCCGTGCCGAGCCGCCCCGCACCCCGGACAGGAAGCGCCGGCCGACGGCCGCGTGCACCCGGGTGCGCCGGGTCAGCAGCCGCGGGTCGAGGCTCGCGGCGTCCACCGCCGTGCCCGCCGTCCAGTGCGCGAGCGAGGTGACGCCCAGCGACAGCGGATACGGCGGCTCGGCCCGTTCCACATGGTGTCCCGCCCGGACCAGCACCCCGGCCGCGTCCCGCGCGGCGCCCGTGTACGGCTTGCTCACCGTGACCCCGGCCAGCGGGCTGCGCACGGAGACGGCGATCTTCAGCGCACCGGGTTCCCCGGCCGCCGCGGCGTCGGTGTCCGCGAGGACCGACAGCATCAGCCGCGCGTCCTCGACCGTCGTCGCCAGCGGACCGTTCTCCGACATCCCGAACCAGTCGCCCTCGCCGATCCCGGCCGGCACCACCCCGTGGCCCGGCTTGATGGTCACCAGGCCGCAGTTGGCCGCCGGGATGCGCAGCGAGCCCATACCGTCGTTGCCGAGGGCGATCGGTACCAGGCCCGCGGCGACCGCGGCCGCGCTGCCGCCCGACGAGCCGCCCGCCGTGCGGGAGGTGTCCCAGGGGTTGCGGGCGGTGCCGTGCACGCCCTCCGTGGTGCCGAAGACACACAGCTCCGGCACGTTGGTCAGGCCGACGACCACCGCACCGGCCGCCCGCAGCCGGGCCACCGTCACATGGTCGGCGTCGGCCGGGGTGTCCGGTGTCGCGGCCGAGCCGACCCGGGTCGACTCGCCCCGCACACCGAGGTTGTCCTTGACCGCCACCGGCACCCCGGCCAGTGGCAGTCCGGTCAGGTCGCCCCGGGCGGCCAGCTCGTCGGCCTCGGCCAGGGCGGCTCGGGCCCGCACCGTGCGGAACGCTCCGATCCGGCCGTCCAGCCGCTCGATCCGCGCGAGATGCTCGGCCACCACCTCACGGGGCGTGACCTCCTTCGCGCGGACGGCGGCGGCGATCTCGACGGCGGTCCGGCCGACCCAGCTGGTCACAGGCAGCTCCCTCGGTGTGCGTGCACTACTGGCGAGTACGTAGGAGAACTCTGCCCCGCCGGGAGTCCCGCGTCGAGAGGCGGCCGTGGCTCAGGGCTCCACCTGCCCCCTGAGCCACTCCTCCACCTCGCCCACGTGGGCGGCCGCCGCCGCCCGGGCGGCCTCCGGGTCACGGGCGGCGAGCGCGCGGTGGATCGCGGCGTGTTCGCGGCGGGTCCGGGCGAAGGCGCCCTCCTCCTGGTAGCCGCGCCAGACGCGGGCCCGGAAGGTGCGTGAGGACAGGCCCTCCAGGATCGCCGCCATCGTCTCGTTGCCGGCGGCCGCCGCGATCGCCCGGTGGAACTCCAGGTCGTGCGCGAGGATCTCCTCGGGGTCGTCCGTCGCGTTCATCGCCGCCAGGTGCCCCTCCACCACGGCCAGCTGTTCCGGGGTGATGCGGGCCGCGGCCAGTGCGGTGGCCGTCGACTCCAGGATCCGGCGTACCTGGAGCAGTTCGACCAGACGCGGGCCCCGCGACAGATCGGCCACCACCCCGAACGTCTCCAGCAGGTCCCCCGCCTCCAGCGCGGTGACGTAGATCCCGGAACCGTGCCGGGCCTCCAGCACCCCCAGCACCGTGAGCGCCCGGATCGCCTCGCGCATCGAGCTGCGGGAGATGCCCAGCTCCACCGCGAGATCACGCTCGGTCGGCAGCCGCTGGCCGGGCTCCAGTGACCCGTCGGTGATCATCGCCTTGATCCGCTCGATGGCGCGCTGCGTCACCGTGCCCTTCGGGACGCCGGTCCCGGTGCGCGGAGTGTCTTCCACGTGGCCTCTCCTGTCGCCGATGCGCCGCCATCCCCAGCGATGTGGTCGGACCACTTGGGCATGCAACTCGCCAAAAAGCTACCCGGGGGGTGTCGGTGGGCGGAAGTGGTCTGATAAATATGCGGCACACAACCCGCCGGCGACTTCCGGGCCGCCGACCTCGTGATCCGGAAGGAGAAGGCGGCGTGAGCGACTTCGAAGGGCTGACGGCCCTGGTGACGGGGGGCGGCTCCGGCATCGGCCGGGCGACCGCGGAGCTCCTGGCCGAGCGCGGCGCCCGGGTCGCCGTCCTCGACCTGGACCCGTCGGGCGTGCGGAAGCCCCTGCTCGGATATCCCGCCGACGTCACCGACGACGCCTCCGTGCGCGCGGCGGTCGCGGCCGCCGTCACCGCCCTCGGGGGGCTGGACATCCTGGTCAACAACGCGGGTGTCGGCGCCCAGGGCACCGTCGAGGACAACGACGACGCCGAATGGCACCGGGTCCTCGACGTCAACGTCCTCGGCATGGTCCGCGCGGCCCGCGCCGTCCTGCCCCACCTGAGGCGTTCCTCGCACGCGGCGATCGTCAACACCTGCTCCATCGCCGCCACCGCCGGTCTGCCGCAGCGCGCCCTCTACAGCGCGACCAAGGGCGCGGTGTACTCGCTGACCCTCGCCATGGCCGCCGACCACGTACGCGAGGGCATCCGCGTGAACTGCGTCAACCCCGGCACCGCGGACACCCCGTGGGTCGGGCGGCTGCTCGACGCGGCCGACGACCCGGCCGCCGAGCGCGCCGCCCTGGAGGCCCGCCAGCCCAGCGGCCGGCTGGTCGCCGCCGACGAGGTCGCGGGCGCCATCGCCTATCTGGCGAGCCCCCTGTCCGGCGCGACCACCGGGACCTCCCTCGCCGTCGACGGCGGGATGCAGGGCCTGCGGCTGCGGCCGGTGGGCCGGTGAACACGCTCGGGCGCAGCGGCGTCCCGGTCAGTCCGCTCGCCTTCGGCGCCGCCGTCATCGGCAACCTCTTCACCGAGGTCGGCGAGGAGCAGGCGCACGAGGCGGTGGCCGCCGCCTGGCAGCAGGGCATCCGCTACTTCGACACGGCGCCGCACTACGGTCTCGGCCTGTCCGAACGCCGCCTCGGCGCGGCCCTGCGCGAGCACCCCCGCTCGCGGTACACGGTCTCGACCAAGGTGGGCCGCCGACTGGAGGCCACGGACCGGGGCGGCGACGACCTGGCCGACGGCTTCGCGGTCCCCGCCACGCACCGTCGCGTATGGGACTTCAGCGCCGACGGCGTACGACGCACCCTGGAGGCCAGCCTGGAACGGCTCGGCCTCGACCGCGTGGACGTCGTCTACCTGCACGACCCCGACGACCACGCCGAACAGGCCTTCCGGGAGGGCTACCCGGCGCTGGAGAAACTGCGCGCGGAGGGCGTCGTCGGGGCGATCGGCGCCGGCATGAACCAGGCGGAGATGCTCACGCGCTTCGTCCGGGACACGGACGTCGACGTGGTGCTGTGCGCGGGCCGGTACACGCTGCTCGACCAGCGGGCCGGCGTCGAGCTGCTGCCCGCCGCCGTCGAGCGTGGCGTGTCGGTGGTCGTCGGGGGCGCCTTCAACTCCGGTCTGCTGGCCGACCCCCGGCCCGGCGCCACCTTCGACTACGCCCAGGCGCCGGCCGGGCTGCTGGACCGGGCCCTGCGGATGAAGGAGACCGCCGACCGGCACGGCATCACCCTGCGCGCCGCCGCCCTGGCGTTCTGCGCCGCCCACCCGGCCGTGGCGAGCGTCCTGGTGGGCACCCGCTCGGCGGCCGAAGTGCGGGACTGCGCCGAACAGTTCACGACCCAGGTCCCCGCCGCCTTCTGGCAGGAGCTGCGGGACACGGGTCTGCTTCCCCCCGAGGAGCCGTCATGAGGGTCGCCCTGCACACCAGGGTCCGTGCGGACCGCGTCGCCGCGTACGAGGCCGCGCACCGGGAGGTGCCGAAGGAACTGACGGACGCCATCCGCGGCGCCGGCGCCACCTCCTGGACGATCTGGCGCAGCGGTACCGATCTGTTCCATGTCCTGGAGTGCGAGGACTACCCGCGCCTCCTCGCCGAACTGGAGAAGCTTCCCGTCAACGTGGTGTGGCAGGCACGGATGGCCGAGCTGCTCGACGTGGTGCACGACTACTCCGACGAGGGCGCGGGCGCCGGCCTGCCCGTCGTCTGGGAGCTGCCGTGACCGTCGACGCGCACCACCACGTCTGGGACCTGTCGGTGCGGGACCAGGACTGGATCGCCGAAGGCAGCCCGCTCCGGCGGGACTTCACCGTCGACGACCTGGCGCCGGAGGCGCGCGCGGCCGGTGTCGACCGTACGGTCCTCGTCCAGACGGTCACCGTGGCCGAGGAGACCCCCGAGTTCCTCGCCCTCGCGGCCGCGAACGACCTGATCGCGGGTGTCGTCGGCTGGACCGACCTCACCCGCGCGGACGTCGCCGACGAACTGGCCCGGCTGCGGGAACTCCCCGGCGGCCGGTTCCTCAAGGGCATCCGCCACCAGGTCCAGGGCGAGCCGGACCCGAGGTGGCTGCTGCGGGCGGACGTACGGCGCGGGCTCACCGCCCTCGCCGCCGCCGGTCTCGTCCACGACCTGGTGGTGCTGCCCCACCAGCTCCCGGCCTGTGTCGAGGCGGCCGCCTCCCTGCCCGGACTCACCTTCGTCCTCGACCATCTGGGCAAGCCGCCGATCGCCTCCGCCGCGCTGGAGCCGTGGACGTCCGACGTCCGGGCCCTCGCGGCGCTGCCCAACACGGTCTGCAAGCTCTCCGGCATGGTCACCGAGGCCGACCCCGGGTCCTGGACCGTCGAGGACCTGCGCCCGTACGCGGACACGGTGCTCGAGGCCTTCGGGCCCGCCCGGCTGATGTTCGGCTCGGACTGGCCGGTGTGCACGCCCACCGCTTCCTACGGTGAAGTCCTGGACATCGCACGGCAGTTGACCGACCCGGGCGCGCACACCGAGATCTTCGAGAGCACCGCCGTCCGGGTCTACGACCTCTGAGCCGACCCCGCCAGCCGCGTCGGCGGCAGATACTCCCGCACGTGACTGCGATGCCAGTACGCGCCCGTCTCCCGCAGCTCGCGCCATGTGGTGCAGCGGTAGCGGAAGAGGCGGGCGCGGATGTGGCGCGGGGGCTCGTCGGGCGGGAACGGGGAGCGGCGCAGCAGCCTCAGCGTGTCGCGGTCGTTCTCCAGCAGCCGTTCCACGAAGGCGGTGAACCACGCCCCGGCATAGGCGGGGGAGAGCGCCGCGAACCACATCATCCAGTCCAGCCGCAGATGGTACGGCGCGAACTGGCGCGGCCAGTGCCGGGGATCGCCGGGCTTGCCCTTGAACTCGTACTCCCGCCAGTCGGAGTCCTCGCGCGGCACGTCGTCGAGCGTGCCCTCGATCACCACCTCGTAGCGGATCCGGCTCACGCTGCCGAACGCGCCGTAGGTGTTGACCAGGTGCAGCGGATCGAAGGAGCGGTTCATCACCTGACGGCGGGAGAGCATGTTGAGCACCGGGCGGTAGCTGAGGAACAGCAGCAGCGCGGCCACGGCGAGGACCACGATCTCGTACCAGAGCGGGGTGGCGGGGGCCGACCGGTGCCCGGCGGGCAGTTCGACCGCGGACACGGCCAGGACGACGGTGATCCAGTTCAGCCAGGCGAAGTTGCCCGACAGCACCAGCCACAGCTGGGTCAGGATCATCAGGCACCCGGCCGCCGTCGCGATCGGCTGCGGGGCGAAGAGCAGGAACGGCACGACGAGCTGGGTGAAGTGGTTGGCCGCCGCCTCCACGCGGTGCAGCGGTTTGGGCAGATGGTGGAAGAACCAGCTCAGCGGGCCGGGCATCGGCTGGGTCTCGTGGTGGTGGTAGAGACATGTCAGCTTCCGCCAGCAGGCGTCGCCCCGCATCTTGATCAGGCCCGCGCCGAACTCGACCCGGAACAGGATCCAGCGCATCAGGAAGAGCACGACGACCGGCGGGGCCACCTCGTCGTTGCCGAGGAACACGGCGAGGAAGCCGGTCTCCAGCAGCAGGGACTCCCAGCCGAACCCGTACCAGGTCTGGCCCACGTTGACGATCGAGAGATACAGCGCCCACGGCACCAGCCACAGTGACATCGCCGCCCAGAGGGGCAGCGATGCGTCCAGACCGGCGAGCAGGGCCGCCGACACCGCGCAGCCCGTCCAGGCGCAGCCCGCGAACAGCCGGTCGGAGTAGCGCCAGTGGAACAGGCTCGGCGCCCGCCGGAAGGGCACCCGCTCGACGAAGCGGGGCACCGGCAGCATCCCCCGTTCGCCGAGCAGCGCCCGGAACTGGAGGGCGGCCGTCAGGAACGCGACCAGGTAGACAGCGGCCAGGGCCCGCTGGAAGACCAGGCGGCTCAGCCAGTACTCGGGTGCGGTGAACCAGTCCACGGCCGTGCGCTCCTTCTCTGCGGTCGGACCATGTCACTGTGTGTGGTCGCGTCCTCCGGTTGCGTGACCCTGGCGGGTGAAGCAGACAATAGTGGGCGAATCACCTCCGGGTGAGGGATCGAGACGATGCACGAGACGATGCGGGAGAACGTGGTGCGACTACCCACTGCCACTCTCCTCACCGCCTGCGCGCTCTCGGCGGCGCTCATCGTCGCCGGACGCGGTGGTGCGGGGGAGAAGATCACGATGCCGGGCGCGGACAGCGTCGTCCCGGCGGCCGAGGGACGCGTCGTCTCCGGCGACCCCTTCACCGGCCTCTTCGCCGACCCCTCGGCGGCCGGCCAGGACTCCGGTCCTTCCCTCGCCGACGCGGGCGCCGACACCGATCCCGACGCCGATCCCGACGCCGATCCCGGCGCGGCACCCGGCTCCGGTCCCGACGAGTACCCCGGCTCCGGAGAAGACCTCGGCTCCGACCTCGACCGCGGTGTCGACCCCGGCGAGATCGGCCCCGAGACCGTCCCGGAAGTCCCCGATCTGCCCGACGGCGGCGGGCTGATCCCCGACGGGCCCGACGAGTCCGGCGCGCAGGACCAGTCCGGCAGCATCTTCGGCAGCCCCCTCGACGTGGTCATGGGCTGACCGTGGTCCCTGCGGGCCCCGGTTCCCCGGTCGAAGAATCGGACAAACCCTGGCAAGGTGGCCCCATGGTTGATCGGGGAGCGAGCGCCGCCCTGTCCCTCCCGGACGACTGGCCCGCCCACCCGGATCCGATCCTGGCGCTCAACCGCATGGGCAGTTTCGACTGGGACCTGGACTCGGGGCAGTTCCACATGGACGCCCGGGCCCACGAGATCTTCGACCTGCGCCCCGACGAGTACGACGGCGATCCCGGCACCCTCGCCGTCCGGGTCCCGCCGGCCGAGGGCATCCGCCTGGACGAACTGGTCGCCCAGGCCATCAAGGACGGCAGCGAGAACTACGGCGCCTACTTCCGTATGCGGTTGCGTGACGGCACCCTGCGCTGGACCCACACCCAGGGCTACATCCGGCGCGACGGTACCGGCCGGCCGCGTCGCATCGTGGGCATCGTGCGGGACGCGACCGACGAACTCAGCGATCTCGCCGCCCGCCGCGACGACGCCGCCCTCGACGACGCGCGCCGCGAGCAGACCAACGTCGTCCAGCTCACCACGGCGGCCCTGGCGCACGCCCGCACCGTGCGCGACGTGATCGACGTCCTCAAGGACACCCACGGCCTCACCCACCTCGGTGCGACCAGCCTCGTCATGGGGCTGGTCGAGGCCGGCCGGATCCGGCTGATCGCCGAGGGGCCGGAGGGCAGCTTCGTGCCCGGCACGCTGGTCACCCGCCTCGACGAGCCCTATCCGATGAGCGAGGTGGTGCGCACCCTCACCCCGCGCTTCATCGAGTCGCCGGAGGAGTTCGCGGGCGGCTACCCCGTGCTGTGGCCGCACCTCACCGACCTGCAGATCACCTCGGCGGCCTATCTGCCGCTCATCGTGCAGGCCCGCCCGATCGGTGCGATGGGCCTGCTCTACAGCGACCGCCGGGGCTTCACGCAGGAGGACCGCAACATACTCGTCGCCCTCGGCAGCAGCATCGCGCAGAGCCTTCAGCGCGCGATGTTCTACGAACAGGAGAAGGACATCGCGCAGGGCCTCCAGCAGGCCATGCTGCCGCGCACCATCCCCAGCGTGCCGGGCGCCGACGTCGCCGTCCGCTACCGCGCCGCCACCATCGGCGGCTCCCTGGGCCGGGACATCGGGGGCGACTGGTACGACCTGATCCCGTTGCCCGGCGGCCGGGTCGGCGCCGTCATCGGCGACGTCCAGGGCCACGACACGCACGCCGCCGCCGTCATGGGCCAGCTGCGCATCGTCCTGAAGGCCTACGCGGCCGAGGGCCACACCCCGGCCACCGTGATGGCCCGTGCCTCGGTCTTCCTGCACGAGCTCGACACCGACCGCTTCGCCACCTGTCTGTACGCGGAGGCAGACCTCTCCACCGGGGTCGTCCAGGTGGTCCGCGCCGGGCACATCGACCCCCTGCTGCGCGGCCTCGACGGGACCTGCCGACGCGTCCCGGTGCCCGGCGGGCTGCCGCTCGGTCTGTCCGCCGAGTTCGGCAGCCTCGAGTACCCGGTCGGCACCGTGGAGCTCGACCCCGGCCACACCCTGCTGCTGTGCACCGACGGGCTGGTCGAGCAGCCCGGCACGGACCTCGACGACGGCATGCGGGCCCTCGCCGCGCTGATCGCCGCGGGCCCCGCGGACGTCCGGAAACTGGCCGACCAGCTCATCGAGGTCGCCGAGGAGCGCGGCGGGGACGACGACGTGGCCCTGCTCCTGCTGCGCCGGCGCGGCCCCGACGGCCACCAGGCCGGCAGCCGGCTCCAGCAGCATGTGGCCTCCGGCGACCCGGAGGCCCTGAGCGAGGCCCGGCACATGATCCGCGCGGCCGTCCGCACCTGGGGCGCCCGGGACCGCTCCGACGAGATCGAACTGGTCGCCGACGAACTGATCACCAACGCGCTCATGCACACCGAGGGCGCCGCGATCGTCACCCTGCGGGTGCTCACCGGCACCGAACACCGGTTGCGCGTCGAGGTGGAGGACTCCTCCAGCGCCCTCCCGCGCCGCCGTGAGGCGGGCGAGTCGGGGGTCTCCGGGCGGGGCCTGCTGCTGGTGGACCTGCTGACCGACGCATGGGGCGTGGAGGCGCGGGGCGGCGGCAAGTGCGTGTGGTGCGAGTTCGTGGTGGCGGAACGGACCTGAGCGCTCCGGTTCCGGATGGCACTCTGGACGTATGCCGGAACTCCCCGAGGTCGAAGCGCTCAAGGACTTCCTGGCCGAACATCTCGTCGGCCACGAGATCGTCCGCGTGCTGCCCGTCGCGATCAGCGTGCTGAAGACGTACGACCCGCCCGTCACCGCCGTAGAGGGCCGTGAGGTCACCGCCGTGCACCGGCACGGCAAGTTCCTCGACCTGGCGACCGGTGACGGCCCGCACTTCGTCACGCACCTCGCCCGCGCGGGCTGGCTGCACTGGAAGGACAAGCTCCCGGACGGTCCGCCCCGCCCCGGCAAGGGCCCTCTGGCCCTGCGGGTCGCCCTGGAGACAGGGGCGGGCTTCGACCTGACGGAGGCCGGCACCCAGAAGCGGCTCGCGGTGTACGTCGTTCCCGATCCGCAGCAGGTCCCCGGCGTGGCCCGGCTCGGCCCCGACCCGCTCGCCGCCGACTTCGACGAGGCCCGCTTCGCCGCGCTCCTCGCCGGTGAGCGACGCCAGTTGAAGGGCGCCCTGCGCGACCAGAGCCTGATCGCGGGCGTCGGCAACGCCTACAGCGACGAGATCCTGCACGTGGCGAGGATGTCCCCGTTCAAGCTGGCGGCCGGCCTGACGCCGGAGGAGACCCACACCCTCTACGAGGCCCTGCGCGGCACGCTCACGGAGGCGGTCGAGCGCTCACGGGGCCTGGCGGCGGGCCGTCTGAAGGCCGAGAAGAAGAGCGGTCTGCGCGTCCACGGCCGCACCGGCGAACCCTGCCCGGTCTGCGGCGACACCATCCGGGAGGTGTCCTTCAGCGATTCCTCGCTCCAGTACTGCCCCACCTGCCAGACGGGCGGCAAACCGCTGGCGGACCGGAGGATGTCCCGGCTGCTGAAGTAGCCCCGGCCGGTCGGCCGGTCGGCCAGCCGTCGAGCCGGCCCGTCGGCCGGACGGTACCGGCCCGAACCCGTCCCGTCCTCTTCCGCCGAGACCCGCGTCGACACCGAAGTGACCTGAACTCACTTCGTGTCGGCGTCAGTGGGCCTCGAGCGTCACCAGGTGCTCCCCGGCCGACGTGCGCAGCTCGTAGCGGGCGATCTCGTCGGGGTGCCAGGCCGCGGCACCCTGCATGGTGTTGGGGCGGGCGTCGTGCTTGGGGACGTTCCAGCTGGTGACCGTCTGCTCGGAGCCGTCGAGGCCGACGGCGATCAGCCGGCAGGAGCGGGGGCCCGCCCCGTCCTTGACCTCGAGCTCCACATGGCTGCCCCACGCCTCGTTCTCGGTGGTGACCTGCGCCCACACCCCGGACTTCTCGTCCGTCGCGGTGACCCGTACGGCGCTCTCGCCCTCGCCGCTCGCGCTGCCCGCCATCATCGCGATCACGGGGCCGGCCAGGGCGACCACCACCGAGGCGGCCACGGCGTACAGCACCCGCCGGCGCACGGCCCGGTGGCGGGTCGCCACCTCGGCGAGCAGCCGGTCCAGCAGCTGCGGGCCGGGTCCGGCGAAGGGGTGCACGGCGCGCGGGGTGGCGCGCCGGTAGAGCATCATCTGCCGTGCGGTGGGGCCGAATTCGGTGACCTGCGCCGCACACTGAGGACACTCCATGAGGTGGTCCTCGAAGCGGAAGGCTTCCGCTTCGTCCAGCACGCCGAGCGCGTACGCGCCGACGTCGCGATGCCTTTCCAGGGACCTCATGCCGAAACCTCGTGCCTTTGAGTGCCAGTGGGGTTACTCCTTGCTCCCACCGGTACGCACCCGGCCGCCGAATCACTCAAGCCACGTACCGAATCGTGACCCAGATGTTCGGAGCGGTCCGGCCCGCGGATTGGTGCGAATCTAAAAAAGATGAATCGCCAGGTGGCCGAGGGGCAGTCCGAGCTGCCAGGCGGGTGTCCAGACCTTGGGTCCCTCGTCCTCGCCGACCACCGGCGCACCGCCGGGAACCGCGTTGAGATCGAGAGCGAGCAGCTCCGTCTCCTCCAGCCAGCGCCAGGCGGCGGCCGCCAGGTCGAGGTCGGGAGCCGGTCCGTCCGACTTCGCTGCCTCGGCCTTCAGTTGAGACATACGTTCGTCGACCCAGTCCTGCCACGGCTGGTCGTACGCCGTGAGCGAAAGCCAGGTCTCCAGCTGAGTGACGACCCGGATGCCGGGCAGTTCGCCGTCGGTGTCGGACAGGAAGATGGTGAGCGCCAGGGCGTCGCGCCCGGCGCGGAACTCGAAGGACGTCGGCGGCATGAGATCGCCGGTCCGCAGCAGTTCGTCGGCGATGTACTCGGCATACAACCAGGCCATGGGGACGGTGAGTTCACCGCCGCCGGTGCCGTCCGTGCTCTGGTGACCTCTGTGCAGCATCCCTTCCTGCCTTCCTCCGGTGCTTGCGCTCGCCCGTTGCCGGGACGCTGGGGACCCGGTCACCGGGCTCCATCCGGAACACGGATAAGGACACCCGATTACTCAAAGGGGGTCCTCGGCAAGGCGCTTTACGGAGGCTTGACCCAGTCGTGGGTTTCAGCGCAGGTCGGCCGCGTATCCCGGAAGCACCCGGCGCAGGGCGCGCAGCGCGTAGTACGCGCGGGACTTCACGGTACCGGGCGGAATTCCGAGGGCTTCGGCGGCCTCCGCCACACTGGCCCCCTGGAAATACACCAGCACCAGGACTTCACGGTGCTCCGGAGTGAGTGTCTTCACAGCCTCGCGCACATCGAGGGTGGCGGCCGCCCGCTCGGCGTGGTCGGCACAGACGGGTGACGCGTTCTCCAGCACCGCGTCCCCGACCTCCGCGGGTCGCGCCTGCCGGGCCCGCCGCGCGTCGATCGCGAGCCGCCGGCCGACGGTGAGCAGCCAGGGCCGTACGGAGTCGAAGGCGTCGGCGCGCAGGGCCTCGGGATGCTGCCAGGCGCGTACCAGGGTCTCCTGGACGAGGTCCTCGGCGCGCTGGCGGTCGCCGTCGCACAGCCTCAGCAGCAGCGCGAAGAGCGGCCTGCCGTGCTCGCGCTGGAGTGCGGCGAGCTCGTGCTCGGCGGTCGTCGTCCGGGCGGTGAGGGTGGTTCCGGCGGTCATGGGCGTATGGCACCGCAGTGCGCCGGTTCGGGACAGTGCACGCACACGGATCTGCGGCGGACGGTCGATCGCGTCGACGAACGGTTCGACGAACGGTCCGGGCTACGCCGATCGCGGGCATCGGCCCTGGACGAAGGGAGTGCCGGGGCGGACCGCCGCCCCTCATGGATTAGTACTGACACATGGGTAAATATGACAATTCATGGGAAGTGGGGTGAACCGGTGATCGCCCGCAGACACCAGGTGGCCCTGGCCCTGACGGCCGTCCTCGCCTCGGCCGCCGCCTGCCAGGCCCACGACCACGGGCCGGCCGAGCGGCCCGGCCGCCCGGCGCCGGCCGCCGCCCGCGGCTTCACGCTCGTCGCCTCCGGCGACATCCTCCCGCACACCACCGTCATCGACCGCGCCCGCTTCGACGCCGGGGGCACCGGCTACGACTTCCGCCCGATGCTCGCGGGCATCAAACCCGTCGTCTCCGGCGCCGATCTGGCGCTGTGTCACATGGAGACCGTGTACGGCGCGAACGGTGTCTACACCGGCTACCCGGACTTCAAGTCCCCGCCGGAGATCGCCGGGGCCCTGGCCGCCACCGGCTACGACGGCTGCTCCACCGCCTCCAACCACAGCCTCGACGACGGCGCCGCCGGCGTACAGCGCACCCTCGACGCGCTCGACGCCGCCGGCGTACGGCACGCGGGCACCGCCCGCACCGAGGCCGAGGGCAACTCGGTCACGCTGCTGCGCGCGGGCCCGGCGAAGGTCGCCCACCTCGCCTACACCTACGACACCAACGGTCACCCCGTCCCGCCGGGACAGCCCTGGACCGTCAGCCTCCTCGACGAGAACCGGATCCTCGCCGACGCCAAGGCCGCCCGGAAGGCGGGCGCCGACGTGGTCGTCGTCTCCGTGCACTGGGGCACCGAATGGCAGGACGCACCGGACGACCGCCAGCTCACCCTCGCCCGCACCCTCACGGCCTCCCGCACGGGCGGCCGTCCCGACATCGACCTGATCCTCGGGACGCACGCGCACGTCCCGCAGGCCTACGAGAAGGTCAACGGCACCTGGGTCGTCTACGGCATGGGCGACCAGATCGCGGGCGAGATGTTCAACCACCAGGGCGTCCAGGACGCGCGCGGCAACCAGTCCACCGTCGCCCGCTTCACCTTCGCCCCGCCCCCCAGGCCCGGTGGCCGCTGGGAGGTGCGCAAGGCCGAGTTCGTACCGCAGCTGTTCGACATCGACGCCGGCCGGGTGGTCGACCTCGACAAGGCCCTCGCCCAGGGCGCGGGCGTCGAAGGGGTACGCGACCGGATCAGGGCGGTCGTCCTCGGCCGGGGCGCGGCGAAGGACGGGCTGGTGATGGGGAAGTGAGCCGGCCGTAGGCACTCACGGAGTGGCCGGGGGCTACGGCACCACCGTCACCGGCCACCGCCCCGCCTTCACCAGCCGCACCGCGACGGACCCCACGATCCGGTGGCCGGCCTGTTCGGAGGCACCCACCACCACCGCGTCCGCCTTGAGCCGGTCCGCCGCCTTCACCAGGCCGCCGTAGGGGTCGCCGCGGAAGGTGTGGAACTCCCACCGCACGTCGAATATCCCCCGGGTGCGCTCGGTGGCCTCCCGGATCTGCGCGACCAGGTCCTCGGCGATCTCGTCGGTCGTCTCCGCGACCGGCACCCCGAGCGCCGCGCCCGCCACCAGCACCGGCTGCACGTACACCACGGCCAGCAGCGCGTGCTGGCGACGGGCCAGCCCGCCGGCGTAGGCCGCGGCCCGTAGGGAGGAGTCGGAGCCGTCCACCCCGACGAGGATGACCTTGGGTCCGTCCGTGCCCCGCTCGAACTGGTGCGCGGGCTGCTGCGAGTGCTGTTCCGTCACGGCCAGAGGCTATCGGAAGCCGCAGGTCCGGCCGGTGCGCGGGCCGCTCGACGGGCACTGCGGGCCGGGTGTTCCTAGAGTCGGAACATGAGTGCCACCGTGCGGACCGCCACGGCCGCGGACACCCCGGGCCCGGCACGGCGGCCCGCCGGGCGGGTCCTCGGCCGGGTGCCCGAAGGCTTCGCGACCTTCTTCGGCGCCCTCGGGCTGCTCTGCGTCCTGCTGGCCCTGATCCCGCCGTTGCGCCGCCTGCTGCGCCCGGTCGTCCGCTTCCTGGACCTGCTGATCGTCCCGGTCAGCGCCAACCTCGCCTACGCCGTCTTCCTCTTCCTGCTGGCCGCCGCCACCGCCGCCCGCAAGAAGGTCGCCTGGTGGCTGGTCGTCGTCTACCTCGGCCTGCTCGTCCTCACCGACATCCTCGGCGTGGCCGTCGGCCTGTACGGGCAGTCCGTCCCGTCCCTGGTGGTGTGCGCGCTCGCGTTGATCCTCCTCGTTGTCGCCCGCGGCGAGTTCTACGCCGCCTCCCGCCGCGCGGCGGTCCGGCGGGCGCTCGCCGTGCTGCTCGTCGGGCTGGTCCTGGCGATCCTCGCGGGCTGGGGCCTGGTGGAACTGTTCCCCGGCACCCTGCCGGCGAGCCAGCGCTTCGGATGGGCCGCCAACCGGGTCCTGGGCGGCCTGGTCTCCACCCGCTCCTTCGACGGCCGCCCGCCCCGCCCCCTCTTCTTCCTCCTCGGCCTCTTCGGCGCCGTCGCCCTCCTGAACGCCGCCGCCACCCTCTTCCGCTCCCAGCGGATGGAAGCGGCCCTGCACGGCGACGAGGAGGCCCGCATCCGGGCCTTGCTCAAGGCCTACGGCGACCAGGACTCCCTGGGCTACTTCGCCACCCGGCGCGACAAGGCCGTCGTCTTCTCACCCAGCGGCAAGGCCGCCGTCACCTACCGCGTCGAGGCCGGTGTCTGCCTCGCCAGCGGCGACCCCGTCGGCGACCGCGAGGCCTGGCCGCACGCCATCGCCGCCTGGCTGGACGCCGCCCGCCTGCACGCCTGGGCGCCCGCGGTCATGGGCGCCTCCGAGGACGGCGCGAAGGCCTTCGCCCGCGCCGGGCTCGGTGCCCTCCAGCTCGGCGACGAGGCGATCCTGCCGGTCGCCTCCTTCGACCTCGGCGGCCGCGAGATGCGGGTCACCCGGCAGGCCGTGAACCGGGTGCGCCGCACCGGCGCCTCCTGCCGGGTCCGCCGCCACCGCACCCTCACCGAGCAGGAGATGGGGGAGGTGGTGGGCCGGGCCGACGCCTGGCGCGACACCGAGACCGAACGCGGCTTCTCCATGGCCCTGGACCGCCTCGGCGACCCCGCCGACGGCGACTGCCTCCTCGTGGAGGCCCTGGACGACGACGGCCGCCTCCTCGCCCTGCTCTCCTTCGTCCCCTGGGGCCGCGACGGCATCTCCCTCGACCTCATGCGCCGCGACCGCTCCGCCCCCAACGGCGTCATGGAGTTCATGATCGCCGACCTGTGCGCCGCCGCCCCGAAGCTCGGCGTGCGCCGGATCTCCCTCAACTTCGCCGTCTTCCGCTCGGCCTTCGAGGAGGGCGCCCGCATCGGCGCCGGACCGGTGCTGCGGCTGTGGCGCCGGCTGCTGCTGTTCTTCTCCAAGTGGTGGCAGCTGGAGGCCCTCTACCGCTCCAACGCCAAGTACCACCCCGAGTGGTACCCCCGCTTCCTCTGCTACGCCGACGCCGGCTCCCTCGCCCGGGTGGGCCTCGCCTCCGGTATCGCCGAGGGCTTCGTCTCCGTGCCCTCGCTGCGCAAGCTCTGGGGCAACCGCAACGCCAAGGGCGGGCCGCGCCCCGCCACCACCGAGGGCCTGCCGCCACTGGCGGCGCTCGGCCTCGACGGAGGGGACGAGGCCGGGGACACCGGTGCGGACGCGGGCCTGCCCGAGCAGGTCCGCGTCCGGCACCGCAAGCTCGACCGGCTGCGCGCCAAGGGCATCGACCCCTACCCGGTCGGCGTCCCGCTCCGCACCCACACCCTCGCCGGGATCCGTACGGGGGAGACGGTCACCGTCGCCGGCCGGATCATGCGGGTACGCGACTTCGGCGGCATCGTCTTCGTGACGCTGCGCGACTGGTCGGCCGACCACCAGCTCGCCCTCACCCACGAGGCACTCGGTTCCTTCAGGTCCGACACCGACCTCGGCGACCACATCGTCGTCACGGGCACGGCCGGGACGAGCGACCAGGGCGAGCCCACCGTCTTCGTCACCTCCTGGCAGCTCACCGCCAAGTGCCTGCGGCCCCTGCCCGACAAGCGCCGCGGCCTCACCGACCCCGAGGCCAAGGTCCGCATGCGCTACCTCGACCTGGTCGCGAGCCCGGCCGCCCGCGATGTCGTCCGCGCCCGCTCGCACGCCGTACAGGCGCTGCGCCAGGGCCTGTTGGAGCGCGGCTACCTCGAGGTCGAGACCCCGATGCTCCAACAGATCCACGGCGGCGCCAACGCCCGCCCCTTCACCACCCACATCAACGCCTACGACCTCGACCTCTATCTGCGCATCGCCCCCGAGCTGTACCTCAAGCGGCTGTGCGTCGGCGGCCTGGAGAAGGTCTTCGAGATGGGCCGCACCTTCCGCAACGAGGGCGTCTCGTACAAGCACAACCCCGAGTTCACGATGCTGGAGGCCTACCAGGCGTACGCCGACTACGACGTGATGCTCGACCTGGTCCGCGAGCTGATCCAGGGCGCGGCCACGGCCGCCTTCGGCTCGCCGGTCGCCCGCAAGGACGGACAGGAGTACGACATCTCGGGTCAGTGGCCGGTCCGGACGGTCCACGGCGCGATCTCCGAGGCGCTCGGCGAGCCGATCGACGCCGACACCCCGCTGGCCGTCCTGCACCGGCACTGCGACCGGGCCGCGGTCCCGTACACACCCGACGACGGCCGGGGCGACGTCGTGCTGGAGATGTACGAACGCCTGGTCGAGGAGAGGACCCAACTCCCGACCTTCTACAAGGACTTCCCCACCGACGTCTCCCCGCTCACCCGGCAGCACCGCACCGACCCACGGCTCGCCGAACGCTGGGACCTCGTCGCCTTCGGCACCGAACTCGGCACCGCCTACTCCGAGTTGACCGACCCGGTCGAACAACGCCGCCGCCTCACCGAGCAGTCCCTGCTCGCCGCCGGCGGTGACCCGGAGGCGATGGAACTCGACGAGGACTTCCTCGACGCCCTCGAGTACGCGATGCCCCCGACCGGTGGCCTCGGCATCGGCGTCGACCGCCTGGTCATGTTCCTCACCGGTCTCACGATCCGCGAGACCCTGCCGTTCCCGCTGGTACGACACCGCTGACCCGGCCCCCTTCAACTGTTCGGACCGACCGTGACTGCGCCGGGCGGGTGGAATCGTGCCGCCGGTCCGGTGCCGGTGTGGTGGGTCGGGGGCCCGCCGGGCGACTGATGACTGCATGAAGAAGGATCAGTTGTTCACGCGCCGCCGGGCGTTGGTCGCCGGCGCCGCCGCCGTCGGAGCGGTCGGCACGGCCGGAGTGTTCCTGGGGGGCGAGGACGGGAAGCCGGTCCGGGCCGCCGCCCCCGCCGCGGGCGCCCCGGCGCAGAGCCTGCCGCTGAAGCCCTCCGCCTACCGCCTCCAGCCGCTGACCGGCTACGGCCCCCCGCGCACCGCCCCCGGCCGCACCCCGGTGCGCCACGAACCGCTGCTGAGGATGACCGGCCGCGGCCGCACCATGGTGCTGACCTTCGACGACGGACCCGACCCCCGCTACACCCCCGGCATCCTCGACACCCTGGCCCACTACGACGTCCGCGCGATGTTCTTCGTGTGCGGGGAGATGGCCGCAGACAACCAGGATCTGCTGGGACGGATGGCCGACGAGGGCCATGTCGTCGGCAACCACACCTGGTCCCACCCCCTGCTGACCGGCCTCACCCGCCGTCAGATCCGCTCCGAGATGTCCCGTACCAGCGACGTCATCGAGGAGGGCTACGGGGAGCCGCCCCGCTGGTTCCGCGCCCCCTACGGCGCCTGGAACCGTGCCGCCTTCCAACTCGGCGCCGAACTGGGCATGGAGCCGCTCGCCTGGACGGTCGACACCCTCGACTGGACCTCCCCCGGCACCGGCACCATCGTCCAACGGGTCGAGAAGGGCGCCGCACCCGGCGTCGTGGTGCTCTCGCACGACGCCGGGGGCGACCGCTCGCAGAGCGTGCGGGCCCTGCGCAGCTATCTGCCGCAGCTGCTGGACTCCGGCTATCACATCACCGTCCCGCACCGGCGGTACACCTGACGCGAGCCCCCCCGCCCGCCCGGCCGGTGTCCGCTCAGCGGACCTCGGCCAGGCGGGCGAAGGCGACCACGTTCCCGTCGTATCCGTTCGCCTTGGAGAAACCGCCGCCGCAGGTGATGACCCGCAATTCGGGGGAGCCCTTGGAGGCGTAGACACGGTCGCCGGGGAAGTTGTTCTTCTCGAAGACCTCGATGCCGTAGATCTCGAAGACCGCCGTCTTTCCGTCCCCTCGCGACACCTCGACGCGATTTCCCTTCTTCAGGGCCCCGAGACCGTAGAAGACGGCGGGGCCCAGTTTGTTGTCGACATGGCCGACGACGACCGCGGTCCCCTTCTCGCCGGGCGAGACGCCACCGGTGAACCAGCCGGCCAGATTCGGGTCCTCCGGCGGCGGCGCGCCGACCCAGCCGTCCGCGTCCAGGCCTACCGACGTCACCGGCGCGTCCACCCGGATGGCGGGGATCCGGACCCGGTCCGGCACGGCGTACGGCAGCGCTGCCGGGGTCCGGCCGAAGGCACCGGCGGTGCGGCCGTCCGCGGCCGCCGCGGAGGCGGGCTGCGGCGGGCCGATGTCGAACTCTCCCGACCCGTTCCGGATGAGCGCGAGACCGGTCAGCAGTACAAGCGCTATCACGCCCCATGGGGCGCGCCTGCGCCGCCGCTCCTCTTCCTCCGCCACCTCGGACAGCTCGTACGCAGACATTCGCCATCCCCTTTCGACGCGGCCGTCACCGCGTCCCTTCGCGCATACGAGAACGCTAAGTCCCCGGGCGGGAACCGGCGACGGGGCAGCAGCGAACGGGTGGCCCGATGCCTTTCGGTGAGCCATCCGAGTTGCCGACGGAAGGAATTTTCTGACGGTCCGTGACCTGCGGCAATATCCGATTGTGTGCATTTCGCTCGGCGTGTCCTCTCACCAGGACGGACCATTCCCGAAATGCGGGCGCGTGCACGGCATCTGAGGGTCATTTCGGGAGGTGCTTTCTCGCCGACATGCCGGGGACGGGCCCCGGGGCGCCTTCCGCGGAGGATCACATGCGCATCACTCGTTTTCTGGCGGCCTCGGTGGTCTCGGCCGCCGCGGTCGCCTCTCTCGGCGTCAGCGCCCCGGCCGCCGTCGCACGCGACGGCATGGGCGCCAACCCGAGCAACATCGTGGCCCTGCCCGCCGTCATCGCCCGCGGGGGCCAGATGACGGTCACCGTCGACGGCTGCCCCGGCGGCGGCACCATGACCTCGGCGGCGTTCCCGCAGGCCAACCTGACGCCGATCAACGGCGCCAACCAGACCGCCAAGGGGACGGCGACCATCAACGACAACGCCCGACCCGGCACCTACGACATCACCGTCAACTGCTCGGGCCGGACCCTGACCCGCCCGGCCGCCTTCACCGTCATCGGCGGTGTCCGCGGCGGTCTCGGCGGCAGCACCACCACCGGCGCCACCCCGACCGACATGGCCATCGGCGGCGGTCTCGTCGCGGCGGCCCTGGTCGGGGGTGGTCTGTTCTGGATGCGCCGCCGCGCCGAGCGCCGCGTCTGAGGCCCGCCCCGAAGGGGATCGCACCTCGCACGTGACGCGGGCCTTCGCCCCGGTCCCGCTGGGATCCGGGGCGAAGGCCCGCGCACGGCGGAGCCGTCGGGGCGAGCCGTCAGCCGCCGTCCTCGGCGGCGCGGCGCCGTGAGAAGCAGTACGCGGTACCGACCGAGCCCACGATGAGCGCGGCGCCCAGCCCGATCTCCTTCAGGTCGAACCCGGCGACGGTGCCGCCCTCACCGGCGTGCACGCCCCGCGGGACCGGGTAGGGCGCCGGGGGATCGACCGGACGGCCGCCGGCGATCGTCAACTCCTTGACGGCGCTGATGCCGCCGCAGGCGAACGTCACCCGGTAGGAGGCGCCCGCCCTGGCGTCCCAGTCGACCGTGACCACGGCGGACGACGAGCCCCGGGGGATGACGACCGCGTCGAAGACCCCCGAGGAGACCGTCACGGAGCTCCGGCAGCCACTGGCGTTGCGGTCCACCTGAACGGTGACCTGCCCGCCCGCCGCGATCGTCGAGGGCAGCACGCTGTAGCCGTTGGACATGACGTAGTGGTTGTCGTCGTCGCTCGCGACGGCGACCGGTGCGGAGAAGGTCAGGGCGGCGACGCCCAACAGTGCGGCCGAAGCGACGCGTATCGCGCGCATGGTGGATCCTCCGGTCCCCGAGGAGCAGCTGCGGAACTTTTTCCGCTTGCGTCAAAAATGCACCTCGATGACCGAAACGCTAGGAACATGTGTGCGCTCCCGCGATCGC
Source organism: Streptomyces sp. NBC_00016 (assembly GCF_045040885.1). Lineage (NCBI taxonomy): Bacteria > Bacillati > Actinomycetota > Actinomycetes > Kitasatosporales > Streptomycetaceae > Streptomyces > Streptomyces sp. NBC_00016. The sequence continues at coordinate 1,594,436 of NZ_CP108304.1, read as the reverse complement.
AGTCGCGCGAATGGGGCAAGCGTGTGGGCCGCTCAGGGGACGCCGCTGCGGCAACCGGGGGACGGCCGCGGCGTGGCGGCCGTCTTCTGCCGCCGTCCCCCGGTCGCGGGAGCGCGAGGTGAGCGGACGTCAGCCCTCGACGCCGGGGAACAGATGGAGGAACGGTTCCGCCGACGCGGTGATGCCCCGGCTGTAGGGCGCGTCGAAGTCCCAGATGAGGAAGAGCAGAAAGGCGATCAGCGCGGAGAACAGCCCGGCCAGCACCAGTTCGCGGGTGGTACGCCGGATCTGCAGCGCGAACACCATGCCGATGGTGATGGCGGCCCCGGCCAGCAGCCCGAACCACACCACGCCCGGCATGGTCGCCCCGGTCGACTCGGCCCGGGCGTTGCGTGCCTGGTCCGCGGCGGCCATCTGGTCGATCAGCGGCTGGTAGGCCTGCGCCTGGAAGTCGGACGTCGGCTCGTAGTCGGTGACGTCCACCCGGATCCGCTGGAGGAGTTCGTCGCCGCGCTCGGTCACCTCGCCGTCGTCGGCCATCGACTTCCACTCGGTGGTGACGACGTGTCCGACATAGGCGTTGACATCCTCCCGAATACGGTCACGGGCGTCGGCCGGGTAGACGCGTACCCGCTCCGAGATCTCGTGGAGTGCCTGCGCCTCCGCCTGGACGTGGTCCTGGGCCACACTGCGCGCCTCCCAGACGCCGGCGATGGCGAGGCCCAGGACGATGGCGTACACCACGCCGATCCACATCGTCATGTACTCGATGACGTCCGGGGTCTCGGAGGGGTCCTCGTCCTCGGGCGCCCTGCGGTGCCGTAGGAGGGTGATGACGACCACCACCGCGCAGGCGGCGAGCATCGCGAGGGTGAGAACAAGCCATTCCGGCAAGAGATGCCTCCAGGGTCGGCGCTAACGCGGTCGCAGCGCGGCGACGGCGATCACCGCGGGCACGGTGATGAGCAGGACGTAGGTGACCGGCGACTGGCCGCGGCGGACGGGCCGCTGCCGCGGCGAGGCGTGGTACGCCGGGTAGCTCACCGGGGTCGCGGACGGGCGTGGCGTGGGCTTCGGCTCGGCGGCCGGTGTCGGCTCGGGGGCCGGAGCCGGTGGCGGTGGCGGCGGGGGTGTGGGGGCCTGCCGCGGGGGCGGTGCCGCGGGCCGGGGCGGCGCGGGCGCCATCGGCCTGGGCCGGGGCTCCGGCGCCGGCGGCCCGGGAGGCGGTGGCGGCGGGGGCGTCGGCTTCGGTGTGGGTGTCGGTGTGGGTGTCGGGGTGGGGCTCGGCGTCGGCTCGGGCGGCGGCTTCGGCTTCGGCGGTGTGGGGGTCGGGGTGGGCGTCGGCGTCGGTTCCGGGCACACCGGGGGAGTCGGCCATGAGTGACTCCCCGCGACCGCCACCGCCTCGATGCCGTCCGGGCCGGTCGAGGCGTACGCGCACGCGTCGGCCGCGGCCACCCCGGCCGGGGCGGCCGCGAGGATCCAGGCCGCGGTCACCAGGGCCAGGGTCCTGATGACGAGGGCGGATCGGGTCGGTTCGGGTCCATGCACGACCGAGATCATGCGGCGTCCCGTACCTGCCCACGCCCACGCCCGGTGGGGATTGCCCCGAACGGGGGAAGTTCACGTCCACGGGTTTGCCGGACGGTACGTTCGCGCATCCGGCTCGCCGTGCGCCTGTGCGATCCGGAGGGGTCCGCCGGGGCCGGTGTCACAGGTCCCGGAAAGTTTTTTGTGCCGTGTTTGAACACAACGACCGTCACCATGCGTACTCAGTGCCGTGCGGCGGCGCAGCAGGGCGCTGCAACACCTTGTGACGATCGGGGAGTTGTTGACGATGAAGACCACCTGGCGGAGCGCCTCACTTGCGGCGAGTGCTGTGGCCGTGCTGGCGCTGACGACGGCGTGCGGTTCTGAGAGCGGCACGTCGTCGAGCCAGAACGTCGGGGCCACGGCCCCGGCCGGTGGCATCGCGGGCGTCGGCGTGGGCAGCGGCGTCGGCAGTGGGGTCGGTTCCGGTGCGAGCGCCAGTGCGACCGGAGGAGCCGACGCGCAGGGCAGCGCGGCCGAGCTGGCTGTCGCGGCGAACGACGAACTCGGCAAGATCCTCACCGACGGCACCGGCAAGACTCTCTACCGCTTCGACGCGGACACCGCGGAACCCCCGAAGTCGAACTGTGACGGCGACTGCGCGACCGCCTGGCCGCCGGTCTCCGCCGATGACATCGCCGCAGGCGACGGCATCGACAAGTCGCTGCTGGGCGAGGTCACCCGCACCGACGGCACCAAGCAGCTGACCGTCGCCGGCTGGCCCGCCTACTACTACGCCAAGGACGCCAAGGCCGGTGACACCACCGGTCAGGGCGTGGGCAACAAGTGGTTCGCGCTCACCCCCGAGGGCAAGAAGGCCAAGGCCTCCGGCTCGTCCGCCGAGTCCGGCACCGAGCTGGCCGGGCTGTCCGTCCGCAAGGACGCCAACCTCGGTGAGATCGTCGTCGACAAGAACGGCATGACGGTCTACCGCTTCCTGAAGGACAAGGCCTGGCCCGAGCCGGTCTCGAACTGCAACGGTGCCTGCCTCGAGAAGTGGCCGGCCGTCGCGCCGGTCGCCTTCAACGAGACCGAGGGCATCCAGGAGAAGGGCTACATGAACTTCACCCGGTCCGACGGCACCAAGCAGCAGACGATCAACTGCTCGCCGATCTACACCTTCTCCGGTGACAAGTCGCCCGGCGACATCAACGGCCAGGGCGTGGGCGGTACGTGGTACGCCGTCGCGCCGAACGGAAAGCTGGTCGGAGCGCCGGAGCAGTAGAGATCGCCTCCCCAGGGCCGATCCCGCAGCTGCCCCACCGCGCACGACCGTTGGTCCGCCCCCTCCGCGCCGCACGGAGGGGGCGGACCGTTGTGCTTTGCGTTCCGCCGGTCCCTCGTGCTTGTCCGGCCGCCGCTTCCTGTGCGTAGACTTTCGCCGCCCCACGGACCGCTCCGGAACTCTCCGGAACGAGCCGGGCACCTCAAGTAGCCCTTCGGGGCGCGTCGATTCGGCACGTGCCGCAGGCAGTGACCGGGAACGGACGGTCAATTTCCGTTTCCACTCGCCCCTTTGGCGGGCGATCAGTAGCCTCAGCTCGAACACCGGATCGCCTACGCCTTGGAGAGATAGATGGAGCGACCCGCCTGGGCCCCTCGGAGCATCGACATCTCGGTGCCCAGCGTCTCGCGGATCTACGACCACTACCTGGGCGGCTCGCACAACTTCGAGGTCGACCGGGAAGCAGCCCGCAAGGCCATGGAGTTCCTGCCGGGACTTCCGAAGATCAGCCAGGCGAACCGGGCGTTCATGCGCCGTGCCGTGCGCTACGCGGCCGACGAGGGCGTCACCCAGTTCCTCGACATCGGCTCCGGCATCCCCACCTTCGGCAATGTGCACGAGGTCGCCCAGGCGGTGAGCCCCGGGGCCCGCGTGGTCTACGTCGACCACGACCCGGTGGCCGTCGCGCACAGCGAGGCGGTGCTGGCCGGCAACGCCGACGCCGATGTCGTGGCCGCCGATCTGCGCAAGCCGCAGGAGATCCTGAACAGTCCGCAGGTCGCGCAACTGATCGACCTGGACCGGCCGGTGGCGCTGCTGCTCGTCGCCGTACTGCATTTCGTGGAGGACGCGGACGACCCGTTCGCGGCGGTGGCCGAACTCACCGCGGCGCTCGCGCCCGGCAGTCTGCTCCTGCTCACCCATGCCTCGTACGAGGGAATCCCACTGCCTCCGGAGCGGGCCGGGGGCGCGGTGGACGTGTACAAGGACATCCGCAACCCGCTGATCATGCGCTCGCGTGACGAGATCGCGCGGTTCTTCGAGGGGTACGACATGGTGGAACCCGGACTGGTGCCGATGCCGCACTGGCGGCCGGACACGGCGCCGGAGGACGAGGACCCATGGGCCCTCTCCGGTTTCGCCGGCGTGGGGCGTACGGCGTGACCGCCGAGCCGGACGGGCCGGAGGACAGACTGCGGCGGTTCGCGACGATCTGGAGCCGGTCGGTGTTCCCGGTGACCTCGACGTCGCTGACCCGGTCCGAACTGGAGGAGCAACTCCTCCCGCTGGCACGGCGGTTGCGCGGCGCACTGCTGGAGCGTGCCTTCGATGCCGAAACGGGCAAGGCGGTCGGCGCCGCGCTCGTCGACGCGCACTGCACCGACCCCGAGGCGCTCAGCCGCTCCCTCGACTGTGTCGACGCCTATCTGGTGCTCTACTGCGGCGAGGACGGCCCCCAGGAGGATCTGCGGGCCCGCGCAGCCAGGCTCCAGCACGCCATGGCGGCCGGTTACGCGCAGGCGCTGCGCGAGCGCACGCTCGCCGAGCAGGAGGCCATCGCCCAGGCCGCGTTGCGGGCCCAGGGCGTGGTCGCGCAGGCGCTGCACGCGAGCGAGGCCCGCTTCCGCGCGGTCTTCGAGGGGGCCGCGATAGGAATCGGCATCGCCGACCTGGAAGGCAACGTCCTCCAGGTCAACGGGGCCCTGCTGCGCATGTTCGGCGGCTCGGAGCAGTCCCTGCGCGACCGCAAGGTCCAGGACCTGACGCATCCCGAGGACGCGCCCCAGACCTGGAAGCTGTACGACGAGCTGGTCCGCGGCGAACGGGAGCACTACCACACCGAGAAGGCGTTCAGCCGCCCCGACGGAACGGCCCTGTGGACCAACCTGACGGTCTCCCTGCTGCGTGACGCGGACGGCGCACCGCAGTACTCGCTGGCCCTGATGGAGGACACCACCGAGCGCCGGCTGCTCAACCTGCGGCTGCGCTACGAGGCCACCCACGACGCGCTCACCGGCCTGCCCAACCGCACCCTGTTCTTCGAACGCCTGGAGAAGGCGCTCGGCGCCGGCGCGGGGCAGCGCTTCGGGCTGTGCTACCTCGACCTGGACGGCTTCAAGACCATCAACGACAGTCTCGGGCACGCGGCCGGCGACCGGCTGCTGGTCGAGGTCGCCGACCGGCTCCAGTCCTGCGCCACCGCGCCCGGCGAGATGGTCGCGCGCCTCGGCGGCGACGAGTTCGTGGCGCTGACCACTGGCCCCGACACCCGCCGTGAGGTCGACGACCTGGCCGCGCGCATCATGAACGCCCTGATCGCGCCGGTGCGTATCGACGGCCGGGAGCTGACCGTGCGCGGCAGCATCGGCATCGTCGAGGGGCCGGCGGGGGAGCGCAGCGCGGCGGAGGTGCTGCGCAGCGCCGACATCACCATGTACCGGGCCAAGTCGGCGGGCGGCAACCGCTTCGAGCTCGCCGACCCGGAGGCCGACGCCCGCGCGATCACCCGCCACGGCCTGACCACCGCGCTGCCGGCGGCCCTCGACCGCGGCGAGTTCTTCATCGAGTACCAGCCGCTCGTCCACCTCGGTGACGGCAGTGTGCGCGGCGCGGAGGCCCTGGTGCGCTGGCTGCATCCGCAGCACGGGGTGCTCGGCCCCGACCGGTTCATCCCGCTCGCCGAGCACACCGGGCTGATCGTGCCGCTGGGCCGCTGGGTCCTGGAGGAGTCGGTCCGTCAGGCCGGCGAGTGGCGGGAGCGGGGCGGCGACACCGATCCCCTGCGGATCAACGTCAACCTCTCCCCGTGCCAGCTCACCCATCCCGGTCTGGTGCAGGACACCGTCGACATCCTGGAACGCGCGGGTGTCGCACCGGAGGCCCTGTGCCTGGAGGTCACGGAGTCGGCGTTGATCGGCGCCGACGACGACCTGCTCAAGCCGCTGCGCCGGCTCGCCGAGATGGGCGTCGACATCGCCCTGGACGACTTCGGCACCGGCTACTCCAACCTGGCCAACCTGCGGCGGCTCCCGGTGAGCGTGCTCAAGCTGGACCGCTCCTTCACCCAGGGCATGCAGCAGTTCCCGGCGGACCCCGTCGACCTCAAGATCGTCGAGGGGATCGTCACGCTCGCCCACAGCCTGAACCTCGCGGTCACGGTGGAGGGCGTGGAGACCGGCGCGCAGGCCGAGCAGCTGCGGATACTGGGCTGCGACACGGCCCAGGGCTGGTACTACGCCCGCCCGGGCCCGCCGGACCGGCTCCACGAGCTGGCCCTGGTGGACGCGACGGGGTGAGCGGACAACCCGGTTGCGGGAGTGCGGGGGTCACCCACGAAGATGGCCGGGTGACCCACGAGGACGACGACGTGTACCGCGCCGCGGACGACGGCCTGTACTGCGACGCGGACGACGGCGTGGGCGAGGGTGCGAACGACGGCGTGGGCGAGGCGATCGCCGGTGAGCTGGCCCTGATGGACCCCGCCGTGCGCGCCTCCCGGGCCCTCTTCGAGCGGCTGCTCGACCCCGAGTTCGTCGAGGTCGGCTCCTCGGGCCGCCGCTACACGTACGAGGACATGCTGGCCTGGCTGCCCGAGCACCCGGGCAGCTCGCGGAGCGGCCCCCGCTACCGGCCGTCGGCGATCGAGGGCGTCTTCCTGGCCCCCGGTCTGATCCACCTCACCTACGAGACGGACTTCGACGGCCGGCATGCCCGGCGCAGCTCACTGTGGCGCAAGCGCAGCGAGGAGACGGGCTGGCGGATGTACTACCACCAGGGGACCCCGGTCCCGCCCGAGGCCGCGTAGCGTCAGCCCGCCTCCCGCTCGCGTTCGCGGGCTTCCTCGGCCACGGAGACGGCGGCCCGCACCAGCGCCGCCGCGGCCTGCGAACGGGACTGCTGGGGCCACGCGATGGCCAGGACGGCGGGAGGCGCGTCCAGGACCGGGCGGTAGACGACGCCCGGCCGGGGATAGCGGTCGGCGACGGACGCGGGCAGCAGGGCGACGACCTCGCCGAGGCCCACCAGCGTGAGGAGCTGGGCGAGGTCCTGGCCCCTGCCGCGTACCTCGTCGATGTAGCGGTGCGCCTCGTCCGGGCGCAGCCCCAGGTCGGCGAGGCGCAACGCGGCCCGGGCGGCGAGCGGATGACTCACGGCGAGGGCGGCGACGCGCGGCTCGGCGGCCAGGTCCTCCGTGTCCAGGCCGGTGCGGTCGTACGGCTCGTAGACCAGGGCCACATCGGCCTCGCCCCGGCACAGCAGCCGGGACTGCTCGTGCCAGGCGCACAGCCGGACGGCGACCGGCACCGCCGCGGGATCGGACGCGTACCGGGCGAGGATCCCCTCCAGCAGCCCGGCGTCCCCGTCGGCCTTCACGGCCAGCGCCAGCTTGGGCTCGGGGGCCGCGGCCCGCCGGGCCCGTCGCCCCGCGGCCTCCAGCGCGGCGAGCGCGAACCGGGCCTCCACCAGCAGGACTTCGCCCGCCGGGGTCAGCGACACGCTGTGCGTGGTCCGCTCGAACAGGACCGCCCCCAGCTCCGTCTCCAACTGGCGGATCGCCCGGGACAGCGGCGGCGGCGAGATGCCCAGCCGGTCGGCGGCGCGGGCGAAGTTGAGTTCCTCGGCGACGGCGACGAAGTAGCGCAGCGGGCGGGACTCCATGGGCGGCCCTCCGATCGGTATTGCTCTGAGGGTAACAACCGCGAGCCGATCGATCCTTCAGTTCCGACGCGCGGGGCAGCAGGCTCGACGCATACCGACCACCGCGAGCTCTGGAGCAGTTCATGATCGTCATCACCACTCCGACCGGCCAGATCGGCCGCGAGGTCCTGGCCCGGGTGCTCGACGCCGGCGACGGCGCCTCACCGGTCCGGGTGATCGTCCGCGACCCCGCCCGGCTCTCCCCGCAGACCCGCGAACGCGTCGAGGTCGTCCAGGGGTCCCACGCCGACCCCGCTGTCCTGAAGGAGGCGTGCGAGGGCGCCGACCGGATCTTCTGGCTGGTGCCCCCGACGCCCGGGGCGGACAGCGTCGAGGGCCACTTCCGTGCCTTCACCGATCCGCTGTGCGAGCTGATCGAGGGCCGGGGCGTCGAGCGGGTGGTGGCCGTCTCGACCCTGGGCCGGGGCGCCGCCGAGAACGCCGGGCAGATCTCGGCCTCCCTGTCCATGGACGAGGCGATCGCCGCCACCGGCGTGCACTACCGGGCACTGTGTCCGCCGTCGTTGATGGAGAACCTGCTCCGCCAGACGGCCTCGATCCGCGCCGAGGGTGTGTGGTCGGAGGCGCTCGCGCAGGATCGCGTGGTGCGCACCTGCGCCGTCCGGGACGTCGCCGCCGAGGCGGCCCGGCTGCTCCTGGACGACTCCTGGACCGGATACGCGGACGTTCCGCTGGTGGGCCCCGACGCCCTCAGCCCCGAGGGCATGGCCCGGGTCGTCTCCGAGGTGCTGGACCGGCCCGTACGGGTCCGGCAGATCACCGTCGCCGACCTGAAGGCGAGGCTGACGGGCTTCGGCGCCACGGAGGCCTGGGCACAGGGTGTGGCCGACATGATGCACGCCCAGAACACCCAGGGCTTCTACGGCGCCACCCGGCCCAGCACCCCCGACACCGCGCCCACGAGCTTCCGCCAGTGGTGCGAGGAGGTCCTGAAGCCGGCCGCCCACGGCTGACCGCCCGCCGCCGCGCCCCACGGCTGACCGCCCGCCGCCGCGCCCCACGGCTGCTGCCTCACCGGTGTCGGCCCGAGGGCATCGCCTCGCAGGGGTGGCCCGGCGGAGGCCGGCTTGGCAGGTGCTGCCGTGTTGGCGCCCGCTCGGCGGCACCGGCTCGTGAACATCGGCCGGCAGGTGCCGGTCCCGGCAGGCGTCGGCCTTGCGTCTGGCGGCCCACGGGTGCGCCCCGCCCGGTGTCGGCCCGGGGTGGGGTCGGCCTGCGGGTGCCGGCGTCGAGGTGTCGGGTGTGGGTGCTGGTCAGCGTTCCAGCAGCATGCGCTGGAGTTCTCGGGCCGCCCTCGGCGGAGCCACATCGCTGCGGTGTGCGAGGGCGATCGCGCGGTGCAGGCCGGGACGGGCGAGCGGGGTGACCCGTAGGCCCCGGCCCGACCGGGCGGCCACCATCCGGGGGACGACGGCCACCCCCAGCCCGGCCCGGACGAACCCGAGCACCGCGTCCATCTCCCCGCCCTCCACCGCGAAGTCCGGCTCGAACCCCTCGGCCCGGCATGCGGCCACGGTCAGTTCCCGCAGGTCGTAGCCGTGCCGGAACATCACAAGACGCTCCCCCTCCAGGTCGGCGATCCGTACGGTCCGCCGCCCGTTCCCCGGCCGGGAGGCCTCCGGGGAGGACACCACCACCAGGTCCTCGCGCAGCAGTTCCACCGTCGTCAGGGCCGGGGACGGGGTCGGCAGGGGCAGGACGACCAGGGCGAGGTCGAGGGCGCCGCGGGCCAGCTCCCGGACGAGGTCGTGCGAGCCGCCCTCCTCGATCAGCAGCCGGATGCCCGGATAGCGGTCGTGGAAGGCGCGCAGCACGTCCGGCAGCAGACCCGTGCACAGACTCGGCGTCGCCCCGAGCCGCACCCGCCCGCTGCGCAGCTGCACCAGCTCCTGCACCTCGTACCGCGCGGTCTCCGTGTCCGCGAGGATCCGCCGCGCCAGCGGCAGCAGCGCCTCGCCCGCGTCGGTGAGCGTGATGTTGCCGCGCGCCCGCAGGAACAGATCAGCCCCCAACTCCCTTTCCAGCGCCTTGATCTGCTGCGAGAGAGAGGGCTGCGCCACGTGCACGAGCTCGGCGGCCCGGGTGAAGTGCCGGGTCTCGGCGACCGCCACGAAGTACTGGAGCTGCTGGAACTGCATGCCCCCAGCCTACGTCGGCGATAGGTGCTGGCTATGGAATCGAGGCGGACCATGTCTTGGACCGATGGGGTGGTCCGGCCCTAGCGTCTTGACCCATGGCTCTGGCAACGCGGACGGACCGACGGCCGTCCATGGCGCGCACCGTGTGGGACTCCTCCGTCGGCAAGAAGACGGTGATGGCGGTCAGCGGCATGATCATGCTGCTGTACCTGGTCGTCCACGTCATCGGCAATCTGAAGATCTTCTTCGGCGCGGAGGAGTTCAACCACTACGCCCACTGGCTGCGCACCGTGGGCGAACCGTTCATGCACTACGAGTGGACGCTCTGGCTCGTGCGCGTCGTGCTGGTCGTCGCGGTGGTCGCCCACGCCGTCTCCGCGTACCAGCTCAGCCGCCGCGACATCAGGGCGCGGCCCAGCAAGTACGTACACAAGAAGCCGCGGGCGAGTTACGCCACCCGCACCATGCGCTGGGGCGGCATCATCCTGGCCCTGTTCATCGTGTGGCACATCCTCGACCTGACCACCGGCACCGTGCACAGCGGCGGCTTCCAGGAGGGCCACCCGTACCAGAACGTCGTGGACACCTTCTCCACCTGGTACGGCAACGTCATCTACATCGTGGCGATGCTCGCCGTCGGGCTGCACGTCCGGCACGGCTTCTGGAGCGCCGCCCAGACCCTCGGCGTCGGCAGCCGCACCCGCGACCGCGCCCTCAAGACCGTCGCCGACGTCCTCGCGCTGCTGCTCACGGCCGGCTTCCTCGCCGTACCCGTGGGCGTCATGACCGGAGTGGTGAGCTGAACATGACTGCCTTCTCCGCCTACGCGGACTACCGGACCGGTGAGCCGGTCGTCGACTCCAAGGCCCCTTCCGGCCCCGTCGCCGAGCGCTGGGACAAGCGCCGCTTCGAGGCCAAGCTGGTCAACCCGGCCAACCGGCGCAAGCACACGGTCATCGTCGTGGGCACCGGCCTCGCGGGCGGCTCGGCCGGCGCCACCCTCGCCGAACAGGGCTACCACGTCGTCCAGTTCTGCTACCAGGACTCCCCGCGCCGCGCCCACTCCATCGCCGCGCAGGGCGGCATCAACGCGGCGAAGAACTACCGCAACGACGGCGACTCCGTCCACCGCCTGTTCTACGACACCGTCAAGGGCGGCGACTTCCGGGCCCGGGAGTCCAACGTGCACCGGCTCGCGCAGATCTCGGTCGAGATCATCGACCAGTGCGTGGCCCAGGGAGTGCCCTTCGCACGGGAGTACGGCGGGCTGCTCGACACGCGTTCGTTCGGCGGCGTACAGGTGTCGCGGACCTTCTACGCCCGCGGCCAGACGGGCCAGCAGCTCCTGCTGGGCGCCTACCAGGCCCTCAGCAGGCAGATCGCCGCCGGCAACATCGAGATGCACCCGCGCACCGAGATGCTCGACCTGATCGTCGTGGACGGGCGGGCGCGCGGGATCGTGGCCCGGGACCTGATCACCGGGAAGATCGACACCTACTTCGCGGACGCCGTCGTCCTGGCGAGCGGCGGCTACGGAAACGTCTTCTACCTGTCGACCAACGCCATGAACTCCAACGCCACCGCGATCTGGCGGGCGCACCGGCGCGGCGCGTACTTCGCCAACCCCTGCTTCACGCAGATCCACCCGACCTGCATCCCGCGCACCGGCGACCACCAGTCCAAGCTGACGCTGATGAGCGAGTCGCTGCGCAACGACGGCCGGATCTGGGTGCCGAAGGCCAAGGGCGACGACCGTCCGCCGAACCGCATCCCCGAGGAGGAGCGCGACTACTACCTGGAGCGCATCTACCCCTCCTTCGGCAACCTGGTCCCACGGGACATCGCCTCCCGCGCCGCCAAGAACGTCTGCGACGAGGGCAAGGGCGTCGGCCCCGGCGGACAGGGCGTGTACCTCGACTTCGCCGACGCCATCACGCGCATGGGCCGCAACGCCGTCGAGGCCAAGTACGGCAACCTCTTCGACATGTACCAGCGGATCACCGACGAGGATCCGTACGAGGTCCCGATGCGGATCTACCCGGCGGTGCACTACACGATGGGCGGGTTGTGGGTCGACTACGACCTCCAGACCACCGTCCCCGGCCTGTTCGCGATCGGCGAGGCCAACTTCTCCGACCACGGCGCCAACCGCCTCGGCGCCTCCGCGCTGATGCAGGGGCTGGCCGACGGCTACTTCGTGCTGCCGGCCACCATCAACGACTACCTCGCCCGCAACCCGCACCAGGGCGAGGTGACCCTCGAACACCCCGTCGTCCAGGAGGTGCTGGCGGAGACCCAGGACCGCCTGAACCTGCTGCTCTCGGTCGACGGCGACCGCACCCCGGACTCCTTCCACCGCGAGGTCGGCGAACTCATGTGGGAGTTCTGCGGCATGGCCCGCACCGACGCGGGTCTGCGCAAGGCCCTGAGCCGCATCCCGCAGATCCGCGAGGAGTTCTGGCGGCGCATCAAGGTGCCCGGCACCGGCGAGGAGTTCAACCAGTCCCTGGAGAAGGCCAACCGCGTCGTCGACTACCTGGAACTCGCCGAGCTGATGTGCCTCGACGCGCTGCACCGCGCCGAGTCCTGCGGCGGCCACTTCCGAGAGGAGTCGCAGACCCCGGACGGCGAGGCGGCCCGACGGGACGAGGAGTTCGGATACGCGGCCGCCTGGGAGTTCACCGGGACGGGCGAGGCCCCGGCCCTGCACCGGGAAGACCTGGTCTTCGAGTACGTCCACCCCACCCAGCGGAGCTACGCATGAGGCTCAACCTGCGCGTCTGGCGGCAGAAGAACGCGGACGCCGACGGCGCCATGTCCACGTACGAGGTGGACGGCATATCGCCCGACATGTCTTTCCTGGAGATGCTCGACACCCTCAACGAAGAGCTCATCCTGCGCGGCGACGACCCGGTCGCCTTCGACCACGACTGCCGCGAGGGCATCTGCGGCGCGTGCTCGCTCGTCATCAACGGCGACGCGCACGGCCCGGAGCGGACCACCACCTGCCAGCTGCACATGCGATCCTTCCGGGACGGCGACACGATCGACGTCGAGCCGTGGCGGGCCGCCGCCTTCCCGGTCGTCAAGGACCTGGTGGTCGACCGGAGCGCCTTCGACCGGATCATCCAGGCCGGCGGGTACGTCACCGCCCCGACCGGCGCCGCCCCCGAGGCCCACGCGACGCCGGTGCCCAAGCCCGACGCCGACTTCGCCTTCGAGCACGCCGAGTGCATCGGCTGCGGGGCGTGCGTCGCCGCCTGCCCGAACGGCGCGGCGATGCTGTTCACCTCCGCCAAGGTCAACCACCTCAACGTGCTGCCGCAGGGCGCGCCCGAGCGGGAGACCCGGGTGCTGGACATGGTGGCGCAGATGGACGAGGAGGGGTTCGGCGGCTGCACGCTGGCGGGCGAGTGCGCGACCGCCTGCCCGAAGGGCATCCCGCTGGTGTCCATCACCGGGATGAACAAGGAGTGGCTGCGGGCCGCTCGGAAAGTCACGAAGCGGTAGCGCCGCAGGGCGGACCGTGGGTCGGACGTTCGCCGGCAAGGTGCGGACGGGCGGGGCCGGGAGTGGTGCTCATCCCCGGCCCCGCCAGGCATCCCCGGCACGGGAGGGGGCGGTGACTCCCGGGATTCAGCAGCCGCACATCCACGGGCCCCGCGCAGGTCACGCCGAGGCCAGCCGGGCGCGGAAGAAAGCAGGTGCAGATTCCCCGTGCACCGTCCCCATGCTTCTTCCGCTCGGCGCAGGAGACCTCCATGACCGCCATGCCCGTCGCACCCCCCGCTCTCGCCGTGCCGCCCGGCGGTTCCGGCTATCTCGTCTCGCTCGCCCGTGACCAGGACGACGTCCGGGCCGCGCAACGGCTGCGCCACCAGGTGTTCGCCGGGGAGCTGGGCGCCCGGCTCGACGGCCCGGAACCGGGCCTGGACACGGACGCCTTCGACGCCTACTGCGATCACCTGCTCATCCGTGACAACGCCACCGGTGAGGTGGTCGGCACCTACCGGCTGCTGCCGCCCGAGCGGGCCGCGATCGCCGGACGGCTCTACTCCGAGGGCGAGTTCGACCTCGGACCGCTCGACGCGATCCGGCCCGGCCTGGTCGAGGTCGGCCGCTCCTGCGTGCACCCCGACCACCGGGACGGCGCCGTCATCGGGCTCATCTGGGCCGGCATAGCCCGCTACATGGTGGACCGCGGCCACGAGTGGCTGGCCGGCTGCTGCTCGATCCCGCTGGCCGACGGCGGCACGCTGGCGACGGCGACCTGGGACCGGGTGCGCGACAAGCACCTCGCCCCGCCGGAGTACCGGGTACGGCCGCTGCGGCCCTGGACCCCCAACGGCACCGGCCCGGCCGCGCGCACCGAGCTCCCGGCCCTGCTGCGCGGCTATCTCCGCCTCGGCGCCTGGGTGTGCGGGGAGCCCGCCCACGACCCCGACTTCGGCGTCGCCGACCTGTATGTGCTGCTGCCGATGAGCCGGGTCAACCCGCGCTACCTGCGGCACTTCCTCTCCCTCGTCCCGGCCTGATGAGCGTCTGGCTGCCCAGCGCGCCCTGCACCCCGCGGGCGTGCGTGGAGGCGACGGCGACCCGCACGACCGTGCCCCGGGCCGCGCTGCGGCTCACGGCGGTGGTCGTGCTGGTCCTGGTCGGGGTGGTGCTGGCGCCGGTCGGCGGCCGGTTCCCGTCCCGCGTGGTGCGGTACTGGAGCCGGACCGTCGTGCGGGCGGCGGGGGTGCGGGTCCGGGTGACCGGCGCGACCGCGCCCACCGGCACCGGGCTGCTGCTGGTCGCGAACCACATCTCCTGGCTGGACATCCCGCTGCTGGCCGCCGTCCGCCCGGCCGGGATGCTCGCCAAGGACGAGATCCGCAGGTGGCCGGTGGCGGGCACGCTGGTCGCGCGCGGCGGTGTCCTGTTCATCGACCGCGACCGGCTGCGGGCCCTGCCCGCCACGGTCGCCAGGATCGCCGACGCCCTGCGCGCCGGGCGGGCGGTGGCGGTGTTCCCGGAGGGGAGCACCTGGTGCGGCCGCGCCCAGGGGCACTTCCGGCGGGCGGTGTTCCAGGCCGCCCTGGACGCCCGGGTGCCGGTGCAGCCCGTACGCATCCGCTACCGGGACCGTGCGGGAGCGGCCAGCACCGTGGCCGCGTTCGTCGGCGACGATCCGCTGCTCGTCTCGCTGTGGCGGGTGGTGTCGGCGCGGGGCCTGGTGGCGGAGGTCGAGGTGCTGCCCGTGCTCGCGCCGGGCAGCCACCCCGACCGCAGGGCGCTGGCCGCGGCCGCCGGCGCCCAGGTGCTGGACGGCCCGCCCGAGCGACAGGTCATGGCCCGGCCCGGCGCCGTGCCCGGCCCGGCGCGCCACCGCCCCGACCCGCGCGACCCGCGCCTGTCGCGCCGCCGCCGCGGTCCCCGCGAGGTGCTCCAAGGGGCCGGGGAGCGCGCCGGATTTCCTGCCCGGTAGCCGCCGCAACCGGCGCGGGTACGTGCCGTGAGGGCGGGGCGGGGCAGGGCGGGACCTGCGGTCGAGGGCGGAGGGCGGCCCGCCGAGCCGCCGAGTTCGCCGAGCCGCCGAGTTCGCCGAGCGGGGCCGGTGGGGTCGGCCGGCGGACGTATTCCGTTCAAGTCGGGGGTCGTCGGCCGACCTTGATGGGATCATGACGCATCCCGACCTCTGAGGGGAGCGCGCGTGAGCGGAAGCCCGGCCGGCCGGACGGTACTCGTGACGGGGGGCAGCGGATTCGTGGCCGCCCATCTCGTACGGCAACTCCTGGAGCGCGGCTACCACGTGCACACCACCGTGCGCGCGACGGCGAACGCGGCCAAGCGCCGGCCGCTGCGCGCCCTGGGGGACGCCCATCCCGGCCGCCTGGACCTCTTCGAGGCGGACCTGCTGACGGAGGGCTCCTTCGACGAGGCCATGAAGGGCTGCACGGTGGTCTTCCATGTGGCCTCGCCCTTCCTGATGCCGGAGAAGATCAAGGACGGCCGGCGGGACGTGGTGGAACCGGCCCTGACCGGCACGCGCAACGTCGTGGCGTCGATCGAACGCACCGAGACCGTCGAGCGCCTGGTCCTCACGTCCACGGTCGGGGCGATCTTCGGCGACTACGCCGATGTGCGGGAGATGGACGACCAGACCCTGTCGGAGAAGTACTTCAACACCACCAGCACCGTGGAGAACAACCCGTACCACTACGCCAAGACGGTGGCCGAGCGGGCCGCCTGGGAGGCCGAGGCCGCCCAGAGCCGCTGGCGCATGGTCTCCGTCAACCCCGGCCTGATCCTGGGCCCCTCCCTCACCCCCGGCTCGGACTCGGGCAGCCTGTTCCTCCTGGACGAGCTCTTCAAGGGCTACTTCTTCTACGGCGCCCCGGACTTCAGCTTCACCACGGCCGACGTCCGCGATGTCGCGGCGGCCCACATAGCGGCGGCCGAACATCCCGGGGCGCACGGCCGCTACATCGTCGCGGCGCAGGAGATGACCTCCTTCCACCAGATGTCGAGAGCCCTGCTGAAGCACCACCCGGGAAACCGGCGCCTGCCCCGGACCGCTCTCCCGCACTGGCCGGTGCGGATCCTCGGCCCCGCCTTCGGCCTCTCCCAGGAGTACATCCGTCACCACCTCGGCATCCGCTTCCGGGTCGACAACCGCAGAAGCACCGAGGAACTGGGCCTCACCTACCGTCCGATCGAGGAGACCCTGGTGGACCACCACCGGGCCTGGCGGGAGCAGCGAGGCTAGCGGAGCGTGCCCAGCACCCGGCGCAGATACGGCGCCGTCGCGCTCTCCTCGGACGCCGCCACCTCCTGCGGCGTCCCCGTCGCCACGATCCGTCCGCCCGCGTCGCCGCCGCCGGGCCCGAGGTCGATCACCCGGTCGGCGCCCGCCACCACGGACATGTCGTGCTCGACGACGATCACGGTGTGCCCGGCGTCGACCAGGCCGTGCAGCTGCCGCATGAGGACCTCGACGTCGGCCGGGTGGAGACCGGCCGTGGGTTCGTCGAGGAGGTAGAGCGTGTGGCCGCGGCGGCCGCGCTGCAACTCGGCGGCCAGCTTGATGCGTTGGGCCTCGCCGCCGGAGAGTTCCGTCGCCGGCTGGCCGAGGCGCAGATAGCCGAGGCCCACGTCGAGGAGGGTGGCCAGACTGCGCGAGACGGCCGGGACGTCGGCGAAGAAGTCCGCCGCCGACTCCACCGTCAGGTCCAGCACCTGCGCGATGTTCCGGTCCCGGTAGGCCACTTCGAGTGTCCCGGGGTTGTAGCGGGCCCCGCCGCAGTCCGGACAGGGCGCGTAGGTGCTGGGCAGGAAGAGGAGTTCGACGCTCACGAAACCCTCGCCCTGACAGGTCTCGCAGCGCCCTCCTGCCACGTTGAAGGAGAACCGGCCGACACCGTACTTCCTGGCCCGGGCCGCGTCCGTCGCCGCGAAGACCTTGCGGACCACGTCGAACAGGCCCGTGTACGTCGCCAGGTTCGAGCGCGGGGTGCGGCCGATCGGCTTCTGGTCGACCGCGACCAGCCGGCCCACGCCGGGCAGGTCCTGCGTGATCTCCCCGACGAGCGTCGACTTTCCCGAGCCCGAGACGCCGGTCACGGCCGTGAACACGCCCAGCCCGAACTCGGCGGTCACCCCGCGCAGGTTGTGCCGGGTCACCGGACCGACCGTCAACCGGCCCCGGGCCGCGCGGACTTCACGCATGGGCGTCGGCGAGCGGTCGAACAGGAAGCGTGCCGTCGCCGACTCCGGGACCGACGCCAGACCGGCCACCGGGCCGCTGTGCAGCACCCGCCCGCCGTGCTCGCCCGCCCGCGGGCCCACGTCCACCAGCCAGTCGGCGGCGCGCATCACGTCCAGCCGGTGTTCCACCACGAACACCGAGTTGCCCGCCGCCTTCAGCCGCTCCAGCACCGTGAGCAGGGCCTCCGTGTCCGCCGGGTGCAGTCCCGCCGACGGCTCGTCGAGCACGTACACCACGCCGAACAGCCCGGAGCGCAGCTGGGTCGCGATCCGCAGCCGCTGGAGCTCGCCCGCCGACAGGGTGGGGGTGGCGCGGTCCAGACCGAGATAGCCGAGTCCGAGTTCGAGGACGGGAGCGATACGGGTGCGGAGGTCGTCGGTGAGGACACGGGCCGTCTCGGTCGTCCCCTCGAGGAGCCGGGCCAGTTCCGCCAGCGGCAGCGCGGCCAGTTCCGCGATCGTCCGGCCCGCGAAGGTCACGGCGAGCGATTCCGGCCGCAGCCGGCCGCCGGCGCACGCCGGGCAGGGGGCGGCCGTCAGGAAGCGCTCCGCCCTGGCCCGCAGGGTCTGGCTCCTGGAGTCCGCGAAGGTCTTCATCACATACCGGTGGGCGCTCATATAGGTGCCCTGGTAAGGGCGTTGGATGCGGTCCGCGTCCCGCACCGGGTGGACCGTCACCACCGGCTGCTCGTCCGTGAACAGGATCCACTCCCGCTGCTCTGCGGGCAGTTCGCGCCAGGGGACGTCGACGTCGTGGCCGAGCGTGTCGAGGATGTCCCGCAGGTTCTTGCCCTGCCAGGCACCCGGCCAGGCGGCGATCGCGCCCTCGCGGACGGACAGCGACGGGTCCGGTACCAGCGACTCCTCGGTGGTGCGGTGGACCTCGCCGAGGCCGTGGCACTCGGGGCAGGCCCCGGCCGCCGTGTTGGGGGAGAAGGCGTCGGAGTCGAGGCGCTCCGCGCCCGGCGGGTAGTCGCCCGCCCGGGAGAAGAGCATCCGCAGCGAGTTCGACAGGTTCGTGACGGTGCCCACCGACGAGCGCGAGGTGGGGGTCGAGCGGCGCTGCTGGAGCGAGACCGCCGGGGGCAGTCCGGTGATCTCACCGACCTTCGGCGCGCCGACCTGGTGGATCAGCCGCCGCGCGTACGGCGCGACCGACTCGAAATAGCGGCGCTGGGCCTCCGCGTAGATCGTCCCGAACGCCAGCGACGACTTCCCGGAGCCGGACACCCCCGTGAACACGGCCACCACGTCGCGCGGGACGTCGACGTCCACGCCCCGGAGGTTGTGCTCGCGGGCTCCCCGGACCCGGATGTACCCGTCCTTCGTGGACGGCTCGTCGCCGTACGGCTCGGGTCGGCTCGGCATGGGGGACTCCGTACGGGTCTTCGGCTGTGCGGCCGGCTGCTGCCGGGGCGGGACAAACCCCGCAATCCTATGCGCGCGGGGCGTGCGGTGCCCGCTGAGCTGCGCCCGGTGACCTGCGCCCGGTGACCCGCGCGGCGGCCGTGGTCAGCCGCCGCTCCGCTGCGCGTGCACGATCCCGGCGAGCCGCCGGTAGGAGTCCAGCAGCGCGGCCCGGTCGTAGGTGCTGGTGGTGACCAGGACCTCCTGCGCCCCCGTCTCCTTCAGCACCGTCTCCAGCTCCTCCGTGACCTGCTCCTCGGTGCCCGCGAGATGGCCGGTGAGCCCGGACTCGTAGAAGCCGCGCTCCTTCGCGGTCATCGCGCGCAGCCCGGCCTCCTCGGCCGGTGGCAGGGGCGGGAAGGTGCCGTGGGTGCGGGAGTACGCCATCGACCAGGCCTCCGGGACCAGGAGCCGTCGTGCCTCCTCGGGCGTCCCCGCCACCGCGATCGTGCCGGAGATGACCACATACGGCTCCGACGCCCAGGGCGAGGGCCGGAAGAGGGCCCGGTAGCGGTCGATGCCGCGCCGCATCTTCTCGCGGCCGCGGAGGTCGCCGATGACCATCGGCAGCCCCGCGCGGGCGGCGATCTCCGCGCCCTCGCCCATGGCCAGCACGAACGGCGGCACGGTCAGCCCCTCCGAGGGCCGGGCGTGCACGCCCGTGGGCGAGCCGCCGAGGAACCAGCCGAGCAGTTCCCGGAGCTGTCCCGCGAAGTCGTCCGCGTCGTCCTTGTCCCGTCCCAGCGCCCTGCGTACCCCGTCGGTGAAGCCCACCGAGCGTCCCAGGCCCATGTCGACGCGGCCCGGGAACAGGGACTCCAGGACACCGAACTGCTCGGCCACGACCAGGGGCCGGTGGTTGGGCAGCATCACCCCGCCGGTGCCGACCCGGATCCGGTCCGTCGCGCCGGCCACGGCCGCGGCCAGCACCGTGGGCGCCGATCCGGCGACCCCGGGCACGCCGTGGTGCTCCGAGACCCAGAACCGGTGGTAGCCCAGCGCCTCCGCCTCCCGCGCCAGCCGCACGGTGTCCCGGAGCGCCTCGGCGCCGGTGTGGCCCTCGCGCGTGCGCGAGCGGTCGAGGACGGAGAAGCGGGCCGAGGCGATCACGGAGCTCATACGGGGTTCAACACCGCGGGGCCCGCTGGATTCCCCGCACGGCGTGATGCCCTGCGCGGGACCGCCCGGGGTGCCGACGCGGGTCAGTCCTCGGGGAGCAGCAGGCCGCGCCGGTACGCCGTCAGCAGGCGCTGGGGCACGAGACGGCGGACGCCGTCGACGGTGACCGGTACGAGCTGTGGCGTGCTCGCCTTCCACTGGGCGCGGCGGTGCCGGGTGTTGCTGCGGGACATCTTCCGCTTGGGAACGGCCATGGGAAACCTCCTCGGTGGGCTCGGGTGAGCTGCGAGGAAGCTATATGAAAATGGATCCCATTAGCAATTGCGTCGCCGGGGTCGTCGGCCGGGATCGTCGGCCGGGGCAGGCCGACCCGGGCAGGCCTGCTGGGGCTCTGGGGCTCTGGGGTTCTCGGGCCCTGGGTGCGGCTGTCTAGGGTGGGCGGCGTGACCGACAGCAGCAGGCGACCCGTCGCCGTCTTCGACCTGGACAACACCCTCGCCGACACGGCCCACCGGCAGCGGTTCCTGGAGCGCAGCCCGCGCGACTGGGACGCGT
Organism: Streptomyces sp. NBC_00016; assembly: GCF_045040885.1. Lineage (NCBI taxonomy): Bacteria > Bacillati > Actinomycetota > Actinomycetes > Kitasatosporales > Streptomycetaceae > Streptomyces > Streptomyces sp. NBC_00016. The sequence goes on along the minus strand of NZ_CP108304.1, from coordinate 1,573,934 downwards.
TCTTCGCGGCCGCGCCGCAGGACCCGCCGATCCCGGAGGGTGTCGCGATGGTGCTGGCCCGTGCCGAGGAGTGCGAGGTCGTCTACCTCACCGGCCGGCCCGAGCGCTGCCGGCGCGACACGCTGGCGTGGCTCGCCGCGCAGGGGCTGCCGGAGGGGCGCGTCCACATGCGGCGCAACGACGACCGCAGGCCCGCCCGGCGCACCAAGCTCGAGGTGCTGCGCCGACTGGCCCGCGACCGGGAGGTGCGCGTCCTGGTGGACGACGACGAACTGGTGTGCGCCGACGCCCGACGGGCCGGTTTCACCGTCGTCCTGGCCCGTTGGACGGCTCCTTCGGGCGCGCTGAAGCAGGCGCAGGAGGGCGAGGGGCGTACCTGAGGGGCGGCCCTACGGGAAGGGGCGGCCCTACGGGAAGGGGCGGCCCTACGGGAAGGCGCGGCCGTACGGGAAGGCGCGGCCGTACGGGAAGGCGCGGCCCTTCGGGAGGGGTGCCGGGCCGTCAGGCCGACTCGTCCAGGCGGAAGCCGACCTTCAGGCCCACCTGCCAGTGCGCGATGTCGCCGTTCTCGATCTGGCCGCGTACCTGCGTCACCTCGAACCAGTCCAGGTTGCGCAGGGTCTGCGAGGCGCGGGTGATGCCGTTGCGGATGGCGTCGTCGACGCCCTCCGGTGAGGTGCCGACGATCTCCGTGACCCGGTAGGTGTGCTTCGACATCAGGGTGCTCCTCTCGACCGTGACGGCCTCGTCATGTGTGTCACGCGTCACTCCACCGTGCCCCAAGCTGCGGCGGAGCGCGAGGCGTCGGACCGGACGGGCCCCTTCCGCCCGGTCCCTCTTGACCCCCCGTATTGGTCCATACCAAAATCCGGGACACCCGTACGAGCGCCGCGCTCGTCCCCCACGTCGGGCCTCTCGCCCTGTCCGCCGGGCAGAACAGGACCCCCGTGAGACGTCGCCTCCTCGCCCTCCTCTGCGTGTCCGCCTGCTTCCTGACCGCCTGTGGCGTGCTGCCGGGGACGGGGCCCGACCGCCGGACGGTCACGGTGTGGCTGATGAAGGACAGCGCGTCGCAGGAGTTCCTGGACCGCTTCACCGAGGACTTCGAACACGACCACCCCGATCTCGACCTCGACATCCGCATCCAGGAGTGGACCGGGATCGGCGGCAAGGTGGAGGCCGCGCTGGAGGCCGACGACGGGAACGGGCCGGACGTCATCGAGGTCGGCAACACCCAGGTCCCGCAGTACGTCGACGGCCGCGGACTGCTCGACCTGACCCTGGAGGCCGCCGCGAAATGGGGCCGGGACGACTGGCTGCCCGGCCTCGCCGAACCGGGGCAGCAGCGCTTCCACCAGTACGGCATCCCCTGGTACGCCGCCAACCGGGTCGTGATCTACCGCAAGGACCTCTTCGAGCAGGCCGGCATCACCGCCGCGCCCCGCACCCGCGCCGAGTGGCTGGCCGCCACCGAGAAGCTGAACGCGGACGGGAACCAGGGCATCTACCTGGCGGGGCAGGACTGGTACACGCTCGCCGGGTTCATCTGGGACGAGGGCGGCGACCTCGCCACCGAGGACGGCGGCCGCTGGGAGGGCGCCCTCGACACCCGGGCCGCCCTGCGCGGCATGGACTTCTACCGGCGGCTCCAGGCCCTCGGCGGTGGTCCCGTGGCGGCGGACGAGGAACACCCGCCCCAGGCGGGGGTGTTCGCCGCGGGCAAGGTGGCGCAGATCGTGGCCGTGCCCGGACTGGCCCGGGCGGTGGTCCAGCAGAATCCCGCCCTGGACGGCGAGTTGGGCTTCTTCCCGGTGCCCGGCAAGAGCGCGGACAGGCCCGGCGCGGTCTTCACCGGCGGCTCCGACCTCGTCGTCCCGCGCAACACCGACGTCAGACAGGACGCCGTCGCGGTGGTCGCCGCACTGACCGGCGCGGAGTGGGACACCGAACTGGCCCGCACCATGAACTACGTGCCGAACAAGGCGAAGCTGGCGAAGTCCGTGGCCGTCGAGGAGGGGGTCGCGGCCATGGCGGCGGGGGCCGCGCAGGGTCGCGCGACCCCCAGCACACCCGAGTGGGCCGCCGTCGAGGCGGACAACCCGATCAAGGACTACATGACGAAGGTGCTCACCGGCGCCGACCCGGCGACCGAGGCCCGCCGCGCCGCCCGCCGGATCACGGAGGCGCTGACGGTGACCTTCTGACGGCCTCGGCCGCCCTGCCCGGTGCTCACCACCGGGCAGGGTTCGGCGGGTGCTCGGCGGGCGGTACTCAGCGGGCGGTACTCAGCGACAGCGCGAAGCGGCCCGCGCCGTCCGTCCACCAGTGACTCAACTCCAGGCCGACAGCGGCAAGTTCCGTGCGCACTCCCTCCTCCCGGAACTTCGCCGACACCTCGGTGCGCAGTTCCTCACCGGCCGCGAAGTCGACCGCCAGGTCGAGCGCGGGAACCTTCACGGTCTGCTCCGTACGCGAGCGCAGCCGCATCTCGATCCACTCGTTGTCCGCGTCCCAGAGGGCGACGTGGTCGAAGGCCGCGGGGTCGAAGTCGGCACCCAGCTCACGGTTGACCACGGCCAGCACGTTCTTGTTGAACGCGGCTTATGCGGGCGCGGACATATCCGGATGCCAGCCGTAGATGTCGGATGGCTCTGAAGATTTCAGTAGCGCAAGATTCATTTCAGTGAGCCTTTTCCAAGCTGGCGGTGCTGACCGAGAGTTGGACAGTCCTGCGCAACGACGAAGCTCCTGGTAGACGGGTTCTCGACCAAGATCACCCGTGTCCGCCAGGAGCTTCGCGTGCTGGTCTACCCGTCCTCGATTGATCTGTCCAGCCGCACCTTGCGGTTCCTGACCGGGCAACTCACAGCCAGGCGGCAGGAGATCGGTACACGCTGGCGACGCCTTCCCGCGGCACGTCAGGCCCTGCTCGCCCTGGCCCACCTGCGATGCGGTGACACCTACACCCAACTCGCCGCCGGGTTCGGCATCGGGATCGCGACCGTCTACCGCTACATACGTGAAGCCGTCGAGACCCCCGCCCTCGCCCCGTCCCTGGCCGAAGCGATGAAGACGATCCGCACGAAGCCGTTCGTCATCCTCGACGGCACCCTGCTGCCGATCGACCGGATCGCCGCCGACACCCCGTACTACTCCGGGAAACACAAACGCCACGGCATGAACGTCCAGGTCCTCACCGATCCGTTCGGACGGCTGCTCTGGGCCTCACCGGCCCTGCCCGGCTCGACGCACGACCTGACCGCCGCGCGAGAGCACGGCATCATCGAAGCCCTCACCGATGCCGGCCTAAGATGCGGGGCGGACAAGGCGTATCAAGGCGCCGGCGGAACCGTCCGGGTCCCGTTCCGGGGCCGACGCCTCAAGAAGTGGAAGCGCCGCCACAACACCACCCACGCCAAGATCCGCTGCCTCGGCGAGCAGGCCATGGCCACCCTCAAGAGCTGGCGCCTCCTGCGGAAACTCCGCTGCAGCACCAACCGCCTCACCAACGTGGTGAAGGCCGTCCTCGTCCTTCACCACGCATCAGCGTGAGGTTGGAAAAGGCTCAATGCGCGGCCTGGCGCGTAAACGCTTCAAGCGCTCAGGAAATCGCCCAACGGACGCTTCAGGAGCGGGCGATGGGGATTCGACGTTAGCCCGTCAGGTCCCTGCTTCGCCGCTGACAGCGAGGTTGATGCCCCGACGCTTTCTCGCGATATCAGCGTTGAGCCTCGTGAGTCGTCGATGCCTGTCGGTCACCGGCGGGCCGCGCCTCCGAACTCATGCTTGCTGTGTTCTACCAGTGTCCAGTGCAGATCTCCCGACACCGAGTGGACGCTCCACGAGCTGACTTGTCCTGCGACCGCCAATCGGTCCAGCGCATTCACGAACTCCGTTGTGGCCAGCCCACACTCCCGTGCCAGCCGATCCACTTCCATTATTCCGTGGATGCTCTCCGGGGTGGTATGAGCCGTGAGGCACATGGTGATCAGACGAGGAAGCGGGGCGCAGTCCCTACGGACGCGGCCGGCGGCGCGCAGCGCCCAGTCCGCGGCGACGAGCCGGTCAGGGCGGGCCGGGTATTGGGCGAAGAGCCCGACGTCGAGGAGTTGGACAACCACAGCGCCTGCATTGGTGCACGGCGCGGGCGGGGTTGCGTAGAGCCAGCGTGCCTGGTGGAGCTCCCGCCAAGAATCCCTGGCAGGTTCCAGGCAAAGGCTGCGCAATACTCCGAGCGGCAAGCGTACTTGCGCTGAGTCGTTCATGCGTAAAGCGCATTGCAGGGCGATCAGACGGGCGGCGGCTCCGGTCTCGGCCGGCAGGGCAGAGGAGAGGTAGCTGAGCATCTCCCGGACCCGGGTTTGGGCGTCCGGGCCTCTGGGGCTGCGGCGTTTTCGACGGACGCCCACATGCGCTGATGGTGCTGCCGGTGCGTTGATCAATGTGTCCGGGACGACGGCCGCTTGAGACGTGGCGGCGGCACAGGCCGTGCACATGTCAGCCAGGCGCCAGAGTCGTCCGCCTTGCTCGCGTGCTAGCACGAGCCGGATGGGTCCACCACAGCCTCGATGGCGTGGGTGCCAACTGCAGCCGCGTTCGTGGCACCGGCAAGTCCGAAGGTGCGCAGGGAGGAGATCGCGGCGAGCATGTCCTGCCAGGTGGGCCAAGAGCTCCGACCGAGCGGAAGTGCCGCCGAGGAGTCGCCCACTGTGGGAGCACTGCTGGCATACGAGGATCGGCCCGCCGGGCTCCGGGCGCAGTTCCACGGTCCAAGCGCGCCCGACGCCGGGTCGTGCCGTGCAAAGCCTCATGGGGGGCGTGTTCCTCCCGTCATATCTGCGCCGGACCCGCAGAGGAGTGGGGTGGCTCGCACACGGTAGTGCAGACCTCTGCCCTCCCTCCGGTGTCACTATCAGCGGAAATAGGGCAGAGGTCTGCACTGACAGGGCAGTAGTCTGCACCGTCGGATTGTCGGGTGACGATCTTCCCGCCCGACCCGGATTTCGACGCGCTGCGTCTGGAGCTTGCGCGGCTGCGGGCGGCGCAGGGCTGGAGCTATGACGAGCTCGCGGCTCGAAGCGGCCTGGCCAGAAGGACCCTCATCGAGATTGAACAGGGGCGAACCCTCGGCACGCTCAAGACCTGGCACGCACTCGCCCATGCGCTGAACACTCCGCTGGACGAACTCTTCGGAACGCTGTGTGAGGCGCACGAGCCTCCAGGGTCGACCGACGGTGGCCTCTGACTGGCAGGGATTGCGCCAATCACCCGGACCGGCGACGCGACACGAACCTCTGATCGACGTCTCGTATGTGTGTTTCATGAGATGGGGCTGTTCGAGGTACCTTCCAGCCTCGACGCCACCGATGCGGCGTGTTGCCTGGCACCTTCACGCGCATGCGTTGTTCATCCACACCGTGGCACTGGGACGGCAGCCCCGCTGTCTCCCACTCCCGACGCTCACTGCGTGTCGAGCACGACAGCCCCAGTCGGCTCCTGCGCTGTGCTCAACGAAATCGCTGCCGAGAGTGCGGCAACCCGGTCGAGTGGTACGAGCGCAGCTTTGCGCGGCCCGTTTGCCTGCACCCTCGGGAGGTGCCCGCGGTGAAGGTGCCCGCAGCCCACCGCTGGCACGTCAGCTCCGGTGTCGCGCATCCGGCTGGCGACGGCAGTGCGTGGTGCCGCCTGGCGCATGCCCATGTCTGCCCCGCGCGTGAAGCTGTTCCCGAAACATCCGCGTTGGATGGGCTGCGGCGCGTGCTGGCTCTGAACACGCGCCGTCTGATCGACAGCGGCGCGTTCACCCCCGGCACCCCTCCGAGCCAGCCGACGGCACAACCGGACGTCTGTCGACCCGCCAGGCCCGTCGTGCAGCTCCTGTACGTCCGCTACCTTGCTGCGCACCCCGTGGACGAAATCCAGTGCGTGGCACAGACACGGCGCCGAGACCGCTGCACACAGAGGCTCCTCCGCGCCGGTGAATCCCCGGTGGGCGTTTGGACGCTCGTACCAGCCACGGCCGCAAGGGGGCAACTCGCCTTGCCCTGCGAGGTCATGGGCCTATATGACCTCACGGCCCTGCCCTACGCCGAGCAGCTGCGCTGGCGCATGCAGCGCTGTTCCGCCCACGCCGCGACCCCGTCAGCAGCAGACCTCGCGTTGGCTGACTGGGAGCCCTTCGACCCCCTGCTCCATCACGCGCACGTCCGCAACCGCCTGCCGGATCACGTCCGTCGTCCACGCCAGACCCATCACGAGCACGGGACCGGCACGCCGTGACGTCGCACCATGCCATTGAAATCCTGCTGACCAGGCCGGCCACAAACAGCGAGCTCCATCGAGCTCGTCGTACGGTGCCGCTCGCAGCGAACACAGACCGCACCCGGCTGTTGGCCGTCCACCCGGCCAAGACACCCGGCCGTGCGCTGCAATCAGTGCGCCGACGACTGCACCACCTGCTTCCCATCGACGTCCTGACCACCCACTACGCCGACCAGCTCGGGCAGGTCCTCCTCAACCTCGAGCTCAGCCGTACCGCGCGAGCGGCGATTCACCGGGCCGCGACCGCCGGCGGACAGCGGCCCGGAGACTTCGTCGGCCGGAGTGTGACCGCAGCCCTCGATCGGAACGAGAGGGAACGCTCTCAGCAACTGACGGCGCAACTCGAAGGCCTATTGGCTCGCCATTCCTCCGAGGACCTACTGGCCTGCACAGCCCGAATCCTGCTCCGCCGTCGTGGCTCGGCCGCATCTGACTCATACGCAGCCGACCGCGATCGGCGAGGCCACACGAACCCCTAGTCGTTTTCCTCCGTGGAGGCCACGTTGCACACGCCCACCGACGAACAGGCTCATGCCGTCAAAGCCTTCCAAGATGGCCATCACCTCGTGCTACAGGCCGGCGCCGGCACTGGAAAGACCAGCACGCTGAGCCTGCTCGCCTCCAGCACCAAGCGCCGAGGGCGCTATCTCGCCTTCAACAAGGACATCGCACGCGACGCCTCAGGACGCTTCCCGCGATCCGTGATGTGTAAAACCGCCCATGCCACTGCTTACGCCGCGCTCGGCCACCGCTTTGCCCGCCGCCTCAACAGCCCGCGGCAGCCCGCTTGGAAAACCGGCCAGGCCCTCGGCATCACCCGCTCCGTCCGCATCGGAGATCACAACATCACCCAGCGGACGCTTTCACACGCCGTCGTGCGTACCGTGACGCGCTTTTGCTACTCCGCCGACCGCGCCCCGGCCTGGCATCATGTACCACGCTTGCGCGGCCTGGGCGCGCCCGGTGAGCACGCTCAAGTGGTAGATGTGGTCGTGCCGTTCGCCGTGAAAGCCTGGGCAGATCTGCAGAACCACGAGCAGGGCGTGGTCCGCTTCGAACACGACCATTACCTGAAGATGTGGGCCCTGACCGCACCGAAGATCGAAGCAGACTTCCTCTTCCTCGACGAGGCCCAGGACACGAACCCCGTCCTGGAACAGGTCTTCGCCGCCCAGCGTGACCACGCCCAGCTGGTCATGGTCGGTGACTCCGCCCAAGCCATCTATGGCTGGCGCGGTGCCTGCGACGTGATGAGCTGCTTCGACGCGGCGCAGCTGACCCTGACACGCTCCTTCCGTTTCGGCCCCGGGATCGCCGACCAGGCCAACCGGTGGCTCGCCCTTGCCGACGCTCCCATCCGGCTGACCGGCACGGATACCATCCCCGCCGAAATCGGCGACATCCGCAGCCCGGACGCGGTGTTGTGCCGCACCAACATCGGCGCCATGGCGGAAGTGATGCGCCTGCTCGCTGACGGTAGGCGCGTCGCCCTCACCCGGGGAGGGCAACAGTTGGCTGCGCTGGCCATCGCAGCCCGCGATCTGAAGGACGGCCGACGTACGAACCACCCGGAGCTGGTGCTGTTCGCCTCCTGGGGCGAACTGCAGGACTACGCCGCATACGACCCGGCCGGCCGTGACCTCCAGCCCTTTGTCGATCTCGTCGACACCCACGGGCCTGACGCGATCCTCGCCGCTGTTGAGGAACTTACAGACGAGACGACCGCCGACGTCACCGTCTCGACTGCTCACAAGGCGAAGGGACGCGAATGGGATGCCGTGAAGATTGCAGAAGACTTCCCGGAGCCGAAGGACACGGACCAGCATGACAACGAAGGCCGTCCGATTCCGGGACCTGTGAACGCCACCGACGCCCGCCTCGCCTACGTGGCCGTCACCCGCGCCCGCAGCCGACTCGACCTCGGCGGACTGGCATGGATCGAAAACCGCTCATCCGTTTCGGAGTGAGGACAAGGACGAGAACGTTCTTCGTCTGCTGGTGGTACACGGCTCAGATGTACCTTGACCTGCGAAAACAGCTCCGATCGCGACAAGCTACGGACGGCTGGTCCGGGTATGGTCCGGATCTTGGATCTAAGTGATTGGTGGTGATGAGCGCTGCTCACATTTCGCGCTGTACGACGATGACGCCCTCGGCACTGCTTCGAGAGGCGACGACGGGCCGCAGAAGACTTTCCTGACTGGCGGCATCAAGGTTGTATTCGGCACGGGCGGGGGCCAGCGGCGGCTTTGCTGGTATTGCCCTCCCGTGGGCTGGGGTCGTTGCCGGTGCCTCGTTCCGGGCGATGCCCGGCGCTGTGGATTCATCCCGTGAGGGCTCGGCTGGCCGAGGCGTCGCGGCCGTGGGTTGATCAGCGCCTACTAGCGCCTCCCGGCCCGGAGACACCCCCCGAGTCATAGGCGCAGAACCCCGGTCCGAAGGGGCGGCTCCGGCGCACGATGGCTGTGAGTGCGCTTCCGCTGCTTTTCGCCATTCGTCGGCAGAGCTCCGCTTGGTGTGCCTGGGGACGTGTCCACAGGTGGGAGACAGGCGGTCACGCGCCGTATGAGGGCTGGCGGAAAGGGGCATGGTGAGCCGCTCGGGAGCTGAGAAGGGCGTTCGTCCAGGTGAGCCGCCTCAGGCTCGCTGCCCCGTGATCGGCCTGACGGTGTGGGCACTCCTGGCCTGATGGCGACTGGACCGGGGGCAGCGTCGTGATCATCCATCAGTTGCTGTCAGTGCGCCCTGCTACACCCTTTTGCTGGGGCCACACTCTGCGGCCCGCCAACGGGAGGGGCTACATGGCGAACGTACCGGACGGGTTCCACAGGGTGCGCGGGCACATCCGTCGCAATCCGAAGCCCAGGAGCGCCAAGCGCATGAGCGGTTGGATGATTGCCGGCTTACTGGCTGGTGTGTGGCTGTGGGGGCAGGTGTTCGGGTTCAGTGAGTCCACCGCCACGACGCCGCCAGCGGATCCGAAGCCGGCGGCCAGCGCGACGGCCGACCGGTGATGGAACGGTTACGTCTGCGGCGTCCTCGTGGTGCCGCAGAGCTGGGCGCAGCGGCTGTGGTTGCCCTGGCCGTGCTCGTCCTGGTGGCGCGGACGGCGGCCACGGCGGTCGGCGCGCTGAAGGCGGCCTGGCCTGCCCTGCTGGCTCTCGCCCTGCTCACGGGAGCCGTCGCGGCGTGGCGGATCATGCAGGCGACCACGATGCGGCGTCGGGAGAGGGAGCGGCTGGCCACTCTCCTGATCACGCTCGCTGACTTCGACGCCATGGACGACCGTCGCTTCGAGTACGCCCTGCGGGATCTGTTGGTCCGCGACGGCTGGCCGGCCCGCAGAGTGGGTGGCGGCGGCGACCAGGCCGCCGACGTCATCGGTGACCATCCGCAGCGCGGTCGGATCGTGGTGCAGGCCAAGCACACCCGCGTCGGCGGGAAGGTGGGCTCATCGGTGATGTACGCCGTGAAGGGGACGGCCGGGCCTGTCCACAAAGCCCATCACGCTGTCGTCGTCACCAATGGGGCCTTCACCCGGGATGCTATGGCGTGGGGTGACCGGCACGGCGTCCACTGGATCGACCGGGAGAAGCTACGGCGCTGGGCCGAGGACGGCGCCGCTCTGCACGACCTCCTCGGACTGTCCACGCGCTCCCGCCCGAGCCGGTTCAGGCGTGCGGCCTGACTGGCAAAGATCGTGATCGCTGCCCCAGACGTCTGGGGGGTGTGGTGTTCGACGAGGACGGGACGCTCGACCCGCTGCTGAAGTTCCTGCTGTATGCGGTTATCACGCTGGCCGTCGGCAAGATGCTCTGGGAGTGGCTCGCCGAGGACGTCGGCCAGCGGATTACCGGAGATCTGTGGGGACTGATAGCCGATCAACTTCCCGTGCTGCTCCTGCTCGTCAGAATCCTGTCGTTCCTGTTCGGCGCCAACACCTACGCCGACGCGGACGACATGTTCGTCGCTCCGTCTGGCGATGCGATCGAAGCGGACGTGCTGACCTTCAAGATGAAGCAGCTCTCGTCGATGAGTGCGACGGGTTTCGAGCAGGCGTGCACTGATCTCCTGGCCCGTGACGGATTCCGGCGTCCCAGGCGGGTCGGAGGCGCCGGTGACCTCGGCGTAGACATCACTGCCCGTGATGACGAAGACCGCCTCCTGATCGTGCTTTGCAAGCAGTATCAGAGCCCAGTCGGGTCAGGTCATCTGCAGGAGTTCAACGGGACAGCCCGCCCGCATCACGGAGCCGACCTCCCGATCATGATTGCGCTCAACGGCTTCACGCAGCCGGCGATCGACTTCGCCCAGCATCACCAGCTCATCCTCATGGGCCGCCCGGAATTGAAACGATGGGCCCACGGCGAGTACCTCTACGACGTCCTCGGCATCCAAAGCACGGCACAGTGACGCCAGCGCAAGGTGTGCGGAACCATCGACGACCCGCGCGTGAAACCGATCGACAGACGGCGCAACCGCCGGTCGCAGCGCGCTGTGGTGGATCTCCTGAACGCGATGCGCCCTGAACTGGAGCAGACCACGAGCCCGGGAGCAGGTGAGGGGAGCATCGCCATCTACCACACCAACGACTGGGCCGGCACGAGGCTCACCCACCACCGGAAGGGACAGATAGGCTGGGATGCTGCGCATGCGGCCCGCAGCTGGGCCCTGGAAGACGCACGCCAACGCCTATGGAACACCAAGGTTTCCAATGGCTTGGACAGAGCGCGGGCGGCAGCACCCAGCACGAAGATCCTGATGCTCACGCACGAGACCATTGCTGGCGAACTGGGCTACCAGCGACTTCACCAAGCCTTCCGGCGCAACGAGTCCTATGTGAAGAAGGAGGACCACATCATGGCCTTCTTCCTGGACGTCCTGGAACCCGCACTGCTTCATCACCGGAACAAGCGCTATGGCGCGATGTTCGACGTGCTCGGCCACCGCTCGCTTCTCACCTCACCCGCCGACAAGCACGCGTGGGCGGCCCTCCTGAAAGAGCTGGAGAGGATCCGTGAGGATGGCACGGTTGGCGACGTCCTCGACCTCTGTCTGAGCCAGCAACTGTTTGATGGACTGGGAAAGGTCCGTGAACGCCACCGCAAGTCCGTGGCACCGGCCAACAACGATTCGCAGGCCGAAAGCGACGACAAGGCCAAGGCGCGACTGGAAGAGTACGAGGCCCTGCGTGCTGTGCCGTACGCGCAACTGCTGGCGCTGCATGATCACTTGGGCGGTGGCACGCCCTTCGCGACGCAGCACGGAGTCAAAGGCCAGGAGTTCGACAGGGTCCTAGCGGTCGTCAGCAAGGGGCACACTCGCTTCCAGATCCCCGAGATGCTGGCGAACTTCTCCCGGCGTCACGGACTGCAGGGTAAGGAGCGGGAAGCCTTCGTCAGGGCGCGGAACCTCTTTTACGTGGCGTGTTCGCGGGCCAAAGAGCACTTGGCCCTCCTCTTCACCACGAAGCTCGACCCCGCTGCCCTCGACACCCTCCGGGAATGGGTGGGCGACTCCCGGATCATCTCTCTGCAGTTTGATGGAGACTCCGTGATAAGCGGCCAGCGCGAATTGAACGACGCTGTCTCGCCAGTGCGCGGGTAGGCCGTCGGCCTGGAGCAACGAAGCAGTGCTGCCCAGTACCTCCGCCCTGCCTGGCGGCGGACAGCAGGGCGTGGGTGTGGCCAGGCTGGCTCGGTTGCGCTGCGCTCCGAAATCCTCGATATGCTGAACCGTTACTTCGGGGGCCTACGGAGTGCGAAGTGGTCAGCAAGGCCGTCCCCCGGTCGCTGACGCCTTTTCGCGATGCTCCGCGACAGCACCTTCACCCCAGCCGTTGGCCGCAGTCACCTGAGCAGGGCTCCGCGAGGAGAACGACTCAATCAGCCTCGACGACGAAGCCGAGCACCGGAGACGCCAGTCCCCCTCCCGGTCCATCAACACCGGCTTGCCCACCCGTTTCCCTTGACCGAAGACATACGGGCACCCCCCTGTTGTTGCCGAGCTGGTGAGTCAGTTGCTCGTGGCGGGCGCGGTGAGTGAGGTGAGGGCGGCGTCGAGGCGCCGAGTGGCCTCTTCGGCGACCGGGCGCAGCGCGTCGAGTTCCGTGAGCGCGATCATCGTGTTCGGGTCGAGGACCTGTACGGCGGTGTGGCCGCCGTCGCGGCGGACGACGACGTTGCACGGCAGCAGCAGGCCGATCGAGCGGTCGGTGTCCAGGGCGCGGTGGGCCAGAGACGGGTTGCAAGCACCGAGGATGACGTAGTCCTCCATGTCGTGGTCGAGCTTGGCCTTGAGGGTGGCGGTGACGTCGATCTCGGTGAGGATGCCGAACCCCTGCTCCGCGAGGGCGTCGCGGGTGCGGGCGACCGCGGTGGCGAAATCGGTGTCGAGCTGCACGGTCCGGTCGTAGCGCATGGCGTCGGCCTTTCTCGTCGTCGCGAGGGCCGGACCGGTGTCCGGCCGAGTAAAGGATCTCCCGTCCTGTGGCCGGCCGCCCCGTAGGACGGAACCCAGCTTCTCAGAGTGCCACCCCTTGCTCGCTCAGGGCTGAGCGCCGTCGCGGCCGTGGTCGGCGGCGTATGCGGCGAACACTTCCGTCGGCGGGCCGCCCGTGTGGAGGAAACGTTGGTCGAGGATGCCGGCGAGGTCTTTCAACGCGCCTGCGAGCAGGGCACCCGCCAGTCGCACCTCAGGTCGTACCGCCGCCTGCCCGCGCTGGGCGAGTACGGCGGCGTAGCCGACCATGGCCGCCAGCGACGAGTGGTCCTCCCCGTCGTGGAAGTAGTACGCCTCGGCGTACTGGGTGAAGTCGATGCGGACGCGTGAGACGTCGGTGGCCAGGCTGTCCAGCAGCAGTGCTCCTGCGGTGCAGTCGATCTGCCGTGTTGTGGGCTCGGCGTCGCGCAGCAGAGCCAGTCGGACGGCCAGGACCCTCCTGCGGGTCAGCGCCGGATAGATCTCCAGCACCCAGGAGACGGTGGCCGTCAGGAGGGCGAAACCGATGAGGGCTTCGAGCGGTGAGACCAGACGGAGCCAGCCCTCGTCGGGTGCGATGTCACCCAGCCCCAGGGTGGCCACCGTGACGAGCGACAGATACACGGAGTCGAGTAGCGCCGGTTCCTGCGCCGCCTGGGAACCGGGGGCGAAGGTGAACGCCCCGGGCATGTGGGGCCAGTAGACGATCGCCCAGCCGAGGATGACGGTGACGGCCCACATGCTCACGACCGTGACCATGGCCAGCGGCCCGACGAGCCCGACCACGCGGCCGGGCGCACGGAAACGCCGGGCGAGGCGCCACAGTGCCGTCATCACGAGGCGGCTCAGACCACCGTGGCGCGTGGGGTGCCAGAGGGTGTGGAAAAGGTCCCGCAGGGTCACCATGACGAGTCCGACACCGACCAGCGAGACCAACCACTTCATCCGCGTCTCCCACGGCGCTCTGGCATGAAACGGAAACCCGCTGCGGAGCCCGGGCCAAGCCTAGGCCGTGTGCGGCGCGTGACGGTGCGGATGCGCCGACGCCACGCTCATTCGCTCGGATCATCCGCCGACAGAACGAGCGTGCAGGTCTCCCCAGGTACCACGGTCACGGCCCGGTCCGCCAGCACCACGCGGATCGCTGACTCCTCCGAGTCGGGCACGCCGATCTCCAGCCGCCCGCTCAGGCGCCGTATGCGCACCCCCCAGTGGCCGCGATAGCGCAGCGAGAATCCGTACTCGGAGAGTGCGGGAAGAGGCACGGGGTCCAGCCACAGCGCGTCCTCGCGCGTCTCCAGTCCGGTCAGGCCGCGCTGGACCAGGTCGAGGGTTCCGGCCATGGCCCCGAGATGAATGCCTTCGCCAGTTGTGCCGCCCTGTATGTCAGCGATGTCTGCCTCCAGGGCCTCCTGGACGTACTGCCATGCCTCGGCTCGTCTGGCCTTGGCGAGGACCAGGCCGTGGACGAGGCCGCTGAGTGTGGAGCCGTGGCTGGTGCGCCGGAGGTAATAGTCGACGGTCCCGCGCCAGACCTCGTCGTCCAGGTCGTAGCCGAGACGCCTGAACAGCTGCCGCAGCTCGCCGGGTGAGAACAGGTAGCCGAGCATGAGGACGTCGGCCTGCTTGGACGCCTTATAGCGGTTGACCGTGTCGCCCTCGGCCTCCAGGATCCGGTCCAGCCGCCGGATGCCGTCGTAGCGCGTTCGGTAGGCGTCCCAGTCCAGCTCGGCCAGATCGTCGTAGCCCTCGAACTGGCTGATCACGCCACGGTGGAACGGCACCCACAACCGTCGGGAGATCTCCTCCCACTTCGGAAGTTCGTCGTCGTCCAGCCGGATGCGATCGCGCAGCTCCTCCCGGCGCCAGACGGGAAGGCGCCACAGTAGATCCAGGGCGCGGCCGAGCACCCAGGCGGCGGTGACGTTGGTGTACGCGTTGTCCTCCAGCCCTGGCTGAGCGGCGCCCGGGTAGGCGTCGTGGTACTCGTCGGGGCCGACGACTCCGCGGATGTGGTAGCGCTCCGTCGCGGGGTCGAAGACCGCGAGGTCCGCCCAGAAGCGGGCTATCTGCAGCAGCATGTCCGCACCTCTGGTGTGCAGGAACTCGGTGTCACCGGTGGCCTCGCAGTACTGCCACACGTTGTACGCGATCGCCGAGCCCACGTGGTGCTGGAGATGGGAGTGGTCCGGCAGCCAGCGACCCGAGCGGGGGTTGAGATGCCACTCCTGGGTCTCCTCGCGGCCGTCGCTGCCGCTCTGCCAGGGGTACATCGCCCCGGCCCGGCCGATCGCGGCGGCGGCCCGGCAGGCCCGTGGGAGGCGTCGGTACCGGTAGTTCAGCAGGGCCCGGGAGACCTCCGGGAAGTGCAGGTTGAGGTAGGGCAGGACGAACAGCTCGTCCCAGAACACGTGGCCGCGGTACGCCTCGCCGTGCAGCCCCCGGGCCGGGACGCCCACGTCCAGATCCGTAGTGTGCGGGGACAGTGTCTGCAGGAGGTGGAAGAGGTGGAAGCGCAGGACTCGCCCGGACTGACCGGGCACCTGGATCTCCGCGCGCCGCCACAACCGCTCCCAGGCCGCGACGTGGGAGTTCAGCAGGGCCGCGAAGTCCGCGGCCGAGGACACCCGGTCGACCGCCGCGCTGAGAGGATCGCTGATCGCCGTGTCGCGTGAGGTGTGGACCGCCACGGTCTTCTCCACGGCGACGGGACGGCCGGGAGCGAGCGGGACCACCAGGCGGTGGACGGCACGGTGGCGGCCTGGGCGGAGCTCCGACGAGGCCGGTGGCAGGTCGGTGACGACCGTCCGGGCGGCCATGGCGACACCGATGTCGGAGGCGCTGGTCCGGCATGTCAGCCAGACCGTGCTGGGTTCCCGCGCCCCGGTCCGCACCTGGGTCAGCTGGTGGTGGTTGAGGGCACGGTAACGGTGCACATTGCCGTTGTGTACCTCACCGTCGAGGCAGGACTCGATTTCGACATCTCCCGACCAGCCCTCGGCGGTGAAGACCGTCCGCAGCGCGGCCAGATGAGGATCTTCCATGTGCACCAGGCGGGTCTGCTCGACAGCGACCACGCCTGCCTTCTCGTCCCGGTGGCGGAAGGCGCGGGTGAGCGTGGCGTGGCGCAGATCCAGGGTGTGCCGGTGGTCCAGGAGGGTGCGCGGATGAGGGGAGAACCAGGGGCCCCACGCACCCTCGGCGCGGCGCAGGCGGAACCGCAGGGGCAGCCAGTTCGGCAGGTTGACCAGGTCCTCGTTCACCACCTGTCGTCCCGCAACCGTCGACTCCGGGCGGTTGTAGCATCCGGCCGCGTAGGTTCCCGGGTAGTGCACCAGGCCTGCCCGGCACTCGGGCACCGCACCTCGTGTGGCGAAGTAGCCGTTGCCGAGCGTGCAGAGCGACTCCCGCAGCTGTTCGGCAGCGGGGTCGTACCCCTTCCACTCCCACGTCCACTCCGCCATCCGTGGCCCTCCTCAGTTCGGAAGTCGGGGGAGCCGAGCCCGCACGGCGACCTCAGACCAGGTGAGGGACGACGGCGACCGGGCAGGCGGAGTGGTGCAGCAGCGCGTGGGCGACGCTGCCGAGTTGCAGACCGAAGTGCCCGTGCCGGCGCTGAGCGCCGACGACGATCAGGTCGGCATCGGCCGATGCCTCCAGCAGGACACGGTGGGCGGGGCCCTCGACCGCGCGCCGGCTGACCTCAACCTCGGGGTGCTCCCGTACGACCTCGCGCAGCGCGTCGTCGAGGTGAGCCGAGACTTGCTCCTCGGGCGTCCCCGCGGCGTCCATCGCGAGCCGGGGGTCCCCCGGGACGGACTCCGCGGGAGGGGAGCCCGGCGCGTGGTCCGGACTGCGCCAGGCCCGTACGGCGGTCAGGGCGCAGCCCCGCGCCTCGGCCTCGCGGGCGGCGAACCGTACGGCACCCGTGCCGCCGGTCACATCGCCTACTCCCACCACGACCCGGCCGAGGAACCCCCGGAGGTTGCGCTCCTCGCCTCGGACGACGACGACCGGGCACATGGCATGAGCCGCCACCGTGAGGCTGACCGACCCCAGCAGCAGCCCGGCGACCTCGCCGCGCCCACGTGCGCCCGTGACCAGGGCGAACGCCTCGGACCCGGCCCGCAGCAGCGTGGAGACCGCGTCGGCGGCCACTACGTCGGCGGACACCTTCACCTCGGGGTCGCGAAGCCGGGCGCGTTCCGCGCAGGAGGCGACGATGTCCTGCGCCATGACCTCTCCGGCGGGGCGATCGGTGCTGAAGGAGGGCCTGACTCTTTCGTAACGCTCCCAGAGGGAGGCATGGACGAGCCGCAGCGACAGTCCGTGGCGTGCGGCTTCGTCCGCCGCCCAGTCGACCGCCAGCAGGCTGGATTCCGATCCGTCGACGCCCACGACCAGCGGGAGTTCCATCGGGGCCACCGCCTTCCGTCCCGTTGCTGACAGACCCCCTGTGAATACCGTCGCACCCCCCGCGCGCCGCCGCGACATACGGGCGGGCGCTCGGATCGGGTGGCCGTTGGCGGGTTGCGGTGCGCCGGGCCGCGACAACGCTGGAGACGTACGGCCCGACCAACCACCCGACGCGCTCCTCAAGGACCTGGACATGTGATGTGTCTTGACCACGAGCGTTGTCAACAGTGGGCGGCAAAGACGTGATCAAGGTTGGCGGCACGTTATGGGCAAGGGAAAGCCAGCCGGAGTCGCGTGGTCGCCCACCGTCTCATCCCGTAGACGCCGCTTCATCGCACGATCTCTCCTCGGGAGGTTCAACCTGCAGGAGGGCGCCTGACGCGTGATCAGGCATGTGGCGCGCCACCGTCCGCCGCCAGGCGCGTGAGCCACTCACGCAGCAGGCGCTGCTCGGCGTCGCTCAGGACATCGGCACCGTCGGGGAGGGCGGCGCGCAGCGCGCGGGCCGCCGCGGGGGGACCGGACTCCGAGGCGGGGACCACCGGCTCGGCGCGAGTAACAGCCGCGACCATGGACTCGCGCAGGACGGTCAACAGCGCCGGATTGCGGCGGTCCGCAGGGGTGGAGTGCCAGGTGGTGACCGCGCCCTGGCCGGTTGCCTGGATGATCTGGGCGGCCAGCTCCTCGTCGACCCGCAACCACCCCCCGGCCGCCAGCCGACGCACCCGCCCATGGAGGATCTCCAAGCCCGCGCGGTGTGCTGCGTCCGGTCCCCGGCCGACGGCCCGGTTCATCACCGCGAACAGCTCGGGGCTGGAGACCCCGAACTCGACCACCATGTCCCAGCCCCGGCGAAGCTCCTCCACCGGGTCCTGTGGAGCGGGGTCGAGCTGCGCGCGCTTTCTCTCCAGGAACTGCGCGTAGCCGTGCTCGACGACGGCCTCAAGAAGCCCCTCCTTATCGCCGAAGAGGCGGTAGATCGCCGGCGGCTGCATTCCGGCCGCGGCCGCCACCGCGCGGGTGCTCACCGCGTCAGGGCCGCCGTTCTCCAGCAGCTCGACGGCGGCCTCGACGATGCGGCGCCGAGGGCTGCCGGTTGAGTCGCGCGTAGCCATGAACCGATGGTACCGAGAATCTGGTTCCATCGGAAATTTCCAGTGTTAACGTTACCGTGATTCCATCGGAAACGGTTTGTGGAGAACTCAATGATCATCGTCACCGGAGCCACCGGAAAGCTCGGCCGCCGCACCGTCGAGCGCCTCCTGGAGCGCGTCCCCGCCGACCGCGTCGGCATCAGCGTCCGCGACCCCCGCAAGGCCCAGGACCTCGCCGACCGCGGCGTCCGCGTCCGTCAGGGCAGCTTCGACGACCCCACCTCGCTCGCACACTCCTTCGAGGGCGCCGAGCAACTGCTCCTCGTCTCCCTCGACCGCATAGGCCAGGAATGCGTCAGCGGCCACCGCGCCGCCATCGACGCCGCCGTGCAGGCCGGCGTCGGCCGCATCCTCTACACCAGCCAGATGGGCGCCGCCCACGACGCCCGCTTCCAGGCATGCCGCGACCACGCCCAGACCGAGGACCTGCTGCACGCCACCGGCCTGCCCTGGACCGCGCTGCGCAACGGCTTCTACGCCTCCAGCGCCCTGCAGTTCCTGGAGCCCGCCCGCCACACCGGCGACATCGCCCTCCCTGCCGACGGCCCCGTCGCCTGGACCGCCCACGACGACCTCGCCGAGGCCACTGCGGTGATCCTCGCCGAGGAGGCCCGCTTCGAGGGGCCCACCCCGCCGCTCACAGGCCCGGCGGCGCTCGACTTCGACACCATCGCCGAGATCGCGTCCGAGGCCACCAAACGGCCCTTCACCCGCACCGTCGTCCCCGACGACGTCTTCCGAGAGCAGGTCCTGGCGCACGGCGCCCCGGTCCCGATCGCCGACCTGATGCTGAGCATCTTCGCCGCGTCGCGGAATGGCGAGTTCACCGCTGTCGACTCGACGCTGGCCGAGCTGATCGGGCGAAAGCCCGCCACCTTCCGTACCCAGCTGGAGCGTGCCTGGGCCGAATAGATCCAGTGGGGCGCGCAGACAGCCCGGCCTGACTCGCCGCCCACAAAGCCTCGTCCGCTGTCGCCCGAGGACGTCGATCACCAGATCGGCGGCCTCGGGCACAAGCCCAGACTCCACACCATCCCAGAGGTTTCCCATGCCCCATCCCCATGCCCGGCTGAGCATCCACGGCAGACGGCTCCTGGTCGATGGGGTCCGCGCTGGCAGCCCCATCGCCCACGTCGCCGAAGAAATGGGCGTCTCCCGCACCACAGCCCACAAATGGGTACGGCGCTGGCGAGCCGAAGGCGATCCGGGGTTGTATGACCGCGCGCTGGATGGACCGGCGTCGTCAGGGGTCGACTGGACCCACCGGTCAGATCGTCCGACGCTACGAACGATCACGTCCCGGCGAACTGGTCCACGTCGACATCAAGAAGCTCGGCAACATTCCCGACGGCGGCGGACATCGGATCATGCCCCGCCAGCAGGCCGCCGGCAATCGGCAGGCCACAACCGACGCGCGTAGGGGCGGCAGTCCCGTGATCGGCTACAGGTTCGTCCACACAGCCGGCGACGATCACTCCCGGCTCGCGTGCAGCGAGGTTCTGACCGACGAACGCAAAGAGACCGCGGCCTCTTTCCAGCAGCGTGCGAATACCTTCTTCGCCGAGCATGGCATCACCGTCGAGCGCGTCCTTACCGACAACGGCTCCTGCTACAGATCCCGCTGTTCGGCCAGACTCTCAGCGCCGCCGACATCGTCCATAAGGGCACGCGCCCCTATCGCCCGCAGACGAACGGCAAGGTGGAGCGCCTAAATCGCACCCTGCTCGACGAATGGGCATACGTGCGCCCGTACGCCAGCAACGCCGAACGCACCGAAGCCCTGGCGGACTTCCTCCACACCTACAACTACCACCGGTGCCACACCGCACTCGACGGCCAACCACCCATCAGCCGCGTCAACAACCCTGCGGGTCAATACAGCTAGCCGAGGAGAGGGCGGTGAGCGCCCAGGAGCACATGACCACTCCCTGGGTCACGGTCCGCCCCCACGTCCGGGTGTGAACCCCGGACGTGGACAGTCCAGGGTCACGCTTCGATGTCGAGTACCTTCCGACACAGGGCGGCGCGGCGTGCCGGGACCGTTGGGGCCGCAGCCCAGGCGCAGCAGGACCTGTGTGTAGCCCGTCCCGGCCATCGGGTCGCGCACTGGCCAGCGCGGGTCCGTCCATTCGAGAGACTGGGTCACGAAGGAGCTGGCGAGGACGTCGTGGGTGGCCAGCAGCAGGAGCGTTCCATCGCCTGGCCGGCGCGGAGCCAGTCCTCCGGGCGGTCGTGATCCGTGCTGATGAGCGCCAGCTGAGGGTTCTGCTCGAAGTCCGCCGTGTCACGTCCCGCCACCTGTCGGGGGCCCGCGAAGTCACGCATGGGCGCCTTGCCGCCGCGCTTGCGCGGCCCGAAGGCGTAGTGCGGGACTCCGTCGTCGGCGGTGCTCACCGACGGGGCGTCGATACGCGTCCACCGGGCCAGGTCCTGCTCGCTGCGGCGGTCGGTGATGTTGCGGGCCTCGGCTTCCTGAACCAGTTCCAGCACTTCCCACAGATGCCATGAGTCGGGAAACGTCAGTGCCGCTCCTTCGACGCGAGCACTCGCGGCGAGCGCCGCCCGCACGGCCTCGGGGATCTGTCTCACCTCGAACGGGTATCGGCTGCTGTGCCGTTGGCGGATCGCCGGATACAGCGCGCCGAGGCCGCTCACATCCTTCGTACGGCCGGCCAACCGTACGCTCGCGAGGAGTGCCCGGTCGGTGAGGTCGGGCAGTAACCGGGTTTCCGGGTGCCAGCCCGCGTGGGCGATGGCGGCCCTCAGGTTCAACAGGGAAAGCACGGCTCTGCCAGAGATAGCAGCAGTCGGGACGGAAGCGCTCTTCACTGGCCCGGCCCGCGACTGCCTGGTCATCCATCGGCTGGAGTGATGCGGCGGCCCGTGAGGTGCGCGGGCCGGATCGACACCCACATCTCGCGTTCACCGCCCGGCCATGGCGTGGTGTGGGCGTGTTCGGTGAGCCTGCGCACGGAGTCAGGCTCCGTCACGACGCTCGCGGGGCCGACGGCGAGGACACTCCAGCCCTGACTCAGGGCCTCGTCCATGTGATCGACCTCGAAGGCGACCTCGGTTCCGACGGCTGCCGCGGGCGTGGAGTCCGGCGCGGTCCGGAAGACGATCGCGTCATCGACGACCTCGTAGTTGACCGGCACGACCGCCGGGCGGCCGTCGGACGCCGACACCGCGATGCGCCCCACGCCGTGGGTGGAGAGCAACGTGCGGCATTCCTCCGGGCCGAGGTCCCGCAGTTCAGGATGCAGCAGTGCCTGTCCTTGGCCGGGTGGCAGATCCATTCCTCCGCCGCGCAGCGTGGTGACCGTGGTGCCCAGTGCGTCGGCCAGCCTGATGAGGGTCGCCACACTCGGGTCGGCAGGCCGCTCCTCCAGGTACTCCAGGTAACCGGGGGACATCCGGGCGCGGCGGGCCGTCTCCTCGCGGCTGAGCCGCTGTCGGTGGCGTTCGACGGCCACGCGTCGGCCGATGTCACCGGGGCCGGGGGCCCCGGCCGGCATGGCCTCCGCCTCGGCCGTGTCGGGGCCGGAGGGGGTGCCGGTGCTCTCGGGCCGGCCGTGCTCGAGATGGCGGATGTGTGCGTCGGGCCCGGGGAACACGAGCGTCACTTCGTCCGTGTCCGACCAGCGCACGTCGTAAGGAGGCGTTCCGTCCTCGTGATGGAGTCCGACGATCTCGCCGTCGCGCTTGGCGGCGCCGGTCGTCGTGCGTTCGATGACGAGTTGGTCGCCGAGGTGAGCTCGCATGACGTCCGCCCTCTCTGCAGAACGGTGCTGTATCCAACGTGCCACGCGCGACGGGCAGCCGCACGGGACCGATCAGCCTGGGAGGCTGCGCCGACTGGCTACAGTTCCCGCAGGGCTGCCGGAAGCCCACCTCTGCTGTGCCGTGCGCGGGAGGTGTCATGGCTGGTCCCTCGACTTCTGACTTCGGGCTCGCCGTCGGTCACGTGGGCCACCCGGCGACCTCCCCGCCGTGTGGCTGCGGTGCGCCCATGCCCTTGATGTCGCGCTCTGCGGTCTTCAGTAGTTGCCTGGCCAGGTCGTTCATGGCCCGGCCCGTTGCCAGTTCGTCACCGATCTCCGGCACGTTCGAGTCCGCCGGATGGCAGTGCGCGGTCCCGTGACCGGTGAGTTCTGTGGTGCCGGTGTCCAGGGTCAGATGTGCCTTCGTCGTTCCCGCGTCGTCCTCGAACAGATGAAGACGAACCGTCCATTCCAACGTATGTGGCATCGCTTTCCTCCTCACCTCGGTACGGACCGATGCGATCCGGACGGGGTTCGTTCTGGGGCTTCAGGCCGTGCGGAGGCGGCCGGCATCTGGTCCTCGATGCGTTGCCGGACGCGGGCCGTGAGTACGCTCAGTCGCTCGGAGGTCGTCGCCCGAGGTGCGACGGGCGCTCGGATCCGGCGGGCGGCCGAGGGCAGCTCACCCATGTCCGCGGCGAGTCTCTCCCGGCACTCGTCGAGCGTGGGCTTCCTGCCGGTGCGCCGCCCGTTCCGCATCACCGTCTCCAGCAGCGGAACGCTGTCGTCGGGGGGCTGCTCGTCGGCGAGAGCGATCTCGTCGGCGCAGCCGGGGCGGCGGAAGACCTGTTTGCGGCCGGGTGCCGTCACCTTCGCCGATGAGAGCTTCATCACCGGGTGGCCGTCGGACTCGACCAGCTTGTACGCGGAGTCCAGGTACGGTGCGTCGGCCGACACACCGACACGGGTGCCCACGGCGTACGTGTCGATCGGTGCCCCGGAGCGCACGAGGTCGTCCACGGCGTACTCGTCGAGACCACCACTGGCGACGATCCGCACGTCCGGCAGCCCCGCGTCGTCAAGGATCGACCGGGCCCGTACCGCCAGTTCCCCGAGGTCGCCGCTGTCCAGCCGCACGGCGGAGCCGGGCCCGCGGTCCAGGTCCCGCAGGACGCGTGCCGCGACACGGACGCCTTCCTCCGTGTCGTAGGTGTCCACCAGCAGGGTCACCGGGCCGGGATGGCACCGGGCGAAGGCGCGGAACGCCTCCTCCTCCGAGGCGAACGCCTCCACGAAGGAGTGAGCCATGGTGCCGACGGCGGGTATGCCCTCCGCGGTGGCCGCCGCCACGTTGCTGGTCCCGGCGAAGCCGACGATCGCCCCCAGCCGAGCGGCCTGGAACCCCGCCTGCGGACCGTGGGTGCGCCGCAGGGAGAAGTCGACGACCGGGTGACCAGCGGCCGCGAGCACGCAGCGTGCGGCCTTCGAAGCGATCGCCGTCTGATGGCTGAGTCGGTTGAGCACATACGACTCGACCCACTGCGCCTGCGGAAGTGGTGCGGTCACCTCCAGCAGCGGCTCACCCGCGAACACGATCCGCCCCTCCGGGACCGCCCGCACCTGGCCGGTGAACGTCAGGCCGAGCAGCGGCTCCAGGTCCCCTGGCGGCCGGTGGAGCGCGGAAGCGCAGGCGTCGACGTCCTCGGGGCCGACATGAAAGCCGGCCAGGTAGTCGAGTGCTGATTCGAGCCCCGCCGCCACCAGGAAGCCGCGTTCAGGGGGCAGGTTGCGGACGAAGAGGCTGAACGTCGCCGGGCCGGTCATCCCCTCCCGCAGGTAGGACATGGCCATCGTGACTTCGTACAGATCGGTGGTCGTTGCATCCGACATCGGTGTCACCTCCTGGGCTTCCGTCCGGGCTCCTGCTCGTCACCGGCGGAAGCGCGCGGACCACTGCGGTTCCACCAGGTCCCACTCGGCGTCCCACCGCGCATACCTTCTCCGGTCCAGGACCAGGCGCATCCCCGCCCAGGCCGCGTAGGACCCGGCGGCCACGCCGAACGCCGCCATACCGCCCACGATCCAGCCACTGGTCGTCGCATTGAGCGTGCTCACCGGCGGACTGGTGACGATTCCGTCCCGGGTCACCCACACACGCACGGTGGCGCCCTTGGGAGTTCCCGGCTTCACGAGGGCCGTTCCCGTTCGCACGACACCGCTGGTGTCGGTCCAGCTCACCTGCGCCGGTCGCTTCGCCCAGTCGTCTTCGCTCCTGACGCCCACTGTCAGTCGGGCGGTGACCTGGTGCCGTTCCGCCGCCTGGACCCGTACGGTGCGCATCGACGCCTCGTACGCCGTCAGTCCCGTGCTGACCGCGGCTGCCGGCAGCCCGACGACGAGTACGACCATCAGGACGCGGCGGAGCCAGCGCTCGAGCCTGTCGGACGTACGGCTCAGGGAGCCCTGGGCCGCGTGATCGCCGCGCTTGGGCGGCGGACCGGATGCGTACGGCGAACCTTGTGCGCTCATGAGTCGGCCTCCAGCAACTCGCCGGCCGTCCCCCACCTGCTCCCACCGTCGAACGGCAGCGGGCTCGGGGCACAGGGCCGAAAGTCCCTGTCCAACCGATTTCCGGCCTGGTCCGCTTCCGCAGACCGCGGTCACGTCGGTCATATCTGGGGAACGACCGCGACGGGACACGGCGCGTGATGCAGTAGTGCGTGATTGATCAGTCCCAGCTGCGGGCCCGCGTGCCCGTGGCGCCTGCGGGCGCCGACGACCAGCAGGTCCGCTTCCGACGCCGCGTCCAGCGCGGCGGCCACGGTGGTGAGCCTGGTGCCGGAGGACGACGGCACGGCGGAGACCGCGCTGCGTGGGGCGCTGGCGCTGCGCTACAACACCGTCAGGCCGTTCCTGTCGCTGCTGGGTGAGTCGAAGGCGCTGGACGCGGCGCCCGCCGGCAGACGGATCCTCACCGGGGTGCAGCGGCTCCCGGCTCTCTCCCGGCGGAAGGTGGGCGAGAAGCCGCTGCTGCCGCGCGAGGTCGACGACAAGCTGGTGCCGGCGCACTGGCGCAAGGCCGTGTACGCGAACGCGGAGCTGCCGCAGGGGGCGGTGGACCGTGATGCGTACGTGGTGTGTGTGCTGGAGCACAGCTGTTCGGCGCGCTGAGGCGCCGCGACATCTTCGCCTCGCCCTCGCACCGCTGGTCCGACCCGCGAGCCCGGCTGCTTCAGGGCAAGGGGTGGGAGGCGGTGCGTGAGGACGTCCTGGCGGGCCTGAGCCTGGACGAGGACGCCGAACAGCACCTTCGGGAACTCGTCGCCGTGCTGGACGCGACGTGGAAGCAGATGGCCGAGCGCCTTCAGGAGGCGGGCGCCGACGCGAAGATCAGCATCGAGGTGCAGCCCAACGGCCGGGCGAAGCTGAACGTGGAGAAGCTCCATGCGCTGGGTGAGCCGAAGTCGCTGAAGTGGCTGCGCGAGCGTGTCGAGAAGATGCTTCCGAAGATCGACCTGCCGGACCTGTTGTTCGAGGTCTACTCATGGACCGGGTTCCTGGACGCTTTCGTGCATCTGGGCGACGGCAGAACCCGGATGAAGGACCTGACCACCTCGGTCGTCGCCCTGCTGGTGAGCGAGGCGTGCAACATCGGGATGACTCCGGTCATCAACCCCAACCACGAGGCTCTGACCCGCTCCCGGCTGGTCCACGTCGACCAGTACTATCTGCGCGCCGACACCATCGCCGCGGCGAACGCGGCCCTGATCGCCGCCCAGGCCCAGGTGCCCATCGTCGAGCACTGGGGAAAGGGGCTGCTGGCCTCCGTCGACGGCCTGCGGTTCGTCGTCCCCGTCCGCACCATCAACGCCGCCCCCTCACCCAAGTACTTCGCGAAGAAGACCGGCATCACATGGTTGAACGCCATCAACGACCAGGTCATCGGCATCGGGCAGATGGTGGTGCCCGGCACCCCGCGTGACTCCCTGTTCATCCTGGACGCCTTGTTGAACCTGGACGGCGGAGTGAAGCCGGAGATGGTCGCCACCGATAACGCCTCCTGCTCCGACATGGTCTTCGGCATCTTCAAGCTGCTCGGCTACCGCTTCTCCCCGCGCTTCAAGGACCTTCAAGACCAGCGGTTCTGGAAGGCCCAGATGCCCGGCGCCGAGACGGCCGGCGAGTACGGGCCGCTGGAGGCGATCGCGCGGAGCAAGGTGAACGTGAAGAAGGTGATCACGCACTGGCCGGACATGCTGCGGGTCGCCGGCTCCCTGGTCACCAACCAGGTCCGCGCCTACGACCTGCTGAGGATGTTCGGCAGAGAGGGGCATCCCGCCCCGCTGGGGCAGGCGTTCGCCGAGTACGGGCGCATCGCCAAAACCCTGCACCTGCTCGCCGTCGTCGACCCGGTCGACGACACCTACCGCCGCCAGATGCACAAACAGCTCACCGTCCAGGAATCCCGCCACAAGCTCGCCCGCGACATCTGCCACGGCAAGAAGGGCACCATCCACCAGGCGTACCGGGACGGGATGGAGGACCAGCTCGGGGCGCTGGGGCTCGTGCTGAACGCCGTGGTCCTGTGGACGACGCGCTACATCGACGCCGCCGTCGCCCAGCTCCGCGCGGAGGGCCACGAGATCCGCGACGAGGACGTCGCCCGGCTCTCCCCGCTCAAGCACAAGAATCTGAACGTCCTGGGCCGGTACAACTTCACCGCCTCCCAGCCGGTGAAGGGGCTGCGGCCCCTGCGCGACCCGGATGCCATCGACCTCGACGATGACGACGACGGCCAGGAGGAGTGAGCGCCGCATCCGCCGTCCGGGGCGGGTCGTTGTACTTCGAGAAGACCACCGCCGACCGGCGGGGCAGTGAGAAGGGGGCGCCGGTATGACCGTGACCGACTCGCACGACGAGATTAGGGAGCACCTGCGGGAGGCCAACGAGCGGTTCGCCGCCGACCGCAGGGACGCGCCGATGGCCGTCCGCTTCGACCCCATCGAGGCCCCCTGAACACAGCCCACCAGTCACCTCACTGACCTGGGATCAGCCTTCATTTTCGGACCAGAGTCAAGCTCAGCGTCCAGCTTCAAAGCCTCCATGGCGCAGCGGCACCGCCGTCCGCGGCTCCAAACTCACCCTCCCGGCCAGAACAGCTCAGGCGTGCCAGTCGTGGTCCATCCGCAGGAAGTACGGGAAGAGGGTGCGCTCCTCGAAGTCGAGATGGGCCTGGAGGTGGTCGGCAAGCGCGACGATCTGTTCCAGCACCACGCGGACGGAGCGCTCGTCCTTGGGGTTCAGCTGCCGCGCGTCGGCGCGGATGCTCACGATCATCTGTTTGACCTCCTCATGCTCGCGCCGGAGCCGCCCGATCTGACCGCTGAGCTCGGGGAACCGGTGCTGCATGACCGGCAGCATCCGAGCGTCCTCGATCGTGTGGTGGGCGTCCAGGTGGGCGCAGAAATGCTGGCAGCCCACCTTGAGCTGCCAGGTGAGGTCCGCGACAGTCAGACCGCCGAGCAGCTCCTCGATGTCCTCTGCGCGTGTGGTCGCCGCATCGAGCACCTCAAGCCCCTTGCGCAGGGCGGCGACGTCGCTGCGCAGCGGCGCATGCGCCATCAGCAGCTGCTGCACCACCTGGCGGCCGGCGACAGTTCCCGCCTGCGGCTGTGTCATCGTCGATGCTCCTTTGCGACTGCCTCGCGCACGGCGGGCGCGACCTTCTCGATGATGGGGCGCAGCGCGGACTCGTCGACCGGGCCGCTGAAGATGTAGCCGTTCATGCCGTGCTCGACCGGCCAGCTCGTCAGCAGGTCGACCCGCTGCGTAGTCGAACGGTCACCGACCAGGTTGTAGACCCGGTTGGTCCGGCTCGGGTCCCGCCCGGCAGCGCCGGCCGCCTCGTCGATTCGCCGGTTCGCGTCGTCCAGCTCCTCCGGGGCGAGAAATTCCTTCGAGGGCAGCCAGCCGCCTGTCCCCGCTGGAGTTCGCCCACGGCGGCCGTGAAGCGTGCTTCACGGCCGCCGTCCGGAGGGCGCTGTTTCTAGGCGGCGATGCGGTGGGCTATCGCCTTGGCCGTGGAGGCTGCGTCATCCAGTGCCTGCTGGCGGGAGGCTTCGAAGAGGTGGATCAGCTGGGACATCGCCGGATTGTGTACGGCCATCGTGAGCTCCGGGACGATGAAGTTCACGTCCAGGGCGAGCGCGTCGGCCAGAACGGCCGTGAGGTAGTTCTGCACGTATTCGTAGCCCTCGCGGGGCGTGCCCGGGGCGTAGGAGCCGCCGCGGCTGGCGACGACGGTGACGGAGGTGCCCTTGAGCCTGGAGCTTTCCACGCCGGCGGTGCGGCCGACGAGGACGATGTTGTCGAGCCACGCCTTGAGGGTCGAAGGAATCGAGTAGTTGTACATCGGAGCGCCGATCAGTATGGCGTCGGCGTTCTCCAGCTCGTCGATCAGCGTCAGCCGGTGGGCGAGGGCGGCGGCCTGGGCGGGGGTGTGCGTGGCCGGGTCGGTCTGGCCGGCGGTGTGGGCGTCGGCGGTGAGGTGCGGTACGGGGTTCGTGGCGAGGTCACGGTAGATGACCGTGCCCTCGGGGTGGTGCTCCTGCCAGGTCCGGCGGAAGGCGGCGGTCACGGCGCGGGAGGAGGAGGCGTCGCCGGAAAACAGCGAGGAATCGAGATGCAGAAGAGTGGCCATGGGATGTTCCTCAGGTGTAGCAGTGGTCGGGAATGCGGATGATCGGTGACGGTCCGCGTGGCGAGGGCGTCTCGCGATCACCCGGCCGGGTTTGCCGGGCGGAAGGTGAGCTGTGGCGCCTCGGATTCAGGCGCTGGTCAGGAGGCGAGGACGAGCGTGGCGGCGGCAGCGATCGCGATTACGGTGAGGATGATGGGTGCCATCGCGTTGCCGCGGCTCTCGGGGTTGGCGTAGTCGCCGGACTTGGCGTGGAAGCCGACGGCTCCGACGAGCAGGACTGCGAATCCCAGGGCGGCGGCAACGCCGATGGGCTGCCAGAAGAGACCGGCGATGAGCCCTGCGGCTGCGGCCAGCTCGGCCAGCCCGATGAACCGGACCAGCGGGGCGCTGAAGCCTCCGGGAGACTGCAACTGGGCTGGAATGCTGCCCCTGAGCAGGGCTTTCGGTAGTCCGGCGGCCAGCCCGACAACGGCGAGCAGAACGCTCAGTACGGCGGCGAAGACAAACACGGGTCATGCCTTTCTGGAGAGTGATTCGGACCGCCCGAGCTGTGAGGGACCGGCATCCGTGGAGGATGGGTGTGCCGGCGGGTTTTGCTGCTCACGCGTGAGCGTTGCTGAAGTGCGGTCTCATCGATGGAGAGCGCTGCTGCGCGGCAACCCGGCCGCGGGCCGGGCGCCGGCCGCCGCGGTGCGGCCGGTGACGGCAGACGCTGAGGCGGGACGGCTCGTCGGCGCCGGCCGCACCGCCTGTGGAAGGCGGAACGCGGCCGATCAGGTGAGGGGCTGTTCGGTGAAGTTCCTGAGCACCAGTGCGCCGGGAACCTCGATGAGGCGTCCGCCTTCGTCGATCCTGCCGAGTTCCACCGGCGACAGGCCGAGCGTGCGGGCGAACTCGGCGATCTGGGAGCTGGCCTCCCCGGAGTCGCTGGAGACGAAGACCACGCGCTTGCCCTGGCCGGAGGGCACTTCGGCGGCGAGCGTCTGGGCGGGAAGGTGGTTGAAGCCCTTCACGATCTGGGCGCCGGGCAGGACCTCGGCCGCGTACTGCGAGGAGAGCCGACCCTTGAGGATGTCGCCCGCGTTGGGCGCGTAGTGCGCGTTGGTGGTGTCGACGACGATCTTCCCGTTCCAGTCGGGCAGGGCGTTGCCGAACGTCTCGACTGCGCCGAACGGGATGGCCATGAAGATGACGTCGCTCGCCAGTGCCTCGGTGAGCGTCACGGCCCGGACCGTGGAACCCCAGGAGGCGGCGAGTTCGCTGATCGAGCCCGGTCCGCGGGTGTTGGCGATGCTGACCTCGACTCCGGCCCGGGCGAAGAGACGCGCCAGCGCCGAACCGATGTTTCCGGTGCCCACGATGGCGTAGCGGGTGTCTGCAGACATGAGTGCTCCCTGTTCCAGTAATTGCTGAAGGCTGTCGAGGCGGCGGAGCGGCTTCATCGTCCGGCCTGTCGTCGCCGCGTTTCTGTAGGCGGCTCCGACCTCCGCAAGTCCATTTGGTTGAGGTGTTAACCAAACCGTACGACGGACTGGTTAACATGTCAACCAAAGCGGTAGGATGGGCTTCATGGACGAACCGCGATGGCTGGACGAGCGTGAACAGCGGGCTTGGCGCAGCCTCATGAAGATGCAGGCCGGCCTGTCCGAATACATCGAGCGGCAGCTGCGCACCCACAGCGGGCTGTCCACCGCCGACTACCAGGTGCTGGCGCACCTGTCTGAGGCGCCCGAGGGACGCCTGCGGTCGTTCGCACTCGGAGATGCGCTGCAATGGGAGAAGAGCCGTCTGTCGCAGCATCTGACCCGCATGCAGAACCGCAACCTCATCCGCCGCGAGCGATGCGCGACCGACCAGCGAGGGGCCGTCGTGGTCATCACCGAACAGGGCCGCACCCTCGTCGAGGCAGCCGCCCCGCTCCACCTGGCTGACGTGCGCAATGTGCTGATCGACCACGTGACCCCTGCGCAGATGGACCTGCTGATCGAATTGGGAGACCAGGTGGAGGCGCAACTCGCCGAGATCGATCAGAAACCGGGATGACCCCTTGCGTCCCCGCCGGGCTGCCGCCGACCGTGCCGTCAGAGTCTCGCCCGGGGTGCTGATGAGGGCCCGGCATCGCACCAACCGCCCTTACTGCGACACTCCCATCCAACAAAGAAGACGATGCGGGTCGACGAGCCTCGCCTTCAAAAAACGAACGTTTTCTGAAGATCACCGTGCGGGGGTCCGCACACCCCGCAGCCCCTTCAAAAACCCTTCAAAAACCTGGGTCATTCAAGAACCCTCGACCACCGTTTTCTGACATGATCC
The DNA here is from genome assembly GCF_045040885.1 of Streptomyces sp. NBC_00016. Lineage (NCBI taxonomy): Bacteria > Bacillati > Actinomycetota > Actinomycetes > Kitasatosporales > Streptomycetaceae > Streptomyces > Streptomyces sp. NBC_00016. The sequence goes on along the minus strand of NZ_CP108304.1, from coordinate 1,542,789 downwards.
GGGGTCATGAGTGACACTCCGGAGCCGTCCGGCCACCCCGAACTCCTCGTTGCCGAACCGCTTGTCTGCACCGAGATCAAGATCGGGTACGCGCGGGTGTCCAGCGGCGGACAGAAGCTCGACCGGCAGATCGACGCCCTCACCACCGCCGGATGCCGGAAGATCTTCTCGGACAAGAAGTCCGGAAAGAACGCCCTCCGCCCGGAATTGAAGGCGTGCCACGCCTTCCTCGACGCTGGCGACACCCTCGTCGTCCCGTCGCTCGACCGCTACGGCCGCAGCCTCCAGGACCTCATCAACATGGTCGCCGAACTCCGGACGCGCGGGATCGGCTTCACCTCGCTGCACGAGAACCTCGACACCACCACCCCCGGCGGCCGACTCGTCTTCCACGTCTTCGCCGCTCTGGCGGAGTTCATCCGCGAACTCATCGTCCAGGGCACCCGCGAGGGCCTGGCCGCCGCCCGCGCCCGCGGCCGGGTCGGCGGGCGCCCCACCGTCGCTACCGAGGAAGTCATCCGCGCCGCCCGCGACCTGCTGCCCGACCCCGGCCGCTCCATCACCTCGATCGCCAAAATGCTGGGCATCTCCCCGGGCACCCTCTACAACCACATCCCCGACCTCCAAGACCTGCGCGCCTCCGCCGTCCCCCACCAGCTCGACGCTGCGGAACGGTGACCCCACGTGCCGATCCGTCCCTAGGACCGCGAGCGTTGTCCCGCCGACTGGCCGGACATCTCCAACGCCATCAACGAACGCGCCGGCTGGCGGTGCGAGTGTGAAGGCGAGTGCGGACGCGGCAGTCACCCGGCCGGTGTCCCAACCGGCACGGACAGCCCGTGTACGGCACCGGTTCGCGGGTCATCCTGACGACGAGAGCGCGCACCTCGACCACACGCCGGAGAACTGTCACCCGGCCAACCTCAAAGCCATGCCAGGGCTGCCACCTGCACTACGACCGTAACCACCACGCCCGTACCCGGGCCCAGACCCGGCATACCGCGCTCGAAACCGGCGGGCAGCTGACGTTTGAGTTGTAGGCGAACGTAGCAAGATCAAGTGCTTAGCGTTACTGGCTGTTCCGCTAGTCCCCAAGGCCGTGCTCGGCGGGCCGGGCCCTCGATCACCCTGGAGCTCACCCGGGCGTCGCGATACCGCTCCGCAAGGCCGCGCAGGGCCCCGTCGAGGACCTGGGACGGCGGGCGCCGATGGGCCTCCATGGCGTACCACGACGGAGCCGGCCGCGTGGTGAGAGCTCTGGGTGACGGATTCCAGGCGTGCACCGCCGTCAGCCGGCAGCTCCGCACCTGAGCCTCCCGCAGAGCGAACTGCAAAGCCGTGCCGCTGCCCTCCCCCTCCTCGACACCGACGTTCCCGAACTGGCCGTCCCTGTGCTCAGCGGCACCTCGCACCACGACCACCGGGCAGTCCGCTCGTGCCGCCACGGCCAGGCTGACCGCGCCCAGGAGCATTTCGGCGAGGTCTCCCAGACCTCTGGACCCGAGCACCAGCGCGAACGCGTTGCGTCCCTTGTCGACGAGGGCAGCGGCGGCGTCCTCGTGCAGCACCTCGCTCGACCGCTGCGCCCTGGGAGCTCTTCCCCTGGCGCGTTCCGAGGCGGCACTGATCACGTCGGACGGCTCGCGGTCACCGGCCGCCGCGTGCACGAGGTGGAGCGGCACGCTGTACCGGACTGCCTCGTCGGCGGCCCAGTCCATCGCCTCCAGACTGGCTTCGGACCCGTCGATGCCGACCACCAGGGGAATCGCCACCGCACCTGTCTCCTCTCGTGGCGGGTGCCACGTGACCGGCCTCCCCCTCCACGGCTCCACATGCGCCGGAGAGGGGATTGGGGTACTCCTCGAAGGAGAGAAGCACCGCGCCTCGGCATGTCGGCGACGTCCGGAGCATGCACCCATCGGACTCGTTCACCGTCACCCACCGTCGTATCCAGCTTCGTACGAGACGGAGGCCGCCGCCATGCAGCCAGTCATCACCGTGGGCCTCGACGGCTCACCCGAAAGCCTCGCCGCCGCCCGCTGGGCCGCCGAAGAGGCCGAGAAGCGTCGGCTCACGCTGCGCCTGCTGCACGCGTGGCCCCTGCTCGCGCCGGAACCCGCCCATGCCCACTCCGAGGTCGATCAGAACTATTGGGCGAAGCGTCTCGTGCACACCGCGCGGGCCGAACTCCAAGCCCGCCACCCGGGCCTGACCATTGTCGGGAGCCTGGTGGCCGACGACGCGCAAAAGGCGCTGCTCCAGGCAGCGTCGGAGTCGGAGCTGATGGTGCTCGGCTCGCGGGGGCTGGAGCCCGTCGAGAGCTACTTCCTGGGCGACGTCAGCATGCCCGTCGTGGCCCGGGCGGAGCGGCCGGTGGTACTGGTCCGCGCCGAAACCCGGGTGGAGGGAACACCTCCGGCCCCTGCGGGCCGCGTGGCCGTGGCCCTGAAACTGAACGGATCCTCCGACGACCTGCTCGACTTCGCGTTCCACACCGCCGCGGCCAGGGACGTTCCGCTGGTGGCCGTGCACGGCCGGAGCGTGCCGCTTCACGCGCGCGTGCCCTGGGGGGTGGACCACGCCGCCACCGACGAGATGACGCGGGACGCGCAGAGGGAGTTGAGCAAGGCGCTCGGCCCCTGGCGCGAGAAGTACCCGCAGGTCGACGTGGCCGACAGCATCCGTCTCGCAAGCCCCGCCAAGGCCGTCCTGCAGGCCGCCGAAGGCGCCGCGCTGCTGGTCGTCGGCCGGCGGGCACACCGGCGCGGTGTGGCACCCCACCTGGGTCCGATCGCCCACGCGGCCATCCATCACGGGCGCTGCCCCGTCGCCGTCGTCCCTCATGACTGAGCCCGGCCACCACGGGCCACCGCCCCCGCGCGCGGAGGTGTGCGAGACCCATACCGCGATCGTGTTCTTCGCCGGGGACCGCGCCTACAAGGTCAAGAAGCCGGTGGACCTGGGTTTCCTGGACTACACCACGCGGACGGCGCGCCGGCACGCGTGCGAACGCGAGATCGCTCTCAACCGCCGCTTCGCCCCCGACGTTTATCTGGGCCTGGGCGAGTTCAGCAGTCCCGACACGGAGGCGCCCGAACCACTTGTGGTGATGCGCCGCATGCCCGCGGACCGGCGTCTCTCCCGCTTGGTCCGAGAGGGCGTCGCCCTGGACGACGTCCTGCGGGCCGTAGCCCGGCACCTCGCCGCGTGGCACGCGGACGCGCCCCGTGGCCGGGATGTGGACGAGCAGGGCACGCGGGACGCCCTGTCGTCGCGCTGGGAGGCCAGCTTCGCGCAGATCCACGTGATGGCCGACGACGGCTCCGTGCCCGAGGGGATGACGGAGACGGAGCAACTGGTGCGCCGCTATCTCGCAGGCCGCGAGCGGTTGTTCGCCTCCCGCATCCAGCAGGGGCGGGTGGTCGACGGCCACGGTGACCTGCTCGCCGAGGACGTCTTCTGCCTCGACGACGGCCCTCGCATCCTCGACTGCCTGGAGTTCGACGACCGGCTGCGCTACGTCGACGGCCTGGACGACGCCGCCTTCCTCGCCATGGACCTGGAACACCTGGGGGCCCCGGAGGCCGCCGCCTACTTCCTCGCGCGGTACGGCGAATACTCCGGCGACCGCGCTCCCGCGTCGCTGTGGCACCACTACGTCGCCTACCGCGCGTTCGTCCGCGCCAAGGTCTCTCTGATCCAGGCCCGCCAGGGTGCGCCGGGCGCGGAGGTGGCGTCACGACGGCTGGTCTCGACGACGCTGCGTCACCTGCGCACCTCCGCTGTCGGCCTGACCGTCGTCGGCGGGCTGCCGGGCAGCGGGAAGTCCACCCTCTCCGGTGCGCTGGCCGACCGGCTGGGGGTCACCCTGCTCAGCAGTGACCGCGTCCGCAAGGAACTGGCGGGCATTCCCGCGGAGCAGTCCGCGGCGGCCGGCTACGGCGAAGGGCTGTACACACCGGAATGGACCGCCAGGACCTACGCCACCCTCCTCGACCGGGCGGCCGCCCTGCTGTCCGCCGGCGAGTCCGTCGTTCTGGACGCCACCTGGTCCGACACGGCACAGCGTGAAGCGGCACAGCGCGTGGCCGAACGCACCAGCGCCGACCTGGTCGCCCTGCACTGCCACGTCCCGGACGACGTGTCAGCGGCCCGCCTGAGCACGCGCGCCCCCGGCCCCTCCGACGCCGACCTCGACATCGCCACCGCCATGGCGGCCGGGGAACCCGCGTGGCCCGAGGCCGTCGCCGTCGACACCAGCGGCCCGTTGGAGTCCGCGGTCGCCAGGGCGCTGGCAGCCGTACGCCCCTGGGGCACCGGCCAGGCCCCGGTCTTCCGCCGCCCCTACATGGAACCGGACTGACGGGACACGCACCACGACGCGGCGGTCCGTGTTGCCAGGGTGTTCCGCCGGGGTGACCGTGGAGGTGGGGGAGCGAGGAGTGAGTACCGTGCGAGCGGTCGTCTATCACGGCCCGGGGCACATCTCCTGGGACACCGCCCCGGACCCCGCGATTCAGGAGGCGACCGACGCGATTGTGCGCGTCGACGCCACCACCGTCTGCGGCAGTGATCTGCACATCCTGCGCGGAGACCTCCCCGAGGTGAAACCGGGGACGGTCCTTGGCCACGAGGCCGTGGGTGAGATCTTGGATCACATCGGTCGTCCCACCCCGTCTCGACGACTACGACCGAGCCTGCTCGGACTTCACCTGGGCACAGGCGCGCACCGAGCTGGCTGGGCTGCCCGGCGGCGGCCTCAACATGGCCCACGAAGAGGTCGACCTGCACGCGGCGTCCGCCCACGCGGACAAGGTCGCCCTGCGCTGCGTCGCTCGGGACGACTCCGTCTCCACCGTCACGTACGCGGAACTGGCCCGACGTACGGCGCGTTTCGCGAACGTTCTGCGGTCACTCGGCGTCGGCCGCGGAGACCGGGTGTTCACCCTGCTCGGCCGCTGCCCCGAGTTGTACACAGCGGTGCTCGGCACTTTGAAGAACACCAGCGTGCTGTGCCCGCTCTTCTCCGCCTTCGGCCCCGGAATCCCCGCCTCGACTTCGTCAGCCGGTCGAGCGGCTCACCGTCCGGTGGCGGTCGGACCGCGCTCCTGGCTACCGGCGGTGCATGGTCTCCAGAGCTCCGGCGAGGACGTGGGGATCGTGGTGGCCCTTGTAGACCGCGGGTGGTTGCTTTTCGAGGCCGAGGAGTCGGGACACCGCCGTCCAGGCGGTGCGTACGGAGTACTCGACGGTGAAGACGACGTCGTCGGGCACCTCGGCGAACTGCCCGATGAAGGCGAGGTTGACCGATCCCTCGGGAACGACCTTGGGACGGTCGTCGCGCCGACGGGCCAGGAACTGGCTGGTGATGTACGGCATCACGCAGGGCACGACGGTGGAGGTGGCCAGGACGCGGGCCGTGAGTGCCTCGTCGAACCGCAGGTGGCACAACACTTCTTCCAGGATCTCCCGGCCGGAGCACATCGTCATCGGTTTGGGCGTGTGGTTGCCCGCGCGGCCGGGGAAGAGGCCGTAACCCCACCAGACCGAGACCCCGTCGGGCTGGTCGCGGTAGACGGGCTGGCGCTGGGCGACGATGGTGAGCAGCCAGTTGGAATCGGTGAACGTCATCAAGCCGGCCTTGCCCGTGTCCCGGCCCGTGAACTCCTCCAACGCCTGGAGGAAAGCGGGATCCTTGGTCGTGACGGTGAACGACTCCCAGCGGGACTCCTTGACGTGCTTGTCGAAGGCGGCGGGGTTGCCGAAGTCCTCACGCCCCCGGGCAAGCCGGTGCCACAGCAGCCAGGCATCGGAGCGATGGGGCGCCGGTGGGGGCGCCGCGCTGTGTGAGCCGAGGCTGGAGGCATCGGTCATGGAGCCGTTGGTGACCAGGACCAGGTCCCCGGGAGCGACGGTGATCTTCTCGTCGTGGCCGCCACGGGTGAGGTGGACGGTCTGCACGGTGCCACTCCGAGGACCGGGTGTGAACCCGAGGTCGGTGACACTGCAGCCGGTGTGGAAGGTGACGCCGCGCTCGCGCAGCCAGGTCGTCAGCGGCAGCACGATGGAGTCGTACTGGTTGTAACGGGTCCGCTGGATCCCTGACATGGAGGCGAACTCGGGGAAGAGGTGGACGAAGCGCCTGAGGTAGCGGCGGAACTCGATCGCGCTGTGCCAGGGCTGGAAGGCGAACGTGGTGCACCACATGAACCAGAAGTTCGTGGTGAAGAAGTGTTCGCCGAAGCAGTCGGTGATCCGCTTGCCGTCCAGGTGTCCTTCAGGGGTCGCCAGACACCTGACCAGGTCTATCCGGTCCCGCTCGGAGAACCCCATCGAGCGGACGTCGACGATCTTTCCCTCTCCGTCGACGAGGCGGCTGATGTCGTCCCAGGCGAAGTCCTCGTGCCCGGCCAGGGTCTCCTGGGTCACCGACACCGAGGGGTCGTCGAGGGAGGGGATGCCGGACAGCAGGTCGTACGTGCAGCGGAACTCGGCCTCGAACATCCGCCCGCCGCGCATCGTGTAGCCCGTCTCCGCCGTGCCACCCGCGTCCAGGCTCCCGCCGATGTTCCGCTGCTCCTCGTAGAGGTGGATGTCGGATCCGTCGAAACCGCCGTCGCGGATGAGGAACGTCGCCGCGGCGAGCGCGGCGATGCCGCTGCCCACCAGATATGCCTTGGCCACCGCACAACTCCTTGTTCTGTCCAGCTGATCGGGAACCGCACGGCCACTCTCGTCCGTGCCGCGACGGCGGTCAGTGGGCCGATGGTCACCGGCTGGGTCCGTATGGCCCATGCGGCGGGGCCGGCCGGCCGTTCGAGGACGAGGGCAGAGGGCAGACGAGGCCCGGCCGGTGGACCGTCACCGACCGGGCCCGTCGTTGCCTCGGACTCACGCCGGGCGGGGGTCCGCCCTCAGCGTCGGCAGCCGGTGGACGGCGGTAGCTCCGGGAGCTCCCGCCCGGGAGACGGGACCGGGATCCTGTGGGGCAGAGGAAGGCCGTCCGGCCGATGACGAACCGCCCTCCCGGGCGTCCCGGCAGCCGAGCGCGCATCAGCCGGTCTTGTGACCCCACTCAGGGCCGACCAGGTCCCACTCGCTGCCCCATTGAGCGATCCGCCGCCGGTCGAGCCGCCACCGCGCGACGGCTCCGGCGCCGAAGGTCATGCCCGTGAGGACGAGCGCCGCCGCGACGGCCAGGACGCCGCCTTCGATGGCTGCCTCCGTGGGACTCGGCGGCTCGGCGGTGATCTCTCCTCGGCCGTCTGTCCAGACGACGACCTCGGTTCCGGCCTTCAGACCGTCCTCCACCAAGGTCTCGTCGGTGTGGACGGAGCCGTCAGGGTCCGTCCAGCGGACGCGCGCTGCGGTCTGTCCGCTGGTCGTCCCGATCCCCGCCACGTTTCGCGGTACGTCGGTGAGGAGCGTGGCGTGTACCGAGGAGCGTTCGGCGCGCTGGCGGGCGAACATCTCATCGGATGCGTGGACCGTCACCAGGCCGACCATGGTGCCGCCCACCGCGGCCACCACCCATACGGCAAGCACGATCCAGGCCTCGACGATGTCGTCGCGCCGGCGCAGCGGATTGCCTCGCCACCGCCAGAGCCTCTTCCGCGTACGCGTGATGCCCTTCATGGCCCGCCCCTCCTCCTCGTCGTGACACCCACGAAAGTGACAGCCGGGAGCGATCCTTGGGATGGGCCGAGGGGGCAGCACATGAGGGCCGGTCGGCGCCGATTCGCGGAGGAGCCTGGTTCGTTCGGCCCATGACCGAGGTGATCGGAGGAGGAGAGCTGCGGCGATGTCGCGGTGCCCCGGTCGCTGGGTCGGGTGTGGCCTCTTCGGGCCCGGCGCGAGGGTCAACGGCCTCTGACGGGGCCGTGGCCGGGCGCACACGCTGGTGGGACCGAACCCCCGTCCTACGCCCACGCGTTAGAAGGGCATCATGCACAACACCCGCCTGGACGCCATGAATCCCGAGACCTGTGTGTCGGCTGCGGTCGCCGCACGTCGATCCACAACACCCAGCCATGGCGTATCGGCCTGGACACTGGAGACCAAGGCCGTGGAGGGCGGCGTCGTGCCGGCGCTGACGAAGGAGAGCGAGGAAGCGGACCACCGTCGTGGGCGCCCGGGGGTTCGGCGGTGTCGTCGGCGTTCTGGCACGCTCGGTGAGCCGGCGCCTGGCCGCGCACGTGCGAGGCCCGCTGTTGGTCGTCGGAGGGATACGCGGGAGGCCGGTGTCGTGGTCGTCGGCGCGCGCCGCCGTGCGGGTCGGTTCGGCCTTCAGCTGGGCCCGGTCGCGCACGTCCTGCTGCACAACTCCCACTGTCCCGTGGTGCTGGTGCCGACGACGTGAGCGTGTCGTCCGACTGTCCGGCCGCCCGCCTCCAGGTGCGTTCCCGTCTCCGGGACACGTCGCGTGTCCGACGTTCGCGTCGGGCACGCGACGCACCGACCAAGATGTGTCGGCGGCCTGCCGGCCCGCGAGCCGCGACAGGACACCCGTCGCCCCGTGCCGCCCGCGTGAGAACTCGCGGGCGGCACGGGGCGTGATCGCGGGGTTCGGCTGCCCCGCCGTGCTCGACCGGTTCCTCAGGGCCGGTTCCCGGGAGGGGCGGTCAAGAGGGGCGCTGTCCTCCGGAGCGCGGTCATGCGCGAGATGAGGGGCGCGGCGGCCATGGCGGACGCCCTCCCGAGATGCCGGGACTGACCGGGATCATCGTGTCGGCCTCTGTCTGCATCCGCAGGGACTGCGAGGCGGAGGCGGGGGACCGGCGGACGAGCTGCGAGGGTGCCGTGCCGGGAGCTGGGCATGCCGAATGGACTTGTCCCCGGGCTCCCGGCACGGCACGGCGGAACGGCACGGCACCTCGCGTGGCAGGCACCGCCGGATCTACTGTTCGGGTGTGCCTGTCGGCCCGTAGAAGGCGGCTCGCATGATCCCCTGCATGTCGTCGAGCATGGGCATCCGCGGGTTGGCGGGCGCGCACTGGTCTTCGTAGGCGTTCATGGCCTGTTGGGGCAGTGCGTCGAGGAAGGTCCGCTCGTCGATGCCGAGGGACTTGAACGACGGTTCGATGCCCACGGCGTCACGCAGTCGCTCCACGGCGCGGGCAAGGGAGTCGACGCCCTCGGCCGGGGTGCCGGCCGGCAGGCCCAGGGTGCGGGCGATGTCCTGGAGGCGTTCGGGAGCGCGGTAGTTCTCGTACTTGGGCCAGCCCGTGAGCTTGGTCGGAACGGTGCCGTTGTAGCGGATGACGAGGGGGAGCAGGACGGCGTTGGTCCTGCCGTGCGCGATGTGGAACGTGGCGCCGAGGGTGTGGGACATGGCGTGGACGATGCCGAGGAAGGCGTTTCCGAAGGCCATGCCCGCGATGGTGCCGGCGTTGTGCATCTTCTCGCGCGCCTGCGGGCTGTCCGTCCGGTCGTTCACGGCGGCCTCGATGTGGCCGAAGATCAGCCGAATCGCGTGCAGGGCGAGGCCGTCGGTGAAGTCGTTGGCGTAGACGGACACGTACGCCTCGATGGCGTGGGTGAGGGCGTCGAAGCCGCTGTCCGCCGCCAGCGCCGGGGGCAGCCCGGTGGTGAGCAGGGGGTCGACGATGGCCACGCTCGGCGTGAGCGCGTAATCGGCGAGCGGGTACTTCTTGCCGGTCGCCGGGTCGGAGATGACGGCGAAGGGGGTGACCTCGGCGCCGGTGCCGGAAGTGGTGGGCACGCACACGAGACGGGCCAGACGACCGAGGACGGGGAAGCGGAAGGCCCGCTTGCGGATGTCGGAGAACTTCTGCCGCATGTCCGCGAAATCGATGTCCGGCTGCTCGTACAGCAACCACATCACCTTGGCCGCGTCCATCGGCGAGCCGCCGCCCAGCGCGATGATCGTGTCCGGCCGGAAGTCACGCATCAGCCGGGCGCCGCGCTGCACGGAGTCGATGCTCGGCTCGGGCTCGACGTTGTCGATGATCTGGACGGTCACCGGCTCGTGGCGCCGCTGGAGCACGCGCGTGACGCGGTCGACGAAGCCGAGGCGGGTCATCGTCGCGTCGGTGACGACCGTGACCCGGTGCACGTCCGGCATGGACGCCAGGTACCGGATCGCCTGCGGCTCGAAGTAGATCTTCGGCGGCACCTTGAACCACTGCAGGTTGTTGCGGCGGGTGCCGACCCGCTTGACGTTCAACAGTTGCGCGGCGGACACGTTGTTGGACACCGACGTGCTGCCCCAGGAGCCGCAGCCCAGCGTCAGCGACGGCAGCAGGCCGTTGTAGATGCCGCCGATCGCGCCCTGCGAGGACGGCGCGTTCACGATGATCCGCACGGTCTTCATCCGCTTCCCGTACGCCTCCGCCAGCGCGCGGTCCTCGGTGTGGATGACGGCGCTGTGGCCCTGGCCGTGGAAGGCGACCATGTCCGCGGCCAGGTCGAAGCCCTGCTGTTCCGAACGCGCGCGCAGCACGGCGAGCACCGGGCAGAGCTTCTCCCGGGTCAGCGGCTCCTCCGGGCCGACCCGGTCCGTCTCGACCAGGATGAGCGACGTGTCGGCGGGCACCCGGAAACCCGCGCGCTCCGCGATCCACTCGGGACTCCGGCCCACGGCGGCGGCGTTGACCTTGGGCTCACAGCCCGCACCCGCGGTGCCCGCAGGGAACAGGAAGGTCTCCAGCTTCGCCTTCTCCTCGGCGGTCGCCAGGTGGGCGTGCAGCGTGCGGAACTCGGCGAGCGCCGGGTCGTAGATCTCGTCGTCCAGGATGACGGCCTGCTCGGAGGCGCAGATCATGCCGTTGTCGAAGGACTTGGACAGCACCAGGTCGTTGACGGCGCGGCGCAGCCTGGCGCTCTTGTGGACGTACGCGGGGACGTTGCCGGCGCCGACCCCCAGGGCGGGCTTGCCCGCCGAGTAGGCCGCCCTGACCATGGCGTTGCCGCCCGTGGCGAGTATCAGCGAGACGCCCGGGTGGCGCATCAGAGTGCCGGTCGCCTCGACGGACGGAGCCTCGATCCACTGGATGCAGTGCTCGGGCGCTCCCGCGGCGAGGGCGGCGTCGCGCACGACGCGGGCCGCCTGCGCGCTGCAGCGCTGGGCGGAGGGATGGAAGGCGAACACGACGGGGTTGCGGGTCTTCAGCGCCATCAGCGCCTTGAAGATCGTGGTGGAGGTCGGGTTGGTGACGGGAGTGACCGCGCACACCACGCCGACCGGTTCCGCCACCTCGACCATGTCCTCGATGTCGTCGCGGGCGATGACGCCCACGGTCTTCATGGGAGCCATGCTGTGGGTGACGTGCTCGCAGGCGAACATGTTCTTGGCCGCCTTGTCCTCGAAGACGCCCCGTCCGGTCTCCTCCACCGCGAGGCGGGCCAGCGCGGTGTGCTGGTCCAGAGCGGCGACCGACGCCTTCTTGACGATGTGGTCGACCTGCTCCTGGTCCAGGGCCTCGTAGTCGGCCAAGGCCTTGAGTCCGTTGGTGACGAGCTGGTCAACGGCGATGACGGTGTCCGACGGCGCCTCGGCGGTGGCCCTGGTCGCGGTGCGGTCGTCGTGGCGGGTCATGGGTGTGCCTCCGTCGTCGAGAGGTGAGGCCGCACGTTCCGGCGGCCGTACGAGAGCGGCGCTGTGGATGACCGGTGCCGCTCCGTCAGCAGCGTCTCGTCGGCAGCGCTGCCCCGAGCAGGTCCTCCCGGTTCCCAGCAGGTGCCTGACCGGCCCCGAATGCGCGGGCCGAGTGGCCCTTACTCCCTGTGGAACGCTGCGCGGTGCGAGCCGCTTGTCAGAGCGGCCAGGGGTGCGCGATCCCGCCCGTGTGCCGCTCGGGCGGACGAGTGTCGTCGACGCGGGACGTGAGGTTGTTCACGACGCCCACCACTCCGTCCACCCGCCACGTCAGCTGGATGGCCAGGGGGATGCCGCTGCGCTGCTCCAGCCGACCCTGCAAGGTGACCATGCCGTCCCGGACCGAGACGTTCACCGTGTGGGGCGGCACGCACATGGCCCGCGTCAGCACGTCCTCGAGTACTTCCCGGCCGATCTCCTCGTCCGTGCGCAGGAAGACGCGCAGCAGGTCCCGTCGGGTAGCGATGCCGATCAGCCGGTCTTCCTCGTCCACCACGGGAAGCCGGTCCACGTGGCGGCGTTCCATGATGCGTGCGGCGTCCGCGACGCGCTGTTCGGGGTGCACGGTGATGGCCGGCGTCGACATCAGCTCTCCGGCGGTCGTGGCCCGGGCCGCGGCCGTCGCGTCAGGGGTGGCGCCGCGCGCGGACTTGCGGCCACGCCGGACGCGGCCGTGAGGGGGCCGAGCCGCCTGATGGCGGATCAGGTCGGCTTCGGAGATGACCCCGAGGACCTTGTCGTCGTCGTCCACCACGGGCACGCCGCTGATGCGGTGCCGGTCCAGCAGGCGTGCCACGTCCTTGAAGGGTGTTTCCCGGCGCGCTTCGACGACCTCGCTGGTCATCACCTCGCCGACGATGCGGGTCATCACGCCACTCCTTCCCTCGACCATCCGCGAGACAAGCGCGGCGGACGGTGTTGTGCCCGGGCGCCCACAGGCCGGAAGCCCTGTGCGGCAGGTCGTCCGTGAACGCACCGAGGCCGGAGCGCACGGGCTGTGTCGGCCGTCGGCTGTCGATGTCCCTACGGACCGTCCCGGGGAACCGGCCCCCGGTACGAATTCAGCGTCCGGCACGACGAGCCGCCGGGGCAGGGGCCAACCGTCCCGAAGCCGGGACCGAATGCCCCGACTCCAGGAGTCCGGCCCTGTCACCTGCGCAATCCGCCGCTTCGGGATGCGCGCGATCGGGCGCAGGGGCGCGCAGGAAGGGGGATCGTCGACGATCTCCCGCCGCCGACGGGTGGTCCGAGGAACGCGGCGAGGGCCTTGCTCGACACCGGAGTTCGACGGTCCGCAGCAGTGTAGGGCCGACCGGCCCTGGCCCTTCGGCCCTGGAACGCGCACGATCTACGGTAGGCAGGGACCGGGGCACGCGGTGGGCGTCTTCCGGCGCAGGTACGAGACGGCGCAGAACGAGGAGCATTCGATGGCGGACGGCAAGCGGCCCGGACCCGACGATCCGATCCAGGTCTTCCTGCTGGACGACCACGAGGTGGTACGCCGCGGGGTGCGCGACCTGCTGAACGACGAGCCGGACATCGACGTGGTCGGTGAGGCTGGCACCGTGGAACAGGCGCTGGTGCGTGTCCCCGCGCTGCGCCCGCAGGTGGCGGTGCTCGACGTCCGCCTGCCGGACGGCGACGGTGTGACCGTCTGCCGGGAGCTGCGGTCGCGCATGCCGGAGCTGGCCTGTCTGATGCTGACCTCGTTCGACGACGAGGAGGCACTGCTCGACTCCATCATGGCCGGCGCCTCCGGATACGTCCTGAAGCAGATCCAGGGATCGGACCTGGTTTCGGCCGTCCGTACCGTGGCCGCCGGCCAGTCCCTGCTCGACCCCAGCGCCACCGCCAGGCTGATGGCCCGCTTGCGCCAGGGCCCGGAGCCGGAGCCGGAGCCCGACGCCCTCCCGGGCCTGACGGACCGGGAGCGGGAGATCCTGGCCCTCATCGGTGAGGGACTCACCAACCGGCAGATCGGTCAGCGGCTCTACCTCGCGGAGAAGACGGTCAAGAACCACATCTCACGGCTGTTGGCCAAACTCGGTGTGGAGCGCCGCATCCAGGCGGCAGTCATCGCCACCCAGGCCCAGGACCGGCTCAGGCAGCAAGGCCGTTGAGCCCGCCCGCACGTCAGGCCCACCGGGCCGAACGGCCCTCCTCCCAGCCCCGTGCGGCCCAAGCCGGATCCCTTTCCGGGCCGTCAGGCTGGCAGCGCACCCGGACATCACCGGACGGCACTCATCGGGAGGATGACGGACATGAGCGTGCGCGTCGGCATCAACGGCTTCGGCCGCATCGGACGCAACTACCTGCGCTGTGTGCTGGAGCGTGCGGAGACCTCGGCCGGCACACCGGTCGAGGTCGTCGCGGTCAACGACCTCACCTCGCCGACGGCGCTGGCCCATCTGCTGGAGTTCGACTCCACGTACGGCCGGCTGCACCGCGTGGTCGAGCACGACGACAGCTCGCTCACGGTCGACGGGCACCGGATCGTCGTGACCGCCGAGCGCGATCCGGCAGCTCTGGCCTGGCGTGACGCCGGGGTCGATGTCGTCATCGAGTCCACCGGTCGATTCCGCACCCGCGAGCAGGCAGGGCTACACCTGAAGGCCGGCGCCAGCAAGGTGCTGCTGTCGGTGCCGGGCAAGGACGTCGACGCCACCGTGGTGATGGGCGTCAACGAAGGCACGTACGACCCGGAGCGGCACCACGTGGTCTCCAACGCCTCCTGCACCACCAACTGCGTGGCGCCCATGGTGAAGGTCCTCGACGAGCACTTCGGCCTGGTCAAGGGCCTGATGACCACCATCCATGGCTATACCAACGACCAGGTGGTCCTGGACGGCCCGCACAAGGACCTGCGCCGTGGCCGCAGTGCCGCCGTCAACATCATCCCCACCAGCACGGGGGCCGCGCGTGCCGTCGGACTGGTGCTGCCGGAGCTGGCCGGGACCCTGGACGGCATCGCCGTGCGGGTGCCGGTCGAGGACGGCTCGCTGACCGACCTGAGCGTGGTCCTGGAGCGGCCCGTGACCACGGACGAGGTCACTGCCGCCTTCCGTGAGGCCGCCGACGGACCGCTCAAGGGCATCCTGCGGGTGTCCGACGCCCCGATCGTCTCCCGGGACGTCGTGGGCGATCCCGCCTCGTGCGTCCTGGACGCCCCGCTGACCCAGGCACACGGTGACCTGGTCAAGATCTTCGGCTGGTACGACAACGAGTGGGGTTACACCAACCGGCTGCTGGACCTCACGGAGTACGTCGCGGCCCGGCTTTCGCAGAGCTGACGAGCCTGGTCGCACGCGATGACCTCTCGGGACATGCGGGGGCCAGGGGCGACCTGGCCTTGCGTCCTGTGTTCGGACGTGGTGAATGGAGGTAGGGCACACCTGTACAGAGCTACGCGTTCCCGCCGGGCGTCGGCCGGCGGGAACGCACACCGCTTCGAAGAAGCCCGCGTGTGCGGCGCCCCGCCCGTCACGACCGACGGGCGGGACTCGCCGCGTATCCCGAGCGTGTGAGGAGGATGCCATGGCATCCCGACTCGACGACAAGACGGTGGCGAAGCTGGTGGCCGAGGCCACGGCGGCGCCGTCCATGCACAACGCGCAGCCGTGGCGGTTCCGCTTCGTGACCGGTGAACGCCTCATGCTGTTGTACGCGGATCTCGAGCGGGCCATGCCCCGCTCGGACCCCGGCAACCGGGCGTTGCACATCGGCTGCGGGGCGGCGCTGTTCAACCTCCGCGTCGCCGCCGCGCATGCGGACCTCGTCGCGGAGACAGCACTGTCGCCCGATCCGCAGGACCCGACGCTGCTTGCGGCCGTACGTCTGCTCGACCCTGTCGGGCGTCTTGGAGACGACGACCTGGTGCGGCTGCACCCGGGGATCCAGCAACGGCACACGAGCCGCCACCCGTTCGCGGACAAGGCCGTCCCGGAAGACGTGCAGGCCACCCTGTGCGAGGCCGCGGCACGCAAAGGCGCCGAGCTGTTGTTCCCCGGCCCCTGGCACACCGAGACCGTTCTCGACCTCGTCCGCGACGCCGAGAGCCGCGACGTCATGGACCCCGGCTCCGACGAGGACCTGGTGCGCTGGACGCGGCTCGGGCCGGAAGCGGACATCGCCGTCGACGGCGTCCCGGAGTACGCCTTCGGTCCCCGCAAGCGGGACGGCAAGGCTCCCGTACGGGACTTCGCCGGCCGTCGGCGCGTGGCCGACCGTGGCACCACCACCTTCGAACACACCCCGCACCTGGCCCTGCTCAGCACCCCCGGCGACGGCTCCGACGACTGGCTGCGCGCGGGGCAGGCACTGGAACGCGTCCTGTTGGAGGCCACCCTGGCCGACCTGGCCACCTCCCTGACCTCTCACGCGCTGGAGACCCGCGACCTGCGCCTGCTTGCCCGAGACCCCGGAGAGGGCACAGGCCAGGTACAGATGGTGCTGCGACTCGGCTACGGCCCGCGCGGGCCGGTCACGCCTCGGCGCGCGGTGGGGGAGGTCCTCGACGTCGCGTGACCTCGGCACGACGGATTCCCTGGCGGGGCGTGGCGCGGTCCCCCGCGTCTGGTGGCGAGCGAAGCCTGCGCCGACGGCAGCCCGTTCCTTGCGGGTCGCGGGCACAGTGGGGGTGTCGCTCTCGGGCGCGGTCAGGTCGCCCTGATCACGGCGGCAGTCATGAGGCGCCTCCTCGCCGTGGTGCAGGAAGGGGGACGGCGAGCCACCGATCGCGCCCAGATGGGCGAGGGCAGTGGACTCCGCCGGTGAGCGTCATCGCGGCGCGGCGGCTTTCTCCAGTTCGGGCGGCCCTCCGTGGGGAGCGAGGTCGAATTCCACGTCCACCACGCCCTCGACGGCACGGGCCAGACGTGCTGCCACCGGCACCAGTGCGGTGTCCCGGACGCGGCCGGTGAGCTGTACGACCCCGTCCCGCACGCTCACGAGCACGGCCGACTTCGGCGGGGGGAAGAGGTAGGACACGACCTCGCGCCGTACCTCCTCGGCAATCTCCTCGTCGTCGCGCAGGAAGACCTTGAGCAGGTCGGCGCGGCTGACGACGCCCTCGAGCATGCCCAGGGCGTCGACCACGGGCAGCCGCTTGACCTTCGCGCGCGCCATGGTGCGAGCCGCCTGTGCGAGGGTGGCGTCCGCGTGGACGGTGAGGGCAGGGGATGTCATCAGCTGCTCAGCGGTGAGCGCACCCGCCTTCTCCAGGTCCTTGAGACGCCGCAGCTGCGTATAGCGGTCGGGATCGCCGTCGCGGAACTCTTCCTTGGGCAGCAGATCCGCCTCGGAGACCACGCCGACGACCCGGCCCTCGCCCTCGATCACGGGCAGGGCGCTGATCTTCCACTCCTGCATCAGCTGGACGATCTCCTTGAAGGCCGCCCCGCGGCCTACCGCGGCGACCGTGTGGGGCATGACATCGCTGACGATGTGCGGGGTGCCGTGCATGGTCACTCCTTCGTTCTTCGTCCGGGAGCCGGCGGGGTCAGACGGAGCTGCCGGCGCCGTACGGGGCGTACAGGTCCAGCAGATGCGTCCTGGCCGAACGGAGCCGGTGGGCAAGGACCTGCCCCACCCACTGGGAGACGTCCCGGCCCAGGCCGGCGTCGTCCTGGCACAGGGAACGGACCGCCGCGCCGTCGAACTCGTAGGCCCTGACCGGTGTTGTCGCCTCGGCGCCCAGGTGCCACGCGTGCGGCGGGAAGAGCCAGGACCAGCCGACCAGTTCGTTGTGGCCGAGGTTCTCGATCACGGCGGGGCGTCGGCCGGGGACGCGCATGTCGAGGTCGATCCTGCCGGTGCGGATGATCCAGAACCGATCGGCGCGCGATCCCTCCTCGAACAGGCGGGTTCCCTGAGGAATGGACACCTCCTGGGCGAACCGCATCAACCGCTCGCGGTGTTCTGCGGTCAGGGAGCGAAGCATGGTGGGGGTGGGGGAAGGGCTCATGGCGTGCCTCCGCGAGGGCTGTACGACGTTCCACGGCCAGCGTGTGCGATAGGCCGCTGAGCAGGGCAGGGGCCACCCGGTCCCTTGGCCGGGACCTTCGGGGCACCCCGGGCCGGTCGGCCCTCGCGGCCCGGGACTCTCGGCACCGCCTCGGGCCGTGTGGCCGCTGCCTGCGCCCGGCACGGCGCAGAAAGATCGTTCACGGATCGACCCATCCGCACCGAACCGCACAAGGAGCACAGCCATGCCCAGGACCACCAGGACAGGGGAGCGAGCGGCGCCGAGACCGTCACTCGGTCTGCCCGCCGCGTCCTCGCTCGTGATCGGCACCATCATCGGCACGGGGATCTTCGCCCTGCCTGCCGCCCTGGCACCGTACGGACCGATCTCCCTGGTGGCGTTCGTCGTCGTGACGCTGGGCGCGCTGGCGCTGGCACTGACCTTCGGAGCCCTGTCGAAGAGGGCGCCGGCGAGTGGCGGGCCGTACGTCTACGCCCGCGAGGCGTTCGGGGAGTTCGCCGGATTCCTCAACGCGTGGTCGTACTGGATCACCGCCTGGGCCGGGAACGCGGCCATCGCCGTGGCATGGGTCGGTTACGTCGAGGTGTTCGTCAACACGGGCCACAAGACGTGGATCTCCATGGGGCTCGCCCTCGGCGGACTCTGGACCGCGGCCGCGATCAACCTCACCGGCGTCCGCAACATGGGCGCGTTCCAGGTGGTCACGACCGTGCTGAAGTTCGTCCCGCTCGTCTTCATGGCCACTGTCGGGCTGCTGTTCATCGACCCGGACAACTTCGGGACCTTCAACGCCAGTGGTCGGTCCGCCGTCGGTGCGATCTCGGCAGCGGCCGCCATCGCCCTGTTCAGCTACCTCGGCCTGGAGGCCGCCTCCGTGGTCGCCGGCCGGGTGCGCGATCCGGAGCGGAACGTGCCCCGTGCCACCGTGTACGGCACCCTCCTGTGCGCCGTCCTCTACATCCTCGGCACCCTCGCCGTGTTCGGCACCGTCTCGCACGGTGAGCTCGGCGCCACCTCCGCGCCGTTCACCGACTCCGCGAACAACATCTTCGGCGGTACCTGGGCCGGGGACGTCGTGGCTGTCGCCGCCGTCATCTCCGGCATCGGCGCCCTGAACGGCTGGACCATGCTGTGCGCCGAGATGCCGTACGCCGCCGCCCGCGACGGTCTCTTTCCCGGCTCCTTCGCCAGGCTTCGCGGGCAGAGCGGTGTCCCGGCGTTCGGTATCGTCGCCTCGACCGTGCTGGCCTCGTTGATCACGGTGTTCAGCTACTCGCGCTTCGAGGACGTCTTCACGAAGATCGTGCTGCTGAGCGTGCTGACTGCGGTGATCCCGTACCTGTTCTCCGCCGCCGCCCAGCTGTACTGGCTCCTGGTGCGCGGCCGGGAGAGCGTCGGCCCCCGGCGTCTGGCTCGCGATGTCACCGTCGCCGGTCTGGCACTCGTCTTCTCCTACTGGTCGATCCAGGGCAGCGGCTACCAGACCGTCTACTACGGGCTGTTCGTGCTGCTGCTCGGAGTTCCGGTCTACGTCTGGCTGAAGCGGGGCGAGGGCGTCTACGGCGGTACCGACCTGCCGATTCCCGCCGCCCGCGTTCCCCGGGAGGAGCGGGCGCCCAAGACGCCGACACCGCCCCGGGCGCGCCCGCGCGGCAGCGGCACCGGTTCCCTGCGTAAGCGCAACGTCCAGCCTCACCACGAGTGATCACCCTCACCAGGAATGACCACCCCACCTCCCGACAGAGGACCCCACGCCATGAACACGTTCCACGTCGACTCCGAGGTCGGCTCGCTGCGCCAGGTGATCCTGCACCGCCCCGGCATCGAACTCTCCCGACTGACCCCGCGCAATGTCGACGCTCTCCTCTTCGACGACATCCTGTGGGCCAAGCGAGCCCGCGAGGAGCACGACGCCTTCGCCCAGGTGCTGCGCGACCACGGAACGAAGGTCCACTACTTCGCCGACCTGCTCGCCCGGACCCTCGACCTTCCCGAGGCCCGCGACTGGCTGCTCGACCGAGTGATCACCCCCGCCGCCGTCGGACCGGCCCTGATCGACCCGGTCCGCGAGTTGTGCGCCGCACTCGACGGCGACACCCTCGCCGGACACCTCATCGGCGGGCTGTTCAAGAGCGATCTGCCGCTGGCCAGCCCGCACAGCCTGGTCTGGAACGCGCTCGATGCCGAGGACTTCGCGCTCGCCCCGCTGCCCAACCACCTCTTTCCGCGCGACAACTCCTGCTGGGTCTACGACCGGCTCTCGGTCAATCCCATGGCCAAGCCCGCCCGCCGTCGCGAGAGCCTGCACGCCGAAGCCATCTACCGGTTCCACCCGATGTTCGCCGACGCAGCGCCCGTACCGCTTCTCGACGGCCCCGTGGGCACGCTGGAAGGCGGTGACGTCCATGTCTTCGGGGGCGGGGCGGTCATGGTCGGCATGGGAGAGCGGACCACCGCCCAGGCCGTGGAGAACCTCGCCGCCCGGCTTTTCGCCGACGGCACGGCAAACCGGCTGGTCGCCGTCCAACTCCCCGCCACACGGGCGTACATGCACCTCGACACCGTGCTGACGATGGTCGACCGCGACACCTTCGTTGTCTATCCGGGCCTCGCCGACTCGCTGCGCTCCTGGACGCTCACCCCGAGCGACACGCGGGAGTGCGGCTTCGAGGTCGCGCCGAACTCGGACCTCGCCACCGCACTCGCCGAGGCACTCGACCTCGACAAGGTCCGGATGTTCTCCGCCCCGCAGGACATCCGCAACGCCGAACGCGAGCAGTGGGACGACGGCAGCAACTTCCTCGCCCTCGCTCCCGGCGTGATCGTCGGCTACGAGCGCAACGTCACCACCAACACCTACCTACGCAAGCAGGGCATCGAGATCGTCACGATCGCCGGCGCCGAACTCGGCCGCGGACGCGGTGGCCCGCGCTGCATGAGCTGCCCCATCGAGCGCGACCCGGTCGCCTGACCCGCGACCGACCGCCCCAGGGAGGGATTCCACCATGACCGTCGACCTCCGAGGCCGCTCCTGCCTGAGCGAACTCGACTTCACCGCCCGCGAGATCCACCATCTCCTCGACCTCGCAGCCGACCTCAAGGCGGCCAGGCGTGCCGGTACCGAGCGGCCCCGGCTCACCGGCAGGCACCTTGCGCTGATCTTCGAGAAGACCTCCACCCGCACCCGCTGTGCCTTCGAGGTCGCCGCCGCCGATCAGGGCGTCGCCACCACCTACCTGGGCCCCCGCGACACCCATGTCGGCGTCAAGGAGTCCATCGCCGACACCGCCCGTGTGCTCGGTCGTATGTTCGACGCCATCGAGTACCGGGGCTCGGCCCACTCGCTGGTCACCGAGTTGGCCGCCCACTCCGGAGTCCCGGTCTACAACGGCCTGACCGACACCGCGCACCCCACCCAGAGCCTGTGCGACGTCCTCACCATGCGCGAACACAGCCTCAAGCCGGTGCCTGACATCGGCTACTGCTACCTCGGCGACGCCCGCAACAACATGGGCAACTCCCTGCTGTCCATGGGCGCCCTGCTCGGCATGGATGTACGGATCGCCGCGCCCGCCCGCCTCTGGCCGGACCCGGCGCTGGTGACCAGGTGCCGAGAACTCGCCGAGCACAGCGGCGCCCGGATCACCCTCACCGAGGACGTCGAGACGGGCGTTCGCGGCGCCGACTTCCTGTACACCGACGTCTGGGTCTCCATGGGCGAGCCCGCCGAGACCTGGCGGGAGCGGATCAAGCTGCTGCTGCCGTACCAGGTCAACGACAAGACGCTGGCCGCCACCGGCAACCCGGACGTGAAGTTCATGCACTGCCTGCCGGCCCTGCACGACCGCCGTACCCGCCTCGGGCAGGACCTCTTCGACGCCTACGGCCTGGACGGACTGGAAGTCACCGACGATGTCTTCTCCTCGCCCGCGTCGATCGTCTTCGACCAGGCCGAGAACCGGCTGCACACCATCAAGGCCGTGCTTGTGGCCACCCTGGAGGGCTGAAGCCATGCGTATCGTCGTCGCCCTCGGCGGCAACGCCCTGCTCCACCGCGGCGAGCGCCCCGACGCCGCCGTCCAGCAGGCGAACATCGACCGGGTGGCCACCGCCCTTGCGGCTCTGGCACACGAGCACGAGGTCGTCCTCACCCACGGCAACGGCCCCCAGATCGGCCTGCTCGCCATGGAAAGCGCGTCCGACCCCGCCCTCAGCGCCCCCTATCCGCTGCACCTGCTCGGCGCCCAGACCCAGGGGATGATCGGCTCCCTGCTGGCCTGCACCCTGCACGACGCCCTGCCCGGCCGCCGGATCGCCACGCTCGTCACCCACACTCTCGTACGGGCCGACGATCCGGCCTTCGCACGACCCACGAAATTCGTGGGACAGATCTACTCCCGGGAGGCGGCTCGGTCCCTGGCGCGCAAGCGGGGCTGGCACATCGCCCGGGACACCGGCGGCTGGCGCCGCGTGGTGCCCTCCCCGGTACCGGAACGGATCCTGGAGACCGACACGGTCCACGAACTGCTGAACGGCGGAGCTCTGGTGATCTGCGCCGGCGGGGGAGGCGTTCCCGTCACCGCCGACAAGGTCACCGGGGCGCTGACCGGGGTCGAGGCCGTCGTGGACAAGGACCTCACGGCCGCGCTGCTCGCCGAGGACCTCAAGGCCGACTTCCTGCTCGTCCTCACCGACGTCCCCTGCGTGTACGAGGACTACGGCACACCGGCCCAGCAGCCCGTACTCGACGCCACCCCCGCCGAGCTGCGGCGAAGGAGCCTTCCCGAAGGCTCGATGGGCCCCAAGGCCGAGGCGTGCGCCCGGTTCGTGGAACGCACGGGGGGACTGGCCGCGATCGGCGCCCTGGACGCGGCGTACGAGATCGTCCACGGCCGATCGGGCACGCTCGTCCGCCCCGAGATGGCAGCGGGCTGAGACGAAGGGCCGATCGGCCCGGGCGTGAGGGCCGGTGGCCGCCCGCAGGTGTGCCGACGGACCCTCCCGGCAGCCGGGGCCGACGAGAAGGATCGGCAGTACAGAAGGAGCAACCGTGCGGACCGAGGAGAGACCGGCGATGACGGTAACGGTGACGGCTGGACCCCGGACGCCGCAGGCGTGGCGGGACTTCGCCGGCGCAGGCTGGCGCGAGCGGATGGACGTCCGCGACTTCATCCAGGCGAACTACACGCCGTACGAGGGTGACGCGGCCTTCCTGGCCGGCCACACCGAGCGCACGCGCGCGGTGTGGGAGAAGGTGAGCTCCTTGTTTCCCGAGGAGCGGCGCCGGGGCATCCTCGATGCCGACCCGGGTAATCCGTCCACGATCACCTCGCACCGGCCGGGCTTCATCGACCGTGACCGCGAGCTGATCGTCGGCCTCCAGACCGATGCCCCGCTGCGGCGGGCCATCATGCCCAACGGCGGCCTGCGGATGGTCGAGAACGGGCTGAAGGCGTACGGCTACCAGGCAGATCCCTTTGTCACCCGGGTCTTCGGAACCTACCGCAAGACCCACAACGACGGTGTCTTCGACGCCTACACTCCCGAAATGCGCACCGCACGCAAGGTGGGCATCATCACCGGCCTGCCGGACGCCTACGGCCGTGGCCGGATCATCGGCGACTACCGGCGGGTCGCCCTGTACGGCACCGACCGGCTGATCGAGGCCAAGCAGGCCGAGAAGGCCCTGCTGGACACACAGCCCTCCACCTCGGACGTCATCCGTGATCGCGAGGAACTCGCCGAGCAGATGAGGGCGTTGAGGGAACTGGCGGAGATGGCGACCACCTACGGCTGCGACGTCTCCCGGCCCGCCGCCACCGCCCACGAGGCCGTGCAATGGCTCTACCTCGGCTTCCTGGCCGCGGTGAAGGAGCAGAACGGCGCCGCCATGTCGCTGGGCCGCACCTCCACCTTCCTGGACGTCTACCTCCAGCGGGACCTGGTCGCGGGGCTCATCGACGAGACGCGTGCCCAGGAACTGATCGACGACTTCGTGATCAAGCTGCGGATCGTGCGGTTCCTGCGCACCCCCGAGTACGACGCGCTGTTCTCCGGCGACCCCACCTGGGTGACGGAGTCCATCGGCGGCATCGGCGACGACGGCCGCACGCTGGTCACCCGCACCTCCTTCCGTTTCCTTCAGACCCTGTACAACCTCGGTCCGGCCCCCGAGCCCAATCTGACCGTGCTGTGGTCGCCGCGACTCCCCGCCGGCTTCAAGAAGTTCTGCGCCCAGGTCTCCATCGACACCAGCGCGATCCAGTACGAGTCCGACGACCTCATGCGCCCGCGCACGGGCGACGACACCGCGATCGCCTGCTGTGTCTCGGCGATGGCCGTCGGCAAGCAGATGCAGTTCTTCGGGGCGCGGGTCAACCTCGCCAAGGCACTGCTGTACGCCGTCAACGGCGGCCGGGACGAGATGACCGGCGAACAGGTCGCCCCCGAGGCACCTGCGCTGACGGGTGAGTACCTGGACTTCGCCGAGCTGTCGGCGGCGTACGACCGCGTCCTGGACTGGCTGGCGGAGACATACGTCAACACCCTCAACGTCATCCACTTCATGCACGACAAGTACGCCTATGAGCGCATCGAGATGGCCCTGCACGATCATCCGGTGCACCGGTTCATGGCCTGCGGGATCGCCGGACTCTCGGTCGCCGCCGACAGCCTGTCCGCCGTCAAGCACGCGCGGGTGAAGGTGTTCCGCGACGCCACCGGTCTCGCCGTCGATTTCCGCACCGAGGGGGAGTTCCCGGCCTACGGCAACAACGACGACCGCGCCGACAGCATCGCCGTCGGCCTCGTGGAGTCCTTCATGGCCAAGGTCCGCAAGCACCCCACCTACCGGGACGCCGAACACACCCAGTCGGTACTGACCATCACCTCGAACGTCGTCTACGGCAAGCACACCGGCAACACCCCCGACGGCCGGAGGGCCGGCGCGCCCTTCGCGCCCGGCGCCAACCCGATGAACGGGCGCGACCGCCACGGCGTGGCCGCCTCCGCCCTCTCCGTCGCCAAGCTGCCGTACGAACAGGCGCGGGACGGGATCTCGCTGACCACGACGATCACTCCGGAAGGCCTGGGTCACGACCCGGACGAGCGCGCGGATCACCTGGCCGGGATCCTGGACGCGTACATGTCCTCTGGCGGCTTCCACATGAACGTCAACGTCCTGGACCGGGCGACCCTGGAGGACGCCATGGAGCACCCGGAGAAGTATCCGGAGCTGACGGTCCGGGTCTCCGGATACGCCGTCAACTTCGTCCGGCTGACCCGTGAACAGCAGCTCGACGTGATCAGCCGCACCTTCCACGGTTCGCTGTGAGCACGATGATCAAGGGCCGGATCCACTCCTGGGACCTCTCCACCGGCGTGGACGGTCCCGGGACCCGGTTCGTGCTCTTCGTCAGCGGCTGCTCGTTGCGCTGCCTGTACTGCGCCAACCCCGACACCTGGCACATGCGCGACGGCCGGGAGACCACGGTGGAGGAGGTGATGGCCGAGATCGAGAAGTACCGGGCCTTCGTCACGACGGCAGGCGGCGGAGTCACTCTCACCGGTGGCGAGCCCCTTCTCCAGTCCGCCTTCACCGCTGCCGTGCTCCATCGCTGCAAGGAACTCGGGCTGCACACCGCCCTCGACACCTCCGGCTTTCTCGGCGTCCGTGCCGACGACACGCTCCTCGCCGACACCGACCTGGTGCTCCTGGACATCAAGTCCTTCGACATCGGCACGTATCGCAAGCTGACCGGCGGTGAGCTGGCCCCCACCCTCAACTTCGCCACTCGCCTGGACCGGCTCGGCGTCCCCGTGTGGATCCGTTACGTCCTGGTCCCCGGCTGGACCGACGACGAGACCGCCGTCGACGGCCTGGGCGCGTTTCTGGGCGGGCTGGGCAACGTCGACCGGGTCGACGTCCTGCCCTTCCACAATCTCGGCAGCCACAAGTACGAGGCCCTCGGGATCCCCTTCCCGCTCAAGGACACCCCGACGCCCGACCGGGACCTCGTCCAGCGGGTCCGTGCACAGTTCCGCGAGCACGGGGTGCGGGCGGTGTGAGCCGGCACCCGCCTCTCCGCGCGACCCCGCCGCCACCCTGTGGACGCGGGGCGTTCGCCCCTCTCGTGGGCCGGTCGGCCCTCAGGAGGGACCCTCCGGCCTCTTCTGCCTCGGATCACGGGGCTCGGAGACTTACGGTGCATCCCCCAAGGAGGTCCGCACATGCCCACCATCACCGTCGGTCTCGACGGCTCGCCCGCAAGTCTCGCCGCCGCAGACTGGGCGGCTCGGGAAGCGGTACAGCGAGAGGCGCTCCTGCACCTCGTTCATGCCGAGGACCCGCCCCCTCCCTACGCGCCGTTCGGTGGCGTTCCGTCGCTCGGCGCGATCGACGGGCAACACGAGTGGGCCGCGGATCTGCTGCGCAAGGCCGAGTCCCGGCTCGCGCGGCGCCACCCCGGTCTGCTGATCACCAGCCGGCTCACCGGAGACCAGGCCGTCCCCGCACTGCTGGCCGCCGCCGCGGACAGCGATCTGCTGGTCCTGGGGTCCCGGGGCCTGGGTACCGTCGCCGGGTTCCTGGTCGGCTCCGTGGCACAGGCCGTCGTGGCGCGTACCGTACGACCCGTCGTCCTCGTTCGGGCCACTGAGCACGCAGCGGACGAGCACCTGCCGGACGCCGCGGGCGCCGGGGTGACCACCACTCCGTACCGTGACGTGGTGCTGGGGCTGGACCTGGAACAGCCGAGCGATACTGTCATCGAGTTCGCCTTCAGGGCCGCTCAGCAGCGCGCGGCCGGCCTGCGCGTGGTCCATGGCTGGAACCCGGCCGCCGTCTACGGCTACGCCGCCGCCGTGGACGCGGGACTCAACGAAGAGCTGGCCGAGGAAACACGGAACGGGCTGAGCGACGTCCTGCGGCCGTGGAAGGACAGGTTCCCCGGGGTCAAACTGCATGAGCAGGCCGTGATCGGTGGCGCCGGCCGTCATCTCGTGCACGCCTCGCGGGACGCGGCGCTCGTCGTCGTCGGCCGCAAGAACCGCCGTGCGGCGGTCGGCGGCCGCGTCGGCCCGGTGACACACGCCGTGCTGCAACACGCCTCCGCACCGGTCGCGGTGGTGCCGCACGACTGACCCCGGGGCCGGGTGTCCACCGCTCGCCGCACCACCTCCGGTACGCGTCCACGGCAGTGGGCGGGGCAGGGAAGATCAGTCCCCGCCCGCTGACTCCGTCAGGCAGGCCGTGTGCGTCCGAGTCGTCCCGCAGGCGCTGCGTCACACGGGTGAGGGCGAACACGACTTCGTGCCGGGCGAGTTCGCGGCACGGTTCGTCGAGGAGAGGTGCCCGAGGCACCGGCGCACTCCGTGTGTCGGGCGTGCCGTGTCGATGCCCAACAGCCCCTCAAGACAGGGCCGTTCAGCCCCATGGTCGCGGACCTTCGGCATCCGGCGCCGTCCGGTGCACAGGGCCAGAGTGAGTCACGTCAGACAACGACCCGACCGTCTTCGAAGGGAAACCCACCATGTCCGTGCACGAGCACCCGCACCGGAGCACCGGCTTCCACCTGCCGTCACTGCGCGGGAACCCGGCCGCCACCGCATCCGAGTCCGCCGAGTCGGCAGTGTCGTCAGACACCGGCACGCACACCGTGCGGGCCTACGTCCTCGCCTCCCTGCGCCTGCTCACCGGGTTCGTCTTCCTGTGGGCCTTCCTCGACAAGACCTTTGGCCTCGGCTACGCGACTCCGTCCGGCAAGGGCTGGATCGACGGCGGATCGCCGACGAAGGGCTTCCTCGGCTCCGTCGCCGTCGGGCCGATGGAGTCCACCTTCCACTCCTGGGCCGGCGACCCGTGGGCGAACTGGCTGTTCATGCTCGGTCTGCTCGGGATCGGCCTCGCGCTTGTCCTCGGTGTCGCGCTGCGGATCGCCGCCGTCGCCGGGACCGCGATGATGATCCTGATGTGGGTCGCCGAGTGGCCGCCCGCGCGGCACATCTCGGACGGCTCGCTGAGCATGTCGACGAACCCGTTCGCCGACTACCACCTGATCTACGCCGTCGCCCTGATCGTCCTGGCCGCCACCGCGGCAGGCGACACCCTCGGCGCGGGTCGGCTCTGGGCCCGGCTGCCGATGGTGCGCGACCACGGCTGGCTGCGCTGAACACCGGCGGCGCGGTGGGCCCGTCACCCGGCCCACCGCGCCGAGCCCTCTCCTGGGCCGTCCGGTCCCGATCCGGGACCAGTGGCCCCTGCACAACGAACCCCCCTAAGACGACGCTGGAATCGGATCCCTCGCCCCAGGAGGTGGAGATCATGCTCCGCACCATCACCGTAGGTCTCGACGGCTCGCAGGAGAGCCGGGCAGCCGCCGAATGGGCGGCTCGCGAAGCAAAGCTGCGCGACCTGCCCCTGAAGATCGTCCACGTCTGGGAGCCGGTGCCGGAGCCCATGGCCGAGGCCCCGCTCCTCGGAGCCGAGACCCAGCAGCACTGGACCGAGCGGATTCCCCGCGAGGCCGCCGAGGGCATCGGTCTGCGGCACCCGGGCGTCGAGGTGATCAGGGAGCAGCTCTCCGGACACCCGGGCCATGCGCTGGCCGAGGTGGCGAAGAGTGCCGAACTGCTTGTCCTGGGCTCGCGTGGTTTCGGCGGGATCGGCGGGTTCATGGTCGGCTCGGTCGGCTTGTCCGTCGTCGCCCACACGGACCGCCCCGTGGTGCTGGTACGGGCGCTGGAGCAGGCCGCCGACGAGCACGAGCCGGACCCGGCAGGCGTTCCCTCCGCCGCGACCCCGTTCCGGCCGGTGGTGCTCGGACTCGACGTCGAGTACCCGGACGAGACGCTGATCGAGTTCGCCTTCGACGCCGCCAGGCGCCGCGCGACGTCCCTGAGGGTCGTCCACGGCTGGAACCCGCCGCCCTACTACGCGTACGGCACACCAGCCAACCCCGCACTGCACGAGGCACTGGCCCTGAGTGATGCCGAGGCGCTGGCCGAGGCCGTGGCCCCCTGGCGGAAGAAGTTCCCGGACGTGGAGGTCGTCGAGCAGTCCCGCTACGGCAGCCCCGCGATCCACGTCGTGGAGGCCTCCCGTCACGCATCCCTGGTCGTCGTGGGCCGGCGCATCCGCCGCAGCTCCTTCGGCGCCCACGTCGGGCACGTCACCCACGCGGTCCTGCACCACTCCACCGCCCCCGTCGCCGTCGTCCCGCACAGCTGATTCACCCTGAGGAGAAGAGACCCATGAAGGCAGCGGTCGTACGCGCGTTCGGCGAGCCCCTGGTCATCGAGGAGCGACCCGACCCGGAGCCCGGCCCCGGCCAGGTCCGCGTCCGGGTGGAGGCGTCCGGGCTGTGCCACACCGACATCCACGCGGCCCACGGCGACTGGCCGGTCAAGCCGAACCCGCCGTTCGTTCCCGGGCACGAGGGTGTCGGCCTGGTGGAGGCGCTCGGCGAAGGCGTCACCCATCTCACCGTCGGGCAGCGCGTCGCCGTGCCGTGGCTCGGCAGGGCGTGCGGGCGGTGCGAGCACTGCCTGTCCGGCTGGGAGACCCTGTGCGAGCAGCAGATCAACACCGGCTACGGCTGCGACGGCGGTTACGCCGAGAAGATGCTCGCCTGGGCCGACTTCGCCCAGCCCGTACCCGACGGGATCAGCGCCCTGGAAGCCGCCCCGCTGACCTGTGCGGGCGTGACGACGTACAAGGCGCTGAAGGTCGCCGACGTCAGGCCCGCTCAGCTCGTCGCGATCTCCGGGATCGGCGGGCTCGGCCATCTGGCCGTGCAGTACGCGAAGATCGCGGGCGCCACGGTCGCCGCGATCGACGTCACCGACGAGAAGCTCCGGCTGGCCGCGGAACTCGGCGCGGACATCGTCATCGACGCCCGCAAGGAGAACGTCGGCGAGGTGCTCAAGCGGCACGGCGGCGCCCACACCGCCATCGCGCTCGCGGTGAACGACGCGGCCTTCGAAGCCGTCAACTCCGGGCTGCGGCGCGGCGGCAAGCTGGTCATGGTGGCCCTGCCCGCGCACGGCACGGTCCGCGTGCCCATCTTCGACACCGTTCTCAACGGCACCTCGGTGATCGGCTCGATCGTCGGCACCCGGCAGGACCTCGCCGAGGTCTTCCAACTGCACGCGGCCGGCCGCACCAAGGTCGTCTACGAGACCCGACCCCTGGCCTCGGTGAACGAGTCCATCGACGAGGTACTGCGCGGCCACGTCAAGGCACGCATCGTCTTCGACCTCGGAGCGCAGCGGTGAAGGCGGCGGGACTGCCCTTGGTCGTCGGCGTGGACGGCTCCGAGCCGAGCCTGCGCGCCGTCGACTGGGCGGCCGACGAAGCAGCTCTGCGCGGAGTGGCGCTGAAGGTGGTGTACGCCTCCCTCTGGGAGCGCTACGAGGGCAGCGCGCTCGCCGCGGACGTCGCCAAGCCGCCGGAGGAGGTGAGGGCGGACGACATCGTGGAGGCCGCCGCACGGCGTGCCCTCCACCGTCGACCGGACCTGAAGGTCTCCGCGGACGTGCTGCCCGAGGAGCCGGAATACGCGCTGGTGCGGGAAGGGCGCCATGCCTGCGCGCTGGTGCTCGGCAGCCGGGGCCGCAGCGGCCTCGTCGAGATGCTGCTCGGGTCCGTCAGCCTCACCGTGGCCGCACACGCGGACTGTCCGGTGATCGTGCTGCGCGGCAGCCACGACAACCGGGCCGGCGCGGACTCGCGGGGGCATGTCGTGCTCGGCGTGGGGGAGACGGGGAAGGACTCCGCGGCGACGCGCTTCGCCTTCCAGGAAGCCAGGCTGCGCGCCGCACCCCTGGACGCCGTGCGCGCGTGGCGGTGCCCCGCACACGAGAGCGTGGACCACCCTCTCCTCGCCGGCGAGCCGGCGCGACTGCACGAGGAACACGCCGCCGAAGCTCTGGAAGAGGCCCTGAAGGACGCCCCGACGGACGTCGAACTGCACCGACGCACCGTCGAGGGACCCGCCCGCAGAGTCCTGCTCGACGCCTCGCGCGACGCCGGCCTGCTGGTGGTCGGTGCCCGGCGCAACCCCGGGCACCTCGGGCTCCAGCTCGGGCGTGTCGCCCACGGAGTCCTGCACCACGCCGCCTGCCCTGTCGCGATCGTGCCCGAGCAGGCGTGAGCGCCCAGCGACCCGACCGACCACTCGACGCCTTCGGAGTCACCATGTCCACCATCCGGCACCAGGACGCCACCGCACCCACCGACGAAGAGCTGCGCACTCTGGACGCACACTGGCGCGCCGCCAACTACCTGGCCGCCGGACAGATCTACCTGATGGCGAACCCGCTGCTGCGGGAGCCGCTGCGACCCGAGCACATCAAGCCGCGGCTGCTCGGGCACTGGGGCACCTCGCCCGGTCTCAACCTCGTCCACACGCACCTCAACCGGGTGATCAAGGCCCGAGGGCTCGACGCGCTGTGCGTATGGGGTCCGGGCCACGGCGGTCCCTCGATCCTCGCCAACTCCTGGCTGGAGGGCAGCTACACCGAGACCTACCCGGACGTGACGCGCGACGAGGACGGCATGGCCCGGCTGTTCCGCCAGTTCTCGTTCCCCGGTGGCGTCCCCAGCCATGTCGCCCCGGAGACCCCCGGTTCGATCCACGAGGGCGGCGAGCTCGGCTACTCGCTGGCCCACGCCTACGGCGCCGCCTTCGACAACCCGGACCTCCTCGTCGCCTGCGTGATCGGCGACGGCGAGGCGGAGACCGGGCCGCTGGCCGCCGCCTGGCACTCCAACAAGTTCCTCGACCCCGTCCACGACGGCGCGGTCCTGCCCATCCTGCACCTCAACGGCTACAAGATCGCCAACCCGACGGTGCTCTCCCGCATCCCGGAGGCCGAACTCGACGAGCTGCTGCGCGGCTACGGCCACGACCCGATCCACGTCACCGGCGACGACCCCGCCAAGGTCCACCGGGCCATGGCCGCGGCGATGGACGACGCACTCGACCGCATCGCCGTCATGCAGGGCACCGCCCGCGAGGGCGGTGTCACCGAGCGCGTGCACTGGCCCATGATCGTGCTGCGCACCCCGAAGGGCTGGACGGGACCGGCCGTGGTGGACGGCGAACCCGTCGAGGGCACCTGGCGCGCCCACCAGGTGCCTCTGTCCGGGGTCCGTGAGAATCCGGAGCACCTGCGGCAGCTGGAGGCGTGGCTGCGCTCGTACCGGCCCCGGGAACTCTTCGGGCCCGACGGCCGTCCCACTGCCGACGTCCTCGCCTGTGTCCCCGACGGCGCCCAGCGGCTCGGCGCCACGCCGCACGCCAACGGCGGCCTGCTCGTGCGCGACCTGCCCGTCCCCCCGATCGACGACTTCGCCGTACCCGTCGACAAGCCGGGCACCACCCTGCACGAACCGACCCGCGTTCTCGGCGACCTCCTCGCCCGGGTGATGAAGGACACCGGTGAGCGACGGGACTTCCGTCTCGTCGGCCCGGACGAGACCGCGTCCAACCGGCTTCAGGCCGTCTTCGACGTCAGCGGAAAGGCGTGGCAGGCCGAACACCTGCCGGTCGACGAGCACCTCGAGCACCACGGCCGGGTGATGGAGATCCTGTCCGAACACACCTGCCAGGGCTGGCTGGAGGGCTATCTCCTGACCGGCCGGCACGGCTTGTTCTCCTGCTACGAGGCGTTCGTGCACATCGTCGACTCGATGGTCAACCAACACATCAAGTGGCTCAAGACGTCGAGGGAGCTGCCCTGGCGCGCGCCCATCGCCTCCCTCAACTACCTGCTCACCTCGCACGTCTGGCGCCAGGACCACAACGGCTTCTCCCACCAGGACCCCGGCTTCGTCGACCACGTCCTCAACAAGAGCCCCGAGGTCGTCCGCGTCTACCTCCCGCCGGACGCCAACACGCTCCTGTCGGTCGCGGACCACGCCCTGCGCAGCCGCGACTACGTCAACGTCATCGTGGCGGGCAAGCAGCCCTGCTTCGACTGGCTCTCCATGGACGCCGCCCGGGCCCACTGCGCCCGCGGGGCCGGCATCTGGGAGTGGGCCGGCACCGACAACGGCACCCGCGAACCCGACGTGGTCCTCGCCTGCGCGGGCGACGTGCCCACCCTGGAGGTGCTGGCCGCCGCGCAGCTGCTCCGCCGGCATCTGCCCGACCTGGCCGTGCGCGTGGTCAACGTCGTCGACATGACCCGGCTGCTGCCGCGCGAGGAACACCCGCACGGGATGAGCGACTTCGAGTACGACGGACTGTTCACCACCGACAAGCCGGTGATCTTCGCCTACCACGGGTACCCGTGGCTGATCCACCGCCTCGCCTACCGCCGCACCGGGCACAGGAACCTTCACGTGCGCGGCTACAAGGAGTCCGGCACGACGACGACGCCGTTCGACATGGTCGTCCGCAACGACCTGGACCGCTACCGCCTGGTCATGGACGTCATCGACCGGGTCCCCGGCCTCGCCGTGCGGGCCGCCGCGGTACGCCAGCGGATGGCCGACGCCCGCACCCGTCACCAGGCCTGGATCCGGGAGCACGGCACCGACCTGCCCGAGGTCGCCGACTGGACATGGACGGCCTGACGGGCCTGACGACGCCGACCGCCCCGGGACCATCAGCGGAACGGGGGGGCCGATCGGCCCCCCGTTCCGCCCCGGACAGCCCATGGGACCGCCCTCCGGTCTGCCGGACGATCGAAGTGTCGAGAGCCATGGAGGAGACCTGCGATGACGGACGACCTGATCGACCGGCCCACGGTTCACGCCCTGCTCGCCGACGGCACCACCGTGTGCATACGGCCCGTGCGGCCGAGTGACCACGGCCAGCTGCAAGGGTTCTACGAGGAGATGTCGGCGGACAACCTCCGCCTGCGGTTCTTCTCGGCGAGCCGACGGTCGGCCGCCATGGCCGCCGACCGGGCCTGCGCCCCGACCCGTCCGGGCTACCGGGCCCTGATGGCCGAGGCGGACGGCCGGGTGATCGGCCTCGCCGAGTACGACACCGCCGGGGAGAAGGACGACGCGGAGGTCTCCATCGCCGTTGCCGACGGTCTGCACCACCGGGGTGTGGGCACCCTGCTCGTCGAGCACCTGGTCTCGGCGGCGCACGCGGACGGCATCACCACCTTCACGGCCGACGCGCTGAGCGAGAACCACGAGGTGCTCCGTCTCTTCGCCGACCTCGGCCTGCGCACCTCCCGCCGCTTCGAGGGACCGGAGGTGCGCTGCACCGTCCACCTCGACCAGGACGACACCTACCTGTCGGCCGTCGAGGCCAGGGGCCGTGCCGCCGACGTGGCCAGCCTCCTGCCGTTGCTGCGCCCGGACGCCGTCGCGGTCGTCGGCGCCGGACACACGCCGGGGTCGGTGGGCCGGGCGATCCTCCACCATCTGCACCAGGGTGGCTTCACCCGGCGGCTCTTCGCCGTGAACCCCCGCGTCACCTCGGTGCTCGGTGTGCCGTCCCACCCGTCCGTCGCGGCCCTGCCCAAGACCCCCGACCTCGTGATCGTGGCAGTGCCGGCCAGCGCGGTCCCGGCAGTCGCCGACGAGTGCGGCCGGGCCGGGGTGCGTGCGCTCGTCGTCGTCACCGCCGGACTCGACCACACCCAGGCGCGGTCCCTGCTGGACGCCTGCCGCACCTACGGCATGCGGCTCGTCGGACCCAACTGCCTCGGCGTCGCCAACACGGACCCCGAGCTGAACCTCGACGCCACCTTCGCCGCCGAACACCCCCGACCCGGGACGGCCGGTGTCGCCGTGCAGTCCGGAGGCGTCGGCATCGCCCTGCTCGACGGGCTCTCCCGGCTGGGCATCGGAGTCTCGTCCTTCGTCTCGCTCGGCGACAAGTTCGACGTCAGCGGCAACGATCTGCTGCAGTGGTGGGAGAGCGACGGCCGCACCGACCTCGCGCTGCTGCACCTGGAGTCATTCGGCAACCCGCGCGCCTTCTCCCGGACCGCTCGCCGCGTCACGCGTCGCATCCCGGTGCTCACCGTCGACACCGGACGCACGGACGCGGGGCGTCGCGCGGCCGCCTCGCACACCGCTGCCGCCGCCACCCGCACCATGACCCGCGGCGCGCTGTTCACCCAGGCCGGCATCACCGCGACCCGCTCGGTCGGCGAGCTCCTCGAAACCGCGGCCCTGCTGCACTCCCAGCCGCTGCCGGAAGGCACCCGCGTCGCGATCGTCACCAACGCGGGCGGCGCGGGAGTGCTGGCAGCCGACGCCTGCGTGGAGGCGGGGCTGGCCGTTCCCCCGTTCACCCCCGCCATGGTCGAGGAACTGCTCGGCGTGCTGCCGGACGGCGCCGCCATCGGCAACCCCGTCGACGCCACCGCCGCCGTGTCCGAGCAGCAGCTGACCGAATGCGTCGACCGTCTGACCCGGTGCACCGGTATCGACGCCGTCGTCGTGGCCCTCGTCCCGACGGCGGTCGCGGTGGCCACCGGTGACGACCTGGTGCGGGCCGTCACCGCCGCTCCCGGCCGGCGGGCGATGCCCGTGCTCGCCGTACGCCTGGAGCAGGACCGGTCTATCAGACTGCTGCCCGCAGCCGACGGCGGCACGATCCCCTCCTACGCCGAACCGCAGGCCGCGGCCCGTGCCCTCGCCCGCGCCGCCGACCGGGCCTCCTGGCTGGCCAGGCCCGCCGGTGTGGTCCCGGTCCTCGACGACGTCGAGACCGTGCGGGCCCGAACGGTCGTCGAGGAGTTCCTCGCGCTGACACCCGACGGCGGCTGGCTCGACCCCCGCGCCTGCGCCGACCTGCTCGCCTGCTACTGCATTCCGCAGATCCCCTGGGCATGGGCCGAGACCGAGGACGAGGCCGTCCTGGCCGCCGAGCGGCTGCACGGACTCGACGGCCGGGTGGTCATGAAGGCCCAGTGGCCCGGACTCGTCCACAAGAGCGCACAGCACGCCGTCCACCTCGACCTGCGCGGCGACTCCCAGGTGCGAGCGGCCTTCCGTGACCTGGCGACCCGCTTCGACGGACTGATGACCGGAGTGGTCCTACAGCCGCTCGCCGCGCGCGGCACAGAGCTGTTCGCGGGCGTCGTCCAGGACGAGGTCTTCGGCCCGCTCGTCCTGTTCGGGCTCGGCGGTACCGCGACGCAGGTGCTCGCCGATCACGCGGCCCGCCTCGCCCCGCTCACCGACCGCGACGTGCACGAACTGATCACCTCGCCACGCTGTGCCCCGCTGCTGCTGGGCGCGAACGGAAGCGCCCCCGTCGACCTGGAGGAGCTGGAACAGCTGCTCCAGCGGTTGTCCCGGATGGCCTCCGACCTCCCGCAGCTCGCCGAGGTCGACTTCAACCCGGTTCTGGCGGCGCCCGGCGGTGTCACCGTGCTCGACGCGCGGGTGCGACTTCTGCCGCGGCGCCCCCAGGACCCCTACCTGCGCCGACTGCGCTGAGGAGGAAACGGCCATGAGGCACGACAAGGTCGGCTCCGTGATGACCACGGATGTCGTCCGCGCCGGGTACGCCACACCGTTCAAGGAGGTGGCGCGCCGGCTCGCGGACCACCGGATCAGCGGACTGCCGGTGGTGGACGAGCAGGACAAGGTCATCGGCGTCCTGTCCGAAACGGACCTGATGCTGCACCAGGCGGCCGCACCCGACCCCTACGGGCCACAGCGCCGCACCGCGTTCCACGTGCTGATGCCCGGCGCCAGGCGGCGGGCCGAGAAGGCGAACGCCCGCACAGCCGGCCGGCTCATGACCGAACCGCCCGTCACCGTCCATGCCGACGACACCATCGCCGAGGCAGCCCGGACCATGACCCGGCGTCGGGTGGAGAGACTTCCCGTCGTGGACGAGCAGGGGCGGCTCCTCGGCATCGTCACCCGGCGCGACTTGCTCCGGGGCTTCCTGCGGCCGGACGCGGAGATCCGAGGCGAGGTGATCGAGGACGTACTGATACATGCGCTGTGGCTGCCGCCCAGAAGCGTCGACGTCACCGTCACCGCCGGCGTCGTCACTCTCACGGGACACATGGAGCGCAAGACCGAGACGGAGATCGCCCTCGCCATGACCCGACGAACGGTCGGCGTCGTCGACGTGGTCGACCACCTCACCTACCGACTGGACGACGCGGCCCTGCGCGCCGAGGCGCAGGCGCCGCACGGCGCGGCCGACGACCGGCCGGGCCGGCTGTGAGAGGAGGCGCACCGCCATGACCGACACCGTGCTGGTCACCTACGGATCCACGAACGGGTCGACAGCGCAGATCGCCGAAGCGGTCGCCGAGGTACTGCGCAAGGACGGGCTGACGGTCGACGTACTGCCGGCAGGCGCCGTGACGAGCGTGGCGTCGTACGACGCCGTGGTGGTCGGCGGCGGGCTGTACGCCGGGCGCTGGCAGAAGAACGCGCGCCGCTTCGTCCGCCGCCACCGCCATCTCCTCGCGGAGCGACCGGTCTGGTTCTTCAGCAGTGGCCCGCTGGACGCATCGGCATCGGAACGGGACATCCCGCCCGTGCGCGGTGTGAGGCGGGCGATGACACGCCTGTCCGTCCGGGAGCACGTCACCTTCGGTGGCTGCCTCGAGGAAGGCGCGAAGGGGCGTGTGGCCGGGATGATCCTCCGCTCCGGCAAGGGCGGCGACTTCCGGAACTTCGACGCGATCGAAACGTGGGCAGCGGGCGTGGCCCGCGAGCTGACGCGGGCGTAGGAGCGTGATGCAAGGCAGCAGGCGTGCACGACGTGCAGGCGCACGCCTCGCGAGGACCAACCGACGACCGGTTCCGCGATCTGGCACGGACGCCGGAATCGCGTGGTTCCGTCGAGGTCCGTCCAGGTCCCACTCCCGGCCCCACGCATCGATGCGCCGCCGGTCGAGCGGCCGCCGTGCGGCCGCGCCCGCTCCGCACGCCAGTCCGGCGAGAGCGAGGGCCGCCGCGGCGCCGAGCAGGCCCGCCTCGATGGCGGCCGTCGCGGGATCGGTCGGCTCGGAGATCAGGTGGCCCTGGCCGTCCTGCCAGACCGTGACCGGATCCGGCCTTGTGACCGGTACTCACCGAAGTCCTGCCGGTCCGGGAGACGCCGTCGGGCGACGTCCAGCGCACGGACGCCGTCGTGCGATCGGCCGAGCGCACAGTCGCGGTCATCGTTCGAGGAACGTCGGTCAGGAGCACGGCTTGGACCGCGTGCCGTTCGGCCCCCTGTTCCGTGAACACCTCGTTCGCGGCCTGGGCCGTCGTCAGGCCTGCGGCTGTGCCGCCCCCGATGACGGCCGTCCAGACAGCGAGCACGATCCAGGCTTCGATGATGTCGTCGCGCCGCCGCAGCGGGCTGTTCCGCCAGCGCCACAGCCGCTCCTCGCGTACGCGCTGCCGTGCATGGGTCCGCGCCTCCACCTCTTCGTCGTCATCGTGACTCCTACGAAGGCGACAGCGGGTTTCGTGCCGAGGGATGGGCCGAACCGGGGGCGCATGGGGGGCGTTCGGCCCCGACGCGCCGGCAGACGGAGGCCTTCAGCCCGGCAGCGGCACGAGGGCACCCGAGGAATCCGGCATCTCGGGCCGAATGTCGAAGACGCCGGACAGCCCGGTGGATCGAAGTATCCGGAGGAAGGAGGACTTGTCGGCGATCAGCCGCAGCCGACCCCGTCGCGCTCTGACGCGGTTGCGCGTTCGGCACAGGACGCTCAGCCCGACGCAGTCGATGAAGGACACGCCACGCAGGTCGATCACCAGATCGGGGTGCGGGCCGGCGGTGAGCGCGTCAAGGCGCGTCCTGAGCGGCTGTACGACCAGGAGGTCTATCTCACCGTGCAGTGTCACGACGGTCGCGCCTGCGGCACGGCGATCCGCTTGGTACGGCGCTGGCCTCGTGTGGATTTCGGCCATGGAATCAACAAAGCCGTCCGACAGGGTGGAGGGAAGGGCCGTTCGGTCCCTGTCGCGTGGGGCCGACAGGACCGCGCCGATCCTGCCGGCCGCCGACCGCTGGTGGACCCGTTCGGCAGGCCATGGGGGCCGGACGGCCCAAGCGTCGCACCTCCGCACCGGACAGGCTGGACCCGCGGGGCGATCCCGGCGCTCAAGTCGACGCCGGGTCCGCAGGGGGCGGCGACCACCACCGCTCCTCCCGGCTCCGCACCAGACCGACGAGGGTGAGGAAGGTCATGAAAGGCTTTGTCTTCCACGGTCCCGGGCAGTCCGCCTGGCAGGACGTCCCGGACCCGGCCGTCAAGGAGCCCACCGACGCCATCGTGCGGGTCGACGCCGTCACCATCTGCGGCACGGACCTGCACATCCTCAAAGGCGACGTCCCCGAGGTGCGCCCGGGCACGGTCCTGGGGCATGAGGCCGTCGGCGAGATCGTGGAGGTCGGCGGCGACGTCCGGACCGTCCGTCCGGGCGACCGTGTGCTGGTCTCCTGCATCAGTGCCTGCGGGCGCTGCCGCTTCTGCCGCGAGAGCGCCTACGGTCAGTGCCGGGGCGGCGGGGGCTGGATCCTCGGCCACCTGATCGACGGCACCCAGGCCGAGTACGTCCGCGTCCCCTACGCCGACCTGTCCGTGCACGCCCTGCCCAGTGCGGTGGAGAGCAAGGACGCCGTCCTGTTGGCGGACATCTTCCCGACGTCGTACGAGGTGGGCGTCCTGAACGGCCACGTACGCCCGGGCGACACCGTCGCCGTCGTCGGAGCGGGCCCCATCGGCCTCGCGGCGATCACCACGGCGCGACTGTTCGCGCCCGAGCGGATCGTCGCCGTCGACCTGGCCGCGTCCCGGCTGGAAGCGGCCCGGCGGCTCGGCGCCGACGCCGTGGCCGACGCGCGCGAGGACCCCGAGCAGCTGATCGCCGACCTCACCGACGGGCTCGGCGCCGACGTCGTCATCGAGGCGGTCGGCGTGCCGGAGAGCTTCGAGCTCTGCACGCGGATGGTGCGCCCCGGCGGCCACGTGGCCAACGTCGGAGTCCACGGCAAGCCCGCCACGCTCCACCTGGAAGACCTGTGGATCAAGAACGTCACGATCACCACCGGCCTGGTGGACACCCACTCCACCCCGACCCTGCTGCGCATGGCCGCCGCCGGCCGACTGCCCACGGCACAGCTGGTCACCCACACCTTCCCGCTGGACCACATGGAGGAGGCGTACGACGTCTTCGCCCGGGCCGCCGACACCGGCGCGCTCAAGGTGGTGCTCGGCGAACAGCCGCACGAGGAGGTCGCCATCCCGGCGGCCTGACGAGAGGACGTGACGAGTCATGGCCGAACAGACCCACATGAGTGCGACGGAGAGCCTCCCTTCGGGTGACCTGGGCCGCCGACTCGCCGCACGTCGACTCCAACTCGGATTGACACACGGGGAGACGGCCGCCCGAGCGGACATGGACCCCGGCTATCTGCGGCACCTGGAGCAGCATTCCGACGCCGCCCCGAGCCGAGCCGCACTGCTCAAGCTGGCGGCTGCTCTGGAGACCACGCTCTCGGCGCTCACCGGAGGCGACGCCGATCTGCCCCCCGGGCCCGGACAGGCCGGGCATGATCCTCGGTTCACCGAGCTGAGCAGGACCGAGTGCGGTGACCTGCTCTCGACCCACGGTGTGGGAAGGCTCGCGGTGCCCACGGCATCCGGGCCGGTGATCGTCCCCGTCAACTACAGCGTCATCGACGGCACGATCGTCTTCAGGACCGCCCGCGATGCGACGCCGGCGCTGGCGGCCGGTTGCTCGGTGGCCTTCGAGATCGACCGCATCGACGCGGCGTTCAGCGAGGGCTGGAGCGTGCTGGTGCGGGGACACGCGCGCATGGTGACGGACGTCGGCGAGGCGAACCGCCTCGCGGCACGGGCGCACAGCACACCCTGGGCCGGGGGCCGGCGCGACATGTGGGTGCGGATCGATCCGTACTCCGTCACCGGACGCCGGATCACGGTCTGAACCGGGCCCTTCTCAGGGCGGCCCGGGACCGATGGCCCCTGGCCGCGGCGTGCCGTGCGGTCCGACCATGGACGCTGCGGCGCGCCCCCTCATCGGGTGCGAGTCATCAGGTGCGAGAGAAGAGAAGGCAGATGTACGCCAACGACGGATTCCGCGAACTCGACCGACAGGAGTGCGTACGCCTGCTGGGCACGGTCCCCGTGGGGCGTATCGTCCACACCCGGCAGGCGCTGCCCGCAGTGCTGCCCGTCAACTTCTGTCTGGACGGCGACGACGCGATCCTGCTGCGCACCTCCGCGACTTCGGAGCTGGTGGGTGCGATCGACGGGGCGGTGGTCGCCTTCGAGGCCGACTCGGTCGATGCCGCCGCCCACTCCGGCTGGAGCGTCGTGGTCACCGGCACGGCCACCCTGATCACCGACCCGGCCGAACACACGCGCCTCCTGAGCGCGGGGCCGCGGTCCTGGGTGCCCGCGCCGCGGGAGGTCTTCGTCCGCATCGACCCGGAGCTGGTCCGGGGACGTGAACTCGTCGGCGGACACACGCTGTACGGAGTGGACCTCGGCCCCTGAGCGCTCAGGGCCGGGCCCGGTGCCTCACCGACGGTGAGGCATGGCCGCGGTACGCCTCGCCGTGCAGACCGCGGGCCGGGACGCCGACGTCGAGGTCCGCCGTATGCGGGGAGATGGTCTGCAGTACGTGGAAGAGGTGCAGCCGCAGGACGCGGCCCGCCTCGCCGGGGAGGTCCAGCTCCGTCCTCCGCCACAGCTGGTCCCAGGCGGTCAGGTGTGCTTCGAGCAACTCGTCGAAGGCGGGTGCCGCGCCCACCCGTTGGATCGCGGCGTCCAGCGGGTCACTGATCGCGGCGTCCCGGGAGGTGTGCAGAGCAACGGTCTTGACGACGGTGACCGTACGGGTCCGGCAGCAGACTCACGCGCACTCGCTGACCGGCGCGCGGTCCCTCGTGCCGGGCGGTGACGACGGGCGCTTCGGCGGTCAGCCGGGCCGCCATGCCGATCCGGACGTCGGAGGTGCGGGTCCGGCAGCGCAACCACACGGTGTCCGGCGCGGCGGTACCCGTGTGCACGTGGGTCAGGTGGTGGCCGTCCAGTTCCCGGTAGCGCGGTACACCCCGCGTTGGCGACTCCGCCGTCCAGAGCCGCCTCGACCTCGAGGTCTCCGGAGAAGCCCTCGGCCCTGAAGTCGGTGCGCAGACAGGCCAGATGGGGGTCTGCCATGTGTACGAGACGTTGCTGCCGGACGGTGAGCGACCGGCCCTCGCCGAACGTGTACCGCGTACTGCGCTCCAGCAGTCCGGAGTCCAGATGCAGCACTGCCGGGGATCCTGGCCGGCGACGCCCTCGGCGCCGTCACAGGCATCCGCGCACAAGCCGACCGGCTGGGCCTGTCCGCAGACCAGCGGGCCGCAGCGCACCGGGCCTGCCACTACCTGGAGAACAACGCCGCCCATCTCCACTACGACAAGGCACTCGCGGCCGGATGGCCGATCGCCAGCGGCATCGTCGAAGGCGCCGCACGTCATCTGGTGGCCGACCGGTTCGACATCACTGGCGGCCGGTGAAGCGTCCCCGGAGCCGAAGCCGTCCTGACCCTCCGGGCCCTCATCAGCAACGGCGACTTCCCGCAGTACTGGACCTTCCACACCCACAGAGAGCGCGAACGCCTCTACCCCCGGCCCGACCAGCACAACAACGAACTCCT
This sequence comes from Streptomyces sp. NBC_00016, assembly GCF_045040885.1. Taxonomy (NCBI): domain Bacteria; kingdom Bacillati; phylum Actinomycetota; class Actinomycetes; order Kitasatosporales; family Streptomycetaceae; genus Streptomyces; species Streptomyces sp. NBC_00016. The sequence continues at coordinate 1,500,570 of NZ_CP108304.1, read as the reverse complement.
GGCCTGACAGACGAGCTCACACCAGAAGACCCGCACCCATCCAGGTCCGGGTCGCCCTCGCTGAACAGGCCCTTGCCGGCCAGGTCGGCGCCGATCGTCAGCAAGGTGACAGGAAACTCGTCGGGACGTACTCCGGGCAGCGAGTGTGCGGAGCAACTCCGTTGCCGCGCACGCGGTTTCGGGGGCGTCCGGCCACTTCTCCGCTGAGGGTCCCTCCCGGGGGTACTCGCGCGGCATGACTGTCTATGGATTACACGCCTCGCACGAACAGGTCCCGCCCGCGGATCTGCTCGACGCCGTGGTGCACGCGGAACGCGCGGGCTTCACCGCCGCCATGTGCTCCGACCACTTCTCGCCGTGGAGCGTCCGTCAGGGGGAGTCCGGGTTCGCCTGGTCGTGGCTCGGCGCCGCCCTCCAGGCCACCGACCAGGTGCCGTTCGGCGTGGTGAACGCGCCCGGCCAGCGCTACCACCCCGCGATCGTCGCGCAGGCGGTCGCCAGCCTCGCGGCCATGTATCCGGCCAGGTTCTGGGTGGCGCTCGGCACCGGTGAGGCCTCCAACGAGCACATCACAGGGGCGGGTTGGCCCCGCAAGGACGTCCGCACCGCGCGGCTGCGCGAGTGCGTCGACGTCATCCGGGCACTGCTGCGGGGCGAGGAGGTCAGCCACGACGGCCTGGTGACCGTGGACCGGGCTCGGCTGTGGACGCTGCCGCCCGACGTACCGCCGCTGATCGGAGCCGCGTGCAGCACGGCGACCGCGGCCTGGTGCGCCGAGTGGGCGGACGGCCTGATCACGGTCAACGCTCCACGCGCGCGGCTGCGCGAGATCGTGGACGCGTACCGTGACGCCGGCGGCCGTGGGCCGCTGCACCTCCAGGCGCACCTGAGCTGGGCGCCCGGCGAGGACGAGGCCCGGGCGCTGGCGTACGACCAATGGCGCACCAACGTGCACGCGCCCCCGGCAAGTTGGGACCTCGACTCCGCGGAACTGTTCGACGTCGTCAGTGAACACGTCACCCCCGAGCAGGTGGCGCGCTCGGTCAACATCTCGTCCGACCTGGGCCGACACACCGCATGGCTGCAGGAGTACACCGAACTCGGCTTCGACGCGGTGATGCTGCATCACGTGGGCCGCGAACAGGGCCCGTTCATCGACGCGTTCGGGGCCGAGGTACTGCCGCGACTCGACGTCACCCGCCCGCTTCCCGCCACGGTGATGGAGTACCGATGCGTCTGACCCGTACGTCCGACCTGTGGTGGAAGAACGCGGTGGTGTACTGCCTGGACGTCGAGACGTACCAGGACGGCAACGGCGACGGGATCGGCGACTTCGCGGGCCTCACGCAGCGCATCGACCATCTGGAGCGTCTCGGCGTGACCTGCGTGTGGCTGATGCCCTTCTATCCGACGCGGGAGCGCGACGACGGGTACGACATCACGGACTTCTACGGTGTCGACCCCCGCCTGGGCACCCTCGGTGACTTCACCGAGTTCGCCCGCACCGCCAAGGACCGCGGCATCCGTGTGATCGCCGACCTCGTCGTCAATCACACCTCCGAGGACCACCCCTGGTTCAAGGACGCCCGATCCGGCCGGGACTCCGCCCACCGCGACTGGTACGTCTGGGCGGACAAGCCCCCCGAGGACGGTCCCAAGGGTGTGGTCTTCCCCGATGCGGAGGACAGCCTGTGGGAGTACGACAAGGGCAGCGGCCAGTACTACCTGCACCGCTTCTACAAGCAGCAGCCCGACCTCAACGTCGCCAACCCCGAGGTCCGCGACGAGATAGCCCGCGTCATGGGGTTCTGGACACAGCTCGGGCTGTCCGGTTTCCGGGTCGACGCCGTGCCCTTCCTGCTGGAGACGGACGGGCAGGCCGACTCCGGGGCACTGCCGGACCCGCACGAGTACCTCGCCGACCTGCGCGCCTTCCTCGGCCGCCGCAACGGCGAGGCAGTGCTGCTCGGCGAGGTCAATCTGCCCTACGACGACACCGCCCGCTTCTTCGGCGACCCCGCCTCGGGCCGCGGCGACGAGCTCACCATGTGCTTCGACTTCATCGCCATGCAACAGATGTACCTGTCGATGGCGCGCGAGGACGCCGGGCCGCTGGCCGCCGCGCTACGGGACCGCCCCGCAGCCCCGCGAGACGCCCACTGGGCCACGTTCGTGCGCAACCACGACGAACTCACCCTCGACAAGCTGAGCGACGCCGAACGGGCCGAGGTGGTCGCGTCCTTCGGCCCGGACAAGAACATGCAACTCTACGACCGGGGACTGCGCCGCAGGCTGCCGCCCATGGTCGAGGGCGACCGGCGCCGCATCGAACTCGCCTACAGCCTGCTGTTCACCCTGCCGGGTACCCCCGTGCTCTTCTACGGCGAGGAACTCGGCATGGGGGAGAACCTGGCCGCCGAGGGACGCCAAGCCGTACGGACGCCCATGCAATGGACCCCGGAGGCGGGCGCCGGCTTCTCCCATGCCGGCCCGGACGCCTTTCCCAACCCGCTGACCGACGGCGCGTTCGGACCCCAGAAGGTCAACGTGTACGAGCAGAGTCGCGACCCGGGCTCGCTGCTCAGCCGCATGCGGCTGTTCATCGAGCGCTACCGGGAGGCTCCCGAGCTGGCCTGGGGCGACTACCGCCTCGTGGACACCGGGGAGCGAGCGGTCCTGGCGCACATCGCCTGCACCACCGACGGGACCGACGGGACTGTCCTGGCGATGCACAACTTCGCGGGCGGGCCGGTCACCGTACGGCTGCGGCTGCCCGAGGCCGGGCCCGGCGGGAGGCTCATGGATCTGCTCGACGAAGGGCACGCCGGTCTCACGGTGGACGACGACGGCCTGCTCCGCGTCGAACTGCCTGCCTACGGCTATCGGTGGCTGCGCGTCGGCACCCCGGCCGACGACCCCGTAAGGGTCGCCTCCGACTGACATCACGTCCGCCGGAAGAGCCTCCGGGTGCGGCTCTCCTCCGGGGAAGCCCTGAGCTGGTAGAACGCTGGTTGACGGGGTGGGTGTCCTTCTACTGTGCCGTCCCTGCAGAAGAGCTACACCCATCGACGAATCAGGCCCCGGCGGTGCGGCGGTGACCGTCTCCGGCCTTTCGAGATGACCGGCGAGCGATCGGCGTTCAGCAGTGCGTCGACATACGGTGGTCGCTTCGCTGCTCGAGATGCGTCGTTCGCGGCGGCGTCCGCTGCGTTCGGCTACGCAGCAGGCGGACAGCCAGGGCGTCGAAGGTCGCCGCGAGCACGAACGTCACGCCCGTCGCCAGCACGAACAGGAGCGCGAACCGCTCCCAGAACTCCGGCGTGAGACTCGTACCCACTGTCATCACCCTCCCTGATCGGTGTGTTCTCTCTGCTTCCAGCCAACCGCGAAGGAGGCGAGGGCGCATGAGCCGACCGGTCCGCGCAAAGGTCCGCAAGGTACCTGCACGCAAGCCCGTATGGACCCTCCCCATCGGCCGGTTCACGATCGGATGAGTGCCCCGGATGCGCCCACGCCGGGGCCGATCGGGGCCGATCGGCCCTGGTGGCCGGGCGGTCCTCCGTGGTGGGGTGGAGACGACGGGAGGGGCGCGACACAGACGCGGAGAAGCGATCGACGGCGGTCGTGCACCGCGCAATCAGGATCCGCGAGAAGCGGGTGACGCCCTTCCCGTCCTGTGTTCGCGGCGCCTTCTGGACCTGGCGCGGACATCCGGCGCCGGAGACCGAGCGCCGGAGACCGGGCCTGCCGATGGTCCTCAACACCGAACAGCAGCCGGATCGTCCCAAGGGTCGGGGCCATCCTCGAGGACGCGGGGCGCAGATCCGGCTCGGCCCGCGTCTCCTGGCCCCGCCGTGGACGACCCTTCGAGGAGGAGACCATGAACAGCAGCCCGCACGTCGTGAGCGACGTGATGACACGCGCCGTCATCGGCGTCGGCCGCGACGCGTTGTTCAAGGACATCGTCCAGCTCATGGAGCGTTGGAAGGTCAGCGCCCTCCCCGTGCTCGAGGGCGAGGGCCGGGTGATCGGCGTCGTCTCGGAGGCGGATCTGCTGCCGAAGGAAGAGTTCCGGGACAGCGATCCGGACCGGTTCACCCAGCAGCGGAGGCTGTCCGACCTGGCCAAGGCCGGCGCGGTGACTGCCGAGGAACTGATGAGCAGCCCGGCGATCACCGTGCACGGCACCACCACTCTGGCCGAGGCGGCCCGCATCATGGCCCGGCGCGGCGTCAAGCGGCTGCCGGTGATCGACGACGAGGGCATGCTCCAGGGCGTCGTCAGTCGCTCGGATCTGCTCAAGGTGTTCCTGCGGAATGACGAGGAGCTCACCGAGGAGGTGCGCCATGAGGTCGTCGACCGCCTGTTCCCGCTGTCCGCCGACCACATCCGGGTCGAGGTGGCCGAGGGCGTCGTGACCCTCACGGGATGGGTGGACGGCCCGCGGTTGGTACCGGTGGCCGAACGCCTGGCGCGGGCCGTCGAGGGCGTCGTCGACGTCCGCTGCCACCTCTCCGCACGCCTCGGAGCGGAGTGACCTGCTGTGACGTACCTCGACGAATGATCGGCGCCCTACGGCGTCGCGCCGCAGCGGTGTGGGACGGACGCCTAACCTTCCTGCACCGGTGCCCGCCACATCAGCGAGGTGCCACCGCCGGAAGGTTTCGCCAGTTCGAGGCGACCACCCAGCTGCTCGGCCCGCTCTGCCATGTTCCGCAGTCCGCTGCGGCGGCCCTCGGGCGGAATACCGACGCCGTTGTCCGTGATCGACAACCGCACCTCGCGCCCATCGGTCGTGAGGACCACCTCGGCCCGGTCGGCACGGGCGTGACGTGCGATGTTGGTCAGAGCCTCGGAGAGGACCGCCACGACGTGATCGGCGACCTCCTTCGGCACATCGGTGTCCAGCAGGCCCTCCATCCGCACACTGGGGGCGAAGGCCAGGACCGGCGCCGCCTCCCCCACGACCCGCATCGCGCGGGCCCGCAGTCCGGTGCCGTCGGCTCCCTCGCGGGTGCGCAGGCCGAAGATCGTCGATCGGATGATCTTGATGGTCTCGTCGAGGTCGTCGACAGCTCGCGCCACGCGCTCGGAAGCCTCGGGATGCTCGATGAAGCGGCCCGCGCTCTGCAGCGTCATGCCGGTGGCGAAAAGCCGCTGGATCGCGAGGTCGTGCAGGTCGCGTGCGATGCGGTCGCGGTCCGTGAGCACGGCGATCTGCTCGGCGTCCTGACGGCGCTCCGCCAGCTCCATCGCGACGGCGGCCTGCGCGGCGAAGACCTGCAAGGTCTCGGTCTCCGTCGTGGTGAACACCGGCCGGCCGGCTTCCCGCGCCAGCAGCACCACACCACGCACACCCGCGTCGCCGGTACCGATGGGCACGGCCACGGCGGGGCCCAGCCCCCCGAAGCGCGGAGGCTCCAAAGAGATCCGCTCGTCGTGGGCGACGTCCTCGCTGGTGACCGGGGCTGCTCCGGAGAAGGCAAGTCCCATCAGGCTCCTGTCCATCGACAGGACGAGCCCCCGGTGCGCGTCGGCGTCCAGTCCGACGGCGATCTCGACGCCGAGCGACCCGGTGTCCTCCATGGGCAGGGCGACCGCCGCCAGCGCCGCCTCGGTGATCTCGCCCGCCCGCTCGGCGATCAGACGAAGGACCTCGGTGCGCCCACCACCCGACATCAGGCTGTGGGTGATCTCGGCGTTCGCCCGCAGCCAGCGCTCGCGCAGCCGGGACTCGGCGTACAGCCGGGCGTTGTCGATGGCGACGCTGGCCGCGACGGCCAGGGTGAGCGTGACGGAGATGTCCTCCTCGTCGAACTGCCCACCGCCGCGCTTCTCGGTCAGGTACAGGTTGCCGAACACCTGGTCGCGGACCCGGATCGGGACGCCGAGGAAGGTGTTCATCGGCGGATGGTGGGGCGGGAAGCCGTACGAGGCCGGGTGCTCGGAGATCTTCGCGAGCCGAAGGGGCTCCGGGTGGCGGATCAGCTCTCCGAGAATGCCGTGCCCCTCGGGGTAGGGGCCGATCGCGGCGATCTGCTCCTCGGTGACCCCGATGGTGTGGAAGGCCGACAACCGCTTGCCGTCAGGACCGATCACGCCCAGCGCGGCGTACTCCGCGTCGACGAGCACCGCAGCCGCTTCGACAATGCTGTGGAGGGCCTGCTCAAGGTTTAGCTCCCGGCCGACCGAGAGCACGGCCTCCAGCAGGCTGTGCACCCGGTCCCGAGTGCCTCGCGCGGCGTCCAGCCGTGCTTGCAACTCCTCCAGCAGCTCGTCCAGCCTGAGCTGAGGCAGCCGTACACGGGCTTCCCCGGGGCTTCCCACCTGTGTTCCTCCAAGTCCGCTCACCGAACGGACACCCACTGGTCCGACCATGTGCCACGGTAACGGTCGCCAGTCCGGGGCGTAAGCGGAACCGGCCGAGTCGACACGCCCGTCGGCGTGCCCGCCACAGGCCGGACCCTGTCGTGCAAAGGGGGCCGGTCGGCCCACCGCACGGGACGGACAGCACCTGTCCCCGCCGCCGCCGCCGCCGGACGCTGTAGTCGTACCGAGTCCGCAGACACAGCGAGGAGACCGGCGTCATGGTCCGTTACGTGTACGAGTTCACAGACGGCGGCCGTGACATGGCCGACCTGCTCGGCGGCAAGGGGGCCAACCTGGCCGAGATGACCCGGCTGGGCCTGCCGGTCCCGTCGGGCTTCACCGTGACCACCGAGGCGTGTCGGGCCTTCCTGGCGAGCGGCTCGGAACCGGAGGGCATGCTGCAGGAGGTGTCCCGGCACCTCTCCGTCCTGGAGAAGTCCGCCGGGCGCCTGCTGGGCCAGCGTGACGATCCGCTGCTGGTGTCCGTCCGGTCCGGAGCACGGTTCTCCATGCCCGGCATGATGGAGACCGTCCTGGACATCGGCCTCAACGACGAATCCGTCCTCGGACTGGCCAAGGCGTCCGGCAGCGACCGCTTCGCCTGGGACTCCTACCGCCGACTCGTTCAGATGTTCGGCAGCACGGTCATGGGGGTCGACTCGGCCCTGTTCGACGAGGCCATGACCCTGCTCAAGGAAACCCGCGAAGCCCCTGACGACCTGCACCTCGACGCGAACGACCTCGCCTGGCTCGTCGAGACGTACAAGCGGCTGATCCACGACCAGACGGGACAGGAGTTCCCTCAGTCCCCCGCCGAGCAACTGCGCCTGGCGATCCTCGCGGTCTTCCGTTCCTGGAACGGCGAACGGGCCCGGCTGTACCGCCGGCGCGAGCACATCCCCGACGACCTGGGCACCGCCGTCACCGTACAGCGCATGGTGTATGGCAACCGGGGCACCGACTCCGGCAGCGGTGTCGCCTTCACCCGCGACCCCGCCACCGGGCGGCCCGGCCTCTACGGCGACTACCTCTCCAACGCCCAGGGCGAGGACGTCGTCGCCGGTATCCGCAACACCGTGCCGCTGGCCGATCTCGAGCGGCTGGACGCGAACTCGTACCGGCGGCTGCTCGACCACATGGGGACCCTGGAGCGCCACTACCGCGACCTCTGCGACATCGAGTTCACGATCGAGCGCGGCACGCTGTGGATGCTCCAAACCCGGGTCGGCAAGCGGACCGCCGAAGCCGCGTTCGCCATCGCCGCCGAACTGGTGGACGAAGGGCAGATCACGCCGGAGGAAGCACTGGCCCGGGTCGGCGGGGACGGCCTCGCCCGGCTGATGTTCCCCCGCTTCGACACCTCCGTCACCGGCGACGCGCTCGCCCACGGGCTTCCGGCCTCCCCGGGTGCGGCGGTCGGCGCGGCGGTGTTCGACTCCGCCGAGGCCGTACGGCGTGCCGCGGCCGGCGAGAAGGTGGTGCTCGTCCGCCAGGAGACCACCCCGGACGACCTGCCCGGCATGGTGGCCGCCGAAGCCGTGCTGACCAGCCGGGGCGGCAAGACGAGCCACGCGGCCGTCGTCGCCCGCGGCATGGGCAAGGTGTGCGTCTGCGGCGCGGAGGAACTCACCGTGCACACCGAGGCCCGGCGGTTCACCACCCCCGACGGCACCGTCGTCGAGCAGGGCACGGTCATCTCGGTGGACGGCTCCGTCGGCGCCGTGTACGCGGGTGAAGTCCCGCTGGTCGCCTCCGCCGCCATGCGCTACCTGGAGACCGGCGAAGAGTCCGACAGCGTGGTGGCCGGGGTGGCCCGCGCCCTCCAGCACGCCGACTCCGTACGGCGGCTGGAGGTCCGGGCGAACGCCGACACCCCCGAGGACGCGGCCCGCGCCCGCCGCTTCGGCGCGCAGGGCATCGGTCTGTGCCGTACCGAGCACATGTTCCTCGGCGAGCGGCGCAAGCTGGTCGAGCGGATGATCCTGGCCCGCACCGACGCCGAACGCGACCGGGCGCTGAACGCTCTTCTCCCACTTCAGCGGCAGGACTTCGCCGGCATCCTGGAGGCCATGGACGGCCTGCCCGTGACCATCCGCCTGCTCGACCCGCCGCTGCACGAGTTCCTCCCCGACCACACCGAACTCGCCGTACGGATCGCCGCAGCCGAGGCCCGCGGCGGGCAACCGGACCCGCACGACGTCGAGTTGCTCGACGCGGTGAACCGCATGCACGAGGAGAACCCGATGCTCGGTCTGCGGGGCGTGCGGCTGGGCCTGGTGGTGCCTGGACTGGTCGCCATGCAGGTGCGGGCGATCGCCGAGGCGGTCGTGGCACGAATGAGGGCAGGGGGCTCTCCCGAGGCCGAGATCATGGTGCCGCTGGTCGGCGCGGTCGAGGAACTCAGGCTCGCCCGCGAGGAGGTGGAGCGGGTGCTCGCCGAGGTCACCGCCGAGACGGGCGTGCCCCTGCACTGCCCCGTCGGCACCATGATCGAACTTCCCCGGGCGGCGCTCACCGCGGGCCAGATCGCCGAGGAGGCCGAGTTCTTCTCCTTCGGCACGAACGACCTGACGCAGACCACGTGGGGCTTCTCCCGCGACGACGTCGAGGCCGCGTTCTTCTCCGCCTACCTCGACAAGGGCATCTTCGCCACCTCCCCCTTCGAGACCCTCGACCGCGACGGAGTGGGCCGACTCATCCGGATCGCGGTCGACGAGGGCCGCGCCGCACGCCCCGACCTGAAGATCGGAGTCTGCGGCGAACACGGCGGCGACCCCGAGTCCGTGCACTTCTTCCATGCGGCGGGCCTGGACTACGTCTCCTGCTCCCCGTTCCGTGTCCCGGTGGCGCGGCTGGAGGCCGGCAGGGCCGCCCTGCCCGCGACGGAAGGGAGCGACAGCCGCTGACATGCTCGGGGGCGTTCGGCCCCAGGAGGTGGGGCCATCACCGCCGTCAGCCGCATGGACGATTCATCGCACCGGGTGAGCAGGAGCGGCACTGATCCCCCGCGGTGTCGCTCCGCCTGTCTCCGCACGCGGCAGCCCAACAACGTGCGTCTGCCAGGCCGGGACGAAGCGACATGGTGGTGTCGGGTTGGCGAGGTCGACGGGGCGAGGGTGGTGATGCGGCTGAGCGGCACCGGCTCGTGCTCGCGGCCCGGCGCTTCAAGGGGCCGACTCGATCACCGGCGTCGTCATCGCCGTTGACGGCGCAACGGGCGGCGACGGCCACCGGCAGAGAGCCCCCACGGCTGACACCTGGCGCTCGGCGTTGCCAGAGGTCCCGACAGCGGGGTCGTTCGGCTGTTGCGCAGGCGCGGGCGCTGGCCGCGCAGGGGGCGAGAACCGGCGATCTCGTCTGCCCGTCGTCACGGTCCTGGCCACTCCTGCCACGCGGGCTCACCTAAGAGCACACTACCGAGCAGGTCGGGTCACCGGTGTCAGCGGCTACGGGAATGTCGGGTGCTCGCGGTGGCTCCCGCCCGGGCAGCCGGCGAGAGTTGGACCTGTGCAGGTGGTGTCGCCGCCGGGTGCCGCAGGTCCCGCGTAGCGATTGCCCAGAAGGCGAACGGCAGCAGTGCGTCCGTGACGCCGAGTGGGTCTGACACCACCGGCTTCCCGTAGCGGCTCGGTTCACTCATGAGGGATGACGGCGACTGGGCAGCGCGCGTGGTGGACGGCGGCCTGGGCCACGGAGCCCAGGCGTGGTGCCGGGGCGTGGTGGCTGCGCCGGCCCACGATCAGGAGTTCGGCGCGCTCGGCGGCTGCTACGACGACCCTGGCGGGACTTTCGAGGCGGATGTCGTCCGTCACGGCCACGCCTGGAAACTTCTCGCACCAGGGGCGGAGGGTCTGCCTCAGGTGCTTCTGCGCGTCCTGGATGATCTCCTGGGTCACGGTGTGGTCCACGCCCCACGGGGCGTACGCGTGGATCGGGATGGCGCGGCCGTGAACGGCGCGGAGGGGCACGCCCCGAGCTGCTGCGGTGGTGAAGGCGAATTCGAGCAGGTCGTCGCACGGGCCGTGCAGTTTCAGCCCCACCACCACTCCGCCTGCCGCACCTGACTCAGACGCCGAGGACCCTTCCGCACGCTTCGCACGCTTGTCGGCGCGGACGAGGACCACGGGCCCCTCGGCGCTTGCCACGACGGACATGCTGATGTCACCGAGGAAGTAGCTCTCCACAGGAGTCAGGCCGCGCGAGCCGAGTACGAGCATCTCCGACTCGGACGCCGCTTGGATCAGTGCGTCCTGCGCGTCGTCGGCGACCAGGTTGCCGACGACGGTGAGGCCCGGATGGTGCGCCTGGAGTTCCGTCTGGGCGTTGTGCACGAGCCGCTTCGCCCAGTAGTTCTGGTCGACTTCCGAGGGGACGGCGGTCGGTTCCGGCGCCAGTAGCGGCCACGCGTGCAGCAGGCGCAGGGTGAGTTTGCGCCGCTGGGCTTCGTCGGCGGCCCAGTGGGCAGCGGCGAGGCTCTCGGGTGAGCCGTCGAGGCCCACGGTGAGGACTCGTTCCATGGCGACTGCCTCCGTCTCGTACGAAGCTGGAAAGGACGGTGAGTGTGGCCGCTGTCCGGACTGCTGCGGTCTCGGTGATTCTTTGGCCGTGCGGGCCGGCGGTGGGACGTAGTCGGCGCACGCATGAGCATTTGTGCCGGCGCGTTTGACCACGGCGCTTCTCCCTTGAGGAGTACCCCAGATCTCCTCACGGCGCATGCGGTCCCCGCAGTGCCCGCAGCGGCGCTCCCCGCCGCTGCGGAGGAGTGCGGCAGAGCGAACGGCGGCGAACGGACGGACGTGAAGTCCGGCATGAGGAGGAGGCGGAGGCAATGGCGGTTCCCCTGGTGGTCGGCGTAGACGGGTCCGAGGCGAGCCTTGAGGCGGTGGACTGGGCCGCGGACGAGGCAGCCCGCCACGAGGTGCCGCTCCGTCTCCTGCACGCGGCCGCAGCGGGCCCTGACGCGTCAGACCTGGTCGCCGCAGCCTCGGAGCGAGCCGGCAAGAGTGCTCCTGCGGTACGGATGTCGAGTGAGGTGCTGTCCGAGGACGCGGCGTCCGCGCTGGTCGGCGAGGGACGCAACGCCCTCGCTCTGGTACTCGGGTCCAGAGGGCTCGGAGGTCTCGCCGGGCTGCTCCTCGGATCGGTCAGCCTGGCTGTGGCGGCCCGTGCCGACTGCCCGGTCGTCGTCGTGCGCGGCGGTGTGGAGCACCGGCACGGCCGGTTCGGGTGCGTCGTTGTCGGAGTCGAGGACGGGGAGGGCAGCGGTACGGCCGTGGACTTCGCGTTCCGCGAGGCCCAGGTGCGGCGCAGTCGGCTCCTGGCGGTGCACACCTGGAGTGTCCCGGTTGGGAACCCTGGGCCTCCGGGACTGTCCGGCTACGCTCTCCAAGCCCTCGATCGCCCGCCTGCCCAGGTGCTCGCCGACGCCTTGCGTGGCCCGGAACAGCGGTATCCGGACGTGCCGGTGAGCAGCGAGGTGGTCGAGGGTCCGGCACGACAGGCGCTCCTGAATGCCGCGTCCGCTGCTGATCTGCTCGTCGTCGGAGCCCGCAGACGACATGGGCACGTCGGTCTGCAGCTGGGCCTGGTCAACCATGCGGTGCTGCATCACGCGCCGTGTCCGATCGCGGTCGTTCCGCAGATATGACCAGGTAGGGCCCGGCTGGGGCTCAGTGTTACTTCGGTGTGCCCGACCACCTCGTGACCAGCGCCGACGCGGACACCTGTCCACCCTGGTGGTGGGGCCGCACCGCCTGACCGCTATCGCGCGCCCCCCGGTCCAGATGGAGTGGCGGACTCGCCGGTGAGTTGGGGTTCGACGTCCACGACGCCCTCCACGGCGCGCACGAGGCGCACGGCGACCGAGATGAGTGAGGTGTCGCGGATGTGTCCGCGGAGGGTGACGACTCCCTCGTGCACGTTCACGTGGATGGCGTGGCTGAAGGCCGGGAAGAGGTAGGACACCACGGTGCGGCGGACTTCCTCCTCGATGTCCTCGTCCGACCGAAGGAAGACCTTCAGCAGGTCGGCACGGCTGACGATGCCCTGGAGCATGCCGATGTCGTCGACCACAGGCAGACGCTTGACGTGCCGGACGGCCATGATCCGGGCAGCCTGGGCCAGGGTGACGCCGGGGTGGACGGTGATAGCGGGGGTGCTCATGAGTTCTTCCGCCGTTGCTGCCCCCGCTTTGGCGACGTCGGACAGACGCCGGCGTTGCTCCAAGAGGCTCGGGTCGCTGTCATGGAACTCCTCCTTGGGCAGCAGATCGGCCTCGGAGACGACACCGATGACGCGACCTTCGCCCTCAAGGACGGGCATGGCACTGACCTTCCACTGCTCCATGGTCCGCACGATCTCTTTGAAGGGCGCGTCGCGTCCGACAGCCACGACCGTCTGAGTCATCACATCGCTCACGATGTGCGGGGTCTGCGGCACTTCGAAGCACCTCGTCTCGCCTTGTCAGGGAACCTCGCCCGAACCGTGGGGCGCGTACAGGTCGAGCAGCCGCACCCGAGCGGACCTGAGCCGGCGCGCGAGCACGCCGGAGACATACGTACACAGCTCGTGATCCAGCCCCGGGTCCTTCGCGCACATCTCACGAACCGCCGCCGCGTCGAACTCGTAGGCGCGGACCGGGCTGCCGGCCACGGCCCCCAGATGCCATTGATGGGGAGGGACCAGCCAGGACCAGCCCAGCAGCTTTCCGGCACCGAGGGTCTCGACGACCGCCGCCCGTCGGCCGGGCACTTGCAGGTCGAGAGCGACCGTGCCCGTGTGGATGATCCAGAAGCGGTCGGCCTTGCCGCCCTCGTCGAAGATGCGCTCGCCTGCCTCGAACGACACCTCACGAGCGTGTGACATGAGCTGCTCGCGATGCTCGTGGGTCATGGCGCCGAATACGCCGGTCCTCGCAACCACGATGGCCGTCCCTTCTCCGCGACCTCGAGGTGGAGACTGGCTCCTGTCCGGTCACGGACGTCTCAGCACGCGGCCGATGCGGAAGCCGTGGCGGGAGGTGGGACCCAGCGGCGTCTTGCTGCCGGCCGCATGACTCCACCATCGCCGCAAACCGGCGTGGCGCAACCCGGGCGGAGGCACTCCGAGAGCCGAAGCGCGTGTCGCGGGGGGTTCAGGCCGGTGCGACGGTATTCACAGGGGACTCTCACAGCGGCTGGGCGGAAGGGCGGTGGGACGATGGAGCGCCCGCTGGTCGTGGGGGTCGACGGATCGGATTCCAGCCTGGAGGCCGTGGACTGGGCCGTGGACGAGGCGGCGCGCCACAGACTGGCAGTGCGGCTTGTCCACGGCTCGCGATGGGAGCGGTGCGAGCGACGCCTTCCCGCCCTCGGCGAATACCGCCCGTCCGGAGTGATCATGGCGGAGAGCATCGCCGCGTCGTGCGCGGAACATGCGCGGCTGCGAAACCCGGAGCTGAAGGTCTCCGGCGAGGCGTGGCTCGAGGACGCTGCGACCAGCCCCCGGTGCGGGGCCTTGGGTGGCCGGATGCTCAAGTCCAGATAGGCATTGAGGCCCGGCACAGCTCGGAGTCGTGCTCGGCCTGCGGGACCGCCTACTGACCCGGGAGAACCCGTTCCTGCCGGCGGCGGTCGCCGTCTCGGCCGGGCTCGCGGCCGCTGCCCTGTATGTGCCCTTCCTCCGCGCGGTGCTCAGCACGGTCGCGCTCGACTGGACAGAGATCGCCCTGGCGGCCGCGGCAGGTGGACTCGGATATCTTGCCGCGCGTGTAGGCGCGCGCGGTCAAGGGCGGTGGTCGTCGACGTGAGGGCGACGTGCGGTGAGGTGCTGCGAGCCAACTTGAGGTCACAGGTCAGGGGGCCGGACTCGCTCGGGACGGTTGGGGCGCCGACGGAGTCGTGGCCGGTGGGCGCTGGGACCGGACGTTCCTGCCGACCATTCCACCCTGCTCCAGCTGAACGCGGTGGGCGGTGGTGGCGTCGCGGGCGAGGCACGTGATCTCGTTTCCACCGAACGGGTGTTGGTATTTGTCTTGGAGGGCGTGCCCCGCTGCCTTTGGTGTGAGACGAGGTGCAAGCTGCCGGCATGCCCGATGACGAGGCGCACCTCACCCCTCCGGAGTCACTGCTGCAGGTGATCGACAACCTCTCGAAGTTCCATCGAGAGCATGAGGAGTACTACTCGCAAGCGCCTTTGCAGCAGGCTGGAGAGCTCCAGGCGCGGGCTCGGGCGCTGAAGTCACTGGCCGACAGGTGGACCGTGGTCGAGGTCGGTGAGCAGACGTCGCCGATTGCGTTCGCCGGCACGGAGGACCTGAATGCGCCAGGGCTCGTAGCGGAGTCGGGAATCCTCTTCATGGAAGGGGAGGGCGAGCCTGCCGAACTCCAGAGGCTGAAGAGTGAAGTCGCCCTGCTCGCCGATGAGACCCAGCAGGGCGGTGACTGGCTGGCCCAGGCGATGGAGCATGCTTGGAGCATGGCGGGAAACTTGGCTGCCTATCCGGCCCTTGCCGACCTGCTGGGAGAGCGCCACCGGATCATCGCCAATGACTGGCAGTCGGCGGGTTTGCAGGCTCTGATCGCGCGACTGCTGCGCCGGGCCCTGGACCTGCTGGCCCAGGTCGACTTCTCGCCGACAGCACTTCGGGCCGACCTGCGAGGCGAGCGGACGGCTCCTGCCTACCTCTATTCGGCTTCCGAGCTGCTCGACAGGGCTGCCGACCTGATGGCGGAATCAGCAATTCTTGTGCATGAGAACGAGAGGCGCTGGCGCGTGTTCCGTGCCCGAGTTCGTGAGCTGCAATCCGAGTAGGCCGTGGCGACCGCGGTAATCCCATTCCCCAGTTTGGGACCGCGACTGTCCCGCAAGCTGAGCCGAAGCGCGACAGCTGTCACATAGGCAGGCGGTTTGGCCACAGCACGCCGGCCGGGTCCGGACGCGTTTCATCGGCCTGCGACGTCGGCGTCCTTGTCGTCGGCCAGCATGATGGAGGCTGTGATGCGCTTGCCGACGGGCTCGCGGTGGATCTGAAAGGTCAGGGCTGCAGCCATGATGATCTCCAGACCGTGCTGTCCCACTCGGGCGGGGTCAGGAGGCAGGATTGTCGGTGGATCCGGGTTGCTGTCCCAGACGGCTATGTCCACGGAGCCGTCACGGACTTGGAGAGTGAGCAGGGCGGGGCCGGGCGCGTATTTGCGGGTGTTGGTGACCAGCTCGCTGACGACCAGCTCCACCAGGCCCTGGGCGCGGTCGGAGACCGGCAGGCCATGGACGTTCTGTATGTCGGCTAGGAAGCACCGGGCAAGTTTCCGGGCCTCGGCGATCGACTCATTCCCTTCGAACTCGGCAGATAGCGATATGGCGTGGGGGAACGGCGTCGCGTGGGGTTCGGTCCCCTCTGGCGTTTCGTTCATGAGGGGCCGTCGTGTTGCCGGGCGGCCATGCCTCCCGGTCCACTCCCAGGTCATCGTCGTCGGGTCCTGTCGGTTGCCGGGCGGGTCGGAAGTGTGGTGTCACCGGCGGGCGGCGGCCATGGCGAGGCCGGTGATGAGGAGGGTGAGGCCGATGATGAGTACGGGGAAGCCGGGACCGGGCAGGAAGTACATCGCCACTCCGGCCAGGGTGATCGGCGCGCCGATGGCGGCCAGCACCTTGCCGGTCCGTCGTTCCGACACGGGCTGCTCCTTGCTCGGTGCTGCGGGAGATGTGGCGGTCGGGGTGTCGCGGCCGGTGAGGAACGCGGTGAGTGCCCCGATGAGCAGGGCCCAGGCCGCCACCGCCCATCCGAAGCGGGCACCACTGATCAAGACCATGGCCGCGGCGACCGTCGCGCCGGCTGCCGTGGCCCAGGGGTGGGTGGCGAACGCCCACTGCCGTCGGGCACTGCCCGGGTGTCGGAGCTCGGTGATCGCAGTGCGGATGCCCAGGGCGGCGATGACGGTCACGGGTGCCAGCAGTGAGGAGTCGCCGCCGGTCATCAGGTGCACTGCCCGTCCGCGCGGGCGGCGGCGCCCTCGGTAGCCGTGTCGTGCTGATAGATGTCGGGGATTCCGTCGTTGTCGGCGTCGATGTTCTCCGCCTCGTACAGGCGGCGGTAGACGGTGTTGCGCCGCCGCAGCAGGACGGCGGCGAGAACCGCTGCGATGAGGGAGGCGACGAGGACGGCGGCCTTGGCGTGCTCGCCGGTCTGGCCGCCGGGGAAGGCGAGTTCGCCGATCAGGAGGGCGACGGTGAAGCCGATACCGGCCAGCACCGACAGGCCGAGGACGTCGGCCCAGGCGAGGTCGGGGTTGAGCTGGGCGCGGGTGAAGCGGGCGGCCAGGTAGGTCCCGGCGAAGATCCCCAACGTCTTGCCGATCACCAGGCCGATCACCACGCCGAGGGGTTCGGGGCTGGTGAACACCGCGCCCAGGGCAGAGCCGGAGATGCTCACCCCCGCGGCGAACAGCGCGAACAGCGGCACCGCGACACCGGCGGAGAGCGGGTGGACCAGGTGTGCGACCCGCGAGGCCGACGAGACCTTCTCGCCCGGGTCGCGGGTGGTGCGCAAAATCAGGCCCATGGCGACGCCGGCGACGGTGGCGTGGACGCCGCCGTTGTACATCAGCGCCCAGATCGTCACCCCGAGGGGCGCATACCACCACCAGCCGCGCACCCGCAGCCGCTGGAGCAGGTAGAAGAGCACCAGGCCCGCGAAGGCTCCGGCGAGCGCCCACGGGTTCAGGTCGGAGGTGAAGAACACCGCGATGATCAGGATCGCGCCCAGGTCGTCGACCACGGCCAGGGTGAGGAGGAAGGCGCGCAGCGCGGCCGGCAGGTGCGTGGACAGCACCGCCAGGACCGCCAACGCGAAGGCGATGTCTGTGGCCATCGGGACCGCCCAGCCCGAACTGCTGCCGCCGCCCGCCCAGACCGTGGCCAGGTAGAGGGCGGCGGGCACGGCCATACCGCACACCGCGGCGACGACGGGCAGCGCGGCGGTGGCCGGGGTGCGCAGTTCACCGACGACGAGCTCGCGTTTCAGCTCGATCCCGGCGACGAGGAAGAACACGGCCAGCAGCCCGTCGGCCGTCCAGTGCCCCACGGAGAGGTCCAGGCCGAGAGCCGGTATCCCGAAATGGAAGTCGCGTATGGACGCGTACGCCGCGCTCCAGGGACTGTTCGCCCAGATCAGCGCGAGGACGGCTGCGCCGAGGAGGACCAGGCCGCCGACGGTCTCAGTGCGCAGGGCTCGGGTGATTGCCTGCCGTTCGGGCAGCGGTAGCAAACCGAGGAAGGGGGAGCGGGTGCCGGCCATGGCAGGGGCCTCCGGGTGTGTCAGCGAAAGAGGGCACACTGCCCCCAGGACGCCGACCAGACTTCCCGGCACACCGCGCGCCAGCTCTTGACGCGTTCTTTACACCATATCCAGCGGACGGGTAGCTGTCTGCCCCGCACCGCTCCCCATGATCACATCGGCGTCAGGTTGTGATCAGCCCTGGCGGGAGATGCACCACCAGGCGGCGGCTGCCGCGAGCACCAGTGCGGCGCCCGCGATCAGGTCGGAGCAGCGTACGGCCCGTCAGCTTTCGGGGTTGCGCTGAGCCGCCCCGAGCATCCGGATGTGGCGCCACACGTTCGCGTGGCTGCGCTGAGCCTCGCGTACCCAGGAAGGAACAGAGCGCCAGTCGACGGTCACTTCGCGTTCGCCCCAGGCCGCCTGCATTATCCGTTGATCGCCGGCGAAGTCCTCGACGAGATCGCGACGCAGGAAGAGCAGGTGGCCGCGCCAGGGCTCATCCGCGCGGAAAGCCGCGGAGGCGCGCCGGCCGTCTAGGCCCACGAGGTCCAAGGTGCCAGGCAGTTGGCGCAGGCCGAACCGGGCGGCGAACTCGTACGACGGCACGTCATAAGCCCCGCCGAGCCCGGTCTCCGAAGTGTTTTCGGAGGAGAAATCTATAGCGACCTGGTGGAGCTTGATGCCGTTGTCCTGCCAGTGGCAGCGCAGCGCCGGGGGCGGGACCGCGTCTGGCACGTCGTAGCCGAAGGTCAGCTTGAACCTGGGGCTCCACGGCATCTCCGCGGCCAGCACGTCACGGACCGACGGCAGCGAGGGGAAGAAGTCGTTACCCAGGTAGGGGCGCTCGCTGGCGAGCTGGTGTGCGGATTCCGCATCCTTCGGGTCCAGGAGGAGGGTGCGGAAGAACCCGAACACCGTCCGGCCCTCGCGGCGGTGACTCAGATACCCCTCGACCAGAAGCCAGCCGCCGTCGACTCCGTGGATTTCCTCGGGTGACCACAGTTGGTCCGGGATGGTGACTGTCCCGGACGTGACCCACGTCCGATTGTCCGTGGCCTCCGCGGGCGCCCACGGCGGAAGGGGCATGGGCACCACCGGGGGCGTGTCGGGGAAGGTTGGGTCGATGTCGGGCATCAAACGTTCCGCGGTCCCGAACCGAGCTGGTGCACGGCCGGCGTCCACGAGGCGGCCGACCATTTCGTGATACCCGATCCAGCCGTACTTCTTCCCGTAGCGCTCCACGTTCTCGTGGGTGCTGGCAGGCCGGTCGGTACTCGTTGCGATGGCCTGGTCGACACTGCCGAACTCTGCCTCGCGCCAGCCTAGTTGCCAGACGCGGGCCATGACCTCGGC
Organism: Streptomyces sp. NBC_00016; assembly: GCF_045040885.1. Taxonomy (NCBI): domain Bacteria; kingdom Bacillati; phylum Actinomycetota; class Actinomycetes; order Kitasatosporales; family Streptomycetaceae; genus Streptomyces; species Streptomyces sp. NBC_00016. The sequence continues at coordinate 1,481,591 of NZ_CP108304.1, read as the reverse complement.
GCGGGCCCTGCGGTAGCCGGCATGGTCGAAGTCGTAGTTGTCCCGGCCGTTGATGGCAGTTCCGATGACGTAGTTCTCGAAGTCCATGCCGAAGGTGCGGTCGCACTCCTCGGCGTTGGGGTCGTCATCCTCCATCACTTCGGCGGGCGTCACGGCGGCGAACCTCGGTGCAAAGGCGTCGACACCGTCGGGGACGGCAGCGGGGTGGAGGGTGCCGGCGAACTCGTAGACGGCCCGTACGTAGCCGCGCAGCTGCTCGTGGGAGGTGGGAGTGGTCCCACCGTCGAGGAAGCTGTCACGCAGTCGCACCAGCCAGTCCCGCAGCGCTTGTTCCAGCGGTCCGCCGGGATCGGGCATCTGGTGGGTGCTGACGGCGCCGAACGCGGCGGCGACGAGCCGTTCGACGACGTACGGGTCGTCGACATCGAACATCCGGGCAGCGAGGTCGAACAGCCGCTTGGGCTCCGGCCGGCCGTAACGCTGGAGGGCTTTCGTCGCCAGGTCCCGCATGCCCGTGTTCGTGGAGGTCAGCAGCCAGGCGATGGCCAGGGCGTCCAGGTCGTCGCTCTCGGCGCGACTGCTGCTCTCGGTCCACCTGTCGATCGCTCGGTTCAGGTCTGTGGTGAGCCGGCGAGTCCGGCCTCGAGCCCATTCGGTCCAGCGCAGGTCGCGTTGGGAAAGGGGCAGTTGGCGCAGGACCTGGTCGAGGAAGGTGGCGTTCAGGCGGTGCGAGGCGGACCTGCGGATCTCCCACAGACGGTCGAATGCGGGCCGGCCCTTCCTGTTGCTTGGGCGTGCGGTGACAAGCGCGGTTGCGAGCGCTTCGACAGTATCGTCGTCGAGAAAGCCCGACTCGGTGGTGAGTTCCTGGGCGAGCGCGGTCGAACGGTGCTCATCTGGGGCGACGCGCCACAGGTGGTGCCCGGTGAAGCGGCGCGGCAATAGTGAGATCAGACCGATGAGGGTGTCCTCGCCGAGGGGGTGCGCGTCGTTCCCCACGAGGGACTGCCAGAGAGTTGTCTCCGCGAGCTGCTCATTGACGTCCGCGTAGGGCATGCGCACCAGGATCGCGTCGGCGATGAGGTATCCGGCGAGGCGGTCAAAAACGAAGCCGCACTCGGTGTCGTCGGAATCCCTGATCTCCTCGCGGAAGATCACTCCTTCCTCTACGAGGCGCCGGAGCAGGCTTTCGTCCCAGTTCGGCTGGTCGGCGTCGAGGATTCTTCGCGCTTCGTCGAACGGGAGCCGGCGGACGTTGTGCTCCCAAAGGTGTCTCGCCATGGTGGCGAGGCGGCGCTTGATCTGGTCGGCCGGCAACGAAATGCGGGCCGGGTCCAGGGCCAGCCTCTCGGTCACACCATCGCGGTACAGCTCGAAGACGCCGATGAGGGACTGCGGGAGCGCCTCCGCGCCCACCGGCACCAGGCGGTCGTGGTTCGCGGCCTCGCAGTACATGCGGACGAACAAGGGGTTGTGGAAAGTGTCGACCGGAAGCCACGCGTCGGCCGGGTTGATGAGGTAGTGGTCGAAGTAGACGCGCAGGATGTCGTCGACTTCCGCGTGCTGCCACTCCAATTCCAGGGTCATGGTGTCTTGCGGGAGGGTCTGGTAGGCGAGCACCTCGCGGAGGGTAACGATCACCGCGACGTGGGGATAGCTGCCCAGGGCCGGTACCAGTCCGGCGAGCAGGGGCCGCCACTTCAGGGGGCGCTCGGCCTCGTTCAGACCGTCAATGATCAGTGGTATCCGGCAGCCGGCACGAGCTCCGGCCGAGTTGAGCGCTTCCAGGAGGTCCTCGAGGCGGTCGACCCTGAGTCCGGGGATCTGTCGCGCGAGGTCGTCGAGGGTGTCGCCGGTGTGCAGGCTTGCCCCCTGGATGAACACCCCGGCTGTCGGCCGGTCCTTCGGCGAGGTCATCTGCGCTGCGAGGTGGGTTTTGCCTTGCCCGGCAGCGGCGACAACAGCGAGCAGCGGGGCTTCGGCGTCCGCTCGTGTCTCGGTCAGCCACCGAACGATGTCGCGGATCTCCGCTCCGAGACCGGTGACGAGCGGCGCCTCGGGAAGGCGACGCTGCCTGAGCTTCAACACCAGGCGTCGCAGCGTTCGGGGAGAGGTTCCCGGAGGCTGATGGTCGGCGAGGCGCTCGCGTACTTCCCAGGGCCGAAGGCCCCTCCCGGCGTCGATGACGGCGCGCAGACCGTCGACGAACCCCTCCAGATCGTCGGCAATCTCCTCGGCACCGGCACGGGTATCGGTGTCGAGGCCGCCCAGGGCTGCGCGCAGTGCCTGGAGCCGTGCTGTGACGTCGTCGGTGCGCTGCTGCAGCCACTCGAACGACGCCGGACGCAACAAGGCCCGGTTGATGCGGTGCTCCACGTGGTGGGCGGTGTGCAGCTGCGGGGCCCACCGGGCCGCAACCGGTGCCACAGATTGCTCGTGGGTTCGCGCGAGCTTCTCCGGGGTGAGGGCGAGTTCGCCGAAGAAGGTGGAGCGGAGCTCGTCGTGTCCGGCCAGTTCGGCGTCGTAATTCTCGGTGGACCACAGTTTGACGCGGACATCTGGCCGACTGAGGCCGTTGATCCACTCCTCGTCACCCTTGGCGGGCCTCTGTGGCAGGCAGAGCACGAAGTCGGTCAGTCCTACGACGTGTTTGATCGCCTTGGCGAGGGAGTCCTCGATCTGCGTGCGCTGGCCTGCGCTGAGCTCGTTCTTGCTGTTGAGGATGAACCATTTGCACGACCACCCCCAGATCCGGTCGGGATCGCCCAGGTCGCCAGCGTGGTCGACGTGCATGTAGAACTCGACGCCGGGCTGGTTGCGGCGCTCTCGCATCGTGCCCAGCGCGCCGTACCGGCGGGAGACGATGGCCCGCGTGAGCGCTTCGAAGTTCTGGTCGGCCGCGCCGGGTAGGCGTGCCAGCTCAGTCAGATCCACCGTCGCTCCGGCTGTTGCTCGCGTCTGTCGCATCGGACCGGGTGACGGCGTCCTCGTCCCACGTGTGGCGCGAGAACACCTCGACTTTCGCACCGTGGTGGAGGAGCACCTTCAGGAATCCCTGGACGTCGGACTCGTCGGTCCAGATCCGGACCGTCTGCGCCTCACGGGTGACATTGTGATCGAGAGCGAAAGCATCGACGTCGGATCGCCCCACGTCATACAGCTTCATCTGGCTCAGCGCTTCGCCGAGTTCGCGAGGCATGCGTTCCTCGGGACTCCGCCAGTCGTCGTCGGACCACGCCGCCTCAGCGAGGGCCTGCAGTGCCTCCATCCGCTCCTCTGCTGCTTGCGCACCGGCGACCGTCTCGAAACGGCCGATCAGAACGAGGTTCATCGAGTGCTCCGAGCCGTAGCCGTTCCAGATCCTCATCCCGTCTCCTTCAGCGTCTGCACGACGTCCATGATGGAGCCCTCGACTGGCAGTCCCGTGCTTGCGTAGGCGTGAGGGCGGAGGACGCCGGTCGCGTCGAGATGCATGTGCGCGTCGAGGGGAAGTTCGCCGGGGATGGCCTCTGCGGTGGGCAGTGCTGCTTCGAGACCGGTACGGGAAATCGCGAGTCGGACCTCGGTTCGTGCGGTTGCGGCCCATTCGACGAGGCGCTGTGCGTCGGCGTCGCTGATGCCGGGGGTAGCCGTGGTGGGCTGCTCCGGCAGGAGCAGCAGTTCGGACGCACCGACCTCGTCAGCGAACGCGGCGAGGTCGTCAAGTTCGCCGACTGTGTCGGCGTTGATGACCGCGTTGATGCCGAACGGAGCGAGCGAGCTGAGCAATCCGGCCGCCTGGACTACGGCTGCGAACGGCCGGCCGCGGAGCCGCTCGTAGGTGGTGCCGACCCCGTCGACTGACAGACGCACGAAGTGCACGGCCCCGCGCAGGGAACTGACGAGTTCTGGTGTGAGCCGGTGCCCGTGCGTCGTGAAAGTCACCGCAATGGACGTGGACTGGGCGATCTCCGAACAGAGCTGGGCGAAGCGTCGGTACGCGGTTGGCTCCCCGCCTCCGAAACCGACACCGAGGCATCCGGCGGCGTCGAGTTCCACCGCCCACGCCAGCACACGCTCTCTGTCGAGCGCAGCGGCATGCTTGGGCGCGTAACAGTAGGCGCAGCGGAGTTCGCACGCGTTCGTCAGCGCTACGGACAGGTACCGTGGAGCGCGGGAGAATCGCCCAGCGGGAACACGCACCTCGTCGAGCAGCACGTTCACCCCGGAGACGCGGTCGAACAGGTGAACCCCAGACGCGGACATGCGGATCTTGCACCTCATCGACGTATGATGCCACCGCTGTCTGCGACGCCGAGGTGGGACTGGGAAATGTTCCGCGAACGGCGTCCCCATTCGCGAGGTCCCGTCGACGGCTCTCGGGACGACTTTGGATCCGGCCGCTGCCTGTCAGTCGTGTTCGCTTCGGCGGGAGGCCAGGTTGATCACTCCCAATCTGAGCTCCAACCTTGATTCCAACTCGGCGTAATCCAGAGTGAGTTGCCGGAGGGCCTCTGCGTACACCTTTACTGTGGCTCGAAGGTTCCTGTTCTCCCGGCGGAGGTCCGCGATCTTATCTGTCGGAGGCCTGCTGGTAGGAACGGCTCGTTCTTCTTCGGTTCGTTGTGAAGCGGCGCGTTGTTGCCGGAACCAGGTGATCAAGTGCGGGAAGTTGCGGTAAAAGGTCGGGTGGGCGATGCCCAGGCGTCGCTCGACGGCGGTGATGGTCGCATGCCGGTCGGCGTCGGCCGCCTCGCGCAGGACGATGTGCATAGCAGTACGAACTTCGTCATCCGTGATCGTTGGCCGCGCCACCGTTGGCCCCCTTGGGGATGTCGTTGTCAGCGAGGAACTGTGCGACCTCGTCCCGTCGTTGTGCGAGCCGGCCTCGGAGGTACGGGGCCATCGTGGGGTCGCCTAGACGTTCCTCCATTTGGACCAGCCAGCGACGGAAGGCGTCGATGTTGCTGGTGGTGAGAGCGACGTTTCGGCAGGCGAGGGGTTGGCAGTGCTGGAGCGACGGGCCGTCGGTTTCGGCGCGGCGGCACAGCGCCCGGTCGGGGTTGTAGACGCAGGTCACGAATTCTCCGGGGTAGACATGTGGGTCGTGCCGTGTGATGTGGCGCTGGAGGCGCTTGCGGTCCGCGATCACCTTTCCGGGAAACTGCACATCCCTCGCGATGGCCTTCAGCCGTGCTTCGGCTTCCTCGCCTGCGGGTCCGGCGAGCCGCCCGGGGGTGGCATCGAGGACGAGATCGCAGAGCTGATCGCCACGGGTGAATGCCTGTTCGGCTTCCACTTCCTGACGGAATCCGGAGGATGATGTGCCGGCGTAGCCCTCGAACATCTGGACGCTGTGGTGGCGGTACTGAATGGCGCCTGCGATCGACCTGCCTGGCTGTCGGGCGATGGACCAGGCCAGTGTCCGCCTGAACTGACGTGTGGTGAACCTCCACGGGCGCCCGTCGACTGTGGGAATTCCATCGCTTCGCCGACGCTCGGCGCAGTAGTCATTGACCCAGGCAGAGAATGCGTTGATGTCGTTGACCGTGGCGTGTGATTCCTTGGGCTTGCCCCTGGTGCGCTTCGGTACGGGAGGCGACGCGAAGAGAAGACGCTGGGGCACGGGCACCAGCCGCTCGAGTACGTCGACGGCTCGGGCCACCGTCGCGTTGACGACCCAAGTGGCCTGGACACCGAGAGGGGTGTTCTCCCCCTTGAAAGCTTGGCTGGTCAGTTTGTACCTGATGGGTTCCCCATCCTCGTCGCACCACCGTTGCAGGCAACCCCGTTCCAAGTGCTTGATCTCGGCGTCGCGCATTCCAGACAGGTAGGCAATGACGATGTAGCAGGCGGACTGCAGCCGTCGTAGCAGCGTTCCGATGTCGTCAGTGGCGACGGCCCGTAGCCATGGTTCGCTGTCCAGGGAGGCGCGGATAGGCGTGCGAAGGTACGTGGCGTTGTCCAGTCCTACGTCGTCCAGGGCTTCCTGGATGAGGTGCCAGTACCTGTGCTGTTGTCTGATGGTTTCCTGGTGCACGCCCGCCTCGCGGGCGAGATGGTTGAGGTTAACCGGGGCGCGGCCCCGGATCGGTTTCGGCGTTCTGCCGACGCGGGGAAGGGGACGTCTGTCAGCACGGTACTCGGACAGAAGGGCGCTCAGCCGTCGCGTCGTGACGCCGCGAGTTCGATCGACATCAGGCACAGTGGCCTGCAGATCGGCCCAATCGCTCCGGGCCTGCAGAACGTCGTCGGCGAAGTCCTCCACCCAGCGCAGAGCCCACGTCATCAGCGGCGCCAGGACCTGCTCGGGGATCCTCGGTGTCCGATTCTCGCGGGCCTGGGACATCTGGCGGCGGCCGTGGACGGTGGCGTCGAACCAGAGCGGATGTGGGTCCAGCGGCAAGGTGCCGGAGGTCAGTTTGCTGCGGAACTGCCACAAGAGCCGTACCGAGGCAAGTTTGGCCAGATCGTTGCCGCGGGAATTGCGCTCGCTCTTGATATGCGCTCGGAAGTCCAAGAGGTCCTGTGGTGTCAGAGCATCTAGCGCCGTCCCACCTCTTTGGGCGACCCACACCAAGAACTTCTTGATCTTGAGGAACCGGGCGTAAATGGTGACGACTCGGCTTTCCTTGTGTCCTGGGGGAAGATCGATGACCAGGAGGGCGAAGAACAGTTCCTTGACGGTCTGCCGGAACTGTATGGGAACGTCGAGGAAGTGCAGGGATATTTGGCGCTTGTGGACCTGGTGTACGGCTGGCGTGAGCACCCATATGTTGTCGCTGAAGCGTGAGGTTGTTACCAGCTCAATGTGATCACGCAGAGGACGGGAGCGCAGGACGAACGCTGTCGGAGGGATGGCCGCCAAGTCGGACTTGGGTAGGGCGAGAGAGGTCATCGAGGTTCCTGGGGGCCGCTGAGGAAACTGAGGTGAAGGGAGGCAGGTTTCTTCGCAGCGGCCTTGGCTTGCTGCGCTTCGCTGAATTTTGGAAGAATCAATTGGGTGAGCGCGAGCCAGGTCCGTCCGTGTTCCTCGACCCAATCGTCTAGTGGCAGGGTGCCTCGGGCTGTCTCCAAGAGATCGCGGACGGAAAGCAAGGCTGGCAGGTGGTGTTCGGTGATCAGTGCGTTCGGACAGCGCAGGCAGGTCAAGAAGGAAACGTTGCAGACGTCCGCATCGGTGAATGGGTTGTTATGGATGGCCAGGCAAGCACTCGCGAGGGTGTCGAGTTCGCCACGGACCGCACGGCCTAGGATTTCCGGGCTGATGCCGAGATCGTCCGCCATTGTTTGCGTGCTGCTTTTCGGGGCGACCTCACTGTCAGCCGTCAGGATGCGTGGGCGAAATGCCCGAGTGTTGGCCTCCGCTTCGTTAATGGCTGTGGTAAGTACCTGGTCAGCCCAATCACGGATCCGAGGGTCGCCTTGGAGATAGTGGACGAAGGAGACGTCCATGGTGTTGGTGCGTGAGGCGGAGGGTAGGTGGCCGCCCACTGCCCGCGTCCGGCGTACTTCGACGGTTGTCTTGAGGCGGTTAAGGTTGATCTCCAACGGATTTCCGTCGTCGTCGGTCAGTCCATGTGCTGCTCCCCATCTGCCCAGTTTCAAGTCGCGGGTCAAATTGAGGGCATATGGATCGATGTGGCCGAGCGAGGAATATTTGCCTTGCCCGGCGGGGTCAGCGGCCGGGCGCCCGGCGATGCCGGCCCAGATACTCCACACCCGCGTGTCACCTGAGAAACGGCGGCCGCGGCGCATCAGATCGTGTAGGAGCAAGTAGAAGCCGCCGGGGGTGTGCAACTGGCGACTCTCGCTGGTGCCGATCTCCCAATGCACGCTCTCGCGACTCTGTGATTTGCCTCGTCGGCGCTTGGTGAGGGCGACAGCTACCGCGCGCCCTTCAAGCACCCGGTGCTGCGCCGGGAGCTCCTTGATCGTTTCGCTGTTGCGGCCAGTCAACGCGACTCCCAGCAGCAATAAGGGCGCCAGGTCGTCCTGGGTGAGGTAGAGATGCCGTGCGAGGGCGACGCGCGCGAAGCGGTGCTGTACCCGCTGTGTGAGGCGGGTGGTCCAGGTAACGTCGGGGATACGGCCGGTTTGGTCCATCTCGTCGAGATGGGCAGCCAAGATGCGGTCCTCGGGGCCGAGGTCTTCAGGGGCATTCCGGAAGGTCTGCAAGAGGTCTTCGCCGACCCGAATACGTTCCCGGATGCCCACCACGTCCCTGCGAGCGGCTGTGACCAGTGCTCGGAACTCTCGGTCCGAGTAGCCGGGCCTGCCGACGGCCTTGGCACCGTTTCGCTGGTGACCGGGTTGCCGCAGGAACTCGCGGAGTTGAGGCGACAACTCTGTGTCATGGGTGACTGACGCAAGCACCATGCGCAGGAGGGCCAACTCGATGCCCACGGGGCCGACCTTCACGGTCTTCAAGCGCTCGAGGCGATAGCGCTCCAGGTGTCGGGGCGTGAGTTCCCCGAGGGTAGTGGGCCGTGTGTGGAGGGACTCGAGGAAGGCGAGCAGCCGGCGGATTCCCAGATAGGCGCTGTTGGCGCTGGACTTGGTCCGAAGAGTGCCAGTCGGCCCGGTCCGGGCCGCGAACGCGATCGCGAGGTCCCTGTGCATACGCGGCAATGGCAGCCGAGTGAAGTCGTACTCCTTTGTGCGACCATCCTCGCCGGTGAACGGCACCGTCAGCGCACCCTGCTCGCTGTGCTTGACTGGTACGGATTCGTACGGCCCCGAGGGCATCGCGGAGCTACGGCCAGGCCCGGTAGGGGCCAGGCGGGGCTGGTGGGAGACCTGCTCGCTCATGCCGCGCCCTCGGAGTCTGCCGTGTTCTCGGAGGCGGGCTGGGCTGCCGCAGCGGCGACGGGTTCCCAACTGTCAGGGATCAGGGCCATGCGGGTTTGCATCTCCAGTTCCTGGAGGGTGTGCAGGTATTTCACGGTCGTGGTGACCGACCGGTGGCCGAGTCTGATGCGAACCCAGTTCAGGGGGTCACCGAAGACCATCTGGTAGGTCTGGCGGTGCCCGGGGTTGGACTCGGCGAGGTCATGGAGATGGCCTCGCCAGAGCTGCTCAAGGGTGATCACGGCGAAGGAATGCCTCAGCTTGTGAGGGTGCGAGGACAAGTCCACCCCCGCCCGGCGGCAGCGCCGGTTGCCCGCTCTGAATACCTCCTGCCAGCAGGACTTTCCGCTGGGCAGGCCCGATTCATTGAGCCACAGCGCGGCTGGCTCCAAGCCGTCGGGAGTGACGATGAACAACCGTTGCCGCTCTTGGCTGTCGAGCTTGTCCACGGTGATCCGATTCCCGCCGACGAAGACGACGGGGTCACGCCGATCGACGACGATCAACGGATCGCGGACCTGCTCGTACAACCCCTTGTCGCGGGCGTACTCGATGGCGTCCAGCCGTTCCATCTCGGCGTAGTCCCAGAGCGCCTGAAGGACCGAGGCAGGGTAGTAGACCCAGCGGGCCGAGCCGCCCTTCGCGATCGCTTCAGGCAGCCAGGCGCGGGCGTTGTCCACTCCGGGCACCAGCGTGGGGATGTCGAACAGCGAGAGTGCGGTCTGCTCGCACAGCCTCAGTCCGGTGCGGATCAAGAGGTCGCTATAGGTGGCGTTGCGGGAAGCGAACCTGCCCCGGAAGGACGGGTTGGGCAGCCCCGATGCGGTAAGACCGCGCAGGCCTACGTCCCGCCACAACCGGTACATGGCCGCAGTCATCCACTCGACATCGTTGAGAGGGCCTTGCCGGGATGCCTCGGCGGGAGTGGTGGTGCCGGCACCGCGGCGGTGAGGGTCGCGGATGCGGCTCTCGCGCTGGACGATCGGGTTCACGCGCGTATAGCCGTGATACACCGCCCAGTTGTAGAAGGTGTTGACGTCGGCCACTTCCCGGTCCCACGTCGTCGAGGCGACATGCGGTCCGCGGGGATCTGTCGTCCTCCACTGTTTGTAGGCCGCCCGATCCACTGCCGTGGCCTCGCGCCAGTCGCGACGGCCCCGGCTGACCCACAAGAACGTGAGCCAAAGCACCAGGTCGTAGGCCATCGCCTGGCTGGTGTTAACCGGCGCGGCTTTGAGCATGCTGTCGAAAATGTGGTTGAGCTGGATGTCGTACCGGCCGTCGGGGCTGATCAAGTACGGTTGCCGGTCCAGGATGTCGTGGTTGTCAAGCCACTCGTCCAGGTCCCACAGCGTGTCGAGCAGCGGGTCCCCGCTTTGGGGACGGGGCAGGCCGCGGAGGGTGTGAAAGACCCGCCATCGTGTGTCACTCATGATGCCTGTCGCAGCGGTTGGGAAGGATCGGTGGATCGGGCTGCTTCTGAAACCGGGGATCAGACGCTGCTGGCCAGTAGCGAAGCGTACGCGCGCCGCACCTGGAGCAGGATCGGTTCCAGCGGCAGACCGGCGTCGTCGGACAGGCGGTGGCGGTGGGCCCACGCCTTCAACAGCGGGGCTACCGAACGCGGTGGCATGGTGCCGGGACCCGTGAGGGACCACAGGCACCACAGCCGGTCAGAGCCCGACGCCCGGCGTGCGCGTTCGGTGAGCCGGTGCACCATCAGGTAGAGGTCCCCGGGGCCCAAGGGCTGATCGTCGGACGCCCGAAGCTCCCATCGAAGGTTGGCGTGGCCTCCGTGTCGGCGGTCCGGAACTCTGATGGTTACGGTGCCCCGGACGGTGTCATGCTGGTGTGAGGCGGGAAGATTCAGGAGCTCGGAGGGGCGGAGCCCGGACAGCCCGGTTCCCAGTACAAGCAGTGGTGCCAAGTCTTCCCTGGTCAGGAACAGACCTCGGGCGACGTCGGCTCTCTTGGCCGGGCTGTCGGTCCGGTCGAAGAGATCGAGGACGTGGAGGTCGAGACTTTCGATCTCCACGTCGGTGCAGGCCGAACTGGGCGGGTCGGCCCGGTACGCCGCCAGCAGGCTGTCGCCTCGGTCAATTCGGTCGCGCACGGCGACAGCGTCACCTGCGGCCGCGCCCATGAGTTGCTCGAACTCGTTGCGAGTGAGGTAAGAAACGGGTTGTTCCAGGGCTGGCCGCAAGAGGTGCGTAGGCAGTCTCGAGCCCGGTCGAGTGAAGGGAAGGCGACCCCGGGTGGTAATTAGAGTTCCGACCTCCGGAGACAGGCTGCCGTATGGTGCGTTCCGCAGGAGCCTGCACAGCGAAGTCATGTCTTGGTAGCAGGCGCCCGCGGAAGTCATTGTCCTCCGGATGGTTACGTATTGCCCAAGATGCCGTTCGCGCAGGGACGACAGCGAATCCAGTGGTTCGCCCAATGAGTCCAGGAAAGCCAGGAAGCGCCGTACGGTGGAGAAGTACGCCTGAGCCGTGGGCAGTGCGCCTACCGACTTCAGTACCCCGGCCAGGCCCTTAGCCATCTCCAAGTGCAGGGCGGGGCACGGTAGTTCGGCCAGCCTGAAGGTGTGCGTCCGGCCGTCAGCGGCCCGGAAGGCAACCGCCGTCGGTGACACGGTGGGAGGCTGGGGTGGTTCACTGCCGTCAGAGAAGAGTGCAGGCATGGGCAACACCTTTCGTGCGGCAATCACGCACAGCGGAGCCCCCGCCGTAAACCAGGGGGCCGGGCAAGGATCGGATCCGATTTAAGGATCATCCGAAGACCTGCTCCGTTGTCCCGGGAATCCCCATACGGGTGATCCCCTGACGCCGCGTTCGAAGATGAATTCGAACGACGGGTTGCCGCACTCGTGCGTAGTTGGCGGTGAGAGACCGCGCCGTGCGCCGATCATCAGCCACCGAATGGCAGGATCCTGCCGGTCGATGTGGCCGTTGAAGTTGGGGTCGCGAGCACGCGTCTTACCAGCAGTCGCTGCTCTGCTGTCCCGTCAGCAGAGCAGCGATCTGGATTCATAGAGAATCGTGCACCAGCTTGTTCAGCGAGCGGTGGCGAGAATGAGTGCAAAGCCGGCGTTGGTGTCGGCCCAGAGCTGATTCGTACGGAGACCCGCTCCAGTCATTTCTTCCTGGAGTCCGTCCTGCGTGAATTTCGCGCTCCGCTCGGTGATCCATTCTTCTCCGCGTGCGAAGTGCACTGCCAGGTCGAGGTCTCGAATCTTGACGAGCTGTTCTGCTCGGCTGCGCAGCCTCATTTCGATGTGGCTTTCCGTGCCGTTCCACACCGATACGTGGTCGAAGGCGTCCGGGTCGAAGTCGGCGTTCAGTTCGCGGTTCAAGACGTGCAACAGATTCTTGTCGAACGCAGCCGTGACGCCTTGAGCGTCATCGTAGGCGGCAGTCATTTCCTGCTCGGTCTTGACCAGGTCGGCGCCGATCAGAAGGAAGTCCTCGGGACGCATGATGTCTCGGAGCCCGCGGAGGAACGGGCCACGGGCGGGTCGCCGGAAATTCCCAAGCGTGCTGCCGAGGAAGGCAATGAGTCGTGGGCCGTTCTCGGGCAGCGCCGGCAGGACGAGGGGAGTCGTGAAGTCGGCGCGCAGGGCGTGCAGACGGATCCCCGGGTAGTCCTGGACGAGTTGGGCGCTGGCCTGATGGAGCGCGTCCGCGCTGACGTCGACAGGGACGTAGTGCAGACTGCTCGGCCCCAGTGCCTCGATGATCAGCTTGGACTTCGTTGAGCTCCCGGACCCGAGCTCGACAAGGCTGCGGGCTCCCGTCCGCACGCCGATGTCCTGGGCATGGAGTTGGAGCAATCCCAGTTCCGCTCGCCACAAGGGGTATTCCGGGAGCTGGGTGATCTCCTCGAAGAGTTCGCTGCCCCGGGCGTCGTAGAACCACGTGGGCGCCGTGGACTTCGGGGTGCGGGTCAGCCCGTCGCTGATGTCGGCGCGCAGTGCCTTGGCGTAGTGCTCGGCCTCGAGAGTGTCGGTGTAGCCATAGGCCCGGTTCTCGTTCATGCGTGCCTCTCTTCGGTCGACGCCACATCGGCGGAGTGCCGGGATCGCAGTTTCCTTGTCGAGCGCGCAACGCCGGCAGCAGCGGGCACCCTCCCCATCACCGGGCGGCTGGGCGCCCGGGATGACCGACGGGACCGGGGCGCAGGCCGAGTCCTTCCGTAACCGATCCGGCTTCTCTGCCTGGGCTTGGGCACACAGGTGGGCGTTGCAGTGCGGACAACGGACAGGATGAACGACCCACATAGCGCGGCTGTCACACCGGCCGCGTCGTCGTACGCCCGCACCAGCACCCGCTCGTCCTTGACGAGGTCGGTGCCCAGCAGCAGCGCGTCGCCCGGCGCGAGCAGCGCGCGCACCGAGGCGAGGAACAGCGCGCGCTCGGCCGGCAGCAGGTTGCCGATCGTGCCGCCGAGGAAGGCCACCAGGCGAGGCCCCGGGGTGTCGGGCAGTGCCAGTGCCGTCGTGAAGTCGGCGATCAGGGCGTGCACGTTCAGTTCCGGCCGCTCGGCGATCAGGCCCTGCCCGGCCTGGGTGAGGGCGCTCTCGCTGACGTCGACGGGCACATACGTGTCCAGGCCGGTCAGCGCGTCGATCAGATAGCGGGTCTTCTCCGAGGAGCCGGAGCCGAGTTCGACGAGCGTGCGGGCACCGGCCGCCGCGGCGATCTCGTCGGCCCGGTCCACGAGGATCTCGCGCTCGGCGCGCGTCGGGTAGTACTCGGGCAGTTCGGTGATCTGCTCGAACAGCTCACTGCCGTGCGCGTCGTAGAACCACTTCGGCGGCAGCGTCTTCGGGGTGTCGGTGAGGCCGCGCTGGACATCGGCGCGCAGCGCGGCGTCCGTGGCGTCCTCGGGGAGGGTGCGGGTGATGTGGAACGGGCTCACGTGCCGGTCTCCTCGGTTGGTGCGGATGCCGTGTCGGTGCTCGGTTCCTTGAGCGGGGTGAGCAGGACGTCGGCGCGGCTCGCCGCGAGCAGGGTGCGGTCGGGGACCTCCTGCCAGCGCGGATCGTCGTCGTACGGTTCGGAGGCCACGACCGTGCCCCGGCCGGGCTCCGCCAGGTACCAGAGGGTGTCGCCCCAGGCGGTGGCGGTGATGGACTCCCCGTCGGTGAGGAGCAGGTTGAGGCGCGAGCCGGGAGCCGCCGCGGCGACCTCGAGCACCGTGTCCGCCATCGCCTGGCTCCCCGTGTCGCCGGCGCGCAGCCGGGCGAGGACCAGCGCCCAGACGAACGCGGAGTCGTTGCGCGCCTCCATCGACAGCAGGTCCGCGGCGGGCAGCGAACCGGTCAGCGACTCCAGTGAGCCCGGCCAGCCCGTGACCGCCCCGTTGTGGCTGAACAGCCAGGTCCCGGCCGCGTACGGCGCCGCCGCGGCCTCCGCGTCGGCACCGGCCAGCGTCGCGTCCCGTACGGCGGCCAGCAGCGCCCGGCTGCGGACGACCCGGGCCAGGTCGGCGAAGGACAGGTCGGCCCAGATGGGTCCGGCCCGGCGGTAGCGGGCCGGCACCGGATCCCCTTCGGCGTACCAACCCACCCCGAAACCGTCGGCGTTGACGGTCCCGTACCGTTGCCGCCGGGGCGCCCACGACTGCCGGTACAGACTGTGCCCGGGCTCCACGAGGAGCCGCCCGAGCGGCTCCCCGTGCCCCAGGTAAGCGAGGTGACGGCACATCAGACGGCCCCCGAGCGGGCCGTGCGGAACCCGGAGAAGATCTGCCGCCGGATCGGATGGTCCCAGTTGCGGAAGGTGCCCCGGCAGGCCACCGGGTCCACCGCGAACGAACCGCCGCGCAGCACCTTGTACTCGGGGCCGAAGAAGACCTCCGAGTACTCCTTGTACGGGAACATGCGGAAGCCGGGGTAGGGAAGGAAGTCGCTGGACGTCCACTCCCAGACGTCGCCGATCAACTGCCGCACCCCGAGCGGGGACGCACCGGCCGGGTAGCTGCCCGCCGGGGCCGGCCGCAGGTGGCGCTGGCCCAGGTTGGCGTGTTCGGGAGCGGGTTCGGCGTCGCCCCACGGGTAGCGCATCGAGCCGCCGGTCGCCGGGTCGAAGCGGGCCGCCTTCTCCCATTCCGCCTCGGTGGGCAGCCGGCGTCCGGCCCAGCGGGCATAGGCGTCGGCCTCGTACCAGCACACGTGCAGTACCGGCTCGTCGGGCGGTACGACCTCGGTGACCCCGAAGCGGCGGCGCAGCCACTGCCCGCCGTCCCGGTGCCAGAACAGCGGCGCGTGGATGCCACTGCTGCGGACGTGCGACCAGCCCTCCTTCGTCCACCAGCGCTCTTCGTCGTAGCCGCCGTCCTCGATGAAGGCCTGGTAGGCGCCGTTCGTCACCGGGGTGGTGTCGATGTGGAAGGGGGCCACCTCGCGCCGGTGCGCCGGCCGTTCGTTGTCCAGCGCCCAGGGCTCACCGGAGGTGCCCATGGTGAACGGGCCGCCGGGCACGAGGACTTCGGCCGGGCCGGTGAACAGCGGCACCGGATCCGGGTCGGGCGCGGTGAGGGCCTGCGGGCCGGCCCGGAGCTGATGGGTGATCAGCATGGTCTCGTCGTGCTGCTGTTCGTGCTGCGCGATCATCCCGAAGGCGAAACCGGCCTCCGTCAGCCGGGTGCCGCCGAAGTCGGCGGACTCCAGGACGTCCATCACCCGGCCGCGCACCTCCGCGGCGTACCGGCGGGCCTCGCCCGGCGGCAGCAGCGGCAGCGAGGGCCGTTCGGCACGCGAGTGCTCGAAGGCGTCGTACAGGCCGTCGATCTCGGGGCGCATCGCCTCACGGCCGGCCACCGTGCGCAGCAGCCACAACTCCTCCTGGTTCCCGATGTGCGCGAGGTCCCACACCAGGGGGGACATCAGGGGGGAGTGCTGGGCGGTGAGGTCGGGCTCCTCGACGCAGCTCGTCAGGAGCGTGGTGCGCTCCCGGGCCGTGGTGAGGGAGGCCAGCACCCGGGTGCGGAGGGTGTCCGCGTCCAGGCCGGGGCCGTCGACCGGATCGGGAACGGCGTCCAGCGCCTGCCCGGTGTCCAGGGCGGGGTCGGTCATGTGCGGAGGTCCTTCCCGTACGCGCGGGTGTCCGTGCCGCGCAGGCGGTCGAGCAGGTCGTCGGCGGGGGTGCGGCCCGGGAGGACGTACCGCTCGAGGTAGTCCGACACGGCGTCCGTCACCGCCTCGGTGGCGCCGAGGCGGGGCAGCGCCCGCAGAGCCGTGGTGAAGCAGGTGACGGCGACCTCGTGCAGCTCCGGGTCGGTCAGTCCGTACCGGGCCGCGTCGATCCACAGCGGATTGTGCGGGGCCGGCAGCGGCTGGGCCCGCTCGGCCAGCGGCTTCACCGCGCGATAGACGTTCTCGGCGGCCTCCGGGTCGTCGAAGAGCGCCGTCGTCACGGCGAGCGGCACGATCCAGCCGTCGTCGCCGGGCTGCGCGTCGATCATGCGCAGTTCCAGGTGGCCGCGCGGTCTGACCGGTGGGAACAGCGTGGTGAGGTGGTAGTCGAGGTCCTCCCGGGTCGGTGCTCCCGTCCGGGTCCACTGCCGGAAGGTGAGCCGGTCGGGCACCTCCCACGGCCCGCTGTCGCGTCGGACGCACATCACCGGCGCGTCCAGCACGTGCCGGGCCCAGGCCGCGCGCGGATCGCCGTCGAGCGGGGGTCCGCCCGCCCGGCCGGCGCCGATCTCCGTCCACAGCAGCTGCCGGGTGGAACGCCAGCCGGTGGGCGCGCCGCCGAGCAGCGGGGAGTTGGCGAAGGCCGCCACCAGGACGGCGCCCAGGGTGTGCGACAGCAACCAGCGCCGCCCGTGCCCCAGGGGACCGGGCTCCTCGTACCCGGCGTCCAGGCAGACCTGCACGGAGGCCGAGGTGCACATCATGGCGCGGCCGGCCGGGCCCGTACGGTCGAGGCATGCCTCCATGGCGTCGTATCGGGGCTCGTGGAGGAACCGGCGGGGTGTGCGCCAGGGGTCCGTGCCGTGGCCGGAGAGGGCGAGACCCTGCTCGGCCAGGACCGCGCGGACGGCGGTCAGATCGGCGGAGACGATGCCCACGCACTCCATCAGGGAGGCGGCGGGCGGCGAGCTCAGTTCCAGCTGGCCGCCGGGTTCGACGGTGAGCGGTGAGCTCAACGGCAGGGTGCGCAGTGCGGCGTAGGCCGCTTCGAGCCGTTCGGGTGTGACGGGGAGCCGCGGCTCGCGCAGCTCGTGAACGAGCCATTCCACCTCGACCCCGACGGTGCGGGGTGGTCCGGTCTTGAAACAGATGCCCCTGACCAGGGCCTCCACCTCGGCTTCGGTGAGGGCGCTGCGGGTCGGGGTCTCGTCGGTACAGTCGCTGACTGAGTCGGACATGTCGGGATCCTCCTGAGATTCCACCATGCCACCGGTCCGGCCTCGGTGCGGCCGGACAGGCATCGCTCGTCCCACCCAAAACCCTCGAACGGATCCGCACAAGGGTACACAACCGTACATTCGGGACCGAGTTCGAGCTGTTCTCCAGGCGTTCCCGACCGGTCCGCGGAGCGTTTCCCGGCCCGGGAAACCCTGTTGCACGCGATGTCCAGGATCGCTCACGATGCGTGTATGAGCACGACGGGGGAGACGGGTGGGGCGCGGGAGACCGCGCGGCGCGCGGCCATGGAGTCCACGGGGGTGGCGCCATGAGTGCGCGGCTGCGCGACATCGCGCGGGAGACGGAGGGGATCGTCGCGGCGGGTCGCTACGGCGCGTCCGGCGGGCGCGAGGCGTCCCTCTCCACGGCGATCGAGGCCGCCCGGGCGAGGGCGCGGACGGCGGGACCGGTCCCGGGACCGGTCCCGGAGGGGCCGGCCGGCGCGCGCCCGAGTTGACGGGCGCGCCGGCCGTCCGTGCCGGGCGGGTCCTGGAGACGGCCGCCGCGCACGGCTACCGGCGCCTGGTGCTGGGCGCGTGGGGCTGCGGGGTGTTCCGCAACGACCCCGCGCAGGTGGCGGGGGCGTTCCGGGCGCTGCTCGGACCCGGCGGGCGGTTCGAGCGGACGTTCGAGCATGTGGTGTTCGGGGTGCTGGACCGGGCGCCGGGAAGCGCGGCGCCGGCCGCTTTCGAGCGGGTGTTCGATCAGAAGGCCCCTCAGGTCCAGCCGTAGCGCTCGTGCAGGCGGTGCCGGACCAGGTTGAACCGCATCCGGTCCAGCGCGCAGGCCTCACGGCGCATGCCGTCCTCGTGGAGCCGCAGGACGCGGTCGACGTCCACCCAGGAGTCCCGCCCGGACCGGTCCCAGGGCCCGCTGCCGATCGGCACCCACTCGCGGTCGCCTTCGTGCCGCTTGCTCGACAGCTGTACGGCGAGGAAGGTCCCGCCCGCCTCCCGGGCGACGACGAGCACCGGGCGGTCCTTGCCCCGGCCGTCGTTCTCCTCGAAGGGCACCCAGGTCCACACGATCTCGCCGGGGTCCGGGTCGCCGTCGTGCGCGGGGGAGTACTCGGTGCGCACCCGGCCGACCTCACGGGGGTCGGCCTCGGTGGTGGCGGAGGGGCCGGAGCGGCCCGGGACGTCTTCATCGGTAAACGCGGTCACGGGGGCACCCTAAGGGTGCCCCCGTGACCAGGTCGTCAGCGGGTCACTTCTCCTCGACCGGCACCCGCTGCGCAGGCGGGCTCGCCACCCCGTTGAGCGGCGAAGTCCCGTTCGCGGCATGCCCGTTCTGGTTCATCGAAGCGAGCAGCTGACGGGCCAGACCGAGCCCCGTGCCGCCCATGGTGAGCGCCTTGGCGAACACGTCCGCCATACCGTCGGCGCCGTTGAGCAGCACCATGTTGTCCACGTTGCCGAAGGCGGACGCGCCCGCCTTGACGATCTCCGGCCAGTTCTCGGCGAGTTGCTGGGCGACGACCGCCTCCTGGTTCTCGGCCAGCGCGGCGGCCCGCGCCTTGATGGCCTCCGCCTCCGCGAGGCCCTGCGCCTTCGCCGCCTCGGCCGCCGCCAGACCCCTGGCCTGTGCGGAGGCCGCCTCGGCCTCACCGGTGGCCCGGGTGGCGGCCGCGGTGGCCTCGCCCCGGGTCCTGGTCGCCTCGGCCTCGGCGCCGGCGGCGGCCTTGACCCGGGTCGCCTCGGCGGCGGCCGCGAGCTCCGTCTCCTTCGCCTTGGCCTGCGCCGCCGAGATCCGCGCGTCGCGCTCCGCCTCGGCCAGCGTGCGCTTCTCGTAGGCCTGCGCGTCCGCGGGCTTGCGGACGTCCGCCTGGAGCTGCTGTTCGCGCCGCTGCGCCTCGAGTTCGGCGACCCGCGTCTCCTGGACGACGACCTCCTGCCGGGAGGCGGCGTCCGCGAGAGGTCCCGCCTGACGGGCCCGCGCGCCCGCCTTGTCGCGCTCGGCCTGGTAGCCGGCCTGGAGGATCTCGCTGTCCCGGGTGGCCTCCGCCATCCGGGCGAACGAGGCCTGTTCCGCCTCCGTGGCGAGACGGTTCGCCTCCGCCTGCGCGATCCGCGCGTCCCGCTGTACGGCCGCCGCGTGCGGCATCGCCATGTTCTTGATGTAGCCGGTCGGGTCCTCGATCTCGTGGATCTGCAGCGAGTCCACGATCAGGCCCAGTTTCTCCATCTCCGTACCGCAGGCGGCACGGGTCTGCCCGGTGAGCTTCTCCCGGTCGCGGATCATGTCCTCGACCGTCAACCCGCCCACGATGGACCGCAGATGACCGGCGAAGACGTTGTGCACCCGCTCCGACATCAGCTTCTGCTGGTCGAGGAATCGCCGGGCCGCGTTGGCGATCGACACGAAGTCGTCGCCGACCTTGAAGATGACCACGCCCCGCACCTTGAGCGGGATGCCCTGGTGCGTCACGCAGTCCACGTGCAGTTCGGTCTCGTTCAGGTCGAGCGACAGCTTGCGCACCACCTGGACCCCGGGCATCACCATCGTCCCGCGCCCCGTGACGATGCGGAAACCCATGCCCGCCTCGAGGCCCTCCGTGCGGTGGTTGGAGCCGGAGATGACGAGTGCCTCGTTGGGTTCCGCGACGCGCCACATCATCTTGAACAGACCGATCAGACCGAGGACGGCGACAACCGCCACCCCCGCAACGACGCCGACAACCATCGGCATACGCCCCCTTTTGATGGTGCCCTTTCGGCACCGAACGAAGGGAGTCTGCGCCTGCCCGGGTCAGGGTTGAAGACGTCGGCGAATCCTTGTTGCAATCTTGACGCTTACGTTCCCGAAGACGTACAGAACCGCTCTCACCTGCGCCGGGACGGGCTCAACTGTCGTACGCCCGGGTGACGTAGACCGTCCTGGGCGGCAGGTGCTCCACCACCATCACCACCGTGCCGGACTCGATGCGGCCCGTGCCGTCCGCCGGGTGCGCGAGGAAGTGTTCGGCCCCGCCGCGCACCCGGACGATCACCTCGCCGACGAGCCCGGGCCCGATCGTCCCGGTGACCCGCCCCATGAGCCCGACCATCGACGCATCGTCCATGGTCACAGGGTACGGGCGGAACCCGCTCATCCGGCCGGCGAGTCCGCGACCGCTTCCCGCGGCCAGTGCTCGTGCCAGCGCAGCTCCGCCTCCAGTTGGGCGGCGAGCGAGATCAGCAGGGGCTCGCTGTTCGCCGGGCCGAGCAGCTGTGCCCCGACCGGCAGCCCGCCGGGCGCGAAGCCCGCGGGGACGTTGACGCCGGGCCAGCCCAGCACGTTCCACGGCCAGGCGTAGGGGCAGGCGGCGATCATCGCGCGGTCGGTGGCGAAGCCGCTCAGGTGCAGCATGGCCCCGATGCGGGGCGGGGGAGCGGCCGTCGTCGGCGCGAGGATCACGTCGTACTTCTCGAAGAAGCCGCCGATACGGCGGTGCAGGACGGCCTCCGCCCGCCGGGCCGCCCGCAGCGGGACCCCGCCCAGCAGCCGGCCCAGCCGGGCGGCGCCCCGGGTGCGCCGGTCGAGAAGCGCGGGGAACGGGGCCTCGGCGACCCGCTCGGCGATGCCCGCGGTCGCCCTGGGCACGAAGGTGAGGCCGATCTGCCCGTACGGCGGGTCGGCCTCCTCGACGGTGTGCCCGAGGCCCGCCAGCCGCTCGGCGACTTCGAGGACGCGGGCGCGCACCTCGGGTCGCAGCCGGGCGGGTACGGCGGTGAACGGGGGTTTCAGCGACAGCGCGATCCGCAGCCGGCCGGGGTCGCGCCCCACCGCCGCCGAGGCGTCGACGGCGGGCGGTCGGTGCGGATCGTGCGCGTGGTTGCCGCTCGCCGCGTCGAGCAGCAGCGCCGCGTCCGCGACCGTACGGGCCAGCGTGCCGTTGACCGTGATGCCGTGGAAGGACTCGCCGCGCGGCCAGGTCGAGACCCGGCCGCGCTGCGGCTTGATGCCGACCAGATGGGTCCAGGAGGCGGGGATGCGGACCGAGCCGGCCCCGTCCGAGCCGAGCGCGGCCGGCACCAGACCCGCCGCCACCGCGGCCGCCGAACCGCCGGAGGAGCCGCCCGGGGTGTGCTCGGTGCTCCACGGGTTACGGGTCGCGCCGAAGGCCGGGCCCTCGGTGAACGGCCACTGGCCCAGCTCGCAGGTGTTGGTCTTGCCGACGATCACGGCGCCGGCCGCGCGCAGCCGGCGGACCGCCTCGCCGTCCTCGGTGACCGCGGGGTGCACGCCCTGACAGCCGAAGGCGGTCGGCTCGCCCGCCACGTCCATGTCGTCCTTGACGGCGACGGGGACGCCGAGCAGCGGCCGCCGGCCCCCGGCCGCCAACTCCCGGTCGGCCGCGTCGGCTTCGGCGAGCGCGGCCTCGGCCCGCACGATCCGGAAGGCGTTGAGGGTGCCCTGGCTCGCCTCGATCCGGGCGAGGGCGTGCTCGACGAGTGTGCGGGAGGACACCTCGCCCTCGGCCAGCGCGCGGGCGGTGGCGGTCAGGCCTGCGGCACGGTCGGGCGTCATGCGGGCACCTCCGGGACGACGATGTCTACCGCACGGTAACGTCTGGCGGCCCGGCGGTGGAACGGCACGCGGGCGGAAGGGGTTTGCCCGTCCGCCACAAGGGCGGCGGCCGCCCCGCCACAGACGTCCCACAGGCATCGTCCGTTCCTGCGCAAAGGATTGACGTGTTCCTGCCTCACCCCTACCTTCTGATCGACTTTCCGAACTTTGTTCGGGATGTCGAACCGCTGGACGTGCCTTGAGCCGTAGGAGAGCCGCCATGACGACCCGTCCCCCCGCCCCGTCCCGCCGTGCCCTGCTGCGCGCGATGGCCGTCCTGCCCGCCACGGCACTCGTGCTCGGCGAGGCGCCCGGCCTGCTCGGCACGGCCCTGGCCGCCGCGCCGGCCGCCGGTTCGGCCACCCGCTACACGATCGTGCCGTTCCTCAACAGCAACGACGGAACGGTGAACGTCTACCAGTCCGACGACGCCACCGACTTCCGGCTGCTGCAGTCCTCCGCCTACACCCCGCCGAGCAACCGCATCCGCGACGCGAGCGTCTTCAAGCACACCAACGGCTACTACTACGTCACCTACACGACCCACACCTGGCAGGACGCCAGCACCACCATCGGCTTCGCCCGCAGCTCCGACCGGGTCAACTGGACGTTCCTGTACGACTACACGGTCCCGATCACCAACCTGTCCCGCGCCTGGGCGCCGGAGTGGTTCGTCGACAGCGACGGCAGCGTCAACGTCATCGTGTCCTGCTCCGTGACCAGCGACGAGTGGATCTTCACCCCGTATCTGCTCAAGGCCACCAACTCCGCGCTCACCGCCTGGAGTTCACCGGTCGCCCTGTCCGGAATCGGGTCGAATCACATCGACACCTACATCGTGAAGGTCGGCTCGACCTACCACGCGTTCACGAAGAACGAGACGGCGAAGTACATCGAGTACGGCACGGCGTCGAGTCTGGCCGGCCCCTACACGATCACCAGGACCGGCGACTGGGCGGGCTGGGGCAGCTACCGCGAGGGCCCGTCCGTCATCCAGCTCGACAACGGCGCCTGGCGGATCTTCTTCGACGGCTACGGCGACGGCAACTACTACTACAGCGACAGCTACGACTCCTTCGCCACCTGGAGCGCGCCCAAGGCGCTGCCCGGCATCTCCGGTACGGCACGCCACTTCACGGTCATCAAGGAGACGGTGACCGGTGGCCCCACCCTCACGAAGAACGCCACCCGCTCCTTCCGGTCCGGCAACTACACCACCCGCTACTGGCAGGAGCAGTCCGCGCTGCTCAACCTGCCCGTGGTGACCAGCTCCAGCACCACCGCCGAGAAGCAGGCGTCCACCTTCACCGTGGTGGCGGGCCTCGCCGACGCGAACGCCTACTCCTTCCGCGACGCCGCCGGAAACTACCTGCGCCACTACTCCTTCCGGGGCCGCTTCGACGCCAACGACGGCACGGCGTCCTTCGCGAAGGACGCCACCTTCATCGCCCGGACGGGCTCGGCGAGCGGTTCGGTCCGCTTCGAGTCGTACAACTACCCCGGGTACTACCTGCGCCACTACAACTACCAGCTCCGGGTCGAACAGCCCGACGGCACCGACCTGTTCCGTCAGGACAGCTCCTTCGTGGCGGCGACCGCCTGGGCCTGAGCCGGTGGACCGGGCCGGGATGACGGGGCCCCGGCCCGGTGGCTCACCGGTACGACCTCACCGGTGGTGCGGCGACGTCAGGTAGTGCTGCCTGAGGAGCTCCTTGCCGTAGTCGTTGCCGTTGGGGGTACGAACGATGGAGTGGACGTGCTTCTGGGTGGCGCCGCTGCCCTGGGTGGCGCCGTACGCGCCCGCGAGGGGGCCCGGGGCCTGGCAGTCGACCTCGATCCAGACGACGGGGCTGTGGACGCGGACGTAGAAGGCGTCGTCGTCGCCGGTGCCGCCGGCCCAGGTGACGTAGGTGTCGTCGACGTGCTTGCGGACCTCGGCCAGCGTCACCTTCGCCACGTCGGCCTTGGCCCGCCCGGTGAAGGCCTGCACGATGCCGAGGAGCTTGGTCCTCTGGGCGGCGGTCAGGGCGTTGCCGCGGATGCCGGTGTACTCCTGGACCGCGTTGTCGGAGAACGCGCCCGCTGTCATCGACTCGTTGGACTTGGTGGACGACTCGATGGCGACCGCCTGCTGCGCCGCGCTCAGGGAGTTGATGAAGGCGAGGCCGGCGACGACCTCCTCGTGGCAGACCGTCACCGTCTCGCCGTCGATCTCCATCGAGGTCGGTTCCGAACCCCAGAAGCAGGGGCTCATCACGACCTGGTCGCCGAGGACGAAGTAGTTGATGACCAGATGGTGGCCGTCGAGCTGGAAGCCCCAGGGCTCGGTCGCCGACGGGGTGCCCATCACGGTCCAGTAGTAGGCGTCCTCGTTGAAAGAGTCGGTGTTGCCGATGGCCTCGCCGGCCGCCTGGTTGATCTTCCGGATCTTCTCGGTGGTCTCCAGGCCGTCGGCGCTGAGCGCCGACTTCAACAGAGCCGTACCCAGGGCATTCTGTTCGTCGCTCAGGTCGGCGAGGGACACGCCCTGGCGGGCGTAGGAGTCGACGTTGCTCCACAGCCGCCACTCGGTCGAGTGGACCGTGAACTGCGTCGAGGTCTTCTGGGTGTCGCTGAGCCCGGCCAGGAAGGCGTTCGCGGCGGCGATCACCGGGGCGGTCTTCACGCCCGTGGAGTGGATCGTGAACAGGTCGTCGACCCGCTTGCCGTCGGTGGTGAGGCCGAAGAAGTCCTCGGTGATCGACTGGTTGCCGGGGCCTCCGGCACCGCCGCCCGGACCCCCGCTGGGCGCGCCGCTCGGCACCGCGCTCGGATCGGCGGAGGCAGTGGTGGTGGCGTCGTCGGCCAGCGCCGCCCAGGCGCCGGCCCCGCCCATCGTCGCGACGGCCGTGGCACCGCTGGCGAAGAAGACCTTGCGCATGAAGTTGCGGCGGCTCGCGTGGGCACGGCGGCCGGCTTCGGACTGTGTCTCGTGGGCCGTCGGTTCACCGGAGTCGAGCTCGGTCATCGTCGCTGATTCCCTTCGTCAGGGGCACGTCCCCGCTGAACGGCCGCCGGGTGATCACTCTGGAGGAGCAGGCTGAGGCAGGCCTGAAGCGGTGCCCGGGCGGCCGTCGCAATCGGTGCGCGCGGAGCCTTTGCACACGGTCCGAACTGCGGTTCTGTGAGAGTCCTTAGAGTTGCGGGGAGGACGGGGCGGCGGAGCGGCCGGCCGTCGGAAGCGTCACCGAGAACTCGGTTCGCCCCGGTTCGCTCTCCACGTCGATCCGGCCGCCGTGCGTCTGGGTGAGGGCCGCCGCGATGGCCAGGCCCAGGCCCGTGCCGCCCTCCTCGCCGGGCATGCGGGAGCGGGAGCCGTCGGCCCGGGTGAACCGCTCGAAGATCGAGGGGAGCAGGCCGGGCGGGATGCCCGGACCGTCGTCCCGTACGCGAATCACGCATCGGGAGGTCTCCAGCGACTCCACGACGACGGTGACCTTGGTGCCGGCCGGCGTGTGCACACGGGCGTTGGCCAGCAGGTTGGCCACCACCTGATGGAGCCGGGACGGGTCGGCGACGACCGTCACCGGCCCGTCGAGGCGCAGCGCGAGCTGCCAGTCGTGCTCGCCTCCCGCGGCCTGCGCGTCCCAGACGGCCTCCGCCACCAGCGTCGCGAGGTTCACCTCGGTCCGCCGGAGCGGCCGCCCCTCGTCGAGGCGGGCGAGCAGCAGCAGATCCTCCACCAGACCGGTCATCCGGGCCGACTGGGCGGAGACACGACGCCAGGCCAGCTCCGGCGCGATCGTCCGGTTGCCGCCGTTCATGTACTCGGCGTACCCCGCGATCGAGGCGAGCGGTGTGCGCAGTTCATGACTGGCGTCGGCGAGGAACCGGCGCATGCGTTCCTCGGTGCGCCGGCGTTCGGCGAGCGAGGCCTCCACGTGGTCGATCAGCTGGTTGAGCACGACGCCGACCTGGCCGGCCTCGGTGCCGGGGTCGGTGTCCCGCGCGGCGACACGGGCGAGGACGGCGACCTCGCCGCGGTCCAGCGGCACCCGGGCGACCTCGGCGGCGGTGGCCGCGACCCGGCCCAGCGGGCGCAGCTGCCGCCGTATGACGACGGCGGAGGCGCAGGCGGCGGTGGCCAGTCCGACGGCGGCGATCGCCGCCTCGACGACGACGAGACGGTCGATCACCTGCTGCACGTCGGCCATCGGGAGCCCGGCCAGGACGGGCACCCCGTCGCCGCCGAGCGCGGTCACCCGGTACGTGCCGAGGCCGGGAAGGTCGCGGGTGTGCAGCGACCCGTCCGCGGTGATCCCCTGCAGGGCGGCACGCTGAGCGGTGGTGAGGACCCCCTGACGGCCGTCCTCGGTCACCACCTCGGCGGCGATGATCTCCCCGTCGGCGAACCGGGCCGCCAGGGTGCCGGCCGGCTGCCCGCGCTCGTTGAGGAACCCCAGATCCGTCGCACCGCCCGTCCGGCGCTGCAATCCGCCCTGGCTGCGCTCGGCGGCGTCGGTGACACGCTGGTCCAGGTCCCCGAGCAGATAGACGCGTTGGACGAGGACGGTGCTGAGCGCCATGACCGCGCACACGGCGACCAGGGTCACGGAGACGAAGAGCACGAGGCGCACCCGCAGGGACCGCCGGCCCAGACCGGTGCCGGACGGGTTCGCCCCGCGCCGCCGGCCCGACAGGACCGTCATGCCCCTTCGTCCGCGGCTCTGATCGCGTACCCCGCGCCGCGCACGGTACGGATCATCGGCGCCCGCCCTTTGTCGATCTTGGCGCGCAGTCCGTAGATGTAGACCTCGACCAGGTTCCCCTCGCCGTCGAAGGAGGCGTTCCAGACGTGGTCGAGGATCTGGGCCTTGCTGAGGACCTGGTGCGGGTGGCTCATGAGGAACCGGAGGAGGTCGAACTCCTTGGTGGTGAGCGGGACCGGCACTCCGCCGCGCCGCACCTCGCGGGTGCTCTCGGCCAGCACGAGATCGCCCAGCACCCGCACGGGACCCTGGTCGGCGCTGTCGCCGGGGCCGGACCTGCGCAGCAGACCGCGCAGCCGCAACACGACCTCTTCCAGGGAGAACGGCTTGGTCACATAGTCGTCCGCGCCGGCCGACAGCCCGTCGATGCGGTGCTCCAGGGCATCCCGTGCGGTGAGCATCAGCACGGGCAGCCGGGTGTTCTCGCTGCGCAGCCTGCGCAGTACCTCGACCCCGTCGACGTCGGGCAGCATGCCGTCGAGGACGACGACGTGCGGGGCGCAGTCGCGCGCGATGCGCAGCGCGCTGCGTCCGTCGGCGGCCGCGAAGGACCGCCACCCCGCCTCGGTCACGGCGGCGGACAGCAGCTCGGTGAGCTCGGGCTCGTCGTCGACTATCAGCACGCGAACCGTGCCTGTACGGGTACCGGGGACGCCAGACATGGCTCGACCCTCTCTCCGTTCACCATGAGGAGCATGTGCGCGAGCTGAGCGCGCGCCATGGGAGGGACGAGGCAGGGGGCGGACGAGGCAGGGACGGACCGGCCGCCCGGTCGGCGGCGGCCGTGTTCAGTGACGCGGCGACCGGCGGACGGTCAGCACGGCGACGTCGTCGTGCCGGCGGTCGTACCCGGCGTACGCGCGGGCGTCCTCGTGCAGGGCCAGGGGCAGCTCGGTGGGGGAGAGGTCGAGGTGTTTCATCAGACGCTCGTCGACCGGGTAGAAGGTGCCGTCGTGGGCGCGGGTCTCGGTGAGGCCGTCGGTGGTCAGCACCAGCGTGGAACCGGCCGGGAACGCGAACCACCCGACCGTGGTGGGTTCGGCGGCCAGGTCCGCGAGCCCGAGCGGGACGCCGGTGTCCACCGCCGGTGTGGTGACGGCGCCGTCGTGCACCAACCGGGGCGGAATGTGCCCGCAGTTGACGACCTGCGCCTCCGTGCCCGCGTCGACGCCGATGATCAGGGCGGTGACGAACCGCTCGTCGTCGCCGGTCTGTTCGGCGTAGGAGTTGTGCCGGACGACCGCGGCGTCCAGGGCGTCGACGAGGGCGGTGAGCGTGGGCTCCCGGTGGGCCGCCTCACGGAAGGCGCCGATGACGGCGAACGCGGCGCCCACCGCGGCCAGCCCCTTGCCCTGCACGTCCCCGATCAGCACGCGCGTGCCGAAGGGCGAGGCCACGACGTCGTAGATGTCGCCGCCGACGAGCCGGTCCTCCTGCACGGGTTCGTAGACGCCGTTGACCAGCACGTCGTCGGTGAGCAGGGGCAGGGGGTGCAGGATGTGCCGCTGCATGGCGGCGGCGGTGGAGCGCAGCCGCAGCATCTCGTGCTCGCGCGCGATGCGCCGGTGGCAGGCGTAGACGGAGGCGGCTCCCAGGGCGAGGGTGAGCAGCACCAGCAGCGCCCGGTCGAGCCACCGGCCGTTGTCGTCGGCCCGTACGAGCAGGGTGAGGGTGACGAACAGAGTGGTCCAGGCGGCGACGAACTTCGTCTGCTGGACCGTGCACAGCGCCGACGCCGTACCCGGCAGGAAGACCAGCAGCCCGAGGAGCCACACCTCGGATCCGGACAGGACGCCGAGCACCTCCACCAGGACCGTCACCGACAGCACACCGACGACCGTCTCGGCGTTGCCCGGGGGCTCGATGGCTTCGAGGGCGTCGGTGGGGCGCGTCCGACGGGGACCGGTCATGGGAACTCCCGCGCAGGTGGTGATCTCTCTGTACTTTAGACAGGTCCCCGGCCCGGGCGGGTGGTGATGCCGGCCGGGGAGCACGCCGGTCCCGGACGCGCGGCTGAACGGGCGCCGGTGTCCACCCGTACCCCTTGCCGAACGCCCGTCCACGGGCCCGTCGGCAGGCGCGTCCACGGGAGGTGACGGGAAGAGCGCCGACCACGGAGTTGTACGTGCTTCAGCAGCCCACGGCCCGCCTCGTGCGCGGTGCCGCACTGGCAGGCAGCCTGGCCCTGCTCTCCTTCGCCACCGCGTGCGGCGGCGCCGGGAGCGAGGCCACCGCCGAGAAGGGCACCCCCGCGCCGACCGCGGTCACCGCCGCTCCCGCGGCCGGCGTCGTGGCACCGGCGAAGGTCGAGGTGATCGCCGGACTGACCGGCTGCACGGCCAAGATCCGCATCGACGCGGACGAGCTGCGCCAGGGCGTCTGCCACACCGAGGAATCCGACTACCTCATCACCACCTTCCCCGAGGAGCAGTACAAGGAGACATGGCTCGAGTCCGCGAGCATCTACGGGGGCCAGTACCTCGTGGGTTCCCGCTGGGTCGTCAGCGCGCAGCCGAAGACACTGACGCGGTTGCGGCCCATGCTCGGCGGGACCATCCGGCAGCTGGGCTCCACGGGCCCGAGCGCGGCGCCCGGCGCGTCGTAGCACCGCCGCCTGCGGCCAAGGCCGGCTCGGCGACGGCGACGAAGTCATCCGGCCAGGGGCGGCCACGCCGTCACGGGCGTGGCCAGGGGCGGCCGCCGATGGCCTCGATGCCGTAGTTGAAGCGCCGTAGATAGCCCGCGAAGGCGGCGATGTCCTCGTCCGGCCAGTCGGTCATCACCTGGTCCAGGATGTCCACGATCCCCTCGCGCTCCGAGTCCAGCAGGCGTGTGCCCTCGTCGGTGAGCCGGAACTTGCGGGCCATCCCGCCCTCCGGGTCGGGGATCCGCTCGATGAGCCCCGCCCGCATGGCCGCCGCGGTCTGCCGGTTCAGGGTGGAGGCGTCCAGTCCGAAGGCCTCGCTGAGTTCCCCGATCGACATGGGTCCCTGGACCCGGATCCGGCTGAGCAGGATGTAGGCGCTGCGCTCCAAGAGGCTGTTCTTGCGGCGACCGCCCCGCTGGTTCAGGAACGTGTGGCGGCTGAGCAGCATCTGCTCGTACTCGACCTCGTGCGTCGGCGTGTCCATGTGCCCGACCTCCTGCTTCCGTGCGCCCGCACCATCCTGGCACATCGCTGTGCACGGGCCACAGCATGTGCTTGATACACACGACATGTACGATGCACATCCTTCGCGTGCTGCGCGCAGACCCTTCCCGCGGACCTTCACCGCACATCCCAAGTCGAGGAGTCCCCCATGGGCGCCCCCGCTCTCCAGCCCACGGCCCGCTCAGGTGCCGTGATCGCCACGCTGGCCTTCGCCGGCACCACCGCGGCGATCATGCAGACGCTGGTCACCCCGCTCATCGCCGAGCTGCCGCAGATCCTGGACACCTCGTCCTCGAACGCGGCCTGGGTGATCACGGTCACCCTGCTGGTGGCCGCCGTGTGCGTGCCCGTCGTCGGCCGCCTCGGCGATCTGCTGGGCAAGCGCCGGATGCTGCTCGCCTGTTCCGTGCCGCTGATCGTGGGCTCGGTGGTGTGCGCGTTCGCCTCCGACGTCGTGACGATGATCGTGGGGCGCGGTCTCCAGGGCATGGGCATGGGCATGGTGCCCCTCGGCATCGCGCTGCTGCGGGACGTCGTACCGGCCGAGAAGCTCAGCGGCTCCATCGCGCTGGTCAGCGCCTCCATGGGCATCGGCGGCGCCATCGGCCTGCCGCTGGCCGCCGCCGTCGCCCAGTACGCGAACTGGCGCGTGCTGTTCTGGGGCTCCGCCGCCCTGGCCGCCGTCGTCGCCGTCCTGATCTTCATGCTCGTCCCGGACGTCCCGGCCGGCGCCAAGGGTCAGCGGTTCGACCTGCCCGGCGCGATCGGCCTCGGCGTCGGCCTCGTCTCGCTGCTGCTCGCGGTCTCCAAGGGCGCCGACTGGGGCTGGGCCTCGGGCACCACGCTCGGTCTGTTCGCCGCCGCCGTCGTGGCCCTCGTCGGCTGGGGCGTGTGGGAGGTGCGCACCACCGACCCGCTGATCGACCTGCGCACCACGGCCCGTCCCCGGGTGCTCCTCACCAACCTCGCCTCGGTCTTCATCGGCTTCGGCATGTACGCGAGCATGCTGGTGATGCCGCAGCTGCTCCAGTTCCCGGAGGCCACCGGCTACGGCCTCGGCCAGTCGATGCTCGCGGCCGGCCTGTGGATGGCGCCCGGCGGCCTGATGATGATGCTGATCTCCCCGCTCGGCGGAAAGCTCACCAACGCCCGCGGTCCGAAGTTCACCCTGGTCTGCGGTGCCCTGGTGCTGGCCGCCGGCTACTTCGTCTCCCTGGCGCTGATGGGGTCCGCCTGGGGCGTCATGGTGGTCACGCTCATCACCAGCGGTGGTGTGGGCCTCGCCTACGGCGCCATGCCCGCCCTGATCATGAGCTCGGTCCCGCTCACCGAGACCGCCGCCGCCAACGGCTTCAACACCCTCATGCGTTCGCTCGGCACCTCGATCGGCTCCGCCGTCATCGGCGTGATCCTCTCCCAGATGACCACGACCATGGGCGGCTACACCTTCGCCTCCGAGGACGGCTTCCGCACCGCGCTCCTGGTCGGCGGCGCCCTCGCCCTGATCTCCGCGGCCATCGCCGCCGTCATCCCCGCCGCCCGCGCCGCGGCGGCCGGCGAGGACGCGACCGACCAGAGCGCCGCGCCCGAGCAGGCCAGGGTCTGAGACACCGGAGGGGGGCGACCGCGGCAGGTCGCCCCCCTCCGTGCCACCTCCGCTGCGTGCCGCCCCCGCGCTACGCCAGGTCCAGCAGCCCCCTGCGTACCGCCTCGGACACCGCCGCCGCCCGGTTGTCCGCACCCAGCTTGCGGTAGACCCGCACCAGATGCGTCTTGACGGTCGCCTCGCTCAGGAACAGCGCCTCGGCGATCGCCCGGTTGCTCAGCCCCTCCGCGAGCAGCCGCACCACCTCCACCTCCCGCCCGCTCAACTCCCGCTGTGGATCCGGGTGCTGGGCGACCAGCTCGCCCACCACCTCCGACGCCAGCCCGAGCGCACCGGCCGCGGCACCCCGTACCGCCCGGAACAGCTCCTGCGGTGGCCCCGCCTTCAGCACATAGCCCCGGGCACCCGCCTCCAGCGCGCGCACCACGTCGGCCCGGCCCGAGTAGCTCGTCAGCATCACCACCGGGATCCCCGGCGCCTCGGCCGCGAGCCTGCGCACCGCCTCGATCCCGTCGATGCCGGCGCCGCTCCCGAACCGCAGGTCCATCAGCACCAGGTCCGGCAGCAATCGCGCCGCGAGCCGTACGGCGTCCTCCCCGGACCCCGCCTCGGCGGCCACCTCGAGATCCGGCTCGCCCTCCAGCAGCGCGCGCAGCCCCGCCCTGACGACGGCGTGGTCGTCCGCCACCAGCAGACGCAACGGCGCACCGCTCACCGGGCGGCCACCTGAGCCGCCGGGCGGCTCTTCGCCAGGGCCGGCACCGTCGCCCGGACGCAGGTGCCGCGCCCCGGCACGCTGCCCACCACGAGATCCCCGCCGCACTCCCGCAGCCGCGCCCGGGCGGCCGGGATGCCGAGCCCCCGGACTGCCCTTGCGGGGACGCCGACCCGGCCGGTCTCGAACCCCGCGCCGTCGTCGCGCACTTCGAGCTCCGTCCGGTCCGCGTACCCGTGCAGCGTGACCAGGACGTTCACCGCGCGCGCGTGTTCGCGGACATTGGCCAGCGTGCTCTGTGCCACCCGGAACAGGGCCGCCGCCGTGGGCCCGTCCAGGACCGGACGGCGCTCGCCCGCCGAGAGGAACCGCACCCGGGCCGCCGCGCCCTCCGCCTCCGCCCGCGCGCACAGCAGCCGCAGCGCGCCCTCCAGACCGGCCTCGTCCACGGCGGACGGCGTCAGATCGCGGATGATCCTGCGGGTCTCGGCGAGATTGGCGTGCAGTGCGTCGGCGACCGCCCGCATCCGGGTCCGGGCCACCTCCGGCGTCGCGTCCCAGTCGCGGTCGGCGGCCTGGAGCAGCATCACCCCGCCCGAGAGCTCCTGGGCCAGCGTGTCGTGCAGGTCCCGGGCGATCCGGGCCCGCTCGGCCAGCACCCCGGCCTGCCGCTGCTGCCGGGCCAGTACGTCCCGGGTGCCCCGCAACTCCTCGACCAGCCGCAGCCGTTCGGCCGCGTCGCGCTGCTGGGCGCGGTAGAGGGCGACGGTGCCCCACACGGCCGCCACCGGGATCAGCACCAGCTCGGGATCGAACTGCCCCGCGCTGCGCACGAGTTGACCGGCGAGGACGATCGAGAGGGCGCCGACCGCCGCCCCGGCCGCCCGCCGGCCGAGCACCCGCAGGGCCGCGCAGGCCAGCGGCAGCGCGCACCACACGTAGGCGGCGGTGAGCGACGCGGGCGCGAGGAGCACCAGCGTGGTCCACAGCGCCAGCAGCGCCACGACCCACAGGTGCCGGCCGATCCGGCCCAGCCGCTCACCGGCCGCGAGCCCGCCCGCGTACACCAGCGCCAGCAGCCCGCTGACGCTCACGATGTCCCAGCACAGCCCGATCCTCAGCTGCACCAGCCGGACCAGACCGGCGGCCACGACGACGAAGAAGGTGAGATGGGCGAGGAGGTCGGCGCTCGGCCGGCTTCCGCGGGCCGCCCTCGCGGAGGTGTGGACGGGAGCGCGGTCGGACACGGCAGATCCCCTTGGACGATGATCCGTTCGAACAGGGGGTCCGAGTCTATCCGGCAGCTGTAGGGATCGTGTGAGGACGGCCGGGTCGCATCAGGCGCCCGGACGCAGCCCGAGGAAGCCCGGCGTCGGGTCGCCCACGACCTCGCCGAAGTACAGCGCGAACGTCTGCTTCAGCCGCTCCACCCCGGCCCGGTCGGACATGAAACGGGGGAAGCCGTCGAGGTTGGCGTTGCGGTACTCCCAGACCGGCTTCAGGCCGGCCGGGGGAGCGATGTCGGTGCGCACCGACCAGCCGTTGAAGGACGCCTGCTGGGTGGCCGTGGACAGCTGCCAGTTGAGGTAGAGCTTGGCGGCCGTGCGGTGGGCGGCCTGCTTGAGAATCGCCGCCCGCTGCCCCCACGCCATGAACGGGGCGCTGTCCGGCAGGACCCACTTCACCGGGCCGGTGCCGAGCGGTGCGCCGGAGCCGCCGACGCCGATCGCGTACTGCCCGGCGCGTACCGCGTCACCGGGGGAGTTGCTGCCGCGCGCGAACCGGACGTCCTGTGCGGCCAGCCGGGCCGCCCAGTCCCAGCCGTAGTGCTCGACGTAGAGCGAGTACAGGTAGAGCACCGCGTCGTCGTCGTGCGGGAACGACGAGGCGATCCTTCCCTTCCACTTCGGGTCGAGCAGGTCCAGCGGGGTGCGCGGCGCGCCCGTGCCCACCGCGTCCGTCCCGTACATGAAGCCGAAGCCGATCGCCGCGATCGCCACCCAGGCGCCCTGCGGGTCCTTGAACCTGTCGTGCACCTTCGAGAACCCGGCCGGCCGGTACGACAGCAGGCGGCCCTGGGCCTTCCAGCGGTCGAAGTCCTGGAGGGTCTGGAGCTGGACGACGTCGGGCACGAGGGTGCCGGTGGCGAGCTGGTTGTCGACGCGTACGTCGTGGTACTTGCTGTAGTCGACGATCAGCTTCAGGTCGATGTCCGGGAAGCGCTTCAGGAACGCGGCCTTGGTGCCGTCCTGCTGGGTCGGCGTGTCACCGCCGGCGTAGACGACGAGCCTGCCGCCTTCCGCGAGCGCGGCCCGGTAGAGCTCGTCGAGGGACCTGGTCTCCTCGGCGCCGGAGGCCCGCGCGGGAGCGGCCGACGCCGGGGAGGCGGATGCCGGGGTGGTGGCGGCGCCGAGCGCGCCGAGGCCGAGGGCGGCACCGGCACCGGTGGTGAGCAGGCGCCTTCTGCTGGGGAAGCTGGGCATGACGGGAGACCTCTTTCGAACGCTGAGGGGGGTGGGGGACCGGGCGCCACGGTCGAGGTCGATTCTGCTGCGCCCGGCGGTCGGCCCGCGTCGTCCGGACGGAGCGGACGACGCGCGTGCGGTGGAATCCCCGTTCAACCGATCGGTTGAACGCCCCCTCCCCGAGGAGCGCGGCCGCGCGGGAGCGCCGTCACGGCCGTGCCAGCCGCCGCATCGTCAGCGCGAGGTGCAGCCGCAGCCGGCCCTGGGGCGTGCGCACCGGCCACCCCAGCAGCTGCTCCGCGTGGGCCAGCCGGTCCTGGAGGGTGGAGTGGTGGACGTTCGCCTCGGCCGCCGCCGACCGCAGGCTCGCGGTGGCGGTGACGGCGTGCAGGGTGGTGAGCAGCCAGGGTGCGTCCGCGGCCGCCGCCTCGACCGCTAGGACGTCCGCCGGGGGTTCGGCCCCCGGTGCGACGAGGTCGGCCAGCAGGGCGATGCCGCCCAGCTCGTCGGCGTACACGACCTGGGGGCCCGGGTCCTGCGCGGTGCCGTCCGCGGTGAAGCGGAGCGCGGTGCGGGCCTCGGCCCAGGAGCGCGGCAGGTCCGTCACGGGCACGGCGGGCCCGACCCCCACCCGGCCGGCCGGAACGGCGTCCCGGGCGTCGGCGGGCAGCACCCTGGGCCGGCCGCCGGGCGTGGCCAGGGCGCGGGCCGGGGCGGTGGGGCCCAGGCCGAGGCGGCGGGCCGCGTGCAGCCGGGCCGGTTCGGCGGCCGTGGCGTCGAGGAGCGTCTCGACCAGGGCGGGGTCGTCGAGCGGCGCCCGCCCCCGGGTGCGGTCGAGCACGGCGCGGGCCGCGCCGGCCGCCCGTTCCAGGATCACGGCGTCCACGACGCTGGGCATCGCACCGGCGCGTTCCAGCCACAACGCGGGCGGTCCGTCGGGCGTCAGCGCCGTGCACGGCCAGTCCGGGTCCGGCGGCAGCTCCGTGTCCCGGCGCGTGCCGTCGGGCTCCACCCGGACCCGCACCCGCCGGTCCGCGTCGACGAGCCGCGCGGGCACCCCGGCGAGCACCGCGGCCCCGCGCATCAGCGCCTCGACCCCGGCCCGGGACTCGGCCAGCCGGTCGAAGTAGGCGATGACCCGCACGGCGGCGCCGGCGTCCGGGTCCAGTGCGGTCAGGCGCCCGGCCAGCTCTTTCATACGGCCATGATGCGCCACGCGAGCGCCGACGAGGAGGGGTGCGGCCACCGCTTCCGCTCGGAACCGGCCTCGACGGTGGGTTCCGAGCGCCCTGCGACACAGTGGCGAAAGACTGACGGACGGCGGGGCGGGCGGGATGGCGGAGCGCGGCAAGGGCGGGAACACGGCGCCGGGGGCCGCGCCGGTGCGGGCGGAGCCGATCGCCGGCCGGTCCCGCACACGGACGGGACCGCGGAGATGAACGCGGGCCCCGTGGAGTTCAAGCGCCGCCGAGCCGCCCCGCCACCGGGTCGCCGCCCGTGGGCGTCATTCGGCGAGCAGCCGTCGCAGCCAGTCCAGGTGGGCCGCGCGGGCCGACCTGGACAGCGCGGCCTGCGGCGCGAAGCCGTCGAAGCCGTGGAAACCGCCCGGCCAGACATGCAGCTCCGCGATCCCGCCGGCCTGCCAGATCCGGGAGGCGTAGGCGACCACCTCGTCCCGGAACGTCTCGGCGGAGCCCACGTCGAGAAAGGCCGGCGGCAGCCCGGACAGGTCCTCGGCCCGGGCGGGCGCCGCGTACGGGGAGACGTCCGGGCCGCCGCGCCGCTCGCCGAGCAGGGCCGTCCACCCGGTCTCGTTGGCCGTGCGGTCCCAGACGCCCAGGCCCGCCATCTGGTGGCTGGAGGGGGTGTCGTTGCGGTCGTCCAGCATCGGGCACATCAGCAACTGGCCGAGCGGCCGGGGCCCTTGACGGTCGCGCAGCAGCAGGGCGAGCGCGGCGCCGAGGCCGCCGCCCGCGCTGGCCCCGGCGAGCACGATCCGCTCGGGGTCCGCGCCCAGTTCCGCGGCGTGCTCCGCCGTCCACAGCAGACCGGCGTACACGTCCTCGACCGGCGCCGGATGCGGGTGCTCGGGCGCCAGCCGGTACTCCACGGAGACCACGACCATGTCGAGTTCCCGCGCCCAGTCCAGGGCCACGTCCACGCCGACCCGGTTGTTGCCGAGGACCATGCCGCCGCCGTGCACGTGATAGACGACCGGACGCGGGCGTGCCGGAGCCGGCGCAGTGGGCCGGCAGATCAGCAGCGAGATCCCGGGGGCGCCCCGGGGGCCCGGCACGGTCCGGTCCTCGACCTCGAAGGCACCGCCCAGCGTCAGGTCCAGTTCTGCCAGCAGGGCGATCCCCGGCCCCTGGCGGACGGTTTCGATGTCCTCGGCGGTCAGCCCCGGCTGGATCATCTCCCGGATGAGTTCCAGGGCGGCGCCGAGTTCGGGGTCGAAGGGCGGCGGTGCGGACGTCATGGGCTTCTCCTCACGCGGAGCGCGGTTGCGCGGCGGCTCGTGCGGCCCATGATCGGCGCACCCGCCGCCCGCCAGGGCGCCGCCGTACGGCGGGAGCTGCCCGCCGTTCGGCGGGTGACAGCCCTGCCCCGCTCCAGAGCTTGCCAGGTCATGACCTGCTGTTCACCAGAGTGGGGTGGAAAGAAGCAGCCGCGGACGACAACGATTTTCACCCCCACACAGGTATCAGGAGTGACCCCGGTGAACGTCTCGCTCTTCGTCTGGCTGCTGACCGTCGCGGCGCTGTGCGCGCTCGTCGCCGTCGACTTCTTCATCGGCCGAAAACCGCACGACGTCTCGGTCCGCGAGGCCGGGACCTGGACCGTCGTCTGGGTCGTCCTGGCCTGTCTGTTCGGCCTCGGCGTGTTCCTCTTCGGGGGCGGCAGGCCGACGGGGGAGTTCTTCGCGGGCTACATCACCGAGAAGTCGCTGAGCGTGGACAACCTGTTCGTGTTCGTCCTGATCATGGGCAAGTTCGCGGTGCCCTCGCAGTACCAGCAGCGGGTGCTGATGGTGGGCGTGCTGGTGGCCCTCGTGCTGCGCGCGCTGTTCATCGCGGCGGGCGCGGCGATCATCTCGACGTTCTCCTGGGTGTTCTACCTCTTCGGCGCCTTCCTGATCTGGACGGCCTGGAAGCTGATCCAGGATGCCAAGAAGGGCGGGCACGAGGAGGAGTTCGAGGAGAACAAGCTGCTCAAGGCCGTGGAGAAGCGGTTCGGCGTGGCCGACCGCTATCACGGCACGAAGCTGTGGATCGAGCAGAACGGCAAGCGGGTCATGACCCCGATGCTGGTCGTGATGCTCGCGATCGGCTCCACCGACGTGCTCTTCGCGCTCGACTCGATCCCCGCCATCTACGGGCTGACCGAGGACCCGTACAT
Organism: Streptomyces sp. NBC_00016; assembly: GCF_045040885.1. Lineage (NCBI taxonomy): Bacteria > Bacillati > Actinomycetota > Actinomycetes > Kitasatosporales > Streptomycetaceae > Streptomyces > Streptomyces sp. NBC_00016. The sequence continues at coordinate 1,443,717 of NZ_CP108304.1, read as the reverse complement.
CGTGTTCACCGCCAACGCCTTCGCGCTGATGGGCCTCAGGCAGCTGTACTTCCTCATCGGCGGCCTGCTGAAGAAGCTGGTCCACCTCAGCTACGGCCTGTCGGTCATCCTCGGTTTCATCGGCGTCAAGCTGGTGCTGCACGCGCTGCACGAGTCCGGGGTGCACGTGCCCGAGATCGGCATCCCCTTCTCGCTCGGCTTCATCGTGCTCGTCCTGGCGGTCACCACCGTCACCAGCCTGCGGGCCTCCGCCCGACAGGAGCGACACGAGCAGCAAGAGCGACAGGAGCAGCAAGGGCGAGAGGGGCGAGAGGAGCGGCCGGAGGGGACGGCGCGGGACGGCTCTACGGTGTAGGCGCGGCGTCCGCGCGCATCATCACGCAGTCGAACTCGATCACCCGCCCCGTGGTCGCCTCGCGCGTCACGGGGTACATGCCGGTGATGCCGAACCCGGCGGCCTCGTACACCGCGACGGCCTCGCCCATGCCGGGACTGCCCTCGTACAGCTTCAGCACCGCGACCTCGGACTGCATCCCCACGAACTGTGCGATCCGCTCCCCGGCACCGGCGAACACCTCGAGGTCGTAGCCCTGGGTGTCCATCTTCAGGTAGGGGCGCGGATCGGCGAGACCGTCCAGTGCCTCGGCCATGACCTCGTCCAGCCGGCGGACCCGGATCTCCTCGGTGTCGGCCTTCGCGAACCTGCTGTAGCGGCCCTTGCCGTAGTCGCTGGCGGGCAGCAGGGAGTTCATCGTCTTCCAGCCGACGTGGATCTCGGCCGTCGTCTCCTCACGGCCCAGTCCGCACCGGTACACCTGCCAGTCGGGGTCGTCCGCCGCGGCCTTCTCGAGCCGGGCGAACGTCTCCGAGGTGGGCTCGAAGGACGCGATCCGGCCGGTGTAGCCGAGTTTCCGCAGCCGCCTGGCGTACTGGCCGTTGTTGGCGCCGACGTCGAAGACGCAGTTCACGCCGTAGAGCTCCAGCATGGCGGCCACGTGCTGGGTGCAGAGGTACTCGGCGGCCGCCAGCTGGAGTCTGCGCTCGTCCTGGCCGCCCGGGGTCTCCATCAGGAGCAGCGCGCCGGTGTCGCCCAGCCGCACGGCACCGCCCTCGGTGACCTCGGAACGGGCCTTGTCCCGGGTCCGCCGCAGCACCCAGGTGTCCTTGTCCGCGCCGGTCACGCGGTACGCGCCGCCGCGCCGCGAGACCACCGCCGTCCCCGGTCCGAGGTCGGTCACCTGGACGCCGATACGGGGCATCAGGCCGAGCAGTCGTCGATAGAGGGTCTGCATCTGCCCAGCCCTATCAGACGCGACGGGAGGCGGTCCTCGGCTTGAACGAGATTCGCCGATCGGATGACCGGACGAAGACGCGCGGGCCGGTCCGGCCGGTCTCCCTTGACTTCGAGAGCACTTCAAGGTCTAGCGTCGCCGGGGCCGGTGAACGGCGAGAGGACCGCGGGACCGGACGATCGGAGACGGACATGCGTGTGGGCGTGCACATCAATCGGTTCGGCGAGGCGGGAGGCGCGCCCGCGCTGGGCGCCGAGCTGGCCGCGGCCGGTGCCGCCGCGGAGGCGGCCGGGGTGAGCCGGCTGTCGGTGATGGACCACTACTTCCAGATGGAGTTCAACGGCGGCGCCGAGGCCCCCATGCTGGAGGCCTACTCGACGCTGGCGTTCCTTGCGGCCCACACCTCCACGGTCAGACTGGGCACCCTGGTCACCGGTGTGACCTACCGGCATCCCGGACTGCTCGCCAAGATCGCCACCACGCTCGACGTGCTGTCCGGCGGACGGGCCTCGCTGGGTATCGGGGCGGCCTGGTACGACCGTGAGCACGAAGGGCTCGGGGTGGCGTTCCCGCCGACGGCGGAGCGGTTCGAGCGGCTGGAGGAGACCCTGCGCATCTGCCTGCGGATGTGGGACCCGGACGACAACGGGCCGTTCGAGGGCGAGCACTACCGGCTGGCCGAGACCCTGTGCGTGCCCGCGCCGGTCAGCTCGCCGCGCCCGGAGATCCTGATCGGCGGCGGAGGCGAGCGCAAGACGCTGCGGCTGGTCGCCCGGTACGCGGACGCGTGCAATCTGTTCGCCTCGACCCCGGAGGAGGTCCGGCACAAGCTGGACGTCCTGCGCGGGCACTGCGAGGCGGAGCGGCGCGACTACGACACCGTCCTGAAGACGATCACCTACTCCGGCGACGCCGCCGACGAGGGCGATCTGGACGGCCTCCTGAGCGACCTCAACGGCTACACCAAGCTCGGCATCGACACGGTGATCCTCGCGCCGCGCCTGGGCGAGACGGCGGGCTGGATCGAGCGTTTCGCGGCCCCGGCCGTGGTGCGGCTGGCCGAGCTGGACTGACCGGACCGGGGGTGCGGGGCGCGGGAGCCCGCGTACGAGGAAAGGGGTCCGGAAAGAGTTCCGGACCCCTGCGTCCTCGCGTCCTGCTACGTCACGGTGCTGCCGGTCAGGCGGCCGCGACCTCGCCCGCGTGGCCGTGCAGACGGGCCACGACCTCGGTCAGCTGGGCGGCGACCTCGGCGTCGTCCACCGGGTGGGTCTCGGCGAAGCGGGTCAGCGAGCCCGGGATGGAGAGCTTGAGGTCCTCGATGACCTTGCCGCCGGCGATGCCCACGGCCTTGCGGGCCTCGTCCTGCGCCCACACGCCACCGAACTGGCCGAACGCGGTACCGACCACGGCGACGGGCTTGCCGCCGAAGGCGCCGGCGCCGTACGGGCGCGACAGCCAGTCGATGGCGTTCTTCAGGACGGCCGGGATGGTGCCGTTGTACTCGGGGGAGAAGAGCAGGAAGGCATCGGCGGCCTGGGCGGCCGCACGCAGCTTGGCGGCGGCGGCCGGGACGCTGCCCTCGACGTCGAGGTCCTCGTTGTAGAAGGGGATCTCGGCCAGGCCCTCGAAGAGGTCGACGGTGGCGCCCTCGGGAGCGACCTTGGCGGCCGCCTCGGCGAGCTGGCGGTTGGTCGAACCGGCGCGAAGGCTGCCGACGAGCGCGAGGATGCGGACAGACATGGGTACTCCCAGAGGCTGAAACATTGCCGTTACGAATCCGGACCGAGGTCCGTTTAATGTTCTAGCATCCTAACCGGACCGCGGTCCAGTTTCATTCCCGATGCTTTACGCTGAGTTCATGTCCGCCGTTCTTCCTCCCTGTCCGGAGCCCGAGGAGAGCCTGACCGAGCCCGAGCTGCTGCACCTGGGGCCGGCCGGGGACGAGCCGTGTCTGCGCGCCGACGCGGCCCGCAACCGGGCCAGGCTGCTGGACGCCGCCGCCCGGCTGATCGCCGAGCACGGCGCGGCCGGGGTCACGATGGAGGCGGTGGCGAGCGCGGCGAACGTGGGCAAGGGCACGGTGTTCCGGCGCTTCGGCGACCGCACCGGGCTGCTGACCGCGCTCCTGGACCACTCGGAGCGCAACTTCCAGGCCGCGTTCCTGACCGGTCCCCCGCCGCTGGGTCCGGGCGCGGAGCCCGTGGAGCGACTGCGGGCGTTCGGCGTCGCCATGCTCAGGCGGGCCGTGGACGAACTGGACCTCCAGCTGGCGGCCGAGCCCGGACCGGACCGCCGGTACTCGGTGCCGCCGCGCCGTGTCCACCACAGCCACCTGGTACTGCTGCTGCGCCAGGCCCTGCCCGACGCGGACGCCGAACTGCTGGCCCACACGCTGATGGGCTACCTCAGCCCAGTCCTCGTCCACCACCTCACCCGGCAGTGCGGCATGCCGGCGGCGCGCCTGGAGGCGGGCTGGGGCGAACTGGTCGACCGGGTGACCAGCGGGGTGCCGAGCGGGGTGCCGGTCAGGGCCCCGCGGTGAAGAGGTCGACGACGGCCTGCGGGGCGTCCTCGGCGAACAGGGCCACGCTGCTGTGGGCGGAGGCGGCCGCGGCCGCCTCGCTGCGCGGGAACAGCTTCTCCTCGTAGGCGGCCAGCGCGGCCTCGCGCTCGCCCGGGTGCGCGGCCAGGGCCTGGCCCAGCTCGGCGCCGTCCAGCATCGCGAGGTTGGCGCCCTCGCCCGCGAACGGCGACATCAGATGGGCGGCGTCGCCGAGCAGGGTGACGCCGGGGATCCGGTCCCAGCGGTGGCCGACCGGCAGGGCGTGGATCAGGCGCGGCACCAGTGGTCCGTCGGCGTCGGCGACCAGCGCCCGCAGGCTCTTGTCCCAGTCCGCGAAGTGCTCCAGGACGTGCTCCTTGGCCGCCTCGGCGTCGCCGAAGTCGACGCGGTCCGCCCAGTCCTCGCCGACCCGCAGGGCGGTGTAGACGTGCAGGCTGCCGTCGGGTTCGCGGTGCGCGAGGAAGCCCTTGCCGGCGCCGAGCGCGAGGAGGAACCCGCCGCCGACCACGCCGGCGCTCACCGGATGGCGTGCGTCCGCCTCCAGCAGGTCCGTCTCGACGAACGACACGCCCGTGTACGCGGGCCGGGCGTCGGAGAGCAGCGGTCGGATCCGTGACCAGGCTCCGTCGGCGCCGACCAGCAGGTCCGTGGTGAGGGCGGAGCCGTCCTCGAGACGCACCTCGTGCCTTCCGTCGCCGAGCGGACGCGCACCGGTGACCTTCGCGCCCCAGCGGACCGTTCCCTCGGGCAACGCGTTCAGCAGCAGGTCGCGCAGGGCGCCCCGGTCGACCTCGGGGCGCTCGCCGGTCCCGTCGTCGGCCCCCTCGAAGCGGATGACCGCGTCCTTGTCGAGGACCCGGGTGGCCTGGCCGCCGGGCAGGACGAGCGTGCGGAACTTCTCGTGCAGTCCGGCGGCGCGCAGCGCCTCCTGGCCGGAGTCCAGATGGATGTCGAGCATGCCGCCCTGGGTGCGGGCGCCGGGCGAGGCGTCCAGGTCGAGGACGGCCGCCTCGATGCCGTGCACGTGCAGCACACGGGCGAGGGTGAGGCCGCCGAGTCCGGCGCCGATGATCGCTACGGGGTGGTGCACGGTTCCTCCTGTGGTCGTCATTCGGGTACGGCGGTCCGCTCGATGCCGCTGATCAGTGTCTGGAGTCCCCAGGAGAGGCGGGATTCGGGCGATCCCGAGAGCAGCGGTCCGGCGAGGCCGGCGATGTGCGGATGGGTCCGCTCCGACGCCTCGCGCACCGCGTGCAGCAGGGCGTCCCAGTCCTGCGGGGAAGCCTCGTCCGTGTGCTCGGCGGCCGTCGCGGTGGCGTGCTGGAGCAGCAGGTCGACGCCCCACGCGGCCTGCGTGGGCGGCACCCCGCCCTCGTCGAGCAGGGCGAGCAGGGTCTCGATCAGGTTCAGGTAGTGCGGGCCGCTGGGCCGGGCGGTGATCGCGGAGCGGGCGAGGTCGGGATAGGCCAACAGCATCGCGGTGTACGAGGTGAGCACGCCCTCCAGCCGCTCGCGCCAGCTCCCCGCGGCCGGCGCGGGCAGGGCCGTGCCCAGCAGTTCGTCGAGCACCGCCGCGTGCAGCTCCGCCGTGTTGCGGACGTAGACGTACAGGGAGGCCGGGCCGGTGTCGAGTTCCTCGGCCAGGCGCCGCATGGTCAGCTTCCGCAGGCCTTCGGCGCGCAGCACCGCGAAGGCGGCGGCCACGATGCCCTCCCTGGTCAGAGCGGGCTTGGCCGGGCGCTCACGGCGACTGCGCGGGGTGTCGGGGCGTGCTGTCATGTCTTCACCGTACCGAACATGTTCGTTGCGAACAAGTACGTCACGAACATGTTCGTTGACGGCTCATCGGATTTCGGTGTCCCCCGCCCGGAAGGTCGCTCACAGCTTCTGCCAAGATGCCGTACGTCATGGTGCAGATACAGAACACGCCCGCGCCGACGAAGTCGCCGGTGCCGCGCCCCGTGCCCACGAGCGCCGACGTGGCCCGCCTGGCCGGCGTCTCGCGCGCGACCGTCTCCTACGTCCTGAACAACGCCAGTGCCGTACGCATCAGCGAGCCAACCCGCCGCCGCGTGCACGCGGCCGCCAAGGAACTCGGGTACGTGCCGCACGCGGCCGCCCGTACCCTGCGGGCCGGCCACAGCCGCATGGTCCTGATGCCCACCCTGCCCGTCCCGGCGGGCCCCCTCTACTCCCAGTTCGTGCACGACTTCCAGGGGGCGCTGAGCCGACTCGACTACACCGTCGTCCAGTACGGCGCCACCGGTCTGCGCGGTGACGACGCGGCCCGGGCCTGGGCCGAACTGAGGCCCGTCGCCGTCCTGGTGCCGAGCCCCGGCGTCGGCCCGGAGGGGGTCGCCGTACTGAAGAGGTCCGGCGCCCGGGCCGTGGTGACCCTCGGTCCCGAGGCGGTCGAGGGTGCCCGCGCGCTGCTCCTGGACCACGCCGACGTCGGCCGCAGCGCCGCCGCGCACCTGTACGCCCGCGGCCGCCGCCGGATCGGGGTGGTCGTCCCGGCCGAGCGCGGCATGGAGATGTTCTCCGCGCCCCGCCTGGCCGGCTCCCGCGAGGCGCTGCACGGCACGGACGCCACCGTCACCGAACTGTCCCTGGCCTACACGGAGGAGTCCGCGGCCGCCCTCGCGGCCCGCTGGCCCGCCCTCGGCCTGGACGCCGTCTTCGCCTACAACGACGAGTACGCGATGCTGCTGATGCGCGCCCTTCAGGACGCGGGCGTGCGCGTCCCCGAGGACGTCGCCGTCATCGGTGCCGACGATCTGATGCTCGGGCGGCTGCTGCGGCCCCGGCTCAGCACCGTGCGGATCGCGCTGCCCTCCGGCCGCGACCTCGCCTCGCTGGTCGACCGGGCGGTGCGCAGCCCCGTGGCCGCGCCCGAGGCGCACGAGCCGTTCGGAGTCACCGTGGTGCAGCGCGACTCCAGCTGAACTACGGTCGCAGGGGAGGCGTGCCATGCGTGCGACGGTCGGCATCATCGGCGGCGGCCCCGCGGGACTGCTGCTCGCCCGGCTGCTGCACCGCGCGGGAGTCGACTGCGTGGTCCTGGAGAGCAGGGCCAGGCAGTACGTGGAGCGGCGCCAGCGTGCCGGAATGCTGGAGCAGGGCACGGTCGAGGCCCTGCGCGCGGCGGGCGCCGCCGACCGGCTCGACACCGAGGGCCTGGTGCACCACGGCATCGAGCTGCGTTTCGACCGTGAACGCCACCATCTCGACTTCCCCGTCCTCACCGGCGGCCGCACGGTCACGATCTACGCCCAGACGGAGATCGTGAAGGATCTCGTCGCGCTTCAACTCGCCGACGGGCCGCCCCTGTTGTTCGAGGCGGCGGCGCTCGCCGTGGAGAAGCCGCTGAGCGGGTCGCCCGTCGTGCGGTTCCGGTACGAGGGGCGCGAACAGACCCTCTCCTGCGACTGGGTCGTCGGCTGCGACGGCTCGCACGGCGTCGCCCGCGGTGCCTTCCCGGCGGCCGCGGGCCGGACGTACACGCACGACTACCCCTACTCATGGCTCGGCGTCCTCGCCGAAGTGCCGCCCTCCTGCGAGGAGTTGATCTACGCACGCCACGAACGCGGCTTCGCCCTGCACAGCATGCGTTCGCCGCGCATCTCCCGGCTCTACCTCCAGGTCCCCAACGGAACCGTCCTGCGGGAGTGGCCCGACGACCGGATCTGGGACGAACTCGCCGCCCGCTTCGCCGTCGACGCCGACTGGACGCTGCGCCCCGGCCCGATCATCAGCAGGTCCGTGACGCCGATGCGCAGTCTCGTCCACGAGCCGATGCGCCACGGCCGGCTCCTGCTCGCCGGGGACGCGGCCCACATCGTCCCGCCGACCGGTGCCAAGGGGCTCAACCTCGCCGTCTCGGACGTACGGCTGCTCGGCAGCGCCTTCGCCGAACTGCGCGCCACCGGGTCCACGCGGCTGTTGGACGGGTACTCGGATCTTTGTCTGCGACGTGTGTGGCAGGCGACCCGCTTTTCCGACGACATGACTAGGATGTTGCACGCTCAACCAGATGGAGATGCGTTCGACCATCGGCTGCAGCTCGCCCGGCTGCGTCGGATCACCGCATCCCGCCACGCCGCCGCCGAACTGGCGGCCAACTACACGGGACTTCCCCTCACCTTGTGAGAGCCGCGAGTCCCGCGGGTCACCGATCGGAGAGCCTTCATGCCGCTGCTCGACCCCCAGAACTGGCAGTCCCGCACCTTGTCGGGCCCCCGGTACACCGTCACCGAGCCCGCCACCGGCGACCCGCTGGGCACCGTCGACCTGGCGGGCGCCGCGGACGTCGGTCCGGCCGCCGAGGCCGCCCGGGCCGCGCAGACCGAGTGGGCCCGGCTGCCCCACTTCGTGCGCGCCGGTGTGCTGCGCAGGGCCGGCGACCTGTTCGCCGCCCACGCCGACGAACTGCGCGAGTGGATCGTCCGCGAGTCCGGATCCATCCCCGGCAAGGCCGACTTCGAGCTGCATGTCGCCGCCCAGGAGTGCTACGAGGCCGCCGCACTCGCCTCCCGCCCGGCCGGACAGGTCCTGCCCAGCGAGGCACCCCGGCTGTCGTACACCCGGCGGGTGCCCGTCGGCGTCGTGGGCGTGATCTCCCCGTTCAACGCCCCGCTGATCCTGTCGATCCGGTCCGTCGCGCCCGCCCTCGCGCTCGGCAACGCGGTCGTCCTCAAGCCGGACCCGCGGACGGCGGTGTGCGGCGGACTGGCCCTGGCCGCGGTCTTCGCGGAGGCGGGCCTGCCCGAGAACCTCCTGCACATCCTCCCGGGCGGCGCCGAGACCGGCGCGGCCCTGGTGGCCGACCCGCAGGTGCCGGTGATCTCCTTCACCGGCTCCACCGGGGCCGGCCGGGCGGTCGGCGAGGCCGCCGGCCGCCACCTCAAGCGGGCCCACCTGGAGCTCGGCGGCAACTCCGCCCTGATCGTGCTGGAGGACGCCGACCTGGACGCGGTGATCTCCACCGCGGCCTGGGGCTCCTTCTTCCACCAGGGCCAGATCTGCATGACCACCGGCCGCCACCTGGTGCACGCCTCCCTCTACGAGGAGTACGTGGAGCGGCTCGCGGCGAAGGCCGACGCCCTCGCCGTCGGCGACCCGCACCGCGCGCAGGTCCACCTCGGCCCGCTCATCGACGGCGGCCAGCTCACCAAGGTGCACGGCCTGGTGGAGGCCAGCACCGCGGCCGGCGCCAAGCTCGCCGCGGGCGGCAGGCACGAGGACCTCTTCTACCGGCCGACCGTCCTCGCGGGCGTCGACGACGACACCCCCGCCTACGCGGAGGAGGTCTTCGGCCCGGTGGCCCCCGTCCGCTCCTTCGGCACCCCGGACGAGGCGGCGGCCCTGGCCGCGCGCAGCTCCTACGGCCTCTCGTTGGGCATCGTCACCCGGGACGCCGCCCGCGGTCTGGACCTCGCCGAACGGATCCCGACCGGCATCGTGCACATCAACGACCAGACGGTGAACGACGAGGCCGTCGCCCCCTTCGGCGGGGTCGCCGCCTCCGGCACCGGCGCCCGCTTCGGCGGCGAGGCCAACCTCGAGGCCTTCACAGACGTCCGCTGGACGACGGTCCGCGCGGACGTGGCGCCGTACCCCTTCTAGGGATTCCCGGGTGTCGGTGGACTCCCGGGCCTACTCGGCCTGAGCGGCCGGGGAGCCGTCGGCCCCGGCCTTGGCCTGCTCTTCCTCGATCGACTTGCGGACCTCGTCCATGTCCAGCTTGCGTGCCTGTCCGATGACGTCCGTGAGGGCGGCCTCGGGCAGGGCGCCCGGCTGCGCGAACACGGCGACCCGGTCCCGCACGATCATCAGCGTCGGGATGGACTGGATGCCGAAGGCCGCGGCCAGCTCAGGCTGCGCCTCGGTGTCCACCTTGCCGAACACCAGGTCCGGGTTCTCCTGCGCGGCCTTGTCGTAGACCGGGGCGAACTGACGGCACGGGCCGCACCAGGACGCCCAGAAGTCGATCAGGACGAAGTCGTTGTCGGTGACCGTCTGGTCGAAGTTCTCCTTGGTGAGCTCCACGGTGCTGCTCATGGCGTGATTCCTCTTCCCGGTGCTTCCTGCCAGGGGTCTCCTGACATGGGGTGAAGCCGTCCGCCACAACACGGCCGGCCCGGCGCGTATTCCGCGCCCCTACCCGTGTGGCCACCCCGCACACCACCCACCAGACTGACCCCATGACGGAAACGGAAACCAACCTGTACGACGTGGTTGTGCTCGGAGCCGGGCCCGTGGGGGAGAACGTCGCCGACCGCACCCGTGCGGCCGGCCTCACCACCGCGGTCGTGGAGAGCGAGCTGGTCGGCGGCGAGTGCTCGTACTGGGCGTGCATGCCCAGCAAGGCACTGCTGCGCCCGGTGATCGCCCGCGCGGACGCCCGCAGACTGCCCGGCCTGCGCGACGCGGTGCAAGGCCCCCTGGACACGGCGGCGGTCCTCGCCCGCCGCAACTGGTTCACCGGCGACTGGACGGACGACGGCCAGGTCGACTGGATCACGAGCATCGGCGCGGACCTCTACCGCGGCCACGGGAGACTGACCGGCCCGCGCACGGTGACGGTGGGGGACAAGGTGCTCACGGCCCGCCACGCGGTCGTCGTCGCCACCGGCACCCGCGCGGCGCTGCCCGACCTGCCGGGCCTCGCCGAGGTCAGGCCCTGGACGAGCCGGGAGGCGACCAGCGCCCAGTCGGCGCCCGGCCGGCTCGTCGTGGTCGGCGGGGGAGTCGTCGCCACCGAGATGGCCACCGCCTGGCAGGCGCTCGGCTCACAGGTCACCCTCCTCGTGCGGGGCAAGGGCCTGCTCGACCGGATGGAGCCGTTCGCGGGCGAACTGGTCGCCGAGGCGCTCACCGAGGCCGGCGCGGACGTGCGCACGGGCACCTCGGTGGCGTCGGTGACCCGCTCCGACGGCACCGTCGTGGTCGTCACCGACACCGGCGAGCGCATCGAGGCCGACGAGATCCTCTTCGCCGTCGGCCGCGCCCCGCGCACCGACGACATCGGCCTGGACACGGTCGGCCTGGCACCCGGCTCCTGGCTCACCGTCGACGACAGTCTGCGCGTCACCGGCACCGACTGGCTCTACGGGGTGGGCGACGTCAACCACCGGGCCCTCCTCACCCACCAGGGCAAGTACCAGGCACGGATCGCGGGCGCCGCCATCGCCGCCCGCGCGGCCGGTACCGACCTGCCGGAGAGCGACCCGTGGAGCGCCCACGCCGCCACGGCCGACCACGAGTCCGTCCCCCAGGTGGTCTTCACCGACCCGGAGGCGGCCGCCGTCGGCCTCTCGCTCGCCGAGGCGGAACAGGCCGGACACCCGGTGCGGGCCGTCGACGTCGACATGTCGTCCGTGGCCGGAGCGGGCCTGTACGCCGAGGGATACAAGGGCCGCGCCCGGATGGTCGTCGACCTGGAGCGAGAGATCCTGCGCGGCGTCACCTTCGTCGGCCCCGGTGTCGGCGAGCTGATCCACTCGGCGACCGTCGCGGTCGCCGGACAGGTCCCGCTCGCCCGGCTGTGGCACGCCGTCCCGTCCTACCCGACGCTCAGCGAGGTGTGGCTGCGGCTGCTGGAGGCCTACCGGGACAACTGAGGGAACCGGGCCGACCGGCCCGCCGCTCAGGGGAGTTCGAACCCCAGCGCCCTCGCGGCCGGCTCCGCCGTCGGCTGCGTCCAGCGTTCGAGCACGGCCTGGTTGGCCGAGAGCGAGCGCGGTTCGGCCCGGTCGAGGTAGAGCAGACCGTCGAGGTGGTCCGTCTCGTGCTGGACGATACGGGCGGGCCAGCCGGCGAACATCTCGTCCAGCGGCCGGCCGTGCTCGTCGGCGCCCGTGAGCCGCACCTCGGCGTGCCGGGCCACCACCGCCTGGTAGCCCGGCACGCTCAGGCAGCCCTCGAAGAAGGCGGCACGGGCCGAACCGACCGGCTCGTACTCGGGGTTGACCAGGACCCGGAACGGCTGGGGCACCCGGCCGCGGGCCAGCCGCACCTCCTCCGGCACCGGCGCCGGGTCCTCGATGACGGCGATCCGCAGTTCCACACCGACCTGAGGGGCGGCGAGGCCGACGCCCGGTGCCGCGTGCATGGTGACGCGCAGGGCCTCGACGAACCGGGCCAGCAGGGCGGGGTCGAGCTGGCCCTCGTAGCGTGTCGTGCCCGTCCGCAGGACCGGGTCTCCGGCAGCGACGATGGGCAACGGGCCACCGGGGGCGAGGAGTTCCTCGATCCGTTCGGCAAGGGGTGCGCGGGGACTGGGAGATGCCATCGGGCCAGCATGCCACGGCCGCATGGCATGTGACGCACGTCACTCGAACTGGCGGGAACTCGGTGCCGTCCGCCGCCGACTACTGGTGCGTCACGGCTGAAAAGCGTCCCCCGGGCCGCTGTCCCCGACCCACTCCTCCTGCCCCCGGAGAAGCGCCACGATGTCCACCGCTCCCTCGACCTCCCCCACTCCCGGCTCCGCTCGAGCCGGGGGATCGGACGAGGCCCCGCAAGCAGCGGCCCCCGCGCCGAAGTCCCACGGTCCGTGGGCCCCGCTGCGCCCGCTGATATTGCGTCTGCACTTCTACGCCGGCGTGTTCGTGGCGCCGTTCCTGCTGGTCGCCGCCACCACCGGGTTCCTGTACGCCGCCGCGTTCCAGGCCGAGAAGCTCGTGTACTCCCACGAGTTGACCGTGCCGGCCGGCGACGCGTCGCTGCCGATATCCGAGCAGGTGGACGCCGCCCGCAAGGCCTACCCCGAGGGTACGGTTTCGGCCGTCCGCCCCTCGCCGGAGGACGACGCCACGACCCGGGTGATGCTGTCCGGCGTCGAGGGCGTCGACGCCACCCACACCCTCGCCGTGTTCGTCGACCCGTACACGGGCAAGGTACGCGGCGCCCTGGAGCAGTACGGCTCCACCGGCGCGCTGCCGTTGCGCACCTGGATCGACGAGTTCCACCGCGATCTGCACCTCGGCGAGAACGGCCGTCTCTACAGCGAACTCGCCGCCAGCTGGCTGTGGGTGATCGCGGGCGGCGGTCTGGTGCTCTGGTTCTCCCGGCGGCGCGCCCTGCGCAAGGTCCGCGGCACCACCGGACGGCGCCGCACGCTGGGTCTGCACGGCACCGTCGGCGTGTGGGCCGCCGTCGGCTTCATCTTCCTGTCCGCGACCGGACTGACCTGGTCCACCTACGCGGGCGCCAACATCGACGTCCTGCGCACCTCGCTCGGCCAGGCCACCCCGTCGGTCTCGGCGGCCGCGAGCGGCGGCGACCACGCCGGTCACGACACGGCCTCCGGCGCGGGCGGGGACGCCGAGCACGGCGTCGGCCTCGACAGGGTCCTGGCCGCGGCGCGGGCCGAGGGGCTGGGCGACCCGGTCGAGATCGTCCCGCCCGCGGACGCCTCCTCCGCGTACGTGGTCAAGCAGGTGCAGCGCAGCTGGCCCGAGAAGCAGGACGCGGTGGCGATCGACCCGGCCACCGGCGAGGTCACCGACGTGCTGCGGTTCGACGACCACCCGCTGCTCGCCAAGCTGACCCGCTGGGGCATCGACCTGCACACCGGCGTCCTGTTCGGCCTGGTCAACCAGCTCGCGCTGATGGCTCTCGCGGGGTCCCTGATCCTGCTGATCGTGTGGGGCTACCGCATGTGGTGGCAGCGCGGCCGCAGGTCCGCCTTCGGCCGGCCCGTCCCGCGCGGGGCCTGGGCGCAGGTCCCGCCGTACGTCCTCGTCCCGCTGATGGCGGCGGTCGCCGTGATCGCCTACTTCGTGCCGCTCCTCGGCATCCCGCTCGCCGTCTTCCTGGTCGTGGACGTCGTCCTGGGTGAGATCGCGCACCGGCGGGGGCGGCGGGCGGCTGTCTGAGCGGGGCCGTGCGCGGCGGCGGCCCGGCGGTGGAAGTCACCGCCGGGCCGCTCGCTGTTGCGGGCTCAGGCCTCGGGGAAGTCCCCGGCCAGCGCCGCGGCGAGCCGCAGGTGCGGTCCCGCCTCGGCGTGCCGCCCCTGTCGCTCCAGGGTCCGGCCCAGCATCAGCCGGGCGTAGTGCTCCACCGGGTCCCGCTCGACGATCAGCCGCAACTGGGTCTCGGCGCGCAGCAGTTGGGCGGAGTGGTAGTAGGAGCGGGCCAGCAGCAGCCGCGGTCCGGTCTGCTCCGGCACCTCCTCGACCAGCCCGACCAGCACCCGCGCGGCGGCGGCGTACTCCTTCGCGGCGAAGAACAGCCCCGCCCGCTCCCACCGCTCGGCCGGCGTTCCGTGGGCGTAGTAGGCGGTGTTGTCGGTCGTCTCGTATGTGGTGTCCACTGGTGCCTCCTTCGAGGCCGACAACCGGGCATGGTGGTTGAATATTCCACTATCTGGAGGGGGTGCGCCGCGCTACCGAGCCGCGCGGGTCAGCTCCGCCAGCTCCGCCTCGGCCCGCTCGGTGACGCGGGCCAGGACGCGGCCGGTGGCCGCCAGATCCTCCGCCGGGATCCCGGCGTAGATCCGGGCCGAGATCTCGCCCGTCTCGGCGCCGACGACGGCGAACAGCTCGCGCCCGGCGTCCGTGGGCCGGATCAGAGAGCCGTCGGCCGCCAGCAGCCCTGCGGCGAGCAGCCCGTCGACGGTGGCGTGTACGTCCGCCGCTTCGGTCTTGAGTGCGCCGGTCACCTGCTCGACGAGCGCGCCGCGCTCCAGCGGTCCGTCGGCGGTGACGGCCGCCCGCAGGGTGATCTGCTGCTGGAAGGTGGCGCCGTGCCGTGCCAGGACGCGCTCCAGGACGGCGCGGCCTGCGTAGTGGGCCAGTCCTATCGTGCGGCCGCCGACGGGCGGTGCGGTGTCGGTCATCGTCACTCCTGCGTTCTCTCGTCGGTGAGGTCGAGCGGTACGTCGAGCAGAAGGGCCAGTTCGCCGGTGAACGCGCGCGTTCGCGGGCTCTTCAGGCCGCCGAGCGGTTCCAGCAGCTGTTCCAGCAGCCCCTGGACGACCTTGACGGCCCGTTGTGTCACGTCCTGGCCCCGCTCGGTCAGAGCGAGCTGTACGGCGCGCGGGTCGCGGGGATCGCGGGTGCGCTCGATGAGGCCGGCGGACTCCAGGGCGCGCGCCAGCTTGGAGACGTAGAGCGGCTCGAGGCCGGTGTGGTCGGCGAGCCGGCGCTGGCTGGGCCGTTCCCCGGCGCGCTGCATCCCGTACAGCGAGGCGACCAGCGAGTACTGGGCGTGGGTCAGGCCGAGCGGGGCCACCGCCCGGTCCACGGCCACCCGCCACTTCGTCGACAGTCGCCACACCAGAAAACCGGGCGTCGCCCCTTCGGGGCCCTTGCGCTCACTCATGAACAATAGAGTACATGGCTACTATGTCCATGGCTACTTAATCTGCCCGGATTCGGTCGGCGCGGAGCCGTGGTCGGCCCGTGGTCAGGCTCGCTGCCGGGTGTGCTCTTCGCCCTCGCGGTGGAGGACCAGGTGCTCGTGGAAGAGAACGCCGTCGCGGACGTCGCCGGTGGCGGTGAAGCCGGTGTCGTCGGCGTAGTCGATGTGGCTGCCGGTGACGGTGTAGCTGCCGGTGTAGGCGCTGCGGCGGTTGCCGCGGGCCTCGTCGTAGCGGCCGTTCGGCAGCAGTTCCTGGCGGATGAAGCCGTCCGCGGTCACCCACATCCCGACGTACGGGTGCGGGTCGCGGGGCGTGTCGTTGCTGGTCATGGCTCCACGATCACCCCGGCGGCCGGTGTCTACCAGGCCGCCGTCTCCCCAGGTGAGAGCTTCCTGGGTGCCGCACACCCAGCATCGCGAGCGACGGGGGCCTCCCTGGGGGACGGCGACGGGGGACGGCGACGGCGCGGGCGCCGTCAGGGCGCCGTCCGGGACCTCCCCATGCCCCTCCGTCGTACGCGACGGGACGGACCCTGGGTGCCCGACACCTAGGGACAGGGCGGCCTGGTTCCGGCTCCCCCGCGCCACGAACCTGTTGGTCGGGCGGTCACCGTGGCCGCCGACGCGACCTCGGCTTCTGGGCCCACGGAGAGTTCCAGGGCGGCCGACTCCGCCGTACCGAAAGAAGACCTCTCATGAACGTCCACGACACCACCGGCGCCGCCGTGCTCGAAGAGCTCCGGCGCAGGCCGGCCGACCGGCGGCGCATCCTGTTCACGGGCGCGACCGTCGTCACCATGGACCCCGACCTCGGTGTCGTCGACGGCGGTGACCTGCTCGTCGAGGGCGACACGATCACCGCCGTCGGGCGCGATCTCGCCGCGGGCGATGCCGTGGTCGTCGACGCCACCGGCACGCTCCTCACCCCCGGCTTCGTCGACACCCACCGGCACGCCTGGGAGACCCAGCTGCGCCGGATCATGCCGGACGTCGACGACCTCGGCGGCTACGTCATGGCCACCCTGGCCGGCTACGCCACGGTCTACCGGCCCGAGGACATGTACATCGGCACCCGGCTGGCCGCCCTGACCGCGATCGACAGCGGCATCACGACCATGCTCGACTTCTCCCACAACTCCCGCACCCGCGAGCACTCCGACGCCGCCATCGAGGCCCTCGTCGACACCGGCATCCGCGGTGTGCACGCCTCCATGGGCCCGCACTTCGGGCAGTGGGACCGGCAGTGGCCCGGCGACCTGACCCGCCTCAAGGGCCGGTACTTCAGCAGCGACGACCAGTTGCTCACGCTGCGCCTGGCGGCCCTGGCCACCGATGAGATCGCCGGACCGACGCTCGCCTACGGCCCGGAACTCGCACGTGTCGCAGCCGAGTTGGGGATCGGAGTGAGCGTGGACGCCGTCTTCGGCACGTCCTCCTCCGCGGCGGTCCTGCGGTGGGCCGAGGACGGCGTCCTCGGCCCCGACGTCACCCTCATCCACTCCACCGGACTGACTCCCGAGGCATGGAAGGCGATGGGGGAGACCGGCACCACCGTGGCCCTCGCCCCGACCTCGGACGCGCAGATCGGCCTGGAGACCGCGATCCCCGCCGTCGACGAGGCCCTGTCCGTCGGCATCCGCCCCGGACTGAGCATCGACGTCGAAGTCGCCCTCGCCAGCGACATGTTCACGCAGATGCGGGCCCTGCACGCCATCCAGCGGATGCGGGCCGTCAACGCCGCCTACGGCACCGACCGGCAGCCCTCCCGCATCACCGCCCACGACGTCCTCGACTTCGCCACCCTCCAGGGCGCCCGCAGCAACGGCCTGGCCGCCGTCACCGGCTCCCTCACCCCGGGCAAGAAGGCCGACCTGCTGGTCATCCAGGCCGAGGACCTCAACAACATGCCGCTCAACGACCCGATCGGCACGATCGTGCTGGGCTCCGACGCCCGCAACATCAGCGCCGTCCTCGTCAACGGCGAGCCCCGCAAGTGGGACGGACGCGTTCTCGACGCCGACCTGGCCGCCCTGCGCGGCGAGGTGCACGCCTCGCGCGAGTATGTGCTGAACACCCCGGCTGTCTGAGCTGCCGTCTGAGCTGCTGTCTGATCCAGGATCACCCCGGATCACCCCGGATCACCCCGGATCACTCCGGATCACCCCGGATCACTCCGGATGGGCCACCGCGTCCTTCTGCAGTTGCACCGCGGCCAGCAGGCTCAGCTTCCGTTCCGCCTGGCGCAGCGCCTTCACCGCCGCGACCGAGGCGATGTCGCCCGTGAAACCGACGGCGGCCAGCCGGGAGCGGACCCAGCGGGCACGCAGCTGGGTTTCGGTGGCGGCGGCGGTGGACTCGACGAGTGCGGCGGCGCGTTCCAGGCCCGGGCGCTCCTGCGGCGAGGCCTCGGCCAGCGCCCGACGCAGAGCCGCCGCGACCAGGTCCGCGTCCCGGATGGCCAGCACGAAGTTGTTCTTCTTGCTCAGTCCCGTGATTCCTGTCATGGGCAGCAGCCTGACGGTCATGTTCCGTGCGTGCCAAGCGACTTGAGCAGGCTCAGAGGCTCGGTTGTTCGCTGCCGCCCTGTGCGGTCAGGGCGAAGGCCAGCAGTGCCGTCGTGGTGAAGTCCAGTGCGGGCTCCACCGTCTGCCAGGCGCCCACGTCGTCGACGTACCGTGCGCCCTTCCCGTCGAAGTCGGTCCATGCTCCGCTCGGCGGGGCGGCCGTGCACTTCCTCATGGTCGGAAAGCCGTTCAACTCCTCCAGCCTCGAAGCGGCGTTGGGGCCGTTGACCACGGCGCCCCGCAGGATGGCGCCCGTTCCGTCACGGCTGCCCCGGAGGTTGGCGAGCTGGTGTTCCGGGCAGTGCGGGTATACCTCACCGGCACCGATCACGAAGCTGGTTCCCCAGGCGTTGGCGCCGAGGGCCCAGCCTCGCTGCCGGCCGGCGAAGGCCGCGTAACGGGTGTCCCCGGTGGCCTTGGCGTACAGGCGGGCGGTGGCCACCAGCCCGAAGGTGTGCGGTACGGCGTCGAAGTCGTCGTAGACGGCGCCGGCTCCGAACGGGTCGTGCCCGGCGCGGGCGACACCGTCGTCCAACTGGCGGCGCAGGTCCGCGTACAGCTCCTCGGCCCCGATGCCGTTCGTCCGGGTGCCGTCCAGCACCGTGGCCAGGTCGACGTGGGCCAGGGCGCTGACGTCCGCGACGTTGAGCGTGCCCTTGACGTCGGATTCCAGGTAGTCCCCGGCCCATCCGGCGGCGGCGTCGGCCCAGTCGCTCTCCCGGTCGTCCCCGAGTTCCCGTGCGGCCAGGGCCAGTTCGGTGCCGCCGAACTCCATGTCGTCCTGCCATGAGTCCTCGGGATAGAAGGCGCCCGGGAACGCGGTGACGAGCTGCTCGTCGGGTTCGTGGTCGGCGTCGGCCAGGTCGTACACGGCGGCCGCCTTGTCCAGCCAGTCCCGGGCCTCCTCCGGCTCCGTGGCGGCGGTGCGCTGTGCGGCGAGGGCGAAGGCCGCGGCCACCCGTCCCGCCAGATTGGGGCTGATCGGCTCGCCCGGTGCGGCCGCGCGGAAGACCGGCCGGTGCTTGATCGTGTAGTCCGGGTCACCGGGGGACACGTCGAGCCGGTCGTCGGCCTCCGGCAGCCGCCACACGTCGTGGTCCGTCACTACGGCGTCGTTGCCCGCGCCGATGCCGACCTGCGCGTAGAGCGTCTCGCTGTCCTCGTCCCACATCCTGTCCAGCCAGGCCAGCCCGTGCGAGGCCTCGGCGGACAACTCGGTCAGGCCGGGCAAGTCGCGCTGGGCCAGCAGGAGTTCGGCGACCGAGTAGGAGGTGGTGCCGGTGAACTTGAGGAAGTCCCCCGCGTCGAACCAGCCGCCCGAGACATCGACCCGGTCGCCGGTCGGGGTCAGCTGCTCGTCGAGCAGCTCGTTGCCCTCCTCGTCGTAGTCCGGGTCGGCGTAGACGGTCGCGTCCTGGTCGGCCAGATGTGAAGGGCCGCGCCGCAGGGCGCCGGGCAGCACGTCGGCTCCGTCGCGCTGTGCCTGCAGGAAGCGGACGTTGTCCCGGACGAGCGGGGTCATCAGCTCGCGGGCACCCGCGATCCGGAACGCGGGCGAGCGGCCGGCCGCGGTGCCGGTCAGGACGATGCGGTAGGTGCCGGGGGTGTCGAGCGTGGAGAGGTCGACGGTACGCACCGACGGGTACTTGGTGTTCCAGCGGCCGGTGGAGGCACCGAGCCGCCCCGCCGTGACGACGTCGCCCTCGGCGTCGACGACCTTGAAGCGCGCTCCGGCGAGGGCCGCCGAGGGCCCCATGACGTAGGCCTGCTTCGCCTCGCCCCGTACGTAGCCGACCTGGTCGACCCGGATGGCCACCTCGGTCGAGGCAGGCCCGTTGTCGTCGCCGAAGGGCAGGCCGTGCAGGGTCGCGGCGAGGAGCAGGGTGCCGAGTCCCGCGGCGGTGCCGACCAGCAGCCGGGGCTTGCGCAGAGTGTTCATGCGCCCATCTTGAGATCCGCGACGGCCATGGTCCGCGCGGGGGCCGTCGCGAACCCCGCGCCCCGCAGCTGAGCAGCGACGACCGTCCCCGGCTCGGGTTCGTCCTCCAAGATCCATACGTCCATGCTCCGGAGCTTAGACGGTGTGCATGCCGATCACCCTGTGTGAAGAACTCGGTACCCGGCACTACATTGCGCGACCGGTACCTCTCGTCGGCAGCAAGCCGTCTAGTCTTTCCGTGTGACCAATGGGACGCCTTTGGGCGATTTCCTCAGAGCCCGCCGAGAAGCCTTGAAGCCACACGACGTCGGTCTTCCCGCATACGGGCGACGCAGGGTGCCGGGACTGCGCAGAGAGGAAGTCGCGCTGCTCGCCGGCGTCAGCTCCGACTACTACATCAGGCTGGAACAGGGGCGCGAGAACAGCCCGTCCCCGCAGGTCCTCGATGCCGTGGCGCAGGCGCTGAGACTGGACGCGGAAGCCACCGACCATCTCAACCGCCTCTGTCTCACCCCCTCGCAACGCCCGCGCGACCGGGGCGAGACGGACGTCAGCGGGCAGTTGCTGCGGCTGATGGACGGATGGGAGCACACTCCGGCCTTCGTCGTCGGCCCGGCCCTCGACATCATGGCGGCCAACTCCCTCGCCACGGCGCTGCACAGCGGGTTCGACCGGTTCGACAACCTCGCCCGGATGGTGTTCGTCGACCCGGCAGGACGCGATTTCTACCAGGAATGGGAGCGAGCCGCCCACTCCTGTGTCGCCGAGATCAGGGCCGCCCACGGCCATGACCCGGCATCGGCCCGTATCGCCGAAGTCGTGGCGGAACTGTCCGCACAGAGCGACGAGTTCGCCGCGATCTGGCGGCTGCACGAGGTCAAGAGCAAGTCCCAGGAATGCAAGCAGCTCAAACACCCCCAGGTCGGGGACCTGTACATCGAATTCGCGGCTTTCACCGTCAACGGGGCCCCGCACCAGCAACTGGTGGTCTACCAAGCAGAACCGGCGGGCCCGACGGCTGCCGCCTTCGAGACGCTGAGGTCGTCCCTGGCCACCCGGCCGGAACAGGCCCAGGCAGCCGCGCCCGCGGCCGACCGCGCGGTCAACGAGCAGTAACGACGGCCTTCATGGGGGAGGCGCCCAACGACTCGATCCCCTCAGGCGTCGGGCGGCACGGTTTCGAACTCCCTCGCCACATGCCCGGTGTCCAGTCGCAGCCGCCACGCGTTCCGGCGTTGCGCAGCCGCGAGGGTGGCCTCAAGAGGTGACGGCGGCACCGCCAGGACCGGGCAGCCGGCATGGGCGAGGCAGTAACGGCTGGTCGACGGCCACAGCGCACGGTGCAGCAGGCCACGCCGTCCGGCGCCGACCACGAGGAGGTCGCCCTCCCGGTCGGCGGTGCCGACCAGCGCCGGACCCGGGGTGCCGCGCGCGATGAGGGGGCGGGTACGCAAACCCTGGCCGTCACCGCCGAACACCTCACGCAGGGCACCGAGCAGCCGCTCACGCGCCAGCCGCTCCCAGTCCTCGACCAGAACGGCCGCGGCCGTCGTCCTGCGGGCGGCGAGCTCCCCGCCCGGCGGCTCCCAGGCCAGCACCGGCCAGAGCTCGGCACCCCGGCGCCGCGCCTCGTCGGCGGCCCGGACCAGGGCGGTGAGACTCCCCAGCGAGCCGCTCACCCCCACGACGACACGGCCGGCCGAGGACGGGCGTGACTCGGACATCGCATCCTCCGTTCTGCGTGCGCCGGCCGGTCCCTCCGGGCGGCGACCTTCCGCAAAACCGCTTCCACCCCACCTACCCTGCAAGGCTCCGAACAGCCCGTGCTCCCTTTCCCTCCGTCACCACCCACCCTCCTTGGCCAGTTCCAGGGCTTCGAAAACGGTGAGCGCGTCGCGGAGGGCGGCGACATCGTGGGTGCGGATGTAGTCGGCGGCCCCGCTGCGCGCGGCGTACAGTTCCGCCGCCAGGGTGGCCGGGCCGATCTCGGGAAGAGCGCTCCCGCCCTGCCGATGCCGATGCCGATGCCGGGGCCGGGGGCCGGGGGAGGACGACGACTGCTTCCTCCCCCGGCCCGCTCGGCCGCGCGGCCTGCCGTCAGGACGCGGAGAGTTCCTCGCGCACGGCGCGGGCGGCGGCGACCAGGTTCTCCAGCGAGGCCCGGGTCTCGGGCCAGCCGCGGGTCTTCAGGCCGCAGTCGGGGTTGACCCAGAGCCGCTCGGCGGGAATGGCCCTGAGCCCGGTACGGAGCAGCTCGGCGGCCTCCTCGGTGCTCGGGACGCGGGGGGAGTGGATGTCGTAGACACCCGGCCCGGCCTCGCGCGGGTAGCCGTGCGCGGCGAGTTCACGGGCCACCTGCATGTGCGAGCGGGCGGCTTCGAGGCTGATGACGTCGGCGTCGAGATCGTCGATGGCCTGGACGATGTCGCCGAACTCGGCGTAGCACATGTGGGTGTGGATCTGCGTGTCCGGACGCACTGCGCCGGTGCTGAGCCGGAACGCCTCGGTGGCCCAGGCCAGGTAGGCCGGGCGGTCGACGGTCCGCAGCGGCAGGGTCTCGCGCAGCGCGGGTTCGTCCACCTGGATCACCGAAGTCCCGCCCGCCTCCAGATCGTCGACCTCGTCGCGCAGGGCGAGGGCGACCTGGCGGGCGGTGTCGCCGAGGGGCTGGTCGTCGCGGACGAAGGACCAGGCCAGCATGGTGACGGGGCCGGTGAGCATGCCCTTGACCGGGCGGTCGGTGAGGGACTGGGCGTACGTCGTCCAGCGCACGGTCATCGGTTCGGGGCGGGAGATGTCGCCGGCCAGGATCGGCGGGCGGACGTAACGGGTGCCGTACGACTGCACCCAGCCTTGCTCCGTGGCCAGGTACCCGGTGAGCTGCTCGGCGAAGTACTGCACCATGTCGTTGCGTTCGGGCTCGCCGTGCACGAGGACGTCCAGGCCCGCCTTCTCCTGGAAGGAGACGACGTCCTGGATCTCGGCCCTGATGCGCTCCTCGTAGCCGGCGGTGTCGATCCGGCCGGTGCGCAGGTCGGCGCGGGCGGTGCGCAGTTCGCCGGTCTGCGGGAAGGATCCGATGGTGGTGGTCGGCAGGATCGGCAGGCGGAGGTGGGCGCGCTGGGCCGCGGCCCGCTCCGCGTACGGCTGGGAGCGGCGGGCGTCGGTGTCCCTGACGGCGGCGGCGCGGGCGCGGACGGCCGGGTCGTGGGTGAGGGGGGAGGTGGCCCGGGCGGCCAGGTCGGCCCGGTTCGCGGCCAGTTCGCCGGTGATCGCGTCGGTGCCGAGGGCCAGGCCCCTGGCGAGGGTGACGACTTCGACGGTCTTCTGGCGGGCGAAGGCCAGCCAGCGCCGGATCTGCGGCTCGATGTCCCGCTCCAGGGCCGTGTCGAGGGGCACGTGGAGCAGCGAGCAGGAGGCGGCCACGTCGACCCGGTCGGCCAGCCCGAGCAGGGTGCCGAGGGTGGCGAGGGACTTCTCCAGATCGTTGATCCAGACGTTGCGGCCGTTGACGACACCGGCGACCAGCCGCTTGCCGGGCAGACCGCCCACGGCCGCGAGGGCGTCGAGGTTGGCGGCCGCGGCGTCGGTGAAGTCGAGGGCGAGTCCGTCGACAGGGGCCTTGGCCAGGACCGGCAGGGCGTCGCCGAGCCGGTCGAAGTAGGAGGCGACCAGGAGCTTGGGCCGGTCGGTCAGGGAGCCGAGAGCGCGGTAGGCGCGGGCGGCGGCGTCCAGTTCGGCCGGGGTGCGGTCCTGCACGAGGGCGGGCTCGTCCAGCTGTACCCACTCGGCGCCGGCTGCGCGCAGGTCGGCGAGGACCTCGGCGTACACCGGCAGCAGCCGGTCCAGCAGGGTGAGCGGCTCGAAGTCCGCGGGCACGCCCGGGGCGGGCTTGGCGAGCAGCAGGTAGGTGACCGGGCCGACCAGTACCGGGCGGGCGCTCAACCCGAGGGCGAGGGCCTCCCCGAGCTCGGCGACCTGCTTGGCCGGATCGGCCGTGAAGACGGTGTCCGGGCCCAACTCGGGCACCAGATAGTGGTAGTTGGTGTCGAACCACTTGGTCATCTCGAGCGGCGCGACATCCTGGGTGCCGCGTGCCATGGCGAAGTAGCCGTCGAGCGGATCGGTGTCGACGGCGTCGCGGTGGCGGGCGGGGACCGCGCCGACCATGACGGTGGTGTCCAGGACGTGGTCGTAGTACGAGAAGTCGCCGGTCGGGACCTCGTGGATGCCGGCGTCGGCGAGCTGCCGCCAGTTGGCGGTGCGCAGTTCGGCGGCGGTGGTCCGGAGGGTGTCGGCGGTGACGCGGCCCTTCCAGTAGCCCTCGACGGCCTTCTTCAGTTCCCGGTTCGGGCCCTGACGGGGGTAGCCGTACACGGTGGCCCGAGCTGCCGCGGCTGCGGACTTCGCTGTCACGGAAATCTCCTTCGCGAGATATCTCCCTGGGATCCCGGGACGGGACGCGAGCGCGAAGGGGTGACGAACCGGGCGGACCGATCCCGCGCGGCGCGGCGCGGTCGTTCGCCTGATATGTACGCCGACCCGCCCACGAGGTCACCGGGATTTCCGCGCACGAGTCCTTTCGTGCGCGGGCAACGGGCAGGTCTTCGGACTCACGGGCACGTCTCGTCGTACGGAGTGCGTACGAGACACCTACTGGCCGTCGCTTCCCAGACCCTGTTCGTGGGTCCAGTGCGTATGACGGCGGTCGTTCCCGTTCACCGCTGCGGGGCAGTCCCGGATTTCCACCGGGTTCCCTCTTGCGACGCATCCCGCCTGGCGGACGGGGCGAACCAGCTGCACCGGCCAGCCTACGGGGCGGTCCTCCGGCGCGGTGGATCACCTCGGCCATTCGGCTGGTGAGGTGGAACACGCGTACGGCATGCTTGGAATGCGCCGAGGGCGGGAAACGCCGTAGTCGCGCTTCCTCCCCGCCTTCAGCCACCACGTGGTCTCCGCGTGCCGGACGAGGTGACTCGGCTGCGAGATCGGCCCCGCCCACCTCGTGCCGTATCCGGTACTGCGTTCCGGTCGGGCGGTCAGGCAGGAGGCGTCCTCCCCGCTGCCGCTACCGTTGGCTTCCTTCCCGCAAGCCCGGCTCGGCGTGGCTGCGCCGTCTCCGCCTCCCCGTCCGTGTCCTCTCCCTCTTCGATTCCACTTTCACTTCCACGTAAGCGAGGATGACCATGTCCAAGGACCGTCCCTGGAACCGCAGTCCCGAATCCGAGCCCTCCGGGCAGCCCGAACCGGCGCACATCCTTCCGCCGTTGGCCGGGCTCGAGATCCACGGCATGAACGACGAGCAGGTCAGGGCCCACTGTCTGCATCAGGCCCGGTACTGGCTCGCGTCGTACGAACACCTGCGCCGCCGCAATGACGAGCACCTGGAGACCGCCACCAGGTACGCGGTCCTCGCTGATGCCTTCCGGCCCGGATCCACGCCCACGGAGCAGTAGCCGCGCGCACCGCGGGCCGACCGCAGCGGTGCGTCACGCAACCGGTGCCG
Organism: Streptomyces sp. NBC_00016; assembly: GCF_045040885.1. Lineage (NCBI taxonomy): Bacteria > Bacillati > Actinomycetota > Actinomycetes > Kitasatosporales > Streptomycetaceae > Streptomyces > Streptomyces sp. NBC_00016. The sequence continues at coordinate 1,418,483 of NZ_CP108304.1, read as the reverse complement.
GCCGGATCTCCGGGTCCAGCTCGGGCGGCTGACCTGTGGTCCACAACGCCTGGACGGACATACGGCTGATGCGCCAGCCCTCGCGCTCGCGCCGCAGTTCGGCCTCCCAGTAGCCGCCCACCGTGAAGAGAGGGTCGGCGTCCTCGCCGCGCTGCCGAAGCGTGGTGTCGTGGTGAACGTGCGTCATCAACGCGTTCCAGGACGCCGTGGCCCTCCCCGAGGCCGGTTCGACGTCGATCACGAGGTCGGAGGTGATGTGCTGGGTGCGGGCGTACCTCTCGAGTGCCTTCCTGGCGTGTGCCATCGCTTCGACGCCGTCGGCCGCGCCGATCGGGGTCGTCGTCCGGACGTCGTCGGTGACATAGCCACGGGCCCAGTCGCCCTCGAACTTCCGCTCGTCCAGAGCTCGGAAGAATCGGCTGACGAGCATGCTGATCTCGGTGTGATCCGTCTGCGTGGTCGTAGTGGTCATGGCTGAAGCGTCGGCCCTCGACCGCACTTGAGGTCAAGGCCGGAGCACGTCGGGTCGGAGCGCATCGGCCTCAGGGGTTCAGGGCCTGCTCGGTGGTGGCGTGACAGGAGACGAGGGCGTCGACGCCGACCAGTCGCAGGACCTGCAGGACGGGCTCCTGCGCGGCGGCGATGCGCAACCAGCCCCGCGCGCCGCTCACCTGCCGGTGGGCGGCGAGGAAGACGTTGATGCCGCTGGAGTCCATGAAGGTCACGCCGCCGAGGTCTGCCACGACCCGCGGGGGCGGCACCGCTCCGTCCGCGCGGAACAGGGCTTCGCCGAGGACGTCCTTGACGTCGTGGTCGATCTCGCCCCGCACGGTCACGACGCGGACCCCGTCGACCACGCGCTGTTCGACGGACAGGCTCCTCGGCCGGTCCGCTTTCCCGATGTCGGTCACCGTCTCCTCGACTGCGTCTAGGCTGGCCCCCGGGTGAGGGCGTGCGCGGAAGATTCTGCCCACCACCGCGGCGGGACGCAGCCGGGCGGCCGTGCCGAGCGGCATCCCGTGGCATGCATGGCGCGATCGCGGGTACCGGCGCACGTGACCGGGGGAGTGAGGGCGAGGACACGTGGAATCCCACGCCGGAGGCGACGGCCGTACCGGGCTGGACGGCCACCTGATGCGCGCCGGCTACTCCCTGGGCGCGGACGACGGCAGCATCGCGGACGCCCGCCACCATGCCGTCGACTTCCTCGACCAGGCCCATGACCACCATCGCCTGCCCGATCCCGCCCGCGCGCGCGACCTCACGCAGCTGGTGGTGAGCGAGCTGGTCACCAACGCCCGCAAATACGCCCCCGGCCCCGTGCTGATGGAACTGCGCCTCACGGCCCACGCGGTGGAAGTCGTCGTGTGGGACAGCGACCCGACGGTGCCCGCAGCGCGGGCGAGCGATCCCGGCCGGATCGGCCAGCACGGCCTGGAGATCGTCAAGGCCGTGACGGAAGACCTCTTCGTCGAGCAGGACCCGGTCGGCAAACGCATCACCGCCCGCATCGCCCTCGACGGCCCTCGCTGACCCACCCCGCACCAGCACCACCCGCACCGGGCGCGGCGGTAAGTCCCCTCCGCTCAGCGGTCGTTGCACCGTCACCGGATGCGGTGGGTCTCCCAGAAGGGGCGCAGGTCCTCGTCCGTCATGGACTGGGCGGCCTTCTTGAAGTCGGCGGTGGTGGAGACGCCGTACCAGTGGTCCCGGGCGTACCGCTCCAGGAGCCGTGCCATGGTGTCGGCGCCGAGGACGCGTTCCAGGTCGGCCAGGGCGCAGGGCCCGGCCGTGTAGACGAGGTGGTACGTGCCGCGGTGCTGCGACCAGTAGGCCATCGAGGAGGTCAGCGCGGCGCTGTCGTCGGGCCAGTAGACGTCGGACCAGCAGTCGCCGGTCTCCCAGCCGTAGAAACGGGCGTTGGCGTACTGGGCGAAGCTCTCGTCCAGCCACGGTGAGGTGTACTCGTCGTTGCCGACGATGCCGTACCACCACTGGTGCGCCAGCTCGTGGACGACGGCGCCGCCTTCCTCGGTGGTGCCGAGGAGGACGAGGCCGGGGTACTCCATGCCGCCGCCGAACCCGGGGGTCATCACGAGGTCGATCTCGCCGTACGGATAGCGGCCGAACTCCCGGCCGAACCGGTCGATCGCGGCGACGGCGTCCGCGCGGGTGAGGCGTACTCCCGCGGCGGGGGTGTCGGCCGCCCAGTACGACTTCACGCGCACGCCCCCGGGCGTGGTCTGCGCCGCCGTGCGGAACGGGCCCGCGGCCCACGCGAAGTCCCGCACCCGGTCCGCGACAGCGACGGTGACCGTACGGCCGGGGACGCCGGGGAGCGTGCGGGTGTGACCGGTCGTCGGCACCTTCAGGGCCGACGGGTGGTCGAGACGGACGCGGAAGTCGCTCGTCAGGGCGTAGAAGCTCTCACCGAGCGCCACGTACGGGTCGAGGTGCCACCCCTTCGCGTCGTGGACGGCGAGCACCGGCAACGCGTTGCCGAGAAAGCGGTAGGCGCCTTCGCGGCCGAAGCGGGCATTGCGTTCGGGCACCGTGATGGAGACATCGAAGGCGACGGCCGTCCGCGCGCCGCGCGCGAGCGGCTTCGGCAGGGCGATGCGCAGGGCCGTGCACTCCACGGCGGGAAGTCCCGGCGTGCCTCCCGCCACGCTCGACACGACGACGGGGGCCGGCGCGCCGGGTGTGCCGCACGTGTCCTCGCCGTTGCCCCACAACCGCAGGTACACCTCACGCAGCGGCCGGTCGGACGCGTTGCGGAACGACACCCGCTGCCGTCCGGTCCAGTGGCTGCCGTCGGCGTCGGAGCGCAGGGTCACGTCGTAGCGCGCGCGATCGGGCGTCGCCGCGGCCCCGGACACCCCCGGCCCGGCTGCCGCGGCGGCCTCGTGCACACCGGCGCCGGCCGCCGTGAGCAGCACGAGCAGCACGACGAACAGACGACGAACGGGCATGGGCGACCACACGGCCAACGGCGACATGCCAGCCGATACTGCCACAACACCCGAACTATGGCGCTGAGTTGGACGGACGGTTCGTCGGCGGGCTCACCGACGCTCCCCGCCGACCTGCGCGATGCCCGTCTCGTAGGCGAACACCACCGCCTGGGCGCGGCTGTGCAGATCGAGCTTGGTCATCACCCGGTGCAGGTGTGTCTTGACGGTGGACTCGCTGACACTCATGTGCTCGGCGATCTCCTCGTTGCCGAGACCCTGGGCGACGTACCCGAGCACCTCGACCTCGCGGCCCGTGAGCATGCTCGTCGACGCGGCCTCGGCCTGGGACTGCTGCGCGTGGACGGCGTGCCGCTCGATGAGCCGCCGGACGTGGGCCGGAGCCACCAGCAGGTCGGCGGAGAGGGTCGCCGTGACGGCGCTGAGCAGCTGTTGCGGCGGCATGTCCTTCAGCAGGAAGCCGCTGCATCCGGCGCGCAGGGCCGCGTAGACGAACTCGTCGTCGTCGAAGGTGGTGAGGACGACGATGCGCGGAGCCGGGTCGAGACCGAGGGCGAGAATGCGCTCCGCGGCCGCGAGCCCGCTGAGCCGGGGCATCTTGATGTCCATCAGGATCAGATCCGGGCGGTGCTCGCGTGCCGCGGCGACGGCCTCCACGCCGTCCGATGCCTCCACGACCAAGCCGAGCCCTTCCACCGTGCGCAGCAGCGTGACGATGCCGGAGCGGATGAGGTGCTGATCGTCCACGACCAGGATGCGGGCCACAGCGCTCCTCGGAGATGCTCACGTCACGGATCGGCCGCCGTCGCGGTCTGCCCCAGGGGAAGACCGAGTCGTACCTGGAATCCACCCTCCGGGCGCGTACCGGCTGTCAGCGAGCCGTGCCAAATCTTGGCCCGTTCCCGCATGCCGATCAAGCCGTGTCCGGACCCGGCGGTGGATGTGGCCGAAAGTGGGCCACCCCGGTCGAGAACAGTGACTTGCAGTTCGTCGTCCAGGTATCGGACGGTCACTTCGGCCGTGGCCGACCCGGAGTGCTTCACGACGTTGGTGAGGGCCTCCTGGACGACGCGGTACGCGCACAGTTCGACTCCCGGGTGCAGGGGCCTGCGCTCTCCCGCGAACCGGACCTCGACGTGCAGGCCGGCCGCCTCCAGCCGCTCGGCGAGCTCAGGAATGCGGCCGACGCCGGCCAGGAGGTCGTCGGGGACCGGGTCGGCCGGATTCTCCGGGCCGGAAGGGTCGCCGAGATCGTAGGTGCGCAGTACGACCAGGAGGCGGCGGAGCTCCTCCAGCGACTCCCGTCCGGCCGCGGCGGCGGTACCGAGCGCCTTGCGGGCGGAGGGCGGATCGGTGAAGAACACGTACTCGGCCAGCCCGGCCTGAAGGGTGACGATCGTCATGTGCTGCGAGATCGTGTCGTGCAGCTCGCGCGCGATGCGGAAGCGCTCGTCGAGGACGGCCCGGCGGGCCTCCCGGCGCTGCTGCTGATCGAGCAGGGCGGTCAGTCGCCGCAACTCGGCGTTGCGTTCGGCGAGCCGGCGCTGGGTGAGCCCGACGGTGCAGGCGACGGCCGGCACGATCAGGGCCTGCACGGCCACGACGGGCCAGGGCAGCCGGCCGCACACCCCGCTGAGGGCGATGACCGCCGCGAGCAGCGCGGTACCGCCCCCGATGCGGGCGCGCCCTTCCCGGGCGGCGACGGAGATGAACGCGACCGCCGGAACCCAGAAGTTGAGCGAGGGCTGATAGCCGAGCAGCAGATATCCGGCGAAGCCCGCCGCCGTGACCACGAGCACGCCGAACGGCCGGTTCTCCCGCAGTGCGAGTGCCAGGGCGATCAGCAAGGTGAGCAGATGCGCCCACAGGTCGAACGGCCGCCAGGGCGCCGGATGGTAGAAGGCGCCGGCCAGGCAGCCCGCGAGGGCGAAACCGACGGCGAGGGCGACGTTGGCCGGGCGCGGCCGGAAGGCCTCCGTCGCGGGCATCCGGACATGGTAGACGACGGTTCTCAACTGATCCGCCTCCTACAGGAGTTGCCGGGGACCGCCTGCCCTGCCGGAGGACGTTCCCGGCAGGGCGGGCGAAGGCCGGTGACGGGAGCCGGTCCCGGTCGAGGTCGGTCAGGAGGACATGATGAAGTCCAGGGCGTAGCCGGAAGCGGTCGTCCAGTAGGTGACGCGGGCACCGTCGTCGAACGCCACCGTGCGGGGCAGATCGACGCCGATCGGCTTGCTCCCGTCGCTGCCGAGCTCGCGGCCGTGGAGGAGGAGGGTGATCGTGTTCGTCTCGTACTGGTCCATGGGGACACCGGAGGCGAGCAGCGCCGCGTACGCCTCGTCACCCGGAGCGAGCGTGACGGGCCCCGCCTTCGGGTCGCTGTCCTCGTACACGTCGATCGGATACCGGGCCTCGGCGTACTCACCGAGGAAGAGGTGCGGGTAGTGGAAGACGCTGCACTTCTTGTCGCCCGCGTTGGTGACGGTGATGAGGAGATGCTTGGGGACCTCGCCCTTCCCGTCCTCGAGCGTGGTGCCGAACGAGAGGTCCGCCGCGGCGCAGGCGGGGACGGCACCGCTGCCGCCCCCGCTCCCGCCACCGGTGGCGCCCCCCGTGCTGTCGCCAGCGGTGGCACCCGAACCGCCGCTCGGTGTGGCCGAACCCGTCGAGCCGGGCGAGCCTGTCGCACCCGGCTCCGTCGGGCCGGTCGCGCTCGGCCGGTCCGAGGCGGTGGAGCCCGCGCCGCCGGCCTCACCCGGCTCGCAGGCGGTGGACGCGAGCAGCGCGCCGATCGCCGCGACGCCGGCGGCGCAGGTCTTCCAGCCCTTGGGGCTCCTGGGCGTCCTGCGGTTCTTGCAGACAACAGCGTTCATGGTGTTCCCCCGTGGCCGGCCGTGCCGGCCGTTCTCGACTCCGGTCCGCCGAAACGTCGTCCCGGTGATGCCGAGGCTAGGAGAACCGGGTTCCGACGGCGTCCGGCAGAGAGTCGGCATCTCCGTCAACTTCCGGCGTCGAGCGGCCTCTCCGCGTAGACCCGGCGCCGACGACAGGGTCAACCTCCGGTGGACTCGTCCGTCACGGCGTCGCCCGTCGTCACGCCGGATAGGGGGTGGTTTCGCGTGCCGTGCGCAACGCGCCTGCCCACCAGGCCAGTTGATCGAACAGGGTCTTGGCGTACCCGGCGATCTGGGGGTCGAGCGGACGGCCGTCCTGCCACGCGGTGTAGTAGTTGGGGAAGGCCAGGCCGTCGCGGATGGTCACCGCGTGCAGCTCGGTCAGTACGTTCTCCAGGTGCAGCACCGCGTGCCGGCCGCCTGCCGCGCCGCCGTAGCTGACGAAGGCGACGGGCTTGGCCGTCCACTGGGTGAAGTGCCAGTCGATGGCAGCCTTCAACGAGGCGGGGTAGCTGTGGTTGTACTCCGGCGTGACCACGATGAACGCGTCGGCGCTCTCCAGCGCCGACGTCAGCCTCGTCATCCCGGCCGGCCGGGGGTAGTCGTCGCCGGCGTACTTCGGTGAAGCCGCGGGCAGGGTGAGCGGGATGTCGATCTCGGCCAGATCGACGACGTCCACGTCGAAACCGGCGTGCAGGCGCGCCTGTTCGGCGATCCACGAGGTCACGACCGGGCCGAACCGTCCCTCCCGGACGCTCCCGACGATGATCACCAGCTTGTGCTTGTCGTTGTCCATGCCGACCACGATCGGGCCGCACCGCGGCCGCAGCCAGACCGTGCTCAGGCTGGCCCCCACAGGGCCACGCTGAGCCCTGCGCGGGCAGCGGGCAGCGGCCTATCCTCGTCGCATGGGCACGCCGTTGGGGGATTTCGTCCGGGCCAAGCGCGACAGCATCCAGCCGCAGTCGTTGGGGCTTCCCGATCGTGGCCGCCGCAGGTCACCGGGCCTGCGGCGCCTGGATCTCGCCGCCCGAGCCGGCATCAGCGTCGAGTACCTGACCCGCATCGAGCAGGGCCGTGACCGCCGCCCCTCGCCGGCGGTGATCCACGCGCTCGCCGACGCGCTCAGCCTCGACGCCTCGGAGCGCGACCACCTGCGTTACCTGGCGAAGATCACCGGCGGGGAATGCTCCGCGCACACCCAGCCCGCACCACCGCGCCGGAACGTGCGACCGGCGGTGCTCGAAACGCTCCGCCTCCTCGAACCGGGCATCGCCGTGGTCACCAACCGGCTGGGCGACATCCTCGCCCACACCGGCGCATACGAGTCCGTGACCGGTGCGGCCGGACTGCTCGACGCCGACGCTCCGAATCTCACCCGCTATGTCTTCACCGACGCCCGCGCCCGCACGTTCTTCGCCGACTGGGACGACATCGCCGACGAGCAGGCGTTCGACCTGTGGCTCGGACCGTCCGCCGAGAACGCGGAGTGGCTCACCGCGCAACTCGCGACCGTCGCCGGACCCGACTTCACCCGCCGCCGGAACCGCCACGTGGTTCCACGCCGAGGCGTCCTCCGGCTCAACCACCCCTCCGGCCGCGAACTCAGGCTGCGCCGCGAGACGCTCGAACTCTCCTCGGACGCCCAGCAACTCGTCGTCTTCCTTCCCGCCGACGACGCGACGGTGCGGGCCGTCGAACAACTCCGCCAACGGCCCCACGGCCGACTCCGGGCCATCTCGTGACGGACTCCGACCACGCCGACGACCCGGGCCCGCCCGCCGCGGGACGCGCTCAGTCGCCGCGCCCTGCACCGCGATCGGGTGCGCTCATGTCCCCCGTCCCGGGTGTGCCTTCGGCGAGCCCGTAGCGCAGGTACACGGTGCCCTTCGGGCCCGCTGCCGGCGGTTCGAGGAGGGTGACGTTCGTGGGCACCGCGCCACCGTCGAACACCTTCTTCCCGACGCCGAGCACGATCGGGTGCACCCAGAGGTCGAGACGGTCGAAGAGCCGCTCGCGCAGGAGGGTCTGCACGAGGTTCAGGCTCCCGACGACCTTCACGTGCTCGTGCCGGTCCCGGATCTCGCGCACCGCGCCGGCCAGATCCGGCCCGAGCTGCGTCGACCCGGCCCACGCGAGGTCGGGCCCGCCCCGGGAGGCCACGTACTTCGGGACACTGTTGAAGAGCGTGGCGATCTCGTTGTCCTCGCCGCCCTCCTGGTGCGGCCAGTAGGCGGCGAAGATGTCGTACGTCCGCCGGCCGAGCAGCAGGGCGTCCGTCCCCTCGTACGCGGCCATGACCTGCGCCCCGGCGACCTCGTCCAGCAGGGGCGCCTGCCAGCCGCCGAACGGGAACCCCGCCGGGTCCTCCTCCGGACCACCGGGCGCCTGCCCGACGAGGTCGAGGGTCGCGAACAGCTCGATGTGGATGAGGCCCATGTCGTGTCTCCCGGTGGGATCGACTCGGTGGGGAGGTGGACCGGTGGGCGCCGGCGGACTCGTCGCCGCGACGACACCCGGATGCGTACGCGTCTCGGCACTCCCGACTCACGATAGATCACCGGCCGCTTCCCCACCGGGTGACTGCCGTTCGCCCAGCGTCACCGCAGGTCACCGGCGCATCCACGGCTGCGGCCGACCGGCAGGCGGCCCCGGACCGGCAGGCGCAGGCCGACGGCCCTGGACCGGCCTCGGACGCTCCGGCCCGGCGGTCCGGTCCTCCCGGGTCAGCGCACCCTTCCCCGCGGTTTCAGCGGCGTCGGCGGCAGTTCCGGGGCGCGCAGTGGTGCGCCGTCGTAGCCCTTCACCTCGCCGAAGCGGGTGCCCGTCGTCCAGTCCTCGCGGGCCTGGGTGATCTCCTCCTGGGAGCGGCCGACGAAGTTCCACCACATGATGAGCTCCTCCTCGAACGGCTCGCCGCCGAGGAGCATCAGGCCCGCGTCGGACTCGGCCCGCAGGGACAGTTCGGTGCGGCCGCAGCCGAGGTAGAGCATCGAGCCCGGCAGTACGGGCACCCCGTCCACGTGTGCCTCGCCGGACATCGACAGCACGCCGTACTCGAAGTCGGGGTCCAGCGGCAGCCGGACGTCGGCGCCCCGGGCGAGTGCCAGGTCGGCGCCGACGAGGGGGGTGTACGTGGTGCCGGGGGAGGCGGCGCCGTCGAGGGCGCCGAGGAGCACGGTGGCGCTGAGGCCGGGCGCGGTGACCGTGGGCAGGTCGGCGTGGTGCTCGAAGCGGGGGTCGGTGTGCCGGTGGGCGTCCGGCAGCGCGACCCACAGCTGGGCGCCGTGCAGGTAGCGGGCGTGCGACCGCGGGCTCTCCTCGGAGTGGCTGATCGCCCGCCCCGAGGTCATCAGCCCGAGTTCCCTGGGCCGGATGGTCTGGAGGCTGCCGGTCGAGTCGCGGTGCAGCACCTCGCCCTCGTGCAGCCAGCTGACGGTCTGCAGCCCCATGTGCGGATGCGGCGGGACCTGCATACCGGGCTCGTCGGCGATGTCGTCGGGGCCGTAGTGGTCGACGAACGCCCAGGCGCCGATCATGCGCCGTCCGAGGTTCGGCAGCAGCCGGCGCACCTCGGTCGACCCGCCGAGCTTCACCTGCCGGGGGCTCAGCAGTTCACGGACGGGTTCGGCTACGACGAATCCACGGCCGCCGCAAACACTCGGAACGGGCGCGCGGTCAAGGTTGCTCATGCGGCCAACCTAGCGGTCGGGTGCGACGGTGCGCAGAACGGGCGGCGCGAGCCGGGGCGTGGCCCCCGGCGGCGGCTTCAGTCGGCCAGGGTCGCGGCGAGTTCCGTGGTGGCCCGCACGAGGTCGGTGTCCCGCTCGGCGAGCAGTTGACGCAGGACGTCGCGCTGGGCGTGGACGGCGTGCCGGGCCGCGCGTTCCCAGGCCACGTAGTTGTCGGGATGGTGCAGCAGCTTGGGGTAGGCGGCGGCGGTGGTCTCCCACTGGCGGGTGTCGGCGATGCTCTTCAGCAGGCCCAGGATCTCCGCGCGGCAGGTGACCTGGGGGAGCCGGACCAGTTCCCAGAGGAAGGGCACCGTGGCCGCCGTCGCCTCGTCGACCACGAAGCCGAACTGGCAGATCCGGCGGCGTAGTTGGCCGAGTGCCGTGCCGGCGCTGTCGGCGTCGCCGCGGGCGAGCGTGGTGAGCAGGAAGGGGATGCCCGCCGCGGAGCCGGTGGAGTCCTTGATCTCGGGCCACGGCACGTGTCCCAGGTCCTTGAGCGGTGCGGGTCTCTTCGTCGCAGTCATGTCAGGTGTCAAGTATCGGGTAGGGGTCGGGACGGGAGTGGGTCGGCAGCATCGCCCAGACGGTCTTGCCCACGGGAGGACGCCGGGTCCAGCCCCAGTGTTCGGAGAGGGCCTCGATGATGTGCAGTCCGCGGCCGTGTTCCAGGAGGTCGTCCGCGGTGCGCGAGTGGACGGGCAGGCTGTCGCTCGGATCGGTGACCGCGCACACCAGATGCGCGCGGCGCAGGGTGAGCCGGAGCCGTACGTGGAACTCGTCCGTCGAGGTGTGCGGGAGCGCGTGCAGGACGGCGTTGGCGGCCAGTTCCGTGACGACGGTGACCGCGTCGTCGGTGCAGCGCTCCAGGGACCAGCAGTCGAGGGTGCGCTGGGTGAACTCCCGTGCCTGGGCGAATCCCTCCCGGCTGCCCGCGAGGTACAGGGCGGCGGTTCTCGGGGATTCGCGGACGGAGACGGACTCGTGGCTCCGGAACTGCGCAGGTGATGACACGGGGCATCTCCCTGAGGCGGCGTCAGGACGTCGGGTTGGAAGTGCGGTTGACGGCATGGCTATTATCCACGCTGACGAGGTCCTCGTGCAATTTCACGAGAAATTGCGCGTACGAAGCGAGGAGAGTGCAGTGTCGTCAGTGTCGAACGGAGTGCGGGCGAGTTCGCTGGGCGTCCGCTGGATCAAGAGCAGTCACAGCAACGCCGAGGGCAACTGCGTGGAGGTCGCGGCCCTGGTCGGGGGAGGCGTCGCGGTGCGCAACTCCCGTGATCCCGACGGCCCGGCGCTGGTGTACACACCGGCCGAGGTGGCCGCGTTCGTGGCCGGGGCGAAGGACGGGGAGTTCGACCACCTCGTCTGACGCCTGGGCCGGCACGTGGTTCCGGCCCCCGGCCGGGCAGCCGGCCCGGCAGCTGACCCGAGGGGGGGTGTGTGGAGGCTCAATTCCCCTGCCGCGTGCGGTCGGAGGCCTTCGGGTGCGATACTGCGGTCTGTCGTCTGCCGGTCCACGGGGAGTCAGGATGTCTGTCGAGTCGCCTCGAGTGTCCCGCCTCGAACCGTATCTGAACCGGGCCGAGCCCGCCCCGACCTTGCTGAAAATGCTGGTCGGTGTCCAGTTGGCGGGTATCCGGGAGGACGCGGGACTCTCCCAGGACCAGGCCGCGAAGGCCGTCGGGTTCAGTCCGGCGAAGCTGTCGCGCATCGAGGCGGGCAAGGGCCGCAGGCCGCCCGTCGAGGCGGACGTCCGTGCGCTGCTGTCGCTGTACGAGACCGACGACCACGAGGCCTCCGTACTGATCCGGTTGCTGCGGCAGGCGGGCGAGCCCGGCTGGTGGCAGCGCTACGACAAGCGGCTCATGCCCGAGTGGTTCGACCGGCTGGTCGGCCTCCAGGAGGCGGCCACCGCGATCCGTACCTTCGAGATCCAGTACGTGCCGGGCCTGTTGCAGACCCCCGCGTACGCACGTGCCGTCGTCGAGCGTGGGCTGCCTTCGGCGACCTCCCGGGAGGTCGAGCGCCGGGTGGAGCTGCGGACGCGGCGCACCGAACTGCTGCGGAGACCGGACGCCCCGCGGGTGTGGGCGGTCCTCGACGAGTCGGTGCTGCTGCGGGTGCTGGGCGGCCAGGACGTGATGCGCGAGCAGCTCACCCACCTCGTGGAGCTGGCCGGGCTGCCCCATGTCACGGTCCAGGTGGTCCCGTTGGACGTCACGCACGCCTCCGCGCCGGCCATACCGGTCACCTATCTGCGGTTCGGCGGCGTCGATCTGCCCGACGTCGTCTATCTGGAGCAGATCAGGAGCGCGACCTTCCTGGAGGACCGGGACGAGACGGAGGAGTACCGGGTCGCGCTGGACCGGCTCGCGGACGAGGCCCTCGATCCGCGTGCCTCGATGGCGCTGCTGAAGGAGACGGCGGAGCGGCGTTATGCCGCCGCTCCGTGAGGTGAGGCGGCTCAGCCCAGGCGGCCCACTCCGCCGAACTCGATCCACTCCTGGGTGAGTTGGCGGGGCGCTACCTCGGTGTCGGGCCGCCAGGTGGAGACCTCCACCAGTCCCGGGTCGAGGATCTCCGTGCCCTCGAAGAACGAGGCGACGTCCTTCTCCTGACGCACCCGGCCCCAGTGGCCCTGCGTGGCCTTGTCCATGAAGTCGGTGACGAACGCCCTGACCTCGGGGTCCTCGCTGACCAGCTGGCACATCACCAGGAAGCTGCCGGGCGCGAGGCGTTCGGTCACCCGGCGGACCACCGCCTGCGGGCCCTCGGTGTCACTGTCGGGGATGCAGTGGAAGACCGAGTTGAACAGCACGGCCACCGGCTGCGAGAAGTCGATCAGCCGCAGGGTGTCCTCGTGCGTGAAGATCGCCTCGGTCTCCCGCAGGTCGGCGTGGATGACGGTGGTGCGCTCGTCCTGCTCCAGCAGGGCCCGGCCGTGCACGAGCACCATGGGGTCGTTGTCGACGTAGACGACGTGCGCGGTCGGGTCGACGCGCTGGGCGACCTGGTGCACGTTGTCCTGGGTGGGCAGGCCGGAGCCGTGGTCCAGGAACTGCCGGATCCCGAACTCCTGCGTCAGGGTCTTCACGACCCGTTGGAGGAAGCGCCGGTTGTTCAGCGCGAGGGCGCGGGTGCTCGGGACGACCTTGTCGAGCTCCTCGCAGGCCGCCCGGTCGGCCGCGTAGTTGTCCTTGCCGCCCAGGTAGTGGTCGTACATGCGTGCGGCTGTGGGGACGGCCGCATCGATCGACGTGGACAGCTGCTTGCCAGGCTGCATCTCTTCCCCCAGAACGCCGCCGCACCACGGACTGGCGCGGTCGACAACACATCCTAGGGAACCGGTAATTGGCGAACCACCCCCTTGATCGACGGTTCCCCTGAAGGTGTCGACGCGAGGGCCTGTTCTGGACTGCTGGTCCAGAGGCTGGACGTGTGGTCTAATTTCACTCATGGAATCCCGGGAGACCGAGCAGGACGTGATCCTGCGTGCGCTCACCCCCGTCGTCGACGGGATCGCGGCCACGTTCGGTCCGGTGTGCGAGGTGGTGCTGCACGACTACCGGCGGCCGGAGCGGTCCGTCGTCGCCGTCGCCGGATCGGTGACCGGGCGGACGGTCGGCGGGGCGATGAGCGAGATCGGCATGCGGGTCCTCGCCCGCGGCGACGACGCCGTCGACGAGCTGAACTACGTCACCCGCACCGGCGCCGGACGGCTGGTGAAGTCGTCCACGATGGTGCTGCGCGACTCCACGGGCGCGGTGTTCGGCGCGCTGTGCGTCAACGTGGACGTCACCGAGGTGGACCGGGTGCAGGGACTGCTGGCGGCGCTCGCGGGAGCGGCGGGCGGCCGGGCCGAGGCGCCCGTGACCACGTTCGGCGACGACATCGACTCCGTCGTCGACGCCCTCCTCGACGACCGTCTGCGGCGCCAGGGGCAGACCTGGGCAGGTCTCGACCGGTCGCGGCGCCTGACGCTGTTCCGCGGCCTGGACGAACGCGGCGTGTTCGCCGTGCGCCGCGCGATCGAGCAGGTCGCCGCCCGCCTCGGCATCTCCCGTGCCTCCGCCTACAGCTATCTCTCCCAGGCCAGAGCCACGGACGGGACCGGAGCCGACGGCACCGGAGCAGACGGCACCCCAGGCACCGGCACGGCAGGCACCGGCACCGCAGGCACCGACGACGACAACCCCGAGGGAGCACACCCGTGACGACCACACCCCCGACGATCACCCTGGACGACGTGCGCGACGCGGCCGCCCGGCTGAAGGGCGTCGCGCACCGTACGCCCGTACTCCGCTCCCGCACCCTGGACGCGCTGGTCGGCGCCGAGGTCCTGCTGAAGTGCGAGAACTTCCAGCGCGTCGGCGCGTTCAAGTTCCGCGGCGCCTACAACGCGGCCTCCCGGCTGGCCCCCGAGCAGCTCGCCCGGGGCATCGCCGCGTACTCCTCGGGCAACCACGCCCAGGCCGTCGCCCTGGCCGCGCGGGAGCTCGGCACCACCGCGGTGATCGTCATGCCCGAGGACGCGCCCGGCTCCAAGCGGGCCGCGACGGAGGGCTACGGGGCCGAGATCGTGACCTACGACCGCTACACCGAAGACCGGGTGGCCATCGCCGAGGCGCTGGCCGCCGACCGGGGACTCGCGCTCATCCCGCCCTACGAGCACCCGCACGTCATGGCGGGCCAGGGGACCGCCGCGCTGGAACTCCTGGAGGAGGCGGGTGAACTGGACGCCCTGCTGGTGCCGGTCGGGGGCGGCGGGCTGATCGCCGGCAGCGCGACCGCGGTCAAGGGGCTGCGGCCGGGCACCCGGATCGTCGGTGTGGAACCGGAGGCCGGGGACGACACCAAACGGTCGCTCGAGGCGGGCCGACGGGTCGAGATCCCGGTGCCGCGCACCATCGCCGACGGCCAGGCCCTGCACACACCGGGGGAGCTGACCTTCTCGGTGAACCGGCGGCTCGTGGACGACATCGCCCTGGTCGGCGACGACGAGATCCGCGCGGCCATGCGGTTCGCCTTCGAACGCCTGAAGATCGTCGTGGAGCCGAGCGGCGCCACCCCGCTCGCCGCCCTCCTCGCCGGGCGGGCCGGCGCCCTGCCCCGGCGCGTCGGCGTGATCGTCTCCGGCGGCAACATCGACACCGGCCGCTTCGCCGAGCTGTGCGGCGGCCTCTGAGGGGCCGGTACCACCGATTGGCGCCCCCCGCGCGACGGGCGGAGGATGGAGGGTGGGGCTCGGCCCCGACCGGCGACGCCCAGGGCCGCCGGGGAGACCGGCCCCGGCCGTGGTGAGGCGCGGCCGGAAGGAGAAGCGTCATGATGGAAGTGAAGGCGCTCGAAAAGCCGGACGAGCGGCGCGATTTCCCCCGGGGTCACCTCGAGGCGGTCCATATGACAGGGCTCGACTTCGCCGTGGCGACCTTCGAACCGGGATGGCGCTGGTCCGAGTCGCTCGCGTCGCTGGCGGGCACCGACACCTGCCAGATCCACCACAATGGATACGTGGTCCAGGGTCGTATGCACATCACCATGGACGAGGGCGGCGAGGGCGAACTGGGCCCGGGCGACGTCTTCGTGGTGTCGCCGGGCCATGACGCGTGGGTCGTGGGCGACGAACAGTGCGTGGTGTACGACTTCGCCGGGGCGATGGCCAAGGACTACGCGAAGGCGCAGTAGGACGGCGCCGGATACGGCTAGACCGGGAGCAACCGGCTCACCAGGGCGCCGAGTTGGTGGGCGTTGCGGCATTCGTGCATCGCGATCGACCCGGCGTACTCGGGGGCGGCCGAGTCGCCCGTGCCCCACAGGGAGCGGGGCTCCGGGTTCAGCCAGTGGGCGTGACGGGCCTGTTCGGCGATCTGCCGGACCGCCGGCAGGTTCGGGTCGCTCATGTTCGTCCGCGCGTCGCCGAGCACGAACACCGTGGTGCGCGGGCCGACCGCCGCGCCGTACCGCTCGGTGAACTCGCCGAGGGCCACGCCGTAGTCGCTGCTGCCGTGATATCCCGTCAGGTTCGCCTCCGCCCGGATGCGGGCGCCGAGGCCCTCCGGGTCGGCCGCGCCGTGTTCGAGGAGGCCGGTCACCTCGTCGATCCGGTTGACGAAGGCGAACACCCGCACCTTGCTGAACTGGTCGTGCAGCGCCTGCACCAGCAGCATCGTGAAGTCGGAGAAGCCGGACACCGACCCCGACACATCGCACAGCAGCACCAGTTCGGGGCGGGCCGGACGCCGACGGCGCAGCACGGGCCGCATCGGCACCCCGCCCGTCGAGAGCGAGCCGCGCAGGGTCCGCCGCAGGTCGATGGTGCCCCGGGCGGCCCGGCGGCGCCGCGCGGCCATCCGGGTCGCCAGCCTGCGGGCCAACGGCTGTACCGTCCGCCGCAGTTCGGCCAGCCGGTCCTTGCCCGCGTACAGGAAGTCGACCCGGTCGGCGGTCGGCGCCACCGCCCGCCGGGCGATCTCGTCCCGCCCCCGCCGCTCCGCCACCCGGCGCCGCGCCTCCCCGGCCACCAGTGCGCGGAAGGCCTCGATGCGGCGCCGGATCTCGTCCTCGAGGAGCCGGTCGGTGAACCCGACGTCACCGCCCCGGGCCCGGACGTCGTCCCGCACCCGCGCCAACAGCGTCTGCGGACGCAGGCGTTCCAGCGTCTGGTACGACGACCAGCCGTCCGCGCCCGGTGAACTCCCGTATCCGCCCAGCCCGTCGACGGCCTCGATCGCCAACCGGGCCAGCATCGTCTCGTCGTCGGCGGCGAGTGCGGCGGCCAGCCGGTCACGCAGATCGTCACGGTCGCCGGGCTCGCCCCGGGGCGCGCCGACGCCGCGCGGGAAGTACAGGTCGAACACGGTGTCGAACACCCGCCGCTGGTCCGTCGAGTGCAGCAGCGTCGCGGCCAGCCCCTCGCGCAGCAGTCCGCGGTCCGCGAACCCCAGTGCCGCCGCGGCCTCGGCGGCGTCCACCGACTCGCCGGTGCCGACGCGCAGGCCGTGCGCGCGCAGCGCGGCGACGAAGCCGACCAGGCGGTCGGCGACCTCGGCGCTCACACGGCGTCCAGGTCGAGCTTCGCACCGGCCTTGAGGATGTCGTCCTGGTGCTTGAGGATCACGCCCAGGCTGTCGCGTACGACGTTCTCGTCGAGGGTGGTGGCGCCGAGCGCGAGCAGGGTGCGCGCCCAGTCGATGGTCTCGGCGACGGAGGGCGCCTTGCGCAGGTCCATCGCGCGCAGCGCGCCGATCACCCGGACCACCGACTCGGCCAGCGCCGCTTCGATGCCCGGCACCTTCAGCCGGACGATCCGCCGCTCCAGCTCCTCCTCGGGGAAGTCGATGTGGAGGAACAGACAGCGCCGGCGCAGCGCTTCCGACAGTTCTCGGCTCGCGTTGGAGGTGAGGACCACGAAGGGGCGGCGCGTGGCGGTGATCGTGCCGAGTTCCGGGACGGTGACCTGGAAGTCGCTGAGCACTTCGAGGAGCAGTCCCTCCACCTCGACGTCGGCCTTGTCGGTCTCGTCGATCAGCAGGACGGTCGGTTCGTCGCCGCGGATGGCGGTCAGCAGCGGCCGGGGGAGGAGGAACTCCTCGCTGAAGATGTCCGTGCGGGTCTCGTCCCAGGTCTCGTCCCGGCCCGCGCTGATGCGCAGCAGCTGCTTGGCGTGGTTCCACTCGTACAGCGCCCGGGACTCGTCGACGCCCTCGTAGCACTGGAGCCGGACCAGCCGGGCCCCCGCCACCTGGGCCACGGCCTTGGCGAGTTCCGTCTTGCCGACGCCGGCCGGGCCCTCCACGAGCAGTGGCTTGCCGAGCCGGTCGGCGAGGAAGACGGTCGTGGCGACGGCGGGGGAGGCCAGGTAACCGCTCTCGGCGAGCCGGGCGGAGACATCGTCGACGGACGTGAACAACGGGGCCTCCGGGCGGATCGGTCGCGGTCTCGGCGAGTGTTCGATCACCTATCTAAGCGCTTGTTCACCCCCGTTGTCACCCATTGCCATCAGCGGCCGGAGGGGTTGTCGGTGGCGGGCGGTACGTTGCGATCATGGGTGTGTATCTGGTGAGCGTCACCGCGCAGGACTGGTCGGAGCCCGGCGAGGACGGCTACGCGGACGTCGCGGCCGCGCTGAACACGGAGTTGGGGCGGCGCGGGCTGCCCCCGTACGAGCCGCGAAAGGCGGTGCGGGACGCGCCGGGCTGGTTCGAGGAGAAGATCAGCCCCTCCATGGCCGGCTTCGACGAGCTGTGCCGGGCGCGGCTGACCCCCGAGGAGCGGCACACCCTCCTCGACTGGACGGTGCTGGTCCCGTTCGCGCTGGACGACGGCGTCCTGCTGCCCGTCGGCTCCGCGTACACGGACGAGACCCTGATCGTCGGTGCGCCGCACGTCCACGCGCTCGCCGAGCGGCTCGCCGTGGCCCTCGGCCTGCCGCTGGACCTGGTACCGGCGACCTTCGGCAACCTCGAACTGACCTTCTGGTTCCTGGAAGGCGAGGCGGAGAAGGCCGCCGCCACCCGGCCGGGCCCCTGGGCCGACGACCTGGCCACGGCGTTCTACACGGCGCTCTACCTGCGCGCCGCCCAGTACTCGCTACGGCACGGCTGCCCGATGACCTACTGCTGAGCTCACCGGAACGCGGCCGCGTTGCGCCGGGCCCAGTCCTCGAAGGTGTGCGGCGCGCGGCCCAGGACGCGTTCCACGTCGGGGCTGACGAGCCGCTCGGCGGGCGTCGGTTCGCCGAGGATGGACAGGGTGGTCTCGACGACCGGCTCCGGCATGAACGCCAGCATCTGCTCGCGCGCCTCCTCCCGTGTCTGCTCGACGAACCGGACCGGCTCCCCGATCGCCCTGCCGATGGCCTCCGCCCGCTCGCGGGGTGTCGTGGGGGCGGGCCCGGTCAACTCGTGGACCCGGCCGTGGTGTCCCTCCTGCCGCAGGGCCACCGCGGCGACCTCCGCGATGTCGGCCGGGTCGACGGTGGGCAGCGCGACGTCGCCGAAGGGGGCCGCGACGGTGCGGTGGGTACGGACCGGCTCCGCCCAGGCGTAGGCGTTGGAATGGAAGCCGCCCGGCCGCAGGACCGTCCACTCCAGGCCGGACTCCCGGACGGCGTCCTCGATCGCGCCCGCCAGGGCGCCGTGCGACTGCGACTCCGGCCGGGTCGCCACCCCTTGGGACGACAGCAGGACCACCCGGCCGACCCCGGCGGACTTGGCCACGTCGAGGAGGTCCCGCGGGTTGATCAGATGGGCGCTGGTGCCACCGTTCTGGAGGAACAGCGCCTCGGCCCCGTCGAGCACCGGCCGCAGGCTCTCCGCGTCGGTGAGGTCCGACCGCGACGTCCTCACGTTGTCCGGGACTTCACTCTCCGAGATGTGCCGGGACGTGGCGGTCACCCGCTCGCCCGCAGTCGCCAGAGAACGGACCAGTTCACGGCCGACGTTCCCGGTCGCCCCCGTCACCACGATCATGGGTAACTCCTTGTTCCGAATGGGTTGTTGACCTTGCGGAACGACGCTAACACCGCCGGTATAGTAGGTACCCAGAGGAAAGTGACTTCCCCGAGGGGTACGCATGACCGGTGACCCGACCGATCCAGAACTCGCCTGCCCCATCGCCCCCGTGGTGGACATCGTCTTCAGCCGCTGGACCACACCGATCCTGTGGACGCTGCACGCGCGGGGCCGTCAGCGGTTCGGCGAGCTGGAACGCGCGATCACGAACATCACGCCCAAGGTGCTGACCCAGCGGCTGCGCCAGCTGGAGCGCGACGGCCTGGTGGTGCGCACCTACCACCCGGAGGTGCCGCCGCGCGTCGAGTACGAGATCAGCGAACTCGGCCTCAGCCTGGCCCCGCTCTTCGCCCACCTCGCGGACTGGGCCACCGGCAACCTGCCCAAGGTGGCGCAGGCCCGGGAGGGGTACGACCGCGGAGCATGAGCCGGCCCGGGGATCCTCGCGATCTCCGGGCCGGGCACTCGGGGGCGTTCAGCCGACCAGGATCACCTCCAGGGTGCGCGGGCCGTGCACCCCTTCCACCCGGTCCAGCTCGATGTCACTGGTCGCCGACGGACCGGAGATCCACGTCAACGGGCGGGCCGGATCGAGCCGTTCGAGGGCCTGCGGCACGGACGACACCACCTGCCCGGGGACGCGCACCACGCAGATGTGGTGGTCCGGGACCAGGGTGATCCGGCGCCGCCCCTGGTCGGGACCGCCGTCCAGCACGATCGTCCCGGTCTCGGCGACCGCCACCGCGCACGCCGTGACCACGCTGTCCACCCGGTCGAGTTCGTGCGCGCCGCTCTCCACCCGGTCCGCCACCCGGGCGGTGTCCGCCTCCGCCAGCCACGCCTCGTCGAGGCCCGGCGGCACGAGCACGGTCACCGCCTTCCGCTCCGCGAGCAACCGGGCCAGCACGGACGGGAGTTCGTCCGCGCCGCACCGGTGCACGACGGCCCGGTAGTCCGCCAGGTTCTCCGCCAGCAGCTCGACCGTCTCCTCGGTGGACCGGGCGCCGTGCTCGCGCAGATAGTCGCGCGCGACGGCTTCCCCGTACGAAGGGTCGTCCTGCGGCACATCCGCCAGCGCGCGCCGCACCCGGCCCAGAATCCGCTCCCTGCTGCTCACTTCGCCGTCCCCTCGGTGGTCCCGCCGTTCGTACGCTGCCACCAGTCGCGGAACGGCTCCGCGGGCACCGGCGGCAGATCCCGCGTAGCGCTCCACGCCTTGCCGGGGCCGGGCAGCGTACGAGGATGCAGCCGGCGTGTCCGGGACGCCAGCCGCTGCCCGGCGCGCAGGGCGCCGGGCCGGCCGAACGCCCAGCGCGCCGCCCGCATCGCGGCCCGCTCGGCGGCATGGCCCTTGGCCGGCTTCAGCACCACCTTGTTGCCCTCGCGCGTCACCGGGCCGCCCTGGACGACCCGTTCCCGCAGGTGCACCAGCACCTCCGGGATGTCGATGGCCACCGGGCACACCTCGTAGCAGGCCCCGCACAGCGACGAGGCGTACGGCAGCGAGGCGTCGATCTCGCTCCCGGTGCCCCGGAGCTGGGGACTGAGGATCGCGCCGATCGGGCCGGGGTACACCGAGCCGTAGGCATGGCCGCCGGCCCGCTCGTACACCGGGCACACGTTCAGACAGGCGGAGCAGCGGATGCAGCGCAGGGCCTGGCGGCCGACCTCGTCGGCGAGCGTGTCGGTGCGGCCGTTGTCCAGCAGCACCAGATGGAAGGTGCGGGGGCCGTCGCCGTCCGTCGTGCCCGTCCAGGTCGACGTGTACGGGTTCATGCGCTCGGCCGTCGAGGAACGGGGGAGCGTCTGCAGGAAGACCTCCAGGTCCCGCCAGGTCGGCACGATCTTCTCGATGCCGACGACGGAGATCAGCGTCTCGGGGAGGGTCAGGCACATCCGCCCGTTGCCCTCGGACTCGACGACCACCAGGGTGCCGGTCTCGGCGACCATGAAGTTGGCGCCGGAGACGCCGACCTTGGCGCGCAGGAACTTCTCGCGCAGGTGCAGCCGGGCCGCGTCGGCGAGTTCGGCGGGGGTGTCGGTCAGGCCCTCGGGTGCGGGGCGGCCCCACTCGCTCATCTCACGGGTGAAGATGTCCCGGATCTCACCCCGGTTGCGGTGGATCGCGGGGACCAGGATGTGCGACGGCCGGTCCTTGCCCAACTGCACGATCAGCTCGGCGAGGTCGGTCTCGTAGGCGCGGATGCCCTCCGCCTCCAGCGCCTCGTTGAGCCCGATCTCCTGCGTGGCCATGGACTTGACCTTGACGACCTCCGACTCGCCGGTCTCCTTGACCAGGTCGGCCACGATCCGGTTGGCCTCGTCCGCGTCGGCGGCCCAGTGGACGATGCCGCCCGCCGCCGTCACCGACTCCTCCAACTGCACCAGATACCGGTCGAGATGACGCAGCGTGTGGTCCTTGATCCGCTTGCCCGCCTCCCGCAGCTCCGCCCAGTCGGACACCTCGGCCACGGCGTTCGCCCGTTTGGCCCGGATGGTGTGGGTGGCATGCCGCAGATTCGCGCGCAGGGTCTGGTTGCCGACCGCCTCGTGCGCGGCCTTCGGGAAGGCCGGCATTCCTACGAACGTTCCGCTCATACGGCCGGTTCCTCCTCCGTGCTCGCCAGGATCTCCGCGATGTGCACGGGCCGCATGCCGGTCTCCAGCCGGGTCATGGTCCCGCCGATGTGCATCAGGCAGGAGTTGTCCGCCGCGCACAGCACCTCGGCGCCCGTCGACTCGGCGTTGCGCACCTTGTCGGCGCCCATCGCCGCCGAGACGTCGGCGTTCTTGAGCGCGAAGGTACCGCCGAAGCCGCAGCACTCGTCGGCCCCCGGCAGCTCCACCAGCTCCAGTCCCCCGACCGCCTGGAGCAGCCGCCGGGGCCGCTCCCCGAGGCCCAGTCCCCGCAGCCCGTGACAGGTCGGGTGATAGGTCACCCTGTGCGGGTAGTACGCGCCGACGTCCGTCACCCCGAGCACGTCCACCAGGAACTCGGTGAGCTCGTACGTCTTCGGGACCACCGGCGCCAGAGCGGCGGCCAGGGTGTCCCCGCGCCCCTCGGCCCGGGCCCGCTCGCCCATCCGCGGATACAGTTCCCGCACCATCGCCCCGCACGACCCGGAGGGCGTCACGATCGCCTCGTACTCCCCGAAGACATCGGAGAAATGCCGGGCGAGCGGCTCGGCCTCATGGCGGTAGCCGGTGTTGTAGTGGGCCTGGCCGCAGCAGGTCTGGGCCATCGGGAAGTCGACCTCGACGCCCAGCCTGGTCAGGAGTTTTACCACGGCACGGCCGGTCTCGGGATAGAGCGTGTCGTTGACACAGGTCAGGAACAGTGCGACACGCATCGCGGCTCCTTGCGGGTAGGTCATCGGATGAGTGCTGGGGGCACCACCCACACGCGTGCAGCGTAGTGGGGGAAGCCCGGTGCCGGGGCCCGGGGGAGGCCCCGGCTCACCGCGTGGCGAGCCGGGCCTCCGCCTCGCGCCACCGCTCGGCGTCGCCCTGCGGCTCGTAGCGCGTCAGGGGCTGCGTACGGGCGAGCAGTCGGCGCATGTCGGCGCGGTCGCCGACCAGTCCGTGCGCCCGTGCCTGGACGAGCACGTTGCCGAGGGCCGCGGCCTCCGTCGGACCGGCCACCACCGGCAGCCCGCAGGCGTCGGCGGTGAGCTGGCAGAGCAGCGCGTTACGGGTGCCGCCCCCGACGATGTGCACGACGTCCACGGGATGGTCGGCGAGCCGCTGCGCCTCGTCGACGGCCCGCCGGTGGGCCAGGGCGAGCGAGTCGAGGATGCACCGTGTGATCTCCGCGGGCGTGCCGGGCACCGGCTGCCCGGACGCGCGGCACGCCTCGGCGATCCGCTCCGGCATCCGCCCGGGCGCCAGGAAGGCGGCGTCCCCGGCGTCCACGACCGAGCGCAGCGCGGGCACGGCGGCCGCTTCCCGCAGCAGTCCGCCCAGGTCCGGGTCGCCCCAGGCCCGCAGGCACTCCTGGAGGAGCCACAGTCCCATGATGTTGCGCAGGTAGCGGACCGTGCCGTCCAGCCCGAGCTCGTTGGTGAAGTTGGCGGCCCGGCTCTCCTCGGTGAGCACGGGCTGCGTCAGCTCCAGGCCGGCCAGCGACCAGGTGCCGGTGCAGATGTAGGCGAACCGTTCCCCGGTCGCCGGCACCGCCGCCACGGCGGAGGCGGTGTCGTGCGAGCCGACCGTCGTCACCGGCACCGGCCCGGTCAGCCCCGTCTCCTCCAGCACCTCCGCCCGCAGCAGCCCCGCCGGGTCGCCGGGCCGCCGCAGCGGCGCGAACAGCTCCAGGTCGATGCCGAGCCGGTCGGCGACGTCGTACGACCAGTCACCCGTCGCGGGATCGATCAGCTGGGTGGTGGAGGCGTTGGTGAGCTCGGTGCCCTGCTCACCCGTCAGCCAGTACGCCAGCAGGTCGGGGATGAGCAACAGGCGCCGGGCGTGTGCCAGTTGCCGGGTCCCGCTCGCCGCCGCCAGCTGGTAGAGGGTGTTGAAGGGCGCGTACTGGAGTCCGGTGGCCGCGTAGAGCTCGGCCGGCGGCACGGTCGCCCACACCTTCTCGGCGACCCCCTCGGTACGGGCGTCCCGGTAGTGCACCGGGTTGCCGAGCAGGGTCCCGTCGGCGTCGAGCAGGCCGTAGTCCACGGCCCAGCTGTCGATGCCGACCGAGTCCACCTGGCCGGCCGCCCGCAGGCCCTGAAGAACTCCCGCGTAGAGGGACAGCACATCCCAGCGCAGTCCCTCGGGGACCCGGACCGGCCGGTTGGGGAAGCGGTGCGCCTCCGCCAGCTCCAGCGAGTCCGGGCCCACCCGGCCGACCATGACGCGCCCGCTGGACGCGCCGAGGTCGACCGCCGCGTACGACCGCACGGCCGTCACCGGAGGAACGCGGCCGCCACACCCGCGTCGACGGGGACGTGCAGTCCGGTGGTGTGGGTGAGTTCGCCGCCGGTGAGCGCGAACACCGCGTTCGCGACGTGGTCCGGCAGCACCTCACGCTTGAGGATGGTCCGCTGGGCGTAGAACTCGCCGAGCTTCTCCTCGTCGATGCCGTAGGTCGCGGCCCGCTGCGCGCCCCAGCCGCCCGCGAAGATGCCCGACCCGCGCACCACGCCGTCCGGGTTGACGCCGTTGACGCGGATGCCGTGCTCGCCCAGCTCGGCGGCCAGCAGGCGCACCTGGTGGGCCTGGTCGGCCTTGGTGGCGGAGTAGGCGATGTTGTTCGGGCCGGCGAAGACGGCGTTCTTCGACGCGATGTAGACGATGTCGCCGCCCAGCTCCTGCGCGATCATCACCCGCGCCGCCTCGCGCGAGACGAGGAACGACCCGCGGGCCATGATGTCGTGCTGCAGGTCCCAGTCGCGTGCCGACGTCTCCAGCAGCGGCTTGGAGATGGAGATCCCGGCGTTGTTGACGACGAGGTCGACGCCGCCGAAGGCCAGCACGGCGTCCCGGAAGGCACCGGCGATCTGCTCCTCGGAGGTCACGTCCACGGTGACGGCGACCGCCTTGTCGGGCCCGCCGAGCTCTTCGGCGACGGCGCCCGCGTTCTCGGCGTTCAGATCGGCGACGACGACACACGCGCCCTCGGCGGCCAGCCGCTGGGCGATGGCCTTGCCGATCCCGCTGCCGGCTCCCGTGACCAGGGCCACCCGGGTGGCCAGCGGCTTCGGCGCGGGCATCCGCTGGAGCTTGGCCTCCTCCAGGGCCCAGTACTCGATGCGGAACTTCTCCGACTCCTCGATCGGCGCGTACGAGGACACCGCCTCCGCGCCACGCATCACGTTGATCGCGTTGACGTAGAACTCGCCGGCCACGCGCGCGGTCTGCTTGTCCTTGCCGAAGGAGAACATGCCCACGCCCGGGACCAGCACGATCGCCGGGTCGGCGCCGCGCATGGCGGGCGAGTCGGCGTCGGCGTGCCGCCGGTAGTAGGCGGCGTACTCCTCGCGGTACTCGGCGTGCAGCTCCTTGAGCCGCGCGATCGCGTCCTCCACCGTGACGGTGGGCGGCAGGTCCAGGACCAGCGGCCGCACCTTGGTCCGCAGGAAGTGGTCGGGGCAGGAGGTGCCGAGAGCGGCGAGTCGCGGGTGCTCGGCCCGGGCCACGAAGTCGAGGACGGCGTCGGAGTCGGTGAAGTGCCCGACCTGGGGCCGGTCCTGGGAGGCGATGGCCCGCACGTAGGGCGCGAGCGCGGCGGCCCGCTCGCGTCGCTCGTCCTCGGGCAGCGCAGCGAAGCCGTCGAGGACCGGCCCGAACGGATCGGCCTTCCCCCTCTCCGCGAGGAAGGCCTCGGCGGTCCGGATGATGTGCAGCGAGTTGCGCTCGCACTCCTCGGAGGTGTCGCCCCAGGCGGTGATCCCGTGCCCGCCGAGGACCACACCGATCGCCTGCGGGTTCGCCGCCTTGATGGCGGCGATGTCCAGCCCCAGCTGGAAGCCGGGCCGCCGCCAGGGCACCCACGCGACGGTGTCGCCGAAGCACTCGGCCGTCAGCTTCTCCCCGTCGGCGGCACAGGCCAGCGCGATCCCGGAGTCGGGGTGCAGGTGATCGACGTGTGCGGCGTCGACGAGTCCGTGCATGGCGGTGTCGATCGAGGGCGCCGCCCCGCCCTTGCCGTGCAGGCAGTAGTCGAACGCGGCGACCATCTCGTCCTCGCGCTCGACGCCCGGGTAGACGTCGACGAGCCCCCGCAGCCGGTCCAGCCGCAGCACGGCGAGCCCGGCCCCGGTCAGGGTGCCCAGGTCCCCACCGGACCCCTTCACCCACATCAGCTCGACGTCCCCGCCGGTCACGGGGTCGGTGTCGGTGCCCTTGGCGGAGGTGTTGCCGCCGGCGTAGTTGGTGTTACGGGGATCGGCGCCGAGCCGATGGGACCGACCGAGGAGGGCGGCGGCTTCGGGGTGGGTGGTCATGCGGATTCCTTACTTCTCGAACGCGGGCGACGGAGCGTGTCCCAAAGGGGCGCGGGGCTGTATCGATGTGCGGCTCCCGCCGCGCGGGCGCGACCAGCCACAACGGGCCCGCAGTCCGCGACGGACGGGTGACGGCGGACGCTTACGCCCCCCACCCCGCCTGCTCCCCACCGACCCGCGAGGCGACGATCTTCTCGGCGTACCCGGACGCCCGGTACGCGGCCATGGGGTCGGGGTCCAGCCCCGTCTCCTCCCGCACCTCCCGCAGCAGCGGACGCACGTCCGTGTTGTACGCGTCCATCACCACCGCGTTCGCCTCCAGCACATCGCCGGACGCCTGCGCGGCGGCCAGCGCCGACCGGTCGACCAGCAGCGCCTTCGCCGTGGCCTCCTGCACGTTCATCACGGACCGGATGATCGCCGGGATCTTCGCCTCGATGTTGTGGCACTGGTCGAGCATGAACGCCACATCGGACGTGAACCCGCCGCCGCGCACGACCTCGTACATGATCCGGAACAGCTGGAACGGGTCGGCGGCACCCACCATGAGGTCGTCGTCCGCGTAGAACCGCGAGTTGAAGTCGAACCCGCCGAGCTTCCCCTCGCGCAGCAGCGTGGCGACGATGAACTCGATGTTGGTGCCGGGCGCGTGGTGCCCGGTGTCCACCACGACCTGCGCCTTCGGCCCGAGCTTCAGGCAGTGCGCGTACGCCGTGCCCCAGTCCGGCACGTCCGTGGAGTAGAAGGCGGGCTCGAAGAACTTGTACTCCAGCAGCATCCGCTGCCCGTCCCCGAGCCGCTCGTACACCGCGGAGAGGCCCTCGGCGAGCCGGTCCTGCCGCTCCCGCAGGTCGTCCTGGCCGGGATAGTTCGTGCCGTCGGCGAACCACAGCTTCAGATCGGCGGAGCCGGTCGCGTCCATGATGTCGACGCATTCGAGCAGATGATCGAGAGCCTTGCGCCGCACCGCCGCGTCCGGGTGGCAGATGCTGCCCAGCTTGTAGGCGTCGTCCTGGAAGGTGTTGGAGTTGATCGCCCCCAGTTTCACCCCGCGATCCTCGGCATGTTTCGCAAGTGCGGAGTAGTCCTCCACCTTGTCCCACGGGATGTGCAGGGCCACGGTCGGGGCGGCGCCGGTGAAGCGATGCACCTGTGCCGCGTCGTCCAGCTTCTCCTGCGGGGTGCGCGGGACGCCCTCCTGGGCGAACACCTTGAAACGGGTGCCTGAGTTCCCGTACGCCCACGACGGCGTCTCGACGGCCTGGGTCTTCAGCGCGGCCTTCACCGCGGCGAGGTCGGTCACTTCGGGCTCCTGTGACATCGGTCCGGAACAACTCCCGGATGAAACGATTCAGAACGGGAAGCTATGAGGCTGCGGGGAGAGTGTCAAGCCCTCCGGCCTGCTTCGTTCTCCGTGACCGCCGCGTGACCTTCGGCTATCGAAAACTTTTCGAGACGTACCCATTGACGTGACATGGCCCGGATGCCTAACGTCCCGGCAATCCAGTTGAAACCTTTCACGACGCCGTGAGGGCACGTCCCGGGCGTCGTCGAGGAGCCATCCATGACCTACCCGTCCGACGCGGGACCGGCCCCGGTGCTGGCGTTGAAGGACGTGACCAAGTCCTTCGGTGCCGTTCGCGCCCTGCGGGGCGTCTCCCTGGAGCTGTTCCCCGGCGAGGTGCACGCCCTCGCCGGCGAGAACGGCGCGGGCAAGTCCACGCTCATCAAGGCCCTCGCGGGAGTGCACCGACCCGACGCGGGTCGGGTGCTGCTCGACGGTGAGCCCGTCACCTTCCACGGTCCCGGCGACGCCCGCGACGCCGGCATCGCCGTGATCTACCAGGAGCCCACGCTCTTCCCCGACCTGTCGATCGCCGAGAACATCTTCATGGGCCGCCAGCCCCGGCGGGCCCTCGGCCGCATCGACCACAAGGCCACCCACGCGGCCACCGCCGCCCTGATGCGGCGCCTCGGCGTCGAGCTCGACCCCGACCGTCCGGCGCGCGGCCTGTCCATCGCGGACCAGCAGATCGTCGAGATCGCCAAGGCGCTCTCCTTCGACGCCCGGGTCCTGATCATGGACGAGCCGACCGCCGCTCTCACCGGCAGCGAGGTCGCCCGGCTGTTCGGCGTCGTGCGCACCCTGCGTGAGCAGGGCGCGGCGGTGCTGTTCATCTCGCACCGGCTGGAGGAGATCTTCGAGATCTGCCAGCGGGTGACCACCCTGCGCGACGGAGCCTGGATCGCCAGCGAGCCGCTGGCGGACATGACCGAGGACGACCTGGTCCGCCGGATGGTCGGCCGCGACCTCGACGAGCTCTACCCCAAGCAGGACGTGACGCCGGGCGAGGTCGCCCTCAGCGTCCGCCGGCTGACCCGCGAGGGTGTCTTCACCGACGTCTCCTTCGAGGTCCGGCGCGGCGAGATCGTCGGCCTCGCCGGACTCGTCGGCGCCGGCCGTACGGAGGTCGCCCGGGCGGTCTTCGGCATCGACCGCTGGGACGCCGGGGAGGTCGCCGTGGACGGCCGCACGCTGACCAACGGCGCCCCCTCCACCGCGATGGCGGCCGGCCTCGCGCTGGTCCCCGAGGACCGGCGGGCCCAGGGCCTCGTGATGGACATGTCCATCGAGCGCAACATCGGTCTGACCGGCCTGCGCACGACCGTGAGGGCCGGCCTGATGGACCGCGGCGCCGAGCGCAGCCGCTCCCTCGACTGGGCGGTCAAGCTCCAGGTGAAGTACGCCCGGATCGCCGACACCGTCAACACACTGTCCGGCGGGAACCAGCAGAAGGTCGTCCTCGCCAAGTGGCTGGCCACCGGCCCCAAGGTGCTCATCGTCGACGAGCCGACCCGTGGCATCGACGTCGGCACCAAGGCCGAAGTGCACCGGCTGCTCAGCGAGTTGGCCGCCGACGGGGTCGCCGTCCTGATGATCTCCTCCGACCTGCCCGAGATCCTCGGCATGGCCGACCGCGTGCTGGTGATGCACGAGGGCCGGCTCGCCGCCGAGATCCCCCGCACCGAAGCCACCGAGGAAACCGTGATGGCCGCAGCCACCGGGAGGGCAGCCGTATGACGGTGACCACCTCCCACGAGGCCCCCGTCGCCGAGGCGCCGAAGTCCAGCGGCACCCGGCTGGTCGACCGCGTCTTCAAGATGCGCGAACTCGCCATCCTGGTCGTCTTCCTGGTGATGATCGCGGTCACCCAGGCCGGCAACAGCGAGTTCCTGTCCGAGCAGGGCATCAAGGACCTGCTGCTGAACGCGACCATCCTGGTGCTCGTCGCCACCGGCCAGTCCCTGGTCGTCATCACCCGCAACGTCGATCTGTCGGTCGGCTCCACCCTGGGCATCAGCGCCTTCGCCGCCGGTACGTATCTGCAGGGCGGCGGCAACCCGGTGATCGCGATCGTGCTGGCGATCCTGCTGGGCATCGGCTTCGGGCTTCTCAACGGCCTGCTGGTCAGCCTCGGTCAGGTGCCCGCCCTCGTCGTCACCCTCGGCACGCTGTACATCATCCGCGGTATCGACTCCATCTGGGTCGGCTCCCGCCAGATCACCGCCGCCGACCTGCCCGACTCCTTCGTGGACTTCGGCTCCGGCGGTCTGTCCGCGGTGCCGTGGCTGGCGCTCATCGCGCTCGCCGTCCTCATCGCCACCGCGTACTACCTCAAGCACTTCGGCAGCGGCCGCGAGCTGTACGCGCTCGGCTCCAACCCGGAGGCCGCCCGGCTCGCCGGCATCCCGGTCCGCAAGCGGATCCTCGCCGCGTACACCTTCTGCGGCGGCCTCGCCGGCCTCGCGGGAGCCATGTACCTGGCCCGGTTCGGCAACGTCGACTCCGGGACCGGCAACGGCTACGAACTCACCGTCGTCAGCGCGGTCGTGGTCGGCGGTGTCGTGTTCACCGGCGGCTCGGGCAGCGTCTACGGCGCGGCCCTCGGCGCGCTGCTGCTCACCTCCATCAACAGCGTCCTGCCCGCGCTCGGCGTCAGCTCGGTCTGGGTGCTCGCCATCAACGGCGTGCTGCTCCTGCTGGCCATCGCGGTCGACCGGGTCGTCGCCCTGCGGGTGGCGTCCGCGCTGAAGAAGAAGTCGGCCGCGGCCAGGACCACCACCGCCGCCGAGAAGACCACCGTCAAGAAGGGAGACGCCGGCCATGCCTGAGTCGCTCACCCGCGCCGTCCGCTGGGACACGGTCGTCGGCGCCCTCCTGATCGTCCTGCTGCTGTTCTCGTTCTCCTTCGTGGACGGCTTCGGCAACGCCCTCAACCTGTCGTTCCTGATCGGCAACACCCTGCCCATCGCGCTCATCGCGCTGCCGATGACCCTGCTCGTCGTCTCCGGCGAGATCGACCTGTCCGTCGCCTCCACCGCCGGGCTGTCCGGCGCGGTGATGGGCGCCCTGTGGAACCAGGGCCTCACGATCGAGGCGATCATCCCGATCTGCCTGCTGCTCGGTGTGGTGTGCGGACTGGTCAACGGCCTGCTCGTGACCCGCCTCGGGCTCCCGTCGCTTGCCGTCACCATCGGCACCATGGCCGCCTACCGGGGCATCGCGCAGATCGTGCTCGGCTCCGACGCGGTCACCGACTTCCCCACCCAGTACCTGGACTTCGCGGCCGGCCGGCTCGGGGACACCTTCCTCCCGCAGGCCCTCCTGCCCTTCGTCGTCCTGCTCGCGATCGCCGTGGTCGTCCTGCACGCCACTCCGTTCGGCCGCTCGCTGTTCGCGATCGGCGCCAGCGAGGAGGCCGCCCGGTTCGCCGGCATCCGGGTCAGGCGGCACAAGCTGATCCTGTTCACGGTGACCGGCCTGCTGGCCTCCCTCACCGGCATCTTCTGGGCCCTGCACTACGCCAGCGCCCGCTACGACAACGCCACCGGCCTCGAACTCTCCGTCATCGCGGCCGTCCTGCTCGGCGGTATCGACTTCGACGGCGGCAAGGGCACGCTCGGCGGCGCGATCGCGGGAGTCTTCCTGCTCGGCGCCGCGCAGAACGTGATGAGCCTCCAGGACGTCTCCGCACAGTCGCAGATCGTCGTCACCGGCGTCCTGCTCGTCGTCTCCGTGCTCGGCCCCCGGGTCGCACGGCAGATCTCCGTCGCACGGGCGGGCCGCAGAGCCACGGCCCCGACTCCGACGGCTTAACCCCGCTTCGCTCACCTCGTAAAGGAACCCCGTGATGCGCAAGTCATCCCTCCGTCGTGCCTGTGCGGCCCTCGCCGCCGTCTCCTCCCTCGCGCTCGCCGCCACCGCCTGCGGCGGCACGACCAAGGAGGACGTGAAGAACGAGAGCACCGGTGCTGCCGCCTCGGCCGGCAAGGCCGACCCGAACGCGGCCACCAAGAAGGGCCTGACCGTCGGCTTCCTGCCCAAGCAGGTCAACAACCCCTACTTCACCAGTTCCGACAAGGGCGGCGAGGCGGCGCTGAAGGAGCTGGGCTCCAGCTACAAGGAGGTCGGCACCAACAGCGGCACCGACACCTCCGGCCAGGTCTCCTACGTCAACACGCTGACCCAGCAGCAGGTCGACGCGATAGCCGTGTCCGCCCAGGACCCGGGCGCCCTGTGCACCGCGCTCAAGCAGGCCATGAGCAACAAGATCAAGGTCGTCACCTACGACTCGGACACCAACCCCGAGTGCCGCAACGCCTTCGTCTCGCAGGCGTCCGCCGAGGACCTGGGCCGTACCGAGGTGCAGCTGCTCGCCGAACAGATCGGCTACAAGGGCGAGATCGCGATTCTGTCCGCCGCGCAGACCGCGACGAACCAGAACACCTGGATCGACTTCATGAAGGACGAGCTGAAGGACGCCAAGTACAAGGACATCAAGCTCGTCAAGGTCGCGTACGGCGACGACGACGCCCAGAAGTCCTTCCAGCAGACCCAGGGCCTGCTCCAGGAGTACCCGAACCTGAAGGGGATCATCTCCCCGACCACCGTCGGCATCAAGGCGGCCGCCCAGTACCTGTCGGGCTCCAAGTACAAGGGCAAGGTCAAGCTGACCGGCCTCGGTACCCCGAACGACATGCGCACCTACGTCAAGAACGGCACCGTCGACGCCTTCGAGCTGTGGGACCCCTCGAAGCTCGGCGCGCTGGCCGCCCAGACGGCGGTGGCGCTGGTCTCGGGCCAGATCACCGGCGCGGAGGGCGAGACCTTCAAGGCGGGCGGCACCACGTACACCATCGGCAAGGACGGCGTGATCAGCCTCGGCAAGCCGACCGTGTTCGACGCCAAGAACATCGACCAGTTCAACTTCTAGTCGCCGGACACCTCAACCCCCCACGGAGGAGCGGTACTTCATGCAGCGCGTCTGTTTCCTGCTCAAGGTCCGACAGGACCGGCTCGCCGAGTACCGCGAACGCCATGCCGCCGTGTGGCCGGAGATGCTCGAAGCTCTCTCGGCCACCGGCTGGCACAACTACTCCCTGTTCCTGAGAGACGACGGCCTGCTCGTCGGCTATCTGGAGACCGAGGACTTCGCCGCCGCCCAGGCCGGCATGGAGGCCGCCGACGTCAACGCCCGTTGGCAGGCGGAGATGGCCCCGTTCTTCGAGTCGCTCGACGGAGCCCGGCCCGACGAGGCGATGAAGCCTCTCACCGAAGTGTTCCACCTCGCCTGACACCCCCGTCCCCTCCCCGCTGTTCCCGGCTGTTCCTCGCTGTTCCTCGCTGTTCTGATTCCCGCTCTCGCAGACGATGGAGTCCCCCGAGATGAGACGACGCACCCTGCTGGCCGGCGCTCTCCTCAGTGCCGCGGCGTCCCCCGTCCTCGCCGCCGGCACCGCCCGCGCCGCCGACCCCGGCCCCTCGGTCACCAAGAAGGCCACCACCCAACTCGACGCCACGGCCGTGTTCTTCGTGTCCTACGACGGCCTGGTCAACAACAACTCGTTCCAGAAGAACGGCCTGTTGACCTACAAGGGCTACCAGTACGCCGCCTGGTACACCTCGACCAGGAACGCGGTCGTCGCCCGTCGCGTCCTCGGCGGCACCACCTGGTCCACCGTCACCCTCTCGCACCAGCTCAAGGCCAGCGACTCGCACAACGTCATCTCCATGGGCGTCTCGAAGGTCGACGGCCGTCTGCACCTCAACATGGACTCCCACAGCGACGGCTTCTTCTACGTGAAGTCGGCTGCCGGACTCCTGGACAACCCGGCGGCCACCTCCTGGACGACGTCCGTCTTCGGCGCCGTCCAGACCACCCTGGACGGCCTCGCGCTCACCACCCAGTTCACCTACCCGCAGTTCATCGCCACCCCCGAGGGCAGGCTCCAGCTCAGCTACCGGGTCGGCATCTCCGGCAACGGCCGCAACGCCCTCGCGGAGTACGACGGTTCGACCTGGACGAACCTCGGCGAGTGGTCCAGCTCGACCGGCACCTACACCAGCGAGCACGGCTCCTCGACCGTCCGCAACATGTACCTGCACGGCATGGACTACGACGTCAACGGCCGGCTGCACTCCTTCTTCACCTGGCGCGAGCAGAACGGCGCCGTGATGTGCTCCAGCGGCGGCATCACCAACCACGACACCGGCTACGTCTACTCCACCGACCGCGGCCGCACCTGGCTGAACAACGCGGGCACCGTCGTCGGCACCACGGGCGGCTCCGACAAGGTCGCCGTCACGGACGCCGGACTCGTCGTGGACGCGCTCAACCCGGACCACTCCCTGATGAACCAGGAGAGCCAGGCCACCGGCTCCACCGGCCTTCCGCACGCGATCATCAGCTACGTCCCCGGCCGCTTCGGCCAGTGCACCACCAACTACGTCAGCGACCGCACCGCCAACGGCCGCGCCTTCCATCTGCGCAAGAACTCCTCCGGGAGCTGGCAGAAGACGGAGATACCCGTCGTCCTCGGCTCCAGCCAGCGCACCAAGCTGGTCCTGGACAAGTACGACAACGCGTACGCGATCTTCCCCTTCGGCCGGATCGCCGGTGCCTCCAAGGCCTCCGGCTACACGGACTGGACCGTGCTCTTCGACGGCAGCGGCCTCAACGCCTTCGGCGAGGTCGTGATCGACGAACTGCGCGTCAAGGCCGACAACGTGCTGTCCTTCATGTACCAGGAGAAGTCGAGCGGGACGACCCCCTCGGCGCTCCACGTCGTGGACTTCGCACTGCCCGCATGACCCGAATCCGTACTCGGACAGGGGTGCGGCGGGGTGACGGTAATGTGAAGGCCGTCCCGCCGTATCCCGTTCACCTGGAGGTCCCCGCCTGATGGCCCAGCCGGTGGGAATCAAGGACGTCGCCCGTGCCGCCGGAGTCTCCGTCGGCACGGTGTCGAACGTCATCAACCGCCCGGACACCGTCGCCACCGAGACCCGGGCGCGCGTGCTGTCGGCGATAGACCGGCTCGGCTACGTGCGCAGCGAGTCCGCCCGGCAGCTGCGCGCGGGACGCAGCCGGATCATGGGGCTGCTCGTCCTCGACATGGGCAACCCCTTCTTCGTGGACGTCGCCCGCGGCGCCGAGCGGGCCGCCCGCGACGCCGGGCTCGGTGTGATGGTCTGCAACAGCGCCGAGAGCGCCGGCGAGGAGGCCGAGTACCTGTCGCTCTTCGCCGAGCAGCGGGTGCGGGGCGTGCTGCTCACCCCGGCCGACGCGACCGGCCGCAACATCGCCTCCTTCCGCCGGCACGGCATCCCCTTCGTCCTCGTGGACCGCGTCTCCGAGGGCACCACCGAGTGCTCGGTCTCGGTGGACGACGTGGCGGGCGGCGCGCTCGCCGTACGGCATCTGGTCGACGCCGGTCACCGTTCGATCGCCTATGTCAGCGGCCCGCCCGGTTTCACCCAGGTCCGCGACCGCCGTACCGGAGCCCTGAACGCGCTCGCCGAGGCGGGCCTCGGCCCCGAATGCCTGCGTGAGCTGCCCACCGAACGGCTCGACGTGGCCGCCGGGCGGGACGCGGGCGCCCGCCTGCTGGGCCTCGGCGACCGCCGCCCGACCGCCGTGTTCTGCGCCAACGACCTGCTCGCCCTCGGCGTGCTCCAGGCGATGTACTCGGCGGGGGTGAAGGTACCGGAGGACCTGGCCATCGTCGGCTACGACGACATCGAGTTCGCGGCCGCCGCGGCCGTCCCCCTCACCTCGGTCCGGCAGCCCGCCGTCACCATGGGCGCGCTGGCCGCCGAGATGCTGCTGGAGGAGACCGAAGAAGGAGGAGCAGGAGGGGCGGGAGGAGCAGGAGGCGTGGGCGCCGGCCGGCACGAACACCGGCGGGTGGTGCTCCAGCCGGAGCTGGTGGTGCGCAGGTCCAGCCTGTCGGCGCGCTGAGCGACGGTTCAGTAACCGTGCTGAGTGCCCGTTCAGTAGCTGTTCATGATCCCCCGGGCTCCTGCACGGCCCGGACATGTGCTGAACTGGGACGCGGCCCTTACACCGATCGTCCCGGGAGCCTCCGTTGTCCGTCAGCTACCGCCAGCCCGGCGTCGTCCTCACCGACCGTCGCTTCACCGTCCCCCTCGATCACGCCGACCCGGGCGGGGAGACGATCGGGCTCTACGCCCGCGAGGTCGTCGCGAGCGAGAAGGCGGACCAGGACCTGCCCTGGCTGCTCTACCTCCAGGG
Source organism: Streptomyces sp. NBC_00016 (assembly GCF_045040885.1). Classification (NCBI taxonomy): domain Bacteria; kingdom Bacillati; phylum Actinomycetota; class Actinomycetes; order Kitasatosporales; family Streptomycetaceae; genus Streptomyces; species Streptomyces sp. NBC_00016. Next base: position 1,382,834 of record NZ_CP108304.1, on the reverse strand, counting down.
CGGTCCCGGCTTCGGCGCCAACCGCTTCGTCGGCAGGCCGGCCTGGCTCGGGCGGGCGCTGAAGGAGTACCGCGTCCTCCTCCTCGACCAGCGGGGCACCGGCCACTCCACCCCGGCCAACCGCCAGACGCTCCCGCTGCGCGGCGGCCCGGCCGAACAGGCCGACTACCTGGCGCACTTCCGCGCCGACTCCATCGTCCGCGACGCCGAGCTGATCCGTCGCGAGGTCACCGGCGGCGCCCCCTGGACCGTGCTCGGCCAGAGCTTCGGCGGCTTCTGCACGGTCACCTACCTCTCCCTCGCGCCGGAGGGCCTCGCCGCCGCCCTGATCACCGGCGGTCTGCCCGCTCTGGACGCGCACGCCGACGACGTGTACCGCGCCGCCTACCCGCGCATGGAACGCAAGGTCGCCGCGCACTACGCCCGCTACCCGCAGGACGTCGACCGCGTCCGCCGGATCGCCGACCACCTCCTCCACCACGAGGTGACCCTCCCGAACGGCTACCGCCTCACCGCCCCGGCCTTCCAGACGCTCGGCATCCTCCTCGGCGGCGGCGAGGGCAGCCACCGCCTGCACCACCTCCTCGAAGAGGCCTTCGTCCCCACCCCGCACGGCCCGGCGCTGTCCGACGCCTTCCAGGAGGAGATGCAGAGCCAGCTCTCCTACGCCGGACACCCTCTCTACGCCCTGGTCCACGAGGCGATCTACGGCCAGGACGGCCGCCCCACCGCCTGGGCCGCCGACCGGGTGCGCGCCGAGTTCCCGCAGTTCGACGCGGCGAAGGCGCTCACCGGCGACGGACCGCTGCTGCTCACCGGCGAGACGGTCCACCCCTGGATGTTCGACACCGACCCCGCGCTGCGCCCGCTCCGCGAGACCGCCGAGCTCCTCGCCGCCCGCACCGACTGGCCGCCCCTGTACGACTCCGCGCGCCTCGCCGCCAACGAGGTCCCGGTCGCGGCGGCGATCTACCACGACGACCTGTACGTCGACACCGCCCACTCCCTGCGCACCGCCCGCGCCATCCGCGGCCTGCGCACCTGGGTCACCGACGAGTTCGAACACGACGGCGTCCGGGCCGGCGGCCCCCGCGTCCTGGACCGGCTGCTCGCCCTCGCCCGTGACGAGGCGTGACCCCCTCGTCACCGGTTAGTCTGCGGGCATGACCGAGCCGACGATCACCCAGCTCCAGCCCATGCCCGAGGACTGGCGGCGGGCCCTCGCCGTGGTGGCGCACCCGGACGATCTCGAGTACGGGTGCTCCGCGGCGGTCGCCGCCTGGACCGACGCCGGCCGCGAGGTCGCCTATGTGCTGGCGACGCGGGGCGAGGCGGGCATCGACACCCTCGCGCCCGCCGAGTGCGGACCGCTGCGCGAGCGGGAGCAGCGGGCCAGTGCCGCCGTGGTGGGTGTGTCGACGGTCGAGTTCCTGGACCACCGGGACGGCGTCGTCGAGTACGGTCCCGCCCTGCGCCGCGACATCGCCGCCGCGATCCGCCGGCACCGCCCCGAACTGGTGATCACCCTCAATCACCGTGACACCTGGGGCGGGGTCGCCTGGAACACCCCCGACCATGTCGCGGTCGGCCGCGCCACCCTGGACGCGGCCGGGGACGCGGGGAACCGCTGGATCTTCCCGGAACTTCTCGAGCAGGGCCTGGAGCCCTGGAACGGCGTGCGCTGGGTCGCGGTGGCCGGCTCCGCGACGCCCACCCACGCCGTGGACGCGTCGGCGGGACTGGAGCGGGCGGTGGGCTCGCTGCTCGAACACCGCGCCTATATCGAGGCGCTGACCGACGAGGAGCCGGAAAGCTATGTACGGGGCTTCCTGACCGGGGTGGCGAAGTCGGTGGGCGAACGGTTCGGCGGCCGCCCGGCGGTGGCGTTCGAGCTGTTCGGCCGGTAACCGGGCAGGTCGGCCCGTATCGCATGCGTAGGCTGGACGGCATGCAAGACAAGACGGTGGACCGGACCGGACTGCGCGGCGACTGCGAGAACTGTTTCGGCCTGTGCTGCGTGGCCCTGCCCTTCGCCCGCTCCGCGGACTTCGCGATCGACAAGCCCGCGGGCAGGGACTGCCCCAACCTCGGCGAGGACCATCGCTGCGGGATCCACGCGCGACTGCGGCAGAGCGGCTTCACCGGCTGTACGGTCTACGACTGCTTCGGCGCCGGGCAGAAGGTCTCGCAGCTCACCTTCGGCGGCCGGGACCGGCGTACGGCCGCACCCGAGGACGCCCGCCGGATGTCCGAGGTGTTCCCGGTCGTCCGGCAGCTCCACGAACTCCTGTGGTATCTCACCGAGGCGCTCGGTCTGCCCGCCGCCCGCCCGATCCACGGCGAGCTGCGCCGGACCCTGGCGAGGACCGAGGAACTCACCCGGCTGTCCCCGGACGAGCTGCTCGCCCTCGACGTCCCGGCGCACCGTCAGGACGTCAACGTGCTGCTGCTGAAGACCAGTGAGCTGGCCCGGGCGGGTATCCGCGGGCGCAAGAAGGAGCGCCGGGGCGCCGACCTGATGGGCGCCCGTCTGCGGGGCGCCGACCTGCGGGGCGCGAACCTGCGCGGCGCCTGTCTGATCGCCGCCGACCTCACCGGCGCGGATCTGCGCGGAGCGGATCTGATCGGCGCGGACCTGCGCGACACCGGCCTCGCCGACGCCGACCTGACCGGCGTCTTCTTCCTGACCCAGCCGCAGCTGAACGCGGCCCGGGGGAGCGCGGGCACCAGGCTGCCGGAGTCAGTCACCCGCCCCGTGCACTGGACAGCGGGGCTCTGAGGGCGCCGTCGCCGCGCGCGCCTCGCCGACCGTCCCGCCGGACGGCGTCGGTGTCGGTGCGGGCGTCGGAGTGCGCCGGTCCAGGTGCATCCGCAGCCCGTCCGGCATCAGCGTCAGCCGTTCCGTGACCCGCAGCCGGTATGCCGGGTCGGGCCGCAGCTCGTAGCGGCGCAGCAGCAGCCCGAGCACCAGTGTGGCCTCGTGCAGCGCGAACTGCCGTCCGATGCAGGCCCGCGCCCCGGTGCCGAAGGGCTTGAAGGTGTGCGCGGCACGCGCGCGTACGGCCGCCGCGTCGAAGCGGTCCGGGTCGAACCGGTCGGCGTCCGGCCCCCAGGCCTCGGGGTCCCGGTGCAGCATGGCCGTCAGGATCAGCGCCCAGCCGCCCCGCCGCATCGGGTGCTCCCCGCCCAGCACGGTGTCCTCCCGGGCCTCGCGCGCGAACGCGGGCGCTGTCGGCCACAGCCGCAGCGCCTCGTCGAGGACCCGGCGGACGTATCGCAGCTTCGCGACCTGCTCGTACCCCGGCACGGCGGCGTCCCCCCACACCCGGTCCACCTCGGCGCGGGCGCGGGCCGCGATCTCGGGATGGCGGGACAGATAGTGCAGGGCGAAGGAGAGCGCGCCCGAGGTGGTCTCGTGGCCGGCGACCAGGAAGGTGACGACCTGACGGCGCACGTTCTGCGCCGACAGCCGCTCGCCCGTCTCCGGGTGGGCGGTGTCGAGCATCCGGTCGAGCAGGTCGCCGTCCCCGCCACCGCCGTCGCGGCGCGCCCGCACCAGCTCGTCGACCGTGCGGTTCAGATGGGCGATGTCGGCCTCGTTGCGGCGCGCGGCCCGGCGCAGCAGGGCGGGGGAGGGCACGGTGTTGAGGCGCTGTGCGTAGGTGAGGGTGCCCACCATCGCCGTCACGAAGGGGTGCGGCCGGGCGCGCTCGAAGGACGCGAAGTCGTGCCCGAAGCCGGTGCGGGCGATCGTCTCCAGGGTCAGTTTGGTCATGTCGCCGGGTACGTCCACCGCCCGGCCCGCGGCCAGCTCGCGGTCCCAGTGGCCGGTGAGCCGCTCCGCCACGTCCAGCATCATCGGGTGGTAGGCCGCCATCGCCTCCCGGCTGAACCCCGGAGCCAGGACGTCGTGGGCCAGCTGCCAGTTGGGTTCGTGGTTGTACGCCGTGAACAGGGCGTCCCCGACGACGGGCCGCAGATTGGCGATGCCCAGCCCCACATGCTTGGCGAACCGCGTCTCGTCGGCCATGTCGGCGGCCAGGCCGGCGCCCCAGACGAACACGAACTCCCGGTTGAACGCCTTGCGGCGGAAGATCGGCCCCAGCTGCCCGGCGTACCGCAGGGAGTCCTGGAGGGGCGTGCGCCGGCTCGCGCCCAGCACATCGCCGAGCAGGGGGAGCCGACGCGGCGGATGCGGTATGCGCTCCAGCTCGGGCCAGCCGAGCTCCGCGCTGCGGAACCCCTTCGGCAGGACCTCCCCCGACGCGGGCCCCGACGCTGGCCCCGTCGTCCCTGTCGTGGCCGGTCCACCCGTCGTCCCCGTCGTCTCCGCCATGACGCGATCTCCCTTGATGCAGCGGCAGGTTGAGCATGTTGTACGTGGGTTCAATAGCGGGCTCAGTCTGCTGCCGCTGTTGAACCGACGTCAAGTAAAGTGCGGGGATGGCCGCGAACCAGGGGGAGCGCACCCGGCGCCGACTCAGTACCGAGGAGCGCAGGGAGCAACTGCTGTCGGTCGGCGCGCGGCTGTTCTCCGAGAGCCCGTACGACGACGTGTGGATCGAGCAGGTCGCCGAGATCGCCGGGGTCTCCCGGGGCCTGCTGTACCACTACTTCCCCACCAAGCGGGACTTCTTCGCGGCGGTCGTGGAGCGCGAGAGCCGGCGGATGCTGCGCATGACGGCGGCGGTTCCCGGTGTCCCGGTGCGCGAACAGCTGGCGTCCGGCCTCGACACCTACCTGGCGTACGTGGCGGCCCACGCCCACGGCTACCGGGCCTTCCACCGCGCCGACGCCTCCGGTGACCAGGCCGTGCGCCGGGTCTACCGGCAGGCGCTCGCGGCGCAGGAGCGGCAGATCCTGGCGGCGCTCGGCGCCGACCCGGAGTTCGGCCCGGTCTTCGAGGAGCGCCCCGACGTACGGCTGGCGGTGCGCGGCTGGCTGGCGTTCACGACGGCGGTCTGCCTGGAGTGGCTGCGGGGGTCGGACCTGTCCCGGGAACAGGTGGGGGAGTTGTGCGCGCGGGCGCTGCTGGGGGTCATCGCGGGCCCGGCGTGATCATCGGCCGGAGGGTCCTGCGCCTTCGTTGCCGAGGTCGGGCGGCCGGTGTCCCGGTCGAACATGGTGCGGTCATGGTTGGCGAACCCCCGGATCTCCGATAGGTTAGGCAAGGCTTACCTAAGGAGGATTTGGGATGGGTGACAGCCAAAGCTGGGCGGCCGTGCCTGCCGCCGCCGAGCGGGCCCGTTCGGTACTCGCGGCCTCATGGTCCTGCGCGGTGACCGCGGACGGCGGGCGCGAGGAGTTCGTCGGTGCGCACACCGTCGACGAGGACGGCCGGGTGATCCTGCACGTGCCCGAGGACAGCGCCCTGCTGACGGCCGCGATCTGCGCGCCCCGCGGGGAGCCGTCCGCCGTGCTGGAGTTCGCGGACGTGGCGCCCGTCCCGGTCCGCGGCCGTATCCGCGCTCGGCTCTGGCTGGCCGGCTGGTTCACCCCCGAGGACGGCCACCTCGCCTTCCACGCCACCCGTGTCGTGCTGAAAGAGCCCTCCGGTGCGGTCGTCGTCGACCTCGAGGAGTTCGCCGACGCCGAGCCCGACCCGCTCGCCACCGCCGAGGCGCACCTGCTCACGCATCTCGCCGACGCCCACCCCGACGCCGTGGAGCGCCTCACCCGGCTCGTCCAGCGGGACTGCCTGCACGGCGCCGTCCGGGTCCAGCCGCTCGCCGTCGACCGGCACGGACTGACGCTGCGCATCGAGCGCGCCCGCGCCCACGGCGACGTACGCCTGCCCTTCCACGCGCCCGCCGACGACGTCGGCCAGCTCACCGAGCGCATGCACGTCCTGCTCACCCAGGCGGCCGCCGCCGCCTGTCCCCGAGCCCTACAGCGGCAGCGCACAGACGGCGACGGGTGACGCGAACGGCTCGCCCGTGAGGCGCAGTTCACCGTCGGTGCCGTCCACCCGGAAGACGCTGACCGTGCCGGAGCGCTGGTTGGCCGCGAACAGCAGGCCGCCGTCGGGGGAGAGGGCGATCTGCCGGGGGAAGTCGCCTTCCACCGGCACCGTGCCGAGCAGCCGCAGCCGGGCCCCGTCCGCCTCCACCGCGTAGCGGGCGAGCGTGTTGTCGCCGCGGTTGGCGAGGAAGGCGTACCCGCCGTCCGGCGTGACCGCCAGCTGCGCCGGGTAGTTGGTGTCCGCCTTCGCGCCCGTGGACTGCGGCCTCCCGATCGTCAGCCGGCCGCTCGACGGCTCGTACGCGCAGACCGCGACCGAGTCGTCCGCCTCGTCGGCGAGATAGGCGTACCGGCCGCCGGGATGGAACGTGAGGTGCCGTGGACCGGCGCCCGCCCGGGTGTGCGCCTGCGCGACCTCAGTGAGCGTGCCGGCCTGCTCGTCCAGGCGGTAGCTGTACACCGTGTCCGTGCCGAAGTCGACGGCGAGGACATGGCCGCCGTCCGGAGCCGTGATGAACTGGTGTGCGTGCGGCCCCTGTTGGCCCGACCGGGGTGCCGGACGGCTGTGCGTCACCCGGTCGGTGTGCTCGCCGAGCGCCCCCGAGGCGGCGATCGGGTGCACGGCCACGCTGCCCGAGCCGTAGTCCGCGCTCAGCAGCCACCGCCCGCCCGGATGGACCGACAGGTGGCAGGTGTGCGCCCCGCCCGTCGGCCGGCCGCCCAGCACCTTCCCGTCGGACAGCCGCACGGCGGTCACCGCGCCCCGCTCACGTTCGTTCACCGCGTACAGCGTTCCGCCGTCCGGGTGCACCGCGAGATACGACGGGTCCTGGACACCCGTGATCGTGCCCCGCCCGGTGATCCGCCCCGAGGCGGCGTCGTACGAGGCGATGCCGATGCCCTTCCCGCCGCCCTCGGCCGAGGTGTAGGTACCCAGGTAGAGCGGGCGGGGGCCGGTGGAACTCCGCGAGGGATCCGGGGCGGCGGACGCCGACGCCGACGGCTGCCCGGGCGGCGCGGCCTGCGGCGAGTCCTGGCTCTTCGCCGGGCCACCGTCGCCGTCGCCGCCACTGCCGCACCCGGCGAGGGCCGACGCGGCGGCCGCGCCGCCGAGCATCCCGACGAAGCCGCGCCTGCTCCAGCCTCCGCCGAGCTCTCGGCCTGGCCCGGCGCCGGGGGACCCCCGGCGCGCCGCTTCCGTCCCACTGCCCATGCCCGCACCTCAGGTCGTCGTACGCCTCCGCCGTGACAGCCACCTTGACCCGGCCGGGCCGTCGAACGCAAAAGCGGACCCCACGACGCGGCGGACGGCGGGCGCGAACAGCGAGGCGCGCGGCAGCCGGAAGGTGCGGTTCGGGCCGACCGCCCTGAGCAGCGATGTCATCGGGCGGCCTCCGGGGTGTCGCAGCCCGTTGCCCGCGCGGCCTCCACGAGCCGCCGCCTGTACGGGTGCCGGGGATCGGGCGGGCGGCCGGGTGCGCCGGGCGGGCGCTGGGGCTCGGCCCTCGTGGCCGAACGGCACCGGTTTCCCCGGGCGTCCCGCGGGTGCTGCGGAGCGGGGAGGCGGCCGCAACGGGTCCAGGGCACCGGACGGGACCCCACGCCGACCCCGTCCGGGGCCGACTCAGGAAGAACGCCGGCCGAACCCCGTACGGTTCCGCCACAGCTGGTCCTGCACGCCCAGGCGCTCGCGCAGCCGGTTCAGCCGGGGCATCCGCTCCCGCTGCTCACGGCTGTTGCGGTCCAGCTCCTCCAGGAGACGGCGGGAGCGGTGCTCGGTGTCGAGCTCGTCGATGATGCGGGTGGCCTCGGTCAGCACCGCGCCGTGCAGCTGCCACTGGCGCGCGTCGTGCTGGAGCTGCTCCAGCAGCAGCTGGGCGAGCTTGTCGCGGGTGGCCGCGGCCTGCCGCAGCTCGGCGGTGAGCCGCTCCTCGGCGGCGTCCGCGTTGAGGCTGACGCTCGTGGTCACCAGCACCGCGAAGCTGACCACCGCGTCGGCGATCTCGGACAGCAGCCGCTCCACGACCTCGCCGGTCCCGTCCGGGAACAGCGGCTGCGGCTCGCGCTCCTTGGCGAGATCGGTGAGGCTGCGGGCGAGCACCCGCAGTACCACCGTGCAGATCTCCAGCGTGTCCAGACCGGTGCGCAGCACCACCCGGTGCAGCAGCCCCTCACGCACGCGTGGATTGAACCGCAGGCTGTCCTCGGCCTGCCGCAGGGCCGCGTCCACCTGGACGATGTCGTGGTCCAGGCGGCGCGCCTCGTGCAGCCGGGCGGCCGCCTGCTCCACCGGGGTACGGCCCGAGGCCTCCTCGCCGATGCGCAGCATCAGCTGGCGCAGCCGGCGGGCCAGCCCCTCGATCGACTCGCCCGCCTCCTCCACCCACACCGGAGGCGGCAGCAGCAGATTGCAGCCGAGCCCGACGAACGCGCCGATCAGCGTCTCCACCACGCGCGCCCACGCCGTGTCCCCGACGGTGGTCACGCCCAGCACCAGCATGGCGCTGATCGCCACTTCGGGGACGTACTCGTCGACCCGCACCAGATGCCCCACCGCCAGCGAGGACACGATCAGCAGCGCGAGGCTCCACCAGGTCAGACCCACCAGGAGGCTGAAGGCGATGGCCACGAGCACGCCGGCCACCACGGCGTTCACCCGGCGGATGCCGTTGGTGAGCGTCGCGTACAGGGTGACCTGGACGACGAGCAGCGCGGTCAGCGGCGCGGTGAGGGGCAGCGCCTCGGGGCTCAGGCGCAGCGCGATGACATAGGCGATCGTCGCCGCGGTGGCGGACCGCACTGCCTGGACGACGACGGGTTCCCGGTGGCGCTGTACCAATCGCACGAGCGGTGCCGCTCGCTCACGTACTTCTTCTTGCATCGACAGTCCAGTTCCCCTTCCCCCGCGGCCTCGAACGTTTCCTCACCACCTCGCGGCACGCGAGGGGCGACCGGCGGCCTCGATCGGCCGCATTGAGGACCGTCACTGTCCGCAAGTGAGCCTAGATTGATCTCATCAGCCGGGGAAGACACCGGGCAGGCAAAACGGAGGGGGAAGCTCCATGGCGGACAAGGCAGCCGGGTCGGAAGAAGCGGTCACGGCCGACCGGGCCGACGGGGCGGGCACGCCGGACATCGACGTCCTCACCAGGGCGCACGCCTACCTGCGGGAGGTGGTCGCGGCGGTCGGCGACGGGCAGTGGGGGGCTGCGACCCCGTGCGACGCGTGGACGGTACGCCAGGTGCTCAACCACGCCCGCATCGACCAGCAGGGCTACGGCCTCGCGCTCACCGGAGGCCGGCCCGACAGCGACCCGTTCCACCCGGCCGACGCGCTCGACGGCGATCCGGCGGCCGAGCTGGCGAAGGTGCTGGACGCGGTGGCCGGGGCGTACGCCGGGCTGCCCGCGGACACCGGGCAGGTGCCGACGCCGCTGGGCCCGCTGCCGCTGCCCCTCGCCATCGGCGCCGCCGCGATGGACGCGGCCGTGCACGCCTGGGACATCGCCGTGGCCACCGGCCAGGACCGCCCCCTGCCGGCCGGGACGGCCGAAGGGATCGGGCCGGCGGCGGAACACCTCGTGGACCACCTGCGCGACTCGTACCAGGTCTTCGCCCCGGCGCGGGAGACCCCGGACGGCCACGACCGGTCGGCGACGCTGCTGGCCTTCCTCGGCCGCGACCCGCGCTGGTCCCCGCGCGCGAACTGAAGGGGGCCGCGTAGCGGCGGGCGGTCCCGCCTACGCCTCGCCGGCCGGCGTGGGCGGCCACGCCCCTGCCACCAGCACTCCCAGCGCATAGGCGCGGGCGACCAGTTCCGTACGGTTGGCCGCGCCCCAGCGCGTGGACAGGCGCCGCAGGTGATAGGTCACGCCGTCCCGGGTGAGACCGGTCTCGCGGGCGGCGCGGGCCGTCGTCGCGCCGCCCGCGAGCAGCGCGAGGATCCGCGCCTCGACCGGCGTGACGCGGACCGGGGGCGCCTCGGTGCGCGGCGCGCGTTCACCGAGGACGCGCAGCATCACCAGCAGCGCGGGAGTCGCCTCGACGCTGTCGCTCACCGGGTCCGCCGTCAGCTCCCCGTACCGCTCCACTGCTCCGGGCGGCTGCCAGCACACCGACACCTGATAGCGCGAGCGGTGCCGCAGCCGCAGCGCCTCGGCGATCCGCTCCACCTGGGTCGCCTCCTGCGGCCGGAACAGCTCCAGCACCTCCCGCCCGCGCAGCCGCCCCGGACTCGTCCCGCACTCCGCCGCCATCGCCGGATTGGCCAGCAGCACGGCGCCGTACACATCGCACACCGCCACCGGCACCGACACCCGGTCGAAGAGCAGCAGCGCGCGGTTGCGCCACACCACGGCGTCCCGCTCGGCCCGCTCACCCATGGACGGGATGCGCCGCCTGCCAGGCCAGCCGCAGGTCCGCGCCCTCACCGAGCGCGGTGAGGAACGCGTCGAGGTCCAGGAACTCCTGCCACACGGGCCGGCCGCCCGCTCGCGACAGCTCGGCCACCACCAGGTCCTCCAGGTCGGCCACCCGCTTGTTCTTCCACACCTTGTCGGCCAGGCTCACCAGCAGATCCTCCACGGCCACGCCCGGCGTCCCCCAGGAGGCGTGCGTCCCGGCGAACCGCGCCGCCTCGGGGCGCACCCCGTGGGCCAGCAGCAGCTCCCGTCCGGCCGCCTCGTGCCGGGCACCGGGGCCGGACAGCTCGTCGGGGTGCAGGGTCTTGCCGATGTCGTGCGTGGCCGCGCCGAACAGCACCGCCTCCCGGTCCACGGCCAGCGCCGGGCAGTGCCGTCCGACCCAGTCGACGAGCCGGGCCGCGACGTCGTGGACGGCCCGCAGATGAGCGACCAGCCGGGGCGGCGCACCGACCTCGTCCAGGAGCGCCGCCACCTCCCCGGGCAGCGGGCGCAGCGCAGGGTCCGAGGTCTCGTCCAGGGCGATGGACAGCACGGTCGGGATGAAGGCCATCGGCCCAGCCTAATAACCGTCGCAGGGCACCTCCGCAACCCCTCACGTGCCCTTTCCGCTGCACGAACATGTAGTCCGGCGGCACGGCCCCGGCAACCGGGTGGACCACGCTGGAGTGCGGTACGTCCGTTCAGCGAAAGGCAGTTGTCGCGCCATGCCCCCCACCGCGCTGCGCCCGCACACCACCGACACCGGCTCCGACACCCCCACTGACGTCGGCTCCGACACCTCCACTGACGTCGGCCCCGACACCCCCACCGACATCCCCCTCGTCGACATCACCGCCACCGGCCCCGGCCGGACCCCCGTCCAGCAGGCCATGCAACTGATGCGGGAGCACGGGCCGCTGTTCGTGCGGCGGTTGCACGGGCGGGACACGCTCTTCGTCGCCGACCTCGACCTGGTCGCCGACCTCGCCGACGAGCGGCGCTTCGCCAAGCACGTCGGTCCCGCCCTGGAGAACGTCCGGGAGTTCGCCTCCGACGGTCTGTTCACCGCCTACAACGACGAGCCCAACTGGGTGAAGGCGCACGACATCCTCATGCCGGCCTTCGCGCTCGGCTCGATGCGCTCCTACCACCCGGCGATGCTGACGGTGGCCCGCAGGCTCATCGGCACCTGGGACCGTGCCGCCCGCGCCGGGCAGCCCGTGAACGTGCCCGACGACATGACCCGGATGACCCTCGACACCATCGGACTCGCCGGATTCGGCTACGACTTCGGGTCGTTCGAACGGGACGAGCCGCACCCGTTCGTCGAGTCGATGGTGCGCTGCCTGGAGTGGAGCATGACCCGGCCGGCCCGCGTCCCCGGCCAGGACCACACCGCCGCCGACGCGGCCTTCCGGGCCGACGCCGACCATCTCGCCCAGGTCGTCGACGACGTCATCGCCGCCCGCACCTCGGGCACCGGCGGTGGCGCCGGCGACGACGACCTCCTCGGGCTGATGCTCACCGCCCGGCATCCCGCCGACGGCACCACGCTCGACACCACCAACATCCGCAACCAGGTCATCACCTTCCTGATCGCGGGCCACGAGACCACCTCGGGCGCGATGTCGTTCGCGCTGTACCACCTCGCCAAGCACCCCACCGCGCTCCAGCTCGTCCAGCGCGAGGTCGACGCCCTGTGGGGCGACACGCCCGACCCCGAGCCGACGTACGACGAGGTCGGCCGGCTGACCTACACCCGCCAGGTGCTCAACGAGGCGCTGCGGCTGTGGCCCACGGCGGCCGCGTTCAGCCGGCAGGCGCTGGTGGACACCGTGCTCGGCGGACGCGTTCCGCTGAAGGCGGGACAGTCCGTGGTCGTCCTCGCGCCGATGCTGCACCGGCAGCCCGTCTGGGGCGACAACCCCGAGCTGTTCGACCCCTCCCGCTTCACTCCGGAGGCGGAGGCGGCCCGCCCCGTGCACGCCTTCAAGCCGTTCGGAACCGGTGAACGTGCCTGTATCGGACGGCAGTTCGCCCTCCATGAGGCGACCATGCTGCTGGCGATGCTCGTCCACCGCTACCGGCCGCACGACCACGCCGACTACCGGCTCGCGGTGAAGGAGACCCTCACGCTCAAGCCCGAGGGCCTCACCCTCACTCTCTCCCCGCGAACCCCCGCCGACCGGGTCCACCCGGACCTGCCGGGCGCCGTCCGGACCGAGACCGCACCGACGGTCGAGGCGAGCGACCTTCCCGCTCGCGTCCGGGCCGGCACCTCCGCCCTCTTCCTGCACGGCAGCAACTACGGCACCTGCCGCGAGTTCGCCGACCGACTCGCCGACGAGGCCGCGGAGATCGGCTGCGCCACCCGGGTGGCGCCACTGGACGACTACGCGGACGGCCTGCCCACCGACCGTCCCGTGGTCATCACCGCCGCCTCCTACAACGGCCGTCCCACCGACGACGCCACCGCGTTCGCCGCCCGGCTCGAGGAGACCCACGACCTCTCCGGCGTGACGTACGCCGTCCTCGGCGTCGGTGACCGCAACTGGGCCGCCACCTACCAGCACGTCCCGACCCGCGTCGACGAGCGCCTCGCCGACCTCGGCGCCACCCGGCTCACCGACCGCGCCGCCGCCGACGCCTCCGGCGATCTGACCGGCGCCGTACGGGAGTTCACCTCCCGGCTGCGCACCGCACTGCTGGAGCGGTACGGCGACCCCGACGCCGTCGGGTCCGGCGCCCCCGCCGACCCGTCCCCGGCCGCCTACGAGGTCCGTACCCTGACCGGCGGCCCGCTCGACGCCCTCGCCGCGCGACACGGGCTGGTGCCGATGAAGGTCACCGAGGCGTACGACCTCACCGCTCCCGGCCACCCCCGACGCAAGCGGTTCCTCCGCCTCGCCCTGCCCGAGGGGACCGCCTACCGCACGGCCGACCACCTCACCGTGCTCCCGGCGAACGACGGTGTTCTCGTCGAACGCGCCGCCACGGCACTCGGCGTCGGCCTCGACACCGTCCTGGACATCCGTGCCACCCGCCCGAGCCGCGCCGGACTCGCCGTGGACCGGCCCATGACGGCCCGCCGTCTGCTCACCCACCACGTCGAGCTGGGAGAGCGCCCGAGCGCGTCCCAGCTCTCCCTGCTGGCCGCCGCCCATCCCTGCCCGCCCGAACGCGCGGCCCTCGCCGCCCTCCCCGACGGCGACCCGCGCACCCTCGTCGAGGTGATCGAGGACCACCCGGCACTGCGCGGCGCCCTGGACTGGCCGCGGCTCCTCGATCTCCTCACCCCGCTGCGGCCCCGCCACTACTCCATCTCCTCCTCGCCCGCGGTCGACCCGGGGCACGCGGACCTGATGGTCTCGCTGCTGGAGGCGCCCGCGCGATCGGGCCGGGGCCTCCACCGGGGCACCGGCTCCGGGTATCTCGCCGGGCTGGCGGCGGGCGACACGGTGTACGCCCGGGTCCGGTCCTGCCGTGAGGCCTTGCGTGTCGACGACTCGGCGCCCGTGGTGATGGTGGCGGCCGGCACCGGTCTCGCCCCGTTCCGGGGCGCCGTCGCCGACCGCACGGCAGCCCTCGCCTCGGGCGCCCAACTCCCGCCCGCACTCTGCTACTTCGGCTGCGATGCCCCCGACGCGGACTTCCTGCACGCGGCGGAGCTGCGCGCCGCCGAGGCCGCCGGAGCGGTCTCGCTGCGCCCGGCCTTCAGCGCGGCTCCGGAGAACGGGGCGATGTTCGTCCAGCACCGCATCGCCGCCGAGTCCGACGAGGTGTGGCGGCTGCTGGCCGCCGGTGCCCGCGTGTACGTGTGCGGCGACGGTTCACGGATGGCGCCGGGCGTCCGGGAGGCGTTCCGTACGCTGTACCGGGACCGCACGCCCGGGGCCGGTGACACGGCCGCCGAGGCGTGGCTCGACGGGCTGATCGCGGACGGCCGTTATGTGGAGGACGTCTACGCGGCCGGGTGACCGGGAGGAAGGAGCGGGCGGGGTGGCGGATTCCTGGGAGCGTGCCCGGAGCGTCCTGGCGGCGGCGGGCATCCCGCCCGACCGGCTGGCCCATGTGGGGCCGCTCGGCGGCGGCACGTACAACACCGTCGAGGAGCTCCGTCTGACGGACGGCGGCCACTACGTACTGAAGGTCGCGCCCACGGCGCCGGGCCTGAGCCACGAGATTCGACTGCTGTCCGCGGAGGCGGAGTTCTGCCGCGGGGCGGCCCTGGCCGACGTGCCTGCGCCGCGGGTGGTGGCCCTCGACGGGCAGTGGCTGCTGATGACGGTGTGCCCGGGCGACCCCTGGAACGGATCACTGGCTCCCACCGAACGGGCCGATCTACGCAGGGAGTTGGGGAGTCAGATGGCCCGACTGCACCGGGTGACCGGGCCGGGCTTCGGCTACCCTTCCGGCGCCTTCGGCCCGCTCGCCCCCGACTGGCGCACGGCGTTCACGGGGATGTTCGACGCCCTCCTCGCCGACGCCCGCAGCCACGGCGCCTGGCTGCCCCGTCCCGCCGACGAGGTGGCCGCCGTCGCGCGGGCCGCGTACGACGCCCTGGACGAGGTGACCGTCGCCCGCCTCGTCCACTTCGACCTGTGGCCGGGCAACATCCTGGTCGACCGGGCCGGCGCGACACCCCGGATCGGGGGCCTCATCGACGGCGAGCGCATGTTCTGGGGAGATCCCCTCGCGGACTTCGTCTCGGCGGCGCTGCTCGGGGACATCCGGAAGGACGAGCCGTTCCTGGAGGGGTATCGCGGGGCCGGAGGGCATGCCGTGTTCGACAGGTCAGAGCGGCTGCGGCTCGCCCTGTACCGCGCCTACCTCTACCTGATCATGCTCATCGAGACGGTCCCGCGGGCATACGGCACGGATCACGACCGCTGGCTGCGCGAGACGGTCGCGCCGGAGCTCCTCGCGGCACTGGACGAGATCGAGTCCGCGGGCGTCTCTTAGCTCACATCGTGAACTAAGGGTTGGAGGAATGTCGCGTGAGGCTGCCCGCAGGGGTATGTTGCAGGTCGGGCAGGGGGCGAAGGGGAGCGACATGACGGGGCGGAACGGGCGCACGGTACGCGACCTGAGGCGGGCCAACCGTACGGCTGTGCTGCAACGGCTCTACTTCGACGGGCCCCTCAGCCGCTTCGAACTCGGCCCGACCACCGGCCTGAGCTCCGGCTCGGTGAGCAATGTCGTCGCCGACCTGGTCGCCGACGGACTGGTCGAGGAGGCCGGCAGCGTCGACTCCGACGGCGGCCGCCCGCGCATCCTGCTGCGCGTCGTCCCCGCCAGCGGGCACATGATCGGCGTGGACGTCGGCGAGACCCGGGTGCGGATCGAGCTGTTCGACCTCACCCTCACCGAACTCGCGCGGGTGGAAAGGCCGTTGGAGCAGCGGCGGTACGAGGTCGATGGGATCGTCGGGCACATCGGGGACGGCATCGCCGAGGTGCTGGGCGCCGCCGGCATCGGCCCGGAACAACTGCTCGGGGTTGGTATCGGCGTCCCGGGCATCATCGAGCACACCCCGGAGCGGGGCGCCGTCGTGCACGGCCAGACCATCGGCTGGGACGCCGTCCCGCTGGAGGCGCTGCTGCGCGAGAGCTCCCTCCTCCCCGAGAGCGTGCCGTACTTCATCGACAACGGCGCCAAGACCCTCGGCCAGGCCGAGATGTGGTTCGGCGGCGGACGCGGCGCGCACAACGCGGTCGTCGTCCTCTTCGGCTCGGGTGTCGGCGCCTGTCTCGTCACGCCCGAGGTGGAGCACGGCCGGGCCGTCGAGTGGGGGCATCTGACCGTACGGGTGCGGGGCCGCCGCTGCCGGTGCGGCGCCCTCGGCTGTCTGGAGGCGTACGCGGGCGCCGAGGCGCTGCTGGAACGCTGGCGGGAACACGGGGGCCGGCCGCCGGAGGGCGCGGACGAGGAGAGCGCGCTGACCGCGATGCTCAGCGCCGCCTACCCCCTCGGGAGCGCGGAGGCGCCCGACCCCGTGGCGCTCGAGGTGCTGGAGGAGACGGCCGAGTACCTCGGCGCCGGCCTCTCCGACCTGATCAACCTCTTCCAGCCCGAGCGCATCCTCATCGGCGGCTGGGCCGGACTCCAGCTCGGCGCCCGCTTCCTGCCCGCCGTACGCCGCCACGCGACCGCGTACGCGCTGCGTCACCCCGCGCAGAAGGTCACCGTGGAGCTCGGGCGGCTCGGCCCCGACGCGGTCACCGTCGGCGCGGCGATCCTCCCGCTCGCCGACTTCTTCGCCCGGGGCGGCCGACGCCCCGAGCCCACCCCCGCCGGCCCGGCCCCCGCCTGGCGCACGGTCCTGGAGGAACGCGCCCCACGGTGAGCCCGTGCCGACCGGGCCTTGCGTGGAGCCGGCGCCGGCCGCCCCGCGCCGGGTTCGTTTCGGCCGACGGTGGCCGCGTCTCGTGTCGAGACCGTGTCGCCACCGCCTCGACCGGTGCGCAGGACGTCCGGCCCCGCCTGCGTGCACCCGGCCGCGCCGCCACGTTTCGCTGATCACCGTGGAGGTACTCGCCTCCTCGCCCGGACGATCGCCGCCCGGGAAAGTCGCCCGCGCCCGGCGCGGCGCGACGGTGAAGGGAGGACGTCGTGGCCGCACAGCGCCCCGAAGGCCCCGGCGAGAACGGCACGCCGATACCGCGCGACCCGCCGGACCAGCAGGCCGACGGGGGAGAGGACCCCTGGGACATCGGCGACCCCGAGCCGTCCGTCCCGTCCGGACAGTCCGACGGGTCCGGGGAGGACGCCTCCGACGTTCCCGACACCGACGAGGCGGGTACCGGCCGGCAGGGCGCGCCCAGCGCGGGCAGCGGTCAGTCCGACCAGCCCGTGCCCGAAGAGCCGGCCGACTGAGGAGCCGGCATGGGTATGGCCGACCGTATCCGCTCGTCGCCTGTCCACCGTCGGCTCACCGGCACCGACCGCACCGGCCGTGGAAGCGCCGCCACGGGACCCGAACCGCACGGTGGTGCCGCAGCGGCGACGACTTGACGAGCGGCGGACGCGGGCATGACCCGGGAGGTAATCGACGCCCGGGGGCCCGGCCGGAAGCATGGAGGGCGCACCCGGCCACCGCGTCCCCGCACGTCAGGAGAACGACCCATGCCGTACTTCACGAGCCCCGTCGACGGCGCACGGCTGCACTGCGTCGACTACGGGCCCGCCGACGGGCCCGTGATCGTCTTCGTGAACAGCCTGTACTTCGGTACCGAGATGTGGGAGTACCAGATGCTGCCGCTGGCCCGGGAGGGCCACCGCTGCGTGGGCTTCGACCGGCGCGGCCACGGACGTTCCGACGACGTGTGGGGCGGCTTCGACCTGGACAGTCTCGCCGACGACGTGCAGGGCCTCCTCGACGGTCTCGACCTGCGCGGGGTCACCCTCGTGGGCCACTCCCTCGGAACCGCCGAGATCGTCCGCTGCCTGACCCGGCACGGCGTCGACCGCGTGGCCCGGGTGGCGCTGGTCGCCGGCATGGCGCCCGGTCCCGCCCGGTCGGCGAACCACCCCGAGGGAATCGATCCGGCGCTCGTACGGGCGGGCACCGAGGCCTTCCGGCGCGACCGCTCCGCCTTCTTCGCCGACGGCGCACGCGCCTTCTTCGCGCTGGACCGGCCGGGCAACGACCTGTCCGAGGCGTACGTCGAGTCGATGATCCGGCGCTGCCACGGCTCCACGGCACGGGCCGGCGTCGCCCTCGGCGAGCTGATCGCCGAACTCGACGTCGCCCCCGAACTGGCCGCGCTCGACCTGCCCGTGCTCGTCGTCCACGGCACCCACGACACCTCCGGGCCCATCGAGCTGACCGGCCGCCGTGCCGCGCGCCTCGCCCCGAACTCCACCCTCGAGGTGTACGAGAACGCCGGGCACGGCCTCTTCGCCACCCACGCCGACCGCCTCACCGCGGATCTGCGGAAGTTCGCGGCCGGCGGCTGACCCGGTGTCCCGCTACGCGAACGCGTTCACACCGGTCAGCCGCGCCGACAGCTCCCACAGCCGGGCCGCCTGCTCGGGGTCCGTCGCCCAGTCCTTGACGCCCACCCGCTCGCCGTCCGCCGGGGCGGGCTCGGCGATGTCGCAGTCCTCGAGGTAGACGCCGCCCATACCGGCCAGCTGCGGCGAGGCAGCCGCCCACACCTGGGTGGCCGCGCCCTGCTCCGGGGTCTTGAAGCCCTCCGGGTCGAGCACGTTTCCGTCCTCGTCGATCCAGCCGCGGTCCACCATCTCCTGCTTCGGCAGATGCCGTTGGAGCGGCGTGATGATGCCACCGGGGTGGAGGGAGAACGCGCGGACGCCCCGGTCCCGGGCCAGCCGGTCGAGGTGGCCGGCGAACAGCACGTTCGCGGTCTTGGCCTGCCCGTACGCCTCCCACTTGTCGTAGCCGTCGTGCCAGTGGACGTCGTCCCAGCGCATCCCCGAGAAGTGGTGGCCGCGCGAGGACACCGAGACGATCCGGGCGCCGCCGGGCTCGATCGCCGGCCAGAGCCGGTTGACGAGGGCGAAGTGGCCGAGGTGGTTCGTGGCGAACTGGGCCTCCCAGCCGGGGCCGACGCGGGTCTGCGGGCAGGCCATGATCCCGGCGCTGTCGATGACGAGATCGATGGTCCGGCCGGACGCGAGGAAGCCGTCGGCGAAGGCGCGCACGCTCTCCAGGTCGCCGAGGTCGAGGGTGTCCGTCTCGACACCGCCGAGGCCGGCGAGGTTCTCGTGGGCAATGTCCGGGCGGCGCGCGGGCACGACGACCCGGGCGCCGGCCTTGGCCAGCGCGCGCGTGGTCTCCAGTCCGAGGCCGGAGTATCCGCCGGTGACGACGGCCAGCTTCCCGGTGAGGTCGATGCCCCGCAGGACGTCGTCGGCGGTGCTCGTGGCGCCGAAGCCCGAGCCGATCTTGTGCTGTGCGGTGTCGCTCATGTCCGGAACGCTACGGATTGGAGTGCACTCGAAGTCAAGCGCCCGAGGTCGAGTGCTCGACGTCGAACGCTCGAAGTCGGGGACAGGGGAAAGCCCCGACCGGACGGGGGAATCACGGTCGGGGCGGTCTGAGCGTGGGCGCGGACGGCGGTCGCCTGTCGGCGAAAGGCTCCACAGGGCTTCAGCCGAACGATCGTCCCTGTGGGCAAAAGGTGAGGCCCGGGGACACTGTCCCATCCGCACCCACGAGTGGTTCAACGGAGAACTTCCTATGGGTGTTCCCCGGGTCCGCGGCCACGCGCGGTGATGCGCGTCACCCGCCCCGGGGTACCCGCGCGGATCACCGACCCTCAGGCCAGCGGGCTGTCCTTCAGGGAGGCCAGGAGCTCGGCGGGATCGGCGTACACCGCTTCCGCGCCCGCCTCCAGCAGGTCGGCGCGCGGGATGCCGCCGCACAGGACGCCCACGCAGCGCACCCCGGCCCGGCGGCCGGCCCGCATGTCCCACACGGTGTCCCCGACGAACACCGCCGTTTCGGCGGGCGCCCCGGCCAGCTCCAGCGCGTGTTCGACGGGTTCCGGAGCGGGCTTGCCCTCCTCGACGTCGTCCGCGCTCGAGGTCGCGGCGATGACCTCGTCGGCGTCGATGGCGCGCCGCAGGGCGGACAGCTCGGCCCCGCTCGCGGAGGTGGCGAGTACGACCGTCCAGCCGTCGTCGTGCAGCCTGCGCAGCAGCGGACCGGCGTCCCGCAGCGCCGGCAGCCGGTCGAAGTACTGCCCGTAGAGGGTCTTGTGGGCGGCGCTGATCCGGGCGTCCTCGTCCTGGTCCCGGTCGTCGCCGAGCAGGTGGGCGATGAGATCGTCGGAGCCCAGTCCGACCGCCCGGTGCACCGCGTGCATCGGGACCCGGTGGCCTGCCTGCCGGAAGGCCTCCCACCAGGTGGTGACGTGCAGGTGGTTGGTGTCGACCAGGGTGCCGTCGACGTCGAAAACGGCGGCGCGTGTCATCACGGGTCCTTTCTCTCGCCCCCCGGGTACCACCTCAGGAACCCGTCACGCCCGCCGGTACCCGCCGCTCCCGCGTCCAGGCCAGCAGGTCCGCCAGCGGCCAGGCGTTCACGATCCGTTCCTCCGGCACCTCGCACTCCTCGGCCCGCGCACAGCCCAGGATCTGCCAGTCCAGCTGGCCGGGCGCGTGCGCGTCGGTGTCGACCGAGAACAGCACGCCCGCCTCCACGGCCCGGCGCAGCAGCCGGCGTGGCGGGTCGAGCCGCTCGGGCCGGCTGTTGATCTCGACGGCCGTACCGGACTCCGCGCACGCGGCGAACACCGCGTCCGCGTCGAACTCCGACTCCGGCCGTCCCCGCCCGGTCACCAGCCGCCCGGTGCAGTGGCCGAGGATGTCGGCGTGCGGGTCGCGCACGGCGTTCACCATGCGGCGCGTCATCGCGCGGGACTCCATGCGCAGCTTGGAGTGCACGGACACGACCACCACGTCGAGCCGCTCCAGCAGCTCCGGCTCCTGGTCCAGCGACCCGTCGTCGAGGATGTCGCACTCGATACCGGTCAGCAGCCGGAACGGCGCCCAGGCGGCGTTGAGCTCCTCGACCACCTCCAGCTGCCGGCGCAGCCGCTCGGGCGAGAGCCCGCGGGCCACCGTCAGGCGCGGTGAGTGGTCGGTCAGCACGGCCCACTCGTGGCCGAGCGCGGCCGCGGCCCGGCCCATCTCGTCGATGGGGCTGCCGCCGTCCGACCAGTCGGAGTGCAGATGGCAGTCCCCGCGCAGCAGCTCCCGCAGCCGTTCGCCGGCGCCGTCCGTGAGTGGCTTGCCCGCCTCGTCCTCCAGCGTGCGCAGATAGGACGGCGTCTCCCCGGCGAGCGCCTCGCGTGCCACCTGGGCGGTCTTCGGACCCACGCCCTTCAGCGTCTCCAGGGTCCCGGCCCCGGCCCGCTCGCGGACCTCCTCCGCGGGCAGCCGCGACAGGACCCGGGCCGCCGTGCGGAAGGCCTTCACGCGATAGGTCGGCGCCAGGGACCGTTCCAGCAGGAAGGCGATCCTGTCCAGGGCTTCGACGGGATCCATCGCCACCTCCTGGCTCCAGAGTTCCCCACCCGCGCGCCGCCCGCACCAGGAAATCGGATGATTCGCACAGGCTGGTTCCGTTTTATCCTCTATGGCATGACCGAAATCGCGAGCCTCCGTATCTCCCACCCGCGGATCATGGTGCTCGGGGTCCAACCGGGCCTGTCGCCGTTCCGCATCGTGGAAATCGACTCCGAGGTGGTCGGCGAGGCGAGGGACGTGACCGACGTCCTCGAGATCGCCGCCGCCTACGGAATCACGGTTCACGACCTCGACGACCCCGACGTCGTGCGTTGGGTGGGCGGGGACCGGTACACCTGGACGCCGCGCTGACGGCGGTCAGGCCTCCTTGCGGGCGCCCCGACGCAGGTGCCGTTCCCGTGCGTGCACCGCGCGGCTCATCCGGCGGCCCACGAGCAGGTAACCGATCAGGGCGCCCGTGGTGTTGAGGATGACGTCGTCGATGTCGAAGGCGCGTCCGGTCACCACCGCGCCCTGGGCGAACTCCACCATCAGCATGACGGTCGCGGTCAGCAGCAGCACCCGCAGCAGCCCGCGCGCCCGGGGCGCGACCACCGGCACCAGGACGCCGAAGGGCACGCCGAGCAGTATGTTCCCGCCGATCTGCTTCACCGCGTCGCGGAGTTCGGGCTGGTCGAGGTAGGCACGCAGGGAGTCGCCCGGACGCAGGTTGGAGTGCACCAGTGCCGCGGAGGCGGGTGACGGTTCCAGGGTCAGCCGGGCGAGCACGACGGCGAACGCCACCATGAACGCGAAGGCGAACAGCATCGCCAGCAGCCGGAGCGGGAGCGGCAACGGCCGACGCTCGGCGCGTGCCGCCTTCTTCGACGAGCCCGCCTTCGAGCCCGCCTTCGAGCCTGACTTCGAGCTGGGCTTCGGGACGGCCTTCGGAACTGACTTCGGGCCGGATTTCGAGCGCGTCCAGAAGGGGAAACCGCGCTTCGGAGCCGACTTCCCGGCCCCGTTCTTCGGCGGGGCGGGCTCCTCCGTCCTGGTGGCGCGTGGGCGGAACACGGCAAGCGGACGTAG
Organism: Streptomyces sp. NBC_00016; assembly: GCF_045040885.1. NCBI lineage: Bacteria > Bacillati > Actinomycetota > Actinomycetes > Kitasatosporales > Streptomycetaceae > Streptomyces > Streptomyces sp. NBC_00016. The sequence continues at coordinate 1,360,404 of NZ_CP108304.1, read as the reverse complement.
AGCTGCACGGGCCATTCGGTCCTCCAGTCGGCAACTTCCCTGCGTGATAGGGCGATTACCCCCGAACGGCCGAGGGATGCGGTTCCGCCTCGCCGTGGCCGGCGTCGACTTCGGGGTGGCCGACTCGCGCAGCGCCCACGCGATGCTCATGAGCATCGGCTGCTGTACGCGCGCACCGGCGAGCCGGGCAGGACGCCGGGCCCCGCTCTCGCCCGCGTCGTCGCGCACGCCGTGAACGAGCGACGCGCCGGGACGGGCACCCCGGGTGGCCGGTCAGGCGTGGTACGTCACCTTCACCTCCGTGAAGCCGAGGGAGCGCAGCAGCCCCTGGAGCATGTCGGTGGTGTTGGTCTCGGCGCGCGCGATCAGCTCGCTCTCCTTCGCCGCCTCGCCGATGTGCTTGACCGCCAGCTTCTGCACGGCCTGCTCACCGCTCGGGTTGTCCGAGAAGAGGTCACCGAGGCGGTCGAACAGCCCGCGCTGCTTGGAGACCGCGTAGGAGCGGTCGGGGTCGAGCGCCGGTGTGCCGAGCAGGGCGTGCGGCAGCCGGAGCGTGGCCGAGGTGCGGTCGTCGTCGACCGTCACGTCCTTGTCGCCGACCTTGCCGAGGTCGACGTAGGCGTCCACGGTGCCCGCCCCGACATACAGGGTGCGGGTGCCGCGGATCGCGTCGGGGAGATATTTGGCGTCCTTCTCCAGGTCGACGACGACCTGGAAGTTCCCGGAGGCGGCGTCGTAGCGGCTCATGTCCTGGATGGATTCCAGCAGGGCGGGGCCCGAGCGGTCGTGGGTCTCGGTGCCGAAGAAGTCGCGCAGTCCCGGCAGCAGGCTCAGCCGGATCCCGGCGAACATCACGACGAGTACGACCACGACGGCGGTGAGCACCTTGGCCCAGCCGGGCATGCGCCGGGGGAGGCGTGTGGTGGGCTTCTCGGGCTTGGTGTCAGTCGTCATGCGACGGCCCTCCTTCCTCCTGTCCGGATGCCCGTCAAATCCCCTGTCAGACCGTGCTGTTGACAACCTGTGACAGTGAGGGCACGGATGGCCTGCCGCTCAGGCGGGCGGGCCGGTGCGTGCCGCGAGGTCACCCCGGGACGCCGGGGGGAGGACCCCACCCCGTCGGCCCGGTCGCCGGGCCGGGCCACCGGGCCACCGGGTCACCGGGCCGACGACGTGCGCCGCCGCGACCGGCGCGGTCCCGGCGGTTCCACCCGGTTGGCCGCGTGGAGCGGTCCGGGGCCCCGCGGCGGGCGACGACCGGTTTCCCCGGGGGCGGAGGGACCGCGAGTGACGTCGAGTGACCGGGCGGGACTCCCACGCACTCCTGAGGGTGGGCAAAACGGACCCGGTCCGTAGCATGAGAGCTCCCGCCCCAGCCGGACATGATCAGCGAGGAGCCGATCGTGCGAGACATCTCCGTGTTCAGCGGCAGTGCCCACCCCGAGCTGGCCGCCGAGGTCTGTGCCCACCTCGGCGTGCCCCTGAGCCCCACCCGACTCAGCAGGTTCGCCAACGACTGCCTGGAGGTCCAGCTCCAGGCGAACTGCCGGGAACGGGACGTCTTCCTGGTCCAGCCCCTGGTCCGGCCCGTGCAGGAGCATCTCGTCGAGCTGCTGCTGATGTGCGACGCGGCCCGCGGGGCGTCGGCGGGCCGGATCACCGTCGTCATGCCGCACTACTCCTACGCCCGCTCCGACAAGAAGGACGCGCCCCGCATCTCCCTGGGCGGACGCCTGGTAGCGGACCTGATGGCGGCGGCCGGCGTCCACCGGGTCCTCGCCATGACCCTGCACTCGCCCCAGGTGCACGGCTTCTTCTCGATGCCCGTGGACCACCTGCACGCCCACCGGGAGCTGGCCGCCCACTTCCGCCGCTACGACCTCACCCGCACGACCGTGGTCTCGCCCGATCTCGGCAACGCCAAGGAGGCCGCCGCCTTCGCCCGGATGATCGGCGCCCAGGTGGCGGCCGGCGCCAAACAGCGGTACGCCGACGACCGGGTCAGTATCAGCGCGGTGATCGGCGAGGTGGCCGGGCGGGACGTGATCGTCCTCGACGACGAGATCGCCAAGGGCAGCACGGTCCTGGAACTGCTGGACCGGCTGAGGGAGTTGGAACCGAGGTCGATACGGGTGGCGTGCACGCACGGGCTGTTCGCGGCCGGTGCCCTCAAGCGGCTCAGCGAGCAGAGCGACGTGCTGGAGATCGTGTGCACCAACACCGTGCCGGTGCCCGCCGAGGAGCACACCGAGAAGCTGCGGATCCTGTCCATCGCGCCCGCCCTCGCGGAGGCGGTGCGCCGTATTCACAACGGTGAGTCCGTCAGCGCCCTGTTCGACGCGGCGCGCGGCCAATAGCCGGGGACCGGGAGCGGGACCGGGGGGATTACAGGATCGGGAGGAGCGCTTCGAGCGCCGTCATAACGTCCCGGAGGTGGCCTCGGGCTGTTCCAGGGCCGCGTCCAGCGTCGTGGCGGGCGGCAGCAGCCGGTACAGCCCCGTGGCCCGCAGGATCCGCAGGGTGAGCCGATGGGTGCAGACGAGGTGCAGATGCCCGCCGTGGTCGAGGACGCGGCGGCGGGCCCGGTACAGCAGGCGCAGCCCGGAGCAGTCGAAGAACTCGATCCGGCTCAGGTCGATCACGATCCGGGGCGCCGGGCCGCCGGTCGCGTCGTCGAGGTGCGGGGTGATCTCGGTCGCCGCGACGATGTCGATCTCGCCGCGGAACTCCAGCACCGTGTACCCCCGGTCCTCGCGGACGCGCAGATGCGGGGTGTCCGCTGCGGGTTTCTCCAGCACGACGACATCGCCTCCAACCCGCTCCACCGGTCGGGAGCCTCCAACGGCCGGGGAGCAGACAGCAGTTCCCCGCCCCAGCAAGTTACCCCCGATCGAGTGAATTCCAGCATGTTCGATTGACATATGTCTTCGAAATGCAACCGACTCTGTCGGAGTTTTTTCGCGCCGTGAGCGAAGGGGCGCACGCCGTGCTGTGAAGGGGCGCGTCGGGTGTTACGACAGTGCGTGCCAGGCCTTGGAGAGCGCTGTGCGCAACTGCTCCGCCTGGTGTGCGGTGAGCTCCGCCACCATGCGTTCCTCCAGCTCCCGCACCGGCCCGGCGTGCCGGTCGAGCAGCTCGCGCCCCTGCGTGGTGAGCAGGATCAGCAGCTCGCGCCGGTTGCGCGGATTGCGTTCGCGGCGGATGAGGCCGCGCGTCTCGAGGGAGCGCACCAGATCGGCGATGGACTGGGCCGTCACGAAGGAGTCCCGGGCCAGCTGGGCGGCGGACAGGCCGTCGTGCCGTTCCAGCACGGTGAGCGCCGTGTACTGCAGGGCCGTGATCCCCGACGGCTTGACCAGCTCGTCCAGGTGGGATCGCACGACCAGCTCCACCTGCTTCACCATGTAGAGCAGGGACGGGGGTGTCCGGTGGGGCTGAGGTGCGGACGCTGCCTTGGTTGTCTGGGTGCCGGCCATGGGACCGAGCGTAGACCATTGACAGGAAACCTGTCTGTAATGAGACTGCGGACCAACAGGAATCCTGTTTGTTGAAATCTTGGCGACGATGCTGAGGAGTGGTGATGACCACCTTCGAGATCGACCCCGGTCGACTGTTCATCGGGGGACAGTGGCGCGAGGCCGCGGACGGAGCGCGGACCGAGGTGGTCGACCCGTCCCGGGGCACGGTCGTCACCACCGTCGCGGAGGCGGGCGCCGCCGATGTCGACGCCGCCGTGAAGGCCGCGCGGGCGGCCTTCGACGCCGGGCGGTGGTCCGGCCTCAGCGGCCGGGAGCGCGGCCGCGTCCTGCTCCGGGTGGCGGAGCTGATCCGTGCGGAGGCCGACGAGATCGCCCGGCTGGAGAGCCTGGACGTCGGCAAGCCGATCACCCTGGCGCACGCGGTCGACGTCACGAACGCGGCCAACGACTACGAGTACTTCGCCTCCCTCGCCTTCTCCCTGGACGGCGCGACCCGCGACACCCCGATGAACGCCCTCGCCTACACCAGGCGCGGCCCGCTCGGTGTGGTCGCCGCGATCACCCCGTTCAACTTCCCGTTGATCCTCGCCGGTTCGAAGATCGCCCCGGCGCTGGCCGCCGGCAACACGGTCGTTCACAAGCCCGCCGACGAGACCCCGCTCAGCGCCCTGTACATGGCGGGACTGTTCCAGCGGGCCGGTGTCCCCGACGGGGTCGTCAACGTCGTCACCGGTGCCGGTCCGGTCGCCGGTGAGGCGCTGCTGCGGCACCCCGGCGTGGACAAGATCGCCTTCACCGGCTCCACCGCGATCGGGCGGCACGCCGCGAGCGTCGCCGGCGAGAACCTCAAGCCGGTCACCATGGAACTCGGCGGCAACGCCGCGCACATCGTCTTCGAGGACGCCGACCTGGAGAAGGCCGTCGGCGCCGTCATCAAGGGCTTCGTCTTCAACACCGGCCAGTTCTGCATGGGCGGCCCGCGGCTGCTGGTGGCCCGCCCGGTCTACCGCACCCTCCTCAACATCCTCGCCGAGGCGGTGCCCGGGGTGCCGGTCGGCGACCCGCGGAAGGTGGAGACGGTCGTCGGCCCGATGGCCGGGGAGAAGCACCTGCGCAAGGTGGAGGAATACGTCGAGCTCGCCCGCAAGGAGGGTGCCCGCATCGTCTGCGGCGGCGAGCGGCTCGACCTCGACGGCGGCTACTACTACAAGCCCACCGTGATCGCCGACCTCGCGAACGACTCCCGTGTCGTCCAGGAGGAGATCTTCGGTCCGGTCCTCACCGTCCAGCCCTTCGACGACGAGGACGAGGCCGTCACGCTGGCCAACTCCACGCCGTACGGCCTGGCTTCGGGCGTCCAGACCGGCAACCTGGCCCGCGCGCACCGAGTCGCCGACCGCCTCCAGGCGGGCATCGTCTGGGTGAACGACTGGGCGATGCTCGACCCGGCCGTCCCCTTCGGCGGTGTCAAGGACTCCGGATTCGGCCGCGAGTACGGCCCCGAGGCGCTCAGCGCCTACACCAAGGTCAAGTCCGTCGTCGTCTCGCTCGACTGAACGCGCCGCGAAACAGAGGGAGTTCAACCGATGTCCATCACCACCCGCGCCGCCGTCGTCGAGTCCGGCGGAGCCCCCTTCACCCTGTCCGACGTCGTCCTCGACGACCCCGCCCCGCACGAGGCGGTCGTCCGTCTGGTGGCGGCCGGACTCTGTCACACCGACCTCGGCGTGGCGAGCGGCGGACTGCCCTTCCCGCTGCCCGGTGTCCTCGGCCACGAGGGCGCGGGCGTCGTGGAGTCGGTCGGCTCGGCCGTCACCGGGGTGGCACCCGGCGACCATGTCGTGCTGTCCTTCACCTCCTGCGGCGACTGCCGCAACTGCCACGGCGGCCACCCCGCCTACTGCGCCACCTGGCTGCCGCTGAACCTCATCGGCGGCCGCCGCGCCGACGGCACCAGCACCATCAGCCGGGACGGCGAGCCCCTCGGCGGCCACTTCTTCGGCCAGTCCAGCTTCGCCGAGCGGGCCCTGGTCGACGAGCGCAGCCTCGTCAAGGTCGACCCCGGGGTACCCCTGGCGTCGATCGCCCCGCTGGGCTGCGGGGTCCAGACCGGCGTCGGCGCCGTCTGGAACGTGCTGAAGCCGGCGACCGGCAGCACGATCGTCGTCCTCGGCGCGGGCGCCGTCGGCCTGTCGGCGGTCATGGCGGCCGCCCTCACCCCGGCCACCACGATCATCGCGGTCGACCGGGTCGCCGAACGCCTCCAACTGGCCAAGGAACTGGGCGCCACGCACACCGTCGACGCGAGCGCGGTCACGCCGGTCGAGGCGGTCGCCGAGATCACCGGCGGGCAGGGCGCCGACGGCATCGTGGAGACCACGGGCAGCACGGCCGTGCTGCGCCAGGGCGTCGACGCGCTCGCCGCCCGCGGCACCCTCGTCGTCGTGGGCGCACCGCCCTTCGGCAGTGAGGTCGCCCTCGACGTCAACGGGCTGCTGGGCGGCAAGCGGGTCGTCGGGCTCACCCTCGGCGACAGCGAGACGCAGTCCTTCATCCCCGCCCTGGTCGAACTGGTCAAGGCGGGGCGGCTCCCGCTGGACCGCCTGATCGCCACCTATCCGTTCGCGGACATCGACCAGGCGGTGCGGGACATGACCGCGGGCAGGACCATCAAGCCCGTGCTGCTGTTCTGACGGCTCGTCAGTCGACCGTCAGGACCAGCTTGCCGGTGGTCCGGCCGGTGTCGCCGAGCGTGTGTGCCTCGGCGGCATCGGCCAGCGCGAACGTCCCCGCGATCGTGGCGCGCAGCTTCCCCGTCCCGACCAGTTCGGCGATCGTCCGCATCCCGGCCCGGTCGGCGTCCACGAGCATCCGCACCGCTCGGACGCCGAGCCGCTCCGCCTCCTCGTAGAACTCGTTCGACCCCACCGGCAGGATCGACACCACGATGCCGCCCGGCCGCAGCACGCGCAGGGACCGCACGGAGGTGTCCCCGCCCAGCGTGTCCAGGACCACGTCGACGTCCTTGACGGCCTCGGTGACGTCGTTCTCCCGGTAGTCGATCACCTCGTCGACGCCGAGCTCCCGCAGGAAGTCGTGCTTGCCCGCGCTGGCCGTACCGATCACATACGCGCCGCGCGCCTTGGCGATCTGCACGGCGACATGCCCCACACCGCCCGCGGCCGCGTGGATCAGTACCCGCTGCCCGGCCTCGAGGCCGGCGTTCTCGACCAGCGCCTGCCAGGCGGTCAGCGAGACCAGCGGCAGCGCGGCCGCCTGGACGTGGTCGATCCCGGCCGGCTTGTGCCACAGAGCGCGGACCGGGGCGATGGCGTACTCGGCGTGCGAGCCGTGGCCGTAGGGGTACGGCAGCATGCCGAAGACCTCGTCGCCGGGGACGAAGGCCGCCACGCCGATGCCGACCGCCTCGACGGTCCCGGAGAGGTCCCAGCCCAGCACGAAGGGCGGCTCGCCCAGGAACCCGCCCGTCGCGCGGTGCTTCCAGTCGGTCGGGTTGACGCCGGCGGCGCGCACCCGGACCAGTACCTCGTTCGGACGCGGCGCGGGCCGCTCCACTTCCCTCTCCGTCAGGACCTCGGGACCGCCGAGGACGTGCTGGTCGATGACGCGCATGGTGTTCACAGTGCTCATGGTGAACCAGCCTGCCGGGCCGCGCCCGACCGGGAAATGGCAAGATTGCCAAGCTTCGATAGGATCGTGCCATGCAGGCACAGCAACGCAAGCACCGGGTGGTCGTCCTCGCCCTCGACGGCGTCTACCCCTTCGAACTCGGCATCCCCAGCCGGATCCTCGGCGCGGCCGACGGCCACTACGAGATCCTGACCTGCTCGGTCGACGGCGGTCCTGTCCAGACCAATGCCGATTTCACGGTCGGCGTGCAGCACGGCCCTGAGGCGCTGGCCACGGCCGACACGGTCGTCGTCGCCCCGGTGGCGTCCGACCGGGTCAGCGCCGAACTGCCGGACGGGGTCGCCGAGGCGCTCGCCCGGATCCGCCCCGACGCGCGCATCGTCTCCATCTGCACCGCCGCGTTCGTCCTCGCCGCCGCCGGCCTGCTGGACGGCCGCCGGGCCACCACCCACTGGCAGGTCGCCGAGGCGTTCGGCCGGATGTACCCGCAGGTCGACCTCGACCCGGACGTCCTCTTCGTCGACGACGACCGCGTGCTGACCTCGGCGGGCGCCGCCTCCGGGGTCGACATCTGTCTGCACCTCGTCCGCAAGGACCACGGCAGCGAACTCGCCAACAAGGTGGCCCGCCGCTGCGTGGTCCCGCCGTTCCGCGACGGCGGCCAGGCGCAGTACATCGAACAGCCCGTTCCCGAGACCGGCCCGGCGAGCACGGCGGCCACCCGCGCCTGGGCCATGGGACGCCTGGACGAGCCCCTCGCCCTCGCCGACCTCGCCGCCCACGCCCGGATGAGCCCGCGCACCTTCGCCCGCCGCTTCCACGACGAGGTGGGCATCAGCCCCGGCCGCTGGCTGATCCAGCAGCGCGTGGTGCACGCCCGGCACCTGCTGGAGGCCAGTGATCTCTCCGTCGACCAGATCGCCGGCCGGGTCGGCTTCGCCACCGGCGCCTCACTGCGCCAGCACCTGCACGCGGCCATCGGCGTCTCCCCCCAGGCGTACCGCAGGACGTTCCAGACGGCCCGCTGAACGTTCCGGATCCCTGCCGCGTCACAGGAGCGGGCGCGAACGGGCGGCCCTGGGAGAGAAACGGGGGGCGGGTATGCGCGCACGGTTCGTGGCGTCGGGGCTGCTGGTGGTACTGGCGGCCGTGGGATGCGGTGCCGGGGACGAGACGGACGTGGTCGTCGAGGGGACGCCACCGGCGACGCCGTACGCCGGTCCGCTGGACATCGCCACGAAGGAGCTGGACGAGAGCACGCCGGAGGCCTTGCGCACCGCGTCCGGCGCCGCGGGCCGGGCGCTGGAGTGCGACGGGGAGATCTCCTCGGGCGGCGGGCCGGACGGCTGGAGCGAGGGCGACGGCGGTGACACGCCGCAGGAGGGGCTGCGGCTCTACTTCGACATGTTCGAGCCGACGGGTCCGCACTCCGGCTTCCGGGTGGAGCGCGAGGAGACGGACCGGGTGCTGTTCTCGTACGACGTGGCCGGGCGGACGAAGGTCGCGGTGGTCGTCGCCCGGGACCAGAAGGAGAGGCCGGACTGGGGTCCGGAGACCCACGCCTCCTGCGATCCGGCCGAACTTCCCGCGAGCGTCACCGACTCCGGCGACGAGGAGATCTGGACCGACCGGCACGGTGAGCGGGTCGCGACCACGACCCTGAGCAGCTACCCCGGTGCCGAGCACTGCGACTGGCAGACGGCGCACTTCCTGGGGATGGGCCGGGGCGAGGACCACCGCCAGTACGTGCGCGACCCCGACGGCGTGATCGAAGGGGACCTGCTGACCTCGCCGTACGACGGCGACGCCGCCCTGCCGTCCGGCGCCCACGACACCGGGTACCGCTACGGCGACTGGCGGTTGTGGCTGACGGACGACGCCTCGACGGCGTACGTCCGCACCTCCGACGGCGTCGAGGCCTGGCCCCTGGCGAAGGACACGGTGGCGTGCATGTGACCGCCGGTCAGCGGCTGGCGTGCAGCGCGACCAGCAGCTGCCACACCTGGTCGGCGATCTCGCCGGGCGTGCCCTCGAGGTCGCCGTGCAGCCAGTCCGCCAGCACCCCCGCGAAGGTCGCGGCGACGGCCGAGGCGACCAGGGGCGCGTCGGCCGCACCCGCCCGCTCCCGTTCCCGCAGGCTGTAGGCCCGCAGGTCCCGGTGCAGCACGCGGCCGAGCGGTCCGCCGCCGCCCGGCGCGAGCAGGGTGCGGTACAGCGCGGCGTGCGGCGCCAGGGAGCCGAAGAACTCCGGCAGCGCGGCGGGCGCCCGTACCGGGTCGGGCCGCCCCTGCCAGGCGTGCAGCGCCTCCACGGCCTCGCGTACGACGTCCGCGCAGGCGTCGACCGCGAGCGCCTCCAGGTCGGGATAGTGCACGTAGAAGGTGGCCCGGCCGACCCCCGCCCGCCGCACCAGCGCGGCGACGCCGACCTCTTCCAGCGGCCGCTCGGCGCATTCCGCCAGCAACGCGGAACGCAGCCGCGCCCGGGTGCGGGCCGCGCGCGGGTCCTCGGGCTCGCCGCGGCTCACCGGGCGATCAGGACGGCGGCCAGGGCGAGCGCACCGGGCAGGGCCTGCGCGACCAGGATCCGGCGGTTCGCCGTGGCCGCGCCGTACACGCCGGCCACGATCACACAGGACAGGAAGAACACCTGCGCCCGGAAGCCGGTCGGGTCGGCCGCGATCAGCCCCCACACCAGGCCCGCCGCGAGGAAACCGTTGTAGAGCCCCTGGTTGGCGGCCATCGCCGCGGTCCGCTTCGCCATCTCGGCGTCCAGGCCGTGGAACGACATCCCCGGCTTCTTCTGCCACAGGAACATCTCCATCACCAGGATGTAGAGATGCAGTGCGGCCACCAGAACGACCAGCACGTTCGCCAGGATCTCCATGGTCTCCCTCAATTTCTTGGACAGGTGTCCACTATAACGGGACACCTGTCCAAGAAGTCGATCGCCGGTGGGAATCGTGCCTCCCGGCGTGGGGCTCTTGATGCGAAACGGGCGGCGGCGGCCAGACTGAAACCATGACGCCAGCACCCGCACGCCCCGCGAAGCAGCGCAAGCTCGACACCCTCCACCGGCTGGAACACGACGTAGACGCGTGGGTCGCCACGGCAGCCGAGGGCGGTTCGGCCCCCTATCTGGTCCCCCTCTCCTTCGTCTGGGACGGCGCGACCCTGCTCTTCGCCACGCCCGCCACCAGCCCCACCGGCCGCAACCTGCTGGCCACCGGTGTCGCGCGCATCGCCGTCGGCCCGACCCAGGACGTCGTGATGATCGAGGGCACCGCCGTGGCCGTGCCGCCGCTGGAACTGGCGGAGGAGGACGCCGAGATCTTCGCGGGCAAGACCGGCTTCGACCCGCGCGAACTGGCCGCGCCCTACCTGTACTTCCGGGTCCTCCCCGGCCGGATCCAGGCCTGGCGGGCGGCCAACGAGATCCAGGGGCGGGAGCTGATGCGGGACGGGACCTGGCTGGTGGCCGACTGAAACCGGGGTATCCGCAAGGTCCGGGGGGCGGGACTCGCCCGCCCCGGGCCGGATCTCGCGGAGGAGACGACGACATGGCATTGGTGAAAGCGGGCGTTGTGGTGCTCGACTGTGCCGAGCCCGAGAAGCTCGCCGAGTTCTACAAGGGGCTGCTGGACGCCGAGGAGATCGTCGCGTCCGCCAACCGCGTGGAGATCAGGGGCGCCGACGGGACCCGGCTGGCCTTCCGGCGCGACGTGAACGCGACCCCGCCGAGCTGGCCCCGCCCCGAGAACTCCTTTCAGGCCCACCTGGACTTCCTCGTCGACGACCTCGACGAGGTGGAACGCAGGGTCGTGGGCCTGGGGGGCCGCCCCCTGGAGACCAAGGGTGCCCCCGGCCCGCACGAGGAGCGCGGCTACTCCGACCCGTCCGGCCACTCCTTCACCATCCGCCTCGAGCCCCCCACGGCACCGAAGCAGGGCTGAGCCGGGTACGGGAGCGGCCCGGCCCTCACCCGGACGATGCCGGAGAGGGCCGGGCCGCGGTGGGGCCGCTCAGTCCCGGCCGCCCTTGTCCTGGGCCGGCCACACGCCCGTGGACCGTTCGATCGCCTTGGCGCCGGTGCGGTCGGCGGCGCTGCGGACCGCTGCGAAGATCGCGCCCTGGACCGCCGCGGCCAGCAGGATCTCGCCCCAGCCGCGGTCCCGGTCGAGGGCGTCCGGTGCGTCGTCCTCGTGTCGTATCGCCTTCCACGCCTTGCGGAACGCGGCTCCCGCCAGGGCGCCGCTCGCCCAGCCGAGCACGAAACCGACGGGCTTGTAGACAAGGGGGAGTTTCCTCTTCTTGGCCACGTGTGTCTCACTCCTTCTTCCGGTGTTGCGTGGATGGGGGTCTCAGGGTCGTCCCCGCGCCGGAACCTCTTCGTCGACGCGGACCGGATCGGGCGGTGTCCCGGTGCCGAACGGACGGCCGCCGAGTTCCTCGCGGTGAGGGGAGGCGTGCCAGTCGGCCAGATCCGGGCCGAGGGGGACGATCCGGGTCGGGTTGATGCCGGTGTGCACCCGGTAGTAGTGCCGCTTGATGTGATCGAAGTCGACGGTGTCGCCGAAGCCGGGCGTCTGGAAGAGATCCCGGACGTACGCCCACAGGACCGGATTCTCCGTCAGCTTCCAGCGGTTGCACTTGAAGTGGCCGTGATAGACGGCGTCGAAACGCACCAGTGTGGTGAACAGCCGGATGTCCGCCTCGGTGATCGTGTCCCCCACCAGGTAGCGCTGCCGGGCCAGCCGGGACGCCAGCAGCTCCAGCCGCCGGAACACCCCCGCGCACGCCTGCTCGTACTCGCCCTGCTCACTGGCGAAACCCGCCCGGTACACCCCGTTGTTGACGTCCTCGTACACGTCGGCCATGACCGCGTCGATCTCGTCGCGCAGCCCGTCGGGGTAGAGGTCGGGGGCACCCGGACGGTGCAGCGCCGTCCACTCGGTGGCGAGGTCCAGGGTGAGCTGCTGGTAGTCGTTCGTCACCAGTTCGCCGCTGGGCACGTCCACGATCGCCGGCACGCTGACGCCGTCCCCGTGGTTGCGCTCCCGGCGGTCGTACGCCTCGCTGAGATAGCGGATGCCGAGGACCGGGTCGCGGCCGTCCGGGTCGAGGGTGAAGCGCCAGCTGCGGTCGTCCTGGATGGGGTCGGCGATCGCCATCGGCAGGGCGTCCTCCAGGCCGAGGAGGCGCCGGGAGATCACCGCCCGGCTCGCCCACGGGCAGGCACGGCTGACCACCAGACGGTAACGGCCCGCCGTCACGGGCCAGCCGTCCCGGCCGTCCGCGGTGATCCGGTCGGTGAAGTGACTCTTGGACCGCCGGAACGCCTTGTGGCCGTACGCGCTGTTGCCGTCGCCCCCGCCGCTCATGGTTCCTCCCGCTGGCTTCCGTGCTCTCGTGCACGTCCTGTGCCCGTGCATGTCCTGCTGAACGCGTTCCCCGATTTCCGCCGACGGCACGGTATGAGCCCGACCTGCCTGGGCAGTCGGCGGAGGTGACAGGGACATCTTCAGAGCGCCGGACCGCACGGACCGCCGAACGGACCGCCGAACGGAACGCCGAAACGAACGTCGAAACGAACACCGCAAGGGCGGCCGAGGAGAAGGCGCGAGGGAGAGGAGACCGCGCCGCGTCGTCGAACGCCGACCGCAGGACCCGCGTCACCGTCCTCGTCGCGCTCGCCGCCAACCTGGTGATCGCCGTGGCCAAGGCCGTGGGCGGTCTGTTCGCGGGCTCGCCCGCGCTGCTGTCGGAGGCCGCGCACTCCGTGGCCGACAGTCTGAACGAGGTCTTCCTCCTCGCCGCACTGCGCCGCAGCCGACGCCCGGCCGACGCACGGCACCCCTTCGGCTACGGCAAGGAACGCTTCTTCTGGTCGCTGCTGGCCGCCGTGGGGATCTTCGTCATGGGCGGCTGCTTCTCCTTCTTCCAGGGCATCGAGGCCCTGCGGTCCGGCGTCGACGAAACGCTCAGCGGCTATGTGGCCGGCCTGGTCGTGCTCGGCGTCGCCTTCCTCGCCGAGGGCGCCTCACTGCTGCGGGCCCTGCACCAGGTGCGCAAGCAGGGCGGCGGACTCGCGGGCCTGCGCGACCCGGCCCTGCGCACGGTCGTCGCCGAGGACGGCACCGCCGTGCTCGGCGTCACCCTGGCCGCGATCGGCATGGCACTGCACATGGTGACCGGGCAGGTCGTGTGGGAGGCCTCCGCCTCGCTCGCGATCGGCGCGCTGCTCGTCTACGTCGCCTACCGGCTGGGGCGCGAGGCCCGCGACCAGCTCATCGGCGAGGCCGCCGACCCGGAGACCGGGGCGCGGATCCGTGCGCTGCTCGACGCCCAGCCCGAGATCGACAGCGTGGAAGCGCTGTTCACGATGAAGATGGGCCTCGACGCGGCGCTGGTGGCGGCCCGCGTCGACCTCATGCCGGGCCTGGACAGCGAGCGGGTCGAGGAGGTCGCCGTGCGCATCAAGCGCTCGATCGCGGCGACGGTGCCCGAGGCGGACCAGATCTTCCTCGATGTGACCGACCGCGGCGCGCGCGAGGCAGGGGAAAGCCCCGCCGCGACGGGGGAACGCGGCGGGGCCTGACAGTCGGGTGCCCGGTGGGAGCACCGTCATGCGTTTCCGAGACAGATTTTTCTACGACCTCGTCGAGGAGTCCTCGAGGATCGCTCGAACGGCGCCCGGAGGGACACCTTCCGCACCCGGGCGGAGGCCGGCTCAGCTGCCGGCGGCGGGCTCCACGACGAACACCGGGATCTCCCGGTCGGTCTTCTTCTGGTAGTCCGCGTACGGCGGAAACGCGGCGACGGCGCGTTCCCACCACTCGGCCTTCTCCGTACCGGTGACCTCACGGGCCGTCATGTCCTGCTTCAGGGGGCCGTCCTGGAGCTCCACCTGGGTGTCGGCCTTGAGGTTGTGGTACCAGACCGGGTGCTTGGGTGCCCCGCCCTGCGAGGCGACCAGGGCGTACCGGCCGTCGTGCTCGACCCGCATCAGCGGCGTCTTGCGGAGCTTCCCGCTCTTCGCGCCCCGGGTCGTCAGCAGGATGACGGGCAGTCCCGTGTCCCGCAGCGTCGTCCCCTCGGTGCCGCCGGAGCGCTCGTACTGCTCCACCTGCTCACGCACCCACTGCGTCGGGCTGGCTTCGTACTCGCCTTCGAGAGGCATGGTATCCGTCCCCTTCGTCATCGCGCCGCGTCGTTCGCGCCACGTACGTCCGACTCGCACCCCGATTCAACACCGGTGACCGCGAGATTCATCCGCCCCGGGGCCTCCTAGGTCATCATCCGCACGGCCAGCACCGTCATCACCGCGCTCGACACGAGCGCCGTCACCAGCCGTCCCCGGTGCCCGGTCAGCACGCGGCCCAGCAGCGCGCCGCCGCCGGCGAGCGACACCTGCCAGCTCGCCGACGCGAGAAAGGCCGCCAGTACGAACACGCCCTGTTCCAGGGGCCGTACGGATGCGGTGGTGCCGGTGCCGAGAACCAGGGCGGCGAAGTAGATCACGGTCGTCGGGTTGAGGAGGGTGATGCCGAACAGGCTCAGACAGGCCCGGGCCGGGCTCGGCGGAGGGGGACCGGACCGGGTGCTGAGCCGCCGGGCCCGGTACTGGCGTACGGCCGCCAGCGCGCCGCGTGCCGCCAGCGCCAGCAGGACCAGCGCCGAAGCCCAGCGCAGCGGCGTCATCACCGGTCGCAGTACGGCGGCGACGGTGGCGCCACCGACCGTGGCGACCAGGGCGTAGAGGCCGTCCGCGAGGGCGACGCCGAGCGCGGCGCACACGCCGGTGCGCAGGGAGGTGCGGGCGGTGAGGGAGACGAGGTAGGTCGCGACCGCGCCGACGGGTACGGCGATGCCGTAGCCCGCGACCAGGCCCGCGACGAGCGCGGCCGTCACGGTCGCGCGGTATCGGGCCTCCGGGGACGGCCGGGCTGCTGTCGGCCGCACGCCGGAAGGGCGGTGGCGGGCGTCAGCGGCAGGAGGGCGTCGAAAGTGGACATGGCCGGATCCTGCGGGTGAAGGCGGGGCGGCGGCAATCGATTTTCCCGGCGCCGCCCCGGGAGTGGCGCTTCGGAGCGAATGGTTCCGGCCGAATCGCCCCATTGGTCGATCTGGCCGAACTGCGCGTCGCCCTATAGGTGCCCGAGGCATCTAATGAAGATCGGCATGACGCACTCTTCGTCTGCGAGGTCACCCATGACGGACACGACCGACACCACGGATACGACGGACACGGATACGACGGACACCACGGACGCGACCGGCACCACGGACACCACGGGCCCGACGGATGCGAGGCGCGAGCCGGCTCCTGTCGCCTTCCCGCAGGACCGCACCTGCCCCTATCAGCCGCCCGCCGCCTACGACCCCCTGCGGGACTCACGTCCGCTGGCCCGCGTCACCCTCTACGACGGCCGGGTCGCCTGGCTGGTCACCGGGCACGAGGCGGCCCGCGACCTGCTCGCCGACCCCCGCCTGTCGACCGACCGCACCAGCCCCGGCTACCCGGCGACCTCGCCCCGCTTCAAGGCGCTGCGCGACCGCCGGACGGCCCTGCTCAACGTCGACGACCCCGAGCACCACGTCCAGCGCCGCCTGCTGGTCGCGAACTTCACCCTCAAACGCGCCACCGCCCTGCGCCCTGCCATCCGGCGGATCGTCGACGAGCGCATCGACGCGATGCTCGCGCAGGGGCCGCCCGCGGAACTCGTGAACGCGTTCGCGCTGCCCGTGCCGTCCACGGTGATCTGCGAACTGCTCGGCGTCCCGTACGCCGACCACGAGTTCTTCGAGGAGCAGTCGCGACGGCTGCTGCGCAGCCGGGTGCCGGAGGAGGTGCGCCAGGCGCGCGACCGGCTCGACGCCTACCTCGGCGCGCTGATCGACCGGAAGCTGGCGGAGCCGTCCGGCGACGGCGTCCTCGACGCCCTGGTCCACGAGCAGGTGCGCGAAGGCACCGTGGACCGGGAGGAGGCGATCGCGCTGGCCACGATCCTGCTGGTCGCGGGCCACGAGACGACCGCCAACATGATCTCGCTGGGCACCTACACCCTGCTCCGGCACCCCGAGCGGCTGGCCGAGCTGCGCGCCGAGCCGTCGCGGCTGCCGGCGGCCGTCGAGGAGCTGATGCGGCTGCTGTCCATCGCGGACGGGCTGCTGCGGCAGGCCACCGAGGACATCGAGGTGGCCGGGACGACGATCCGGGCGGGGGAGGGCGTGGTCTTCGCGACGTCCGTCATCAACCGGGACGAGGGCGCCTACCCGGCACCCGACACCCTCGACTGGCACCGCTCCGCCCGCCACCATGTGGCGTTCGGCTTCGGTATCCATCAGTGCCTCGGCCAGAACCTGGCCCGCGCGGAGCTGGAGATCGCCCTGGGCACCCTCTTGGAGCGGCTCCCCGGTCTGCGGTTGGCCGTGCCCGCCGAGGAGGTCCGCTGGAAGCCCGGCGACACCATCCAGGGGATGCTGGAACTCCCCGTGACCTGGTAGGGGGCACGTGTGACGGACATTCACATCGACACGGACGTCTGTATCGGCGCCGGCCAGTGCGCGCTGGCCGCCCCGGGCGTCTTCACCCAGGACGACGACGGCTTCAGCGCCCTGCTGCCCGGCCGGGAGGGCGGCGGTGGTGACCCGATGGTCCGGGAGGCCGCGCGGGCCTGCCCGGTCGGCGCGATCAAGGTGTCCGAGTCGGCCGGATGAGGCCCGGGCCCGGGTGCGGCCGACGTGGAGCGGGCCGCGGCGGCCCTGCGCGAGGCGTCCCCGGAACGGTTCACGGACGACGCCCTCGTGCACCGGGGCGCCGAGGACGGCCGGGGGATCTTCGACGGGGCGGTCGCCGGCGCGGCGGGTGGGAGGACACCTGCCTCGGCGGCCGAGGCGGGCGTCTTCGCGGGTGGGGGGATGACGCCCGGGAGCGCGCGTTCGCCAGGGAGGCCGGGACCCTCCGCCCCGACGCGTCCTTCCTCGGCTGCCGGGCCGGCGGTCAGCCGGTCCCGGCCTGACCCGAGGACCGCGTGCGGCCCAGCAGCAGCCGCGCCGCCTCGCGTGCCTCCGCCGCGGGGGCGGCGCCGCCGCTGATCCCGGCGGTCACCATCGCACCCTCGGCCAGCAGGAACAGCGGCCCGGTGAGCGCGTCGGGCAGCCCCGCGTCGGCCACGAGCCCGCCGAGGTACTCGCGGAACGCCTGTTTGTGGGCCCGTACTTGGCGTGCCACCCGCTCCGAGGTCGCGCCCAGCTCGCCGTACGCGTTGATCCACGCGCAGCCGCGGAAGTCCGGCTCGCCGAACCACTCCGCCAGCCAGTCGAACACCGCCAGGATCCGCTCCCGGGGGTCCTCCCGCCGTGCGACGGACTCCGCGAGCAGCCCGCGCCAGCGCACGTCGCGCCGCTCCAGGTAGGCCTCCACCAACTGCTCCTTGGCCGGGAACAGCTGGTAAAGGCGCTTGAGCGACACCCCCGAGGCGCCCCGGAGGTCGTCCATCCCGACGGACTGCACGCCGCGCCCGTAGAACAGCTTCTCCGCGGCGTCGAGCGCCTGTTCACGGGCCGTTGCGCTGTCCACGGGCGACCACCGTTCCTCGGGTTGCTGGTTCCTTGACGGGAGAACGTGCGTTCTCTACGTTAGCAGTCAAGCCGGAGAACGCACGTTCTCCACATCTCGCGAGCTCAGGAGACGCCATGTCGGACGCCCGTCCACCCCTGCCGCCCTTCACCCGGGAGACCGCGGCCCGCAAGGTCCAGGCCGCCGAGGACGCCTGGAACACCCGTGACCCGCACAAGGTCGCCCTCGCCTACTCCGAGGACTCGGTCTGGCGCAACCGCGACACCTTCCTCACCGGCCGCGCCGCGATCGTCGAGTTCCTCACCGCCAAGTGGGCCCGCGAGCACGAGTACGCGCTCCGCAAGGACCTCTGGGCCCACGACGGCCATCGCATCGCCGTCCGCTTCCAGTACGAGTCGCGCGACGCGACCGGACAGTGCTGGCGCAGCTACGGCAACGAACTGTGGGAGTTCGACGAGCGCGGGCTGATGACCCGCCGGGAGGCGAGCATCGACGACGTGCCGATCGAGGAGGCGGACCGCCGAATCCACGGGCCGCGCCCCGAGGCCGAACGAGGGCTGTCCTTCCCGCTTCAGTAGGGTGCGCGGGTGACCGAACAGGACGAACAGCCGCCCTTTCTCTATGTCGTCGTCTGCGCCGCCGGCATCGCCGCGGACGTCGGCAGGCTGATCGCCGCCGCCCAGGAACGGGAGTGGCACGTGGGCGTCATCGCGACGCCCCACGCCATGAACGGCTTCTTCGACACCGCCGCCGTCGAGGCACAGACCGGGCGCCCGATCCGCTCCGCCTGGCGGCGCCCCGGCGACCCGCGGCCCTTCCCCGATCCCGACGCGGTCGTCGTCGCCCCGGCCACCTTCAACACCATCAACAAATGGGCGGCGGGCATCGCCGACACCCTCGCCCTGGGCACCCTGTGCGAGGTGTCCGGGCTGGGCGTCCCGGTCGGGGTCCTGCCCTGTGTGAACGAGACCCTCGCGAGCCACCCCGCCTACCAGGACAGCCTGATACGGCTGCGCGGCGCGGGCGTCCGGTTCGGGTACCCCTACGACCGTGACCGGGGCGAGGAGTTCGACTGGGAGCGGGCGCTGGACCTGATCGAATGAGTCACACGGTGACGTCCGTCGCCGTGCCGGGGGGCAGCCACCGGAACCGTTCGCGCAGCTCCCCGGAGGAGGGCTTCGCCAACTCGGCCTCGACGACGCGCCGGCCCTCCCGGAAGTGCGACCAGCCCTCGTAGTGCACCGGCAGCACCGTGTGCGGGCGTAGCGCACGGCACAGGTCCACCGCCCGAGGCGCCGTCAGCGTGTAGCGGACGGGCCCGGTCAGCGGGAAGCCGACCCCGCCCAGGTGCAGCAGGGCCGTGCCCACGTCGAGCCGACGGGAAACCTCGCGCACCCCGCCGAACAGGACCGTGTCCCCCGAGATCCACAGAACCCCGTGCCGCTGCCCCTCCCAGCGCAGGGCGAAGCCGCTCACCTCGCCGACCAGCGGGTGCGACAGGGGCGGGCCGTGGCGGGCCGGGGTGGCGGTCACCTCGATCGCCGGCCCGCCGGGGGAGTCGAGCCGCCAGGTCGTCCAGGGGGCGAGCCCGCGCGTGTTGCCGCCGAGCCGGCGGGCTCCCGAGGGTGTCGTGAGGACGATCCCGGCCCCCGGCAGCAGGGCCCGTCCGGCGGTGTCCAGGTTGTCGGCGTGCTGGTCGTGGGTGAGCAGCACGGCATCGATCGGGGGGAGTTCACCGACGTCCAGGGCCGGACCCGAGGTCTTGCGGGACGAGGTGCCCCGACCGAAGGCGTAGCGGCGGCCGGGCGGGTCGAACGTCGGGTCGGTGAGCAGCCGTCGGTCGCCGACCTCGAGGAGCGTGGTCGGGCCGCCGATGTGGGTGATGCGGACCTCGGTCATGCACCGGTCCCTTCCGGCAGGTCCGGGGCGGCCGCGCGGCCGCCCCGGACGTACGGCTACTTCGCGTGCGCCAGCGCCCAGTCGAGGGCGAAGTCCGCGACCTCCTCCCAGCCGGGGGCGGCCGGCAGCAGGTGCGGGCGCCCGGCGAACTCCCTGACCTCGGTGACCGTGTTCGACCTGTAGTGCCTGGCGTTGGACTGCTGCACCTTCGGCGGCATCAGGTGGTCCTCCTCGCCGGAGACGAACAGCAGCGGTGCCCGGTCGTCGTTGTGGTAGTCGACGTAGGTGCTTTGACGGCCGGGCCGCAGGGTGGCCAGGGCGCTGTCGAAGAAGATGCTGCCGGACGCGGGGACGGCGTACCGCTCGTACAGCGCCCTCGACTCCTCCTCCGGCAGGGTGTTGGTGAAGGCGTAGTGCCACTGGTCGAAGGTGAGACCGACCGCCCGGTGCCGGTTGGCCGGGTTCTTCAGGACCGGGAAGGCGGCCTTGATCTGCGTCAGCGGCAGCACCGCGACGCCTTCCGTGGGCGCCGAGTTGATCGCGACGCCCGCCGCTCCGAAGCCGTGGTCGAGCAGCAGCTGCACGAACACCCCGCCGGCCGAGTGGCCGACGAGTACCGGCGGCCGGTCCAGGCCGCGGACCAAGGTCTCCAGCCGCTCGACGATCTGCGGGACAGTGACCTGTTCGATCGGTGTGGTGTCGGCGTTGAGGGACTCGACCTCCGCCTCGAAGCCGGGGTACGCGGGCGCCAGCACCCGCAGACCGCGCTTCTCGTAGTGGGCGATCCAGTGCTCCCAACTGCGGGGTGTCACCCAGAAGCCGTGGATCAGGACGATGGTGTCCGGTGCGGACATGACTGCTCCGTAGGTTGTCCGGTCGCCCGGGAGGGAGGAGGGGTCAGCGGGTGGCGCGGTCGGCGGCGCGGATCTGCCGGACCACGGCCTGCGGGTGCGACATCATCACCACGTGCGAGGCGCCCTCGACCTCGACGGTCCGGCTGCCGGCCCGCTCCGCCATGAACCGCTGCGCGGCGGGCGGGATGACCCGGTCGGCGCCCGCGACGACGTACCAGGACGGCACGGTCCGCCAGGCCGGCACCCCACTGGGTCCCGCCAACCCGCCGATACTGCCGGGCCGTTGGGCGGTCGCCATGACTCTCGTGGTGGACCGGGGCAGGTCCTGGGCGAACACGTCGTGGAACTTCGCCGGATCGATGTAGCCGTCCAGACCCGGTTCCGCACCGGGGATCGGATAGGGCCGGCCGACAAGGGCGGACTCCAACCGGCTGCCGGGGAACCTCCCGGCCAGCTGGAGCGCGCTCTCGCCCGCGTCCGGCGCGAACGCCGCCGCGTACACCAGCGCCCTGACGTGGTCGTGCCCGGCCCCGGCGTTGGTGATCACCTCGCCGCCGTAGGAGTGCCCGACGAGGATGACCGGCCCGGTGATCGTGCCGATCACGCCGGACACGTACGCCGAGTCGCCCGCGAGATCGCGCAGCGGATTGGCGGGGGCGATCACCTGGTAGCCGGCGTCCAGCAGCGACGCGGTCACGGCGCTCCAGCCGGACGCGTCGGCGAAGACGCCGTGGACGAGGACGACGGTGGGCCGGGCGCCGCTCGCGGACGCCGGGGTGCCGGAACCGAGGGTGGCCGCTCCGGCGGCGAGCATGCCGCCCAGCACGAGGCGGCGGGAGGGGACTTCGGGAACCATCGCGGAGATCTCCTTCGGGAGCTCAGGAGTTGAGGAAGTCCAGCAGGTCGGTGCTCAGTTGCTCCTTGTGCGTGTCCGTGATGCCGTGCGGGGCGCCCGGATAGACCTTGAGGGTCGCGTTCTTGAGCCGGGCCGCCGACGCCTTTCCGCCCACCTCGAACGGGACGACCTGGTCGTCGTCGCCGTGGATCACCAGCGTCGGCACGTCGAAGGCGTCCAGGTCGGCCCGGAAGTCGGTGGCGGAGAACGCGGCGACACACTCGTAGGCACTGCGGTGCGCGGCCTGGAGACCCTGGAGCCAGAAGGCGTCCCGGATGCCCTGCGAGACGTTCGCGCCCGGCCGGTTGTGCCCGAAGAACGGCCCGTCGGCCAGGTCCCGGTACAGCTGCGACCGGTCGGCGAGCGACCCCGCGCGGATCGCGTCGAACCCTTCGGCCGGCACCCCGCCCGGGTTGTCGTCGGTACGCAGCATGAAGGGCGGCACGGCGGAGACGAGCGCGAGCCGCGCGACCCGGGCGGTGCCGTGCCGGCCCACGTAGCGGGCGACCTCGCCGCCGCCCGTGGAGAACCCGACGAGGGTCACGTCACGCAGGTCGAGGGTGTCGATCAGGGTGGCCAGGTCGTCGGCGTAGGTGTTCATCTCGTTGCCGTGCCAGGTCGGGGTGGAGCGGCCGTGGCCGCGCCGGTCATGGGCGATCACGCGGTGGCCGTGCGAGGCGAGGAACAGCGCCTGCGCCTCCCAGCTGTCGGAGTTCAGCGGCCAGCCGTGGCTGAGGACGACCGGGGGGCCGGTGCCCCAGTCCTTGTAGAAGATCTCTGCGCCGTCGGCCGTGGTGACGTACGGCATGCGGGTGCTCCCGTCTGTGGGCTTGTCCGACGCCCCGATCCTGTCCGGCGGCGGCGGGGCCCGTATCCCGTGGAGCACGTAGTCGTGACCGGCCCGGATCAGAGTTCCGGGGTCCGGGCCAGCTGACGGCGGGAGGTGACGTCGAGCTTCCGGTAGATCTTGCGGAGGTGGTAGTCGACGGTGCTCGCGCTGATGAACAGCTGGGCGGCGATCTCCGCGTTGGTCGCACCGGCCCTGGCGAGCCGGGCCACGGTCAGCTCCTGCGGAGTGAGGGCGCCCGCGGCGTCGGCCGGTCCGCGCCGCGGATTCTCCCCGGTCGCCGCCAGTTCCTGGGCGGCACGGGCCGCGTAACGCCGCGCGCCCATCCGGTCGAACGTCCGCAGCGCTTCGCGCAACTGCTCCCGGGCGTCCCGGCGGCGCTTGCGGCGGCGCAGCCACTCCCCGTACAGCAGGTGTGCCACGGCCAGATCGGCGCGGGCGTCGGTACCGGCGAGCAGCGACAGCGCCTCACGGTAGAGCGGCTCGGCCTCGTCCGCCGGCGCGAGCAGGGCCCGGCATCGCGCCAGCAGGCCCAGCGCCCACGGGGTGCCGGTGGCCTCGGCGCGGGCGGTCAGGGTGCGCAGGGTCACCGTGGCCCCCACCCGGTCGCCACAGCGGACGGCCGCCTCGACCAGGTGGGGGAGGAGACGGGAGTGGTAGCCGAGCGCGTCGTGGCCGACCAGTTCACGGGTGATGGTGCGAGCCCGGGCGTAGTCGCCGCCGCCGAGGGCGAGGACCGCCATGCCGATGCGGGCGATCGACTCGACGGCGCCGTTGCCGAGCCAGGTGCCGGCCTGCATCGATCCGGTCAGCAGCGCGTCGAGGCCGTCGACCTCGGCGTGCCAGGCGAGGAGTTCGGGGTGCCGGTACATCGCCCACATCTCGTCGGTGGCGCCGATCGCGGCACGGATCTCGTTGCCCTCGGCGTGCAGCCCGTCGGCGACCGCGAGCCGGCCGAGACTGGTCTCGAGCATCACCGCGCAGTACAGGGCGGTGTCCAGCTGCATCAGGGCGCCCGCGGCGCGGGCCGCGTCCGCCGCCCGCCGGGTCACCGCGCGCTGGGCCTCCTCGTCCCACAGCATCATCGACAAGGTGATGGCGGGCAGAAAGGTCAGCAGCACCTCCTCGTCCGGTGTGTCCGGCTCCAGCACGTGCGCGTGGGCCGCCCGCATGTGCGGCACCGCGCGCTCGTAGCCGTCGGTGACCAGCACGGCGAACGCCCGCAGCACCAGCCCGACGCCGGTGACGGGCCCCTCGCGGGGAACCAGTTCGTCCACGGCCCGGGCGATGTCGGCCATGGTGATGTCCCGCATCAGATGCTCCGCGGTGAACGCCCGGTCCACCGCCCGCAGCAGCGCCCGGCCGGCCGACTCAGGCGCCTCGTCGCCGAAGGCGCGCGCCGCGTACAGGCAGAGCGCGGGTGCGCGGGCGAAGGCCCCCGTGTCGCCGAGCAGGCTGATCGCGTGCGCTCGGACGAGCAGTGCCCGGCCCCGCCCCACGCCGTCGAGGAGATCGACCTCGACCAGGTCCAGCAGCGACTCCGCCTGCAACGGCGCGCCCGCCGCCAGGGCGGCCTCGGCAGCGCCGACCAGCCGTCCGGTTCGCGTCCCGGCCTCGGGCGTCAGTTCGGCCGCCCGGGTCAGGAACGCGGCGCGGGCCGCGTAGCCGCCCCGGGCCCCCGCCCGGTCGGCCGCCCGTTCCACCTCCTCGGCGACCCGGGCGTCCGGGCCGAGCGCGGCGGCGGCCCGGTGCCAGGCCCGCACATCGACGTCGGCGGGACGGTCGGTTACCCGGGCCAGTACCCCGTGCGTCCGTCTGCGCTGCACGCTCGTCGCGCCGCCGTACACCGCGGACCGCACCAGCGGGTGCCGGAAGGCAGCCCGGGCCCGCAGCGTCACGAGCCGCGCGGCCTCGGCCGGGCCCGACGCCTCGGGACCGAAGCCGAGCAGCCGGGCCGCGTGCGTGAGGTACCCCAGGTCGCCCGCCGGCTCGGTGGCGGCGAGCAACAGCCACTCCTGGGTGGCCGCGGGCAGTTCGCGGACCTGCCGGAGGTAGTGCGCCTCGAGCCGGCTGCCCACGGGCAGTGGCTCGGGCAGAGCCAGTCCGCCCGAGAGCTGCTCGGCGGACAACTCCGAGCCGAGATCGGCCAGGGCGAGCGGATTCCCGGCCGTCGCCGCCACGATCCGTGCCGCCACGCGCGCGTCCAGCGGCCTGCCGGCCGCCTCGCGCAGCAGCTCCAGCGCGAACGGCTCCGCAAGACCGGTCACGTCCGAGACGGTGATCCCCGCGGGCACCTCGAAGCCGGTGCGGGCCGCGAACAGCAGGCCGACGCCCTCCGCGTGCACCCGGCGCGCGACGAACGCGAGCGCGCCCAGGGACTCGTCGTCGACCCACTGGAGGTCGTCCACGCACACCAGCACCGGACGGCGCTTCGCGGTCTCCGCCAACAGGGTGAGCGTGGCGAGACCCACCAGAAAACGGTCGGCCGCGGGCCCCTCGGCCAGGCCGCAGGCGACCCGCAGCGCGGTGTGCTGCGGCCCGGGCAGCGCGCCGGGTTCCTTCAGGTGCCCGAGGAGCGGTACGAGCAGCCGGTGCAGCGCGGCGAACGGGAAAGCGGACTCCGCGTCGACCCCGGCCACCCGGAGCACGCGCAGATCGCCGGCCGCACGGGCCGCGTGGTCGAGGAGCGCGGTCTTGCCGATCCCGGCGTCACCGCGCAGCAGCATCGCCTCGCTCAGCCCGTCACGCACTCCGGCGACCAGAGCGTCGAGCCGCTCCCGCTCCGGTCCACGACCTATGAGGATCACACCAACGCCCTTCGAGGAGGCCCGGATGTGAAGGCCGTCGGCAGATTGTGCGAAGCACCGCCATTCAATCAAGGCGGAGCGGCCGGGACGACGGGATCAGCCGGTCCAGCCCGTCCGGACGGGCCGACGTACGCTCCACTTCTGAACCCACACCGATGTCAGGAGCGGCCGCGATGCAGTACGTGAAGCTCGGTTCGACGGGTCTGGACGTGTCCAGGATCTGTCTGGGCTGCATGACCTACGGACTCCCCGACCGGGGCGCGCACGAGTGGACCCTCGACGAGGCGGCGTCGCGCCCGCTCATCAGGCAGGCCCTGGACGCGGGTGTCACCTTCTTCGACACCGCGAACGTCTACTCCGACGGCACCAGCGAGGAGATCGTCGGCAGGGCCCTGCGCGACTTCGCCCGCCGCGACGAGATCGTGCTCGCGACGAAGGTGAACGGCCGGATGCGGCCCGGACCCAACGGCGCCGGACTCTCCCGCAAGGCGATCCTGTCCGAGATCGACCACAGTCTGCGCCGCCTCGGCACCGACTACGTCGACCTCTACCAGATCCACCGCTTCGACCCGCACACCCCGGTCGAGGAGACGATGGAGGCACTGCACGACCTGGTGAAGGCGGGCAAGGTCCGTTACATCGGGGCGAGTTCGATGTACGCCTGGCAGTTCTCCAAGATGCAGTACACCGCCGAGCGGCACGGCTGGACCAGGTTCGTGTCGATGCAGAACCACTACAACCTCCTCTACCGCGAGGAGGAGCGCGAGATGCTGCCGCTCTGCGCGGACCAGGGTGTCGGTGTACTGCCGTGGAGCCCGCTGGCCCGCGGCCGCCTCACCCGTGACTGGGGCACCGAGACCGGCCGCAGTTCCACGGACGGCTTCGGCGGCTCCCTCTACCCGGAGGACGACCGCGGCACCGTCGAGGCGGTCACCCGCATCGCGGCCGACCGGGGCGTCCCCCGCGCCCGGATCGCCCTCGCCTGGCTCCTCCACCAGCCCACGGTGACCGCCCCGATCATCGGAGCCGCGAAGCCCCACCACCTCGAGGACGCGGTGGCCGCCACCGAACTGGTCCTGACCGAAAAGGAGTTGGCGGAACTGGAGGAGCCCTACCGGCCCCACCCGATCGCCGGCCACTGAAAGCGCCCCGTCAGGGCGCGGGGAACCGCGCGACCAGCCCCCCGCGCACCGGCAGCCGAAGAGCCACCCGGCGAGCGGAGCGCTAGTGCGGGCCTTGCGGTGCGAACTCGGTACCGCAGGGCCCCGCCCCCTCGCTGACCGCCAGTGGCACTCGCTCACCACCCATCGACACCGTCCGGTAGTACTGCCCAATGCGCTCCGCCGACTGCCCCGCGTAGTGCCCGATGAACGACCGCCGGAACCGGTCTCCGCCGGCGTTGGGCCCCGACCCGTGCACCAGGCTGCCGTTGAAGAACAGCACGTCACCCGGCGCCATGTCGACCGGCACCGCGGCGAGCCCGGGCGGCGGCGGCACGTACTCGCGCGCGAACGACACCTCCGCGTCCGCCTCCTCGGGGCAGAACAGCCCCATCCGGTGGGTGCCGGGCACGACCTCCAGCCCGCCGTTGTCCCGGTCGATCACGTCACAGGCCAGCCAGGCCGCCACACAGGTGCCCGGCTCGACCCGCAGATAGAAGTTGTCCTGGTGCAGCGCCTGGCCCCGGGCGCCCGGCGGTTTGAAATAGAACATGCTCTGCGCGGCCAGCACCTCCTCGCCGAGCAGTTCCTCCAGCACGTTCCGCAGCCGCGCGTCCAGCAGCACCTGCCGGGCGAGGGAGCTGATCTCGTGCGGGTGCATCACCCTCGGGTACGCGTGCAGCGGGTCGGCGGTGCCGGGGCGCGGTTCGAAGTGCCCGGGCACCGGCCGCCCGGCCGCGTGCAGCTCCGTGAACTCGGCACACAGCCGCTCGACCTCGTCGTACCCGAACAGCCCGCGTACGACGGTGAAGCCGTCCTCCCGGTACTGCCGCAGCCCCGCGCGGGTCAGGACGGGTGCCCCGGCGGCGCCGGTGTCCGTGACGGTCATACTTGCCCTCCTCGGTCCACTGGTCTCGACCGCCACGCTAGGCCGACGCACCCCCCGGGAGGATGCCCATGCGTGCTGACGACCTGCCCAGGACTGCCGGGCCCGCCGACCCGTCCCCGCCACCCGGCCTGGTGGTGGTCGGACACTTCGACGAGGACGCCGGGTACGGCGTCAACCGTCCCCAGGGCTCGGACAGTTGGCTGTTCACCTGGACGACGGGCGGACGCGGCCGGCTGCGGCAGGGCGGGAGCGAGGTACGGGCCGGCGCCGGAGACCTGGTGGTGCTCGCGCCGGGCGTCCCGCACACCTATGCCGTCGAACCCGGCTCCCGGCACTGGCGGTTCTGGTGGGCGCACTGCCAGGCCCGGCCCTCCTGGACACCCTGGCTCCGCCCCTACGCCACCGGCGACGGCCCGGACGGTCTGTACGCCGTCGGCCCCGTCCCGGCCGCGTTGCACGACCGGATGGCGGGAGCCTGGCGACGCCTGCACGCGGACGCCCGGTGGACCGGTGCTTCTCCAGGCCACCCACGAACAGCGCGCGGCGCACCGGGCGATGCCGAACTGCCGACCGGTGACCTGGGGATCGTGGTGGCCGAGGGCTCCGCGGCCCGCGAACTCGCCCTGTGCGGGCTGGAGGAGGCCCTCCTCGTGGCGGCCGCCTCGGCCCGGCCTCCCGCCTCCCCGCCCGGCCTCGACGACCGGGTGCGCCGGGCACAGGCGCGGATGGCGGCGGATCCCGGCGCCCCGCACACCGTCCGCTCGCTCGCCGCGGAGGTCGCGCTGTCGCCCTCGCGCTTCGCCCATCTCTTCACGGAGCAGGTCGGCCGCTCCCCGATGCGGGACCTGCTCGAGACGAGACTGAGCCATGCCGCCCGGCTGCTGGAGGGCACCGACCTGTCCGTGGAACGCGTGGCGTCGGCCTCGGGCTTCGCGAGCGCGTTCCACTTCAGCCGCGTCTTCCGCGCCCGCCACGGCACTCCGCCGGGCGCGTACCGGGACGGAATGCGGCCGGCAATTACCGTCCTGAAAGGCACGTCGAAAGGGGCGCCAAAAGGGACACCGATACCGTGACCACCCCACAGCGGTTACGCGGTTGACGTTTCGTCAAAATTATTCGGCCCACACGCAATGCACGAAACCGCGAGATCCCTTGTTCCGCCTGGTCCGGCTGTGCAAAGGTGAGCCCTGTCGGCGCTCGGACAACGATTTCCCCGATGCGCGCGAGACACCTCCCGTTCACACCCCCCACGCTTCAAAAGAGCGGTACCCCCCGCGGACGTCAGAGGTGCCGAACCCTGTGCGAGCCGATCCCGCTTCGTGGGCGGGATCGCATACCCGATGGTATGGACTTTATGCCGCATGCCCCCGGAAGGAATGCAGACCGTGAATGACGCAGGCCTGTCGAATTCCCCTTCGGCGCGCCGCTTCGACGCGACGGACGAACAGCTGAGCTCCGAGCTGAAGAAGTGGACGGGGGCGTCACCCGCACTGCATCCCGTCGGTGAGCTGCTGGACCGCCACTGGGCGGCCGCTTTCGCCTACGCACGGCTGTGCACCGACGGCGAGCGCGCGGCGGGCATGCTCACCACGGCCGCCTTCACCCGGCTGTTCGGTGAGAGCCTGCGCCAGAACGGGCCGACCGCCGCCTGGCGCCCCCATCTGCTGGTGACCGTGCGCCGCATCGCCGGTGAATGGGACGCCGACGGCCGTCGTGACCTGCTGCACCCGGCGCTGCGCTCCGAGGGCGAGGACGGCGACCGCGCCGCCGCCCGGCTGCTGCCGCCGCTGAACCGGCGCATCCTGTCCCGGGCGTTCCAGCGGCTGCCCCAGTCCGCGCGCTGCCTGCTCTGGCACATCGAGGTCGAGGCCGAGCCCCTGGCGGTCCCGGCCGGACTGCTGGGGCTCGAGGAGGAGGGCGCCCGGGTCGAACTGCGCCGGGCCCGCGAGCGGCTGCGCGAGGAGTGCCTCCAGGTGCACCGCGAACTCGCCACCGACGACGAGTGCCACCGCTACGACCGGCTGCTGGACGTCACCTGCCGCCGCGGCGGTGCCGACCTCGACCCCGATCTGCGCGGTCACCTGGAGCGCTGCCGGCACTGCCTGCACACCGCCGACCAGCTGCGGCAGTTCGAGGGTCTGCTCGGCGCCGCCCTGGCCGAGGGCATCCTGGGCTGGGCCGCCGCGGCCTACGTCGAGGTCAGGATGGCCGGCGACGGCGAATCCGGTGAGACCCCCGCGGAGCGGCCCCGGAGCTACTCGGGCGAGGCCTTCACCGACGGGACCCCCGCCCTCGCGGCGCCCGGCACCGACGCAGGAGCGAACCCCCGCGCCGGGCTGCGTGCCGGGGCGATCGCCCGCATCGGATCGCGGGTCGGCGCCGCCGCACGCACCGGGGCCGGATCCGGCGCCGACTCCCGCCCCGGTGGGAGCCGTTCGGCCCAGAAGGCGGCCCGCCGCGCCCGCCGCCGCAATCTCGCCGCCGCCGTGCTGACCGTGAGCGGGCTGGTCGTGCTGCCGCTCGGCGTGTGGGCCGCCATCGGCTCCGGGGACGGAGCAGCGCCCGGCGCCGGCAGCGAGTCGGCGAAGACCCCGGCCCCCGGGACGGACACGGCGACCTCCGACCCGTCCTGGGTCGACGTCGGTGAGGACGCCCAGGGCACCCTGCGCGGCCGGCTGCACAACGTGGCCTCCGGGCTGTGCATAGGCATCGTCGGCACCAAGGCCGTCAGCGGCGCCGAGACCGAACTCGCCGCCTGCTCCTCGGTGGCCGGCCAGCAGTGGTCGTACGAACCGGACGGGCTGGTGCGCAGCGCCGCCAACGCCGATCTGTGTCTCGACTCCCACCTGGGCTTCTCGGTGCGGCTGGCCCCGTGCGCGGGAGCCTCCCAGCCCGACCCCAAGAACGTCCGGTACGACTTCACGCTCCAGGGCACGCTCGTCCCGCGCTCGGGCCAGAACCTCGCGCTGGCGCCCGCCGCCACCGACGGATCGGGCGCCCTCGTCCTGAAGAACCGGGTGGACAGCGCGGCCCAGCGCTGGGTGATCGACACCTCGCAGCCCGACCCGCAGATGCAGTTCGTCAACTGGGGCGCCGACAGCACCTCCTCGGGCACCCCGGCGCCGACCCCGACGCCCAAGGCCGCGAAGCCCCCGGCGCCCACGCCGTCCGCCACCCCGACCACCACGAGCCCGACGGGCTCCTCCTCGGGCTCCACCACCACGTCCTGCTCGTACTACACCTATTACTACTGCTCCTGGGGCGGCCAGTCGGGCTCGTCCGGCGGCTCGGGGTACGGCTACGGCGGCTCCGGGTACGGCGGCGGCTCCGGGGGATACGGCTCGGGCTCCGGGTTCGGCGGCGGGCGCAACTGACCCGGGCGGTCAGACGCCGACCACCTGGAGCGAGGCCCACAGCGCCACGACGGCCGGGACCAGCGCGGCCGGCACCGTGAGCAGACCCAGCCGGGTGAACTCCCCGAGCCCGACACGCTCCGCACGCGCCTGCACCACGCGTCGCCACAGCAGCGTCGCCAGCGATCCGGCGTAGGTGAGGTTCGGGCCGATGTTCACCCCGAGCAGCACCGCGAGCACCGCCCCGGTCCCGGCCGGGGCGGCGAGCGGCACCAGGACCAGCACCGCGGGCAGGTTGTTTATCAGGTTGGCCAGGACGGCGGCCAGCGCGGCGACCGCGAGCAGGGCGAGCAGGCCCGAGCCGTCCGGCAGGACCTGCCGCAGCGCGTCGGCGAGTCCGTTGTCGACGACCGCGCGCACCACGATGCCGAGCGCCAGCACGAACGCCAGGAACCCCGGCGCGGCGGCCCGCACCACGGCGACCGGTGTCACCCGTCGCCGCACCAGCGCGCGACCGGCCATGACCAGGGCGCCGGCGAACGCGGCCCAGGCCGGCTCGATCCCGACGGCGGACGCCACCACGAACCCGACGAGCGTGCAGGCGACCGTGATCAGCGCGAACAGCGGCAGCTCGGGCGCCGGGCCGTCGTCGGCGGCGGGCTCGGCGGCCGGCAGGTCGTCGGCGAAGAAACGCCGGAAGACCAGGTACTCGGCGCCGATCGCGACCACCCAGGGCAAGGCCATCAGGGCGGCGAACCGGGTGAAGCTCAGCCCGCTCGCCTCGAACGCCAGCAGGTTGGTGAGGTTGGAGACCGGCAGCAGCAGCGAAGCGGTGTTCGACAGGTGCGCGCAGGCATACACGTGCGGCCTGGCGCGCACGCCCATGCGGGCGGCGGTGGCGAACACCACCGGCGTCAGCAGCACCACGGTCGCGTCCAGACTGAGCACGGCGGTGATCACCGAGGCCAGCACGAACACCGCGACCAGCAGGCGGCGGGGGCTGCCCGCCGACTTCCGGGCCATCCACGCCCCGCACGCCGTGAAGAGACCCTCGACGTCGCACAGGTGCGCCAGCACCAGCACCGCCGCGAGGAAGCCGACGACCGGTCCGAGCCGCTCGGCCTCCGCCAGCGCGTGCTCCGGCGAGACCGCGCCCAGGGCGATCACCAGTGCGGCGGCGGGGACGGCGACAAGCGCCTCGGACCGCCCGGCGGGGCGCAGCACCGCCCATCCCAGGGCGGCGGCGAGCAGGACGACGGACAGCGTTTCGGCGAGCGGGGAGTTGATGTGTGTCTCCGGGAGCGGGGTGCGGTGATGCCCGCCCATCTGACTGGTCCGGGTGTCCATCCATGAAAACACGCGGGGGTAAAGCGCCGGCCAAGCGCCCGGGTGGCCGCCTCACTCCTCGTCGAGCAGGCTCAGCTCCGCCCAGATCGTCTTGCCCTCCGGGGTGTGCCGACTGCCCCAGCGCTGGGTGAGCTGGGCGACCAGCAGCAGACCGCGGCCGCCCTCGTCCCAGGTCTTCGCCCGGCGCAGGTGCGGGGCGGTGTGGCTGGTGTCGGACACCTCGCAGATCAGCGTGGCCGCGTCGTGGATCAGCCGGAGCCGGATGGGATGGGCGCCGTAGCGTATGGCGTTGGTGACCAGTTCGCTCACCACCAGCTCGGTGGTGAAGGAGGCCTCGCTCAGTCCCCAGCGGGAGAGCTGGTCGACCGCTTGTTTGCGGATCGGCGCGACCAGCGAGGGGTCGGCGGGGATGTCCCAGGTCGCGACCTGGGAGGCGGGCAGGCCCCGGGTGCGCGCGAGCAGCAGGGCCACGTCGTCGGCGGCGCCGCCGGGCGGGAGCAGGGCGTGCAGGATCCGGTCGCAGGTCTCGTCCAGGGAGTCCGAGTACGCCGCCAGCGTCTCGCTCAGCAGCCGGAGAGCGGAGTCCACCTCCCGCTCGCGGGACTCCACGAGGCCGTCGGTGTAGAAGGCGAGCACGCTGCCCTCGGCGAGCTCCAGCTCGGCCGACTCGAAGGGCAGCCCGCCCAGGCCCAGCGCGGGACCGGCAGGCAGCTCGACCCGGCGGGCCGGGCCGTTCGGCCGCAGCACCACGGGCGGGGGGTGCCCGGCCCGGGCCAGCGTGCAGCGTCGCGACACGGGGTCGTACACCGCGTACAGACAGCTGGCGCCGACCTCGCCGGGGTCGCCGTCGCCGCCGGCCTCCTCCGACAGCCGGACGACCAGGTCGTCCAGGTGGGTGAGCAGCTCGTCGGGGGCGAGGTCGATGTCGGCGAGGGTGCGCACGGCGGTGCGCAGCCTTCCCATGGTGGCCGAGGCCTGGATGCCGTGCCCGAGGACGTCCCCGACGACCATGGCGACACGCATCCCGGACAGCGGGATCACGTCGAACCAGTCGCCGCCGACCCCGGCGCGGGCGGCGGGCAGATAACGGGAGGCGGCGTCGACGGCGGCGGTGCGGGGCAGGGAGCGAGGCAGCAGGCTGCGCTGGAGGGCGAGGGCCGTCTCACGCTCGCGGGAGAACCGGCGGGCGTTGTCGATGCAGACGGCGGCCCGGGCCGTGATCTCCTC
This sequence comes from Streptomyces sp. NBC_00016, assembly GCF_045040885.1. Classification (NCBI taxonomy): domain Bacteria; kingdom Bacillati; phylum Actinomycetota; class Actinomycetes; order Kitasatosporales; family Streptomycetaceae; genus Streptomyces; species Streptomyces sp. NBC_00016. The sequence goes on along the minus strand of NZ_CP108304.1, from coordinate 1,327,415 downwards.
GGCCAGCAGCACGTCGTCCGGGGTGAACGGGTCCGGCCGGCGGAACCGGGTGAGGACGGCGACGCCGAGCGTCATGCCGCGCGCCTGGATCGGCACGGACATCGTGGAGTGGATGCCGAGCTCGCGCACCCGGGCGCCGCGCGCCGGGTCCCAGGCGAGCCAGGCGTCCAGACCGCCCCCCGCCAGGGAGCCGATGATGGTGTGTCCCGCGACCAGCGAGTCGGCCTGCGGCGACCCGGTCGGGTACTGCTGTACCTCGCCGGGCTTGGCCACCGCCTCCGGGCTGCCGGCGTGCACCGAGTGGTGCGCGGCACGCCGCAGCCCCACCGGCGGGCTGAACCGGCTCGGCAGCTCCCCGCCGTCCTGCGGGTCGAGCAGGTCGACGCTGACGAAGTCGGCGAGCGCGGGCACGCAGACCTCCGCCAGTTCCTGAGCCGTCCGGATGACGTCGAGGGTGCTGCCGATGCGCACGCTGGCCTCGTTGACCAGTTGGAGCCGCTCGCGTGCGAGGTAGTTCTCGGTGAAGTCGTGGGCGGACAGGCACACGCCCCGGACCCGGCCGTCGGTGTCGACGACCGGCGCCATCCGGGCCAGCCAGGCGTGGGCCCGCGATTCGCCGCCGGTGCGGATGTACGTCTGCACGTCCTGCGGCCGGCCGCTGGTGAGCACCTGCAGCATGTGCTGTTCGAGCTCCGTGCTCTGTGGTCCGCCGCCGATCTCTGCGAGCCGGAGCCCCCGGACCCGTTCCTCGGGCAGTCCGATGACCTCGCGCATCGCGTCGTTGAGCCGCCGCAGTCGCAGCCGTTCGTCGTAGACGGCCACGGCGCAGGGGGACTGGACGAGGCCCGCCGCGGCGAGGAGAGCGTCCGACGGGTCGGCGCCGCCCCCGGCGAGCGGGGTGACGACGAGCCACTGCCCCGGGTCGTCGGCCCGGGCGGGGAGACGGTGGGCGAGCAGCCACACCCGGACCGGGCGGCCGTCGCGATGGCGCAAAGTGACCGTTCCGTCCCAGCGGGTACCGGTGAAGTCGGGTGTCCCGTCGGCCAGCAGTTCCGTGGCGGGCCGGCCCAGGACATCCGCCGGGGTCCAGCCCAGCAGGGCCCGGGCGCCCTCGTTCCACCCGATCAGCGCGCCGGAGTCGTCGACGACCGCCCGGGCCGTCGCGGCCTCGTCGAACGGATACTCCGGGCTCATCTCGGCACTCCATCGCGGACACTCACAGTGAACAGGCACGTCACTTCCGTTCCAGCCTAGTGTGTCCCGCTCCCCGGCGGACGGGAACCCCCAGGGCTCGGCTGAACAGCGAGTTCCCGTCGGGGTCAAGAGCTAAAACCGGCCGATCCCGTGCGATCCCTGCGCGATCCCCGGGTGAGGGAGCCCCGGTCCGCCGCCGGAGCGGGCGGGCGCGTCGGGCCCCTTGACGGGCAGGAGCGGCCCGTCGTCAGATTCTGTTTGTTAACGATCAGTTGTGAGTACTTCTGGTTCCTGATGAGGGAGAGCCGACCATGACGGTCACTCGCAGATCGGTCCTTCTCGCGTCCGCGGCCGCACCGGCCGCCGGAGCGCTCCTCGGCACACCGGCGGCACAGGCCGCCGCGGACGCCGTGCGCGCATCCGGCCGCCGCACGGTCGCGCTGCGTGACGGCTGGCGCTTCGCGCTGGCCAACCCGGGCGGGATCACCGACCCGACCGGGCAGTACGCGGACGCCGCCGCCCCCGGCTACGACGACTCGACCTGGCGCGCGGTGGCGGTCCCGCACGACTGGAGCATCGAGCAGACGCCCACCACACAGAACGGCACGACCAGCGGCACCGGCTTCTTCCCCGGTGGCCTGGGCTGGTACCGCCTCGCCTTCACCCTGCCGCCCGGCCATGCGGGCCGGCGGATCTCGGTCGAGTTCGACGGCGTCTACATGGACTCGTACGTCTACTGCAACGGCACCGAGGTCGGCCACCACCCCTACGGCTACACCGGTTTCGCCTTCGACCTCACCGACCTGCTGCACACCGACGGCACCACCGAGAACGTGATCGCGGTCAAGGTGCAGAACCGGCTCCCGAGCAGCCGCTGGTACTCCGGCAGCGGCATCTACCGCGAGGCCCGCCTGGTGGTCACCGAACCGGTGCACGTGGAGCGCTGGGGCACGTACGTCACCACCCCCGAGGTCACCGACGAACGGGCCGTCGTCCGGGTCGCGACCACCGTGGCGAACGCGTCCGGCGCGGGCGCGGACGTCGAGGTCGTCTCACGCGTCCTCGCCCCGAACGGCCGCACCGTCGCCCGCGCCTCCTCCACGGTCGCCGTCGCCGACCGGGCCACGCAGACCCAGGAACTCACCGTGACCGACCCGCAGCGATGGGACTTCGAGACCCCGCGCCGCTACACCCTGGAGACCGAGCTGCGGGTCGCCGGCCGGGTCACCGACACCTATCGCACCCCGTTCGGCATCCGCACCTTCCGCTTCGACCCGGACGAGGGATTCCACCTCAACGGCAGCCACGCCAAGATCAAGGGCGTCGACCTGCACCACGACCTCGGCGCGCTCGGCGCCGCGATCAGCGTCGACGCCGTCCGCAGACAGATGACGATCATGAAGTCCATGGGCGTCAACGCCTTCCGCACCTCCCACAACCCGCCGTCCCCGGAGATGATCCGGATCTGCGAGGAGCTGGGCATCGTGATGCTGGTGGAGGCCTTCGACTGCTGGAAGACCGGCAAGACGCGGTACGACTACGGGCGGTTCTTCGACGAGTGGTGCGAGCGGGACGCCACCGAGATGGTGCTCGCGGCCCGCAACTCGCCCGCCGTCCTGCTGTGGTCCATCGGCAACGAGATCACCGACTCCACGTCCACCGCCGGTCTCGCCATGGCGGACCGGATCATCACCGCGATCAGGGCCGCGGACGACACCCGTCCGCTCATCATCGGCTCGGACAAGTACCGCACCCCGCCCGCCAAGGGCTCCGCCGCCGACCTGATGCTCGCCAAGCTGGACGGCCTCGGCCTGAACTACAACACCGCCAAGTCGGTGGACGTCCTGCACGCGACCTACCCGCACCTCTTCCTCTTCGAGTCCGAGTCGTCCTCGGAGACCTCGACCCGCGGCGCCTATCAGGAACCCGAGCACCTCAACACCGGCGAGAACCACACCCCCGGCAGGCGGGCGACCTCCTCCTACGACAACAACCTCGCCTCCTGGACGATGAGCGGCGAGTACGGGCACAAGAAGGACCGCGACCGGAAGTGGTTCACGGGTCAGTTCCTGTGGTCCGGCATCGACTACATCGGTGAACCCACCCCGTACAACGTCTTCCCGGTGAAGGCGTCCTTCTTCGGCGCGGTCGACACGGCCGGGTTCCCGAAGGACATGTACCACCTCTTCCGGAGCCAGTGGGTCGACGAGCCGATGGTCCATCTGCTGCCGACGACCTGGAACCACGAGGCGGGCGACACGGTCGAGGTGTGGGCCTATTCCAACGTCGACACCGTGGAGCTCTACCTCAACGGAAAGTCCCTGGGCGTAAGGAAGTTCGACACCAAGAAGACCGTCGACGGCCGTTCCTACCTGGAGACCACCGAGGCCACCGGCGACGACAAGACCTTCACCACCGGCCCCTATCCCGGCAGTTACACCAGCCCGAACGGCAGCGCGGGCAAGCTGCATCTGACATGGCGGGTGCCCTACCGGCCGGGCGAGCTGAAGGCGGTGGCCCGCCGGGGCGGCAGGACGGTCGCCACCGACGTGCTGCGCACGGCCGGCGCCCCGCATGCCGTACGCCTCACCCCGGACCGCACGTCCCTTCCCGCGGACGGGCGGTCACTGGTCTTCGTCACCGCCGACGTGGTCGACGCGCACGGGACCGTGGTGCCCGACGCCGAGCACCTCATCTCCTTCGAGGTCGGCGGCGGCTCTCTCGCCGGTCTCGACAACGGGCGCGAGGAGAGCGCCGAGCGCTATCAGGCCAGCACACGCACCGCCTTCCACGGCAAGGCCCTCGCCATCGTGCGCTCCGGCACCGGGGCCGGCGCCCTGAGGGTGACCGCCCGCGTGGAGGGGCTGCGCAAGGGCACCGCCACCGTGCGCACCACGCCCGCCCGCTCGAAGGCGACCACACCGCCCGCCGCCTTCACTCCCGACCTGCCGGCGCCGGTGAACCACCCCTACGCGGACGCCAGTTACTCCGGCCGTCCGGACACACTGCCCGCCGCCCTGCTGGACGGTGACCCCGCCACCGGCTGGTCCAACGCCTTCGCCAAGTCGGCCACCGCCCTGCTGCCCGCCTTCAACGGGGCCAGGCCGCGGGACTGGGTCTCGGTGGACTACGGGCGCACCCGGGACTTCGACCGGGTGGAGGTGTCCTTCACCGTCGACGCCACGCACAGCCTGCCCGCGACGGTCGAGGCGGAGGTCTGGGACGGCGACCGCTATACGCCGGTCACCGGGGCGACCGTCGACTGGGCCACCGCCTCGGACACGCCGACGGCTCTCACCTTCGACCCGGTCCGCGGCTCCAGGCTGCGGCTGACCCTGACCAGCAGCGCACCCGGCACACCCCAAGGAGCGGTCCGCATCACCAAGCTGGAATCCTGACCGGCCGACCCGGCCGGAGCAGCGCAACCGGCTGAACCGGCTGAAGAGGCCGGCCCGTACCGCCCGGACCAGTCCGGGCGGTACGGGCCGGCCGGTGCTGGTGCCGTCCGGTCACCCCGCGCCCAGGACGCCTCAGCGCGCGTCGGCCGCCTCGAAGGTCACCTTCGCCGTGTCCACGGTGCCCGCGGCACGCCCGGGTGCGCTCTGCCACGACCAGTACAGGTTGGTGTGGGCCATCACCTGCTCCGGCGCCGGAGCGCCGTACTTGCTCAGGTCCTCCGTCGTGTGCGCGTCGCCGACCAGCGTCACGTCGTATCCCCGCACGAAGGCGCCGTGCAGCGTCGAGCGGATGCACGCGTCGGTCTGCGCCCCGGTGACGACGACCCGGCCCACCCCGCGCTCCGCGAGCACCGACTCCAGCTCGGTGGCCTCGAAGGAGTCCTGGTAGGTCTTGTGGACGAGCGGCTCGGCGTCGAGGCGGACCAGTTCCTCGACGTACTCCCAGTTCTCGCTGCCCCGTTCGAGGTCGTCGTCGGAGTGCTGTACCCAGACGACCGGCACGTCCTGCGCGCGGGCCGCGTCGATCAGGGTGTGGATGTTCGCGATCACCTCGTCGCGCCGGGGCGCGCCCGCCACCACGCCCTTCTGGACGTCGATCACGAGCAGGGCGGTGTTCGGCCGGTCGGGCAGGGTGGTCATGGAGAACTCCGGTTCCTCGTCATGGGTGATCGGTGCTCGGACGGTCCACATTAGGACGCGCCACTGACGACGACCTCGAAGCCATTTCGTCCGGACCGTTGACGGAGTGTCATGACTCCAACAACCATGTCCTGCGACCCCGCTCTGGGAGCGCTCCCACGAGATGGCACCCGCATCCCGTACGGAGCGTCCCGCACCTCCCCGAGGAGCCCGGACGTGAAACGACGCAGAACCACCCTGCTGTCCCTCGCGGCCCTGCTGGGCGCGGCGCTCACCGCGCTGCCCGCGCAGCAGGCCGGTGCCGAGGAGGTCGAACAGGTCAGGAACGGCGGCTTCGGCACCTCCGCCGACCCGTGGTGGACCAGCAACGTCACCGCCGGTCTCAGCGACGGCCGGCTGTGCGCGGACGTGCCGGGCGGCACCGTCAACCGTTGGGACTCCGCCATCGGCCAGGACGCGATCACCCTGGTGAAGGGGTCGTCGTACCGCTTCTCCTTCAGCGCCTCCGGGGTGCCCGAGGGGCATGTGGTGCGGGCGATCGTGGGCCTCGGTGCCTCCCCGTACGACACCTGGTACGAGGCGACCCCGGTGCTGAACGAGTCGGGAGACGCCTACACGTACACGTTCACCTCGCCGGTCGACAGCACCCAGGGCCAGGTCGCCTTCCAGGTCGGCGGGAGCGCCGATCCCTGGCGGTTCTGTCTGGACGACGTGTCGCTGCTGGGCGGGGTGCCGCCGGAGGTGTACCAGCCCGACACCGGGCCACGCGTGCGCGTCAACCAGGTCGGCTATCTGCCGGCCGGACCGAAGAACGCCACCCTGGTCACCGACGCCGGCGCGAAGCTGCCCTGGCAGCTCAAGAACGGCTCCGGGGCGACGGTCGCGCACGGCTGGAGCGTGCCGCGCGGACTCGACGTCTCCTCCGGACAGAACGTCCACTCCATCGACTTCGGCGGCTACCGCACGCGTGGGACGGGCTTCACGCTGGTCGCCGACGGCGAGACCAGTCGCCCCTTCGACATCGGCACGGCCGACTACGACCGGCTGCGGCTGGACGCGGTCAAGTACTACTACACGCAGCGCAGCGGCATCGCGATACGGGACGACCTGCGGCCCGGGTACGGCAGGGCGGCCGGTCACGTGAACGCGGCCCCCAACCAGGGCGACTCCGCGGTCCCGTGTCAGCCCGGGGTGTGCGACTACACCCTCGACGTCACCGGCGGCTGGTACGACGCCGGCGACCACGGCAAGTACGTCGTCAACGGCGGCATCGCCACCTGGGAGCTGCTGAGCACCTACGAGCGTTCCCGGCTCGCCCGCACCGGCGACCCGGCCGCTCTCGGCGACGGAACGCTCGCCCTCCCGGAGAGCGGCAACAAGGTGCCGGACATCCTCGACGAGGCCCGCTGGGAGCTCGACTTCCTGCTGAAGATGCAGGTGCCGGACGGGCAGCCGCTCGCCGGCATGGCCCACCACAAGATCCACGACGAGCAGTGGACCGGCCTGCCGCTGCTGCCGGGCGACGATCCGCAGAAGCGCGAACTGCACCCGCCGACCACCACCGCGACCCTCAACCTGGCCGCCACGGCCGCCCAGGCGGCCCGCCTGTACCGGCCCTACGACAAGGCCTTCGCGGCGAAGGCGCTGACGGCCGCGCGCAAGGCCTTCGCGGCGGCCCTCGCGCATCCGGACGTGTACGCCGACCCGAACGACGGCATCGGCGGCGGCGCCTACAACGACGACGACGCGACCGACGAGTTCTACTGGGCGGCCGCCGAGCTGTACCTCAGCACGGGGGAGAAGCAGTTCGCCGACAAGGTGGTGAACTCCCCGGTGCACACGGCCGACATCTTCGTCCCCAACGGCTTCGACTGGTCCCGCACGGCCGCCGCCGGCCGCCTCGACCTGGCGACCGTCCCGAACCGGCTGCCCGGCCGCGACAAGGTCCGCGGATCGGTCGTGCGGGGTGCCGACACGTATCTCGCCACGCTGGCCGGACAGCCGTACGGCATGCCCTACGCCCCCGACGGCAACCGCTACGACTGGGGTTCCAGCCACCAGGTCCTCAACAACGCGGTGGTCATCGCCACGGCCTACGACCTCACCGGCGCCTCGAAGTACCGGGCGGGGGCCGTCCAGAGCATGGACTACGTGCTCGGGCGCAACGCGCTCAACCTGTCGTACGTCACCGGCTACGGCGAGGTGAACGCCCACCACCAGCACAGCCGCTGGTACGCGCGCCAGCTGGACCCGAACCTGCCGGACCCGCCGCGGGGGACCCTGGCGGGCGGCGCGAACTCGAGCATTCAGGACCCCTACGCGCAGGGCAAGCTCCAGGGCTGCGTGGGCCAGTTCTGCTACATCGACGACATCCAGTCCTGGTCCACGAACGAGACCGCGATCAACTGGAACGCGGCGCTGGCCCGACTGGCCTCCTTTGTGGCGGACCAGGGATAGGACGGGATCGGCAACCGGATCGGCCACCGGATCGGCAAACGGATCGGCAATAGGCCCTGCCTGATCGGCAGTGTGCAGGGTCGAACACCTTCCGGTACCGCGCGGTCATCAGTTTGACCTGGGGATATTTACGAGTAAGTACCCGCGCGGTACCGTGAAGGGCATGCCAGCCCTCAATGTGGAATTCAGCGATCGCGAGCTGGAGGACCTGCGGCAGATCGCCAAGGAACGCGGTACGTCGATGAAGGCACTCGTGCGGGAGGCGGCCGCCGCCGACATCGCGCGGCACCGGGCGCTCCAGGAGGGCGCGGAGGCCTTCCGCAGGTTCTTCGCCTCGCACGCGGACGAGTTCGCCGCCGCCTTCCCCGAGGACGAACGCTCCGTGCGGGGCGAGGGGCGGGTCGCCTGACCGATGACCTCCGTCATCCACATCGACGTGCCCTGGCTGCTCCAGCGCCACGAAGAGGTTCTGCCGGAGCAGCCCACCGTCAACGACTTCTCGGCGCTGGTCGCCGCCGTCGCCCGGCACCGGGTCGATCCGCCCAAGCTCGGCGTGGACTCCGACCCCGCCTGGCGGGCCGCCGCGCTGCTGCACACCCTCACCGTGCTCAAGCCCCTGCCCTCGGCCAACGCCCGCTTCGCCTGCGCGACGGCGGTGGCGTACATGTTCACCAGCGGGGTCGGTATCGATCCGCCGTACGGCGCGCTCGTCGACCTCGCCCGCGATCTGCTGGACGGCAAGACGGACGTCTACGGCGCGGCGGACCGGCTGCGGTCCTGGCAGATATAGGCAAAGCGCAAAGCGTTCAGGGCCGCCGGCCGAGGGCGGGAGGAACAAGGCCGGCGGCCGTTTCGCGCAGGAGAGCCGCCGTCCTGCGCGGGGCCTCCGAGGAAGTGGCCGGTTCCAGCCAACTGCACGGGCCGGTGCGGCGGGAGAGTGCGCGGCGCCCTGCCGCGTGCGCGTGTTTCACACGGGGCGCAGGGGCGAATTCCGGCCGGGCCGGCAGAGGTCGTGGAAAGGCGCGATGCCCGGTCCGAGCCGGCCCTGCCTATCGACTTTTTATCAACAAGGCGCAGCTTCAGCCGTCGCCTTGTTGTGCGCGACTCAGTTGTGCAAAGGTGAACCGCCCGTGCGGGGGGTCATGACCAAACCCCCCGCGTTCGTCGGCGGAGGCGAATTCACGCTCCCTGCCGCACCGGACAGGTACGTACCAAAGGAATGCGCTCAGTGCCCACCCCTCAGCCTCCTCGTCCGCCCTACCCTCCGCAGGGCGGGGGTCCCGGAGAATCCGACGAGTCACTCGCCGCGGGTATACGCGGCGGCGCGGACAGCGAGGTCGCCCAGTCCACCGCTCTGCTGATCGCCCGGCACTGGCGGCCGGTGCACGAGTACGCGGTCATCTGCCTCGCCTCCTCCGGGAGCGTCGCGTCCATGGTCACCGCGGGTGCCTTCCACCAGGTCCTCGACCGGCTGAAGCTGGGCGAGCCGGGGACCGCGCTGCGGCCCCGACTGCTGGTGACCGTGCGGGACATGGCCCGGCTGTGGTCCGCGGACGAGGAACTGTCCGGCGTGCTGCCGGTGCTGCGCAAGCCGGCCGGCGCCCGGGGGATGCGGGCCGCGAAGTCCATGATCCCGGAGAACCGGGTGCTGGCGGAACGCTCGTTCCAGGGTCTTCCCGCGGTCGCCCGGTGCGTCCTGTGGCATGTGGAGGTCGAGGCCGAAGACGTCACCGTCGCCGCCGGTCTGCTCGGTATGGACACCGATACCGTGACCGCGGTCCTGGAGCAGGCCCGGGACAAACTGCGTGAGGGAGTCGTCCGGGCCCACCGGGAACTCGCGCCGAGCAAGGACTGCCGCTTCTACAACCGGCTTCTCGACGTCCCGATCCGCCGCGGCGGCGACCTCCTGCCGGACGTGCGCAAGCACCTGGACGAGTGCCGCTACTGCCGTGCCGCCGCCGAACAGCTCGGCCACTTCGAGAGCGGCCTCGGTGTGCTGCTCGCCGAGGCGGTGCTCGGCTGGGGCGCCCGCCGCTACCACGACACCCGCCCCGGCCGCGCCAGGCAGCAGACCGTGCGGATCAAGGGCTCCGCACGGCACGGCGGCCGTGGCGGCCGAGGCACCCGCGGCAGGGGTGGCAACCTGTTCTCGCGCATCCCCTCGCCCCGTCGGCGGTCGTCGGGGGAGAGCCGTTCACCGCGCGCGCTGTTCACCGGTGTCGGCCTGGCCTCGGCGGGTCTGCTGACCACCCTGCTCGCCGCCGGCATGTGGTCCGACGACGGCGGCGCCGACCCGGCCGCCTCCACCAGCGGCAGCGTCCCCGGCATCGACTCGCAGGCCGCCACCGCCTCGCCGACCGCCCCGGACACCGCCCAACTGCCCACCGCGCCCCGGCAGACCAGGCTGCGCAACGCAGCCGCCGACCTCTGCCTGGACGTCCGGGGCGAGGCGAGGGCGGGCGCCTCCGTCGAACTGGCGGACTGCTCCTCCGACGCGACCCAGCAGTGGTCGTACGACGACGACGGACAGTTGCGCAGCGTCGCCGGGCCCGGCCTGTGCGTGGACTCGCACGCGGACGCCGGGGTGGTCATCCTCGGTGCGTGCGTGGACGAGACCGACGCCCGGGGGGACGACGTCCGCTACGACCTCACCGTGCAGGGCGAGTTGCTGCCCCGCTGGGACGACGCGCTCGCCCTCGCACCGGCCGGTGAGGAGCCGGGCGCGGACGTGGTCGTGAAGGTCCGCGACCACTCCACCGGCCAGCGCTGGCTCACCGACGTCGCCTCCGCCACGCCCGGTTCGCTCGCGGTCACCGGCACGGACGCGCCGGCGTCGGCCCAGCCGGTCGACCTGGCGGACGGCACCGCCTGAGGCACGAGGTACGCGCGCCCCGGCGGGCCCGCGGGCACGGCGGTGACCGGTGGCCGCGGCTACCGGACCGCCGTCACCCGACCGCGTCACCCGCCTGCCGTCACCCGGCGTCCTCGACGAGGTCCGCCGGGCCCACGGTCCCGGGCCCGGCGTGGCCGGACAGTGCCAGGGTGAGGTCGAACTCGGCGAGCAGGCAGCGGATCACGTGCTCGACGCCCGGCTGTCCGTCCAGGCCGAGGCCGTAGACGTAGGGGCGGCCGAGGAGTACCGCACGCGCGCCGAGGGCGAGTGCCTTGAAGACGTCGTCGCCGGTGCGCACCCCGCTGTCGAACAGCACCGTCAGCCGGTCGCCGACCGCCCGCGCCACCCGGGGCAGCGCGTCGGCGGCCGCGACCGAACCGGCGACCTGGCGGCCCCCGTGGTTGGAGACCACCACGCCGTCCATCCCGGCGTCGGCGGCCAGCCGGGCGTCGTCGGGGTGCAGCACGCCCTTGAGGACGATCGGCCCGTCCCAGTTCTCCCGCAGGAACGCCAGGTCCGGCCAGGTCTTGCCGGGGTCCGCGAACAGACTCACGAAGTGCAGTACGGCCGCGTTCGGGTCCTCGTGCACCGGCTTGGCCAGGCCTGCCAGGAAGGCCGGGTCGGTGAAGTAGTTGGCGGTGCCCACGCCGTGCAGGAACGGCAGATAGGCCTGGTCGAGGTCGCGGGGCCGCCACGCCAGCAGCGGGGTGTCCAGGGTGACGACGAGCACCGTGAACCCGCTCGTCCGCGCCCGCCGCAGGAAGCTGCGGGTCACCTCGCGGTCCTTGGACCAGTACAGCTGGAACCAGCGCTCGGCGTCCCCCATCGCCTCGGCCACCTGCTCGATCGGCGTGCTCGACGCCGACGACAGGACGAACGGCACCCCCTGCGCGGCCGCCGCCCGGGCCGCAGCGGACTCGGCCTCCGGATGCATGATCGACAGCACGCCGACGGGCGCGAGGGCGAGCGGCGCGGGCAGGGCACGGCCCAGCACCTCGACCGACAGGTCCCGCTCGTGCACGTCCCGCAGCATGCGCGGCACGATCCGGCGACGCTCCAGGGCCGCACGGTTCGCCCGCGCCGTGCTGCCGTCCCCCGCGCTGCCCGCCACATAGCCGACCGGCCCCGGCCCGAGGCGCTGTTCGGTGAGCTCCTCAAGCCGGGTCAGGTCGGTGGGCAGCCGGGGGACCGCGCCCGTCATCCCGTTGAGATAGATCTCGTACTGGAAGTCCGCCCAGTGCTTCGCCATCCGTACGTCCCGCCTCTCGCCGTCCCGCGGTCCGGCGTCGTCGCCGTCGCAGGGCGACCATACCGGCGGGTCGGTCGCGCCGGTCCGGCGGTTCAGTCGACGGCCGACCCGGACGGTACGGCGGCTGGTTCGCCGGCGTCCGTGCCCGGACCGGTGATCGGCGGCACCGCCACCTCCACGGTCCTGGCCAGCCGCGGCCCCTCGGGCCCGTACACCGCCCGGGGTTCGGGGAACAGGCGCAGCAACGCCAGGTAGAGCACGGCGGCGACGGCCAGGGACAGCGGCAGGCCGATGTCGATGCCGTTCGCCAGATCACCCAGCGGGCCCACGAACTGGCCCGGGATGTTCGTGAACAGCACACCGAGCAGCGCCGACACCCACCAGGCGGTCATGCCGCGCCAGTTCCAGCCGTGCGCGAACCAGTAACGCCCGCCACGCTGACGGCGGTTGAAGACCTGGAGGGCTTCGGGGTCGTACCAGCCGCGCCGGGTGAAGAAGCCCAGCATCATCACGACCATCCACGGCGTCGTACACGTGATGATCATCGTGGCGAACGTCGAGATGGACTGCACCAGGTCCAGACCGAACCGGCCGACGAAGATGAACACGATCGACAGCAGACCGACCAGCACGGTCGCCTGCACCCGCGACAGCCGCGGGAACACCGACGAGAAGTCCAGACCGGTGCCGTAGAGCGAGGTCGTGCCCGTGGACATCCCGCCGATCAGGGCGAGCAGACACACCGGCAGGAAGAACCAGGACGGTGAGATCGCCAGCAGCCCGCCCACGAAGTCGGGGGCGGCCGGGTCGACGTACTCCGGGGCCTTCGACGCGATGATGCTCGCGGTCGCCAGGCCGAAGACGAACGGCAGCAGGGTCGCGATCTGCGAAAGGAACGCGGCGCCGACCACCCTGCGGCGCGGGGTGGTGGCCGGGATGTAGCGGGACCAGTCGCCGAGGAACGCTCCGAACGACACCGGGTTGGACAGCACGATCAGCGCCGCGCCGATGAACGACGGCCAGAACAGCGCGTCGGTGGCCGCGTCCGCTGAGTCGGTGAAGACGCCCGCGTACGACGCGTCGAAGTCGCCGGCGAAGGCGATCGCGCCGAGGAGGAACAGCACCGTGGCCGAGGCGACCGCGACCTTGTTGACGAACAGCATGAACCGGAAGCCGTACACGCACACCGCGAGCACCAGCCCGGCGAACACCGCGTAGGCGACGGCGTACGTCAGGTCGCCGCGGGAGAGGCCGAAGAGGCGGTGGGCGCCGCCGACCAGGGCGTCGCCGGAGCTCCACACGGAGATGGAGAAGAAGGCGATCGCCGTCAGCAGGGAGAGGAACGAGCCGACCACACGGCCGTGCACTCCGAGGTGCGCGGAGGAGGAGACCGCGTTGTTGGTGCCGTTGACCGGGCCGAACACCGCCATCGGGCACAGGATCAGCGCGCCCACGAAGACCCCGAGGAGGGTGGCGGCGAGGCCCTGCCAGAAGGACAGGCCGAAGAGGATCGGGAAGGCGCCGAGCACGCAGGTGGAGAAGGTGTTCGCGCCGCCGAAGGCGAGCCGGAACAGGTCGAGGGGGGTCGCGGTGCGCTCGGCGTCGGGGATGCGGTCCACACCGTGGGACTCGACCTCGGTGAGCGACGGGGGAGAGGCGGACGGCGCGGGTTCGGGGGACGGCGGGGTCAAGGGAGCTCCAGCAACAGGCGGTCGACGGTGGAGCGCGGGGTGGCGCGGCACGGTGAACGGCCGTCCGGTCGCGGGGTGGGCGACGCGGGCGGGTGCCGTCACTGATCGGGGTCTGCCGAACGTACGGCGTGGGCAAGACCCCGACCAGAGGGTGAATCATCCTTCTTCCGCGTCGGGAGTGGACGAATCCGCCACCTCTCCGTGACCGGGGCCGGAATCGGGGTCGGGGTCGGAGGCGGAGGCGGAGGCGGAGTTGGAGTCCGGGGCCGCGTCCGGTCCCTGGGCCCGCACCCGCTGGACCTGTTCGAGGGAGTCGCGCAGCTCGACGAGCCAGTCGTCGGTGTGGCGCTGGACCAGCCGGACGCACCAGGCGAGCGCGTCGCTGCGGCTGCGGGCCACTCCCGCGGCGATCAGGGTGTCGAGGACCTGGCGTTCGGGCTGCCGCAGCCGGGTCATGACGGGCGCGGCCACGTGGGTGAACAGGGCGCGCTCCCCGTCGCACACCACACCCCAGGACACCTTCCGGCGGAACCGGTGTTCGGCGTCGCGGGCCACGGCGATCCGGGTCTCCCGGGTGCGCTCCCGGAACTCCTGGATCCGGGCGGTGACCGCCGCCTCCCGCTCGGCGGCGGAAACGTCCTCGGCCAGCCGGGGCGCGGGGATGCGGCCGATCACGGTGATCTCCTCGCGGTCGACCGTCACCTCGGCGGGTTCCTCGAAGAGGTCGTCCGGCAGGCGGCCGGCGAACCAGCCCCTCAGCTTCTCTTTCTGCTCGGTCGTAATCATGTAATGACGATTACTCCGCAGGTACATGAACACAAGTGGTCGAGAAGAAGTCCGCCGAGAGCGGAACGGAGGGGTGCGCGGAGGGATCGCGGAGGGATCTCGGAGGGATCCGGAGGCGGAGGCGGAATGTTTCAGGCCGATTAACGAAGCTATGGAAACCGGTCATCGAGTCGACCGAAGGGATCATGAAGCGCTTGCTTTCGGCGTTGGAACGTTCGAATTCAGTTACTTCACGCCACTGATTCAATACGCAAGGTTACTGAAACCCATGGGGTCGATGTGAGATTCGGCGGTGGACTCGGCAGACTCGCGCTCGCCGCGTTCGACACCGACCGAGCCGGACCGGCACACCCCCGAATCGAGCGGAAGGATGCACACAATGCGGAACACCGCGCGCTGGGCAGCGACCCTCGGCCTCACCGCCGCCACCGTCTGCGGATCCCTCACCGGATCCGCGCTCGCCGCCCCGGCCGCAGCGCCGACCTCCCTCTACGCCCCGTCGGCCCTCGTGCTGACCGTGGGCCACGGAGAGACCGCCGCCACCGTCAACGCGGCCCGGGCCGTCACCCTGAACTGCGCCCCGACGCCCTCCGGCACCCATCCCGCCGCCGCTCGCGCCTGCGCCGAACTGCGCGCCGCCGGCGGCGATCTGGACGCCCTGGCGGGACCGGGCGACGCCGTCTGTACGAGGCAGTACGACCCGGTGGTCGTCACCGTCGACGGCGTATGGCAGGGCAAGCGCGTCTCCTTCGAGCGCGCCTTCTCCAACGAGTGCGTGAAGAACGCTGCCGGGAGCAGCCTCTTCGCGTTCTGAGACCGGGATCGCGTGGTCCCCGTGGACACCGAGAGAGGCTCGTGAGGTGGGGAGTGCGAGCCCCTGACACGGGAGCAGCGTGATTCCGTACCCGGAGGCCGGAGGACAGTGTGGGGCTGTCCGCCGGCCTCCGGTGCACCCGTTTTCACGAAGGACGCGCGGGAGGGTCCCCCGCAATCCCTAGGACCGCTCCCGGTGGCTGGTGTCGCACCAGGGATAGCGGCGGCTGCGCCGGCAGGTGCACAGGGCGACCCGGAAGCGGTCGGAGGCGACCGTGGTGCCGTCCTCCAGTTCCACCTCGACCGGTCCCTCGACGAGCAGGGGGCCCCGGCGCTGGACGGTGATCCGACAGGGCCTGTCAGCTGGGGAGTTCGGCACGGACGACCACCAGTTCCTCGTTCTCGTCGTCGGCGGACAGCAGACCCCGCTCCCGCAGCCAGTCCCTGCGCTCGCGCAGGACGGGGCCGAAGGGAATGCTGCGGCGTCGCGTCACGGACGCCTTCAGCCCGGACGCGCGCAGGACCGTCAGGGTGCTCGCGGGGTCGCTGAGCGCCGAGTGGACCATCAGCAGCACACCTCCGGGCCGCAGCAGCAGGGGCGCTTCCCGGCAGATCCGGTCGAGCAGGAGCCTGCCGTCACCGCCGCCGTCCCAGGCCCGGGCCGTCCCGCGGCCCACGCGGTGGCCGGCCGGCGCGGGCACGTACGGCGGGTTGGTCAGGATCAGGTCGAAGGACTGGCCGTGCACCGGGGCGAAGAGGTTGCCGCGGTGCACGCGCACCGGCAGCCGTTCCCGCCAGGCGTTGAGGCGGGCGGAGTAGACCGCGCGCCAGGACACGTCGACCGCGGTGACCCGCGTGCCGCGCCGTGCGGCCTCCAGCGCCAGCGCGCCGGTGCCGGTGCCCACGTCGAGGACGTCGGCGCCCGGGAGCAGCGGCTCTTCGGACAGTGCCCCGGCCAGCAGGGCGGTGTCCTCCTGCGGGGCGTACACGCCCGGGAGTACGAGAGGATTCACGCCGACCAAGTACCCAGACAATCACGAAATATGGGCTTTTTCCTGATCGGGGAGTGGAGCGCGCAGGGAGGACTCTCCCGAGCGCCAGGCGCTGAGCAGGCGGGCGGCGAGGCGGTCCTCCAGGTGCCCGGTGGCGTCGAGGCCGAAGGTGATGTCGGGGGCCAGGTGCGGTTCCTCGTCCAGCAGACCGCCGATGACGTCATGGCGTACCACCTGCTCGTGCACGGCGTCGGCCTCGACGTGCTCGTCGTAGAAGTGCACGGCGGCGGGCCCGGCGTCCGCGCGGCGCATCGCCTGCGCGAGCCGCCTGGAACCGGGCGAAGAGGTGATCTCGACCGCCGCGAAGTGGCCCACGAGGGCGCCCCTGAGGGCCCGGTGCAGGCCGAAGAGGGACATCAGGTTGACCGTGGCCAGCGTCTCGGCGCAGGCGGCGTCCAGATAGCGGCCGTAGGTGGTGTCCAGGCCCAGGTCCGTCATCAGGTCCGCGAACAGCCGTGCGTGGACGCGGTCGGGGCGGCCGCCGCCCCACTCGTCGAACTCCACCGCCGCCATCGCCGCCTTGGCCCGGCCCCACAGCCTCGGCAGCACCCACGCGTGCGGGTCCGCCTCTTTGAGGTGGTAGAGGGACCGCTGGGCCGCGTACTCGCGCAGCTGCCACAACTCGCCCTCGGCCGCGAGGAAATGACTGACACCCGAGCCCTCGACGGGCTCGACGAGAAGCTCCGCGAGCGCGTCCTCGACGGAGTCGTGGACCGGTGTGTCCTCGCGCAGGGCGGTCAGAAAGCGGTGCTCCAGCGCGGCCCGCACCCGCAGCAGGCCGGGATCCCACTCCCGGTCCGGGGTCACCCCCGCGAAACCGCGGTAGTGCAGCTCGTAGCAGAGGTACAGGGCCAGCTGGAGGTCGTCGCCGTACGGGGACGCGACCGCGACCGTCTCCGCCGCCGGAAGCGCGTCCGCGCCCGCCAGATATCCGCGGACGGCCGCGGACACCGGGCCCCGGGCGGCCGGCAGCTGTGGTCCATGGGGGTCGTGTGCCATGCGCGCCGGGTACCCCACGCACGCCGGACCACCCGCCGGGACCCGCACACCACGCGGAGCGACACTCCGCATCCGGCGGTCCTGGCGGTCCTGGCGGTTCTGCGGTCCTGGCGGTCCTGCGGCCCGGCGTCCTGCGCTCCCGCGGCCCGGCGTCCTGCGCTCCCGCGGCCCGGCGTCCTGCGCTCCCGCGGTCCTGCGGCCCGGCGTCCTGCGGTCCTGCGGTCCTGCGGTCCTGCGGTCCTGCGGTCCTGCGGTCCTGCGGTCCCGCGGTCCTGCGGTCCCGCGGTCCTGCGGTCCTGCGGTCCTGCGGTCCCCGCAGGCCGGACCTGGCTTGGGCGGCCCGGCTGCGTCGATCCGCGCCCACCTGGCCCGATCACCCCGAGCGTCGGCCGGGCAGCCGCTGTGACTGGTACCGGCCGGACCTGGCCGTGGCTGTCGGCACCCTTCCGGGTCCGCCCGAGTGTCCCTCGGGCGGCCACGCGGCCGGTACCCGACCGGACCGGACCATGGCCGTCCGCCTGCTCGGGTCCGCGCGAGCGTCGGCCGGGGCGGCCGCTGGGAGCGGCCCGAGCGAGTCGAGGTCGCCTTCTGCTCGCGCCAGGCACTGCCGCCGGGACCGGGCGGGCGCCGAGCCCGCCGACGTGTGACTCTGTCCGGCACCCGAGCGGCCGGCCGACCGGATGCCCCGGGCTCAGCCCCCCGGCTCAGCCCCCCGGCTCAGCCCCCCGGCTCACCCCCCCCAGCTCAGCCCCCGGCTCCCCCCCCAGCTCAGCCCTCGGCTCAGCCCCCTGGCGGCTCAGCCCCCCCCGCTCAGTCGTCCTGCGGCTCCTTCGGAGTGCGTCGGGCGGTGGTTTTCCTTGGCTGGGGCTCGCGCCAGGGGGGCGGGGTGGGGGTCAGCGTGCTCGGTCTGTGGCGGGTTCTTCCGGCGGGCGGTGCGAGGCGGTTCCGGACGGTGTCCGGGCAGGGGAGGGGACGTGTTGGGTGAGGCGCAGGGGCATCGGCTCCAGGGGTGCCGCCTCCTCGTTGTCGATGAGCCGGCTGACCTCGGCCCACCAGGCCGGGCCGTCCTCCATGTGCCGCAGCATGACGCCCTCGCGGATCGCCCACGGACAGACGGTGACCGAGGTCAGTCCGGTGAGCTTCATCGCCGTGTGCCCGATCACCGCGCCGGCCAGGCTCTGCGCGGCGCGCGGCGCGGAGATGCCGGGCAGCCGGGCGCGTTCGGCGGCGGGCAGGGCGGCCAGGGTGGTGATGGCCTCGCGCAGGTCGCCGCGGCGCAGGGTGCGGTCCATGAAGGGGCCGTGCCGTCCGGGTGCGGCCCCGCACAGTCGGCCGAGCTGCTGGAAGGTGCGGGAGGTGGCCACCGCCGTACGCGGACCCTCCCAGCGGACCCGGGCCGCCACGTCCCTGAGCTGGTGGCGGATCCTGCGCCGGGCCGCACGGAGGGCTTCGGGGGAGGGCGGGTCGTGGTCCGCGAAGAAGTCGTGGGTGAGCCGGCCCGCCCCCAGGGGGAGTGAGGCCACGAAGTCCGGCAACCGGCCCCGGCCGAAGGCCACTTCGAAGGAGCCGCCGCCGATGTCCAGCAGGGCGAGCGGGCCGCAGCGCCAGCCCATCCAGCGGCGGGCCCCGAGGAACGTCAGCTCGGCCTCCACCTCGCCCGGCAGGGTGCACAGCGCCACGCCGGTCCGGGACCGGACCTCGCGCAGTACCTCGCGCCGGTTGGGGGCCGCGCGCACCACGGCGGTCGCGAAGGCGAGCGGGCCCGCCGCACCCCAGCGGTCCGCGGTCCGGGCCGCCGCGGCGACCGCTCGGACGAGGCGTTCCACGGCCTCTTCCGGGATGGGGTCACCGGGCGCGACCTGCTCGGCCAGCCGCAACCGCCACTTGGCCGTGTGGACCGGCAGAGGGACCCCGCCCGCCGCGTCCGCCACCACCAGCCGCACGGTGTTCGAGCCCACGTCGAGCACGCTGATTCTCATGGACCGCGAGTACCCAGGGCCAAACCTGCGGGAGCCCCGCCCTTGCGGACATGACACGGAGGGGCCGCCGTCCCTCGCGGACGGCGGCCCCTCTCCCTGGTGTCTCCCTGGTGCGGCGGGTGGCGGGCCCGTCACATGTGGACCACCGGTGCCGCGCCCGCGTCCTGCTGCGGCACCCCGCGGCGGAAGAGCAGGAACGCGATGACCGCGCCCGCGGCGAAGAAGCCGGCCGACCACCAGAAGGCGGTGGTGTAGCTCTCGATGGTCGCCTGCGCCTGGACCAGCTTGTTCGCCGGGTTCTTGCCGACCAGGTAGTCGGCGGTGGCGCTCGCGGCCAGGGTGTTCAGCAGGGCCGTGCCGATCGAACCGCCCACCTGCTGCATGGCGTTGACCGTGGCGGAGGCCACGCCCGCGTCCTCGGCGGCGACTCCGCCGGTGGCCATCTGCATGGCGGGCGGCATGACCAGGCCGAGGCCGAGACCGGTGATGACCAGCTGCGGCAGCACCGCGCTCAGGTAGTGGGAGCCGACGCCGATCCCGGTCAGCCAGGCCATGCCCACCGCGGCGATCGCGAAGCCCAGCGGGATGACCGCCTTCGGGCCCAGGCGCGGCACCAGGGTCGTGGTGCCGATCTGCGCCGCCACCATGAGCGCCCCCACCATCGGCAGGAACGCCACACCCGTCTTCGTCGGGCTGAAGCCCAGGTTCAGCTGGAGGTAGTAGGTGAGGAAGAGGAACACGCCGAACATGCCGGCGCCGGAGATCAGCACGGCCAGGAACGAGGCCGCCCGGTTGCGGTCGAGGAGGATGCGCAGCGGCAGCAGCGGGTGCGCGGCCCGGGTCTGCCACCAGGTGAAGGCCACGAGCAGCGCCCCGCCCGCGAGCAGGAAGCCCCAGGTCTGCGGCGAGTCCCAGTCGTGGGTCTCCGCGTTGGAGAAGCCGTACACCAGGGAGAACAGACCGGCGGCGACCAGGACCGTACCCGGCACGTCCAGCTTGGAGTTCTCGGCGTCACGGTGGTTGGACAGCAGCAGCCAGCCGCCCGCGAAGGCGACGACGGCGATGGCCACGTTGACGTACAGCGTCCAGCGCCAGTCGAGCGCGTCGGTCAGGATGCCGCCGAGCAGCAGGCCCACCGCGCCGCCCGCGCCGGCGATGGCGCCGTAGACGCTGAACGCCTTGGCGCGTTCCTTGGCGTCGGTGAACGTGGTGTTGAGCAGCGACAGCGCGGCGGGCGCGAGGAGCGCGCCGAAGGCGCCCTGGAGTGCGCGGGCGGTGACCAGCATCTCGAAGTTGGTCGCGGCACCGCCGAGGGCGGAGACGGCGGCGAAGCCGACGACCCCGATCAGGAAGGCCGTCTTGCGGCCGAAGAGGTCGGCTATCCGGCCGCCGAGCAGCAGCAGGGAGGCGAACGCCAGCGCGTACGCGGTGACGATCCACTGCCGGTTGCCGTCGGAGAAACCGAGGTCGGCCTGGGCCGAGGGCAGGGCGATGTTCACGATGGTGGCGTCCAGCACCACCATCAGCTGGGCCAGGGCGACGACCGCGAGGATCCACCACTTCTTGGCGGACGCTGCGGACGGCCCCTGGTCGGCGCCCGTGCGGGTGCCGTCCGTCAGGGTCTTCGGAGACATGGGGAACCACTCCAGGGACGTGAGGGCAAAGAACACGTAAACGAAACGGTTTCGTACACCTGGAGGTTAGACCAGTTTCTGCGAAACGGCAAAGTTTCGTTAGTGGCGGCCGCGTCGGGCGCGGTGCCGACGGGTGGGTCCGGGGGCTCAGGCCAACTGCCGTCGCACCAGCTCGTGCAGCCTGCCGCCGGTGTCCGCGAGAAGCTGGGCGGGCGGTCCCTGCTGGGCGACCTTGCCGTTCTCCATCACCACGACCCGGTCGGCGTCCATCACCGTCGACAGGCGGTGCGCGATGACGACCCGGGTGGCGTTGAGCTTGCGGGTGCTCTCGATGACCGTGCGCTGGGTCTCGTTGTCGAGGGCGCTGGTCGCCTCGTCGAAGAACAGGATGCGCGGCCGGCGGATCAGCGCCTGGGCGATCATCAGGCGCTGACGCTGGCCGCCCGAGACCGACCCGCTGCCCGAGACGATCGTGTGCAGTCCCATCGGCATGCGCTTGATGTCCTCGGCGAGGCCGGCCAGCTCGGCCGCCGCCATCGCCTCCTCCGGCGTGTAGGCCTCGGTGCCGCAGATGACGTCCAGCAGGGAGCCGGTGAACGGCTGGGCGTGCTGGAGCACCACCCCGCACTGCCGGCGGACCGCCGACTGGTCGAGGGCCGCCAGGTCCTGGCCGTCGTACAGCACACTGCCCGAGACCGGCTTGTCGAAGCCGATGAGCAGCCGGAGCAGCGTCGACTTCCCGCAGCCGCTCGGGCCGACGATCGCCACGAACTCGCCCGGCCGCACCTCGAAGGAGACGTCGTCGAGGACGAGGGGACCGTCGTCGGAGTAGCGGAAGGACAGCCGGCGGGCCTCCAGCGCGCCGGTCAGCGGGCCGGGGCGGGTGTTCGCCGTGCGGACCTCAGGCGTCGCCTCCAGCACCGGCCGGATCTCCTCGAACAGCGGCAGCGCGGCCACCGCCGAGACGAACGCGCCGGTCAACGAGGTCACCGAGGTGAGCAGCATCGTCATCGACGTGTTGAAGGTGAGGAAGTCCGCCGCCGACAGCGCACCCCGCGCCGGACCGGCCAGCAGCATGAACATCAGCAGGGAACACAGCGGCAGATACACCGAACCCAGCACCGTGTTGAGGTTCTTGATCCGGCCGAGGCGCTGCTGGAGCTCCCGGCTGCGCGCGAACTGCGCCGCCCAGGCCGCGTACGCGTAGTTCTCGGCGGCCGCCACCCGCAGCTTCGGCAGTCCGCGCAGGGTCTGGAAGGCCTGGTTGTTGAGCTTGTTGGAGAGCACCACGAGCCGTCGCTGCCAGCGCACCTGCCACAGCCCGAGCGCCAGGAACACGGACGCGATGACGACCAGCATGCCGATCGCGGCGAGGGCCATCGGCACGCTGTACCAGAGCAGCAGCCCCAGGTTCATCGCACCGATGGTGACGGACTGCGCGACCGAGGGACCGAGTCCCGCCAGCAGCCGGCGGATCGCGCTGATGCCCATCGCGGCACTCGCCAGCTCGCCCGTCGAACGCTCGGCGAAGAACTTCGTCGGCAGCCTGAGCAGCCGGTCCCACACCGCCGGCTGGAGCGTTGCCTCGATCCGGCCCTCCAGCCGCAGCATGGTGAGGTTCTGCAGCAGCATGAACGCCGCCGCCACCACGCCGCTGACCATCACCGCCAGACACACCTGCACGATCAGCCCCTGCTGGGCCTTCGGCACGTACTCGCCGAGCACCTTGCCGGTCGCGATCGGCACCAGCGCCCCGATCACCACCGTCACCAGCCCGCTGAGCAGCAGGTTCGTCAGGTCCCCTGCCGTGCCCCGCATGCTGAAGCGCAGCAGCCCGAGGGGGCCGAGGCCCTGTTCCGGCAGCGGGCGGTAGAACATGACCGCACGCGGCTCGAACTCCGCCGCGTTGGCCTTCTCGACCGGGGTCTCCCGCCCGGTGGCCGGGTGCACGGCGACATAGCCGCCGCGCCGCCACAGCAGCGCGACCGGCGCCCCGGACAGGGCCCGGTGCCCGACCAGCGGCCCCACGTCGTCCCGCCACCAGTGGCCGTCCAGACGTACGGCCCGGGCGCGCACCCGCGAGGCGAGGGCGACCCGCTCCACCGGGTCCAGCCGGTCGCTGTCGGCGCCCATCTGCGAGGGTTCGGCGAGGGTGATCCCGGCGGCCCGGGCGACGAGCCCGCACGCCGCGTAGGTGGCGTCGGCGTCGGCGGCCGTGGCGCGCTTGTCCGTGCCCCTGCCGTTCCTGTCGCCCCGGCCGCTCTTGCCGATCGACGCGAGCAGAGTCCGGTCGGCCTGGGCGCGGACCGCCTCACCGGCCTTGATCCCGGCGGCCGTGCGGGTCTCGTGGGTGTGCTCGAGTTGCTCGATCCAGCGGTCCAGCGTGGTCAGCAGCCGGTACTGCTGGTCGACCATGCTCTGCCACACCGCAGGGTCCATCAGCAGGTCGGCGGCCGCCTCCGCGCCGTACAACGAGCCGTACTGCACGCTGCCGGGCGGCACCTGCATCCAGAACACGTCGTCGTCCGTGACCTCGGCCGCCCGTTCGGTGGCCATCGGTGCCTGGAAGAGGATCGACAGACCGCGGCCCACGCCGAGGGCGAGCGCGTACTCCAGCGGGCTCGAAGTCGGCGGCACGTACTGGGGGTTGCCGTACTCGTCGTAGGACCAGGTCTGGGTGTTCGCGGGCTGGTACAGCTCACGCAGCCCGATGCGGTGCACGACGCAGTCGCGCAACGGGCGCGCGACGAGCGTGTGGTGGGGTCCGGTGACCGGACCGAGCAGCAGGGAGCCCGCCTCCAGTCGGCCCAAGTGGTGCCAGTGGCCCTGCTGTTCGGCATCCACCGCGAACAGGTCCAGTGCGCCCGACGCGACCAGCCACAGCACCTGCGGCCCTTCCAGGTCGAGCCGGCTGAAGCCCGCGCAGTCGATCCGCGCGCCCAGCTGTCCCAGCGCGGCGAGCACGACGTCGCCTTCGGACACGGCAGTCATCTCATCGCTCCCTGACCAGCGCCGCGTACGAGCCGCCGCGTGCCACCAGTTCCTCGTGCCGCCCGCGCTCCACGACCGTGCCGTGCTGGAGTACGACGATCTCGTCGCTGTCGCGCACCGTGCTGAGCCGGTGGGCGATCACCACGCACGCGCAGCCGCGTCGGCGCAGGTTGTCCATCACCACCTGCTCGGTCTCCGCGTCCAGCGCGCTGGTCACCTCGTCCAGCACCAGGATGCTGGGCCGGCGCACCAACGCCCGTGCGATCTCCAGGCGTTGGCGCTGACCGCCGGAGAAGTTGCGGCCGTCCTGCTCGACCTTGCTGTGGATGCCGCCGGGCCGCCGTACGACCGTGTCGTAGAGCGCCGCGTCCCTGAGCGCGTCGACGACGGCGTCGTCCGGGATCGACGGGTCCCACAGCGCCACGTTGTCCCGCACCGAGCCCTCGAAGAGGAACACCTCCTGGTCGACGAAGGACACCGAGGAGGCGAGCGCCCCGCGCGGAATGTCCTCCAGGCGCTGCCCGTCGACCCGGATCACGCCCTCCCAGGGCGCGTACAGACCCGAGATCAGCCGGGACACCGTCGACTTGCCGCTGCCCGAACCGCCGACCAGAGCCACCTGCTGCCCCGGTCCGACGGTCAGGTCGAAGCCGGTCAGCAGCGGCTTGTCCAGCGGGCTGTAACCGAAGGTGATGTTCTCCAGCTCGACATGACCGTGCAGCCGGCGCGTGGAGTCCCCGCCGGCGCGGCGGTCGTAGAGCGGGTCGGCGCGGAAGTTCTCCACGTCCTTCAGCCGGGCCACGTCCGCCGCGAAGTCCTGGATGCGGCCCGCGACCCCGTTGAGGCGGGTCAGCGGGGCGGTGAAACGGGTGACCAGAGCCTGGAAGGCGACCAGCAGACCCACCGAGATATGGCCCTCGATCGCCCGCATACCGCCGATCCACAGGATCAGCGCGCTGTTGAGCGTCGCGAGCGTCGGCGCGACCACGCCCAGCCAGGCACTCGGCACCCCGAGCCGCTGCTGCTCCTCCAGCGTGGTGGCGTGCTGCCCGGCCCACTTGCGGAAGTACCCCTCCTCGCCGCCGGTCGCCTTCATCGTCTCGATCAACTGAAGCCCGGTGTACGCCGTGTTGGTGAGCCGCGCGTTGTCCGCGCGCAGTTTCGCCGTCCGGGTCGCGCGCATCCGGATGACGATCCGCATGGCGACGATGTTCAGCAGCGCCACGCCGATCCCGACGGCCGTCAGCTGCGGGTCGTAGGTGTAGAGGAGGACGGCGTACAGGACGACGACGATCGCGTCCACGCCCGCCGACGCCAGGTCGCGGGCCAGTGTCTCGGCGACCGCGTCGTTCGACTGCAGCCGCTGGACCAGGTCGGCCGGGCTGCGCTGGGAGAAGAAGGTGACCGGCAGCCGCAGCAGATGGCGCAGGAAGCGGGCACTGGAGAGGGTCGAGGAGATGATCCGGCCGTGGTGCAGGTTGGCCTGCTGGAGCCAGGTCAGAGCCACCGTGAGGGCCACACAGGTGCCCATCGAGACGAACAGCACGCCCAGCAGCGAGGTCTGCCGTCCGATCAGGAACATGTCGATGTAGGTCCGGCTGAGCGCCGGCACGGCCGCGCCCACCAGGACCAGCAGCAGACTCGCCAGCACGGCTGCCGGCAGGGTGCCCGCGGTGCCCCGCAGCCGGGCCGGCATCGCGCCCAGCACACCCGGCCTGCGTCCGCCCCGCTCGAAGTCCTCGCCCGGCTCCAGCACCAGCACGACGCCGGTGAAGCTGCCGTCGAAGTCCTCGATCGGCACGAAACGCCGGCCCTTGCCGGGGTCGTTGATGTACACGCCCCGGCGGCCGAAGCGACGGCCGAGGCCCTCGTAGACGACGTAGTGGTTGAACTCCCAGAAGAGGATCGCGGGCGACCTGACCCCGGCGAGGGCCGCCAGGTCCATCTGCATGCCCTTGGCCGTGAGGCCGTAACTGCGGGCCGCCTTCAGCAGGTTGCTCGCCCGCGAGCCGTCACGGGAGACACCGCAGGCGATGCGCAGCTCCTCCAGCGGGATGTGCCGGCCGTAGTGCCCGAGGACCATGGCGAGCGAGGCCGCCCCGCACTCCACGGCCTCCATCTGGAGCACGGTGGGCGTGCGGACGGTCTTCGTCCGGCTCTTGGGAACCGTGCGTCGGGGCGGTGCGGCACGCCGCCGGGTCCGCGGCTGCTCGGTGGTGGTCACGGGAGCAGCCAATCGACGGGACGCTGGTCGGCCAGCCGGATCGAACCCGTGGCCATGGTCATGGAGGTGAGGGCGAACGGCGGCCCGTCCGCGGACGACCACCGGTAGCCGCTCTTCGTCGCCGAGGACCGGTCCAGGCGGACCAGGACCGCCACCGGGCGGCCGTCCTCGGTGAACTGCTCGCCCAACTGGCTGTCGCCGAGGAACGCGGCGATCGCCTGCGCCGACTGGGCCGCGCGGTCCACCGACTTCACATGACCGCGCAGCACCCCGTACTCCTGCGAGGGCACGGTCTGCACGGTCAGGTCCACGGCCGCGCCGGACGGGATGGAGGCCGCGTTCTCCGCGGGGACGTACACCGTGGCGTACAGCGGATCGTCGGCGTCGGCGACCTTCTCGACGGCGGCGACGTTCGCGCCGGTGGAGATGATCTGACCGATGGTGGCGGCGAGTGCGGTGATCCGGCCCGCGGCGACCGTCCGCACCACGGCGTCGCCCTCCGCCGTCCGCACCTTCAGCACGGGCGAGCCGGCGGGCAGCCGCTCGCCCTCCTCGGCGAGGACCGCGGTGACCTGGCCCGCGGCCGGACTCTGGAGGATGTAGCTGCCCTCGCCGTGGGTGAGGACGGCGGGCGCGCTCACCGTGGAGGCGACCGAACCGGTCACCGCCCACACGGAGGCGGCCGCCATGACGACCACGGTCACGGACAGCACCAGCCAGCCCTGGGGGCGCGCGAAACGCACCGGCAGGTCGAGTTCCTCCGGCGACTGGAGCTTGGCGAGGGCCTGTTGGCGGAACTGCACGGGCCTACCTAGGGAGTTTCAGGGCGCCGATGAGTCCCGGAGCCGGGTGACGGCTCCGGGACTCAAAGGGGTCACGAAAGGTGCGATCAGAGACCGGCGACCAGGTTGGTGACCGGGGCCGTGTTCAGGCCGGTGACACCCTCGACGGTGCCGACGGCCGTGTTGACCAGGCCGGAGACCGGGGCGATGCCGTCCACCAGGCCGGTGACGGTGCCGACGGCGTTCAGGGACAGACCGCCGGAGACGTTGTCCAGCTCGGCGTCGGAGATCTCGACGGTCTCAACCTGGGGGGTGGAGTTCATGGTGGAACTTCCCTTCACATGGATATCTCATAAGGGGGGAGCGGCCCCCTCTGGGGACAGATGACGGCCGCGAGCACGGGCACCGGGCACCCCGTTTCCGGGAGGCCGCGATGACCCTGCGGTGCGTTGGATCAAAGCAGGTCCGCGGTCGGCGCAGCCAATCAATCACCGCGTTCACCTGGGAACTTGTGTCACGGGAGCGTGAAACGGTGCAGGCGCGCCCACTGCTTGTCGGCGACTTCTTCACACCATGGGCGGGATCTGCTCGGATGAGCGTGGGGCGGTCTCGCGGCGAATCCGACACTCCCGCACCAAAGGCGTGGCGGGCGCCGGGCAGTTGTGCAGAACCCCTGCTCGCGGTGACCCGCTTGGGCATTCGATGTGCAGATTCTCTGAAGCGGGGATTCGGCCCGCGGATCTGAACGCAGCGTCACCGCTCGACTGCGGGGCGTGTGGGTCCGTCGGCGGCAGGCCGACGGGGCACATAGCTGACGCACAGATCCGCAACCGCTTTCGGTGGCCGGGCTTCGTCGGTACCGCTCGGTTCAGGACATCCGAATCGGTCACCGCCCACCGGAACGAAGTCGGCCGGCATGCCGTCTTCGTTCTTCCGGGGTCTCTCGGACGGGCGGGGCGGCGAGCACGGCAGTCCTGTCCGTGGCCGCCGCCGACAGCTCCCCCGGCAGTCCTCCGCCCTTCCGTGTCGACGCCCCTGACCAGGGGAGACGCCGAACCGGCGGGAGTCGTGGGCGACTTCGGCCCACGGGCCCGGAGCGAGCGCCCGGAGCGCGGAGGCGGCCGAAAGGATCTTGTCGGCTTCGGCGGTCGTCATCGCCATATGGGCGTTTGTTCCCGCGGCCGCGAGGTCGGACTCCGGTCATGGCCGATTCACGTTTGAGCAAAGGAAGTTGGCAAACGCGATTGAACGCACCCCTCGACCCCTGCGTACTCATGGCCAACCAGGCGCCGCTGTACGGAGCTGCCGAACCCCGGCAGCCAGACCCCGTCCCCCAGGAGGTCGAGTTTTTTGAGTCACAAGCGAGTTACGAAGCGCAAGGCCATCATCGCCGCAGGCGGTGTGGCTGCGCTCGGAGCGGCAGCCATCCTGCTTCCCCAGGCCAACGCCTCCCAGGACGGCGGTTCCGACAACGCCGCCACGGTGAAGACGCTCAAGGCGGGCGACGCCTCGGACCTCGCCGCACAGCTCGAGAAGCTGCTCGGTGACGCCTTCGCCGGCTCGTACTACGACAGCGAGGGCAAGCAACTCGTCGTCAACGTCATCAACGTCGAGGGCGATGACATCAACATCGACGGCGACGAGAACCAGGTCATCGTGCAGGCCAAGAAGGCGGGCGCCAAGATCCGCCAGGTCGACAACAGCACCGCCGAACTCGAGGCGGCCGCGAAGACGCTGAAGAAGGAAGCGACCATCCCGGGCACCGCCTGGGCCGTCGACCCCAAGACGAACAAGATCCTCGTCACCGCCGACTCCACGGTCACCGGCACCAAGTGGGACCAGATCGAGTCGACGGTCAAGACCCTCGGCACGGGCATGGCGACGATCCAGAAGTCGGCCGGCACCTTCACCACGAAGGTCGCCGGAGGCGACGCGATATTCGGCGGCGGGGCACGCTGTTCCCTCGGCTTCAACGTGACGGCCGGCGACGGCTCCCCGGCCTTCCTGACGGCCGGTCACTGCGGGGTGGCGGCCGAGCAGTGGTCCGACTCCGAGGACGGCGAGCCGATCGCCACCGTCGACCAGGCGACCTTCCCCGGGGACGGCGACTTCGCGCTCGTGAAGTACGACGACGCCGCCACCGTGGCCGCGAGCGAGGTCAACCTCGGCGACCAGACCCTCGCGATCACCGAGGCCGCCGAGGCGACGGTCGGCACGCAGGTCTTCCGGATGGGCAGCACCACCGGTCTCAACGACGGTCAGGTCCTCGCCCTCGACGCCACCGTGAACTACCCCGAGGGCACCGTCACGGGCCTCATCCAGACGGACGTCTGCGCCGAGCCCGGCGACAGCGGCGGCTCGCTCTTCACCCAGGAAGGCCAGGCGATCGGCCTGACCTCGGGCGGCAGCGGCGACTGCACCGTCGGTGGCGAGACCTTCTTCCAGCCGGTGACCACCGCGCTCGAGGCGGTCGGCGCGACCCTCGGCGACGGCGGCATCGGCGCCGGTGACGCGGTCGGCGGCGAGGAAGCCGGCGCGGGCGCCGTGGACGAGAACGGTGACGGCATCGACGACAACACCGGCGAGGCCATCGTCGGCGGTGGCGAGGAAGCCGGTGCCGGTGCGGTGGACGAGAACGGTGACGGCATCGACGACAACACCGGCGAGGCCATCGAGGGCGGCGGCGAAGAGGCCGGTGCCGGTGCGGTGGACGAGAACGGTGACGGCATCGACGACAACACCGGCGAGGCCATCGTCGGCGGCGCGGACGAGAACGCCGACGGCGGCGCGGACGAGAACGCAGGCGGCCACGACCAGAACGACAACGGCGCGGCGGACGGCTCGGGTGTGACCGAGTCGCACTGATCCGGCATCAGCTGAACGGTCCGACCCTCCGGCGGGGGTCGGACCGTTCGTGTCGGTGCCCGGCGGCGGTGCTCACGCGTCACCCCGCGCCCGCAGCAACAGCAGCGCCACGTCGTCCCGCCGCTCGTCCGCCGCCGCGTAGGCACCCACCAGCTCGTCGGCCAGCTCCGCCAGCGGACGGTCCCCGGCCTCGCCGAGCCGCCGCCCCAGGTCGGCGACCGCGTCCTCGATGTCCACCCCCGGCGTCTCGATGAGCCCGTCGGTGTAGAGGGCGAGGACACAGCCGTCGGTGAGCTCGACCTCCGTCGTCGGATAGGTCGCCGAGGCGTCGATGCCCAGCAGCGGACCGCCCGCGAGGTCGAGGACGCGCACCCGGCCGTCCGCCCGGCGCAGCAGCGGCGGGGGATGCCCCGCCCGGGCCATGACGGCCCGCCCCCGGGCAGGGTCCAGCCGCAGGTAGAGACAGCTCGCGAACAGGTCGGAGCCGAGGTCGATCAGCAGCCGGTTGGTGCTGCGCATGACCTCCGCAGGCTCCTGCCCCACCGTCGTGTACGCGCGGACGGCGGTACGGATCTGGCCCATCAGCCCGGCCGCGGTCACGTTGTGCCCCTGCACGTCCCCGATCACGGCCGCCGCGTGCGGGTGCGAGGGCACCACGTCGTAGAAGTCCCCGCCGATCTCCATGCCCCGGGTGGCGGGCAGATAGCGGGCGGTCGCCTCGATCCCGGGCAGCGACGGCAGCGAGTGCGGCAGCAGCGCCGCCTGGAGCCCGTGCGCCAGCTGGTGTTTGACGTCGTAGAGCAGGGCGCGGTCCAGGGCCTGTGCGATCAGCCCGGCGAGGCTGGTCAGCACCGCACGCTCGTGCGTGGAGAACGGGTGCGGTTCGGCGTAGGCCAGCACACAGGCGCCCACCGGGCGGCCGGAGGCGATCAACGGCAGGAAGGCCCAGGCGGCGAACCCGTCGGGTGTGGAGTGCCGGGCCGGGTACAGCCGCTCCAGGTCCTGCCGGGAGTCGAAGAACGCCGGGACGCCAGTGGCGGCCGCGTGCGCACCCGGCGTGGGGGAGGACAGCGGCGTCCGGTCGAACCGCTCCACGACATGCGGGTCGGGGTACCCGTGGTGCCCGAGCACGTGCAGCCGCCCGGCCCGCGCGCCGAGCAGCGCCAGCGCCTGACTGCCCACCGCCGGCGCGATCTCGTCCGCCACCAGCCCCACCACGTCCTGCACGCTCACCGTCTCGGTGAGCGCCCCGGCCATGCTCAGCGCCTGCGACATCGACACCAGCCGGGTCGGCGCGTCCTCCGAGCGGGGACCGCTCGGGCTCATCTCCGACACCGCCCGGGCCCGGCTGATCCGCACGCTGATCCCGGTGGTACTCGGATACAGCCGGAACGACAGCCACTGCGAGGGCGGGCGCAGCGCCACGAACGAGGTGGCCTCCTGGCTGAGCAGCGCGGCCCGGTAGCGCTCCTCGTACAGGGGATCGTTGAGCCAGGGAACCGTCGCCCACAGCTGCGAACCGAGCAGCCCGCCCACCGGGACGCCGAGCAGTTCGGAGGCCGCCTCGTTCGCGAACCCGACCCGTCCGCTCACGTCGAGCGAGCACATTCCGTACGGCAGCCGCGACACCATCCGTGCCGCCTCGAGCGTGCCGAGCGTGTCGGCGACGCCGCCCAGCGGGCCCATGCCCGGCAGATCGGTCTCGGCCCGCACCGAACGGTTCTTCGACGCGGCGCGTTCCAGCCGCAGCGCGAGCCGCTCACAGGCCGCCGTCAGCTCCTGGCGCTCCCGGTCGGAGAGATCCGGCGGGTGCGAGCCGGGCCAGGTGACGAAGACCGCGCCGTACACCCGGGTCGCGGTCAGCACCGGCAGCGCGGCCAGCGCGAAGGGATAGGGCAGCACGACGGCGATCCGTGGATAGCGGCGGGCCATGTCCTCCACCCCGCCCACCCACACCAGCCGCCGCTCGCGCACCGCCTCGGCGACCGGGATCGGCGCGCTCAGCCCCACCCGCTCCCAGGGTGCCGCGAAGGACCGGGGCAGCCCCGCCATCACCGCCATCTCCAGCAGCGGCTCGTCGCCCGGACGCAGGTACACGGCACCCGAGTGCGCACCGACGGCGTCCATCATCGACGTCAGCGCCAGTGAGAGCAGCGGTTGACCGACCGGCGCCCATTCGGTCGCAGGTGCCTGACCGGACGACATCTGTCCGTCCGACACGGCGACCACCTCCTCGCCCGGCGCCGCGCGAGCCTCAGGGTCCAAATCTGCCCCCTGGGGGCCCGGCGCGCACGGCGAGCGACGCGCCCGCCGAGGGCTGCCCCCGTACCCCTTCGGACCACCCTCATGCCCCCTCGGTCGAAGCGCGCGACGGCGTACGGGCGCCCCGCGTGCGCCCCCGCGCATCCCGATGGCCGGATCTTCGCGCTGAGAAAAGGTCCCGGGGCCGAAGAATGGGCACGCGTTCAACACCAAGAACGACACCACGGACAACACCACGGAACCGGCGTACGGCGAGAGCTGAAGGGGCGGCAGTGATCCGCGTACTACTGGTGCACGACGCGTGTCTGGTCAGATCGGTCCTTGCACAGTGGCTGGCCCGGGAACCCGATCTTCGGGTGGAGGACGTCCCCTGGCGCAGCGCGGCCGGCCGCGTCGGGGCGGTGCGCCCGGACGTGTGCGCGGCGGATCTCGACTGCTCCGACGCCTACGGCCTCCCACCCCTGGGCGACTTATGCCGGCGGGGCGGCGGTCCGGTGCCGCCCCGCTTGCTGGTCCTCGCCAGTGCGAATCGACCTGGCCTGCTGAAACGGGCCCTGGAGGCGGGGGCGCTCGGCTATGTCGACAAGGCGGGCACGCCGGAGCAGTTGCTGCGCGGCATTCGGCAGGTCGCCCAGGGGGAACGTTTCGTCAATGATTCGCTGGGCTTCGGCTTCCTCAAGGCCGCCGAGATGCCGCTGACCCGGCGGGAGCTGAGCGTGTTAACCCTCGCCGCCGAGGGCGCCTCCATCGCGGAGATCGCCGGGAACCTGCACCTGTCCCACGGGACCGTGCGCAACTACATGGCGGCGATCACCCGCAAGACCGGCGCCCGCAACCGGGTCGACGCCATCCGTATCTCCCAGGGGCAGGGCTGGCTTTGAGCCGCCCCCCGCTTTCCCTCCTTGCCCGGCCACGGCCCCTCCTTCCTCCCAGCCGCCGACGAGATCGCGGTACAGGGGCGAGCGTCGCACCACCTCGTCGTGGGTCCCGTACGTGGTCCGCGGCCCGTCCATGACCAGCACCCGGCCGGCGCGCCTGGCCGAGCTGATGCGGTGGGCGACGACGACCAGGGTGCCGCCCGGCCGGGCGGCGAAGGCGCGCTCGGCCCGGGCCTCCGCCTCCTGGTCCAGGTGGCTGGTCGCCTCGTCGAGGAGGGCGAGCGGGGCGGGCGACAGGTAGGCGCGGGTGAGGGCGATCAACTGGCGTTCGCCGGCCGACAGCGCCGCCGGATCCACCCTCGCCGCCGGTCCGCCCAGCGCGTCGAGCAGCGGGGTCAGACCGACCGCCTCGGCCGCCGCGAGCAGTTCCTCCTCGGGCACGGGGTCCGGCCGCAGGTGCGTGAGGTTCGCGCCGAGGGTGTCGCTGAACACGTACGCCTCCTGCGGGATGAGCACGCGCCGAGCGGCCGCGTCACCGCTCGGCACCGGCCGGCCGCAGATCCTTATCTCCCCGCGCACCGGCGTCAGCAGCCCGGCGACCAGCCCGGTCAGCGTGGACTTCCCGACCCCGCTCGGACCCACGACGGCCAGTTGCGCCCCGGCGGGCAGGGTGAGCGTGAGGCCGTCGACGACCGGCGCGGAGGCGGGACCGTAGGCGAAGGTGAGGGAGGTCAGCGAGAGCGCGGGGGGTGCGGGGTTCGGCGACGCCACCGGAGGGACCACCGGCGGGGCGGACCGAAGGGGAGGACCCTGCCGGGCCGCGCTCGGCCGGGGACGGTCGGTGGGCGCGGTGTGGCCGGTCGGCGGGGTGCGGCCGGTGCGCGGGCGGTGGTCGGCGTACCAGTGGTCCGGCGCTTCGCGGGGCCGGCTCCGGGGCTGGGTCGGGTCGGTGTCCGCCGGTCGCCGGTCGGCTTGCGGCCGGTGAGGGTCGGGCGGCCGGTGGTGCCGGGTCGCCGTCCGGTCCTCGTGGTCGGCCGGGAGTACCGGTGCCTCGCCGCGCGGTGCCAGTCGCCGCAGGACGACCGTCAGGCGGGAGCCGCTCGTGCCCAGGCCGTGGACCAGGGCGGTCAGGGCCGGGAGCAGGGACTGGGTGACATAGGCGAGGGCGCCGACGAGGGCGCCGGGGGTCACACCGTGGTCAAGCAGCCAGGGGGCGCCGGCCAGCAGCAGGACCAGCGGCAGATGGCCGCCGAGCGCCAGGCACGCCACCCGGGCCACGCCCCAGTGGGCCAGGGCGCGGGCCGCGCGCAGCTCGGTGTCGACGAGGGCGCCGGTGTCCAGGGCGATCCGGTCCTCGGCGCCGGCCGCCGTGACGTCCCTGAGCCCCGGGCAGACGACGCCCAGGTGCCCCGCCAGAGCCTCGTCGGCCGCGAGGAACGCCTCCTGCCGTCGGGCCAGCGGACGCAGGGTCACCGCGAACAGGCCCACGCCGGCGGCGAGCGGCGGTACGACGACCAGCAGGAGCTGCGGCGCGAGCGCGCACAGACCGACCAGAGCCCCGGCGGCCGTGAACACGAACGAGCGCGAGACCATCACCAGGCCCGCGAAGCTGTCCCGCGCGATCTCCACCTGCTGGGTGAGCCCGGACAGCGCCCCGCCGTCCGCCTCCCGTACGCCCCGCCGCACCACCCGGGTGACCAGCCGGTCCCGCAGCGGTTCCACCAGCGCGGCGACCGCCCCGTACACCCGCCCGGTCCCGTACGCGCCCACGAGCACCCCGAGCCCGGCCACCGCGAGCCACCGCAGGCCCGCCTCGGCCCGCCCGGCCAGGAACCCGTCGTCCAACGCCCGCGCCAGGGCGTAGCCGAGCAGGAAGGTCTGCCCGGTCTCCAGCACCGACCAGCCCGTCAGCCGGCCCAGGGCCCGCCGACGGTCCAGCAGAAAGCGGAGTCCCCTGGCACCCAGCCCGTCCCCGCCGGCCGCCCGGCTCACCGCCGTGCCTCCGGGCCTGACTCGGCCGCCGTCCGCGTACCCGTCCGCGCGCCCGCCGCCGTACCCGCCCGCGCACCGGCGCCGGCTTCCTCGGCCGTCCCGAACACCGCCCGATACCCCGCCGTACGCCACAGCTGTTCATGCGTCCCCACCGCACGCACCCGGCCCCCGTCCAGCCAGGCCACCGTGTCGGCGCGGGCGGCCGTGGAGGCGCGGTGGGCGACCACGAGGCGGGTGGCGGTCGTGGTGCGGCCGAACACGGACCGGGTGACCTGGCGTTCGGTGATCGTGTCGAGGCTGGAGAGGGCGTCGTCGAGGATGAGGAGCCGGCCGCCGTGGGCGAACGCGCGGGCCAGGCCGAGACGTTGGGCCTCGCCGCCGGAGTGCGGGGCGTCCGCGCAGGGCGTGGCCCAGCCGTCGGGCAGGCGGCGGACGAAGTCGTCGGCGCAGGCCGTGCGGGCGGCCTCCCGGACCCGGGCCGGGGAGGCGAGGCCGAGGGAGACGGTGTCCTCGATCGTCGTGCCCAGCAGGGCCGGGCGGTCGAAGGCCTGGGCGATCGCGGCCCGCAGTTCGGCCCGGGGGAGCGCGGGCAGCGGCACGCCGTCCAGCAGGACCTCTCCGGCGTCGGGGTCGGTGAGCCTGCCCGCCAGCGCGGCCAGGAGTGACTTGCCGGTGCCCGAGCGGCCCACCAGGGCCAGGGTCGTTCCGCCCGGTACCACCAGGTCGACGCCGTCCAGCACCGTACGGTCACCGCGGCGGGCGGTCACGCCGCGCAGTTCGAGGCGGCCCGGGCCGCCTCGTGGCAGGCGGCGGTCGCCGTAGGGGGGAGCCGGTTCGGTCAGGACCTCGCCGAGGCGGGCGGCCGCCGTGCGGGACCTGACCAGGCCGGAGAGCTGCCCGACCAGCACGCCGACGCCGGTGGCGAGCACCGCGTAGCGCGACGCGGCGAGGACGTCGCCCGGCGACAGCCGGTGCCGGGTGAGCAGCAGGCCCGCGACGGCGACGACCGCGAGGTGCAGCAGGGGCGCCACCGCGGTCGCCTGCGCGGCGGCCCGGCCCTGCACCCGCCACATGCGTCGGCCCGCCCGGGACAGTTCGGGCAGCGGCCGCAGGATCCGTGCGGCGTCCCGGTCCGCGGTGCCCGCCGCGCGGATCGTGCGGGCTCCGCCGACCGCCTCCGTGAGCGCGTCCGCGATCCGCCCCTGCGCCCGCTGGTAGTCCGCCACGCACGCCGAGGTGCCCCGGGCGAGGGACCGCAGCAGCAGGGTCAGGACCGGCGCACCGGTCAGGAAGACGACCGCGAGCCACGGGTCGATGAGGGCCAGCGCCGCCACGGCGCCGACCGGGCCGGCCGGCGCGGCCAGCAGAGCGGCGCGGGCGCCGGGCGCCGTACCGGCCTGGGCGGCGCTGCCGACGACCCGCGCGACGAGGTCCCCGGCGCCGAAACGGGCCGTGGCGCGCGGGCCCACGGCCAGGACGTGGCCGGTGACCCGGCGACGCAGGAAGGCGGTGGTCCGGGCGTCGAGTGTGCCGCCGAGGACGGTCTCGCAGGCGTCGAGCAGGGTGAGCAGCAGGGCGAGGGCCGCGCAGCACAGCACCCAGCGGGTCGCGGGGGAATGGGCGAGCAGCAGGTCCAGGGCCCGGCCGAGGGCCGCGGGCAGCAGCAGTTGGGCGCCGGTCGCCGCCACGCTCACCAGAGCCAGGGCCACGCAGCGGGCTCCGCTGTGCCGGGTGGCCGCGCCGAGCAGCTCACCGGTCGTCCGGTCCATCGGCATCCTGCTCCCGCGCTTCCTCGGAGGTTAAGGACAGGGGGAAAACGGGACCCGGGCGGCCCCTCCCTGGGGAGCGGACCGCCCGGAGCCGTCAGTGTGTCGTGCGCGCCGCGGCTGTCAGAGACAGAGCAGAACGCTGGCCGCGCTGATGCAGGACAGCAGGCTCACGGTGCTGTTGCCGCCGCCGCTGGTGTGCTCGTCGGATTCCATCGTCTGAAGGTCGAGCAGGGCCATGGTGTGTCCTCTCATCGGTTCATCGGTGGGATGTCACGTCCCGTGGGGACGGGTTGCGTCACGACTCCGTAGGTTGCGCGGAGCCGCGTCATGAGGGCCGCCGGTGCGGCGGCGGGAGGAACGGCAGGTGCGCGGTGGCGCCCGTGCCGTCCGGGTCGAGGGCGGCGGCGAGGGCGAGCAGACAGCCCGCCGTGCCGGTGCCGAGGTCCATGGAGAGCCGCATCATCTGGTGCCCGGGGAAGGCGAGTTGGCCCTGGTAGGGCATCGCGAACCAGCCCAGCGCGGCGATCTGCTCGTCGAGCCGGCTCCGGGTGGCGCCGGGCGTGCTGGTGCGGGCGAGGTGCAGGATCATCCCGGCGCGGCCCTGGAACAGGCCGGGCTGCGCGTAGAAGCGTGAGGTGGCCGCGGTGAGGATGCCGGCGCGGGCGCGGTCGAACTCCCCCGTGGCGTCCCCGGCATGGGCCGCGTGGTCGTCGAGCACGGCCCCCACCCCGACGCTCCCGTCCCCGAGATACGGCAGGGTCCGCCACCCCTCGTCGACCTCCAGCGCACCGCCCTCGCGCTCGCTGCATACCGCCAGGTCCCGGCGCAGGGCGATGCCGGCCGCCTCCAGCAACCGGCGCTCGCCGGTCTGCTCGTACTGCCTGAGCAGGAACAGCGCGGGTCCGCTCGCGCCCCGCAGCAGCCCGGCCCGGCGCCGCCGGGGTGTGTCCGGCACCGGTTCGGCGAGTCGTCGTACGACGATGTCCGCGGCCTCGGCGGCCCGCTCGCGAAGGCCCGGCTCACCCGTCCGGCGCGCCAGGTCGCCGAGGACGAGCCCCAGTCCGGCCAGCCCGCCGTGCAGGTCCGAGGAGAGGTTCTGCCACCGCTCGCGCAGGATGCCGTCGACGAGGTCCAGCGCCCGCTGCCGGTGACCCAGCAGGTCCAGCACGTGGGCGACGCCCGCGAGGCCGTCGTACAGGCCGAGCGGGGTGCCCGTCGGGGCCGGGGCGGTGTGGTCGAGGAGCCAGCGCTCGCCGTCGTCGTGGCGTTCGGCGCCGGTCACCGCCAGCGCGTACAGCACGCCCGCCGCGCCGTGCGCGAGCCCGAGACCGCCGCCGTCGGAGAACTGGGCGACGTCCCCGGGGAAGAGCCGGTCGTCGCGTTCCGGAGTCGCCGACGCGAGGATCGCCTTGACCATCGAGTCACGGCTGTGCGGCCAGTCACCGGGCTCCACCCGGAAGGCCGGCGCCGACGGCGCCCGGGCGGCGACCCGCACCGGCGCGCCGGACCCGCCGCCGTCCGGGGCGGGCCCGTCCGCGCGGACGTCGCGGGTGATCTCCGCGACCGCCCCGTCCAGGAACTCCCCGGGTACGTCCGGGAACTGCTCGGCGATCACCTCGGCCAGATGGGCCGCCTTGCCCCGGTCCACCACGAACAGCGTGGTGACGGGCAGGAACAGGGCCAGCCGCAGGCAGGCCAGCGCGTACCGGTCGACGTCGGCGCCCCGGCGGTCGGGCGGTGCGAAGAAGCCGGGGTGCGCCACGACCTGGCGGCCGTTCTCCCCGGCGGGGGCCGCCGCCTCGAAGTCGATCAGGTACACCGACTCCTCGTCCGGCGCGACCATGATGTTGAAGACGTGCAGGTCGTTGAAGACGATCCCGCGCGCGTGCACCTTGCGCACCGCGCGCTCCACCGCCCCGTGGATCCGTACCGCCCACGCCGTGTACGCGGCGACGGCCCGCGGATCGGGGTCGGGGGAGAGCAGCGGGTGCCGCTCCGCGAAGAAGGAGTTGAGCGGACGCCCCTCGACGAGGTCCATGACCAGGAAGCGGTGGTCGCCGAGGGTGAACCAGTCCCGCACCTCGGGCACCACGCCGGTCCCGGCCACCGCCTCCAGCGCCCGCTTCTCCCGCTCCAGCCGGGTGATCGCGTCGGCCCCGTCCGAGGCCAGCCCCGCGTGCGGGCGGCCCTCCTTGAGGACCACCTTGCGCCCGTCCCGGGTGTCGGTGCCCGCGTAGACCCCGCCGCCGTTGGAGAAGTGCAGCGCCTTCTCGATGCGGTAGGGCAGTTCGCCCACGGTCGTCGTGTTGCGGGCCGCCAGGTGCGGCTCCAGGAACGGGGGCAGCGTCACCCACTCCGGCACCTGGAAGGAGGGCGCCCGCCGGTCCGGGACCAGGGTTCCCGCGCCGTCGCGCACCGCCGGCACCAGCGAGCCCCGGTCGTCGACGACGTAGGCGCGGGCGAACGCCCCGTAGCGGACGTAGAGCGGGCCGTCGGACCAGCGCAGGTCGGTCAGGATGTACGGGCCCTCGAAGCCCTCCAGCAGCGCGCCCAGCTCGCGCAGCACCGTGTGCAGCTGCTCCTCGTCGGTCGGGTAGACGGTGACGAACTTGCCGCTGGTGTCGCGGCCCGCGTACTTGGTGTTGCGCAGATGCAGCAGGTGCGGGCCCGGCACGAACTTGAAAGGGACGCGGCGCGGGACGCAGTAGTCCCACACGATCGCGGCGATCCGCTCCGCGTTCGCCCGGGTGGCCGAGGCGTGGATCTTCCAGCCCTGGGCGGGGCCCGGTGCCGGGGAGCCGTCCGCGTCGAGCGGTGTCAGGGTCAGCCAGTCGCCGGTCCGCGCCGAGGCCCAGCCCTCGGGGACCGGGCGGCATGCCGTGTCGAACTGCGGAGCGGGACCGTCGCCGGTCAGCCGGTCGGGTGTCTCGTAGAAGTGCGCGTCCGCCAGCGCGTACACCTCGTACCGCTTGTCCATGCGTCCCCTTCCGTGGCCCTTTTCGTGGCCAGGCCAAGAGACTCGCAAGCGGACGAGGGTCGTGGACAGTCACGCCTGTCACGACATCCCTGTGCGGAACGCACGCGTAAAGACATGTTCGGTCCGTTTCGAGCACGGCCGGCGCCCTTACCCCGGATCGCCCGCACGAAGCGGCCGCAGGGGCTGCGCGGGGGCACCTTTGGCGCTGTAATGGCGGACGTGGTCGATGAGGGTGCCGCGGAGCGCAGAACGGGGCCCCTGCGTGCCGAAATCGCGCTGAAAACGATCACAGCCGATCCAATCTCACCCGAACGGGTGAGGCGCACGCTCGAACAGGCACTCGTTTTCGCGGGCGCGGTCCTCGCCGCGGTCTACACACCCGGCGGGGACGGCGACCCGCTCCGGCTGGTCGATTCGGCCGGCGTGCCGAGGACGCTGTACGGACTGCGCGAGAGCTACCCGCTCGACGGCCACTCGCCGGCCGCCGACGCCCACCGCGCCGGCCGGCCGATCTGGCTGGGCCCGGCGGAGCTCGCCGACTGCGCGGAGGCGCGCCGGATGCCCGCCCGCGACGTCCACCTGGCCGTCCTGCCCGTGCACGGCGGCACGGGCGGCTGCCTGCTCGCGGTGAGCGAGCGCCCCGGCGGCTTCGGCGCCGAGGAACGTGCCTGCCTGGAGCTCGTCGCCGAAGCCGTCGCCCTGCCCGCACCCGCCCTTCCCGCCGAGGACGGGGAACTGCGTCCCCACGCCTTCAGCCTGGCCATGGACACCGGCCGGGTCGAGGTCGGCGACGCGCTCCTGGAACTGTTCGGGCTGAGCCGGGACCGGTTCGACGGCCGGGTGGAGACGCTGCTCGGGCTCACCGTCCCCGAGGACCTGCCCTCGCTGATGTCCGTCGTCGAGGCCGGTCACATGTCGATCGGCGAGCGCGAGCTGGAGTTCCGCGTCCTGCAGCCCACCGGGCCGCCGAGGTGGCTCAGGCTGCGCGGCCGGCTGCTGCCCGGCGACGGCAGGCCGGCGCGGCTCGTCGGCACCGTCACGGACGCCTCCACCCTGCGCGGCGAGGTCACCGACGTCGCCCGCGTCCAGCGGCTGGCCGCCGCGCTCGCCACCGCGGGCACCGTCAGCGACGTCGGCCAGGCCGTCGTCGCCGCGCTGCGCAAGCCGCTGCGGGCCGACCGGATCGCGCTCGCCGAACTGGAGAACGACCGGCTCGTGGTCACCGTCCTCGACCCGCCCGAACCCGAGTCCTGGCCCGAGCTGTGGCAGCTGGAGTGGCGCGCCGAGTGGCCCGACGCGCCCGTGCGCGCCATGCCCACCCTCGCCGCCGCCCTGCGCGAGGGCCGCGCCCGGATCTGGCCCGCCGGCACCGCCCTGGAACCGGCCCTCGCCGAGGTCGGCCCCGGCGGCCTCGCCGTCCTGCCGCTGTCCGCCGGGGGACGGATGGCCGGCGTGTGTCTGATCGGCTGGGACGAGCCGCACGACTTCGGCCCCGACGAACGCGCCCTGCTCACCGCCTCCGCCGGCCTCGCAGGCCAGGCCCTGACGCGCGCCCGCGCCTTCGACGCCGAACACGAACTCGTCGGCATGCTCCAGCGCCAGCTGCTCCCGCGCCGCCTGCCGGAACTCCCCGGCGCCGTCGCCGTCGCCCGCTACCTGCCGGCCACCGCGGGCCTCGAGGTGGGCGGCGACTGGTACGACGTGATCCCGCTGTCCGACCACCACGTGGCCCTCGTCATCGGTGACGTCCAGGGACACAGCGCGGGCGCCGCCACCCTCATGGGCCAGATGCGCACGGCGCTGCGCGCCTACGCGGCCGAGGGCCACCCGCCGGACGTCGTGGTCTCCCACTCCAACCGGCTCCTGATGGAGCTGGAGACCGACCTCTTCGTCACCTGCTGCTATGTCGACGTCGACATGGAGGAGGGCACCGCCTGGTGCGTACGGGCCGGACACCCGCCACCCGTCCTGCGGTACCCGGACGGATCGACCGACATCGCCGAGACGGACGGCGGCCCGCCCCTCGGCGTGGTGACCCGGGCCGAGTTCCCGATGACCCCGCTGCGCCTGCTGCCCGGCACCGTCATCGCCCTCACCACCGACGGCCTCGTGGAGTCCGCCGACATGGACATCGACACCGGCCTGGACCGCCTCGCCCACGAACTGGCCGTGTCCGACCCCGCCCACCTGGGTCTCGTCGCCGACGCCCTGCTCGGCAACGCCCACCGCGGCGACGACGTCGCCCTGCTCCTCATGCGCTACGACGGCATGGCCGTCAAACCCCTGCGCGAGGGCTGGACGGTGTGGCGGGTGCCCGAGGCGGCCCGGCAGGCCCGCCGCTTCACCCGGCGCACCCTGCGCACCTGGGGCGT
Organism: Streptomyces sp. NBC_00016; assembly: GCF_045040885.1. Classification (NCBI taxonomy): domain Bacteria; kingdom Bacillati; phylum Actinomycetota; class Actinomycetes; order Kitasatosporales; family Streptomycetaceae; genus Streptomyces; species Streptomyces sp. NBC_00016. The sequence goes on along the minus strand of NZ_CP108304.1, from coordinate 1,285,459 downwards.
GCCCGCCGAGGCCATGGACACCGCCCTGCTCGTCGTCTCCGAACTGGTGACCAACGCGCTGGTGCACACCGACGGCCGGGTCCGCCTCGACCTCGTCCTGATCGGCCACCGGCTGCGCGTCGCCGTCACCGACGCCTCGCCCCGCACCCCCGTCAAGCCGACCAGTCTGGGCTGGGAGGCCACCGGCGGCCGGGGCATCCTCCTCGTCGAGGCCATGTCCGACGCCTGGGGGACGGTCCCGGTCAGCGGCGGCAAGCAGGTGTGGAGCGAATTGGCGCTGGACCACTGACCCGCCGCGCGGCCGCGTGTCCCGGAGCACGAACGGGGTACCCGCCGCCCATGGACACCTTCGCCTCCGCCGTCCTCGCGGCATCCGGAAAGTCCGTGCTGGCCACCGTCGTCTTCATCGTCGTCGGGATCGTGCTCGTCGGCGGTCTGATCTGGGCCTTCCGGCTCGGTATCAAGGTCCGGGCCCGCGAGCCCGCGCCTCCCAAGCCGCACGAACAGCCCCGCAGGCCCGGCTCCGGCCCGGCCCACGAGACGCGCCGCGCCCGCGAGCCCAACGAGATGCCGCGGGCGACGGACGAGAGCGAACGCCTCACCCCGCACGAGCTGCGGCCCACCGGCAGCCGGGACAGCGCCGACCAGCACCGCCCCCGTTGGGATGAACCGTCGTGACCGCGTACGTCCAGGAGAAACCGGCGACCCGCCGGGCCGAGACCGGCTGGGCAACGGCCCGTCGGCTGCGCCGCGCGGCGTCCGCGCCGCGCACCTGTCTGGCGGCCGTGGCCGTCCCCGGGCCGGTCGCCGGGATGCAGTCCGGCCCGGAATGGAACATTGTCAGGGGTGAGGACTGACCGGCAGACGGTCGGCGTGAGCGAATGAATCGGTTGCCGCCGGGCGGCCGGGGCTGGAGTGAGGCTGATGAAGGCTCTCGTGCTGTCCGGCGGCGCCGGGACACGCCTTCGACCGATCACCCATACCTCCGCCAAGCAGCTCGTACCGGTCGCCAACAAGGCCGTGCTGTTCTACGGCCTGGAGTCCATCGCCGCCGCGGGTGTCACCGAGGTCGGTGTGATCGTCGGTGACACCGCGCAGGAGATCCGGGAGGCCGTCGGCGACGGCTCCCGGTTCGGCCTCGACATCACCTACATCCCGCAGGACAGGCCCCTCGGCCTCGCCCACGCGGTGATCGTCGCCCGTGACTTCCTCGGCGAGGACGACTTCGTGATGTACCTCGGCGACAACTTCATCGTCGGCGGCATCACCGACCTCGTCGACGAGTTCCGCAGGACCCGGCCCGACGCCCAGATCCTGCTCACCCGGGTCCCCGACCCCCGCGCCTTCGGAGTCGCCGAACTCGACCCCGCGGGACAGGTCGTGGGCCTCGAGGAGAAGCCCGCGCACCCCAAGAGCGACCTCGCCCTGGTCGGCGTCTACCTCTTCACCCCCGCGATCCACGACGCCGTACGCGCCATCGGACCGTCCCGGCGCGGCGAGCTGGAGATCACCGACGCCGTCCAGCGCCTCATCGACACCGGCGCCCGGGTGCGGTCCACGATCATCAAGGGCTACTGGAAGGACACCGGCAACGTCGTCGACATGCTGGAGGTCAACCGGACCGTGCTGGAGGGCGTCGAGCGCCGGATCGACGGCGAGGTCGACGAGGCCTCCGAGACGGTCGGCCGGGTCGTCGTGGAGGCCGGCGCCCGGGTCGTGAACTCGCGCGTGGTCGGGCCCGTCGTCCTCGGCGCGGGCAGCGAGGTCCGCGACTCCTACATCGGCCCCTTCACCTCCGTCGGCGAGAACTGCCGGATCACCGACAGCGAGCTGGAGTTCTCCATCGTGCTGCGCGACTCCTCCATCGACGGGGTGGGCCGCATCGAGAACTCCCTGATCGGCCGGCACGTCGAGGTCACCCCGGCGGCCGGTGTGTCCAGCGCCCACCGGCTGGTTCTCGGCGACCACAGCAAGGTACAGATCCACACATGAACCTCCTCGTCACCGGGGCCGCCGGATTCATCGGCTCCACGTATGTGCGCGGCCTGCTGGCCCGCGACCCCGACGTGCGCGTCACGGTCCTGGACAAACTCACCTACGCCGGCAGCCGCACCAACCTGCCGGCCGGGCATCCCCGGCTGGAGTTCGAGCACGGCGACATCTGCGACGCCGACCTCGTCGACAAGCTGACGGCCGCCGCCGACCAGGTCGTCCACTTCGCCGCCGAGTCCCACGTCGACCGGTCCATCGACGGCGCGGGCGCCTTCGTCCGCACCAACGTCCTCGGCACCCAGACGCTGCTGGACGCGGCCCTGCGGCACGGCGTCGGCCCGTTCGTGCACGTCTCCACCGACGAGGTGTACGGCTCCATCGAGACCGGCGCCTGGACCGAGGACCACCCGCTGCGCCCCAACTCCCCGTACGCCGCCTCGAAGGCCTCCTCCGACCTGATCGCCCTCTCCTACCACCGGACCCACGGCCTCGACGTCCGCGTCACCCGCTGCTCCAACAACTACGGCCCGCACCAGTTCCCCGAGAAGCTGATCCCGCTCTTCGTCACGAACCTCCTGGACGGCGAGCAGGTCCCCCTCTACGGCGACGGACGCAACGTCCGCGACTGGCTGCACGTCGAGGACCACTGCGCGGCCGTCGACCTCGTCCGTACCGTGGGCCGCCCCGGCGAGGTCCACAACATCGGCGGCGGCACCCAGCTGAGCAACCGCGAGTTGACCGGTCTGCTCCTCGACGCCTGCGGGGCCGACTGGGACCGGGTCCGGCACGTCGAGGACCGCAAGGGCCACGACCTGCGCTACTGCGTCGACTGGACGAAGGCCCGCACCGAGCTCGGCTACCGGCCCCGCCACGACTTCGCCACCGGTCTCGCCGAGACCGTCGCCTGGTACCGGGACCACCGCGACTGGTGGGAACCCCTCAAACGCACCGCGCGGTTGCCATGAGATGGCTGGTCACCGGCGCGGGCGGCATGCTCGGCCGGGACACGGTGGAGGAACTGGCCCGGCGCGGCGAGGACGTGACCGGCCTCGACCGCACCGGCCTGGACATCACCCGGCCCGGATCCGTGGCCCGGGCGTTCGCCGCGCACCGGCCCGACCTGGTGGTCAACTGCGCCGCCTACACGGCCGTCGACGACGCCGAGACCGACGAGGCCCGCGCGCTGCTGGTCAACGGCGAGGGGCCCCGGCTGCTGGCCGCCGCCTGCGCCGCGCACGGCGCCCGGCTGGTCCATGTCTCCACCGACTACGTCTTCGACGGCGCGGCCCGCGCCCCCTACCGCGAGGACGGTCCACCGTCACCCCGCACCGCCTACGGCCGCACCAAGCTGGCCGGCGAGCGGGCCGTCCGCGCCGTGCTCCCCGACGCCGGCGTGATCGTGCGCACCGCCTGGCTCTACGGCGTCCACGGCCGCAGTTTCGTCCGCACCATGCTGGAACTCCAGGCCCGCCGCGACACCGTCGACGTCGTCGACGACCAGCGCGGCCAGCCCACCTGGAGCGCGGACGTCGCCGCCCGTATCGCCGATCTGGGGCCGAAGGCCGGCCGCGGCGCGACGGGCGTCTTCCACGCCACCGCGGCCGGCGAGGCCACCTGGTACGACCTGGCCCGCGAGGTGTTCCGCTCGCTCGGCGCCGACCCGGACCGGGTGCGCCCCACCACCGGCGACGCCTTTCCCCGGCCCGCGCCCCGGCCGGCCTACAGCGTCCTCGCGCACGGCCGGTGGCAGGAGGTGGGTCTGTCGCCGCCACGGGACTGGCGCACCGCCCTGGGGCAGGCACTTCCCCTCATCCGCAAGGCGTCCTTCGACACGGTGTCCCTCAAGGAGTCCCTTCGTGAAACGCCATGAGTTCCTGCGGGAACTGCACAAGGCCACCGCCAACCGCAACTACCTGGAGATCGGCGTCAACGACGGCCGCAGCCTGCGGCTGTCCCGGGTGCCCAGCATCGCGGTCGACCCCGCGTTCAAGGTGACCACGGAGATCCGCTGCGACGTCCACCTGGTGAAGGCCACCAGCGACGACTTCTTCGCGCGCCGCAACCCCCTCGCCCACCTCAAGGGCGGCCGCCACCCGCTGCGCAACCTCGCCCGGGCTCGCCACCCCCTCGGTCACTGGCGCCGCACCACCCTCGACCTGTCCTTCATCGACGGCATGCACCTGTTCGAGTACGCGCTGCGCGACTTCATCAACGTCGAGCGGCACTCCGACTGGTCGAGCGTGATCGTCCTCGACGACATGCTGCCCCGCGGTGTCGACGAGGCCGCCCGCGACCGGCACACCACCGCCTGGACCGGTGACGTCTACAAGCTCATCGAGATCCTGTCCCGCTACCGCCCCGACCTGGTGGCCGTCCCCGTCGACACCCAGCCGACCGGACAGCTCGTCGTCTTCGGCGCCGACCCCCGCAACCCGGTGCTGCGCGAGAAGTACCACGAGATCATCGCCGAGTTCGACGTCCCCGACCCGCAGAAGGTCCCCGAGGCGGTCCTGGAACGGGTGCGCGCGGTGCGCCCCGAGACCCTGCTGCGGGCGGGCTTCTGGAAGCCCCTGGTACGGGCCCGCAACCGTGGTCTCGACCGCTCCCGGGGCTGGGAACCGCTGCGCGGAGCGCTGGAGCGGGTGACCGTCAGCCGCTGACCCTCAGTTCCCGGTAGCGGGCCCGGCAGGAGGCGTACGACGGCAGCAGCCCCGACGCCTCCGCCCGGGCCAGCGACGGCGCCTGCGCGTCCTTCGGCGACAGCACCGGCTCCACGCCCCGCGGCCAGTCGATGCCCAGGGCCGGGTCGAGCGGGTGCACCCCGTGCTCGTGCTCGGGCGCGTATCCGGTCGAGCAGAGGTAGACCACGGTGGCCTCGTCGGTGAGGGCGAGGAAGGCATGGCCGAGGCCCTCGGCGAGGAACACCGCGTGCCGGGTGTCGTCGTCCAGCCGGACCGCCTCCCACCGCCCGAACCGGGGGGAGCCCACCCGCAGGTCGACCACCACGTCGAGCACCGCCCCGCGGACACAGGTGACGTACTTGGCCTGCCCCGGCGGCACGTCCGAGAAATGCACCCCGCGCAGCACGCCCCGGCGGGAGACGGAGCAGTTGGCCTGGGCGATCCCCAGGTCGTACCCGGTGGCCTCCCGGAACTCCGGCGTCCGGTACCACTCGTGGAAGCTGCCCCGCCCGTCCGGGAAGACCTTGGGTTCCAGCACCCAGGCGCCCTCGATGTCCAGTGGCCGCATGTCGTCACTTCCTCCGGGGAGTGATGCTCTGCAGTGCCCGGTACAGCGCCCGTCGCACCCTGCGGGCCAGCCGTCGCACACCGGCGGGCTGGGGCGCCGGCACCACGAGGACGCCGTCCGACGCGACGTGCAGGGCGAAGGGCAGCGGGTGGAAGCGCGCCCCCTCCGCGTCCGGGGTGAGGCAGACCGTCGTCAGCCAGGTCCTGCCCAGCAGATCACCGACCGGCAGGACGGCCGCGAGGCGGCCGCCCGGCGAGAGCGTCCCGAAGACCTCGCGCGAGCCGCCGGACTTCGCCCCCGTCAGCCGCAGCAGCACATCGGCGGCCTCGGGCACGTGCAGCGGCAGGACCACGTGCAGACGGTCCTCCGCGACGGCGACGTCCTCGGCCGCCACGCGGCCCAGGCCCAGCCGCCGGCCCGCGTGCCCGACGTCCAGCGCCAGGCTCGCGTACCGATCGGTCCAGTACGGCAGCACCACGCGCCCCGCGACCACCCCGGCGGGCGGGACGGGACGGCCGTGGCGGGGCGCCGGGCCCAGCCGCAGCTCCTTCGTCCAGCCGCCCAGGCCGACGCGCACGAACACGTCCCACAGCCCCTCGCCCGCCGGCCCGCCGCTCAGCGCGGTGGTGGGATCGATGGTGGCGGTCGCCCGCAGGACGAGCCGCACCCGGCTGCCGTCGCCGGCCGGGACCGTCTCCCGGACCACGTCCACCGGCTGGAAGTACTGCGCCGAGCTGGCCCGCTCCCGCAGCAGCAGGTCGGGCGCGGCCCGGTCGAACCGGCCCACGGTGTCCGCGCCCAGCCACCGGACCGCCTCGGCCACGTCCCGCGGCGGCCACTGCGGGGAACCCCCGGCGGACGGGAAGGTCATCGGCCCGCCGTCGTGCGTCAGCTCGGCGGCGAAGGCGATCCGCAGCACGCCGCCCTGCCAGGTGACGTCCTCCGGGTCGACGGCGAGCCCGACGCCCGCCTCCCACTCCGCGAAGGCGACGACGTCGTCGTAGCGTCCGTCGGCGGCCAGCGCGGCGACGACCCGCTGGGTGGGCTGGAGCGGTGCCGCCACCCCCGGCCCGAACCGCTCGACGACGACCGAGTGGATCTCCTCGAACAGCTCCCTGCGGTAGTCCTCGGGCAGGCCGAGGAAGCGTTTGCCGCGCAGCCGCTCGACCATCTCCACGCGCAGCCACCGCCGGAACAGCTTGTCGCGCAGCGGACCCGGCTCGGTGTACCGCTCGACGACGTCGAGGGCCTCCCGGAGGTTCTTGAAGTACCCCACCGGGTCGAACCGCTGGAAGCCCGCGTTCGCGGCGTCGTCGCGTCGGACGTGGTAGTAGCAGACGTAGTCGCTCAGCACCGAGACGTTGTCCGCGCGCAGATAGGCCTCGGTGACGAAGACATGGTCCTCCAGGCGCCGCCGCCCCTCGGGAAAGCGCAGGCCGGTGCGGTCCAGGAAGGCCCGGCGGAGCATCTTGTGCGGGGTGAGACTGTCGATCAGCGGCGCGTTGTCGACGGTGGCGTGCGGGCGGTTGACGCGGAACAGCTCCACCGGCACCCCGCGTCCCTTGCCGGCCATCTTGCCGACGACGACGTCGGCGTCGTTCGCGACCCCGTAGGCGTACATCCGCTCCAGGGCCTCGTCGCCGAGGTGGTCGTCGTTGTCGACGAACATCACGTACTCGCCCCGGGAGACGTCGATGCCGACGTTGCGGGGCTTGCCCGCCCAGCCGGAGTTCTCCTGGTGCACGACCCGGATCCGGGGGTCCTCCGCGGCGGCCGCGTCGAGGAGCGCGGGGGTGGCGTCGGTGGAGCCGTCGTCGACGAAGATCACCTCGTACTCGTCCGGCGGGAGCGACTGCCTGAGCAGCGAGGCGAGACAGTCCTCGATGTAGGGACCGGGGTTGTAGACGGGGACGATGACGCTGACCTTGACCGGCATCGGGCTCCTGGCCCCCTTGCTGGATCGCTCTGCCGTGCGCGGGACGGAGGGTGCGCGTGGCCCGATGCTAACCCCGGCGCCGACGCCCCACCTGTCCGGATTGGTCCGAGTCGGGGATTTTGTAGTCTGACGCCGTGCGCCTGCTGATGATGTCCGACACCCACCTCCCCAAGCGCGCCAAGGCGCTGCCCGCCCCGCTGCTCGACGAGCTCCCGCACGCGGACGTGGTGATCCACGCCGGCGACTGGGTCGACACGGACACCCTCGACCTGCTGGAGCGCCGCAGCCGCCGGGTCGTCGGCGTGTACGGCAACAACGACGGGCCCGAGCTGCGCGCCCGGCTGCCCGAGGTCGCCTTCGCCGAACTGGGCGGACTGCGCTTCGGGGTCGTCCACGAGACGGGTCCCGCCCAGGGCCGCGAGGCCCGCTGCGCCGCCCGCTTCCCCGACCTGGACGTGCTGGTCTTCGGCCACAGCCACATCCCCTGGGACACCACCGCCCCCGGCGGACCCCGGCTGCTCAACCCGGGTTCCCCTACCGACCGGCGGCGTCAGCCGCACTGCACCTACCTGACCGCCACCGCGGCCGACGGACGGCTCACGGACCTCGTCCTGCACCGGCTGCCACCGCGCCGATGACACAGAACCGGGCCGCGCCCGGCCAAGAGGGTCGGGGGCGGCCCGGAACTTGCGAGTGTGCGTTGCTTCAACGGACCTCCTTCCTTCGCGAGACGAAGGACAGAGGACATGCATGCCTGTCCGTTATGGGCGCGTACCCCGTCCGCGCGCGCCTCACACCTCCTCGCGGTAAACCGGAGCGAAAGGCGGCCGGCTCACCTCACCTCGCGCGGTGGATCGCCCCGGCCGTCGCCGTCAGCGGAGCCCCGCTGCCGCCCCAGCGCAGCGCGACGATCTCGGCGGCCACCGACACCGCCACCTCCTCGGGCGTACGGGCCCCCAGGTCCAGCCCGACCGGTGAGCGCAGCCGGGCCAGCTCGGCGTCCGTGAGGCCGGCCTCGACGAGTCGCGCCCGGCGTTCGTCGTGGGTGCGGCGGCTGCCCATCGCCCCGATGTACGCGGCCGGCTGGCGCAGCGCCACCTCCAGCAGCGGCACGTCGAACTTCGGGTCGTGGGTCAGCACGCAGACGGCCGTGCGGCCGTCGGTGTCCGTGTCGCGCAGATACCGGTGCGGCCACTCGACGACCACCTCGACGCCCGGCGGGAAACGCTTCGGGGTGGCGAAGACCGGCCGGGCGTCGCACACCGTGACCCGGTAGCCCAGGAAGTCGCCGATCCGGGCCACGGAGGCCGCGTAGTCGATCGCGCCGAACACCAGCATGCGCGGCGGCGGTGCGAAGGAGTGCAGGAACACCGCGACGGCGTCCTCCCGCCGCTGGCCGCGCGGCCCGTAGTGCCGGACGCCGGTGAGGCCGAGGGCGAGCTCGCCGCGCGCGTCGGCCGTGACGGCGGCGTCCAGCCCCTCCGTGCCCAGCGTGCCGCGGGTCCGGTCCGGCCAGACGGCGAGGGTGGCCCCGCGTGGTGCGGGTCCGTCGGTCACCGTGGCCACCGTCACCGGCTCGCCCGCGGCGACCGACTCCGCGACGGCGCCGAACGACGGGTCGAGGCCGGGCGTGACGGGGCGGACGAGCAGCGTGATCTCGCCGCCGCAGGTCAGTCCCACGGCGAAGGCGTCCTCGTCGCTGTAGCCGAAGGTCTCGAGACGGGCCGCCCCGTCGGCCACCACCTCCCGGGCCAGCTCGAACACCGCGCCCTCCACGCAGCCCCCGGACACGCTGCCCACGACCTCGTCGTCCGGCCCCACCGCCATCGCCGCGCCCGGATCGCGCGGCGTGCTGCGGCTGACGGCGACCACGGTGGCGAGCCCGAACGGCGCACCGGCCGCGTACCACCCGTTCAGCACCGGGAGAATCTCGCGCACGATCGGTTTCCTTCCGGCCGCGACGGCCGAATCGGCCGTTTCCCCTGAACGGTAATCCGCCGCTGTGCCGCCCGCCGGTCCGCACCGCGCGGGACACCTGGTGAAGCGGCGGAGCCGGGTTGCCAACTGGGTTGACGGGGAATGAACTTACTCGCGGGTCAGAAGGTATTGACGGTGTCCGGAAATCACCGGACTGTAGTGGACATGCCGAATATCCGGGCACGTCTGCTCGCTGTTCTGGTGGTCCTCTGCGGACTCTGTGGCTTCCTGACGGTGGCGGGCTCCCCGACCGCCGGCGCGGCCACGCTCCCCGACTCCCTCTCCTTCGACGGCACGGCGCTCACCGTGTCGGGCGGCCGCTTCCTCGACGCAAGCGGCCGCGAGGTCGTACTGCGCGGCTACAACGTCTCCGGCGAGACCAAGCTCGCGGAGAACAAGGGCCTGCCCTTCGCCTCCGTCGCCGACGCCAAGAAGTCCGCCACGGCCCTGCGCGCCCTCGGCGGCGGCAACTCCGTCCGCTTCCTGCTCTCCTGGGCCTACGCCGAACCGGTGCGCGGCCAGGTCGACACCACCTACCTGGCCGCCGCCACCGCACAGATGGGTGCCTTCCTGGACGCGGGCATCCGGGTCTACCCCGACTTCCACCAGGACCTCTACTCCCGCTACCTGTTCAACTCGGGCAGCTGGTACACCGGCGACGGCGCCCCCGCGTGGGCGGTGGCACTGGGCGGCTACCCCGCCGAGTCCTGCGGCATCTGCTTCCTCTGGGGCCAGAACATCACCAACAACGGCGCGGTGAAGGCCGCCCAGTACGACTTCTGGCACAACAATCACGGTCTCCAGGACTTCTTCCTGGCCACCGCCCAGAAGACCATGGCGTACCTCAAGGCGAACCTCACCACCGAGCAGTTCAACGGCGTCCTGGGCTTCGACCCCTACAACGAGCCCTACGCCGGCACCTACGACTCCGGCCAGAACAGCCGCACCTGGGAACGCGACCTGCTGTGGCCCTTCTACGTGAAGTTCCGGGCCCGGATGGACGCGGCCGGCTGGACCGACAAGCCGGCCTTCGTCGAACCGAACCTCTTCTGGAACGGCAACGTCAGCAAGGAGGAGGGCGGCCTCCTCGACGCGGGCACGCTCGGATCCCGCTATGTCTTCAACACCCACTTCTACGACCAGAAGGCGATCTCCGGGGTCCTGATGTGGGGCAACGCGGAGGACGGCCAGTACGTGACCGACTTCGGCACGGTCCGCGACCGGGCGTCGGCGGCCGGGACCACGGCGATCGTCAGCGAGTTCGGCCACCCCCTGAACGGCACGACCGCCGGCAAGGCGCCGACCGTCGTGAAGGCGATGTACCAGGCGCTCGACTCCCGGGTGAAGGGCGCCGGTTGGTGGACCACCCCGGCGGCCTCGGGTCCGGTCCTGTCCGGTTCGCAGTGGCAGTGGGACATCTACAGCGGCCGTCACCACGAGCTGATGAACGGCAACGCCGACAAGGTGCTCACGACCGGTGACGCCTGGAACGACGAGGACATGTCCGCCGTACGCCTGGACGACAGCGGCACGGCGACCCTCCGTCAGGACGCCCGGCTGCTCGACCGGGTCTACCCGAGCGCCACCTCCGGCACCACCGTCGCCTTCACCTACGAGGACCGCTCCCGCGACGGCTCCACCACCCTCACCTGGAATCCGGTCCCCAGTTCCCTGCCCAACACGAAACAACTCGTCGGCACCGGCCAGTACGGGCTGCTGGTGTGGCGTTCGAACGGCGGCACGGCACCCACCGAACTGCACCTGCCGGCCTCCTTCCCGACCGCCACGACGACCGTCGTCTCCGACCTCGGCACGGTGTACGCCCCGCCCGCGTACACGACGACCACGAAGATCGCCGCGGCCGCCGAACCGGGCGGCACGGGCAGCCGGCGCCTGCTGCTCAGCGCGCCGGACTCGGGCACCGTGCACTACGCCCTGGTCACCAACGGGGCGACCGCACCGTCCGCGACCCTGCTGGCCGCCGCCCGCACGGAGCTGTCGGCGTGGGTGACCCAGAAGGTGGGGTAGCCCCACCGGCACGACAGCACGACAGCAGGGGTGGGTGGCGGTGACCGCCACCCACCCCCCCCGTGTCCGACAAGTCGTCAGCCGGCGCTTGTTCCGCTCCAGTTCGCCGCGACATGGCCGATCCGGACCCGCTGCGGATGGTCGCCCACCGGCACCGACACGACCTTCTGCCCGGTCGCGAAGTCGATCGCCGTGACCTGGTCGGCGCCGCTCTCGGAGATGACACAGCTCCTGCCGTCGCCGCTGACCGTGGCCCAGTAGGGCTTGGAGGCGGTGACCAGCGGGCCCTCCTGGAGGGTCGCGCGGTCGACGACCGTCGCGTAGTCGTCCATCGTGCCCGCCACGCACAGCTTGCTGCCGTCGGGACTCATCGAGATGCCGTGGTGGCGCGAGTCGTTGACGAAGGTGGTGCGGTCGTCGCTGGTCGCCGGGTTCTTCGGCAGGGTCTTCGTCCGGGTGATGCGGTCCGTGGCGAGGTCGTACTCGAAGAAGCCGTTGAAGAACGAGACCTGGAAGTACAGCTTGGACTCGTCCGGTGAGAAGACCGCCGGACGCACCGCGTCCGAGTAGTCCGTGAGGCCGATCGCGTCCAGTCGCTGCCGCATGTCGATGACCCTGACCTGCTGGTACGTGGTCGCGTCGACGACGGTGATGCGCCGGTCGCCCTTGGTGAAGTCCTGCCACGGGGCGTCCTGCGAGGTGTTCACGTCTCCGATCGACATGTTGTAGATGTACTTGCCGTCCTTGGTGAAGATGTTCTCGTGCGGCTTGTCGCCGGTCTTGAACGAGCCCAGCTGCCTGCCGGTGCCGATGTTCAGGACGTGCACGGTGTTCGAGATCGACGCGGAGACCGCGACCCGGGTGCCGTCGGGCGAGACGGCCATGTGGTCGGAGCGGTAACCGGACACCGGGAAGCGCCAGTTGATGTTCCCGGTGGCCAGGTCGATGGAGACGACGTCGGCGAAGCTGGGCCGGGAGACGACCACCGAGGAGCCGTCCGGCGTGGTGTACATGTCGTCGACGAACTGGTCGTGGCCCTCGCCGACACCGTTGCGGATGGCCTGGAAGTAGATCCACTTGATCGGGTCGGCGTTGATCTCCGCCATCCGGGCGCTCTTGTCGGGGATCACGTTGATCCGGCCGACCTTGGCGAAGTCACCACCGGACTTGATGACGTCCGCGGTGCCCTCCCAGTTGTTGCCGACGAAGAGCACCTCGCGCAGGGCGGCGGCGGTCGGGGCGTCGGAGACGGCGGTGGCGGCGGTGGCGGGGGCGGTGACGGTCAGGACGAGGGCGGCGGCTACGGAGCAAAGGTGCCTGGATCTGAAGGCAGGCATGGCTGCTCTCTCCTCTGGGGGCGCAGGTGTGGGGGCAGGGCGGAACAGGTCCGCCCAGTCTGAACACGGAGGCATTCAGACTTTACTTACTGGAAAGTAAGGAAGGGGGGCCCTTCGCCACAAGACTCCGTACACGACAAAATTGGCGGCGGGGGAGCACGGAACGACGAGGGAGGGTCAGTGGCGGGCAGGCTCAGGGCGCCGACCGGCCGTTACGGCGGCAAGACCGCCGAGCAGCGGCAGGCCGAGCGGCGCGGGAGATTCCTGGCGGCGGCGTTGGAGCTGTTCGGGGACATTCCCGGCTACCGCGGCACCACGGTCGCGTCGCTCAGTGAGACGGCAGGTCTGTCGACCCGCCAGTTCTACGAGGAGTTCCGCACCCTCGAGGACGTCCTGGCCGCGCTGCACCTCCAGGTCAACGACTGGGCCGAGGAGGCGGTCCTGGCCGCCTTCGCCGCCGCCCAGGACATGCCGCTCCTGGAGCGGGTCACCGCGATCTTCCGCGCCTACGCGGCCGACGTGACCTCCGACCCGCGCCGCATCCGGATCACCTTCGTGGAGATCGTCGGGGTCAGCCCCCGGCTGGAGGAACAACGACTGGCCCGCCGCGCCCGCTGGGTCGACCTCATCTGCGCCGAGGCGTCGGCGGCCGCCGCCCGCGGCGAGGCGGCCCCCCGCGACTACCGCCTCGCGGCGACGGCCTTCATCGGCAGTGTCAACGGCCTCCTGCACGACTGGAGCGCCGGGTGGGTGGACGCGACCCTGGACGAGGTGGTCGACGAACTGGTGCGCCAACTGCTGGGGATCCTGCGCCCCCCGGGGTGGGCGCCCGAGCCGGCCTAGCCGCTCCCGGCCCAGCCGCATTTGCCCGGCCGGCCGGGCGGGCCGGACGACAGCCGCCCCACGGCCTCCACCACCCGTCCCACCCCGTCCTCCGCGCGCACCCGGGTCCCCAGTTCCCCGGCCCGCTCGCGGAAGCCGGGCTCCCGGGTGACCCGCAGGAGCGCGGCGGTCAGGGTCTGCGCGGTCAGCCGGCGCAGGGGCACCGGGTTCGGCGCCACGCCGAGGTGGACCAGGCGGGCGGCCCAGAAGGCCTCGTCGAACTGGATCGGCACCGGTACGGCGGGGACCCCGGCCCGTACGCCCGCCGCCGTCGTCCCCGCCCCGCAGTGGTGCACCACCGCGGCCGTCTCCGGGAACAGCAGCGCGTGCGGGACGTCGTCGACGGTCAGCATGTCGTCGCCGTCGGCCGCGAGGCCCGCCCAGCCGCGCTGGATCACCCCGCGCAGCCCCGCCCGCCGCAGCGCCCGGACGATCTCGGCGCTCAGCCGCCGCGGGTCGGGCACGGTCGCGCTGCCCAGCCCGACGAAGACCGGCGGCGGCCCGGCGTCGAGGAACTCCCGCAGAGCGGGAGGGAGTCGGGTCTCCCGGTCGTACGGCCACCAGTACCCGGTGACGTCCAGCTCCGCCCGCCAGTCGCGGGGCCGGGGCACCACCAGCGGGCTGAAACCGTGCAGGACCGGCCAGCCGTGCCGGGGCCGGCCCCGCGGACCGGTGCCGGGACGGCGTAGGGCGGGCAGCCCCAGCCGGGCCCGCAGCGCCGGTACGACCGGCGCGAAGATCTGCTCGACGGCCATCGCGACCCCGTGCCCGGCGAGCCGGTTGCCGACCGCTCCCCAGGAGCCGCCGCCCAGTAACGGTGGCGCGAACTCCCTGGTGGCGGCGACGGGTTGGAGGTAGAGGCCGAGGCTCGGCAGGGACAGTCCCGCGGCGATCGTGTGCCCCAGTGGCGCCACCGAGGCGGACAGCAGCAGGACGTCGCTCGCGTGCGCGGCGGTCAGGAGGTCGTCGGTCATCCGCCCCACCAGTGACCGCGCCATCCGGGCCACCCGCAGCAGCTTGCCCGGACCGGTGGTGCTGCGGTGCAGCCCCCGGCCCCGCTCGGACTCCAGCTCCGCCCGCGGATCCACCGGCAGCGCGTGGAAGCCCACCCCCGAGCCGGCCACCAGCGGCGCGAACCGCGCGTGGGTGACCAGGGTGACCTCGTGTCCCGCCCGCACCAGCCCATGGCCCAGCCCCGTGAAGGGGGCCACGTCACCCCGGGAGCCCGCTGTCATGATCGCCACTCGCACGACGGACAGTATGGGGGCGGGTGCGCGGTCCGTGGTGAACGACCCTGCGAAAGTGGCCACTTCGTCGTTGAGAGCGGTCACATCACTTCTGTCGCAGCCGTTGACTTCACTCTCCGGCGGCTCTACTTTCGGCGCGCAACGCGTTCGGTTTGCCGACCCTTGTTCGATATTTCGAAGCTTGGAGCCGCCCGTATGTTTCCCCCACCCCCCGCGCACCCGGCCCGGCGCTGGAGATCCGCCGCCGCCCGGGTACTCGCCCTGCTGCTGACGGTGACCGCCGCCCTGGTGTTCGCCCAGCCCGGCCCGGCCCAGGCCGCGACCTCGCGGCAGATCGCCGTGCCCACCGCCCCGATGGGCTGGGCGTCCTGGAACAGCTTCGCCGCGAAGATCGACTACAACGTCATCAAGCAGCAGGTCGACGCGTTCGTCGCGGCGGGACTGCCGGCGGCCGGATACAAGTACATCAACATCGACGAGGGCTGGTGGCAGGGCACCCGCGACAGCGGGGGCAACATCACCGTCGACGAGTCCGAGTGGCCCGGCGGCATGAGCGCCATCGCCGACTACATCCACAGCAAGGGCCTCAAGGCCGGCATCTACACGGACGCCGGCAAGGACGGCTGCGGCTACTACTACCCGACCGGCCGGCCCGCAGCCCCGGGCAGCGGCAGCGAGGGCCACTACGACCAGGACATGCTCCAGTTCTCGCAGTGGGGCTTCGACTTCGTGAAGGTCGACTGGTGCGGCGGTGACGCCGAGGGCCTCGACGCGGCGACGGCGTACACCGCGATCAGCGGCGCCGTCACGAAGGCGACGGCCGCAACCGGCCGCCCGCTCACCCTCTCCATCTGCAACTGGGGCTACCAGAACACCTGGAACTGGGCCCCCGGCCTCGCCCCGATGTTCCGGACCAGCACCGACATCATCTACTACGGCAACAACCCGTCGATGACGAACCTGCTGTCCAACTTCGACCAGGGCCTGCACCCCACCTCCCAGCACACCGGGTACTACAACGACCCGGACATGCTGATGGTCGGCATGACCGGCTTCACCGCCGCCCAGAACCGCACCCACATGAACCTGTGGGCGGTCTCCGGCGCTCCGCTCCTCGCCGGCAACGACCTGACCACGATGACCACGGAGACGGCGAACATCCTCAAGAACCCCGAGGTCATCGCCGTCGACCAGGACGCGCGCGGCCTCCAGGGCGTCAAGGTCGCCGAGGACACCTCCGGGGCGCAGGTGTACGGCAAGGTCCTCGCCGGCAGCGGCAAGCGTGCCGTCGTCCTGCTCAACCGCACCTCCGCCGCCCAGAACATCACCGTCCGCTGGTCCGACCTGGGTCTGACCAACGCCTCCGCCACCGTCCGTGACCTGTGGGCCCGCGCCGACGTCGGCTCGTACGCCACGAGCTACACGGCGAGCGTCCCGGCGGGCGGCTCCGTCATGCTCACCGTCACCGGCGGCACCGAGGCGTCGGGCAGCACCTACACCGGCACGTCGAGCTTCTCCGGTGTGGTCGCCGGGAACACCGGCCTGAAGGTCGTCGACGTCGCCTACACCAACACGGCCTCCACCGCCCGTACCGCGACGCTGAAGGTCAACGGCCAGACCGCGACGACGGTCTCCTTCCCGCCGACGGGCTCCGCGCAGGGAACCGTCTCCCTCCAGGTGGCCCTGTCGAAGGGCTCGTCCAACACGCTCGCCTTCACGGGCGCCCCGACCCTCGCCGACATCACGGTCAAGCCCCTCGCCGGCGCGAACGGCACCCTCGTCGTCGGCAAGCAGTCAGGGCGCTGCCTGGACCTGTACAACAGCACGATCACCAACGGCACCCAGGCCGAACTGTGGGACTGCAACGGCGGCTCCAACCAGGCCTGGACGTACACCTCCCGCAAGGAACTCGTGGTGTACGGGAACAAGTGCCTGGACGCCTACAACCTCGGTACCACCAACGGCACCAAGGTCGTCATCTGGGACTGCAACGGCCAGAACAACCAGAAGTGGAACGTCAACAGCGACGGCACGATCACCAACGTCAACGCGGGGCTGTGCCTCGACGCCAACGGGGCGGGTACGGCCAACCGCACCCCGATCGTGCTCTGGACCTGCGGCACCGCCGACAACCAGAAGTGGACGCTGACCTGACCCTGCGGACCGGGGCCCCGACCAACGGGCCGGGGCCCCGCCACCCCCCGGGCAGAGGCGTCCGAGCACCGGTTTCGGGGAACCGGCCGGGCGTTTCCCGTGTCTGTCGACATGCCGGACCAGTCGACGTGCGGGACCAGGGGGGACCATGTCGGACACCAGCGAGGCCGAGCCGGCCGGGAGCGGGGGCGGGCGCGTCCGGCGCGCGGTGTTCCGCCTCGTCATGGCCGCCCTGATCCTGCTGCTCGCCGGACGCACCTACCAGGAGACGGCCGTTGCGCTCGCCCGGTCGGACGGATCCCTGCACACCGCCGCGGCGAGCGTGACGGGGCTGACCTCGCACACGGTCTCCGGGTACTCGGGCGGCGGCCAGGCCGGCGGCAGCGGCACGTACTTCACCCACACCGAGTACACCGTCCGACTCGCCCTGGGCGAAGGGCAGAAGAGGGTCGACAAGGTCGCGGACCAGGTCGGGCACGACCTCTGGGTGGGCAAGCGGGTCGTGCTCGGCCTGTGGCACGGCCGGGTCGTGGAGATCGACGGTCAGGACGTCTGGCCCGGCTGGCACTTCGGGACGCTGGACGTGACGCTGATCGTGCTGGCCCCGCTGACGACGGCCTATCTGATCTCGCTCGCCGTGTCCGCCGCCGCCTTCCTGGCGGCCAGGACGGGCCGGGTCCGGGCGAGCCGCGACGACCGCTTCGGGCCGTGTGCGCTGGGGGCGGCCGTCGGCATGGCGGCGCTGCTCGCGCTCCTCGTCGACGCGGCCTTCGGGAACATCCTCCCGTACTGGCCCGCCGTTCCCGTCTGCGCCGGCACGGCGGTGGCACTGGCGAGGCTGAGCGCGGTGATCCGGCGCCTCGGGCGCATTGCCGCCGAGGACACCCCGGCCGGCACGGGAAGCGCGTCCGCGCGAGCCTGAGGCCGGCCGTACCGCGGCGGGCGGCGCGGTCCGAGGTCGGCTCCGCCCCGGCGGGCGGCGCGGGCTGATCGCCCGTGCCCACGACAGCGGCGAGCTGCGGCGCGTGCGGGTACGGCTCACCGGCGCCGGCCGCACCGCGTTCGAACGGCGGGCGGCGGTGTCACACGACGCGGGCGGGACCGCACGGCTCGCAGCGCCGTCCGCAGCAGAGCCACGGACCCGCGCCGACCCGCCGCGGAGACCGGTACCGGCAGCGCGGACCGGGCGGGACGCGACCGCCCCCGTACCGCCCGCACCGAGAAGGTCCAGGTCAGCCGGGAGGTGACCTGGACCCCTGCGGTCTTCCTGCCTACTCGTCCCATGCCTGGATCATGGTCTGCTCGACGATCTTGCCGTCCCGCAGCGTGATCATCGACTCGGCGAGGACGCGCACGCCGTCCGAGTACCGACACGACTCGCTGAAGGCGGCACGGTCGCCCTGGACGATGCACTCCTCGAGCTTGTGGGTCATGTCCCGGCTGTAGACGTCCTCCAGCATCCGGCCGATCTCGTCCCGGCCGTGCAGCACTTTGGGTTGGCTGGGCTGGGAGTTGTGGTCGATGACGCGTATCTCCGCGTCGTCGGCGTAGAGCGACAGCAAAGCCGTCGCGGTGTTGCCCTCCACGCTCCTGCGCAGGGTCTCGGTGTCGAAGGCGGAGCCTGCCGCGGTGCCCATGGTGACCTCCTCGGAGGGCCGCGGCCGTGGGGAGGTCGGGCCGCCCGACCCTCACCTTCGAGGCTCCTCCGGCAGGCCGGGCTCGGCAAGCGCAGCCGGTCACCTCCGCCTGTCGGGTGAGCGCCGCCGCCCACCCGTGTCCGCGAGGGCACCGGTGGCGTTGCTGTAGGCATGATCTCCACTCGACGCATCGCCGCTCTCGCCGCACTCGCCGCCGGGGTCACGGGCCTCGCGGCGCCCATGGCGAGCGCGGCCGAAGCCCCGGCCACCGGCAAAATCAACCCGATGACCGTGCTGGACTCGCTCGCCGCGAGCCAGATTCCCGCGGAGTACCGGGCCGACCTCCCGCCGGTCTCCACGCAACTGCGTGAGCTCGGCAAGGTGAACCAGCTCGACAACCTGAGCGAGCTGCACCAGGTCACCGACCTCGCCGCTCCTGTGGCCGGGCTGCTGCCCGCGATCGACGTCTGAGCGTCTCGTCCTTCCCCCAGGGGGCCGTCCGGCGACCGGGCGGCCCCTACGCGCGTCCGGGCCCGCTCACTCGACCGTCGCCAGGAACTGCGTGGCCGCCAGCTCCGCGTAGAGCGGGTCGCCCGCCACCAGCTCACGGTGCGTCCCCACCGCGCGGACCCGGCCCGCGTCCATGACGACGATCCGGTCGGCCATGGTGACCGTCGACAACCGGTGCGCGACGACGAGGACGGTGGTCGTCCGGGCGACATCGGCGACGGTGTCGCGCAGCGCCGCCTCGTTCACCGCGTCCAACTGGGAGGTCGCCTCGTCCAGGAGGAGGAGCCTCGGGCGGCGCAGCAGCGCGCGGGCGATGGCCACCCGCTGCCGCTCACCGCCGGAGAGCTTCGTCCCGCGATGCCCGACCAGGGTGTCCAGCCCCTGCGGCAGCCGTTCCACCAGACCCTCCAGCCGGGTCGTCTTCAGCACGCCCCGCACGGCGTCGTCGTCCGCCGACGGGTTCCCCAGCAGCAGGTTGTCGCGCAGCGAGCCCGACAGCACGGGGGCGTCCTGCTCGACATAGCCGATGGAGGAGCGCAGCCGGGACAGGTCCCAGTCCGCGAGGTCGCGCCCGTCGAGGGCGATCGTGCCGGACTCCGGGTCGTAGAACCGCTCGATGAGCGAGAACACCGTGGTCTTGCCCGCGCCCGAAGGGCCGACGAACGCGGTCATGCCCCGGGGCGGCACGGTGAACGTCACCCCGTGGTGGACGTACGGCAGGTCGTCGGCGTACCGGAACCGGACGTCGTCGAAGCCCAGCGAGGCCGGTTCGGCGGCGGGCGAGGGCAGCGGCTCGGGCCGGGACGCCGGCTCGGCGGGCAGCCGCAGGGCCTCCTGGATGCGGCTCAGGGCCGCCGAACCCGTCTGGTACTGGGTGATCGCGCCGACGACCTGCTGGATCGGCGACATGAGATAGAAGACGTACAGCAGGAACGCCACCAGCGTGCCGATCTCGATGGCGCCCGTCGCGACCCGCGCCCCGCCCACCGCGAGGACGGTGATGAAGGCCGTCTGCATCGCCAGGCCGGCCGTGTTCCCCGCGGCCGCCGACCACTTGGCGGCCCGCACGCTCTGCCGCCAGGACTCCTCGGCCGCCGCGTGCAGCGTCTCCTCCTCACGGTGCTCGGCGCCCGACGCCTTCACCGTGCGCAGCGCGCCGAGCACCCGCTCCAGCGAGGCGCCCATCACGCCGACGGCGTCCTGCGCCCGGCGGCTCGCCCGGTTGATCCGCGGCACGATCACGCCCAGGACCGTCCCCGCGCAGACGATCACGGCCAGCGTGACCCCCAGCAGCACCGGGTCCACCAGGCCCATCATCACGACCGTGGCGGCCAGCGTGAGCCCGCCGGTGCCGAGGCCCACCAGCGAGTCGGTGGTCACCTCGCGCAGCAGCGTCGTGTCGGAGGTGATCCGGGCCATGAGATCGCCGGGCTCGCTCCGGTCGACGGCCGTGATCCGCAGCCGCAGCAGATACGAGGAGAGCGCCCGCCGCGCGCCGAGCACCACCGACTCCGCGGTGCGCCGCAGCACGAACGAACCCAGCGCGCCCACCGCCGAGTTGGCGACGACCAGTGCCGTCAGCGCGAGCAACGCGCCGGATATCGAACGGTCCTGGCCCAGGTCGTCGATCAACTTCCGTGCCACCAGGGGCAGAAGCAGCCCGGTGGCGCCGGTGACGAGGGACAGCGCCGCACCCGCCAGGAGGGACCGTCGGTGTGGCCGTACGTAGTCGAGCAACAGCCGCCACGGGGGCCGGTCGCCGGCGGTCTCTGCGATGGTCACGGGGCTCCTCGGGAGGTCGGGTCGCAGGCCTCAGGCTACGTGGGCCGCAGCGCGGTGCGGCCGGGAAGGGCGTGTTCAGGGCGGGCGTCGGCCCCGCCGCCCGTGCCCTTACCGATCAGTCACGCGTAGGGTCGGCAGCGGGACGGACGACCGCCGACGAAAGGGGCAGCACCATGCCGCAGGAAGTGCGCGCAGTGATCGCGCCGGGGAAGAACGAGCCGGTACGGGTGGAGACGATCGTGGTCCCCGACCCCGGTCCCGGCGAGGCCGTGGTGCAGGTGCAGGCCTGCGGGGTCTGCCATACCGACCTGCACTACAAGCAGGGCGGGATCAACGACGAGTTCCCCTTCCTGCTCGGCCATGAGGCGGCGGGTGTCGTGGAGTCGGTCGGCGAGGGCGTCACCGACGTCGCTCCCGGCGACTTCGTCATCCTGAACTGGCGTGCGGTGTGCGGGCAGTGCCGGGCGTGTCTGCGCGGCAGGCCCTGGTACTGCTTCGACACCCACAACGCCAAGCAGCGGATGACCCTGACCGACGGCACCGAGCTGTCCCCGGCGCTCGGCATCGGGGCGTTCGCGGAGAAGACCCTGGTGGCGGCCGGGCAGTGCACGAAGGTCGACGCGTCGGTGTCGGCGGCGGTGGCGGGGCTCCTGGGCTGCGGGGTGATGGCCGGTATCGGTGCGGCGATCAACACCGGCAACGTGGGCCGCGGTGACACGGTCGCGGTGATCGGCTGCGGCGGTGTCGGCGACGCGGCGATCGCCGGGTCGAACCTGGCCGGCGCGGCGAAGATCATCGCCGTCGACATCGACGACCGCAAACTCGAGACCGCCCGCACGATGGGCGCCACACACACGGTCAACTCCAAGGAGACCGACCCCGTCGAGGCGATCCGTGAGCTGACCGGCGGCTTCGGCGCGGACGTGGTGATCGAGGCCGTCGGCCGTCCGGAGACCTACAAGCAGGCCTTCTACGGCCGTGACCTGGCCGGCACGGTCGTCCTGGTCGGCGTGCCGACGCCGGAGATGAAGCTCGAGCTGCCCCTGCTGGACGTCTTCGGGCGCGGCGGGGCACTGAAGTCCTCCTGGTACGGCGACTGTCTGCCCTCCCGTGACTTCCCGATGCTGATCGACCTGCATCTGCAAGGCCGCCTGGATCTGGGGGCGTTCGTGACCGAGACCATCCGACTCGACGAGGTGGAGCAGGCGTTCGAGCGGATGCACCACGGAGACGTCCTTCGCTCGGTGGTGGTGCTGTGATGGCCGCGCGCATCGAACGCCTCGTCACCTCGGGCCGGTTCAGCCTCGACGGCGGCACCTGGGACGTCGACAACAACGTGTGGATCGTCGGCGACGACCACGAGGCGATCGTCATCGACGCCGCGCACGACGCCGAAGCCATCCTGGCCGCCGTGGGCGACCGCCGGCTGACGGCCATCGTGTGCACCCACGCCCACAACGACCACATCGACGCCGCGCCCGCCCTCGCCGACGCGACCGGCGCCACGATCTGGCTGCACCCCGACGACCTGCCGCTGTGGAAGCTCACCCACCCGGACCGCGAGCCCGACGCCCATTTGGCCGACGGCCAGGTCATCGAGGCCGCCGGCACCGACCTCACGGTCCTGCACACCCCCGGGCACGCGCCCGGCGCGGTCTGCCTCCACGACCCCGGCCTCGGGGTGCTCTTCACCGGCGACACCCTCTTCCAGGGCGGACCCGGCGCCACCGGTCGCTCCTACTCCCACTTCCCGACGATCATCACCTCCATCAAGGACCGGCTGCTCGCCCTGCCGCCCGAGACGAAGGTGCTGACCGGTCACGGCGACACGACGACCATCGGCGCGGAGGCCCCCCATCTGGAGGAGTGGATCGCCCGGGGGCACTGAGAGCGACCGCGGCCCGCGCCCGACCGGGTGACCCGGCGGGGAAAAGCCGACAGGAGATGTCCGGCTTCCGCGCGATCCTCGTTCACGCCATCGATCCTCGATGACGACACCGACGGAACACGCGCAGGAGGTCGGACATGTCCGGTCCGCTGGAAGGCAAGGTCGCCCTGGTCGCCGGGGCGACACGGGGTGCGGGACGCGGCATCGCCGTGGAACTGGGGGCGGCAGGTGCCACCGTCTACGTGACGGGGCGCACCACCCGCGCCCGGCGCTCCGAGAGCGACCGCCCCGAGACGATCGAGGACACCGCCGACCTGGTCACCGAGGCGGGCGGTCACGGCATCGCCGTGCCCACCGACCACCTCGATGCGGCCCAGGTCCGCGCCCTCGTCGACCGGGTCGCGGACGAGCAGGACCGCCTCGACGTCCTCGTCAACGACATCTGGGGCGCCGAGCACCTCTTCGCCTGGGACACCCCGGTCTGGGAGCACGACCTGGACAACGGGCTCCGGCTGCTCCGGCTCGCCGTCGAGACCCACGCGATCACCAGCCACCACGCGCTGCCGCTGCTGCTGCGCCGGCCCGGCGGACTGGTCGTCGAGATGACCGACGGCACCACCGAGTACAACCGCGACACCTATCGCGTGAACTTCTTCTACGACCTCGCCAAGACATCCGTCCTGCGCATGGCCTTCGCCCTCGGCCACGAACTCGGGCCGCGCGGCGCCACCGCCCTCGCGCTCACCCCCGGCTGGCTGCGGTCGGAGCTGATGCTCGAGAACTTCGGTGTGCGCGAGGACAACTGGCGGGACGCCCTGGACCGTTTCCCCCACTTCGCCATCTCGGAGACACCCCGCTACGTCGGCCGGGCGGTCGCCGCCCTGGCCGCCGACCCCGACGTGGCCCGCTTCAACGGGCGGTCCCTGTCCAGCGGAGGCCTCGCCCCGGTGTACGGCTTCACCGACCTCGACGGCAGCCGCCCGGACGCCTGGCGCTACATGGTCGAGGTGCAGGACCCAGGGAAGGCGGCGGACACCACCGGCTACCGCTGAGCGCTCAGGCGCCGGAGAGCGGAGCGGTCGCCCAGCGCGCCGGGTGCCCCGGCGGCAGGGCGAGATCCTCGCGCACGGCCGCGTAGTAGCCCTCCCGGCCGGCCCGCTGCCGCTCCAGCAGCGCCTGCCAGGCCCGCGGGTCGTGCGTCCCCTCGCGCATGAACCGTTCCATGTCCATCACCGTGGTCACCCACACCCGCGCCCGATCCACCACCTCCCGGCTGCCCAGCATGATCAGCGCCTCTCCGGCCGGGTCGCGTCCGTCGGTCGCCTCCGCGAGCAGCGGCTCGGCCTGCGCGGGGGACAGGGGGTGCGGGTGCGGGTCGTTGCCGAGGTGGGAGGCGACGCGGTAGGTCAGGTTCACCGACTTCTTCAGCGCCCGCGCGTAGTCGCCGTACACGCTCAGCCGCCGCTCCTCCCACCGGGCCGCCGTCTCGCGCCGGAACCGGGCCCCGTCGCTGCGCACGATCGCCAGATACGAGCCGAGGGCACCGACCACGACACCTATGAGAGCGGGAAGTTGCTGGAGGAAAGCGGACATCTCCGCACGGTCTCCGTCCTGTTGACGTGGTAGAGGCGCTTAACCGCCCGTGCAGATCTTTTCACTTGTCCGCCCGGAGAACGTCGGGCAGCGTGCAACCGTGCACACCCCCACCGAGCCGACCGCCTCACCCTGGCGCGTCCGCGACTTCCGCGTCCTGTTCTCGGCCACCGCGCTGAGCCAACTCGGCACGAACGTGAGTTACGTCGCCGTACCTCTCGTCGCGGTGACCGCGCTCGATGCGCGTCCCGGACAGGTCGGTGCCCTGGCCGCGCTGAGCACGGTCGCGTTCCTGTTCATCGGGCTGCCGGCCGGGGTCTGGGTGGACCGGATGCGGCACGGCCGCATCCTGATCGGCGCGGACCTGGGCCGGGCGGTGCTGTTCTCCTCCGTGCCCGTCGCCTGGTGGTCCGGCACGCTCACCCTCGCCCAGCTGTACGCGGTGGTCCTGCTCAACGGGTGCGCGACCGTGTTCTTCGACGTCGGCTCGCAGAGCGTGCTGCCCCGGCTCGTCGACCGCGCCGCCCTGGTGCGGGCCAATACGGCCGTCGTGAGCCTCCAGGCCGCGGGCAACATCGCGGGACGCGGCGCGGGCGGCGGACTCGTCCAACTGCTCACCGCACCCGTGGCCGTGCTCTGCGCGGCCGGCGCCTACCTCGTCTCCGCGCTCCAGCTCTGCGCGCTGCGGCCGGGCGACGAACCGCCGCGCCCGGCGCCCGAGAGCCGGCTGGGCGCCCAGATCGCGGAGGGCGTACGGCACGTCCTCGGCGACCGGGAGCTGCGGGCGCTCGCGCTCACCGCCGCCCTCAGCAACTTCGGCTCGCAGATCGTCACCACCATGCTGCCGATCCTGTTCGTCCGTGAACTCGGCCTCTCCGCAGGCGCGTTGGGTCTGTTCTGGGGAGCGGGCGGGCTCGGGCTGCTGCTCGGCGCGTGGTGCGCCCGCCCGCTGGCGGCACGCCTCGGACACGGCAGGGCACTCGGCCTCACCGGCCTGGCCCTGGCACCCGCGGCCCTGCTCGTACCCCTGGTCGGCCGGGGGCCCTGGCTGTGGATCGCGGGGGCGGCCTGGGTGCTGACCCTGCTCAAGACCGGCGTGGACAACGTCCTCGGCGTGAGCCTGCGCCAGCGGATGACCCCGGACGCCCTCCTGGGCCGGATGAACGCCACCTTCCGCTTCCTCCTGACCGGGGCGCTGGCCGTGGGCGCCGCCGTCTCCGGCCTCATCGGCGAACTGGCCGGAGTGCGGGCCACCCTCTGGGTGGGCGGCGCGCTGCTGGCGGTGAACTTCCTGCCCGTCTTCCTCTCCCCGGTCCGCGCCCGCCGCGAACTTCCGCACCAGCGGGGCACGGCGGCGATCAGCCGGAAAGTGCCGCGGTGAGCGCCTTCAGCACCCGCTCCCCGTCCGCCGGCGACGTACGCCAGTTGCTGAACGCCGCCCGCAGCGCCGGCACCCCGCCGTACACCGTCGGCGTCAGGAACGCCTCCCCGGACGCGGCCACGGCCTCCCCGAGCGCGCCGACCCGCTCCTGCGTCGGGTCGTCGGCGAGGGTGAAGCAGACGACGTTCAGCCGCACCGGGGCAAGCAGCCGCAGCCCGTCCAGCGCGGCGACCCCCGCACCGAGCCGGGCCGCGAGGTCCACGCTCCGCTCGACGATCTCGCGGTGCCCGGCCCGCCCGTAGGCCACCAGCGAGAACCAGGCAGGCAGCGCCCGCAGCCGCCGCGAGTTCTCCGGTGTGAGATGGACGAAGTCGGGCTCGCCGGTGGGCAGCCCGAGATACGGCGAGGCGTTGTGGAAGACCCGCACCTGGAGGTCGCGGCGGCGGGTGAACTGCACGGCCGCGTCGTACGGCACGTTGAGCCACTTGTGCAGGTCCACACAGACCGAGTCGGCCGCGTCGAGCCCGTCCACGAGGTGCGCGTACGCGGGGGAGAGCGCGGCGAAACCGCCGAACGCCGCGTCCACGTGCAGCCAGAAGTCGTACCGCTCCTTCAGGGCCGCGATCGCCCGCAGATCATCGAAGTCGACGGTGTTGACGGTGCCCGCGTTGGCCACGACGACCGCCGGCCGCCCGTCCAGCGCGGCCAGCGCCGTCTCGAGCGCCTCGACGTCGACGGCCTCCCGGCCGTCGAGCACGGGCACCTGCCGCAGCCGGTCCCGGCCGATGCCCAGCACCGAGAGCGCCTTGGCGACACTGGAGTGGGGGCTGCCCGAGAGCACCTCCACGGGCCCCAGCGCGGCCACGCCCTCACGCGACACGTCCACCCCCAGCCGCTCGCCCAGCCACTCACGGGCGACGGCGAGCCCGACGGTGTTGGAGACCGTCGCGCCCGTCACGAACGCCCCGCTGTGCGCCTCGCCCAGACCGAACAGCTCACGCAGCCAGGCCACCGTCTCCCGCTCCAGCGCCGCCGCCCACGAGCCGCCCGCCCCGGAGACGTTCTGGTCGTACGCGCCGGTCAGCCAGTCCCCGGCGACCGACGCGGGCGTCGCCCCGCCCGTGACGAAGCCGAGGTAGCGCGGCCCGGCCGAGCCGGAGAACCCGGGCGCCCAGTGCGCGGCGAACCGCGCGAGAGCGCCCTCGGCCCCGGTCCCCTCGTCGGGCAGGGCCACCCGGTCGGGCGCCCCGTCGAGGCGGACCACCGGCCGCTCCGCCAGGCCGGTCACCTCACGGACGGCGAAGTCACGGGCGCACTGGAGGAGGTCGGGCAGCCGGGAGAGATCGTCGGCGAGAGTGCGATGCATACGGCGAGCCTAGGACGGGGGCGCCGGGCGGCGACTGGTCCACCTGAGGGAAACTGGATCGATGCACGATGGTTTCGCCGCCGCCCTCGGCGCCTGGCGCGAGCGCCCCGGACCGCTGGCCCGCTCCCTCGCCGACGCCGTGCGCGAGGCGGTGGTCGACGGCAGACTGCCGCCCGGCACCCGGCTGCCCTCCGAACGCGACCTGGCCCGCGCCCTGCCGCTCAGCCGCGGCACGGTCGTCGCCGCCCTCGCCCTCCTGCGGGACGAGGGCTGGCTGCGCACCCGGCACGGCAGCGGCAGTACCGTGCGGCTGCCCGGCCGCCTCACCGAACGCACCGCCCCCTGGTCCCAGGACCGCGGCGGAGCGGGCGACACCGCACTCGACCTCACCCTCGCGGTGACCGCAGCCCCGCACGAGGCCTACCTCGCCGCCCTGGCCCGCGCCACCGAACGCGCCGGGACCCTTCTGGTCGACGCGGGCACGGCCGGCCCGGGGCTGCCCCGACTGCGCGCACTTCTCGCCGACCGCTACACCCGGGCCGGGCTGCCCACCCGCACGGAGCAGATCCTCGTCACCTCCGGCGCCCAGTCCGCGCTCACCCTGCTCCTCGACCAGCTGCACACCGACCGCCGCCGCCCGGTCGCCGTCGAGAGCCCCACCTACCCCGGGGCCCTGGCCGTGCTGCGCCGCCGCCGCGCCCGGCTGCTGCCGCTGCCCGTCTCGGCGTCGGACGGCTGGGACACCGACCGCCTAGAGGACGCCGTACGCAGCCGGGGCGCCCGGCTCGCCTATCTGACACCGGACTTCCACAACCCCACCGGCGCCCACATGACCGGGGCGACCCGCGCCCGGGTCGCCCGTCTCCCGCTGACCGTCCTCGCCGACGAGACGATGCGCGACCTCGACCTGCGCACCCCGCCCGGCACCGAGCCGTACCTCGCCGGACCCGGCGTGATCCAGATCGGCTCGGCCGCCAAGACCGTGTGGAGCGGCCTGCGCATCGGCTGGATCCGCACGAGCGCCGACCTCGTGGGGAGCCTGTGCGCCAACCCCCTCCAGACCTTGCTGTCCCCGCCGCCCCTGGAACAGCTCATCGCCTGCGAGCTGCTGGCCGACGACAGCGGCTTCGCCGGCGTTCTCGCCGACCGCAGGGCCCGGCTGCGCGCCCAGCGCGACCATCTGGCACAACTCCTCGACGGCACCGGATGGACCTACGAGCTCCCGCACGGCGGACTGACCCTGTGGCTGCACCTGGGGACGGCCACCCGGGCCGCCGACCTCGCGACCCGGGCCGCCGCCCGCGGACTCGCCGTGACCCCGGGCCCGCATTTCGCCGTGGACGGGACGACTCTCGTCCACCACCTGCGGCTGCCGTTCACGGCCACCCCGGAGGCGCTCGGCCGCGCGGTGCGGCTGCTGCGCGAGTGTCCGGCGAACTGACGCGAAGTTCACTGTTTCGTCACAGCCCGGATCGGACTACAACCGACGCCCCCGGAGAGCTGTCTAGGAGGGTGAGATCGCCACTGATGTGCCAGGGAGAGGGCAGCCATGGGGGACATACGCAGACGAGGGGCCGTCGTGCTCGGGCTCACGGGCCTGGTCGCGCCGTTGACGCTGGCGCTGGGCGCCGGGCCGGCGCAGGCCGCCAGTTGTACGACGACGGCCGGGCCATACCAGAAGCAGGTCGAGAAGTTCCTCGGCCGGCCCGTCGACGGCAAGCAGTCGACCACCGACTGCAAGGCCATCCGGGCCTTCCAGACCAAGCACGGCATCACCCCGAACATCGGCTACGCCGGGCCCGTCACCTGGGGCGTGATGGACCTCATGAACAAGCAGAAGGCGGTCGGCAACAAGCCCAACAAGGCCGGCAAGTGCCCGACCAACAAGGGCCGCATCGCCTGCGTCAACCTCACCCTCCAGATCAGCTGGATCCAGGACGGCAGCAAGCTCGTCTACGGGCCCGTCCCGGTCCGTACCGGCCGCAACGGGTACGAGACCCGCACCGGTCTGAAGAAGATCTACTGGCGGAACATCGACCACGTGTCGACCATCTACAACGTGCCGATGCCCTACAGCCAGTTCTTCGACGGCGGCCAGGCCTTCCACTCGGTCGGTCTGAGCATGTGGAACCCGCCGGGCTCCCACGGCTGCGTCAACATGACCACCACGACCGCCAAGAAGTACTGGTCGCTGCTGAAGAACGGCGACGACGTCTTCGTGTACGGCCGCAAGCCGGGCACCTGAGTCCACCCAGGTCGCTGACGTGGCGCGGGCGCCCGGCCGTCCGGGGCGTCACTCCCCGGGCGCGTCCCCGAAGTCCGGGATCTCCAGCCTGGCCCCGCCCTGCCGCGCGGACTCGTGCGCGATGATGCCCGGCAGGGTGTAGCGGGCCGCGACCCAGGCGTTCACGGACGGGAGCGTACGGGTGCCGACCGCGGTCACGAAGTCGTCCACCAGGAAGTGGTGGCTGCCCTCGTGCCCGTTGTGCAGTTCGTCGAACTCCCGCGGCAGCCGCGCACGGTCGTGCACCGGTGCCGAACCCGAGGTGAAGGCGGCCCGCAGATCGGGCGCGATGTGCTGGAGCGACGGGTCGTCGGGGGACAGGGTGGGCTTGGGTTCGAGCAGCTCGCTGATGTCCTTCACCCCGTTCTTGTCCTGCCACAGCGCCACCGTCGCGAGCTGCTCCATGCTCGCCTCGGTACCGAAGAAGCGGAAACGGGACTCGCGGATGTGGGACGGGTATCCCACCCGCCGGAACTCGTTGGTGCGGAACGAACCGCCGCCCGCCACCTCGAACAGCGCGGTGGCGTTGGAGAAGTCGTTGCCGAACCGGCTGACCTCCTTGTCGAAGACACCGTCCCCCCGCCCGTCGACGACACCGATCGCCGACACGCTCACCGCGTGCGTCCCCCAGGCGCCCAGCACGCCGCCCACCGAGTGCGTCGGGTACAGCAGCGGGGGATAGCTGGCGGTCTCCTTCCAGTTCTCGCCGCCGCTGTACCGGTAGGCCTCGTAGAAGCCGAGGTCCATGTCGTGGACGTAGTCGCCCTCGGCGTAGAAGATCCGCCCGAAGGCGCCCTCCGCGATCTGGTTGCGGGCGTGCACGGTCGCCGGGTTGTACTGGCTGGTCTCACCCATCATGTACGTCAGCCCGGTCGCCCTGACGGCGTCGATGATCGCCGCGATCTCCTCGGTGGTGATCGCCATGGGGACGGCGGAGTACACGTGCTTGCCCGCCTCCAGGCCCTGGAGAACCAGCGGGCCGTGCGTCCAGCGCTGGGTGAAGACGGCGACCGCGTCGACCGCCTCGGACGCCAGCATCGCCTCGTAACTGGGGAACGTCCCGGTCAGGCCCACGTCGGCGGCGAGCCGCTCGGCGCGCTCGGGCAGCAGATCGGTGACGTACACGTCACCGACCCCGGGGTGGGCCAGGAACAGCGTGGCGAACTGGCCCGAGAACTGTCCGGCACCGACGATGCCGAGGGAGAACGTCATGGGTGGCTGTGCCCTTCACTGGTCGAGAATCAGGTTGATCTGGCTGTTGGTCCGGTCGAGACCGCTCACGGAGCTGCCGTTACCGAAGATGTCCTGCATGGCGGGGTGCATGAGCGCGTACACGTCGGCCGCGTAGTTGGTGATCGGATACGAGAAGGTGGTGAAGTCCTTCTTGTCGGCGACCGGTTCGGTGAACGCGCCGACGTCGATGCCCTTCTTCTCGTACGCCGCCACCGCGGCCTTCGTGCCGTCGGGCGTCGCCGGGAAGACGATCCCGTAACTCCCCACCGTCCGCTGGCACTCGTCCGACGCCAGGTAGGAGACCCACTTCTTCGCGCCCGCCTTGTTGCGGGCGTTCCTGGTGATCGAGTCGGCGAGGCCGTTCATCATCGTGGCGCGCTTGCCGGTCGGGCCGGCGGGCGTGACGGCGGTGCCGATGTCCAGGCCCTTGAAACCGTCGTACGACGAGATCATCCACGCGCCGTCGAAGGCGGCGGCCGCCTTGCCCGCGGCCACCTGGGTGTTGGCCTGGTTGGACTGGGAGTTGTAGTCGGTGAAGGGCACCATGTAGCCCTTCTTCGCCAGGCCGAAGTACCACTCGACGACCGACTGGAAGGTCTTGCTGTCGTACCGGTACTTCGTGCCCCACCGCTTCTGGTCCGTGTAGGTCCAGCCGGCGGAGGCGGTGAAGGTGCTCCACTGGGTCTGGCCGTCGCCGTCCCCGCCGCCGTTGGTGGCGAGGCCGTACACCTTGACGTGGTTCTTGTCGAAGCCGGGCTCGTCGCCCCGCCTGCCCTTGGTGTCGACGGTGAGATGCGCGATGGCCTTCTCGAAGGTGCCGCCGTCCTCGGGGTTCCAGGACAGGCCGTTCAGCTGCGCGGCGGTGAGGCCCGCGGCCTCCGCCAGTTCGCGGTTGTAGAAGAGGGCGACGGTGTCCCAGTCCTTCGGGGCGCCGTAGCGCCGGCCGTCCTGGCCCATCCAGTTGGCGCCGAGCCCCGGCTGGTAGTCGGCGTCGTCGATGCCCAGGTCGTCGAGCGGTTCCAGCACCTTCAGGTCGGCGAACTGGCCGAACTTCTGGATGTGGTCGGTGAACACGTCCGGCTCGGTGCCCGCGATGAAGCTCGCGGTGAGCTTGGTCCAGTAGTCGTCCCAGCCCAACTGGGTGATCTTCACGGTGAGTCCGGGGTTCTGCTTCTCGAAGTCCTTCGCGCACGCCTCGTAGGCGGGCTGCTGGTTGGCGTCCCACAGCCAGTACGTCACCGTGTCCGCCGACGACCCGGCGCCCCCCTGGGCACAGCCGCTCACCAGGGACAGCCCGAGCACCCCGGCCAGTGCGGTGAGCGTACGCATCCGTATCCGCATGTCCGTCCCCATTACTTGATCCCGGTGAAGCTGATGGTGCTGACGATGCGGCGGGCGAAGAACCCGAAGAGGACGAGCATGGGCAGGGCGGCGATGAGCGTCGCCGCCATCAGGCCCGACCAGTCGGTGCCGGTCTGCGGGGTCTGTGCCCGGAAGACGGCCAGCGCCACGGTGAGCACCCGTGAGCCGTCGCTGTAGGACACCATCAACGGCCAGAAGTAGTCGTTCCAGGAGGTGATGTACGTCAGCACGGCCAGGGTCAGTACCGGCGTGGACGCCATCGGCAGCAGCACCCGGAAGAAGATCCGCACCTTCCCGGCACCGTCGAGCAGTGCCGCTTCCTCGACCTCTCGCGGGACGTTCATGAAGAACTGGCGCAGGAAGAACACCGCGAACGGCGTCATGAACATCGTCGGCAGGGCGATCCCCAACAGGGAGTCCACCAGGCCGAGTTCCTTGATGAGCACGAAGTTCGGCAGCAGGGTGAAGATGGTCGGGACCATCAGACCGGCGAGGAACAGGGCGAACACCTTGTCCCGGCCGCGCCAGCGAAGGCGGGCGAAGGCGTACGCGGCCATGGCGGAGAAGAAGATCTGGCAGACGGTGACGAGGGTCGAGACGACCACCGAGTTGAGCAGATACCGCCAGAACCTCAGCCCGCCGCCCGCCCCGCCCTGGGCGATCGCCTCCTTGGTGGACTGCAGGCCGAGCGCTCGTTCGAAGCCGCCCGCGGTCGGATCGACCGGCAGGGGATCGCCCGGGCTCGCGGCGAGCCCGGAGTTGGTGGACAGCGCGGTGCGCAGGATCCAGTAGAACGGCAACAGGGTGACGAGCACGATCATGGCCAGCACCACCCAGGCCACGATCCGCCCGGGGGTGGGCCGGCGCCTGACGGGCCGTACGGGTGTCGCCTGTGGTGCCGGTGCCGTCGGGACGGTCACAGCGGTCATGTCGACTCCTTCCGCTCAGCCGAGGTCGGTCTGACCGGCTCGGGTGAGCCGGTACTGGACGAAGGTGATCGCGCTGAGCACGACGAGCAGGGCCACCGACATCGCGGAGGCGTAACCGAACTGGAAGCGG
Source organism: Streptomyces sp. NBC_00016 (assembly GCF_045040885.1). Classification (NCBI taxonomy): domain Bacteria; kingdom Bacillati; phylum Actinomycetota; class Actinomycetes; order Kitasatosporales; family Streptomycetaceae; genus Streptomyces; species Streptomyces sp. NBC_00016. The sequence goes on along the minus strand of NZ_CP108304.1, from coordinate 1,252,562 downwards.
CCGAAGGCGGCGCCGTAGATGTAGTACTGGAGCACGTTGGTGGCGTCCGCCGGGCCGCCCCTGGTGGTCACGGCGACGGTGTCGAACACCTGGAACGAACCGATCACCGTCATGATCAGCACGACCGCGAGGACCGGACGCAACAGCGGCATCGTGATCCGCCAGAACATCCGCCACTCGCTCGCGCCGTCCACCTTCGCCGCCTCGTACATGTCGTTCGGGATGGCCTGGAGGCCGGCGAACAGCAGCAGCGCGGTGTAGCCGACGTGCCGCCACACATTGATCAGGGCGATCGTGGGGATCGCCCAGGTCTCGTCCGCCAGGAACGGGATGCGGTCGAAACCGAGCGCCGCGACGATCTCGTTGCCGACGCCGAGCTGGGTGTCCAGGATCCAGAGCCAGACGATGCCGGCGACGACGTTCGACATCAGATAGGGCGTGAGCACGATCCCGCGCAGCAGCGCCGACTGCGTCAGCCGCTGGAGCAGTACGGCGATCGCCAGCGCCGAGACCGTCTGCACCCCGATGTTGATGACCACGTAGACGACCGTGACCCTGAGGGAGCTCCAGAAGATCGGGTCGTGCGCCATGCGCACGTAGTTGTCGAAGCCCACCCATTCCGCCGGCGTGAGCAGGTTGAAGCGGGTGAAGCTCAGGTAGATGCCGCGCAGCGTCGGCCAGAGCAGGAAGACGACGAATCCCAGCAGGGCCGGCGCGATGAACACGGCGGCGAGCCGCCCGTCACCCCGGCTCTCGCCCGTCCCCGGCCGCCGGTCCGTCCTCGACTTGGTCGCGGTCCGCTCGGCGCCGCCCGGTGGCAGGCGCGACGGTGGGCTGCTGGAGGCGATGGTCATCGTGAGACTCCCTTGTCCGCGGCGGCTCGTCCTCGGGCACTTACTTTTGTGGCGAAAGAATCCAGCCGTCAAGGGGTCGGCGAACATCTTTTGTGGAGGCCGTGCGGCCCGTATTCTGACCTAGATACTTCCAAGGCAAAAGAAATCAGCGATCGTGTGGGAGTCTGACCCTCATGACCACAGGTACCGCCAGCTGGCTGCCGCTGAGCCCGGGGGAGCGCTCGGTCGCCATCGAGGTGCTCGTCCACGGCCCCCTCTCGCGCACCGACCTCGCGCGGCGGCTCAACCTCTCCGCCGGCAGTCTCACCCGGCTGACCAAACCGCTGATCGAGTCGGGACTGCTGGTCGAGGTGCCCGACGGGGGCACCGCGGAGGAGACACGGCAGGGGCGCCCCTCACAGCCGCTCGACGTGGTCGCCCAGTCCCGCTCCTTCATCGGCTTCAAGATCACCGGTGACATGGTGTACGGCGTCGTCACCACCCTGCGCAGCGACATCGTCGCCCGTCACGACCGCCCGCTCCGCACGCACGACCCCGAAGAGGTCGTCGCGCTGCTGGGTGAGATGACCGACGAACTGGCCCGCGCCCATCCCGGCCTCGCCGGGATCGGCATCGGGGTGGGCGGGCGGGTCGAGGACCGTGCGACGGTCGGGGAGTCGCCCTTCCTCGGGTGGCGGGACATCCCGCTGGCCGCACTGGTCGAGGAGCGCACCGGGCTTCCCGTGGTCCTGGAGAACGACGTCGCCGCCCTGGTGGAGGCCGAGACCTGGTTCGGCGCGGGCCGCGGGCTCGACCGGTTCGTGGTCCTCACCATCGGTGCGGGCTTCGGCTACGGCCTGGTCCTGTCGGGCAGGCGGGTGCCCTGCGTCGAGGAGGACGGCGGCTTCGGCCGGCACATCATCATCGACCCCAGCGGCCCGCTCACCCCCGACGGGGAACGCGGCAGCGCCGTCTCGCTGCTGACCATCCCCAGCATCCGCTACCAGGTCCAGGCCGCCACCGGCCGTGAGCACACGTACGAGGAGATCCTCGCCCTGGCCGCGGCCGGGGAGCCGATGCCCGCCCGGGTCGTCGACGAGGCGGCCCGCGCGCTGGGCACCCTGATCGCGCAGATCGCCCACTTCGTCATGCCGCAGAAGATCCTGCTCGCCGGTGAGGGGGTCGGTCTGATGGACGTCGGCGGGGCGACGGTGGAGGCGGCCGTCCGCGCCCACCGGCATCCGCTGGCCGCCCCGGTGGCCCTGGAGACCAAGGTGTCGGACTTCCACGACTGGGCGCGCGGCGCCGCCGTACTGGCCATTCAGGTGCTGGTCCTCGGCGCCGCGGAGGGGTGAACGGTGCGCTGGGGGTTGACAGATGGACGTGATCAGTAACACGTCCGTTATGTCCGGTTCATTCGTGATGACTCACGTGGTCTTCACTTCCGAAGCCGTAAGCTTCACGCCATGTCCACCACTGTTGAATCCCTCTCCGAGCGATCGGCCGCAGAGGTCAACGAGGAGATCCGGGCCCTGTGGCTCCGGTCGGGCGGGACACTGAGCGTCGAGCAGCGTGCGGAATACCAGCGGCTCGTCCTGGAGTGGGCCGCCGCTCCGTCCTCCGTCGAAGCGGCCTGACAACCACCCGGCCGCGGGGCCGCCCGACGGCGGCGCCCCGCACCGGGCACCCCCCGGCCGTCACCCCCATGTCGCCGAGTAGTACCGCTGGTAGGCCTTGCGGTCCTGCTCGGCGCGGAAGTACCGGGTCGCGACGAGCGCGACCATACTGCCCGCGATGACCAGCAGACCGGGGCCGATGTTCCTGGGGTCGGTCAGCCGGGCGGCCAGGGTTTCGCTGACTCCGCTCTCCGTCACGGGAGTGGTCGTACCAGGCGATGCCGCGCCCGGGGAGAGCCCCGCCTGGGTGGAGGAGGCCGACGGCGCGGGATCGGCGGACGAGGTGGAAGCGCCGGCGTTGTCGGAGGGGGCGGCCACGATCAGCTGTACGCCGAGCTGGGCCAGCGCCCTGGTCACCGGCTGGAAGAACGTCGTCCCGCCGGTGGTGCAGTCGCCGCTGCCGCCCGAGGTGACACCGAGGGCGATGCCGTCGGAGAACATCGGACCACCGCTGTCGCCCGGTTCGGCGCACACACTCGTCTCGATGAGCCCGCTGACCGTGCCCTCCGGATAGTTCACCGTCGCGTCCAGACCGGTGACCTCGCCGTCACGCAATCCGCTGGTGCTGCCGCTGCGGAAGACCCGCTGGCCGACGGCCGCATCGCCGGTGCCCGTGATCCGCACCCCGTTGCCGTTGCCGATGGCCACCACGTCGGCGCCCGCGCCGGCCTTGCCGCTCGCGTACTGCACCAGGGAGAAGTCGCCGCCGGGGAAGTTGGAGTTCACCGTCCGGCCCACCTGCTGCTTGGCCTGGTTGTCCGCGAACCAGGTGGAGCCGGTGGGCCCGCAGTGCCCGGCGGTGAGGATGAAGTCGTTCGTCCCGTTGGTCACGTTGAAGCCGGCCGAACAGCGGCCGCCGGTCGACAGGATCGGCTGGGCGCCGTTGATCCGGGTGGTGAACTCGCCGGTGGTGCGCTCCATGCGGACGAAGCTGCCGATGCCGGTGGCCGTCTGCGTCAGCTGTGACCAGTCGCCGGCCGACACGGTGCTGTCGGCCTGCACGACGACCTGGTTCGTCCGGTAGTCCATCACCCAGGCGGTGCCGGGCACCTTGGGCGCCGAACGCAAGGTGGCCGTGGCCGACTTGAGCTCGTTCATGCTGTGCGGGACGACCTTGGCCTCGGCGCCCGCCGCCCGGACCGTGTCGGCCGTCTCCTCGTCGGTGACGGCGACGACCGGGCGCCCGTCGGCGCCGAGCCAGGTGCCCGCCGTGCGCGAGGTGCCGAGCTTCTTGACGAGGGTCGCCCCCGGATTCGTGACGACGGACTCCGCCGCACTGCGCGGCGCCGCGGCCGTGCCGCCCGGCTCGCTCGCCATGGCCGCCTGCGTGACCATGGCCCCTCCCAGGAGGAGTCCGCCGACGGCCGCCAGCCGTGTCACTCGCCGGACGGTCCGTCGTCGTACATGCCTCATGTCATGGCTCCCGAAACCCTGAACGCACGGCCTCAACACCGCGGGGCGCTCCGGTCGTTGAGTGCCCTCACCTCCATACGTGCGAGGACCCCGCAGCGTTCAGCGCGGAGGTGATCACCTCACGGTTTGCGTGCCACCCCGCCGAACATCGCGACCTCGTCCGGTTCGGCCCCGCCCGCGATGTCCTGCGGACGCCAGCGCGAGCAGGACACGACGCCCGGCTCCAGCAGCTCCAGACCGTCGAAGAAGCGGGCCACGTCCTTCGGGGTGCGCTGGGTCAGCTTCGGCGTGCCGTGCTCGTTCCAGAACGTGACGGCCTCGTCCACATCGGGCATCGCCGGGCTGGTGACGGTGTGCGAGAGCACCAGATGACTGCCCGCGGGCAGCCGGTCGACCAGGCGCCGCACCAGGCCGTAAGGGTCCTCGTCGTCGCCGACGAAGATGACCACGCCGAGCAGCATCAGGGCGACGGGCGCGTCGAAGTCCAGCGTCTTCGAGGCGTGTTCGAGGAGCGCGTCGACGTTGCGCAGATCCTCGTCGAGATAGTCGGTGCGGCCCTCGGGCGTGCTGGTGAGCAGGGCGCGGGCGTGTGCGAGGACCAGCGGGTCGTTGTCGACGTAGACGGTCCGGGAGTCCGGGGCGAGACGCTGCGCGACCTCGTGCGTGTTGTCCGCGGTGGGCAGCCCGGTCCCGATGTCGAGGAACTGCCGGACGCCGGCCTCGGTCACCAGGTGCTGCACGGCACGGCCCAGGAAGAGCCGGTCGGCGCGGGCGTATGCGCCGATGCCCGGATGTAACTCCCTGATCCGGTCGCCGGTGGCCCGGTCGACCTCGTAGTTGTCCCTGCCGCCGAGCCAGTAGTTCCAGATGCGGGCGGTGTGCGGCCGGGAGGTGTCGATACGGAGGGACGGCGACTGGGCGGCCGCTTCGACGGTCGGCGCGTTCTCGGTCACGGGCAGGCTCCTGTACGGAAGAAGGGGAGCGGGAAGTGCCAACCAGCAATCTAGACGGGCGAGTTGAGCGGCGCGGAGCGTCCTCCCGATTCCGCCGCGGGCCCGAGCCGCGCCCAGCTCCGCTCGTCGCCCCACACGGCGGCCGCGCCGGTGTAGGGGCGCAGCAGCGCGGTCAGCGCCGGGTCGCCGCGGCCGCCCAGTTCGTCGGAGGCGATCCGGCGGGCGATGCCGGCCAGGAAGTCGGCGAGCTGCACCCGCGCGTCGAGCCGCGAGACGACGAGCCGGAATCCGGCCAGGCGGATGCCCCGCACCCGGGCCGCGCCCTCGATCCAGGCGATCCGCTCCGGGGTGAGCATGTTCTGCCGGTCGTGCGCCAGCCGGACCGGGCGGCCGCCGGCGCTCCAATGGGCGGCCGTGTGCAGGATCGAGGGCAGCAGGGGATTGAGGACAGGGGTCAGCACGAACGGTCCGTCCTGAATTCCGGCCCGGTAGGCGAGCGCGCGGGAGCGTTCCTCCGCGAGCCGTGAGAGCGTCTCGGCCACCGCCGTCCCCGGATACCGCTGCCGCAGTTCCTCGAGCGTGCGGAAGAAATGCCCGACGGGCTTTTCCGACGCGTCCTCGTGGCGTACCCACAGCAATTGGTTGGCCGCCTCCAGGAATTGTTTCCATTCCGCCTCGGTGAAAGTCCGCCGCCCGTGCCGAAACAGCGGGACAGCCGCCCCGGGGTCGCCGAGCAGCAGGTCGGCGGCCCGGTCCACCACGAAGAAGGACTTCTCGACGAGGTGTACGTGGGCGTGCCCGTACAGCGGACCCGATGCCGAGAGCAGCCATTCCAGCACCGCCCGGTGTTTCTCCCGGAGCAGATGGTTCGCCTTGTACTCCTCGGCCGGCGAACGGATCCGGTTCCGGATCTCCTGTACATGTCCGGCGGCGGAGTCGGCCGACAGCAGCACACTCGCATGGGCGAACACGTCCGTGTTCCCGCCGGTGAGGTTCTCGCCGTCCGAACCCGACTCGTCACAGGCGATCTCCGGAATGCCGCCGGCGTCCGCCACAGCTGTCCCGTTCAGGTGATCCCAGGTCACACCACAGCCCCCTATCTTGTGCCCCATGACCAGCATCCCGCACGAGACGCCCGGTGAACCGAACCCTTTACAGGCCCTCACGCTCGACCGGCTCCGATGTCGTACGAGCATGAAGTGGCGTACCCATCCGGCGGATGTCCTTCCGCTGTGGGTCGCGGAGATGGACGTGCCCCTCGCCGAGCCGGTCGTCGGCGCGGTGACGCGGGCCCTGGCGCTCGGTGACACCGGCTATCCGGCGGGCACGGCCTACGCCGAGGCGCTGGCCCTGTTCGCCGCGAAGCGGTGGGCCTGGGACGGTCTGGCGGTCGAGCGGACGGCGATCGTGCCCGATGTGATGCTGGGCGTCGTCGAGATGCTGAAGCTGGTGACGGGGCCCGGCGATCCGGTGATCGTCAACCCGCCGGTGTACCCGCCGTTCTTCCAGTTCGTCGCGCACCTGGACCGGCGGATCGCCGAGGCGCCCCTCGGCGCGGACGGCCGGCTCGACCTCGCCGTACTGGAGGACGCCTACCGGCGCGCCGTCGCCGGCGGTGGCCGCGCCGCGCATCTGCTGTGCAGCCCGCACAACCCGACCGGGACCGTGCACACGGCGCGGGAACTGGCCGCCGTGGCCGCGCTCGCCGGACGGTACGGCGTGCGGGTGGTCGCCGACGAGATCCACGCGCCGCTGACCGCCCCGGGGGCCGACTTCGTGCCCTACCTCGCCGTCCCCGGCGCGGAGAGCGGCCTGTCGCTGATGTCGGCCTCCAAGGGGTGGAATCTGGCCGGGCTCAAGGCGGCCCTGGCCGTCGCGGGCCCCGACGCGGCGGCCGACCTGGCCCTGCTGCCCGAGGAGGTGTCCCACGGACCGAGCCACGTCGGTGTGCTGGCGCACACCGCGGCTCTGCTGGAGGGCACGGGGTGGCTGGACGCCCTGCTGGCCGGCCTCGACGACAACCGGCGCCTGCTCACCGCCCTGCTGGCCGAGCGGCTGCCCGGCGTCGGGTACCGGCCGGGGGGCGCCACGTATCTCGCCTGGCTCGACTGCCGGGCGCTGGGCCTCGGAGACGATCCGGCCGCGGTCTTCCTGGAGCGGGGGCGGGTCGCCCTCAGCCGCGGGCTCGACTTCGGCACGGGCGGGGCCGGGCATGTCCGGCTGAACATCGCCACCTCGCCGGAGATCCTCACCGAAGGTGTACGGCGGATGGCGGCCGCCCTTCGCTGAGCCGCAGGTCTTCCCGCCGGACGGCCGCCCCACCGGAGCTCCTCCGGTGGGGCGGCCGTGTTCTGCGCGAGACGCGTGACGGTCGCATCGCAGCCCCCGCGTCACGGGCTCGCAATGTCACAGCCATGTCTTGACATACGGCTGAAACCGTTCGTAGCTTGGGCGCCTCAATTTAGATTCGTGAAGCGAGTTCACGAATATGAACGGAGTGTGCCCATGGGGGATCGCCGACGAAGTCGCCGCCCGGCCGCCACGCTTGCCCTCGCGGGACTGCTGTTCGGATCGGCCGCCTGCGGCTCCGGTGCGGACAGCGCCGGGAGCGGTGACCCGAACACCCTGGAGGTCTGGACCCGGAGCAATCCGGATCCCGCGGCCACGTACGAGCGGGTGTTCGCCGCCTTCACCGAGAAGACCGGCATCAAGATCGACTATCAGCCGGTCATCAACTTCGACCAGCAGCTCCAGAGCCGCGCGTCCACCAAGGACCTGCCGGACGTCATGATCAACGACACGGCGCTGATGGGCAGTTACCAGAGCCAGGGCCTGCTCCGGCGGATCGACCCGGCCGACATCGCCGGCGGCGACCTGATCGACGCCAAGACCTGGTCCTCCACCGTCGGCGTCGACGGCTCGCACTACGGGATCCCCTACTCCCGTCAGGCCATGACCCTGATGATCCGCAAGGACTGGCGCGAGAAGCTCGGTCTGCCGCAGCCGCGGACCTGGCAGGACATGCTCACCCTCGCCAAGGCCTTCGCCGACGACGACCCCGACGGGGACGGCAGGAAGAACACCTACGGGATGGTCGTCCCCGGCAGCGCCCAGAACGGCTACGCCGCCTGGTGGGGCGCCAGCTTCCTGTGGCAGGGCGGCGCCCGCATCATCGAGGCCACGAAGGACGGCGGCTATCGGCCGGTTGTCGACTCGGCCGCCGCCGTACGCTCCGTCTCCTGGCTGAAGAAGAATCTCTTCTGCACGTCTGACAACGCTGTCATCCAGCCGGGCGCCCTCACCGCCATCACCGGCAACGCCACCAACTTCCAGGACGGCAACGCCGGTATGTACCTCACCGGCCCCTACAACATCGCCACGTTCGACCAGGCCCTCGGCAAGGACAAGTTCGAGGTGGTGCAGGCCCCGGCCGGTCCGGCCGGCAACGACGTCCTCGCGGACGGCGAGAACATCTACTTCGGCGCCAGGACCGGCAAGACCGAGCAGGAACGGGCACTCGCCGCCTTCCTCGTCTCACCCGAGGGGCAGCGCCTCGCGATGACCGGCAAGAACCAGCCCGTCGTCCGGATCCCCGTCAACTCCACCCTCGACGCGGCGACCGTGCACAACGACCCCCGCTGGGGCGTCGTCCAGAAGGCCTACGAGGACGCCTCCGTGCAGTTCCCCAACGCGCCGGACTTCGCCCCCATCAAGCAGGACACCGCGGACGCCCTCAACGCGATCTTCACGTACTGCGGCAGCGACGTCCGCGCCGGCCTGAAAGAACTCGACGACACCCTCGCCGGCGACCTCAAGGACCAGGACCTGCTGAAATGACAGCCACGACAGCCCCCGTGCGCGGCTCCCGGGTCCGCAGCGCATTCAGCAAGCGAAACGTTTTGCCATGGGTGTTCCTCGCCCCCGGCCTGCTGCTCGCCCTCGTCTTCAAGTTCCTGCCCATGGGCAAGGGCGTCTGGCTCAGCTTCTTCAAGGTGCGGCCCTTCCTGGGCGACCAGTGGGTCGGCCTGGACAACTACACCCGCGTCCTCACCGACCACCGCTTCCAGGAAGCCATCGGGCACACCCTCCTCCTCGGCCTCGGACAGTCCCTCGGCGCCATCGCCGTCGGCTTCGCGCTCGCGCTGCTGCTGGAGGGCCAGGCCCGCTCCCTGAAGATCATGCGCACGGCCGTCTTCCTGCCGGTCGTCACCGCCACCGCCGTCGTCGGCGAGATGTGGCGGCTGCTGTACTACCCGACCTCCGACGGCATCATCAACCAGGGCCTCGGCCTCCTCGGCCTCGGACCGACCCAGTTCCTCGACAACCCGAACACCGCCCTGTGGGCCACCATGGTGATGAGCGTCTGGATGCTCGCCCCATACAACATGGTGATCATCCTCGCCGGACTGGCCGGGGTGGACCGGACGCTGTACGAGGCCGCCGCGATGGACGGCGTGTCGCTGTGGCAGCGCCTGCGGTACGTCACCCTCCCCGCGATCCGCCCCGCCCTCGGCATCGTCCTCACCCTCGCCGCCATCCGCGGCCTGCGCGTCTTCACCGAGGTCTACGTCCTCACCGGCGGCGGCCCGGCCGGCTCCACCGAGGTGTGGATGACCCGGGCCTACACCCTCGGCTTCACCCGCAACGACATCGGCGGCGCCTCCGCGGCCTCCGTCGTGCTGCTCTGCGTGACCCTGCTGCTCACCGTCACGGTCAATCACTTCCGCAAGAGGGGAGACGTGCGATGAGCGCACCCGCCATCGACCCCGTCCGGACACCCGCGCCGACGGCCACGACAAGGAGGTCCGCCAGGGCGGCCCGGGCCACCCCCGCCCGCTTCGACACCGCCCTCGGCTGGAGCGACCGGCCGGGCGCCGCACGGTGCCTGCGGATCCTGCTCTGCGCGCTCGCGATCGGCGTCTTCGCGGCGCCGTTCCTGACCATTGTCTCCGGCGCCTTCACCACGCACGCCAGCGGATCCTCCCTGTCCTTCCTCCCGCACGACAGCACCTGGCAGAACTTCCAGGTGGCGGGGGAGCGGGGCATCTGGGACTACTTCACCAACTCGCTCGTCATCGCCGGCGGCGCGCTGCTGCTCCAGCTCACGGTGTCCGTGCTGGCCGCCTACGCGCTGGCCCGGCACCGCTTCCGCGGCCAGGCCCTGATCCTCACCCTGTTCATGCTGACGATGATGCTCCCCGAGGAGGTCATCGCGATCCCGCTGTCCCTGGTCCTCGGCCATGTCCCGGTCGTCGGGCTGGACCTGAAGGGCACCGCGTGGGGCGTGATCCTGCCGCTCGGCGCCTGGGGCTTCTCCGTGATGCTCCTGACCGAGTTCATGAAGGACATCCCCACCGAGATAGAGGAGGCCGCCCGGCTCGACGGCGTCGGCGAGTTCCGCATGCTGTGGCAGATCGTCCTGCCGCTGTGCAAGCCCGCGCTCGGCGTCGCCGGTGTCCTCGGCTTCGTGATGATCTGGGACCAGTACCTGCTGCCGCTGATCGCCTCCAAGGACCCCACCGACTACACGGTCACCGTCGCCCTGTCCATTCTGCGCACCGACCCCGAGGTCGGGTCCGGAGTGGTCCTCGCCGGAGCCGTCATCGCCCTCGTCCCCAGCCTGATCGTCTACCTGCTCCTGCAGCGCTCGCTGGTCACCGGCATCGCGGCCGGCGCCACCAAGGGCTGACACCCCGGACAACCCCCCCGCCCACCACGCAGTTACGAGGGAGACATGAAGTTCCAAGGAGTGCTGTTCTTCCCGGTCACGCCGTTCGCCGCGGACGGCTCGCTGGACGCAGAACGGCTCGGCCGGCACATCGAGGCCGGAGTCTCGGCCGGCGCGGGCGGCGTGTTCGTCGCCTGCGGGACGGGTGAGTTCCACGCCCTCGACCCGGACGAGCTCGAACGCGCCACCCGGGTCGCCGTCGAGACGACCGCCGGACGCGTTCCCGTCCTGGCGGCCGCCGGCGGGCCGGTCCCCGTCGCCCGCGACCACGCCGTACGCGTGGCCCGGGCCGGCGCCGACGGCATCCTGCTGCTGCCGCCCTACCTGGTGACCGCGCCCCCACAGGGCCTGGTCCGCTACGTCGAGGAGGTCACCGCCGCCACCGACCTCCCCGTGGTCTTCTACCAGCGCGGGACCGCCCGCCTCACCGGTGCCACCGCCGCAGAGATCGCCGCCCTGCCCAAGGTCATCGGCCTGAAGGACGGCATCGGCGACATCGAGCACATGCAGCGCATCGTCCGGGCGGTACGGGCCGTTCCCGGCTCCGAGGACTTCCTGTTCTTCAACGGCCTGCCCACCGCCGAGACGACCGCCCCCGCCTACCGGGGAATCGGCGTCGGCCTCTACTCCTCTGCCGTCTTCGCCTTCGCCCCCGAGATCGCGCTCGCCTTCCACCGGGCCCTGTCGCAAGGGGACGACACCCTCGTTGCCCATCTCCTCGACGAGTTCTACGGCCCGCTCGTCGAACTGCGCGACGAGGTCCCGGGATACGCCGTGTCCCTGGTCAAGGCCGGGGTGACGATCCGGGGCCTGGACGTGGGCGGCGTACGGGCACCCCTGCTCGACCCCACGCCGGAGCATGTCGCCCGGCTCGCCAAGCTCATCGACCGGGGACTGGAGGCCGTCGCCGTATGACCACCCCTGCCACACGCATCCGCGAACTCGTCGTCACGCCCATCGCCTTCTCCGACCCGCCGCTGCTGAACTCGGGCGGCGTCCACGAACCGCTCGCGCTCCGGGTGATCCTGCGACTCGTCCTGGAGGACGGCACGGTGGGCCTCGGCGAGTCGCCCGGTGGTACGGCGCGCCTCGAACGGCTGATGGTCGCGGCCAGGACAGTCGTCGGCATGGACGTCTTCGACACGACCGCCGTGGCCGCCGCGATCGACGCCGCCCTGCTGCCGGGCGTGCCCAGCTCGCACGAGCGCGGCTGGACCACCTCGGCCGTCGAGGTCGCCTGCCTGGACGCCCAGGGCAAGCTGCTGGGCCGCCCGGTCTCCGACCTGCTCGGCGGCCGGGTGCGCGACTCCGTGCCCTTCGCCGCCTACCTCTTCTACAAGTGGGCCGAACACCCCGCGCTCGACGGCCGCCCCGCCATCGGCGACGACTGGCCCGAGGCGCTCGACCCGGCCGGGATCGTCGAGCAGGCCCGGCTGATGCGGCAGCGGTACGGCTTCGATTCGTTCAAGCTCAAGGGCGGAGTCTTCCCGCCGGACGAGGAGATCGCCGCGATCAGGGCGCTGGCGGAGGCGTTCCCCGGCCGGCCGCTTCGCCTGGACCCCAACACGGCGTGGTCGGTGGAGACCTCGAAGTACGTCGCCCGGCAACTCGACGGCGTACTGGAGTACCTGGAGGACCCGACCGGGACCATCGAGGGCATGGCGGCGGTCGCGCGGGACTCGCCGCTGCCGCTCGCCACCAACATGTGTGTCATCGCCTGGGAACACCTCAGGCCGGCCGTCGAGCAGAACGCGATCCAGGTACTCCTCACCGACCACCACTACTGGGGCGGACTGCGCCGCACCCGCGAACTGGCCGCCGTCTGCGAGGCGTTCGGGATCGCGCTGTCCATGCACTCCAACTCGCACCTGGGCATCAGCCTCGCCGCGATGACCCACCTCGCCTCGGCCATCCCGAACCTCGACCACTCCTGCGACACGCACTACCCGTGGAACAGCGCCGACGACGTGATCGTCCCGGGGGTGCTGGAGCTGTCGGACGGCGCGGTGAAGGTACCGACCGGCCCGGGGCTCGGCGTCGAGCTGGACACCGACGTCCTCGACCGGCTGCACCGCCGCTACCTCGACTCGGGTGTGCGACAGCGCGACGACACCGGGTACATGCGGCGGATCCGGCCGGACTACGAGCCGATGCTGCCGAGGTGGTGAGGCGTACGGATGCCTAGACTTCGGGCATGGCTGAGAACGCACTCGACCGGCTGGCAGCGGGCAAGTACCTGCTGATCACCAGCTATCGCAAGAACGGCACCGGGGTCGCCACGCCCGTGTGGGTGGTGCGGGACGGGGACGCGCTCGGGGTCTGGTCGGTCGCGGACTCCTGGAAGGTGAAGCGGATCCGGGCCCGCGGCGACGTCCTCGTGGGGCCCTGTGACGTCCGCGGCAACCCCACCGGCGAGCAGATCCCGGCCACCGCCGAGATCTGCGACGCGCCGACCACCGCCCGCTATCGCACCCTGCTCGCCCGCAAGTACGGCGTCGTGGGCCGCCTCACCCTGCTCGGCAGCCGACTGCGCAGGGGTCTGGACGGAACCGTCGGGATCCGCGTCACGCTGTGAGCCCGGAAACGGAGAAAGAGGGCCCGGACCGCGTGGTCCGGGCCCCCTTCGGGCAGCGCGTCCGTACTACGGCGCGTCCACGACCGTTCCCGTCGGCACCGGCCGGTCCGGCAGCGGCTCGGCGCTGTCGTCGGTCAGCGCGAGACGCATCGACTCGGCCGGCTCGGCCACCTGGTCCTTCACCGTGGGCACGGTGAAGTCGACCTCGGTGGTCCCGGCCCGGATGTTCAGCCAGACCCACAGGTTCGCGTCCGACAGCGGACGCTCCGGGTCGGGCACGTCACCGGAGTAGTCCAGCAGCCACTGCGGGTCCACGTCCTTGGTGGACAGCTCGGCACCCTCGGTGACCGGCAGCACCCGGACCGGCTGCCAGAAGTCCACGTCGGCGGTCTCGGAGAGGGTGATCCGCCAGCTCAGCGACTCGCCCTCGGTCACCCGGTCGGCGACCGGAGTCAGGGTCACCTCCGGCGCCGGGTCGTCGTTCTGCACCGTGACCCCGCCCCGGTAGGAGCCGACGACCGCGCCGCGCACGGCCTTCACGAGAAGGTCCTGTGTCACGTCGTAGGCGAAGCGGGTGTCGCCCTTCACCTCGATCGGCACGTCGATCGGCGTGCTGCCCGGCCGGACCGTGACCACCTTCTCCGTGGCCTCGAGGGTCTCCGGGTCGACGACATAGAAGCGGACGCGGCCGCTGCCGTGCCCGGACACCTGGACCGGGACGTGATAGGTGCGGGTGCCGGAGTCGCCCTCCTTGGCCGTGATCCGGCCGATGTCGACCCGCGGCAGCGCCGCCGCCCGGACCGCCGGCGTGCCGGGGGCCCAGCCCCAGGCGTCCATGAACCACGCCTGCCCGGACCCCGAACGCGGAGTCAGCGCAAGGGACTTGACGTGCCGTAGATCGAGGCCGGCGCGAGTGGCGGCGGACAGCGGGACACGCAGCTCGCGGGCCCAGTACGAGGCGGTGCGGTCGGAGCCCGGCAGGCCGTCGACCGTGACCCGGCCGAGCGAGGCGCGGCGGCCGGCCGCGTCGGTGACGGACACGTCCAGCTCGGTGCCGGTGGTGTTCGGCGGCACGAAGACCCGCAGCGCCAGGCTCTCGGCACCGGAGAGGGAGACCGGAGCAAGGGAACGGATCGTCGTCGGTGTGCCCGGCGCGGACCACTTCAGCGCGACCGCGCTCTTGCCGGAGTCCTTCTCCAGATCCCACCAGCCGAAGTGCGGGGACATCCCCGTGGCGTCCGCGTCCAGACACGACCTGGCCGGGTCGGGGTCCGCCCAGCACACCCGGCCGCCGGTCACCTCGACGCCGCCGTCGGGCACGAAGCCGCCCGTGCGGCGGGCGCCGACCGCGTGCGTCAGGACGCGTGCCGGGTCGGCGGAGGGCGCGCGCTTCCCGGTGCCGTCGAGCAGCGGGCGCACCCGGTCGTCACCGGCGACGAACAGCCGGGCCGCGGCGGCGATGTAGGTCGCGCCGGCCCGGTGCTGCTGGTCGGCGGTCAGCCGGGTGGGGGCACCGGTGGAGCAGACCGGGTCGGGCTGCTGCGCGTCCGGGTCCTCCCAGAAGTCGTCGAAGGAGGGCGCCACGGCCTTGCCCGGCGTCCACTCGGTGTTGAAGAAGTTGTGGTTGGCGCCGACCATGTAGACCGCGCTGTGCAGGGCCTTGCCGTTGCTGATGCCGCGCGTCCCGTCGAGGTACGTCTCGCCCTCGAGATCGGCGACGTCGCCGTCGCAGCCGGGCAGGATGGTCGCGGAGGGGACGTCGGCGACCGGATTCTGGCCGAAGATCGTCGGTCCGACGAGAACGGTCCCGCGGATCTTCCAGCGGACCGGGCCCCGGTAGCCGTCCTGCGCGGCGGGCGGCGGGTACAGGCTGTCCAGGGCGGCGCGGTTGACGCCCTCGCCGCCGCGCGAGTGGCCGACGAGCAGGACACGGGAGAGGTCGGCCTTCGTCGCGGCGGGCACCGACGCCGGGGCGTGGTCCGGGTGCGCGGCCCAGTCGGCCCACGTGGCGAGGTGCCGGCGCACCAGCGAGGAACGCGCCTGCGCACCGCCGTCCTCGGCCTCGCCGTCCTGGCCGTTGATGCCGTTCGCGGAGATCGACACCGTGACGTAGCCCTGCGAGGCGAGGAGCTTCTGGTCCTGGAGGTAGCCCTGGTAGCTCGGGATCGACTTCTTGCCGGCCGGGCAGGGCCAGGAGATGTCGAAGTCGTCGCTGCCCGGCTGGTAGCAGGTGGTGTGCCGGCCGTGCAGGAACAGTGCGAGGGGCCGCTTGCCGGTGGTCCCCTTCGGTGCCACCACGACGGCTTTCATCTCCACCGGTTGGGCGAAGCCCGGCAACTTCACCGGGGCGAGGTCGTACTCGCCGCTGGCCGTGCGGTACGCGCCCGGCCTGCCGGGGTCGACGGAGTTCGCCGGAGCAGGAGCCGGGGCCTGGGCCGGGGGCTGCTCGGCGGTGGGGGAACGCCGTTCACCCGGGGCGGAGTTGTCGGCCGGGGCGGAGTTGTCGGCGGCGTCCAGACGGCGCCCGCCGGCCAGGACCCGCAGGTCCTTCAAGGGGGCGTCCCCCGCGTCGGCGAGGGAGAGCCGGAACGTGCGGCCGTCCTTCTCCGTCTTCGGTACGCCGAGCAGTCGGTCGCCCGAGCGGAACTCCACGCGGGCGTCGCCGAGGGGCACGGGCGTGGGCGACCGCCAGACCAGCGCACGAGCGGTGCCCTCCCCGCCGACCTGCCATCCCTGCGGCAGCGCGCTGTCGGTGGTCGTGGTCGTCGGTCTTGTCTCGGAAGGCTGTCGGGCTTGTGCCAGTCCCGGTGTTCCCGCCAGGGCCGCGAGCGCGGCCACGGCGGTGACACCTATTCGCCGGGCACGGATCAAGGTCCACTCCTCAACACTCGGAGGCGGGGGCCCCGTCCGTATCGGGAGCCCCTCGCGCCCCGAAGGAAGCGAAAGCACCTCTGTGGGTTGCCTGTGACCGGGAATCAGGTGGGCCGAGCGCAAAGATCCGGACAGCGGGGACCCGCTGTCCGGACTCGGCCCGGTGACGCGAAGGTTCTAGTGCCAGGCCCGGTACGGCTCGTCGAGGAGCTGGAAGACCGGTTCGCCGCGCACCGGGTCCTTGACCGTGGACAGCCGGACGCGGTCGCCGCTGTGGATGCCGATGAGCGGGCCCATGACCCGGCCGCGTACGACGAACCCCTCGGCCATCTCGACCAGGGACACATTGCGGGCGGCGGGGGTGTTGCGGTTCACCACCGTGGCGTGGCGGACGGTGCCGGCGCCCTCGCTGCGTTCCGTGCGCAGGTCGCTGCCCTGACACACCGGGCACAGCAGCCGGTGGTACATGGCGGTGCCGCACCAGGTGCAGCGCTGGAAGAGGATCGTGTCGCCGTCGGTGCTCGCGCGGTCGAGGACGCCCGCCGCGGAGCCGGCGGCCTGCTGAACGGCGTTTCCTGAGTAGTGGTACACGCGGGTCAACTCCCTGCACTCGGCCGGAATCCACGTGCCCGGCCCACCCGTGCACGCACGTGCCCGGTCAGCCGTGCCACCGTGCACGCCCACAGCGTATGGCACTCAGTGCCACTCGTAAAGGCACTGCGTACCCACAATATTGAGGGGGTTCGGCGAGGGTCCGGCGAGGGTCCGGAGGGGGCGCGGCGGGGGTGCGGAGGGGGGTCAGTCCCGTCCGAGGGTCGTCTCGATCTCCTGCACCACACGCCACAGCGGTGCCCCGCGCCGGGAGACCACCACGACGACGTCGTCCGGCATTTCGTCGGCGGGCGGCATCGGGAGCGAGGGGAACGCAGGGCCTGCCGTTGCTGCCGTTGCCGCCGTGGATGTCGGGGCGGTCGGGGCGGTCGGGGCGGTCGGGGGTGCGCCGAACGCCGACTGCACGTACCCCAGCGCATGGTCCACGGTCGTGCTCGCGTCGCCCTGTCCGGCCGAACGCAGCCAGGAGCGCAGGGCGTTGTTGTGCGCGGCGACCACGGCGGCCGCGATCACGTCGGCGTGCAGGTTGCCGTCGGGCCGGCCGGTGAAGCGGCCCCGGAGGTACTCGGCGAGGGCGCGCTCGTAACGCCAGACGACCGACAGTTCGTACGCCCGCAGCCCGGGGACCTGCTTGGTGAGCCGGTAGCGCTGGACGGAGAAGGAAGGGTTCTCGGCGTACATCAGCAGGACGAGACGAGCGGCGTCACAGACGCGGCGCACCGGCTCGTGCTCCTTGCCGCTCGCGGCGAGGAAGGCCGTCATGTCGGCGAGGCACCGCTCGTGGTCGGGGAAGACCACGTCCTCCTTGGAGGGGAAGTAGCGGAAGAAGGACCGCCGGCCGACGCCCGCCAGGGCAACGATGTCGTCGACGGTGGTCTGCTCGTAGCCCCGCTCCAGGAACAGCCGGAAGGCCGCCGCGACCAGGGCGTCCCGCATGGGCGGTTTGGCCTCCGCCTTGTGAGTGGCGCTCATGGACGCGAACGTAACACCTGATCGGCGCCGATGGCACTCAGTTCCCTCCGTCGGGGAACCGAGTGCCCGGCGCCGGGTGCCGGTGTCACATCCGCTCGGCGGCCTCGACCACGTTGGTCAGCAGCATCGCCCGCGTCATCGGCCCGACCCCGCCGACCGGCGGCGAGAAGGACCCGGCGACATCGCTCACGTCGGGGTGGACGTCGCCGAGGATGCCCTCGACCGTGCGCGTCAGGCCGACGGACAGCACCGTCGCGCCCGGCTTGATCCAGTCGGGCCTGACCAGGTGGGCCACTCCGGCCGCGGCCACCACCACGTCCGCCTCCCGGGCGTGCGCGGCCGTGTCCTGGGTGGCCTCGTGGCACAGGGTCACGGTGGCGTGCTCGGTGCTGCGGGTCAGCATCAGGCCCAGCGGCCTGCCCACCGTGACACCGCAGCCGATGACGCAGAACTGCTGGCCCGTGATCTCCACCCGGTTGCGCCGCAGCAGGTCGATGATGCCGCGCGGGGTGCAGGGCAGCGGGGCCGGGATGCCCAGCACCAGCCGGCCGAGGTTGGTCGGGTGGAGTCCGTCGGCGTCCTTGACCGGGTCGATCAGCTCCAGGACGGCATGGGTGTCGATATGGGCCGGGAGCGGGAGCTGCACGATGAAGCCGGTGCAGGCCGGATCGGCGTTGAGCCGCAGCACGGCGGCCTCGACGTCGGCCTGGGAGGCGTCGGCGGGGAGTTCCACGCGGATCGAGGCGATGCCGACCTGCGCGCAGTCGCGGTGCTTGCCGCCGACGTAGGAACGGCTGCCCGCGTCATCGCCGACGAGGATCGTGCCCAGCCCCGGATGGATGCCCCGCTCCTTCAACGCCTGGACACGGAGGGCGAGTTCGTTCTTGATGTCGGCCGCGGCGGCCTTGCCGTCGAGCAGTGTTGCGGTGGTCACGGGAGTCGACGAGCCCTTCGGGAGAAAAACGACGGTCCTGTCATCGTACGACCCGCGCGCCCACCGCCCCTCGCGAGTCCCGGGGGCCGCGGCCGTCCCTCCTGCCGGGGCGGTCCCGCCCCGGACCGCCCGCACGCCGTCTGACGTAACCTTTCCGCACCGTTCGACCGTCACCAGGAGACCGCATGTCCGCCGCCCGCCCCCGTCTCCTCTACGTCACGGACCTCGCCTACCAGGCACGCGGGCGCCGGTACTGCGACGAGGACGTCTTCCTCACCTCCCGGCTGCGCGCGGAGTTCGACCTGGCCCTGTGCCACCCGCTGGACGCGGCCGCCCTGATGCACTCCTTCGACGGCGTCGTCGTCCGCAACAGCGGCCCGGTCCTGGGCTATCGGAAGGAGTACGAAGCCTTCCGGGAGCGCGCGCTCCACGACGGCGTACGCGTCTACAACCCGCTCACCGGCCGCGCCGACATGGCCGGCAAGCAGTACCTCCTCGATCTGAGCGCCGCGGGCCACCCCGTCATCCCCACCGTCGACCGCCCCGAGGACCTGCACCGGCTGCCCGAGGCCGAGCGGTACGTCGTCAAGCCCAAGCTCGGAGCCGACTCCATCGGCCTGCGGATCCTCCCGCCCGACGCGCTCCCCGCCCTGGCCGACGGCTCGGTGCTGGTCCAGCCGTGCGTCGACTTCGCCTACGAGGTGTCCTTCACCTACATCGACCACGACTTCCAGTACGCCCTGTACGCACCCCATCCCGACCGCCGCTGGCAGCTGGAGCCCTACCGGCCCACCGTGCGGGACCTGGAGTTCGCCCGGCGCTTCATCGACTGGAACGGCCTCGCGCACGGCATCCAGCGCGTCGACGCCTGCCGCGCCCCGGACGGCGAACTGCTGCTGGTCGAGCTGGAGGACCTCAACCCGTACCTCTCCCTCGACGCCCTGGACGAGGCCGGACAGGACTCCTTCGTCGCCGCGACGAAGCGTTCCCTGCACCGTTTCCTCGCGGGCTGAACCCGTCCGCCCGTCCGCCCGTATCTCTCCTGGGGGACCCACGGGAGGGAGACGAGCGTGCCGACACCGGACGAAACCGGAAAGCCGCACGAACGCCCGGTCCTGGAACCCATCCGGGTCCTGCGACCGCGCAACACCGACGCCCTCGCGGAGCTGTTCCGCGAGATGGCCGAACTGACCCAGGACCCGGACGCCTACGAGGCCATACCTCTGCGGCCCGAGGCGGCCGGGGACGACGCGGAGACGGAGGAGCTCCCGCCACTGGACCACCTCCGCACGGCGACCACGGCCACGGCCACGCGGATGACCACGCCGACGCCACGCGGCGGCCGGGACTGGGCGAGTGAGCACGGCGGCCCCCGGCCCCTGCCCGGCGGCGACGGCCCCGGCGGCCGCAGAGGTGCGGCGCGGGAGCGGAGCGGCTCGCGGGCCGCGCCGGCGGCGGAGGGTGCGCGGGCCCGCGCCCGCACCGGGTCCGGCGCGGGTGTGCGACGCGGCGCCATCACGGTCGGCGTGTGCGCGGCAGCCCTCGTCGGCTTCGCCTGCGCGCTGCTGCTGCCGGGCCGGGGCGGCGAGGCCGCCGCGCAGACACCTCCGCCGACGGCGGCCACGCCTTCCCCGGCCGCCACCGCGGCCGAGTCCGCCGACCCGGACGGAGCCGGCACCCTGCGGGAGGGGGACAGCGGCGCCGAGGTGACCGACCTCCAGCAGCGCCTGCTGCGCATCCCGGACGTGTACGCCAACGGCCCCACCGACGGCCGTTACGGCACCGTTCTCACCGAGGCCGTGGCGCGGTTCCAGCTCTGGTACGGCATCCGCGGCGACGAGAGCGGCGTCTACGGCGACGACACCCGCCGCGATCTGGAGTCCCGTACCGCCTCGGCCGGCGGATGACTGGGTAAAGCCTCGGGAACGGGCCACGGCCGGGCCGTGTGCCGCGTGTCACCATGGACGGCGGGCCGGCGCGCGTTCGGCACCCCGGCCCGTCGAGCCGAAAGCCGTCCGCATGAACGTGTCCCGCATCCCGGGTCTGGTGCTGCCCGTCGTGTTCCTGCTGGCCGTCGTCGTCGGGGCGCTGTGGTACTGGCGGCACCGCGACGACTGAGCCGTCCTACGGCTCGGCGTCCGCCGGCACCCGGATGTCGAGCACGCACACGTCGTCCCGTCCCTCGGGTTCCAGCGTCGCGCCGAGCAACTGGTCCAATGAGGTGGGCGCGGTGCCGGTCCGGGGTGCGGCGGCCCTGGCCAGTCGCTCCAGGCCGAGGTCGATGCTCTCCGAGGGCCGCTCCACCAGACCGTCGGTGTAGAGCAGGATCTGGTCGCCGGGCTCCAGGCGGACCTCCGCCGCCTCGTAGCGCGGCGCGTCGGTCGCGCCGAGCAGCATCCCGAAGGGACGCTCGAGATAGTGCGCCTCACCGGCGCGCACCAGCAACGGCGGCGGGTGGCCGGCCTGCGCCCACTCCAGCCGCCGTTCGCGCGGGCTGTAGCGGGCCAGCACCATGGTGGCCGAGCCGTGCGGGTCGCGGGAGTGCAGCAGCAGGGCGTTGAGGCGGCTGAGGGCTCCGGTCAGCGTCGAACCCGTGATGACCATGCCCTTGGCGGTGAACCGCAGCAGGGCCATCGAGGCCACGGCGCCCATGCCGTGCCCGGCCACGTCACCCACCACGAACAGGGCGTCGCCGTCGGGCAGTTCGATGGCGCTGAACCAGTCGCCGCCGACGCTGAGGCCCGACTGCGCGGGCAGGTAGGCGATGTCGACGCGCAGCCCGGCCAGCCGGACGGGCTCCTTGGGCAGGGGCAGCAGCGCGTCCTGCAGCCGGGCGGCCACCAGGCGCTCGGCCTCGAGCACGCCGTGCTGGGTGAGCATGGCCCGCTCACTGGCGACGAGGGCGAGTTCGGCGCTGCGCTGCGCGGTGAGGTCCTGCACGAAGCCGTGCACCTCGACGGGCGTGCCGTCGGCGTCCGAGACGGCCTCGGCGACCACCCGCAGATGCCGGACGCCGGCCCGGGTGGAGATCCGGAACGGCACGTCGCACGGCCGCCCGTGCCGCACCAGCTCGCCGACGGCGCGGGCGAGCGTCGGCAGGTCCTCGGGGGAGGCGAGGCGCGGCAGCCCGGAGAGCGGGACGACACCCAGTGCGGCATCGCGCTCGAAGATGCTGAAGACCTGGGAGGACCAGGTCCCCTCGCCCGTGTCCAGGTTCCAGGTGACCCAGCCGAGGTTGCCCAGCCGCTGCACGTCCGCCAGCCGCTGCTCCTGCCGGTCGGAGGGATCGTGCCGGACCCAGCTGACGACCAGCCCGTCGCCCAACCCCCTCACCCGCGCCGAGTAGGTGGCCAGCTCGCTGACCCCGGACACCATCTGCTGCCGGGCGAACGGCTCGCTCTCGTACGGCCGTTCGTCGGCCAGCACCTGGAGGCATCCCTCCCACAGCGGATCGCGGGCGACCTCCGGCCAGCACTCCAGGAAGCGCAGGCCGACCAGCTCGCGCCCGCTGCGGCCCACGGCGTCGGACGTCACGCTGGTCGCGGCATCGATGCGGAAGTCCTCGACGTCCCCCGACGCGGAGCGCAGCGGGGCGAGGAGCACGGCCGCGACCGGCAGCCGGTCGAGCACCGTCTGCACGGCGTCCGCGGCCTCGCCTGCGGGGTCCGGCCGGGTGCCGAACGTGTGCAGCGGACCGGCGCACAACCGGGCGACGGCCAGCAGGTGTTCGCGCACCGGGGGCGGGAAGGCGCCCTCGCGGTGGCGCAGGATCCCGAGCACGACGTCGGCCGACTCGCCGGTCACCACCGGCAGCCAGGCCCGGGACGGCCACCGCTCGGGCGGGTTCCCGATCAGCCGGTACCGCTCGCCGTCCTCCGGGAGGTTCTCCAGCCAGCGGGCCTGCCCGGCGGTGAGGGCGTCCAGCGCGGCGATCCCGCCGACCGGCGGCACCCGGCTCCACTGTTCGGCCAGCGTCCTGTCGATGCCGGCGTGCCCGGTGAGCTCCAGTCCGCCGCCCGGCCGTCGAGCGAAGATCATCACGGCGCCGGCGCCCACGTCCGCGGCGAGCCGGTCCAGCAGACACCGGGCGAGATCGTGCGGGGTGCCGACACGGACGAGGGCCCGGCTCAGGCGGCCGAGGGCCGCGGCGTCGATCTCGTCGGGGGCGGGCCCGGGCGTGGTCCTCACCGCGGGGGGTTCCGCCGGAGTCGGCTCGGCGGCGCCGTGCGGCTGGGCGGAGAGCGCGCCGAGGCTGATCCAGCACTCCTCGAGCAGCGTCCGCTCCCTGGCCTTGGCCCGCTGCTGAAGCTCCTCCTGCGCGGCGTCCGGCGAGCAGCCGAGCTGCGCCATCACCGCGCCCTTGGCGCGTTCCAGCACGGCCGAGGTGGCCGCCAGATCCTGCAGCCGGTCCAGCTCCGCGCGCTGGCGCGCCACGACCCGGGTCAGTGCCGCCATGTCGGGCACCTCACCGGACTGGGCGGGCAGGGCGGGTTCGCTCGTCACGCCTTGAGCATGGCACATCGGGATGACTTCGATCGGGGTCTTGCGGCAACGCTCCCGCCAGGCGTGATGCCCGTCCGGGGGAGGCGAACGGATCTTCCCGTTCAGCGTCCGGAGGTCTGCTCGACCAGGGCCTGGGTGACCGCTCGGACGCTGCGGGCGATGTGCTGCAACTGCATGACCTCGGCCGCGTACATCTTGATCGTGTGCTCGATGACGGACTCGGGCAGGCCCAGCCGGGGCAGGTCGGCGCGGGCGGTCTGCAGCGCGGTGCGGGCCACCCGGACCTCGTTCTGGACCTGGATCTGCGCATGACGGGCGAGCAGTACCGGGTGGCGCAGCAGCGCCGGGTAGCTCGCGTAGCGCGCGGGCACCAGCTCGCGCAGCCACTTGGCCGCCGAGCGCTCCCAGTCGTAGCTGCCGGGAGTCTTGACCTGGCACGGCCAGTCCGAGCTGATGCGCGTCGTCGTCAGGGTCATGATCATCGCTTCCGGTGTTGGCGTCGTGACGGTGGTCCGACGGTTCGGGGCGGCCCCGGCCCAGGGGAAGACCGGGGCCACCACGGGCGCTCGCGCAAGCGATGCCCCGAACACCCTGGGCGCCGACGCGGGTAGGGGACGGCGGCTTCGGGTGCTCGTACATGAGCCCTTGGCGGGCGGATGCGGCCGTGAGCAGTATTTATATATGCCGACTGCTTTGCAAGACGTATGAAAACATTCATGCGCGAAATGCCCGCAATGATCCCTCTGTGTATTGCCGGGGGAGGGGGGTGGCCTTCGGGAGGCCGGTCACTCACGCAGGAAGAACTGGTGCTGCTCGGCGATCTGCTCGTACTCCTCGAGCCGCGCCTGGGTGCGTTCGGGTCCCGCGTCCGTCATGGCCTGGAGCAGCGCCGCGGCCATCACGCCGGGAGCCGCGTAGGAGTCGAAGACCAGACGGGAGCCGGTGCCGGTGGCGAAGGTGGCGTCGGCCTCGTCGGCCACCGGCCCCAGCGCCAGGTCGGTGATCAGCGCGACCTTGAGACCGGCACTGCGCGCGACCCGTACGGCGGTCAGCGTCTCCTGCGCGTGCCTCGGCATCGAGAACGCCAGCACCCAGGTCCCGCCCGCCTCCCGGGACTGCAGGAGCGCGTCGTAGGCGACGCTGCCGCCCCGGGTCACCAGCCGCACGTCCGGGTGGACCCGGCGGGCGGCGTAGGCGAAGTACTCGGCGAGCGAGACGGAGATCCGCAGCCCCAGGACGGTCAGCGGCGTCGACTGCGACAGCTTGCGGCCCACGTCGATGACCCGGTCCGGGTCGGCGAAGTCGCGCCGCAGGTTCTCCAGGTTCTCGATCTCCGCCTCGACCGCCGCCTGAAGCTCGTTGCTCCGGTTCACCTCGGCCGCCGCCGGACCCCCGGCCAGGGCGCCCAGCGCGATCGACTGGAGCCTCTCCCGCAGCGCGGGATACCCGCTGAAGCCGACCGCCGCGGCGAACCGGGTCACCGAGGGCTGGCTGACCCCGACGCGGTCCGCGAGGTCGGTGATCGACAGGAACGCCGCCTCGGTGATGTGCTCGATCAGATACTGGGCGATGCGCCGTTGCCCCGGGGACAGATGGGGTCCGTCGAAGAGCGCCCTGAGCCGGGAGGTCGGGGACACCTCCGTCTCCGGACCGGTTCTGCCCGAGGTGATCGCGGATGCCTGTGCGCGTGCCTGTTGCGGCGATGGCACCGGTGCGCCTCCTTTGTCTTCCACGGGCTCAACATACTTCAGCCACAGCGCCCGACAGGGTGGGCGAAGACGCCCCTCGCACACCCGGTGATCGTGGATTACCGCCGGTACAGCGTGATCGAGTCGCCGACCTCGTCGACCGGCCGGCTGGAGCGCAGCAGCACGGCCAGCCCGTCCCTGGCCTCGGCGACCGCGGAGTCCGACACGGCCAGCAGCCCGTGCACCTGCCCCGGCGGCACCCGCCTCGGGTCGGAGGCCTCGATGCCGTAGTAGGCGGGCACCCCGCTGCCCTTGTACACGAGCCACACCCGCTCCCCCCGGTAGCGGCCGTGCAGCCGGTCCGCCAGCCGGCCGAGGTCCTGGCCCCAGTCCACGTTGGAGTCGTGCAGCCGCAGATGCGTCCTGGCCGGCCCGCCGAACGCCTCGTTGGAGTACGGCAGGTAGTAGGGGTAGGTCCGCAGCGAGCTGACGGCGACGAACACCGTCAGCGCCCCCACCACCACGGGCGCCCACCGCCGGCGCACCGTCAGGACGCACCCCGCGGCCACCGCGAGGAACATCGGCAGGAAGACGGCGTACCGGGTCCCCAGGTCCCGGGCCCCGGTCATGGCCGAGGCCAGCAGCACGGCGGCCGGGACCAGCACGTACGGCGCCGCGGGCCGCAGCCGTCGCACCGCGACCATCGCGACCGCCCCGGCCGTCCACAGGGCGAGCATGCCGAGCGGCGTCTTCACGACCAGGGCGACCGGCAGGTAATACCAGCGGGCGCCGGAGTACCGGTGCCCGAACAGGAAGCCCTGCCACGACCGGTTCTCCAGGCCGAACTGGATCCGCATGCCGTCCCGGTACGCCTCGGGGAAGGGCAGCATCCGGACCAGGTGCCCGTGCAGGCCGTGCACGACGGGCACATGGGTCGCCCCGGGATCCCGGCGCAGCAGCGGGTCGACCACGAGATACGCGGCCCAGACCACGGCGACGGCGGTCACGGTCACCACTCCCGCCGCCCGCAGCGCCCGCCGGGCGTCGCGGGGCCGCCCGGCGCACACCGACAGCGCCGCCAGGGCCGCCAGCACCGGGACCGCGGGCAGCGTGCTCATCTTCGTGGCGAGCGCCGCGCCCAGAGCGGCCCCGGCGAGCGGCAGGCAGCGGCGCGCCCTGCCGTCGCGGGCCCGCCACAGCAGCCACACCGAGGTCAGCAGGAAGCCCGCCGCCGGGACGTCGAGCGTCGCCAGCGAGCCGTGCGCGACGACGTCGGGGGAGAGGGCGTACAGGGCCAGCGCCGTCAGCGCGGGCGCGGGCCCGGCGAGGTCACGGGTG
Organism: Streptomyces sp. NBC_00016; assembly: GCF_045040885.1. Classification (NCBI taxonomy): domain Bacteria; kingdom Bacillati; phylum Actinomycetota; class Actinomycetes; order Kitasatosporales; family Streptomycetaceae; genus Streptomyces; species Streptomyces sp. NBC_00016. The sequence goes on along the minus strand of NZ_CP108304.1, from coordinate 1,226,466 downwards.
AAGGCGAACACCACTAGGCCGAACAGCAGGGTCAGCGCGATCACCGGCAGCCGGGCCCACAGCATCAGCCGCCAGGGGTCGTTGCCGGACTCGTAGAGGAGGTGACGGCCCGCCGCCTCCTGGGTGCCGGTGAACGACGGATCGACGTGCGGGCGGGCGAAGGCCACGCCGACGGCGACGACGAGTTTGCCGAGGGGCGGGTGCTCCGGGTTGAGCCGCACCCGGTGCTCGTGGAGGTAGCCGGCCGCCGCGGCGACGTACACCGGCTCGTCGATGGTCGGGGTCTGCCGAACCGCCGTGGTGACCATCGCGACAGCCATCTGGGTCAGCAGGACGGCGACCAGGACCGGGACGAGCAGGCGCCGGCGGGCCGACCGCGGGGGCCGCGCCGGCTCCGCGTCGGGGGTGGTCTCCAGGACCGGATGCGGTTGGGTTGCCATCGTCCGCCCTGCGGTGACACCGGCCGGGCGGCGGCCGGAGCCGGTGCGGAGCCGCCTCGGGGGCTCGCTGCGCACCGGCTCCCGCCGCGAAGGGTGTTACCGCTTCAGGAGTCGTACCGACAGACCGTCTGCCGTGTACACGGGTACGGCGCGCAGGCGGTCGGAGTTCAGCTCGACACGGTCGAACTGCCCGCGCAGCGCGGAGGCGTCGATCACCGGGACCGTCGTCCCCGCGGCCGGCGGCCGGTCGGCGTCCAGGCGCAGCGACAGCACGGCGCCCCGGTCCAGCCGGACCCGCCCGGACACCGTGAGGACGGGCCCGTGGTGCCCGCGCAGCGTCAGGTCCAGCACCGCGCCGGACTCCTGGGCCCACGCGCCCCGCACCCGCACCGGGGCGTCCGCGCGCAGCGTGCCCCCGGTCAGCCGCACATCGCCCTGGCCGAGAGCATTGGCGTGCCCGGCGACGAGCACGCCCTCCGCCAGCACGGTGCCGCCGTGGTAGCGGTTGTGCCCCGTCAGCGTGAGCGTGCCCGAGCCGCGCTTGGTGAGACCGCCCTCGCCCTCGATGTCGTGGCGCCAGACGTCGGCGGCGTCGAAACCGCCCTTCGACGCGTCCAGGGTGACCGTGACGTCGGAGTCGAAGGCGCCGTACCCGTCCGCCGCGGCGAACAGGTTCAGCCGGCCCCACTGCTCGAAGCCGTCGAGCATGACGTACCCGGAGGGCAGCGCGGTCGTGCGCAGCACCTCGCGGCGCTGGGCGGCCGTCAGATACGGCAGCCGGGTCTCCAGCAGCACCTCGGCGCCCTTGGGCACGGTGAGGGGCGTCCTGCGGCCCTGGCGCTCGAGGACATAGGTCAGGCGGGGCTCGTTGGCCCGTGCGTTGGCCTCCCGGTCGGCGTACGCGTCCGAGGCGTCGGAGTGGGCGTAGGCGGGCAGGGTGTCGGCCGTGGTGCCGGTCTTCTCGGTGAAGTAGGCCAGGGCCTGGGCGCGGGCGGCCGCCTTGAGCGCGGCGTTGGCCGGGTCGGCGAGCGCGGCGGCGGCGAGGGCGGTGGCCATGATGCGGCCGCCGAGGACGTCCACCGTGGAGTGCATGCCGGAGACGATCCGGGTGTGGCTGAGTTCGAGGGCCCGGGTCACCAGCTCCTGGAACCGCTCGGGCACCGCGTACGCGAACGCCAGCGACGCCAGGTGGAAGGCGTTGGTGTGCCCGCTGGGGAAGCCGCCGTCGTCGGTCGCGGAGGTACCGCGCTGACGCAGCAGCTGCGGGACGACGACCACCTTCGAGTCGTACACCGGGAAGCCGAGGGCATCGGTCTTCCCGGTGTCGACGACCTCGCTGTTCTCGTTCATGCGCCACGGGCGCGGGTACTGGAAGGCGTACTTGCCCGGGTTGCCGGAGGCGAACGGGCCGCGCACGGTGTCGACGAGCTTGGCGACCTGACCGAGGTCGGAGGTGTAGGAGCCGGCGCCGATGGCGGAGCCGGCGGGCGCGTCCGCGGGCACGGCGTCACTGATCGTGGTGGCGGGAGTGGTGTCCGGCGCGCTGGTGATCGACGTGACGGCCTTGGCACCGGTCTTGTAGAGATCCGTCAGGGGACCGAGTCCGGCGATCATCGCGTAGCTCTGGTGCTGACGGTCGTAGACGAACGCCTGGCGGCCCGCGGCCTCCGTGCGGGAGCGGGTGACCGCGATGCAGTAGCGCATGTTGGCGCGCAGTATCTCCGGGCGCAGCGGGGTGCCGGTGTTCCAGGCGGCGCCCGTCTTCCACACCTGGGCGAATCCGCCCAGGATCCGCACCACGGCGTTGGTCTCGGGCATGAGGTTCGTCGTGAGGTTCGTCTTGTAGTCGTCGACGAACGGCAGCGGGCCGGCGGCGGCCTTCGCGTCGGCGGCGCCCAGCCAGGAGACGAGCGTCGGAGCGGCCACCAGGGCAGCCGAGCCGCCGAAGGAGACCTTCAGGAAGCGCCTTCTGTTCACGGCCGAGGGGGTGGACTGCCCGGCGGGTGACGGCATGAGTGTGCCTCTCTCGAGTTCTTCGGCCGTGCGGCCGGGGAGGACGTGCGGGATACCTGTGGGGATACGTGCGGGGCACGTGCGATCGGGTGCGGCTCGTCTGCCCTGTGACGACGTGTGAGCCGGAAGACGCGTACGAGCGAAGATCTACGGCCGAGTCGTGTCGCTTCCGCGATGACCCGGCGACCGGTGCGTGTCCTGCGGGTGAACGAGCGGCCCGCGCCTCACAGGAGGGCACGCGCCAACGCCACCGCGCCCTCGACCGGCGGCACGGTGAGCGGCTGCGGCCGCGCCCCCGGCACCACGTCGGCGAGCGCGGCGGCGAACGCCTCGTAGAGCGCCGGCTGGCCGAGCACCGTGCCGCCCGCCACGACCACGTCGTCGACCGCGACGCCGCGTGCGGCCAGGCGGGCGACGAGCGCGGCGAGCGCCGCACCGGCGTCGGCGATCACGGAGCGGGCGAGCGCGGAGCCGTCGGCCGCCGCCGCGAAGACGGCGGGCGCGCGGCGTCCCCACTCGGCGGAGACGTCCGAGGCGCCCTCCAGGGCCGCGCCGAGCGCCGGGACCTCGGGCACGCCGAAAGCGGCGAGAAGGCTCCGGGCCAGGGCTCCGGGTTCCTCGCCGCGGTCGTGGGCCGCCCATACGGCCCGGGCCGCCTCGCGGACCAGACCGGCGGCGCCGCCCTCGTCGCCGAGGACCGCGCCCCAGCCGCCGACCTGGACGGGGTCACCGCCCGGGAGGCGGCCCACCGCCACCGAGCCGGTGCCGGCCACGAGGCCGACGCCCTTGTCGAGTCCGGCGGCGGGTACGAGCAGTTCGGCGTCGCCCACCACGCGCGCGGGCACACCGAGGGAGAGCTGAAGGGCATCGCGGATCTCCGCGCACTGGCGGGGTGTCTCGCAGGCGTGCGCGCCCACGGCGAAGGCGGCCGGGCGCACGCCCTCGGGCAGCGTCTCGCGGACGAGGCGGGTGAGCCAACGTGCGGCGGCGGCCGCGTCGTGCGGCCGCCAGCCGGCGCTGGCGCGGACGTGGTCGGTCACGACGGCGTCGCCCGTGAGGGCGCGGAGATGGGTTTTGGTGCCGCCCACGTCGACGCCGACCACGAGGGCGGCCGAAGGTGGAGAGTCCTGCACGGATCCTCTTTCGTCGTTGCTGCGTCGAGCTGCGACGGCGGGCGAACCGTGTCTGGGGGATTGCGGATCGGTGAACTAGGGAAGCCCCGGGACGGGCTTCTGACGAGCACGGCAGGCGAGTACCGTGAAGTTCGTTAGGAAGTTAACTAACGAAGTACAGTGCGTCAAGAGTAATCGCGCACTCGACCGTCCAGGCTCCCTTCGGGCCGCCGCGGGACGGGAACGCGCGACGTCGGAGCATCCCATCGCCGCAGCCCGCCGGGACGACCGGTCCGGGCGCGCGGCCCTGTACCCGTGTGGGGGAAACTGTGGAACTCGACGTGGCGGAAGCCCCCCGCCTGACCGAGAGCGCGAGTGCGGTGTTCGCCGTGCTGGCCCAGGCGGGCAGCGCGACCCGGCCGCAGCTCGCGAGCCTGGCGGGCCTGTCCAAGCCGACCGTGTCGGCCGCCGTGGCGGAGCTGGAAAGCGCCCGGCTCGCCACGCACTCCGGGACCTCGTCCAGCGGCACCGGGCGTTCCGCGGCCGTCTACTGCCTCGGGCCGGCCGCCGGGGCCGTGCTCGCCGTCGACCTCGGCCCCGCCCTCACCCGGGTCCGCAGCTGCGCCCTGGACGGCTCCCTGCTCGCCGAGGCGACCGCCTCCCGGACGGATGCCGCCGACGCCGTACGCGAGGCGCTCACCGCGCTGCCCGCCGGCCTTCCGCTGCGCAGCATCGTCGTCGCCGTCGGTGACGTGGCCGCGCGGGACCGGCAGGGCAGCGGTATGCGCCCGGCGACCGCCAAGGCGGGTCCGGTCTTCGACGCCATGGCCGTCGCGCTGCCGCCGGGCGTGCCCGTCCACCTGGAGAACAACGTCAACTGCGCCGCGCTGGCGGAGCTGCACGAGGGGGCCGCGCGCGGCCGGCACACCTTCGGATATCTGCGGATCGGCGTGGGCATCGGCCTCGGCATCGTCGTCGGCGGCTCGGTGCTGCGCGGCTCGAACGGCGCCGCCGGAGAGCTGGCCCGGCTGCCCTACCCCTGGGACGACGGCCGTGAACCGCGCCAGGAGGCCCTGGAGGAGTACATCGGGGCACGTTCCCTGCTGCGCCGGGCCGCGGCGGCCTGGCAGGGCACCGACGGCCCCTGCCCGCGCACCACCGAGCGGCTCTTCGCCCTCGCCGGGGAGGGCCGTGCCCCGGCCCTCGAGGTCGTCGGCCGCCATGCCGCGGACGTGGGTCGGCTGGCCGCCGCCGTGACCGCCGTGCTGGACCCGGGCCTGATCGTGCTGGGGGGCAGTACGGGCGCGGATCCGCAGCTCCTGCCCGGTGTGCGGGCCGAGCTGGCGCGGCTGAGCTGGCCCACCGAGGTGGTCAGCAGCACGGTCGGGGACACCGGCACCGTCGCGGGTGCCGCGCGGCTCGCGGTCGCCCGGGGAGTCCAAACCGTGACCGAGGCCGCGCGGGCCAAGGATTGACGGCCCGCAACTCAGTCTGCCAATGTCCGGACAAGCGCTTTCTAAGTCGGTCGGGACGCCGGCTTGGGTTGAGCATCCCGCCCGTACGTGAAGTACGGCAGCCGCACGAGGGCGTGCTTGTGCGACGACGGCCCTCATGGCCGGGGATCCCACCCGTTGAGGCGACGCGGCCGGGCGAGGCCGACGCCATCGGAAAGCAAACCTTCCTGCAAAATGCACCCGTGCCGCTTCGGTCGGCGCCGTGCTCCGTCCCCTACGACGAAAAAAAGGGATCGAAGATGACCACTGTGGGTGTGCGGCGCTCCCGCCGACTCGGCCGCGGCGGCATACGCCGCCTGGTTCCGCTCGCTGCCGGGGCCGCGGCAGGTGCCCTGCTTCTCTCCGCCTGCGGGTCGGGGTCCGACTCGGGCGGAACCTCCAAGTCGCTGACGTTCTGGATCTCCACGGTTCCGGGGCAGGACGCGGGCTGGAAGGCGTCGGTGGCGGCGTACAAGAAGGAAACCGGCGTCAACGTCAAGCTCGTCAACATCCCGTACGACGGCTACGACGCGAAGCTGCGCAACGCCGCTCAGGCGAGCTCCCTGCCCGACGTGGCGGCGGTGCCGAAGATCGACCCGATCTGGTCGAACAAGCTGCTCGACCTCGGCTCCATCGCCAACAACAAGACCAACAAGATCAACGCCAACTTCGTCGCCAAGGACTCGTCCGGGAAGGTGCTGTCCATCCCCTCGGACGTCACCGCGTCCGGCATGTTCATCAACAAGTCGCTCTTCGACAAGGCCGGCGTCTCCTACCCGACCTCGCCCTCCAAGACCTGGACCTGGACCGAGTTCATCAAGGCGGCGAACGAGGTCCGGGAGAAGACCAAGGCCAAGTACTCCCTGACGTTCGACCAGTCGCCGTCCAGACTCCGCGCCATGGTGTACGAGATGGGCGGGCAATACATGCACGCCGACTCCTCCGGCAAGTTCTCGGCGGACGAGGCGACCAAGAAGGCCGTGAACACCTTCGTCGGCTGGAACGACGACAAGACCATGCCGAAGTCGGTGTGGACCAGCGGCGCCGACCCGTCGGCCATGTTCCAGAGCGGTGACGTCGTCGCCTACTGGTCCGGTGTGTGGCAGGTCGCCTCCTTCGCGGACAGCGTCACGAAGTTCGAGTGGGCGAGCGTCCCGACCCCCGCCGAGCCGGTGCAGGCCAGCGACGTCAACAGCGGCGGCATGGTCGTGGGCTTCAACAACAACAGCGACGCGGCCACCGCCGCGAACAAGTTCATCTCGTGGCTGTACGAGCCCGAGCACTACAAGGCGCTGTGCGAGGCGTCCGGGTTCCTGCCGGTCGAGAGCGGCCTGAACCCGACGTACCCCTTCAAGTCCGAGGCGGCGCAGGCGGCGTTCAAGCTCTACAACGAGTCGATTCCGCTCTACGCCCCCGTCTCCGGCTACTTCAACGTCGCGCAGACGAACTGGGCGCTGAACGGCAAGAGCCTCACCGACGACCCGACCAAGGCGGAGATCGGCAAGGCGATCAACGGTGAGCAGTCGGCCGACAAGGCCCTGGAGAACATCGTGGCCGGCTACAACCAGCAGGTCGGCGGAGTGAAGTAGGTCCCAGGTCCGGGCGGCGGTGCGAGCCGCCGCCGCCCGGACCTGGACGTCCGCGTGATGCCGGGCTCATGGCGTGAGCCCACCGCAATCCCATCCACCAGCACGGAGTCAGGAAGATGACAAAACGAGCCTCGGACGTGTCCGTGAGCCCGCCCAGGAGCCGTAGTAAGTACACCCTTGCGCCGCTCGTCCTCATCGCGGCCAATGTCGTGCTCTTCGCGCTGTTTTTCGTCTGGCCGGCGGTGATCGGGCTCGTTTACTCCTTCACGAACTACACGGGCGTGGGGTCGTTCCAGTTCGTCGGACTGGACAACTACCAGAAGCTGCTCGGGGACTCGACCTTCTACGACGCGACGACCCGGACGCTGCTGTACACCGTGCTCTTCGTTCCGCTGAACTTCGTGCTGTCGCTGCTCATCGCCAACGTGCTGGTGAGCAAGCACGCCAAGGGTGCGTCGGTCGCCCGGCTCTTCTTCTTCATCCCGTGGCTGCTGTCGCCCATCATCGTGGGTGTCCTGTGGCGATGGCTGTTCGGTGAGAACTTCGGACTGGTCAACTACCTCATCGAGAAGCTCGGCGGAAGCGCCGTTCCGTGGCAGTCGAACGCGGACCTGTCACTGATCGTGGTCGTGGTGGCGGCCGCCTGGGCCTGGACGGGCTTCTCGATGCTGCTGTTCATCGCGGCGATCAAGAACGTGCCGACGTCGTACTACGAGGCGGCGGCGCTCGACGGCGCCGGTCCGTGGCGCCAGTTCATCAGCATCACACTGCCGAGTATCGCGCCCACCTCCTTCATCGTCATCCTGCTCAACACGATCCACGCGATGAAGGAATACGCGGTGTTCGCCTCCCTCAACAGCGGCGGACCCGGAACGTCGAACAATCTGCTGGTCCAGTACATCTACCAGACGGGGTTCAAGGCAGGCCAGATCGGCTACGCGAGCGCCGCGTCGTTCGTGCTCATGCTCATCCTGATGGGCGTCGCGGTCATCCAGATGATGGTCAACCGGCGGGTGGAGAACCGATGACAACCACAGACATGCCGCGCAAGGTCGACGCCGACTCCGTACGGGCCGTCTCCAAGAAGAGGTCCCGCGGGTCGGCGACCGGCGGGCTTCGGCGCGCGATTGCCCCGACGACTCTGCTGTGGGTCCTGGCGGGCCTCTACGGGATCCCGGTGCTGTGGTTCGTCCTCAGCTCCTTCAAACCGGCGGGAGACCTGTTCTCCCTTCCGCTGACGGTGCTCCCGCAGAACCCCACCGTGTCGGGTTACAAGGAAGCGTGGGCAAGCGCCAACTTCGCCCAGTACTTCATCAACACGACCCTCGTCTGTGTGATCGCGACGATCCTCACGGTGGGAGTCAGCTGCTGCACCGGGTACGCGCTGGCCAAGTACGACAACAGATGGCTCAAGGCCTTCTTCCTCTGCATCCTGGCCACCACGATGCTCCCTGCCGAGGTCATGCTCGCCCCGCTGTTTCTGGTGGTCCGCGACCTGGGCTTCTACAACTCGCTCGCCGGCATCATCCTCCCGGCCCTGCTCACCGCGACCGGGTGCTTCATGTTCCGCCAGTTCTTCCTGACGGTCCCCGACGAGCTCATCGAGGCCGCCCGCATCGACGGCGCCAAGGAGCTGTCGATCTTCCTGCGGATCATGGTGCCGCTCTCCCGGCCCATCATGCTCACGCTCGCCATCCTGTCGTTCCAGTGGCGGTGGAACGACTACATCTGGCCGCTGCTGATGCTGAACGACCCCGAGAAGTTCACCGTGCAGATCGGCATCCAGAGCCTCGTAGGGGCGCAGAACATCAACTGGTCGGTGCTGCTCGGCGGTTCGGTCATCTCCATGATCCCGTTGATCGTCGTCTTCCTGGTGTTCCAGAAGTACGTCATGAACGCCGACATCAACGCCGGACTGAAGGACTGACCTTGCCCACCCCGCTCGACCAAGAGTTCGTCCGCGCGGTGGCCCGCGCCGCCGACCGGCAGGCCGTCCCGTTGGCGGCCCGCCCGGACGAGGAACCCGCCGGTGTACCGCACCGTGGTCTGGCGCGGCGGGTGAAAACCCTGGTCGCGGCATACCGTTCCCCGGACTCGGCACTGCACGGCAGCGGACAGGCCGTCGCCGCCACCCTGACCCACCTCCGCGCCCTGCGGGCCGCGCAGACACCCACCGGCCTGTTCGCCGGCGGCGACAACGTGCAGTCACCCCCGGACTCCGCGTTCACCGTCAACGACGTGTGCGACGCGCACGTCCTCGCCGCCGGCGCGGGGCCGGAACTGCACGACGTCACGGTCGCGCTCGCCGAGATCGCCGGCGCCGCCGCCGGCAGTCTCCTGACCGGCGGCGTGCACACCCCGAACCACCGCTGGGAGCTGTCGGCGGCACTGGCCCGGCTGCACCGGTCGTTCCCGGACGACCGGCTGCTCGCCCGCGCCGAGGAGTGGCTCGCCGAGGGCGTCGACATCGACGCGGAGGGCCTGTACTCGGAACGCAGCGCCAACTACGCGGCCCACGTGTCCAACCCGTCGCTGCTCCTGCTGGCCGATGTGCTCGGCCGCGCCGACCTGCTGGACGCCGTCGAACGCAATCTCGCCACCACCTTGGACCTCATCAGGCCGGACGGCACGGTGGAGACCGTCCACTCGCGACGGCAGGACCAGAACCACCCGTTCCCGCTGGCGCCCTACCTGCCGCACTACCGGCTGCTCGCGATCCGCACCGGCCGGGGCGACTTCGGCCGGGCGGCACGGCTCGCGGCCGCCGGCGGCATCGACGACCCCGACCTGCTCGCCCAGACCCTCCTCACCCCGGACCTGTGCCGCGCCCTGCCTGCACCGGCCGTGGAGACACTGCCCCGAGACCGGTACCTCACCACCGCCCGTCTCGCCGCACACGCCTCGGCCACCGCGCACACGGTGGTGTACGGCGGCTCCGACGTGCCCGCGCACCGGCGCATCCGCTCGGGCCTCGCCTGCAACCCCACCTTCCTGCGCCTGTTCGCGGGCGACGCCGTCCTCGACGCGGTCCGGCTCTCACGGGGATTCTTCGACCTGGGCCCGTTCCGCGCCGCCGAGATGCACCGGCTCGCCGACAACCGCTACCTGCTCTCCGAAACCTTCACGGCCGCCTACTACCAGCCGCTGCCGCCGGACCGGCGACGGGACGACGGCGTCTACCGGCTGGCGGACGAGGGACGCTTCTCGGGCGCGATGGCCTTCCCGGACCGGCCTCGGGACGAGGTCTCCCACACGACCCGCGTCGAGGTGGACCTGCGGGAGGACGGTGCGGACCTGCGGATCGACATCAGCGGGCCACGGGTGCCCTGGGCCCTCGAACTGACCTTCCGGCCGGGTGGCGTGCCGGAGGGCGCCCTGCCGATCGGCGACGGGCGCTGGTGCCTGACGACCGGGCCGATGACCTACCGGGTCGGCCACGACGAGATCCGGGTCGAGGCCGACGTCGAGGCAGGCGAACCGCTTGCCGGGCCGGACCGGAGTGACGTACTGCGGTACGACCCGGGCCAGGACTGCACCGTGGTGGGCGGCACCGATGCGACGACCGGGAACCGCGTCTGCCTCGGTGGGCTCGGCCCGCACACACTGACCCTCGCACTGCGCGTCCGCCGGCCCGCACCGGTCGTGTGACTCCGACGACCCACTCCATGGCCATCTCAGGCATGAAGGGCTGATCCCCGTGGACCTTACGTCCCCTCCCGTGTACCTCCTCCACCAGCGCGGCCCGCTGCACGACCTGCCCGACACCCCGCAGGCGTACGACGCCGTCCTCGCCGACGTCACCGAACAGGCGCTGCGCCGCCTGAGCCCGCAGGGCAACCTGGAGCACCCCGACTGCGTCGACGACATCGGCGACACCTCGCTCGGCATCACCTCCCTGCTGGCCCTGGCCTGGCAGCGCACCAAGGACCCGCGGCTGCCGGAGGCGGTGCGCCGCAGCCTCGCCTTCCACCTCCGCGAACGGGTCTACCGGGACGACAACCCGGGCTACCCGAACCTGAGGGTGCGCGGCTCCGGACTCCCCTACGCCCGCTACACCCTGGCGGCCGGCGCACACCCCGTCGGCGACTGGCCGAGCACGGTGTGGGCGCTGCTCCAGGCCGTGAACGTGCTCGACACCGCCGAGGGGCTGGTGCCGGACGAGCAGCGCGCCGAGCTGCTGGAGGTGGCGCGCGGCTACTGGAGCTGGCTGACCGATGCGACCTTCTTCAACCCCCAGGAGGCGGGCAACCAGGCCATCGGCTGCGTGGTCGGCGGCCTGATGCTGGCCCGCCATCTTGCGCCGGAGGACGGCGAGCCGGTCCGCGCACGGGCCCTCGCGCTGTACTCCGACGAGATCCGCGCCCACCGGGTCCGCGACCGGGGCGCCCTGCTGCCCCCCGAGCACGGCGGCGCCTACGACAACAACTACGGCCCGATCTCCCTCTCCTTCCTCGCCCAGGCCCACCGGGTCAGCGGCGAGGAGGTCTTCGCCGAGGACGGCGAGGCGCTCGCCCGCTACCTCGACGCCCGCCTCACCGGCGGCGGCTTCGACAACGGCGGCCCCCGCTACAGCGAGCAGCACTCGGCCTTCGAGTCCGTCCTCGGCCTGCGCTACTTCGGCGCCCGGATCGGCGCCGACCTGGGCCGCTACCGGGGCGACAGCCGCTGGGCACGGCACGCCGTCAAGGCGGACGACGGCGTCGACGGCCACTTCGCGTGGATGCTGGTCTGGCAGATCCAGGACACCACGCGTTGGCACCGCGAGCCGTCCACCGGACCCGCACGGCACCAACTGCGCGCCGGCACGGTCTCGGTGGCCTTCGACGACCGGATGACCCCCGCGGTCGTCGAGGCGGCCGGTACCTACTACCTGCCCGCCGCCGTCAACCGCCAGCACGGCTTCGGCCCCGTCACCGACGGCTTCCTGCTGTGCCGGCCGATGGGCGAGGTCCGGGTCCGTGACGCCCGCGCCGACGGCCTGACGGCCAAGCTGGTCACCAAGCCGGTCGTCGGCCGCGACCACGTCCTGCGCAGCGTGCGCTCCCTGTACGTCACCGACGGCACCACCCTGTGGACGACGGTCGCCGTGGAGCGCCTCGACGGGACGCCGTACCTGCTGGCCGGCCTGCCGTACGCCGAGGACGACGGCGACCGGGTCCGGCGCACCGCGCACGGAGCCGTCTCCTCACCGGGCGGCCTGCGCCTCACGCACCCCGAAGCCGAGGGCGCCGAGCACTTCGACGCGCGCGCCGAACTCACCCAGCAGGAGGCCGCCTTCGCGCTCGCCGCCGACCCGCGCGGCTACGGCAACCCCGACGAGGGCTGGCGCCACCTGGTCAGCTCGACGGCGCTGGAGGCGGGACCGCTCCCGGACGCGCCGGACGACCTGCACGTGTTCGCGGTGCGCCACGGCACCGAGGAGCCGCTCACGGTCGCGGTCGACTGGGCCGAGGAGGGTTTGACCGTGCGGACGGACGCCTTCACCGCCGTTCTCGGCCCCGACGACGCGCACGCCGAGCCGACGCTGACGCTGCGCGCCGCCGTCAGGGGCTGAGGGTCATCCGCGGGGTGCCGCGCACCGCGTACGCGGGCAGCCGGGCGTCCCGGAGGAACGCGGGGGACAGGGACAGACCGAACCGCCGCTCCACCACACCGAGGCTGCGCCGGTAGCCCGTCCGGTAGTCCTCGTCCTCCGGCGGAAGGTAAGTGCTTCCGTCGCAGGACAGGATGCCGGCGGCGACCAGCTCGGGCAGCAGCAGATCCGGCTCCGCGCCCCAGCGCCACACCTCCTCCCGCAGCCCGTGGCCGGACACGAACACGCCGTCGCGCGCGTAGTGGAAGTCGGCGGGCGGGTGCTCCTGGGGCGGCACGTACCGCACAACCTCCACGCCGTCGCGCGACATCTGTGCGAGCAGGTCCCCGCCGGTCGAGTCCCCGTACTCCAGGGCGAACGACCAGTCCCCTGATCTGCCCACCCGGATCACGCCGTCCCCGTCCTCGGCCGGCCGGTACTCGGTGATCCCGAGCTGCCACACCTCGGCGTCGGTGATCGGCTCCGTGGCCCCGCCCGGGTCGGCTCCCATACGGTGGGCCAGCTCCTCGGGGGAGATCCCGCGCGCGAACACGACGCTGGACATCCAGCCGTCCAGATCCACCAGCCACACGATTCCGTCGGTCATGGGGCCGAAGTTAACGCGTGGCACCGACAACGCCCCCGGCGGGCCGGGGCCGGGGCCGGACGGGCAGGGGCACGACCAGATCGGCCCGCTCCCTCGTCGTCGCCACCAGCTCGGCGTTGCGCTGGTCGCTCCGCAGCACCCAGGCCACCGCCTCCTCGTGGCCCTTGCCGAACTCCTCGTGCCGGGAGATCAGCCGGCGGACCCGCTCGTCCTCGTCCGTCTCGCAGAACCACACCTCGTCCAGGGCGGCGCGTACCCGCGTCCACGCACCCGTGCCGACGAGCAGGTAGTTGCCCTCCGTGACGATCAGCCGGGCCGTCGGCGGCACCGGCACGGCCCCCGCGACCGGCTGCTCCAGCTCCCGCTCGAAGCCCGGCGCGTAGACCAGGTCCTCGCCGTCCGTCTCCTCCCGCAGCCGCCGCAGCAGGGCCGCGTAACCGGCCGCGTCGAAGGTGTCGGGCGCCCCCTTGCGGTGCCGGCGGCCGAGGCGGTCCAGTTCCACGTCGGCGAGATGGAAGCCGTCCATCGGGACGTGCGCGACCCAGGGATCGCCGGTGCCGTTCAGCTCCCGCACCAGACACTCGGCGAGCGTCGTCTTGCCCGCGCCCGGACCGCCCGCGATACCGAGGAGCGCGCGTCGGCGGCCGTCCCCGGCGAGGGAACGGGCACGTACGAGCAGATCGTCGAAAGTGAGCACACAGCAGAGTGTCGCAGTCTCCTGGAAGGTGACCCGCAAGGCCGCAAGGAAAGGAGGACGACCGTGTCCGACGACGAGCTGCAGATCCGCACCCTGATCACCCGCTGGGCCGAGGCCGTCCACCGGGGCGACCTCGACACCGTCCTCGACCGGCACGCCGAGGACCTGGTGATGTACGACGTACCGGCGCCCCACGAGGGCATCCGGGGCCTGGCCGCCTACCGGGCGACCTGGCCGCCCTTCTTCGTCTGGCAGGCCCAGGGCGCCCGCTTCGACATCGACACCCTCGACGTCACCGCAGGTCACGACGTCGCCTACGCCCACGCCCTGCTGCGCTGCGGCACGCCCGAGGAACTCGCCGAGTGTCCGAGCCTGCGGCTGCGGCTCACCTTCGGCCTGCGCAAGGAGCACGGCCGCTGGCTCATCGCCCACGAGCACCACTCCTTCCCGCACGACTGACCGGATGTGGCGCGCGACACACCGGTGAGGGGCCCGATGTGGGGGAACCAGGGCCGTATGACGTCGACGCTCGGTCTCCCCGAAACGATCCAGGCCTGCCTCTTCGACCTCGACGGGGTCGTCACCCGAACGGCCGTGGTGCACGCGGCCGCCTGGAAGGAGACCTTCGACGCGTTCCTGTACGCGCGCGGAGGCAAGGACTTCCGGCCGTTCGACGAGGCCCGCGACTACGACGAGTACGTCGACGGCCGCCCCCGCGCCGACGGCGTCCGCACCTTCCTCGCCTCCCGGGGCATCGAACTGCCCGAGGGCGAACCGGGTGACCCGCCCGACGCGCAGAGCGTCCACGGGCTGGGCAACCGCAAGAACGAGCTGCTCCTGGAGAAGATCCGCACCCAGGGCGTCCGGCCGTACGACGGCACCCTGCGCTACATAGCGGCGGCACGCGCGCGTGGCCTGCGGACGGCGATCGTCTCCTCCAGCGCCAACACCCGCGACGTACTGCGCTCGATCGACGCCGAGCACCTCTTCGAGGTACGGATCGACGGCGTCGTGGCGGCCGAGCGGAAGCTGCCGGGCAAGCCGCGGCCCGACACCTTCCTGGCCGCCGCCCGCGACCTCGGCGTCGAGCCGGCGAGGGCGGCCGTCTTCGAGGACGCGCTGGCCGGGATGGACGCGGGCCGCGCCGGGGACTTCGGGTACGTCGTCGGCGTCGACCGGGTGGGGCAGAGCGACGCGCTGTACACGCACGGCGCCGACATCGTGGTCAAGGACCTCGCGGACCTCGCGGAAGTCGGGGAACTCGGCGGCCTCCCGGGCGGCGTCGACGGGGGAGGGCGGGAGTGATCAAGGACCGGTCCTACACCGTCGAGCCCTGGTACGTGCGCGAGACGCGGCTCGACCTCGACGTCCTGGCGCAGAGCGAGTCCGTCTTCGCGCTCTCCAACGGCCACGTCGGCTGGCGCGGCAACCTGGACGAGGGCGAGCCGCACGGCCTGCCCGGCGCCTACCTCAACGGCGTCCACGAACTGCACCCGCTGCCCTACGCCGAGGCCGGCTACGGCTACCCGGAGTCCGGGCAGACCGTCATCAACGTCACCAACGGCAAGATTCTTCGGCTGCTGGTCGACGACGAGCCGTTCGACCTGCGCTACGGGCGGCTCGTCACGCACGAGCGGGTGCTCGACCTGCGCCGGGGCGTCCTGGAGCGGACCTGCGAGTGGACCTCGCCCGCCGGATCCACGGTCCGGGTGCGCTCGACCCGGCTGGTCTCGCTCACCCAGCGGGCCGTGGCCGCCGTCGCCTACGAGGTGGAGGCCGTCGGCAGCACCTCCCGGGTGGTGATCCAGTCCGAGCTGGTCACCAACGAGAGCCTGCCCGACCCGAACGGCGACCCGCGCGCGGCCCGTGCCCTGAAGTCACCGCTGGAGCCGGAGGAGGACGTGGCCGTCGGCCGCCGGCTGCGGCTCGTCCACCGCACGAAACGCAGCGGACTGCGGGTGGCCGTGGCCGCCGACCACGAGGTCACCGGCCCCGAGCGGACCACCGTCGACAGCGAGAGCAACGTCGACGTCGCCCGGCTCACCGTCACCTCCGTGCTGGAGCCGGGTGAGCGGCTGCGGGTGGAGAAGATCGTCGCGCACGGCTGGTCCGGCGCCCGCTCCCGGCCCGCGATGAGCGACCAGGTGGAGGCGGCCCTCGCGGCGGCCGGGCACAGCGGCTGGGCGGGCCTCCTCGACGACCAGCGTGCCTACCTCGACGACTTCTGGTCCCGCGCGGACGTCGAGGTCGACGGCGACGAGGAGATCCAGCAGGCCGTCCGCTTCGCCCTCTTCCATGTGCTCCAGGCCGGTGCCCGCGCCGAACAACGCGCCATCCCCGCCAAGGGTCTGACCGGGTCCGGGTACGACGGCCACGCCTTCTGGGACACCGAGACCTTCGTGCTGCCCCTGCTCACCTACACCGCTCCCGGCGCCGTCGCCGAGGCCCTGCGCTGGCGGCAGAACACCCTGCCCGCCGCCCGCGAACGGGCCGTCCAACTCGGCCTGCGCGGCGCCGCGTTCCCCTGGCGGACGATCGAGGGCTCGGAGGGCTCGGCGTACTGGCCGGCCGGCACCGCCGCCTTCCACGTCAACGCCGACATCGCCGACGCCGTGGTCCGGTACGTCACGGCGACCGGGGACACGGACTTCGAAGCGGCCACCGGTGTCGAGCTGCTGGTGGAGACCGCGCGGCTGTGGCGCTCGCTCGGCCACCACGACGCGCACGGCACCTTCCACATCGACGGCGTCACAGGACCCGACGAGTACAGCGCGGTCGCCGACGACAACACCTACACCAACCTCATGGCCCGGGCGAACCTCCTCGCCGCCGCGGACGTCGTGGTACGGCACCCGGGCGAGGCCGCCCGGCTCGGCGTGGACGAGGAGGAGAGCGCGGCCTGGCGGGACGCGGCCGAAGCGGTGCACGTGCCCTACAACCACGAACTCGGTGTGCACGAACAGCACGCGGGCTTCACCCGCTACCAGCAGTGGGACTTCGCCGGCACCCGCCCCGACCAGTACCCCCTGCTGCTCAACTTCCCCTACTTCGACCTCTACCGCAAACAGGTCGTCAAGCAGGCCGACCTGGTCCTGGCGATGTACACCTGCGCGGACCACTTCGACGAGGAGCAGATCGCCCGCAACTTCGCCTACTACGAGCCGCTGACCGTCCGCGACTCCTCCCTCTCGGCCTGCTGCCAGGCGGTGATCGCCGCGCAGGCCGGCCATCTGGGACTGGCCTACGACTACACGACCGAGGCCGCGCTGATGGACCTGGCCGACCTGGAGCACAACACCCGCGACGGGCTGCACATCGCGTCCCTGGCGGGCACCTGGATGGCCCTGGTCGCCGGCTTCGGCGGGCTGCGCGGTGACAGCGAGGGCCTGCGATTCGCACCCCGGCTGCCGGAGAGGTTCAGCCGGCTCGCCTTCAGCGTCCAACTCCTCGGCCGTCGCCTGCGGGTGGAGATCGGCCCGGACAAGGCCACGTACACCCTGCTGTCCGGCTCCCCCCTGACGATCCGGCACCACGGCGCTCCCGTGCTGGTGAACGGCGACGGCCCCGTCGTCCGCGCCGTACCGCCGGTGCCGGACCGGCCGACGCCCCGGCAGCCGCCGCACCGGGGGCCGAACACCCGCTGAGCCGGGCCGGCGTCCGGCGGTGTGTTTCCCGGCCGCCGGGTGCTGGTAGGTAGTGGGGAGTCGCAGGCGGCGAGGGGGAGTGGCATGGCGGAGAGTGGGCACGACGGGCGGCTCGCGGACGAGTTCTTCACGGCGGGCGGTTCGTCCTTCAGTGACTTCCTGGCGGTGCACCGCCCCGAACTGCTGCCGACGCGCAGCCCGTTCGCCGACGGCTTCCGCGCCGCCCCGGACAGCTTCCCGCACGGTACGACCGTGCTGGCCCTCGTCTACCGCGACGGTGTGCTGATCGCCGGCGACCGCCGGGCCACGATGGGCAACCTCATCGCGCAGCGCGACCTGGAGAAGGTGTATCCGGCGGACGACCACACCGCCGTCGCCTTCGCCGGCACCGTCGGACTCGCCGTGGACATGGTGAAGCTGTACCAGGTCGAGCTCACGCACTTCGAGAAGGTCGAGGGCGCCGCGATGACCCTCGGCGCGAAGGCACGCAGACTGGCCACGATGATCCGGCAGAACCTCGGCCAGGCCATGCAGGGCCTCGCCGTCGTCCCGCTCCTCGCGGGCTACGACACGGCGGCCGCCCCGGGCGCCAGGAGCCGCATCTTCAGCTTCGACGTGGCGGGCGGCCTGTACGAGAAGGCGCCCTTCCACGCCGAGGGCTCCGGATCGCCGTACGCGCGCGGGGCGTTGAAGAAGCTGTACCGCGCCGGCATGTCCCGGCGCGAGGCGGCGCTGGCCGCACTCCAGGCGCTGTACGACGCGGCCGACGACGACTCCGCGACCGGCGGCCCCGACATCGGCCGCCGTATCTTCCCGATCGTCTCGGTCATCACGGAGGAGGGCTTCGAGCGGCTGCCCGAGGCGGAGACGGAGCGACTCAGCCACGAGATGGTCGAGCAGCGCCGCGACAGGCCCGACGGCCCCCACGCCACCGAGCCGCGGCCGTAGGCGACGACGCCCGTGAGCCGGCCGGGCCCGCGCGGGTGACGGGCCCGCGCGCGGCCGGACTTCACTCGGGTTCCGGCAGGTTCATCGCGGCGAGCCTGACCGGATCGACCGTGATCGCGATGCCGGTGATCCGACCGTCGGCGACGGTGAAGGCCATGACCGACAGCGCAGAGCCGTCCTCGCGCCAGGACACGAGCCCGGGAAGCCCGCCGACGAGCACCGCTCGCCCCCGCGCGGCCGCACCGGCGGACAGTTGGGCGCCGGCGGCGACCTGGGTGGCGCCGAGGGTGACGATCACGCCGTCGGGGGTGTCGACAACCAGTCTCACCTCGGGGTCGAGTACGCGCAGCAGTCCTTCGAAGTCGCCGTGGCGGGCCGCCGTCAGGAAGGCGTGGACGACCTCTCGCCGCTCCCGTCCGACGACCGCCGGACGCTCGGTGCCCTGCACCTTTCTGCGGGCGCGGCTGGCGAGCATCTTGCTCGCGGCGGTGGACTTGCCGAGGATCCGGCCGATCTCGTCGAACGGCACCGCGAACAGGTCGTGCAGCACGAACGCCAGCCGTTCGCTCGGTCCGAGCGACTCGAGGACGACGAGGAGCGCGAGGCCGACGGAGTCGGCGAGCACCGCGTCGTCCTCCGGCGCCGGTCCGTCGGCGACCGTCGCCACCGTGAGCTCGGGCAGCCCGTCGTCATAGGACGCCTCGGGGCGGGCCTGGCGCGAGCGCAGGACGTCGAGGCTGATCCGGCCGACCACCGTGGTCAGCCAGCCGGCGAGGTTGTGGATGGTCGCCGGGTCCTGGCGGGAGAACCGCAGCCAGGCCTCCTGGACCACGTCGTCCGCGTCGGCGTGCGAGCCGAGCATGCGGTGGGCGACCGCGCGCAGTCGGTCGCGCTGGGCCTCGAACGCGTCGGCCGCCGGGTCCGTCGGGCTGGTGTCGGACATGTTGTTACCTTCC
Organism: Streptomyces sp. NBC_00016; assembly: GCF_045040885.1. Lineage (NCBI taxonomy): Bacteria > Bacillati > Actinomycetota > Actinomycetes > Kitasatosporales > Streptomycetaceae > Streptomyces > Streptomyces sp. NBC_00016. The sequence continues at coordinate 1,207,395 of NZ_CP108304.1, read as the reverse complement.
CTGGCTCTGCTCCGTCATGGGGATGACGGGCCCGGAGGGGCACAGGTAACCGATGAAGGAGCAAGACGATGGAAGCACGCATGAAGGGCCCGGCGAATGCCGACGTGATCACCGCGATCCAGCACCTCGTCAAGGCGGTTCACGCAGGGGGTGTCGACCCGCGCCTGCTCGAACTGGTCCACCTGCGGGCCAGCCAGATCAACGGATGCAGTCCGTGCGTGTTCGCCGGTGTCGAGGCGGCGAAGAAGCACGGAGAGACCGACCAGCGGCTGCACAGCGTGGTCACCTGGCGCGAGACACCCTTCTTCACCGACGAGGAGCGGGCGGCACTCGCGCTGACCGAGGCCGCGACCCGGATCCAGGACGGAGCGGCGGGCGTGACCGACGAGATCTGGGACGCCGTCGCCGACCACTTCGGCGAGGAGCAGTTGGCCGCGATCATCCTGGAGATCGCGATGACCAACTTCTTCAACCGGATCAACCACACGATCCGGGAGCAGGCCGGCAAGACCTGGTGAGTCGGGGGCGGGGTGGCGAGCCTGCCCCGTCGGACCGGCTCGCCGACCCGGCCACCGAGGGCCGCGAACCCGCCGGTCACCGCGCGCCGAGTTCCCGGGGGCCGTACGGCGGGCGAGTCCCCGGTCTCCGGTCTCAGTCGCGTACGCCCCACTCCTTGCGCCGTCTGGCGATCTGCTGGACCGGGTCGCCGGTGTACGACCAGGGCGTGCGGGTCGCCCGAGGGCCGAGGATCCGCAGCAGCGGCGTCGCCACGTCCGCGGTGCCCGCCGAACACGCCGCGTGGGCCAGGTAGTTGAAGTCGCGCAGCTCGCCCGGGGCGACGGTGTCGTCCTTGCGGCCCATGATCCAGCGTTCCCAGGTGCGGCGGACGTCGCTGACGGCGCCGTCGTTGTTCCAGTGCTGGCCGAGCCCCACCGCGGTGGAGCGGTCCTGCGTGGTGTCGAGGGCGTGGCGGAACTCCTCGACGCGCGCGTACTGCACCAGCACCGGCAGCGGACAGCCCGGCGGGGCCGCGCCGGCCGCGTCGCGGGCGAAGTCGTACATCAGCCCGTGCGAGCCGTGCCAGCGGGCGGAGTAGTAGTGCAGCACCTGGAGGTGGCCCTCCATGCTGTACGGATCCCGCTGGTGCAACTCGTCCCACCAGCGGGCCAGTTCCTGTCGGCGCACCCCGGCCGGATAGAGACGGGCGACCGAGATCAGCGAGGTCCACGGCGTCGGGTCGTCCAGGTACGCCTCGGCGGCGGACAGGCACGACAGCACCGCGGCGTCGACCCGGGTCTGGTCGATCGGCACGCCACGGCCCGCGGTGATCGCCAGGTTGAACGCCCGGGCCGTCTCCGTGGCCGCCCGCAGCACCAGCGCGTCGGCGCTGTGCGGCTCGGCGGCCAGCCAGGTCTCCACCGTCGAACTGCCGGCGCAGGCCTGCGCCAGCAGCCGCACCCGGTGGCCGCGGGCGAGCCAGGCGGGGCCGGTGGCGCGCAGCAGGTCCCGCAGGCCCTGCCAGCGGCCGATGACGATGTCGTGCCGGGTGGAGGAGAGGGGTGCGTCCCCGCAGTCGGGGTCGAAATCGGGAGCGAAGCGGTCGCGCGCCATCGGGGCCCCTCTCAGAAGTCGGTGGAGAGACCCTCGTGGCCGGCGGCGTGCGTCGCCGGGCGACCCTCGGGCACGTAGTCGGCCTCGACGGTGCGCGAGGCGTCCAGCCGGGCGGGCCGGTAGTAGTCGCTGCCCTGCCGCCAGTACCAGAGCATCGGCACCAGACCCACGGCGAGCCCGCCGATGCCGATGGCGACCGCCGCGGGGGCCAGCTCACCGAGCGACTCCACGAAGATCCAGAACATGAACGCGGCGCCGAACAGCGGCCACAGCCCGCCGAGGAGGAAGTCGGCAGGGGACTTCAGCAGCGTCTTGCGGTACGCGACGACCGCCGCCAGGCCCGCGAGCCCGTAGTAGACGGCGATCTGGAGTCCGATCGCCGAGATGGCGTCGGCGAGGATGTCGCCCACCGAGCCCAGCGCGTTGGAGGCGACGAACAGCACCAGCGCCACCCCGCCCACCACCGCGATCGCCACCCAGGGCGTGTTCCAGGTGCGGTGCACCCGGCCCAGCGCGGACGGCAACGTACGGTCCCGGCCCATCGCGAACAGCGAGCGCGTCACCTGGATCAGGGTCGTCTCCAGGGTGGCGACGGTGGACAGCAGCACGGCCACGACCAGCACCTTGCCGCCCCAGCCCGGCCACACCTCCTCGCCCAGCGCCGCCAGCACGTTGGCCCCGTTGTTCTCGATCTGCTGCGAGCTGAGGATGATGTTGACCGCGATGGTGAAGACCTCGAAGAGGAGAAAGACGATGCCCACCCCGATCAGCCCCGCCAGGCCCGTCGTACGGCGGCTGTCGCGGGTCTCCTCGCTGAGGTTGCTGGTCACGTCCCAGCCCCAGTAGTAGAAGGCCGCGACCAGCGCCCCCGAGGCGAAGCCGGACACCCCGTCGAAGTGGCTGAATCCGAGCCAGGACCAGTCGAACGGCAGCGAGTTGTCCGTGTGGAAGACGGCGAGCACCGCGAACAGCGCCAGAATCGCCAGCTCCACACCCGACATGATCAACTGTGCGCGCACGGTGAGCCGGGCCCCGCCCAGCACCACCGCCAGCATCACCAGGAACCAGGCCGCTCCGACGACGGTCGACAGTGCCGTGTTGTCGGCGAGGCCCTCGTCGAACAGGGCCAGCGTCATCGACCCGGCCGGCAGCGATCCCGCCACCATGAAGATGGTCGCCGAGATCACCAGCGCCCAGCCGCTGATGAAGCCCAGGAAGGGGTGCAGCGTGCGCCCCACCCAGGAGTAACTGGCGCCCGCGTTGACGTCGATCCGGCTGAGTCGGCTGAAGGCCAGCGCGATGCCCAGCATCGGTATCGCGCAGTACAGCAGCGCCGCCGGTCCGGCCAGGCCCACGGCGCCGGCCAGGACGGCCGTGGTGGCGGCGATGGAGTAGGCCGGCGCGCTGCCGGCGACCGCCATCACCACCGTGTCGAAGGTGCCCAGGACATTCGCCTGGAGGCCTCTTCCGGTGCTGTTGCTCATGGTTGCGCTGCTTTCCGTCGTGCACGCCGCCCGAGCGGGGAGGACCCGGCGGCGTATGGGGGGTGAGGGATGGAGCGCCGCCGCGCGTCGAGAGGGATGACCTCGGGAAACGTCGGCGGAGAAAGCGCGGAGGGGTACCGTGCCAGCACTGCGTCGGCGGACGGTCACACCGAGTGTGCGAGTGACTATAGCCCTAACGATTGAGCTTTCAAGATTGACGGATAAGTAATGTCCACGGCCGCCCGTGCAGGTGGCATGTGCCGCGATTGGAGCGGCCCGCACGGGAAACGCGGACGGGGAGACCACAGACCCCGACGGCGAAGGAGCAACCCATGGGTACGGAGTCCGAGGCGATGGGCGACGACGTCTACCAGCCCACCGGAACGAACGAGGAACAGCAGGACGCCGCCCCGCTCGACCTCCAGGACGCCATCGGCGAACGCACCTACGACGACACCCTCGACGAGGGCTGGTCCCCGCCCGAGAAGCCGCTCGGCGTGACCAAGTACGGCACCACCGCGGCCGAACAGCACGAGGGCGAGAACCTCGACCAGCGCCTCGCCCAGGAGGTCCCGGACGTCTCGGAACCGGCCGGCGACGGCATCGGCGACCTCCCCGACGGCGAGGGCGAACCCGTCGACGCCGAGGCCGGTGACCGGCGCGCCGGCCGGCTGGTCGCCCCCGACGAGGGCGCCCACCCCGACGCCGTCAAGGAGGAGATCGCCCAGGACGTGGGCATCGACGGCGGGGCCGCGGGTGCCGAGGAGGCCGCCGTCCACATCGTCGAGGAACGAGCGGAGTGAGCGGCCCCCTCGCCCCCCTCAGTCGCCGATGCGGTCCAACTGCCGCAGCCGGTTGGTGGCGTCGAGGGCGGCGACCTTGTACGACTCCGCCAGCGTCGGGTAGTTGAACACCGCGTCGACCAGGTAGTCGACGGTCCCGCCGCAGCCCATCACCGACTGCCCGATGTGGATCAGCTCGGTCGCTCCGGTGCCGAAGCAGTGCACCCCGAGCAGCGTCCGGTCCCCGGGCGAGACCAGCAGCTTCAGCATGCCGTGGGCGTCGCCGATGATCTGCCCGCGGGCCAGTTCGCGGTAGCGGGCTATGCCCACCTCGAACGGCACGCTGTCCTCGGTGAGCTGGTCCTCCGTCCGCCCCACGAAGCTGATCTCCGGGATCGTGTAGATGCCGATCGGCTGGAGGTGGTGCATCTGCCCGACGGGCTCGCCGCACGCGTGGTAGGCGGCCGCCCGGCCCTGCTCCATCGCCGTCGCCGCGAGCGCCGGGAAGCCGATGACATCGCCCACCGCGTAGATGTGCGGGACCGGCGTGCGGTAGTGCTCGTCGACCTCGATCCGGCCGCGCCGGTCGGCCGCCAGACCGGCCTTGTCCAGATCCAGTTCGTCGGTCAGGCCCTGTCGGCCCGCCGAGTACATCACCGCGTCCGCGGGGATCTTCTTGCCGCTCTCCAGCACGGTCAGCGCACCCCGCGCATGCCGTTCCACGGCGGCGACGGTCTCCCCGAACCGGAAGGTCACCGCCAGGTCCCGCAGGTGGTACTTGAGCGACTCGATGACCTCGACGTCGCACATGTCGAGCATCCCGGCCCGCTTCTCCACCACCGTGACCTTGCTGCCGAGCGCGGCGAACATGGACGCGTACTCCATGCCGATCACACCGGCACCGACGATCACCATGGACTGCGGAACCCGCTCGATCGTCAGCACGTTGTCGGAGTCGAGGATGGTCCGCCCGTCGAACTCCACGCTGTCCGGCCGGGCCGGGCGCGTCCCGGTGGCGATCACGATGTGCTCCGCGCTGATCAGCCGCTCCTGCCCGGTGATCTCGCGCAGCGCGACGGTGTGGGCGTCGACGAACCGGCCGGTGCCGGCGAACAGGGCGACGTGGTTGCGGGACAACTGACTGCGGATGACATCGATCTCACGCCCGACCACATGCTCGGTACGGGCGGTCAGGTCGGCGACGGTGATGTTCTCCTTGAGGCGGTAGCTCTGTCCGTACAGGTCCCGCTGGGTCAGACCGGTGAGATACAGCACCGCCTCGCGCAGCGTCTTGGAGGGAATGGTGCCGGTGTGGAGGGAGACCCCGCCGACCATGTCGGGGCGGTCTACGACGGCGACCCGGCGGCCCAGTTTGGCCGCGGCGATGGCGGCCTTCTGACCGCCGGGACCTGATCCGAGGACGAGCATGTCGAAGTCGGGCACGTTCCGGAGTCTGGCAGCCGCAGGGCCCGCCGCGAAAGGGCGGGCCCCGATTGCCCCGGATTACTAGGGCAGCAGCTTCTCGATCGCGCTGGGTCCCTCCTCGGCGAGCTTGCGCCGTGCCCACTCGAGATTGCGCGGGGTGATGTCCCGGCCGGTGGCGAGGACCATGTCCTCCGGCGACACCTCCGTGCCGGTACGCGTGTGGAGCAGGTTGTCCGGGGTGGCGCGCTCCGGGGAGGGCCGGGAGCCGCCTGGCTGTGACGTCGGCATGATGTCTGCTCCTCGCGTCCGAAGGGAGGCTTCGGCCCGGTGCGGTCATCGGGTCCACTAACACCATTCATCCTGGAGCCGCACCCTGCAATCCCGATCAGCTCCGACTCGAGATGCCGGGAAGATCCACCGGGCGTCTAATGGGCTCCATGGCACCCACCAACGCCGGGAACCCGCACCGCGGGGGACTGCGCAGGCTCGGCGCCTGGTGCGCCCGTCACTTCCTGATCGTCATCATCGCGTGGCTCGTGGCCGTCGTCGCCCTCCAGGTGGTCAGCCGCTCCGTCGGCGGGACCTACGAGGACAATTTCCAACTGCCGGGCGTGCAGTCCACGGACGGCCTGGACGTGCTCAAGGAGCACGACCCGCAGGCCGGTGGCTACAGCAGCCAGATCGTCCTGCACGACGACCAGGCCGTGAGCACCCTGAGCTCACAGCTGTCCACGGCCGTCGGCGACCTCCAGAAGCTCCCCCATGTGCTCACGGCCGTGAACCCGCTCTCCGTGACGTCGTCGAAGGTCGGCCCGGTGTCGAGCGACGGCAGGACCGCCTATGTCACCGTCCGCTTCGACGTGCAGCCCTCCACCCTCGGCGACGACTATCTGGACGGCGTCGACAAGGCCGTCCAGCCGCTGCGGGCGGCCGGCGCCGACGTCGAGTACGGCGGTTCGCTCGGCGAGCTCGCCCGGCCCGCAGCGAACGACCGGATCAGCGAGCTGATCGGCTTCGCGGTCGCCATCGTCGTCCTGCTCGTCGGCTTCGGCAGCGTCATCGCCGCCGGACTGCCCCTGGTCACCGCCCTGATCAGTGTGGTCGGCGGACTCGCCTGTCTCGGGCTGCTGGCCGCCGCCTTCACCTTCGCCACCGTCTCGCCGACCCTCGCCACCATGATCGGACTGGGCGTCGGCATCGACTACGCCCTCTTCCTGACCACCCGGCACCGGCAGAACCTGTTGGACGGCGCGGATCCCGCCGAGGCCGCCGGACACGCCAACGCCACCAGCGGCCGCGCCGTGCTCGTGTCCGGCACCACCGTGATCATCGCGCTCTTCGGTCTGTACGCGTCCGGGGTGTCCTTCATCGGCAAACTCGGACTCGCCGCCGCCATCACCGTCGTCTCCGCCGTCGTCGGCGCCCTCACCCTGGTGCCGGCCCTCCTCGGGCTCATCGGCAGACACATCGACCGCTACCACGTCCGCAAGCCGGTCGCCGAGACCGACGCCGAACCGGGCGCCACCCCGCACGGCACCTGGCACCGCTACGCCAAGCGCGTCGAGCGCCGGCCCTGGCAGTACCTCGGCGCCGGTGTCGCCGTCATCGCGATCCTCGCGATCCCGGTCTTCTCCATCCAGCTCGGCCACATCGGAGACGGCGCCGACCCGACCTCCTTCACCGACCGGCGGGCCTACGACCTGATGACCGACGCCTTCGGGCCCGGCTCCAACGGACCCCTCACCGTCGTCATCGACCAGACGTCCGTCCCGTCCGACAAGCGCTCCGACCTCTCCTCCCAGGCACAGAAGACACTGGGCGCGGTCCCCGGCGCCGCCACGGTCACCCCGCTGACCCCCACCAGCGACGGCGACGTGCTGCTCGCGACCGTCTACTCCAAGCAGGCCCCGCAGGACGCGAGCACCACCGAGCTGACGAACCGGCTCGTCGACGACACCCTCCCCGACGCGGTCTCCGGCTACGACGCCAAGGGCTATGTCACCGGCACCACGGCCGCCCAGGTCGACTTCCGGGACATCGTCGCCAGCCGGCTGCCCCTGATCATCGGCGTGGTCGTCCTCCTCGCCTTCCTGATCATCCTCGCCGTGTTCCGCGGGCTCCTCGTCGCGGTCAAGGCCGCCGTCCTCAACGTCCTGTCGATCACCGCCTCGTACGGCGTCGTCGTCGCCGTCTTCCAGTGGGGCTGGGGCGGGCCCGCGCTGGGCGTGCACGGCGACGTGCCCATCGAGAGCTATGTGCCGATGATGATGTTCGCGATCATCTTCGGCCTCAGCATGGACTACGAGATCTTCCTGCTGTCCCGGGTGCACGAGGCCTGGCTGCGCACTGGCGACGCCAAGGACTCCGTCGCCCACGCCCTGGAGATCACCGCCCGGGTCATCACCTGCGCGGCCCTGATCATGGTGAGCGTGTTCTCGGCGTTCATCATCAGCGACAACATCGTCGTCAAGATGCTGGGCCTCGGCCTCGCCGTCAGCGTGCTGATCGACGCCACCGTGGTACGGCTGCTGATGGTGCCCGCCGTCATGACCCTGCTGGGGGCGCGCGCCTGGTGGACCCCGCACTGGCTGGACCGGATCCTGCCGCACATCGACGCCGAGGGCGACGCGGAGACCCTCAGTGGTCCGCCCGGTGGTCCGCCCGACCCGCCGGCTCGAGAACGAGCATCGTGACGTCGTCGCGGACGGCGGGGCAGTGGCCCAGGACGTCCGTCCACACCCGCTCGGCCGTCGTCGCCGGGTCGGCGCCGGCGGCGAGGGCGGGCAGCCGGTCGAGCAGGGGGTAGAAGACTCCGGCGGCGTCCCTGGCCTCCGAGACGCCGTCGGAGGCCAGGAAGAGGCGGTCGCCGGGGCGCAGCGGCAGTACGTGGGCGGTGAGCGGGGCGCCCTCCGGGAGACCGAGCCCCAGCGGCGTCCACGGGACGACGTCCAGTTCCGTGGCCGTGCCCTCGCGCAGCAGCACCGGCGGAGGATGCCCGCAGACGACCACGCTCACGGCGTCCGCGTCCGGCGTGAACTCCAGCAGGACCGCCGTCGCGAACAGTTCGGCGTGCGTCACCCGCGCCGAGTCCACCGTCAGCCGCCGGTCCAGCCGGGCGGCGACCCGCGCCAGGTCCGGCTGGTCGAGCACCGCCTCCCGGAACGCCCCCAGGAGCGAGGCCACCGTCGCCACCGCCGCCAGCCCGTGCCCCTGGACGTCGCCGAGCACCGCCCGCACCCCGTGGTCGCTCGCCCGGACGTCGAAGAAGTCACCGCCGACCAGGGTCCCGCGCTGTGCCGCCCGGTACAGACCCGCGCAGCGCAGCGGACCCACCCGCTCGGGGACCGGCGGCACGAGGGCGTTCTGCGCGGCCTCGGCGATCGTGCGCTCGGTGTCCAGCTGGGCGTCCCGGCGGCGGCGGACGAACGCCACGAACACACTCAGCACCGCGACGAAGCACACCGTCAGCACATCGGTCTGGCCCGGCTGGTCGAGCTGGAACGCGGGCAGGTTGAGCATCACGACCACGGCCGCGCCGAGCAGCGCGGTCGCCGCCGGACCGTACGACAGCACCGCCAGCGGCGGAATCGCGCCCAGCATGAACCCGATGTCCAGCGGCTCGGGGCTGGTCAGGGTGGCGACGCAGACGCCCGCGATCAGGAGGAGCGGCAGCGCCCGTACCCAGCGAGGGGGCGGCGCGCCGCGCAGCCAGCCCCGGCGGTCCCCGTCGAGTCGTCCCACACCCCCACGCTCCACCGTGGCCGCGACGGGCGCACGCCGAAAAACCCGTGGACGCGATCGAGAGCGGCCCCCTAATGTGTGATCGCACGCCCGGACACCCACGGAAGGAGGCGAGCGCCATGCGAACCGCATTCATCCCGCGCTCCCACTCCGTGACCCCGGCGTGCCGCGTCTGACCCTCGTCCGACGCCCCGGGAGCGCACCACGCCGTACGCGACCCGGAGGAATCCGTGACCGATCTGGTCATCCGCGCTCTCGACGAGAGCGACGTCCATCTGTTCGACACCCTGCCCGACCCGCTGCGCGCCGTCGACGCCTTCGGCAGGATCACCTACCGGCCCGACTGGAAGCGCGTCGCCCTGCGGGACGGCCGGGTCGTCGCCCGCGCCGTCTGGTGGGGCGGACCCGAGGACACCGAACCGCTCGTGGTGGAGTGGTTCGACTTCGCCGACGGCGAGGAGGAGGCCGCGGCCGAACTCCTGCGCACCGCCCCCTGGCAGGTCGGCCTGGAACTCGTCATGCCCGGCGGCTGGCGCGACGACCCCGCCATGCGGGCCGCCGCCGAGGCCCGGCACCGCGCCGCCCGCGCGGCCGGCCACACCCCGCTGGTGGAACGCTTCGTGTACCGCTGGACCCCGGAGTGCGGGCTGCCCGACCGTCCCGGCCGCCTGAGCTTCGCCCCCGAACCGGACGACGCGGTGTTCTTCGACGCGCTGCGCCGCATCCACTCCGCCACCCTCGACGCCCACGCCCGCAAGGCCATCGGGGAAGGCGGCCTCGACCGGGCCGCCCAGGAGGAGATCGACTTCTTCCGCTGGTGCCCGTCGCCGCGCGAGTGGTGGCAGGTGGCCCGCACCCCGCGGGGAGAACTGGCCGGCATCCACATCCCGGCCCACAACCCCTCGGGACCCTGCGTCGGTTTCATCGGCGTGCTCCCGGACCACCGGGGTCACGGCTACGCCTACGACCTGCTCGCCGAGTGCACCCACTATCTCGTCGAGCGGGGTGCCGAGTTCATCGCCGCCGCCACCGACCAGGGGAACTTCCCGATGGCGGCGCACTTCGCCAAGGCCGGCTATCCGATCGTGCGGGAGCGGGTGAACTTCGAGATCGGGTGATCTTCGAGATCGGGTGAACGGCCCGCGGGCCCGGGGAGGGCGGTGCGTCAGTGCGCTCCGTCCTCCAGCAGCGCCTCGACGTCGGCCAGGATCTCCGTGACGCGCAGGCCGAACGCGGCGTCGCAGGCGTGGGGGCGGCCGTCCCGGGCCGACACGAGCAGTTCGTCGGCGGCCCGGGTGAGGGCGCCGGCGGCGTCGCCGCCGCCCTGAGGGAGCCGCGTCACCCCGGCCGTGCCGCGCAGCTCCACGCCCGAGCCCGTCGCCGCGGGCGGGGCCGTCAGACTGAGCGTCAGCGTGCCGGAGGCACCGTCCACATGGTCCAGGACCACGTGGACGGTGTCCCGGGGACCACGGGCCGCGGCCGTCACCCGGCGGACGTCTCCCAGGACCGGCAGCAGCACGGACAGCGCGTGCGGACCCACGTCCCACAGGGCACCCTTCTCACCGCGCCAGGGCGTGGCGAAGGGGTGGTCGCCCGTACCGTGGAACACGTCGCCCAGCCACTCGGCGTGTCCCGTGAACCATCCCCCGGTCTCCGCCTGTTCGGCGATCCAGGCACCCGCCTCGGGCACGAACCGGGTGGTGAAGAAGACGACCGAGGCGACCCCGGCCTCCTGCGCGGCCCGGACCACGGCCCGCGCTCCCGGCACCGTCGCGGCTCCGGGCTTGTCGAGCAGGAGATGACAGCCGGCCCCGGCGGCCCGCACCGCGAGCCGCGCCTGGACGTCCGGCGGCAGCGCGACGGCCACCGCGTCCACGTCCGTGAGCAGGGCGTCCACGTCGTCGTAGGCCCGTGTCCCGTGCCGGTCGGCGAGTTCCTTCGCCGCCTCCGGGCGACGGCCCCAGACGCCGACGAAGTCGAGCGCTTCGTGCGCTTGGAGGACGGGGGCGTGGACCATCTGTGCCCAGGGGCCGGTGCCGAGCAGACCGATGCGCATACCGCTGACTCTCCCTGATGCCGACCGACGTGACGGGTGGTGACGGGTGGCGTCCCGCCGGGACGCCGACTCCGACCGCGAGCCTCGCACACCGCCGTCGCCCGGCACACCCCCGGGCGGTGCTCCCGGCCGTCAGGCCGCCCGGGCCCTTGCCGGGCGGGAGTCGTCCGCCACCGGAGCGGCGGCGGAGGTGCCCCGGACCAGGCGCAGATGCCGCCTGCGCCCGGCATGGCGTCGCTTGTCCCGGACCGGCGAGAGCAGGCGGTCCTCGACCCGGTCCATGACCGCCATCAGGACGGACAGCAGCGGCAGCAGCAGCACGGCGACCCAGAGCACGGTTCTCTCCTCGGCAGGCGACGCCATGCCGGGTGCTCAGAATCGGGCCGCTGATGCCTGCCGTGCGCGAATCAGGTGCGAGGCGGCGCGGCGAAGCCCGTCAACAGGGCGTCCGCCTGGGCCAGCCCGCTCTCCGCGGAGATCTCCCGCACCGTCTGCGCGGACCGGATCGTGGCGAACGTGACCCGGCCCTCCGCGAGCCGATAGCCGTACACGGCTGGCCTCGGCAGGCTGTTGTACGACCAGTGCGCCGAGAAGTAGTACCCGCCCGTGTCGTGCAGCACCACCAGGTCCCCCTCGGAGAGGGCGGGCAGCGGCCGGTCGTGCGCCACGACGTCCCCGGCGAAGCAGAGCGGCCCGGCGACGTCCTGCCGGACGAGCGGCGTGCGCTTGGGCGTGCCGTCCGGGCCGTACGCGGACACCCGCAGCGGCCAGTCGTCCGGCATGAAGACGGTGCGGGTGGCGACCTGCCCGCCGGCGTGGGTGAGCGCGACCCGGCGCCCACCGGCGTCCTTGACGTACTCGACCTGGGCCGCTGTGAAGCCGTTCTTCGCGATCAGAGAGCGGCCGAACTCGGTGACCACCTGATAGCGGCCGTCCAGCAGCGCCGGCTCGGCGGCGGTGAGCGCGGCCACGTATTCCGTGTAGGTGGGCGTGACCGTGTCGTCGGCGAAGTTCACCGGCAGCCCGCCGCCCAGGTCGAGGCTGGTCACCTGACGGCGGCCGACGTACGCGTTGATCTCCTCGGCGAGCCGGTGCGTCTGCGCGAGCCCCTCCGCGATCAGCGGCAGGGGGCAGCCCTGCGAGCCCACGTGCGCGTGCAGCCGGGTCAGCCACGGCCGCCGCGCGAAGGCCTCCACGACGCGGCTGCGGGCCCCCGGATCACGCAGGGCCACCCCGAACTTGGAGTGCGCGGTCGCCGTGCTCATCGCGCCGATCGACCCGCCCCCGACCTGCGGGTTCACCCGCACTCCGAGCACCGACGCGCAGTCCTCGGGGCGCAGCGCGTCGATCCGGTCCAGCTCGTCGAGGTTGTCCGCGTTGAGCGCGACGCCCAGGGCGAGGGCCTCCCGGATCTCCCGGCGGGTCTTCGCCGGCGAGTCCAGCACGATGCGCGCCGGATCGAACCCCGCGTCCAGCGCCAGTCGCAGCTCGCCGGGGCTCGCCACCTCGCAGCCCATGCCGGCGTCGGCGAGCAGCCGCAGCACGGGCACCAGGGAACAGGCCTTGGCGGCGAAGGTGTGCAGGACGTCCGGCACCTGCGCGAACGCCTCGTGCAGGCCGGCGACGCTGTCGCGCACGCCCCGCACGTCGACGAACCCGGCCAGCGGCCGGTCCTCGCCGAGGAGCCCGTCCGCGACGGCCTGCCGGACGGCGAGGGCGACGGGAGAGTCGTCGGTCGGCTGATCGGTCGGCTGGTCGGCTCGCCGGCCGGTCCGCTGGTTCTCGGTGGGGAGCAGCACGTGCTCGTCTCCTTCGGGCGAGGAAGGGTGTCACGCGGTCGGGTGACACTTCCAGATTCCTCCCGTACCGGCCGCACGTCTTTGGGGAGCGGGCCAAAGACAAGCGGAACCTTTGTGTCATCGGACAGACGGCATCCGACACGCGGGCGCTCAGGATCCCTCGGGCGGGACCAGCCGGGCCGCGAGGGTCAGCAGCAGCCGGGTGTCGGGATCGTCGAGGTCCACGCCGTACCGCTGCCGGACCCGGCCCAGCCGGTAACGGAGCGTGTTGGCGTGCACGACCAGGCGTCGCGCCGCCTCGGGGACGTCGCCCCCGGCGTCGAAGTACGCCGCCAGCGTCCGTACCAGCTCGCCGCCCGCCGCGAGGTCCGTGCGGATCAGGTCGTGGACCGGCCCGCTGCCCGACTCCCACACCGGACGCGCCGCGTCCAGGATCCGCAGCACCTCCAGCGCCGCGCCCGCACCGGCCGCGTCGGCATACCGCGGGGGCCGGGGCCGCCCGGCGGCCGACGCCCTGGCCTCCCGCTCCCGCAGCGCCCGGACGACGAGCCCGGCCCGCCCGTACGACAGGTCGGCCCGCTCCGGGGTGACGACCGGGCCGACGCCCAGCCACACCGCCGGCGCACCCGGCAACGACGAGACGACCGCGTCCAGTTCGCGCACGACGCCGAGCACGGCTCCCGCATGGTCCGCCGCGGCGGCATCCCCGGTGAGGAACAGCGCGAGGCGGTCGCCGCCCCGCAGGATCCCGGTGCCGGGCCGGTGCGCGGAGATCTCCAGGGCGAGGACGTCCAGGGCCCGGTCGTCGGCCCGCGCGTCCGGCCGCCGCTCGGCCACCACCACCGCGCACGGCGCGTCCGGGGACAGCCCCAGCGACCAGGCGTGCGTACGCCGGTCCCCGAGGCCGTGCAGCAGACCGCGCAGCGCGGCCTCCCGGCGGTGGGCCGTACCGCTCTCGCTCAGCCGCTCGCGCACCAGCAGCGGAGCGGCGAGCCCGGCGGCCGTACGCAGATGGCGGGCGGCGTCCGGGGCCAGTGCGGCGCCGTCCGCGGCGGCCCAGATCGAGCCGAGCACCTCCCGCCCGCTGCGCACGGCGACGACCAGCCGCTCCGGGTTGTCGCCGTCGGCGGGCCGGTGGATGACGTCCTCGGAGGTCCACAGGGCGCGCAACAGACCGCTGCGCCGCAGCTCGGCGACCCGCCAGTCGGGCACCCGGCCGCCGAGGATGACGGTCCGGCGCAGGGGGTCGGCGCCGGGGCCGGTGGCGGAGTGGGCCAGGACCCGCAACCGGGTGTCCTCGATGGTGATCGACCCCTTCACGTCCGCCGCGACCCGCGCCGCCAGGACCGCGAGGGAGGGCGCCGTCTCCGGGCCCCGGAGCGCCCCGGCGTCGTCGGCCCGACCGGCCCGGACGTAGGAGAGCGCCGACCGCAACAGCGCGGCGGCCTCGGCCCAGCCGGTGCCCTCGGCACGGGCGAGCAGGGCGACGCCGGTCTCCCGGGCCGCCTCCACGGCACCGGTGACCCCCGAACCGATGACCTCCTGGCCCGTGACCTCCTCGCCGGTGTCGCCCAGCACGACGGCACAGGCACCCCGCCGGGCGGCCTCGCGCACGGTCCCGCCGTCCGGGGCGGCGCCCACGGCCAGCAGCAGGACGCCGCCGGCCGCCGGATGTCCCGGTCCTGGACCCGGATCTGGACCCGGATCTGGACCCGGCTCAGGTCCCGGTCCAGATGCCGATCCAGGACCAGGACCAGGACCAGGTCCCGGTCCAGAGACCGATCTCGATCCCGATTCCGGACCTGGGTTCGATCCGGGTCCCGGTCCGGGTCCCGATCCCGATTCCGGACCTGGGTTCGATCCGGGTCCCGGTCCGGGTCCCGGTCCCGGTCCCGGTCCGGGTCCCGGTCCGGGTCCCGGCCCCGGGCTCGGCTCCGGGCTCAGCCCCGACTCCGGCTCCGGCCTCGGCCCCGGGCTCAGCCTCAGCTCCGGCCCCGGGCTCAGCCCTGGCTCCGGCTTCGGCTCCGGCTTCGGCTCCGGCCTCGGCTCCGGTCCCTGACCCCGTCTGAGGGCGTCCGTCTCGTCGAGGCCGTGTGGGAGTGGGAGATCGAGGTCGCCGTGGCCTACCGGATCGTCGAGGTCGTCCAGGCCGACGGCGATCCGCCGGACGACGGTGTCGGGCGCGGCGGGCGCGTACAGCAGCCGCACCGCGTTGCCGTCCTCGAAGGCCAGCAGGGACCGCAGCGTCGCGGCGGCCTCTCGCAGGGCCGGAGCCTCCTCGTTCATCGTCCGACGCTCCCGCCCTCGTCCCTACGACGCACCCCGTGTGCTCCCCGCCGACGATAGGCGGCCCGGCCGGCGACGCGGGCCGCACCGGGGCGCCGTCTCCCCGGTCTCCTCCGGTGGAAAGCCACGAGACCGGTGACATCGCCGATCCCCACGCCCCGGTCCCGCGCCGACAGTGGCACCGCCATCCCAGCGGCGGCGCCCCCGCGGCCCGCCCGACCGAGAGGACGACTCCTCGTGCAGGATCACATGCGCACCGGTGCGGCCCACCGCGCCTCCACCGGCTCCCCCCACCGCAGGTCCGGACAGCTCGCCCGGCTCGCGACGGCGGTCGCCGCCGTCGTCGGCCTCACCACGCTCAGCGGCCCCGGCGCGCAGGCGGCGGACAACCCCTACGAGCGGGGCCCGGCGCCGACCACCGCGAGCATCGAGGCGGCACGCGGCCCCTACGCGGTCTCCCAGACCACCGTCTCCTCGCTCGCCGTGACCGGCTTCGGCGGCGGCACGATCTACTACCCGACCAGTACCAGCGACGGCACCTTCGGCGCGATCGCCGTCTCGCCCGGCTACACCGCCACCCAGTCCTCCATCGCCTGGCTGGGCCCGCGGCTGGCGTCCCAGGGCTTCGTCGTCTTCACCATCGACACCCTCACCACGCTGGACCAGCCCGACTCCCGCGGCCGTCAGCTGCTCGCCGCCCTGGACCACCTCACGCAGGTCAGCTCCGTGCGTACCCGCGTCGACAGCAGCCGGCTCGGCGTCATGGGCCACTCGATGGGCGGCGGCGGCAGCCTGGAGGCCGCCAAGGCGCGGCCCTCGCTCCAGGCGGCGATCCCGCTCACGCCCTGGAACCTCGACAAGTCCTGGCCCGAGGTCGGCACCCCCACGCTGATCGTCGGCGCCGACGGCGACACGATCGCCCCCGTCGCCAGCCACGCCGAGCCGTTCTACTCCAGCCTGCCGTCCTCCCTGGACCGCGCCTATCTGGAGCTGAACAACGCCACCCACTTCACCCCGAACTCGTCGAACACGACGATCGCGAAGTACGGCATCTCGTGGCTGAAGCGCTTCGTCGACAACGACACGCGCTACGAGCAGTTCCTGTGCCCGCTCCCGCAGCCGAGCACGACGATCGACGAGTACCGGGGCAACTGCCCGCACACGTCCTGAGCCAGGGTGAGGAGAACGGGGTCGCTGTCGCCGTCGCCGTCGCTGTGCCCGTGCACGCGGCGCGGCGGCGGCCGTTGGGACCCGGCACAAGGTGTGCCGGGCCCGTCGCACACGAACCCACTGGTGACAGGCCCCGAACGGCCCGTATCGGCGTCGTCGCCCGCGCGGTCGCACGGCTTCCACCGCCCGTTACCCGTACGTAACGTCACGGGAATGACCGGACAGACGACCGCCGCCGACGGCGGTGTGCGGGTGGTGACCGGTGAACCCGGTTGCGGCCGTACGGCGTTCCTGGCCCGCGTCGCCCGCTCGTGCCCGGCCGCGTCCGTGGTCGACGTCCGGGCCGACCGGGTGGCGTCGGCCGTACCCCTCGGGGGTCTGCGCGCGCTGCTGCGCGCCCTCGGCGCACCGGTGGGCCCGTGGTCCGCCACGGGGCAGCCCTGCGCCGCGCTCCTCGACGCCTTGCGGGCCGCCTCCGCCGGCAGGCCGATGCTGCTGTGCGTCGACGACGCGCATCTGTGGGACGTCCCCACCAGGGCCGCGGTGGGGCGCGCCGCCGAGCAGTTGCGCGGGAACGACCGGGTGGGCGTGCTGCTGAGTGTGTCGGGACACCGCCCGGTCGACCGGGAGTTCGCCGCGCTGCCGGTGGTCCGCGTCGACCCGCTCTCCCCGGTGGAGGCGGCCGCGCTCCTGGACGAGGCGACGGGCGGGGCCCTCGACCGGGCCGTGCGTGACGACCTGGTGGACGCGGCCGAGGGCAGTCCGGCCCTGCTGCTGGGCATGGTCCGGCGGCTGTCGCCCGCCCAGATCCGCGGTCACCGCAGACTGCCGGGCCCGCCGGCCGACGCCGAGCTCCTGACCGGCCTGGCCGGCGGCTTCCTGGCCGGGTTCACGCCCGCGCAGGAGGACCTGCTGCTGACGGTCGCGGCGGCCGTACGGGACGCGGACGACACGGAGGACTCCTGGATCGGCCTGGCACTCGCCCGGCGGGCAGCGGAGCACCTGCGGGCGACGCGTCCCGGCGCGGAGGCCGTCCCTCCCTCCGATCCGCTTCCCGAGGTGCTCGTCCTGGCCGACGGCGAGGTCGGGTTCCACAGCGATCTGCTGCGCCGCGCGGTGTACGCGGGGGCGCGGCCCGAGCGGCGCCGTGCCGCGCACCGCGCGCTGGCCCGGGCCCTGGAGGAGTCGGGGGCCGCGAGGCTGCACGCCCTGCTGCACCGGGCCCGGTCCGCCACCGTGCCCCGCCGTGGGACGGCGACCGAACTGGCCGTGGCGGCCGGCGACCGGACGCATCCCCGGAGCCTGCGGTGCGCGGCGTACGCCCACGCCGCCGCACTGGCCGAGGACGGCACGCGGCGTGCGGAGTGGTACACGGCCGCGGCCGAGCAGGCCCTGCTCGGCGGCCGCACGCACCGGGCCCTGCGGTTGCTCGACAGGGCCCGGGACAGCGCGGCGCCCACGGCGCTGCGCGGCCGCGTCGAACTGGTCCGCGGCACCACGGTCCTGTACGACGGCCCGGTCGACGAGGCCCGCGCGTCCCTGCTCCTGGCGGCCCGCCTGCTGACCGAGTCGTCCCCACGGCAAGCCCAATCGGCCCTCCTGGCCGCAGTGGACGCCGCCTGGGCGGCAGGCGACGCCCAGGGCTGCCTGCACCTGCTGAGCACCGGTGCCGACGCCCCGGATGCCGCCTCGGGGCGCCCGCACGTACTGCTCGACGCAGAGAACGGCCTCCCGGATCCCGACGCGTGTCCAGGCCCCCGGCCCCGGCCCATCGGTGGCCGGCCAGCGGACCGGGCGGGGCGCCCGGGTGATGCCCCGGGCCGCCTGTTGGTGCCGGGCGGTGGGGACGACCTTGCGGATTTCGACGCGTGTCCCGGCCCCCGGCCGTTCGAGGACCGGCCGGCGGGCCGGGCGGGGTGGCTGGGCGACGCGGCGGGCAGGCCGCACCTGCTGGGTGGCGAGGACGGTGGCCCGGGCACCGGCCCACTGTCCGGCGTCCGGCCGTCCCGGAACCTTTCGGTGGTCCGGTCCGAGTCTCCGGGCGATCCGGCGTACAACGGTGTGCAGGTCCGCGCAGGCGGCAGTGCCGCGCTGCGTGGCTATCGCACCGGCCTCCGGGCCCTGCTCGAAGGGCAGTTCGCGCAGGCGGCGGGGCCGCTGCGGCGGCTGGTGGTGGACGCGGAGGCTGCGGGTGACGCGGCCGGCGCCGACGAGCCGGACACGGCGTTGCGCGCGGCCGCCGCCGCCCTGTTGCTGGGCGACCTGGCGGCCGCCCGCCGCGCCGGGGCGCGGGCCCTGGCCGCCGCCCGTACTCCCGGGACCGCCGCGGCCCTCGCGCGGGCCCGGGAGTACCTTGCCTACGCCGAGCTGCGCGCCGGACGGCACACGCTGGCCAGGACCCACGCGGAGGAGGGGCTGCGGGCCGCGCACCGCACGGGGCAGCGCAACACGGCCGCCCACCACCACGCGGTGCTCGCCCTCGCCGCGTCGATCGAGGGCGCTCCGCAGGAGGTCGCCGCCCATGTGGACACCGCGCTGGCCACCGCCCGCCGGCACGGCCTGGTCCAGGCCGCGACGCTGGCGGAGTGGGCGGCGGCCCGCGCCGACCTCGCCCGCGGGCGCCCCCGGGAGGCCGCGGACCGGCTCGGTCCCCTCGTGCGCCCGGGGCCGCGCAGGGGGCACTTCGCGGTGTGGATGCTCGCCGTGCCCTGCTTCGTGGAGGCCGCCGCCTCGACCGGACGGGCCGACGACGGGGTCGCCGAGGTCGTCGAGGAGTTCGCCCGGTGGGCCGGATTCGGCGCCGACCCGCAGGCTCCCGCCCAGCTGACGCGCTGCCGTGCGCTGCTGGCTCCGGCCGACCGGCCCGACGCCCTGTTCCGCCGCGCGCTGGACCTGCACGACGTGGCCGCCGGCGGCGACTTCGAACGTGCCCGCACCGAACTGCTGCACGGCAAGTGGTTGCGCAGGCGCCGCCGGCTGAGCGAGGCCCGCGACCGTCTCGGCGCCGCCCTGGTCGGGTTCGAACGCTGTGGCGCGCGCGCCTGGGCGGACCAGGCCCGCGCCGAACTGCGGGCGGGTGGCGTGGCACCGGGAGGCGGCGTGAGAGCGATGGGGCCGGGCCTGGGGCTGGACGGACTGACACCACAGCAGCTGCGGATCGCCCGGTGCGTCGCCGAGGGCGCCACCAACCGGGAGGTGGCGCTGACCCTCTCGGTCAGCACCCGAACCGTCGACTACCACCTGCGCAAGGTCTTCGCGGCGCTGGGCGTCCGCTCCCGCGTCGAACTGGTGCGCATGGTCGAGAAGGCCGGACAGGAGGGTTGACCGGAGAGAAACAAATGGTGCACACCCCTAGGGACCGACCGGACGGTATGCCATCCTTCGTGGCAGGACGAGTCGGACGGCTGGACACTGCCTTGGGGGAGGACCGCGATGCATCAGGCCCTACGGTCACGGACCGTCTTCCGCCCCGCGGCTGGCGCACCGGCGGCCCCCGGCCCCCGGCCGCATCCCCAGCATGTCCGGTCGCTGATCGACGCCGACGCCCTCCGGGTCCTGCACCGTGCCGCCCGGGTGCTGCTGGCGGACCTGCCCGACCTCACCGACCGGCTGGTGGCCGCGCTCCAGGACCAGGAGCCCGCCTACCGCGCGGCCGTGACGAGCGATCCCGCCGCCATCTGGCAGGAGGTGCACCGCTCGCTGCGGCACAGCGTGGCCTCGCTGATCGACCCGCGCGGCAGCCGGGACGCGGCCCGCCGTTGCTCGTGGAAGATCGGCGCCACCCGCGCGGAGCAGGGCCTGCCGCTGGACGCCCTGCTGCACGCGTTCCGGCTGGGCGGGTCCCTGGTGTGGCAGGGCCTCATCGAGGAGACCTGCCGCACGGCTCCCGAGGACGTGCGGCTGCTCGTGCACATCGCCGCCGACGTGTGGAACTTCGTCGACGAGCACTGCACCCTCGTCGCGGACGCCTACCGGCAGGTCGAGCGGCAGCTCGCCTGGCGGCGCGAGAACCGGCTGCGGGTGCTGGCCGGCGCCCTGCTCGACGGCGCCAGTCGGATCGCGGACCTGCCGGAGACCGCCCAGGCGCTGGACCTCCCCGAAGAGGGCCGGTACGTCGTCGTGGCGGTCACGGCCGGCTGTCCTTCCGACGCCGCCGGCGCGCGGGCCGCCCACGGCCGGGGCAGGCGCGTGTACTGGCACACGGGGGTGGAGGTGGACTACGGCATCGTCCTCCTGGGCGAGAACGAGAGCGAGATCGAGGGCGGAAGCGAGGTCGGGAGCGGGAGCGGGAGGGGGAGCGGGAGGGGGAGCGGGAGGGGGAGTGCGAGTGGGAGTCGGGACGTCGGCACACCGGGGCCGACGTCGGCCGTCCCGCCGGCCTCCGGCAGTGCGCGGACCGGGGTGAGCACGGCGGTGTCGGGGCTGGCCGCGGTCGGGGACGCCCGCCGCCTCGCCGACATCGCGCTGGACATGTGCCCGCGGACCGGCGGCACGATCCGGCTGACCGAGCACCTTCCGGCCGCGCTGGTGGTCTCGACCCCCGACCTGGGTGCGGCGCTGGTCGAGCGGGTGCTCGGCCCGCTGAGCGGTCTGGAACCCGCCGACGAGGCCGTCCTGCTCGACACCCTGGCCACCTGGCTGGCCTGCGACGGCTCCGCCCAGCGGGCGGGGGAGCGGCTGTACTGCCACCGCAACACCGTCCTCAACCGACTGCGCCGCTACGAGCAGTTGACGGGCCGTTCCCTGTCCCGGCCGGCCGACCTGGTGGAGATCAGCCTCGCCCTGACGGCACGGGGCCTGCGCACCCGCTGAACGCCCGCCGTCGGCGTTATGGAACGACAAACACCTTTTGGCCGGAGTTCCCGAACAGTCGCCTATGGCGCCGCGCGTGAAAGTCGTCCGCCTTGTGAGATGGGGATGCATTCATTGCGCACGAATGTGCGAGGATCATTTTCAGTCATGCTCGGCGGACCATCTTCTTCACACTTCTGACACAAATTTCACGCTTTCACTAGGTGAGTTATAGTCACCGTCCAAGCATCAACTATTTGGGGGGCGCTCGGACCAGGTGGGGGCTTGGTTCGGTCGACGTGTGCTTGGCATCGTCTGCGCACCCCCGCAGCAGTCCCGTGGGGGTTGGGTAAGTGGAACATTGGCTGGATGACGCCCAACCTGAAGGGTCGGACGATACATCCGGGCTCGACGGCGCCGCCGCGTTCGCCGGGCGCAGGACCGGCCTTCAGGCGAGGACGCCAAGAGCCGGGAGCTTCTGGGAGACCGCGGAGGAACCCGGTTCCGCGCGCACCGAGGCGACGGCCCCCCTGCCCGGCGGCACCGCGGTGTACCCCGCCTTCGCGGACACCTTCACGGACGCCTTCACGGACGCTGCCCCGGCCGAGCCCCTCCACGACGCGGACGAACTGACGGTGCAGCTCGCGGGCATCGACCCGGCGTCCACGGCAGGTGCCTCCGGCGGTCGGCTCGAGTCCCACGGCGCCCCCGGTGTCCCCGGCACCCCTGTCTTCGTCGACGAGTCGGGCCGCCGCAGCCGCCGGCTGCGCCGACTCGGCGTGGCCGTCGGCATCGCCTGCTCCGTGTACGCCCTCGTCATCGTCGCCACCCTCGTCTCGGGCAACTCCAGCGCACCCTGGCTGCCCCTGCCGGGACAGGGCGACGACACGCCCGCCGGGAAGGTCGAGACCTCGTCGGTGCCGTCGGTCTCGGAGAGCCCCTCGGGCTCGGACCGCGCCGCTCCGAACGCGGGCGCGTCGGATTCCGTCCCGACGGCATCCTCCCTGGGGGGCGCCACCAACGTGCCCGGTGCCAGCGCGAGCCCCGGCGGGACCGAGGCGTCCGCGCTGCCCGAGGCGTCCACCGGGACGACGACCGTGCACCCCACCGCCACGGCGAGCGCGTCCGGTCCGGCCGCGTCGGAGTCCGCCGCCGCCTCGCCCGAGGCGAGCCAGCCCGACAGCGGCGCGAGCCCCTCGCCGAGCGCCGTCGACGACACCGGGGGAACCGGCGAGATCGTCGGCGAGGCGAACTCCGTGTCCGCCGCCGGCTGACGCCGCTTCCGCCCGGCTCCCGCTCGGCCCCGCCCGGCTCCCGCTCGGCCCCGCTCGGCCCCGCTCAGCTTCCGCTCAGTCCCCGCTCAGCCCACTCAGCCCCGCTCAGCCCCGCTCATCTCCCTTCCTGTCCCGTTCTGGAGCACACCTTCCGATGGCATTCCCCGCCCGCCGTCGCAGGGCCGCAGCCGCGGCCCGTGACAGCGCCGCCCGGCGCCGCCGCGTACCGATGCGCCTGATGCTGCCCAGCCTCGTCCTCGTCGCCATGATGGCGATGCTGATGGTGCGCGGTTACGTCCACAGCGAGATCCTCGCCGACCACCGCGTCCAGCCCGAGGCGTCCGCCGACAAGGTGCCCGACCAGATCCTGGACGGCGGCCCGGTCATCGACAGCCGCGGCGGCCGCAGCACCAGCCGCGAGGTGCCCGACCACCGGCTGGTCCTGACCTTCGACGACGGTCCCGACCCGGTCTGGACCCCCAAGGTCCTGGACGTGCTCAAGAAGCACCACGCGCACGCCGTCTTCTTCGTCACCGGCACCATGGCCTCCCGCTACCCGGACCTGGTCCAGCGGATGGTCGACGAGGGCCACGAGGTCGGCCTGCACACCTTCAACCACCCCGACCTCTCCTACCAGTCGAAGAAACGTATCTCCTGGGAGCTGTCCCAGAACCAGCTCGCGCTGGCAGGCGCGGCGGGCATCCGCACCTCGCTGTTCCGCCCGCCCTACTCGTCCTTCGCCGACGCGATGGACGACAAGTCCTGGCCGGTCACCGAGTACATCGGCTCACTCGGCTATCTGACCGTCGTCAACAACACCGACAGCGAGGACTGGAAGAAGCCCGGCGTCGAGGAGATCATCAGGCGCGCCACGCCCAAGGGCGGCAAGGGCGCGATCGTCCTGATGCACGACTCCGGCGGCGACCGTCACCAGACGGTCCAGGCGCTGGACCGCTTCCTGCCCGAACTCACATCCCGTGGCTACGAGTTCGAGAACCTCACCGAGGCCCTCGGCGCGCCCAGCGCACACACCCCCGTCACCGGCCTCGACCTGTGGAAGGGCAAGGCCTGGATCTTCCTCGTCGGAGCCGCCGAGAACATCACCGGGGTGCTGATGGTCGGCCTCTCGGTGATCGGTGTCCTGGTCATCAGCCGGTTCGTGCTCATGCTGCTGCTGTCCGCCCTGCACGCCCGCAGGGTGCGCCGGCCCGGGTTCAGCTGGGGCCCGCCGGTCACCGAACCGGTGTCGGTGCTGGTGCCGGCGTACAACGAGGCCAAGTGCATCGAGAACACCGTCCGCTCGCTGATGGCGAGTGAGCACCCCATCGAGGTGCTCGTCATCGACGACGGTTCCTCCGACGGCACCGCGCTGATCGTGGAGGCCATGGGCCTGCCGAACGTCCGGGTCGTCCGCCAGCACAACGCGGGCAAGCCCGCGGCCCTCAACCGGGGTATCGCCAACGCCCGGTACGACCTCATCGTGATGATGGACGGCGACACCGTCTTCGAGCCGTCCACCGTCCGTGAACTGGTGCAGCCCTTCGGCGACCCGAAGGTCGGCGCCGTGGCCGGCAACGCCAAGGTCGGCAACCGGGACTCGCTGATCGGCGCCTGGCAGCACATCGAGTACGTGATGGGCTTCAACCTCGACCGCCGGATGTACGACGTCCTGGGCTGCATGCCCACCATCCCCGGCGCGGTCGGCGCCTTCCGCCGCTCGGCCCTGGAGCGGGTCGGCGGCATGAGCGACGACACGCTCGCCGAGGACACCGACATCACCATGGCCATGCACCGCGACAACTGGAAGGTGGTCTACGCGGAGAAGGCGCGCGCCTGGACCGAGGCCCCGGAGTCGGTGCAGCAGCTGTGGTCCCAGCGCTACCGCTGGTCGTACGGCACCATGCAGGCGATCTGGAAGCACCGCCGGGCGGTCTTCGAGCGCGGCCCGTCCGGCCGGTTCGGCCGCGTGGGCCTGCCGTTCGTCTCGCTGTTCATGGTCCTGGCCCCGCTGCTGGCCCCGCTCATCGACGTCTTCCTCCTCTACGGGGTGGTCTTCGGCCCCACCCAGAAGACGATCGTGGCCTGGCTGGGCGTCCTCGCCGTCCAGGCGGTCTGCGCGGCCTACGCCTTCCGGCTCGACCGCGAACGCATGACCCACCTGATCTCGCTGCCCCTCCAGCAGATCCTCTACCGCCAGCTCATGTACGTCGTGCTGCTCCAGTCCTGGATCACCGCCCTCACCGGCGGCCGGCTGCGCTGGCAGAAGCTGCGCCGCACCGGCGCCGTCGAGGCGCCGGGCGGTCCCGCGCCGCGTCAGCACACCGGCAGCACCAACGACCGGAGGCCCGTCGCATGACCCAGGGTTACCCGACCGGGACGAACACGGGCCCCGAGCGGACGCCGGCCTTCGGCGTCCCGCAGCAGCGGACCGCGGGGGCCCTCCCGGAACCACCCGCCACGGCCGGGGCCGGGGGCACGACGGCCGCCAAGAAGCCGGGACGCGACCGCTACCTCGACCTGCTGCGCACGATCGCTCTGGTCCGTGTGGTCGTCTACCACCTGTTCGGCTGGGCCTGGCTCACCGTGCTGTTCCCGTCCATGGGCGTCATGTTCGCCCTGGCGGGCTCGCTGATGGCGCGCTCGCTGAAGCGTCCGCCACTCGGCGTGATCCGCGACCGCGTCCGGCGGCTGCTGCCGCCGCTGTGGCTCTTCGGGGCGGTCGTCCTGACGCTGATGTTCGCGGGCGGCTGGAACCCGCTGGACGACCCCGACCACGGGGGCGCCCTGGGCGTCGTCGAACTGCTCAACTACATCGTCCCGCTCGGCGCGCCTCCGTTCCCGTGGGACATCGGCTCCAAGTCCGGCCTGCTGGAGAACACCTGGGCGGTCCAGGCCGCGGGTGTGCTCTGGTACCTGCGGGCCTACCTGTGGTTCGTGCTCGCCTCGCCGCTGCTGCTGTGGGCGTTCCGCCGAGCGCCCTGGGTCACGCTGTTCGCGCCGCTGGCGCTGACGGCGGTGGTGGGCACGGGCCTGGTGTCCATACCCGGCGAGACCGGCAACGCGGTCAGCGACTTCGCCGTGTACGGCAGCTGCTGGGTCCTGGGCTTCGCCCACCAGGAGGGGCTGCTCGCGCGGATACCCCGCTACGCGGCGGTCTCCTGCTCCGCCCTCGTGATGGCCCTCGGCCTGTGGTGGGCCTCCGGGCACCTGGGACCGGACGGCTGGGACCTCAACGACATCCCGCTCGCCCAGGCGGCCTGGTCCTTCGGGTTCGTGGTGATCCTGCTCCAGTACTCGCCCTCGTGGCAGGAACTCCCGCGCGCACTGTCCCGTTGGGACAGGCTGATCACGCTCTCCAACAACCGCGCCGTCACGATCTACCTGTGGCACAACCTGCTGATCATGGCCACGGTCCCGATCATCGACCTGGCGTACGGACTCCCCTTCATGGAGAGCCGGAGCGTCACGTCCGCCCTCGACTCCAGCTACATGCTGTGGATGTTCTTGCTGGTCTGGCCCCTCATCGCGGTGATGATCCTCGCGACCGGCTGGATCGAGGACATCGCGGCGAAGAGGAAGCCACGCCTGTGGCCCGACGGCCGCAGGAGCAAGGCGCGACGCGCGAAGTGACGCGACGGCGGGCCGGCAGCCCCGGGTACCGCCACTGAGCCCGGCGGCACCCGGCCCGGTTCCGCCGCCCACACTGTCCGCCCCGCCGTCCACGCTGTCCGCCCCGCAGCCCACACTGTCCGTGCCGTCGGCTCCGGCCGCTCCGTCCGTGCCGTCCGGGTCCGCGCTGTCGGCACGGACCGCGTCCCGGCAGCGGCCGACGGGCCGGTTCCCCGGGCGTGTCGGCGACACCCCGGCTCGCCCGCGCCACCGACCGATGCCCGGCCACGGGGGTGTCCCGGGCCCGCGCACCTGAACACCGGCCCCCGGCCACCCCCTGGGCACCCCAGCCTCACCGCTCCTGGGGTGCCCTGTGGTCTGTGGGACGTCCGCGTTCTGCCTGTGCCAGAGGCCCCGGCCTGCCCCCCGGGTCTCCGCGGTCTGCCTCTTCCGGAGGCCTCCGCCCGCCGCCGAGGCGTCCGCGCTCCGCCTCTCCCGGAGCCCCCGGCCTGCCCCCGGGATCTCAGCGTTCTGTCTCGCGGAGGCTCTGCCGACGCCCCCGGGGAGTCGGCGTCCCCCTCTCCCGGATGCCCCGGTCCGCCGCCGGGGGCGTCCGCGTTTCGCCTCTTCCGGAGGTCCCGGCCCGCCGCCGGGGCGTCCGCGTCTCGCCTTTCCCAGAGGCCCCGGCCCGCCCTCTGGGCGCTTGCGTCCCGCCTCTGGGCGGGTATGCGCGGTTCGTTCGCCTGGGCAGGCGCACAACCCCGCCGACCTCCCGTTGGGGTGGCGCAGCGACCCCGCGTCCGCGCCTGTACCGGCCCTCCTCCGGCGTGCTGTCGTGAGCTCCCCTTCCCCCGAAACTCCGTGCCCGCCGGCACGGACCCGAGGAGCCGCGATGCCCGGAGTACCCCCGCAGGAGCGGCCCGCGCTGCACGTCGAGGGTCTCGACGTGACGTACGGGCGGGCCTTGTCAGCCCTGCGCTCCGTGTCCCTGACCGTCCCGCACGGCGCGGTCGTGGCGCTGCTGGGCGCCAACGGCGCCGGCAAGTCCACGCTGTTGCGGGCGGTGTCGGGCACCCTGCGCCTGCACCGCGGCACCGTCACGGCCGGCCTCGTCCGCTACGGAGACACGGTCCTGGACGGCCGTGACCCGGTGGCGGCGGTGCGGGCCGGCGTCGTCCAGGTCCCGGAGGGCCGCCGGGTCTTCGCCGGCCTGACCGTGGAGGAGAACCTGCGCACCGGCGGCCTCGGCCTCGGCCGACGGGCACCCGAACAGGTCCGGGAAGCCCGCGACCGCGTGTACACGCTGTTCCCCGTGCTCGCCGAACGCGGTCGGCAGGCGGCGGGTCTGCTGTCCGGGGGAGAGCAGCAGATGCTGGCCATCGGGCGGGCCCTGATGGCCGCACCACGGCTGCTCCTGCTCGACGAGCCGTCCCTCGGCCTGGCCCCGCGCATGGTGTTCCGGATCGCCGAGGTGATCCGGGAGATCAACGCCCAGGGCACGGCCGTCCTGCTGGTCGAACAGAACGCGGGCATGGCGCTGTCCCTCGCCGACCATGCCTACGTCCTGGAAGTGGGCGAGGTCCGGCTGTCCGGCCCGGCCGACGACCTCGCGAGCACGGACGCGGTACGGCGTCTCTACCTCGGTGACGAAGCCGGCGACCAGGGGGCCGCGTGAGCCTGCGCCCCACCACCGCCACCGCTCCCGGCCGTCTCGCGGCAGCACCTCCCGAACTCCGGGTTCAGGACGTGACCGTGCGCTTCGCCGGCCTGACCGCGCTGGACACGGTGTCGTTCACCGTCGCCCCGGGGTCCGTGCACGCCCTGATCGGCCCCAACGGCGCCGGGAAGTCCACCTGCTTCAACGTCCTGTCGGGCCTGTACCGCCCGGTGTCCGGACAGGTCCGGCTCGGCGACGAGACACTCACCGGACTCGCGCCCCACCGGATCGCCGCCCTCGGCGTGGCCCGTACCTTCCAGAACATCGTCACCACCGAGGGCACCGTCGCCGACAACCTCATGCTCGGCCGGCACGTCCTCTCCCACGCGGGCTTCGCCGCGACCGCGCTGCGGCTGCCCCGAGCGGTGCGCGAACAGCGCGCCCACCTCGCCCGGGCCCGGGAGATCGCCGAGCTCACCGGACTGGCGGCCCGCTTCGAGACGCCCGTCGCCCTGCTGTCGTACGGCGACCGCAAGCGCGTGGAGCTCGCCCGAGCGCTCTGTCTCGAGCCGCGCGTCCTGCTGCTCGACGAGCCCGTGGCCGGCATGAACGGCGCCGAACGCGCCCGGACGGCCGAGGTGATCCACACCGTCCGCGCGGAACTCGGCCTGTCCGTCCTGCTGGTGGAGCACGACATGGGCCTCGTGATGCGGCTGGCCGACGAGGTCACGGTGCTCGACTTCGGCCGGTGCATCGCCCACGGCACCCCCGACGAGGTCCGCCGCCATCCCGAAGTGCTGCGCGCCTACCTCGGCACCCCCGGCGAGGACACCCCCGGCGAGGACACCACCGCGCAGGACACGGGCACGCAGGGCACCACCGCACAGGGCACCGCCCTCGAAGAGGTAACCGACTCCGAAGGGGACTCCGTATGACCGCCTTCCTCGACAGCATCCTCACCGGGCTCGCGCTCGGCGCGGTCTACGCCCTGGTCGCGCTCGGCTTCGTCGTGATCTTCAAGGCGTCGGGGGTGCTCAACTTCGCCCACGGATCGCTGCTCCTGTTCGGCGGCTACCTCGTCGCCGTCCTCCACGACGACCTCGGTTTCGCCGGCGCCCTCGCGGTGTCCGTCCTGGCCACCGCGGCGCTCGCCGGAGCCCTCGACCGGCTGCTGCTCCAGCGCGGCGACCCCGACCCCAAGGCCGCCCATGTGCAGACCATCGTCACCATCGGGGTGGACATCGTGCTGCTCACCGACCTCTCCCGGCGCATCGGCGGTGACCTGCTGACCCTCGGCGACCCGTGGGGCGATTCGGTGACCCGCCTGGGGTCCGTGACCGTCGCGGACAGCCGGCTCGCGGCGATCGCCGTCTCCGCGCTCGCCATCGGCGCCGTCTTCGCCCTGTTCCGCTACACGTCCTGGGGCCTGTCCCTGCGGGCCGCCGCGGAGGACACGGAGGCGGCCGCCCTGATGGGCGTACGGCTGAGCCGGGTGCGGATGCTCGCCTGGTGCCTGGCCGGCGCCCTGGCCGCGCTGGCCGCCGTGTTCCTCGCCGCGTTCCCCGCCCCCGGGCTGGAACGGACCACCGGCCAGATCGCCCTCAAGGCCTTCCCGGCCGCGATCCTCGGCGGCCTGACCTCCCCACCGGGCGCCCTGGCCGGCAGCCTGCTGATCGGCCTGACCGAGGCCCTGGCGGCCGGCTACCAGTCCGAACTGCACGTGCTGGGCGAGGGGTTCGGCGACGTCGCCCCGTACGCCGTCATGGTGGCCGTCCTGCTGGTGCGGCCCACCGGACTGTTCGGCGCGAGGGGAGCGGCTCGTGTCTGAGCGGATCCCCAAGGGCGCCCTCGTGCTCCTGGCCGCCCTCCTCCTGTGCGCGCCGCCCTTCTACCTGGACGCCTTCTGGCTGCGCATCGGCCTGTTCTCGATGGCCGCCGCCATCGGCGCCGTCGGCCTCGGCCTGCTCACCGGCACCGCCGGCCAGCTCTCCCTGGGGCACGCCTTCTTCCTCGCGGTGGGTGCCTACGGCTACACCTGGCTGGCCGGAGAACCCGGCCCCGGACTGCCGACCGGGCTCGCAGCCCTGCTCGCCGTGCTGCTCGCCGGGGCGGCGGGCGGACTGTTCAGTCCCGTGGCCGGCCGGGTGCGCGGCATCTACCTGGGCGTCGCCACGCTCGCCCTGGTCTTCCTGGGCCACCACGTGCTGCTCACCGCCGATTCCGTCACCGGCGGGTTCAACGGCCGCTCCGTGCCCCCGCTGAGCCTCGGCGGGTTCTCCTTCAGCGACGACGGTGGCGGACTCGTCGTCCTCGGCGTGCCGTTCGGCGCCGAGGAACGCCTGTGGTTCCTCGGTCTCGCCCTGCTGGCCGGCACCTGGTGGACCGCGCGCGGTCTCCTGCGCGGACGCCCGGGGCGCGCCCTCGCGGCCCTGCGCGACAGCGAGACGGCGGCCGCGGTGATGGGCGTCGACGTCGCCCGCCACCGCGCGTCGGCCTTCGTCGTGTCGTCGATGTACGCGGGCCTCGCGGGGGTGCTGCTCGCGCTGGCCTTCCGGCGGGTCGTCCCCGACTACTTCGGCCTGGCCCTCTCGGTCGACTACCTGGCGATGATCGTGATCGGCGGCCTCGGCTCGGTGGCCGGGGCCGCCGCGGGCGCCGTCTTCGTCACCGCGCTGCCCCTGCTGATGACCCGTTACGCCGACCAGCTGCCCCTGGTGACCGCCCCCGGCACCACCGAAGGCGGGGTGGGCCCGACCGAGGCGGCCCGCTACCTCTACGGCGCGGCGATCGTCCTGGTCCTGCTGTACGCCCCCGACGGACTGACCGGCATCACCCGCCGTGTCCGCACCCGTCTGCGCCCCGCCGCCCCGGCCCCGGCGCCCGCCACCCGTCCATCCGCCTCCGCCGTCCGAACCAAGGAGCCCACCCCGTGAACCGCACGCACCACAGACACCGCGTCCCCGGAACCTTCCTCGCCGCCGCGCTCGCGGCCCTGCTCGTCGCGGCCACCGGCTGCAGCTCCAAGGCGGACGGCGACAGCGGCTCCGACAGCGCCGACGGCGTCAAGTCCGGCCCGGGCGTGACCGCGAAGACCATCAAGCTCGGTGCCCTCACCGACCTGACCGGCCCCTACGCCACCCTCGGCAAGAGCATCGTCCAGGCCCAGCAGCTGTGGGCCGACGAGACCAACGCCGCCGGCGGCATCTGCGACCGCAAGGTCGAGATCGTCGTCAAGGACCACGGCTACGACGTGCAGAAGGCGGTCACCGCCTACGCCGACCTCTCCCCGGACGTGGTCGCGCTGCCGCAGGTCATCGGATCCCCCGTCGTCGCCGCCCTCCTCGACGACATCGAGCGCGACCACCTGCTCACCTTCCCGCAGGCCTGGGCGGCCTCCCTGCTGGGCAAGGACTCCGTCCAGGTCATGGGCACCACCTACGACGTCGACATGATCACGGCCGTCGACTTCCTCACCCGCACCAAGGGCCTCGCCAAGGGTGACTCCATCGGGCACGTCTACTTCGAGGGCGACTACGGCGCGAACGCCCTGGAGGGCTCGACGTGGGCGGCCGAGAAGGCCGGGCTGAAGATCGTCCCGCAGAAGATCAAGGCGACGGACACGGATCTGACCGCTCAGGTGTCGGCGCTGAGCAAGGCGGGCGTGAAGGCCGTCCTGATCAGCGCGGGCCCGGCCCAGACCGCCTCCCTGGTCGGGGTCGCCGCCTCCCGCGGACTGAAGGTGCCCGTCGTCAGCAGCGCGCCCGGCTACGCGCCGCAGTTGTTGAAGACGCCCGCGGCACCGGCCCTGCTGGGCCTGCTGAACGTGGTCAGTGCGGCGCCCGCCGTCAGCTCGGACCTGCCCGGTGTCCAGAAGATGGTGACCGCGTACGGGAAGAAGTACCCGGCCTCCCCGGTGGACTCCGGGGTGCTGTCCGGCTACAACGCGGCCCAACTGCTGGGCGCCGACCTCAAGAAGGCCTGCGCGGCCGGCAGCCTCGCCCGGGAGGACGTGGTGAAGGCGCACCGTGGGCAGAAGAGCGTCGACACCGGACTCGGCTCCCCGCAGGACTTCTCCGACGTGTCCCGCCCCGCCGCCCTGTCGACCTATGTGCTCAAGCCGGACGCGAAGGCGGTCGGCGGCCTGGTGGGTGTGGAGGACGCGCACGAGGCGCCGGGCGTGACGGAGTACCTGAAGAGCCGCTCCTGACCCGCACTCCCGTGATTCAGCGGCCGTGCTGCTGAATGCGTTCGCTTATCTCCATTGGACCCGCGGGTGACGGCGGGGCCAGGCTGGAGGACGTCCGGTGCACCGCGATCACCTCCCGGTGCACCGGACTTCGCCCTGCCCGCCCGCATCCGAAAGAGGTCGCGAGCCCATGCAGACCCGCCGTATCGGTGACCTGGACGTCAGCGCGATCGGCCTCGGCGCCATGCCCATGTCGATCGAGGGACGACCGGACGAGGCCCGGTCCCTCGCCACGATCCACGCCGCACTCGACGCAGGTGTCACCCTGATCGACACCGCGGACGCCTACCACCTCCACGCCGACGAGGTCGGCCACAACGAGACCCTGATCGCCAAGGCCCTCGCCGGCCACGACCGGGGACGGGACGTCCTGGTCGCCACCAAGGGCGGCCATCTGCGCCCCGGCGACGGCAGCTGGACCCTGGACGGCAGCCCCGCACACCTCAGGGCGGCCTGCGAGGCGTCGCTGCGCCGGCTCGGCGTGGACGCCATCGGCCTCTACCAGTTCCACCGCCCCGACCCGCGGATCCCCTACGAAGAGTCCGTCGGCGCGGTACGGGAGCTGCTGGACGAGGGCAAGATCCGCGCCGCCGGCATCTCCAACGCGAACCCCGAGCAGATCAGGCAGGCGAACGACATCCTCGGCGGGCGCCTGGCCGCCGTGCAGAACCAGTTCTCCCCGGCCTTCCGCTCCAGCGAGCCCGAACTGCGCCTGTGCGACGAACTCGGCATCGCGTTCCTGCCGTGGAGCCCGCTCGGCGGCATCTCCCGGGCCCGCGAACTGGGCTCCTCCTACGCCCCGTTCGCCCATGTGGCCGAGGCCCACGGGGTCAGCCCGCAACGGGTGTGCCTGGCCTGGATGCTCGCCAGGTCACCGGTCGTGGTGCCCATTCCCGGCGCCAGCCGCCCCGAGACGATCCTCGACTCCCTCGCCGCGACGGACCTCGTCCTCACCGCCGCCGAACTCGCCGAGCTGGACGCCGCCCTCTGACACGACCACCGGGAGGACCGCCGTCCATGGCGTCGTCGTACGAAAGACCGCTCGACCACCGTTACCGGGGCGAGCACCCGATCCGCACCCTCGCCTACCTCCTGCGCGCCGACCGGCGCAGCCTCGCCGGCGCGGTCGGCGTGTTCACGGTCAAGCACAGCCCCGTGTGGCTGCTGCCGCTGATCACCGCGTCCATCATCGACACCGTCGTCCAGCACCAGCCGATCGGCAGGCTCTGGACGAGCACCGGCGTCATCCTGTTCATCCTGCTGGTCAACTACCCCCTGCACCTCCTCTACGTGCGGCTGCTCTACGGCAGCGTCCGCCGCATGGGCACCACCCTGCGGTCCGCGCTGTGCACCCGTATGCAGCAGCTGTCCATCGGCTACCACTCGCGGGTCAGCGCCGGCGTGCTCCAGGCCAAGGTGGTGCGGGACGTGGAGACCGTGGAGCAGATGGTGCAGCAGACCGCCGAGCAGGGGCTCGGCGCGCTGACCGTGCTCACCGGCGGCCTCGTCATCATCGCCGTGCGCACCCCCGAGTTCGTGCCCGTCTTCCTCGTCGTCGTGCCGGTCGCCGCCGTGCTCGTGGACCGCCTCAGGGCCCGGCTGCGCACCCACAACGAGGACTTCCGGCACGAGGTGGAGACCCTGTCCTCGCGCGTCACCGAGATGACCCGCCTGATCCCGGTCACCCGCGCCCACGGGCTGGAGGGCAAGGCGCTGCGCCGCATGGACGGCACCCTGAGCCGGCTGCTCACCTCCGGGATGCGACTTGACCTGCTCAACGGCCGCTTCGGCTCGCTGGCCTGGGTGCTGCTCAACGTGATCGGGGTGCTCGTCCTCACCGGCGCCGCGCTCATCTCGTACTACGGCGTCTGGGGCGTCAGCGCCGGCGACGTCGTGATGCTGAGCGCCTTCCTGACCACCCTCACCAACTCCACCACCACCCTGACCGGCCTGGCCCCGGTCATCACCAAGGGCCTGGAGTCGGTGCGTTCGGTCGGCGAGGTCCTCCAGGCACCCGAACTGGAGGACAACGAGGGCAAGTCCGAACTCACCGCGCTGCACGGCTCCGTGACCTTCGAGGACGTCGGCTACGCCTACGACAACGGCAGCGCGGCGGTGCGCGACTTCACCCTCTCCGTCACCCCCGGGGAGACGGTCGCCCTCGTGGGGGCCTCCGGCGCGGGCAAGTCCACGGTGCTCAGCCTCGTCATCGGCTTCATCCGGCCGACCTCGGGCCGGGTACTGCTCGACGGGGCCGACATGAACAGCCTGGACCTGCGCACCTACCGACGGTTCGTGTCGGTGGTGCCCCAGGAGTCGATCCTCTTCGACGGCACGATCCGCGAGAACGTCGCCTACGGCATGGAGGACGAGGCCGACGAGGAGACGGTCCGCGCCGCCCTGCGCGACGCCAACGCGCTGGAGTTCGTCGAACGCCTCCCGGAGGGCCTGCACACCCTCGTCGGGGAGCGCGGGGCCCGGCTGTCGGGCGGGCAGAAACAGCGGCTGGCCATCGCCCGCGCCCTGATCCGGGACCCGAAGGTGCTGGTCCTGGACGAGGCGACGTCCGCGCTGGACACCCGGTCCGAGGCCCTCGTCCAGCAGGCCCTCGCCCGGCTGCTGCGCGGCCGCACCACCTTCGTGGTGGCGCACCGGCTGTCCACCGTGCGCGGCGCGGACCGGATCGTGGTGATGGGGGAGGGTCGGATCCTGGAGACCGGCACGCACGACGAGCTCCTGCACCGGGGCGGCGCCTACACGGCGCTGCACAGCGGGCAGGTCGCGTGAGCGCAGGTGGCCGGATCATGACCCCGGCGGGTGACATTCCCGCCCGCCGTGCATGATTCGCCCAGGTCCGGGCACACGCAGCGCAAACAGGAGAGAGGGGCGCTCGTGATCGTTCCGGACCCGAAGGTCGCCAGGACGTTGCTGACCCGGTACGCGACGCTGAGGATCGCTCAGGCGGAGTGGGACAGGCCGCAGACGGCTCGTGAACTGCAGGACGTGACGTACACCTTGTGCGTGCTGATGGACACGCCCGACGTCCGGGAGGCGGTCGCCGCGGCGGACGCCCTGCTCGAGGCCGCGGCGGCGGTGCCGGCGCGGGACCCGGAGGGCGGACTGTCCCTGGCCGTCTGAGGGCGGCACCGAGCGGACCCGGCGCGGCGGCACCCCAGCGGTGCCCGCCGCGCCCGGACGTCTCACGAGGCGGTGGAGCCGCACCGGTCGGGCTGCCGGGCATCGCGCTCCGGGGGCGCGTCGGCCAGCCACTGCGCGATGGTGCGGGCGATCGGCTGCCCGGTGTCCACCTCCACGAAGCCGAACTGGCCGGACTGGTTGCACTCCAGGAACCACCACGTCCCGTCGGCGTCCTCCGCGAAGTCGAAGGCACCGTAGGCCAGTTCCGCCTCCCGCAGATATCTGCGCACGGCCTCGGCGAGGCGCGGCGGGACGTCGGCGGGACGCCACGGTGCGGTGGAGGGCGAGTAGCGCACGTCCACCACGTCGGGGTCGCCGCCGGGGGCCGTCTCCTTGCGGGCGGCCAGGATGCGGTCGCCGACCGCGGTCAGCCGTATGTCGGCCCGCTTGGCCACCCGGCGCTGCAGGAGCGTCGGTCCGTAGGCGACGGCGGCGAAGTCCGCGCCCGGCGGGACCCGGGTGGTGGGCACCGCCCGGGGCGGGTCCTGCGGATGTGCCCCGGACACCGGCTTGACCACCAGATCCGGGTAGCGGTCCGCGAACTCGCGGGCCGCCTGCGGGAACGTCGTGACGATCGTGGCCGGCACGGGCAGCCCGCTGAGTTGCGCGAGTCGCAGCTGCCAGGGCTTGTACCGGGCGCGCCGGGACGCGTCCGGGTGGTTCATCCAGCGTGCCCCGGTACCGCGGAGCATGCCGTACAGCGCCTGCGAGGCCTCCTCCGTGAGCCACGCGGACGGCTGGGCCGCCCGGGCCGCCGCCTCGCCGGGCCGCCGGACCCACACCGACCGCAGCCCGTCGAGGCTCACCAGCCGTCCGGCGGACGACAGGTGGCCCCGGAAGGCACCGTGCACGTACTCGCCGGAGAGCGCGACGGAGTGGGTCAGGTCGGCCGGGTCCAGCCGGACGACGGGGACGCCCGCGGCGTTCAGGTGCACGACCACCATGTCCGCCGTGACGTCCTCTTCACAGGTAAGGATGAGCACGGTCATTTTCGTCGGTCCGTGTTCAGTCGTCGAAGTGGGTCTTGGAGCCCGCCGTCGAGGTCGTTGTCCCGAGTTCTCTCAGGAGGGCGTGGTCGCGAGCGGCGATCCGGCCGTCGAGAGTTACGTTCAACTGCATTCCGGGGTCATAGGCGTACGGAGTGCTGAACTCCAACTCGGCCGCTGGGCGTGCGTAGTTGAGCGTGAACGGTTGCATCGTCTCTCCCTCGTCGGTACTGCTTCGATCAAGCGGTGCCGCTGTGCGACGTCACTCGGGCCCGCTGCGTGGTGCTTGATAGGTGCGTCCTTCAGTCACTTATACGAATCGAACGGGTGGTTGGTTTCCTTACTCTCCGTGATCATCGCGCGGTCGGGCACCGAACAGGGCGCGGAGCAGGGGAGATCGGGTCGAGCGGGGGTGAAAACCTCTTCCCGGACGGTCAGTCGGGGAGGCGTGCGGTGTCACCGGGGGTGCGGCGCAGGGAACGCAGAGCCAGCAGGAGGACACCGATGTCGTCGAGATAGACGGGGTCCGGCAGTACGTCGGTGGGAAGCACGAAGTACAGGACCGCCCCCCAGAACACCCAGCGCGGCCCGGTGGGAAGCCCCGCTCGTCTCAGGCCCCGGCGGGCGCGGACCAGACGCACGAGCACGGCGGCGGCCACGGCGAACAGCGCCGCGGCGGCCAGCACCGCGACGACGACGAGCGTGGTTGGCGCATCCACGGGCCCTCCCATATGGTCCGTCGCGCGACGTCTGCACTTACTCGATTTCCCCGCTTTCGGTTTCCGGATTCCCGTTTCCGGCGGGATTACCGCTTCGGAGGCGGCTCACACGGCTGCCGCGTCCAGGTGGCGGAGCGTGCCGGGCGGCCCGTGCAATGGGCAGGGTCACGTCGCGTGTCGCATCTCGGGGATGCAGGGGCGACCGCACCCTCCGAAGAGAGCTCAGCATGATCACCCGCTCCACACGGTCCCTCACGGACCGTTCCGTCCCACCCCTCCCCGACACTTCCGCCGCCACCACCGCACTGCCCCCGGTCCCACCGACGGCTCCCGTGTACGGGCCCGACGCCGGCCCGCCGAGCGAGGCCGGACCCGCCTACCCCGACCCCGTCGACGGCCTCCTCCACGCCGCCGCGGCCAACCGGCCCCTGGAGGACGTACCCCTGCTGGTGACCGTGCTGTCCCGGCCGCCGCACCACGCGGAGCACGCCGGCCACATGATCCGTGCCGCGGCCGAGAGCCGCTCCGTGGAGGAGGTCACCCGGCTCGTGGCGCTGCCGGCGCCCAACTGCTCGCCCCGCGCGTCGAGATGACGGAATCGGCCGGGATCACGGAGGCGACCCTCGCGCCGGCCTGGCTCGCCGTCCCGACGGCCACGGCCGCCGCGCTGACGGCGCTCCTCGCACTCCTCGTGAGCCTGCTGGGCGGGCGGCGGACGCGCGTGGCGCCGAGCACCCCGGACCGGCGTCCGCTCAGCGGCGGCTAGCCGGCCGGCACCGGGTGCTGCGGGGTCTCCAGCAGGCCCGTCAGCACCCGGTCGGGGGTCAGGGGCAGTTCGCGGAAGCGGACCCCCGTGGCGTGGTGCACGGCGTTGCCGAGGGCGGCCGCCGTGCCCACGATGCCGATCTCTCCGATCCCCTTGCCGCCCAGCGGGTTGAGATGCGGATCGTCCTCCTCGATCCAGTGCGCCTCGATGTCCGGGACGTCGGCGTGCGCGGGCACGTGATAGGCCGCGAGATCCGACTCCGTGAAGTCGCCGAAGGCGGGGTCCAGGGTGCTGCCCTCGGTCAGCGCCATGCCCAGGCCCATGGTCATCCCGCCGACGAACTGGGAGCGCGCCGTACGGGGGTTGAGGATGCGTCCCGCCGCGTACACCCCGAGCAGCCGGCGCACCCGCACCTCTCCGGTCACCGTGTCCACGGAGACCTCCGCGAAGTGCGCCCCGAACGCGTGCCGCGCGAAGGGACTTTCGGCGTCGGCCGCCCCTTTGGTGTCGGCGCGCGCCTCCAACCCCTGCTCGGGCAGCGGACCCTGATGTTCCGCCAGCTGTGCGGCGAGCCGCGTGCAGGCCTCGTGCACCGCCCAGCCCCAGGAGGCGGTACCCGAGGAACCGCCCGCCAGCGGGGCCGGCGGCAGATCACTGCTGCCCACCCGGATCCGCACCCGCTCCAGGGGTGCCTGCAGGGCGTCCGCCGCGGCCTGCGCAAGGACCGTACGGGCGCCGGTGCCGATGTCCGCGGCGTTCACTTCGACGAGGAAGGACCCGTCCGGCAGGGCACGCGCCGCCGCCCTCGACGGATACACCTGCACCGGGTACGTGGCGGCGGCCACGCCCGTCCCGAGCAGCAGCGGGCCGGCGGAACGAGTGCGGGGACGGGGGTCCCGGTCGGACCACCCGAACCGGCGGGCGCCCTCCCGCAGGCACTCGACGAGGTGCCGGCTGCTGAACGGCTTGCCGCTGTCCGGTTCGGCGTCCGGCTCGTTGCGGACCCGCACCTCGACCGGGTCCAGCCCGAGGGCCTCGGCGAGCTCGTCCAGCGCCGACTCCAGGGCGTACATGCCCGGTGCCTCGCCGGGGGCCCGCATCCAGGACGGCGTCGGCACGTCGAGCCGTACCACGTGATGCCGGCTGCGCAGGTTCGGGGCGGCGTACATGATGCGGGCCGGGATGCCCGCGTACTCGACGAACTCCTTGATCCGCGACGTGTACGTGGTCACCTCGTGCACGAGCGACGTCAGCCGGCCGTCGGAGTCCGCGCCCAGGCGCAGCCGGTGCAGGGTGGACGCCCGGTGGCCGACGGAGGTGGGCAGCACGCGGCGGGGGAGGACCACGGTGACCGGGCGTCCGGTGTGCCAGGTGGCCATCGCGGCGAGCACCACGTCGGGCCGGGGCATGCCCTTGGACCCGAAGCCACCGCCGACATGCTCGGCGACGACCGTGATCCGCTCGTCCGCCAGGCCGAACATCGTGCCGAGCACGGCGCGTACGACCGTGGTGCCCTGGCTGGAGGTGTGCACGGTGAGCCGTTCGCCGTCCCAGTACGCGGTGCTGGCGTGCGGCTCCATGGGGTGGTTGTGCAGGGGCGGCACCCGGTAGCCGACGTCGACGCGCACCTCCGCGTCGGCGAACGCGCCGTCGGGGTCGCCCAGTTCGCGTACGCCCGGAAACATCCCGTTGATCTTCTCGGGGACGTACGCCTGCGGGTGCGACGCGGTGAGCGTGACGTCGTGCTTCTCCTCGACGCAGGTGACCCGCACGGCGGCGGCGCCGGCCCGGGCCGCCTCCGGGCTGTCGGCCACCACCAGGGCGACGAACCAGCCCCGGTTCGGTACCTCGGGGTCCTGGAGCACGGCGAGGGTGGCGTCGTCCGCGGAGGCGAGGCGGGGCGCGTTGCGGTGGGTGAGCACGGTGACGACACCGGGCAGCGCCAGCGCCGCCGTGTCGTCGACGTCGGTCACCCGGCCGCGCACGATCCCCGCCGGGACGGGACGGGCGAACAGCCGCCCGGGAAGGGGCTGTTCGGCGGCGTAACGGGCGGTTCCGGTGACCTTCTCCCGGCCCTCCCTGCGCTCGGCGGGAGCGCCCACGGCGGTCATGAGTCCTCCTCCCGCGATCCGGGCCCGTGCGGTGGCGGCCCGTCCGGTCCGGGCTCGTGCGGTACGAGTCGGGTCAGGACGTCGACGGCGAGGTTGCGGGCCAGCGGCACCTTGTACGCGTTGTCGCGCAGCGGCCGGGCTTCAAAGAGTTCCAGCTCGGCGGCGCGTTCGAAGGCCGCCCGGGTGGGAGCCGCGCCCAGCAGCGCCTCCTCGGCCCGCCGGGCCCGCCACGGGCGGTGGGCCAACGCCCCGAAGGCGATCCCCACCTGCGCGACGACACCGTCGGCGACCTCCAGGACCACGGCGACGGAAGCCAGCGCGAAGGCGTACGAGGCCCGGTCGCGCGCCTTGCGGTACGCGGACGGCAGCCCGGCCGTGGCGGCGGGCAGCAGGACGGCGGTGACGAGTTCGCCGGGTTCGATCACGGTGTCCCGCTCCGGTTCCTCCCCGGGCAGCCGGTGGAACTCGGCCGCCGCCACCCGGCGCACGCCCGCCGTGCCGTACAGCTCGACCTCGGCGTCCAGCGCGGCCAGCGCCACCGCCATGTCCGAGGGGTGGGTGGCGATGCAGTGCTCGGAGTACCCGAGCACCGCGTGGTCGCGGTGCACGCCGTCCCGGGCGGCGCAGCCGCTGCCCGGCTCCCGTTTGTTGCACGGCTTGGAGACGTCCTGGAAGTACGGGCAGCGGGTGCGCTGGAGCAGGTTCCCGCCGGTGGTGGCGGCGTTGCGCAGCTGGCCCGAGGCGCCCGCGAGTACCGCCTGGGAGAGCACGGGGTAGCGGTCACGCACGCGTGGGTGCGCCGCGAGGTCGCTGTTGCGCACCAGGGCGCCGATCCGCAGCGACCCGTCCGGCAGCTCCGTCACCTCGTCCAGCGGCAGCCGGGTGACGTCGACGAGGGCGGTCGGCCGTTCCACGCCGAGCTTCATCAGGTCGACGAGGTTGGTGCCGCCGCCCAGATAGCGTGCGCCCGGGTGCGTGGCGAAGGCTTCGGCGGCCTCCGCGAGAGTGCCGGCCCGTACGTAGGCGAAGGTTTCCACCGGATCACGTCCTCTGGTTGCCCCGGTCGTGCCCTTGGGCCGTCGGCCCGGTCATGTGCTGCCCCGTCATGTGCTGCCCGCCCCGGTCACGTCCTGGACGGCGTCGACGATGCGCGGGTACGCGCCGCAGCGGCAGAGATTGCCGCTGAGCCGCTCGCGGATCTCGTCCCGGTCCAGCGCGACCGGCCGTCCGGAGGGCGTCGCAGGGTCCGTGACGTGCGAGGGATGGCCCGACTCCGCCTCGGCGAGCGCGCCCACCGCCGAGCAGATCTGTCCGGGCGTGCAGTACCCGCACTGGAAGGCGTCGCGCTCCAGGAAGGCCTGCTGGAGCGGATGCGGATCCTCGCCGTCGCCGGACAGTCCCTCGACGGTCGTGATGTCGCTGCCGTCCAGGGTGACGGCGAGCAGCAGACAGCTGTTGACGCGCCGCCCGTCGACGAGGACGGTGCACGCGCCGCACTGACCGTGGTCGCAGCCCTTCTTCGCTCCGGTGAGGTCCAGATCCTCCCGCAGCAGGTCCAGCAGCACGCGCCGGTGGTCGACGGTGAGGGTGTGCGGCTTGCCGTTGACGCGCAGCGTCGTGTCGGATCGGTGGGGCGATGACCGGGGGCCGTGCTCGCTGCCCATGTGCGGGTCCCTTCCGGGGCGGTCCGTGGTGCCGTGGGGACCGCGTATCCAGACAGGGGCGTGTGACACGTCCCGGTACGAGGTAATTCGGGAACGGACGGACACGGGCGGGCACGGACGGACACGGGCGGACGGACACGGGCGGGCACGGACGCCCGCAGGGCGCCCACCGGCGCCTACCGACCTGCCTGCCGGCGCCGGCCGACCCCTTACCGGTCGGTGACCTCGGTTTCGTCGCCGCCGGTGGCACCGGTCGTGCTCCCGGTGCCGCCGGTGCGGTCCTGCTCCGGCGACTCCACCCGAGCCGCGGGAGCGGCGGACGCCACCGGGCGCAGGCCCTTGGTCGACTCCCTGAACCGCTCCAGGGTCCGGCCCAGCTGCTGGAACGGCGAGCCGCTCTTCCTGGCCGGCGCCTGCTGCGGTTCCCCGGCCTCGGCCGCCGCCTCCCGGTACGCGGCCAGCGCCTCGTGGGCGTGCTCGGCGGCCTCCCGGTACAGGTCCCGGGACTCCGTCATCGCCTCCAGCGCCTCCTTGTACATCACCACGAGCTTGCGTTCGCGCGCGAGCTCCTCCTCCGGGGTCAGCAGCTGCCACTCCTCCCGCAGGGCGGTGAGCGCGGCGTCGGCGTCCTCCGGCAGCGGCCTGGGCAGCGCCGCGAAGCGCCGTACCGCGTCCAGCAGCTCGGTGGGATGCGTGCCGTCCAGGAACACGCTGCGCACCGAGTAGTCGGCGGCGTCGTAGTCGGCCGGGGCGGGGACGCCCGGCAGCACCAGCGCCCCGCCGCGCGGCACCTCCACCCGGGCCTCCTTGAGCGCCCAGTTCACGGTGCGCAGCTGGTGCGGGGCCGCGCGGTGCTCGACGACCCGGTGGTGCAGGCCGGGCGGCAGCAGCGGGACCAGCGACCGCCGGCCCTGCTCGTCGGGTGTCATGGCCTCGTGCACGACGAGGTGGACGGCCCAGGTGTCCCGCAGGGCGCCCCGGAGCGCGCGCCGCAGCTCCTTCTCGTCGGCCGGAAGCGGGTTCGCGACGAGGAAACGCTCACCGGTGACGGTCTCGTTGCCCCACGGGGTGTCCGCCTCCCAGGACCAGAACATCCCGGCGGGCGAGGGCCACCGCTGGTCCCACGGCCGCTCCGCCTCCGCCGTCAGCGTCCATTCCTGGCCCT
Organism: Streptomyces sp. NBC_00016; assembly: GCF_045040885.1. Taxonomy (NCBI): domain Bacteria; kingdom Bacillati; phylum Actinomycetota; class Actinomycetes; order Kitasatosporales; family Streptomycetaceae; genus Streptomyces; species Streptomyces sp. NBC_00016. The sequence continues at coordinate 1,164,855 of NZ_CP108304.1, read as the reverse complement.
GGCCCGACCACTCGGCGAGCCTGAGCCGGGCACGGACGGTCACCTCCTCCGCGATCAGCCACCGGGCTTCGAAGGCCGTCTCCCCCTCGGGGGTGTCGGTGTCCGGCAGCTCCATGAAGTCCTGGACGGTCTCGGCGTCCTTGAGTGCCTGAAGGTGCTTGCGCAGGACGTCCGGAGCGGTGGGGCCGGTGTGACGGCCACGGGTCTGCCACACCGTGGAGGGCGTCGTGGGCGGAACGGTCGCGGAGATGTGGTGAGTCCATTCGTGAGTGCGGTGACGACGTGGCGACGACGTGCGAAGGCCAGTATCGCTCGCCGCGGGGGGTGTGCGATCAAGCGGGTCGGTGGCGCGGGCACCCGCAGGCGCCCGGCCGGGATGCGCCTTCCCCGGCCCGACGCAGGTCACGCGTGCGGATCCGGCTCGCGGGTCGACGGTCCGGGCGGGGGTGTGCGCCACTCGTACGGGGTGTGCGCCGTTCACCACGGCCGGTGCCCGCGCACCCATGGGCCCGCCGGCCTCCTGGACCCGAGAATCGGAGCCGGTGGACAGGGCCCGCTCTCCATCCGCGTCGGGGCGAGCCCTGTCCGTCGCCCCGCAGGCTTCCCCGCCGTCGACGGGATCCCGGCACCTGCGACGCGATCCTCGTGCCGCGCGGGGATGCGCACGGCGATCAGACTGCCAGGCGACGGATCGCGACCACGGCCGCGTCGTCGTCGAGGTGCCCGTGGACGTGGGCCAGCAGGTCGCCTTGGAGGAGGCGCAGCAGTTCGTCGGGGTCGTCCTTGCACCATTGCGGTGCCCGTTCGGTGAAGGGGTAGAAGAGTCCGTCGCCATTACGTGCCTCGATGACGCCGTCTGTGTAGAGGAGCAGCAGGTCGCCGACCTCGAACGGGAAAGTCTGGACGTCGTAGGCGGCAACGCCGAAGACCCCGCCGAAGCCGATCGGGAGGTGGCTCGCCTCGGGCAGCAGTGGGGTGAGGCGATCCCCCCGCAGGAGGAGCGGCGGTGGGTGGCCGCAGGCGATGAGATGGACGACCGGATCGTGGTCGGGGATGTCGAGCAGAATGGCTGTGGCGAAGTCCTCGTCGGTGTCCTGAGCTGCCTCTGGTCGCCACTGGCCGGTGTCCCAGCGGAACGCGGCGTCCAGGTGGATCGCGAGCCGGGGGAGGGTGGCCTGTCGATGGGCGGCCGCGCGGAAGGCGCCGAGCAGCAGGGCCGCGTTGTTGATCGCGGCCAGGCCGTTGCCGCGCACATCGCCGATGAGGAGCCGGGTGCTGTGGTGGTCGGTCCGTGCGGCCGCGTACAGGTCTCCGCCGAGGTCGGCTTCCTCCTCGGCAGGGATGTACAGGCCGGCGATCCGCAGCGGGCCGGCGCGGGCGGGCAGTGGCTGCAGCAGCACACTCTGCGCTGCTTCGGCCACCGAACGCACGCGTTGCAACTGCCGCTCACGCCGGTCCCGGACCACGCAGATCGTGACGCACACGAAGGAGACGACGATCAGGGCGGTGATCTGGGCCTGGATGTTGGCGGTGGGAAGGACCCCTCTGATCACGCCGATCAGCACCTGGGCCGTCACCGCGAGAGCTCCCATCAGCGCGGTCACGCGGGCGCCGGCGAACGCCACCGTGATCGCGGGTGCCGCCACCAGCAGGGGGCCGAGGTGGATGTGCGGCGGAGCCAGCACATCCACCACGCAGACTGTGACGATCAGCCCCAGTGGGATCACGACCAGCGCGGGGGTGCGACCCGGCCGCCAGGAACGCCGCAAGTCCAGCCGTGATCGAAGGGCCATGCCTCAAGCCTTCCACGTACCCCCGCGTACGGGGCTGCGGAGCTCCGGGACCGTGGACGGGGCCGTGGCTGTGCGAGACGGGAGTCCTTCTCCGCCGGCCGCTCCACGAAGCCGGAGGCCGAGCCGCTTCGGCGGAGCGGGACGCGGCCTTCGGCGAGGGCTCCCGGAGCCCGGCGGCTCCGGCGTGCGGGTCCGTCACGTCGTCGAGCAGGCCGACGGCGGTGGCGTCGTGCGGGGCGGCTCCCCGGGCGGCACTCTCCCGCACGTCGCTCCCCACGACCGGCCGCCGCAGCGCATGGGCGAACACCTGGCTCCACACCTCGCTGCGCGCGGCGCCCCCGGTCAGCCGGTCGGCTTTCCGGCCCGGGGACCGGAACGGCCGCCTCCACACCGCTCACATGGTCGATCGTCCCACCGGGGCAGGTCGGCCCGCCCGGATCGACCGGATCAAAAGCCGTACGCGCTTGGAAGCGGCCGGCTTCGGCGGCAGGGCCGGCGCTACCGCATCGACCACGGAGTAGGGAAGATCGTCCATGACCTGTGCGTCCAGCGGATCCTGAAGGGAAGCAACGAGATCATGCACGTCATCGTGGCCCGCGGCCTGACGGAGGAATCCCGATGAACGACATCGAGGCACCCGTCCTGCTGCACACCGCCGGCCGAGCCGCCCACATCACGCTCAACCGACCGAGGGCCCTCAACGCCCTGAACCACGCGATGGTGCGCCGCATCGACGCCGCGCTGACGGCATGGGAGCGCGACCCGGCCGTCGAGACCGTCGTCGTCTCCGGCGCGGGGGAGCGCGGCCTGTGCGCGGGCGGCGACATCCGTGCCGTCCACGACGACGCCCGCGACGGCGACGGCACCGCCTCGGCCGCCTTCTGGCGCGACGAGTACCACCTCAACGCCCGCATCGCCCGCTACCCCAAGCCCTACGTCGCCCTGATGGACGGCATCGTGATGGGAGGCGGTGTCGGCGTCTCCGCACACGGCAGCGTCCGGATCGTCACCGAGCGGTCGAGGATCGCGATGCCCGAGACCGGCATCGGCTTCGTGCCGGACGTCGGCGGCACCCACCTGCTCGCCCGCGCCCCGGGCGAACTGGGCACCCATCTCGCCCTGACGGGCGCCCAGATCGGTGCCGGGGACGCGGTGTCGTGCGGGCTCGCCGACCACTGCGTACCGTCCGCCTCCCTCCGGCAGTTGGCCGACGACCTCGCCGAGCTGCCCGTGAGGGAAGCCCTGGACCGTCATGTACAGCCCTTGCCGGCGGGCGAGTTGACCGGCCACCGGGCGTGGATCGACACCTGTTACGCGGCCGACACCGTCGAGGAGATCGTCCGACGGCTGTTCGCCCACGGCGACCCGGCGGCGAAGGAGGCCGCGGAGACCCTCCTGACCAGGTCGCCCACCTCGCTCAAGGTCACCCTGGCCGCCCTGCGCCGTGCCCGGCGGCTCGGCTCGCTGGAACGGGTGCTGGAACAGGAGTACCGCGTCTCCTGCGCTGCCCTGACCACGCCCGACCTGGTCGAGGGCATCCGCGCCCAGGTCATCGACAAGGACCGGAACCCGCGTTGGTCGCCGGCCACCCTCGCCGAGGTCACCGCGGCCGACGTCGAGCGCTTCTTCACCCCGCTCGGCGAGCGCGAACTCGGGCTCGCCCGACCCGACACCACCGCGGAGGGGCTCCGCCGAGCGGGACCGACGTGGTGATCCGGGCCACCTGGCCGTGGAGAGCGGAATCACGCCAGGTGGGGCGGTATTGGCCAGGGGCCCGGCACGCGGTACCGTCGCTCTGATATCGACGACGGCGAGACGGAAGCCGGTGAGAACCCGGCACGGTCGCGCCACTGTGGACGGTGTACCCCGAAGGGGCACACACCGCGAGTCAGACCCGTGGCCGTCGTCATGTGCACCACCGAGATGGGACGCGAACTCCCAGAGGAGGTCCTGCCATGGCGCAGCATGTCGCCCAGCCGACTACCACCACGCCCGTCGTACCCGCCAAGTTGCCGCTGAAGGACATCGCCCCGTGGGCGGTCTTCTTCGGCGTCCTGATGCTGGTCCTGCTGTACTTCGTCGGCGCGGAGCAGGGCGCGACAGCCGTCGTCTCCGGCGAGGACGTTCACGAGTGGGTGCACGACGCCCGCCACCTGCTCGGTTTCCCCTGCCACTGATCCCGAGGGGAACCCCGGCACACCCATGAACTCCGCAACGGTAAGAAACCTCCTCGTGCGGGGCATGCTCGCCGGCCTCGGCGCCGGCGTGCTCGCCCTGATCGTCGCCTACTTCCTCGGTGAGCCGAACGTCGACAGCGCGATCGGCTTCGAGGAGTCGCACGCCGCGGGCCACGAGCACCACGAGGTGGAACTCGTCTCCCGCAGCCTCCAGTCCACCGCCGGCCTCGCCACCGGCGTGCTGATCTACGGGGTGGCCTTCGGCGGCATAGCCGCCCTCGCCTTCTGCTTCGCCCTCGGCCGCGTCGGCCGCTTCAGCCCCCGGGCCACGGCACTTCTGCTGTCGGGGACCGCCCTGCTCGCCGTGTACGTGGTGCCGTTCCTCAAGTACCCGGCGAACCCGCCCGCGGTCGGCGACCCCGACACCATCGGCAAGCGCACCACCCTGTACTTCCTGATGATGGTGCTCGGCGTGCTGCTCGCGGTCGCCGCGGTGATCCTGGGCAAGCGGCTCGCACCGAGGCTGGGCACCTGGAACGCCACCGTCGCAGCCGTCCTCGGCTTCGTGCTCGTCATCGGGCTGGCCTACGAGTTCCTGCCCGCCGTCAACGAGGTGCCGAGCGACTTCCCGGCCGCCCTGCTGTGGCGGTTCCGCCTGTCCGCCCTCGCCATGCAGGTCACGCTCTGGGCAGGCTTCGGCCTCGTCTTCGGTGAACTGGCCGAACGGCTGCTGCACCCCAGGCCCGCCACGGTGACCGCGGGCACGCCGGTGGCCGCCCCACACTGACCCGACCGGCACGACGATCCGACGAGAGGGCCCACGGAACCACCCCGGGGGCCTTCTCGCGTTCGCGAGCCGACAACGGATCAGCGGCCGCAAGGCCGCGCGAAGATGGTGGCATGAACATCCAACCGGCCGTCCGCACACGGCAGATGCCCGCCGGTCTCGTCGCGCTCGCTCTGGGTGGATTCGGGATCGGTCTGACCGAGTTCGTGATCGCGGGGTTGCTTCCGCAGGTGAGCCGCAGCCTCGCGGTGTCCGAGGCCGCGGCGGGATGGCTGATCTCCGGCTACGCCCTGACGGTCGCGGTCGGCGCGATCGTGGTGACCGCCGCCACCGCCGGGCTGCCCCGCAAGGCGGTTCTCACCGGGCTGGTGGCACTGTTCGTCGTCGGCAACCTGCTGTCCGCCGTCGCACCGAACTACTCGCTGATGATGCTCGGCCGCGTGGTCGCGGCGCTGTGCCACGGCTCGTTCTTCGGCATCGGCTCGCTCGTCGCACGGCGCATGGTCGCCCCCGAGCGGGCGTCACGGGCGGTGGCGGTGATGTTCGCCGGGCTGACGGTCGCGAACGTGCTGGGCGTACCGTTCGGCGCCCTGGTCGGCGAACGCTGGGGCTGGCGCGCCACGTTCTGGGCGATCACGGCCATAGGTGTCGTCGCCGCGGTCGCCATCGCCGTGTGCGTACCGGGCTGGGCCGGCGAGGTGAACGGGCCGCGTTCCTCCGACGCCGTCGGCAAGGCCACCGGCCGGCCGGACGGGCTGCGTACCCAGGTGCACGCCTTCCGTTCGGCGCAGGTCTGGCTGACCCTGACCGCCACCGCGCTCGGCTACGGCGGGATGTTCGGCGCGTTCAGCTACCTCGCCTACACCTTCACCCGGGTCACCGGCTTCTCCAGCACGGATGTCGCCTGGCTGCTCGTCGTGTACGGCAGCGGCCTGGTGATGGGCAACATCCTCGGGGGACGGGCCGCCGACCGCGATCGCGACCTCACCCTGATCGCTTCCCTGGCCGGTCTCACCGTCACGCTCACCGCGTTCGGACTGCTGGCCGCCCATCCCGCCGCGTCGGTGGTCCTGGTGTTCCTCACGGGGCTGTTCGGCTTCGCGAGCGTTCCCGGGATGATCACCCGGGTCACCGACCACGCCCACGGGGTGCCGCTCGCCGCCGCCGCCAACGTGTCCGCCTCCAACGTCGGCAACGCCCTGGGCGCCTGGCTCGGCGGCTTCGCCATCAGCGCCGGCCTCGGCTACACCGCACCGCTGTACGTCGGCGCCGCCATCGTCCTGAGCGGACTCGCCGTGATGATCGTGGCCGCCCGTCGAGCCGACCGGTGGCCGAGCGACACCACCGACCCCAGCGTCGCCCGGGACCGGGCGTCCGCGGGCTGAGGGCCCCACAGCCGACGTCCGCTGCCCGGTCCGCCGTCCGCCTGCGGCTGGGCCCACCCCGGGCCCACCCCCCTCCACCTGGAACCCGAGGACCTGGTCGTCCGTACGATCGAGTCTGCTGTCATGGCCCGCGTTCCGCTCGCGGGCACCGACCGGATCCCCGGGGAGGGACTGTGATCGCCGTCGTCGGCGCCGGACTCATGGGCGCGGCCACCGCCTGGCAACTGGCCCGCCGAGGCCACGAGGTCACGCTCGTCGAGGCGTACGACATCGGCCACCGGCACGGAAGTTCGCACGGCAGCTCGCGGATCTTCCGGAGGGTGTACGCCGACCCCTTCTACGTACGGCTGACCGGACAGGCCTACGAGCAGTGGCGGGAGTTGGAGGACGACGGGTCGACCTCCTTGCTGCGCACGACCGGTGGGCTCGACATGGGCGAGGACCACGACCCGAAGGCGCTCGCCGACCTCCTCGGCGCGGCCGGAGTGCCCCACGAACTCCTCGGCGCGGAAGCCGCCGCGGAGCGCTGGCCGTACATCCGCATCACCGGTCCGGTGCTCCACCATCCGGACGCGGGCGTGGTCGACGCCGACGAGACCGTCGGGACCTGCGTCCGGCGGGCGATCGAACACGGAGCGCGGGCGGTCATCGGCACCCGCGTCACCGGCATAGACGCCCGGGGGAGCGAGAAGGTGCGTCTGCACACCGACGACGGCCGCGAGATCGTCGCCGACACGGTGGTGATCGCGGCCGGCGCCTGGCTGCCCGAGCTCGAACTGCCGGTCACCCTGCCGCCGTTGGCGGTGACCCAGCAGCAGGTCTTCCACTTCCGGCAGCGGGACCCGTCCGTCAGGTGGCCGACCCTGATCTGGGACGGCGCGCTGCACCTCTACGGCCTGCCGTCCGGAAGCGACGGGGGCCCGCTCCCGGCGGTCAAGGTCGCCGAGCACGACCGCGGCACCCCGGCCACCGCCCGTACCCGCAGCGGGGTCGTCGACCCGTCGTCGCGGACGCGCGTGAGCGGCTTCGTCCGCGACCGCCTCCCGGGCCTCGAGCCCGACCCGGTCGCCGAGGCGACCTGCCTCTACACCACCACCCCGGACGAGGACTTCGTCCTGGACCGCCACGGCCCCTTCGTCATCGTCTCCCCGTGCTCCGGACACGGCGCGAAATTCGCCCCGCTCATCGGCGCGATGGCCGCCGACCTCGCCACCGGCCGCGCCGAGCCGCATCCCCGCTTCCGCCTGGGACGCACGGCATAGGCCGGGGGAGCGGTGCGGTCGGTACCGGTCGCGCCGCCACAGCCGATCCAGGATCTAGAGCCGGGGGCGGCCGGGGACGGTGACCAGCACCCGGCCGCGTCCACCCGCGTCCACCCGGTCGTGCGCCTCGGCGATGTCCGCCAGCGGGAAGCGGCCGCCGACGTCGACGGTGAGGGCACCGACCGCGGCCGCCGCGGTCAGCTCGCGGGCGGCCTGCCGCTTCGCCGCGGCCGGGAAGTCGTCACTGCCCAGCAGTCGCACGGTGACGTTGTTGAACAGCAGGGGCCAGAAAGGCAGTTCGGTGCGGTCGGCGTGGGTTCCGTAGGCGGCGATGACGGCGTCGAGCGCGGTGACCGCGTTGTCCAGGTCCGCGTTGGCCGACAGGGACACCTCGACGACGCGGTGCACGCCGTCGGGCGCGTGGGCGCGGATCGCCGCGGCGGGGTCGCCGCAGTCCAGGGCGACGGCGTGCGCGACGACGGCCGGGTCGACCCGGTCCAGGTCACCGCCGCGCCGTACGGTGCCGATGACGGTGGCACCGCCCCAGCGGGCGAGCTGGGCGGCCGACGATCCGACGCCGCCGAGTACGCCGTGCACCAGCACGATCTTCCCGTCGACCGGCCCGTCGGCGAAGACGGCACGGTGCGCGGTGATACCGGGGATCCCCAGGCTCGCGCCCAGTTCGTCGCCGAGGTGGTCGGGCAGCGGGACGGCCTGGTGATGCGGTACGACGGTGTACTGGGCGGCGGTGCCGAAGGCCCGGTAGGACTGGGCGCCGTACACCCACACCCGCTGCCCCACCCGGCGGGCGTCGACTCCGTTGCCGACCGCGTCGACCACGCCGGCGGCGTCACTGTGCGGGATCACGCGGGGGTAGGGCATCGAGGAGCCGAGCCAGCCACGCCGCTTCTTGGTGTCGCCGGGATTGACGCCCGAGACGGTCACGCGGACGCGGACCTCGCCGGGGCCGGGCCGGGGGTCGGGCAACTCGCCCACGTGCAGGACGTCGGCGGCCGGTCCCTGTCCGTCGTACCAGGACGCGATCATGCGGGATCTCCCGTAGTGGTTCGGGCGGTGGGTTCGGTGGGTTCGACGGGTCTGCCGACTTCGTCGGGGGAGGCCGGGTCGTCCTCGAACGGCTCCTCGCCGAGGACCTCGCGGAGCCAGGCGCGCTCGGTGCGGCTCACGGCGCGGGCGGTGAGCAGTACGCCGCGCCGGTACGGATCATCGACCTCTTCGGCGCGCAGCGGCTTCCCGCCGTCGTAGAAGAAGCTCGCCGGTGTCTCCAGGAAGGCCAGGCGGCGGCGCAGCACGGCGTGCTGTTCCGACACGTCGGGGAGCTCGGAGAGGAAGGCCAGGAGGGTGAAGAACCGGGTGAAGTCGGTGATCTCGTGATCTGCCGGTGTGCGCAGGCGCTCCAGCATGTCGGCGTGACCGGCCTCGGTCAGGCTGAGGACGAAGCGGGCGGCGCCGGCCCGGGGATCCGCCTGACGATCCAGGAGTCCCGCCCTGGCCAGTCGGTTGATCGCCGGATAGAGGCTGCCGTCGCTGACGGGTCGCGTGTAGCCGATCAGCTGGGAGACCTTGCGGCGCAGCTCATGACCCGGCAGAGGTCCTTCGGCGAGGAAGCCCAGGATGGCCAGTTCCAGCATGGGGCCATCGTCTCACAGCCCGCATCGATTCGATGTGCACCTCGATTCGAGGATGAGCCGCGGCCGACTGTGCGGGCGCGGAATTGTTCGGGCCTCTCACGTGCTGTTGTATCCACAAAGGCTGGTACGTCGACGGCGTGCGAGCGAGCGGCTCACATGGCCGGGACGAGAGATACGGAAGGTGCTGAGATGGCAGCGCAGACGCAGAGGGCCGTGCTGGCGGGCGGATGCTTCTGGGGGATGCAGGACTTGATCCGCAGGCTCCCCGGCGTGACGGCGACCCGGGTCGGATACACCGGGGGTGACGTACCGAACGCGACGTACCGCAACCACGGCACCCACGCGGAGGCCATCGAGATCCTCTTCGACCCCGAGAAGACCGACTTCCGCACGCTCCTGGAGTTCTTCTTCCAGATCCACGACCCGAGCACCAAGAACCGCCAGGGCAACGACATCGGCCTCAGCTACCGCTCGGCGATCTACTACGTGGACGACGAGCAGAAGCGGGTCGCCGAGGACACCATCGCGGACGTGGACGCCTCCGGACTGTGGCCGGGCAAGGCCGTCACCGAGGTCGAGCCGGTGGGCCCCTTCTGGGAGGCCGAGCCCGAGCACCAGGACTACCTGGAGCGTTACCCCGAGGGCTACACCTGCCACTTCCCGCGCCCGGGATGGCGGCTTCCGGCCCGCACACAGGGCTGAACCACCGCGCCGAGGCCCCGGACCTCTGCTCCAGGGCCTCGGCGGGCAGGACGTGAGGCGTGCAGGACGTTCTGCACGCGGGACGTAAGGCGGGTCGGCGAGTTCCGGGCTTTCCCCGGGGCGGGTCAGGCGACCTGGCCGCCGATGCCGGAGCGGCCTTCGGGGACGGCCAGCAGGCCGACCGCCACCTGATGCCGTACCTGCTCGCCGAGTACGCCGGCCACCGCGTCGGTGATCGCGGTGATCAGGCGCGCGGGTGCGTCCGGCACGTCCGGGTGCCGGTAGGCCGCCTCGCGCAGGCTCAGGGTGATGTTCGGGGCGGTCAGGTCGGTCGGCGTCCCTCCGATGCCCCGCCGCTGCTGGGGAATGCCGACGAGGTCGACGGCGGCCAGGCGGCCGAACTGCTCTCCGTAGACCGATCCGACAGCGTCCGCGAGCCCGCGGATCAGGCCCTCTTCGGCCTTTCGGTCGAGGGCGGTCTCGCTGATGTGCACGGTGAAGTGGGGCATGGTGGAATCTCCGTTCGTGCCTGCGGTTCGCGCCTGGGTGGCGGGCGGGCCGACTGTTGATGTCTTTGCAAGCAAAACATCTTTACTGTCAAAGGTAAATGGTGAGGGGTGCGAGATGGCCGGATCCGCGCGGCGCGAGGCCGGGGCGGGTGAGGTGGACGCCGCGGTGCGCGAGCTCCTGTTGCTCATGCCGCGGATGGTGAGCCGGGTGAAGCGCATCCCCGTGCCCGAGGCCCTGGAAGCGCAGTCGCTGGCACCTCGGCACCTCTCCCTGCTTGCCTGTCTGTTGTTCGACGGCCCCATGACCGTCAACGAACTGGCCGCCCGGCTGGAGGTGGCGCCCACCACGGCCAGCCTGATGGTCGGGGACCTGAGCGGTAAGGGCATCCTCGACCGGCAGGAGGATCCGGCCGACCGGCGTCGCCGGATCGTGGCCATCGCCCCCGACCAGCACGACGCGATCGCCGCCTGGCTGGCCCCCGGCGCCACGGCCTGGCGCCGCGTACTGACCCCGCTGGCCCCGGCCCAGCGGCGCCTCTTCGTCGACACCCTGCGCGCGTACGAGGCGGCGGTGGCGGAGGAGCGCGAGCGCTGAGTCCTGCCGTCCTCAGGGCGGTGGCGGGGTGCCGGATCGAGCGCGGCCGAGGGAAGAGGGGGCCTGAGGCAGCCGGAGGGAAACCTGGGGGAAGTCCGAGGAAGCCTGAGGGATGAAGTCCGGGTCCGTGAGGGCAGGAGCGGGGAAGCTTCGGGGCACAGGGGCGGGAGCCGGGCGGGGCGCGAGTGGCGCGCGGGCGTCCTGCCGGGCCGGTGGCGCCCGGAATCCGGTGCCCGGGACCGAGTGGGGCAGGTCGGGCAACCTCCCGTTGTCGTGCGGATATCTGCCGGTTTCGTGATGTCTGCCGGTCTTCGCGGTCAGGGCCGACGGTTCCGGGAAGCCCCCCGGCCGGGCACAACTTCTGCTCGATGTCGGCGAGTTGGGGACAAGCGCGAAGGGTGGAGCCGTCCGGCATACTTGCGAGCGCGGACCACCCTGCTCACCAGCACGTAAGCCAAGGCCCAGCGCGTGGGTTCGAGCGCTGACGCACACTTCCGGGGAACAGTCGTCATGAACAACCTTCAGCCTTCGGACCCGACATCCATAGGCGGCTATCCGTTGCTCGGCCGGCTCGGTGCGGGCGGCATGGGGCAGGTGTTCCTGTCCCGCACGGGTTCGGGCCGGCTGCTCGCGCTGAAGACGATCCGCGACGATCTCAGCTCCGAGCCGGGATTCGAGGAGCGGTTCGCCCGCGAGATACGCAACAGCGACCGCGTCCGCTCGCCGTGGACCGTGACCGTCGTGGACTACAGCGCCCCGGGCCAACGCCCGCAGTGGCTGGCCACCGAGTATGTGCCCGCGCCGTCGCTCGCCGAATGGGTCGCGGCCCATGGTCCGCTGCCCCGGGCCGCGTTGCTCGCCCTCGCCGCCGAACTGTGCGGCGCGCTGCAGGCCGTGCATCAGGCCGGCCTCGCGCACCGGGACGTCAAGCCCGGGAACGTCCTGATGGCACGCGACCGTCCACGGCTGATCGACTTCGGTGTCGCACGGGCCGCCGACGACAGCCGCCACACCCGCCTCGGTGTCTCTGTGGGCTCCCCCGGCTTTCTCGCACCGGACCAGGCCATCGGCAGCGTCGCCGCCGAACCCGCCGACGTGTTCTCGCTGGCCGCGACGCTGGTGTACGCCGCGACCGGACGCGGCCCCTTCTCGCGCGCGGGGGAGCAGATCCCCGCGGCCACCCTGATGTACCGAGTGGTCCACGAGGAGGCCGACCTCGCAGGCGTCCCCCCGGAGCTGGTGCCGCTGCTCGCCGCGTGTCTGGCCAAGGACCCGGCCGAGCGTCCGACGGCGGCCCGGCTGGGCGCATGGCTGGAGGAGAGGGGCGGCAGGGCCGGGCGTTGGCCCGACGAATGCCCCACGGTCCTCGCCGGAGAACTGACCGAGGTCGAGCACGCGGCGCACACCCTGGTCGACCTCGCGCAGCACGCCACGGCGGTCTCCGCCGGTCAGGAACCAGCCCCGACGACGGCGAGGTCCGACACCGTCCTCGCCGCTCCGGCGGAGCCCCGTCGGCGGCTTCGGCCCGCCTGGCTGCTGACCGCGGCCCTCGCGGCGGTCGCGGTCGTGGTGGCCGTGGTGGCCGCCGTCCACTTCGGTACGCAGCGATCCTCGGCCGACTCCTCCCCGTCCGCGAAGGGCCGGCCGTCCGGCACGGCCGCCTCGTCGACCGCGGGGGAGACGCCGTCCGCGACGGCCCAGGAGCCCCAGGAGACCCAGGAGACCCAGGAGCCCCAGGAGCCGCAGGGAGAGGACGCGGCGCCCAAGGTCGTACAGGCCCCGTTCGACCTGGCCACCGGAGAGTCCGTGGGGACCGGGGCCAGGAGTCTGATCATCCAGCAGGACGGCAACCTCGTGATCTACGACCAGGATCGCAAGGCGCGTTGGGCCGCGATGACCAGCGGCGAGGGCAACACCGCCCGCTTCCAGGCGGACGGCAACCTGGTCGTCTACAACAGCGGCGGGCAGCCCGTGTGGGCCTCGCGGACCAATGGTCACCCAGGAGCGGTCCTCGTGTTCCAGGCGGACGGAAACGTCGTGATCACGTCCGGCGACACCGTGCTCTGGGCGGCGGGAACGGAGAGCTGACCCTTGCGGTGCCCGGGAGGGGCCGCGCCCTCGTGGCGTGCGCCCGGCTGGGCACCGGACGCTCGACTCAGCCTTGTCCAGGCGGTGTTCCCCCACCTGGACGGTGAGATCTCAGTGCTCCTCGATCTTTCGCAGCAGACCCAGCAGCGCCTCTCGCTCCGGCTCTGTCAGACCCTCGAAGCACTCCGTGAGCACCGAGTTCGCCACCTCGTGGCCCGCCTCCAGTACCCGCTCCCCATCGGGGGTGAGGTGGTGCTCGAAACGGCGGCCGCGCCCGGGGCGCCGGTCCACCAGCCCCTGTGCCACCAGGCGTCCGGCCAGCGTGCCGAACGCCTGCTCGCTCTGGAACGTCGCCGCCGCCAGCTCCCGTGCGCTGGAGCCCGGCGTGCGGCCGATCGCCCGTAGCGCGTCCCACTGCGCGAGCGTGCTGCCGACGGACGCGAGGCGGCTGTCGAGCGCTCGGTGCTGGCGGTACTGGACGGCCTTCACGGCCCTTCCGAGAATCTGTGGTTCGACGGACATGCTCCTCAGGCTAGCACCCTGACTAAACTTGCTTATCTAAATATCCTTAGTTACATTCCTGGCCATGACTCCGGAACTGACGCTCACCGAATCCGGCCCCGCCGCCGGCCGCCCCGTCCTCGTCCTGCACGGCGGCGGTGGCCCCGCCACCGTCGCCCCGATCGCCGAGCACTTCGCCGCGACGGCCCACACCCTGCTGCCCACCCACCCGGGCTGGAACGGCACCCCCCGGCCCGACGACTTCACCCACGTGGCCGACCTCGCCGCCGCCTACCTCCGCCTCCTGCGCGAGCGCCACCTGTCCGACGTCCTGGTCATCGGCTCCTCGCTCGGCGGCTGGATCGCCGCCGAGCTGGCCACGGCCGACACACAGGGCCTGATCAGCGGGGTCGTTCTGGCGAACTCGGTCGGCATCGAGGTCGACGGCGAACCGATCCGGGACTTCTTCACTCTCGACGCGCGCGGCGTCGCCGAGTACGCCTACCACGACTCCGAGCGCTTCTACGTCGACCCGGCGACCGTGCCGGCCGAGCGACTCGCCGTCTTCCAGGGCAACATGGCGGCCCTGCGCGTCTTCTCCGGCGGCCCCGCCATGAGCGACCCCACCCTCCGCCCCCGCCTCGCGGCCGTCACCACCCCGACCCTCGTCCTGTGGGGCGAGAGCGACCGCATCGCGACCCCCGCATACGGCAAGGAGTACGCCGCGTCGTTCGGCAACGCCCGCTTCGAGGTCGTGGCGGAAGCGGGCCACCTGCCCCATCTCGAACAGCCTGCGCGCACCTTCTCCCTGCTCGACGGCTTCGCGGCGGAGACCGCGCGCCGTTGAGGAGTGTCCGGCGGGTCACGAGCGAGACCGGCCGCCTCACCTGCTCCGGCGCGCCGTACGGCCCCGAAGGGGAGTTCTCGGACTACTGACGGCCGAGCCACGCGTGGTACGCGGCCACGGCGGTCGGGAGCGTGGGGAATATCCGGTCCGCGCCGACCGTGTCCGCGAGGCCGTACGCCTCCAGGTCGTCCAGCAGGTCCTGCTTCACCCGCGCGAGGGCGAACAGGATGCCGCGGTGGGTCAGTTCGCGGCGCAGTGCGTCGACCGCGTCGAGGGCGGTGATGTCGACCTCGACATTGGCCTCGGTGTTGAGGACGAACCAGCGGACGGGGTCGGTCTGTCCGTCGACGGCGGCCAGGGCCCGGCGCCGGAAGTTCTCCGCGTTGGCGAAGAACAGGGGCGAGTCGTAGCGGTAGACCAGCAGCCCGGGGATCGTCCGGGCCTGCGGGTAGTCGTCGACGTCGTGCATGCCGGCCACACCGGGGACCAGACCCTCGACGGCGTCGTGCGGACGCGCCACCCGGGTCAGCAGCTCGGCCACCGACAGGCCGACGGCCACGATCACCCCGTACAGGATGTCGAGGGCGAGCACGCCCGCTAGACAGCCGAGCGCCAGGAGCAGTTCCCGGCGGCGGAAGGAGGCGAGCCGCCGGAAGCCGGTGAGGTCGATCATGCGGACCGCCGCGTAGACGACGAGCGCGCCGAGCACCGCGGAGGGAGTCCGCGCCAGCAGCGGGCTCAGGAAGAGCAGCACGGCGAGCACCACCGCTCCTGCCACCAGCGAGTACGCCTGGCTGCGGGCGCCCGCCGAGGAGGCGAGGGCGGTGCGGCTGGCGCTGCTGCTCACCGGGAAGCCGTGCAGTGCCCCGGCGCCCAGATTGGCCGCGCCCAGGGCGAGGAACTCCTGGTCGGCGTCGAGCCCGGGGCCTTCGGCGTCGTGGTCGGCGAACGCCCGTGCGGTGAGGATGAAGTCGGTGTAGGCGACCAGCAGCACGCCGAGCGCCGGCAGCACGAGCTGGGGCAGCTCGCTCAGGTCCGGGACGGCAGGGCTCGGCAGACCGCCCGGAACCTCGCCGATCACCTTGAGCCCGTACCGTCCGTCGAGGTCGAAGACCACGACCGCGGCGGTCCCGAGGACGAAGGCGACCAGCGGGCCGGGCACGGCGCGGGCGTAACGGGCCGTCACGAAGAGGAACACGAGGACGACGGCGGAGAAGACGACGGTCGCCGGGTCCGCGTCGGGCAGGTGGACGAGGAAGGACCACACCTGGGGAAAGAACTCCGCGCCCGTCGTCCGCACGCCGGTGAGCTTGGGCAGCTGGTCCACCATCATGATGAGCGCCACGCCCGCGAGATAGCCGATCAGCACGGGGCGGGACAGCAGGTCCGCGAGGAAGCCCAGCCGCACCGCCCGGGCGACCAGGCAGAGCAGCCCGACCGTGACGGCGAGCGCCGCCGCCAGTGACGCGTAACGCCCCGCGTCCCCGGCGGCGAGCGGCGCGACCACGGCGGCCGTCATGAGGGCGGTCGTGGACTCGGGGCCGACCGACAGCAGCCGCGAGGAACCGAACACCGCGTACAGCCCGAGGGCCGGGAGGATCGCCCACAGACCGGCGACCGGCGGCAGCCCGGCCACGCCCGCGTAGGCCATGACCTGCGGCACCAGATAGGCGGCCACGGTCACCCCGGCGAGCAGATCGCCCGTGAGCCACGCGCGCCGGTAGCCGAGGAGCGCGACGAGACCGGGCACCAGCCGGCGCCACTCCGGGACCTGTCTGCCCGAGGCCTTGGACATGTGCCGCCTTCCGTCGTCTGCCCTCATGATCCACCGGACACATGATGGCCCTGAGCTCGTCGACGAAGTTCCACACCCCCGAGGACGTGCGGCCGCTCGTACACATCGCCTGCGTCATCCCGGCGTCGAGTTGCGTACCGAGCAGGTCTCCCGAAGGAGGGGGGAGGTGAGAGAGATGCCCGGCTGATCAGAGGCTCGCCGCGTGGTCGGGGACGTAGGTCTGGAGATCCCGCGGCGGGCGCTGGTAGCCGGTGGACGGCGGCCGCTCCGGGAGCTCCAGCACCGGCGGCGGCACCTCGCGGTACGGCACGGACGACAGCAGATGGGCGATCATGTTCAGCCGTGCCCGGCGCTTGTCGTCGCTCTCGACGACGTACCAGGGCGCCTCGGAGATGTCGGTGTGCACCAGCATCTCGTCCTTGGCGCGGGAGTAGGCCTCCCAGTGGGTGATCGACTCCAGGTCCATCGGCGAGAGCTTCCACCGCCGCAGCGGGTCCTCGAGCCGGCGCCGGAAGCGCTCCTGCTGCTCGGTGTCGCTCACCGAGAACCAGTACTTGCGCAGCAGGACCCCGGCCTCGACCAGCATGCGTTCGAAGATCGGACACTGGCGGAGGAAGAGCTGGTGCTCCTCCTTCGTGCAGAAACCCATCACGTGCTCGACCCCGGCGCGGTTGTACCAGGACCGGTCGAACAGCACGATCTCCCCGGCCGCCGGCAGATGCTCCGCATACCGCTGGAAGTACCACTGGGTGCGTTCGCGCTCGGTCGGCTTCGGGAGCGCCGCGATGCGGGCCACCCGCGGGTTGAGGTGCTCGGCGACCCGCTTGATCGTCCCGCCCTTGCCCGCCGCGTCCCGTCCCTCGAAGACCACCACCAGCCGGGTGCCGGTGGCCCGCACCCACTCCTGGAGCTTCACCAACTCCGTCTGCAGTCGCAGCAGTTCCTTCTCGTACGCCTTGCGCGGCAGCTGCGCCGCGTTCTTGCCGGCCATGCCGCCTCCACCGCCCGTTGATCCAACGCCGACGACTTCCGGAGCCCCACCATGCCCACGGCCGAACACCAGGACGCCACCGTACTGACAGACGAGGAGCCGCGCACCCTGGACGCGTACGGGCGGGCCGCCAACTGTCTGGCCGCCGGACAGCTCTGTCTGATGGCCCACCCGCTGCTGACCGAGCCCCTGAGGCCCGAGCGGCGTGGTACGGGCCCCTGTCGCCGAGGGGTGATCGGCTACTGCTGTCCTCCGGGTCCTATGAGCCGCTCCAGGCGGCCTCGCGGCCGTTGATCAGGTCGGCGGGCCGGCGGAGTCGTCACCTCACTCGAATGTGCTGCCGCGTGCCGTCGTCACATCGGGTGGAATGAGGAACTCGAACTCGGGACGGTCCCATGCCACGGCCGGAGGGTTCGCGGGCGCGGTCCCGGTGCGCACCGCACCCTCGCCGCGGTAGAAGCCCTCGGCGGGTGGATGCGACACCACCAGGACGCGGTCGAGCTGGGCGGCGCGGGCCTCGGACTTCATGTGTGCCACGAGCCGCCGTCCGATGCCGCGTCCCTGTGCGCCGTCGGCCACGAACAGCAGGTCGAGCTCCGGTGGGGCGAGGACGAGCGAATAGAACCCGAGGACAGGGCCGTGGTGCTCGTCGGCGGCGTGGGCCACGAAGACGCGGTGGGTCTCGATGTAGTCCGGACCCACCCGGTAGTCCGCGACCATGGGCGCGTACTGGCCTTCGTAGGCGCGTGAGCCACGCACGAGCCGCGTGAGCCGTTTGGCATCCCTCGCCACGGCCCGGCGTATCGTGATCGGCCCGCCCCTGGGCGTAATGCCTGAGTTCATCAAGAGAGTATTACGCATCGGGAAGCGGCTTCTTGCCACGGCTCCGGTTGAGGGAGATCGGCCGTGGGGACGCCGCGTGAGTAGTCGAGCGTACTGGTTGTCGAAGGCGATGACCCGACGGCGAGCGGCGAGTCCGTCGACCACGCGGGGGTGGTGCGCGGTACGTGCGCTGTGCATGCGCTGTCGTTCCGGCGTTCGCGGACGGCTGCGACCGGTCGGCGGTGCTGCACCCTCACGGCATCTTGACGACGACCTTGCCGGCCTTCGCGCGCCCCGCTTCGACGTACTCCAGTGCCTCTCGGGTGGACTCGAAGGGGAACACGGTGTCGACGACGGGCCGGATCGTGCCGGCCTCGATGAGAGGGGTGAGCTTGCGCAACTGGTCCCCGCTGGCCTTCATGAACAGGAACGAGTACGACACGTTGCGGCGCCGGGCGCGGCGTCGGATCCGGAAACTCAGCGCGGACATCACCAGCCGGACGACCGGATTCGCTCCCAGCTCCCTGCCGAGAGCCGCGTCGGGCGGGCCCGCGACACTGATGACCTGCCCGCCGGGCTTGAGCACGTCCAGTGACTTCTCGAGCGTCTCGCCGCCGAGCGAGTCCAGGACGACGTCATAGTCGTGCAGCACCGTCTCGAACGCCTGCTTCTTGTAGTCGACGACGACGTCCGCGCCCAGACGCTTCACCAGGTGCACGTTGGCCGTGCTCGTGGTGGTCGCCACGTGCGCGCCCAGTTGCTTCGCCAGCTGGATGGCGACGGTGCCCAGGCCGCCGGAGCCCGCGTGGACGAGGACCTTCTGGCCCGGCTGGACGTGTGCCCGTTCGACCAGCACCTGCCACGAGGTGAGGGCGACCAGGGGAAGGGAGGCCGCCTCCTCCATGGTCAGTGTGGCCGGTTTGATCGCCAGGTCGTCCCGGTGCACCGCGATGAGTTCGGCGAAGGTGCCGATCCGGTCCTTGTCGGGCCGCGCGAAGACCTCGTCGCCCACCGCGAAGTCTGTGACCGCCGAGCCCACTTCGACCACGATTCCGGCCAGGTCGTTGCCCAGGACGAACGGGACCCGGTACGGCAGGATCGTCTTCATCTCGCCGTCGCGGATCATGCGATCGAGCGGGTTGATGCTCGCGGCCCGGATCCGGACCGGCACGTCGTCCGCACCCACCTCCGGATCCGGTACCTCGCCTGCGCGTACTCCCTGTGCGCCTGTGCGCCTGTGCGCCTGTGGGGCCGTGGGGCCTGTGGGCGTTCGCCTCATGCGTTGTCGTTGGCCCGGGTGCCGTTGACCATGGACGCGGATGGAGCAGCAGCTCCCGGACCGGCAGCCGAGGCGAGGTGGCCGCTGTCGGCCCCACCACAGACGCGGACTTCCCATCCAACGAGGGAAGCCCCCACGGGTCCAGCCCGCCGCGGGCCCAGTCCGCAATGAACTGAACGGCGCCGCCCGTGTAGTGCCACCAACCACCGTTTCGGGAAGCTACCGTGACCGGCCAGTCGTCCGGATCGGCACCGGTCGTCGTCCACAGGATGACGTCGCCCGACAGCGATTCGGCCCACGGGAGCAGACCGCCTGGAGCAGGGTGAGGGCGCAAGCCGAGGGACATGTCGGCCTCCCACCAGTCCTGGACGATCTCCAGTTCACTCTCGATGCCGCTCAGCCAAGCGTCCTCCTTCCCCGAGAGGGGCAGGGAGACGTGCAGGAAGTCGCCGAGCGTAAAGGTCGGACAGACCTCCGACAGGAGTCTGAAGTCGGCAGGCAGTGACGTGCCGAGCCGTGCCTCGATCACGGACCAGCGGGGTGCCGCCGGAGCACAGCGACGATGCGGCACAAGTCCTGGGACTGCCGCTTCCAGGGCGGCGACCGCCTCGATCGGATCCTTGATCCTGTGCCGGGGATGCTGCGTGCCCATGAGATCTTCCACGGCGACAGCGTGCCAGAGCCGATGTCCACACCATCGGGCACCATGCCAGGGGAAACACCCGTGCCCCGGACAGCCTGCCCGCCCTGCGGTCTGCGGTCTGCGGTCGTACGGGCCTCTACCCGGACGACCGTGTCGATCACCTCGATGGATTCCGCCAACAAGCCCTCGATCGAGGAAAGCAGCAGCTCGTTCAACTGCGGCAGCACTTCGTTCACGACGAAGGACGGTCGACCACACCACCGTCCAGCCAGGCGCTTGTCGGGCGAACTTCAGTGGTCGTAGGCGGTCGGTGCTTGCATGATCGGCTGGCCGCGAATGAACCTGCTTCATTCAGCAGGGGAGGCGCTCTACCGGCGGACCGCCGAGATCAGTCCGCCGGGCCGCTCCTCGCGCTGCGGCGGGGTGCTGATCGGGCGGCCGTAGGCGGCAGCTCGCTCGCGCAGGGTGTGGCTGTCGGCCTCCCAGCCGTGCCCGGCCAGCCAGCCCACCGGGTCGTCGGGCATCTCCGAGACCCACATGGACGCCGCCGATCCCGGCGCGGCGTCCGCGCCGAAGCGCTCGATCACGCCGCGCGAGCCCAATGTCAGCCCCATCCGACTGCCTGCCGCCGACTGCGTGCTGATCCGGGCCAGCAGCAGCTCCACCGCATCCTCGGGCAGATAGATCAGCAGTCCTTCGGCGATCCACGCGGTCGGCACGGCCGGGTCGTGCCCTGCGGCGGCCAGCGCGCCTGGCCAGTCCTCACGCAGATCCACCGCGACGGTGATCCGCTCGCAGCGTGCGACGGCCTGTTCCTGGCGCAGCACCGAAGCCTTGAAGTCGAGTGGCGCGGCGGTGTCGACCTCGAACAGCCGGGTGCCCTCGGGCCAGTCCATCCGGAAGGCCCGGCTGTCCATGCCGGCACCGAGCAGCACGACCTGCCGGACCCCGGACGCGGAGGCCTGCTGCAGCACGTCGTCGAGAAACTTCGTCCTGATGACGATGGAGAACGACACGGCCAGTCGGCGGCGTCGCGCGGCCTCGTCGTCGGGCAGCGGCGGCGAGGAGGGCCACAGGCCGCCGGCGGTGGCGAAGGCCTGTGCCAGTGGGTCGCGGAACAGCGCGTTCTCCCGCTCGGTCTCCAGCGCCCGCACCCTGGCCACCCCCACCGCCGTGGCCCACACTCCCGACGGCTGCACCCACTCCTGCTCATCAGTCACCGCACCAGCCTAGAAGATCGACTGCGTTCCCGGGCAGGCCCGACAGAGGCTGCGGGACCCCCGAACGCATTGACATTGATCACGCATCAGCACCACGAAGGGACTCCCGAAGTGGCCTCGCCCGGCGTCCTCGCGGGCCGGGACCGCGCACGTCTTACGCCGTGACCCACAGACGCCCGGAGGCGCTGCCCGGTCATGGACAGCGATGAGCATCTCGCCCTCGACGAGGCCGACTTCGCATCCGCGGAACACGACACCGAGCGGCAGTCCGAGCCGCTCGAATGTCGTACTCGACATATGGTGGGTGTGCTGCTTCACTCGTGACATGGCATCAATTCGCCTCACAAGGACAACACTTGAGGTAATCAAAGTGTTGCTGGCGTCCACCGCCGACGACCCTGCATGGGGGCTGAAGATCTGCGAGGAGACCGACCTCGGGTCCGGGACCGTGTATCCCATCCTCGAGCGCCTGGTCGACGCGGGATGGGCCACCCGGTACGAGGAAACGGGTGAGCACCCGGGGCGGCCGAAGCGGTACTACTACGAACTCACCGCCGTCGGCCGGCGTGCAGCCGTCGAAGCAAGGGAGCGGAAGCCTCGATTCTTCGGGCTGCGTGCAGCAGGGGAAGGGGGCACGGCGTGAGCACCGACGAGCGCCCCGATGAGGTCGCCGGCACCGGACTGCTGGCTGTTGTCGCCGTGCTGGGGCCGGTTCTGGCCGGCACGGCGACCATGATCTTTCTGGCTACCGGCTACATCCTGAAGATGTTCGACCCCGAGCCGGCGTTCGCCCAGGATCTGCTCGCCGCCGGCTGGGTCTTCGGCGGGATAACGGCGGGCGCGATCCTGGTCGCCGCGGTCAGTCTGCTGCTCACCGCCCTGCGAACCTCCCCGCAGACGAGGGAGGAGGAGCCTGAGGCCTCTACGGGCATGGTCGCCCCGAGCCGGGGGGCCGGCCTTCGGACTCTGGACTTCGCCTCCTTCGTTGCTGGAGAGCGCAGGGCACACCTCCGGGAGGAGTGGGCCGCAGTCCTGGCCGGCGATCCCGGGAACGGCATCGTCCTCTCGTCACGCCGCAGGATGCGCTACGCCCTCGGCTTCCTCTGGGCAGCGTTCCGAATGCGGCTCCGGGACCTCGCCGCTCCGCTGTGGCTGCCTGTGGACTGGCTGCTCTCGGCGGAGTCGCGCACGCACGGGTTCATCGCGTCGGCCGTTGGCGCGCAGATCCTGTACATCCAGTACGAGGACGGTTTGCATGCCCTTGCCACCGAGGGCTGGGGCTGGTGTGCCGGGTGTGGAATCGCGCTCCGGCTGTTCGTCGGCTGGCTCCGCAGGATCCGCGGCATCGAACTCGCCTCGACGCACAACAACTCCAGGGACCAGTAGCAACCCACCGCGTCGTGGGCAACCCGCGAGACGACCGGAGACCATCTACAGGCAAGACGATGCCCGGGGGCCCCGGTGCTCACGCCCCATGCGTACAGCCGGCTTCCTGTCGCGCCGTACGACTCCAACGCCTCACGTTGCAGCGGTCTCTGGGCCCGCAGCGAGGGCTCCGCCCAGGTGGGGCTGCGCAGGCCCATCTTGGAGGTAACGATCACTCCGCTGATCCGGGGTCTTTGCGCTGGTTGGCATGGAAGCGCGCCTTCTTCTGACGATTCCCACACGTGTTCATGTCACACCATTTGCGGGTGCGGCTTTGGCTGGTGTCGAAGAAGGCGGCTCGGCAGGTCGGCGATGCGCACAAGGCCAGCTTTCCGTCTCGTTCGCCTGCGATGATGCTGATCGCGTCGGCGGCGATCACGCTGAGGGCATCTTCCACGCAGGAAGCCGAGCCGAGCCGCCATTGCCGCTCACCCTCGGGCGTCAGGATCGCCGCGGCCCGACCCTGAGCGCTGCAGTCGTTGATGACTTGGACAGCAGACGGGGGGAGGGCGTCCTGGATCGCGGCCGCTGTCGCGGCGGCGTGAATCGACTCCCTCAGCTCCCGGGCGAGTTCGAGCTGGGCAGTGGTGCAGGAGCCCACGGCGAGGCCGTTCACTGCCAGCCAGTCGATGAGCCGGTGCGGCGTGGGAAGGCGCTCCACGGCGTTGCCGTGACGCTCCGACAGAGTCCCCGTGAAGCTGGTCGCCAGCACGTTGCCGAGGCGGAAGTCAGGGAACCCAGCACGCATGGAACCATCTTAGCCGGTTGTGCGCAGGCGTCGAGGCTTGCTAGAACCGTCTAAGCCGGTTCACGATAGGTCGTAGCCGGTTCCCCGACGGCCGGGAGGTCTCATGCCCCGTCTGACCAGTGACGTGCAAGCATTTGAAGCCCACGCAACCGACGCTGACCTCGACGATCTGCGCGCGCGACTGGCCGCGGCGCGACTGCCGGAGGCCGAGACGGTCCATCGCGCCGCGCCCGACCCTCGCCGATGGGAACAGGGCGTCCCTCTCGCCGACCTCGTCGATGTCGTGAACTACTGGCGCACCGGGTACAACTGGCGGTCGTTCGAAGAGCGCCTCAACCGGATCGGCCAGTTCCGTACGACCATTGATGAGCTGGGAATCCACTTCCTGCACCGCCGATCCGCGCGCGCAGATGCCACTCCTCTGATCTTGACGCACGGCTGGCCGGGCAGCATTGCCGAGTTCATCGATGTACTGGACGAGCTGGCAGATCCGAAAGAGGCAGACGCGCCGGCCTTCCACGTCGTCGTCCCGTCGCTACCAGGCTTTGGATACAGCGACAAGCCGGCCACCACCGGGTGGGGAACCGAAAAGATCGCGGCCGCATGGGTGGAACTGATGGGAAGGCTCGGCTACAGCAAGTTCGCAGCCCACGGCGGCGACTGGGGAGGCAATATCACCACGGTTCTCGGCGGCAGGTTCCCGGCGCACGTTCTCGGCATCCACACATTGTTCGCGGAGGCGCCGCCCGGGTTGACAACGGACGGGCTGACGGCGGCCGAGCGCACATGGACCGAGGAAACTCGCCATTTCTGGCGCCACCGCGCGGCGTACGCGAAGCAGCAGGCGACCCGACCGCAGACCATCGGCTACTCGCTCGTCGACTCACCGGTCGGACTTCTTGCCTGGATCCTCGACAAGTTCGCCGAGTGGTCGGACACCGAGGACAGCCCGTTCGAGACGATCTCCATAGACCGCGTGCTGGACGACGTCACCCTGTATTGGCTGACGCGGACCGGCGCATCGGCGGCCCGCATTTACTACGAAAGCCACAACTCGCTCGATCCCGAACTTCGGGTCGACGTCCCGTCGGCAATCAGTATGTATCCCCACGACATCGAGAAGTGTCCGCGCCCCTGGGCACAGGAGCGGTACCGACAGATCGTCCGATGGGGGTCGCCCGAAATCGGAGGACATTTCCCTTCGCTGGAGGTTCCCGAGTATTTCGTCAAAGATCTGCAAGAGGGCCTCGCGGCAGTGCTGGCCGCTAGTCGGTGAACGCGGCTCGCTTCCGGCACTCGCAGGACTCGACAGAGAACACGAAGCGGGCGGGCCATTACGCGGCGGCCGCCGGGGCAGGCGTTGCTGGCGCCGCTCGAAAGCCGGCCGGCCTTCCTTCTGCACCATCAGCCCCCCGTGCAGGCCGGTGTCGCCGGGAGCGCAGGAGCAGTCGGCTCCTCCGCCTCGGCGCCCGGGGACCTGTACCGTCCAGCCTCCTGCGACGTTCTCCAAGCCGCTCTCGCCAGGTTCGGCTGACCGTCTCGGCTCCTGTTTGCCCGTCGCGCGGTGTGCAGGTGTTGGTCGACGAGGAGCTTCGATCGTGCGGGCCCGGAGGCGAGGGTGGGATGATCCTGTCCTCTCCGGTGCGCCTGGCGGCGCCACGCCTGCCGGATTGCCGGTGACCGACGAGGAAGACGAAGGATCGATGACGCTGAACGTGGGCCAACGGGTGCGGCTGGCGGCGGACCTCCGGTTGGCCGGGTCGGTGACCCCGGCCGAGGAGCCCCCGGAGGAGACGGGTGCCTTCGCCGCCTCGGTGGCCCTGGCGGCAGGCATCGAGGGCACTGTCGAGCGTGTGGACGAGCATCACCGGCAGCAGAGCCACGAGGTCCGTGAGTACCTGCGCCTCAAGTCGCTCCTCGACGACTTCGGCCACCAGATGCCGCCGGAGAGCAGAAAGCAACTGGAGGAGCAGGTGGGGGCCTTGGAGGAGCAGTGGGCCGCCTACCAGCGACTGCTGCTCCGCGTCACGGTCCGCGTCCGGCTCGACAACGGATTCGTCCTCGACGAAGCCCCCGAGGAGGCTTTCGCCTCTGCCTGACCAGGCGTCGGGAGAGGTGTGCAGTGCACCCTTGTCGGCCCAGTACATCGCAACGGACCATCCATGCGGATACCACGAGGGACGAATGCGTACGGAGTACCCGCTCTCTGCGGAGCCTTTCGCACGGAGCGGGCTCCGTGTCCGACGTGAGACATCAACGGGCTGAGACAGGTCGACAGGTCACACACCGCCGTCCAGGGCGGTGTCGTCGTCGGGGAGCTGCGCGGCCGTCGCCCGGATCTCCGGGAACGCCGGCGTCATGTCGGTGCCGCGGCGGGAGCGCAGCAGCACGTGGCCGTCGCGGTAGCGGGCGAGCTGGGCGCGGTAGCCGTCCCACTTCGGTTCTGCACTCTTGAGCTGTCCACGTTTGCTCTGTCGGAGTACAGAGGGCTCAAGTCTGCCTGGCCCGTGACCGATGCCCTTCCGGGAAGATCCTTTAGGGAAGGGCTGGACACTGTGACGTCAGCATCGATGCGGCGGACGCTGGACTTGCTCGCACTTGCCGTCGATGACCTGCGGGCCGGGCGTCCGGTCATCGTGGTCGACGACGAGGACCGCGAGAACGAGGGGGACCTGGTCATGGCGGCCGAGTTCGCCACGGCTGAGGCGATTGGGTTCTTCGTGCGTTGGACCAGCGGTCTGATCTGCGCACCGCTGGCACCGGAGGTGGCTGACCGGCTTCTGTTGCCGCTGATGGTCCCGCCCCTCGCGGGCACCGACGACCCTGTCGAGGCGACCGCGTTCACCGTATCCGTGGACGCGGCCGGCACTGGCTCGGGGATTTCCGCCGCTGACCGGGCGAGCACCGTACGGGCGCTGGCCGACTCTCACACCCTTCCCGACCAGTTGACGCGCCCCGGGCACGTGTTCCCGCTGCGGGCCCGCCCGGGCGGGATCGCCGAACGGCGCGGGCATACCGAGGCCACCGTCGACCTGCTGCGGCTGGCCGGCCTCACGCCGGTCGGGGTGATCAGCGAGGTCTGCCAGGACGATGGCTCTGTAGCCCGCTTCGAGCAGTTGCGTGTCTTTGCCGATACCCACAGCCTCGCAATCGTCTCCATCGAGCAGATTGCCGACGGGCTGCGCCATCCGCAGACGGTGACCTCGTGACGGCGGCAGCTCGGGCAACGATCTTCGACCTCGACGACACTCTCCTCGACACGCAGCACCTGTGGCCGCAGGTCTGCGCCGCCTTCGCCGCCCGCCACGGGCACCGCTGGCGCAGTGAGGACACCCTCGCGCTGCACGGCAACGGCGCTTGGGCCTCCTACGTGGCTGCTCTGTGCGCCGACGCGGTGACGCCCGAGGAGGTGATCGAAGCGTGCACCGGCGCGATGACTGGCGAAGTCGATGCCGGACACGTGCGCGCGCTCCCCGGAGCGGTGGACCTGGTCCTCGAAGCCGCACGGCACGGGCTGATCGGCATTGCCACGGCCAGCCCCCGGCGCTTCGTCCACGCGGCCCTGGACCGGCTCGGGCTGGCAGCCCGACTGCACACCGTTGTGTGTGGCGAAGACGTCACCCGGGCCAAGCCCGCGCCGGATGCCTATGTGCGTGCGGCATATGAGCTCGGCGTCCAGCCTTCGGATTGCCTGGCCGTGGAGGACTCCCCGAGTGGCATCCGCTCGGCGGTCACCGCGGGCATGCGCGTCCTCGCCATTCCGCGCAACGGCACGGAACTACCGGCCCACATCGCTCACCTGACCACGGCACAAGCCCGCAGCGCAGTCCACGCCCTCCCCACCTTGACCTGCATGCTCACGCCCGACATTGCAGCACGGGCCGGTGGCCAGGGCCTGCCGTCTTGATCGGGGACGTCCTTCTTGCCCTGGGGCTCGGAGCAGGTTGCGGACGAAGTTGGTGAGACCAGGTAGTCAGCTGGTGTCGACAGCGTCTATCCATGCGGGGAGCGTGGAGCCGAGCCGGTGGGTAAGGATCTCGCCGAAGCAACGGACGTGCCCGGCGGCGGCATCGAGTTCGGGACAGCGTGCCAGGACGTCCTTGAGCGCGGCGCGCTCGTCCTCGCTCAGGGTCGCAGGGTGCCGGGTGAGCCAGTCGATGCCCCGTCGTGCGGTCGGCGGTGGAGGTGGCGCCGGCGGCGCGCGGCGCGCGGCGCGCAGAGTGGCGATGGAGACGCGGACCTGGTAAGTGACGGGGGCGTGCATGGCGATCAGTTGCAAGCGTGATGAACAGTCGTTGGATCTCGTTGCAGGTGAGCGGTATCAGCTCGTCGGGTGAGGGATGACGGTCGTGTTCGTTCGCGCGGACGACTGCGAGGAAGGCGTGCGCCAGCATGGCCAGGGTGACCCAGCGGGACCAGGACGGGTAGCGGCGGACCTGGTGCTCGTCCAAGGCCGCCAAGCCTTTGCCGGACTGGAAAAACTCCTCGACCCGCCACCTTGATCCAGCGACGCGCACCAGGGTGGTCAGCGGCACTGCGGCCGGCGAGTAGCGGCAGTCCATGCGAGCGGCCAGCTCCGGCTTGGTCGCGAACTCCGTCTTGTCGCCAAGGCCGGCTGCCCGGCAGCGGTCGGGGTCGGGGTCGGAGGTCCAGGAACGCGGAACGTACAGTTCCCGGTCCGCCGCGGCGTGCCCGCGGCGGCCGGCGTAGACCAGATAGACGGCGACCTGGGCGTTCTCGATCCTGCCCGCGGTGCCGGTGTACTGCCGCTGAGCACCGAGAGTGTCGGTGCCCTGCTTCACGTCGCCGGTCTCGTCGACAGCCAGGACTGCCTCGTGGTCGTGCAAATGCTCGACCACGTAGGCGCGCACGTCGTCGCGGACCTGGTCGGCGTCCCACTTGGTCCGCCCGAGCAGGTGCTGCATGCCGTCCGGGGTCTTGTCCCCGGCCCATTCGGCGATGGTCCAGCAGTTCTTGCGCGGCAGGTCGGACAGCGGGCCGAGTACCAACTTCCGGGCCCGGCGCCGGGATTCCACCCGCGTGAACCGTCCCGCTATCCGGCTCATCAGGCCCTCGAACGCTTCCTGCCGGCGGGCAGGGTCTACGCTGTGAACTGCGGCCACCGCATGATCGTTTGTCTTCACACACCGATGATCAACGGTGGCCGCGCCCGTCTCCACAGCGCGTCAGGGTCGCGCAGTGTCTGCCTGCCGTCCTGTATTTGGAGGACTTGTGCAACGTGGCGAAGTCTGGTGGGTTCAGTTCGACGAGCGGAGGTTGGTCGTACTGCTGTCGGGAGAGGACACGTCCGGGATCCGGGTGATGCAGGTCGTTGCTCCGGCGGGCGTCGACATCAGTGGTCTGGGTATCGAAGTGACGGTGGGCGCCGGTGAAGGACTGCCGTTCGAAGGCGTGCTGCGGCTCGCGTTCCCGCGTCCAGGCTTCACCCCGTGCACGTGGCTGACCACTGTGTCCCGGGACGACCTGATAGAGCGGGAGGCCGTCCTGTCCTCCCTGAAGCTCAGCGAGATTGACGACGCCCTCCGACTCGCTGAACAAGCGCACGAGCGTACCCCGGCAACGACCGCGAAGCTCAGCGAGATACGGGACGCCCTCCGTCTCGGTGAACTCGGGTAGGCGAGGAAGGAGCCGACGCCCGTGACGGCGTGGGCGATCTCGGGCGAGATGATCCACCCTGGCCTCGGCGCCCCTCACCATCGAGATCACGATCTACGGCTGGAGTACTGACCCGCCAGCTTGCGCAGTTGTTGCGCAGGCACCCGCCGACCGCGCTGTGAATATGCCGCGCAGCGGCTCTCGCCCGGTCGCCGGTAGCCGCCGGTTTTAAGTCCAGGAGGCGCTGAACAGGGCATATTCGAGCAGATCGGGAGAGGCGTCGGACGGCCAGGTACCCATTGCCGCTGTTTGGTCGGCGGCCGCCTGCATGAAGGAGAGGTAGACCGCGTAGCGGTGCGGTGACCAATTCCTATCCCGCCAGGCCCAGCTGGCGATCGAGCCGTCGGGGTCGTGGCCGGTCTCCCGGCCAACTGCCTGGGCCAGGGATCGCAGACGCTGGGCCAAAACCCGGTCGAGGATGAGCGGCTGGGGGTCGGTTACCGACGGAACCGACTTGCCAGCGAAGTACAGGAACTTGGTGTAGAAAGACGGACCGAGCCCGGGGACGCGGCCCTGGAGCCCCGCGTAAGCAGCTTCTGCGCTGTGCTCGCTCACATGTCTGTCAACTTCCCAAGGAGCTGCGGGAGTTAACCCAATGCCCATCCGTACCGGTCCGGCCGGGTGCCTGCGTAACGCGCCAGCCACCCGGCTGCACAAGACCGGGGTCCGTGTTGGGGCAGGTCGGTCATCGGCGCGGCCACCGTCACCTCCTGCAGGAAGAGGGCGACCGCGAGGTCCGCGTCGGCCGCCGAGTGCAGGGCGGTGCTCCTCCCGCCAGGTTCGTGGTGCGGGCTGGCGAACTGCGGCAGCTGGAGCGTGAACAGAACATCCCCTACACGCAGATGTGTCCCTACGTGGAGCTGGCCGGCGGAACCGTGGTCCGTGCTGACCGGAGCGTGCCGTTGGCGTGACTGGCGGGAAGGCGAAGGGGCGAGTGCGCAAGCCCGGACATCTCCAGATCTCTATTGCCGCCATCAAGGATGCTCTTGGGCAGCTAGCGTGCGGGCAAGGGCACGTAGGGGGAAGCAGGCATGGCTGTGGGACCGGAAGAAGCTGCACGGCTGGCCGCTGTTGCGCTGGTGGCGTCAGTGGGCACCGAAAGGTGGGCTACAGCGTGCAAGAGCGTGACGGACCTGCTTGCCGGCGATGAAGACCGTCTGATTCGTAGCGTGACACGCCGGCTTAATGCGACGGCTGAGGCCTTGCTGCATGCGGAGAGCGGTGGAGCCCGGCGCGCTCGCGAGGAGATTGCGTGGGAGACGCGGTTTCTCGACGCGTTGGACTGCGTGGGGCCGGATACGCGTGCTGTCCTCACGGAGGCTCTGGTCGCCTTCTCTGCGCCCCGCCCCAGCGGGTCCGTGCCGTCGTCTGGGGTGCTCGGCAGTTCCTTCAACGGGACGACTGCTGTCCAGGCCGGCAGCTGGAACTTGATGAACAACTACTTCACCCGAGAACCCTGGTGGAAGCACCTGCGCCGACCGAGTCTCGCCTTCCTGCGCACAACCCGAGGCAGAGCAACAGCGGTGATCCTCCTGGTCTTGGCATGCGCTGGCGCTGTCGGCCTTGTGATCGCCACGTCGGGAGATCGAACACCACACCACCAAGACCTGTTAGTGGTTTCCGGGCAGCGACCAGTCGTGACCACGACAAAGGGGCAGATGGCGTGGACGTGGTCGTTCAACGACCACGTCGCTTCCACCACGAACGACGTAGCGATGAGCCCTGGTGGCGGCCGCAAGAACGACGGTCTGAAATCCATCCAGGGCGCACTGGTGCGGAGCAAGTGCAACGACCGCAGCAGCAATCTCGGCTGGTATCTCAGCGCAGACGACAAGATGGTGGCCAGCGGATCGCTGACAGCGAAGGAGCCTCGTGCATCGCTGGATGCGTTTCCGCTGCCGTCCCACGTTGACCATCTGGTGCTGGGTGGGTACCCGGACACTTCATCCTGCATCCTCCGGTGGGAGAACCCGGGACTGACGAGCACGGGCGGTTGACGGCGCACGACAGCTGCAGCGCGCTGTCAGGGAGCCAGCCAGTTCCGCCTGCTGGGAGTGTCTGCGCACCGTGGGAGGGAACCGCCGCACCTGGTGCGGGGGGACCGGCCGGTATGGCCGGTGCCTCTTCCGGAGGGTGAGTCTTCAGGCAAAGTGGTCGGTCTGAGTGATCAGTGTGCCGTCTCAGGGAGTTGGTACCCCGGCCGCGATCAAATGGCTGTGGGTGGGGTCCGGCCCGCAATTCAAGCGGCTGA
This sequence comes from Streptomyces sp. NBC_00016, assembly GCF_045040885.1. NCBI lineage: Bacteria > Bacillati > Actinomycetota > Actinomycetes > Kitasatosporales > Streptomycetaceae > Streptomyces > Streptomyces sp. NBC_00016. Next base: position 1,133,707 of record NZ_CP108304.1, on the reverse strand, counting down.
TGGCCATGGCGCGGGCGGCGTTGTCACAGGGCGGTCCATGAGCGTGGCTCGCCCCCTGTCAGCGGTACCCACACTGACCCATTGGGACCGGGGTGCTCGATATCTTCCAGGACTGCGGCTCCCAGCTGAACCTCGCGGGAGAGGGCGGCAACGAGCGGGTGTTGAGCGACCATCGCCTGGAGATCTCTGGTCCTGTCTCCCAGCCTGGCCGGGGAGGCGCCGGTGAGGACGAAGAGTACGCGGGGGAAGACCGGATACCAGCGGAGTCAGGCCGGGCCCGTGGAGGCTGGCCTGCGGCGGCCGACGGGCTGGGCTTCGTACTGGAACAGTCGGGCGTACTCGATCAGCTTCACGGCGAGGCGCTCGCTGCTCATGGTGGTGCGATCGACCTCCACGAACGCGCGCAGCTTCCGCCGATGCTCGCCGTCGACGACGGTGTGGTGCATGACGACGTCGGCCACGAGCCGCTCGCCCTCACCGATGGGGTGAGCCACCTCAGGAGTCCGAAGGCCTGGACAAGGTCGGTGCGCACGACTGGGCCGACAGTGTGGAGGACTGGGGCGACGAGGTCGCCTCGGAGCTGGGCGCTACCCCCGGCGAGCAGCAGTTCGGCCAGACCGAGGAGGCCAACGAGCTCGTCCACGGCAATCCGGACAAGATCCGCGAGAGTGCCAAGCACCTGAAGGACTTCCACGGCGCCTTCGACAAGGTGATGCGGGACTGAAGAAGGTCGACGCGTTCCGGGAGAAATTCGGCGTCCATCCCGCCAAGTGGGCACAGGCGTCCGAGGCGTGCGAGGCGGCGGCGGGAGCGCTGGAGTCGTACGCGGGCACCGTCAAGTGGGCGCAGGGCCAGGCCAAGGAGGCCGTGGAGCTCTACAAAAAGGGCGTGAAGGCGTCCAAGGACGCGGCCGACGCCTATAACGAGAAGATCGACGCGTACAACGCCAGGATCAAGGCGAACGAGGACCCGGGGCCCAGGCCTGAACCGTTCAAGGACCCCGGCAAGGCCGACGTCAAGGCCGCCGCCGAGAAGCTCGCCGAAGCTCGCAAGCAGCGCAACACGGCAGCCTCCGAGGCGCAGGGCAGGGTGAAGGCGGCCCTCACGCACGCCCCCACCGACCCGTACAACCTCACCCACCCGGCCGCCTACCTGCAGAACGTCAATATGACGCTGGCCGGCCTGGCGTCCACCGCCTCACATCCCGAACGGGTCGTCCAGGGCGCCGTCGACGGCTTCAAGAAGGACCCCTCCGAGTTCGTCGGCCGCCTCATCCCTGAACTCATCGGTACCAAAGGCGCCGGCCTCGCCCGCGGCGGACTGCGTTTGGCGGCGAAGGAGGGTTTGGAGTCGGCGGCGCAACGCGGAGTGCGTGAGGGCTTGGAGCGGCAGGCCGCCAGAGGTGCCGGGGACCCCATGCCCGAGCGTGCCGACGTCATGCAGGCGCTGCGTGACTCCAAACCGGAGGTCGTCAAGAAGGACTGGCCGGACACTGACGGCCGCTACTACGCGGACCGGGTTCTCGCCGGTGGCCGCGCGGACGGAGAGAAAGTCTTCGCCGGTCATGGTTACCTCACCCGCAACGCCGGCGACGTCGTGGTACCTGAGGGAACCAACATGTCTTTCTACGTGCAACACGGAGACCCACTTCCGGGACTTAACGGCCTTTCCGTTGAGTGAGGTGTCTACCCGGGAGGTTACGTGGAGACGTTCGGACCGGGAGACGTAATTCCGAACTGCACGCTAGGGCCTCCCGCTCCAGTGGGTGGCGGAGGTTTCAGTGTGTTTGAGAATTCGACGACCGTCGGCCAACGAGCCACGCTGAAAGATCTATTGGAGCCAGGCATGGGAAATGTTCACTGGGCGGCGTGCCGCGAGATTAAGTAGGATGTCTCGACCTGTGAGGAGCCATACATGGATGTAGTAAAGAAGCGCGACTGGGTATTGACAGATGTGACACTCATGATCAGTGGAGGTAATCTCCAGCCCGGGGAGATGACGTCCCTTCTCGGGCTGGAGCCCACTGGCGTGCGCAACCCGGGTCCCAGCAAATGGGCTCGGCCGGGCGACGTCGACGGACTGTGGAGTATCAGCTGCGACGAGCACGTCAGCCGGGACTTTCACGAGCAGATGAACAACATCCTTTCGATCATGGAAAGCAAGCGGACCGAGCTCGCGCAGCTGGCCGGACGGGGGTATGAGGTGACCGTCGAAGTGTACGGATTCGCCGGGAACGACTGCACTCTCGCCCTCCAGCCGGAAGAACTCCAGCGAATCGCACTCCTGGGATTCCCTCTCCGGGTCGCGGCCAATATGAACGAACGCTGAAAGAACAGTCATGGAAACTGGAGCGAATTTGAAGCCGTGGGCTAACTTGAGCACGTCCCTGGTTGTCTCAGGTCGGGAAGTGGATTCCGCCTTTTTGCTTGCCGAGTTGCAACTCGCCGCCAGTGAAGGGTTCTCTTCGTCCGACGGTGTGGACATCTATTCCGGCCCCGGCCGGGCCACGCTCACCATTGACGAGCGGCACTCAGAAAGCGCCGACGAACAGGCTATGGAACTCATCGGACTCCTCAGCCCCCGCAAACCGGCGCTCGACAGGCTGAAGGAGGCGGGCAAAACGGTGAAGGTCGATTTTTCAGGCATCGCCGAGTCAGGTACGGGACTCCACATCTCGCCAGCCGTTCTTGCAGGTCTTGCAGAGTTGGGAGTGCCTGTCACCTTTACGACGGTCCGGGAATCCGGGGAGGGCGAGGAAGACCCACTCGCCTGGCTCGGCTGACTCCCCGGGTGGCTGAGCCCGGCCACGGCGTGGCATCAGCGTTGCCGCCCCCGCTGACCGAAGCCGGAGCCGCCGACTGGCTCACCGCCACGACGGCCGGGGAGATTTGACCCACGTCCGGATACACCCCGGGCCCCGGGGAGTGAATACATCCCCGGGGGCCGGTGCATGGAGTCGTGCTGTTCAACGACGACGGGACGACGCCGTCACGCCTCGGGCTGCTCCCCGCCGTCACCGTGCCCGCGATCACGGTCAGACGCTCACGATTCGCGGCCGGTCGACGACCTCTTGCTGCGACCTCATCGCTACCGACGTTTCCGTGAACCGCGCGAGTGTGGGGGACTACGTCCCGGGGATCTCGACGAGATCCCCGGGGCATGTCCGCTTGATGGCCGTGTGGTCAGGGCGCGTCGATGAGGATCCGGCCGTCAGCGGGCACGAGCGCGGCGATTCCGCTCGCGTAGGCGGACTGTACGCGGGAGCGCTCGGCGGCGTTCGGTGTGGCGTTGGTGCAGGCCGTGCCTGCGCTCGATCCCGACATCAGCTGTGAGCAGGGGCCGGGCTTGGTGTCCGGCAGGCCGAGACTGTGACCCATTTCGTGAGCGGCGATCCGGGTCTTGTCGTAGCCCTGGTCCACGGCCTGGCTGCCGAGCTCGACGCGGACCTGACGGCCCGGACGAACGGGGCCGAGCGTGGCCTGCGGCCAGCCCGTGGTGGCGACGATCACGATCTCGGCCACGGTGCCGGGCGCCGCTTCCACCAGATGGACGTTGCTCACGTTCGCGTTCCATGAGGCGACTCCGGCCGCGATGGCGGCTTCCCAGCCTCCGGCGCGACTGTCGTCGTAGCGAAGGGTCACCGCTGCCGCCTGCGCGGCGGACGATTCACCCGCGGGAGCGGGAGCGGGAGCGGGAGCGGGAGCGGGGGCGGCGGTCGCGGCGCCCGCCATGGCGAGGACGAGCGCTGCGGCGGAAGTGCCTGCCTTGAACCAAGTGCCGAGGGGCATTGCTGCTCCTTCATCCGTGGGGGGAATCCGGCCCCGGCGGGGCCGGGTACGCGAAGGAGCGGTAGGGGTCGTCCGGCGGGGGCCGGACGCACCGTCGACCGCCCTCCGGGGCGTTGCGATGGTATGCCCTACAATCCCTGCCCGCCATGTACCTGCCACGATGAATATCCGTCAGAATCCAGTCCCAAAGGCGAATTTGGCCGGCCGGCCACCGAACACCGCAGCCGCGGCCGAGCGGTTCAGGCTGCCGGAGCGGGTGTTGGTGTCCTCGGCGGGCACGGTGCCCCCTGGGTGGGGGTGTTGGGGATCAGGTGTGAGTGATCAGGTAGGCGGGGCCCTCGCCGCGCCGGGCTCGTTCGATGGCGTCGAGGCGGGCGAAGGCGCGCGGCGCCATCAGCTCCTGCCAGGTCGCGAGGTCGTGGACGGCCCACATGTCGTGCTCTGCGGGATCGAGTCGGATCCGGCCGAGCTGGTCGGCGGTCAGCTGGCCTCCGTCGAAGATGAGCCCCACCTTGTTCAGCGGCAGGCGCGGCCCGGCGTGAAGGAAGTGCGTCAGGAGCAGCTTCGGCGTGTCCAGACCGAGTTCGAGGCCCGTCTCCTCGACCGCCTCTCGCCGTGCGGTCTGCAGCGGGTCCTCGCCTGGAGCGTCCAGGTTGCCGCCGGGGAACTGCCAGAGTCTCGAGCCGTAGACCGAGCGGAGCTGGACCGGCCGGTCGTGTTCGTCGCGGATGTACAGGCAGCCGTACACCGTGTGGTGGGGGACGGTCTGCGCGTACTGCGTGGGCGTCATCGGCATGGGGCGGCCGGGCCGGGCAGGGCGGTGGTCGAATGCGAGGGCGAGAACGCCGAGGGCTTCCTTGGCCGGCGGGTAGATGCTGCGGAGATTGGCGAGCAGTTCTCCGGGCGGCCCGTCCGGGTCGATGCGCACGGTGTCCTCCGAGCTGAGCAGATCCTCGAAGGAGTGGTACGGGGCGATCCGCTTCACGATGACGTCGAGTTCCCGCCCGGTGTCCCGGTCGTGGAAGACGACCGTGTCACCGACTGCGACTGCGCGCTTCTGCGGGGTGGCCACCCTCACTTCGATCGTCTTGCGGCCTGCTTCCACTTGGCGGTAGTACCGCCCGAGCAGGTGCATGTGGTGCTCTGGTGGTTCACCTCCGGTCGCCGGATTCGGGACGGCTGGGATCGCCTGCTGGGTGTTGTCAGGCACGCGTGCCTCCGTTCGATGCGGTTCGTCCGTTGCGGCCTTGGGATCGCAGGCGCGCCAGGGTGCGGTGGCCGCGCTCTTGTGTTTCCGGGTCGGCGTGGGTGGCGCCGTACCGGATTCCGGAAAGGGGGTCGAGCGTGGAGTCGACGAGGAAGCGTTCTTCTTCGGCTGGGGTGAGTGCGTGGCCGTAGCCGGACATGAAGGCGTCGTGGAGGCGCGGCTGGGTGGCCCAGGTGTCCGCGAGGCGGACCAGGTCGCGGATGGCCGGGCCGGGCTCGCTGCGTTCGAAGTCGATCACGGCGAGGCTGCCGGTGTCGTCCAGCAGCAGATTGCGCAGCTGGAAGTCCCCGTGTGTCGGCACGCGGTCCAGGGGCGGAACATCTTCGGCGCGCGCCACGACCTGGCGGATGAACTCCTCGTCCCCCGGTTGCAGATTGGGGCGGGCTGCTTCCAGGTGCCGCTCGACCTTCGCGAGCGCGGGCACTCCTTCCTCCGCGGGGAGCGGTGCTGCGCTGCGGTGGATGGCCGCGGCCAGGGCGCCGATCTGGTGGAAGAGGAGCTGTTGCTGCGCGGGCGGGTGCGCGATGCCGTGCAGGGTTCGGCCGGGCGCCCCGGTGACGACGACGGCCCGCAACGTGCTGTCGGCGGTCACGAGGGTGGGGGTCGCTGTTCCGAGTCTGGGGACCCAGCTGCGGTACGCGTGCACCTCGCGGTGGTGGAACCGCGCGTTCTGGTGGATCTTGACGTACCAGATCCCTTCTTGTGCTCCGTCGGCCCGCCATACCCGGCTGCTGTCGCGGTCCCGGGAGGCGTCTGTCCAGGTGACGATGCGCCCCACCGCCTGCTCGGCGAGCTGTCGCACTTCCTCGGGCGGGAGGTCCGGGTGTGGGGGCGCGGCCGTGCTCATGCCCAGCCCGTTTCGGAGTAGAGGCGGCCGGCACGGATGCCCTCGATGGCCACCCGGGTGTAGGGAACGAGATCGTCGGGGAGCGCGGCCGGATCCCAGAACTTCCACTGGGTGCACTTGTCCGGCTCGCGCAGTTCCGGCTCGCCGCTCCAGGTCCGGGCGCGGAGGAACAGGCCCATGCGGGGCCGGTCCTCGGCGGTGTCGATGTGGTGGACGACGTGGACGAGTTCGACGTCCTGGCGCTCGATGTGCAGGCCGGCTTCCTCTCGCGCCTCCCGGATCAGGCAGGTGATGGCGCTCTCCTGCTCGCAGTGGCCGGCCAGGACGTGCCAGGTGGACGGCGCGAACGCGGAGTCGGGGTGGCGCAGCCCGAGCAGCACCGTCCCGTCGGGCCGCTCCAGGTAGAGGTGGACGCCGATGACATTGAGGACCGTGCCGTGCGGCGAAGCTGGGCGGCACTCCTCGTTCGATGAGAGCCCGCTCTGCGACGCAGTGCTGGACGCGTTGGCCGGGCGGCTGGCGGCGTGGCGTTGTACGAGGTCGCACGTGGTGTCTGCGATGCGCAGGCGGTGGAGGTCGTCGGGGGCGAACCAGGCCAGCATCACCCCTTCCGTCAGACGGAGGTCGCGGGGATCGCCGTTCCAGCGGCCGGCGTAGATGGCGATGGGCACGCTCGCGCCGGCGTCGTCGGAGGCGTACTCGATGCCGAACGGGGTCAGGTCGGCGAGGTCGAGGCCGGCTTCCTCGGTCAGTTCGCGCCGCACGGTGTGTTCCAGGGTGGCGTCCTGGGGCTCTCGGCCGCCGCCCAGCAGGGACCACATGCCTGGCTCCCAGATCCGGCCGGGGAAGTAGTCACGCAGGTGGAGCAGGTACTCGCCGCGGTTGTTGTAGATCAGGGCGGAGGCGTTGGCGATCTGCGGCTCGGTCTGCGGCGTGAGCTTGAGCAGCTTCGCGCGCAGTGAGGGGGAGGTCGCCCTGTCCACGGGTCGCCATTCGATGCCGCCGACCTCTTCTGCCTGCAGCACCACCGGCACCGCTGGTGCGGGGTGCAGGCGGAAGAGGAACCGGAGGTCGAAGTGCTGGTGGCCGGGTTCGCCTTTGCCCGGATGAGCGTCGATGTCGTGGATGTCGATGTCGAACGGCACGGCCTCGTAGCCGGGCCACGGTGCCACAGCCTCAGCCGGGATCCCGGTCTCCTCGTGCAGCTCCCGCAGCGCCGCCCCGGCCAAGGACTCGTCTGCGGGCTCGGGGTGTCCGCCGGGGGCGAGGACCTTCCCGCTCGCCAGATGCAGCACGTGCAGGACGCGGCCGAGCGGGTCGACGACGATCGCGCCGCAGGTGACGTGTCCGGTGAAGGTCGAGCGGCTGGCGATGTCGGTGGAACGTTCGAGGGCGTGCAGGAGGGCGCCGAGCTGCTCGCGCTCGTAAGGGTGGCGAGCGAGGTAGGTCTCGACGGTGGTTCGGACGTGGTGGCGCGATAGCGGCATAGGGCTACCTCCGAGGTGCGTGGAGCGGAAGGAGTCGAGGTAGGGAGGTCAGCTCAGCTCAGCCGCATCCCCTCCGCCGGGATCTCTTCGATGGCGGCGGGGCGCGCGGTGGGCAGGCCCCACTGCTCGCGTGCTGTCTTCGCAGCGAGCTGGGCTTGCCGCGCGCCGGGCGGGCCCCAGCCCAGCAAGGCGGCTGCCTGGGCGGGGGTGGTGAGCAGGCGGACGAAGGGGCGGCCGGTGGCGGGGTCGACGGCCGCCGGCCCGATTTCGGTGACCCGGGCGGCCAGGCGGAGTCGGGCGTTGGGCCCCACTCCGCCGTAGACCTCGCCGGTCTCGTCCAGCACCCAGCCCAGTCTCACCGGATCGGCCAGGGTGAGCTGGGCTTCCTCGGCGGCTTCCGCGGTGCAGGGTGTCCTCGGACGTCGCGTCGGTGCTCTCCACGGTGCCGCCGGGCAGCATCGGCAGCGCGCGCCGACAGGTGACGTGCGGGTGTTCGCCAGGTTCGACGCCGCCGCTGGGCAGCAGCCACGAGTTGCCCATGAGGTAGGTGGGGTGCACCAGTAGGACGCGGCCGACCTGGTCGGTGATGATCGCGGCAGCGCCGAGCCACACCGCGTGGCGGGGCGCGGCGTACTGCGCTGCAGGCGGGGCGGCGCGCGGTGCGATGTGCCCCAAAGCGGGGACGGGAGAGGTCATGTGGCTCTGCCTTTCAGAACAGCGGGCGGGCGTGGGCACGGTGCGAACCGGGGAGCGGTGATCAGGCGGCGGCGCCGCTCATCCGGCGCTGCAGCTCCCACAGGGACTGGAAGAGCCCCGGCTCCCGGGTGAGCTGGTCGTAGGTGCCCTCCTGGACGATCCGTCCCTGGTCCAGGACCACGATCCGGTCGGCGACGGCCACATTGGTGAGCCGGTGCGTGATCAGCAAAATGGCGCGGTCCTTGGCCAGTTCGCGCAGGCCGGCAAAGATCCGGTGCTCCGCGCGTGCGTCGAGGGCTGCCGTGGGTTCATCCATCACCAGCAGTGCCGCCTGCCGGTGGAAGGCGCGGGTGAGGACCAGGCGCTGCCACTGGCCGCCGGAGAGCTGCTGTCCGCCGAACCATTCGCTGGTCAGGAGGGTGTTGATGCCGGAGCGGAGGCCCGGCAGCATCTCTGCGGCGCCGGACGCCTCGCACGCGGCGAGCAGGGCTGCGTCGCTGGTGTCGCCCTGCCCGAACGTGATGTTGTCGCGCATCGTCAGCGGCAGGTAGGTGAACTTCTGCGGCACCAGCGCGACGTGCTTCCACGCCCCCCACGGGTCCAGGTCCGCCGTGCGGGCGTGGTCCCAGGCCACTTGGCCTTCAGTGGGCAGCAGCAGCCCGCACAGCAGGCGCGAGAGGGTCGTCTTGCCGGAGCCGTTCTCCCCGACCAGCGCCACGATCTCGCCGCGCCGCACGTGCAGGGACACGTTGCTGAGGCTGTCCTTCGGGGCGCCGTCGTAGCGGTACGTCACATCACGGACCTCGAAGCGCTCCGGTGCGGCCGACAGGGGCGCAGTGCCGCGGGAGTCGGTCATGGCCTGGCCGTGGGCGTTGTCGAGGAAGTTCTGCCAGTCCTGCACGTACCAGCCGGTGCGCACCAGGCGTGCTCCGCCGTTGATGATGCCGCGCACGGAGCCGGTGGCCGTCTGGAGGGCGAAGACGGCACCGCCTCCGGCTGCCAGGCTCATGCGGCCGGAGGCCAGGAGCCACAGCAGCGCCGCCCACACCGCGATCGAGGCGACCCCGCCGGCAACAGCACCGGCCAGCCCCATCCACGCGCCTGTGTTCGCGGCCTTGCGCTCAGTGGCGCTGACCGATGCGGCCAGTTTTCGGTACCGGCCGATCAGGAAGGGGCCGGCCAGGCAGGCACGCATCTCCTCGCTGGATTCCAGGTACGCCATGTGCCAGCGCAGTTTGCCCAGCATCCTGCGCCGCCCGGAGGTTTCCAGCCCGGCGAGGTAGATCACGCGGGCGGAGCGTACGTAGGCGGCGGCCTGCGGCAGGCATGCGAGGAAGAGGAGGGGAAGGAGCAGCGGGTGCAGGACGGTCAGGACGGCTGCGCCGGCCGTGAGCGTTGCGGTCGCCGCGATGACGTCCTGCGCCTCTTCGACGAGGTCGGGGGTGACCTGGGCGCCGCGGTCGGCGATGTCGTACGCGTCGTTGTAGCCGGGCTTGTTGTTCGCGGCCAGTTCTGCGCCGAGCGCGGCCTCGACCATCGTCAGCTCCGCGGCCCGGCCGAGAACGGGTCGCAAACGCCCGGTCAGCCAGACGACCGTGATGCCCAGCAGCGCGCGCAGGCCGGTGGCGGCGGCGATGACGGCCAGTTGCGGAGCGGCGTCCCACAGCCGCTCGGTGATGTCGCCCGAGGAGATCAGCGCGGTGATCGTGCCCGTGACGGCCAGGAGGCCCAGAGCCGCCAGGACGCCCGTACCGATCTGGCACATCAGCAGTCCGATGGTCGCGCTGCGGTCCACCCGCCAGGCCATCTGCACCGAGCGCCGAACGAGCGAGGGCAGGCGCCGTGCCATGGTGCGGGACGTCAGTAGGGAGCCGGCCTGGAGCCGTGACTTGTCGCGGTAGAGGTATTCCTCTTCTCGAACATCAACCTCCTGTGGTCCGTCGTCCTGCGAGGTGTCCTTCGGTGGTTGCGGCGGCTGATCCTGTGTGATGGCCGAGGTCATCGTTCCCCCTGGGACGGTCGCTGTGGCGGAGTCGTGAGGTCTAACGACCCGGCTGCGATATCGAACACACGTCATTCGGTCGTGCCGGGGAGCCGCCTGTTTCCTGGGCGGGGGAACTTTACGGGCGTGGGATCCCTGGTCTGGCTTGGATCGGCTCCGGTCCGCAAATGGCCGAAACGCCGACACTGCGAGCAACAAGCCGTAGACCGCATCACCTTGACGGGTTCGGATCAGCTGCTGGTGGAGGTTGACCTGCGGCATCAGCGACATGACGGTGACAAATCAGCTCAGTTGGATTGGCTCGGCCGGTGAAGTTGCGTTCCCATGACGTCGGCGGAGACCGACGTAGCGTCCCGCAGGGCCTGTTCCAGGAGGGCAGGGAAAAGACGCCTTACAAGGCCGGCCGCGGCGACATCGGCCAGATGGCAAAGGCGATGTAGGTGCCGAGGGTGAGGCCGGAGAAGGGTGATGAGCTGGCGGGGCTTGAGGCAGGTGAAGGCGGTGTGCATGGCGATGACAGCCGGATCGACGAAGGGCCGCGGCCGCCGAGCTCCGAGCGCGACGAGCTGCTCCTGGGCGTACCGGCAGCCCTGCTCCTGGCGCCGGATCTGCTGCGCCGTACGGGAGGAAGCAAACGAGTTCGCGATTTCCTGTACCTGTTCGCGCTGCAACCCGCGCGTCGATTGAGGCTCTACGGAGCCCTACGCGCGGGTTCGCCTTCAGACAGCCGGACGGTCTTGCCTTCTTGTTCCTCAGGTTCACAACTCGCGGTTGAGGATGTGGGCGGAAGGCCGCCGCTGGGTGAGGAGGCAGCGCTGGCCTCGATGATGGTCCTGGTCGTGAACCCGACGCGGTCGACGAACGGCCGGAAGAAGCCGGGGGCTGCCGCGACGACCGCGTGGGCGCGGTGCGCGGTGATCGTCTGCGCCCGGCGTTCGATGCCCGACACGATGCTGCGCACGGCCTTGTCGACGGTGCACATCCGCCACAGTCCCCGTTCGTTTCCGCCCCACAGGCGCCGACCTGCTGGATCCGCGTGGATCGCGTCCAGCATCGGCGTTTTGAGGAACGTGGGGTGCAGGGTCCCGACGCCAACGCCGAGGTGCCGCACTTCCAGACGGATGCTGTTGCACATCGCCCAGACTCCGGCCTTGCTGGCCGTGTAGGGGGCCTGGAGCGGGGAGTGCACGAAGGCCGCCATGGAGGAGGTGGCCAGCAGATAGCCGCGTTGGCGCTCGACGTGCGGCAAGGCGGCTTTGAAGGTCCGCCAGACTCCAGTCAGGTTGACGTCGACGACGCGTTCGAAAACCTCGGGGTTGAGGGTGGCCATCGGGGCAACGGCGCTCACGCCGGCGTTGGCGATGACGACGTCGATGCGACCGAAGTGAGCGGCGGCGCGGTCGATCGCCGACCGGACGCTGTCGAGATCGGTCACGTCCGCCTGCGCCGCCCAGGCGACGCGGGAACCGCCGAGCGCGTCGGCCTGAGCGGCGACAGCGGTCCCGTCGAGGTCGAGTCGGCACACGGCGGGCCATGACGATCACTTCCGCGGTTCCCCGCAGAATCCGATGGCGCGACGCATCTCCGGCGTCAGGAATCGCCGGACAACGCCTGACCAGCGATGACGGGACGGCCCTCAACGACCCTTTCCCAACTCCCTTTCAGGCAAGGCTGTGGGGCTTCCTGAGCCGCAGTCCGGCAGTCCCGTTCCGCGGTGGCACGTTACTGCGCGCATCATGCCGCCTGGGTAAGTTCGGCGCGGCCGAACAGCAGGGCATAGCCGCGGGGGAGCTGGACGAGGACACGGCTGAGGAGCTCCTCGCCGACGAGCTGAGCCACGACGCGCAGGACGGTGCCGGTGTCCCAGCGGGTGGTGGCCATCGTGCCGCCGGTGCGGGACGCCAGGTCCTTGACGAAACCCCAGCCGGTGAGGGGCTCGGTTGTGGGGATCTCGGAGGTGAAGCTTGCGGCTGCCTCGTGCGGCAGCCGGGCCGTGAGCTCCACCCGCTCGTCGCCCGTGAGCTGGCGCCCGAGGGCGGACAACACGGCGTGGACAGACTTCTCGGCCTGTGCGCGGGTGGGGTACGCGCCTTCGTACCGCACTCTTTCCAGCATCTGCTCGAACGTCGTGCCCTCGGTGGACCGGCATGGCTCCAGCTGGGAAATCATCGGTGACGCGGTCGCCTTTCTCGTCTGAGGTGATCCTGAGGCGGCGGCCGGGGAGCTGGCCCGCCGGCCGCCGACGTCGGGCGGTCAGGCAAAGGGGTCTCGCTGCCTGGGGTCATACGGGCCGGGAGTAGCCGAACAGTAGGTCGTAGCCCGCCGGGAGTTGGAGCAGTACCCGGCGAGTGAGCTCTTCGCCCGCCGCGTCCGAGACCACGCTGAGCACCGCGCTCACGTCCCAGGCCGCGGTCCGTTCGGTGGCTCCCTCGATCCATGCCGCGGTGGCCCGCACGAAACGCTCGGGGGAGAGCGGCTCGTGCGCCTGGAGCGGATTGAGCAGCAGGAGTGCCATTCCCTCCGGCAGCCGCGCCGCCAGTTCCGCCCGTACCTCGCCCACCAAGTGGGCGCCCAGGAGCGCCAACACCGTGCGGGCCGCCCGATCGGCTTCCTCGGTGGTCTCGTACCTGCCGCGTTCCTTGACCTGGCTGAGGAACGCTTCCCATCGCATGGCCATCGCTGCTCCCTGGGGTGTTCGGCGTGCCAGTGCAGGAGCACGGGAGACGGCCGCGGCAGATGAGGCCGTCTCCCGTCAACACACCCGGCTGGCAGGGGACTCAGCCGCTGATCTCCCTGTGCGCGGAGCCGCCGCCGATAGCGATCTTGCGTGGCTTGGCGCGCTCCGCGATCGGGATGCGCAGGGTCAGCACCCCAGCGTCGTAGTCCGCCCTGATGTGCTCGGTGTCCAGGGTGTCGGCCAGGACAAGCTGGCGGGAGAAGACACCCAGAGGCCGCTCGGAGAGCTCCATCTGCACGCTGTCTGCCGGGGCGACGGGCCGCCGCTCGGCCTTGACGGTCAGCATGTTCCGCTCGACGTCGATATCGATCGCGTCCGGGGAGACGCCGGGCAGGTCGAGAGCGATCACGTACTCCTCGCCCTCGCGGTAAGCATCCATCGGCACCGCCGACGGCCGCGACCAGGTGCCGGTCGTGTGCAGGAGCTGCTGGGTGAGTCGGTCGAGCTCACGGAACGGGTCGGTGCGCATCAACATCGGGAAACACCTCCAGTGTTCGGGTCAGCGCTGTGCTGCCAATGCGTTTCACCTGCCATCGTTGTAACATGTCATCCAATCGATGACAAGCAGAGTGTCATCGAAGTGATGACAAGCGCTGGAGGCTCCGTGACACAAGACGATCAGCCCACCCCCCGCGCCCGCGACCTCACCCCCACGTCCTTCCTCGCCGCCGCAGCCCTGAACACAATGCGCGATGCCCTGCACACTGCCCAGACCTCACGGGATGCGGAGCAACCCGCGCCCGCCCAGACCAGCTCTGAGCAGGCACTCGCCGCTCTCCTGCTGCTCCGCGAAGTGCGCGACCAACTCGCCGAATGGGAACCGGGCCTGATCGAAGAAGCCCGGGAAGCGGGCACCAGCTGGGCCGACCTCGCCCACCCCCTCGGCGTCTCCAGCCGCCAGGCCGCCGAACGCCGCTACCTGCGCGTACGCCCCGGAAACCCCGGATCCACCGGCGAACAGCGCGTACAGGCCACCCGCAACCGCCGCGCCGCCGACCGCACCGTCACGACCTGGGCCCGTGACAACGCCGCAGACCTGCGCCAGCTCGCCGGACAGATCACCGCGCTCACCGACCTCCCCGCCGCCGCCCGCAGCCCCCTGGTCAAGCTCACCGCCGCCCTCGCCGACAACGACGCTGCCGCCCTCGTCAACCCCCTCACAGGAACCCATGCGTATCTGGCATCCGGCCACCCCGACCTCGCGGCACGCGTCGACGACGTCGCCCGCCATACCGACCGGCTCCGTCGGAACAGCGGCGACCAGCGCCGAGAACCTCGGACGCCACCCGGGCCTTGAGCATGGCCGGGAGGCCGCAACCCGTTCCTCTGGCGGCCGACGCACTGCGCGGCCCGGGGGCGCCGGGCGCCACGCGGCAGCAGGGCGCGGTTTGGTGCCCAGGCGGCGGAGAGCATCCCTCATGCTTCAAAGCCCCCCGGCTCTGCACGCCAAGCGGCCGTGCTGCGGCAGCCTGACGCCGCAACGAGGGATGCGCGCGGTGTGTCCAACGGGCCTCCTGGCAAACAGGCGAGACCGCTGCCCGCAGTGGGGGCGGAGGGTCTCGGCAGCACAGCCTTGGCGGGTGTGGGCGTTCGCCTCTCGCGTCTGCCAGCGTGCCCCTGAGCGTGAAGGCAGCCTGCGCGGCAGCCCCCGGACGGAGCGGGGGTGGCCGGTAACGTGGGCGGTACTGCGACGGGACCTGCCGGCAGTGAGGCGACGGCATCGAATGCTGGACGAAGCCGATGGGGAGGGCGGCCCCGCTGACGAGTTCTTCGGCAGCGCGAACCGCGAGGTGTCCAGCAATCTCTCCCCCCCCCGCGGCGATCCAGCGGCCGCTCGCGTTATACGGAACACTGTCGACCTTCTTCTGGACCGCTCCCGAATCCTCGCCGACCAGGTCAGCAGTGGGCGGACCTCCGTTGGGGGCCTGTCCCACCGGCTGGCCGACGGCAGTGCCCGTCTCGTCCACACACGGTCTGCCAGCCGATGCGACCGTCCCCGGCTCCACCACCTGAGCAGTGCACAGCCACCACGACGAAGGTGCCCATGGCGCCGCGTTGGCCTGCCCGCCTCGTCCTGGGTTGTCAGCCTGCGACGTGGATGCCGGGGCGGCGGGCGGGTTCGGGTTGGTGCCGGCGGATGATCTCGCGGGTGACGGGGGCGGTGTCGCCGCGGCCGAGGAGGAAGTAGCGGAACATGTGGGTCAGGGGACTGCCTTCGGCCCAGGCGAAGTAGCAGTGCGGCTGGACGCCGGTGATGTCGTGCAGGGTGAGAAGGATCGCGGCGATGGCGTTCGGCGTTATTCCGAGGGGTGTACTCCCCGAAGTTGGCGGGATGCTTCATTGGGGGCACTCGATTGAAGGAGACAAATTCTTCCTTGAGTATCGAGAAGGAGGAATTGGACTGTGTCTGCATTTCGGAGGAACTGGGGTGACTGGTACGAGAGCGATGACGGCCTCATTGACTGGATGATGCAGGTCTTTGAGGGGAAGTGTGCCGTGGATTGGATGCCTGAATGGCCGGCAGTTCACTGGTTTGAGGGGAGTGGCTGACAACGGCTCTGAATGCGACGCTGGGGCGGCGTCTGCTTTAACTTCACACCTACGTCAGACGCCACCCTGGCTTGTGCTCGAGATCCACAGCCACGAGGGACGATCATGCCTGAAGGTCGACCGCGCCCGATACCGACCCGTCCGAGAGCGGCGGTCGGCCGCCTGGCCCGGTCTTCTAATCTGTTCGCGTGATCGACTACGACGATTCTGGCCGCCCTGCGGTCAAGGTGGGAGACCCTGGCTCCGCCAGCTTGCTGTTCTCGGAGCCGACACGACCGTTTGAGGATGAACCAACGCTCGACTTCCTCATCAGAGCCTGCGGGCCCTGGGGAAGTATCGAAGCCTCGGTGCAGACCTGGGACGGCGATGGCCTCGACACCTTCCTCACCTCACTTGCCGAAGACTTCCGGGGCTGGGAGGGAGTACGCACCTGGCACTCGCTCTGCTACGACCTGACCCTCTCAGCGGAACATCGCCCCGGTGGCCACGTCCAACTGACCTGGGGAATCCACGACCGAGCGCCCTCCGAGCAATGGCA
The DNA here is from genome assembly GCF_045040885.1 of Streptomyces sp. NBC_00016. Taxonomy (NCBI): domain Bacteria; kingdom Bacillati; phylum Actinomycetota; class Actinomycetes; order Kitasatosporales; family Streptomycetaceae; genus Streptomyces; species Streptomyces sp. NBC_00016. The sequence goes on along the minus strand of NZ_CP108304.1, from coordinate 1,117,795 downwards.
CTTCGCGACCACCACGGTGCACGCGGCAGGTGAGGACATGCGCCACTTGGCCGCCGATGTCCACGCGTTCATTGCGGGCGTCGCGAAGTAGCAGAAAGAGCCTCAAGGCGAGGCTCACCACGTGAGATGACGCCTCAATTAAAGTTCTTAGCCTCAGTGAGAGGAATTAGCAGTGTCGCATCCTGTGATTGATCGTATCCGTCAGGTGCTTCCGCCTCCGCCGTCAGGTGGCGACGCGATCGATTGGGAGATGCTCGCACGTTCTACTGGCTGGAAATTTCCGACAGACTATAAGGAGTTTGTCGAAATTTACGGAGGGGGAGAGATTGATGACTACCTGTCAGTGTGCACGCCGCCTGTTGAGGTATCTCCCTTCGGGAGTCTCTTGGAGGGTGTGGATCCGGCTCTCCCTCCGGACTGTCGTGTAGAGCTGGCCCCCAGTCATCGTCATTTTTAGGCGGCAGTCACCCTACGGTGCGAAGCGGTGGTCAATTTTTGACGGTGGCATGGCCGATTTCTTGCGGTCTCTCCTGGATGGATGTATCGAGCCCTTCAGTCAGAACTTTTCGGACGGAGAGCCGCACACGTACCTGAGTTGGCGCGACTGAGGGAATGGCGGTCGTGGGGGGCCTATTTCAGGTGGGATGGGCCTGTGGTGGCGAGTATTCCGTGTCGTGGGGCTGCGGGCGTCAGCGCTCGGGCTTGGGGGGCCGCTGCATCAGCGCGGCTGCGGCCTCGTCGAGGGTGACCGTCGCGTGCAGCAGGTCGGAGATCACTTGCGTGATCGGCATTTCGACGTCGTGGGCCTGGGCCAGGGCGAGGATCGCTTGGGCGGATTTGACGCCTTCGGTGGTCTGCCGGGTGACGGCGGTTGCTTCTTCGACGCTCAGGCCCCGGCCGAGGTGGGTGCCGAAGGTGCGATTGCGTGAGAGCGGGGAGGAACAGGTGGCCACCAGATCGCCCAGGCCGGACAGGCCGGCAAGGGTGGCTGGGTGGGCGCCCATAGCGATCCCCAGCCGGGTGGTCTCCGCCAGCCCGCGGGTGATGAGCATGGCCGTGGAGTTGTCGCCCAGTCCCATGCCGGAGGCGATGCCGACCGCGAGGGCGATGACGTTCTTCACCGCGCCGCCCAGCTCGCAGCCGGTCACATCGGTGCTGGTGTAGGGGCGGAAGTATGAGGTGTGGCAGGCCTGCTGGAAGCGGTGGGCGGCGTCCTCGTCGGCGCAGGCGACGGTGGCTGCGGCGGGCTGGCCTTCCATGATCTCGCGCGCCAGGTTCGGCCCCGAAAGCACCGCGACCCGCTGCGCACTGAGGCCGGCCACCTCGGCGATGATCTGGCTCGCCCGCAGGTGGCTGTCCTGCTCGATGCCCTTCATCAGGGACACGATCACTGTCTCGGGTCCGATGTGCGGCGCCCACGCGGCCAGGTTCGCCCGCAGGGTCTGCGCAGGGATCGACAGCACCATGAAGTCCGCGCTGTCCAATGCGGCAGCCGGATCGGTCGTCGCGGTCAGGGCAGCGGGCAGTTCGACGTCCGGGAAGTAGCCGGGGTTGCGGTGGCGGGTGTTGATCGCGTCGGCGATTTCAGCACGGCGGGCGTGCACGACCACGCTGGTGCCGGCGTCGGCCAGGATCTTCGCAGCGGCGGTGCCCCAGGACCCGGCCGAGAACACCGCAGCACGAGCCGGACAGTGCTGTGTCACTGCGGGATCCTTACGACAAGGCGTGACGGCCGGGTCCGGTCACTGTATCGGCCACACCGGGCGCGCAGGCTTCGTTGCGATGGGCGTCCGTGGATCGTGTCATGCGGGATCGGTGATGGTTGGTGAGGCGGGTTTCGGGATGCTGGGGGGTGGGGGTGTACTGGGCTGCCTGGGCGTCGAACATGGCGGCGTACCGTCCGTGTGCGGTGATGAGTTCGTCGTGGGTGCCGTGTTCGGCGAGGTGTCCCGCGTTGAGGACGTAGATGCGGTCGGCGTGGCGGACGCCTGACATGCGGTGGGTGACCAGGACGACGGCGCGGTTGAGGGCGGCGAGACGGCGGATGCGGTTGAAGGCTTCGATCTCGGCTTCGGGGTCGAGGGCCGAGGTGGGTTCGTCCACGATGAGAATGCTGTCCGCCTGCGAGGTTGCACTGCGCCAGTGGTGCGAGCGAGCCCTACTTTGTCGTCGGGGGCGGGCCGCCTGTGGTGGGATGGCCCGATGATCGCCACAGTGCTCTGGGAGCGCGAACTGCACCAGCGGGGCGGCGTTTCCGTTTTCGTGGTGGGGCCGGACTGTGTCGTCCTGCATGAGCGGCACACCCGGCTGGTCTGCCTGGAGCGTGTCGACGGCGCTGTGCGCTGGGACGTCCCGCTCGGTACCTGGCCGCGCGGGATCGTCCTCGCGGGGGACCGCGTGCTGGTGTTGCCGCAAGCGCCGAACGTGCTGTCCTGCATCGATCTGCGGACGGGTGCGTCGCTGTGGAGCGCCCCGACACCGAGGTGGACGGGGAACCTCGCGGTCCACTCGGACACCGTGGTGATAGGCGGTTGGCGCGGCTACACCCCGATGAGTGGCCTGGACCTCGCCGACGGGGGCGTCCGGTGGACGACACCGTCGCCGGTGACGTCCGTACGGACCCTCGCGTGGGCCGGCGGGGTGCTGGCCGGCAGCGGCTACGAGGCGGTTCTCCTCGATCCGGCCGACGGGAGCGACCTGGCTCGGTGGCGGCTGCCGGACCCGCTCGCGGGACCCGACGCGAAGGCGTTCGTCCCGGTGGATGCGGAGCGGGTGGTGGCGGTCTGCGAGGCCTCGTCACTGGTGACCTTCGGGAACGACGCGGACGAGCCCACCCGGCTCGGATCCTACGATCCGTTCGGGGCGGTTGGGTACATCCACGAGTCGGTCTGGATGCTGCGGTCAGGCAGGGGGTTCCTCGCGGTGGATCCCGCCGACGGGACGTCGACGTGGTCGGTCGAGGCGGATCGGCGGATTGTGGTCGACCCTCTGCCGTACGCCGACGGCGTCCTGGTGGGGGATGCCAACGGCGGTATCCGGCGGTTGGGGCCCGACGGCCGGACCGTGGAGGGGTGTTCCCTGCCGGGTCGGCGCCTGGACGCGCTGGCCGCCGCCGGCGACGGCGGGCTGTTCTTCGCGGCGAAGGGCACCTTCGGCTCCTTCACCTTCAGCCCGAAAGCCCGGCGGCCGACCACATCGGCAGCCAGCGCGGGAGCCCTCTCCGTCCGCGAGTCCACTCGGCAAGATCCGAAAGAGACGGCCTAGCGGCCCACCTTCGAGCCCCCTTCCACTTCGTGAGCCCAGACACACCGGACAACCAAGCCCCCCGCTGGCAGCCCTGACCCCCGACTTCCAGTAGCCCTGCCGCGTGGCCGGGGGATCGGGGCGGGTGGAGGTTGGTTGCGCGTCGGCGGGGCCACAGCGCACCGCCCCGGCGGCGCTCTCCTGCCGACGCCGTCCAGGTCCATGCAGCGTCAGCGCCAAGGGAATGAAATGAACTTCGACGAGAACGAGCCGCTCTCTGTTCGAGAGGAACGCTTCACCGCAGAACGAGCTGAAAGCGGAGCGGGACGCGAGGCTGCGTTGCTCGATCGGCGACTTCCTGCTTCCTCGACCGGAGCGAGCAGCACGCACTCACCCTTCAGACAGCGAGGAGGGCATCACGGCCTCGGCCCTCGCAGAGGCAGCAGCCACGTTGATTCTCACCTTGGAGCGGACCGTCACCGGCGGAACGCCCGGCCATGTCCGTATTCCGATCGAGATTCCTCTGCCCCCGATGCCCACTGAGGAGGAACGCCGGGTGCGAGCGGTGATGCGGCTGGATCGCCTCCGGGACGACTGGAACCAGCTCTGTGTCCTCGCCGGCTACTGGCGCTCTGCACCTGGCTATCAGGACTCCCGCTGGCGCAAGCTCGAGTTCCGCGACACCGAACATGAGCGTGGGTGCCACCAGCAGCTGTCCTACCGTCATCTGGAGAGCCGCGTCATTCGACCGCCGCGGCAGGAATGGCCCTTGGTTCCCTGTGGGCACCCATTCCTGAGCTTGTGCTTTATGGTCAGACATTCGTTGGCCAACAGAGCCACAAGCGGGGATGAAGGACGATGAAGTACATCAACCTGGATGCGAAGGTCGGCGACTTGCCGGGCGTCATATCTCCTGCTCGATACCTGGAGTGTCTGTCCTCGCTGGCTGACGATCTGCCAGTCGGAGCCCGGAGCTTCGCGACTGACCCAGAGCACTACGACTTCTCCAGCAAGCGGTGTATGAAGGATCTGGAGGTCCAGTACATCCGAACTGTCGGAGCTGATGACCAGCAGGTGGAGATTCAGTTCCGGCACAACTGCTGGAAACACGACGAAGACCTGGTCATCCGCTACGCGGGCGTCTCCAGCTTCGATGCCGGAGGCGTCGAGGACAACGACTGGGCAGACCTCGGCACTGTAATCCTCGACGAGGTCCTGCCCCACCAGAACGGTTGCAGCCACGAGATCGCGTTCTGGAACGGCTCTCTCACGGTCGTCTGCCGTGACCTAGTCGCGACCTGGACTGAAGTCGCCTGCCCCGACAAGTAATAGACCAGCAAACCCTCCCATGCACAGCCAGCTTCCTCGCCGAGATCAAAAGGCAAGCCGAGAGGGCCTGCGGTGACCGTGGGTGACCGCCCGCCACAACGGGAGCAGGTGGGCCCGGGAGTGGCGCAGCGGGGCTTATGGCCCTCTGCAGCGGTGCCTGCGGTTTCCGCCTCGTGAAGGGCGCGGGGTTCGGTGACTGCTGCTGGAGTCGCCGTGTGAACCAGTCGCCGAGAATCTGGACTGGTTCGCCTGCAACCCGATCCTGCAGCCACCAGACCGGAAGACGCCCTAGGTGCGGCGGCGGCAGTTGCCATGGCCGCGATGGCGGTGTCACCGGGCCGGTGCCGGCCTCTCAGCGAGCCAGACTCGGCGGTCAGATTCGGTGCGTACCGGCGCTACGCCCGCGGCCCGGCATGCGGTGCCGGTGGGGAGGGAAGCAAGGCATCGAGCGGCCATGCCGAGTGTGTTGTACACCCCTGGCCCCTGGTCGCTCCTGATGTCAGTGCTGCCTGGCATGGTGCTGATCATGTTTGACGGACTTCATGACATCGACTGGGCTTCGATGGAGCACGCGTACGGGTCGGCCGAGGAGGTACCGGCGCTGCTGTGGGCGCTGCGTTCCCCGGAGGCGGAGGAGCGCGACAAGGCCTTCGACCGCTTCTACGGCGCGGTCCATCATCAGGGCAGTGTGTACCCGCCCACGGCAGCCAGTCTGCCCTTCCTGCTCGAGCTGGCCGTCGACCGCACGGTGCCTGACCGGGAGGCCGTCGTCGCGTTGCTGGTCAGCATCGGCCGGGAGGCCCTCGACCAAGGTTTCGAGGACGACGGAACCGAGATCGAGTACTACCCGCCGACGGGCTGCGCGCAGGCCGTCGCCTTCCTGCGCGAGCGGGATGCGCAGTTCGCCGAACTCGCCCGCGACCCCGACCCGGACGTGCGCCTGGCCGCGATTCCCGGACTCGGGCTCTTCCTCGACGACGCCGACCGGGCCGCCGCAGTGCTGCGCGAGCGCATGGACGCCGAGCGCGGCCTCGAGGCGCGGCAGCGGATCGTGGAAGCGGCCGCCACCCTGGCACTGCGCCTGCCGGCGACCGAACACCAGGTGAGGCACTGGCTGTCGGGCCTCGCAGCCGACCCGGCGCACGGGCCTGCGACCCGGCTCGCGGCTCTGGTCCATGGTGTTCGCTGCGCCCCGGACGAGATCGGCGAGGACGTCGTACCGACCGCCGTCTGCCTGCTGCGCGAGACAGCCCCGGCCATACCCGTGCGACCGATCGCACCGGTCCCGGGCAGCCCGGCGCCCCCCACGAAGGGGGTTGCGCCCCAGATCGCCGCCGCCTTCGAGGATCTGAACCACCGCACGCGCGTATACGCACCGACCACGGCCCTGCTGTATACGTTCCACGAAGCCCTGGGCGCCCGGGTGTCCGAGCGCACTGCGGTGCTCGCCGAGCAGTTGAACAGTCCCGACCCCGGCTCACGCCTGGACGCGGTCCGTATGAGTGGGGAGCTGATGGGCACCTGGCGGGGAAACCACACCCGCCTCCTCCTGCTGGTCGCCGACCAGCTCACCACGGCTGACCCGGACGTCGCCGCCGAGGCCGCGGCCGTGCTGGAGTCCTGTCATCCGATTGCCGCCCCGGCCTGCCAGGCCCTCGCCGCGCACCTCGACACCCAACGCGCGGTGCACGGCCCGCACGTATGGGCCGCCGCCGACGCCCGGCTGCGCAAAAGCCACCAAGCAGGCGCCCGGGCCTTGGCGCGTCTCGGCGATGCACGGGCGCTGCCGAGTCTGCTGGCCGCGTTGGACGACGACGTCGACGCCTGGCGTGCGATCCAGGTCGTAGGGCATCTTCCGCAGGCAGCAGACCAGTTGGCGCCCCGGCTCTGCGACCACCTGCGCCGGATCGACATCTCGCAGCAGTGGAACGAGATGAGCGCCAACGCGATTCTTGCCGCCCTGGCCGCGCTCGGCGACGCGGCCGCGGTACCTGTGGTGGTGGACACGCTCGGCGCCGCGGTGCGGCATGAGCAGCACGGTGTTATGCGATCAGCCCTGAAGGCGCTGGGTGCGTTCGGCCCGGCGGCGGCTGCGGCAAGGGACACGATCCGGGCGCTGACCACTGCCACCGACGCGCACGTACGTCCTGCCGCGGTCGCCGCACTGTGGGCCGTCGACGGCGACCTGGCCGAGGTCCTACCCCTTGTGCTCCACCTCCTCGACGACCGCATCACCTTCCGCATCAGTGATGCGGCCGATCTGCTCGGCGAGATCGGCCCGCCTGCCTCCGTCGCACTGCCGCGCCTGCGCAACCTCCTGACGCACGACTACGAATGGGTTCGGGTGCACTGCGCGGCCGCACTCTGGGAAGTCGGTGGCCAGACCGAGGCACCGGCCGTCCTGCGTACCCTGCTTCAGGCCATGACCCAAAACCCCGCGACGGCCAACCACGTCGTGACCTGTCTGGACCACATGGGCCCCCTCGCAGCCCCGGCCCTGCCCCTGCTCCGCGAGCAAATGGCCCTGCCCCGACGCGGCGGCAGGTTCCAGAGCATCGACCACGACGAGGAACTCCAGCGGGTCTGCCGTACCGTCATCGCCCGGCTCAATCCTCCAACGCTCTGAATAGCCGGCCGTGACCCGCGCACCGTACCCGACCATCTCCTCTACGATCGGCGTCTCCAGGAGTTCCCCGGCTGGCTCTCGTCGGCTCGAACCGCTCAGGTCCTGCTGTGAGCACCCGCTGCGAACCTGGCTGAGAAGCCGTCACGTTCCTCGCCTGTCCGACGGCCTGACAGCCCGGGGCGGGCTCATCCGCAGCACGCCCGCCGAGCAACCTGCGGCACTCCAGGCCCTCGTGGAACGTTGCTGATCCGCAGGACTGCCACTCAGGCGGAACCGAGACGGTGGGCGGGCTATGCCGGGGAGAGGATGCTGGCAGCCGCGGGTCCCGCAATTTTGCCCCTGCCTCGACTGTCTCTCATCAACCCGCAGGTCCTTTGCGATCACCATGGTCTTCTCAACCGCCGCGAACCGCTAGCCGGCCTGAAGGAGACCGCAGCGCCTCACATTCCCGCCCACCAGCTGCCGGGCCTCGCACGGCACGCAGCACCACTGGCCCCCTCCGTTGTTACCGCAAAGCGATGAATCCTGGAAATGGCTCATTCCGCCACGTCCTGCTCGCGTAGACGCCTCGGCCCACCGTCGGAGGCTCCGGTGGACGGTTGGAGCCCTCGTCCTGCGGGCCGCCAGGTGAAGCCGTCACCTGCACGTCCCGCGGCTGCCACATCACCGGCCGATACACCTGCCCTCGCCACGCCCGCAGGGAAGGCCGCACGGTCGCGGCCGGACGCGCGGCGTGGCCTGAACTCGGCCCAATGCAAGGGCAGTTGGGGCAGTTCGGTCGATCGATTGTCAGTGCCGGGCCTCAGCATGACTGCGACGCGACCACCACCAGCTGGAGGACCACATGCCCTTAGTCCGTTCGTACGTGCGCTCCGACGGGACGCCGGTACGCGGATACTCCCGATGGGCGCCGGGCGCGCGCCGGGAGATGACCATCGTCGCCGCAGTCGGCCTGGCCGTGCTCGGCTACGGCAACGCCCACACCACCGACGGCTCGGACAGCACGCAGCCCACACCGTCGGTCACCTACCCAATCCGCATGGACCCCACGGACGGCAGGCCGAGGGCGGTGGTGCCGAGCCCGACTGTCTCCTATCCGATCCGGTTCGACACACCGTCCGACAAGCGAGCCAAGCCCACACCGAGCGTGTCGTACCCGATCGATCTCTCCGCCCTGGCCGGTGGCCGGTGACCCCGCGCCCACCGGCCAGGCGGCGTCCTGCCCGAGGCCCCAGTCGGCGCCGCCGGCAGCAGGAGACTGGACTCGTCGGCTTGTGCGTGAGCGCAGCCGTAGTGCTCTGGCTGGTGGCGAAAGTGGTCGGCTGGCTTCTCGCGCACTGGTGGCTGCTGCTGGTCGCGGCTGTCATCGCCGTTCTGGCAGGCATCGGGTGGTGGCGGCAGCGGGCTCAGCGCGCGCAGTGGGAGCAGGCCCAGGCACGTGCCCTGCGCTACGGACTGTCGCAGCTGGACGCACTGGCCCACCGGCAGTTCGAGTACGCGATCCGGGACCTGCTGCGCCGGGACGGCTGCGCCGACGCCGTCCAGGTCGGCGGGCAGGGCGACCTGGGAGCGGACGTGAAGGCGACCGACCCGCTGGGACGCCGCTGGGTGATCCAGTGCAAGCACCGTCGGCACGGCGAGCGCGGCGCAGCCGTGGGCACACCGGAACTGCAGGTGCTGAACGGCACCGGACGCCCGGTCCACAAAGCCGACGTGGTCGTGATGGTCACCAACGGCAGGATCACCCGACCCGGCCATGTCTTCGCCCGGCAGCAGCGGCTGCACCTCGTCGACCGAGCCCTTCTCGGTGCCTGGGCAACCGGGGCGCGCCCGCTGTGGGAGCTCCTGCCCGCACTGCCTCCGCCTCGCAGGCCGCCCGCGCGGTACTGACTCCCGTCAAAGCCGTCAAAGCCGTCAAAGCCGTCAAAGCAAGGCTCCGGCGTCCGCCCGGCTGCCATGGCGGACGGCCGGTCAAGGTGTGCCTGTGAACGTCGGTTGGCGGGCAGTGCCCGCCGCCGTTCGGTCAGCCCACTTTGCCTCCGTGCTGGCGTGGGTGGTGAGCCGGCTGCTCAGGTGAGAGCCGACTGGCGCACGATGTTCTTGGCTGTATGCCCGCTGCCCGGATCCGCTCCACCGCACCCCGCTGGGCCCGCATCCCCGCGAACTTCGATGGTCGCCTGCGCTTCTGAGGGCACTGGGAGTGAGCGGCCGGCTCACCGCTTTGGAGAGGTCACGCTCTCCGGCCGGCTCGACGGCCAGGCCCACGTCCTGCTCACGGTCTGCGCCCGAACTGCCCGGTGCATTCATGTCAGTGCGTACGCACGTGGCGCCGGCGTTCGGCGGCGGCTTGCTGGGGCGGCCGCCGGTGCCTCCCTCACCTCATGAATGCGAGAGCGTTCTCGATTCCCTGCTCCAGGACCTCGTCGGCGAACTTCCGGTCGGAGAGGGCGCGTGACAGTTGCAACGTCCCCACCAGCATGGTGAAGAGCCCGATGGCCGTGCCGCGAGCGGACTTGGGGTCCTCGGGTGTCAGACGGGCCGCGATCTCTTCCACGATGTCCCGCGCGCCGTCGGTGTAGGCCTGCTTGGTCCCGTCCTCGCAGCGGCCGATCTCGTCGAGCAGGGCGGCGGAGGGGCATCCGAGGCCGGGGTGGTCCCGATGCTCGGGAGACAGGTACTCGCGGACAAGGTCCTCGAGTCCCTGGCGGCCGGGCCGCAGGGTGCCGTACCTCTCGACCTGCGTGCGCAGTTCGGCGGCCACGACATGGGCGACGAGGTCGTCCTTGGAGGCGAAGTGGGCGTAGAAGGCTCCGTTGGTGAGCCCTGCGTCCGACATCAGCGTGGAGACGCCCGAGCCGTCGATCCCGTCCTGCTTGAAACGGTGACCGGCCTTCTCGATGATGCGTTGCCGCGTCACCTGCTTGTGCTCCTTGGCGTAACGCACCACGAGCTTCCTCCGTTCGCTCCGCAAGGCCGTTGCCTCGCGTCCAAGAATAAGCCATGGCCTGACGTGCGTAATATTACGAACGGCGGATGATCTTCGACCGCTCTGGCGCCCGAGCCGGTGGTTCCCTCGGGCGCCGGGCTGTCCTTCGTCAGGCGGCGTGGGTGGGGTAGTCGGTGTAGCCGGCCGCGCCGCCGCCGTAGAAGGTGTTGGGGTCGGGGGTGTTCAGGGGGGCGCCGGAGCGTACGCGCTCGACGAGGTCGGGGTTGGCGAGGGCCATGGTGCCGACGGTGACGACGTCGGCCAGGCCGTCCTCGATGTCCTTGGCGCGGGTGGCGATGTCGGCGCCGGCCCGGTTGAGGATCAGCGTGGTCGGCCACAGCTTGCGGAGGGTGGAGAGGAGTTCCTCGTCGTTGCCGTGGCCGATGTGGAGGTAGGCGAGGTTGAGGGGGGCGAGGGCGCGCAGGAGGTGCGGGTAGAGCTCGTGGGGGTCGCTCTCGGCGAGGTCGTTGATCTGGAAGGGGTTGCCGGGAGAGATGCGGATGCCGGTGCGGCCGGCGCCGATCTCGTCGGCCACGGCCGTGGCGACCTCGACCGCGAAGCGGATGCGGTTGTCGAGGGATCCCCCGTACCGGTCGGTGCGCTGGTTGGTGCTGGGGAAGAGGAACTGGTTGACCAGGTAGCCGTTGGCCCCGTGGATCTCGACGCCGTCGGCGCCGGCCGCGATGGCGGCCGCGGCGGCGCGCCGGAAGTCGTCGACCGTCGCGGCGACCTCCTCGGTGGTCAGCTCGCGCGGCACGGGCATCTCCTGGAGCCCGGACGGGGTGAACGTCTGGCCCGTCGGCTTGATCGCGGAGGGGGCCACCGGCTGGCGGTGGTGCGGCGTGTTGTCCGGGTGGGAGATCCGCCCGACATGCATCAGCTGGATGACGATGCGTCCGTCGGCCTTGTGTACGGCGTCGGTGACCTTGCGCCAGCCCGCGATGTGCTCATCGGTGTAGATGCCCGGGGTCACGGGGTAACCCTGACCGTCGGCGGAGGGCTGGGTGCCCTCGGTGATGATGAGCGCGTGCGAGGCGCGCTGGGCGTAGTACTCGGCGTTCAGCTCGGTCGGAACGCCTTCCGGGGTGGCCCGGCTGCGGGTCAGGGGGGCCATGGCCAGCCGGTGGGTCAGGGGGATGTCCCCGACGACGGTCGGGTTCCACAGGGCGTTGAGCATGGGGGATTCCTCAGGTGATGGGTGGTGGATCGCCAGGGGGTGAGGGTGGACGCCGTCTGGGCGTGGCCGTCCGGGAGGCAGCTGGCTCTCGTGCTTCCGAGCCTGATGACCCACCCGCTCGGAACCGTGTCGGTCGAGCTGGCGGCGCCCCCGATCCTTGAAATTATGAACATAATACTATGTCGCTGTGTGGGCGGTCGCAAGGGGCACGGGAACCACGAAGAACCACAAGGAACCGCTAGGAACCACAAGGAACCGTGACGAAGCGCGAAGAAGCCGCGAGGAGCAAGAAAGCAAGAAGGCGCAGAGGGGCGCCGGTAACTGCCACCGGGCAGACGCAGGGCATCGGTGGGTGGGCCGTGCCCCCGTGCAGGGGCCACGGCCCACCCGGTGGCTCAGGCTACGCCGGGCAACCGTTCACGGAGTGTGACCGGTGCGGCGGAGGACAGGGCGCAGGGCCTCGATGACGCCGGCGTCGTCCACCGTGGAGGGGATGGGTTCGTCCCGGCCGTCCGCGATGCCGCGCATCGTCTTGCGCAGGATCTTTCCGGAGCGGGTCTTGGGCAGGGCGGCGACGACCGCGACGTCCTTGAGGGAGGCGACGGCGCCGATGCGGTCGCGTACGAGCTGGACGAGTTCGGCCTCGACCTCGCCCGGTTCGCGGTCGGTGCCGGCTTTCAGGACGACGAGGCCGCGCGGCACCTGTCCCTTCAGGGCGTCGGCGACGCCGATGACGGCGCATTCGGCGACGTCGGGGTGGGAGGCCAGGGCCTCTTCCATGCTGCCGGTGGACAGGCGGTGTCCGGCGACGTTGATGACGTCGTCGGTGCGGCCCATGACGAAGACGTAGCCGTCTTCGTCGATGTGACCGCTGTCGCCGGTCAGGTAGTAGCCGGTGTAGGCGGAGAGGTAGGAGGCGACGTACCGGTCGTCGTCCTGCCAGAGCGTGGGCAGTGCGCCGGGCGGCAGCGGGAGCCGCACGACGATCGCGCCGTCGACGCCTGCGGGCACCGGCTCCCCCGAAGCGTCGAGGACCCGGACGTCCCATCCCGGCAGCGGGCGGGTGGGAGACCCGGGCTTGAGGGGAGCCGCCTCGATGCCCACCGGGTTGGCGACGATGGGCCAGCCGGTCTCGGTCTGCCACCAGTGGTCGATCACCGGGATGCCCAGCAGATCGCTCGCCCAGTGGTAGGTCTCGGGATCGAGGCGCTCGCCGGCGAGGAAGAGGTGGCGCAGGCCGGTCAGGTCGTAGCCCGCGGTGAGCGTTCCCTTCGGGTCCTGCTTGCGGATGGCCCGGAACGCGGTGGGTGCCGTGAACATGGTCCTGACCCCGTACTCGGCGGCAACGCGCCAGAACTGGCCCGCGTCCGGGGTGCCGACCGGCTTGCCCTCGTACAGCACCGTCGTCGCGCCGACCAGCAATGGCGCGTAGACGATGTACGAGTGCCCGACGACCCAGCCGACGTCGGAGCCGGTGAACATCGTCTCGCCCGGGCCCACGTCGTAGACGGCCCCCATCGACCAGTGGAGGGCGACCGCATAGCCGCCGCAGTCACGCACGACTCCCTTGGGCTTTCCGGTGGTTCCGGAGGTGTAGAGGATGTAGAGGGGGTCGGTTGCGGGGACGGGAATGCAGTCGGCCGGCGGCGCGGCGGCCACCAGGTCGGCCCAGTCGAGATCGTCGGGCCCCAACTCGGCCGGCTCCTCGGGGCGTTGCAGGATCACCCTCTTCTCCGGCCTGTGGGCGGCGAGTTCGATCGCCCGGTCGAGCAGGGGCTTGTACGCGATGACGCGCTTGCCCTCGATGCCGCAGGACGCGGAGACGACCACCTTGGGGGCCGCGTCATCGATACGGAGGGCGAGTTCGCGGGCGGCGAAGCCGCCGAAGACGACCGAGTGGACCGCGCCGATGCGTGCGCAGGCCAGCATCGCGATCGCGGCCTCGGGGACCATCGGCATGTAGATGACGACACGGTCGCCGTGCCCCACGCCGAGCTGCGCGAGCGCTCCCGCGAAGGCCGCCACCTCGTCCCTCAGCTGCGTGTAGGTGTAGGTGCGCCGGGTGTCGGTCACGGGCGAGTCGTAGATGAGCGCGGCCTGCTCGCCGCGGCCGGCTTCGACGTGCCGGTCGAGCGCGTTGAAACAGACGTTGAGTCGCCCGTCGGGAAACCAGCGGTAGAAGGGTGCGCCCGAGGAGTCCAGGGCACGATGCGGGGAGACATCCCAGTCGATGGCCTCCGCCGCCTTCAGCCAGAACCTCTCCGGATCTTCGGTACTGGAACGGAAGACGTCCTCGTACGTTCCCATCGCGCACTCCTTCGTGGCATCGAGGGGCGGGGGGGTGTTGCGGCGTGCGGAACCCTGTCGGACACAAGTACCGTATGCCAGCCGGCACGGTCGAGCCGGATGCCGAGTGCGGGATGCCGGATCCCCGATGCCCGAGGCCGGGTCCACGTGTCGAGCACCGACCGGCCGGACGAGCCGTCCGAGGGCCTCGACCAGGGTGTGCGGGACCCACCGCATGGCGGCGAGCCCGGCAGACCGAGGGGCGGTCCGGCCGAGACCGGCCGGACCGCCCCTAGGCGTGAGCGTCGGCCACCGCGTAGCCGGCCACGGACGGCCACCGGACCGTCAGTACCACCGACTCCTCCTCGGCGAACCACGAGTGGTCGACTCCGCGTCCCCACACGACGTAATCACCCTGCTCCTGCAGAAGTACGCTGCGACCGGGCAGTTCGACGCGGAAGCGGCCGCTGACAAGGACCAGGAGCGCTGTGCGTTCCTCGCCCCGCACCCACTCCGATCGCTCGTCACCGCGAGGGTGGACGCCCCATTTGATCTCCACGGTGTCGCTGTGACGCGGATCGCCGACGTCCTTGAAATGGCCGAGAAGCCACCCCTTGTCCAGTGGCGCATCCTTGCCTGCGTTGCCCACATACACGCTCTCGTTCACGCTGCCGGATGCTAGCAACTGGTCTCGCCGGCACTGTCGGCACGTTCGCCACACGCCCTGGCCTCCGCGGCGGTGACTCGACGGCGGTGACTCGACGGCGGTGGCTCGACGGCGGTGACTCCGCGGCGGTGGCTCGACGGCGGTGACTCCGCGGCGGTGGCTCGACGGCAGTGACGCGGCAGCGGTGGTTCGGGCAGAGAGGCGGCCGGGGGCCGCGTCGGCCGGGCTCCGCTCCGACAGCGCGCCTCGATGACGGAGATCCTGCGCGAACTCTTGACGTGTCTCGCCCCAGTGCGTAGATATGTCTGCGCAGTCATGGCAGCGCAGTCAGACGAGAACAGGCCAAGCCGCCGGCTGCCCGAGACCGGGAGACACCCATGGCACGACTGACAAGCCGCAGCACCGGCACCGCGCCACGCAGCCTTGACGTGGCGCAGTTGGCGGGCGTCTCGCAGAAGACGGTGTCCCGGGTCATGAACGGTGAGCAGTACGTCTCCGACGGCGTGCGCCGACGCGTCCTGGAAGCCGCCGAAGAACTCGGATACCGGCTGAATCACGCCGCCCGTGCGCTGGCCTCCGGGCGGACCCGGTCCATCGGGGTGGTGACGCTCGGAACGGCGCTGTACGGTCCCGCGTCACTGCTCATGGGCGTCGAGCGCGCCGTCCGGGACACCGGTTACGCGCTCCGCGTGGTCAACACGATGGAGGGCGATGCCTCGGGTGTCGCCGGTGCCGTCGACTCGCTCCTCGATCAGGGCGTGGACGGCATCGTCATCTCCGAGCCGATCGACGAGGACGACGGTGCGGACCTCTCCGTCCGCGTCGACGTGCCGGTCCTGGTCCTCGGCGCACCGCCGCCGTTCGCCGCCTCCCGGGTGGTGACCGCGGGCCTCGTCTCCCACCAGCAGGCGCGGGCCGTCACGGAGCACCTGCTCGAACTGGGGCACCCGACCGTCCACCACCTCGCCGGTCCCCGACGCTGGTTCGCCGCCAGGGACCGCCTCGAAGGATGGCGAGCGACGCTGGCCGCACACGGCAGACGCGAACCGCCTGTCATCACGGGCGACTGGTCGGCCGCCTCCGGATACGCGGCCGGTCGCCGGCTGGCCGCCGACGACAGCGTGACGGCCGTCTTCGCCGCCAACGACGACATGGCCATCGGTCTGATCCGCGCGCTGCTCGAAGCCGGCCGACGTGTACCGGAGGACATCAGTGTCGTCGGCCTCGACGATGTTCCGGTCGCCGCCTACGTGTCTCCTCCTCTGACGACGGTGCGACAGCCGTTCGAGGCAACGGCACAGGACGGCCTCAAGCGGCTGGTGCACGCCATCGAGAATCCGGACGCGGACCCCATCCCGGAGCAGGACCCGCCGGTCGACCTCGTCGTCCGGGCGTCGACCGCACCCCCGCCGTACCGGACGACCCCGGAATCCCGGCGCACCACGGCCTGAGTCCCCGTCAACCCCGTCACCTGACACGAGGGGAGTTCCGTCCCCCGTAGTCCGTCCGGCCTTAGTCCGCCCACCAGCAGCCCGCCCACCAGCAGCCCGTCCACCCGTACCTCGTCCACCAGCAGTCCGTCCACCCGTACCCGGTCCATCACGCCACCTGCTTCGACACCCGCCTGTGAGTGCGCGAGCCGACTCTCTGTACCTGGTCGTCGCACCACCACTCCCTCCCCAGCGCCGCGGCCCGGGCGCCCCCCCCCATGAGCCGATCACCGCCCAGGCCCCCGCCCCCGTCTCAGACCCTGACCGGCACCGGCACCGGCACCGGCCCCCTTCGGTCGACGAGCGTGACGTGCTCGGCCCCGGTTCCGCGAGCAAGGCACTCGCCCCGCCGGCGCCCCGCCCCTCACGCCCGATCCCATCTCATGGCATCCCTTCAGCACGCCGCCGCCCAGCGCGCGGATCCCCTAGGCACCCCTGCGGAGTCCACCATGTCCAGATTCTTCACAGCCCCCTCCTCGGCCCACCTGAACCGTCGTGGCTTCCTCGCCGCGACCGGGGCCCTGACGCTGGCGACCGCGCTGTCCGCCTGCGGCGGCGGAGACGACACGAGCGGCGGCACCTCCGCCGAGCCGGTCGGCCAGGCCGACATCGACAAGGCGATGAAGACGCCGACCGAGCTGACGTTCTGGACCTGGGTCCCGAACATCGACAAGGAGGTCGCGCTCTTCGAGGCGAAGTACCCGGCCGTCAAGATCAAGGTGGTCAACGCCGGCCAGGGAACCCCCCAGTACACGAAGCTCCGTACGGCTCTGAAGGCAGGCAGCGGCGCACCGGACATGGTGCAGATCGAGTATCAGGCCATCCCCACCTTCACGATCACCAACAGCCTGCTGGACCTGCGGCCGTACGGGGCGTCCGCGCTGAAGGACCGGTTCGTCGACTGGACCTGGAGCCAGGTCAGCGGCAGCAAGGGCGAGGTCTGGGCGATCCCCCAGGACACCGGCCCGATGGGCATGCTGTACCGGCAGGACATCTTCGACCGGCACGGCATCGAAGTGCCGGGTACCTGGGACGAGTTCGCCGCGGCGGCCCGCAAGCTGCACAAGGCCGACCCGGACGTCTACCTGACCAACCTCGCCGCGAACCAGGCCGCGGCCTGGCACGGACTGCTCTGGCAGGCGGACGCGAAGCCGTACGTGATGTCGGGCGGGAGCGACATCACCGTCAGCGTCGACGACGACGTCTCCAAGATGCTCGGCGAGTACTGGGGGACCCTCGCGAAGGAGGGCGTCATCGGGGTCGAGCCGGACTTCACCGACTCCTGGTACGCCGGGCTCAACAAGGGCAAGTACGCCACCTGGCTCACCGCCGCCTGGGGGCCGGTCTTCCTCTCCGGGTCGGCCAAGTCCACCGCCGGCAAGTGGCGGGCGGCCCCGCTGCCGCAGTGGGACGCCGCCAAGCCCAGCTCGGGCAACTGGGGCGGTTCGACGACCGCGGTCATCCGGGCGACCAAGAACCCGATCGCGGCGGCGGTGTTCGCGCAGTTCCTCAACACCGACCCGGCCAGCGCGAAGATGTTCGCCACCGAGCAGTTCTTCTTCCCCGCGACCAAGGCGCTGCTCGCGGACGAGGCCTTCGTCGGCCAGGAGTCCCCGTTCTACGGCGGTCAGAAGGTCAACCAGGTCTTCGCCGACATCGGCACCACGGTCAACACGACGTTCCAGTGGCCGCCGTTCCTCGACCAGGCGGCGACGGACTGGACGGAGACCGTCGGCAAGTCCCTCGCCGACAAGACCGACACCGTGCGCGCGCTCGGTACCTGGCAGTCGCGGCTCACCACGTACGCCAAGACCCAGGGCTTCACGGTCCACACGTCCTGACGGCCCGTCGGGCCCCGCGCAGCGGCGCGGGGCCACCCGTACGCACCGTCCCCTCCCTCGGAAAGGTTCGATGATGACTGCCACGCCCGCGGCCTCCCCCAAGGGTCGGCGCCGAGACGGGCCCACCCGCCCCCGGCGCGGCGGCGTGCGCCGCCGCCGGTCGGCAGGGCCTCTGTTCGTCGCTCCCTTCATGGCGCTGTTCCTCCTGCTCTTCGTCGCGCCGCTCGGCTACGCCGCCTACCTGAGCCTCTTCCAGGAACGCCTGGTCGGCGGAACGGCGTTCGTCGGACTCGACAACTACGTCCGGGCCCTGGAGGACCCCCAGCTCATCCACGGCGTCGGGCGCGTCGCGTTGTTCTTCGTGATCCAGGTCCCCGTGATGCTGCTGCTGGCGCTGGCGTTCGCGCTGGCCCTCGACAGCGGTCTGCTGCGGCTGTCCCGGGTGATCCGGCTGGGCATCTTCGTCCCGTACGCCGTCCCGAGCGTGGTCGCGGCCCTCATGTGGGGCTATCTCTACGGGCCGGACTTCGGTCCCTTCGCCCAGCTCAGCCGCGAACTCGGCCTGCCCGCACCGGACTTCCTCAGCGACGGCTGGATGCTCGGCAGCCTGGCGAACATCGTGACCTGGGAGTTCGTCGGCTACAACATGATCATCCTGTACGCCGCCCTGCGCACCATTCCCACCGAGCTGTACGAGGCGGCGGCCGTGGACGGGGCCGGCGCCTGGCGGATCGCCCGCTCCATCAAACTGCCCGCCCTCAGGTCGGCGCTGATGCTCACCCTGCTGTTCTCGGTGATCGGCAGCTTCCAGCTGTTCAACGAGCCGAACCTGCTGATGAAGGTCGCCCCGGACGTGATCAGCAGCTCCTACACCGCCAACCTCTACGCCTACACGCTCGCCTTCACCGGCCAGCAGGTCAACTACGCGGCCACGGTGTCCTTCCTGCTCGGCCTCGTCATCGTGATCGTCTCGTACGCCGTCCTGCTCACCGCGAACCGCAGGAGGACCTCGTGACGACCACCGCTCCGACGGCGACCGCCGCATCGTCGGCGGACCCGGCTGCCGCGACACCCGCGAAGCGGCGCCGCTCCCCGTCGGCCCGCCGCAGCACACCGCTGACCATCGCGATGCTCGCCGCCCTCGCCTACTTCCTCCTGCCGCTGCTGTGGCTGCTGATCGCCTCGACCAAGAGCACCCAGGACCTGTTCAACAGCTTCGGCCTGTGGTTCTCGCACGCCCCGCAGCTGCTGACGAACGTGCGGGAGACCTTCACCCAGGACAACGGGGTCTTCGTGCGCTGGCTACTCAACACAGCCGTGTACGCGGGTGTCAGCGCCTTCGGAGCCGCCCTGCTCGCGGCGGCGGGCGGGTACGGCTTCGCCAAGTTCCGCTTCCGCGGCGACCGAGCAGCCTTCAACCTCGTCGTGGGCGCCGTCATGGTCCCGGCCACCGCGCTGGCGATCCCCACCTACCTGCTCTTCGCGAAGGCGGGCCTGGTCAACACACCCTGGGCGGTCATCCTGCCCTCCCTCGTCAACCCGTTCGGTCTCTATCTGATGCGGGTCTACGCCGAGGACGCCGTGCCCGACAGCATCCTGGAGGCCGCCCGCATCGACGGGGCCGGCGAGCTGCGGATCTTCTTCCGGATCGTCCTCCGGCTGCTCGGCCCGGGCCTGGTGACGGTCCTGCTGTTCACGCTGGTGGCGACCTGGAACAACTACTTCCTGCCGCTGATCATGCTCAACGACCCGGACCTGTACCCGATCACGGTCGGGCTCTCCTCCTGGGCCGCGCAGGCGCAGAACGGCGGAGCGGGCTCCAGCAGCGACATGCTCGCGCTGGTCGTGACCGGCTCCCTGATCTCGATCATCCCGCTCGTCGTGGCGTTCCTGATGCTCCAGCGGTACTGGCAGAGCGGCCTGGCCGCCGGCGGCGTCAAGCAGTAGCGCCCACCCCATCCCCGTTCCACTCCCGTTTCCTCGGAGGTTCCCCTTCATGGCGGCTCTGCCTGCCCGCGTCCTCTTCGGCGCCGCTTACTACCACGAGTACACGCCCGCCTACGACCCCCATGTGCAGCCCGACGAACGGCTCAAGACCGACCTGGACCTGATGGCCGAGGCGCACTTCACCGTGATCCGGGTGGGCGAGTCGGTCTGGTCGACCTGGGAACCGGAGAACGGCCGGTTCGACCTCGACTGGCTCCAGCCCGTCCTCGACGGCGCCCACGAGCGGGGCATCTCCGTCGTCATCGGCACCCCGACGTACGCCGCACCGCCGTGGCTCGCCCGCCAGTACCCGGAGATCACCGGCGAGCGGCGCACCGGTGAGCGCATCGGCTGGGGCGCCCGGCAGGAGGCCGACTTCACCCACCCTGCCTTCCGGTTCCACGCCGAGCGGGTGATCCGCAAGGTGGTGGCCCGGTACGCCGACCACCCTGCGGTGATCGGCTGGCAGGTGGACAACGAGCCGGGCCTGCACCTCTTCCACAACCGCGGTGTCTTCCAGCGCTTCGTGGACCACCTGCGGGAGAAGTACGGGGACGTCGAGACCCTGAACCGCGAATGGGGCCTGGTCTACTGGTCGCACCGGCTGTCGACCTGGGCCGACCTGTGGACGCCGGACGGCAACGAACAGCCCCAGTACGACGTCGCCTGGCGGGAGTTCCAGGCCCGGCAGGTCACCGAGTTCATCGGTTGGCAGGCCGACATCGTCCGCGAGTACGCCCACCCCGAGCACTTCGTCACCACCTGCATCTCCTACACCCGCCAAGGGGTGGAGGACGACGAGATGACGGACCGCCTCGACATCGCCTCCGGCAACCCGTACTACGACATGCAGGACGGCCTGCTCCTGCCCGACCCCACGCCCGACGACCACGAGCAGAAGTGGAAGAGCACCGGCGTCTGGTCGATGTACCAGAGCGCCGACTGGATGTTCTCCTCCCGCCAGGAGCCGTTCCTGGTCACCGAGACCAACGCCCAGAGCATAGGTTTCCCGTGGGACAACCGGCCCGGCTACGACGGCCAGTGGCGCCAGGCCGCCTGGGCCCTCGTCGGCCGCGGCGCCCGCATGATCGAGTACTGGCAGTGGCAGACCCTGCGCTTCGGCGCGGAGACCTACTGGGGCGGCGTCCTCCCGCACAGCGGGCAGCCCGGCCGTACGTATGCCGAAATCGCCCGTCTCGGCGCGGAGTTCGAGACGGCGGGCCCGCTCGTCGCCGACCTCGAGCCGGACGCCGACATCACGATGGTCTACTCGATGCCGAGCAAGTGGCTGATGCAGAAGTACCCGCCGCTCGCGACCGCCGACGGCGAACCGGACGCCACCGCCTACCACCGGTTCTTCGACCCCTTCTACCGCGGCGCGTTCGACGCCGGCCGTCAGGTGCGCATAGTCCACGCCCGCCAACTGCACGACCCACGCGGCGAGCAGAGGGGAATGACGCCCGAGGAGGCGGTACAGCGCCACCCCGTCCTCGTCGCCCCCGCCCTGTACGTCGTCGACGACGGCACGCTCGACTGGCTGGAGGCCTACGCCCGGGCAGGCGGCCACCTGGTCCTCGGCCCGCGCAGCGCGTACGCCGACCACGAGGCCCGGGCCCGCCACGAGCCGACACCCGGACGTCTCGTCCCCGCCGCCGGCGTCCGGTACGACGAGTTCAGCAACCTCACGCGCGACATCCCGGTCCGCGCCGTGCCCGGTGGGCCGCTGGACGTCCCCGAGAACGCCACGGCGACACGGTGGATCGAGGGCCTCACGGTCGTCGACGCCGACGTCCTCGCCCAGTACGAGCATCCGCACCACGGCCGCTGGCCCGCCGTCACCACACGGCGCCACGGCGAGGGCCGTGTCACCTGCGTCGGGACGGTGCCGGGCCGCGACCTCGCCCGGACGCTGGCCGAGTGGCTGGTCCCGGCCGCCGGCAGCGGGTGGCGCGACCTGCCCGCCTCCGTCACCGCGACCACGGGTACGTCGACCGACGGGCGCCGTGTGCACCTCGTCCACAACTGGAGCTGGCAGCCCGTGAGCGTCCCCGCCCCGGTGGACCTCTCCGACGCCCTGACGGGCACCTCGATCCTCTCGGGCTCGGCGCTGGACCTCGGCCCCTGGGACGTACGCGTGCTCGTCTCCACCGACGCCGCCGGCGCGCCGGCCCCTGAAGCAGCCCACCGTTCCTGATCCATTCCCTGAGGAGGGGCAATGCCACGAAGAAGGCTTGGACGAGCTTTCGGTGTCTTCACCGCCACATCCGCGATCCTCGCGATACCCATGGTCAACGCGCAGGCGTACGACCCGACGGGCGGGATCATGTACCAGCTCGGCAGCGAGCCGTGTCTGAAGGGCCGGGGCAACTGCGCGGTCTACCCGAAGTCGGCCGAGCTGCCGAGCGGACGTCTTCTCGCGTCCTTCGAGAAGTCCACGGTCGTGACGGCGACCGGGAGCGCCGACAAGCAGACCCTCCCGGTCTACAAGAGCGACGACCACGGAACGACGTGGCAGCCCCTGTCGGAGGTCAAAGCTCCTGCGTATCTCTCCGGCGACCCCCAGTACGCGAAGTACACCAGCAACTGGACCAACCCCTACCTGTACGTCCTTCCGCAGGACGTCGGGAACCTGAAGCAGGGCACGCTGCTGCTCGCGAGCGTCGTCTCGGGCGACGACCACTACTACAAGGAGCACAAGGCGGCCGACCCGAACTGGACGCCGACCAACGACGGCGACCGCAAGGATCTGGCGATCGCCCTGTACTCCAGCACCGACGAAGGTGCGACGTGGAAGGTCGAGAACGTCGTCGCGACCGGCGGCTGGCAGGGCGGCAGCGCCGGCGCGGTCGGCCAGAACATCGCCGACGCGAACACCCGTCACCAGGTGGACCCCGTCTGGGAGCCGTACCTGATGGTCCACAAGGGCCGGCTCGTCTGCTACTACTCCGACGAGAACGACTACACCGGCTTCAACGCGACCACCGGTGTCCCGACCCTCGACCCCGCCAACGACACCGCCACGGACTCGCAGGGCCAGATCCTCGCGCACAAGACCTGGGACGGTCTCGGCGCGGCGTGGAGCGCACCCGTGGTCGACGTCGCGGGACTGACCCAGAACATGGGCGGCGGCAAGACGGAGATCGGCGGCGGGCGGCCGGGGATGGCGAACGTCGTCCGCACGACCGACGGCAAATGGCTGCTGACCTTCGAGTACTGGGGCGGAGGAGCCAACACCAGGTACGTGCTCGCCGACGACCCGCTGAAGTTCTACACCGGCTCCGCCACCGGCACGGGCGTCAACGCCCTGCCGCTCGACGCCGGCTCCCACGCCCTGGCGGCCGGCGGCAGCCCGGTCCTCATCCGGCTTCCCGGCGGGCGCCTGGTCTACAACGCGGCCGGCAGCGGCAACGTCTGGGTCAACGACAGCGGACGCAGCGACAGCACGTGGAAGGAGTACCAGACGACCTCACCGGCCGGCTACAGCCGCAACCTCCAGTACGTCGACGGCACCGGCCGCATCGCCGTCCTCAACAACCAGGGCACCTCCACGATCGCCTACGCCGAGGTCGACCTCGGTCACTCCGACGGCGCCTACCACCAACTGGTGAACCGCAGGACCGATCAGGTGATCGGCACCGGGAACAAGACCAACGACGCGAACATCGGCAACGCGGACGTGCCCGACGTCCGGCTCGAGGCCCCGGGCTCGGCGGCCGACGCGGACACCCAGTACTGGCACCTGACGACCGAGCCGAACGGCGGTGTGAGCCTGCTGAACAAGTCGGGCGGCCGCGCGGCGGCGATCTGGACCGGCAACGCCACGGCCGGCCAGAAGATCGGCCAGTGGGTCGACAACAGCGACACCGGCAGCTGGAACCTCGTCAAGACCGCCGACGGGTTCTACAAGCTCCAGTCCGTCAAGAACACCGGCCTGTATCTGACCGGTGCGACCGCCGGGGCGCAGCTGACCCTGCAGACCGCGCTCACGGACGGTTCACAGGACTGGGAACTCGTTCAGTAGACACCTGGAACCCGGGGTCTGGCACTCGTCGCCAGACCCCGCACCTTCCTTCGCACGACCGGGCCCTTGGCACGACCGGGCCTTCGCATGACCGGGCCCTTGGCACGACCGGGCCCTTGGCATGACCGGGCCCTTCGCACGACCGGGCGTCGGCCGAGACATCGGCCGACACATCGAACGCCAGGTCCGGACGGTCCGCCCGCCCGATCTCCTCATCAACCAGGATGGCTGGTTGTGAATACCGAGCGCGATGACCGTGCACACCTCGAATCCTGTGTCGTCGGAGTCGACTTCGGCACGTTGTCCGGGCGGGCCGTGGTGGTCCGCGTCCGGGACGGAGCGGAGCTGGGCACCGCGGAGCATCCCTACGCCCACGCGGTCCTGGACCGGGAACTCCCCGACGGAACGACGCTTCCCCCCGACTGGGCCCTGCAGGTTCCGTCGGACTACATCGACGTCCTGCGCCACGCCGTGCCGCAGGCGCTGTCCCGTGCCGGAGTGCGGCCGGAGCAGGTGACCGGTGTCGGCACGGACTTCACCGCCTGCACCTTCCTGCCGGTCCTCGCCGACGCCACACCCCTGTGCGAACTCCCCGACCTCGTCGGCCGTCCGCACGCCTACCCGAAGCTGTGGCGCCACCACGCCGCACAGAGCCACGCCGACCGCATCAACGCGCTCGCCGCCGAGCGGAAGGAGAAGTGGCCGGCCCGGTACGGCGGAAAGATCTCCTCGGAGTGGGAGTTCGCCAAGGCGCTCCAGGTGCTGGAGGAGGATCCGGAGGTCTACCGCCGGACCGAGCGGTGGGTGGAGGCCGCGGACTGGATCGTCTGGAGGCTGTGCGGCACCTACGTCCGCAACGCCTGCAGCGCCGGCTACAAGGGCCAGTTCCAGGACGGCGCCTACCCTTCCCGCGACTACCTCGCGGCGCTCAACCCGGACTTCGCCGGCTTCGTGACCGACAAGCTGGACCAGCCGATCGGCGAACTGGGCTCACCGGCCGGGACGTTGACGGCCGAGGCGGCGGCCTGGACGGGGCTGCCCGAGGGCATCACCGTGTGCGTGGGTCATGTCGACGCCCATGTGACGGCGCCCGCGGCGGGAGCCGTGGATCCGGGACAGATGGTCGTCATCATGGGCACCTCGACCTGCCATGTGGTGAGCTCCGACCGGCAGGCCACGGTGCCCGGCATGTGCGGGGTCGTGGACGGCGGCATCCTGCCGGGCCTGTGGGGATACGAGGCCGGACAGAGCGGCGTCGGCGACATCTTCGCCTGGTTCGTGCGGAGCGGCCTTCCCGCGTCGTACGCCGAAGAGGCCGCAGCCCTGGGCCGCGACCCGCACGAACACCTCACCGCCCTCGCGGCCGTTCAGCAGGTCGGCGAGCACGGCCTCGTCGCCCTGGACTGGCACAGCGGCAACCGCTCCGTCCTGGTCGATCACGACCTCAGCGGCGTGCTGGTCGGACTGACCCTCTCCACCCGGCCCGAAGACATCTACCGCGCGCTGCTGGAGGCCACGGCCTTCGGCACCCGCACCATCATCGACGCCTTCGAGGCATCCGACGTGCCGGTGGCGGAACTCGTCATCGCCGGAGGCCTGACCAAGAACCCGCTGCTGATGCAGATCTACGCCGACGTCACCCGCCGCCCGCTCGGCGTCATCGGCTCCGCCCAGGGCCCCGCACTCGGCGCGGCGATGCACGCCGCGGTCGCCGCCGGAGCGTACCCCGACATCCGGGCCGCGGCCCACGCCATGGGCAAGGCCCGTCGCGGGGCCTACCTGCCGGACCCCGAACGCGCCGCGGCCTACGACCGCCTGTACGCCGAATACCGGCTCCTGCACGACTACTTCGGGCGGGGCACCAACGAGGTCATGCACCGCCTGCGCCGCATCCGCGCGGAAGCGTCCGCCGGAGCGCCGCACACGCGGCCGAGCACGAAAGGAACCCCGTCATGACGACACCGGCCCCCACCCGCGCGGGCCGGATTCGACCCTTGGCACCCGGGCCGGCCGACGCCGCCTAGTGGTGGGCGGAAGTGCCACGGCCCGCCGGCGGAGGCGCGGTCGAGGCGCGGACGATGAGGTCGACCGGTGGTTCACTCGCCGTCAAGGGGTCGGCTTGCGGGTTCTCGATGGCGTGCACGAGACGTTTGATGCCGTCCTGGGCCACCGCGTCGAACGGCTGGCGCACCGTCGTTAGGGGAGGGGTGACATAGGCGGCGACCGGGATGTCGTCGAAACCCACGACGCTCACGTCGTCCGGAACGCGTCGGCCGGCCTCCGTCAGCGCGCGGATCAGGCCGATGGCCATGTCGTCGTTGGCCGCGAAGACTGCCGTCACGTCGGGGTCGCAGGCCAGTTCACGGCCCGCGGCGTAGCCGGAGGCGGCCGACCAGTCGCCCTCGACCAGCGGCGGCTCGCGCCGGTCCTGA
Organism: Streptomyces sp. NBC_00016; assembly: GCF_045040885.1. NCBI lineage: Bacteria > Bacillati > Actinomycetota > Actinomycetes > Kitasatosporales > Streptomycetaceae > Streptomyces > Streptomyces sp. NBC_00016. The sequence goes on along the minus strand of NZ_CP108304.1, from coordinate 1,091,711 downwards.
GCCGCGAGCGCCGCCCGCCATCCGGCGAGCCGGTCCCGGGCGGCGTACCACCGCTGTGGACCGGCGAGATGATGGACGGTGGGATGTCCCAGGCCGAGCAGGTGCTCGGTGACCGTGCGCGCCAACTGGTCGGCGCCGACCCCGGCGGCCAGCACCTTGGGCGCGGCGAACGGCGGTGGCGCGCCGCAGACGAGGACCGGCACGTCGACCTGGACGGAGACCTCCGACCCTTCCCCGTCGTCTCCGTTCCCGCTCTCGTCGATCGGCTCGGAGATGACGATGCCGTCCACGCCCTGGTCCAGGAGCGAGTCCACGGCTCCGGCGATGCCCGTCGGGTCGCCTTCCACGGTGTTGACCACACGGAGCGCGTATCCCGTGTCCCGGACGGCTCGCTCGACGCCCATGAGCAACGACGCGGGTCCGTACAGAGCGGTACCCAGCGTCACCACGCCGATGGAACGGGTCCGGCCCGAGGCCAGGGCGCGAGCCGCGTTGTTGCGCCGGTAGCCGAGTTCCGCGGCGGCCGCGAGCACGCGTCCGCGCACCTCCGCGGAGACGTAGGCCTCGTTGTTGAAGACCCTGGACACCGTCTTCTGCGAGACGCCTGCCAGCCGGGCCACGTCCACGCTGCGCGGCGCGGCGGAAGTCCCGCCTCGTCCTGATTCCCGCGCCATGGCGCCTCCCGGTGGTCACGCATCCGGGCCCCATGATGTCAGAGACCCCCTGACCACCTGCGTCCTCACGCCTGCCCGGTCAGCGCGTCCCCGCACCGGTCGTTCGCCGTACCTGCTGGGTCTCACGACGGGACGAACCTATGCTGGCTGCCATGAGGCGGACATCCTTTGCGCAGTGGCCCTGCTCGATCGCGCGGACCATGGACCTGCTCGGGGACTGGTGGACGCCGTTGGTGCTCCGTGAGGCGTTCTACGGGATCCGGCGGTTCGACGCGTTCCAGGAGTCGCTGGGGATCGCCCGCAACACGCTGACGGACCGGCTCCGCCGACTGGTGGAGGAAGGGCTGTTGGAGAAGCGGCCGTACCAGACGGAGCCGGTGCGCTACGACTACGTGCTGACCGAGATGGGGCGCGACTTCTACGGTGTGCTGCTGGTGATGAACCGGTGGGGAGACCGCTGGCTGGCCGGTGAAGCGGGTCCGCCGGTGGCCATGCGGCACGAGGTGTGCGGGCAGGAGACCCATGCCGAGGTGGTGTGTGCCGCCTGCGGCGAGCCGATGACCGCGGACAACACCCGCCCCCTGATGGGCCCCGGCTATCCACCGCATCTGGCCGAGCGGCCGGATGTGCGCGAGCGTTTCGCGGACTGAACCAGCCGCCCGGGTGGGCCGCGTCCACCCTTGACAAGTGAGTCTATCTACGCAACTTTACTGGTCAAACCTGGTATGAGGTTCTCGGACGGGCAGGGAGGCCGCAGGATCATGGAGTGGACGGGCGCGCGCTACGCGGACAGGCCGACGGTCGAGGTGCACACCTGGATCGCCGCTTCGCCGACACAGGTATGGACGCTGGTGTCCGACATCGAGCTGATGCCGCGTATCAGCGCGGAGCTGCGGTCGGTGGAATGGCTGGACGGCCGGAGCGGTCCCGCGCCGGGGGCCCGCTTCATCGGCCGGAGCAAGCACGAGGCACTGGGGGAGTGGGCCACCACCTCCCACATCGTCGAGTACGAGCCGTCGAGAGTGCTCGCCTGGGCGGTCGAGGATCCACAACACCCCACCGCCGTCTGGCGGTTCACCCTGGAGCCGCAGGACGGCGGCACTCTGCTGACGCAGTGGATGCAGATGGGGCCGGGCCGCTCGGGCCTGTCCTTGGCCATCGATCGCATGCCGGAGAAGGAGCAGAAGATCGTCTTCGTGCGTATGCGGGAGTTCGAGGCCAACATGACCGTCACCCTGGAAGAGATCAAGAAGCTGGCCGAGAGCGCCCGGACCTCGGGCGAGGCGAGCCTGTGATGCGCACCTCCACCACGATCGAGGCCTCCGGTGCCGACTGGCGCGAGATCGTCGACTACGTCACCGAGGCCGAGAAGCTCGGTCTGGACATCTGTTGGGTGGCGGAGGCCTGGGGCTCGGAGGCGCCCTCCCCGTTGGGCTACCTCGCCGCGAAGACCGAGCGCATGCTGCTCGGATCGGGAATCATCCAGCTCGGTACCCGGACGCCGATGGCCATCGCCCGCGCCGCGATCACGCTGTCGCAGATCTCCCAGGGGCGCTTTCTCCTCGGACTGGGCCCCTCCGGACCGCAGGTGATCGAAGGGCTGCACGGCGTGCCCTTCGCCCGGCCGCTGTCACGGATGCGCGAGACCGTCGAGATCGTGCGCCAGGCCGTGGCGGGCGAGAAGGTCTCCTACTCCGGCCGGGAGTTCCGGATCCCGCTGCCCGGCGACACGAAACCCATGCGGTTGTCGATGCGTGCCGAGTACGACATCCCCGTCTACCTCGCGACCCTCTCGCCGAAGATGCTGCACCTGACCGGTGAGGTCGCCGACGGCTGGCTGGGCACCAGTTTCGTGCCCGAGGGCGCCAAAGAGGCGTACTTCGACCATCTGGACCAGGGTCTGGCCGCCGCCGGGCGCATCCGCTCCGACCTCGACATCTGCCAGGGCGCCGAGGTCGCCTTCGCGGACGACGAGGACGCGTTGCGCGCGATGGTGTCCGGACGCAAGAAGGAACTGGCCTTCAGCCTCGGCGGCATGGGCTCCTCGACCACGAACTTCTACAACAACGCCTACAGCCGCCAGGGATGGGCCGAGGTGGCGGCCGAGGTCCGGACCCGCTGGCAGGCCGGGGACCGCGACGGCGCGGCCGGACTGGTCACCGACGAGATGGTGCTGGCGACCACGCTGATCGGAACCGAGGACATGGTGCGCGAGCGGCTGCGCGTCTGGCGCGCCGCCGGTGTCGACACCGTTCGCTTCTATCCGGCCGGCGAGACCCTCGACGCCCGACTCGCCACCCTGGGCCGGGCCGTCGAGCTGGTCCGCGACCTCGAGGACGAGGCGACCGGCTAGCGGAGGCCTGGGCGGCCGAGGGAGGGCGGCCCAGGGGAGTGCCCCTTGCATGTTCTATGCCATACCCCATAAGTTACCGACAGGTAGCCCGCCCGGCGGGCCATCTCGTCGTCGGGAGGGGTGAGGCAAGTGAGTCCGCGCAAGAGCGACAGCCGTGACCGGATGGTCCTCAGTGCTGCTGCGCTGCTGCGTGAGTACGGGGCAAGCGCGACCAGCATCGACCGTGTGCTCGCCCACAGCGGAGCTCCCCGGGGCTCGGTGTACCACCACTTCCCCGGCGGGCGGACTCAGCTCATCGACGAGGCGGTGGCACTGGCGGGGGACTTCATCGCGGGACTGATCGACGCCGCCATGCGGGCGGATGATCCGGTGGAGGCCGTCGACGCGTTCTTCGCACTGTGGCGCGACCGGCTCGTGGAGAGCGGCTTCCGGGCCGGCTGCCCGATCGTGGCGGTGGCCGTCGAGACCAACGACGACGCACCCCAGCTCGTCGTCTCGGCAGCCGCCGTCTTCGCCCGCTGGCAGGAGGCTCTCGCGGCCCTCTTCGTCCGGCACGGCCTGACCGAGGAACGCAGCCGTCGGCTGGGCTCCTTCGTCATCGCCGCGGTCGAAGGCGCGGTGATCATGTGTCGGGCCGAGCGCAGCACCGCCCCGATCGAGGCGGCCGCCGCCGAGATCCACGACCTGCTCCTCCACACCTTGCGCGACCGCCCCGGCGCCGGACCCGGGGAGCCCCGGCCGTAGCCCGCAACCACTCGCTCCAGTCAGTTCAGTTCGAAGGAGTCGCCATGCCCTCGCTCGACCGTCACGACAACGTCTTCGTCCTCGACCTCGGAGACGGGGAGAACCGCTTCCACCCCGACTGGCTCACCGCCGTCGGCGCCGCGCTCGACGAGGTGGAGAAGGCGGAAGGCCCCCGGGCCCTGGTCACCGCCGCCACCGGCAAGTTCTACTCCAACGGGCTCGACCTGGACTGGCTGTTCGCCCACGCCGACCAGCACCAGGACTACGTCGTCTCCGTCCACGAGCTGTTCGCGCGGCTGCTGTCGCTGCCCGTCGTCACGGTGGCCGCGCTGGAGGGGCACACCTTCGCCGCCGGCGCGATGTTCTCCCTCGCCCACGACTTCCGTGTGATGCGCGCCGACCGCGGTTACTGGTGCCTGCCCGAAGCGGACATCAACATCCCCTTCACCCCGGGCATGGCCGCCCTGATCCAGTCCCGGCTGGCGCCGCAGACCGCGCACGAGGCCATGCTCACCGCCCGCCGCTACGGCGGCGCCGATGCCGCAGCGGCCGGCATCGTCGACCGGGCGGTCACCGAGGACGCCGTGCGCTCCACCGCCATCGAGATCGCCCAGGCGCAGGTGACCAAGGCCGGCGACACCCTCGGCACCATCAAGACCCGGATGTACGCCCCTGCCCTGGCCACCCTGCGCGACGCGACCAACCCGCTCGGCTGACCAGCACCCGCACCGGGCACCCCACCGCTCGTCACCCCGCACCCCGGCTGACCCCCGGGGCGGGGGCTGCCCCGGCTGACCACCGCATGGGGAGTTCGATCCCATCCCACCCGATCCCGCTCCTGCGGCTGTCGGCGACGGTGCGACGGTGCGACGGTCGGACAGAGGCGCTGGCGCCCGCCCGCGTCCGGCGTTGTCGATGTCAGCCGTGGATGTCAGAAAGCCTTCTTCCACTCGGGACTCAGTCTCCGGGCTGCCCTGTCGCAGGACGACATGGGCCAGCCTGAACGGCAGACCGTGAAGGGTCGGCTCCATCACCTTGAAGAGCGCCTCCGCATCCGCCCCGTAGGCGTACAGCACGGCTTCGCCTCCGCCGAACTCGTTCCCGTCCACGCCGACGCCCGCCTCTTGGACGGCGGCCGTCATGGTGCGCTCAGCGTCGAAGATCGCCTCCCGCTCAGCACGCGAGCCGCACTGGTCGTCGCTCAGCCGGTAGCGAGAAATGACGGCTTCCTCTGGTATCTCCAGTTCGGGAAGATCGAAGAGCGTGTCCATGCGGGCACGATCTCACCAGCCTCTGACAGAACGGCCGTGAACGGGGCTGAACGAGAAGGAAACTGAGACGGCGGCGCGGGCCGCCTACGGGCGCGACAGGTCGTGGGACAGGTCGCAGACGTCGTCGCGCATGTGCAGCCTGCGGAGGTCCTGGACCAGCGCGACGGGGTAGGGATGCATGGCCCACTTGGCGAGATAGCCGGCCTCGCCATGCTCCGTGAGCACAGTGTGGGCCGCTTCAAGAACACCGTGAGCGAATGCCGGACGCGGATAGGTCGCCTGCCAAATCATCGTGCCGTGGGAGTCCGGAAGGTCGGGGCTGACGGCGACGTCGGGGAACTTGTAGATAGTCACGTTGACCACGTCATCCGTTGTGCGGAGCACCCAGCGAAGCTCCTGCGGCTCGCTGTCGAAGAAGAACCGGGCTGAGCGCTGCCGCCCATACAGCTCGCCAGCTCCCGCTACAAGCTCCGCCAACGCGTCAGTGCAGTGGCTGGCGGTCACCGATGCCGTCTGAGAGTCATCGGACAGGTGGCATCTTGCCCAACCATGTCCTACGAGTTCCCACTTCAGCTGAAGGGCACCGGCTGACTCTTGATCCATCGACACAGCCCAGGCCAATGGCACTGATTGGCCCTGAGCTTGGGAAGCTCAGGTGTTCCGAGGTGCGGGCGCGGACCTGCTTGTGGGACTTGGTGTGTGCTTTCTTCCAGTCCGGAAGGCCTTCGCCCTTGCGTCGGCGGTGGGGCATGACGAGCCGGGTTGCTGGGACAGCTGCTGTCGGCGGTCGTGGGTGGCTGCCGACTGCTGCTTCGGTGCCGGATTCCTCCCATGACTTGTAGTCGTTGAGGTCGCCGGCCAGCGGCTGGCCGACCACGACGACCAGGCGGGTGTCGGCGTCGATGACGACCTGGCTGTTGGTCGAGTGTCGGTAGTTCGGCGAGGGCTCAGCCCGGTGAACGGGGCTGTCCAGGACGGCTCCGAAGCCGTGGTCACACCAGACATCGCGAGATCATTTCACTCGTCGAAGAGGGCAACGAGTCCATTCACCCAGATCGCGAGGAACACAAGGGCCGCCACCAGGCAGCCGACGCCCGCCAGCACACCGCCGACCGTCCACGGCATGTAGGGCGCCTCATACTGCCCTTGCAGGTCGTCCCGGTAGGAGGCGAGGTCGTCCCAGTCGACGGGGTGCCCCAACTCCTCGGCGCAGGCGGTCCGCACCGCGACCAGCTGCCCCTCTGCGAAAGCGGTGGCGGCCTCCGCCTCGGCGCCCTGCCAGGCGAGCGCTTTCATCCGCCACCCGGGAGACCCATACCGCGCCTCAAAGGCAGCGGTCTCGTCGGCGTGCCTGTCCTCTTCGAGGTACATCCAGCGTCCGGCTTCCGCTGCGTCGCCGTAGAGCCGGTACACCTCGGCCAGACGACGGCGGAGCGTCAGATCGTGCGGGAAGGACGAGATGAGACCGCGCAGGCGCTGGCGCGCGACGGGAACCCGGCCGGCGGCCAGGTCTGCATCGACTCGGGCAAGGGTCTCTCTCAGGGGCATGAACGCATGATCGGGTACCGCACTCACCTACGTCGACCTGGTTTCGTCGCTCAGTACTCGCTCGCTCTTAACGGCATCGGCTGAACCTTACTGAGACGAGACACCGCCAGTTGCGGGACGCCTCTTAAAGCGTGTTGCACAAGGCCATGATCAGGGCATTTCCCTTGTATGCGAGGGGTGTTGAGGCCTGAGCCGTTGTGGGTGGAGACGTTCACTGGCCTGCGGATGCGGCAGTTCGAAGGCTTGTTGCGGGTGGTGCGGGAGCGGGGCGGCAACGGTCCTGGGTGTGCCGGGTCATCCAGCGGCTGCGTCACCTCCTCGCCCTCCAACCTGCTTCCCGGCCCGCCGAGACCGCGGACCGGTTGTGGATCGTGGACGGCACCTTGATTCCGGTCCGCGACCGGCAGGTCGGTGCTTCGAGCCGCAACTACCGGTTCTCGGCACATGTGCAGGTCGTCATCGATGCCGACACCCGGCTGGCCGTGGCCACCGCCCGGCCAGCCCCAGGCAGCCGAGCTGACGCCCAGGTCTGGCGGATCTCCGGTCTCGCCCAGCGCTGCGACGGCGTCACGGTGTTGGGCGACGGCGCCTACATCAACACCGGACTCGTCGTCCCGCACCGAAAACGGCCCGGTCGCCCACTCCTCGCGGGTGAGGAGGAAGACAACGCAGAGCATCGTCGGGTTCGCGCCCGAGTCGGGCATGCCTTCGCCCGAATGAAGAACTACAAGATCCTGCGTGACTGCCGCCAGCGCGGCGACGGCCTTCACCATGCGGTCCAGGCCGTCGCCCACGTGCACAACCTCGCCCTGGCTGCGTGATCAGAACAGCGGAAACCTGCGCCTGACCTGCCCGAACACAGCCTTCTGCAACACACTTTAGGCTGAGGGTATCGGGGGAAGGCGGGCTGGTCAGTCGGCGCATGATGGCGGCCGGGCAGACCTGCTGGCGGCGCCTGGACCGCTGGCAGCAGGCAGGCGTCTTCGACAGGTTGCACCGCGTCCTCCTCGCGAGCTGAACGCGGCCGGCGAATTCGACTGGACCAGCGCGTGCGTGGACGGCTCCCACGTCCGCGCCAAAAAAAGGGGAGACGCGACCGGTCCTTCGCCCGTCGACCGGCGGAAGTCTCCCGCAAGGGCGCCCCGAACATCAAGGGCCTGGGCAAACTCCGCTACGTCGTCGAGCAGGCCTTCGCCCTCCTCCACCAGTACAAACGCCTCGCCATCCGATGGGAACGACGCCTCGAACTCCACGACGCGTTCGTCTCCCTGGCATGCAGCCTCATCTGCCGGCGACGCCTCAAGAAAGCCCACCCATGACCCTTTTACGAGCTCCAAGAGTCCGAAGACCGAGGCGGCTCAGGTCAGCTTCTTCCCCCCGGTGGGGCGATCTCGTCGCCCGGGTCGGCTCAGCCGCCATGAGGGCTGTGCCGAGTCCCTTCCTGCCGAGTCGCCGGCTGCCCCAAGGCTTCTGCAGATCCTCTGGCGATGGAGCCGTTCCCGCCTATCGCGGCCCCGACGGTTCGGCCGGCCGGTTCGGCAGAGCCTTCGCATTCTTGGCGGCGGCTGCCGCGACGATTGCCAGGTCTTCGCCCGAGAAGCCGGCGCGGCTCAGCACCGCCAGGGATTTGTTCGTCGCCAGCGTGCACAACGCCATCTCTGCCGCCTCCTGCTCACCGGCCCCCGCCGCCAGCAACGCCTGCTCCAGCCTCGCCCGCAAACCGTCGATCATGGCGCGGACCATCGCCCGGCCCTCCGCGTCGAGGGCCGGGAACTGCGTTGCCGACACCGTGAGCAGGCAGCCATCCGGAACCGTCGGGTCGGCGATGCGGTTCAGGGCGACCTCCAGGTAGGCGGCCACAACGGCGCTCGGGCTCGGGTGAGGGCCGGACAGTGCCTGCTCGTACAGCGGGTGGTAGGTCTGCGCGTACCGTTGGAGGCTCTTGCGGAAGAGGGCGCTCTTGTCGCCGAAGGTGCCGTAGAGCGAGCCCCGGCCCAGGCCCGTGCCCTCGGTCAGGCGATCGATCGAGGCCTCCGAATAACCCCAGCGCCAGAAGACGTGCATCGCACGTCGTAGTGCCTCGTCCACGTCGAATTGCTTGCGGCCTGCCATGGTCCGTCAGCCTACACATCTTGTACCGATCGTTCAAAGATGGGTATGGTCGCCAGCATGACAAGCTTGCGTTCGCTGCGACTGCCTGACGGATTCCTCGACTTATTCACCAGCCGGCTCGTGGAGGTAAACGGGCTGCGGCTGCACGCGGTCACCGGTGGGGACGGCCCGGCGCTGCTGCTGATCGGCGGGTGGCCCCAGACCTGGTACGCCTGGCGGGAGGTGATGCCCGCGCTCGCCCGTGAGCACACCGTCGTCGCCGTCGACTCGCGCGGGGCCGGGCTCTCCGACAAGCCCGACGACGGGTACGACGCCGGCACGCTGGCCGCCGATCTGGTCGCGTTGATGGCCGCGCTCGGGCACGACCGGTTCGACGTGGTCGGCCACGACATCGGTACGTGGACCGGATACGCCCTCGCCGCCGATCACCCCGAGCGGGTGGGCCGCCTCGCCATCGCCGAAGCGGTGATCCCCGGTCTCACGCCGTCGCCGCCGTTCTTCGGCCCGGCCGCGGCCAACCTGAGGCTCTGGCAGTTCGGCTTCAACCGGCTCACCGACCTCAACGAGGAACTGGTCCGGGGACGGGAACGGCTCTTCTTCGGCTGGCAGTTCGCCACCAAGGCCGCCACACCGACCGCGATCCCCGCGTACGCCGTCGACGTCTACGTCGACGCGATCACCGCGGATCCTCGCGCGCTGCGGGCGAGCTTCGCGTACTACCGGGCGCTGGACGAGACGATCGCGCAGAACGAGCAGCGCGGCAAGACCCGGCTGACGCTGCCGGTGCTCGCCGTCGGCGGCGCGCTGTGGAGCGGCGCGAGTGCCGCCCAGACGATGCGGCTGGCGGCCGACGACGTCACAGGGGTCGTCCTCGACGACTGCGGCCACTACCCGGCCGAGGAGCAGCCGACGCGGTTCGTCGAGATCCTGAAGGACTTCCTCGCGGCCAACCGGTAGCAGGCACGCCACACGGCTGAACTTCGCGAACGACGGGCGGAGCTTCACAAACTCCGCTACGTCGTCGAGCAGGCCTTCGCCCTCCACCACCAGTTCAAACGCCTCGCCATCCGACGGGAACGACGCCTCGAACTCCACGACGCCTTCATCTCCCTGGCATGCAGCCTCATTTGCCGGCGGCGCCTCAAGAAGGCCCACCCATGATCCTGTTACGAGCTCTACGTGATCGATTTGATAGGGGGAGCCAGAGTCAGTTGAGCCTGTTGAAGAGGTCGATACGCCTGGCAGCAGCCGTGGAGCAGGGCCGCAAGAACAAGCAGCTTGGGAAGCTCAGAGCGTATACGGCTTGCTCCGTCTCTGACCTGCGATGGAGGGGCGCAGAAGCTTGGTGGACGGTCGACTGGCTTCCCGCTGTTCCCCGCTCGATCTGGTGCGCTTGTGGTGCGCCTTCGTTGTCAGTGCGGGTGGCTATGGTGCGTCTGCCATCAAGGGCAACGCTCTGGGAGGGGCTTTGGGAGCCAAGACAGGACTGCTGGTGTACGCCGACGGCGACGTACCGGAGCTGCTGCGACGAGTGGGAGCGGCGGACCGTGATCGGACTGCCACCATGATGCGGCGGCTCTACCCGGGCAGGGGAGTCGAGGAGTGCGAGGGCTCAGTCCTCTCGGACGGCGTGTACCCCCCGGAGGGGACGGTGTATGCGGCCTGCTGGCCGGGTGTGGAGGTCATCGGTGATCGGGGGATGATGATCGACCTTCCCTCACAGCTCCCAGAGCACCTCGTGGCGGCAAGCGTCGGCCGACGGCTCGTCCTGCACAACATGCACAGCGTCGTCGACTGGCTTGCGTTCGCCGTGTGGGAAGACGGCCGGCTCGTCCGCTCCCTCAGCCTGTCCCCGGACGACGGCGTCATGGAGAACATCGGCGAACCGTTCCCGTTCGAACTGCCCTACTGGGCCGGAGACCGCGCAGCCGACGTCATCCCCTGGCCGGACGAGGACGAAGAGCCCTATCCGCTGCCCTTCCACCCCTTGGAACTGGGAGAAGACGCACTGCGAGCTCTCTGCGGCTTCGTCCAGGAGGGCCGCCCCGAGGCGGACGACGTCGACGCGGACCACATCCGACTCCACGGCTTCTGGCTACGGGATCCACACGGCTCTGATCGCACGAAGCAGGAAGCCGAACTGCAAAGCGCTGGGGAAGCCATGGGACCGCCGCGCTTCTACACCTTTGGGCCTGACGGCTTGCTAGTCGAGAGCGACGGCGTTTAGCTCACGATCTCTTCGTCCCGAAGCAACTTGGGCGGGGGCGCTGCCTTGGGGTTATGGGGCTCTCACCTGCGCGGCTCGTCCGTTGGCGTCCGTGCTTGTTCGTCGCTGTTCGTCGGCGTTGTCACGCAGTTAGACACTCATTGCTGCGGCAGGTCAGCTGCGTGCTCTGCGACTTGGCCAGGGCCGTCCATCGGGAGATTGGTCCGCAGGCCGGCCCGCTCGAACGAAGTCACCATATTCGTCCTGGACCATGCTCTGGTTGACCCAACTCCCGCGCACTGCGCCCGTGGCCTCCTCGGCAGCCGCCAGTGCGGTAGATGGCTCCTCGGCCGTGGCAACGAGTCGGCCGAACTCCTCTTCGTCCTGGTCGGCGTCGAATGGTGGAAACTCCACCAGGTCGGAGAACCCCTCATGACCGACGTCCTCAACGGTATGGACGTAGACCTCATATGACGCCTTCGTTGGGCGGACCTCGACGTAGCTGACCCCGAGCCGATCCGGAGCACCGACCGGACCGAGGAACTGTTCCACCGGTCGGCCTCGCTTGAGAGCCCCCACAACGAAAGCCTCTGTCAGGTAGCGCATCCTGCAAACCCTACCCAGCACGTCCGGCCTGCGGTGCCGACCAAGCACACTCAGCTTGGAAAGCTCATGCCCCCTGGCCTCGGCCTTCCTGGCGACCTGTGACGAGCGCTGGTGTTCTGATGGACCGCCGCCTGATACTCCGCTGTTCCTCGTGGTTCCCCAACTGAATCTGGCACGACCGCTTCGTCCCGAACTCTCGGCTGGGGGGGCTATTGAAGTCTGGTGGGCTGGTCAGTCGGTCATCGACGGTTGTTGGCGGTCGGCTGAGGTCAGGGTGGTTGCTGTACTTCACTGCTGTACCGCAACGGCCATCAAGTAGAACTGGTCCACAGGTCGTTCACTGGTCATCGGTGCCCCGGCGTCATACTCTCTGTCGCCATGCCTAGTTAGCTGGGCACTGTGGTTTGAGCGGAGGGGGGATGGCGATGCCGCTGGAGTTCGGACTGTGGAGGGTAGACGACAAGCCAGTGCGAGTTGCTACGCGACCGATGCCCTTGGAGTCTCGGCTCGAGGAACTCATCGAGGCCGATCCCGGCATCCTGGGGCATCCGCTGCTGCTGATCGGCCGGCAGGTGCTCACGCAGCATGGCAAGGTCGTCGACCTGCTGGGCATGGATGCTGAGGGAAGCCTGCACGTTCTGGAGCTCAAGCGGGACCGCACGCCTCGTGAGGTGGTGGCTCAGGTTCTCGACTACGGGTCCTGGGTCCAGGAGCTCACCAACGACCAGATACGCGACATCTACGCGTCTTATGCCCGCAGTAGGGGGCTGGCTGAGGAGTTGGATGAAGCGTTCGCGCTGCGGTTCGGCGGCACTCCGCCGGAAGCCCTCAACTCGACTCATGCTCTGACCATTGTCGCGAGTGAGATCGATGCGGCGACGGAGCGGATCGTCACCTACTTGGCCTCAGGGTTCCAGGTTCCGGTCAACGTGCTCTTCTTTCGCTACTTTGAGGACGAGGGGCGCTCCTACCTGGCACGCACCTGGTTGATCGACGAGGTCGAGGCAGTGGCACCGTCGACTGGGTCGAAGGGACGCGGGAAGCAGGAGCCGTGGAACGGGACGGATTGGTACGTGTCCTTCGGCGATGAGCCCGGCGGCCGGAACTGGGGCGACGCCCTCAACTACGGATTCGTTTCGGCCGGCGGTGGAGAGTGGTTCTCACGGACGATTCGGTCCCTGCCACTTGGAGCGCGGGTGTTCACGCACATCCCCAAGGTGGGCTATGTGGGCGTCGGTACGGTCTCCGGCGAACCGCAACCATTCGAGGACGCGGCCTTCAGTGTTGAGGGTGAGAGACAGCGGCTGGCCGATCTCCCACTGGTGGGCACCTACCGACGCACTGGGGAGGCAGTAGCGGATGGGGAGGATCCTCGTGAGTGGGTCGTCCCAGTTACCTGGGAGCGGGCCGTGTCGCGCGAAGAGGCACTGTGGCGTACAGGCTTCTTCGCCAACCAGAACTCCGCCTGTAAACTCCGTGCCCGCTTCACGATCGAAGAGGTCTCCCGCCACTTCGGCATAGATCAAGGCATCGCTGACGCCTGACAGGAAGTAGCGTCATAGCTCCGACTCCATCAGCCTGCGGTTCAGCCGCACACACGACGGCGGCAGACGTAACTGCGTGTTGGGAGAGTGCCTCTTGCGCACGGCTCCGGAGGCCCCTTGGCACTTGGGCAACGCAGCAGGTCACGGCCCTGTACGTGGCAGATCGGATGGGACGAGTCCACGAATAGGCCACGGCCGGCGGAGCCCCGCGCGTGGTCACCGTGAGCCTCGATTTCGCGAGGGTTACCCCTGCGGCCACCCCGATCGAGGAGAGCGTCATACCGGCCCTCACGACGACCTTCTTCACGCCCGTCTTCGGAGCCTTGCACTTCGGCTTGGGAGTCACAGGACCGTCCGCCGTAGCGGCGTAGCGGAAGCCGGACTTGCTCTTAAACAGCAGGGTCCGAGTTGGTCACACCCTCGGGCAACTCCGGCAGCCCGTAGCCGTAGGTGTAGGCATCACGACGGGCACGCATGCGGAGGTCCCCCCGTTACCCACCGGGGAACCGCTCGTGTTGGTGTTGCCTTCCACGGTGTGGAGATAGGTCGCGTCATGGGCGCAGACGATGCCGGTGTGAGTCCCGCCGTTCGGTCCGAACCGAATCTGAGCGCCGATCGCCGGCACTCACTGAGCCGGCCCTTCTTCCGGAACCAGTCGAGCGCGTAGGCGCAGGACGCGGTACGCGGGAAGAGATCGTTGTTCCCGGACTCAGGGGCGCCCAGGTGGCGAAGAGAGCGCACCACGGGTAATGGCCGGCGCTCACCCACGCCATGCCGGAACCTGCCCGGCGAACTTCTCGGTGTTGTCCCAGTGGCCGTTCGAAAATATTTCCTTGTGGCTGACTTCGGCCTTCGCTGCGTGAATTAGTTCTGCTGTGCCGCTCATGATGCCCTCCTTGGGGGCGCGGAAAGGGCGCTGGCCGAAAGGGGCCAGCCGAGGTAGTTACTCTGACCAGCAGATACGGAAGATCAAATTCCGTTTGTGGTGATGGCCGTCTGCTGTCGATATGGGCTTGCTGTGGCTAACATGGTCGGCATGGGTAGTTTTTGGGGCTCCGGGACCTTCTGGGTGGCCATAACGGCTTCAGTAGTAGGTGCAGCGACGTCGGCTCTTGGTTTTTACGCCGCCATCTTTTTGCGCGGTCGAGCGTTGCGCAATGCGACGGAGCGAATTCACGTAAGCGCCAGAGGGAAAGTGAGTGGCAGCGTCATCGCATCCGCTCAAAGGAATCTCATAAATGTCAGCGGAGCGGATATCGATGCTCACGGTGGCGATATACGTCAAGCCGGAGATGGAAACTCTCAAGCTGAGGGAGGCGAGCGTGACTGAAGCCTCTCCGGCTGTGCAAGAGATTCCGCCCGAGCCTGTTCCGCACAGGCAAATTCAGAGAGCGGCTGAACAGGGGTGGTCAACCAAAGCGTTCGGGGCGGCGGTAGCTACCCTTTTGGCCACGATCGGGCAGAACCTGAGTGCACATCACACTGTCGGAAATGTCATGGTCTGGATGTCTCCGACTGTGGCCATGATGATCCCACCTGCGTGCAATTATGCATTGGAGCGGTGGGGCGAGCGACTGGAGAACAAGTACTACTCTGAGGCTCGCAAGAACCTTGTCACACTCCTCGACAACCCAGAGACCTCTGAGCGCCACAAGAAGGAAATGCGACTGACTCTGGAAAAAGCGGAAACAGCTTGGGCACTGAAGCAGATAGAAAGAGCAGGGCGCCGGAAGAAAGAGTCATGACCGCAAGCTGCGGATACGTTCCGGATTGAGGAAGTTCGATGAGCCGGGTGGCTGCGTGCCACCATGCCGCCATGACCAACGAAATAGAGGATCCCGATGAGGGTCTTCAACCGGGGCAGGTCGATACTTTCGGCCTGGCTCGTGCGTTCCATATGCCTTCCCGCCCTGGGAGTTGCTGGGGATCCTGATGACGAGCGTGAGTACTGAGCCGATTGCCTGCGTAAACTGCGGTGAGTGCGGCCTTTGCTGCCTCGCTCACGCTCGGTCTGGGCGTGCTCAAGTACCTCTTCGCAGCCGAATGACGAGCACTCATCGAGCTAGTCTGCGATCGCCCTGGCGCGCTCTGCCATACAGTCGACAAGGCCGAGCGGCATCCGTGCCCCTCGGCCTTGTCGACTGCGCATACTCGATGACTCACAATAGTCCCATGGAGCCTTCGACACCCGCTTTAGGAGTTCGATCCCACGCCTTCAGCGGTCGGCTGGTGCGGGGCTTGAGCTGACGCTTTTGGCCGCCCGAAGTCGCTGGAGTCCAGTGCCGTTGATGTCAGCCGTGGATGTCAGGCGACCTCGCTTTCGCCTGATTCTCACCCGCACCGCGCCGCCGGGTCTGATGCAAGGGATGCGGGGCTTCCGAATTGGCACCGTCGTTCAGTCGGCGATGTCGACCCCGTATCTGCGTGCGAGGGCGTCGAGGCCGTGGTCGTAGCCCTGGCCGACGGCACGTAGACGCCAGAGCGGACCCCTGCGGTAGATCTCCACGAGCAGCATGGTGCGTTCGGTGGTGGCGGCGTCCAGGGTGGCCCGGGCCAGAGGTGCTCCGCTGCTGCCGAGGGCCGCACCGATCTGGATCGCGCCGACACTCCCGAAGGTGGCGACGCCGTCGATGGCTGCAGCGACGACGATCTTTCGCGTCGCGGGTGGCAGGGATGCCAGGTCGACGGCGATGGTCTGTTCGGCAGGGCCACCGGTCAGCAGGCGCGCCGTCCCGGCGGGGCTCTCCGGGGCTCCGTAGAAGATGAAGTCATCGTCGGAGCTGACCTGTTCGTCCTCGTCGAGGAGGAAGGCGACCACGTCGATCTCGCCGTCGGACCGCGGGGTCCAGCCAGCGGTGACGTACCACTCTGGCGCGGGTCCGCCGTGCGGCGTAGGCAGGTTAATGACGCCGCCCCTCGGCATCACGTGCGGCTCTTGAGGCCGGAGAGCCACCGCGATTTGGTCGGTTGTGGTCGGAGAGGCAAGCCAGTGCAGGTCGTGCACGGGGAGTTCAAGAGCGGTGATGCGCTTCATACGTCGGTCGCCTTCTCCTCCCGGCAGGAGCACGACGTCGGTGACGCTTGCGGACAAGTTGATCGCCGCGGATCCGCCCAGCTCGACGACGCGCGTACGAGCTGCCGCGGCATCGACGTGGACACCACCGAGCACCAATACCCGACGTCTCACCAGGGGCTTGGCCAAGATGCTGGCGGAGAGCTCGGATTGGCGCGGTGCGGGGACTGACACGCAGGGGGAGGCCGGGGGGAGAGCCGCTGCTTCCGGGATGGGTACGGCAGGGGTCGTGGTGGGCACCGGCTCCATGGAGCCGACCTGTTCTGCGTCCGGCTCAGTCGCCGGGGCGATCCTGACGGCAGCCGCCTCATGCGTTGTCCCCGGCCGTACGTCGGCCAGCAGCTGCAGGAAGGCCTGCTCGTCGATGACCGGCACTCCTTCGGCGAGTGCGCGTCGGGCTTTTGCTGAATCGGCTGTCGGTTCGTTGGTGACCAGCACGCTGGTGTGCCGACTGACGGAGGTCATCATGTTCAGCCCGGCGGCAACCGCCCGCCCGACCAGCTCCGCCCGGGCGTGGGCGGTCTCACCGGTGATCGCGACCTTCATCCCCTGCTGGAGAGGCCCGCCGGGAGTCAGACGTCCCGGATTGCGGTAGGCACAGGGAGTCTTCGGCGGCTTCGGCGTGAATTGGGATTCTGCCCTCGGTGGGCAGGTCACCAGTGGCAGGGGCAGATCGAGCCGAGCTGCCTCGCGCAGCGACGCCCGCAGAACCCCGGCAAGTACCCGGGTGTCGTCCAGCGCATCGTGAGCACGCTGTTGGGGGATGTCGTAGTGGGCGGCGAGGGTGCCGAGCTTCATGTCGTTCGTGGGTGGATCCACTTGGCGGCTCAGAGCCAGGGTGCACAGCCTTTGCGACACCGGCAGCCACATCCGCGCACGGGCGAACTCGTAGGCCAGGAAGTCGTAGTCGAACTGGGCATTGTGAGCTACCAGGACCCGGTCCTGGAGCATTGCTCCGATCCGCCCAGCCACTTGGTCGAAGGTCGGTGCACCCTGCAGCCGCTCGATGGTGAGCCCGTGCACATCCACCGGCCCCGGATCGCACCCCGGATTGAGCAGTGTCGAGAACTCCCCGGTCTGCTCACCGTCCGGACCGATCGTGATTACCGCAACGGACAGCACCCGGTCTCGCCGGGCCATGAGTCCCGAGGTCTCCACATCCACCAGGGCCCAGTCGTAGGCGTAATCGCCCATGGAGGGCACGTCCAAGAAGGGGGAGGCGAGACTCATGACGCCAAGGATGATCCGATATGCGCCCCTCCTTCAACCTACATGGCGTTTTTCCCTCGTCCTGAAGGCCGCGACAAGGCGGTCACGTTAGGGCGACGACAGGACCAGCGGGCCTCGCAAGTGCCGCTGGCCTTCAACGCTAATCTCTGAAGCGGGTCTACCTGTTAACCCGCGAGCCCCTCATACCGATCCGGCCTACGTCGGCTTCACCCCGTGCCGACTGGCTTGCTTGCTTCTTCTTGCCCTGGGTCTTGCCGGGGATCTTGGTGAGCTGGGTTTTTGCTGGTCAGGAACGTCGTGCCCCTGCGCCTGGTGGTCGTCATTGGCCACTGTCGAGCGACCTCGGACGGCCCAGGGACGGCCCAGACAGCGGCCCGTTGCCCATCTGAGGGCCTACGAGCTGATGGGCAACTCCCGCGCTCGCTGGCGTGCTTGGGCCCGTAGCTCCTTCAAGCGACTGTGAAACGTGTTGTGGCGGTTCTGGTCGAGATTCAGCGGGAGGTCGAGTTGGGAGATGAGCTGCGACTCCAGGTCCCACGGTTCGCTCTGCTCGATCCAAGACACCCGCGCGTTGTCCGCCATCCACTGGCTGAGCTTTGCTTCGCCGACCTTGCCAAAGGTCATCCGCTTGCCGCTGCCCACGCGGCGCAGATCGAGTCCGAGCAGACATCCGAGGGTGAGCCGCAGCGTCGAGCCGGCTGCGTTGCCCCGGTAGTGGTAGCGCACCCGCTTACGCAGGTTCTGCGTGCTGGTCCGATTCGCCATGTACCGCGGGGCTATCCCGACGTAGAGCAGGCGCCCAGCGTCCAGGTCCGGGTGGGGCGGCTGCTTGAAGTGCCACCCGTAGACCCCTGCCGCCGCCGGGACAGGGCTCGGACGCACCAGGATCTCTTGCGCCGACCACAATCGATCGGGACTGACGAGAGCAGTAGCTTCCACGAAGCCTCCAGACGTTCCACGACTGATCGTCGCAGGTTACTGGTCGACGCCGACTGAACGTCCCTGGCCTGTGTGGCTCGTGACATCAACATGGGAAGCTCAGGGCCTCTGGGACTTGCTCCAGGCCTGACCTGCGGCGGCGGGACACGGACGCGCGGTGGATGGTCGATTGGTTCCCCGCTGTTCCCCGTGGTGCACGACCTGGGACGCGTCTGGCACGAGTCATTCGTCGTCGCACCGCTCCAGGACCAGGCTTACGGAGCCTTCTTCGAGCCCGTTGTTCTCCTCCAAGTGAAGATGGGCACCGTCCGGTGTGCCGTCCTGGGCGAGGGTGAGGAGGTGGCTGGCCAGGGTCTTCAACCCGGCGGCGTTGGCCTCAATGACGATCTCGCCGCCCAAGTTGCGGACCTCGATGCGCGCGCCTTCCTCCCACGTGAAAACTCTGGTGGTTCCATCGGTCACCGCACTTAGGTGAGTGGTCATCGACGGAGCAGCGCTTGGTTCAGGGGCCATACTCCAAGCATCGCGTACCCCGGGCCGGCCGCGGCGGCGAGAACGATACCGCGAGACATGCATGATGACCTCTTCGTCCCGAACTCTCGGCTGAGAGGTCATTGAGGGCTGGTGGGCTGTTCAGCCAGCCCTGGAAGGTTTCTGATGGTCGGCTACGGGTGCGGTGGTTGCTGTACCTCGCTGCTGTACTCAGTACTTACGGCAACCGCTCCGCCTTGTCGACCACGTAGAGGTAGTAGTGCTCGGGGTTCGCATTGGCGGCCCCCACCTGCAGGTGTTCCAGTGGCAGCGGTTCAATGCGCGCCGAGCTATTGAAGGCCTTCACCTGGATCATGCGAGGCAAACTCTGCTTGAGGCGAGCCCGACGCCGTCCCTGCTCCCGTCCGAGCTCCTCGACCAGGGCTTCGGGTGAGCCTCGCCGCGCTCAGCCCGGGTCATCGTCTGCGTCGCCGCGCTCGTCGTTTACGTCGACGCCAACGAAGCGGAACTCAGGACGGCTAGACCGCGGCAGGTTCACCGGCCGCTGCGACGCCGCCCACACCGTTTGGCTCATCAACCGGCCAAGCCAGGCACCCAGCGGTCTGCCCGCCGGCCGCAACTCGGCGAGGCTGAAGGCCTCGTCGACGAGCATCACCCACGCGTCGGAGTCGCGCGAGCGCTCTCCCCACTCTGCCGACGTCACTCAGGCAGCATACGAAGAGGGATCGGGATGGCTCGCCGTGGCCGACCTAACTTCTCTCACTCCAGGGACACCAGCCAATCCGCCAGGCGGCACGCCTGGCCGACCTGTGGCAACATCCTCGCCATGGCAGCTGGGGGAACGAGCATCGCGCCGTACCTGATCACCGCGTCTGCGACGCTCGCAGGCGTCCTGATCACTGCGGCGTTCGCGGAGTACCGAGAGCAACGGCGGTCCCGCGAGGAGCGGCAGCGCGAGCGGGACCGGGTCACCGAGGAACGCTGGAAGTGGCTTCGCCAAGAGCGACGTCAGGTCTACGCGGCGCTGGTGCACCTCGGCTTCCAGATTGCGGCCACCCTCACGGAGGCGGCGTCCAGGCTGCACGACCGAAAAGACCCCAAGGGCGCGCTCGAACTGTGGACCCGCCTCGACGAGCTACAAGACGCGATCCACGCCCAGGTGGCGGACGTTCAGCTAGTAGGGGGCGAGGCCGTCATCATGGCGGCGCACACACTGCGTCGTACCGCGCGGCGGACTGCGGGCCTGCTGAGTCAGAGCGTCGACGCCGCCAAGAAGAGGTCTGACGACGGAACAGCAAGCGACGGCCTGTCACAGCGAATCCGCCTGCTGTACGGCGCTACGAACGACTTGGTGGAGGCGGCCACCGAGGACCTGCGCGTGTCCCTCGAGGCCGGTTCCGAGGGGGAGCGGACACCGGCACGCTGACCAGCAAGATCCATCTGCTGATCGGCGACCGGGCCGCCCGCTGACCTGGTTTTCACTGTCGGGTGGCGGCATTTGAACCCACGACCTCTTCGTCCCGGAGCAACTTGGATGGCGGCGCTGCCTTGGGCTGGCGTGGTCCTCACCCGCGCTGATGATCCGCAGACGTTCGCGTTCGTCCGCCGCTGTTCGCCTGCGTTGTCACGCAGTTGGACACTCACTCGGGACGCGCACCAATTGGAAGGCGCTGCGAGGATTCGACGGGGAGCTTGCTGTTCGCGTCAGATGGCTGTGCCATCAAGGCACGAGAAACCGTGCTGCTCACTGGTGGCCCGTCCGCGTACCGTGGGTCTGAACCATGGGGGTGGACGTCTGTGTTGTACGCACACGAGGTGATCCTCAACGAACTCGCGCAGGGGCTCAGGCCGGTGGCCGAGGGCGTCGAGTGGTTCGAGGGCCTCTCAGAGGATGACCAACGCAAGGTCGTGCACGCCCTGGTGCTGTTCTGCGGGCAGGCCCGTGCCTGCGAGGAGGACGTGCCGGAGAGCATCGCGCGTTCCGGTATCCGCCCCACTCACACGCCAGCGGTGATGCTCACGAAGTGGCGCTTCGGAATGGAAGCACTTCCGGCCTACGAACTCACCAAGTCCTTTCGCCTGCTCGTCGCTCTCTTCAGCATCGCCGACACCCGCAGGCGGACGCTGTACTGCGCCGGGGGTTGTGGTCACGCGTGGCACAACCTGCGGGATCTTCCACAGGACGCAACCTGAGATGTTCTTGCCCTGGGTCCTGCCGGGGATCTTGGTGAGCTGGGTTTGCTGGTCAAGCGGTATCCATGAGCGGCCGAGTGGTCATCGTTGGTCACTGTCGATCGGCCTCGAACGGCCCAGACGCGGCCCGGCCATGGGAAGTCCTGGCCTGCGGGGATCATGGGTTCATGCTGGATGCGCTGAGCCTGGAGACACGCAGCCGGTTATGGGACCACCATGGTGTTGAGCTGGATCTCGTCACGCACGACCTGCGCGAGTTTGTGCGGCTCATGCTGCGGCGCAACGGCTATGTGCTGGAGCAGTTGCTTTCCCCGCTCGTGGTGCAGACGACGCCCGAGCACGTGGAACTGCGCGACCTGGCTCCCGGAGTGCTCACCTTGCACCATGCTCATCACTACCGGGGATTCACGGCCACGCAATGGCGATTGCTCGAGAAGACCGACGAACTGAAGCCGCTGCTCTACGCGTTCCGTGCCGTGCTGACGGGAATTCACCTGATGCGCTGCGGCGAGGTGCAGGCGCACCTGCCGACTCTGCTCGAAGAGGTCGCTGAGTGCGCATTGGAGGAGGCGCGGCTCCGGACGGAACTGCCCGCCGAACCACGAGCGCATGCCGCCCCGCATGTGTTCGTCGTGCGGGCGCGCTTGGGTGCAAGTAACTTGGGCGGGGGCGCTGCCTTGGGATGGTGTGGCTCTCACCTGTGCTGATGGTCCGCTGGCGTTCCTGGTCGTTCGCCGTTGTTCGCTGGCGTTGTCACGCAGTTGAACAGTTGGTCTCAGTCCGTGCTCAGTCTTCAGCGGGCCACTCTGAACTCGACACTGCTTGTCAAGCCACGACTTGTTCGGAAAGGGTCGAGGACATTCACTTGCTTATTTGGATCCTTACCGGGGTCCTGGGCGAGGAGGCTCTCGGCTCGTGCAAGATCCTCCGGGGTGTCCACCGCTACGCCGTCGTCCAGGACCGGGACCATCTGCAGGGCGTGGCCGTGTTCGACGAAGCGCAGCTTCTCCGCTCCCTCGGCGCGCTCCCGGGGCCGACCCGAGATGTGGCCCGGGGGTCGCCCCGTCAGCCCGAAGGCTCCGCGAGTGCGGGGCCGACCGCCGGGGCGCTCTGGCGGGCAAGGGTCGCGTGGGAACGCCCCCGCCTCAGATCGTCATCGCCTCCTGTATCCAGCGGTTGACGCGGTACGGCAGCCACCACTGGACGCCGCCGACCGCGAGCACGAGTCGCTCCTCGCGGAGGTCGGCGAGCGCGTCCGGCGGCACCGCCGACTCGGGAGCACCGTACGCCAGGCGTTCGATCGCTTCCTGGTAGTGCGGCTCGTCCACCGTGAAGCGGCGGAGATCTCCCCAGCGGCGGTCGCGGATCTGGACGAAGCCCGGCCCCTGCCGCCAGAGGCACTTGCCCAGGTAATGGCCGTTGCGCCAGGTCCGCAGCGCGTCTTCCGACCTTGCCGGGTCCACCCCCTCGATCCGCTGCGGTGGCTGGAGGTGGCTCAGGAGGCGGCTGACGTCCTCGGTGGCCGTCGCGCCCCCGTCCGGATCCGGCCGCAGGTCCCACTCGACGAGCACCGCGCGGGCTGTCAGGTCCCTGACCATGCTGAGGGTCCGTACGGCACGGGCCGCCGCGTCCGGCGTTCCCGTGTCCGCGAGATCCACGACGTCGGACAGCCGGACGCGGCGCGCGCCCAGTTCCCACAGCCGGTCGCACTCCTCGGCGACGGGACCGGTCAGCGCGATGTCGCCCAGGAACATCCCCGGCAGCGCACAGGCGACGGGGTCGTAGTCACGCCAGACGGCGGCGGACGGGGTGAGGGTGGAGCTGGGACTCATCGGACTGGCCTCCAGGTGCGCCTGAACGGTCGGACGACGCTCGGGCGAGGGCTGAGGAAAGAGGGAGGAAAGAGGGAGGAAAGAGGGAGGGAAGAGAAAGGACAGGTCAGACTCCGCTCATGTGCGGCTCGGCCGGCGTGGTGGCCGGTACGGGCGCCGCGTGCCGGTGCCGCATGAAGTCCAGCCGCAGCAGGTCCTCGTTCACCGCCGAGGGCGCGACATGCACGTACTGCCCGTTGTCGGTGAAGACCAGCCCGAGCCCCACCCAGCGGTCGAGCAGCTCCTGCACCTCGTCCTCCTGGAGCGCCCCGCCCGGCACCCGGCCCGCGGCCTTGCGGGTGAGGGCCGACGGCGTGTGCGGCTGGTCCAGCAGCCGGAACGCGGCGATCTCGTACGGGTCGGTCAGCTCCATCGCCCGCCACTCGAAGGCCCGGCGCCTGCTCACCAGGACGATGCGGTCCCCCAGGTCGGCCTGCGTGAGACGCGCGTCGGCGTGGTGCTTGCGCCAGGCGCCGAGCGCGGCGTTGAGCGCGGTGACGGTGGGTTTGCCGATGCCCCGCTCCGGCGCCTCGAAGACATAGGCGAGTCCGTAGAGCTCCTCCTCCGGCAGGTCGTAGGTGAAGCGGTAGTGCGCCTCCGGGCGCAAGCCGGAGAAGCCCAGCTCGGGCCGGTTGAAGTAGGGGCTGAACCGTTCGATGGCGATACGGGCCGAGAGGTCGACCGGCGGGTTGAGGTGTTCCAGCGCCGGTATCTGCGCGATGACCGGGTCGTAGTCCTCCGCGCTCTCTCCAGGGAAGCCGTGCAGATAGTTCCAGGACACCGACAGGCCGGTCTCGGCGCCGTCGCGGAGCATGCGTACGTTCTGGCAGCCGCTGACGCCCTTGTCCATCAGGTCCAGTACGCGGCTGTTCAGGCTCTCGATGCCCGGCTGCACGTAGATCAGCCCCGCGTCGGAGAGCGTACGGAGGTGGGCGCGGCGCATATTGGCCTTGATCTCGATGTGCAGCCGCAGGTCGTAGCCGCTCTCGATGATCCGGGGCAGGACCGTGGAGAGGTAGCCCATGTCCAGGATGTTGTCGACCACGTACATGTCCAGCACACGGTGCCGGCGGGCGAGATCCATGATCTCGTCGTAGAAGGTGTCCGGGCTCTTGCTGCGGAACTGCATGAAGGAACCGTTGAGTCCGCAGAACGTGCAGTGGTGCTTCTCACCCCACCAGCAGCCTCTGGCGCCCTCGACGACGAGCTTGGGCTCGACCCAGTTGCGGGCCACGGAGGCGCCGAGGCGTTCGAAGTAGCCGCTGTAGTCGGGCGGCAGGATGGTGGCGGGCGGCAGCGGGCTGGTGGCCATCGGGTTGGCGGCGCTCACCCCGTCCGGACCGCGATGGCACAGCCCGGCTAGGGTGGAGAGGTCCGGGTGTTCCTCACCGAGCGCGGACAGGAGCTGCGGAAACGCGGCTTCGCCCTCGCCCCGGATCACGTAGTCCGCGAACGGGAAGTTGCGGTGGACCGTCGCGCCCTGCTCGCCGTCGCAGTTGGCGCCGCCGATGACGGTCACGATGTGCGGCGCGAGCCGCTTGACCTGGCGGGCGGCCGCGAGTGCGGCGGTGTTCTGCTGGAAGGTGGAGGTGAAGCCCACGACGTCGGGTGCCTCGTCGACGATCCGCCGGGCGATGTCCGCCACGAACTCCGGTACCAGCCGGTGCAGTTCGCGGGTCATCCGCATCCGGGACGCGCCGAGCTTCCCCTTCATCGCGGCGGCGAACTCGTCGTCCCGCCAGTCGGGGTCGTCGTAGAGCGCGGAGGAGAAGACCCAGTCGCCGCAGCCCATGAAGTAGGAGGCCAGCGCGTAGTACTCGTAGTCCTCGGCGGTGAACTCCATACGCCGGGTGATCCAGTCGGTGAACTCGAGGTTGGCGTGCAGGACTTCGGCACTGCCGTCCGGCACGTGCTCGTCCACACTCCGCTTGAGGATTCCCAGGGCCAGAGACGGAAGGTCGATGGGAGACCAGGGCATGTTGACCAGCAGTACGCGCAATGTCAGCTCCTCGTGGGACGGCCGGGAGACGGGGAACGGGGAAGACGGCAGACAGGGGAGGCGGGGCACTTCGGGCAACCGACCGGGGCCGTGGCGGGACGCACCCGACCCCGTCGGGACGGACAGCCCCTTTGCCGCGCGCCCCTGGGTGCCGGGCCGACCGGCCGGCCCGGCATGGTGGCCGCCGGGCCGGCCGGCGAGGATCAGTCCTCTTCCGCGTCCTCCGCGTTGCGGAACGGGATGGTCACCGTGACGCCGACGCTCGGCTTACGGTTCTCCTCGTCACCCTCGAGCGGGTCGTTGTGGATGATGTCCTTCTGCATGGGCGGTTCTCCTCTCGGTGTGTTCGGCGCTGTCCGTCCCGGCCGCCGCCGCGGTACCGACGCGGCCGGAATCCCCCCTCCGGATGGCGGGGGGCGTCTTGGGGGCGTGGTGCGGGCCGTGCGTGCCGCGCAGCTCGCGGTCGAGGAAGACCACGGCGCGGCGCAGTACGGCGACGTGGTCGCCGCCCTCGTAGCCGTCGTGCCCGCTGTCGAGCCACATCGACTCGTGGCGGGCTCCGGCGGCGCGCAGCGCGGCGAGGTAGCCGCGCACCTGGCCGGGCGGGCACTTGGCGTCCCGGGTGGCGGCCACGACCAGCAGCGGTGCCCGCACGCGCGAGGCGTACCGGATCGGCGAGCTGCGGGCGTACGCCTCGGGCACGTCGTCGGGTGTGCCTCCGTACAGGCGCTCGTCCAGGGTGCGCAGCGCGGACGTGGTGGTGCGGTAGGCGGCGACGCCGTCGGCGACGGGCTTGACGGCGACGCCCGCCTGCCACAGCCCGGGACGGGTGCCGAGGGCCAGCAGCGTGAGGTAGCCGCCCCACGATGTGCCCCACAGCCCGACGGCGTCCGGCCGCACCAGCCCGCGCCCGATCAGATCGGCGCGCACCGCCACCAGGTCCTCGACCTGCGTGAGCCCCACGCCCGCGTCGAAGGCCCGGCGCCAGCGGGGGCCGTAGCCGGTGGAGCCGCGGTAGTTGACGCGTGCCACGGCGAAGCCCGATGCCACGAGCGAGTGCACGACACCGTCGTAGGCATCGCGGTCGTGGTCGGCGGGACCGCCGTGTACGAGGAAGACGACGGGCGGCGGCTCGCCCCGCTCCCTGGTCGCCCGGCCCTCGGAGGTTTCGTTCTCGGAGGTTTCGCCCTGCGGGGGTTCGGGGCCCTGGGGCAGGCCGTGGCCTTCGGGAAGGCTGAGCCATGAGTGCACGGGGCCGTCCGGGGTCGGCGTCCACAGGTCGCGGTGGTCGCCGGGTACGCGCCCCGGCACGGTGCCGAGGGCAGGCAGCGCGGTACCGGCCGTGGAGTACATGCGCGGCGGATGGGCCGTGTCCGTCCACAGGTAGTGCACATCGCCACCGGCCCGCGGCGCGGCGTCCAGCAGACTCCCGGGCGGCGTCGGCACGCGCGTGAGGGTGCCGGAGTCCAGGCGGGCCCGGTGCAGGGTGCTGCGGCCGTGGCGGTCCTCGCGGATCAGGACGGTACGCCCCTCGTTCTCGTCCGGGTACCAGCGGGCGGTGATCTCACTGTCGAACGCGCACCACGTGTACGTACGGATCCCCGTGTCCGGGCGCCAACTGGCCAGCAGATAGCGGTCGTCGTCCTCGCGCACCAGCAGCAGTTCGTCGCGTTCGGCGGTGGGCGCGAAGCCGAGCGACCAGAGTCTGCCGTGTTCCCCGGAGCCGGAGAGCACGGCGCGCGGTGTGCCGTCCGCGGTCAGGACGGTCACGGCGTGCGCGGAGCCGGCGGGGCCGCTGATCGCGAGCAGGTCCGCCGCGGCGGTGATCCCGGAGAGCGTGGCGTGCCGGTCGACGCGCGTCACCTCGCGGGCCGAAGCGCCGCGCCGGCCCAGGTGGACGGTGGTCGTCCGGTCGTCCCCCAGACCCATGGCGACGATCCCGTCGTCACTCACGGCCAGGCCGCGCGGGGTGCCCGGGGGCACGCCGGTCAGCCCGGGGAGGTCGGGGCCGCCGCGGAAGGGCTGGAACCGCCAGTGACCCTCGCCGTGCGCGTCCTCGTCGAACCACCACACGTTCGCGTCCCGGTCGATCGTTCCGTGCAGAGTGCCCCGCGGTCGGTTGGTGACCTGGCGGGCACGCCCGGTTTCGGCGTTCCAGGCGAACACCTCGCACCGGCCGTTCGCGTCCGCGGTGAACGCCATCAGCGCCGGATCGGCGGCGCAGACCTCGGGCAGGGCGGCGAGGTAGACCTGGTAGCGGGAGCCGGTCATACGTCTCGCCCCCTCGCCCGAACGTCTTCCGCCGGTGTGCCCTTCGGCGGTAGGCCCGACGCCAGGGTGCGTCCCGCGCGCAGGGTCGTGTGCAGAGCGAGCAGGACCAGCACCCCGGCGGAGACGAGCGCGGGCACGGCGGTCCCCGCGTGAGCCGTCAGGAACCCGGCGAGCGCGGGCGCCACGGCTGCGGCTCCGCCGGCGGCGGTGGCGAGGACGGAGCCCGCGCGGGCCTGGAGTTCGGGCGGCGTCCCCTGAATGGCCCGGGCCTGGAGGATCACGGTGGCCAGCGGCATGATCAGGCACAACGCGCCGAACAGCGCCCCGTACGCCCACGGTCCCCCGGCCGTCGCGAGCGCGGCGGCGAGCGGGATCATGAGCCAGGACACCGTCACCACCGCCCGCACGGGGCTCAGTCCGCGCACCAGTCGGGGCGCGGCGAGCGAACCGGCGAGTCCGGCGGCGCCGGACAGCGCCAGGACCAGTCCCATGGGCGTCCCGCCGTGGCCGCTCTCCTGCAAGGTGAAGACGGCGTCGTAGTACAGCGCGGCCAGTACGCCGTTGACGGTGGTGGTCCACACCAGTACCAGCCGCAGCAGGGGCGTCGTGCGGACGAGCCGGACTCCGGCGCTCGCCTCGGCGGCCAGGGCGGACCATGTGCCGCGTGCGGAGCGAGGCACGGGGCGTGACACGGGCCGCGGAAGGGAACCGTCCTGGGCCGCGCTCCCGGCCGACTCCGACGCGCCGTCGGCCCGGTCCGCCGCGTCGGCCCGGTTCGCCGCGTCGGCCCGGTTCGTCATGTCCACCGCGTCCGCGCTGCCGGTCCGGTCGGCCCGCAGGTGCGAGCGCATGGCCCGGACACACACGGCCGTGACGGCGTACGAGACCGCGTCCAGCACGAAGGGCAGCGCGCGCGAGACCTGGTACAGCATGCCGCCCAGAGCGGGTCCCGCGACCAGGGCGCCCCGGTCACCGGCCTCCAGCCCGGCCACCACGCGCGGGAGGTTCCCGGGCGTGGAGATCAGGGCTACCGTGCCGCGGGCCGCCGCCTCGTAGCAGGCGGTGGCGGTACGTTCCACGAGTACGGCGGCGAGCAGATGGACCAGCGAAGGCCGTCCTTCCGCGACGGCCAGGGCCACCGCCACGGAGCCCATCGCGAGCGCCGCAACCACCGCCGACCAGAACATCACCCGCTTACGCGCGCCCCGGTCGGCGGGTACGGCGACGAGCGGGCCGAGCATCAGCCCGGTCGCCGTCGACACCCCCGCGACCAGCCCCACCACCGTCGGCGAGTAGCCGAGCCCGAGGAGCAGCAGCGGCAGGACGACCCCGGACGCCTGGCTGCCCAGGGAGTCGGCGGCGTTCGCGCACCAGAAGAGCCGGACGTCGCGGGTGGGTGGCTCGGTGTCCTTGGCGGGCTCGGTGTCGCCGATCGGGGCCGCCGGAGCCGAAACGGCCTGGACGCGCGAGGCACCTGTTTCGGGAACGGAAGATCCCATGCGCAGCCCTCCCCGTTCTGCCGTCACTCTCGAAGTCACATGTGAGATCACATGTGAAATAGCGCCACAGTTGACAAAGGTGTGCAGAAAAGGTGCAGGAATTGAAACGCTCGGGAGCTTAACCAGGAGCCGATGTGAAGGACAAGGACGCCCGAACGAGGGCTGGTTCGATTTCACGCGAGCGGCGCGGGACGCGCCGGGGCCCCGTGCGGCAGCATCGGGACGCGCGTTTCTCGGCGCGCCCGACGTCCGCGATCACCGCGTCGGGGTAGCGAATTCGGGCGGCGACGGCATGGCGCCCGGGATTCCCGCTTCGCTTTGGCATTCGCGGCGCCGAATGAATCTTCCGGGCGGGTGGAGCCCCTTGTGGATCGTCGGCCACCACGCCCGGGCATGAGCCGGAATTCGCCGCTCCGTGTGGGGAACGGCAGCTGAACTGCGGGGGGAACGGGACGGGACGTCGTCGACCGGCGTCGGCGACACCACGTGCCACGACGCCTCGCCATGAACGCCGGACACGCCCGCCACGCCCGCCGCCGACGGCATGGGCGGCCTTCCCGGTGGCGAACGCGACTCCCGCCGCCGACGCGTCTTACGCCGCGCACCCCGCCGGAGGAGAAGATCCCGACGGAAGTGCGTGGGCCGGTGCGATATCCGGAATCCAACTCCCCGGATATCGCCGGACCGACGACGACGGGCTCAGGTTATTGGCCGGAATCGTACGAGAGCCAAGCGAGAAAGAGCCAGGCGGGAAGGGAAAACCGAGATCGTCTTCACGACGCCGTGGCCTGCCCTGTCGAAGCCGGCAGGCCCGCACCGGCCGCTGTGATGTCGGCGGCGGGTTGTGCTCCGTTCACGGTGCGGGCCTCGGCTGCGCAGTGGCGTCGCCGACTGCCTTCGCCGGCCGCGAAGGGTGTCCATGACCGGCGCAGCGCAGCGTTCAGTACTGCTCGGTCTCCACGAATCCCGCGTCGGCGTCGTCGTCCGCACCGATGGCGGCGGCGGTCGGGTCGAATCCGGGCGGGCTGTCCTTGAGGCCCAGGCCCATGCCGGCGAGCTTCGCCTTGACCTCGTCGATGGACTTCGCACCGAAGTTGCGGATGTCCAGCAGGTCGGCCTCGGAGCGGGCGACGAGCTCACCCACGGAGTGGACGCCCTCACGCTTGAGGCAGTTGTACGACCGGACGGTGAGCTCGAGCTCCTCGATCGGCATGACCAGGTCGGCGGCGAGAGCGGCGTCCACCGGGGACGGGCCCATGTCGATGCCCTCGGCGTCGATGTTCAGCTCGCGGGCGAGACCGAACAGCTCGACCAGCGTCTTACCGGCGGAGGCCATGGCGTCACGGGGACGCATCGCCTGCTTGGTCTCGACGTCGACGATCAGCTTGTCGAAGTCGGTGCGCTGCTCGACACGCGTGGCCTCGACCTTGTACGTGACCTTGAGAACCGGCGAGTAGATCGAGTCGACCGGGACGCGCCCGATCTCCTGACCGAGCTGCTTGTTCTGCACGGCGGAGACGTAACCGCGACCGCGCTCGACGGTCAGCTCCATCTCCAGCTTGCCCTTGCCGTTGAGCGTGGCGAGGACGAGGTCGGGGTTGTGCACCTCGACACCGGCCGGGGGTGCGATGTCGGCGGCGGTGACCAGACCGGGGCCCTGCTTGCGCAGGTACATCACGACCGGCTCGTCCTGCTCGCTGCTCACGACCAGCTGCTTGATGTTGAGGATCAGGTCGGTGACGTCCTCCTTGACGCCCGGCACGGTGGTGAACTCGTGCAGCACGCCGTCGATACGGATGGACGTGACCGCCGCACCCGGGATCGAGGACAGGAGCGTCCGGCGCAGGGAGTTTCCGAGGGTGTAACCGAAGCCCGGCTCCAGCGGCTCGATCACGAACCGGGAACGGAACTCGTCGACGACCTCTTCGGTCAGGGACGGACGCTGAGCGATCAGCACGTGGTGTTGCCTCCAAGGGTTTGGCGCCCATCATGGACACCGTGGTCACCATGAAGGGTACGTGCGATACGAGCGATACAGCCGCCGCGGAGGCCGACCCGCCCGACTTCAACCCAGTGTGCACTGCTCGTGGGGCCCTGCTGCAGCGCGAGTCGCGGACGGACGCCGGACGGATCGGCGTCCCGATCGACCCGCGCCACCTCACCGTGGACGCGATCCGGGACGCGATCGGCCGACGGGAACAGGTGCTGCTCCTGGTCTCACTCGACGGGATGATGGCTTCCGCGGCGCCGTGACCATCGGGCGACGGCGGCTGCCGATCCGTCCGCTGCGGTACGGCGCGTCCGCTTCGGTCTCGGCTACCGGTCGGTACGAATCCTGACAAACAAGCGAAAGCTGTCGGATGTACAGCTTCCGCCACTTCTTCGCTCGGAACGCTCGTGAAGCCGACCTTCCCGGGCCGCTGAGGAGGTCAGTGTTGTGTCGCCTGGCGTTTGGTGCGGTTCTGGGGTCGTGACCTGGTCAGGCCGCTTTCCATGGCGGTGAGCAGGGTGAGGGCCGCGTCGAGGTGCGTGGTGTCGTGGCCCGCGGCCGTGGCGACGGCCGTGGCCCATTCCCGCCGGACGAGGGCGTAGTTGGCGCGCCCCAGTTCGGTGGTGTGGACGGTCACCCCACGGCCGTCGCCCGGATCGGCGCGCCGCTCGACGAGGCCCTTCTGTTCCAGGCCGCGCAGGACGGTGGAGAGGTTGGTGCGCTGGAGGCCGGTGGCGGCGGCGATGCGGCTGGGCGGGGCGGCGTGGTCGTGCTGGAGGTGGCGCATCACCATGCCCTCCGACGGTGACAGGGGGATGGCCCGCTCGTCGCTGTAGCCGCGGAACTGGATCTCCCGGCCGACGATCAGCATGAGGTCGGCCAGCTCGGCCCATCGCCGCTCGTCGTCCGATGCCATCGGGCCCGTCGGATCCGTCTGGTGCTTCTGGTCCTCCGTCACGGCCCCAGGGTACGGGTTTGCCACCAGGTGGTTATGGGCCCATACTCATTATGGCCCTATAGTTATAGGCTCATAATGAACACTCGTGGAGCTGCCATGACCACAACCACCTCCTCTTCCCGGCATGCCGGCGCGACCGCGTCCTCGCCTCGCGCCACAGCCCGTGCGGGCGGCCTGCATCCGCTCGGGGTGTTCGTCCTCCTCGCGGGCGCCTTCCTGCCGATCATGGACTTCTTCATCACCAACGTCGCCCTGCCCAGCATCGACGCCTCCCTGCGTGCCTCGGCGTCATCGATGGAGCTGGTCATCGCCGGGTACGGCGTCGCGTACGCCGCCCTGCTGGTCCTCGGCGGCCGACTGGGTGATCGCTACGGCCGCCGCCGAGTCTTCCTCGGCGCGCTCATGGGTTTCGTCCTGGCTTCCCTGGCCTGCGGCACGGCACCGACGGTAGGCGCGCTGATCGGGGCCCGCATCGTCCAAGGTGCCACCGCGGCCCTGCTCGTCCCGCAGGTGCTGGCGACCTTCCATCATGTCCTCGACGGGGAGCGCAAGGCCCGCGCCGTGGCCCTGTACGGAGCGACCTCAGGCATCGCCGCGGTCGTGGGACAGCTGGTGGGCGGCCTGCTGGTCGGCGCGGACATCGCCGGCACGACCTGGCGGCCGGTCTTCTGGGTCAACGTGCCCATCGGTGTGATGGTGCTGCTGGTGGCGGCCCGCATCGTGCCCGACACCCGCTCGCACCACCCGGTCGGCATCGACCTGCCGGGCACCGTCCTGTTCGCCGCGACTCTGACCGCCCTGCTGGTTCCGCTGACCGAGGGGCACTCGCTGGGCTGGCCCTGGTGGACATGGCTGCTGATCGCCGTCGCGGTCGTCCTCGGTGCCGTCACCCACGTCGTGGAGACACGCGCCGAGCGGCGCGGCGAAGTCCCGCTGCTGCCGCCGTCCCTGCTGCGCCTGCCTTCCATGTCCAGGGGTCTGGTCATGGTCTTCGCCTTCAGCGTCGGCTTCGGCGCTTTCATGTTCGTCTTCGCCCTCACCGTCCAGAACGGGCTGCATGCCGACGCCCTGCACGGCGGCCTGGCGATCCTGCCGATGGCCCTGCTGTTCTTCGCCGGCTCGCTCCTGGCGCCCCGCGTCATCACCCGGTTCGGCAGGGCGGCGCTGACGGCCGGCGCGGTGGTCCAACTCGCGGGACTGGCCGCGCTGGTGACGGTCCTGTCGGTCGCGTGGCCGCAGGTCGGCCTGTGGGACATGGCCGGGCCGCTGGCCCTGGTCGGAGCCGGCCAGTCGATGCTGTTCGCGGGGCTGTTCCGCAGCGTCCTCGCCGACGTCCCCACCCACCTCGGCGGCGTCGGCGGCGGCGTACTGATCACCCTCCAGCAGAGCGGACTCGCCCTCGGTGTGGCCACCCTCGGCACCCTGTACCTGTCCCTGGCGCCACACGGCGTCTCGCAGGCCTTCGCCGGCGTGGAGTACGTGCAGATGGTCATCGTCGCCCTGCTCGCTGTCGGTTGCGCCGCCCTGCCGCGCTTCTCCCGGGCCGCGTCGGCCGCCCCTTTGGCCGTCGACGCCTGAGCCGTCGTCCGCGGGCCGGGCCCCCGCGCCGCACTCGGGCCGTTAGAGCGGCTCTGACCTCGGTGAACGGAACGCGTTCCGCGCACAAAGATGCGCCACTGCGTCGTTGACCGGCGATCTGCCGCAGGGCCAGGGTGGAGGAGCCACAACGGATCCCGACCAGCCGATTCCGGTCACCGAACTGCGTGCAGGAGGCCGTGATGCTCCAGACGGACACCCGTGAACACACCGAGCCCGCGGACGACCACGAGGCCGCTACCGCGGCCACCGACGCGGCCACCGACGCGGCCACCGACCCGGCTGCCCCGCCGGACGAAGCGGTGGTCCGCGGAGAATTCTTCTTCCAGCGCTGCCTGTGGTGCGGCACCGCGGCCCACCGCCGTTCGTTCTGCCGTGCCTGTGGGTCGACGGCCTTCGAGCGGGAGCGCAGCAAGGGCTCCGGGGTCGTCGTGCGCCGCAACGGCCACGTCCCGCTCAACACATGGTTCGTCGCGATGGACGAGGGCTTCCACCTGCTCTGCCAGGTCACCGGGTCGGCGCCGGTCGCCGTCTCGGTGGGAGCACGGGTGAGTGTCGTACGGACCTTCGCTCCCCACGGGCAAGGCCTGCCCCTGGTCGAACTCACCCACCCGGCGCCGCCTCTGGTGCGCTGGTGGTGACGGGAAACGGCCAGGACACATCCGCCTCGCACTCGCGGGAGGATCAGAGAGGAGGGTGCGTGAGCACCCAGGACTACGCGGACGAGCCGGCGGGCATCGACGACGGAGCGGGACGGGGCGCGCTGGAAGGTCTGCGCATCGCCGACTTCTCCCGGGTCCTCGCGGGCCCCTACGCCACCATGCTCCTTGCCGACCTCGGCGCCGAGGTGGTGAAGATCGAGCGGCCGGGCAGCGGCGACGACACCCGGGCGTGGTGCCCTCCGGCGGATCACGAGGGCACCTCCACCTACTTCCTGAGCGTCAACCGGAACAAGAGGTCCGTCGTCCTGGACCTCACGACCGGTGCCGGCCGCGAACAGGCCCGCGCGCTGGTCGCCGAGTCCGATGTGCTGGTGGAGAACTTCCGCCCCGGCACGATGGAGCGGCTCGGCCTCGGCCATCGCGAACTCCGCTCCCGAAACCCGGAGTTGATCTACTGCTCGATCAGTGGCTTCGGCAGCGGTGCGGGCGCGGCGATCCCCGGATACGACCTCCTCGTACAGGCCGTCGGCGGTCTGATGAGCGTGACCGGAGACGCCGC
Organism: Streptomyces sp. NBC_00016; assembly: GCF_045040885.1. Classification (NCBI taxonomy): domain Bacteria; kingdom Bacillati; phylum Actinomycetota; class Actinomycetes; order Kitasatosporales; family Streptomycetaceae; genus Streptomyces; species Streptomyces sp. NBC_00016. Next base: position 1,057,321 of record NZ_CP108304.1, on the reverse strand, counting down.
CGGGGAGCCGGTGAAGGCGGGTGTGGCCCTGGTCGACGTGATCACCGGCCTGCACGCCTCGCTCGGCATCCTTGCCGCGCTCCGTCACCGGGACGCCACGGGAGAGGGCCAGCTGGTGGAGGTGAACCTGCTCGGGTCGCTGCTGTCGGCCATGGTCAACCAGGCGTCCGCGTACGCCGTCGCCGAAGTGGTCCCGGGCCGCATGGGCAACGCCCACCCCAGCATCGCCCCGTACGAGACACTCCCCACGGCCGATCGTCCGATCGCGCTCGCGGTCGGCAACGACCGTCAGTTCGCGGCGCTCGCCGACATCGTCGGGGAGCCCGCCCTCGCTCTCGACGACCGCTTCCGTACCAACGGCGACCGCGTCGCCCACCGCGCCGTACTGCGGGACATCCTGACCACACGGCTCGGCACGGCCGGCGCGGACCACTGGTCGGCCGTCCTGCTGGCCGCCGGAGTGCCGGCCGGACCGGTCAACACCCTCGACGAGGCATTCGCCTTCGCCCGGAAGCTCGGCCTCCCCGGCATCGTCGACATCCCCGACGCCGGCGCCGACGGAACAGACGGCCGGCCGTCGCGCCAGGTCGCGAGCCCCATCGTGCTGAGCGGCACACCCGCGCAGTACCGTCTGCCGCCGCCGCGCCTGGGCCGGCACACGGCAGAGATCCTGCACCGACTTTCCGACCGCACCCCCGCGCCGGACGGAGCGGTCACCTGATCGCTCGCGGCGCAGACACCACCGAACCCACCAGCCCACATGTCAGGAGCCCACGATGAGCGGCGCCAAGCCCATGAAGGACCCCCTCGACCTGCTCGACCTCTCCTCCACCCTCAGCGACGAGGAACGCGAGATCCAGGCCACCGTCGCCAAGTTCCTCGCCGACCGGGTACGCCCGCACCTCGCCGAGTGGTTCGAGAACGCCCACTTCGCCCGCGAACTCGCCCCGGAGCTGGGAAAGTTGGGTGTGCTCGGCATGCACCTCGACGGCTACGGATGTGCCGGCACGAACGCGGTCAGCTACGGACTTGCCTGCCTGGAGCTGGAGGCCGCCGACTCGGGCTTCCGCAGCTTCGTCTCGGTGCAGGGCTCGTTGTCGATGTTCTCCATCTGGAAGTGGGGCTCCGAGGAGCAGAAGCAGGAGTGGCTGCCCCGGCTCGCCGCCGGCGAGGCGATCGGCTGCTTCGGCCTGACCGAGCCCGACTTCGGCAGCGACCCCTCCGGTATGCGCACCCGGGCCGTCCGCGACGGCGGAGACTGGATCCTCAACGGCTCCAAGATGTGGATCACCAACGGCGGCATCGCCGACGTGGCCACCGTCTGGGCGCAGACCGAGGCCGGCATCCGAGGCTTCCTCGTGCCGCGCGGCACACCCGGCTTCACCACGCAGGACATCAAGCAGAAGATGTCGCTGCGCGCGTCCGTCACGTCTGAACTGTCCTTCGACGACGTACGGCTGCCCGACTCGGCGCGGCTGCCCTTCGCGGAGGGCCTGCGCGGGCCGCTGTCCTGCCTGAACGAAGCCCGCTTCGGCATCCTGTTCGGCGTGGTCGGCGCGGGCCGCGACTCGCTCCAGGCAGCCATCGAGTACGCCGACTCCCGGGTGCAGTTCGACAAGCCGATCAGTGCCTTCCAGCTCACCCAGAAGAAGCTCACCGACATGACCGTCTCCCTGGGCAACGCCGCCCTCCTCGCCCTGCACCTGGGCCGGCTCAAGGACCAACGCCGCATCAGGCCCGAGCAGATCAGCGTCGGCAAGCTCAACAACGTCCGGGAGGCGCTCGCCATCGCACGGGAGTGCCGCACCGTCCTGGGCGCCAACGGCATCTCCCTGGAGTACTCCCCGCTGCGCCACGCCAACAACCTGGAGTCCGTCCTCACGTACGAAGGCACGAGCGAGATGCACACCCTGGTCGTCGGCCAGGCGGTCACCGGCCGGCCGGCGTTCCGCTGATCACCGAACGCCGGGGGAGCACCGGTGAACAACGCCGTACCGGTCGACCCGGTCCCGGACTCCCGTGCCGAACGCACCCGTTCGCGGTCGAGCTGCCGACCCGCGGCGCGTCACCAGCGAGGCGATGACACAGGCCTGCCACTCGGTCACGACCGGGCCGTGTGGCGGCGCATCCGCACGCCGAGGTCCGCCGTGCTGTGGCGGGCGACGAGTCGGCTCCCCCTGCTGTACTGGCAGCATGGGTGACCGGGGAGGGGCTGCCGGCGGCGCAACGCTGCCTGGTCTGTGACCGCGAGGAGACCCCCTTCGTTCACGACCCGCACTGCCGGCGGCTCGACTGCGATCTGCCACCGGGAGCCTCCTGTGACGGCTCCCACGAGTCCACCGTCCACGAGATGTGGCAGGCGGCACTCCGTAACCCTGCCACGCTCGTCGAAGCCGTCGTCGACTTCGTGGACCACCCGTCGATGCTGTTGCGCTGGGCGCTCGCCGCCCGCCAGGACCTGCCCCGGCATGCCTGCGCCCGGCTCGCCTCGGACCCCGTCCCGGGTGTCCGCGCCGACCTTGCCGAAAATCCCGCGATCGACGACGCCCTGATCCGTGTGCTGGCCGGCGACCAGGACCCCGACGTACGCCGCAGGCTCGCACACACCGTCCCCGTGTACCCCTCGACGTGCTCACCGACCTGGCCCGGACCGCGAGGATCGGCGCTACGCTCCTCCCTCGTATCACCGCCCGCTCCGCCGCCGAGGTCGGGTCCCTGGCTCCCCACCCAGGCCTCAGCGAAGCGCAGTTGTGTGCCATGGTCGACCGACACGGCAGCCGTGTCCTGGCCAAGGCAGCGACCGACCCGGACGCGGCCCCGGCGCTGCTGGAGGACGTGGTCCTCCGGCGCGAACCGACGGTGCGGAAGGTGTTCCGGGAGGTTGCCCGACATCGCCGGGCGAGCGCCTCGGCGCTGCTCGCCTGTCTGGCGGACGAACGGGCGAGACCCGTAGCCGCCGGCCACCCGGCACTCCCGCCACCGGTCATCGCCGGGCTGCTCGCCGACGCGGACCGGCGGGTAGGCGAAGCGGCCGCAGCCAACCCGTCCCTGCCGCCTGCCGTGATGTCCGCTCTGGTGTCTCGCCGGTGAGCGCACTGTCCGCACTCGACTCCCCTGCATCACAGCTGGACCCCGCCGCGCGGTTCTCGGACCGGAGACCACGGATGCAGTGACGCGGGCCCATGGCATCAGGCGGCCCGGTAGCGGAAGAACCCCTCTCCCGATTTGCGCCCCAGCAGACCCGATTCGACCATGCGGCGCAGCAGCGGGGGAGGGGCGTACAGCGGCTCTCGGTGCTCCTCGTAGAGGGCCTCGCCGATCGCCGCCACGGTGTCCAGGCCGATCAGGTCGGCGAGGCGCAGCGGGCCCATCGGGTGGGCGCAGCCCTCCGTCATGCCCGTGTCGATGTCCTCCGCGGTCGCCGTGCCGGAGCCGACCATGCGTACGGCTGCCAACAGGTAGGGGATCAGGAGGGAGTTGACGACGAAGCCCGCGCGGTCCTGTGCCAGGACCGTCTTCTTGCCCAGGAGTTCGCCGGCGAAGGCACGCACCCGAAGTTCGGTGGCTTTCGAGGTCTGGAGTGCGGGGATCACCTCGACCAGTGGCATGACGGGGACCGGGTTGAAGAAGTGCAGTCCGACCACCGCGTGCGGCCGCCCGGTCGCGGCCGCGAGCCGCGCGATGGGGATCGAGGAGGTGTTGCTGGCCAGTACGGCGTTCGGATCCGCGACCACCTCGTCCAGTCGCCGGAACAGCGCGGTCTTGGCCCGTTCGTCCTCGACGGCGGCCTCGATGACCAGGTCCGCACCGGACAGTCGGGAGAGATCGGCGGTGGCCGAGATACCGGCCAGGGCGTGGGCACGGTCATCCGGGGTGATGGTTCCGCGCTTCTCCGCTCTGAGCAGGGAGTCCGCCACGCCCCCCAGACCCGCGCGGGCCCGGTCCTCGGTCGTGTCGCACAGCGTGACGTGCAGCCCGGCCCGTGCGCAGACCTCGGTGATGCCCTGGCCCATCTGCCCTGCGCCGACCACTCCCACGTGCTTGATCGATGTCATACGTTCCTCCACTGTCGCCCCGCCCTGTCGCGGTCGAGCGACGCTGCAACGGTCTGTGGTGCCGAGACGAGCGTAGGCGGGAAATATCGCTCTGACCTGCCCCGACGGTGCGTCGTCCGCGCACAAATCTGCGTCGTGCGACGTCGACCGCGCCATCGATCTTCGCCACCCCGGGAACCGGCCGCCCCGTCACCCGGCCACCTGCCACCCCACCGCCGTTGCCGGGGCGTCAGTCGGCGGCGGACGGGGCGGCCGCCGCCTCCCGGAGACGGCGGATCACGCCGCGCACCGCGGGCGAGGTCTCGCCTCTGCGGTAGGCACCCACGAGCCGAGTGGTCAACGGCACGTCCGCCAAAGGACGGTAGGCGACCCCCGGTATCCGTACGCGGCGCAGCGAGTCCGGCACCAGTGCCACGGCGAGACCGCCGCCCACCAGAGTGAGGGCGGCGATGAAGTCCCGTACCGGAGGCGCGCACCGCGGCCCGAAGCCACCTTGCCCGGCCACCTCCAGGATCTGGTCGCGGCAGCCGTACTCCTCGTCGAAGTGCGGGGCCACGAACACCTCGTGGCGCAGCTCCGCCGCCGGTACCGCCTCGTACGCCGCCAGCGGCGCTCCGTCCGGCAACGCCAGCACCACCCCTTCGGTCAAGAGGCGGGTGGTCGCGATCCCGGCCGGGTACTCCGGCCGCCAGCGCAGGAAGCCGACGTCGATGTCCCCGCAGGACAGGGCCTCCAACTGGGCCGGTGTTTCCAACTCCCTTACCTGCACGGTGAGATGGGTGTCGAGGGCCGCGCACCGGGTGAGGACGTCGGTCAGCACACCGGAGAAGGCGGCGGAGGCCACATAGGCGATCTCGGCGTGCCCCAGTTCACCGCGACCGGCCTGCCGGCCCACCGCCTCCGCCCGCGCGGCCTGCGCAAGGGTCAGCCGTGCTTCTTCGAGGAACAGCCGCCCGGCACCGGTGAGCGCCGGGCGGGTGCGTCGCCCGCGGTCGATCAGGCGGACTCCCAAGTGAGACTCCAGCGCCTTGACCTGGGCGCTGAGTGCTGAAGGAGCCAAATGCAGACGGTCCGCCGCACGCGCGAAATGCAGTTCCTCCGCGACGATGACGAATGACTCCAGCCAGCGCAGTTCCATCGGCTCCTCCGTCCTGCCGGGCGCACCGGGCGCGGTTCGGCCGGTGGGATGGACACCCCGCGGAGGTGTCGGGGCAGGACAGGGCCGCCGCGGGGTGAGTACGAGATGTCAGGGGACGACGACATAGTTGCTGAAGCCGCCGTCCCGGTCCTCGAGTCCCGAGATCGCCTCGTTGACCCGGGCCAGCGGGAAGGGTTTGGCCTGGAGATAGGACAGGTCCAGGGCGCCCGTGGCCACCATGTCGGCGAGTTCCTGCCCCTGGGCGGTGCTGAACCAGTTGGAGCCGATCAGCTGGACCTGCTCGTCCATCAGCCACTTCACGTCCACGGGCAGCCGGTCGGCCACGCCCCCGACGTTGACCACCCTGCCGCCCCGCCGGACGCCCTGCATGGAGTCGAGCATCGTCTCCACCGGCGCCTTGGCGCCCAGGGCGCTGATCACGTAGTCCGCGCCCTCGCCTCCGGTCAGGGACTTCGCCCACTCACCGGTGGAGCCGTCACCCAGCCGGAAGACCTCGACCCTCTCCGGGGCCAACTCCTTCACGCGCTTGAGCAGTTCCTCGTTGCGGCCGGTCCCGAGGACCCGGGAGGCGCCGGAGGCCAGCGCGAGCACGGTCGACGCGACGCCGAGGGTGCCCGTGATCCCGTCGACGAGCGCGACCTGGCCGGGACCGGCCGCCGCGTTCTTCAGGGCGCCGTAGGCCGTGCCGATGTAGCCCAGCTTGCCGGCCTGTTCGAACGTCATGGTGTCCGGAATGTTGACGATCGAGTACTGCGGAGCGGTCATGTACTCCGCGAAGCCGCCGTAGGGGTAGAGGTCGAAGATCCGCTGGCCGTCACGGGAGGTGCTGAAGTAGCCGTTCAACGTGAAGTAGCGGCAGCGGCTCAGCTCACCGCCTCGGCACACCTGACAACTACCGCAGGAACGAAGGGGGTTGACGTACACGCGGTCGCCCGGCTTGGTGTGCAGTACGGCCTCACCGACCGACTCGACCACGCCGGCTGCGTCCAGGCCGAAGATGGCGGGCAACTTCGGCAGCGGCTGGTGCGGGAACCAGGTCGGCCAGTTGTTGATGACGTTGGCCATGTTCGGCACGATCCCGCATGCCTTGACGCGCACCAGCACGTCGGTCGGGCGCGGGGTGGGTACGTCGATCGTGTCGACCGACATCGGCTCACCGAGCGCGTGCAGTCGTGCAGCGAGCATTTTCGCCATTGAAATACTCCAAGATACTTGTCACGTCTCGCGTGTCGACGTGCCTGGCGGCGCCGATTCCTACGAATTCGGGAAGGGGTTCGGGTAATTGTCCTCGAGGTCGATTCCCAGCAGCCCCATGATGCGGACGCCGGAGTTGTACCAGGCGATCGACAAGGAGAGTTCGACCATCTGTTTGTCCGTCAGCAGGTCGGCCGCGGCCCGCCACGTCTCCTCCGATACGTCCACCAGGAGCGTGGACTCCTTGGCGAGGCGCATCACCGCCTTCTCCTTCGAGTCGAACAGGTCGGACGTCTCGAAGTCGGCCACCGCGGCGAGCTGTTCCTCGGTGAGCCCGGCCCCCAGCCCGTGCGACCGGTGATGCGCCACCTCGTACGCCGACCGGGTCGCGTACCCCACGGTCAGGATCGCCAGTTCCCGCAGCTTGGGACTGAGGTCGGCGGCCCGTAGCGAGTTGGCGTAGGTCAGGAAGCCGTCCAGCTGGGTCGGCGCGTTCGCCAGGGCGAGGAAAATGTTCGCCGTCGGCACCTTGCGCTCGGCTTCCAGCCGGTCGTACAGGTTGTTCCGCGACGCGTCCGCGTCCTCGCGGTGCAGGTACGGGACTCGGGCCATGGTGTCTCCTCGGGGACGGAAATATCAGTGGGCGGACTGTCCGAGCAGGTACCGCTCGAGCGTCATCGGCTTCGGCGGCTCGGTCGGCGGGATCTGTTCGACCCCCACGAAGGGCGAGGCCTCGAAGTACCACTTCTCCAGGGCCGGCAGGCCCCAACGGGCGTTCGTGCTCAGCGCCGCCGCGTCCCAGCGGACCGGCTCGACCTCGGTGTCGATGGTCTGGTAGTGGCTGTTGAAGACCTCCACCCGGTGCCCGTCGGGGTCACGCAGGTAGGTGAACAGCATTCCGCCCGGACCGTGCCGCCCCGGCCCCCGCTCCACGCCGTCGCCGTAGCCCTGGATCCCCGCCCAGTCGCATGCGGTGAAGATGTCCCGGCTCTCGGAGACGGTGTAGGCGAAGTGGTGCAGGGCGGGCCCGGCGTTCTCGACGATCGCCAGGTCCAGGCAGGTGCCCTTGCGGTACATGAACGCACCCAGCAGCTTGTCGCCGTGCTCGAGGTACTCCGAGTTCCGGAATCCGAGCTCGCTGTAGAACGCGCACAGCTCGTAGGTGTCGGGAGCGAAGATCTGGTAGTGGTCCAGACGCTGCGCGTGGGCGCCCCGGTAGGACGCGAAGTCGATGTGCAGCCTCGGCCGGGTCTCCATGTGCGCACAGAGTTCGAGTGGCGTACCGATGGGGTCGCTGACGTGCAGGGTCCTGCCCTGATACGGGAGGTCGACCCACTCGGCGGACAGTCCGCGCTCACGGAACCAGGCGTACGCGAGGTCGAGGTCCTCGTCGAAGAAGACCCGGTAGCCGACCCTGCGGCAGGTGCCGCCGCCTTCCTCGTCCAGCTCCAGGACGAGGCTGTGGTGGCAGGCCTCGGCCAGGCCGCGCAGGTAGCAGGTGCGTTCGTCCTCGTCGCTGACGACGAGTCCCAGCACGTTCACGTAGAAGTTCCGGCTCTCGGCCAGATCGACGACGGACAGACGCACATGGCTGGAGCGGGTGATATTGAAACTCGGGCGCATATTTACGGGTGGCAGCATGCTGTTCTCCGTGCTCCGATCGGGCTCTGGATTGCGATGACTGTAATACCGATACGCGGTTTTACGGTTTGGCCGTCGGGGATTTGACCGCGGCGAATGCAAAGGCGGACCATCCACTGAATTCTGCGGATTCACCGAGGGACTCCTCGATGCGCAGAACCTCGTTCCACTTGGCCATGCGCTCGGAACGGGTGAACGAGCCCACCTTCAGCTGGCCCGCGTCCCATCCGACGCTCAGGTGGGCGATGGTGACGTCCTCGGTCTCTCCGGATCGCGCCGAGACGATGGTGCCGAAGCCGGCGTCCTTTCCGGCCCGCAGTGCCTGGAACGCCTCTGTGACCGTCCCGGCCTGGTTCGGCTTGACGAGGACCGCGTTCGCCGCTCCGCTGGTCGCCGCGGCCTCGACGCGCTTGGCGTTCGTGACCAGGTAGTCGTCGCCGATCACCTGACAGCGATGGCCGTAGCGCCGGGTGAACTCCTGCATGCCCTCGTGGTCGTCCTCGCCCACCGGGTCCTCGACGGACAGGATCGGATACTGCTCGATCCAGTCGCCCAGCATGTCGACCAGCGCGGTGGTGTCCATGGTGCGGTTGTCCAGGGCCAGTGTGTACCTTCCGCCGCTGCCGAACTGTGAGGCCGCGACGTCCAGGCAGATGCCGACCTGTGTCGAGGGCGCGAAGCCCGCGCTCTCGATGGCCAGAGCCAGCGTCTCCAGGGCCTCCTCGTTGGAGTCGAACGCCGGCCAGAAGCCGCCCTCGTCGGCCACGCCCTGGGCCTTGCCCGCCTTCCTCATCAGGGCTCCGGCGGCCCGGTAGATCTCCGCCGTCCAGTCCAGGGCCTCGGAGAAGCTCCGTGCCGCGGGGCAGACGACCATGAAGTCCTGGACGTCGACACGGCGGTCCGCGTGGGCGCCACCGCCGAAGATCTGGATCTCCGGCAGCGGGATGCGTACCGGCCGCCCGCCCGCCAGGTGCTGCCACAGAGGCACGCGCGCCGACGCTGCGGTGGCGTGCAGGACCGCCATGGACGTGGCCACGATCGCGTTGCCGCCCAGACGGCTGCGGTCGGGGGTTCCGTCGAGGTCCACCAGCAGTCGGTCGACGGTTTCCTGGTCGGTCGTGTCGAGGTCCACGAGAGCGGGCGCGATCTCGGCGTTCACCGACCCCACCGCGCGGCGCACATCGAGTCCGCCGAAGCGGGTGCCTCCGTCGCGCAGGTCGAGGGCCTCGCCCCGGCCCGTGGAGGCACCGGCCGGTGCGATGGCCCGCCCGACCGCGCCGTCCGCGAGATGGACCTCGACCTCCACGGTCGGCCGGCCGCGTGAGTCCCACACCCTGCGGCCGTGGAGCCTGGCGATCCGCGCGTCTGTCATGGCGGTGCAACCTTTCGGAGTTGAGCGTCAAGGGTTCGGGGTTTGGGGTCCGGGATTCGGGCCTGAAGCCTGAGGTCGGAGATCGGGTATCGGGTATCGGTGATCGAGGCGGGGGGAGATGCCTGGGCCCGGTCCTTGAGGGGAGGCGGGTGCCGTCCCGGCGGCTGCTCCGGCCGCGAGCTGCCGGCTTGAGACAAGGGCTGCTCACCGCCCTGCTCGCTACCGTGCTAACGATAGCGCAATCGTGTAAAGAGGCGACGCCTCTGTCAAGGGGTGCGACCGCTCTGCGTGCATGAATTTGCTGCTCATCACGCTTTCTTGGCTCTTCGAGTCGTCAATGCTATCGTTCGCACAGAACTCGATGGGACCCAAGAACTCCGGCGGACCCGCGCCCTCCTGGACGGACGGACAGCACAGGCGGCGCGGGTCCGCCGGGCCGGACTCGGGCCGACGGGAGGGCCGGCCGGCCCGACATGACGCTTCAGCCCTCTTGCGGCGCCACTGTTCCGCACGGCCTTCTTGGCCGGCGCGCGTCCGGGACGGGTGGGTGCCGAGACGTGCAGAGCGGCGCAGCAAAGCGCACTGACCTGCCCCGGCTCGCAGGCCCGCTGTCGGTCCCGCATGTGACAGCGCCCGGAGAGATGTCTCCGGGCGCTGTCACATGCGCAGGTGGGGCCGGGCCTGCCCGGCGGGCCGCTCCGGGTCTCAGGCGGACCCGGACCGAGCCCTTCCCTGCGGAGGTGCCGTGCTGCCGCGCACCACCAGCGAACCGGGGGAGAGTGACGTGTAGGGGCTGTCGTCGCCCGGTTTCGTCTTGAGTCTGCGCAGCAGCCAGAGCGCGCAACCGGTGGCCATCTCCTGGATCGGCAGTCCGATCGTGGTGAGTCCGGGACCCCACCAGGAGAATCCCGGCTCTTCCCCGAACCCGACCACCGACAGGTCCTCGGGCACCTTCACGCCCTGCCGGGACAGCTCTTCCAGAACGCCCAGGGTGAGCTGGATCGATCCCAGTACGAGAGCGCTGGGCGCGTCGGGACCGCTCAGCAGCCGACGTACCGCCTGGCGGCCGTGGTCCACGGAGGACGGCGGGCCGAGCTCCGTGCGCCCGGCGTCGTCGGGCAGTCCGCCGTCGCGCAGGGCGCTGTGGAAGCCGCGCAGTCGCTCGGCACCCGTGGGCAGTTCCTCGGGTCCGCCGACATACGCGAGGCGGGTGTGACCCTGGGCGACAAGATGCGCCGTGGCCTCGCGCAGTGCCTCGTGGTCGTCCACGCCGAACCACTGGGCGCCGAGAGAGGGGTGGCGGCGCAACAGCTGAAGGTGCGGGAGGCCGCGCAGGAGCTTGACCGAGTCGTTGTGCGGGCGGGCCGTGGGCACGATGATCACGCCGGCGACGCGGTTGGCGGACAGCTCGCGCAGATGGCGCAGCTCCACCATCCGGTCGTCGTCGGTCTCCGAGAGCATCAGCTGGAAGCCCTCGGCCTCCATGTTCTTGGACAACTCGTGCGCGATGGTCGAGTAGAAGCTGTTGCGGATGTCCGGGATCACCAGTGCGATCACGTTGCTGGAGGCGCCCCGCATCATCCGGGCCGCGCGATTGCCGACGTATCCCATGTCGGAAGCGGCCTGGCGGACCCGGAACTTGGTCTCCTCGCTGATCCGGGGGTCGTCGGAGAGCGCCCGGCCGACGGTGGAGACCGAGATTCCCAGGCGCTCGGCGATGTCCCTGGTCGTGATCACGTAAGTCCCCCTTGAGCTGACCGGCCCGCGCCGTCACCGTCCGTGTGCCAACGATAGCATTCTCGTTGCGCTCCGTGGTCGGAGGAGCGGGTGCGCCAAATCGATCATCGGCTTTATGCTAACGTTAGCACTACTGGATGGGCTGTGCAGCCGCTCGTGGCTGCCTGGTTGCGGAGGTGTCCGTGCGGATCGTCAGATATGCCGTCGGCTGCGAGCGTTACTACGGAGAATTCGAAGCGGACGGTGCCGGGATCGCGAGATTCGAGGGCGATCCCTTCACCGGACTGTCCCCTGCGGGGTGTATCGACGAACTGGGCGGCGCGGTCATTCTCCCGCCGCTGGAATCGCCACGGATTTTCGGGTTCGCCTACAACTATGCCGCGCACGTCGAGGAGACCGACCGCGATGTTCCGGAGGTTCCCGTGTGCTTCATGAAGCCGAGCACCGCGGTGATCGGACCGGGCGATGCCATCGTCTATCCGGCGGACGGTGAACTGATCCATTTCGAAGGCGAGTTGGTCGTCGTCATCGGAAAGGAAGCCCGTCATGTGGAACCCTCGGAGGCCCATGAGTACATCCTCGGATACACGTGCGGAAACGATGTCAGCGATCGCATTGTGCAGCGCAAGGAGAGCGCGTTCGGAACGCTGCTGATCGGCAAGGGGCAGGACACGTTCGCGCCCCTCGGGCCGGTCATCGCGACCGGACTCGACCCCTCGGACCTGGAGTTGACGACCCGTGTGAACGGAGTTGTCGCGCAGTCCGCGAGCACCGCCGACCTGCTGCTGGCCGTTCCCGACCTCGTCAGCTACCTCAGCCGCTATCTGACGCTGCTGCCCGGAGACGCGATCATGACCGGCACGCCGGCCGGCGTCGGGCCGATCCGGCCCGGCGACGAGGTCGAGGTGGAGATCGAGGGCATCGGCGTGCTGCGCAATCCGGTCGTGGCCGAGAGCCGCTGACTCCGAGCGCCCGCCGGGCGGCGTTCCAAGGGGCCTGCCCACCGCTCGGCGGTGGGCAGGCCCCTTGATGCGGGCGCTGCGCGGCGGGTGGGTCCGTCTAGCGGGCCGCGTTGTTGAACTGCGAGGTGCGGACGAAGGTCAGGGCAGCGACGCCCAGCAGCGGCAGGAGCGTGACCTGGAGCAGTCCGGCCCGGCTCCAGCCGAAGGCGTCCACCAGGGCGGCGAACAGCAGTCCCGAGAACGCGGCGGGTCCGTAGTAGCTCGTGACGAAGAGGCCGGAGGCCCGTCCGATCTGTCCGGGGCGGACGGCCCGCTGCATCGCGCTGTTGGTGTTGGGGTAGACGAAGCCCAACCCGAAGGCGCCCATGAGGAAGGCGAACGCGCACTGCGCGGCGACTCCGGCGTACGTCTCGTAGATGCACACGCTGATGGCGGAGACGGCCAGCAGGCTCACGATCAGCAGATTGCGCTGGTCGAAGCGGTCGCCGAGCCAGCCGCCGAACACGGCCGTCATGCCGCCGAAGCCGAGCAGGCTCATGGCCAGAGCGGCCTGCCCGGCGGTGTAGTGCAGCGAGGTGATGAGGTACGTCGGGTAGAGGCCGAGGAACCCGTAGATGGCCACACCGCTGACGACGGAGTGGACGGCCAGCGCGATGGTGTTGCGGTGATAGGCGGATACCGGCATGTACTCGTGGGTCCTGGTCGAGACGGTCTTGTCGGCGGAGTGCTCGGTCAGGCCGGTCTTCACGAGGAAGAGGGCGGCGGTGGCGATCAGCAGCCCGGCGGTGCCGAACAGGTAGAAGGGCGAGTGCCAGGTGCCGTGCGTGCTCATGAGCCGGACGCCGATGAGCGGGGCGATGAACACGCCGATCGAGTAGCCCACGCCGATGACGCCGAAGGCGAGGCCGCGCCGGTGGGCGAAGAACGCGCCGATCGCCGCGAAGATGGCGGCGGACTGCATGCCCTCGCCGAAACCGGAGACGACCCGGTACACCGTCATGTCGGCGAAGCCGGTCGCCAGTGGCGTGGCTGCCGTGCCGAGGGAGTAGATCACGATGCTGACCAGCAGCACGGTCTTACGGCGGAAGCGGTCCAGGAGATAGCCCGCGGGCAGGCCGGCCAGGGCCATGCCGAGCGTGAAGTTCGTCGCGAGCAGTCCGCCCTGCTCCAGGGAGAAGCCGTACTCGGCACGGATGTTCGGCAGCAGGGGCGGGAAGACCTGCCGGTCCATCGCGTTGACCATGTACGAGAGGACCACCAGCAGAAAGCCCACCCCGGTCATCACGCGGGAAAGGGGGGCTCTGCCGGCTTCCTGGGTTTCTGCGGCGGGCGCCGCACCGGTGTCGACTTGCGCTGCGTGAGTCATGGCGGCTCCTGAGGAGGAAAGTGTCGCGGCAGGCCGCGGCGGATCCGTCGCCGTACGAGGCGTACGGGCGATGACGAGTCGCGGTGAGCTGAACACGGACTCGAGACGCGACGGCGACGCCGTCGGCGATTGGCGGAATGAGGACGACGTGCTGCCGCGCGGTCGGATGCCGCATGCGGAATTCAGCCGTATATCGCCCGTCGGGGGACGTCCGTGGCTATGACGTCTTCGACAGCCGGACACCGTGTGGACACTTGTCGGTCACGCGGTCGGCGCTGGCAGAAACCATGAGGGCGAAGTATTCGACGCGTCAAGACCGAACACCGTATTTCTTCGGTGTACCTCCCATTTTGTGACCGGCCGAGTGGGGAAGGGGGGCGATCGCCCCTTGTCGGGGACCGCTGGTGAGCGGAGTGCGCCGCGCTCTTGACGTGCCGAAGGCCGTGAATGCTATCGTTAGCATCACGTGGCTGTGACAGAGTGATTCGACGTTCCCGGCATCTCGTGACCCGTTCCCCGGACCCACCGCGGCGCCCGCACCGACCACAAGTCGCGAGCGCCTGCGAGACCCGACCCGAGACCAGCGACCTTTCCGCCCCGCCCAGCACGGCCGACGGCCCGACCGGAGACCCCTACGGCCTCCCGTCCGGGCAGCGACCGCACCGGTTCGCCGGGCGTGATCGGGCTCGATGCCCGGCCGTCCGCGGCGGCCGCACGATTCAGCGAGGACGACCTGCCATGAAACCACCGAGCCGCCCCGGCACCGTGCTGCTCACCGACCACGCCTGGCCCGACGACTCCGTCGAGCGATCGGTCATCGAAGAGGCCGGCCACACCCTTGTCACCGGACCTGCCGATCCCGCCCCCGCCGAGGAGATCGACGAACTGGTGGCCGAGCACCGGCCCGCCGGCATCCTCACCTGCTGGGCCCCCGTCTCCGCCACCGCGATCGGCAGCTCGCCGGACCTGCGGATCGTGGCCAGGCTCGGCGTGGGACTCGACAACATCGCCGTCGACACCGCCACCGAGCGCGGCGTGTGGGTCACCAACGTGCCGGACTACTGTGTCGACGAGGTCTCCGACCACGCCGTCGCGATGGTCCTGGCCTGGACACGCGGTCTGGCCGTGGCCGACCGGGAGGTCCGCGCCGGCCGTTGGAACCCCGCCGGGGCCCGCCTGCGCCGGCTGTCCGCGCTGACCTGCGGGGTCGTCGGGTACGGGCGCATCGGACGCGCCACCGTCCGCAAGCTCGGCGCGTTCGGCTGCCGGGTCCTGGCCCATGACCCGTACCCGCCGAAGGACGCCCGGGAGGTCGAGATGGTGGGCCTGCAGGAACTGCTGCGCCGCAGCGACGCGGTGATCCTCCATGTGCCGCTCACCCCCGCCACGCATCACCTCATCGACGCCGGCGAGCTGGCGTCCATGCGGCCCGGCGGGCTGCTGGTCAACGTCAGCCGGGGCGGCCTGGTGGACACCGACGCGGTCGTCGAGGCGCTGGAGACGGGGCACCTGGACGGAGCGGCCTTCGACGTACTGGAATCCGAGCCGCACGTCCCCGCCGGACTGCTTCGGCAGCCGGGCGCGCTGCTCACCCCGCACATCGCCTTCTCCTCCGACGCCTCGGTCACCGAACTGCGCCGCCGCGCCGCCGAGGAGGTCGTGCGGATCCTGTCGGACGAGCCTCCGGCCCACGCCTGCAACACTCCGCACCGTCTGCACACCGGGCCGGGGGTCTCGCGATGAATCGGACCCCCGCGGAGGCGAACCCGGAACCCGCGCTGACCGACTTCCTCATCGCGCACCGGCTCGCCCGAGCCGACGAGGCAGCACACTGGACGCCACTGACCGGCGGCGTCTCGTCCGACCTGTGGCGAGTGGACCTGCCGGGCCGCTCCCTCTGCGTCAAACGCGCCCTGGCCAAGCTGAAGGTCGCCGCCGACTGGCAGGCGCCGGTGTCGCGCAACGCCTACGAATGGGCGTGGATGCGCTTCGCGTCCCGGCACCGCCCGGACAGCGTGCCCGAGCTGCTGGCGCACGATCCCGGTGCCGGCCTCTTCGCGATGGCGTTCCTGCCCCCCGAGCGGTACCCGATGTGGAAGGCACAACTGCTGCGCGGCGAGGTGCGGGTGGCGACCGCGGCCGCCGTCGGAGAACTGCTCGGCCGTCTCCACGCGGCGAGCGCGGGAGAAGCGGCCCTCGCCGCGGAGTTCGCCACCGACGACAACTTCCACGCCCTGCGTATCGAGCCCTACCTGCTCGCGACCGCTGCCGCGCACCCCGACCTGCGCGACATTCTCCAGGCCCTCGCCGACCGTACGGCGGACACGCACCTCGCTCTGGTGCACGGCGACGTCAGCCCCAAGAACATCCTCGTCGGCCCGTCCGGGCCCGTACTGCTGGACGCCGAGTGCGCCTGGTACGGGGACCCGGCCTTCGACCTGTCCTTCTGCGTCAACCATCTGCTGCTCAAGAGCCTGGTGGTGCCGGAGCGCCGGGAGGAACTCCTGCGGTCCGCCCGGGTGCTGGCGGAGGAATACGGCCGGTGCGTCGACTGGGAGCCCCGGCCGGCCCTGGAGTCGCGGGCCGCGTCACTGCTGCCGGCGCTCCTGCTCGCGCGCGTGGACGGCAAGTCCCCGGTCGAGTACCTCGGGGACGAACGGCACCGACTGTTCGTGCGCACCGTGGCATCGGCCCTGCTCCGCGCGCCCGCGTGCGCGGTCGCGGATGTCCTGGACACCTGGGCGACGGCACTCGGAGCCCCGACCGGGGCGGCCGCGACCGACCCGGCTGACTCACCGACCCACCGACCCGTCGACTGACCGCCCGACCGGGCCGGTCGCACGGACCGACGACCGAGGAGAGACGAACATGCGCAGAGTCGTCACCGGCCACGACGAGTGCGGCCGGTCGGTCGTCGTCAGCGACGGCCCCGTCCCACGCAGCCGGGAGTTCACCAGTCTGCCGGGCTGGGTGTCCCGACTGCCCTGGGCCACCGAACCCGGTGAGCCCGTCACCCGGAGCGGAGAGGACCCCACTTCGAAGGTCACCAGCCTGCTTCCGGCGCCCGGCGGCACCCGGTTCGTGATCTTGACCTTCCCGCCGGACAGCGCGATGGCCGACCCGGCGTTCGACCCCGTCGCCTTCGACCGCGAGCAGCGGGCCGATTCACCGGGCATCGCGGACCTCATGGAGCCCGACGGCATGCACACGACGCCGACGGTGGACTACGGCATCGTGCTCCAGGGCGAGATCGTCCTCGAACTCGACGACGGCCGCTGTACGGAGCTCTCGGCAGGAGACCTCGTGATCCAGAACGGCACCCGGCACGGCTGGCGCAACCGCAGCGACCAGCCGGTCACGATGGCCTTCGTTCTGGTCGGCGTGGAAGGCGACGGCTGACGCTGCGCAGGGCTCCGTCGTCACACATCGGCTTCGGGCTCCTGCCGGGACCGTCGTGTCCGGCGAGCCGGGGTCGCGAAGAACGGCGCTTGAACTGCAAGAACGCCGGTAGAACGCCCGGGTTCGGCGGTACCTCCCGTTCCACGGCACATTCCAAAGGAAAATGCCGGAGCCATCGCTTCCGGTCGTTCCTTTCCGTAGCCTCAGGAGTATCTGAACCACCGCGCGCCGCACCGCACTTGATCCGCGTCAGCCGACAACGCGCCGAAGGGGCAACGGTCATGGCCGTCGAGACCGAGGTTCTGAACGAACTGCACCGGCTGCGAACCCGGATACCGGACCTGACGGGGGCGTTGGCGGCCGGTGCCGACGGTCTCGTCCTCGCCGAGGACATGCCGGACGTGCAGCCGGAGGGCCTGGCCGCGCTCACCGCGGCGGCGCTCGGCGTGGGGCGCCGGATGGTCGATCTCGCCGACCGCGGCGAGTTCCGCGAACTGCTGGTGCGCGGCGCCGGGGGCTACCTCGCGACCTACGCGGCCGGGCCGTCGGCCGTCCTGACGCTGCTCGCCGACGACCGGGCCAACGTCGGCCGTCTGCACCTGGAGGGGCGGCGCGGCGGCGCGCGCATCGCCGAGCTGCTGGCGGCGCGGTCCATGGACGACGGGCCCGTCGTCCATGGCGGCGAGCCACCGGCTCCGCAGTTCCGCGGCCGGATCCTCGGCGCTCTGCCCATACGCATCCCGCCGCAGTCCCGATACGAGCCCTGACGGACTCCGGAGGGCTCCGGAGGGCTGCGCAGGACTCCGGCGGACTGTGGCGGACTCCGTCGGGAGCGCCTACGACCCGGTGGCCCGGCCGCGGCGTCCGGCGACCCCGCGTCGTCGGCCGCCACTCCGTTCCGGGCCCGCCCCCGCTCCCGACGAGGGAGCGCTGAACCCGCCGGGTACGAGACGCGGTGGCCCCACGGTCGGCGTCGCCGGCCCGGAGGGTGCCGGACCCGTGCCCGCTCCCCGGCCCGCCTCCGTGCCCGGTGCCGGGTCCGGGTCCGGAACGCGGGGCGGTGGTGGCGCCGCACGGGTCAGTACGCGCGCGTGGGGCAGCAACGGGGCGCAGGCGGCGCAGACTTCGCTGAGGGTCCACACCTGGCCGACCGCCGGGTCGTGCCGCAGGACGAGGACGACGGAGCCCGCGCAGGCGACCCGGGTGCCCTCGTGCAGCGCGCACCGCTGGCGACGGCACCAGCAGGCGGCGTCGTGGTGCACCGCCGCCGCTCTGGCGTGCGCGGCCGCGTGGGCCACCGCGAAGCGGCGCAGGGCCGCGATGTCCCGGGAGCGCGGCGGCATCACGCACGGCGAGGAGCAGGTGACCGACGCGGTGCGGTCCCGGTGCCCGACCACACGGATCGTCCAGCAGCGGCCCGGACGGCGGGCCGATGGGGCGTCAGGGTACATAAGAGCCAAAGCACATGTCCTTCGTGGGGGAGGGCGATGAGCGAGTGGGGGAGCGGTCCGGGAGTGGTCCCGCACGGCCCGGCGGAAGTGACCTCGCTCACAGCATGCCCGGGGCCCCCGCGGACCATTCACGCTGTGCCCTTCCGGCCGACGCACCGCCTGTCGGTCCGTACCCCTAAGCTCCCTCCATGAGCACAGCGGAACCCCACAGACGCGTCGTCGACGGCCGTTTCGAGCTGGTCGGGCGACTCGGCGGCGGAGGCATGGGCCTGGTGTGGCGGGCCCACGACCTGGCGCTGCGTCGGGACGTGGCCGTGAAGGAGGTGCGGCCCCCGGACCCGGATCTCGCCGAGTACGACCCCGAGGGCGCCCGGACGCTGCGTGAGCGCGTCCTGCGCGAGGCCCGCGCGCTGGCCCGCGTCCACCACCCCAACGTTGTGACGATCCACCACATCGTCGACGGCGGCGAGAACACGTATCCGTGGATCGTGATGGAACTGGTCGAGGGCGGTTCCCTCCAGGACCGGCTCGACCGGGGCGTGATGACGCCGGCCGAGGCCGCGCGCCTGGGCCGCGAGGTGCTGTCCGCGCTGCGCGCCGCGCACGCCGTCGGCATCGAGCACCGCGATGTGAAGCCCGCCAACGTCCTGCTCCGCCCCGACGGGCGGCCCGTGCTCACCGACTTCGGTATCGCCGCCGTCCGCGAGTCCGCCAGTCTCACCGCCACCGGCGCCGTCATCGGCTCACCCGACTTCATGGCGCCGGAACGGGTCAGCGGCAAGGAGGGCGGTCCCGCCGCCGACCTCTGGTCGCTGGGGATGCTGCTGTACGTCGCCGTGGAGGGCCACCATCCGCTGCGCAGGGCGAGCACGCTCGCCACGCTGGCCGCCGTGCTCGGCGAGGACGTGCCCGAACCGCGCCGGGCCGGGCCGCTGACCGGTGTCCTCAAGGCGCTGCTCGTGCGCGACCCGCAGGCCCGCCCCGACGCGGCGGAGGTCGACCGGATGCTCGCGGCCGTGACCGGGGACGCGCCCGGCCCGTCGCAGCCGGCGCCGGCATCGGTGCCGCACGCCCCGCCGACCTCCTACCCGCTCGCCCCGCCCGCCGCCGCAGGCGTCACCCCCGCCCCGCCGCACACCACCGCCCCGACCCGAGGACGCCGGACCCGTGGCAAGGCCGTCACCGGAGCCGTCCTCGGCACGGCCCTGACGGGCGTGCTGGTGTGGACGCTGCTCCCGAACACCGACGACGGCGGCACCGGCGGTGCGGCCACGCCGAAGCCGTCCGTGTCGCAGAGCGCCCGGCAGACGTCCTCCGGCGGGCCCTCGGGCGGGTCCTCGGGCGGCTCGTCCGGCGGGGTCGCCGCCGCGGAGAAGGTCGACCTGCTCAGCGAGAAGGGCCTCAGGACGGCCGTGGCGAAGCTGACCGCCGTCATGGGCGGGACGAAGGTCACCAGCCTTGTGGTGTACGGGGAGTACGCCATCGCCGACGCCCCCGTCGCCGGTCACCCGAAGCTCTACGACCGGTACATGTACCGGGGCGGCGACGTGGCGGTGAAGGACGGGCCGGGCGGCACCGTCATGACCGGCGCGATCCCCGTCGACCTGCACGTCTACGACTGGGACGCCGTGCCCGCGTTGCTCGCCAGGGCCACCGAGGTCCTGGGCGTCGCCGAGCCGACGAGCCGGTACCTGGTGATCAACCCGGGCTCCACCATCTTCGACACCGGGCCGACGATGAGCGTCTATCTGTCCGACGACTACGGCAGCGCCTACCTCAGGGCCGATGTGCGGGCCCGGGTGATCGAGACCCACCCGCGCGACGACGGCTGACTCCCGGCCGCCGGCTTGCGCTGTCCGCGCTATTCGCGGGTGAAGGTGCCCAGGCCGGTCTCGTCGAACGCCTCCACGGTCACCCGGGTCGCCTTGCCGTCGCGGTCGCCGTGGAAGGTGACGCCGGACAGTCCGACGGCGTTCTCGCCGACCGTCCGGAAGCTGAACGTGTCGCCGTCGTAGTGGGTCAGCCGGAACGTCGTCGGCTTCGGGCCCAGCCGCATGGTCAGTTCGCCGCCGGACGAGGCGACGGTCAGCGGACCGTAGAAGCTGTTGGCGTACGTCCCGGTGTAGGCCGCGTCGGGGCGGGCGGCGGCCGCGTCGGCGGGCCGGGTGGAGTAGTCGGTGGGCGAGACCTCCGCCTGTTCCTGCTGTGCGTAGACCTTCCCGATCAGGTCGAGCCAGTCTGCCGTGGTCTTCCCGTGCTGGGCGGTGTCGAAGAAGCTCTCCGCGATGGCGTCGGGAAGCCCGATCGGCTTGCCGTTGGTGAGGACCACGATGCCCAGTCGCTCCGCGGGAAGCATGGTGACGTTGGTGTTCGCGCCGAGGGCGAAGGCGCCCGAGTGGCTCAGACGCAGGCGGCCCAGGTCGTCGTAGCTGACGTTCCAGCCGAGGCCGTAGAAGCCCGTGCGGCCGGCCGGCGTCTGCGGGGGGTTGGAGACGATCGCGGGGAGGTGGGTGCGCTCGAGCTGCGCGGCCGGGATGATCTGCTCGCCGTCGAGCTTGCCGTTCGCCAGCTGGAGGCGCAGCCAGCGGGACATGTCACGGGCGGAGGAACTGGCGCCGCCCGCCGGGGACTGGGCGTCGGCGTCGCGCACGAACTGGGCCCGCCAGGTGCCGTCGGGGGCCTTCACATGCAGGTCGGCCCGGTTCTTCGCGGCCTCGTAGTCGGCGAAGAGGGAGCTGGTGGAGTCCATCCCGGCGGGCTTGTACAGGGTGTCCTCGGAGAGCTTCTCCCAGGTCGTGCCCTCGGCGTCCGCGACCGCCTGACCGGCCGCCGTCGGGCCGTAGTTGGTGTAGGCGTAGGAGGCGCGGAACGGGGCCAGGGGCTCGTACCGGAGGTGGCTGAGGATGTAGTCGCGGTCGTAGCCGAGGTCCTCCAGCAGATCGCCCGAGTGGTCGGGCAGGCCGCTGCGGTGGGCGAACAGATCGGCCACCGTGACGTTCCGCGTCACCCACGGGTCCTTGAGGGCGAAGCCGGGCAGATGGGCGGCCACGGGGTCGTCCCAGCCGATCTTCTCGTCGCCCTCGCCCTCGCCCTCGCCTTCGCCCTCGCCCACCGCTCCGGCGACGACGGTCGACGCCAGCGGCTTGGACAGTGACGCCAGCTCGAACACCGTGTCGGGGTCGATCCGGGCGGACCGGCCTTCGTGGCGGACGCCGAAGCCCTTCAGGTACACGACCCGGTCCTTGTACACGACGGCGACCGCGACCCCGGGCACGCCCGTCCGCTCCATTCCGTCCCGCACGATCCCGTCGAGCTTCCCCACGGCCGCGTTCACCTCCGCCGCCGTCAGCTGCGCAGGCGGCTGGGGCGGGGGAGCGGCGGCGAGGACACCGGGGACGAGCAGGAGTGCGGCCACCGCCAGGGCGGCCGGGGCCTTCGCCCGGTGGCGTGTTGTCGTCTGCCGAACACCCATGCAGACCATTGAACGCCTCGCCAGGAACGGTGTCCTGCCGAGGTGCGTGCACGACTCGGTGTATCGCCGTGCTGAATATATCGGAAGCCGATATATTCAGTCCTATGGCATCGAGGAGCATGACCCAGGCCGCCTTCTTCGTGCTGACGGCCCTCGCAGACCAGCCCCGGCACGGCTACGGCATCCTGCGCGAGATAGAGGAACTCTCCGACGGCGAGGTGCGGTTGAGGGTCGGCACGCTGTACGGCGTGCTCGACCGGCTCAGCGCCGACGGGCTCATCGCGCTAGACCGCGAGGAGGTCCAGCAGGGCCGGCTCAGGCGCTACTACCGCGTCACCGACGAGGGGGTCGATGCCCTCGTCGCGGAGGCCGACCGCATGGCGGCCGGAGCCGAGGCGGCCAGGCGCCGCATCGCCGAGGGCCGCCGCGCCCCCGGAACCGTCACCCCGCCCGCCCCCGGGCCCGGACTCGACGGAGGTCTGGCATGACGACCGGTATGACGCCCGGCACGCCCACCCTGCTCGCAGGGCGCTACCGCACCGCCCTGCGCCTGCTGCCCGCGTGGTGGCCCGATGCCGCAAAGTAGGCAGGAATCTCCCCGCTTCAGCCGGGAGAGCACTCCACCTGTGGGACACCGACCATCGCGCGCTGGCGAGCATCGCCGCCCCCCCCGCGCGGCCGTGCCTCAGTGCGGGAAGGCGCGCGGCTGGCGCAGGAGGGGGAGTTCGTCGCGGAACTCCTCGATGCGGGAGCTGATCTGCCGCATCAGGACGGTGTCGGCGAGGCGGTCGAGGTAGAGGTTGTGACGGGCCAGGCCGGGCGCGTCGACGCAGAAGTACAGCGCCATGAGCGGATTGACGAACAGTTCGCTGTCCTTGGTCCGCTCGGTGAACCGCACGTTGCCGAAGGCGCCGCGCACGGCGGCGGCGACGGAGCCGTTGACGATGCTCGGGTGGCCCGGGGTGTGGGCCTGGGCGTCGGCCACGGCGTCCAGGTAGAGGGCCCCCTCGGGGCTCTGGTGCGACAGGGAGAACGCGCCGAGGTAGGCACCCTCGCGGTCCAGCGCGGCCAGGTTCTCCAGGACGAGGGAGTGGTTCACCCCGTGGTGGGCGTCCACGCCGAAGCCGAGACAGGCCACCAGCCGGTGGGGGACGTCGTCGAGGCTCTGTACGGCGGCGAGGCTGGCCATGTCCTCCTCGGGCGTGCCCAGTCCGTGCTCGTCGCCGCGCATCAGGATGTCGGTCCCGCCGTCCACCAGGACGACGGCGTCCACCCCGCCCAGGTGGTCGAGGAGCGCCCGGTAGGCGGCTCGCAGGGGTTCCACTCCGGTGCGCGGGAAGGCGTACACCGTGGCGGGGAGGTCGTTCCGGTCGAGCCAGCGGGCCAGGGTGCGCTCGGGGAAGTAGTCGCCGCGGGTGGGGATGTCGGGGCGGATGGCCGCGACGTCGGGCTGGAGCCAGACCTCGGAGGGCAGCCCGTACAGGTCGGCGAAGGAGAGGTTGGCCAGATGGACCTCCTTGCCCGCCGAGCGCAGGGCGAGCGCCAGCGGAAGGCCCGCGTACACGTCGAAACCGCCGCCCGCACCGGCGATCAGCACCCGGCGCGCGTCGCGCAGCCGGGTGAAGAGGGGAGGCTCATGGAGGGTGAACACCCCGGGACGCTAACAGGCGTCGATCGCGCGGCCCAACAGGATTACGTCAACCACCTTGCACCGTCGGTGAGTTGGGGTTCGGCCGACCGTGGCCGGAGTGGCCCGACACGGCGACCGAACCCCGCGTCCGGGACTACGCGCCGCTCTCCCGCAGCATGTCCTCACGCTCGACGATCTTCACGCGCTCGCGGCCCTGCGGCTCGCCCAGCGCCTTCTCGGCGGCGTCCAGCTTGTACCAGCCCTCCCAGGTGGTGAAGCGGACGTCGCGCTCGGCGAGGAACGTCTCCACGGCCTCCGGCTCGGGCGAGGCGGGCGTGTGCAGACGGCCGTTCGCGTGGTCGTCCAGCAGGTTCGACACCGTCTCGTTGGCGTCGCCCTTGGTGTGGCCGATGAGGCCGACCGGGCCGCGGCGGATCCAGCCGGTGACGTACGTCGACTGCAGGTGCTCGCCGGACTCCTCTATGACGCGGCCGCCCTCGTCCGGGACCGTGCCCGAGTCGAGGTCCCAGGGCAGCTTGGGGAGCTTGTCGGAGAGGTAGCCGACGGCGCGGTAGATCGCCGTGACGTCCCAGTCCTTGAACTCGCCGGTGCCCTTGACGTTGCCGGTGCCGTCGAGGGCGGTGCGCTCGGTGCGCAGACCGACGACCTTGCCGTCCTCGCCGAGGATCTCGGCCGGCGACTCGAAGAAGTGCAGGAACAGCTTGTGCGGGCGGTCGCCGACGTCGCGGATCGCCCAGTTCTCCAGCGTCTTGGCGACCATGTCGGCCTGCTTGTTGCCGCGCCGCGTGGCGATCGAGCCGTCGTCGTAGTCGATGTCCTCGGGGTCGACGATGACCTCGATGGTGGGGGAGTGGTCGAGCTCGCGCAGCTCCATCGGGGAGAACTTCGCCTGCGCCGGGCCACGGCGGCCGAAGACGTGGATCTCCAGTGCCTTGTTGGCCTTCAGACCCTCGTAGACGTTGGCCGGGATCTCCGTCGGCAGCAGCTCGTCCGCCGTCTTGGCCAGGACGCGGGCCACGTCGAGGGCGACGTTGCCGACTCCCAGGACCGCGACCTTCTCGGCCTCCAGGGGCCAGGTGCGCGGCACGTCCGGGTGGCCGTCGTACCAGGAGACGAAGTCCGCGGCGCCGTAGGAGCCGTCGAGCTCGATGCCGGGGATCGACATGTCGCGGTCGGCCGTCGCGCCGGTCGAGAAGACCACCGCGTCGTAGAAGGCGCGCAGGTCGTCCAGGCTGATGTCGGTGGGGTAGTCGACGTTGCCGAAGAGGCGGATCTGCGGCTTGTCGAGGACCTGGTGCAGGGCGTTGACGATGCCCTTGATGCGGGGGTGGTCCGGGGCGACGCCGTAGCGGATCAGGCCGAACGGGGCCGGCATGCGCTCGAAGAGGTCGATGGAGACACCCGGGTCGGCGGCCACATCGGACTTGAGCAGCGCGTCGGCGGCGTAGATCCCGGCGGGGCCGGCTCCGACAATGGCTACCCGCAGGGGGCGGGGCATGATCAGGTTCCCTTCGAGTGGCGACAGATCGACTCGGGGGAAGCCTAAACTAAGGCAAACCTTACCCGGTACGCGGGTCCGGTCTATGGACTCATAAGCATCATTTATGAGTGGAGCGGCGGCCGACTCGCCTCACGGCAGCGGCTGTTCGGCCCAGATGACCTTGCCCTTGGCGGTGTAACGGGTGCCCCAGCGGTCGGTCAGCTGCGCCACGAGGAACAGCCCGCGGCCCCCCTCGTCGGTCATGGCCGCGTACCGCAGATGCGGTGAGGTGCTGCTGCTGTCGGCGACCTCGCAGATCAGGGTGCGGTCGCGCAGCAGCCGGACGCGCACCGGGGCGCTGCCGTAGCGGATCGCGTTGGTGACCAGTTCGCTCAGGATCAGTTCCGTCGTGAAGGACAGGTCCTCCAGGTCCCAGCGCGCCAGCTGCCGCACCACGGCCGCCCGCACCTCGCCGACCGCCGCCGGGTCCACCGGCACGTCCCACTCCGCGACCCGGTCGGCACCCAGCGCCCGGGTACGCGCGACGATCAGCGCGATGTCGTCGTTGGGGCGGGGCGGCAGAAGGGCGTCCAGGACGGCCTGGCAGGTCCCCTCGGGCGGACCGTCGGAGCCCCGCTCCAGGGCGGTGCGCAGCAGCTCCAGACCGGTGTCGATGTCCCGTTCCCGGTCCTCCACCAGCCCGTCGGTGTACAGCACCAGCGAGCTGCCCTCGGCCAGCTCCAGCTCGACCGTCTCGAACGGCAGCCCGCCCAGTCCGAGCGGCAGTCCGGCGGGCACCTCGAGGTACTCGACCCGGCCGTCGGGGTGCACCAGCGCCGGCGGCGGATGGCCGGCCCGGGCGATCGTGCAGCGCCGGGAGACCGGGTCGTAGATGGCGTACAGACAGGTCGCCCCGGAGACGGCCGCGTCGGTGCCGTCGTCCGCCTCGTCCTGGTCGATACGGGCCACCAGCTCGTCCAGCAGACCGAGGAGTTCCTCCGGGGCCAGATCCAGGGCGGAGAAGTTGTGCACCGCGGTCCGCAGCCGGCCCATGGTGGCCGCCGCGTGCAGCCCGTGGCCCACCACGTCACCGACGACGAGGGCGACCCGGGCCCCGGACAGGGGCAGCACGTCGAACCAGTCGCCGCCCACACCCGCCTGCGCCGGCAGATAGCGGTAGGCGATGTCCAGGGCGTTCTGTTCCGGCAGGGTGCGCGGCAGCAGGCTGCGCTGGAGGGTGACCGCCATGCCGTGCTCGCGGGTGAACCGGCGCGCGTTGTCGATGGAGATCGCGGCCCGCGCCACCAGCTCCTCCGCGAGCACCACCTCGTCCGGGTCGAACGGATCCGGCCGTTCCGAACGCCAGAAACTGACCACGCCCAGAATCAGGGACCCCGCCCGCACGGGCACGGTGATCAGTGAGTGGATGCCGAACTCCACGACCTGCTCGGTCCGTTCGAGGTCCTGGGCGCGCCAGCCCGGCGCCTCGGCGAGACGGGCCTCCAGGACCGCCCGCGCCTCGCCGAGACTGTGGGCCTGCGGGGCGGAGTCCACGAACCGGATCCGCTCGCCCACCGCGTACAGCGGCGCGCCCTTGCGGATCGCGCTGACCGCCGTGCGGCGCAGCGTGCCCCGGGCCCCCGGCTCCTCGCCCTGAAGGACGGCGTCGAACAGATCCACGGACGCGAAGTCCGCGAACCGCGGCACGGCCAGCTCCGTCAGCTCCTCGGCGGTCCTGGTGACGTCCAGGCTGGTCCCGATGGCCACGCCGGCCGCGTACAGCATGTCCAGGCGCTCGCGGGTCGCCTCCGCCCGGCCCGACAGGGCGCGCAGCTCCGTGGAGTCGCGCAGGGTGGCGACGCTGCCCGCCGGTCCGCCCGCCAGGTCGGTGGGCCGCTGGTTGATCGCCAGCAGCCGCTCCCCGACCAGGTGCACCTCGTCGGTGACCATCCGTCCGGAGGCCAGCAGTTCGGCGGTGTCCCGGTCGAGTCCCAGATCGAGGACCTGGCGCCGTTCGGCGTCCGGGGGCAGGTCGAGCAGGCGTTGCGCCTCGTCGTTGGCGAGCAGCAGGTCGCCCTCGCCGCCGACGATGATCACCCCTTCCCGTACGGAGTGCAGGACGGCGTCGTGGTGCTCGTACATCCGGGTCATCTCGCGCGGTCCCAGGCCGTGGGTCTGGCGCAGCAGACGGCGGCTGACCAGCGCCGTGCTCGCCGTGGCCAGCGCGAGGGCGACCGCGGCGCTGCCGAGGACGAGCGGCAGCTGCCGGTCGGCGTTGCCGCCGACGTGCGCGGTGGTGATCCCGGACGACACCAGCCCGACCACGGTCCCGTCGGCCGTCTTCACCGGTACCACCGCCTGGACCAGCCGGCCGATGGTCCCGTTGACCTCCTCGACCACGATCCCGCCGTCCAGCGCCGGCTGGATGTTCCCGACGAACTTCTTGCCGATGCGGTCCGGCTTGGGATGCGTGTAGCGGATGCCCTCGGTGTTCATGACGACGAGGAAGTCCATGTCGGACGCCTCGCGGGCGGCCTCGGCCTTGGGCTGGAGCACGGCCGTCGGGTCGGGGGCGTTCAACGCCTCGACGATGCCCGGCGAGTTGGCGAAGGTCTGCGCGACCGCGACGGAGCGGTTGCGGGCCTCCTGGGTGGTGTCGTGACGCACCTGGAGCAGCAGCGCCACCACGGCGGCCACGACCAGCAGCAGCACGATGACCACTTGGAGGACGAACACCTGCGCGGCGAGACTGCGCCCGCCCAGTGCGGACTCAGGCGTACGCCGGACCCGTGGGCCCCGGGGACGACGGGCCGGCCGGGCATCCGAGCGCCCCAGGAGTCGGACCATGTGCCATGTCTACACTGCCGGGCCGCGCGAGGCGAGAGTCGTCACGCACGGTCACGGACCGTGTCCCGCACGCTTGCCGTGAGTGACTTCGGCCGCCCGCCGGGTGGCCAGCAGCAGCGCGATGTCGTCCGCCCTGTCCGCGGCCTGCCGGGCCGTCGCGGTGAGCAGGTCGGCGACGTCCGCGAGGGAACGGCCGGTACGAGCCTCGGCCGCGGGTCCGGCGGCGCCGGTCTCGGCCGGAGGGCGCCTGGACCCCGCCCCGGCCAGGGCCCGGCGCAGATCCGTGATGCCGTCGTCGATGTCGTGGCCCGGCCGCTCGACCAGCCCGTCCGTGTAGAGGGCGAGGATCGCGCCCGGCTCCAGTCGCAGCTCCGTCACCGGGTAATGGGCGCGCGGGTCCACCCCGAGCACCACGCCGCCGGGCAGTTCCACGACCTCGGTTCGGCCGTCGGGGTGGCGCAGCAGCGGCGGCAGGTGCCCGGCGCGGACCGCCCGGGCCAGACCGGTGGCCGGGTCGAGCCGGACGTAGCAGCAACTGGCGAACTGGCCGGGGTCCAGGTCGATGAGGAGGTGGTTCGTGCCGCCCATGACCTCCTCGGGCGGCCGGTCGCCCAGCGCGAACGCCCGCACCGCGCTGCGCAGCTGTCCCATGGTGGCCGCCGCCTGCACGCCGTGCCCCTGCACGTCCCCGATGACCAGGGCCAGCCCGTCCCCGGCCTCCACGACGTCGTACCAGTCGCCGCCCACGTCCATGCCCTCGGTACCCGGCAGATAGCGTCCCGCGGTCTCCACGCGCGCGTGCTGCGACAGCCGCCGGGGGAGCAGGGCCTGCTGGAGCCCTCGGGCGAGGGCGGCCTCGGTGTCGTAGCGCTGCGCCTTCTCCATCGCGTGGGCGATCAGCCCGGCGAGCGCGGTCAGCACCGTGCGTTCCTCGGAGCTGAAACTGCGTGAGCGGTCGAAGCCGAGGATGCACGAGCCGACCGGGCGGCCCGAGGCGATCAGCGGGAGGAAGGCGCGCGCGCCCTCCGACGCGTCGAGGTCGATGCCCGGATAGGCGTCCGCCAGCTGCTGCATCGAGTCGAAGAAGAGCGGCCGGCCCGTGGTGAGGGTCTCCACACCGGGCAGCCGGGTGTCGAGGCCCACCCCTTCGAAGGGGGCCAGGAAGCCTTCGGGGAAACCGGACTCCCACGCCAGGTACAGATGCCTCTCCTGGAGCAGGTAGATGGCCAGCCGACGGCTGCCGAACGCGGGCAGCAGCTCCTGCATCACCACCGCCGACACCTGGCGGGCGGTCACGGCCTCCGTCAGCGCGATGGCCAGGACGATGGGCCGGTAGAGCGGGGTGGTCGAGGCGGCGGTGCCGGACGCGGGGGCGTCCGTCTCCGGGGGCTCGGGGGCCGTCTCGTTCGGCACGCGGTTCGCCGGGACCGCCTTGCAGGTGACGAGATCCGCGCCCGGGTACAGGGACATGCTCAGCCAGTCCCCCTCGTACGGCCGCGGGACGAAGGAGGGGTCGGTCGGGACGGGAAGCCGCACATGGAAGTGCGCGGGCTCCGGCGACAGCAGGGCGCCGCGCAGGTGCTCCTCGACCGTGGGCTGGTTCAGCCACGGCACGGCCTCCCACAGCGACCGGCCGACCAGCCCGTCCCGCGGCACGCCCAAAAGGTGCCCGGCCCGCGCGTTGGCGTAGACGACGAGCCCCAGCCGGTCGAGACAGAACACCCCCTCCGGGAGGAGGTCGGCGGCTCCGTCGGCCAGGGCGCCCGGGCCCGGATCGAGGAGGACGCCGGCGATGGGGCGGGGCAGGGCGGAGGACGCGGCGGTGGCATCGCCCGGGTCGGTCGCCACGCCCGTCGCATCCCACAGTTCGAGGAGCCGCAGTCCGCCCTCGGTGGTGCGCACCTGGAGCGGCAGCGGCGGCGGCCGGCCCCGGGCCGTCCGGTGCAGCAGGCCCGGCAGCCGGTGGGCGTCCGTCGGGTCGACGGCCCGGGCCAGGGCTTCCAGCGTGCCCGGGAACTCGTCCGGGGGCAGACCGAGCAGGGTGCGTGCCTGCTCGTCGAGTGTGACGACGTCGGTCGCCGGGTCCCAGGAGAACCGCCCGACGCGCCCCGGGGCCGGTCCGGCGGCCGGCGGCCGTACGCACAGCGGCTCCTCGTCCCAGGTGACGTCACCGCCGTCAGCCCCGAGCCGCAGCAGGGCCGCTCCCAGGTCGTCCGCCACCGCCGTCAGCCGCTCCCGCTCCGCCTGCACCTCCGCCGCGTCGGCCGCCGCCGGGCGCAGGACGGCCAGCACCCCGAAGGACCGCCCGTCCGCGACGACGGGCACGTAGAGCGAACCGAACTGGAAGGGCAGGCCCGCCGCGAGCTGCGCATAGTGACGCATCATCTCGGTGGCGTTGGCCAGCACCACCGGAACGCCCGTCCGGTACACGTCGGCCACCGGGAACGGCCGGTCCATGTGCACCCGCCACCAGGGGCGGAACAGCGGACCGGGCAGCCCCGCGAGGACCGCGAGGCGCAGCAGCCGGGAGGTGGTCGAACACAGGTACACGCCACCGGTGTGGCCGCCCGTCGCCCGCAGCGCGTCCGCCACGGCCCCGGTCAGCAGCGCGGGCGGTGGCCCGGACGGCTTCCGCTCGTTTCCGGCGCTCCCAGTCATTCGGCCCTACCTCGTCCGTGCGCCGCCGCTTGGGCGACACAGTAAGAATGCGCCACACCTGGCCGGATGTGCATCTGCTGCGCGACCTCGGGGAGAACGGTTCCGGGCGGGGCAACCGGCACGCCATGAGCGAGATTCTGGTGGGCGCCTGCTCCTGGACGGACCGGGCACTGGTCTCCAGCGGCTGGTATCCGGCCGGGCGACGCGACGCGGAGGGACGGTTGCGCCACTACGCCGAACGCTTCCCGGTCGTCGAGGTCGACGCGACCTACTACTGGGCGCTGCCCTCTTCCAGTTCCCGCCGTGGTTCCGTCCCGGCGCACGGGCCCACGCGTTCCTCGCCCAGTGCGCCGAGCGCACCGCCGGGTGGC
Organism: Streptomyces sp. NBC_00016; assembly: GCF_045040885.1. Lineage (NCBI taxonomy): Bacteria > Bacillati > Actinomycetota > Actinomycetes > Kitasatosporales > Streptomycetaceae > Streptomyces > Streptomyces sp. NBC_00016. Next base: position 1,026,506 of record NZ_CP108304.1, on the reverse strand, counting down.
CGGTCTGTGTCGAGTTCCGGCACCCGGACTGGTGGCGGGACGGGCGGGAGCACGCGACGGCCGATCTGCTGCGGTCGTACGGCTTCGCCACCGTCGCCGTCGACATGGAGCAGTCCCTGCCGTCCGCCGTGCCGCCCGTCACGCCCGTCACCTGCGCGCGGCTGGCGGTCGTCCGCCTGCACGGCCGCAGCCCGGCCCGACCGACCCCCCGGCCCGGGTGGCCGACCGGGCTCGGCGGGCTCTGTGGCGCGGGCCGCTCACCGGGGCGCGCGTGGGCATGGTGGTCGCGCGCGCCGCGGGGTGTGGTCCGGGGCGGTCAGCCGGCGGTGGTGTGCAGGGTGCTCTTGGCCAGTTCGTACGCCGGGAGCATCGCTTCGTGTTCCGAGGTGTCCATGCCGCCCAGATGCAGGACGACGGGGCCCTCGGTCGTGGTGACGGCGAGCGCGTGCTCCTTCTTCGTCTCCTCGAGGAGTTCGCTCGTGGTGACGTACTCGACCTCGGTGCCGGTGATCTCGCCCGCCTTCACCGTGCTGTACCGCGCCCCGCTCGCCCCCTGCTCGGCGGCCACGAAGTCCTCCAGCACGGCACGCGCGTCGGTGTCGCCCGGCTCACCCGTCCACACTCGCAGGAACCCGATCTTCCCCGCGGGTTTGGCGTCGACCTCGCAGGCCATGGTGACCGGGCCCTGGCGCAGGAAGGCGTCGGCGAGGTCGGCCAGGTCGTCGGTGGCGCCGGTCGCCTCCTCGGCGTCGACGGCCTCGGCCTTCCAGAACTCGGCGATGTCGAAGGTGACGGGAAGTTCGCAGGCGGACCCGGCGGCGCCGATCGACCCGCCGCGCTGCGCGACCTTCGCGGTCGTCCTCGCCGACGCCCCCGTCGCCCCCGACGTGCCGTCCGGTTCGGCCTCCTCGGCCGCACATCCCGTCATCAGCCCCGTCAACAGGGCCGCCAGCGTCAGCCCCTGTCCCACGTTCCCCATGGTCCCCGCCCCAAAGCGCACTGTTGTGTCTCCTCTCGGCGCCGGCGCGATACCGGCGGAGCACTGTAACCGAGGGGGTCGTGGCCACCGCCACCGAGATTCGCCACGGGAGCGGACGCGGCCGGGAATGTCCCGGCCCCACCCCCTGTTGTAGCGCGTGACTGACATGCACCGATCAGCAGGTGCGAGTCGGTGCGAGAGGAGTCCCCCATGCCCCGCAGTACGGCGCGTCCCGTCATCACCCTCAGGTCCACGGCCGGTACCGGTGTCACCTACGTGACGCGCAAGAACCGTCGCAACGACGCCGACCGGCTGGTCCTGCGCAAGTACGACCCCGTCGCCGGACGGCACGTCTCCTTCCGAGAGGCGCGATGAGGCCGGCGCCGGCCCGGCAGGGCTGAACGGCGCCGACCCGAGACAGCGGAGCGGCCGGGACCCCGGAAAGGGGCCCCGGCCGCTCTCTCGTGCGGACGTCGCGCGGGCGTTGCGCGGACATCGCGCGGACGGGTGACGTTCCGTCATATTCACGCTCCGCCGGGAATCCATACAGGCATGAGCAAGACCGCGCTGATCGTCATCGACATGATCAACACCTACGACCACCCGGACGCCGACCTGCTCCTGCCGTCGGCCCGCAAGGTGGTCCCGGTGGCCGCCGGTCTCCTCGACCGGGCCCGCCGCGCCGGCGAACCCGTCGTCTACGTCAACGACAACTTCGGCCAGTGGCGTTCCCACCACGGTGAACTCCTCGACGAGGCACTCTCGGGCCCGCACGCCGGACTCGTCGAGCCACTGGTGCCCGACGCGGACTCGCTCTTCGTCGTCAAGGCACGGCACTCGATCTTCTTCGAGACCCCGCTGTCCTACCTGCTCCAGCAGGAGGGCGTCGACCACCTCGTCCTGTGCGGACAGGTCACCGAGCAGTGCGTCCTGTACTCGGCCCTCGACGCCCACATCCGCCACTTCGACGTGACCGTCCCCCGGGACGCGGTCGCCCACATCCACGCCGATCTCGCGGACGCGGCGCTGCTGATGATGGAGCGCAACATGGGCGCGCGCGTACGCGACAGCTGTGAGCTGTGGACCTGAACGGCCCTGCGCCGCTCGGAGTCTGACGGGCAGTCGGTTCGGTGCGCCGCAGCCGCGATCTCCGCGTTCCGGTTCGGGCGGAGGCGGATGCCGAGACGGATGCGGAGAGCGAGCGGGCGCCCGTCTCGCACGGGGGGCGCGGGCGCCGCTTTTCACTGCTCCCCGCGTTCTCTGATCCCCGCGTTGCCTGTTTCCTCCGCTTCCCGGGTTCCTCCGCTTCTGCGTCTTCTTCCGCTTCCTCCGCTCAGCAAGGGGCACACCACACATGGCCGAGTTGACCCGTCGCAGACTCCTGGGCTCGACCGCGGGCGTACTGGGCGCCGCCGCGGCGCTCTCCCTCCTCCCGCCGAGCGTGCAGAAGGCCGTCGCGGCCGGACCGTCCCGCCGTGGCTCACTCGCCGACGTCGAACACGTCGTCCTGCTGATGCAGGAGAACCGCTCCTTCGACCACTACTTCGGCACCCTGTCCGGCGTGCGCGGCTTCGCCGACCCCGAAGCGCTCACCCTCGACACCGGACGTTCCGTCTTCTATCAGCCCGACGCCGAGAACCCCGCGGGCTACCTGCTGCCCTTCCACCTCGACACCCACACCTCCAGCGCCCAGGCCATCCCGTCCACGAGCCACGCCTGGTCGGTGCAGCACGAGGCGTACAACGGCGGCCGGATGGACCGCTGGATGTCGGCCCACCGCACGGCCGACGGCGCCAACGCCCCGTACGTCATGGGCTACCACACCCGCGAGGACATCCCGTTCCAGTTCGCCCTCGCCGAGACCTTCACCGTCTGCGACCACTACTTCTGCTCGGTTCTCGGCCCGACCTGGCCGAACCGGCTGATGTGGATGACCGGCACCATCGACCCCGACGGCGCCCGGGGCGGGCCCGTCGTCCGCAACTCCGCCCCGACGCCGTTCAGCTGGACGACCTATGCGGAACGGCTCCAGGCGGCCGGGGTCGACTGGAAGGTGTACCAGCAGGAGGACGACTACGGCTGCAACCTGCTGGAGCAGTTCGACACGTTCAGAAACGCGCGACCGGGCTCCGAGCTGTACGAGCGGGGCGTCCGGCCGCAGCCGGAGGGCACCTTCGAGGACGACGCCCGGGCCGACCGGCTGCCGACCGTGTCCTGGCTGGTGCCGCCGGGGCACCAGTCGGAGCACCCCGACTACCTGCCCGCGGCCGGCGCCGCCTTCGTCGCCTCGAAGCTCGAGGCCATCGCGGACAACCCCGAGGTCTGGCGCAAGACCGCGTTCATCCTCAACTACGACGAGAACGACGGCCTGTTCGACCATGTGCCCCCGCCGACCCCGCCCGTCGGCACGTCCGGCGAGTTCGTCGGCGGGCTGCCGATCGGAGGCGGCTTCCGGGTCCCCGCCATCGTCGTCTCGCCCTGGACCGTGGGCGGCTGGGTGGCCTCGGAGCCCTTCGACCACACCTCGACCCTGCGGTTCCTGGAGAGACTCACGGGGGTCATGGAGCCCAACATCAGCGATTGGCGGCGCAGCGCCTTCGGGGACCTCACCTCCGCCTTCCGCTTCGCGTCCACCAGCCCGCTCGCGCCGGCGCTGCCCGACGACACGGCGGAGCAGCTGCAGAAGGCGAAGGAGGAGGTCGCCACGCTGCCCCGGCCCACCCTGCCGGGTGCCGAGCAGTCGTTCCCGGTCCAGGAGACGGGCCCCCGGCCGCAGCTCTGACCCGGACGCGCACGCCCCGCGTCAGCGGTGGACGAACAGGTCGGGCGGATCTGCGCGCGTAGACAGCGGGCGGTCCTGCGGAAGGAAGAAGAGGGCGCAGATGCGCAGCGGTTCCGGCTCCCGGTTCTCCGCCATGTGCACGCCCTGCGGACCCACCGGTTCGACGATGCATCCGCCGGTGGGCGTCACGCACTCGGATCCGTCCGCCAGGATCCGGGTCAGGACGCCCGCCGTCACCACGGCGACGACCCGGCCCTCGTGGTAGTGCCAGGGCAGCGAGTGGCCCGGCGGGATCTCGTAGTCGGCGACCACGACCCTGGTGTTCTCCGGTGCGGCCAGGGCGAGCCGTTCGGTGAGCAGACCGTCGGCGAGCAGGGTCGGTGCGGGTTCGGCGGTGGGTTCGGCGATGGGGCGGGCCTCGACGGGCGACGAGCGGTTCACGCGGCGGTCGTCCGGGGCGGGCGGGGGCCGGGGTCGCCGGGGCCGGTCGGGCCCACTGTGCGACGTAACCTGGCCGGGGGCATGTTCCGCTGGTCAGTGCGTTCCACAGCAGTGACATTAACCCACTTGAGTCACGGAGAAGTGACCGGGTGTCATCGAGCGCACCGGTGCCTGTCGCCCCGCGTCTCCTGCTCGAATCTCCCTCGGATCTCCCCGGCCGCGCCCCCTGACCGAAGCCCGGTGGAAATGTGAGGTAGACGGCTTCCGCGGGAGTGACCCTCGCGGGCCTCCCTTGCGTCCTTCAGGGCGTGAATCGTATGAGACATCATGCGACCAGTGTTTGGGGGAGACCTTGAGCATCCTGCGTCCGGACGTGGAGCGGCCTCGCGAGAGCCGTTCCGGGGACGAGCCGCGCGTCGGCCGTTCCGGGGACGAGCCGCGCGTCGGCCGTTCCGGGGACGAGCCGCGCGTCGGCCGTTCCGGGGACGAGCCGCGCGTCGGCCGTTCCGAGGGCGAGCCGCGCGCCGGCCGTTCGGAAGCCGGGCCGCTCGGTGGTGCGCTCGCCCGCACCGCGGGCTTCGTCGGCCGGACACTGCGGGGCGAGTGGTACGGCATCGTCGTCGACCCCCTGCGGCAGTTGCGCCGACGCGGGCCCGGCGCCCTCCTGCTGGCGTTCGTGGCCTGCGCGGGCGTGATCTTCTTCCACGCCATCGCCCAGCACCCCACGGGCGGGACGGCGGTGCGGATCCTGGGTGGGGTCCAGGGCGACCTGCCGCTGTGGCTCGCCCTGCTGCGCACGCCGGTCTCCCTGTACGTCCCGGCCCTCGATCTGCCGGTGTGGGCCGGCATCACCCAGCTGTTCCTCGCCTTCGCCCTGGCCGAACTCGCCCTCGGCCGCCGCAGGACCCTGCTGATCGCCTACGCGGCCACCCTGGCAGGCACCCTCACCGTGCGGGTCATGATGGCGATGGGGCCGGGATGGTGGGGCCTGGGTCTGCCGCCCGAGGTCGGACAGGTGCTCGACACCGGCCCGTCCGCGGCGGTCGTCGGGCTGTTCACCTATCTCTCGGTCGTCCGCCACGCACCCGTCGTGTTCCTCCTCACCGGCGGCTCGATGGTGCTCGAGTCGATCGCCAAGCCCAACCTGGCCGGCCGCGAACACCTCATCGCGGTGGTCGCCGCCGTCGTCCTCGGACTGCTGCACGAGCGCGGGCGCCTGCGACGGCAGGACGCCACGAACGCGCAGGACACGGCGTCCGCCTGAGATCTTGCTATGAATTCGTGGTGCGGTTGAACGCTCCTGTGTCCGTCTGCGTATAGGGCCGGGGGATCTCATGCCCAAGGCCGCCGACGACGACGTGTAGGAGCACTCCTTGGTACAGAACAGGCGCAGACGCCAGACGGGCGGGCGACGAGCGACTTTTGCGGCGCTGGCGCTCATCATCGGCGGCGGTGGACTGATGGGGGTGAACGTCTACGCATCGGCCACCGAAGATGGTTCCGACGCCTCGGGACAGGGCGGCAACAGCGCCGTCACCATCGACTGCCCGGACGTCGGCAGCAAGCTGACCGACGTCCCGGAGCAGGCCTCGCCCGAGGTCGCCCGCGAACTCGCCCTGCTGGACGAGCAGATCGCCGAGGCCTACCGCAAGCTCCAGGAGTCGGCGGAATCGGTGCGGCAGGACGCGGAGTTCGCCGACAACGCGGTCATGGACCCGTTGAAGGAGAAGCGCGGCGCGACGATCCAGCGCATCGCGGACTCCATCGACCGGGCCGGTGACCGTCCCGAGGGCCTGGAGGACCTCGCCGCCTGCACCCTGCGTGCCAACGACGACCAGGCCGACGAAGGCGCCGACGGCAACGGCGACGAGAACCAGGACGGCGACCAGGCGGGCGACGACCAGAACGGCGACGGAGACCAGAACGGCGGCGGAGACCAGCAGGGCGACCAGGGGCAGCAGGGCAACGGCGGTCAGGCCGGAAACGGCCCCGTCGCCGCGGACTACGCCGACATCAACGCCGTCCAGCCGACGCAGCAGACCCCGGATCCCAGCTCAGGCCCCTCCCGCGGCACCTTCGCCACCAGCTGCGGCGTGAACGCGAACGGCGTGTTCAACTCCGACAACGTGATCGTCGCCCCGGGCGTCACCAACGGCGCCCACCACTTCCACGACTACGTCGGCAACCAGTCCAACGACGCCTTCGCGTCCGACGACGACCTGGCGAACGCCGGCACGAGCTGTGTCGACCAGGGCGACAAGTCCACCTACTACTGGCCCGTGGTGCGTCTGCAGAACGGCAACCAGGAGCAGGACGCGCAGAAGCCCGGCGGTGGCATCGAGGGCAACGCCGGCGAGATCGTCACGCCCAAGGAGGTCACCCTGACCTTCGTCGGCAACCCGCGTGAGAAGGTCACCGCCATGCCCCGGCTGCTCCGGGTCATCACCGGCGACGCCAAGGCCTTCGTCAACGGCACGGCCAACGCCAACGCGTCCTGGAGCTGCACCGGCTTCGAGGACCGGCAGCTGAAGGACAAGTACCCGATCTGCCCGTCCGGCAGCGACGTGGTGCGCACCTTCCGTTTCCAGAGCTGCTGGGACGGCAGCAACATCGACAGTGCCAACCACCGCACCCACGTGGCCTTCGCCGCCGCCGACGGCACCTGCCCGAACGGCTTCAAGGCCGTTCCGCAGCTGGTGCAGCGCATCGTGTACGACGTCGACGCGCCGAGCCTCCAGGACGGCGGCAAGACGACTCCGTTGTTCGCGGTGGACTCCTTCCCGGAGCAGCTGCACAAGCCGGTGACCGACCACGGTGACTTCATCAACGTCTTCGACGAGGACCTGATGGGCGAGATGGTCGACTGCATCAACGACGGCCGCACCTGCGGCGCCGGCACCGGCGGCGGCGACAACGGCGGCGGCGACAACGGCGGCGGCGACAACGGCGGCGGCGACAACGGTGGCGGTGCCGACAACGGCGGCGACAACGGTGGCGCCGACAACGGCGGCAATGGCGACAACGGCGGCGGCGCCGACAACGGCAACGGCAACGGCAACGCCGGCAACGGTTCCGGCGAGGGCACGCAGGAGCCGTCGCAGGCTCCCGAGCAGCCCGCGACCACCGAACCCGCCGACACCGAGCCCGACACGGGCGGCAACGGTGCCGGTGGCGCCTCCGCGACCGCCGACCCCCGCGTCTACACGAAGCCGTCGGCCAAGGCGGCCACCTCGGCGCCCGCCGCCGGCTCGGGCGGCGAGATCGGCTCCCCGGCGACCGCCGCCCCCGCGGCCACGCCCGAGCAGTCGCAGACCCCGGCCGGCACGGGCGCCGACACCACCGTCCCGGGCGGGACCGAACCCCAGGCGGTGCAGGGCGGTCTCGCCGAGACCGGCGCCAATCTCTGGCCCGCGGCCGCCGGAGGGCTGCTGGTGATCGCCGGCTTCGGCGTCCTGTTCCGCAACGCACGCCGTAAGTACTGAGACGCAGCACTGAGACTCAGCACTGAGCCAGCGCCACTCCACCGAGGGCCCGTCGGACTGCCGACGGGCCCTCGGTGCGACCCGTCGGTCCCCGGCCCCCGTACGGGTGCTCCCGCGCACGAGCCATCGCCGCCGCGCCGGCCGCAGGGTATACGTCGTTCGAAGCGCGCGACGACGGGAGACGCATGGAGCACACGACGTCCGGGGACTACTACGACCTCGGCACCCACGGCCGGTCCGTGACGACCTCGTCCGCCGAGGCCCAACTGTGGTTCGACCGCGGACTGGTCTGGTCGTACGCCTTTCACCACGAGGAAGCCGTCGCCTGTTTCGAGACCGCGGTCCGCGCCGACCCCGACTGCGCCATGGCCCACTGGGGCATCGCGTACGCGCTCGGCCCCAACTACAACAAACCGTGGGAGTTCTTCGACGACCAGGACCTCGCGCGGACCGTCGCCCGTACGCACGAAGCCGTCGAACTTGCCCACCGGAAGGCCGAGACCGCCACCCCCGTCGAGCGGGCCCTGATCGGCGCGCTGCGCGCCCGCTACCCGCAGACCCGCCCCGCCGAGGACTGCTCGGTGTGGAACGAGCCCTACGCCGACGCCATGCGGGCCGTCCACGAACTGGCCCCCGACGACCTCGACGTCGCCGCCCTGTACGCCGACGCCCTGATGAACCTCACGCCCTGGCAGCTGTGGGACCTGCCCACGGGCCGGCCCGCCGAAGGTGCCCGCACACCGGAGGCGAAGGCGGTGCTCGACCGCGCCCTGGCCGACGGGGCCGCGGCCGAACATCCGGGAGTCCTGCACTTCTACATCCACCTCATGGAGATGTCACCCACACCCGAGGCCGCCCTCCAGGTCGCCGACCGGCTGCGCGGCCTGGTCCCCGACGCCGGACACCTCCAGCACATGCCCTCGCACCTCGACGTGCTGTGCGGCGACTACCGGCGCGTCGCCACGGACAACACCGCCGCGATCACCGCCGACGAGAAGTACCGGACGCGCTCCGGCGCGATGAACTTCTACACGCTGTACCGCTCGCACAACTACCACTTCAAGATCTACGGCGCGATGTTCCTGGGCCGGTACCGGACCGCGCTGGAGACCGCGGAACGTCTGGAAGCCTCCATCCCGGAGGAGCTGCTGCGCGTGCCGAGCCCTCCCATGGCCGACTGGCTGGAGGCGTTCCGCGGCATGCGGTTCCATGTGCTGATCCGCTTCGGCCGCTGGCAGGACATCCTCGACGTGCCGCCGCCCGCCGACCCGGTCCTGCACAGCGTGACCACCGCGATGCGCCACTACGCCCGCGGTGTCGCGCTCTCCGCCACCGGCCGGGTGCCCGAGGCCGAGGCCGAGCGCGTCCTGTTCCGCTCGGCGGCCGACCGGGTGCCCGAGACCCGGATGCTGTTCAACAACACCTGCCGGGACATCCTCGCGATCGCGTCCGCCATGCTCGACGGCGAACTGGAGTACCGCAGGGGCAACCACGACCTCGCCTTCGCCGCCCTGGAACGGTCCGTCGACCTGGACGACCGCCTCCCCTACGACGAGCCCTGGGGCTGGATGCAGCCCACCCGGCACGCGTACGGCGCCCTGCTGCTGGAGCAGGGGCGGATCGAGGAGGCCGAGGCGGTCTACCGCGCCGACCTCGGACTGGACGACACACTGCCCCGCCCGTCCCAGCACCCCGGCAACGTGTGGTCCCTGCACGGCTACCACGAGTGCCTGGTCCGGCTGGGCAAGGAGGCCGAGGCGCGGATCGTGGCCCAGCAGCTGAAGTTCGCCACCGCCCTGGCCGACGTACCCGTCCGGGCGTCCTGCTTCTGCCGTCTCGACACCGACACCGACACCGACACCGACACCGACGCGGGCAAGGGCACGGGCACGGGCACCGACACGGGCACCGGTACCGGTACCGGTACCGGGACCTCGGTCACATCCGGGTGCTGCGCCATGGACAATTGATCGAGATCGTCGGCGCGGTCGACGCACAAGAGGGGGCCTCGGAGCATGGCGGGCGCACGATGAACGAGACACGTGGGAAGAAATGGTCGCTGCCGCACATCGGCCCGGCGCAGCGGGACGCCGTCGCCCGTGCACGGGGCTGGGCGCGGCTCGCCCTGGTGCTGGTCGCCGCCTGTGTCGCGGTGGTGATGGCGGGCGCGGGATCCGGCGGCTGGCTGGTCCTGTTCATCGGGTTCGTCCTCCTCGCGCTGGCGGGGGCGGGCGTGTGGTGGATGCTGGCGCACCGGGGCGGCGCCCGGCTGCTCGGCGGGCTGGTGGCCGTCACCGCGCCGGTGGGCGTCGTGGTGCTGTACGCCCTGTCCGGTCTGTGGCCGGTGGCGGTGGGGGCACTCGCGCTGTGGGCCGGGGCCCTGGGCTCGGCGCGGGCCTCGCTGCGCAGCGTGCGCCGTCCCAAGGGCATGCACGGCCGGAAGACCCCGCCGCCGCGCCGGCCGGTCCTGATCATGAACGTGCGCTCGGGCGGCGGCAAGGTCGTCAAGCACGGTCTCGTCGAGCGCGCCGAGGCGCTCGGTGCCCGGGTGGTCGTGCTCGGCACCGACGACACCTACACCGATCCGGAGGCGGAGGCCCGGCAGGCCGTCGCCGAGGGCGCGGACCTGCTCGGCGTCGCGGGCGGTGACGGCACCCAGGCACTGGTCGCGGCCGTCGCCGCCGAACACGACGTGCCCTTCCTGGTGATCGCCGCCGGCACCCGCAACCACTTCGCCATGGACCTCGGCCTCGACCGCACCGACCCCACACGCAGCCTCGACGCCCTCACCAACGGCGTCGAACTCCGCGTGGACCTCGGCGACGTCGGCGGGCGGGCCTTCGTCAACACCGTCTCCTTCGGGGCGTACGCGGAGATAGTGCAGAGCCCCGACTACCGCGATGCCAAGGCCGCCACCGCACTCGATCATCTGCCCGACCTGCTCCAGGGCGAGGCCGGCCCGACCCTGGACGTCCAGACGGACGACACCCATGTGCGCGCGCCGCAGGCCCTGCTGGTCAGCAACAACGCCTACGCCCGCGCCGACCCGCTCGGCGGCGGACGCCGGCCCCGGCTGGACGCCGGACTGCTCGGGGTGATCGGCGTCCGGGTGGAGGGCGCGGCCCAGGCCGCCGAACTCGCGCTGCTCGGCGAGCGCGCGGGCAGCATCACCTCGGTGACGTCCCGGCGCGTCGTCGTCGGGGCGGACCGTGAGCGCATCGCGGTGGCCGTCGACGGCGAGGCGCTCGAACTGGCCACCCCCGTCGTGTGCACGGTACGGCCCGCCGTGCTGCGGGTCCGGGTGCCCCGGCACCGCCCCGGCGCGGCCTACGCGCCGCCCACGGTCGACTGGCGGCGCATCGTCCGCCTCGCGCTCGGCCATACCGACTCTCGTACGATCAAGGAGGCCTACGATGTCTGACCGTCTGCCGAATCTCCCGACCTCGCATCTGGTCCGTGACCTCGCGACCATGGACCAGGCGCTGTACGAGACGGTCACCGTGACCAGAACGCCCACCCTGGACAGCGCGCTGCGCCGGCTGTCCGCGGCCGCCGACCACTCCAAGCTGTCCTTCGGGGTCGCCGCCGGGCTCGCCCTGTGCGGCCGTCGCCCGCGCCGTGCCGCCGTGCTCGGGGTCGCGGCGATCGGGGTCGCCTCGGCCACCGCCAACCTGCTCGGCAAGAAGCTCGTGCGCCGGCCGCGACCGCACCGCGCCGAGGACTCGCCGTTCCCGGGGCGGCACGTGCCGATGCCGCAGTCCGCGTCCTTCCCGTCCGGGCACACCGCCTCGGCCGTCGCCTTCGCCGCCGCGGTCGGCCCGACCCTGCCGGTCTCCGCGGTGCCGCTGGGGCTGCTCGCCTGCGCGGTGGGCTACTCGCGGGTCCACACCGGGGTGCACTACCCGGGCGACGTCGTGGCCGGAGCGCTGCTGGGCACGGGCTCGGCGGCGCTGGTCCTGGCGCTCACCGCCCGTAAGGGCGCCTGAGCGGGCCGGGAGGCCCGGGCGGGCCTACTCCCTGCCGCAGTGGAGGAAGAGGTGGGGCTCCGGCACGGCCTCGGGATGGTCGGGGGTGAACAGCACGTTCTCCTCGGCCAGCACGGTCAGGCCGGCCCCGGTGACCACGTCGACGAGAGCCTCGCCGGCGAAGCTGGTCACCCGCACGGGCTGCCCCATGAACACGGCGTCGACACCCGCCACGTCCAGCGGCACGGTGGCGAGCGCGAGACTGCCGCCCGGCCGGAGCGCCCGGGCCAGCCGCCCGATCAGCTCGGACTGCTGCGCCCGGTCCAGCTGAAGCAGCGAGAAGTACACGCAGACCGCGTCCAACGAGCCTTCTTCCAGCGGAAGTTCACGTGCGTCGAGGCACCGGAACTCCGCCTCGGGCACCTGCCGGGCGGCCAGCTCCACCATGACGGGGGAGACGTCGACGCCGAGCACGTGGTGGCCCGCCCCGGCGAGGGTCTCGGCCGTCGGCCGCCCCGTGCCGCTGCCGACATCCAGCACCCGACCGCCCGGGGCGAGCCGCCCCAGCAGCCACTCCAGGGATCTGCGGTGCGCCTCCGAGTGCGCGAACGCCTTCTCGTACACGGGCCCCAGCGCGTCGAACACCCGCGCCGCACGCTGCCCGCCGTCCTCGCCGACCAAGCCGGTTCCCTTCGTGGTGGTGTGTGAGTCCCGCGCGCCATGGTGCACCGGTCAGGACCTCGCGTTCCGGGAAACGGCCGGAATCGTATTTTCCACTACCGTAAGTAACATGATCCAATCCTCTTGACGCGGGCCCTACTGGTGAGTAGCCAAGCCCCCCGGTAACCGTCGCTTCGTTCGGAGGACCCCCATGCCCTCGCTTGAGGACGCTCTGCAAGAGTCCCGTACCGCCTATGAGGAGCACGTACGCACCTGCCGTCAGTGCCACTTCGACATGTCGCCGTGCGCCGTCTCGAAACACCTCCTGCGCGCCTACAACAACGCCAGGCGGGCTCAGGCGCGCCCGAACTCCGCGATGCGCTGAGGGCGGAGCGGCTCACCTCGCCGACCTCGGCACGGTCACCGTCAGTTCCCGGATCTCGTAGCCGCCGATCTCGTCCTTGAACGACACCCGCGGCCGGCCGGTCATCCGCAGGCCGTCCAGTGCGAAGAGCCGGCTGAGCAGGACGTCCGCCTCCAGGACGGCGACTGCGGCGCCCGGACAGCGGTGGGCGCCGTCGCCGAAGGCGAGCCCCGCAGGACCCGGCCCCAGGTCCCGCAGCCGGCCCGGCCGCAACAGGTCCGGGTCGCGGCCCACGACGTCCGGGTCCGCGTTGGCCTCGTCGACGAAGACGGTGAGCAGCTCACCGGCTCCGATCGACGCTTCACCGACCCGCATCGGCGCGGTGGCCCGGCGGGCCAGGCGCCCCACGGCCGGTTCGAGCCGAAGGACCTCCCGGAGCAGATCCAGCCGCTCCGGCTCCTCGGCCGCGCGGTACCGGGCGAGCAACTCCGCGTCGTCGAACAGGTGCCAGGCGGCCACGCAGATGAACTCGCGGGTGGTGACCATGCCCGCCGCCGCGTACGTCAGGCACTCACCGAGGATCTCCGCGCCCGAGCATCCCTCGGCCAGCAGATGGGAGATCAGGTCGTCCCGCTTCTGCTTCCGGTGCGCGCGGATCGCCGGGCGGACGTCGGCGAGATGGATGCGCAGCCAGTTCGTGTTCTGGCGCAGCAGCCAGTGGAGACCCCGGAGGCTGGTCAGCCCCGGCTGCCCGAACTCCTCGGGAAAGAAGCGCTCCAGCCTGGACTTGAGTCCCGGGCGGCTGTGGGTGAGCCCGATGATGTCGCTCACCACCTCGATGGCCATGGTGAAGCTCAGGTCGGACAGCTGTGCCGTACCGGCGGCCCGGAGCGCCGCCGTCTGCTCCTCGGCGACCCGCGTCATCAGCTCGCGGTAGTGCTCGTCCACGCGCCGCGGGGTGAAGAACCGGGCGGTCTGCCGCCGCTGTTCGCGGTGTCCGGGACCGTCCTGGTAGAGCACGGGACGGCGGACGCGCGCCGGCAGCTTCTCCACGGTCTCGATGCCGAGTCCGGCCTGCACCGTGTCCGTGGCGCGCAGCACCTCACGGGCGGCCGCGTACCCACGGACCTCCCATGTGCCGTCCGCGCCACGGCGCACCGGGCAGCCCGGCCGGCCGGGCTCCTGCTCCCGCTCGACCTTGCGCACACTCTCCCGCGCGTCCCCCATCGGGCCCCCATTCGCCGCACCGGACGCCAGTGTCGCCGGGCCGGCCGCCCCCGCGATGCCCCATTACCGGCCACGCACGCACCGGCAGACAGCCACCGGCAGACACCCACCGACGGACAGGCACCGACGGACAGGCACCGACGGACAGGCACCGACGGACAGGCACCGACGGACAGGCACCGACGGACAGGACCGCCGGGCGTGCACCGCCGGGCGTGCACCCCTCTCGCCCGGCAGGGCTCGCCGGACCTCAGGCGGGTCGGACGGCGCCGCGCAGGGCGCCCTCCCCGAACGGCAGGATCGCCTCCTCGCGGATGAACCTGCCCGGACCCGGAGCGTGGATCATCATGCCGTTGCCCGTGCACAGGCCGGTGTGGCTGAGGTCGTCGAAGAAGAAGACGAGGTCGCCGGGGCGGAGTTCGGCCAGGCTGATCCGGGTGAAGGCCTTCGCCTGGTCGATGGCGGAGCGCGGCAGCGTCACCCCGGCGGCCCGCCACGCGGCCTGCGTGAGGCTGGAGCAGTCGTAGGACTCCGGTCCCGTCGCCCCCCACAGGCACGGTCGGCCGATCTGTGCGCGGGCGAAGGCGAGGGCCTTGTCCGCCTTCCCCAGGTAGGCCGTCCCGGTGGTGCTGACCGTGACATCGGTGGGGGCGACGGCCGCGGGGAGGGCCTCGGGGAGCGGGGCGGCGGGGGCCGCGACACCGGCCGGTGCCGGATAACCGGCACCGGCGGTCAGTACGTCCACCTCGGAGGCCTGGTAGCTCGGCATGGGCGCGGCGGGCGCCGGACCGGCCGCCGCGAAGCCGGACGCCGGTACGGAGAGCGGAAGTTCGGACGTCGCGTAGCCCGACGGCGTTGTGGTGAAGGGGAGTTCCGGCGTCGGGTAGCCGGACGCGGGCGCGGCCGGGGCGGCGACGCCGGAAGCCATGAAGCCGGATTCCGTTGCGGGCATGTCGAGTTCGGACGGCGCATAGCCGAACGGCGGTGTGGTGAATCCGAGTTCGGATGCCAGGTAGTCCGGCACGGGTGCGGGTGCGGGTGCGGGTGCGGGTGCGGGGAAGGCGGTTTCGGGTGTCATGAAGCCCGACGCCGGTGCGGCGAAGCCGAGTTCACCGGTCGGGAGAAGCCCGTCCCCGCCGGTCGGTGACGCCGTGCCGGGGGTGGCGGCGGGCGGCCGTCCCGCCCATGCGGCGGTGATCTCGGCGCGGAACGCCTGCTGCTCCGCGGTGTCCCAGGGCTGCTGCACCGGCTGCGCCTCGGCCGGCTGCGTCCCGATCGTGGGCAGGACGGACGTGGGCTGGGAAGACACGGCCGGCGCGGACGCGGGCAGGGCGGGTGCGGGCAGGGCGGGGGCGGCCGGCGCGGGCAGGGCCGGCATGGGCTGGGCGAGAGCTCGCGCCAGCACCTCCCGGGCCGTGACGAGCTTCCGCCCGATCTGCTCCTTGGTGTTCTTGAGCGAGGCCTGCCGGTCCGTGGGAGTGGCGGCGGGGGAGCCGGTCTGGGCGGGGGCTGGGGCCTGGGTGGGGACGGCGGGCAGCAGGGCCCTGGGCTCCTGGCGCGGCTCGGGTGCCGCGGGGAGGGCGGCGACGGCGCGCGCGGTCAGTTCCGGGACGCGGCGGGTGGCCGCTTCCAACTCCCGTACGGCGGAGCTGTCGGCGGGCCGCTCCGGGGCACTCGCCGGGCGCGCGGCCCGGGCCGGAGGGGCGGGCCGGCGGTCGGCCGGCAGTACGGCGGGCGTGACCGGCCCGACCCTGCCGCGGGCCACGTCGAACCACTGCTTGGCCACCGCTTCGAGCGACGGATCTGTCGACCCGCGCCCGCTGTTGGCGACGGACGTGACCCTCCCGCGGGTCCTGCTCGACTGGGCGCGCGTGATGTTGTAGCTGCCGGTGTCGCTCTCGGCCCGGTCGTAGAGCGAGCTGACCCGCTCCTGGATCTCCGCCCGACTCGGCTCATCGGTGTTGCTGCCTGGGGAGCGCGGGCTGCGATCCGTCGCCATGGAAGACGTACTCCTTCCGTCCTCCGCCTGCCGTTCGGCGGCGGAATCCGGGCGACCCTTGTTGCCAGGTGCCCCCAAGCCCCCTGCCCTGACGGGCAGTCGTACGGCCTGGGCGTCAACTTAACCAACTTGTGTGGCTGGCGTGAAGATTGAAGCGCCAAATGTCCGATACGTATTCGTGACCTTCGTCTCTCGTGGCCGTCAGGAGGTTTGCTCGCTGTACGGACCGTCGCGGACCGGTCACGAACGGGGGTCGGCCGCCTCGGTCTTCGGGTTCAGGGCGCGGCCCGCGTCGTCCTGGGCCAGCAGGGAGAGCAGGGCCGCCACGCTCAGCCCCGCCTCGGCGGGGTGGCGCAGCACCTTGCCGGACTCGACCCGGTAGGTGTTGCCCCGTCCTTCTCTCGTGTGGGACAGATAGCCGTCCTGTTCCAGGTCCGCGATGATTTTCTGGACCGCCCGTTCGGTGAGCCGGCAGTGTGCGGCGAGATCCCGGATGCGGGCGCTGTGGTTGTCGGCGATGGCCGCCAACACGCGGGCGTGGTTGGTGAGGAACGTCCATCCGTTGTGTGACTCGGGCACTCCATCCATGGGGCGATTGTACGGCTGAGCATTCACGTATACAAAGGCCGGAACTTTATTTCGTGTATCTGTTGACGTGTGACGGGCGGCGGGTGAATCTGGAGGTGACCAGTGGACTGACCGGGGAGGCGGTCATGTCGGAACCAGCTCGTGGTGTGAACACCGGAGGCGGCGACGCCTGCGCCGGCGCGGAGGTGAACGGGGCGCGTCCCGTTCACCGGGGCCCCGCGCCCCGGATCGGTGTCCGTCCCGACGGCGACCGTGTCGTCGTGGCGGTACGGGGCGAACTCGACCTCGACTCGGCCGAGCAGCTGGCACACACCCTGCGTGCGGCGCTCGGTGCCGCGGTGGGCGGGGTCGATCTGGAACTCGGCGGCGTCGAGTTCTGTGACTGCTCCGCACTGAACGTGCTGATCGGCCTGCACGAGCAGAGCCTGAAGCAGGGGAAGACGGTCGCCCTGCGTACGGTCGGCCCCGCGGTGGACCGGCTGCTGACCCTCACCGGCACCCGGATGCTGTTCGACGCCCCCGGCCCCCACGCCACCGGCTCCGCCGGGGCCGGCGGCGGGGCCCGCGAGGGTGCGCCGGGCCGTGGTGACGCCCAGGCCGCAGCCCCTGACGACCGCGCCCCTGACGACCGCGCCTCGGACGACCGCGCCCTTGACGCCGGTGCTCTGGAGGACCTTCGCATCGAGGTCGTCCAGCTGCGGCGCGCCATGCAGACCCGTCCGGTGATCGACCTGGCCCGCGGCATCCTCATGGCGTCCTTCGGACTGGGCGTCGAGGAGTCCTGGCGGGTCCTGGTCCTGGCCTCCCAGAACACCAACACCAAGCTGTACCACCTCGCCCGCGACCTGGTCGCCGCCGTACTGGGCGAACCGCCCGCGGACGCAGTACAGGAGCAGGTGGCCGCGGCGGTGGCCAAGGTCAGGTCGGAGGCCCCCTCGGCCTGACCGGACGAGCCGGCACAACCGTGATCGTCATCAACCACGACCGGGACATCACGACCTCCCTGCGCGAGGAGTGCGTGCGTGACGGCCGAATCGAGCCCGAATCGAGCCCGACCAGGGCTTCGGGGCGTCGGAGGCCCGTTCCGCAGCCGTCCGAGGCGCTGAACGCCCGGCGATCCCGTCGGATGGCCGCAGAGGCGGTCTGCCTGCTGGACCGGGACACTGACACGTCATTCACACCAGGGACAAGGTGGAGAAATCCCTCGGTTACGAAACATTTTCGTACAGCTCCGTACGCACGCAGGATCCCGCGCACCTCCCATGGCACGCGGCTGGTGTCCCACTGCGCAACACGGCGGAACGCGCGGAGCAGCTGGGCGGTCGACTGGAACTGGGCAGGCCCGAGAGCGGCGGCACCACGCTGATGGGGTGGGTGTCGGCGCGGAAGGCGTAGGGCCATTGGGCCGTAGGGCCGTGGCGGGCGTCAGCCGCTCGCGGAGTCCAGTGCCGACTGGAGCGACTGGCGGTAGCCGTCACTGGTGTACGTGGCTCCCGAGACGGTGTCGATGTCGGCGCTCTGGGCCGTGAGCGCCTCTCGGGTCAGCTGCGGGATGGCATAGGCGTTGATCTGCTGGTCCCTCGGGTTCTCCTGGGGGTAGGTGACCGCGGTGACGTCGGTGAGCTTGCCGTCCTTCAGCGTGACGCGGACCTGGACGGGGCCCCAGCGGGTCTGGACGGAGTCCCCGGTGAGGGACCGGGTTCCCGTGGCGGCGGATCCGCTCGACCCGTCCGACCCGGTTGTCCCGTCCGACCCGGCCGTCCCGCTCGACGCGCTGGAGCTGCTGGAGGGCGCGGGGGAGGACGCCAACCCGGCGACGGCCGGCGTCGTGTGCGGCTTCAGCGAAAGCAGCAGGACCATCCCGGAGACGGTCGCGGCGCTCGCCAGCACGATGCGGCGCAGCGGGCGGTTCTTCTTCAACGTGTGCAAGACGGCCTCACAGCTCGAAGGACTCGTGGTGGATACGGCTGTCCGGGACCCCGGCGGCGCGCAGTGCCTCGTACAGGTCCTGCGCGAATCCGTGCGGGCCGCACAGGTACACGTCGTGGGCCGCCAGGTCGGGTACGACTGCTCGCAGGCTCCGGGCCGTGAGGTCGGGGCGCCGGCCGTGCGGACCGTTGAGCGCGTAGTGCACCTTCGCCCCGCGCCACCGCGCGACGGCCTCCAGCTCGGCGCCCAGGGCGAGGTCCTCGGCGGTGCGGGCGCGGTAGAGGAGGGTGACGTCGCCGGGCAGCGTCTCGAACAGGGCCCGCAGCGGGGTGACGCCGACGCCGCCCGCGATCAGCAGGGACTTGTGCGCGCTCTGCCGGTCCGCGGTCAGCGCCCCGTACGGCCCCTCCGCCCACACGCGGGTGCCCGGCCGCAGCAGGCCGACGGCGGCACTGTGGTCGCCCAGCGCCTTGACGGTGATGCGCAGCCGGTCCGGGCGCGGCGGCGCCGACAGGGAGTACGGCGTGGAGGTCCAGCGCATGCCCTCGGTGAGGAACCGCCAGCGCAGGAACTGTCCCGGGCGCGCACCCATCTCGTCCAGCCGTCGGCCGCGGACGACGACGGAGTACACGCCCGGCGCCTCCCGGTGCACCGAGTCCACCCGCAGACGGTGCCGCAGGTTCAGCCGTACCGGAGCGAGGATCCGGAACCACAGGACCAGAGCCGCGACGCCCAGGTACAACGCGTACCAGGCGGCCTGGACGGGCCCGCCGCCGACGAGGTCGGACCCCAGGGCGAGCTGGTGGCCGAAGGCGAGGAAGACCGCCGCGTACGTCAACAGGTGCGTGTAGAACCAGAACTCGTGGCTGACCCGCCGGCGCACCGCGCGGGCCGACACGATCCCGACCGCGAACAGGATGACGGTCCCGGCGGTGGCCTTGAGCATCTCGGGGTAGTCCAGGACCACGGTGAGCGTCTCGTCCACGATCGAGGAACCGTCCTGGGCGGCGTACCCGAGCAGGATCAGCGCGACATGCGCGACCAGCAGACAGATCGTGTAACGGCCCGCCATCGCGTGCCAGCGCGTGACCCGGTCCGCCCCGATCCGCCGCTCCAGGAGCGGGACGCGGGCCATCAGGCCGACGAGGACGGCGCAGGCGTACCCGCACAGCAGTCCCGCGATCCGCCCGGCCCCCGTCAGCCGGCCCGCGGCGCCCACGACCGACCCCGTGTCGTGCCACCACAGGGCGACGACGGCGGCAGCTCCTCCCCACAGGACGGCGAGCACCGGGCCGACGGGGGAGCGCCGTGGTGCGGGAGGCGCCGGGGCCACCCTCTGTCGCGCGTAGGCCGTCGTCATCCGCATGTCCCTTCGGCAGTCCCGACGACCCCGTTCATCGGCCGTCAGGGACGACACTGTGCCGACGCAACCTCTGAGCCCGCTCTCAGTGACCGAGGGGATGTCGCGGCCCCGCCGCAGGTGGGGAGGGCCGTCCAGGCGATCGGCGCCGGCCGGCGGCACGGCAGACTCAGAGCGAACTCAGAGGTCGGGAAGGCCGCTCACGACGCGGCGAGACCGCATCCTGGTAACCGAGATGAACACTTCCCGCCCCCGCGGCTCCGGCCGCCCCGTGCTGACCCGGACCGACGGCGCCCCCCTCCGGGTCCTCGTCGTCGACGACGACCCCGACCTCGCCGAGGTTCTCTCCGGAGCCCTGCGCTACGACGGCTGGCAGGTGCGCACGGCGGGCGACGGCGTCTCCGCCCTCGCCGAGGCACGCGAGTTGCTGCCCGACGCCATCGTCCTCGACGTCATGCTCCCGGACACCGACGGCTTCGCAGTGCTGCGCTCGCTGCGGGCCGTACGCCCCGACGTGTGTGTGCTCTTCCTGACCGCCAGAGACGCGGTCGAGGACCGCATCGCCGGCATCACGGCGGGCGGCGACGACTACGTGACGAAACCGTTCAGCCTGGAGGAGGTCGTCGCCCGCCTGCGGGGACTGCTGCGCCGGGCCGGCATGGCCCGCCAGCTGGAGGACGGGCCGCGGCTGACCGTCGGGGACCTGATCATGGACGAGGAGGCGCGCGAGGTCACCCGCGGTGGCGAACTCGTCGAGCTGTCCCCGACGGAGTTCGAACTGCTCCGCTTCCTCATGCGCAACCCGCGACGCGTCCTCAGCAAGGCACAGATCCTCGACCGCGTGTGGTCCTACGACTTCGGCGGGCAGGCCCATGTCGTCGAGCTGTACATCTCCTACCTGCGCAAGAAGGTGGACGCGGGACGCTCGCCCATGATCCACACGGTGCGGGGCGCCGGATACGTGCTCAAACCGGTGGCCCGGTGAGGCCGGGGCTGCGAGAGCGCCTCGCACGCGGTCCGCTCCGGCGCGGGGCTGGGCGCTGGCCCGCCCGGCTGCCGCGGCCGCACACGCTGCGGGCGCGGCTCACCGCCGGCCTCGTCGTGCTGCTCGCGGTCAGCTGCGCGGCCGTCGGGGTCGCGGCGGTGGTGGAGCTGAACGGCTTCCTCACCGGCCGCCTCGACCAGCAACTGCGCGAGACGGGTGAACGGTTCCCGGCGAGCCTCGAGCACGGCGGGAACCGGCCCTCGGACCACGATGGCGGCGACGGCGACACCCGGCGTCAGACAGTCGGCACCTTCGGAGCCCGGCTCGTCGGCGACACGGTCACCAACGCCGCGGTGGTGGGTTCCAGCACGGGCACGGGCGCACAGAACGTTCCACTGGCAGCCGCGGACAGGCGAACGCTCGCCGCGGTGCCGGCCGACGGCAGAGGGCACACGATCGACCTCTCCGCGCTGGACGACTACCGGGTGATGGCGGTCCAGGGCAGGGACGGCGACGTCCTGGTCACCGGGCTGCCCACAGAGCCCGTCGAGGCCACCGTCCACCGGCTGGAACTGGTCGCCGCGGTCGTCTTCGGCGCCGCCCTCGCCATGGCCGGCTTCGTGGGAGCGATGTGGGTGCGCTGGTCGCTACGACCGCTCAGCCGGGTGGCCGCGACCGCCACGAAGGTCAGCCGGCTCCCGCTCTCCAGCGGCGAGGTGGGTCTGTGGCCGCGCGCACCCGAGGCCGACCCGCGCAGTGAGGTCGGGCGGGTCGCCGACGCGTTCAACACGATGCTGGGCCACGTCGAGGAAGCGCTGACCAAGCGGCACGCGAGCGAAGAGCGGCTGCGCAGTTTTGCCGCCGACGCCAGCCACGAGCTGCGCACGCCCGTGGCGTCGATCCGCGGCCACGCGGAGCTGGCGCTGCTGCACCCCGGCCCGGTGCCGCAGAAGGTGGCGAGGGCCCTGGAACGCATCGAGGCCGAAGCGGCCCGCATGGGCGAGATGGTCGACGACCTGCTGCTCCTCGCCCGCCTCGACGCGGGCCGCCCCTTGGAGCGCCTGCCCGTCGACCTGACCCGTCTGGTCCTGGACGCGGTGACGGACGCGCAGGCCGCCGGCCCCGGACACCGCTGGACGCTGGAGCTGTCCGAGGAGCCGGTGACAGTGCCGGGGGATGCTCACCGGCTCCATCAGGTGCTGGCCAATCTGCTGGCCAACGCACGCCTGCACACACCCGTCGGCACCACGATCACCATCTCGCTGGAGACCGAGGAGACCGAGGAGACCGAGAAGCCCACGGCGGTGCTGAAAGTGCACGACGACGGCCCCGGCGTCGCCCTGGACGTCCAGCCCAGGGTCTTCGAACGCTTCACCCACGGGGACCGCCGTCGCACGGAGGGCGTCCAGAGCGGCACCGGCACCGGCCTCGGCCTGTCGATCGTGGCGGCGGTGGCAGAGGCCCACGGGGGCAGCGTCACCCTCGAAAGCGCCCCCGCCTCGACCACCTTCACGGTACGGGTCCCCGCGGGTGACGGGTGACGGGTGACGGGTGACGGGTGACGGGGATGCCGATGTCCTCCCCTGCCCCTGACCCCGACCCTGCCCCTGACCCTGGCCGGCCTTCCCTTCGGAGAAGCAACCTAGGTGAGGACGGGAAGCGAGGTCAGTCCGCGTACCAGGCGGGTGTGGCGCCAGTCGAGTTGATCCGGCGGGACGGCAAGCCGGAGTTCAGGGAAGCGGGCCAGAGTTGCGCGCAGGGCGATGTCGGCCTCGGCCTTGGCCAGGGGAGCGCCGACGCAGCGGTGGATGCCGTGGCCGAAGGCCAGGTGGCCGACGGCGTCCCGATCCAGGTTGAGTCGGTCCGGTGACGTAAACCGCTCCGGATCGCGGTTGGCCGCGCCAAGAGCGACCAGCACAGGGACGCCGGCCGGAATCTCAGCGCCGCCGAGAGTGACGGCTTCCGTGGTGTACCGGAAGGTGGCCGTGCTGACCGGCGAGTCGAAGCGAAGCAACTCGTCCAGCACGGCTGGGACATCCTCCGGGTCGCTGCGCAGGCGTTCCAGCTCGGCAGGGTGCCGGAGCAGGGCCAGGGCGGCGTTGCCGAGGAAGTTGGTGGTGGTCTCGTGCCCGGCGACGAGCAGCAGCACGGCCAGGGAGACCAACTCCTGCTCGCTCAATCGGTCGGTGCCGTCGCGGGTCGCGATGAGGCGGTCGAGCAGCGCATCACCTGGCCGCAGGCGCTTGGCGGCGATGAGGTCGCTCATGTACTCGGCCACGGCATGCGACGCTGCGTCGATACGGTCGGGCCTTCCGGCGGCGAACAGCTCGCCCGACCAGTGTCGGACCTCGGGTCGGTCGGCCTCCGGTACACCCAGCAGCTCGCAGATCACGATGACCGGCAGGGGCACCGCCAGGTCGGCGATGAAGTCGACCTGCTTGCCGACGGGCCACCGGTCGAGCAGCGTCTCGGTCACCCTGGCGATGAACGGGCGCAGTTCGGCGACGGCCCCCGTCGTGAACGTCCTGGTCACCAGCTTGCGCAGGCGGGTGTGCTGGGGTGGATCGCTGGCCAGCATGTGGTGCGCCACCGCAGGGTGCAGGCGGCGTCGCGATTCCTTGTCGGCGAAGAAGGCGGCTGTGTTCTTGGAGAGCCGTGGGTCGCCGAGTGCCTGCCGGGCCTCCGCATAGCCGGTGACCAGGTAGCTGCTGTGTCCACTTGAGCCGGTGGACACGGCTTGCACTGGGCACGCGGACCGCATGGCCGCGTAGGCGGGATAGGGGTCGTGCAGGAATCGAGGGTCCTTGCTCGGGTCGTTCATGCCGTCAGCCTCCAATCGGTTCCGGTCGACCGCGGTCGGCGACGCGCACAGTCTCGCGGTGTGCGCGTAAGCGTCGGCGAACGGGACCAGTATTCGCCCGGGTCGCACAACCAGCCGCCTGCCCAGCCACCGTTTGTCGGACCAGCGGCCGGGCAGCCGGGCCGCAGCCCACCGTCACCGTCACGAAGACCGCCGCGGCCAGGACGACCAAGGACGAGGGCGGAAGACAGACGAGCGACAACAAGGCCGTGACCGACGAGGACAAGAAGGCGACCGTGCCCAACTTCGTCGGAATGGGCCTTCAGTCCGCCCAGGACAAAGCGCAGGAGGTCGGCTTCTACGGGCTCACCTCGCATGACGCGCTCGGCCGGGACCGGATGCAGGCCTTCGACCGGAACTGGAAGGTATGCACGCAGACCCCGTCCGTCGGGCGCGTCGTTGAGCGGACAGCCTGTCGAGTTCACCGCCGTCAAGTTCGAAGAGACCTGCCCGTAGGCATGGCGAAGCGCTCCCGTATCTGCCCCCGGAGTGGCGAAGCGGGGGGAGTAGGTGTCCGAGGCCGTTGCTCGCGGTGCCGGGCTCCGTCGCAGCGACTTCGTGCGTCAGGTCCAGCTGATCGGGTCGCCGAGCCGGATCAGTCCCGGTCGCAGCACCTGGGCGTAGACGCCGGCGCACGGTTGGGGCCCCATCGAATCCAGCGGGGTGACACGGTTGTGGTCGGCCAGTACTCGCAGCGCGGCGGTGTCCGCAGGGAGAGCGCCGTGCGCCAGGGTGGGGATGGCGCAGCGCGGGGTGCGGGCGATGACGCGCAGGGTGAGGTCGGCGCCGATGCGGAGGTCCCGGCCGGTCCAGTCGTTCTCCGCGAAGCCCGATCCATGCGGGGTGCGGACCACGATGTTGGGGCGGTAGCGCTCCGCCTCGGCGGTACCCGCCGGGGTGAGCGCCGCGATCCGGGCGACGGTCGAGGTCGTGAGCAGGTGGACGGGCGCGTAGTCGAAGAACGTGCCTCGCGGAGAGCCGCCGCCCAGTTGTCCCTCCCGTGCGCTCACGGGTGGCTCGGAGTCGTCACGCAGTACGTCCTCGGGGTCGGCCCGGTCGAGCGTCGCCTGGTGCGGAGGGATGTCGGTGAGCGTGACACGGCGGCCCACGATCTCCGACAACGCGTCGTCGACACCCGGATCGGTCGACCACAGCTCCTTGCCGTCCGGGGTGGTGATGCGTACCGCGCGACCCTCGGCCCGTGCCGTCAGCGTGAGCAGCCGATGCCACAGGCGGGGGTGCTTGGCGCTGGCGACCTTGCCGGTGTCCCGGTCGGTCAGCGCGAAGCGCCGGTCGCGGCTGAGGCCTCGTTCGCTGACCTCGACGGCGGGGAGTTCCTCGCCGAGCATCGACTTCACGGGGTAGCGCAAAAGCCGACCCACCGTTCCGAGCGTGCCTGACTCCTCCGACGTCACCGTACGAAGTATCGAGGTCCGCACCGGTCGCGGCAATCGCCTTACGGCGCACGGTGGTTGCCGTACGACGTGCGCCGCTGAACCGCATCGTCGCCGCGTGGGCGGCCGACGACGTGGAGCGGGATGCCGCGCCCGTCGCAGATCAGGTGGTGCTCGCTGCCCGTCTTTCCGCCGGTCGGCCGATGACGGACCGGTTGAGGTACCCCTCATCCCTCATGCGGTTCGGACTGCATCGGGATCTGCGGAGGATCCGTCAGGACTTCAGGCGGGCGACGCCGCGTTCGACCGGTGCCCGTACCGCGGACGGGGCCCGGTCGACGGGCCGCGAACGCTCATCCCTGGGGCCCCTGGAGATCAGCAGGTCGACGGCACCCGCACCTGTGGGGCGAACCGGGGCCAGTCCTGGCGCCCTTCCCTGAGTGCCACGCGGCAGAGCGCGGCGGACACCCGGGACGCGTTCAGGTCCCAGATGTGTGCGGTGCCGTCCTCCGAGACGCTCGCGAGGGTCTCGTCACGAGGGGAGAAGGCGACCGTGCCGACGGCCGCCTGGTGACCGCGCAGCACGGCGTGGAGGCGGTAGTCGTGCCGTGTGTCGTAGAGATGGATGCCGAAGCCCCCACCTGAGGCGGCGAGGAAACGGCCGTCCGGCGCGTAGTCGAGGGTGTGCACCTCACCAGTGAGGTCGGAGAGTTCGGTCGGGAGCGCGCGGTGCGGTGTACGGCCGGGCCGGAGGTCCCAGAGCCGCACTCGGTAGTCGTTGCCCCCGCTCGCGAGGATCGCGCCGTCCGGCGACAGGGCGACGGCGCGTACCTCGTCGGTATGGGTCCCCAGCACGGTCGGATCGGGGAACGGCCCGTCGGCTGCCGCGGGGATCCGCGCGACGCGGACCCGGCCGTCGTCGCCGCCGATGGCCAGCGATGTCCCGGCCGTGCCGAAGTCGAGGGCGCAGACCTGGAGCCGCTCGCGCCCGGGCGCAAACTGGCGCAGCAGAGCCGTGCCGCGCCACACCTGCACGCTGCCGTCCGGCGTGCCGACGGCGGCGGTCCGGCCGTCGCCGCTGAGGGCGAGGCCGCAGCTCCCCGCGGGCACGGACACCTCGGTCGCCTGCGCGGTGGCCGTGTCCCGGACCACGAGCCGGCCGTCGCCGGTGAGGGCTGCTTGCCGTCGGCCGGTGGCGTCCGAGGCGATACGGACGGGGACGCCCGCGCCGGGCAGCGACAACCGGGCGGCCCGCGCGTGGCTGTCCACGTCCCACACCAGGGAGGGGTGTTCGGTGCCGGGGGTGTCCGAGGGGGCAGCGGACGTCGTCGCGAGCAGTGCGCCCTGGGCCAAGAACACCGCCGAGTACCGCTGGAGACCGCGGTTGCCGGGCAGGAATCCCCGGCGCAGATCCCACAGAAGCGTGCTGCCGTCCATGGCGGAGGACATCAGGCCGGTGCCGTCCTTGGTGTAGCTGACGGCGAAGATGCCCTGGGTGTGGCCGTCGAGGGTGATCAGCGGGCGTCGGTCGGCGATGTGCCAGAGCCTGACCTTCAGATCGAAGCCGACCGCGGCGAGAGTGGTCCCGTCAGGGCTGAACGCCACCGAGATGAGCGTGTTGCCGGCGCCGGTGAGCGCCGCCACCTGCCGCCGGGCCCGGTGGGTTTGCCAGACGCGGGCCGTGTTGTCGCCACCCGCCGTGGCGAGGAGGCCGCCGTCGCGGGAGAAGGCGAGGCCGTACAGGGGCTTCGAACCTCCCCCGTAGGTGTGCAGCAGCCGTCGGGAGCGCGTGTCCCACAGACGGGCGGCGTGGTCCTCGCCGCAAGCGGCGACCAGTTTCCCGTCAGGGCTGAAGGCGACCGCGAACGATTCCCCGGCGGGGCCGCGCAGCACGCCCGCGCGCCTCCCGGTGCGGGCCGACAGCAGCACGACGTCCGGGTTCTTCCCGGCGACCGCGATCAGGTCGCGATCGGGGCTCAGCGCCAGATACTCGATGGCGAAGGGCAGTTCGGCGACCCAGCGCGCGCGGGTCGAGCCGTGGCCCCACAGGCGTACCGTTCCGCTCTCCCCGGCGGCTACGACCATGTCCGCGTCGGCGCTGACGGCGACACCGTGCACCGGGTCACCCGGCATGCGCAGCGCCCGGCGGCGCGTACGGCTCGCGAGGTCCCACTCCTCGACCAGGCCCTGCTCGCTGTGTGTGACCAGGGTGCGGCCGTCGGCGGACAGGGCGTGGCCCACGAGCTGGGCGGGTGTACGACTGTGCCGCAGCCGTCCGTCGAAGAAGTCGGCCTGGGCGCTGAGCAGGGCACTGCGCGAGGCGGTGTCCCCGGTGTGCCGGTGGGCCTCGACGGCCAGCAGCCGGGAGGCTTCGGGGTACCCCTGCTCGCGCGCGTCGGCCGAAGCGCGGGCCAGTTGGGCGTAGAGCACGTCGGTGGTCCTGCGCTGGGCGATCGACCGCTGGTCGAGGGCGAACCCCGTGGCGACGGCGGCCAGGACCAGCGCCGTGGCCATCGCGGCGACGAGGCGGCGCAGGCGTCGTACGCGCTGCCGCTCCCTGCGGGTCTCCTGCTGTTGTGTGTCGAGGCCCGCCCGCAGGAACCGCGTCTCCGCCGGGCCGAGGCGGCCCTCCTCCGCCAGGTCCTGGGCGGCGGCGAGCCGGGTGCCCCGGTGCAGCAGGGTGGGATCCTCGCCCGACCGCTGCCAGGAACCGGCCGCGAGGATCAACTCCTCGTGCTGGCGCAGGGCCGAGGCGTCGGCGGCGATCCACTCCCGCAGGCGGGGCCAGGCGCGCAGCAGCGCCTCATGGCTGATCTCGAGATGGTCGGCGTCCACGATGAGGAGCCGCGCCGTGGTGAACGCCTCCACCACGGTTCTGGTGGACACGTCGGCGTCGTCCAGGAGTTCGCCGCGCGGCACCCGGCGCCGGGTGTGGTCCTCCGCGCCTCCCACCCGTACCAGCCGGAGCAGCACGTGTTGGGCCCGGCCCTGGTGCTCGGGGGCGAGCGTCGCGTACGCGCGCTCGGCGGTGGCGGCCACGGCGCCGTGCACGCCCCCGGTGAGCTCGTATCCGGCGACACTGAGCTTGCCGTCGGCGCCGCGCTGCTGCCAGGTGGCGCGCAGGGCGTGGGAGAGCAGGGGCAGGGCCGCACCGGACGTCCCGGTGGCGTCGGTGGCGGTGGTCAGGCCGAGGTCGCGGAGCAGGAGTTCGACCAGTCCCGGTTCCAGGGGGAGCCCCGCCCGGACGGCGGGTTCGGTGATGGCCCGACGCAGCTCGGCCGTCGTCATCGGGCCCAGCGGAAGCTGCCGGACACGGAGCGCGGACACCAGCCGCGGATGGGCGAGGCAGTGGCCGTAGAAGTCCGCGCGCATGCCGAGGACGACAGCGGTGCCGGCCGCCGCCCACTCGCACAGCGCGGAGATGAAGTCGGCTCGCTCGGCGGGACGCTCGCAGAGGGTGAACACCTCCTCGAACTGGTCGACGACGATGAGAGTGTGGTCCTCGAAGGGCCGTTCCGCCCCGGCCCGGCGCAGGACGTCGGCGGGGTCGGCGGTCGGCGTGAGGTACAGGGCGGTGGGACGGCCCGGGCCGCGTACCGGAAGCGCTCCCCGCTCCACGCTCGGCATGAGCCCGGCCCTCAGCAGTGAGGACTTTCCGGCGCCGGAGGGCCCCACGACACAGGCGGGATGTCCGGCCGTCGACGGGTCGGCGAGGATGCGCAGCAGCTCGGCGACCGCGCGCTCCCGGCCGAAGAACCAACCGGCGTCCCGCTCACGGAACGCGGCGAGACCCGGATAGGGGCATGCCCCCGCGTCCGGATCGCCCACGAGCGCGAGCAGCGCGCCGTCCGCCTCGAGCACGCGGTCGCAGCCGCGGGCGAACTCCTCGCTCGGCCTCTTCTCGCCGCGCTCGACACGGCTGATGTGTCCGCGGCTGTAGTGGATGAGCTCGGCCAGCCGGGCCAGCGACAGATCCGCCGCCGCACGCCGCTCCCGCAACTCCCGGGCGAAGCCGAGCCCGTCACCATCCTCGGCCGAGCCGTCCGCGGGGCGATCACCTCCGCGCTCATCAGTCACGCTCCCGCCCGGAACCCTCCCGCCGTGCCCCCTCCCGCCGCGCTCCCTCTCGCCGGGCACCGGCCCGTCCGGCACCTCCTCACCGCACCACTCACCGTCACCCGGCACCGCCGCCTCCCAGGACTGTCGTACCGCCCGCACCCCGACCCGCACATGGTGGCCCGGACCGGCAGGCCGAGATCCGGAGAGCTGCCCGCGTTCACCCGTAGTGACGACCTCGCCGGCCTTGTCGCCGGTCGCCGGTCGTCGGTCCCGTGTTGTCGCGGTGCCCGGCCTTGTCACCCGTCGCTCGCCCCGTGTGGACGCGGGGCCCGGCCCTGTTGTCCGTCGCCTGTCGGCGGAGGCGACGGACAACCGCTTCCGCCCTCCGAGCACGCTGCCGAACATCAAGTGGCACCGGGCCGCTCGCCCGGCACCCGTTCCGGCGGCGCCCCAAGGAAGACCGCCGCCCACGATCCACAAGGAGTACCCATGCGTACACGCACTCTCACCCACGCCGCGCTGGCCGCCTCGATGCTCGCCGGCCTCGCCGCGACCGCCCCGTCGGCGGGCGCGGCACCGGAATCCGGCGCCGCGATCGCTGCCCCTCGGGCCCGGGTCTGCCTGGTCATCGACCCGAGCTACTCCGAGGTCGGCGTTCGTCTGGGGCACGTCGGCTGGATGGTCCAGGACACGGCCCGTAACCGCTGGGTGGGCGGCGCCACCGAGATCGGCGGCCTCGGGGCACAGCCGGGGGCCAATCCAGACCGGGCCGCTGCCGGCAGCTGGTCGGCGAGTGGCACCTACCGCGCCATCATCGACACGTTCAAGGCCAAGCGCGGCGGCTACGAGAAGATGCGCTGCCGCTACTCCCGGCACGGCGACGCGGACAACGCGGTCAGGGTGTTCAATCGCAGCACCTACCGCGCCTACTACCTGCTGACCGACAACTGCCTGACCCGGTCGGTGACGGCGTTCAAGACGTACTCCTCCGAGTTCCGGTCCCTGCCGGACGGCAAGCGCACCCGTCCCAACGCCTACTACGACGACACGCTGCGGGGCTGGACGACGGTCCGCCTCTGACCCCTGTCCCCGGTGGTGGGGGAGCCGCCTTCTTCTCAGCGGCTCCCCCACCACCGGCCGGGACGGAGACACACACATTCCTGGTTCGCCGGCCGCCCCGTCCGTGACGAGTACCTGATCGCCGACGGCGGCGGCCTGTCCGGAACCGCGCACATTCGTACTCCGCCAACAGGTGATCGCGGGAGGCTACCGTCGGCACGATGCCGACGCGGACGCTCGTCCACCTCGCCGGGACCGTGGCCTCCACATCGACCTCTTCAGGCCCCTGGCGGCACACACGCAGCGGCGAGTCCGCGGCCCGGCGCGGGATACTGATCGACATGCGTATCGACTTCGATCCCGGGTCCCTGGGCGCGGGAGCCTTCTACCGGCTGCTCACCGCCGTCGTCGTACCCCGGCCGATCGCCTGGGTGTCGACCCTGGCGGCGGACGGCACCACGGCCAACCTCGCCCCGCACTCCTTCTTCACCGTCGCCTGCACCGACCCGCCGATCGTCCAGTTCACCTCCGTCGGACGCAAGGACTCGCTGCGCAACGTCGAGGCCACCGGCGAGTTCGTGGTCAACTTCGCGTCCGAGCCGCTCTTCGACCAGATCAACGCCACCGGCACCGACTTTCCCGCGCACGAGGGCGAGTTCGACGCGGTGGGCATCGAGCGGGAGCCCTCGCTGCGGGTGAAGCCGCCTCGCGTGGCCGCTTCCCCGGTGGCTCTGGAGTGCCGGCTGCACTCCACGCTCGGCATCGGCAACTCCACCCTGGTCCTCGGCGAGGTCGTGCACGCCGCCGTGCACGAGGACGTCGTGGTCGACGGACACCCCGACATCCGGCTCCTGCGGCCCCTGGCCCGGCTGGGCCGCAACGAGTGGGGCACCGTCGGCGAGATCCAGGACCGGGCCCGTATCGCCTATCGCGACTGGCCGCCCTCCTGAGCCGTCCGCTCCTATAGTCGAAGCATGACCAGATCCAGTACGAGATCCGGGACGAAGGCCGCGCCGCTGGACGTGACGCGAGCCGTGACCAAGGGTGACGGCGCCGACGGTTCCTGGCGTTCGCTGTGGTCGAAGAACTCGGCGCTGTCGATCGGCTCCGTCGACTCGTTCCTCTCCATCGGCTCCGTGGGCAGCTCTCTGTCCATCGCCTCGGTCGGCAGTTTCCTGTCCGTGGGGTCGGTGGGCTCCGCCGTGTCCTTCGTCTCCGCCGGTTCCTGGCTGAGCGCGACCTCGGTGCTGTCCGCCCACTCGACCGGCTCGGTACTGTCCTGGCGCTCCCGCGGTGGCCTGTGCGCCATCGGTACGGCGGCGGCCACGGTCGCCGGGACGGGGCTGCTGTGCGCGTGGGCATCCGGGCGGAGCCGTACCGCGAGGTGAGGTGGGCCGTTCCTGGTCGCGCACGGGGCCGACCGGCGACCCGGCCGGCTCAGCCGGTCGGGAGCAGCTCGCCCCGCGTCCCGCGCCACTCACGTGGGGAGCGTCCGTAGGCCGCGCGGAAGACCCGGCTGAAGTGGGCCGGGTTGGCGAAACCCCAGCGCTGGGCGACCGCCGACACCGTGGGAGCCGTCGCGTCGGGCCGGTGCAGCTCGCGGGCGCACCGCTCCAGCCGGCGCCGCTGGATCAGCCGGGCCACCGTGATGCCCTCGCCCTCGAACAGCCGGTGCAGATAGCGCACGGAGATGTGGTGCGCCGCCGCGACGGTCCCCGGGGAGAGGTCCGGATCGCCGAGATGGCGGTCGATGTGGTCGCGAACCCGCAGAACGAGGTGGTCCCCCGGGTTCCCGTCCGGTGTCGCGTCGTCCTGGGTCCGCTCCTCGACCAGGGTGGCGAAGAGGTCCACGACACCCGTGGCCAGCCTGGTGGCGACGGCCGGGGCACAGGGCGGGACCGAGGCGGTCAGCGAGGTCAGGAAGTTCACCAGCAGGGCGCCGAAGCCCGTCGTCCCGGCGATCGCGGTCCCGGTGACCCGGCGCAGGTCCTCCTCCGGCAGCCCGAGCGCCCGCCGCGGCAGGTGGACGACATGGGTGGTGAAGCGCCCCGGGAAGTCCAGGGCGTACGGCCGGCCCGTGTCGTAGACCATGAGGTCGCCCTCGCCCACGAAGACCCGCCGGCCGTCCTGGATCAGGGTCGCCGTACCCGCCGTCTGCACCCCGACCGCCACGCACGCGACGGCCGGGTCCGCGCCGGTGAGGTGCGCAGGGGTCCGGCTCAGGCGCTGCGCGTCGGCCTCGATCGTGGCGATGCGCAGGTATCCGAGCCGCTGGGTGGAGACCCGGCCCTCGAACGGGCCCTCGTGCCGCGCGCCGACGGCCATCGGCGCCAGCGCTCTGCCGAGCGCGTCCCGCCAGTGGGCGAGCCGCTCCTCGTCGGGAACCGCAGCAGTCGTCAGCACCAGGGCCACCTGGCTCTCCTCTCCACCTGTGCGAAAGCGGCGGAGAGCGGGCGGACGGCGGCCCTTTCTCCTCGCCGCCATCAGCCAATCAGCGCCGCTCGGCGGGCTCCAGGCAGGAAGCAGGCAGAATCGCGGACCGCGTGGATACGGGACGGCCGTCCGTCGTCCACCCGGAGATCCTCTGTGCGCTGAGAGAACAGCGTGGTGCGCTCCGGGACAAGACACGGGGGAGCCCGCGGGAGCAGGATGGGCGGCACGGCGAGGGCCTCGCCCGTCGACGGCGTGCGTCGCTCCCGCCCCCGTCCCTGTGTCGCGGCGGACCGGGGACGGGGCGCGGGGGCGCTGGTTCAGGGCGCGTCGAGACGGGCGAGGAGCTCGCGGGCCTCGGCGACCGGTCGCGGGTCGGCATGGACACCCAGGGAGACACAGCGCGCGAAGGCCGCGCGCGCCTCCGCCGGACGTCCGGCGGACAGCAGCGCGTTGCCGAGGTGGACCAGCTGACGGCTCTCCAGGGCGGTGTTGCCGCTCGCCCGGCAGATCGCGACGGCGGTGGTCAGTTGGTCCACCGCCTCCGGCCAGCGCTCCAGCACGCCGAAGCTGCTGCCCAGGCCCGCGTGCAGCCCGACCCGGGTGATGTCGGCGATGTGCGGTTCCAGCCGGTCGCTGACCTGCTCGAGGAAGGCCAGGGTGTCCCGGTAGAACGCGTGCGCCTCCTCGGTCAGACCCTGCTTCGCCAGGACGATGGCACGTCCGTGCCGGGCCTGGAGGCCACCGTGCAGGTCACCGACGGTTTCGAACAGGTGGGCGGCGCGCTGCATGTGGTCCGCGGCGGGACCGAGGTCGTCGATCTGCTGAAGGGCCCAGCCCTGGTACATGTGGGCCCAGGCCTGCTGGCCCGCGTCGCCCGCCCGTTCCGCGGCGGCGAGAGCCTCGGCGGAGCGCAGCAGACTGTCCTGGTGGCGGCGCTCGCACACGAGGAGCGCCCAGGCGTGGTAGTTGAGCTGGGTGGCTTCCAGCGTCGGATCGCCCAGGGCCCGCGCGCAGCGGGCGGCCGTGCCGAAGACCTCGGGCCAGTGTCCCCAGAAGATCCACTGGTCGGAGAACCAGTGCAGGGCCTCGGCCACCTCCACCACGGTCGCGTGCTCACCGGCGGCCTCGGCCGCGCGCAGAGCGGCCAGCCAGTTGTCGCCCTCCGCCTGAAGCCAGGCTCGGGCCCGGCCCGCGGTCGACAGGTCGACCGTTCCCCGCCAGGCGGGCGGCGGAGCGCCGTGGCCCGGCTCGAACCAGCGGCCCGCTACGACCGCGGTCTCCAGCAGCCAGCGGAAGAGCCCCGTGCTCGCCCGGCCGACCTCCCGCGCGCTCTCCTCGGCCTCCAGACGGGTGCGGGCGTACAGCCGCAGCAGGTCGTGCAGACGGTAGCGGTCCCCGTCCGTTCCCAGCAGCCCGGCCTCGACCAGCTCCTCCAAGGTGTCCTCGGCGTCGAACACCGGCGAACCCGTGAGCCGGGCGGCGCCGGGCGCCCCCGTGTCCTGGCCGGGGACCAGCGCGAGCCGCCGGAACAGCCGGGCGGCCGCGGGAGTCAGCTGGCGGTAGGACAGGTCGAAGGCGGCGGCCACCCGTACGTCCCCGGCGGCCAGTGCGTCCAGCCGCCGCTCCTCGACGGCGAGGCGGTCCGCGAGCCGGCGAACGCTCCAACCGGTGCGGGTGGCCAGCCAGTTGCCCGCCACCCGCAGAGCGAGCGGCAGGTGTCCGCAGCGCTCGGCGACCGCACGCAGGGCGGCCGGATCGGCGTCCGCCCGATCGGCTCCGACGAGCGAGGTCAAAAGCTCGGCGGCCGCCCCGGGGTCCAGTTCACCGAGCGGCAGCCGGTGCACACTGTCCAGCCCGGTCAGCATGCGACGGCTCGTCACCACCACCATGCCCGCCCCCGCGGCCGGCAGCAGCGGACGCACCTGTCCCTCGTCGCGCGCGTTGTCCAGCACCAGCAGACAGCGCCGCTCCGCCAACAGCTGCCGGTACAGCTCCGGGTGGCCCTGCGGCCCGGCCTGGGAGAGGTCCCGGTCGGACACCTGAAGGGCCTTCAGCACCCGCAGCACCAGTTCGGCGGGACCGGGCGGATCGTCGTCCGTGCCGCGCAGGTCCAGGACCAACTGCCCGTCGGGAAAACGGTCGGCGAGACCGCGGGCCGCGTGCAGCGCCAGCGTCGTCTTGCCCGTGCCCGGCGGGCCGGACACCGCCACCACCACGGGCTGGGCGACGACTTCGCGCTCCGCGAGCGCCGCCAGCCGCGCCAGTTCCCCTTCCCGGCCGACGAAGTCGTCGACGCCGCGCGGGAACGCCCGCACCCCCACCGGGCGGTAGCCTCCGTCGCGCCCGGCCCGCGCGGCCGTGAGCAGCCGCTCGCGCGGCGCCTCGGCCAGGCCCAGACCGTCCGCGAGCGCGGCGACCGTCCGCCGCTGCGGAGCCGCCCGCCGCCCGCGCTCCAGGTCCCCGATGCCCCGCACGCTCACGCCCGACGCCTCCGCCAGGCCCTCGATGGTCTGCGACGCGGCCAGCCGAAACTCCCGCAGCAGCGCTCCGAACGCCGCCTGCTCCCCGCTCAACCCCGCCCCTTCGTACCCATCCACACCGACATGCCCCCGCTGTCGCCCCCGGGCATGATCATCGGAATTCTAGAAGAGCCGAGCCGCCCGGGCCCGCGCCGACCGCCATACGGACGGGCGCCCCGCCGCTGTCACACAGGCCGTCCTGCCCTGGCCACGCACGGCGTCGATCCCGCCCGTCCGCCGACGCGGACGGCGTTGTCAGTGGTCGCCGGTAAGTTCGTTGGTGTCGCACCGAATCCGGCGCGACAACCCCCCTGTGCTGCGCCGATTCGGCGTGCGGAGCCCTGTGCCGCAAAGGAGCTGGTGCGTTGTCCGACTGGGAGAATTCGAGTACGGCCCGGGTGGTGCCACCCGCACGGCCCCGCAAGCTCGCCAAGGTCCCCTTCGTCGAACTGGCCGACGGACGCCTCCAGGGCGTCGTCTCCAGCGGCTCGGACATCGAGCGGGTGTACGTCTCGTCGGTGGCCGCCGGCACCTACGCCTTCGCGTGCAGCACCAACAACAACCGTCCCTGCGGCGGCGCGCGGGGCTCGTTCTGCAACCACATCCGTGCGCTGGTCACCGAGGCCGTGCTCCAGTACGGCGCCGACCGCGTCGGCCGCTACCTGCGCGTCGAACCCACGGGCACGGAGCCCGACGCCCCCGCCCTCACCGCCGCCATGACCGGCACCCACCCACCCCAGGCGGACGGCAAGTCGGCCGCCGCACCCGTCTTCAGCCGGTTCCTGCGCCACCTGGCCTACCTGGAGCTGCCCGCGGTCACCGCACCGCTCCCGGAGCTCCAGTGGTTCCCGCCGACCCGGGCGACGGACGCCCCGCAGACACCCCGCAGCGGGCCCGGCACGCCCGCGGGGGAGCACGCGGACCTGCTCACCGCACCCGTCGAGGGACTCGGCGAGGCCCTGGCGGCGGTCGACGCCCTCGACCGCACCCTGGTCGCCGGCCTGCTGCGCCCCCGGCCCGAACAGGTGGACGACCTCACCGTGCTCGCCCGCTCCGTCTCCGGCAGCCCACTGGCCGCCCGGGTCGCCGAGGCCGCCGCGAAGGCCGCGGCCGGAGCCGCGAGCGAGGACCACTTCGTCACCCTCGCCGCCGCCCGCACCGCCCTGTTCGGCGCCGTGCACGACGCCCTCACGGTCGGCGTCGACGAGGTGACCGGCCGCACGCGAGAGGAGCGGACGGCCGAGGCCCCCGCCGCACGACCGACGGTGAACCTGCTGGCGGCCGCCCGCACCTGGCTTTCGGACCTCGCGCGCACCGGCTGGCAGGGCATCGATCACGAACTGGCCGGCGGAGCCGCGCCCATCGTCTCCGCGATGCTGCCCGACCCCGAACTGCGACGCCTGGCCACCCTGCTCGACGGATTCGCCGCCGAACTCGCCGCCTCCTGCCCCGGATCGGCCCTGGACAGGATCCCCGCGCGCCGCTGGGCGGACCTGTGGTCCCGCGCGCTGCTGCTGACCATGCCCGGCGCCGCCGACCGGCCCGCCGTCACGGCCGCCACCGGCCGACTGCTGCCGCTCGGCCTCGACCTGCACGAACACGCCACCGCCGCGCAGGCCCAGGTCCACGCGGTGTACGAACCCGCCGACGGCACCGCGCCCCGCCTGGTCCGCGCGAGCGTCTCGGTGCCCAAGCCGGACACCGTCGTCGCGGCAGGCGTCTGGCAACTGCTGCGCCCGCACCTGTCGCTGCTCACCGCCCTCGGCGAAGGCCGGGCGATGGACCTCGACGCCATGCCCCTCACCGACGAGGGCGACCTCATCTGGGACGACACGCGGGCCCGCGCGGGCGAACCCGCCGACGCCCTCGCCACCGCACGGGTCGTCCTGCCGACCGCCACCGCCCTGCCCACCGCACCCCTGGACCGCCACCCCGCGCGCATCGCCGAGCCGGTGTTCCTGGAGGGCTACGACAGTGGCCAGGACGGCGACACGCTCACCTTCACCTTCGCCGGACACGCGCTCCCCGTCGACACCGACCGCATCCCGACCGCGAGCCCGCTCACGCCCGAGGCCGTCGCGGCCTCCCGTGCCTGCGTCGGCCTGCTGCGCTGGGACGGCGGCGGCTTCCGCCTCCAGCCCCTCGCCGTGGAGACCACGGTGCGCAGGAAGGCCGTCGCCCTTCATGCGGGAGCGTGGGCCGGCGGCACCACCGACAAGGCCGGCGTCCGGGCCGAGAAGGCCGCCACCGACGCCGTGACCGTCCTGCGCGAGCGAGCGGGAAGGCTGCTGCGGAAATGAGCGACCCCATGCCGGAAGCCGTTCCCGACGACAACCGCCGCCAGGTCCTCTACTGGCGGCTGCTGGCCCGCCTCTTCGACCCGGAGGAGCAGGCCGGTCTGGAATCGGCGAGCCTCGCCGTCGTCGAGGACATCGGCCTGCCGCCCGCGCTGCTGGACCCGCAGACCTCCGTCGACTCGATCGTCCAGCGCCACCCCGAACTGGCCGCGGAATTCGATGGGTTGATGGTCCCGGACGCTGAGGCTACGGCTGACGAGGAGGCGCGTGATCGTGCGGCGGAGGTGCGGCGCGCGGCCCTCGTGTCCAAGGTGCTGCTGAACGTCTTCTCCACCGGCTCGGGAGCCGTCAGCGCCGGACAGCTGTCCCGCTGGCAGAGCGACACCGGCTGGCTGGAGCGCGCCCTCGGCAGCCGGCCGGGGGAGTTGCGCGGGGGTCGCGGCACGACACCCGACACCGGCGGGCTCGTCCCCGGTCTCGGCCCGGAGCTCGGCGCCATCGAAGCGGATCTCGTCCGGCGCATGCATCTGCGTGAGGTGCTTGCCGACCCCGCGCTCGCCGCGCGGCTCACCCCGAGCATGTCGCTGATCGAGCAGTTGCTGCGCGACAAGAGCAACCTCTCCGGGGTCGCCCTCGCCAACGCCAAGTCGCTGATCCGCCGCTTCGTCGACGAGGTCGCCGAAGTGCTGCGCACCCAGGTGGAGAAGACCACGGTCGGCGCGCTCGACCGCTCGGTCCCGCCCAAGCGGGTGTACCGCAATCTCGACCTCGACCGCACGATCTGGAAGAACCTCACCAACTACAGCCCCGAAGAGGAACGCCTCTACGTCGACCGCCTCTACTACCGCCACACCGCCCGCAGGACGACCCCGCAGCGGCTCATCGTGGTCGTGGACCAGTCGGGCTCGATGGTCGACTCCATGGTCAACTGCACCATCCTGGCGTCGATCTTCGCCGGACTGCCCAAGGTGGACGTGCACCTCATCGCGTACGACACCCGCGCCATCGACCTCACCCCCTGGGTGAACGAGCCGTTCGAGGTGCTGCTGCGGACCAAGCTGGGCGGCGGCAACGACGGCCCCGTGGCCATGGCCATGGCCCGGCCGAAGATCGCCGAGCCCAAGAACACCGTGCTGGTGTGGATCTCCGACTTCTACGAGTTCGACCGCTCCCAGCCGCTGTTCGAGGGCATCGAGGAAGTCCACCGCTCCGGCGTGAAGTTCATCCCCGTCGGCTCGGTGACCAGCTCCGGCCGGCAGGAGGTCAACCCCTGGTTCCGGGAGCGGTTCAAGACCCTCGGCACACCGGTGATCTCCGGCCACATCGGCAAGCTCGTCCACGAACTCAAGACGTTCCTCACCTGACGTTCCTCACCTGACCCACCCGTTCCTCGACACACGTACCTCTTGGAAAGGCCCTCGATGACCGACCTGCTGCGCGCCCCCGCCGAGCTCAAGTACGCCGAGGAACTCGACTGGCTGGAGTCGATCGACGACAACCCCAAACCGTTCTCCTGGCGGCTGTCCCCGAAGATGGTCCGCCTGTTCGTGCTGGGCTCCGAGCGCGCCGACGGCCTCGACCGGGAGATCGCCCCGAAGTGGTTCGGCGACCGCAGCTTCGTCGAGCGCTCCATCGTCACCCTCGCCTCGGACCGGGGCCTGCTCCTCATCGGAGACCCCGGCACCGGAAAGAGCTGGCTGGCCGAGCTGCTGTCCGCCGCGATCTCCCGCAACTCCACGCTGGTCGTGCAGGGCACCGCGGGCACCACCGAGGACCACATCAAGTACTCGTGGAACGTCTCGATGGTCATCGCCAAGGGCCAGTCACGCGAGTCGATGATCCCCTCGCCCATCATGACCGCGATGGAGACCGGCGCGATCGGCCGCTTCGAGGAGCTCACCCGCTCCACCAGCGACGTCCAGGACGCGCTGATCTCGATCCTCTCCGAGAAGTACATCTCGGTCCCGGAACTGGGCAGCGACCAGGACAGCGACAACATCGTGTTCGCCAAGCCCGGCTTCTCGGTCATCGCCACCGCGAACAGCCGGGACCGGGGTGTCAACGACCTCTCCTCGGCACTCAAGCGCCGCTTCAACTTCGTGCGGATCCCGGTGGTGACGAACAAGAAGAGCGAGGCGGAGATCGTCCGGTTCCGCACCGAGGAACTGCTGCGCCGCCACCGGATCGAACTCGACGTCCCGCCGACCCTGCTGGACGTGCTGCTGCGCAGCTTCGCCGACCTGCGGGCCTCGTCGGCCGCCGCCGGCAGCGACGACGAGAAGCTGGAGTCCGCCCTGTCCACGGCCGAGCAGATCGGTGTCCTCGAGGACGCCGTCCTGCACAGCAACTTCTTCGGCGAACGCGCCCTCACCGCCCACACCCTGGCCTCCTCCCTCGTCGGTTCCCTGGCCCGGCGCGCACCGGAGGACCTCGCCATCCTCAACAAGTACCTGCACGGCGTCGTCGAACCGCGCAGCAAGGAGGAAGGGGGCTCCTGGCCGGAGTTCCTCGAGGGCGGCCGCGACGCGATCGCGACCCTGTCGTGACCGCGACCCCCGAGGCCACGTTCACGGCCCTGCGCACCCAACTCCAGGACGCCGCCTCCACGTTCGCCGACGGTCCGGCGGCCCTGGAGGGCATCCTGCGAGGCATCGTCGACGACGTCGAGCGCGCGGTGAGCGAACCCCTGGAGATCTTCCCCGTCTGCCACCACTCACCGGCCTCGGCCATCGCGATGGCCCGCCGGCTGCGTGAGAAGCAGCCGAAAACGATCTACCTCGAGCTGTGCGAGGACATGGCCCCTCTCCTCACCGAGCTGCGCAACTGCCGTCTGCCGGTGGCCGTCCAGTCCTTCGCGAGCGAGATCGAGGGCTTTCCCGCCGACTGGGCGCCGCTCTCGGTGGTCGCCCCGGTCACCGAGGCCTCCGCCGAGTACCAGGCCATCGCCTACGCGCTCGACACCCCGGGCGTCGAACTCGTCCTCGTCGACCGCTCCTCGGACCATGTCTTCCAGTGGGAGACCGGACCCGACGGCGAAGGCGAAGGCGACGGCGATCCCGACGCGCCGGAGGCGGCGGAGCAGACCGCCCTGCACGGCGACGCCGTCGGCGTGGAGATCGGCGACCTGCGCCCGCGCTTCGCCGAACTGGAGGAGCACCTGCTCCGCCACGGCCGGGTACGGCACTGGTCGGAGTGGTGGCACCAGTACGTCGAACTGCCCCTCGGCGACAGCGACCACGACACCTACCGCCAGGTGATGCTGCTCATCGGCAGCCTCTTCCGGCGCCTCGCCCCCGGCGACCCCCGCAAGGTACGGGTGGACGAGGACCGCGAGCGGTACATGTGGACGCGGATGCGCGAGCACCTCGCGGCCACCGGCACCGACCCGGCCGACTGCCTCTACGTCTGCGGCGCCTTCCACGCGGCCAGCCGTGTCGCGGAGTTCGGTGTGCACGGCAGCGACACCTTCACCATCAGCCCGCCGAGCGGCACCGAGTGGCGGCACGGTCTGATCCCGTCCAGCCACGGCGCGATCGAAGCGCAGTTCGGACTGGCCGCGGGCTCGGTGTCCATCGCCGCGACGGAATGGGCGAAGAACGTCAGGCGCACCGGTGTCCGCCCGTTCCGGCTGGAGGGCCAGGCGGGCACCAGGAAGAGCACGAGGCCGAGGAAGGCCCTCGCCCCCGCGGCCTCCGCGTCGGCTCCCGTGCCGGTCGGCACGGCCGCCGACCGGCTCACGGGTTTCCTCCAGCGGCCGCCCGCCCTCGACGCCCTCGACGAGGCCGAACTGCTCGGCTGGTCCGTGGAGATCGTGCGCGCCGCGCGTCGTAACGGCTACCTCGCCTCCACCGCCGATGCCATCGCCGTCTTCGAGACGTCGATCCTGCTGGCCGGGATGCGCGACCGCGCCAAGCCGACGCCGTACGACTTCCAGGACGCGGCCGTCACCTGTATCGAGAAGGACGCCGTACCGGGCCGGCGGGACGTGGGCCGGCTGGTCGAGATCATGATGGGTGGCGACCGCGTCGGCCAGGTCGGCTACGACGCGCTGCCGCCGCTGGCCCGTGACGTGCACGACCGGCTCGCACCGCTGGACCTGAAGCTCCAGCAGCGCGGAGTGCAGCGCGCACTGCTGGACATCGCCTCGCGGCCGGAACTGGCGCGCTGCTCCGACCTGCTGTGGATGCTGCGCCGGCTGCTGCCGCAGGGCGCGGCCCGGCCCATCATGGGCGAACGCCGGCTCGGCGAACACCCCATCCAGGAGTCCTGGGACCTGGCCCTGGGCACCCACCAGCGCGCCCTCATCGAGCTGGGCTACGAGGGCGTCAGCATCGAGCAGGTTCTCGAACAGCGGCTGCGGCGCGCCGCGTACGCCCCCCAGGCGACGGCGGCGCAGGTCCTGGAGGCCGTCGAGGACGCCACGCTCTACCTGCGCAGCCGCCGTCTCGCCGACGAGCTCGGTACCCGGGCCCTGGAGGTCCTGGCGAGCGAGCGCAGTGTCGACGGCGCGCCGGAGGTGCTGCGCCGTGTGCGCCGGCTGCTGGCCCACTACCGGACCGCCGAGCCGGTGCTCCCGCCCTGGATCGAGTCCTTCGTCAAGACGGGCTACGCGCACTACTGCACCCTTCTGCCGACGGCGTTCACCGACGACGACGCGACCGTCCGCCAGGTCGCGGCGATGCTGGGCTTCCTGTTCGGCATGGAGGGCCTGGCGCTGTCCCTGGGCTGCGACCGCACCCAGCTCGAACTCGCCCTCGCCCAGTCCCACCCGACCGAACCGTCCCGCACCGCCCTGCTGTGGGCGGCCCAGACCCACCTGGGCACCCTGCCGAGGACGGCCCTGCGGGAGCGCTGCGCGGAGCTGCTCGGCAACCCGCTGGTGGTGCCCGCCTATCCGCGCTACCTCAGCGGGTTCGT
Source organism: Streptomyces sp. NBC_00016 (assembly GCF_045040885.1). Taxonomy (NCBI): domain Bacteria; kingdom Bacillati; phylum Actinomycetota; class Actinomycetes; order Kitasatosporales; family Streptomycetaceae; genus Streptomyces; species Streptomyces sp. NBC_00016. The sequence goes on along the minus strand of NZ_CP108304.1, from coordinate 984,207 downwards.
GCACGCCCTGGAACCGGTGCCGGGCCTCGCCGACTTCGTCGTCGAGGCCGTGTCGAACGCGTTCGCCCGGCTCCCGGACTCGGTGCTGCTGCCCTGGCTGCCAAGCCTCATCGGCACCCTGCGGGCCGGTGGCGCCGAACATGCCCCGCTGCTGATCCGCGAGGCGGGCCGGCTCTTCCCCGCCCGGCTCACCGAGCTGGACACCTGGGTGCCGCCCTGGCGCCTCCCGCAGGGACCGCCACGTATGCCGGTGGAGTCGGCGGCGAGCACCGCGGCCGGTCTGCCGCTCCTCGCCGCGCACCCGGCGACCTGCGACGCGGTGGCGGCCCTGCTGGGCTGCGACGGGACATGGGAGAGTCCCGATGTCGGGTCGTCCGGAGCGGCCCTGCTCGCCCGGTATCCGCGGACCGCGCGGGCGTTGGAGGCGCTGCGGGCTGTCAGCTGACCGGCAGAGCCCTCACCAGAGTGCGGAGGGTGCTCTCGGCCAGGGCCGGGTTGGCGGCGGCGTGGTGGGCGAGCTCCTCGTCGTCGAGGAGCTGCGCCAGCAGGGAGGGCGGCAGGTTCGGGTGGCGGGCGAACGCCGCCCGGACGGCGGGTTCGGGGTCCCGGGCGAGCCGTGCCACGGTGGCCGGCGGGGTCCCGGGGTCGCGGGCGGCGAGGGCCCGGACGGCGGGGTCCTCGTCGTCGGCGTGGGCGGCGAGGCCGTCCGTCGGGAAGTGGGGCCGGGTGACGAGGTGGGCGCGCTCGGGCCCGGTGTACTCCAGGAAGCTGCGCAGCAGGAGGGCCGCCGGGACGTCCGGTTGGTTCTGGGCCAGCAGGACGCGGACGCCGAGGTCGTCGTCGGCGGCCAGCCGGGCCACGAGGTCGGGCGGCAGGGTGCGCTCTCGCGCGGCCTCCCGGCGCAGCATCGGGTGACCGGAGAGCGCGTCCCGGCGGACGGCCTCGGGGTCCCGCGAGACCAGCCGCTCGGGGTAGTGGCAGAACGGCTCGTCCAGGGGGACCTCGTAGTCGATCGCGGCCCGTTCCTCCTCGGTCCACGCGGGGTGGAGGGACACGGACAGCCGGACCTTCGGGTCGGGATCGGCCGCGAGGGCGCGGAGTTCGTCGTGGTCGAGGTCGCGGTGGCGGGCGACCGTCCGGCGTACGTCGGGTTCGGGATCGGAGACCAGCGCGCGGCGTTCGACGGGACCGAGGTCCGTGCGGCGCGCGATGTGCCACCGGACCTCCGGGTCGGGATCGGCGGCCAGCAGGGCCACGACGTCGGGCGGGAGACTGGGGTTGCCCGCGATCATCTGTCGGTCCTGGGGACCGGCCGGAGCGGTGAGGACGCTGTCCACGACGGCCCTGCTGAGAGCGTCGTGGAGCAGTGCGCCGGTGCGGGCGTGGCAGGACCGGTCGGGCAGCACGCTCTCCACCCATGCCGGATCCTCGTGGCGCAGCCGGTTCTGCGCCCGCCCCCGCACCTCGTCGTCGGGGTCCGTCAGCAGCGCGGCGCGTGTCTTCGCGTCCTGCCATCCCCACATGCCGACTCCCCAGGCGCGGACCTTCGCGTCCGGATGCGTGGCCATGGAGCGGCGCAGCGTGAGGGAGAACTGGCGGTAGAACGTGCCGCCCAGGTGCTCCGGATCGTAGGTGTTCATCATGTGGACGACGGTGTCGTCGGGCAGCGGCCGGGGCTCGGCGGGGGCGGTCACCCGGGGGGCCTCGGCGAGGTGGGCGTGCACGAACCAGTGCGGATCGTCCACCAGCCGCACCCGCTGGGCCGGGTCGACGTGCGGATTGCGGGCGAAGAAGCTACGGGTGCGGTGGTCGGGATGGTCGATGACGGCGTCGACGACCGCCTCGGGCAGCACCCGGTCCCGGCACAGCACCATCCGTACGGCGAGCGGCGCCTCCGCCAGCAGATGCAGCAGGACGTCCTGCGGAGTCGAGGGGTTCAGGGCGACTCCCGCCAGGCGCCGGGTGGCGAGATCGGCGTCCTCCCAGATCTGCTCGGGTGTCGGCATGCGTCGGATCCCCCCAGGTCACGATCGGGCCCCCTGTCGAGGACAGGGGGCCCATGACCTTAACCGCCCGGCCGGATCGAGGGCCAGGCGTCCGTGCTACCGGCGCCCGTAGCCGACCGTGATGACGCCGTTGACCTTTGCCGGGGTGCCACTGTTGTAGACCACCTCCCCGCCGGACTTCTTCCAGATCTTGATGAGGAAGGTGTCGGGGCTGTCCGTCGTCGTGAGGCGGAAGCCGTAGCCGCTCTTGCCGTTGACCGTGCCCGAGCCCTGGAGGACGGCCGTGGAGCCGGAGACGACGAGCCAGTCGAGGCCGGTGGAGCGGAACTTCAGGCGGGCCGGCCTGAAGTCGAAGGTGACCCCTCCGGCCGGGGCGCCGGCCCCCGGCAGATAGCCGGCCGTGAGCGAGAAGAACGCCCGGCCCGTCGGCTTCGGCCCGACCTTGGAGTCGACGGTGCCCGCGCCCACCACCGGTCCGGCGGCCCGGTCGTACACGATCAGCTCGGGGAGTGTCGTGGCGGCCGAGGCGCCGTCGTCGTCGGTGACGGTGATCACCGGACGGCGGATGCCCGCCGAGGTGTAGGTGTGCTCGGCACGGCAGCCGGACGGGGTGACCGTGCCGGTGGCCGGCTTGCCGCCGTCCTTCCAGTCGACCACGCAGGTGTGGGTGTCACCGGTGCCCGGGTCGCCGAACCGGACGGTGACGGCCGTACCGCGGCCGGTCGAAACCGGGCCCGACGGGCCGGTGGCGGACGTGATGGCGGGGGCCGCGTTCGTCACGGTCACCACGGCCGCGTCGGTGCTGCGGCCGCCGGTGAGGGTGACGGTGTAGGTGCCGTTGTCGGTGCAGGTGACCGTGGTGCGGGCGGCGGCGGGGTCCTCGACCGTGCAGGGCGCGCCCTTCTCGACGGTCCATCGTGCGCCGCCCGCTCCGGAGACCGTGCCGGTCAGGGCGATCGCGGCGCCCTCGACGCCCTGGGCGTCCGGACCGGCGTGGACGACGGTGACCGGGTCGATGCTCGTGAGGGTGGGCACGACCTTCTCGATCAGGCCGTCCGCGTCGAACTCCAGCTTGTCGACGGTGGTTTCGCGGTGGGTGCCGTCTCCGCCGGGGATGGCGAAGCGGTGGTAGGCGATGTACCAGTCGTCCGTTCCCGGCACCTGGACGACCGAGTGGTGGCCGGTGCCCTTGATGCCGAGCGAGAGGTCCTTCTCGAGGATCACGCCGCGCTTGGTCCACGGGCCGGTGGGCGAGGGGCCGGTGGCGTAGGCGACGCGGTAGTTCTCGTCCCGGGTGTCGTTCTCCGACCACATGAAGTAGTAGGTGCCCTTGCGCTTGACGACGAAGCTGCCCTCGTTGTAGCCGCTCGGGGTGATGTCGGTGATCTTCGAGGCGTCGAAGGAGACCATGTCGTCGCCGAGCGGCACGACGTAGGCGTGGCCGTTGCCCCAGTAGAGGTACGACCGGCCGTCGTCGTCCGTGAAGACCGCCGGGTCGATCATCTGGCCGCTGTACTCGCCGGCCTTGAGCAGCGGCTTGCCCAGGGCGTCGGTGAACGGGCCGGTGGGCGAGTCGGAGACGGCGACACCGATGTTGGCGTCGGCGCAGAAGTAGAAGTAGTACTTTCCGTTCTTCTCGGCGATAGCAGGCGCCCAGGCCCTGCTGTCCGCCCAGCTCACGTCCGGCCCCAGGTCGAGGATGACCCCGTGGTCCGTCCAGTGCACCAGGTCGGTCGACGAGTACGCCTTGAACTGCGTACCGCTCCAGCCCTCGAAGCCGTCGGTCGTCGGGTACATGTAGAAGGTGTCACCGAAGCGCACGATGTTCGGGTCGGCGTTGAGACCCGGCAGCACCGGGCTCTTCATGACCAGCGCCGACACGGTCCAGGTGCGCTTCGTGCCGTCCGAGCCGGTCACCTCGTACGTCACCGGCTTGCTGAAGTCGTGCACGCTGCCCGAGGCGGGGCTGATCGCCGCGCCGTGAGCGAGGGTGAACTCCGGCGCCAGCGCGGTGAGGTCGGTGCCTTCCTTCAGCGGCAGCGTGACCTTGCTGTGCGCGTTGTCGAGGAGGGCGTCGACCTTCAGCGCGGGGTGCGTCGCCCTGGCGATGCCCGCGGTGTTGCCGCTGAGTTCCATGACCTCCGCGGCCGACAGGGCCCGGTCGTAGACGCGGAAGTCGTCGACCTCGCCGCCGAAGTACGGGTCGGCCGAGTACAGCGACCTGCCGATGTAGCCGCTGTAGTCCTTGGCGGAGGCGTACAGCTCGGACGGTTTGACGGTGGTCGTCGTGCGGGCCGCCTCGACGCCGTCGACGTAGAGGACCATCGTGCCGGTGGCGCCGTCGAGGGTGACCGTGACGTGCCGCCACTCGCCGGGGGTGAGCTGCGAGCCGGCCGTCAGCTTCGACTCCGCCGACCAACTGGCCTTCGTGATGGCCGAGTACAGGCTGGACCCGCCGTTGGAGGGGGTGGCGAACAGATACTTGTCGCTGTCGGGGCCGAGCCCGAACAGCCACTGGAAGGACGATCCGCCCTTCCACTTGGCGTACGTGGACACGGTGACGCTGTCGGCGCCCTTCAGCACGCCGTTCGGGATCTTGACGTACGGGGAGGTCGCGGAGTCGCCGGACATCTTGAAGGAGCCGCCGTCCACGCCGGTCCCGAACTCGGGCGTGCGGACGTAGGTGCCGTGGTTGCCGTGGCCGCTGGAGTCGACGGCGATGTTGCCGGACGTCTCGTCGAAGCCGTAGTGCAGCAGCAGGTCGGCGGGTACGTCGGCGCCCTCCTCTGAGACCGTCACCCGGGCCCGGACGGGAAGCGCGGCGCCGTCGGGCAGGCTTGCGGTCACCGTGAACGTGCCGGCCTGTGCGTATGCCGAGGCCGGGACGTCGTCCCAGGCCACCGCCACCGGGCGGGCGACACCGTCGGCGTAGGTGGCGATCACGGTCGCGGGCAGTACCGGGGCCTGGCCGATCCGTGTCTTCACCGACACGTCCTCGACGCTCTCGACCAGCTGGTCCGGCTGGTAGGCGCGCAGCAGCCGGTCGTACTCGGCCTGGGTGACCGGCAGGACGGTGCCGTGGCGGGGCTTGGCCGGCAGGTCGTAGCCGGTGGACGGGGTCCAGACGCCGGAGGCGAGGTCCGTGGTCTCGAACGGGAGGTAGCCGCGGCCGCCGAACTCGTCGAGGAAGGCGTACCACTTCTCCTCGGTGTTGGACTTGAACACCAGCGGTCCCTCGGCCGCGTTCATCGCGCCCTTGCCGATGCCCTCGGCGACCGCGTCCCAGGAGAGGTTCAGCAGCGAGTCGCTCCTCTCCTCGAAGATGAACTTGCTGTTGGGGGTGGAGGAGGAGTTGTTGCGCTCGTCCTTCGACAGGCGGAAGTACGTGCCGTCGTGCTGGATCACCGTGGAGTCGATGACCGAGTAGCCGCGGTCGATCCAGACCTTGGGCTCGCTGAAGGTGTAGAAGTCGCGGGTCGTGGCGTACATCATCCGGTTGTACGTGTCGCCGGAGTGCGCCGCGTTGTCGTACAGCTTCGACGCCCAGAAGACCACGTACTCGCCGAGGCCGGCGTCGTAGTACGCCTCGGGCGCCCAGGTGTTGCCGGCGCTGTCGGGGGAGACCTTCACCAGGCGCTGGTCCGTCCAGTGGACGAGGTCGGTGGACTCCCAGACCATGACGGACTTGCTGCCGGTGCGCTGGGCGGCGTCCCAGTCGCCGTTGCCGTAGATCCTGAGGTCGGTGGCGATCTGGTAGAACTTGTCGCCCTCGGGGGAGCGGATGATGAACGGGTCGCGCAGGCCCTGCTCACCGAGGGTGGAGGTCAGGACCGGCCGCTCGTCGTTCAGCTCCCGCCACTTCAGGGGGTCGTTGCCCTTGCTGAGCGCGGCGTAGAGCTGCTCGCCGTCGGACGTGCCCTCGCCGGTGAAGTAGCTGAACATGTAGCCCTTGAGGGCTTCCTTCACGGGGAGTTCGGGGACCTTCGCGGTGAACACGCGGGTCGCCTTCGCCTCGCCCTTGGTGACGGTCGCGGTCAGGTCGACGGTGGTGGCGCCGGTGCCGTGCGCGGGGCGGTGGACCACGCCGTCGGCCGAGACGACGTCCGCTCGCGCGGAGGCCCAGCTGACGTCGGTGCCGTAGGAACCGGTCGCCGGGAGGCTGAGGTTGCCGCGTACGTCGTCGAGGTTGTGGACGGCGAGGGCGTCGGCGGCCTGCCGGGCGGCGGTCGCGTCGTCGAACGCGGCGAGGACCGTGACGTCGAACGACTTGGTCGCGGTGACCGTCCCCTTCCTGAGGGTGGCGGTGAGCGTGGCGTGGCCGTCCGGCTCGCCCGCGGCGGGACGGGTCACCTTGCCCGCGTCCGACACCAGGGCGGTGTTGTCGCTGGCCCAGCTGATGGTGGCGCCGCCGGCCGTGCCGGTCTTCGGCAGGTCCAGGTCGGCGACGACGGCACCGGTGTCCCCGAGGCTCAGTGCGGCCTTGTCGTCGGCGACGCCCTGCGTGGCCACGGGGAGGGCGAGCTGTTCCACGTCGGAGGCGGGCAGCGCGTGGTCGTACACCCGGAAGTCGCGGATGTCGCCCTTGAAGAGCTTGTCGCCGGAGTACACCGACTTGCCGAGGTAGTTGGCGGTGGTGATGCCGGAGCCGATGGCGCCGGGGGTGATGGTGACCGATGTGTTGCGGGCGACCTCGACGCCGTCCTCGTACAGCACACCGGTGGTGCCGGACTGCGTGTAGGTGAGGTGCTTCCACACCGAGCGGCTCAGGTTGTGGGAGTCGGCGGGCTTGGTGGTCTGCTCCGTCGACCAGTTGCCGGTGGCGATCGAGGTGCGCAGGGAGTTGCCCGTGGTGAACAGGTAGCCGTTGCCGTTGCTGCCGCTGGAGTTGCCGAAGCCGTACAGGAAGTACGGCGTGGACTGGGCGGCGTCGATCCGCACGTCCATGGCGACGCTGATCGCGTCCATGCCCTTCAGCACGTCGTTCGGCACCTTGACGTAGGTGTCGGAGCCGTTGAAGGCGAGTCCCTGGCCGGTGGACGACCAGCCGGCGGTGCCGGCCACCGTGCCGTCGCGGCCGTGGCCGGAGGCGTCGGTGACCGTGGTGCCGGAGGTGGCGTCGAGCTTGTACCAGAGGGCCAGACCGTCGGTGATGTCGGCGGCCTCGTCGGCCTGGACGGGGGTCGCCGCCCCGACGAGGCCGACGAGCAGGGACACGGCGGTCAGTGCGGCCAGTCGCCCCGCCCCCCGTCCCGCACGGTCGCCGGGTCGATGTCTGTGCGTCATGGGGGACCGCCGTTTCAACCGTGTGACGTGATGTTGCGAGAGTGTCAAACGGTGTACACAGCCGCGTCAAGAGTTCTCGAACAATGTCCGACAGGTCGAACATGACGGGACGGCCCGCAAGGCCTTCTGTTCAATGCCGTGTTGACGACTCCAGCCATGCGGTGAGGGCCCACCACCAGTGCAGGGCGGCCAGCGGGCCGTCACCGTCCGCGAGGGACGTGGAGGTGATCTGCCTCAGTCGGCCGAGCCGGTAGCGGACGGTGTTGGGGTGGGTGAACAGCGCCGCCGCGGTCTGGTCGAGCCGGCGTCCGTTGTCCAGGAACGCCAGCGCGGTGAGGGCGAGTTGATGGTGGAAGGCGTCCGCCGGGTCGAGGGAGCCGAGCAGCCGGCGGCTCAGCAGGGCGCCCAGGGAGGACTGCTCGGCCAGCGCGATCCGGGCGGCGAAGTCCGTGACGTCGTACAGCCCGTGCAGCCCGTGCTGCCGGCCGAGATCCACGGCGCGCACGCACAGCCGGTACAGCGCGGGCAGTTCCGGCAGGGCGGCGGCGGGCGCGACCACCACGAGCGCCTCGGGATCCACCTCGTCGGCCTCCGGCGGCCGCGGGCACAGTCCGGCCGCGCGGCCGTCGAGCGGCACGGTCACCGCGTGCGGCGAGCGCACCGCCCGCGCGGGCAAGGGAGCGGCGACCAGGCAGTGGTAGCGCCCGGCGGCGTCCGCCCGGACCCCGGCGCGCGCCAACTCCTCTTGTGGCGGCGGGACTTCGCCGATCAGTGCCTGGTGCAGCAGCCGGGTGCGGACGGCGCCCAGCGCGCGTGGCGACTCGTGCTCGGCGGCGCGGTAGCCGTGGATCACCTGTCGTTCCATCGCCGCGCCGTACTCCTGGAGCCGCAGGACGACCGACAGCAGCGCCCGGTCCGAGACCCCCGCCGAACGGCACCGGTCCACGACGATCTCCGCCGCGCGGCCCAGCGCCGCCTGCACCCCCCGCAGGACGACCGTCATCGGCACGCCCTGCACGGCACGGTCGGCGCCCAGCAGGAGGGCGGCCGTGAAGTCCTGATCGTCCACCGACCCGGTCCGCTCCGGGGCGGTGAACCAGGGGTCGGCCGCGCGGAGCATCGCCGTCACATGCGACCGGGTCGCCTCCTCGGTCAGCCGGGACAGCTCGGGGGAGCGGCTGCGGGCGGCGTGCACGAGCTCGACGCACACATCGACGTCGGAGGCCATGTCCCGCAGGACCCTGGCGACCGGCTCCGGCCCGTGGACGACGGTCATGGTCCCCCCTCCGCCCGGACGCTGTCGCCGAGCCACAAGCGAGCGGTGCTCACGTTGACGCCCGCGCACTACCGGAGCCGTGTGACGACCTGGTTTCCTGTTGGGCTACCGACGGTAACAGCGCAGCTGTCGCAGGAACACCCCTCAGTCACGCCACCCATGGACCGACCAGGGACCACCCGAGCACGGTCCAGGCACCGCCCCCGCGAAGCCTCCAGGAGGGCCGCTCATGGACACCCCCGAAGCCGATGGAATCACCCGCCGCCACGCCCTGACCGTGGCGGGCGGAGTCCTCGCGGGCGCGACCCTCGCCGTGCAGGCCTTCCCCGCGTACGGCGCCGCGCAGGACGCCGACGCGATCGTCGTCGGCCACGGGCTGGCAGGCCTCGTCGCCACCGCCGAACTCGCCGCGGCCGGACGCAAGGTGCTCCTCCTCGACCAGGAACCCGAGGCCAGCATCGGCGGCCAGGCGTTCTGGTCCTTCGGCGGACTGTTCTTCGTCAACTCCGACGAACAGCGCCTGATGGGCGTCAAGGACACCTACGACCTGGCCTGGCAGGACTGGCAGGGCACGGCAGGCTTCGACCGGGGCGTCGACGATCCCAAGGGCCAGGACCACTGGGCGTACCAGTGGGCCAAGGCGTACGTCGAGTTCGCGTCGGGCGAGAAGCGGTCCTGGCTCTCCGGACTCGGCGTGCAGTGGTTCCCGATCGTCGGCTGGGCGGAGCGCGGCGGCGGTCTCGCGACCGGGCACGGCAACTCGGTGCCCCGCTTCCACGTCACCTGGGGCACCGGACCGGCGGTCGTCGAGCCGTTCGAGAAGAAGGTGCGGGCCGCGGTCGCCGACAACAAGGTGACCTTCAAGTTCCGGCACCGCGTGGACGAGATCGTCACCACCGGGGGAGTCGTCACGGGCGTCCGCGGGGCCGTCCTCGAGCCCAGCAGCGTGGCCCGCGGCAAGCCCAGCTCCCGCACCGTCGTCGGCGACTTCGAGCTGCGCGCCCCGGTCGTCGTCGTCACCTCCGGCGGCATCGGCGCCAACCACGACCTGGTCCGGCAGAACTGGCCCGCCCGGATGGGCACCCCGCCGAAGTTCATGGCCACGGGCGTTCCCGCGCACGTCGACGGCCGCATGCTGGGCATCACGGAGAAGGCGGGCGGGCGCATCGTCAACCCCGACCGCATGTGGCACTACACCGAGGGCCTGCGCAACTACGACCCGATCTGGCCCGGCCACGGCATCCGCATCCTCCCCGGCCCGTCCTCGATGTGGTTCGACGCCACGGGCAAGCGGTTCAACACGCCCGACATCCCGGGCTACGACACCCTGCACACCCTCAAGACCATCACCGACTCGGGCTACGACTACTCCTGGTTCGTCACCACCCAGAAGATCATCGCCAAGGAGTTCGCGCTCTCCGGCTCCGAACAGAACCCCGACCTCACCAACAAGAACGTCTGGCAGCTGCTGTCCCGGATCTGGCAGACCCCTGAGCCGATCGAGAAATTCAAGAACAAGGGCGAGGACTTCGTCGTCGCCTCGACGCTCACCGACCTCGTCGCCGGCATGAACAAGCTGACCGGCACCTCACTCATCGACCTCGCCGACCTCAAGCGTCAGATCGAGGCCCGGGACCGGGAGATCGACAACGCCTACACCAAGGACGTCCAGGTCATGGGCATCCGCAACGCCCTGAACTACACCGGGGACTCACTCAGCCGCACGGCCGCCATCCACCGGATCCTCGACTCGAGCGCGGGCCCGCTGATCGCCGTACGCCTCAACGTCCTCACCCGCAAGACCCTCGGCGGTCTCCAGACCGACCTCTCCGGCCGGGTCCTGAACGCGGCCGGGAACCCCGTGCCCGGTCTGTACGCGGCCGGGGAGGTCGCCGGCTTCGGCGGTGGCGGGATCCACGGCTACCGCTCCCTCGAGGGCACGTTCCTCGGCGGCTGTCTGTTCTCCGGGCGCCAGGCGGGACGTGCCGCGGCCGCGGCGACCGCGACCTGACCGGGCGTCGAACGCGGTCGAACGCCGTCAAATGTAGTCGGGCACGGTCCGATCGAGCGAGACATGCGCCGAGTGGCCCGACTCACATGGCCAACCAGGTCAGGCACCGACACGATGGTCCTCGTCACCGCCAGGCTGAAGGGGTCCCGGATGTTCCGCAAGGTGCTGGTCGCCAACCGTGGTGAGATCGCGATCCGTGCGTTCCGCGCCGGCTATGAGCTGGGCGCGCGCACGGTCGCGGTCTTCCCGCACGAGGACCGCAACTCACTCCACCGGCAGAAGGCCGACGAGGCCTACGAGATCGGCGAACAAGGGCACCCGGTGCGCGCCTATCTCTCCGTCGAGGAGATCGTCGGCGCCGCGCGCCGGGCGGGCGCCGACGCCGTCTACCCGGGCTACGGGTTCCTCTCCGAGAACCCCGAACTCGCGCGTGCCTGCGCGGAGGCGGGCATCACGTTCGTCGGCCCCGACGCGCGCACCCTCGAACTGACCGGGAACAAGGCGAGCGCCGTCGCGGCGGCCCGCGCCGCGGGCGTGCCCGTGCTCGGCTCGTCCGCGCCCTCCAACGACATCGACGAACTGGTCCGGGCCGCCGAGGAGATCGGCTTCCCCCTGTTCGTCAAGGCCGTCGCCGGAGGCGGCGGACGGGGTATGCGCCGCGTCGAGGACCCGGCCGTGCTGCGCGAGTCCATCGAGGCGGCCTCCCGCGAGGCCGCGTCCGCCTTCGGCGACCCGACCGTCTTCCTGGAGAAGGCCGTCGTCGACCCGCGCCACATCGAGGTGCAGATCCTCGCCGACGGCGAGGGCAACGTCATCCATCTCTTCGAGCGCGACTGCTCGGTCCAGCGCCGTCACCAGAAGGTGATCGAGCTGGCCCCCGCGCCCAACCTCGCCCCGGAGCTGCGCGACCGCATCTGCGCCGACGCGGTGCGCTTCGCCCGGCAGATCGGCTACCGCAACGCCGGTACCGTCGAGTTCCTCCTCGACCCCGCGGGCAACCACGTCTTCATCGAGATGAACCCGCGCATCCAGGTCGAGCACACGGTGACCGAGGAGGTCACCGACGTCGACCTCGTCCAGGCCCAGCTGCGCATCGCCGCCGGCGAGACCCTGGCCGACCTCGGCCTGTCCCAGGAGACCGTCACCCTGCACGGCGCCGCCCTCCAGTGCCGGATCACCACCGAGGACCCCGCCAACGGCTTCCGCCCCGACACCGGCCGCATCAGCGCCTACCGCTCGCCCGGCGGATCCGGCATCCGCCTCGACGGCGGTACCACCCACGCGGGTACGGAGATCAGCGCGCACTTCGACTCGATGCTGGTCAAACTGACCTGCCGGGGACGGGACTTCGAGACCGCGATCAAGCGGGCCCGGCGTGCTGTCGCCGAGTTCCGGATCCGCGGCGTGTCCACCAACATCCCCTTCCTCCAGGCCGTCCTGGACGACCCGGACTTCCAGGGCGGACGCGTCACGACGTCGTTCATCGAAGAGCGCCCGCACCTGCTCACCGCACGCTCCTCGGCCGACCGCGGCACCAAGCTGCTGACCTACCTCGCCGACGTCACGGTGAACAAGCCGCACGGTGAGCGGCCCGAGCTGATCGACCCGGTCACCAAACTGCCGTCGGTGCCCGACACCGAGCCGCCCGCGGGCTCCCGCCAGCGCCTGGTCCAGCTCGGCCCCGAGGGCTTCGCCCGCCAACTGCGCGAGTCGCCGACCATCGGCGTCACCGACACCACCTTCCGCGACGCCCACCAGTCCCTGCTGGCCACCCGCGTGCGCACCAAGGACCTCCTCGCCTCGGCCCCGCTGGTCGCCCGGACCCTGCCCCAGCTGCTGTCGCTGGAGTGCTGGGGCGGCGCCACCTACGACGTCGCCCTGCGCTTCCTCGCCGAGGACCCGTGGGAGCGGCTGGCGGCCCTGCGCGAGGCCGTCCCCAACATCTGCCTCCAGATGCTGCTGCGCGGCCGCAACACCGTCGGCTACACGCCCTACCCGACCGAGGTGACCGACGCCTTCGTGCAGGAGGCCGCCGCCACCGGCATCGACATCTTCCGCATCTTCGACGCGCTGAACGACGTCGGCCAGATGCGGCCCGCCATCGACGCCGTACGGGAGACGGGAACGGCCGTCGCCGAGGTCGCCCTCTGCTACACCTCCGACCTGTCCGACCCGAACGAGCGGCTGTACACCCTCGACTACTACCTTCGCCTGGCCGAGCAGATCGTCGAGGCGGGCGCCCACGTGCTGGCCGTCAAGGACATGGCGGGCCTGCTGCGCGCCCCGGCCGCCGCGAAGCTCGTCTCGGCGCTGCGCCGTGAGTTCGACCTGCCGGTGCACCTGCACACCCACGACACCGCCGGCGGTCAGCTCGCCACCTACCTGGCCGCGATCCAGGCCGGCGCGGACGCGGTCGACGGCGCCGTGGCCTCCATGGCGGGCACGACCTCGCAGCCCTCGCTGTCCGCGATCGTCGCCGCGACCGACCACTCCGAGCGGCCCACCGGCCTCGATCTCCAGGCCGTCGGCGACCTGGAGCCCTACTGGGAGGGCGTCCGCAAGATCTACGCCCCCTTCGAGGCCGGCCTGGCCTCCCCGACCGGACGCGTCTACCACCACGAGATCCCCGGCGGGCAGCTCTCCAACCTGCGCACCCAGGCTGTCGCGCTCGGCCTCGGCGACCGCTTCGAGGACATCGAGGCGATGTACGCCGCCGCCGACCGCATCCTCGGCCACCTGGTGAAGGTCACCCCGTCCTCCAAGGTGGTCGGCGACCTCGCCCTGCACCTGGTCGGTGCCGGAGTGTCCCCGGAGGACTTCGAGGCGTCGCCCGACCGCTACGACATCCCCGACTCCGTCATCGGCTTCCTGCGCGGCGAGCTCGGCACCCCGCCCGGCGGCTGGCCCGAGCCGTTCCGCAGCAAGGCGCTGCGGGGCCGCACCGAGGCCAAGCCCGTCCAGGAACTGACCACCGAGGACCGCGAGGGCCTGGAGAAGACCCGCCGCACCACCCTCAACCGGCTGCTCTTCCCCGGCCCGACCCGCGACTTCGAGAGCCACCGCCAGGCCTACGGCGACACCAGCGTGCTCGACAGCAAGGACTTCTTCTACGGTCTGCGCCCGAGCAAGGAGTACGCCGTCGACCTCGAGCCGGGCGTCCGGCTCCTGATCGAGCTCCAGGCCGTCGGTGAGGCCGACGAGCGCGGCCTGCGCACGGTCATGTCCTCCCTGAACGGCCAACTGCGGCCCATCCAGGTACGGGACAAGGCGGCGGCCTCCGACGTACCGGTGACCGAGAAGGCCGACCGCGCCAACCCCGGGCATGTCGCCGCGCCGTTCGCGGGCGTGGTCACCCTCGCGGTCGCCGAGGGCGACGAGGTGGAGGCCGGCGCGACCGTCGCCACCATCGAGGCGATGAAGATGGAGGCCACGATCACGGCCCCGAAGGCCGGCACGGTGTCGCGGCTGGCCATCAACCGGATCCAGCAGGTGGAAGGCGGCGACCTGCTGGTCGAGGTGGGATGAGGTCACGGGCCGCGGACGGTCACTCGCCCGCGGCCACGTACCGGTCGTCCGGGTCGTCCGCGTCCTCGCGGCCCGACAGGTCCACCTTCACGCCGTAGGGCTCCAGAGCCTGCCGTATCCGCTCGGCCATCGCGTCGGACAGGTAGTGGTGGTGAAGGTCCAGCTCCTGGAGATGCACCAGCGGCTGACCGCTCAGCAGAGCCGCGGCGCCCGTGTCGGACAGGGTGCCGCGGCCCAGGTGCAGGGCCGTCAGCCGGGCCACCACGGGCGCCGCGGCGACGGCGGCGGCCACCTCGTCCTGGTTGTCGCCGTTCTGGAGACCCAGCCGGCGCAGGGCGGGCAGCCGGGAGCCGTCCAGGATCGGCTCGAGGTCGGCCACGGTGGTGCTGCGGCCGTACGACTCCGCGCCCAGCCACAGGTCCAGGTGCTCCAGCGCGGGCAGGTCCGAGGCGGCGAGCCCGTGCACCACCTCGGCCGGCAGCCCGCCGTTCTCGAAGCGCAGGACGCGCAGACCCTCATGGCGCAACGGCGTGAACTCCAGCCCCGAGCCGCCGCCGAAGCCACCGCCCGAACCGCGTACGGCGAGCTCCTCCAGCCCCGGGTAGGCGGCGAGGAACGGGCTGACGTCGCCCTGGACGATCCAGGAGAGCTCGCACTCCTCGAATTCGAGGTCCGCGAGATAGAGGGCCCGAAGGCCGGTCAGCCGGTCCGCCGCCCCGGCGAGGCGCTCCACCACCTCGTGGCAGGAGTCGCCGGCGTCCAGCTCGCTGCCGTAGGCACCCGCCCCGAGGACCAGGGCGCGCACCCGCGACGGGTCCACGGTCCCCAGGAACCGGCTCCAGCAGTCGTCGAAGTCCTCCGGATCGTTCTCCTGCCGGACGAGCTTCCAGGCCACGGACTCCTCTTCGGGGAGGTCCCCGGAGCTCTCCCCGGGCAGGGGGAAGACGTACACCGGCAGGCCGTGCAGTTCCGAGATGTGCGCCAGCGTCATGGGCGGGTACCTCCGTGAGCGGACGGTGGCCGGAACAGCGCGCCCCGGCCCGTGCGGCGTACTTTCTACCAACTCCCACCGACAGTCCCCCGGGGCTCGCTGCCCGCAGGGGCAGCAGGTCTGCCCCCGCGTCCGGTGACGCGCGCCGGGTCACCCGCTAACGTCCGTCCGTGAACAACTGCACTGTGCCGCAGCGGCCGTTGACCCGTCGTCCGGAGTCCGCCGCGTGAGCGACGAGCCCGCCGTCGAGACCCCTGCGTACGAGACCGTCGCCGCCCCGCAGGACCCCGCCCGGGAGACCCCCGCCCCGGTGACGCCCGCCCCCGAAGCACCCACCCCACGCCCCCGTCGGCGCGGCCCGGGCCCCTTCACCCTCCTGGTCCTGCCGGGCCTGGTCACCCTCACCACGGTCGCCGGGTTCCTCGCCCTGACCGGTGGGCTCCCCGACGACTGGAGCCCCGGGGACAGCACCGCGCAGGACGCCGCCCCCGGCGGTGTCGACGCGAGCTACGGCCCCTGGCTGCGCAAGTCCGCCGACGCCTGCACGGTCGTCACCCCGTCCGCCCTCGCCGCGCAGATCGACCAGCTCACCGGCTGGAGCAACGCCGGCGCCACCGCCTCCGGCCCGCAGGGCATCGCCGCCTTCACCGCCGCCGACTGGAGGACCTGGGGCAAGGACGACGACGGCAACGGCCGCTCCTCACCGAGCGATCCGGCCGACGCCATCATGGCGCTCGGCCGCCAGGACTGCTCCCTGGCCCAGCAGGTCACCGACCTCAGAACCGACGGCACCGTCAACGGGGACCTCGTCGACCTCACCCTCGCCGCCTACGCGGTCGGCACGGACGCCGTGACGAAGGCGGGCGGCGTCCCCGCCTCGGCGCAGACCTACCTCGGCGAGGTCAAGGCCCTGTTCGCGAAGTACGAGGCCTTCGACCGGGAGGACGCGAGCGGCGGTGGCGTCCTGGCCGACGCGATCCTGGCACCGCCCGTCACCACCCTCACCATCACCTCGCCCTACGGCTCCCGCCAGCACCCCCTCACCGGCGTCACCAAACTCCACACCGGCGTGGACTTCGGCGCACCCCAGGGCGCCCAGGTCTCCGCCGCCCGCGCGGGCACGGTCGTCTTCGCGGCCATGACCACGGCCTACGGCAACCGGATCGTCGTCGACCACGGCACGATCGAGGGCAAACGGCTCCAGACCACGTACAGCCATCTGTCCGCCATCGACGTCACCGTGGGGCAGACCGTGCAGACCGGGACCCCGTTGGGGCGGGTCGGCTCCACGGGCCTGTCCACCGGCCCCCATCTGCACTTCGAGGTGATCTACGACGGCTACTACAGCGACCCCCAGCCCTGGCTGGCGCTGAACGGCTGACGGCACCTCACGAGGGCGGGTGCCACGGCCGGTTCAGAGCGCGAGGCGGCTGCCGACCGACCGGGCGACCTCGGTGTGGGAGAGGTACTCCACGATGCTGTGGGCCCGGTCGCGGGCGTTGATGACGGCGAGGTCGGTCAGGCCGTCCGCCCAGTCGTCGGCCAGCGGGCATCCGATGGCGACCGCGTCGTTGGGGCACCACACGTTGCCCCAGTCCGCGACCATGTCGGGACGCTTGGGCCCGCCCACGAGGAGCCTGCTGTACACACTGTCCAGGCCGAGAGGGCTGCCGGCCGTGGTCAGATGGACGACGCTCACCCCGGGGGACAGCCGTGTGGTGAGGTCCAGGCCGACGACCGTGCCCAGGCTGTGACTGACGAGGACCACCTCGCCCGAGTCGGGCACCGCCTCGAGCACACAGTTCAGGATCTCGTCACGGACGGGCCGGGCGTCGTCGAGGTACGCGGCCACGTCACGGAAGATCAGGGCGATGGCCCACGCGTCGAGGTCGCTCCTGGCGGCCAGCCAGCTCAGCCTCTTCTGGAGGACACCGACGACGTCGCCCAGACCGAAGCCCTCGGTGGCCAGTTGCCGCTCCTGCGGCATGTTCCACTTCAGGGCGGCCTCGCCGATGATCTCCTCGTACACCGCGCGGGCGGACGGAGCGGAGGGCGCGACCGCCTCCGCCGCCATGGCGGTCGGCGCCTCGACCACGCGGGGGACGGCTTCGTGCGCGGTGAGGGCCTGCGCCAGCCTGTCGCCGTAGTAGGGGAACCAGACGTCCGCCGGGTCGACGGGAGGAAGCCCGGCCCGCACGAGTCCCTGGTTGAGCCCGGCCGCCCATGCGCGGCGCAGTTTCTCGGGGTCCTTGCCCTCCTGGGCACGACCGTGCAGGAAGACCAGGTGCCGGTCGCCGCCGAACGCGCCGTCCCGGGCGCGCAGGCCCGCCGGCGCGGCGGCCCGCTCGGGAGCCGGTGGCGGCGCGGCGACGACGACGGGTGCCGGGGCGGCGCCGGCGGCGGCCCGCGCCCGGGTCAGGCCCGCCTCGGAGCCCAGGTCGTCCAGCGGTGACGGCGGCGGGGAGGTGCGCGGCAGCGCGGCGAGGTGTCTCAGGATCGAGCTGATGCGCACGCCCTCGTTGGCCACCCAGTCGATGGCGTCCTCGCCGTCCCCGGGGCGCCAGACCTGCCCGTCCTGGCGCAGGACACGGCCCTTGTCGTCCGTCCTGGGCACCCCGCTGTGATGGAGCGCGACGACCTCCCACTGGTCGTTGAAGACCGGGGAACCGGAGTTGCCGGGCTCGGTGTCCGTCCGGTAGTGGAGGAAGTCGTCGAGGCGGGTCTGGAGCATGTTGTCGCGTACGGCGATCTCCTTCAGGCGGCCCATCGGGTGGCCGATGACGTTGACGGGCTCGCCGATCACCAGTTTCCCCGTCTGGGCGCTGAGCCGGTTCCAGCCGAACGTCTCCCCGGGGGGCCGCCCGTCGGGGCCTGAGGCGACGAACACCAGCGCGAAGTCGAGCCGTTCGTCCGCCGCGAAGAAGGCGTCGGGGTCGAGCCCCAGCCGTGTCGGCGCCTGCGGTGTGTTGTCGACGGTGACCTGGGCGTCGAACTCCACGAAGCACTGCCGGGAGGCGTCCGCGTCGGTGAGGACGTGGTGGTTGGTCATCAGCAGGCTCGGCGAGACGAGGAAGCCGGTGCCGAGCGGCAGTTCACGGCCGTTCTCCCGGACCGAGATCCGGGCGACGGTACGTGCGGCCCGGCTGCCACGCGGCAGGAAGCTCCAGGCCTGGAGCTCCTTGGACACCCCGAGGATGCGTTCGTACGCCGCGGTCGCGGCCAGCGGCTCCGCGCGGACGGCCTCCACCACCATGGCGGTAGGCACCGCGTGCCGTTCGAGCAGACGGGCCGCGCGGGCCGCGAGTGCCTCCTCGGAGTCGGGGAAGGCGACCCCGGCGTCCTGTTGCCGCTCGACCGCGCGCCGCTCGTCGCCGGCCGCGCCGTACCGTGCGGCGGCCGCCGTTACCTGGCGCTCCCGCTCGCCGCGGGACCTGTCCGTCGCAGCCATGTCGGTTCACCGTCCTTCCGGCGGTGTGCCGCGGCTCGACCGCGTTCGTCAGGCCCGCGAGCGCCGGACGCGGCTCCGAGCGGTGGCGCGGCAGCACCGTGATCATGCTGTTGTCGTCGACGCGAGGCCATCGGGACGAAGATGCGGAACGCCGTGTCGACGAAGGCGAATCCGGCGCCGGGAGTCGAAGCCTGCGGCAACCGCTTGTCCTGGCCGGCGGGCCGGGGTCGGCGAGGGGCGCCGACGGCCGGCCGGGCCCGCCTCGGGTACCAGTGAGCAAATGGCCTGAAAACGACCTGAATACCATGTTATGAGAGCCGCCGCTCACCCGCACCTCAAGGACCCGGACGGGCGCCGTGTCACCGTGGGACAACTCCGCCTGATTCCGGGCTCTGTTGAACCTGAAACAGCTCGCCTCTTCGCCGATCGATCACCCAGGCATCGGCAGGGGCGTCGACGCGCATGCCCCACCCGGTCGGCCTAGTGTGGGAAGAGGGGTGACTCTTCGTCCGGGCCGACATGGAGGAGAACCGCGATGAGCAAGGTCGCCACCAACACCTTCCAGACGTATCGAGCGGTCGCCAGTTTCGAGCGGGCCAGAGAAATAGCCCGCACGACGTCACCGTTCACCATCGAGATCCGCTTCCTCGGCGGACTGACGGGCAATCAGCAGGACGCCTTCGCCGCGGCGGCCGACCGTTGGGCGAAGGTCATCGTCGGGGATCTGGACACCGCGCTCGTCAACGGCGACATCATCGACGATCTGCTCATCGAGGCCGAAGGGGTCACCATCGACGGTCCCGGCCGCGTACTGGGGATGGCCGGTCCCACCGACTTCCGCGACGACTCCGCGCAGTTCGGCATGTTCCTGCCCGCGAAGGGCGTGATGAGGTTCGACTCCGCCGACCTCACGCAGATGGAAGCCGACGGCACGCTCGTCGACGTGATCACCCACGAGATGGGACACGTCCTGGGGATCGGCACTCTGTGGACGGCGTTCGGCCTGCTCAAGGGCGCCGGCACCCAGAACCCCACCTTCGTCGGTGCCCGTGCGACGGCCGAGTTCGCCGCACTCCTCGGTGAGGAGGACCCGGCCCCGGTACCGGTCGCCAACTTCGGTGGGCCCGGAACTCAGGACAGCCACTGGCGTGAGGCGGTCTTCGTCAACGAACTCATGTCGCCGTTCATCTCCGGAGCCGGCAACCCACTGAGCCGGATGACGGCGGCGAGCCTCGGCGACCTCGGCTACCAGGTCGACCTCGACGGTGCCGAGCCCTACACACTGCCGGACCTGCTCCAGATCGCCAGGGAGGGTGCCCTCGTACCGCACACGGCGCCACTCGGTGACGGCATGATGCTTCCGGTGGTGCCGACGCGGCTGCCCGCCGCGACACCGTAGACGGTCCCGCCCCCGAAGAGGTCGTCCGTGTGCGGACCGAGCGCGCACGGTCACCGCAGGACGGCCTCCCAGGTGTCCACGGCGTAGTGCAGGACCATGCCGTGGCGTGCGTACAGCCCGGGCGCGCCGGTCGCGTTGGAGGTGTCCACACCGAGCCCGACGGTGTCCCGGCCCCGGGCGGCGAAGGCCGCGAAGGCGTGCCGCAGCAGCAGTCCGGCCAGCCCGCCGCCGCGGGCCTCGCGCAGCACGCCGATGCTGCGGATCCAGCCCATCGCCTCGCGGTCGTCGCGGGCCAGCAGAAACCCGGCGTCCCCGGACTCGTCCGTGCCGGCGATCCACACGAGCGACCAGTCGAGCCCCGCCGCGTCCACGTCGTGCAGCCACTGCTCGTAGCCGCGCGGCTGGAAGTCGAAGTGCTCCGCGAAAGCGGACTGGTAGAGCGCGTGGACACGGACCCGGTCCGCCTCGGTGGCGCAGGACCGCAGCCGGACCCCGGCGGGGAGCGCCGGCGGCCGGTCCCCGGCCCGGTCCAGGGGGCGGCGCAGCACGTGATACCGCCGTACGACCGACCAGCCGCGGGCGCGCAGCAGCGCGGTGTCGAGCGTGGGTGCCGCGTTGAGATGCAGATGCACCACGGCCCGCCCGGCGCCGTTCTCCCGCGCCTTCTCCAGTGCCCGGCTCTCCATCGCCGCCAGGACGAGCCGGCCCGCCTCCTGCCGGTCGGGCAGGACGTAGTGGTCGATGTCGACGCGTTCGCCGCCCGATTCGTCCCACAGCAGCCCGTAGCCGACCAGGCGGTCTCCGTCGAAGGCGAGCCAGGAGTCCCGCTCCAGATCCGTCTCGGGATGCTTCAGATCGGCCTCGACGGTGTGCAGGTCCGTCTCGGGCCGGCCGATCTCGATGAGGTCGATCGCGTTGAGGAGACCGGTGACGGCAGGCGCGTCGGCGAGGGCGGCGGGACGCAGGACGTAGGGCATGGCGCCAGGGTCCGGGGGAGGGGGGCCGGCCGCAACGCAATTTCACGTTGCGCAAGGTGCAGCCATGAGCCCTGTATGCGCCCCCGTGCGCCTGGGCAGAATCCGTTCTGCCATTGATCATGCGGGCGGGTGAACACGGGGACACACGATGACACCGTGTCACTCGCCACGAACTTCCAGGGAAGGCAGGTCGGTTGTCGTGCAGTTGCGTCTTCCCTCCTCCATATCCGAAGCCCAGCGGTGTCTGGCCGAGGGAGCGGTACCGGTAGGAGGTGCCACGCTCGTGTGGGCCGGCTGGCAGCGGGACGGCTTCCCCGAGCAGGCCGTGTCGCTGCGCAACGTGCCGGAGGCCGGCACGGTCGGCCCCGAGGAGCTCGGCGGGGCCGTGCTGCTGAACCGCGTCGACGCGACCGTGCCCGAGGCGCTGCACCGGGCGGCCTCCGGAGTGGGCACCGGCGCGGTGCGCCGGGCCGCCACGGTCGGCGGCAACATCGTCGGCAGCACCCTGCGCTGTCTGCTCCCGGCGGCCCTCGTCCTCGACGCCCGGGCCACCGTCCTGGAGTCCGACAGCGTCTACGACACCGATCTGACCGAGCTGCTGGCGAAGCGTCACGTACTGCTCGCCCTGCGCTGGCGCGCACCCCTGGTCAGCGGCTACCGCAAGCTGGAGGGCGAGGCGGGCGGCCCGCCGCCCCTCGTCGTCGCCGCCGCGGTGCACGCCGACGGCGACAGCCCCCGTGATCTGCGGGTGGCCGTACGCGACGGCTACGAGGTGTTCAGCGAGTGCACGCCGTACGACCCGGACCCCGAACAGGTCCTGCACGCCCTGGCGGGCACCGACCTGGGCGCCCTTCCCGCCGTCGCCCGGGACGCGGTCCACGCCCGGATCACCGACGTGCTGGCCCGCGTCGCCGAAGGCTGAGGCCCGGCCGGCCGCGAGGCCTCCGGGTCACGAGGCCTCCGGAGCACGAGGTCTCCGGGTCACGAGGGGCTCTCCGGCTCACGTCTCGCGCTCGGGCGCGTACGTCTCCGCCGTCAGCTGGAAGGTCCAGGCGACGCCCTCCCGCGCCGTGCGGGTCGCCGGCGGTACCCGCAGCCAGTAGGTGCGTCGCGTCCCGTCCGGCTCCGGTGTGGAGTTGAGGACCTCCACCATGACGACGGGCTCGTCGGCCGGGAGGTCGATCCGCCATAGGGTGCCCGTCTCGTCGCGGTGGACGTGACGCGCCCCGGAGTCCGCCAGATAGCGGTCGTAGCCGTAGTACTCCAGCATGACCCGGCGCAGTTCGGCGTTCTCCTCGGACCGGATCCGGTCCGGGGTGAGCGCCGGCAGTTCGGCGAGGAACCCGGCCGGGACCGGCATGCCACGCCAGGCGTACAGGGCGAAGCCGTCGGGGTACGCCAGTGCCGGACCGTCCCCGTGGTCGAGCCGGCCCGCCTCGTCGCGGTGCAGGGCGACGGGACGCTCGCACACCACCGCCACCCGCGCGAACGGCCACCACCAGCCGGCGTGGCGACTCACCGTGGCCAGCCCCTCGAGCGGACCCCGGTCCGTCGGGAACGCGGCGAGCCACGGCGCGTCGTGCTGACCGAGCACGGCGTCCAGCAGCACCAGCCGGACCTCCGCGGCCTCCTTCCCCGTGTCCCCGCCGGCCAGTTCCTCCAGCACCCCGGCGCGGATCCGGTCGACGAGCGCCTGCGTCGTGTCCCACAGGAGCCCGCCGGTCGCGGCCCAGTGCGCCGCCCAGCCCGCCGCGCCCAACCGCGTGTGCAGCCGCTGCCGTTCACCCGCCCATGGAGCACTGCGGACCGCCTCACGCACACTGGGGCCCTTGTCCGCCGACTCCCGGACCAGCGTGACCGCCGCCCGCGGTGAAGCGGCCCACACCACGTGCTCCGGCTCCGGCAGCCCGGCCTGCCGGTAGGCCCGGCGCACGCCGGCCTCGGCGGCCGCGCGGTCGGCGGGCACGGCCACCGCGGCACAGGCCCGCCAGCGACGGACGTCGTCGAAGGACGTACCCTCCACCACCGGCTCCGCTCCCGCGCCGGGCACTGCCCCGGCCATCTCCGTCGTCGTCATCTGCCCCTCCGTCACCTCGGTCACCCGCTCTTCAGTCCGCCTTCAGTCCGCGACGATCCGCACGGATCCGGGCACGTACTCCCGCTGCCGGATCACCCGGAACCAGCCCCTCGGCAAGGCGATCGCCGCATGCTCCTCATGGACCACCCGGCCGCCCTGCGGAAGGTGCAGCAGCAGCGGACCGAACGGCCCGGGCTCGCGCACCAGATCGCCCCGGCCCACCACCGCGTGGGCGTGCCCGGTGACCTCGCCCAGCGCCAGCACGAGCCGGCCCCGCCCGTCCCGCCGCTCCTTCGGCGCGACCGCCACGTGCGGCGGCAACGCCTCCTGCGCGACGGGCACGATCAGCACGTCTCCCTGCCGGTACATGGCTCTCCCCTCTCCGCCGGACGCTTCGCGCACCGGCCCCATGACGAAGACGGTACGGAGCACCACTGACAACGCCCCCGAACCGAGGCCCGAGCCGATGTCGCGAACCGAGGCCCCGGCGCGGGGTGCTGTCAGTGCCTGTTGGTAGAACTGCGGACACATCACGGACCGCGCATCTTTTTCTCCCGGGAGCAGCCGCATGACCGTCACCGACCACCTGCACGCGCTGTACCGGCTGCCCGCCCACACCTTCCCGGGCCCCGGCGGCGGGACGGACGACCTGCCCGACCCGGAGGCCTTCGCCTGGCGCGTCACCAGCGACGTCTACGACGCCGACGAGGACTGGACGAAGGCGTTCGCGCGCTTCTGCTCCGCCGTCGACACCACCCGCGTGAGAGCCCTGATCGTCGGCGCCTGGCAGGAGGCCTACGACACTGACCCCTCCGACGTCATCGAGGCACTGGTGGCCGCCCGGGACCGGTTCCCCGCGCTGCGGGCGGTGTTCCTCGGCGACATGGTGGGGGAGGAGTGCGAGATCTCCTGGATCAACCAGACCGATGTCACCCCGGTCCTGACCGCGTACCCCGCGCTGGAGGAGTTCGGCGTGCGCGGCGGGTCGGGGCTGCGCTTCCCCGCCGTGAGCCACCGCGCGCTGCGCAGGCTCGTGATCGAGACGGGCGGGCTGCCCGCGGAGGTCGTGCGCGGGGTCGGCGGCAGCGACCTGCCCGCCCTGGTCCACCTCGACCTGTGGCTCGGCACCCCCGAGTACGGCGGCGACAGCGAGGTCGCCGACCTGGAGCCGATCCTGTCCGGCGCCCGGCTGCCGAGCCTGCGTCACCTCGCCCTGCGCAACAGCGAGATCCAGGACGCCGTGGCCGCGGCCGTCGCGTCCGCGCCCGTGGTGGCCCGTCTGGAGGTGCTGGACCTCTCCATGGGCGTGCTGACCGACGAGGGGGCGGCCGCCCTGCTCGGCGGCCAGCCGCTCACCCACCTCAAGAAGCTCGACCTGCACTACCACTACCTGAGCGAGTCCCTCCAGGAGCGCGTGCGGCGGACCGTGGAGACCGCGGGCGTCGAGGTGGACCTCGACCGCGACGACGCCGAGGAGGACGCGGACGACGACGGCACGACGTGGCGCTACGTCGCCGTCGGGGAGTGAGCACACCACCCATGGGTCACCGTCCCTCCTCCCTCGACGGGTTCCGCGCGGAGCGCGCGCCCGAGCCGCGCCTGGCGGTGGTCGGCAACCCGGAGAACCGTCGGGTCGCCCTCTTCGAGGACGCGGTACGCGCGGCCGGCCTGCCGGCCCCGCGTGTCGTGCCGTGGGCGGACGTACTGAGCGACGGCGGCGCCGACTTCGCCGCCGAGGAGATCGTCCGCCTGGACTCACCCGGCGAGAACCCGGAGGTCGACCGGCTGCTGCGCGGCGCCACCGATCCGACACGGGTCGAGGGCTCGGGCCGCTGGTACACCCGCTTCACCACCGCGGTACGCAGCCTGCGCGGCGGCGTCCGCCTCGACGACCCGGACGAGCTGGCGGTGCTGTTCGACAAGCGGCTCTGTCACGCCGTCCTGGACGCGGCGGGCGTCCCGGTGCCCGCCTCACCCACCTCGGGTCCGCAGGGCGCGCCGGTGCGCGGCTGGGACGACGTGCGCGCGGCGATGCGCGAGCACCGGATGGCCCGGCTCTTCGTGAAACCCGCGCACGGGTCGTCCGCCTCGGGCGTCCTCGCCGTCGAGTCGGGCGGCGGCGGCCGGATCAGGGCCACCACCTCCGTGGAACTCGCCGCCGACGGCGGCCTGTACAACTCCCTCAGGGTGCGCCGTTACGAACGCGAGCAGGACATCGCGGCCATCGTCGACGCGCTCGCCCCGGACGGACTGCACCTCGAGCGCTGGCTACCGAAGGCCTCCCAGGACGGCCGGGCCGCCGACCTCAGGGTCGTCGTCGTGGCCGGTCGCGCCACCCACGCGGTGGTGCGCACCAGCCGCTCGCCGATGACCAACCTCCATCTCGGCGGCCGGCGAGGCGACCTGGACGCCGTCCGGGCGAACGTCGAGGCGGCGGGCGCCCGCTGGACCGACCTGCTGGGCGTGTGCGAGCAGGCCGCGGCCTGCTTCCCGCGCACCCTGTGCGTCGGTGTCGACCTGCTCCCGGCCGTGGGCTGGCGCAGGGCCGCGGTCGGCGAGGTCAACGCCTTCGGTGACCTGCTGCCCCGGCTCACCGGCCTGCCCGGCAGCGGCGCGGAGGGCCTCGACACCCATGCCGCCCAAGTGGCCGCCGTCCTGGGTGATCTCGCCCGGTACAGAACAGGAACACCGCATGCCTGAGCCCGACATCGACGAAGTACCCGACATGAACGAGGTGGTGGGCAGCCACGACCTCCTGCTGGTCACCCTCGACACACTCCGCCACGACGTCGCCGCCGAGCTGGCGGCCGCGGGCCGCATCCCCCACCTGGCCCGCCACCTCCCCGGTGGCCGCTGGGAGGAGCGGCACGCGCCGGGCAGCTTCACCTACGCCTCCCACCAGGCGATCTTCGCGGGCTTCCTGCCGACCCCGGCCGCCCCCGGACCGCATCCGCGGCTGTTCGCGGCGAGCTTCGCGGGCAGCGAGACCACCGCGGGCGGAACCTACGTCTACGACACCCCCGACCTCGTCTCGGGCCTCGCCGAGGACGGCTACCACACCGTGTGCATCGGGGGAGTGGGCTTCTTCAACCAGCAGGGCCCGCTGGGCTCGGTGCTGCCCGGCCTGTTCCACGAGGCGCACTGGGCACCGGAGTTCGGCGTCACCTCACCCGAGTCCTTCGAGAACCAGGTGGCCCGCGCCGAGGACGTCGTACGCGGACTGCCCGACGAGCAGCGGCTGTTCCTCTTCGTCAACGTGTCCGCCCTGCACCAGCCGAACTGGTTCCATCTGCCCGGCGCGACCCGCGAGACCGGCGACAGCCGGGAGACGCACGCCGCCGCGCTGGAGTACGTGGACCGGCACATCGGGCGCCTGTTCGCCGCCGCGAGCAGCAGGCGCCGCTGCTTCGCGATCGTCTGCTCCGACCACGGCACCGCCTACGGCGACGACGGCTACACCGGGCACCGCCTCGGCCACGAGTCCGTGTGGACCGTGCCGTACGCGCACTTCTTCCTCGACCCCGCACCCCGTCCGACGGAGGCCGGCCGATGACCACCGCCGAGCCGGCCACCCGCACCGGCCCGTACCAGCACTACGTCTACGCGTATCCGCACAAGACGGCCTACCGGGAACTCCCCGACCGCCCGTCCCTGAAAGCTCTCTGGGCCGCCGAGCCCAAGGACACACTCTCCCTCTACCTGCACATACCGTTCTGCGAGGTCCGCTGCGGCTTCTGCAACCTCTTCACCCGCATCGGCGCCCCCGACGGACTGACCGGCGCCTACCTCGACGCCCTGGAACGGCAGGCGAGGGCCGTACGGGAGGCGCTGGGGGAGACGGACGACGTCCGCTTCGCCACGGCCGCCTTCGGCGGCGGCACCCCCACCTTCCTCACCGCGGCCGAGCTGGACCGGCTCTGCGACATCGCCGAGCACCGCATGGGCGCCGACCTCCGCGCGGTCCCGCTGTCGGTCGAGGCCTCGCCCGCCACGGCCACCGCCGACCGCCTCGCCGTCCTGGCCGGCCGGGGCACCACCCGACTGAGCCTGGGCGTGCAGAGCTTCGTCGACTCCGAGGCCAGGGCCGCCGTACGCCCGCAGCGCCGCGCCGATGTCGAGGCGGCCCTCGCGCGGGTGCGCGACACCCGCATCCCGGTCCTCAACATCGACCTGATCTACGGCATCGACGGCCAGACCGAGCAGACCTGGCGGCACTCCCTGGACGCGGCCCTGGCCTGGCGGCCCGAGGAGCTCTACCTCTACCCGCTCTACGTCCGTCCCCTGACCGGCCTCGACCGCCGCGGCCCCGGCGGGGCCGCGGGCCCCGACCCGGCCTGGGACGAGCAGCGGCTGCGGCTGTACCGCGCCGGCCGCGACCACCTCCTCGCGCACGGCTACACCCAGCAGTCCATGCGCATGTTCCGCCGTACCGACGCCCCGCCGCAGGGCGCGGACGACTACGCCTGCCAGACCGACGGCATGATCGGCCTCGGCTGCGGAGCCCGCTCCTACACGGCCGGCCTGCACTACTCCTTCGACTACGCCGTCGGCATGCACCAGATCCGGGGCATCATCGACGACTACGTCGCCGCCGACGCCTCCGACTTCGCCCACGCCGAGGTCGGCCACCCCATGAACCCCCAGGAGGCGCGCCGCCGGCACCTGCTCCAGTCGCTCCTCCAGGCCGAGGGCCTGCGCCTCGACGACTACCGGGCCCGCTTCGGCGGCGCGCCCGCCGACGACTTCGGCCCCGAACTCGAACGCTTCGCCGACCGCGGCTGGCTGACCGACACGGACCCGACGACCCTCAGGCTCACGCCCGAAGGCCTCGCGCACTCCGACGCCATCGGCCCCGAGCTGTTCTCCCCGGCCGTGCGGGCCGCCATGACCGCCTACGAGCGGAAGTGACCCGGCCGCCATGGACCTGACCCTGCTCTACCGTGGCCCGCTCGCCTCCTGCGACTACGACTGCCCCTACTGCCCGTTCGCCAAGCGGCGCGACAGCACGGAGCAACTGCGCGCCGACCGGGCCGCCCTCGAACGGTTCGCGCAGTGGGCCGCGGCCCGCACCGACGACCGGCTCTCGCTCCTGTTCACCCCGTGGGGCGAGGGACTGGTCCGCTCCTGGTACCGGCGCACCCTCGCCGACCTCTCCCACCTCCCGCACATCCGCCGGGTCGCCGTCCAGACCAATCTCAGCTGCCGCACCGACTGGCTCGCCGAGGCCGACCCCGACACGCTGGCCCTGTGGTGCACGTACCACCCGGGCCAGACGCCGTACGACCGCTTCCTCGGCAAGTGCCGCGAACTGGCGGAGCGGGGCATCCGCTTCAGCGTCGGCGTGGTCGGTCTGCCCGAGCACCTCGACGCGGCCCGCCGGCTGCGCGCCGACCTGCCCGCGCACGTCTATCTGTGGATCAACGCCGCCGAGGGCCACACCTACGAGGACGCCGAGGCCGACCGGTGGACCGCCCTCGACCCGCTCTTCCCGTACAGCCGCCGTCCGCACACCAGCGCCGGCCTGCCCTGCCGCACCGGCGACTCGGTGATCTCGGTCGACGGCGAGGGGACCGTCCGGCGCTGCCACTTCGTCCGCGCCGAACTCGGCAACCTCTACGACGGCTCGTACCGTGCCGCCCTGCGCCCCCGCCCCTGTCCGCTCGCCGTCTGCGACTGCCACATCGGCTATGTCCACCTGGAGACGCTGCCGCTGTACGACGTCTTCGCGGGCGGGGTCCTGGAACGGATCCCGGCAGCCGCCCCCGCACAGCGCTCCGCCCGCATCACGACGATCGCGATGCGGGCGGAGACACGGGCGGGGACACGGGCGGGGACGACGGACCCGCAGGACGTGGGCTGACAGGGGCTAGGGGGTCACGTCCGTGACCCTCCAGCGTTGGTTGGAACCGGAGTTGGCCTGCCAGGTCGTGACGGCCGCGCCCTCGTTGGTCGCCTGACCGCCGACCTCGAGGAGGCGTCCGGTGGCCACGTTGACCAGGGTCCAGGTCCCGTCACCGGTGGTCGACATGATCCACTCGGTGGCCGGGTCACGCTCGCCGGTGTCGGGTTCGACCACCGGCACGTTGTCGCGGACGGCGAGGCGCTCGCCCTCGGCCGGGTTGGCGAAGACGTAGTGCTGGCGGGCGCCCGTCCTGCCGTACCGGGCGTCCAGCTGCCACTGCTGCGCGGTGCTGCCGTTGGCCGAGCCGATGACCAGGTTCGTGCCGTTGGCCCCTACGGTCACCGCCTTGCCGCTCTGCACGCCGGTCAGCGTGTAGGAGTGGCCCTTGCTGAACAGACCCGCGTTCTTCGCGACGCCGGAGACACCCTTGACGGCGAAGGAGGTCACGGACTGGGCGGGGACGGTGTAGGTGGCCCTGCCGTCGACGACCTTGACCGGGGCCTGCTGCCTGAGCTTGCCGTCGGCGCTGGTCACCGTGGGCGTGACGGTCGCGCTGCCCTTGACGGTGCGGAACTTGGACAGGTCGATGGTGACCGTGCGGGCCTCGGTGGTGCTGTTGACGTGGACGACCGAGGCGCCCTTGCCGTCCTTGGTCACGGCGGCGGCGCTGGAGGTGTCGTCCACCTTGATCAGCTTGTCGCCGGGCTTGATGAAGTGCGTGAAGTTCCTGGCCGTGTCGAACTTGGTGTTGGTGTAGATCGGGCAGGACTGGAGGGTGTCCGTGCTGGTGCAGCTGAACGGGAGCTGGATGGAGCCCCAGTTGCCGCCCTTCGCGGACTCGCCGCCCGGCTTCATGTTGTCGTAGTCCTCGACCGGCTGCCAGAACACCCAGGCGGTGGGCTCCAGTTCACGCAGGTCGTTCACCATCTGCTGGGCGAGCCCGAGGCCCGGACGCATGTCCGTGAAGCTCTGCCCGTCGCCCCAGTCACCCTCGACCTCGCTCATCCACAGCGGCTTGTCGGCGGCCTTGGCGAGATCACGCACGGTGGTGCGCTGCCCGGTGCCGTAGGTGTGTACGTTCATCTGGTCGACGAGGTCCTTGGATGCCTGCGAGTAGGCGTTCCAGTTCGTCGCGAAGATGGACGGGTTGGTCTCGTCCATCGCCGATATCCGCGCCTTCGTCTTCGCCTTCTTCAGCGCGGGCGCCAGCGCGGCGAGCACCTTCTGCTGGAGCTCGGGGCCGATGTGGGCGCCCTCCTGGCGGCCGCCCACGGGCTGGCCGTTCGCGTCCAGCCGGGTGCCCCAGTAGCCGGTGTTGGGCTCGTTGAACGGGTCGACGGTGTCGACCCTGATGCCCTCGGCCTTCTCCAGCCGCTTGGTCGCGCCCGCCACGTAGGCGGCGAAGTCGTCGACGGAGTCGGCCTTGAGCTGGTCGGTGTTGGCGTTGAAGCCGCCGGACACGTATCCGCTCTCGGTCATGAACCACGGAGGGGAGTTGCTGAACGTCTCCCAGTGGGTGATGTCCTTCTTGATGCGGTCCACCCACCAGCGCTGGGTGGCGTCGGCGTCCTTGTTCCAGTCGGCCGGGTCGTCCGCGCTCCACCAGTCGGTGTCCTCGCGGGTCGTGCCCTCGGGCGCCTTCCACCAGCCCTCGACGGCACCGCCGGCCCGCAGATAGTCCGTGACGTCAGGGGCGTTGCCGCCGCCGATGTTGTACCGGGCGATGTTCAGCGCGAGGCCGTCGTCGCCGAAGAGCAACTTGGCCAGCTTCTCGCGGATCGCCGGGGGATAGTCCCCGGTCGCGTTGGCGAACCAGACCAGGCTGGTGCCCCAGCCCTCGAACTTCTGCTGCTGGTACGACGGATCCGGCGTCACGGTGACGGCGGCCTCGGCGTGTGCCTGCACGGGGACGCTGAGGAGGGCGGCCCCGGTGGCCAGCGCGGTGAGTGCGGCGGCCCCGAGGTTCCGTCTGCTGCGGGTACGGCGTGCCATCTGTGCTCCCAACTGCGGTGCGGTCGCTGTGGTGGGCCCCTCCTGCCGCACGGGCAGGAGGGGATGGCCCCCGGCGCGGCCGCGGGCCGTGCCGAGGAGTCGTGGGGGCTTCGGGTGTGCGGGTGTGGGGCGTCAGTCGCAGGGCCGGCGCAGTACGGCGACCTCTCGCGGTCCGAGGACGAGGGCGCCCTCCGTGCCGCCGGTGCCGACCAGTACCTCTCCGTCCATCCCGGTCACCGGCACCGTGTCGTCGGTCCGGTTGACCAGGAACAGGAACCGTCCCTCGGCGCCGCGCCGGACGGTCAGCTCGACCGATCCCCTTACGTCCGCCGGGAGTTCACTGCCGACCCCGGCCGGCTCCAGCAGCCGGGGCAGCAGCGAGGTGAGCCCGTCGACACCGAGCCGGGTGGAGACGTACGAGGCGGAACCGTCGCCGGTCGAGCGCCGGGTGATCGCGGGGCGTCCGGCGTGCACACCGGTGCGGTAGTGCGCCAGCACCTCGGTGTCGCCGTCGGTGACGGTGATCCGGTCGGTCCACAGGCTGCCCGAGGTGGCGTCGTCCAGTTCCACGGACTCCCCGGCGAGCAGCGGGCCGAACTCCTCGACGCGGATGCCGAGCAGGTCGCGCAGGGCGCCCGGGTACCCGCCCAGCCAGACGTGGTCGTTCTCGTCGACGACCCCGGAGAAGTACGTGGTGACGAGGTGGCCGCCCCGCTCGGCGTAGCAGGTCAGTTCCTTGGCCAGTTCGGCCGGCACCATGTGCAGCACGGGCGCGATCAGCACCTGGTGCCGGGTGAGGTCGGCGCGGGTGGTGACGAGGTCGGCGCGGACACCGAGAGCGAGCAGCGCCGAGTACCAGTCGAGCGCCTCCTGCCGGTAGTCCAGCAGGGCGGTGGGGTGGGAGTCCTGTTCACTGGCCCACCACGACTCCCAGTCGTAGAGGATGCCGACGGCCGCCGACTCGCGCTCCGAACCCGCCACCGGGGCAAGGGACTTCAGCGTGGCGCCGAGGGCGGCCACCGCGCGGAACAGGTCGCTGTCCTCGCCGGCGTGCGGGACCATCGCCGAGTGGTACTTCTCGGCGCCGGCCGCCGACTGCCGCCACTGGAAGAAGCACACCGCGTCCGCGCCGTGCGCCACGTGCAGCAGCGAGTCACGGGCCAGGTCGCCGGGCCGCTTCGCCACGTTCACGGGCTGCCAGTTGACGGCGCTGGTGGAGTGCTCCATCAGGAACCAGGGCCGGCCGGCGGCGATGCCGCTGGTGAGGTTCGCCGAGAAGGACAGCTCGTCGCGGTCCTGCGGGCCGGGGTGGACGTAGTGGTCGTTGGAGACGAAGTCGATCTCGCTCGCCCAGTCCGGGTAGTTCATGCCCTTGGTGTTGCCCATCACCATGAAGTTCGTGGTGACCGGGATCTCCGGCGTGATCTCCCGCAGGATCTCCCGCTCCGCGACGAGGTGGTCCTTCAGGGCGTCCGAGGAGAACCGCTTGAAGTCCAGCTGCTGCGTCGGGTTGGGGTGCGAGGCGGCCAGCCGGGGCGGCAGGATCTGCTCCCAGTCGCTGTAGCGCTGCGACCAGAAAGCGGTGCCCCAGGCGTGGTTGAGGGCGTCGAGCGAGCCGTAGCGGGCACGCAGCCAGACCCGGAAGGCGTGGGCCGCGTCGTCCGAGTAGTCGTAGATGTTGTGGCAGCCCAGCTCGTTGGAGACGTGCCAGGCGACGAGCGCCGGGTGGTCCCGGTAGCGGTCGGCGATCTTCCGGACCAGGCGCAGGGCGTACTCACGGAAGACGGCAGAGGTGGGCCGCCAGTGCTGGCGGGCGCCCGGCCAGAGCGTCTCGCCGTTCGCCGTGACCGGCAGGATCTCCGGGTGGGCGGTGGTGAGCCAGGGGGGCGGGGAGGCGGTGGCGGTGGCCAGGTCGACGCCGATCCCGCCCGCGTGCAGCAGGTCCATGACCTCGTCGAGCCAGCCGAAGTCCCAGGTGTCCGGACCCGGCTGGATCCGGGCCCAGGAGAAGATCCCCACGGAGACGACGGTGACGCCGGCCTCCCGCATCAGCCGCACGTCCTCCTCCCACACGTCCCGCGGCCACTGCTCGGGGTTGTAGTCGGCGCCGTACGCCAGACGCGGAGCGGGGTCACCGTCCGCCCCGCGCAGCATGCGGGACTGGAGGGTGGAGATCATGGCGGTCCTTCCGAAAGTGGTGCACGGGGGCGGCGCGGCCCGGGTGCCGCGCCGCCCGGCGTTTTGTGCTTCCCGACTGCTTGTCGAGTGCGTGTCGAATGTCTGCCGGCTGCTTGCCGACCGACTACTTCTCGACGGTGAAGCCCTGCTCCTCGCCGTACTTGATCGAGGCGTCCTGCCAGGCCTTCAGACCGTCCGCCAGCTTGGTGCCGGAGACGTAGGCCTTGCCGACGGTGTCGTTGAAGATCGAGTTGGCGTACGGCTGGAACGGGAGGTACGACCAGTCGCTCGCCACGTTCGCCGCGGACTCGGCGAAGATCTTGTTCGCTTCCTGGCCGCCGAAGTAGTCGAACTTCTTGCTCTGGAACGCGGCCGACTCCAGCTCCGCCTTGGTGGCGGGGAAGGCACCCTCGCTGACCCGGGTGGCGACACCGTCACCGGAGTTGGCGTACTCGGTGAAGGCGTAGGCGAGTTCCTTGTTCTTGGCCAGCGCCGGGACCGCCAGCGAGCTGCCGCCGTTCTCCGCGCTCGCCTTGTCGCCCGCCGTCCAGGCCGGCATCGCCGCCGCGCGCCACTGGCCCGTGGCGTTCGGGACGCCGCTGACGAAGTTGGCGGGCATCCAGGCGCCGGTGGCCAGGGTGGCGATGGTGCCGTCGCCCAGGCCCTTGTACCAGTCGTCGGTCCAGCCGGTGACCGGGGCGAGCAGCTTCTCGTCGATCAGCTTCTGCCAGACCGTCTCGAACTTCTTGGCGCCCGCGTCGTCGAAGTTGACGGCGACCTTGGTGCCGTCGACCTTGTAGGGGCGCGAACCGGCCTGCCACAGCAGGGAGGTGGTCAGGCCCGCGTCGCCGGTGTCGTTGGCGATGTAGGCCTTCGGGTCGGCCTTGTGGAGCTTGCGGGCCGCGTCCAGGTACTCGTCCCAGGTGGTCGGGACGGCGATCTTGTACTTGTCGAAGACCGTCTTGTTGTAGAACAGCGCCATCGGGCCCGAGTCCATCGGCAGGCCGTAGACCTTGTCGCCGTCGCTGACCGCGTTCCACGGGCCGGGCGTGTACTTCGAGGCGAGCTTGTCGGCGCCGTAGGGGGCCAGGTCGGTCAGGCCCTTGGTCAGGGAGTACTGGCCGAGCGCGAAGTACTCGACCTGGGCGACGTCCGGGACACCCTTGCCGGCCGAGATCGCGTTGGACAGCGCGGTGTAGTGCTTGTCGCCGGAGCGCTCGCTGACCAGGTTGACCTTGACCTTCGGGTACTTCTTCTGGAAGTCGGCGGCCACGGTCTTCAGGGTGGGCTCCCAGGCCCAGACCGTGATGTCGCCGCCCTTGTCCAGGGCAGCCTGGATGTCGTCGGCGGAGACGGCCTTCGTGTCGGAGTCGTCGTCCGAGCCGCCGCAGGCGGTGACGCCCAGGGCGAGGGTGGAGACGAGGGCGATGCCGCGCAGGATGCGGCTCGTTGTTCTGCGCATGGGGCTGCTTCCACTTCTTCGTGGGTGGGACAGGTGAGGGTGGGGGTGGTGCCGGTGGTGCTCAAATGTGGGGCTTGGGGGCGCAGCCCACGTCACTCCTTGACACTTCCGGCGGCGAGGCCGGACTGCCAGTACTTCTGGAGGAACAGGAAGGCGGCGATCAGGGGGATGATCGTGAGCAGGGATCCCGTGATCACCAGGTTGAAGATCACGTCGCCGCCGATGGTCTGTGCCTGGGAGCTCCAGGCGCTCAGACCCAGCGTCAGCGGGTACCAGTCCGGGTCCTTCAGCATGATCAGCGGGAGGAAGTAGTTGTTCCAGGTGGCGACCGTGGTGAACAGCAGCACGGTCACGATCCCGGGGGCCAGCAGCGGCAGCGCGACCTGGAAGAAGGTCCGCACCTCGCTCGCCCCGTCCATCCGGGCCGCCTCCAGCAGCTCGGTCGGGATCGCCTCCGCGGCGAACACCCACATCAGATAGAGGCCGAACGGCGACACGAGCGACGGGATGATCACCGCCCACGGGGTGTCGGTCAGCCCCATCTTGCTGAACATCAGGAAGGTGGGCACGGCCAGCGCCGTAGCCGGTACGGCGACCGCACCGATCACCACGGCGAAGATCGCACGCTTGCCGGGGAACTGGAACTTCGCCAGTGCGTACCCGCCCAGCACGGCCAGCAGTGTCGCGCCGCCCGCACCGAGCACCACGTACAGCAGGGTGTTCAGCAGCCAGCGGCCGAAGATGCCGTCGTGGTAGGTGAAGGTGGTCCGGATGTTGTCCCACAGGGCGAAGTCGTGGGCGAACCACAGGCCGTTGGAGTCGGCCAGGCCCGACTGGGTCTTCGTGGCGTTGATGACCAGCCAGATCAGCGGCACCACGGTGTAGAGGGCCATCAGGGCCATCAGCACCGTCAGCAGCACATTGCGCTTGGGCTTGCCCGGGGTGTGGTTCTTACGGGGGGTTCGCAGCCTCGGGGCGGTGTTCTTCACGGGGGAGGCGGTGACAGAGGTGCTCACGGGTCACGCTCCCTTGCGCATGCCGCGCAGCTGGACGGCGTAGGCGACGATCATCGTGATGACGCCCATGATGATGGCCACCGTCGCGGAGTAGTTGTGCTGCTGGCCGTTGAAGGACAGCGAGTACGTGTAGAAGTTCGGCGTGTAGTCCGTGGTGATGGCGTTCAGCGCCAGCGGACGCAGGATGCTCGGCTCGTTGAAGAGCTGGAAGCTGCCGATGATCGAGAAGATCGTCGCGATGACGAGCGCGCCCCGGATCGCGGGCAGCTTGATCGAGCTGATGATCCGCCACTGGCCGGCGCCGTCGATCTCCGCCGCCTCGTACAGCGAGGTCGGGATGACCCGCAGCGCCGAGTAGAAGATCAGCATGTTGTACCCGACGAACTCCCAGGTCACGATGTTGCCGATGGAGGCGAGCACCCAGCTGGGGGAGAGCAGGTCGGGCAGGGTGACACCGAACGCGGAGTTGATGTCGCCCACCAGGCCGTACTTGGTGCCGTACATGAAGCCCCACATCAGGGTGGCGACCACGGCGGGCACGGCGTACGGCAGGAAGATCGTGATCCGGAAGAAGCTCTTGCCGTAGAGCCGGCCGCTGTCCAGTGCCAGCGCCACCAGCAGGGCGATGCCCAGCATGATCGGCACCTGGATCGCCAGGAAGAGTGCCACCCGGCCGACTGCCGACCAGAACGCGTCGTCCTGCAGGGCCCGCGTGTAGTTGTCCAGCCCGACGAACTGGTTGCCGCCGATCAGCTGGTCCCGGAAGAGGCTCAGGTAGATCGAGTAGATGATCGGGGCCAGGAAGACCAGGGCGAAAACGGCCACGAAGGGACCGATGAAACCCCACCCCGTCCAGGAGCGGCGGTCCCCTTTCGCCGGAGGAGGTGCCGGCCGCGGCTCGGCGGCCACCGGCGGTTGCAGCGTCGTCATGTCGTTCCTCGCTCGTCCAGTCCTGGAACCGGGGCGGTGTTGCGCGGAGATTTCCGAACGCCCCACCGCCACCATGATGTTTACGTAAACATCAGCCACGCAAGAGGCTCGGCAAGCTGTTATGTTTACGTAAACATCTGATGGCGGCATGTCTACACTGCCCCGATAACGATGGTCAAGGGTCCTCCGGGGAGACCGTGGCACCTGCGCCGACAGAGAGGTGGGCACACCGAGTGGACATGGCTGAAAGAACACCGGCCCAAGTGCCGGGACGCGGCCGGGCCACCGCCTCCATGGCGGACGTCGCACGGCTCGCCGGGGTGTCCTCGCAGACCGTCTCGCGGGTCTCCAACGGTTACGCGGGTGTGAACGAGGAGACCCGGCAGCAGGTCCTCGAGGCCATGAAGGAACTCGGCTACCGCCCCAACAGCGCCGCCCGCGCCCTCAAGCGCGGTGAGTTCCGCACGATCGGCGTCATCACGTTCACGCTGTCCACGACCGGCAACGTGCGCACCCTGGAGGCGATCGCGACCTCGGCGGCCGCCGAGGGATATGCCGTGACACTGCTCCCGGTGGCCGTCCCCACCACCGACGAGGTGCGCGGCGCGTTCTCCCGGCTGGAGGAACTGGCCGTGGACGCGGTGATCGTCATCATGGAGGTCCACCTGCTGGACGCGGCCACCGTGAAACTTCCGCCGCACGTCCAGGTCGTGGTCGTGGACTCCGACGCCGGCGACCACTACACCGTCGTGGACACCGACCAGGCCGGCGGCACCAGGACCGCCGTCCAGCACCTCCTCGAACTGGGCCATCGCACCGTCTGGCATCTGGGCGGCCCCGAGGACTCGTTCGCCGCACAGCGCCGCGCCGACGCCTGGCGGGCGGCCCTCACCGAGGCGGACCGTACGGCGCCGCCCCTGGTCAGGGGCGACTGGTCGGCGGAGTCCGGCTACCTGGCCGGCCGTGAGCTGGCCGCCCGGGAGGAATGCACCGCCGTCTTCGCGGCCAACGACCAGATGGCCCTCGGCCTGCTGCGCGCCCTGCACGAAGCCGGGCGCCGGGTGCCCGAGGACGTCAGCGTCATCGGTTTCGACGACATCCCCGAGGCCGGCTCCTTCCTGCCCCCGCTCACCACCCTGCACCAGGACTTCGCCGAGGTCGGCCGGCTCTGCGTCCAGGCCGTGCTGCGCAAGATGCGTCCGGACGGTTCGGAACACGGAACGACGCTCGTACCGACGCGGCTGGTGCTGCGGCAGAGCACGGCGCCACCGCCCGCGGAGCGCTGACAGCCGCGTCTGATCCGGGTGCCGGGGGGCGGCCGCTGGGGGGGTCCGCGTGCGGTTGCTGCCGCTTCGGCTGGCGGCTGCCTCACGGGTCCGCGGTGGCTGTCTCGCAGGGGCCGCCGATGCTGGCTCGCGGGTTCGCCGGTGGCTACTTCGGGTGTTCGCCCACGGCGCGGGCCGCCGTCCGCCAGGCCGCGGTGACGGCGAGTCGGGCGGCCGCCGTGCCGCGCTCCGTCTCCGCGGGCAGCCGCATCGGCGCCCCGAGGTGGACATGGCAGTGCGGACGCCGGACGGGCGCCGTCAACGTGCCCGCCAGCTGCTTCGCGGCCGACCCCGAGGCGATCCGCCGGGCGCCCGCGTGGCCCACCGGCACCACCAGCGCGCCGGTCGCCTGTGCCAGACGGGCGAGCCCGGTACGGAACGGCTCGGGCGCGGTGGCCGCCGCGTCCCTGCGGCGCGGCAGCCGGCCCTCGCCGTAGAGGAGCACGTGCCGGCCGCCGGCCAGTGCCTCGGCGGCGGCGTCGAGAGCCAGCGCCGCGTGCGCCGTACGCCGGTGGACCGGGATGTGACCGTCACGGCTCAGCGCTCTGCCGAGCAGCGGTATGCGCCACAGTCCCGCGGTCGCCATCACCACCGGCTCGAGCTCGAGCTGCCGCAGCGCGGTCATGACGACGGCGGGGTCGGCCATGGAGTCGTGGTTGGCCACGAAGAGGGTCCCCGCGGGCAGGCGCAGCTTGATCTCACTGGTGACGGTGAGCCGCCCGAAGAACGGTGTCAGGGCGATGACGGCACGGCTGAACACGAGGGAACCTCCGGTAAGGGCGATCGGAGCCTCAGTGTCGTGCCGCGGGGGAGGAGAGCGCCTGAGTACGGATACTCAACGAGCACGCCGAAACCCGCTGTCGCCGAAACCGTGCTGTCGCCGAAACCCGCTTGCATCGAAGTCCGTCGGCACCGGAGCCCTGTCGTGCCGAAGTGCGGTGGTGTCTAAACCGGATGCCTCGGGCCGCCTCGACCGGCGCTAGATCACGCGGAAGAGGTCGGCGGCGGCGTGCACGTCGGTGAAGTCCTCGACCGAGCGGAGGTTGTCGCACAGGGCCTCCGGAACCGAGCCGGCCGCGGCGGCGCGCGGGGCGCCGACGGCCACACCGAAGACCCGGAAGCCCAACCGGTGCTTGGTGTCGTTCCAGCCGCGCATCCATTCCTCGGTGACGCCGCAGTCGTCGTCGGTGATCAGCACGATGTCCCCGCGGGCGCGGGCGGTGTCGTCGAACTCCTCCTCCAGCAGCTCGCCGGCCGTGCTCAGCGGCCGCTGGCAGCTGGTGCCGCCGCCGAGGAAGGTCTCCGCGAAGTCGAGCATCCGGTCGGTGCCGACGGGCCGGCCGGCCGGGAAGCGGAAGACCTGGATCTTGTCGGCGGCGGAGAACAGGATGCCGACGAAGTCCCGCCCGCAGTGGCGGGCCTGGTCCAGCAGCGCCAGGGCGCACGCCTTGGCCCACGCCTCCCGGGTGACTCCGCCGGGCCCTGCCTCGTACATGGAGTGCGAGGTGTCCACGCACGCGATGACGGCGCCCCGGCCGGTGCTCTGCTCTCCCTGGCTGTCGTAGAGCATCAGCTCCCCGGCGGCGCAGCGGGCGGCGAACACCGCGCGCAGCTCGGGCAGGCCGAGGCCCGACACCCCATGCCCGCATCAGCGCGGCCTCCTCCCGCGCGCCCTCGGCGGCCTTCGCCGCCGCGTTCCGCGCGGCGGCACGGATGCCAGGGACGGCCGCCGCGAGGGCCTGCACGGCGTTCTGGACGGCCTGCCGAGCAGTGGCTTCGGCGGCTGCCGCGGCCTCGATCGCCCGTTGCGCGGCGTCGGCGGCCGACGCCGCGGCGGTGCTCTCCTCGTCGGACCCGTCGGCGGCCTGCCGGAGCACCTCGTCCATGGCGGCCTGTGAAGCCATGTTGGGCATTGTCGGTCGAAGCGCTTCACTGTCCTGTCACTGTCCTGAGGGACTGACCAGTCCCGTCCGGTAGGCGACGATCACCGCCTGGACGCGGTCGCGCAGTCGGAGCTTCGCCAGGATGCGGGAGACGTGTGTCTTGACGGTCGTCTCGGACAGGTGGAGCCGGGCGGCGAGTTCCGTGTTGCTCAGACCCTGGGCGAGCAGACCCAGGACCTCGAGTTCGCGCGGGGTCAGCGCGGTCAGGTCGGGATGGCGGTCGCCGGCCCCGGCGGCCGATGCCGCGCGGCCGTCCTCCCGGTGTCCGCCTCCGGTGCCGGGCTCGCCGCGGGCACGCTGTCCGTGCCCGCCTCCGCCGTGGCGTTCCACCAGGCGGCGGGTGATGGCCGGGGAGAGGAGGGCGTCCCCGGTGCGGATCAACCGGACGGCGGCGACCAGGTGTTCGGGCGTGACGTCCTTGAGCAGGAAGCCGGCGGCGCCGGCCGCGAGAGCGTCGTAGACCACGTGGTCGAGGTCGAACGTCGTCAGGATGATCACGCGTGGTTCGCCGGGGGCGCCGGTGAGGATACGGCGGGTGGCTTCGAGGCCGTCGAGCCTCGGCATGCGGATGTCCATCAGGACCACGTCGGGGCGGGTGCGCCGGACCGCTTCGACGGCCTCCTCGCCGTCACCCGCCTCGGCGACCACGTCGATGCCATGGGCCGTGAGGATCATGCGGAAGCCGGTGCGGACGAGGATCTGGTCGTCCGCGACCACCACCCGCGGCGGGCCGTCGGTCACGTCGTCTTCTCCCGGGGCAGCAGCGGAATCAGGGCCGCGACACGGTAACCGCCGTCAGGAGCCGGGCCGTTGCGCAGGGTGGCACCGTAGACGCCGAGGCGCTCGCGCAGGCCCAGCAGGCCGTGTCCGTCGCCGGTTCCCGCGGGAGCGCCGGGAGCGCCGCCGGTGTCGGTGACCTCGACGCCGAGGTCCGACTCCCCATAGGCGATGGTCACGGCCGCCCGGGCTCCGGCCGCGTGCTTCATGGTGTTGGTCAGCGCCTCCTGCACCACCCTGTACGCGGCGAGATCGATCCCGGCCGGCACCGGGAGCCGCGCGCCGGTCACGGTCAACTCGACGGGCAGGCCGCAGGCGCGCACCCTGCCGACGAGTTCCTCCACCTGGTCGAGGCCCGGCGGCGGTGCCGTGTCCGCCGAGACCGCCCCGATGTCGTCACGGTCGTCACCGGAGTTCATCAGGAGCAGGCCCATGGCATGCCTCAGCTCCGTCATGGCGGCGCGTCCCCCCGCCTCGATCGCGAGGAGCGCCTCACGCGACTGCGCGGGCGCGGCGTCCAGGACCGTACGGGCGGCGCCGGCCTGGATGACCATCACGCTGACGTGGTGGGTGACCACGTCGTGGAGTTCGCGGGCGATGCGGGCCCGTTCCTGCTCGGCCGCGCGGCGCAGCTCCGCGGCCCGCTCGCGTTCCAGCTCGGCCATCCGTGTCTGCCGTTCGTCGGCACGGGCCCGCCAGGTACGTACGCCGTACGCGGCCATGGCGAGCGGGAGGAGGACGAGCAGGGGGACGTACCGGTCCGGGACGGCCGGCACCCCGGCGTCGCCGATCGAGGCGAGCACGAGCAGTGCCAGAGGCGGACCGGCCACGATCGCCGCACGGTACGGGCTGTGGGCGATGGCGCTGTAGGTGGCGACGACGAAGGAGTAGAAGACGATCCGGGCCTCGCCGTCCGGAGCGAGGATCCCCGCGCCCAGCACGACCCACAGCACGGCCAGGGGAAATCGTCTGCGCAGCGCCAGGGGCAGCGTGACCAGGAGCGCGGGTACGACGGCACCGGGCCAGGTGTCCGCTCCGGTCCGCGCCCGCTCCACGCCGTCGACGAGCAGGTAGCTCCGGCCGACCCCGGCACTGAGGGCGTAGACGGTTGCGGCCACGGCGAGGACCAGAGCGAGCAGCGCGTCGAAGAGGAGGTTGCGCCGGGTCGGCCGGGGCAGCGGCGCGACCGGACGCACCAGCGCGGCCCCGGCCTCGCGTATCCGGCCGGCCGCCTCGACGTTCATCACCGGTTCATTCTCACCGAGCCCCGTCCGAGGGACGTCCTCCCGGACGTCCCTCTTCCGGCCGCTCGTACTCCTGGCGCCTACATCTCAGGGAGGACACCGGCCCGAGGTCGTACCCACCGGCGGCTACGGATCAGTTGGGGTGCCGACGCTCCCCGTCGGGGGACTCCCCCTCCTTCGCCGCCCGCGCCTCCGCCTTCAGGATGCGCGCCGACTTTCCGGCCGAACGGGCCAGTTCGGGCAGCTTCCTGGCGGCGAGGACGGCAATGACGACGACGAGGAGGATGGCGAATTCGCTCAGTCCGAACATGAGGAAGCCGCCCCGGTCAGACGTTGACGCCGAAGTCGGCGGCGATCCCGGCCAACCCGGAGGCGTAACCCTGGCCGACGGCACGGAACTTCCACTCCGCGCCGTTGCGGTACAGCTCGCCGAAGACCATCGCGGTCTCGGTGGAGGCGTCCTCGCTCAGGTCGTACCGTGCGATCTCCTGGCCGCC
The DNA here is from genome assembly GCF_045040885.1 of Streptomyces sp. NBC_00016. Taxonomy (NCBI): domain Bacteria; kingdom Bacillati; phylum Actinomycetota; class Actinomycetes; order Kitasatosporales; family Streptomycetaceae; genus Streptomyces; species Streptomyces sp. NBC_00016. Next base: position 941,948 of record NZ_CP108304.1, on the reverse strand, counting down.
CGCCTGGTTGACGACACGGATGAACGCGTTGCGGACCTGGCCGAAGCTCTGACCACGGTTCTCGGCGTCGTGGATGGAGACCGGGAAGACGATCTTGTCGATCTCGGCGGGTACGGCGGCGAGGTTCACCTTGACCGACTCGTCGTCGCCCTCGCCCTCACCGGTGAGGTTGTCGCCGGTGTGCTCGACCGAACCGTCCGGGCTCTTCAGGTTGTTGTAGAAGACGAAGTGCTGGTCGGACAGGACCTTGCCGGACGCGTCCAGGAGCAGGGCGGAGGCGTCGAGGTCGTAGTCGGTGCCCGTGGTCGTCCGCACGTCCCAGCCCAGGCCGACCAGGACCGCGGTCAGGCCCGGCGCCTCCTTGCTCAGGGATACGTTGCCACCCTTGGACAGGGAAACTCCCACTGTCTTCCTCCTGGTTGAGACGGGTCGAGACCGGTCGGGACCGATCGGGATGTCATGCGCGGTTGCGCCCGAATCGAATCTACAGCACTGTAGAAATGATGGGGAGGCGGCGCTTGACCGGAAGTATGACTCGTATCATCGCCGACATCTCGGTCTCCCTCGACGGCTTCGTCACCTCAGACCTGCCCGACGGGCTCCGCACGGCCCCTTCGGCAGCCGTCAGCCGTCGGCCGAGTCGAGCTGTTGGGTGAGGAGGGCGCGTCGAACGGCGGGCCTCAGGTGCCTTCCCTCTCCGTGTCTTCGGGCTGACCCGCAGACACGGAACGGGAAGTGTCACGCGTCGGCCGGCGCGGGCTGTTCCTCGGACTGGGCGGTCGCGGCGGACCGGGACGAGTCGGCGGCGGTGTAGAAGACGGACGAGCCCTGCTTGGAGCGCTGTGCCTGGGTCTTGGCGACGAGGCCTTCGAGGGTGGTGCGGATCACGGTGGTCTTGATGGCGCGTTCGGGGTGGGCCTGGCCGAGGGCGGTGGCGATCTCCGCTGCCGAGCGGGGTTCGCTCTGCTCGGTGAGGTGGCGGCGGACCAGGTCCACGAGGGTCGGCTGGGCCGTCTGCGCGGCTTCGGCCTTGCCCGCGCTCGGCTTCCCGGCCGACTTCCGGGCCGTCTTGTCGGCCGTCTCGGCGGGCTGGGCGCCGGTCTTCCCGCTCGGCTGGGTCTTCTTGCTCGGCCGGGTCCGCTTGGCCGTGCCGGACGGGGCGGCCTTCTTGCGCGGGGCGGGCACCGGGACGTTGCCGGACGGCGGTGCCGTCGTGTCGGGCACCGGCACCGCGTCGATGGCCTGCTGGATGTTGACGAGCACCGTGTGATCCCGCTGGAGGGATGCCAACTGCTCTTGCAGGGCGGCGATTTCCACGCCGACACGTTCCTGCTCCTTGGTGTTGCGTTCCAGGTCGGCGGTCACCTGAGCGGTGTACTGCGAGGTGAGTTCGGTGGCGGAGGCGTTCTCGGACATGAAGCGCACAACCTTTCCTCGGTGTGAGGCGGCAGTCGACGGACCTGCCGGGCCCGCCCTCCGGGCGGGTCGATGCCTGCCGGGCACACCACTGCGAAGCCCTGTGCAGAGCACTGATGGAGAGATAGTACGGACAAGCGGAGGAGATGGTTCTCTTCATGTGTCCACCGGGTCGGGTCCACCCGGGCACATCGGCGATCCGGGTACGCACCCGACGTCGCCGCCCTCGTCGCGCCGGAGCCGCGCTTCGGGCCCGGCCACGTCGTCGAGCGCCCCGAGGTTCACACAGCCGGATCGAACTCAACCGACCCGCAGGAATGGACAATTGCTCGATGGAGCAGCGCGGGCGGCACTACGCTGCCATGTCGTGCAGGAGACACGCCTCGACACCGCTCGTATCCGGGCGGCTCGCCGGGTGATCGACCCGGTGTTCCTCGACACTCCGCTGTACCGCTGCGAGGCGCTGGAGCCCCGGCTCGGGTGCGCCGTGAGCATCAAGCTCGAAACGGCGAACCCCGTCCGCAGCTTCAAGGCACGCGGCACCGAGGTCGTCGCGAGCCTGCTCGCCGACCACGGCCCCCGAGCCGTGGTGTGCGCCAGTGCGGGCAACCTCGGCCAGGCCCTCGCCTGGTCCGGCCGCTCCCGGGGGCTCGAGGTCGCCGTCGTGGCATCCCGCTTCGCGTCCGCGGCCAAGCTTGATCGCATCCGCGCGCTGGAGGCCAGTCTTGAGCTGGTGGACGGCGACTTCGAGATGGCCCGCGAGCGGGCGGTGGCGGTCGCGCGGCACGAGGGCATCCGGCTGGTCGAGGACAGTCTGGACATCGAGACCTGTGAGGGCGCGGCGACCATCGGCCTGGAACTGGTGGACAGGGCGCCGTCGTTCGACACGGTCCTGATCGCTCTCGGCGGCGGGGCGCTGGCCACCGGGGTGGGTCATGTGGTGAAGGCCTTGGCGCCCGAGGTCGAGGTGGTCTGCGTCCAGCCGCTGGGCGCACCGGCGATGACCCACTCGTGGCGCCGACGGAGCGTCGTCACCACCGACTCGACCGACACCATCGCCGACGGTGTCGCCGGCCGACGCCCCATCCGGGCCGTCCTGGACGACCTGCTCCTGGTCGCCGACGACGCCGTCCTGGTCGAGGAGGCGTCGATCGTCGCCGGTATGAGGATGCTCCTGGACCACGCCGGCCTCGTCGTCGAACCGTCGGCCGCGCTCGGCATCGCGGCGATCCTCGAAAACCGTGACCGCTTCGCCGGCCGGCATGTGGCCACCGTCGTGTGCGGCAGCAATGTCGACGTGGACGCCTATCGCCGCTGGGTCAATACGCCTTTCACCGGCAGGCTTTGACGATTTCCCGCCCGGTTGCGCCGCCTTCGACCTCCTGCCGGGCCTGCAGGATCTGTCGCGCGGCGGGCGCGTGCAGGGCGCGGACTTGCGTGCACGTGGCAGGCCCGGCGCGTCGGCGGTCGTCATGTGTCGGCGCACGGCGGTCGTCGATGTCAGCGCACGGTGGGAATCGCCCCGCCCTCGACCCGTGTCACCTGGACGCCCGGCAGGCCGGTGCCCCATCGGTCGGCGATGCCCGCGAGCCGTTCCGCGTCGAGCGGTGTGTGCCCCAGCCCGATGGCGTAGCGCGCGCTCGAGGCTCCCTCGGTGGACGTGGGCCCGGGGGCCAGGGGCTGCGGCCAGGCGTGCGCGTCCTGCACCCCCGCCTCTTGCAATGCCCTGAGCAGCGCGCGCATGCGTCCGCGTACGCGCCCGTTGAGCTCGTCGAAGGCTTCCTCCTGCCGGCGCGGGACCGTCACGACGGCCCAGGCCGCGTGCCGTCGGTGCAGCGGCGGCGGGCAGAGCAGCTCGGGCCAGGGATCCGTGCCCGACTCGGCCGCGCTCTCCACTGTCTCCCAGGCCCGGTAGAGCTCCTGGCTCAGCAGGTCCCGGCCGTGCGGGCCGACCTGTTCGGTGCAGGAGCGCACGGGGGCGCTGGGCGTCAGCACGGTCACGGCCGCGCCGGTCCCGCGACCCATTGGGGCGAGACCGACGGGCTCCCGCCAGTCCCACGCGGCCCAGGTGCCGAAGAACCGTCGCAGCAGATCGCCGGAGTCCACGAGGTCCGGGGACCGGCGGACCGTGAGAGCCGCAAGCACCGCCCAGGCCACTCCGGGCAGACCGCCGAACGGTGCCCCGTCCAGGCCGCGCGCCCGCGCCCACGCCTTCACTCCTCGTGCCAGCACCACGAATTGGTGTCGTCGGTGGACGCCCACGGCCGTCAGGACAGCCTCCGCGTCGGAGACCGAGCTGAGCGCGATCGCCGCCTCTTCCCCCAGTTCGGCCCGCCGGGCCGGCGCGTCCTTCGCCGGTATCGACCCCGTGGCCACGACCACCAGATCCACGTCGAGCCCGCCGAAGCGGAACCGCAGACCCGGCACGCGCGCGCCGACGACCTCGCGCATCCGCTCGACGCCCGGCAGCGCGGCCGTGACCCGCTCCCGCACGGCCGCGAGGTCCACGGCGCCGGGCAGCGCCGCGACGACGTCGACATCGGATCCGGCGAGCGCGCAGCCCATGCGCCGCGACCCCGCGAGACGGACGGCGCCCTCGCCGAGCGCGTCCGTCAGGCGCCGCACGACCTGCTCGGCCGCCGCGTCGTCCGAAGCGGGCTGGACGGCCGCGTCGGCGGCGGGCGCGGCCCAGTCCTGCCACCCGCGGTCGGGCCTGCCGAGGGCAGGCTCGGGAAGCCATCGCACCTCGCCGGTGCCGAGGGCGACCGTGGCCCGCGGCCGCATCGGTTCCTCGCCCCGCCGGGACAGCAGGACCAGTTCGCCGACCCGCGCGGTCATCGGGGAGAGACGGGCCGCGCAGTCGACGGCGACGGCCCGAGGGTCGGCGGTCCGGCCGAGGCTCAGGTGCGGGGTGAATCCGTCGTGGCGTCCACGGCAGCGCGGGAAGCGCCGCACGAGCGCCTGCCACAGCTCCGCCCACGGCGTGTCGTCCTCGGCCGCGGGGTCCAGCCACACCGTGGCGCCGTCCCGGTGGCCGAAGGTGTGCAGTCCCTCCAGCCGTGCCGTGAACGGCGCGACCTGCGCGGCCGCCGTGGCCAGCAGCGGGGCCGCCCGCTCGAAGTCCGACTCGGGGACGAACCCGAACAGCACGTTGACGTGCGGCGGCCAGCGCCGGATCTGCACGTCGTGGTCGCGGCGCACGTCCTGGAGCGCAGGCCACAGTGCGCGCGGAGGGACCCACGCCAGTGCCGTACGGGGTGTCGGCGCGACGTCGAGCACGTCGACGGGCGCGTCGGCACCGCAGTGCAGGTCGGCGGCGACCCCGTAGTGGTCGGAGACGAACAGCCCCGACGAGGTGGGCGTGTCGCCCAGCAGCGCCGCCCCGGTGACGCGCGGACCGTCGCCGGGGCGGACGAAGACGCGGTCGAGACGCGAGACGCGGCCCGACAGCGACGAGACAGCGGCCAGCGGATTGACGCCGGGATCGAAGGTGGGCGTGTGATCGTGCGGCCCGTGCGCCTCGGTCCAGGCGTCGCGCATGCCGAGCGTGCGCGCCGGGCCGGGTCCTCCGTCGTTGAAGTCGCCGACCAGGACCAGGCCACCCGCCACCCCGGCCAGCCCCTCGGCGAGCCGGGTCAGTTCGGCGCCGCGCCGGGTCGGCCCGTCCTCGGAGTGGTCGCTCGTCAGATGGGTGGCGGCCACGGTCAGCGGTGCGGACACCGTGTCCACGACGACGGCGGTGACGGCCTTGTGGTGGCCGAGGACGTGCAGGGCCGCCTCCCGCACCGGCAGCCGGCTGAGGAGGAGGAGACCGCAGTCGTCGACGTCCTTCCCGTAGGGGTCGGTGCCGACGGTGTAGTGGGCCCGGACCCAGGCGGCGTCCAGCAGCATGGCCAGCAGCCCCGCCTCGACCTCCTGGAGGGCGATGACGTCCGCGTCGGCGCGTTCGAGCGCGTCCAGCAGCAGCGGGCGGCGCAGGGCGGTGTCGATGCGGTCGCTGTCGTAGCGGTCCCACAGGGTGTTCCAGGTCAGCACCCGGACCCGGTCCCGCCCCGTCTCCCCCCGGGCGGACGCCGCGGGCATCCAACGGCCGGCGGACGCGTCCCACGCGTGCGGCGGCCGTGCCGTGAAGAAGGGCGCCCGCAGCCGCCGTGCCTCGCGGACCCGGCCGGCGCCGGACGCGTCGACGCGGTCCACGCCCGTGGCGCGGTCCCACACGACCTGGCCGTCCGCCTCCACGAACAGCACCCGGTGCCACGGGATCTCGCCGCCCGGCACGAACGTCGGCAGCGGCACCCGCTTGGGCGCCGCGCCGCGCTGGTTGATGCCGAGCACGAACCGCGCGGGGTCGAAGCGGGGGTCCCAGCGCACGCGGTGATAGATCTCCTCGCTGGTACGCATCAGCCGTCCTCCCCGTCCAGTGTGCCGTCGTCCACTGTGCCGTCGCGGTCCTGCACGGTCCCGTCCGCACCCACGTACCAGGTGCGGTGCGCCTGACCGGGATACGGCGGCACGAACCGGCGCAGTTGACCCGTGAGCACGTCCGCCGGCACCGGATGGGCGCGCGTGGCGTTGCGGCGCAGCAGTTCGTCCTCGTCGGTGAGCACCACGGCGTGCGTGACCAGCGCGTCCCGGCGACGTGCCACGGCGTGCACCAGGGACCGCTGGTGCGGGTTGAGCGATGTGGCGTCCCACACCACCGTCCCACCGGCGCCGAGCGCTCCGTCCAGCCGCTCCAGCCCCTCCCGCAGCACCTCCCCGTTGGCCTTCTGGTCCGCCCGCGAACCGCGCGCCGCACGCAGTCCGTCCAGTTCGACGCGCGCCGAAACGTCCTTGAGTCGCGCCGCGAAGGCGCTCTTGCCGCTGCCCGACGGCCCCACGAGGTGCACCAGCCGCGGAAAGTCCCCGCTCCGCCACCGCCAGGTCGCCGCGACGGCCTCCTCCACCGTGGAGACCCGCCCCTGCGCGTACAGCTCCCGTGCCTCCGCCCAGCACCGGTCCCCGGCCGCGCCGCCGATCGCTTCCCCCGCCAGCGCCCGGCGCAGCCCGGACCGCAGCGGCCCGAGCGGCCGCTCGCCGAGCAGCCCGGCCTCCTCGGCGTGCAGAGCCGACCACTGCGCCTGCTCCCGCGCCTGCTCGTCCTGCGCGACCGCCCCCGCCACGGCGTGCAGCACCCCGAGGTCGGCGGCGAACGACATCCGCACGAGTCCGGCCCGGCGCTCCGCGTCCGGGTACGGCCGGTGCACGGCGGCGTGCAGTCCCACCAGGTCGGCGACCCGCCGCGCGAGCGGCACGCCCAGAGATCCGGCGGCGCGGCTCATCAGCCACGGCCGTCGCGTGCGGTGCAGCAGCGCGGCGAGCACCCCCGCGAGTCGCGCGTCGCCGCTCCGCCCGAGCGTGTCCAGCCGGGCACCCACCTCGGCGGCGGCGTCCGCGTCGCCGTCCGCCACGCCCACGACCCCGCCCAGGGCCTCCGCGTCCGGCGCCGCCCCGGACCGCACCGCCCACAGCGCGGCCGCGGGTCCGAGCCCGTTGGCGACGACCGCCGCGTGCATCCAGTGCGTCCCCGTCGTGACGTGCCCGGGCCGCACCCACTTGGCGACCCGCCCGGCGAAGTCCTCCCGCGCGAAGCCCTCGGCGGTGCGTACGACGTAACCCTCCTGCCGCCCGGTCTCCACCCGCAGCCGCCGCAGCGCCCGCTCGTCGAACGTCCCCCGCCACAAAACCGGCGGCGCCGGCACGCCCAGCCCTCGCAGGAACCGCACGGTCTCGTCCCAGCCCAGGCACCGGTCACGCTCGTCCCACACGGAGAACCCGTAGAAGTAGCTGTCCAGGTCGTCGTACGGGATCGAGTGCCGCGCGTACAGGTTCTCTCCGCAGACCCGCCACCCCGCAGGTATCCGCGCCCCCACCCGTCCCTGCAGGGCCTTGACCCACGCTCGCGACGGATGGTGCGCGGAATCCAGCGAGCGGGCATGCAGCCCGTCCGCGTACAGCGTGGTGTTCTCCCCGTCGAGCTTCTCGGTGACGACGATCTCCCGCCCCATGAACCCGCCCAGAGCACCGGCCCGCACATCGTCCGCGGAAAAGCCCGGTGACCAGGGCACATGAGGGGTTCGGGGGTAGGAGGCGCGCATGGCCGCCACTATAGGAGCGCGGAAACGACCTGCTCCAACGGAATATCGACCGGCGGCGACTGCCCGCCGGTTGAACCGGCCCGCCGCGCGCCGGCCCGGGGGAGTGCGGCACCGGAGCGGCAGACCCACGCGAACGTGCGTGGGCAGTTCCTCAGTTCTCCTCTCCGCCGAACACCTTCAGGATGCGCTCCGCGGCCAGTGTGGCCGTCAACTCGCCGTCTCTGACCTGTTGTTCGAGGGCGGGTGCCAGGGACCGTACCGCCGGGGCGGCGTGCAGGCGGCCGAGGAGTTCGTCGCGGACCATGGACCAGGTCCAGTCGACCTGCTGCTCGCGGCGCTTGGCGGCGAGCCGGCCGGTGGAGTCGAGCAGGGTGCGGTGCTGTTCGAGGCGCTCCCAGACGGTGTCCAGGCCGGCCGCCTCGCGGGCGCTGCAACTGAGGACCGGCGGGGTCCAGGCGGCGTCCCTGCCGTGCATGAGCCGCAGGGCGCCCGCCAGTTCACGGGCCGCGGCGCGGGCGTCGCGTTCGTGCGGGCCGTCCGCCTTGTTGACGGCGATGACGTCGGCCAGTTCCAGGACGCCCTTCTTGATGCCCTGGAGCTGGTCGCCGGTGCGGGCGAGGGTGAGCAGCAGGAAGGAGTCGACCATGTTGGCGACCGCGGTCTCCGACTGGCCGACGCCGACGGTCTCCACCAGGACGACGTCGTAGCCGGCGGCCTCCATCACCACGATCGACTCGCGCGTCGCCTTGGCCACCCCGCCCAGCGTGCCCGAGGTCGGGGAGGGACGGACGAAGGCCGCCGGGTCGACGGCCAGGCGTTCCATCCGCGTCTTGTCGCCGAGGATCGAGCCGCCGGTCCGGCTGGAGGACGGGTCCACGGCAAGGACGGCTACCCGGTGGCCCAGTCCGGTCAGCATGGTGCCGAAGGCGTCGATGAACGTCGACTTGCCCACGCCCGGCACCCCGCTGACGCCGATCCGCCGCGCCTTGCCGCTGTGCGGAAGCAGCTCGGTCAGCAACCCCTGGGCCAGCGCGCGGTGATCGGGCCGGGTGGACTCCACGAGCGTGATCGCGCGGGCCACCAGGGCCCGCTTGCCGTCGAGTACACCCTTCACATACGTGTCGAGGTCGATGGCCATGGGGCTCAGAGTTCGTGCCCGAGGCCGGCCGACAGCCGTTCGACCAGGTCGTACGCCGCGTCCGGGATCACCGTCCCGGGCGGGAAGACGGCTGCCGCGCCCATCTCCAGGAGCGTCGGCACGTCCTGCGGCGGGATCACTCCGCCGACCACGATCATGATGTCCTCGCGTCCCTCCTCGGCGAGTTGCTCGCGCAGCGCCGGTACGAGGGTGAGGTGTCCGGCGGCCAGTGACGAGACGCCGACGATGTGCACGTCCGCCTCGACGGCCTGGCGGGCCACCTCGCCCGGGGTCTGGAACAGCGGGCCGACGTCGACGTCGAAGCCGAGGTCGGCGAAGGCGGTGGCGATCACCTTCTGGCCGCGGTCGTGGCCGTCCTGGCCCATCTTGGCGACCAGGATGCGCGGACGGCGGCCCTCGGCCTCCTCGAAGGCGTCCACCAGGGTGCGGGTGCGTTCCACGGTCGGTGACTCCCCGGCTTCGTTGCGGTACACGCCGGAGATGGTACGGATCTGGCTCGCGTGCCGTCCGTAGACCTTCTCCAGGGCGTCGGAGATCTCCCCGACGGTGGCCATCGCGCGGGCCGCGTTCACCGCCAGCTCCAGCAGGTTGCCCTCGCCGGCGGCGGCGCGGGTGAGCGCGTCCAGCGAGTCCTGGCAGGCGCTCTCGTCGCGTTCCGCGCGCAGGCGCCGCAGCTTGGCGATCTGCTGGGTGCGTACCGAGGAGTTGTCGACCTTCAGCACGTCGATCTTTTCGTCGGTCTCGACGCGGTACTTGTTGACGCCGATGACGGGCTGGCGTCCGGAGTCGATGCGGGCCTGGGTGCGGGCCGCCGCCTCCTCCACCCGCAGCTTGGGGATGCCGGCGTCGATGGCCTGGGCCATGCCGCCCGCCTGCTCCACCTCCTGGATGTGCTGCCAGGCCCGGCGGGCGAGGTCGTACGTCAGCTTCTCGACGTACGCGCTGCCGCCCCACGGGTCGATCACCCGGGTCGTGCCGGACTCCTGCTGGATCAGCAGCTGGGTGTTGCGGGCGATGCGGGCGGAGAAGTCGGTGGGCAGCGCGAGCGCCTCGTCCAGGGCGTTGGTGTGCAGCGACTGCGTGTGGCCCTGCGTCGCGGCCATGGCCTCCACGGCCGTACGCGTCACGTTGTTGAACACGTCCTGCGCGGTCAGCGACCAGCCGGAGGTCTGCGAATGGGTGCGCAGGGACAGCGACTTGGGGTTCTGCGGGTCGAACTGCTTCACCAGCTTCGCCCACAGCAGGCGGGCCGCGCGCAGCTTGGCGATCTCCATGAAGAAGTTCATGCCGATCGCCCAGAAGAACGACAGCCGGGGCGCGAACGCGTCCACGTCCAGGCCCACTTCACGGCCCGCCCGGATGTACTCCACGCCGTCCGCGAGCGTGTACGCGAGCTCCAGGTCGGCGGTCGCACCCGCCTCCTGGATGTGATAGCCGGAGATCGAGATGGAGTTGTAGCGGGGCATCCGCTGCGAGGTGTAGGCGAAGATGTCGGAGATGATCCGCATCGACGGCTTCGGCGGGTAGATGTAGGTGTTGCGGACCATGAACTCTTTGAGGATGTCGTTCTGGATGGTCCCGGCCAGCTTCTCCGCCGGCACACCCTGTTCCTCGGCGGCCACGATGTAGAGGGCGAGGACCGGCAGCACGGCGCCGTTCATCGTCATCGACACGGTCATCTTGTCCAGCGGGATGCCGTCGAAGAGCTGGCGCATGTCGAGGATGGAGTCGATGGCCACGCCTGCCATGCCGACGTCGCCGGTCACGCGCGGGTGGTCGCTGTCGTAGCCGCGGTGGGTGGGCAGGTCGAAGGCGACCGACAGGCCCTTCTGGCCGGCCGCCAGGTTGCGCCGGTAGAAGGCGTTGGACTCCTCGGCGGTGGAGAAGCCGGCGTACTGGCGGATCGTCCAGGGCTGGTTGACGTACATCGTCGGGTACGGGCCGCGCAGATAGGGGGCGACGCCCGGGTAGGTGCCCAGGAAGTCCAGGCCCTCCAGGTCACGGCCCGTGTACAGCGGCTTGACCGCGATGCCCTCCGGCGTCTCCCACAGCGGCTCGTCACCGCCGGTGGCCTGTTTGACGGCGGTGCGCCACTCGTCGGCGCCGCCGTCGGCGGCCGGGGTCCCCAGTTCGATCCCGGAGAAGTCGGGGATTCCCATCAGGACACTCCCATGCGGTCGAGGGCGGCGGAGAGCACGGCGACGGCGTCGCAGCCCGCGAAGACGTACGTGTCGACTCCCGGGTACTGCCCCGGGCGGCCCGCCAGGAACACGTGCGAGGCACCCGCGTCCTTGAGCTCCTGGGCCAGGGTCGCCGCCTGCTCCTCGTACAGCGCGTCGCTGGAGCAGAGGACGGCCTCGGTGGCGCCGCTGTCCGCGAAGGAGCCGTCCGTGACGGGCTCGATGCCGCCGGCCTGGAACAGGTTCGCGGCGAACCCGACGCGGGCGGTGTGCGCGGCGGCGGGGCCGAGGGCGGCCAGATAGACCCGCGGGCGGGATCCGGTCGCCGCCAGGTGTGCGTCGGACCGGGCGCGCAGCCTCTCGTACGACTCGTCGCGCCGTACCCGGGGCAGCCCGCCGGAGCGGGGCGCGGGCGCGGGCGTCCGCTCCACCGGGCGCTCGCCGAGGTCCGGGAACTCGCTGACGCCGGTGACGGGCTCGCGCCGCTTGGCCAGCTTCGCGCTGCGGGCCTCCCAGGTGTCCGCCAGGTCATGGCCGATCCGGCCCGAGCGCAGCGCGGCCGCCTGGCCGCCCGTCCGCTCGATCTCCTGGAAGAACTCCCAGCCCGCATGGGCGAGTTCGTCGGTGAGCCGCTCCACGTACCAGGAGCCGCCGGCCGGGTCGACGACCCGGGACAGGTACGACTCCTCGATGAGGATCGTGGACGTGTTGCGGGCGATGCGCCGCGCGAAGGCGTCCGGCAGGCCGAGCGCGTGGTCGAAGGGCAGCACGGTCACCGCGTCGGCGCCGCCCACCCCGGCCGCCAGCGTGGCGACGGTGGTGCGCAGCATGTTCACCCAGGGGTCGCGCCGGGCCATCATCACCGGCGAGGTCACGGCGTGCTGCACCTGTCCGACCGCGGACCCGCAGACCTCGGTGACCCGCGCCCACAGCCGGCGCGCGGCCCGCAGCTTGGCCACGGTCAGGAACTGGTCGGCGGTGGCCGCGTACCGGAACTCCAGCTGGGCGCAGGCGTGTTCCACCGGTAGGCCCGCCTCGGTCAGCTCCCGCAGATACGCCACCGCGGTCGCCATCGAACAGCCGAGCTCCTGCGCGGCCGAACCGCCGGCCTCGTGATAGGGCAGCGCGTCCACGGTCAACGCCCGCAGCCCCGGATACTCCTCGGCGCACCGGCGCGCGAGACCGGCCACGGGCGCGAAGTCGTCTTCCCGGCCGGTACGGGCCTCGTGGCCCAGCGGATCGGCACCGAGGTTGCCGCGCGCCGCCTCCCTGGCGACGCCCCGCTCCTCGTACAGCCGCAGCAACTCCTGTGCGGCGGACTCGACGTCACTTCCGGCGTCCAGGACGACGGGTGCCAGGTCGAGATACACACCGTCGAGGACCCGGCCGAGCGAGGAGACCGGAATGCCGCCGTCGCCGAGGACCAGCCACAGCGACGTGACGCCGTTCTCCAGATCGGCGAGGACCGCGCCGTCGGCCGTGTGCTGCTGTCGCACGTCCCAGCCGCCGACGGAGTTCCCCTCCGCCCGGCCGCCGCGGACGAACGGCGCGAAACCGGGCAGGCCGGGGTCGGGTGCGGCGTCGTGCGCGCTGTACAGGGGCCGGAGGTGAAGCCCGTCCTCCAGCGCGGTGGACAGGGCCTCCTCGGCTGCCGCGTCCGAGACGTCCCTGCCCGACTTGCGCAGCACACCCGCCACCAGGCGTTGCCACTGCTCATGGGTCGCGTCAGGGAACTCGGCGGCCAGCGAAAGCCCGTCGTCGGGCAGGACCGTCATGCTCGGATGCTAGGCCAGACGGGCCGAGCGACAGCAGAGGGCGCGGCTGTGACCTTGGCCGCTTCCCCCCTGTGACCTCGGCCTCTCCTGGCCGCACGGGCTCCTTCGGCAGGCGCGGGGCGTGCCGGCGGGCACGGGTCGGCGCGCGGCCGGGGCGGGCCGGGGGAACACCGCCCGGCGCCCCCTCGCCGCAGCGGACACCTGGGCTTCGCGCGCCGTTCGCCCCTTGTACGCACCTGCTTGCTTCCATCGCGAGATGGACCAACTGCTGTCAGGGATGCGCGTCGACTACACGGACCACGACGATCCGGTGCTGATCCGGCCGGACGGAGCTCCCGTGGACACCTGGCGGGAGAACTACCCGTACGACCGGCGCATGGAGCGCAGGGAGTACGACCTGCACAAGCGGCTCCAGCAGATAGAACTGCTGAAGCTGCAGAGCTGGATCAAGGAGACCGGGCGGCGGCTCGTCATCGTCTTCGAGGGCCGTGACGCGGCGGGCAAGGGCGGCACCATCAAGCGGTTCACCGAGCACCTCAACCCGCGCGGCGCCCGCGTGGTCGCCCTGGAGAAGCCGACCGAACGCGAGCGCGGGCAGTGGTACTTCCAGCGCTACGTCGAACATCTGCCGACCGCCGGCGAGATCGTCCTGCTGGACCGGTCCTGGTACAACCGGGCCGGTGTGGAGCGGGTGATGGACTTCTGCACGGACGACGAGTACCGCCGTTTCATGCGCCAGGCACCCCTGTTCGAGCGGATGCTCGTGGACGACGGGGTCGAACTGGTCAAGTTCTGGTTCTCCGTGTCGCAGAGCGAGCAGCGCACACGGTTCACGATCCGCCAGGTCGACCCCGTACGGCAGTGGAAGCTCAGCCCGATGGACCTGGCCTCCCTCGACCTCTGGGACGACTACACCGCCGCCAAGGTGGCCATGTTCCGTGAGACGGACACCGAACACGCCCCGTGGACGGTGGTGAAGAGCAACGACAAGAAGCGGGCCCGCGTGGAGGCCATGCGCAGTGTCCTGGCCCGCTTCGACTACGCGGACAAGGACGACGAGGTCGTCGGCCGCCCCGACCCGCGGATCATCGGCGCGGCCGCCACCCTGCTGGAGGCGGGCGAGGACGACACCACGCACGAGCGCTGACGGCGGCCTGCGGACGGGCCGGGGGAGCGCCGTGATCAGTGCGGGCGGGACCCCGCGACGGCGCCGGGATCAGCGTCGCGGCCACCAGGTGCGCGGACGGCAGCGGTGGTGATGTCATGACCTGAACACGACCGTCGTTCCGCCCCACTGCAGGGGGTGGGGCGGACCCGCGCCGCTGTGACTTCTCCCACCTGCTCTTGTCCGGGCGAGGAAGGGTTACCTACGTTCGGTCACATGTCCCCCCATGATCGCGCCCTTCCTGACGAGCCGGACGAATCCGGCGCGGCGGGCCGGCCCACCGCGGACCGGCCCGGCGCCCACCCCTCGGCCGACCTGACCATCGACCTGACCGCCCACGAAATGCTGCGGCGCGCCCATGTCCTGGACGCGCTCGGCCCCGACTGGGACCCCGTCACCGCGCTGCGCGACGAGGAGGCGGCGTACGCGCTGCTGTACTCCGGCCTCGACGCCGAGCAGCAGCGCATGTACGACGAGCTGGTCGCGGCCGGCGTGCTGCCGCGCCGAGGGGGTGGCCATGCTGCCGCTTGACCCCCAGGCCGACATCGGGCGCCGGGCCTGGGTGGCCTGCCCCAACTGCGACGACCGTCGTGGCTGCGCCACCTGCGAGCAGGGGCGCACCTGCTCCGAGCACTGGCGCTACCTGCTCTCCAACGCCGGCAGCCTGCTCCACCTCCAGTGCCGGTCGTGCACCCACATCTGGGCGCACGAGACCCATTTCGGAGCCACCCGCTCCCCGTGGGAACGCATCACCAGCGGCCTGCGACGACGCTGATCCCCTCCGGCGGCCGACCCGGACGAGGTGCGGGCCGGTGGGGGACACCGGACGGCGGACGCGTGCCCGCTTTCGGATGATTTCGGATGATCCGAGCGCCTGTCGTCGGGGATGGCGGGCCGTCCGGGCCGAGGATCGCGGCGGCGGCCATTTCTGCCTGCCGTTCGTCCCGCCCGGAGGCAGCCGTGCACATCCTGCTCCTAGCCAGCGCGTTCAACAGCCTCACCCAGCGCGTCCATGCCGAGCTGCGCGACCGCGGCCACCGGGTGGCGGTGGAACTCGCCCTGCCGGGCGGCTCGCTGCCGGACGCGGTGCGACGGCGCGCGCCGGAGCTGATCGTGGCGCCGATGCTGAAGTCGGCGATCCCCGAGGAGGTGTGGGCGGCCCACACGTGTCTCGTCGTCCACCCGGGACCCGTGGGCGACCGCGGACCGTCCTCCCTGGACTGGGCGATCCACGAGGGCATCGACGAGTGGGGTGTCACCGTCCTCCAGGCCGACGGGGAGATGGACGCCGGTGATGTGTGGGCCTGTGTGCCCTGTCGGCTGCCCCGGGTGTCCAAGAGCGAGCTGTACCGGGGTGAGATCGCCGACGCCGCGCTCGAGGCCGTCCTGCTGGCGGTGGAGCGCTTCGCGGGAGGCACCCACGTGCCGTGCAAGCAGGACACGGTCCGCGCGGCCGACGCCCGCCTGCGTCCGCGTCCGTACCTGGACCAGAGTGTCCGGCGGATCGACTGGGCCGAGGACGCGACCGGGACCGTCCTGCGCAAGCTGAGGGCGGCGGACTCGCAGCCCGGTGTGCTGGACGCGCTGCTCGGCGGCGAGTGGTACCTGCACGGCGGTCACCCCGAGAGCGTGCTGCGCGGCCGCCCGGGCGAGCTGCTGGCGACCCGCGCCGGAGCGGTCTGCCGGGCCACCAGGGACGGCGCCGTGTGGATCCCGGAGCTGCGGGCCAGGCGGCTCCCCGGGCGGCCGCCGACGTACAAGCTGCCCGCGGTCGCGGCCCTCGGCGACCGGCTGCCGCCCCTGCCCGAGGTGCCGGAGGCCACCTGGACGGACATCCGCTACCGGGAGAGCGGCGACGTCGGTTTCCTGTCGTTCTCCTTCCCCGGCGGCGCCATGAGCACCGAGCAGTGCCGCCGGCTGCTGGACGCCTACCGGGAGGCGTGCGCGCGGCCCACGTCGGTGCTGGTGCTGGGCGGCGAGCGGGACTTCTTCTCCAACGGGATCCACCTCAACGTCATCGAGGCCGCCGACGACCCCGCCGCCGAGTCCTGGGCGAACATCAACGCCATCGACGACCTGGTCGAGGCGGTCCTGACGACGACCGACCGGCTGGTGGTCGCGGCGGTCGCGGGCAACGCGGCGGCGGGCGGGGTGATGCTCGCCCTGGCGGCGGACGAGGTGTGGTGCCGCTCGGGTGCCGTGCTGAACCCGCACTACCGGCTGATGGGCCTGTACGGCTCGGAGTACTGGACGTACACCCTGCCCCGCAGGGTGGGCCCGGCGGTGGCCGAACGCCTCGTGCGGGAGGCGCTGCCGGTGAGCGCGGCGACCGCGCAGGGCCTCGGGCTCGTCGACCGGGTGGTGGACGGCGGCCCGGGATCCTTCGCGGGGGAGGTCGGCCGCCTGGCCGCGCACCTGGCCGCCCTGCCGGCGACGGGGACCCGGATCGCCGCGAAGAAGACGGAGCTGGAGCGCCGGGAGAGCGAAACCCCCCTGGCCGCGTACCGGGAGCGGGAGCTCGCCCGGATGCGGATGACCTTCGACGACCCGGACGCCCCGTACCACGCGCTGCGCCGGGCGTTCGTCCACAAGGAACGCCCCGCGGGCACCCCGGCGCACCTCGCCGCTTCTCAAACCGATCCGGGCCCGTCTGCCGCCGAATTCACCGGAACGGCCCCCCATGACATCCCGTCGCGGCCCATCGGCTGATACCAAGAATCCGATGAACGCAGAAAGTCCTGAAATGGGGCTTTCATTCCTCACCTCCCCAGGAGGCGGTCCCATGACTGAGGCGACGACGAAGACGGTCGGCGCTGCGCCCGCCGACGAGACACCCACGATCCACATTCTCTGGATCAACGCGGGGCTGAGCTGTGACGGCGACTCGGTCGCGTTGACGGCGGCCATGCAGCCCAGCATCGAGGAGATCGTGCTCGGCGCGCTGCCGGGGCTGCCGAAGATCGCCGTCCACTGGCCGCTGATCGACTTCGAGTGCGGTCCGGTCGGCGGCGCGGACACGTTCATCGAGTGGTTCTTCAAGGGCGAGCGGGGCGAGATCGACCCGTTCGTGCTGGTCGTCGAGGGCTCCATCCCCAACGAGGCGATCAAGCCCGAGGGCTACTGGTGCGGCTTCGGCGACAACCCGGAGACCGGCCAGCCGATCACCACCAGCGAGTGGATCGACCGGCTCGCCCCCAAGGCGCTGGCGGTCGTCGCCATCGGCACCTGCGCCACCTACGGCGGCATCCACGCCATGGCGGGCAACCCGACCGGCGCCATGGGCCTGCCGGACTATCTCGGCTGGGACTGGAAGTCCCAGGCCGGCATCCCCATCGTGTGCGTCCCCGGCTGCCCGATCCAGCCCGACAACTTCTCCGAGACGCTCACGTACCTGCTCTACCAGGCGACCGGCGCCGCCCCGATGATCCCGCTGGACGACAAGCTGCGTCCCACCTGGCTGTTCGGGGCCACCGTCCACGAGGGCTGCGACCGCGCGGGCTACTACGAGCAGGGTGAGTTCGCCCTGTCGTACGACTCGCCGAAGTGCCTGGTCAAGCTGGGCTGTTGGGGCCCGGTCGTCAAGTGCAACGTGCCCAAGCGCGGGTGGATGAACGGCATCGGCGGCTGTCCGAACGTCGGCGGCATCTGCATCGCCTGCACCATGCCCGGCTTCCCCGACAAGTTCATGCCGTTCATGGACGAGCCGCCCGGAGCCAAGATCTCCAGCACGGCCAGCGGCGCCTACGGAGCCGTGGTCCGCAAGCTGCGCTCGATCACGGCGAAGACGGTGGACCAGGAGCCCAAGTGGCGCCGCACCGGAGAGAAGATCACCACCGGCTACCGGCCTCCCTGGTGACGCCCCACCGCGAGTGACCCGCTTCTGCTTCGCGCACCCCCACAACCGAACCCCGCGCAACGAAGGGCACGGCAAAGACGATGGCAAGGACGAAGGCGGCCGGCGACGGCAGCGGCCTGGTGGAGATGGCCTGGGACCCGATCACCCGGATCGTGGGTTCCCTCGGCATCCACACGAAGATCGACTTCAAGCAGAAGCGGGTCGCGGAGTGCTACAGCACCTCGTCTGTCTTCCGCGGCTACAGCGTCTTCATGCGCGGCAAGGACCCCCGCGACGCCCACTTCATCACCAGCCGCATCTGCGGAATCTGCGGCGACAACCACGCCACCTGTTCGGTGTACGCGCAGAACATGGCGTACGGGGTGAAGCCCCCGCACCTCGCTGAGTGGATCATCAACCTCGGCGAGTCCGCGGAGTACATGTTCGACCACAACATCTTCCAGGAGAACCTGGTGGGGGTCGACTACTGCGAGAAGATGGTCAGGGAGACCAACCCCGGCGTCCTCGAACTCGCCGAACGCACCGAGGCCCCGCACGCGGCCGAGCACGGCTACCGCACCATCGCCGACATCATGCGCTCGCTGAACCCCCTCGAAGGCGAGTTCTACCGCGAGGCCCTCCAGGTCAGCCGGTACACGCGCGAGATGTTCTGCCTGATGGAGGGCCGCCATGTGCACCCCTCCACGCTCTACCCGGGCGGCGTCGGCACCATCGCCTCCGTACAGCTCTTCACGGACTACCTCAGCCGCCTGATGCGGTACGTCGAGTTCATGAAGCGCGTCGTGCCGCTGCACGACGACCTCTTCGACTTCTTCTACGAAGCGCTGCCGGGCTACGAGGAAGTGGGCCGCCGCCGGGTCCTGCTCGGCTGCTGGGGCGCGCTCAACGACCCCGAGTACTGCGACTTCACCTACGCCAACATGTCCGACTGGGGCCGGCGGATGTTCGTCACGCCCGGTGTCGTCGTGGACGGCAAGCTCGTCACCAACGACCTCACCGACATCAACCTCGGCATCCGCATCCTGCTGGGCAGCTCGTACTACGAGGACTGGCAGGGCCAGGAGCAGTTCGTCACCCACGACCCGCTCGGCAACCCGGTGGACCCGCGCCACCCGTGGAACCAGCACACCATCCCCGCCCCGCAGAAGCGGAACTTCGACGACAAGTACAGCTGGGTCATGTCCCCGCGCTGGTTCGACGGCAAGGACCACCTCGCCCTGGACACCGGCGGCGGCCCCATCGCCCGCCTGTGGTCCACGGCGCTGTCCGGGCTCGTCGACATCGGGTACGTCAAGGCCACCGGCCACAGCGTGGTCATCAACCTGCCGCGCACCATGACCAAGCCGGAGACCAGCTTCGAGTGGAAGATCCCGAAGTGGTCCAACGCCCTGGAGCGCAACCGCGCGCGCACCTACTTCCAGGCGTACGCCGCCGCGGTCGCCCTGCACTGCGCGGAGAAGGGCCTCGAGGAGGTCCGCGCCGGACGCACCCAGACCTGGGAGAAGTTCGAGGTCCCGGACGAGGGGCTCGGCGTCGGCTTCACCGAGGCGGTCCGCGGCGTCCTCTCCCACCACATGGTGATCCGCGACGGCAAGATCGCCAACTACCACCCGTACCCGCCCACCCCGTGGAACGCCAGCACCAGGGACTCCTTCGGCACGCCCGGCCCGTACGAGGACGCCGTGCAGAACACCCCCATCTTCGAGGAGAACACCCCGGAGAACTTCAAGGGCATCGACATCATGCGCGCCGTCCGCAGCTTCGACCCCTGTCTGCCCTGCGGCGTCCACATGTACGTCGGGGGCGGCAAGACGGTGAAGTCCATGCACGTGCCCACCGGCCTGAGCGGGCTGGGCGGATGAGCGCGCCCACGGCGGCGCGACCCGTCGACGCGGAACAGACCGGACGCCGTGTCGAGGAGGTGCTGGACCGGCTGGCCGCGAGCGGCGACCCGGCCGCCGTCGAGGCGGCCGAGGAACTCGTCCGCTCCCTCATGGACTTCTACGGCGCCGGACTGGCCCGCGTACTGCACCTGCTGTCGGCCGTCCCGGGCGACCCGGTGGCGGGCCTGCTCGGCGACGAACTCGTCGCCGGCCTCCTCGTCCTGCACGACCTGCACCCCGAGGACCGCGACACCCGCATCGCCCGGGCCCTCGACAGCGTCCGCGAACATCCCCTGGACGTCGTGGACTTCGACGAGGAGAGCGGCGCCCTGACCCTGCGGGCCCGGGAGGCGGGCGGCTGCGGATGCGGGTCCGGCGAGAGCGCCCGGGAGGCCGCCCGCGCGGCCCTCGCCTGCTTCGCACCGGAGGTCGGCGCGGTCGACGTACAGACCGCGCCCGCGGGGCCCACGCTCCTCCAGATCGGCACGGCACCGACGGGCGCCCGATGACGGCGTCCCCGGCGACGCGCACCCCCGGCCTGCGGAGGTTCCTCACCGAGCGACCTCCGCGGCCCGAACGGTGCGAGCTGTGCGCCGTGCCGGTCGAGGCGGACCACCGCCATCTGGTCGACACCGACAAACGCGCCCTCGTCTGCGCCTGTGCCGCCTGCGCCCTGCTGATGCAGCAGCAGGGCGCCGCCGCGGGCCGCTTCCGCACGGTCCCGGCCCGCTACCTCACCGACCCCGTACATCGTCTCGACGAGAGCGCGTGGGAGGCGTTGCAGATCCCGGTCGGCGTCGCCTTCCTCTTCCGCAACGCGGCGCTCGACCGGCTGGTCGCCCTCTATCCGAGCCCGGCCGGAGCCACCGAGAGCGAACTCGAACCGGCCACCTGGACGGCGGTCCTCGGCGGCAGCCGCCTCGCCGGGCTGCTCGAACCCGACGTGGAGGCGCTGCTGCTGCGCCGCACCGAGGGCCGCTTCGAGCTCCACCTCGTACCGATCGACATCTGCTACGAACTGGTGGGCCGCATGCGCCTGTTGTGGCAGGGCTTCGACGGCGGGGCCGAGGCCCGGGCGGCGCTGGACGCGTTCTTCGCGGACGTCGCGCGACGCGCCCGGCCGGTGGACGAGGAGCCGCGGCCATGACGGAGTTCTCCTTCGCCTGCACCGGCGTCCGCGCCGACCGCTACGCCGCCGGACCCACCCTCGTCTTCCGACTGCGCGTCACCGCCGCGGACGGCGCGCGCGTGCACGCCCTCGCGCTGCGCTGCCAGATCCGCATCGAACCCGCCCGCCGCGGCTACGAGTCCGCCGAGGCCGACGGGCTGGCGGATCTCTTCGGCGAGCGCTCGCGCTGGGGCAGCACGCTCCAGCCGGTGCAGTTCGCGCAGATCTCGCTCATGGTCCCCGGCTTCACCGGAGAGACCGAAACCGACCTCGTCGTCCCGTGCACCTACGACATGGACATCGCGGCGACCCGCTACCTGGACGCCCTCACCACCGGAGAGGTCCCGCTGCTGATGCTGTTCTCCGGTACGGCGTTCATCGGCGAAGGCGGCTTCCGGGTCGAGCCGGTGCCGTGGGACCGGGAGGCGGTGTTCCGGATGCCGGTCGCGACCTGGCGGGAGATGGTCGAGCAGCACTTCCCCGGATGCGGCTGGATCCGGCTGCCGCGCGACACCATGGACGCCCTCCTCGCCTACCGCTCCCGGCACGCGCTGCCCTCCTGGGACGCCACCCTCAAGGCCCTGCTCGACGACAGCGGCGGCGCCGACCCGCCCCGGCGCGACCCGCTGCGCGCGCTCACCGGCACCACCGGAAGGACGGATCCGTGACCGTGACCGCGTTCGCCTCCGAGACGGAGGAGCGGTTCGCCCTCGCCCGGCAGGTGGCCGACGCCGTCCTCTTCGAGGGCTATGTGCTCTACCCGTACCGCGCCTCGGCGGCCAAGAACCGGCTGCGCTGGCAGTTCGGGGTGCTGGTGCCGCCCGGCTGGGGCGCGGAGTGCGAGGAGCACGACTTCCAGCACACCGAATGCCTGATGGAGCCGAAGGCGGGCGCGACCCTCTCCGTCGAGGTGCGCTTCCTGCACGCCCGACGGCGCACCGTGCAGCGGGTACGCCCGGACGGCGGCTTCGAGACGGTCGCCGAACTCCGCCTCGACGACCGGGTGCTGGTGCCCTGGGACGAGGGCGGCGAGGAGCGGGTCGAGGTGGTCGCCCCGGTGGACGAACTCCTCGGCGACGGCGTCACCCATCCCTTCCGGCGCCCCGCCCGGGAGGAGACCGAACCCGTCCTGGACGCGGCCGGCCGCACCGTCGGCCGGCTCCTGCGGCGGTGCGAGGAGATCAACGGGACGATCCGGCTGTCCGCGCGCGAACTCGACGGCCCCTACCGGGTCCTGCGGCTGACGGCCGTCGTCGAGAACACCAGTGACTGGACGCCGTCCGAGGCCCGCGACGCCGGCCGGGACGCGGCACTGCCGCACTCCCTGGTGGCCACCCACCTCCTGATGGCCCTCAGCGCCGGATCGTTCCTGTCGATGACCGATCCCCCCGAGTGGGCGAAGGGCGCGGTCGCCGCCTGCCGCAACCTGCACACCTGGCCCGTGCTCGCCGGCGAGACCGGCACAGCCGACCTCGTACTGTCCTCGCCGATCATCCTGGAGGACCATCCGGCCATCGCACCGGAGAGCCCCGGCGCGCTCTACGACGCCACCGAGATCGACGAGATCCTCGCGCTGCGCACCGCGGCCCTCACCGACGAGGAGAAGCGTGAGGCCCGAGGCACCGACGAGCGGGCGGCCGCCGTGATCGAGCTGGCGGACTCGATGCCGGCCGAGGTCCTGGAGCGGCTGCACGGGGCGGTGCGCAGTCTGCGTGAGGCAACCGGCCCGGCCCCCGTCGCCGCGGACATCGGCTTCCCCGACGAGCACGGGGTGCAGCGCCCGGACACCCCCTGGTGGGACCCCGCGAGCGAGGCGGGCTTCGACCCGGCGAAGGACCACGTGCTGGTGGACGGCCTGCCGGTGGGCAAGGGCAGCCGCGTCGAGCTGCGCCCGGGCCTGCGGCGCACCGACGCGCAGGACATCTTCCTGCGCGGCCGCACCGCGACGGTCGAGGCGGTGCTGCACGACGTCGACGGCGGGGTGCACCTGGCGGTCACGGTCGACGGTGACCCGGGCGCCGACATCCGCCGCGAGCAGGGCCGGTTCCTGTACTTCCAGCCCGACGAGGTCACCCCGGCGGAGGACGACGCATGAACCTTCCCGCACCGGCAGCTCCGAGGACGCTCGTGGCGGGCATCGGCAACATCTTCCTCACGGACGACGGCTTCGGTGTGGAGACCGCCCGCCGGCTCGCCGAGCGCGACCTGCCCGGACACGTCGAGGTCGTGGACATCGGAGTGCGCGGGGTGCACCTCGCCTACCAGCTCCTGGACGGCTACGACACCCTCGTCCTGGTGGACGCCACCGCGCGCGGCGAAGCCCCCGGCACGCTGTACGTGATCGAACACGACGTCGGCGGCGCGGGCCCGCCGCCCGGCACGCCCGCCCTGGACGGCCACCGGATGACCCCCGACGCCGTCCTGGCGCTGCTGGGCACCCTGTGCGCCGGGACCGGCGGCGAGCCGCCGCGGCGCGTCCTGGTCGTCGGATGCGAACCGGCCGCGGTGGACGAGGGCATCGGTCTCAGTCCGCCGGTGTCCGACGCCGTACCGGAGGCCGTCCGGCTGATCGAAGAGCTGCTGCGGAACGGGGAGCCGGGAGAGTCCGCGCCGCGGGCCACGGCCGACGGGATCTCGACATGAGGAGAGACGGGATGAAGAAGATGATCATCGGCGGAGCGGCCCTCGCGGCCCTGGTCGCCATCGGCGCCGAAGTGTTTCCCGACGTGCGGCGCTACCTGCGCATCCGACGGATGTGAAGCACGGCCGCCGCCGGTGCGCCGCACGGTTGCGTCGAACGGCGTACCCGGTGGCCGGTGACGGCGTGCCGGGCCGTGCGGCCCCGGTGCGCGCGCCTCTAATGAAGGCCGACCGCAGGCAGGCCTCGACAAGGACGGAGACCCATGCACGAGATGTCCGTCGCGCTGGCCGTCGTCGACCAGGTGGCAGAGGCCGCCGAGCGGGCCGGCGATGTCACCGCGGTGCGATCGGTACGGCTCCAGGTCGGCGAACTCGCCGGCGTCGTACCCGATTCGCTCGCCTTCTGCTTCGAACTGGTCTGCGCCGGAACCCTGCTGGAAGGCGCCGAACTGGTCACCGAGGCGGTGCCGGGGCGGGCCCGCTGCACACCCTGCGCCCACGAGTGGGCCGTCGGCATGCCACCCCGGCTGACCTGCCCCGCGTGCGACGGGACGACCACCGATCTGCTCGCGGGCCGGGAACTGCGGATCGCCGCCGTGCAGTGGGAGACCGGCGACCCCACGCCCACCCGCGAACCGATCTCCGAGGAGTGCTGAACCATGTGTCGTGTCGTCGACCTGCGCCAGGCCGTGCTTGCGAAGAACGACGCGAGCGCCCACACGCTGCGCACCCGCCTCGCGGCCCACGGCACCACGGTCGTCAACCTGCTGTCCAGTCCGGGCAGCGGCAAGACCGCCCTGCTGGAGAGCGAACTGCTGCGGGCACGGGAGCGGGCCGTGCCGGTCGCGGCGCTGACCGCCGATCTCGCCACCGAGAACGACGCGATCCGGCTCGCACGGTCGGGCGCCCCGGTCAAGCAGGTGCTCACCGACGGACTGTGCCATCTGGAGGCGGGCATGCTCGCCGGGCACCTGGACGGGTGGCTGCCCGACGGCACCCGGCTGCTTTTCGTGGAGAACGTCGGCAACCTGGTCTGCCCCGCCGGGTACGACCTGGGGGAGACCCTGAGGGTCGTCCTCGCCTCGGTGACGGAGGGCGAGGACAAGCCGCTCAAGTACCCCACCGCCTTCGGCCTCGCCCACCTGGTCGTCGTCACCAAGATCGACCTCGCGGAGGCCGCGGAGTTCGACGAGATCGCCTTCCGCGCGAACGTGCAGCAGGTCAACCCGGGCGTCGAGGTGGTCCTGACCTCGGCACGCCGCGGGAAGGGCGTAGGCGCGCTGCTCGACCGGGCGCTCGCCGCCGCGCAGGGCGCGCCCCCGCACACACCGGTGATGGCCGGCCGGCCGGACCTCCGGCACGGCCACGCGCACACCCACCCGCACACCCATGCCGACGAGACCGACGCCGGCGACCTGGCACCCACCCCGTCGTGAGCGCTCCGTCGCAACCGTCGGCCGTGGTCGCCGGTGACCCGCCGCTGCGGCGCCGGGTCACCGTCCGGGGAGTGGTGCAGGGCGTGGGCTTCCGGCCCTACCTGTACGGCCTCGCCACCGAACTCGCCCTGGCCGGACACGTGACCAACACCCCGGAGGGCGTCGTCGTGGAGGTCGAGGGCACCGCCTCGGCCGTGGCCCGGTTCTGCGACCGGATCGCCGCCCAGGCGCCCCCGCTGGCCCGCGTCGAGTCCGTCCACCACCGCGAGATGCCGCCGGTCGGCGGCACCGCGTTCACCATCCTCACCTCCCGGACCGGCGGACCGGCCCGCACCCTGGTCTCCCCGGACTCCGCCACCTGCGCCGACTGCCTCGCCGAGCTGGCCGACCCGGCGGACCGGCGCCACCGCCACCCGTTCGTCAACTGCACGCACTGCGGCCCGCGTTTCACGATCGTCACCGGCGTGCCGTACGACCGCGCCCACACCACCATGGCCGGCTTCGCCATGTGCCCCGACTGCGCCCGGGAGTACGCGGATCCGGCCGACCGCCGTTTCCACGCGCAGCCGGTCGCCTGCCCGGCCTGCGGACCGCGGCTGCGGCTGCTGGTCCCGCCGTCCGACGAGCGCACGGGGACGGACCCGGTCACCGAGGCGCGCGCACTGCTGTCGGACGGCGCCGTCCTCGCCGTCAAGGGACTGGGCGGCTATCACCTGGCCTGCGACGCCACGAACGAGGAGGCGGTCGCCCGCCTGCGCCGGCGCAAGGCACGGGGGGACAAGCCGTTCGCCGTCATGGCCCGGCGCACGGCCGACGTCGAGCACCTCGTCCGGCTGTCCCCCGAGGAGAGGGAGCTGCTCGAGGGCGGTGTCCGGCCCGTCGTACTGCTGCGTCGGCGCCGAGACCCCGTGTACGCGACGGGGGCCCCGCGACCCGCCGAGTCCGTGGCGCCCGGCAGCCCCGACCTCGGCGTGATGCTGCCGTACACCCCCCTGCACCATCTCCTGCTCGGCCTGCCCGGCGACCCGGACGGCCCCCGGCTGCTGGTCATGACCAGCGGCAACGTGTCCGGTGAGCCGATCGTCACCGACGACACCGAGGCGCTGGAGCGGCTCGCGCCGCTGGCCGACGCCTGGCTCACGCACGACCGGCCGATCCACGTCCCCTGCGACGACTCGGTGGTCCGGGTCTGCGACGGGGAGCCGCTGGTGATTCGCCGCTCCCGCGGCTACGCCCCGCTGCCGGTCGCCCTCCCGCTGCCCGTCCGTCCCGCTCTCGCCGTCGGCGGCGACCTGAAGAACGCCTTCTGCCTGGGGGCGGGACGGCGCGCCTGGCTGTCCGCGCACATCGGTGACATGGACGACCTCGCCACCCAGCGGGCCTTCGAGGGCGCGGTGGCGCAACTGGAGTCCATCACCGGCGTACGGCCCGGCACCCTGGTGGCCGACCGGCATCCCGGCTACCGCTCCGCCCGGTGGGCCGACCGCCATGCGGCGGCGCGGCCCGTCGTACGCGTCCAGCACCATCACGCGCACGTCGCCGCCGCGATGGCCGAGCACGGGCTGGACGGCACCCGGCCGGTGATCGGCGTCGCCTTCGACGGCACGGGCCACGGCGACGACGGAGCCGTCTGGGGCGGCGAGTTCCTGCTCGCGGACTACGACGGCTTCAGCCGGTTCGGGCACCTCGCGTACGTCCCGCTGCCCGGTGGCGACGCCACGGTACGCAGGCCGTACCGCATGGCGCTGGCCCATCTGTGGGCGGCCGGCATCGACCGGGCGGCCGACCTCGCCTGCACGGCCGCCTGTCCGCCCGACGAACTGCGCCTGCTGGAAAGACAGTTGGAGCTCGGCCTGCACTGTGTCCCCACCTCCAGCATGGGGCGGCTCTTCGACGCCGTGTCCTCGCTGACCGGGGTGTGCCACCGCGCGGGATACGAGGCACAGGCCGCCGTGGAGCTGGAGGGAGCGGCGCTTGGCGCGCCCACCGGCGACCGGGCCGCGTACACCTTCGATCTCCGGGCGCCCGGGCATGCGCGCGAGGAGGGCGACGCGGTACGGGCCGACCCGGCGCCCGCCCTCGCCGCGATCGTCTCCGACCTGCGGGCCGGCGTCGGACCCGCGCTGGTCGCGGCCCGCTTCCACCGGGCGGTGACCGGCCTGGTGCACCGGATCTGCGTACGGGCCCGAGAGCGGCACGGGCTGGACACGGTCGCCCTGACGGGGGGCGTGTTCGCCAACACGCTGCTCTCCTCGGCCTGTTCCGCCGCCCTGCGCGAGGACGGCTTCACGGTCCTGCGGCACCGGCTGGTGCCGCCGGGCGACGGCGGTCTGGCCCTGGGCCAGCTGATGGTGGCCGCCCGGACGACTCCCACCGACTGAGTAACGCGCGATCCACAGCGAGGAGAGGCTCATGTGCCTGGCGGTACCCGGCAGAGTGCTGGACATCGAGGACCGGGACGGCACCCGGATGGCCACCGTCGACTTCGGCGGTGTGGTCAAGGAGGTGTGCCTGGAGTATCTGCCCGATCTCCAGGTCGGCGAGTACGCCATCGTCCACGTCGGCTTCGCCCTTCAGCGGCTGGACGAGGAGTCGGCCCGGCAGACGCTCGAACTCTTCGCCGAACTCGGCATGCTGCAGGAGGAGTTCGGCGACGCCTGGGAGATGGCGGCGGCGGAGGCGGGCGCGGACCCGGTGGAAGGGGTGCACAACCAGTGAAGTACATCGACGAGTTCCAGGATCCGGAGCTGGCCCGTCGGCTGCTCGACGACATCCATGCCACGGTGACGAGGCCGTGGGCGCTGATGGAGGTCTGCGGCGGCCAGACGCACAGCATCATCCGGCACGGCATCGACCAACTACTCCCGGAGAAGCTGGAGTTGATCCACGGTCCGGGCTGTCCGGTGTGCGTGACCCCGCTGGAGGTCATCGACAAGGCGCTGGAGATCGCCTCCCGGCCGGAGGTGATCTTCTGTTCCTTCGGGGACATGCTGCGGGTGCCGGGCACCGGACGGGACCTGTTCCAGGTGCGCGGGGAGGGTGGCGACGTGCGAGTCGTCTACTCGCCGCTCGACGCGCTGCGGATCGCCCAGCAGAACCCGGACCGCGAGGTGGTGTTCTTCGGCATCGGCTTCGAGACGACGGCACCCCCCAACGCCATGACGGTCCACCAGGCCCGGAAGCTGGGTGTCCTGAACTTCAGCATGCTGGTGTCCCATGTCCGGGTACCGCCGGCCATCGAGGCGATCATGTCCTCGCCGAGCTGCCGGGTGCAGGGCTTCCTCGCGGCCGGGCACGTGTGCAGCGTGATGGGTGTGGAGGAGTATCCGGAACTGGCGGAGCGCTTCCGCGTCCCGATCGTCGTGACGGGCTTCGAGCCGCTGGACATCCTCGAAGGAGTGCGCCGGGCCGTCCGTCAGCTGGAACGCGGCGAGCACACCGTCGACAACGCCTACGCCCGTGCCGTCCGCCCGGAGGGCAACCCGGCCGCCCGGGCCATGCTGGAGGACGTCTTCGAGGTCACCGACCGGGCCTGGCGCGGAATCGGCGTGATCCCCGACAGCGGCTGGCGGCTGTCGTCGAAGTACCGCGACCACGACGCCGAGCACCGCTTCGCGGTCGAGGGGATCCGGACGAAGGAGCCGGCCGAGTGCCGCAGCGGCGAGGTCCTGCAGGGGCTGCTCAAGCCGCACGAGTGCGAGGCCTTCGGCACCCTGTGCACCCCCCGCACCCCCCTGGGCGCCACCATGGTCTCCAGCGAGGGTGCCTGCGCCGCGTACTACCTCTACCGGCGGCTGGACATGCCCGCCGTCAAGGCCCGGGAGGCGACCCCCGTTGTCTGACATCACCGATCTGCCCGCGCCCGGCCCCGCCCCCGCCCGCGCCCTCGACGTCGAGGGCTGGACCTGTCCGGCGCCGGTGCGTGACCGGCCCCGGGTCGTCATGGGCCACGGTGGCGGGGGAGTGCTCTCCGCCGAACTGGTCCAGCAGATCTTCGCGCCCGCCTTCGGTGGCGAGGTGCTCGCCCAGCTGGGCGACTCCGCCGTCCTGACCGTGGGCGGGGCCAGGCTGGCGTTCTCCACCGACTCCTACGTGGTGCGGCCGCTGTTCTTCCCCGGCGGCAGCATCGGCGACCTGGCGGTCAACGGCACCGTCAACGACCTCGCCATGAGCGGCGCCCGTGCGGCCTACCTCTCCTGCGGATTCATCCTGGAGGAGGGCGTCGAGCTGGACGTGGTCCGGCGGGTGTCCGAGGCGCTGGGCGCGGCCGCGCGTACCGCCGGGGTGGAGGTGGCCACCGGGGACACCAAGGTGGTGGAGGCCGGACACGGCGACGGGATCTACCTCAACACGGCGGGCATCGGTCTCGTGCCCGCGGGCGTGGACCTGCGGCCGCAGCGGGTCGTACCCGGTGACGTGGTGATCGTCAGTGGTGCCATCGGCGTCCACGGGGTGGCGGTCATGAGCGTGCGCGAGGGCCTGGAGTTCGGGGTCGAGATCAAGAGTGACTGTGCGGCGCTCGGCGGCCTGGTCGACGCCATGCTCGCCGTCACCCCGGAGCTGCACGTGCTGCGCGATCCCACCCGAGGCGGCCTGGCGGCCGCGCTCAACGAGATCGCGGCGGCCTCCGGCGCGGGGGTGGTCATCCGGGAACGAGCCGTCCCGGTCCCGTCGGCCGTGGCCAACGCCTGCGCCATCCTGGGCCTGGACCCCATGTACATCGCCAACGAGGGCAAGCTCGTGGCCTTCGTCCCGCGCGAGCACGCCGACGCCGTCCTCGAGGCGATGCGGGCCCATCCGCTGGGCGCGGAGTCCGTGGTCATCGGTGAGGCCGTCGAGGAGCACCCGGGGATGGTCGTCGCCAGGACCGGGCTGGGCGGAACACGGGTGGTCGATCTGCCGATCGGGGAGCAGTTGCCGCGCATCTGCTGACGCGGCTCCCGCGCAGTCCCGCGCAGTATCGGGTGTCGCAGGGATCCGCGACGCGAGGCGGGGGACTGGAGGAGCCGCGACGCGACCGCTCGGGGCGTGGAGGTGGCGGCCGTCCACGCCCCGAGCGGACCGTCAGCGCGATCGGGGTCCGGAGGGCGGGTCCTGCGGGTCGACGCCTGTGGTGGCGGACGCGTCCCTGGTGCCGCTGGGGCGCTGGGAGCGGCCCTTGGGGCCGGTGTCCCGCCGGCCCTTCTCGTCCGCGTCGGCGTACTCCTCGCCGCGTCCGCCGTGACTCTTGACCGTGTCACCCGGAACGGACTTCGTCTCTTCCGCGGACCTGGTCCGGCCACGGCCCTTCGCGTCGGCGTGCTCGGCGGGGTGGAAGGAGCGGTGGGCGCTCGGATTGTCCTGCTGACGTGTCTCGTCCACATCGGGCGACCAGCCGTGCTGCCCGGCGCCCTCGTGCCGGCTCGGCCCCTTGCCGTGCGGTGGCTCGGACGAGCGTGGTTTCTTCGACATGGTCCGACCTGCCTGTTCCTGATCGGTGGAGGACGCCGGTCGAGCGCCACCGTGCTCACTGAATTATCCCCTCTTGCGATATTTCGAGCACATCGTGACCCCGTGCGCCCCGCCGGCCCGGCCGGAACGGCATCGGCGAGTAATTGTTGTCGAAATTGTTGACGATCTCTCCGGTGTGGGCCACGCTGACCGCTCGGTGGCGCCGTCGCCCGTGGCGCGCCCGCACCGAGAGGGGAACCCCATGCGTTGGTCCTTCGTCCGCGGTCGAAGGAGACCGGCCGCTGTCGCCGCCCGGGTGGCGGTGGTGGCCATGCTCGCCGCTGTCCTGGTGCCGGTCACGAGCGCGAGCGGCGCGCAGGCGCCGCACCGGGCCGTCACGGCCGACGGCCTGGCGGATCTGCCCGCGGTGCGGCCCGTGATGGACTGCGCCGGCGTGACCGGCCTCGACCTGGACGGGGTCACCGACGCGCCGGTCACGATCTCCTCGGCGACCGTCGTGACGACCGGCGCGGCCCCCTACTGCGAGGTGCGCGGGACCATCGCCCCCGCGAACACCATGGTCATGCGCCTGCCGGTCAACGGCTGGACGCAGCGCTACGTCCAGACCGGCTGCGGTGGTCTGTGCGGAAGCGCCGCCATCAACTACGGCCAGGCGACGACCTGTCCGGTCGTCCAGGACGGCACGGTCGCGAGCGCCACGACCGACATGGGCCACCAGGGCCGGAACGACGGCTCATGGGCGCTGGACAACCCGCAGGCACAGATCGACTTCGCCTACCGCGGCGTGCACGTCACGTCCCAGGTGGCCAAGGCGGTCATCGCGAGGTTCTACGGCAAGCGCCCCGCCTACTCGTACTTCACCGGCTGCTCCGACGGCGGCCGTGAGGCGCTCATGGAGGCGCAGCGCTACCCGGACGACTTCGACGGCATCGCCGCCGGCGCGCCCGCGAACAACATGGTCGTCCAGAACACCTTCCACCACGCCTGGAACGTGCTGACGAACAGGGACGCGAACGGCGACTACATCCTCCTGGCCGACAGACTGCCCCTGATCCACCGGGCCGTGCTGGCGGCCTGCGACGCGCTGGACGGCCTGACGGACGGGCTGCTCGACGACCCGCGGCGCTGCGACTTCGACCCGAGGACGCTGGTGTGCGTGTCCGGTCAGGACCCGTCGACGTGCCTGACGGCGGCGCAGGCCGCGGTGGTCCAGCGACTGCACGACGGCGCCACCGGCGCGCAGGGCCGCAGGCTGGAGCTCGCGATCTCCCACGAGTGGGGCTCCGAACTGGAGTGGACGCTGTTCGTGCCGAAGGCGCAGGGCGAGACGGTGGCGAGCGAGAACTTCGTGACGTCCTTCGCCCGCTATCTGGCGTACCCGAACGCCCCCGACCCGGAGTTCCAGCTCTCGGACCTCGACTTCACCGTCGAGTCGTTCTGGAAGACCGTCCAGTCCTCCAGCTATCTGGCGGCCATGGACCCCGACCTCGGCGCCTTCGAGAAGAGCGGCGGCAAGCTGCTCCTCTGGCACGGCTGGAACGACCAGCACATCTCACCGCAGGGGACGTTGGCCTACTACGACGCCCTGCGCGACACGATGGGGGCGAGGACGGCCGACCGGTTCGCCAAGCTGTACATGTTCCCGGGTGTCGCCCACTGCGGGGGCGGTGACGGGCCGAACACCTTCGACGTCCTCACCCCGGTGATGGCCTGGGCGGAGAGCGCCACCACGCCCGGCCGGATCGTCGCGTCCAACAGCACGAACGGCACCGTGACGCGCACCCGTCCCGTGTACCCGTACCCCAAGGTCGCCCGCTACGACGGCACGGGCAGCGTCGACGACGCCGCGAACTTCGTGGCCCGGACCCCGTCGGCCCGCCCGGACGGCGACGCCTACGACTGGCTGGGCAAGCGCCTGTACTCCTCTGGCTACCAGACATGGTGCAGGGCCGTGGACGGCAGACTGGTGTGCCGCCCGACCCGGACCTGGCTGACGGAACGGGAGCGGGCCGCTTAGCCGCGGAGCCGGCGCCCCGAGAGGGGCGCCGGCGTTCCCCGTGTCGGTGTTTCCCACGTCGGCGCTTCCCCCGCCGGTGGAGACTGGTCCGAGGATCAGACCGCCGGCCAGGAAGCCCCGAACCGCTAGGAACGACCATGGACTTCACCGTCGAGACCGCCACCGAAGCGGTCGTGGACAGCTTCCGCAGCACCGAGGACCCCCGGTTGCGGGAGGTGCTGAAGAGCCTGACCCGTCACCTCCACGCCTTCGTACGGGACGTCGGGCCCACCCCGGGGGAGTGGGAGGCGGCGATCGACTTCCTCACCGCCGTCGGGCAGAAGTGCGACGACACCCGGCAGGAGTTCGTCCTGCTCTCCGACGTCCTGGGCGTCTCCACGCTCGTCGAGACGCTGGGCGGAGCGCAGGAGGGAACGGAGAGCACCGTCCTCGGCCCCTTCCACATGACCGAGTCGCCCCGCAGGGACCTCGGCGACAGCATCGACCTCCTCGGCACCGGCCGCCCCTGCGTGGTCTCCGGCCGGGTGCTCGCCACCGACGGCACCCCGCTGCCGGGCGCCGAACTCGACGTCTGGCAGTGCGACGAGGAGGGCTTCTACGACGTGCAGCAGCCGGACGTCCAGCCGCCGGGCAACGGACGCGGGCTGTTCCGCACCGACGACGAGGGTCGCTTCTGGTTCCGCACCGTCGTCCCGTCCCCCTACCCGATCCCCACGGACGGGCCGGTGGGCACCCTGCTGCGTGCCACCGGCAGACACCCCTTCCGGCCCGCCCACGTCCACTTCATCGCGCGTGCCGAGGGCCATCGGCCGGTCACCACCCACACCTTCGTCGCCGACGGCCCCTACCTCGACTCCGACGCCGTCTTCGCCGTCAAGCAAGGCCTGATCACCGACTTCGCGGAGTCGCACGACGAGCGCGCGGCCGAGCGCTTCGCAGTGACCGTGCCCTTCACCCACGCCGGTTTCGACATCGTCCTGGCGCCGGAAGCCGGGACGTCACGATGACGTTCACGTACGAGGCGTTGCCGATGCGGGTGCTCTTCGGCGCCGGAAGCCTCGGTCAACTACCCCAGGAGGCTGAGCGGTTGGGCCTGCGGCGGCTGCTGGTGCTGTCCACTCCCGGCCGGCGGCCCCTCGCCATCGGAGGAGGCTCCCTGAGTAAGGCAAGCCAATCCTAAGATCGGATAATGTTCCCTGTACAACTATCTGCCGGGCGTACGCACAGGGGAGTCGGCCTTGCCGCACACGATCGATACCGCCGGGGCCGGACCGGACGCCGGGGCCGAGCGGGGCTGGGTGGCGCTGGAGTCGCGGGCCGAACTGCGCGTGCTGCTGGGCGAGCCCTGGCCCGTGGTGATCGAGAAGGTCCATGACCGGCTGACCGACCAGGACCTGGACATCGTCACCCGCTCGCCGTTCTGCCTGCTGGCCACCTCCGACGCGCACGGCAACTGCGACGTCTCCCCGCGCGGGGACGCCCCGGGTTTCACCCATGTCGTCGACTCCGGCACGATCGCCCTGCCCGACCGGCCGGGGAACCGCCGGGGGGACAGCTTCCACAACATCCTCGACAACCCGCACGCCGGCCTGCTGTACCTGATCCCCGGCGGCAAGGAGGTCCTGCGCGTCAACGGCCGGGCCCGCATCCTCACCGACGCCCCGTTCTTCGACGCCATGACGCTCGACGGCCGGCGGCCCGAACTCGCCCTGGTCCTGGAGATCGACGAGGTCTATCTGCACTGCCCGGCTTCGCTGCGCCGCTCGGGCGTATGGAATCCGGCGTCTTGGCGGACCGGCTGAGCCGGGTGCGGGGCACCCCTGATCAACTTGAATTAGGTTAGGCTAACCTTCGTCGTGTGAGATCTGGTGAAGAAGCAGCCGCCACCCCGCGGCTACGCGGTCATGAACTGTCGGCCACGGGTGTGACCGTGTCGTACGACGGCGTCGACGTCGTGCACGGCGCCTCGGTCGCGCTCCGGCCCGGCGAGGTGACCGTGCTGGTGGGTCCCAACGGCAGCGGCAAGTCGACGCTCCTGCGGACCATCGCCCGTCTGCAGCCGGCCCGCCACGCCACGCTCAGGATCGATGCCGACACCGACGGCCTCACCCTGACCGCCCGTGAGTTCGCGCGGCACGTCGCCCTGCTGACCCAGGGTCGCCCCACGCCCAGCGGGCTGACGGTGCGGGACCTCGTCGAGTTCGGCCGCTACCCGTACCGGGGCCGCTTCGGCCGGCCCGATCCGGACGCGTCGGCCGCGGTCGACCGGGCACTCGCGCTGACCGGTGTCACGGACCTCGCCGAGCGGGGCGCCGACCACCTGTCCGGCGGGCAACTGCAGCGGGTCTGGCTGGCCGGCTGCCTCGCGCAGGAGACCGGCGTGCTGCTGCTGGACGAGCCGACGACCTATCTCGACCTGCGCTACCAGATCGAACTCCTCGACCTCATCCGCGACCTGGCGGACGACCACGGGATCGCCGTCGGCGTCGTGCTGCACGACCTCGACCAGGCGGCGGCCGTCGCGGACCGGATCACGCTGCTCGAAGCGGGCCGGATCGTCGCCGACGGCCTGCCCGAGGACGTCCTCACCCCGGAACGCCTGACCGCTGTCTACGGCATCCGGATCGACGTCGACACCGACCCCCTGACCGGCCGACTGCGCACCCGCCCGATCGGCCGCCACCACACTCGACACACTCGAACCGAAAGGCTCGGCACCACCTCATGAGACGCCTCCTGTTCACCGCGGCCACCACCACCGCCGCGGCGCTCACCCTCGCCGCGTGCGGCACCACCGAGCCTGCCGCCGACAGCTCCGAGAAGCCCTCCCAGGCCATCAGCCTCACCGACGCCACCGGCGCGAAGATCAAGCTCGACGGCCCGGCCACCAAGGTCGTCGCCACCGAGTGGAACGTCGTCGAGAGCCTCGTCACGCTCGGCGTGGACCCGGTCGGCGTCGCCGACGTCAAGGGCTACAAGACCTGGGACACCGCCGTCCCGCTGAAGAACGAGCCGAAGGACATCGGCACGCGCGGCGAGCCGAGCATGGACACCATCGCCTCGCTCGCGCCCGACCTCATCGTGGCCACCACCGATCTGACCCCCGCCGCGGTGAAGCAACTGCGCAAGGTCGCCCCGGTGCTGGAGGTGACGTCCGCCGACTCCACCGACCAGATCGGCCAGATGCTGGAGAACCTCGACCTCATCGCCAAGGCCACCGGCACCACGACCAAGGCCGAGACGGCCCGTACGGCCTTCGAGGCCAAGGTCGCCGAGGGCAAGAAGGCCCTCGCCGCCGCCGGTCTCGCCGGTGCGCAGTACGCCTTCGCCGACGGCTACGTCACCTCCAACCAGGTCTCCCTGCGCCCATACACCAGCGGTTCGCTCATCGGGGCCGTCAACGAGGCGGTCGGCCTGAAGAACGCCTGGACGGTCGAGGGAGACGCGGCCTACGGCCTCGGCACCACCGACGTCGAAGGTCTCACCGCCCTGCCGAAGGACACCCGGTTCGCCTACATAGCCAACGACGACGACGCGAGCAGCACGCCCTTCACCGGTGCGCTGGCGAAGAACGCCGTGTGGACGTCCCTGCCGTTCGTGAAGGCCGGCGAGGTGCACCGACTGCCCGACGGCATCTGGATGTTCGGCGGTCCCGAGTCGATGGAGGCGTACATCGACGCCGTCGTCGACGCGCTGACGAAGTAGCGCCGGCCATGGCCGTCACCGCAACGCCCCCCGCGCTCCGTCCACCGGCCGCCGCGTCCCGGACGGGCGCGGCCGCGGTGACGGCCGCGCTCGTCCTCCTGGTCGCGGCCCTCGCCGTCGTCGACATCACCCAGGGCACCGCCGCCGTCGGACCGGCCGAGGTGTTCAAGGCCCTGACCGGGCGGTCCGATCCGGCCGACGCCTCCGTCGTGATCGCCTCCCGGCTGCCGCGGATGACCGCCGGCATCATGGTCGGCGTCATCCTCGGCGCGGCCGGCGCCGTGCTCCAGGCCGTCAGCCGCAACGTGCTCGCCGCTCCCGACACCCTCGCGGTGAACGCCGGTTCGTACCTGGCGCTCGGGCTGGTCGGCGTCACCGGCGTCTCGCTGCCGATGATCGCCTCCTCCGGGGTCGCCTTCGTCGGCGGACTCCTCGCCGCGACCGTCGTGCTCGCCCTGTCCGGCCTCGGCACGGGCACCGTACGACTGGTCCTCGCCGGCACCGCGCTGGCGCTGGGGCTGACCTCCGTGACCGAAGGCCTGCTCCTGCTGTTCCCCCAGGAGACCGAGGGCCTCTACCAGTGGAACCAGGGCAGCATCGGCCAGAACGGCTTCGACGGCGTCCTTCAGATGCTGCCGGTCGTCCTGGTCGGGCTCGTCGGCCTGTTGCTGACCGCCCGTCGGGTCGACGCGCTGGCCCTGGGCGACGACGCGGCGCGCGGGCTGGGCGTCCCGGTCCGCGCCACCCGTGTGACGGTGGTCGTCCTGGCGACACTGCTGTCCGCGGCGGCCGTCACCCTCGCCGGGCCCATCGGCTTCGTCGGCCTGTGCGCCCCGGCCCTGGTGCGACCGCTCGCCCGCCGGTACCGGGGCTTCGTCCGGACCCGGACGACGCTGCCCGTGGCCGGCCTGGTCGGCGCGGGCCTGGTCCTCGGGGCGGACGTGCTGCTGCGGGCCCTCGTGCCCGCGGACACGGCGGTCGCCGTGCCCACCGGTGTCGTCACCAGCCTGGTCGGTGCCGTCTTCCTGGTGGTGATGGCCCTGCGGCTGCGGGACACGGCCGGGGCGGACGCGCCGGACCGGTTGCGCATCCCCAACCGGGCGGCGTTCCTGACCACGCTGGCCGTACTCGTCGTCGTGGTCGTCGGCGTGACGATCGCCGGCGTCCTGCTCGGCGACAGCAAACTGCTGCTCGGCGATGTCGCGAACTGGGCGCAGGGGCGGGCCGGCCGGGCGGTGTCCTTCGTCCTCGACACCCGGGTGCCCCGCGTCCTCGCGGCGCTGTGCGCGGGCGGGGCGCTCGCCCTGGCCGGCACGCTGGTGCAGGCCGTGACCCGCAACCCGCTCGCGGAGCCGGGCGTCCTGGGTGTGTCCGGCGGAGCCGCGCTGGGTGCCGTGCTCCTGGTCACCACCGTGCCCGTCGCCGGGACCTGGGGCGTGGCGGGTGCCGCGTTCGCGGGCGCCGCGGTGACCTCCGTCGTCGTCTTCGGGCTCGCCGCCCGGGGCGGCTACCAGCAGAACCGGCTGGTCCTCGTCGGCATCGGCACGGCCGCCGGTACGACGGCACTGATCAGCCTGCTCATCGTGCTCACCGACCCGTTCAACGCGACGAAGGCGCTGACCTGGCTGTCCGGTTCGACGTACGGCCGGACCATGCCGGACGTGCTGCCCGTCGCGCTCGTGCTGACGGTGGGCCTCGTCTTCGCGGTCGCCCGGCGCGGCGAGCTGGACCTCGTCTCGCTGGACGCGGACACGCCCCGGCTGCTCGGCCTGCGACTGTCCCGGGCGAGGCTCGGGTTCCTGGTGGTGAGCGTCCTGCTCAGCGCGACGGCCGTCGCCTCGGCCGGCACCATCGGCTTCGTGGGCCTGGTGGCACCGCACGCGGCGCGTGCCCTCGTGGGCCGACGGCACGTCCGGGTGGTGACGGTCGCGGTCCTCCTCGGCGCCGCGCTCGTCTGCACGGCCGACCTGCTGGGCCGTACGGTCATCGCCCCGGCCCAGCTGGGCGCAGGCCTGATGACGGCGGTGATCGGCACGCCGTACTTCCTCTATCTGCTGGTGCGCGGCCGGCGGGGGCGCTAGGACGCGGCTGACGATTCCCGCCGGACGCCTCAGGCGCTGAGCCGGTCGGGGCGGGCGAGTCTGCGGACCCGTGCGGCGGCGAGGTCGCCGTCCGCCCCCACCGCGATCAGGGCGGCCGTGGCGGTTCGGGTGCCGTCGTCGCTCCAGGTCCCGGCGTTCACGCATTCCAGGAGCGCCAGCGTCAGTCCTTCGAGGGCCCGGCCGAGCGGGTCGGGCGGGACGCTGGTGTGGAAGACGCCCTGTCGCTGCCCGCGCTCGATGATCGCCGTCGCCATCTCGCGGGCCGGGCCGAGGATCTCGTTCACGCGCTCCGCCCCCAGGTCCTGGGGCGCCAGTCGCAGCAGCGTGCGACAGCGGTCACCGACGGGCCACAGGGCAAGGACGAAGCGTGCCATCTCGGTGACGGCGTCGGGGCCGGGGACCGGCATGGCCGTCAGCGCGCGTCCGAGGGCCTCTGTCGCGTCCGAGGCGAGCCCCTCCACCAGGGCCGACCGGCCGCCGAAGTGGTCGTAGACGGTGCGGCGCACCACGCCGGCCGCCTCGGCGATGTCCTCGAGGCTGCTGTCGGGATCACGGCCGAGTTCCCGCCTCGCCGCTTCGAGGATGCGGGCCCGGGTGAGCCGTGTCCGGCGGCGTCCACCGCCCGCGACGTCTGGGTCGGTCATGTCGGACCTCCGGTCGGCCGGGGAGGATGCCTCGATATTTGCACACTAGCGGGCAATAAACCAGTCTGCCGGCCGCCCTCCACAGCTCCACCGGGTACTCCGCGTCACCCGGCCTCGATGCCCACGACGCCGGTGATCGTGCCCTGGTAGACAACGCCGCCGGGGGCGATCGTGCCCACCATCTGGAGGGTGTCGTACAACGACGACAGGCCCAGATACCTGGTGCGGGTGACCGCTCCGGTGTCGGGGTCGATCTGGGCGTAGTGGTACGGGTCGAGGAGCGAGGTGGCGTCGCTGCCGGGCAGCACCGACCCTCGCACGATCGTGTGGATCAGGCCGTCGGCGGTGGACAGCCGGGGCACCGCCGACGACCTCACGACGGTGTCCCACCTCAGGTCGCACCCGCTGCCGTCGGCGCGTACGTCGACCCTGGTCAGCCCGCCCGTGAAGTCCGCCGAGGCCGGGTCGCTCTCCCCGGCGTTCTCGGGCAGGGCCGGATAGGGGTAGCCGTACGTGCTCGCCACGAACACCGAACGTCCGGCCCCTATGGGTGAGTTCTCGCTCCCGCTGCCTCCGGAGCGCAGGACGGGAACGGAGCAGACCTGGGCCCCGGTGTCGGCGCGGTAGACGAGCAGGTTCACGGTGGGGGAGGCGTTGTCGACGATGGTGACGTAGTCCGTACCGTCGCCCGGGCCGAAGAACGTCGGCGTCGATCCGGTGCCGTGGCTCAGCTGGCCGGGCTTTCGGGCGGTGCCGCGGTCGTAGGCCCGGCGCCAGGAGACGGCCGGCGTGCCGTCCGCGTCGGCCGTGAGGAGATAGGTGGCGTGGGTGGTGGCGACGGCGGTACCGGAGGGCGCGGTGGAGACGGAGTTCTCGACCCGCTCACCCGGCGGCAGGGCGAGCGTGCGCACGGCGCCCGTGGCCTCGTCGGCGGTGCCGACCACACCTCCCCCGGTCGCGAACCACACCCGGCCCTTCCAGTCGGGCGCCAGGCCCGTCACCGCATCACCCTCCGGTACTGCGGCATCCAGGGACAGGGCGCGGTCGACGTACAACTCCCACTCCCCGTCCGCCTTTTCGCGGTGGGCGATACGCAACAGGGCGTTGTCTCCGTCGACGGCGACGAGCCGGTCCTTGTCGTCGAGGTACGCGTAGACGCCGCCCAGGAGTGAGCCTTTGGTGAGGGCGAGTCGTGCCAGCGATGTGCCGGTCGCCGGGTCCAGCAGATGCACGGTGGGGACACGGGTGAAGATCGGTGTGCACAGGGCCAGCGGGTAGCCGTCGGAGCCCACCAGAATCGTCGGGCACGCCGATTGGAGTGCGATCCGCTTCGAGGTCAGCGGACCCGTGCCCGGTCCGGGCAGAGGCGTCGCGTCGGACGAGCCGGTGTCGCCGTGCATGGTCGCGGTTCCGTCCGGCCCGGCGTAGGGATTGTGCGGCGGAAGCGGCCCGAGCGCGCTCGCGGCGGCGCGGGCGGGGGACAGCGAGGCGGCGAACAGGAGCGTGCCGACTGCGGCGAGAACACCGGCACGGCAAAGCCGAGGCGAGGGCATGCGGACAGGTCCTATCGGGATGCGGTGGCGGTATGTGCGATGCCTTGACGCGCGCCCGTCGGCGCAGGACGGGAGAGGGCACGCGGATCGAGGCGCAGTGACAGGCCCCGGGCGCGGGCGAAGGCTGTTCGTCGCCCGGGAGCTGCGCGCGCAGCGGGCGGGCGGCAGGCGGGCGACGCAGGTGTCAGGCGGCCGCGCGGGGACAGAGCGCGGAGCATGCGTAGGCCAGGTCGACGTGGAGTCGACGGCTCAGATACGCATGATCACCCATGGCGGCCAGTGTGGCAGCCTTATCAGGTACAGGACAAGGACTGTCTCGACCGTCGGACGCGAACGCGCCTGCGCCGGGGCGTAGTTCCGGGTCCTTGGTCGACAAGGGCCGGCGAGCGGATGGCCTTGCAGCGGCGTACGACCACGGGAGATCATGGGCGTGCCCCGCGGAATCCGCGCACGCACCGCGCAGCAGGGCACCGTCCGGTGCAGAGACGTCAGGACCGAGGGGGCCACGGTGGGGACAGCGCCCGTCCGTCCGGTCCGCAACCCGGCGCTGGCTCCCTGCTGGACGAAGCGTCGGCACGTCGACCTGTGCCGGACCCACACCGCGCTCTGTCGCTGACCCGACCTCCGGCTCCCTTCTGACGGGCCTGCGCCTGTCCGCCCTGCCCGACCGATGGCGGCCGCGCGGGCGCGGGTCCTCACCCGCCGCCGGAACCCCATGTCGGGGCCACCACCCCACAGCCGGATGCCCGCCCTTCCCGCAGAGCCATGTCCGGGTGCGAGCCCGTACCCGTGGAACTCCGCCCCCCGAGATGACACCGACGTCGGTGAGAAATGGACGAGTCGTGAGTGTGCAGCAGCCCAGGACGCTGAAAACCGTGACCGGAGCCGGCGGTACGTCGGAGACGTACGACCTGGCGGTCGACCCGACCCGGTCCACGCTGGACACGGCCGTGCGGGTGGCGAAGCTCGCCGAGGCGGCGCGGATCGACGCCCTGTTCACCGCCGATCTGCTGCGCTTCGACGCTCAGGGTTCGATCGGATCGCAGGAGCCCCTGGTCTTCGTCTCGGCGCTGAGCCAGGTGACATCGCGGATCGGTCTGATCGCGACGGTCTCGACGACGTTCAACCACCCTTTCAACCTGGCCCGGTTGTTCGGAACGCTCGACCATGTGAGCGAGGGGAGGGCGGCCTGGAACCTGGTGACCTCCTCGGTCGGTGAGGAGAACTTCGGGCCGGGTGAACTCCCCAGCCCCGAGGAGCGTTACGCACGCGCCGCGGAGACGCTGGAGGTGGTCAACGCGCTGTGGGACAGCTGGCAGCCCGACGCCCTGACCGTCGGCGCGGACGGGAAGGCGGTGCTGCATCGCGACCGGGTGCACCCGATCCACCACTCCGGCCGGTTCTTCGACGTGGCCGGCCCGCTCAACATCCCGCCGCTGCCGCAACGGCGGCCGGTGCAGATCCAGGCCGGCCAGTCCGCGGCGGGCACGACGCTGGGCGCCCGCTTCGCGGAGATCGTCTTCACCTCGCTGCCGACGCTCGACCACGCGCTGGACTTCACTCGGAAGATCCGGGGCCAGGCCGAGCAGTTCGGCCGCGCCGACGGGCTGCCGCTGATCTTCAGTTCGTTCCACGCCACGTTCGGCGCGACCGAGGAAGAAGCGCGGCGACTCGTTCGCGAGCGGCGCGAGGCCATCGACTTCGAGCGCGGTCGCGACCAGGTCGCCGACATGCTCGGCGGCGGCGTCGACCTGTCCGGCCTGCCCCTCGACGCACCACTGCCGCAGAGCGTGCTGCCGGAGATCGCCTCGGTGAACCGGCGCCGCGGCCGGGTCGACATCTTCGCCGGGTACGTCCGAAAGGGCTACACGCTGCGCGAGCTCGTCGTCGCGGCGCAGGACACGGGTCACTGGGCCGCCGCCGGGACCCCCGAACAACTCGCCGACGCGGTGGAGGAACGCTTCCGGGCGGGCGTGCTGGACGTGATCTCCCTGAGCGGTCTCGCCGACCCACGGCAGCACGACTTCATCGTCAACGGCCTGCTGCACGAACTGCGCAAGCGGAAGGTCGTCGCCGCCGACTACACCGGTACGACGCTGCGGGAGAACCTGGGACTCGAGCTGCCGGCCCGAAAGGCGCCGGCCCGCCGAAGCTGACCGGCGCCGCGCCCAGGAGCCACCGGAACGTCCGGGCATCACACCTGGTCGGCGCTTCTGCGGCCCCGGCGGTCGGCGCCGAGCCGGACGAAGTGGGCGATGAGCTCGGGGGCGTCCACCGCGGCGGGGTTGACGACCTGCTCCGCGGGGGCGCCCTGGAGGAGACGTTTCACCGGGACTTCGAGCTTCTTGCCGGTGCGGGTGTGCGGGATGGCCGGGACTTCCAGGATCTCGTCGGGGACATGGCGGGGTGAGACGCCGGTGCGGATCGCGTCACGGATGCGGTCGCGGAGGACGTCGTCCAGTTCCGTACCGGCCGCGAGGACGACGAACAGCGGCATCCAGTAGCCGCCGTCCGGTTCCTCGGCGCCGATGACGAGGGCTTCGGTGATCTCGGGCAGCCGTTCGACGACGTCGTGGATGTCGGCGCTGCCC
Source organism: Streptomyces sp. NBC_00016 (assembly GCF_045040885.1). Taxonomy (NCBI): domain Bacteria; kingdom Bacillati; phylum Actinomycetota; class Actinomycetes; order Kitasatosporales; family Streptomycetaceae; genus Streptomyces; species Streptomyces sp. NBC_00016. The sequence continues at coordinate 899,070 of NZ_CP108304.1, read as the reverse complement.
AGTCGGACGCCGTTGCGGTTCAGGGTGGAGTCGGAGCGGCCGTGGACGATCACCGAGCCGTGGGAGGTGAGCGTGATCCAGTCGCCGTGGCGCCACACACCGGGGTAGGAGGAGAAGTAGGCGTCGCGGTAGCGGGTGCCGTCGGCGTCGTTCCAGAAGTACAGCGGCATCGACGGGAGAGGCCGGGTGACGACCAGTTCGCCGACCCTGTCCACCACCGGGACGCCCTCGGGGTCGTAGGCGACGAGTGCCACGCCCAGGTGCGGTGCGGACAGTTCACCGGCCCAGACCGGCGTGTTGGGCGCGCTGCCGGCGAATCCGGAGACGATGTCGGTGCCGCCGCTGATGGAGGCGAGCAGGACATGACCGCCGACGTGGTCGCGGACCCACGGGTAGGCGGAGGCCGGCAGGGCGGAGCCGGTGCAGCCGACGACGCGGATCGACGACAGGTCGTGCACGGACGGGTCGATGCCGAACTTGGCCATGCCCAGCAGGTACTGGGGACTGGTGCCGAAGACGGTGACGCGATGGCGGGCCGCCAGCTCCCACAGCACGTCGGGGCGGGTGAACGGGGCGGGGCTGCCGTCGTAGGTGCACGTGGTGGCGCCGGTCAGCAGGGTGGAGGCGATGAGGTTCCACATCATCCAGTGGGTGGTGGTGTACCACAGGAGGCGGTCGCCGGGGCCGAGGTCGGAATGCAGGCCGAGGGTCTTGAGATGTTCGAGCAGGACTCCGCCGTGACCGTGCACGATGCCCTTGGGCGGGCCGGTGGTGCCCGAGGAGAAGACGACCCACAGGGGATGGTCGAACGGCACGGCGGTACAGACGAGTTGTTCCGTGCGGGTGGCGGCGTCCGCCCACGGGACGACCAACGACGGGTAGGCGTGCGAGGGCCAGGGCAGGCCGACATGGCCGACCAGCAGCGTGGCCTTCAACGTCGGCAGTGCGGTGGCCAGTTCGAGGACGGCGTCACGACGGTCATGGGTGGCACCGTTGAAGAGGTAGCCGTCCGCCGCGATCAGGACGGTGGGTTCGAGCTGGGCGAACCGGTCGGCCGCCGCCCTCGGCGCGTAGTCCTGCCCGCACACCGACCACACCGCGCCCAGGCTCGCGGCGGCGAGGAACGCGATGATCGCGTGCGGGGTGTTGGGCAGATAGCCGACGACCCGGTCGCCCTTGCCGACGCCCAGGTCGCGCAGGGTGGCGGCGACGGAGGCGACCTGGGCGCGCAGCCGCTCCCCGCTCACCTCGTACCCGGCGCCGGTCTCGTCGAGCGCGACGATCGCCGTGTCGTCGTCCCCGAGGTTGCGCAGGGCGTGGTGGGCGTAGTTGAGGGTGGCGCCGGGGAACCAGACGGCGCCGGGCATCCGCTCCTCCTCGAGCACCCGCTCGTACGGGGTGTCCGCGTACACGTCGAAGTACTCCCACACCGCGCTCCAGAAGCCCTCCAGGTCGGTGACCGACCAGAGGTGCAGGGAGGCGTAGTCCGAGTCCACGGCCACCCCCCGGTGCCGGGCGGCCCAGCGGGCGAAGTCCACGACGCGGCTGGCGGCGGCGGCCTGCGGATCGGGCGTGAAGAAGGGGTCCGGGCAGGGCGTGTTCATCGCGCGGTGCTCCTCGACAGGCTCTCCTCGACCGAATATCGGGAAGGCAGGGGGCTTCGGGTGGTGTGCAGCAGGGACGCCCAGTCGGCCGTACCGGTGAGTTCGCCGGCGCCGGACGGCACGACGTCCATGACGACGCGGTCGGGACGCAGCAGCACGGCGTCCGCCCTTCCCCCGCGCAGCCAGGCGGCGAGCCGGCCGTCGTCGCCGAGGCCGGCCACCGGGACGGTCCGGGCGCCGAGGCCGTCCGCGACCGCCCGCAGCGAGGGCGCCGGCGTTACGGCGGTCAGCAGGGCGAAGGAGCCGCCGAGCAGCTCGTCGAGACGCACGCGCCGGCCCTCGACGGCCACCCACGGCTGCGGGCAGAAGCCGCCCACGAGACCACGGCCGCCCCAGCGGGCGCGACGGCGCACGAGCGGCCCCGCGCCGAGAACCGGACTGAGGTCACGCGCGGCCGCCGTGGACAGGCCGGGGATGCGCACCGCCGCGCTCAGGACGCCGCGGCGGACGGCGGCGGCGCCGTCCTGGCCGCCGGTCATGGCCCAGCCCATCGCGACCGCGAGCCGGATCATATGGCGGGCGTGCGGCTTGCGTTCACTCTCATACGTCTTCAACAGCCGTTCGTCCGCGCCCTGTTGGAGGACTCGGGCCAGCTTCCAGGTCAGGTTGTGGGCGTCGCGCAGGCCCGCGCAGAGCCCCTGCCCGATGAACGGCGGGGTGAGGTGCGCGGCGTCACCGAGGAGGAAGACCCGGCCCCGGCGCCAGCGGTCGGCGATGCGCGCCCGGAAGGTGTACCGCGCCTGCCGCAGCACCGTGAAGTCGGCTCCGGGCGCGAGGTCCACCCACGGGGCGACGAGGTCCCGCAGCCGTTCGTGACCGAGTTCGGAATCGTCCCGCAGCCGGAACTCCCAGCGGTAGCGGTCCTCGCCGATGCGCATGAACGTCGCCGGCCGCCGTGGGTCACAGATCTGCTCGACGCCTTCCCAGCAGCGGACCGGCAGGCTGGTGCGCACGTCGACGACCGTCCAGCGTTCCTCGAAACGCAGGTCCTCCCAGACGGCGCCGACGGCGTCGCGGACGATGCTGCCCGCGCCGTCGCAGCCGAGGACGGCGTCCGCCCACAGGAGGTGTTCGCCCGTTTCGTCGCGGTAGGCGACGCGCACCGGCCCCTCGCCGCTCGCCCCTTCGCCGTCCGGCCCTTCGCCGTCCTGGTCGACGCCGACGACCTCCACCCCGCCGCGCAGTTCGCACTCCGGCGCGCGGGCGAGGGCGTCGCGCAGCAGCCGTTCCAGTTCCGGCTGGTCGAACATGCTGGTCTGCGGGAAGCCGTGGGCGCCCTGTGCGGCGCGCGGGAACTCGGCCATCACCCGGTGCCGGGCGTCCAGCAGCCGCAGCCCGCGCGCGGGGCGGGCGATCGCCGCGAACTCCTCCTGTACGCCCGCGGCCTGGAGGATGCGGCGCACCTCGTCGTCGGTGGCGACGGCGCGGGGCAGGGGATAGACGTCGTGGTGGCGTTCGAGGAGGACGGTCCTCACGCCACGCCGGGCCAGCAGCAGGGCGGCGGTCACGCCCACGGGCCCGGCTCCGACGATCACCACGGGTACGTGTCCCGGCCGGGGCGCGGTGTCCCGTGGTCCGGCGGCCTGGTCTACGGTCATGTGCGGCTCACTTCGGGTCTCAGGTCGCGTCGGTCATTTCGCGTCGGTGGCGGCGGTGCTCGCGTCGGTGACGGCGGTGCGCTGCTCACCGAGGTCGATCCGGCCGTCCGGCGTGGCGATCGTCGCGGTGATCAGGTCGCCCCGGCCGAGGTAGCGCGGGTTGCGGGCCTGGCTCTTGAAGAAGGCCTTCCACTTCACCGCCGGCGGCAGCAGCGCGCCGATCTTCTCGACCGCCTTGGGCGGCGCCTTGAGGGCGGTGCCGCCGGGCGTGCCGGTGAGCAGCAGGTCCCCGGGGTCGAGCGCCTGGAAGCGCGCCAGCAGGGTCAGTGCCTGCGCCGGGCGGACGATCATGTCGGCCAGAGTGCGGTCCTGGCGCGGCTCGCCGTTGACGGACAGTTTCAGCCGCAGGTCGAGAAGGTGCGCGAAGTCCTCCGGCTCCAGGAGGGAGAGGTACGGGCCGGCCGGGGTGAAGGTCGGGTACGACTTGCTCTCGTAGAACTGTGTCTTCGTCAGCTGTACGTCACGCGCGCTGACGTCGTTCGTGATCACGAGTCCGGCGACGTAGGCGGGCAGGTCCCCTTCCGCGACGACCGTACCGACCGGCAGCGGCGCCCCCATGACCAGGCCAAGTTCGATCTCGTAGTCCAGGAACCGCACATGGGGCGGGCGGACGATGTCGTCGTGCGGGCCGCTCACCGAGCCGGACGCCTTGCGGAAGAAGGCGGGCGGGATGTCGCCGGTGAATCCCGAATCACGGGCGTGGCTACGGTAGTTGACCATCTGGGCGACCACCCGGCAGGGGGTGGTGACCGGCGAGAGCGCGACCAGGTCGGCCACGGGCGTGCCCGTCCCGCCCGAGACGGCGGCCTCCCGGACGGCGGCCCGGTCGGCCAGCAGTCCGGCGGTGGTGACCGCTTCGGTGTCGATACGGACGGCGCGCGTGTCGCGCACCACCCACCAGCCGTCGGCGGTGCGCAGGACGTTGGTGCTCATGTCGTTGCCTTTGTGAGGGGGGCGAGGGGAGGAGGGGGCGCAGGGGTCAGGAGTTCGCGGCCTTGAGCAGGCCCAGGAGGCGTGCGGGGTCCATCTCGTTGTCGCCGCGCAGGGCCCGGAACACATCGCGGACCCGGGCGGGGGAGGGACTCGCGCCGAGGAAGTCCCGGGTGGCCGGCGGTCCCCACTGGGCGAGGCCGCTCGTGGACATGGGCGCCCAGCCGGGATCGAGGTCGCAGGAGAAGAGGTCGCCGTCGGCGAAGTGCTCCAGCATGAAGCGGTCGGGGTCGCGCCAGTAGTCGAAGAGCTGGCTGCCCTGGATGTGCCGGCCGATGCCCCAACTGCGCTTGTAGCCGCGTTCGTCGAGGTACTCGCCGCCTGCGGCGATGGAGTCGAGGTCGGTCACCTGGTAGGCGGAGTGGACATAGCCGTTGCCCGGCCCGAGGTGCATCGCGAGGGTGTGGTGGTCGACGGCGAGACTGCCCTGGTCGCAGCGGATGAAGGCCATCGTCGGACCGCGGTCGCGCTGCCCGTCCAGGAACAGGAAGTCGGACACGATCATCCCGAGGGTGTCCAGGTACCAGTCCAGGGCGCGGGCGAACACCCGTGTCTCCAGCACCAGATGGCCGAGTCGCTGGATACGGGACGGTTCACGCGGCGGGCGCTGCGCGAGATTCCTGCGACGGTGGTCCGTGCCGGAGTTGAGGAGCAGCGGCCGCTGTTCCGGCAGCGCCGGCAGCTGCTCGCCGCAGTGCACGACCCGGACCGGGAAGCCCGAGGGATCGAGCAGGTCGACGACCTTGCCGCCTCCGGACCCGTCCGCGTCACGAGCATCCTGTGTATCCCGTACGTCACGTACGTCCGAGCCGGTGGCGCGGGCCAGCCGGTCCAGGTCGGCCCGCTCGGCGGCGCGGAACGCCGGGCCGATGAAGCGGCTGGTGCGTCCCTTGCGGATCACCATGCACGGCGTGCCCGCGAAGGTGCCGCGCAGCCACAGCTCGCGCCCGGTGCGGGCGGCGACGCCGAATCCGAAGTCGCGGGCGAAGACCTCGGCCCGGTCCAGGTCGGGCTTCTCGAACTCCAGCCAGGCCAGGTCGGTGACCTTGACGACGGGGTTCCGGGAGCGCCCGGGATGTTCGCCGCGCAGGGCGCCCTGGTCGCTGTGGAGGTCCTGGTGGGCCGTCCTGACGTCGGTGACGCCGACCGCGTTGACGTGAGTTCCGGACATGGTGTCCTCCAAGCAACAGTGCCGTAATGAGGAAATCATCAGCTTTGACACTTCGATCGTCAAGAGACGCCCGACGGCGAGTGATGATTTCCTCAGATGTGAGCTGAGTGATTCATCAGAACTGTGACCTGGCACACCCGGTGGGTAGACTCACGTCCATGTCGACGTCAGCCCCGCCCCTCAACCGTTTCGAACGGCGTCGTGCCGAGACCCGTCAGGCCCTCGTCCGCGCGGCCCGGCAGATCCTCGCCGAGACCGGGGACACCAGCGCGAGCATCCAGGCCATCGCGGAGCGCGCCGATGTCGGCTTCGGTTCGTTCTACAACCACTTCGAATCGAAGACGGATCTGTTCGACGCGGCGGTCAAGGACGCCCTCGAAGAGCTCGGTCAGGCCTTCGACGAGCATCTGCAGGGCATCGACGACCCGGCGGAGCTCGTCGCGGCAGGCTTCCGCCTCAGCGCGCATCTGGCCGACGCCCGGCCCGAGCTGATGCAGGTCCTGCGCCACCGCGGACTCGGCCACATCCACTCCGACACCGGACTGGCCCCGCGTGCCGTGCGTGACCTCGAGGTGGGCATCGCCTCCGGCCGGTTCACCGTCGGCGACCCGACCGTCGCCCTGACCGCCCTGGGCGGCTCCCTGCTGGCACTGCTGGAACTGCGGTTCGCCCGCCCGGACCTCGACGGGGACGAGGCGGCCTCGAACCTGGCCGAGATGCTGCTGCGCATGCTGGGGCTCCCGCCGCAGGACGCCCGCGAGGTCGCCCGGCGCCCGCTGCCCGACCTCCGCTGACGCGCACCGCCGCACGACGTGGCGTCGGAGCGGCGCGCCCCGAACCGTCCGACGGCCGAAGGCCGTGAACTCCGTCCGCCCCGGCACTCCGTCCCCAGGGCCGAATGCGTGGTGTTCACCGCCCGGTCGGGGGCATCCGCTGAGCAACGACCTGGAAAGAGCACGACACCGCACGAGCGACACCGCACGAGCGACACCACCGAACCGGCCGACCCCGAACCGGCCGACACCCCGAAGGGACGGACCCCTTGCTCGCCATCATCTCGGCAGTGCTGTTCTTCATCGCCTTTCTGATCAACGCGGCGGAGATCTCCACCAACGACACCTTCACCTCGACCAACCTCATGCTCCTGGGCCTGACCGTGCTCGCCCTGCACGTCGCGGGCATAGGCAGCGGCTGGTCGGTGCGCGGCCGCCGGCGCTGAGCGCTCCGGGCGCAAACCGACCCGTACTCGCGGACAGCCGCCCCCACAAGGGAAGATGGAAGGCGTAAGCCTTGATCGACCGATGCGGAGGAGCGGGCACATGCAGCACGAGCGAGCGGGCACGAAGGCCGGCCCCGAGGATCTCGTCGACGTCGCCCGGCTGGTCACGGCGTACTACGCGCTGCACCCCGACCCGGCCGATCCGGGGCAGCGCGTGGCGTTCGGCACCTCGGGGCACCGGGGATCGTCGCTGAACACGGCGTTCAACGAGGACCACATCGCCGCGACCAGCCAGGCCATCTGCGAGTACCGGACCGCCCAGGGCACCGACGGCCCCCTCTTCCTCGGCGCGGACAGCCACGCCCTGTCCGAGCCCGCCCGGGTCACCGCCCTGGAGGTGTTCGCGGCCAACGGAGTGACGGTGCTCGTCGACAGCGCCGACGGCTACACGCCGACACCCGCCGTCTCCCGCGCGATCCTCACCCACAACCGCGGCCGCACCGCCGCCCTCGCCGACGGCGTCGTCGTCACCCCGTCGCACAACCCGCCCGCCGACGGCGGCTTCAAGTACAACCCGCCGAGCGGTGGCCCCGCCGCCTCCGACGCCACCTCCTGGATCCAGGACCGGGCCAACGAGATCATCACCTCCGGCCTGAAGGACGTACGGCGCGTCCCCTACGCCCGTGCCCTCGCCGCGCCCACGACCGGCCGCTACGACTTCCTCGGCACCTATGTCGCCGACCTCCCGAGCGTCCTCGACCTGGACGCGATCCGCGCCGCCGGTGTCCGCATCGGCGCCGATCCCCTGGGCGGGGCGTCCGTCGCGTACTGGGGCCGGATCGCCGAACAGCACCGGCTCGACCTGACCGTCGTCAACCCGCTCACCGACCCGACCTGGCGTTTCATGACGCTCGACTGGGACGGCAAGATCCGCATGGACTGCTCGTCGCCGTACGCGATGGCCTCGCTGATCGAGCAGCGCGACCGCTTCCAGATCGCGACCGGCAACGACGCCGACGCCGACCGGCACGGCATCGTCACGCCGGACGCCGGCCTGATGAACCCCAACCACTACCTGGCCGCCGCCATCGGCTACCTCTTCGCGCACCGTGGGCAGTGGCCGGCCGACGCGGGGATCGGCAAGACGCTCGTGTCGTCCTCGATGATCGACCGGGTCGCCGCCGACCTCGGGCGCCGCCTCGTCGAGGTGCCCGTCGGCTTCAAGTGGTTCGTGGACGGGCTGGTCGACGGCTCGCTCGGCTTCGGCGGGGAGGAGTCGGCCGGTGCCTCCTTCCTGCGCCGCGACGGCTCCGTCTGGACCACGGACAAGGACGGCGTCATCCTGGCGCTGCTGGCCTCCGAGATCACGGCGGTCACCGGGAAGACCCCGTCCGAGCACTACGCCGGCCTGACGGACCGCTTCGGCTCGCCCGCCTACGCGCGCATCGACGCCCCGGCCACCCGGGAGGAGAAGGCGCTGCTCGGCAAGCTCTCGCCCGCGCAGGTCACCGCCGACACCCTGGCCGGGGAGCCGGTCACCGGCGTGCTCACCGAGGCCCCGGGCAACGGCGCGTCCATCGGGGGTATCAAGGTGATCACCGCCAACGCCTGGTTCGCGGCCCGTCCCTCGGGCACCGAGGACGTCTACAAGATCTACGCCGAGTCCTTCCTCGGCCCCGACCACCTCCGCCGGGTCCAGGAGGAGGCCAAGGACGTGGTCGACGCCGCGCTGGGCGGCTGAGCCGCCCGGGCCGGACGGCCGCTCATGTGACGCGCGCCACACCACTGCCCCGGAACCCGGTCGGCGGCCGCTCCGACTACTGAAGCGGTACGGCGCGATCCCGGCGACGTCGTACGACGTCACCTGGAGACGCGGCTGATGGACGTATCCCGGAATTCCTCCCGGTCCGGCGTGGGCGCGGCCTTACGGAGGGCGGGGCCCCCGCCCGCCCTCTGCGGCTTCCTCCTGCTCATGGCGCTGATCTTCGCGGTCTCCTACGCCGTCGGCGCCGCCTCCGGCCCCGTGGCACCCGGCATGCACGGCACCGGAACCGGGACGGGCGGCGACGGTGGCGGCGGCGGGGGAGCGGAAGACGCCGACGACATGGGTGACATGGGCGGCATGGCCGACCCGCACGGGGGCGGCCACTGATGAGTACGGAACCGGTGACCGCCCAGGTCACCACCGATCTGACCGTCGGCGGCATGACCTGCGCGGCCTGCGTGACCCGGGTCGAGAAGAAGCTCGGCAAGCTGGACGGCGTCACGGCGACCGTCAACCTGGCCACCGGGCGGGCTCGGGTGAGCCACCCGGCGGACATCGGCCCGGACGAACTCGTCGCGACCGTCGAGAAGGCCGGCTACACGGCCGCCCTGCCCGAGCCGCCCAGGAGCAGGCAGCCCACGGACGGCGCCGACGCGTCCGAGGACACCCGGCAGGAGCGGCACCGGCTGGTCGTCACCGCCCTGCTCGCGCTCCCCGTGCTCACCTTGTCGATGGTGCCCGTCCTGCAGTTCCGCAACTGGCAGTGGCTGTGCTTCGTGCTCGCCGCACCGGTCGCCGTGTGGGGGGCCCGGCCCTTCCACGAGCGTGCCGTGCGAGGACTGCGGCACTCCGCCGCGACCATGGACACACTGGTGTCGCTGGGCGTGGTCGCCTCCTTCCTCTGGTCGGCGTACGCGCTGTTCCTCGGCGGCGCCGGCGACCCCGGCATGCGGATGCCGTTCGACCTCGTGCCGACCGCCTCGGACGGCGTCGCGCACATCTATCTCGAAGCGGCCGTCGGCGTACCGCTGTTCGTGCTGGCCGGACGGTTCCTGGAGGCGCGGGCCCGGCACGGAACCGGGGCGGCGCTGCGCTCGCTGGCCCGGCTCGCCGCGAAGGAGGTGTCCGTCCGGTCCGCCGACGGATCCGAACGGCTCATTGACATCGAGGAGTTGAGAGTCGGTCAGGTCTTCGTCGTGCGGCCGGGGGAGCGGGCGGCCACCGACGGCGAGGTGGTGGAGGGCAGTTCGGCCGTCGACCTGTCCCTCGTCACCGGCGAGAGCGAGCCCGTCGAGGTGGGACCGGGGTCCGCGGTGGTCGGCGGTGCCGTCAACGCCGGCGGGCTGCTGCTCGTACGGGCCGAGGCGGTCGGGTCCGACACCCAACTCGCCCGCATCACCCGGCTGGTCACCGAGGCACAGGCCGGGAAGGCGCGGGCGCAACGACTGGCCGACTCGGTGGCCGGTGTCTTCGTGCCCGTCGTACTGGCGCTGGCCGTCACCACCCTCGGGTTCTGGCTGGGCGCCGGGGCCGATCCCCAGGCGGCGATCACCGCGTCCGTGGCCGTCCTGGTCGTGGCCTGCCCGTGCGCGCTGGGCCTCGCGACCCCGACCGCGCTGATGGCCGCGACCGGCCGGGGCGCCCAGCTGGGAATCCTGGTCACCGGACCGCAGGCACTGGAAGGGCTTCAGCACCTCGACGTCGTCGTGCTGGACAAGACCGGCACGCTGACCTCCGGACACATGAGCGTCGCCCGCGTCACCGCCGCACCCGAGGGGCTCGGCCGCGACGCGGCGCTGCGGCTGGCGGGAGCCGTCGAGCAGGGTTCGGAGCATCCGCTCGGCCGCGCCCTCTGCGCGTACGCCCGACGCGAGTCGGACGAGCGGCGGCTGCCCGAGGTGAGCGACTTCGCCGCGCTGCCCGGACGGGGAGTGCGCGGCCGGGTCGAGGGACGGCTCGTCGAAGTCCTCGCACCGGACGAGGAGTTGCCCGACGGCCTCCGGGACGCCCTGGCCGCGGCCGAATCCGCCGCTCGTACCCCCGTACTGGTCCGGGTGGACGGCAGGCCCGAAGCCCTGATCGAGGTCGGGGACCTCGTACGCCCCGGAAGCCATCGCGCCGTGGACCGGCTGCGGCGGCTCGGTGTGCGTCCCGTACTCGCCACCGGAGACCGGGAGGCGCCCGCCCGGGCCGTCGCCCGGGCACTCGGCATCGAGGAGGTGCACGCCCGCCGCAGTCCCGAGGACAAGGCCGCCCTCGTGGCCGGGTTGAGGGAGCAGGGCTACCGGGTCGCGGTCGTCGGGGACGGGGTGAACGACGCCGCCGCGCTGGCCGGCGCCGATCTGGGGATCGCCATGGGCAGCGGCACGGACGTGGCCATCGGGGCCGCCGACGTCACGCTCGTCCGCGGCGACATCGAGGCCCTCGCGGACGCGGTCCGGCTCGCCCGGCGCACGCTGGGCACGATCCGCGTCAACCTGGTGTGGGCCTTCGGCTACAACGTCGTCACCGTCCCGCCGGCCATGGTGGGCCTGCTCAACCCGATGGTCGCGGCGGCCGCCATGTCGGCGAGTTCGGTGCTGGTCGTGGCCAACAGCCTGCGGCTGCGCGCCTGGCAGCCCTCGGCCCGGCCCGCTGCCGCGCGGAAAGGCACCCGATGACCGAACGAGCGACCCGGCGGCCCTCGCGCCGCCGGCTCACCGACACACTGCTCGCCGCGCTCGCGCCCGTCGCCGTGTGCGGCCTCGCCCTCGGCGGGCTGAGCACGTGGACCGCCTACGGCAACGCCGGCAGCCCGGCCCGGATCAGGGTCACCGACGGCAGGGTCTTCCTGCCCTCCGCCGGCGTCCCGGAGACGGCCGCGTTCTTCCGGGTCGCCAACAGCGGGGGCTCGGCGGACCGGCTGCTGAAGGTGACCACCGCCGAAGCCGGCGCGGGCTCGCCCCGGCTGAGCCGCCACCTCATGACCGGCACCGGCTCGGCGTCCGCGCAGACGGTCGCCTCCGTCGCCGTACCGGCCGGCGAGACCCTCGACATGTCACCGGGCGGCCTCGACGTGATACTGCTGGCGAAGTCGGGCTGGCAGTCCGGTGACCTCGTCGCGTTCACCCTGCACTTCGAGCACGGCGGGGCGGTGAAGACGCTCGCGGTGGTGGTCCGGCCGGGCCAGGACAGCAGCTGACCCGGCCGAGGAAATCGATCCGGAAGCGCGGAAGCGCGGAAACGCGGAACACGGAAACTCGGGAACCCGGGGCCGCGGAACCCGGGGCCGGCCGTGGCCGGCCATTGCTTCGGGACGACCATTCGGAAAGGGGGAGCAATTCGCCGGGAGAAATCCCCGGTATTCCATGTCCGACAGTTCCCGACTGTCGGCGCCTCGTGCTGCCCGGAAATCACGGGAAGCGGTTTCGGTGCGGAAATATGAGGTGTGGGAAAACGACCGTTCCCATTCCGGATTCCGACTGCTACGGTGACGGAAATTGATCGGCCGGCCGGAATTCCGGTTCATGGAATTCCGCACACTGTGATGCTGAGGGGGTGAGGGACGATGTCCCTGTTCGTTCTGGCGTTGGGGCAGCTCGTCATCTCGCTCGACTACAACATCGTGTACGTCGCCCTGCCGGACATCGGCGCGGGCCTGGGCTTCTCCGACCACGATCTCCAGTGGGTGGTCAGTGCCTATGTCGTGGCGACCGGCGGTCTCCTGCTGCTGGGCGGCCGGGCCGCCGACCTGCTGGGCCGGCGCCGGATGTTCGTCCTCGCGGCGCTGCTGTACGCGGGTTCCTCCCTGGCGGGCGGCCTGTCGGAGACCGCGGGAGTCCTGGTCGCCGTCAGGGCGGTCCAGGGCATCGGCGGTTCCCTGCTGTTCCCGGCGACGCTGTCCCTGATCAACACCCTGTACGCGGAAGGGCCCGAGCGGAACCGGGCCCTCGCGGTGTGGGGCGCCGCCGGAGCCGGCGGGCTCTGCTTCGGGTCCCTGCTCGGCGGGGTGCTGGTGGAGGCGTTCGGCTGGCCGTCGGTGTTCTTCGTCAACGTGCCGGTCGCGGCAGCCCTCGCGGTGGCGGGCCGGCTGCTCTTCCCGCCCGACGGGCCCCGGGACCGCACGCGGCGCTTCGACGTGGCGGGTGCGCTGACCGCGACGGGCGGGGTCACGCTCCTGGTGTTCCTGCTGGTGCGGGCCCCGGCGCAGGGCTGGGACTCGCCCGCCGCCCTGACGGGCGCGGCGCTCTCGGCCGGCCTGCTGACGCTGTTCGCCGTCGTGGAGCGGCGATCGCGTGAACCGCTCGTCCCGGCACGGCTGTTCGCCCGTCGCGGCCTGGCGGTCGCCATGGGGGTGACCGCCCTGTTCAGCGCCACGTTCAGTTCCGTGCCGTACTTCCTCACCCTGTACTTCCAGACCGTCCACGGCTACAGCGCCGTCGCGACCGGCCTCGCGTTCCTGGTGCCCGCCCTGGTGATCGCCGGGGGCACCCAGGCCGGGGAACGGGCCGTGACCGCCTTCGGCGTGCACCGGGTGCTGGTCGGCGGCCTGGCGCTGGGGGCGGTCGGGGCGGCGGCGCTCGGCCTGGGGCTCACCTCGGACGGCTCGTATCCACGCCTGCTGCCCGGGATCGTGCTCCTGGGGCTCGGCCAGGGCGCCGCGTGGACGGCGATGTGGATCGCCGCGTCCACCGGGGTGGCCGCCGACGACCAGGGCGTCGCCTCCGGACTGGCCTCGACCAGCCTCCAGGTGGGCGGCGCGGTGGGCCTCGCCGTCCTGGTCGCGATCGCCGGCGGCGTCGGCCGGAACGCCCCGGGCCCCGGGCTCCTGGACGGCATCCGGACCGCTGTCTTCGCGACGGCGGGCGCCATCGCCCTCGGCGCGCTCGCACTGCTCGCCCTCCGCCGGAGCGCGGTGACCGCGGTGAGCGCGGTGACCGAGGTGAGCGCCGGTCCCGCCGCGGTCCTCGCGGAGGGCGGCGATCCCGGCGGGACCGGCCGGCCCGGCGGCAACGCCGACGACCCCCGGGCTTCGGGGAGCACGAGTGCCTAGCCGCCCGTGGCCCCGGGGAGCACCAATGCCCCGGTGCCCGCTCCCGACTCCTCTTCCTGCCGCACCTCCCGACCCGTCCCCCTGACCCGCGCCCCTGACCCCCTGTCCCGCGCCCCTGACCCCGTCCCGCTGTCCCGCGCCCCTGACCCCGTCCCGCTGTCCCCCCCCTGATCCATCTCCCCCTCCCCTCCCCGGGCCGCCCGGCCCGTCCTCCGTCATGCCAGGAGCAGACCCATGTCCCCGATCGCCGACGGTTCCTCCGCGCCCCCGGCCGCCGTGCTGTGCGGGCTGGCCGGATGGGTGCCGTCCCGGGTGGTGACCAACGAGCACCTCGCGCGACGGCTCGACACCGACGACGCCTGGATCCGCACCCGGACCGGGATCCGCCGACGGCACGTCGTCGAGCCCGGGCAGGCGACATCCGACCTGGCCGTCGAGGCCGGCCGCCGGGCCCTCGCCTCCTCCGGCACCGACCCGGTGGACGCCGTCGTCGTCGCCACGGCCACCCCGGACCGCAGCTGCCCGGCCACCGCGCCCGCGGTCGCCGCACGGCTCGGTCTCACGGGGGTGGCGGCCTTCGACGTCGGTGCCGCGTGCACCGGCTTCGTCTACGGACTGGTGGCCGCCGCCGGGCTGATCGCGTCCGGCGTGGCCGGACGGGTCCTGCTCGTCGGGGCGGACACCTACTCCACCGTCGTGGACCCGCTGGACCGGGCCAACGCGATCATCTTCGGCGACGGCGCCGGAGCCGTCGTCCTGCGCGCCGGACATCCCGACGAGCCCGGCGCGGTCGGCCACTTCGACCTCGGCAGCGACGGCGCCCACGAGGACCTGATCATGGTCGCCGCCGGTGGCTCCCGGCAACGCTCCCGGCCCGTCGAACCCAGCCACGAGGAGCGGCACTTCGCGATGCGGGGCAAGGAGGTCTACCGCCACGCGGTGACCCGGATGGCCGAGTCCGCGCGGGCCACGCTGTCCCGGGCAGGCCTGCGGATCGACGACGTCGACCGCTTCGTACCGCACCAGGCCAATCTGCGGATCCTGCACGCGGTCGCCGACGACCTCGGTCTGCCCCGGGAGCGGTGTGCGACCCACGTCGAGTCCGTCGGCAACACCGGCGCCGCGTCCATCCCGCTCGCCCTCGCCGACGCGGCCGCCCGTCGCACGGTCCGGTCCGGCGACCGGCTTCTGCTGACCGCCTTCGGCGGCGGCCTCACCTGGGGTTCCTGCCTGCTGACCTGGCCCGTGCTCCATCGACAAGAACGGACGACGCCATGAGCACCACCTACGAGCAGCTCGTCGACATCCTCACCCGACTCCACGACGCCCCCGCCGACCGCATCCGCCCCGGGGCGACCCTCGGCGAACTGGACGTCGACTCGCTGACCACGGTCGAGATCAGCATCCGCATCGAACGCGACCTCGATGTGACGGTCGGCGACGACGAACTCGGACCCGACCTCACCCTCGGCGACATCGCCGGACTCGTGGACGCCCGCCGGCCGGCCGTCTGACCCCATGGAAGGAAGCACCGCAATGCAGATCGAGGAACAGCCCGGCGCCGCGATCGGCGCCACGGTCGAGGGCTTCGACCACACCACCGCCTCGGACGCCGACGTCGAGGCACTCAAGAACACCGTCTACACGAGGAAGATCGCCGTCCTCAAGGGACAGGACCTCTCCCCGAAGGAGTTCCTCGCGCTCGGCAAGCGGCTGGGCCGCCCCGAGACCTACTACGAACCGATGTACAAGCACCCGGAGGTCCCGGAGATATTCGTCTCCTCCAACGTGCCGGAGAACGGCCGGCAGATCGGCGTACCGAAGACCGGCAAGTTCTGGCACGCCGACTACCAGTTCATGCCGGACCCCTTCGGCCTGACCCTGATCCACCCCCAGGTCGTGCCGGAGAAGAACCGTGGGACGTACTTCATCGACATGGGACGGGCCTACGAGAAGCTGCCCGAGGACCTGAAGAGGGAGATCGCCGGCACCCGCTGCACCCACTCGGTGCGCAAGTACTTCAAGATCCGGCCGCACGACGTCTACCGCCCGCTCTCCGAGATCATCGACGAGGTCGAGCGCAAGACCCCGGCCGTCGTCCAGCCGACCACCTTCACCCACCCGATGACCGGCGAGACGGTCCTCTACATCAGCGAGGGCTTCACCGTCGGCATCGAGGACCGGGACGGCAACCCGCTCGACGAGGAGCTGCTCAAGCGGCTGTTCGAGGCGACCGGGCAGCTCGACGAGACGTTCACGCACGACGGCATCCACCTCCAGGGCTTCGAGCGGGGCGACCTGCTGATCTGGGACAACCGCAGCCTCGTTCACCGCGCCCGGCACACGAGCACACCGGAGCCCACCGTCTCCTACCGCGTCACCGTGCACGACGCACGCCGGCTGCACGACGGGATCAAGGCGGCATGACGGACGAAGCCCTGCTGGCGCACGTGCTGACGCCGTACAAGGACCACTGCAGATACCTGCGCTCGGCCGTCGTGACGGAGACCGACGGGCGCGCCTCGGCCCGCTGCGAGTTCGAAATTCCCGAGTCGTGCTACATCGACGACACCGGCCATCTGAATTCCGTGGAGGTGAACATCTGCTACAACCAGATGATGTATTACCTCGTGGCCAAGTCCGTGCAGGAAGGACTGGGTACGGGATTCGAGTCCTGGACGCTGGACGACTTCTTCGAGCGCCAGCTCCCGGACATTCTCATCGCCCGTTTCGCCGCCAGTTTCCGGCGCCCGATCGATTCCCGCGCGTTCTCGGGGGAGATGGAATTGAGTTCCGTCACCCGGCGCGTCCCGGCAGCCGGTCACCCGTTCCTCCACGCCGAGACCACCTACCGCTACCGGGACGCCGGCTCGGGCCGGTGCGACGGCGAGGCGACCCTGGCGTTCGTCAACCTCCCCTGACCCGAGGCGAGAGAAGAATCCATGACCACGGACAGGCTCCACCACCCGGAGCTCCGGACGCTCGCCCGGACCACGGGCTTCCACGCGCGGCACCGGCCCGACACCCCCGCGATCCTGTGCGAGGGGCGCACGCTGACGTACGGGCAACTGCACCGCGAGAGCAACCGCATCGCCCACGCCCTGCGGGCCGCCGGACTCACCCCGGGCGACCGGGTCGCCTACCTGGGCAAGGAGTCCGAGCACTACTACGAGATCCTCTTCGGCTGCGCCAAGAGCGGCACGGTGCTCGTCCCCGTCAACTGGCGGCTCACCGCGCCCGAGG
The DNA here is from genome assembly GCF_045040885.1 of Streptomyces sp. NBC_00016. Classification (NCBI taxonomy): domain Bacteria; kingdom Bacillati; phylum Actinomycetota; class Actinomycetes; order Kitasatosporales; family Streptomycetaceae; genus Streptomyces; species Streptomyces sp. NBC_00016. The sequence continues at coordinate 882,328 of NZ_CP108304.1, read as the reverse complement.
TCAGCCACATCCTCCAGGACTCCGGTACCCGACTCCTCTTCCTGGAGGACGAGTTCGCCACCGTCGTCGACGGGATGCCGACCGCGCCCCCCGAGACGATCGTCGCGCTCGGTGAGCGCCTCGCGGCCTGGAAGGCGCCCCAGCCCGACACCGAGCCGCCGGACACCGCCACCCCCGACACCCCGGTGGCCCAGCTCTACACCAGCGGCACGACCGGCCTGCCCAAGGGCGTGGTCCTCGCCCACCGCAGCTTCTTCGCGATCCGGGACGCCCTGGCGAGCGAGGGGCTGGACTGGATCGACTGGCGGGCCGGGGACATCGCGCTGATCGGCATTCCCGGCTTCCACGTCGGCGGCCTGTGGTGGGCCGCGCAGAACCTCAACGCGGGCACCACGATCGTCGCGATGCGCGCCTTCGCCGCACGCCGGGCCGTCGACCTCATCCGCGACCTGGGCGTCACCACCGCCTGCGTCGTCCCGGCGATGCTCCGCATGATGCTGACCGAACCCGGCATCCGCGCCGAGGACTTCACCACCCTGCGCAAGACGGTCTACGGCGGTTCCCCGATCTCCGAGGCCCTGCTGGAGGAGAGCCTCGCCGTCCTCGACTGCGAGTTCGCCCAGATCTACGGGCTCACCGAGACCGGCAACACCGCCGTCTGCCTGCCCCCGGCCGCCCATGTCCCGGGCGGCCCGCTGATGCAGGCGGCGGGACGGCCGTACCCGGGCGTACGCGGCAAGGTGATCGACGGGGAGGGCCGGGAGCTTCCGCCGGGCGCGGTGGGGGAGGTCTGTCTGGCCACGCCCGCCCACATGGTCGAGTACTGGGGACTGCCCGAGAAGACCGCCGAGACCCTCGTCGACGGCTGGATCCACACCGGGGACGCCGGCTTTTTCGACGAGGACGGCCACCTCTTCATCCGCGACCGCATCAAGGACGCGATCCTCGTCGCGGGCGAGAACGTCTACCCGGCCGAGATAGAGAACGCGCTGGAAGCCCATCCCGGTGTGGCCGAGGCCGTCGTCGTCGGCGCACCCGACGAACGCTGGGGCGAGTATGTGCACGCCTTCGTCGTCCCGGCCCCCGGCCCGTCGGCCCGCCCCCGGGACCTGCACACCTTCCTCGTCCCACGGCTCGCGAGCTTCAAGCTGCCCGCCCGCTACGAGTTCATCGACGCCGTACCGCGCAATCCCAGCGGAAAGATCCTGCGCCGCGAACTGCGCGACCGCTTCTGGCGCGACTCCGCACGCAAGGTCAACTAGCCCCTCACCAGGGCCGGATCGAGAGAGAACGACATGCCTGCTCCCCTTACCCTGGACGGCTTCCGCGCGGACCTGGCGGAGTACCTGTACCAGCGGCCCGACGAAGTCGACCTCGACGAGCACCCCCTCCACGCGGGCCTGGACTCCCTGCGCATCGTCACCCTCCTCGAACGGTGGCGGGAGACCGGCGTGGACGTCACCTTCGTCGACCTCGCCGAATGCACCTCGTTCGCCCAGTGGTGGCAGCTGCTCTGCGCCCGCAGGGGAGGAACGACGTGACCCCGCGCCGTCCGCTGCCGCCCGCTCAGGAAGGCGTGTGGACCGGACAGCGGCTCGACCCGGACAGCCCCGCGTACAACACGGCCGAGTACGTGCACATCCACGGCCCGGTGGACGCGGCCCTCTTCGACGAGGCCCTGCACCTCGTGGTCGCGCAGACGGAGGCCCTGCACGTCGTCTACGGCGTCGACGACCAGGGCCGTCCCTGGGAGACGGACGCCCCGGCAGACGACTGGCGCCTGCACACGGCGGACCTCACCGCCGAACCCGACCCGCGCGCGGCGGCCCTGGCCTGGATGGACGAGGACCTGGCCCGCCCCGTCGACCTCGCCCGCGGCCCCGTCTTCGGCCACGCCCTGTTGCGGATCGCGGGGGAGGAACACCTCTGGTACCACCGCGTCCACCACATCGCCCTCGACGGCTTCGGCCTGTCGCTGGTCGCCCGGCGGGTCGCCGAGGTGTACACCGCTCTGGTCGCCGGGGAGCCGGTGCGGGACAGCGGCTTCAGCACCCTGGCCTCGGTGCGGGAGGAGGAGCGCGCCTACCGCGAGTCGCCCCGCTTCGCCGAGGACCGCGCCTACTGGACGGACCGGTTCGCGGACCGGCCGCCCGTGGTGACCCAGGCCGGCCGCGCGGCGCTGCCCGGGCGCACCTTCCACCGACGGGTCGTCGACCTGGACGCGGCGCGGACGGACGTCCTGCGCGCCGTCGCCCGCGACCTGAAGGTCACCTGGTCCGAGCTGCTGCTGGCCGTCACGGTGGCCCGGCTGCACCACACGACCGGCGCCCCCGAGATCATCCTCAGCCTGCCGGTGATGGGCCGCCTCGGCTCGGTCTCCCTCCGCGTCCCCTGCATGGTCCGCAACATCCTGCCCCTGCGGGTGACGGTCGCCGGCTCGGACAGTCTGCGCGACCTCGCCGTCCGGATCTCGCGCGAACTGCGGGCCGCACTGCCGCACCAGCGCTACCGCTACGAACAACTGCGGCGCGACCTCAGACTCCTCGGCGGACAGCGGCGGTTGTCCGGCCCGGGCGTCAACATCATGCCCTTCGCCTACGACCTCCGGTTCGCCGGACACCGCAGCACGGTCCACAACGTCTCCGCCGGCCCCGTCGACGACCTGTCCGTCAACGTCTACGACCGCTCCGAGGGTGCCGGCCTGCGCATCGCCGTGGACGCCCACCCCGACCTCTACGACGCGGCGGACCTCGCCGCGTTCCAGGAGGGGCTGCTCGCCCTGCTCGCGGCGGCCGTCGCCGCACCCGACCGGGCGCTGGACGAGCTACGGGCCCACGAGAGCGTCGCCGTCCTGGACGGGGGGCCGCTGCCCGGCCCGGCGCGCCCGGTGCTCGCTCTGATCGCCGAGCGCGCGGCACAGAGCGGCGGCTCGGTCGCCGTCGAGCACGACGGCCGCGGCGTGACGTACGCGGAACTCCTCGGCTTCGCGCATGACCTCGCCCGCCGGCTGGCCGCCCGGGGGGTGGGCCCCGGGGACCTCGTGGCCATCGGCCTGCCACGCGGCATCGACGCCGTCATCGCCGTCCTCGGCGTCCTGCTCCGCGGGGCCGCCTACTGCCCGTTCGACCCGACCGCGCCACCGGCGCGCGGCGCCGGGCTGCTGGACGAGGCCCGGCCCGCGCTGGTCCTGACGGCTGCCACGTACGCCGAGGTGACGGCCGACGACCACCCCGGCCCCGGCACCGCTCCACCCGCCGCACCGGCGCCCCACGACCTCGCCTACGTGCTGCACACCTCCGGTTCCACCGGCCGCCCCAAGGGCGTCGAGGTCGGCCACGGGGCCCTCGCCCACTTCGTCGCCGGCGCCTCGCACCGCTACGGACCGCGCCCCGGCGACCGGGTGCTCGGGTTCGCGCCCCTGCACTTCGACACCAGCGTCGAGGAAATCTTCCTCACCCTGTGCGCGGGTGCCACGCTCGTGGTCCGCACCGACGACATGACCGACTCGGTCCCCGCCTTCCTGGACGCCTGCGCCCGGCTGCGGATCAGCTTCCTCGACCTGCCCACCGCCTACTGGCACCAGGTGGCCCACGCCGTCTCGACCGGAACCGCCGCCCTCCCCACCGGGGTGCGGACCGTCGTCATCGGCGGCGAGAGCGCCCTGCCCGAACGGGTCGACCGCTGGCGCGAGGCCGTCGGCACGTCCGTGCGGCTGCTCAACACCTACGGCCCGACCGAGGCCACCGTGGTCGCCACCGTCGCCGACCTCCACGACCCCGGCCTCGCCCCCGGGGACGTACCCATCGGGCTCCCGCTGCCCGGCACCGGCGCGGCGGTCGTCGACGGCGAACTCCACCTCCTGGGCGGCAATCTGGCCCTCGGCTACCGGGGGAACCGGCCCCCGGACGCCGCACGTTTCGCGCCCCTGCACGCCCTGCCCGGAGCCCCCCGCGCCTACCGCACCGGCGATCTGGTCCGCGTCGGCGACGACGGGCAACTGCGCCATCTGGGCCGCTCGGACACCGAGTTCAAGATCAGCGGACACCGGGTGCACCCCGCCGAGGTGGAGAGCGCCCTGCTGCGCCACCCGGCAGTGCGTGACGCCGTCGTCGTAGGGCAGGTGCTTCCGGGCGGGACACGGCGCCTGGCGGCGTACGTCGTGCCGGACGGGCCCGCCCCGGCGGCAGCCGCGATCAGGGAGCACCTGCGCACGGCACTGCCCGCGGCGATGGTCCCGTCGGCGGTCGAGTTCCTGGACGAGCTGCCCCGGACCAGCTCGGGGAAGACCGACCGCCACGCGCTCGCGACGACACTCCCCGTCACCCGGACCGCGGTGTCCGGCACGCTCGAACACACCGTCACCGCCGCCTGGCGGCAGGTGCTCGGGGCGGCGACCCTGTCCGCGCAGGACGACGTGTTCGAACGGGGCGCCCAGTCCCTCCAGGCCATCCAGGCCGCCAACCGCCTCGGCATCGCACTCGGCCGGGAGGTGAAGGTCGCCTGGCTCTTCCAGCATCCGACCGCCGCCGAACTGGCCAGGTTCCTGGCGCAGCGGGCGCGGCCGGCCACGGTCGGCCTGCCGCAGAGCCTGCTCGCCGACGCCGTCCTCGACCCCGGCGTGCGCCCCGGCGACGGTCCCCGGGCGGGCGGCACGCCGGAGCGGATCCTGCTCACCGGCGCCACCGGTTTCGTCGGCGTCCACCTGCTGGCGGAACTCCTGACGAGCACCGGCGCCGAGATCGTCTGTCCGGTCCGCGCCCCGAGCCCCGCAGCGGCCACCGAGCGCGTCCGACAGGCCCTGGACACCCACTGGATCGACCTCACGGACGCGGCACGCGACCGGATCACGACGGTCCCCGCGGACCTCGCCCGCCCCCGACTCGGCCTGGACGAAGAGGAGTTCACCGCACTCGCCGGCACCTGCGACGCGATCCTCCACAACGCGGCGAACGTCAGCGTCCTGCGCGAGTACGCCGGCCTCCGCGCCGCCAACACCGAATCGACCAGGGAACTGTTGCGCCTCGCGGCCCCACGCTCGATCCCCCTGCACTTCGTGTCGACGCTCTCCGTAGCCCCGCCGCTCGCCCTCGCCGCCGAGGTGCCCGAGGCGTTCCTCCCGCCCCACCCCGGGCTGCGCTACGGCTACCAGCAGTCGAAGTGGGCGGCCGAGCAGCTGCTGCGCCAGGCCGCCGAGCGGGGCCTGCCGGTCACCGTGCACCGGCTCGGCCGGATCGTCGGCCCGGCCACCACCGGGCAGGTGAACGAACGGGACTTCCTCTGGAACGTGCTGCGCGCCGGGATCCCCGCGGGCATCGTCCCCGACCTCTTCGAGGAGGAGATCTGGACACCGGTCGACCACCTCGCCGAGGCGCTCGTGCGGCTCTGTCTCGGGCCGCCGGGTCCGGCGACCGTGTTCCACCATGCCGCCACGGCCCCGGTGCGGCTCGGTGACGTCTACGACTGGCTGGAGGAGTACGGCTACCCGCTGCGGCGCCTGCCCCTGGACCGGTGGCGTGCCGAGTTGCCGCGTTCCTCCGGCGCCGCGGCCACCACGCTCGCCTTCTTCGACGCCCGGGACGCGGACGCGGACGCGGGCGATGCCACGGGCACGGATCTGCGCCTGGGGCGGATCCGCGCCGACAACGTGGTGGACGCCCTGCGCACCGGCGGCGTCACGTGCCCGCCCGTCGGCAGGGAACTCGTCCACCGATACCTCGACCACTGTGTCACCACCGGCAAGCTGCCCGCTCCCGTCGGGCGGCGGAGCCGTCCGGCAACTCCCGCGAAGTAATGGGGGATTGCCGGGAACTCGCGGGCGCCGCTCCCCGACTACTGCAACAGAACCCGTCGCATCACGAGCCCCCCGCTGCAAGGAGCCCGCATGTCGAAGAAACGGCCGGTCGCCGTCGCCCTGGCCGGCGCCCTCTGTCTGGTCACCTCGGCGTGCGGCGCCGACTCCTCGACCGACACGGCCGGCGGCAGCGGCGACAAGGCGTCCGCGGCCGCCGCCGGTTCCGGCTACCCGGTGACGCTCGAGAACTGCGGGGTCGCCGAGAAGTTCGGCGAGGCGCCGAGCCGGGTCGTCGTCATGAACGGCGCCTCGGTCGCCGAGGTCTCCACGCTCCTCGCCCTCGGCCTCCAGGACAGGATCGTGGCCAATCAGCAGAGCTACGGCATGTCCGAGGTCGCGGGACGAGCCGCCGCCATCAAGGCACTGCCCACCGGTGACGTCAAACTCAACGAGGCCTACGACATCCCGCGCGAGGCGATGATCGGACTGCGCCCGGACCTGGTGCTGTCCACGACCGCGTACGGCTTCGACGAGAAGAACGGCTTCGCCACCCGGGAGCAGTTGGCGCAAGTCGACGCCAACACCTATGTCTCACCGCAGGGTTGCGACCAGGACACCACGAAGATGACCATCGCCGACAGCTACACGCTGCTGCGTGACCTGGGCAAGGTCTTCAACGTCGGCGACCGGGCCGAGAAGCTCGTCGCCGCGTCGGAGAAGCGCATCGCCGACATCGCCGCGAAGGTCAAGGGCGAGCGGCAGCCCAAGGTGATGGTGCTGTTCTCCAACATGGCGATGGGCGGCAACGACTTCAGCTCGGTCGTCGCCAAGGGCATCTACAACGACATCCTGGCCAAGGCCGGCGGCTCCAACGCCTTCGAGTCCGCCTCCGAGACCTCCTTCGCCGACCTGAGCAAGGAGAAGGTGGCCGCCACCGCCGTCGACGCCCTCGTCGTCATCGGCTACAACGACCCCGACCCGGCGGCCTACGCCGAGAAACTGCTGAAGGAGTTCCCCCAGTGGCCGGCCGCGAAGAACAAGACGTACGTGGCCCTGTCGGACTCGATGTACCTCGGCCCGAGCAACGACCTGGCGGTCGCGAAGATCGCCGAGATGCTGCACCCCGACAAGGTCTGAACGGACCGAGGCTGTCCCTTGCCGTCGGCGCCCTGCTGGTGGTGCTCGTCGCCGTCATGGTGGCGGCGGTGAGCATCGGCGCGGTCAACATCCCGGTCGGCGACGTGTGGGGGATCCTCCTGCACCACCTCACCGGGCGGGGAACCACCGGCGACCCGGCCCTGGACCAGATCGTGTGGACCTTCCGGGCCCCTCGCGTCGCCCTGGCAGCCCTGGTGGGCGCGGGTCTGGCCGTCGCCGGGGCGGTGCTCCAGACCCTGGTCTCCAACCCGCTCGCCGACCCCGTCGTCCTCGGCTTCTCCTACGGCGCCTCGCTCGGTGCCGTGCTGGTCATCACCCTCGGCGGGGCGGCGCTCGGCGGACTGGGCGGACTCGGTGTGTCGGGCGCGGCGTTCGTCGGCGCGCTGGCCGCCGGCGCCCTGGTGTTCGCCCTCGGGCAGCGACAGGGGCGGCTCGCCCCCACCCGGCTGGTGCTGGCGGGGGTCGCGGTCGGCTACGTCCTGCTGTCCGTGACCAGCTTCGTCCAGCTGCTCGCGACACCCACCGAACTGCGCACAGTCATGTTCTGGATGCTCGGCAGCGTCGCCGGCGCCCAGTGGAGCCAACTGCCGACCGTCACCGTGGTCGTCCTGACGAGCACGGCCCTGCTGACCCTGTTCGGGCGGCGGCTCAACGCCCTGCTCGCCGGCGACGAGTCCGCCACCGCGCTCGGCGTGGACGTCAACCGGCTGCGTGCCGTCCTGCTGGTCATCAGCGCACTCCTCACCGGCACGGTCATCGCCGTCGCGGGCGGGGTCGGCTTCGTCGGCCTGATGATCCCCCACCTGGTCCGCCTCACCGTCGGCGCCGACCACCGTCGGCTGCTGCCGCTGAGCGCACTGCTGGGCGCCGTCTACCTGGTGGTGGTGGACCTGCTCTCCCGCACCGTCAACCGCCCCAACGAACTGCCGCTGGGCATCCTCACCGCCCTGCTCGGCGCCCCCTTCTTCCTGTGGCTGCTGCGCCGCGACAAGGGCCTGGACACCGTATGAAACTGAACGTGGACCAGCTCCACATCACCCTGGAGAACAAGGCGATCCTCCGCGAGGTGAACCTGGAGGCGGCGGAGGGCGACATCGTCGGACTGGTGGGCCCCAACGGCAGCGGCAAGTCCACCCTGCTGCGCACGGTCTACCGCTCGCTGCGCCCGGCCTACGGGGTGGTGCGGGTGGGCGGTGACGACGTGTGGGCACTCTCGGCCCGTGCCGCGGCCCGGCGCACGGCGGCCGTCCTCCAGGACGCCGGCACCACCACCGGCCTGACCGTGACCGAGATCGTCGCGCTCGGCCGCACCCCCCATCACGGCCTGCTGGGCCGCGACGGCGCCGAGGACCGCGAGGCGGTGGCCGAAGCGGTCGCCCGCTGCGGAGTCGCCCCCTTCGCGCACCGGGACTACGCCACCCTGTCCGGCGGCGAACGCCAACGCGTCCTGCTGGCCCGCGCCCTCGCCCAGCGCCCGCGGCTGCTCGTCCTGGACGAACTCACCAACCACCTCGACATCCGCGCCCGGTTCGAACTGCTCCACCTCATCCGCAGCACCGGCATCACCACCCTCGCCGTCCTGCACGACCTCGACCTGGCCGCGCGCCTCTGCGACCACCTCGTGGTGCTGCACGAGGGCGCGGTGGTGGCGGCCGGTCCCGTCCTGGAGGTCCTCACCCCGGACCTCCTGCGTGACGTGTTCGGCGTACGCGGCGACACGGAACGGCATGCCGACGGCGTCGTGCGCATCACCTACGCGGCCGAGCCGCTCGACCTGGACCGGGAGACCGAGCCCGCCGAGCGGTGACGTGCACGGTCACTCCCTGTCGGGCTCGTACGGGAATCCGATCAGGGTGAACGGTCGCGGGTGGCCGGCGCGGGTCGTGTCCGGTGCGGCGCCCGCTAGACGTCGCTGCCGCCGATGGCTGCCGCACCTGCCCGGGCGGGGACGCGGGCCTGCCGGAGCGGTGCTCCGGCCTGATGGAGGCTGGCGAGGGCCTGCCGGTAGGACGCGATCAGCCCGGTCTCCAGGTAGTCCAGACCCAGTTCCTCGCAGTGGCGCCGGACGATGGTCCGGGCCTTGCGCAGGTTGGGGCTGGGCATGCTGGGGAACAGGTGATGCTCGATCTGATGGTTCAGGCCGCCCAGCGCGATGTCGATGAGGCGCCCGCCGCGCACGTTGCGCGAGGTGAGCACCTGGCGGCGGAGGAAGTCCGGGCGGTCTTCGCCGGTCAGGATCGGCATGCCCTTGTGGTTGGGCGCGAAGAGGGAGCCGAGGTAGACGCCGAACAGGCACTGGTGGACGGCGAGAAAGGCGATCGCCATGCCGGGCGGCAACAGCCAGAGCAGGAGGGTCAGGTAGACCGCGAAGTGCGCGAACAGCAACGTGCCGTCGAGTGCCCGGTGCTTGAGCGAGCGGTTGGCCAGCGCCCGCACGCTCGACACGTGCAGGTTGAACCCCTCCAGCGTGAGGAGCGGGAAGAACAGGAACGCCTGCCAGCGGCCGATCAGCCGGGGGAGCCCCTTGGCGACCCGGGCCTGGTCCTCGGACCACACCAGCAGGTCGGGGTCGAGGTCAGGGTCGAGTCCCTCGTGGTTGGGATGGGCGTGGTGGCGGGTGTGCTTGTCCTGCCACCACCCGTAGCCCATGCCGACGCCGGCGCCGGCGATCCGTCCGGACGCCTCGCTGGCCCGGCGACGGCTGAACACCTGGCGGTGGGCCGCGTCATGCGCGAGCAGGGCGACCTGGCCGAAGACGACGGCCAGGAAGGCGGCGACCGCCAGCGTCCACCAACTGGCGCCGATGAGCCCGACGGCGGCCCAGCCGCCGACGTAGAGTCCCGCGACCACGGTGATCCGCAGGGCGTAGTAGCCGGGACGGCGCCCCAGCAGGCCGGCATCGGCGATCTTTCTCGACAGCCGGGCGAAGTCACTGCCCGAGGTCTCGGTAGGCGGGGGGCGGACCGAGGTGTTTCTGGTCATGACGGTGCAGCTCTCTCCGAAGGAGGCAGATGGCTCGGCGCCGCCTCGGGAGTTGTTGAGACCGGGCCACACGTAGGGATGCGCTTTTGCCGTTGCGCGATGCGTGAGGCGCGACCGCGGAGCAAGGACGACGTCTGCTTCGTCTGCCACGGCAGCGCAGGCCCTCTGTCTCCGTGCGGGTTCCCCGAGAGCCAGGCTTCACACTCCGTCGTGCCCACGACTGGTGACCAGCCAGGAGCGTGCGGGTTCTGCCGCGCGGGCGGTGTCCACCGTCAGGTGGAGGAGGGTTCCGCCGGCCACCGTGCCGACGGGATAGCTGCGCTGCTCGGAGGAGGCGAAGCAGCTACGGAGCATCTCCGCGATCTGGCGGGCGGCCTCGGGGGACGAGGCGACGAGGCGCACGTCGACCTTCCCGGCCGAGGGCGGTTCCGGTGCCTCCACGGGGTGGTGCCGCCGGCCCGGCCCGCCCACTGTCCCCACCCCCACCGGGGAAGGGGCCGAGTCATCCGTGGCACCGGCCGGTTCGGCGTGGTCGACAGGGGGTGACGCGCCGGCGGGTGCCGGGGAAGGCTTCGCCGCTCGTCGGTTCCTCGCCCGCAGGCGGCCGAATCCCGGCAGCGCAACGCCGTAGCGGTAGGCCGTGGTCCTTGCGCGCTGCCGCGCTTGGGGGTGATGGACCAGAGCGGGTCTCATGGCGACTCTCAGGGCGATCACGGCGATGATCAGTGCCGCGGTGACGACGAGTTCCACGTCCTCACCCCCTCGGGCGGAGCGCACGCGAGAGTACGAGAGCGGTCGGGTTCGGTGAGGGTGGTCTGTCCGTCGGTCGCGGTCATGGCGCGAACCTGTCCCCGGGCTCGTCTTCGACGTTCCGGTCGTGTTTGCTCGCCGCGAACGGCACCAGCATCTGATCCGGTGTGCGAAGTGTTCCCGGTGATTCGAGCCTACTCCGGGGCGGTCCCTGTGGGGGGGGCGTACGACCGAGCATTCTCCCCGGCTGTGCGCCGCCTGCGTCACCGCGTGGGACTTCGCGCGCTCGTCACCGGGCAACGCGAGCCTCCGGCTCGGTGATCCTCGTCCTCCTGCGGTCCCTACTCCTCGGCCGAGGAGTAGGGTGAGGAACACCGAGGATATTTCGCGCACCGGCTGCCACGCTCGTGTCGTTTTCGGCGATCGAATAGGCCGGGTCGGTCGCGGTCGGCCCGGAGCAGGGTTCGCGTCATGACTGCGACCGTTTCCCTCTCGCCGACACTCCAGGACCGGCCCCCGGCCATGGCCGTGCGGGACGACAACGACGCCTCGGCCCAACGGATTCTCGCCGCCACCGGTCTCGCCCCCGCCGACCCCGTTCCCGTCCTGCCCGGCGCTCCCGGCTGGTAGCCGGCCGGATCGCACAGGGCGCCCTCCCGTGCCGGAGGCCGCATCCAGGAACCGAGTTCAGGAACCGAGGGCAGCGACTCGGTTCGCCGGACCGGAGGCTCATCCCGTCCGTCACCACGCACGCACACCCCCGTCCTCATGCGTCCGGACAGAGGAGCCATGGCCCTTCCACAACTGAACGTCTATCGGCACGAACACGGTACCCGGGTTCTGATCACCCTCGCGGGAGAGATCGATCTGGCCACGGCGGCGCAGGTGAGGAAGGCACTGGCCGAGTGTCTGAGTGATGACATCCGCAGCATCGACGTCGACCTCACGGCGGTCACCTTCTGCGACGCCAGCGGACTCAACGCCTTCCTCCTGGCATCCCGGTTCGCCACGGATGACGGCAGGACCTTGCGGCTGCACCACCCGTCGCAGAGCGTGGCCCGCGTCATCGAGATCACCGGCTCCGGATTCCTGCTCCACCCGGCCCCTGCCGTCGTTGGGCGATCGTGCGGGATTCCCGTCGTCGCGGGCGGTGCGCCGTGACGGCCCTGCCCGGACGGGAGCAGCCACCGCTCGGTGAGGGCGGCACACCGTCCGCCATGGACGCGTTACGTCTGCGTCGGCTGAACCGCTGGCAGGCCGAGACCCTCAAGGAGGATCTGGCCGATCTGTACGTGGAGTCCTCCCGGGCGCAGCCCGGCGAGGGGTACCGGGACCGGGAGGCGTTTCTGCGGCGGCTGACCGGCGCCGTCCGGCGGCCCGGCTTCGCCCTGCTGATCGCGGAGAGCACCGCTTTCGCGGGGTGTGTCTACGGATTCCCGGTACGGCGCGAGGGTACGTGGTGGCGGGGGTTCGACGGGCCGCTTCCGCGGAGCGTCGAACAACTCACGGCATCCGGTCATGTCTTCGCGATCACCGAGACATTGGTTCACCCCCACGCGGACGGCCAGCGCCTGGCCCGCCGCCTTCAGTACCGCCTGCTCGCCGACCATCACGCCTCGCTCGGGGCGACGTTGGTGGAACAAGCCGACTCGGCGGTCCGCAACGCCTTCCTGTCGTGGGGCTGGCAGGACATCGGACTGGTTCGTCGGCCGTCGGACCAGCAGCTTCTCCGGCCGTCGGCCCCCGTGGTGCTGCGAGCCCTGGTCCTTCCACTCGGGCTCGGGCCGCATACGGCCGCCCACCCGGACGGGCTCGCCCACGACAACCGCACCCAGCGGCCCGGCTGACCGGCACCGTCCGCCCGGTGCGCGACGGGAGGCCTGCCCTGTCGGAAGAGCACCTCAAGAATGGGTCTCGATCCGGGCCGCCGCTTGGGCAGCGGGAGCGGTGCGGCAATCATGGGGCCATGCACCGTCCCGTCCGTCTCCCTGCCCACGAGTGGTTCACGGTCGACGACTCGACCCTGAACATCGCGCTCGTGTACCCGATGCAGGGTCCCGCCGGCGTGTTCGGACCCACCTGCGAGACCTGCGCCCGGCTGGCCGCGGAGGAGATCAACAAGGCGGGCGGAGTGCTCGGCAAGGAGCTGCGGCTCCTCGAGGTCGACGGGGGCGCCGAGCCGCGGCAGGTCGCGGAGGACGTGGAGGCCCTGGTGGCCACCGGGGCGGTGCAGGGGGTCACGGGCTGGCACATCTCCTCGGTGCGGCAGGCGATGGCCCCGCGCATCGCGCACCGGGTGCCGTACGTCTACACCGCGCTGTACGAGGGCGGCGAGCGCACCGACGGCGTCTACCTGACCAGCGAGACCCCCGCCTGGCAGCTGCTGCCCGCCATGCGCCTGCTCACCGAGGCCCGCGGCGTGCGCCGTTGGTTCGTCGTCGGCAACAACTACGTCTGGCCCCGGCGCACCGCGCGGGCCGCCCGCCGCTACGCACGCGACTCCCGCGGCCGGGTGTGCGGCGAGGCGTATCTCCCGCTGGGCGCCGACGACTTCCGTGACGTGCTGGGCCGGATCGAGCGGGCCGACGCCGACGCCGTACTCATGCTGCTGGTCGGCAGTGACGCGGTCCGCTTCAACCGGGCCTTCGCCGCCGCCGGACTCGACCAGCGCTGCCTCAGGCTGAGCACGCTGATGGACGAGAACATGCTGCTGGGCAGCGGCCCCGAGGCCACCGTCGACCTCTACAGCACGGCCGGCTTCTTCGCCTCGCTCGCCGACCAGAACACCATGGACTTCCACGGCCGGTACGCCGACCGCTTCGGGGTGGCGGCCCCGACCCCGGGCAGTCTCGGCGAGTCCTGCTACGAGGGCGTGCTGCTGCTCGCCGCACTCATCGAACGGGCCCGCACCCTGGACGTCGCCGCCATCGGTGCCGCGGCCGACACCGTTTCGTACGAGGGGCCGAGGGGCCTGATCGGCCTGGAGGGCCGGCACGTGCGCCAGCGCATCTATCTGGCGCAGGCGGACGGTCTCGACTTCAACGTCCTCGCTCAACTGCGCGCTCCGCACGAGCTGTCGTAGCGCCGGCTCCGTCCTCGAGCACCTCCGCCAGGCGGTCCAGCAGGACTTCCAGCCGTTCGCCCCGCTCTTCCCCGAGCAGCGGCTCCCACCCCGCCCGCTCGGCCCGCACCGCGCGCACCAGTTGCTGCCGGCGTTCCATGCCCCGCGGGGTGAGGCAGGCCAGGACGCGGCGCCGGTCGGCGGGGTCGACCCTGCGGAACACCAGGTTCTGGTCGACGAGTTGGTCGATCAGCTTGGTCGCGCTCGGCGCGGGCATGACGGCGTGGTCGGCGAGGGCCGTCATGTGGTGTCCCTGCCCGTCCGAGAGCAGGTCCAGCACCCACCACGCTTCCACCGAGCAGTCGAACTCCTCCAGCACGGACTGGAGTCGGCGTGTGGCGAGACGCTCGGCCCGGGTCAGCAGACGGAGCAGTTCGTGAGGCCGCCTAGCCATCGCACTCCTCCGCTCGAAGTCCTGGTTCCCCGTGCCGGGTGGGGCAGGAGCCTACCGTAAAAGGTCCTTTCCCCAGGAAGTATCAAGGCCCGCTTTATTGCTTCCACCAGAAACTGTTCATCAATTGCGCGGAAACGCGGCGGAAACAGTTTCCTCGCAGGCTGTGCGCCAACGCCGCGGCTACCGAAGCGCGTTGGATCCCCTTTCTCCCCAGAGTCCTTCCGCTCCCTTCGCACCGCCCTTCGGGGCATGGAGGTTTTGTATGTCCGGGCTCAGCATCAGCAGGCGCGGCCTGTTGGCCGGTATCTCGGCGGTCGGCGCCTCCGCCGCCCTCAGCGCCTGTGGCGCCAAGACGGGTGAAGGCTCCTCGACGGACGCGGCCGGCGCCTCCGCCGACACCTCCGGCAGCACGGTCAAGGTCGGTCTGCTGAACTCCCTGTCGGGCACGATGGCCATCAGTGAAGTCACCGTCCACAACGCCCTGTTGCTCGCCATCAAGGAGATCAACGCGGCCGGTGGCGTGCTCGGCAAGAAGCTCAAGGCCGTCAGCCAGGACGGCGCCTCCGACTGGCCCACCTTCGCGGAGAAGGCCGAGGCACTGATCAAGGACGACAAGGTCGCGGCCACCTTCGGCTGCTGGACCTCGGCCAGCCGCAAGGCCGTCAAACCGGTCTTCGAACGGTACAAGTCGCCGCTGTTCTACCCGGTGCAGTACGAGGGCCTGGAGGAGTCGCCGTACATCTTCTACATCGGCGCGACCACCAACCAGCAGATCGTCCCGGCCCTCGACTATCTCAAGAAGCAGGGCCTGACCAAGCTCTACCTGGTCGGCAGCGACTATGTGTTCCCGCGCACCGCCAACAAGATCATCAAGGCTTATGCGAAGGCCAAGGGAATGACGGTGGTCGGTGAGGACTACGCGCCGCTCGGGTCCACGGAATTCGGCACCATCG
Organism: Streptomyces sp. NBC_00016; assembly: GCF_045040885.1. Classification (NCBI taxonomy): domain Bacteria; kingdom Bacillati; phylum Actinomycetota; class Actinomycetes; order Kitasatosporales; family Streptomycetaceae; genus Streptomyces; species Streptomyces sp. NBC_00016. The sequence continues at coordinate 867,179 of NZ_CP108304.1, read as the reverse complement.
TCAACAAGGTCAAGGACTCCGGCGCGGACGCCGTGTTCAACACCCTCAACGGCGACAGCAACGTGGCCTTCTTCAAGGAGTACAAGTCCTCCGGGCTGACCGCGAAGAGCATGCCGGTGCTGTCGGTCTCCATCGCCGAGGAAGAGGTGAAGAGCATCGGCACCCAGTACCTCCAGGACCAGCTGACCGCGTGGAACTACTACGAGACGACACCCGGCGCGGCCAACACCGAGTTCGTGGCGGCCTATCAGGCCGAATACGGCAAGGACAAGCCGACCAGCGACCCGATGGAGGCCGCCTACATCTCGGTGTACCTGTGGAAGGCGATGGTGGAGAAGGCCGGCTCCTTCGACGTCGCCAAGGTCAAGGCGGCCTCGGACGGCATCACCTTCGACGCTCCCGAGGGCAAGGTGACGGTCGACGGCGCGAGCCAGCACGTCTACAAGACGGCCCGGATCGGCAAGGTCGGCGCGGACGGCCTGATCACGGAGGTCTGGAACTCGGGCGGCCCGATCAAGCCGGACCCGTACCTCAAGGGCTACGACTGGGCCTCCGGCCTGTCCTGATCGCGGCCCGGACCTGCTCCTCGGCCTGGTCCTGATCCCTGCCCGCTCCCCGCTCCCGCGGTGGGACCCGGCCCCGTCCAGGGGCCGGGTCACGCCCATGGCACGCCCGCACCCCCGTCCCCGACCAGGAGCCGCTTCATGACGGTCATCCTCAACCAGTCCTTCACCGGCATCAGCATCGGCGCCGTCCTCCTGCTCATCGCGCTCGGCCTGACTCTGACCTTCGGTCAGATGGGCGTGATCAACATGGCGCACGGCGAGTTCATCATGACCGGCGCCTACACCACGTACGTCCTGCAGAAGTCCATCAGCGGCGCGGGCGTCTCGCTGCTCGTCGCCCTGCCGGTGGCCTTCCTGGTGGCCGGCGCGATGGGCGCGCTGCTGGAGTGGCTGCTCATCCGGCGCCTCTACACCCGCCCGCTGGACACCCTGCTGGTCACCTGGGGCGTCTCCCTGATGCTCCAGCAGCTCGCCCGGGACGTCTTCGGCGCCCCCAACGTGCAGACCCACGCCCCTGACCTGCTCACCGGCAACATCCCGATGGGCGGTGGCGTCACCTTCGCCAGCAGCCGCCTGTTCATCCTCGGCCTGGCCCTGCTCAGCGTGCTCGCCCTCACGATCGTCCTGCGGCTCACCCCGCTCGGCCGCCGGATCCGCGCCGTCGTGCAGAACCGCGACCTCGCCGAGGTGTCCGGCATCGCCACCGGCCGGGTCGACCGCGTGACCTTCTTCATCGGGTCCGGCCTCGCGGGCGTGGCCGGCGTCGCGCTCACCCTGGTCGGCCCGATCGGCCCGACGATGGGCACCAACTACATCGTCGACGCCTTCCTGGTCGTCGTCGTGGGCGGTATCGGGCAGCTCAAGGGGAGCGTCATCACCGCCTTCGCGCTCGGCGTGCTCCAGTCGGTCCTCGAGTACTCGACGACGGTCAGCGTCGCCAAGGTCATCGTGCTCGTGGCGATCGTCGCCTTCCTCCAGTGGCGACCCCAGGGCCTGTACACACTGCGCACCCGGAGCCTGGCATGACGACGATCACCGAGACCCCGCCCGCCCCGCTGTCGGCACGCCTGCGCGTCCCGGGCGCCTTCGTCCTGGGCGCCGTCCTCCTGCTCGGTGTGGCCCCGCTCGCCCTCTCCGACTTCCGTCTCTCGCTCCTCGCCAAGTACCTGTGCTACGCGATCGTGGCCGTGGGGGTGAGCCTCGCCTGGGGCCGGGGCGGGCTCATGGTGCTCGGCCAGGGCGTCTTCTTCGGCCTCGGCGGCTATGCCATGGCCATGCACCTCAAGCTCGCCGACGCCGCCGCGACCGGCGAGACGCTGCCCGACTTCATGCAGCTGTACGGCACCGGCGACGCCCTGCCCTGGTGGTGGAAGCCGTTCGCCAACCCGGGCTTCGCGCTCGCCATGACCGTACTGCTGCCCATGGCGGTCGCCGCGCTGCTCGGCTTCTTCGTCTTCCAACGCCGGGTCAAGGGCGCCTACTTCGCGATCCTCAGCCAGGCCCTGGCCGCAGCGCTGTCCATCTGGCTGATCGGCCAACAGGCCACCACCGGCGGCACCAACGGACTCACCGACATCCAGGGCTTCTTCGGCTACTCGCTGGACGACCCCGTCAACCAGCGGATGGTGTACTTCGTCATCGCCGCCGTGCTGCTCCTGCTGATGGCGGCCGCCCGCCAGCTGTTCGTCAGCCGCTACGGCGAACTCCTCGTCGCCGTGCGCGACTCCGAGGAGCGGGTCCGCTTCCTCGGCTACAACCCGGCCAACGTCAAACTCGTCGCGTACGTCGTCGCCGCCGGTATGGCGGGCCTGGCCGGGGCTCTTTTCGTCCCGGCGGTGGGGATCATCTCGCCGGCGCTGATCGGGATCGTGCCGTCCATCGGCTTCGTCATCGGCGCCGCGGTCGGCGGCCGGGCCTCGCTGGTGGGCGCGGTGCTCGGCGCGATCGCCGTCGCCTGGGCGCAGAGCACGCTGTCCGACGCCTTCCCCGGGGCCTGGACCTACCTCCAGGGCCTGCTCTTCGTCCTGGCGGTCGGCTTCCTGCCCGGCGGCCTCGCCTCCCTCGGCATCGTCCTGCGGCGGCGCCGTACCCGTACCCCTGCGACTGGAGAGACAGCATGAGCGGCGAGGGACTGACCGTGCGCGACCTGCGGGTGACGTTCGACGGGTTCACCGCCGTCGACGGCGTCGACCTGGACATCCGCCCCGGCGACCTGCGCTTCCTCATCGGCCCGAACGGCGCGGGCAAGACCACCCTCGTGGACGCGGTCACCGGGCTGGTCAAGGCGACCGGATCGGTCCGCTTCGGCGACCAGGACCTGCTGGGCAAACCCGTGCACAAGATCGCCCGGCTGGGGATCGGCCGTACGTTCCAGACGGCGACGGTCTTCGAGGAACTGACCGTCGTGCAGAACCTGGACATCGCCGCCGGCGCCGGCCGCGGGGTCCGGACCATGCTGCGGCGCCGCAAGGACGTGCCCGAGCCGGTCGCCAGGGCCCTGGAGACCATCGGCCTGAGCCACCTGCGCGACCGCCCCGCCGGGGTGCTGGCCCATGGGCAGAAACAGTGGCTGGAGATCGGCATGCTGCTCGTCCAGGACGTACGGCTGCTCCTGCTGGACGAGCCCGTCGCCGGCATGAGCCACGACGAACGCGAGGCCACCGGCGAGCTGTTGCGGCGGGTGAGCGAGGACCGCACGGTCGTCGTCATCGAGCACGACATGGACTTCATGCGTGCCTATGCCCGCAGCGTCAGCGTCCTGCACGCCGGCAAGGTGCTCAGCGAGGGCTCCGTCGCCGAGGTCCAGGCCGACGCCAAGGTCCAGGAGGTCTACCTCGGGCGCGCCTCCGAACCCGAGCCCGCTCTCGGGCCCGCGCCCACACCCGCCCCCGCTGCCGCGTCCGTCGCCGAGGAGGCGTGAAGCCCATGCTGGAGATCAACACCGTCCGGGCGGGCTACGACCGCACCACCGTGCTGCACGGGGTGACCGTCGCCGTTCCCGAGGACGGCGTCGCGGCCGTGCTCGGGCACAACGGGGCCGGCAAGAGCACCCTGCTGCGGGCCGCCATGGGCCTGATCAGGCCGACCGGCGGGACCGTCCTGCTCGACGGCGAGGACATCACCCGTCTCGCCCCGCACCAGCGGGTCGCCCGCGGTATGGCGTACGTCCCGCAGGGCCAGCAATCCTTCCCGCACCTCACCACCGCCGAGAACCTCCAGCTGGTCGCGGACGGCCGCCCGAGGGTGGCGCCGGGCCGGCCGGGCGGCGGGGGCGGGAAGGAGGCGATCGCCGAGGCGCTGGATCTGTTCCCGGTCCTGCGCGAGCTGTCCGGCCGCCGGGCCGGTCTGCTCTCCGGCGGCCAGCGCCAGCAGCTCGCCATCGCCCGCGCCCTGGTCACCAGGCCGAGGCTGCTCCTGCTCGACGAGCCGACCGAAGGCATCCAGCCGTCCGTCGTCGCCGAGATCGAGGAGACGATCCTGGCCCTCGCCCGGCGCGGCGGACTCTCCGTCCTGCTCGTCGAACAGCACGTGGGCTTCGCCATGAGGGCCGCCCAGCGCTACTACGTGCTGGAGGCGGGCCGGGTGACCTCCTCGGGCGAAGGCGGATCGGGCGCCGAGCAGACCGTACGGGCGGCGCTCAGCGTGTGAGCCGGCAGGACCGCGTCGGTGCCGCCCGTGGGGCGGCCCGGCGCGGTCTCACAGGCGGCCCGCAAGGGCGATGATCCGTTCCACCGCGCCCTGGCCGGGGGAGAGGGAGGGACGGGACGGGGCGGAGGAGGACGGGGCAGGCACGGGCGGAGAGAGGACGGGACGGGCACGGGATGCGCTGTCCGCGCGGGAAGATCTCACCCGGCCCGGGGGTTCCGGGGAGGCCGTCGAAGAGCTGTGCGATGGCTACCCTGTCGGGCCGCGCCTAGGGGCCGGTATCATCCTCTAAAGGTAAAATATGAGGTTTGCCCGATGGGGCTGCCCTCCCGACGAGCTGCCGTCCCGCCGGAGTGATCAATGTCCCGCAAGCGCCCCACGGACGACGGCGACGAGCTGCTGGCCAGACTCGGTTCGCTGACCGCCCAGGCGCGCGAGCGCGCGGAGCTGCAACGCTCCCGCGTCGAGCTGGCCCTCGCCCTCCAGCGCGGCATGCTGCCCAGGGACCTGCCCGAGGCGCCCGGCTTCCGGCTGGCCGTGCAGTACGCGCCCGCCTGCTACGGCCTCAACGTGGGCGGCGACTGGTACGACGCCTTCGCGATGCCGGACGGGCGCATCGGCCTGTCCATCGGCGACGTCCAGGGCCACAACATAGAGGCGACCGCGTTCATGGGCCAGGTGCGGGTCGGTCTGCGTGCCCTGGCCTCCGTGACCGGCGAGCCCGGCGAGCTCCTCGCCCGGACCAACGACCTGATCCTCTCCCTCGGCAGCGACCTCTTCGCCACCTGCACCTTCATGCGGCTCGACCCCGCCACCGGGGTCCTGGAGAGCGCCAGGGCCGGGCACATCCCCTGTGTGTGGGCGACGGCGGACGGCAAGTCCGGCGTCGCCGAGGACGAGTGCGGCCCGCCCCTGGGGGTCCAGGAGGGCATGGACTACCCGGTCACCCGCTACCGGCTCACCAAGGGCGGCGTGTTCGTCCTGCTCACGGACGGCGTGGTGGAGGGGCCGACGCTGAACGTCGACGAGGGCCTCGACCAGGTCGTACGGCTCGCCGGCATCGCCGCCGTCGCGGGCATGTCGGTGGACTCCCTCGCCGCTGCGGTGATCAAGGGCGCCGAGCGCGTGGGACACGAGGACGACGCGGCCGTGCTCGTGGTGGGACACGACGGGCTGACGGCGCCGGACGTCCCCCTGGTTGCGCCATAGGGCCGGACACCGCGCGTCTCGCCTCGCCGACAGCGTCGCGCAGGTGTCTGATGGCTGCTGTGGTGGGTACCCCGGATCTGCGTCGAGCAGCCGTCTTCGCCGTGCAGACACTGGCCGTGGCCCTCGGCTACTACGCGGCCGGGCGGCTGGGGCTCATGCGGGAGCTCGTCGTGGAGGGCGCGGTCTTCACCCCCATCTGGCCGCCCACGGGTGTGGCGGTCGCCTGTCTGCTGCTCCTCGGGATCCGCGCCTGGCCGGGCATCGCCCTCGGCGCCCTCTTCGTCATCATGTCCCTCACCTCGTTACGACCCGTGGTGATCGGCAACCTGATCGGCAACACCGCCGCCCCCGTCTGCGCGTACCTCATGCTCCGCAAGGTGGGCTTCCGCAACGACCTCATCCGGTTACGGGACGGCCTCGCGCTGGTCTTCCTCGGCGCCCTCACCGCGACGCTGCTGAGCTCGACCATCGGCGTCGGGCTCCTCGTCCTCACCGACAAGCTCGCCGCGCACAGCTTCTGGCCGGTCTGGCTGGCCTGGTGGGTCGGCGACGCGATGGGCGTTCTGCTCGTCACACCGATCCTGCTCGTGCTGTACACGATCACCCGGCCCCTCCGGCTGTCCCGCTGGAAAGAGGCCGTAGGACTCGCGCTCATCGCCTGCGCCCTCGTCCCCCTGGCCACCCACAGCCGGGTCAGCCTGCTCTTCCTCGTCTATCCCCTGCTGATCTGGGCGGCCCTGCGCTTCCAGCTCGCCGGCAGCATGTTGTGCGCCCTCTTCACCTCGGTCATGGCCACCATCGCCGCGACGGACAGCGTCGGGCCCTTCGAACGGCTCAGCCGCATCGAGGTGATGATCAAGCTCCAGGCCTTCAACGGCACGATGGCCCTGACCGCCCTGCTGCTCTCCGCGGTGATCACCGAACAGCACCACACCAGACGCTCCGTGGAACGCGCCTGCCAGGAACTGGTCGAGGTCCTGGAACACCTCACGGCGGGCGAGGCCCCACCGGGCCGACCGCCGAAGGAGAGCACGGAAAACACGGAGCACACGAAGAATACGAAGAACACGAACAGCTGACGGCGCTTGCGCCGGGGCCGGGTCGGCCCCTCCACGGTGGGCGGGGCCCCCGGTGTGCCATAGTCGTTCGCCATGATCTCCGGGGTGGCGACACGCAAGAGGCGGCTGAGGCACGCCGCCCTCGTCGCGGTCGGCCTGTTGCTCTTCGCCGGATGCGAGGAGTCACTGGGACGGCCGCCGCTGCCCCCGACCGCACCGTCCGCCGTCACCGCCTGTCTCACGGCGACCGGGCAGCTGCTGGCCGACGTGAACAACGACGGCCGGCCGGACCTCGTCGCCGACCCGTCCCGCAGCGGCGCCCGGCTGACGATCACCTTCGGCGCCGGATCGGCGCGTGAGACCACGGTCGGAGCGCGCGGGTTGGCCGATCGCGCCGGGGAACACCAGCAGTACGTGCGCGTCGCCGTCGCGGACTTCGACGGCGACGGATGGACCGACCTCGTCGTCGTCGCCGGAGCGGAACAGCGGGGCGACGACCCGATCCCTCCGAAGCTCTCCGAGCTGAGGCTCGGCCCCTTCTCCGACACCGGCCGTGGGCAGCGCATCCTGCACCTCGACACGGGGCCCACGAAGGACATCGGCGTCACCGACTCCGACCACGACCGGTTCCCCGACCTTGCGGCGTACACGTACAGCGGCGACGGCATCCACGAGACACGGGTCCGGCTGGGGGACAGGGCTGCCGCACTCGGCGCTCAGGCAGAACCGACGGGCCACGATGACGCCGCCGATCCGCCCCGCACCGGTCTCGAGCCCTTCTACCCGCGCTGCGTGGCCGGTGCCCCGGCCGAGGCGCCGAGCACCGCCTGACGTGATTGTCAGTGCCTGCGCCTACATTTCGGGGAGTGGGACTCGCCGGAACGGCCGCGGGTCCACCCTGGGGAGGGTTTTGTCATGGCTACCGGGTCCAGCACCGTGTCGACGACGTATCTGGAGCTGTCGCAGGACGGCGGCGGCGCGCACAAGTTCTATGAAGTGGTCGTCGACGGCCTGGTGGTGACGGTGCGGTACGGGCGGATCGGCGCCTCCGGGCAGCTGCAGACGACGACGTTCCCCACCGCCGAGAAGGCCCGGGCCGCCGCCGCGCGGAAGGTCGGGGAGAAGGTCCGCAAGGGGTACGCACCGGCCGTCGCGGGCCAGCGCCCCCCACGTTCGGTGACCCGCCGTCAGGTGACCTCGGCGCCGTCCACCGCGCGTGCCGTGGCCCCGGTGCTGTGGCGGTTCCGCACCGGCTCCTCGGCGTTCGGCATCCACGTGGACGACGACCGCTGCTGGGTCGGCAACCAGTCCGGTGACGTCTACACCCTGGACCACGAGGGTGCCGTCCTGGCCCGCTTCAGCCTGCCGGACGGCGTGAAGTGCCTGGTCGCCGACGACTTCTGGATCTACGCGGGCTGTGACGACGGCAAGGTCTACGACCTGTCCTCGAAGCTGCCGTTCGCGGCGTACGACATCGCGGCGGACGTCGACATCTTCTGGCTGGACATCCACGAGGGTTTGCTGAACGTCTCGGACCGCGACGGCCGGCTCACCGTCATCGACCACGAGGACGAGCACCAGTGGGCCCGCCGCAGCCAGGGCGAGCACGCCTGGATGGTCCGCGCGGACGACCGGGCCGTCTACCACGGTCACCACCGGGGCGTCACCGCCTACGCACCCGACGGCGGCGGCGAACTCTGGCACACCCCCACCCGAGGCGGCGTCCTGTTCGGCTGGCAGGAGGAGCACGCCGTGTACGCGGGGACCGCCCACAAGGTGGTGCAGCGGCTGTCCAAGGCCACCGGCGCGATCGAGGCCACGTACGGCTGCGACAGCGCGGTGTACTCCTGCGCCACCTCGCCCAACGGGCGCTTCGTGTTCGCCGGTGACGCGTCGTCGTCCGTCTACTGCTTCGACCGGGACGGCACGCGCCTGTGGAAGCTCGGCACGGGCGGCGGCTCGGCGCTGTCGATGCAGTACCGGGACGAACGGCTGTACCTGGTGACCACGGACGGCTCGCTGGTGTGCGTGGACGCGAGCGAGGCGGCCATCACCGCGGCCGAGCAGGGCACGGTGCCGGTGGCGCGGGACGTCAAGCTCGCCGCGGCCCTGCCGACGTACGTCCCCGCCACGGCCGCGTCCACGGTGGCCACCGTGGCCCAGGCGCCCAGCGGGTCGATCGTCGTCGAGTGCGTCCAGGAATCGGGCCGGGTCCGGGTGCACGTGGTGTCCGACGGCTACGACACGTCCTGGAACGTCCAGTTCCCGCGCGAGATACGCGAGCCCGGGGCACGGTACGTCGTGGACGCCCTGCACACGGCGGCCGGCGGCTTCTACCGGGTCCGCGGTGACATCCGACGGCTGCTCTGACCGTACCGTTCCTGCCCGGGCCCGCTCATCGACCGGTGCCGCCCCGGGCGGCGACCGGCGGCGCGGCCGGCGGCGGTGCGGCCGGAGTGGCCGCACCGGCGGGCCGCCAGCCCAGCTCCGGTGCGATCAAATGCCGGACGTCGTGCAGGATCTGCTCGTAGTCGCCCCCATGGAACTCGTACGGCAGCTCCAGGCGCAGCTCCGACACGGCCGAGACCACGGGATCCGCGGCCAGTTGCTCCAGGATCTGCTCCGCCGTCCCGACCACGTCCGGCGCGAACAGGGTCCGGTTCCTGCCCTGCGGTGCCAGGGTGCGCGCGTGCCGGGCGGCCGCGTACTCCCGGTACCGGGCCCGGGTGGCGGCGTCGGCGCTGTCGAAGGGCACGATCACCCGGCCCAGTGCCACCCGCGCCGGACGAGCGGCGGAGACCGTGCGCCGGTACTCGGAGAGCAGGGTGAGCTGGGCCGTGGTGAAGTCGTCGGTGCCCTCACCGGTGACGATGTTGCCGCTCAGCAGGTTCAGGCCGTGTTCCGCGGCCCACCGGATCGAACGCAGGCTGCCGCCGCCGTACCAGACACGGTCCAACAGGCCCGGGTCGTGCGGCTGCAGTCGCGGCCGCTGGGTGTTGCCCGGCGACTGGATCACGGTGTCCGGAGCCCCGAGGTAGTCCCCGCGCAGGTTGTCGACGACACGGGCGATCCGGCCGTACGACAGGTCGAAACCGCGCCAGTCCCCGTCGTACACCAGATCGCCGAGCAGCTCGGCGTGCGGCATGCCGGTGCTGAACCCGGCCTGAAGCCTGCCGCGGGACAACACGTCGGCCAGGGCCAGGTCCTCGGCCAGCCGGAACGGGCTCTCGTACCCGATCGGGATGACCGCCGTGCCCAGCTCGACCCGCTCGGTCCGCTGGCCCGCCGCGGCGAGGAACACCGCGGCCGAACCCACCCCGTGTTCGAGATGCCGCTGCCGGACCCAGGCCCCGTCGAAGCCGATCCGCTCGCCGTACTCGAACAGCTGAAGCGTCTCCTCCAGACCGGTGTAGGGATCGTCGTCGGCGAAGTTGCCCGGGGTGAGAAAGGCCAACGAGGCGATGGAGGGGATGCTCATACGGTGCCAGTCCTCAGGGTCGGGGTCGGCTCATCGGTGCGCTGTGCTCGGTGGTCAGGACCCGCCCCGCTCGCGGGGGATCTTCTCGCCGGCCTCGACCGGCACGGGCAGCCGGTTCTCCGCGGGCGGCAGCGGGCAGGTGGCCAGATCGGTGTAGGCGCACGGCAGGTTCGCCGCCCGGTTGAAGTCCAGAACGACCGTGCCGTCGGCGGCGGGCGCGTCCAGCGCGAGGGCCCGGTTGGCCGCGTAGGTGGTGACCCCGGAGGTCGCGTCGGTGAACAGCACGAGCAGACTTCCCGGGCCGTGCCCGGGGAACGCGGTCAGCGCCAGCGGACGCCCGTCCAGCTCGAACTCGACCCGCCCCGGCGCGTCGTACACATGCTCAAGCCCCTCGACCGCCGCGCCCACGGTCGTCGGCCTGGGCTCGTCGAACGCCGTGTAACGGCCGGTCACCACCCAGCGGGGGTGCGGGGCGTAGGCCGGAGTGCCGGTGAAGCCGGTGCGCAGCGGTGTGTCCGGATGCCGGGGGCGGATGATGTCCTGCCCGCCGCGCTTGGCCACCTCGATGACGGCGTCGCCCCACACGGCGTCGACCCCGCCGCGCTCCGGGATCACTCCGAAGCGGTGCTCGCCCCGGACGGCGGTTCCGTCGACGACCAGTTCCTCGCCTTCGTCGAGGACCACGACGATCCCGTCGGCGCCGGTGGACCACGCCCCCGGCGCGTCCGGGAAGCGTTCCGGCCGATCACTCAGCCAGTGCAGGCCGGTGATCGCCAGGAACCCGTGCGGGTCGGCGAGTCGCGCCTCCTGCCGGTGATGCCACTCCTGCCAGTCGTGGACGAAGGCTTCGAGTTCCGCCGACGTGTCCTGAACGGTCACAGGTGCTCCTTCGGTTGGTGCGGCCGGTCCCCGGCCGACGCGTGGCGGCCGCCGGGGATCGCCGCGAGCAGTTCGCGGGTGTAGTCGTGGCGGGGGTGCGTGAACAGTTCCTCGGCGGTGCCCGTCTCGACGACGCGGCCGGACCGCATGACGGCCACCCGGTGCGCGATCTGGCGCACGACGGCCAGGTCGTGCGAGATGAACAGGTACGCCACTCCCGTGTCGGCCTGGAGTTCGGCGAGCAGGTCGAGCACCTGCGCCTGGACCGACACGTCGAGCGCGGACACCGGTTCGTCGCACACCACCAGGTCGGGCGAGAGCGCGAGGGCGCGGGCGATCGCGACGCGCTGCCGCTGCCCGCCGGACAGTTCCGCCGGGCGACGGTCCAGCACCGAGCCGGGCAGCGCCACCCGGTCGAGCAGCTCCCGGGCCCGGGCGAGCCGGGAGGCACGGTCGCCGACCCGGAACGCGCGCAGCGGCTCGGTGATCACCTCGGCGATCGAGAACCGGGGATCCAGCGAGGCGTACGGGTTCTGGTAGACGAGCTGGGCCCGCCGGCGCAGCTGCCGGGCTCCTGCCCCGCGGGCGGTCGTGACATCGGCGCCGTCGAACAGCACGCTCCCGGAGGTCGGATCGACCAGCCGCAGCACCAGACGGGCGGTGGTGGACTTTCCCGAGCCGGATTCACCGACCAGGGCCAGCGTCCGGCCGCGGTGCAGGGTGAGACTGACGTCGTCGACCGCGCGCAGGGTGCGGGCCGCGCCCGCGGCGGCGGGCAGCCGGAACTCCTTGACCAGGTTGCGGGCCTCGACCAGCGGTACCTCGTCGGGAGCCGGTGCGGTCACCGCGGCCGTGGCGCGCGGCCGGGCCGTGGTGAGACTGGGCGCGCTGGCCAGCAACCGCCGGGTGTACGCGTGTTGCGGGTTCTCCAGGACGTCCCGGGTGGGCCCGGCCTCGACGACCCGGCCCTCGGACATGACCACGATCCGCTGCGCCCGGTCGGCGGCCACACCGAGATCGTGCGTCACCAGCAGCACCGCGGTGCCGGACTGCTCGGTGAGGTTCTGGAGGTGGTCGAGGATGACGCGCTGCACGGTGACGTCGAGGGCGCTGGTCGGCTCGTCGGCGATGATCAGCTGCGGTTTCGCGGCGATGGCGACCGCGATCAGGGCCCGTTGGCGCATGCCGCCGGACAGTTCGTGCGGGTACTGCCGGGCGCGGGTGGCCGCGTCGGGCAGCCCCGCCCGGTCCAGGATCGCGATCGCGGCCGACGGAGCGGAGCGGCGGGTCGCCAGCCCGTGGATGCGCAGCACCTCGGCGACCTGCTCACCGATGCGTTTGACGGGGTTGAGCGACACCGTCGGGTCCTGCGGCACCAGCCCGATCCGTGCGCCGCGCACGGTACGCAACTCCCGCTCCGACAGCGCGGTGAGGTCGTGCCGGCCGAAGCGGACGGTACCGGAGTCGATGCCGCCGTTGGCCGCCAGCAGCCGGGTGATCGCGTGCGCGGTCGTGCTCTTCCCGGAACCCGACTCGCCGACCACCGCGGTGACCTGCCCCGGCCATACGTCGAGGTCCACGCCCCGCACCGCGCGCACGGTCCCGCCACGCGTGCGATACGACACGGACAGGCCCCGCACTTCCAGCAGCGCGGGCTCGTCCGCTGAAGCCGCGTCGGTCTCGGCCTCGCCGGCGGTGGGCCTGTCGAGGGCCGCCGCATCGGTAGCGGACTCGCCCGTCGCGGACTTGCCCGTCGCGGCCTTGTCGGCCGCGGACCTGTCGGTGGCGACCTCGTCGGTTGCGGTCTCGGCCACCGTGGCCTTGCCCGTCGCGGTTCGGTCGGTTGCGGCCTCGGCCGTCGCGACCCCGCTCGTCGTGGCCGTGTCGGCCGTGGGACGACCGGTCGCGCTGTGACCGGGCTCGCCCTGGCCGGTCACGCCCTGGCCGGTCACGCCTTGGCCGGTCACGCCTTGGCCGGTCACGCCTTGGCCGGGTTCCGCCTGGCCGGGCGCGGTCCGGTCGGTCGCGGACTCGTGGGTCACGGTTTCTTCCGTCACGGGTACGTCCGTCTCGGGTTCGTTCGTCGTGGGGCGGGTCATCGCGGTCGGGACCATTCGCCGTCCAGCGCCCGCGCGATGCGGTTGGTGGCGAGGCCCGTCGCCGCGATCGCCAGTCCGGGCAGTGCGGTGAGCCACCAGGCGTTGGCCAGGTAGTTGCGGCCGTCGGAGATCAACGTGCCCCATTCCGGCGCCGGTGGGGGCGCCCCGTAGCCGAGGAAGCTCAGCGACGACACGGCGAGGATGGCGGCGCCGAACTCGAGGGTGGCGAGCACGATCACCGGGCCCGCCGCGTTGGGCAGGACGTGCCGTCCCAGCACCGAGTACCAGCGGGCCCCGCAGGAGCGCGACGCCTCGACGAAGACCGCCTGCCGCACCCGCAGCACCTCCGCGCGGGTCACCCGGGCGAAGCCGGCCACGCTGGCGATGCCGACCGCGACGGCCACCTTCACCGTTCCGTAGCCCAGCGCGGTGACCAGGGCCAGGGACAGGAACAGCGACGGGATCGACAGCAGTACGTCGACGAAGCGCATCAGCACGTCCTCCACCCAGCGGCCGACGAACCCGGCGACCAGGCCGATGAGGCCGCCGACCACGAACGCGAACCCCACCGCGATCAGGGTCGCCTTCAGTGACAGCTGGGCACCGTGCACCACCCGCGAGAACACATCACGTCCCAGCTCGTCGGTGCCGAACCAGTGCCCGCCGCCGGGGCTGCGGAAGTTCTCCGCCGGCACCCCGTGCAGCGGGTCCTGCGAGGTGAACAGCCCTGGCCAGAACGCTGCCAGCACCACCAGGACCAGCACCAGGACCGAGGCCAGCAGCCCGGGTCGGCGCAGCAGGAACAGCAGGAACCGTCGCGGTCCGACACCGCGTCCGGCACTCGCGGGGCCCGGGTCGGCCCCGGGATCCACCGGCCGGGCCAGGCCGGCCGCGGCTCCGACCTCTCCGACCGCTCCGACCGGTCCGACCGCTTCGGCGGTTCCTGCCGTTCCGGCGGTTCCTGCTGTTCCGGCGGTGACACCGTCGGCAAGTGTCCGGCTCATGCGGGACGCACCTTCCTGCTCGCCGCCACCACGATCCGCGGGTCGAGCAGCGGGTAGACGAGATCGACGATCAGATTGGCCGCCACGAAGATCAGCGCCCCGAACACCACGACCCCCTGGACCAGCGGGATGTCCTGGACCGTGACCGCGGCGGCGGTCACCCGGCCCAGACCGTCGCGGGAGAACACCGTCTCGACGACGACCGAACCGGCGATCAGCTGACCGGCCAGCAGTCCGACGACCGTCAGCGCCGGCAGCGAGGCGTTGCGCAGCGCGTGCCGCAGATGGATGCGCAGCCGGCCGGCGCCCTTGGCCCGGGCGGTCTCCACATAGGCCTGGTCGAGCGCCGTGAACAGGCTCTTGGCCAGCACCTGCGCCACCAGGGCGCCGGTCGGGACCGCCAGCGTCACCGCGGGCAGCACCAGGCCCCGCAGCCCGTCGTTGCCGAACGCCGGGAAGAGCCTCGTGCGGAAGGAGAACAGCTCGACGAGGACCAGCCCGACCCAGAACGTCGGCACCGACACCCCCAGCGGCGGCAGCGACAGCAGCAGCTGCCGCAACCAGCGCCGGGTGGTGTAGGTCGCCAGCACCGCGAGCCCGCCGCCGAGGAACACGGCGAGGAGCAGTGCCGCCCCGGTCAGCTGGAGGGTCTGCGGCAGCGCGTCGGCCAGCGTCGCGGTCACCGGCCGGCCGGTGGACACGGAGTCGCCGAAGTCGCCGCGTACCGCCCTGCCGAGATAGTCGGCGTACTGCGCGAGAATCGGCTTGTCGAAGCCGTACTCGTGCCGCAGCGCGGCGAGTTGGGCCGGATCGACCTGACCCGTGTCCGCTCCCGCGCCGGCCATCGCCGAGACCGGATCACCGGGCAGGTAGTCCAGCACGAGGAAGGACACCGTGTAGGCCGCCCAGAGCACCCCGAGGGCCTGCGCGAGTCGCTTGACCACATAGAGACGCATGCCGGCCGCTATCCGATCCAGGTGTCGTGCAGCTGGATCCGGCTGGAGGCCTCGAAGTCGAGGTGGTGCACCTTCTTCGCCACCCCCAGCTGGGTCTGAAGCTCCACCACGGGTACGACGTAGGCGTTCTGCACAAGCAACTGCTGTGCCTGGATGACGAGTTGCTTGCGCTTCGCCGCGTCGGTCGTCGCTGCCTGCTGGGTCAGCGCGGTGTCCAGCGGGCCGGCCGGCAGGTGGTAGAAGTTGGCCAGCCGGGTGGAGTACGAGCTGCGCAGGATGTCCGGGTCGGCGCGGGTCACGTTGCCCCACACCGCGTCGAAGTCGCCGGACTGAAGGGTCGGGGAGAACTGGGCGATCTGGAGCTGCTTGAGCACCACCTCGACACCGACGGCCTTGAGCTGCTGCTGGATCAGTTCCAGCGCGGGCTGGTTGGTGGCCGCGTTGGCGAACCACTTGACGGTCAGGCTCAGCTTCTTGCCGTCCTTGACCCGGACGCCGTCGCTGCCGGCCTTCCAACCGGCCGCGTCCAGCAGGGACTTCGCCTTGGCGGCGTCGAAGGCCAGGTCGGAGCCGAGGTCGGTGTAGTCCGGTGTGGTGTGCGCCAGGATGCTGGTCGCCGGCTCGGTGCCGGTCGGGAACACGGCGTCGACGATCTGCTGCCGGTCGATGGCGAACAGGATCGCCTGGCGTACCTTCGCGTCCTTGAAGAGCGGCCGGGAGTTGTTGAGCCCCAGGTTGAACACCACGCCCGGGTTGGCCCGTGCCTGGAGGTTCACCGCGCCGCCCTTGAGCGCCGCCTCGTTGGCCCTGCCGACGCTGCCGATCGCGTCCACCTGGCCGGACTGGAGGCTGCCGGTGCGCACGCCCGCCTCGGGCACCACCTTGAACACCAGCTTGTCCAGGTACGCCTCGCCCTGCTTGGTCCACAGCGAGGAACCCCAGGCGTACTTGGCGCGCTTGGCCAGGGTGATCGACTGGTTCTGCACATAGGCGCTCAGTACGAACGGCCCGGATCCGACCACGCCCTTGCTGCACTTCTCCTGCGGGCTCCTGTGCACGCTCGCCGACGACTCGATGCCCAGCGAGTGGGTGGCCGTGGCCTGGAGGAACTGCGCGTTGGGCTGCTTGAACCTCACCCGCACCGTGAGCGGGTCCACGGCGGTGGTGCTCTCCACGCCGCTCAGGTACCCCTGGGCGAGTGTGCCGAGGGCGCCGAGCTTCGGCACCGCGTCGAAGTTGTCCTTGACCACCTGCGCGGTGAGCGGTGTCCCGTCGCTGAAGGTCACCCCTGATCTCAGGTGGAACGTGAACGTCGTGGTGTCCGAGCTGATGTCCCAGCTCTTCGCGAGCCACGGCACGATCTTGCCGGTCTTGGGGTCCTGGTCGGTCAGCGAGTCCACGACCTGACGCAGTGAGTAGATGGTGTCGTTGCTGCCCACCTGCTGCGGATCCACGCAGCCGGCGTCGGAACCCACCGCGAAGGTCAGGGTGCCACCCGACTTCGGGCTGCCGCCCTCGCCGCTCGAGCTGCCGCTGCCGCTGGACGAGCAGGCGCTGAGCAGCAGGCTGCCGGTCGCGAGTGCGGCGAGCGCCGCCCACCGGGGGGTACGGGAATCCGGATGCGCTGTCACGGGATGGTTCTCCTACTCCAAGGTCACCGCGCACATGCCGGTGCGGAACGCGGCCATGGCGATGCGCGGAGGGTGCCGGCCACGCACGGGCCGGCACTGCTCAGAACTGTTCAGGGGGAGGGGACGTCGACGACCGGGTTGATGGCGACGTCGATGACGGCGTGACCGCGCCGTGGGCGAGGGTCAGCCTGCGGGGTGGGGCGTGATCAGCCCTGACACAGACAGCTGGCGGAGCGCTGCAGGTCGATGTGGCGGCGGCGCGAGAATCCGGAGAACAGTGCCGCGGTCGCGATCGAGGCGCTCAGGTTGCCGCTGTGCCGCACGCTGGTCCTCCACATCTCAGGCCCCTGGACCGGGGCCACGCGCTTGCAGAGTCGGTGACCCTGCCGGGCTTTCACCTGGAGCACCCCACCGCGCAGGAGGGTTGCCGGTCAGCTAGCCAGGGCTTGATGCTGACACTCAATGCCGGGGTCGATCTTACGGAGTACTGGGATTATCCGTCAATATCGGTAGGAGAGTTGAACAGCTCCGTCGCACCGGCCTGGAGGCGGGTGCGACGGAGCGGCGTCAGTGCGCGGGCCGCCCGTCCGGTGAGCCCGTCCGGTGAGGAGGGCGGCGGCGTGGACGCTACGGCTTGCGGGCGAGACCGCCGTGTTCGCCGATGACGTCCGGGGCGGGGGAGGTGGACTCCGGGCGCCAGAGGGGCACCGAGACGACGCCGGGCTCCAGGAGTTCCAGGCCGTCGAAGTACGCCGTGATCTCGTCGACGGAGCGCAGGTTGTACGGGACGGCGCCGCTTTCGTTGTAGGCGTCCTGGGCCTCTTCGAAGACCGGGTCGATGCCCCGCGAACCGTCGTTGATGGAGAGGTAGCTGCCGGACGGCAGTGCCGCCATCAGGCTGGTGACGATGGAGCGGGCCTGGTCGTGGTCGGCGACGTGCCCCAGGATGTTGCTGAGGATGAGCGCGGTGGGGCGGCTGAAGTCCAGCGTCTGCGCGGCGCTCGCCAGGATGCGCTCCGGGTCCAGCACGTTGGCGTCGACATAGGAGGTCGCGCCCTCCGCGGTGGAGTAGAGCAGGGCGCGGGCGTGGGCCAGGACCAGCGGGTCGTTGTCGACGTAGACGATCCGCGTCTCGGGGGCGAGACGCTGGGCGACCTCGTGGGTGTTGTCGGCGGTCGGCAGGCCGGTGCCGACGTCCAGGAACTGCCGTATGCCCGCCTCGGAGACCAGGTACGTGATGTTGCGGCGCAGGAACGCGCGGCTGCTGCGCGCGATGGTGACGATGCCGGGGAAGACGGCGGTGTAGGCGTCACCGGCCTGCTCGTCGACGGGGTAGTTGTCCTTCCCGCCCAGCCAGTAGTTCCAGATGCGGGCCGAGTGCGGCACCGAGGTGTCGATCTTCTGAGGTGCCGCTGAACCGGGCGTGGTCACATGGTCGGTCATGAGGGGCGTCCGTCTTTCGGCCGAGGCGTGGGCAGTTCGAGGCACAACTTACGTCCCAACGACCCTGGTACGTACACCCGTTCACATTTTCGGTCGGTTCGAACAGTGCTCTCGTGGAAACGACCGGCTTCGCGCCCGGCTGTCGGCCGGTCCGCCCGCACCGTCGGGCACACCGCCCGCACCTCTCCCCGGAGCCCTCAACTCGCCCTGTGCATAGGTACATTGAGACCGCCGAATCCTTGAGCGAGTGGGGGCGAGGATGCGCGACACGGTCCTGGACGGCCGGTACACGCTCACGGAGCGGATCGGTGCGGGCGGTATGGGCGTGGTGTGGCGGGCCAGGGACGCGCGGCTCGAACGCACGGTGGCCGTCAAGCTGCTGAGTCTGCCACCGGGCACGGCCGGCGCCGAGCGGGAACGGCTGCTCGCCATGTTCGGGCGGGAGGCGCGGGCCGCCGCCGCCCTCGACAGCTCCTACATCGTGCCGGTCTTCGACCACGGCGCGGACGGCGAAGTCCCCTACCTGGTCATGCCGTTGCTCTCGGGACGGACCCTGCGCGAGTCGGTGGCCGAGGGGCCGCTGCCGCCGGAGCGGGTCGCGGTGCTCGCGGCGCAGGTCTGCCGGGCCCTGGCGACCGCGCACCGGGCCGGCATCGTGCACCGTGACATCAAGCCGGCGAACGTGATGGTCACGGACGAGGGCATGGTGAAGGTGCTCGACTTCGGTATCGCCAAGTTCCTCGACGCGACGACGGGCGGCCGGCTCACCGTCACCACGGACTCGCCCGTCGGCACCCTCCCGTACATGGCGCCGGAGCGCTTCACCCGTGGCGCGGACGACGGCCGCACGGATGTGTACGCGCTGGGCTGCACGGTGTACGAGATGCTCACCGGCGCACCGCCGTTCGACTCGGCGTCGGCGCCCGCGCTGATGCACTGCCATGTGTACGAGACACCGCAGAAGCCGTCGGTACGGTGTCCGGGGCTGGCCCCCGAGTGGGACGAGCTGGTGGGGCGGATGCTGGCGAAGCCGGTCGGTGAGCGACCGACGGCGGACGAGGCACGGGCGCTGTTCGAGAATCTGGCCGCGCCCGCGCCGCCGCTCTCCGCGTCCGCGCCCCGGCTCCCGGACCACACCGCCCCGCCGGGGCGGGATTCCGCCGCCACGCCACCGGGGAGCCCGGCCCGGATCTCCGCGCACCGGGGTCGGCAGGATCCCGCCCCTGTCCCGGCCCCTGTCCCGGCCCCTGGGCCGGTCGCGGCGGATGTCACGCCCCCCGGCCTCGACGTCACCTCGTACCTCCTCGCACCGCCGCGCCCGAGGCAGCCGCCGACCGTTGCCGCGCCCCCACGCCGACGCGGGCGCGTCGCGTGGATCGGGGCCTCCGTGGTCGCCGTCGCGCTCGTGGCGGCACTCGCCGTCCTCCAGCCCTTCGGCGGCGACGACGGCGACGGCGGGGGCAGCGGGAAGAACGGCTCGGTCGGGTCGAAGGCCCCCACCGTGGCGCCGGTGGCGAAGACCCAGACGCTCACACTCGGTTCCGCCGCCGACTCCAAGGGCCCGGCCCCGGCGGTGCGCGACGCCCGCAAAGGGGGCACGGTCACGGTCCTCGAACCCGGCGAGATCACCACCGTCGACCCGGGCAACATGTGGTCCGGCGCCGACCGGCTGATCTCCCGCCTCGTCCACCGCAGCCTGACCGCCCTCAGAACCCTGCCCGACGGGTCCGTCCGGCTCGTCGGGGACCTCGCCCAGGACACGGGCCGGTCGTCGCTGGACGGCCGCGCGTGGACGTTCACCCTCAAGGCGGGGCTCACCTACAACGACGGATCGCCCGTACGCGCCCGGGACTTCGCGTACGCCGTGGAGCGTGCCCTCGACCCCGACGAGTTCCCGATGGGCGACCGCACCCTGCGCAGTTTCCTGCTCGGGCCCGAGGACGCGGACGGCATCGGCGATGAGCACGCGATGCCGCCGGGCGTCATCGAGACCCCGGACGACCGCACGGTCGTCTTCCATCTCGACGGCGCCCACCCCGACTTCAACGTCGTCCTGGCCGGCCCCAACGGCGCTCCGGTGCCGGAGCGGGTCTCCGAGATCTCGGGCACCTCCGTCCTCCTGCCGTCGACGGGCCCGTACCAGATCGGCTCCTTCACAGGTGCCAAGAACCTCACGCTCACGCGCAATCCGAAGTGGCGCGCGGACACGGACCCGGTGCGCACCGCGTACCCCGACCGGTACGAGATCACCGGCGCGCTCACCCTCGACGAGATCAGGTCCCGGATCCGCGCGGCCGGTCCGGACTCCGCCGTGATGACGTTCTCCGGCTCGCTGGACAAGGACGGGCTGGGCACGACGGACGGCGCCACCGGCAGCGGAACGGTGCGGGTGACGTCACCGGCCCCCTACGTCCACGCGTACTGCGTCGACACCGAGCGGGTGCCGAAGCTGAAGGTCCGCCAGGCCATCGCCACCGCGTATCCGGCGGCGGACGTCCTGGCCGCGAGCGGCGAGGACGGTGTCGCCACGCACCATCTGATGCCGCCGGGCATCCGCGGTTCGCGCGACTTCGATCTGTACGGCGCCGGGCCGCACGGTGACCCCGAAGGCGCCCGCGCGCTGCTCACCGAGGCCGGCGAGACGGGCTTCCCGCTCACCGTCGCCTATGCGACGACAGCCGACGAAGCACGGGCGAAAGCGGTGAAGAAGGCCCTGGACAAGGCCGGTTTCCGGGTGACGCTGAAGAACGTCGACGTCTCCGACATCTACGAGAACGCGGGGAAGGGCGAGTACGACCTGGTCCGTCTGCCGATGAACGCCAGCGGCCTCCCGCTGGCGTCGGCGTATCTTCCGGACTCCTTCGACGGCCGCTACACCTACCCGACCACCTCCAACTTCTCCCGGCTCGAAAGCGCGGCCGTCAACACCGCGATCGACGAGGCCAACGCGACGACCGACCTGGCGGCGGCGGGCGAGAAGTGGTCCACGGTCGACCGTCGGGTGATGGAGCAGGCGGCGGCCATTCCGGTGTACGTGCCGGTACGCACGTTCCTCCACAGCTCCGGCCTGAAGGGCCTCCAGGCGGACCTGGACGGGCTGTCGCCGCTCAACGCGTACGTGTCCGGCTGACCCCTGCCACCGCGCGGAACGGGCAGCGAGGCTGCGCGCGGTGATGTCCGCCGGGCCGGTAGCGTGAGCGACGTGATGGTGGGCACCCCAGAGACCCGGTTGGTCGTCCTGCGCGGCAACAGCGCCTCGGGCAAGTCGGCGGTGGCGGCCGCGATTCGCGAGAGGTTCGGCCGGGGCCTGGCCCTGGTCGGGCAGGACAACCTCCGCCGGGTCGTGCTGCGCGAGCACGACCGCCCCGGCGCGGCGAACATCGGGCTGATCGAGGCCGTCGCGCGCTATGCGCTGGACGCCGGCTACCACGTCGTCCTCGAAGGCATCCTCGACGCCGACCGGTACGGGCCCATGCTCGAACGACTGCGCAGGGAGCACCGCGGCCCGACCCACGGCTACTACCTCCATGTGCCGCTCGCCGAAACCCTGGTGCGTCACGCCACGAAGCCGATCGCCCACGAGGTCGGCGAGGCGGACCTGTGCGCCTGGTACCGGGAGCTCGATCTGCTGCCGGGCGACGTCGAGACGGTCATCGGCGCCGACAGCACGCTCCCGCAGACCGTCGACCGCATCCTGCTCGACACGGGCCTGGACCGCCTACCCGCCCGGGAACACTGACACCCGGGGGCCGGGCCCGCACCGGTGCTGCCCGTGCCCCCATCGGACGGATACCGGCTCGCTGAAATTATCAGGCAGTCGGTTGCAGCTTGAACTTCGTTGCGACCATAGTTACTTGTGTGAAGCGTGCTGCCGAACTCGAGCGTTCCCCAGCCAACCCCTGCCACCCCCAAAGGAGTTGGATCGCTCGGACGGTCGCGGCACCGGGCCCGTCCGGAACACCCCTTCCTCGTAGGTCCGTTGCTCACCATTCCCCGCCTCTGGCTGCTGCCGCCCCCCACGGAAGGCGACCACCGTGTCCCCCCACACGACGTCCTCACCCCAGTCCTTGGACACCTGGAGCCCCGACCGGACGCACTGGATCGAACTCCCGGCACACCGCTCCAGCGTCTCGGTGGCCCGCCGCGCCATGAGCGCGCGGCTGACCGCCTGGCGGCTGCCGGGAGAGCTGTGCGCGGACACCGTCCTGCTCGTGTCCGAGCTGGCCACCAATGCCGTACGGCACACGCTCGGCACCCGGTTCCTGTGCGGTGTAGGACTCGTCACGCTCGGTCGGCTGCGCCTGGAGGTGCACGATCACGACCGTACGGGACGGGGTCTGCCCCGCCGCGAGCCCGGACCGGACGACGAGGGCGGTCGCGGCCTCTTCCTCGTGGAGCAGCTCGCCGAGACCTGGGGAGTCGACCGGTCGAGGCTCACCGGCGGCAACGCGGTCTGGGCGACCATGACGGCCTGAGCGGCCCCGGGAACCCGGCACGCACCGGCCGAGCTCGGCGACTCAGCACCCGGCCGGGGTCAGTTCGGCCAGCAGCAGGGTGCGGTCGTCGGCTCCGGCCGTGCCGGCAGGGGCGTGCAGGAGCCGACGGCACAGGGACGGCAGCGCGTCCTGCCCGTCGCCGTCCACGGGCTCGGCGGCGGCCGCCGCCGCGTCCACGGTACGCGCGAGGCGGGTGATCTCCTGGTCGATGTCGGCGTCGCGGGACTCGACCAGACCGTCGCTGTAGAGCACCAGCAGGGCCGGATCCGGCACGCTCAGCACGGTCTCCTCGTAGCTGCCCGCCCCGAGCCCGAGGGGCAGACCCGCCCCGGTCAGCGTGACCGGCGCCGTGCGGCCGTCCGGGCCGCGCAGCAACGGGGGAGGGTGGCCCGCCCCGACCAGGGTGCAGGTGCGCCGCCGGGCATCCCACTCGGCGTATATGCAGGTCGCGAAGGACACGCCGGGGGAGTCGCCGGCGAGGGTGTCGAGCCGTCCTATGAGGTCGGCCGCGGGGATGTCGAGCGCAGCCAGGGTACGGACGGCGGTGCGCAGCTGGATCATTGCGACGGCGGACTCGGGACCGTGTCCCATGGCGTCCCCGACGATCAGACTGACCCGGCCGCCCGGCCGCTTCAGCACGTCGGACCAGTCACCGCCGACGAGGTTGCCCTGCCCGGCGGGCAGACAGCCGTGCGCGGTGCGGCAGCCGCCGAACTCCTGCGCCGTGCCGGGCGGCATGCTGTTGCGGATCGCCAGGGAGGTCCGGCGCTCGCGCTCGTAGCGGCGCGCGTTGTCGAGGGCCACGGCGGCCCGCGCGGCCAGTGCCTCCACGGCGGCCACGGCCGCCGGGCCGAACGGCGTACGGCCCGGTCCCCTGGTGCAGGTGACGAAGCCGATCGCCTGGTCCCGCAGCCGCAGCGGCACCACGAGGAAGGCCGCCACGCTCAGGAGGTCGCAGACGCGGGCCTCGCCGTCCCCGGCGGCGATGAGCCGCTCGGACGTGTGCGGGTCCACCGCGTCGAGCACCTGAGCGTGCCCGGCGGCGAGCGCGCGGACGTACGGCGTGTCCCGGGGGAAGGCGACCACCTCGCCGACCGGCAGCATGCTCTCCCAGTCCTCGCGCGCGCCCGGCCCGACACGCAGTGCCATCCGGCGTGCCTCGATCCTGGGCGCGTCCACGCCGATGTGCGCGTTCTCCTCCACGCGCCACCGCTCCAGCAGGTAGAGGGAGGCCGCGTCGCAGAATCCGGGGGTCAGCGCGTGCACGACATGGCTGCCGGTCATCAGCAGATCGAGTTCCGAGCCGATGACGTCGGCGGCGGGGGAGAACACCGACCGACGGGGCGAGGGCAGGGCGGCAACGACGTCGTCGGTGCCGCTGCGCGGTTGGTTCCGCAGGGTCGTGCCTTTCAATGGGGGCCGGCCGCGCGGCGGGAGACAGGGGGAGCACCGCGTGCCGTCGCAACTATATGATGGCGCGTCAAGTCACCGGGCCCAAAGCCCAGTTGCCGCACCGGCTGCCAGGCCGTGGCGGCGGTCCGACCGCTCGGGGCCGGCCGGGCGACTTCGCGCGGGTGAGAGGGTGCCACCGCGGGCCGGCCGAGCCACGGCAAGCGGGCTCCGGGCGGCCCGGTCGGGACGGCCGAGAGCGGCTCGACCCTCCGAAGCCCGGCAACCCGACGAGATCGGGCGTCGGGGAGGCCGCGGACGTGCTCGCGCTGCCGTGGCCGCAAGCTCCGGCGGGCCTCCGGCGGGCCTCCGGCCGACGGGCACACAACGCGTGGTGCCGCACGCACGACGCAGGTGCTCGCTGATTCTTCCCGCCCGCCGGTCCGGCTCACAGGTTCCCGGTGTCCCGCACGTCGATCTCGCACTCCACATCGGGGATCACGTCGAGCTGGTTTCTCACTGCCTCACGGACATCGCCGGCCAGTGACACCGACACCTCGGCGGGGACGTCGGGGGCATCCGGGCGGTTGACGGACGACACGATCGCATCGGGATCCATTTCCTCCAGCGCGTGGAGAACCTCGTCGACCCGGTCGTTTCGCACGGTGGTTGATACGTAGGTACGGACAGTCATGATTGTCTCCCTTACCGTAACCGGACTCCTCGGCCCGCCGTCCGCCGTCCTCGTGGGGCGGATACGAGTCCACGGGCATCACGGAGCCCATGCCGCCAGCCTCGCCCGTCCGGAGCCCGTCCGCATTCGCACGCCTCCACGCGGGCGTCGGATGCTGGTCGAACCCCGCGCTTTCAGGCGGAGCGGCACGTCACCCGGGCGGATCGACGAGTCGTTCGCGGAGGTGTTCGACGCGGACGACTTCTCCTGCACGGACAATGAGAAGTATGGAGTTCTTCTGCTACCACCGTGACCGGCCCGCCTCCGCCGCCCTGCGCGACGAACTGCTCGAGAAGCACTGGTCCTACATGGACGGGTACGCGGCGCAGATGATCGCCCGGGGTCCGACCTTCGACGGCGACACGCCCACCGGCAGCGTGCACATAGTCGACCTCCCGGATGCCGCCGCCGCCCGCGCGTTCGCCTTCGACGAGCCCAACTACCAGGCCGGTGTCTACCGGGACGTGCTGCTGCGCCGGTGGCGCAACACGCTGAGGCGCACCATGTGGGACTTCCCCGGTGGGCGCAGCGGCGGCAACCGCTATGCGGTGCTCGGCCTCGGCCCGGGCACGGACGACGGCCTCGTCGTGCCGCCCGACCGGGACGAGCTGATCGCGTACGGGCCGCTGCTGTCCGACGACGGGGCCACCCGGGTGGGTACCGCGGTGCTGCTCAGAGCCCCGGATGCGGACGCGGCGCGCGCCGTCCTGGCGCCGGACCGGTATGCGGACGTCGAAGTGCACGACTGGCAGTTCGGCGGACGGCCGTCATGAGGCCGGAGTCGCCCGCCGTTCGGCGCGGGTTTGCGTGACAGTGGAGGCATGAACGCAGACGACAGGAACATTCTGGCCCGGGGACGTGTGGCGACCAGGCTGCCCACCCAGGACCTGGAGCGGGCGCGGCGCTTCTATGCCGAGCGGCTCGGGCTGGAGCCCGTCGACGAACGGCCCGGCGGGCTCCTGTACCGATGCGGAGGGGCGGAGTTCGCCCTGTTCGCGTCGACGGGAGCCTCGCCCGGCACCTTCACCCAGATGGGGTGGGAGGTCGACGACCTCGACGCGGTCGTGGCGGAGCTCGAGCGGCGAGGCGTGGTGTTCGAAGAGGTCGACGTACCCGGGTTCGGCACGAAGGACGGCATCGCCGAGATCGACGGGAACTACCCGGGCAAGGGCGCACGGGGGGAGCGCGCGGCCTGGTTCCGGGACAGCGAGGGAAACCTCCTGGGCATCGGCGAGCCGGTCGTCTGAGCGCCGTCGCGGCCGACGGCCCGCCGTCCTCGCCCTACTCCGGCTCGCACCCGCGCAAGGCGGACGCGATCACGTCGTCCAGGCCCGGCTCGGTGACCTCCGGTGGCAGCAGCCCGCTCACCGTGAGCCCGGCGTAGCCGTGCAGCGCCGCGAAGATCGGCAGGGCGACGCGCTCCAGCTCGCCCTGCCGCACCTCGCCCCGGCGCTGCCCGTCGCGGATCAGTTCGAGCAGCTGCTCGGACCACAGATGGGCCGTCGCGCCCAGTGCCTCCGACGCCTGCGGGCTGTGCTTGGCCGAGAACATGAGGTCGAGCAGCGCGGCGTTGGTCACGGCGAAACCGACGTAGGCGCGGGCCGCGGCGTCCAGCCGTTCGGCGAACGACTCGCCGACGCCTTCCTGGGCGGCCGAGATGACGGCGGCCAGCCGCTCGAAGCCGGTCAGCGCCAAGGCGTCCAGCAATGCCTGCTTGGTCTTGAAGTGGCGGCTGGGCGCGGCGGGGCTCACCCCGATGTCACGGGCCAGTTCCCGTAGGGACAGTGCTCCCGATCCCCTCTCGCGCAAGGTCTGCTCGGCGCGTGCGAGCAGCTGCGCAGGGAGGTCTCCGTGGTGGTAGGGGCGGCTTTTCATGCCCTCAGCCTAGTCGGGCGTGAGCAGCGCTCACATTGTTATCGTTGCAAACATTGTGAGCACCGCATACATTGGGGTCATGGCAAAGGACATGAAGACCACCCAGCCCTGGAACACCACCGACATCCCCGACCAGACCGGCCGCACCGCCGTGGTGACCGGCGCCAACAGCGGGCTCGGCCTCGCCACCGTCGAGGCACTGGCCCGCGCGGGCGCCCATGTGGTCCTGGCGGTGCGGGACCCCCGGCGCGGCGAGGCGGCGGCCGCGGCCGTGCCGGGCAGCGTGGAGGTACGCCGGCTCGACCTGGCCGACCTCTCCTCCGTACGCGAGTTCGCCGCCGGCTGGCGCGGAGACCTGGACCTGCTCATCAACAACGCCGGCGTCATGAACGTCCCCGAGGCCCGCACCAAGGACGGCTTCGAGACGCAGTTCGGCACCAACCACCTGGGCCACTTCGCCCTGACCAACCTGCTGCTGCCGCACATCACCGACCGTGTGGTCGTCCTGTCGTCCGGCGCGCACAGGATGCCGGGCAGCCCCCGCATCCGCTTCGACAACCTCGACCTGACCGGCGAGTACGCCCCGATGGCGGCCTACAGTCAGTCCAAGCTGGCCAATCTGCTCTTCACCCTGGAGCTCCAGCGGCGGCTCGGCGAGGCGGGTTCGCCCGTGCGCGCCCTGGCCGCACACCCCGGCTGGGCCGCCACCAACCTCCAGGGGCACGACGCCAGCTTGCTGCGGCGCCTCTTCATGCGGCTGGGCAACCGGCTCGTCGCCCAGGACGGCCGGGCCGGCGCGCTGCCCACCCTGTACGCCGCCGTCCGGGACCTGCCCGGCGCGAGCTACGTCGGCCCCGACGGCCTCTTCGAGATGCGCGGTGCCCCGACCCTGGTCGGCCGCTCCCCGGCGGCCAGCGACCCGGCCGCCGCCCTGCGGCTGTGGACCGTGTCCGAGGAGCTCACCGGCGTCACCTTCCCCGAGCCCGCTCTGGCGTCGAGCGGCCCGACGTCCTGAGGAGCCCGGAAGGTCGCGACGGAGCGGTACGCGCCGACGCCGACCGGTATGGCCGTCCGTCGCCGGTGACGGCCGGCGGCGGCCGGCGGCGGGTGGACGGCGCGGCCACCCGCCACGGGAGCGGCTACTCGCCCTTCGGCGCCGCCTGTTGCACCACCTCGAAGGACCAGAGGGTGGAGCCCGATGCCGCGGGCTTGGGCCGTTCCCCCTCCGTGTCGCCCCGGTGGGCGGCCTTCATCGGGCCCTCGAGCCAGGCCTGGAACGACGCCTCGTCACGCCAGCGCGTGTAGACGAGGTAGGTGTCGGTGCCCTCGACCGGGCGGAGCAGCTCGAACCACTCGAAGCCGTCCGAGTTCTCGACGGCGTGGGCTCGCGCGGCGAACCGCTTCTCGAGGGTCTCCCGCTGTTCCGCCGGGACGGTCAGTACGTTGATCTTGACTACGCTCATGGTCCCATCCTGCCCTCCCGCGACCGCCGGGCGGCGGACCGCCCCCTCCGTGACATCCGGCTCCCGCTCCGGCTCCGGAGGCCCCTCTCCTGAATCCGGGCCTCCGGATCCGGGTCTCGCGAATCAGGGCCCCGCGAATCTGGTCCAGACCAAACTCTTGACAGGGTCATTACTCACTTCTTAAATCACGTAGTGAACTAAGCCCGCGTCAGGGCCGGTTCGCACCCCCCACCCATTCGGCGCGGTCAGCGGTGAGCCGCCCGGCCGCGCCCACGGATGTCATGACCATGTCGTGACTGTCCGTCATGTGCCAGGAAGGGAGAGCCATGGCCTCTCCGCGCCTGCCCCGGCGCCTGCTGTTGTCGCTGGCCTCGCTCCTCGCCTTCGCGTCGCTGTCCACCGGACCGGCGCTGGGCGTGTCTCCATCCGCGGAGGACTCCTCCGCACGCGCTGTCGCGGCACCCCAGGCGGCCGCCGTCACGTTCTCCGAGGAGTTCGACGGGCCCGCCGGTTCTGCCGTGGACGGTGCCCGATGGCAGACCGAGACCGGTGACAACGTCAACAACCACGAGCGGCAGTACTACACCGCGGGCAACCGCAACGCCGCTCTGGACGGCCAGGGCCATCTGGTGATCACCGCACGTCGGGAGAACCCGGGCAACTACCAGTGCTGGTACGGCCGGTGTGAGTACACCTCCGCCCGGCTGAACACGGCCGGCCGGTTCACCACGACGTACGGCCGGGTCGAGGCCCGGATGAAGGTCCCGCGCGGGCAGGGCATGTGGCCCGCCTTCTGGATGCTGGGCAACGACATCGGCCAGGTCGGCTGGCCCAACTCGGGCGAGATCGACGTCATGGAGAACGTGGGCTTCGAGCCGGCCACCGTCCACGGCACCCTGCACGGCCCGGGATACTCCGGCTCCGGTGGCATCGGTGCCGGGTACACCCTGCCCGGCGGACAGGCCTTCGCCGACGCCTATCACACCTTTGCCGTCGACTGGAGCCCGAACGCGATCACCTGGTCCGTCGACGGCACCGTCTACCAGCGGCGCACCCCGGCCGACCTCGGCGGACGGCAGTGGGTCTTCGACAAGCCCTTCTTCCTGATCCTCAATCTCGCGGTCGGCGGCTACTGGCCCGGAGACCCCGACGGCAGCACGGTCCTCCCCCAGCAACTCCTGGTCGACTACGTCCGGGTGAGCACCGACACCGCCCAGCCGGGCGGCAGCGGCCCCATCACGGGCCTCGCCGGCAAGTGCGTGGACGTGGCCGGGGCCAACAGCGCCAACGGCACGGCCGTGCAGCTGTACGACTGCAACGGCACCGCCGCCCAGCAGTGGTCCGTGGGCGCCGACGGCACGATCCGCGCGCTCGGCAAGTGCCTGGACGTCGCCTCCGGCGGCACCGCGGACGGCACCCCCGTCCAGCTCTGGGACTGCAACGGCTCCGCGGCCCAGCAGTGGGCCGTCCCCGCCGCCCGCGACATCGTCAACCCGCAGGCGAACAAGTGCCTGGACGCCGCGGGCGGCAGCTCCGCCAACGGCACCCGGCTTCAGATCTGGACCTGTACCGGTGCCTCTCAGCAGAAGTGGACGGTGACCCGATGACCCGGACGTTCCCGCACCGGCGCGCGGTACGCGGCGCGCTGGGCGCGGCGGCCGTGGCCGCCCTGCTCACCGGCCTGAACGGCACGCCGGCGAGCGGTGCCGCGGCGGCCGCCGGGCAGATCACCGGGATCGGCGGCAAGTGCGTCGACATCGCGGGTGCCGCCACGGCCAACGGCACGGCCGTCCAGCTCTACGACTGCAACGGCAGCGCGGCCCAGCAGTGGACGGTGAGCGACGACGGCACGATCCGCGCGCTCGGCAAGTGCCTGGACGTGACCTCGGGCGGTACCGCCGACGGAACCCGGACCCAGCTGTGGGACTGCAACGGCAGCGCGGCCCAGCAATGGACCGTCACCGCCGCCCGCGACATCGTCAACCCGCAGGCGAACAAGTGCCTGGACGCGACCGGCAACAGCTCCGCCAACGGCACCCGGCTCCAGATCTGGACCTGCACCGGATCCGCCAACCAGAAGTGGACGGCGCCGGGCGGCGGCGGAGAGCCGGCGCCCGGCCCCGGAGCCATGGCCGTCGCGCCGTACCTCTACAACGGGTGGGGCAGTCCGCCCAGTCCCACCACCGTGATGAACGCGACCGGCGTCAAGTGGTTCACGCTCGCCTTCGTCCTCAGCAACGGCTACTGCAACCCGCAGTGGGACGGCAGCCGCCCGCTGACCGGGGGAGTCGACCAGCAGACCGTCACCACCGTCCGGGGGGCCGGCGGTGACGTGATCCCGTCCTTCGGCGGCTGGAGCGGCAACAAGCTGGAGAGCTCCTGCGGCAGCGCGGGCGAACTGGCCGCCGCGTACCAGAAGGTCATCAACGCCTACGGGCTCAAGGCGATCGACATCGACATCGAGGCGGCGGCGTACGACAGCCCGACCGTGCAGCAGCGCACCGTCGACGCGTTGAAGACCATCAAGGCCAACAACCCCGGCATCAAGGTGTACATCACCTTCGGCACCGGACAGAACGGCCCCGACAGCAGCCTGATCGGCAGAGCCGCCGCCTCCGGACTCACCGTGGACAGCTGGACGATCATGCCGTTCAACTTCGGCGGCGCGGGCCAGAACATGGGCCAGCTCACCGTCCGGGCCGCCGAGGGACTCAAGACCGCGGTGAAGAACGCCTACGGCTACTCGGACGACCAGGCCTACCGGCGCACCGGCATCTCCTCGATGAACGGCATCACCGACAACAGCGAGACGGTGACCGTCGCCGACTTCCGCACCATCCTGGCGTACGCCCAGCAGCGCCACCTGGCCCGGCTGACCTTCTGGTCGGTCAACCGGGACCGGCCCTGCACCGGCGGCGGCGCCGACACCTGCTCGGGCATCGCCCAGCAGCCCTGGGACTTCACCCGGGTCTTCGCGCAGTACGCGGGCTGACCCGCCCGCGCACCCCGCCGACCCGTCCCTGCCTTCCCCCCGATCCCCACTCACGCCGTCCCGGCGGCACAGGAGAAGACGTGCTCCGCATCCCCCGACCATCCCTCGCCGGCCCCTGGGTCGCGGCTTCCGTGGCCGCGGCCACGGCGGTCTCGCTCTTCACCGGCGTCCAGCCCGTCCGGGCCGCGACCGACGCGGCCACCGCCCTGCCCACCGGCTGGTCCACCGTGGTGAACTCCGGCAGCGGCAAATGCCTGGACGCCCGGGCGGCCGCATCCGTGAACGGCACCGCCGTGCAGCAGTACGCCTGCAACAACAGCACCGCCCAGCAGTGGAGTTTCACCGCGACCACCGACGGCTTCGTGCGGATCGGCAACCGCAACGACGCCCAGCAGGTCGTGGACGTGAGCGACGTGTCCACCGCCGACAACGCGGCCGTGCACCTGTGGACGTACGGCGGCGGCGCCAACCAGCAGTGGCAGGCCGTCGACGAGGGCGGCGGCGCCTACCACTTCGTCAACCGCAACAGCGGCAAATGCCTCGACGTCCCGTCCGCCTCGACGGCCGACAGCGTCCAACTGGTGCAGTACACCTGCAACGGCACGGCCGCCCAGCGCTTCCAGGTCGCGCCGGTGAGCACCTCCCCGGGTGACGTCGACCTCGGCCCCAACGTCGTCGTCTTCGACCCGTCGATGCCGTCGTCCACGATCCAGAGCCGGCTGAACTCGATCTTCCAGCAGCAGGAGACGAACCAGTTCGGCTCCCAGCGCTACGCGGTCATGTTCAAGCCCGGCACGTACAGCAACGACGTCAACGTCGGCTTCTACACCCAGGTCCTGGGGCTCGGTCAGTCGCCCGACTCGGTCACGATCAACGGCGCCGTGCATGTGGAGGCCGACTGGTTCCCGCCGCAGAACGCCACCCAGAACTTCTGGCGCGGCGCGGAGAACCTGTCGGTCAACCCGACCGGCGGTACCGACCGGTGGGCGGTCTCCCAGGCGTCCGGCTACCGCCGTATGCACGTCCGCGGCAACCTGGAGCTGAGCGACGGCGGCTGGTCCAGTGGCGGGTTCATGGCCGACAGCAAGATCGACGGCCAGGTGCGGTCCGGCACCCAGCAGCAGTGGCTGACCCGTAACTCCCAACTCGGCAGCTGGACCGGCTCCAACTGGAACATGGTCTTCGTCGGCAGCCAGGGCGTGCCCGGCAACAGCTTCCCCAACCCGCCCTACACCACGGTCAACCAGACCCCCACCGTGCGCGAGAAGCCCTTCCTGTACGTGGACGCGGCCGGCGCCTACCAGGTGTTCGTCCCCTCCCTGCGGGCCAACTCCTCGGCCACCACCTGGGCGAACGGGACCGCCGCCGGCAGCTCGCTCGGCATCGACCAGTTCTTCGTCGTCAAGCCGGGCGCGACCGCCGCACAGATCAACACCGCCCTCGCCGCGGGCAAGAACCTGCTGGTCACCCCCGGTGTCTACCACCTGAACGAGACCCTGCGGGTGACCCGCCCCGACACCGTCGTGCTCGGTCTCGGCCTCGCCACGTTCGTCCCGGACAACGGCGTCACCGCCATGACCGTCGCCGACGTCGACGGGGTGAAGGTCGCCGGCGTCCTCTTCGACGCCGGCACCACCAACTCGCAGACCCTCATGGAGATCGGCCCGGCCGGCGCCGCCGCCGACCACACCGCGAACCCCACCTCCCTGCACGACGTCTACTTCCGGATCGGCGGGGCCGCCGTGGGCAAGGCGACCACCAGCCTCGTCGTCAACAGCGACGACGTCATCGGCGACCACATGTGGATCTGGCGGGCCGACCACGGCAGCGGAGTGGGCTGGACCACCAACACGGCCGACACCGGACTCGTCGTCAACGGCGACGACGTCACCATGTACGGCCTGTTCGTCGAGCACTACCAGAAGCACCAGACGCTCTGGAACGGCAACGGCGGCCGGACGTACTTCTACCAGAACGAGATGCCCTACGACCCGCCCAACCAGGCCGCCTGGATGAACGGCACCACCCAGGGCTACGCCGCCTACAAGGTCGCGAACTCGGTCACCAGCCATCAGGCCTACGGGCTCGGCAGCTACTGCTACTTCAATGTCAACCCGAGCGTCACCGCCGAGCACGCCTTCGAGGTGCCCGCCAATCCGAACGTGCGCTTCCAGAACATGGTGACGGTCTCGCTCGGCGGCACCGGAACCATCCGGCACGTCATCAACGACCGGGGCGGACCGTCCAACTCCACCACCAATGTGGCCAACCTGGTGAACCACCCGTGAGGTGAACCGCCCACGGGCCGTCAGGTGCGGCGTGCGGCCCACACCGTTCGTTCGGTGCGCACGCCGAGGTCCGGGTGGTGCACGATGCCGTGCGGGCCGTCGGTGTCGAGCAGCCGGTCGAAAGCGGTCAGGTCCTCGGCCGTCAGGGCGGAGGCGATGCCGGCCCGCATGCGGCGCAGACTGCTGAGGGCATAGCGGCCGACCGCGTCGGTGTGCGTCGGGCCGATGTCGACGGTGACGGTGCGTTCGCGCTCGACGGTGAAGCCGGCCTTCGCCAGCTCGGTTCCCCAGTCGGCGCCGCGGTGGGAGACGTGCTCGGCGTGATGGCGGTCGAGTGCGGCATGACAGCGCTCCTCCAGCCCGGGAGCGTCCTGCGGGGCGCTCTCGGGCAGGAACCGGGGGAAGCCCGCCAGCTCGACGACGGCGAGCAGTCCGCCCGGTGCCAGCAGGTCGTGGACCTGGCGCAGGGCGCGGCCGGGATCGGCCATGTGGTGCAGGGAGGCCGATGCCCAGACCAGTTCCGGCGCGCCGAGTTCGGGCCATGCCGTCGCGTCGAGGTCGGCCCGCACGATGCGCACGCGGTCGGCCGCCCCGGCCGCGACGGCCTTCTCCCGCAGGCGGTGCAGGTGGGCGTCCGAGACGTCGACGGCCGTCACCTCGGCCCCGGGAAAGCGTTCGAGCAGAGCGAGGGTGCCCGCTCCGGTCCCGCAGCCCAGGTCCACGATGCGGGAGGGGCTGGTCCCGACGGGCAGCCAGGCGGTGATGGACGCGATGTGTTCGGCGAGCACTTCCGCGTCCAGGTCGAGGATCTCCGACTGGTCGCCTGCCTCGTGCTCGTGCTCGTGCTCGTGCTCGTGCTCGTGCTCGTGGTCGTGGCCGTGGTCGTGGCCGTGTTCGTGTTCGTTCACGTGCTCCTGCTCGTGAGGACGGTGTGCGGCGGGATGCGTCGTGTGCGGGGAGGGGTGGGTCATGCGCTCACGCTAAGCGGGCCGACGGCGGGAGGCGGCGCCCGTTGCGGAATGCGCAAGGCGATGGCCCGCTGGATTGCGTGACACGCAAAAAGGCGGTCACGCTGACGGGCGTTTCGCCTTTCCGGCTCCCTCGCCGCGCTGGTGGCCGCGGCGGGCGTCGCGGTCGAAGATGCCCAGGAGCTCGCACGGCCCGCCCTCGGCGCCGATGGCGTGCGGGAGCATCGTGGGGAACTCCGCCGCCTGGTTGGTCTCGATCCGGAAGCGCCGGTTGCCCAGCAGCAGAATCGCGGTGCCGGAGAGGACGACGAGCCATTCGCGGCCCGGGTGGGCGCGCATGCGCGAGGGGTTGTCGGGCGGCGGGTCCGTCATGCGCTGACGCACGACGGTCACGCCGGGCTCCGCCTTGACGAGCCAGCGCATCCCGTGGGCCGCGTCGACGATCGGGTTGGAGACGACGTCGTCCGCGGCGGTCTCGACCAGTTGGTCGAGGGAGGTCTCCAGGGCGCGGGCGAGGGTCACGAGCTGGTCCAGGGCCAGCCGGCGCCTGCCGTTCTCGATACGGCTGAGCGTGGACTGACTGACCTGGGCGCGGGCCGCCAGCTCCTCCAGGGACCAGCCCTGCGCCAGACGCAGCGCGCGGATGCGTTTGCGTACCAGGCTCTCCAGCTCACCGGATTCTTGCGTCATGGGCAATAGCGTATGCCTCCGCGGCAAGCAGAGCCGGACCGAACGGTGCGCCGCCGGGCCCGCAGATCACGCCGTCACGCCGTCACTCCGTGTCGAAGTCCGTCCCCCGGGAGACCTTCTCCCACGCGGTGAGCTCGGCCCGTACGGAGTCCAGGTGCCTGGTCAGGAAGTCGACCGCGTCACCGCCGAGGGCGAGGCGCAGGGGGGTGTTCCCGGCGTCCAGAGCCAGCCGGATCGCCGCCGCGGCCTTCGCCGGGTCGCCGGGCTGGTCGCCGTTGCCGCCCTCCACCAACTGCCGGGTCGCGCCGACCTTCTCCGCGTACGCCGGGTTCTCCTCGGAGAAGTACGCCGCACCCTTGCCGAACAGGTTGGTACGGAACGCGCCGGGCTCCACGATCAGCACCTTGATGCCGAACGGCGCCACCTCGTCGGCCAGGCCCTCCGACAGCTGCTCCAGCGCCGCCTTGGTCGCGCTGTACGCGGAGAACCCGGCGAAGGACAGCTGACCGCCGAAGCTGCTGATGTTCACGACCGATCCACTGCCCCGCTCCCTCATCTGCGGCAGCAGCGCCCGGGTCAGCCGCGCCGGGCCGAACACGTGCAGCTCGAACAGGTCGCGCAGCTCCTGGTCGGTGGTCTCCTCGAACGCCCCGACCTGGGTACGGCCGGCGTTGTTCACCACCACGTCCACCCTGCCGTAACGGGCCAGGACGTCGGCGGCCACCGCGTCGACGCGCTCGCCGTCGGTGACGTCCATGCTGATCGCCTCCGCGCGGTCCGGGTGCGCGGCGACCAGGTCGTCCAGCGCCTCGGTCCGGCGGGCCGTGCCGATCACCGTGTCACCCGCGGCGACCGCGGCCTGCGCGATGGCCCGCCCGAAACCGCTGCTCGCGCCGGTGACCAGCCAGACCTTGGCGTTCTCGCTCATCTTCGTCTCCCTCGTCGGTTGCCGTTCGGGGCTCCCCGTCCGACGCCTGCCATCCTTCGCCGGACATCGGGGCGGCGTCCAAGACCCCTTGTGATAGCCATGAGTCATGGACATCCACGGACGCGATCTGCGCTACTTCACCGCGGTGGCCGAGGAGTTGAGCTTCACCCGCGCCGCCGAGCGGCTGTTCGTCTCCCAGCCCGCGCTGAGCAAACAGATACGGATGCTGGAGAAGCAACTGGGCGTGGTCCTGTTCGAACGGGACCGGCGGACGGTGCGGTTGACCGCGGTGGGGGAGGCCCTGCTGCCGCACGCCCACGAGGTGCTGGCCGCCTGGCACGCCGCGGAGGCGGCGGTGCGGGAGGCGGAGACCGCCGAGCGGAGCACTCTGGTGATCGGCATGTCCACCAGCCCGGGCCGTGGCCTGCTGCCCGCCCTGCGCACCCGCCTCGTCTCCCGCTGTCCGCAGGCGCGGCCGGTCCTGCGTCAGGTCAACTGGGCCGATCCCAGTGCCGGGTTGGCGGACGGATCCAGCGACGTCGCCTTCGTCTGGCTGCCGTTGCCGGACGAGGACCGTTACCGGTATGCGGTGGTGGCCCGCGAGCCTCGCCTGGTAGCGCTGCCGGAGGGGCACCCCTTGGCGGCGCGGGCCGCGTCCGACCCCGAGGGACAGGTGGACTTCGCCGACCTGCTGGAGGAGCCTTTCCTCGCCCTTCCCGCGGAGGCCGGCCCGTTGCGCGACTACTGGCTCGCTCTCGACGCCAGGGATGGCCGCCCGCCGCGGATCGGCGGGGTGGTGGCCAGCGCCGAGGAGACCCATGAGGCGGTGTCCGGCGGTCAGGGGATCGCGCTGCTGGCCAGTGGGAACGCTCCGCTGGTCGTCCGGGACAAGGTGATCGCCGTGCCGGTCCGGGGCATCTCCCCGTCCCGGCTGGCGGTGGCCGCGGCCCGGGACGACAGACGGCCCCCGGTGCTCGCCTACCTGGCCGCCGCGAGCGAGGTCGGAGCCACCACCTGCTGCGGCCCGGTGTCTGGAGCATGACCGCCTTCGCCCGCCCCGGAGGGCCTTTCGGGGCGGGCGAAGGCGGTGGTCGGTACTACTCGGTACTACTTGGTGAGCGCTGCCAGCTTGGGGTCGTTGGCGTAGGCCTCGGCCGCGTTCTCCTTGGTCACGATGACCGGCGGCAGGAGGAAGGACGGGACGACCTTCTTGCCGTTGTCGTAGGACTTGGTGTCGTTGATGGTCGGCTTGTCGCCCTTCTGGAGGGCCTTGACCATG
Source organism: Streptomyces sp. NBC_00016 (assembly GCF_045040885.1). Taxonomy (NCBI): domain Bacteria; kingdom Bacillati; phylum Actinomycetota; class Actinomycetes; order Kitasatosporales; family Streptomycetaceae; genus Streptomyces; species Streptomyces sp. NBC_00016. The sequence continues at coordinate 830,110 of NZ_CP108304.1, read as the reverse complement.
TTGACGGTCTCCGCGACGAGCTTGCGGGTGTCCTTGTTGATGGTCGAGTACTGCTCACCGGCCATGATCGACTTCACCGATTCGACCTCGGAGTCCTGGCCGGTGACGACCGGGACCGGCTTGCCGGCGCCCTTGACCGAGGTGAGGATCGCGCGGGCGAGGGTGTCGTTGGGGGACAGGACGCCGTCGAGGGTCTTCTTGCCGCCGTAGGCCGAGGTCAGCAGCGAGTCCATGCGCTGCTGGGCGTTCTCGGCCTTCCAGCCCTGGGTCGCGGTCTGCTTGATGTCGGTCTGCCCCGAGCCGACAACGATGTCGCCCTTGTCGATCAAGGGCTTCAGCACCTCCATCGCGCCGTCGAAGAAGACCTTGGAGTTGTTGTCGTCCGGCGAGCCGGAGAACAGCTCGATCGTCCAGGGACCCTTCGGCTTCTTCGCCTTCATGCCGTCGATCAGGGCCTGCCCCTGGAGCTGGCCGACCTTGAAGTTGTCGAAGGCGATGTAGTAGTCGACGTCGGGCGTGTTCGTGATGAGCCGGTCGTAGGCGATGACGGTGGCGCCCTCGTCCTTGGCCTGCTTCACCTGGGTCGCGAGCTGCGAGGCGTCGGTCGCGCCGATGACGATGACCTTCGCGCCCTTGGTGACCATGGAGGAGATCTGCGCCTGCTGGTCGGCGACGGTCGTCGAGGCGCCCGCGTACTGGACGTCGGCCTTGAAGCCGGAGTCCTTCAGGCCGTCGGTGAACAGGTCGCCGGCGAGCACCCAGTTCTCCGAGGTCTTGGCCGGCAGGGCGACGCCGATCAGCGAGTCCTTAGCGAAGCCCTTGCCGTCGGCGCTGTCGCTGCCGGTGGAGCCCTCGCGTTCGTTGGAGCAGGCCGTGCCCAGGGTGAGCAGGGCGGCGGCGCCGACGGCGGCGATGCTTCTGATGACGAGTGTGCGCATGGTGGAGTTGGCCCCTTCGTACGGTGTGCTGATTGCGGGAGTGCGGTGTGCCGTCGAGCGCGGCGGGGGAGGCGGTGCGGGCTCTGCGGTCAGCCCGCGATCCCGGCCTTGTCGACGTCGGAGTTCGGGGCCGCCGGTGGAGCCGGTGCCGCCGGGTCGTCCCGCCGGAACGGGCGTGTCAGTGCGCCGATGACCGAGAACCGTCCCTGGCTCTTGTTGTAGACGTCGAAGGCGACGGCGAGCAGGAGGACCAGGCCCTTGATGATCTGGACCATGTCGGATCCGACGCCCTCCAGTTGGAGGCCGTTGTTGAGCAGTGCCATGACCAGGCCGCCGACGATCGAGCCGCTGACGGTGCCCAGGCCGCCGGAGACCGCCGCTCCGCCGATGAACACGGCCGCGATGGCGTCCAGTTCCCAGCTCAGACCGTCCTGCGGTCCGGAGGCCGAGGAGCGGGCGACGAAGATCATGCCGGCCAGGGCGGCCAGCACCGACATGTTCATCATGACGAGGAAGTTGACCCGCTTGAGCTTCACACCGGACAGTTCCGCGGCGCGCGCGTTGCCGCCGACGGCGTAGATGTGCCGGCCGCCGATGGTGTTGCGGGTGTAGTGCGAGTACGCGAGGACCAGAACGATCAGGATGATGCCGGAGATCGGCAGGCTGGTACCGATCCGGCCGCCGGCGAAGCGGAGCGTCGCGAAGACGATCACGCCGAACATGACGGCCAGGCGGATGCCCGTGACCCACAGCGGTGCCAGGTCGGCCTTCATCTCGCGACGGGTCCGGCGCGCCTGCCACTCGCGCCACAGCACGCCCGCGCAGGCGGCCACGCCGAGGAGCAGCGTCAGGTTGTTGTACCCGGTGTCCGGCCCGACCTCGGGCAGGAAGCCCGCGCCGATCTTGCGGAAGCCCTCGGGCACCGGAACCGTGTCGGCGTTGCCGATGTACTGGTTGCCGCCGCGGAACAGGAGCATCCCGGCGAGGGTCACGATGAAGGCCGGCACGCCGATGTAGGCCACCCAGAAGCCCTGCCAGGCACCGATCGCGGCGCCCACGAGCAGGCCGAGCGCGATGCCCAGGGGCCACGGCAGGTCGTACTCCTGCATCGCCTTGGCGACGACGATGCCGGTGAACGCGGCGACCGAGCCGACCGACAGGTCGATGTGCCCGGCGACGATCACCATCAGCATCCCGATGGCCAGGATCAGGATGTAGGAGTACTGGCTGACGACCGCGATGAGGTTGCCCGACGTGAGCGTCAGGCCGTCGGTCCAGATCTGGAACAGCAGGACGATCGCCACCAGGGTGGAGATCATGCCGAACTGGCGGGCGTTGGAGGTCGTTCCTCCGAAGAGGTTCTTCTGAAGGTCGGTTATACGGCTCATGGAGTGGGGCTCTTCTTGGTAGCGGTCATCTGCTTCATCAGGAGTTCCGGATCGGCGTCGCCACGCGCCACATCGCCGGTGATGGTGCCCTCGAACACCGTGTAGATGCGGTCGCACAGGCCGATCAGCTCGGGCAGCTCGGAGGAGATGACGACGACCCCCTTGCCCTGGGCGACGAGCCGCTGGATGATCCCGTAGATCTCGAACTTGGCGCCCACGTCGATGCCGCGGGTCGGTTCGTCGAGGATCAGCAGGTCGGGGTCGGTGAACATCCACTTCGCCAGGACGACCTTCTGCTGGTTGCCGCCGGAGAGCTTGACGACACCCTCGTCGACGCTGGGGGTCTTGATCCGCAGGCTCTGGCGGTACTCCTCGGCGATCCGGTGCTCGCGCACCGGGTCGATGACGCGCCGCCGGGCGATCTTCGACAGCTTCGCGGCCACCATCGAGGTCTTGATGTCGTCCAGCAGGTTGAGGCCGATCGACTTGCGGTCCTCGCTGACGTAGGCCAGTCCGTGCCGGATGGCGTCCGACACGGTCTTCAGCCGGACTTCCTCGCCGTCCTTGAAGACCCGCCCCGACAGCCAGGTGCCGTAGGACCGGCCGAAGAGGCTCATCGCGAGTTCGGTGCGGCCCGCGCCCATGAGTCCCGCGAAGCCGACGATCTCCCCGCGGCGGACGTGGAACGTCGAGCCCTTGCACACCATCCGCTCGTCCGAACTGGGGTGGCGTACCGTCCAGTCGCGGACCTCGAAGAAGATCTCGCCGATGTCGGGCGTGCGGTCGGGGAATCGGCTGTCGAGCTCCCGGCCGACCATCCCCCGCACGATGCGGTCCTCGTTGACCCCGTCGGCCTGCACGTCGAGGCTCTCGATGGTGCGGCCGTCGCGCAGGATCGTGATGGTGTCGGCGACCGCCTCGATCTCGTTCAGCTTGTGCGAGATGATGATCGAGGTGATGCCCCGCTCGCGGAAGCCGCGCAGCAGGTCGAGCAGGTGCTGCGAGTCGTGCTCGTTGAGGGCCGCGGTCGGCTCGTCGAGGATCAGCAGCTTCACGTCCTTCGCGAACGCCTTGGCGATCTCGACGAGTTGCTGCTTGCCGACACCGATGTCCTTGATCAGGGTGTCGGGGTCCTCGCGGAGCCCCACCCGCGCCATCAGCTCCAGGGCGCGGCGTTGGGCCGTCTTCCAGTCGATCGCGCCGCGCCGGCGCGGTTCGTTCCCGAGGAAGAGGTTCTCGGTGATCGACATACCGGGCACCAGGGCCAGTTCCTGGTGGATGATCGCGATGCCGGCCTGTTCGCTGGCCCGGATGTCGTGGAACCGGACCTGCTCGCCGCGGTAGACGATGTCGCCGGTGTAGCTGCCGTGCGGGTGCACCCCGCTGAGCACCTTCATGAGGGTGGACTTGCCGGCGCCGTTCTCGCCGCAGATCGCGTGGATCTCGCCCTCCCGCACGACGAGGCTGACGTCGGCGAGCGCGGTCACGCCGGGGAAGGTCTTGGTGATCGACCGCATCTCCAGCAGGGTCGGGGCGGTGGGCGTCATGAGTGGTGCTCCCCACCGCCGGGAACGCCCATCGGCGCACCCGAGCCTTCGGGCCTGCGGCATTGCATGGACATCAACTTGCCTCCGATGGCACTGCCCTGTGCCTTCGTGTCCGAGATTTCGTCTGCCGGACACTAAATCCATTTGTTTTACTAAGTCAATGGGCTGCGAGGGATAGGTTGTAGGGGTAAACGAGAGAGGACCGTGCGTGCGGCAGGCAGGAACGAACCTTCCCAAGGTCGGGCGATACAACCGGGCCGTCGTCCTGGACCAGATCCAGCTCGCCGACGGCATCAGCCGGGTCGAGATCGCCCAGCACACGGGCCTCACCCCGCAGACGGTCTCGGGCATCGTGCGGCGTCTGCTCGACGAGGGCATCGTGCGGGAGGACGGCGCGAGCAGGGTGTCCAGCGGCGGGAAGCCCCGTACGACCCTGCGCATCAACGCCGACGCGGGCAGTGCGGTCGGCCTCCACTTCGATCCCGTGGAGCTCAGCTGCACCGTGGTCGACCTGCTCGGCCGGCCGCTGGTCGTCAAGAAGCGCCCCACGGACCCCGGCACCGACCCGGCCCAGGTCGTCAAGGACATGGCGGAACTGGTCGCCGACGTGCTGGCCGAGACGGGCGTCGACCGCGGCAAGGTCCTCGGCCTCGGCCTCGCCACTCCCGGGCCGATCGACCTCGAGGCGGGCACGATCGTCGGAGCGCCCCAGCTGGCCCGCTGGACGCGGGTCCCGGTGCAGCACATGCTGAGCGAGGCGACCGGCCTGCCGGTGACCCTCGACAACGACGCCACCGCCGCCGCGGTCGGCGAACGCTGGTCGGGCAAGGGGAAGGGGGTGGCGGACTTCGCCTACTTCTTCTTCGGCACCGGCGTCGGCGGCGGCCTCATCCTCAACCACCAGGTGTACCGGGGCGGTTCACTCAACGCGGGCGAGTTCGGGCACTCCTCGGTGCTGCCCGAAGGACCGGAGTGCTACTGCGGCAACCGGGGCTGCCTCGAGCGGCTCGTGAACCCCACGGCGATCGTCGCCGAGGTGCACCGCAGGCTCGCCGCGGAACCGCATCCGGACAGCGCGCTGGCGCGGGTGTTCGCCGAGCGTCCCGAGGCGGTCGACCACGCCGCCATCGGGGTGGCCGCGGCGGCCGGCGACCCGGTCGCGGCGGCGGTCATCGACGAGACCGCGGAACACGTCGCCTCGGTCGCGGTCGACATCGCGAACTTCATCGACGTGGACCTGATCGTCCTCGGCGGCCACGGCATCCAGCACGTCGAGTCGCGCTACGTCGAGGTCGTCGCCGCCGCGCTGGCCAGCCGGCCGTTGTCCCGGCACGTGCGGGTCGTCGACGTCGAGGCGTCCTGGCTCGGCACCGACGCGGCGGTGGTGGGCAGCGCGGCACTCGTCCTGCACGCCACGTACTCCCCGCAGCTGTCGGCCCTGCTGGGCACGGCCGCGGCCCCCGGCCAGATGCCCTAGCCGGGGCCCCGCGCGCCTTGCCCGAGCCGGGTGTCTGGCGCAGGCTGTTCCTATGGGTGCGCAGGACGGCCCCACGCTCATCACCTCCGTGCAGCGGGCCTTCCGCTTGCTGGAGGCGGCGAGCGCGCACGAGAACGGCGCGCCGGCGAAACAGCTGGCGCGCGAGACGGCGCTGCCCCTGGCCACCGCCTACCACCTGCTGCGGACCCTCGTGAACGACGGCTACCTGCGCAAACTCCCGGACGGCGGGTTCATCCTGGGGGACCGGCTCCAGACGCTGCACACGGCGGGCCGCGGGCAGGCGCTGCTGAGCAGGGTCCGGCCCGCCCTCGCCGCACTGCGGGACGAGCTCGCCACCGCCGCCTACCTCACCTTCTACGAGGAGGGCGAGATCCGCGTGGCCGAGATCGTCGACGGCCCCAGGGCGCCCCGCGTGGATTTGTGGGTCGGTTTCGAGGACGCGGGACACGCCACCGCGCTCGGCAAGTCGGTGCTGCGGGAACTGGACGAGGAGGCCCGCAAGGAGTACCTCTCCCGCCACCACCTCGCCGATCTCACGCCCAGGACCATCACCAGCGCCCCCGAGCTGCTCCGGCAACTGGACTCCTCGCCCGTGGCCCCGGCCGTCACGGACCTGGAGGAGTACGCCCTCGGCACGGTCTGTGTCGCGGTGCCCGTCTACAGCGGCGACACCCTCGGCTCGCTCGGCGTCTCGCTGCCGGTCGACCGGCTGTCCCGGCTCGAACAGGTGCGGGCCCGGCTGCTTCCGACCGCGAGCCGCGTGACCAGGGGTCTTTCCCTCACCAGGTGATCGTTCACTATCTGAAAATCTGATCCTTGTGAGGAGTCGGGTCGAACCCGTTTCCTAGATGAAACGGACATTTCCGAAGTTCCCCGGCGCACACACAGACGAGGATTGCGGACGAAGCATGGGTCATGAGCGCAACCACGGCGGCGATCACTGCCCGACACGGCTGTTGAATTCGTTCAGACACCGGGTGGCAGGGCCCCTGCTGCCGGTCCTGGTCCTCCTGGTCATCATGCTCGTCGGCCTCTTCGGTGACGCGGGGATGATCTGGCTGCCCATGCTGTCGGCAGGGCCCGCGCTGGCCGCCACGACCAACGGCCCGCGCGGTGTCCTCTGCGTCGGCCTGCTCGCCGCGGTGGTCGGCGCGACGCTCGGCGCCCGGGTCGGTGCTCCCGGCCGCGAGGTGGCCGCCGTACTGGCCGCACTGGTGGCCGTCACCCTGGCGAGTGGCCTGGCCAGCGCGCTGCGCCGGCGCCGTGAGCGGGTGCTCGCGGACGTCCGGTCGGTCGCGGAGGCAGCCCAGCACGCGCTGCTCAGGCCGGTACCGGCGACCGTCGGTCCGTTCGAGGTCGCCGTCCGTTACAGTGCCGCGGCCGCGGAGGCCCGGATCGGCGGCGATCTCTACGCGCTGGTGCCCACCCCGTACGGCGTACGGCTGATCGTCGGAGATGTGCGGGGCAAGGGACTCCCCGCCGTGGGGACCGCCGCACTCGTCCTCGGTGTCTTTAGGGAGGCCGCCTACGACGAACCCGATCTCCTCGCCGTCGTCGACAGGATCGAGCGGAGCCTCGCGCGCAACCTCGGTACCGACGACTTCGTCACCGCCGTGGTCGCCGGATACCCGCGATCCGGCGAGCTGGAGATGGTGAACTGCGGACACGCGCCACCGCTGCTGGTCGGCGCCCGCCGGAGCGTCGTGGCGGTGGAGCCCACGCAGCCCGCCCCGCCCCTCGGGCTGCGCGCCCTGACCGACCAGACCCCGAGCCTGCAGGTGCTTCCCTTCGCCGACGGTGACCAACTGCTGCTCTACACGGACGGGGTCATCGAGGCCCGGGACCGCGACCGGGAGTTCTACCCGCTCGTCGAGGGCCTCGAGCACCACCTCTGCGACGATCCGGCGCGCACGGTCGGCGCGATCCACGACGAACTGCTGGAGCACGTAGGCGGACGACTGCACGACGACGCGGCGCTGCTGCTGATCCGCAAGCCGGCCGTCGCCGCCACCTCGATCCCCCAACCGGCCCTTCCGGACCAGCTGTTGGGGGACCAGGCGGCGTGAATGCCGTGACGCTTCCCGCCCACTGCGCCGATGGATGACGGGGCCGGCTACTCGCCCGAGGGGGCGGTGAGTGTGACGCCGAGAGCCACCGGGGTGCCGAAGTTCGGCGTGCCGTCGGTGTTCCAGGTGAACTTCTGCGCCCTGGTCGTCCGGTTCATGTCGCAGCCGCCGCCCGTGGAGTTGTTGGCGTGGTAGACGATCCAGTCCTCGGTCCCGTCGGGCGACCTGAAGAAGCCGTTGTGGCCGGGGCCGTAGACGCCGCTTGCGTTGGACCGCTGGAAGACCGGGTTCGGTGACTTGACCCACGACGAGGAGCTGAGCGGGTCACCGCCGTTGTAGGTGAGCATCCCGAGCTTGTAGTCGGGCGTGGAGCAGTGGCTGGCGGAGTAGACGATGTACGTCCTGCCGTCCCGCTGGAGCACCTCGGCGCCCTCGTTGACCGCGCCGCCCACCGTCTCCCAGCCGTAGGTCGGCGTGGACAGCACTCGGCGGGTGCCGCTCGCGGTCCACGGGTTCGACAGCGGCCGGATGAACATCGGCTGCGAGCCGTTGTAGAAGGTGCCCAACAGGTAGAGCTGACCGTTGAGCTGCAGGATCCCCGGATCCAGTTCCCAGGTGTTGTCCTGGGTCGGGTCGAGCAGGTCGGCCTTGAAGCTGTACGGGCCCATCGGGTCCAGGCCCGCGCTCTCGAGCACGTGGATGCGCTGGGTGCCGAGGTCGTAGGGCTCACGGCCGGCCGTGTAGTAGAAGTACCACCGCTTGCCGTTCGGGCCGTCGAGCAGATGGAACTCCGGCGCCCACATCGTGCCCGCCCCGTTGGGCCGGGTGAGGTTGAAGATCACCTGGTCGGTGGCGGTGGCGAGCCCGGCCAGGGTGCCGGCCCTGCGCATGGTGACCGTCGAGTTCCAGGTGGTCGTGGCGAGGTAGTAGGAGCCGTCGTAGTACGTGAGCCAGGGGTCGGGGCCGTGCTGGGACAGGGGGTTGGTGAACGTGTGCGGACCGGTGCCGCCGCCGGTGGAGCCGGGCAGCCGCCACACCCTGCCGTTCGCGGCGGCGCACGGCAGCTGCACCAGAACGGTGCCGGACGCCGAGGACCCGCCGCTGGGCGTGACGCACTTGCCCGAGCTCACGGAGACCAGGTTGAAGGTCTTGTCGGTGCCGCCGACCGACACCGCGACGAGCCGCCACTGCTGGTTCGTCCCGCCGTGGCAGGGCCACTGGATGATCGCCGCGTTGTCCGCCGTGGACGCCCCGTGGACGTCGACGCACTGGCCGGACCGGGTGGTGATCGTGTACGTGTCGCTCGTCCCGGAGACCAGGGTGTGGGCGAAGTTCTGGTTCGCTCCGGAGTCGCAGGCGAAGGCGCGCAGTTGTGTCCCGTTGGTCGTCGAACTGCCCGGTAGATCGAGGCAGTTGCCGCCGTTCTGGTTCACCCCCGTCGAGGTGAACGCGACGGCGGCGGAGGCGGGCGGCGCCACGAGGAGGGCGACCGCCAGGGTCAGCAGGGCGATGAGCGCGGCCAGGCATCTGGAACGGGTCACGGTCCGTACACCTTTGCTTCGAGGAGGCCGACGGAGTTGGTGCCGTTGCCGGTGAGCAGCACCCGCAGCCGGGTGGTGCTCGTGGCGGTGAAGGCGACGGTGTTGTACTGGTTCTTGGCCAGCGGGTAGCCGCCGGTTCCGGGCAGGTCGACGTAGGCGCTGCCGTTCCAGTACTGGAGCTTCCACGCGGCCGGCATGTCGATGCCCTGGTCGTCGTCGAAGAAGTACACCTCGGCCCTGTTCAAAGTCCTGGCCGACGGCCAGGTCAGTTCCGCCCACTGCTGGCCGGTCTCCGGCCAGGTCCCCCAGCGCGGGTTCGCCGTGTCGTTGGACGACGGCGGGTCGATGCCGTCGTTGACGGCGGTGACGGCCTCCCAGGGGGAGGTGTACGACGCGGACGGTGTCGCGGACGTCGCCAGGTTGGCCGGTGGCTGCACACCGCCCCGGTTGTACACCTTGACCTCGGTGAGTCCCGTCTTGGCGCCGGAGGCGTTGGTGGCCAGGACCCGTACGCGTTGGGCGGTGATCGCCGGGAACCGTACGAGGTTGTAGTTGGCGCGTGGCACCGCCGGGCTCCTGGTCTGGCCGGGCGCGTTCACCCATGAACTGCCGTCGTAGTACTGGACGGTGTACGCGGACGGCGCCCGGTAGGTCGTACTGGCCGGGCGGCTGTCCTTGAAGTACAGGCGCAACTCGTCGAGCGTGCGGGCGGTGCCGAAGTTCAGCTCGTACCAGTCCTGGCTGTTGGCGGACCCGCCGGCGCCCCAGAAGGGCTCGTTGGTGGGGTAGCCGTCGATCGCGCCGGCGGTGCTGCTGCCGGATCCGGTGGCGGAGGCGGACACGGTCGCCCCGGCGGCGAGGTTGGTGAGGTCGGCGGTCAGGTCGACGCCCGCCTTGGCAAGCATGTCGACCATCCGGGGGCTGTTCTGCACGACCTGGTTCGGGGCCTGGAGTCCGGCGACGGCCGTGTGGTGGGTGACCGTGCCGCTCGTGGTCACGTTTCCGGTGGCGGGGTCCCAGGTGAAGGGCACCAGCGAACCGACCGTCGCGGCCCGGCTGCCGTTGATGAAGATCGAGTAGCCCTCCGGGACGCCGGGGTAGCGCACCACGCCGTCGGCCGGGTCGTCCCAGACGACGGTCAGGTCGGCGCCCCGGTAACGGAGGTTGTTGACGGTGAAGTGGCTCCAGCCGATGTCGATCGGGGACAGCTCGACCTTCGCGTCGTTGCGCGGCCGCAGCCCGGCGACGTCCTCGATCACCGTCCAGTTGCTGCTGCCCAGGATGTTGTGGTGGATCCAGGACCGGTAGTCGATCCCGGTGCCGTTCCAGTCGGCCCAGAACTCGTTCGCGTCCGGCCACTGGGTGTTGCCGCCGATGTACTGCGCCCAGGTGTTCCAGTAGAGCAGCTTCTTGTAGTCGGTCGCGTTCATCCACGAGTTGGGGTAGTTGCGCAGCACGGAGGAGTAGAGCCGGAACTGCACGGTCGAGTTGATGGTGGAGAAGTTGTTGGAGCCGGGGTTCCCGGCGTCGGCCGCCGCCTTCTTGTCCACCTGGTTGGCCGTGTAGAAGGGGAAGACGGGGTACTGGGCCGGGTCGTCGTACAGGCGCAGGGCCTGCTTGTACGTCGCGGTGTCGGGGACCGCTCCGACCGCGAACGGGTAGTAGTTGTTGATCTCCTTCCAGGGCACCCACTCGTTCGTCGACTTGAGCCGGTGCTCGAACAGTTGCCGGTTCGGGTTCCACAGGACGTTGACGATGGCGTCCTTGATCTGTGTCGCGAGGGTGCGCATCTCGGTGGCCTTGGACGTGTTGCCGACCGCCTCGTAGGCCTGGGCGGCGGCGAGCGCGCCGCTGTACTGGTAGGCGGACTCGGCGCGGTCCATGTTCCCGGGCTTCCAGTGGAAGGAGACGGCGTCGGCGTCGTTGCCCGTCAGAGCGCCCCAGTCGTACTCGATGAGCTTGTTGTTGTCGTGGTCGTAGTAGGAGAGCTGTCCCTTGACGTCTCCCTCCGCGTAGCGCGCGAGGTTGCCGGCGATCGCCGGTTGCCCGCCGTGGATCTGGTAGCTCTTCCAGGCCGCCTCGGCGATGTACTGGGTGTAGCTGTTGGACCAGTTCTCCGGGTCACCGGGGTTGTCCAGGAAGCGGCCGCCCTTGGAGGTCTGGCCGGCGCTGAGCCAGTCCCCGTAGGCGTAGGCCGGGTTGCGCAGGTACTTGAGGTCGTCGATGTGCATGGGCTGGGTGAGCGCGATCGCGTTGTTGTAGCCCAGGACGCCTTCGGTCGAGGTCGGGAACTGGAAGGTCTGCCCGGGGATGTCGGCGTCGAGGTTGTTGAAGCGCATCAGCCACCAGCGGTAGTAGACGTTCTTCTTGATCGCGGGCTCGGGCACGTCGATGTAGGGCACGTTCTGCGCCCACCACAGGTTGTACGCCTTGACGTGGGTGGCGAAGGCGGTGGTGTCGGAGTAGCCGGCGTAGGCGTTGTACTCGGTGAGCGACTCGGGGATCTCGTCGGTGACGAAGCCCATCACCACCTTCGCGGTCACCGTGGCTCCGGCACCGACGGTCACGGACCGGTTCAGGCCGCCGCTGGACACGCTGAATCCGTCGCCGGTGAGTCTCGGCCGGATGGTGGTGAGGTTGTTGTAGGCGTTCACCTGCCCGGTCAGCTCGCTGCCGGTACCCGTGGTGGCGATCGGCGAAGTCGCCCGTAACTGGAGGGTGGTGGAGCCGGTGCCGTTGTTCCTGATCGACAGGTTGGTCACGGCGACGTTGTTCTCGGTGATGAACTTGGTCTGGGTGACGGTGATCGAGCCGTTGGTGTGCACGCTCTTCCAGTGGCTGGGCACCTGCCGGCGCTGGGCGACCTGTTCGGTGAAGGTTCCCGGGCTGATCGCGACGGTGTAGGCGTTGTTGTCGTTGACGCTCTCCCAGTAGGCGACATGACCGCCGAAGCCCAGGACCGCGGGGTTGTGGGTCTTCATGAAGACCGCCCGGCCCCGGCTCATCAGCCAGGGCCCGGCCGGGTCGTCGCCGGTGCGGGCCAGCAGACGGTCCATCCAGAAATCGGTTCCCGAACTTTCCGCGTCGTAGATGCTCCGCATCATGTCGCCCGGTGTGTAGGCGACGGGCGGAGCCGGGATCGCGGGGCCGCTGAAGGAGGGGAACCCGATCGTCTGCGCGGCGGCGGCCGGGGTCACGGAACAGACGGAACAGAGGATGAGCACGAGTGCGACGAGCAGGCGCTTCATGAGGTGCTCCCTGTCAGGGTGACGGCGAGCGGGCAATGGCATGTGCCTGACATGCGAAACGGAAACTGACCTAAAAGGTTTTCGCAACGTAGGAGCGACCTGATGAAGTGTCAAGAGAGGGCGGTGCGGACCGGATCGGACCGGGAAGGCAGGCCAGGAGGTTCAGGAGGTTAAGGAGGTCGGGGCAGCGGGAGGCCCGGGAGTCCGGGGCGGCGGGAGGTTCAGGACAGGGGCGCCGTCGACCCCCTGATCACCACGCGGCAGCGCACGGTCTCCACACCCGAGCGCCGCACCCCGCCGATCGCGCCGAACAGGGCGTGCGCCGCCGCGCGGCCGACCTGCTCCAGATTCATGTCGACGCTGGTCAGCGGCGGCCGCGAGGCGGCGGTCAGAACCTGCCAGTTGTCGAAGCCCATGACCGCCACGTCCTCCGGAACCCGGTGGCCCCGCTCGCGCAGGACGTCCATGACGCCACGGGCGATCTGGTCGCTGCCGCACAGCACGGCGTCGAGATCCGGATGCCGGTCGAGCAGCAGCGCGGTGGCCGCCCGCCCCCAGCCCTCCGACCACGCCCCGAACCGCGGTTCGCCGACCGGGGCGAGACCGGCGTCCGCCAGCGCGGCCCGGGCGCCCTCGGCCCGCTCCTGCGCCGCGAGGTACCCGGGGTCGCCGGTGATGTGCGCGATCCGGGTGCGGCCGCAGGCCAGCAGGTGCTCGACCGCGATCCGGCCGGCGTCGACGCTGTCGGGCACGATGGACAGATCGGCCGGATCGTCCGACGGCGCGTAGGCGTAGACGACGGGCACGGGCAGCTCACGCCCCAGGGAGGGCCGGGGGTCGGTCCGGCTGCCCACCACGATGAGACCGTCGACGCGGCGCCCCAGCAGTGCGCGGACATGGTGCTGCTCGCGGATCGCGTCGCCGCGGGCGTCGCACAGGAACACCGCGACCTCGCCGGCCCCGAAGGCGTCCTCGGCACCCATCAGGATCGGGATGCTGAACCGGCCCTCCAGGTCGCTGGTCAGCAGTCCGACCGTGCCCGACCGTCCGACGAGCAGCCCGCGGGCCAGTTGGTTCGGCCGGAAGGCCAGTCGTTCGGCCGCTTCGATCACCCGCTGCCGTGTCTCCGCGCGCACCTGGGTGCGGCCGTTGAGGGCCTTGGACGCGGTGGCGATGGACACTCCGGCCAGCCGGGCGACATCGCTGAGCGTGGCGGGCTGCGAACGAGAGGGGCCGACGGCCGGTGTCATGGAGGTTCTCCTGTCTCGCGGCGCGTGCGTAAACCGTACGCGAGATGTTTCGGCCGGGGTGCCCGCAGGAGGCTTTCACAGTTTTCGGCGCCTCCCGGTGCGGTGGCCCGTACAACCGTTGCCTGCAAGGGGATTGACGGGTCGTGAGCCGGGTTCTACTTTTCAGAAAGCCTTTTCGGTTTCTTTCCGTCGCAGAACCCATCCAAGGGGGATCGTCATGGGGAGCACGACCGGACCACGTGGACCCGTCCGCCGGCTCACCACCGGCGCCGTCGCGCTCCTCGCCGCGGCGAGCCTGCTCACGGCCTGCGGGTCGGGGAACGGCGACTCGGACGGCGGGGGAGGGGGCGGGGCAGCGGACGCCAAGGGCGTCGACGACGGCACCACACTGACGATGTGGACGCGCGCGGCCACCCGCCCGCAGAGCGAGGCGCTGGTCGAGGCGTACAACGCGGCCCACAAGAACAAGATCAAGCTCACCGTCGTCCCCACCGACGACTACCAGGCCAAGGTCGGCGCGGCGGCCGGCTCCCGGGACCTCCCCGACCTCTTCGCCTCCGACGTGGTGTTCGTGCCGAACTACACCACCAGCGGCCTCTTCGCCGACCTCACCGAGCGCGTCGACGCCCTGCCCTTCGCCGCCGACCTGGCCCAGTCACACATCAAGGCGGGCACCTACGAGGGCAAGAAGTACGTCGTCCCGCACACCCTCGACCTGTCGGTGCTCTTCTACAACAAGGATCTCTACCGCAAGGCGAAGCTAGACCCCGCCGAACCGCCCACCACGCTGAGCGAGTGGGACCGGCAGGCACGGGCCGTGGACGCGCTGGGCGGCGGCGTCGACGGCACCTTCTTCGGCGGCAACTGCGGTGGCTGCGGCGTCTTCACCTGGTGGCCGTCCATCTGGGCCGGGGGAGAGGAGGTCCTGAACAAGGAAGGAACCGAGGCGAACCTCGACTCCGCCACCGCGAAGAAGGTCTACGACACCTACCGGGGCTGGGTGAAGGACGACATCGTGGCCCCCGGCGCACGCGACGAGACCGGCACCACCTGGACCGGCGTCTTCCCGAAGGGAAAGGTCGGCGTCATGCCCATGCCGTCGACCACGCTGGGTCTGATGCCCAAGAACCTGGACCTCGGTGTCGCACCCATCCCCGGACCCGACGGCGGCAGCTCCACCTTCGTCGGCGGTGACGCCATCGGCATCTCCGCCACCAGCGGGTCGGCCGACCAGGCCTGGAACTTCCTCGCCTGGTCACTGGGCGACGAAGCCCAGGTCGACGTCGTCGCCGCACACAAGGACGTCGTGGCCCGCACCGACCTCGCCTCCAACAAGTACTCCGCCGCGGACCCGCGCCTCGTCGCCATCAACAAGCTCGTGGCGAACGGCCGCACCCCGTACGCCCTGAAGTTCGGCCAGACCTTCAACGACCCCAACGGGCCCTGGCTGTCCCTGATGCGTGACGCCGTCTTCGGCGACGGAACGTCCGTCGACAAGGACAACGAGGCGGTCACCGCCTCACTGGCCGACTGACCGGCACGCACCGCACCCACCGCACGCACCGCACGCACCGGATGCACCACCGGACGCACCGGATGCACCACCGGACGCACGGACCCCGGCACGACCCCTCCCACGTCACCCGGCAGAGGAGAGCCATGCAGGTCAAGGCGCCCGACCGAGCGACCACCGCGGACCGGCCCGTGGTGCGTCGCCCGGCCCGCCGACCCCGTACCGCCGCGCCCCGCCGGCACTCCCGCACGATCCAGGGCCTCGGCTACGCGGCCCCCACGGCCGTGTTCGTCACCGTCTTCTTCCTGCTGCCCCTCCTCCTCGTCGGCCGGATGTCGCTCAGCGACTGGCCGCTGCTCGCCGGAGACCGGGGCGGCAACGCCCCGGAGAACTACACCGACGTCACCGACAGCCCCCTGTTCTGGCCGGCCGTGCGCTTCACCCTCCTCTACACGGGGATCGTCACGGTCGTCCTGCTCGGCCTGGCGCTGCTCCTCGCCCTGCTGGTGCAGGAGTCCCGCCCCGGCGCCGGCTTCTTCCGTACGGTGTACTTCCTGCCCGGCGCCCTCGGACTCGCCTCGGCCTCGCTGCTCTTCTGGGGCCTCTACAGCCCCACCACCGGGCCGCTCAGCCGCTTCCTGGAGCGGCTCGGCCTCGTCGACGACCCGGTCTCCTTCCTCGGCACGCCGACCTCGGCCCTTCTGTCGACGGTGTTCCTCGTCGTCTGGAAGTTCGCCGGTTTCTACATGCTGATCCTGCTCGTCGGACTCCAGCGCATCCCCCACGAGGTGTACGAGGCGGCCCGGATGGACGGCGCGAGCCGCGGCCAGGTCTTCCGTTCCATCACGCTGCCGCTGCTGCGTCCCTCGCTCGCCCTCTCCCTGCTGCTCTGCGTCACCGGATCACTGCTCGCCTTCGACCAGTTCTTCGTCCTCACCAAGGGCGGACCCGACAACAGCACCGTCACCGTCGTGCAGTTGATCTACCGCGAGGCGTTCCAGCGGCTGAACCTCGGCACCGCCGCGGCCCTGTCGATCGTCGTACTGGCCGCGCTGCTCCTGCTCAACGCCCTGCAGTTCCGCGGTCTTCGCCGCGCCGACGAGTCATGACCCGCTCGAGACAGGAGACTTCGGTGCTCACCAGAGCCCTCGGCCGGACGCCCTACTACGTCGTCGCCGCAGGACTGGCCGTCATCTTCCTCTTCCCGCTGCTGTGGAACGCCTGGGCCTCGGTCGACGGGCAGCCCGGCACCGCGCAGGAGACCGGCTACGGCCTCGGCAACTACCGCACGCTGCTCGACTACGACGCCGGCCTGTGGCGGTACCTCGGCAACAGCACCATCGTCTCCGCGCTCACCGTCGCGCTGACCCTCGGCGTCTCCCTGCTCGGCGGCTACGCCTTCGCCCGCTTCGACTTCCCGGGCAAGAACCTGCTGTTCCTGCTGACCCTGGCCATCCTCATGGTCCCGTACGCCACGCTCCTCATCCCGCTCTACGTGCTGCTCGGCAGGCTCCACCTCCAGAACTCGCTGCTCGGGCTGAGCCTGGTGCTGGCCATGTTCCAACTGCCGTTCGCCACCTTCATGATGCGGATCTCCTTCGAGGCGGTGCCGCGCGAACTGGAGGAGTCGGCACTGGTCGACGGCTGCGGAACCGCGGGCGCGCTGCGCCGGGTGCTCCTTCCCGCGGTGCGGCCGGGGCTGATCACGGTGGGGCTGTTCGCCTTCCTCGCGGCCTGGAACGACTTCATCGCACCGCTGATCCTCATCTCGGACAGCGAGAAGGCGCCGCTGCCGCTGGCCGTCGCGAACCTGCGCCAGCAGAGCATGGGCGCCGTCGACTACGGCGCCACCGAAGCCGGGGTGGTGGTGCTCGCCGTGCCCTGCCTGCTCCTCTTCCTGCTGCTGCAACGGCACTACGTACGGGGCTTCATGTCGGGCGCGCTCAAGGGCTGAAGCGCTGCCCGACCCGCGCGATCACCTGACGGACCCACCGAAGGGACGAACCGAAGGCATGAACTGGTGAGGGAGAACACGGTGCGCTCATCCTTTGTGCCGGTGGCGCCGAGCCGGGGACGGCTGCGGCCGCTCGGCCTCGACGAGGTCCGGATCACCGGGGGCTTCTGGGCCCGACGCCGGCAGACCAACGCGACCGCCACACTCGACCACTGCCGGGACTGGATGGAACGCGTCGGCTGGATCGGCAACTTCCGGGCCGCCGTGGAGGGCCGGATCCACCGGGACCGGCGGGGCCGGGAGTTCGCCGACTCCGACGTCTACAAACTGCTCGAAGCCATGGCCTGGCAGGCCGGACAGTCTCCCGGCGGCTCGCTCGACACGCGGATCGCCGCGCTCACCGAGGCCATCGCCCCCGCCCAGGAACCGGACGGCTACCTCAACACCGCCTTCGGCCGCCCCGGTCAGCAGCCCCGCTACAGCGACCTCGAATGGGGCCATGAGCTGTACTGCTACGGGCACCTGATCCAGGCGGGCGTCGCCCAGACCCGGGCCCGCGGCGAGGGCGAGCTGGCGAAGATCGCCCGGCGGGCCGCCGACCACGTGTGCGCCACCTTCGGCCCGGGCGGCAGGGAAGGCGTCTGCGGGCACCCGGAGATCGAGACGGCCCTGGTCGAACTGGCCAGGGCGACGGGGGAGCAGCGCTACCTCGACCAGGCCGCGCTCTTCGTCGAGCGCCGCGGGCACGGCACCCTCGCCGACCCCGAGTTCGGCCGCGTCTACTACCAGGACGACCTGCCCGTCCGACAGGCCACGGCGCTGCGCGGCCACGCCGTCCGCGCCCTCTACCTCGCGGCCGGCGCCGTCGACGTGGCGGTGGAGACCGGGGACGACGCCCTGCTCGACGCGGTCGTACGGCAGTGGGAGACGGGGGTGGCCCGGCGCACCTACCTGACCGGCGGCATGGGCTCGCACCACCGGGACGAGTCCTTCGGCGACGACTTCGTGCTGCCGCCGGACCGCGCCTACTCGGAGACCTGCGCCGGGGTGGCCTCCGTGATGCTCAGCTGGCGGCTGCTCCTCGCCACCGGCGAGCCGCGCTACGCCGACCTTGCGGAGCGGACCCTGTTCAACGTGGTCGCGACCTCCCCGTCCGAGGACGGCCGCGCCTTCTTCTACGCCAACACCCTGCACCGGCGCCGCCGCGGCACCGTACCGTCGCCGGACGCCGACAGCCCACGTGCCGAATCGAGCCTGCGCGCCCCCTGGTTCGCCGTGTCCTGCTGCCCGACCAACGTGTCCCGGACCCTGGCACTGCTGCCCGGCTACCTGGCGACGGCGGACGACCACGGCATCCAACTGCACCAGTACGCCGACGCCGAGATCGCCACCTCCCTCGCGGCCGGCCACGGCGTCGCGCTGCGCGTCCGTACCGACTACCCCACCGGCGGGAACGTGAGCGTGCGCGTCGACCGGTCGCCGGACCACCCCTGGACGCTGTCGCTGCGCGTCCCCGCGTGGACGCAGGGTGCCCCCGCCCGGCTGGTCGGCCCGGACGGCACGCGCCGAGCCGTGGCACCCGGCACGGCCACGGTCACCCGGCTGTTCCGGCCGGGCGACGAGGTACGGCTCGAACTGCCCGTGATCCCGCGCTGGATCACGCCCGACCCGCGCATCGACGCGGTGCGCGGCACCGCCGCCGTCCAGCGCGGTCCGCTGGTGTACTGCGCCGAGTCCGTGGACCTGCCGGACGGGCACGAGGTCGACGCCGTACGCGTGGATCCGTCCGCCGCGCCGCAGGACGGGCCGGACGACACGGTCCTGGCGCCCGGTGAACTCGTCGCCCCGCACGACGAGCCGCACGACGCCACCTGGCCCTACCAGCCGCTCGGCCAGACCCCTGCCCCCGCTGCCGAGCGCGCGGGCATCGTCCTGGTGCCCTACCACTCCTGGGCGCGCCGAGGGCCCTCGACGATGCGCGTATGGCTGCCGACCACGACGGAGCCGCCGACCGCGCCCCCCGGGGAGTAGTCGTGCACCGGTGGGCGACCGGCAGTGCGCGCGTACAGCGAGCGACGCCCGCCCCACACGTTCCACCATGCGTGTCCGGCCCCCCGACATGTTCCACCACCACGCGCGCCCGCCCCTCTCACCGACACCTTCCACCACCACGCGCTTCCGTCCCACCCCCCCACACACAAACGGAGCCCAGCATGTCCCAACCCCCCACTCGCCGACATCTGTTGAGGCTGGCCGCGGGGACCGCGGCCGCCGCCCCGCTGCTGCACGCGACCCCGGCGACAGCCCGTACCACGTCCAGCGCCACCACCGACGCCGCCACCGCGCCGCTCGCCGGGACTCCGTCACATGTCCCGTCCGCCGCTGCCCCGGCAGCCGTCCCGGCAGCCGTCCCGGCGACCTGGGCGGTGCGTCCCTTCCCGCTGGACCAGGTGACCCTCGGTGACGGTGTCTTTCGTCGCAAGCGCGATCTGATGCTCGACTACGCGAGGACCTACCCCGCCGACCGCATCCTGGCCGTCTTCCGGGCCAACGCCGGGCTCGACACCCGAGGGGCCCGGCCGCCGGGCGGCTGGGAGACCGCCGACGGCAATCTGCGCGGCCACTACGGCGGCCACTTCCTCACCCTCGTCTCCCAGGCGTACGCCGACACGCGCGAGGCGGCCCTGAAGGCCAAGCTCGACCAGCTGGTGGCGGCGCTCGGCGAATGCCAGCAGGCCCTGGCCGAGCACGGCTCGCCGAGACCGAGCCACCCCGGCTATCTGGCGGCGTACCCGGAGACGCAGTTCATCCTGCTGGAGAGCTACACGACCTACCCCACCATCTGGGCGCCCTACTACACCTGCCACAAGATCATGCGTGGGCTCCTCGACGCGTACACCCTGGCCGGGAACGCACAGGCCCTCGCCATCGTCTCGAAGATGGGCGACTGGGTGCACAGCAGGCTGGGACGGCTGCCGAAGGCGCAGCTGGAGCGCATGTGGTCGATCTACATCGCCGGTGAGTACGGCGGGATGAACGAGGTGATGGCGGATCTTCACGCCCTCACCGGCCGGGCGGAGCACCTCTCCGCCGCCCGCTGCTTCGACAACACCGCGCTGCTGGACGCCTGCGCCGACGGCCGGGACATCCTGGAGGGCCGGCACGCGAACCAGCACATTCCCCAGTTCACCGGCTATGTGCGGCTGTTCGACCACACGGGGGACGAGAAGTACGCGGCCGCCGCCCGCAACTTCTGGCACATGGTGGCGGGCCCC
Organism: Streptomyces sp. NBC_00016; assembly: GCF_045040885.1. Lineage (NCBI taxonomy): Bacteria > Bacillati > Actinomycetota > Actinomycetes > Kitasatosporales > Streptomycetaceae > Streptomyces > Streptomyces sp. NBC_00016. The sequence goes on along the minus strand of NZ_CP108304.1, from coordinate 809,892 downwards.
CGGACGTACAGCCTGGGCGGCACGGGCCAGGGCGAGATGTTCCGGGCCCGGAACGCCATCGCGGCCACCCTGGGCGACAACAACGCCGAGACCTGCGCGACGTACAACATGCTCAAGCTGAGCAGGCAGTTGTTCTTCCACGAGCCGGACCCCGCCTACATGGACCACTACGAGCGGGGCCTGACCAATCACATCCTCGCCTCCCGCCGGGACGCCCCCGGCACGGACAGTCCCGAGGTCACCTACTTCGTCGGCATGGGGCCGGGGGTGGTGCGCGAGTACGACAACACCGGCACCTGCTGCGGCGGTACCGGTATGGAGAACCACACCAAGTACCAGGACTCGGTCTACTTCCGCTCCGCCGACGGCGACGCGGTCTACGTCAACCTCCACCTCGCCTCCACCCTGCGCCTTCCGGAACGGGGGCTGGTCATCGAGCAGACGAGCACCTATCCGACCGAGGGCGTGCGCACCCTGACGTTCCGTGAGGGCGGCGGCGCACTCGATCTGAAGCTGCGGGTGCCGTCCTGGGCCACCGCGGGCTTCACCGTCGCGGTCAACGGTGTCCCGCAACCGGCTCGGGCCGTGCCCGGCAGCTACCTCACCCTGAGCAGGAACTGGCGGCGCGGCGACCGGGTCACGGTCTCGGCCCCCTACCGCCTGCGCGTCGAGAGGGCGCTGGACGATCCCACCGTCCAGTCGCTGTTCCACGGGCCGGTCCTGCTGGTCGCGCGGAGCCGGGAAACAACACTCCGGCAGTTCTCCTTCTACCGTGACTTCACCCTGCGGGGCGATCTGGCCGACTCGGTCCGGCCCGAGGGACGCCCGCAGCACTTCACCACGCACGGTCTGACCCTGGCCCCGTTCCACCTCGCCGACGACGCCGCGTACCACGCCTACTTCAGGCGCACCGAGCCGGTCGTCGTCTTCGGCACCACCGACTCGGGGGTGGCGAACCGTGCCCGCGGGGACGGCCTGACCTTCCTCGACGTCCTCTGGCAGCAGGCGCCGTTCGCGACCGCCGCCCGTTTCGTGGAGGCGGTGCGTGCCCTGGCCGACGTCTGGCTGGCGGAGGGCCTCTTCGCGCGGTCCGAGCGGGACCGTGTCGTCGCGGCCGCGGGCGCGGCGAACCTGCGCCGCTGAAGAAGGGGGCTGCCGCGGGCTGGTAACAGCTGTTACCGTCGGCGTATGGCGAAGACACAGTTGGGTGCGCGCGTCGACGACGAGATCGCGGAGCTGGCCAAGGCCCGGGCCAAGGACCGTGGTCTGCCGCTCGGCGAGTACATCGCCGCCCTGGTCCGCGAGGACGCCGACGGGCTGCGGCAGCGCGGCCTGGACGCGGCACGGCGCTTCCTGGACGAGCACCAGGCTGTCTTCGACGAGGCCGAGGACGCCGACCGGCGTGTCCCGGGAGCGCACGCCGCCTGATGGAACTCCACATCGACGTCCCCTGGATCCTCCAGGTCGCCGAGATCGCCGGCGCGGCCGACCCCACCCCCGAGGACTACGGGGTACCGGTGGCGGCGGTCGCCTGCCACCGCGCCGAACTGCTCGAGCAGCCCGTCTACGACGGGCCCTACGCCCGCGCCGCCGCCCTGGTGCACGTCCTCGGCCGCTGCCGCTGGCTCGAGCGGTCCAACATGGCCGTCGCCGCGGCGACGGGCGTGATGTACCTGGACGCCTCCGGGATCCCGGTCAAGCCCACCCGCGAGGACGCGGTGGCCCTGCGTGACCTGCTGCGGGATCCGTCCTGCACCGCCGCAAGGATCGCCGCGCTGCTGCGCGCCTGGCCGCGCGCCACCTGAACCCCGCGCGCCACCTGACCCAGCGCGCACCTGAACCCCGCGTGACTTCACGGCTGCACGGCTTCACCGAACGTGCACACAGCTGCACACGCCTCCACGTGAACTTAAAAGTTCAAGCGCTACGCTCGTCGGCAGTTCGAGTGGTCGAGGAAGTCCCCACGGCGCGGCCGCTCGCTTCCCCCATGCTCAGGAGACGCGCGTGCGCGACGGCGACATAGTGGTGATCGGCGGAGGATACGCGGGCGTCCGGCTGGCGAAACGACTGGACGCGACGGCCCGGGTCACCCTGGTGGACCGTAAAGAGGTGTTCTTCCACCGCATCGCCTCGCTCCGCGCCGGCGTGCGCCCTGAGTGGTCGGTCACCCCCTTCATCCCGTACGACCGGCTGCTGCGCGACGGCAGGATCGTCGTGGGCAAGGCGGTCCGCGTCGACACCGACGAACGGCAGGTCGTCCTGGCGACGGGCGAGCGGCTTCCCTACGACGTCGTCGTGATCGCCACCGGCGCCGATTACCCCGAACCGGCCCGCTTCACCGGCACCACCACCGAGGAGACGATCAAGTCCTTCGCGGGCCACCAGCGCAAGATCGCCGCCGCCGAACACGTTCTCGTCGTCGGCGGCGGGCCCTCCGGCGTCGAGCTCAGCGCCGAGATACGCCTGGCCCGGCCGGACGCCCGGGTCACGCTCGCCCACGCGGGGGCGGCGCTGCTGAACTCCGCCGGCAGCCGGCGGGCCGGGCGCCGGGCACTGGCCTGGCTGGAGTCCCACGACGTGGAGGTGCGCCTCGACTCGTTCATGTCGCCCGGAAACGACTTCGGCACCTATCGCGACGCGCGCGGCAACATCATCGACGCGGACCTCTCCTTCTGGGCCACGGGCACCACACCCAACACCCTCTGGCTGCGACTGGCCGGACACGGCGACTGGCTGAACGCGGCCGGACACATCAAGGTCGACCGGAGGCTCAGGGTCGCGGGGCGCCCGGACGTGTTCGCGGTCGGTGACGTGAACGACGCCACCGAACTCAAGATCACCCCCGCCGCGCTGGCCCAGGCCGATCTCGCGGCGCACAACATCCGTGTCCACCTGAGGAGTTCCGGCCGGCACCGCAAGGAACCGCGCCTCTACCGGCCGGTCCAGCGCACCCCGCTCATCGTGCCCTTCGGCCCCGCCGACGGACTGACCGTGCTGCCCGTGCCGGGCGGCGAGAGCGCCGTACTGGGCGGTCGCGCCTCGGTGCTGGCGAAGGCGAAGACCCTCATGACGCCGTACATGAGGCGCCAACTCGGCTACAGCGCCGGCTGAACCGCCAGCCCGCCGGCGGGTGCTCGCGCGGCGCATGACGAACCCGCGCCGCGCTGCCGCGGCCGTCGCTCACCGTCCGCCATCGTGGACCACCCTCGAGAAACCGCTCACCGGAGCCGACGCGCCGCACGGAGCTGTCGAATGGCCGAAACGGCACGGCAGACGACAGTAAGCGCTCTCAACTTCCCTGCCCGGAAAGAAAGTTCGCCTACGTTGGTGCCCTGATCAACTACGTAGCCGTGCAGGAGGCTTTGCCGTGTCGGACCCGACTTCCCAGACCACCACGACCGCCGGAACACCCGGCCGGATCGACACGTCCAAGCCGCACTCGGCCCGGTTCTGGAACTATTTCGTCGGCGGCAAGGACAACTACGAGGTCGACCGGGAGATCGGCGACCACATCAAGGAGATCTTCCCCGGCCTCGTCGACGTGGCGGTCGCGAGTCGGTACTTCCTTGGACGCGCGGTGCGGCACCTCGCCGAAGAGCAGGGCATCCGCCAGTTCCTGGACGTGGGTACCGGGCTGCCCACCGCCGACAACACCCACCAGGTGGCGCAGAGCGTGGCCCCGGACGCCAGGATCGTGTACGTCGACAACGACCCCGTGGTCCTGGCCCATGCGCACGCCCTGCTCACGAGCACACCGGAAGGCAGGACCGCCTATCTGGACGCGGACCTGTACGACCCGGAAGCCGTGCTGGAAGCCGCCGCGGGAACGCTCGACCTCTCCCGGCCGGTCGCCCTGATGATCCTCAACACGCTCGGCCACGTCGGCGACTACGCGCAGGCACGCGACCTGGTCCGGCGGCTCATGGCCGGTCTTCCCTCGGGCAGCCACCTGGTGATCAGCGACAGCACGGCCACCAGCGAGGGCATGATCGCCGCGTCGGAGGCGTACAACGCGAGCGGCGCCGTGCCCTACCACGTCCGCGCCGTCGAGGAGATCGGCGGCTTCTTCGACGGGCTGGAGCTGGTGGAACCGGGGATCGTCCAGGTCACGAAGTGGCGCGCGAACCCCGATGATTCAGCCAACTTCGCCGCCGTCGACGCCTATTGCGGCGTGGGACGCAAGCCGTAACCGCCCGCCCGGCGGCCCTGGACGACCCCGGTCACCGACCCCGGACATCGGCTCCGGACACCGACCCCGGACATCGGCCCCGGGAATCCGCCGAGGCCGCCTGTCCACCCCGCGTCCAGGCTCGGATAATGGCGGTATGGGATTCGCCGTGTTCGTGACCCTACCCGGGCTGGTCATTCTGCTGACCGTCGTGGCCTTCGCCGACCAGCTGGTTCTCCGCGCCGGGCGGGCGGGGCTGCTGCCCTGGCGCAACAGCGCCCGGCAGGGCCAGATATCGGCGACCGGGTTCGAGCAACTCCACGCGAGCTTCTCGCCCGGGAAGCAGAACGAGCTCAAGGAGCGCCGGTCGGCTCTGGTGATGCGGGACGACGAGGAGGACGGCGCACCTCCCAACCGGACGACGGTGGACCTGGACGGCGGAGTCGCGGTCGTCCGGATGCCCCGGGCCGGCCGCTAGCCGTACGGTCCGGCCCGCTTCGGCCAGACCATCGCGGGCGCGGACCACGCGATCGTCGCGTGACCCGCCGAACGCAGCCGTTCCTGCCGGTGAGCAAGGAGCACCAGTACTCCAGCCGTAGATCGTGATCTTCATGCTTGAGCGGCTTGTCGCCGGTAGTGGCTGGTCTGGGATCGAGCCTGGTGGCGGCGTCGCCAGACGGGCAGCGAAGCCGGTGGACAGGGTCAAAGGCGCGTTGGATGACAAGCGTGATGAACAGTCGTTGGATCTCGTTGCAGGTGAGCGGTATCAGCTCGTCGGGTGAGGGATGACGGTCGTGTTCGTTCGCGTGGACGACTGCGAGGAAGGCGTGCGCCAGCGCGCAGCCTCGGGTTGCCGCCGTGGACCTCGTCTCCCGCGACCCAGGCGGCCCGGTGGTCGGCGTCGAGAAATCGGCCATGCGAGCGGCCAGCTCCGGCTTGGTCGCGAACTCCGTCTTGTCGCCAAGGCCGGCTGCCCGGCAGCGGTCGGGGTCGGGGTCGGAGGTCCAGGAACGCGGAACGTACAGTTCCCGGTCCGCCGCGGCGTGCCCGCGGCGGCCGGCGTAGACCAGATAGACGGCGACCTGGGCGTTCTCGATCCTGCCCGCGGTGCCGGTGTACTGCCGCTGAGCACCGAGAGTGTCGGTGCCCTTCTTCACGTCGCCGGTCTCGTCGACAGCCAGGACTGCCTCGTCGTCGTGCAAATGCTCGACCACGTAGGCGCGCACGTCGTCGCGGACCTGGTCGGCGTCCCACTTGGTCCGCCCGAGCAGGTGCTGCATGCCGTCCGGGGTTTTGTCCCCGGCCCATTCGGCGATGGTCCAGCAGTTCTTGCGCGGCAGGTCGGACAGCGGGCCGAGTACCAACTTCCGGGCCCGGCGCCGGGATTCCACCCGCGTGAACCGTCCCGCTATCCGGCTCATCAGGCCCTCGAACGCTTCCTGCCGGCGGGCAGGGTCTACGCTGTGAACCGCGGCCACCGCATGATCGTTTGTCTTCACACACCGATGATCAACGGTGGCCGCGCCCGTCTCCACAGCGCGTCAGGGTCGCGCAGTGTCTGCCTGCCGTCCTGTATTTGGAGGACTTGTGCAACGTGGCGAAGTCTGGTGGGTTCAGTTCGACGAGCGGAGGTTGGTCGTACTGCTGTCGGGAGAGGACACGTCCGGGATCCGGGTGATGCAGGTCGTTGCTCCGGCGGGCGTCGACATCAGTGGTCTGGGCATCGAAGTGATGGTGGGCGCCGGTGAAGGACTGCCGTTCGAAGGCGTGCTGCGGCTCGCGTTCCCGCGTCCAGGCTTCACCCCGTGCACGTGGCTGACCACTGTGTCCCGGGACGACCTGATAGAGCGGGAGGCCGTCCTGTCCTCCCTGAAGCTCAGCGAGATTGACGACGCCCTCCGACTCGCTGAACAAGCGCACGAGCGTACCCCGGCAACGACCGCGAAGCTCAGCGAGATACGGGACGCCCTCCGTCTCGGTGAACTCGGGTAGACGAAGAAGGAGCCGACGCCCGTGACGGCGTGGGCGATCTCGGGCGAGATGATCCACCCTGGCCTCGGCGCCCCTCACCATCGAGATCACGATCTACGGCTGGAGCACTAGGTCAGCTGATTCCCTGAGCCACTATTTGTTCCGCGACCCGTAGCCCGCTCAGTATGGCGGCATCCATGTTGATGTACGAGTAGGTGGCCAATCGACCGGCTGGATGGATCTGGTTTCTGGAGTACGCGCGCAGCCGATGTTCAAATTCCTGCTGAACTCTTCGGTTCTCGCCGGCCGAGTCGAGCACCGGATAGTGTTTGGCCTGGGCGCCGGGATACTCCCGCATCACAATGGTGCCCGGTACGTCGTGCAGTTCACCAAGCGCCCACTTCGTCTCTATCGACCGCGTCCACGCGGTGGTTGCGGCGGGTTCGTTGACGACCATCGCCTGCTGCGCCAGGGTGGTTTGAGGCAGATATACCGGTTGCAGGCGCACGCCGCGCCACTGAAGGGCGTCGGGCTCACCGAGGAAGTCGTCCAAGGCCGAGGTGACGATTACCGGCTGGCCCGCTCGGGCTATTTCCGATAGGTCGTCGACAGTGACCTTGGAGCCGAGGTGCACGATTGCCCGGCTGAGGAGTGCTTCGACGAGTTCTCCGTAGCCCCGGCGCGGCCATCCCTGGTAGGTGTCCCGAAAGAGAAGGGCATAACCGTCGTCCCGAAGCTCCACACGTCCCTTTGCGACCATTGCCGACAAGCTGCGAGGGTGGCGCCCCCACTGTTTCTCGGTGTAATCGCGAACGCTCTCAGCGTAGAGCGTCGGACCGAGCACGGAGACGCAGTAGGACTCGAAGTCGGATTCATTCACGGTACCGGGACGATCCGTCAACTCCTGTGCAATGTCGGCGAAGTCCGCCAGGGCGCACAGCTCGGCCTTCTGCGGCGGCCAGGAAACCAGGTGACCGCGAAGCCGGGTGAGGACGCGATGTCGATAGGGGGCAAATTCGACGGACCGCGACACGATGTCCCACACAGAGCGATGGTTGGTGTGGAAGATATGAGCTCCATGCGGCTCGTAGGGGATGCCGCGGAACCACTCCGTGCGCACATGACCACCCACCACGTGCGCCTGTTCGTAGACCTCGACCGTGAATCCCCGGCGCGCCAAGAGCCATGCCGCCGCCGCCCCTGACAAGCCGGCACCCACGACGGTTACGGTGCCCCCCATCGTCGGTGTCAGCCCTTGAAGTTGTTCACCTGCACGTTTCCACCCTGATGGTTCAGCTGCAGACCGGAAGAGTTGTGGATATTGACGGCATACTGTCCCCGCGTGGCGCCTGAGGGATCAAGCAACGACATCAGTTGTTGCGCGGTTTCCAGGACCGCTGGGTCGCTCAGCGCTCCCGTTTCCCGCAGGAAGACTTCGAGCGGTGTGCGCCACGTCTCAGGATCCTCGAGGTAGTCGTCGAGCACGGTCTCTGCCCGGCGGTGCCCCCGGAACCTGGCCACCACCAGCTCGCGCAGGCGGGTGTAGGAGTCCCGCACCGCTGCACTCGCCGTGTCCTGCAGACCTTGAGCACCTCCGGCCGCAAGCGCTCCGATGACTACTGACGCTGCTTCAAGTTCCATGAGATACCCCCGGTTGCACGACGTATCCGCTCCCGCCGCCATGCTAGCGGGATCGGGTTGCGGCGGTCAGGCGCGCGAAGGGCGAAGGGGGAAGGGCGCTGCCCCAGGTTGCCGGGCGCCCCCTTACGCGCCCTTGTGAGCCGCACTCACCGGCGAGTAGCGTTGCCGCTCCAGCGCGCGCCGGAAGGTTGGCAGCCGCACCCGCAGACAACCAAGTGTCAAGGGCTCGACGAGCATGGCGTCTGGAATGAGCAGGGCCCGCCCGGGTTCGGCCGACGGCGATGGTGCGGCGGCATCGGCCGGCCCTTCGCGAGCGCCGCTCGCTCCTGTGGTGCCCGCCTTGTCCGCAGACACCGCACACGGTTCCCAGGTGAACAGCTCAGGCGGGAACACGCAGATCAACTTTCACGGGGTCCCCAAGCCTGCGGATCCCTGGCCCGTCGTCGTAGGAACTCTTCCGGCTTTGGCTTCGGCGTTCCAGCCCCGTGCTTCGCTACGTGACAAGCTGATCTCCGTGCGGCCCCCTGCCCCCGGAGTGGTACCGACGCAGGTACTGGTCGGGGGAGGTGGCGCCGGCAAGTCTCAACTCGCGGCCTCGTTCGCCTATCGGGCGCTGGATCCGCAGGGCGACAGGAGGGACGTCGTCATCTGGGTGACTGCCATATCGCGCGAGTCCATCCAGTTGACCTACGCCGATGCGGCACGTCGCCTCGCCATCCACGGAATCACCGGGAACGACGTCGTCCACGACGCTGAGGTCCTGCTGTCCTGGCTGACCGCCGGAACGAAATCGTGGTTGGTCGTTCTTGACGACATAGCGGACATGCGCGACGTCGACGGTCTCTGGCCGCGTGGACCCGGTGACCGGGGTCACGTGGTTGCCACGACTCGGCGGAAGGAGCCCGCGCTGAGCGGCGGAGGCAGAGATGTGGTCGATGTGAGGACGTTCCAGCCGGAAGAGTCTGTTGCCTACCTACGTCAGCGGCTGTCGTCGGCCGGCTTCGGCCATTTGGTGGATACATCGGTCGACGACCTTGCCGAGGCGCTCGGGCACCTGCCATTGGCGCTATCGCACGCCGCCGCTTACCTGATCCGCAAACAACGTTTCACCTGCGCCGACTACCTCGCACGCTACGTGGAGCAGTCAGCATCGCTGGCAGAACTGCTGCCGGGGTGGGCGGACACCGAGGCTTACGGGCGTCCTGTCGCGGTCACGCTTACGCTCGGTCTGGAGGCCGCCGCCGCTCTGCCTCCCGTAGGCGCCGCCCGGAAAGTGTTGGAGATGGCCTCGCTCCTCGATCCGGCGGGTCATCCGGTGAGTGTCTGGGACACCCACGCAGCCGCCGCACATGCGGCTCGACCGAACGCCTCCGGCGAAGTCGCCCCGATGCCGTCGCCGGAGGACGTCTGGGAGACATGTCTGGCATTGCACTCGTACGGTCTGCTGCACATCGACTCGGCGGGCGGCCTTCGTGTCGTAGGCGTTCATGCGGTGACCGCTCGGGCGGTACGGGAGTCCGCCGATCCCCGCGATCTTGCGCAGGCGGCGGACGCGGCGGCAGACGCTCTTGCAGAAATCTGGCCGGCCCATACCTACCTCGACGCCGACCTGGTGGCGGTGCTGCGCGCCAACGTCGACGCGCTGTCGCGATCGCTCGGGGACCATCTCTGGACGTCGAACCGTTACCGTTTGCTGTACCTCGCCGGTGACAGCCTGTTCGACGCCGGCTTGCAGGCGGCAGCGATCGGCTACTGGACAGAGATGGCCGCTTCCGCTTTACGCCTTCTCGGCCCCGGCCATCCCGAGATGCTGGCAGCCCGGGCGAGGATCGGACGGGCTCAAGGTCACGCCGGCGACCCCGCAGCCGCCGTGCGCACGCTGCGGCAGGTGGCGGCCGAACAGTCCAGTCTGCTCGGCCCGGAGCATCCCAGCACCTTGGCCAGTCTCCAGGATCTGGCCCGATGGCGAGGCCACGCGGGTGACGCGGGTGGCGCGCTGGCCGCGACGCAGGACGTTCTCGCCGCTCGACGGCGCGTACTGGGCCCCTTGCACCCCGACACCCTGGCGAGCCGGGCAACGCTTGCCCGGTGGCGCGGCGAGAAAGGTGATGCCACCGCTGCGGCGAAAGGCCTTGAAGAGGTTTTCGAAGATATGCGCGATGTGCTGGGGGCCAACCATCCCGCCACACTCAAGGCCCGCAACAACCTCGGGTATTGGCGTGGGGAAGCAGGAGACGCGACGGGAGCGGCCCAAGCACTGGAGGCGCTTCTCGAGGATCGCCTCAGGGTCCTCGGCCCGGACCATCCCGACACGCTCAACACACGTAACAACATGGCCTACTGGCGAGGGGAAGCGGGTGACAGCGCCGGCGCGGCACGAGCCCTCGAACAGTTACTCGTCGACCGGACTCGGATTCTGGGCGCCGACCACCCCCACACCCTCGCCACCCGGAGCAACCTTGCGTACTGGCGGGGCAAGGCCGGAGACGCCAGGGGCGCCGCCGCAGCCTTCCGCGACCTGCTGCGCGACCGGATCAAGGTGCTGGGGCCCGATCACCCGGACGTACTCGACACCCGGGCGAACCTGTCCAGGTGGAGCGGCGAGGCCGATGGGTCGATAGATACGGCCGCCGCTTTCAAGGTACTCCTCATAGACCGGCTTCGGGTTCTCGGGCCGGATCATCCGGATACGCTCACCACCAGGCATGAGGTCGCTCGATGGAGCGGGCACGGAGGAGATCCGGAGGGTGCGGTGCGGGGCCTCCAGGACGTACTGCCGGACCGGAGCCGCATTCTTGGTGCCGATCACCCCGACACGCTGGCGACCCGGCACGAGCTCGCCCGTTGGCAGGCAGAGCACGGCGACCTGGAGGCAGCCCTGTCAGGGTTGGAGGACGTACTGGCGGACCGGTTGCGTGTGCTGGGCACCGAGCATCCCCACACGCTCGTCAGCTATGCGGAACTGGGTCGGCGGCGGGCGCAAGCGGGTGATGTCGCGGGAGCGAGAAGAGCGTTGGAGAGCGCGGCGGCTGGCCAAACAAGAGTGTTGGGAGAGCACCATCCTGACGCCCGCGCGACCCGTGCCGCGCTGGACGGCCTGCGGAGCCGAGAGGAACACGCTTGAGGGCTGGCCCGTTCAGGGTGTGACACCAGGTAGCGCATAGAGCTGTCGCCCATTTGCGGCTGAGGCCGACAGCTCTATGACGCCGTGTGAGTTGTCAGGTCGGGTCGATCGCAGTCGGGCGCGCCCGTGGGGCTGGAGGTTCAGTTCAGCGATGCGATGGCAGGCGCTGGTCCCTGGTCGACAAGGTTCCGGTTTTCGATGTGCCGGAGGATCTCGGTCCCTGGTCTGCGGTGAAAGCAGACGGTCATGAGGTGAACCCTCGCTTCTCCACGGCGCCACCGGCGACCCTACCGTCCGCGACGAGTTGCATGATCCGCCGGACAGGCCCTAGAGAAGTCGCGCAAACAGCTTGTCGAAGAGCGAAACGCCGCAGAGGTACAGGGCCGTGGTTTCCTCCTCCGCGGAGGCATGGTGGGGCAGCATGGCCACGAAATGCAACGCGGCCTGATACAGGGACTGGAGGTACCGGCGCTCATCGCAGCGGGCCGCCAGGAGCACACCGAGGTCCGCGTACCCCGGCACGTTCTCCGTGGCGAACTCGTACTCCGTTCTGCACCTCCGGCGCAGTACGTACCGGCCTGCCATGACCGCGCCGTACCCGCCTTCGATGGATTGCACCAACTTTCCATAATCATAGGTGATCGGCAGCAATGGGCCGCCTCGGGGGTCGACCACTTCGGTCGACGTTCCATCGACGATGATGTTGCCGCAGTGCAGATCTCCGAAGGTCACCCCGATCCGGTCGGGCGTCAAGTGGGACACCAGGCGCGGGTTTTCGGTGATCCGGTGCAGGCACCGAGAGGCACCCGCCAACTCTTCGCCGTTGATCGTTATGACGTCCGCGTCCATGAGTGCTCGCAAATAGGCGAATGCTGAGGCCTGCCGACGGCGTTGAGAAAGACGCCTCTTGGTCAACCGGTGTATGTGTGACGGGCTGACGTGACGCTGTGTGCGGTGAAACAGCTCCATATCTCTGTCCACGGCACGTGAGATATGACGGCCGAGCTCACCGGCCGATGCACCGGCGAGCGCGAGATCGTCCACGGTAGAGCCATCACCGAAGCACTTCAGCAGTAGGAATGACAGGGTCGGACCGGCGTGGCCGGTGATGAACAGGTTTGTTGCCAGATTCCTTCGTACCGCGTCCCGATACCACTGGATCTCGTCCCGCAGCGTTTGTGCGTGCCCGAACTCCACTTTCACCACGTACGTCTCGCCGTCGGCGAGGACGTAGTAAAGAGTGGACGGTGTGTTGTGTGAATGCAATTCTGACAGGAGTCGGTCACCCAGCATCCCAGTCAGCGAGTGTTTCGCTCCGGGTTCAAGGCGTCTTGTCTGCTCCATCAGTTGCTGGGCCAGAACATGCAGTTCTCGACGAGAGCGAAGCACGCAGGACACCCCCGTTTCTTCAAAAGGCCCGCCGGCCGACCGAGCCGACGGTAGTTCCTCCTAACGAGTGGCGCTTCGCACGAGGTCGACGAGGTCGAAGCTGCTCCGGGCCGCCGACAGTTGCTCTCCCAGATCGTTGGCAGCACTTCGGTAGCTCGGCTCATCGAGGATTCGCCGCACACTGTGCAGAAGTTCCGCTGCGGTGATCTGCAGGGACCAGTGTCCGGCCAGAGGTATCGACGGATGGACGGCGTCGTCTACCCGCCATTCGAGCGGACGGTAGTAGGCGGGGTACATCAAACCCGCGCCGTGCTGCTCCACCCGTACCGCCCAGGCAGCCTCCGATGATGTCCAGGGCAGGCACAGCACCGGAACGGAACGCTCCAAGGCGTGTACCAAAGTGGTTCCCCCGTGCGTGATCACCAAATCCGCCTCGTCCAGCAGAGCCAGATACTGCTGCGCAGGAACCATGCCCAGGAACGTGTCACCCGTACGGAAGTAGCGGAGGTATCGCTCGCCGCCCAGGACGGCGAAATCGACGTTGCGTTCGGCCCTCACCATCGCGGAGAGTGCCCGTGGGTAGTCCGACGCGGGCCGGTTGTTTCCCTCCGCCAGGTACGAAACGACAAGCGGCCTGCGGCGTTTTCGGTGATTCGGTAGGGCCGGCGGCGTCATCAGCGGGCCCACATGGACGTTGTTCGTGTGTGGCTGCACCGGGTCGAGTACCGGGCAAGTCGGTAGAAGGACAAGGTCTCCCTCGAATGTCTCCCGTTCGTCTTCGTAGGGAGGCAGGCCCCACCGCTCACGGCTGTGGTTGAAGCTGTCGAGGCACCCCGGAAGCGGATGGTCGGCCAATTCGTGCAATTTCCACGAACCGAGTGCGGGTCCTGAACGCAGGCCGTGCGCCATCGCCAGAGAGACCACCGGTACGCGAGCCGCGTCGGCCGCGGTCCGGAGGGTGTCGTGGTAGTCGTTGATCACCACGTGGGGTCGGAACGAGCGCAGGACCTCGAGCATGTGGCCTGTGTTGGCCGTGACGAAGTCCGGGTCACCGAAGCCCAGAGCGAGGCGGCGCTGCGCGTGCCGGAAGGCATGTGAGTAAGTCGGCATCGGTTTAGGGGTTCGCCGCAGTTCCGGCCGGTTGTCCACCTCGGCTATGTCCGCCTCGGGAGCGAGCGCACGAACTCGGGCGGCTTTCGACCTGCTGGAGATGATCAGGCAACGGTCGCCACGCTCGTGTAGCAGCGTGGCCAGATGGGCCACCCGTGCCAGATGGCCTTCCCCGCCATCCCAAAAGGACAGGACTACGCGCAAGGCTCTCTCCCGACGGTGATCGCCGACTGGCTGCTCCGATGATTCTGCCCCCATGTCAGGCGATTCGTAAGCGGGAAGCCTCTCAGTCGGTTCCGGGTTGGACGATCTTGAAGAGGAGGCGGGCGCCGGCGCGTTGCGCGGACCGGCGCAGGCGCACCGGGAGCGGACGGGTGGCCACCGGTGCGGGGGCGGCGGTGGCCAATCGGGGGAACAGCGACTCCGCGTTGGTGCGGTTGACGGCCGCGCGGGTGCCGGGGTCGACGCCGCTGTCGAGGCCGCCTGCGAAGTACTGGCCGGCGGGCGTCGGCGCGAAGGGCCAGTCGCTGCCGAACAGGATGTGTCCGGGGCGGGCGAAGGCGAGCAGCGTGGGCAGGGCGGCGGGGCTGGAGGACAGCGCGGTGTCGTAGAAGAAGCCCCGCAGGTCGTCGAGGACGTCGAGGGGACTGCGTCCGGTGTCGGCGGCGATGGCGACGGCCATGCGGTGCGAGGCGTAGGGCACGAAACCGCCGGCGTGGGCGAGGACGAACCGGATGTTCGGGTAGCGGCGCGGGACGCCGCCTCGGACGAGGAGGTAGGCGGCGCGGGTGGTGTCCAGGAGGAAGTCGGCGGCGAACGGCGGGATGCCGTCCACGGCGGGGCCCGGGAGATCGGCGGGGTGGACGAAGACGACGGCGCCGTGCTCGTCCAGGGTCCGCCACAGCGCGTCCTGGCCGTCGGCGCCCAGGTAGCTGCCCCGGTTGTTGGCGAGCAGGGTCACCCCGTCCGCGCCGAGCTCGGTCAGGGCCCGCGCGGCCTCCGCCGCCGACGCGGGGACGTCGGGCATCGGCAGCGTGGCGAACCAGCCGAACCGGCCGGGGTGTGCGGCGGGCAGGGCGGCGGAGAAGTCGTTGAGCCGCCGGGCCAGGTCCACGGCCTCGCCGGGGTCGGTGAGGAAGCCCGTCCCGGGAGTGGAGACGGAGAGGATCGCCGTTTCGGTGCCCAGCAGATCCATCAGCTCCAGGGCCGCCTCGGGGCTCCAGTCGGGCAGGGCGCGGCCGCCCGCCTCGGCGATGCCGGCCCTGGCGAGGACCTCGCGGTAGAGGGGCGGGACGAGGTGCTGGTGGACGTCGATCCTGCGGGGCGTGGTGGTCATGGGGCGACCTCCTGGCTTTCTCGGGTGCGCGGCTCACCTGCCGTACCGGCTCTTGACCGTCTCCGGCGTCGAGCTTACCGTAGCGACTATTCCAATTGGAGTAAACGCTACATGAAGAGCCGTGAGAGCCGCGGGACGGACGACAGTGAGGTGGCCTGGTGAACGGAATCAGCGCCGATGACGGAGCCGACGACAGCGCGTACGACGTGGCGGTGATCGGGTACGGGCCGACGGGGGTGACCGCGGCGAACCTGCTGGGCGCACTGGGTCTGCGGGTCGTCGTGGTGGAGCGCGACGCCGAGGTCTACTCCCGGGCCCGGGCGATCTCCACGGACGAGGAGGTCCTCCGGATCTGGCAGCGTGTCGGCCTGGCCGACCGGTTGAAGCAGGACATGCTGGCCGGGCGGGCCCTCGACTTCGTCGACACGCGCGGCCGCACCTTCCTCAGCGCGAACCCCACCCCGCGCGGCCACGGCCATCCGCCGCAGCTGTTCGTCTACCAGCCGGCGCTGGAGCAGGTGCTGCGTGACGGCGTCGACCGCTACCCCGGCGTCGAGGTGCTGCTGCGGCACGAGTGCCTGCGGCTGCGCCAGGATGCCGACGGGGCCGAGCTGACGGTGACCGGTCCCGACGACTCGATACGCCGGCTGCGCGCCAGGTACGTGATCGCGGCCGACGGCGGTTCCAGCCCGACCCGGGCGCAGCTGAACATCGGCTACGAGGGGCGGACGTACGAGGACCGCTGGGTGGTCATCGACACCGAGATGCTGAAACCGTGGCCGGACCACGACCGGCTGCGTTTCCGCTGCGACCCGGCCCGGCCGGCCGTGGACTGCCCGACCCCGCTCGGGCATCACCGCTGGGAGTTCCCGATCCTGCCGGGGGACGACGAGCGGCAGCTGACGACCGACGAGGCCATCCACGCCATGGTGTCCCGGTACGGGATCGACCGGGAGGGCATCAGGATCCTGCGGGCCACCGTCTACAGCCATCACGTCCGCTTCGCGGCGCGCTTCCGGGTGGGCAGGGTGTTCCTCGCCGGTGACGCGGCGCATGCGATGCCGCCGTGGATCGGCCAGGGCATGGCCGCCGGGGTGCGGGACGCGGCCAACCTGTGCTGGAAGCTCGCCGCCGTGCTGCGCGGCGAGCTGCCGGATTCGGTGCTCGACACCTACGAGGCCGAGCGCAAGCCCCACGTCAAGGAGGTCACCAGGCGGGCGGTGCTCGTCGGGCGGATCATCACCGAGCGACGTCCCGTCGTGGCCCGCGCCCGTGACGTGGTGCTGCGGGCCGGGTGCCGGGTGCCCGGCCTCGGCGGCCGCCTCGTGGACTCGAACTGGATACCCGTCGCCCACTACGCCGAGGGGCTCCAGGCCCGCCCGCGCACCAAGGCGTCCGGGCGCCAGATCCCGCAGCCCTGGGTGACCGGCCCCGACGGCGGCCCGGTCCGCCTGGACGAGGTGCTGGCCGGCCGCTGGCTGCTCCTGCACGGCGGAGTCCTGGCCCCGCAGCCGGCCTGGGACCGCGTCGGCGTCCCTTCCCTGGCCGTCCTGCCCGCGGGCTCACGCCCGGCCGAGGATGCGGTCGTCGACAGCGAGGGTGTGCTGACGGCCTGGCTGGCCGCCCACCGCGTGGCCGGCCTCGCCCTGCGCCCCGACGCCTACGTCTACGCCGCCGCCCCCGCCGGCGCCCCGCTCCCGCCGCCGCCGGCCGGATTCGCTCCGGCGGCGCGCGCCGCCACCCCGATCACCCCGTGAGGACCGCCACCATGACCACCCACACCGCACCGCCCGCCCTGCGGGAGTCCCTGCTCGACGTCGGCGGAAGGAAGATCTTCGTCGCGGAGACCGGCGACGGCCCGCCCGTCCTGCTGCTGCACGGCGGCGGCCCCGGCGCCTCCGGCGTCTCCAACTACGCCCGCAACATAGCCCGGTTGGCGAAGGAGTACCGGGTCGTCGTGCCCGACCTGCCGGGCTACGGGCGCAGCACCAAGGGCGTGAACGGCGCCGACCCCTTCGGCCACCTCGCCGACGGCATCCGCGGCCTGCTCGACCGGCTCGGCCTCGACCGCGCCCACCTGGTCGGCAACTCCTACGGCGGCGCCTGCGCCCTGCGCCTGGCCCTGGACACCCCCGAACGTGTCGACCGCATGGTCCTGATGGGCCCGGGCGGCATCGGCACCACCCGTGCCCTGCCCACCCCCGGCCTCAACAGCCTGCTCGGCTACTACTCCGGGGACGGGCCTTCGCGGCTGAAGCTGGAGAAGTTCATCCGCAACCATCTCGTCTTCAACGCGGCCGACGTCCCGGACAGCGTCATCGACGCGCGCTACCGGGACAGCATCGACCCGGAGGTCGTCGCGGCCCCGCCGCTGCGCCGGCCGTCCGGCCCCCACGCGCTGCGCACGCTGTGGAGGATGGACTTCACCCGGGACGCGCGGCTGGCCCGACTGCCCGTGCCGACGCTGGTGCTGTGGGGCGCGGCCGACCAGGTCAACCGGCCGTCCGGCGGCCGGATGCTGGCCGCACGCATGCCCAACTGCGACCTGTACGAGGTCGCCAACACCGGCCACTGGGTCCAGTTCGAGCGCGCCGAGCTGTTCAACCGGCTGTGTGCCGACTTCCTGGCGGGCCGCCGATGAGCCCGCACGAGAACGCGTCCGTCTTCGGCGCGGTCCACCTCGGTTACCTCGTCATCGAGACCGAACGCTTCGCCGACTGGCGCCGCTTCGGTGCCGACGCCGTCGGGATGCACCACGACGACCTGGACACCGGCCTGATGCGCTTCCGCCTCGACGACCGGGAATGCCGGTTCCTGCTGCGGCGCGGGCCCGCCGAGGACGTCGTCGCCACCGGCTGGCACCTCGACGACCACACCGTCTTCGAGGAGATCGAGGCCCGCGTCCGCGCCCACGGCGTCCCCGTCGTGCACGGCACCGCCGAGGAGGCAGCCCAGCGCGGCGTCGAGCGCCTGCTGCGCTTCCCCGGTCCCAAAGGCATCACCCAGGAGATCTGCACGACACCGCTGAAGTCGGCGCTGCCGCTGCGGATGCTCGCCTCCGGCTGGGTCACCGGCGACGCCGGGATGGGCCACGTCGCGATCACCTCGACCAGACCGACCCTGGTGCGCGGCTACTTCGGCACCGTCTTCGACGCCCGCCTCACCGACTGCATCGACGAGACGATCAGCGGCGTCAAGCTCAAGATCCGCTTCCTGCGCGTCAACGAGCGCCACCACTCCCTGGCCGTCGCCGCCGTCCGGGGCCTGCCGATCGACCCGGTCCGCACCCGGGTGCAGCACCTCAACATCCAGGCCGCCACCCTCGACGACCTCGCCCGCAGCTATCAGCGGGTCCACGAACTCGGCTTCGACATGGCCCTGTCGGTGGGCCGGCACACGAACGACAAGGAACTCTCCTACTACGCCCGCACTCCTTCGGGCTTCGAGTGGGAGGTCGGCTGGAACCCGATCGTCGTCGACGAGAGCACCTGGCAGCCCACCACCCACCAGGGCATCAGCGTCTGGGGCCACACCCCGGTCGGTCGGACCATCGTCGACGCACTCGACCGGTTCCGCGCCGGCGCCCGCTCCCTGGCGCGCACGGAGAAGACCGTCCCTGCTCTCAGCGGTGCGGGCATCCCCGACGAGTGACCCCTACGGCCGGACACGCCCTCCCGGCCCGCTTCGGCGAGGGCGCAGGTCGTCGCCTGGAGTGAGCGTTACGGTAAGGGTGGCGCCGGGGTGGACAGCCTCCCGACGAGGCCTACGCGCCCGTACGGCGTAACGTCGTCCTTGTGGACCTGACGGCTGCCGGTCTCGTGTCCCGTGTCGTGCGCGAGCTCGGTTCGCGAGCGGACGAGCTGATCGCCGAGGTGGAGCGTGGCCTGCGGCGGGAGCTGCCCGAGCTGTGGGACGACCCCGGCATCGCCCGGATGGCGGCGGAGAACGTCGCCGACCACATCGCCGCCGGGCTGTTCGGCCTCGAACACGCCATCGAGCCGACCCTGATCGAACCGCCGCCGGCCGACCTGGACCGTGCGCGCCGGCTGGCCCGGCACGGCACCCCGCTCGGCACGATGCTGAGGGCCTTCCGGCTGGGGCAGACCATCGTCCTCGACCGGCTGCTCGCGGAGATGCCCCGGTTCACCGACGACGCCGAGCTGGTCAGCGCGGCCGCACGGCACGTGATCGCGACGGCGGCCGCGTACGTGGACCGCACCTCGGAGCAGGGCGTCGTCGCCTTCCAGGAGGAGCGGGACCGCCGGCTGCAATGGCGGCTGTCGATGGTGAACGAGGCGGGCATGCGCATCGGCACCACCCTGGACATCGCCCGCACCACGCAGGAGCTGGCCGATCACGCCGTCGAGCGCTTCGCCGACCTCGTCACCGTCGACCTGCTCGACGCCGCGCTGCACGGCCACGAATTCTCGAACGAAGGCCCCCTCGTGCTGCGCCGGACCGCGCGGGCACCGGTGGGCGACGACGGTCCGGAACCGGGCGCCGCGACGCAGGAGCTGCACACCTGCCCGGACGGGTCGCCCGAGGCTCGCGCCCTGATCACCGGCCGGCCCGCCAAGCACCACGGCGACGCGGCCGACGCCCCGCGCATCCACTCCACCCTGGTGGTGCCGCTGCGCGCCCGCGGCACCACGCTGGGCGTCGCCCGGTTCTCCCGGCACCGCAACCCCGACCTCTACGACGACGAGGACCTGCTCCTCGCCCAGGAGATCGCCGCCCGGGCGGCCGTGGCCGTCGACAACGCCCGCCGCTACAGCTACGCCCGCGCCACCGCCCTCACCCTCCAGCGCAGCCTGCTCCCACGCGGTGCGCCGCGGCAGTCCGCGGTCGAGGTCGCCTACCGCTACCTTCCCGCGGGCGACCGGGTCGGCGTCGGCGGCGACTGGTACGACGTCATCCCGCTGTCCGGCGCCCGGGTCGCCCTCGTGGTGGGCGACGTGGTCGGTCACGGCATCCACGCCGCCGCCACCATGGGCCGTCTGCGGACCGCCGTACGCACCCTCGCCGACATCGACCTGCCGCCCGACGAACTCCTCACGCACCTCGACGACATCGTGCAGCGTCTGTCCGGCGAAACCTCCGACGACGTGGACGGCGAAGCCGCCGGAGACCTGGGCGCCACCTGCCTGTACGCCGTCTACGACCCGGTCTCCCGACGCTTCACCCTGGCCCGCGCGGGACATCTGCCGCCCGCGCTGGTGACCCCGGACGGAACGGCCGAGATCCTGGACCTGCCGCCCGGCCCGCCACTCGGCCTGGGCGGCGTGCCGTTCGAGGCGGCGGAGTTCGAACTCCCCGAAGGCAGCCTCCTCGCCCTCTACACCGACGGCCTGGTCGAGTCCCGCGACCACGACGTCGACGCCGGTCTCGACGGGCTGCGCCAGGCCCTCGTCCGGCCGGCTCCCTCACTGGAGGAGATCTGCGACCACGTCATCGAGACCCTGCTGCCGACCCGGCCGGACGACGACGTCGCCCTGCTCCTGGCCCGCACCCACGCCCTGGGCGCCGGCCAGGTCGCCACCTGGGACCTGGCCGCCGAACCCGCCGCCGTCGCCCGAGCCCGCTCGGACGTCTCCCGGCAGCTGAGCGACTGGGGCCTGGAGGAACTCGGCTTCACCGCCGAACTGGTCGTCAGCGAGCTGGTCACCAACGCCATCCGCTACGGCCAACCCCCCATCCGGCTGCGCCTGATCCACGACCGCACCCTGCTGTGCGAGGTCTCCGACGGCAGCAGCACCACCCCTCACCTGCGCCGGGCCCGTGTCTTCGACGAAGGCGGCCGAGGCCTGCTCCTGGTCGCCCAGCTCGCCGAACGCTGGGGAACCCGCCACGCCCGCCGCGGCAAGACGGTCTGGGCCGAACTGAGCGACTCCGCCGAACTCCCGCTGCCCGCCTTCACCCAGGCCTGATTCAGCGGCGGCGCGCCCAGAAAAGCGCATGACCGTTCTCGCCCTCGGGCACGAACTCCTCCTGCTCCACCACGAGACCGGCCTGGGTGATCCAGCGCCGATTCGTCGCGACGTCCGCGTGGCTCCACCACATGGGGGTCCCCGCCGCCCAGCCAGTCCTCATCGACACCGGTTCAGGCCCGATGCCCGGTGGTCCCCAGGAACCAACCGCCCGGTCGCAGCCATCCGGCGACCTTCCGGAGCAACGGAAGCTGTTCGTCGAGCGGAATGTGGATCAGTGCGTACAACGAGACGACCGCGTCGAAGGAGGCCGGCCCGAAGTCCACCGCCGTGGCGTCGGCATGGACGAACTCGGCCTGCGGCACACGCTCCCGAGCCCTGCGGATCTGCACCTCACTGATGTCGACGCCCGTGACACGGTGACCTGCGGCCGCCAGGTCGCGAGCGACGGGAACCCCGCTTCCGCACCCGAGATCCAGCACCGTGCCGCCTGCCGGGACACGACCGGACAGCGCGCGGATCCATGGTCCGTACTTCGTCTCGGCGCCGTACGTCCGGTCGTAGCGGAGGGAGAGCGCGTCATACCCGCGCCGGACCAGCTCTTTGGGATCTTCGATGTCCACGCCGGTGCACGCTAGCCGCTCACGGTGAGTGGCCGCGACCGGATTTACCTCCCCTCTTTCCGCCCCTGAGCGACGGGCGGTGTGGCCGGCTCCACGGGCGCATGCTCCTGTCTCCCGATAGAACCGCGCCGACTGGGCACACGCTCGATGATCTTCGTTGACGTACCCGGGAGGACGCACCGCCATGGCCGTACCGCCGCACGTACCGCAGCCCGCGCGTAGTCCGCGTCGGTTCGAACTCCGCTCCACGGCTGTGTACTTCGTGCTGCTCGCCATCCTGCTGACCCTGCTGGGCACGGTCGCCCGTACCGCCACGGCCGCGGCGGAGCGCCGTCCGGGCTGGGCGGTCGCGCTCGTACTCGTCGGTGCTGCGGGGGTCGTCGCGGGTCGTCGCGGACGGCGCAGGCTCTCGGCGGCGAGGCTCGCGCGCCGCGCCGCGAGGTCCCTGGAGGAGGCCACGGAGACGGTGGTCGAGGCTCTCGAGACCGCGCCGCCGGTCGTTGCCTCGGGACCGGCCGTGCCTCGGACGGAGTTCGTCGGTGGGGGACTCGGCGTGGAACCGACGATCCCGCTCGGCGAGCCCCTCGGCGGGATCTCCGAGCAGCCTCTCGACGACGCGCCGGACGCCACCGAGGAGATCGGCTACGAGGAGCTGGATCCCTACGAGTTCGAGCAGGCGATAGCCGAGCTCTGCCGGCGCGACGGCTGCACCGAGGTGGAGGTCGTCGGAGGGGCCGGTGATCTGGGCGCCGATGTCGTGGCGAGGACACCGGACGGACGTGTGCTCGTCGTCCAGTGCAAGCGCTACAGCGACACCAACCGGGTCGGTTCCCAGGACATGCAGCGCTTCGGCGGGACGTGTTTCGCCGTGCACGGGGCCGAGGTCGCGGCGGTCGTCACCACCGGCGACTTCACCGCGCCCGCCGTCGAGTACGCGAGCCGATGCGGCATCGTGTGCGTGGACGGCGAGGACCTCGGGCGTTGGCAGGACGCGGCGGGCCCGAGGCCGTGGGAGCCGGAGTTCGTGGCGGGCTGAACCGGGGACCGTCGAGAAGGTCCGGATGTGCGGCGAGAGAGGCGGCGGGCAGTGCGCGAAGAAGCGGGAGCAGGAGCGGTCGGGGAAGAAGGCGGGGAAGGCGGGGAGGGAGGCGGGAAAGCGGTCTGGGAAGCGGGCGGAGACGGAGGACGGCTCGCGGGGAGCTCGTCCGCGTTGCTGGTGCGGCAGCGGCCGGCCGGGTCGCCGGGAGCCGCGGTCGTGGTTCTGCACGGCGGCCGGGAACACAGCCGGGAGGCATCGCGGGGCTGGCACCTGGCCGCCCTGCGCATGCGTCCCGTCCTGCGGGCGGCGGTGGCCGCGACGGACCGTCAGGACGTGCTGGTCGGCGAGGTGCGCTACCGCTACCGGGGCTGGAACGCGACCGCCGATCCCGTGCACGACACCGTACGGGCGCTCGACGAACTGCGCCGGACGGTCGGCGAGGTGCCCGTGACCCTGGTGGGCCACTCGATGGGTGGCCGCGCGGCCCTGCGGGCGGCGGCCGACCCCGCGGTGCGCGGTGTCCTCGCACTGGCGCCGTGGTGCCCGCCCGGCGAACCCGTCGACCATCTCGGCGGGAAGCGGATCGTCGTACTGCACGGAGACCGTGACCGGGTGACCGATCCGGGGGAGTCCGCCGAGTACGTCCGACGGGCGCGCCGGGCGGCGGCGCAGGCGGGCATCGTCCTCGTCCGCCGCGGTGACCACGCCATGCTCCGGCGGTGCGCCGACTGGCACCGGGCCACCGCCGCGATCGTCGCCCAACTCCTGCGACCGGAGCCGGTCATCGAGGGTCTCGCCGGCGAGGCCTGCGCGGCGGACGACCCACTGCCGTGGTGACAGCGGGCGGAACGCACGCCGCCGGCGCGGGGTCGTACCGAGAGCGGTCGGGGCCCGTCCGGGGCACCTCCGCGCGGTCCGTCGCGACCGTTTCCGGGCCCCCATGGTCACCCGCACCCGGGCCATCGGGGACAATACGATGACGTCACCACGGCCGGTTCCGCTGTCGAACCGTCAGGAGACGTCACAAAAGCGCCGGTTCGCTCCGTCGGATCGTCGGCCGTGTCCGAAGCAAGTCCTGCCGTGTCGGCCTGCCCGACCGTCCACGAAAGCAGAGCCCCCTCGGTGATCCCCGTCTTCGACGACACCCCGATCTACCACCGCCTCATCATCGAACGCGGCGACGTGCCCGCTCAGGTGAAAGGCGAGGCCGAACGCATCAAGCGAGACCTGGACCGGGTCATGAGCGCCCCGTCCTCCTTCACCCCCGGCCTGCCCGCGCAGCGGTCGTTCTTCGGCTGAGGGTCTGACGGTCCGAGCCACCAGGGACGAGCCGAGGAGATCCGTGAACGAGGGCGAAATCGTCACCGTGCCCCGACCGTTGACGCTGCCCGACGGGCGGCCCGCGCTGGCGGCCTGGACGCTCGACCCCGACCTGCGGCATCTCAACCACGGTTCGTTCGGCGCCGTCCCGCGGGTGGCGCAGGAACGGCAGAACGCCCTGCGGGCGGAGATGGAACGCGCCCCGGTCGCGTGGTTCCCGTCGCTGCCCGGCCGGATCGCCGCGGCCCGCGCGGCCGTGGCCGGCCGGCTGCGGACCGACGCGAAGGACCTGGCGCTCGTGCCGAACGCCAGCGCCGGGGCCAGCGTCGTCTACGCCGCCCTGGCCGCCCGGCCCGGCGGGGACATCGTGGTCACCGACCACGGCTACGGCGCCGTCACCATGGGCGCGGAGCGGCTGGCCCGTCGCTGGGGGACCGGCGTACGCACGGCCCGGGTGCCGCTGGCGGCCGATGCCGAGCAGGCGTACCGAGCGGTGATGGCGCAGGTGGACAACGGCGTCGCCCTGATCGTCCTGGACCAGATCACCTCGGCGACGGCCCGGCTGATGCCGGTCGAACGCGTCGGGACCGAAGCCGCGCGGCGCGGGATCACTCTGCTCGTCGACGGCGCGCACGCCCCCGGTCTGCTCGCCGCGCCGCTGGACGGCCTGGTCTGCGACGCCTGGGTCGGCAACCTCCACAAATGGGGCTGTGCCCCGCGCGGCACGGCGGCGCTCGTCGCCCACGGCCCGCTGCGGGCGGACCTGCACCCGCTGATCGACTCCTGGGGCGCGGCCGAACCCTTCCCGGACCGCTTCGACCACCAGGGCACGCTCGACGCCACCGGCTTCCTGGCCGCGCCCACCGCACTGGACTTCATCGACGACACCTGGGGCTGGGACACGGTCCGCCGGTACCTGGACGAACTGGCGGACCACGGCGCCCGTGTCGTCGCGGAGGCCTTCGCCCGGACCGGGCCCCCGGCCGACCCCGTCGACGTCGGCATGCCCGTCCCCGGAATGCGGCTGGTCCGCCTGCCCGAGGGCCTGGGCACGAGCCGGGTCGCGGCGGACGCCCTGCGCGACCGTGCGACCGCCGAACTGGGCGTGGAGGCCGCGTTCACCAGCTTCGACGGACTCGGTTACCTCCGGCTGTCCGCCCATGTCTACAACACCCCCGAGGACTACGGGCACTTCGCCGAGACGTGTGTGCCCGTCGTCGAGAAATGGGCCCGCGAGGCAAGGGAGCAGTCGTAGGCCCCGGCGCTCACGGCTCGTTCGGCGCGTGTCGCCGTCGTGCCGCCGCCGCTTCGTCGGCCCGGCCGCCGGCGCCGAGCGGTCCGGTGGGACGCAGCCGTTCCGACGCCTCCAGGCGGGGCAGCACGCGGCGGGAGCGGCGCAGGACCAGGGCCGGCAGCGCGGCCCGTGTCACCTGGACGAGGCGCAGCGAGGCCGGGACGTAGACGGCGGTGCGCCGGCGTTCCACGGCCGTGGCGAGGCGCCTCGCCACGAACTCCGGCGGGAAGACGCGTCGGGCGGGCGGCGGCATGCCGGCGCGCAGCTCACGCAGCACCGCATGCCGGTCGGCGTCCCGGATCATGTCGGTGTCGGTCCAGTTCAGATAGGCGATGCCGACCGCCACGCCATGGTGGGCCGTCTCGGCCCGCAGCGCGTGGGCGAAGGCCTCCACGCCGGCCTTCGAGGCGCAGTAGGCGCTCATCAGGGGAGCGGCCCCGATCGAGGCCAGCGAAGCGATCTGGAGGTAGTAGCCCGCCGACTCCATCAGGTCCGGCAGGAAGGCGTGCGCCGTCAGGGCGCTGCCGGTGACGTTGACGTCGATCACCCGCCGCCAGGAGGCCATGTCGGCCGAGGCGAACGGGCCGCCCTCCGCGATCCCCGCGTTCGCGACGACCACCGAGGGCGGCCCCAGCCGTGAGCGGACGACCTCGGCCGCCCGCTCCAGCGCCTCGCCGTCGGTGACGTCGGCCTCGACGGCCAGCGCGGGAGTGGGCAGCGACGCGGCCACGGACCGCAGCGCCGCCCCCTCGTGGCCGATCAGCGCCAGGCGCGCTCCGCGCCGTGCGAGTTCCCGAGCCAGCGCCGCTCCCACCCCGCGGGCGGCTCCCGTGACCACGGCGGTGCGGCCTTCGAGGGGACTGTCGTGCACGGCGTGCTCCGTTCCTCGGGCTCTCGGTCGTTCGGCGGGAGCGGTGCCGGTCAGCCGGCAGCCGGCTTCTTCGCGCCGGTGCGGTCCCGGCGGGCGAGCGCCCGCTGTACGAACGTCCCGCCGGGCGGGCGGTGCCGGCGCAGGGCGGCGCGGGCGGCGTTGGCGCCCGGCGCGCCGTGGACCCCACCACCGGGATGGGCGCCGGCGGAGGCCAGGAACAGCCCGCGCACCGGCGTCTCCGGGCGCCCGCTGCCGGGCAGGGGCCGGAAGAGGAGCTGCTGGTGCAGCGCGGTCGTACCGCCGTTGATCGCGCCGCCGTGCAGATTGGCGTCGAGGGACTGGAGCGTGGGCGGGGCGAGGATGCGGCGGGCGCGGATCAGGGACCGGAAACCGGGAGCGAATCGCTCGACCTGTTGTTCGACCCGGTCGGCCATCAGTTCCTGCTCGCTCGCGTCCCAGATGCCGGTGAGCCCCTCGTCGCCGGCGTCGCCCTCGACCTGCTGGGGCACATGGGTGTAGGCCCAGGCCGACTCGGTCCCGGCGGGGGAGCGCCCCGGGTCCGAGGTCGTCATCTGGCCGAACAGCGCGAAGGGGCGGTCCGGAACCTGGTGCATGGCGATCTGGGCCGCGAACCGGGTGAGCTCGTGCAGGCCGTCGGCCAGGTGCACGGTACCGGCACGACGCGCCGCCTCCGCCTGCCACGGCACCGGCCCGTTCAGCGCCCAGTCGACCTTGAAGGTCGCGAAGTCCCACTGGAAACGCTCCAGGTCGGCCAGCAGCTGGGAGGGCAGGTGTTCCGGCTCCAACAGCACGCCGTACAGCGCGGGGACGGAGACGTCGGCCAGCACCGCGCGGTCCCCGGCGACCCGCTCCCCGTCGGTGGTACGCACCCCCACGGCCCGTCCGTCCCGGACCTCGATCCGGCCGACCCGCTGCCCGCAGCGCAGCACGCCGCCACGGGCGCGCAGCCGCCGGACCAGGGCCTCGGTGAGGGCGCCGGAGCCGCCGGCCGGCACGGGAAAGCCGTAGGACTGGCCGAGCATGGCCATCAGCCAGCCGAACCCGCCGCTGCCCGCCGCCTCCGGAGCCAGATCGGCGTGCAGGGCGTTGCCGGCCAGCAGCAGCCGGCCGCCCTCGCCCCCGAACTCCTCCTCGCCCAGCCGCCGCACCGGCAGGGCCAGCGTCCTGGCCATCCGCAGGCCGCCCGCGGCGCGCAGCCGGACCGCCAGCCGGGCCGTGGCCCGCACCGGCGGGAACGGGGTGAACAGCGCGTCGAGGATGTCCGGGCGGAGCTGTTCCCACACCTCGTGGAGGCGACGCCAGGCGGCTCCGTCCCCGGCGTGGAAGGCGTCGAGGGAACGGGCGGTCACATCGACCCTGCGGTCGAGGACCGCGCAGTCGCCGTCGATGAGGGGATGGGCCACGACACTGGGCGCATGCTTCCAGCGCAGACCGTGTTCGTGCAGGCGCAGCCCGGACAGGACCGGTGAGGCGACGGCCAGCGGGTAGAAGGAGCTGAACAGGTCGTTGACGAACTCGGGGTCCACGGACCGGTCGTGCCGTACCGCGCCGCCGGGCTCCGGCTGCTCCTCGAGGACCTCCACGCTCCAGCCCGCGTCCGCCAGCAGGTTCGCCGCCACCAGCCCGTTGGGTCCGGCCCCGATCACCACCGCGTCAGGCATCGGCGCCTCCATCGGCGTGCGATCGCGCCGCTGCGGGCCTCCACCGGGCGCCGTCGGAGGCTCCGCCGCGGGCGTCGGCCTCGCACACCTTCGCCAGCCGACGGAGCATGGCCCGGTGGCGGATCTGGGTCACCACCTCCACGCCGGCGTTGTGCAGCAGCCCGCCGACGCCCTGCAGCGGATGCTCGTCCAGGATCAGCAGACAGTGGCGGCCCCACGGCCGCAGCTCGAACGCGATCCGCGCGGTGCCCAGCGCGCCCGCCCGCGCCTCCAGCTCCAGCACGTCCGGCTCCCGGCAGCGCCGTACGATCGTCTCGTTGCTCAGGGTGACGGGCCCCACCCGGATCTCGTAGGCGATCTTCGCGTCCACGTGCGGCCATTCGCCCGTCATCTCGTGGGTCGACGACGTGCCCACCACCCACTCCGCGTAGCGGTCGCCGTCGGCGAGGATGTCCCACACCGTCTGCGGACTCGCCTTGACCAGCCGATGCCGTACCGCCACCGTGCACCTCCCGCAGTCGCTGACACGTGGCTCGCCGAGTGCCCGTATCGCCGAAGGTCAACCGCTGGAGGCCCTTGCCGCGGCGCCGATGAACCCGCCCGTTGTCAGTGCCGTCATGAAGGATGCCCCACATGAGATCAACTTCGGCTCAGCCGGGTAGTCGGTCTCATGTCCCCGCCGAGGAAAGGTCACCGATCATGCCGCCCACCGCCCTCCAGCCGCAGCTCCTCGACGTACGTTCCGACGCTCACCCCTGGCAGCGTCGGAGTGCGGAGGTGTCCGGCCCGGCGGGCTCGGTCGGCAGGGCGGTCGGCGTGCCGCGCCAGCGTGGCCCGCTTCCGATCGGCCGCGAGGAGAAGGCACGTCCGGCGACCCGTGCGGTACCGGCTCCGGCACCGCGACCGGCCCGC
Source organism: Streptomyces sp. NBC_00016 (assembly GCF_045040885.1). Taxonomy (NCBI): domain Bacteria; kingdom Bacillati; phylum Actinomycetota; class Actinomycetes; order Kitasatosporales; family Streptomycetaceae; genus Streptomyces; species Streptomyces sp. NBC_00016. The sequence goes on along the minus strand of NZ_CP108304.1, from coordinate 781,485 downwards.
ACGGACGACGGCGGTGCGGTCCGAAACGGGCGGCCGGCCCACCCGTCCCGCCCCGGCGTGTCGCCGGGCCGCGCCGGGGCCGACGTGCTGCGCATCGTCTCCGATCCCCGGACGCCCGTGTTCGTCACCGAGCACGCCAGCGGACGCCGGGTGTACGGCTACTGGCGGCCGCTGGACGCCGACAGCGGCCGGGGAGGCTGCTATGTCGCGCTGTCCGCCACCGAGTGCGACGAGCTGTACGCGGCCGGCCGGATCACGGTGGGCGAGCCCGTCACGGACCCGACGAAGACCACCTACCGGGTCCGTGCCGCCCGCACCCGGACCGCGGGCGCCCGCCCCGCGGCCGCGCCTGTGCGGACGACGGCGGCCAGGGGGCGCGCGGCGTGAGCGGACGGGCCGACGAGGGGGGAGCGGCGCGTCCGTCCGATCGATCCGAACGCCCCGTCCGAGGGGCCTGATCGGTGTGTTCGGGGGTAGCCGACGACCGGAAGAGGCGGCCCGCCGACAGGCAGGCCGACGCACAAGGGGAGGACAAGGATGAGCGTCATTCAGCGCATCAAGGAGTTCGCCAGGAGCCCGCAGGGGCGGCGCACGATGGAGCAGGCACGGCGTGCGGCGGCCGATCCGCGCCGTCGGGCCCAGGCGCGCGGCCTGCTGGCCCGCCTGCGGACGCGGCGCTGACGCCGACGGCGCCTCCAGGGGAGCATCAGCTTCGATCTCGCGTCAATACCTCGTCACCGTCGGTCTTTTGAAAGGGACTCAGGGCTCACAGGGGAGCTTCAGCTGATTCCTGCTTCTTTCATTGACAGCGGAAAATAAGGGCCCTAGGTTCCGGGCCATGCCCTCGTCCTTCGCCGCGCACCCCGCCGAGACGTTCCCCGCCGGAACGCCGGCCGCTTCGCAGGTCTTCACCACCGTCCTGTCCCAGGGGCCGCTCACCCGCCTGGAACTGGCCCGGCGGGCCGGTCTGTCGGCGGCGGCCGTCACGAAGGCGGTCCGGCCGCTGTTCGCGTCGGGATACCTGGTGGAGGACGCGGACACGGAGGTCCGCTCGGCGCTCGGCCGGCCCGCGAACCTGGTGCGGGTCGACGGGGGCCGCGCCCTGTTCCTCGGGCTCAAGCTCACGGGAGACGCGATCTTCGGGGTGCTCACTGACCTGCGCTGCCGGATCCTGCGCGCCCGCCGCGTGCCGCTGACCGACCGTGCCGCCAAGGCGGTCCTGGCGTCGACCGCCGAGGTGGTACGGGAGTTGCTGACCGAGGCGGACGGCTACGGCGTACGCGTCATGGGGCTGGGCATCGCCGTCTCCGGCGACGTGGACCGCGGGGAGGGCGTGGTGCGCTACTCGCCGTTCCTGGAGTGGCGCGACGTACCGCTCGCCGAACTGGCCTGCGCCGTCACCGGCCTGCCGGTCACCGTCGACAACGACGTACGGGCCCTCACCGTCGCCGAGCAGTGGTTCGGCGCCGGCGTGGGCCTGTCGAACTTCGCCGTGGTGACCGTCGGCGCGGGCGTCGGCTGCGGCCTGGTGGTACACGGCCGCGTGGTCGCCGGAGCGCACGGGGTGGCCGGCGAGATCGGTCATGTCACCGTCGACCCGAACGGGCCGCTCTGCCACTGCGGCAACCGCGGCTGCGTCGAGGCGATCGCCGCGGACCCGGCGATCCTCGCCCGGATCCGCGAACGGACCGGCGTCGAGGTCACCGACACCACCGAGGCCGTCGACCTCGCCCGCCGGGGCGACGACCACGCCCGCGAGGCGTACTCACGGGCGGGGGAGGCGATCGGCCGCGGCATCGCCACCGTGGCCAATCTGCTCGGCCCGGAGCGCGTGGTCATCTCCGGAGAGGGCCTGGCCGCCTACGACCTGTTCGCCGAGCAGATCCGCAGCGCCTTCGCGGCGGCCGCCTTCGGCTCGGCCGCGCGGTGCGACCTGCAGACCCGCCCGCTGCCCTTCGAGGAGTGGGCGCGCGGCGCCGCGGCGACCGCCATCCAGTCCTTCATCACCGAACCGAACTGACCGTACGAGCAGCGTCCCCGCACGCTCCGGCGCAGTTCGTCGGCGGCCCGCCATCGGCGCGGGTCACCACCGGGCCGCCCCGGAGCCGTTCCGCCGAACCCCACCCCAGGAGGTCAGACCCATGCGGTCACCCTCGCACTTCGTCCTGCCCGCACGCGCCCTGAGAGCCGCCGTCGTCCTCGCCCTCGCCGTGGGCACCGCCACCGTCGCCCCCGCCGCCCACGCCGAGAGCACCGCACCCGCGCCGGGGCCGGCCGCCAAGCCGTACATGGGCTGGTCGAGTTGGAGCATGCAGTCCTCCAAGTACCCCGGACTCAACCCCGACGGCGACTACAGCTACCTCACCGAGACCAACGTCCTCAAGCAGACCGACGCCCTGGCCGCGAAACTCAAGAAGTACGGCTACGAGTACGTCAACATCGACGCCGGCTGGTGGCGCGACAAGGCCTGGAAGCCACAGTTCGACCGGTACGCCCGCCAGAAGGCCGACCCGCAGCGCTTCCCCCGGGGCATGAAGGCCGTCGCCGACCACGTGCACGCCAAGGGCCTCAAGGCGGGGATCTACCTCCCCGTCGGCCTGGAGAAGGAGGCGTACGCCGACGGCAAGGCCCCGATCTGGAACGCCGAAGGCTGCACCACGGCCGACATCGTTCACGACGACCTGCGCACCACCAACGGCTGGGACAGCGCCTACAAGATCGACTTCTCCGACCCCTGCGCGCAGAAGTACATCGACTCCCAGGCGTGGATGTTCGCCGACTGGGGCTACGACTTCCTCAAGCTGGACGGCGTGGGCCCCGGCTCCTTCAAGAGCGGCGAGAACTACGACAACGTTGCCGACGTGGCCGCCTGGCAGAAGGCGATCGCGGCCACCGGACGCCCGATCCACCTCGAGGTGTCCTGGTCCCTCGACATCGGACACGCCGCCGACTGGAAGAAGTACTCCGACGGCTGGCGCATCGACACCGACGTCGAGTGCTACTGCAACACCCTGGTCTCCTGGGAGAACTCCGTCGACGACCGTTTCGACGACCTCCCGGCCTGGACCCGCCACGCCGGCCCCGGAGGCTGGAACGACCTCGACTCGCTCGACGTCGGCAACGGCGCGATGGACGGCCTGACCAAGGCCGAACGGCAGACGTACGCCACCTTGTGGGCCATCGCCAAGTCGCCGCTCTACACCGGCGACGACCTCACGCGTCTGGACTCCTACGGCCTGTCCCTGCTGACCAACCGCGAGGTCATCGCCGTCAACCAGGGCGCCGCGCCGCCCGCGCACCCGGTCACCGCGTCCGACCCCCAACGGGTGTGGGCGGCCGAGAACCCCGACGGCTCCTACACCGTCGCCCTGTTCAACCTGGCCGACGCGCCGGCCTCGGTCAGCGCCGACTGGACGACGCTCGGCTTCACCGGCAAGGCGACCGTGCGTGACCTGTGGAACCACGAGAACCTCGGCACCTACAAGAACCGGATCACCCAGGCACTGCCCGCCCACGGCTCCCGCCTGTTCACCGTCACCCCGCGCGGCAGCGCACTCGAACGCACCGGCTACGAGGCCGAGGCCCCGGCCAACACCCTCGGCGGCAACGCCTCCGTCGCCGACTGCTCCGCCTGCTCCGGCGACCGCAAGGTCGGCAACCTCTACCTCGGCGGCAGACTGACCTTCGCCGACGTCGTCGTCGACAGGCCCGGCACCTATCAGATCGAGGTCGCCTACCTCAGCGGCGACGCACGGACCGCCGCGGTCTCCGCCAACGGCGGCGGCGCCACCCGCCACACGTTCCCCGCCACCGGCGACTGGGGGACCGTCGCCCGCGTCCATGTGCCGGTGACGCTGAAGGCGGGCGCCAACACGATCACCTTCGACAGCGGTTCGGGCTACGCGCCGGACATCGACCGGATCGACGTACCGAAGACCTCCTGACGACACCCGGGGGCCCGGTACCGCAGCCGGGCCCCCTCCGACCTCCGGAGCCGCCATGAACCCCCGTCCGACGGACCCCGACAGACGCACCCTCATCGCCGCCGGTCTCACCGCCGCGGCCCTGGCCGGCCTGCCCGCCTTCACCGCCTCCGCCGCGCCCCGGCGCCCCCTCGACGCGCCGCAGCCCACCGAGGACTCCCGGCACCTGCTCTGGTGGCAGGCCCCTGCCGACGACCACTCCATGATCGAACAGGGCCTGCCGGTCGGTAACGGCCGCCTCGGCGCCCTCGCGGGCAACGACCCCGGCCGGGAACTCCTGCTGATCACCGACGCCACCCTGTGGACCGGCGGCCTCAACGACGAACTGGACGACGACGGCCAATTCCCCTACGGACGCGCCGACTTCGGCTCCTTCACCCTGCTCGCCCGGCTCACCGTGGACCTCCCCGACCACGACCTGTCCGCCGTCAACGGCTACCGCCGCACCCTCGACCTCTCCCAGGCCCTGCTCACGACGACCTACGTCCGCGCCGGGGTGACGTACCGGCGGCAGATCTTCGCCAGCCGCCCGGACGACGTGATCGTCCTGCACTTCACCCAGAGCGGCGGCGGCCGGTACACCGGGTCCGTGACCCTGGACGGCACACACGGCGAGACGGGCGGCGGAGCGGAGTCCTTCGGGGCGTCCTTCCCCGGCGGTCTGCGCTACGGCGCGGCCGTCACGGCGCACGGCACCGGCGGCCGGGTCCGGGTGAACGGAGCCCGGATCGACTTCTCCGGCTGCAGCGATCTCACGGTGGTCGTCAGCGGCGGCACCAACTACGCCCCCGACGCCCGCGCCAAGTACCGCGACCCGTCCCTCGACCCCGAGAAGCTGGCCCGTACGAAGGTCCGCGCGGCCGCCGCCCACCCGGCCGGCACACTGCTGCGCACCCATGTCGCCGACTACCGTGCCCTCTACGGCCGACTCGACCTCTCGCTCGGCACGTCGACCCCCGGACAGCGCGCCCTCGACACCTGGGAACGCCTCACCGCACGCGCCCGCGACAGGACCCCGGATCCCGAACTCGAAGCCGCGTACCTCCAGTTCGGCCGCTACCTGATGATCTCCGGATCCCGAGGCAGCCTTCCCCTCAACCTCCAAGGGCTGTGGCTCGACGGCAACGACCCGGACTGGATGGGCGACTACCACACCGACATCAACCTCCAGATGAACTACTGGATGGCCGACCGCACGGGCCTGTCCCCGTGCTTCGACGCCCTCACCGACTACTGCCTCGCCCAGCTGCCCTCCTGGACCGCCCTCACCCGGTCCCTGTTCAACGACCCGCGCAACCGCTACCGCAACTCCACCGGAAAGAACGCCGGCTGGACCGTCGCGATCTCCACCAACCCGCACGGCGGGATGGGCTGGTGGTGGCATCCCGCGGGCAACGCCTGGCTCGCGGGCACCCTGTGGGAGCACTACGAGTTCACCGGCTCCCGCACCCACCTGGAGAAGATCTACCCGCTGCTGAAGGGCGCCTGCGAGTTCTGGGAGGCGCGGCTGCTGCCCATGACCCTGCCCGGCAGCGCGCGGAAGGTCCTCGTCGCCGACAGCGACTGGTCCCCCGAACACGGCCCGCTCGACGCCCGGGGCATCACCTACGCCCAGGAACTGGTGTGGGAGCTGTTCGGCCACTACCGGACGGCGGCCGGGGAACTGGGCAGGGACGCCGCCTACGCGGACACCGTCGCCGGCCTGCGCGAACGGCTGTACCTGCCGCAGGTGAGCCCGAAGACCGGGTGGCTCGAGGAGTGGATGTCACCCGACAACCTCGGCGAGACCACCCACCGGCACCTCTCGCCGCTCGTCGGCCTGTTCCCCGGCGACCGCATCCGCCCCGACGGCTCCACCCCGCGGGAGACCGTCGACGGAGCCACCGCCCTCCTCACCGCGCGCGGCATGGACAGCTTCGGCTGGGCGAACGCCTGGCGCGCCCTGTGCTGGGCCCGTCTGAAGCACGCGGAGAAGGCGTACGAGCTGGTCACGACCAACCTGCGCCCGTCGACCGGCGGCGGCAACGGCACCGCCTTCAACCTGTTCGACATCTACGAGGTCGAACAGGGCCGGGGCATCTTCCAGATCGACGCCAACTTCGGCACCCCGGCGGCGATGACGGAGATGCTCCTGTACTCCCGCCCCGGGCACCTCGAACTCCTGCCGGCCCTCCCCGCCGCCTGGGCCGCCTCCGGGCATGTCACCGGCCTGCCCGCGCGCGGCGGATTCGTCGTCGACCTGCGGTGGCGCGAGGGCACGCCCACCTCGGTGCGGGTGCGCAGCGTCGGCGGCCGGACCACGACGGTGACGTACGGGAGGACGTCCCGGACGGTGGACCTGCGGCCGGGGAAGTCCGTCACGCTGAAGGGCTTCACCCGATGACGGCCCGCCGCACGCCGGTCCGCGTGCTCCTTGCCGTCCTCACCGCCCTGCTCGCCGCCGTCGCCGCCGCCCTGCCGCAGGCCTTTCCGGCGGTCGCCCGCGCGGCGGAGACCGGCCACGACGTCGTCACCTGGGCGGCGTCCGCGGACCGGCTGGGGGAGGGTGTCGCCGACCGTGGCTACCGGCTCGTCGTCCGCACCAGCGTCGGCGGCGCCGACCTGCGGATCCGGCTCACGAATGCCTTCGGCGACCGACCGGTGACCTTCGACAGCGTCTACGCGGGTGTCCAGCAGGAGGGCGCGACCCTGGTCCGGGGCAGCAACCGGCGGCTGGGCTTCGGCGGCGCGCACTCCGTCACGATCCCCGCCGGCGGCACCGCGCTGAGCGACGCGCTGCCCGGCCGGCTGCCGGCCGCCACCGACCTGGTGGTCAGCCTGCACTCGCCGGACGCGGCGGGCCCGGCGAGCGGTCACGGGATGGCCCTGCAGACCTCGTACGTCACCCAGGGCGACCACACCGCGCAGGAGAGCGGCGACCGCTGGAGCGGGACGACCGGCTCCTGGTTCTACCTCGACTCCGTCTCCGTCCGCGCGAACGCGTCGACGGGTGCGGTGGTCGCGCTCGGCGACTCCATCACGGACGGCTGGCAGTCCACCGTCGACCTCGACCGCCGCTGGCCCGACTACCTCGCCCGCCGACTCCAGCGGGCGGACGCCCAGGTCAAGGGCGTGGCCAACGAGGGGATCTCCGGCAACAAGGTCCTCGCGGACGGAGCCGGCCAGAGCGCGCTGAACCGGCTCCAGCGGGACGTGCTGTCGCAGCCGGGAGTGCGCACCGTGTTCCTCTTCGAGGGCGTCAACGACATCAAGGCGCACACCGGGGTGACCGCCCAGGACATGATCGCCGGCTACCGGGAGATCGTCCGCCGTGCGCACGCGGCCGGGAAGTGCGTCGTCGGCGCCACCGTGGCCCCCTTCGAAGGCTGGTCGGAGTGGGACCCGGCCGCCGAGTCCGTACGTCAGGAGGTCAACGCGTTCCTCCGGAGCAGCGGGGAGTTCGACGCCGTCACCGATTTCGACCGCATCCTGCGCAGCCCCTACGACCCCGAGCGGATCCTGCCCTTCTTCGACGGCGGCGACCATCTGCACCCCAACGACAAGGGGATGCAGGCGATGGCCGACGCGGTGGACCTCACGGCGCTCGACTGCACCTGACGACGGGCCGTGGCGAGGGGGTCACCCGTCGCGGGGCGCGGTCCGGTCGGACGCCGGCCAGACGTACGGAAGGTCGTCGGGCACGCCGGGGAACAGCGCCGCGTAGAACTCGGGATCCTTGCGCACGAGCGCCGACCGGTGACTGCGGTGGAACGCGGGATCGCCGAGCCACGGCGGCAGTTCCCCCGCCTCGGCGAGCCGCTCCTGGGTGCGGATGCCGGCCGGCTGTCTCCCGAAGCCGGTCACCAGCGAGGCGGCGCAGGTGTCCGCACGTCCGGTCGCCGTCCACCGACCGCAGACCTCGAGGCCGTAACGCACCAGCGCCTCCTCGTACCCGGTCCACATGCGCACCGCCGGATGGTGGCGCCATCCGTAGCCGGGGACCGTCAGGCCCCGCAGCACCTGGAGCGCCTCGACCCGCTGCTTGCCCAGCCGGCGAGGGTCCAGGGCGGCGGCCGACGCGGTGAAGTCCCGGTACGGCAGAAAGGTCTGCACGGTCCAACCCTCGTATGCGGGAAGCGTTTCCACCATGCGGCCGGGGCGGTGCGCAGGCCGACGGCTGCTGCCCGGGCCGGACTGCCCGGGCCGGACTGCTCAGGCCGCGGTGAACCTGTCCCACGCGCGGTGCCCCGCCGGCGCCTCGGAGGCTGTCGGTGATCTTCTGGGCCGCCCGCTGGAGGGGGTCGGTCTCACTCATGGGATGACAGTCCGCTGATATGTCCCTGAAAATGTATAAAAAGTGCATTTGGCGTGTCACCCTCTCATGGCCCGGAGGGCCGCGCATCCGGCGCGCACCGATGGGGTGAACCCCGAGTCGTCGGGTCCGGTCGAACCGTCGGGGTTTCCGCGCCGGGCCGGACCGAACGGCTTTCCGGCAGGTCAACGCGTTTGGGGTGGTCGTCGGTAAGGAACCCAGCGGCAGACGTGAGCGACGCATTGCGAGGAGGCGCGGAACCGATGGATCGTGAAGAGGTGGAGGCCCGGTTGCTCGACGGGCTGACGGTGGACGACCGCAGACCGGAACAGCCGGTGCTGCTCGACGGCGCGCGTCAGCCGATCACGACGTGGCGGGAGAACTACCCCTACGACCACAAGGTGAGCCGCAGGGAGTACGAGCGCACCAAGCGCGTCCTCCAGATCGAGATGCTCAAACTCCAGCGCTGGGTCAATGACACCGGCGCCCGTCTGGTCGTGATCTGCGAGGGGCGGGACGCGGCGGGCAAGGGCGGCACCATCCAGCGATTCACCGAACGCCTCAATCCCCGCGGCGCGAAGATCGTGGCGCTGGGCAAGCCCACGGAACAGGAGAAGGGCCAGTGGTACTTCCAGCGGTACGTCGACCATCTGCCAGGGCCGGGTGAGATCGTCTTCTTCGACCGCTCCTGGTACAACCGGGCGGGCGTCGAACGGGTCATGGGCTTCTGTACGCAGCAGGCGTACGAACTGTTCCTCAAGCAGTGCCCGCTCTTCGAGGAGATGCTCGTCGAGGACGGCGTCATCCTGGTGAAGTTCTGGTTCTCCGTCTCCCGGACCGAGCAGCGGACGCGGTTCGCGATCCGCCAGGTCGACCCGGTACGCCAGTGGAAGCTCTCGCCCACCGACCTCGCCTCCCTCGACCGCTGGGACGAGTACACCACCGCCAAGGTCGAGATGTTCCGCGTCACCGACACCGCGCACGCCCCCTGGACGGTCGTCAAGAGCAACGACAAACGTCGGGGCCGCCTCGAAGCGATGCGCAGTCTGCTGCACCGCGTCGACTACGCGGCCAAGGACGCCGAGACGGTCGGCAGTCCGGATCCCCTGGTCGTCGGCGCCGCGGCCACCCTCCTGGAGCCGGGCGAAGAGGACACCGTCCTGTCGCCGACTCCGCTGACCAGCTCGACCGAGGGCCCCGGACGGCATCCCGGCGACACGCCTTCCTGAAGCGCGGTGCGGGTCCGTCCGCACGGGCTGCCCGCACGGCGCTACCGGCGAGGCCCTGGCCGGGGCCGGTCAGACGCGGTGTCGGCGCCGCCTCACGCAAGCGGTGCCGGCCAGCAGGCCGGCCGCCGTCAGGCCGGCGCCGATGCCGATGTCCGGGCCGGACGGTCCCGTGGTCACGGCGCCGCCGACGCCGCCGCGCACACCGAGGCTGGGCAGTGCCGCGGGGCTGATCGTCACCGGCGCGGGGCCGGTCGGGACCGGCGCGGGAATGCTCGTGGCGGGTACGAGGGTGGGCAGCGGCCGGCGAGGGAGGACCTCGCAGGCGATGCCGTCGTTCGTTCCCTGGTCCTCGTCGAGGCGGTTGGGGTCGCTGGTGTCCCGGTCGAACTCCGCCTGGGCGTCCTCCTGGAAGGTGAAGTCGCGGCAGTCGAGGTCCTGGGCGTGGGCGACTCCGGACAGCGGAGCGAAAGTCATGATCGTCGCGGCTATGCCCGCGACGACGGTGCGATGGGGCATGGGTGTCTCCTCCCGGCCGGGGGCCGTCGCTTCGACGCTAGGCAACGACCGACGCCGTCGCGCGAGGCGGGCGGCCATCCGGGTGGAGCCGCCCCGAACCGCGGGCCGCCGGGCGGTGGTGTGACCGGCGCCGACGCGGCAAGACGCACTCCGACCGCCGCGAACCCCGCGGCCGGACGAAGCGGCGACCGGCCGGGCGAGGCCGAGAGGAATCGGAGGGGACCGTGAGGGATCTGCTGGGAGGGTTCCGCAGTTTCATACTGCGCGGGAACGTGGTCGACCTGGCCGTGGGCATCGTGATCGGCGCGGCCTTCACCGCACTCGTCAACGGCTTCGTGAAAGCGTTCCTGACCCCGATCGTGGGCTTCGCGACCGGCGCGACGGGCGACTACAGCCGCAGGACCTTCACCCTCGGCGGGACGGTCTTCCCGTACGGAAGTTTCGTGAACGCCGGCATCGGTTTTCTGCTGATCGCCTGCGTCCTGTACTTCCTCGTCGTGCTGCCGATCAACAAGCTGCACGAACGTTTCGCCCCTCACCAGGACATCCAGGCGGACAAGCGGGACTGCCCCGAGTGCCTCAACCCCGTGCCCGCCCAGGCGCGCCGCTGCGGGTTCTGCACCAGCGACCTGGTACCCCTTCCCGACACGGCCGGCGCGGGGGAGACACGGGCGTGACTCGTCCCGTTCCGCGGCAGGGATGTCTTCTCCGCCGGTCACCGGGTACCCGGTGCGGCACCGAGAGGAAGGGGTGAAGGCGATGGCTGAAGCGGGACGGTACGGCACGGACGGTGAACGCGGCGCGCGGACCGCCGACGGCGGTGAGTCGGTCGGCGACCTGGTGCAACGCGCCTCGCAGCAGCTGACCGAACTGGTGCGCGGCGAAATGCAGCTCGCACGGGCGGAGATGGTCGAGAAGGGCAAACGCTACGGCAAGGGCGGTGGGCTGTTCGGCGGGGCCGGACTCTTCGGCTTCCTCACCCTTCAGGCACTGGTCGCCACCGCGATCGCCGCGATCGCGGTGCCGCTCCCGGTGTGGGCCGCGGCCCTGATCGTCACGGCCGTACTGGCGGTGGTCACCGCCGTGCTGGCGCTGACCGGCAAGAAGCAGGTCGGCGCGGCCGCCCCACCGATGCCCGAGCGGACCGTCGACAGCGTCAAAGCCGATGTGTCGGAGATCAAGGAGAGTGCACGACGATGACCCAGCCACCCCACGACGAGCCCACCGCCGACAGCCCCGAGGAACTGCGCCGACAGGTCGAACAGACCCGCCACGAACTCGGCGAGACCGTCGAGGCGCTGGCCGCGAAGACCGACGTCAAGGCCCGCGCCCAGGAGAAGGCGACCGCGTTGAAGGAACAGGCCGGCACCACGGCGGCGCAGCTGTCCGAACAGGCCAGGACGAAGGCGGCCGGGGCGGCCCACCTCCTGGAGGAGAAGGTCCCGGCGCCGGTCAAGGACACGGCCGCCGCGGCCGCCGTCCAGGTCAGGGCCAAGGCCGGGCAGGCCGAGCAGCTGTGGCAGGACAAGGCGCCCCGACAGGTGCGCGACCACCGCGGCGCCCTCCTCGGCGCCGCCGCGGCGCTGACCCTCGCCTACCTGCTGCTGCGCCGCGGCAGGAAGTAGCCGACGGCGGGACGGGCGCCGCCGGCCCCACCGGCGGGCGGCGCCCTTCGCCGAACTGCGGATCATGCTCCCGGATGTGAGACTGCGGCCAAAGCGACCGGTCCCTTCCGGTTCGTCCGGTCCGGCCGGTGCATCCGGTGCGACGGGTGCATCCGGCGGCGAGCAGCCCACCAGGTGGTGACGACGTGACGGCCGAGGTCAACGACGAGCGGCTCGCGGGCTGCCTCACCGACACCACCCTGCACGCCACCGTTCTCCACGCCATGGGTCACGACCTGGCGTCCGGACTGACCAGCGCGGTCTCGCCGGCCGCGTGCCGCAACGCCCGCCGCACCGGCGAGGACCTCCCCGAACTGGTCGACAGCGTGGACCAGGCACTCGCCGCGTGGCTCCCGGAGCAGTTCTGCACGGCCGTACCGACCCAACTGGACCTCGCCACCGGCATGCTGCGCTGGAGCAACTGCGGTCACCCCGCCCCCCTGCTCATCCGCGACCAGCAGCCGGTCGGCGACACGCTGGAAGGCGAGCCGGACCCGCCGATGGGGCTGCCGTTCCTGTTGGCCGGGCGATCACGCCAGATCCACGAGTACGCCCTTCAGCCGGGCGACCGGGTCCTGCTGTACACCGACGGCGTCACCGAGGCCCGGACCCGGGACGGCCGCCTGTTCGGCCTCGAACGCTTCGCCGACCACGTCACCCGCGCCACGGCCGCGGGAGAACTCGCACCCGAGAGCCTCCGGCGTCTCATCCACGCCGTCCTCGACACCAAGACCAGCCGGCTCCAGGACGATGCGACGATCCTGCTGCTCGAGTGGAATCCGCCCGCACCGGAGTCATGATGGTGCTCGCCGTCGTCTTCGCCGTCCTCGGCGCCGTCAGCAACGCGGTGGGCACGGCGTTCCAGCGCAAGGCCGCCTCCACGGTGGACCGGGGCGGCGGAGTACGGCTGCTGCTCGCCCTCGCGCGGCGGCCCGCCTGGTCGATCGGCATCGCGGGCGTCGTGGGGGCTGCCGTGTTCCAGGCGCTGGCCCTCATCAACGGCCCCATGGCGCTGGTCCAGCCCCTGTTCATCCTCGAACTCCCCTTCGCACTGCTGTTGGCGGTGCCGCTCATGCACCGCCGGCTGTCGGCCGAGGGCTGGTGGGCGGTCGGGGCAGTGGTGGCCGGACTCGCCGTGCTCCTGGCGTCGGCAGCCCCTTCCGGCAGCCGGGAGCAGGCCTCCATGGCGCGCTGGATCCCGGCCCTGGCACTCACTCTGGGCGCGATGGCCGCGGCGGTCCTCCTCGCGCGCTCCGCCTCCTCGCCGTTGTTGCGCGCCGCGGCGCTGGCCTCGGCCGCGGCGGTCGGCAACGCCCTGACCGCCGCCCTGCTGAAGTCGGCCACGGGACGCCTCGCCGACGCGGGACTGCCGGCGTTCCTCACCGCCTGGCAGACCTACGGATTCGCGCTCACCGGGGTCCTGGCCCTGCTGCTGCTGGAGAACGCCCTGCAAGCCGGCCCCCTGGCCGCTTCACAGCCCGCGCTGACCATCGGTGACGCGGCGGTCAGCCTCCTGCTGGGCGTGGCGCTGTTCGACGAGAGCATCCGTACCGGCTGGTGGCTGCTGCCCGAGGCGATCGGCGCACTGCTCATCCTCTGGGCCGTGGTACGGCTCACCCGGGTGGTGCCCCACCTCGTCGACATCGTGCGCTGAGACCGGCCCGATCGGGTTCGTCGACGGCGCATCCGGACGGCACGGACGGTGCCGTCGCCCGTGCCGTGCTGTGCTGGTCCGGACAGGTCGGGAGTCCCTGGCGAAGGAAGTGGCGAAGATGGCTGACCTCCACGGTCCGGACCACCGGCACCGGCGCCCCCCGGGCGTCGGCGACGACACGGTGGAAGCGCTCGGCTCCCTGTCCAAGGCGCTGGAGACGGTCGAACGGGCCCGTGGGCACCTCTACTCGTTCCACCAGCTCACCGGCACCGCGGACCTGGAACTGGACCGCACGGTCGAACTGCTGCGCAGGGCGGGCCACGAGACCTGGGCCGAACGCGTGGAGACGGAGATCCTGGGGCGCAACGTCATCCCCGGACACTGGACGTTCCAGATCGTCGAGGCCTACGACGGGACGTACTACCGAGTGTTCAGGGACCTGGAGCACGAGGCGGTGCACCAGCTCGCCGAAGGACGCGACCACCTCTACGAGGCGGAGCTGAAGGAAGCCCGCCGCACCCGCGGCCACCCCGACCACACCGCCCGGCCCGACATCCCCGAGACCCACGGCACCCCCGACCCGACCGGTCCCGCCGACTGAGGGCAGGGAACGAGGCCGTGGGCGCCGCCGGTCCCGGGCGGGTCACAGACGCAGGACGATCAGGGCGGCGTCGTCGCTGGTGCCGGTGGTGGGGAGGAGGTCGGCGAGGAGGGCGTCGGCCAGGGGTTCGGGGGCCGAGTGTCTGTGGTGGGTGAGGGAGGCGGCGAGCCGGGCCAGGCCCGTGTAGATGTCCTCGTCGCGGCGCTCGATCAGGCCGTCGGTGTACAGGACGAGGGTGGCGCCCTCGGTGAAGCCGGTGTGGGTCTGGGGGCGGGGGAGGTGTTCCGGGCGGGCGGCGAGCGGGGGATCGGTGGCCTGGTCGAGGAAGGTGACGGTCCCGTCCTCGTGCACGAGGACGGGCGGCGGGTGGCCGGCACAGCTGTAGGTGATGGTGTGGCTGTCCCAGTCGATGAAGGTCGTCACGACGGTGGTCGCCTCGGCACCCTCGACGAAGCGGGCGTACAGGCCGAGGGCCTCCAGGGCCTGGGCGGGGCCGTCGGCCACCCGGCAGGCGGCGCTCAGGGCGCTGCGCAGCTGCCCCATGGTGCACGCCGCCGCGAGGCCGTGCCCGACGACGTCGCCGACGGCGACCGCGAGATTGTCGCCGGGCAGGTCGACCAGGTCGTACCAGTCGCCGCACACGTTCAGTGCGCCGACCGCGGGCCGGTAGCGCACGGCAGCGGCGTGCGGCCCGGTCGGGCCGGGCGCGGGCAGCATCGCCGCCTGGAGGGCCAGAGCGACCTCCCGCTCATGGGCGTGCGCCTGGCGGAGCCGTTCGTTGACCTCCTGCAGCTCGCGGGCCCGGGTGTACAGCTCGGCCTCCAGCACACGGGCTCGGGCCCCGCCGTTCGTGCCGCCGCGCGCGTGGATGAGCTCGGTGACCTCCTCCACCCGGTGCACGACGAGTGCCACCTGCCCGTCGGGGCCGTGGACGGGCGCGTTCACCGGGCTCCAGTAGTGCTCGCGCCACACACCGGGCCGACGGGGGTCCTCGATGTCGTAGCGCAGCAGTGCCATGGTGTCGCGCTCGCCGGTGGCGACCACCCGCAGCATCGACTCCCGGGTCTCCCGCATGCCGGCCGCCGCCGGGTCGTTCGGGTTCTCCGGGAAGACGTCGAAGATGTAGCGGCCGAGCAGCTGCTCGCGGGTGCGTCCGGCCAGCCGCAGGAAGTCGTCGTTGGCGTCGGCGTAGATCAGGTCCGGGGTGAGGAGGGCCACCATGCCGGGCAGGGCTCGGAAGACCGCCACATAGTCGATCAGTGGTTTCCGCATGTCCTGCCGCCTGTCTCGGTGCCGAGCGTCACTGTGCCGTTCCACGATAGAAGGGAGATCGCGACGGGGCCTGGAAACCGCGTCTCCCGGACCCGACGCGTTCCCCGATCGTGGACGGCGCAATCAGCCGTGGCGGAGGGCTGCAAGCGTGACCGGAGAGGCGGTCTCACCTCCCTCCGCGGGGCTCCCCGCCGTGCCGGTGGGCCCGGCGGCCGCGCAGGTGACGTGACGGTGACCAGGCGGGAACCGGGCCACGCGCGGTGCGTCACGGTGTCACCGGCACAGGTCCTACGGGGGTCGTCGGTGGAGTTGACGAGCAGCGCGGGGGGAGGCCGTCGCGGACGGTGGTGGGGCGCTCCCGGGGCCGGTCCCGGAAGGCGCGGGGGGTGATGTCGTGGGTGAAGGGGCCCATCAGCGGATGGCGCGCAGCCGGGGGCCGTAGCGGTGCGGGTCGATCACGCCGTCGAGGACCACGCGGTACCACGCGCGTCCGTGCGCAGCCGTGTCAGTCCGATGCGGGCGGCGGCTGTTCGCCCGCGCCGACGCCGGCGTTGCGAACGGCCAGGAGTGCGGCACCGATGTCGGCCACCGCGCGCGGATCGGAAAGGGAACGGCCCGTCAACTCCTCGATACGGCGCAGTCGGTAACGGACGGTGTTGGGGTGGACGAAGAGGTTCCGGGCCGCGTCGGTGGCCGAGCCGGCGGCGGCGAACCAGTGTTCCAGGGTCTCCAACAGGCGAGCGCGTTCCGCGACCGGCAGGTCGACCAGGGGCTGGAGGACCACTCCCACGAGATGCGCCGCCTCCGCCGGAGCGGCGGCCACCACCATGGCGAGCGGGTTGTCGTCGAACCGCGCGACACCGGGACCGGTGCCCCGCAGCCCGGCCAGGGCCAGGCGAGCGAAGCGCAGCGCCTGTGGAGTGTCCCGCAGGGAGGGGAAGCACGGGCTGACGCCCACGCGGGCCCGGGCACGACGCAGGACGCGCAGACAGGCGCTCTCCGCCGCCGGCGTGGGCAGGGCGATCACCCCGATCTGATGGTCGGGCAACAGCCGCCAGGCCGAAGCGAGTCGGTCCTGACGCAGCACGGCCTCGATGCCCGCCAGCGGCTCCTGGCCCGGAGCGCCGGCCGCCGCCGCGACCACCGCGTAGGGGCCGTGCTCGGGCAGGCCCAGCTCACGGGCGGCCTCCCACAGCGTGGTCCGGTCGGCGATGACACCGGTGAACAGCGCCTCCACCAGTGCCGAGCGCCGGGCGTGCCGCTGCGAGGTCAACTCCGCGGAGGTCTCCCGGTAGGCCGCCGCCACCGCCTCCGCGTACAGCCCGAACAACGCCCAGATCTCCGCGGACTGGGACACCAACTGGTCGTCGGAGACCTCGGGATGTGTCCGTGACTCCAGGAGGATCTCCGTCCACAGCAGTTCGAAGCCGACCCGGTACGCGTGCAGGGTGTCCGCCAGCGGCACGCCCTGCTCGGCGCGCACCCGGCCGGTCTCGCGGGCCGGGCTCGGGTCCGGGGCATCCGCGTGACCGAGGTGGCTCAGGACCAGGTCCGCGTTGGCGGTGCACGAGCGGCGCAGCGAGTCGAAGGGGATCAGCGACTCCTCGTCGTAGGCGTCGACGTCCGAGCGGATACGCTGCGCGATCCGCTCACCCAGTTCCGGAAGTCTGGAATGAAGCGCCGCAGCCACGCCCGAGATATCCATTACCGCAGCTTAACGCCATCGTTTTGTTCCCCGAACCAATCTGGAAGGGGAGGCGCTGTCCTGCCGCCCATAGTCCGCCGCCGTGCGTGGCAGCACGATGTCGCGCAGGTGAACAGCGGATTTCAACGGTGACGTTCGTGGAGGCGGGTCATGGCCAATCTGGCGCAGTTCCTGGTGGAGACGGCACAGCGGCAGCCGGGACGCCCCGCGCTGCGCCTGGGCGAGCAGGTCACCAGCTACGCGGAGCTGGACGAGCGCAGCGCCCGCGCCGCCGCGCTGCTCCGGGCCGAGGGCGTGCGCCCGGGGGACCGGGTCGCCCTGATGCTGCCCAACGTTCCCGAGTTCGTCGTCCTGTACTACGGGGTGCTCCGCGCCGGGGGGATCGTCGTACCGATGAACCCGCTGCTGAAGACGCGGGAGACCGAGTACCACCTCGACGACTCCGGGGCGGTGCTGCTGTTCGAATGGCACCAGGCCCCGGGGGAGGGCGCGCAGGGCGCGGCCGCCGCCGGTGTGCGGCACCTGGCCGTCGAACCAGCGGCCTTCGGCGCGCTGCTGGCCGGGCACGAGCCGCTGTCCGAGGTGGCCGAGACCGGCGTCGACGACGTGGCCGTACTCCTGTACACCTCCGGCACCACCGGTCGCCCCAAGGGCGCCACGCTCACGCACGGCGGGCTGCGGCACAACACCGAGGTCAACACGGTCCACGTCCAGCGCATGACACCTCAGGACGTGGTGGTGGGCTGTCTGCCGCTGTTCCACATCTTCGGCCAGATCTGCACGATGAGCGTGGCCGTCCGCGCCGGCGCCTCCCTGACGCTGATCCCCCGCTTCGAACCGCAGACGGTGCTGGACGCCATCGCCCGCGACCGGGCCACGGTCTTCGAGGGCGTTCCCACGATGTACGCGGCGCTGCTCCAGCACCCGTCCGAGGTGGACGTGTCGACGCTGCGGATGTGCATATCCGGCGGGGCCTCGCTGCCGGTGGAGGTCCTGCACGGCTTCGAGCGGCGCTTCGGCTGTGCGGTGCTGGAGGGCTTCGGCATGTCCGAGACCAGCCCGGTGGTCACCTTCAACCACCCCGACCGGCCGCGCAAGGCCGGCTCCATCGGCACGCCGATCCGTGATGTGCAGGTGCGGCTGCTCGACGACAAGGGCCAGGACGTGGCTCCGGGCGAGGTGGGCGAACTGGCCGTGCGCGGCCCGAACGTGATGAAGGGTTACTGGAACCGCCCCGAGGAGACCGCGACCGCCATGCCGGACGGCTGGCTGCGCTCCGGCGACCTCGCGCGGCAGGACGAGGACGGCTACCTGTACATCGTGGACCGCAAGAAGGACATGATCATCCGTGGCGGTTACAACGTCTATCCGCGGGAGATGGAGGAGGTCCTGCACGAGCACCCGGCCGTCGCCCTGGCCGCCGTGGTGGGCGTGCCGCACACCCACCTGGGCGAGGAGATCGCAGCCGCGGTCGTCCTGCGCCCGGGCGCCCATGCCACCCCCGACGAGCTGAGGGAGTTCGTCAAGAGCCGGGTGGCGGCATACAAGTACCCGCGTGAGGTGTGGCTCGTGGACACCCTGCCGACCGGCCCCAGCGGCAAGATCCTCAAGCGGGAGATCACCGCGCCCGTCGGACCGGGCCGGGGCTGAGACCGGGGCGGAGACCGAGTCCGAGGTCGAGGCCGGTGAGGAGCCGGCGGGGAGATTGACTACGCTGCCCCCATGGCTGATGGGGAGGCTGCCGCCACGGGCTGTGAGCGACTGGTCCGGCTCGTGGCACCACCGGCCGAACCGGTGGACGCTTCCGGGGACTGGGCCGCCGTGCAGGACAGGATCGGCAGTCGGCTGCCCGCCGACTACCGACGGCTCGTGGAGGCCTACGGCTGGGGGGAGTTCTGTGACTTCCTCTACCTCCGCACGCCGTTCGGCACGAGCAGGCACAACGGCATCGAACGGCAGGCGGCCGACCTCAATTCTCCCGTTCCTCCCGCACCTCCCGTTCCTCCCGCACCTTCCGTGCGGGAGCGTGAGCGCCACCCGCATCCCTCGCACCGGGCCTCGGACGCCGGTCCGGCGGAGCTGTTGATCTGGGGCACGACGATGGACGCCGACCGGTTGTGCTGGCTCACCGGTGGGGCTCCCGACGAGTGGCCGGTCGTGGTGTGGAGCAGCGAGGGCCGGCACGAGACGCATCACATGGGCGCGGCCGAGTTCCTCGCCGGATGGGTCGGCGGCCACGTCGGCTCCCACCTGCTCGCGGACATGGAGCCGGACCTGGCACCGTGGTTCAACACCTTCCGCGCCCGGACGCACCGCTGCCTGCGACTGTCCGAAGGCCCTCGCGTTGCCGCCGAGTGCCTGCGGATCCTGCGCGACGCACTGGCTCCCACCGTCGACCGGGGGTCGTGGTACTCCGAGGACGGCGAGTTGGGACAGGACCACTTCGCGACCGTCGACACCGACTGGCATCTCACCTACGACGCGGACCGCCCCCACCGGATCCGGATCGCCTTTCCGCCCGAAGACGGCGAACGGGTTCGGCAGCGTCTCTTCGCCGCCGTTGCGCTCATGGGGTGCGAGGTGCTTCAGGTGACGACCGCGGTCGGAACGCCCCTGGCGGCCTGGAACGCACCCACAGACGACGACCGGTCCGCCTGACCTGTCCCGGCACATCCGCCCCACGACTAAGGAACCTCGGCATGGCCGTCATCCACCGCACTGTCCTCGAGCCGACCAAGCTGGAACTGCTCACCTCCTGGCTGCCCACCCGGCCCTGGTACGCGGGCGGCACGGGCGGACCAGAACTGGCCAAGGCCGGGGGCTTCCGGCTGGACGACCCCGAGGGCGAGGTCGGGATCGAGTTCCTCGTGGTCACCGATACCTCCGGCAGCCGTCCGGTCACCTATCTCGTGCCGTTGACCTATCGCGGGGCACCGCTCGAAGGGGCGGAACACGCCCTCGTCGGCATCATGGAGCACGGGGTGCTGGGGCGGCGCTGGGCCTACGACGGCTGCCACGACCCGGTGCTGGTCGCCCAGTTGGCGGCGCTCATCGAGGGCCGGGTCCAGGCCCAGGACCAGAACACCAGCGATGTCCCCGACCGGGAGGTCACCCGCTCCTGTACCGGTGACGGTGCCACCCCCACCGGCTCCATGGCCGGCGCCGCGGACGACCCACAGGGCACCGAGCTGCCCGCACCGCAGGGCACGACACTCCGCCTGCACCGGGTCCTGCGACCTGTCCCGGACAACGAGCCGTTGCCGCCTGCACGGGCGGTCGGCCATGTCGCCGGCTCCTGGGCACTCCCGGACGGCACTCGCGCGCGGGGACTCTTCGTCGTCCTGCACAACGGCACATCGTCGGCCGAACACTGATGAAGAGCGCGGATCGGGGTACCTGGGCCCACATGGCACAGAAAACTGATCACGTCGAATCCGTGCGTGCCGTCCGGCAGCTGCGGCGCATCCGCCCTGTCTACGCGGGCGGTGCGGCCTTGTGGGCCGCATCGGCTGTCTGGACGGGATGGGACGATCCCGGGAGTCGGCAGATGTGGGTGTCGGTGCTCTTCCTGGTGGTCTTCGCCGGTCTCCTGTCCGTGACTTCGCTGTGGCTGTGGCGTCAGCAGGCGGCCGGCGAGGGCAGGTCCGTGCACCACGCCGCCCCGCGAAGGACGGCCACGCGTCGCCACGCCAACGCCTGAGGGCCAACGCCTGAGGGCTGACGGTTGTGGACTGTGGACTGCGGGCTGCGGGCTGCGGGCTGCGGGCTGAAGTCTCGGGCCCTCCGCCTGTCCGGGGCGTCCGCCGTGGCAGGGGCCGATAAATCCTTGGCCCGCCACGGCCTCGGCGTCCTACAGTGAAGGTCGCCGGGTGGAGCAGGTAGGCAGCTCGCTGGGCTCATAACCCAGAGGTCGCGGGTTCAAATCCCGCCTCGGCCACGAAGACCGGGCCCGCCGCACACGCGGCGGGCCCGGTCCTGCGTTGCGGCGTGATGCCGACGGGCCGCGGCGGCCCGAACGTCAGGGCGCGGTTCTTACGGGACTCTGACGTGAGCCTCGGACACCTTCAGCACTGCTGTCACTTCGGCAACTCTGGTCACGCAAGCCCCCGGACTCGAGGAGCCGCACGTGAGCAGGCACAACAAACGCAGGTCGAAGCTTCGGAAGAGGATGACCGTCTTCGGCGGTGGCACGGTGGCCGTCGCCGCCGTGGTCGCGACCGTCAACGTCGCCTCCGCAGACCAGGTTTCACCGGCCGCCACCGCGCCGAAGGCCGACCACGCCGTCTTCGTCCAGGGCAACGAGCTCGCGGGCAACACGATCCATGTCTTCCGCCGAGGCGACGACGGCAAGCTGACCGCCGCGGGGGAGTACGCGACCGGAGGATTGGGCGGGGACCAGGTCGACGCGCCCACCGACTCCCTTGCCTCGCAGGGGAGTCTCGTCTACGACCCGCGTTCCGGCCGGCTGCTGGCGGTCAACGCGGGCAGCGGCACGCTGACATCCTTCGCGGTGCACGGCCGGAAGCTGACGGATCGCCAGACCGTCTCCGCGCGAGGCCGGTTCCCCGCGGGCATCGCGGTCTCGGGCGACCTGGCGTACGTGCTGAACGCGGGTGGCGCCGGAAGTATCCAGGGATACAGGATCACTTCGAAGGGGCTGAAGCCGCTGAGCGGATCCCACCGCGGCCTGGGGCTCGAGAACGGGAGCGTGCCGTTGTTCAGCAGCTCGCCGGGCCAGGTCGCGTTCACGCCGGACGGCCGGAACCTGGTGGTCACGACCAAGTCGGCGAACACCATAGAGGTCTTCCCCGTGGGCCGTGACGGCCGCCCGGCGGCGCAACCCGTGGTGACCGGGTCCGCGGGCATGGTGCCGTTCGCCGTCACCTTCGACAAGGCCGGCCGCATGCTGGTCGCCGAGGCCGCCCAATCGACCGTCACCACCTACCGCGTGCGGCGCAACGGTGCGTTGGACATCGTGCAGAGGTCCCTGCCCAACGGGCAGGACACGTTGTGCTGGCTGGAGCGGGCGGGTGACTTCTTCTACGGGGGCAACACCGGCAACTCGACGGTCACCGGCTACCGGACGGGCCCGCACGGCCGACTCGCCCTGACCAATGAGGCCGGCATCGCCACCGCTCCGTCGGGGAAGTCCCAGGGCGTCATCGACATCGCCGTGGCCGAGGACAAGTTCGTCTACGTCCAGAACGCCACCTCGGGCACCGTGGACGGCTTCAGGGTCGGCCGCAACGGCGCACTCACCAAGGTCACGACGGTCACCGGTCTGCCCGCCTTCGCCGAATCCGGCATGGAGGGCATCGCCGCGGTGTAACGAAGCTGCCTCCGCGGCAGAACGCCCCGGGCCCGCGCACGCGCGTGCTCGGGGCGTTTCTCCGGACGCCTGCCCGGCTCGCAAGGGTGTCGGCGCTCCCCGCCGCGCCCGCCTCGCGGAGAATGGCCGATTGCCGCGCGGGGTGTTCGATGGTCCCATGGGGTCGCGGTACCGCTGCGAAGTGACGTGCGGTACGGCGTGGCCTTCGCGCGCGTGCGACTCGACCGATGAGGAGTGCTCATGTCAGGACAGTTCGAAGCGACGGTCGAGGTCGATCGGGCTGTCGAGGAGGTGTTCGCCTACCTCGCCGACGGGCGCAACGATCCGCAGTTCAGCCCCCGTGTGCTCAAGATCGAGCGGATTCCCGATGCCCCGACCTCGGTGGGCACCGTCTTCCGGAGCACGGTCAAGGACGCCGGGATGAAGACCGCCAGAGAGTTCCGCATCACGGCTCTCGAAGCGCCCGTGAAGATCCGGTGGGCCGAGGCCTCGAAGAACACCGTGACGGTACGTGAGGGCGGTTACGACCTGGAGCCGCTGCCCGGCGGCGGAACCCGGGTCCGTATCTTCAACGTTCTCGAAGGCCACGGGCTGGGCAAGCTCCTCGTCGGCCTGGCGCTCGCCGCCGCCCGCAAGGACGCCCCCGGTTTCGGTTCCCGTATCAAGACGGCGGCCGAGGCGGCGATCGTGCCCCGCTGACGGACCGATGGCGTCGTCGGCGGCGTTTCCCCGTCCGGGGAAGCGCCGGTCAACGGGCGATACGGTGTTTCCTTCCGCCGCGGCGGAACCGTACCCCGGCGTAGAAGAGAGCGGCGAGAAGGACCAAGGCGCCGATGATCAGCAGGTAGAACAGCCCGTGGACCGCGAATCCGATGATGCCCAGGACGAGGGCCACGAGGATCAGAAACAGAAACAGGCTCATTTGCTCTCCCGGCGGCCTCGACGTGTCAGCGACGGGCGAGGCGACGCTCGCCGCCGGCGCCCGGCGCGTAGTCCAGTTCGTAGTGCGCGAAGATCTTCGGTTCCTCCGGGGCAGGGAGTTCGCCGTCGACATCGATCGACGGGGCCTTCTTCACCGCGTTCTTGTCGTGGGCGACCTTCAGGTAGCCCGGACCGACCGTCGCGCCGAGGAGCGGCACGAACACCAGACGGCGACGGGTGGGAAGCCCGACCGTCACCGTGGCGAAGCTGGGCAGGTCCGTCCCGGTGTCCACGTAGACCGACTCCAGGATGCCGATCTTGTGCCCCTGCGGGTCCACCACGTCGTGACCGCGCCACTCACGGATATCGCTTGGCTCGAACATCAGCTACCCCCGCAGGTGCGGGTACCCGCGTTCGCTTCTCCGATGTCATGCGCACACGCCACGGCCGCAAGGAACGCCTGCTGTCGGTCGTGTTCGCCGCCCTGGTCGAGGAAGCCACCTCCACGCTCGGTGTCGACACCCCGCAGACCGGGCAGCTCACCGTCGGCGGGCTCACCGGCTCGCTCACCATCAGGGTCACCGTGACCGGCCCCGAAGGTACGGCGGCCCTGGAGGCGGACGGAGCGGGCAAGGTGGTGCGGCGTACCCCGGCACGCTGACCCGGTGCCCGGCCGGAAACCCGGATGATCGGGGCCGTCCGCCGTGTGCGGATGCGTGAACGAGCCGGTGGCGCGAGTCTGGGAGTGACGACCGACCACTCGTATCGGCCGGGCCCAGGCGCGGCATTCGGTCCGAGGAGAACGCCATGCCGAAGAAGGACGGCCCGAGCAAGGGCGACAAGGTCTCGTGGAAGAGCCACGGCCAGAACGTGACCGGGAAGGTGAAGAGGAAGATCACCGACCGTACGGAGGCGGCCGGCCGCACGGTCGACGCCTCGCGTGAGGAGCCGCAGTACGAGGTGGAGAGCGACAGGACCGGCCGCTCCGCCGTGCACAGGCCGGGTGCCCTGCGCAAGAAGGGCGGCCGGTCCTGACCACCTCGTGGAATGTGTCGACGGTCTCGTCACGGGCGGCGGCCTGCTGCTTCCCCGCCATCAAACTGGGGCCACGATCCCAAGAATTGACCCGCGACAACACGACACGAACGCCTGCAACGCGGTCTCCAGGGTCACCGACTTGACATCGCCGCCCGGCAGCCCGAGCCGTTCCCGGCGACGGGCTTATCGGCGGTCCGGGCCGTGCTCCCAGGTTTTTGGGCCGCCGCCTCGCCACTCGATCAGTGGGGACGACTCGACGTAGGCCTCGTCGGCATCGTTCAACCCGGTCTCGCGCAGGAACTCTGCGACGTCCAGCAGGCCGTACGCCATCCCCAGGAAGTGGTCACCGGCGCGCACCCGTCGCCCGCCGTCCGCGGCGGGTGGGTAGATCACGACGGGGTGCGCTAGGCCCATGGCAACAGCGTGCGCCCCTCGCCGAGCAAGCGCATGCGGGGCAACGGTGGAGTGGGCGCGCGCCCGGTACGCACGCCGCCCGGTCCACGCCCCGCGCGTGCTCTACGCCGAACGGGTGAATCGCGGGTCGGGCGAATTCGGGCATCGCATGGCCGAGGCTGCGCTGGGGAGAAATCCGGCATGTGATGCCGTATCCGGCGACAGAGGGAGGCCTCGGGTGAGCGCAGTCGTCTTCACCGCTGATTTCTCCTCCGACCGTCAGTGGGTGGCGGGCCGTTCCTGGGCCTATCCCGACGGCGGTCCCACCAATCCCGGCGACAACAAACTGGACCACCTCACGGCCGACCCCTCGTACTCCCGCACCGGCACGTTCCGCGCCACGCGCAGAGCCGACGGCCTGTGGGACGCGGGCCTGTTGACCACCGAGGAGAGTGCGGAGGGCTTCATGGTCCGCACCGGAGACCGCCTCGACACCAGGGTGCGCCTGCCCACCGGGCAGGGTTCCTGGCCGGCGATCTGGACCTGGCGGGACGGAGGCAACGAGGTGGACGTGTTCGAGTACCACCCGGACAACCCCGACCTTCTGGAGTTGAGCAACCACGTACGCGAGGGCCACAGTTATGTGCGCGACGAAGCCGTCAGCCCCGGTGGTGTCATCGATCTGAGCGTGACCTTCGGCAGGCGCAGCGTGGTCTGGTCGCTGAACGGCGAGCGGATCTTCGCCGACGGACGGGGTGTCGGGTCCTCCTGGCACGCCTACCTCATCGTCAACCTCTCGGTGTGCGCGGGCCGTTACCACCCGCCTCCGGACGACGCCGCCACCGAGTTGTCGTACGGGGTGGAGAGCCTGGTGGTGCGCCGTGCCGTGGACCGGGGCTCCGGCCCCTGACAGGTGGGGGGCGACGGGACGGTGGCGTCGACGAGAGCGCCGGCGGTAATCCGGGTGCGGTGGGGTAGAGGGACGTCGATCGGCCCCTCACCGTGGTGGCCGGATGTCTCCCGTCGAGAAGGAGCCGAGCATGACCGACGAGGCCTACCTGTTTCTGCTGGACGACGCCGACGTGCCGCTCGGGGTGGCTCCGGCCGCCGTCGGTGACCTCGCCTGCATGGGCACCACGGCGGTACGCGCGTGGCTGAACGCGCAGGGAAGCACGGCGACGTCCCCCCGTCTGCGACTCGTGCCGCCGGAGGAGAGGACGGCCGTTCCCGAGGGAGCGGAACGGCTGCCGGTCCCGCTGAGCGAGGAGGAACTGAGCCGGGTGCGGCATCGGATGGCGTCGGCGGCGCACACCCGGGTCGAGGAGGAGCTGCTCGCCTATCGCGACTGTGCCGACGGCAGGGACGAGCTGATCGGACGGGCACTGGCCGCCGGCGTGCCGCCGCACCGCGTCGTGGAACTGACCGGTGTGGATCCCGCGACGGTGACCGCGGCGGCCGGCGGTCGGTGACACGCCGGCCGTACGCACGTCGTGGGCGACGGCGGTCGGGCGACGGGCGGCCGACCTGGGCGGAGGGCGTGAAGCGGCGCGTCACGCCCCCGGGCCGGGGTCCGGCCGCACGGCCGATTCGACGCCGGCCCGGGCCGCTTCGAGCTGCGCGGCGAACGCGATACCGAGGAAGAGCGCGACGGCCGTGAGGTTGGCCCAGAGCAGCAGGGCGATGAACGCGGTGAGCGGCCCGTACAGGGCACCGAAGGCACCGCTCTTCTCGACGTACAGGGCGAGCAGCCACGTGGCCGCGATCCACAGCAGGAGATGGACGGCGGAGCCGAAGGCCAGCCAGGTGTAGCCCGGCTGCATCCGACGGGGCGACCACCGGAAGATCACGGCGGAGGCCACCCAGGCCAGCGCGAGTCCCACGGGGATGTCGAGCACGCCCCACCAGTGCGGCCCACCGCCCTCCCACCCCGCGGTGTCCGCGATCGCGTCGCCGACGGCCTCGCCGGCCACGAGTACGACGAACCCCAGCCCCAGGGGCAGACCGGCCGACAGCGCCAGGATCAGCGCCCGGCCGTACTTGCGCGGGAAGGAGCGGTCGCGCTCGATGCCGTAGATCCGGTTGGCGCCCCGCTCGATCTGTCCCATGGCCGAGGCGAGGTTCAGTAGGGCGAACGCCAGCCCGAGCCAGAGGGCGAGCGTGCTCCACATGTCGCCGTGGGCGCTGCGCCGCGTCCCGTCGAAGGCGTCCTCGACGATGCCGGCGCTGGCTCCCGGCACGATCCGGCCGAGGGTGAGTTCGATGATCCGGCCCACGCCCTCCGTGTGCACCGAGGTGGCCAGCCCCACGAGCGCCACGGTGCACGGCACCAGGCCCAGCACCACCTGGAAGGCGAGCGCCCGCGCGTTGGTGAAGCCGTCCGCGTAACGGAACCGGGCGAAGGAGTCGGTCAGCAGCCGCAGCCCTCCGTAGTGGCGCAGCGCGGTGAACGCCTCGTCTCCGGAGAGTTCCTCCCCGATCATGTCCCGGGTCTGGGGGACGCGGACGGTGGTTCCCATGACGTTGACGCTCCCTTCTCGCGCGATCGCTCCCTGTCCGATTGCCCCGTGAACCTCGATCACGCACGCCGCCGGGATCGGTTCGGCAAGAATCGCGGCGCGTCGTGCGGGCAGTTCTAGGTAGACTGACCTACCTAGAATCTGGGAGGGAACGGAATGAGTGACACCCCCACCGCCGCGTCGCGACCCGGCAAGGGGCCCGAAAAGGCGCCAGGCAAGGTGCCCGGCAAGGCGCGCGCACGGTTGCTCGCCGCCGCCGCGCGCCGCTTCTACGCGGACGGCGTGTCGGCGACGGGGATCGACACGATCACCGCCGAGGCGGGTGTGGCGAAGATGAGTCTGTACAACAACTTCTCCTCGAAGGCCGACCTGGTGATGGCCTACCTCGATGCGCGGCACGAGGAGTGGCTGGGCCTGTACCGGCGGCGGCTCGAAGGGGTCGGGGACGCTCGCGGTGGCGTACTGGCCGTCTTCGACGCCTACGCCGATCACGCCGCCTTCGCCTACGAGCACGGCTTTCGGGGGTGCGGGCTGCTGAACGCGGCTGCCGAACTGCCCGCCGGGCACGAGGGACGGGACGTGGTGCGCCGGCACAAGGAGGAGGTCGAGTCCCTGCTCTGCGGGCATCTCGGGGAACTCCTGCCCGACCGGCCCGAGGAGGCCGCTGCGTGGGCGGAGCATCTGTCGTTCCTGCTGGAGGGCGCGACGGCACGGGCCGGCCTGGAGGGCGCGGGCACGCGGCTGCAGCATGCGCGGACCATGGCGGCGAACCTGCTGGACCGGCTGTGACGCGGTCCACCGGACCCGCGGTCGGCTCGGTGGGCGCGGGCTCGCTGTGCGTGCTCGTGGCGTCGGTGCTGTGGGGCACCACGGGTACCGCCGCGACCTTCGCACCCGCCGTGGGACCCCTCGCGATCGGGGCCGTGGCCATGGGCCTGGGCGGACTCCTCCAGGCCCTCGTCGCCGCCCCTCGTATCGCACGGGAGATGTCCGCGCTGCGCGCGCGGCGCGGAGTGGTCGTGCTCGGCGCGCTGGCGGTGGGCGTCTATCCGCCGGCGTTCTACACCTCCATGCACCTGGCCGGGGTCGCCGTCGGCACCGTGGTGTCGATCGGCTCGGCCCCTCTCGCGTCGGCCCTCATCGAACGCGCCGTGGACAAACGCCGCCTGACACGCCGTTGGATGACCGGCGCCGCTCTGGGCCTGTCGGGAACCGTTCTGCTGTGCATGGCCGAAGCGGCCCAGGCGCACTCCGGACCCGGCGCCCGTTCGGTGCGGGCGACCGTGCTCGGCGTGGGGCTGGGCCTGGTGGCCGGTTTCACCTACGCCCTGTACTCCTGGGCGGCCCATCGCCTGATCAGCCGCGGGGTCACCTCCGGCGCGGCCATGGGTGCCGTCTTCGGGCTGGGCGGCCTGCTGCTTCTGCCCGTGCTGACGGCCACCGGCGCCCCGCTGCTCGACTCCTGGTCCAACGCGGCCGTCGGCACCTATATGGCCCTGGTTCCGATGTTCACCGGCTACGTCCTGTTCGGTTGGGGTCTGGCACACGTCCCGGCGAGCACCGCGACCACGCTCTCGCTGCTGGAACCCGCCGTCGCAGCCGTGCTCGCCGTCCTGGTCGTCGGTGAACGCCTGCCCCCGCTCGGCTGGACCGGCATCGCCCTGGTCGTCGGCTGCCTCGCCGTACTCACCGCGCCGACGCGTGCCGCTCCACCGACGCGTGCCGCTCCACCGACGCGTGCCGCTCCACCGACGCGTGCCGCTCCACCGACCGGTGCCGCTCCACCGACCGCCAGCGCGTCCCCGACTCGGGCCGCTTCGTCGCCGATGCCGCCGGCGCCGGCGTCGGCGCCGAACGACCTCTCATGACCCGGCGGCCGGGCGGAGCCGGAGCCCCTGCATACCGCCGTCGACGGCCAGCGCCGTGCCGGTCACACCGGCGGCGGCCGGACTCGCGAGATAGACGATGGCGGCGGCGACCTCGTCCGCGGTGACCAGCCGGCCCGTCGGCTGCCTGGCGTGCAGCGCGGCGCGTTCGGCCTCGGGATCGTCGGCGGCGTCCAGCAGCCGGGCCACCCAGGGGGTGTCGGCGGTGCCGGGGTTGACACAGTTGACGCGGATGCCCTCGCGGACGTGGTCGGCGGCCATCGCCAGGGTCAGCGACAGCACGGCGCCCTTGCCGGCGGAGTACAGGGCGCGTTGCGGCAGGCCCGCCGTGGCGGCGATGGAGCAGGTGTTGACCACGGCGGCACGGGACGAGTGCCGCAGATACGGCAGGGCCGCACGGGTCGTGCGCACCATGCCGATCACATTGACGTCCAGGACGTGGTGCCACTGCTCGTCGGGGTTGTCCTCGACGGTTCCGGCGGCACCGATGCCCGCGTTGTTGACGAGGATGTCCAGGCCGCCGAACCGCCCGGCCGCTTCCTCCACCGCGGCCCGTACCGAGGCGTCGTCCGTGACGTCGGCCTTGAGCGCGAGCAACGGCCGTGGCACCCCGGCGGGTTCCCGGTCGAGTACGGCGACGCGGGCGCCCCGCTCGGCCAGCAGTCCTGCCGTGGCCAGTCCGATGCCGGACGCGCCACCGGTCACGAGAGCCCTGAGACCCGAGAGCCCGGTCATGAGGTCGCGTCCCCTTCGGCGAGGTCGGCGGCCCAGAAGGTGCCGTCGGGGTAGCGGTACTCGGCGAGGGACCCGGGATGCATCGCGGCGGAGAAGCCGGGGGACAGCGGCGCGGTGTAGTGGCCGTCGCGGATCACCACCGGTGTGACGAAGTGTTCGTGGAGGTGGTCGACGTACTCGATGACCCGGTTCTCGGTGGTGCCGGACAGGGCCAGGTAGTCGAACATCGACAGGTGCTGCACCAGCTCGCACAGCCCCACACCGCCGGCGTGCGGGCACACCGGCACCCCGAACTTCGCGGCCAGCAGCAGGATCGCCAGGTTCTCGTTGACGCCGCCGACGCGAGCGGCGTCGATCTGGAGGACGTCGAGGGCGCCGGCCTGGAGCAGTTGCTTGAAGACGATGCGGTTCTGGACGTGCTCACCGGTGGCGACCTTCACGGGCGCGACGCCCGCACGCACGGCCGCGTGGCCGAGGATGTCGTCCGGACTGGTGGGTTCCTCGATCCAGTACGGGTCGAACTCCCCTAGGGCCCGGACCCACTCGATCCCCTCGCCGACGTTCCAGCGCTGGTTGGCGTCGATGGCGATACGGATGCCGTCACCGACGGCGGCGCGGGCGGTGCGCAGCCGCCGGATGTCGTCCGCCAGGTCGGCGCCGACCTTGAGCTTGATCTGGGTGAAGCCGTCGGCGACCGCTTCCTTGGCGAGTCGGGTGAGCTTCTCGTCGGAGTAGCCGAGCCAGCCCGGCGAGGTGGTGTACCCGGGATAGCCGCGTTCCAGCAGGGCCGCCTCGCGCTCGGCGAGCCCGGCCCGTCCGTCCCGCAGCAGGGTCAGGGCGTCCTCGGGGGTGAGGGCGTCGGCGATGTAGCGGAAGTCGACCTGGGAGACCAGCCATTCGGGGTCGGCGTGGGCGAGCAGACGCCACAGCGGCTGCCCGGCCCGCTTGGCGGTGAGGTCCCACACCGCGTTCACCACCGCCCCGATCGCCATATGCATGACGCCCTTCTCGGGGCCGAGCCAGCGCAGCTGGCTGTCGCCGATCAGGTCACGGTTGAGCGATCCCGGATCGGCGCACAGTTCCTCGACGGAACGGCCCAGGAGATGTGGGCGCAGGGCGCCGATCGCCGCGACCTGGACGTCGTTGCCGCGCCCGATCGTGAACGTGAAGCCGTGCCCTTCGAGCCCGTCGCCGGCGTCGGTGCGCAGCACCACATAGGCGGCGGAGTAGTCGGGGTCCGGGTTCATCGCGTCGGAGCCGTCCAGGTTCCGGGAGGTGGGGAAGCGGATGTCGTGCGTGTCGACCGAGATGATCCGGGCGGGAGTTGCAGACAAGGGGGTGCCTTTCACGCTTGGCCGAAGGTCTGCCGCTGGCCGCCGAGCCCGTCGATCTCGAGCTCGACGGTGTCGCCGGGACGGAGGTAGGGAGTGCCGGGCAGGCCGAGGGCCACACCCGCGGGCGTACCCGTGTTGATCACGTCACCCGGCTCCAGAACCATGTACTGGCTCAGGTACGACACGAGGTGGTGGACCGGGAAGATCATGTCGCGGGTGTGGCCGTGCTGGCGCTTGACGCCGTTGACGGTCAGCCGGAGTCCCAGGTCCTGCGGGTCGGTGACCTCGTCGGCGGTGACGAGCCACGGGCCCAGCGGGTTGAACGTTTCGCAGGACTTGCCGAGGTCCCATTGCGGCGAGTACTCGAGCTGGAACTCCCGCTCGGAGACGTCGTGGCTGACCGCGTATCCCGCGATCACCCCCGGCGCCTCCTCGGGGCCCGACAGATAGCGGGCACGCCGTCCGATGACGACCGCGAGTTCGACCTCCCAGTCGGTCTTCCGGGAGCCGCGCGGGACCAGCACCTCGTCACAGGGGCCGACGACGGTGCCCGGGTCCTTCATGAAGACCACCGGACGAGCCGGGATCGCGGCCCCGGTCTCGGCGGCGTGGTCGCGGTAGTTCAGACCGACGCAGACGATCTTTCCCGGCCGGGCGACGGGCGCGCCGACCCGCAGGCCTTCGGCGTCGAGCTCCGGCAGAGCGCCGGCCTCGATGGCCGCGCGCGCCCGGTCGACACCGCCACAGGAGAGGAAGGCGCCGTCGATCTCGGGGGTCACCGGGCTCAGGTCCAGCAACCGGTCGTCGTCGACGCGGACCGCGGGTCGCTCCTCTCCCGGGGGGCCGACGCGTAGCAGTTTCACTGAGCAACTCCCTTGTCATGGGTGCTTCGTCCGCGAGTGCGCTCCCGTGCCGTGAAGAGCCGCCGGGCGAGCAGGGCAGGCCTCTTCGCGCAGGTCACCGGCCGGATCACGCGCACGGTCTGGACTCGACCAGCATTCATCGGAGGAATGACGACTCCGTGACTGTAAAGGCTCATCAGCGTCTGGGCAATGCAGTCCTCGGATGTATCCGTCGTGATCCGGTCGTTCTCACCGAAGCGCACAGGAACTTGTCCGCATTCGTCGGGGAAGCCTCGCGACCCCTGCGTGTCCCATCGGACGAATTGCCGCCGAGTGCGTCGCGCGACGGATCGACGGCCTCTTCCGTTCGGCGGCGACGGCCGGCCACCGCCGAGGCGCTTCATGCACCCGTCGCGGTGGCGCCGGCGGCCCCAGGTCACCCCCGGGCATCGTCTCCGAGAGCGGGACCATGCCGAATCGTGAACTCCGGAGCCTGTCGCGTCCCGAGCGGACGCCGGAGGACAAGCCCAGCTCAGACCCGATCGAACAGGTGCGATCAAGGTTGCCGGTCGGACTGGTGGCCGTATGTGGGGCGCTGCCGTGGAAATCGTTGGGGGACGGACTCTTGTCAACGTCGGCAACGCCGTCGTAACGTCCACGTCGTCCCGGATACATCGGAGGAATCAGCTTCGCTGGCTCTCTCGGCTGTTCAGTACCGCTTTCTCGGCCCTCCTCTTCACCCTCATCCCATCCCGCCGGCACGGTCCGCGCATGCCTTCGGCGGCGGCCACCTTCACGGTTCGAGTTCCCGTCCCGCCCACTGGGCGGGACGCCTCTGCCGCCGCCGCGCACCGCCCTGCCCTGGCTAAGGAGAAACACACGGCCATGAAGCTCGCTCGCACCCGTTCCGCCGCCGCAGCCGCCGGCACCGTCCTCGTGACGCTCGCCCTCGTCACCGCATGCAACCGCGAGAGCACCAGCTCGGGTGCGGCGGGCGGCGCGGACAAGCCCGCCGTCGGCGTCGACCTGCCGCGCTCCGACTCGGACTTCTGGAACTCCTACGCCGACTACGTGAAGAAGGACGTCAAGGCCGACGGCGTCAACGCGCTGCCGCTGAGCAACTCGCAGAACGACGTCACCAAGCTGGTCGCCAATGTGCAGGTGTTCCAGAACACGGGCGCCAAGGCGATCGTCATGGCGCCCCAGGACACCGGTGCCATCGCCTCCACGCTCGACACGCTCGCCTCGAAGAAGATCCCCGTGGTCAGTGTCGACACCCGCCCCGACAAGGGTGACGTCTACATGGTCGTACGCGCCGACAACAAGGCGTACGGCACCAAGGCCTGCGAGTTCCTCGGCAAGCAGCTCGGCGGCACGGGCAAGGTCGCCGAACTCCAGGGCGCCCTCGACTCCATCAACGGGCGCGACCGCTCCGAGGCCTTCGCCGCCTGCATGAAGGAGAAGTTCCCGAAGATCAAGGTGTTCGAGCTGCCCACCGACTGGAAGGGCGACGTGGCCTCCGCCAAGCTCCAGAGCCTGCTCGCCCAGCACCCCGACCTGAACGGCATCTACATGCAGGCGGGCGGTGTGTTCCTGCAGCCGACCCTGGCCCTGCTGGAGCAGAAGGGCCTGCTCAAGCCGGCCGGCCAGAAGGGGCACATCTCGATCATCTCCAACGACGGCATCCCGCAGGAGTTCGACGCGATCCGCAAGGGCCAGATCGACGCGACCGTCTCCCAGCCCGCCGACCTCTACGCCAAGTACGCGCTGTACTACGCCCAGGCGGCGGCCGACGGCAAGACCTTCAAGGCGGGGAAGACCGACCACGACTCCACGATCATCGAGATCCCGAACGGTCTCGAGGACCAGCTGCCCGCGCCGCTGGTGACCAAGGACAACGTCGAGGACAAGACGCTGTGGGGCAACAACGTCGGCTAGCGACCGGCCCGGCCCCGACGGCAGGCACGCGGAGGGGCCGGCGCACCCCGTCCCTCCGCCCCCTGCCCGTACCCCCGCATCCGGACCGGAAGGACGGTATTCACCATGGCGGACTCCGCGACCGCCCCGGCGACCGGCACCGTGAGCCGCGCCCCGGTGGCCGAGGCGACCGGAATCAGCAAACGGTACGGCGCCACCGTCGCGCTGCGCGACGCCCGCATCAGCATCGCCGAGGGCGAGTCGCACGCCCTGGTCGGACGCAACGGCGCGGGCAAGTCGACGCTCGTGTCCATCCTCACCGGACTTCAGCAGCCCGACACCGGCACCCTGCGCTTCTCCGGCGAACCGGCGCCCGCCTTCGGCGACATCGACGCCTGGCGGTCCCGGGTGGCCTGCGTCTACCAGCGGTCCACGATCATCGGGGACCTGACCGTCGCCGAGAACCTCTTCCTCAACCGGCAGAGCGACGCGGCGTTGCGCCCCATCCGCTGGAAGGACCTGCGCGGGCGCGCCGAGCAGCTGCTCGGCGAGTACGGAGTGGACGTCGACCCCACGGTCCGGGCCCGCCATCTCACGGTGGAGCAGCGGCAGTTCGTCGAGATCGCCCGGGCCCTGTCCTTCGGCGCCCGGTTCATCATCCTGGACGAGCCGACCGCCAAGCTGGACGCCCGCGGAATCGACCGGCTCTTCGACAAGCTCCGTGACCTCCAACGGCAGGGTGTCGCCTTCCTCTTCATCTCCCACCACCTGCAAGAGGTCTACGACCTGTGCACCACGGTCACCGTCTACCGCGACGCGGCCCACATCCGCACCGCGGCGGTGGCCGGACTCGGCAAGCACGAGCTGGTCGAGGCCATGACCGGTGAGTCCGCCCCGACGACGGGTGCCGACGAGGCGAGGACGGCCTCCCCGGCCGGCGCCAAGGTGCTCCTGGCCGTCGACCGGCTGACCCTGACCGGCACCTGCCGAGACCTGTCGCTCTCCGTCCGCACCGGTGAGGTCGTCGGCCTCGCGGGCGCGACGGCCAGCGGCAACGTCCAGGTGGGGGAGGCCGTCGCCGGACTGCACCGCGCCGAGGGAGGCAGCATCTCGGTCGACGGCCGGACCATCCGTACCGGCAGTGTCCCGGCGTCCCTCACCGCGGGCGTCGGCCTGGTGCCGGAGGACCGGCACGTCCAGGGTCTCGTGCACGACCGCAGCGTCGCGGAGAACGCGACCCTCACCGTCACCGACCAGCTCGGCCCGTTCGGTACCGTCCTGCCGGCCCGCACCAGGACCTTCGCCCAGCGCATGATCCGCGATCTCGACATCAAGACGCCGGGTGCGGGCACCGCGGTCTCCGCGCTCTCCGGCGGCAACCAGCAGAAGGTCGTCGTGGCCCGGGCCCTGGCCACCGACCCCCATGTCCTGGTCGCCATCCGGCCCACCAACGGAGTGGACGTCAAGTCCAAGGAGTTCCTGCTCGCCAGGATCCGTGGGGTCGCCGACACCGGGAAGGCCGCGCTGATCGTCTCCGACGAACTGGACGACCTCAGGGCGTGCGACCGGGTCTTGGTCATGTTCCACGGACGCGTGGTCGCGGAGTTCGACCGCGGCTGGAAGGACGAACAGATGGTCGCCGCCATGGAGGGCGTCGCCGGTACCCCCGCAGCAGCCGAGACCGAAGAGCACGGAAGGTAGTCATGTCCGCCACCACCGATGTCACCGACCCCGCAGCGAGCGTGGGGCAGACGACCGCCAAGGGCACCCGGCGCGGACTCGATCTCGGCCGCTTCCGTGAACTGTCCCTGGTCCCGGCCATCCTGGTCCTCGGCCTGATCGGGTTCATCGTCTCCCCGGCCTTCCTCACCTCCGACAACCTCATCGGCGTGGCCCAGCAGTCCACCGAGCTGAGCCTGCTGGTCCTCGCCACGGCGCTGATCCTGATCGTCGGCCGGATGGACCTGTCCCTGGAGTCCACGATCGGGGTGGCGCCCGTCATCGCCGTCTGGCTGGTCCTGCCCACCAGTGGCGGCCGGTTCAACGGCCTGGGGCTCCTTCCGCAGTGGACGGCGATCCCGCTCTGTCTCCTGGTGGGCGTGGCGATCGGCGCCCTCAACGGCTTCCTCATCCTCAAGCTGCGCCTCAACGGGTTCATCGTCACGCTCGGCGGGCTGACCATGCTGCGCGGACTCCAAGTGGCCCTGTCCGAAGGCCAGTCCATCGTGGATCTGCCGCCCTCCTTCACCTACCTGGGCAAGGCTTCCTGGCTGGGTGTCCCGGCCGCCATCTGGATCTGCGCGGTGCTGTTCGCCGCCGGCGGCTGCGCGCTGGCCTGGCTGCGGCACGGGCGGGCGCTCTACGCGATCGGCGGCAACGCGGAGGCCGCCCGGACCGCCGGTATCCGGGTCGACCGGATCGTGTGGGTCGTCCTGATCATCGGCAGCCTGCTGGCCGCGTTCGCCGGCATCCTCTACAGCGGTCACTACGGTTCCATCTCCGCCACCCAGGGCAGCGGCTGGATCTTCCAGGTCTTCGCCGCGACCGTCATCGGCGGCGTCAGCCTCAACGGCGGCAAGGGCTCGGTGTTCGGCGCGCTCACCGGCGTGCTGACCCTCCAGCTGGTCGTCAACGTGATGACGCTGGCGGGCGTACCGCCGCTGTGGAACCAGTTCCTCAACGGCGCGATCATCATCGTCGCGCTGATCATCTCCCGCTTCGCCTCCGGCGAGAAGCAGGAGTAGACGCGGTATCCGGGGCATCACGCGGGCTCGTTCCGGGGCCGCGTGGAGCCCCGCCGTGTTCCTTCGGGACAGAGAGGCACCCCTCGTGGCACTGACGGACGAGGCGATGGAGAAGATCAAGGCGATGATCGTCGCGGGCGAACTCGCCCCCGGCTCCCGACTGCCCAAGGAGGATGCCCTCGCCGGTCAGCTCGGTCTGTCCCGAAGCTCGCTGCGTGAGGCGGTCCGTGCGCTGACCGCCATGCGCATCCTGGTCACCCGGCAGGGCGACGGCACCTATGTCTCCAGCCTGGAGCCGCACCTTCTGCTCGAGACGATGTCCTTCGCCGCCGACGTCTCCCACGGGCGGACCGCCCTTCAACTGCTCCAGGTGCGCAGACTGCTGGAACCGCCGGCGACCGGGCTGGCCGCCACCCTGCTGACCTCCGAGGACCTCGAAGAACTCGGCGTCATCCTCGAACGGTCCCGGGCGGCCGCCACGGTGGACGAGTTCGTCGCCCACGACATCGCGTTCCACCTGCGCATCGTCGAAGCCGTCGGCAACCCCGTGCTGTCCATGCTGTTGCGCGTCCTGTCCACCCGTACCCAGCGGGTCCGCATCGTGCGGGGCAGCCGGACACAGCGCGCCGTGGAGCGCGCGCACGCGGAACACGAGGAGATCCTCCGCGCGCTGAGGGCACGTGACGCACTGTTGGCCGTCTCCGCCGCGACGGTCCATGTGGCCGCCGTCGAGCACTGGCTCGCGGCGAGCTGGGTCGACGCGGACGGGCCGTCAGTCGACGGCTAGTCACACCTCTAGACATCCGATCTATCTTCCCGTGAAGATGGCTTACGACGACAAAGCCCTCGGCGGATGTCGAAGTGGCTGCTCCTCCCTCCGTGAAAGAGCCGATGAATGGGCCGGGAGATCTTGCTGTGATCAATGAATCCCAACCGCTGAGACGAAGCATCCTCAAGTTCGGCGGTGCTCTCGCCGTCGCGCCACTGGCCACTCAGCTGACGGGCGCCACGCCTGCCGGACAGGCCGTCGCCGCCGGGGCCCACGCGTCGGCGGGCATCCAGTGGCCGGCCCTGTCGCGCAAGGCGCTGACGTACTCCGTCCCCGCCGCGGACTGGCAGTCGCAGGCCCTGCCGATCGGCAACGGCCGGCTCGGCGCCATGCTCTTCGCCGATCCCCACGAGGAGCGCATCCAGTTCAACGAGCAGAGTCTGTGGGGCGGAGTCAACAACTACGACAACGCGCTCGCCGGCAAGCCGGACAGCGATTTCGACACCGGCATGACCGGCTTCGGCTCCTACCGCGACTTCGGCGACCTCGTCGTCACCTTCGCCTCCCGTCCGAAGCCCACGGTCACGGCACCGGGAGGACCGTACAGTTCCTCCCCCTCGGAGGGCGTCGACAAGACGTACGACGGCGAATCGAGCACCAAGTGGTGCATCGAGGGCCCCGGTGCGGAGGTGCGGTGGCAGGTCGAACTCCCCGAACCCGTCGTGGTCGCCTCCTACCGGCTGACGAGCGCCAACGACGTGCCGCAGCGCGACCCGCAGGAGTGGACGTTCTCCGGTTCCGCCGACGGCGCCACCTGGACCACGCTGGACAGCCGCACCCTGGACGCGCCCTTCGAGAGCCGCTTCCAGACCAAGGAATTCACCGGTGCCCACAGCGCGGCCTACCGCTTCTACCGGTTCGACTTCGTCCCCAAGGCGGGCGTCAGCCACTTCCAGGTGAGCGAGATCGGCCTGGACGGCGTGGACCTCGGCGGGGACACCTCGCTCTACCTGTCGTCGCCGAGCGGGCACGCGCAAGGATCCGCCCGGCTCGGGGCCCGGGGCACGGACATCTCGCGTTCGGTGGACCGCGATCCCGCCACCGTCTGGCGGGTCGACGGCGCCGCACCCGCCGTCAGCTGGCAGGCCGACCTGCCCCGCCCGGCCGTCGTCACCTCGTACACGCTGACGGCGGCCCCCGACCGCCCGCGCGACGACCCCCGGCAGTGGACGCTCGAGGCGTCGCAGGACGGGACCACCTGGACGACCCTCGACACGCGGAACCCGGGGGCTCCCTTCGCCGGCCGCGGCGAGAGCCGGACCTTCTCCTTCACCAACGGCACGGCCTACCGCGTCTACCGGCTCACCCTGACCCCCGGCGCGTCCTCCACCGGCTGCCAGATCGCGGAGATCGCGCTGGCGGGCAAGGGCTTCGACACCCGCGCCCAGCGCACCGTCGTCGACTACCGGCGCACGCTCGACTTCGTCGAAGGCCTCCATGTCACCCGCTTCGGCGCGCCGGGACAGCGCGTCCTGCGGGAGGCCTTCGCCGGCCGGTCCGCGGACGTCATGGTCTTCCGGTACACGTCGGACAGCGCCGACGGACTCTCCGGCGCGATCTCGCTGACGTCCGCGCAGGACCAGGCCCCGACGACCGTCGACGCCGACGCCGGGCGGATCGCCTTCAGCGGTGTCATGGGCAACGGACTCAAGCACGCCTGCACCGTCCAGGCGGTACACACCGACGGCGACCTCAGCGCCGACGGAGCGGTGCTGAGGTTCAGCGGCTGCACGAGCCTGACCCTGTTCCTCGACGCCCGCACCGACTACCGGCTCGACGCCGCCGCCGGATGGCGCGGAGCCGCTCCGGAACCGATCATCGCCAGGGCGCTCGACCAGGCGGCCGCCCGGCCCTACGACAAGCTGCGCGCCCGGCACATCGCCGAGACGCGTGCCCTCATGAACCGTGTCTCGGTCGCCTGGGGCACCTCCCCGGCCGCCGTCGTCGCGCTCCCCACCGACGCCCGGCTGGCGCGTTACGCGGCGGGCGGGGAGGACCCGACACTCGAACAGACCATGTTCGACTACGGCCGGTACCTGCTGATCAGCTCCTCCCGGCCGAACGGCCTGCCCGCCAACCTCCAGGGCCTGTGGAACGACCAGAACCAGCCGGCCTGGGCCTCCGACTACCACACCAACATCAATGTCCAGATGAACTACTGGGGAGCCGAGACGACGAACCTGCCGGAGTGTCACGAGGCGCTCGTCGGGTTCATCGAGCAGGTGGCGGTGCCGAGCCGGGTGGCGACCCGCAACGCCTTCGGCCAGGACACCCGCGGCTGGACCGCCCGCACCAGCCAGAGCATCTTCGGCGGCAACTCGTGGGAGTGGAACACCGTCGCGAGCGCCTGGTACGCCCAGCACCTCTACGAGCACTGGGCGTTCACCCAGGACCCGACCTATCTCCGTACCGTCGCCTACCCGATGATCAAGGAGATCTGCGAGTTCTGGGAGGACCATCTCAAGGAGCGCGAGGACGGACTCCTCGTCGCACCCAACGGCTGGTCCCCGGAGCACGGGCCGCGCGAGGACGGCGTCATGTACGACCAGCAGATCATCTGGGACCTGTTCCAGAACTACCTCGACTGCGAGGCGGCGCTCAAGGCGGATCCCGCGTTCCGGGCCAAGGTCGCGGACATGCAGGCGCGCCTCGCGCCGAACAGGATCGGCCGGTGGGGCCAGCTCCAGGAGTGGCAGGAGGACATCGACAGCCCCGACGACATCCACCGCCACACCTCGCACCTCTTCGCGGTCTACCCGGGCCGCCAGATCACCCCGCGGACGCCCGACCTCGCCGCCGCGGCCCTCGTCTCCCTCAAGGCGCGGTGCGGCGAGAAGGAAGGCGTCCCGTTCACGGCCGCGACGGTTTCGGGCGACAGCCGCCGCTCATGGACCTGGCCCTGGCGGGCGGCCCTCTTCGCCCGCCTCCGCGACGGTCGGCGCGCCCAGGTCATGCTGCGCGGACTGCTGACCTACAACACGCTGCCCAACCTGTTCTGCAACCACCCGCCCTTCCAGATGGACGGCAACTTCGGCATCTCGGGCGCCGTGGCGGAGATGCTCCTGCAGAGCCACGACGGAGTGATCGACCTGCTGCCCGCGCTGCCGGACGGCTGGAAGGCTGAGGGATCCTTCACCGGGCTCCGTGCCCGGGGCGGCTACGAGGTCAGCTGCGAGTGGCGGAAGGGGAAGGTGACGTCCTACAAGATCGTGGCCGACCGGGCGCGGAACCGGAAGGACGTCACCGTCCGGGTGAACGGCGTCGACAGGAGGGTGAAGCCGGACAGGCCCTGACAGCGGCACCGGCTCGCTGCGGCGGCGCCCGGCCGACGGCCCGGCCCGCCCGGTCCACACCGGCGCGGGGCCGGGTGACGGATCCCTCACGGATTCCCCGCGCCAAGGAGTGGACCCGCCGCCTCACCCGGGCCGATCGTGGGCGCCATGGATGATCACCGCATGGAACCCGTCGACCCCGGTGGGACCGCCGAAGCCACCCCTGTGGGAGAGGAGGCGGGGGAGGTGCGCGCTTTCTGGGGCCGCCTCGGCCTTCCCGGCCTCGTCGACGTCCACACGCACTTCATGCCCGAGCGGGTCCTGCACAAGGTCTGGGCCTACTTCGACGCGCTCGGACCACAGACCGGCGGGCTCGAGTGGCCGATCACCTACCGGAACGAG
Organism: Streptomyces sp. NBC_00016; assembly: GCF_045040885.1. NCBI lineage: Bacteria > Bacillati > Actinomycetota > Actinomycetes > Kitasatosporales > Streptomycetaceae > Streptomyces > Streptomyces sp. NBC_00016. The sequence continues at coordinate 740,412 of NZ_CP108304.1, read as the reverse complement.
GAGAGCGAACGGACGGTCCTGCTGAGGGAGTTCGGCGTACGGGCCTTCACCGCGATGCTCTACCCGCACAAGCCGGGCATGGCCCGGTGGCTGAACGACTGGGCGGCCGACTTCGCCCGCCGCACGCCCGACTGTCTGCACACCGCCACCCTCTACCCCGAGCCGGGCGTCGAGACCTACGTCCGGGAGGCCGTCGAGGCGGGCGCGCGTGTCTTCAAGGCGCATGTACAGGTGGGGGCGTACGACCCGGCCGACGAACTCCTCGATCCGACATGGGGGTTGCTGGCCGAGGCCGGAATCCCCGTCGTGATCCACTGCGGCTCCGGGCCCGCACCCGGCAAGCACACGGGACCCGAGCCGATCGCCCGGGTGCTGGCGCGGCACCCCCGGCTGCGACTGGTCGTCGCGCATCTGGGGATGCCCGAGTACGAGGAGTTCCTCGGCCTCGCCGAACGGTACGGGGAGGTCCGGCTGGACACGACGATGACGTTCACCGACTTCGCCGAGGAGCTGATGCCTTTCCCCGGCAGGGCCCTGCCCCGGCTGGCCGGACTCGGCGACCGTGTCCTGCTCGGCTCCGACTTCCCCAACATCCCCTATCCGTACGTGCACCAGCTCCAGGCGCTGGAGCGGCTGGGCCTCGGGGACGAGTGGCTGCGGGCGGTGTGCCACGACAACGCGGCAGAGCTGTTCGGCCTCTGAGAGCCCCGTCGTGGTTCTCGCCGCCCCGTCGCCGGTGACCCGTCCGGCCGGGGGCGGAACGTCCTACCGGAGCATGAGCCGGCGACCGGACGTGTACCGCGGTTTCAGTAGTCGGTCCTCCGGATACGGGAGGCGGCAGTGCCAGTAACCGGACGACGACGGGAGGGCCCTCGCCGCGACAGCCTGATCAGGGCAAGCGCAAGCAGATCTGGAGTTCCCTGACGTGGCTGACTATTTGTATCGACTGGGCCGTCTGGCCTTCCGGCGGCGCGGTCGGGTCGCCTTGATGTGGCTGGCCGTACTGGCCGCCGTCGCACTGGGCGCCCTCCAGGCGCCGGGAGCCTCCGACGAGGAGTTCTCGATGCCGGGCATCGAGTCCCAGAAGGCGTACGACCTGATGCAGGAGCGCTTCCCCGGCGCTGCCGCCGACGGCGCCACCGCCCGGATGGTGTTCGTCGCCCCCGACGGGCGCAAGGTCACCGCCGCCGCCGAGAAGGCGGCGATCGAGGAGACGGTGGACGCCCTGGGCCAGGGCTCGCAGGTGGCCGGTGTCGCGGATCCCTACGAGACGAAGGCCGTCAGCGAGGACGGGTCCGCCACCGTCACCTACAAGGTGAAGTCCTCCGAGGTCACCGACGCCGACCGTACCGCGCTGGAGAGGGCGGCCGACCGGGCCCGGGACGCCGGACTGACCGTGGAGACGGGCGGCTCCGCCATGGACAGCGGCGGCGGACCCGGCGGCGTCGCCGAGATCATCGGCATCTCGGTGGCGGCCGTCGTGCTGCTGGTCACCTTCGGCTCGTCGGCAGCCGCCGGGCTGCCACTGCTGACCGCCATACTCGGCGTCGGCGCGAGCATGTTCACGATCACGCTGCTGGCCGACGCCCTCGGTCTGTCCACCAGCACCGGCACCCTGGCGATGATGCTGGGTCTGGCGGTCGGCATCGACTACGCGCTCTTCGTGGTCTCCCGCTACCGCGAAGAGCGGGCCGAGGGACACTCTCCTGAGGAGGCGGTCGGTCTCGCGGTCGGCACGGCCGGGTCGGCGGTCGTCTTCGCGGGCCTGACCGTGGTCATCGCGCTGGCCGGTCTGGCGGTCGTCGGAATTCCGATGCTGACCAAGATGGGCCTGACCGCCGCCGGAGCGGTCGTCGTCGCCGTGGCCGTCGCCCTCACCGTCGTGCCCGCGCTGCTGGGCTTCTGGCCGAACGCCGTGCTGGCGGGCGCCGTACGCGGGCAGCGGCGCGGCGGGCGTCTGCTCCGCCTCGTGAAGTCCGGCAAGGCCGGGGCGGGGGAGAGGCAGGGCGTGAGCGACAACCGCGGCACCCGCTGGGCCCGCTTCGTGCTGCGCCGCCCGATCCCCGTACTGCTGCTGGGCGTCCTGGGCCTCGGTGTCCTCGCGATCCCGATGACCGGGCTGGAGCTCGGCATGCCGGGCGACGAGGCGAAGGCCGCCTCCACCACCGAGCGCCGCGCCTACGACGCCCTCGCGGACGGCTTCGGCCCCGGGTTCAACGGGCCCCTGACCGTCGTCGTCGACGCCAAGGGGGCCGACGACGCCAAGGCCGCGGTCGACACGATCAACCGGAAGATCGCCGACACCAAGGGCGTCGTCTCGGTCACCACGCCCCACTTCGACGACGCCGGGGACACGGCGGTGTTCACCGCGACGCCGTCCACCAGCCCGACCGACGAGCAGACCAAGACCCTCGTCACGACCATCCGCGGCGAACGTTCCGCCATCGAGTCGGGGGCCGGCGCCGCCTTCGAGGTCACCGGTGGCACCGCACTGAACATCGACATCGCCGGGAAGGTCCAGGCGGCGTTGGTGCCCTACCTCGTCACCATCGTCGGCCTGGCCGTCCTCCTCCTGCTGGTCGTCTTCCGCTCCGTGCTCGTCCCCGTCAAGGCGGCGCTCGGCTTCCTGCTCTCGGTGCTCGCGGCGCTGGGCGCGGTCGTCCTGGTCTTCCAGCAGGGTCACGGGGCGGGCGTGTTCGGGGTGGAGCAGACCGGACCGATCATGAGCCTGATGCCGATCTTCCTCGTGGGCATCGTCTTCGGCCTCGCCATGGACTACGAGGTCTTCCTGGTGTCGCGGATGCGGGAGGCGTACGTCCACGGCGAGTCCGCACGGCAGGCGGTCGTCTCGGGGTTCCGGCACAGCGCCCGGGTCGTCGTGGCCGCCGCACTGATCATGATCGCCGTCTTCGCGGGCTTCATCGGCGAGAGCGACTCCATGATCAAGATGATCGGTTTCGGCCTGGCCTTTGCCGTGCTGCTCGACGCCTTCGTCGTCCGGATGGCCGTCGTGCCCGCCGTCCTCGCCCTGCTGGGCGACCGGGCCTGGTGGCTGCCCGGGTGGCTGGACCGGATGCTGCCCCGGGTCGACATCGAGGGCGAGGCCCTCACCCGGCACCCGGCCGACGCCGCGGACCGCCACTCCGACCGGGGCCCGGCCCCGGACGAGCCGGTCGAGGCGCGCGTCTGACCGGGCCCGCACCGGCCGCTCAGGGCCGTCCGTGGCGAAGACCACGGGCGGCCCCGCGCGGCCTTTCGCGTCATGTCGTCCACCATGGCGCTCAGGCCCTGCACTTGGAGAGACAGATGACCACCAGCCTGGAGCGCTACACAGGGCGTCGGCACATCGCCACGGACCTGGTCCTGGCCCTGGGGCTGCTCGGCACCGTGACCCTCGGCGCCTCGATCGCCATCCCCGGCATCAGCCAACCGCGCGAGGACTGGCCGGCCGTGCTTCTCGCGGCCGTCTCCTGCCTGGTCCAGTTGAAGGCACGCACCCGCCCGCGCACCGCTGTCGTCGTGGCCACCGTCTGCACGGTGATCACCGTGGCGCTGGGCTACCTGGTGTCACCCCTTCTGCTGGCCCCTTTGATGATCGCTCTGTACCGGCTGGCCGCCGGGACCGACCCCCGGACCACGCGCGTGTACGGCGGCCTGACCATCGCCGTGGTGGTGGCCTCCGCCGTGATCGACACCGACACCCCCACGACCGGGATGTACCTGCTGCGCAGCATCGGCCCGGTGCTGTGGCTGATGCTGCCCCTGGTCGGCGGCGGCCGGGACCGGCTGCGCCGTGACTACGTGGACTCCGTCCAGGCGCGCGCCGCGCACGCCGAGCGCACCCGCGAGGAGGAGGCCCGGCTGCGGGTCGCCGAGGAGCGGATGCGTATCGCCCGCGAGCTCCACGACGTGGTGGCCCACCACATGGCCGTCGCCAACGCCCAGGCAGGCACCGCCCGCCACCTCGCGCCCACCCACCCCGAACAGGCGCAGAAACTGCTCGGCGAGCTGACCACCACCACCTCGTCCGCGCTGCTCGAACTCCGCGCCACCGTCGGGGTGTTGCGCCAGATCGGCGACCCCGACGTCGATCCGCTGAAACCCGCCCCCGGCCTGGACCGCCTCCCCGAGCTGATCGCGACGTGCGAATCCGCCGGCGTCGAGGTCTCCGTCACGACCGAGGGGGAACCCCGGCCCCTGTCGCCGGGCGTGGACCTGACGGCGTACCGGATCATCCAGGAAGCCCTCACCAACGTCACGAAGCACGGCGCGGGCAGAGGGGCCCGCGTCCGGCTCACATACTCCGACTCCCGTCTGCTCGTCTCGGTCACCAACGACGGGACCGCCGCCCCCGTGCCGGTCCCGGAAGGCGGTTACGGTCTGATGGGCATGCGCGAGCGCGCCCACTCCGTCGGCGGCGACCTGCACGCCGGTCCCCGCCCCGAGGGCGGCTTCGAGGTCGCCACCGCGCTGCCGCTGCACCTCCTCGCCCCGGAAGAAGACGAGACAAGCCTTTGAGCATTCGTGTCCTGCTCGCCGACGACCAGGCCCTGCTGCGCGGCACGTTCCGGCTGCTGATCGACTCCTGCGAGGACATGGAGGTGGTCGGCGAGGCCGCCGACGGCCGGGAAGCGGTGGATCTCGCCCGCGTCCACCGCCCCGACATCGTCCTGATGGACATCCGCATGCCCGGCACGGACGGCCTCGCCGCCACCGCCGCCATCTGCGACGACCCCGGGCTGTCCGGCACCCGGATCCTCGTCCTCACCATGTTCGAGACCGACGAGTACGTCGCCAAGGCGCTGCGCGTCGGAGCCAGCGGCTTCCTCGGCAAGTACGTCACCACCGACGCCCTGCTGGCCGGCATCCGCACCGTGGCCGCGGGCGAGGCCCTTCTCTCGCCCGGCGCGACCCGCGCCCTCATCACGCGATTCCTCACCGCTCCGGCCCCGGGCGCCCTCCTGGCACCTGCGGAGCGCCTGAACGACCTCACTCCCCGCGAACGCGAGGTGACCACCCTCGCCGCCCGGGGCAAGTCCAACGACAAGATCGCCGAGGAACTCTTCCTGAGCGTCCTGACCGTCCGCAGCCACATCCAGCGCGCCCTGACCAAGCTGGGCGCCCGCGACCGCGCCCAACTCGTCGTCATCGCCTACCAGACCGGACTGGTGCGACCCACCTCGCCACAGCCCTGAAACCTGAGTGGATCACTCGACGCCCCGCACATCAGATCGGTGGCCACCCGTACGCGGTGCGGGATCCGGTGGAGATCGAGATCGCGCAGGCGGTCCTGGTCGGCCAGGTGTCCTTGGACGACCCGCGGCTGTCCGACGAGGCGGGCGCCCGGTCCCTGCCGGCCCAGTTCGACAGCGAGGCCCGCGCGGACATGATGGGGGGGCGATGCCGGGGTCCTGTACCGGCTGATCCGACCGCAGGACCTGGCCGAGCGGCGTTTCGACCGGGCGATGTTCACCTGGCAGTGCGGCTGACGGGCGAGCGGGCCGCGGCGAACGACGTCGAGTCCTCGCGGCTCAGGGGGCGAGGGGCAGCCGGCGCTTGTGGTCCGTGAGCCGGTAGCGGTCGACGATCGTTGTGAAGACGCCTTCGTCCACGGCCCTGCCTTCCAGGAAGTCGTCGATGTCGTCGTAGGCGACCCCGAGCGCGTCCTCGTCGGTCTTGCCGGGATCGAGGGTCTCCAGGTCGGCGGTCGGTACCTTGTGCACCAGCTCGGCCGGCGCTCCCAGCGCGTCCGCGACGGCTCGCACCCGCCGTTTGGTCAGGCCGGACAGCGGGACGAGGTCCGCCGCGCCGTCACCGAACTTGGTGAAGAAACCGGAGACCGCCTCGGCGGCGTGGTCGGTGCCGACGACCAGTCCGTGGTGCCCGCCGGCCACGGCGTACTGGGCGATCATGCGCTGCCGGGCCTTGATGTTGCCCAGCACGAAGTCCTGGTGGTAGACGTCGCGGAAGCTCACCTCGGCGCCCAGCACGGCCTGGAGCGCGGCGTCGCTCGCGGGCTTGATGTCCACGGTCAGCACGTGGTCGGGCTGGATGAAGGAGAGAGCGAGCTGGGCATCGTGCTCGTCGGCCTGGACGCCGTAGGGCAGCCGCATCGCGTAGAACCGTGCCTCGTGCCCGGCGTCGCGGGCTCGCCCGACCGCGAGCTGGCACAGGCGGCCGGCGGTGGTGGAGTCGACGCCGCCGCTGATGCCGAGCACGAGCGAGGACAGGCCGGTGGAGGTCAGCCGCTCCGCGAGGAACGCCACCCGGCGCTCGATCTCCGCCTCGGCCTCGAAGGTCTCGGCGACCTCGAGTTCCCGGGCGATCTCCTGCTGAAGGGTGAGGAAGGCCGGGTCGTTCACATCTGCTCCTGGTTCCGGTTCGCGTGGTGCCGGCGCCCCGCCCTCGAGGAGGGGGAGGACCGCCGGTGGATCAGTGTCGGACAGCCGCGACCGTCCGGCGCCGGGGCGCGCAACCCAGTGCCCCGGACCGCGGTCGGACAGGCGCGCTAGACGCGGGGCGCTCCCGTCACCGACATCACCAGCGAGTACAGCGAGGTGGTGGCGGTGATGAACATGCGGTTGTTCTTCGGCCCGCCGAAGGTGATGTTGGAGACCGGTTCCGGCACCCGGAGCCGTCCGATGAGGGTGCCGTCGGGGTCGTAGCAGTGAACGCCGTCCTCCAGGGCGGCGGCCCACATACGGCCCTGGTCGTCCAGGCGGATGTTGTCGAAGTGGACGCCCGCCCGTGCTTCGGCGAAGACCTCCTGTCCGGAGAGCGTGCCGTCGGCGTGGACGTCGAAGGCGTGGATACGGGCGCCTCGCGAGTCGGAGACGTACAGCCGCTTCTCGTCCGGTGACAGGATGACGCCGTTGGGTCCGTCGAAGCCGTCGGCGGCGAGGTGCACCCCGCCCGTCGCCGGGTCGACCCGGTAGACGTTGCAGGCGCCGATCTCGGACTCGGCCCGATGACCCTCGTAGTCGCTGGTGATGCCGAAGTCCGGGTCGGAGAACCACAGAGTGCCGTCGGAGCGCACGACGGAGTCGTTGGGGCTGTTGAGCCGCTTGCCCTCGAAACGCTCGGCCAGGACCGTCACCGTGCCGTCCGGCTCGGTACGGGTGACCCGGCGGTTGCCCTGCTCGCAGCTGACCAGGCGGCCCTGCCGGTCGAGGGTGTTGCCGTTGCTGTGTCCGGCCGGATCGCGGAAGACGCCGACCGTCCCGGTGGCCTCGTCCCAGCGCAGGATGCGGTCGTTCGGGATGTCGCTCCAGATCAACTGGCGCCAGGCGGGCAGGTACAGCGGACCCTCCGCCCAACGGCAGTCGTCGTACAGCACCTCCAGCCTGCCGTCGCCGTTCGTGCAGCGTCCGGTACGGAAGCGGTCGTCCAGGATCTCGTACAGGCCATCGGCGGGCATCGGGGTCCCTTCGCCTTCGCTGATCAGGATCTGATTCAACGTAACACGTAGATCACCGAACAGGATATGGTCAGAGCATGAAGCCGATAGATGACATCGACCGTGGCTTGATCGCGCTGCTCCAGAAGGACGCGACGCGGTCCTATGCCGAGTTGGGCAAGGGCGTCGGCCTGTCGGCGGGTGCCGCCCATGAGCGAGTGCGCAGGCTGCGGGAGTACGGGGTCATCAGGGCCACCACGGTCGACGTGGACCCCGCGGCCCTCGACCGCGGGGTCCTCGCCTTCGTGCTCGTCGACTCGACGGCCTGGATGGGCGACCGCGCCGAGGACTTCGCCGGCGTACCGGAGATCCAGGAGGCCCACGTCATCGCGGGCAGCGCGGCGGTCCTGGTGAAGGTGCGCACGGCGAGCACGGAACAACTCCAGGACGTACTGCGCCGTCTGTACGCGATCGACGGGGTCAGCGGCACCCAGGCGACCGTCGTCCTGGAGACGTTCTTCGAACGACCACTGGACGCCGGGTAGGCGCGGCGCGCGCCTGCGGTGGCAGGTGCCTCCGGCTCGCCGGGAAGCCTCCACCGTGCGCGCAGACAAGTCTCTTCGTGCACCTGTTCCTCGGTCAGGGGCCCAGGGAAAAGCGCTGGAGGGATGATGATCGGGCTGGTACCTTGCAGTCGACCGTGACACCGCCCCAGGAGGTGAGACCCATGACCGTTGTAACGACGTGGGTGCTCTCCCTTCCCGTCACGGCCGGCGACTGACGTAGGTGTCGCCGGGAGCGCCTCGACCACAAGGCACTCCCGAAAGGCAACACCTGTGCACTCACTGCAGTTCACCGCCGAGTCGTCGTCGAACGGCACGATCGAGCGCGACTTCACCGTGGGCGACGTCCCCGGAGTTCTCCGGTCGCCGGCCTCCGGCGCCGATCGCGCGCCCCTGGTCCTGCTGGGCCACGGCGGCGGCAACCACAAGAAGCATCCGGCGATGGCGGGCCGCGCCCACCTTCTCGTGACCGGCTGCGGCTTCCATGTCGCCGTCATCGACGCGCCCGGTCACGGCGACCGGCCGCGCACCGCGCGCGACGAGCAGGAGATCGCCGAGCTGCGCGAGGCGCAGGCGGCGGGCGAGCCGGAAGGTCCGATCGTCGTCCGGTACAACGCCCGGCTGGCGGAGCTCGCCGTACCCGAGTGGCAGGCGACCCTGGACGCCCTTCAGCAGCTTCCGGAGATCGGCGCCGACGGGCCGGTGGGCTACTTCGGCATCGGCCTGGGCACCGCGATCGGCATGCCACTGGTGGCGGTCGAGCCCAGGATCACGGCCGCGGTCTTCGGCCTGATGTGGCCCGATGCCCTGATGGAGACGGCGAAGCGGATCACCGTCCCGATCGAGTTCGATCTGCAGTGGGACGACGAGCGCATCCCGCGCGAGGCCGGCCTCGCGCTGTTCGACGCCTTCGCCTCGCAGGAGAAGACGTTGCACGCCAACGCGGGCAGGCACTTCGACTTCCCCAGGTTCGAGGCCGACAGCGCGGTCCGGTTCTTCGCCCGGCATCTGAGCCACGGGGGCACCGCAACGGCCTGAAGGTGAGCGGCAGCGGCGTCCGGTCCGCCCATCGGGCGCCGCTGTCGAGATCGTCGTTCTCCCGGCTCGCCTCGCGGCCGGGAACTACTGTCGCGTGCATGGTCGAACACAGTGCCCTAAGTGTCACCCGCCAGGGATACGACGCTGTTGCCCCCACCTATGCGCAGATGTTCCGCGACTCGCTGCGTGACAGTCCCCTGGACCGCGCGATCCTGGGCGTCTTCGCCGAGGTCGTCCGTACTGGTGGGGAGGGCGGTCAGGTCGCGGACCTGGGGTGCGGGCCCGGTCATGTCACCGCTCATCTGGACGAGTTGGGGCTGTCGGCGTTCGGTGTCGACACCTCTCCCGCGATGATCGAGTTGGCTCGACAGGCCTATCCGCGCCTGCGGTTCGACGTGGGCTCGATGGCCGCGTTGGACATCGCCGACGGTGTGCTGGGCGGCGTGCTCGCACGGTGGTCCATCATCCACACTCCGCCGCAGGAACTCCCCGTCGTCCTGGCGGAGTTCCATCGTGTGCTGGCACCCGGCGGCCACCTTCTGGTCGGCTTCTCGGCCACCGATGGTCCGTCGCACCCGACGCAGGTCTTCGATCACACCGTCGCGCCGGCCTATCGGTGGTGGCCCGATCACCTCGCCGCGATGCTGCGCAAGTCCGGGTTGGCCGAGGTGGCCCGGACGGTCCGCGAGCCTCGGCCCACCGACCGGCGGCAGTTCCAGGAGGTTCACCTGCTCGCCCGCAAAGCCCAGGCGGGAGCCGCCTGACGCTACCGGGGACGTCCTGGGTCGCGGCGTAGAGCAGCGACAGCGCGCCCCGCTCCCGGCGGTCGCGCTGCCGGGAACGGGGCGTGGTCGCACTGAGCGCCGGTCACCGCCGGGGCTGCTCGCGCGGTGGGTCAGGAGGCGACGAAGTCGGCGATCTGGCCGAGTACGACCGTGTCCGTCAGGTAGCCGATGTGGGTCTGGCAGAGCACGTTGTTGTTCGTCGCGCCGTCCAGTCGGGTGCTGGTGTACGGGATGATGATGCCGTCGCACGCCGAGTACCAGGTGGCGTACCGGGTGGTGCCCGGCGTTTCGTCGCCCGCGGTGATCTGGGCGATGAACGACGAGCCCGGGTACATCTGCTGGCAGGTCGTGTAGATGAGGCAGGCGCCCGCGTAGGTGGTTCCGTGGTTCGCGCCGGCGATCGAGGCGAGGTGGCTGACGCTGGTGTTGCCGCCCAGGACCTTCAGGTAGTACTGACTGACGAGGCCGCCCATCGAGTGGTTGACGATGGCGACCTTGCTCGCTCCGGTCCGCGCCTTCACGGTGTTGACGTAGGTCGCGAGCCCCTGGGCGTTGGTGATGTTGTTGCCGTAGGAGTTGTACTCGTAGGCGAACAGGTTGGAGCTGGACCAGCCGTTGAGCCGGAAGACGCTCAAGGCGGTGGTCCAGTTGGACGCGTTGCCGGTGTAGCCGTGGACGAAGACGACCGGTGTGCTCGTCGACAGCGGCTGGGCGGCCGCCTCGGCCGACCGGGCGGTGGAGGCGACCGACGCGGCGGCCGTGGGGGTGGCGCCTGCCGTCGGCGCTGCGGAGAACAGGGTGAACGCGAGGGTGGCGGTCGCGAGAACACCGAGGATCCGGCGCGGGGCATGACGACGCATGGAGCCCTCCTGACGAGGATGCGGGTGGCTGGACCTGACCAGCGTCGTGGCGCCGAGCCCGGCGGCAATCGGCGAAATCACCGGCGTGCGCGGGACCGCCGGGCACCCCGGATCGTGGAGCCCTTCATGCTGGTCGGCAGCCCGTCAGGGGCCTTCCCGCCGGGGCGGGCGACGTCGCGTCCGCGGTCGGGCTCGGCCTGAGCACGCCTGCCGTCCGCCCCTCGGTCTGCGCACTCGGCGGTAGGCGCCGCCCCGTCGCCCGTCTCCGCCGCCCGCGGACCGGAGTCGTTTAGTCGACCGTGTAGCAGCGGATCACGATGTGTCCGTCCTCCTCCCGGGCGAGGCCCACGAAGACCGTGCGCGCGAGCCAGCGGTGTTGCGGGGCGTCCGTGCGGAAGACGGGGGCGGTGCGGAAGTACGTGCCGGACTCGGCGAGGCGAAGGGTGCCGTCGTACAGGTCGGGGCTGTCGGCGTGCTCGTGGTAGTAGCCGCGGTTGACGATGTCGATCACGGCACCGTCGTCGGCCCGCAGGAGGTAGCGGGCCTCGAGTTCACAGACGGTGCCGCGGGTGTTGGACCAGTCGCCTCCGCCGGCCAGGACGGTGCCGCCCAGCCGGGGGCCGTGGACCGTTCCGCCGGTGATGGGGGTGAACTCGGTGCGCTCGCCGTCGCCGTGGCCGATGTGCAGGCTGGGGGCGACCGCCGCGCGGATCTCGAAGGCGTAGGTCAGGGAAGGTGTCACGGTCATTCCTGGCTTCCGTTCTGTGCGGTGCGGCGGGTCGGCTTCCAGCCCCGGCGGGGCACGGAGTCCCGCAGCCGACGGGTGTAGGGGGCTTCGGGGTCGGTCAGGACCGTCTCGGCGGGTCCGCGTTCGACGACGCGGCCGCGGTGCATGACCAGTACGTCGTCGCAGACGTGCCGGACGATGCCGAGATCGTGGGTGATGAACAGGTACGCCACTTCGGTGCGTCGGCGGATGTCGGTGAGGAGGGTGAGGATCTGGGCCTGGACGGAGACATCGAGTGCGGCGACCGCCTCGTCGAGGACGAGGAGGCGCGACCGCACGGCCAACGCGCGTGCGATGGCCACCCGTTGGCGCTGCCCGCCGGAGAGTGCGCGGGGCAGCGCGGCGCCCTGGCGCTCGTCGAGGCCCACCTGGTCGAGCAGTTCGGCCACGCGGTCCGCGAGGGGCGCGCCGCGCAGGTCCGTGTGCAGGGCGAGGATCTCGGCCAGGCTGTCGCCCACCTTCTGCCTGCGGTCGAGCGAGGCGTACGGGTCCTGGAAGACCATCTGCACCTCCCGGGCGAAGCGCCTGCGCTCGGCGGTGGCCGCCCGGCGGCCCGGATGGGCCCGGCCGCCGAGGAGCACCGTGCCGGCGGTGGGCTCCTCCAGGCCGACGATCATCCGCGCGGTGGTGGTCTTGCCCGACCCCGACTCGCCGACGACGGCCAGGGACCCGCCCGGCACGATCTCCAGGTCGACGCCGTCGACGGCGACGAAGTCCCCGAAGGTCTTGCGCAGGCCGGTGACCCGGAGGGCGGGAAGGGAGGACGGTTCATCGGCCATGGGGGGTGCTCCTCGCGCCGGGCTGCGGTGTCACGCGGGCGTCGGCGGCCGGGAAGTGGCACGCGGCCAGGCCCTCCCCGGCCGGTGACAGCGACGGTCGTTCGGTGTGGCAGAGGTCCTGGGCGTGCGCGCAGCGCGGCGCGAAGGCGCAGCCCGGACCGGTCTCGAAGGCGGACAGCGGGCGACCGGGGACGGCCCGCAGCGGCTCGGCGGTGGCCGCCGGGTCGGGCCGTGAGGCGAGCAGCGCCCGGGTGTAGGGGTGACCGGCCCGCTCGTGCAGGTGCCGGGCGGGCAGCTCTTCCACCACGCCGCCCGCGTACATGACGGCGATCCGGTCGCAGACCGCCGCGGCGAGCGCCAGGTCGTGGGTGATGAAGAGCATGGCCAGGCCGCGCTCGGCCCGTGCCTCGTCGATGATCGCCATGACCTCGGCCTGGGTGGTGACGTCCAGTGCGGTGGTGGGTTCGTCGGCGATCAGCAGGCGGGGTTCGCCCGCCAGCGCCGCGGTGATCATCACGCGTTGCAGCAGACCGCCGGAGAGCTCCGGGGGCCGCTGGCGCATCCTGCGGGACGCGTCCGCGATGCCCACCTCGCGCAGGAGGGCGGTCACCTTGGCCTCGGCCGCGCGGGGCCGCACTCCCCGGGTGGTGATCAGCGCCTCCGTGAGGAAGTCACCGACCGTACGCACGGGATTGATGTGGGCCCTCGGGTCCTGGAAGACCATCGCCACGTCGTGGGCGCGCAGTCGGCGCAGCCCGGCCGCGCCCAGCGTGGTCACCTCGCTTCCGTCGAAGCGGATGGAACCGGTGGTGCGGGCCCGTGAGGGCAGCAGCCGCAGCACCGCTCGGGCCGTCATCGACTTGCCGGATCCCGACTCGCCCACCAGGGCGACGGCCGTCCCGGCGGGCACGGTCAGGTCGGCCCGGTGGATCACCCGGCGCATGCCGTCCCGGGTCGGCAGGTCGACGCGCAGATCGTCGACGACGAGCAGGGGCGGGGAACCGGTCATCGGTCGTCTCCCAGGAGCTGTCGGGACAGGCCGCCGCCGAGGAGGCTGCACGCGATCACGAAGACGACGATCACCGCGCCGGCGTACAACGACTGCTCGGCGCGCCCGGCCAGGATCCCGGTGGAACCGTTCGCCACCATCAGCCCCCATTCGGCGGTCGGCGGCTGGGCGCCGAGTCCGATGAACGAGAACGCGGCGACGTCGAGCAGGGCGTAGCCGAAGGAGGTCGCCACCTGCACCAGCACCAGGGGCAGCAGATTGGGCGTCAGATGGCGCAGGCAGATCCGCGGTCCGGACATGCCGAGCATGCGCAACGCCGACACGTACGGCAGGTTCCGCTCGCGCAGCGCGGCGCTGCGCACCACCCGTCCGATGTAGGGCAGGTAGGCGAGGGACAGCGTCACCACCGCCACCTGCAGGCCCGCGCCGAAGACGGCGGCGGCCACCACGGCCAGCACCAGACCGGGGAACCCGAAGACGATGTCCAGCAGGGCGGACACCAGCCGGTCGTACCAGCCGCCGAGCCAGGCGGCGCTCACCGCCAGGACCGTGCCGCCGAGTCCGGCGGTCAGGGTGACGGCGGCCGGGGCCAGCAGGCTGGGGCGGGCGCCGTACAGGAGCCGGGACAGGATGTCCCGTCCGGTGTCGTCGGTGCCGAGCCAGTGCGCGGCGGAACTGCCCTGGTAGACGGCGGCCGGGTCCACGGCGTCCGGATCGTAGGGGGCCAGCAGGGGTGCGAACAGGGCGGCGAGGACGGCCACGGCGACGACGGCGCACGCCACGACGAGCACCCCGCGCCCGCGGGTCAGCCGGCGCAGCCTCGACCACCGGGCGCCGCCCCGTCCGAGGGCGGCGATCTGATACGTGGTCATGCGGTGCCCTCCAGGGAGACCCGGTGGTCGAGCGCGGCCGTGACCACGTCGACCAGGGTGTTGACCACGACGAAGACCACGACGGTGATCAGGGCGAGGGCCTGGACGACGGCCAGGTCCTGCTTGGCGGCGCTCTGGACGAGCAGGGCGCCGATGCCGTTGATCCCGAAGGCCTGCTCGACGATGGAACAGCCGGCGATCAGTCCGGCGACGGCCACGCCGGAGACGGAGAACAGCGGTCCGGCGGCGTTGCGCAGGACGTGCTTGCGCACGACGAAGCGCTCGGGGACGCCCCGGGCCCGCGCCGTCTCGACGTGCTCGGAGGCCAGTTCGGCGCGCACCGCCGACCGGGTCACCTGGGCGACGTAGGCCAGCCAGGCCGTGGCCAGGGCGAGCGCGGGCAGGGTGAGGTGTTCGAGGCGCCCGGTGAAGCCGTCGCCGGCGCCGTAGGCGGGGAGCCAGTCCCACTGGACGGACAGCCACCAGATGAGCACCACCGACATGACGAACGTGGGCACCGCCATGAGGGCGGTGGTCACGACCGTCACCAGGGTGTCGCCGAAGCCGCCGCGCAGGGCCGCGACGGTGCCCAGGGTGACGCCGGGCACGATGATCAGGACGGCCGCGTACGCCACGAGGAAGGCGGTGTTGCCGATGCGCTCGGTCACCAGGTGGGTGACGGAGTCCTGGTAGGTGAGGGACTGTCCGGCGTCGCCGTGCAGCATCCCGCCGAGCCAGCGCCAGTAGCCCTGGAGGAACGGGTCGTCGAGGTGGTACTGGCGGTGGATCTCGGCGAGCAGCTGGGGGCTGGGCGGCTTTCCGCCGCCGATGAGGAGCGTGGCGGGATCGCCGGGGGCGATGAACAGGGCGCCGTACACGGCGACGCTCGCCACGAGCGCGGTCACCACGAGCATGGCCGCCCGCCGGGCGACGAAGCGTCCGATCATGACGTGCCCTCGCCCGTGCCGCCGAGCTGGGCCGCCCAGGGCATGTTGATGTAGGCGAAGGACGCGGGGGCGCCGCTGAGGCGCTTGTTGAGGAACATGCGCTCGTAGGGGACGGCGATCGGCACGATCGCCAGGTCCTCGGTGTACAGGGCCTGGGCCCGGGTGAACAGCTCGGCGGACTTCTTCGGGTCCAGCGTGGCGCGGGCCTCGGTCAGCAGGGAGGTCACCTCGGCGTTGTCGTAGCGCGTCCAGTTCATGGGGGACGCGGGCGAGGTGAACATCTCGGCGTACGACAGCGGGTCGGGGATCTCGACGTAGCCGAGGGCCATGGTCGCGTCGAGGCCCTCGCGCAGCGAGGCGTCGTAGAACAGGCCGGACATCTGGGTGGGCTGGAGCTGCTTGATGACGATGCTCAGCCCGATCTTCTTCGCGCCCGCCTGGAGGAAGGTGAGGATCTGGAGCGACTGCTGATCGCCGGCGCCCATCGCGATGGTGACGGTGCGCTTCTTCGGGGCGGCCTGCGCGACGAGCTTCTCGGCGCGGGCGACGTCGGCGTCCGGGACGGCGGGCAGGGCGTCGTAGCCCTTGGCGTAGACGTCGGAGGCCTCGCCCGTCTTCCACACGAGGGACGGGATGAACGTCTTCTCCTTGCGGGCGGCGCCGTCGAAGACGTTGCGCACCAGGGCGTCGCGGTCGAGCACCAGGGAGAGCGCCTGGGTGATGCGCGGGTCGGCGAGGGGCGAGTCCGGGCCGGTGGGGGAGACGAACACGGTCTGCGCGGAGGGCCCGTAGTAGAGGGTGCCGGCGTCGGAGGAGCGCAGGGCCTTGGCGACGGTGGAGGGGATCTCGTAGCTGCCGTCGATCTGGCCCGACAGCAGGGCGCTGGTGAGGGTGCTCGCGTCGGTGATGAACTTGAAGGTCAGCCTGGCGGCCTTGGGCCTGAGGGCGGTGTCCCAGTAGGCGTCGTTGCGGACGGCGGTGAGGGACTCGCCGGACTTCCAGGTCTTCAGCTCGAAGGGGCCGGTGCACATCAGACCGCCCTTGGCGGTGCCGTAGGCCGCGCCGGCCTTCTTGACGTACGCGGCCTCGCTGACCGCGCCGAAGCCGTTGACGAGGTACTTGAGGAACAGCTCGTCGGGCGTCTTGAAGCGGACGGTGACCTGGTGGTCGCCGGTCGCCGTGATGGTGCTGACGGTGGACAGGACCTGGGTGTTGACGCTCTGGGTGGCGGGGTCGCGCTGCCGTTCGAGGCCGGCCACCACGTCCTTGGCGGTCATGGGGTGGCCGTTCCAGAAGGTGACGTCGTCGCGCAGTTCGAGCACGAGCGTCTTGGGGTCCGGGCGCTTCCACGAGGTGGCCAGACCGGGGGCGACGGAGTAGTCGGCCTTCAGCCGCAGCAGCGGATCGCAGAGGTTGGAGACCACGGTGCTGGGGGAGTAGTCGCCGACCTTGGCCGGGTCGAGGGTCGTGGGCTCGCCCAGGGGCAGGTTCCAGGTGACCTCGTCCAGGGCGCCGGACGCCGCGGGCGTGGTGGTGGTCAGCTTCGGTTTCTGGGGTGAGGACGACGGGCTGCCGCCGCCCGACGAACAGGCGGAGAGCGTGAGGAGGGTGGACAGGGCGGTGACGGCGAGGGCGGTTCTGGGAGCGTGCATGGTGGTGCTCCTGAGGCGGGACGGTGGCCGGGTGACGGACCCTTCGGCGTGGGGGAGCGCGGGCGCGCGGGGGCCCGCGGGGTGCGAGGTGTGTCAGCCGGCGGGCGGGGTGAGGACGGTGACGGTCAGCCGGGACGGGGTGGCGCCGCCGGTGGCCAGGGTCTGCGTGCTCGGCTTCGGGACGAGGGTCGTCCAGGGGTTCTCCTCGCTGCCCGAGCACGGCAGGTACATGGGGTAGTCGCTGCTCGCCAGGAGCAGCGCCAGCCGGTGACCGGCGCGCAGCCGGTAGCCGGTGTGGCCGCACTCGACGCGTACCTCGCGGGAGGTGCCGTCGCCCCGGACGGAGACCTGGCCACGCACGACGAGCCGTGCCGTGCCGTCGGGGGCGAGGTCCAGCACCTTGGCGAAGACGTCGAACACCGGGGCCGTACCGGCGAGATGAAGGTCCAGGCGCACGGGCCCGGCGAGGTCGAGCGGGTCGGCCAGGACCGGTCCGGTGAAGGCGAGGACGTCGTCACGGGCGGCGAGAGGGCCGGCGTCGGGGTGGTCGCGGAGGTAGGAGAAGGAGTCGGGGACCAGGGACGGGACGAGGTCGTCCGGGTCGTAGGCCCACTGCGTGCGGTCCTCGTCCACGACGGGGGCGCCGAGGAGGGCGCCGCCCGGCAGGGGCCCGGCCGCCGTGGCCCGACCGGTGAGCCAGAGGGTGCGCTCTGCGCTGTCCGCCGGGGGCCACGCGGGCGCCGTACGCCAGCCGGCGTGCCCGAGTTCCCAGGTCACCTTGGCCAGGGCGGTCACCGGGCGGCTGCCCTTGAGGAAGACGTCGAAGAAGTCCAGCGCCGGGCCGGCGTACTCGGGCAGCAGCCGGTCGAGGGCCGCCTCGCTGGTGGCGTGGTCGGTGTCCTCGGTGACGGGTGCGTGGTCGAGGCGGTAGTTCTCGTGGTCGACGGCGCCGGCCCACAGGTACTGGACGGCGTCCCAGCCGGGCCGGGCGGCGAGTGCGAGGTAGTCGTTCATGTGCGGGATGCCGATGTTGTCGTACCAGCCGACACAGTGCAGGACGGGCACGGGCCGGGAGTCGAAGGGGTGCCTGCCGAGGGCGTGCAGCACGTCGGTCTGGCGCGGGGCGAGGAGGTCGAACCAGGCGGAGCGGGCGCCGATGGCCTCGAAGGCCCGCTCGTACTGGTCGATGACCGGGCGGACGCGCCGGTCGGGCTCCCAGTCGTAGCTGTCCTGGTCCACCCAGTGGTGGGCGTAGTACTCGATGCCCTCGACCCACACCGGCCGGCCGACGCCGGTATCCGTGACACGGGGGTCCAGGGCCGTGGTCGCGTTGAAGTCCACCGTGGTCACGCGCGGCACGATGGCGCGCAGGGCGGGGTGCTGGGAGGCCACCGCGGCCCACTGCGTGAAGCCGTAGTAGGAGTCGCCGAACATGCCGACCGCGCCGTCGGACCAGGGTTGGTGGGTGATCCAGTCGATGGTGTCGTAGCCGTCGTCGGGCTCGCGCAGGAAGGGCAGGGTGCGACCGCCGGAGCGGAACTTGCCGCGTACGTCCTGCACGACGAGGGCGTAGCCGCGGGCGGTGAAGAGGCGGGCCACCTTGTCGAAGTAGACGTAGCGGCTGTTCTTGTCGTACGGGAGGCGGACCAGTACGGCGGGCAGGGCGCGGTCCGTGGCGGCGGCGCGCTCGGGCAGGTAGACGTCCGTGGCCAGACGCGTCCCGTCCCGCATGCGCACCAGGTGCTGGACGGCGTGATCGGGGACGGGAGCGGCTCCCGTACGTGCGAACGGAACTCTCATCGAGTGTTCTCCGGGTGGTTCGGGCTCAGAAACCGGGCTGGAACGGGAACGGGAACGGGATCGGGAATCCGAGATAAAACGTCGTTGTGTAACGGCGTTGTATGACAACATTGCAGCTCCTTGTAAACGGGGTCAACCCTCTGCGTTAAGGTCTGCGACATGCCGATCGAGGTAGACGAGGCGCGACGGCTCGACGAGATCGCCGCCGCCACCCTCCATGTGGCCCGGGAACGGGGCGTCCGTTCCGTCACCATCCGGGCCGTCGCCGCCCGACTGGGCGGCTCGACGGCCATGGTGACCAACTATGTGGCCAGCCGGTCCGCTCTCATGATCAATGCCATGCGGTGGGCGGAGCGGGAGTGGGGCGCCCAGATGGACGGCGCGTTGGTCGGTCTGACCGGCGAGGCCCGCCTGGAGGCCGCGCTGAAGTGGATGTGCACCACGGAGCCCGACGACGAGATCCTGCGCCGGCTCCTGATGGAGATCGCGAGCGAGGGGCCCGATGCCGGCCCGGCGGTCGAGGGCGTCCGGCGCACCACCTCCCGGCGTAACCGCGACGAGCTGAGCGCCCTGGCCGCCGAGGCCGGACTGCCCGACCCCGCACTGGCCGGCGACGTCCTCCATCTGCTCACCCGGGGGTACTGGCTCACCACGCTGGAGGATCCGGAGGGCTGGCCCGAGGAGCGTGCCGCGCGCACCCTGCTCGCGGTGGCCGCCCTGCTGCGTGGCGCGTCTCCCGCGGACTGACGCCGCCGACGGGGCTTGACACCCGAGGGTGCCCGGGCGCAGGCTGACCGCGAAATAAAACGCTGTTTTATGACGGACGGCGTCGCCACTGTCTCTCTGCCGGGTCCCGCCGTGTCCCCCCGTGTCCGGTCAGGGTCGGCGCATTCCGCTCCGTCCGGTGCGACGGTGGACGGTGGTCGCGCGACCGGCGTCTCCGTCCCCCGAGGGGGCGGGAGCTGCCGTGCTTGCGTCCCGTCCCGGCTGCGACCGGCCTGCCGCGCGAACCCGCCCGGGTGCCGTTCCTTCCGTCCTTCCCCGCCGCTCCGACCGTTTCTCCTCCGTCTCCTCCGTCTCCTCCCCGGCCTCACCCACCGACGCCCGCCCGTGCCGCCGCCGGGCCGGGCCCCCGCAAGCGAAGAGGTATCCGATGGCGACTTCTCCCCGCCCGACCCAGCCGTGGCAGCTTTCCGCGACCGAACTCGCCGCCGCCGTCCGGGCCCGTGAGATCTCCTCCACCGAACTGGTGCGCTCCTGCCTGGAACGCGTCGAGGAGACCAACCCCCGACTGAACGCACTGGTCGACCTGCGGCCCGAGGAAGCACTGGAGGAGGCCCGCCGGGCGGACGAACGGACCCTCTCGGGCGCCGAACTGGGGCCCCTGCACGGCGTGCCCGTCTCCATCAAGATCAACACCGAGCAGCGAGGGTACGCCACCAGCAACGGGATCCCCGCCCTCGCCCACCGCCCCGCCGAGGGCGACGCCGCCTGCGTCACCGCCCTGCGCACCGCAGGCGCCGTACCGCTCGGCAGAAGCAACTCACCCGCCTTCTCCTTCCGCTGGTTCTCCACCAACGAACTGCACGGGCGCACGCTCAATCCCTGGGACGCCGAACGCACCCCCGGCGGGTCCAGTGGCGGAGCCGCCGCGAGCCTGGCCGCCGGGATGACGCCGCTGGCCCAGGGCAACGACATCGGCGGTTCCATCCGCTTCCCGGCCGCCTGCTGCGGCGTCGTCGGGGTGCGCCCCACCGTCGGCCGGATCTCCGACTGGGCCCCGCCCGCCTACGCCGACACCCCCGCGGGGCCGGTCCAGCTCGACTTCCCGCCCACCGTGCACTCCTGCGCGGTGCAGGGCCCGCTGGCCCGCACCGTGGCGGACGCGCGGCTCGCCCTGCACGCCATGACCACACCGGACCTGCGCGACTCCGCCGGCGTCCCCGCCGTTCCCCTGCGGCCCCGCCCCGCAGGTCCCGCACGGGTACTGCTCGTTCGCGGCAACGGCACGGTCAAGAACCATTCGGCCGTCGACCGCGCGCTCGACCGGGCGGCGGCGCACCTCGCCGACGCCGGCCACGCGGTCGAGGAGGTGGCCGAACTGCCCCTGCTGGCCGAGGCCGCCCGGCTGTGGGCGCTGCTGATCACCGAGGACATCCGTCCGATGCTGCCCGTGGTGCACCAGCTCGGCGGGGACGACATCCGCACCGCATTGGAAGGCCACTTCGCGGCCGCCGCCGAACTGTGGGGCGAGCGGCCTGATCTGGAGACCTACATCAACGGATGGGCGCGGCGGGCGACGCTCGTCACCCGGCTCCAGGAACTCCTGGGCGGCGACCGGATCCTGCTCACCCCGGTGTGCGCCGAACCTCCCTTCGAGCAGGACGCCGACATCACGGACCGGGACCGTGCGCTGCAGCTGTTCCCCGCCATGTGGCCGATGACCGCCGTGCCCGTCCTCGGCTTCCCCGCCGTCACCGTGCCGGTCCGCGTCGAGAACGGCCTGCCGTTCAGTGTGCAGCTGATCGGCGGCCGCTTCGAGGAGGACCTCGTCCTCGACGCCGCACAGGCCGTCGAGGACCGGTCCGAGGTGCCACGGCTCTGGGACTGACCGCTGGGACATGTTGATTCCCCGGCTCCGGGACCGACCCCCGGGGGCCGGCCGGCCTTCGGGGACTCCGGGACCGGCCGCGGAGGCGGGACGACACCCCGGCCCGCCACCGACCCGCTCGACCCGCACGCCGCGACCTGCCCGCCGCGACCGGAGCGAGGGGCGCGAGGGGCGCGGCGCCCGCTGATCCTGCCGGGGCGGAATCTCCGTTGCCGGGAAGCCGTACCGCCCGCGATCCTGAGGCGATGAGGTACTCCGTATGCGGCTGAGGCTGCAACAGTTCAGGCCCCGGACCGGGCCGCACGAGCACCGGGTCGTCCAGCCGAGGAAGCCCCTTCGCCACACGTCGCTCAGTGCCCCCGAGCCCATCGGCCTGTTGCTGGGCGACCATGACGGGCTGAACCGGCTCGCGGGTCTGTTCTCCTTCGCCGCGTACTCCCGGCACACGATCGTCCATGTGCCGCTGCGCGACAGCCTGCGGCCCGACGAGGGCTTCGGCACGCCGGTCGATCTCGTCCTGGTCCACGACACGCTCGGTCTGCGTCCCAGCAAGTGGCCCGAGCTGCGCCGCAAGCTGGTGACGGCACTCCGCTGACCGTCGGCACCGTCGAGGAACGCACGGCCAGGGACGCCGCCGGATGGCGTGAGCGCGGGACCCGGGCCAACTTCCGGGACGAGCTGCGGCACGCCACCCACGCCCGCACGTTCTTCCTGTTCGGCAACCGCGAGGTGTTCGCCGAGACCGCCACCTCCCTTGCCCACGCTGCGGGTTGGGGTCCGCGCCAGAAGGGCGTCACCCAAGGCCACGCGGCCCTGATGACGGCCCTCCCGACACTGGTCCAGGAACCCGGCGGCGGGCACCCCGTGGAGGTGTTGGTCTGCTTCAAGCCGTACCCGCCCTACGCCCACTTCCAGCGGCCGGGACGTTGAGCAGGCAGCCCGACTCACGTGCTCCGGGCGGACCTTCGCCTGCGACGACCGAGACGCCTGCCATGATCGTCACCATGGGCATACAGATCGCATCGGCCGGCGTGGCCGACTTTCACCAGGTCCTGACCGATCACGCCCGTTACTGGGGCGAACGCGACCTTCGATCGCTGCACCTCCTGGCACTGGTGCAGGAGTTCGGTTCCACCTGTCTGGTCGCCCGGGCCGAGGACGGAATCCGGGGGTACGTCTTCGGGTTCGTGACGCCGGAAGGCACCGGGTACGTGCATCTGATCGCCACGCGGGACGACGCCCGTGGCACGGGTCTCGGGCGCCGTCTGTACGCGGCGTTCGCCGAAGCGGCGCACCGTCATGGCGCCCGGCGGTTGAAGGCGATCACGTCGGTCGCGAACACCGGCTCGATCGCGTTCCACCGCAGTCTCGGCTTCGAGGTGAAGATCGTCGACGACTACAACGGTCCGGGCCTGGCCATGGCCGTCTTCGACCGTGATCTGGCCGTGCCCGCCCTGGTTCCGTAACTCAGGCGCGTGCGAATTCGAGGAGGTCCTTGTCGAACTTCTCGGCGTACTTCGGCACCATGGCCAATCCGTGGGGCGCGCCGGAATACACCTTGTACACCGCGTCCTTGACCAGCTTCGAGCTCTTGTCGCCCGAAGCGACGATGGGAACGATCTGGTCGTCGTCCCCGTGCACGATCAGTGTCGGGACGTCGATCTTCTTGAGGTCCTCGGTGAGGTCCGTCTCGGAGAACGCCTTGATGCAGTCGTACGCGCCCTTGATGCCCACCGTCATTCCCCACAGCCAGAACTCGTCGCGCGTTCCCTGGGTGACGGTCGAATCGTCGCGGTTGGCGCCGTAGAAGGGCGCGCTGAGGTCCTTGTAGAACTGGGAGCGGTCCGTTGCCACGCCCGCACGGATCTCGTCGAAGGCCTCGATCGGCAGCCCCTCCGGATTCGCGTCCGTCTTCAGCATCAGAGGAGGGATGGCGCCGACCAGGACGGCCTTGGCGACCCGGCTCGAACCGTGTCGCCCGATGTAGCGGGTCACTTCACCACCGCCGGTGGAGTGACCGACGAGAATGACGTCGTGCAGGTCGAGTTCTTCGATGACCGCGGCGAGATCGTCGGCGTAGGTGTCGAGGTTGTTGCCGTCCCAGCTCTGTCCTGAGCGGCCGCCGCCTCTCCGGTCGTGGGCGATGGCCCGGAATCCGTTGTCCGCCATCAGCTTCAGTTGCGGATCCCAGGCGTCGGCGGTGAGTGGCCAGCCGTGGGAGAACACGACCGGTTGTCCCGAGCCCCAGTCCTTGAAGAAGATACTGGTGCCGTCCTTGGCGGAAGCAAAGGGCATGACTTTTCCCTCTCGTGCCGTTCCGGAACTCCGCAGTGGGCGGGTTCGATGCTCGAATGGGGTGGTCGAAAACGTGCCGCGGCCAGCAGGGGAACGCACGCGGTGGACGGGCCAGGTCAGCGGCGAAGGGCGACCGTGGGAGCACGTCTCAGGGGAAACTCTAGTCGAGGGGCCGGTGCGCGGCGCGTCGGCCGTGCGGCCGGAGCACGGCAACAGCCGCGGACGTCGACGGGATCACGGCAACGGCCCGCGGACGCCGGCGGGCTGAGCGGCAGCCTTCGGCGGCGCCCGTGACCGTCTCGGCCGTAGACCGGTGACCCGGTCACGGACGACACTTCTCCCGGCCCGTTCGCGGACGGCACTTCCTCCGGTTGCGTCACCGCCCCCGGAATGTGCGGACCGGCCCGCCGGACGGGCGCTCGCACACCGTGCGACGGCCGTCCGTCACCCGCCTTGTCAGTGTGGCGAGGACGCCTGTATAACGTTGTAAAAGTCCAGTATGGGGGCTCGGCGCTCGCCCACGGTGACGACCCCGTAGCCGCACCGGCCATCATCTCGTCGGGACGCTGCGAAAGGGAATGCCGTGCGGGTCAGCCTCAAGGACGTCGCCGCGCACGCGGGGGTCTCCATCAAGACCGTCTCCAACGTGGTGAACAACTACCAGCACGTCACGCCCGCCATGCGCGAGCGCGTCCAGCGGTCCATCGACGTGCTCGGCTACCGGCCCAACCTGGCCGCCCGGCACCTGCGCAAAGGGCGTACGGGCATCATCGCGCTCGCCCTGCCCGAACTCGGCAACCCCTATTTCGCAGAGCTGGCGGCCGCCGTCATCGACGCCGCCGCCGCGCACGAGTACATCGTGCTGCTCGACCACACCGGAGGGCACCGCGAGCAGGAGATCCTGGTCAGCCAGGGTTTCCGGGCGCGGGTCATCGACGGCCTCATCCTCAGTCCGATCGAGCTGGAGACCGAGGACCTGCTCGACCGGGCGGAGAACGTACCGCTGGTGCTGCTCGGCGAACGCGACTACGACCTGCCGTACGACCACATCGCCATCGACAACGTCGCCGCCGCCCGTGCCGCCGTCCGGCATCTGAACGGGCTCGGTCGGCGGGAGGTGGCCTTCATCGGCGCCCGGCGCGGTCGCAGCGAGCCGGCGCAACTGCGTGTGCGCGGCTGGCGCGAGGAACTGACCGCGGCCGGCCTCCCGGCCGACGACGGGCTCGTCGCCGCCACCGACGGGTGGGGCCACGCGGACGGAGCGGCCGCCATGAACCGCATCCTGGAATCCGGACGGCGCCCCGACGCGGTTTTCGCCTACAACGATCCGATGGCCATCGGCGCGATGCGTGTCCTGCACGAACGGGGACTGCGCGTCCCCGAGGACATCGCCGTCGTCGGCTTCGACGACGTGGTCGAGGGCCGCTTCGGCGCGGTGACCCTGACCTCCGTGTCGCCGGACAAGGAGGCCATCGGTCGCCTGGCGGTCGAGTCGGTCCTTGCACGGCTCGGCGGCAACGAGATGCCCGAGCCGCGCCGTGTCCGGGCGGACCATCGCCTCGTGGAGCGCGAGAGCACCCTGGGCCGGGCGGCGGCGAACGGCGGCGGACGCAGGTGACTCCCGGGGCGGTGCGCGTGCGCATCACCCTGCGCCCGAACCCTCGCAGGGCTGCGTGACGCGCCGGCCGTCCCGCTGCTGCGGTCAAGTGTGCGCCGAGCCGGACATGTTGACCTGTCCGTCACGCATCTCCTGACGTCCGCAGTCGGGTGCCGTCGCCAACCCCACTGTGCTGAACGGGCATTGCTCTTTGCAGGTGCGGTCGTGAGCGATGCGGTCCCGGGCGGCGCGTCCGCGCCGAGCGGGCCGGTCGCTGAACGGGCCGCGGAGGCACCTGAATTCCCCGGCCCTGACGCGCCCCCCTCCGTCGCAGATGAGAGCGCAGAGGCGGGTGGTGTCGGCCGACTCGCTCGCGGCGAGCCCCGCACAGTGCGTGCACAGGGGGTTTACAGCACTCTTCCAACGATGTAAAAACCTCTGTGCGGCGGGTCGAACGACCTTTCCCGCCAGGGGAGAAGCACTTTTCTCGGCACGGCTACTGCTCGGCTACGGCACGACCTTGCTCGACCTTGTTCGACCTCTGCTCGTTCACCACCTCCCCAGTGTTCCTTCCGCGTCGCCCGGATCGGGGTCACCATGCAGCGCACCACTCACCGTCGTCGTCTTCTCGCCCGTCCCGTGGTCGTCTCCCTGGCCGCGGCGGTGGCGTTGACCGCCACCTCCTGCGCGAAGTCGGAGGACGACACGTCGAGCGACACCAAGTCCTCGGCCGCCGCAGACGCCGCACAGAAGGTCGCCTCGCCCGCGCCGGGCGGCAAGACCTGCACCGTCGACGCGTACGGCGGTGCGAAGCTCGACCTCAAGAACGCCACCGTCGGCTTCTCCCAGTCGGAGAAGGAGGCCAACCCGTTCCGCATCGCCGAGACGGGGTCCATCAAGGACGAGGCGAAGAAACGGGGCGTCAAGCTGCTGACGGCCAACGCCCAGTCGCAGTTCTCCAAGCAGATCAGCGACGTCCAGGACCTGTTGGCGAAGGGCGCCGACCTGCTGGTCATCGCCCCGCTCAACTCCGACGGCTGGGACCCGGTGCTCCAGGCCGCCGCGGCCAAGAAGGTCCCCATCGTCACGATCGACCGCAAGATCAACGCCACGGCCTGCAAGGACTACGTCTCGTTCATCGCCTCCGACTTCGTCGAGCAGGGCCGGCGCGCCGCCGACCAGATGATCGAGGCGACCGGCGGCAAGGGCGAGGTCGCGATCCTCCTCGGCTCGGCGGGCAACAACGTCACCACCGAGCGCACCAAGGGCTTCAAGGACCGGATCGCCGAGAAGGCGCCGGACCTGAAGGTGGTCTTCGAGCAGACCGGCGACTTCGCCCGCGAGAAGGGACAGCAGGTCACCGAGCAACTCATCCAGTCGAAGCCCGGCATCAAGGGGATCTACGCCGAGAACGACGAGATGGGTCTGGGCGCGGTGGCCGCGCTCAAGGGTGCCGGCAAGAAGGCGGGCGACGTCGAGATCGTCACCGTGGACGGCACCCGCAACGCCGTCCAGGGCATCGTGGACGGCTGGATCAGCGGTGTCGTCGAGTCCAACCCGCGCTTCGGACCGCTGGCCTTCCAGACGCTGGACACCTTCACCAAGGGTGAGAGCGTCGCGCAGGACATCGTGATCGAGGACGGCGCCTACACCCCGGACAACGCCAAGTCGGGTATCGGCAAGGCCTACTGATCGCTCGTCAGGGGCCCGCCCCCGCCCACCGCGCGCGGGCCCCTCCCGCTCTCCTTCGCTTCTTGCGCGGCACAGCATCGCACCGCACCGCATCGCTCCACCCGCACCGCATCGCATCCTGGAGGCACAGGTGGCACCCCCCGCCGAAGTGCTCGCCGTTCGCGGACTGAGCAAGACCTTCCCCGGCGTCCGGGCCCTGGACGACGTGGACCTGACCCTGCACGCCGGTGAGGTCCACGCCCTGATCGGCGAGAACGGCGCCGGCAAGTCGACCCTCATCAAGCTCCTCACCGGCGTGTACCGGCCCGACGCGGGCGAGATCGTCTTCCAGGGCCGCAAGGTCTCCTTCGCCACACCGCTGGAGGCCCAGAAGGCCGGGATCTCGACCATCTACCAAGAGGTCAACCTGATCCCGCTGCTCAGCGTGGCCCGCAACCTGTTCCTCGGCCGCGAGCCGCGCAACCGGTTCGGCGTGCTGGACATGGGCCGCATGAACCGCGAGGCCGAGCAGACCCTGAGCACCTACGGGGTGCGGGTGGACGTCCGCAGGCCGCTGCGCACCCTCGGGGTCGGCGCCCAGCAGATGGTCGCCCTGGCCCGGGCGGTCGCCACCGAGGCGCGCGTCGTCGTCATGGACGAGCCGACGTCCTCCCTCGAACCGCGCGAGGTCGAGACCCTGTTCTCGGTGATCCGGGGCCTGCGGGACGCGGGCATCGCGGTCGTCTACGTCAGCCACCGCCTGGACGAGCTGTACGCCGTGTGCAGCACCGTCACCGTGCTGCGCGACGGCCGGCGGGTGCACCGCGGCCGGCTCGCCGACCTCGACCGTCTCGCCCTGGTGTCGACGATGCTCGGCCGGGACCTGGGACAGGTCCGCGAGGAGGGCCTCACCAAGTTCACCGGCGAGCACGGCACCGCCGACGCCGAACCGGTGCTCACCGCCTCGGACCTGACGGTGCCGCACAAGCTGCACGGCGTCTCCCTCAGCATCCGTCCCGGCGAGGTCGTCGGCCTCGGCGGACTGCTCGGCTCCGGACGCACCGAGACCGCGAAGACCATCGCCGGCGCCCTGCCCGCCCGCACGGGCGGCGTCACGGTGGCCGGCGTGCCGCTGCGCGCCGGCTCGACCCCGGCGGCGATCCGCGCCGGGATCAGCCTGCTGCCCGAGGACCGCAAGAGCGAGGGCATCGTCCCCGGCCTCTCGGTGCGGGAGAACATCGCGCTGGCCGCGCTGCCCCGGCTCTCCCGCTTCGGTCTGGTCTCCGAGGCCCGTGTCGACAGCGTCGTCGACACCTTCATCGAACGGCTGCGCATCAAGGCCTCCTCACCGCACCAGAAGGTGGGCGAACTGTCCGGCGGCAACCAGCAGAAGGTGCTGCTCGCCCGGTGGCTCGCGATGAACCCCAAGGTGCTGCTGCTCGACGAGCCCACCCGGGGCATCGACGTCGGCGCCAAGGCCGAGGTGCAGAAACTGGTCGACGAACTGGCCGCCGACGGCCTGGGTGTCCTGCTCATCTCCTCCGACCTGGAGGAACTCATCGAAGGGTCCGACCGCGTGGTCGTACTGAAGGACGGCGCCGTCGTCGGCGAGCTGACCGGCGACGACGTCACGGAGGACAAGCTCATGCGGACCATCGCCGGGAACGACCCCGCGCGGGACGCGGGCAAGGAGGCGGCCGTCGATGGCTGAAGCCGCCCTGCGCACCGCCCCGCTGGACAGGACCCGCCTCGTGCAGTGGCTCCAGGTCTACGGCGTCTACGCCGGTGTGGCGGCGCTGCTCGTCGTCAACACCGTCATCACCCCGCACTTCCTGACCACGGAGAACTTCCGCACCCAGGCCGTCCAGGTCGCCCCCGTCATCATCGTCGCCCTCGGCATGGCCCTGGTCATCGGCACCGAGGGCGTCGACCTGTCGGTGGGCGCCGTGATGGCACTGGCGGCCTCCGTGACCGCCCTCTACCTCGGCTACGGGCTGCTGCCCTCGCTGCTGGTGGTCGCGCTGTTCGCCGCGGGGGTCGGGCTGGCCAACGGCGCGCTCGTCGCGTTCGTCGGAGTGCAGCCGATCGTCGCCACGCTGGCGCTCATGGTCGGCGGTCGCGGACTCGCCCTGGTGCTGCTGCCGCAGCTCAAGGACCTGCGCAACCCCTCGCTGGCCTCCCTGGGCTCCGGCGACGTCCTCGGCATCCCGTACCTGATCCTCATCGCCGCGGCCCTGGCGCTGCTGGTGGCCTTCGTCGTGCGCCGCACCACCTTCGGACGGCAGCTCCTCGCCATCGGCGACAGCCGGCCCGCCGCCCAGCTCGCCGGCCTGCCCGTGCGACGCGTGCTGATCATCGTGTACGTCGTCTGCGCGCTCCTCGCGGCGGTCGCGGGCGTGCTGGCCACCGCCCGCCTCCAGGCCAGCGACCCCACCTCGCTGGGCAATCTGATGGAGCTGTCCGCGATCACGGCGGTCGTCGTCGGCGGGACCCCGCTGACCGGCGGCCGGGTCAACATCGGCGGCACCGTGGCGGGAGCCGTCCTCATCCAGCTCCTCACCGCCACCCTCATCAAGCACGATCTGCCGCCCTCCTGGACCCAGATCGCCCAGGCCATCGTGATCGTCGCCGCGGTCTACGCGGCGCGGGGACGGGGGAAGCGTTGACCACCACGAACACGGACGTACCCGTGACCACCGCCGGTGTCGAACCGCCGCAGGACGCCCACCCGGTGGGCTCCGCACGCTCCGAACGGCTGAGCGCCCTGGTCCAGCAGCACGGCGCGCTGGCCGTCCTGCTGATCGTGTCCCTGGTGGCGTCGTTCTCCTTCGACTCCTTCGCCACCGGCGACAACATCAGCAACATGGCCACCAGTTCGGCCTTCCTGGCGATCGTCGCGCTCGGCATGACCTTCGTCATCATCACCGGCGGGATCGACCTGTCCGTCGGCTCCCTGTTCGCCCTCGGCGGCGTGCTGGCGGCCTGGGGGTCGCGCCACGGCACCCTGGTGGCCCTGCTGCTGCCGCTCGCCGTCTGCGGGCTGATCGGCGTCGTCAACGGCCTGCTGGTCGCCCGCTCCCGCCTCGCGCCCTTCATCGTCACGCTCGCGGCCATGCTCGGCGCGCGCGGACTGATGCTGGCGCTCACCGACGAGGGCGCCGACACCTATCTCATCGGCAAGGGCTCCCTTCTCGCCGAGCTCGGCCAGGGCAGCACCCTCGGCCTCGCCAACCCGGTGTGGATCACGCTGGCCCTGTTCGTCGCCGGAGCCGTCGTCCTGCGCCGGACCCGGTTCGGGCAGCACGTCTACGCGGTCGGCGGCAACGAGGACGCCGCCGCCCTGATGGGTGCCCCGGTGGCCCGCACCAAGATCCTCGTCTACGCCCTGTCGGGACTGCTCGCCGGACTGGCGGGCGCCCTCAACGCTGCCTGGCTCGCCTCCGGCGTGACGATCCTGGGCAGCGGCATGGAACTGGAGGCCATCTCCGCCGTCGTCATCGGCGGCACCCTGCTGACCGGTGGGCTCGGCTACGTCAGCGGCTCGCTGGTCGGGGTGCTGCTGCTGAAGGTGATCCAGAACGTCATCAACCAGATCGGCTCGCTCGACTCCTCCTACCAGCAGGTCGTCAGCGGCGCCTTCCTGGCGGTGGTCGTCGTCGCCCAGACCTGGCTGGGCCGCCGTCGACAACTCATGTGACAGGCCCCGGACCGGCCCCGGACGGCGGCGGACCCCGGCCCGCCACCGAGTCCGGTGCCGGGCGGCCGGACCTCCCCCGGCCGCCCTCTGCACGCGCACGTCTCCCCACCCCACGAGTCAAGGAGGCACGATGCGTCGAGTACCCGCAGGCCGAAGGCTGCTGGCCTGGACGGGACGACGAGCGCGGTGGGCCACCGCCGCGCTCGCCGCGCTCACCCTGGTCGGTGCCACGGCACTGACCGCCACCGCCACCGCCACCGCCCCCGCGGCCGCCGCCGCACAGGCGTGGACGCCCAAGCCGTCGCCGATGACCACCCCGTGGACGAACCAGGTCCCCACCGACACCCCCCTCCCCGAATATCCACGCCCGCAGCTGACCCGCCCGGACTGGGCCAACCTCAACGGCATCTGGGACTTCGCGGTCACCTCGGCGGACGCCGGCCAGCCCGCCTCGTTCACCGAACAGATCCGGGTCCCGTTCGTCGCCGAGTCCGCGCTCTCCGGCATCCAGCGCAAGATCACCCAGAACGACAAGCTCTGGTACAAGCGCAGCTTCACCGTCCCGACGAACTGGAACGGCCGACGCGTCCAGCTCAACTTCGGCGCCGGTGACTGGCGCACCACCGTCCGGGTCAACGGCCGCCAGGCCGGGGCCGCCCACAGCGGCGGCTACGACGCCTTCTCCTACGACGTCACCGACCTGCTGAACGGCGGCACCAACACCGTCGTCGTCTCCGTCTGGGACCCCACCCAGACCGGCTCCCAGGCGGTCGGCAAGCAGCGCATCAACGACGTCGCCCCGCACGCCGGGGGCGGCATCTTCTACACCGCCGCGTCCGGTCTCTGGCAGACGGTGTGGCTGGAGCCGACCGCGCCCGCGTACGTCGGCCGCCTCGACCTGGTCCCGGACCCGGCGAACAGCCGCCTCAAGGTGACCGTCCGGGGCACCGGTACCAGCGGCCACCAGGCCCGCGTCACGGTCTCCACCGGCGGTACGACCGTGGGCACGGCCACCGGCGCCGTCGGTACCGAGTTCACCGTGCCCGTCCCGAACCCGCACCTGTGGAGCCCTGACGACCCGTTCCTCTACGACGTGAGGGCCGACCTGCTCTCCGGCACCACGACCGTCGACTCCGTCGGCAGCTACACCGGCATGCGCACCATCGGCCTGGCCACTGTGGGCGGCATGCAACGCCCTGTCCTGAACGGGAAGTTCGTCTTCCAGACCGGCACCCTGGACCAGGGCTACTGGCCGGACGGCATCTACACCGCGCCCACCGACGCGGCCCTGAGGTACGACCTCCAGAAGCACAAGGACCTGGGCTTCAACATGGTCCGCAAGCACATCAAGGTCGAACCGCAGCGCTGGTTCCACTGGGCCGACCGGCTCGGCCTGCTGGTCTGGCAGGACATGCCGGCCATGGACCTGCGCACCCCCGACACCGCGGCGCGCGCCCAGTGGGAGGCCGAGTACGACCGTGTCATCGACCAGCACCGCAGCTCGCCGTCCCTGGTGATGTGGGTCGACCAGAACGAGGGCTGGGGCCAGTACGACCAGGCCCGCATCGCCGCCAAGGTCAAGGCGTACGACCCGACGCGCCTGGTGAACAACATGAGCGGCGTCAACTGCTGCGGCTCGGTCGACGGCGGCAACGGCGACGTCGTGGACCACCACGTCTACGTCGGCCCCGGCACCACCGTGCCCAGCGCGACCCGTGCCGCCGTGCTCGGCGAGTTCGGCGGTCTCGGGTTCAAGGCCGCCGGACACGAGTGGTACCCCGGCGGCGGCTTCAGCTACGAGGACCAGCCCGACCTCGCGCACCTGAACAACCGGTTCGTCGGTCTGTTGGACGCGATCCGCGAAGTGCGCATGCCGCGCGGCCTGTCGGCGTCGGTCTACACCGAGATCACCGACGTCGAGAACGAGGCCAACGGACTGCTCACCTACGACCGTCAGGTGGTCAAGGTCGACGAGGCCCGGGTCAGGGCCGCCAACCGCGCGCTCATCGACGCGTCCCAGGCCCCGACCACCCCGGTCACCCTGCCCGCCGGCCAGTACAGGTCCCTGCGGGTGACGACCCCCGGCTACACCGACCGGTACCTGCGCCACAGGGACGGCGCGGGCTTCACGGAGGTCGTCACCGCCGGCAGCGACGCGTTGCTGAAGAACGACGCCACCTGGAAGATCGTTTCCGGCCTGGCCGACAGCGGCTGCTACAGCTTCGAGTCGCGCAACTACCCCGGCCAGTATCTGCGTCACCGCGAGTACCGCGTCTACAAGGAGTCCGGCAGCACGGACCTGTTCCGCGCCGACGCCACCTTCTGCCCCGTCCGCGGCGCGAACGGCGCCGTGCGGCTGTCCGCGTACCACTTCCCGGAGCAGTATCTGCGGCACTACAACGCCGAGTTGTGGCTGGCCACGCCGGGCGGTACGCACACCTGGGACAACCCCGCCCTGTTCGCCGAGGACACGACGTGGTCCGTGGAGGCGCCCTGGGTGCCGTGACCCCGGCACAGCCGCCGACGCGCAGCGGTCCCGGTGGCCGGGGGGAGACCTTTCCCCCCCGGCCACCGGGACCGCTCTCGTGCGCCTGAGGCCGGGCCGAGCCTCAGCGTGACGGGAACGTCCACGACTGGCGGATCCAGTTGCCGAGCAGTTTCTGGCCGTCGCCGTCGTCGGCCACGTCTGCCTGGGCCGACAGCGAAATGGTGAAGGAGCTTCCCCGGGTGCCCCGCATCCAGGGGCCGTTGCAGGTGCGCACGTACGTGGCCTGCTGCATGCGGCTGGTGTACCAGTTCTGGCTGGAGCAGCGGCCGGTCGAGGTCGGGCCCGAGCCCGCCCGCCAGCCGCCGTCGATGATCACGTTCTTGAATGTCATGCTCGGGTTTTTCACCGCGCGCCCGGCCGGGCAGGAAATTCCACCGGCCGGCGGGAGGCCGACACTCAACGAGCAGTCGGTCGGCCAGTCGACGCGGAATTGCCACCGGCCGCGCACCAGCCGGGAGCCGTTCGCCGAGGCCGCCGTCCATTCCAGACAGACCCTTTCGGAGACCCGGGACCACTGCGCGCTCGTCTGCCAGACCTTGCTGTTCGTGTAGTCGGAGCAGGCCACTTGGGTGGTCGATGCCGCTGCCGAGGCCGACGGGCAGCAGACCGACACGCTCAGCAGGCCCAGCGATGCCGCCGCGACCAGTCCGCGGATGAAATTCCGATTCCGTTGAAACATTCGCCCCCCATTTCGCTTTCACCCGCGGACGCGAGGGGTCGCGTGGGTGAAATCTGGAATGTTCCACATGGTGCAGCACGCGAGCGCACCGAAAATCGTGAAAGGTCGAAAAGGCCGGGTCGGCGAGAAGGAACTACGTATATCGGTGGGGCGTGCGAGAGCGCGCCGGGCAAGCGTGGACGGCGCGTGCGAGCGCCGTCGCGGCAACCCGGGGCGGTGACCGAGCAGGAGCGCGGCCTCGCCCCGCGAGGGACGAGACCGCCACCGTCTGCCGGACACGGTGCCTCAGGGCTTCTCCTCGGCGTGGAGGGTGCTCACCTCCTCGGTGGTCAGCGCCCGGTCGACGGCGTGGACCTCGTCGACCGCGCCGTTCCAGAAGTCGACGTTCGCGCCGCCCCAGTGGGCGCGCCCCACGGTCAGCGGACCGGTGCTCGGAAGGGCGGTGCCGCCGGTGGCCGTCGCCGCGAGCTTTCCGTCGACGTACAGCCGGATCTGGTTGCTCGTGGCGTCCCGCACGCCGACCAGGTGGTACCAGCGGCCCGTCTCCGCGGGGACGGCCACCTGGGCGCGGTGCTCGCCGGGTGTGCTGAAGGCGAAGGTGCCGTGGCCGTACTGGAGGTAGAAGGAGTTGGCCGTGGCGCGGGAGTCCTGGCTGACCGCGGTGGCGTAGTTGCCGGGGATCGCGTCGAGCCGGACCCAGGCGGCCACCGAGTAGCTGCCGCTGGTGTCGAGCACCGGTCCCGCGGTCTCGGCGTACTGCTTCTGACCGTCGAACTCCAGGGCGCTGCCGCTGATGCCGGGCGTCCAGGAGGCGCCCTCGTGGAGGGTGAGAGGCCTGGCGTTCGGGCCCTCGTCCTCGGCGAGGGTGCCGGTGCCCTCGTCGAGGCTCCAGTGCCCGCCGCCCTTCAGCGGCCCCGTGCGGCCCGCGGCGGCACCGGCGGCGATCACCTCTCGGTTGATCTTCCGCACCTGGTCGGGATCGACCTTTGTCTCGCGGCGGTCGTATGTGTACAGGCCGTTCAGCTCGTTCTCCAGGTCGGTGATCTGCGTGTACACCGAACCCGACAGTTCGGCGCCGGCCTGCTCGACATAGAACTGCCGGGTGTTCTCGACGTACTTGCGGGTCAGCTCCTCCTTGGTGTTGACACCGCTGTAGATCACCGTCGGGGCGCCCGGCCACATGTGGCCCGGCGTGCGCAGGACGAAGCCGCCGTGCTCACCGTCCATGGCCGCCCGGCCGTCGTCGGGGAAGGCGGGATCGGTGTTGTTGTAGTCGTGGTGGTCGATGATGTTGCCCTTGCCCGAATCCCCTTTGGAATTACAGCAGTTGACACCGCTGTGGGCGTTGACGACGCGGGACGGGTCGGCGGCCTGGACGGACTCGGTGATGCGGCCGGTCTCCTCGCGGTTCCACTCGCCCCAGCCCTCGTTGAAGACGATCCAGCCGATGACGGAGGGCGAGTTGTGGTGCTGGCGCACGATCTCCATGCCCTGGTCGACGAACGCCTTCTGGCCGGTGGCGTTGGTGAGGTTCCCGGAGACGAAGTCCTGCCAGACCAGCAGGCCGAGCCGGTCCGCGTGGTAGAACCAGCGCTGCGGCTCGACCTTGATGTGCTTGCGGACGGCGTTGAAGCCGAGCTTCTTGTGTGCCTCGAGGTCGAAGGCCAGGGCTTCGTCGCTGGGCGCGGTGTAGAGGCCGTCGGGCCAGAACCCCTGGTCGAGGGTGGCGAGGGAGAAGATCGGCTTGCCGTTGAGGACGAGCTTGTCGAAGCCGCCCACCTTCTCGATGCCGACCTCGCGCATGCCGAAGTAGCTGCCGACCCTGTCGGTCGACCTGCCGTCGGTGAGCGTGACGTCGAGGTCGTAGAGGTAGGGGTCGTCCGGGCTCCACAGGTGCTGCTTCGCCACCGGCAGGCGCAGTGCGCTGCCCGCCGGTCCGGTGACCTTGCCGACGACCTTCCCGCGGGTGTCGCGGGCGACGGCCTCGACCCGGGCGGCGGGGGAGGCGTCCTCGGAGTCCACTGTCACCGCGAGGGTGCCGGTGTCGATGTCGGGCGTCGTGACGATGCCGTCGATCGCGGCGGGCGCGACGGGCTCCATCCAGACGGTCTGCCAGATGCCCGACGTCTGGGTGTAGAAGATGCCGCCCGGGTTCGTGGACTGCTTGCCCATGGGCTGGTCGGCGCCTCCGGTGTCGGTGACGGCGACGACGATCTCCTGCGGGCCGGGGCCCTTGAGCGCGTCGGTGATGTCGGCGCTGAAGGCGTTGTAGCCGCCGGTGTGTTCGGCGACCTTCGTGCCGTTGACGTAGACGCGGGCCTGGTAGTCGACGGCGCCGAAGTTGAGCTTCAGCCGGTCGGCCCGGCCGCTCCTGCCCACCTTCCAGCTCTTGGGAACGTCGACGAGCCTGCGGTAGAACATGTGGTCCTCGTGCCGCTCGAGACCGGACAGCTGGGACTCGACCGGGAACGGCACGATGATCGTCTCGTCGAGCTTCTTGCCGAAGACCGGCTCCTCTCCGGCCTCGGCCGCGCCGAACTGCCAGGGGCCGTTGAGGTTCTTCCACTGGGACCGCACCTGCTGGGGGCGCGGGTACTCCGGCAGCGGGTGCTTCGTGTCGAGGTCGTCGCCCCACTCGGTGGTGAGCCGGTGGGTGGAGGCGTTGTCGGCGTAGCGGATGACCTTCGGCACGCTCTCGCCGCCGGCCGTCAGTCCGCCCGCACCGTCGTAGAAGGCCCTGACCAGTTGGTTCCGCTGGATCGGCGCCGTGAGGTCGAGGTTCAGGGAGGTGGGGTCGCCGGGGACGGCCGTCACCGATCTGATCGGCATGGCGGTCGTGTCGGCCTCGACCTTCAGATGGTCCTTGAGGCCCTGGAGACCGCCCACCCTGCCTTCGAACCGGGCGCGCAGCCGCCGTCCGTTCTCGGCGACCGACATCTCGACCGGGTACACCTCGAAGTCGGCCGGTGGGGTGAACGCGGACATCGGCACGATCTGCTTGGACATCGTCGGTGTGGACCAGCGCAGGTACATGTTGGCGCCACCGGTGTCCTGGAACAGTTCCAGACGGAAGTCGTGCTGCTCGCCGGCGGTCAGGCGGACAGCGGCGCTGGTCTGCTCCCGGTCCCAGTCGCCCACCCAGTGGTCGATGACGGGCCGATCGTCGACGTAGAGCCGGAAGCCGTTGTCGCCGGTGGCGTAGAAGGTGTAGTCACCGGTGGCCGGTGCCTCGATACGGCCCGTCCAGCGCGCGGTGGTGTGCTCGGTCCGCCCGGTCAACTCCTCGAAGGTACCGGTCAGTCCGGAGAAGTTGATCTGCGGGTCGAGCAGGGTGCCGCCGAGTCGGTCGAAGTCCCGGGCGCCGGGCGCCGACATGGCGAAGTACTCGCCCTTCAGGCCGTGCGTCTCGACGGCGGCCTGTCCGGCGGCGGGAGCCGACGCGCTGCTCGGCGCCTCCGCGGCGGCCGCGGTGGGAAGCAGCCCGCTCGGGGGCAGGATCAGGGCCGCCGCTGCGAGCAGCGCCCACACTCTGGCTCTGGGGCGGGTGGCGTGTCGTGTCATCGAACCCTTCCTCGTACAGAGGCCGTGACCACGCCCGGCGGGAGTGCGGGCTCCTGGCCGGGAGCCCGCGGGGGACAACTGCACACCGGTGTCGGGACGCTCGGTCAAGCGGCCTTTTCAACGTTGGAAATTCTGTGACAGCGGTATGACAGCACGCTCACAGGGGAGTGTCCAGACCTCGCGCAGCGCTCTGTCCGACGCCGTACCCACGCGCCAGGGTCAAGGTGGTGCGAAGCCATCGCCTTCGACGGGGCGGGCCCGCAGCCGGCCTGCCGCACCCTCGCGGGCTTCGCCGCGGCCCGGCGAAGGGATGCGGCCGGTCAGCGGCTTCTGCGTGCGGAGCGGGGCCGATCGGGGCTGGTCGGCTCGATGCGGCGGGACTGGACGTGCTCGTAGATCATCGTGGTCTGCACATCGGCGACTTCGCGGCGTTCGGTGAGGCGATCGATGACGAAGGCGTACACGCTGTCGACATCCGGGACGGCGATGTGGATGAGGAAGTCGTGCGGGCCCGAGGGGACGAAGAGGCCGATCACCTCGGGCAGCCGCGCGGCCCACTCGCGGAACCCTTCGATGACGGGGCGGGCCGGAGGCCGGATGCGTACCGAGATGAGTGCTTGGACGGGTCGGCCGGCGGCGTCGAGGTCCAGGGCCGCGTGGTAGCCGGTGATGACGCCGTGCTCGCGGAGCAGCCTGACGCGTTCCAGCGAGGTCGAGGGGGAGACCCCGGTCTTGGCCGCCAAGTCGCGGTTGGTCTGCCGTGCATCGTTCTGGAGTTCCCGCAGCAGGGCCCGGTCCAGTGCATCAAGTTCCATGAGTTCCACCGTATGCCAGACAAAGTTCGGCAAGCAGTCGGCCCTGCCGGATTCCTGCCTAGCCTCGCGGCCATGGATGCACAAAGAGGCGGTCCGGCCTTCGGTGCGGGACTGGTGCTGGCGGCGGCGGTCCTGTGGGGCACGGTCGGCCCTGCTCAGGTCCTGGTGGCCGGCCCCATGACGCCGGCGGCCCTCGGCGGCTGGCGGCTGGTCGTGGGCGGGCTGGTCCTCGGCGCGTTCACCGCATGTCGCCCGAAGAGGCTCCGGGTTCTCGCCGAGGGCAGGGTTCTGCGCCCGCTGCTGGTCTGCGCGGTCTCGACGGGCGTCTACCAGGCGGCGTTCCTCTCCTCGGTGTCGCGGACCGGGGCGGCCCTGGCCACGGTGATCGCGCTGGGCACCGCGCCCGCGGTGACCGGTGTGTGCGCCCGGGTGGTCACCGGTGAGCGGATGGGCGTCGGCCGGACGGCTGGCACCGTCGCGGCCGTCGCCGGCTGCGCCCTGCTGATGGCCCCGGGCAGCGGAGCCCGCGTGGACCCGTTCGGCCTGCTCCTGGCGGTGGCCGCGGGCACCTGCTACGGCCTGTACACCGTCTTCGCCAAGAAGTTGGCCACCGCCGACCGCGCCGCCGACCTGCCCATGCTCTCCGCGCTCTCCCTGCTGCTGGGCTCACTCCCCTTGCTGCCCTGGATGATCACCGACAGCGCCCCCCTGCGCGACGGCGCCACCCTCGCGCTGATCGCCTGGCTCGGCGTGGCCACCACCGCCGCCGCGTACTGGCTGTTCACCGCGGGTCTCGTCCGGGTGCGGGCGACCGCGGCCGGGACGCTCAGCCTCGCCGAGCCCCTGGCCGCGGCCCTGATCGGCGTGCTGCTTCTCCACGAGCACCTCTCGCCCTCGGCGTGGGCCGGCTGCGCACTGATCCTCGCCGGAATGATCACCACGTGTCTGCCCGCGATGTCTCGCGCCCGATCCTCCACACGAGCTGCGGAGTTTCCGCCCGATCGCCGCATCATGTTCGCCGGGGGACCCGAGCGCTCCTCCCGCGGCGAACCACATGCGGAGACACGGCCTGAATCCAGCACATCTGTCTAGCATTCTCTGATCTGTCCGCATGAGTGAAGAGGATTGCCATGTCTGTGCTGAACACGCCGAGCACGGTGACGGTGGGGTTCGCGCGAGGCAGGTCGGCGTCGACGATCACGACCCACTTCGGCCGGGCCTGGCGGGTGGACATCGTGAAGTCCACCTCCTTCGGCCAGGATCGACCCCACGCCCGTCACTACCCACCGATGGATCAGAACACCGACGATCCTGTACCCGTCCTCGAGGGCATGGCCGGCCGCGGTGGCGTCCGACAGGGGACGCTCGTCGAGTGCCGCGGGGCCGCGGGGCCGCGGACGGGCTGCTCACCCCCGTGGGAGCAGCCCGTCCGCGGTGAGCGCAAGGAGCACCGTGAGGAGTGTCCTTCGCGCCGTGGATGGGTTCACACGCACCAGTTGTTCGAGGCGACGTTGTGCCCGTACACGGTGTTCGCCGGGGAGCCGTCGTACCAGCCCCGGGAGAGCACGAGGAGATTCGTGTTGTCGCCGTGGACCACGCCGGGGTCGCCCGAGCCGTTGACGCCGAGATGGCCGAACAGTCCTCCGGACGGACGGTCCGGAGTCCGCTTCGTTCTCAGTGTTCCTCCATCAGCCGGTGGCCCGCCCGCGGGACCCAAGTCGGCCTGTGGCAAGGCGAGTTGGTTGCCAGGAACACGGTGCACCGGGGAGGTGGTCGACAACCTTGCGCAAACCTTGCCTCGCAGGTGGCCGGGTGGTTGGGTGACGCCTGGTGGGGAAGGGCGATGCGCGCAGGGTGGGGCGGGGGAGACGGCGTGACGGGATTTCGGCTGCTGGGGCCTGTGGAGTTATGGGCGGCGGGCCGCCCTGTGGATCTGGGCCCCGCCAAACGGCGTACGGTCCTGGCGGCGCTGCTGGTCGACGCGGGCCGCTGGGTGGCGGCCGAGACGCTGATCGACCGGGTCTGGGGCGAGGACCCGCCCGCACAGGTGCGCGCCACTCTCTACGCCCACATCGCCCGGGTCCGCCGTGCCCTTCTGGATGCGGCCCCGCACCTCACCGGCGGCGCCGAAGGCCCGCCCACCGCGCCGTCGTTGCTGCGCGGCTCGGGAGGCTACCGGCTCGACGTGCCCAGGGACCTGGTCGACGTGCACCGTTTCCGGAGCCTGGTCGAGCGGGCCCGGCGGACCGACCGCTCCGATGCGGTACGGGTGGCGACCCTGCGGGAGGCGATGGGCCTGTGGCAGGGCGAGCCGCTGGCCGGACTGCCCGGCGACTGGGCGGCACGCACCCGGGAGAGCTGGCTGCATCAGCGCATCGACGCCGTCCTGGCCTGGGCGGACGCCGAACTCCGCGTCGGCGGCCACGTCGTGGTGGTCGACACGCTGTCGGTCCTGGTCGCCGAGCACCCCCTGACCGAGCCGCTCGCCGTGGTGTTGATGCGGGCGCTGCAGGCCGCCGGGCGCGCCCCGGAGGCGCTCGCCTGCTACGCAGCCCTGCAAGAGCGACTGGCCGACGAACTGGGAACGGCTCCGGGAGCCGAGGCGCGGCGGGAACACGCGGCGATCCTGAGCGGGCGGACCGCCGCACCGGCCGCCCGTCGCACACCGCCCGGCACCGGCACCGGCACCGGCACGGGCACCGGCACGAGTACGGCCACGGGCAACGGCACCGGCACAGACACGGGCACCGGCACCGGCACGAGTTCGGCCACGGGCAACGGCATCGGGAGCGTCGGAGCCGTGCCCGCGCAACTGCCCATGGACGCAGCGGGGTTCACCGGTCGCGAGGAGGAACTGGCGCGGCTGGAGAAGGTCCTGGTCGCGGCAGCGGAGCGGCCGACGGCGGTGGTGGTCTCGGCGGTGTCCGGGACGGCGGGCGTGGGCAAGACGGCCCTGGCGGTCCACTGGGCGCACCGGGCCCGGGACCGTTTCCCGGACGGCCAGTTGTACGTGAACCTGCGCGGCTACGACCCCGAGCGGCCCATGACCGCTCTCGACGCGCTGGGCCGGTTCCTGACCGCGCTCGGGGTGTCCGGACAGGACATCCCGCTGGAGGCGGACGACCGCGCGGCGCGCTACCGCACCGAGGTCGCGGGCCGGCGCATGCTGATCGTTCTCGACAACGCCGCCACCGTCGAGCAGGTCCGCCCGCTGCTGCCCGGCACCGGCTCCTGCGCGGTCCTGGTCACCAGCCGCGACAGCCTCGCCGGGCTGGTCGCACGCGAGGGCGCCCACCGCCTCGACCTCGACCTGCTGCCCGCCGCCGTCGCCCGCGCCCTGCTGCGGCGGCTCGTCGGCCCCCGCGCCGAGGCCGAACCCGACGCCGTCGACGCCCTCGCCGCGCAGTGCGCCCGGCTTCCCCTGGCACTGCGGGTCGCCGCGGAGCTCGCCGCCGCCCGCCCCGCCACCCCGCTCGCCGACCTCGTCACCGAACTCGCCGACCAGCAGCGGCGGCTGGACCTGCTCGACGCGGACGGCGACCCCCGCGCCGCCGTCGCCGTCGTGTTCTCCTGGTCGCTGCGGCACCTCCCGGCGGACGTGGCGCGCACCTTCCGGCTGCTCGGCCTGCACCCCGGCCCCGACCTCGACGCCCACGCCGCCGCCGCGCTGACCGGCAGCAGCCTGGCGGACGCCCGCCGTGCCCTCGACGCCCTCGCCCGAGCCCATCTGGTCCAGCCCATGGAAGCCGCCAGGTACGGCATGCACGACCTGCTGCGCGCCTACGCCACCCGCCTCGCCACCACCGAGGACGCGCCGCAGATCCGCGAGGCGGCGCTCGACCGGCTCTTCGACCACTACCTCGCCACCGCGGCCGCCGCCATGAACTGCCTCCACCCGGCCGAGGCCCACTTACGGCCCGCCGCTCCCGAACCCGCCACGCCCGTGCCCGACCTGTCGGATCCCGACGCCGCGCGCGCCTGGCTGAACACCGAGCGGACGTGTCTGACGGCGGTGTCCGCCCACACCGCCGCCCGCGGCCGGCCCACCCACGCCATCCGGCTCTCCCTCACCCTGTACCGCTACCTCATCAGCGGCCATCACACCGACGGCCTCACGATGCACGGTCACGCCCGGGACGCCGCTCGCCTGATCGCCGACCCGGTGAGCGAGGCGCGGGCGCTGCTCGGCCTCGGCACCGCCTACTGGCAACTGGCCCGACACGAACCGGCACGTCAACACCTGCAGGAGGCGCTGACGTTGTTCCGGCAGGCCGGTGACCCGACCGGCCAGGCCCGTGCCCTGGTCAACCTCGGCCTCCTCGAGGAACGGCTGGGCCGCTTCCTGCCCGCCGTCGCGTACCTGGAACAGGCGCTGTCGCTGTACCGGAGCGTCGAAGACCGGTGGGGCGAAGCGATCGCCCTCAAGGACCTGGCCTCCGTCGAGGGGCAGTCGGGCCGCTACGGACAGGCCGCCGACCATCTCCAGCAGGCCCTGACCCTGCTCCGGCTGGCCGGCAACCCTTACCTGGAAGCCCATGCGCTCAACGACCTCGGCACGGTCGAGACGCGACTCGGCCGGCTGGGGTCGGCCGCGCGCCGCCAGGAGCAGGCCCTCGCCCTGTTCCGCGAAGTCGGTGACCGGTACGGCGAGGCCGGGGCGCTGCACAGCCTCGGCGTCGTCCACTCGCGGCGGGACCAGCACGCGCAGGCCGCCGAATGCCAGCGGCAGGCACTCACCCTCTACTGCCAGAACGGCGACCGGGACGGCGAGGCCAGGGCGCTCAACGGGCTCGGCGAGGCCGTCTGCGCCGCCGGCCGGCCCGCCGAGGCCCTCGTCCACCACACCGACGCACTCGCCATCGCCGAGGACATCGGCAGCCCGGGCCAGCAGGCCCGCGCCCTCGGCGGACTCGGCGCGGCCCATCACGCGCTCGGCGACACCGCCCCCGCCCTCGGCCGCTACGAGCGTGCGCTCACCCTCTACGCCGAACTCGGCATGCCCGAGGCCGACGCCATCAGGACCAGGCTGGCCACGGTGACCGGGCCCCGTCCGT
This sequence comes from Streptomyces sp. NBC_00016, assembly GCF_045040885.1. Lineage (NCBI taxonomy): Bacteria > Bacillati > Actinomycetota > Actinomycetes > Kitasatosporales > Streptomycetaceae > Streptomyces > Streptomyces sp. NBC_00016. Next base: position 697,396 of record NZ_CP108304.1, on the reverse strand, counting down.
AGCCTCGGCCGGGTCGGTCGGGCCTGCGCACCGCAGCGTCGCACGGCCGCTGCACCGCGATATTGCGGTGCAGCGGTCCCGTCCACAGGCGGGGCGGGGCGGGTCGAACCGTGAGACAGTCGAGAGAAGGCGCCGGAGTCGGCGAGGCTCGGGCGCGGCGGTCCGAGGCGGTGGCCCCCGCCCGGAACCGAAGGCGAACGGTGCCGCAGCGGAGGGATCCGTCATGTCCGAGGCGAGTGAGGCGACCCGGGCCGACCGGGCCCTGAAGGCGAAGCACCGAGCCATGTGGGCACTGGGCGACTATCCCCTCGTGGCCTCGGACGTCATCCCGGACCTGGGACCGGAGCTCGTGCGCGAGAGCGGCGTGCAGCCGGGGACCCGGGTGCTCGACATCGCGGCCGGTTCGGGGAACGCCGCCATCCCCGCCGCCCTCGCCGGGGCCGACGTGGTGGCGGTGGACCTGACCCCGGAACTGCTGGAGGCCGGTCGCCGGCTCGCCGCGGAGCGTGGTGCCAAGCTGGAGTGGCGCGAGGGCGACGCCGAGGAACTGCCGTTCGCGGACGCGGACTTCGACACCGTGGTGTCCTGCGTCGGCGTCATGTTCGCTCCGCACCACCAGCGGGCCGCCGACGAACTGGTCCGCGTCTGTCGACCCGGCGGGAAGATCGGCCTCGTCAACTGGACTCCGGAGGGCTTCATCGGGCAGATGTTCGCCGCCATGCGCCCGTACGCGCCCCCGCCGCCGCCCGGAGCGCAGCCGCCGCCGCTGTGGGGCGACGAGGGCCACGTGCGTTCTCTGCTCGGCGACCGCGTGACCGGCGTCGACGCCCGTCGTCGGTTGCTGCGCATCGACGCGTTCTCCGGCCCGGAGGACTTCCGGGAGTTCTTCAAGCGCTGCTACGGCCCGACCCTCGCCGTCTACGCCGCCATCGCCGACGACCCCGACAAGGTGACCGCCCTCGACACGGCGCTCGTGGACCTGGCCGCCAGGCACCTCGCGGACGGGGCCATGGATTGGGAGTACTTGCTGGTCACGGCCGACAGGGCCTCCGACTAGACGAGGTGCGACCGGACGAGGTGCGACCGGACGAGGTCACGGCGCTCGCGTTCGAGCAGGCGATCCGCGTAGCGGGGGTGGAGCGAGGGCGGAGCGGAATGGCGAGGGAGCGGTGGGCCCCCGGTCTCGGGGGCCCACCGGTCGTGCTCAGTAGGCGTCGCGTCGTCCCGTCGCCCCGCTCGGGGTGCCGGTGATCGTGAACTGCGAGCCCGGTTCGATGAGTACGTCACCCTGGGCCGAGCCGGTGATCGTCACACCGGACAGGGTGGCGCTGCCGCGGGCGCCGCTCATCGCGAGGATGCCGGAGCCGTTGTTGGACCTGTCGATGCGCACGTTCGTGATCTTCACGCCCGGCATCGCGCCGCCACCCGTCTTGAACTGGATGCCGTCGTACGTCGAGTCGTGGATCTCGGTGTCCCGGATGGTGACGCCCGGGATGTCCTGGCCCTGCGCGAACAGGGTGATCGCGCCGAACTCCTGGTCCTCGTTCCAGAACGCGCCGCCCGTGCGGTACAGGGCGTTGCCCGCGATCAGGGTCTCACCGGTGAAGGGCAGCGGGTCGTGGTCGGTGGCCAGCATGATGCCCGGGTAGTTCATGGTGTCGGAGACGACGTTGTTCTCGATGGTGTTGCCGTAACCGCCGTACACCGCGATGCCGTTGGCCCGCCAGGGCAGCTGGATCGTGTTGTTGCGGAAGTGGTTGTCGTGGCCGACGTCCACCGAGGTGTCCTTCACGTACTTGCTGGCCCACACGGCGAGCGCGTCGTCGCCGGTGTTGCGGAAGGAGGAGTTGTAGACGGTCGAGTTGCGGGTGCCGTTGGCGAAGTTGATGCCGTCGGCGTAGGTGTCGCGGATGCGTACCCCGGAGAACTCCAGCCCGTCGCCGGGGCCCCACAGCTCGGGGATGTTGGAGTAGTCGCGGCCGGCCCAGACACCGACGTTGGCGTGCTCGATCCACACGTTGGTGATCTTCGTGCCCTTGCCGAAGCGGCCGTTGAGGCCGACACCGCCCTCGGCGTTGCCGTCGCCCCCGCGGATGGTGCCCGAGCCGAAGATGGCGATGTCGGAGATCTGGGTGTTGGAGTCGATGTCGAAGCCGAAGTTGCCCTCGTGCGGGTGGTTGATGCCGCCCGCCTCCTGCGGCGGGGTCAGCGTGTACAGCTGGGAGTGCCACATGCCCGCGCCGCGGACGGTGACGTCCCGGATGCCCACCTGGTTGAACTGCCCCCGGTTCAGCGGGTCGTCGGTGAGGATCTTCTGCTCCTGACGCCACTGTCCGGCCGGGATCCACACACAGGAGATCTGGCCGTTCTGGTCGGCGGTGACCGCCCGCTGGATGGCGTCGGTGTCGTCGAGGCCGTCGTTCGGTACGGCGCCGTACTCCGTGATCGAGGTGCAGGCGGCCGGCTTGGAGGCGGCGGGAGCCACCTGCTCCAGGTCGACCAGGTCGATCACCTGGAAGGCGGCCGAGTCGCCCGCGTCGCGCTGGAGGCGGAACACGGTGCCCGCCGGATAGCTCTTCGACAGCAGCGCGTGTGACTCGTCGAACAGGCGCCGCGCGTCGCCGCCCGGCCGGTTGGTCAGTCCCTCGGGGTCGTCGGTGGTGCCGTACAGCCAGCTGTGCTTGGACGACAGGGACAGCTTCTGCACGAAGGCGCCGTCCGCGTACAGGCTGACGGTGGCGTCCGCGCCGCCGCCGGACGCGGAGTCCGGGACGGAGTTGCGCACCACGAGGGAGTTGGCCGCGTTCGTGGAGGTGAACTCCACGAACTGGCCGGTCGCGGTGAGCCGGACCGACCTGCGGCCGGAGGACTCGGTGGCGAAGTTGGTGTGTCCGAAGGTGCGTTGGGCGTCGGCGGTGAGGAGGGTGCCGGTGTACCGCCCGTCCTCCGCCTCGTACTCGGTGTAGGGCACGGCGGCACCGCGGCCGACCACCAGGGACTTGGTGAGGACGTTGTTGTTCTCGTTCGTCTCGGCGACGACCCCGGTGGCGTCGGCGGTCGCGGTGAGGGTCGCCCCGCCGGCGGTGGCTGTCCAGGTCCCGCTGATCGCCACGTTCACCGTGGCGTCGGGGGCCACCTGGCCGGTGGTGCCGTTGAGGGTGGTCGAGCCGGCCTGGACCCGGGTCACCGAGCCGGCCGGAGCGGCGCTGATCCCGCGGTTGTGCACGGCGACGGTGAAGGAGACGGCCTGGCCGACGGCCGGGTTGGCCGGGCTGGTGGTGATCGAGGCCACCTCCAGGTCGGGTCCGGGCGCCTGGGTGACGACCAGTCTGTTCGCGGACGTACGGCTGTTGTTGCTGTCGTCCAGCTCCGGGACGGTGTTCCGGGGGTCGACGACGGCCGACACGCCGTAACTGCCCGCAGCTCGGGTACCGGTGGCGACATCCACGGTCGCCGAGGCGCCCGGGTCGAGCGCCGGGACGGCGGCGCTGCCCACGACCGTGCCCTCCACGCTGACGTCGGCGGTGGTGGCCGCGGAGCGCGCGGTGCCCGCGTTGCGCACGGTGGCCTTGACGGTGACCGCGTCCCGCTCGCTGGGCGCGGCCGGCGTCCAGTCGAGCGTGGTGACCGTCAGGTCGGGCGCGGGGGCCGCGGTGCCCACGACCTGGAACTCGGCGACCTGCCCGCCGGGCGCACCGGAGTTGGCGGTGAAGTGCAGCCGCACGTCGGACCAGCGGCCGCTGACCGGGACGGTCACCGTGTTGCCGCTCGCCGGGCTGAAGGAGTACGACTTCGCGGCCGCCAGCGAGGTGAAGCCGCTCGCGGACTGCTGCCGGCCGAGGACCTGGATGGTCTGGGTGCGGGCGGCCCATACCGGGTCCGGGTTGAGCTTGACCACCACGCCGGTCACATCGGCGTCGGCCCCCAGCGCGACGGTGAGATCCGAGGGGTGACCGGCCGCCTCCCAGTAGGTGGAGACGGAGTCGTCGGTGGCGTTGGCGGCCACATAGGTCTGTGCGGTGGAGGTGGCCTCGACCGGCTTGTTGCGGGCCAGGTTGGTGCCGGTGGGCGGCGGGTCGCCCGGGTCCGTGCCGCCGTCCTCGCCGTACACCTCCAGCTCGGAGAGTTGCGCGGCGTTCCAGCCGGTGTTGCCGGAGACGTCGACGCGGACGTACCGCACGTCCGCGGGGGAGGCGAGGGCGACGGACACCGTGTTGGCCCGGTTCGGGTCGAACACTCGGACCGCCGAGGCCGCGAGAGTGCTGAAGCCGGAGCCGTCGCTGCTGCCCTGCAGCGAGAGGGTCTCGTTGCGGCTGCCCCAGCCGGTCGGGAGTTTGAGCACCACCCGGTCCACCTCCCGGGCCGCGCCGAGGTCGACCTGCGCCCACTGCGGGAAGGACCCTGCCGGGCCCTCCCAGTAGGAGGCCTGGACACCGTCGGTGAGGTTACGGGCGGGGTATTCGGCGTGCGCTCCGCCCGCCGTGGCGGGGCGGCCGAGGGCGAGGTTGACGTCGGCCGCGGCGGGAGCCGCCTGGGCGGGGGAGGCGAAGGCCAGCGGAAGCAGGCCGGTCGACAGGAGCCCGGCGACGACCGCGCCGGTCACGGGCCGACGGCCCGGTGGTCTCCAACTCATGAGGTCCTCTGTTCGGTAGGTGAACACGGGGGAGGGCACGGCGGGTCGGTCCCTGGAGGTGCGGGGAGACGGGGGAGGCGCGGGGAGGAGAGTGCGGGAGCGGCCCCGAGGGGCAGGCCCGAGGTGGGAAACACCGGCCGTGCACGCAAATTGAGTTGAACAGTCGATTCTTTGCGGAAAGTACGCCCATAGGTTTCTAGCGTGTCTCCGCTTTGTCAACGGTCCCGGCAGTGGCGGGAGTTGGCCACGCAAGCGGCTTGCGTTGCTTGCGGATCCGCTTGCGTCATCGTGAAAGCCCGCACGAAAGTCCCTGATCCCGGCCCATGGGCAGGTCGTCCAAGGGGTGAGCGGTCGGATCCACCGCTGTCCCGACGGTGGACGAACCCCTATCGGTCTGCAACTCTCTGAGCGATTCACGCAAAAGCGGTGCCCTGTCCCGCACATTGAGGCGTGTCCGGTGCACCGTCGAGCCGACCCATCCAGCAACCGCGTCCCTCCGCGCCACGGCGGACGGGACGGAGATCGGGGAGAGATGAGACCGAAGCGCAGGGGATGGCGGGCCATGGCCGCCGTCCTCACGACCAGCCTGCTGATGCTGGGCGCGTCGTCACTGACCGACGCCTCGGCGGCCGACGGCCCCAACCTCGCTGCCGGACGGCCCACCGCGGCCGCCAGCGCACACACCGAGTACGCCGCCCGCAACATCACCGACGGAGACCAGAGCTCCTACTGGCAGAGCGCGGGCGGTGACCTGCCGCAATGGGTCCAGGCCGACCTCGGCTCCACCGCCCGCGTCGACGAGGTCGTGCTGAAGCTGCCCGCGTCCTGGGAGACCCGCAGCCAGACCCTGTCCGTGCAGGGCAGCGCCGACGGCACCGGCTTCACCACCCTGAAGGCGTCCGCCGCCTACACCTTCAGCCCCGGCTCCGCCAACACCGTCACGGTGGCCTTCCCGGCCGGGCAGACCCGCTACGTACGGATCGAGATCACCGCCAACACCGGCTGGCAGGCCGCCCAGCTCTCGGAACTCGAGGTGCACGCGGCGGGCGAGTCCTCCACCGACCTCGCCCGCGGCCGCACCCTCACCGCGAGCAGCCACACCGAGACGTACGTGCCGTCCAACGCCGCGGACGGCAACAAGGCCAGCTACTGGGAGAGCCGCAACAACGAACTCCCGCAGTGGATCCGGGCCGACCTCGGCTCCTCGCTCGGCGTCAACCGGGTGGTGCTCAAGCTGCCCGACGGCTGGGGAGCCCGCACCCAGACCCTGAAGATCCAGGGCAGCGCCAACGGGACCGACTTCACCGACCTGACGGCGTCGAGGGCGTACCCGTTCGCCCCGGCCGACGGGAACACGGTGACGATCACCTTCGACACGGCCACCACGCGGTACGTCCAGGTCCTGGTCACCGCCAACACCGGTCAGCCGGCCGCCCAGTTGTCCGCGCTGGAGGTCTACGGCCCGGCGACGGGTGACACCCAGGCGCCCACCGCTCCCGCGAACCTGGCGTTCACCGAGCCCGCCGCCGGGCAGATCCGGCTGACCTGGAACGCCTCCGCCGACAACACCGCCGTCACCGGCTACGACGTCTACGCCGACAACGAACTGCTGACCTCGGTCGCCGGCAACGCCACCACGTACACCGACACCCGGCCCGCGAGCGCCACGGTCTCCTACTTCGTGCGCGCCAAGGACGCCGCCGGGAACGTCTCCGGCAACAGCAACACCGTCACCCGCCGCGGCGCGACGGGTGACACCCAGGCGCCCACCGCTCCCGCGAACCTGGCGTTCACCGAGCCCGCCGCCGGGCAGATCCGGCTGACCTGGAACGCCTCCACCGACAACACCGCCGTCACCGGCTACGAGGTGTACGCCAACAACACCCTGCTGACCACCGTCGCGGGCAACGTCACCACGTACACCGACAACCGCCCCGCCACCGTGACCGTGTCCTACGCGGTGCGGGCGAAGGACGCCGCCGGGAACGTCTCCGGCGACAGCAACTCCGTCACACGGACCGGCACGTCCGGCCCCGGCTCCAACCTCGCGGTCGGCAGGCCCATCACGGCCTCCTCGACCGTGCACACCTTCGTGGCCGAGAACGCCAACGACAACTCCACCAGCACCTACTGGGAGGGCTCCGGCCACCCCGCCACACTGACCGTGCAGCTCGGCGCCAACGCCGACGTCACCTCACTGGTCCTGCGCCTCAACCCGGACAGCTCCTGGGGCCCGCGCACCCAGACCGTCCAGGTGCTCGGGCGTGAGCAGTCCGCGAGCGGCTTCACCTCGCTGGTCGCCGCCAAGGAGTACGCCTTCAGCCCGGCGAGCGGCAACACGGTGACCATCCCGGTCGCCGCCCGCGTCGCCGATGTCCAGCTGCGGTTCACCGCCAACTCCGGTGCCCCGGCAGGGCAGATCGCCGAGTTCCAGGTGATCGGCACCGCCGCACCCAATCCCGATCTGCAGGTCACCTCGCTGACCGCCGCGCCGGTCTCGCCCGTCGAGTCGGACACCATCACCCTGTCCGCCACCGTCCGCAACAGCGGCGAGACCGCCGCGCCCGCCAGCAGCCTCGCGCTGCGGCTGAACGGCACCAAGGTCGCCAACGCCCCCGTCGGCGCCCTGGCCGCCGGCGCGCAGACCACCGTCAGCGCCTCGATCGGCGCCCGCGAGACGGGGACCTACCAGCTCAGCGCCGTCGCGGACGACGGCGGCACGGTCATCGAGCAGAACGAGACCAACAACACCTACACGGCGCCCACCGCGCTCACCGTGCGCCCGGTCAGCAGCTCCGACCTGGTCCCGGTGGTCACCACGTCCCCGTCCGGCCCGGCCGCGGGCGACACGGTCACCTTCCGCGTCGCCGTGCGCAACCAGGGCACCGTCACCTCGGCGAGCGGCGCCCACGCCCTCACCCTCACCCTGGTCGACTCCAAGGGGGCGACCGTCCGCACCGTGACCGGCTCCCACGACGGGGCGATCGCCGCCGGGGCCACCACCGCACCGATCACCCTCGGCACCTGGACCGCCGCCAACGGCACCTACACGGTGCGCGCCACGGTCGCGGCCGACGGCAACGAACTCCCCGTGAAACGGGAGAACAACACCGTCGAGCAGTCCCTCTTCGTAGGACGCGGCGCCAACATGCCCTACGACATGTACGAGGCGGAGGACGGCGCCACGGGCGGCGGCGCCACCACCGTCGGGCCCAACCGCACCGTCGGCGACCTCGCCGGCGAGGCGTCGGGGCGCAAGGCCGTCACCCTCGACAGCACCGGCCAGTACGTGGAGTTCACCACCCGGGCGGCCACCAACACCCTGGTGACCCGCTTCTCCATTCCCGATGCCGCGGGCGGCGGCGGCACCGACGCCACCTTGAACGTCTACGTCGACGGCACCCTCCGCAAGGCTCTGCCGCTCACCTCGCGGTACGCCTGGCTGTACGGCGCCGAGGCCTCGCCCGGCAACGCGCCGTCCGCGGGAGCCCCGCGCCACATCTACGACGAGGCGCACCTGATGCTGGGCGAGACCGTCCCGGCCGGTGCGAAGATCCGGCTCCAGAAGGACGCCGCCAACACCTCGCGCTACGCGATCGACTTCGTCAGCCTGGAGCAGGTCGCGCCCGTCGCCAACCCCGACCCGGCGGCGTACGCCGTCCCGGCCGGCTTCACCCACCAGGACGTGCAGAACGCCCTCGACCGGGTCCGTATGGACACCACCGGCAAGCTCACCGGTGTCTATCTGCCGCCGGGCGACTACCAGACCTCGTCCAAGTTCCAGGTGTACGGCAAGGCCGTGCAGGTGGTCGGCGCCGGACCCTGGTACACCCAGTTCCACGCCCCGGCCGGCCAGGAGAACACCGACGTCGGCTTCCGGGCCGAGGCGAGCGCCAAGGGCTCCGCGTTCCGCGGCTTCGCCTACTTCGGCAACTACACCTCGCGCATCGACGGGCCGGGCAAGGTGTTCGACTTCGCAGGCGTCTCGGACATCGTCATCGACAACACCTGGACCGAGCACATGGTCTGCCTGTACTGGGGCGCCAACACCGACCGGATGACGGTCAGCAACGCGCGCATCCGCGACACCTTCGCCGACGGCGTCAACATGACCAACGGGTCGACGGACAACCACGTCGTCAACAACGAGTCCCGCTCCTCCGGCGACGACAGCTTCGCGCTGTTCTCGGCCATCGACGCGGGCGGCGCCGACATGAAGGACAACGTCTACGAGAACCTGACCTCGCTGCTGACCTGGCGGGCCGCGGGCATCGCCGTGTACGGCGGCTACAACAACACCTTCCGCAACATCCACATCGCCGACACCCTGGTCTACTCCGGCATCACCATCAGCTCGCTGGACTTCGGCTATCCGATGAACGGCTTCGGCACGGACCCGACGACGGTGGAGAACGTCTCCGTGGTGCGCTCCGGCGGGCACTTCTGGGGCGCCCAGACCTTCCCCGGCATCTGGCTGTTCTCCGCGTCCAAGGTGTTCCAGGGCATCCGCGTCAACGACGTCGACATCGTCGACCCGACCTACTCCGGCATCATGTTCCAGACGCAGTACGTCGGCGGGCAGCCGGTGAACCCGATCAAGGACACGGTCCTCACCGACATCTCGATCACCGGAGCCCGCAAGAGCGGTGACGCCTACGACGCCAAGTCCGGCTTCGGACTGTGGGCGAACGAGCTGCCCGAGGCCGACCAGGGTCCGGCGGTCGGGGAGGTCACCTTCAACGGACTGCGTCTGAACGGCAACGCCGTGGACATCCGGAACACCACCTCCACCTTCAAGATCAACATCAATCCCTGAACGCCGGTCCGCAAGAGAGCCATGGATCCTGACGGAAACTGAACATTGTGGCCCTGGTTGGCGCAAGCCGTTTGCGCGGCTTGCGCTAGCCTTGCGCCCATGACGCGACGACTTGCTCAGGTTGCCAAGAAGGTAGGGGTCAGCGAAGCCACGGTCAGCCGGGTGCTCAACGGCAAGCCGGGGGTCTCCGAGACCACCCGTCAGTCGGTGCTGACGGCCTTGGATGTGCTCGGCTACGAGCGCCCCACCCAGCTGCGCGGCGAACGCGCCCGCCTGGTGGGACTCGTCCTGCCGGAGCTGCAGAACCCGATCTTCCCGCTGTTCGCCGAGGTCATCGGCGGCGCGCTGGCCCAGCAGGGGCTGACACCCGTGCTGTGCACCCAGACCAAGGGCGGCGTCTCCGAGGCGGACTACGTCGATCTCCTGCTTCAGCAGCACGTCTCCGGTGTGGTCTTCGCCGGAGGGCTGTTCGCGCAGGCCGACGCCCCGCACGACCACTACCGGCAGCTCGCCGAACGGCGCATCCCGGTGGTCCTGATCAATGCGCCCATAGAGGAGCTGGACTTCCCCTGTGTCTCCTGCGACGACGCCGTCGCGGTGGAACAGGCCTGGCGCCACCTCTCCCTGCTGGGCCACGAGCGCATCGGGCTCGTCCTCGGGCCCCGTGACCACATCCCCTCCCGGCGCAAGCTCGCCGCCGCCCAGGCCGCGGCCGAAGCGGCCGGCTCCCCGCTCCCCGAAGACCGGGTGGAGCGCTCGATGTTCTCGCTGGAAGGCGGCCAGGCGGCCACCTCACGGCTGCTGGACCGCGGGGTCACCGGCATCATCTGCGCCAGCGACCCCCTGGCCCTCGGCGCCATCAGGGCCGCCCGGCGGCGCGGCCTCGCGGTGCCCGAGCAGGTGTCCGTCGTCGGCTTCGACGACTCCGCCTTCATGAACTGCACGGAGCCCCCGCTGTCCACCGTGCGCCAGCCCATCGAGGCCATGGGGCGTGCCGCCGTGGACCTGCTGTGCACCCAGATCCAGGGCGGCGAAGTGCCGCCCGGTGAGCTGCTGTTCGAGCCCGAGCTGGTCGTGCGCGGCTCCACGGCCCAGGCGCCGCGCGACTGACGCGGACCGCCCGCCTCAGCACGCCCGCCCCATCGGCACGCCCCTCGCCTGCACCGCCCCTCGCGTACACCGCCCCTCGCCTGCACCGCCCTCGCGTACACCGACCGTCGCGTCATCGGCCGGCCCACGGACTCTCGTGGGCCGGCCGTGTCATGTCGTCGCCGGTCCGACGGTGCCCGTCCGGGAAGCGGTACGCAATGTTCCGTACTCGACACCGACTTGCAGGGAATCGCCGGGTGTCGGCCGCTCCATCTGCGTTGCTCTGTCAAGCAATTACGAAATCAGCGCGAGATATTGCGCAGTCTTGTTGGCGGTGATTGAGTGTGCGGCGCCCCACCTCGTACTAATGAGGGGGCGCCTTCCACGTTCATGCCCGAAGGGGACCACCCATGAGAAGAGCTCGGTTCCGCCGCACCCGCCGCGCCGGCGCGGTCACCCTCGTCTCCGCTCTCACACTGACGGCGCTCGCCGCCTGCGGCACGAGCAGCAGCGACGACGGCGACAACGGCGACGGGAACAGCACGAACGCCAACCCCGCCGCGCCGCTGGACCCCAAGACCAAGGTGACCATCACCATCGACTGCATGCCGCCGGCGGCCAAGAAGGCCGAGCTCAAGGAGTGGAACGAGGACGTCAAGGAGTTCAACAAGACGTACCCCGACGTCACCGTGCAGGGCCGCTCCACCCCGGGCCAGTGCCTGGAGCCGCCGCGGTTCACCGCGATGCTCAAGGCGAAGTCCCAACCGGACGTGTTCTACACCTACTTCACCGACCTCGACCAGGTCCTCGACAACGACGGCGCCCAGGACATCAGCGCCTACGTCAACGACAGGACCGTGCCGCTGCTGAAGGACATCGACCCGGACGTCCTCGGTTCGCTCAAGAAGGACGGCAAGCTCTACGGCCTGCCCACCAGCAACTACCGGATGGGCCTGCTCATCAACCGCTCGCTCTTCGAGCGGGCCGGCCTCGACCCCGACACCCCGCCCGCCACCTGGGAGGACGTCCGGGCGGCGGCGAAGAAGATCGCCGGACTCGGCGGCGGCGTGTCCGGCTTCGGCGAGTACAGCGCCGGCAACACCGGCGGCTGGCACTTCACCGCGCAGATGTACAGCCTCGGCGGTGAGGTCGTCGACTCCTCCGGCACGAAGGCCGCGTTCAACGACGCGATCGGCAAGCAGGTCGCCCAGAACCTCCACGCGATGCGCTGGGAGGACGACGCCATGGGCAAGACCCAGCTGCTGAAGTGGGGTGACCTGCAGAAGCAGATCGCCACCGACAAGCTCGGCATGTTCCTCGCCGCGCCCGACGACGTGACGTACATGGTCCAGCAACTCGGCGCCAAGTACGAGAACTTCGGTATGGGCCCGATCCCCGGCGGCAAGAACACCCTCGCCGGCGGCAACAACTACATGATCAAGAAGGGCATCTCACCCGACAAGGTCAAGGCCGCGATCGCCTGGCTCAACTTCAAGTTCACCACCGTCGGCAAGGGACAGTACGACTGGGAGCGCACCAAGGCCGACAGCCTCCCCGTCGGACTCCCGCAGCCCAACCTGTGGCTGAACGACAGCAAGACCAAGGACGACGCCGCCCGTCAGCAGTTCGCCACCATGCCGGTGCAGAACTTCAAGGCCTTCATGGACAACCCGGTCCCGGGCAAGGCCGAGCCGCCGAAGGCGCAGGAGATCTACAAGGTCCTCGACAACGTGATGTCCGGCATCCTCACCAACAAGGACGCCGACATCGACAAGCTCCTGTCGACCGCGGAGACCCAGGTGAACCAGGTCCTCGCCAACCAGTGACCCCCGCGGGGCCGGGCGGTCTCCCGCCGCCCGGCTCGCGAGCGCGCCCCCGACCGGCGGGCCAGGCGCCCGTCCGCCCACGTCACGCATCCGGACCGTCCCGTCCGGCGACACCGCAGTCCGACCGAGGAGCACCCATGTCGGCCCCCACCCTCACCCAGGACCCGGCGGCCAAGGAACGCCGTCCCCGCCGGCCGCGTGCCGGCACCGTCCGGCCCCCGGCCGGAGGCCTCGGCAAGGCCCTGCGCCGCAATGTCACCGCCCACGGATTCCTCATCGGCGCGGTGCTCTGCTTCGCCTTCTTCTCCTGGTACCCGATCGTCCGCGAGTTCCTGCTGGCCTTCCAGAAGACCGAGGACGGCCAGGTCAGCTGGACCGGCTGGGACAACTTCGTCACCATCTGGAACGACCCCGCCTTCGGCCAGGCCTGGCGCAACACCCTCTGGTTCACGGCCCTGGCCCTCGTCCTGGGCTTCGCCGTCCCCTTCGTCACGGCCCTCGTCATCAACGAGTTCCGGCACGGCCAGGGCTATCTGCGACTTCTGGTCTACCTGCCCGTCATGCTGCCGCCCACCGCCTCGGTACTGCTCTTCAAGTACCTGTACGACCCCGGGTACGGCATGTTCAACGAGGTGCTGGGCGTCTTCGGCGTACCCGCCCAGCAGTGGCTCCAGGACCCCGACACCGCGATGCTCTCCGTCGTCGTCGCCTCCACCTGGATGAACATGGGCGGCGCGACCCTCATCTACCTGGCCGCGCTCCAGAGCGTCCCGGGTGAACTGTACGAGGCCGCCGAACTCGACGGGGCCGGCCTGCTGCGCAAGGTGTGGCACGTGACGATCCCGCAGACCCGGCTGATCCTGGCGCTGATGCTGCTCATGCAGATCATCGCCACGATGCAGGTCTTCATCGAGCCCTTCCTGCTGACCGGCGGCGCCGGCCCCGAGGGGTCCACCACGACCGTCGTCTACCTGATCTACCAGTACGCCTTCAACTTCAACAACTACGGTGCCGCGGCGGCGCTCGGCCTGATCCTGCTCGTCACGCTGGCCGTCTTCTCGGCCGTGTACGCCAGGCTCAACCGCGCCACCGAAGAGTAGGACCGGGGGAGACACGGACATGTCCACACGCACGCTCATCTCGCCCGCCGCCCTCGCCCGCCCGCGCGGCAGGCTGCTGTACTGGCTGTGCTTCGCGCTCGTCGTCGTCCTGTTCACGCTGGCCTTCCTCGGCCCGCTCTACTGGATGGTGTCCGGCGGGCTCAAGACCACCCAGGAAGCCGTCCAGACACCCCCGACCTGGGTGCCCGGCTCCGTCCACCCGGAGAACTACCAGCGGGCCTGGGAGGTGATGGACCTCGCCCGCCTGCTCCTGAACACCCTGTACTACGCGTTCGGCGCGCTCGCCTTCCAGCTGGTGCTGGACGTCGCCGCCGCCTACTCCCTGTCCAAGCTGCGGCCCGTCCTGGGCAAGGCGATCCTCGGGCTGATGCTTGTCACCCTGATGATCCCGGCGACCGTCCTCGTCGTCCCGCAGTACCTCACCGTGCTGGACATGCCGATCGTCGAGCGCAACCTGCTCAACTCGCCCTGGGCGATCTGGCTTCCCTCGGTGACCAACGCCTTCAACATCTTCCTGCTGAAGCGGTTCTTCGACTCCATCCCCAAGGAACTCCTGGACGCGGCCTCCATGGACGGCGCGGGTCCGCTGCGCGTCCTGTGGTCGGTCGTCCTGCCGATCTCCCGGCCCATCCTCGGCGTGGTGTCGATCTTCGCGGTCGTCGGTGTCTGGAAGGACTTCCTCTGGCCGATGCTGGTGCTGCCCGACCCCACCGGCCAGACCCTCGCCGTCGGCATCTACTCGCTCGCCACCAGCGTGCCCGAGAATGTCCTGATCGCCGCCCTCACCATCGCGTCCCTGCCGACCCTGCTGCTGTTCCTTCTCTTCCAGCGCAACATCATGAGCGGACTGACCGCGGGCGGCCTCAAGGGCTGAATCCGACCTGACTGCCCGGCACCGGCGTTCCCCCGCTCCTCCCGCCGGCCGTGGGTGCCGCGCCCGCCCGGCCCGTCGGCACCCCTTCCGACCCTCCGCCGCCGCCCCGTATTCGACGCCCCGCTGTCCGGGGCGGCGGCTGAGAACCACCCCTGCCCCGAAAGGACCGTCACGTGGCAGCCCCGCACCCCGACAGGACCCTCGCCCCCTCGGACGACTGGTGGCGTGGCGCTGCCATCTACCAGGTGTATCCCCGCAGTTTCGCCGACGGAGACGGCGACGGCACCGGGGACCTGGCGGGCGTACGGGCGAGACTGCCCTATCTCGCCGAACTGGGCGTCGACGCCATCTGGTTCACCCCCTGGTACCTCTCCCCGCTCGCCGACGGCGGCTACGACGTCGCCGACTACCGCACCATCGACCCCGCCTTCGGCACCCTCGACGAGGCCGAGAAGCTGATCGGAGAGGCCCGGGCCCTCGGCATCCGCACCATCGTCGACATCGTCCCCAACCACGTCTCCGACCAGCACCCCTGGTTCCGGGCCGCGCTCGCCGCCGGACCCGGCAGCCCCGAGCGCAAGCTGTTCCACTTCCGCCCCGGACGCGGTGAGCAGGGCGAACTGCCGCCCAACGACTGGCCGTCGCAGTTCGCAGGCCGGACCTGGACCCGGGTCGAGGACGGCGAGTGGTACCTGCACCTGTTCACCCCCCAGCAGCCCGACCTCAACTGGGCCCACCCGGCGGTCCGCGAGGAGCACGAGGACGTCCTGCGCTTCTGGTTCGAGCGGGGCGTGGCCGGCGTCCGCATCGACTCGGCCGCCCTGCCCGCCAAGGACCCCGACCTGCCGGACTTCGTCGAGGGCCGCGACCCCCACCCGTACATCGACCGCGACGAACTGCACGAGATCTACCGCTCCTGGCGGAGCGTCGCCGACGCCCACGACGGTGTCTTCGTCGGCGAGGTCTGGCTGCCGGACGCCGAGCGCTTCGCCCGCTACCTGCGCCCCGACGAGCTGCACACCGCCTTCAACTTCAACTTCCTGGCCTGCCCCTGGGACGCGGACCGGCTGCGCGCGGCCATCGACGACACCCTGGCCGAGCACGCCCCGGTCGGCGCGCCCGCCACCTGGGTGCTGTGCAACCACGACGTGACCCGCACGGTCACCCGCTACGGCCGTGCGGACACCGGATTCGACTTCGCGACCAAGGAGTACGGCACTCCGACCGACCTGGCGCTCGGCACCCGCCGGGCCCGCGCCGCCGCCCTCCTCACCCTCGCCCTGCCCGGCTCCGTCTACCTCTACCAGGGCGAGGAACTCGGCCTGCCCGAGGCGGACATCCCACGCGAGCGCATCCAGGACCCGATGCACTTCCGCTCCGCCGGCGCCGACCCGGGCCGCGACGGCTGCCGGGTCCCGCTGCCGTGGACCGCCGACGCCCCGTACGCGGGCTTCGGTTCGCGCGCCGAGCCCTGGCTGCCGCAACCCGCGGGCTGGTCGGCGTACGCGGCCGACCTCCAGGCCGCCGACCCCGGCTCGATGCTGGTCCTCTACCGCTCGGCGCTGCGGCTGCGCCGTACCGAGGCGGGCCTCGGCGACGGCCCGCTGGAGTGGCTGGCCGCCCCCGCCGGGGTCCTCGCGTTCCGCCGGGCGCCCGGCCTGGTCTGCGTGGTCAACCTGGCCGCAGCCCCGGCCACTCTTCCCGAGCATGATCACATCCTGCTCGCCAGCGGACCCCTGGACGCCGAGGGCCGACTGCCGGGCGACACCGCGATCTGGCTGCGCGCATGAGCGACCCGCACACCCTCACCGTGTCGGGGTCGGGGTCGGGGTCTTCCCGCCGTCGGCCCGGCGCCGCGGGGGAGAAGAGTCGCGGGGGAGAGGAGCCGCTGCCGCGATGATGACCGCCGAGGACGTGCTGTCCGTGCTGGCGCTGCTGCGGCGCGCGGGCGCCGACGCCTGGATCGGGGGCGGCTGGGGCATCGACGCCCTGGTGGGGGAGCAGACCCGCGGCCACCGGGACCTGGACCTGATGCACCGCCTTGACCAGGAGCCCGACGTGGTGGCCGCCCTGGCGGCGGCCGGATTCACCGAGACCCTGGACCGGCGGCCCGTGCGGTTCGTCGTCACGGATGCCGCCGGACGGGAGATCGACCTCCACCCGCTGGTGTTCGCCGCCGACGGCTCCGCCATCCAGGCGTCCTTCGACCCCGACCGGCCGTTCCCCTACCCGGCCTCCTGCTTCGTGACCGGCACCATCGGCACGAGCACGGTCCCGTGCCTCTCCGCCGATCAACAGGTCTACTTCCACCAGGGCTACGAGCCGACCGGACGCGACCTGCACGACATGGGGCTCCTGCGCAGGAGGTTCGGCATCGCCACCCACTTCGACCCTTGAGGCAGGATCGGCGGGGGAGCGCCGCCGACATGGGCGCCCTGGAGTCGCGTGGCGCGCCCGGCTCCCCTGTCCCGACCGGGCCCGCCGTCGCCGGGCCCGCCGTCCCCTCCCCGCGCCCGACGGCGCGGCCCGGGTGGATCAGGACTGGCGGGAGTGCAGGGGGTCATGGGCGACCTCGTCCGGGCACGTCTCGTGCGGCCGCCGCGTCTGCCGGTCGCGCCGCCAGTCGACGGTCGCGAGGGCCAGCGACGCTCCCATCCCCGCCAGGGCGGCGACCAGCGCGACGGTGAGGGCGGCGCGGTAGTCGTCTCCCTCACCGAGTGCCAGGTAGTACAGGCCGGGCAGGGCCGCGGTGCCCACCGCGGCGCCGAGGCGTTGACCGGTCTGGAGGGCGCCGCCCGCCGCGCCCGCCATCCGCACCGGCACCTCCCGCAGGGTCATGGTGATGTTCGGTGAGACCACGAAGCCGCCGCCGATGCCGCCGAGGAAGAGCAGCGGTGCGGCTGCCCAGGGGGCGATGCCGAGGGGTGCGAAGCGGAGCAGCAGCGCGGCACCGCCCAGGCCGGTGATCACGCCCGTGAGGCCGCACACGGTGAGCAGGCGGCCGAACCGGTCCACGAGTCTGCCGGCGACGACGGCCGCGCTCGCCGATCCGATGGCGAAGGGTGTCACTGCGAGGCCGGACCGCAGCGGCGAGAAGCCGAGCCCGCCCTGGTAGAAGAGGGCGAAGACCAGCCAGACCCCGCTGAAGCCGATGAAGTACAGGGTGCCGACCCCGGCGCCGACGGCGTAGCCGCGCACGGTGGTGAACAGGCGAGGATCGAGCAGTGGCTGGGCGTCCCGGGCGACGAGACGGCGCTGCCACCGCACAAAGACGCCGAGCAGTGCGGCGCCGAGGAGGAACAGCCACCACAGGCGGCCCAGCCCGCCGGAGTCCGCCTGGACCAGCGGATACATGAGCGCGAGGACGCCGAGACCGAGGAGCAGCACGCCGGGCACGTCCACGTGTCCCCGGCCGGACGGCTGGGTGCGGGGCAGTAGCCGGCGGCCGAGCAGGACGGCGAGAATGCCGATGGGGACGTTGACGTAGAAGATCCAGCGCCAGCCCTCGGAGCCGGAGGCCAGCGCGAGGATGGCGCCGCCGGTGAGCGGGCCGACGGCGGAGGAGATGCCGACGGTGGCGCCGAAGAATCCGAAGGCCCGTCCGCGCTCGGCGCCCCGGAACATCTGCTGGATGAGCGCGGAGTTCTGCGGAGCCATGAAGCCGGCCGCCAGCCCCTGGGCGAGGCGGGCCACCACCAGCCAGGTGATGTCGGGGGCGGCGCCGCAGGCAGCGCTGAAGACCACGAAGCTGCTCAGGGCCAGCAGGAAGATGCGGCGGCGGTCGAGGGCGTCACCGAGGCGGCCCGCGGTGACCAGGGCGAGGGCGAAGGTGAGGGCATACCCGGAGACCACCCATTGCACCTGGGCGGCGGAAGCGTGCAGCTCGCGCTGGACGGTGGGCAGGGCCACCGCCACGATCGTCACGTCCAGCAGGCTCATGAATCCGGCCACCAGGGTGACCCAGAGAGCCCGCCACCGGTTCGGGTCCTGTTCGGAACCGCTCTCCTGAGCGAACGGACTTCCGTTCTTCGCCGACGCCGTCACAGAGCCTCCTCTCGCCGGGCCGCGTCCGAGAACACCTGGTCATGCGGTGCAGGCGCCCCGTTGTGCCCCCGGTACCCCCTGCGCCGTCGTACCGGCACCCTGCTCGCCCCGCTGTGTCCTGAGTGAATTCTGAGCAGCATCGATCCTCCGGCGCACACCGGAGCTACTGCCCCGGATCGCCCGGGGTGCACAAACGCAGGACGCCACGGTCGCCGCTGCCCGGCCCGACGGGGCACGGGGCCGGCCCGGGGCTAAGGGCCGAGCACGCCACGTGCGGCGGTGAACAGGCGGGCGCAGCGCTCCGTCATGGCGTCCGCCGACTCGTCGGGATGGTTGATCCACCAGCGGATCAGGGCGGTGGCAAGGCCCCGCCAGGCATGGCTGAGAGCGTCGGCGTCCAGGGCGTCGAAGGATTCGGCTGCCAGGAGTACATCGGCGGTGCCCATGGCCGCGCACTCGTCGATGGCGGCACGGTATCGCCGCGCACGGCGGGCCGCCTCGCTGTCCGCGGGGACCGAGGTGTCATAGAGGACGAACCACGCCTCCCGTCGTCCGTCGAGAGCGGTGAAGACGCCGTGCATGACCCGCAGCGGTGTGGACGGTGCGACCGCCCGCGCCGGGTCGGCCTCCTCGGAAGGGCTCTCCCTCGCCTCCTCCTCGCCTGCCGAGCCCTCGCCGGCCGTGTCGTGCATGGCCGTGTCGTGCATGGCGGCCCGGATGGCCGACAGGATCCGGTCGGCGGCCGGGACGAGGCAGGCGAGGTACAGGTCGTGCTTGGCGCCGAAGTACTGGTGCAGCAGCGTCTTGGTGACACCGACGCGGGCCGCGACGGCGGCGAGGGAGGTGCCTTCGTAACCGTTGCGCCCGAACTCCTCGGTCGCGGCGGCGAGGATCTGCTGCTCGCGCCGGGCCCGCGGGACGCCTTTGGTGCCTGCTCGTGCAGAAGGGGTTGTCACGGATCGAATTTACCATAGGGTAATTTACCGATTGGTAAGTTCTACGAGGGAGCCTGCCCATGTCCGGCACCACCGCACCGCGCAGCACCCGCGACCGATCCTGGTGGGGCTGGGGCTGGGCCGACGCCCACCCGGACGACGCCGAGTGCGGCGCCCTGGGAGCCCTGGTCCCCGGCACTCTGGCGCGGCCGCTGCCCGTGCCCGAGGTGGCCGATCTGCACATCGGCAGTCCTGCCGTCCAGGCGCCCCGTAGCCTCGCGCCCCTCGTGACCTACGACCCCCGACCCCGTGCCGCCCACGCCATGGGCAAGGCCTACCGCGACGTCGCGCGCGCCCTGCGCGGCCGACCGGGCCGGATCCCCGACCTCGTCGCCCACCCGACCTGTGACCGGCACGTGGCCGACCTCCTGGAGTGGGCCGCCGAGCGCGAAGTCGCCGTCATCCCCTACGGCGGCGGCTCGTCGGTCGTCGGCGGCGTGGAATACCGGGGGCAGGCCCACCGTGCCGTGCTGTCCCTGGACCTGACGGCCATGGACCGGATCCTGGAGATCGACACCGTCAGCCGCGCCGCCCGCATCCAGGCCGGAATCCTCGGCCCCGCACTCGAAGCCCGGCTCCGCCCGCACGACCTGACGCTGCGTCATTTTCCGCAGAGCTTCGAGTTCTCCACCCTGGGCGGATGGCTGGCGACCCGCGCGGGCGGCCACTACGCCACCGTGCACACCCACATCGACGACTTCGCCCAGTCCCTGAGCGTGGTCACGCCCGCCGGCACCAGTGCGTCCTGGAGGCTGCCCGCCTCCGGAGCCGGCCCCTCGCCCGACCGCCTCTTCCTCGGCTCCGAAGGCTCCCTGGGCGTCATCACCGAGGCATGGATGCGCTTGCAGGAACGTCCCCGGTACAAGGCCTCGGCCTCGGTGTCCTTCGCCGACCTCCACGCCGCGCTGCCCGCGGTCCGCGCGCTCGCGCAGTCCGACCTCGCGCCCGCCAACTGCCGTCTCCTGGATCCCGGCGAGGCCGCTCTGTCCGGCGCCGCGCGGGACGGCCGTGCCGTGCTCGTCCTCGGCTTCGAGTCCCCGACGGCGCCCGTGGACGAGCGCCTCGGCCAGGCACTGGACCTGGCCCGCGCCCACGGCGGGCGCCCCGACCCCGACCCCGCCGGCTCGCGTGCGTCCGAGGATTCGGCCGTCGGCGCGTGGCGCTCGGCCTTCCTGCGCATGCCGTATCTGCGGGACGGGCTCGCCCGCATGGGAGCCGTCGCCGAGACCTTCGAGACAGCCACCACATGGGACCGGCTGCCCGCTCTGATCGACGCGGTCCGGCAGGAGGTCGGTGCCGCCGCACTCAGGGCCACCGGGCACCCCGCGATGGTCAACTGCCGCCTCACGCACGTCTATCCCGACGGCGCCGCGCCCTACTTCACCGTGATCGCCGGTGGACGTCCCGGCGACGAGGTCGCGGTCTGGGACGACCTCAAGGCCGTCGCGAGCGACGTCCTCCATCGCCACCGCGCCACCATCACCCACCACCACGCGGTCGGCCGCGACCACCGCCCCCACTACGACCTGCAGCGCCCGGACCCCTTCGCCCTGGCCCTGCACGCGGTGAAGCAGGCCCTCGACCCACAGGGCGTCCTCAACCCCGGTGTCCTCGTGGGTGATTGACCGCACCGCGAGCGACGGGCCGGTGCGGCGGGGTCGCGGCTGCACGGCGTTCCGCCCCGGTAGCTCGATGCCGAGGCGCCGGCCGTGAAGGGCCGGCGCCTCGGGGTCGGTGTCGGAACCGTCAGCGCACGGCGCCGACGCGTTCGACGCGCTCGTCGACGCCGTTGCGGAGCTCATTCAGGGTGGTGCCGGGCGGGGCCACCTTCGGTGTCGAGGAAGGCGGCTGGGTCTCGTCCGCGCAGGTCTTGCCCTTGGCCGGGACCTTCAGGTCGACCAGGTAGGCGATGACCGCGTCCGTCGCGCAGGCGCTCCGCCCGAACGCGGTGTGCCCCTCCGCCTCGAACGTCAGCAGCGAGGCGTTGTCGAGCTGTCGCGACAGCGCCACCGCGTCCTGGTAGGGGGTGTCCGGGTCGCCGGTGGTGCCGAGGACCAGGATCGGTGCCGAGCCCTTGGCCCGGTAGGAGCCGTCGTAGCGGCTGACCCGCTCGCCGGTCCACTGGACGCAGGCGGTGGCGTGCTGGTGGTCGTACGTCGGCGGACCGTACGCCATCGCGGGGCCGAGCAGCGGTGCGGCCTTCGCGTTCGCCGTGACGTTCCGCTTCAGTCGACGCAGATCGCGCGGGTAGTCCCGGTCGACGCACTCGACGGCCACGTTCGGGCCGAGGAAGTCGAAGCTCGCCGGGGACGGCGGCCGCAGCAAGAAGGAAGTGTTGTCCCGCAGTTGGGCCTTGCGCAGCGCCTCACCGAACGAGGGCCAGATGACCTTGCCCTCGTTGATGTTGAACATCAGCCGGTAGACCAGCGTGTAGCCGTTGGCCCGGCCGCCGTTCGCGGTCGGTACGGGATCGGCGTCCAGGTCGGCCTTCAGCTTCTCGAACGCCCCGCGCGGGTCGCCGTCGCCGAACCCGCAGGTCGCCTGATCGGCGGCGCACCAGTCGAGGAAGCGGCCCATCGCGCCGTCCAGCGCCAGGTACTGCGGCCGGTCGTAGGCGTACGGGCGGTTCGCGTAGTGGTCCGGGTCGTAGGCGCCGTCGAGCGTCAGTGCCCGCACCCGCTTCGGGAACATGGCCGCGTAGACGGTCCCGATGTACGACCCGAACGACCGCCCGTAGTACGTGAGTTGCTGCTCGCCGAGCGCCTGACGCAGCAGGTCGATGTCCCGGGCGACGTACTCGGTGCCGATGTACGGCAGCAGCTCGCCCGCGTTGTCCTCACAGGCCTGGTCGAACTCGGCGGCCTCCTGCAGCGCCGGCCCGTAGGCGTCCGGCCCGGGGACGCCCTTCGCCTGCGTGACCGCCTGGGTGTACCGCGCGTCGTCGAAGCAGGTCAGCGCCGAACTGCGCCCGACACCACGCACGTCGTAGCCGAAGACGTCGAACGAGTCGCGGAGGGCGGCCGGCAGGTCCGCGTAGTTGTTGCGCACGAAGTCCACGCCGGAGTTGCCGGGCCCGCCCGGCTGCATGAAGAGCGTGCCCTTGCGCTTCGTGCTGTCCGCGGCCTTCTTCCGGACCACCGCGAGGGTGATGGTCCTGCCCTGCGGCTCGCGGTAGTCGAGCGGCACGTCGGCGTTCGCGCACTCGAATCCGCCCTGGCAGTCGCTCCAGGTGAGCGACGGCACGGGCGGGGTCTTGGATGTCTCCGGTCCGGCCGTCGCCCGAGTCGCCGTCCCCGTCCCGGCGACCACGAGTGCCGTCAACGCGGCTCCGAGGACGCCGAGTCGCCCGAAGCGTCTCGGTATGCGGTGTGGAGTTGTCATGGTGTCCTTCCCCCTGGGCTGCTGTGTGGCCGGGTGCTCACGGGTCACGGTGAGTCCGGCTAGCTGAACAGAGGGGGAAAACGCGCGCGAGGTGCCGCCGCGTCCGACTTTCCGCAGAAAATTTTCGGTACCTGATCAGGCCGAGAACGAGTCGACCGACGTGCGTGCCGGACCCGTCGTGCGCGCGCGGGGCGCGGGAGGCCTCAGAGGTGGCGCAGCACGTTGACCACGCGGCCGTTGGGGTCGCGCACGAAGAACCGCCGTACTCCCCACTCCTCGTCCTGCAGGGGGTGAACGATCTCCGCGCCGCTGTCCCGCATCAGCGCGTAGGCCGCGTCGACGTCGTCGACTTCGACACTCATGTCGGGGGTGACCGGGGCGCTCTTGTCGCCGCTCATGATGCTGACCTGCGCCGCCGGAGTGGACGGCGAGGCGAGCGTCATGATCCAGCCCAGGTTCATGACTTCCTCGAAGCCCAGCAGGCCGTAGAACTCCCGGCTCTCCTGTGCCGCCTCCGACCGAATGACGGGCATGACACGGCGAACGGCCATCGACGACTCCCCACGGGATCGGACACGCATCCTGGACTGTTCACCACTCTGCCGTACACCACTGACAATCCGGCCCGGCAGGGCCGCACGGAGACTGCACGGACCGGACGTCGGCGTGCGGCCCGGTCCGTGGGCGGGGGCCACACCGGCCGGGGTCGCACGAATGGGGGCTTCAGCAGGTGATGGTGCCCTTGCGCAGCGCGTGTCCGCCGTCGTTGGAGTCGTCGGACCAGTAGACGGGCTTGGAGCCGGCGACACACTCGTCGGAGCCGGCCGGCGCGAAGCCCTCGTTGTTGTAGTCGGGCATGCCGCTGGGGCGGTCGTAGACGGCGCTGGTGGTGAACGTGCCGGAGGCGTCGACCTTCAGGGTGCGGTGCCGGCCGTCGCAGGTGTCGTCGCAGACGGCCCACAGACGAGCGGCCTGCGGCTCCCACTGGAGCTCCATCACCCCGGACATGCCGCTGCTGAGGGAGGCGACGCGGGTGTAGGTGCCGGAGTCGGCGAGGACGTAGCCGTGGATCATGCCGGTGCCCTCGACGCCGACGAAGAACACGCCGCCGCTGTGGGCGCCGTAGCGGGCCGGGTCGTAGGCCGAGCCGGTCGTGGCGTCCTTGAAGCCGGCGCCGCTCAGGTAGGTGTCGGGAATCCAGGTGATTCCTTCGAAGCCGAGGTTGGAGCCGGTCGAGGGCAGGTCGGAGGTGAGGTTCCATTCCCTGCTCGAGGTCAGGGTGGAGCCGCCGGCCGTGACGTCGTACTTCAGCACCGACAGGCGGCTGGTGCCGGAGGCGTCGCCGTTTCGCTCGCTCGCGACGAACGCCCCGCCGGCGGAACCGGAGCCGGTGAAGGTGACGCCCTCGCTGTCGGGGCTTCCCGAACCGCCGGGGAAGCGCAGGGTCTTGCCTGAGGACCAGCCGCCGCTCGTGTCCGGGGTCCAGCCGCCGGAACCGTCACGGACCAGACGCCACAGCTTGCCGCTGTTCTGCGCGCCCCACAGCACGCTGCCCTCCTGGTAGAGACCACTGAGGTCCTCGCCGAACACGTCGGAGGCGTCCGCCGTCGCCACGGTGCCGCTGCCGGGCCACGCCACCGGGGTCGTACCCCCGCCGCCGGTACCGCAGTCGTTGGGTGCTCCGAGGGTCAGGGCCGCTTCCCCGAACGCGCCGGTCCCGTCGGGGCAGCGCGACCAGGAGGGGTCGGAGTGCCCGCTCCAGGCGAAGCCGTCGACCAGGGTGGTGCCGTCGGCGAGGTACAGGCGGGCCTCGTCGTCGGAGCCCAGACCGAACTTGCCGTGGACGTCGAACGCCCGGTACGCCCCCGGTGCCAGCGTGGTTCCGGAGGCGATCTTGTACTTGGAGCTGTTGTCGTCGTCCTTGAGGATCCAGCCCGAGACGTCGATCGTGGCGGTGCCCTTGTTGTACAGCTCGATCGAGTCGTTGACGTCTCCGGTGGTCACGACCTCGTTGATGCGGATGTCGTCGGCGGCCGCTGCGTGGGCGGCCGGGACGCCGGTCAGGGCGCCGACGGTCAGCAGCGGTCCCGCGACGAGGAAACGGGTAAGACCACGGCGCCGACGGCGGGCGATCGATGCAGTCACGAAGTTCCATCCCGAAGTTGTCATGAGCAAGGCGCCATGACGGTCCCTGAGCAGCCCGAACACGACTCCTGCGTGGAGTCGGACGGCCGGTGAACGACGGGCGAAGCTTGCGCGGACGTGCCCGCCCCGGAGCGGGCGCGACCGGCGACTGTTCGGGGCTGGGGGGGGGGGGGGGGCTGTGGGGGCTGTGGTGCCGGGGGCCCTACGGGCTCGGTCGCGGTTCGGCGCGGGAGACCGCGGCTTCCTGTCCCCTGTGCTGCCGGCGCACCATCTCGTTGATCCAGACGGGCGCGAACGGGGAGGTGCAGCCCGGCGGCGTCGGGTAGTCCTTGAGCACCTCCAGACGCTCACCGATGCCGACGGCGCGTTCGCGGAGCTCGGCGTGCTCGATCCCGATCTGAGCCAGGCAGTGGTTCATCGCCCACTGAAGGCGGTCCGGGGCGTCCTTCAGCTCCGCCTCGATGACGTCGAGCAGCCCTGCGAGGTCGAGGCCCTCGGGCTTCTTCGCCACGCGTTCGGTGGTCAGCGCCCAGCCGGCGCTCGCGACCACCGGGTCCGGATCGGCGGACCAGTCCACGCGCAACTCCTCGGCGTGCGGGCTCTTCTTCACCACGTAGTTCACGAGCCAGTCGTGCACCTTGGGCGTGCGCGCCTCGCGCAGCATGGCGTCCAACTCGTCACGCCCGAAGGCCTTCGGGCGGCAGATCAGGATCGCCAGCAGCCTTGCCGCGGTGTCGTCCGTCTGCCACAGCCGGCCCGCGAGTTCCTGCTGCGTCCTCAGCCGCTTCGCGAGCGCGCGCAGCTTGCCGAGGTTCACACCGTGATCGTCACCGTGCTTCTCGTTCACCGCGCGGGTCTTCGGGTCCTCGAGCCCGGCCAGCTCGGCCATCACCTCGGCCAACGCCGTCTCGGCCATCTGGGTCTCCTGTCCACCCTGTGCGGGGTTCAGCATGTGCGGGGTTCAGCATGGGTTCCGGCCGCCCGGAGCGGCTCCCGAGCACCTGGGCTCGTCGCTCAAGTGGGCTGCGGGGCAAAGCGTTTGTGGCCCTTGCGGTCGTAGTACGCGGTCATCGCGAAGCCGAAGAGGAGACCGACGGCCGCGCCGATCCCGATCATGGTCCAGGCGCGGGCGAGTCCGGCGTCGCCGCGCGCGTCGAAGTAGAGGATGGCGCGGACGCCGTCGCTGAGCTGGCGCATGGGCTCGAAGTGGGACAGGAAGCGGTAGAACTCGGGGACGGCCTGGAGCGGAACCGTGGCGCCGGACGAGGGCAGGCCGAGCACGATGAACACGAACATGGACACCAGCTGGCCGATCCCGCCGAAGGCCGCGTTGATGGCCTGGACGCCGAGGCCGACCGCGAGGGCCGCGCAGTAGGAGTAGATCCACAACAGGGGGATGTGGGTGGCGTCCATGCCGAGGACGCTGACGCAGGCGAGCAGGACGAGGGAGACGCTGAGGACCGTGATGCCGGCCGTCATGGCCATCTTCAGCAGCAGCGTCTGGGTGCGGCTGATCGGCACCGTGGGCAGCCGGGTGTGCCAGGGGCCGATCTCGTTGTCCGCGTAACCGAGGGCGGTGTCCACACCGTTGCTGATGACGTTGCCGCCCATGAAGCCGGCCAGCACGAGCAGCAGGGTGTAGTAGAAGGCGCTCAGACCGAGGCCGCTGTTGTCGCCCAGGGGGTGGCCGACCTGGGTGACGACGCTCACCGGGTCGGCGAGCAGCAGTTCGGTGGTGGAATCCGCTCCCGAGGCGGCGGCGGTCAGCTGTTTGCCGATGGTCCGGGAGGCCTGCTGGGCCGCCGTAGTCGTGATCCTGCTGGCGAGGGAGGAACCGAGGCTGCCCTTGGCCGGGTTGGTCAGCACGGTCATCGTGGGCCGCGCGGTCGCGTTCGCGCCGGTGAGGGCGGCGACGGAGTCGGTGAAGTCCGCGGGGATGACCAGCGCGCCGTAGACCTTGCCCGAGTTCAGCTCGTCCTGGGCCTGGGCCCGGGTCAGCCGCCGCCAGTCGGCCGTCTCGCTGGAGGTGTCCGAGACGATGGCCGCGGCCACCTGGGTGCCGAGGTTCTGCTTCTGCCCCTTCGGCGGCCGGCCGGTGTCGCTGTTGACGAGTGCGATCGGCAGGTCGTGCAGATCGCGCTGCGGGCTGACGATGCCGCCCATGTACAGCAGCGACAGCAGCAGGGCGAGCAGTCCGGTGAGGATCGTGGGCACCAGCCACAGCTTGGGGCGGCGCAGGAGCGTGGTGGCGCGTACGTGCGGGCCGGTGTCGGGGGGCGTGTCGTCGGCGGTCATGGTTCTCCGTCGTGTCTGGGACCTGGCGGGTGGGTTCCGCTGGGCCGGCCGCCGTGGGCTGCCGGCCGGGATGAGGAGGTACGGCGAGTCGTCCCAAGTCTCGCCGTACCGTGGCCCGGGGGAGCGCAGACAGTCTGTCGGGGGGCGGGGCACCAGCCGGATGGGGTCACGCTGCCTCCCCGGCCGTTCGACGTCGTCGGCCGCGCGGTGGAGGGACAGGACGTCCGAGACGGAGTACGCGAGGTGCTGCCGACCCGGTGACCGGGACGCCGTCGGCCGGGCACGGACGACGCCGGCTCGTGCCGCCCTCTCCTCGCTACGCGCCTGCCCGCGCCTTCTCGTACAGGACGGGGTCGTGGGCGTTGACGATCGTGAGGTCGGGGGCGCCCCGCTGGTACAGCTCGGCCAGCCGGGCATGGTTGTCGCGGACCTTCTTCCCGTCGTACGCGATGAAGGCCTCCATCCTGCGCAGGGACGCCGGGATCGGGGACCGGCCGTCCAGGGTGCCGCGGTGGTAGAAGGCGTCACCGGCGTGCAGGAGCCAGCGCGTGCCGGCGTCGACCGCCACGGCGGCGTGGCCGCGGGTGTGGCCCGGCAGAGCGATCAGGACGATGCCGGGAGCGATCATGTCGAGTTCCCGGGCCGCGGCGAACCCGCGCCACGTGTCGCCGTCGGGGCGGTGCTCCACGAGGTTCGGGCCGTGCGCCCACTGCGACCGCTGGAAGCGGATCCGCTCACGCCAGGAGGGGGCGTGGACGGCTCCGCGCGCCTCGTCCGCCGTCAGGTGGACCTGGGCGTCGGGGAAGTCGGAGAGGCCGCCGATGTGGTCGACGTCGCAGTGGGTGACCACGACATGGCGGACGTCGTCCCGGCGGAACCCGAGTCTCTCGACCTGCCGGACGGCCGTCTCGTCGGGGTCGAACAGCGGCCGCACGAGGTGCCGCGGTGGCCCGACGCGCCGCTTCGGGTCGGCGATGTCACCGAGGCCGTAGCCGGAGTCGACGAGCGCCAGGCCGTTCGCGGTCTCGATCAGCAGGACGTGGCAGACGAGCCGGCCGCCGGGCGGACGCATGGTGCCGCAGTTGAGGTGGTGGACCTTCATGGAGGGCGTCCTTGGGGGTGAGAGACGGCACAGGTGGGGCGGTCTTCCGCTCGGGCCTGGGTCGCACATTCGACCTGAAGCCACGGGTCGGCCGGTCGGCCCACCAGGGGCAGGGCCGGAGCGACTCCCGTGCGTCCGGCCTTGCGGGTCGGTATCAGAACCATCGGGCCATCAGGGCAGCGGAATCGGCAGGAGGATCGGTGCCCACCGTGACCGATGGTCCGTGGCTGTCCGGGCCGGCGCCGGACAGCCACATGGAACCTGCGGCCGTCGGTCAGGCGCTCACGATGCGCCACCGGTTGTCGGCGGTGCCGTCGTCGGGGGCCTGGACCGCGAAGGCTCCGACGGCGGTGGAGTTGCCCGCGATGGCGAGCAGTTTGCCGCTGTGCACGTTGCGGATCTTGTAGGTGCCGTCGCCCTGGTCGAGCAGCGTCCACTGATGGTCCGCGGTGCCGTTGTCCGTCCACTGGAGCACGCTCGCGTTGTCCGCGGTGGACATGTTCAGCACACCGAGGACCTTGCCGCTGTTGACGTTCCGGAAGCGGACCGCCGTCCCGTCGGTGATCATCTCCCAGTCGTGGTCGGCGGTGCCGCTGTCGGTCCACTGGAGGGCG
Organism: Streptomyces sp. NBC_00016; assembly: GCF_045040885.1. Classification (NCBI taxonomy): domain Bacteria; kingdom Bacillati; phylum Actinomycetota; class Actinomycetes; order Kitasatosporales; family Streptomycetaceae; genus Streptomyces; species Streptomyces sp. NBC_00016. The sequence goes on along the minus strand of NZ_CP108304.1, from coordinate 668,461 downwards.
AGGCCGCCGTCGGCGGTGGACATGTCCTGGACGCCCAGCACCAAATTGCTCGCCGCGTTGACGAGGTGTACGGCGGCGGTGCCGCCGGTGTTCCAGTACACGGTGTAGTTGAAGCCGTGCGCGTCGTGGAACGGGCCCAGGTCGACGGCGGAGCCGCCCGCGGTCGCGGTGAAGGCGAGCGACGTGCTGCTGGTGCGCGCGACGCTGGCGGTGTTGAGCAGCGGGAGCGTGCTGAGCGCGCTGTCGCCGTAGTCGCCGGCCAGCACGACCGGCCCGTAGGTGACCGCTGCGGTGTTCGCGTTGTCGGGGGCGGGCCGCAGGACGACCCGCATGGGCAGGCGGACGATGACGGTGTCGCCGGACGCCCAGGCGCGGGTCAGGGTGGCGTAGGTGCCGGGGGTGGTGGCGATGTTCTGCGCCACGCCGTTGACGCTGACCGTGGCGGCGGTGGTCCAGCCGGGAATGCGGATGCGCATCGCCCACGTTCCGGCGGCGCTGCCGGTGACGGTCAACGTGGTCGTGTCGCCGGTGGGGTACGAGGTGGTCTGGGTGACGGTGATGCCGCGCTGGGACCAGGTGAGCACCGACGGCACGAACAGGTTCACGGTGAGCGTGGTGTCGTTGCGGAAGTAGATGGAGTCCATCAGCCGGGTGTGCATCTCCAGGCCGGTGCCCTGGCAGCACCAGAAGGTGCCGTAGTCGGTGCTCCAGGTGCCGCCGCCCCAGGCCGGGCCCACCCCGCGCCGGCCGCCCGGGTTGAGCGGGGTGAAATAGGTGACGTGGCCGTGGGCGTCCGCCGGGTTCTGCTGGCCGATCATGTGGTTCAGCCAGGCCTGCTCGTAGAAGTCGAACAGCGCGGCCCGGTCCGGGGTCACCGCGTACAGGTCGCGGGTGAGCTTGAGCATGTTGTACGTGTTGCAGCTCTCGCAGGTGTCCTGTTTGAGGTACGCGGCGATCGCGTTCGGCGCCCGGAAGTGCTCCGCCTGGCTGTTGCCGCCGATGGCGTAGGTGTGGGTGCCGACGGCGATGTTCCACGCGTTGGTGGCGATGTCCCGGTACCGGGTGGTGCCGGTGGCCTTGTACTCGCGCAGGGCGCCGATCCACTTGGGGACCTGGGTGTTGGCGTGCAGCCCGTTCAACCGGTCCAGGTTGGCGGCCAGCGGGTCGAACACGGCGGCGTGGTCGAAGCGTTGGGCGGCGGTGAGCCACCGGGCGTCGCCCGTCTGCTGGTAGAGGTCGCACAGCACGTCGTTCATGCCGCCGAACTCCACGCCCAGCATCGCCTGCATCTGCGCCCCGGTGAGCCGGCCGGTGCGCGTGTCGACCCAGCCCGCCAGAGCCAGCAGGACGTCCCGGGCCTGCGTGCTGCCGATCAGACGCCACACGTCCAGCAGCCCGGCGAGCGTCTTGTGGATCGTGTAGTACGGCACGTTTCCGTTGCTCAGGGTGCCCTGTTCGAGGGCGGTGAAGTCGGACTCGGGATAGCCGGAGAGGTAGCCGGTGGTGAATCCGGCGGCGCTGTTGTTGGCCTGGCACTTGGCCAGCTCCGCCACCATGGAGACCGCCTTGCTGCGGGCGACCGAGTCCCCGGTGACGGCGTACAACTGCGCCCAGGCGGTGAGGAAGTGTCCCTGGACATGGCTGCGGAAGGGGAAGTCGGGCGCGTCCCAGCCGCCGTTGGCGGCGGCGCCGGCCGTGGAGAGCTTGTGGTTGGCGCGGAAGGTGTACAACAGCCGGTCCACGTCCACGAACCGCAGGTAGGCGGCTGTGCGGTTCTGGTTGTCGAGCCACCGGCTCGCGGTCAGCCGCACCTGGCCGAAGTCGAAGGAGTACGCGGAGACCCCGATGTCGGCACGGGCGGGAGGGACGGCCGCCCGCGCGGGAGAGGCGCCGACGAGAGGGCCGGCCGCGGAGGCGGCGAGCGTGACTCCGGCCGCTTGCAGGAGGCGCCGTCTGCTGAGTGAGGAGGACATCGTTCCACCTGTTCCTTGATCTGAGGAGCGGGGATGGGGGTCACCGATGCGCGACGCGGCACGAGAACCCGGGGGCGGGGTGCGTACGGACCGGTGTTGCCGGTTCGAACCGCCCGATGCTCACCGCTGCGTAAGCGAGGGAGCCAGGACATGCCGGATCAGCGCTCCCTGCTGGGCTCGACGTAGCGGCTCGGTCGGTGTCGTGGTCGGGGTAGAGGCGCACCGCTGTGCGGCGCGCCTGGAGCTGACGCGGACTCCGGTTCCGGTGCGGACGGCTCACCCGCACAGGTGATCATGTTGTTCGTGATATCGAACATTGGTCGACTCTTCGGCAAGCAGGGATGATAGACGCCCGAACGAGTCGGTCAACACCCTTCGTACCGTGATTTCAGCGGATCACCGTCAACTCGATTGTCGATTCGGCGACTTGCTGTGTCAGGTCTGGACGCCCCTGGTGGGTGTACGCCGTTCCGGAGGGGCCGAGCCAGTCATGCGAAGCCTCATTGCGTACGCACCGTCAGCGGGCACCTCGCGGCAGGCTGAGCTCCTCGCGAGCTCCCGCCACCCAGCGCAGCACGCCGTGCGATTCGGTGCTCCCGGCCAACTCCGTCGCTTCATCGAGCAGCGCCGCCGCGTCGTCGCGCCGGTCCTGCTGGGCGGCCAGATGGGCCAGCCCGATCAGGTTCGCCGCCACTCCCGGCAGGAAACCCAGCTCCCGGCGCAGACGGGTGGACTCCTCGAAGTGCGCGCGAGCCTCGTCCAGGCGGCCGGCCATGTGGTCGGCGAAGCCGAGGTGCCGCAACGCGTAGGACGTCGTCAGCCGGTCGCCTGCCCGGGTGGCGAGGTCGAGGGCTCGTTCGAAGGCGGGCACGGCGGTGTCGGTGTCGTCGCGGACCACTTGGTGGAAGGTGCCCACCCAGAACAGCGCCTCGCCCTCGCCCCGCATGTCACCGAGCCGCCCGTACAGTTCCGCCGCCCGCTCGAAGAGTTCGAGCTCCCGCAGGTCCTCGACCCGCTCCTCCAGGAAACGGGCGTGGATCACCCGGCCGCGAGCCAGCGCGAGATCCGCCTCGACCCCGTCGAGGCTGAGGTCCGCGGACGCCAGTGCACCGCTGTCGCCGCCGAACACGGCACGTTCGTAGAGGAGTTCGGCTTGCTCGATACGCGCGTCGGCAGTCATCCCGTGATCGTATCGACCGCGCGCCGGAGAATCCGATGCCCTTCACGCATACGGAACGAAGCCACCGTTCACCCCGCAGGGCGAGCACCGAATCCGCTACGCCCGCTCGGGCCTCTTGATCGTTTTATGGGCTGCGCCTACGCTCCCATGCCCATGGAGACGGGGGAGCCGGACCGTGGGCGCAGATCGTGGCCCGCCAGGCTGGTCAGGCATCGGGTGACCGCGGCCGTGCTGGCCGGGGCGGCGGGGCTGGCCGTTCTGGGAGCGGTGCTCGTCCTCCTGCCCGGCGTGGTGGTCGACCACGATCTCGCCGGGGCGAGCGTCGCCGCGCAGGACCGGCTGAAAGCGGTGAACGACGTCCGTACGACCCTCCTCCAGGCCGTCGGCGGCGTGGTCGTGCTGTTCGGCGCGTACGCCACCTGGCGGCAACTGCGCGTCAGTCAGGACGGCTTGCGCGCCACCCAGGAGGGCTATGTCACCGACCGGTTCAGCACGGCCGTCGATCAACTCGGCAGTGACAAGCTGGAGACGCGCATCGGCGGACTCCACGCGTTGTGGCGGATCGCGGAGCACTCCGCCCGCGACCGCGAGGCCGTCATCTCCATCCAGGCCGCCTACCTGCGTACACACCTGCCCTGGCCGCCCGCCGGGCCGGAAGCTCCGGCGACGGACGTACCCATCAACGACGTCGTGCCGCTGGAGGTCCGAGCCCCCGACGCCCAGGTGGCGCTGACCGGGCTCGGCGTGCTGCTGCTGCAACCCCGGGAGCAGTCCTGGGTCAATCTGGGGGTCACGGACCTGCGCCGGGCCGACTGCGACGGGCTGTGGCTGCACGAGGTCAACCTCGACCGATCCTGTATGGAGGCGGCGGGTCTTTACCACGCCAACCTGACCCAGGCGTCCCTCGTCGCGGTCAACCTGCGGCATGCCGACCTCAAGACGGCGATCCTGCGCCGGGCCCGCTGTGTGCTGGCCGACCTGCGGGGCGCACGGCTCGTCCAGACGGACCTGCGTGACGCGGACTTCACCGAGGCGGACCTGCGCGAGGCGAACGTGCGCAAGGCCGATGCGGGGGGCGCTGTCTTCCGCCACGCCGACCTGCGCCTGGCCGACCTGCGCGGCTCCGACCTGAGCACGGCCGACCTGCACCAGGCCCGTCTCACCGGCGCGCTGGCCAGCGAGCACACGCGCTGGCCCGCCGGATTCGACCACGCGGCCGCGGGCGTCGTCGTCACCGAGGATCCCGGCCCCGAACCTCCGCCGCTGCTCCAGCCTTCGGGGATCACGACGCAGCACCCGCAGCTGCGGTCCACGCCGTGACCGAGGGCCGGGTCGAGGAGGCGGGCGGCGTCGCTGTCGTGGCCGTTCTCGAAGGCTTCGTGGCCCTGGGCGGCGAGTCGTTCATAGCGGTGGGCGTCGATGAGTTCTTCCACGTAGGTGGGGACGGGGACGACCTGGCCGGGCCGGAGGGCGAGGATCCGGCGGGGATTGCCTGCGGTGGGGACGATGTACTTTCCCGTTGATTTCGGCGTTGAGTGCAACCGGAACTCTTATGTCCATTGTTTCTCCGCACCGTTTGCGTGTTGCGTGACGGTCGGTTCGAAGCGGTGGTGTGGCTTTCGGCAGTGTCTTCGGTGGGGGTTGTCGCGGAGTCTTCGAAGGTCGGCCGCAAGGGGCCTGAAGGATTTGTGGAGGGGAGCGCGAGGCGGTGCCGAGTGGTTCTCCAGCGGTATTCCAGTACGGGCCGCGAAAGGGGACCCGCCGGACGCCCGGCGCGGCATCTGCGAGCCGGTGATGTGTGCGGACGCGGGTCGGGTGGCGGGCTGACGCTGTCGCCCCTTTTCCGGCCATGGCGGCGGAACGGGGGAGTCCGGCCGTCCGGACGCTCCTCGTCACGGGGCTGCCGCAGCCCGGTTGCGGGCGGGGCGGCTACCCGTCCGGGCTGTTCGAGGCGGGAAATCACCTGCCCTCCGGGCTGCTGCCGTCGCGTCAGGCCGCCATGGGTTCAGGCGTCGCCCGTCCGTCGGCAGACTGCCGGGCGGACTTGAATTCTCCTGGAGAGTCGGTCCACGAAGGCCCGGGGTGAGCGGGCCGATCCCTGCATTCCGTAAGGCACGCGGACTAGCATGCCGGGAAATGCCACGTATTCCGGCCACCCGCTCGCGAACCCATTCTTCAGCTCTCGGTCGCCCCCTTTGCGTGGCGGCGTGCCGAGAGTGCTGCGTGGCCTGTGTCCCGGGTGGTTCTCGTTTGTCATCGCTGACGTAGTTTCGGGAGGTTGTCGTGTCTGAGTTCGCCGAGTCGCCCTCTGCTGGTGCCGCTGCTGTCGGCGCTGGGGTGGGGGGTACGGGTGTCTGGTTGGTCGGGGCGCGTGGGTCGGTTGCCACGACGGTGGTCGCGGGGTGTGCCGGGCTGGTGGCGGGGTTGTACCCGGCGACAGGGTTGGTCACGGAGACCGAGGAGTTGACCGCTGCGGGGCTGCCCGCGTTGTCGTCTCTGGTGTTCGGCGGGCATGACACGGTGGAGTGGCCGTTGGTGAAGCGTGCCGAGGTGCTGGGGGAGCAGGGCGTGCTGCCGTACGGGCTGGTGCGTGCGGTGCGTGGTGAACTCGCCGCGGCCGACGAGGAGATCCGGCCGGGAGGACCGTCGGCGGGTGACGACCGCAGTGACGAGGAGCTGACAGCGGCGTTCGCCGCGGACATCGAGGGTTTCACCCGGCGCCGGGGGCTGGCGCGGACGGTGGTGGTCAACGTCGCTTCCACCGAGCCGGTCCCGGTGGCGGACGGGCGGCTGCCGGCGAGCTCGCTGTATGCCGCGGCGGCGTTGCGGGCTGGGTGTGCGTACGTGAATTTCACCCCCTCGGCGGGAGTGGGTCATCCGGCGCTGGAGGAGTTGCGCGGGCGGGCGGGCGTGCCGTGGGCGGGCCGGGACGGCAAGACCGGGCAGACCCTGTTGAGGGCGGTGCTGGCGCCGATGTTCCGCCAGCGTGCTCTGGGCGTGCGGGCCTGGTCGGGGACGAATCTGCTGGGCGGCGGCGACGGTGCCGTGCTGGCCGATCCGGCGGCGGCCGCGGCGAAGAACACCGGCAAGAACCGGGTCCTCGAGGACAACCTGGGCGCGCTGCCCGAGGGCGAGGTGCACATCGACGAGGTGCCCGCCCTGGGCGAGTGGAAGACGGCCTGGGACCATGTCGCCTTCGAGGGGTTCCTCGGCTCGCGGATGGTGCTCCAGACGATCTGGCAGGGCTGCGACTCGGCGCTGGCCGCACCGCTCGTGCTCGATCTGGCCCGGCTGACCGCCCGCGCGCACGAGGTGGGGATAGCCGGGGGTCTCGCGGAGCTGGGTTTCTACTTCAAGGATCCCGACGGCGGCTCCGCGGCGCTGGCCGAGCAGTACGACGCCCTGGTCGCGTTCGCCGCACGGCTGGCGGGCGGCCGATGAGTGAGCTCCGTGACTGGGCCGAACTGCTGCGCGTCTCGGCTCTGTTCACCGTTCCCGGGGACGTGCTGGCGGGAGCTGCGGCGAGCGGTCGGCGTCCGGGCGCCGCCACCGCTCTGGCCGCCGGTGCCTCGCTGTGCCTGTACGAGGCGGGGATGGCGCTCAACGACTGGGCCGACCGGGAGGAGGACGCTGCCGAGCGTCCTCACCGGCCTGTTCCCTCGGGCCGTATCGCTCCCGGGCAGGCGCTGGCGGCGGCCGCCGTGCTGACGGGCGCGGGCCTGGGTCTGGGTTTCGCCGCGGGCCGGCCCGCCGCATGGTGCGCGACCGCTATCGCGGGCACCGTGTGGGCCTACGACCTGCGGCTGAAGCACACCGCGGCGGGCCCGGCGGCGATGGCCGCGGCCCGCGGTCTGGACCTGCTCATGGGCGCCGTGGCCACCGCCGGCCCGCGCACGGCCCGGCAGCGCCCGTCAGCCGGGCACCTCCCCGCAGGCTCCTCCACGGGTGCCACGGTGGCTGTCCCGGCGGGCACCGGGGCCGGCATCCTCGCGCGTCTCTCCGCAGGCGCAGGCGCAGGGGCTGGGGCTGGGGCTGGGGCTGGGGCGGGTCCTTGGGCGGGCGGTACCGCCGGGGCGGTGCGCCGAGCACTGCTGCCCGCTGCCGTACTCAGCGCGCACACCTATGCGCTCACCACCGTCTCGCGGGCCGAGACACAGGGCGGTGCGCGCGGCGGGCCGCTCGCCGCGCTCGGTGTGACGGCCGTCCTCGGCGCCCTGGTCGGCACCGAGGGGCAGCCCGCGGCCGCCCGGTGGCGCCGGTTCGGGCGCGCCGGTGCGCTCGGCGTGTCCGGTGTGCCTGGTGCACCGGACACGCCGGGCGGGCTCGGCAGGGCAGTGCTGGCCGGTGGCTATGTGGTCACGGCTGGACGGCCCTTGGTCCATGCCGTGCTCAATCCGTCGCCCCCGCTGACCCAGCGGGCCGTCGGCGGCGGTATCCGTGCGCTGATCCCGCTCCAGGCGGCTCTCGCGGCACGCTCCGGCGCGCCCGTCTCCGCCGCGCTGCTTGCCGGGCTCGTGCCTGTGGCACGTCGGCTGGCCCGGAAGGTGAGCCCGACATGAGTGTCCGTCTGGGCTACGGCACGAACGGCCTGAGCGATCTGCGGCTCGATGACGCCCTGAGTGTCCTGGCCGAACTCGGTTACGACGGCGTCGGGCTGACGCTGGACCACATGCACCTCGATCCGGTGGGCCCCGGCCTGGCCGGGCGCGTCGCGCGGGTCGCCGAACGGCTCGGCGCGCTCGGCCTGTCCGTCACGGTCGAGACCGGCGCCCGCTACGTCCTCGACCCGCGCCGCAAGCACGGTCCCACCCTGCTGGACGCGGAGCCCGAGGGGCGGGCGGCACGGAGCGCGCTGCTGGTCACCGCCGTGCGGGTCGCCGCGGACCTCGGCGCTCACGCGGTGCACTGCTTCAGCGGTGTCCGTCCCGCGGGCACGGACGAGGACGCCGCCTGGGAACTGCTCGGCGCTTCCCTGACCCCGGTCCTGGACGCCGCGGAGCAGGCGGGAGTTCCGCTGGCCATCGAGCCGGAGCCCGGTCACCTGCTGGAGACACTCGCCGGTTTCCACCGGCTGCGCGAGCAGCTCGACGACCATCCGCTGCTCGGTCTCACGCTCGACATCGGCCACTGCCAGTGCCTGGAGCCGCTGCCGCCGGCGGACTGTGTCACCGCGGCGGGACCCTGGCTGCGGCACGTGCAGATCGAGGACATGCGTCGCGGCGTCCACGAACACCTGCCCTTCGGGGAGGGCGAGATCGACTTCCCGCCCGTCCTGGCCGCGCTGGACGCCACCGGATACCAGGGGCTGACCGTGGTCGAACTGCCCCGCCACTCCCACGCAGGCCCCGAACTCGCGCGCTCCTCCATGGCGTTCCTCCGCACCCGGCTCACCGCATTCGAGAACCAGCCCCCCGCCGCCGGCCCGACCCCCACCGGACCGACGCCCGCCGAGCTCCTCACCGTCTCCCCGCCGCCGTCCGCGTAAGGAAACCCGTATGTCGGTCATCCGAGAGGAACTGTCCACCCGCCTCGGCTCCGAGGCCGCCGCCTGGCTCGGTGCCGCGCTCGCCGACGCACGCGCCGCCGCGCCCCCCGGCCAGGACCTTGCCGAGCCTCCCGCAAGGGATACCGCGTCCCTCGACGTCCCGGCCCCCGAGCCCCCCGCCGGAAACGCCGTGCCTCCCGCCCGGGACGCCACGTCGCGCCGGGGTGTGCCCGCGTGGGAGCTGCGGTTCGCCGCGGCCGGCCGGGTGTGTGCCGGCCCGGAGGCGGCGGAGGCGGCCCGGGTGCTGCTGCTGCGCACCGCCCGCCCGGGCGCGGCCGCCGTGGCCCGCCTCTACGACCACGGCAGCGGCGCCGAACGCCGTGCCGTCCTGCTCGCCCTGCCGCACCTGCCCCTCACGCCCGGTCAGGGTGTGGCGCTGGTCGAGGACGCGTTGCGCGCCAACGACACCCGGCTCGTGGCGGCGGCCGTCGGCCCCTATGCCGCCGCCCACCTGCCCGCCCACGCCTGGCGGCACGCCGTATTGAAGTGCCTGTTCACCCAGGTACCGCTGGCCGCCGTGGCCGGGCTCGCCGACCGCGCCCGCGGTGACGGCGAACTCGCCCGCATGCTCGCCGACTTCGCCGCGGAGCGCACCGCCGCCGCCCGGCCCGTACCCGACGACCTGCACCACGCCCTCGCCCTCGCCCTCGCCGCCAAGGAAGCCTGATGCGCATCTTCGACCCACACATCCACATGACCTCGCGCACCACCGACGACTACCGGGCGATGCACGATGCCGGGGTGCGTGCCGTGGTCGAACCCTCCTTCTGGCTCGGCCAGCCGCGCACCTCACCGGAGAGCTTCCTCGACTACTTCGACTCGCTGCTGGGCTTCGAGCCCTTCCGCGCCGCCCAGTACGGTATCGCGCACCACTGCACCATCGCGCTCAACCCCAAGGAGGCCAACGACCCGCGCTGCCTCCCCGTCCTGGAGGAGCTGCCGCGCTACCTCGTCAAGGACGGCGTCGTGGCGGTCGGTGAGATCGGCTACGACTCGATGACGGCGGCCGAGGACACCGCCCTTGCCGCCCAGCTCGAACTCGCCGCAGAACACGGCCTGCCCGCCCTGGTGCACACCCCGCACCGCGACAAGCTCGCCGGACTGCGCCGCACCCTGGACGCCGTGGCCGAGTCCCGGCTGCCCACCGAGCACGTGCTGCTCGACCACCTCAACGAGACGACCGTGAAGGAGGCCAAGGACTCCGGCGCCTGGCTGGGCTTCTCCGTCTACCCGGACACCAAGATGGACGAGCACCGCATGGTCGCCGTCCTCGACGAGTACGGACTCGACCGGGTGCTGGTCAACTCCGCCGCGGACTGGGGCAACAGCGACCCGCTGAAGACCCGTATGGTCGCCGACGCGATGCTCGCCGCGGGCTTCGGCGAGGACGACGTCGACCAGGTGCTGTGGCGCAACCCCGTCGCGTTCTACGGGCTCAGCGGCCGTCTCGTCCTCGAGCCCGCCGAAACCGCGGCCCTGCACGAAGGCAACTCCCTGCTCCGCGGCGGAGAGTGAACCGTGCGCTTCAGCCACCCCGACGGCTCGACCGTCCACCTCGCCTACTGCACCAACGTCCACCCCGCCGAAACCCTCGACGGGGTCATCGCCCAGCTCGGCGCCCACTGCGAACCGGTCCGCCGTCGGCTGGGTGTCGAACGCCTGGGCATAGGACTGTGGTTGGCCCGCGACGCGGTCCGCGCCCTCACCGCGGACCCGGCCGCACCGGGCAGGCTGCGCACCGAACTCGACCGGCGCGGCCTGGAAGTGGTCACCCTCAACGGTTTCCCCTACGAGGGCTTCGGCGCGGAAGAGGTCAAGTACCGCGTCTACCGGCCCGACTGGAGCGATCCGGAGCGGCTCGCGTACACCACCGACCTGGCCCGGCTGCTGGCCGCCCTGCTGCCCGACGATGTCACCGAGGGCACCATCTCCACCCTCCCGCTGGCCTGGCGCACCGCCTACGACGAAAGCGCCGCACACCGCGCCCACAGCGCGCTGAACGAACTCGCCGGCCGCCTGGACGACCTGCACGAAGCCACCGGACGCCAGATCCGTATCGCCCTGGAACCGGAACCGGGCTGCGTGGTGGAGTCCACCGCCGACGCGCTCGCCCCGCTCGGCGCGCTGCCCGCCCACCGCATCGGCCTGTGCCTGGACACCTGTCACCTCGCCACCGGCTTCGAGGAGCCCGCCGGCGCGCTCGCCGCGCTGGACCGGGCCGGCATCACGGTGTTCAAGACCCAGCTGTCCGCGGCCCTGCACGCCGCCGATCCCCGCGACCCGGCCGTGCGCACGGCACTCGCGGCCTTCGACGAACCGCGCTTCCTGCACCAGACCCGGGCCCACGTCTTCGGGACCGTGCACGGCACCGACGACCTCGGCCAGGCGCTGACCGAGGGCGCGCTGCCGGACACCGTGCCCTGGCGCGCCCACTTCCACGTCCCGCTGCACGCACCCCCCGCCCCACCGCTGACCTCCACCCTGGACGTGCTGCGCGACACCCTGAGCGTCCTGCTCGGCGGCCCGCACCCGCGCACCCGTCACCTCGAGGTCGAGACCTACACCTGGCAGGCCCTGCCCGCCCGGTCCCGCCCCACCACCGACGCCGCCCTCGCCGACGGCATCGCCGCCGAACTCCGCCTCGCGGCCGATCTGCTGGCCGACCTCGGACTCAAGGAGCAGCAGTGACCACCGGACCCACCCCCCTGCTCGTCCTGGATGTGGTGGGCCTGACCCCCGCGCTCCTGGACCACATGCCCCACCTCAAGGCGCTGGCCGGCCGCGGTTCGCAGGCCGAGCTGGGCACGGTGCTGCCGGCTGTCACCTGTGCCGCGCAGTCCACCTTCCTCACCGGCACGCTCCCCGCGGAGCACGGCATCGTCGGCAACGGCTGGTACTTCCGCGAGCTCGGCGACGTCCTGCTGTGGCGTCAGCACAACGGTCTCGTGGCCGGCGACAAGCTGTGGGACGCCGCCCGGCGGGCGTACCCCGGTTACACGGTCGCCAACATCTGCTGGTGGTACGCCATGGGCGCCGACACCGACTACACCGTCACCCCCCGTCCGATCTACTACGCCGACGGCCGCAAGGAACCCGACTGCTACACCCGCCCCGCGGACCTGCACGACGAACTCACCGAGAAACTCGGCACCTTCCCCCTCTTCCACTTCTGGGGACCGGGCGCCGGCCTGCCGTCCAGCGCCTGGATCATCGGCGCGGCCCGCCACCTCAACCGCACCCGCCGTCCCGACCTGACCCTGTGCTACGTGCCCCACCTGGACTACGACCTCCAGCGTTTCGGCCCCCGCGACCCGCGCTCGCTGAAGGCCGCCGCCGACCTCGACACCGAACTGGCCCCGCTGCTGGAGGAGGCGGCGGAGGAGGGCCGTACGGTCGTCGTGCTGTCCGAGTACGGGATCAGCGAGGTGAGCAGGCCCGTCGACATCAACCGTGCCCTGCGCCGCGCGGGTCTGCTCGAAGTGCACACCCAGGACGGCATGGAGTACCTCGACCCGATGGTGTCCCGTGCCTTCGCGGTCGCCGATCACCAGCTCGCCCACGTCTACGTGCGCCGTCCCGAGGACCTGCCCCGCGTGCGGGAGGTGCTGGAGGAACTGCCCGGGGTCGGTGAACTCCTCGGGGACGAGGGCAAGAAGGAGCACGGTCTCGACCACCCGCGCTCCGGCGAACTCGTCGCCGTGGCGGAGCCGGACGCCTGGTTCACGTACTACTACTGGCTCGACGACGCCCGCGCGCCCGACTTCGCGCAGCTGGTGGAGATCCACCGCAAGCCCGGCTACGACCCGGCCGAGCTGTTCATGGATCCCCTGGACCCGTACGTGAAGGTCAAGGCGGCGGGTGCGCTGGCCCGCAAGAAGCTCGGCATGCGCTACCGCATGGCGGTGGTTCCGCTGGATCCCTCCCCGGTGCGCGGCAGCCACGGCAGACTGCCGCAGCGTGCCGAGGAGGGGCCCGTCCTGCTGTGTTCACGCCCCGGTGAGGTGGCCGGCCCTCTCGCCGCGACGGAGGTCAAGCCGTTGCTGCTGCGGCTGGCGGGCATCGGCTGACAGCTGAAGCCCGGTGCCGCTCACGTCGGCCGTCCGGCCCCGCCGCCGCCCTCACGCGGTGGCGGGGCCGTCCGACCGCGGGAGCCGGACCGTGACGAGACGGGTGAGGCCGGACACCGACAGGACCCGTTCGAGCAGCGGGCCGGCGATGAGCTCGATGCGGTCGGCGTGGGCGAACAGGACGTTGAGACCCGCGCTGTCGAGGTATTCCACCTCCGTCAGGTCGACGACGACCGGCCCCGTCACGCCGTCGATCGCGTCGGCGAGGGTGCCGCTGTTGCTCATGTCGATCTCGCCCGCGACCGTCAGCAGGGTGCCGCCGTCGCAGTGTCCGCCGTGCGTGAGAGTCAGCTGGGTGGGCATCACAGGATCCTCGTGTGCATCTCGACGGTGGTGCCCAGCGGGCCGGGAACGATGGTCACATGGTTCGACAGAGCCTTCATGATGCCGATCCCCCGGCCCCGGTGGGGTGAGCCGGCCGGATCGCCGGGCTTCCAGACTCCGCTGTCCGCCACGATCACCCGGACGCTGTCGGAGGAAGCGTCGGCGTGCAGGCGGACGGTCCCGTCGGGGGAGGCCCGGTGGCCGTGTTCCACGGCGTTGGCACAGGCCTCACCGGCGGCGATCAGCACGTCCTGTGCGGTGCGCCGGGGCAGGTCGCACCGGGTGAGCCACTCGCGCAGGGCATGACGCGCGACGGCCAGCTGGCCGGACTCCGCCGGAAAGGAGAACCGCAGCGGGCCCGGATGTCGGTAGAGCAGGAGGGCCACGTCGTCGTCATAGCCGCCGGCGGGGGCCAGCTCGGACATGAGAAGGTCGGCCAGCTCACGGGCTGCGAGGTCGCGGCCGTCCCGCAGCACCTCGCCGGCCCGGGCGATACCCACGTCCAGTGACTGACGCCGGCGCTCGACGAGACCGTCGGTGTAGACCAGGAGCGAGGAGCGGGCGGGGAGCGGACGGACGTGCTCGGGGCGTTCGTGGGAGGGGCGGATGCCGAGAGGGAGCGCGTGTCCGCCTTCGAGCAGGTCGGTGCCGCCGTCCGGGAGGGCGAGGACACTCGGCGGGTGGCCGGCGCTCGAATAGGTCAGGCTTCCCGTCCGCGGGTCGAGAACGCCGCAGAAGACGGTCGTGCACATGGCGCCGGGGATGCCCTTGGCGAAGTGGTCGAGAGCCATGAGCGTGCTGGCGGGCCCGAGATCCTGGAGGAACAGGGCACGGCAGGCACTGCGCAGCTGGCCCATCACGGTGGCCGCCTGCAGGCCGCGTCCGACGCAGTCGCCGACCACGATGCCGATCCGGTCGCCCGGCAGCGCGATGACGTCGTACCAGTCGCCGCCGATCTCCAGCGGTGGGGTGGCCGGCTCGTACCGCGCCGCGAAGCCCTCGGGCAGCAGGGAGGGGCCGAGGATCGCGCGCTGCAGGGCGAGCGCGGTCTCACGCTGCTGATCGATCTGGTGGGCGCGGGTGAGTGCCTGGGCCAGATGGCCGCCGAGCAGCGCCAGCAGCAGTTCGTCCTCGCGGCCGAAGCGACGCGCCGGCTCCAGCTCGATCCACAGGGCCATCGGGCCCTCGGGGTGTTCGAGCAGGATCCCGGCCCCGCTCTCGCCGACGACCGGGGTGAGCAGCGGGTGGTTCTGCAGGTCGCTGATGGCCCGCCGGCGCTCGGCCGGGATCTCCTGCCAGGTCAGCGGGCGGGTGGCGGTGAGGTGCGGGTGGCCGTCCGCGGTGAGGACCGCCGACAGGACGTGTTCGGCGTGCCACAGCTCCCGGAGTCGGTCCAGAGCCGCCGTGAGCGCCTGGTGGAGGCCGGCGGTCTCGGCGAGGCGGGTGCTGAGGGAGGCGAGGGCGCTCTCGCGCTGGACGGCATGCCGTTCGGCCGTGACGTCGCGGAATGTTCCCACGATCATCCGACGTCCGCTGTCGGGATCGCGGGCGTCGTTGAAGGCGGCTCTGACATACAGCCGGTGCCCGTCCCGATGGGTGAGGGGAAGGGTGTGGTTGCCGTGGCCATGGGTGAGCAGGTGGGCGAAGGCGTCGGCCACCGTCCGGTGGGCCGCCGGGTCGGTCGTGGCATCCGGCCACCAGGGGTGCTCCGGTGCGTACGGCAACCCGTCGGGGCCGTGGCCGAGCATGGTGGCGAACGCGGCGTTCACCTCGAGGACGGTGCCGGTGTCGTCCATGACGAGCAGGGCTTCCTGGAGCGAGTCCACCAGGGCGGCACGCCACCGTACGTGGTGGGTGCGCAGCCGTGCCAGTTCCACGTTGGCGCGCACCCGGGCCAGCAGTTCGGCCGCGGCGAAGGGTTTGACGAGGTAGTCGTCCGCGCCCGCCGACAGTCCCTCGATGGAGGCCTCCTGGCCTGCCCGGGCGGAGAGCAGCAGAACGGGGACCGAGGCGGTCCGGGTGTCCGATCGCAGGGCGCCGACCAGGGCGAGGCCGTCCATCAGCGGCATCATCACATCGCTGACTATCAGGTCCGGAGCCTCGGCGCGGGCGGCGGTC
This sequence comes from Streptomyces sp. NBC_00016, assembly GCF_045040885.1. Taxonomy (NCBI): domain Bacteria; kingdom Bacillati; phylum Actinomycetota; class Actinomycetes; order Kitasatosporales; family Streptomycetaceae; genus Streptomyces; species Streptomyces sp. NBC_00016. Next base: position 653,194 of record NZ_CP108304.1, on the reverse strand, counting down.
AGGGCCGCAAGACCGTCGCTCACCGCGTCGGCCCGGTAGCCGGCGTCGGTGAGGATGCGGACCAGGTACTCGCGCATGTCGGCGTTGTCGTCGGCGACCAGGACGCGTGCGCGCACGGCCGGTCCGGAGGCGGCGGACGGGGACGAGGTGTCGTGCGTGGCCTTGTCCCGCACGGCCGTGCCGCTGCCGGCCGGGAGCCAGCGCAGGGCCTCCTGCACGTAGGGGACGGCGGCGGCCGACGCGGGGCGGGTCCGGGACGACTCGTGGACGGAGTCCGCGGGCAGGTGCGCGGACCCGAACGGCAGCCGGACGGTGAAACACGTACCCCGGTCCGGGGTGCTGTCCGCCGTGATGGTGCCGCCGTGCAGCAGGACCAGTTCCCGGACGAGGGCCAGGCCGATGCCGCTGCCCTCGTGGGAGCGGGCACGGACGCCGCTGATGCGGTGGAAGCGTTCGAACAGGTGCGGCATCTCGTGCGCCGCGATGCCGACGCCGGTGTCGGAGACCGTCACCACCGCCCCGTCGTCCTCCTCACGGACCGTGACGCCGACGGACCCGTCGAAGGTGAACTTGAGCGCGTTGCTCAGCAGGTTCAGCATCACCTTCTCCCACATGTCCCGGTCGACGTGGACCGGCCGGTCCAGCGGGGGGCAGTCGACGACGAGGTCGAGGCCGGCCCGGTCCACGGCGGACCGGAAGACGCTGGTGAGTTCGGCGGTCAGCGCGGCCAGATCCACCGGTTCGTAGCAGGCCTGGACACGGCCGGCCTCGATGCGGGAGAAGTCCAGGAGGGTGTTGACCAGTTTCCCCAGGCGCAGCGCGTTGCGGTGGATCGCGTCCAGTTCCTGCCGCACCTCCACGTCGGCGCCCGCGAGGTGCCGCTGCAACTCCTCGACCGGCCCGGAGATCAGCGCGAGGGGGGTGCGGAACTCGTGGCTGATGTTGGAGAAGAACGTGGTCTTGGCACGGTCGAGTTCGGCCAGCTCCTCCGCGCGCCGCTGCTGCGCACGGTAACTGCGGGCGGAGGCGATGCCCGCGGCGAGGTATCCGGCGACGAGTTCGACGAACCCCCGGTGCTCCTCGTCGAGGGCACGGTATCTGTTCAGCGCGGCGACGAGGAAGCCGTAGGGCGCGCCGCCCGGTTGCACCAGCGGTACGACCAGGGCCTGTTCGGGCGGCTGTGTCCAGGCGCCGGCAGGCAGGCCGCCGAAGAGGTCGGCGTCCAGCCGCACGCACACGGACGCGCCGTCCGCGAGGGCCGCCACCGGCCATGGGCCGGAGTCCTTCGGCGACAGCAGTTCCGGAGCTGCCGGACCGCCCGCCGGCCACCCCGTCGTACAGGCCAGGTGTGCGCCGTCCTCGTGCAGGAGGTACGTGAGGGTGAACGGCAGGTCCGCGAGGTTGCGTTCGAGCTGACGGCCGAGGAAGGCGAGCGTCTCCGCCTCCGTACGGACGACGCTGGGATCGGAGCCCAGATCGCGCAGGGTCGCCATCCGGCGTGCGCCCACGACGCGTTGGGTCTCCTCGCTGACGACACACAGCATGCCCACCACGGCGCCGGCGTCGTCTCGCAGCGGGCTGTAGGAGAACGTGTGGTAGGTCTCCTCCCGGTATCCGGACCGTTCCAGGAACAGCAGCAGCGCCTCGTCCCAGGTCGCCTCGCCCGAGGCGAGGACGTGGTCGATACGGGGGCCGACGTCGGACCAGATCTCCGACCAGACCTCGCGGGCCGGGCGCCCCAGGGCCCACGGGTACTTGCGCCCCAGTGTGTTGCGGCGATAGGCGGCGTTGCAGAGGAACGTGAGATCCGGCCCCCAGGCCATCCACATGGAAAAGCGCGACGACAGCAGGATGCGTACCGCCGTCAGCAGGCTCTGGGACCAGTCGGCCGGCGGCCCGAGGGAGGTGGACGCCCAGTCGACGGTGGCGAGGTCGCCGCCGATGTCCGGATCCGCGGCGAAGGCCTCGGTCCAGTCGGCTCTGCTCGGATCATTCACACCTCTGTCCGCGTACGCCACCTGATACCCGCTTCTCGTCTGTGATCGCTTCGCAAGCCGCACACGACCCGCACCGAAGTCGTGCCGGCTTCCCCTGCCGATCCTTGTTGCCACTAAAACGCGCTGTCCGCCCTGGGACTCCGACAAATCTATTCCGCCCGGTCGGCGGATCCGGATGCATCGCTGATTCCGATCAAGGTCTGTTCGCTCCGCGGCCGGCGCGGCACGGCCGGGAGCGACCTACGTCGTGAGGGTCCGCCGCCGTGCGCGTGCCGCGGACAGCTCCGCGACCGCTCGGCGGGCGCTCCCGGCGAGATGGGGTGAGCCCCACGCGAGGGCGGTGCGTTCGGCCAGCGCGTAGTTCTCGGCCGCGGCTCCTTCCTCGTCGAGGAACCGGTACAGGTCGGCGAGGGCGTGGGCGAGAGGACGGGTCGCGTAGACCGCGCCGGCCGCGCCGGCCAGCTGGTGCCGGAGCGGCAACAGGTGCTCGACCAGCGCGGCGGCGCTGTCCTGGTCGTGCTGGAGGACGGCGAGCTGGGAGCGGAAGTCGAGTTCCATGCCGTAGAGGTGATCGGTGACGGGTTCCGCGGGAAAGTTCACGGCCCGCGCCTCGTCGAGCCTGCCGAGGCGGGCCAGGACGAGAGCGAGTGCCACCCCGACCGGGGCACCGACGGAGTCGTACACGGCGCGCATCACCGGCTCGATCTCGGCCGTACGGTTTTGGGCGAGCCGGATGGTGGTCAGTCCCAGCGTGCGCAGGCCCTGGGCATGGTGTGCCCCCACGCGCTGCAACAGGACGTCGGCCTCGGCGTACCAGGACTCCGCCTCCTCGAAGCGGCCCGCGACACCCGCCAGCATGGCCGAGGTGGCGGCGTTGATGCCCTGCGCCCACACCATCCGGTACCGGTGCGCGAGCACCAGGCCCTGCGCGTTGTGCCGGTGCACCGCGGCCGGGTCGTTGAGGGTGGCGGCGGTCATCGCGTCGAGGTTCTGGCAGACCCAGCGGTAGGCGGGGAGGTCGTGCGTACTGGCGAGCTCGCGCAGTTCGGCGACCAGAGGCGGCCGTGCGTCACCCGGTGCCTCGTGCGGGAGCAGCTTGGCGGAGGTCATCAACGCGGCGGCCAGCAGCCGTGGTTCGCCGTTCGCGTGGGCCAGCCGCAGTTGCGTGCGGGCCGCCTCCAACGCCCGCGGCGGATCCTCGGCGGCCACCGCGTCGACGAGAGCCTGGAGCACACCCGCGCGGGCGGGATCGTCCAGGCCCGGATCGGACGCCAGCTCCTCGAGACGGGCCAGCAGCGCGGGGTCGTAGGAGCCTCCCAGCCTGCTGTGCCACGGAGAGGGTTCGATCCAGGCCCCGAAGACCGCCGCGACCAGGTCGCCCCGGTCCGCCTGCTCGGCCAGTTCGACCGCCCGCTGCCGGGTGCGCCGGGCCGCGTCCGTCGACCCTGCCCGGACCTGAGCGCCGAGCAGCCGCACCAACAGGCCGACGGCGCGGTCGGGTTGCGCGTCCAGGCCACCCGAGGCGGTGGTGTGCACCTCGATCGCCTGCTGGATCAGCCCCACGGCGATGTCGTGGGCGTAGCGCCGCTCGGCGACCTCGGCCGCCCGCAGCGCGTAGCGGACGGCCAGGGGCGCGTCCGCGGGGTTGCCCGCATGCGTGAAGTGGTGCGCCAGGGCGGCGAAGTCGTCGGGGCGATGGCGGCGCAGCACCCGGGCGATGCGTGCGTGCAGCCGTGAACGCCGTACGCCGGACAGGTCGGTGTACACGGTGTCGCGGACCAGCGCGTGCACGAACCGGACGCGGCCGGGGCCCGGCGCGGTCAGCAGATCCGCGGCCAGGGCGGCGTCGAGCCCCTCCAGTATCTCGTCCTCGGCCGTGTCGGCCGCGTCGACCAGAAGGGACACATCCGCCTCCAGCCCCACCGCGGCGGTCAGTTGCACCGCGGACCGGGCCGCGGCGGGCAGCAGGGCCAGGCGTCTGCGCAGGACGTCGCGGACGCCCTGGGGGACTTCGGAGATCGCGACCAGCGCGCCCTCGCTCGCCAGCAGACGTGCGCTCTCCAGGACGTAGAACGGATTGCCGCCGGTACGTTCGGCGAGCGCCGTCACCGTCGCCGCGTCCACGGACGCGCCGCAGACGGTGTCGACCATGGTGGCGACGTCCCGCGGCGGCAGGCCGCGGAGCGCGATCCGGTGCGGCGCGCCGGGGGCGAGCCGGGCGAGCGTCTTGACCAGGTGCTCACCCACCTCCGCCGGACGGTAGCTGGCGACGGTGAGCAGGGGCACGTCGGTGACCGCGGCCGCCGCTTCGAGCAGGGCGAGCGTCTCGCTGTCGGCCCGGTGCAGATCCTCCAGGACGACGGCCAGCGGCGCCTCGACGGCCGCGGCACGCAGCCAGGCGGAGAGCGCGCGGTGCAACCGGAAGCGTCCGGCGGTCGCCTCGTCCGGGCTCGTGGCGGCCACACTCTCCGGCTTGCGCAGCAGAGCCGCCAGTTCCTCGGGCCGCGCCGGCGGCAGTTCGCGGGCGAGCGTGCCGAGCGCCTCCACCCACGCCCAGGCGGGCGGCGCACCCTCGTACTCCGGGCAGTGCCCGACCACCACCCGCCAGCCATCGGACCGCAGACGGCCTTCGAGTCGGCCGAGCAGGGCGGACTTGCCCGCCCCGGCCTCGCCGGTGACCAGCACCACGCCGCCATGGCGCCGAGCGGCTCGCGCGGCGGCGTCCACGGCGCGCAGTTCACCGCTCCTGCCGACGAACAGGTGCTGCCCGGGCCGTGGCGTTCCGGCGACGGCGATGCCCGGCTCGGTCGTGGCCGGCTCGGTCACAGTCGACTCGGTCAGGGTCGGCTCAGGGGCGAGCACGGGCGCGGGAAGAGCGAGAAGGGGACCGGACACGGACGCGCGCAGCACGTCGAGCCGCTGGGCGAGCACGGCGTGCTCCAGCTCCGCCAGCATCGGACCGGGGTCGCAGCCGAGTTCCTCACGCAGCGCCGCCGCGGCCCGGCGCAGCGAGGAGAGCGCGTCGGCCTGCCGGCCGCAGGCCCAGTGGGCGAGGACGAGCAGCCGCCACCCCTCCTCCCGCAACGGGCTCTCCCCGACCAGGAGTTCGGCCGCCAGAGCCGCCTCGGCGGCCCGTCCCGTACGAAGATCGGCTGCTACGGCGAGTTCGCGGGCCTCGGTACGCAACTCGGTCAGGAAGGCCACCTCCGACGCAGCCCACCCCTCGTCCGCGTGCTCCGCGAAGGCAGGCCCCCGCCACCACCCGAGCGCCTCGGCGAGCAGCCCCCGGGCCTCCTCGGCCGACGCGCGACGCGCACGGTTCACCCGGTCCTCGAAACGCCAGGCGTCCACGGCGTGTTGGGGCAGCCGCAGCGCGTATCCCGGGGGAGCGGTGACCAGCACGGTCGCCGGGGCGCGCGCGGGCCGCCCCGGCTCGAGGGATCGGCGCAGGTTCGACACGTAGGCGTGCAGGGACACCGTGGCCTTCGGCGGCGGCGCTCCCCGCCACAGTTCCTCCGCCATCCGGTCGACCGGCACGACGCTGCCACGGGCAGCTATCAGCAGCGACAGGACGGCCCGCTGCCGCGGAGTACCCAGTTCGACCGGCCTACCCCCGACATCGGCACCCAGCGAACCCAGGACTCGAATGCGTAGCACGGCGCGCGAATCTACCCGAGTGGCCGGTCCGGCCCGTCAACAGACGATAAACGCGACGCTCACCGGCCCCAAGTGGCGCTCCAAGCAGACGCCAAGGAGGAGGCGGACGCTGGGAGCCTGTTGCCGACAACTGATCGCTGGAGCCAGCAAGCGTGTCCCCCGACAGCACCATTGACGAACCTTCCACAGCAGCACGCCCCTACACCCACGAGATGATCGTGGTCCACCGGATCTTCCGCCGCGAGTCGGCGCTTCTTCCTCGGCTGGTGCGCGCCGTGCCCGACGGCGGGACAGCACGCGCGAGGAAGGTCGCGCGACACCTGCGCGACTACCTCGAAGGTCTGCACAGCCACCACTCGCTCGAGGACGAGTTCGTCTGGCCGCTGCTGCGTGAGCGCGCCCCGGACGACCGACTCGTCGTCCGCATGGAGGAGCAGCACCAGCGAATCGACAAGAGCCTTGTGGCCGTCACCGACTGGATACCCGTATGGGAACGAGCGGCCGACCACATCGCCGGTGAGGAATTGGCGCTTGCTCTGGACGAGCACCGCACCGCGCTGCTCGAACACCTCGACGACGAGGAGCGGCTGGTCCTTCCGCTGATCGCCGAGCACCTGACGGTCGCCGAATGGGACCTGGTCGGCCGGCGCGGACTGGAGCGGATCCCCAAGGACAAGCTCCTGCTCGCCCTCGGCGCGCTCCTCGAGGAGGCCACGCCGGCGGAGCGCGCCTACTTCCTCGGCAGGACCCCGCTGATCGGCCGCCTGCTGTGGAGGGCCGTCGGCCGGCGCCAGTACGCCACTGCCCGCCGCGCCCTGCGCGCCCCGCTGGACGGGGGAGCAGGACGGTGACCGTACTCGACTGCGTCCCGCACGACGTCCTCGACGCCTACCGCACCTGCGAGTTCGTCACGCTCGGCCGGGACGGCACGCCGCTGGCCTGGCCCACGGCCGTGCGCCGCCGCGAGGACGGGACACTCCTGCTGACCACGTCCCTGGCGTTCGCGCAGAAGGCCCTGAACGTACGCCGGGACGGACGCGTCGCCCTGCTCTTCTCCGATCCCACCGGCAGCGGCCTCGAACACGCTCCGCAGATCTTCGTCGCCGGACGCGCCGACTGTCCCGACGACATCATGACGGGGCCTCAGGGTGCCGAGGACTACTGGCGGATGCTCTTCGAGCGGCAGCCGCACAGCCGCGCGTACGTGACCGCTCCGATGCGGCGGCTGATGGACTGGTACTACCTGCGCCTGCTGATCACCGTGACTCCCGAGCAGGTGATCGTACGGCCACCGCTCCCGCCGCTTTCCCTGCCCGAGCAGCCCAGCCCGCGCGGGCGGAACCCGCTGCCGGGAGCCGACCGGCTCGCCGGCTTTCCGAGCGCGGTCCTGGCGGCCCGCGACGCCTTCGGGGTGCCCGTGCTGGCCCGGACGCGGCCGGTACCGACGGACGACGGCTTCGTGGTGGACGTACCGTCCGACTGCGCCGCCGTGCCGGGCCCCGCGTCCCTGCTGGTGCACCGGCACGACGACCGGCTCAACCACATGGACAACGCGCTCGTCCGCGGCGAGCTGCGGGCGAGCGGCGACGGCCGGCTGCTGATTCCCACCAAGGTGGTGGAGCCGATGGGTTCGGGACGTCCGATCGACGCGGTGCGGCTCCTGCGCCGGACGCACCGCACCACCCGCCGCTATCTGGAACAGCGTGGTCTGCGCCGGCCTCGGGTGCAGTGGGACGAGTTCAGGGCCGTCGCGGCATCGGTACGCCAGCGACGCGACGCCTGACCGCATGCCTGCCTGACCGCACGCCTGGCTGACCGGCTGTCATGTGCGTTCGACCGGGTGGGGGCCGTCCCGCAGCCGGTCGGGCGCCGCCGGTGCCCATGCTCAACCCTGGCGGCTCGGCCCGTCCGCCCGTCCGCCCCTGTCTGTCCGTCGGCCGGTCTCGGAGGCCGTGCCGACCGCAGACGAATCCATCGACTCCACCATCGGAAGGACGCCATGACGGCAGACCCCGGCGAGCGCACGGCCGATGTCGCCGACGCCGCTCAGGACGAACAGGCCTCGGCGCACCTCGGGACCGCCACAGAGCCCGGGGCCTTCGCCGAAGCCGGCGATTCCGCTGAGGCGCAAGCCGCCGAGCCGCGCTCGCCCCTGCCCGGGCGGAGCATGTTCTCCGGACGCGCCGGGGTACCCCGGCGCAGTGCGATGACGGAGGCGCGGATGGCCGCCGTGCGGGTCGTGGAGCCCGACCCGGTGGAGCAGTCCGATCCGGGAGCGGATTCGGCCCGCGGTCCCGGGATCGGTCTCGGCTTGCGAACCCGGCCCGGGCCCCGGTCCGCCCTCGGGTCCGCGAGCGGCGATCTTCTCGTTGCGCATACCGCGGCCACCGTTTCCGACACCACTGCCCGGACCGGTCGGCGCCGCCTCAACAAGGGCGTGCTGGCGGGGGCAGCGGCCGCGGGCGCGATCCTCGTCGCCGTGCCCTTCCTGGTCAGTGCCGTCGGCGATGGCGATGGCAGGCGAGGCTCCGCATCCGGCGCCACCGCGGACGGCGACCTCGGCGACCACGCAACCGGTGATGCCCCGGGCGCCTTCGGCTCGGCGTCCCCGTCGTCGGACGCCAAGTCGCATCTGACGAGCGTCGGTTCCCCAGGGTCCCCGTCGGCCCCGTCCGCTCCCTCCTCCTCGTCGAAGTCGACGGACACCACCGGGCCGACGACCGCCGGAACGTCCTCGTCCGGCCACGCGTCGACCGGAACCGGCGGTTCCACCACCGTCTCGGGGGTGTCGATCCGGAGCCACGCCTCGGGCAAGTGCATCGACGTGAGCGGCGGAGAGTCCAAGGACGGCGTGCCTCTGGACATCCTCGACTGCGCCTCGGCCGCCCGGATGAGCTGGACCTTCGCGTCGGACGGCACCGTACGTGCGCTGGGCAGGTGCATGGACGTCGCCTGGGGATCGACGGGCAACGGCGCGAAGGTCCAGCTCGCGGACTGCAACGGCGATCCCGCCCAGCAGTTCCGGCTCAACGACGCCCACGACCTCGTCAGCCGGCCGGCCGACAAGTGCGTGGACGTCACGGACGCCAAGACCGCCGACGGCACCGGGCTTCAGATATGGGACTGCACCGGAGCCGACAACCAGAAGTGGAGCAAGGGCTGAGAGCCACCGACGGCCAGGCCAGGCCGCCGGCAACGTCTTCGTGGCCCTGAAGAGTGACTCCCCTGGCGTCCCGGCCCAGTGGCGCTACAACTCTCGGAGGGCACCACCTTGCAGATCCGCGCCTGCCTCCAGGACACGTCCAGCGGCACCCCTTACAGCTGCGGCGGCTGGGAGTACGCCGAGGCCTGACCAGGCAGAAGACGGTGAAGACGGTGGAAGGGACGGACCCTGGGGCCCGCCCCTCCCACCGTCTTCACCGGGCTACTCGACCTTGGCCCAGTCGAGTGTGCGTTCCACCGCCTTCTTCCAGCCCGCGTACCCTTCCGCGCGCTGGTCGTCGGACCACTGGGGCTCCCAGCGCTTGGACTCCTGCCAGTGGGTGCGCAGCTCGTCGGTGTCTCGCCAGAAGCCGGTGGCCAGACCCGCCGCATAGGCGGCGCCGAGCGCGGTGGTCTCGGCGACGACCGGACGGCTGACCGGTACGCCGAGGACGTCGGCCTGGATCTGCATGCACAGATCGTTGGCCGTGACGCCGCCGTCGACCTTGAGCACGTCGAGGTGGACTCCGGAGTCCTGCTCCATGGCCTCGACCACGTCGCGGCTCTGGTAGCAGATGGACTCCAGGGTCGCCCGGGCCAGGTGGCCGTTGTCGTTGTAGCGGGCCAGACCGACGATCGCGCCGCGGGCGTCGGAGCGCCAGTACGGAGCGAACAGGCCCGAGAAGGCGGGAACGAAGTACATCCCGCCGTTGTCCTCGACGGTGCGCGCCAGCGTCTCGCTCTCCGCCGCATCGTTGATGATCTTCATCTGGTCGCGCAGCCACTGCACCGCCGACCCGGTGACGGCGATGGAGCCCTCCAGGGCGTAGATCGCCGGGCTGTCGCCGAACTGGTACGCCACGGTGGTCAGCAGACCGTGCTGCGAACGGACCAGCTCCGTACCGGTGTTGAGGACCAGGAAGTTGCCCGTGCCGTAGGTGTTCTTGGCCTCGCCCGGCGCGTAGCAGACCTGCCCCACCGTGGCCGCCTGTTGGTCGCCGAGCACCCCGGTGATGGGGATGGCGGCGCGCAGCGGCCGGGAGGAGCGGGTCACGCCGAACGCCTCGCGGTGGGAGGACGGGTTGATGGTGGGCAGCATCTGCCGGGGGATGTCGAAGAAGCCCAGCAGCTCGTCGTCCCAGTCGAGGGTCTCCAGGTCCATCAGCATGGTGCGGCTGGCGTTGGTCACGTCGGTGGCGTGGACCCCGCCGTCGGGGCCGCCGGTCAGGTTCCACAGCACCCAGGCGTCCGTGTTGCCGAAGAGGGCGTGGCCCTGCTCCGCCGCCTGGCGGACACCGTCGACGTTCTCCAGAATCCACTGGATCTTGCCGCCGGAGAAGTAGGTCGCCGGCGGCAGCCCCGCCTTGCGGCGGATGACGTCGCCCTGGCCCGAGCGTTCCAGGGCCGCCGCGATGGAGTCGGTGCGGGTGTCCTGCCAGACGATGGCGTTGTAGTAGGGACGTCCGTTGCGCGGGTCCCACACCACGGTGGTCTCCCGCTGGTTGGTGATGCCGATCGCGGCGAGATCCTCGGGGGAGAGGTTGCCGTGTCGTAGCGCGTTCTGCATCACCGAGTTGGTGCGCTCCCAGATCTCCACCGGGTCGTGCTCGACCCACCCCGAGCGCGGAAGGATCTGGGCGTGCTCCAGCTGGTGCTTCGCCACCTCGTTGCCGGAGTGGTCGAAGATCATGAATCGGGTGCTGGTGGTGCCTTGGTCCACCGCGCCCACGAAGTCAGCCATGGGTTGCCGCCTCTGCTGTGGGTGTCATTCCTCGGGGGACGGAACTCGGCCGGGAGGCTCGGGCTCCGCCGTCGGCAGGAACCGACCGATGAAGGCCTTGTAGAGGCCCGCACCGAGCAGGCCGCCGATCAGGGGACCGACGATCGGCACCCAGAAGTAGAGATTCCCGTACTGATCTCGCCATGCTGTGCCGTAGCCCGTGAAGAAGCTCGCCAATCGGGGCCCGAAGTCACGTGCCGGGTTGATCGCGTATCCCGCGTTGGTGCCCCACGCCATACCGATGGCCACGACGATCAGACCGACGATGAACGGGGCCAGATTGGCGCCCGGCGGCGTGTTCAGCAGGTCCGTGACCGCCAGGATCAGCAGGAGCAGGATGGCGGTGCCGATGATCTGGTCACGGAACGCGCCCCACTCGTGGACCGGCAGGTTCGGATTGCCGTTGGCGGGGAGCGTGGAGAACACGCCCTGTGTCTTGATGGTGTGCCCGGGGTCGGCCTTCGCCAGTGCCTCGGTGTAGTTCCACCGCACGATGAGGGCCGCCACGAAGGCTCCGGCGGTCTGGGCCAGCGCGTAGGGCGCCACCTTGCTCCACGGGAAGCCCTTGAACGTGGCCAGGGCGACGGTCACCGCCGGATTGAGATGGGCGCCGCTCAGTCGCGCCGCGACGTAGACACCCAGGGTGACGCCGAGGCCCCAGGCCCAGGCGATGCTGTCGTGGTTTCCGAGTCCTCCCGCCGGCGTCGTGAGCGCTCCACCGGCGACCACCTGGGCCACCACGCCACAGCCGAAGAGAATGAGAATCATGGTACCGACGAACTCGGCCGACATTTCGCCGACCAACCCCAACCTTTTGAATCGCTCAGCCATGGAAGCCCGCTTCCCGCCGGCACTGAGCCGGCACGTCGACTGCTCGAGCTCTCCCGGACAACAGCATAGGGCGATCATGGACTAAGCGCACAAATGGGGCGTTTTTCCTTTCTCGATCTTTCCGTCACCGTGGGTGCGACAACCGCGGCTACACGCCGTCCACCATCCGTGCGCGGCCCGTGGCCGAAGGCGTCGACAGTCGCAGGACGCCCCGCCCTGGGTCGGCGATACGCCTGCCGAAAGCGGGCAGGATCGGCCCGTCCGGCGGCATCCGGCCCATCCGGTCAACCGACGTCGATGTCATGTGTTCGACAGCAACCGAGTCATACCGAACGCGTCCGGACTCGAGATGATCTCTTGTGGCGGCGAAGGCGGGCAGAAACCGACGAAAACACTCCGAACGTGTCCATCCGGCCTGTCGGCGGCGGCTCCTGCCTAGCGTTGACCGGATGCTCAAAGCTTTTCTGGTCAACGTCCTTCCGGTGGTCATCGCGGTGACCGCCATCGCCATTCCCACCTGGCTCGGCATGCGGCAGACCCGCGTCAGCCGCCATGCGAACAACATTGAGCCCATGATCAATCTGCTCGCCGAGTTCCGGTCGGCCGCATTCCACGACCAGCACGATTACGTGTGCGCCCGACTCCAGCAGGAGCACGCCCCGAACGGCGGGGTGCGTGGGCTTCCGCACGACGCCAAAGAAGCCTTCTGCAACGTCGTGTACTACTACCAGACCCTCGCCAACCTGACCGTCTTCAGGATCGTCGACGAGGAAGTGTTCCTGCCGCTCCTGCGGCACCGGATCGTCGGCGTCTGGCAGGCGGCCCGGCCCTACGTGGAACGGGAACGCGAACTGAGAGGCAGCGACGGCTCCTATCTGTCGGCGTTGGAGGAACTCGCCTCCCGGACGGCCGAGCTGCCGCACACGTACCTCCGCGACCGCATCGCGGACAGCCGGTCCGGCCGACGGTGGTGGACGCGGCGCCGTCGCTGGGGCCGCTCGCGCCGGACCGCTTGAGGCCGGGTGGCCGTTCGCCGGATCGAGGGGGTGAGGGTCAGCGGGCGGGCTGGATGTCGCCCTGGGTGGTCAGGGCGACGGAGTCCTGATGGGCGAAGGCGCCCGGCGGGATGCCCGGGAGGTGTCCCGCCGACGCGGTGGACTCGCGGGTGGCCGCGGGACCCAGGGTGAGGCGGGAGACGATGCGGTAGCGATCGCCCCGGTAGACGGAGTGGACGTACTCGACGGGCCGGCCGCCGGTGTCGCTGGTGAGGCGCTCGAACAGGAGCGCGGGAGACAGATGGGGTACCCCGAGGAGCTTGGCCTCCGCCTGGCTGACGACGGTGGGCTCGATGGTCTGCACGGCCTCGCTGACCTGGATGCCGTGCCCGTCGCGGAGATGGTCGTACAGGTCGCCGGCCTCCAGTTCCCGAGCGGTGAGAGCGGGTACCAGGTCGGCGCGGATGTGCAGGTGCTCGATGGCCATGGGGACGCCGTCGACGAGGCGGAGCCTGGCCGCGTAGACGACGTCGGCGGCCGGCGACAGATGCAGCTTGCGCCCGACGCGGGCGCCGGCGGCGATGGTGGTGAACTCCAGCAGGCGGCTCGACCAGGCGCCGGAAGCCCGTGGGAGGGCCATGGTCCGCTGGTCGGAGACGAGTTCCTGGGTGATCTTCTCGGGCGCGACGAACATGCCGCGCCCGTGCTGGCGCACGAGGAGCCCCGCGGCGACGAGTTCGTCCACGGCCGCTCGCAGGGTCGGCCGTGAGACGCCCAGGTCGGTGCACAGGGACCGCTCGGAGGCGATGGCGTCGCCGGGGCTCAGCGACTCGATGAGTTCGAGGATGTAGTCGCGGACGCGTTCCCGTTTGAGAACCGCCCCTGACCCGCCAGCGCTCATGTGCCGCTCCTGCCCGACTGCGTGTGATGCCTTGCGTTGCCCTGTGGTGCCCTGCGATGCCAAGCGGTGCTGCGATGCCAAGCGGTGCCTTGCGGTGCCGGCGATGTCACTTGACCAGCTCCCCATTGTTGACCACTAGGCAACCACTGGTCAGATGCAGTCTAGCCAGTGCGGGCCCCTCTGGGCCGGTGATTCCTCACGCAGTGCGGACAAACCCCGGGAGAACGAGGGGGGTTGACGCTTCGATTGGTCTATGCCACCTTCATCGACCAACGAGAGGTCACCTGACCAGTTGGTCAACTGGTCAGGTTGCCCGGCGCTTTTCTCCCAGGGGTGAACTGTGAAGCTCCGCATGCTTGCAGGTGTTTGCACACTGGTGATCGCTGGAGGCCTGAGCGCCTGTAGCAGCTCCGATGCGTCCGGTGGCTCGGACAGGGGCACGACGACGATCGACGTCTGGCTGATGCGCGACAGCGTCTCGGCCCGGTTCCAGAAGGAGTTCGTCCAAGGCTTCCGGGCCGCGCACCCGGACATCGAGGTCAAGGTGCAGATCCAGGAGTGGGACGGGATCGGCGAGAAGGTCACCGCCGCGCTCGCCAGCAACGACGCCCCCGACGTCATCGAGACGGGCAACACCCAGGTGGCCCAGTTCGCGCAGAGCGGCGGGCTGCTCGATCTCAGCGACAAGGTCGACGAACTCGGCGGTGGGGACTGGCTGCGCGGGCTGGCCGAGCCCGGCGCGTACGAGGGCAAGCAGTACGGCATCCCGTACTACGCGGCCAACCGCGTCGTGATCTACCGCACCGACCTGTTCCGGAAGGCCGGCGTCGATCCGGCCGCCATCAAGACCCGCGACCAGTGGATCGCCGCCACCGAGAAGCTCAACAAGGGCGGCACCCAGGGGATCTATCTGCCTGGGCAGACCTGGTACGCGCTGGCCGGGTTCATCTGGGACGAAGGCGGAGACCTCGCCAAACGGTCCGGTGACTCCTGGGAGGGGACCCTCGACACCCCCGAGGCCCTGCGCGGCATGGACTTCTACAAGAAGCTCCAGGCCCTGGGCAAGGGACCGCGGGACTCCGACGAGGCGGAGCCGCCGCAGGCGGAGGTCATGGCCAAGGGGCAGGTCGCGCAGATCATCTCCACGCCCGGCGGAGCCAACGTGGTCATCGAGAGCAACCCCGAACTCAAGGGCAGGCTCGGCTTCTTCCCCATCCCCGGAAAGACGGCGGAGCGGCCCGGGTCGGTGTTCATCGGCGGCTCCGACCTGGTCGTCCCGGCGGCCTCCGGCAAACAGGACGCCGCGTTCACGTTCATCAAGGAACTGACCGGTGACGCCTGGCAGCGCAAACTCGCCGTCGCCATGAGCTACGTACCCAACAAGACGACCCTGGCCGACGCGGTCGCCTCCGATCCGGGCACGGCGGCCATGGCGGCGGGTGCGGCCGTCGGGCGGGCGACGCCGAACACCCCCGCGTGGGCCGCCGTGGAGGCGAAGAACCCCATCAAGGACTACATGACCGCGGTGCTCACCGGCGCCGACGCCCGTGCCGAGGCCGCCAAGGCATCCGAGTCGATCACCGAGGCCATGCGGTCGGGTTCCTGAGCCGCTCCCCGCTGCCTGCTCCCCGCTCCCCGAACCTCGTTCCCCGTACCCCGCGCCCAGAACCGGAAGGAGACGACGTCGTGTCGATCATCCGCGAACGCGCAGCGATACGCCTCCCGCTCGGCCGCCCGTCACGACGGCAGCCACGGCGGGGGTCAGAGCGGTCGGCCCCGCCGGGCCCGGGCCACGGACGCCGGCTCCGGCCCGGCCGCGCATGGCCGTACCTGCTGGTAGCCCCGACCGTGCTGGGAATGCTGTACCTGCTGGTGTATCCCCTCGCCCGCACGGTGCTGATCTCGCTCCAGGACTTCAGGCTGCGCCAGCTCATCCGGGGCGACGCACGGTTCGTCGGGCTCCGCAACTACGAGACGCTGCTGACGGACGGACACTTCTGGCAGGTCGTGCGCCGCACCTTCCTGTTCATGGCCGTCGACGTCGTGCTCATCATGCTGCTCGCCACCGTGGTCGCCCTGGTGATCGAACGGCTGGGCCGCCTGGGCCGCACCGCGGTGCTCAGCGCGCTCGTGCTCGCCTGGGCCATGCCGGTCATCGCCGCCACCACCGTCTTCCAGTGGCTGTTCCACTCGGAGTTCGGCATCGTCAACCACACGCTGACCGGACTGGGCTTCGACTCCTTCGACCGCTATCCCTGGTTCGCGCACGGCCCGGCCGCGTTCACGATCCTCGTCCTGCTCATCGTCTGGCAGTCCGTGCCGTTCGCGGCCATCACCCTCTACTCGGCGCTGGCCACGGTGCCGTCGGAGCTGTACGAGTCGGCTCGCATCGACGGCGCCCCGGCCGGACGCATCTTCCGCTCCATCACCTTCCCGATGATCCGGCCGATCTTCATGCTCGTCCTCTCGCTGGAGGTCATCTGGACGTTCAAGGCGTTCGTGCAGATCTGGGTGATGACGAACGGCGGGCCTGGCGACGCCACCACCATCCTGCCGGTGTACGCCGTCCAGACCGCCCTGTCGAGCCAGCGCTACGACCTCGGCTCGGCGGCCTCGATGGTCACCGTGCTGATGATGGCCGCGGTGCTCGTCCTCTACTTCCGTCAGCTGTTCCGTCAGGAGGGCGAAGCCCTGTGAGTTCGCCGCGCCCCCGACTTCGACGCCTTCCGCTGCACGTCGCCGCGGGGACGACGATCGTCGTCTGCCTCTTCCCCGTCTACTGGATGGTCGCCACCGCGTTCAAGCCCAACCGGGACATCCAGTCCGACAGCCCGCAACTCCTGCCCCAGACCTGGACCCTGGACCACTTCCGCACCGCCGTCGACGCCGACGGGTTCGCCCTGTTCTGGCGCAACAGCATCCTGGTCACCGTGGGCGCCGTCCTGCTCGCCCTGGCGGTGGCGCTCGGCGCCGCCTTCGCGGTGGCCCGGATGCGATGGCGCGGCCGGCGCCAGTTCATGCTCATGGTGTTCATCGCGCAGATGGCACCGTGGGAGGCACTGATCATCCCGGTGTACATCATCTCCCGCGACACCGGCATGCTCGACCGGCTGCCCACACTCACGCTGATCTACTTCATGATGACGCTGCCGTTCACGATCGTGGTGCTGCGCGGATTCATCGCCGCCATCCCCGCCGAACTGGAGGAAGCGGCGCAGGTCGACGGCTGCACCCGGGTCGGCGCCTTCCGGCACATCGCCTTCCCGCTGCTCGCCCCCGGCCTGATGGCCACCTCGCTGTTCGGCTACATCACGGCCTGGAACGAGTTCACCTACGCCAACTTCCTGATCATCAAGCACCAGGACAGCCGCACACTGCCCGTCTGGCTCTCCTCGTTCCAGAACGTCTTCGGCACGGACTGGGGCGCCACCATGGCCGCCTCCACCCTGTTCGCCCTGCCGGCCCTGGCCGTGTTCCTGCTGCTCCAACGTCATGTGACCGCCGGCTTCGCGGCCGGAGCCGTCAAGGGCTGACCGTCCGGCCCTCCCCGCACGCGTGACCCCCGGGAGACAACTGTGCC
The DNA here is from genome assembly GCF_045040885.1 of Streptomyces sp. NBC_00016. Taxonomy (NCBI): domain Bacteria; kingdom Bacillati; phylum Actinomycetota; class Actinomycetes; order Kitasatosporales; family Streptomycetaceae; genus Streptomyces; species Streptomyces sp. NBC_00016. The sequence continues at coordinate 636,252 of NZ_CP108304.1, read as the reverse complement.
CGCACCCCCTCTGGACGCCACGCTTCTGCCCCGGCCGACCAAGGCCCGGGGGAGATCGGGACAGTTCACGTTCACGGCCGACACCTGTCTGCGCGTCGGCGAAGGGGCCGAGGGCGCCGCGCGACTGCTGCGCACCCTCCTCGCCCCCGCTTCGGACCTGCCGCTGCGCCCCGCAGACGACGCGGAGGTCGTCCTCACCCTCGACCCGGACCTCACGGGTCTCGGCCATGAGGGCTATGGCCTCACGGTCGGTCCACACTCCGTGCTGCTGCGCGCCGCACGGCTCACCGGCCTGCTGCGCGGGGTGCAGACGATCCGGCAGCTCCTGCCCGTGCAGGCCCTGGCGCGGACGCCGCAGCGCGGAGTGCGGTGGACCCTGCCCTGCGCCGAGATCACCGACGTCCCCCGCCATTCCTGGCGCGGGGCCATGCTCGACGTGGCACGCCACTTCCAGCCGGTGGAGTACCTGCGGCGCTACGTCGACCTCCTCGCCCTCCACAAGATCAACGTGTTCCATCTGCACCTGACCGACGACCAGGGATGGCGGATGCCGGTCACGGCCTACCCCGAACTGACCGAGATCGGCGGCCACCGCACCCAGTCCATGACCGGGACGACCGGCGACGACTTCGACGGCATCGCACACAGCGGCGCCTACACCCGGGCCGAGCTGGCGGGGCTGGTGGAGTACGCCTCTGCGCGTGGCGTGACGGTCATGCCGGAGATAGAGATGCCCGGCCACGTCCGCGCCGCCCTGGCCGCCTGTCCGCGGTTGGGCAACGACCCCGGCCGGGCCCTGGAGGTGTGGACGCGGTGGGGGGTGTGCGACACCGTCCTCGGCGTGCACGACGAGGTCCTCGACTTCTGCCGCACCGTGCTGGAAGAGGCCATGGAACTCTTCCCGTCGCCGTACCTCCACATCGGCGGCGACGAATGCCCCCTCACGGAGTGGGAACGCAGCCCCCTGGCCCGGGCGCGCATCGCGGCCGAAGGCCTGAGCGGGCCCGCCGACCTGCACCGCTGGTTCCTCGGCCGGATCGGGGACTTCCTCGTCCGCAACGGGCGGCGCCCGGTCGGCTGGGCCGAGAACGGCACCGAACTGCCCGCCGGGTTCACCGTGATGGCCTGGCGCGACCCCGCGCACGCCCTCGCCGCCGCCCGCCGCGGCCATGACGTGATCAACGCCCACTACCGGGCCACCTATCTCGACTATCCGCAGAGCGCCGGCCCGCAGGAGCCACCCGGGCAACCGGGAGCCGTCGTCGGTCTGCGGGACGTCCACGGCCACGACCCGGTGCCCGAAGGCGCGGCCCCGGATGTCGCCGCGCGGGTGCTGGGCACGCAGGCGCAGATGTGGACCGAGTTCGCCGCCACCCCGGAGCGCCTCGAATACCTCAGCTATCCGCGCCTGTGCGCCCTGGCGGACCGCGGCTGGAGCGGCCCCACCGAGTGGGGCGACTTCCGGTCCCGCCTGGACCTGCACAACGCCCGGCTCGACGCACTGGAGGTCAGCCGCCGTGCATGAGCCGCCGTGCATGAGCCGCCGTGCGTGAGCCGCCGTGCGTGAGCCGCGTGCGAACGCCGGGCCCTGCGTGAGCCGCGTGCGAACACCGCCCTGCGTGAACCGCGCGCGAACCGTCCTGCCCCAGCACCGAGCACAGCACCCAGCCCCGGAAAGGAATCACCATGAAGTCGAGAAACCGTCCGAGCCGGCTGCGCGTGGCCGCAGCCTCATCAGCCGTGGCCGTCGCCCTGGGCGCGGCAGGCCTCGCCGCGCTGCCCGTCACCGCGAGCGCCGCGGCCGCCGACGTGGCCGTCCAGTACCGCACCAGTGCCACGGGCGCGACGGCGGACCAGGCCGAACCCTGGCTCAAGGTCAGGAACACCGGTGACGGCGCCGTCCAGCTCAGCACCGTGAAGGTCCGCTACTACTTCAAGGCCGACAGCGCCGGCGCGGGCTACCGCTTCGCCTGTTCCTGGGCCGTGAAGGGCTGCGGCAACATCACCGGCACCTTCGGCGCACCGGCCCACCCCACGGCGACCGCCGACCGCTATCTGGAGATCGGCTTCACCCCGGGCGCGGGCACCCTCGCGCCCGGCGCCGACACCGGGGACATGCAACTGCGCTTCCACCGCGCGGACTGGCAGTCCCTCAGGCAGAGCGACGACTACTCGTTCGGTCCCGCGCAGACCGCCTACGCGGACTGGTCGAAGGTCACCGCCCAGCTGTCCGGCGCCACGGTGTGGGGCACCGCCCCCGAGGGCAACGACCCGACCGACCCGCCGACCGACCCACCCACCGATCCGCCCACCGGCGGGCAGAGCCTGTTCGGCGACTTCGACTACACCACCTCCAGCGACCCGAGGATCGCCGCGCACGGCTGGAACGTGCGCTCGAACTCGGGCGGCCCCGGAGTGCCCGGCGCCACCTGGGCACCGGAGAACGTCACCTTCGCCGACTCCGCCGGCAACTCCGTGATGAACCTCCGGACGTCGACCGCGGGGACGCCGGACAGCACCAGGCAGACCGAAGTCCTCACCAAGGCGACGAAGTTCAAGAAGGGCACGTACGCGGCCCGGGTGAAGTTCTCCGACGCCCCGCTCTCCGGGCCCGACGGCGACCACCTCGTCCAGACCTTCTTCACCATCAACGACCTCACCGCCCCGATGGCCGACGACTACGCGGAGTACGACTTCGAGTACCTGCCCAACGGCGGCTGGGGAGAGCCCTCGAACATCCTCTACACGACGTCCTGGGAGACCTACAACCCGGACCCGTGGCAGGCCGTCAACCAGCACACCGAGTCCCGCCAGAGCTACGCCGGCTGGCACGACCTCGTCCTGACCATCGACGACAGCACCATCACCTACTACGTCGACGGCCGGCTTTTCGGCGTCCATGACGCCGCCTACCTGCCCGAGCGCCCCATGTCGATCAACTTCAACCAGTGGCTGATCGACCTGGCCGGCCAGACCGCCACGACCGCCCGCGCCTACGACCAGCAGGTCGACTTCGTTCTCCACGTCAAGGACCAGGTCCTGACACCCGCTCAGGTCACCGCCAAGGTCAACGCCTACCGCACCGCCGGAACCACGTTCGAGGACACCGTCCCGGCCGGCTAGACCAGGTCCCTGAGACCTCCCTTCGGGAAGCCCCGGCTGGACGGGTAGGACCAGCCGGGGTGGTCACCAGTCCGCCTCGGAGCGGGTCGGCGGTGCCTGCGGGTGGTGATCGGTGCGACCGATGTCTGACTGTCCGTCAACCTCCGTTGTCGGCACCGTAGTCACCCGGACGCAAGGAGAGTTGCCGATTTCGTGGGCACGTGCGCGACTGTTTATGATCTTGGTCATGTCTGTGCAGAGCTTTGACAAGAACCTCTCCCGTAAGCAGAGACTTCAGGAGAAGCAGCGCCGTCAGCTGGCGGTGGTGGACACCGTGGACAAGGCCGAGACCAAGGTCCGCAAGGCAGAGGTCGAACTGGCCCTGGCCGTCACCGAGGCGGTGCAGGTGTTCGGCGACGAGCAGTCCGCGTCCGAGGGGCTCGACATGCCGGTCGAAGCGATCCGGCGCTTCCTCGGCATGGCCCGGGACGAAGCGTCTGGTGCCGACGACGTCGTCGAGGTCGCAGACAGGACCTGAGGCCTTCGGCAGCCCCGGACGGTCACTGGTCGCACGGGCCGCGCGGCCATGTGGACGAGCGAGCCAGGGCCCTGGAAGCATCGGTGCGAGGACATCAGTCGAACGGGTCGAAGTCGTTGATCTGATCGCTCGTCGTGGGGCTTGTGGCCTGCCATTGCCCGGGACTCAGCAGACGTGTCCGCGCGGCCAGGCGGTGCAGGGCGGCGACGGCACCTTCGTCGAGTTGTGCCCCGCTGTAACCGATGTACGCCACAACACCGGGCACCGGCTCCCAGGCCAGCGCGCCATTGCCACCCAACGCGGACGTGATGACGGCGGGCTTGCCGTGCACGGTCCCTGCCGTCCGGACACGGCTGCCGTACAACTGGTCTTCGAGGCCGCCGCACCGGGCGACGCCGGTGAAGGTCAGGCCTCCTGACAGCTCGTCGGCCTCCCCGGTCTCGGCTGAGCCGTATCGGGCCTCGTGTACATGGAGCGGCCGTGAGCTGCCGGTGGCCGACACCGACAGGCCGGGCGGCGATTCGACGACGGGGCGGCCCGAGACGACGCGAGTGGCCGCAGCGACAGCGATCAGTTCGGACTGCGGCAGATCCCCTCGGATCCGTGCGTACGAGCCCCCGGCCGGCCAGGTGATCTCGCGCTCGAGACTCCTTCCCGAGACGCTGCCGACCTGGACCGGGCGCCCCTTTGCCGGCGCCGGTACAGGGAAAGTGACCACCGCGCCGTGCCGTCCCAGAGACCCGTCCGAGCGTCGTAGCACCACCGTCGACGGTCCTGCGTTCGCCGTGCGGTCACGCTTGACCAGCGTGGCCCCCTGAGGCAGTGGCAGCCCTGTGATCACCATGCCAGGGGTCTGCCCCGCCCTGACGTTCGTGTCCGGGCCGTCAGGAAAGGCACTTCCGGAAGGCGATGCCGACGACGAGTCCAAGGGCGTTGCGGGGGCCTGCTCGTCCGACCCGCCCATGGTCACGATGCCCACCACGAGGGCCGCGAACAGGGCCATGGCCGAGGATGCTGCGATCAGCCGACGCGGCGGTCTCCAGGGCGGTCGGTCCGGGCCACCGCTGAGCACATCCCCCATGCCCGGCAGTCTGCCCCACAGATTCCGGGCCGTACAGCGAGCTGCGCCGTCGGCACGGAAACCTGGCCGGGTCATGTACGCCGGTCTTCTCCCTCCGGCCCGCTGGTGCGACCAAGGCGTAGCCGGAGGCGACTACCTGGACCACGTGCGAGCCGGCCGCCCGGACGCCACACCTCGCTGAGCGACCACACGCGCAGTCACGGGAGTCCGGGAGCCCCAGGCGAACGCCCCGGACCGATCATGTCCCTGGGCCGTGACCTGTCAGTTGCGCAGGTCGCCCCTCCGCGCTGCGCCGCCGCCGGACCAGCTCGCGTCCGGGCGGCGGTGCCCCTCCGGGACGTGTCGAGGTCAGAGCTCCCATACTTGATCTGGGTCGTCCAGTGCCGCCCGGACCTGTGAGAGGTCTCCGATGTCCGCGAGCGGCGAGCTCTTGGCGATGTCGACGATGCCACGCACGACGGCCTGCAGCACGTCGCCGTTGCCCTCGTCGAGTGCCCTGTCCAGTCGGGCGAACATCTCCTCATAGATGTTGCGTCGTTCCGCGAATGCCTGCGCGAAGTAGTCCTTGAGGACGGCTTCAGCGGCCCGGATCCGAGCCACCTCCGTGGCTTCGTAGGCCTCTATCCGGGCTCTCTTGGTGCTCTCGACCTCGTGGATGTGGATGCACTCGCGGGCGGCTTCAACAATCTGGTTCAGCGCAGCGAAGCCGTCCATCGCCCGAACTGAACCCTTGGCCGCGTTGACGACCCTTCCTACATGCACCTTGGGCTGGTCAGGCATCTTGAGCCTCCGCGGTCAATGGTCGGTACCTGATGGTGAGGTTCGCGCTGCGCTCGTCCAACTCGCCTTCGGCGTCCACGATCGGAGTCGCCGCCACGTCGCGGACCGCCATGACCAGTGTCATGGCCCGCTGGAAGCGCGCGGCGTGCCTCGGCGGATCGAACGGCTCCGACTCCAGGCGATCCAGCGCCGCAAGCGCTCGGAAGGTGAGGTCCGTGAGAAGCTCGCGCAGCTCCGCGGCGCGAGCGTCGACACCCTTCAAGTGAGCGTCCGTCTCGTCAAGTTCAGCGATGGCCACGGCGATCTCCGCCTCGAACTCCCTCGCCCGGGTCGTCGCCTTCGCGCCTCGGCCCTTGACGACCAATCCGGCGACGAGCAGCGCGGGACCGATGGTGACAAAGTTGAGCGCCGTAGCTCCCAGCGCCATCCCGCCGCCACCCGACACAAGCGACCCACCGCCTAGGAAGGCGAGAGTCGCACTCTCAGCCGCGGCGCCCGTCAACCCCGAGATCGCCGCTCCGGTGCTCGCGGCTCCGAAGCTGCTCGCCGCCGCCGTGATCCCAGCGCCCGCGCCCGCGCCCGCCGCCGCGGATCCGAGAGCCCCGCCGATCCATGCCACGGCGTCGACATCGAGGCCGCGAAGCCCGGGCATCCTGGTCATGGTGACGTCGATGCCCTCGACCAGCAGCCGCTCGCTCTCGCGCACCTGTCGCTCGTGGCGACGCAGAAAGTCACCCATCCGTACGACGACATCGACGAGCGCCTGCCTCTGCTGCTCCCCCAGTGCATCGAGGACGGTGTTCGTCGCTGCCAGTGCCTCCTCGGCCTGGGCGAGGCGTCGCTCGTAGTCCTGGCCCGCTTCCTTGAGCCGGTCCTTCGAACGCTTGAGGTCGTGGGCGCCTTTGCCGCCGAGGGCGACCCCACTACCGCCGGTCGCCACACCGACACCGATGAGAATGATGGGTATGAAGAATGGCACGATCCCCCCTGGATGCCCCATGGCCCTGCGCGAACCAGCAGGCTCAACCGTCACATTGTGCCCTTAGTCAACGATGACAGAAAGGCGCCCCCATGCGGGACGCCTTTCCGTCGATCGGTCGTCCATCGACCGATGGCTTCTCCGTCCCAGTGCGGCATGGGTGGACGAGCCATGCTGGCCAGTGCACCCCAGTACGACAATGACGAGACCGGCGGGACGGACCCGGAAGACGGCGAAGCCGTCCTGCAACGGACTCAAAGAGGGGTCCGTAGGCCTGGTTCTGGAGAGGCGCGACGAGGAATGACTCCTGTTCCAAGCCACTCCTTCGGCCTCACGCCAGGGTGCGCGGCATCAGCAAACTGGAGGGCTTCATGACCAACGGTCGACGCGTCGACGACCACGCAGCAATATCCTTGCTGACCTACTCCGCTGTGATCGAGATTCGAGCCATGGCCCGGCGGCACAAGGCTCTGGCCGGCTGGCCCGATGATGACTACGTCGCATGCATCGCCTGGCTTGCCGACCTTGTTCACAACATTGCCATGGGCGCGAGCCGAGAACCCCGGTGGAAGTTCTGGCGTGAGCAGAAACGCCCCATGGCCTATACCTGGACTGTGGCAGGCCCGGCCGGTCAGGCATGGATCCTGGCGACGCTCTCCAAGAACGGACTGGAGTGGACCCCACCGCCGCTGCACCCTGTCCTGGCCCGTGACATCCACGGCTGACATGTACCAGTTGCCCAAGCCGATGCCGCCGACGGAGTCAGCAACGGCAAGCGGCCTCAGCCCTGCCCGCCTGGTGTTCGAGTGCCTACGATCCGCAGTGATGGAGGACTGGGCCGAGGACAGCGAGCCGATTCCCACCCACCTCCTTGAAGCGTGGGAACCGAATAGTGACGCAGGCTCGGACCCTGCTGGGCGAAGCAGACATCACGGAGTACGAGCAGGAGTCGCGGGCCTGAGCCACTCGGGCACCGGCATCGACCTGTCCGGAACCGGCCGGTTCCGTGCCGTTTGCTCGCCGCGTGCCGGAGCCGTGCCAGGTGCAAGGAGCGGGGCACGCGGCCACGGGAGTCTCCCTACCTGTCGGCCGTCAGTAGCGGTGGCCAGGCCAGTGCGGATCCGACCAGCGGTCCTCGCCGGTGAGTCCGAGCAGTCGTATCCGGTGCTGCAGGTCCGCCGATGCGCCCGACTCGCGGAGTCGCGTCGCAGCGTGGCCGAGGAGCCAGGCGACCAGGTCGGCGCGCAGTTCGTCCTCGTCGTGCTCGTACCAGCCGACGCGCCACGGCAGATTCTCTCCCAGGAGCTCGTACTCCCACTCCGCGGCCGCATCGGCGAGACGTAGGTCGCTGAGGCGTCCGGTCTGCCTTTCCCAGTCGGCAAGCCAGGGGCCGAGCGTTCCGGACGCATCGGCACACATCACGAAGACCTGGTGTGCCGGGACGGCCGCATCCGCGTCGGTGAGGCTCTGCACCCACCATGCATGCAGGAACTCGCGTACCGCAGCGGCCTGTTCGTCGGGCCATTGCTGCCAGTGGCCGCGGGCGAAGGAGTCTCCGGCCTCTTCCAGCCCGAACAGGGGATCCGCGCGACCGGCGACCAGGGCCCTGGCGAACTGCGGCAGGATGCGGCGCAGCACGGCGGCGTGATCCGACCAGTCGGTGGCCTGCCAGGCCCGGCGCAGGAGGTCCGGCTCCAGTTCCACATCCGGCGTCTTCAGCAGCGAGAGCTCCTCCGAACTGCCCCAGTGGCATTCACAGTTGTGCTCGTCCGGATGTGCGGTCATGCCGTGGAAGGTGACGGAGAGGTTCTCCAGGGCTGCGCTGAGGCGGCAGGGTGCGAGGCGTGCGGCGGGATGCATGATGTGCCCGGCCTTCGAGGACTCCGTACGGCTTCCGCCGACCGAAGATCGCTACGCTACACGAGGGGATGGGGGTCTGTACTGGCCGCTCTGGGACCGGTGCGGCCCGAGGTGAGCCCACGGTGGCGGCGAAGAGTGCGCCGGCGCCGAGCAGAACACGACGAGTGCGTCAGCTCGGCGCCCGACGACAGTAGGCCCGGCAGGCCGGCACGGCTCGAGTGGCCACACCCCTCAGTGGGCAAGGCCGGGCGTCGATCGAACGGGTCGGCCGCTAGCATCGGCCCATGACGTCAGAGCAGGCGGATGCCGCGTAGGTCCCCGCGCGAGGTGAGAGCCGCCGTGGTTCATGCGAGGTCGAGCGAGCATACGCGGCGTTGAAGGGCCATCTCTCCAGTCGGTAGTTCGGGACGGATGGGTCGTGCAGGACCCGCGCCAAACCGTGCGGCGAGCCGCCACGGGAGCCACAGGGCCACAGGGCGCTACGGGGCGCCACACGGAGTCACATGCAGCCACACGGATCCGCGGGGAACATCCGTCGACTGCCGTGGGCGCCGACCCGACCGATGTCGCCCTGCTCCTCGGCACTTCTGTCCCAAGCCTTGACCCGTCCGTCGAGGAGGTGCAGTCTCCGTAATGCGCATTAGGTAATACGCATTAACGGGAGAGTGGCCACTGTGGAACCCAGGAAGCGACCCGGAAGGGCGCCCGCGCCGGCCGGACGTACGGCACGGCCACGGCAGGCCGAGGTGGCCCGGCTCGCGGGAGTGTCCCAGGCGACCGTGTCCCTGGTGCTCTCCCCGAAGCCCGACGGCAAGGGACGCATCATCTCCGAGGAGACCCGCCGTCGGGTCCTGGAGGCGGCCCGCAGCCTCGGCTACGTGCCCGACCCGGCCGCCCGGCGGCTGGCCGCGGCCCGCAACAACCTGCTCGGTGTTTTCAGCTTCACCGCCACGTTCCCCACCGATGTGCAGCACTCGTACTACCCCTTCCTGGTCGGCGTGGAGCGCGAGGCGGCAGCGCTCGGCTACGACCTGGTGCTGTTCACCGGATCGAGCACCGGCGGCGCGGGAGCCGCGGGGCCCGACGCCCTGAGTCGGGTCCGGCTCGCCGACGGCTGTCTCTTCATCGGCCGGCACACCCCCCGGACGGAACTCAAGCGGCTCGTCGAGGACGGCTTCCCGGTCGTGCACCTGGGCCGCCGCGAGGAGTTGGAGGGCGTGGCATGGGTGGGCGCGGACTATGTCGAGGCCACACGTGATGTCGTGGGCCATCTGGCCGGGTTGGGGCATCGGCGGATCGTCCTCGTCCGCGAGGACGACGACGCGCCCGCCTCGGCGGACCGCCAGCGCGGCTTCCTGGAGGGGTTGGAGACAGCGGGCCTGCCCTCCGGGCCCGCGACCGTCTTCCGGTCCGCGGATCCGCAGCGGGACCTCACCCCCGAACGGCTGCGTGCCTGGGCCGACGAAGGGGTGACGGCCTTCGTCGCGGAGGAGACCGACACCGGGGCGGCCTGGCGAGGTCTGCTCTCCGCCGTGCGCGAGGCCGGCCTCGACTGCCCCGCGGAGGTGTCCCTCGCCCTGCTCGGCAGCCCGCCCGCCGATCTGACGAGCGAGCCCGTACCGACCGGATTCGACATTCCCCGGCCGCAGTTGGGCGCCGCGGCCGTGCGGCTGCTGGCCGCGCTCGTCGCGGGGGAGGAGGCGCGCGAGCCGCTCGTCAGCTGTGTCTTCCGCCCGGGTCCGACGACCGGACCGCCGCATGCCCGTAGTGAGTGTCCCTGAGCGTTCCTGAGCACGGCCCGTACCGCCTCACCCTGTGACCTGATCCAGCAGCAAGGAGAAGCGTGATACCCGTAGCAGACATCCTCGTCGTGGGCGGCGGTCTCGGTGGCGTGGCCGCCGCACTCGCCGCCTGCCGGGCAGGACGCAGCGTCGTGCTCACCGAGGAGACGGACTGGATCGGCGGCCAGCTCACCAGCCAGGCCGTGCCACCCGACGAGCACCCGTGGGTGGAGCGGTTCGGGACGACCGCCTCGTACCGGCGGCTGCGCGAGGAGATCCGGAGGTACTACCGCCACTGGTACCCGCTGCGGGCCGAGGCCCTGGCGCTCACCGACCTCAACCCGGGAGCGGGGCGCGTCAGCAAGCTCTGCCACGAGCCGAGGGTCGCCCTCGCCGTCCTGGAGGGCATGCTCGCGCCCCACCGGGCAGCGGGCCGGCTGACGGTGCTCACCGGGCACCGGCCGATCTCCGCCGAGTCCGACAACGATGTCGTACGGTCGGTGACCGTGAAGGACCTGCGCGACGGGACACCGCGCACCCTCACCGCGCGTTACGTCCTGGACGCCACCGAGACCGGCGAACTCCTCCACCTCGCGGACGTCGAGCACGCGAACGGGGCCGAGGCGCGCGCCGAGTTCGACGAGCCGCACGCCCCGGACGAGGCTCAGCCCCACAACCAGCAGGGCATCACGGTCTGCTTCGCGCTCTCGCACCACGAGGGCGAGGACCACACGATCGACCGCCCGGAGGACTTCGAGTTCTGGCGCACCTACCGGCCCCCGTTCTGGCCCGGCCCGCTGCTCGGCTTCGAGGCGCCCGACCCCCGCACGCTGGAGCCGGTGCCGCGGACCTTCGTACCGAATCCCGATCTCGACCCGCTCGGTGTCTCCGCCGACCAGAGCGCCGACGCCGGTGACAAGGAACTCTGGGGCTTTCGCCGTGTCCTCGCCCGCAAGCTGCACGTGCCGGGCGCCTTCGATTCCGATATCACGCTCGTCAACTGGCCGCTCAACGACTACTGGCTCAAGCCGTACATCGGCGGCCAGGAGGCCGAAGCGCTGCGCGAGGCACGGCAGTTGTCGCTGTCACTGCTGTACTGGCTGCAGACCGATGCGCCTCGCCCGGACGGGGGCACCGGCTTCCCGGGTCTGCGGATCCGCCCGGACGTGACCGGCACGGCGGACGGACTGGCCAAGGCGGCGTACGTCCGTGAGTCCCGCCGTATCAAGGCCGTCACCACGGTCACCGAGCACGACGTGGCGATCGACCTGGTCGGCCCGTACGGCGGCACCCGGCACCGGGACTCCGTCGGTGTCGGCGGCTACCGCATCGACCTGCATCCCTCGACCGGCGGCGACAACTACATCGACATCGGCTCGGTGCCCTTCGAGATTCCCCTCGGGGCGCTGGTGCCGCGGCGGGTCCGCAACCTGCTGCCCGCGGGCAAGAACATCGGCACGACCCACATCACCAACGGCTGCTACCGGCTCCACCCGGTGGAGTGGAACGTCGGCGAGGTGGCCGGTGCACTGGCCGCCCACTGCGTGGCCGAGGCCGTCGAGCCGCACCAGGTCCAGGCAGAGGACAAGCGGTTCGAGGAGTTCGCGCGGCTCCTCGACCGCGACGGAGTGCAACGCCACTGGCCGGACGTGCGCGGCTACTGAACGGCCGCCGCACGGAGGGGAGTTACCGGCGCGGCAGCGGCTCCGGCCGCCCCGCCCGGCGACGGCCCGCGCGAAGAGATGCAGCGTCGCGGATCGATCAGGCACCGCGAATCGATCCAGCACCGCCAACCGATCCAGCACAAGGAGGTGCCCGGACATGAACACACCCCGCATCCGCGTCGGCATCGACGTGGGCGGAACCTTCACCGACGCCGTGGCCGTGGACGCCACGACCCTCGAACTCCTGGGCCAGGTCAAGGTCCCCACCAGCCACCACCACGAGGACGGCGTCGCGCACGGCATCGTCGAGGCGCTCGACCGGCTCCTGGAACAGACCGGCTGTGCCCCGGCCGACGTCGCCTTCCTGGCGCACGGCACGACCCAGGCCACCAACGCCCTCCTGGAGGGCGACGTGGCGACCGTCGGACTGATCGGCATCGGGACCGGCCCCTCGGCGGTGTTCACCCGCCGCCTCGCCTCGTTCGGCAAGCTCGAACTCGCCGCCGGCAAAAGGCTGCCGCTGGCCTACGCGCATGTGGACGACCCCCACGACACGTCAGCCGTCCGCCGTGCCGTCGAGCAGCTCAAGGACGAAGGCGCTCAAGTCCTCGTCGCCAGCCAGCCGTTCAGCGTCGACCGCCCCGAGGGCGAGCAGGCCGTCCTGGACGCGGCGAGGCCGTACGGACTGCCGATGACCGCCGCGCACGAGATCACCTCGCTGTACGGGCTGCACAAGCGGACCCGCACCGCCGTGGTCAACGCGGCGATCCTGCCCCGCATGCTGGCCACCGCCGACCTCGTCGACGCCTCCATCACGAAGGCGGGCGTGACCGCGCCCCTGATGGTGATGCGCTGCGACGGCGGCGTGATGGCACTCGACGAGATGCGCCGCCGACCGCTCCTGACGGTGCTGTCGGGACCGGCCGCCGGAGTCGCGGGCGCTCTGATGCAGGAGCGGGTCAGCGAGGGCGCGTTCCTGGAGACCGGAGGCACGTCGACGGACATCAGCGTCGTACGCCGCGGCAAGGTCGCCGTCCGGCACGCCACCATCCTCGGCAGGACCTCGTACCTGAACGCGCTCGACGTGCGCACGGTCGGTGTCGGCGGCGGCTCCATGGTGCGGATCGGCAACGGCCGGGTGACCGGCGTGGGACCGCGCAGCGCCCACATCGCGGGACTGCCCTACGCCTGCTTCGCCTCCCTCGACCAGTTGCGCGACGCCGAGGTGGACACCGTCCGGCCCATGGACGGCGATCCCGCCGACTACGTCGTGATCGACGCGGCGGGCGGGCGGTTCGCCATCACCATGACCTGTGCCGCCAACGCCCTCGGCCGCGTCCCCGAGAACGACTTCGCCCACTGCGACCCGGAGACCGCGCGCGCCGCGATCGCCCCGCTGGCCGCCGTCCTCGGCACCGACATCGCGACCGCGGCGACGCGGATCCTCGACGCGGGCATCGCCCAGGTGAAGGCGGTGGTGGACGCCATGGTCCGCGACTACCGCCTCGACAAGGACACCGCTGTCCTCGTCGGCGGAGGCGGCGGTGCCGCGTCCGTCACCCCGCACCTCGCCCACACCAGCGGCATGGAGGGCCGGATCGCCCGCCACAACGAGGTCATCAGCCCCATCGGCGTCGCCCTCGCGCTCGTACGGGAACAGGTCGAGCGGATCGTGCCCGGCGCCTCGCAGGAGCAGATTCTCGCCGTCCGCGCCGAGGCGGAGCGGGCGGTCGTCGCCCAGGGCGCCGCCGCCGAAGGCGTCGAGGTCGAAGTCACCGTCGACCCGCAGACCAACACCGTGCGGGCGGTCGCGACCGGCGCCACCGAACTGCGCACCCAGGACCGGTCCCACCGCGCCGACGACACCGAGCGACTCCGTGCCGCGGCGGCCAGCCTGAAGACCGACCCCGCGGCGGTCCACGTCCTGGCGGGCACCGCCGCCCACACCGTCTACGGCACGCACACGCACCGCCGCCTCCGGCCGACCCGTCGGCCCGTACGGATCGTCGACATGGACGGCGTCGTACGCCACCACGCCGCCGACGCCCGCGTGGAGACCACCACCGTGGCCGGCGCCCCGGAGGTACTCGCCCGGCTGGTGGGCGAGTCCACCTCGTACGGCGACGGCGGGGTACGCGCTCCTGCCCTGCGGCTGCTGCTCGGCTCCCGCATCGCCGACCTGTCCGGAGTCCTCGATCCGCAGCCCCTGCTCGCCCTGGCCCGCAGCGAGTTGCGGACCCGCGCGGCCGACGAGCCGGTGGTCGCGGTCCTGGAGGTGCGGTCATGACCACATCCGAACCGGCCTCAAAAGTCGCGGAGTTGAGGGATCCCGCGTCCGTCGACGACGTCGAGTGGGCCGCCCGGCTGCTGGCCGCCACACCCACCCATGAGGGCCGCGACCCCGAGCTGTTGCGCCAATGGGCCCGCACAGCTGACGAGTTCGGATCCCGGCTCGCGCCCGTCCGGTCCACCGCGCGTGTGATCGAGCGGTACGACGGCCTGGAGCGGATGCTGCTCGCCCGTTACACCTCACGGCCCCCGACGGTCGAGCTCTACACCGACACGCTCGCACTCGCCGAGGAGCTGGTCGACGCCCGCGGCTGGCGTGCCTGGTACCCGCCGGGCTCGGTGCGCGCGGCCGCGCTCGCCCATGAGGCCGTGCACGCCCACCTCCACCACGGCCCGGCGAGGGGCGCGCTCAGGCAGGCACTCGGCCACACCGTGCTGCGTCTCGGACGCCTCCGCGTGGCCGGTCATGTCGCCGGTGCCGAAGAGGTCGCCGCCCACTCCTACGCCAGAACCGTCTGTGGGCTCGGCCGCAGCCCGCTGCTCCTCACCGCCGCGCTGCGCGCGGCGCTCACCCGGCCCGGAAGAGAGAACTGACCCATGGGTGTCGTCATCCTCCTCGTCATGGCCGCCGGTGTCGGCCTGATGCTCACCCGCAGACTGCCCACCGCCTTCGCGCTGGTGCTGCTCGCCGTCGTCATCGCCTTCCTCGCCGGGGCACCGCTCACCGGCAAGAACAGTGTGCTGGACACCGTTCTCCAGGAAGGCGCGCCGACCCTGGCCGCCACCATGATCGCGATCATTCTGGGCTCCTGGCTGGGCAAGCTCCTCGACGAGACCGGTATCGCGGGCACGCTCGTTCGCAAGATCGTCGAGTTCGGCGGAGACCGCCCGACCGTGGTGGCCCTCGGCGTCCTCGCCGTGTCCGCGCTCGTCGGAACCGTGACCGGCTCGGCGCCCGCCGCCATGCTCGCCGGCATCATCGGCATCCCCGCCATGATCGCCGTCGGTGTGCCCAAGGTGACCGCCGCGGGCACGGTGTTGATGGGCATCGCCGTGGGCATCCCCTTCGAGCTGCCGGTGTGGCAGTTCTTCTCCACCGCGCTGGAACTGCCGATCCCGACCGTGCGCGGATTCATGGTGAAGCTCTTCCCGTTCGCCCTGGCCGCCGCCCTCGCCTTCGTCCTCGTCGAGACCCGCCGACGTGGCACCGAGCACGCCTGGTCGCTCAAGTCCGTCGACGCGAGGCCCCGTTCACGCCGCGCGGACCTCGGTGACGCGCCCTGGTACGCGCTGCTCGCCCCCGCCGTCCCGCTCGTTCTCGCCCTGGGCTTCGAACTCGCCATCATCCCCTCGCTGTTGGCGGGCGTCCTGTACGCGCTGGCCACCACGACCCGGCCCGGCGAGATGAACAAGCGGCTGCTGCGCACCCTGTACGGCGGCTTCGAGGTGGCGGCCCCGCCGATCGCCCTGTTCATCGCCATCGGTGTCCTGCTCGCGGCCGTGAAACTGCCCGGCGCCGTGGAGGCACTCGAACCGCTCGTCAAGGCCGTCAGCCCGCAGAACCCCGTGCTGTTCGTCCTCGTCTTCACGCTTCTCGTCCCGCTGTGCCTCTACCGCGGCCCCCTCAACGTGTTCGGGCTCGGCGCGGGCATCGCCGGGGTCCTCATCGCCACCGGCATCTACCCCGCGGCCGCGGTCCTCGGCATGGCCACCTCGTACAACCAGGTCTTCGGTGTCGCCGACCCCACCAGCACCCAGACCGTGTGGAGCGCCCAGTACGCGGGCGTCACTCCCCAACAAGTGATGGTGCGCACGCTGCCGTACGTCTGGGCGGTCGCCCTCGGCGGCCTGTGCGTCACCGCCGCCACCCGTCTCTGAACCGACCTCAGAACCGACCTCAGAACCGACCACTGAATCGACCGCTGAGCCGACCTCTGAGTCGACGGACCCGCCCGGATCTGCGGGCCCGGGGGCCCGCCGGCCTGCGTGAGCCGCCATCCTTCTGTCATCGGAGCCCACCATGCACGAGCACCACCTCGACCGGCGTCTCTTCCTGCGCACCACCGCCGCCACCGGAGCCGCTCTCGCCGTCGGGACGGCCCTGGGCGCGCAGCCCGCGGCCGCGGCGCCCGGCGGATTCCCCGACTACACCTACGTCCGGACGCTTCTGACGGCATCTCAGCTCAAGTACAACCCCACAGGCGAGATCATCTTCCCCTGCATCCGGGGCGTCTACGACAAGCTGGCCTCCCCGCTCGGCCGTTACTACCTGTACTACGCGCCGCACGACGCGCCCGGTGGAATCTGCCTGGCCTACGGCGACTCACTGGCGGGGCCGTTCACGGAGTACCCGGCGAACCCGATCGTCTCCAACAAGTGGTCGGGGCACTACTCCGTCAGCCATGTCTCGTCACCGCATGTGCTGTGGAACCAGGACGCCAAGGAGTTCTGGCTGTACTTCCACGGCGAGAACACCACGACCCGGCTCGCCCGTTCGGCCGACGGGATCCACTTCACGTACGACAAGGTCGTGCTGTCGACGTCCATGCTCCCGGCGGGCACCACGGAGACGTCGTACGCCCGGGTCTTCCGCCACGACCTGCCCTCGCGGGGCGCCCGCTACGTGATGCTGTTCATGCTGAACAACACCACCAACCACCGTGACATCCACTGGGGTTGGTCCGCGGACGGGCGCAACTGGACCTACGACCAGCAGCCGTTGATCCGGCACGGCGACGTCGGCGCGGTCAACGTCGGCGGTCCGCACCTGCTCCACCGGAACAACAGCACGTACGTCGTCTACAACAAGGACAAGTCCAGCGGCGGCGACATCATGATCACCGAGGTCGGCGACGACTTCGGCAAGCGCTCCCACCTCGGCGTCTTCTACAACTCGCGCAGCGCGGCTCCGGAGAACGGGCGTGCCGCGGCACCTTCCTTCGGAACCGATGGCAGCGTCCCCTACATGATCTACGAGGCGGGGGAGAGGCTCGCGGGGGCCATCGCGGTGGCCCGGGGCTGATCCGACGGCCCGACTCCCCGGTGACGACCGTGACGGCCGTGGCGCACGGCGGCGCGTCGAGGGCTTCAGCGCCGGGGCCGTTGTTCCACACGTGGGCCAGGCGGTGCCGGTGGAGATCGGCACCGGTCCTGTACGCGGTGGCGTAGGGGCCGCGTACAGGACGTGAGCCCGATCGAGACTCGACAGCGGTCATTCGTTTTGCGTCATGGTTCTGTACGCCTCGTGGCGTACGTCGGCGTTCTCGTGTCCGCGCAGCAGGCGCAGCAGCGACCGCCACTCCTCGGGCCAGTCGAGCGGGCCGCCCGTTCCCTTCGCGAGGCCGACCGCCAGCAGGCCCGTCGCGGTGCCGCCGTCGCGGGCGAACCGGTCGGCCGCGGTCAGCAGGGCCTCGGCGCGCTGCGGAACCGCGCGATACGCCGAGGACGACCGCAACCGGTCGGACGTGTGGACCGCGACGGTCGTCCCGGCGCCCTCGAGCGCGTCCGCGAGGTCTTGCAGTCGTTCGAGCAGCGCGGACGGCTCCACCGTACGATCGACCAACTGGCCCAGCAGGTGGGCACGTTCGGCGGCCAGTAGAGGTTCCGACACCAGCTGTTCCGCGACCGCTTCGAGCAGCTCGGGTCGCACTCCGTCGACGTAGCCGAACGACGTCAGGTTCCGGAGCCGCTGCAGCGCCGGCAGGTCCCGGCCCTCCAACGCGTCACAGCCGCCCTCATCGGTGTGCATCGCGGCCAGCAATTCGGCCACCGCGCCGTGGAACATGCTGCCCGGCGCGGCCCCGCCCACGGGGTGCGGCAGCTCGGACACGGCCAGATCGCGCGTCACCCACCCCGCGAACTGCCAGTGCGTACGCTCGCCGAGGTCGCAGACGGTACGAGTGATACGGACGGCCAGTTCGGTCGAGTAGCGGCACCACACCCCCATGGCGCGCAGCACGGCATAGCCGCCCCCGAAACCCTCCGTGAGCGCGAGGGATGTGTCGTACGCCGCGACGACCACCGCGGCGTAGGCGCGGCGGTGCGTCTCGGCCAACTCCCAGGGGGTGACGGCCAGGAGGGCTTCGTGCACGGGCCGGGTGTCGTCGCGCGCGACGTCGTCGAGCAGGTGCCAGGCCTCCGGCTCGCCGAGCAGCGGCGGCAGTGCGCGGACGACGGCGGCCCGCACGTCGGGGTGGCGATCGGGAGCCTGGAAGGTGCTCGCCAGCAGGGACACCGCCCGCCGGGGCGGCAGGAAGCACGCGGCGAGCCGTACGGCCTCCTTGCGGGAGGTCACCTTCGCGGGCCGCTCCCCGGAGAGCAACGCGCCCAGGGCGACGGCGAGTTCGGAGGGAGCGGTGAAGCGGGCGGCCCGGGACGCCGCGTACACGGCCACCCGGGCCCGGTCGCTGCCCGCCTGTTCCAGGAGCGCCGGCAGGGTGTCGTGGGGCCGGTCGGTCCAGGGCAGGGCACCGAGCGCGGCCTCGGCGACGACGACCTCCGGGTCGTCCTTGTGCGCGAGTGCCAGCGCCCGCCCGAACTCGGGCACCGGGGCAGCGGCCCGGATGAGGGCGGCCCGCTCGTCGAGCGGAAGAGAATCGTCCGCGACCGCTTCTCCGGCCAGCAGCACCGCCGTCCGCTGCTGGCGGGGCAGCCAGCGGTCGCTGTCGCCGAGGTCCGGCAGCGGGCGCCGGGCCCCGTCCACCAGGAAGCGGCCGTAGGGCGCAGACGGGTCGAGCAGGGAGTCCAGCAGATCCGTGCGCCGCCGGCTCAGTACCCGCCGTACGGGCGGGAGGACGACCGACGACGGTTCGAGCGCGACGATCCTGGCGACCCGTTCGCCGCGGGTCGCCGGCGCGGCCAGCCACAGTTCGGCCGCCACCCGGAAGGTGTCGTCGTCGCCGCGTTCCAGGGCCGTGACCAGCCTCTCCTGGAGCTCGGGCAGTCGCCTGGCGCGTGGTCCCAGTGCGGCGGCCAGGCCCAGCAGCAGCCGGAAGTCGGCCCGTGCGGCCCCGGCGTCGAGCCAGGGGCGCAGGGCCTCGAACACCTGGTGCTCCTGGCCCCGCCGCAGGACGCGGTGCAGCGGGCCGAAGTCGGGTACGCCGACCCGGCTCGTGATGCGCTCCAGGGTGCGCAGCGCCCAGTGCCGCAGATCCGACCCCTCGTCCGTGGCGTGCTCGACGAGCAGACGTACGGCGAGGGTGCGCAGTGCCGTCAGGGTCCCGGCGGAACTGTCCCGTGCCTCGAGTACGCCGGCGGCGATCACGTCCAGCAGGGGGACGTCGTCGGCGTCGAGGAGCCGCGGGTGCGTCTCGGCGAGCGCGCCGAGCGCCGCGGCGCGTACCGGGTCCCGCTCGTTGCGCAGACGGCGGCCCGCCGTGGTCAGCAGCTCGGTGATCGCCTCCCGGCTGCCGTCCCGGGCGGCGCAGGCCACGAACAGCGGCCAGGCGGCGGCCCGGTCGTCGGCGTCGGACCGTCCGATCGCCGCGAGCAGCGCGGGACGTGCCTCGTCGATCGAGCCGTGGGCGAGGATGTCCAGGTCGTCCCACCAGTAGTCGGTGCCGTCGAACTCGGCCGCCGCACGCCGGACTTCCGCCCAACGGCGCTCGCGCGGCAGCAGGCCGAGGACGCTCAGCGCCGGGTCTCCCTGCGTCCCTGCGACGGCGACCGCGTCCACGAACGCGGGGCGCAGGCCGGGCGCGATGGCCTTCACCAGTGCCGTGAAGTGGGCACCGCGGTTCAGCCAGTGACGGCCCAGGGCGGTCAGCGACGCGGGTTCGGCCCGCACGAGCCTGTGCAGCACTCCGGGCGGCGGTATCGGCTCATGGCGCTGTTCCGAGCGGTCGGGGGAGGTGATCCAGCGGATCACGCGTTCGGGGTCGGCGGTGACGAGGGGGCCGAGTCCGTTGTTCAGCGCGGGCGGCAGACTGCCGGGACCGTGCCGTTCCAGCAGGCCCATCACCCGCTCGGGGCGCAGCGGCGCGAGCGCCGCGACCGTGGTGGCGTGCAGACGCCACCAATCGTCCCGCTGCTGGCCGCCCGCCCGGTCGGCCAGGGTCTGCTCGGCGTGGTCCAGCACGGGGTCGGGATGCCGGACCGCGAGCCGCGTCCAGCCGTCGACGGCGTGTGCCAGCCCCGGCAACTCCCGCGCCACGAAAGAGGGAGAGCAGGCCGGCAGCAGCCGCGCGGCCTCGACGTCGCCCCATTCCGCGCGCAGCCGCGCCACCAGCCGTTCGGCGAGCGTGGTGCGGCCTCCCGCGGCGAGCAGCCGGGCCAGCCGCTGCCGCAGCACGGCCGGCGCGTCGTCGTACGCCGCCTCCACCGCCCGGTCCGGTACGGGCAGGTCACGTGCGGCGCGCCGCGCATACCCGGCGACGACCGGGTCCGGGTCGGCCAGCCGCTCCGCGAGGAACCCCGCGTCCCGTCCGACGAGCGCCGCCAACGCCGCGAGCCGCCGCTCGTAGGGCCCGCGCCCGTCCAGCTCGGTCAGCAGCGGGGCGAGCGTCCCGTCGTCCGCGAGCCTGCGTGCGGTCCGCGCCGTCAGGGCCAGGCGTGCGGGGAACGGCAGCGGTGCGAGGGCGGAGAGCAGTTGCTCCGCGTTGATCGGCATCCGCCGATTGTGCCCGGCGATATGTGTTCATGCGATCGAATAAGGCGGCCGACCTGCGACGGCCGTGGCCGGCCGGCCTTCGCGGCGTCGTCACCGGATGAGACTGGGCCGCCCTTCGTGCGGGGCGGCGGTCGGTCTCGCGTCATTCCCGCTCCGGGGAGGATCCGTGGGGAGACGGACCCTGGTGCTCCTGAGCCGCGATGTGCCGGCAGCGCACGGCGAGGGCCGCGATGTCGTCGTCGAGCCTTCCGCCGGCGTAGCGGAGCAAGTCCTTGTGCAGCTCGGTCAGCAGCTCATGGGGCGAGGCCGCGCGATGCCGGCTCATCCAGTCCGGCAGCGGGAAGAACGTACCGCTGCGGTCGCGGGTTTCCGTCACGCCGTCGGTGTAGAGCAGCATCTGATCGCCGGGGACGAAGGCGACGGTGTCCACGTGGTAGTGGTCTCCGAGGAGCGCCGCGAGATTGAGGGGTGTGGAGGGGCGGGTGGGCTCGAGCACGTGGATTTCGCCGTGCTGCACGAACACCGGTGGGGGATGCCCGCAGTTGAGCACCTTGACGTGCCCGCTGCCGTAGGGGATCTCGGTGATCAGGGCGGTGGCGAAGTGCTCCTGCTGATCGTCGGCGGGGATCGCGGCGCTGTAGCGGGTCATGGTGATCTGCAGGCGACGGACCAGTCCCTTCAGGTCGGGCTGGTCGTACGCGTTCTCCCGGAAACAGTTGATCACTGCCGCGGCCGCCCCCACCGCCGACAGGCCCTTGCCGCGTACGTCGCCGATGAGCAGGCGGACGCCGTACGGCGTGTCGGCCACCTCGTAGAAGTCGCCACCGATCCGGGCCTGCTCCTGGGCCGCCCGGTACAGCGACTCGATCTCGATGCCCTGGATGAGGGGCGGCAGGGGGCGCAGCAGCACCTTCTGGGCCGCGTCGGCGACGAGCCGGACCTGGAAGAGCGTCTCCTCGCGCTGGAGCCGGAGGTGGCTCGCATAGGCGGCCGCCAAGGTGACCGCGGCGATCGCGGCAACCGTGTACGGCGTTCCGAGATCGGAGTGGACGAAGCTGATGCCGATCATGATCAGGAGGCAGAACGCCCCCAGCAGGATGGTCGGGAGCACGGGCCACAGCGCGGCTGCGAGGGCGGGTGCCGCGGGCAGGAGGCGGCTGAAGGCGATCTCTCTCGGAGTGGAGAAGGCCAGGGCGGCGATGACGACGGTGACGAGCACCGGTGACAGCATTACGGCCCGCCGCTGGCCGCCGTAGGGACGGTGGCGGCGCCTGAGCTGCACTGGCCTGATCACAATTCCGATCTTATCGGGACGATATGGGCGACAACTGGATCCGCCACTCTGTGATCACCCTTGGTTGGGCCCGGCCGCACCATGATCACGTTGCCGGGGCGGGACACCGGCACGTGGTTCGTCGCCGTGCGGGCGGCCATGACGCCTTCCGGTGGCCGCCCGCACGACGACGTGCTCAGGGCTTGGCGGTGTACACGACACCGGCCAGGCTCTGGGCCGCGGAGCCCCACACCTGGTCGTACAGGGAGGAGTCGAGGCCGAGTGTGTGGAGGAGCCAGGCGGTCGTGACGCCGTAGGTCAGTTTGAGCTGGGCGGCCCGGGTGACGGTTCCGCTGTCGCAGCCGATGCCCGAGCTGTCCTCGAAGCCGCAGTGGAACCCACCGGTGATGACACGTAGTTGGGTGGCGGCCGGCTTGGCGTCGTACATCCTCTGCTGGTTGCCGGCGACACCGGCGATGCTGTCGGCGCTACCGCCGACGTACTGGACGGGCATGCCCAGCACGCTGGAGGCGCCGACGGCGGAGGGGTTGGTCTCCGCCGCCGCGAGAGTGGAGACGGACCTCACGGCCGGGTTCCGGCTCGCGGCGACCAGTGCCGCGCCCCCGCCCATCGAGTGCCCCGAGACGGCGAGTCTGCTGGTGCTGACCGCGCCGGCGAACCGTGAGCCGGTGGTGCTGTTCTGGGTGGTGAGCCAGGTGAGTGCCGCGTTCAGGTCGTCGGCGAACGCCGAATGGCTGGGGAACAGGCCGCCCTGGGATTTGGGTGCGACGGTGATGATTCCCCAGGAGGCGTAGTGCTTGAGCAGGCTCTCGTACTGGGTGATCGCCTGGAAGAAGCCGTGCCCGAAGGCGAGGCCGGGGTGGGCTCCGGAGGCGACCGGCGCGTTCGCCCCGGCCGTCGTGCCGGGGTACCAGACACGTGCGCTGTACGAGCGGCCCGAGGCCGAGACCGTGAGATCGGTGTAGGCGACGGGGAACGACCCCGTGGTGGAGGGGTCAGCCGCGCGCACCGAGGCCGCCGCGTCCGACGCCTGCGCGGCCGGTGCGAGGGTGAAGGCGGCTGCTGCGGTCAGCAGCAGCGCGGTCATGGACCGCAGGAGTATACGGAACACGAGATCACCTTTTCTGTGGGGAGGAAACAGTGATGTCCGGTGGTACGTCTCCGTGCTGTCCGGGCGTTCTCCGGCCATGGGTCGGAGATCCTCGCCGCCGCGGGCACGCCCGTGAAGCCCGAGCGGTGGATCGGGAGGAGTTCACCCAGCTGAACGGGGCCGAGCTCTGGAGCCGGTGACCGCGGCGGAACTCGACCGCCGCCACCGTTCGCGGGAACGCTCAGCCGCCGAAGCGCAGGGTGAAGTCGCGCAGCGCGAGGCTGACCATGGGTGCACGGCGGCCGAGCGCGCCGAGTCGGCTGTCGGCCGGTGCCGTCCACTCGGCACGCGCCAGGCGCAGGGCGGCGCTGCTGCGGACCCGGCTGGTCTTGATCCGGCCCTCCAGCGTCTGCGCCAGCCTGAAGGCCAGCGGCCAGCGGCCGGGCAGACCTCCCCGCTCGGTGTACCGGCCGGCCGCGAGCGTGCCCCGGCCGGTCTTGGCGGCGCACGACATGCCGTCCGTCCGCTGGACCTCGAAGATCGCCATCTCCTTGGGGATGCCCCACAGCGCGCGACCGCCGGCCAGGGAGGTCTCGCTGTCGACCCAGATGTCGGTGATGCACACGCGGGGCCGCGCTCCGTCCCGCACCAGGACCGCCCGTAGCAGTTCGTTGTAGCGCAGGACGCTGTCGTTCTCGTAGACGACCCAGGCCGCGCCGACCAGGCCGCGGCCGCCGACGGTGAGGTGGCGGGTGCCGGGCGTGACGGGGGGAAGTTCCGCGCGCGGCACCCGCCAGAGAGACAGGTACATCTGACCTGCCAGGTGCCAGGGCTCATCCGGGTAGTCAGTCATTCCGCGTCCGTTCCGTGGGGAGGGTGGAGGCGCCAGGCACCTGGGGCGGTGGCCGGGACGGCCGGCCGGCGCGGTGGGACGGGTGTGACCAGACGGTACGGGAGGCCGGGCCCCGGGCGGGGGTCGGACTCTGACTTGTTGGGCCACAGGGCGGTCGCCCGCTCGGCGAAGGCGGTGATGGTCAGCGAAGGGTTGACGCCGAGGTTGGCGGAGATCGTGGAGCCGTCGATGACATGCAGTCCTGGATAGCCGTGGAGACGGTGATAGGGGTCGATGACGCCGGTGCCGGCGCTGTCGCCGACGGTGCATCCGCCGATCAGGTGACCGGTGGTGGGGATGTCGAAGAGGTCTGCCCAGGTGCCGCAGGCCTGACCGCCGATCCGGTCGGCGGCCGTGCGTGCGGCTCGGTGTCCCGCGGGGATCCAGGTCGGGTTGGGTGCGCCCTCGCCGGGCCGGCTGCTGAGGCGGCGCCGGCCGGTTCGGGTGCGCCGCAGGTAGGTGGTCACCGAGTTGTCGACCGACTGCATGACCAGCAGGACCACGGACTGCTGGGACCAGCGGCGAGGGTTGTGGAGGGCGGGGAGACGGCGGGCGTTGCGTGCCATGACGGCGAGTCCCACGAGGAGGCGGGACCGCCCCGGCACCGGGTCGACGAGCATCGCGCCGAGCAGCCCGAGCAGGTTGCTGCCGCGGCCGTAGCGGACCGGCTCCACATGGGTGGTGTCGTCCAGCCGGACGGAGGAGGTGATGGCCACGCCCTGGGAGTAGTCCGCGTCGCGTGCTCGGGCGCGGACTCCGAGGATGGCCTCCGAGTTGGTCCGGGTCAGCCGTCCGAGCCGGGGGGAGATGTCGGCGAGTGAGCCGTCGTCCTTGAGGGTGTGCAGCAGACGCTGGGTGCCCAGCGCGCCGGCCGCGAAGATCACGTGGCGTGCCGTGAGCGTCTGCCGCCGCCTGCGCGGGACAGCCCCGGTGCGGACCGAGGTGACGGCCCAGCCGTCACCGGCGCGAGTGACACCCGTGACGGTGCGGCGCTCCATGATTCGCGCGCCGGCCCGTTCGGCCAGGCCGAGATAGTTCTTGGGCAGGGTGTTCTTCGCGTTGTGCCGACAACCGGTCATGCAGGCACCGCAGTTGACGCAGGTGTTGCGCGCGGGTCCGGCGCCGCCGAAGTACGGGTCGGGCACCGCCGCGCCGGGGGTGGCATCGGTCGGACCGAAGTGGACTGCGACCGGAGTGGGGCGAAAGGTGTCGTCGCAGCCGAGTTCGCGTGCGGTGTCCTTCAGCAGCAGGTCGGCTTCGGTGAACACCGGGTTGGGTGTGACGCCGAGCATGCGACGGGCCTGTGCGAAGAAGGGGGCCAGTTCACGGCGCCAGTCGGTGAGGGACGCCCAGTGCGAGCCCTCGTAGAAGGCGGCCGGTGGTTCGTAGAGCGTGTTGGCATAGCCGAGGGATCCGCCGCCGACACCGGCGCCGCTCAGCACGAGGATGTCGCCGAGCAGGGACGTACGCAGGATGCCCGTGCAGCCGAGGCGGGGCGCGAACAGGTAGTTCCGCACGTGCCAGGACGTCCGCGGGAAGTCGGTGTCGGCGAAGCGCCGGCCGGCTTCCAGGACGCCGACCCGGTAGTTCTTCTCGGTGAGGCGCAGCGCGCTGACGCTGCCGCCGAACCCCGACCCGACGACGAGGACGTCGTAGTCGAAGGCGTTCACGCGTCGTCTCGCACTCTGAAGTCGGCCAGCAGCGGGGTGACGAGACGTTCGAGGTTCTCGCGCCGCACCTGGGGGTGGACCGCGGTGAGCGGAAGGGGGCTGTCGAGTCCGGGGACGTGCGGGAGCAGCGCGAGGTGGGGAAGGAGCACGAGCAGGAGCGACAGCAGCGCGTCCAGGTCGGCGTCCTTGCGCAGGCTGCCGGCGGCGACGGCCCGTTCCAGGAGGGGGCGGAGACCGGCCAGGTATATGGCGTTCACGGGCACCCGGACCGCGTCCCGTACAGCGGGGTTCATCTCCATGTTGGTGGCCGCGGTCACCCCGCGCTCGAGCGGCTGCCCGGCGAAGTAGTCGAGCCAGGCCTCCAGCGCGTCGACGAGATGGGCCGAGAAGTCCGTGGTCCCGTCGTAGCCGTCGAGCCACGGCCGCATGTGCGCGTAGATCCGGAGCGAGGTCTGTTCGGCGACGTAGGTGAAGAGATCGAGCTTGCCCGAGAAGTACTGGAAGAGCGATCCCTTGGCGACCCCGGCCTCGCGGGCGATGACGTTCAGGCTGCCCGTGGAGTAGCCGTGGGTGCCGAACTCGTCCATGGCCGCGACCAGTACACGCTCGCGGCGGGCCGGCGAGAGCCGGGTCCAGGTGGGCGTGGGCATGGGCACTCCTCCGTGTGACCGGGCGGTCATGTGACCGCCCGGTCATGGTGGAGGCCCCGGTCACCGGATGTCAACGAGTCTGACAGGCAAGGCTGTTGAGGGGTCTCGCGCACCCATTGACAGGGAGTGCCGGGCCGTCCAGCCTGTGGTCGGCCAGTGATATGACCGGCTGGTCACAAGGAGGTCGGCATGCAGAAGGTGTGTGTGATCGGGGCCGGTTCGTCCGGGATCACCGCCTGCCAGGTTCTCGCCGAACGGAGCATCGCCTACGACTGTTTCGAGCTGGGATCCGACGTGGGCGGCAACTGGCGCTACCTGAACGACAACGGGCGGTCGTCGGCGTATCGCTCGCTCCACATCAACACGTCCCGCCAGATCATGGAATACGCCAGTTTTCCCATGTCGGACGAGTATCCGGTCTATCCGGGCCACGCCCACATAGCGCGCTACTTCGACGCGTTCGTGGACCACTTCGGGCTGCGCCCGTCGATCAGGTTCCGCACCGAGGTGGTCGAGGTCGCCCCGGCCGGGGACAAGTGGGCGGTGACCTCACGCCCCCGCGGCACGAACGACCACCAGACCGCTGCGTACGATGCCGTACTCGTCGCCAACGGCCATCACTGGAAGCCGCGTTGGCCGCGACCCGGCATCGTGGGGGCCACCGATTTCGAAGGCACCCAGATCCACTCGCACGACTACCGCGTACCCGAGCCGTTCGCCGACCGGCGGGTCCTCGTACTGGGTATCGGCAACTCGGCCTGCGACATCGCCGTGGAGACCTCGCGTGTCTCCCGGCGGACGTTCCTCGCCATGCGCCGGGGCGCGCACATTCTGCCCAAGCACCTGTTCGGCACGCCCACCGACCATCTGACCCACTCATGGCTGGCCAAGGCGCCCCTCGCCGTTCAGGACCGCGGGCTGCAGCTCCTGCTGCGACTGAGTCGTGGCCGACTGGCGGACTACGGGCTGCCCACCCCCGCCCACCGCGTTCTGGCCGCCCATCCGACGATCTCCGACGACCTGCTGTCCCGGCTCAGCCACGGCGACATCACCGTGAAACCCGCGCCGCGAAAGGCCGACGCCGACCATGTGTTCTTCGACGACGGAAGCGTCGAGGAGATCGACACGATCATCTACTGCACGGGCTACGACATCGCGTTCCCCTTCCTCGAGGACGAGCTGATCGAGTCCGGGGACAACGATCCGGGCCTCTACCACCGGGTTGCCGCGCCTGATCGACCCGGGCTGTACTTCATCGGTCTGGTCCAGCCGCTCGGTGCGATCATGCCGCTCGCGGAGGCCCAGTCGCACTGGGTCGCCGACCTCCTGGAGGGCCGGTGCGCGCTGCCCGGACGGGAGGAGATGCTCGACGAGATCCGCACGTACCGCGCCCGGACGGCCCGGCGTTACGTCGCCTCGACCCGGCACACCATCCAGGTGGACGCGCAGGCGTATCTGAGGGAACTGGCCAAGGAGCGCAGGCGCAGGGCGGTGCCGCGGTAGCGGAACGGCCCAGCGGTGGCGAGGCCCGCCATGCTGGGCGAACACGGCACCGACGTTCGTGTGTCGTGGAGCGGGAAGAGACACGTCACGCTGGAAGAGACGTCACGCCGGACGCCAGGTCTACAGGAGGTACACGGTCCCGTGCAGACATTCAGCCGACTCCGGCTCGGGTCGGTCCCCAGGTGGCTGCGTGACCACGATCCCGAGCTGGCGGCCACCCGGCGGGCCGGGCGGACAGCCATCGTGATGCCTGCCCTGTTCGCCCTGTGCAGCCAGGTCATCGGCTCGCCCACGATGGCCACCTTCGCCGCGTTCGGGTCGTTCTCGATGCTGCTGTTCGTGGACTTCACCGGGCCGATGGTGCAGCGGCTGCGGGCACACCTCGGTCTGGCGGTGGCCTGGGCCGCCCTCATCTGCCTGGGGACGGCCGTGGCCGACGAGACCTGGCTCGCCGTCGCCGTCATGGTCGCCATCGGCTTCCTGGTGCTGTTCTCCGGCGTGGTCAGCTCCGTCCTCGCGGGCGCCTCCACCGCGCTGCTGCTGGCCTTCATCCTCCCGGTGACCTCACCCGCCCCGTTCTCCGAGCTGCCCGACCGGCTCGCGGGTGCGGGCCTCGCGGCGGCCGCCTCGATGCTCGCGATCGCCTTGTTGTGGCCCCGCCCCGCCGCGGACCCGCTCAGCGCGCCCGCCGCCCAGGTCTGCCGTGCCGCTGCCGAGCAACTGCGCACCGACGCGTCCCTCCTGGCAGGCGGTCCGGGCGCGCCGAGCACCGGACAGTGCCGTGCCACGGCCGACGAGGCCTGCGCCGCGGCAGCCGACCTGCGCACCGTGTTCGACGCCACCCCGTACCGCCCCACCGGCCTGTCCACGAGCTCGCGCGCCACCGTCCGGCTCGTCGACGAGCTGACCTGGCTCAGCGGCATCCTGGCCGACAGCGCACCGTCTCTTGACGGCCACCCGGAATGCGACGCCGACGCCCGGTTCGTGCGGCGCGCCGCCGCGGCCCTGCTCGACGAGGTGGCGGCCCTGCTCGATGCCCCCGACGGTTCCCCGGACGGGCTGCACTCCGCCTCGGAGAAGCTGCGGACCGCCATGGCCGCCATGGAGCGCAACGCCACCGCCCGGCTGCCTGTGCACCGGGGCGGAGCCGGCACGCCGTCGCGGGCCCACCCGGTCATCGGTGCCCTGGACCTGTCGTTCCGGGCGCAGGAGCTGGGGTTCGCGACCCTTCAGATCGCCGACAACGTGGACCTGGCCGCGGCGGCCGAACGCCGGAGCTGGCTCGAACGTCTGCTCGGAGGCGAGCCCGGTGCGGGCGCCGCGCCGTTGGCTGCGGCGCGTGAGCGGGCAGCCGCGCACCTTCAACCGCAGTCCGTGTGGCTGCACAACAGCCTGCGCGGAGCGGTCGGTCTCGGGATCGCGGTCGCCCTCGCGAACGTGACGGGCGTCCAGCACTCGTTCTGGGTGCTCCTGGGAACCTTGTCGGTGCTGCGCTCCAACGCCCTCAACACCGGGCAGAACGCGGTGCGCGCCCTGGGCGGCACCGTCGCGGGTTCGATCATCGGCACCGTGCTCCTGCAACTCATCGGCGACCACGGCACGGTTCTCTGGTTCCTGCTGCCCCTCGCGGTGCTCCTCGCCGGCATCGCCCCCGCCGCCATCTCCTTCGCCGCGGGTCAGGCGTCCTTCACCATCACGCTGGTCATCCTGTTCAACATCGGCCAGGACCCCGACTGGCACATCGTGCTCCTGCGGATCCAGGACATCGCGATCGGCTGTGCGGTGAGCCTGCTGGTGGGGCTCTTCTTCTGGCCGCGTGGCGCGACGGCGGCGGTCGACCGCGCGCTGGCCGAGGCCTACCGGGAGAGTGCCGGGTACCTGGCGGGCGCGGTGGAGTACGCCGTCGGTCGCTGCGGCGCCGAGCCCGTCTCCGCCGATGCCGCTCTGCAGGAACGCCTCGAAGCCGCGGCAGCCGCGCGAAGGCTCGACGACGCCTTCCGCAGCTACCTGGCCGAACGCGGCCCGAAACCGGTGCCTCTGGCGGAGATGACCACTCTGGTCACCGGCATCGTGGGGTTGCGCCTGGCGGCGGACGCGGTGCTCGGACTGTGGCAGCGTGCCGGCGTGCCGCGGCCCGCACCGGACCGGACCGGTGCCCGCCTCGTCCTCCTGGGCGCCGTGGGCCGTGTCTCCGGCTGGTACCGGGACCTGGCCGCCGTCCTGGGCCAGGACACCCCCGTCCGGGATCCGCTGCCGCGCAATCCCGTGGCCGAGGCGGAGTTGGTCGAATCCCTCCGCCGCGAACTGAGCGACGAGCACGGGCAGGCCACGGACACCGCCGTCCGCATGATCTGGACCGCCGACCACCTGGACGCCGCCCGCCGCCTCCAGCCGGGCCTGGCGGCCGCCGCGGGGACGGGCAAGCCGTCCTGACCTGTCACCAGGTCGTCGCCACCGAACGCAGCGCGGTCCACGTTTCGCCGTCGCGGGCGTAGTCCATGGTGAATCGCAGCGGCCAGTCGGCGTGGGTGCCGTAGACCGTCGCCTCGGTGACGACGCGGCCGACGAGGCGGGCCGTGTCGCCCTCCACGTCGACGGTGACGCTCTTCTCGATCACGCCGTGGTAGACGAACCGCCCGGCCCGCATCTGGGACAGCCACTCGGCCTTGGGCTGTTGATACCCGGTGATGTGGGTGAGGGTGAAGCCGTCGTCGAGCAGGTCGTCCAGGGCGTCGGTGTCGCCGTCGGTCATCGCCCGGAGATGGGCGCGGTAGGCGGCGAGGACCTCTTCGCGGGCGTTCGCGTCGGGGGATGCGGGCATGGTGGCTCCTGTCCTGGTGGGGGTCATTCGGCGGCTTGGCGTCGGGACAGCCGTACCTCTTCGATGTCGAGCCGGCGCTGGACGTGGCGCAGCACGGTGTCGTCGATCTCGTGCTCGTCGCGCAGGCGGACCAACGTGGCGCGTTTGTGGGCGAGGAGGGCCAGCCGCAGCGCGGTGTAGTGGTGGTGGTGGCGCAGGACGGCCACCTGGTCGGGGGCATCGGTCTCGCCGCCGTCGGCACGCACGACGAGCAGGTGGGTCTCGTACTCCTGGCGCATCCGTTCGGCGACGTCCGGGTCCGTGTCCAGGTCCGCGACGAGCGTGGGGAGGGCCTTGAGGGCCTCCACGGTCGCGGTCGTCTCGGCGAGGAGGCGCTCCTCCTCCACCGACGTGTCGTGGGGCAGCCGGGCCCAGCGCACCACCGCCGGCAGCAGCAGCCCCTGCACGACCAGGGTGGTGACGATGACACCCGAGGTGACGAAGACGATCGTGTCGCGGTCGGGGAAGGGCGCGCCGGAGTCGAGCGTCGTCGGCACCGACAGGGCCACGGCCAGCGACACCGCGCCCCGGAAGCCGGCGATCGACGTGACCACCCGGGCGCGGTAGTTCATCCGGCGCAGGCGCTGCTGCGGACGGCGGTCCAGCAGCCGGATCAGATACGGGACCGTGAAGTTGAAGGCGAAGCGCGCGGCGACGACCACGGCGGAGACGGCCGCGACGGCGATGAGGGCGTTGGTGAGGTCGCTGCCGTGCAGTTCGCGCACGGCGGCCTGGGCCTGCAGGCCGACGAGGACGAACAGGGCGCCGTTGAGCACGAACGTCGCCAGCGACCAGGCCTCCTCCGCCTGGCGGCGCATCGCGGCCGCGGCCATGCGCGGTCCGGCCTGGCTCATGATCAGCCCGGCGACGACGGCCGCGAGGACGCCGGAGGCGTGGATCAGTTCGGCGAGGAGATAGGCGGTGAACGGGGTGAGGATCATGGCCACGTTGCCCAGCAGCGGGTCGTCGAAGACCCGCCGCGCCCTGATCACCAGCCATGCGGTCGACGCTCCGGCAGCGGCCCCGCCGACATAGGAGACGGCGAACAGCGCGGTGACGTGCGGGACGGTGAAGTGCTCCTCGCCGACCGTGATGCCGACGGCCAGCCCGAAGAGCACCAGCGCGGTGCCGTCGTTGATGAGGCTCTCGGCGCGCAGCAGGGTGACGTTGCGGCGGGGGAGTGCCTTGGCGAGGACGCCGACGGCGGTCGCGTCGGTGGGGGCCACGGCCGCGCCCAGCACCCAGGCCGGTCCCCAGGCAAGGCCCAGCTCGTGTGCGACGGCCGCCACGGCTCCGGCGGTGCCGATGACCAGCACGGTGCTCATCAGGATGATGCCGCGCAGATCCCGCCGGATCTCCCGCAGGGAGGTGGTCAGGCTCTCCCAGTACAGCAGCACCGGCAGGAAGATGAGCAGTACCGCCTCCGGCGGCAGCTCCACCTCGCGCAGCGCGGGCACGAAGCCGAGCAGTGCGCCGAGGACCAGCAGCACGACGGGCGGGGCGATCCGGTAGCGGTCACCGACGGCGTTGCCCAGGAGCACCGCCACGCCGAGGACCACGACGAGTTCGAGGCCGATCACGGTGTGGCTCCCGGCGCGGTCAGAAGTCGGACGGCGAGCAGCGCGATCTCGTGCAGACCGGGAGCGCGGCGATCGACCGCGGCCGGGGCGAGGGGCCCGCCGCGCGATGTGCCGGCGTGGGCGTTGACAGTGAACATCGTCCTTCTCCCGCGGCGGTCAGCGCGGCAGGAGCCGCAAGGTGGTCGAACCCGCGGTGGAGCTCGTGATGCGCTGGATGGTGTTGGTGGAGTAGCGGCCGTACTTGGCGCGGTAGGCGGCATCCACGGCGTCGTCGATCCCGCCGTCGGCGTCGATGAACGTGACGTCCTTGTCGACCCCACCGGCCCGGATACGGCCTTCCCGGCGGGCCCGGGTACCGCGGTACCAGTCGGAGCCGGGTCCGTTCACGGAACGGACGTAGATGCCGTCGCCGACCCGGACCACCCAGATCGTTCGCCGGCTGCCCAGCTCGCCGCCGCGTCGCAGGGACGCGATCTCCAGTTCCTCCGCGCGTTCGATGCGGTCGAGCTCCTGGCTCGTCCAGGCCGGTGTCGCCGGTGTCGCCGACGACGAGGTCATGAGGTCTTCTCCTTGACGAGTACGGATGCCACCGCGGTCAGGATCACGAGCAGCGCGGCGGTCAGGAGGCTGGTGCGCAGCCCGTGCAGGAAGTGCTGGTGGCGGGAGACCAGGGCGCCGAAGACGGCCACGGACAGGGCGCCACCGAGCTGGCGGGAGGCGTTCAGCACGCCGCTCGCGGTGCCGGCGCGCTGTGCCGGGACCCGGTCGAGAAGCAGGGAAGTCACCGCCGGCACGGCGAGGCCACCGCCGGTTCCGACCGGGATCATCAGCAGGACCGGCAGCCAGGCGGGCGCCGACGCCGGCGGAACGCAGAGCGCCACCAGGCCGGCGGCCATCAGGAGCTGGCCGGTGACGATCGGCATCCGCGGGCCGAACCTCGCGGCGAGCCGGGCGGCGGTCGGGCTGACGACCGCGGTCAGCAGCGTCATCGGCAGGAACGCCAGCCCGGTGGCCATCGGCGACAGGCCCTGTTCCTGCTGGAGGTACAGGCCGAGCAGGAAGATCATCCCGTAGAAGCCGACGTTGAGGGCGAAGCCGATGGTCGCCGAGAGCGCCATCGTCCGGGCGCGCAGAAGCTCCAGCGGCACCATCGGGTTGCGGCCGCGGGCCTGGGCCGCCAGGAAGACCACCGCCGCGACCACGGCCACCGCCAGGGCGAGCAGCACACGCGGCGCGCCCACGCCGACGGCGCCCGCCTCGATGGCCGCGTACGTCAGGCCGCCCATCGCCGCCACCGCCGCGATCTGCCCGGTCCAGTCGAACGGGGCGTCGCCCCGGCGGGGCGAGCGGGCGGTCCTGGCGAGCAGGACCAGCGCCAGCACACCCACCGGCAGATTCACGAAGAAGATCATCCGCCAGCTGAGTTCACTCAGCACACCGCCCAGGACCGGCCCGGCAGCGGCGCCGACCGAGCCGCCCATCGCCCACACCGAGATCGCCCGGGCACGCCGGGCCGGGTCGGGGAACGCCTCGCGGATCAGGGCCAGCGAGGCCGGCACGATCACCGCGGCGCCCGCGCCCTGCACCAGCCGCGCCACGACCAGCACACCCAGGTTCGGTGCGAAGCCGCAGGCCGCCGAGGCGACGGTGAACACCACGAGCCCCGCCCCGAACGCCTGCCGCGCGCCGATCCGGTCGGTCACGGACCCCGCGGACAGCAGCAGCGCGGCGAACATCAGCGTGTAGCCGTCCACCACCCACTGCAGCCCCGTCATGCCGCCGCCGAAGCCGCGCCCGATCTCGGGCAGCGCGACGTTGACGATCAGGGCGTCGAGCGTCATCACGAAGAAGCCGAGCAGCGCGGCCGCCAGCGCCCAACGGGCACCGTTCGAGGTGCCGGGCCGCCCGGCGGCGGTATCGGCCGACGACGACGGCCTGTCCGATGCGACAGAACTGGACACAGGTGGATCTCCTGATGAGGAAACGGGTTCTCGTACGGAATGCGTGCTTCAACCGCCATCCAGCCTGCGCGGCGGACGCGCCGCGTGGCAGGCCGGGCTGTGCCGGGGAGCGCTGTTCGGGGGTGTGCCAGAGCCCCCCAGGCCGGCGCATGGATCCGTCCTGCCCGGCCTGCCACACTGGCCCCATGGCACGTGAGCAGCGCAACGGCAGCGACGGCACCGAACTGGGGCGCTTCCTGCGTGCCCACCGCACCCGGGTGACACCCGAGCAG
Organism: Streptomyces sp. NBC_00016; assembly: GCF_045040885.1. Lineage (NCBI taxonomy): Bacteria > Bacillati > Actinomycetota > Actinomycetes > Kitasatosporales > Streptomycetaceae > Streptomyces > Streptomyces sp. NBC_00016. Next base: position 601,799 of record NZ_CP108304.1, on the reverse strand, counting down.
GCCGGTCTCAAGGCCGGCCCCGGCCTGCGGCGCACGCCCGGGCTGCGCCGTGAGGAGCTGGCCACCCTCGCCGGCGTGAGCATCGACTACTACACGCGCCTGGAACGCGGCAAGGAAGCCCACCCCAGCCCGTCCGTCGTCGACGCCCTCGCCCGTGTCCTCCTGCTGGACGATCACGCGCACGAGCACTTGCGGGACCTTGCCGTGTGCGCCGCCCGTCCCGCCGCCTCCGAACCCCCGACGCCGCCCACCTCGTCGGTAGGACCCGGGATCAGGTTGCTGTTGGAGAGCCTGCGGCCCAACCCCGCGGTCGTGGTGAGTCGCACGATGGACCTGCTCGCCTGGAACCCGGGCGGGCTGCGGCTGTTCGTGGGCATGGAGCAGTGGCCGGTCGAGAAGCGCAACGTCGCGCGCTGGGTGTTCCTCAACCCCGGCGCCCGCACGGTCTTCGAGCACTGGGACGAGCAGATCCGCGCGTGCGTGGGGCGTCTGCGCGCCCTGGCCGGCACCGATCCGGACGCCCCGGACCTCGTCGGGCTCGTCGAGGAACTACTGACCGAGAGCCCGGAGTTCGTACAGCTCTGGGACCGTTACGACGTACGGGCACACACCCACGGCAGCAAGACCTTCCACCTTCCTGACGTCGGCGAACTCACGCTCTCCTACCAGTCCATGCAGTTGGAGGGCTTCCCCGGCCACCGGCTGGTCGCCCACTACGCCGACCCCGGCACCCCCGACCACGACAAGATGGTCCTCCTCGACCTGGCCGCCACCGAACCGGACCTGAACCCCGCGGAGGAGAAGGGGAATTGACGGCGGCGGTCGTCGCCGCTCGGTGCGCCGGACGCCGGTCGGTCAGGGCCGGATCAGGACCTTCAGAGCCGTCCGGTCGGCCATGGCGCGGTAGCCGTCGGGCACGCCGTCGAAGCCGACGGTGTGATCGAAGACCCGGCCCGGCTCGACCGTGCCGTCGAGGATGTCGGGCAGCAGTTCCTCGATGTAGGCACGCGCCGGAGCGGCGCCGCCGGTGACCGTGATGTTGCCCATCATCGACTCGAAGCCGAGCGGGATCTCGGTGTACTGCGCGACTCCGAGCCTGCTGATCACACCACCGTGGCGGACGATGCTCAGCGCCGTGTCCATCGCCTGCGTGGCACCGACCGCCTCCACCACCGCGTGCGTACCGTCGCCACCGGTCAACTCCCGTACGCGCTCGATGCCTTCCTCACCGCGCTCGGCCACGACGTCGGTGGCGCCGAAGTAGCGGCCGAGGTCGGTGCGGTCCGTGTGCCGGCCCATGAGGATGATCCGCTCGGCGCCGAGCCGCCTGGCGGCCAGCACCGCGCACAGCCCGACCGCGCCGTCGCCGATCACCGTCACCGACTTTCCGGGCGCGACCCGGGAGGTCACGACGCCGTGGTGGCCGGTGCAGTACACGTCGGAGAGGGTCAGCAGGGACGGCAGCAGAGCCGAGTCCTCGGCGACCGGCAGCTTCACCAGCGTGCCCTGCGCCTGCGGCACACGGACGGCCTCGCCCTGCCCGCCGTCCACACCGTTCGGGCCCCACTGGCCGCCGTGCCGACAGGAGGTGTGCAGCCCCTCGCTGCAGAAGTCGCAGGTGTTGTCCGCCCAGACGAAGGGGGCGACCACCAGGTCACCGGACTTCAGCCCGGCCACCTCCGAGCCGACGTCCTCGACCACACCGAGGAACTCGTGGCCCATGCGCCTGCCCTCCTCGGAGGCGGGCATCGACGCGTACGGCCACAGGTCGCTGCCGCAGACACAGGAGCGCACGACACGCACGACGGCGTCGGTGGGGTGCTGGATCTTCGGATCGGGGACGCTTTCGACGCGCACGTCTCCGGCGCCGTACATCAGCGTTGCTCGCATGAGACTTCTCCCAGCTGTGTTGATCGGAATGCGTATCGGTGGTCCGCGTCGACGCCTGGTTCCGGGCCGGCCGGCGTGAGGCCGTCGAGTGGGAGATCTCCGATGACATCGACTCTCCCCGCCCTGCCCGCCCTGTGGCAGGCCGGGCTGTGCCGGGGAGCGGCATTCCGGGGTGTGACAGGGCCCCCCACGCACAGCCGCAGAGGTGGCGAGGACCCGCAGACTGGAAGGCATGAACAGCGAGCAGCACAACGGCGGGGGCACCGAGCTGGGGCGCTTCCTGCGCGCCCGCCGGGCCCGGGTGACCCCGCAGGAGGTCGGTCTGACGCCCGGTTCCGGCCTGCGTCGTACGCCCGGGCTGCGCCGCGAGGAACTGGCCACCCTGGCCGGGATCAGCATCGACTACTACGTCCGCCTGGAGCGCGGCAAGGAGACCAGGCCCAGCGCGTCCGTGGTCGATTCCCTCGCCCGCGCCCTCCTGCTGGAGGACGACGAGCACGAGCACCTGCGCAGCCTGGCCGCCCGCGCCGCGCGCAGTGCGACCGAGGCTTGCGCGGACGGGGCCCCGGCCGCGCCCAGCCGTACGGTCCGGCCCGGCGTGAAACTGCTGCTGGAGAGTCTGTGCCCGCACCCCGCGCACGTCGTCAGCCGCACCAACGACCTGCTCGCCGCCAACCCCGGCGGAATGCGGCTCCTCCCCGGCATCCAGGACTGGCCGGCCAGGGAGCGCAACATCGCTCGCTACCTCTTCCTCGACCCCGCTTCGCGTGAGCTGTTCCACGACTGGAACACCCAGGTCCGCGGCTGCGTGGCCCGGCTGCGCGCCCTGGCCGGCATCGACCCCGACGCCCCGGACCTCACCCGGCTCGCCGGTGAACTCCTCATGAAGAGCCCGGAGTTCGCGCGCCTGTGGGAGCGCTACGACGTCAAGGGCCACTCCTACGGCCGCAAGACCTTCCACCACCCCGAGGTCGGCGACCTGACCCTCGGCTACCAGTCCATGGAACTGGAGGGCACCCCCGGCCACCGCATGGTGACGTACTACGCCGAGCCCGGCACCCCGGATCACGACGCGATGGTGCTGCTCGACCTGCTCGGGCGGGAGCAGCCCGCGCTGCGGACACCGGCACCCGACGACCGGTCGGCGGCTGCACAGGACGATCCCGCCTCCCCGCTGTCCTGATTTTCCCCGCCCGAGGGCCCTGGCTCTCGTCTCGTCACGGAGTGGTCAGCTCGCCGGCGCGCAGTGCCGCCGTCACGCCGCCGTCCATCAGGAGATCGGCTCCGGTGATGAAGCCGGCCTCGCGGCCGAGCAGGAAGGCGGCGGCCGCGGCGACCTCCTCGGAGGTGCCGAAGCGCTTGGCGGCAGAGACCTCGCGCACCGTCTCGAACCACTCGCGACGCGGGCCGGAGAGCTCGTCGAGAGCCAGCGGGGTGATGATCACGCCGGGGCTGACGGCGTTGACGCGGGCTCCGCGCCTGCCCCACACGGCGGCTGCGGTCTGCACGCGCAGCGAGTTGGCCCGCTTGGACAGGGCGTAGGCGTGGACGGACGACCCGATCGCGTCGGGTTGCAGGAACGGCAGCGCGAGCAGCCGCGAGGTCTCGGTGGTCGCGAGCGCGTGCTCGATCTCGCGTGTGTAGGGGCTCTCGCGGTGCCCGGCCATGCTGGCGACCACGATGCCGGCCCCGCCGGGCGCGATCACGCGGGCGAACGCGTCGAGGACGTACGCCGTGCCGAGCAGATCGACGTGCAGCAGCCGCTCGACGGTCGCCTGGGTGGGGGAGACACCGGCGGCCTGGATCACCTGGGTGACCGCACCCATCCCGGCGGCCGTGGCGGCCAGCGCCTCGACCTGGGCCGGATCGGAGATGTCGGTGGCCTGGACGGCCACCTCGTAGCCCTCGCCGCGCAGTTGTTCGGCGGCGGCCTGCGAGGCCTTCTCGTCATGGCCGGCCAGCAGTAGCGTGCGGCCGCTGCCGACCCGGCGGGCGATGGCCAGACCGATGCTGCCGGGGCCGATGACGACGACGATCTCCTTGGCGGCCCTGTTCTCGCTGCTCATGGTCCAGGCTCCTTCGTTCCGGGTTCTCGGGGCGGTCGGCCGCGCCTTGGTGACGAGCGCGTGCCGACCTGGAGTCCCGTCCACACGCCGTTCGCACGGGCACGGCCGAAGGCCGGACGAAGCCGCCGAGAGGCAGCGTGCCGAAGAAGGTGGCGTCCGTGCCGGTAGGTGGCGTCCGGCCGGTGTGGAAAGGAAAACCTCCACTCAGCCTGACGCCTCCGACCCCAGCGAGGCAGACCGCGACGATCAGGGGAACAGCAGGGCCCCCCACGATGCCCGACCGGCTGCTAGACGCGGTCCTGGAAGACGCAGTTCCACACGTACGTGCCCGCGACACCGCCGTCGGCGCGCACCGCTTCCAGCGTGTAGAAGTGCGTGGTCCCCCGGGCGGCCGCGGTGTCCGTGTAGGCGCGGGTCTGCGCCGGCAGGAGCCCGGCGTGCAGCGGCTCGTACGCCTGCGTGGCCGCGTTCCACCTGCTGACCCGATAGCCCGCGACGGTGTCGCACTCGGCCGTCTTGTCGCACCGCCAGCTGATGGACGGCCCGTCCTCGTCGGGTCCGCCGATCACGGTGCCGTGGCCCAGGCTGCCGAGGTCCCAGTCCCGGGTGACCGTCACGGACGGCCGGACATCCAGCTCGGTGGCCTCGACGACCGTGACCTTCGGGTCGCTCGGGGGCAGCGCGTTGCCCCAGAGGTCCCTGGCGACGACCGCGTACACGTACGTCTCGCCGTCCGGCAGGTCGCCGCAGAGGACCGCGAGCGGGTCGCTCGTGCCCTCCCGGCAGGAGGCAGTGGTGAGCCACTTGACCGTGCCGTCGGCCTGTCGGACGCCGGTCCAGACCGCGTAGCGCTCGACGTCGTCCTCGGTCGAGGCCGCCCAGCTCATGAGGATGCCGTCGGCGCGCGGGGTGGCCGTCACGCCGGTGACCGGCCCGGGTGCGACGCGGTCGCCGGTGCGGACGACGAGCGGGGCGGACAGCGCCGACTCGTTGCCGGCCGGGTCCACCGCCGCGACCGCGTACGTCACGTACGCGCCCGCGGGCATGTCCAGGTCGTGGCAGAGGCCGCCGGTGCTGGTCTCGTCGCTCTCCTCGGCGCAGGTCACGCGGGTGAGCGCGGCCGGGTCGAGGGTCTTGCCGGGCGAGCGGTAGACGCGGTAGGTGCCGCCGTTGTCGAAGTCCTCGTAGAAGCCGTCGGGCTGCTTCCAGTACACGTCGGTGTAGCCGACGCGGACGACGGAGCCGAGGGAGGTCGGGGACTTCGGCGGCGTACGGTCGACGCCGTCGCCGGTGACGGCGGCGTACCCCGACGGGTTGCCGAGCGCGTCGAGAGCGCGGACCCGGTAGAAGCGGGCGGTGTTCACGGGAGCGTCGGTGCGGTACGACGTCGTGGTCGTCGTGCCCAGCAGCTCGAACGGGCCGGTGGCCGCGGAGGCGGCGTACACCTCGTACGTCGCGGCGTCGGCGGCTCCCTGCCAGGCCAGGGTGGCCCACCACGCGTCGCCGATGACCGTGAGACCGGTCGGCGCCGCCGGGCCCGTGCGGTCCACGGTCACCGCGGTGGCGTCGAGGCTGCCGACGGACTCGCGGCCCGCCCTGTCGACGGCGCGGACCTCGTACAGGAAGGTCTGGCCCGTCGCGGGCGTCGCGTCCACGAAGGACGGGGAGGCGAGCAGCGACGAGCCGCCGGCCCTCACCCACTGGGTGGTGCCCAGCCGGCGGTAGACGCGGTAACCGGCGAGGTCCATCTCCTTGTTCGCGGCCCAGCGCAGGGTGGTCTTCGCGGTGTCCCGGTTGTACGCGGCGGTCAGACCGGTGGGGGCGAGCGGCTTGACCGTGTCGACGGCGGCCTCCGTGCGCGGGGCGTACGTGAACGTGGCGTGGGCGAGGCCGGTCCAGGCGACGTAGTCCACGCGCAGCGTGTGCTTGCCGGCCGGGACGGTCAGGTCGACGGTCTTGCGCGCGGTGGTGGAGACGTTCTTCCACAGGTTGATCTTCTGCACGCCGTCGACGTAGACCCGCATGCCGTCCTGCGTGGCGGCGGAGAGCCGGAAGGGGCCGCCGGAGCCGAAGTCCCGGGTGAGGGACCAGCGGACGGAGAAGTTGTCCTTGGGCAGCGTGACACCGGTCGGGTCGCCGTACCCGTAGTTCTCGTTGACGGCGGAGTCGCAGGCGGTCAGCTTCGGCGTGCCGCTGAAGGTGGAGTTGCCGAAGTACTGCGCTTTCCAGACGGGAGAGGCGCAGGTGACGGCCGCGGAGGCCGGGGCGGCGATCATCAGATCGCCGGTGGCGGCGAGGGCGGCCGTCGCGGCGAGCGCGGTCAGCCGGGTACGAGTCATCACAGAAGGTGGGGCCCTTTCCGGACCAATGAGAATCAGGTGGCGCGTGTGTGACTCATGAGGCGGGGGCAGGGTTGCCCCCGCCCCCTCAACTTCTTGAGGTGTTCGGCGGCCACGCAGCGTTCGAGGCTGAGCGGGCCTTCGGTGAGCGGGTGGCCGGGCCGGACGGCGACAACGAGTTGATCGCGGCCGACGAGACGGTGGCGGATGTCCGGAAGCGTCGGCCGACCGGAGCTGGATTCGAGGTCCACCGCACCCCTTCGTAGCTCGGGGGTGTCCGTCCGGACTCGGCAGGCAGTCGCAGTTGGACGCCGGGGGCCTGCTGGTGGACGGCGATGATCAGGGCCGTGCCGCAGGCGGCGACCAGGGCGTCGTGCCGGCGCACGGTGAACACCCGCTTGGTGCGAGACAAGTCGCCCCGCAGCCGATCGAATCCCAGGAGCCCGCCATGAGCACAGTCATGCCTTTCGACGCCGGCACGACACTCATGTCCGATGTGACCGCCGCCGTGAAGGCCGCCGGCCTCACGCTGCGCGACCGCTACACCCCGCACGCCCGTGGCGTCAGCCTGGACGAGGTCGTCGACGAGATCCACGCCAACGACGACGCCGTGCTGGACCTGCTGCGGGAACCGTTGCTGCGGGCCCGGCCCGGATCGCAGTGGGCCGAGGACGAGCTGGCCGGCGGCGCGCTCCCGCCCGGGGAAAGGTGGGTCGTCGATCCCGCCGAGGGAAACATCAACCACGTCCACGCCATGCCGGACTGGGCCGTCACCGCCACCCTGGTCAGCGACAACCGGCCGGTACTCACCGTCGTCCATCTGCCGCTGACCGGCGAAACCTACACCGCCGTCGCCGGTGGCGGTGCCCGCCTCGACGGCCGGCCCCTGAAGGTGTCCGCCAAGACCGACCTGGGCGCCGCGCTCGTCGGCACCGGTCAGGCCAGGCCCGGCGAGGACAAGCACACCTTCCGGCGGATCGGCGAGTCGGTCACCGCCATGCTCACCGACGCACTCGTGGTGCGCGTGTCCGTTCCCGCCACGATGCAGCTCATCCAGGTCGCCGCCGGACACATGGACGTGTTCTGGCAGTTCTCCGACGTCCGCTCCGGGCTGGTCGCCGGTGCCCTGCTGGTCTCCGAGGCCGGAGGCACCGTCACCGACCTGGCGGGCGAGCCCTGGAGCACGGCCGGCCGGGACTTCCTGGCCGCTGCCCCGGCATCCACGCCGCCGCCCGCGAGGTCCTGTCGCCGATCGTCCGACCGCGAAGCGACCCGCCCCGTCCCTCCCGCCCGACACCGCAAGGAGCATCACCTCATGACCCGCATCGGCATCCTGGGCGCCGGTCGCGTCGGCGCCAACCTCGCCGACACGCTCGCCTCGGCCGGACACGACGTCATCCTCGGCCGCCGGAACCCGAAGGCGCAGTCAGCGGCGCCCACCGAAGACCTCCACCCCGGCATCTCCTGCTCCGACCAGCGCACCGCGGCCCGCACCGCCGACATCGTGATCAACGCGACGCCCGGCGACAGCGCCCTGGACCGCCTGACCGACCTGCGCGGCGAACTCGCCGGAAAGATCCTCGTCGACGTCTCCAACGCCACGCGCGACGCCGGCGGACTGCCCGGCGACCTGTGCTACCCCGGCAGCAGCCTCGCCGAACAACTCCAGGCCGCCCTCCCCGACACCCATGTGGTCAAGACTCTCAACACCATGCTGTTCATGGTCATGACCGCCCCGGACATCCTGGCCACCCCGCCGACCGCCTATGTCTCGGGCGACGACGAACGCGCCAAGAAGACCGTCACCGGCCTCCTCGGCGACCTGGGCTGGCAGCCCGCGTGGATCGAGGACCTCGGGGACATCACCACGGCGCGCGCCACCGAAGCCATGATCCTGGTCGTGCCCCACATCCTGCGCCGACACGGCTTCAAGCCCTTCGCCGTCTCCCTCGCCCGCTGACCCCACCTCCCGTCTGCCGTCAACCTCTCCGGGGCCCCTCACCCCTGCCGGCAGGGGCCCCGGAAGCGCGGTCAGGCGGCGAAGGAGGAGAGCAGTTCGTTGTACTGCTTGGCGGCGGTGGTCAGGTCCTTCTCGGAGAGTCCGAAAGCCGTGCCGTACAGCTTGACCATCGGCTGGATGTCGAACTGGCACAGCCGCAGGGTCGCGTGCCAGTTGCCGAGGAGGGTCTCCAGGGTGGCCTTGTTGGCGCCTTCGGGGGTGTAGTGCTCGGCGGGGACGCCGGCCGTGACGGCGACGACGGCCTTCTTGCCGGCCAGCTTCGAGGCGGAGCCGTCCATGGTGAAGGCCCAGCCCAGGGTGAAGACCTTGTCCTGCCACTGCTTGAACAGAGGAGTGGTGTTGTACCAGAACACCGGATGCTGGAAGACGATCACATCGTGCTCGGCCAGCAGCGCCTGCTCGGCTTCGGCGTTGATCTGGAAGTCGGGGTAGGTGGCGTAGAGGTCGTGCACGGTGACGTGAGCCAGATCGCGGACGGCGTCCACGAGAGCCGCGTTGGCCTTCGACCGGGACAGGTCGGGGTGGCCTACGACCAGGAGAACCTTGGACATGATGAGGAACCTTTGCAGTGATCGGTGAAGTGGGTGCAGGGATGCGGGCGGGTCCGGCCCTACGGATGTGAAGGGCGTGACGGGCGTGACGGGTCAGGACAGCGCCGGGGCGTCGGATCAGTGGTCGATGCTGGCCATGTTCGCCTCGTCGTGGCGCTCGCCCGCGGCCGGCGTGAGGCTGTTCAGGCGGTCGAGCTGCGTGGTGGTGAGTTCGATGGCGTCGGCGGCGGTGTTCTCTTCGACGCGCGAGACCCGCCGGGTGCCGGGAATGGGGGCGATGTCGTCACCGCGGGTCAGCAGCCACGCCAACGCGGTCTGTGCCGGAGTGGCTCCGATCTCGGCGCCGATGGCCTGCACCTCGTCGACGATGCGCAGGTTGCGCCGGAAGTTCTCGCCGGTGAACCGCGGGTTGGTCTTGCGCCAGTCGTCGTCGGCGAAGTCCTCGACGGTGCGGATCTGCCCGGTCAGCAGTCCGTGCCCGAGCGGGGAGTAGGGCACGAATCCGATACCGAGCTCGCGCAGCAGCGGGAGGATCTCTGCCTCGACATCGCGGGTCCACAGCGAGTATTCGGTCTGCAGGGCGGCCACCGGGTGCACGGCGTGGGCCCGGCGGATCGTCTCGGGGCCGGCCTCGGAGAGTCCGATGTGGCGTACCTTGCCCTCGGCGACCAGCTCGGCCAGCGCGCCGACCGTCTCTTCGATGGGTGTGTTCGGATCGACGCGGTGCTGGTAGTAGAGGTCGATGTGGTCGGTGCCCAGCCGCAGGAGCGAGCCTTCGACCGCGGCCTTCACATTGCCGGCGCTGCTGTCGATGACGCCGGGGCCGTCGCCGGCGTGGGAGACGAGACCGAACTTCGTCGCCACGACGACGTCGTCGCGGCGGCCCTTGATGGCCCTGCCGACGAGCTCCTCGCTGTGGAAGGGGCCGTAGATCTCGGCGGTGTCGATGTGGGTGACCCCGAGGTCCAGCGCACGGTGGATGGTGCGGATCGACTCTGCGTCATCGAGCCCCCCGCCCGTGGTGTAGGTGCCGGCCATGGTCATGGCTCCCAGACCGATGCGGGAGACATCAAGCCCACCCAGTGATACGTGCTTCATCAGGTACTCCTTCGTGACGGCCGTCAGGACCGGTCGATGGTCATGGTGTGCGAGCGCCGACGAGCAGTTCGGTGCGCCACCGGCTGCCGGACCGTGCTTCGGCGGGTTGTGGGGTTGCGGGTCGTGTTGCTCAGGCGTGGGCGTCGTCGTAGGCCAGGGCGCCGCCCAGGTCGCGGGATGCCTCGGCCTGGGCGAGGAGCTCCCGCGCCTTGGCCTCGGCGGCCTCGATGGCGTCCGCACCGGCGACGAAGCGCAGCAGCGGCGTCTCCTGGTCGGCGATGGCCAGCAGGGCGCGGGCGAGCTTGGCCGGGTCGCCGGGCTGTCGGCCGTTCATGCCTTTCATGCCCTCGATCCGCGGGGCGGTGCGCGGCGCGTAGTCGTCGATGGACAGCTCGGGCCAGGTGGTGGAACCGTCCACGAGGAGTTCGGTGCGGAAGTAGCCGGGCTCCACAACGGTGGTGCGGATGTTGTACGGCTCCACGTCGTAGCGCAGGGACTCCATCCAGCCCTCCTCCGCGAACTTGGAGGCGGCATAGGCGGAGGTGAATTCCATGCCGACCAGACCGGCGGTCGAGGTGATGGTGATGACGTGGCCGTCGCGCTGCTTGCGCATGATCGGCAGGACGGCACGGGTGACGTTCATCGGGCCGAAGAGGTTGGTCTCGAACTGCCTGCGCATCTGCGCGGACGAGACTTCCTCGAAGTAGCCGGTGAAGAGGTTCCCGGCGTTGTTGATCAGGACGTCGATCCGGCCGAAACGGTCGACGGCTGCCCGCGCGGCGGCTTCGGCCTCCGCCAGGCTGGTGACGTCCAGCTTGGTGACCAGCAGGTTGTCCTGCGGTCCGCCCAGCGCCTTCTCGACCTCCTCGGGGCGGCGGCCGGTGGCGACGACCTGGTGACCTGCGGCGAGGGCCTCGCGGGCGATGTCCGTTCCCAGGCCGCGTCCGGCACCGGTGACGAGAATGACCTTGCTCATGGGGGAATTCCTTTCAGACGCCGTGATCAGGCACCTGGTGTGTGCGAAGGGATGCGTGCGGCACCGACAGCGCCACCGCGGGAGCCGGAGACCGGCGGCGCAAGCGCCGCCCTGCCCGGGTCGTTCACACCGCCGGGGCGGTGCACCACCAACAGAACCCGCTGTCACGCGAGCGTGGGAGTCCCTGATGAGGGGGTCACTGACAGGGACCCCCAACCCGGCCGAAGCGCTCGTAGAGTGAAGCGCATGGCAGGCAGAAACGACCCACAAGGCACCAACCGCGACATCCGTGACGATTTCCGCGCGGAGATCCGGGAATTCCTCGGCACGCGACGGGCCAGGGTCACCCCCGAGCAGGCCGGCCTGCCCGTGTACGGCGGAGAGCGCCGGCGGGTCACCGGGCTGCGCCGTGAGGAGGTCGCCCTCCTCGCGGGCATTTCCAGCGAGTACTACACACGGCTGGAGCGCGGCAACGCCACCGGCGTCTCCGAGAGCGTCATCGAAGGCATCGCGCAGGCACTCCGGCTCGACGAGGCCGAGCGGATCCACCTGCTCGATCTCCTGCGAGGCGCCGGCCCGGCCCGTCCGACGCGCCGCCGGCCGGCCCAGCAGCGCGTCCGGCCCGCAGTGCAGCGCGTCCTCGACTCGATGGCCGGCACCCCCGCTTTCGTCCTCGGCGGACGCGGGGACATCCTGGCCGCCAACCACCTCGGGCGCGCCCTGTTCTCCCCGGTCTATGCCGACCCGGCACGGCCGCCGAACAATGCCCGGTTCGTGTTCCTCAGCCCGCGCGCGACCGAGTTCTTCCGCCACTGGGACGAGGTAGCCAATGACACGGTCGCCATGCTGCGCGCCGAGGCGGGACGCGACCTCTACGACCGGCGGATCTCGGACCTGATCGGGGAGCTGTCCACCCGCAGCGAGGAATTCCGGCGCCGCTGGGCGGCTCACAACGTCCGCATGCACACCACCGGCGTGAAGCTCCTCCATCACCCGGTGGTCGGCGACCTCGACCTGCCCTTCGAGACCTTCCCGCTCGGCGACGGCCCCAGCCAGTTCCTCCTCACCTACACCGCCGAGCCCGCGTCACCCTCGCAGGACGCCCTGAACCTGCTGGCCAGCTGGGCCGCGACCAACGACGACATCGAGCGGTCCGCCCGGAACAACGACTCCGAGCCGGCCGACTCCGACTCCGACTCCGAGTCGGCCGGCTCGGAGTCGGAGTCGGAGTCGACTGATTCGGAGTCCGCTGATTCGGATTCGGCGGATTCGGCCGAGACACCCGACTGAACGACGAGCCGTGCGGTCCGGAACACCTGACGACGCGGGCGGGACAGCCCTCGGTGTCCACGGGGCAGAGGCGAACCCCCATCGACAACGGTGATCCCGGTTGCGGACGGCCGTGCCCGGAGCGGACTTCCTCGCACACTGGCACTGACAGAGCGGCGGACGGCATGATATTCACCCGGAGTCCGAGGGGGAGTCATGAGATCGCGCCTGCAATGGATCCATGGCCGCGGAGGGGATGTCAGCGTCGAACGCACGCAGACGTACGCGGCTGAGATCCTGGTCAAATTCCTGGTCCTGGCCGGCCTGCTGTACATGCCGGTTGTTCTCATTTTCCATTGGGCCGAGTGGATCCCGTTCGCCGGAGCGAGCAGCTACCTGCTGTGGGAACTCGGCCGCCTCAACAGCGCGCTCGGTGAGCTCGCCGCCCTTTGGAACGAGCAGTCCGAGCAGCACCAGCGGCGGCAGGAACCGGCTCGCAGCGACTCCCTCCAGTGACAGCCCCCACGTCCCACGCCCCATGCCCCGCGCCCATCCGCCCCGCAACCGCACAGGTCCGTTCGGAGTCGTGATCACGTGGCCGGGAAAGCAGTGGACTGGGTGATGCTCGGGCTTGTAACTTGCAGTTGACCGCGACACCGCCCAAGGAGGTGAGACCCATGAACGCTGTATCGACGTGGGTGCTCCCCCTTCCCGTCACGGCCGGCGACTGACGCAGGTGTCGCCGGGAGCGCCTCGACAACAAGGCACTCCCGAAAGGCAACACCTATGGACTCTCCGCAGTTCACCGCCGAGCCGTCGTCGAACGGCACGATCGAGCGCGACTTCACCGTGGGCGATGTCCCCGGCGTTCTCCGGTCGCCGTCCTCGGGCGCCGATCGCGCGCCCCTCATGTTCGACGTGATCATTGCCGGGTGCGGGCCGACCGGCGCGATGCTGGCCGCCGAACTACGGCTGCACGATGTGCGGGTGCTCGTTCTGGAGAAGGAAACCGAGCCCGTGTCGTTCGTCCGCATCGTCGGTCTGCACATTCGCAGTCTCGAGCTGATGGCGATGCGCGGACTGCTGGACCGCATGCGCGAACACGGAAGACAGCGTCCGGCCGGCGGATTCTTCGCCGCCATCGACAAACCGGCGCCCCAGGGCCTGGATTCCGCGCACGCCTATCTGCTCGGCATCCCGCAGCCGGTCATCGTTCACCTGCTCGAAGAACATGCGACCCAGCTGGGTGCGCAGGTCCGGCGCGGTCGTGCGGTGGCCGGTTTCGAGCAGGACGAGGAGGGCGTGACCGTCGTGCTGGCCGACGGCGAACAACTGCGTTCGCGCTATCTCGTCGGCTGTGACGGCGGGCGCAGTACGGTGCGCAAACAACTCGTCGGCTTCCCCGGTGAACCCTCGCGGACCGAGACGCTGATGGGCGAGATGGAAGTGGGTGTGCCGCAGGAGGAGGTCGCCGCCAAGGTGACCGAGATCGGCAGGACCAATAAGCGATTCTGGCTCAGGCCCTTCGGTGAAGGGACCTACAGCGTCGTCGTCCCCGCCGCGGGAGTCAGCGATCGCGCGGAACCGCCCACCCTCGAGGATTTCGGACAACAGCTGCGCGCCATCGCCGGAACCGATTTCGGCGTGCACTCCCCGCGCTGGTTGTCCCGCTTCGGGGATGCCACCCGGCTGGCCGAACGCTATCGGGTCGGGCGGGTGCTGCTGGCCGGCGACGCGGCCCACATCCATCCCCCCACCGGCGGACAGGGCCTCAACCTGGGCATTCAGGACGCATTCAACCTCGGTTGGAAACTGGCCGCACAGATTCGTGGCTGGGCACCGACAACACTGCTGGACACCTACCAGGCCGAACGCCATCCGGTCGCCGCGGAGGTGCTGGACAACACCCGCGCCCAGATGGAACTGCACTCCACCGAACCGGGCCCGCAGGCCGTGCGCAGGCTGCTCACCGAACTGATGGACTTCGACGAGGTGAACCGCTACCTCATCGAGAAGATCACCGCGATCGGCATCCGCTACGACTTCGGTGAAGGCCCCGACCTGCTCGGTCGCCGCCTGCGCGACATCGACGTGAAACAGGGCAACCTCTACGGCCTGCTGCGTCGCGGCCGCGGACTGCTGCTGGATCGCACCGAGCACTTGACCGTCGGCGGCTGGTCAGACCGGGTCGATCACCTTGCGGATCCCACTGCGGTACTGGATGCTCCGTGCGTCCTGCTACGCCCCGACGGCCACGTCGCCTGGATCGGCGACGATCAGCAGGACCTGGACGACCACCTCTCCCGCTGGTTCGGCAAGCCCGCCGGCTGATCTTCGCCCGAGTGATGAAACGCCCGTAGAGAGGCTCGAACGGTCAGCAGCGACTGACCATCGGAAGGCTTGAGGCAGCATCAGCCGTGGTGCTCCGACGCCAGGGTCGCGAGGGTCGGCCTGCGAGGAGGGTCGGCCTCCGAGTGACGACCGGAAGACGGCGGAAGAGCACCACGGAGCGGATCGGCGCAGGCGACCGGGCAGGCGTTCGTCCGACGGTCGAGCGACGAGCAGGACCCGGTTCAGCCTCCGAGGCGGTGTGCGAGGTGGAGCAGATCGGCCAGGTGCAGGACCCGTCCGTTGAATCCCGGCAGGGGGACATGGAGCGGCTGGGTCCAGTGGGCGGGGATTGCCTCCAGCCCGTAGTACGCCCCCGCGAGGCCGCCGGTCACCGCGGCGACGGTGTCCGTGTCACCGCCGAGGTCGATCGCCGCGCGTATCGCCTCTTCGAAGCCGGTGGTGGTGCGCAGGGCCCACACGGCGGAGCCGAGGCAGGGCCAGACGGCACCGTTGAACTCGGTCGCCTGCTCGGGGTGCCAGTCGGGCGCGAGGACTGCCGCGTAACGGCCGCGGTGGTCGGGGTGGACGAGAGCCAGGATGTCCGGGAGCGCGATGAGGGGGTCGTTGTCCTCGAACGTGACGCGGATGAGTTCGTGGAGGATCGCGGTGCCTTCCCAGGCCGCGCGGTCACCGTGGGTGAGGGCGGCGATGCGGCGGGCCGCGTCCATGGTGGCTTCTTGGCCGGCGGCCGCGAAGTGGACCGCGGAGGTCGATGCCCGCATCAAGGAGCCGTTTCCCGCTGCTCGTTGGTTGACCTGGAAATGGATCGCGGCGGCGAGGTCCCAGGGCATGCCGTTGGTCAGGACGTCTTCGGTCTGCAAGCCGATGTCCTTCGGTTCCGATGCTGCCCACCGCTGGAAGCGGGCGAAGATGTCCGGCAGATCCAGTCCGCCCCGCTCCAGCAGCGACTCCGCGACCAGGACGGCCATCTGCGTGTCGTCGGTGGCCTCGCCGGGGTCCCAGCCACCGCCTCCGCACATCTCGCCACCGGCACCAGGCCTGGGAAAGCGCGCGGAGAAGGCTCCCCGGGGACCGAACTCGAAGGGACCGCCCAGAGCGTCGCCCACCGCTGAGCCGACGACCGCGCCGGCGGCCCGCTGAATGCGCTTCATTCGCGCAGGCTATCCGCGCCGCTCCGACGGCCGCGGTCCCATTCCCGCTTCGGCTCCCCGGACCATCGTCGGCGAGCGCGTCTCGTCCACGGAGGTGCGCAGCGTGAGACACCCTGGGTCTGAGACACCCGTACAGGTCACATCACGGCGACCAGGTCGCTGCCGCGCCGGAAGCGTCGAAGCACGCCGCCGTCACCGTGGCGGGCGACATGCTCGGTCGGACAACTCCTGGAAGGACACGTCGAAGTAGTCGATGTTGTTGAGTTCGACTTCCAGGCCGTCGGCGCGGCGTCCGCCCCCATTGCGCCCGCCGGGCGACGTCGACCGACTTGCCATTGGTCCCGACGGCGAAGTACTCGGTGGCGGTGTCGTACTACTTACCGCCCGAGTACACCTGGCCGTTCAGCTCAACGTCGCGCGGGCGTCGGCCGTGCAGGGGATGCGCCACCCCTGTGACCTCACGGGCCGAGGTCGATTGCGACGGTGAGGAGAGGCCGCTTTGGTGAAGGCGTCCGGATGCGCGGGGTGGGCGTTGACCTGGGGTGTTGCCGGTTGTTTTTGAGAGGTGGGCACCTCTGCCGGGTGTCGTATCCGCGTGCGACACTGCTGCACATGTTCGGAGTCATCGACCTTCCCACCTACCTGGCAGGACTCGTCCTGATAGTCCTCCTTCCAGGGCCCAACTCTCTGTACGTCCTGTCCGTCGCCGCGCGGCGCGGGGTGCGGGCCGGGTACACGGCCTCGGCCGGCGTGTGGTGCGGGGACACCGTACTGATGACTCTCTCCGCGGCCGGGGTGGCCTCGCTGCTCCAGGCCAATGCTGTGCTCTTCGGGATCGTGAGGTACGCGGGCGCCGGCTATCTGACCTGGCTGGCCGTCGGGATGCTGCGGGCCGCCTGGGGGATGTGGCGGACGCGCCGTGAGCGGGTGCTCGCCGAGGACGAGGCTGCCGCGGTCTCCGTCGAACGGCCGTTCCGGCGGGCGCTGGTGGTCAGCCTGTTCAACCCCAAGGCGATCCTGTTCTTCGTCGCCTTCTTCGTGCAGTTCGTCGACCCGGGATACGCCTACCCGGCGCTCTCCTTCGTCGTCCTCGGCGTGTTGGCCCAGCTCGCCAGTGTGCTGTACCTCAGCGCCCTGATCTTCGGCGGCACCCGGCTGGCCGGCGCCTTCCGCCGCCGCAAGCGGCTGACGGCGGGGGCCACCTCGGCGGCCGGCGTGCTGTTCCTCGGGTTCGCGGTGAAGCTCTCCCTCGCCGGCGCCTGACCTTGAAGGCGTCGTAGCCGTACAACACCTGAGGTCGTGCGGTGCCCGGGCGGTTGTCGGACGCGGTGAAGTCCGCGGGCCGTCACCGGTCGGCAGTGGCCCGTGGATCGACCTCACAGTGATCGATCTTGTCCACGCGCCCCGTGCCGGCAACGGCGACCCGGACGGTTGCTCTGTCCTTCGCGGACACCCACACCTGATGGGAAGCATCGACCATGGTGAAGCCGTGCGCGTCCTTGAAGTCGATCTTCATGGTGAAGAGGCCCTCGCGTCCGTTCGGGTTCCTGACCTCGACGGTCGCGTAGGGGTCGTCCATGCTCGCGCAGTGGATGAGCACGGCAGTGCCGTCCTTCAGAGGCCGGGAGGTATCGCCGGAGGAGGACGCCGTGGGGGTGGGACGTTCGGTCGGCCGGGCACCGGCGCCGCTGTCACCGGTACTCGTCCCGCTGTCACCGGTACTCGTCCCGGAGTCGTACCCGTCACTGCCGGACGAGCCGCTGGACGGGGCGCTGCTGCGCGAGCCACCGCTGTCCGACGTCGACGAACCGTCCTGATCCTGGCTGGAACTGCTGCAACCGGCCCCGCCGCCGCTGTCGTGGCTGGCGCTCCCGTCACCACGGCCCGACGAGAACCCCGTCAGGGCCAGTACGACCATCGCCGACACCGCTGTGAATCTGAGCCTGCGCCCCCGCATGTACATGCTGCCACCCTATGTACGACCGTCGCACCCGCCCCGGCGAGGGGTCAGCGGCTCATGTCGTGCGGGCCGCGCCGGTGCCCCTGTCCGCGACCGGCGCGTACACGCAGCGGTCGTTCCTGCCCGGGCCGGCGGGTGCGGACGGTGGCGGGCTGCGAGGCGCGGGCCACGACGAAGAGGAACAGTCCGCAGGCCGCCACGAGCAGCCATCCTGGATGGGACGCGGCGGCGAGGCCGGTGGGGCCGGCGCCCGCGACCAGGCCCCCGGCGAGGGCGATACCGACCGCCGCGCCGACCTGGCGCGCGGTGGAGGTGATCGCCCCTGCCACGCCGGCCCGGGAGAGCGGCAGACCGCTGACCGCGGTGTTGGTGAGAGGGGCGTTGGCGAAGCCGAACCCGACGCCGATCAGCAGATGGGCGAGGAGGATCAGTGGCACGCTCGTGTGCTGGTCCAGATTGGTCAGGCACAGACCGCCGGCCGTGAGGAAAGTGCCCGCGAGGATCAGCGGACGCCGCGGTCCGAGGCGCCCGACCAGGACTCCGGACCAGGGCGCGCACAGGGTGGCCCCGAGTGCCATGGGCAGGGTCGCGGCGCCGCTCGCGAGCGGTGTCCAGCCTCGGGCTTGCTGGAGGTAGAGGGTGTTGAGCAGCAGGCTCACGTTCAGCGCGACGAACACCGCCATGGCGCCGAGCACCGCAGTGGCGAACGGCGGCCGGCGGAAGAGACCGAGGTCCATCAAGGGTTCATGACGGCGCAGCTCGACCAGGACGAACCCTGCCGACGCCGCCGCGATCAGCGCGTAGCCGGTGAGCGCCACGGGCGAGGCCCAGCCGATGCCGGGCCCTTCTATGAGGACGCCGACAAAGAGGCCGAGCACCACGGTGAGGAGCACCTGGCCGGGCAGGTCGAGGCGCCGGGCGCGCTCCGCGCGGGACTCCGGCACGAACACGGCCACCAGGACGAGGGCGGCGACGACCACCGGCGCGTTGATCCAGAACACCGAACGCCAGCCGAACGCGGCGATGAGCCCCCCGCCGGTGACCGGGCCCGCCGCCATGCTGAGCCCGAAGACCGACGCCCACACGCCGATCGCCCGGGCTCGTTCCCGCGGGTCGGGCATCGCGTTCACCACGATCGCCAGGGCCACCGGGCTCAGCATGGAGGCCCCGACCCCCTGAACGGCCCGGGCGGCCACCAGCACACCGAGGGACGGGGCGAGGGCGCAGGCGAGGGAGGCCAGGCCGAAGACGAGCAGTCCGCACTGGAAGACGCGGCGGCGTCCGAAGCGGTCCGCGAGCGCGCCGGAGACGATGAAGAGGCCGGCCAGGACCACGGTGTAGGCGTTGACGACCCACTCCAGACCGCGGGTGCCCACGTCGAGGCCGTGCCCGATCTCGGGCAGGCCCACGTTGACGATGGTGGTGTCCACACCCACCAGGAACATGCTGAGCGCGCAGACGGCCAGTACCGTCCAGCGCCTGCGCGCGCTGAGCGGGGAGGGCGGGGAGGGCGGAGCGGCCAGGGATGTCGTGAGCACGGGAGGTCCCCCTTCTACGGGATCGGCTGCCGCCCAGGCTCGGACCGGGGGAGGGGCCGGGCCCAGGAATTTTGCGAAGACTGCAAAATGGCCCCATGGACGCCGACCTCGCGGAACTCCTCGACAGCATCGGGCCCCGGCTGCGCGCCCTGCGGCGCGACCGCGGCATCACCCTCGAAACCCTGTCGAAGGACACCGCAATCTCCGTGAGCACGCTGTCGCGCCTGGAGTCGGGCCGACGGCGCCCGACGCTCGATCTCCTCATCCCGCTCGCCCGCGCCCACCGCGTAGCGCTGGACCAGCTGGTGACGGCTCCGGCCACCGGTGATCCGCGGGTCCATCTGAAGCCTCGAAGCAGGGAACGCGGAAGCGTCCTCGTGCCGCTGACGCAGTACCCGGGCCGGGTCCAGGTCTTCAAGCAGGTGCTCTCGCACCGCGAACCGCGGCTGGTCACCCACTCCGGCTACGAATGGCTCTACGTGCTCGCCGGCCGGCTCCGCCTCATCCTGGGGGAGCGCGAGATCACTCTCCGTCCGGGCGAGGTGGCCGAGTTCGATACCGGCGAACCCCACTGGTTCGGCCCCGCCGACGCCGAAGCGGTCGAAATCCTGCACCTCTTCGGCCCCCACGGCGACCAGGCCGTCGTCCGGACCGGCCCGGCAGCGAACGACTGAGGGGTGGCGCAGGGTGGGCAGTGCCACACTGACGCCATGGGAAAGCCGCGGACGATCGATGAGTACATCGAGGGCTTCGCTGGGCAGGGCCGCGAGGTGCTTGAACAGGTACGGGCGCTGGCTCTCGAGACGGTCCCCGCGGCGAGCGAGGCGATCAAGTGGGGCCATCCCGCGTGGGTCCACCCGTCCGGGACGATCCTGTTCATGGTCAGCGGCCATGCGAAGCACGCGAACGTCGTGTTCACCCCCAGCACCCGCGAGGCGTTCGACACGGACCTCGCCGACTTCTCCACCGGCAAGGGCTCGGTCAAGCTCCCGTACGGCGAGCCCGTGCCGGGCGGCCTGCTGTGCCGGATGATCGCGTTCCGCGTGCGCGAGCACGAGGACGACGGCGTGCTGTGGATGTGACGGCCGTGGAGGCGAAGCGAGACCACTGACCGGCGGCCGCTGGAGGCCGGCCACCGAGCACGTCAGTCGGCCACCTCGGCGCTCAAGCTGCGGCCGGCTCGGCCTCTTCGTCTCCGTCGGAGCGGCACCCCGGGCTGAGTCACGCACGACGACCGAGGCCGGTCGTCGGAGAGCCGCACTGTCCTTTCGCGGCGACGTGCGCCGACCGCCGGACCCGCGTCGTCAGGGCAGGATCGAGTCGACGTATCCGCCGTCGACCCGCAGGGCCCCGCCCGTCGTGGCCGAAGCCTGGTCGGAGCTGAGGTAGACGACCATGTGGGCGATCTCCTCGGGCTCGATCAGCCGTTGCAGGAGGGACTGCGGCCGGTGCTTCCGCATGAATGCGCGCTGGGCCTCGTCCCAGGGCAGGTCGCGGTCGACGAGCTCGTAGACGAAGTCCTCGATCCCGCCGGTGTGGGTGGGACCGGCGATGACCGAGTTGACCGTCACCCCCGTGCCCGCCGCCTGTTTCGCGAAGCCGCGGCCGACGGCGAGGAGCGCGGTCTTGGACATGCCGTAGTGGATCATCTCGACCGGGATGACGACCGCCGAGTCGCTGGCGATGTACTGGATCCGGCCCCAGCCGCGCTCCGTCATGCCCGGAAGGTACAGCCGGGTCAGCCGTACGGCGGCCAGCACGTTCACCTCGAAATAGCGCCGCCACTCCTCGTCGCTGATCTTCAGGGGGTCGGCGGAGCCGAAGATGCCGAGGTTGTTGACGAGGATGTCCACCTCCGGCAGCGCCTCCAGGACACGCTGTGCGCCCTCCTCGTTCGCCACGTCGGCGGCCACGGGCACAAAGGAGCCCCCAGGGACCTCCGCCGCCAGCCGCGCCACGCCCTCCGCGACCCGCTGCTCGTCTCGGCCGTTCACCCCTACGCGGGCGCCGGAGCGCGCGAGCCCGGCGGCGATCGCCGCGCCGATACCCTGCGTCGAGCCCGTCACCAGGGCGGTGCGTCCCGTCAGATCGATCTGCATGTGGAACCAGTCCCTTTGTGCGTCTGTCCGTCCGTCCCGCGTGCCGGTACCTCTGCCGTCACCGTCAGCCTGGCGGCAGGGCGACCGGCTCGCCACTCCGGCCGATGCCGACGGCCTCGGCTGCGTATGCCCACTCGGCGACGGGGGACACGCGGGTCGGGCACGCGCCGCGCGGGGGAACACCCAGCCGCGGACGTCCGGGCCGCGGACACCCGAGCCCACGGACGTCCGAGCCGAGGGCCAACTCCGCTTCCTGTGACCGCTCTCCTGCCGGACCTGCGCCAACAGGCCCGAGTGCCGTAAGTGTTCGCACGGCGCGTACACCTCGCGTACGGGACCGGAGCGGAGCGGAGCGGACCGTGTCCCTCCCGGAGGCGGGGGGGGGCAACGGGGCACGCGCCCTGTCGTCAACGCCGTCGGCGTGTGTTCCGGTTCGGCCCCCGGCCGCACAACTCGCACAGCCCGCACAAAGAATCTCTGGTCAGCCGGGGGAGGAAGCCGTCGAGTCGGGTCGCCCCGCGCCGACATCCGGCACCACTTGATGGCGAGTTTGCGAACTGTGCTGGTCGAACACTGTTCGGGGTGATCGAAACTCTCGTATAGTGACGCCCGGTTGATCACCGACTACAGACTTCTGTGCACTATCTGCCCCTTAGGACAAACAAGGGTCGCGTTCCCGAGCGGCCACCCGAGGACCTGAGCGATGACCCCGCCCGCCCCTTCCGGCGACCGATCCACCATCCGTTCGCTGCTGCCCCTACCCCTGTTGACCGCTGCCCTGTCCGCCCTTGCCGTCGTATGGGTCGTCACGTCCGTACCCGAGTCGGCACAGGCGCTCGTGGGCTGCGGCGGCGCCATCGCCGCGGTTGTGCTGTGCGGGGCCGTCACCGTCGCCGTACACGCGCGACGCGCCGCGCGCTCCGTACGTGTCGCGCTGCGGACGGCGACCGCCGAGGCCGAGCGGGTCGCCCAGGAGCGCGACCTCCAGGCGGAACGATGGCGCCGCGAACACCAACGGCACACCGACGCCACCGCACACGAACGAGCCCGGCTCGCCGAGGAGTTCACCAGGGAACGCGCCGTGCGCGCCCAGGAGGCCGAGGCCGAACGGGCCCGGCTCGCGGCCGAGGTGCGCAGGCTCTCCGGGCAACTCGACCGCGCCCTCGGCGACCGCGACACCGCGATCGCCTCGACCGCCAACGCCGCGGCGAGGATGCAGGCACTGGCCACCGGCACCCTGGCCGACCTGCGCGCCATGGAGGAACGGCACAGCGACGAGGACGTTCTCGCCGACCTGCTGCACCTGGACCACCGCACCGCCCAGGCCGGCCGTCTCGCCGACTCCGTCGCTGTCCTCACCGGCGCGCGTTCGGGACGCCGTTGGGCGCGCCCCATCTCCATGGAGTCCGTTCTGCGCGGCGCCATGGGCCGGATCAGCGGCTACCAGCGCATCCGCCTGCACTCCGTCAGTGACACCGCGGTGGCCGGACACGCGGCCGAGGGCGTGATGCACGCGCTCGCCGAAGTGCTGGACAACGCCGCCAACTTCTCGCCTCCCAACGCCGAGGTGCACGTCTACGTCGAGGAGGTGCCGGCCGGCGCCATCGTCTCGGTGGAGGACAGCGGGCTCGTCATGAGCGACGTCCAGCTGCGCCGCGCGGAACAGGCCGTCTCCGGCGACGCGGGCGGACTCGGGGGACTCACCGGCACCCGGCTCGGCCTCGCCGTGGTGGGACGCCTCTCGCGCAAGCACGGCATGAAGGTGTCCTTCCGGCCCTCCGCGCGGGGCGGCACCGGTGTGCTCATGCTCATCCCCCAGGACATCCTCACCGCGGCGCCGTCCCCCGTGCGACGCCCGGCGGATCCGCCCGCGCGCAGCACCCCGACGCGTGCCCCGCAGCCGGATCTCGGCGCGCCCGCTCCCGCCGAAGCCGCCACGGCCCCGGAGCAGGTCCCGCCGCAGGAGACCGGCACCGACGCCCCGCAAACCGGCGACGGACTGCCCAAGCGCCGGCGCGGCCGCACCCTGGCCGCCGCCGAGAGCGCACGCGCCGCCGCCCGGAGCGCCGAGCGCCGCACGGACCCGCCCGAGGACATCCGCGTCCGCGCCAACCGCTTCGGCGCCTTCCGCCAGGCGGTGCGTGCCGCCGGCCCGGCGGAGCGCACGGGCGGGCACCCGCTGCCGCCCGCCCCCGACGACTCGCACACCACGCCGTCCCCGCAGACCGAGACGGCGCCCGGCAGTCCCACCCCCTCGCACCCGGAAGGCGACACCACCTCATGACCGGCACGACGACCGCCGACGAGAAGCTCACCTGGCTCATAGAAGGACTTCTCGAGCGCACCCCGGGGGCCCGGCACGCCCTCGTGCTCTCCCGCGACGGGCTGAAGCTGTGCCGTACCCCGGAACTGACGGTCGACCAGGCCGACCAGCTCGCCGCCATCGCCGCCGGCATCCAGTCGCTCTCGCACGGCGCCTCGGTCGAGTTCGGCGACGGCAGCGGAGGCGTGCGTTCCTCGATGACCGAGTTCTACGGCGGAACGCTGTTCATCGTCGAGGCCGGTGAAGGCGCGCACCTCGCCGTGGTCACCACCGAGGAGGCCGAACCCGGACTCGTCGGGCACAACATGAGCGAGCTGGTGGAACAGCTCGGCGAGCACCTGACGGCCCCGCCTCGCACGGCGTGAAGCGCCCGGGCAGGGACGACGCCCCCGACCGGCTCTACACCCTCACCGGGGGACGCAGCCGCTCGGGGCCCGACAGTCCCTTCGACCTGGTGACGCTGGTGGTGGCCGAGAGCGACCCCACCGTCGGCATGCAGTCCGAGCACGCCGCGGTCCTCAGGCTGACGCAGGCGCCCACCGCCGTGGTGGAGGTCGCCGCCGAACTGGGGCTTCCCGTGAGCATCACCAAGATCCTGCTGTCCGACCTGCTCGCCGCCGGCCGGGTCAGCGCCCGCCACCCCCGCAACTCCGCCCTTCCCGATCCCGACGTCTTGGAGCAGGTGCTCGTTGGACTCCGCAACCTCTGACGTGCGCACCCCCCTGGGTGCCACCGCCGACAACGGTCTGAAGATCGTCGTCGTGGGCGGCTTCGGCGTCGGAAAGACGACCATGGTCCGTTCGGTCAGCGAGATCCGTCCCCTCAACACCGAGGAGACGATGACGCGGGCCGGCGAGGCGGTCGACGACATCAGCGAGGTCCGCGGGAAGACCGCGACCACCGTGGCCTTCGACTTCGGCCGGATCACCCTCGACGAGCGCAACGTGCTGTACCTCTTCGGCGCGCCCGGCCAGGAACGCTTCTGGTTCCTGTGGGACCGGCTGTTCTCCGGCACCCTCGGCGCGGTCGTCCTGGTCGACACCCGGCGCATCGACGACTCCTGGTACGCCATCGACCGTCTGGAGCGCCACGGCACGCCGTTCATCGTGGCCTGCAACGACTTCGGCGGCGCCCGCCACGCGCACAGCGACGTCCGCGAGGCCCTGGACCTCGATCCGCAGGTGCCCGTGATCGACTGCGACGCCCGTACCCGGGAGTCCAGCAAGCAGGTCCTCATCACGCTCGTCCAGCACATCCAGAGCCGGTACGCCGGGCAGAGGGCCCACGCCGCCGCTTCACCACGGGAGTTCGTGTGAGCATCGACGCCGTTCCGCTCAGCGGTACGCGTTTCCAGACCGAACCCGCCCGGCTGTACCGGGAGATGCGCGCGCAGCACGGCGCCGTCACGCCCGTCCTGCTGGACGGCGGAGTCCCGGCCTGGCTCGTCCTCGGCTACCGCGAACTGCACCAGGTCACGGGCGACCCCGTCCTGTTCAGCCGCGACTCGGAGTTGTGGAACCAGTGGGACACGATCCCCGGCGACTGGCCCCTGCTGCCGATGATCGGCCGCAAGCAGCCGTCGATCCTCTACACGGTCGGTGAGCGGCACCGCGAGCGGGCCGCCATGATCAGCAACGCGCTGGAGGCGAGCGACCCGACCCGGCTGCGCCGCCATGCCGAGCGGTTCGCCGACGAGCTGATCGACGCCCTGTGCGCCGAGGGAACGGCCGACCTCGTCGGCCAGTACGCCATGCTGCTGCCCGTACGCGTGCTGGCGCGGCTGTACGGCTTCTCCGACGAGGACGGCCCGGGTCTGGTCACCGCGCTGAACGACATGATCGACGGCCGGGAGCGCGCTCTCGCCGGACAGAGCCATCTGGCCTCGTCCATGGGCGAGTTGCTCGCCGCGCGCCGGGCCGCGCCGGCCGACGACGTCGTCTCGCGCATGCTGGCCGACCCCGGTGGCTTCACCGACGAGGAGATCGCCCAGGACCTGATGGTGATGATGGCGGCCGGACACCAGCCCACCGCCGACTGGATCGGCAACTCGCTGCGGCTGATGCTCACCGACGGCCGTTTCGCCGCCTCGCTCTTCGGTGGCCGCAACAGCGTCGCGGAGGCGATGAACGAGGTGCTCTGGGAGGACACGCCCACCCAGAACGTCGCCGGCCGCTGGGCGTCGCGGGACACCCACCTCGGCGGCCAGCACATCCGGGCCGGAGACCTGCTCCTCCTCGGCCTCCAGGCAGCCAACTCCGACCCCCAGGTGCGTCCCGTCGGAAACGAACTCACCGGCGGCAACAACGCCCACTTCTCCTTCGGCCACGGCGAGCACCGCTGCCCGTTCCCGGCCCAGGAGGTCGCCGAGGTCATCGCCCGGACGGGGATCGAGGTCGTCCTGGACCGGCTGCCCGACATCGATCTCGACGTTCCGGCCGAGTCCTTGACCCGCCGCCCCTCGCCCTGGCTGCGCGGGCTGACGGAACTGCCCGTGCGGTTCACACCCACCCCTGCCCTGGGAGGCAACTGATCATGACGTCCGGAACCGAAGAGCTGCGGATTCCCCTGGATCCGTTCGTCACCGACCTGGACGGGGAGAGCGCCAAGCTGCGGGCGGCGGGACCGCTGGCCGCGGTCGAACTGCCCGGCGGGGTCCCGGTGTGGGCGGTCACCCGGCACGCCGAGGCCAAGGCGCTGCTGACGGACCCCCGGCTGGTCAAGGACATCAACGTGTGGGGTGCCTGGCAGCGCGGCGAGATCCCGCCCGACTGGCCCCTGATCGGCCTGGCCAACCCCGGCCGCTCCATGCTGACCGTGGACGGCGCCGACCACCGCAGGATGCGCGGTCTCGTCGCCCAGGCCCTCACCCCGCGCCGGGTGGAGGCGATGCGGGAGCGGATCACGGAACTCACCGGACGACTGCTGGACCGGCTGCCCACCGACGCCGAAGTCGTCGACCTCAAGGCGGAGTTCGCCTACCCGCTGCCGACGTACGTCGTCGCCGACCTCATGGGCATCGAGGAGAGCCGGCTGCCGCGGCTGAAGGTGCTGTTCGAGAAGTTCTTCTCCACCCAGACCCCGCCCGCGGAGGTCGTCGCCACCCTCGTCGAACTGGGCGGGATCATGGCCGAGACCGTCGCCGCCAAGCGTGCCGAGCCCGGTGACGACCTGACCAGCGCGCTCGTCCTGGCCTCGGAGGACGGTGACCGGCTCACCGACGAGGAGATCGTCTCCACCCTCCAGCTCATGGTCGCCGCGGGTCACGAGACCACCATCTCCCTGATCGTCAGCGCCGTCGCCAACCTCTCCGCCCACCCCGACCAGCGGGCACTGGTCCTGTCGGGCGCGGTGGACTGGTCCGCGGTGATCGAGGAGACCCTCCGCTGGTCGACGCCGACGTCGCACGTGCTGATCCGGTTCGCGACCGAGGACGTGCCGGTCGGCGACCGGGTCATCCCGGCGGGCGACGCGCTCATCGTCTCCTACGGCGCGATAGGCCGCGACGAAGAGGCGCACGGCCCCTCGGCCGGTGACTTCGACATCACCCGCGAGACCCGCACCCGCCACATATCCTTCGGCCACGGCCCGCACGTCTGCCCCGGCGCCGCCCTGTCCCGTCTGGAGGCGGGCGTGGCGCTGCCCGCGCTGTACGCCCGCTTCCCCGGGCTGGACCTGGCGGTGGCCCCGTCGGCCCTGCGCAACAAGCCGGTGCTGACCCAGAACGACCTCTTCGAACTCCCCGTACGGCTCACCCCCTCGACCGCCTGACGCACTCGCGGGCACCACTTCCACACCCGTGCATCCGTACGGCCGTGACGCGAGGAAGAACCAGGTGACGCGCTCCCGTCCCGTGACCCCCCGAGCCGGGACGGGAGCCGTCCCGAGCCGAACGCTTCGGCGAGGACGCTTCAGGATTCCTGGGAGCGGCAGGCCTCCAGAAGAGGCGCCAGTCGCCGTGCGGACGTGGTCGGGCGGACCGCGAGGTAGGTCTGCAGCGCGGGGGCGGGCGAGGCGAACGGGCGGAAGGCGGTGCGGGCGGTGGGCAGGATCGCGGCCTTCGCGGAGTAGAAGACGGTCCAGCTGGGCTTGCCGCTGCCGATGACCGCGAGGGTGTCCTGGTCAGTGGTGAAGGCGGGGCCGATGACGGGCTCGAAGCCCGCGGCCCGGCAGGCGCCGGTGATCAGGTCGACCAGGTGCGGGTTGGCGTGCCGAGGCGCGATGCGCAGCGGCATGGCGGCCAGGTCGGCGAGCTCGACGTGGTCGCGTGCGGCCAGCGGATGCGACGCGGGCAATGCCGCGACCAACTCGTCGCGCCATACCGGGATCAGGTCGAGTCCCGGGCTCCGGCCGACCCCGCGGACGAAGGCGGCGTCCAGTTCGCCGTCCCGTACCCGTTGCAGCCGAGGCGCCGGCGGGACGCTGTGCAGTTCCACGGTGATCTCCGGCGCATGGTGTGCCATGTCCGCCAACAGCCGCTCCAGCCGTGCGCCGAGGCCGGTGTTGGTACCGACGCGCAACGTCGTGAGCTGGTCGGCGCGGAACACGGCCATCGTCTCCAGCGCCGCTTCCTCGGCCGCCGCAAGGGCCCTGGCGCGTGGCAGGAAGGCCTGCCCTGCGGCGGTCAGCGTGACGTTGCGGGTGGTTCTGTCGAACAGTTCCAGGCCGAGTTCGCGTTCCAGTCTGCGGACTTGCTGACTGACAGCCGACTGGACGATGCGCAACCGCCCCGCGGCACGTCCGAAGTGCAGTTCCTCGGCGACCGCCAGGAAGTACCTGACCTGCCGCAGCTCCATGCCCCGCCCCTTTCGCTCATCTCGATCCGTGATGAGTGTAGGAGTCAAGTGCGCCTTGATCATCAAGAGCCCGGGCGGTGAACTGGTCGCACGCCACGGCACCAGCTGTACGGCGCCGAGAAAGCCAGGAGGCAGCCATGCCCGCAGTGACCATCCAGCAGGGCCCCCGCGACGTCGAGCTCAAGCGGGAGCTGATCAAGAAGATCACCGACGCATTCGTCGAGACCTACCGGATCCCGGCCGAGACGGTGATGGTCTTCATCGAGGAGACCCCCACCGACAGCTTCGGCGTCGGCGGCAGGCTCGCCGCCGACAAGTGACACCGCTCCCGCCTGCTTGCCGCGCGGTCGCGTAGCTGCCCACCCCGTACTTGACGGTCGGACGGCGATCTAGACCTTCGAGTCCTGCTTCCATTCCTGGACGAGGAGCCCGAGCAGCACCTCGTCCAGGAACTCGCCCAGCACCCAGGCCGAGGAGCGCAGCACGCCCTCGCGGACGAAGCCGTTGCGCTCGGCCGAGCGCAGCATCGCGGCGTTGTCCGACAGCGTCTCGATCTGCAGCCGCTGCAGGCTCCGCACGACGAAACCGTAGTGGCACAGCACCGCGACCACATCGGTGCCGTAGCCCTTGCCGCGGGCGGACGGCAGCAGTCCGAGGCCGATGTGGGCGGTCCGGTTGTGGGTGTCGATGCCCCACAGCGTCGCGCTTCCGACCAGCGTGCCGCCCTCCAGCTCCACCACGGAGAACCGGACGATTCCCTGCTCCGTGTCGTCCACCACGAGCCGGGGATCCTTCGAGCCGGGCGTGATCGGCCGCCACGGCCCGCCTTCGGCCCGCGCGGAGTTGACCACGTCGTCGTAGAGCTCGGTCCGAAGGATCGGGATGTCGTCCTCGTGCCGGGCCCTGAGCCCGACCTTGTCGCCTGTGAGCATGCAAGCTTCTTATCCGGCCGGATCGGCCGGCGGCAAACCAATAAGCACGCCGAGGCCGTCGCACGGGCGCGGTGAAGTGGCGGCGCCCGTCGCTTGGGGACCGGGCTCGGGCGGCGCCGAAAGCCTGGGGCAGAGGGTGTACGGGTGGTGACGATATGCTTACGCGGTGGGCCGGAATTCCCGTCGCGCCGGCGAAGGGGCTGTCGGAGGATCGGAGAAGGCCGGTCCGGCCGGGCGCGGGGCCAGAAGGAGGCGATGGGATGCGGCAGGCGAGTGTGCTCGACGTCGGGTGCCACAGTGCTCTGCTGACGGTGGTGCGGGGGCGTCCGGGTGCGGAGCTGGAGCCGGTGTTCTCCCGCAAGGTGCGCCTGAGCCTGCACGAGACCCTCGACCGCAAGGGGCGGCTGGACAAGGCCGGGGTGAAGAGCGTCGAGCGGGCCGTGGCCGAGGCTGTCGACGCCGACCCACGGCTGCGCGGACAGGACGTGTTCGCGTTCGCGACCTCCGTCATCCGGGACGCCCCCAACTGCGACGAGATCATCGCGCGTGTGGCACGGACCACGGGCACCCGGCTGCGCGTGCTGGCCGGCGAGGAGGAGGCGCGGCTGGCCTACGTGGCCGCCCGCCGCTGGGCAGGCCCGACGGCCGGACAGCTGCTGGTCCTGGACATCGGGGGCGGCACCGTGGAGATCGCCTCCGGCACCGGAGAGCAGCCGGGCGTCGTCCACTCGCTGCCGCTGGGCGCCCGCAGGATCACCCGGGACTGGCTTCCCGGCGGCGCCGCGCCGTCCCCGCGTCGCCTGGCCGAGATCCGGCAGCACCTCCGCCGGTCCCTGGAAGGTGTCCCCGGCCTGCCGCAGGCCGAGCCGGGCGGGCGAGTGCTGGCCTGCTCCAAGACCTTCGAACAGCTCGCCCGGCTCGCCGCCGCCCGGAGCAAGACACCGCGAGCCCGACGGAGGCTGGCGTTGCCTCAACTGCGCACCTCGGTCTCCCTGCTGGCCGCCGCGGGACCGTCCCGTCGTGCCGAGCTGCCGGGCATCTCCCGGCACCGCGCCGAACAGTCCCTGGCCGGAGCCCTGATCGCACAGGCCCTCATGGAAGCCTGCGGGGTCAAGAACGTCGAGATCTGCCCCTGGTCCACCCGTGAGGGACTGCTGCTCGAACGCCTCGGCGTGCCTCCCACGCCCGCCGGGCGCCCCCGCGTCGTCGCCTGAACCCGACGGGCGTCTGAACCCGGCGGGCGCCGAGAGTACCGGCGTCCGGGACCGTCACTCTGGCCGTCCTGGACGGGCACGGGAGCGGCAGGGTGCTCAACCGGGTTGTGCGACCGGGGACCACACGCCGAACCACTGCTCGGCGCCCCACTCCTCGAACCGTCGCACCTCGGTGAAGCCCAGCTTCGCGGCGAGGCGCAGCGAGCGGTCGTTGGCGGTCTGGGTGCAGAGCACCACCGGCTCGCCGGGAAGCGCGTCGGCGAACCAGCCGAGCGCCGCCGCGCATGCCTCGGCGGCGTACCCGCGTCCCCAGGCCTTCGGCAGGAACAGGTAGCCGAGCTCGGCCTCCCCGGCATCCGGACGGACGGGACTGCGATGCTCCGCGTCGCGCCGGTTGAGCTCGACGGTGCCGATCATCTCGCCGTCGAGCTCGATCACGAAAAGGCCGGGGCGCCTCCCGGGCGTCCCGGGCACCGAGCGCTCCAACTCGTCACGTGGCCGAGGGCCGCCCAGATAGACGCCCACGTCGGGCGAGGCGAACAGCTCGACGAACGCCGTACGGTCCCGGGCCTCGGACTCCCGGAGCACGAGCCGTTCGGTCCTGATCGGTGCGGGTGGCCAGGTGACGGTTCCGAGTCCGGTCATGGCGGGCAATCTATCGCTCACCCTGCGAGTCTTTGACGTCGGGCGATCGGTAGGCGGTCGAGGGGTCGACGCCGGGCAAGTGCTCGACCGCGGCGAGGAAGTCGTGGAAGGCCCGGTCGGTGCGGGTGGTGACGGCTGTGGCGTCGAGGTCCATGAGGAGACCACGGATGACGGCGAGGACGAGCGTCGCCGGCTCCGCGTTTGCGCCCTCGCTTTACTGGGGGCGTCGGTTGGGTGATGCTGACCCGGCGTTGGAGGGATGATCGACACGGCAGGAGCGGGTCGGTCCGGAGGGGGAGACCGCCGTGGTGCGCGTAGTGCTGCTGGGACCGATTCAGGTGTACGCCGACGATGTGACGCCGGTCGGGGTGGGTGGCGTCCGGCTGCGGATGCTTCTCGCCAGACTCGCCCTCGAAGAGGGCCGGGCGGTGTCCGTCGACTCCCTCGTCGACGGCCTGTGGGGAGAGGAGCCGCCCGCCGACGCGGCCAACGCGCTACAGGCGCTGGTGTCCCGGCTGCGCAGGGCGCTGCGCGGGGCCGCGTCGGTGGAGTCCGCGTCCGGCGGCTACCGGCTCGCGGTGCGGGCCGAGGACGTGGACGTTCACCGTTTCGAGGATCTGACCGCTCGGGGCAGGCGGGAACTCGCGGCCGGGCGGGCCGACGAGGCGGCCTCGCTGCTCGGAACGGCGCTCGGGCTGTGGCAGGGCGCGGCGCTCGCCGATGTGCTGGACGCTCCGTTCGCCGGGCCCGTCGCGACCCGGCTCGACGATCTGCGGACCGCGGCGGCCGAGGACCGCTGCGATGCCGAGCTACAACTCGGACGGTACGGAGAGGTACTCGCGGACCTCGAAGCGGCCGGTGCCGAGCGGCCGTTGAGCGAACGGGTCGCCGGGCTGCGGATGCGCGCGCTGTCCGCGGCCGGACGGCAGTCCGATGCCCTCGCGGTGTACGAGGCGATACGTGAGCGGCTCGACGACGAACTCGGCGTGGTCCCCTCGGCGGAGCTGCGGGAGATCCATCTGGCCCTGCTGCGAGGCGAGTTGGAGACGCCCGCCGAGCGGGCCGAGGCCGCCGCGAGTCGCCTCCCGGCCAGGCTGACCAGCTTCGTCGGCCGTGACGCGGAACTGAGCGGCCTCGGCCGGCAGTTGGCCCACGGTCGGCTCGTGACCATCGTCGGCCCCGGTGGCGCGGGCAAGACCCGCCTCTCCTTCGAAGCGGCCACCCGGGACCGCGCTCACGCGCGCGGCCGGGTCTGGTTCGTGCCGCTCGCCGGGGTGAGCGCACCGGACCAGCTGGCCGATGCGGTACTGGCCGCCCTCAGCTCGACCGACGGCCGCCTCTACGACGCCGGCCAGGGGCAGCGGGCCACCCCGGTCGAGCGCATGGCCGGCCTCTTCGGCAGTGGCGACGCCCTGCTCCTGCTCGACAACTGCGAGCACCTCGTCGAGGCGGCCGCGGAACTCGCCGCCGAACTCCTCGACCAACTGCCGGAGTTGCGGATCCTCGCCACCAGCCGCGAGGCCCTCGCCATCACCGGCGAGTCCCTGTGCCACCTCGGCCCTCTCGACGTACCGACAGGATCGCCGGAGCCCGCCGAGGCCGCGCAGTCGCCCGCCGTCCGCCTCTTCGTCGAGCGGGCCGCCGGAGTCCGGCCGGACTTCACGCTCGACGACCTGACCCTCGACGCCGTGGTCGAGGTCTGCCGACGGCTCGACGGCATGCCGCTGGCCCTCGAGCTGGCCGCGGCGAAACTCCGCTCGATGAGCGTCGAGCAGATCGCACGTCGCCTCGACGACCGCTTCCGTCTCCTCGCCTCGGGCAGCCGCACCGCCCTGCCCCGCCAGCGCACCCTGCTCGCGCTCGTCGAATGGAGCTGGGACCTGCTCGACGAACCCGAGCGGATCCTCGCCCGCAGACTGTCGGCGTTCCCGGGCGGCGCGACCGTCTCGGCGCTCGAAGCCGTGTGCGCGGACCCGTCGCTTCCGGCCGCCGACATCCCGTACGTCCTGGACGCCCTGGTCGAGAAATCGCTCGTCGACCATGCTGACGACGGGGCGGGCGAGCCGCGCTACCGCATGCTCGAGACGGTACGCGCGTACGCCGCGAGGCAGCTCGCCGACGCCGAGTCCGGGGACGCCCTCACCAAGCGCTATGCCACGTACTTCCTGGCCCTCGCGGAAGAACACGAACCCCGCCTCCGTACCGGCGAACAGCTGCGTGCGATCGGGGTCTTCGACGCCGAACACGACAACCTCGTCCTCGCGCTGCGCCTGGTCGTCGACGCTCGGGACGCGAGCCTGGCCGCACGCTTCGCCGAGGCGATGTTCTGGTACTGGGGGATCAGGGGGATGGGCACCCTGCTCGACACGTATCGGGCGGAGGTCGCCGGGCCGGATGCCACAGCGGCACGGGGTTCCGTACGGGCAAAAGATTCCGTACGGGTAGGGGTCGGCCAAAGTCCGGCCGTCGAGGGTGAGTCGGCGACGGCACGTGAGTTCCACCCGGCCGCACTGCTCCTGCGGATGTCCCAGGTGTCCTTCCCCGCCGACGGGCCGGGGCCGGACGGAGCCGTGGACCGCGGCGCTCTCGACTCGCCCGATCCCTGGGTGCGCGCCAGCGCCCACCTGGCGCGGGACTTCGCCCTCACCGAACAGGGTGATCTGGTCACCGGCGCCGAGTCCCGGATCGAGGCCCTGCGCGGCTTCGAGGAGGTGGGCGACCGCTGGGGGCTCGTGATGAGCCTGCTCCCGATCGGCCGCGACCACTCCCTGCGCGGCGAGTACCCCCAGGCCATCGCCACCTTCGAACGAACCGTGGCACTCAGCTCCGAACTCGGCACCGAGGACTACCTCTACCTCAGCAAGGCCAGGCTCGCCCGCGAACGGCGCCGCAGCGGCGACCTGGCGGGCGCCTTCCGCGATCTGCGCGCCGCCCACCGGCAGGCCCGCGAGCACGGACAGCTGCGCCTGGAGGCCAACATCCTCGTGGGTCTGGCCAATGTGTACCGAAGGGCCGGTGACCTGGCGCAGTCCGACGCGACCCTCGACCGGCTCGAGGCGCTGAGCGCCCGGCGCCCCTCCCTCAGGGAACTGGCCCGCGACCTGATCGTCAGCACCCGTGTCGAGAACCGTCTCGCCGAGGGGGACGCGGTGCGGGCCAGGGCCCTGCTGCCCGAGGCGGCCGGCGCCCTGTTCGGCCAGGGAGCGGGCGCGGCGCTCGCCTGGGTGGCCGAACTGCTCGGCGGACTGCGGGCATTGGAGGGCGCTCCGGAAGAGGGCGCCAAGTCGCTCGGCATGAGCCAGGTGATGCGCGGCGCCTTCGACCGGGGCGAGCCGGAGTGGCGCGAGCTGATCGACCGCATCGTGGCGACGCTGGGCGAGGACGGCTTCGAGAAGGCGTACGAGGACGGGGCCGCGTACTCCCGTGAGGACGCGCTGCGGTGGCTGGAGGCAGAGACCCTGCGGGCGGTGCCGCGGATCTGACGAGGCGCGCGCGGTTGTCATGCGGACAGCCGGGCGGGGTCCGCTCCACCCCCGTGGGTGCGGACCCCGCCCGGCCGGGTCGGTCACCGGAGGATCATCCGGCGTTCCTGCGGTAGGCGCGCATGGCCAGCGGGAAGAAGACGGCGATCACGCCGGCCATCCAGGCGAAGGTGCCGGCCAGGGAACCGGCGACCGGGCCGCCGTTGAGCAGACCGCGGACCGTGTCGGCCACCAGGGAGACGGGGTTGACGTCGGACCAGGCCTGGAGCCAGCCGGCCATGTCGTCCCTGGGGACGAAGACGTTGCTGGCGAAGGTGAGCGGCAGGATCAGGATGGTCATGAGGCCCTGTACGGAGGCGGGGTTCTTGATCAGCATCCCGAGGTACACCGAGATCCAGGAGAAGCTGAGGGCGAAGCCGACGAGCAGGGCGAGCGCGGCGAGCGAGGCGACCGGGCCGGTCTCGACGCGGTAGCCCATGACCAGGGCGAGGGCCACCAGCGTGCCCAGGCAGACGACGTAGCGGACGATGTCGGCGAGGACGGCGCCGATCAGCGGGCTGGAGCGGGCGATCGGCATGCTGCGGAACCGGTCGAAGATCCCGGTACTGGCGTCCGCGCAGAGCGAGGCGCCGATGCCGACGCTGGCCTGGAAGACGGCCATGACCATGACGCCGGGGGTGACGAGCTGCAGGTAGCGGTCGGTGTCGCCGCCGGACATGGCCTCCCCGAAGAGATAGATGAACATCAGCAGGCTGATGATCGGGGTGAGGATCACATCGACCAGCTGGATCGGCGACTTCATGAACTTGGTGACGCCGCGACCGGCGAGGGCGAGGCTGTGCCGGGCGGTCTGCGCGAGGCCGATACGGCCGGGGAGCTCGGCGTGGGCGATGAGGGGCTGGGTGCTCATGGCGGGGTCCTCTCGGGAAAGTCTGCGCGTAACCAGGGGAGGTGGGGAGCCGGGGGGGGGGCTGGGGGAGCCGGGGCTCAGACGGCGACGGGCCGGTCGCCGGTGACGGCGGGTGCGTGTCCGGTCAGGGCGAGGAAGACCTCGTCCAAACTGGGCAGCCGCAGGCCGAGTTCGTCGGCGGTGATGCCGAGGCCGTCCAGGCGACGCGCGACCGCGGCGACGATCATCGGGTCGTCGGCCGGCACGGTGAGTACGCCGGAGTTCCGGGCGGGGGCATGTCCGCTCAGCTCGGCGAGCATCGCGGCGACCTGCGGCACATCGGCGGTCACCGTGGGCCGGACCTGGAGGATCTGGCCGCCCACGCGCCGCTTCAGCTCACCGGGGCGGCCTTCGGCGACCTTGCGGCCCTTGTCGAACACGGTGATGGAGTCGGCGAGCTGGTCGGCCTCCTCCAGGTACTGGGTGGTGAGCAGCACCGTGGAACCATCGGCGACCAACTGCCGTACCACATCCCAGACTTCCTGCCGTGCGTGCGGGTCCAGACCGGTGGTGGGTTCGTCCAGGTAGAGCACCTGGGGCCGGCCGACCAGGGAGGCGGCCAGGTCCAGACGCCGTCGCATGCCGCCGGAGAAGGTGGCGATCGGCTTGCGGGCCGCCTCGGCGAGCGAGAAGTCCTCCAGGAGCGTGGCGGCCCTCGCCTTCGCATCGCGCCGGGACAGGCCGAGCAGCCGCCCGATGAGCACCAGGTTCTCGGCGCCGGACAGGCTCTCGTCCACGGAGGCGTACTGACCGGTCAGCCCGATCAGTTGCCGGACCTTGACCGGATCCTTGACGATGTCGTGCCCGCCGACGGTGGCGTGTCCGCCGTCGGGGCGCATCAGCGTGGCCAGGATGCGCACGGTGGTGGTCTTGCCTGCGCCGTTGGGACCCAGGACACCGACGACCTTGCCGGCCGGGACCTCCAGGTCGACGCCGTCCAGGGCGGTGAAATCGCCGTACTTCTTGACCAGTCCCTCGGCCCGGATCGCGTACGCCATGTTCAACAACTCCTCGTCAGGTCCTCGTCGTTCTCGATGACCATGACGATGGCGGATCCTGCTGACAGTCCGCGGCCAGCACGCTGACAGCGGTCGCCGACGCCTGTCAGCCGGTGTCAGCCGGTGTCAGGTGGTGTCGGGGGACTGCGCCGTGCAGGCGGTGCGAAGCATGGGTTTTCGACGTTCCTTGCATACCTCGCATCGGGTGTCCGACAGCAGACGACGGGTGACCGACGGCCGCACCGGCCGGGAACGCTGCTCGCAAGGGTCTGAGCAGCGCCCGCTCACAGGCGGGTTCGGCGGCGGACGGAGATGACGCGCAGCGTCAGCGCGACGGCCAGGAGGATCCAGGCCGCGATGCCATGCGCCCACGCCGCCTCGTCCCGTACGGCGCCGACGGAGCTCCAGATCGCCCAGAGAGCCAGGACGACACAGAGAGCCGTCCACGCGATGCCGGAGATGCGGGTCCGCAGCTGAGCACGTTGCCTGGTGCCGGGCTCCAGATCGCCGAGTCCGGACTGGCCGGGCGCCTCCCGCGGTGTCATGCGTCGCCTCCTTGGCGGTGTGCGGTGTGGTGAGCGTGAGCCGGGACGTCCCCGCCGTCGAGGGACGCCTGCATGGCGCGCAGACGTCGATGCTGGAGGTTGCCGTTGCCGACACTCCAGGCGAGGAAGACCACGGTGAGCAGGGCGAAGCCGATCGTCTGCCGGGGTCCCGAGGTGAGGGCCACGAGGGCCGTCACGGTGCAGCAGAGGACCGCGAGGAACACCAGGGCCGCCCCGCGGTGACGCGTGCGGTGCAGGCGTTGCGCGACCAGAGCGCGCATCGCCTCGCGCTCGGTCGGGTCGACGGGCACCTCACCCTTGCGTAGTTTCCCGTCCAGCGAGACGAGGCTGTTCGTGCCACCGCCGGCCGCCCGCCTCTCCCGGCGACGCACGACGAGCACGACGACGATGCCACCGATGGAGACGAAGGCGGTGCGCAGCACGACCGAGAGCGCCGAGCGCCCCGGGTACAGGAGCATGACCAGGACGCTGGCGCAGAGGATCGACAGTACGAACTGCAGCCACAGGTGTTTGCCCAGAAAGGCGTTGACGCGTTCCACGGTTGCCGGCTCCTCCCGTGCGGATTCGCCTGTCCGCGTACCCCGGCCCGGTTTACACAATCCGGCAAGTCGTGGCCCTGAAGCGGAAGTTGACGGTCCGATGGTTGAGCCGGCCGTGCCATGGCGGAAGGGCTTCAGACTGCCGGAGCACTGAACCTCTCACAGCCCGTCGCCGGACCGTGCAGGCGCCGGTCGACGCTGAAATCGAGCGCGACGCCTCGTCCGTCTGGCATCAGGTCGCGGATCACTCCTTGCATCGCCCGGCATGCGGGTCCGGCCTCATGACCGCCACCTGGGCGCGCGACCAGTCGAGCACCTTCGCGCCGGCCGGACGGCGCTCGAGGGTGTAGGTATCGGGCGCCGCGTGACGACATCCGAAGTCCGACCGGCCTCCGGCTTTCCTGGCTGACGGTGGCTCAGGCGAGACGAGTGGAACCGATCCGAGGGCTCCTGTTTGAGCGGTGTGTGCCGTATCACGCCATCAGAGGTCGCCCAAGTTGTCTGCATCACAGCGGAAATGTCCATTTGGCGTCCATGCTCGATGGCGACAGCGACTCCCGGAAGGGAGCCGATCGGCATGGGCGCGAAGTTCCAAAGTGGCCCATGGCGCAGCCCTCGTGACGTTCTCCTCGTTCCCTTGGAAAGGTGCTCATCATGGCCGCTTACCTCTGTCCCCCTGCCGTGATACACGGCGAGCACGCCGTGGAGACCAGCCAGATCGTGGCGGAGGTGCGCGATCGGCATCCGCACGCGGCGTGGGCGCCGCGGATCGACGGCATCGCGGCCAGCACGGGCATCGAGACCCGCGGGTGGATGCTGCCGCTGGAGACCGCCGTCGCGCCCGGCAACGGCAGCGGCCTGCGGGACGTCGGCACCGGGCCCGCCCAAGAGGCGCTGACACGCGACGGGTTCGGCCGGCAGGACGTGGACCGCGTGATCGCCGCCCTCGAAGCGATACCCGCGCCGCAGACCGTCCAGGAGCGCACCGCGCCGGCCTGGGAGGCCGTGCAGTCCTACGGGGAGCGTGCGGCGCGCGGTGCCCTGCAGATAGCCGGGCTGGACGCCTCGGACATCGACTGCCTGATCACCAGTCACTCCACCACCCCGGCACTGCCGGGTCTGGA
This sequence comes from Streptomyces sp. NBC_00016, assembly GCF_045040885.1. Taxonomy (NCBI): domain Bacteria; kingdom Bacillati; phylum Actinomycetota; class Actinomycetes; order Kitasatosporales; family Streptomycetaceae; genus Streptomyces; species Streptomyces sp. NBC_00016. Next base: position 562,925 of record NZ_CP108304.1, on the reverse strand, counting down.
CATCGCCCTGGCCAACAAGCTCGATCTCCGCGACGACGTGATGCTGCTGCCGGCCACGCAGTGGGCCTGTGTCGCGGGGACCCGCTCCCTGGCCCTGGCGGCGGATCTCGTGGCCGCGGACCCCGACCGGGTGGTCCTGGTCGTGATCGCGGAGGCGCTGAGCACGACCTACCAGCCCGCGGACGACACCATCGAGTCGCTGATCGTCCGGTTGCTGTTCGCGGACACCGCGGTCGCCGCGGTGGTCACGGGCCGTCCGAGGAGCCAGTCGGTGCTGCGGCTGGACGCCGCCTGGCACCACACCCTGCCCGGCACCCAGGACCTGCACCGTCTGGACACGCGGGCGGACGGCACCCACTTCGTGATGGACCGGCGCGGGCCGCGCGCCGTACAGGAGACGGTCACCGCGATGTGGGAGTGGCTGAGCGTCCGCTACCAGGACGACCCCGACTCCTGGCACCCCGACGTGCTGCTCGCGCACCCCGGCGGGACCCGGGTGCTGGAGTACATGGAGCAGACGATGCCCGACACCTGGCCGTCGGGACTGCTGGACTACAGCCGGGACAGCTACACCAGCGGCAACCGCGGAGGCGCCGCCGTGTTCGACATCCTGCGGCGGGCGCACGACGCCGGGCAGAAGTCGGGCAGTCGAGCCGTCCTGTACGCGGCGGCACCGGGCCTCACCGCCACCGCCCTGGAAGGCGAATGGCTGTAGAGCGTGTAGAGCGAGCCCGTGCCGCGCTCGCGTACCTGGGCCGCGCCCCGCACCCGCGGCCGTGTCACCTCGCGACCTCCGCCCAGACCACCTTGCCGGTGTCCGTCCACCGCACCCCCCACCGGGTGGTGAGCCGGTGCACGATGTGCAGGCCGCGCCCGGCGTCGCCGAGGAGTTCGCCGCGGCCCAGACGAGGCCTGCCGTTGCCGGTGTCGCCCACCTCGCACAGCAGGCCGCGGCCCGCCCTGATCAGTCGCACCGTGATGGGACCTGCGGCAAAGCGCACCGCGTTCGTGACCAGCTCGCTGACCAGCAGCGTCACGTCGTCCCGGGTGTCGCTCCTGCTGTCCCATTGCCGCAGCAGCGCGGAGACGTGCGCGCGGGCACGGGCGGGGGCGTCTGCGCGGGCGGGCAGCCGCCAGGTCGCGGTGTCCCCCTTGCGGTAGCCGATCATGCGCGCGAGCAGCAGGGTCACATCGTCGCGCTGGCGCACCGGCGCCAGTGTGGAGACGACGTGCCGTGCGGCCTGCTGGAGGGTGTCCCAGGGGTGCACCGTGGCCACGGTGTCCGCCAGCCGGCCGATGCCCTCGTCGATCGACAGTGCCGGATCCTCCACCAGGCCGTCGGTGTAGAGGGCGAGCAGAGAACCCGGGGGCGCGGCGAACGTGTGCACGTCGAACGGCTCCCGCAGTGCGAACTCGGCGCCCAGGCCGGGGTGAGGGCGGACCGCGAGCGGGCCCGCGTGTCCGTCGGGAAGCACCAGGACCGGCGGGAGATGGCCGGCACTGGCGAGCGTCACGTGGTGGCTGACCGGGTCGTAGAGGGCGATGCAGCAGGTGGAGCCGAGGGCGCTGTAGCCGGCCGTCAGCCCGGACTCCGCGTCGTCCAGCAGCGTCACGGTTTCGTCCAGGTGTTCGAGCACCTCGTCCGGTGCCAGCCCGGCGGACAGCAGCGCGCGGGCCTCCATGCTGAGCTGACCCATGGTCGCCGCGGCTCCGAGGCCGTGCCCGACGACGTCACCGACCACCAGCGCGGTACGGCCGTCCGGCAGCGGAAAGCTGTTCACCCAGTCGCCGCCGACGCCCGCGCTGTCGGGGGTGGCGGGCTGGTAGATGCTGGCGATCTCCATGGTGTGGCCGCCGGTCCGGGGCAGCAGCCGGCGCTGCAACGCCAGCACCTGCGTGTGCTCGCGCTGGTGCTGACGGGCCAGGTCGACGTGATGGGCGGTCCTGGCAACCAGTTCCTGGAGGTCGAACAACTCGCCGTCGCGGAAGGGGTGGTCCGCCCGTCGCCAGACCTCCGCGACGCCCAGGACGACGGGCGGCGCGCTGTCCAGGACCAGTGGCATGCACGCCACACTCGCCGACCGGTCACCGGGCACCAGAGCACGGATCACCCGCGGACTGCCGAGCAGCCGCTCGACCGACTTCCGGTCGGGTATGACGATGGCCTGCGGGGCATCGTCCCGCAGCACCGCCTGCGCCAGCAGGCGACTCGCGTCGCTCGGCAGATCGCCGCCCGGAGTCACGTAGCCCTCGGGCCACGCCCGGTCCGGCACCAGGGCTGCCCGCCGCAGCCGGATGCGCCCCTGCGCCTGCTCGGTGACGCCCTCGCCCGTCCACACGGCGAAGTCGAGGTCGACGGCGGCCACGTCTCCCCAGGCCAGCAGGGACTCCGCCAGCGACTGCGCGGTCTCGCCGATGTCCAGCGAGGTGCCGATAGCGGTCTCGGCGGCGTACAGGTGCAGCCTCCTGGCCATGGCGATCAGGGAGACGGTCAGGCCCTCCTGGGGTGCCGCGGCGGGCAGGATGCTCAGCGAGACCACCAGCTCCGACCCGTCGGCGCGCCGCAGGCGCTGGATCCGGGCGACATGTGCCTCACCGACCTCCAGGACCTGCCGCAATCGCCGGGTGACCGTCGGTACGTCCCCGGGAGGCAGGAGGTCGGCGAAAGGGCTCCCGGCCACGGCGTCCAGACCCGCGAATACGGCGGCGTCCAGATTGGCGCGGGTGATTCTCAGCTCCCTGTCCAGGTTCACCACGCCGAGAATCTGATCGTGACGGTCGGCTGCCGGGCTGTCGGCCGTGCGTCGGCCGGTGCCGCGCTCGCCCTGCGCGCTGTCGGGGCCGGCGGCCGCTGCCGCTCCGCCGCGCGAACCGTAGCGCCCCAGGGCGCTGCTGACCAGGTCGAACGGCGATGAGGACGGGGGCGACGGCGTGGAGTCCATGCGGCTCTCTCGGCAATCCCCGGCACAGCGCCGGGGCCGTACTCGGACCCGTGCGACGGGGCCCCGAGATCCCTGACCGCACACCTCATTGAATAACACCGGGGGTCGCTTCGCCCACCAGCGGATCTCGGAGGCGCACGCAGGAGCCACCGGCGGCGGCACCTGCGTCGCGGGATGGCCCTCGGGCCGGTGAGCGTTGCCCGACCCCGCGTTCCGTCGCCGTACGAGCGCTGATGTTGTCGCGTGACGCGGGCGGGCTCGGCCTTCCGCCGAGCCCGCCACGCCGGCTCCGTACCGGAGAGGGACTCGTGTCGTCAGCGCTGCAGTGTCAGCAGACCCGGACGGTAGGGCAGGAGGCCGTAGTCGCCGCCGGAGCTGGGGCTGCGCCCCTGGTAGAGCAACTGCAGATTGCAGGGATCGACGGTCATGGTCTGATCGGGGCTGGTGCGGATCAGTTCGCCATGGCTGATGTCGTTGGTCCAGGTGGCGCCACTGTTGGCCTTGCCGGCGAAGGGATTGCTCTCGGTCGCGGCCTGGGGTGTCCATGAGCCGTTCAGACTGGTGGCCGTGAACGAGCGGAAGTAGCGGCCCTGCGAGCCGATCGCTTCGACGATCATGAGGTAGCGGTTCTGGCCCTCCAGTTTGTAGACCTGGGGGGCTTCGAACAGGTTGTTCGTCGTATCGCTCATGATCACTGTCGAGGTCGTGCCGAAGCTGCCCGGGAAATTCCCGATCGGCATGCCGGCCCGGTAGATATTGCCGTTGTCGCCGGCGAAGAACAGGTACATGTTCGTCCCGTCACCGATGAGTGTCTGGTCGATCGGTCCTGTTCCGGAGCCGGGGATGCTGCCGGAGAAGAGCACCTGCTGGGACGACCAGCCATTCGGGTTGGTGGGGTCGCTCGACGTCCGGTAGGAGAAGGCGGTGCCACCCCACTGGTAGGCGAGCACCCAGATGTTCTTCGGCGCGAAGTAGAAGAGCGTGGGCGCGACGGTGGAAGCCGACATCGTGTTCTGGCCGGCCGAGGCCATCTCCGACCAATTGGTGAACAGGCCGAAGTTCATCGAACCCCAACTCGTCCCCGTGTCGTGCGTCGTCGCATAGACGAGTTGCCTGCCGTTGTAGGGGACGACGGTGAAGTCCTTGAGCGAGACCCACCCCGCCTTGGGCTGCGCCAGCGCGCCCGTCGATGCCCAGCGGTATGTCGACGGAAGATCGCACGGGCCGGGGGCGTCGCTGCCCACCTTGACGAGCTGCCACTGCTGGTTGGTGCCGCCCCAGTCGTCGTACTGGACGGTGTTCGCGTTGTCGGCGGTGGAGGCGCCTTGTATCTCGAGGGCCTTGTTGCTGTGGCGCGAGATGAACCTCACGTAGCCGTCCGAGCTGTCGGCCAGCCGCCACTGCTGGTTGGTGGCGTTCAGGTCGGCCCACTGGACGATCGGGCCGCCGTTCGCGGTGGACCAGTTGTAGACGTCCAGCACCTTGCCCGAGTGACGGGACTTGATGCGGTAGTAGCCGCCCCCGGAATCGACGAACTGCCACTGCTGCTGGAGCTGATCGTTCCTGGTCCACTGGGTGATGCGGGCGCCGTCGTTGGTCGCCATGTTGTAGACGTCCAGGGCCTTGCCGCTGTTGCGGTTGACCAGCACATACGAGGCGTTGGGGTCCACGGTCGCCGCGCCGGCGGGCTGGGCGCCGAGGAAGGTCGCCACGAGCAGCAGGGGCGCAAGGACGGCGAGTAAGCGTCTCAGACGGACCGGGGACGGGTGGCGAAACCACATCAGAGGCCTCCTTCGGGGGGTGGGGGTGAGGTGACCCCGATGAACCGCGGAGCGGGCGTGCCGGGGGACAGGGATAATCTCGAATGTTTCGAAGAATTCCCGGATGCTTCGACGCCACAAGCTAGGAATGCGGGGCCCTCTGGTCAAGGCCTGGCGCCGATCTGTCCACAAACAGCGCATCCCTTCGGGCTTGCCGAGCTGTTGCGTCGACCCGAACCACTCCGGAGTTCGCGGATACAGCTCGCTGCTCCAAGGCGTCCGCGGGGAGGGGAGATGCCGGGTGAGCAGCGTCCGCACACTCTTCCCGGCCCGTCCCTACGGGAATCCCCGACGGTGGCGCCGAGGTTTCGGCTTCCGGCTCGCCGGGTTCCGGAAGTTTCGGACCAGGAACCGAAACTTCTTCTGCGAGGAGTATTGACGATCCATCGTCAACACCTCAATCATCCCTGTCTGAGAAACCGGCCGCAGTTCGATATGCCGAACCGCTCCGCCCCAGAGCCATCTGCGCTGCCGGGTTTCGGCCCGCCCCGTCCGTCCGTCGAGTGGGAGCGGTCGACGCATTCCCCTGCGCTTCGGTCCTTCCGTGATCTCTACCTTGGAGGCACAGTCATGGGCTCGTATGCCCTTCCCGGCCCCGATATCCGCCGGAAGATCCGCTGCCTGCTGTTGGCGCTGGTCGTCGGCGCCCTCGGTACGGTCGCCGCACTGGTCGCGCCCCCGACCGCACACGCCGCCGAGAACACGCTCGGTGCCGCGGCTGCGCAGAGCGGCCGCTACTTCGGCACCGCCATCGCCTCGGGCAGGCTGGGCGACTCGGCGTACACGACGATCGCGGGCCGTGAGTTCAACTCGGTGACGGCCGAGAACGAGATGAAGATCGACGCCACCGAACCGCAGCGGGGCCAGTTCAACTTCACCGCCGGTGACCGCGTCTACAACTGGGCGGCGCAGAACGGCAAGCAGGTGCGCGGCCACACCCTGGCCTGGCACTCCCAGCAGCCCGGGTGGATGCAGAGCCTCAGCGGTAGCACGTTGCGCCAGGCGATGATCGACCACATCAACGGCGTGATGGCGCACTACAAGGGCAAGATCGCCCAGTGGGACGTCGTGAACGAGGCCTTCGCCGACGGCAGTTCGGGAGCGCGGCGAGACTCCAACCTGCAACGCACCGGCAACGACTGGATCGAGGTCGCCTTCCGCACCGCGCGTGCCGCCGACCCGGCCGCCAAGCTCTGCTACAACGACTACAACGTCGAGGACTGGACCTGGGCCAAGACCCAGGCCATGTACGCCATGGTCCGAGACTTCAAGCAGCGCGGCGTGCCGATCGACTGCGTCGGTTTCCAGTCCCACTTCAACAGTGGCAGCCCCTACAACAGCAACTTCCGCACCACCCTGCAGAGCTTCGCAGCCCTCGGCGTCGACGTGGCCATCACCGAACTCGACATCCAGGGTGCCCCGGCCACGACCTACGCCAACGTGACCAACGACTGCCTGGCCGTCCCGCGCTGCCTCGGCATCACCGTCTGGGGTGTGCGCGACACCGACTCCTGGCGATCGGAGCAGACGCCGCTGCTGTTCAACGGCGACGGCAGCAAGAAGCCCGCCTACACCGCTGTCCTCAACGCACTCAACGGCGGTTCCTCTACGCCTCCTTCGGGTTCAGGAACGATCAAGGGCGTCGGGTCGGGCCGCTGCCTGGACGTGCCCAGCGGAAGCACCACCGACGGCACCCAGCTCCACCTGTGGGACTGCCACAACGCCACCAACCAGCAGTGGACGTACACCGCCGCCGGCGAGCTGAGGGTCTACGGCAACAAGTGCCTGGACGCCGCCGGCACCGGCAACGGCACCAAAGTCCAGATCTACGGCTGCTGGGGCGCCGACAACCAGAAGTGGCGCCTCAACTCCGACGGATCCATCGTCGGCGTCCAGTCCGGCCTCTGCCTCGACGCCGTCGCAGGCGGTACCGCCAACGGCACCCTGATCCAGCTCTACTCCTGCTCGAACGGCAGCAACCAACGCTGGACCCGCACCTGATGGGACCTGCCGCGAACGAAAGGGTGAATCGATGAAGACCCACGGTTCGGCTTCCCCCGCCCCTCCACGAAGGCATCGCTGGTGGTCCCGGGTCGCCGCCGTGGTGGCGGCCACCCTCGCGATCGGCATGCTCACCGCGGTGAATCCGGCGCCCGCCGAGGCGGCGACGGTGGACACCCACGCCTGGTATGTCCTGGTCAATCGCAACAGCGGCAAGGCGCTGGACGTCTCCGGCGCCTCCACCGCCGACGGCGCGCGCGTCGCCCAGTGGACGCGCAGCGACGGAGCCAACCAGCAGTGGCAGTTCGTGGACTCCGGCGACGGTTTCTACCGCCTCAAGGCCCGGCATTCGGACAAGGTTCTCGACGTGGCCGGCGCCTCGACCGCGGACGGTGCCTCGATCCAGCAGTGGGCCGACCACAACGGGGCCAACCAGCAGTTCCGCGTGGCCGACTCCGACGCGGGCCACGTCCGGCTGATCAACCGCACCAGCGGCAAGGCGGTGGAGGTGCAGGGCGCCTCCACCGCCGACGGCGGCAACGTCGTCCAGTACACCGACTGGGGCGGCGCCAACCAGCAATGGCAGATGATCAAGCTGTCGTCCGGTGGGGGTGGCGGTGGCGGATGCGGCAGCGCCCCGACTCTGGCGAGCGGTACGCACACGATGCAGAGCGGCGGCAAGAGCCGCAGCTTCATCCTCAGGGTTCCCGCCAACTACGACAACAGCCACCCCTACCGGCTCGTCTTCGCGTTCCACTGGCGGGGCGGAACCGCCGGCGACGTCGCCTCGGGCGGCACGAGCGGCAGCGCCTGGTCCTACTACGGCCAACAGGAACAGTCGAACAACGGCGCGATCCTCGTCGCCCCCCAGGGCCTCGGTAACGGCTGGGCCAATTCGGGCGGTGAGGACGTCACCTTCGTCGACGACATGATCCGGCGAATCGAGGGCGGCCTCTGTGTCAACCCGGCACAGCGTTTCGCCACGGGATTCAGCTGGGGCGGCGGAATGAGCTACGCACTCGCCTGCAGCCGGGCGAACGTCTTCAGGGCCGTCGCGGTCATTTCCGGCGCTGAGATCAGCGGGTGCGGCGGCGGCACCCAGCCCATCGCCTACTTCGGAATCCACGGCGTCAGCGACTCCGTCCTCAACATCGCGCAAGGACGATCCCTGCGCGACAGATTCGTCAGCAACAACGGCTGCACCCCTCAGAGCCCGCGCGAGCCCGCGTCGGGCAGCCGAACGCACATCACCACCACCTACTCGGGCTGCCGTGCCGGATACCCCGTCCAATGGGCCGCGTTCGACGGAGGCCACATACCCGGTCCGGTCGACGGTTCCCCCGGCGAAAGCGGCGTCGCCACCTGGACCAAAGCAGAGATCTGGAGGTTCTTCGCACAGTTCCAGTGACACGCCCGCACCACGGAGTGGAGCCAGGATCATCCTGGCTCCACTCCATCGACGTCCGTCCCGCACAGAAGGACGGAGCGGCCTGACCGGAACCGCGCCCGAGCGGTCCGGGTCAGTAGCCGTAGATCATCTTGTAGGCGACCTCGGGGAGGAACTGTCCGGCCGAGGATCCGCTTCCGACTCCGCAGTTGCCGTCGGACTCACCCGGGACCTTGATCCACAGGATCATCTCGGCGCCTCCCCCCAGGCGGGTGGGAGTGCCGATACGGCGGCCTGAAGGGTTGCACCACTGGCCGTTCGAGCCGTTGCCGTTACGGCTGGTGTCCACGACGAACGGCTTGGTGTAGCCGTACCGGGCGTTGAGTTCACTGTTGACGGCGTTGCCGTACGCGGTGTTCTCGGCCGTGGTCAGGTAGTTGGAGACGTTGAGCGAGAAGCCGTGGGCCTGTCGGAGGCCGGCTTCGTGCAGGCGCCGGGCCATGGTCGCCGCGCTCTCCCAGGCCGGGTTGCCGGAGTCGAGGTAGACCCAGGTGTGGGGAGCCTGGCGGTTGAACTCGGCGAGCGCGCCGGTGAGCATGGCCTCGCGTTCGTCGATCTGGGCCTGGTTCATGCAGCCGTAGTCCCCGAGGGAGTCCGGTTCGAGGACGACGACGGCCGGGCGGTTCCCGATCCCGCCCGCGAACTGGGCGATCCAGTTCGTGTAGGCGGACGGCGAGGAGGCTCCGCCCGCGGAGTGCCCGCCGCAGTAGTCGCGGTTGTAGATGTTGTAGGCGACAAGGACGGGCAGCCTGTCCCGGGCGTCCGCGGCGCCCACGTACGCGCCGGTGGCGGTGCCGATGGTGCCGCTCCAGGAGCCGAACCAACGGGCCGTCGGGGTGTTGGCGATGGAGGCGTTGATCGCGGATGCCCGGCCGTCGCCGGGGTTGGCGGTGGCCCACCGCTTCGCGCTGGAGTCGGGGTCGACGTAGAACCCGTTGGTCATGGTCGTCGGGTCCGCCGCCTGGGCGGACGGGGCGGCGGTGAGCGTGAGCGGCAGCGAGGAGAGCGCTGCTACCAGGGCGAGCAGTCTGCGGCGCACGACGGTACCTCGGTTCTCTGACGGGGGTGTGTCCGATGGTCGGCGGTGGGGAGCGCCTCCTCGGAAGCGCTCCCCACGGGTGAGTCGGTCAGCAGGTCGAGTTGGTCTGGGTCAGGAGGCCGAGCCGCCACGGGAGGAGGTTGTAGTCGCCGCCCGCGCTGGGATTCAGGCCCTGGTAGAGGTACTGGAGCCGACAGGCCGGAATGGTGAGTGTCTGGTCATAGCCCGCGCGGATCATCTCGCCGTGGCTGATGTCCCGGGTCCAGGCACCCGCGGGGAAGCCGACGTTGTTCGCCCGGGCGAAGGGATTGCTCTCGGACGCGGCGAGCTGCGTCCAGGAGCCGGCGAGACCGGCGGCGGTCCAGGAACGGAAGTAGCGCCGCCCGTCGGAACCGATCGCCTCGACGAGGAGCAGATATTGGTTGCTGCCTTGCACCTTGTACACGTTGCTCGCTTCGAACAACGCGTTCCTCGAGTCCTGCAGTGCGATGACCGTGTTCGTGAAGCCGTTCGGGAACTGGCCGACGGTCGTCTGCGAGCGGTACAGGTGTCCGTTGTCGTCGGAGGAGAACAGGTAGCAGTTGGCGCTGTCGCAGATCACCCACATGTCGACCCAGTAGCCGTTGCCGATGTTCTGCCGGATGATCTCCGGCATCGACGAGTAGAAGTTGCGCGGGGCGCTCCACCCGTTGGGGTTGCTGATGTCGGGGTTGGTGGAATACGAGGCGTTGCCGGTCTGGTAGACGAGGTACCACAGGCGCTGCGGCGCGTTGTAGAACACTTGCGGCGCGGCGCGGTAACCGGCGCCGATGGCGGTGCGGTCGAGGTAGTGGTGGGTGGCCGAGCCGGCCTGCGACCAGTCGCTGAAGTTCAGGTAGACCAGGTTGTAGCCGGAGGAGCTCGCGGTACTGGCGAACACGTGGTACTTGCCGTTGTAGTAGACGACCGTCGGGTCCTTGATACCGGCGATGTTGTGGGTCGAGTCGGACTTCGGCGCGATCAGCTGGTTGCTGGAGCTCCACGAGTAACTGCTGGGCAGGGCGCGCGCGGCGGGGGTGCTGCGCGTGGCGGCGGGGGTGCTGCGCGTGGAGGCGGGCGTGCCGCCCAGCGTGGTCAGCGCCGCGTTGTACGCCGGCTTCTTGTTGCCGCTGCGGTCGAACAGCAGCGGGTTCTCGCTGCTGCGCCAGGAGTCGCTGTCGCGGATGCCCCAGACCGTGATGCCGGTGCAGCGCGCGACGTTCATGCAGGCCCTGACCGTGTTCGCGTACGCGGTCGTTGACGCCTGCGCGATGTCCAGTTCGGTGATCTGGACGTCGACGCCGAGGGCGGCGAAGCTCGACAGCGTCGTCTGGAAGCTGCCGGGAGGACCGCCGGCGCCGAAGTGGGCCTGGAGGCCGACGCAGTCGATGGGCACGCCGCGTGCCTTGAAGTCGCGCACCATGCGGTAGACGCCCTGGGTCTTGGCGGCGTTCCAGTCCTCGATGTTGTAGTCGTTGTAGCAGAGCTTGGCCGCCGGGTCGGCCGTCCGGGCCGTGCGGAACGCCTGCTCCAGGAAGCCGTCGCCCAGCACGTCCCGGAAGACCGAGCTGCGGAGCTGGCCGCTGGAGCCGTCGGCGAAGGCCTCGTTGACCACGTCCCAGGAGTGGATCCGGCCCTTGTAGTGGTTCATCACGGTGGTGATGTGGTTGTTCATCACGCCGCGCAGGGTGCCCGCGTCCCTGATCGAGCTGACCCAGCCGGGCAGTTGGGAGTGCCACACCAGCGTGTGGCCACGCATGCGCTGACCGTGGGACGTCGCGCGGTTGACGATCTGGTCCCCAGGGCCGAAGTTGAACGAGCCGCGGGACGGCTCGATCGTGTCCCACTTCATCTCGTTCTCGGGTGTGACCGAGTTGAACTCACGGTCCAGGATGCCGGTGTACGTTCCGTCGCCGAGCCGGCCCGCGGCCACGGCGGTTCCGAAGTACCGTCCGGACTGGGCCGCCTGGGCGCCCAGGGTGGAGGCCCGAACGGTTTCGGGCGCGTCGGGCGCGCCGGTCGCGGTCCCGGGTGTCGCCAGGACGGTCGCGGCCAGCAGGCCCAGGACCGAGGCTCGGCGACAGCCGAGCCGTTTCAGTGGATTCATGGTTCTCCTCGTGGGGTGCGTGGGGGGTTGCGTGGTGCGATCGGTGGACCTCGTCAGGGCGTGGTCAGCTCGAACCGTGTGAAGCGGACCGCGCCGCCGAGTGCCTGGGTTGCGTGGTGGAAGAGGGCGAATCGGTAGCCCATGAAGAACCGCCAGTCGTTGCCGAGGGAGAAGGCCGGTCCGAGGCGGGTGAAGGTGGTGCCGTCGGTGCTGTAGGAGAAGGTGCCGAGGCGGCCGGTGCCGGGACGGATGTCCGCGCTCGCGCGCAGCCAGACGCGACTGCCCGAGACGGCCGCGCTCGCGGCCTCGGTGCCGGTGCCGGTGGTGTTCCAGTTGGTGTCCATGGTCAGCCCGTTGACCATGGACACCCGGGTCCCGGCGCCGTCGCGCTTGACGCCGATCCATGCGGAGGAGTCACGCAGCAGCGCGAGTCCGGCCCGGTCGCCGTTGCGCATCTCGGTGTGGTCGAGCTGGACCGTGGCGGTGGAGGTGGGGCCCTGGATGCGGTGCGTGAGGGTGTTGCGGGCCCCGTAGAGGTCGTCGGTGACGGTCGCGGTCCGCAGGGTCAGGCCGTTGTTCACCGACCATCTGGTGTTGTCCGGGTTGTGGTTCCACTCCCATCTCGGCTTGAGGACCGTGCCGTCGAAGGTGTCGACGCCGGTCATGGGGGTGACCTGGCGGGGCGGAGGTGGCACGGTCGGGCCGGGATACGAGGTACCCCATGCGCCGTTGACGAGTTGCACGACCGGCCAGCCGTCCGCGGTCCAGGTGACCGGCGCCAGGGCGGGCATCCGGCCACCGGGGTAGGCGTCGACGAAGGCCAGGTAGTACCAGGCGCCGCCCTGCGTCTGCACCAGCCCGCCCTGGTGGGGGACTCCACCGCCGGCGATCGGCCCGGGCAGGTCGAGGAGGACCTGCCGCATCGTGTAGGGACCGAAGGGGCCGCTCGACGATTTGAGGATGTACTGGCCGTTGGCGGGGCGGGTCAGGAAGATGTAGTACTGCCCGTTGATCTTGTAGAAGCGGGAGCCCTCGAGGGTGCCGACGCTCGACGGAGCGGTGAACACCTGCTGCGTGCGGACCTGGTTGCGGCCGTCGGGCGAGAGTTGGGCCACGCTGATCGTGGTGTTCCCGTACGCCACGTACAGGGTGTCGTCACTGTCGACGAGCAGCCCCGCGTCGTAGTAGGGCGTGCTGATCGTCGTGAGCCGGCTCCACGGCCCCTCGGCGGCGGTCGCCGTGTAGACGTACGTCCTGGCGAAGTCGATCTGGCCGAGCCAGTAGAACGTCCTGTTGCTCGGCCGGTAGGCCAGTGACGAAGCCCAGATGCCCCGTACGTAGCCGCGGGCACCGTTCAGGTCGTACTTGGCGCCGAAGTCGAGCACGGGCACTGAGTGACCGGCGATCTCCCAGTTGACCAGGTCGTACGACCGCAGGACGGGCGCGCCCGGCGAGTAGTGCATGGTCGAGGCCGAGGCGTAGAAGGTGTCGCCGACGCGGATGACGTCGATGTCCGCGAAGTCCTGCCAGATCACCGGGTTCGTGAAGGCCGCCGCGGTCGCGAGGGCCGGCCGCCGGGGGGAGTCGGCTCCGTGGGCCGCTGCGGGAGGAAGCAGGGCACCGGCGGCCAGGCCGGTGGCGGTCGTCAGTGCGCGGCGACGGGACAGGATGTGATGAGTCCATGACATCTGCACGGGGTGGCGTTCTCCTTCTGTGGCCCAGCCGTTGGGGGGGGTGGGAGTTGCCCGGAGGTGCCCTGCTGGTGCGCGCGAGCGGCTGCTCTGTATACGAGATCTCGAACAAGGATCGGCTTGTCGAGCATTCTGGATGATAGGAGGCCGGGGAATCCCGTCAATACCTCGCGCATGAATCGTCAGAAGCCTCGAAACATTCGAAGCTTCTGATGTGGTGTCACCGCAGGCCAATTGCCCGGATGGTGCAGATGCGCCACCTTCCGCACGTCCGTATGGCCAGATCGTGGAGGTGGTTCGACGATGGGGTTGACATGTCCGACCGCCTCCCTAGTATCCGTGAAGCCTTCAGTTTCCGAATGGCCAACGAAATTTCGAACCGACCTTCTCTTCCAGGTGGTGTCATGGGCGTGACATAGATGTTCATGTCGGGCCGTCGCGACCACATTGTTGGTTAGGGTGACAAGCAGAGACGGAATCCGATGCCCTTGACCAGGCGACGGACAGACCGACGAGCTCGGTCCGGCTGTGCGCGGCCCGTACATCTGACGATCCGGCCGAGTGGGCGGGCGGCGGCGGGCAGTGCTCGGGGACGGGGCGTCGCGGTAGCGGCGGGTGACACGGGGTCCGCCCCGACGGGAGGGCGCGGTGCATCGCATCTGCCGGATGGACGGCGACGGCGTGCGGCGGGTGGTGCACGCGCGCGTCGGCTCGGGCGGTGGTGGCCGCGACGAGGGCCTGGATCAGGGGAATCAGGAAGCCGCCGCGGGTCGACCGGACGCGGTGGCCGGGTGACCGGCCGTGCGGCGCCCCCGGTGCTGCCTCCAGCGCTGCGCGGGTGGCTCGGGCTGGTCGGGGCTTTCGCCGCGCTGGTGGTCGTCGCGCTCGGGGTCCTGTACGCCGGCCACAGCGAGCCCGGCAGGGTGGACAGGTGGATCATCCGGCCGACGGCGGACAGCGTGCGGCCGCCGTGGCGTCACGTCGCTCTGGCCACGGACTTCTTGGGAGAACCCGCCGGAGCGGTGATGCTGGTCGTGGCCGCCGTGACGGGCTGCCTGCTGCTTCGGCGACCTCGCGCAGCGGTGCTCGTCATTGCCGGCGTCGGCCTGGCCGTGGTGACGGCGACGCTGCTCAAGTCCCTGGTGGGACGCACCATCCACGGCGACGGCAACCTGTCCTACCCCAGCGGGCACACCGCCTTCCTCACCGCGCTCGCCCTCGTGGTGGCGCTGCTCACGACCGGCCGGCTCGGCCTCGGCAGGACGGCCGGCACGGTGCTCGTGCTCGCCGCGGCGCTGGTCGCCGGCGCTGCCATGGGCTGGGCGCAGGTCGCCCTGGGCGCGCACTACCCGACCGACGTCCTCGGTGGCTGGTGCACCGCGCTGGCGGTGGTACCGGCGACCGCGTGGCTGGTCGACCGGACGGCCGACCGGCTGAGCGACAGGCCTGCCGACCGGCCGGTCGAGGGGATGGCCGACGCCGGTCGGCGGGCGCGTCGCTGACGTCACGTCACATCACGTCAAGCCATGTCACATCACGTCACACCAAGCGGCGGAACACGGGTTTCACCGGGCGTCCGGCCAGCCAGGGGGTGGGGTCGGCGGCGTCCAACGCCTTCCGGTACACCGCACATGCCTGGGCGACCACGTCCACGGTGTGGTCGATGTCGGCGTCGTCGAGCGCGCTGCTCACCACGAACGACGGGGCCAGCACCCCGCCCGCGAGGAGCCGGCGCAGGAACAGGGTGCGGTACTGCTGCGACGGCTGCCCGTGCTCGTCGAGGGTGGCGAAGACCAGGTTGCTCGGCCGGCCCCGGACGACGAGGTGGTCGCCGACGCCCATGCCGGCCGCGGCTTCGCGGACACCGGCGGCCAACCGCTCGCCGAGGGAGTGCAGCCGCGCGGTGACACCTTCCTCGACGTAGGTGCTCTGCACGGCCATCGCGGCCGCCAGGGAGTGCGTTTCGGCACCGTGCGTGGTGGACAGCAGGAACACCCGGTCGCCGGAGTGCCGCAGCCCGCCCAGCTCCATCAGATCGCGGCGCCCGGCCAGCGCGGAGACGGCGAATCCGTTGCCCAGCGCCTTGCCGAACGTGGAGAGGTCGGGGACGACGCCGTACAGACCCTGGGCGCCCGCCTCGGACCAGCGGAAGCCGGTGATCATCTCATCGAAGATCAGTACGCAGCCGTGCCGGTCGGCCAGCTCGCGCAGTCCGGCGAGGTACCCGGGCGGCGGCTCGGTGTGGGTGGCCGGTTCGAGGATCAGACAGGCGACCTCGTCCCGGTACCGGGTGAGTAGTTCCTCCGTGGCGGCCAGGTCCCCGTAAGGGAACGCCACGGTGAGCTCGTTGGTCGCCGCCGGAATACCGGCGGACATCGGGGTGGTGCCGATGAACCAGTCGTCGACGGAGAAGAACGGATGGTCGGCGCAGAGGGCCACCCGCGGGCGCCCGGTGGCGGCGCGGGCGAGGCGCACCGCGGCGGTGGTGGCGTCGGAGCCGTTCTTCGCGAACTTCACCATCTCGGCGGTCGGCACCGTGGCCAGGAAGCGCTCCGCGGCTTCGACCTCCACGATGGACGGCCGGACGAAGTTGCTGCCGCGGTCGAGTTCGCGTCGCACCGCCTCGATGACGCGTGGGTGGGCGTGGCCGAGACTGACCGACCGCAGGCCGGAGCCGTACTCGATGTAGCGGTTGCCGTCGATGTCCCACACATGGGCGCCGCGGCCGTGGCTGATGACCGGGGCCAGGTCCTCGGGGTACTGGTCGTCGCCCTTGGCGTAGGTGTGCGCGCCCCCCGGGATCAGGGCGTGCAGCCGCTCGTTCGCCGTCCGCGACCGGGGCAGGAGGAGTTCTGCGGTGTGTTGGGTGTCCACGCCGACCTCATCTTTCTTTACGTTTCGCTGTGCTTCAGGACCTCGGCGAGGCTCGGCGCCTCCCGGTCCCGTTGGGACATCGATGTGACCGGCAGCGGCCAGGGGATGGCGAGCTCCGGGTCGTCGAAGGCGATCGTCACGTCCTCGGCCGGATCGTGCGGGCGGTCGATCCGGTACGACGTGTCGGTGGTCTCGGTCAGCGCCTGGAAGCCGTGCGCGCACCCCGCCGGGATGTACAGGGTCACCTGCGTATCGCCGGACAGCTCGAACCAGGCCCGGTTGCGGTACGTCGGTGAGTCCGGCCGCAGGTCCACGACGACGTCGAAGATCCTCCCGTACGAGCAGCGCACCAGCTTGGCCTCGCCGGCGCCGGAGCGCAGGTGCAGACCGCGCAGCACGCCCCGGACCGAGCGGGACAGGCTGTCCTGGACGAAGGCGTCCGGGTCGAGGCCCACCGAGCGGACGACGTCGGCGTCGAAGGTGCGGCAGAAGAAGCCGCGTTCGTCGGCGTACGGCGTCGGCTCGAAGAGGTACGCGCCGGTGATCTCCGGGACTTCGGTCGCCTTCATGGCGCCTTCCGTAAGGTGGGGGAGTGGTCGGCCGCAGGGAACAGGGCCGCGGTCAAGGAGTCGAACTGGCGGTCGAGTTGCCGGGAGACAGCCAGGTTCCGCGCGTCGAGGGTCTGCCGCAGCTCGGCCGAACGCTTCTCCAGCGCACGGAACTGCTCGATCAGCCGGTCGGCGTCGACCTCGCGCGCCGGGTGGCAGTACGCGCCGAGGCCCATCTCCGCCATGAGCGAGTCGCTCTTCGCCGCGTAGCAGAGAGCGAGGACCGGCGTACCGGTCTTCAGCGCGCAGATCAGGTTGTGGTAACGGATCGCCACCACGCTGTCGGCAGCCGCCATTTCCTTCATCAGGTCGGCCAGTGAGGACGGCTCGGCAGCGGTGACCAGCGAGGAGTCCACCGCGTCGAGGATCGCGGCGACCACCGACGCGTCGCACTCGTCACCGGTGAGCAGCCGGACAGCCCTGCCCTCCTCGACCAGCGCGCGGACGAACCGGACCGTCCCGTCGAGGTAGCGCCGGTATATCTCCTCGGCCCGGGCACGGTCGTCGTTGCCGCCGTGGAAGTCCATGACGCCGACGCAGACGGGGCCCGGCGGGGCCGACGGGTCCGCGGGCGCGCTCGTCTGCGGCGTCGGCAGGGCGAACGCGAGGTCCGGGTGTACCTCGTCGCGCGCGGTGTCCACGCCCATCGCCCGCATCGCGTCGCGGGACTGCGTGTCCCGGTACGACCGGTATGCGGCCAGCCGCGCCGACCAGCGCACCAGAGCACGGGTCGGCCGGTCGCCGATCGTCGCGGCGCCGACGCCGACCAGCGCCACCCGCGTGCCCAGCAGCCGGCCACTCGCGCAGAGCAGGAACAGCGAGTACGGGAAGCCCCAGGGCCGCAGTGGCAGTGTCGCCTCCAGGACGCCCATGCCCGGCACGATCACCACGTCGTGCCGACGTACCCAGGCAGCGGTGCGGAAGACGTCGACGAATTTGCCCAGGCCCTTCGCCGCGATCGCGCCCGCACGCGACGCCGTGCGGTACTCCCCGCGGTACCAGTGCAGCCGCGTCGCGGGGATCCCGAACCGGTTCGTCACGGCCTCGGGTCCGCCGCACAGCGCGTCCACGACCGCCTCCGGGTGCGCGGTGCGGAGGTACCCGAGCACGGCTTCGAGCGATCCGTCGTTGCCGAGGTTGCCGGAGCCGAGCAGGCCGAACACCCCCACGCGCACCGGGGCCCCGTCCGCGGCCGTCACGTCAGCCTCCCCTCACGGCCGGCGACGAGCGCGTCGACGGAGACCGTGAGCAGCGCCGGATCGACCGGGGCGCGGTCCTCGATCCGCTCACCGGCGCCCGGCCGGACCCGGCTGGTCATCCAAGCGGCCAGGTGGCGGTAGCACGCGCGCCGGTCGGCCGGGGACAACGGCGCCCGCCGGATCGCCGAGGCGAAGCCCCAGACGTACTCGGCGAGCAGCCGGGGCGTCGGGTGCAGCGGGCCCGCCCGGCGCGGGTCCAGATTGACGCACCGGGAGCGCTTGGAAGGGTTCGCCCGCTCGGCGCGGGTGGGGTGGTCGCGGCGGAAGTACAGCAGCTCCGGCACCTGGTGGAAGGGACCGTGCAGGGTGATCTCGGCGACGTATGTGCGGTCCGCGTGGTGGTAGCTGTCCATCGGTTTCACCCGGCGCAGCATGTCGGTCCGCATCACCCCGTAGAAGTCGTCGCCGCCCGGCTCGAACAGCAGACTGCGAAAGCGCTCCGGCGGGTGCGGCGAGTCGGTGGCGAGCCCGTACTCGTAGGGGACCGTCACCCGGCCGTCGCCGTCGATGACCGCCTGGCCGGTGTGCGCAAGGATCATGTCCGGCCGCTCGTCCAGCGCCTGAACGCAGTGCGACAGCAGGTCCCGGCCGTACAGGTCGTCGTGCGACGCCCACTTGAACAGTTCGCCGCGGGACTCGGCCAGCACATGGTTGTGGTTCGGCGTGGCGCCGATGTTCCGGGGCAGCCGGAGGTACCGGATGCGCGAGTCCCGCGCGGCGTACTTGCGGCAGATCTCCTGCGTCCCGTCGGTCGAGGCGTTGTCGGAGATGACCAGCTCGAAGTCCTCGTAGGTCTGCCCGAGCAGGGCGTCGAGCGACTCGGCCAGGTACTCCTCGCCGTTGTACACGGGCAGGCCGATGCTCAGCCTGGGTTGCGCGGTCATGAGGTCCTCACTTCGGGAAGGGGATCGTGGTGGCGCTCGCGCAGGGCGGATCGCAGGTGCAGCCACCACACGGCAGAGCTGCTGACGGTCGCGGCGGCGACGCCCCAGGCCGAGCCGACCGTGCCGGCGGCGGCCGCCCCGCCGAGCCCGCCGCCGACATAGCAGGCGGAGGCGAACAGCTGGCTGCGCAGGCTGCGCCGGGCCGCGCCGAGCGCGCGCAGCCCGGCCGCCGCGCCGGTGCCGAGGCCCGCGCCCGCGACGCCGAGGGTGATCGGCACGATGAGCTCCGAGGCCGAGTGCCAGACCCCGCCGAGCACCAGCTCGCCGAGCCGGCCGGGCATCAGCAGCAGCGCCCCGCCCCAGACCAGCGCGCCGGCGGCCTGCCCCCCGCCAAGGAGGAGGCAGAATCGGCCCAGTCGTCGTGGGGCCTGCCGCAGCACCCGTGCCGCCTCCGGGACGGTGACCAGCGAAAGCCCCATGAGCACCGCAAGGAACGGGCCGAGCAGGAGCTCGGCGCCCCGCACCGCACCCACCGCGCCGACCCCGGCGATCGCGCCGAGCCCGTACGCCCGCAGCTGGCTCGCGCCACTGAGGCTGACGTTCTCGACCAGGTACCGGTAGCCGAGATCGCGCTGCTCACGCAGCCACCCGCGCGCCTCGGTCGTCCGGGGCCGGATCCCGGACTGGACGTAGCCGTACCCCGCCGCCACCGTGGCGGACGCGCCCCAGGCGAGCACGAAAGCGGCCACGCTGCCCACACGGGCCGCCACCACCAGCGCCGGGACGAGCGCGACACCCCACACGACGTCGTTGACGAACGCCTTCCGCCCGGCGCCGGCGGCGAAGAACGAGTACCGCCAGGCGTCCTGGAGCAGCAGCCCCGGCAACATGACACCCAGGGCGGCGAACGCGGGCCCCAGGCGGCCGCCGAGGCCGAGCCCGGCCACCAGACACACCGCGCCGATGGCCGTACCGACGCCGAGTGCGGTACCCGTCGACCGGGCCACCGCCCCGCGCCACGAGGCCTTCGGCACGCCGCTGAAGCGGACCACGAGCGGGTCGGTGGCCAGCCCGCGGGAGACGTTGAGCACCACGCCATAGGTCACCCAGGCGAGGCTGAACACACCGAACGCGGTCACGCCCAGCGAGCGGGCCACGTAGATGCCCACGGCGAAGTTGCTCACGCTGGAGGCCGCCTGGTCGGCCAGTCCCCAGGACAGCCGACCGACGAGGGCCCGCCTGGCGGATCCGGCCGGGGCCGTCGGTTTCTCCCCCTCGGTGGTCATCGGCGTCATGCCTTGATCAGCCCGGCGCCGTGCAGGGCGTCGGCCGCGGCGGCGACGGCGCCGAACGGCAGCCCGGACCGCTCGGCGACGTCCAGCAGACTGTGCTCGCCGTCGGAGAGGTTGAGCACCCAGAGCATGGCCAGCTGGGCCTGCTGGGTGTCGCTGCGGCCGCCGAGCGCGTCGTACAGCCCGCGCCGGCCCAACTGCGGCTCGCCGTAGGGGCTGAGATTGACGTACCGCCGGTTGCGGTCGAGGACGGCGAATGCCTCGCGGCAGAGCGCGAGCGTGTCCGCCATCGCCTCCGGGGAGACGAGGTCCAGGTTGTCCGCCGAGGTGTGGTACTCGGGGTAGCCGGCGTACGGGGTCCGGCTGAGCGAGCCCACGCCGAGATCGAACCCGGGGGAGCAGTACTGCCGCTCGTCGTAGCCGTACGGAGTGAACTCGGTGATGTGGTGCGGGCGTTCGGAGGCGGGCAGTACGTGTCGCATCACCCGGTCGATCTCCGCGTCGCCGCGCCTGCTCTGCTTGTACGTCAGCCGGCCCGGGTCGCCGGCGCAGGCCAGCACCAGACCGTGCTTGACCCGCTCCACCCGCTCCGCGTTGCGGGCGAGCCAGGTGATCGCCCCGATGGTGCCGGGCGCGAAGATGAACCGGTAGGTGTAGTACGGCGTCTGCTCGGCCAGCGCCCGGGCCAGGAAAGCCGCCACCGCGATGCCCGCCAGGTTGTCGTTGGCCAGCGACGGGTGGCAGACGTGGCTGGAGACGATCACCTCGTCGGGGACCTGGCCGGGGACCACGTGCTCGGCGTACGTGAGGTAGCCGTCCGCGAGGGTGGAGTCGATGCGCACCTCGTAGTCGCCGTCCGGCATCGCGTCCAAGGTCTCCTGGGCCAGGCAGAACCCCCATTCCGGCTTGTAGTAGCTGGTGCGGTACGGCACCCAACCCGGGTGGTCCGGCAGGGTGTGCAGATGTCCACGCAGCTCGGCCAGCGGCATGGTCGCCGACACCGGCACGCTGTAGCCCAGCACGTGCAGGCTGGACGCGGCGAAGTCGACGACCCGGTGGCCTGCGGTGTCGGCGACGTAGGCGTCGCGGATGTTCCACTCCTGCGGCACCGTCCAGTCGAGCACCTGAGTCCCGGTCGGCACCTCGTGCACCTGCAGCGGGACGTACTCGTCGACGATCTCCAGGGTGGCGCGCACACCGTCGCCCGTGATGCTCCGGCACAGCGGGTACAGCCGCTCCACCAGCGCGTACATCTGCTCGCCGGCCGCGGTCATCGGCGCCACCGCAGGGTGTCGTCGACGGCGCCGGCGTCGGACGCCGCGCGCAGCACGGCCAGCCGGGTGAAGCGTTGCTCGAAGTCCCCCCGGGTCAGCCCGTGCTCGCGGTAGGCGTCGGCGAGTTCGAGCGCGCCCTGCTTCACCGTCCACTCGCAGTCGAAGCCGGGCACCGCGGCGCGGAACCGGGAGAAGTCCACCCGGTACGAGCGCGGATCGGCACCGTTCTCCCCGGTGATCACCACCTTCGCGCCGGACACCGCCTCGGCGACCTGGTCGGCGATCTCCGCGACCGTGACGTTGTTGATCTCGCTGCCGATGTTGAACGCCCGGTCGTGCACCGCCTCGCGCGGCGCGCTCAGCGCGGCCGTGAAGGCACGCGCGATGTCGGCGGCGTGCACCAGCGGGCGCCAGGGGGTGCCGTCGGAGAGCACCAGGACCTCGCCGGACAGCAGCGCGTGGCCCACCAGGTTGTTGAGGACGATGTCGGCTCGCAGCCGGGGCGAGTAGCCGAAGGCGGTGGCGTTGCGCATGAACACCGGGCTGAAGTCGCCGTCGGACAGCGCGTGCAGGTCGTCCTCCACCCGCACCTTGGACTCCGCGTACGGCGTCACCGGGCGCAGCGGAGCGTCCTCCGTCACCAAGCCGCCGCCGCCGGCGGCGCCGTAGACGGAGCAGGTCGACGCGTAGAGGAAGCGCCGCACGCCGGCCTCGCGGGCCAGCCGGGCCAGCCGTACGGAGGCGTGATGGTTGATGTCGTAGGTGAGGTCCGGCGCCAGCGATCCCAGCGGGTCGTTGGACAGCGCGGCCAGGTGGATCACGGCGTCCACCCCGGCCACGTGCTCGGCCGTGACGTCGCGCAGGTCCACCCGATGCCCCTGCGGGTCCGCGGGCGGCGGGCCGAGGACACAGTCGGCGAACAGGCCGGCGTCAAGACCGACGACCTCGTGCCCGGCGGCCGCGAGGACCGGGGCCATCACGGTGCCCAGGTAGCCCTGATGTCCGGTCAGCAGTACGCGCAAGGTTCATTCCCCCAGGTCGAGAGTGAGTTTGTGGACGGCGAACGCCTCGGCGTAGCGCGCGTGGCATTCGATACCGCGGATCCGGGCCAGACCGAGGAAGGCCTCCCGGTCGTACCAGGGCCGGTGCCGCTGCGAGGGGTAGTGCTCCTGCAGCAGCCGCACCTTCTGTTCGGCGATCTCCGGCGACAGCGGCTGGTATGCCGTCGGACGGCCGAGATCGCCGTCCCACTTGACGATCTCGTAGCCGAGCACGAGGTGGTCACGGAACGCGGTGGGTATCAGCTGCGCCAGACCGCGGTGATCCTGGTGCGCGTCATCGGTGCGCGGGGCCAGGACGAGATCCGGCTCGGTCTGCCCGCGCAGTTCCTCGACCGCCGCCTTGGCCTCCTCCCAGTGCGCGGGCAGCCGGCCGTCCGGCAGCTTGTGCACGGTCAGCCGCAGGTCGGCGCCCGGGCAGAAGGCGGTGAGCGCGGCCTGCTCCTCCTGCTCGCGCTCACCGCCACCGCCGGAGAGCACCAACGCGTCGACCCGGACACCCGGGTGCGCGAGGCACAGCGTCAGCAGCGTGCCGCCGGCCCCGATGGCGATGTCGTCGCAGTGCGCGCCCACCGCGACGATCCGGTCCAGGCGCCCGGCCCCGAGCCGGATCACGCCCTCGCTCCGGAGCCGCCACGGCCGCCGGTCGCGCTCGCCGCCGCGCCGTCCCGTTCCCACACGGCCCACGGGCGGTCGCCCCGGGCGTAGGCGTCGTCGAGCGCGGCCCGCTCCTTCACGGTGTCGGTCGGCTTCCAGAAGCCGCGGTGCTGGTGCGCCACCAGCCGCCCGCGCTTGGCCAGTTGGCCGCATCCGTCGGCGACCAGGTCCCCGTCCTCCGGGATGTGGTCGAAGATCTCCTGGCGGAGCACGAAGTAGCCGCCGTTCTCCCACAGCGGCAGTTCGCTCACCGCGGTGATGCCCCCCACCAGGCCGTCCTCGCCCAGGTCCACGCAGTGGAACGAGGACTGCGGCGGCACCACCATCATCGACGCACCGGCGTCGCGCCGGGCGAACCGGTCGATCATCTCCGGCAGCGGGGCATCGGTGAGCACGTCGGCGTAGTTGGCGAGGAACATCTCGTCGCCGTCCAGGTGGTGCCGCACCCGGCGCAGCCGCTCCCCGATCGGTGACTCGATGCCGGTCTGCGCGAACGTGATCGTCCAGGAGGCGATGTCGGTGGACAGCAACTCGGTCTGCCCCTTGCGCAGCACGAAGTCGTTGGACGTCGTCTCCTCGTAGTTGAGGAAGAAGTTCTTGATGTGGTGAGCCCCGTACCCGAGGCACAGGATGAACTCCGTGTGCCCGAAGTGCGCGTAGTAGCGCATGACATGCCAGATCAGCGGTCGCGGGCCGACCATCGCCATCGGCTTGGGCACGTCGTCGGAGGCACCGTTGCGCATCCGCATCCCGTAGCCGCCGCAGAACAGAACGACCTTCATGCCTTGACCTCGACAATGCTCAGTTCCGGTATGGGAAAGACCAGTCGGCCGCCCCAGTCGTGCACGAAGGACAGCTGCTCGACCAGCTCGGCCCGCAGGTTCCACGGCAGGACGAGGACGTAGTCCGGCTGGTCGGCGGCGATCTGCTCGGGCGACAGGATCGGGATGCGGGTGCCCGGGGTGAACCTGCCGTGCTTGTAGGGGTTGCGGTCGACCGTGTACGGGAGCAGGTCGGGCCGGATGCCGCAGTGGTTGAGCAGGGTGTTGCCCTTGCCCGGGGCGCCGTAGCCGACGACCGTCTCGCCGCGCTCGACCGCCTCGATGAGGAACCGCAGCAGATCCCGGCGCACCTTGGCCACCCGGGCGGAGAACTCGGTGTACCCGGACAGCTCCTTCAGCCCGGCGGCCTTCTCCCGGGCCAGCACGTCGGCCACCCGCCCGGTCGGCTCGCCGGCCACCTCGGCCGGCCGGGCCCACAGCCGGATGGAGCCGCCGTGCGTGGGCAGCAACTCGACGTCCACGAGCGTGAGTCCGCCACTCGCCAGCGCCCGGGCCGCGGACGCGACCGTGTAGTACTGGAAGTGCTCGTGGTAGATCGTGTCGTACTGGTTCTCCTCGATCAGGGTCAGCAGGTGCTGCACCTCGATGGAGACCCAGCCGTCGTCGGCGACCAGGGCGCGCAGCCCCTGGGTGAACCCGACGACGTCGGGGATGTGCGCGTACACGTTGTTGGCCACGACCAGGTCCGCCGGGCCGTGCTCGGCGCGGACGTCGGCGCCGGTGGCCGGGTCCAGGAAGTCCGTGCGCGTGGGCACACCCGCGTCCCGCGCCGCCGCCCCGACGTTCACCGAGGGCTCGATGCCGAGGCAGCGGATCCCGCGGTCCACCACATGCCTCAGCAGGTACCCGTCGTTGCTCGCGACCTCGACCACGAAGGCGTCGGTGCCCAGACCCAGCCGCCGCACGGTGTCGGTGACGAACGTGCGCGCGTGCTCCACCCAGGAGGTCGAGTAGGAGGAGAAGTACGCGTACTGCGTGAAGGTCTCCTCCGGCGTGATCAGCGGAGGTATCTGCGCGAGCCAGCAGTCGGTGCAGACCCGCAGGTGCAGCGGGTACGCCGGCTCCGGCCGGTCCAGTTGGTCCGCGGCGAGAAAGCTCTCGCACGGCGGAGTCGCCCCGAGATCGACGACGCTCTCCAGCGCCGCCGAGCCGCAGAGTCGGCATCGTGTCATCTACTGCCCCCATCCCGCTCGCGCGGGTGATCCCACCGCGAGCCAGTGATCTTTTCCCCTGACGGCGGCGGGCTGTCCCCGCCGCCGGACCGACCCGCGATCGCGGAGCGGTACCCCTCCACCAGGCGCTCGAGGCCGACGGCCGGGCTGAACCCCTGCTCGTAACGGCGCCGGGCAGCCCGGCCCATCTCCCGGTTGCGGTCCTGTCCGGCCGCGATCCGGCGTATGCAGGACGCGAGCGACGCGGACTCGCCCGGCCGGTGCAACAGCCCGGTCACCCCGTCCTCGACGAGTTCGACGAAGGCGCCGTGACCGGCGGCGACGACCGGTACCCCCGCCGCCATCGCCTCCACGACCACCAGGCCGAACGCCTCCAGCCACGTGGAGGGCGCCACCACGGCCACCGAGCGCGCGATGGCCTTCTGGCACTCCGCCGTGTCATAGAGGCCCACGTACCGCACGTCGTCCCGGTCCGCCGCCCAGGCGGCCACCTCTGTCTCCAGTGGCCCCGTGCCGGCGATCACGAGCGGCACGCCCACACCGCCGCCGGCGGCGATCTCGTCCCACGCGGCCATGAGCAGCCGCACGCCCTTGGCCTCCGCGAGCCGGCCGAGATAGAGCAGATGCTCGCCGGTGTCCGTCCGGCGGGCGTCCGGGTCGGGTACGAAGTTGTGCTTCACCGCCAGCCGTTCGGCGGGCAGACCGGACCGCACCAGGACGTCGCGTTGTGCCGCGGAGATGCAGAAGAACCGCTCCACACCGGACCACCACCGTCGCCGGTTGACCGACAGGCTGACCGCGAGCGGGACCGTCGCCAGCCGGGAGCCGCGGTAGCAGCCGTGCCGGACGGCGGGCAGCGGCGAGGACCCGACGCACTCGGTGCACGGCCGGCCGTCCCGCTGCAGCGTGCCGGGCGGGCAGACCTGGGTGTAGTTGTGCAGCGTGGCGACGGCGGGCACGCCCGCGTCGGCGCAGGCGGCCAGCACCGCCGGCGACAGGAGCGGAAAGACGTTGTGGACGTGCACCACGTCCGGCCGTTCGGTGCGAAGCCGGGCGGCGAGCTCCGCGCGGACCGCCGGGTTCCACGGCACGAGGAGCGGTATCGCAGCCTTGCCCAGCAGGGACCGGGCGGCGATGTCGTCGCTGCGCCGCTCGAACATCTCGACCCGGTGGCCGGCCCCGCGCAGCAGCGCCACCTCCTGGTCGACGACCTTGTTCTCCCCGCTCGGCTGCGCCGAGGCGTAACGGTTGTGCACCACGAGGACGTGCATGCTCAGGTCACCTCCGATCTTCGGGCCCCTTGCGGGATGCGTCGTCCGGGGACTTCGGGCGTCGTGAGGGGAGTGGCCGCGGCAGGCGCCGCCAGCAGCGAGGCGGCCACGGCCAGATGCAGCAGATACGGCGAGGCGTCGCCCAGCCCGGCTTCGGTGTACGACGCGATAGCGCAGTAGCTGATCAGGAAGATCGCGCAGGCCCTCGACAGCGACGGTGGCTGCAGCAACGCGACGCCGCCCAGCACGATGATGATCGCCGCCACCAGGGCGACGCCGGTCATGCCCTGCTCGTGGTAGACGGCCAGCCAGCTGTTGTCGATCGGCAGCCCGCCGAACGACTTGTCGCCCAGGCCCGCGCCGAACAGGTACTCCGAGGTCGAGCGGGGTGCCGCCAGCAGGGCGTGCCAGACCTTGGCCCGGCCGGTGAGGCTCGTGAAGTTCTCCTGGCTCTGCCCGCGCAGGAACCACGCCTGCAGCGCGGAGCCGAACCCCACCGCGGCCACGGTGGCGCACAGCACCGCCCAGGCGAAGAACCGGCGGGCGGCGGCGCTGGTCAGGACGAGCGAGGCGATCGCCAACGCCAAGCCGATGAGCAGGCCGAGCGTGGCCGTCCGGGTGTGGGTCAGCGCGAGCAGGACGAGTGCCGGCACGATGACCACGGCCGCGCTGGTCCTGTCGGTCCGGCGGCCCAGAACGAGCAGCACGCTGAGCCCGATGATCACCGCGGCGTACTGTCCGATCTGCGGCGGGGTGAGCGGCCACAGCGCGCCCACCAGCCGCCCGCCGTAGAGCTCGGGCATGGCGGCGCCCGGCGAGATGATCGCACCGGCGGCCACCGACCCGAGGACCACGAAGTACATCCTGATGTGGTGCCGGACGAACGTCAGGCCGCCGTCCCACCAACGGCTGAGCAGCCACAGCGTGCCGACGAAGAGGGCCAGCCGGGCGCAGCGGAACAGCGCGCCGAACCCGGACTCGAGGTCCGCGCTGGAGATCACGCTCGGTACCAGCAGCAGGGTGAGCAGGAACCCGAAGGCACTGGCTCGGATGCGCAGCCGGAGATTGACCGCGAGCGCCAGCGTGAACGCGGCGACGAGCGCGCCCATGGTGACCATCTGGATGAGCGAGCGGGGCAGCGGGACGATGGTCTTCGCCCCGGCGGAGCCGAGCGTGTTGAGGATCAGCAGCCCCCAGACCGTCCCGACGATCTTCGACGTGTGGTCCGTATGGTCCGTATGGTCCGGGCTCATCTCAACCACCGTCCCGCGCGCGGAAGGTGCTGCCCACGTCCTGCTGGTACGGCGTGCCCTGCCACTGCACCGAGTCGAGTATCCGGCTCGGGTCGTGGGCGACGAACTTCCATGGCCCGAGGTAGACGTTGTCGTGCCAGCGGTTGTGCTGCTCGCGGGTGATCGCCTCGGCCACCCGCTCGCCCTGGTACGGCGACCAGTCCGGATAGGTGCCGTAGTTGGCCAGCACCGCCATGCGGTCGCACTTCACCGTGCAGTCCACGACGGACTTGTCCAGGACGAAGCGGTTGCCGTGGATGTCCACCCGCTGGGTCTTCCACCGGCAGTCGGCGTAGAGCGGTGCGGTGGCGATCGCCGGCTGTGCGCAGCGGTCGGTGCTCTTCACCAGCAACGTGCAGTCACCGGATGAGGTGTTGGCCGGGCTGTTGCAGAACCGGTCGGCGTTTTCCCACAGGGTGATCCCGGACCAGTTGTTCTCCAGCACGTTCCGGTAGATCTCGATCTTGTCCGTGCGGGCTCGGATCCGTGGTTCGCCGCCGGACTCCGACAGGTAGATCGTCGCGAACGGGAAGTTGTCGCCCCGGTCGGCGTACCTGCGGCCCTCGACCCAGTTGTTCCGCCGGATCGTGTTCTTCCGGATGACCGCGTTGTAGCTGGTCTCGTAGATCAGCGCGGCACCGTCGTTGGCCTCGATCACGTTGTCCTCGACGAGGAAGTCGTTGTTGTTGGTGTCCGCCCACAACCCGGCTCCGCGGTTGTCGTGCACCCAGTTGCCGCGTATGTCGGCGCCGTCGACGGCCCAGAACTTGACGCCTCCGGTACAGCCGCAGCCCGGCCGCCGCCGCTCCCAGTCGTCCCTGTTGTTGCCCACGATCTCGTTGCCCTCGACCACCAGGCCGCTGATACGTCCGGAGGCCTTGTACGCGTTCATGCCGTACTGACCGTTGCCGCGCAGGCAGCTGGCGCCGACCCGCTGGCGGGCACCGGCCATCAGCCCGGCGCCGGAGTTGTTCTGGATCGTCGCGTGCTCGATCACCCACCCGTCGGCCGAGTCGTGGTTCACCACGCCCTCGTCGTGCGGCGCGACGAAACCCTGCACGGTCAGGTAGCGGATGGTGACGTCGGGAGCGGTGCCGCCGAACGCGTACTGGTTGGTCTTGCGGCCGTCGAGCACCGCGCCCGGCGCGCCGAGGTAGCTGTCCCCCTTCTTGGGGATGACCTGGGCGTAGCGGTCCGGCTCGAGCCTGTGCGTGCCCGGTCGCAGCCAGAACGTGGTGTTCGGGGGGCTGCTCTTGGTCTTCGCGGCCAGGTCACCGGCCACCGCGGGGTCGACCGTGACCGCGCCCGCCGGCGCCTTCGTCGGCCCGGCCGCGGGCTCGGCACACACCCGGGCCACGGACGTGGCCGGCGCTGAGGTCGGCTTCGGCCGCGCGCCCGACGTGCTCTCACAGCCGGTCGCCGCCAGCAGGGCCAGCGCCAGCGGTGCCGCCGCCAACGCCCAGTGCCGCCTCTTGATCCCCACGCGCCCCCCTAGCCGCGGAACCTGAGCACGGTGGTGAACCCCGCCGCGCCGTCGGCGAAGCCGGTGCCGACCAGCGTGGTGGTGGGTTCCTTGCGCCCGAAGCCGGGGGAGTACCAGCCCAGCGGCGGGCCGCTCTCGCCGCGATGCGCCCGCCAGCTCAGCTGCCCGGGCAGGTCGAGCGTCGCGGAGCGGTCCTCGCCGTCCCGGGTCCAGGTGAGCTGGGCCCGGTTCCCCACGAGGTCCGCGGCGATCGCCGGGCCGAGGTGGAACGCCAGCCGGACGGCGCGGCGCGGGCCGCCCCGCACCTCGTCGACCACCCTCAACTCCTGGCTCACGGCGGTCAGTTCCACCCGGCGGCGGTGCACGGAGGGCTGGTAACCGTCGTGCTCGGCGCACCAGCGGGCCGTCCCCCCGTCGGAGGCGTCGGAGGTGTCGGAGGTGACGGAGGCGTCGGAAGTGTCCACGGTCAGGACGCGGCTGCGGGCATGCCGCGTCCACAGGAACGGGCCGCCGGAGACGGACTGGTCACCGCCGTCCAGTTGCAGGGTGTTGTGGCCGAGGGTCGAGCGGAAGTACTGCCGCCACTCGGGCTGCCCGTGGTAGCAGTACGTCCCCGGGTCGGCGAGCACGTCGACCCCGTCGTGCCGGACCTCCACGGACAGCGCGTCCGCGTGGGCATGCGCGGCGATGGACAGGAATCCGTGCGGACCACCGTCGCAGCGGCACCAGATCTCCCCCGGACCACGCAGGATGGTCATGCCCGCGTCGGCGAAATGAGCCGGCCTGCTTTCCGGGCGGGACACGGCCGGAGCGGTTCCGTTCTCCGCGTACGGCCGGATGAGCGCGGCCAGCAGCGGGGTGCGCACATCGGTGCCGGTCACCGCCGGCCACCAGGCGAGCCGACCGAACACGGCGTCCCCGGTGGCCAGCAGCGAGGCCCAGCGGTCGGTGCCCTCGCCGTCCACGACCAGACCGTGCCCGTCGTCCGCGTCCCCCTGGCGCGGCGGCCGTAGCCGGTTGTCCACGACGGCCGCGAGCGCGTCGGTCATCCGCAGCAGTACCCGCCGGATCGGCGCGGGCACCGGCACACCGGCGGCATCCGCCTCGGCCACCGCGGCCAGGCCGAGCTCCAGCACCAGTCCGTGGTACTCGGTGGCCAGCTCGCGGTTGAGGCCGGAGTCGAAGGTGTTGTTGCGCAGCTGCACCTCCAGCGACCGCAGCGCGTCGGCTCGCCAACGCGTCGAGGAGGGGAACCACCCGAACGCGCAGGCCGCGGCGAACTGCCCGGCGGCCTCTGCGATGACGTGGTTGTTCGCCGAAGACCCCCGGCTGGGGAAGGCGGCCAGCCAGCGCTGGTGGTGCCAGATCTGGTTCAGCGCCACCGGGTTGTCCTCGAACAGCGCGGCCGCGCCCGGCCAGCCGTCGAGCAGCCGGCGGATCCACACCCAGGACAGCAGCCGGATCCCCAGCTCGATGCCGCTGGTCCAGTGCACCCCGCGCAGCGGCGCGTTGCCCGCCCACCACGACCGCAGGTGCTCGGCCACCCGCTCGGCGTACCGCTCGTTGCCGGTGACCGCGTAGGCGGCGGCGAGCACCGTGAGGTACTGATGCCGGGACAGCTCCCAGATCTGCTTGATGTCCCCGACCGCGTCCTCGTTCCGGTACGGCACGTCGAAGGCGTAGCCCCATGGGGCCCGGCGCCCGGTCTTCGGGTCGTACCACCAGTCCGGGTCGGCCAGGTCGTCGCGGTCCACCCCGAAGTACTCGGCGTGACCGGCCATCAGCCGGTCCGCCTCGGCGACGAGACGTTTCGCGGCGTCCGGTGGCACCGCGGCGATCGTCCCCGCGGGCAGTACCGCGGTGAACCGGGCGCCGGTCACGCGCGGGCTGTCCGGCCGCGCCGACCGCCACCGGCGCCTGCGCACCGCGTCGCCCGCCCGGCCGCCGACCTCCCGCGGCCCCATCCGGGACAGCCGCCGCAGGTACCAGCCCGGACTCCCCGAGTTCACGGTCATCGCGCTCTCGCCAACGTCACCGGCGCGCCGCCGGCCAGGCCGGCCTGCACGGCGAGGGTGGCCGCCGTGGTGGCGACCAGCGACTCCAGCGGGACCGGCATCGGCCCGCCGGTCCGCACGGCCTTGACGAACGCGGCCAGCTCGGCGTTCTGGCCCTTGTCCCGGGCCTTCGGCAGTCGCGAGCTGACCCACCGCTTGCGGCTGCTGTCGTAGACGGCGGCACGGACGAAGTCGTCGAGCCGCAGCACCTTGCCGTCCGCGACCAGGTCCAGCGTCTCCTTGGGGAAGCCGGGGGAGCCGGTGGTGACGTAGCTGATGGTGGCGGTGGACCCGTCCGGGTAGCGCAGCACGACCTGCAGGTCCTCGTTGCCGGCGGCGGCGACCGCGTACACCGAGACCGGGTCGGCCTGGAGCAGCCAGCTCGCCGTGTCGATGAAGTGTCCGCCCTCACCGGCGAACCGCGAGCCCTCGGTGCCCTGTTGGAGGTACCAGCTGCCGTGCTGCAGCCGGCCCGCATTGACCAGGTAGCGAAGGCTCGCCGGGCCGGTCCGGGTGCCGAACCGCTTGCCGGCCTCCTGCAACAGCGGCGCGAACCGGCGGTTGAACCCCACCTGCAGCCGGTCGTTGCCGGACTCCTCCACCGCCGCGAGCACACCGGCCAGCTCGTCCTCGGTGAGGGCCAGGGGCTTCTCGACGAACACCGCCTTGCCGGCCAGCAGTGCCCTTCGGGTCAGTTCGGCGTGCGAGCTGTGCCGGGTGACCACGAACACCGCGTCGATGGACTTGTCGCCGAGCACGGCGTCGAGATCGGTGGTCGCCTCGGCGAAGCCGAACTTCCGCTGCGCGTTGGCCGCGGACAGCGCCGTCGTGGTGACGACGGTCGACAACGCGACGCCCTCACGCTGTGCCAGGTGCGGCAGCAGCATCGACGTCGCGTAGTTCCCCGCGCCGACGAACGCCAGCCGCACCGGCGCCTTGGCGGCTCGGGCCGGGGCGGACGCTCTGCCGCTGCGCGGCACCGCGGGCACCGTCACCGCGGGGGCCTCCGCTTCGCCCGCCTCCTCCTTCTGCTCGGGGTACCGGAACAGCACCGCCACGGCCTTCAGATCGCCGTCCTTCAGGCGCTGGTACGTCTCGACGGCGTCGTCGAAGTCGGCGATGTGGGAGACCAGGGGCTCCACGTCGACGCTGCCGCGGGCCACGAGATCGAGGAAGCACGCCAGGTTGCGGCGCTCGGTCCAGCGCACGTAGCCGATCGGGTAGTCCCGCCCCTCGAGCTCGTACTCCGGGTCGTAGCGCCCGGGGCCGTAACTGCGCGAGAACCGGACGTCGAGTTCCTTCTCGTAGTACGCGTTCCACGGCAGGTCCAGGCGGCACTTGCCGATGTCGACGACCCGGCCGCGGTCCCGGCAGAGCCGGGCGGCCAGCTCGACGGGCTGGTTGCTGCCGCCGCCGGCGGCCAGGTACACCTGATCCACGCCGTGCCCGCCGGTGAGTTCGGCGACGGCGGCCTCCACGGCCGCGGACGCGGGATCCCCGCAGGCCGCGGCCCCCAGGCGCTCGGCGAGTTCGCAGCGCACCGGGTCGGGGTCGACCCCGACGACGCGGACTCCCGAGGCGGCCAGCAACTGCACCACCAGCTGCCCGATCAGCCCGAGACCGATGACCAGCGCCACCTCGCCGAGTTGTGGCTCGCCGCGGCGAACGCCCTGCATCGCGATCGACCCCACGGTGCCGAAGGCCGCGTGCCGCGGCGCGAGGCCGTCCGGCACCGGGGCGTAGAGGTTCTTCGGCACCCAGTTCAGCTCGGCGTGCAACGCGTGCTCGTTGCCGGCGCAGGCCACGAGGTCGCCGACCTTCACATCGTCGATCCCGCTGCCGACCTGCTCGACCACCCCGCACAGCGAGTAGCCCAGCGGCGTGTAGGAGTCCAGCTTGCCCATCACCTTGCGGTAGGTGGCGGGCACCCCGTTGGTGGCCACGCTCTGCACGACCTTGGCGACCTGGTCCGGCCGGGAGCGGGCCTTGCCGAGCATTGACATGCCGGCCTCGGACACCTTCATGAGCTCGGTCCCGGTGGATATCAGCGAGTAGGCGCTGCGGACCAGCACCCCGCCCGGCTTGCATCCCGGCACCGGCACGTCGAGCACCGCAAGCTCGCCGCTTTTGTAGTTCTGAACAACCTGTTTCACCCGAAGTCCTCTGTCTCTACTGTCTCTACGCCGTCAGTGAGAGTTCTGGCCGGCCCGTGAGGTCGCGTCGCGATACCAGTACTCGAGGGTCAGCACATGCCACAGATGCTTGGAGAAGTCCCGCTGCCCGGCGGCGTCCTCGGCGACCATGCGCGCCAGCGCGTCGCGGCGCAGGAGCCCGGAGGAGACGAGCACACCGTCGTTCACCACCTCGCGCACCAGCGGCGCCAGATCCCGGCTCATCCAGGCGCGCAGCGGGGCACTGAACAGGCCCTTGGGCCGGTACACGATCTCCCGGGGCAGGACCGAGGCGGCCGCCTCCTTGAGGACGGCCTTGCCCTGCCGTCCGGCGATCTTGCGATCGCCGGGGAAGGCGAAGGCCGCCTTGACCACCTCCACGTCCACGTACGGCACCCGCACCTCGGTCGAGGCGGCCATGCTCGACCGGTCGGTGTAGGCGAGGTTCAGACCCGGCAGGAACATCCGGGCGTCGCCCAGGCACATGCGGTTGACGAAGTCGTCGAGCTCGTTGTCCTGGTAGATGTCCGCATGCTCGGTCAGCACGTCGTCGACCGTCCCGGCCAGGTCGGGATCGACCAGGGCGAGCAGCTCGTCCTGGTCGTACATGGTGTAGCTGCGCCGGAACGCGGTCTCCTCCGGCAGATCGGCGAAGGAGAGGAACCGCTTCGCGAAGCGCACCGACCGGTACCCCCGGCGGGCCGTGGCGACCGGCAGCCGGTCCACGGCCCGGGACAGGCCGCGCCGCAGAGGCCGCGGGACGCGCTGGTAGCGCAGCGCGAGCAGGTTGGCCAGGTGCTTGCGGTATCCGGCGAACAGCTCGTCGGCCCCCATCCCCGAGAGCATCACCTTGACCCCGGCCTCCCGGGCGGCCGAGCAGATGAGGAACGTGTTGATCGCGGCGGGGTCGCCGATCGGTTCGTCCAGGGCGTACGTCATCTGCGGCAGCAGGTCGAGCACGTTCGGAGCGATCTCGATCTCGTGCAGGTCGACACCGAACCGCTCGGCCACCTGCCGGGCATACCGCAGGTCGTCCGGCATCGCCTCGAACCTGGCGTCCTCGGCACGGAACCCGATCGTGTAAGCGGAGATCCCGGGTCGGTCGCGGGCCGCGAGAGCGGTCAGATAGCTGGAGTCCAGCCCGCCGGAGAGGAAGGTCGCCACGGGCACGTCGGAGAGCAGGTGGCGGCGCGTCGACTCCTCGACGACGGCAGCCAGATCCGGCTGTTCGCCGCTGCGGGCCCGCTCCTGCCCCTCGGCGGCGACGTCCTTCAGGTGCCAGAACCGGCCGCGCTCCACCCGGCCGTCAGGCCGGCACCGGAGCCAGCTCCCCGGCGGCAGCTTCTCCGCTTCGCGGAACGCGCACCGCGAGTCCGGCACCCAGTAGTACAACAGCGAGGCCACCAGCGCCGCACGGTCCACCTCCAGCGACCCGCCGGTCGCGGCGGCGAGCGCCTTCAGCTCGGAGGCGAACATCAGCCCCTCGCCGCGCCGGAGCAGGAACAGCGGCTTGATGCCGAGCTGGTCGCGGGCGAGCACCAGCTCACCGGTTCGCTCGTCGAAGATCCCGAACGCGAACATGCCGCGCAGCCGGGGCAGGCAGTCCGTGCCCCAGCGCCGCCAGGCCTCCAGCAGCACCTCGGTGTCGGAGGTACCGCGGAAGCGCACCCCGGCGGCTGCCAGCTCGGCCCGCAGTTCGGGCGCGTTGTACAGCTCGCCGTTGTACGTCAGGACGAGGCCGCCCGAGACCATCGGCTGGGCGCCGGTCTCGGACAGGTCGACGATGGCCAGTCGGCGGTGCCCTAGGTGCACTTCGCCGTCACCGACGGGGTGGCCGTACCGGCCCGCCCCGTCCGGGCCGCGGTGGGCGAGGGTTTCGGTGAGCCGGTCGGTCACGATCTTCCCGTCCGGCCATCGGTACGTTCCTGCGATGCCGCACATGTCTAGCGCGCCTCCTGGTCGCTGTCCGGGACGCGTGCCGCCCACATCGGTTGTCGTTCGGTCCGCCGCGGGCCTTCCCCCACTGCCTGAACGGCTTGGGAGGTACCTCCACCGTTCTGTCGGGCCGGCAGTTCGTTCTGGCCGCGCAGCGCGGTGTGCGGCCCGTCCCACAGCGTGCCGTCGGTCCGGTCGCGCGGATCGGGGTCGATCAGCACCACACCGATCACCGGAATGCGCTGGTCGGCGAGTTGCCGCGCCACGGTGTGGAGCCATGCGGTGCTGCCGTGCCCGGCACGCACGACGAGCACGGTCCGGGTGCCGAGGTACTGGAGGTCGGTCCACGCCGTGCCGGGCGCCACCGAGCCGACGCCGAGCCGGCGCTCCTGAGGCGAGAGGGTCGCGGCCCGCTCGCCGCTGACCACGGTCGGGTCTCCCGGCTTCGAGCGCCGGCCTGCGAGCCGCAGGCCGGGCAGGCCGTCGACGACGACCACGGGGCCCTCCGCCGCCAGTGCCCCGGCGAGGTCCAGGGCGAGCGCGCTCGTACCGCGCGCACAGCCCAGTTCCAGCAGTGACACCGGTTCCGCGGAGCCGCGCACGGTGCGGGCCAGGGACGTGGTGAGCCGTTCGCGTGCCGCCCGGATCCGTCGGCGCTGCCACAACTTGGCCGACCGGTAGGGCAGTTCCGCGATGACCGAGGCGCCGAGGTTCGCCGCGATGTCCCGGCGCAGCACGGGGCGGTCCGCCACCACGGTGCGGACCGCGGCCACCGCGAGCCCGAGGGCGAGTCCGAGGACGAGCCCGACCGCGCCGTTGGTGGCAGCGCTCCTGGGCAGGGAGTGCCGCACCGCGCGAGGGGCGTCCACGATCTGTGTGCCGTCGATGAGCTGGGGGGTGCCGATGCGTGCCTCCGCGGCGCGCTGGTCGAAATCGGAGATCCGCGAGGTGAGTTCGGCCCGGCGAGCGAAGAGCGACTCCAGGTTCGCGGCCGCCTTCGGCCCGCTGTCCGGTGATGCCTCGCCGATCTCCTTGTTGACCTGGGCGAGTTCGTCCCGTATCCGGTCACGCTGGTCGAGCAGGGCCTTGGCCTCGGCGTTCGCGGCCTGCTGGATCCGCCTCACATGGTCCGAGACGAACGCGTCGGCCAGCGCCTCGGCGCGGGCCACCGCTTCCGCGTCGCTGTCACCTGTCACATTGATCTGCAGCAGGTTGTTGGTCAAGCCGATACCCCCGTAGTCCTGCATGAAGTCCTCAGGTTTCTCCGGGGACTCGAGGGACCGCAGGGCCATATCGGCGATCCGCGTGGTCTGCAGCAGCGCGACGTCGGTGCGGATCAGCGTTCCGGGGTCGTTCGGCTGGTCCTCCTGATGCGCGACCAGCACCTTGGTCACCGCGGTCGGCGGCGGCGGCATCAGGACCGCCACCGCCACGCCGACGAGCAGCCCCAGCAGCGCCAGGGAGCACCAGAAGCGGCGCCGCCTGCGCACCGACACCACCAGCGCCTGCAGGTCCAGCAGCGGAGCGGCGGCCGACGACTCCGAAGTCGTATGCGTCGTCACTGTGAACCTCCTGTCGCGTTGTCGCCGGCCGCGAGCGCCGGCGTGGAGGCATGGCGGGGATGGCCGGCAGAGCGCGTCGGACGCGCCCAGACCGTGCCGGCGAGGATGATTCCGACGACCTCGTGCTTGGCGTCCGCACACGCATCGGCGATGCCGGCGAGCTCCCCCGCGGTCCAGCTGCCCGCGCTGAGCACGACCAGGGCACCGGACTCGTTGTCGCGGTCCGGCACCATCGGCTGGGACACCGAGACCTCCACCACCCGCAGCAGCGGATCGCTCTCGGCCTCGGCGACGAGCTGCCCGGCGGCCCGGCGGGCGATCTCGTCGCCGTCCGGGACGACCACCAGCAGCCTTCTGGGGGCGGGCAGTTGGTCCCGGACGCGGGCGCACACCCGCCGGTAGCGGAGCTGCCTGCTGGCCTCGTCGCCGGACGTCTGCGGGGCGGGTACGTCCCACCGGACGTCGGCGCCCAGCAGCCGGCGGATCCGGGCCCGCGAGCCATGGCTCTCCGGCCGGTGCGCGGGCCGTTCACCGGGTACGTCGACGGTACCCAGCAGCGCCGAGCCCAGCGCCGCGGCGATCTCCGGTTCGGTGCGCAGCCGGCGGCTCATCCGTGCGGCGGTGAGATGACCGATGACCGCGAGCAGGAAGAACAGCAGCGCCCCGGCGACGACGAGCTGGATCCTCGTCGGCGGTGCCTCGCCGGCCGGCCGGGCGGCCGGGCCCATGACGACCATGTTGGCCTGGGTGGCGGCCGGATCGGTCTGGTCCAGCTTGTTGATGGCTTCCTGCAGCGCGGTGCGCAGCTTCGAGAGCTCGGTGCGCGTCTGCACGCTCTCCACGGTCTGCCCCGGACCGGCCTCGTCGGCCAGCTCGGTGATGCGGCGGCTGGTCTGCACCACCATCTGCCGCAGTGCCTCGGGCGCCGCCGCTTCGGGGTCGGTGCTGTCGCCCGCGATCTGCGCGGCGAAGGTGACGAACTGCTGGGCCACCTGGTCGGAGAGTCGCTGTGCGCGCTCGGGGGTGTCGGCGGTGCCCGAGATCTCGATGATGTTCCCGTCGGCGGCCTTGGCGCTCACCCGGTCCCGCAGTTCGCTGCCGCTGACCCCGGTCCAGTCGAGCGTGGCGGCCACGCGGTCGATCACGACCGAACTGGTCGCGATCTGCGCCTGGGTCACCAGCTCGCGCTCCTCCCACGCCCCCGGCAGCAGCACCGACGCCGACGTCGTGTATCGCGGCGGGAACAGCAAAGAGGTGCCGTAGCCGACGAGCGCGCCCACCACGACGAGGATGGTGAGAAGCCGTCGGCGCCGACGGATGATCCGCCCGATCGTGACCAGGCGTATGGTGTCATCGCTCAACGGCGCGGCCTCTTCCATGCCCGGTGCGGTTCGCCCGCCGACAGCGGGGCGTGGTCACGGCAGGCGGCGGCGTAGGCGGCCAGCAGCGATCGCTGCGAGTTCCGCCAGGACAGCGGCCCGCTGATCCGCTCCTGGCCGATCTTGCCCATCCGGTCCCGCGTCTCCGGATCGTCCAGCAGCAGCGTGATGAGCTTGGCGAACTCGGCCTCGTCGTTCGCGGGCGCGTATACGGCGGCGTCACCGGCGGAGACTCGCGCCTCCCGGAGGTCGAACGAGACGATCGGTCGGCCCATCGCCATGTACTCCAGGACCTTGTTCATGGTCGACACGTCGTTGAGCGGATTGCGCGGGTCGGGGGAGAGGCACACGTCCGCGGTGGACAGGTAGCGCACCAGGTCGGCGTCCGGAATGCGCCCGGTGAACTGCACCTGTTCGGAGAGCCCGAGCTGCCCGGACAGCTCCACCATCGCGTCGAAGGCGTCGCCCGCACCGACGAACACCGCATGCCAGTCCGTCCGTCCGACCTCGTCGCGCAGCTTCGCAAGGGCCCGCAGCGCGTAGTCGACGCCGTCCTGCGGGCCCATGACGCCCAGATAGCACAGCAGATGAGGCTTGCCACGCTTCAACTCGGGCTCCGGCGGCACCGGTTGGAACCGGTCGATCTGCGGGGCGCTGCGCACCACGAACACGTCCGCCGGCCGCTTGCCGCCACGGCTCACCGCGACGTCCCGGTAGCTCTCGTTCGTGGCGAGCACGATGTCCGCGGCCCGGTAGGTCCGTCGTTCCAGCGCGCACACGGCGCGGTAGAGCAGATCCTCGCCGCGGTCGAACCGGGAGAGGTACAGCTCGGGGACCAGGTCGTGCTGGTCGAAGACGAACCGCGCGCCGCGCCGCTTCAGCCACAGCGCCGGCAGGAACAGCAGGTCGGGCGGATTGCAGGCGTGGACCACGTCGACCGGGCCGACCTTGCGGGCCAGCCGGACCGTGTGCCACAACGCCGATCCGTACTCCCGCAGGTAGCCGGCCGGTCCTCCGGTGGCCGCGCGCAACGGGTAGCGATGGATCCGCACCCCGTCGATCTCCACCTCCGGCTCCGTGTCCCGCTTGCTTCCCTGCGGACAGATGACGTGCACCTTCCAGCCCGCGTCGCGCAGCGTCGTGCACTCCTGCCACACTCGCCGGTCGAACGGCACCGACAGGTTCTCCACCAGGATCAGCGCGCGCCGGTCC
Organism: Streptomyces sp. NBC_00016; assembly: GCF_045040885.1. Classification (NCBI taxonomy): domain Bacteria; kingdom Bacillati; phylum Actinomycetota; class Actinomycetes; order Kitasatosporales; family Streptomycetaceae; genus Streptomyces; species Streptomyces sp. NBC_00016. The sequence continues at coordinate 523,581 of NZ_CP108304.1, read as the reverse complement.
GGCCGTTCGTCGTCGGCTCTGTCACCGAACGATCTGTCACCAAGCAAGGCCCACGTACCCCGGTTCGGCCCGGCGCGCATCGGCGTCGGGAAGGTGGATGAGGTCGACGATCACCGTGCCGTCGCCATGGGGCAGCGCCGCCAGTACCGCCGGATCCCTGGTCCCGACCAGGCACACCTCGGCGTGCTCGAGCACCTCCTCGACGGAATCCGCGAGCAGCTGCGCGAGGTGCGGCAGCCGGGTCTCGATGTACTCGCGGTTCGCGCCGAGCAGCCGGGAGAGGCTCACGTTGGCGTCGTAGATCTTCAGGTCGTACCCCTTGCCGAAGAGTCTCTCCGCCAGCTCGACGAGCGGGCTCTCACGGAGGTCGTCGGTGCCGGGTTTGAAGGACAGCCCGAACAGGCCCGCCCGGCGCTTGCCGGTGCGCTCGACCAGCTCCACCGCGCGCTGCAGATGGTCGGAGTTGGAGGGCAGCACATGGGAGAGGATGGGCACCGAGACGTCGGCCCGCTGCGCCGCGTGGACCAGGCTGCGCAGGTCCTTGGGCAGGCAGGAGCCACCGAAGGCGAAGCCGGGCCGCAGGTAGGCGGGGCTGATGTTCAGTTTGCGGTCGGCCAGGAACACGTCCATCACCTGGTGCGAGTCCACCCCGAGCGCCCGGTACACCGCGCCCAGTTCGTTCGCGAAGCCGATCTTGAGGCCGTGGAACGCGTTGTCCGCGTACTTGATCGCCTCGGCTGTCGGCACCGGCACCCGGAACACCTCGCCGGGCAAGCCGTCGTACAGCGCCAGCACCGCGTCGCCGCTTGCCGGGTCGAGCTCGCCGATGACGGTCTTGGGCGGGTCGAAGAAGTCCCGCACGCTCGTACCCTCGCGCAGGAACTCCGGGTTGACCGCGACCCCGATGTCCACCCCGGCCGTGCCGCCGACGTACTTCTCCAGGATCGGGACCAGCAGGTTCAGGCAGGTGCCCGGGAGCATGGTGCTGCGGAACACGACGGTGTGCCGCCCACCCCGTTCGGCCAGCGCGGCGCCGATCTGCTCGGTGACCCGCTCCAAGTACGTGGTGCACAGGCTGCCGTTGGGCTCCGAAGGTGTGCCCACACAGACCAGCGATATCTCGCTGTCCATGATCGCCTCGCGGACGTCGTCGGTGGCGCGTAATGCCCCGGTCCGTACGACGTCGGCGATGAGTTCGCCGATCCGTTCCTCGACCACCGGGGCCTTGCCGTCGTTGACCAGGTCGACCTTCACCTGGTTCACGTCCACGCCGATGACCTCGTGACCCATGCTGGCCAGGCACGCGGCCGACACGCAGCCCACGTAGCCGAGCCCGAAAACGCTGACCTTCATGTCCTGTTCCTCCCCCCAGGCAGGCCCTTGCGGCCTGCGGTCCGCGCGCCGGCGGGACCGTCGAGTTGCCGACTCCCGCGCATCAGTAGGCCCCCTGCCCGTAGAGCACCGCACGCAGCGTCTTCCACAAGATCACTGTGTCCAGGGCGAGCGACCAGTCCTCCACGTACCGCAGGTCCAGCCGGACCGCCTCCTCCCACGACAGGTCGCTGCGTCCGCTGATCTGCCACAGGCCGGTGAGTCCGGGCTTGACCAGCAGCCGCCGCCGGATGTCCGGGCCGTACGCGGCGGACTCCTCCGGCAACGGTGGCCGCGGACCGACGAGCGACATGGATCCGGTGAGCACGTTGAAGAGCTGTGGGAGCTCGTCGATCGAGTACCGGCGCAGCACTGCTCCCACCCGGGTCACCCGCGGATCCCGGCGGAGCTTGAACAGCAGGCCGGCGCCCTCGTTGAGGCCGGCCAGCTCGGCACGCGCCCCGTCGGCCCCGACGACCATGGTGCGGAACTTGAGAATGGTGAACTCGCGGCCGTCCTTGCCGACCCTGCGCTGGCGGTAGAGCGCCCCGCCCCGGCTGTCCAGCAGCACGAGCAGCCCGACGAACACCATCAGCGGTGCGAACAGCATCAGCAGAATCGTTGCGCCTACCCGGTCGACGACTCCTTTCACCGCCCGGCGGCCCCCGGTGAAGGTCGGCATGCTGACCCGCAGCAGCGGGATCCCGAGCACCGCGTCGATGTGCAGCCGCGGGCCGGCCACCTCCATGAGCACCGGGGCCACGACCATCTCGGCGTCGCTGCCTTCGAGGTTCCAGGCCAGCCGCTGCAGCCGGTCCGGTGACCAGTGCGGGTCCGGGGTGACCGCGACGACACGGTAGCCGTCACGCTGGACGTGGCCCGCGACGTCCGCCAGCCGGCCGACGACCGGCACTCCGTCCAGTTCGTCACCGTCGAGCCCGAGACCGTCCGTCGTGCACACCCCGTCCACCCGCCAGCCGAGGTGCGGGAACTTGCGGGTTCGGGTGATCAGGTCGCGCACGGTGGCCGGGCTGCCGGCGGCGAGCACCGGGCGCAGGCACTGGCCTTCCTTGCGCTGTTTGTGCAGCCAGAGGCGCAGCAGATACCGCGCGGTCATGGTCACGAGCGCGATCGCGGGGATCGCGACGAAGATCCAGAGCTTGATGTTGCGCGAGGTGAGAGCGATCCCGCCGAGGGCCAGTACGACGGTCGCCGTGAACAGCGAGCGGCCGAGCCGGCGGAATTCCTCGGCGCCCTGGCCGAGCACGGCCGGCGCCCACGACCGGCTCACCGCGAGCGCCCCCAGCACCAGCAGCTCGGTGCCGAATGCCAGGATCCCCCATTTCTCGTGCCAGTTGGCCGCGTCCCGGGCCCCGAAGAAGTTGCCGATCGCCGCCACCACGAAGGCGGTGGCCACGGTGTCGCTGGTGATCACGGAACGGCGGTAGCGCTGCTCCCAGTCGGTCGCGGGCTGTCTGATCATGCCGTTCGGCAGACGCCCGTCCGTCGACGGAAACGGGCTGACTAATCCCCCTTGCCGCACAGAACCCCCCAAGGTCCCCAGTGGTTCGACGTGTTCGCCTAACACTGTTCCTCCCCCCGGGAGGCCCCCGCCCCCCGTACTGTTCCTCCCCTCGGGAGGCCCCCGCCCCCCGCACTGTTGCTCCCCCCGGGAAGCCCCCGCCTCCCGCGCTGTTCCTCCCCTCCGAACGGCCCCCGCCTCCGGGCATGACGTCCCGGCTGTTTCAGAAGTACGTGAACAACCGGCCCTGGCGGCAGTGGACTTGAGTGTCCTGCCGGACTGGCGAGGTGCGCGCAAACCTGTCGAAACCTCGGGTGCTCCCCGCACCCAAGGCCCTCTCGGGCTCTACGAATCGATCACCCCGACGTCGGGCGCCGGGGGACGCGACTGCTGGCTCTACGTAGCGCCGGACCTATAGATGATTACGGGTCGCCTCATGTCCGAACCGCTGAAGCACGGTCAATCTAGACCATCCGGGCCGGGTTGAAGAGAGGGTGTGTGTAATTTGTGTTCAAGCTTTGGGACTTGATCCATCGATCGGTGACCACCTACGAATGCTTTGCGCCACCGCGCGTTCCGGTTGCCGGCCAGGCCCCCGGGCGCGGCTTCCGTCGAGGAGTGCATCAGGTCCGTCCGGGCATGGTCATCCAGCGCCACTGGGTGAACAGTTCGAGGCTGGCGGTGCCGCCGATGCGGGATCCGTTTCCGGAGATGCCCATGCCCCCGAAGGGAGCGTTCGCGGCGTCCTTGGCGGTGACGTCGTTGATGTGGGCCATGCCGGTGCGCAGTTGCTCGGCGACGGCGGTCGCTCGGGGTACGGAGTGGGAGTGCACGGCGGCCGTCAGGCCGTAGGCGGTGTCATTGGCGAGTTCGATCGCTTCTGCCTCGCTGTGGAAGGGGACGACCGGGGCCACGGGCCCGAAGATCTCCTCGGTGAAGGCCGGCGCGGTGCGTTTCACGCGGTCCAGGACGGTGGGCGGGTAGAAGAGCCCATCACGTCGGCCGCCGGTGAGCAGCCGTGCCCCGGCGGCCAGGCTCTCGTCGACGATGCGCTCGATCCGTGCGGCCTGCCGTTCGCTGATGACGGGACCGATCGTGACGCCCTCCGTGCGGGGGTCGCCGACGCGCATGGCCTTCGCGTGCCCGACCAGTGCGGCGGTGTAGGCCTCGGCCAGGTCGGCGTGGACGAGGTGGCGGCCGGCGGCGACGCAGGCCTGACCCTGGTAGCCGAACGAGCTGGCGGCTCCGGCCGTGGCGGCAGCCTCGACGTCCGCGTCCTCGAGCACGATGATCGAGTTCTTTCCGCCGAGTTCGAGGGAGACCCGCTTCAGTCCTTCGCCCGCCACGCGGGCCACCGCACGGCCGGCCTCGGTGGAGCCGGTGAAGGAGACCATGGCGAGGTGGGGATCGGCCGCGACCGCCTGCCCCGCCTCGGCACCGCCGGGAAGGACGTGCAGCACCCCGTCCGGCAGCCCGGCCTCCTCGAATAGTTGTGCGACGAGAATGCCCCCGGACACGGGCGTGTGCGGGTCGGGCTTGAGCAGTACGGCATTGCCCAGCGCGAGGGCGGGCGCCAGCGCGCGCATCGCGAAGAGCAGGGGAGCATTCCAGGGGGTGATCACGCCGACGACCCCCAGCGGCACCCGCCACGCCAGACTCCCGCCGCCGGAGACCTGCGGTGCCAGGACCTCGCCCTGGGGCAGGGACGCGAGTGCGACGGCGTGCGTCAGCTGGGCGAGGGCGGCGGCGATCTCGTAGTCACCCTTGGCCGGGACGCCGGCCGATTCGCGGACGATCCAGTCGCGGACCGTCGCACTGTGCCCCCGCAGGGCGGCGGACACGCGCAGCAGGATCTCGATCCGCCGGGAAGGAGTCGCCGCGGCCCAGTCCCCGGCCGCGTACGCTGCCCTCGCACCGGCCCGTGCGACGTCCGCGGGGCATGCCACGCCTACTTCGGCCAGGGTTCGCCCCGTGGCCGGTTCGATCACCCGTTGTGTACCGCCCTCGGAGTCGCGCCAGCCCCCGCTGTAGATCTTCCCGGCCCACCCGGCCGGAGCCGGCCACGCCTCCTCGCCGATGACAGCCATGGATGCCGCCCTCCGTCCGGGGTCGGTGTTGCCGTCCTGCCGCGAAGACCGATTCACGGGCATCTGTCACTGTTGTTGTCTAGTGTCGTGATAAATGCAGGTGTGGCGCACCTGGGCCCGGATCGATTCCGGGCGGCCGGCCCCCAGGCGTACGGGAGGCGAGATGAAGTCATGACCGGAACCGCGTCCGCCGGGGACGAGGGCCGCGGCGCTTCGTCGCAGGAGATCGTCGACGAGGCGTCCACGGCGAGTGCCACCGTGGACGGGCACGGCATCGTCACTGCCTGGAGCGAGGGCGCACGACGACTGCTCGGCTACCGGGCCGCCGAGGTCACCGGCCGGAGCGTGGCCGCGCTCCTCCCGGACCCGGCTCCCACCGAGCTGCCACGATCCGCCACGGACCTGCGCAGATGGAGCGGGACGGTGACGCTGCTGCACCGTGACGGCCGTCCGCTCACGGTCGGTCTGCTGGCTCACCGCCGGGAGAGCGACGGCGACGGGTGGCTCCTGGTGTCACCGGTGAACCGCCCGGCGCCGCTGCCCGAGGACGACGCGTTCGTCCGCCGGAGTTTCACCCAGGCCCCCTGCACCATGGCCCTGTACGACACCGGACTGCGGCTGCGCCGGGCGAACGCGGACATGGAGCGTGTGATGGGCCTGTCCGAGGAGGCGATGCGCGGGCTGCGGGTGACGGAGCTCGTCCGCGATCCGGAGAGCGAACGGACCGAAGCGGGTATGAGGCGGGTACTGGAGACCGGTCGGCGGCAGGAGATCGCGGCCGCGCTGCACCTCGTCGGCCAGGAGCGCCAGAGCGTGTGGTCGATGTCCTTCGCCCCCGTGCGGGACGCCGAGGGGCGGATGGAGGGGGTCCTGCTCACGGCACACGACGTGACGGAACAGCACTTGGCGCGGCGGCGGTTGGTCCTGCTGAACGATGCCAGCGTGCGCATCGGCAGCACCCTGGACCTGGCGCGTACGGCTCAGGAACTGGCCGACGTCGCCGTCCCGTGGTTCGCGGACTTCGTCACCGTCGATCTCCTGCCGGCGATCGAGGGCGGTGAGGATCCCCCGCAGGGGCCGCCGCACGGTCCGGTCATGCTGCGCCGGGTGGCCTGCCAGTCGGTCCTGGACGGCTGTCCCGAAGCCGTGGTGCGGCTCGGGGCAGTTGCCGCGTATCCGGCCGGGTCGACCGCCGCCGAGTGCCTGGCCGCAGGCCGGCCGCTCATCGAGCACGTGACACCCGAAGCCTTGGACGCGGTGGCGCGGCACACCCCGCAGCGCGCCGAACGCATGCGGAGATTCGGATTCCGCTCGGTGCTCGCGGTGCCGATGCGGGCCCGTGGGCTCACCCTGGGTGTGGCCACGTTCTCCCGACACCTGCAGCCCAAGCTCTTCGAACAGGACGATCTGCTGCTGGGGGAGGAGATCACCGCCCGCGCCGCCGTCTGTATCGACAACGCCCGCCGCTACACCCGCGAGCGTTCCATCTCCCTCACGCTGCAGAGCAGTCTGCTGCCCCAGGAACTCCCCGAGCAGGCAGCCCTGGACGTCGCCTCCCGCTATCTGCCCGCCGGCAGCCGGGCCGGAGTCGGCGGAGACTGGTTCGACGTCATTCCGCTGTCCGGCGCCCGGGTGGCACTGGTCGTCGGAGACGTCGTCGGCCACGGCATCCAGGCTTCGGCCACCATGGGACGGCTCCGCACCGCCGTACGCACCCTCGCCGACGTCGACCTGCCCCCCGACGAGCTGCTGACCCACCTCGACGACCTGGTCAACCGTCTCGCCGCCGGGGCCGACAGCGCGGCCGCGACCGCCGGTGACATCGGCGCCACCTGTCTGTACGCCGTCTACGATCCCGTCTCCCGGCACTGCACCGTCGCCCGCGCGGGCCACCCCGTGCCTGCCCTGGTGACGCCGGGCGGCGGGGTCGAGTTCCTGGACGTTCCGGCGGGCCCTCCGCTGGGCCTCGGCGGCCTGCCCTTCGAGTCGACCGAGCTGGAGTTGGCAGAGGGCAGCCTGCTCGTCCTCTACACGAACGGGCTCATCGAGGCCCGCGGTCGCGACATCGACGAGGGCATCGACACGCTGAGCGAAGTGCTGCGCCGGCCGACCGGGGATCTGGAGGCGATCTGCGACGCCCTGCTGCGGACCATGCTCACGGACCACCCTTCCGACGACGTCGCGCTGCTCGTCGCCCGCACCCACGCCCTCGACGCCTCCCACGTGGCCACCTGGCAGGTACCGCCCGACCCCGCCATGGTTGCCGAAGCGCGGAAGAACGCCTCCCGCCAACTGTCCGAGTGGGGCCTGGACGAGGCCGCGTTCGTCACCGAGCTGGTCGTCAGCGAACTGGTCACCAACGCCATCCGGCACGCCCGGCCCCCCATCGAGCTCAGACTGATCCACGACCGCACCCTTGTCTGCGAAGTCTCCGACGGCAGCAGCAACGCCCCCCACTTGCGTCGGGCTCGCACCTTCGACGAGGGAGGTCGCGGGCTGCTCCTGGTCGCCCAGCTCACCCAGGGCTGGGGCACCCGCCAGACCGCCGACGGCAAGATCATCTGGGCCGAGCAGGAACTGCCCAACGGTGGGAGCGGATGAACGTCGGCTCGTCCTGCTCGGAGCCGCACTCACCGTGGGAGAAGGCTCCCTCGGTCCGGGGAAGGCCGAGGGACGGTACGCATCGGCGGCGCGGAAACCATCGAGGCCACCCAGGTGCGCGCGGTGGCCGAGATGCGATCAGGCAGCGATGCGTCGGACATCGCGATTCCCTCGCGGGAGGCCCCAGCGCGACGGCTTCCCGCCTCGCCGTCCCGGAGGACGCTCAGTCGAGACAGAACTCGTTGCCCTCGATGTCCTGCATCGCGATGCAGGACTCGTTCTTGTCATCGGCAAGCAGCAGTTGCACGCGTACCGCGCCGAGCGCGACCAGTCGTGCGCATTCGGCCTCCAGGGTGGCCAGGCGCTCCGCACCCACGAGTCCGGTGCCGACCCGCACGTCGAGGTGCACCCGATTCTTGACGACCCTGCCCTCCGGAACGCGCTGGAAGTACAGTCGCGGCCCCACACCTGAAGGATCAACGCAGGCGAACCATGCACCCTGCTCCTCCGGAGGCAGGGAGCGGTCGAAATCGCCCCAAGTCGCGAACCCCTGAGGGGGCGGCGGAACTACGTACCCCAGCACCTCGCACCAGAAACGAGCGACGCGCTCGGGTTCCGCGCAGTCGAAGGTGACCTGGAACTGCTTGATCGATGACATCGGCGCACCATAGCAGGGGGAATCTGTCGCTCATCTCCCGTTGGGAATCCGCATGTTGAACGGAGGACGGCCGCCTTCGACGCGACCGTGAGCACCTCCGGGGGGAGGGGAGGAAGCTCCCGTCCGAGACGAGCCGGCGGGGGCAGAGCCATCAGCACCGGGGACGACATCATGCCCGCGGCTGTCACCAGGAGGCTGGTGAACCCGGCCTCGTCCGCGGCCTGTTCACTGCTCTCTCGGCCGCCGGATCGTCACGGAACTGGTGTGAGCGTGGATGTGAGGGCGACTCGGCAGCGGAGGGGTTGGGAAGACAGCCTCTCGGGCTCTTCGCCGGCCATGGACGGCGAAGAGCCTTCTAGCCGTTCAGGGCCTGCTCGATGGTCGGGTGACAGGGAATGAGGGCGTCAATGCCGACCAGTCGCAGGACGTGCAGCACGGGTTCCTGAGCGGCGGCGATACGCAGCCACCCCTCGGTGGCACTGACCGCCTGGTGGGCGGCGACGAAGACGTTGATACCGCTGGAGTCCATGAACGTCACGCCGCTGAGGTCCACCACGATGCGCGACGGTGTCGCCGCGCCGTCCCCGATCAGCAGGGCATGACCGAGGACGTTCTTGACGTCGTGGTCGATCTCGCCCTGAACCGTCACGACACGGACGCCGTCCACCATGCGATGCTCGACGGAGAGCCTGCCTGGCCGGCCCGCTTGTTCGATGTCGGTCACCGTCTCCTCGACTGTGCTTGGCCCTGTCCCGATTCACGGCGTGCACGGACGATTCTGCCCCACCGCCCGGGCCAAATACACTCGGGCGGCTGTGCCGAACAACATGCCTCTGACATGTATGACGGAATCGGGGGTAGCGCGCGTAAAACGGGGAATGAGGGCGAGGCCAGTGGGATCCCATGCCGATGGTGACGGTTGTACGGCGCCGGATGAACATCTGATGCGCGTCGGCCACGCACTGGGCGGAGACGACGGCTGTATCGCCGACGCCCGTCACCACGCCGCCGCCTTCCTCGATCAAGCCGGCGTCGACCACGACCTGCCCGTATCCGCGCGGGTCAAGGACCTGACCCAGCTGGTGGTCAGCGAGCTGGTCACCAACGCCCGCAAATACGCCCCCGGGCCCGTCCTGATGGAACTGCGCATCACCACCCGCGCCGTTGACGTCGTCGTGTGGGACAGCGACCCCCTTGTTCCCGCGGCCCGGCCCGCCGATCCCGACAGAATCGGCCAGCACGGCCTGGAGATCGTCAAGGCCGTCACCGAGGACCTCTTCATCGAGCAGAGGCCGGTCGGCAAACGCATCACGGCCCGCATCACCCTGCTCGACCCCCTGGCAGCGACACCGCCGCCCGCGGTCTGACGCAGCGGACGCTCCGGCCCGGTACCGAGCGATGCGTGCCGAGGCTCCGTCGGCCGGCCACGGCCCCCCGGCCACTACGCTGAGTGCCTTCACGCGGGGGAGGGTTCATTGGGGAGGCAGATCCCACTCGGGGAGGACTTCCGGCGGTTGTGGGGCGCCTACGGGGTCAGTGCTGCGGGCAGCGCCGTCGCGATGGGGGCCCTACCGCTGGTCGCCCTTCTGGTGCTGCATTCCTCGGCGTTCCAGGTCTCCCTGCTCACCGCTCTGTCCGCCGTCGCCAGTGCGGTGATCGCCCTGCCGCTCGGTGTCCGTATCGAGCACCGGTACAAGCGGCCCGTCATGATCACCGCAGATCTGGCCCGCTGCGCGGTGCTGGTGAGCGTGCCGGTCGCGGCGGCTTTCGGTGTGCTCACCTTCGCTCAGCTGTGTGTCGTGGGCATCCTCCAGACGGCAGCGTCCGTCGCGTTCGACGCGGCGAGCGGCGCGCACCTCAAGGCCCTGGTCCTGCCCGAGCACCGCCTCCGGGCCAACAGCCTGTTCGAGACCACCAACTGGATCAGCGTCAGCGCCGGGCCGCCGGTCGGCGGGCTCCTGGTCGGTGTCCTGGGCCCCACCGCCACGATGGCGGTCGACGCCGCGTCCTTCCTCGGCTCCGCCGCCGGTGTCCGCCGCATCCGGCGGCCCGAACCCGCGCCACCGACACCCGGCGCCGCCGCTCGGCCGGTCCACGACATCGTCGCCGGCTGGCAGTACCTCCTGCGGCATCCGGGACTGCGCCCGCTGTTCTACAACTCCCTGCTCTTCGGCGGCTCCATCATGATGGCGTCGCCGCTGATGGCCGTCCTGATGCTGCGTGACCTCGGCCTCGCGCCGTGGCAGTACGGCCTCGCTCTGGGGCTGCCGTGTCTGGGCGGAGTGCTGGGTTCACGCCTGGCCCCGCCGCTGACCCGGCGGTTCGGGCAGCGCCGGATCCTGCTGCTGTCCGGTGTCGCGCGCACACTCTGGACGATCCTGCTGCCGCTGGCGCCTGCCGGTGCCCTCGGGGTGTTCATCATCGTGGCCGTCGACTTCGGCCTGCTCTTCGCCGCCGGCGTCTTCAACCCGTCCTTCACCACCTACCGCATGGAGGCCACACAGGACGCGTTCATGTCCCGTGTCGGCGTTTCCTGGTCGGTCAGCTCGAAGACGTGCCAGGCAGTCTTCATGATCGTCGGCGGCCTCCTCGCCGATGCGGCAGGCGTCCGCGGCACGCTGCTCATCGCCGGTGTGCTGTGTGTGGCGAGCGCGCTCCTCCTGCCATGGCGGAAGGCACGCACCTCCACCGGAGGCACCGGAGGCGTTCCAGGACCCGCGGGGGAAGCGGTCCCGGAGCCGGCCCCGTCCCCGTCCCAGGCCGACTCGCCCTGACCAAGGCTGCGTGGCGGGCGGGCAGCCTTGGACAGGGGGCTGGAGATCACCGGCGTCGAGCCGGTCACGGAGTCCGGTGGTCACCGACGTCGAGCCGGTCACGGAGTCCGGTGGTCACGGGCGTCGAGCAGGCCACGGATCCCCGTGGCGGCCGGGCGGACGCTCCGCATCCCTGAGCGGTCGCGAGGTCTGTACCTACGATAGGAAGAACGCGCGATGGCATCGGTCCTCGCCCCTGACCACCGGGTGGAACGCAGACCATGAGCAGCCAACGCGACCGCTGGGCGGAACTGACAGGCGGACAGGCCGGCGAGGAGTACGCCCTGCGGTTCGCGCGGCTCGCGGCATCGGGCCACGACATCCACGGCGAGGCCACCTTCTGCGACGCGCTGCTGAAACCCGCCGGGCGGGTGCTCGACGCCGGCTGCGGCACCGGGCGGATCGCGATCCGGCTCGCCACGCTGGGCCACCTCTGCACGGGCGTGGACCTCGACCGCTCCATGCTCGCCGTCGCGCGCCGCACCGCCCCCGACCTGGAATGGCTCCACGGTGACCTGGCCCGCCTGGACGCTCTCGGTCTGGAACCCGGCTTCGACCTGGCGCTCGCCGCCGGAAACGTCATCCCCTTGCTGGCCCCCGGTACCGGACCGGCCGTGGTCCGGCAGCTGGCCGCCGTACTGCGCGTCGGCGGACTGCTGGTCACCGGCATGGGACTGGACGCGGAACACCTGCCGCTGCCGGAACCGACAGTGACACTGACGGAGTTCGACCACTGGTGCACGCAGGCCGGACTGACCCTGCGGCGGCGCTTCGCCACCTGGGACGGCGATCCGTACGTCCCGGACGGCGGCTACGCCGTCAGCGTGCACTCCCGCTCCACCGACTGAACGCGGGAGCGCCCTCCACAGGTCCCGCACAGGGCGTCACGTCGGCCGAAGCGGCGGTAGGCGATGGGGGGGGCGATGGGGGGAGAGCTCTGGCACGTCACTCTCACTTCCTGTGGCCCACCTTTGCCGATGCACATTTCGCCGTAACCCACCCGCACCACTCCGTTAACATGTTCGAACTCGCGATGAACGCCCCCCATGCCCGTCCTTCGCCAGGAAAGCGCGCCATTCGGTGTGCTGAGCAACGTGGTCAGTCAAAATCGAGCAAATTGGTTAAGTAATTGATATACATAGCATTGCGGGCGTTTTCGCGAATAAAAGGTAGAACTGCCCGTTCCGTGGGGCGTCATCCCCGGGCGATACTGTGGGCCGCGGTAGGTGTGGTCGCCCTCGGATTCCTCATCGCGCTGGAAGTCGCGGCGCGTCGTTGCGGCCTGCCGGGGCCGATCAGCAACCAGGTGGGGGAGCTGATATTCCCTCCCAAATCGGGTTTCCTGCTGTACGCCAGTCTGGCGTTGATGATGGTGGTTCTCACCTGGCGGCAACGGTTCATCGCGACCGGTGCCGCGATCGGCATCGACGCCGTCTTCTTCCTGGTCCGGCGGGCGGTCGACGCCAAGGTGCCCGAAGGCCACCCCTTCGGCAACGGCGCGCTGTGGGTGATGCTGGGCTGCGCGGTCATCGCGGTCACGCGCCGCACCGGCCAGGAACGCGCCCTGCTGCTGAAGGGCGTCGGGCTGGGCCTGCTGCTGGTGGCCGGCCGGAAGACCGGCGACATCTGGCTGATCATCACCTCGAAGACCCGCCCCATGGTGCTCGACCAGTACGTGGCGACCGCCGACCACGCGCTGGGCGAACCGTCGTGGCTGGCAGGCCGGATCATCACCGCCACCGGCTCGATCGGCTTCAACTTCCTCGACATCGTCTACGGCCAGCTCGCGGTGGCCGCGGTCGTCGTCGCGCTGTACCAACTGCGCAACGTGGCGGTCGAGCGTCGCTTCCCGGGGCACCATCTGGTGCGCACCTTTCTGATGATCGGCCTCCTCGGACCGGCCATCTACATGATCTTCCCGGTCGTCGGACCGGTCTTCGCCTACGGCACGGGCGCCGAGCACTGGGCGTCGGTCAGCCTGTGGGCGCACACGCCGCCCAGCGAGCAGTGGGCGGTGGCCGACCTGTGGCCGGTGACTCCGTCGCCGATCGCCGACCCGCGCCACATGCCGTTCGACGAGATCACCCCACGCAACTGCATGCCCAGCCTGCACACGGCGTGGGCTACCACGATCTTCATCCATTCCCGGAAGGGCCCGCGATTCCTGCGTTTCGCCGGCACGTTCTGGCTGGTTGCCACACTCGCCGCAACGCTGGGATTCGGCTACCACTACGGAGTGGATCTCATTGCCGGCGTGGTGTTCGCGCTCACGATCGAGGCAGGTCTGCGCTCGCTCGACCGCGGCTGGGACCGAGCGGGAATCCAACTGGTCGCCTACGGCACCACGGTCTTCGTTGCCCTCTTGGTCTCATACCGCTACCTGCCGCTGCAGATGGCGGAGCATCCGTGGGTGTCCGGACCGCTTCTCCTGCTGGCGATGACCTCGGTGATCTACGGCTACGCACGGACCACCGCGCTGTGGGAAACGAAGACCGCACCGGCCCGGCAATCGGAACCGCAGCCCGAACTCATCTGAACCGTGTTCCGCAAGGCTGCGGGCCGAACGCCACTCGGGTGGGCCGCGATGCCGAGGTCCGGCGGAGGCGGCAGCCCAGCTCATGACGGGCGGCCGGCCCCGGCGGACTCGCGAGCAGATCGCCGCCCTTCCAGCCCCTCGCCGGCCGGGTGGCGGACGTGGCTCAGAGTTGCCGGTCGCCTTGCGAGGGCGGAGTGCCCAGAGCGTGGTCGACCGCCCGCGGCAGACGCTCGGACACTTGGTCGCCGAGCCGTTCGAACTCGCGCTTCAGCAGGGGACCGGCCAGTCGAGCCAGGCCGTGGAAGTCGACATGCGCCCGATAGGTCAGCTGCGTGACTCCCGCGTGTTCCTCGAAGCGCATGTCGTCGGTGGAGGTGGCCGTCTTGTTCCGCCCCACGAAGGTGAGGCGGTCCGGCTCCCACCGGACGAGCCGGTACCGCAGCTCCGTGCGACGCCCGCGGAACTCCGACACGTTCCGCCACTCCGTCCCCACGGACACCGTGCCGCCGCCCAGCCGTTCACAGGTGACAGTGCCCGGGTCCCACATCTCGGCGTGCGAGAAGTCCGCGAGGTACCGCACGACCTCGCCCAACGGATGGCGGACGGTCAGGACACGCTCGACTTCGACCACGATTGCCTCTCTTCGCTCGCTGAACCGGTGGCGCTGACGGGTCGCGTCACCGTCTGTTTCCGTGGTCGGAGGGCCCACGGATGCACGACGTTCCCGGGTCACCGTGTCGGCTGTCGACCGCACCGCGGTCACCCGGGATGCAGCAGACGCTCCAGGGGCCCCTCCCAGCTCATGCGGGCGGATTCCTGCCCCGCAGGCACCGACGCGAACGTCTCGTCCAGCCAGTCACGAAGCTCGTCGGCCGGCACGAAGAGCACCGCCGCGGCGAAACTGCTCCGCAACAGGATCCGGACGCTGCCCAGGCCGTGGCAGGGGCAGGGCGGCCAGACCCGGACGTCACCCTCACCGGACGGCACGCGCAGACCGGCGTACAGCAGATCTCGCGAGAATGTCCAGGGCACGATGTCGTCGGGTGAGCCGGGGAAGTCCATGCGCACGGCGAGCGGATCGGCGGGATCGTGGACGAAGCAGACCCTGAGCTGAACGGCCTCGTCGGCGCTGAGGAGCACCCGGATGGACAGCGTGCGTCGCAGCACTTCGGGCTCCTGCACGGAGCGGCAGTCGTTCGTCGGGTCGGTCGGATGGTGCATGACGCCTCCCGGAATGGGTGAGGCCACCTCTGCCGACTCGCCCGGACCACCGCCGGGCGAGCCTCTCACTCTCCCTTCGGCGTGACCGGGCAGGGCAGATGCGCTGGGTGGAGCCCTACGGGTGTTCGCGAAGTTGCAGGAGCCCGGCGACGGAGAAGCACAGGGCGCCGGCGAGGGTGCTCCCGTTGGCGATGTCGGCGTTGACCAGGCTGCCCGTGGCGGGGCGGGTGTAGGCGGCGAGCGCCGAGACCATGAACAGGACGGACCCGAGTTGGTTCACGGCGACGATCCACCAGCCGAGACTGCGCGGGCGCACGCAGGGCTGTCCGTGGCAGATCTCGACGAAGCCCAGATGCCCGGAGACCAGGAAGAGCAGGCAGCCGATCACGTCGGGCGCCCAGATCAGCCGGTTGACCTGGTGGACGTTCAGGCCCTGGAGGAAGGAGTCCAGCAGGTCGACCGCGAAGACGAGCGTGCCCGCGAAGAGGACGAAGGCGCTCAGCCAGTCCACTCGCATCGGCTCGTAGCTCCACCACCGCCAGGAGTGGGTGACCAGCGGACCTTCGCCGCCGACGACGTGGCGAGGTGCGTTGATCACCTGGAGCAGTGAGACGTAGCCTCCGGTGTTGAAGAAGAGGCCGCCTGCGAAGTAGATCGAGGCGCACTGCGTGGCGTTGCCGGAGCCGAACTGCGCGAAGGCGGCGCCGGTCGCGAAGAGTGCCCCGCCGACAACGAAGGCGACCGCCGCGACGGCGTTGAGTCTGCGCAGCCTGGCGATGCCCACGGCGTCCGCACGGGTGTGCCGAGCGGACGCCGCGCCCGGAGGACGGACGGCGAGCAGTCCGCGCCGGCGCGCGAGCCGTGAATCCCACACCGCGGTGCCGCCGCCGGGAAGGCGCCAGGTGAGCCGGGTGGTGAACGGTCCCGCGCCCTCGGCGCGCTGCTCAGGCTGCCCCACGGGCCGAGCGTAGACCGGGGGCAGGCTCTCGAAGCGGGCGCAACGCCGTGACGCCCGGGCTCGCGGCACCCATGACCGGATCCCCTTCGCCGTGGCAAACCCCGAGAGCCTTCGTCGAACGGAGCGAGACATGGGCAGCAGCGGCCTCCCCTTCAAGGACACCACCGACTTCGAGATCGAGAAGATCGAGAAGATCGAGAAGATCGAGAAGATCGAGAAGATCGAGAAGATCGAGAAGATGGAGAAGATGGAGAAGATCGGGCAGGAGGCGGTCGCAGCATCGAGCCGTTCAGTCGGGGTGTGCCGAACCCGGATCGCGTTCCGCCGCCTCGGCGACGCGTTTGATGTCGGCCAACCGCCGGTCCCAGTCGGCCGCGAGCGAGGCCATCCACCGCGCCGTCGTGTCCAGTGCCGCGGGCCGCACCGCGTAGCGCACCTCGCGTCCGACCCGGCCGCCGGAGACCAGTCCGGCGGCGTCCAGGACGGCGAGGTGTTTGACCACCGCCTGGCGCGAGACGGGCAGTCGTTCGGCGAGGGTCGTGGCCGTGGCCTCGCCCTGTGCGGCGAGGAGGTCGAGCAGTTGGCGTCGCGTCGGGTCGGCCAGCGCGCCGAGGACGCTGTCGACGACCTCGGCGGCTCCGGGACGTTCCTCCGTCACGTGGCCGACTGTTCGGCACGTGCCTTGAGCGCGTCGAGCTCCAGAGGCCAGCCCGCGCTGTGGTCCTTGAGGTTCTGACCGCGCAGCTCCTCGGAACCCGCCAGCGCGGCGAACCCGCTCTCGACGACGCGGAGTCGGGTCTGGTCGCCCTCCTGGGTCAACGTGAACTCCACGAGGGTGCTGTTGTCCTCGCGCAGCTCCTCCCCGGGGAAGGCGCTGGTCCAGCGATACGACAGGTAGGTCGGCGGCTCGACCTTCTCCACACGCACCGGGAAGTCGCCGTGCTCGGGGTTCTTCGCCACCATCGACTCGCCCTCCCTGGCCACGGTGCCGGGCAGGCTCGCCTTGTCGGCCACCCAGAAACCGGGCTGGGCCACCAGCGACCAGACCCGCTCCAGGGGTGCTGCGATCAGGGTTTCGCGTTCGATCCGGTCCTCGCTCATGAGGGACTCCTTCATCGTCACCGTCTAATGCAACTCCAGGGTTGCACATCGACTCTCAAGGTGCAACTGAAGGGTTGCATCTCGGTGCGCCGCCTCGCCGCCTTGCCGGCTTGTCGGTGTCGGGCAACGTACGGGAGGACCGGGCGGCCCCGTGTGCTGGTGGGGCCGCCCGGCAGGTCGGCCCCGACGTCAGGTGTCAGGACCGCGCACGCGGAGCGCAGGCGGGGACTGTACGAGGAGCTCCGCGTACGAGCCCATGGCCAAGGCGATGTCCGCCTGGGCCCAGAAGCGGTGCTACGTGAACACGGGCGCGGCTCCGCCCGCGAGACGGCTCTCGAGCGAGAAGTCAGTTCTTGAACCAGTGGGAGCGCTCCCATTAATGGGGGCGATCCTGTGAGCGGTCAAGGTGTTTGAAGGACCGAAATGGTTTGTGGGTGTCGTTGAGTTCAACTCCTGACGTGGGACTGGGCATTGGGGCGAGTTGCCGCTATCTTCCTGCCCACCAGTGGGAGCGGTTCCATTCAGTCGACGCGCCTGTCACGGCGCGCCAAGCTGTAAGGAGTCGCTCATGCGACACCCCCCATGTTCATCACACGCACCGTCGCCGGCGCCGTCGCGCCTTTTCGGCGGGGTGGCCGTGCCCGCAGTGGCGGCCGAGGAACGCAACAGCCAGGTGCAACTTGGCGTGTGGGAGCTGTACTTCGGCCTACCGGGCGACCAAGAGGTCACCCGGGGCTGGGACAGCCGGTGCTCCGAGCCCGGCGCCACCGCGACCGCCGCCGACGAGGGTGGGAACGGCGGGCGCGGTTCCGGCTCGAGCGTCCGTGCCTGATCGCCCGCCTCCCGGGCCTGCCGCCCACCCCGCACCGACCGTCGCCAACCAGGACCGGTCCGCCCTCGGCTGCTCCGGCGACCGATCCGCCCTCGGCTGCTCCGGCGACCGGTCCCCCCCCGGCCACTCCTGCGAACGGCGCGCTGACCTCCGCGGACGACGGGACACGCCCACGCACGGCATCGGGCCGCGCGATCACACGCGCGCGCCGTCAACCCGTAAACCCCACGGCAACAAAGGAAACCACCACAGATGAGTCGCACTCGAACATCGCTGCTCGCTGCTCGCTGCCCTGGCGCTGGTCGCCGGGGCCTCCGGAACCGCACTCGGCATCCAATCGGCGGGTGCCGCGGTGACGGCCACCCCCTGCACCGTCGACTACAAGGTGCAGAGCCACTGGGACACCGGCTTCACCGCCACCGCGACCATCACCAACAACGCCGCCGCGAAGTCGAGTTGGTCGGTGAAGTGGTCGTACGCCGGCAACCAGCAGATCACCAACGGCTGGAGCGCGAAGATCAGTCAGAGCGGCACAGCTGTCACCGCCGCCAACGAGAGCTACAACGGCGCGCTGGCGAACGGCGGTTCCGTGAGCTTCGGCTTCAACGCCTCCTACAGCGGGACCAACGCCCTACCCGCCACGTTCACGCTCGACGGCGTCACCTGCAACGTCGACGGCGGCAGCGGTGGCGGCGATGGCGGTGGCGGTGACAACGGCGGCGGCAACGGCAGCCGGGTCGAGAACCCGTACGTCGGCGCCAAGGCGTACGTCAACCCGGAGTGGTCGGCGAAGGCCGCCGCCGAACCGGGTGGCAGCCGCATCGCCAACCAGCCCACCGCCGTCTGGCTCGACCGCATCGCCGCCATCAACGGCGTGAGCGGCGGCATGGGACTGCGTGCCCACCTGGACGAGGCGCTGAAGCAGAAGGGCTCCGGCGAGCTCGTCGTCCAGCTGGTCATCTACGACCTGCCCGGCCGCGACTGCGCCGCCCTCGCCTCCAACGGCGAACTCGGCCCGAACGACCTCGACAAGTACAAGTCCCAGTACATCGACCCGATCGCCTCGATCCTCTCCGAGGCGAAGTACGCGGGCCTCAGGATCGCCACCGTCATCGAGCCCGACTCACTGCCCAACCTGGTCACCAACGCCGGCGGCACCAACACCACCACCGATGCCTGCGTGACCATGAAGGGCAACGGCAACTACGAGAAGGGCGTCGGCTACGCCCTGGACAAGCTCGGTGCCGTCCCGAACGTCTACAACTACATCGACGCCGCCCACCACGGCTGGCTCGGCTGGGACAGCAACCTCGGCCCGGCCGCGCAGGAGTTCGCCAAAGTGGCCACCACCAACGGCGCGAGCGTGGACGACGTGGCCGGCTTCATCGTCAACACCGCCAACTACAGCCCCGTCAAGGAGCCTTACCTCAAGGTCACCGACAGCGTCAACGGGCAGACGGTGCGCCAGTCCAAGTGGCTGGACTGGAACCAGTACGTGGACGAGCAGTCCTACGCCCAGGCGCTGCGCGACAAGCTGGTCGCGGCCGGCTTCAGGTCCGGCATCGGCATGCTGATCGACACCTCCCGCAACGGCTGGGGCGGCTCGGCCCGGCCCGCCGGGCCGGGTGCGCAGACCTCCGTCGACGGCTATGTCGACGGCAGCCGCGTCGACCGGCGCATCCACGCCGGCAACTGGTGCAACCAGAGCGGAGCCGGAATCGGCGAACGGCCCACCGCGGCCCCGGCGGCCGGAATCGACGCCTACGTGTGGGTGAAGCCCCCGGGGGAGTCGGACGGGTCCAGCTCGGCCGTCTCCAACGACGAGGGCAAGGGCTTCGACCGGATGTGCGACCCCACCTACGGCGGCAACGCCCGTAACGGCAACAACCCCACCGGTGCTCTGTCGAACTCGCCGCTGGCCGGGCACTGGTTCTCCGCCCAGTTCCAGCAGCTGATGCAGAACGCCTACCCGCCCCTGTCGTAGTCGGATGAGTGGACCCGCCGGGGCGGCTGCCTGCCGACGGATTGGCAGGTAGCCGCCCCGGCGGGTCGCCCGTTCCACGCGCTTCGTGGTCCGGATCCTGCCTCGGCCGCGGCCTCCGGGCCGGTGGCGCTCGTCTCGTCACCGGATCACCAGGCAGGCCCTCCCCACCCAAACCTGCGCCCACTCGGTCGGCTTCTTACACCGCCCGGTCGGCTGGTCCCGGCCACGGCCACCGCCGCCGCCGACACCGCCACCGACACGGTCGGCACCGGCCGAAACACCTCCCCAGCACCGCGTGGCGCTCCTCGCAACGCTCATGCCACGGCTGGGTGTTGCGCTCGGAAGACGCCGACGGCGGCCGCACACGGGTTCGTAGGCCTCGGACCAGCCGGGTTGCGAACCCGTGCCTCGCCTCGCGCACCGTGCTTGACCTCCGCGATTTCATCGAGGACACCGCGCGGGGCGTACACGGATCCCCCTCTCCCGTGGTCCGCCACGCCTCGCGGCGTCCGGTTGCCCGTGGTTCGGCCATGCCGCCGGGGAAGTCTGTGTGCCGGGTTGGGTCGGGCCGTAGGATTTGGTGATCTCGTGGGGGAGGTGGTCATGGGCAGGCGACGTCCTGGGGGGCCGACGCTGGAGGAGGTGGCCGTCCGCGCGGGGGTGGGGCGGGGCACGGTGTCTCGCGTCATCAACAACGCGGCCGGTGTGAAGGCGTCGACGCGCCGGGCCGTGCAGCGTGCTGTCGAGGAGCTCGGGTACGTGCCCAATCTCGCCGCGCGGTCTCTGGCAGGGCGACGGGCCGATGCCGTGGCCCTGGTCCTGACGGAGCCGGACTGGAGGCAGTTCGCGGAGCCGTTCTTCTCCGAGATCGTCCGCTCGCTGGGGGATGCGCTGGCGGACACCGGGATGCAGTTGCTGCTGACCCTGGTCCGTTCGGATGCGGAGCGGCAGCGTTTCCTGGAGTACGCGCGGGGCGGCCGGGTCGACGGGGCGCTGCTGGTGTCCGTGCATGCCGGGGACCCGTTGCCGGACATGCTCGCCGAGGCGCGGTTGCCGACGGTGATGCTGGGACGCCGTTCGGGCGACGAGCACGTCAGCTACGTCGACGCGGACAACGTCGGCGGTGCCCGCAGCGCCGTCGCCCACCTGCTGAAACGGGGCCGCAGAGAGATCGCCACCATTACCGGGCCGCTCGACATGTACGTCGCCCAGTGCCGATTGCGCGGCTATCGGGAGGCCATGGCCACGGCCGGCCAGGGGGGCGAGCGGTCCTGGGTCGCGGAGAGCGACTTCACCCAGGAGAGCGGGCGCCGTGCCATGGCCGAACTCCTCGAACGGCATCCGGAGATCGACGGGGTCCTCGCCGCGTCCGACACCACGGCGGTGGGTGCTCTGCAGGCGCTGCGCGCGGCGGGACGGCGAGTGCCCGAGGACGTCGCCGTGATCGGTTTCGACGACTTTCCGCTGGCCGAGCAGACCGAGCCGCGGTTGACCACGGTCCGTCAGCCGCTGGAGGAGATCGGTCGGGCCATGATCCGGCTGCTCCTGGAGGAGATGGACGAGCCCGCCGTCGCCTGGCGCCACGTCATCCTCCGCACGGAACTGGTGGTCCGCGAGTCGTCCTGATCGCCCCTACTCGGTCGTGTCCTGACCGCCCCCGGCCGGTCGTCCTGACCACCGCGAGCCGTGCATTCTGCCCACGGCGGACGGTCGTCCTGCCCACGGCCGGTCGACCCGGAAGCACCCGCCCAGGAGGACGCTCCCGGCCGCGGGCACCTCGGGAGCGCTCCCAACAGGCGCGTGACGACAGACCGCACGCCCCCTCCGACCTGGCATCCTCGGAAACTCCGGCCAGGCATCCTCGAAGACTTTCGACGGGTTGCTGCCCACAGGCTTGTCAGGAACATGGAGCCTCCCTAGAGTCCCTGCCGAACCGAGGGAATGGGAGCGCTCCCATTGTCGTAGTCGTGGGAGCGCTCCCCGCACCTACTTCCCCCACTCCCTTCGGAGAGGATCCGCATGCGACCGTCACCGCACCATGCCCGCAGGGCGCGTGGCCTGTTCGGCGCCCTGCTCACCTCGCTCGTCTCGCTGGCCGCGCTGCTGACCACCGCTTCGGCGGCGCAGGCCGACACCACCATCTGTGAGCAGTTCGGGTCGACCACTATCCAGGGCCGCTACGTCGTCCAGAACAACCGCTGGGGCACCAGCGAGACACAGTGCATCAGCGTGAGCGACTCGGGATTCCGGATCACCCAGGCCGACGGCTCGGTCCCCACGAACGGCGCCCCGAAGTCCTACCCGTCCGTCTACAACGGCTGCCACTACACCAACTGCTCACCCGGAACCAACCTTCCCGCCCAGCTCAGCACCATCTCCAGCGCGCCCACCGCTATCTCCTACAGCTACGTCGGCAACGCGGCGTACGACGCCGCCTACGACATCTGGCTCGACCCCACGCCCCGCACCGACGGCGTCAACCGGACCGAGATCATGATCTGGTTCGACAGGGTCGGATCCGTGCAGCCCGTGGGCTCCGCGGTCGGCACGGCCACCGTGGCCGGGCGCCAGTGGCAGGTGTGGTCCGGCAACAACGGCTCCAACGACGTGCTGTCCTTCGTCGCACCGTCGGCGATCAGCAGCTGGAACTTCGACGTCATGGACTTCGCCCGGCAGGCCGTCTCCCGCGGACTGGCCCAGAACAACTGGTACCTGACCAGCGTCCAGGCGGGCTTCGAGCCCTGGCAGAACGGCGCCGGCCTCGCCGTGACCTCGTTCTCCTCCACGGTCAACACCGGCGGCGGCTCCGGTGACCCCGGCACGCCCGGTGGCTCCACCGCCTGCAAGGTGGCCTACACGACGAACGTCTGGCAGGGCGGTTTCACCGCCGACGTCACCGTCACCAACACCGCCACCTCCCCGGTCAACGGCTGGAAGCTCGGGTTCACCCTGCCCGCCGGACAGCAGATCACCAGCAGTTGGAGCGCCGGCGTCTCCCCGTCGTCCGGAGCGGTCACGGCGAGCAGCCTGGCCTACAACGCGCAGATCGCGCCCGGCGGCCAGGTGTCCTTCGGCTTCCAGGGCACCTACGGCGGCTCCTTCACCAAGCCCTCGGGCTTCAGCCTCAACGGCACCTCCTGCACCACCGCCTGACACCCGCGCTCATTCCGGGACCCGCCCGCCCACCGGCCCTCGCCGTGGAGCGGGCGGGCCCCGGCCCACGCACCGCGCCGCCCCCACCCTCCCGGCCCCCACCGGAAAGGCCCCACCATGCGCCTGCTGACCGACTGTCGCGGTCCGGCGACGGCCGCCCTGGCCCTGTGCGTCGCCGCCCTGACCCTCGTCGGACCGGCCGCCGCCGTCCCGGAACCCGCACCCCGCGCGTCCGCCGCCGGCCTTCCCTACCAGGACGCCTCCCTACCGGTCGCCGACCGCGTCGCCGACCTGATGTCACGTATGACGCTGGACGACAAGCTCGGCCAGATGACGCAGATCGAGAAGGACGCCCTCGTCCCGCAGTCCGACCTCGCCACCTACCGCATCGGGTCCGTGCTGTCCGGAGGCGACTCCACGGTCAGTCCCAACAATGCGCAGACCTGGGCAGACACCTACGACAGCATCCAGCGCACCGCTCTGACCACCCCGCTCGGCATTCCGATGATCTACGGGATCGACGCCGTGCACGGCCACAACGCGGTGCGCGGATCCACCCTCTTCCCGCACAACATCGGACTGGGCGCCACCCGTGACCCGGCCCTCGTCCAGCGCGTCGGACACGCGGTCGCCGAGGAGGTGTCCGGCACCGGCATCGACTGGGACTTCGCCCCCTGCCTGTGCGTGGCCCGCAACGACCGCTGGGGCCGTACGTACGAGTCGTACGGCGAGACAGCGGAACTGCCCTCCGCGATGACGACGTTCGTCAGCGGACTCCAGGGCGACACCCTGGGGGCCGGCCCCGCCTCGGTGCTCGCCACCGCCAAGCACTACCTCGGCGACGGCGGCACCACCGGCGGCGTGGACCAGGGCAACACCGAGCTGTCCGAGGCCGAGCTGCGGGCGATCCACCTGCCGCCGTTCAAGGAGGCCGTGCGCCGCGGCGTGGGGTCGGTGATGCTGTCGTACAGCAGCTGGAACGGCGTCAGGTCCCATGCGAACAGGCACCTGGTGACCGATGTCCTCAAGGGGGAGCTGGGATTCACCGGGTTCGTCGTCTCCGACTGGGCAGCCGTCGACCAGCTGGACGCGCAGAGCGGCTTCACCGGCGCCGAGATCAGCACGGCCGTCAACGCGGGCATCGACATGGTGATGGTCCCGCACGACTACAAGAAGTTCCTCATCCTGCTGCGCGGTGAGGTCACCGCGGGCCGCGTCGCGCAGTCCCGGATCGACGACGCCAACCGCCGCGTCCTGACGAAGAAGTTCCAACTCGGCCTCTTCGAAAGGCCGTTCACGGACCGGTCGTACACCGCCACGGTCGGCTCGGTCGCGCACCGGGACCTGGCCCGGCAGGCGGTACGCGAGTCCCAGGTGCTGGTGAAGAACGACGGCGGGATCCTGCCGTTGGCCAAGTCCGCGAAGCTCTTCGTCGCCGGCAAGTCCGCCGACGACATCGGCAACCAGAGCGGGGGCTGGACCGTGGGCTGGCAGGGCGGCAGCGGCCCCGTCACCGACGGCACCACCGTCCTGCGGGGCATCCGCGCCGCCGCCACCGACGCGTCCCGGGTCACCTACGACCGCTATGGCAACGGCATCGACGCGAGCTACGGCGCCGCTGTCGCCGTCGTCGGCGAGACACCGTACGCCGAAGGCAAGGGCGACCGGCCGAACGGCATGGGGCTGGACCAGGAGGATCTGCAGACCCTCGCCCGGCTGAAGGCGAGCGGGGTGCCGGTCGTGGTGGTGCTGGTCTCCGGCCGGCCGCTCGACATCTCCGCCCAGTTGCCCGACTGGAAGGCGCTTCTCGCCTCCTGGTTGCCCGGCACCGAGGGCGCCGGAGTCTCCGACGTCCTGTTCGGCGACTACGCCCCCACCGGCAAGCTGCCGGTGACCTGGATGAAGAGCGCCTCGCAGCAGCCCATCAACGAGGGCGACGGCAAGGCCGCGCTCTTCCCGTACGGGTACGGGCTGACGTACGACGCCAGGGATCCGGACCCCGACCCGGAGCCCACACCGACCCCGACGCAGGGCGCGTGCACCGCGCAGTTCCGTACCGTTTCCTCCTGGCAGGGCGGCTACCAGGCGGAGGTCACGGTCAAGAACACCGGCTCTGCCGCGCTGACGGGCTGGTCGGTGGCCTGGGATCCGGCGGGCTCGACCGTCACCAGCCTGTGGAACGGTTTGCTGACCACCGCTCAGGACCGGGCCACCGTGCGCAACGCGGCCTTCAACGGCTCCCTGCTCCCCGGCGCCACCACCTCGTTCGGCTTCACCGCGAACGGCACGGCGGGCACACCGGCCCCGCATTGCACGTCCGGCTGACCGCACGTCGGCCCGCCTGCGGGGAGCGCCGTCGCGTCGCGGTCGCAGACCGGAAGACCGTCACGGTGCCCCGGCAGGGCGGCCGACGAGCGACCGACAGCTCCCTGGTCAGCCGGTGACCCGGTGGGACCGGTCGGCGGTTCCGACCCGGGGCCCCGGCGCCGACGCCGAGAGCGATGGCGACCATGATGAGCCGCGACGGGTTTTCGACGGCTTGGGGGAGCGGGATGCTGACCGGGATCGTGATCGACGCGCTGGATGCCGGGCGTATGGACGGCTTCTGGCGGGACGCGACGCAGGGCCGTACCGGCGGCCTGCGGCTGCGGTTCGTGCCGACCGCGCAGCCGAAAGCGGCGCAGAAGAACCGACTCCACCTCGACCTGGCCGGGGGGCCGGACTGGGAGGTCGAGGTGGCGCGCCTGCTCGCCCTCGGTGCGACGCGGGTCGACATCGGACAGGGTGACGTCCCGTGGGACGTGCTGGCCGATCCGGAGGGCAACGAGTTCTGCGTGCTGCGTCCCGGTCACCCCGGAGTGCTCGCCGACTCCGGCCTCGTCGCGATCTGCCTCGACGTCGCCGAGGAGGACCGCCACGCCCAGCGGGCCTTCTGGGAGGCCCGGGCGGACTGGCGTGCGGTCGAGTCCCACCACTGGGGCGTCCGGCTGCGCCGGGAGCCCACCAGCACGGTCTCGCTGGTCATGGGGCCTCCCGCGGCGCCGAAGACGGGGCGGAACAGGCTGCGCCCGGAGGTCACCCGACGCGACGGGGAACCCGGCGAGTTCCCCGACGCCGGCGGAAACGAGTTCCACGTCACGTGCTGACCCGGGTGCCGCCGCTGGCCGGCGCCTGTGGGAACCGACCCTTTCGGAGCGCGTCGCGCGGTACGTGCTGAGGCCGGTGTCGCCCGGCGTGACGTTCAGGCGAGGACCGTGGGCCGCCCTTACAGCGCGCACGCGGGGAACGGACCCTCACGTACAGAGCGCCCGCGGGGAACTGACCCTCACGACAGGCCGTGGTGGGGCGTCGTGAACATGGGGGAGCGGGCCGGCTCGGGGCGGTGCACACCCCGCGGCCGGTATCCCAGCCGATCCGCCAACCCCACCAGATCGGCCAGCAGCCAGATGATGGCCAACCACATCTCGGTGCCTTGCAGCCCCGGCTCCCGGCCGGGACCCGAGCCGCCCTCTCCCGCCGGACCGAAGCCGAAACCCGCCCCGTCACGCCAATGCCCCAGCGCCTGCATCAACTGCTCCTCGGCCCACGCCCGCACCTCGTCGTCTCGTTGGCGGCTCTGGCGTCCCGCGAGCCACAGCGGATGTGCCACGTCCAGGACGTTGCACGCGTTCTGACGGCCCGCCGCGAACCAGCGCGGATCGCGCGCATGAGCCAGCACGGTGTCCACCACCCGCTCCGCGTACGGCACAGGAAGCCCGAACTGGGCGAACGAGCCACGGGTCAGCCGGTAGTAGCCGTTGACCAGTTGGAGTCGGCCGTCGGCCGGCGACGGTGCCGCACCCCACATTCCCGTCCACGGATCCACCCGCGTCCCCAGCCAGCCGAACAGCGCCTCCAGCGCGCCCGGTTCACCGCACGCCTCACCCCGCGACTCATGATTGCGATATGCGCCGGTCGCCCAGCAGTCCACCCACGCGCCCGCCGACCAGGCCCGAGTCCGCCACGGCAACGCCTCCAGCCGGGCCACCAGTTGACCGGCCGTCATGCGGTCGACGACATGCACCGGGTGGGCGAACCGGGAGCCCAGCAACTCCAGCGCACAGCCCACCGAGAGCACGTGGTACTCGGCCGCGCCGTCCTCGATCCACCCGTCGCGGGCCGGTGCGGGGAGCGCTCCGGGCCCGCCTCCAGGAGCGAGCTCGGGCACCAGCCCGCTCACCGGATCCTGCAGCACACGCAGCCGCTCGGCGTGCTCGGCCGCGGCCATCTGCCCGGGGGGTGCGCCCAGCAGCAGATCGGCGATCTCCACAGCGTCACAGTGCGCCCGCACCGTCGGTGAAACGCCCGGTCGGTCGCTGTAGCGGCCGGTGTTGTCGTTCCAGCAACGGGCCAGGACATCGGCGGTCTGCGCCCGGGCCCGCTCGGCGAACTCGGCCACGGCATCGCCCAGGCCGGCCTCCGGCGGGACGGCTCCCGGTCCGCCGTGCCCGCGGCGATCACGCAGCGGCCGGGCCGGGTTGCCGGCGGCGATCGTCCACGGCGCCAAATCCCTGGTGACGACGGCCCCCGCCCCCACCACACAGTGGTCGCCGATCGTCACCCCGTCCAGGACGACGACATGCGAGCCGATCCACACGTCATCCCCGATGACGACACCCTCGCTCGTCAGCGGCTGCCGGTGCACGGGCCGGTCCGGCGCGAAACCGTGGTTGAAGCCGAGCAGGGAAGCGTGCGCGCCGACACGCACCCCGTCCCCGAGCGTCACGCGCCCCCGCACCGTCGCGTACGGGTTGACCGAGCAGTCCCGCCCGGCCCGCACCTCACCCGTGACATAGGCGTACCCCGCGATGTAGGAATCGGCGCCCAGACACAGAACATCAGCGAACACGGCGGCGGCCGAGGAGACAAAACATCGGGGTCCAAGACTCGCCCCGGCTTCGACCAGCGTCTCCTGGTGCGTGGCCTGAGCCGCTCGCTGCGCGGAAGAGGCCCTGGGTACGAAGTCCCAGGGACAGTAGTCGAAATAGGAGTCCTCGACGCCGCCTTCTTGATCCACGCCCGTCAGCTTAGATAGCGCTTACTGGCCGGGCAATCCTCCTCAGTCGCACGCACCGGAGCGATCCACGGCCGGAGGGTAAAGCCCGAGCCCACCGGTTCCGTCCTGCGGGCGGTTTACGGCTGTGCGGCTGCGGCCTCGCCCGGTCCCCTCGGAAACTGGCCCGGAACGCGGCACTGGCCGCCGGAAGGGGTCTCATGGCGGACAGCAGGATCTTGGTCGCGGTACGGGAACGTCCACGGGACGAGGGCGCCGGCGCCGAGCAGTTGGCGCGCATCGGTGAGGCCATCGAGTCGCGGGGATTCGACCTCCGATGGGCGGCAGGCGTCGCGGACGCCGAGGCGGTGCTGCGGACGGAGGCGGGGCTTACCGCGGCACTCGTCGCCTGGGAACTACCGGGCGGCGGGAGCGCGGACGGCGAGCCCGGCGGCGCCGCCGTGCTGCGCTCCATCGGGCGCCGCTTCCAGGACCTTCCGGTGTTCCTGGTCATGGCCGACGACGGTGTACGGGACCTGCCGCTGTGGGTGTCGGAGTCGGTCGTCGGCTACGTGTGGCCGCTGGAGGACACGCCCGGGTTCATCGCGGGCCGGATCACCACCGCCGCGCGCACCTACCAGGACGCCGTTCTGCCGCCCTTCTTCCGGGCGCTGCGCCGCTTCGACGACGCGCACGAGTACTCCTGGCACACCCCGGCCCACTCCGGCGGTGTCGCGTTGCTGAAGTCGCCCGCGGGCCGGGCCTTCCACGACTACTTCGGGGAACGCCTGTTGCGCAGTGACCTGTCGATCTCCGTGGGGGAACTCGGCTCGCTCTTCGAGCACACCGGCCCGATCGGCGAGGCGGAGCGCAACGCCGCCCGGGTCTTCGGCGCCGGCCTCACGTACTTCGTGCTGCACGGCGATTCCACCTGCAACCGCGTGGTCGGCCACTTCAGCGTCACCCGCGACGAGATCGCGCTGGTGGACCGCAACTGCCACAAGTCGGTGCTGCACGGGCTGGTCGTCTCCGGCGCCCGTCCCGTCTACCTGATCCCCACCCGCAACGGTTACGGCCTGGCGGGGCCGCTGCCCCCGGCGGAACTCGCGGCGGACTCCGTCGCGGCCCGGATCGCCGCGAACCCGCTGACCCGGGACGCGGTCTCGCCCCACCCCCAGTACGCCGTCTTCACCAACTCCACCTACGACGGCCTGTGTTACGACGCCCCGGCGGCGGCGCAGGCGCTCGCCACGAGTACGCCCCGGCTGCACTTCGACGAGGCATGGTTCGCGTACGCCCGCTTCCACCCGCTCTACGCGGGCCGGTACGGCATGTCGGTGGACGAGGTCACCTTTCCCGGTCCGGACCGGCCGACGGTTTTCGCCACCCAGTCCACCCACAAACTGCTGGCCGCGCTCTCGCAGAGCGCCATGATCCACGTCAAGCCCGCCCCCCGGGCGCCCGTCGGGCACGACCGGTTCAACGAGGCGCTGATGATGCACGGCACCACCTCCCCGCTCTATCCGATGATCGCCTCGCTCGACGTCGCGACGGCGATGATGGACGGGCCGCAGGGCCGCTGGCTGATCGACGAGGCCGTGACCGAGGCGGTCCGGTTCCGCCAGGAGATGGTCCGCATCGGGCGCCGTATCGAGGAGGCCGGCGACCGACCCCCATGGTTCTTCGGCGTATGGCAACCCGAGACGGTCACCGACCCGAGTACCGGCACCCGGGTGCCGTTCGAGGAGGCTCCGGCCGAATTGCTGCGCACGGAGCCGGCCTGCTGGCACCTCGAACCCGGAGCCGCCTGGCACGGTTTCCCGGGGCTGGCCGACGGCTACTGCATGCTCGACCCGATCAAGGTCACCCTGACCTGCCCGGGCATCGACGCGACCGGTACGACCGGCGAGTGGGGCATCCCGGCACGCGTGCTCACCGCGTATCTGGCCACCCGTCACATCGTCGTGGAGAAGACGGACAGCTATACGACGCTCGTCCTGTTCTCCATGGGCATCACCAAGGGCAAGTGGGGCACTCTCCTCGACGCCCTGATGGACTTCAAGGCCCTCTACGACCAGGACGCCTCCCTCGACCGGGCCCTGCCCGCACTGGTCGCCGAGCATCCCAGGCGATACGCCGGCCGTACCCTGCGCGAGCTGTGCCAGGACATGCACGACCACCTGCGCTCTGTCCGTCTCGTCGAGCTGCTGGACGCTGCCTTCCAGCAGTTGCCGGAACCGGTCGCTCCACCACAGTTGTGCTATCAGCGCCTGATCCGTGGCGGCACCCACCGCGTACGGTTGACGGAGGCGCCGGGCCAGGTGGCCGCCGCCATGATCACCGTCACTCCGCCCGGCATTCCCGTCCTGATGCCCGGCGAGAACGTCGGCGCACCCGACGGCCCGCTGCTGCGATACCTCTCCGCCCTCGAATCCTTCGACCGCCGTTTCCCCGGATTCCGCAGCGAGACCCACGGCGTGACTCTCGACCCCGACACCGGCGACTACCTCATCGAATGCCTGCGCCCGGCGGCCGACGAGGAACCGAGCGCCGACGCCCGGGAACCCCGTACCGTGACACCGGCCCAACGCAGCCACCCGGAGGAATCCCACGTCGAGGGCAGGTAGACCGGCCGGGCTCGGCTCCTGAGGCCGTCGTATAGCAGGCCGTCGTCCAGCAGGCCGTCGTCCAGCAAGCCGACGGGATGACCGAAGGCCGTTCGCACAAGCGGTCTTCCGGGCGTCGGCCACCGGCGCAGACGGGACTTTCGGCAGTGTCGGACGGCTCCCGATGTCCGTACCGTCCCTTCCGTGGACAGCATGGTGATCAACAGTGGAACTCCGACTGCGACTACGACTGCGACTGCGACCGGGACGGCCGATCGCCGGCGGGCTCTTGATCCAGGGGGTCTTCTGACAGCGGGCGCGCTGACGGCCGCCGGGCTGAGCATGGTGAACCTCTGGTGGGTTGTCCCGGCTGTCGTCGCCGCGTTCCTGGCCGGACGGCGGCCTGGACGGACGGCGCCGACCGCGCTCGCTCTGGTCGGGCTGCTCTCGGCCGGCGTGGTGGCACTGTCCGTCGTGCCTGCCTGGCTGCCGCTGGCCGGCCGGTTCGTGGCAGTCGTGGTGGTCGCCACGATGGTGCCCTGGTTCGCGGGCCGGTTCTGGTGCCACTCTCAGCAGCTCGTCCAGGCCGGTTGGGAGCGCGCCGGGCAACTGCAACGCGAGCAGGAGCTGGTCGCCGAGCAGGCCAGGCTGCGCGAGCGGGCGCGCATCGCGCAGGACATGCATGACGTACTGGGCCATGACCTCAGCCTGATCGCCCTGTCGGCGGGCGCCCTGAAGCTCGCACCGGACCTTGCGGAGCATCATCGAAGGGC
The DNA here is from genome assembly GCF_045040885.1 of Streptomyces sp. NBC_00016. Taxonomy (NCBI): domain Bacteria; kingdom Bacillati; phylum Actinomycetota; class Actinomycetes; order Kitasatosporales; family Streptomycetaceae; genus Streptomyces; species Streptomyces sp. NBC_00016. Next base: position 492,333 of record NZ_CP108304.1, on the reverse strand, counting down.
CGCGGGTGACATCAGGGCCAGGGCGGCGGCCGCGGTGGAGCGCCTCGGCGAGGTGATCGGTGTCCTGCGCGAGGAGTTCGGTGAGGCGCCGACGGACCCTGACGGCGCCGGACTTGCGGGCCTGATCGCGCAGGCCTCCGTGGCCGGGCTCGCCGTGGAGTTCCGCGCCGACGGCAAGGCCGACGACCTGCCACCGGTGGTCGAGCGGGCGGTTCATCGGGTCGTGCAGGAAGCGCTGACCAACGTGGCCAAGCACGCGCCCGGCGCGACGGCGACCGTCCAAGTGAGGCATGTGGCAACGGAGTCGGAAGTCCTCGTGGAGAACGGCCCGCCCCTGCCCGCGCTCAACCTGCCGCCCCGGCCCCGGAGCGGGGGGCATGGCCTCAGCGGTCTCGAAGAACGCGTGCGGTTGGCCGGGGGTTCGTTCGACCATGGTCCGCGCGACGGGGGCTTCGCGGTCACCGCACGCATCCCGCACGCGCCTTCGGCACCGCCGTCACGGCTCCTCGCGCCCGTGGCCTCCCGGGCAGGCGACGAGTTGCCGCCAGAACATCGCCGTGCTCGGCGCCGCGTCGGCCGGGCCCTGGTGGCTGCGGTCATGGTGCCCCTGGTGACCGGAGCGGCGCTGAGCGGAGCGCTCATGGGGTGGGAGATGCTGTCGGCGTCCCGAGCGGTCCTGGAACCTGGTGACTTCGCCCGCCTGCGAGTGGGGCAAGATCGTTCCGAGGTGGAGCGTTTCCTGCCGGACCGGCAGACGAACCACCGACCGCTGACGCCCGAGCCGACAGGAGGCACAACGTGCGAGTACTACGCGATAACGGCCGACCGGTTCGACGACCGGTCCGGCGACGCGTACCGGCTCTGCTTCCGGGACGGCATCCTGGTGTCCCGCGACACGCTCACCCCGTGAACGCTGGTGCCCCGCGACACGCTCACCCCGTGAAGACCCGATGATCCGGGTGCTGATCGCCGACGACGAGCCGATGATCCGGGCGGGAGTACGCGCCGTTCTCGCCTCGGATCCGGGTATCGAGGTCGTCGCCGAGGCCTGTGACGGGCGCGAGGCCGTGGAACTGGTCCGGCGTCACCGCCCCACGGTGGCTGTGCTGGACATCCGTATGCCGGGGATGAACGGTATCGACGCGGCAGCGGAGATCCGCGGCACCGCGCCCGGCACGGGCGTCGTCATGCTGACGACGTTCGGCGAGGACGACTACATCCTGCGGGCACTCGGTGGTGGCGCGGCCGGCTTCCTGATCAAGTCGGGCGAACCCGAGGAACTGATCACGGGGGTCCGGGCGGTGGCCGACGGCGCCGCCTACCTGTCACCGAAGGTCGCGGCCCGCGTCGTCGCGCACCTCGCCGCTACCGGCGCGGGCGCTCTGGCCGGTCGGCGCTCCGTGGCCCGCGCCCGAGTCGACTCCCTCACCACCCGGGAACGGGAGGTACTGGCCTTCCTCGGCGGGGGGTTGTCCAACGGGCAGATCGCCCGGCGGTTGCATGTGGTGGAAGGGACGGTGAAGGCCCATGTGAGTTCCATCCTGGCGAGGCTCGGCGTGGACAACCGGGCCGCTGCCGCGGTCGTCGCCCACGAGGCCGGGATCGTTCCTCCGCCCTCCCGGTCGTGATACCAGCCGCTGAGCCGGCGGCGCGAACGTGAGCAGCACGGCCACCACCATCGTGGCGCCGAGGATCGCGCCGGCGAGCACATCGTGCGGGTAGTGCACCCCTGTCGACACGCGCAGCAGCGCGGTGGCCCCGGCCAGCGGCAGCGTGACTGCGGCAAGGCGCGGCCGCAGCACGGCCAGGCCGACGGCCATCCCGGCGGCGAGGGTGGCGTGGTTGCTCGGGAAGGACCAGTCGCCCGCGCCGGGGCACTCCGCGACGAGGTCGGTGGCCCCCGTGCGCAGCGCGCGGCAAGGCCGCTCCTCGTCCACCACCAGCTTCACCGCTTCGCTCACCGCGTAGGCCGCGACGGTGCCGAGACCGGTCAACACGGACTCGACGACCCCTCGCAGGTCTTTGCGGCGGACTGCTGTCCACCACGTCCAGGCCAGCATCACGGCGAGAACCACCAGAGTGCCCTCGGTGGCCACTTCCAGCAGCGAGCCCAGCCACGACGGCGCAGCCGCCACCGTCCGGGTCACCGACCGGTACGCGGACGCCGACGCTCCTCCGGTGACCTGGACGGCACCGGCTTCGCCCAGCCCACCCGGGGAAAGCCAGACGACCGCTCCCGCCCCCACACCCAGGACGCCCGTGGCACCGAGCAGCCGACCAGCTGTGATCTTCTCTTGTGGTTCCTGTTCCATGGGGCCCGAACGTAGAAGCGGGGACAGCCAGGAACCCGAGCCGAACGGCAACAGCGGCCCCTGACGATCGTCAGGGTTGACGGCTACGGAAACCCCCGGCAGTGAGCCCGACCGTCGTCTGCGCTGCGACCGCCGTGGCCACGGCCGGGTCGCAGCGGCACTCACCCGGGCGAAGCGGAGCGGTGTCCTGTGCGGCTCGGACACGATTCGTGCCGAGGCCGGCCGATCGATAGGGTGCCAGGTCACGACCGCACCCGTTCGATCCACGGGCCGGTCAGGGCTCTGCCGCGGTCCGTGGCACCTCCACGGCTGCCTTGCCGACCCCTGCCTGCCCGGGCCCTGGAACGCGGGGGCGATCTTCACGGCGGGGCAGCCGGGCCCCGGCCGACGGGTCAGGAGGAACGAGTGGCACAAATCATCGCCGAGGTCTCACGGACGTTCAACGAGTTTCTGCTCCTGCCCAACCGGACCCGAACGGACTGCTCGCCCGCGACGGTCGAGCTGCGCACGGCCCTCGTGCGGCACATCGTGGGCGAGCGGTCGGCGATCGAGCTGCACGCCCCGTTCACGTCCGCGATCATGCAGGCCGTCAGCACACCGGAACTCGCGATCGCGCTCGCTCGCAACGGCGGTCTGAGCTTCCTGCACCACAACCAGTCGATCCAGGACCAGGTCGCGGCGGTCCGTCAGGTGAAGAACTTCAAGGCCGGATTCGTCACCAGCGATACGAACGTGCGGCCCGACGACAGCCTGGGTCTCCTGGTCGACGTCATGCGCCGCACAGGTCACAGCACCGCCGCGGTCACCCACGACGGGACCGCGACCGGACGCCTGCTCGGCCTGGTGACCTCCCGCGACTTCCACCCGCAACGCCACGACCTGGCCGAACCGGTCAGCGAGCGGATGACCGCCATCGGCGACTTGCCCCACGCCGGGCCTGACGCCACGCTTTCCGAGGCCAACGCCCGGCTGTGGGACGAACGGCTGGACTGCCTCCCCGTGCTGGACGGCGAGGGCAACCTGCAGTACCTGGTGTTCCGGTCCGACTACACCGACAACAAGCGGTTCCCGAACCAGGTCGTGGACGCCGCCAAGCGCCTGCGCGTCGGCGCGGGCGTCAACACGCACGACTACCAGGAGCGCATCCCGGCCCTGGTGGAGGCGGGCGCGGACGCGTTGTGCTTCGACTCGTCCGACGGCTACAGCGACTGGCAGGCACAGGCCCTGACCTGGGTGAAGAAGCACTATCCCGAGATCCCCGTCGGCGGCGGCAACGTGGTCGACGGTGAGGCGTTCACCTTCCTCGCCGAGGCGGGGGCGGACTTCGTCAAGGTCGGTGTGGGCGGCGGTTCCATCTGCATCACTCGCGACCAGAAGGGCATCGGCCGCGGTCAGGCCAGCGCTGTGCTGGACGTCGCGAGGGCCCGAGACGCCTTCCGCGAGCGCACCGGCGAGTATGTGCCGATCTGCTCCGACGGCGGTCTGGTCCACGACTACCACGTGGCGCTGGCGCTGGCGATGGGGGCCGACTTCGTCATGATGGGGCGCTACTTCGCGCGCTTCGATCAAGCGGCCGGCGCGAAACTGCCCACCCGCGACGGCTTCGTGAAGGAGTACTGGGGTGAGGGCTCGAACCGGGCCCGTAACTGGCAGCGCTACGGTCAGGGCGGCCAGGGGCTGGTCTTCGAGGAAGGCGTGGACGGCTACGTCCCCTACGCGGGCGACCTCGACGAAGGGCTCGCCCTGACCGTCGCCAAGCTCAGGACCACGATGGTCTCCTGTGGTTCCGCCACCCTGCCGGAGTTCCGGTCCACGGCGCGGCTGACGCTCGTCTCCGACCAGAGCTTCCAGGAGAGCCACGCCAGCGTCACCCTGCGAGACACCCCGACGACGGTCGCCTGACAAGCCGCCCGGTCCGTCGAGGACCACTGACCGGAGGGGACCGGCGTACGGCCGGGACAACCCCTTCCCGCCGGTGGAGGTCTTGGTCCGGTGACGCCGCGCCGACCTGGGGCCTAAGGTGTGCCGGTGATCTTCAAGAGGAAGCGGGAGGCTACGAGCTTCACCGCCATCGTGACCGAGCTGGAGGGAGCGGTGGCCGCTCGCGACGGCGACCGCACCGGGCCTGCCTTCACCGCCGTGATGCACGGTGTGCAGTCGGCGTCGGACGCCGAATGCCGCCTGGCAGGGCCCCGGTTGGCGGCGCTGCTCCCGGCCTTCCCGCCCACCGGCCCGCGGCCGATGCTGGCGATGGCGGCCGGCTTCTGCGTCGAGCGCGGGGCCGATCCGGTGGCCTGCGCCGAGCCGATCCTCGGCGGTGTCCAGCAGGACCTGCTCGACGCCCTGGAGTTCGCCCGCCGTTGGACCGCCACCGGCGCGGCCGAGGACGAACTGCCGGAGCCGGACGAGAAGATCATCGACGACGCACTGACGGCCCGCCTCGGCGGCGAGGTGTACGAGGCCACGCGGCTGGCGCTGGCCTGGTGCTCGATCGAGGAGTGGCAGCCGCCCGCGCTGGCCGTGCTGTGCCGCAGCGCCGAGGTGCGCCGCAGGCACGCCTCGGCGATCCTCCCCGCCTGCCGTGACCTGGCGGCCCTGGAGCGGCACGACCTCAAGTGCCTGGCCTACGCGCTGGCGGTTCTGGAAGAGCACCTTGTCGTGCTGCACAGGCCCACCGGGGCCGGTTTCGAGGTACGCATCGGCGGCATCGGGGACAACTTCCAGTTGCACACGCTGCTTGCCCACGTCCTCGTCGGCGGCGGCCACGTACCCGGCACCGCCCCGTCGGCGGAGAGCGTCCGCCTGGCCACGGACCCCGAGCCCGCCCAGGGACGCACCCCGACCATCGCGACCGGTGCCTTCGAACTCCTCGCGCCGAACGGAGAGCGGATCTGGAACGAGGGGCTGCCCGACGACATCCCCGTGGTGGAGGGACGCCGCCTGCTCGTGCTCGACGAACCGATGTACCAGCGCAGTTGGAACGCCGACCGGTTCTTCCCGCATCTTCCCGGCTCGGCCGAACTGACCCGCGTCCTGACCGCGGACGAGACGCGTACCTGGTTCGCCCACACGTCGCCCGGCAACGAAATCCGCCGGCCTTCCTGACTCGTGGGACTGGGTGGGGCGGGTGGGACCGGTCCGTCACGGCTGCGGGCCGGCGGCGGGTGGGGCCGGCGAGAAGCCGGAGCGGGCCCGAGGCTGCGGTGAGGCTGCGGTGGGCCAGGCCCGGTGCGCCCCTTGTCAGTGCCGCGCGCTTCACTGTCCGTCATGCTGCTCACCCAATGGATGCTCAACGACCTGCTGAACCGGCTCACCGCCCCGAGCGGGTCTCTGTACCTGCCTCCTGACATCGACCCGCATACGCTCGTGGAGTCGCTGGCCGACCGTCACGGGGCCCCACGCACCCTCGTCCTGGAGGGCTTCACGGACCCGACGGTGGACGATTCCTGCGGCGCGGTTCTCCTCGACCTTCTCGAAGGCCGAGGCGTGACGATACGGGCATGGGCGTACGGGGATCAGTGGATCGGCGCCGGGACCGCGCGGGACGCGGAAGGCGTCGTCCGGCCGGTGCTGGCGACCGCGCCACGGCGGACGAAGGCGCCAAGGGCGGAGGCACTCGTGGTGATGCCCGGAGGCGGGGACGAGGACTGGGTCGAGCGGCTCATCGGCATCACCGGCTGGACCCTGCCCCCTCAGCGGCCGGACGTCGACTGGGGGCAGACCGAGGCGCGCCTGGGCACGCGTCTGCCCGGCGACTACAAACGCATGGTGGAGACGTTCGGTGAGGGCGCCTTCGACGCATACCTCGCGCTGAACCAGGAGCCCTGGACCGACCTCAGGGAGGACGGTCTGCTCGTCTGGGCGGGCACCGAGCACGAGGACCTGTACTGCTGGCGGATGGACGACGGCGACCCCGACCGCTGGCACGTCGCCGTCCAGACCTTCGACGGCAAGGTCGTGCCCTTCGACTGCTCGGTCGCGGAGTTCGTGTGCCGCATCCTCCTCGACCCGCACCACCCGTTCACGATGGCTCACTACTTCGACACCCACTGGTTCATGAACTACCGGGCGAGTTAGTGACCGCACCCCTCCGCCGGCAGCGCCCGTCGCGTGGTTCGCGGTGCCCTGGCATGCCACCGGTCGAACGACACGTCAAACGGATCGGCCAAGAACGCGAGAAGCTCGAACCTCAACAACACGGGTTCAACGGCGCACCGCGTCATCCCACCCGTCGGGTGCCGCCGGGGACGAGAACCGGGCTGCGGCGGAGGAGCCGGAACTGGCCCACCCAAGGGAATTCGGCGCGTTCACGCTCTTTCGTCGTCGCGTAGAGGGACGCACGGCGGTCGCTAGGCAGGTGGCCAGCTCTGCAGGGCCATGTCGGCCACCTGCTGGAGTTGGTCGCGGCTGGTGCCGCTCGCGGCCTGGACGGCGATGCCGTTTGCCACGGTCATGAGGTAGCGGGCGAGTAGCTCGGGATCGCTGCCGGGGGGCAGGACGTCGCCGTCGTCGACGGCTTGCCGGAACCGGTCGCGGAGCAGGGAGGTGTGCTCGTTGCGCCAGGTGACGAGGGCGTCGCGGGCATGGGTTCCCGGGGCGCCGGCGGCGAGGGATCCTTGGACGCCGAGGCACCCGGTGGGGCAGTCGGGGCGGGTGGTGGCGCGGACGGAGCCGTTGAGGAACGCGGTGGCCACCTGCCGGGCGGTCGGTTCTTCCAGGGCCCGCGCCCCGTACGAGGCGGGGCCTTCGGTGTAGCGCTCCAGGGCCTTGCGGAACAGGGCCTCCTTATTGCCGAAGGCCGCGTACATGCTGGTGCGGGTGATGCCCATGGCGTTGGTCAGGTCGGTGAGGCCGGCGCCTTCGTAGCCCTGTTCCCAGAAGACCCGCATGGCCTGTTCGAGCGCCTCGTCGGCGTCGAAACCTCTCGGCCGGCCGATCGATGCCTTCTGCCGCGTCTCCATGCGGCCCATCGTACCTCTTCCGTACTGATCGGTGCGGATGTGCTACGGTCCATTTCAGTACCGATCGGTACTGAAGGTTTGTGGAGGTCATCGGCATGGGACAGCTTGAAGGCAAGACCGCCGTCGTCACCGGCGGCGGCACCGGGATCGGCCTGGCGACCGCGAAGCGACTCGCGGCCGAGGGCGCGCACGTGTTCATCACCGGCCGGCGCAAGGCCGTGCTGGACGCGGCCGTCGAGACCATCGGCCCGGCGGGGGCCACCGCGGTGGTGGGTGACATCTCCGACCTGGCCGACCTGGACCGGCTCTACGACACGGTCCGCGCCGGGGGCCGGGGCCTGGACGTGCTGTTCGCCAATGCCGGCACCGCGTCGTTCGCGACGCTGGAGCAGGTCACCGAGGAGCACTTCGAGGAGACCTTCGGCGTCAACGTCCGGGGCACGTTGTTCACGGTGCAGAAGGCGCTGCCGCTGCTCAACGACGGCGCGTCGGTGATCCTGAACTCCTCGGTGCGCGCCGATGACGGTGTCGCGGCGTTCGGCGCGTACGCGGCCTCGAAGGCGGCGATACGGTCCTTCGCCCGGACCTGGGCCAACGAGCTCAAGGACCGCGGCATCCGGGTCAACGCGATCTCCCCGGGCACGATCGACACTCCTGGACTCGACGCCGTGGCCGCGGGAGACACGCCCCTGACCAAGTCGCAGTTCGCCGCAGGTGTCCCACTGGGCCGGATCGGACGCCCGGACGAGGTCGCCGCGGTGGTGGCTTTCCTCGCTTCCGAGCAGAGCAGCTTCATCCTCGGAGCCAACCTGTACGTCGACGGCGGCGAGAACCAGACCTGACCCACCGGTTGCTGGAGCCGACCCGTGTGGCCCTGTCCGGTCGACGGTCCGGGTGGAACGGCACGGCTTTGGCTTCTCGTCCTCGGTGGCCCTCTCGGGACGCCTGTGGAGGGCGTGTCAGGCGACGAGCTCGGCGATGCTTCGGGCCGTCAGCCCCAGGCCGAGGAGCAGGGAGAGCGTGACGATCAGCTGCTCCTGGTGCTGCTCCAGCCAGGTCCGCAGGGCGTTCAACCGGGCGTTCGCGACCGCGGGCGCCCAGACCACGTACAACTCCATGACGATGAGGCTGAGTGAGGCCAGCAGACAGTAGCCGGTCAGTGCGAGCCAGTCGGTGACGGTGGAGAGGTTCGCGTCGACGGCGGTCGCGGCGCCGGCGCCGACCAGTGCCCAGGGCTGCAACAGCCATGCCAGGCCGGCTGCCGTGACCGGGGAGGCGTTGTCGATCCGGGCGGTCCAGCGTGGCGGGCCGTGCGGGCGGGGCGGTCGGCGGTGCCGGTATGCCCCGTACAGCACCAGTGCCAGGCCGATCGCGAGCTTCACAGCGATCACGGCAGTCGAGGGCGCGCTGTGACGGGCCGGTGGCTGACCGCCGGTCAGCAGCACCACACAGGCGATCACCACCACCAGGTTGGCAAGCCACGACAACAGGAACGCCAGACCCTGGCGAACGCCACGCCGTGACGAGAGCAGCAGGATGAAGGCGCTGTTGTGCAAAGGCCCCAGGCTGATGGCCGTACCGATCACAACCAGGTCGAGGACCATCGGATCAGCCGCTCCCGGGTGTCAGGGCCGCCTGCCACCTGGGGACGGGCGGACCGGTCGGCAGAGTGAGGCGGTGGTGCTGCGGTGCCGCATCCCGACTTTGCAGGCGGCGGCCAGGCAGGTCAAGCAGGCCACGCCCGCAGGGCGGCACCGGCTGCCCGGCCGGGCTCCAGGGCAGCGCCCGGCCCCGACCGCGAGAGCCGCCTTCGATCCAGCCCCTGCTGCTTCGGTCAGCGGCGCTCATGGAAACATGCCTCAGGCGGGGCGGTGCCGACTGCCTCGTACGAACCAGTCGAAGGGGTGCTCACGTGGGGGACATATCGGCCGAGCGACGTCGCATCCTGCAGTCGCCTCCGCCCGAGCTGGTCGCGGAGGCGGCCGCGAACCCGGGCGGGTCGGTCGCGGTGATCGACCCTGACCTCATCGGCGACCCCGACGGATACGTCCCGGGGGAAGCCGTCCAGGGTGTCTGGCGGGTCGGCGAGGACGGGAAGCTCACCGGCGAGTTCGTGGAGAATCCGAACTACGGCCCGCCCAAGGACGACTTCGCCAAGCTCACGGATTCCGAGCACTGGCTGGGCTGGCTCGGTGAACAGCCGCCCGTTGCCGTGCGCGACTCCATCGCGGGGATCCTGGACGAACAGGTCCCTGGAGCGGTCCTGGAGTGGATCAAGGTCCTCGACGTGCCGCGCTACCTCACCGGAGGCCGCCCCCAACCGGACGACGAGAGCAACATGATCGTCACCCGGGCCGGCCTCGCCCTGCCCTTCGCGCTCTCCGTGACCAGCCCCGGAGGCAGACGGGAGATCCTCCAGGGCGCGTTCTCCTGGGTCGCCGTCAGACTCGACCAGCCCGGCGCGCGCAAGGACCAGGTCTGGCTCGACCTACGAGCCGACCTGGACTGGGCGGAGACGGAACTGCGCAACCGCATCTACCGCGTCGGCCAGGCCCCCGCCCCCGGCACCGCCACCTGAGACCCGCCCCGTCCGAATCCCGGAGCAGTGCTTTCAGGCTGCCGCGGCGACGCCGATGCCGATGGCGATGAACAGCCAGCCGGTCGTCAGCTCCCAGCGGCGGCGGACCTTCGGGCGGGCGAGGAACGCCCGTAGCCGCGCGGCTACGGCGACCAGGGCGAACCAGTAGGCGACACCGATGATGATGTCCAGGGTGCCCAGGAAGAAGATCTGCCGCGATGCCGAGCCGCCGCCGTCGACGAACTGCGGCAGGATGCTGAGGAAGAACAGCGCGGCCTTGGGGTTCAGCACATTGGTGAGGAAGCCCTGGGTGAAGCCGGACCGCCACCGGCCGTGGACCGGTCCGTCCTCCGCCGGAGTTCGCGGGTCGGCGCCGTCCGCCAGGCCCCCGGCCGCCTCTCGCCCGGCGGCCCGCTCGCGGGCGGCCCGTCGCGCGGCCAGCACGGCCCGGACTCCCAGGTAGACGAGGTAGGCCGCGCCCAGCAGCTTGATGGTGTCGTAGACCGCCGGTGAGCGGGCGGCGATCAGCGACAGTCCGACCGCGGCGGCGAGCATGTGCACGCACAGTCCGGCCTGGGCGCCCAGCGCCGCGGCCCGCCCTTTGGCGGGATGCTCGGTGGCCGACCTCACCACCACGAGGAAGTCCGGGCCGGGGACCACGTACGCCACCAGTACTACGCCGAGGAAGCCGACGAGGTCGACCGACATCCGTTCTCCCTTTCGTTGGCCCCGTGGCCGGTTCGCCGCGCGAGGGTCGTTCGTCCAAGAGGTGGGTGCCCGGGTCCGGTCAGGCCGCGAGAGTCCGCCTGCCGACTGTCGAGGCGACGGACTCGTCGAGCATCCCAAGGCCCCGTTCCCACTGCTCGTCCGTCACGGTGAGCGGCGGCAGGACCATGGCCACCTCGTCGCCCGGCCCGGCCGTCTCCAGCACCAGACCGCCCCCGTGCCCGGGCGGCGGTGACGAACGCCGGGTTGTAACCACGGAAGGTGCCGTTGTGCTCGCCGGGCTTCCACACGTCGTACTCGGGACGCATCAGCGTGAGGGCCATGGGCATCCCGTACCCGCTGATGGACTTGGACAGGCAGACGATGTCGGGGACTATTCCGGCCGGTTCGAAGGAGAAGAACGGTCCGGTACGCCCGCAGCCCATCTGGATGTCGTCCACCACCAGCTGTGTGTCGTGCTCCGAGCCCAGGAGGCCGAATGATCCGGCTTCCAACTAGCCCACGAACGCGCATCAATGGACTGCCCTTTTGCTCCGGAGAGTCCGAAGAGGCAAGCGGGGGCTGTGTCAGACCGCTGAGGCAGACTGTCGGCCCATGAACGCGCTTGACGAATATCGCGTGGCGGCTCGCAAACGAGACGTGCCCGAGCATCTCCTCGACAGGGCGCTCCGGCTCGCCCGTCCGCGCTTGGAGCTGCGGTCGATGGACGACTCCGATGCTCCTGTCGTCGGACAGTACGGAGGCCATCCCCAGCTTCCCCCGGACGTTGAATGGTCCGGCTTCCCCGCCTTTATCGCTTCGGTCGACTGTGCCGCGGTTCCGGTCGGCGACCTGGACATACCGCTGCCGGAGGACGGGCATCTGCTGTTCTTCGCCAACAACAGCGAGCCGAGCTACGTCCCGGGGCCCACGAAGGAAGGCCGGGTGGTGTACGTCCCGGCCGGAACGGCAACGACGGAACGGGTCCCCTGTGAAGAGGACGCGTCCTACACGTTCGAGTCGTACCCCCTCCGAGGCCGGCTCGACCGGTTCATGCCCGATACCAACAATGACACCGCCGACCAGGAAACCGTGCGTCTCATCCACCCTTACCTGCAGGATTACCTGGACGAGACCATGAACGGCGAACTCACCCTGGGCGGGTACTCAAGCGTGATACATCACGACCCGGCCCCCTGGCCCGTCACCGACGACGAAGCGTTCATCTTGCTGGCACACGCGGACTACGAGTTCGTGGACACCCCTCTCAACTGCGCCGCATCCTGGTTGATCCACCCCCGGGACCTGGCCGAAGGAAACTTCGAGAACGTGCAGCTCGATATCCAGGCATATATGTGACACCTGGTACTCCGGTCGTAGATCGTCATATGCCGTGACCTTGGGGTCTGTCCGCGCTGGGCGGAAACTCAGGTGGCCTCAGCGCGCCACCCGGGTAGGGTCGGGCGGTGCCCGAGTTGAAACGGCTGCATGCCGGCCACGCCCCGGCGGTCCTGGCCTTCGAGCTGGCGAACCGCGCCTACTTCGCCGCCTCGGTCTCCGACCGCGGCGACGAGTTCTACGACCGGTTCACCGACCGGTACAGCGCCTTGCTGGCTGAGCAGGAGGCGGGCATCTGCGCCTTCTACGTGCTCGTCGGCGAGGACGGCTCGGTTCTGGGCCGGTTCAACCTGTACGACTTGAAGGACGGCACCGCAGAGCTCGGCTACCGGGTTGCGCAGCACGTCGCCGGCCGCGGCGTGGCGACCGCGACCGTCCGGGAGCTGTGCCGGCTGGCGGCGGCGCGACACGGGCTGCGCACACTGCGGGCGGGCACCTCCCGCGAGAATGTCGCGTCCCAGAAGGTGCTGACCAAGGCCGGCTTCGTCCCGGTCGGCCCGGCCGGCCCGGCCGACCTCGGTGGCAAGCCGGGCACTTGGTATCAGCGTGACCTCACAGTCCAGCCGTAGAGCGCGATTGATCTGATTGGTGGACTGGCCGCAGGTGCCAGCGTAGATCCGGCCCGCCGGCAGGAGCCGTTCGAGGAGCTGTCGGCCGGGGCCGGGGCCGCACACCGGGGCCAAGGGTTACCGTTTCGACGACCGGGCCGTCATCGACCGGCCGGGCCGTCACTCCTGCGGCGTCTGCTGGATTTTGGCAAGCGTGAGGACATCGCCGCCGATGCCCCAGCCGGCGTCGGCGACCTCTTCGACCAGTACGAGGGTGGTGGCTCGGGCGCGGTCGCCGAAGATCTCGGCGTACAGGTCGGTGGTGCGCGTGATGATCTGCTCCTTCTGCTCTGCGGTGAGGGCGCCGGCGGGGACCTTGAAGTTCGCGAATGGCATGGTGCTCTCTCTTCGTACGGGGGCGCCGGAGCTGCTCACCATGAGCAGGAGGCGGACCCTGAGGGGGCAACCATGTGCCCGAGTCACCAGCTCCGGCCAGGGCTGAGCCCACCCAGGGGTCACCAGCCCCTGGCTCGGACCCCGTCGCAGAGGCGACGATGAGCGCGTGAACCTTCCCGAGCTTGCGGCGTTCCTCAGGTCCCGGCGTGATCGGATCCGGCCGGCCGACGTCGGGCTGCCCGTCGGGCCCCGACGCCGGGTGCCCGGCCTGCGGCGCGAGGAGGTTGCGCAACTGGCGGGCCCGTCGGCCGACTACTACACCGAGCTGGAGCGCGGACGCGGCGCCCAGCCGTCGTCCCAGACACTGGCCGCCCTCGCCCGGGCGCTGCGGCTGGACGGCGACCAGCGTGATCACCTGTTCCATCTCGCCGACCGGCCGCTGCCCGCGTCGGCGCACGGCGCGAGCGCGCGGTACGTCCAGCCCGCCCTGCTCGGGTTGCTGGACAGGCTGGCCACCACCCCGGCCCAGGTCATCACCGACCTGCACGAGACCCTCGTCCAGAACGAGCTGGCCGTGGCGCTGCTCGGCCGGGCGCCGGAACCGCGTGGCCCCGCCACCGGCTTCGCGTACCGCTGGTTCACCGATCCGGCTGCCCGCGCGATCTACCCGCCCGAGGACCATCCGCACCACTCACGGGTCTTCGTCGCCGACCTGCAGGCAGTCGCCGCCCGCCGGAGCCGCGACACCGCAGTCGTCGGAATGACGGCCGCCCTGCGGCGGCGGAGCGCGGAGTTCGCCGCCCTGTGGGACACCCACGACGTAGGCCTGCGCCGCACCGATCACAAGCGCATCGTGCACCCCACGCTGGGCGTCATCGAGTTGGACTGCCACAGCCTGTTCAGCGAGGACGGCCGCCAGCGCCTCCTGTGGTTCACGGCCCCGCCCGGTACCGAGGGCGCCGCTCAGCTCGAGCTGCTCCGCGTCATCGGCACGCAGGACATGGCGGCGACCGAGGGCGCCTCCCGCACCGAAGGCGGCGTCCACGCGGGCTGAGAACAGCTGGCCGCCCCGGAACCGCCCGAGCGGCAGGCCCCCTCTCGTGACCATCGCCACACCCGCGCCGGCGGGGGCGTAGCTCTCCGCGGCCATTGCCCCCGGGTTTATCGCCCAGGACGGCGGCGCACCGGACGTTTTCGCCCACTGCTCCAAAGTCTCCGGCAATGGCTACCGGGAGCCGCCCGACGCAGCGACCCGTGGATCACGTGTAGGGTGGCATTACCGACGCGGGGTGGAGCAGCTCGGTAGCTCGCTGGGCTCATAACCCAGAGGTCGCAGGTTCAAATCCTGTCCCCGCTACGAAAGGAAGGGGCCCGGCATTGCCGGGCCCCTTCCGCATGTCGCCGAGCCCATGTCCGTCCGACCGGCAGGCCTGTACTCCTTGCAGCCCAAGTCCGGCAGTGGCCCGATCTCAGCTCGGCTTCCATGCCTGGTCCTGCACGTTTCCTCGGCCGGTCTGTCGGCTCTTCCGCAGTCCTTGGCCATGGAGAAGAGCATCGTCACGAAATCGGTCTTCGCGACGGAGAGCGCCACCCGTACGGAGCAGTATGCGGTCGGCACCGCGGGGAAGCCGGACGATGCGCTGGTAAGTGTGGAGTGCTCCCCTCGCTCCAGCGTCCGGGCGGCCGCAGTCGAAACTTCCCCGAGTCGACCGCGGCCGCCCGAGCAAGGGCTCCGTAGAGCGCCAGAGCGCCAGAGCGCCAGAGCGCCAGAGCGCCAGAGCGGCAGTGCGGCAGTGCGGCAGTGCGGCATGGCCCCGTAGAGGTGACCGCATGGTCCTGACATCGCCGGCCGCATCGATGCTCGCCCAAGCCCGGGCGGCGGGGGGTGACGCCGCGGGCGTCAGGGTCGTTGTCGGTGCGTGATCACACCATGCGAGCGGGGTACGGCCCCGACGGTTCCTCTGCCCCGCGCTGCCGCTCAGACCGCTGCCCGACGGGCCCGACTGCGAGGGCCAGCCCGCCCGACGGCCCCGCGGGGGCTCCGCGCGGGCGATGGCCTGTGCGCAGGCCGCACGGCTGGAGCGTTGCTGTGATTCCGGCGCAGAGTGAGCGGATTGTGAGGGACGTGCGGGCCGTCGTCGTCGGAGCTGGGTTCTCCGGGATCGGGGCCGCCGTCCGGCTTCGCGAGGCAGGATGTGACGACGTCCTCGTCCTGGAGAAAGGGACACACCTCGGCGGCACCTGGAGGGAGAACACCTACCCGGGCTGCGCCTGCGATGTGCCCTCAACGCTCTACAGCTACTCCTTCACGCCGGATGCCGCCTGGAGCAGGGTCTTCGCCGGACAGCGGGAGATCCTCGCCTATCTGCGGGCGACGGCCGAGCGGTACCGGCTCGGTGACGTGCTGCGCTGCGGCGTCGAGGTGCTGGGGGCACGATGGGACGGGGCGGCCGGCCGCTGGCTGCTGGAGACCAGCGACGGGCCCTACAGCGCGGCGGTACTGGTCCTGGCCACCGGCCCGTGGCACGTCCCGCGCCGCCTGGAGGTGCCCGGCATCGAGGACTTCGACGGTCCCGTGTTCCACAGCGCCCGGTGGGATCACAGCGTCGACCTGACCGGGCGACGGGTGACCGTCGTGGGCGGCGGCGCCTCCGCCGTCCAGATCGTCCCGGCCATCGAAGCCCGGGCCGCGACCGTCAACCTCATCCAGCGCACACCCCAGTGGGTGCTGCCCAAGCCCGATCTGCCGTTACCCGCCGCCTTCAACCGGCTTGTGGACGGCGTCCCCGGCGCTCGCGGTGTCCTGCGCGCCGGTCAGTACGCCCTGCAGGAGGGCTTCGGCTATGCCTTCCGTCACCCGCAGGCCGCCCGGCTCCTCGAGGCGGGGGCCCGCGCACACCTGCGCCTCGCCGTCCGTGACCGGCAGCTGCGGCGGCACCTGACGCCTGACTACCGGCTGGGCTGCAAGCGCCTGCTGACGTCGAGCACCTTCTACCCGGCCCTGTCCCAGCCGCACGTGCGTCTGCATCCGACCGCCGTGAGCGCCGTACGCGGCAACGAGGTCGTCGGCGCCGACGGCACCACCGTCCACACCGACGTGCTCATCGAGGCCACGGGTTTCCGCGTCGGCGAGCTGCCGCTGGCCACGACGCTGTACGGCATGAACGGTCGGACACTCGACGAAGCATGGGGCGACGAACCGCAGGCGTACCTGGGCACCACCGTGAGCGGCTTCCCCAACCTCTTCCTGCTGCTGGGGCCCAACCTGCTCGGCGGCTCCACGTCCGCGATCACGATCCTTGAGGCGCAACTGACGTACCTGGTCGCTGCCCTGGCCCACCTCGACCGGGGAGGGCCTCGCGCCCTGAACGTCAGGCCGGCCGCACAGGCCGCGCACAACAACGCCGTCCAGGAGGCGCTCGCGACCACGGTCTACAACACGGGCGGCTGCACCAGCTACTACTTCACCTCCACCGGGCACAACACCTTCGCCTGGCCGTGGTCCACCGGACAACTCGTGCGCAGCCTGAGCCATTTCGACGCCGACGCCTACACCGTCGACACACCGGACCGCCACCTTCCCCTCCCCGCTCAGTCGAGGCCGCAGCCTGCAGACCGTACGGCAGTCGCGAACGCGGAGCAGCCATGACGCGGAGGCGAGCGGCACGGGGCCGACCCCCGCCCTCCGGCTTGGTAGCTGTCCCGGCGGTTGCGTGAGTCGAAACGGTACAGCGGGAAGATGCGCGCCATCTGGAGCCAGAGGACGTCAGCAGATCCGGCTGAAGCCGTCCGACTCTATTTGCGGAACGACTTCACAGACTTCGCGGGGCGTTGTCGCCTGGACGATGCTCACACCGCGCTCGGCCGGCAAGGCCTGAAGGATGCTCTGCGCGGGTTCGGAGCAGCTGTTCAAAGGGCTGCTCCGAACCCGCCGGGCCGGTCAGTTGACGGTCAGGACCGCCGTGTTGTTCGTGAGGTCCGGGTCGAAGTCGAAGGGGGACTGGCCGAACTCGCCGAACGAGGGGTGGATGCTCACGGCACCGGTCGCACCGGGCACCACGGTGTCGACGCGCACGGAGAACGCGAACGTGCGCTGCGTGTCCTCCAGCACCCAGTACCGCAGGTTGCAGTCGTAGCGCGGGGCGCCCGTCTGCTTCGGGTAGTAGCCGCCGGCGAGGGTGCGCGGGGAGCAGCCGGACGGGACGCCGGTGACCTTGGTGCCCTCGGGCACGATCAGCCGGACCTTGGCGACCGGGTCGCCGGAGCCGAGGTGTGCGAACCAGGCCGGCCCGTTGTTCTTGAACGTGAGCTCGGCCGTGGCCGTCTCGCCCGCCGCACCGGAGATGGAGTCACCGGTCACGGAGAAGTCCGCGGTGTTCTCCACGCCGATCTGGAGGGCCACGTAGTCGTTCCCGGAGTTGATGTCCTGGGCGCCGCCGCCCGGTTCGACGTCGATGTCGAGCCGCTCGTTCAGCGCGCGCGGTGCGAGTCGCACCGTCAGCGGCTCGGGCAGCTCGAAGGAGTCGCCCGGCGCCAGCACCTGGTCGAACGTGCAGATCACCATGCTCGACGGTGAGTAGTCGCTGCCGTCCGTCACGGTGTAGGTGCAGGCGTCGTACCGGGTCAGATCCGTCAGGCCGTACGAGGCGTACAACTGGACGGTGAACCCGTTCGCGCTCTCGTTGCCGTTGTTGGTGATCTTGAGCGGGATCGTCCGCTCGTCGCCGGGCTGACCGCCCTCGATGTCGGCGATGGGATCGATGGTGAGGTCGGGCCCGGTGCCGACGGTGAGCGTGGTTTCGGAGCTCTCGTGCGGCGCGGTGAGCGTGCCGTCGGGGCCGCCGGTGGCCGTCGCCTCGTAGGTGATCCTGCCCTGTGCGCCGACTGCGGCGCCGTCGGCCGCGCGCACCGTCAGGAGCACCTGGTTCTCGTAATCGCCGTCGATCACGGGCACCACGGGTACGTCGCACACCGCGCTCGTGCCGCTCGGCGTGCAGTTGTCAGGCCAGGTCACCTCGGCGACCCCGGTGAGTTCGGAGACGTCGACGGTGAGCCTGCCGTCGGTCACCGTGAAGTTCGCGTTGTCGTGGTAGATGCCGACGCCGAGGGGGCGGGACTGCGGCTGACCGCCGTCGATGCCGAGCGGCAGTGTCTGCTCGTACGGCTCGTCGATCGACAACTGGTCGGTCTGCGGCGGGTCGTCGTCAGCGAACACGGGCGTGGCAAGGCCGGCAGTCAACAGGCCGACCGCCACCGCCACGGCGGCGCCGGATCTCAGGCGTAACGGGCGTCCAGCAGCGAACAGTCTCATTGCTACCCCCCAAGGGTGTGGTCAAGCGACTGATGCGCCGACAGCCCCGGCGCACCGGCAGGATCATCACATGGCACGGCAGCCCGCCGCGCCCGGGTTTTCCGGCCCTGTCGGAGAACAGAGCTGGGGCGGGGAGCTCCAGGGGTGGTGCCTCGAGCGGTGCTCGCCATGACAAGCTGTGCTTTCCACTGCCCAGTCCCAGGAGGTCACCATGGCCGCAGAGTCCGCATTGCCCGAGGGCTCGGAGCCGGTTGACGGCGAGAGCCGTGCCCTCTCGCCCGATGACGACGGTCAGTACGACTTGAAGCGCAAGTTCCGGGAGGCCTTGGAGCGCAAGCGGGGCAAGCAGGCGGACGCCGCCGACCTCGCCGCGAACACCGACACGTCGAAGATCCACGGCGCGCACGGCCCGGCCGCGAGTCAGCGGTCGTTCCGTCGAAAGAGCGGTGGCTGAGTCCATAAAGAGCGGTGGCTGAGTCCAAACGGTCTATGGACGGAACTCGGCAGGTTCAGGCGACGGCTGCGAGGATATGGGGCCGAGTTCCGCAGGGCTTCGACGCCGCCGTGCTCTACGCCTACACACCGCTTCAGCCGAATATCGCCGGGATGACCGCGTCCGCGCTGCCCTTCCCGTCCCGGGCAGCCCGGCCGGCCTCGCCGCCGAACCGACCGTTTACGCAATGCACTTGGGGACAGTCACCTGCGGCGACTCAGTCAGCGCCTGCTGGAGCAGACGCGGCGGAAACACGTGATGGTGCACGTGGCAGGGACCGCGGTGGTCCCGGCCGAGCGCTCCAGCCCGTTGCCGCCGCGTTCCCCTACGGGCGCCGCTGGACCGGCCGTACGCCCTGGTCGCCGATGAGGCGGGCGGGTCCGGCGACGATGGCACCGGTCCGGGCCGATGACCTGGCGCTGCTCGCGCCGGTCACTTCCGTTCCAGAGCGGCCAGCCGCAGTTCAAGTTGGTCAACCCGGTGCCGTAGCAGGGTGACCTGGGCTTCCAGACTGACTTCTCGCTCCGCCCTGCGCTGAATGCGCGGTGACGCGGCGGCGCGCTCGATCACCGCGTCCAACTGGACCAGACGCTGCGGCCCGTTCGGGCCGTCCACCAGCCGGGACCGGATCTCGCCATTGCGATACCAGGACCGCAGGGCGGAGCGGGAGACGCCGGTCTCCGCTTCCGCCTTGGCCAGTGTGACCCAGGGTTTCTCGTCCAGCTGCTCGAACAGTTCCAGCTCGTTCTGCCAACGCGCGAGCCGGCCCTCCCAGTCCGACGGTGTCTCCATCACACCCTCCCTTCAGCATGGTGACCCTATCAATAGCAGTGTATTGACAGGGTTGGGACCATAAAACCATGTCATTTGAAAGGTTCACGGTGGAAGCCCGCAAGGTGGTCGTCACGGCTCAGGAGGAGGCGAGGCTGCTCAAGCACAACTACATCGGCACGGAGCACATCCTGTTGGGGCTGCTCGACGCGCCCGACAGCACGGCGGCGAAGGTTCTGCACCAGCTCGGGTACGACAAGGAGACGGCGCAGGTCGATATCGCAGCGGTGGTCAAGCCCGGCACGCAGCAGCTGAGCGGCCATATCCCGTTCGCCCCGCGCGCGAAGAAGACGCTGGACCTCGCCCTGCGCGAGGCGCTGCAACTGCACCACACCTCCATCGGTACGGAACACATCCTGCTTGCCCTGGTCACGGAAGGTGAGGGCGTCGGCGCGAAGGTACTTGCCGAGCGGATCAATCCGATCAGCAAGATCCGTGCCGCGGTGCTGGCGTCATCGGAGGGATCGCAGGACGTCGCGGCGGGCCCATGGCCAGCGGGCACAGCAGCCACCGAGGACACCGTGTCCGCCGCCAGCGCGCTGGCCGGTGGCGCACCGGTCGGCAGCCATCACCTGCTGGAGGCGATGCTGCGGGCGGAGAACAGCATGGCGGCCAAGGTGCTGCGCGAACTCGGGGTCGACCCGGACGCGGTCGCCGCCAAGATCGACGAACTGGATCCCGAGACGACCACCGACGCGAACCCGGAGGAGGCCGCCGCGCGCAAGATGGAAATCCGGCTGGTCGGCGACGAGGTGCACGTGATCCTGCGGGACCCGGCAACGGTCACGATCGCCAAGACGGTCACCGAGCTGTCCAACGGCCCGATCCAGGGCGTCGGGCCGGTGGCCGGCATGTTCGTCCCGCTCTGGCGGTCGACCAACCAGCTGTTGCTGCAGATCCGGCGTGTGCTGGAACCGGAGCCCGGAGAAGAGGACGGATCCGCCGCGAACAACGTGGCCAAAGTCGTGCGCACGGTCCTCGCGCCCCGGCTCCGCCGGTGAACCGGCCGAACAGCGGGCCGGGACCTGTCGGTGGGACAGGCGAGGACGGGGGCGTGGTGAGCGACGACGCGCCGGCACCGTTCTCGCCGGCGACCAGGAGGTCGTTCACAGGCGCGTTCGCCGGGCTCATCGAGGCGCAGAGCGACGCCTGTCAGGTCGTCGCCGTCGGCCGGCACGCGCCGGCAGGCGCGCCTCGCCGAGCCGTCCCAGGCCGGCCGGCTGACCACAATTCCGGCCGGGGCGATCGGCGAGTCAGGGACCGCGTTCGACGCCCCGCCGGGAGTGGCCCAGGCGCACGGGTCGCACTCTCGCGAGTAGTCAATGCCGTGAATAGGAGGCAACCATGACCAGCACCAGCACCAGCACCATCGCCATCGTCGGAGCAGGCTTGGGGGGCCTGGCCCTTGCCCGTGTGTTGCACGTGAACGGCATCGACGCCGTCGTGTACGAACGGGAATCGTCGCGCCGCGCGCGCGGTCAGGGCGGCATGCTCGATCTGCACTCCGGGACCGGGCAGCGGGCGTTACGCGAGGCCGGTCTGATCGACGGGTTCCACGCGATTGCCCGTCGTGAAGGCCAGGACCTGCGCCTTCTCGAGCCGGACGGAACCCTGCTGCTGCAGGAGGATACGCCCGACGACGCCCCGCTCGAGCGACCCGAGGTCGACCGCGCCGATCTGCGCAACCTGCTGCTGGACTCCCTCCCCGAACACGCGGTGCGCTGGGGGCACACGGTGGAGTCCGTCGACCGTGGCGTGCTGCACTTCGCCGACGGCAGCAGTGCGACGTACGACCTGCTGGTCGGCGCCGACGGCGCGAACTCCCGGGTCCGCGCGCTGCTCACCGACGCCCGACCGGCCCACACCGGCCAGAACGTCGTTGAACTCGGCATTCCCGACATCGACCGCACCCACCCCGACCTCGCGGCGATGGTCGGGCGCGGCAACTACTGGGTGCTCGGCAACGGACAGTCCCTGTCGGCGCAGCGCAACGGCAACGGCCGCGTATGCATCGGCCTCAGCTTCCACACCGCCGAGGACTGGTTCGCCACCAGCGGGATCCCTTTCGACGACCCAGCCGCCGCTCGGGAGCGGCTGATCGACCTGTTCACGGGCTGGGACCCACGGTTCACCGCACTGATCGCCGCCTGCGACGACACGGTCCTGCCGCGGTCGATCACCACCCTCCCGGTCGGCCTGACCTGGCCGTCGATGCCGGACGTCACGCTGCTCGGCGATGCCGCGCACCTGATGCCGCCGGTGGGGCAGGGCGCCAACATGGCGCTGCTCGACGGCGCGCTGCTCGGCCTCGCGCTGACCGCGCACCCGGACGACTTTCCGGCCGCCATCAAGGAATACGAACGCGAGATGTTCGAGCGCACCAGTGCCGCCGGTCGGCTGTCCGCGCACGTCCAGGAAATCCTGGCGTCGCCGGACGCCAGCCAGAAGATACTCGCGTTCTTCCAACGGGGCTGACATGCGTTCCAGTGGCCGACAGAAGCCAGAAGCCGGCCCACGGGGGAGCTGGGAGGTTCTCGTCGGTCCGGGACGGCCACAAGGATCTTCAGTCGACTGCCGCTGGCGCAGGTCGTCCTTCGGCTCGCGCCGAACAGGTCACGCTCGCCGTGTGGTGGGTGGTCCTGGGAGGAAGTTCCTATGGGGATCATCTCGCGGGAGCGGTACGGCGGTTGCGGTGACGTGCGGGGCTGACGCAGGAGGCTCTGGCGGAGCTTTCGGGTGTTTCGGTGAGCACGATCCGCGGCGTGGAGACCGGTAGGCGCCGTAGTCCGCAGCTCGCGTCAGTGCGTCAGCTGGCGGCGGCACTGGATCTTCGGCCGGCCGAACTCGATGAGTTGCTGGCTGCGGCGGCGGGCACGTTGGAGCCCTCGGCGGTTCCGGTACCGCGTCAGTTGCCCGCCCCGCCCCGCCCCGCCCAGGCCGTTCGTGGGCCGCGAGGACGAGCTGGGCCGACTGGATGCCTCGGTGCGGGCGGGTTCGGGCACGGCGGGCACGGTGGTCGTCTCCGCCATTGCCGGTGTCGGCGGGGTGGGCAAGTCGTGGCTGGTGCTGCACTGGGCGCACCGCAACGCCGACCGGTTGGACAGCAGGTGCAGTCGCACGCCCACGCCAGCGATCAACCGCAGCGCGGGAAGGCTGCCGCCGCGCACACCACCAGCAGTCGATGAAGCCGCGACCGCAGGGCGAGTGGGTGACTGAGCCGATGCCGATGCCGACCTGCTTCATTCCCCTCACTCGCTCGATTTCAGTTACGGCCCGGGGGCGGCGTTGTCCCGGGATCGGTGCTCGCTGGATTCGTCAGGATCGCGCTCGCGACAACGTCGAAGAGGTGGTCGGCGCGTGGGGCGAGGGAGGGTTGATCGCTGAGCCATGCGAGCCCTGCCACCAACGCGAACAGATCGGTGCCGTCAATGTCGGTCCGCGCCGCGCCCGACGCCTGGGCACGGGCAAGGAGCCGGGCACCGGCCGCGCGCAACGTGACGCACGAAGCGTGGAGCGCGGAGTCGGTGTCCTCGATGGCTGCTGTCATCAGCGCGGTCACTCCCTGGTACTCGGTCGTCCATGCGACGCAGTCGCGCAGCCACGAAACGAGAGCATCCTCGGGAGAGCTCGATGTCTCGAGCTCGCCTGCCTTTGCCGTCAGCCCGTTGAAGCTCGTGCGGAGCAAGGCTTCGAGCAGCGCCTCGCGCGTCGGGAAGTGACGCAGCAGCGTCGCGAGTCCGACGTCGGCCCTGCGCGCGATGTCGCGCATGGAGACGTCCGAGCCGTGCTCGGTGATGGCGGTTCCCGCGACTGCGAGCACGTGGTCGCGGTTCTTCCTGGCGTCGGCCCGCATCTGTCCCTCTTGACTATCCGGATCAGTGGTCCATATATTCGGATCAGTGGTCCACTTATGTGGAGCGCTGATCCGGATAAGCCTATCCCGCTGCGCGGGCAGGAGAAAATGATGCCGATACACACGATGAGGGCGGTCCGGCTGCATGAGCACGGAGGCCCGGAAGTTCTGCGCTACGACGAGGTGCCGATTCCCGAGCCGGGGCCGGGTGAGGTGCTCGTTCGCGTTCACGCGGTCGGCGTCAATCCTCCGGACTGGTACCTGCGCGGCGGGCTGACCAGGATGCCTGGGGAGACGGCATCGACGGTCAGACTGCCGGTGATTCCGGGGACGGACGTGTCGGGCGTCGTCGAGGCCATTGCCTCGGACGTAGACGGCCTCGCCGTAGGTGATGAGGTCTTCGGCCTTCTGCGATTTCCCAGCTTCGACGGCAGCGCATACGCCGAGTACGTGGCCGCGCCTGCGGCGGACCTCGCACGCAAGCCGGCCGGCATCGACCACGTGCAGGCCGCCGGGGCCCCCATGGCCGGGCTGACGGCATGGCAGTTCCTGATCGAGGTCGGACACGGTCACCCCTCGCCGTTCCAGGCGGCGCCGCATCGCCCGACTGCGCTCGACGCCGACACGACGGTGCTCATCAACGGTGCCGCGGGCGGAGTGGGGCATTTCGCGCTACAGCTGGCGAAGTGGAAGGGCGCACACGTCATAGCGGTGGCATCGGGCGCGCATGAATCGTTCCTGAGCGAGCTCGGCGTCGACCGGTTCATCGACTACACCAAGAGTCGTCCTGAGGAACTCGTGCACGGCGTCGACCTCGTTCTCGACACCGTCGGCGGGCCCGACAGCAAGCGATTCCTGCGTACGCTGAAGCGCGGTGGCGCCCAGTTCCCCGTGCTCCCCGGGGATTTCGACGAAGACGAGACCGCGAAGCTGGGCGTCACGGTCTCGAGCGCACAGGTTCGCTCGAACGGCGCACAGCTTGCGGAACTGGGGCGCCTGCTCGACGCGGGCAGAGTCCGCGTCGCGATCGACAGCACGTTCGCGCTCGCGGATGCCCGAGCAGCACACGAGCGCGCCGCCCGAGGGCACATCCGGGGCAAGATCGTGCTCACGGCCGGTTCCAGCGGCTGACGCGGTGAGGGGATGGGCCCGATTGCCTTGTCCGGGGCAGTGGTTGGGCGGGCGCGCGCAGGTCCGGCAGACCCGCGTCGCCTCCGTCCCGCGCCACGCTCACGCGATGGGTGCTGGGGTGTGCCTTCCGGTGGCGCCTCGTGCGAGTGCCTGTTCTGCCTGTGCGAGTCTGCGGATTGCCGGGACCAGTTGACCCGAAGGAAGCGTGTACGGCAGTCGGATGTTGCGCTCGAACGCACCCCCGATCCCGAATCGAGGCCCGGCCGCGATGGTCACTCCGTGGTCAGGCGCGATGGCTGCCAGCCGTGAGCTGACGGGCTCGGGGAAGGTTGCCCACAGCGTCACACCGCCGGCCGCCGGCAGGGCGTGGACGTTCGGTAGGTGCTCGGTGAGTGCTTGGCGCAGGGCGTCACGCTGCGACCTGAGTTGCTGGAGCGTGTCCGGCCGCTGGGTCTGTTGCTCGTTCAGGAGGACGGCTGTGGCGAGCTGTTCGACGACGGGGGTGCCGAGATCTGTCGTGGGACGGGCCTTTTCGACGCGTTCCAGGAGCGAGGGCAGAGCGCGGATCCAGCCTATGCGTAGGCCGCCCCAGACGCTCTTGGACACGGAGCCGATGCTGATGGCGGCCGACATGTGCAGCGCGAGGGGCTCGGGGCTCGGAACGTCCAGAGCCAGATCGGCCATGGTCTCGTCGACGACCGTGGGACACGCGAGACTGAGGCGTTCGCGCACGTCAGTGGGCATGCACATCCCGGTCGGGTTGTGAAAGTCGGGTATCAGGTACGCCAGGTTCGCGATTTGCCCTGCTGCGTGGAGTTGCTCGGTGTCCCAGCCGGAAGACGTCACGGCGACGGGGAGAAGTCGGGCACGCGCTTGAGTGAATGTCGTGATCGCGTGCGGGTAGGTCGGATGGTCGATGAGGACTCTGTCGCGTGGCGACAGGAGTATGCGCGTCAGAAGAGCGAGCGCGTGCTGTGCGCCGTTGGTGATCAGTACGTGATCGGGCCGGGTGGGCAGTCCTCTCCGCGCATACCAGTGGGCGACTGCTTCGCGCAGCTCCGCGGTGCCGTACCGGTCGTAGCCGTGCCGCTCGAAGTGTCGTGGCAGTTGTTCGAGAGCGCTCGCGAATGCGGCGTGGAGGATTTCTACGGGAGCGGCCGGCGCGGCAAAGGACAGGTCGAGGGTCTCCGTGTCCGTGCCGACCGGGTGCTCGGACGTGGTGCTGTCAGGAAGCCGTACCGTCGCCCTGGTACGCGGCTGTGTGGCGAGGTATCCGTGCTCGGCCAGCGTGCGAAACGCGGTACCGACGGTGGTTCTGCTGGTGTCGAGCGCGACAGCCAGGTCACGCTCGCTCGGCAGGGCAACACCGAGGGAGAGGCGGCCGTCCAGGATGAGCAGACGCAGCCTGTCGGAGAGACGTTGATGCGCCGGCCCCGGCCCCTCCTGCCAGGTCCCCAACATCCGGGCCACCGCGTGTGAGCTGATTTTCACCCGACCAGCCTAACCAATCTGGCTATGGAATCGAGTGCCAGATCGCCCGGAGACTCGCCCTATGGCACCTCGTCCCTCCACGGCACACACCTCCGTCCCGGCTCGTCACGACCCACCCGTGCTCCCGCGCATGAACGCATTCGCCCAGGTCCGGGCGGCCCGAAAGGCACGTCGGATCCCACAGCTCCTGCTCGGCCTGACGGGATACGGAGCCGCCGTCATGCTGCTTGTCCAGTCCGGGCTTGGCGCGGCCAGCTGGAACGTGCTCACAGAGGGCACCGCCAGATCCCTCGACATCTCGTTCGGTTGGGCGACGAACCTGATCTCGCTGGTTGTGCTTGTCGCATGGATCCCGCTGCGAGAACTGCCCGGGCTGGGCACGCTCCTCAACGTCGCGATCGTCGGCTTCGCCGCGGATGCCACCGCGACTGTGCTCCCCAACCCACAGGGGCCACTCGCCGAGATCGGCTATCTCGCGCTCGGCCTTGTCGCTCTGGCATTCTTCGACGCGCTCTACCTCGGCGCGCAGTTCGGGTCGGGACCACGCGACGGCATCATGACCGGACTCGTTCGGCTCACCCGCCTACCCGTCGCCCTTGTTCGCACCGGCATCGAAGTCGCTGTTGCCTGCGCCGGCTGGCTTCTGGGTGGGACGGTCGGGGTCGGCACCGTGCTGATCGCACTGTGCATGGGGCCCCTCGTCGGTTGCTTCCTGCCGCGGGTGGCGGTTCGCCTTCCGGCCGTTTCCGCACCCACACGGCGCGCACCCGACGACCGTGAAGAGACCGTCGCTTCACCGCAACGCTCTGCTGTCTGTGAAGGCCGAGGCCGCCTCGTCGAGCCTGGCCTGCACGACCGGTGCTCCGCGCCTCGCCATGAACCCGGCGGCCACGCTTGACCGCGTGCATCACCAAGAGCGGACTCAGGATCGTCAGGGCTGGGGGAACGGTCGGGGGCAGCCCACCTGGGCCGCCCCCGACCGTTTCCCATGCGACTACCAGGGAACTTCCCCGTTCTCGTCCTGGAACGTTCCCGTCGGACCGTCCGCGTCGAGCGTTGCGAGCCGCACGACGACCCTGGCACTCTCCTCAGGCGTCCTTCCGACTCCGAATGCCGCGGTCAGGTCGGTCGCGGTGGTGCCGGGCTCGACCGCGTTGAACTTGATGTCAGGCTGGGACTTGGCGTACTGGACCGTGAGCATGGTGGCCGCGGACTTCGACGCGGAGTAGAGCGCCAACGGCAGGTTGAACTCCGGCCGGTCCGGATTGGTGACGGCCCAGAAGGACCCGGCACTGCTGGAAACCGTGACCACGGTGGGGTTCGAGGACTTGCGCAGCAGCGGAAGCGCCGCCTCCGTGACGCGCACGATTCCCACCGCGTTGGTGTCGAAGGCCCGGAGTGCCGTGGGGCCGTCGGTGACCCCGTGCCCCAGGATGCCCGCGTTGTTCACCAGGACGTCGAGCCGGCCCTCGGCCGAGTCGATCGTCGCCAGCGCGTTGCTCACCGATGAGTCGTCGGTCACGTCGAGCTGTACGAACCGGGCGCCGAGCTCCGCCGCTGCCTTCTCGCCTCGCTCGAGATCCCGCGCGCCGATGTAGACAATGTGTCCCAACTCCAGAAGCTGTCTGGCTGTCTCGAAGCCGATGCCCTTGTTGGCCCCGGTGATCAGTGTGATGGGCATTGCGTATCCTCACGAGTTGTGTGGCTGGAATGGGCCGTTGCTGATGTTCGGACTGTTCTTTGATTCGCTGACGTTGAAGAAGTTGAAGACGCTGAACCCGTAGGTCAGCCGGTCAGGCGGTCAGCCGGTCAGCTGCCGGTGCACTTCGCCGGCGTCGTGCAGGGCGGTCATGTGCACGAACCGTCCGTTGCGGACCTGGTAGATGGCGTACTCGACGATCTCGAACGAGGCGCCGGTGGGAGCCACGCCGAGCCATGTCTTCACCGGGGTACCCGTGTTGACCAGGCGCGCGGCCAGACGGTCATCGTCGAAGAGCAGTTCCTTGGGTTCCCAGTGGAGATCCGGAACCGCGTCCACGTCGTGCTGTTGAACGGCGAGGAGGTCGTCCCGGCTGGCCGGCTCACCGTTCAGGGTGGTCCCCGACATCCGCAGCGTGCGCGGCGCGCGCTGACGGGCCGAGTTCAGCGACAAGGGCGTCGAGGGTCTCGGGGCCCCGTGAGTTGGCGATGACGACTTCGTATCCGTTGACCAGTGCCGCACGGGCGATCTGGCTGCCGACTTCGCCCGCGCCGATGATCCCGCTGGTTGTCGTACGTGCTGCGCCTCTCAGATCTGGTTGAGACCGCCGTCGACGTACAGGCTCGAACCGGTGATGAAGCTGCTCTGCTCGGAGGCGAGGAAGGCCACGGCGGCGGCGATCTCCTCCGGGCGCCCGACCCGGCCCAGCGGCACGCGCGTCGCCAGGTGCTGCTTGAACTGCTCCGGGGTGGGAGTGAGCCCCGACAGCGCAGGGGTGTCGGTCGGGCCGGGTGTGATGGTGTTGACGCGGATGCCGCGTCCCTTCAGCTCGTTGGCCCAGGTCCGGGAGAACGATCGGGTGGCGGCCTTGGTCGCCGCGTACACGCCGAGTGCCTCATCGCCGACGTCCACGTTGGTAGAGCCGTTCAGGATGACCGAAGCGCCGTCGTTGAGCAGGGGCAGCGCCTTCTGAACGGTGAACAGCGTGCCCCGGACGTTGATGCCGAAAAGGGTGTCGAAGTGCTCCTCGGTGACCTGCTCCAGCGGCACGAGCGAGGCGACGGAAGCATTCGCGAACAGTACGTCCAGACCTCGTCCCCGGTTGCGGATCGTCTCGTAGAGCCGGTCCAGGTCGGCCAGGTTCGAGATGTCGCCGGTCACCGCGGTGGCCGCTGGACCGATCACTTCGACAGCCGCGTCGAGTTCGGTCTTGCGTCGGCCGGTGATGAACACGTGCGCGCCCTCGGCCGCCAGCCTGATGGCACTGGCCAGGCCGATTCCGGCGCTGCCCCCGGTGACGAGAGCGGTCTTTCCCTCAAGTAATCCCACGTGAGTAGCCCCTTCGATTTCTGCAGCGATCGCTGCGGAAGTCGAACGGTAGCACTTCTGCAGCGATCGCTGCGGAAAGGTAGGCTGCGGAGGTGGAGACGAAACAGAGCGGCCCTGTCGGCCGGCCGCGAGGATTCGACGCCGACGAAGCTCTAGAGCGCGCCATGCTGGTTTTCTGGAAGCACGGCTACGAGGGGGCCAGCACGGCCGGCCTGACGAACGCGATGGGCATCTCCACCACCAGCATGTACGCGGCCTTCGGCAACAAGGAGAAGCTGTTCCGCAAGGTCCTGGAGCGCTACACCGAAGGCCCGAGCGCATACCTGGCCCGAGCCTTGGAGGAGCCGACCGCCCTCGGCGTCGCCACCGCGATCCTGGCCGGCACCGTTCGAACCACCACCCGCCCGGCCCAGCCCCACGGATGCCTGGGCGTCCAGAGCGCCTTGGTGACCAGCGACTCCGGGCAGGAAGTCCATGACCTCCTGGTCGCCTGGCGCACCACCGGCTACTCCTGCGTCCGGGAGCGGTTCCAGCGTGCCGTCGACGACGGCGACCTGCCTCCGCAGACCGATCCGGGACTACTGGCCCGCTGCCTCACCACCTTCGCCTACGGCCTCGCCGTGCAGGCCGCGAGCGGTGTCTGCCGCGACGAACTCCAGGAGATGGCCGACGCCCTCCTCCGCAACTGGCCACTCACCTGAGACCCGCCGGGCATACGTCTTTCGGCCATGCCCGGAGGGCGACCTGCACTCGTCCGCCTGGCGAAAGGCCGGCCGTCCTGATGGTGCGTAAAGAGGGCCCCGACCTACTGAAGCCGTGACAGTCGCGGCTGCCCGGCGGGCCGCGCCGCCCGCTCGCAGATTCCGGGAGCCCGTGTGTCGTCTCGGGCCCGTCGAGGCCGGGCTCGCCGACGTGACGCGCGCATGGGCGGGGCGCCGGGCTGTTCGTCAGGGCTGCGCACCCCTGCGGGGCGTCGTCACCAGAAACGGCCGCCGATCTGGATCCACGACGGCGACTCGCCGTTCGCAGGGGGCACGATCTCGCCGTCCTCGCCCCCCATGTCACCCCAGTAGCCGAGCCGGCCGACGAAGACATGGTCCGCGCCCATCACTGCCGACAGACCCTCAAGCCGCGCGTCGACCTCGGGCGACTCGATCCCGGGATCGTTCACACGCAGATACCCGATGGCCTGCGGCCTGCCTTCGTTGTCAGTGCCCGCCGCGGCGTCCGGAACGAGCACCCAGCGGGCTCGCGTGACCAGTTCGGCCAACTCCGGTTCGTCCAGTCCTGGGGGCGCGACCTGGCACTTCCCCCGGAAGGCGGCCTGGTCCAGCAGGTCTGTCAGCTGTGCGAGCGGGACTGGCGGGCGCAGTTCGATGGTTCCCCGGACGAGCCAGTCGTAGCCCATGGACACTCCTTCGTTGAAACTCTTCGGTGGTGTCGCCAGGATCCTTGTGCCGTCCGCCGGACTACTGGAACCGGCTGATGAAGGCGCACAGCGCGGCTCGGGGGTCGGTGGAGCTGATCCAGGTCTTGTTGAGCTGTTCGGCCGAGCGAATGCCGGCGAGAAACTTGTCGCGCATCTGCGCGACCGCTTCGCTCCTCGCCGTGGCGATACGGCCGGCACTGTCCGCGGAGCCGTCGGCGGCCTTGAGCGCCTGGACCAGTTGCTGCTGCCACGCTCGGACGCCGTCCCAGGTGTGCATCTCGCCCTGCGCGGACCCGGCGTATTGCAGACCGACCAGATGCCATCCCTGGTCCTGGGACAGGGGAGTGTCGGCGGATACCCAGCCCGCGGCCACTTGCGCTGCTTGCTGGGCCAGTTCCTCGTCGGTCATCTCGCAGGCCTGAGCGGTGAGTTGTGACGGCGCCTTGTTCATGATCCGAGATTATCGTCTGAGTGACGATATGGGCAAGGTGCGCTTTTCGGTGCCCCTCCCGTCGAGGGGATGACGGTGCTGCACCCACAGGGCGGCCACCGCCATCGCGCTCCCGAACCTGGCCCGGGTGCCGGCTGTTTGACGACCCCGGGGAGGGGCGCGTGCGATCGGCAGGTCGAGGTCGAGGTCGAGGTCGAGGTCGAGGTCGAGGTCGAAGTCGAGGTCGAGGTCGAGGTCGAGGTCGAGCAGGGCTGGGCTGAGCGTGCGGGCCGGGGAGCGGGAGACGGCAGCGAGTACTTTTCACTCAAATCCGCGGCGCCGAATCGGTGTTGCTGATCGCGCGACGGCTCGAGATCGCCGGATCGAACCGGTCGCAGATCCCGGTGGCGGCCGGGCGGAGGCTCTCCGTATCCACGCCGGGGCAGCCGCATGCCTCCCGTGGGGAGCCGGGAGGCGCGGCGAGCCCTGCCATCCGTAGCAGACGGCAGGGCCCAGCAAAGGGATCCTTGCCCCGGGGGAGGCGGAACCCGCACCTCACCATGCACCACAAACCAGCCAGTGGCATAGATCGCGGCCGGAACTAGATGTACGGCTGCTCCCTCCCGCCCTTCGGCCGCCCGGACGGAATGGCCGACCAGGCGCAGCAGGAGCGGGATGCCCGTCAGGTCGCGTCGGCGACCTGAGTTTCCTCAGTACGCACCCGCACGCAGTCGGTCCCTTCGCGCCGCCCTCAACTGCTCTGTCCCGCGCCCAAGTGGCCCGTGATTCCGAACTGCTCGACCAGATCGACCATGCCTGCCCTCCTGGCCGCCCGGCCGGCCGACGAGCGCGAGGTCTGCTCTCTGATCGGCCATGGGGCCGACCACATCGTCGGCGGTCCGCGGGAGTGCCTGTGGAAGTACTTCAACGCGCTGCGCGACTTCAGCGAGGTCACGGCCCGCTGTGCATGAGGCCAGTCCACAAGTCGGGGCGGTTGGGATGCTCGGCACGCAGCTTGCGGATCACGCGGTGCAGGGCCAGGGCGGCGTCATCGGCGGTCGTGCCGTCGGGAAGATGCTGGTAGAAGGTGCGCGCAGCTCCGGCGGCGATGGTGTCGTAGAGGGGCCAGAGGGTGGCGATGACGTGCCGGAAGCCGGCCAGATGGAACGCGGAGGCGAGATTGATCGATTCGTTGGCACCCAGTCCTCGATCTGCTGTCGAGCAGGCGGAGAGGTAGGCGAGTTCGGCGCTCTGGAGCCGGAGGCGGCTGATGTCGGTGACGGTGATCACGCCGTCTTCAAGGTGGATTGCGCCGCCGGTCGGCGCGTTGAAATCGGATACTGCACGGCAGGCGAAGTGTGCCCAGGTGGTTGCAGGCAGCGCGGCGCGTACGGCAGCGACGGTGGCGGCGGAGTCGACGAGCATGTGCGGGCCAGGCCGGGAGGCGTGCAGGTGCGCTGCCTCGGCCGCAGTGCCCGGGAGCCGGGGCAGACCCGGTGTGTGTTCCAGCGCGACGGTGAGCTGCCGTCGGGTGCTCGCGACAGGTCGGCTGTGGGCGTGGGCGAGTACCCGCAAGGTCGGCGCGTACGACGAGACTGCGAGGTCGAGGCTGCCCGGCTGGCCGGGTAGGCCTGCGGCGTGCCAGGGGAAGAGACCTAGCAGGCCGGTGGGCACCCACCACACCCGGTGGGCTTCGGGGCCGGGCGGGCCGAGGGCGTCGAAGACCCGTTCGGCCGTGGTGGTCCACAGCCAGGCGAGGAGGTCGCTCAGGACCCGGCGCTGGCGCAGTGTGCTGGCGAGCGACGGCGGGTCGCTGACCACGCCGAGGAGTGAGGCGACCCAAAACAGTATGCCGTCGTTGCGCAGGCCGGGCAGGGCGACGACGATCGGCTCGGCGTCGCCGGTGATGATGATGGCATCGCTGCGGTGCTTCCCCGAGTTGACCAGGACCGCGGCTCCAGCAGGCACGGATGATCGCAGGTCGGTGAAGCGGGGCGGTTGCAGGAAACGCTCGAATCCCGCCGTCGTCCGGATCTGTTCCAGCAGCCGCTGATGGCCGGCCCACGTTCCCGGCCGGCTCGCTGCGCCGACGGCGTCGAACTGCCGCCGACTTCGGTCGAACGCGCGGGCCAGGCCGGGTTGAGCCGCGGCGAGGTCGGTCAGGTCGGACCTGGTGTCGAGCGCCGACGAGAGCAGTACACCCCGGCCGGCCTCGGCGATCTCGACGGCGCCCCGGGGATCCGATCCGGTGAGGTGGGCCGCGACGGCTTCCTCGGTGAGGCCGAAGTGGTTGCGGAGCCGCGGTTCGTTGTCGTACCAGCCGTTGGCCCGGGGAGTGGTGGTGGGCAGCAGGGCGACTGCCGCGTCGAGCAGTTCTATCGCGATGTCATGGTCACCCATGGCGTGGGTGAGGGAGCCGAGGGCGAATCCTGCGTAGATCCGCTCGGCCGGTTCGCCCGGCTGCCCGGACCGCCATTGCTCGGCCAGGGCAGCCACCCGGCCGTGGTGCACCTCGCCCGCGGCCCTGTCGTGGAGATCCCGATATGCCTGGGCCAGGTTGGCCAGCCACCGCAATCGCAGCCGATCTGTCGCCGGGCCGCTCCCGGTGGCCAGGGCCTGTTCGATGGCCCGGACGGCCTCGCGCAGGTCGTAGGCATTGTGGGTGACATCGAACCTGGCGTGCCAGGCGGAGCCCTGCACCGCGACGATCGGAGCCCGGGCGGGATCGTCGTGGGCGAGCAGCCGACGAGCCCCGTCGGTGCCTCGTCGTCGACCACGGTAATGGGACCAGCGATCGCCCGGACAGGTCCTAGTAGCTGTCGTAGCTGGGCTTACCGTTCGGCCGGTAGACGGCGACGATGGTGCCGCCCTTCGTCGTCGAGACGCTGACCGGCTCCAGCGCAGCGGGGATCGCTCCGTCGGCGAACAGTCGCTTGCCGGTGCCGATGATCACCGGATGGATGGTCAGCCGGTACTCGTCGACGAGGCCGTGCCGCATGAGGGTCTGGGCGAGGTCGCCGCTGCCGACGACATTGAGGTTGCCGCCGTCGGACGCCTTCAGCGTGCGTACGGCATCGACGATGTCGCCCTCCAACAGCGTGGAGTTCTGCCACTCGACGGACGTCAGGGTCCGGGACGCCACGTACTTGTGCATGCTGTTCATCCGATGAGTGAACGGGTTGTCGGGATCGGCGGTCGGCCAGTACGACGCGAAGATGTCGTACGTCTTGCGTCCGAGCAGCATCGCGTCGGAGTGCTCGTACCAACCGGCGATGGCCGCGCCGACCTCGTCGTCGGTCACCGGCTTCTGCCAGCCGCCGTGCTCGAAGCCGCTCTCGGCGTCCTCGTCCGGGCCGCCCGGCGCCTGCATGACGCCGTCCAGCGTCAGGAACGTGCAAACGATGATCTTGCGCATGGTGCGCTCCCTTCGTCGATGGGTAGACGGCACAACCGCCGGAAACTCATCGGCGGAACCTCCGCGGCGACGCGTCCCTCTCCTTCGACGGGATACCGAAGGTGACCGACGAGCCCACTGTCATCACCACCGCGCCATGACCACCGCGCGCGAGCTGAGCGCCACGCCCGCGCAGGTCGGAGGATTCCCGGCAAGGGAGCGGACGACGACCTGCGCGGCTGCGGTGGGCTCCACCGCGAGCACCGGCGTTGAGGCAGTATGACCTTGTGGCTCGCATCTCCGAAACCCATCACGGCGCCGCCGACCAGGTACGGACCCGTCTGGTGGCGTTCGGCGCCGCGATGGTGACCATCGTCGCGGGGCTGGGACTCAGGGCGGGGGTGTCAGGGAACGTGGCCAAGTACGGTGGAGACGCGCTGTACACCCTCCTGCTTCTCACCCTTGTCGTTCTGGCGGCGCCGCGGGTCACGCGACTGAAGGCCGCTGGAGGCGCGCTGGCCGTCAGTTGCGCAGTCGAGTTCCTGCAGCTCAGCCAGGTGCCGGCAGAACTCGCGCAGAGAAGCACCGTTGCCCGCCTCGTGCTCGGTTCCACCTTCAATGCAATCGACCTGCTCTGGTACGCGGTCGGCGCAGTCATGGGCTGCCTCATCCACACCACGGTGGTTTCCCTCTCCTCACGCCGAGGGACCGGGCACGGCTGACGCTGAACCGCCCAGCGTCTGAGTGATCGTCATTTGCGTGACAAGCCCAGTCTCCTTGAGACCGCGGCGAGAAACGCGGCCGCCGGAACACATATCGGTGACCTTCTTCGCTGACACAGAGACTCCTGTCGTCCGTATTCGTTGACAGGACAGCGGCCAGGCACGCTGGACGAAGGTGAGTGCCTGGCGGAACACAGGAGAGCAGGCGCGCATGAACCCCAGTGCTCACATCGAGGCCGTCTACGCACAGGTCTGCCGGCGCAACGCCGGTGAGACCGAGTTTCACCAGGCGGTGGGAGAGGTGCTGCACACGCTGGCGCCGGCCTTGCAGGCGCATCCGGAGTACGTCGACGCGTTGATCCCCGAGCGGCTGTGCGAGCCCGAGCGACAGCTGATCTTCCGGGTGCCGTGGGTGGACGACGCCGGGCGGGTACAGGTCAACCGCGGCATCCGGGTGGAGTTCAGCAGCGCCCTCGGCCCCTACAAGGGCGGCCTTCGCTTCCATCCGAGCGTGAACCTCGGCATCGTGAAATTCCTGGGCTTCGAGCAGATTTTCAAGAACGCGCTGACCGGGCTGGCGATCGGCGGCGGCAAGGGCGGCTCGGACTTTGATCCCAAGGGTCGCAGCGACCACGAGGTCATGCGTTTCTGCCAGGCGTTCATGACCGAGCTGTACCGGCACCTGGGCGAGCACACCGACGTCCCCGCCGGGGACATCGGGGTGGGCGGGCGCGAGATCGGCTACCTCTTCGGCCAGTACAAGCGGATCACCAACCGCTTCGAGGCGGGAGTCCTGACCGGCAAGGGCGTCACCTGGGGCGGCTCCCAGGCTCGGACCGAGGCCACCGGCTACGGTGCGGTGTACTTCGCGCAGGAGATGCTGGCCACGCGTGGACAGGGTCTCGACGGCCGCAAGGCCGTGGTCTCCGGGTCGGGGAACGTGGCGGTCTACGCGATCGAAAAGGTGCACGCGCTGGGCGGGTCCGTAGTGGCCTGTTCGGACTCCTCCGGCTATCTGGTCGACGCGGACGGCATCGACCTGGAGCTGCTGAAGACGGTAAAGGAGGTACGGCGGGCGCGCCTGTCGGCCTACGCGGAGGCCAAGCCCGCGGCGCGGTTCTCCGACCGGGGATCGGTCTTCGAGGTGCCCTGCGACATCGCGCTGCCGTGTGCCACGCAGAACGAACTGGGCGGACAGGAAGCGGGGGTGCTGGTGAAGAACGGCGTTCTGGCCGTCGCCGAGGGCGCCAACATGCCGTGCACCCCGGAGGCGATCGAGATCTTCCGTGAGGCGGGCGTCCTGTTCGGTCCCGGCAAGGCCGCCAACGCGGGCGGCGTGGCCACCTCCGCGCTGGAGATGCAGCAGAACGCCTCCCGCGACGTGTGGACCTTCGAGCAGACCGAGACCCGTCTGGCAGCCGTCATGCGGGGTGTCCACGACCAGTGCCGCACCACCGCCGAGAGGTACGGAGGCACCCCCGACGACTACGTCCTGGGCGCCAACATCGCGGGCTTCCTGCGAGTGGCGGAAGCGATGACGGCCCAGGGCGTCGTATAGCGCGGGCCGTTGCGCGGTGGCCGCCCCCGGTGCGCGTGGACCACGCGCACCGAACGGCGCAGATGCCAGGGCCCGCGTGTGCTTCTCTCCCCGCTGGCGGAAGCCCTGGCGACTGCGGCGCAGTCCTCCGACGGAGGAAACCCCGCCGGTGACGGCACCGGCCACCTCAGCACTCGACGTACGTGTAGTCAGCCAGGTCGTTCTCCTGCAGGGACAGCGGAGGGGTGGTCAACTCGCTGACGAGTTGACCGAATTCGGTGCGCTGCTGGGTGGTCAGGGTGGCATAGAGCGGTGCCTGAAGCTCGTTGGTGAGTCGCTCGGCGCGCTGCCACTGGGGGAGCAAAATTGCGGCCGCGGGGTCTGGTTGTGCCCACCCGTAGTGGGCCGCCTGCTCGACGCCGAGGTTGATGACCATGGCCGCCTGGGCGGTCAGCCCACACAGGCGCACCGCGGCCAGGTGGCAGGCGCCGCGGTGCTCACGCAGCACATGTATGCGCTGCATGGCCGCACCGACCGGGTCTTCGTCGGGGTACGGCTGTGCACGCCAGCCGGCGAACAGAGGCAGTGCGTCCGCGTCGGCAGCGTCGATCAGCTGCTGTGCCAGCCGGTTGAAGCGCTCTACGTCGACGCTGCCGGGGATGTGAGTGTGCCCCCACTGCCAGATGGCCCGGGCGTAGCAGGCGGTGGCAGCCTCTGCCGACATCACGTCCCGCCCGGCCGACCAGCCTGCGGAGATGAGGCCGGGGCCGAGGAAACCTTGGACCGCCTGGATCACCGGGACCGGCACCTCACCGAGCACCCCGAAGCGGCCACGGCAGTAGAAGCCGCGCCCCGGGGGGGAATCCGGCGGACAGGCCCATGGCGCTGGTCGCTTCATCCCGACGGCAGCGGGAATCCGCACCTCGCTCATCGAGGATCACCCGATCCACCGCCTGCTGTTCGCCGCGACGCGCCACACCGACATGGCGAATCCCACGACCACGGCTGTCATCGCCGCGCTGCGCGCAGCTGCTCATGACGGTCACTCCACGCACCTCCCCCCGACCTAGGGCACGCCGTCGGGCGGTCGGAGGGAACGAGGGAGGCGGTCTCCGGCCTCGACACCCACGACTGGGAGATCGAGAGGTCGGCCCAGGCCTGCAGGGGGACTGGCATGACGGTCGTCATCCCCCCTGCTGACGCGGGTCGCGGGGGTGGCGAGGCCACCTGGAGGGGGTCAACTTTCAAGCGCCGCCCCTGGTCCACTTTTCAGCCGTCGCCGACACCCGCCGTGGAGGTGCGGCGACAGCTCGCCGCCACGCCGGGGCGAGGCTGACGGCCTGTCACCGGCGGTGTGTCACTCCGGAATCTTCCGGATGCCGCTCCCTGTGGTGCCACGGATACCTTCCAGGCACCGGTCCCGGCCACGGTGGCGAGGACCCGGTGACGGCGATCTCATGGCGCGCGAACGCGGCCGGAACCTGTCCGGCCACAGCCCTGCCCCGGAAGGCGCCCGTAGACGACGAAGGAGAAATTATGATCGTGAAACACGTCAAGGCGACCGCGGCATCCGTCACGGTGGCCGCCGCGATGGCCGGAATCCTGGCCGCTCCCTCGGCTCAGGCCGCGACGTCGGCACCAGCGGCACCAGCGGCACCAGCCGCAGCAGCGGCGGCCGAGTGCGGCGTGCGCGCTCACGACGGTCGGCTGTGGTGCGGGAACAGTGGATCGGCGCCGACCCGGGCGGAACCGTTCCACGAAAGTCCCATCACCGGTCTGCTGCAGTCGACGTTCAGCTACTTCACCTGCTGGTCGCCGGGCGGACTGCACGGCGGCGGCAACACGACCTGGTACCGCACCGTGCCCGACTGGAGCAGCGACGGGCGGGAGGGCTATGTGCCGGCCGACTGGGTGTTCACTCCCAGCTGGTTCGACGCCGACCCGAGCAGGTACGGCCTGCGGCGCTGCTGACACGGCGGCCGTCGGCCCCACCGGGACGCACGCCCCGGTGGGGCCGACCTCGACCGCAGTGACCTGATGCGCCGTCTTATCGGCTCATCAGCAACGGAGTCGACCATGCCCGGCCAGAAGCCTCGGGCGCGTGCTGAGCACCTTCATCGTGCAGACGGAGGCCGAAGTCCCGCCAGATTCAGGTCTGTCGGGCGAACTGCGCGGCAGTGACCAACCCGACAACTGGACCGAGTGGCGCGAGGAGAGAGGGGGCGCTGTCCGGCGAGCTGTTGGACGACCGGTCAGGCGGTCACGGCCGAGGGATGCCCGAACGACAAGTGGATCTAACTGCCTTTGAACGCGGGTGGAGTCGGCTGCGGCAGCGGCATCCACCTCAAGGGCGACGCGACCGTACGAAACGACCGCCCGGCACCGAGCCGGGCGGGCAAGGAGGGATTCCATGCGCACTTCCCGCAGCAGACGCGCCTTCGGGTCGCCGCTGCCCAGGCCGTTCGTCCTCGTCGTCGCGGCCGTCCTCGCGGTGTTCGGGTTGTGGGCGGCTTCCGGGGCGGCTTCCGGGGCGGCCCCGGCGGCCGCCACGCCCACGCAGGTGGCCGCAGGCGCCCGGCCCGACTTCCGGCTGCCCTTCGCCTGCGGCGAGACCTGGCAGTTGCAGACCTACCAGGGCCACGCTCCCGACGACAAGAAACTCGACATGTACCGCGTCGGGGGGCAGACCCTCGGCGCTTCGGTCGTCGCCTCGGCCGCCGGCACGGTCACCGAGTTCTTCGAACCCGGAGGCCTGGAGATCAATCACGGCGGCGGCTGGTTCTCGGTGTACCTGCACATGGACCGCATCGACGTGCGTCTGGGGCAGCAGGTTTCCTCGGGCGCGCCGCTCGGCAGGCTCGGTCTGGTCGGGACCACCTCGGCGCACCTGCACTACGAGCAGCTGTACGACACCGACGGCGACAACGACGGCGAGACGGAGGAGATGGTGCACCCGGTGCTCCAGGGCACCGAGTACCGGCTCTCCCCCTCCGGGCCGTTCCCCCGAGTCACCAGCACCAACGCCTGCGGCGGCACCCCCGCTCCGGAGCGGTTCTGGGTGGACACCTTCGCCGACGCCCCCGGCTACGCGGCGGTCGACTGCGTCGGCGACACCAGCCCCCGTTGCGCGGTGCAGGGCAAGCTGTTCAAGGGCACCAACTACGTCCTGTGCAAGAAGTCGGGCGACGAGGTGCGCGTGGGGAACTCGTACAACCACTGGTGGCTGCTCACCGACCTCGACCAGGTGGTGCCGGGCGGCTCGGGCCGCGCGTACATCTCCGCGTACTACCTCCAACGCTGGGGCAATGACGAGGCGAAGGACAACGAGGGGCGCGACATCAGGCTGTGCTGACCGACGTCAGCCCGGAGAGGGCCGGGCCGGGCACTCCGCCAGTGCCGGACGATCCTTCGTCCGCACCGCCGGCAGCCAGGCCGTCGTCCGGCCCTTCTCCGCCGTGAGACGCACCCTGTACCACCGCACGGAGCGGGTGCCCGCCTCGTCGGCGACCGGCATCCCTTGGTGGAGCTGGCAGTCGGCGGTCAGGACGTCACCGTCCCACACCCTGGTCAGCACGACGTTGTCGATGTCGTACGGCAGCAGGGGGTCGATCGCGAGGCCGAGACTGCACAGGTTGTCCCGCTCGCCGGGCCGGTGACATGACCGCTCGGCGTTGTACACCTTGATGCGCGCGTTCGGCACGATGCTCGGCGTCGCACTGCCTCGCCCGGACCCGGAGCCTCTGCCGGTTGACCGCTCTTCGTCGTCGTACTGGAGCAACCCGACGGAGCCCATGCCGCCCGCCGCCACGATCAGCGCGGCGGCGGCCAGGATCGTGCGCCGGTTCCGGGCCCCTGGAGGCGCTGTGGAAAGCTCCTGCTCGGCCCGGATACGGCCCAGCAGGCTCTCGACGGTGTGCGCGGCACGGTCGGTGTGTGCCGGACTGAGGCAGTCGGCCGCCAGATCGCGCCAGAAGGGCGGCACGCGGAGGTCCATGCGCAGCGGCGCGCGTCCGTCGGCGTACTCCTGGGCGGCGGCTCCGCGGGCCGCAGGGGTGGCCCCGGGGAACGGCGAGGCGCCTCCGGTGAAGACCTGGTGGATCATCACGCCCAGTGCCCAGATGTCGGTGCTCTGCCGCACCTGTACGCCCCGTTCGCCCAGCGACGCCTGCCAGCGTTCCGGCGGCAGGTAGTCAGGGGTGCCCAGGGGCGGGATGTAGGCGTGGGTGCCGGTCAGCTCCACCGAGAGGCCGAAATCCGCCAGCCGTGCCGATCCGTCCGCCATGATCAGGACGTTGTCGGGCTTCAGGTCCCCGTGCACCCAGCCCAGTCCGTGCAGGTGAGCCAGCCCTTCGCAGACCTCGGTGAGCAGCCGCGCCCCCTCTCGCGCCGACAGCGGCACTTCGCCGGACGGGGTGGTGGATTGCGCAGCGGACGACGAGGGGCCGCCCCGACCGGAGGGAGACGAAGCCTCCAGCCGTTCGCGCAGGCTTTGCTCGGCCCGCTCCATGACGAGCACCACGGCCCCGTCGAAGGCCGAACCGGCGGACTCGCCGAGCGTGATGGAGTCGAACAGCCTGATCAGCCGGGGATGCCGGGTGCGCCGGCTGAGCTCGGTTTCACGCCGGGCGGTCTCCACCAGCCCGCGCGCCTGCCGCGGCGCGAGCCCCGCCGTGGGCAGAAACTTGAGGGCGACCTCCGACGGGGCCGACTCCCCGTGCGCGGCCGACCCGTCCTCGTTGCCGTCGCCACCGAGCCCGCCGTCGCCACCGAGCCCGCTGTTACCGCCGAGCCCGCTGTCACCGCCCTTGGCGCCGTCACCGTCGCCGTCCGGATCGTCGGCGCGCCTGGCCGCGTACACCGTCCCCCATCCACCAGCCCCGATCAGGCCGGTGACCTCCCACTCACCGACCCGGTAGCCGCGTGGAACCACCTCCACGGATCCGCTGTTCACCCTCCCGCCACCCCCGTCCGGTGGTGCGACGATCTCCTCGGCGGCAGGAGCCCCACATGCTCCTCGCGCACGAGCCCAAAACGCAGGGCGAGTCCCGCCACCGCCTCCCGCTTTCCGTTGCGTCGCACGCCCTGACCCGGTCCGGTCGTCGCCGGGGCGGCGATCCGCAGCTTTTCGTCCGCCAGATAGTCGATGTGGGAGCTGACCGCCCGATTGGTCAGCCGCTCGCAGCCCGGCTGGTTCCGCAGCCGCTCCACGATCTGGGGCGTGGTCGCCACCGCCACCGTGGACTCGTCACGCAGCCGTGGCTCGCACAGCGCGACCAGAACGAGGAAGTAGGTGGAGGTCTCGTCCAGGGAGAAGCCGGCGAGCGTCCCGGTGCCCGTCGAACCCGCCATGCCACTCGCGCCGAGGTACACGTGGTCGGGTGCGAACACCTGGAAACTCACGGCGGAACCCCGCGTGGGCAGGACGACACGTGCGAACTCGAAGGGCACGGGGGCTCCGGCCCTGCGGGGCGGGACCCTGAAATATTCCCCCGCCCCTTCAGGGTTCTCCACCAGGTAGGTCTGGTGCGTACTGAGGTTGCTCAACTGCCAGTGGTCCTCCGTCACCCGGATCTCTCCGGCGAGCCGGGATACCGCTGGATTCGCCATCCGCAGATCGACGGGGACGGACGCGGAGCCGCGCCCGAAGCGGGCCACGTCCCCCGGACCGAGCCGAAGGCTCACCGGCTCCGACGCGGGCGTGATCTCCGCCCTCCCGTCCGACGGCAGGTGAACCAGTACGCCGCTCATGGTCTCCTTCTCCTCCTCGAAATCATCGCGCCCACCGTCCCCGTCCGGACGGTATTCACGAGCTGTGGGGTTCGGCCCGGCCGGCGCGGGGCTCGGGTGCGGGTTCAGTAGTCGCTTGATCGAAGTTCCGGGACGGCTGAAGACGCTCAGCCCGCTCCGGCCCCTAAGAGGCGACGGCGGCCGTACCGGTTCCCGGCCGTGGGCGCTCTCGGCGGAGTCGGCTCGAAGGGCGAACCCGTCGCTGTCGAGGGGCCGTTGGGGAGTGGGGAGTGCGTGCCGGCGGCGCGTCCCGGAAGCCGGCGGGGGCGTGCAGACCCCGCGCCGGCGCACCCACAACGCCGGGACTCGCACGGCGTCGGCCAAGTGGGCGTACGCCCCACCATCCGGCTCCTCACAGAGGCGCGACGGGGGGCGCTGGAGGCTCGGGGTGCTCGTCCTCCCCGTAGTCCTCGGCGAGTTCCTGCACGTCCACGTCCGGGGATGCGCGGGCCGCCTCACGCCACTGTCCCAGCAGGCCGAGCGCACCGACGTCGTCCAGCAGCATCGCCAGGGCCTGCATGGCGAAGACGTCAGTCACCTCCTCGCGCAGCGTCGCGGCCGTCAGCGGCGCCAGTCCGGCGTGCAGGGCCTCGGCGTACGCCTGTCCGGAGCCGCTCAGCCGGCGCAGCACGAGCCGGGCGAAGATGCCGGGCGGGCCCAGGCTCAGGGAGCAGGCGTAGAGCTCGGGCACGACGGCCTGTACCAACTCCGGGCGGTCCCAGCCCACGTCCTTGAGCAGATGCAGCGCGGCGAACAGGTCGCCTCCGCCGTTCAGCGCCTTCCGTACCGCCGGCAGT
This sequence comes from Streptomyces sp. NBC_00016, assembly GCF_045040885.1. Lineage (NCBI taxonomy): Bacteria > Bacillati > Actinomycetota > Actinomycetes > Kitasatosporales > Streptomycetaceae > Streptomyces > Streptomyces sp. NBC_00016. Next base: position 449,201 of record NZ_CP108304.1, on the reverse strand, counting down.
GGGTCGGTCTCGAACAGCACCCGCCGGGCCTTGCTGTACGTGTTGCTCGCCCGGACGTAGTCGTCCCAGGCGTCCTCTGCCTCGCTCTTCTCTTCCTTGCAGAACCAAGCCATCGTGTTCCCCCCGGCGTGCAAGCTCTCCCTGGCCGACGGTCCTGGGCGTCCGCCGACTACCCGTCCCGTACCTCAGACCAACAAACCACTGGATAGTTGCGTAGGGGCACCTTGATGCAGAATCCTGGCTGACTCACCCTGCGGACGGCCGGTCAGCGGCTCTTCGGCCCCCACCGGTCGAACCTGGAGCAGACCCGAGGGCGGTAGGGCCTGGGTCATGCTTCCGGAGCAGCAACCTGCCGAAATGTGCGGGGAATTGGAAGAACAGAGCGAGGTGCTGGAGGCAGCGGCGCCGTCGAACCATTCGAGGGGCAGCGCGAAGGGCGTCGCCTGCGCCAGCACGATGCGGTTGATCACCCCTCCGATCAGCCGGCCTTCGGCGCGACCGGCACGCCAGCATTCCCACGACGGGGTGGCCGGCAGCGGGCCGATCGCCTCGTCGCTGGTCAGCAGCCTTGAGCAGAGCTTCTCAAGCACCGCTCGGCGTGCCGAGGACGCAGCCTGCCAGTGTCCGCCGAGTCCAGGGGTGGCCAAGTCGGTATGGAAGCCGACCAGACCGGTGCGCCCGTAGAGCACCAGAGGCAGCAGCGAGATGTCGCTGCAGCCGAGGATCGGCTTGGGGTCGGCAGTGATCGCCTCGACGTCGATCAGGTCGAGGTAACCGAGCGCCGCCCGACCGCCGTCATGCGCGATGATCGCGCGCACTTCCGGATCACGCAGTAGCCCATGGAACTCCTCGGCGATCTCCGCAGGCCGAGCCGCAGTCCACCAGCGGTGCCGAGTCCGGGCCCGTCGAAGGTGAACTCTTCGCGCCCGACAAGCAGGACGACCCGGACGTTCGGCGCTGGACGGCGCAGTGGACGGCGCAGTGGACGGCGCAGTGGACGGAGCTGCAGCAGTGGGTGTTCCCGCTGCGGTTCTTCCGGGAGAACCTGCAGTTGGGCGAGGGCGGCGAGGAGGGCCGCGACAACGACGTGGCTCGGGAGACGTTCGAGCGCACCGGCGCGAGCGTCATGGGCAAGCGCATGTTCGACCTCGGCGAGCAGGCATGGCCGCAGGAGGCGCCCTTCCACACGCCGGTCTTCGTCGTGACGCACACCGAGCGTGACCCGTGGGAGCGGCCCGGCGGCACCACGTTCCACTTCGTCAACGACGGCATCGAGCACGCCGTCGACCAGGCCCGCGCGGCCGCCGGCGACCGCGACGTCCGCATCGCCGGCGGCGGCGCGACGATCCTGGAGCACCTGAACGCCGGCCTGGTCGACGAGTTCTCGATCACGCTGTCACCGGTGCTCTTCGGCGCCGGCACCCGCCTGTTCGACGGCGTCGACGCGTCCAGGATCGCGCTGGAGCCGGTCCGTTCGGAGCCGTCGTCGAGAGTGACGCACCTGACCTACACCGTGCACCCACGGTAGCCACACCCCCACTCCACCCGGCGACCCGAGCGTGCTGCGGCACTGTCCACGCCGTCGGATCGCCGGCAACGATGCGCATTCCCGGCGGGAACCGGGGTGCAGGCCGAGGGGAGTTACTCGGACTCCTCCTGCGGAAGCGCGCGGCTGTTGATCGCGTCGGCGATGGCGTAGGCGGTGCGGACGAAGGACTCTGCCTGCTCCTCCGACAGGTTTCGCGCGGAGGTCTCCTCCAGGGCCCGCCACATGGCTGCCAGGGGCTCGCGCATGGCACGGCCCTTGTCGGTGAGGTGGACCACCATGACGCGCCGGTCGTGTTCGGCCGGCTCGCGGACGAGCAGGCCGGCGTCTTGCATGCGGCGTAGGGACTTGGAGACGGTGGAGTGGTCCAGGCCGACGGTTTCGAGCAGCTCGGACTGCGTCTGGCCATCGCGATCGAGGAGCTGCATCAGGAGCAGTTCCTGTCCGGGATGCAGGTCCATCTCGCGGAGCATGGCGCCGGCGCGGGCGCGGTGAGCGCGCGCGAGCTGGAAGATCGCGTAGCTCATCGGTCCCTCGCTGGCCGTAGAGGGGTTGCGGGGTGTCGGGGCGGGCGCGGGCATAAGTTCGGTTCCTCAGACGGTGTGGGTGGGGTAGTCGGTGTAGCCGGCCACTCCGCCGCCGTAGAAGGTCGCCGGGTCGGGGGTGTTCAGCGGCGCGTCCGAGCGTAGCCGCTCCACCAGGTCCGGGTTGGCGAGCGCGAGGGCTCCCACGGAGACGAGGTCGGCCGTGCCGTGGTCGATGTCCTTGGCGCGGGTGGGCAGGTCGGTCCCGGCCCGGTTGAGGATCAGCGTGGTCGGCCACAGTGTGCGCAGGGTGCCCAGCAGCTCCTCGTCGCCCGCGTGCATCACGTGGAGGTAGGCGAGGCCGAGCGGGCTGAGCGCGCGCAGGAGAGACGGATACAGCTCGGCGGTGTCGGACTCGGCGATGTCGTTGTAGGGGTTACCGGGGGAGATGCGCAGGCCGGTGCGGTCGGCGCCGATCTCGTCGGCCACGGCAGCGGCGACCTCGACGGCGAAGCGGATGCGGTTGTCGAGGGAACCGCCGTAGCGGTCGGTGCGCTGGTTGGTGTTGTCGGACAGGAACTGGTGCACCAGGTAGCCGTTGGCGCCGTGGATCTCCACGCCGTCGGCGCCTGCCGCGACGGCAGCCGCTGCGGCGCGGCGGAAGTCGTCGACGGTCGCCGCGACCTCCTGCGTCGACAGAGCACGGGGCACCGGCATCTCCTGGGGCCCGGACGCGGTGAACATCGCGCCCTGCGGCCGGATCGCCGAAGGGGCCACCGGCAGGCGTCCGTGGGGGGTGTTGTCGGGGTGGGCGATGCGTCCGGTGTGCATCAGCTGGATGACGATCCGGCCGTCGGCCTCGTGCACGGCGTCGGTGACCTTGCGCCACCCGGCGATCTGCTCGTCATTGTGGATGCCGGGGGTGAGGAGGTAGCCCTGGCCGTCGGTGGAGGGCTGGGTTCCCTCGGTGATGATGAGCGCGTGCGAGGCCCTCTGGGCGTAGTACTCGGCGTTCAGCTCGGTCGGTACGCCTTCAGGTGTGGAGCGGTCACGGGTCATGGGGGCCATGACCAGGCGGTGCGGCAGGGAGATGGCACCGACGGTGGTCGGTGTCCACAGGGAATTCAGCATGCGAGGTCCTTCGGTACGGCGATGGCCAGGTGGTCATCGGATGGCGACGGGTGTGGTGGGTGCCGTGGCGGGCGTGATCAGCCGAGGGTGAGGACGAGCTTGCCCCGGACGTGCCCCGCGTCGCTGACCTGCTGGGCCGTGGCGGCCTCGGCGAGCGGGTAGGCGGTGACGGTGGTGACGACCTTGCCGGTCGCGGCATCTTGCGCCAGGGCGGCCAGGCGGGTGGCCGAGCGGTCCTGGGTACCGCTGGCGAAGGTGATGCCGAGCTGGTGCGCGCGGAAGTCGGCGATGGTGACGATGCGCTCCGTGCCGCCGCGCAGGGTGATGGAGTCCTCCAGGGCACCCTTCCCGGCCAGGTCGAACACCGCGTCCACGCCGTCGGGGGCGAGCGCCCGGACCCGCTCGACCAAGCCCTCGCCGTAGAGGGTCGCGGTGGCGCCGAGCGAGGTGAGGTAGTCCTGGTTGGCGGGGCCGGCGGTGCCGATGACACGCGCTCCGCGCGCCGTGGCGAGCTGGACCGCCAGGGTGCCGACCGCTCCGGCCGCGCCGTGCATCAGCACGGTCTCCCCGGCGGAGACGTCCAGCAGGTCCAGGACCCGCTCGGCCGTCTCGCTCGCCACCGGCAGTGCGACCGCGTGCTGCCAGTCGAGGCCGGCGGGCTTGAGGGCCACGGTGGTGGCCAGCGCGTACTCGGCGTACGAGCCGGTGTCCGACCAGCCCAGCACCTCGTCGCCCACCTGCACGTCCTGCACGCCCTCGCCCAGGGCGTCGACGACGCCGGCGAGCTCGTGACCGGGGATGGAGGGGAGCGGCGTGGGGAACACGGCCTCCAGTGCCCCGGAGCGGATCTTCCCGTCCAGCGCGTTCAGCCCGGCCGCCTCGACGCGGACGCGGATCTGCCCGGGGCCGGGCTGCGGAACCTCGATGTCCGCCTCGTGCAGCACTTCCGTGCCTCCGAAACGGTCGAACAGGATGGCTCTCATGACGACTCCTCTCGTGTCACCACCCACTTAGGTGGCTGGACACATAACCAACGTAACAGCAAACGTGTGGCTAGCCAAGTATTTGCTGCCGCTCGGGTGGCTGCGCAAGATCGATTGGGGTCGCGCGTCGGTCCCCTCGGGACGACGGACGCAGCGGGAGGCGCCCGCCGGAGCCGGTCTTGCGCGGCCGAGGGCTACCTCGACCACGAACTCCGCAGCGGAACCGGGCAGATGGCAGGTCGGCAGGACCAATGGCCGGACCGGGAAGGCCTTTGCGCCGCTCCCTGTAGCCCGCCCGCCCGCGATCCCGTATCCCAGGCACGCACATACCCGCACGTCAGAAGGGCTGGGATGGTTCCATCGTCGCCAAAGGGGCGGCAGTCGTTGCGCCGGACTCCTGTGGCCGCCGATGCTCTTGGTGTCGCACCTGCCAGGGCCGGACCTACCAGCCGCGTCAGGGCGACGTCCGGACACGCATGCACCAACGGTCCGCCGTGCCGGACGGTCCACCCAATTATTGGAGATCTCGATGAAGTCCGTCATCCGAAAAGCAGCAAGCTTCGCAGGCGTGAGCGTGGCCGTCGCAGCCATGTCCATCACCGGCGCATCGGCAGCCCAGGCGGAGTCTCCCACCCACGGCTGCCCGTACCCCTACGTCTGCTTCTACGTGGACGAGCACGCCTACGACGCGGGCACACCGATCACGAAGTACCGCGATGTCACCAGTTCCTACCAGACGGTCAGGTCCCGCCCGCACTACCACGTCGTGAACACCCGGAACGACGACGTGGCCTATCTACGACTCCAGGACGGGAACTCGATCTGCCTGCCGCCGAACTACGAGACCGTGTTGGCGAACGCCTACAGCGTCACCGGAATAAAGATCTCCAGCAGTTCCACCTGCTGATCTGCTCGAACGGCCGTCGGGAGCTTCCGTGACTCGGCAGGGACGGGACCTGAACGGCCCGGACCGCGCCGCTGGACGGGGTCGGGGAGTGGACCGCAGCAGCAGCCAACCGGACGACGCGTTCGCCGGGGAGGCACGGGGCGAGCTGCCGCCCCGTACGGCCCGGGCGCCGTGGTGGGGATCGGCCGGGCCGGTGCTCTCACGAACACGCTGCGCCACGCGGCCGGCGCCGACGAGGTGCGCGTGCGCGTGAAAGTCGAAGAGGCGGGTGTGGAGGTCACGGTGGCCGACAACGGGCTTACCCCGCGGGGAGGTTCGGCCGCTGCGGGAGCGGGACGCGGTCTGGTGGGGATGAAGGAGCGCGCACAGCTCGTGGGCGGTAGCCCGCACGCCGGTCCGCAGCCCGCAGCCCGCAGGCGGCTTCGAGGCGACGGCACAGCTGCCGGTGGAGGGCGCGTCATGACGCTGCGCGTGGTGGTGGCCGACGACCAGCTCCTGGTCCGTACCGGATTCCGCATGATCATCGACGCCCGGGACGATCTCGAAGTGGTCGGTGAGGCGTCGGACGGCCAGGAAGCGGTGCGGCTGACGCGCGAGCCGGCGCCCGACGTGGTCCTGATGGACGTACGCATGCCCGTCGTGGACGGCATCGAGGCGACCCGGTAGATCGCGCAGGGCGGCAATCGGGCCCGGGTACTCGTGCTGACCACCTGGGACGGATGCGGCCGGAGCGTCGAGGTGTGATCGACGACCTGGCCTGCCTCATGTATCTGCTCGCCCACGACGACGCGGCCGAAGGCCCCCACGACCGTTCCCGGACGGAGCTGCTGGTCCGTGCGGCCGCCCTGGTCGACCTCGCGTTGCGCGGCCGACTGCGGGAAGACGGCGGCACGGTCACCGTGGCCGGCGCGCAACCGACCGGCGACCCGGTCCTGGACGGCGTGCTGCGTGTCGCCGCCGCAGGGCACGACTGGAAGCACCTCGTGCGCCGCCACCGCAAGCGGACCCTGACCCAGGTGGAGGACCGGCTCGCAGCGGCGGGGTTGATCACCGTGAAGACGCCACGCACCCGCTGCGGCACACGGCGGTCGACCGTGACGGACCCCGCCGTGCCCGCCGCACTCCACGCCCGCGTGTCCGCGGCACTCCACCGGGGCGGCCCCGTGACCGAGATCCCAGCCGCCGACGGCGCACTCCTGGCGCTGGCCGCGGCCGGTGGCATCCGCTCGGTCGTGTCACGGCAGGACCAGAGGACTCTCCGGGCCCGTATCGACGCCTGCACAGGCCACCTGGGCGCCCTCGCGCCCGGCCTGGAGAAAGCTGTACGCGCTCTGCCGACAACCATGCCTGTGACCGCATAGGTCCGCCGGGTTGGTAGGTGCGTGCTTATCCACTTCAACGCGGCAGTTCAGGCCCTGCGTGGTTTCCTGGCTCAGAAGTCACGAGCGCCGGCAGCCTCCAGTGCGGCCCGTCGGCCTGTCACTCGGCAGGAGGCCCGTGATCACCATGCCGGAAAGTGAGAGCCGCTGGTGTCGCAGCGGTGGTTGAGACAGCATGCGGCGCATGGACTGGATGCCTCTGCTCTCCACGCTGACAGGTGCCGCTATCGGCATCGCCGCCACCCTGATCGCCGATCGCAACAGGTGGCGGCGCGAGGAAGCACGACACGCTCTGGAAGTGCGGCGCACCGCGTACACCGCGTACGCCTCCGCCCTCAAAGACGCGGGGGAAGAGATACGGGCTGTCGCCCTGGGCGATCACATGTCCGAGTCAGCGCGTGATGCGGCGGTGCGCGAAGCCTTCCGTGGGACCCGATTGCACACGGCAAGCGAGCAGCTCTGGCTCGTGGGTCCGCCGCTCGTTGTCGCGGCCGGGAACGAGGCGTTTCACAGCCTGCGTCGGATGCGCGACGCCTATGCCCGCGGGGTGGCCGTCGGCTCCGCAGAGGACACGGCCTTCATCCAACAGCGCCGCACGGCCATGGCTGAGATGCGCCGCCTCATGCGTGAGGATCTGGGCATCGGACCCCTCGGGATCGAATGACCACCGGCCGGAGAAGCTGTTTCACGGATGATCGCGGCCGGCCGCAGGTCGAAGACCGCACGATTGCGCCGACTGCGATCAGTCACCAGTGCCGGCCGTCGGGCCGGCATCGGCAAAAGGTCCCGCGGCGGTAGAGCAGGCGGCGTCATGCCTCGCGGCCGATACGGATCAACCGGCCGTCTGCGTCGCGGCTCATGCTTCGGCTCACTCGTGACCTTCTCGAATCCCTGGCAGGTCGTGAAGCCCACAGGCGTCGACGCGGACCGCGACCGAGCGGCTCGGCCGGTTATGCCGGGGTCGGTCGACTATCGAATATTTATCTTCTTCTGTGACGCTTTTGGCGTGTCGTCGGGCTGTTCATGGAGCGCCGGTGACCGTCACTCCCGTATGCCCTGCTCCTTGCTCCGGGTCTGGACCCGTAGCAAGGAGCGGAAGGGGAGCGGGAGTCCTCTGGGGTCGTGAGGAAAGCAGTCGGGGGGCCGGGGTGCGAGGTCGGGTGGGGCGTTGGCCGTTGGTGGGGCGCGGGCCGGAACTGGAGGCCTTCGCCGCGGCGTTGGCGGACCAGGGCTGCCGGGGGTTCGTGGTGGGCGGGGCGGCCGGGGTGGGAAAGTCCCGCCTCGCCGAGGAGTGCCTGGAGCGGGCCGCGGCAGCGGGCCTGCGGGTGGGACGGGCGACGGCGAGCGCGGCGGCGAGTGCGGTGCCGCTGGGGGCGATCGCGCATCTGCTACCCGTGGGGGTGGACCTGTCCGATCCGGTGGCCGGGTTCGCGGCCGTGGCCAGGGCGCTGGCGACCGGGCCTGGGCCGCGGCGGTGGGTCCTGCTCATCGACGACATGCACCTGCTGGATCCGGCATCCGCAGTGCTGCTGCAGCAGTTGATGGACACCGGCGCGCTCGTGCTCGTCGGCACGGTCCGCAGCGGCGAGCCGTACGGGAAGGCTGTCGCGGCGTTGTGGGGCGGGGACGCGGTACGCCGGGTCGATCTGAGCGTACTGAGCCCGCAGCAGGTCGAGGAGCTGCTGCACGCGGTGCTGGGAGGTCCGCTCGCTCGCCGCAGCCTGCACGAGCTGTCGGCTGCCAGCGGCGGCAATGTGCTGTATCTGCGGGAACTGGTGCTCGGCGCGCTGAGCGGCGGATATCTCGCCGAGGACGGGGAGATCTGGCATCTGCGGCAGGGCCGGCTGCCGGGTACCGCGCGGCTGGCCGAGGTGATCGGCAGCCGGCTGGCCGACGCCGACGCGGCCGGGCGCCCGGTGCTGGAACTGCTGGCTCTGTGCGAGCCGTTGGCGCTGGCCGACGCCGAAGTCCTCGCGCCGCCCCGGGTGCTGGCGGCGCTGGAGCAGGCCGGACTGATCCGGGTGCTCCAGGACCGACGGCGCTCCGCGGTGTCGCTGGCTCATCCGCTCTACGGCGAGGTGCTGCGGGCAGCCCTGCCGGTGCTGCGCCGCCGTGTCCTGCTGACGGAACAGGCCGCACGGGTGGAGGCGCGCGGGGCGCGCCGCCGTGGTGATCTGCTGCGGATCGCCGGGTGGCGGCTGACGGCCACCGGCACCGCCGACCCTGCCCTCCTTGTGCAGGCCGCCGTCCTGGCCCGCCACGTGCACGACTACCCGCAGACCGTTGCTCTGCTCGAGGCGCTGCCCGAGGGGCACCGCACCACCGCCACCGCGTTGATGCTGGGCAACGCCTTTTTCGAGATGGGCCGTTGGGAGCGGGCCGAGGCCGCGCTCGCCCGCGCCCAGGCACTTGCCGTCGCGGGCGAGGAGGACTGGCTCGCGGTGGTGCTGGTGCGCACGACGAACCTGCTGTGGAGCAATGCCCCGCTGTCGGTGGCTCTCGTGGTCAGCGACGCAGCCCTGCCGCAGACCGACGGGGCGGGGGAGCGACGCAAGCTCAGGATCAACGAGGGGTTCATGCGGGTCGCGGCCGGTCTGCCCGTCCAGGGGCTGGCCCTGCTGGAGGATCTGGAGCCCGATGTCGCTGACGCCCCGGACGTCAACGTCTGGCTGCGCGGCGCCTGGATGAAGCCCTTCGCGCTGGCGCTGGTGGGGCGCAGCGGTGCGGCCGCGATGTGGGCGGAGCGGGCACACGCCGGCCACCGGCAGGTCGACGAGCACGCCCTGGTCTCCCACCCGGCCGTCCAGCGTGTTCCGCTCGTCATGAGTCTCAGCGAGGCCGGACGGCCCGCGGAGGCGCTGAGGGAGGGCGAACGCGCCTATGCCGAACTGGTTGCCGCCGATTCGGTGGTGCGGGTGTGGATGGCGGTCTTCCTGGGCCGTGCGCAGTGGCTGGCCGGGCATCCTGTCACCGCCCGCCGCTGGTGGGCGGAGGCTGCCGCGCTGGCCCGGTCCATCGACCACCACATGGCGCTGTGTCCGGCGCTCGGGGGCCTCGCGGCGTGTGCGGCGGTGCTGGGAGATCTGGAGGCGGCCCAGGTGACCCTGGCCGAGCACCGCGCGCTGCCGGCGGGGACGCCGGGGCTGGTGTCCGCCGGGGAGGAGTGTCTGGGGGAAGCGTGGCTGCTGGCCGCCCGCGGGCACCTGGGGCGGGCGCGAGCGGTGCTCACCGCCGGGGCCGGTGCGGCGCGGATCACCGGTCATCACACCGGTGAGATGCTGCTGTTGACCGATGTCGCGCGGCTGGGCGGGGCGAAGGACACGACGAGCCGGCTGGCCGAGCTCGCGCACCGCTGTGACGGGGAACTGGCGCCCGCCCGGGCGCAGCTGGCGGCGGCGCTGAGCGTCGACGATCCGGGCCGGCTGCTGCGGGCCGCCGACGCCTGCCAGGCGGCCGGCGCGGACCTGCTGGCCGCGGAGGCGGCGACCGCCGCCGCGGCCGCTTGGCGCCGCACGCACCATCCCCGCCGTGCCTCGGCGGCCGTCGGCCGGGCCGCGGTCGCGCGGGCCCGCTGCGAGGGCGCGCGCACTCCGCTGCTGGCCACAGCGGTGGCCACGGCCGCGTTGACGGCCCGCGAGCGGGAGATCACGCTGCTCGCCGCGGCCGGCAACGCCAGCAAGGACATCGCCCAGGCCCTGGCGCTGTCGGTGCGCACGGTCGACAACCACCTCCACCACGCCTACACCAAACTGGGCGTCACCACGCGGCGCGAGCTGGCTCAGTCCCTCGCGGCCGCGCCCCCCGGTGCGGGCCCGGACCGGGTGCACGGTCCCACGTAGAACCGTCGTGGAACCGTCGTAGAACCCGCGGAGCCCCTCCCTGGTGCCTGGTGCCTGGTGCCCGGTGCCCGGTGCCCGGTGCCCGGTGTTCGGGCGCCGTCGCTGCCGGTCGTCGCTGGTCGGCGCCCTGCCGCGGCTCTACGACGGGGGTGCGGGGAGCGGTTGAGTACTGGTTGCTCAAGTCGGGGCGGGGCGGCACCGGCAGAGTCTCTCCCATCAACATGCCAGCACGAAGTGATGGGGGAAAAGCATGCGCAAGCGGATCTTGTTCGCGGCTCTGGGGGCCTCGGCCGCCCTCGGCCTGGTGACGGCCGGCACCGCGGCCGCCGGCACTGCCGACGTCGACAGTGCCGGCTCCGGCTCGGCCGCACCGAGGGTGATCGACGTGACGTCGGTGTCGCAGATCCCGACCGCAGGAGAGGGCTTCGCCGCCTCCCCGGCGGGGATCAACGCGATCTTCCGGCTGACCATGACCAACAACGAAGGCGGCCAGTGCCTGGACGGGGATGCTGACACCATCGGCACCAACGGGACCAAGGTGCAGCTGTGGGGCTGTCACGGCGGGTCCAACCAGACCTGGCTGTGGGCGCCCGCGGCCGGGCAGCCGGTCGGCTACTACACCATCCAGAACGCCCGTGGGAACCAGTGCCTGGACGGCGACCTCACCCAGATTCCCGCCAACGGGGCCAAGGTCCAGCTGTGGGCCTGCAACGGCTGGAGCAACCAGACGTGGCTCTGGCACGGGGCCACGCTGACCAACCTCGAGGGCGGCCAGTGCCTGGACGGGGATCTCACGCAGATCCCGGCCAACGGGGCAAGGGCGCAGCTGTGGGCCTGCAACGGCTGGAGCAACCAGAACTGGACCACTCACTAGCGGCGACGCCGAGCCGGCGCTGCATCAGGGACGTCTTCAGCCGCCACCACGCCTCACGGCCCGACCGGCCGATGCGGTCGCCGGTGGCCAGGTCGTCGATGTGCCCGACCCGAGCACGAACCCGCGGCCGGCCCCGAGCGCGAGCGCGTGGGCGGCGAGACGGGGGATCGACGCCTCCTTCCTGCAGGCGGGCCCGGCCGAGGTCGGCGTAGCTGGGGGAGTGCGGCATGCCCGTCCGGAGCTGCCCGCCGTACGGATCGCACATCTCGGCCTCGGTGAGCAGCGGCTCGTCGAGGCCGAGGTGCGGTCGTGGGCGATCGGCGGACGCACGGTGATCGGGCACCAGGCCCCGCTGCGAAGATCGAGTCGGAGGCGTCCGCCGCGCCGGCCTCCTTTAGGTACTTGGCGTAGATCTTGCTGTCGCCGGACGCGCCCAGCAGGGCGGAGACGGCGCCGCCGGCGCTGGTGCCCGTGGAGACGATCCGGTCGGTGTTGCCGGGGATGCGGCCCTTGGTGAACTTCACGTACCGCACGGCCGCCTTCAGGTCCACGATGACCGCCGGGGCGGTGCCGTAGGGGGTGCCGTAGGGGGTGCCGTCCGAGTTGGTGAGGCTGCGGCCGCGCGTGCCTGGCTCCACGGCGACGTATCCCGCCACCAGGGCAAGCTTCGTGAGGTTGACCATGCCGTTGATGGCCCCCGTGCCGCCCGTGCCTGTGCCGCCTGACGGCAGTCCGCTTGGCAGTCCGGAGGGGATCCCGGAGGGCGCTCTGCCGGTCCCGCCGCCGAGGGAGCCCATCTCCAGCGGCCTGGCCCACGCCGGTGGCCGTGGCGACGCATACGACCCCGGCGCCCGCACGACCGTGCAGGAAGACGTGCTGGTCTCGGCCCACCAGCCGGTGCGCCCGGCGGGCGTCGAACGCGGGGACGGGGGACGCACCATCACGATGGCACTCGCCGGGCTCGTCGGGTCACCGAGCCCGGCGGGTCCGGCGGGTCCGGACAAGGCATCGGCACAGGAGGTGCCGGACTCCGGAGGGGGCACCATGCTCAGCGCCCTTCGCTCGCCCCAGTCGCCCCCCTGGGCGCTGCTCGCGCTGCTCGGCACCTGCGCCCTGCTTGGAGCCCTTCACGCTTTGACCCCCGGCCACGGCAAGGCCCTCCTTGCTACCTATCTGGTCGGTGCCGACAGCACCTCCAGGCAGGCGGTGGTCCTCGGAGCGGTCATCACCTTCACGCACACGGCTTCTGTGATCGCACTAGGTACGGCGGTGCTGTTCGCGGGGCACTTCGTGGTGCCGGGGTACTGGTGCCGACGCTGGAAGTCGCCACCGGGACCGTAGTGCTGATCCTCGGGACACGACTGCTACGGCGTCGCTGGAGGCAGCGCACCGGCCACCGTCAGGCAGGCGGCCACAGCCACAGCCACAGCCACATGCACAGCCACGGCCACAGCCACGGCGATGAACACGCGGCCGCGCATCACCATCTGCCCACCATGCCGACGACCTTCCGCTCCATCGCCACCATGGGAGTTTCCGGCGGGATCATCCCGTGCCCCGAGGCGTTGAGCGTCCTCCTGCTGGCGATCGGTCTGGGCCGCACGGCCCTCGGCCTGACCATGATCGTCTCCTTCAGCATGGGTCTGGCCGGGGTCCTCGTCGGACTGGGCCTGGTGCCGGTGAGCACCCGTACGAAACTGGAGCGCTTCCGGCGCTCCGCCGACAGCCCGCTCGTTCAGTGGCTTCCGGTCGTCTCCGCGGCCGTCGTGACCACCCTCGGCCTGACCTTCGCGGTGGGCGGAGTGACCGGACTCTCGGGGTGAGGGCCGCCGGCGGGCGGAGTTCAACCCTCGGTGGCGCGCGGCGATTCGACCTTGCACCTCCGTCTCGCACGGTGGCCCGTATCAGGGCCGGACCGGAGGGGGCCAGCCCGTCCCGATGACGGGCTCGGTGTGCTCGACGGTGAATGCGTGGACGGCTGTCATGACCGTGTGCTGGTCGGCGACGAGGTCGGCGACCTGTTTGGACGTCAGGATCTCGTCCATGGCGGCACGGCTGTCGGCTCCGAGGACGACACATCCGTAATAGCGGCGGAAGGTCGGATTGTCGTGCGAGATGCCGGGCGTGGGGTGGGCAAGGGAGGCCCGGCATTTGGAGCCGGGTACCCCGGGCCTGCGGCAGGCGTGCAGAACCCGGTCTCGGGTCGCGCCGCGCCGGGTCGGCTGTACTCGGCGTTGACGCGGGTGCACTGCGAGACCGTGCTGAGGTCGTTCTGCGCCTTTGCATGGAGGAGGGCACCGGTCCGATCGTCGACCCGTGTCCCGCTGGCGCGGGAACGCCGTCGATTGCCGGCGGCGGCTGGCTGGACGTCCTGGCAGTCGGCGGGAGGCGGGTGCCGGGTCAGGCAGGCTCGGGGAGGTGACCGAGGTGCTCGATGACGCGCTCGCGCAGAAGGAGATACTCCTCCCAGCGCCGAGGAAGAGGCCCAGGTGGACGTTTGACGGCTCGGGCTGCGGTGACGGTCTGGCCATCCCGGAACTGTTCGCGCGTCAGGTCAAGGTCCACACCGCTGGGCAACCGATTCCACCAGTGATATCCGTGCTGTTCCCCGCCGCAATGGACCTCCCCGACCATGAGGTCGCCACCGAAGATGTCGTTCACTATCAAAGCGGTGATGTCACAGTGACCCCACGCCGGGTTGCCGGGCTGCCAGCCGGCGCGGGCGAGGTCGTCCGGGGAACAGGTGTCAGCGGCCCAACTGGCCCGCAGAGCCTTGTCGATGACCAGCAGGTTCCAAGGGATCATGCCGACGGCATCGCAGTCGCCACTGACATCGGCAGATCGCCGGGGAGATACCTCTTCAGATGCCGACCCGGACTTGAACTGCAGATATCGGCGCAAAGCTTCCCGTCCTCCCGGAACGAAGAGCCGTTGGTCGACGACCTCGCACAATTCGGCCTCTGTCAGCCAGCCCTGCCAGGCGATCTCGCCCGGGTCCGGGATCAGGGGTTCAGTCACGACAGCCTCATGCACCCCAAACCACACGGGGCTGATCCCTTCCCGGCAAAGGAACTTGAACATGAAGCGCACGAGCACACGAACGCCCAGCTCTTCGGACAGTTCCCGGGCCGCGGCTTCCTCATACGACTCACCCACCTCCACGGCGCCACCGACCATCACGTCGTAGTAGCCAGGGAAGCGGGACAGCGTCTCGGGCCGCCGCAACACCAAGATCCGCCCTGCCCGATCACGGCAGATCGTCGTCGCAATGCGATGCGGCCAGTGCTGACGCTCCGCCTCGCCTCGTTCGACGACTCCCAACACGCGGTCCTGCTCATCCACATGCTCCACCAATTCGCTCACGGAGGCACGATCTCAGTGCCCACTGACAGCGCGGCCCCGGCAACACGAAAGAGAGTGACTGCATCAGAGGAGGTCCTGCCGGAATGCAACACAGCCGACCATCTGCGTCGCGAATGCGAGCGACACAGCCATGTGGGAGAGCGAGCCGGTCAGCTGCTTGCGCAGGGTCCTTCCACCTGACGACCCAGAACACAGTCCTGCCCGCCCCGGCCGGACTCCCTCATGCTGACGGGTGTTCCGGCCGGGATGGCCCATGCCCGGAGCCCAGGAGTCCCGCGGGGCACCGCGTTCAGAGAAGTGACCAGGCCGAAGCCGATGGCGCCGGACCAGATGGTTCGGGGCATAGCAGACCTAATCCTTTGCCAGCGTGCCGCTGTCGATCCAGCCCCGTCCCGTTCGACATCCTGGTGGAGGACGCATCGCCCTATGGGGATGCGACAGGAGACCTGATGAGGGAACTCATGGATCAGCTGCTGCGAGTGCAGAACTTCACGATCTCCAGCGATGGTGTCGCCGCCGGCGAGGACCAGAGCCTGGAGCGGCCTTTCGGCCACCACATCGATCCGGGAAAGCTCTTCGCCTGGGCCGGCGCCACGGCGAGCTGGCCCAACCGCGCCGAGCCCGGAGGAAGCCGGGGCCTGGACGACTACTTCACCCGGGACTTCAGCCACAATATCGGCGCCGAGATCATGGGCCGCAACAAGTTCGGACCCCAGCGCGGCCCGTGGCACGACCACGAATGGCGCGGCTGGTGGGGTGACGAGCCGCCCTTCCACACGCCGGTGTTCGTCCTGACCCACCACAAGCGTCCATCCTTCACGCTCGGCGACACCACGTTCCATTTCGTGGACGGCGACCCCGCCACCGTCCTCGCGCAGGCGCAAGATGCGGCGCAGGGCATGGACGTCCGGCTCGGCGGTGGCGTGAGCACCATCCGGGAGTTCCTCGACGCCGACCTTGTCGACACCCTCCATGTGGCCGTCGCACCGGTGGAACTCGGATCCGGGCTACGCCTGTGGGACTCGCCCGACCAGTTGCTGGACCGGTTCCACATGGAGGTCGTGCCCAGCACGAGCGGTGTGACGCACCACCTCTTCTGGCGCAGATGACTGGTCCGCGAAGGCGGCGGCCGGCAGAGCTGCCGCTTGACCGGCTGGTGCGGTGTTCCCATAGGTTCGCCGGGTCGGTGGATCAGGAGGAACCGTGGCGGGCACGGGGAGGCGACGGTGTGCTGAGCGGGCCGGTGACGGCGTCGACGATGCTGGTGGCCGAACTCGC
The DNA here is from genome assembly GCF_045040885.1 of Streptomyces sp. NBC_00016. Classification (NCBI taxonomy): domain Bacteria; kingdom Bacillati; phylum Actinomycetota; class Actinomycetes; order Kitasatosporales; family Streptomycetaceae; genus Streptomyces; species Streptomyces sp. NBC_00016. The sequence goes on along the minus strand of NZ_CP108304.1, from coordinate 433,377 downwards.
TGTCGGCGGACGCCTGGTGCATGGTCTTTGAGGAGGTGAGGGGGTGTCGGCCAACTCTGATCACTGACGTTCGGCGCGGCGTGCTTCTCCACTAGGGTGCTCGCTGCGCCGAGCCCTGGGGAGATCATGAAAATCGCCGACGAGTCACCGAAGCCGATCAGTACGCTGTTGAAGATCGGGAGTTTCCGGCGATTCGTGTCGGCCAATCTCATCTCGGCCACAGGGTCTGCGATGGCCCCTCTTGCCCTGGCCTACGCTGTCATTGAGCAGGGCGGGGGAGCGGGGTCTCTCGGTGTGGTGCTTGCCACGAACACCGTCCCCACGATCGTGTTCCTGCTCGCGGGCGGCTTGTTCGCGGACCGCCTGTCCCGCAGCTGGCTCCTCTTCATGGGGAATCTGCTGGCGGCCGGCGCGCAGGGTGCGCTGGCCGTCACCGTGGCCACCGGACATGCGACGACGATGTCGATCGCAGCATGCGGTTTCGTCTCGGGAACGGCGGCGTCGTTCATCGTGCCGGCTGCGCAGGGCGCCGTTGCGCAGATCGTTCCGGAGCAGCACCTGCAGCAGGCCAACGCGTTGCTCAGGCTGCCGAGCAACGCGGTCAAGGTGCTGGGTCCGGTCGTCGGCGGTGTCATCGTCGCTGCCAGCGGCGCGGCGTGGGCGCTGGCTTGGGATGCGCTCACGTTCGCCGCCGCGGCCGTCCTGCTTCTCGGCCTGCGTCTGGATGCCCCGCTCGTCTCACCTGGCGGTGTCCTGAGCGACCTGCGGGCGGGCTGGGCGGGCTTCTGGTCGCGTACCTGGCTGTGGACCTATACGGCCGCCGGCACGGTCCTGGTCGCTGCGTGGCTGGCGGGTTTCCAGCTTCTGGGCCCGCTCGTGGCCGCGGCGCAGTACGCCGGAGCCCGCGACTGGGGCCTGATCCAGGCGGCCTTCACATGTGGTCTGCTGGCGGGGACCCTCGTCTGCCTGCGCTGGAAGCCGTACCGACTGCTCACGGTCGCGGTCGCCGCGGCCGGTGCTCTCGCGCTCCCCTTGGCCGCCATGGCCTGCACGGTGCCGCTGTCTCTCGTCCTGCTGGCCGCTGCACTGGCAGGGGTCGGGCTCGATGTCGCGATCGTCGCCTGGACCACTGCGTTCCAACAGCGTGTGCCTCAGGCGGAACAGGGCCGCATGAGCGCCTTCAACGGCGTCGGGGAACGCCTTGCCATCCCCATGGGTTACCTCGTCACCGCCCTTGCGGCCCACTCATGGAGCAGCCAGGCAGTGCTGCTGACCTGCGCAGGAATGATTGCTGCTGCGACCGTCCTGAATCTCTGCGTCCCGGATGTGCACCGCATCAACCGCCTGACACCAGACGATCAGCCGACAGCCGCAAACGGTCATCGCACGGTGGAGCAGGCGTAGCGGCCACCACGACGGCGCCGGGCTCGTATCCCGGTGTCCGTCGAGGGAAGCTGGCGCCTTTAGCCGCGTAGGCGACGGCCCTTCACGGCCACGCGCTTCCTCTGCGGCCCCGAGCCGGGCGTACTCGCCGGCCCGGGGCCGCACACGTATCCCGTGGCCCTGTCGCCGGCCACCGGCGTTGCGCCGATCATGGACGGCTACGACCACCTTGACCGGCGGCCGGCGGGGCCGGAGCCGGTGACCTCGCGTATGCCGGCGCCGGTCACGATGGTCATGCCTGCTGCTTGGCGTCGATCTCGGCGATCAGGGCGTCGATGCGGGTCCTGATCTCGTCGCGGATCGGGCGTACGGCCTCGACGCCCTTGCCGGCCGGGTCCGCCAGGGCCCAGTCGAGGTACTTCTTGCCGGGGAAGATCGGGCAGGCGTCGCCGCAGCCCATGGTGATGACGTAGTCGGACGCCTGAACGGCCTCGGTGGTCAGGACCTTCGGCTTGGCGCCGGCGATGTCGACGCCGACTTCCTTCATGGCCTCGACCGCGGCGGGGTTGACCTGGTCGCCGGGGATGGAACCGGCAGAGCGGACCTCGATCCGGTCACCGGCGAGGTGGGAGAGGAATCCGGCGGCCATCTGGGAGCGGCCCGCGTTGTGGACGCAGACGAAGAGAACGGAGGCGAGCGGGCTGGAGGACATCGTTTCTTCCTTCGTCAGCGGATCGAGGTGCTGGTACATCCCGCGGGCTTGGGCGTCCCCGTATGCGGATCACCCCAGGCTGGTATCAGTCTGGAGTGATGTGACAGTATCAGCCCATGATGATGTCAGTCGACACTGATCTGATGCGGGTTCTCGCGGACCCGGTCCGGCTCCAGATCGTCACCCTGCTCGCCAAGGAGACGCTGTGCAGCACGCACCTGATCGAGGAGACGGGGGTCAGGCAGACCAACCTCTCCAACCATCTGAAGGTGTTGCGCGAGGCCGGGGTCGTGGAGACGGAGCCGTGCGGCCGGTTCACCTACTACCGGCTCAGGCCCGATGTCATCGCCTCTCTCGCGGGGCAGTTCGCGGCTCTTGCCGAGACGGCGCGCGCCACCGCCGAGAACAACGTCAAGCGGTCCTGCCCCTGACCCGGCGGCTGTCGCCGTCGCACGCACCGAGGAGTCCTGTTGACCGCCACTGAGGCCACCGAGAACGACAGGGCCGGTCAGGCCGCCGTCGCTTCCGCCGTGACGGGGCACGGTCCGCAGCCCGCCCCGGGTGCCACCCCACCCCGCACACCCCTGACCGCCAGGGCGACGGCCGAGTTCATCGGCACCGCCCTCCTGGTCGCCGTCGTGATCGGCTCCGGCATCCAGGCCACCGAGCTGACCCGCGATGTCGGTGTGCAGCTGCTGGCCAACTCGATCGCCACGGTCTTCGGCCTCGGCATCCTGATCCTGCTGCTGGGCCCGGTCTCGGGCGCCCACTTCAACCCCGTGGTCACGCTGGCCGAGTGGTGGACGGCGCGGCGGGGCGGCGACGGCGTCACGGGCCGCGAGGTGGCCGTCTACGTCCCCGCGCAGGTAGTCGGAGCGGTCGCCGGCGCGATCCTGGCCGACGCGATGTTCGGCAAGGCTTTGGTGGAGTGGTCCACCCACGACCGCTCGGCCGGGAATCTCCTGCTGGGCGAGGTGGTGGCCACCGCCGGCCTGGTTCTGCTGATCTTCGGCCTGGCCCGCACCGGCCAACTCCGCTTCGCACCCGTCGCGGTCGCCTCGTACATCGGCGCCGCCTACTGGTTCACCTCGTCCACGTCATTCGCCAACCCTGCGGTGACGATCGGGCGCACCTTCTCCGACACCTTCGCGGGCATCGCGCCCGGCTCGGTCGCAGGCTTCGTGGGCGCGCAGCTCATCGGTGGTGCGGTCGGCCTGGCCCTGGTGGCGCTCATCTTCCGCCCGGGCCGGTCCGCCGGATGACCCGCAGCAAGTAGGCGGCCGGATGACCCGCAGCAAGTGGGCAGTGGTGATCGGCGGCGGTCCGTCCGGGCTCGCCGTCGGTTCTGCCTGCGCCGTCTCGCGGGCTGTTCGAACGGCTCAGCCCAGGGAACCGAGCATCTGCCCCATTGCGGCCACCACCGACGGCTCCACCTTGTAGTAGACCCATGTGCCGCGCCGCTCGGAGCTGAGCAGGCCGGCCGCCTTGAGCTTCTTGAGGTGGTGGGAGACGGTCGGCTGCGAGACCCCGACGTCGGAGATGTCGCACACGCACGCCTCACCGCCCTCGTGCGAGGCGACCAGCGAGAACAGCCGAAGCCGCACCGGGTCGCCGAGCGCCTTGAACATCGCGGCGGTCCGTTCGGCCTCCTCGGCCGTCAGGGGGCGCTCGGCGAGCGGCGGGCAGCACGGCACGACACCCTCGGCAACCTCTGGCTCCAGTAGCGGCAACGCTTCGATGTTCGACATGCATCTATGTTGACACATGTCGAACCAGACAGGTGGGGAGAGGGTGGGGCCGCCTCGGCGGCATGGTGGCGGACCGGTCGTCCCGAGTTCATTTCGATGAATGTCTATGTTGACGCTCATCGATACAGGTGCCATGCTGGCCGCGCAAGCCATCGACAGATGTCGAAACAAGCAAGGAGTCGCCGTGAACACGCCTGCCTTCACCGAGCTGCCCGTCGTCGTGGTCGGAGCCGGCCCCGCCGGCCTCGCCGCAGCCGCCCACCTCGTCGACCAAGGCCTGGAGCCGCTCGTCCTGGAGGCCGGACCGGCCGCCGCGGCCGCGGTGCGCGAGTGGAGCCACGTGCGCCTGTTCTCCACCTGGGGCGAGCTCACCGACCCGGCCGCCGAAAAGCTCCTCGCCCCCACCGGCTGGACCAAGCCGGACACCACCACCTACCCGAGCGGCGGCGACTGGGCCGAGCACTACCTCCAGCCGCTGGCCGACGCCCTGGGCGACCGCGTCCGCTACGGCACGCGCGTCACCGGCGTCTCCCGCACCGGACGCGACCGCATCGTCGACGCCGACCGCGAAACCCAGCCCTTCGTCCTGCACCTCACCACCGCCGACGGCCACGAGGAACGCCTGTTCGCCCGCGCCGTCATCGACGCCTCCGGCACCTGGACCACACCCAGCCCGGCCGGAGCCAGCGGCCTGCCCGCCCTTGGAGAAAGGGTCGCCGCCGACCGCATCACCTACCGCGTGCCCGACCTCAAGGACCCCACCGTGCGCGCCCGCCACGCCGGCAAGCGCACCGCCGTCATCGGTTCCGGCGCCTCCGCCTTCACCGCGCTGGCCACCCTCGCCGACGTCGCCGAGGACGAGCCGGGCACGCACGCGGTGTGGATCCTGCGCCGTGGCATCTCCGGCTCCACGTTCGGCGGCGGCGAAGCCGACCAGCTGCCCGCCCGGGGCGCCCTCGGGCTCGCGGCGAAGGCGGCCGTCGACAACGGCTACGCCGACGCGGTTACGGGCTTCCGCACCGACGCCATCGAGCGCGACGACAGCGGCCGGCTGGTCCTGGTCGCCGAGGACGGCCGACGGCTGGAGCCGGTGGACGAGGTCATCGTGCTGACCGGGTTCCGCCCCGACCTGTCCTTCCTGTCCGAGGTCCGCCTCAACCTGGACGAGCGCCTCCAGGCCCCGGTCGAGCTGGCACCGCTGATCGACCCCAACCAGCACTCGTGCGGCACGGTCTACCCGCACGGCCACCGCGAACTGTCCCACCCCGAGCAGGGGATCTACCTGGTCGGGATGAAGTCCTACGGCCGCGCCCCGACGTTCCTGGCGATGACCGGATACGAGCAGGTCCGCTCCGTCGCCGCCGCGATCGCAGGGGACTTCGAGTCCGCCGACCGCGTCGAACTCACCCTCCCGGAGACCGGCGTATGCGGCGGCGCCGGACTCTTCGACGACCCGGCCGCCGACCAGGACGCCGCAGGCTGCTGCGCTACCGCGCCCGCGCTCGTGCAGATCGGCGTCACCGCGCCCGCCGCCACGGCCGCCGGCCAGGAGGCTCCGGCGGGCGGCTGCTGCGCCTCGTGACCACCCTCGACACCCCCGAGCGCGGGGCCGCGACCGGAACAGGGGACCGGTCGCGGCCCCGCGCTGCTCTCCGGCCCTGTGCGCCACCCAGATCACCGGCTGGGGCATCGTCTACTACGCCTTCCCTGTCCTGAACCCGGAGATCACCCACGCCACCGGCTGGCCGACCGGAGCGACCACGGCCGCCTTCTCCGCCGCGCTCCTCGTCTCCGCCCTCGCCGGGATCCGCGTCGGCCGGATCATCGACCACCGCGGACCGCGCGCCGTGATGACCATCGGCTCGGTCCTCGGCGTACTGAGCATCCTCACCATCGCCGCCGCCCCCAACCTGCCGGTCTTCGCCTCCGGCTGGCTCCTCGCCGGACTCTCGATGGCCTCCACCTTCTACCAGCCCGCCTTCGCCGCCCTCACCCGCTGGTGGGCACCCGACCACGTCCGCGCCCTCACCATCGTCACCCTCGCCGGGGGCCTCGCCTCCACCGTCTTCGCCCCCCTCACCGCGGCGCTCGCCGAACACCTGTCCTGGCGTGAGACATACGCCGTCCTCGCCCTGGTGCTCGCCGCCGTGACCATCCCCGCCCACGCCCTCGCACTCAACGCACCCTGGCCCAAGACACCACCCGCCCCCGCCCACGACTCCGGCGGCGCAGACACGGTCGCCCGCAGCCGCTCCTTCTGGATGCTGGCAACAGCTCTGACCCTCTCCGCATTCGCCGTTTCCGCCGTCGTCGTCGCGCTCGTGCCGCTCCTCCTCGAACGCGGCTGCTCGACCACCGAAGCCGCCTGGGCCCTCGGCCTCGGCGGAGCCGGCCAGACCCTCGGCCGCACCCTGTATGCCACCCTCGCCCGCCACACCGGGACAACGGCCCGTACGACGGCACTGATCGCGCTCGGCGCCGCGGCCACAGCGGCCCTCGCGCTGGTGCCAGGCCCATATGTCCTGCTCGTCGTCCTGTCCGTCGCGGCCGGGATGGTCCGCGGCAACCTCACCCTGCTGCAAGCCACGGCCGTCACCGACCGCTGGGGCACCACCCAGTACGGCCGGCTGTCCGGACTGCTTGCCGCGCCCACCACGGCAGCCTCCGCCCTGGCTCCCTTCGCCGGCGCCGTCCTGGCCGCGCCGCTGGGCGGCTACCCGCAGCTGTTCGGACTGCTGGCACTCATCGCCGGACTCGCCGCCCTCATCACCTTCGGGACCAACCCTCGCCGACCACCCCTACGGCGGTAACGGTGCCCTGGGTTCGAGGGCGCCCCGAACATTGGCCAATCTGCGCACAGCGCGCGCCGACTCCCGCCCCAGTTCAGTACGGCTCTATCCTGCTGCTTTATTCTGCTGCGCTTCGCCGAGCACGACGTCACCACGCTCACCGACGCCGCCGCCGAACGTGGCGCCCCGCTGGACGTCGTCGACGTGCGTGATCCGCACGCCCATGCTCTCTACGAACGGAACCTGGTCCTCGTACGACCCGACCAGCACGTCGCCTGGCGCGGCGACGCCGCGCCCGCCGACCCTCCGCACGTCATCGACCGTGTTCGGGGCGCTCAGAACTGAGCGCGCATCCCACGAGCGGTGAGCCCGAGTCGGGCATGTGGCTCACCGCTCGCCAGTCCGTCCAGGAGAAGACATGAGCCGACCTGAGAAGACCACTTCCTACATGTCCCCGGTCGGGTTCCGCGCGGACCTGCCGAGAGAGTCAGCCACCCGCTACTGGGAGGGCCCGCACGCGCAGATCGCCGGGCGGCTGCCCAACATGGCCGAGTACGTGCAGCGGCACTACTCGCCGACCGATCACGGCTACTGGCCGTTTTGGCCCACTGTGGGCCCCATCGTTCCCTCGGGCCGGCGTTGCGACGGCAGGTCACCTGTCCGGGCGGCGGCCGCCGGTGGACCGACGACCACGACGACGCCGTAGGACACCGCACGGTTCTGCTGCCGCGCCGGGGGCGCGGAGTGGGGGGCCGGGTGTTCCGGAAGTACGTCCATGACCGCATCGGTCCCACGCTCCACGAAGCCGGTGCGCGGGACCTGCGGAGGTACACCTCTCTGCCCTGGTCGCGGTATGTGCACCCCACGCTCGGCGTCTGCCACGACATCCCGACCTTCCGCCGCTGTCACGCGAGCGTCGTCATCGGAGTCGACAGCCGTGCTGCCGTGGACGCCTCGCGCAGGGAACCCCGGCCTGCCGTCACCTGATCGATGCTCCCCGCCCGAGGAGGTCAGGCGCGAGCCCGCTTCAGACCCCGGTTCTGCGGCACGAGCGCGGGCAGCAGGAGGCGCCTGGGAGTCAGCCGCATCGGGCTACCGACGATCCCGCATGGGCAACCCGGCGACGACCACACCGCGATCGGCGTCGAGCGCGTCGACGCCGATCCGCGCCACCTTGCGTGACGGCATGTACAGGAACGGCGGATAGCCGTCGCTGTCCAGGCCGGCAGGCCGGCGGACCGGGCGAATTCGGTGTGCACCGGACCGGGGCAGAGCACCTGAGCGATCTCGGCCTCGACCGGGGAGCCGGCCACCGTGTCGAACAGCCGCGCGTGCTGCTCGGCATCGGTCACGTCGCAGGCGATGACCTCGACCCGGACGGCGTCGGCGAGCTCGGCGGCCGGGTCGCGGATCTGCTTTCCTGGTCGGTCGACGGGTCCTGGGCCTGTGCGGAGACGGGTGCGACCACCGTTGATCATCGTGAGTGGTGTGGACTGACGATGAGACGGTGGCCGTGGTCGCAGCATGGATCCCGCCCGCCGGCGGGACGGTTTGGGTGGTCACGGCTCGGGGCGGGCGTCGACGAGTTCGGGCTCCAGCCCGTCGCTCACCTCGGCGTGATCCCGGCCGATGTCGGCGCGCCAGGCCTCGAAAGCCCAGGCGGTGAGGGCGACGACGGCCAGGCCGAGCAGCCAGCCGCCCACCACGTCGCTGAACCAGTGCACGCCGAGCGCGACCCGGGTGAAGCCGACCCCGAGCACCGACAGGACGGCGGCGCACCAACACAGGGGCCGCCAGGCGTGCGGCACCAACGGAAGCAGGACCAGCAGCAGGACAGCGAACGACGTGGTGGCCGTCATCGCGTGACCCGACGGGAAGGAGAATCCCGGAGCGTGCGCCACCGGATCCTCCAGCGACGGCCTGGCCCGCTCGACCACCGTCTTGACCAGGAGTCCGATCAGCCCGCCGGCCACGGCGGTCACGGCGGACCACGCGGCCAGCCGCCAGGCCCTGCGGTACACCAGCCAGAGGGTCAGCAGCGCGACGGCCGTCCGCAGGACGGCCGGGTCCCAGACCCAGTCGGACAGGAAGCGCAGGAAGCTGGTCCATGCCGGGTGGGTCACCGCCGTGTGGTGCAGTCGCTGAGCGGCGCCCGCGTCCAGGCGGCGCAGCGGCTGCCACTGGCCCTCGACGAGGACGAGCAGCAGCGCGAAGGGCACGGCGGCGACGGCCGCGACGGCTGCCGCCGCGAACAGCCGGACGCCGAATTTGCGGTCGGCCGCCCGGCGGCGACGGTCTCGGAGGTTCTGGACCGCGGCTCGCACAACCATTTCAGACTCCAGGATCGGGTTCGATCGGACCGGCTTGGAGGGCCCGCGCTGCCTCCAGCTGCGCAGCGAACGCCAGCCCGAGGAAAAGGGCGATGGAGGTCAGATAGGCCCACAGCAGCAGTGACATGAAGGCGCTGAGCGGGCCGTAGACCGTGTCGAAGGAGCCGCTGATCCCCAGATACAGGCTCAGCAGCAAGGTCAGCGCCGTCCACAGCACCAGGTACACGGCGGCGCCGAAGGCCAGCCAGGTGTATCCGGGTTGTCGGCGGCGGGGCGATCGGCGGAAGATCACGCTGGCCGAGATGAGCGCGAGCAGCAGCCCGAAGGGCCAGCGCAGTAGCTCCCAGGCGCTCTGGGCGCCGCCGTCGAGTCGGTAGACGGTCACCGCCGCGGACGCCAGGTCGCCGCCGGCCACCATGACGATGAACCCCAGTCCGAGCGGCAGCCCGGCACTGACGGACATCACCAGACCGCGCAGGTACTTCTGCCCGAAGGGGCGGTCGCGCTCGTTCCCGTAGATCCGGTTGGCGCCGCGCTCCACCTGGCACATCGCGGTGGTGGTGTTGACCAGGGAGAAGAGCAGACCGAACCAGAGCGCGACCTGCGCGCCGTCGCCCGCCGTGCGGCGGCTGCGATTCAGCGCGTCGTCGACCACGTCGGCGCTGGGACCCTCGGCGATCCGGTGGATCGTCAGCTCGGCGAGCCGACCGATGTTCTCGGTGTGCAGCGTGGTGGAGAGCCCGACGAACGCGATGGTCAGCGGGATCACCGACAGGACCGTCTGCAGGGCGAGCGCGCGGGAATGGGTGAAGCCGTCGGCGTACCGGAAACGGACGAAGGAGTCGCGCAGCAGGGCCCAGCGGCCGTAGCGGCGCAGTGACGCCAGCGCTTCGTCGGCGGACAGTTCGTCGCCGGTCATGTCACGGGTCTCGGGGACTTTGGTCGCGGTACCCATGTCACGCACCTCCAGCGGGCAGCAGCACCGTCAGCGCGCCCGGCCTGACCTCGGCGGTGAGCCGGCGGCCCGGTGCCACGGGATCGCCGTCGAGCTCTCGGGACTGCGTGGAGTCGAAGGTCAGTTGGGCCCGGCGGAAGGTGAAGAACTCCACCGGTACGCCGCTGCCGTCGTCGTCCCGCGTGGTGACGGTGTCCACGGCTGACGGCCGGGGTGCGTGTGCACCACCGCGGAGCAGCGTCGCCAGCGCACGTATCCAGCCGCCGACGCCGCGCGGGTCGAGGACCAGCAGATCGAGCTGACCGTCGTCGGGGCGGGCGGCCGGCAGGAGCGTCGTCCCGCCCTGCACGGTCCCGACGTTTCCGATGAGCACCATGCGGGCCGTGCGGCGCAGGGCGGGCGCGTCGTCGAGTCGGACGGTCAGACGCATCCGCGGTGTGCGCAGTGTGCCGACTGCGGCCAGTACATAGGCGGGCCAGCCCAGGACGGACTTGGCGCGGTCGTCGGTGTGCTCCATGATCTCGGCGTCGAGACCGGCCCCGGACATGGCGGCGAAGTGGGTGGCGGTGAGGCCGTCCCCCTCGATGCGGCCCAGGTCGAGGCGGTGCGGGGCGCCCGACAGGGCGGCGTCGAGCGCGTCGACGGGGGACAGCGGCAGGCCGAGGTTGCGGGCCAGCAGATTGCCCGTGCCGCAGGGCACGACGGCCATCGGTACGCCGCTGTCGGCCAGGGCGTCCGCGGCCGCCCGCAGGGTTCCGTCACCACCGCAGACCACGACCAGCCGTGCGCCGTCCCGGACCGCGCCGGCCGTCTGACCCGTGCCCGGATCCTCCGCCGTGGTCTCGATGAACACCGGTGCGCGGTGACCGTGTCCTTCCAGGACCCCCCGCAGTGCCTCGCGGTCGGCTTCGCCGGTCACCGTGGGGTTGAAGATCACCGCAGTCCGGCCCGGGCCCGGTGCGCCCGGGCTCGTCCCCGCGCTCGCGAAGGACGGGGCGGGGCTCGCCCCTGCCGGAGCGGTCACGGTCCCGTCGGTGAACAGGGCGCGGCCGACGATCAGCAGGGACAGGGTGCCGTTGACCAGTCCGCCCACGACGTCCGTGGGGTGATGCATGCCCCGGTAGAGGCGGGCGACGGCGACCAGCACCGGCACGAGAAGCAGCAGAGCACCCACGATCCGCCGCCACGGCCCGCGGAGCCGGGACAGCGCGAGCACCGCCAGTCCGCCGTAGAGCGCGGCGGCCGCCCCGGTGTGGCCGGACGTGTAGCTCGAGGTCGGCGGGGAGGCGTCGAGGCGGTGCACCTCGGGGCGGTGGCGGTCTACCGACTCGGTGATGACCAGGAACACCAGCGACTGGAGTGACACCGCCACGGCGAGGAAAGCCGCCTGACGCCACATCGGCAGGCGGGGGAGCAGGATCAGGCCCGCGCACGCCAGGACGGTGACGGCGATCACCGTGAGAGTGTTGCCGGCCTCCGACCCGAGCAACGACAGGGTGGTCAGGGTGCCGGTCCGGGCGTGCTCGAAGCCCTCGTTGACGTCGTCCTCGACCGTCATCGGCCACAGCCCGCGGGCGGGACCGGTGATCAGCAGCCCGAATCCCACCATCAGCGCGCCCTGGCAGACCGTCAGCGCCGCGATACGCGCGGCGGTTCGGCCGGTGCCTCGGGGCAGCGGGAACGAGCGGCCGGTCCGGGCGGCTCCTGGTCTCCCACCGGGCAGCTCGGCCGGTCTGTGCGGTACGGCGGTCGGCATCAGGTCTCCCACGGGTCGGCGCGATACGGCGGTGTCGGCCAAGACGTCGGGGCCGATGCACCGCCGTCTGCCCCCGATGTCACCGCGCAGACCAGCCGATGGGTGACTCGACTTCGGTGAGGTCCCTACCGCTGTGGCTGTTGATCCCGGTTCGCCCTCCCTTGTGATCATGCTCGAGAGGGCCGGTTCGTTCCTTGCGGTGTCCGCACCGCCTGCGGAAGCCCTTGCTGCTGCCGCTCGCTCCCGCCATGGGCCGAACCGGCCGAACCGGTCCCAGCGCCGCGGCTCGCCCGCTGTTTCACGTACGCGGGCGTCCTTGGTCGTCCCGCGTTCTCCTGGCGCTGCGCGTCCCCGTCGACCGGCACTCCGCGAGGCAGTCGTCGATGCGGGCCCGCGGGCTGCTGGACGGCGGATGTCCTCCCGGCTTCGGTTGGTTCCGCAGGGTGATTCAACGGACACCGCGTCGACGAGGACGCTGCGGGGCGGTGTCGACCGGGGCGCGTCGGTGGACTCGAAAGCGGTGCGGGCTCACCGCCGCACCGCCGGCGCGCGGAGGGCGCCGCCCGGCCCCTGTCCCTCCCCGGGAGCCGGGGCGTCGCGCCGTGTCTCGCATCGCCGGTGTGGGGCAGTGGATCACACCGGCAGACTTTTCGGTAACGTGAGGTCATGAGCCATCCGCACCCAGAACTCAAAACCGCCCCGCCGCTGCCCAAAGGTGGGCTGAGGGTCACAGCCCTGGGCGGCCTGGGCGAAATCGGTCGCAACATGACGGTCTTCGAACACGCCGGCAAGCTGTTGATCGTGGACTGCGGTGTGCTGTTCCCCGAGGAGAACCAGCCCGGGGTGGACGTGATTCTGCCCGACTTCACCTCGATCCGGGACCGCCTGGACGACATCGTGGCCGTCGTACTCACCCACGGCCATGAAGACCACATCGGGGGCGTGCCCTATCTGCTGCGGGAGCGGAGGGACATCCCCGTCGTGGGCTCGAAGCTCACCCTCGCGTTCCTCGAGGCCAAGCTCAAGGAGCACGGGATCAGGCCCCGCACGGTGCGCGTGCGCGAAGGCGATCGGCGCGGCTTCGGCCCGTTCGACTGCGAGTTCGTGGCCGTCAACCACTCCATCCCGGACGGGCTCGCGGTGGCCTTGCGGACCGGAGCCGGCCTGGTGCTGCACACCGGTGACTTCAAGATGGACCAGTTCCCCCTGGACGACCGGATCACCGACCTGCGTGCCTTCGCCCGCCTCGGCGAGGAGGGCGTGGACCTGTTCCTCACCGACTCCACCAACGCCGAGGTCCCCGGTTTCACCACCTCCGAACGCGAACTGAACCCCGCGATCGAACAGGTGATCCGTACCGCGCCACGCCGGGTCATCGTCTCCAGCTTCGCCAGCCATGTGCACCGCATCCAGCAGGTCCTGGACGCCGCCCACCAGCACGGCCGCAAGGTGGCCTTCGTGGGGCGCTCGATGGTCCGCAACATGGGCATCGCCCGCGACCTCGGCTACCTCAAGGTTCCGTCCGGCCTGGTCGTGAACGCCAAGGAACTGGAGAAGCTGCCGGACCACCGGATCACCCTGGTGTGTACGGGCTCTCAGGGCGAGCCGATGGCCGCCCTGTCGCGGATGGCCAACCGCGACCACGCGATCCGTATCGGCAAGGGCGACACCGTCCTGCTCGCCAGCTCCCTCATCCCCGGCAACGAGAACGCCATCTATCGGGTGATCAACGGCCTGACCCGGTGGGGTGCCAACGTCGTCCACAAGGGCAACGCCAAGGTGCACGTCTCCGGTCACGCCAGCGCCGGTGAACTCGTCTACTGCTACAACATCGTCCGACCCCGCAACGTCATGCCCGTCCACGGCGAGTTCCGCCACCTGCGGGCCAACGCCGACCTCGCCATCCGCACCGGCGTCGATCCCGACCGGGTCGTCATCGCGGAGGACGGTGTCGTCGTCGACCTCGTCGACGGCCGCGCCTCCATCACCGGCAAGGTGCCCGCCGGGAACGTCTACGTGGACGGCATGGAGGTCGGCGGCGCGACCGAGGCGTCCCTCAAGGACCGGGTCACTCTCGCCCAGGAGGGCGTCATCACGGTCGTGGCCATCGTCGACGCCGACACCGGCGCCCTCGCCGAGGCCCCCGACTTCCTGGCCCGCGGTTTCGTCCACGACGACACGACCTTCGAGCCGGTCATCCCCGTCATCGAGAAAACGCTGGCCAACGCCGCACAGGAAGGCGTCGGCGACGCTCACCAGCTCGAACAGCTCGTCGCCCGAGCCGTGGCCAACTGGGCCTTCCGCACGCACCGCCGCAGGCCGCTGATCATCCCCGTCATCATCGACGCCTGACCGGGCCCCCGGGGCCCCCGGGGTCCCTGCGGCCCCCGGGGTCCCCGCTCCCGCGCCAGGGCGGATCATCCGTCGCGGCGCCGGCCACGGCGCCCACACATTCACGCACGTCAGAAAGGTCAACGGATGGGCCTGCGCTTCGAGGAGATCGACTGGCAGCCGACGCCGATCGGCGAGATCAGTCTGCGGCGCAGGCGCCACCCGGTCTCGGGGGACGACGTGTACGAGGTGAAGCTCGGCGACGAGTTCCTGATGTCGAGCCTCTTCACCGCCGGCGAGATCGCGCTCGCGGAACTCGGACTGGCCGAGCTGCCGAACACCGAACGGCCCGAACTGGATGTAGCCGTCGGCGGACTCGGGCTCGGCTACACCGCCCGGACGGCCCTGGACGACCCCCGGGTGCGCTCGCTGACCGTGATCGAAGCGCTCGCCGAAGTCATCGACTGGCACCAGCGCCACTTGGTACCCCTCGGAGTCGAGCTGACCTCGGACGCCCGCTGCCGCCTGGCGCACGGCGACTTCTTCGCGCTGGCAGCCGACTCCCGCGGCCTGGACCCCGAGGCCCCGGGCCGCCGCTTCCACGCCGTCCTGCTGGACGTCGACCACTCACCACGCCATGTGCTCCACCCACGCCACGCGGCCCTCTACCAACCCGCCGGGCTCCGTGCCCTCGCCGGGCACCTCCACCCCGGCGGGGTGTTCGCCCTGTGGTCGAACGACCCGCCCGACACGCAGTTCACCTCCACGCTCACGGAGGTCTTCGCGCAAGCGGCGGCCCATGTCGTCGACTTCGACAACCCCCTGCAGGGCGGTACCTCGACCAACACCGTCTACGTGGCCCGCAAAGCACCGGGCACACCGTAGGACGACGGCCCGGCCGGGTCCGGCGACGTGGCGCGGCCACTCAAGCCGACCCGGGCCTGTGGGTGCGGCTGACGCCTGCCCGCGCCGTGCCCGAGGCCGGCGAGCACGGCGGTGACGCTGTCGCCGTCAGGAGTGCGTTCGCGTTCGCCCCGGCAGCGGAAGCGGTGCTGCGCCCGCTGATCGACGGGCGGAGCCTGGGCCCGGCCGCGCTCACCGACACGGCAGGCCTCGCCTTGGACATCGTTCCGCCGCTTCCCGGCCGCGCGTAGGAGGTGACGGCCCGCCGAAGCCTGCCCCGGGCCACTCCGTCGCCGACGGGTGTGCGCGGATGTCGGGATGCCGCCGGAGGCCGTGCCGGAGGTCCTGCCGAAGAGGAGCCGGCGGACCGTGGCGAAGCATGGGCGACGAGCCCTCGGTCACCACCATTGCCGACGGCAACACACCTCGCTATGTTAATCCAGAATCACATTCGTGCGACAAGGTGCATCACGCTGAACTGGTGAACTGACCTGCACGTCAAGGAATCTGGCACCACCTGGCCCTCTCAGGGAAGCAGGCAAGTCAATGAAGAATCTCAGCCGACGAAAAGCTCTGTCTCTCGGCGTCGCGCTCGGCCTCGTGGGTGTGGCGAACCCCGGGCGGGCGTCGGCGTCGACGGGCTCGGTGGCTGGAGCCGCCGCGGGGACCGGTCCGGAATGGATCTGGGACGACGCGGCCGACCCTCTGATGGCTTCGATGCTCGACAACGGCCACGTACCGGCGATCAACACCGCATGGGCGTCGTGGGTGAACAACAACGACCCCCTGCCCACCGGCGTGCCGGCTGACTTCGCCGCATACCTGCGGCAGGTCAACCGGCTGCCCTCCTGGGCCGACCCCGCCAAGCTGGCCCGCGCCGCCGACTTCAACCGGCGCAGGGACACGTACCTCTTCATGCTGTACGGCCTCGGCAGCGGAATCATGAGCACCGTGATTCCGCGCGAGGCCAAGAGCGTCTACTGGTCCGCGGGCGGCGCCGACATGCAGGACCGCGCGGCCAAGACCTTCACGTTCGGCTACGACCTGTCCCAGCTGGGAGCCTTCGAACCGACGGGACAGTTCGTCGTCACCGCCAACAAGACGCGCGTGGTGCACGCCGCGGTCCGTCACCTGCTGCCGCAGTCGCCGCACTGGCGGGCGGTCGCCGACGAGACCGTCCCGATCAGCGCCGCCGACATCCTGGTCACCTTCCACAGCCTGGGCACCTACGTATACAGAAAGCTGCTCGACTGGCGGATCCCGTTCCCGGCTGCGGACCAGGAGGCGTTCCTGCACTCGTGGCAGGTCGCCGTCCACCTGCTCGGTGTGCCGGACGAGCACATCCCCCAGACCTGGGCGGCCGCCGAAAAGCAGTCGGCGCAGGTGCTCGCCCCGATCCTCACCCCGTCGACCGAGGGCATCGCCCTGGCCGAGGATCTGCTCGGACTGACCGCACAGATCGACCTCGGCGTCACGCGCGGGTTCCTGAACGAGTTCGTGCGCTACGTCCTCAGCGACGAGGTCGGCGACTGGCTGGGGCTGAAACGCGACTACGCGTCGGCGGCCCTGGTCCGCACCGCATGGCCGGCGTTCATCCTCTTCCGAGAGGGACTGTCACCCGTCATGCCCGGCACCTTCTACATGTTCGACCAGTTCGTGCGCGCCCTGGGCATGCTGTTCCTCAACAAGGGCTCCTCGGGGACCACCACCCCCATCACGATCCCCACCGGCAACAGGGCAGGCTGAGCCGTCGATCCGATCCCACCGCCCCGCGGCAGACGGGCCGAGGGGCAGGCGGCAGGGACTCTCGTACGAGGCAGCCCCTCGATCAAGGCCAGCCCGGGTGCGCGCTTCACGACAAGGCGCGCGCCGCTGCTGGGTTCTGACGGCCGTTCAGACACCCAGAGCGCCCAGGACCAGAGCGGTCACGGCCTCACGATGGTCAGGGCTGTCCTGCCACCGCAGTCTGCGTCCCGCCTCGACGACCACGCCGAATCCCGCATGCACCAGCACCCGGGCCTGGCGGGGGTCCAGCTCCGGTCGGGCCAGCCGCAACTGCTGCTCCCAGACGGCGATGTGTTCGCGCTGCGCGAGGACCACGGGGCGCCGCAGTCCGGCCGGGAGACCAGCGAGCTCGGCCTCGGCAACGCTGTTGAGCTCGGTGTATTCAAAGCTGTAGGCCACATACGTCGCTGCCAGGGCGACGACGGCGTCCTGCGGGCCGACCACCTCCCGCAGACTCTGCTCCACACCCTGGGCCAGCAGTCCGGCCGCCTGAAGGCATGCTGCCGCCAGGATGTCGATCTTGCCGGGGTAGTGGCGGTAGAGCGCCGACGGGGTCAGTCCCACCGCCTCCGCGATCTGTCCGTTCGTGACGCTGGAGAATCCGTCCCGGGCGAACAGCGGCACGGAGGCCGCCAGGATCTCCGCGCGTCGCGTACGCGGCACGGGCCGGGCGGGCAGTTCGACGGGGCGCCCGCCCGGACGCCGCGCCGCGGGATCACTCGCGGCCACGCCCAGCGCGGACGCCAGCAGCAGCTCCTCGGCCCGGCGCCCGGCGATGGAGGTGTGATGCATCGTGATGGACCCGATCGCACCGAGGGCCGCCATGGCCCGCAGGCGCTCGTCAGGCAGTGGGCGCTCGCGCTGTACCGCCTCGTCGACCCGCTCGACGAGGCGACCGAACTTCGCCCCGAGACGTCGGCGGTCCTCGCGGTTGAGGTACCGGGCCTCCCATCGGTACACGCCGCCCGACGCTCGATGAGCGATGGTGATCCGGGTGACGGCGGTGAGCACATCCACCAAGGTCGCCCCGGACGGCACCTCGTCGAGCGCGGCGACCAGTCCGTCCACCATGACATCGGCGCACTCGGCGAACAGCGCGTACTTGTTCGGGAAGTGCCGGTACAGAGCGGCCGCGGAGATACCCACGCCGGCCGCGACTTCCTCCATCGACGCCGTGTGGTAGCCGCGCTCGCTGAAGACCTGCCCGGCCGCCTCGACGATGAGCTGCTTGCGGTTACGCGGCCGAGCGGCCGCGGCCGAACGGGCGGATGGGGAGGCGGAGGCCATGCGGATGAGTCAACCACACGCCGTCAGGAGGCCGGGATCCCTCGGCGCGAACCGCACAGGACGTGACTCCAGGATCGCTTCCCAGGTGACTCCGGTCCCGTGACGCGAACGGCTCGCGCCTGCGGTCGGCGCGGCAGACGGCTGTCGGCATTCCGCCGGGGACACGTCGTCTGCCACCGCCGTTCCGGGGGGCGGAGCGGCCGGTCAGGTGAAGGTGAGCACCGGCTTGATGACGCTGCCGTCCCCCATGGCGGCCACGGCCGCGCCGATGTCCTCGAACGGGAACGTGGCCACCAGCCGGTCGAGCGGGAAGAGGCCACGCCTGTGCAGGCCGATCAGCTCGGGGACGAAGCGGCCCGGGTCGGAGTCTCCCTCGATCACCCCGTGAACGCGGACGCCCTTGGCCAGCAGGCCCATCACGTCGAAGGTCACCTCATCGCCGAGGCCCAGGAGGGCGAGTTCGCCGCGTGGGCGCAGCGCGCCGACGGCCCGGCGGGCCATCTCCGGACGGCCGGTGGTCTCGACGAGATAGTGCGCACCACCGCTGGTGAGGTCGCGCAGCGCCGCCACCAGACCGTCCCCGGGGGCCAGGGCCGCCTTGGCGCCGAGTTCGATGGCCAGGGCACGGCGGGAGGCGACCGGGTCGACGGCCACTACCGGGTCGCAGCCCACGGCCACCGCGGCCATCAGCGCGCTCAGGCCGACCCCGCCCGCGCCCAGGACGACCAGCGAGGAACCTGGTTCGGGGCGCAGCCGGTTGAGTACGGTGCCCGCGCCGGTCTGGCCGCTGCAGCCCAGCGGCGCGGCAACCGCGGCAGGCAGGTCGGCGGGGACCTTGACCACGCCGCGTTCGTGGACGACGGCATGCGAGGCGAAGCTGGACTGGCCGAAGAAGCCGGAGTGGAGCGGTCTGCCGTCGAGGGAGAGCGGCGTGGTGCCGTCGTCGCGTCCACCGGAGAGGTTCAAGAGCTGCGCGGCGTGGCAGTAGGCCGGGTGGGCCGCCGCGCACTGCTCGCAGGCACCGCAACTGGCGAAGGTGAGGCAGACATGGTCCCCCGGCACGACGGCGGTCACCTCGGCGCCCACCGCCTCGACCCGGCCGGCGCCCTCGTGCCCGAAGACCATCGGGGTGAGTCGCCGGGGCCAGGTGTCCCGCATTCCCAGGTCGGTGTGACAGACGCCGACCGCGGTCATCCTCACCAGCACCTCCCGGGGCCGTGGATCCTCGAGGTCCGCGTACCGGAGGGTGAACGGGGCGCCCGGTGCCTCGGTGACCGCTGCGCGGACGCGCCTCACGACCCCTCTCCGGCACGCGGGCCCTCGTGCGGAGGCTCGGGCGCGCGCTCCAGGAAGAAGTAGTAGAAGGGCCCCTCGGCGGGGACCCCCTTGCCGTTCATGATCCCCATCAGCGTGGTGTCGTCCACCCACTTGAAGTGGTCGAAGACCGGCCGACCGTCGTAGACCATGGTGGCCGTCGCCTCGCCGCGGAACTCGACGGTCCACAGGCTGGCCTCGCCCTGGCCGAGCTCGCGGTTGGAGTACAGCTCACCCGTCGCGTTCCGGCACATCAGCGGTTTGGCGTCGTGCACGGCGGCGAACGTCTTGCCGTACCAGTCGGCCTCCGCCAGCTTGCCTTCGAGGGGGTGGCCGGTGCGGAACTCGCCGCCCTTCCACTCACCGAGGATGTCCTCGGGGCGAGTGGTGGGCAACGCCGCCCAGATCTGGTCGAGTTCAACGGCGGTGACCGGGCCGTCGCTCTTCAGGAGTTCCTGGAACCGGGCGCGGGCCTCGAGCATGTCCATGCTGGTGTCCTCTCGTCGGTGCTGAACCAGGTGAAACTTCAGGATGTCGCCGTGCGCACTGGGCAGGACGCCGCTCGGACCGTTACCGGCCGACGGCGCCGCGTCGGTGTGCGGTGCAGCCTCACACGCCTCCTCTGGCTGCTTAGCGAGCGATCAGTATGTCGCTCGTTCGACGGCAGGTTCTGATGTCACTTTCCCGGTGACGATCCACAAAAGCAAGTGTTGGGAGGGGAGTTGGCGAGGTAACGTCACCCCACTGTGTTCCTAGCGAACGCTCGGTATGCTCATGGTGAGAGGCGGTGAGCCCACCGTCGGGGAGTGGCCCCGCTCCACCTCAAGGCACCCGAAGGGCCGCGAACGGTACGGGCGTTGGCGGCGCGCGCCGAGATCCTGGCGGAGGGATCCCGACCTGGGCTCGCGGAGCGGCCCGAGGAGCCACGTGATGTCGCGCAAACGCATCGGTGGACGGACCGGAGGATCCTCCGGTCCGTCCACCGATGGGGACGAACGACGGCGTCAATCAGTCAGTTGAGCGTCCACTTCTGATTGGTCCCGCTGTTGCACGACCACAGGTCGATCTTGGTCCCGTTGGAGGTGCCGCTACTGACGGCGTCGAGGCAGAGCCCGGACTGGTTGTTGGTGACGGTGCCGTTGGAGTTGACGGTCCACTTCTGGTTGGTGCCGCCGGTGCAGTCCCAGATGATGACCTTCGTGCCGTTGGCGGTGCCGCTGTTGTCGGCGTCGAGGCACTTGTTGCCGTAGACCATGAGCTCGCCGCGCGACGTGGACGTGAAGGTCTGGTTGTGTCCGCCGACGCAGTCCCAGAACGTGAGCTGGGTGCCGTTGGTGATCGAATTCTTGGCGATGTCGAGGCAGCGGCTGGAGCCCGCCCCGATGATCGCGCTGCCGTTGGTGCCCGCGATGCCCTGAAGGAAGAGGGCGTCGAGATTGGGCGACCAGGCGCCGCTGTTGGAGAATTTCATGCTGTTGGAGCCCTTGGCCATACCGACCAGCACGGAGACGGTGCCGGGAGTGGACCAGGAGCCGGTGGGCGGGAACGAGACCACCGTGGGCTGCTGGCCGTTGACCTGGAGCGTCGCCTTACGGGCGGTGCTGTCGCCGTTCACGTAGGCGATGGTGGCGAGCTTCACGCCGGAGGCCGAGGCGTTGATGTTGTTGAAGGTCAGGGTGTTGGCGGAACCGTTGCCGATCCAGTCGACCAGCGAGCCGCCCGAGCAGTTGGCGCAGGAGCCGGTCGCGGCGGTACCGGCAAGGGTGTTGGACGGGGACTCCGCCTCGTAGGTGGTGCCCGAGGCCTCGGTGCCGGAGACGGTGAGCAGCACCGCTTCGCCCGCCGGGACGCCTGCGGTGTAGCTCGTCGCGGAGCTGCCCGCGTTCGTCGCCGTCCACACGTCGCGCACGGAGGCGGAGGCCGCGGTCAGGCCCAGGTCGGACCAACGGGCCGTGATGGAGGCGGCGGCGGAGGTGCGGTTGAGCAGCAGCACCGCACGCTTGCCGGTGCCCGAAAGAACCTTGCTGTAGACCTCCAGGCCCTTGGTGTCCTCGGCGACCTTGACCCCCTGGAGGCCGCGGGCGTCCTGGTCGATGGCGATGACCTCGGGGTTCTTGAGGATCGACGCGGTGGTGGAGCTCATGGTGGTCAGGTTGTTGCCGGCCAGCAGCGGGGCGCCGGAGATCGCCCACAGGCCCATGTGCGTGCGGTTCTGGGCGGCTGTGAAGCCGCTTATGCCGACCATCAGCATGTCCGGGTCGTTGTAGTACCCGGTGTGCTGGGACGAGGGGTGCAGCGTCCTGTCGAAGTTGGCCAGCATGTTGGCCGTGGACGGGCTGTTGCCCCAGAAGAGGATGTCCGTGCTGGTGCGCCACATCGGGGCCGTGCCCGCGCCCCAGTTCCAGGGGTTGCCGGTGCCCCACTCACAGAACGACAGGACCAGCTCATGGCCGGTGATCGCGGTCGCGGCGTCGTTGGCTGCGCTGATCGCCTTGTAGGTGGCCTCTTGGTCCAGGCCCTCGGCGTTGCCGCCGCACCAGTCGATTTTGACGAAGTCGTAGCCCCACTCCTGGAAGGTCTGCATGTCCTGCTGGTAGTGGCCCTCACTGCCGGTGTTGGGCGCCGCAGGTCTGGTGGTGGGGTAGTAGTAGCCGCAGCCCTGCTTGCCCGCGTCGGTGTAGATGCCCGCCTTGAGGCCCTTGCTGTGGATGTAGTCGGCCATCGCCCGCATGCCGCCGGGGAACAGGCTTTCGTCGGTGACGATCTTGCCGTTGCTGTCGCGGGCTCCCTGCCACCATCCGTCGTCGATGTTGACGTACTTGTAGCCCGCGGCGGCCATTCCGGACGAGACAAGCGCGTCGGCCTGGGCCTTGATGGTGTTGTGGTCGATGCTGCTGGCGAAGCTGTTCCAGGAGGCCCAGCCCATCGGCGCCCGTGGAACCGCGACCTGGTTGGTGGTCACCGCGACCGGCTCGGTCCGGCCGAGCTCCGCCGACGGCGTCAGGCCACCGCCCATGGCCACGAAACCGGCGAGAGCCAGGCTGAGGACCAACGCCTGGACGGCGACACGTCTTGCCCAGTGGGTCACGGCGGTTCTCCCTGAAGACACGGAATCAACCCTTTCCTGATGCGGATGGACGACAGCGGATGCGGTTGTAGGGGCATGAGCCTGGATCAGGTGCATGCCAAGAAGGGGGACGAGTGGGAGGGGGTCGATCGCCTGATGGGGGATTGCCGCGGCCCTCAGCCCCGGTAGGGGCGCACGCGCTACGCGCACGCACTCGGTGCGCGCACTCGGCGAACGCATGGAGCCGCCTCCTCCTTCGTGAGCCGGAAAATGTTACCGTTCACATCCTTCTGCTTCATGGGACGCGGCGACATGCGGAGTGGTGGACAAGGCGCGGCAGGGCTTGCACCAGAAGCTCCTACGAGGTGAGCGTCCGAAAGTGGAGCCCCTGCGCGTGCCGACATCGGGCGTCGACGCGTCAGTGACGCAGGAGGAAGTGTGAACGGTAACATCTGGCTCCCGCAATACTCCGCGTGGAATTTTCCGCTTGGCTTCCTGTGCGGCGAGGCCGGTCAGGAAGCTTCCCGGGCGCGCCGACCTCGGTCTCGGGCCGACGAAAGACATCAGCACGGCTGCGGGTACGGTATGGCCGTCGAGCCCGACGCCGAACGGTGACTCCGTGGCCTGGTGGGAGAAGCGGGGAGTGGACTTCCGCGCCTCCTCCGAGCACGCCGAAGACACCACGGCCGACCGGCTACCCGCCCACAACCCATCTTCTTGTCCACGTACAGGGTGAAGGTGCTCGACCGAAGGAGCTCGACCCCTTCAGTCCAACGCCGCCGTCACCCCTGGGCCAGCACGACGAGGAGCCGTCCCCACCATGCAGGAAGCGACGCCCGCCCCCCGCTCCGGCGGGGGACCGCAGGCTCCGAAGACCGTCAGCATCCGAGACGTCGCCATGCAGGCGGGCGTGTCCCACCAGACCGTCTCCCGGGTCGTCAACGGCCACCCCCGGGTCAAGGACTCGACCCGGGCCCGGGTCCTGGACGTCATCGCCGAGATGGGCTACACGCCCAACCGGATGGCCAGGGCACTGGCGGGCGGCGCGGTGCGCTCGGTGACCGTGCTGACCTCCGACACCTCCTTGTACGGCGCCTCGGCGACCTTGAAGGGCATCGAGGAGGCGGCGCGGGCGGCTGACTTCGCGGTGGGGATCAGCGTGCTCGACAGCGGTTCGGCCCAGCAGCCCGCGGATGTCGCGGCCCGGGTCAGCCGGCCGGGGGAGGCGGTGCTGGTGATCGCCTTCGACGCGGCGGGCGTACAGGCATGGCAGGCACTGCCGACCGGGTTCCCGGCAGCGGCGGTGGTGGAACGGCCCGAGGACGGCAGCCCAGGCGACCGGCCCCAGCTGTGGCTGGACGACCGGGCGGCCGCGGCTCAGGCCACCCGCTATCTCATCGGCCTCGGCCACGAGACCGTGCACTACCTGGCGATCCCCTCCTCCACCACCCGCTTCGGCCAGCGCACCGAGGGCTGGCGCGACGCCTTGCGGGCGGCCGGCAAGCCCCGGCCGGAACCCCTCGACGCCGGCTGGACCCCTCGCTCCGGCTACCACATCGCCCGCTCGCTGCTGGTCGACCCGTCGGTCACGGCCGTGCTCTGCGGCAACGACGACCTGGCACTCGGCGTACTCCGCGCGGCCAGGGAGGCGGGCCGCGACGTGCCGGGCGACCTGAGCGTGGTGGGCTTCGACGACGCCCCCCATTCCGCCTACGCACACCCTGCCCTGACCACCGTCCGCCTCGACTTCGAAGGCCTCGGCCGGGGCTGTTTCGGTCTGCTCCACCGGCTCCTCGAGCCCGATACCGCCCCGCCCCTGCCCCTGTGGGCCGAGCCGGAGCTGATCGTGCGGGAGAGCAGCGGTCCGGCCCCGATACGGCGTGACCGGTCGTCATAGGCCTGAACTCGCCGGCCGGCCGGGTGCGGCAGCGTGGTGGTGCGGCCGGTGTATGGCAGCAGGCCGAAAGCGGCGAAGTGGGTGGGTCGCTCCGCTGCGAGCCGAGCCGAGCCGAGCCGAGGCGGTCGGTCGGTCGAATCCGCCCACGCCCAAGTATCGGCGCGCACGGTGAGCCGGCAGCAATCGCATGTCCGAGGTGGCGGGCGAGGAGGGCTTCGCCTTGACTACGAGGAGAAAACAGCGCCGGAGGGCACCGATGAGTTTCGCCGTTCCCAGCTGTCCACCTCTTTGCAAGCGCTCAGAAGCGCAGCAGCCGCTCCGGAAGGGTGAGGAACATGAAGTACATGATCCAGATGAACGTGCCTGCCGCCCAGTGGGACACCATCATGTCCTCGTACTCCAAGGACGACATGGAGGCGATGTTCGCCCACATGAACTCTCTCAACGCGGACCTCACGTCCGCGGGGGAATGGGTGGACGGGCAAGGCCTCGGAGGCCCTTCGCTGGTCAAGACGGTGCGGGCCGGAAGCGACGGACGGCCGCAGGTGACCGACGGGCCGGCCGAGGCGGGACGCATCCTGGCCGGGTACTGGGTGGTCGACGTCAAGAGCGAGGATCGGGCCCTGGAGATCGCCGCACGAGCGTCGGCGTGTCCCGGCCCTGGCGGGAAGCCCGGCAACGACCCGGTCGAGGTGCACGTGATCCCCGGAGACCCGACGGCGGCCTGAGCCGCCGTCCGTGGCAGCGCCCGGAACCGGGTGAGCTGCGTTCGTCGATCTCGCGGGCGCCGACCAGCCGGTCCACGGTCCCGTCCGGACCGAGACCGGCATCCGCCCGAGACCGGCAGCCGCCCGGCGGCGGCAGCGGTCGGTATCGAGGTGCGCCCGGCTTGCCGGCTGCGCCACTACGCCCCGCCCCCGGCGCGCACGCACATCGCGGAATCCGTGCTCGGAGTTGCCTCCGCGTCACGGAGGCGGCGCCGCGGCGCGGGCGGCCTCGGTCAGGAGACGCTCGCGAAAATCTTCTCCGCCGCCTCGGCCGCCGCCCGTCCGCCGACGGATTCCTCGGCCCCGGCCGTCGAAGGCAGATCCTCGACGCGGACCGCCACGGCAACGCGCCGTCCGTCGCTCGACTGCGCTGAGCCGATGAACCACGAGGCGGCCAGGTCGCCGTCACCGCTGGGGACCCACCCCGTCTGTCCGCCGGTGCCCAGTGCCGCCTGCAACGCGTCAGCCGTGCCCCGGGACATCGCCTGCCCGGCGGAACCACCATCGGCGGTCTCGGGTCGCTGCGTGGTGCCGTCCGCCTTCGTCACCCGCTCCACCAACTGCGGGGACACGAGTTGCCCGCCGTTGGCGACCGCGGCCGCGACGCGCGCCATCTCCAGCGGGGTTGCCCGGACGTCCCCGGCTCCCATCCCTGTCAGGGCCGCAGCGGGGGCCGTGATGCTGTCACCGGGGTAGCTGCTCTCGGCGACCGCCAGGGGCACCTTGAGCGTGTCGTCGTCGAAGCCGAACTTCTGGGCCGCGGCACGGAGTCGGTCCTGGCCGAGCTCGGCGGCCATCTTGGTGAACACGTTGGCGCAGGAGCGGCGCAGCGCCAGCCTGATGGAGGCGTTCTCGCACTGCGACGACGCGCCGGTCACCCGCGTCGTGGAGAGGGGGAGCACATAGGTGAGAGGGCTGACGGTGGCGTCGTCCACCGTTGTATAGAGGCCCTGGTCCAGGGCGGCGGCCGCGACGACGACGCTGAAGGTCGCCCCCGGCGCATCGGCCTGCTTCAGGGCCCGGTTGAGCATCGGCGAACGGCTGTCGGCGTTGGCCGACTTCCACGCCTGGGCGTCCTTCCCGCCTCGGCCGCTGAACTGCGCCGGGTCGTAGGAAGGCGTACTCACGAGGGCGAGGAGCTTCCCGGACTCCGCGTCGAGCGCCACCGCGGCGCCCTGCCGGTCACCCAGCGCGTCGAACGCGGCCTTCTGGACGGCGGGTTCGATGGTCGTCGCGACGTCACCGGGCACGCCGGCGCTCAGCGAGTCGTCGTACAGGGCCTCGAGGCCGGCGCGGCCGTACGCCATCGACCGGTAGCCCGTGATGGGCGCGTAGAGGGGGCCGTTGGTGTAGGTGCGCTGGTAGGGAGCCTTCGGGAGGTTGGTGGGCTGCGAACCGGTGACGGCTTTCCCGCCGACGAGAATGTCGCCCAGTCCGCGTTTCGACGCGGACGGGGAGGTGCGCTCCGCCGGGGACTTGTTGCCGGTGTGCGTGTCCTGGCTGCAGCCGCTGGTCACAGTGGCGAGAGCAACGAGAACCCCCGAGACGCGAAGCGCCTCTCTCGTGGTCGTGTGCATGGCCACATTCTAGAGAAATGCACGCAGCGGGCGGGTAGTTGGGCCAGATCGCCTCGCTGGCGGGCCCGCCGTGCCAGCATCTGTGCAGTGCGCCCTGGCGGATGGGGGCGGGGGGCGAGGAGCCGAGCTCGTGGACGCGTTCTTGCAGGGAATTCCCCAGCCCGAGGACCTGTGGATGTTCGCCGTCCACGGCGTCTTCGGGCCGGGCATCGCCGTCACCGTGTACCTGCTGTACGTCCTTGTGACCGCATGGCTGGGCACCATCAGGTCGACCGTGACACTGGTCCGCCGGTTGGGCGGGGTGGCTCATGACGCTCATGTGCGGTTGGTGGAGATGTCGGCGACGCAGATCACCGCGGCCGTGGGGCTCTCGCTTCTGCTCGCGCTGGTGCTGTGCGGCTGGCTGACCGGTGTCCTCGTCATCGGCAATCTGATCGCCTTCGCCTACCAGAAGTCCGGGCACCAGTTCCTGGAGCTGCAGACGAGGGATGCGGCATCGCTCGTGGACTGGCTGCAGTGGAACGCCTTCACGAAGGGCTATCTCATCGCGGCGCTGGCCGTGGTGCTGATCGCGGCCGTCCACCGGGGGAGTCCGAACCTGCGTTTCCTGGCCTTCCTGATCGGCGTACCGGCCATGCCGTGGGGCCTGTCGATCGCCGTCCTGGTGGTGTTCGAGACCATCCTCGGCTGCTTCGCGTGGATGGGGACGGGGGACTACTCGGCCGGGGCCGGTTTCACCTGGCACCTGGTCTTCGCGGCGGTCGTCGCCGCCTACCTCGGCGCGTGCGTCGTCGCCCTGCGCGCGGCCAGGAGCCTGGGCCGGCTGTGGCTCGCGCGGGAGTAGACGCACCACGCGCCGCCGACGATGGGGGACGCACACCCGCCACCCGGTACTCCGACGCCTGTACACCGCGGCCCCCACCGCCACGCCCGCTTCGAAGCCGCCCGCCAAGCGGCCGGTCGACCGGTAAGGAACCATGGGTGAGCTCGGTCGAGAGCCCGTCCGTCAGGAGCTCCGCCATTGTGCAGGGCCATTCAACTTGCCGCGGGTAGCGGGACGTTGGAGAGTGTCCTTCGACGACGGCCCCCTCCGACTCGGTGGTGGGCGCCGAACACGGCCGGTTCCCCAGGGCCTTCGCGTGACCGCGACGTGGTCTCCTGACTGTGCGCGTCATCCCGATCGGAGCGCGGGCGCAGCGACATGTGCCCGCCAGCCCCGCGCATTTGATGGTTCGCATCGGGCCCTGATCGCTACGCTGGGGCAGGCCAAGGCCTGGGAGGGAGCCGGCAATGTCGTTCAGCTACTACGTTTACGTCAGCGACAGCAAGATCAACATGCTCTTGCCGCAGATCGAACCCAGGTCCGGGGCGAAGCGCACCACGGAACTGGGCGTGAATCTCACGGTGCTGTCGGCGAAGCGAACGACAGAAGGCCCGTCCGACGACCGGATCGGCCGGCTGGAGACCGTCGTCGGATACCTGCGCGATCACGGTGATCTCGGCACCGTGGACGAGCCGGGTCAGTTCTTCTGGGGATCGCTGCCGATGCGCTGGGGGGCGTTCCCCGGCGACCCCACGTCCTCGCTGGTCTTCTTCGGCGGGCGGAGCGGGGACACGGTCGTCGGGCTGGGCGGCTCCTACAGGCACGTGTGCGACTCCGTGCCGAACGCCGAGGCGCACGGGGTGGGGCGCTCGATGATGTCGTCCATGCTCGACGGGCTGGGAGCCACCTCGGACCTGGAGGACGAGTACGTCGCCGACGCGGTGGACGGCGACCTCGACCGGGCCGATCGCGCCGCACTCGCCAGGGTGCAGGGCGCGGTGGCGAGCCTGCGGTGGCCGGCGCAGAACGTCGAGTTCGTGGCCAAACGCCTGCTGCACGGCGACAGCCCGGACGGCGCGGCCAAGTCGGTGCTGCTCGGGACGCCGGTGTACGTCGCCATCGTCGACTGACGACGATGCAAGCGTGGCACCGCGGGGACCTGATCCTCGACCTCTACGAGGTCCTGGACGTGGTCCGCACCGGCGGCATGGGACTGGTGCACCGGGTCCGGCACCGCGGCTGGGACATCGAACTGGCGGTGAAGACCCCGCGCCGGGCCCTGGTCCGCTCACCCGAGGCGATCCGGGACTTCGAACGGGAGGCCGAGGTGTGGGTCGGGCTGGGCTTGCACCCGCACATCGCGAACTGCGTGTACGTCCGCACCCTCGACGGCGTGCCCCGGGTCTTCGCGGAATGGGCGGACGGCGGCAGCCTGGCCGAAGCCGTCCGGAGCCGGAGCCTCTACCGGAACGCGCCCCTGGCATCCCTGCTGGACGTCGCCATCCAGTCCGCGTGGGGACTCGACCACGCACACGAGAACGGGGTCGTGCACCAGGACGTCAAGCCCGCCAACGTGATGCTCACCCGGGACGGCACGGTCAAGGTCACCGACTTCGGCATGGCCCGGGCCCGCATGGTCACCGGGGAGGACGCCGGGGACGCGGATCCGCTCGTCAGCCGCGGCGGCCTGACTCCCGCGTACTGCTCGCCCGAACAGGCGCGGTCGCCGGGCGGGCTCACGACGGCCACGGACACCTGGTCCTGGGCGGTCACCGTGCTCGAAATGTTCCTCGGCCGGCCACCGGACCCGGACGGGACCGCGGCGGGCGCCGTCTTGGACGCCTTCGCCCGCTCCGGCACCCCGGACGCGATCCTGCCGATGCCGGGTGAGGTGGCGGATCTGCTGCGCGAATGCTTCACCGAGGCCCCGGCCGCGCGTCCCGGCCGCCTCGGGCCGCTCGCGGAGCGCCTGATCCGAGTCCACGAGCGGGAGGTCGGCCCGTACCCCCGGCGCGCCCCGGCGGCGGCCACCCTGCTCGCCGACGGCCTGTCCAACCACGCACTGTCGATGCTGGACCTCGGTCGCCGCGGGAGCGCCGAGGAGCTCTGGAGCCGGGCTCTGCGGGCGGATCCGCACCACCCGCACGCCCGCTACAACCGCGGGCTGCACCGGTGGCGGACCGGGGTGATCACCGACGCCGAGCTGGTCGACGAGCTGGAGTCCGTGCGGTTCGGCGATCCGGGTGACGGCGTGGGGACATACCTGCTCGCGCTGGTGCACCGGGAACGCGGTGATCCGGTCGCGGCGGCCGCGCTGCTGCGGGACATGGTCGCGCGGACGCCCGGCGACCCGCAGGCCGCCGCCGCGCTCGCGTCGGTCGAGCACGCACCCGCCCCCGCGCAGTCGGTTCTGCCGGAGGAGCACGAAGACCGGGTCACCGCCCTCGCGCTGACGCCGGACGGCCGGGTCGCGGTCTCGTCCGACCGCTCCGGCGGGCTGCGCATCTGGGACGTGCCGGCGAAGGCCTGCCGGCAACAGTTCGAGCTGGAGAAGTACCGGGCCTCGGCTCTGGCGGTGCGCGACGACGGACAACTCGTGGTCGTCGGCGGGGACATCGGGCGGGCGCTCGTGCTCGACCTCGACGCCGGGGCCGGGTTCGAACTGCCCGGCCACCCCAGCTGGGTGGGCTTGGTCGCGCTGACCGCGGATCAGCGGCACGTGGTCACCAGCGGCTTCGAAGGGGAAACCGTCACCTGGGACCTCGAGACGCGCGAACCCCTGGACGTGCGGCAGTTCGAGAACAAGGCGGACGTCCTCGGTGCCCAGGGCACCCTGTGTTCCGTCGTCGATCACCGGCGCCACACGAACTCCGTGTACGACGTCCGCACGGGCGAGCTGGTGCACCGGTTCGAGAGCACCCGGATGGAGGCGTGGTTCAGCGGCGACGGCCGCCTCGCCGTGGTCGGCCTCGGCAGCACCGACGTCCGGCTGGTCGACCTCGCGTCCGGCGAACCCCTGCGGGAGCTGAAGACCGGCTACGGCCGGATCGCCGTCAACCTGGACGGCACGGTCGGCTTCTCCAGCGGCGGCCGCGACGAGCCGTCGCGGGTGTGGGACCTGAGCAGTGGCCGGTGCCGCCTGTCCCTGGACCCGACGCCCGACACCAAAGAGGTCGCGCTGAGCGCGGCCGGGCGGGTCGCCGTGACCGCCGAGGGGAAGTCCGTACGGGTGTGGCACCTCCCGCCCGCGGGGCCACCGGCCCCGTGGAGTTACGTCCGCCCGCACGAAGCCCCGGACGTCGCCGCCACCGCCGCCCGGGCGGCCGCGCTGCTGGCGGAGGCGACCACGCTGGCCGGCGCCGGGCGGCTCGACGAGGCGGCAGGCCGGATCCGTGCGGCTCGCGCGCTGCCAGGGCACCTCCGCCACGCCGAGCCGGTGCGCCTCTGGCGCCGGCTCGGCGCCCTTGGCCGCCGGACCGAGCTCGCCGACGCCTGGTCCGCAGGCCGCATCGTCCCGGAGGACGGCCGGTCGTGGGCCCTGGAGTTCAGCGGCCGCAGCCCCACCGCGCTCGCCCGCGCCGGGAACGCCGCCGAAGTGTGGGTCTTCGACGTCGAGACCGGGCAACTGCTGCACACGCTCAGCCTGCACACCGGCCACATCAGCGCCGTGGCGATGACCGCCGACGGCCGGCTCGCGGTGTCCGGGGGCGAGGACGGCCGGGTCGTCGCCTGGCACCCGCGCGACAGGCGGATCGTCCAGCTGTTCACCAGCCCCCGCGACCACGTGTACTACGTCGCGGTCAGTGAGGACGGCCAGGTGGCTCTCTCGGGAACCGCCGACGGCGTGGTCGCGGCCTGGGACATCGGCAGCGGTCGGACCATCGGGCGCTGGGAGGCGCACTCGGGGGCGGTGCTGGACGTGGCCGTCAGCGCCGATCGCCGCTACGGGCTCTCTCGCGGCCAGGACGTCAGCGTGAAGATCTGGGATCTGCGCGAAGGCGAACTCCGGTGGGTGCTGCGCGGGCACGACGAGTGGATCGGCGCCGCACGGCTGAGTGACGACAGCCGGTTCGTGGTCACCGGTGGCGCCGACGCCGAGGTGCGGGTCTGGCGGACCGCCGACGGACAGTGCGAGGTGGTGCTCACCGGACACGCGGACGCCGTGGTCGACGTCCTGCCGAGCCCGGACGCCCGGCGGCTGCTGTCCTGCTCGGTGGACGGCACCGTACGGCTGTGGGACGTCCTGGGCGCTCGCTGCGTCCACGTCCTGGCCGGGCACACCGGCGTCGTGCGGAGTCTGGCTGTCACGCCGGACTTCCGGCTCGCGGCGTCCGGCGGGGAGGACCGCAAGGCCCGGTTGTGGGACCTCACGACCGGCCGGCAGCTGCGTGCGTTCACCGGCTTCACGGACGCGGTCACGCACGTCGCGCTGGCCCCCGACGGCGCCCTGCTCCTGGCCGGCGACGAGCAAGGGCGCCTGCTCACCTGGGCACTGGACTGGGTGTACGACTTCGGCTCGGCGACCGGCTCCCTGCGACCGGAGGCCGAGCCCGTGCTCGACGAGCTGCGGGCCGAGGTCGCCGTTCCGCTGCCTTCCCGCGAAGACGACCGCCCGGCGCTCGTCGAGGCGTGCGCCCGCCTCGGCGACCGGCAGCGGCACGCCGTCTCCCGCACCCTGGACCTCGTCGGCGAACTGGAGAAGATCCTTTCGCGCACCGACACCGGCTACCGGCTGTACGTGCGCTTCGTGGCCGAGGACGCGGCGGCCCGGGAGCCCACCCGCATACCGAGCACGGCCGAACGGCTCGCGCTGCTGCTGCGACCGGAGGAAGAACTGAACAGGTCCGAGACGTTCTGGGCCGGCTACTTCGCCAAGCAGCTCCAGGACGACCTCGTCACACTCGCCGAGGCTGCCCCGGTCCTGCACCGCGAGGGCGACCTGGCCGCGGCAGAGCACGCGTGGCAACTCGTCGTCGACGTCCGCTCCCACCTCTGGGACGCCGGCCACGTCGAAACCCAGGGCGCGATGCTCGGCTGGGCCGCGGTCCTCGCCGACCTGCACCGGGAGCCGGAGGCCCTGGCGTTGGTCCGGGCGGTGACCGCGGAGCGCGCACAGGACCTGGGGCCGGACGACCCGGCCACCCTGGAGGCGACCGCGGCGCTCGCGTCCCTGTTGTCGGCCGGCGGCGAGCACACGGAGGCGGAGCGGTTGTACGACGACCTGCTGCCCCGGCTCGTGAAGCGCTTCGGCCGCGACGACGGCCGGACGCTCGACGCCCGGGTGGGGCTGGCGCGTGTGCACCACCGGCTCGGGCGACCGGGCGAGGCCGAGCCGGTCCTGCGTGAGGTGCTGACGAAACGGCGGCTGCGGCTGGGCGACGACCACCCGGACACGCTCGCCGTCCAGCACGAGCTGGACAGCGTGCGGGGGCCGGAGCAGGCGCCGGACAAGCCGGCGCGACGGCGATGGAGGAGGCGGCGATGATCCCGGGTCGGTCCAGTACCGAAGCTCTGATCACCGGCAAGGTGTTCATGGGCGAGATCGGGGCGTTCTTCCCCGTGAGCATGACGTTGCGAGGCGACGAGTTCACGGCCGTGTTCATGATGCGCCCCCGTGAACTCGGGCATCGGACGACCGGGCCGTACACGCCCGACCGGCCACCGGTCGACGCGATGAACTGGGCTCAGCTGCGGACGGGGATGGGCATGGCGGGGCACTTTCCCCGCTTCCGGATCGAAGCGAGCGGCCGGTGGCCGCGCATCCACGTCGAGCTGCTCGGCATCGCGGTCCGCGGGCTGATCGTGATGCCGGAGGAAGTGACCGCGGAGTCGGTGAACGCGCCGTACCTGGGCGAGTGGCAGGAGCAGATCTCTTCCACGGTGCGGATCGCGCTCGACTGGGTCGCCGGCTGGCTCACAGCCTGTCACCACCAGGCCGGCGGCACCGAGCCGTCGGTCGACATCGATCTGGTCTATCGGCCGGACGACGACTACGAAACCGGCCTCGCCCAGGTCGACGAGCGGGTGCGTGAGCTCATCCCGCCGGTGCGACCCGTCCTCGAGTTGCGCTGGCGTTCCGTGAGCTCGGCCCAGCGCAAGATCTTCATGAAGAACCTCAAAGGCGCCCGAAAGACCGGGACCCGGTCCGATCGGCGACTGAGCTACCGGATCGGCGGTATCGAGCTGGAAGTGCCGGCCTGAGGAAGCCACCGCGAACGTGTGCCGACATCCCGCAACGCGGGGGAGTTCGGTGTCGAACCCGTCGTGCAAGACCTCCCCGGCCCCGAGATTGCGGCCATCGGCACGTCATCGTCCAGGTCCCGACTCGGGGGAGCCCAGCAACTCAAAGGCTCTGGCCCCGATACTTCGGTCCCACTCTCCGGCGCTCCGTGAGCACTTCGGCGGCGAGTGCCGAAACCTCGGGGTGGCCACATGGTCGGCAACCGGTCGACTCGTATGCCGGCCCGCCTGCGCGGGCCACCGCGTGAAGGCCTCGGCGGGGCGGCCTCGGAGAGGGCTGCGGCTCTGTTGTCGACGCCGGGTTTCCCGGTGGCTGCACACCAGCCGCGTCTTGATCGTCGCTTCACTCAAGGACGAGAACCCGGCGAGGCAACGATTGCCGTGCCCGTCGGCCGTCAACCGGACCACGTCCTGTTCCCGCTGCGTCAAGTCGGTTCGCAGGGCGACCACTTGACCGACGAGGCCTTGAAGCACTACGGGCTGGCCTACGCCTCGAGGACACCGATCTTGCGCGACTCGTCGTCGACGACACCACGGTCGCGCCGTTCCCGGACGTCGGCTGCGCGAATCATGACGTCTCCTTACCTGGACGACCTGCCCGGCCGCCGCATGTCGCACCGCCGGCCTTGTGCGTGAAAGTCGCGCAGCGTACGTCGTAGCGCCCGCTCCATCCGGTCCGGGAGCGGCTTGCCCTCCCAGGCGGCGACCACGGCCGCCGCCACCTCGGGAAGTTTGCTGTCGCACTGCCGTGAGACGTTCACGAGCAGACCTCTGGCCGCCCCGCGGGTGCAGGGGGTCAGGACCATGACCATGCCGCGGGCCTGGTCGATGACCGCGCGGCCGGCCAGCGCGCGTCGCAGCTGATCGTTCTGGGCGCGCAGGACCTCGACGTCCTCTCCGGTCGCCGGGTTCCCCCACGTGGCCTCCGCCCGCAGCTTCCACCAGTCTTCCTGGAGCACGGTTGTGCGGTGCATGGCGTACCTCTCAACTGGCTGAACGGGTTCGGTCTGGCGGAAGCGGTCCCGCAACCCTCCTGGTTGCCGAGCCACTTCGCGGATCACCTGCGGCGTTCGCGGTCCCGGCGGTCCTCGCGCTCCCAACGCGCCCGGTTCTGGCGGCTGTAGCGGCGGTCCCAGCGTTCCTGACGATCCCGCCGCTCCTCGTAGTCCCGGTACTCCGCTGGACGGCTGCCGCCGCCGCGATCGCGGCCGTGGCGGACAGCGGCGAAGACGAGTAGCGAGGCGGCCAGCCACCAGAAGGGGTGAAGGAACCCTAGGCCGAACAGGGACACGATCAGGATGAGAAGCAGAACGAACACGGTGGGCCTCCCCGGGAGCTGGACACAGCATCGATACCGGGGACTGGGGTGTCGCTCAACAGCCTAGTCCTGAAAGCAGGTTGTGGATACCGTTCGAGGTCAGCGCACTCCACGAGGCACGGACAGCCGCTTGACACGTGCCGGGGAACCGAGGCGAGTGCCGGCGTGCGAGATGCCGCCCCTGCCCCGGTAGTGCCGCACCGCCTGAGCGCTCCCCGCAGGGCGCTCCCGCGCATCGGATCCGGAACCCGGCGCGTCACGAGCGAAGGCCTCCCCCTCATGCCGCGTCCGTCGCCGGCGAGTTCCGCCGCGCCGGATGCGCCCCGAGCGGGCGCCGATCCGCTGCCCGCCGCGTCTCCCGGCTACGAGGTGTTCCGTCGGTGTCCCCACATGGTCTCTTCCACGGTCATTCTCTTCCGGCGAGGCTCATGGTGTCCCTGGTGTCCTTGGTCGCGGTCTCGATCTTCAGGTCGAACGTGAGGTCGGTGAAGTCGGCCGGCCCGATGCCATCACTGCATGCGAAGCGGTACGTGTTGTCGTCCGCGGCCTCTACGACCAAGCCGGCATTCCTGGTCCAGGTGAGCGTGGCGCCGGTCGTGCCGCGCCAGCAGTTCCACACGCGCAGCGCGGCCGACGAGTTGGGGAACTGCAGGAATCGGATCGCCACGATGGCCGGGACTGCGTCGGCCCACAGACATGCAGTCGGAGTGCGGAGGCCGTTGATCTCCAGTTCTCCTTCCGACATCGCCAGGCAGACTCCCTGCCCCGGCGTGTCGGTGAAGGACGTGAAGGACAGAGCCGCCCGCGTTGACGGCCACTCGACCGGAACGTCGTAGGCGAGATGGACCGTCTTGGCGCCGATCTCCAGTGGCTGGCCCTTCGACTCCTCGAACGCGCTCTGCAACGTCTTGGTGCGTAGGTATCCACGCGTCATTTCTTGCCTCCTTGGCCTCACAGCTCGGTTATGGCCTGCAGCGCGACCCTTCCGGCACGGGGGCTGTCGGTCTCGCTCCGCCCGGTTTGGCGATGACTCCTGTCGGCGCTTCGTCCGCTGAACCGTCCCCGCATCAGGAAACCGATCACCCAGAGGATCAACAGGGCCACGGCGACGTACCAGAGGACGTGCAGGGTGAAGCCGAACCCGAAAACGACCAGGACCAGCACGAAAAGCGCTGTCCACAAGAGCACGGCAGAACCTCCGGTTCGCATGGGTCTCCGCGATCCGCGGGGTCCCGGCGAACTGAGAGCGGTGGGCTGGTCCGGAGAGTCCGGAACCGTTGCCACACACCGTGCCTGTCAGTCAACGCCTGTGGTCCCTCCCTGTCAACGCGGTGGAGAACCGGGCGAATTGTAATTTTCCGCCAGGTCAGGTGCGCAGCCGGGCGGACCGTGTCGAGGGGTGGAGTGATGACGGCAGGCGAGTTGGTGCACCCTCCCACTCATCGCGACCGCACGCAGGCGGCGCCTGCGATGCGCCCGCCGCCCGCCGCCCGCCGACCGTCGATCGGTGGACGGTCGCTGTCGGCGTCGCTGCTGCTGCTGGCAGGCGGCGATCGCCCGCCGATCAGCCGACCAGCAACCGATGTCAAGCTGGGGACGCGCGGTGGAGTCACCTCCAGCGGCGCCACCGCACAGCAGCATGGGTGCACACGCCCCTCGGTCACCAACCATGAGGCCCGCATCAGCTCATTCGCCACCGCCCCTTCGTCGTGCGGGGGCCGGGCTGCGTCCTGCCATCAGCCGATCTTGTCCAACTCGACGAGTTCCTCGTCGGAGAGCGAGAGTCCCGCGCCGGCGACGTTCTCGCGCAGGTGCGCCACCGACGAGGTGCCGGGAATGAGCAGGATGTTCGGCGACCGCCGCAGCAGCCAGGCCAGGGCGACCGACATCGGCGTCGCGTCCAGCCGGGCGGCCACGGCGGAAAGCGCTGTGGACTGCAGCGGGGTGAAGCCGCCGAGGGGGAAGAAGGGCACGTAGGCGATGCCCTTGTCGGCGAGTTCGTCGATCAGCTCGTCGTCGTGACGGTAGGCGAGGTTGTACATGTTCTGCACGCACACGATCGGCGCTATCGCCTGCGCCTCGGCGACCTGCTCCGTCGTGGCGTTACTGACTCCGAGGTGCCGGATCAGACCCTGCTGCTGAAGTTCGACGAGGGTCTCGAAGGGTTCGGCGAGCGAGCCGGGCCGGGGCCCCTGAGCGTTGCCGAGCCGGAGGTTGACCACGTCGAGCGAAACGCGGTCGAGGTCCTCAAGGTTTTCGTGGACGGCGCGGCGCAGGTCCTCGGGCCGGCGGGCCGGGGGCCAGCCGCCCTGCTGATCGCGGACCGAGCCGACCTTCGTCACGATGTGCAGCGATGCGGAATAGGGGTGCAGCGCTTCGCGGATCAGCTGGTTGGTGACACGTGGCCCGTACGCACCGGCGGTGTCGATGTGGCTGATCCCGAGGCCGGCGGCCTCACGCAGGACGGCCAGCGCGCCGTCGCGGTCGGCAGGCGGGCCCATGACCCCGGGGCCGGCGAGCTGCATGGCGCCGTAGCCGAAGCGGGTGACGGTGAGATCGCCGAGGGTCCAGGTCCCGCCGGGCAGTGACGCGGAGGGCAGCGACGCGGAGGGCAGTGACGCGGAGGGTGTGTGCGCATTTTCGCTCATGCCGTCGATGCTCGCTCGCGGGCAGCCACCGCATCCAATACCGATACAGTGCCCTGTCATACCCGGTGGGTATCACCGAGGTACGTTGTGGCCATGGACACCTTGGAGACCCGCGAGTTGAGGTACTTCCTGGCTGTCGCGGAGGAACTGCACTTCGGCCGCGCCGCCGAGCGCCTCGGCATGGCCCAGCCACCGCTGTCCCGCGCGATCCAGCAGCTCGAGCGGCGCCTCGGCGTCTGCCTGCTGAAACGCAACCGCCGCGGCGTCCTTCTGACCAGCGCCGGAGAGATGCTGCTGCACGAGGGCCGCGCAGCTCTCGACGCGACCACCGCCGCCGCTCGCCGCACCCGTCGCGCCGGGGGCGCCGACAGTGCGGGCGGCCCCCGAAACCGCCTGGTGCTGGCGGTGAAGGCGGGCGCGTCTCACGAACTGCTGCACAAGCTCCTCGACGCCTACGCGGCCGAGCCCGACGCCGCCGAGATCGAGGTGCTACCGAGCGGCACGTGTGAGCAGGAAGGGATGCTGCGCGACGGCCGCGCCGATGTGGCGCTCATGCACGCGCCGTTCAACTCCCTCGCCGGGTTCGACAGCGAGGAACTGATGACCGAGGGTCAGATCGCTGTCCTGCCCGCCGGGCATCCCCTGGCCGCGCAGAGAACTCTGTCCCTGGCCGACGTCAGTGAGATCCCCGAACTCCCGCTCGCCCGCTGGTCTCGCAACGGCACGTACCCGCCCGGCCCGGGCCCCGAGATCCACGACCAGACGCAGTTGGCCCAGCTGATCGCCCTCGGACGCACGGTGGCCGTCTTCCCCGACTCGGCCCGCGCCTGGCTATGGGCCGAGCACACCGCCGTCCCCCTGACCGACGCGCCCCCGGTCGTCACCCACATCGCCTGGCCCGCACACAGTCGCTCCCTCGCCCTCGCCGGGCTGATCCGCACGGCCACACGGCTATGACCCGCCCTCGCATTCCATCGCCGCGACACACTGCCTGACCGCCGGCCCTCACACCCCATCGCCGCCGCCCATGGGCACTGTCGCCACTTCGTGTACTGCCGATCGTGGGCTCGCGAGAGGGCGGAATGAGATGGACTGGCGCGGAGGGAAGCACGTGCTCGGCCCGCCGCTGGAGCCAACTGACCTTCGGGTCGGCCTGCACGGGTATCCCTCCAGCGACTCCCTGCCGGTCGGCGGCTCCCCACGGGGCTGGAAGGCTTCCAGACGGTGCTTCCCCTGGTTCGTCGACCACTAGGGCGGCAACCCTGGTTTCGCCTGCGTCATCGCCTTCTATGGACAGCAGCCCGTGGCCTTCGCCTATGGAGCCCCCGCCACGCCTCACCGCGATGGTGGCGCGAGCATCTCGAGGAGACCCCCGACAACCACGCAACCTTCGCCTACTCCGAACTGGCGGTGCGGACCACACACCGAAAGACAGGAGCAGCAGAACTGGTGACCAGAGCCCTCCTGAACGACACGAAGACCTGGTGGTTCTCCTCGTCGACACTGAGCACCCGCCGCGAGTGCGAGCCCTGTACGAGTCCTGGGGATTCCGCCAGGTCGGGGTGCGTCAACCCTTCGCCGACTCACCCCTTTACGCCGTCATGCTGGCCGAGCTACCCCTGCGCTTCGTTGCGAAGCGATCCTGTTCAGCCGCCGCACCGTCACATGGCTCTACAGGTGAGACTGCCAGGAGATGTAATCCGCGCCGGCGGCACCAGGACCAGAGCCACCCCCAGCCACAGCATGACCATGCCGCCGCTGTACGCCGTGTAGGCCCGCCCGTGCGAGCAGTTCCAGAGGGCGTCGCGCCACTCTGGAGCGCGGCTGTGGGAAGCCAGGCAGGGCGGGCCAGGATGGTCACCGGATGCGTGCTCGGGGAACCTGTATGAGCCTGAAAACATGACTGACCCGCTCGTACCTCCTGAGGAGACTCCGCCGGCCGAAGGCTCAACAGCCGAGGCTCACGAAGAACGCGCCGATGGCGGCATGTGGGAGCACCCCGGCATCTGGGTGTGGCTGATCCTTGCCGGCGCCGTGATCGTTGCGGGCTTCTATATTGCCCGCGTCATTTCGCTCTAAGCCGGGCACTCCGGCCAGCCCTGATTGCGCAGCGCGTCAGGGCCTTCCATCTAGTCGCCGCACACAGTCCACGCAGGTCGGCCCGGCCTGCGGCGAGGTCATCGACCAGCTGCTGGAGATCAACGTTGTCTACCGGCTCCGCGCCGCCCAGGGCGTGATCGGTCTGCGCAATAAGTACGGCGACGAGCGGCTCGAGGCCTGCGCCACCACGGTCGGTGACTCATCGCACCATCAAGGACGTCACCGGCACCGTCACCGAGACCGAACCCGGCGACGGCGGAGCCGCCGCCGTCCTGCACCAGGGGGAGGAGGTGCTGACCGAGTACCCGATACGGGTGAAGACGGAGCAGGAGCACGGTGAGGCGCGTCATTGGTGCTGCGGGTGCCATTCGAACAGCAGGATGGTTGCATCGTCCCGCAGTTGGTTGCGCTGGTAGTCGAGGATGGCGTGGATGAGCAGCCGCAGCACCTCGGCTGGGCGCTGTCCGGCGGCGGAGGAGCGGATGATGAAGTCAGTGAACCGGTCGAGGCCGAACTCCGCACCGTCCGCGTCGCGCGCCTCCACGACACCGTCGGTGTAGAGCAGGACGCAATCGCCCGGTTCCAGGGTCGCCTCGTGGACTTGCCGGGCTCCCGGGGCGAGGTGGCCAGCCAGGCCGATCGGCGGCTGCGGGGGGCTGTCCAGCGCCTGGGCGAGCACCCGCTCGGCACGGATCAGCAGCGGTGGGGGGTGGCCGCAATTGACCCAGCGCAGCCTGCCGGTCTCGGCATCCAGCCGGCACAGTACGCCGGTGCTGAAGTGGTCGGGCAGCCACCGGGTGAGCGCCTGGTCGACAGAGTTGACGACGTCGGCCAGGTCGGCACCGGCCCGGCGGGCGTTGCGCGCTGCCGCCATGGCGACCGAGGTGGTCAGACCGGCGGTGAGATCGTGACCCATGGCGTCGAGGATCATGGTGTGCAGGATGTTCTTGGCCACCGAGTGGTCGAAGGCGTCGCCGGCGATGTTGTACGCCGGTTCCAGGACCGCGGTCGATACGCACCTGCTACTGCCGATGGTGCGGGGCGGCAGGAAGGCCCGCAGCATTTCGGCAGGCAACCGCATGGTCGCAGTGCGGGTGCGGGCGGCGAGCCAGTCGCTGTAGGCGCGCTTGGAGGTGATCAGCATGGCGAACAGATGGGCCAGTATCCGGCTGCGGCGCATCCGCACCCCGTCGAGCGAGGCGGTCCGAATCGCCAGCACGCCCAGCCGCTCCGCACCGTCGACCAGAGGCATCCAGAGGATCAAGCCGTCGTCGGCTTCGTCCACCCGCGGAACGACCGTGCGGTACGCCCAGCCGGCTGACGAGCGGTCCACCGGCAGCGGTTCCAATGCCTCGTCGAGTGGGATGAGCAGCTGTTGTTGCAGGTCGACGAGGTAGATCAACGCGGTGTCGAGGCCGAGGGACGAGGCGCACCGATTCGCCAAGGCGGGCAGTTCGACCGGCAGGGCAGTCTGCGCCTCGATGATCAACTCTTCCAGTCGATTCTCGTCGAGGGCGATGTCGGGACCGGAGGACGCGTCTGGTGGGTCCGACAAGGGGATCACCCCTTTCCTGCCCAGTTTCACACCGATCGCGTGTTCTCTCACGTCAGCCCGCAGCGAGGGCGAGAGCGACGCGAGGACGGTCAGCTCAGCGGGCTGCAGGAGGGTGAGACCCTTCTCGTGCACGGCGGTGCCGGAGGCATCGGCACCTTTGCGATCCAGATCGCCAAGGCGCTGGGAGCTCGCGTCGCTACCACCGTCGGAGGCCCGGAGGAGGGGGCCCGACGCGCTCGAGCTGGACGAGGACGAGGAAGGCGCGGACTGAATGCCCACATCGGGTGACGCGGGCATATCGGGTGGCCGGGTGCTCGGAAATCGCAAGCGCCGGTAGGGGAGCTGGTCAGGCTGCCTGATATCTCCGACTAAGCCTTGATTGATGCGGCCGACCTGGCGGCCTGCTCGATCTTCGCGCAGTAGGCTGCACGGGCTTCCTCGTCGATCTGCTGCTCGTTTTCGGCGCGCACCCCGGTCCGGCCGTCGAGGCCCTCGCGCAGGATATCGGCGTGCCCGGCATGCCGGATGGACTCGCCGAGGACATGGATCATGACGGCGAGCAGGTTCGTGTTGGGATAAGGCTCCGGCCACCACGGCACGTGGCCGGGGGCGTCGAGGGGCAGATCGTTGATCGTCGCGTCCGAGTGTTCCCACGTGCGCCGGTAGAACCCGATGATCTGATCGCGGGTGTCGTCCTCGGTCGCCCACTGATCGCTGCCGTCGGAGTCCTGCCACCGGGACAGCGATTCCGGGGAAGGGCGGTCGAAGACCTCGCCGAAGTACCTGGCCTCGACGGTGGCCACGTGTTTGACCAGGCCGAGGAGGTTGGTCCCGGTCGCTGTCAAAGGCCGGCGGGCGTCGTATTCGGACAAGCCGTCGAGTTTCCAGAGCAGCGCCTCGCGGTCCCGCCGCAGTCTCCTGTGCAGGTTGTCCTTCGCGAATTCATCGATCATGTGGCATGAACCTTTCATGGGCTGTTCGTGGTCTCAAGATCCCGTACGTGGTCCGCAACGGCCGGCGGAGCCGATGCTCAGGACTCCTAACACAATGAGGTACCGGGAATGACTGTCTGTCAGAGGGACGTGGGGTGGGGGTGGGGTGCGTGACGGCTCGCGGCCGACCGACCTCCGACGGCTACTGCGCAGGAGAACTACACGCATGCTGTTCGGTGCCGTTCTCTGATCCCGTTGAGCAGTTCGGGACGGGGACCGGGGAGGTGGGCCGGTGCCAGGTGAGAATCCAGCCGGCGGTAAGCACCGCCGCGCCGCCTGCCAAGGCGATTGCGCCGCCTGTTCCGATGCCTGCGGCCACCGAGCCGAAGCAGGCCGGTCCGACGCCCTGCAGTGTCATGCTGCCGGAGCCGAGCAGACCGAAGGCCTGACCCTGGCCATCCTGCGGCAGGGCGTCCAGGAACGGCCGTTGCAGGCCGAGACCGTAGGCCAAACCGAAGCCGCAGAGCAGCAGCAGACAGGACGAGACGCCCACTCCGGGCTCGGTGGCGAAGCCGACCAGCGGCAGTCCCGTCAGCGCAGTCAACGGGACGACCAGTCGCTCCCGGGTGGGTGGCCGTAGCAGTCGACCCACCAGCAGGTCGCCGACAAGCATGCCGGCCGGCAGACAGCCCATCAGCACCGCGTACCAGCCGGGCGCGA
The DNA here is from genome assembly GCF_045040885.1 of Streptomyces sp. NBC_00016. NCBI lineage: Bacteria > Bacillati > Actinomycetota > Actinomycetes > Kitasatosporales > Streptomycetaceae > Streptomyces > Streptomyces sp. NBC_00016. Next base: position 390,440 of record NZ_CP108304.1, on the reverse strand, counting down.
AGTGACGTCCTCCCGCGTAGGCGACGATCAGACCTTCCGCGCCCGCTACGAACGCGGGCGGTAGCCACTGGGCCAGCATGAGTCGTCGTACCGTGGGTCCGCGCAGCAGCAGGCCGGCACCGTGCAGGCTTGCCCGGACGGCCCCGCCATCGCCCCGAGCGCTGCCGGATGTGCCGCCGAACTCTCCCAGCTCCAGCCGGGGTAGCCGGATGCGGACAGCGAGCGCGCAGCCGAGGTAGAGGGCGGCGCTTACCGCGAGCGCCCGGTGCGGGCCGAGTACCGCGACGACCGCACCTCCCAGCGCCAGACCGAACAATTGCGCGCCAGAGGAGGCGATGTTGTTCAGTGAACGGCCCAGTACATAGGCGTCGCCCTTTAGCCACTGCGCGACCAGCCGACTCGACGCGCCGCCGAACACCGGTGTGGCGAGGGCGGCCAGCGCCATGACACCGAGGCTTGCCGCGATCGGCATCCGCACCAGGGCGAGCAGCAGGGCGGCGGCGCACTCCAAGGCGTAGCCGCCGGCGATGAGCGCGCGGGGCGGCAGTTGGTCCGCCAGTGAGCCCAGCAGCAACGAGCCGAACAACTGCGGGAGAAAGCCGATGCCGAAGGCCAGTGCGCTCAACAGCGCGGAACCGGTGGCCGCGAAGACCAGCACCGAGAACGTGGTGATCGCAGCGAGCCCGCAGTGATCGCGACGGCGCGGGTCGAGAAGAGCAGCCGAAATCGCGGCTCGGCCAGCACCTCCCGGTAGGTGGCACGGTGGTTGCCCTGCGCGGGTTCGGCGGTTGGGGTCATGACGCCCAGCCTCGCCATGCGCCCACGCCACTCACCAATGATTCGTCGCTGGACGAATCGGAACAGACGTCCGGCGGTAGCATCGCAGGGTGCTGCGCTTCGAAGTCCCCGTCGAGGACCTGCTGCGCAGCCGCTTCGCACTGTCGCCCGCGATGGACCTCTGCCTACTACTGCGCTCGCTCGCCGGCCAAAACCGGCCGCTGCCTCGAGCCTGGGCCACCCGGCTCCTGCCGGCCTTTGAACGGCTTCGCCGCGAGACCGAACTGGACGCCGCCCTCGCCCTGCACACCCCGCAATCCGGACCGAACTTCGTCGCCCCGCCCCCACGCGGCATCAACCAGACCTGGGCAGACGACCTGGCCATGATCCGGGCCACACCGCTGGAAGCGGCCCGCCACGAATTCGCCACCACCGCGACCGGCCCGTCCGCCCATGATCCCCGCGTACGCGCAGTGCTGGACTCCACGGACGCCGTCTCCAGGATCGCCGAGGCGATGGACCAGGCGTGGCACGAGCTGCTCGCCACGGACTGGCCGCAACTGCGCGCGATCTGTGAGCGCGATGTCGTGCACCGGGTGGGTGTGATCGGCGAACAAGGCTGGGCCACGACCATCGAGAGCCTGCACCCGAGCATCGCCTGGCGCGCCGGAGGTATCGAGATCGGCTTCTTCCCCCCAGTCGGAAGCGTCCGCCTCGCCGGCGACGGGCTACTGCTGATCCCTTCGGTCTTCGTCGGGAATATCGCCGCCCACCTGGAAGACCCCTGGCCCAGGACCTTGGTCTATCCTGCCCGCGGCACCGCCGCCCTGTGGGGCGAACAGGCGACCGTCCCCCAACCGGACGCGCTGACCGCTCTGGTCGGCCGGGCCCGAGCCCGGCTGCTGTTGGCGCTGGACGCCCCGGCCAGTACCAGCCACCTCGCCCGAAGCCTCGCCATGGCGCCCGGCGCGGTTGGAGACCACCTCGCCATCCTGCGAGGCGCGGGGTTGCTCGTCCGCGCCCGGTCCGGACGGTCGGTGCTCTACCGGCGCACCCCGCTCGGCGAGGCCCTGGTCGTCGGTTCGGGCTGAGGGCTCCTCCCACCGTGGCCAAGCCGCCGCCGACCTCCTCACCAGCGCGTTCCCGAACGCGGTCCTGGTGCACATCCCCGTCCACGCATCTTGGCTGAACGAGGTGGAGATCTACTTCTCCGCCGTGCAGCGCAAGGTCGTCTCGCCCAACGACTTCACCGACCTCGCCCAGGTCGGGGTCCGGCTCCGAGCCTTGGAAGACCGCTACAACGCTACGGAACAGCCGTTCCAGTGGAAGTTCACCACTTCCGACCTGGACGATCTGCTGGCCAGACTCGATCGGCACACCACCGATCACCAGGAAGAATCCTCGGTCGCGCTTGCAGCCTGATCAACCCCGAAGGTATTCAGAACTCGACCAACGAGTGTGCAGCTGACGAGATGGCCACTGTCCGTCCCCCGCCTCACGTAGGCAGCCACCCAGGCCACCAGGGTGGGACATTGTCCAGGGGGCAGTTGCCATTGGTGTCGTTCCCCACCCCGAGCGGGGTCCCCAGCCAGGCGAAGTGCACCAAAGTCAGCGCGATCAGTGCTGCCAGGAAGACCGCAGGTGGTATCAACCGGTTCAGGTACCGGCGTTTCTGATGCCGCAGCATGCCCGCGGGCAGTGCCCACGCAGCCAAGCCGGTGAATCCCGCCGCGACGACCGTCAGCGGTGCTTCCCAGGTCCACAGATCGAACAGGCTCGGGTGTTCCCGCAGGATCACGGCGCAGGTCCGGCGCGCCGCGCGGGATAGCCAGTAGGCGCCGTAGCCCGCGAGCGCCCCTGCGAGCAATGTCAAGCAGCCTGCCATCCAGGGCGGATTGGTCTGTCGTTCCATGTCAGAGCTTGACGCACCGCAATGCTGCGAGGTTCCTCCACCTCCCCGGCCGGACCCGGGAAGTGACGGGACACGTACAGCGTCGGCTCCGCCGTCAACCACCGAAGGATTTCAGGAGCCGACCACTTGGAGAGCACCTGATCAAGGTCAACGTGGATGTGAGTGGGATGTCCGTTTCAATTCGTCAGGTTGGTGTGGCCGAAACGCTGGAAGCGGCGCAGTCCGCTCGCGTGGGGGTCAGACCCAGTTCGGGGCGTGCTCTGCGGAGTAGCGGGCGCCGAATGCGCCGGTCGGGAGGACCTCGCGGATCGCGGCGAGATCGGCCTCGGTGAGGGCGACGTCGGCCGCGTGGGCGTTCTCCTCCATGCGGGCCGCGCTCCGGGTGCCCGGGATCGGGACGATGTGCTCGCCCTGGGCGAGCAGCCAGGCCAGGGCCAGCTGGGAGACGGTGATGTCCCTGGCGGTGGCCAGCTTGTCGAGTCGGTCCACGGCTTCGACGTTCTTCTCGAAGTTGCCGGGCTGCCAGCGCGGGTCAGTGTTGCGCATGTCGGTGGCGTCGTACTGGCCCGCGGGCTTCGCGGTACCGGTGATGAAGCCGCGGCCGAGGGGCGAGTAGGGGACGAAGCCGATGCCGAGCTCCTGGAGGAGCGGGAAGAGCTGCTCGACCTCGCGCTCGAACAGCGAGTACTCGGTCTGCAGGACCGAGACCGGCTGGACGGCGTGCGCCTTGCGGATGGTCTCCGGGCCCGCCTCGCTCAGGCCGAAGTACTTCACCTTGCCCCCGTCGATCAGCTCCTTCACCGCCCCCGCGACGTCCTCGATCGGCACGTCCGGGTCGACGCGGTGCTGGTAGAAGACGTCGATCTGGTCGACGCCCAGGTAGCGCAGGCTGTTGTCGGCGACCTTGCGGATGTTGTCGGGGCGGCTGTTGAGGCCGAACCCCTGGGACAGGTCGGACAGGTCGAAGCCGAACTTGGTGGCCAGGACCACCTCGTCGCGGAAGTCCTTGACCGCCTTGCCGACCAGGATCTCGTTGGAGCCGGTACCCAAGCCGTAGAGCTCGGCGGTGTCGAAGAAGGTGACGCCCAGGTCGTGGGCCCGGCGGATGGCGGCGATACCCGCCTCCTCGTCTCCGGGGCCGTAGGCCATGGTCAGGCCCATCGAGCCGTAGCCGATCGCCGAGACGGTCAGGCCCTGGGTGCCGAGTGCCCTGTGCTGCATGAGTATCTCCTGATGTAAAACCAAACAGTTCGGTTTGAACCCTACGCCGACCACTGCCCGACGTCAAACCAAACGGTTTGGTCGGGTAGCGTGGAAGCCTGAGCCCCTCAACCCGCGCAGACTCCGTCCGTGACCGCATCGTGAGCGCCGCCAAGGCCGAGTTCTCCCTGCGCGGGATCGCCGGGGCGCGGATGGACCGCATCGCCAGGGGCGCCGGGACCAGCAAGGAACACGTCTACGCCTACTTCTCGAGCAAGGTGGCCCTCTACCGGTTCGTCTCCGCGCAGGAGCTGGCGGCCGTGGCGAAGCGACCGGCACGGACCCCACCGACCTGCCCGGTTACGCCGGCCGCGTCCATGACTGCTTCACCGACCACCCCGAACGCTTCCGACTCATGAGCTGGGGGCAACTCGAACTCGGCGCCGGCGGCTCCCTCCCTGACGACACCTTCCGGGAATCGGTGACCCGCAAGATCGAGCAGATCCGCGACGCCCAGAAAGCTGGCCATCTGGACGCCCACTGGGCCCCAGTCGACATCCTCGTCCTCATCCACCAGATCGCCACCGCCTGGGCTGCACAGCCTGACCTGCTGCCCCCGCACGGCGAGGGTCGCGCCACGTTCCTGGCGGCGCGCCGAGCTGCCATCGTCGCAGCCGTCGAGCGCCTGTTTCCCGCGACGACGAACTGACCGCGCCCCGAGCACTCGACGTGGCGCCTCACCCTCGTTGGCGCCCGGGAGACTCGGGCGAGTGACCGAGCGCTGTCGCATCTCGCCAATATCGAACAGCGGTGAAGGTGGCGCCCTCCAGATGCAGCGCTGATCTCCATTCCCGTCAACAGATGCTCGGGCCCGCCGGGGGTCAGCGCGGCCCCAGCTCGCGTCGGCGCCGCGCGGCGGGGTCCGGACGGGTGCGGCGAGGGTGAGCGGCACGGGGAACTCCACCCGCCAAGGGTGACCCGGCACCGTGAATTGATTGGGGAGGCGCAATGCTCAAGCGCGCACGCTGCGCATCGTCGAGGAAGCACGGAAGAGCCGGGGACGGCACGCTGCCGCTGATCGTCTTCATGGGAGCGGCCACCTGCGCCGCACTCACCCTCGGTGGTGGCGCCTGGCTGGCGGGGCTGCTGTAGTGGTGCTGGGGCACGATCCAGATTTTTCGGAGTTGGGCGGTCTGAGGCTCAGTGTGGGCGGGGGAACAGGCGCTCGACGGCGGTGACCAGGGCCGCGCGGCGTGCGCCGACGGAGGTGTCCGCGGCCAGCTTGGCCGCGGCGGCGCCGATCTCCGGCTGACCTGCCCAGGTGGTGGCGATCTGGTTGATCAGGGCGAGCACGTCGACCGGGTCCCAGGCGGGATCGATCAGGCCGGCGCGCTGCGCGTCGCGGAGCTGTTCGATCTTGCCGGTGATGGTGGTCAGCATGGGGTCCACCGTCTCGCTGTCGGTTTCGCCGTCGGCGAGTTCGAGGCGGCCCCAGGTGATGAGCCGATAGTGGTCCGGGTGGGCTGTGAAGTGATCGAAGAGGATGCCGGCGTAGCCGGGCAGGTCTGCCGGGTCCATGCGGGTGGCCTCGATGAGCGCGGCCGTTTCGTTCCCGGCGATGTGGTGGTAGAGGGCCTCTTTGCTGCTGAAATAGGCGTAGACCCGTTCCTTGCTGGTCCGCGCCTGCTTGGCGAGGCGGTCCACTCGGGCGCCGGCGATGCCGTACCGGGCAAACTCATCCTTCGCCGCGGCGAGGATCCGCTGCCGGGTATCGGCGCTAGAGGAGTTCGAGGTCTTACGGGAGACGGCGGAGCGAGGCATAGGGACACGATAGGCGACCAAACAGTTCGGTTTGTCAGCCATGCAGGGAAGATCTGGGCGTGACGACGTTGTTCCTGACGGTTGGCCTGCCCGGGGCCGGAAAGACCACGAGAGCTCGACAGCTGGCCAAGGAGCACAGCGCGCTGCGGCTGACGCCGGATGAGTGGATGCTCCCGCTGTTCGGTGATCCGCAGCCGGCCGGGAAGCGCGATGTGCTGGAAGGACGGCTGCTCTGGCTGGGTCTGGAGGCGCTGAAACTGGGAACGAACGTGGTCTTGGATTTCGGGTGCTGGTCTCGTGACGAGAGGTCCGCGATCCGCTGGTTGGTGATGTCTGTGGGCGCGTCCTGTCATCTTGTGTACGTGCCGGTGGACCATGAGACCCAACGCGCTCGGATCGCCCATCGCCAGTCGACCACCCCTGATCAGACCTTCGCGATGAGCGAGACGGACCTCGTGCACTGGAGGACGCTGTTCGAGGAGCCCGACGCCACGGAACTCGATGGACATGAGGTAGGAGATCCGCCTCCGGGGTGGTCAGGATGGCTGGAGTGGGCCGCCGATCGGTGGCCATCGCTCGCGTGACCGTCCGGCCAACCTTGGTGCCGCCCACCAACGCAACCGTGCCAGGAGCGCCGAGCCCTGAAGATCCGCCGGACAGGCTCTAGCCCTGCGTGGCAGAGCGTCGCGCCGCCACGTATTCGGACCAGTTTCCGCCGGCGAGGTGGCCCAGCGTTCGGCTGTCTTGGGGTGGATGCCGAGCCGGTCGGCTATGACCATGGACGGCAGGTCTACCAGGGCGTCCATCATGGCGGTGTTCCGTGCAGCGCGGGCGGGCAGAGGTTGGTGTCTCAGGGTGTCGGCGAGACCGAGGGAATTGCGCGGGCGTCCAGGGCTGTGGCCGGGCAAGAGGTATCTGCACCCGGCCGTGTTGCTGTGCCGGGGGCTGTGCTGTAGCTGATCGTCGATGAGGCGGGCGAGCTTTGGCGGGAGCACGAAGGGGTGGCGGTTGGCCGTCAGGTAGGTATGCCCCTGGTCGTGGCGAATGTGGTCGTCGGTGAGTTCGACGATGCGGGTCAGGGGGAGGGCGTAGAGGCGGACGAGAGCAGCCGAAACGCGGACTCCAGGGGCAACGCGGTGTCGTTGAAGCAGCGCAGCAGCTCTCTTCGGTGCTCGTCCTCGGCCAGGAAGTGGCCTGGGAGTTGGGCGGCTGAGTGCTCGATGGCCAGATCGGGCGGGCAGAGGCGTCGTGCAGTGCTCCAGCGGAGGAAGGGGATGGAACGGGAGCGCAGGGTTGGCCGATCGCCCAGGTGTCCAGATGCCGCTGCTGGAGCTGGGGGAGACTCAGGCGCTGGGTGTCGAGCCAGTTCAGGAAGTTGATGGCGGCGAGGACGTTGCCGTAGTCACCCTTGTGTGCGGCGTAGGTGTAACGGCCGCGGGATGCACCGTCCACGGCTGGGTGTTGCTGTTCGAGGGGGCCGTCTGTGCGTCTTCCAGCACGCCGCGGATGTCCGAAGGGGACAGGGCGGTGGGCAGGAACTGCCGGGGGGAGCGGCGGGAGCGTGCGATGTCGGTGAAGGGTGGTGCGGTGCCGGGCAAGGCGGTTCCTCTCCGTGGCGCGCAACCATCTGCCATGCGGCGCTGCGCGGAGGCCGCCGCGGCTGCGGACGCACCCTGCGGGTGCCGGCAGGCTTGCGGATGCTCGCAGGCAGCGGCGTGCCGAAGCTGCAGTCCGCAGCGCGGGGCACTGTGCGCTCTTCGTGTTCGTCTTCGTTCGTGGCGTGCCGGCGCTGCCGCTCTCGTGTCGTTGCGTGCGCGAGAGTGGCGTCGGGTGTCTCAGCGGTGGGCGGCGCGGTTCATCTCGACGACGTCGTCGACGGTGGGATTGGCCGGGAGGGCCGCGAAGCGTTCCGGGAGGCTGTCGCGGATGGCCGCGTCCTTGACGCGGTCGGCCGCGGCCAGGGCCGCCGGCAGCTCGTCGAGGGTCAGCTCGGTGCAGTAGGCGGGGCTGTTCGGCTGCTGGCGCCAGGAGTCGGCCAGCGTGCCGGTGTCGTAGGGGTCGAAGCCGGTGTCGTCCACCAGGCTCATGGCCACCTTCCGCGCCTCCTCGGAGTCGCCGGCGACGGGGATGGCGAGGCGGCCGGGCGTTCCGGCCGGGACGCCCTTGGTCCGCTGGGTTTCGGCCAGGGCGGCGTTCCACGCCTTGACCACGGGGCGGCCGAGCAGCTCGGCGGTGTACACGCTCTCCACCTGGCCGTTGTCCACCGCCTCGATCGGCTCGCTGAGCATGCCGGGGTAGTAGTTCGAGGTGTCGATGACCACCGTCTCGTCGGGCACCGACGCGAACAGGTCCGCCAGCTGGCCCGCCACCCCGAACGGGATCGACAGGACGATGACGTCCCGGCCCTGGACGGCGGCGTCGGAGAGGTCCGCCGCGCTGGCCCCGGACTCCAGTACCTCCGCCCGGACGGCCTCGGGGCCGCGGGCGTCGGCCACCTGGACGTCGTGACCGGCCGTGCTGAGCTTGGCAGCGAGGTTCCCGCCGATGGCGCCAGCACCTATGACAGTAATTTTCATGATTTGTTCCTCAAGAGGTCGTGCCGCCCCTGGGGGCAGCACGATGTGATGGATGGGTTGGTGGTGCCGCCTGGCGTTGCGGGGGCGGAGCGGGGTGCCTGGCGATTTACGCCTGGGTGTCCTGCTGGCGGTAGCCGCTCGCGATGAGCGTGCGGAGCCGGTCGAGTGACTCCTCCTCCGTACCGGTGCCCTTGATCCAGGCGATGGAGCAGGCCGCGAGGAACAGGTCATGTCCCCGCACCGACGCGCGCACGTGGCCCGCGAGCTGCGCGGCCCGCACGTGTTGATCGGTGGCGGTGATGAGGATGTCGCAGGGGATTGTGAGGGGGTTGTCCGGCTCCTGCGCCCGGGCCGCGGCCATGAGCGGGTCCGGCAGCCCGCTGAAGGCGCTGAAGTAATTCTCCATCGCCCGCAGCCACTGCTCCAGCGCCTCGGCGGGGTCGCCCAGTTGCTCGATGTCCGCCTGGCGGGCCACGAGTTCCTCGGAGCGGGTCTGCAGCACGGCCGCCAGCAGTGCCTCCCGGGTGGGGAAGTGCCGGTACAGGGTGGCGGGCCCGACTCCCGCCTCCTTGGCCACCGCCTCGAGGGAGGTGCCGACCCCGTGCTGCAGGAAGTGACGCTGCGCGGTCTCCAGGAGGGCAGCGCGGTTGCGCTGGACGTCCGCGCGGGGCTTACGTCCCCGCAGTTCACCGGCGCTCATGCGCCCTCCTGCCTGCCATGATCGTGTGGCCGCATCAAAACGGATGCTGCCTCCGCATGCATTCGAGAGTAAAACGGAGGGGGCATCCGGTCAAACCGGCGGCCCGACCACGGTGCCCTGACAGGGCAGGGGGCCAACATGTCTGGCCGCAGAGCGCAGGGCACAGCCGTGCGGGCCGCACCATTCCAGGCTGCCCATGTCCGGCCCCTCCCGCGCCGAGCCTGGCCCGTCCCCCCGGGCCAGAACATCAGGGGGCGACCTGCTGGTGCCCGATGACGGAGAGCAGTTCGAGCTTGCTGTGGCTCTCCGTGCCGGGGCGAGTGGTCAGCACCACCAGCGTTTGGGCGCGGTTCTCGGTGTACAGGAGCTGGGCGTCGACGTCGATGCGGCCGAGTTCGGGGTGGAGGATGGTCTTGCAGTCGTCGTTACGTTGGGCGACCTCCTGGAGTTCCCACATGCGGACGAACTCGGGGCTGTGTTCCTGGAGTTCGGCGAGGATCCGGGCGGCTCGGGGGGTGTCGCTGCCGGCTGTCAGCGTGGCCCGCAGGCGTGCTGCATGGGCACGGCCGTGGTGTTCGTGGACCTCCTCGGGATACACCAGACGTTCGGCCGGGTCCATGAACCAGCGGTAGTAGCCGCTGCGGGCCAGACCGGTGTGGCGGGTCTGGTCGCCGAGCAGCGCGACGGCCAACGGGTTCATCGCGAGGGTGTCGACCAGGTCGGTCGTTACCAGGGCCGGGGAGTCGTCCAGGCGATCCAGGACCCGCAGCAGCGTGGGGCTGACATGCTCGGAGCGATGGAAGCGGGCCGGAACATTGTGGCCGATGAGACCGAAGAGATGGTCGCGTTCGTCCAGCGTCAGCCGCAGTGCCCGGGCGAGAGCGGTGGTGATCTGGACGGAGGGCTGCGGAGCACGCCGCTGCTCCAGGCGGGCGTAGTAGTCGGTGGACATGCCGGCGAGCTGCGCGACCTCCTCGCGGCGCAGCCCCTGCGTACGCCTGCGCGCCCCCTCGACCAGCCCGACGTCGCGGGGCCGCAGCGCCTCACGTCGATGGCGCAGGAATTCCGCCAGTTCCTTCTTGTCCATGCCGTCCATCCTCGCCGCATCCCGCCCGGCTATCCAGAGACCGCCGATCCATGGCTGAGCCACTCCTCTCCCACCCGCGCGAAGCCGCTCGTACGGCCGACGCCGAGGGCGCGCGCAGCGAGACGACCCGATGATCACCTGCCCCTGGGTGTCCCGCTGGGAAGTTCGCCGGCTGTCGGCGGTACGCCGCAGGCCGTCGGCATGGAAGGCGGCCTGCGGCGACGGTCTCCCGTCGAGGACGCCTGACGCTTTGGACGGGCCCCGGGCCCCGTCGCCCGGGCCTGGCCCATACGACGAAGTTCGTCGTGTGACGGCGCTCGCGTGCTGTTGTTTCCCGTCGGAAACAACAGGTCGCTCAGCTGCCGCTGATCATGGCGAGGACGTCGTCGTAGGAGCCGTTGGCCTGCGCGTCGCGGATGAAACTGGCGCGCTCGACGACCAGCTCCTTCGCATCGGGCTTCTCACGCAGCAGGTCGAGGGTCTCGGTGAGGAAGGCGTCCAACGGCATGGAGCCTTCGCTGTCCTGCTGGCCCATCAGGGTCGTACGCACGCCCGGCGGGACCACCTCGATCACCTGGACGCCGGTGTCAGCACCGGCGAGCTGGATGCGCAGGCTCTCGGAGAAGGAGTGCAGCGCGGCCTTGGTCGCGCTGTAGGTCGGGGTGCTCTGATACGGGACGAACGCCAGCGCCGAGGTGACGTTCATGACGACCGCGTCGTCCTTGCCCACCAGCAGCGGCAGGAAGGCGTACGTCATCCGGATCGTACCGAGCAGGTTGACGGTGACGTGGGGGGGGGGGGGGGGAGCCTGCGCTACCGGCCTGATCTGTGTGACGCCGGACATGGCTCCGTCCAGAGACCGGCGGGACCGCCGGCATCACAGAAGTTGAGCCAGAACCCCGTTCTCATGGACAAAGCCCTCTCAGGCCGGAGGCGCCGTGCTCAGCAGCAGCGCAAGAGGCTGCACAAAGAGATGCGCGCTCATGTGCAGCCTCGATTGGTCGCTGGCGCGGTTAGGCACGCCTTCGATCTTCCTGGCGCGGCTTCAGCCCGTCGACGACGACGGTGAGCATGCGGTCGAGTTGGGCGCGCTGCTCGGGAGCGCCGGCCACGGAGAGCACGCCGGCGAGGATGCCGCCGACGTCGACCGGGTCGATGTCGCTGCGCAGCTCTCCTGCTTCGGCGCCGGTCCGGAGCACCATCCCCAGGATTTGCTGGATCTCATCACAGACGGGTCCGGCGCCGAAGCGTCCGGAAGCGCTCATGGCGACCAAGGCTTCGCAGATGCCGCGCCGTTCACCCGCCCACTCGGCGAAGCGGCGCATCCAGGCGTGGAGAGCCTGCGCGGGCTGCTCGGAGGCCAGAAGGTCCCGGGCGTCATCGCGCAGAGGGCGGATCTGGTCGCGGTAGACCTCTTCGACCAGGTCCTCTCGGGTGGGGAAGTGCCGGTAGAGGGTGCCGCTTCCCACGCCCGCGCGTTTGGCGATCGAGTCCAGCGAGATCGCCTTTCCCGAGGCGAAAGCCTCAGCGGCCGTGGCGATCAGGTGCTCGCGGTTGCGCTGGGCATCGGCGCGCAGGGTATTGCGTGTAGGTGTCATGGCCTTCGCGATCGGGAGTGTCGGGTCGAGGTGCGGGGCGATTCGGGGAGGTCTCCGGTTAAGTGTACGGTGGACGCAAGCGGAGACCTCCCCGCTTACTGGGGCGCCCGACCCTGCCCGCCCGACGAAAGGCCCGCCATGCCCGCAGCACTCATCACGGGCGGCACGACCGGAATCGGCAGAGCGACCGCCGAACTGCTGCACGCCCGTGGCTACCAGGTCGCCGTCACCGGACAGAACCCCGAGTCCCTCGCGCGAGCACGACTTGAGCTTCCCGACGATGTACTCGTCGTCCGGTCCGACGCACGCGTTCTGTCCGACACCGACGCTCTCATGGCGAGGGTGTCCGAACGTGTCGGGTCTCTCGACCTGCTGTTCCTCAACGCCGGGATCTTCCGCCCTGCACCGGTTGCCGGCGTGACGGAGGAGTCGTTCGACGAGCACGTCGACGTCAACTTCAAGGGTCAGTACTTCACCCTCCCGAAGGCCCTTCCGCTGATGAACGACGGCGGATCGATCGTTCTGACCGTGGGCATCGCATCCCGCAGGGGCATCCCTGGCGCCACGGTGGGGGCAGCGACGCGCGGTGCCCTGCTGGCGATGCTGCCCTCGCTCGCGCTCGAACCGGCTCCGCGCAGGATCCGCGTCAACACCGTGAGTCCCGGCGCGACCGAGACCCCGCTGTTCGACAGGCTGGGGGTATCCCAGAGTGGCCGGGACGCCATGCGCACGATGATTCCGTTCGAGCGCTTCGGGTCCAGCCAGGAGGTCGCGGAAGTCGTCGCCTTCCTCGCCTCGGACGCCGCCGGCTACGTCACCGGTCAGGACGTCGCCGTGGCCGGCGGCTACGAGCTCGGCGCCTGAACTCGGGCACGTCGACCACCGGTCCGCACCTCTCGAACGCCAGGAACCACAACTAACAGGAGAACACGATGCCACTCACTCTCGACACCTACCGGCAACTGGGGCGTTCCGGCCTGCGGGTCTCGCCGCTCGCGCTCGGGGCGGCCACCTTCGGCAACGACTGGGGCTGGGGCGCGGAGAAGGACGAGGCGCGGAGGTTGTTCGACCTCTACGTCGAGCGCGGCGGGAACTTTATCGACACAGCGGTCACCTACACCAACGGCACGTCGGAGCGCATGCTCGGTGAGTTCGCCCAGGACAGACGAGACAGCTTGGTCCTGGCCACGAAGTACACGACCCTGCGCCGGCCTGACGACCCCAACTCCGGTGGCGCGAGCCGAAAGAGCCTCTTCAGGTCGGTCGAAACCAGTCTGCGACAGTTGAACACCGATTACATCGACCTGCTCTACCTGCACGTGTGGGACCCCACCACACCCGTGGAGGAAATCCTTCGCGGTCTGGACGACCTGGTCCAGCAGGGCAAAGTCCTCTACGTGGCCATCTCCAACACCCCGGCCTGGCAGATCTCCCGCATGCAGACGATCGCCGACCTGCGCGGCTGGTCGCCGCTGGTGGCACTGCAGCTGGAGTACAACCTGGTGGAGCGTACCGGGGAGCGTGACCTCATCCCGATGGCGCAGGAGCTGGGGCTGGGAACAGTTTTGTGGTCGCCGCTGGCGGGAGGGGTGCTCACCGGCAAGTACAGCCGCCAGGACTTGACCACGTCGCCGTCCGGCGAGAGCGAGAGCGCCCGCAAGAGTTTCAACCTGGCCCTCGGCGGAGTGACCGAGCGCAACCTCGCCATCGTGGACGTGGTCAAGGAGGTCGCCGATGAGCTGGGCCGCACGCCGGCCCAGGTGGGGCTCGCCTGGACCCTGCACAACCCGGCGGTGACAGCGCCGATCATCGGGGCTCGAACCGCCGAGCAACTGCGGGAGAACCTGGGAGCTCTGGAAGTCGACCTCACCCCGTCCCAGATGGCGCGTCTGGACGAGGTCAGCGCGATCGACCCCGGATTCCCCCACGCCATGCTCGCGAGCGACCACATCCGCATCCAGACCCGCGGCGACCTGAAGATCCAGGCCCGCCGCTGACGACCGAGCAAAGCGCCAGGGAGCGGCGATACCGCTGCCACTGGCCGGCGTCCGTCCCTTGGAGGCCGGCCAGACCGACGCGAGGGCAGCTTGTTGTCACCGACTGGGCGGCTGGTGACAGAAAGGCTGCCGAATGAGCGTTTATGACAAGCCGCGTGCCTCACCGGTGACAACCAGACTGCTTCGACCGGTCTCATTCACCAGCTCAACCGGCTCTGCGGTGACAACTACTGAGCCTCGGCTCACGAGTGGGCGCCAGTGGGCGGCTGGCTCCAGAATCTCGGCGACGGCGGGCGGCGGCTGGGCAGCGGCTCGTTCGGCAGCGGTTCCCGGCCGCACGAGGGCTGCAGCGGGAACGGCGGGAGGAGATTGGGGACCGGTGCCCAAAGGGCGGCGGGTGGTGCTCACCGGATCATCCTGGCAGGTCCGGTACCAAGCGGGGCCACTTTGAGCGCAGAGGATCAAGAGTCGGGTTGCCCCCTCAGGTGAGACAACCCGACGTCTGCTGCGATCAACCGCGGCTGACGATGCTTGCCGCTAGCGCGTTGACGAGTTCCTGCAACGAAGTGATCTCCTGCCGCAAGTCGTCATCGACGACGTCCGGCAGGTCTGTGGGGTCGATGGATGAGATGTTCTTGCGGGTTGCTTTGAGCGCTTTTTGGAACCGCACGCGTTGCTCGCTCGCACGGAGCTGCGGATCCGCATCGACAGCGGTGAGGGCCTTGAGCGCGTTGCGAGCGGCTTCGGCTGTCTTCGGGTCAGCCATGATCGCTGCCCGCAGTGCCGTGGGATTCTCGGCGACTTCAAGTGCCTTGGTCGGCCGGATTCCCTCCGCTTCAGCCGCTGCGCTGATGAGGGCGCCTCGGTCGGATGAGGCGCTGCGTCGACTGGCGTAGTAGAGCGTCCAGTCGTCGGCCGCAGGAAGCTCGATGGGCTCATGCCCGGGATGCAAGTGGGTTGCACTGCGCGCCGGCCAGCGCCTCGGAGGCGGCGTAGCCCTTGAGGCCTTCGGTCGTGCCGTCACGGTCGGCGTAGTAGGCCTGCATCTCCCGCCAGTAGCCCTGGTGGACCTCAAGCGCGGTCTTCTTCACCGCGGCTTCCGGGTCCGTCGGCGCGGACGACACGGGCGCGGCCGACGCCGTGAAGGTGGGGGCGGTGGACTCCGACGCAGTGGTGTCGTCCCCACCGCTGCTGCACCCGGCCAGGGCCGCGGCCGCGCAGAGTACGGCTGCCAGGGCGTTGAGACGGGTGCGGGTGCGGGTGCGAAGCACTCCGCCGGCTAACGGTCCGGTGGTGGATTGTCTGGTCACGTTCCCTCTCCGTCATGACACGGGTGTGGTGCACGTGTGCAACCGCAAGGCTACGCATACGCCCGCCAACTCCCCAAGGAACTACGGGAGTTCACCGAATACCCATCCGTACCCGTCCGGCCGGGCACAGGACAGGGCGCCATGCGGCGAGCGGTGCGCAGCCGTCTCCGTCCTGCGCAGCCGATCGACCGCCCGCGCAGTCGATAGGGCATTGCAGCCAGGTGGCTGCGCAATCGGCCCGGTCGCCGATTGCGCAGGCGGTGGGCGGCGGCCGTGCTCAGCCGGCCCTCCTGCGCAGTCGGCCGGGCGGTTGCGGGGCACCTAGGGAGGTCTTCCCCGTGGGGTGCCTGCGGCCCGCGGTCCGCGCCCATGCGCCGAGCCCGTTCTCGCGAGCCGACCGGAGCCGAATGCGGGCGGCAGATTCCGGGAGCCGCGCACACGTGGGAACCGTGCGCAGTGGGCAGAGCGCAGGGGCGGGCCCGATCAGTTGGCCGACGTGTTCCGTGTCATCTCGGCTGCCTCGGTGATGGCGCGTTGTCTGAGATCGCCGAACAGCTGCATCGTGACGGCGGCCAGGACGTCGTCCCCGCCAACAGTCCGCCCGTCCCCGCGGCGGGTGGACAGGGCGAGGAGGGGGTCCTTGAGCAGCGGGGCCGGGGCTGGCTCGCCCGGCACCACCAGACTGACCGTCCCGAACCGCTTGACCCCGCCCTCGCGAACGACCTTGGCCGCGTCCCGGGCCAGGGCCGTCAGGAATACGCTCGCGATTCCGTCCAGGTCGCGGACCATCGCCGGGACGGCCCTCACCCCCCGGCTCCCCAGCAGCCTTCTCACCCCGGCCTCGAACCGGTGGGCGCCAGCCACACCACTTGGTGTACGCGCCCCGCGGCGCTCACGAAGAGACACGAGCGCACCATCGGCGTTGCGCACCTCGCCCATCAGGCCGTGGAAGGTCGGGCTGTGCAGGTACCACGCCGATCCCACCTCCACCTCGACGTTCCGGTCGATCGCCGAGATGAGGTCCTTGGGAATCAGCCTCGTCCTGGCCCCCTCGGCCGCCGCGCTTCTCGCGCCGTCGATGATCTCCGTCAGCACGGTCCGCGTCACCGACGCGGCGGCCCACGCGGCCGGCCGGGAGACGTGCAACGAGGTCACGTCCCTGAACACCGCTTTGACGAGCTGAGGCTTGAACGGCAGGTCGGTCACGACGGAAGCGGTCTGCGGACCGCTGCGCTCGGTGCGAAGGAGTTGTGTGGTCATCGAAGAATGTGCTTTCTGCTGTCGGAGGTGTCAGAGGCCCATGCCGCGCCGGGCGGCGAGACCACAGAGCTCTGCGGAGGGCGCCGAGCCGGCACAGGGCCTGCCGGGCGGGGCCGCCGGCACACAGAGGTGCAGGCGGCCCCGCCCGGATTCTCGGCGTTCCGGCGACCGGGCGTGCGGCAGGGGGTGCCACCCGGGCGACGCGCTGTGGTGCGGCGCCGTGCCGGTCAGGCGACCTGGTACCTGCCGACTTCCAGGAAGTGGCGCAGTGCTTCGGGTGTGTTGTCGTCGAGGGCGGCGTTGGCTGCCGCGCGCAGGGCCGGGCTGATGGACGGGTCGGCGAGGATGCGGGCGATGGCGACGCGGTCGTCCTCGGCCTGGGCGATCCGGTAGCCGGTCTCCAGCCAGGCGCGGATCGCGTCGGAGTCGTTGGCGTCCAGGAGGGCGTTGACCTCGGCGATGACACGCCGGCCGCTGTCAGGGTCGGCGAGCAGGCGCGTGATGGCGACGCGGTCGTCCTCGGCCTGGGCGATCCGGTAGCCGGTCTCCAGCCAGGCGCGCATCGCCTCGGGGTCGTTGGCGTCCAGGAGGGCGTTGGCTTCTCGTGTCACACGCCGGCCGCTGTCCGGGTCGGCGAGGATCCGGACTATGGCCACCCTCAGGTCGTCGGCGTCCGGCTCGTCCGCGGACGAGGACACCGCGGGCACCGTCACCACGGTCGGTGCCGCTGTGGCGGCGAAGGACGGGGTGGCGAGCAGGAGGGCCGGGGCGAGGATGCCCGCGGCAATGCCGGGCGCTACGCGATGCAGTCGCAAGGGGAATGCTCCTCTTCGTGGGCTACGGAGGCGAGTTGAGGACGCCTCAGGGCGTTCACTTCGGTCATGCTGCCACCTGGGTCTGACAGTGGCAGTTGCCCCGCTGCGGTCGCAGGGCACCGTCGCCGCGGACGTGGCCGGTGTTTCATGGCGGCGCGCGCCTTGGAGAAGGGCGGCCTTGAGCGCGGCTCGTGGCTGTCGGGGCATGATCGGGGCGAGACGATTGCTGGGGGCGGTCGTGGTGTGGTCCGAGCGTGTGGTGGTGTGTCTGCCGGGACCGGGGCCGGCAGACACAGGCGCGGCCGTGGGGCTATTTGTGTCCGTCGTGTGGCAGCTGTCTGTCGTATCGGGCCGCCGACCGGGAGCCGGCGATGCGTCGGGCGGGGCCGGCTGGAGAAGGGGTCGGGCAACTTCGAGCAGGAGGCGCATCTCTTCTAAGCACCAGGTGTCCTCGGTCTGTGTGGCGCTACCGGTGAGGGAGGGGCGGCGGCCGGTGGACGCCGTCAGGAGTCGCTGGGCGTCAGCGTGCCCGTGCCGAGCGGCTTCGGCGGCGAGGAACCACGGAGATCTCGCCGGACTGGAGTGAGCGGCACAGCTCGAAAGTGGTCGTCGCCGACTCGCAGGGCGGAGGTGCAGCGAAGGGTGGTCCGTGGTCGACGGACGTCTCACGCGTCGCTTCGGCGCCGGACCGTGCAACCAGCTTGATATGGACTCGACTTGGGGATGCTCAGCCGCATGCGGATCCTGAGCAACGACCAACTCCTCCTCCGCGAGGCGCAGTGGTTGCGGAATGTCGCGTCACGGACCCGCTGGTATGCCCAGGCGTTTCCCGATCTCGGCGACAGAGAACGCCGCGAGGTCGGTTCTGGCTCAGGTTCTGTGGAGTGGTCACGGCGAGTGAGCGAGCCGCTGCCGAATCGGATGCGCTCGGAGCTGGGGTGAGGTGAGCTCCAGAGCCCGGTTGTCCTGTCCGGCAGCCATGTGGTCGAGCCATCGTTCATACCAGGCGAGAAAGTCCGTGGCTGAGGAGACGTTCGGGCCCCAGAAGCCGTCTGCGTTGCCGGTGAGCATGCGCCCGGTGAGAGGGCCGGTTATGCCTATGAGGACGAGATCGCTGCAGCCGCGTTCGATGACGTGCAGGAACAGGTCACCACGGCGGGTGGGGCGATAGGCCCGGCTGAATCCTCTTGAGCCCGTGCTGGCGTCTCTGGAGTTCATCGTGAAGAGCGTGCACTCCTTCAACGGGATCAGTCCGTAGTACGGAGACGCACCACTGCCGCCCATGTTGGTGAGGAAGTCTCGATAGGGCTGCGGGAGTTCCACGTCATGCTCGGCCTGAAAGGCATCTGCCTGACGTTTGGTGAGGCGGGGGCCGAGACGAAATTCGTGCCGCTCCTCCCCAAAGGAGTGGCTTCGGCTGGTCGCGTAGGGGATGCGTGCCAGCTTGCGTCGCAACCGCGGGATGCGGGATTCCATGCGAGCTCTTCTCTCGTGTCGCCCGCAATCTATCGCATGGCACCAGAGCGCATCCTGCGAGCAGGACTCGCTTCCTCAGCAGCTGGAAGCCGGCCCGGCCGAACATCTGGCGCTTGAGCATCTTGATCCGGATGACGTGCCCTTCGACGACGCCAGAACTCCACGGCAGAGTGAGGCCGGCGATGACGGCGTCGCGGTCGCGGTCGCGGTCGATGCCCGCGGCGAGGGTGTGGAGGCTGGGCAGATCGTCCTGCCGGACGACGTCGAGCCAGTCGGGCAGGCGCTCGCCCTGGCGCTCGGTGAGCATGGTCGCGAAGGAGCGGACGTGCCCGGTGAGGGCGTCAAGTTCGGAGCAGTGCGTCCGGACAGCTTTGAGCTGGAGTCGCTCGGTCTCGGTGAGGGTGTCCGGACGGCGGAGGATCCATCCGGCGACGGCCCGGTGCGAGGGCGGCCGGGCGGTCACCAACTGCGGTGAGTGCGCTTGTCGTGCAGGTAGGCGCGAATGCGCTGGTAGCTGCCCTTGTAGTCGAGTGGCACGATCTCCTCCCACATCTTCCAGGCGTTGGTGCAGCCCTTGCTCCAGCGGTCGTCCAGATAGGGCTTGTAGTCGTCGAGGACGGAGGGCCGGTTCTGCCACTGACCAGTGAACAGCTCTTCCGGCGTCGCGGCGTCGGCGAACTGCTTGACGGTGCGGTAGGTCATTCCGAGCTGCCGCTGGACCGAGCGCCGGCTGTGTCCCGCCGTCAGCAGTGCGTGGACGGCGGAAGGTCCGGGCCCCCGTCGAGCATGTATTCGCCCGGATGAAGGGCTAGATGCGGGCGATGCGTACGCCGATGCGCTTCGATCTGAGCCATCTGCGCAGGTCGGCTCGGTCGCAGGCTTTGTCGGCGTGGAGGCGCAAGGGATCGAGTCCAGCGAACGATCAGGGCGACGCCGCTGGGTCATCGAGCGGACGATGTCCTGGCTGTCCGGCTACCGACGACTCAGCCCACGCTACGAGCGTCACCCCCGCAACTACCTGGCCTTTCTCGGCCTCGCCGCCGCGCTCTGCTGCTGCAAGCGACTCGTCCGCCTCACCACATAGGACACGGTCTGAAGAGGGGGCAGGCGCCGGTGGCGCCCTGACCTGTAGGAACGCCCTTTCCCATCCAGATCCGGAGATCTGGCACCCAGTCCCCTCCATCGTGCACCCGGTTTCTGAGGGCAGGGCTTGGTGTGCGGGTCCGAAGGAAGCGGGTATCGTCTTTGTCATGTTCTTCCAGACGCCGATTTACGAGTGAGGGCGTGATGGGCCCCTGCTGACGTCCTTCGACGTCGCCGCCCGTCCCCCACTGATGAATCCGTAGATCACTTCACATCATTACCGGGAGAACCCGTGAGCAAGAACATCAACAACCCCGTGGGCATGGGCGGCGGCCAGCGCAAGAAGCTGTCCCGCGCCGAACGGCAGAACAACGGTCCGCACCGCAACCTCGACCGCCAGGGTGCAGCCGACCAGAAGGCGGAACTGGTGCGCAAGATGCGCGAGAAGGCAGGCGCAGCCGAGGGCGCCGGGCAGACGAGCGACGACACCGCACAGAGCTGACGCACCGCCGCCGCAGGGCGGCACCGCATGGGGCAGGGGCCCGGACCGCGACGCGCGGTCCGGGCCCCTGCTGCCGTACCGGGCGCGGCCGGTCCCGCTCGGCTCTCGGCCGAGCACCCGCGTCTCAGCCGACCACCCGGGGCGGCCGCAGATTCAGCAGCCCCGTCACCGCCAACACCCGAGCTGCACCAGCAGCATCACCACCAGCGCGTTCCCCGTGCCCAGCCCGGGCGACACTGTCAGGAAGAGCGTGCGGGGCGTCCTTCGCCGCTTTGTTCGGGGTCAGTCCTGTCGAGCGTTCCTCGGGACGCCGGCAGTTCCGTCGCCTCAACCGTGGTGGCGACCGTCAGGCCAATGTCGCGCTCCACCGCATCGTGTTCATCCGCCTGCGGGTCGACCCGCGCACTCCGGACTATTACGAGCGCCGGATCAAGGAGGACAAGACCCGTCGCGAAATCGTCCGTCGCCTCAAACGCTACGCGGCTCGAGACGTCTTCCACCTGGTCGGACAGCTACAGCCAGGACCCCGCTCATAGGGGCTGTGAGGCTGCCCCTGAAGGGCTGTCAGTGGCGGACTTACCGTGGGCCGCCCCCGCCCCCGCCGCCTCGTCGGGGCCGACGGGCCAGGGCGCTGAGACGTTCGGGTCTCTGCAGAATTAGACCGACGCCCGCCGCACGGTGAGGCGGCGCGGTCCGGCAAGCAATACGACACTGGTTGGCCCTGACGGCGGCCGCTGCTCAGTGGGCGGCGCAGCAGCAGAACGAGCCGCGGCACGTGTAGCAACGTGGACGCCCGACGCACCGGCACGACTGCCCGCAGTTCACGGACTCGGTGTGCAACTTCACCTCGTCCGGGTTGCCCGGGTCGTACGCAGCGCGGCAGTCCCGGCAGGCAACACGCCCCGGCTGGAGGTCTTCAGCACCTGACTTCGGGGGCGGCTCCGTGGCCGACGACGCCTCGAGGTCCCGCCCCGCGTGAGGGTCCTCGTCCTCGAAGAGCCGAAACACCACCACGTCGCTCCACTGGTCGGACATGGCCGCATCCTCTCAGACGGCCGCCGTCCCGACGTCGTGCCGTCGTCAATCCACCCATTGCGCGAACTATCAGGCGGATCGGCAACCCTGAGCCACAGAACGGGGTCCTGCGCGACCGCACTCCGAGTCCCATTGGGGGTCTCGGAGGAGCCGAGGCCGCTGACAGTTCAGGCCCCCGCGTCCGGCGATGTGAGCGGATACGAAGGGCCGTCGCTGACAGGGGAGGGGCACGACCGCGGACGTCCGTCGACTGCTGAGACCCCGGCCCGTGAACACGGCCGGGGTCTTGCGCTGTGCGAAGCCGCCGGCGGTGGCGGCGGTCGGCTCAGTCGGCGGCGAGCAGGTGGGCGGGGGCGATCCGGGACAGCCCCCGGATCGGCACCGTCAGAGCCGCCACCACCAGGGCGGTCGCCGCGAGCGTGGCCAGCAGCGCGGCGCCGACGACCGTGAACAGGTGTCCGTGCAGCACGCCCCGGCCGAGGGTCAGCACCCCGGCCAGGCCGGCCACCGCACCGGACAGGCCGCCCAGCAGAGCCAGTCCGATTCCCTCGTAGAGGGTCAGCTTCGCCAGCTCGCGGTTGGTCCAGCCGGTCGCCCGCAGCACCGCGAGATCGGCGGCGCGTTCGCGCTGTGAGATGACCAGGACGTCGATGGCACCGGCGGCGCCCAGCAGCAAGGACAGGGCGACGCTGAGGTAGTCGGCCTCGCGCGCCTGCGCCACCACGGCGCTGCCGAGCAGCGACCCGGCCACCTCGCCCCGGAAGGCCAGCGTCAGGGCGAGCAGCACCGTGAAGGCAGCCACTCCCAGCGCCAGTCCTGCCGCACCCAGCAGCGTGCGGCCCCGCACCCGCAGCAGGTTGAGCACGGCCAGTCCGGCCACCGAACGCACCGGGCGTGCGCGGAGGGCGGCCGTCACCGGGGGTCGGACGGCTTCCATCGGTCCCAGCCGGGTGGCGAGCCAGGCGGGGATCAGTCCCGCCGCCGTGGCCAGGAGGAGCGCCACCGGGAGCACGAGGAGTGACTTGGAGCCGGCTTCGGACTGGCCCAGCACCCGGCCCAGCACGTATGCGAGCACCGTGCCCGCGGCTCCGGCGGCGAGGCCGATCACCGCCAGTTCGCCGAGGACCAGGCGGAGCACTTCGCCACCGCTCCAGCCCAGGCAGCGCAGCGTGCCGATCTCGATGCGACGTGAGCGCACCGAGGCCAGCGCAGCCTGGCCGAGGAAGAGCGCGCACACGACGAGGACCAGCACGAAGAGCACCGCGCTCTTGGTGTCCACCGCCTTGAGAATGCGCAGTGCCACGCCCTTGGCGACCCAGCGCTCCGTCACCTGTGCCGAGGCACTCAGCGTCACCGTCCGCGGCGCGGGCGAGCTGCCGACGGTGACGTCGACCTGGAGCCGGGGGTAGGCGGCCCGGATCGCCCCGGCCACGGCGTTGACCCGTGCCCGGGAGGCGGTGTCGACGCCGGTCACTCCGGCCACCCGGATCCTGATCGCGCTGACCGGCGCCTTGTCCTGGAGGCTCGGGACCCGGCGGCTCTTGGTGAGCGCGGTGATGGAGTCCATCGTCGTCAGCATGGTGGGCGGCGGGCTGACGTAGCCGCCCAGGTTGCGGTCGGGCTGCAGCGGCTTGCCGTGGAGCTTTGCTCGGGTCGTGCTGTCCGCGCCGGTGACCTGCGGCGTCTGGTAGGTCTCCAACGGGGTGTCGGAAAGGGGTGAGAAGCCGGGCAGTTTGCCGGTGTCGTAGCGGCCGACGAGGTGGACGAAGGGATTGGGCAGGCGTCCGGAGTCCACGCCGTCGCAGGTGCCCAGCCCGATGCAGTTCGTGGCGACGTGACTGGTCACCGTCCGGTACTGGGTGCCCTGGTGGTTCTCCTCGGGGACGTTGATGAACGGCTGCTGGTCGTAGTTGGTGATCCACAGGCCGGGCTTCTGCGGCGGCTGCGGCTGCGCGGCGAGGTCGCCGTCGGAGGTCCGGCGGTAGGTGACCGGGCCGACCGTCCAGTAGGCCCCGGTGTCGAACGAGTCCTCTGTCAGTGCCTTCCGGTAGCCCTTGCTCAGGTCGACGCGGGTCCTGCCCACAGTGGTGCCCCGCAGGCCTCGGACGAAGCTGTCGGCTGTCGGGTTGCCCAGTTTCGAGGGCAGCTCGGCCGGGTCGCCGACGTCCAGCCGCTCCACGGTGGCGTCGAGCGTGCCGGTGGTCAGCGGGTTGTCGCTGAGCAGCGCCGGGATGTAGGAGTCGTGCTGTCCGTGGACGCTCTTGGCGGACGACACCGTCCACGGCTTGTCCTGCTCGGTGAGCATCCGGCCCGAGGCGATGGTGTCGCCCAGGCCCACCAGCCGGTCCTCGGCCACCGGGTCGATGGCGGACAGCAGCACGGGGTAACTGACCGGAACGTCGATGGTGGCCTTGTCCTGGCCGGACTGGCAGTTCATCCGCGAACTCAGGTCCGGGTCGAACGGCGACTTGTCCCTGAGGTCCTCGGCGATGATGTTCGGCTTCAACGGCAGATCCAGGTTGAACTCGGTCTGCTCCGACTTGTCCCGGTTGAAGTAGAAGCAGACGTCGTACTTCCCCTTGATCCGATACCGCTGGGTGCTCTTGTCGGCCTCGCCCGTTTCCAGGGTGTCGGACTCGAAGAGGCCGTCCGACTCCGACGCCGACGTCAGGGGGGAGCGGGTGAGGTAGACGTACTCGTCGGAGGTGCGGTAGGTGCCCAGTCCGGAGGTGAGTGTCGGGCTGATGCGCAGGATCTGCCGGGACGCCTCGCCGTCCAGGAAGCGGGACACGTCCACGGTGACGGTGCTCGCCACCATGAGGTAGCCGATGTTGGCGACCGGCGCGGCCACGTCGACCCCGGCCATGTCGCCGATGCGCCGGTACTGGTCCATGGTGATGCCACCGAACGTGCCGGACAGGAAGTTCGGCGAGACCAGACCGCTCTGCCGCTCCACGTCCGTCTGCGAGTCGGGCGGGCGTACCAGGACGTCGTACGCGGACCGTGCGTTCTTCCGTACCGTGCCCACGGTGGTCGCCTGGCTCGTGCTCACCGTCGCGGTCAGCAAGGTGAAACTGGTCGCCGCCACCAGGATTCCGGCGGCCAGGGCCAGCGCGCGCCCGCGCCGCCGCCGGAGCTGATCGAGGATCATCGCTATCACGGGCGCAGGCCCCCCAGCCGGTCCAGCACGTCGCCGGACGGTGTGACCCGCTGGTCCGAGGTGATCCTGCCGTCCTGCAGACGCACCACCCGGTCGCCGTTGGCGGCGACTTCCGCATCGTGGGTTGCGATCAGCATCGTCATCCCGTAGCGCTCGCGCAGCGACATCAGCAGGTCGATGATCTCCCGCCCGATGACGCTGTCCAGGTTGCCCGTGGGCTCGTCGGCCAGTAGCAGTCCCGGCCGGTTGATCAACGCGCGTGCGACGGCGACGCGTTGCTGCTGGCCGCCCGACAACTGCGAGGGCAGGGCGTCGGCCCGCTGGTCCAGGCCGACAGCTTCGAGCAGTTCCATGCCGCGCGCACGCCGGTCGAAGTCCACCCTGCGCGGCAGGACGGGGGCGAGGACGTTGTCCAGCACGGTCAGCGCGGGCAGCAGGTGGAAGCGCTGGAAGACGAAGCCGATACGCCGCCGGTGACGGTCCAGGTCCCGGGGCACCAGCTGTGTGCCGTCGATCTCGACGTGCCCCTCGTCGGGCTGGTCCATGCCGCCCGTCACATGCAGGACGGTGGATTTGCCGGCGCCGGACGGCCCGGTCAGCATCACCACCTCGCCGGCCGCGACCTCCAGGTCGACCTCGTCCAGAGCGGTCAGCCCGGGGTACCGGCGACTCACCCCGCGTAACGCCACGCGCACAGCCATTGATGCAGCCTCGCCCTCGTACATCGCGCCACATACATTGCGGCAATTCAGCGGTATGTTGTCACAATGTAGAAGGGACGTATATGCCGCTCCACCACGCCGTGCTCGCGCTGCTGACCCGGCGACCGAATCACGGATACGAACTCAAGGCCCGGTTCGAGGAGGCCGTCGGCCCGCAGTGGGGTGGCCTGAACATCGGTCACCTCTACCAGATCCTCGAACGGCTGGTCCGTGACGGCTATGTCTCGCGCTCGCAGGTCACGCAGACCGACCGGCCCGACAAGAACCTCTACACGCTCACCGAGGCGGGCGAGGCCGAGCTGCGCTCATGGGCGACCACCGCCTGGGTGCGCGTCGGCGGCTTCCGCGACGAGCTGTTCCTGAAACTCCTCGGCGCTGTCGCGCTGGGCCCGCAGGCCCTGACCACGCTGATCGATTCACAGCGGCAGACGTACCTGTCCGAGCTTGCGGGCCTGGCACAGCAGCGCCGCGCCCACGCCGACCAGCCGCTGGTCGCCGTCCTGATCGACGCCGCCATCGCGCACACCAAGGCCGACCTCGGACTGCTGGACAGCGCCGCACAGCATCTGGGCCCGCTCGCCACGGCACAGAGCGCGCAGGCGCCGGAGCGCTCACACGCACAGGTGCAGGGCGACACCGACGAGGCCGGCGGTCACGGCGGGATGAGAGGGGGCCGTACAGAGTCCGCTTAGGGGCAATGCCGGGACTCTGTTGATGATGTTGGCGGGGTGCTGACGTCCGGGCTGGTGGCGTGCCTGGCTGTTTGAGAGCGGAGCCACGAAGAAGGTAACGGGGGGCGGTCGCGGTGTCGCTGTGGTCGGAGAGTCATCAGCGGATCCCGGTCAGGACGGTGCGGACAGTGCGGGCTGCGTGTCCTGCGATCTCACGGTCGCTGGGAGTGAAGCGTCGCGGTCCGATGCGCCCATCGTGAAAGATGTTTTCGCCCAGGCCAAAGCCGAGCTGCAGCGAGGCTAGCGATCGCCTGAAGATCACTGCAGCCCTGGCAGGCGGGGGTAGCTCGCGCCTGGCGACACCCGGCGGGCCGCTGGTCGGTGATTGACATGATGGGCGGCTGCAGGATTTCAGCTGTCTCCAGGGGGCGACTATGACGTTCAGGACCGAAGCCGGCAAGGTGTCGGGTTCGGCGATGTGAAACTCGGCCTCACCCTGGGCGCTGTCCTCGGCTGGTCCATCCAGTGGAACGCGCGGCAGACGGTGACCTTGTCGGTCGCCCACTCGGCGTGGGGCGGGACGAACTCCTCGGTCGGCGTGTTGTGCAGACGAACCGTCGTGTCAGGTAGACCGGTCAAGGTCTTGTTGGCCTCCGCAAGCATGCCGGGGTCCCGTTCGACGGCGTCGATCTGAGCGAAAGCCTCGTGCAAGGCGGCGGGCACTTGCCCCGTACCCGTTCCAAGGTCGAGGAGGATTGGATGTTGCTTGGCGGCGACCGTCTGGCCGAGGAGTCGGACGGCAGCCTCGGGATGCCGGGCCGGTAAGTGGCGTAGTACGGGACGGCGTCATCGAACTCGCTCATGATGTTCTCCGTGTGGTGGGAAGAGGCGTCGTAGCCTGCCCGACAGGCTCCCGCGCGGGCATCCTTGAGCCAAAGGACTCGGCTGCCGGCGGCCACCTCACCGGTGATCGCTCGCAGATGTGAAGACAAAGTCCCGCCGCCTGCGCACGCAAGACCGTGGTCGAGCTTCCCTTGCGGACGCAGGTACGACGACGTCTCGTCCGTCAGCGACGGCGATCCTGATCCGCAGACGCGAGTGATGTACCCGACCTCAAGGAGGAGGGCTTAGGCGATGCCAGATGGAGGAGTTCCGCAACGCCTTGGTGCGAGCCCTGGGGCATGGAGCCGGACGGCCACCCGTCCGGCCCCTGGTCCGGCACCGTCACGGAGGCGGACTGACGGCACGCGCGGTCGCGTCCCGCCGGTGACGGAGACCGGCCGCGGCCCGCCGTGTCGTGCGTGACACAGGGTGACGAGACTCGTATGTTTGATTACGTCCCGTAACTCTACCGCACGGGGTGGACCGCGCTCCGGGGTCGGCCGTACGCCGCCGCCCCGCCGGCGGCACGCCCGGGAGGTGCCGGTGATCGACCGTATCTGGCTTCAACCACCCCTCGCCATTGCCCGGTTGGGTTCCTCGCCGATGCCGTGCGACAACTATCGCTACGGACCCAGCGACCTGACCCCGCGCGGTACGGGCAAGACCACCGTGGAGCCGGTGGAGAGCCTCGACCTCGCCGCCGACGGCACCCTGACCACGCGGATACCGCAGAAGGTCCGGTTCAAGGACGCGGACGGCTGGCGGCCGGTGTGCCCGTTCTTCGAGGTGCACGGCAGCTGGACCACCGCCGACGGCGAGCAGCGCACGGGGGTCCTCACCGCCGACGTGCTCGCCGACTTCGGGCTGGGCCTCGGCGACGTGCGCTGGCAGGTCTCCGTCGCCAACCTCAAGGCCCACCACATCACCCAGCAGCAGGACGACCGCGTCGAGGCCCGGGCCGAGGTCCGTGGCGACGACCACCAGCGGCACCCGCTCGCCGGGCACTCTCCGCAGGGCACCGCCAACCCGCTCGTCCCGGCCGGCAAGTCCCTCCCGCTCGGCTCGGTCCAGGTGCCCGCGCCGAACGCCGAACTCCCCGAGCTCCGGCTGCGGTTCACCCCGGGGAAAGGGTTCGTGTACGGGCCGACGAACCTGGCCGAGCTCGCCGCGAACACCGGGTACCAGCTCCCGCAGGAGCGGCTCATCCTCAATCCGGCCGCGCCGTGGTGCCGGTTGAGGCTCAGTGACATCAGCGACGATGAACGGACCTCGCCCCCCGGCCTGTTCGCGGGCGCGGAGCGGCAGATCCAGGCCAGCCTGGGCATGGTCGACGACGTCTGCGACGGCACGGTCGCCGTGACCCTGCCCGGAGGTCTCACCGCCACCGCCCGCATCGTGGTCAGCCCGCCCGACTTCGCACCGGACCGCAGGCCCTTCGTCTCCCTCGCGGACGGACTCGCCGACCGGGTCAAGCGCGCCGAAGTGAGCGACCCCTCCTACATCGCCGACGAGGGACAGACCGCGCTGGAGATCCGTGATCTCTTCGAACGGGTCCTCGAAACGATGGGCAACATGAACGTGGACGTGCAGAACCAGCGCGTCCTCGACACCTACGAAGGGGTCGCGTGGACGGTTCCCGAACCGCTGACCGGCGTTCTCCTCGCGCTCACCGACCGCGGTCGACGGCGCCACCGCCGCTTCGTGGCCCTCGAGGCTCTGGAAGACATGGTGCGTGAGCAGCCCGATCTGCTCGACCGCGTGGTACGGCCACCGGCCGAGGACCTGCCGCCCAGCTACACCGACCGCCGCATGCCGATCGGGATGCGCGGTGCCGACGCTGGACCGCTGCACCTGACCCGACGGCAGTACGACCTGCTGACCGCCTGGGCCCAGGGCCTGCGTGACAGGACGGAGCCGGGCACGTGACCGTACTTCTGCAGATCGGGCGGCGGCCCCCGGACGTCCCGGCACAAGCCACGAGCCCGCTGCCGGCCGGGCCCGGAGCGCAGGTGCGGGCCTTCCGGAGTGCGCACGGGGCCCATCTCTTCGTTGCCGACGGCAGCCGTCTGTACGACCTGCCCGAGGCGACGGCGGTCCGGCTGGAGGAGTGGCTCTCCGCCTCGGAGGGCTCCCTCGACGAGCTGGGGCGCACGCTGGACCTCCCGCTCTGGGGGGCACCGAGGATCGACGGCACTCCCCTCGCACCGCCTCCGCTGTCCTCGATCTCCCTCAACGTGATGCAGGCCTGCAATCTGAGCTGCGGTCACTGCTACGCCGACGAGGGCCGGTTCGGGGGAAGCGCCCGGGCGATGCCTCGGGCCACCGCGTACGCGGCGGTGGACCGGCTGCTGGCCGAGGCGGCGCCCGGCTCGGACGTCGTCGTGGGCTTCATGGGCGGCGAACCGCTGCTCGCCCGCGACCTGGTGCACGAGGTGGTCCGGTACGCCGTCCGGGCGGGGGCCACCACCGGGCACCGGGTCCGCTTCGCGCTCACCACCAACCTGACGACCGTACGGCCCGACGACGCGGCTCTGTTCGCGGAGCACCCGTTCACCGTCACGGTCAGCCTGGACGGCGACCGGACCGGCCACGACGCCCTGCGCAGGGCGCCCGGCGGAGCCAGCGCATACGACCGGCTGCGGGCCGGGCTCGACACGCTCGCCCGCCACGGCCGCCCCCGCCACCTCTCGGCGCGCGTCAGCGTCACCCCGTACACCGGCCGCCTCCTGGACATCCTGGAGCACGGCATCGCGCTCGGCTTCGACGAGGTCGGGTTCGGTGCGGTGGTCAGTGCCCCGGACCCCGCGTACGAGATCACCACCGAGGCCTTCGCGGGCTTCCTCGAGCAGATGACCGCCTGCGGCGAACGGGCCCTTGCGGAGCTGTCGGCCGGCCGCGCCTACCCGTTCGGCAACTTCCAGACCGCCATGGAGCAGCTGCACCGGGGCGCCCACCGCCCCTACCCCTGCGGGGCCGGCGCGGGCTACCTCAGCGCCTCCGCGGAAGGGGGCCTCTACGCCTGCCACCGGCTGGTCGACGACCCCGCCTTCGCCATGGGCTCACTGGCCGCCGGACCCGACACCGCCGCCCGTCAACGGCACCTGGCCGAACGCCACGTGGACCGGCAGGAGCCCTGCCGGTCCTGCTGGGCCCGCTACCTGTGCGGCGGCGGCTGCTACCACGAGGTCAGCCGACGGGGCCGGCCCGGCTGCGACTACATCCGCGGCTGGCTGTCCTTCTGCCTGCGCGCCTACGTCGAACTCGGCCAGGCCGCGCCCGAGTTCTTCGAGCAGCGGTCCGCGGCGGTCCCGCTCACGAGCAGTGCCAGCACCGCCTGAAGGCCCGAAGGAGCCCGTCCATGCCCGACCTGCCGACTCCCACTGGGAAGATCCTCCCGCGCAACCTCACCGCGCGGGCCGACCACGTCGTACGCGGCAACCCCTCCAACACCCGCCCGGAGAGCGGGGTCGACAACTGCTTCCCGGGGCTCGAGTTGGACCAGCGCAACCTCGACAAGGCCTTCTTCCCCGGGATGCTCTTCGACTTCCACCGCTACAACGGTTCCCGGGCGCTGGAGGTGACCGGCGGGGTGGCCGCCGCCCACAGGCTGACCACGGCGGACCTGACGGGCGACAACCAGGTCTTCATCGGGGCCGTGTGCGGCCGGACCCGGGTGGACCAGACCGACGCCCAGGTCGAGCCGGTCGACTGCCGTGAACGCGACGGCCTGGATGTCTGGCGGCAGGTGCACGATCTGCTGCCGGGCCGGATCGCCGTACTCCTGTTGGGGCGCCAGACAACCGTCGCCACGCTCGGAGCCGCCGCGGTCGGCAACCTCAACGCCCTGCGCATGAGCGGTGAGAGCTTCGTCCGCCGTGCCCTCGACGGCCGGTTCCAGCTGGCCGTGCTGGTCTCGGACCGGGCCCGGTACCTGGACGAGAACGGGGCTATCGACCCGGAGGTGTACCGGCCGGGAGACCTCACCCGCAGCCTGTGCGCCCCCTGGCAGTACGACTTCCGTGACTGCGGCTGCTTCTACTGGGCCGCCTCGAAACCCGACGTCGCCGGCAACGCCGACGAGAGCATCCCGCAGATGAACTTCCTGCGCGCGGACCGCACACCGGTCCCGGACCTCGACACGGACGCACTGGACCTCGGCAGCCCGCGCAGGCGGCTGGAGCTCGGCTACCCCCGGCTGATCTCCGACTGGCAGGTGCTGCCCGTGGTGCTCAACGACCGCGAGGACGACAGCATCGGCAACCCGGTGCCGCCCGACATCCCGCTCCTCGACCGGGCGACCGTGATCAGCAGGCTCAAGTCACTCGCCACCGTCGAGCACGCACTGAGCGTGGAGTACCTGTACGCGCACTACTCGCTCAACGCGCCCAGGGAGCTGCCGGATTCGGCGAGTCGGCTGATGCGGCGGATCCACGCCGCGGCCTTCGAGGTGTTCGAGGTCGCGGTCGACGAGATGCGGCACCTGCGCTGGGTGAACGAGGCCCTCGGCACCCTGGGTGAGAAGCCCGTCGTCGGGCGGGCGGCGGAGATCGTGCGCGACACGGTCCACCCCTTCGAGCTCCGCCCGCTGACACCCGCGCAACTGCAGTGGTTCATCGACGTGGAGGCCCCCAGCCAGCAGGTGGGCACCGGCCTCGACGGCATGTACGTCCAGCTGCACCGGAGCATCATCAAGCAGCCGGACGTGTTCCCCGAGGCCGACAGGCTGGCCCACCTGATCAAGCTCGTCATCGACGAGGGCGAGGAGCACTTCCGTCGGTTCACCGCGGTGAAGGAGCACTTGGTGGGCCTCGATCCCCTCGTGTACCTGCGACCCCTGCGGCGGCCGGGCCCGCAGGACGAGCTGGGCCGGACGCTGCTCGACCTCAGCGACCGGTACTACGCGGCACTGCTCGGCACCCTGCAAGCCACCTTCGCACTCGGCGACCAGGCCGGTGGTCTGCTGATCGGCCAGGCCCGGGTCACGATGGAGAACCTCCACGAGATCAACCACCTCCTCGCCACCCGCGGCATCGCGCCCCGCTTCACCCTGCCCTCGGCCTTCGCGCCGGGCGCGGGCGAGCTGCCGCCCGAGCTCGCCGACGGTCAGGCCACCAGGGAAGCGGCCATCGCGGCGATCGAGACCCTGGCCGCCATTCGGGAACTCGACGGGAACCTGAGGGACGTGACGAATAGTCAGCAGTTCGAAACCGCGGCTCTGCTGGACGTGTTGGACCTTCAGGGATGAGCCGCCCCGTCGAGATCGGCGGGGCCGGACTGGCGGAGCTGACCTGCGCCCGGCTACTGGCCGGGCGCGGGCACCGGGTCCGGCTGCCGCCGCCCGGGCCGGGCACGGCGGGGGCGGGCGCCACGGGGGCTCGGCCGCTGCTGCTCGCCGGGCCGGCCCTGGAGCTGCTGGACTCCCTGTGGGGTCCGGGACTCCTCGACGGGGCCTGGGAGGTGACGCACCGTCACGTAAGCTGGGGCGACGGGCCGCCGACCCGGTTCGCGCAGGCCAGCCGGGTGGTGGACGGAGCCGAGGTGGCCGTCCGCATGCGGGAGCGGCTGGCGGAGCACGGCATGGACGAGGGGCGCACGGATCCGCCGGAGGGACCGCCCGGCTGGGTGGTGACCGCCCGTGCGGTGCCCGAACGGGCCGCCGGGCGGCGGCGGTTGCTGGCCGGGACGGCCCCGCTGCGCCCCGGTGCCGACGAGCGCACCGCCGTCCTCGGCACCGCCGAAGCGGGCTGGGCGCAGCTCACCCCGCTGGGGCGCGGCGCCGCCCTCGTACAGGCCATGGTGCCCGGTCCGGCCGGGGACCCCATCGCCCTGCTCGCCCGGCTGGCCACCGAGACCGGTCTCGGGCCGCTCCTGCGCCACCCGCCCCGGTCCGCCGCCGCCGTCCCGGCCGCCCCGCTGCTGCACCCGGCCCCCGCGACGGCACCCGCCGGGGACGCCCCGGGCCGGCTGCTGCTGGGCGCCGGAGCCATCCGCTACGACCCCCTCAGCGGCACCGGAACCGCGCAGGCCCTGCGTACGGGCATCCTCGCCGCCGCCGTCATCGACGCGGCTGTGCGGGGGACCGCGGCGCCCCGTGCGCTGTGCGCCCACTACGCCGCCCGGCTGCGCGCGGCCTACGTCGAACACCAGCGCAGCTGCGCCCGGTTGTACGGGAGCGCCTTCGCCGGACCCGCCTGGTCCGACGAACTCGACGGCGCCCGGAACGCCGTCGCGGTCGGCTGACTCCCTCGACCGCCTACGGGTCGCACGAGGGGCGCCAGGTCAGGTGTGGCAGGAGGTCCCGCCACTGCTGTTCGGGGATGCCGACGACTCCTTCCAGGGCGTCATCCCACCGGAGTACATCCCCAACCGGATCACCATCCCCACGCTGGAGGAGATCCACGCGCTCAAAGAGGTCGGGTCCAAGGCTCTCGTCGTCATCATCGACCTGATGTCCGGGTGTGGGCACCGAAACGGAGAGGCGTTCGCAGCCAACCTCGAAGGGATGGTCGCGGACGACGTGTACCGCATCACCGAGCAGATCGAGGGGAAGACCCGCCAGCGTTCCCCGCTCAAGCACCGCAGGGCCGGCGCGGCGAGGGTGCGGGCGAGGCGCAGTTGGAGCAGGCAGCGTGCGGCGGGGTTGTGGGCGCGGGTCAGGGCGTGGTTGAGGATGTGGGTGGCGGTGGTGTGGTCGCCTTGCCAGGCGGCTTGGTGGGCGAGGTTGTGGACGCTGTTCGTGGCTGACCGTCGACCGGCTTGGTGCAGATGGGGTCCAGCCGAGATACACGCCAAAGGGGCAATGAGTTGATCTTGATGCGACTTCGCACGTGGTCAGCACAGTGAGGCCGCAGTACATGCGTAGACCTCGCCCTGGCGGCCAGAACGGACCGCCGCAGGTCGCGAGGATCACGGCTGGGGCTCCGTCGCAGTAAATCCGGTACCTACTGCGGCAGTTGCGAACGCGTCTCCGGGATCGAGCATCCGCCCGAATGTGGTTCTGCTATGGGGACTTGAGGGGAGGGGACTGTGAGTGGCCGACGCGGACCAGGCCTGGCGCCAGGCTGTTTGCCTGGGTCATGCCCGCAGATCTTCCGTCACGGGCAGGCACTCGGCGAGCAGGTCGACGACGTCGCGCCAGGCTCGCTGCGCGTGCTGTGGGTGGTAGCCGACGCCGGGGACCGTGGGGTGGTCGACCGGCGGGTGGTGGAAGGCGTGCAAGGCGCCGCCGTAGACCGCGAGGCGCCAGTCGACGCCTGCGGCCTGCATCTCGGTGGTGAACGCGTTCCGTTGTGCGGGCGGCATGATCGGGTCTTCCGACCCGACGCCGGCCCACACCGGGCAGCGAATGCGCGCTGACTCGCCCGGTCGGCCCGTGGTCAGTGCGTTGACTGTCCCGATCGCGCGCAGGTTGACGCCGTCGCGCCCGAGTTCCAGCCCGACGGCGCCTCCGGTGCCGTAGCCGATGGCGGCGATCCGGTCGGGGTCGGCCCGCGATTCGGTGCGCAACACGTCGAGCGCCGCATGGCCGATGCCCCGCATCCGGTCGGGATCAGAGAGCAGCGGTATGCAACGGGCCAGCATCTCCTCGGGGTCACCCAAATAGCGCCCGCCGTGTAGGTCGAAGGCCAGCGCTACGTATCCCAGCTCGGCGAGAGCATCGGCCCGGCGGCGCTCGACGTTGCTGAGCCCCATGCCCTCTGGTCCGAGCAGCACCGCGGGTCGTCGGTCGATACCGGCCGGGAGCGCGAGGTGCCCGATCATCGTCAAACCGTCGGCCGGGTACTCGACCGTACGCGTCGTAATGGTCGTCATGAGACTGGACTGTAGTGATCGTCGAGCCCGGTCCGGCCGGTGTTCTGCCGCTGGCAGAACGGTGCTCGTGTCCCCTGAAATACGAGGGCCCAGCGCTCAGAGCTTCGAGATCATCTCGATGCCCCTTTGGTGCTGGGCGTGAGCAGCGGCTGCCCACAAGTCGTCCAGATCGTGCCGGCCGACACGGCGGGCGCCGGGGTGGGTGGCGTCCGAGTCGGTGGGCACGGCGAGCCACCGGGCGATCGGTGTGCTGTAGGCGCTGACGGCGAAGCCGCTTGAAGTGGCGAGGAACTGACGGCGGTGCAGGGTGCTCCAGAATCGAGTGGCGGTACGGACGGCTTCTTGGGTGTCGCGGGGGAAGTCCAGCCCCACCTGGCCGGGCCTTGCCCAGATCTCGGGCATGCCTATTTCGGCCGGGCTGACTGGGCGTCCTAGCCGGTCGGCCAGTACCTGGGCGATGAACTCCGGAACTGAGGGCTTGGGGATCATTCCGCGGGCTATCCAGTTCGCGACGCTGGCGCGGGTGTAGGAGCACGTGTGCCCGGCCCGCTGCACCTTGACGTTGACGAGCTGGGCGAGTTCGTTGCGGCTGAGCTGGGACGCATCGCTCAACTCGGCGAGAGCCGGGTTGGCGGGTTCGTCCGGGTGCTGACCGAGCGCCATAGCAGACGCCTCCTAGGGAATGAGGCCATGGTCAAAGCCGCCGGCCGGCTCGGCCTCGATCTCACTACGCACCGCGCGCGTCAGGTCACCCTGGAGATGATGGACTGGGCCGACACCATCGTGGCGATGGACACCCACGTGCGCGACGTCCTCATCGACGTCTGCGGCGAGAGCAACCAGTCCAAGCTCGCCCTCTACCTGCGCGACCGGGACGTCCCCGATCCGATAGGGCAGGACCAAGAGGCGTTCAACGAGTGCGCCGTCCTCATCTCGGCGGGGACGGCGCTGCACATCGGCTGACGCCCCTCAGCCGGACGCGGCGGCGGCCAGGATCTCGGCGACAAGCCGGTCGGCCGCGTCCGGACGACCGTGCGCACGGGCCCGCTCCGCCATCACCTGCCGCAGGTGCGCCTCGGCCAGGAGCGGGCCCAGCGCGTCCCGCACCCAGGCCCCCGTCACCTCGCCTTCGAGCGCGGCCCCGGCCTCCTGCATGTGGCGCGCCTTGTGCGCCTGCTCGTTGCCCGCCGCCGAGGCCAGCGGCACGAACACCGCGGGCTCGCCCAGCGCCGTCAGCTCCGCCGGCTCCGCCAGTGTCCCCGCACCGCTGCGCCAGATCACCACGTCGGCCAGCGCGAGCACGTCCGGCAGCTCCGCACCGACGTACCCGGCCAGGTAGTACCGCCCGGCCAGCTCGCCGGGCAGCCCGGCCGCCCGCACCCGCAGCCCTCCACATGAGCCGGGCCGCACTGATGGACCACGTTCGCCTGTTGCAGCAGCCACGGCAGCACCTCGCCCACCAGCTCGTTGATCTGCTGCGAGCCCTGCGCAACACCCGTGACGTAAACCGTCGGCAACTGCCCGGCGAAGCCCACCAGCCCCAGCGCCTCAACCGCTTTGGCCGCGTGCCCGGACAGGACCTCCGGCCGCACCGGATTGCCCGTCACACGGCAAGCTGCTCGTGCCGACTCCGACAGCAACGCCAGCGTCGACTCCGAGGACACACAGATCCGGGCAGCCGCCGACGCCAGCTTCCGGTTCGCCAGCCCTAGGCGCACCGTCGGCTCGTGCAGCACCAGCGGGCGGCGGCACATCCGCGCCGCCAGCGGAATGCGCCGCTGCTCATCGGGACTGCTCCAAGACTCGGCGGGCATCAGACGAGCCGTCACAGTAGCGCCTCCTGTCGACGCGGGACCGTTACAACAGCGAGCTGGGCGACGCGACTCAGTGTCTCGTGGGTACGCCGCACGGGTCATCCGTTCCGCGCGCCGGGCGGCCGTCCGGCGCGCGGACTGCCGCATCGTCAGACCTCCGCGTCCTGGCCATGGGCGGACGGCTGGTCGTCCCCACACAGGCCTCGCGGCAGCGCACGCACCCTGCCTGGGGGAGCAGGCCCGCGCTGTCGGCCTCACTGTGGAGCACACGGACGGGCGCCCCGCTGAACCTGCCACGGGGGACCGCCTTTACCTGCGGTGGCTCTGCCACGTCGGCGAACTAAGCGAGACCCCGGCCCTTCCGGGCCGCTGCGCCGTCCTGCTCACTGCGCCGCACCGTAAGCGTTCGGGTCGGGCCCGGCGGGGTCGATACGATGTGCGGGCTCGGCCGCCGCCCCGGTGACGGGCCCGCGTCCAGCGAGAGGACCCCGAGTTGAGCCAGCACCGTATCGCCCGCGCGGCGGTGTTGTCGGCCGTCCTGGGACACCGCCGTTGCCAAGGTCCTGGCCGACGCCGGCTGTATGAGGCGGCCATGACGTTGGTGGCAGCGTCGGTCGACCGCGGCTGCTGGCGGCTTACCGCTAGCAGCGCCGTGGGGCCGGTGGTAGTTGTAGTGGGCGCGCCGACCGCCGCCGTCCGGGATGCGCCCGACCTTCTTCACATCGACGTGGATCATGTGGCCGGGACGCTTCGCGACGATCGTTCTTGGCTTGCGGTTCGTATCGCCGTCGGGGTCGATGAACCTGCGCCCGTGCAGGCCGAGGTGTGCGAGCAACCTGGTGACGGTGCGGTGACTGACCATCACGCCGGTGTCGTTGAGTTCGAATGTGATCCGTGACGCCGGCCACTTGCACTCCCGTCGCGTAGCCTCGATTCGCTGCGCGATGTCGGCGCTGGTCGCGCTCGGCTGATGGTGCGGCGTCGAGGACCGGTCGAGCAGCCTTATGTCGCCGTGCTTACGCCAGCGGTTCACCCACTTGGACGCGCATGCGCGGGAGATGCCCATCTCCGCGGCGACGTGCGCAATCGGACGCGTCTTACAGCGTTCGATCAACCGGCGGCGGCCTTCCGCGGAGAGGGGCGCGTTGGCGTGGGTCATAGCTTGCCCACGAAGAAGCTGGTGCTGGCGACTGCGAGTAGCAGGTAGCCGCCCGGGAAAGCGATGTTGTAGAAGACACGTGCGTGGACGTGAGCCAGGACCGCGCCGATGAAGAACGCGGTCAAGCCGACTCCTGCCGCCAGGCCCAGCCAGTGGACCCCGAGAAGTCCCCCGAGAAGGCCGACAGCGCCCGCGAGTTTGAGGGTCGCCAGGTACGGCAGTGCAGCTGGGGGGAGTCGAACCTCTGCGGAGTTCGCCAGCACGAACGGTGCCCGCGCGTAGTCCGCGATCGCAATGAACGCGTTCGCGACTACGCACCCAACAGTGGCGATGACCAGTACGGAGCTCATGAGTGGTACGACCCCACGACGGTAAACGGTTCTGGTGGAACCGGCGCTCCCACAGCTCGGCTGATCAGGTCTCGCAGCTGAGCGGCTTGCGACAGTCCCGCCAACGGATTCTCTGCTGCCTCCTCCATCTCGAGGGTCAGGATGAAGTCCGGCCCCGAGTCACTGGAGTACGCCGTGTAGACCACGCCCTGGGGTGATGCCGCGTGGAGGGCGGCGAACACCTTCGCGAGTTGCGACCGGACCTCGGCAGCTGTGCCGCTGTCGGTGCGGAACCGCACCATCTGTAGTCTCATGACGTTGTCATCTCCTCGGGATGCGAACAGGAATGGGTTCAACCGACCGTCCTGACGTCCGCCAGCCCGAAAAGGTGACACCCATGCCGATCACGGTCGAAGAATTCGAGACCGCACGACCGCATCTGCTGTCGGCTGCCCACCGCATGCTCGGCTCGGCTCATGGCGCCCAAGATGCCGTCCAAACGGCATGGTTGCGGGCCATGACTGCCCGATCCTCACCATCGATTGACAACCCGTCAGCCTGGCTCACGACTGTCACCGCCAGAGTCTGTTTGGACGAGCTGCGTGCCCGACGCCGTCGCGACGAAGCGCCACTGCTCGCGGACGCCATCCCGGCCGCAGAACTGGCCGCGGACGAAGCAATCCTCCGCACAGAGGACGTTTCCCGGGCGCTCATCGTCTTGTTGAACCAGTTGACCCCGCCTCAACGGGTCGCGTACGTCCTGCATGACCTGTTCTCTGTGCCATTCGACCAGATTGCGCACGTGCTGGGCGGGACAGTATCCAGTGCCAAGAAACACGCCAGCAGGGCCCGACAACGCGTCGGCAGCGGCGAGTATGCCTCGGAGCGGAACAGTCGACCGGACCAGCAGATCGTCGAAGCCTTCATGACAGCAGCCCGAACCGGGGATACCCGCAGAATGATCCAGCTGCTCGCGCCCGACAGCGTCCGCGACGCAGACGCAGCACTCCTGCCTCGCGGAGCCCGCACCGCCGTCATCGGTGCTGTCGACATCGCCTCCGAGACCGTGCACTTCCGTCATCGCATTCAGGCGGCTTGCAGACTCACCGTCAACAACAAACCGGTGTACCTCATCGCCCCAGGAGGACATCCCCTCGCCACGATCGAGATCAGCACGGCCAACCAGAAGGTCACAAGAATCACGCTGCGATTGGCTCAAACCGACGACCATTTCGCGGCCGCCCTACCGTAAACAACCTCCTGGCCCGCAACAGCTAGCCGTCCGGTGCGCATCGACTCGCCGCGCCGGGCCATCGGCAGGGCCCGCGAACAGAACACGTACCAGGCTGACTGACCTCGTGAGGGACCTCGCCAACGCCGTGACGGCCGACTGCGACGCTGTCCGGGTCGGATTACGTCCCGGGCGTGGCTCCCGGCCGCAGTTCCAACACCATGGCGTCGTACACCGGAGCCTCCGGCCACGGATGTGACCGCCCCACCTTCCGGTACCCCCACGCCGCATAGGCCGACTGCGCGGGCGCTGCCTCGGGCTCCGGGCGCATTGTCAGCGTCACCCGCTCCACCGGCAGGCCGTCAAGAAGCCGCGCGTGCAGCCCGGCCGCGATGCCATTGCGACGCCACGGCCTGCGCACCATTGGAGCAGATCCGCACGTGGTTCGGCCGACCGCTATGGGACATGGAGCCGGCCGACGCCGACGCGTACTTCGGGCGGGTCTGCGCGGGCTCGCCTTCCTCGACAGGTAGCGGCAGTTGCTGCGCATCCCCGCGTACGGCCTGACCGAGGAGCAGGGCCGGGCCACTCCCTCCGCCAGTAAGCTGAGCATCGCCGAACTGATCAAGCACGCCGCGCGCTGGCTGGACGGCCCTCGCCTTGCGGCGCTCCGGCGCCCTGCAGCGGGCGGCCGACGAGTCGGACGACAACGAGTTCCGGCCCTCGCCCGGCGAGACCCTAGCCGGGCTGCCGGCCGACTACGAGCTGGCGACCGGGGAGACCGACGAGGCCGTCGCCGGCATCGCCGACCTCGGCCAGAGCGTTCCCGTCCCCCGGGGTGTGCCGTGCTTCCCCGCCGACGTTGAGGAGTGGTCGGTGCGGTGGGTGCTGCTGCACCTGATCGAGGAGACCGCACGCCACGGCGGCCACGCCGACATCATCCGCGAGAGCCTGGACGGCGCCACCCTCTACCCGCTGATGGCCGCCGCCGAGCAATGGCCCGACCCGTGGTCCGAGCCCTGGAAGCCCGCCGCGCCCGCCGACTGAGGGCTACGGGCCGTCAGAAGTCGTGCCCCATCGGCCCGGAATGGTCGAGGCGCTCTTGCAGACTGGTCCTACGCTGGAGGCATGGCCACCGATCCCTTGCTGAGACAAGGCCCCGACTCGACGGATCTGGTCCTGCGCGCCGGCCCGGCCGGGCCGGCGTGGAACGCGCTGACCTCGGCGGGGCCGGCGCTGTCCACTCCGCTTGCCCTGGGCGTGCCGACCCTGCTCGTCGCCTTCTGGATGGCGCTGGCCGGGGCGCGCGCGTCGACCGTGTTCGTGGTGGTGGGGGTGATCGCCGGGCTGGAGTACCTGATCGGCTGGCCGGCGCTGGCCTTTTCCCGGGCCCGGGACATCCTCCGGGTGGAGTTCGCGCCGGCCGGGGTGCCCGCGTCCCTGCGGTTGGTCCGGGCCGCCGGGCCGGACGACTGGCTACCCGTCAAGACCCTGCGCGAGGTGCGGCTGACGCACAAGGTGGTGGAGCCGTACCAGGGGGACCACAAGCCAGCCGTCTCCACGCTCGCGCTGGAACTCGTCCTGCAGGGCGTCCGGGAGCGGCTCGCACTCCCGTTCGTCGGCGACCCGCAGCGGCTCGCCGACGCGCTGGAGACCCTGCTCGGCCCGGCTGGGGTCGTGGTGGAGCTGCGCACCGAGCGCAGCACGCGCGATCGGCCGCAGCCCAACTCCGGCTGGACCTCCGGCGGTTCGGCCTCGGTCGGCTCGGGTGGCGGCTGACCCCGGGCTGCCCGTGGCGCTCCCCGGCCGGGGAGCGCCCGTCGATGCAGCCGGCGGCAGGCGGTGCGAGGCAGCCTGCCGCTACTTGGGCGCGTTGAGCCGCCGGGTCGGCTCGGCCGCAGCCGGGTCCTCCGGCCACGGGTAGCGGGGGTAGCGGCCGCGGAGCTCGGCCCGCACGGCGCGGTAGCCCTCGCGCCAGAACGACGCGAGGTCGCCGGTGACGGCGGCCGGGTGCCCAGCCGGGGAGAGCAGGTGGACGGTCAGCGGGGCCCACCCGTCCGCCAGCGCGGGGGCGGCAGACCAGCTTGTGCGTGAGGACCCAGCGCTTGACGCCTGCCTCGGCGGCGAGTTGCAGTGTGGCCACTAAATCGCCCGCGACGCCTTCGGCTTCCGCAACCCCGGCAACCAGCTTACGCACCCGCTGCGCGACCACCCGTCGAGCCCGTGGACACCTCGATGCTCGCTAATTTCGTTGAGCCCGCACCCTGCAATCGTGTTGGCTAGCAGCACCGAACTGTCAGTACCGCAGGTGTCCGCTTGGCTGTAGCAGGGAGTTAAACGTGCAGGACATTATTGTCGACCCGGTTGCCCACAATCGGGCAGCCTGGGACAAGTATGTCCAAGAGGGCAACGAGTGGTCGAGGCCAGTGACTGCTGAGGATGTCGAGCGCGCCCGCATGGGCGACTGGTCGATCGTTCTCATCGGGCGTGAGCCAGTCGACCGCTCCTGGCTGCCGACGGACCTGACCGGCAAGGACGTGTTGTGCCTGGCCTCGGGCGGTGGCCAGCAGGGTCCGATCCTCGCCGCCGCAGGGGCGCGGGTCACCGTATTCGACAACTCACCCCGCCAGCTCGGCCAGGACCAGATGGTGGCGGCGCGCGACGGACTCGAGCTGCGCACCGTCCTAGGCGACATGCGCGACCTCAGCGCCTTCGGCGACGCAACATTCGACGTCGTATTCCATCCGGTCTCAAACCTATTCGTACCAGACTTGGCAGCGGTGTGGCGTGAGTGCTTCCGCGCCCTGCGACCGGGCGGAACTCTGCTCGTGGGCTTCCTCAACCCTGATGTGTACTTGTTCGACCACGAGGCGCTCGACGAGGACGGCGAGCTGATCGTCGTGCACAAGCTGCCCTACAGCGATGTCACGCAGTACTCCGCCGAGGAACGCGCCACGAAGTTCGGCGCGGATGCCCCTCTTGAATACAGCCACACCCTCACCGACCAGATCGGCGGGCAACTCGCCGCGGGGTTCGTCCTCACCGGCTTCGCGGAAGCGCCGCACCAATCCAACGCGTCCGCTCAATACATGTCGCACTATTTTGCGACGCTGGCGGTCAAGCCGGGCTGACCCAGCCGTGGGGCCGGCCGAGACGACCGTGTCTCCGAATGGCCAAGTGGAGCGCTGTGCCAGCCCGACCCCCCACTAACTTCGCTGAGCCAGCAACAGTTGCTTGTGGCTAGAGACCTTCAATCGCTGAGGTTACGGCGGTTGGAGGTCGAGGCCGGTCTTGGCGATGAGGCCGTCGATGAGGCCGGGTCGGCACTGCCTCCGTCACCCAGGGCTTGCCGACCACCCGAAGCCAACGCTCCGTCGCCAGCGGTTCGTCGACATCCGACCCCGGTCCGGTACGGACCTGCGAATCCTGAGGTCCACTGTCGACGATGCTCAGTGGTGCATTACACGGTCACTCCGCGCTACTCCGGCCCTCGTACAGTTCCTGTGTTCTTCGAGATCACCGCGACGGGCACCAACCCGGACGGTTCGCCCGGCCTGTCCTTCAGCCAGGCGGTTCCCACCTCGATCTACAGGCCCCAGCCGGGCTGGAAGAACCTGGGTACGGTCACGGACAGCCGCAATGGAAAGATCATGCCAACCGGTGCGACCCGTTGATTTCGATGAGAGGCAGAGACGCCATGAGTTGGATGGAGACTCTCAGGCAGCTCATGCCCTCCCATCCGGGAGCAGGGGACGCCGTCGATTGGACTGCGGTGGAGCACAGTTGGGGGACAGGCTTCCCGCGCGACTACCAGGAATTCATCACGCTCTACGGAGCGGGGGCCGTTGACGACTACCTCGGTTTCCTCCTCCCGGAGTCCCGGGCGGTGGAGGGCGTCGAACCCACCTACCAGGGCATGGAGGCGGAGACGCTCAACGCGCTGCATTTCTGGGAGTCCAAGGCCCCCGAGGGAAGCGGGCAGAGCGGTTTGATCGCCTGGGGTGTC
Organism: Streptomyces sp. NBC_00016; assembly: GCF_045040885.1. Taxonomy (NCBI): domain Bacteria; kingdom Bacillati; phylum Actinomycetota; class Actinomycetes; order Kitasatosporales; family Streptomycetaceae; genus Streptomyces; species Streptomyces sp. NBC_00016. The sequence goes on along the minus strand of NZ_CP108304.1, from coordinate 347,505 downwards.
GACTCCAGTGCCGACATCCTTTGCTGGCGAGTGACCGACAGTGATCCGGACGGCTGGCCGGTCGTCGTGTGGAACCAAGATGACGGAGTCTGGCTGGAGTATCCGTGCGGTCTCGTCGAATTCCTGTGCCGGGTCTTCCGCACAGAGTTCGACGAGTGCCCGCTCGGTTCTGTCAACCTCTGGGGCAACGCGTCGCCCCGATTCCTTCACCGCGACGAGGAGGCACGCCTGCGGAGTCAAGGTCTCGACCCGTGGACTGGGGAACCCGACCCGTTCGCCGGCATGTTCAGCGACTGAGACGACTCGCACAGTATGGGGCGATGACCGTCTTCGGTCCACTGGCGTCCAGGGATCTTCAATGGCTGGAATTACGGGCGGTTGGAGGTCGAGGCCGGTCTTGGCGATGAGGCCCTCGATGAGCCGGGTCGATACTGCATCCGTTTGAGGCGGGTCTTCACCAGCGTGGTGAGCTGGTCGAGGCTGTGTTTGGTGAGATTGGCCAGGGACCGTTTCAGGTGCGACCAGACGCCCTCGACCGGATTGAACTCGGGAGCGTACGGCGGCAGCTGGTAGACGGTCAGCCACGATCGGGCGTCGATCAGCTGCCGCATGGTGCGGCTGACGGGCGTGTTCAGATTGTCCCAGACCAGGACGATCGGGCCGCCGAGCTGCTGGTGTGCGGCGTCGAGCAGGCGGGCGTAGTCGCCCTCGGTGAAGCCCTTGCGGCGGCCTTTGGCGGGGCCACGGTCGAGGTGGATGCGGTAGATCAGTCTGGGCCTTCTCTGATGGCTTTTCCGGCGAAGGCCGTGGGGGTGAAGGCCGTCGGCCGAAGCACGTGTGCCTGCGCGAGGACCAGGCCGACGACAGCGAGAACGACGTTGCCAAGTCGGCGCCGCCGCTGGCCGAGGCTGGCCCGCTGCGCGGGGAGAAGCCGAAAGAGTCCCCGGTTGACGAGCGTGATGGGCAGCGTGCTGCCGGGGCTATGGCCGATAGCTGGCCAAAGGCCGTGGGGTGGAAAAGGGCGCAGCAGCAGCGGAGGGTGGGCCTTCCGGCTGATCTTGGCTTGCGGGTGGCTCTGGGGCCGGTTTCCGGGCTGTGGGAGCGGCTGTCTGGCTGGCAGCAGGACCAGGTTGAGGCGGCCGCGAAGGCGGAGGTGAAGCGGCTGGCGGGCATGCTGATGCAGCCGGCAGCGGCGCCCCGGCTGCTGGCCGACCGGCTCTCCGACCGGCTGGAGGAAAGCGGCGGCGATGCTCTCGTGGAAAGCCCGTACGCGTGGCTGATCCGGCGGGGCCTGGTGCAACGGCAGGCCTGTTCGGATGGGCGATGTGACGACGGGATCCGCCTGGACACCGGGGGAGACTGTCTCTCCTGTGCCTCGGTGATTGCGGACCGGCGCGCGGTGCGGGCCAGGATCCTCGCCGAGGCCGCAGCTCAACTGGCAGGTGCCGGCACTGCCGAGCTGCGAGCCGCATCGGAGCAGCGGCTGCGTCGGCACATCGTGGTGGAAGCAGACCGAGCGCAGGTCCGCCACGATCGGGCGGCAGTCGTGGCGGAGGAGCGGCGGGCGGCCGTGGCGCGCCGCCGTGAGCGGGAGGAGGTGGCTGTGCGGGGGCGGCAGTCGGCGCCGTGCACGGGGTGCGGGCTGCCGGAGGCGGCAGGCCTGTGCCCGCCGTGTTCGTATGCCCGACGTACGGATCTCCTGGTACGGGAGGCCGTCGACCTGGTGGTGGCGGTACGGGCCGACCTGGACGATCCGGAGCAGATCGCCGAGCTCACGGCGCACTGTGAGGCCGACACCCGGGCGCTGATCGCCGAGGAGTGCCGGCGCCGTGGCGGCGACGAGGCGTGGATGGCGTAGGAGGCACAGGAGGTGGCCGAACAGATCTGTGGCGAGCGCCGGGCCAGTGCTCTGCGGCGGCTGATGGCGGGCGCGGAAGCGGGGGCAGAGGCCGATGCCGCCTACGAGGCGGCGTTGCGGCAGCATCCCCGGCATCCCATGGCCGCCGAGGCCGCGGCCGAGAGCGCCAGCCGCCGTACGGCGGGTTACCTGCTGCGCAGCAGGCTGGGTCAGTTGCAGGTCCTGCGCGCGCGGGTTGCGGCGGGCCGCCCCCACTGATGGGCACCTCAAGCCGGTTGCTGGACTGCCGACAGCGTTGGCCTATGCAGCGAGCCGCGAGATCCCACACCGGTTGTGGGATCCCTGATTTCCGCATCGAAATCTCACCGCCGGTTTCGGATCACGGTCATGGCCAGCATCAACTGCAAGAAGGAACTGTTCAGATCCTCGCTGCGTGGGGCGGATCCACCCCACGCAGCGAGTGAATGACACGGAGTTCACTACAGCAAGATGCCGGCCACATCCTGTGAGGCAGGCGTGAGCAGCGGCAAAGTACCGCGAGGACGGACTGGGGACGGGTGGCACGCCCCCATTCCTGTCCTTGCCGGGACGCTACTCAGTGCCCGTCGAAACCCAGGCCATGGCTGTTTTGCGCGAGGCTGCCCCCGACGCACTTGGGCACGAATGCGTGCCCAACTACGGCAACCACTGCTTCTTTCAGGTGGCGCACTGTCATCATCGGCTGCGACCTCAGCCCCACAATGTCCGCCTCAAAGGCAGCCAGCCGCCCGCGGTAGATCGCCCGGTCTGGCTCGGATAGCCACCGGTGACGACGCCCTGACCCCGGCAGCGATTGCCGGGGTCAGGGCGTTCCGGATAGGGGTCGCACTCGGCACGACGGCGGTTGTGCTGTCGCTGGCTGTGATCGTCTGGGCGATCTGGGCGCTGAACCAGGCCTACCAGTAGAGGCCAAGTACGCCGCCCGGGAATTGGCGGGCTACTGCAGGACGGGGCCGCAGGGGTTGTCCTGCCGTGTCCTGCTGACGGTCTGTGACGTTGCCCTGATCATGGACGGCTACGAGCACCTTGACCTCGATGAGATCGACTTCGCGCCCATGGAGCACGACACCGAGCGGTTGCGCCTGCTGACGCTGGACGAGGCGTACGAGCTGATTCAAGTGGTGCGCAGAGCCGCCGAGGAGGGCGGGGCGGTCGCGCGGGAGGCGGACCGCCTGGCGCGCGAGATCGGCGCGCGCATCCCGTCGCAGAGCTGACGAGGTGCCGGCCGCGGCCGGCACAGATTCTGACCTCATGCCTGGCTGTCGTGAGGGCGCACGCTGTTACTCACTTTCGGGTGACGGCCCGCCCCGGGCCACGCTGGCGATCTCCGGGGAAATCCAGCTGCTGCAAGGGCTGTGAGACCGCTTCAACCGTCAACATGACGCCCCTGGCATAAATGGACGATGCGTCTGAGAGTCACAGAAACATGGGCAACTAGTAACACACTCTATGTTTCCGCCCCAACTCCTGCGCGGGGTGGACAGAGTGTGGGTGCGCGGCCGGTCCGACCGTCACCCGCACACCGCACCGACTTCCACGGTGGCCGCCAAAATCCCCGGTGGGAGGGTGCCCGCACCATCTGGGGGACTTCCTTGTCCGCTTCCGCTTCCTCCTCCGCCCGCCGCAGCTCTCGCCGCGGGTGCTCTGGTCTCGGTGGCGGCGCTGCCGGCCACCGCTGCCGACCACGCCCGTCCCAGCCGTCCGGCGGTGGAGATCTCGAAGGTGCAGTACGACTCCCCGGGGCGCGACAACCGCTCCAACCGGTCGCTGAACAGCGAGTGGGTGGAGCTGACCAACACCACCCGTAACACGGTCAACCTGGACGGCTGGACTCTGAAGGACGAGTCCGGCCACACGTACACCTTCGACCACTACCGCCTGGCCGGCCGCGCCACGGTCCGGATCCACACCGGTGAGGGCCGCGACACCCGCACCGACCTCTACCAGGACCGCCGCGCGTATGTGTGGAACAACGACCACGACACCGCCACCCTGCGCAACGACCACGGCCGCTTCATCGACGACCAGTCCTGGGGCCACCGCCGTGGCGGCCACCCTGACCCACGCTCCTGCTTGCGGGTAGTTGCCACGCGGCGGCTGCGGCAGATGTGACTCCTTGGCGGCGCGCTCTCCCCTCTCCGGGGTGGTCGCGCCGCCTGCTGCTGTGTGCCGGCGGGGTTCACCGCGCGCGGTACTGCTCGTAGGTGACGGTGGCGTCCGGGCAGACTCACGCATGCCATAACCGACGCGATCGCCCTGCGTGACCGCCTCATGACCCTGTACGTGCGCATCCGCGACCATCTGGCCCGCAGCGCCGGCCTCCATCTCGCCCGCTTCGCACACGACATCGGATACATCATCCGAGGCCACATGGAATGGGCCCTGGAGACCCACCGCTACCGCACCCCCCCCAGAACGCGAAAACCGGGACACTCCACGACGCCACCGCGCTCACCATCGCCTGGAGCGACCACCCCGCCGACGACAACCCCCAACCACCCCAGCTCCCTGCGATCGCCTGGTGGTGGGACCACATCCAAGGCGCCGAAGCCAACGGGCGCCGCAGCGCTGGGGACACGTTCGCCGCCACACCTGCTGCCCGACCCTGACAGGCACCCCGGCCAGCCGGCCGGAACGGCCGCCACGCGCTGCTCGTACGCGTGCGGTGATCACGCCCGCGCCACCGCGGCAGACGCGAGCACGGGCTGCCGGCGGGAGGTCACAGGCACGGCAGCCCGGCCGCTCGAAAGGGACCCGCCCTGGGCCCCCGGGGCGCCGCCGACCGCTCGCTGCAGCGATTCCGGTGATGCAGGTTGCCTCCCCGCCTCGAGCAGGACGGTCTGGAGATCGTCAAAGCCCTCGCCGAGGACCTCGTCGTCGGGCAGCAGCCGGTTGGCAAACGCATCACCGCCCGCAGTGCCCTGGCCGACACGACGGGCAGCAACACCCGCAGGCCGTAGGGTCCAGGATGCCCACAGGCGGCGCCGGCTATTGGTCGGGCGGCGGCAGGAGGGGCCCGGGCCGGGCGCGGTTCGGGCCCCTCGTCTGCGTACGCGTCCACGGGGGATGCACGCGCGCAGTACCCAACGAGGGTTGTGCAGAAAGGTCACATCACCTGTGCCGTTTGGCTGGGGCAGGTGCCCGGCTCGGTCGCCGACCCGGGCACCCGGTTCACGCCTCTACTCCATGAACTGGAAGGTCCACGCCTGGCGTTGGTTGCTGACGTCGAGTGGCCTCAGCGCGATGCGGGGCGGGAAGATCCGCAGCAGGCTGAGGTCCAAGGCCAGCTCCTGGCCCTCGACGGGACCTCCCGGGACGACGACGTGGAAGGTGTGCGGCTGCGCGCTCTGGTAGAGCGCCCACTCGCGCGACTCGGGGTATCCGACGACCGGCTTGTTCACCTCCGGGTCACCGTCGAAGGACAGGTACGTTTCGCTCCTGAGATTGCGGACCGTGCAGTTGCCGTTGCTGAGTACCTCCAGCTGCCATTCCTGCTCGCCGGGGTTGCCGGTGGGCGGCAGCAGGAAAACGGGTGTCTTGGGTTCCGACGAACCGTCCTGCAGCGTGAGCAGTTGCTCGCCGGGACGGGCGATCATGTAGAGGCCATTCGGTACAGATGCCAAGGCCGACTCCACTTCTGACGTGCGATGCCGCGCGGGGCGCCGCCGATGTTTTGGGCCGAGGAATCCCTTCCCCGCCAACATGCGGCAAGGGTCGGAAAAGCTCGGTATCCCCCATCAGGAGTACTGCGGATTCATCCTGGCGTTCGATCAACTCACTGAAGGTGCCTTCCGGCGCCCTAAGCGGCGTCCGGCGGCGAAGGCACCGATTAGCCCACCCGGATGCGGCGAGGCGAGGCGATCGAGTGAAGTGCCAACCGCGCCCGTGATCAGGCCGTCCCCCGGTGCGTTCCTGTCGTGCAGTCGTTCCGCGTGAACTGCGCTCCCCCGTCCCTTCGCGTGGGCGGAGCCGCAGAACGGCGACCTTCACACGACAGGAGAGACCACCATGGTCACGCACACGTTGCGGCGGCGGATGTCCGCCCTCGCGACCGTCCTGGGACTGGGCATCGGCCTGCCCTTCGCCCTGGGGGCGACCCCCGCGTCCGCCCTGCCATCGATCGACATCACGAAGACGCATTCCGGCAGCTTCCCCAGGGGCGGGCAGGGCGTCTACAGGGTCACGGTCACCAACCCAGGCGATCAGACGACCGCCGGCGGGTCGGTCATGCAAGACACCATCCAGACAGGAGGAGGAACGGTCACATTCGTCAGTGGGACGGTAATCGACTCGGATGTAGACGTTTCGTGCACCTTCGAGGGGAACAACAGGGTCAACTGCGAGAGCGAGCCGCTGGATCCCGGTGAGGGTTACACGCTCACCTTCACCGTCAACGTCGCCGAGGACGCCCCGTGCACCGTCGACAACTATGCCGTGGCGATCGCCGGGGGTATCGGTGACTCGGTGCATGACCCCACCACCATCACCGGCGGAACTTGCGGCGGGGACGGAGGTGGTGACGGAGACGGGGGCCTCCTGTCGATCCTCCCCGTCAACCTCAACGGCGTCATCCCGATGTTCAACAACATCACCACGAACAACAACATCCACAGTCCCGGCGCCAGCAACGTCAGCCGCCAGGCTTTCGGACTGAACGCACCCTGACCGAGCAGGCCCTGCCCCCGAGGCGTGGAACGCCGTACGTTGGCCGACCCACGTCTCGGTGTGACCATCAGCATGCGGATCGCCACGACCATCGGGTGAAGTGCGTCGCGGGCGGTCGACGGCGAGGCGCAGCTGGGCGCGCTGCAAGCGCTGGGCGTCGACTGAGCATGACGCCGACGCCGTCCGGGGCGTACGAGACCTCAGGACCGCGATGGGCTCGGGGCCTCACGACGAACTGCATGACGGCTCCCCCGATGACCAGCTCCGATGGTCTGCCATGACCGGAGACCGTCACTGCTGTTGTCGGCGGGGTGAAGGTGGCTGGATGATTTTGTTGTTCACCCGGTTTGCCGGTACCTGCTCCCGCAAGGGGTCGGTGAGCCAGGCGTCGAACTCCCGGCCCTACGGTTCCTGCCGGAGTTGGAGGTGACCGCCGTCTCCGCGCATTGCAAGGAGTCGGCACAGAAAGCGGCGGGCCGGTTCGGCATCCGACGTCGACCTGGTCGCCGTGTTGACCCCCTCTCCGCAGCACGCCACGGGGTGGTAGACCGCCCTGCGAACGCCGAACTGCGCCCACATCTTCGACCAGGGCCTCTTTCCCGCTCTCATGACCGCCGGTGAGCCGACGACGCTGCCGGTGCGGCCCCAGACCTCATCGGCCTTGATGACGCCGCCGGCACGGCGGCGAAACTTCTGCCGAGCCCGGCCCGGACGGATCTGCCAGCCGCCCGGGCCGGGCTCGCTGATGGAGGAGGCCGCGTGCGGTGGGTAAACCGGACTGAACCGTTTAGATCAACTTTGGCGTCGAGGCGCTGAAAAGGTGTCACTGCCTCGCCGCTGCATTCGAAAGGACCCCGTCGGCGTCCCTCGACGCAGCCGGTCGGTTCAGCGTGCTCCCGGGTACCGACATTTGTGAGCATTCCAGAACCTCTGGCTCCGCTCGAAGGTCGGCCTCGACGTTGGCATCGCGCCCACCGCGGAACCTAGGGGCACCGGGGTCACATCCTGTTCGACCGGCGGACCAGGGACGCTGATTTTGCAAGAGGCGTTGACGAATCAGAAGGGGGCTTCTATCTTCATGGCCGTCGTACTTCGTACGTCATATATGAGAAACATGGACGCAACGGCGGCACGCGGTCTGAGCCCGGTGCGGCATGCGTTTCGATCGGTTCAACTGAAACGTTTCACTCCGTGAGACCTGGCATCACATAACGCTGAATTGTCATGCTCGCAACAAAGAGGAAGGAACGGTCATGCGTACAGCCGCATCCGCACCTCCGAGGGTTGACTCTCGCTTACATCGCTGGGCCCGCTGCGTCATCGCGTCGGTGATGTCCGTGCCGCTCCTCGTGATCGGTGCCTTCGCCGGCCCCGCGTCGGCTGCGGTCCCGGCTGCCGGCGGAACGTACACGCTGGCGGTGACGAAGAGCGGTATGTGTCTGGATGTGGTCGACGGCAGCACCGCGAACAAGGCACTCGTCCAGCAATGGAACTGCCACTCCGATCAGAGCAACCAGCAGTGGCGGGTCAACACCCGCGGCTCGGCCTTCGAACTACAGTCCGTCGGCAGCGGCAAGTGCCTGGACGTGCCCGACAGCAGCACCACCAGCGGAGTACAGCTCCAGCAGTACACCTGCGTCGGCAGCAGCAACCAGCTCTGGCGATTCACGGCATCCGGCTCCGGCACCTACCAGGTGATCAACGCGGGCAACGGACTGTGCGGCAGCGACCTCAACGCCGCCACCACCTCCGGCAACCCCATCATCCAGGAAACCTGCACCGCCAACACCAACAAACAATGGGCCTTCGAACCCGTCAGCGGCCGCACCTGGCCCTCCACGGCCGACGGCTTCGCCGCGACGGGAGGCGGTACCACCGGCGGCGCCGCGGGCACCACGGTCAGCGTGAGCACCTACGCGGACCTGCTCAAGTTCGCGACTGCCACCACCCCGTACGTCATCAAGGTGACCAAGGGCATCACGGTGCCGTCCTACGGTTACGAGATCCCGGTCCAGTCCGACAAGACACTTGTGGGTGTCGGCACCGCGGGCGAGATCATCAACGGCGGCCTGTTCCTGGGCACCGGCGTGCACAACGTGATCATCCGCAACCTCACCATCCGGGACACCCGGATGACGGACGACGACCCCGACGACAAGACCTACGACTACGACGGCATCCAGATGGACACCGCCGACCACATCTGGATCGACCACAACCGGATCGTACGGATGAACGACGGGCTCATCGACAGCCGCAAGGACACCAGCTACCTGACCGTGTCCTGGAACGAACTGGGAGAGGTCAACAAGGCCTTCGGCATCGGCTGGACCGACAACGTCACCGCCCGCATGACGATCCACCACAACTGGATCCATGACACCAACCAGCGCAATCCCAGTATCGACAACGTCGCGCTGGCCCACCTCTACAACAACTACCTGCAAAACATCACCTCGTACGGCAACCTCTCACGCGGTGCCGCCAAGACGGTCATCGAGAACAGCTACTACGACAACGTCAACAACCCCTACTCCATCGACACCACGGCCGCCGCGCTCTCGCAGAAGGGCAGCGTCCTGGTCAACTGCACGGGCGACCAGAAGACAAACGGCACGACCTTCACCCCGAGCAGCTACTACTCGTACACGCTCGACCCGGCAGCCGGCCTGCCGGCACTGCTCGATCAGTACAGCGGCCCACAGCCCAACATCGGCACCTGAACCTCCTCTCTGCGGTGCAGCCGCATCTCCCACCCAGGGTGGCTGCACCGCGCTCTTCCCCGCCGTGCCCGGACACGCATCCGGCCCCGGTACGGCGACTCCTGTCCCCGGCCGCTTCGAGTCCCTCCGCACACACCCGCGGAAGGGGCACTCCAGTGCGTCGTAGAACTCCGGCCACCCCTGCCGGATGCAGCGGGCGTCGACCGCGATCTCCGACGAGGTACGCGGCTTCCTCGACAAGTCGCTGTGGGGCACCGGCCAGAACAACCTCGGCACCGGCAGCTCGCCCATACAGGGTTCCGCCACCGCCTGGCCCGTGCGATCTGCCATAGCGGCTAACGTCAGGTCCTGACGCTCGGAGGGGGGCTTGTTGGTGTACGGGGCGGCCTGGCCTGGTGTGTGTGGAGCGGGGCTGGGTTCGTTGCAGGTAGCTCTAGCGTGAAAAGGCCCGGCGTGTGTTTGTGCTGGTCAGGGCAGTTTTGGTGGTGCCGTCGGTGATGGCTGCTTTGGTGCGTATCGGCTGGGTGGTGATCGGCTTGTGTGGCCGCCGGACCGGTGCCCGCTATGTTTCCGGCTCGTAGAAGAACATGTCTGTCTCTGAACCGATGTCGGAAGAGTGCCAAAGCGCGCGGATTTCCCCAACTGGGTTCGTGCGTGGTGGCATTGCCTCACCCCGGAGGTAGGCGCCCAGGCAGGCGATGGCGTCTCGGCAGAGGTGGATCCTATCGACCCGTCGCTGCTCCCAGGTTCTGGTGTCGTCAGGAAGATAGAGAGGCATCAGCAGGTAGTTTTCCCTCACTCGGTCACGAAGGCCGGCGTCAGGAACGCGCTGCATCAGGACTTGGATGCTCAGTATGCGCTCGTGGAGTAGGTGACTGCGGGCGTTATCGTGAGGGCCGGCTCGGCGGGCATCGCGTTCTATTTCGAGCAGCTTGGTCAGCGCCGCCTCAGTCGCCGTGGCTGCACGGGTCTGCCGTTGATCATCACGCGCTTGAGCTGCCTGCCGTCGCTGAGCAATGACTGCGGACCAGATCGAAAGGGTTCCTCCGATCATGGTTCCTGTCAGGCCGAATAGCGCCCCCACCCACGCCGATGAGTCCACGCAGGCGTCCTTCCCGAACGCCGGGAGGCTGACTCCTGAACGGGCTGGATTGGCCAAGGAACGGGAGCGAGTCCTTGGCGGCCGGTCGGCCCCTTGACGCTGCGCAGCGGTGAACCGGCGGCCGGAGCATCTGACGGCGCGGGAGGAGGAGGTCCTGCGCGCGGTCCGCCGCTCCATCCGGGACCGGGGTGAGGCGCTGTCGGTGCGGGAGTTGGCGCGGGAGCTCGGGCTGCGCAGCCCCGCGTCGGTGGTCTATCACCTGGCCAACCTGGAGGAGCGCGGGACGCTGGTGCGCGACGGGCGTAGCTGGCAGACCTGCCGTCTGCCCCGCTAGCGAGAACGGCGTGGCCGCGGTTGGCCGCGCGGCGAGATGGCGGTAGTTGAGCCGCGTGGCTTTCCGTGGGGAGCCGGGAGGCGCGGTGGGCCCCGGACCCACGGGACGGTAAGGGGGTTTCTCCGCCTGGGCAGCAGGGGGCGTGCCCTGCGCACACCACTTCCGCAGCCGGCGGTGAACAAGTCCGGCAGACCGTCCGCCGCCGCACCTTCGCGAGGCAGTAACCGTTACCGGTCCGGGCGGGACTGACCCGCCGAACCCCAGGGAGGCCCAGATGGGACGCGACGCCAAGCGCAGGAAGCAGGCACGCCGTGACCAGCGAGAGAGGCAGAAGAGGCGAATCGGGCACCCTCGGCGGCCTGAAGGCGAGCGCTTCAGCGGCGTCGGCCAGGCAATCAAGGACGGCACGATCAGTAGCCGCACAGAGGCCGCACGGTCCACGGTGGGCTTCCTGGCCCGTACGTACTCCGAGCTGCAAGAGCAGGACCCCGCCGGCCCTGCCTGCGGCGGTCCCCTCCTGGTCCACGTGGACGGAGCCTTCCAGTGCACCGCCGGTTGCCCCGGCGGGACCAAAGTTGTCCACGTGCCCGAAGCCCTGCACTTCTGCGACTACGCCGACCAGCTCGGCATCACCGCCAACGAACTCGGCCACATCTGCCCGGCTTGCACGGCAGCCGGGGCAGCAGACCACCCGGACGTGCTCCCCCTGTGCACCGGCATCGAGATCAACCACCGCGACCGCACCACCACATGCAGCGCCGGGAGCCAATGCCCGGGCGCGGACACGCCTCACGCGTCTGGGCGGAGCTGCGGCCTCTTTGAACCGTGCGACGGCTGCGGGATCCCCGCCCCCCTGCTCGCCTGACGTGCTGCCACCCCCCGCCCAGCAGCTCCGCCGTCCATTGCCCCTGATCACGAGCTTTTCGACGTCGGTTCGCCGGGGGCATCCCCGCCTGCACACACGCCCAGGAGGTCGTCGCGGAGCTGGAACGCCTCGCCGATGGGGAGGGCGAAGTCGCTCAGCGCGGTACGGAACGATGCGTTCAGCGGCGTCCTCGCCGAGAGCCGGGTCGGCGGGCCAGCGGCGGTTCGCTGGTGTTCGGCCGTCTGTGCAATGGCCTGCGCAACGCTGTGACCTGCGATGGACGGCCCTGTGGTCGGGGTTCGGGGCCCCGTGGTCGGTCCTGTGGTCGGAGGCGCTGGACGCGGCAAGCGCCGGCAAGCGGGTCCTGGCCGGGGTGCGCGGCCTTCCGGCGCTGGCCCGGCGGAAGGCGGGCGTCGAGCCGCTGCTGCCGCGCGAGGTGGACGACAAGCTCGTGCCGCCCGCGTGGCGCAAGGAGGTCTGTGCCAATCCTGAACTGCCGCAGGGCGCGGTGGACCGGGACACGTACGTGGTGTGCGTGCTAGAGCAGTTGCACCAGGCCCTGAACAACCGCGACGTGTTCGCCGCCCCGTCGCACCGCTGGTCCAACCCACGGGCCCGCTTGTTGGAGGGCCCCGAGTGGGACGCCGTGTGCGAGCACGTCCTGGTGGCCCTGAGCCTGGACACGCCTGTAGTTCCCGACCGCCTCCGCACGACCGAGACCGGCCCCGATCCTTCGATCGGGCCCGGTCTCGGTGCGTCAACCGGCGACGGTGGTCAGGTTGCCGGGCACGTAGGATCCACCCTGGTTGTTGAGGATCACGCCGAGCCGGTTGGTCGCGTTGATCATGGCGACGAGGGAGACGAGAGCGATAGCCTGCTCCTCGTCGTAGTGCTTGCGCACCCGGGCCCAGGTCTCGTCAGTGACCCCTGCATATCCGTCGATGATGCGGGTGCCCTCCTCGGTGAGGGCCAGCGCGGCCCGCTCGGCGTCGGTGAACACGGTGGAGTGCCGCCAGGTGGCGACGAGGCTGAGCCGGGCCGCGTCCTCGCCGGCCGCGGCGGCGTCCTTGCTGTGGATGTCGACGCAGAAGCCGCAGCCGTTGATCTGGCTGGCTCGCAGCTGCACCAACTCCTGGGTGGGTTTGGGCAGCGGCGACTCCTGGATGACCTGGCTGACGGCGTAGATCCGCTTGCCGATCTTCGTGCCGAGCTCGGTGTCGAACAGGTTCATACGGGTTTCCATCGGGGCTTCCTCAGTCATGGAATTGTGTGGCTGATGCCCATGAGGCGCCGGTCGCCGCGCTCCTGTGACACGGGGCGGATGTGACGTGGGACACGGGGCGCGGCTGTCACAGAACCGGGGTGAGCGGCGTCCCGTGTACGACACGCACCACACGTAGTGAGACAGAAGTCGGGAACTGACGATGGTGGACAGGGATGCCGGTACCGATGCGGGGGCGGCCACGACCACGGCCACGGATAGCTTCATTGACCACCGCAATCTGCTGTTCACGGTGGCCTACGAGATGCTGGGCTCGGCGGCCGACGCCGAGGACGTCCTCCAGGAGACGTGGCTGCGCTGGTCGGGCGTCGAGCACACCACAGTCCGCGACCCGCGCGCCTTCCTGGTCCGCATCACCACCCGCCAGTCCCTGACCCGCCTTCGCACACTCCGCCGCCGCAAGGAGTCCTACGTCGGCCCGTGGCTGCCCGAGCCGCTGCTCATCGCGCCCGACGTGGCCGAGGACGTCGAGCTCGCCGACAGCGTCTCCATGGCGATGCTCCTCGTACTGGAGACCCTCGCGCCGACCGAGCGGGCCGTGTTCGTGCTGCGGGACGTCTTCGACCTGGACTACGACGAGGAGGTCGGTCATGGGTGTGGCGAGCACGGTCACCTCGCGCAGGAAGAGGGTTACCGAGCGGTTCACGTCGGCCGCGTGGAGCGCGCGGAGACGGCTGTCGATGCCGGCCGGGCCGGTGCCGTCCAGGACGAACAGCAGCCGCGGGAAGAGCGGGTAGTGACGCCGCCACTCCTCCTCGCTTCCCTGGACCGGCTCCGCCGTGCGGCGCCTGCCGACGGGCGCAGGGGCGTCCTGGTGGAGCTGGGCGTAGGCGCGGAGTTTGGCCGCGAGGCGTTCGGGGCCCATGGTCGCCCGGTCGACCTCGAGGAACGCCCGCAGCATCGAACCCCGCCCCCGTCCCGGCTCCTACGCTGGTAGTACACCAGCGCGTCCGGGATGACCGCCTCGCCGCCCCCGATCGGGTGGTGGACCTCGGGCACGAAGTCCAGCGGCCGGCACACCTCGCCACGGCGGCGCGCGTCCAGGAGGAACTGCAGCCCGGTTTCCGTGACGGTCAGGGTGTGGCTCACCCGCAGCCGCGCCGCGATCGGATCCGACACCAGCCTCGGCGGGCGCCGGCCGCGCAGCTCCGGCCACTCCGCAGCCACCCGCACCCCGTACCCGGTGGCAAAACACGCCCGGCTGCGCCCCGCCTGCGGCAGGTGATGCGGTCGACCAGGCCCTCGGCACGGAGCTTGGCCAGCCGCCGTCTGGTCTGCTCGACCCGCACCCCGGGCGCGATTATCTGATGCATCTGCTCGGTGGGTCGCCATCCGGTACTGCACCAGCACCGCCAACGCCAGCCGGTCCCCGGCACCGGCATCCACGTCCGTCCTCATCGTCATCGTCGGCAACTCCCTTACGCACACGGTGCGGTGCCGCGCCGATGAGGCGCCGCGTGTACGGCCGAGCGCATCAGCCGGCCCCGACCACACCACCGACCATCAGAGCCCGACCGCGGTCACGGTGCGACAACACGACCCCTGACCGACCCGATATCCACGCCAACAGCAACACCCGCTCACCGACCCCCTGGGCGGCATCACCAGAGGTCGCCCAGGCTTCGTTCATGTGAAGCAGCAGCGGCTGGTCAGCACTGCAGGCAACGGTTGGCGATCTTGATTGCTGCGGAGGTTCACCACTGCGGACGGCTTGCCGAGATCATCTGCACCTCACCATCTTGGCGGTCGCTACCTGACCAGGGTGCAGGGGCGACACCGCGCCGCCTAATCTTCATGCTCATGCCCGACGAACGCTTCCTCGCCGCGACCCGAGCCTCCTATGACGTCATGGCCGTGGAGTACGCCGAAAAGGTGGACTCTGACCTGGACACCAAGCCACTCGACCGTGCTCTGCTGGCCGCCTTCGCCGAGCTGACGCAGGCAGGCGGACATGGTCCTGTCGCCGATGTGGGATGCGGACCCGGCCAGGTCACGGCGGCACTGCACCGTTTGGGACTGAACGCGTTCGGTATCGATCTGTCGCCCGAGATGATCGCCGTGGCCCGCCGCACCTACCCGGACCTCCGATTCGAGGTGGGATCGATGCTGGCCCTGGATCTACCGCAGGCGTCCATTGGCGGGTTGCTCGCTTACTACTCGATCATCCACATCCCATGGGAACGACGAACGGAAGTGTTCCTCGAGTTCCACCGGGTCCTCGCACCGGGCGGGCAGCTAATGCTCGTCTTCCAGGTCGGTGACGACCAGGGTCACCGCGCCGAGGCGTTCGGCAAAGCCATCTGCGTCGACTGGTACCGGCAGCAACCGGACGAGATCGCAGGACTGTTGCGACGTGCCGGGTTCGAAGTCTGGGCTACGACTACCCGCCAGCCGGACTCTGCCGAGAAGACACCGCAGGGTTACGTACTGGCGCGAAAGCCCGTGGCTGAGTCGTGAACCATCCGACACCGTAGTCACGACGGCGTCCGCTCCACGAGCCGAGTCATTACGGGCTGGTGGAGGCTCGGCGGCGTCAGTCTTCGGAGGTGTGTCGACGCCTGCGTATTCGTAGATCCAGCCTGCAGAAGAGTCGGGGGCTCAGACTGCCAGGTAGGCCGTATCGCTGGTCGATGCTGCGGCAGACGGTCCGGACGGCTTCCTTGGTGGGGTAGTGGGTCGGGCCAATGGTTATGTCTCTGGGCACAGGTGGTCTCCGTTCGGCCGCGGTCTTCCTGCATCACCTTCCACCACCAGGCGATGGAGGCGTAGCAGTACGCGGGAAGGTCTGGAGCGCGTTCGGCGGCGGGGAACAATCCGGTCCGCGTGATGAACTCCAGCGCCGGGTGAGCGTCGTCACCAAGCCCCAGCTCGTCGAGTCGAGCCGTGGTCGGTTGCGCATCATGGCCCGCGACATGATGGCCGTCGATGTGTGGCTTCGCTTCGGCTGCTGGTCCCACGTTAGGGGCGGCACTGGTTGCGCGACGGGCCGAGTGCCGCGCTGCGGCAACCCGCGAAGATCAGGTAACCGTCGGCGAAGAGTGCCTGCCCCGCCAACCTGATCCTGCGCCGGCCCGTGCAGCTCCACGCCCGCTGGTAGATCGGGGCCAGCTCGCCGCCCACGGCGTCGTGTACGGCTTTCGTCTACGGCTTTCGTCATGGGGACAGGGCACGTCGCCTTGTCCGAACGGTGCTGCGGAGGCTGACCGTTCGTACCGCCGACCTGCGCAGGGCGGGGGCGTCAGCGCCAGTCGCCGAACGTCTCGAAGTACGCCTTCAGGGGGCGCGCACTGGTCGCCTCGAGGGCGGCCCGCTGTGCCTCCCAGTCGCTGGCGAACGCTTCGACCAGCACCTCGGCAGCCCTCGGGGTACCGATCACCTTGCGCAGGCACTCCTCGCGCCGGGAGCCGCCGAAGTGGACGAGCGCGGCCCGTGCCAGGTTGTAGGCGCGGCTCGTACCGCTCAGGCGGTACGGCGGATACGGGCGGAAGCGGTGTGCCAGCCGTGCCCCCGGTACGGCCAGCACATCGAGCCCAGCCCGCCATGCCCGGAGGCTGAAGTCCACGTCCTCGAGGCCGAGTTCGCGGAAGGCGCCGAAGCCGCCCAGCCGGTGGAACGTCGCCCGGCGTACCGCGAGGCAGCCGCCCGGTGCGAGGGGTACGGCGTACGGGGCGGTACCGTCGGGTTCGGGAGGCAGCCAGCGAGCCCGCAGGTGGGCGTTGATCAGCCGCGCCCCGCAGCCCGCCGCCGTGCCGGCGGCGTCGCGCACGGTGGGCGCGAGGACGGCGTCGGGCCCGGCGTCCAGGGCCGCCCGCAGGCGCGCCAGGCAGTTCCGCTCAAGCCGGCAGTGTGCGTCAAGGAATACCAGATGCGTACCGCGGGCGAGCCGGGCGCCCGCGTTGCGGGCCGCAGCGACGCCGCTGCGGCGGATGCGGTGTACGACGACGCCGCGGGCCCGCCACTCCGCCTGTTCCAGCAGGGCGCAGCTGCCGTCTGTGCCGCCGTCGTCGACGACGATCGTCTCGTCCGGGACGACGGATCCGGCGTACACCGACTGCAGGGTCGCGTGCAGTTCGGCGCCCTCGTCCAGTGTCGAGACGACCAACGACACCGTCGACGCCCGTGTGCCGTGCGTCGCCTGCCCGGATGAGGACGTCGTACGGTTCATGTCAGCGGTGGCCCGGGAGTGCCGGGCGGGACGCCCCCGGGCGGCAGCGTGGCAACGAGGTCGATCAGGCCCGGGAGGAGGGCCGCGTGCCTGAGCGAGTCCTGCAGGTAGGCCGTGAGCCCGGCGGTGAGCGCGAAGTGGTAGGAAGCCAGCCGGTCGAGCTCCCCACCGTCCAGGCCCAGCGCCAGAAGGTCGCCGACCCGTAGTGCCGCCAGGCCTAGAGCGTCGAGGACCTTGTGCGGCGAGGCTGCGAACTCCAGGTAGTCGGCGAAGTCGGTGGACGACCGGAAGTCCGCCTCGGCGAAGCCGGCGCGCTCGAGGGCGCGCTCGAGTGCCCGGTCGCCCTGGCGCACCAGATAGCCGGCCGACGGGACGTCCGCCTCGCGCAGGTGCTCGAGCAGCTGTTTCGTCAGGGCGCCGACGAGACCGATGTTGGTGGCGTTCCTCCGGTCGGTCAGGACCGGGGTGAGATGGGCCCGGCCCTCGGTTCCGATCATGGCGATGCCCACTGCCTCGATCGTCTGCGACCCGATGCCCTTGGGCGGCCACGGCCGCTCCGTCACGGCCAGCGCCAGGACGAGACCGTGCTCGGACAGCAGTGGCTCCAGTACCTCGGTGAAGAGGTACGGGTAGCCGTTGCGGCGACAGAACGCCGCGAGCGCGGTCCGCGTCTCGAGGTCGGTGTCGCGGGACACCCCCATCCGGACCGACTCGTTGGCGCAGGAGTGGTAGGTCATCGCGGGCCTCCGAGGGCGGGGGAGCCGGCACTGGACATCCAACCGGCGACTGCGTACCGCGTGCCGTCCAGCACGGTCGCCACCTCGTGCATCAGAGAGGAGCGGAACAGCAGCAGCATCCCCGGCTCGGGCACGACGACCACCCGGCGGTCGCGCAGGCGGGGATCGGTCTCGTAGACGGTGAGCGCGCCACCGTCGAACGTCGGCAGGGCCCCGGTGGCGCGGCGGCCGTTGAGGTACAGCAGCAGCGACCAGCGGTGGGCGGCGAGCCGCGGCGGATCGTCCTTGTGGTTGGCGACGTCGCGGTGCGCGCGGAAGTAGCTGCCCTTCTCGTACGACATGAAGTACGGGCCGTAGAGGAAGTCCGCGTCCGAGTCGAACGCCGCGCGGTGGTCGTCGAAGTAGGACGCCATGCGCTCGCCGATACGCCGCTTGTGGTCCTCGGGGAAGTGGTGGTCGAAGCAGAGGCGCAGCGAGGGGTCGAGGACCGATTCGCCGGCGCGGACGACCTGAGCCGGCTCGCGGGGTGACTCGTCCATGGCCCGGATGACGTCGGCGCACTCGGCGGCCGGGAGGAAGCCCGGGGCCGACGCCACGTTCTGCGTCCTGAACTGGGGTCGCATGAGTACTGACGCCTCCCGGTGGGGTACGTCGTGTGGGATGCGTCCAGACTCCTGCAAGCGGTCCCGGCCTGCGGGGACCGGCACGCCGGACTCGCCCGCGCGGCGGAACGGCGGGCGGCTCGGACGCCGTCCCGCTCGGCCCGGCCCTGCTGACCCCTGCTTATTCCGGTCCTGCTTTCCTCCCGTGCTACCTCGGCCGGCCGATACGTCGGACGGGTCTGGCCATGTGCAGCCACAGGTGGTGCCAGCCCGCCGCCGCCTTGCCGGTGGGGTTCTGGCCCTGGGCGACGACCGCGTTGACGACCCGGCGCTGCTACCCGGGATCGGTGAACCGGCGCTGCGGATGGCTGATGGGTGAGCGGCAGTCCTCCAGCCCCGCCTCCGCCAGGCATGCGGCGACCCGGGCGGCAGTCGTGCTGGCGCAGGACGAAGGACGCCACCAGGGCACGCCCCTGGTTCGCGGCCACCAGCGGGCCGTAGGTCCGTTCGGTGAGGAAGCTGCTGCCGTCGGTGACCGTGATGAGGTCCGCCACGCCGTCGCCTGCCCGTCATCGCCGCGGGCGGGATCGCCACCGCCGCCGATGTGACGGCCGTGCTGCGCGCCGGCGCGGTGGCCGCCATGGTCGGCACCGTTCTGCTGCGCACCAGGAGAGCGGACCCGACCGGGGCTCAGGCGCTGCTGCGGCCTTGGCTGCCTCCGACGGATGCAGCCAGGTGGGCTTGGAGCCACACGGGGCCCTGACGAACAGGGGGGCGCTACCCCTGGAGTCCATCCCCCTTTCGGCAGCCGGCTCGCGGTTGCCCCTTGCGTGATCAGCGACGAGCCTCCATTATCAGGAATCCTGATACTTTAAGTTTGTAGCGATGGGGTCCAGTCATGTCATTCAGGACCAGAATCCAGGCCAGAGGGGTTCAGCTGCTGCTCGGCCGAATGATGAGCCGCGTGCACAAGGATCTGCGCTTCACCGACATCCCGAAGCGCACGGAATCCATCCGGGTGGAGACCGGCGCCGGACTGGTGACGTGCACCGTCTACCGCCCGTCGGCCGCCGCCGCAGCCCCTGCCCCCGTGTACGTCAACTTCCACGGCGGCGGGTTCGTGATCACCCGTCCCCAGCAGGACGACCACATCTGCCGCTACATAGCCGCCACGGCCGACTGCGTGGTGATCAACGTGGACTACGCCGTCGCCCCGCAGCGGCCGTACCCCGTACCCGTCACCCAGGCGTACGACGTCACGGCCTGGGTGGCCGAGAACGGCACCGCCAACAACTGGGACGGTTCGCGACTCGCCGTGGGCGGACACAGCGCCGGGGCCAACCTGACCGCCGCGGTCTGCCGCACCGCTCGGGACCGCGGCACCTTCACGCCTCGCCTCCAGATCATCGACTCGGCACCGCTCGACCAGCTCGCCGACCCGGCCACCAAGCAGTCACCCATCGTCAAGCCACTGCTTACCCCTCAGCTCATGCGGGTCTTCACCGCCGCCTACGTCTCTGATCCCGCCGACCTGGCCCATCCGCTGGTGTCGCCCGGCCTGGCCGACGACCTAGCCGGGCTGCCGCCCGCCCTGGTCATCACCGCGGAGAACGATCGTCTGCGCGACGAGGGCGATGCGTACGCCAAGGCCCTGGAAGCTGCCGGAGTTCCGGTCACCCACCGTTGCTTCGCGGGTGTCGACCACTACTTCACCCACACCGGCCCGGTACCGGCCGGGAAGGAAGCCATCGATCTGATGGCCGCCACCCTGCGCACGGCACTCACCGCCTGACCGCTGACAGGGGCCGACAGTCCTTGTGTCAACACGCTGCCTTGGTGACACCTGTCGTGCTTCGGATATGCGCTGTTGAGCTGTCCACGGACTACCGTCCAGCGTCATGCCGATCACCGGTTGGCGAATGCATTTCATCGCCCGCCGTCCCGGAGGCGCCATCGCCGGAGGGCCTGCCAACCTGAGCCGGCTAGGGAAGGAGAACACCGACCTGCGCCGCACTCTCGCTCTGTACGAGGAGGACATCCGCCAGCAGGTCCCCGAAAACGACGCCCTGCGCAGCGGCGGCACCGTTCTTCCACTGCCCAGCCGCAGCATGCCCGCGCCACCCGGGCCGTCCTGAATCCGACACCCCCCGGAGGCGTCTGGCGTGGATAAGGACGCTGGGCGTGGCGCGCAGCCGACTACCGATGATCAAGGGGAGTCCATCAAGCCGTGCGTGCCGACGACGTGCCCGTTCCCACCCGGGTCGCATCCGCGCCCCAGCTGGCCAGCAGTCGCAGAGCCTCCGCCGACGGGGAGTTCGGTTCGGCGTGGTAGGTCACCAACATCTGCTCGTGGGCGTCGGCCTGGTGGAACGACTCGAGGCGGAGATCGAGTTCGCCGACGAGCGGGTGGTGCAGGCGCTGGATACCGTGGCACTTCTCCTTGACGTCGTGGGTGGCCCACAGTCGCCTGAACTCCTCGCTCTTCACGGAGAGTTCGCCCACCAGCGCGGACAGCCGGGGGTCGTCCGGATGGGAGCCGGCGTCCATGCGCAGCTGGGAGACGACGTCGCTGGCTTTGTGCTCCCAGTCCACGAACAGGTCGCGGTACTCGGGCCTCAGGAACACCAGCCGCGCCCAGTTCTGCTCCCTCGCCGGCAGCTCGGCCCAGTCGCCGAAGACCGCCGCGGCCATCCGGTTCCAGACGAGGATGTCCGAGCGCCGCCCCACGAGGATCGCCGGAACGCCGTCCATGGTGTCCAGCAGCGTCCGCAGGGGGCCCCGCACCTGCTGGGCGCGGCCGGCTGGCTTCTTCTTGTGCTGCTTCGGCTTCGCCAGGTGCGTGAGGTGGGCGTGCTCGGCGTCGCTCAGCCTGAGCGCGCGGGCGATGGCATCGAGGACCTCCGCCGACACGGTCCGCCCGTTGCCCTGCTCCAGCCGCGTGTAGTACGCCACCGACACCCCGGCCAGCTGCGCCAGCTCCTCGCGGCGCAGCCCCGGCACCCGCCGGTACCGTCCGAAGCCCCGCAGCCCCACGTCCTCCGGCTTCAGGCGGGCCCGCCGGGTGCGCAGGAACTCGCTGAGCTCGGCACGCGGGTCCAGAGCGCCGGCGACCAGCTCGTGCACCGGTTCGGGGTATTCGTCCATGCCTCGAGTATCCCCGGTCGCACGCACACCAGCCTGACCCAACCAGTGGTAGGCACAGCGCACGTACACAGAGCCGTGACCTGGGTGGATGCCGGCCCGCCCGGGACGCTGGTCACCGTGCCCGGCCGGAAGGCGGCCGGGGCGTGGCTTGCATCAAGAGCGGAGCACATCCCATGAGCGCAACACAGGGGACCGAGTCGAGGACGCACCAGAGCGAACCGGCCGCGGAGGTCGTCGGCCGCCTTCGTGCGACGTTCAACACTGGCGTCACCCGCCCACTGGACTGGCGCGTCAGCCAGCTGCAGCGGCTGCGGGCCTTGCTGGTCGAGAACGAGCAGGAGCTGATCGAAGCGCTCTGGGCGGATCTGAGGAAGAACGCCGCCGAGGCCAAGACGCAGGAGATCGACTTCACCGTCGCCGACATCGACGAGACGCTGGCGAATCTCGAGAGCTGGCTTGAGCCTCGGCCGGTGGAGGTTCCTGCCCACTTCGGTCCCACGACCACGGCCTACACCACGTACGACCCGCTCGGGGTCGTCCTGGTCATCGCTCCGTGGAATTTCCCGCTGCACCTTCTCATCGACCCCATCATCGGCGCACTGGCCGCCGGGAACACCGTGGTGGCCAAGCCGAGCGAGATGTCGGTGCACACATCGGCAGTGGCTTCACGCCTCCTGCGTGAGTACTTCGACGCCGATGTGCTCACCGTGGTCGAGGGGGGCGCCGAGGAGACCACGGCCCTCCTGGCGCAGCGTTTCGACCAGATCTTCTACACGGGTAATGGCACGGTCGGCCGGATCGTCATGGCCGCGGCAGCCAAGAACCTCACCCCGGTCACGCTTGAACTCGGGGGCAAGTCGCCGGTCTTCGTGGCGCCCGACGCCGACGTGGACGAGACCGCGAAGCGGCTGGTCGGCGCCAAGTTCGGCAACGCGGGGCAGCAGTGCATAGCCCCTGACTACGTGCTGGCCGATCCTGCCACCGCTGCCGCACTGGTTCCCGCCCTGCGTGCGGCGGTCGACGCTCAATTCGGTCCCACTCCGCAGACCGCGGCCGACTTCGGCCGGATCATCAACGAGCGGCATTTCGACCGGCTCACCCGTCTGCTGGATTCCGGCCGGGCAGCGGTGGGAGGCCAGCACGACCGTGACGACCTGTTCATCGCGCCGACGGTGCTCACCGATGTCGACCCCGCATCGGCGGTCATGCAGGAGGAGATCTTCGGTCCGATTCTCGCCGTCGTCGAAGTCGATGACCTCGATGCCGCTATCGCGTTCATCAACGAACGCGAAAAGCCCCTCGCGCTCTACGCCTTCACCGAGTCACAGGCCACCAAGTCGCGCCTCGTGAAGGAGACGTCCTCCGGCGGCGTCGCCTGGGGCCAGCCGGTGATGCAACTGCTCATGCCGGGACTGCCTTTCGGTGGCGTCGGCGAAAGCGGCATGGGCCGCTACCACGGCCGGTATTCCCTCGAGACGTTCAGCCACCTCAAGGCCGTCGCGGACGTGCCGCTCAGCTAGGCCCGCGCTTTCGTGGAGCGGACTGTCCGATGGGTGATCGGCCGGCGGAAGTGCCTCGCCGGTGCGAACGAGGATCGCTGAGATCGCTGTTCCCGCCACCGCCGGAAGTGCGTTCCAGGTGAAGCCGTGTATCGGTCCTCTTCGCGGGGGCGCGACGAGGGAGCCGGTCGCGGCGCGGCCTGACACCGATCCGTACCGGGTCCGGCGGCGGCACCCATGACTTCGTCACCTGGCTTACTGCTGATCGTGCGCAAGGAACGAACACCCTTACTTCGGCGGGCAGTTGCGCTTGACCGGCGCCGGCGCCGGCGCCGACGGCATGTGGCTCTCACCGCGTTCGCCCCCGCGTCGCCGCGAACACCACCCACACCCCGATCGCAGTCCTGGAACCGCGTCACCGTCAGCGGGCCCGCGCGCCCGAGGACCGCATCCGCGCCTCCGCCGGGACAGCGTGGACCCCCTACGTCGCAGACTTTCATCCCGTTTTCCTCCGTATTACAGAAAGAAAGAAACCCATGACTGTCAACATTTCAGAAGTTTCGCCCGTTCCGTCGCTTTTCTCTCCCGTCTCCCTCGGGAAGATCGAGCTCGCCAACCGCATCGTCATGGCACCGATAACCCGGGTCCGGGCCGGCTCCTCCGGCATCCCCGGGGACCTGATGGTCGAGTACTACCGGCAGCGGGCGAGCGTCGGAATGATCATCACCGAGGGCACCTACCCCGACCATGCGTCGCAGGGGTATGTCGGCGAGCCGGGCATCGCCACGGACGAGCAGGCGGCCGGCTGGCAGCGGGTGTTCGAGGCGGTGCACGCCGAGGGCGGCCGCATCGTCCTGCAGATCATGCACGCCGGCCGCGGCACCCACCCCGACATCAACGGCGGCCGCCGCATCCTCGCCCCCAGCGCGATCGCCATCGACGATAAGACGTTCACCGAGAAGGGCGAGCAGCCCTACCCCGTACCGGAAGCGATGACCACCGCAGAGATCCGGGCAGCCCTGGAGGACTTCGTCGCCGCGGCCCGCCGGGCCATCGAGGCGGGAGCGGACGGCGTGGAAATCCACGGCGCCAACGGCTATCTGCTTCAGGAGTTCCTCTCCCGGGCGGCCAACCAGCGCACCGACGAGTACGGCGGCTCGCCGCAGAACCGCGCCCGCTTCGTCGTCGAGGTCGTCACGGCGGTCGCCCAGGCCGTCGGTGCCGAGCGGGTCGGGCTGCGGATCTCGCCGGAGGTCGACCTCGGGGACGTCTTCGAGACCGACCGGGACGACGTCCTGGCCACCTACGGCACCCTGATGGACCAACTGTGCCCGCTGGGCCTGGCCTACCTCTCCGTACTGCACGCCGAGCCGGGCGGCGACCTTGTACAGGAGCTGCGGCGGCGCTTCGACGGCAAGCTGATCGTCAACAGCGGCCCCTTCGGGGGGCAGACCACCCGCGAGCAGGCGCTCCAGCAGATCGCGGCCGACCACGCCGACGCCGTGGTCGTGGGCCGGGCCCTCATCGCCAACCCCGACCTGGTCGAGCGCTGGCAGGGTGGCCACCCGGAGAACGAGCCGCGGCCGGAACTGTTCTACGGGCCGGGCGCGGAAGGCTACACCGACTACCCCTTCCTCGAAGCGGCTTGAGGCCCACGGTCAGGCCTGTCCATGCGGCAGCCCCTCTCACACATGGACAGGCGCCCGACCGGTGCCACTGTGCCCGCCCCCTTTGAGCCCGCGGTCACACCGGCGATCACCGGCTCAAGGACTGTCGGTCCGTCAGGGCTGACGGGCCGCAGGTTCCTGGTCAGCAGCCTGCGTTCGGTGACCTCGTCGAGCACATCGCTCTCGTGCGTGGCCACCACGGCGGCCTTCGGCCACAGCTGACGCCTATGACAGTTTCCGCCGACGGACCCCGCGCTTCTCACGGCCAGCGCGATAGTCAGGAAGAGCATGGAGGTAGAGCCGCACCGGTGTCGGTGCGGCCCTCAGTTGCGAGCGGCGGTTATCGGCGTACGACGGCGCCCATGCCCCAGGCGGCTCCGGCGACGGTGAACAGGGTGATTGCGGCGGCGGTGCTGCCTATGGCGAGGAGGACCAGGGCGACGGAGGCGATCGTGATGCCGACGAGGGCGAGGGTGTAGAAGACGGCGCGCGGCGCGGTGGCCGCGACGGAGGCGGCGGTCTTGCGGATGTACTGGTGGCGTCGGCGGCGGGCGGCCTGGCGTACGAGGGCGCGGGCGGCCTTCGTCTCCCGCTTCTTGACGTCGAGTTCGTTCTTGGCGGCGTCGAGGACCGCGGTGAGGTCGGTCTCGAAGACCTCGATCGTCGAGGTGGGGACGGGGGTGGGGGCGGCCATGGAGCGCTCCTGGTATCCGGGCGGTTTGCCTACGCCCGGATAGACGAAAACCGGGACCCCGACTGTGAAGTCGCAGGTCCCGGCAGGTTTTTCTGCAAGATTCAGAGCATGCGGGAGGGGGCTTCAGCCCCTCGTCCGATTACAGGTGTCCTCCTTTGCCGGGTACCGGTGCCTGCTGGGCGCTGTCGGCGTGGGCCGCCGGTTACGCCTGAGCTATCTGGTGGCCGCGGGGTGCGGGCGACCCTTGACGGTTGTCGGCGTCAGCCCGCGCAAGGAGGGTCGGGTCGTCCCAGACCGGCGAGGGGGTCCGCGCGTTCTCAATCCGGCGTATGAGCCTGCCCGGCAGTCCGATGATGCGGGTGATCACGAAGGTGATCCAGTGGAGGCTTTGCACGATCACTCTGTACTCCTTCAGTTCCTTGGTCCAGGTCTCGATCTGCTCCGTGTGCGGTGTGGTTGCAGCCATGGCGCGCACGGTGGGGCTGATGTCCCCATGTCCGCCGGCGGTTCGTCCGATCCGGGTTGAGGCGGTGTGGGCCGGACCGCCGGCGAACAAGGTGATACCGGCTACCGCCCTTCGCCGAGGACGTCGCGCAGACGTTGCCTCACCTCGTCAGATCCGAGGATCTTCTGGGCGGCCTGGAGGTCCTTGCGGACGAGGGGGGCCTTGATGTCGAGGGCCTCGCCGATGTCGCGGGAATTCAGTTCCATCACGTGGCGCAGCACGTAGATGGTGTGCTGACGATCGGTGAGGACGTCGTCCATGACGACGCGGACGCGAAGGTAGCCCTCCTGGGCCGCCATGAGGTCGGTGAGGTCGGGGTCGGTCGCGGTCTCGGGCAGGCCCATGCAGCGCTGTGTCGTGCCGTTCTTGAGCGCTTCTGCCTCGGTGCGGTGGCGGCGCAGCTGGTCGACGGCGCACCGGATGCAGGTCTTCGCGATGTAGGCGTTGAAGTCCTTGACGGTGGACGCGTCGTACTTCTTGAAGTCGGCTGCTATTCGGACGCCGACCTGGCCGAGGACATCCTCGACGTAGAGGTCCGGCAGCTTGCGGCCGATCACGGAATACCAGTACGGACGGCGCGACTTGAAGAGGCTCAGAATCTCCGTCTCAGCCTCTTCCCTGGTCAGGGTGGTCTTGCGCTTGCTGGTGAACAGCTGGCGGAGGCTGCCGGTCTTGTCGGCCCGCCGCCTCGGTGCCGGGATCGAGCCCGAACTTCCAACCGTCTGGGTCACTGTTCTCTACTCCTGCTCTTCCGGGAACGCCGGTGATACGTGGCGTGCCGGGGAGCGATGGCCCCGGCATCTACGTCGACGTGCGGGGGCCGCGAAGTGTGAAACGCAGCTCGGGTATTAGTGGCCGTCGGCGCAGTCGGACGAGCGCGGGGCAGGAAGGCCGGGAGTCTCCACGGCGGCGTGGGGCGTCGCGGCCCGGGTGCCGGGGCAACTCTGTCCGCGAGCCTCCCTGGATCCTTCTCGTCGAGACCCGCGGACTTGAGGTGGGCCTCTTTAGGGGGACGAAGGCGCTGTGACTGTGCAAGGCAGATTCCACGGTTGCTGGCCGGTTGCATGGCATTCGGCCCACAGGCGTAGGGGGTGCCGTCGTACTGGTCGTGCCAGCGCTGGTTGCCGTCGGCGCCTTCGTACCAGCTCGGCCTTGAGGACAACCCGGACCACCCCGAGGTCCGCGACCGCCTCCTCGCAGCCCTCCGCCTCCTCTGACCAGCACAGACCGGGTAACTGCCGCAATGAGCAGCCCAAGCCGTCGCCGCCGACGTCGTGTGCACCTGCGCCCATGTCGTTGCCAGGGCGCTCGGGGTGCCGGACACCGCCGAGACCGCGCCCGGCGGGCAGCTGGAACTGGACTTTCCGCTGCTGGGCGGTCGTCCCCGGGCGCGGGCGGAGGTGGTGTCGTGGCGGCGTGACGGGGCGGACGTGGCGCTGCTGCGGCTCGACACGGTGGTCGAGGGGGCGCGGCCGGTGCCGCTCGTCGACGGGACCGGCGTATGGGGGCACCCGTTCCGGGTTCTGGGCTATCCGGCCGGCGCCGACCACGGGGTGTGGGCCTCGGGCACCTTACGCGCTGGACAGGGCTCGGGCTGGTTGCAGATCGAGGCGCAGGCGCCGGGGCCGCGCATCGCGGAGGGGTTCAGTGGGGCGCCCGTCTGGGACGGCACGCAGGACGGCGTCGTCGGGATGATGGTCGCCGCCCACCGGGGCGAGCCCACCGCGTATCTGGTGCCGTCGGCCGATCTGGCCGACGAACGGACGCTGCGGCCCCGCTGTCCGTTCAAGGGGCTCGCGGCGTTCATGGAGGACGACGCGGAGTTCTTCCACGGCCGTGACAGCGAGATCACCCGCGTGGGCGCGGCCGTGCTCAGGCGGCCGGTGACGCTGATGGCGGGGCCTTCCGGGTGCGGGAAGTCGTCCCTCGTTCGGGCCGGGGTGCTGCCCCGGCTGCGGGCCGAGGGGATGGGCGTGTCCGAGCTGCGGCCCGTGCCGGGGGCGCGTGCTGTCACCGTGCTCGCCCGGGCGCTGACAGCGGTCCTGGAGCCTGGGATCAGCGAGGTCGAACGGCTCACCAAGGCCGAGGAGCTGGCAGGGCTCATGGAGACCGGCGACGATGTCCCTGCCGAGTTATGCGGCAGGATCCTCGCCCGCGGGGAAGGCGTCGGACACGTCCTCTTCGTCGACCAGCTCGAGGAGTACGCGGGCGCCGATCCCGCCGCAGCCCGCGACCTGCTCACCCTGCTCGCCGCCCTGGCCGGCAATGATGGCGCGGCCATGTTGCGGGTCGTCGCCACCGTGCGGCCCGACTCCCTGGGTGTGCTGGTGACGCCGGGCACGTCCGACCTCGTCAGTGAGGCCGTCGAGTTCCTCGCGCCGTTGGCTGCGGAGGACCTTCAGCGGGCGGTGACGGCACCCGTCGACGCCGTGCCGGGACTGTGGTTCGAGCCCGGACTGCCGGAGCGGATCGTCGCGGACGCGGGTGACGAGCCCGGGCGGATGCCACTGGTCCAGTTCGCCCTGACCGAGCTGTGGAGGCGCCGCACCCGCTCGATGCTCACCCACGCCGCCTACGACGACCTGGGCGGCGTCGCCGGCGCTCTCGTCGGATACGCGGACGACGCCCTGGCCGTGCTGACGAAGGCCCAACAGGACTGTGCACGACGGCTCTTCGTACAGCTGGCCCGGCCCGGCGACGGTGACGCATCCTTCGCCCGCAGACCCACTCGCGCCGCCGACCTCGCTCCCACGACCCCGGCCGACCACCACCAGACGGTCGGCGGTCTGCGCCATCTCGTTCATCAGATGCGAGGAGAGCATCACCGTGCGGCCCTCGGCGGCCAGTCCGCGCAGCAACTCCCATACCCACCGGACGCCTTCGGGGTCCAGCCCGTTGACCGGCTCGTCCAGCATCACCACCGCGGGGTCGCCCAGAAGTGCGGCGGCGATACCCAGCCGCTGCCCCATCCCCAGCGAGAACGCCCCGACCCGCTTGTGCGCCACGGCGTGCAGACCGGCCAGGTCGATGACCTCCTCCACCCGCCGACGCGACACGCCATGGGTGTAGGCCAGCGTCATCAGATGGTTGAACGCGCTGCGGCCCGGATGCATCGCCTTCGCCTCCAACAGCACCCCCAACTCCTGCAAGGGCGCCCGGTGCTGGGCGTTGAGTCTGCCGTTGACCAGGGCCGTGCCGCTGGTCGGCGCGTCCAGGCCCACGATCATTCGCATGGTGGTGGACTTGCCCGCCCCGTTGGGTCCCAGGAATCCGGTGACCTGTCCCGGTGGGGCGGTGAAACTCAGGTCGTCCACCGCCGTCCTGTCCCCGTACCGCTTGGTCAGCCCGCGAACTTCGATCACAGCGCCACTCCCCGATTCCGGCCCGGCATCTCGCCGGATCACTGCTTCGAGGCTAGGAGCGGCCACACCACGACCCGTGGACCCGCAGGCCACAATCGCCACTGGTCACTGGTACCGCGGTACCAGTGACCCGGTCGCGAGACGCCCGTCGACCCCTACGTCGGCTGTGAGCGCCCGGGTCGCGCCTCTCTGTCCTGTGTTCGAAGTCGGCCCGGTGTCACGCGGGCGCCCCCGTGCGTAGGCCGTCGTACAGGATGGCCACGACGTGTTCGCGCGTAGCGCCGGCACCGAGGTGACGGAGGGCGTACAGGACTCCGCCGAGGACGGTCATCAGGTCCGCGATGCCGATGTCACCGCGGACCGCGCCGCTGTCCTGGGCGCGGATCAAGAGGTGGCCGATCTCTGCGTGGAGCCGGGTGACGTCCGTCGCCAGCGCCGTCCGTATCTCGACGCCGGCGCCGGCCAGCGTGTCGACGAGATCCGCCTTCGCGGCCGCGTCCTCGACCACCTGGTCCAGCAGGGCGAAGAGGGCTGCTGCGGGGTCTTCGTCATGCCGCAATGCCTGAGCCTGATCGACCAGGCGTCGGACTCGCTCCCGCACGACGGCCTCGAGGAGTGACTCCTTCGTGGGGAAGTGACGGTACAGAGTTCCTGGCCCCACGCCCGCGCGGCGCGCGATCTCGTCCAGGGGGACGGACACTCCTTCGGCGGCGAACGCCCCGCGGGCCACCTCCAGAAGCCGGTCCCGGTTGCGACGGGCGTCAGCCCGAAGCGGCCGCGGCTCGTTTCCCACGACGTCTCCCTTGCTCGGCGGAACCATAAGCGGGGCGTACTCTCCGATTCGATGTTAGCTTAGCCGGGCGCACTCTCCGGATCCTGCGAAGGCGCCGTTGAACGCCGGGCCGGCGTGCAGATAGAGCCGGATCTGCGCCGCCCTGCGCGCACAGAGGCCGCCGTGCCTCCGATCACCACTGGTCTCACCCATGAAGGAAGTCCGAGATCCCATGACCATGGCCAACACAGCCGACCGCACGCAAACCGCCTTCCTTGCGCTCGACTACGCCACCCGCATCGTCGAGAACTACAGCCACGACCCGGACGTCGCCGACCGGGCGGCGTACGCCCTCGCCTCCGTCCGGAAGGCGGACGCGCCTGTTTTCCACATCATCCACGAGGCCATGCAAGACCAGTTCCACCCCCTGCTCGCCCCCCTCGGCGACGAGCCGGTGCTGGGCAAACGGACCCTGGGTGCCTTCGCCACCACCGACCTGCGCGAGCGCCTGGAGATGGCCGGCATCCGTCGGCTCATTCTCGGCGGCGTCGCGACGTCCGGCACGGTGCTGTCCACCACGCGGTGGGCCTACGACATCGGGTACGAGGTCCTGGTCTGCGCTGATGCCTGCGCCGACCCCGATCCGCAGGTACACGCGGCCCTGGTGGACGAGTCGGTCTTCCCCGACAGTTGGCTCGGCCTCTGGCGTATCGCCCGCATGGTGGATTCGGACGCCGTCACCAGCCTCCTGTCCTGACGAGCGACGGACTCCCGCCTGGAGGGAGAGCCTGGAGGGAGACGACGGTGGCCCCGGCCGCAATGTCGAAGACGGCTGCTGTGGTGCCTCGGACGCCCGGGTCAGGCTCGGGGCCATGTCCCGTGAGGGGCCGCCGGCGCTGATCGCAGTCCGGGCGGCCCCTGCTCGCGTTGCGTGACGAACGGCCCGCGGTGGGCCGCTACGGGACGCGGGCCCTTAACGTCATCCGGCGGCGGAGAGGGGATCCCACTCGGCCTCGGGATCGAGGGGCAGTTCCGGGCGGTCGCGTTTGAACGCCTCGGCCTGTTCCTCGAGCCTCCGCAGGGCGTGGTCGGGTGCGCCGAAGCCGCGGAACAGGGTCGCGCAGTATTCGCGGGACAGGAACGCCGCGTCCCACTGCCCGTCCGTGCGCACCCATTGATACGTGTGATTGTGCAGATTGAGGAACTGCAGGGTGGCCAGCCGCGGTGGCATCGCGCGGAAGGTGCCCTGGTCGACGGCCTCCGCGAGCAGCCCCGAGATCACCTGTTCGAAGTCGGAACGCTGGCCCAGCAGGGTCTTCAGCTCAGCGCCGCTCAGACTGCGGTAGTCGTGCTCGTAGACCCAGATGTGGTCGAGCCTGCGGAAGATGATGGTGAGCAGCGATTCGGACAGCAGCCGCAGCCGCAACAGGGGATCCGTGTCGAGGTCCGCGATCTGGCGGGCGCGGGAGAGCAGCGGTCCCATCACCCGCGCCTGGATCTCGACGAGCAGGTTCTCCTTGGAGCCGATGTAGTAGTACAGGGCTCCCTTGGCCAGGCCGACTGCCCGGCCCAGGTCGTTGATGGACGTCGCCGCGTACCCCTGCTGGGCGAACAGCGACGCAGCGATGTCGATGATCTTCTGGCGTCTGACTTCGAAGCCCGGTCCGTGGCCCGGCGGTCGTGGCATGGGTCTCTCCCCGCTTGACGTGAAGACGTATCGATCCAAGCCGACTCCCAGGCCGCTCGGACTGGTACCTCATGTCCGGGGGAAGCGGACTCCGGGACCGCGTTTGGTTCGCTGGACCAAACGGTACATTGAAAGGCGGAGCCCAGACGGCGCATGGGCGCCCTGTCCATGCGAACGTTGCGAGGACGCGCGCCACTCGGGCATCGCCGCACACCAGGATTGGCGCACCAGGATCCGCGCACGCGGCCTGCCTGATGCGCCGGCGGGCCAGGGCGGGCAGGCAGCGGCGAATCACGGCCGCGGCGGGGCGATGCGCATCGCGGATCCCGGCCTCGGACCTGCGGCGCCAACGGGATCGTCGGTGCCGGAATCCGCCGGACTGGCCGGCGCACACCGGCTACCGTTCCGTCGAGAGTCCGCAGCCGACCCGGCCACAGCCCATCCGGCACCTCGCCTTCTCGACGGGGCGTAGGCCGCGGGACACCCGGGCAGGTCCGGACACTGACAACCGCGAGACACTCGTCCCGTGACAGTGTCTCCAGTGAGGAGTGGCGCATGACCACGGTAGGTATTGCCACCGGTGCCGGCCGCGGGACGGGGGAGGCCTGCGCGAGGCGTCTCGCCGACATGGTGGACGTGCTGTTGCTCGCCGACCCGAACGAGGCGTCCGCGGCTGCGGTCGCGAAGGAACTGTCCGGCTCCGGCAGG
This sequence comes from Streptomyces sp. NBC_00016, assembly GCF_045040885.1. Classification (NCBI taxonomy): domain Bacteria; kingdom Bacillati; phylum Actinomycetota; class Actinomycetes; order Kitasatosporales; family Streptomycetaceae; genus Streptomyces; species Streptomyces sp. NBC_00016. Next base: position 315,095 of record NZ_CP108304.1, on the reverse strand, counting down.
AGGGCCGTTGCCGAGCCGTTCGGAGTGGATGTCACCGATCCGGACGACCTCAACCGACTGGCCGAACGGGTCGGGGAGCTCGGCACGCTGCGTGCGGTCGCGCATGCCGAGAGCGTGGCGCCGGAGGAGGGCGACTGGCGCAGGATCATCGAGGTCGACTTCGTCGGAACCGTGCTGCTCGGCGAGGCGCTCCGCCCGCTGGCCACCGCCGGGACGGCTTTCGTGTACTGCGCCTCGGTGTCCCCGCTGATCGCTCACATCGACCCCGACCCGGCGGTCGCGTCCGTGCTTGACGACCCGGCGAGCGAGATGTTCCTCGACCGGATCCGCGACGCGATCGGCCCGGCTGTCGAGGATCCCGCATGGGCGTACCCGTGGGCCACGTACGGCGTGCACCGCTTCGCCCGTGCCGAGGCGGTGCGGCTCGGGCCGGTGGGCGCTCGCGTGTGCTCGCTGTCGCCCGGCGCTGTCGACACCCCGCAGACTCGGATGGAGGCGGCGCGGTACGAGTCGGTGCGGCAACTCATCGAACGCACGCCGCTCGGCCGTACCGGTCGGTACGACGAGGTCGCGGCCGTTGCCGCGTTCCTGTTGTCGGACGAGGCGAGCTTCGTGAACGGTGTCGACATCGTCGTCGACGGTGGCCTGTGCGCCGCTGTGCAGGACGAGTGACACCGCGCGGCGGCCCTTCGGCCACTGGCCGCCCACGTCCTCGCTGTAAGTGCCGGGCCGCCGACCGCGGCCGCGGCGCGACGACGGATCGTCCGGCCTCGGCCGGCTGCGGGAAGAGTGAGCGGATCGCGAGGGCTCGGTACCGCCCCGGCTCGCAGTGGGCCGCCTCGACCTGAGCGGCTGCGTCGTGGCGCTCGCCGGGCTGGGCGTCGCCGAGGCCGCGGCGTGGCTCGCGGTGTTGTGGCGGGGTCCGGATCACGAGCAGTGCTCAGCCGACGAGCGTGCGGCGCTTTGAGCGCATGGAGCGCATAAAGCGCATAAAGCGCGTTGAGCGTCGTGACGGCTGCGAATCAAGCGTGCCGGGGTTCACCGTTTCCTCTGGCCGACCACTTCTTGAAGCTTTGTGCGGTTAAATCGTCATTGCATAAACGCATACTCTTTTTCGTCTCAGGGTGGGAAAGCGGTGGGGGCGGTGGCGGGCGATCCGACCGAGACCGTACGGCGGTGGCTGCGCACCCTGGGGGACATCACGCCTTCGCCTGCCCCCGCGCGCGTCGCCGGCTGCCCGTTCCTGGACTGGGCGGCCTCCGGTGCCATGGAGCTGACCGGCGAGGCGGACGGCCCGCCCGTCCTGTCGCCCGGACCGATGACGGCCCTGCTACGGGAGTCGGTGGCCGCACTGGCGCACATGGCCGGGCCCTTCCCCGTCGACCCCGTCCTCGTCCTCAGCGGCCGGGCCGGCGCCATGAACCTCACCCGGCGCGGGCGGACCTCGGCGGGCGGCGCGACCCGCCTGCTTCGGGCTTCGGACGGCTGGTGCGCGGTGACCCTGAGCCGTCCCGACGACCTGGAACTCGTGCCGGCGATGCTGGGCCGGGCCGACCTGACAGACCCTTGGCAGGAGCTGACCACGGCCGTACGAGGCGCGAAGGCGAACGAATTCGCCGACCACATCCGGATGTTCGGCGTTCCCGCCGCTGCCCTGGCGCCCGAACCGCCCTCCGTGGACGTACCGTGGCAGGTGTCCACGATCGCCGCACCCGACGGGGACGCACGGCGGCTGGACGGTGTCCTCGTGGTCGACCTCTCCTCGCTCTGGGCCGGCCCCCTGTGCGCCCGCCTCCTCGGCCTGGCCGGTGCCAGAGTGGTCAAGGTGGAGAGCACCCGGCGCCCCGACGGCGCCCGCACAGGGAACCGGCGTTTCTACGACTGGCTGCATGCCGGGCACGAGAGCGTCGCCGTCGACTTCACCCAGCCCGAAGGGCGGAGCGCGCTCGCCGATCTGGTCAGGGCCGCCGACGTGGTGATCGAGGCGTCCCGACCGCGTGCGCTCGCCCAGTTGGGGCTGGCTCCGGAACGGCTCGACCATCGTGCGGGCAAGGTGTGGGTGAGCATCACCGGGTACGGCCGCGGTCATCCCGACCGGGTCGCCTTCGGCGACGACGCGGCGGTCGCCGGCGGGCTGGTCGGCCGTTCCGCGGACGGCGAGCCGGTGTTCTGCGCCGACGCGGTCGCCGATCCGCTGACGGGGGTCGTTGCCGCGCTGGGCGCGCTGGGCGCCTTGGCCTGCGGCGGAGGACAGCTGATCGACGTCTCCATGCGGAACGTGGCGGCGGCGTTCGCCACGGCTCCCCGTGTCGATCACGGGCCGCACCCGGTACGGAGAGCACCGGGCGGCTCGGTGGTGGAGTGCCCGGCGCTCGGCCGGACACAGGAGGTCCTCCCGCCGCGCGCGCCGGTAGCAGAAGGGGCGACGCCCGCGATGGGCGCCGACACGGCCCGGATCCTCAGCCGAGTTGCTGAGCTCCGTGGGCGATCCGCCCCTCGATGAAGGTGGCGCGCACGTTGCCGGCGTCCGGAGCCCGCACCGCCTCTCTCCACGGCCGGTCCAGCAGGACGAGGTCAGCCGGTCGTCCCACCGTGACCCGCCGCGCCGGGCCGCCGGGATCGTCCAGGGGCGAGAGCATGCTCCGCAGGGCCACCTCCACCGGAACCCGCTCGTCGGCGCCGAGTACCCGCCCGGACGGCGTCAGCCGCTCGGACGCGGCCCGCAGGCCGGCCCAAGGGTCGGGATCGCCGTAGGGGGCGTCGCTGCTCGCGGCCACCCGGACCCCGGCGCGCAGAAGCCCGGCATATCGCCACAGGTCCGGCCGGTCGGCGGGATCGACGCGCTCCCAGTAGTCGTCGCCCCGCAGGGCGACCAGCGTCGGCTGTGTGACCACCCGGATCCCTCGGGCGGCCAGCTCCGCGGCAGCGGCACGGTCGGCGTCGGCGCAGTGCTCCACCCGGTCCCCGTCCAGTCCACCCGCCCGGTCGAGCGCGGCCAGGGTCAGCGCGAGGGCCGTGCGGGTCACGCAGTGCACGGCGACGGGGCGTCCGTCGGTATGTGCCTGCCGCATCCGCCCGGCGAGGTCGTCGACGTCCGGGAGGGCGTGGTCCGCGACCACGAACTTCAGTGGGCCGATGCTCAGCCGCGGATGGGGCGGGAGACCGGCGTCGGCGGCCATGGTCATGACGTGCTGCGGGAGTTCCTCCCTCCGTACCGCCTCCGATACGAGGCGGCCCGCGCCCTGGTCCGGTGTCGCGTCGGCGACATGGGTGACACCGAGGGCGGCCAGCCGTGCGCCCACCGCTCGCAGCGACGGAGGCCGTCCGCCCAGTGCCTCGCGCAGCCAGGCGTCGGCGCGCCACAGCCGCCCGGTCGGTCGGCCTGTCCCCTCCCGTTCGATGCCGGCGTGGGCGGCGGACAGGGCGCCGAGCCGTTCGAGGCCAGGGGAGTTGACGACCCACAGCGCGCCGGAGCGGTGCTGGACACGCACCGGCAGCACGCGGTTCCAACCGTCGAGGACGGTCCGGTCCAGATCGCCGTGGACCACGTCGTCGTACCCGACCGCTCGCACCCACCCGTCCTCACCCGCCACGGCTTGTGCGATGGAGGACGCGAGACCGTGCCGGGAGAGGGCGGACACGTCGAGCGAGGCACGCCGTGCGGCCATGGCCGCCAGGTGCAGATGGTGATCGGCGAGGCCGGGCAGCAGTGCACCGCCGTCGCCTCGTACGACGAACTCGTCCGGCCGGGGGCGCAGTTGACGGCCGATCTCAACGACGGCACCCCCGCGGATCCGGCAGTCGACCGGATCCCGGCGTGGATGAAGCTCCACACCGCGCAGGAGCACCTCACCGCTCATGGTCGTGGTCGATCTCGTCCACCAACCCCCACTCCAGGGCGGTGCCGGCACCGACCCGGGCCCCGCTCAGCATCATCCACGCGGCGCGCCACCGGCCGATCCGCCGCGGCACGCTCACCGTGCCGCCGGCGCCGGGCACCAGACCCATCGCAACCTCGGGCAGTTGGAAGAACGCCCCGGGTGAGGACACCAGACGTCCCGCGAAGGCGGCCATCTCCACACCCGCGCCCACCGCCGCGCCCCGCACCCGCACGGTCACCCGGTCCCGCAGCCGGTCGATCAGCCGCCAGGGCGCCCGGTCCAGCCGTACCAGGTATGCCGCGACGAGGTCCGCGGCCTTCCCGAACTCGGACAGGTCGCCGCCACTGCAGAACACCGGCCCGACGCCGTCCAGTTCGACTTGGTCGATCGTGCCGTCGACGAAGGCGAGTTCCAGGGCCTCGAACAGCTCCTCCCGCATCCGGAAGCTCAACGCGTTCCGCCGTTGCGGGCGGTCGAGTTGGACGAACAGCAGATCGTTCCCCCGCCGGACGCGGACCAGCGGGCCCTCCTCCGGAGCAGCCCGGGGCGTGCCCCGGTCGGCGAGCCAGGAAGCGAACTCCGTCCCGCCGAGAAGCATCGAGTAGGCCGCTGCCTCGGCCGCCAGACCCTGCAGGGTGTCGAGTTGCGGCGTCTGCCGCAGCAACTGCCCCAGAGCCAGGCTTGTCCGAGGCCGACAGGCGACGAGCCGGGCCAGCTCGTCGAACGCGACCAGCGGATCGTGGACGGGTACCAACTCCCGTGTCCGGGCGCTCACACGGGGTGCTGCCAGGGTCAGCGTCACCGCCTCCAGCAGCGGTCGGAGCCGGTCCGGCGGCTGCCGGGTCGCGATGCCGAACGTCAGGGGCAGGGAGTCGGCCAACCGGGCGGCCTCGGCCTCGACCCGGCTTGCCTCGGCGTCGTGCCAGTCGTCGAGAACCAGGCGTCGTAAGGGGCTTCCCACCCGCCCGTCGGACCGGAGCGTCAATCCTTCGTCGCTGTACACCGGGGTCACCGATCCAGTCTGAGGGACCGTGACCGCCGTGGCCACGGGCTACCGCACGGTCAGCCCCTGCGGGTGTTGATCTCCGGGACATGCTAGGACAAGGGCAGTTCCGCGGGGGGACCTCGAAGCCTCCTTGCGAGCGGGGTCCCGTTCGGACGCGGCCCCCGACGGAACGGGCCCACTCGCACGTGGAGCCGGCTGCGCGCCATTCCGGCGCCTGGCCTGGATACCGGCTCATCGCGGCCCGCGGCACGACGGAGGCGCGGGGGAGCGGCCGACGTGGTCACCTGGTGACGCGTCAGCGCCGTCGTCGGCAGCGACCTCGACATGACTCCGCGGGCCGGCGGCATCGATCGCCTCGTCCTCACCGGCATCGACATGAGCGGCGTCGTGCTGTCCACCCTGCGCGAGGCGGCCGATCCGGATCTCGGCTTCGCGGTCCGGCCCGACGGACGCCTCGACGCCGACGTGCCGGTATGGACACGGACACGGCGCGTTCGCGCGGGCCACCGGGCCCCCTCCCCGCGGTGATGCGCATGCCGTGTGCCCGACGAGGCTCCGGTTGGGTACCTCGCGTCCAGGCGCCCGTCGGATTGTGCATCATGTGCGAAGCGGGATGACGGCCGATGGCGTACGGGCCGCCGGGGTTCGCCGGGGGCGGCGCCGGTGCCTGAAGGGAGGGACTGCGGATGGCACCGCTTCGGGGCACAGGGGATGCCGGCACGGGATCCGCCCGAACGGGCCGGCCGCGCGCGACGTCACGGGCGGCGCTCGAACGGCTGGGCTTCGAGCTGTTCGCACGGCAGGGGTTCGACGGCACGACGGTCGACGACATCGCCGACGCAGCGGGAATCGGCCGCCGCACCTTCTTCCGCTACTTCGCCTCCAAGAACGATCTCGTGTGGGGCGACTTCGAAGATCAGCTGGCCAGGCTCGACGCCTTGCTGGCGGCGGCCGACCCGGACATGCCGATGATGGACGCGCTGTGCGAGGCGGTCGTCGAGTTCAACCGGTTCGACCCGGCGATGGTGCCGTGGCACCGGCAGCGCATGGCTCTCATCCTGCGGGTGCCGACGCTTCAGGCGGACTCGGCCGTGCGCTACGCGTCGTGGCGGGCCCTCGTCACGGAGTTCGCCGCGCGGCGCCTGGACAGGCCCGCGTCCGGCATGATGCCCCGGCTGATCGGCAGTACCGTCCTGGCCGCATGTGTCGCCGGCTATGAGCAGTGGCTGACCGACGAGGACGCCGACCTGAGCGACCTGCTGGAGCTGGCCGTCCGGCAGCTCGCGGCCGGATTCGGAGACCCGGCACTTCGCCCGTAGTGTTTTCGCCGCCTCGCATGCCCCTCCGCGAGCCCTCGAACCGGTTCACGTCAGGCCGCGCCGCACGGCGTCGGCGACGAGTTCGCCGATGAGGACGGCGGTGGCCGCCGGGCCCCGCGACGGCGGCGTCGGCAGGATCGACGTGTCCGCGACACGCAGACAGTCGACACCGTGCACCTTGCCGTAAGGGTCGACGGCGGCCCGAGGATCGTCGGCGTGGCCCAGCGGAACCGTGCCACAGGTGTGGTGGGACGTGCCGAGATGCCCGTGGACCCACTGGTCGAGCAGGCGGTCGTCGTCCAGCACCTGGGCCACCGGCTCCGTGAGCCCGACCGAGACCTCCGCGAAGTCACGGGTGCCGACCAGCTCGGCGGTGACGCGGACCGCTTCGCGCATGCGCTGCCGGTCCGCCGCGGTCGACAGGTAGCCGTAGTCGATGCGCGCAGGAGTCGTGGGATCGGCGGAACGGGTGCGCATCCGTCCGGTGAGCCGCGGCGTCTGGACGGAGACGAGGAACGCGAGGGGCGCGCCGGGAACGGACACCCGGCCGCCCGTCAGTCCGGCCATGGGGATGAGGGACTGAAGGATCTCCAGGTCCCCCGAGTGGCCCCCGTCCGATGAGGACAGGTGCAGGACCCCGCCGAGCCATGAGCCGGCGGGCTCGGGCATGGGCCGCCGGGGCATCCACTCCAGGACCACCTGGGGGTGGTCCCCGAACTGGGCTCCGACCGCGGGAGCGTCCCTGACGACGGGGACACCGAGGACCTCCAGTTCGTGGCGCGGCCCGATTCCCGACAGATGCAGCAGATGAGGGGAGCCGAACGCCCCCGCGCAGAGCACGACCTCCCCGCCGCGCACCACCGTGCGGCGCCCGTACCGCTCGACCACCACGCCGGTCGCGCGGCCACGCTCGAAGACGACCCTGAGGACTGTGCTGTCCCCTTCCACGCGGAGGTTGGGGCGGCCGGAAGCGCCCAGGAGATAGCTGACGCCGGTGTTGACGCGCTCTCCGTCCACGGCGTTGGACGGCACCGGACCGAATCCCGGCGCGTCCTGGGCGTTCTTGTCCCCTTCCTCGGGGAAGCCCAGCCGGCGCGCGGCCGACCGGAACGCGATGGCGGCGGGGTGGCGAAGATCCGTGCGGCGGACGCGTACCGGCCCGTGGTCGCCGTGCAGCGCGTCGGCACCGTGGTCGAGGTCGCTCTCCAGAGCGCGGAGAAGCGGGAGCACCCGGTCGTACGACCAGGCCGCGCCGCCCACGGCCGACCAGCGGTCGAAGTCGGCGCGCCGGGCACGGACGAAGTACCCGCCGTTGACGGTGGTCGAGCCGCCGAGGCACCGCCCCCGGACGACCGTGTACGGACGTGTCGGAGTGAGGTGCACGGCGTACGGCAGGACGGCCCCGTGTCCGGGCTGTGCGCCCGGGACGAGCCGGGAGTCCAGCAACTCGGCTGCGAACGCCGACGGTTGACGCGGTACCGGGCCCGCCTCCAGCACCAGCACGGTGCGGCCGGGATCCTCGCTGAGCCGCGCCGCGAGGACGGCGCCGCTGCCCCCGGCGCCCACCACGATGACGTCCGGGCGGCGTACCCGGCCGCGTCCGTGCTCGGTCTGCCCCATGGGCAAGTGATTCAAAACGCGGTGAGCGTCCCGCGCCACGGTCCGTTCCGGTGGCCGGGACAAGCCCAGGCACCCGGCACATCGGTGAACTACCGTCAGCCGAGCCCGGTGAGTCGGCAGTGCGCGTCCCTTCACTTTTGGCACCTGGTGCCATTACTCTCCGAGGCATCCGAAGGGAGCGGTCCGCGGCGCACGACCGCGGCGCCGCGGGAAGCCTAGGGAGAGTCGCATGACCGAGCTCCGCTCCGCCCCGTTCGAAGAGACCGCCACCGACGCCGAGGCCGACCAGGCCGCCGCGCCGCCGGCGCTGATCGAAGCCGAGGATCTCCTGGAGGAGATCTCCATCGACGGCATGTGCGGCGTCTACTAGGCGTCGCCGGATGACCGGGATGGACCTCGACCGTGCCTGGGACCTGCACCCGCAGGTCTCGGTGCGGCCGGAACCCTTCGGCGCGCTGCTCTACCACTTCGGGACCCGCACACTCACGTTCCTCAAGGACCGTCGGCTCCTGGCCGTCGTCCAGGCGCTCGCACAGGCCCCCACCGCCCGCGCCGCGTGTCTGGCCGCGGGCCTCGGCGAGGACGAACTGCCGCGCTACGGCCGGGCGCTGGCCGTTCTCGCCCGCTCGTCGATGGTCGTCGGAAGGACCCCATGACCCAGCCCATGACCGCCCCCCTGACCACCGGGTCGCGGCTGGTCGACCTGTTCGAGCCGGGCCTCGACGCGCCGATCTGCCTCACCTGGGAACTGACCTACGCCTGCAACCTGTCCTGCACCCACTGCCTGTCCAGCTCCGGCCGCCGCGACCCCCGCGAGCTGAGCACCGGGGAGGCCATGGCCGTCATCGACGAGCTGGAGGCCATGCAGGTCTTCTACGTCAACATCGGCGGTGGCGAGCCCACCGTCCGCGCCGACTTCTGGGAGCTCTTGGACTACGCCACGGCACACCACGTGGGGGTGAAGTTCTCCACCAACGGCGTCCGGATCACTCCCGAAGCCGCCGGGCGTCTCGCCCGCGACGACTACGTGGACGTCCAGATCTCGCTCGACGGCGCGAGCGCCGACGTCAACGACGCGGTGCGCGGGCCCGGTTCGCATGCGACAGCTCTGCGCGCGCTGGAGAATCTCGCCGCCGCCGGGATGAAGAACTTTAAGATCTCCGTCGTCTGCACCCGGCACAACATCCCGCAGCTAGACGCCTTCAAGGCCCTCGCCGATCGCTTCGGCGCACAGCTCCGCCTGACCCGACTGCGCCCGTCCGGGCGCGGCGCCGATGTCTGGGACGACCTGCATCCGACGGCCGCGCAGCAACGCGAGCTGTACGACTGGCTGTTGGCTCATGGCGAGAACGTGCTGACCGGCGACTCCTTCTTCCACCTCTCCGCGTACGGTCAGGCACTGCCCGGTCTCAACCTCTGCGGCGCCGGACGCGTCGTCTGCCTGATCGACCCGGTCGGCGACGTCTACGCCTGCCCGTTCGCCCTCCACGAGGAGTTCCTCGCCGGCAACGTACGCGAACCCGGCGGCTTCGGCGGAGTGTGGCGCGACTCCGCGTTGTTCCGGCGGCTGCGCACGCCGCAGCACGGCGGGGCCTGCGCGTCCTGCGCGTTCTACGACACCTGCAAGGGCGGGTGCATGGCCGCGAAGTTTTTCACCGGGCTGCCCGTGGACGGCCCCGACCCCGAGTGCGTGCGGGGATACGGCGAGGAACGGCTCGCCCTGCGCCCCCGCGGCACCGCACACCTGCCCAAGCCGTCCGGGGACCACTCCCACCGGACCTCTCCCCGCCCGGTGGATCTCGTCCTCACCCGCCGCCGCCCGCCGGTGAGCGACTGCGCCGAGGACCCGCTGGCAGGGCTGGATCCGACACCCCTGGGAAAGGGCGGGACACATGCGTAGGAATCCCTGGTTCGAGACGGTCGCCGAAGCCCGTCGCAGGGCCAGAAGCCGGCTGCCGAGCCCGGTCTACGGTGCGCTCGTCGCGGGCTCCGAGCGTGGCCGCACCATCGACGACAACACCGCGGCCTTCGCCGAACTGGGCTTCGCCCCCCGGGTCGTGGGCCACCACGCGGAGCGCGACCTGTCCACCACCGTCCTGGGCGTGTCCACCGCACTTCCCGTGCTGATCTCGCCGACCGGGGTGCAGGCGGTCGACCCGGACGGCGAAGTGGCCGTGGCCAGGGCCGCCGCGAGCAGGGGCGTCATCATGGGCCTCAGCTCGTTCGCGAGCAAGCCCGTGGAGGAGGTGGCCCACGCTCAGCCGGACCTCTTCTTCCAGCTGTACTGGAGCGGCACCCGCGAGGCCATGGCGCAGCGCATGGACCGGGCCAGGGCCGCCGGCGCCAAGGCGCTCATCGTCACCCTCGACTGGTCCTTCTCCCACGGCCGCGACTGGGGCAGCCCCGCCATCCCGGACAAGCTCGACCTCAAGGCCATGCTGCGGTTCGCCCCCGACGTGCTGCCCCGGCCCGGCTGGTTGTGGCGGTACGCCAGGTCGGGCCGCGTCCCCGACCTCACCGTTCCCAACCTGCGGGCTCCCGGCGGCGAGCCGCCCACCTTCTTCGGCGCCTACGGCGAGTGGATGCGGACCCCGCCGCCCACCTGGGAGGACGTCACATGGCTGCGTGAGGAGTGGGGCGGCCCCTTCCTCCTCAAGGGCGTGACCCGGGTGGACGACGCCAAGCGGGCGGTCGACGCGGGTGTGTCGGCCCTGTCCGTGTCCAACCACGGAGGCAACAACCTGGACACCACCCCGGCCACCATCCGGGTGCTCCCCTCCGTCGTGGAAGCGGTCGGCGACCAGATCGAAGTCCTGCTGGACGGCGGTGTCCGCCGCGGCAGCGACGTGGCGAAGGCGCTCGCCCTCGGCGCCCGTGCCGTCCTCATCGGCCGCGCCTACCTCTGGGGACTCGCGGCGAACGGACAGGCGGGCGTGGAGAACGTGCTGGACATCCTGCGCGGCGGCCTCGACTCGGCCGTGCTGGGCCTCGGGCACTCCTCCGTCCACGAGCTGGGACCCGAGGACCTGGTCGTACCGCCCGGCTTCCCGTTGACCCTGGGAGGCGGGGACGTCGCGGCGCTCCGCTCCGCCCCGGCGGCCTGAACATGGCGGTGTCGTGGGCCCTGTCCGACGCCGTCTGGCCGGCCGTCCCGACCGGTGGGCTCGTCCTGGTTCCGGTCGGGTCCACAGAGCAGCACGGACCACACCTGCCGCTCGACACCGACACCGTGATCGCCCACGCCGTCGCGCGGCGGTGCGCCGACGTCCTTGCCACCGGAGCGGGTGGCCCGCTGCCGGTGGCACCGCCGCTGGCGTACGGCGCCAGCGGCGAACACGCGGACTTCCCCGGAACCGTCTCGATCGGGCACGAGGCGCTGCGCGCGGTGATCGTGGAACTGGTGCGCTCGTTGTCCCTGTGGGCGGGCCGCGTCGTGTTCGTCAACGGCCACGGCGGCAACACCGCCACCCTCGACGGAGCCCTCGGACAGCTGCGCGCGGAGGGCCATGACGTCGCATGGACCGGCTGCGAGGTACCGGGCGGCGACGCGCACGCCGGCCGTACCGAGACCTCCCTGATGCTGCATCTGACGCCGGAGCGGGTACGGCCCGACGCCGCGGTCGCCGGCGACACCCGACCGCTCGCCGTCCTCCTGCCGGAACTGATGGCCCGAGGTGTGCGCGCGGTCTCGCCCTCCGGCGTGATCGGCGATCCCGCCGGGGCGTCGGCCGAGGAAGGATGCCGGGCGATGGACGCGATGGTCTTTGCGGCAGTCCGGCGGATCGACGCGTGGACCGTCGACGGCCGCGGCCGCCTGGTCGACCGGGCGCGGAGACCACGGCCGCGGGCCGTACGCCGATGAACCTCCCCCTCGGATGCGTCGTCGAGCTCGACCGGCACACCCGGGTGGTCGACGGCGGCCGGGCCCTCCTCGGCGGATTCCCGACCCGACTGCTGCGGCTGGCCCCGAGGGCCCGGCGGCTTCTCGTCGGCAGGACGCTCCCGGTGCGGGACGCGGCGGGCGCCCTCCTCGCGGACCGGTTGCTCGAGACCGGTATGGCCCATCCCGTCGTCGACTCGCTCCCGGCGCCCCCTGACCCCCGGTACACGGTCGTGGTTCCGGTCCGTGACCGCCCGCGTCAACTCGACCGGCTGCTGCGGAGCGTCGGCACGGACATTCCCGTGATCGTGGTCGACGACGCCTCGCGGCACCCGGCGGCCGTGGCGGCGGTCGCCGCCCGGCACGGGGCCCGGCTCGTCGCCCTGAAGGCCAACGTCGGCCCCGCCGGCGCCCGCAACGCCGGGCTGCGCCTGGTCACCACCCCGTACGTGGTCTTCGCAGACTCCGACATCGTGCTGGAACCCGACACGGTCCCGACCCTGCTGAGGCACTTCGCCGATCCCCGCGTCGCCATGGCCGTACCCCGTATCACCGGCCTGTCCAGCGCCGCCACCACCTGGATCGAACGATACGAGAACGCCCGTTCCTCACTCGATCTCGGCGCCCACCCGGCCTCGGTGCGTCCCGGCACTCCCGTCTCCTGGGCGTCCTCGGCCTGCGTCCTGGCGCGGGTGGACGCGCTGGCGGAGGGCTTCGACGAGGGCATGCGGGTCGGAGAGGACGTCGACCTGTGCTGGCGGCTGATCGAAGCGGGTCGCCGCGTGCGCTACGAGCCCGCCGTCCGGGCCGCCCACGAGCATCGCGTGCGCGTGGGGGACTGGCTCCTGCGCAAGGCCGTGTACGGCACCGGGGCCCAGCCCCTCGCCCGACGGCACCCCGAGTACATCGCGCCCGCCGTGTTCGCCCCGTGGAGCGCGGCGTTCGCCGCCGCGCTGCTCGTCCAGCGGCGTTGGTCGGTTCCGGCCGCGGGGGTCGTCCTCGGCGTCGTCACCGTGCGCATCGCCCACAAGCTGCACGGCACCCGGCACCCGTACCGGCTGGCCGCGCGGCTCACCGTCAACGGTGCGCTCGGCACCCTGGCGCAGTCCTCCGCGCTGCTGACCCGCCACTGGTGGCCGCTCACGGCCGTCGGGTGCACGGCCTCCCGCAGGCTGCGCCGGGCCACGGCGGTCGCCGCTCTCGCCGACATCGCCCTCGAGTACCGACGTGATCAAGCCACTCTCGATCCCCTCCGCTACGGCATGGCCCGCCGCCTCGATGACCTCGCCTACGGGGCCGGCGTGTGGCTCTCCGCCCTCGAGGGCCGCTCCACCGCCGCGCTGCGGCCCCGCGTCGTTCGCTGAGGCGGCCCAGTCCCGGTCAGCGGAAAGCGCCCAGCGGGGCCTGGTCCCGTCCCCCGAAACTGAGGCCATCACGCCGCCGGCGACGTGCGGCGCATGCGAGGGATCAGTCACCAGGAGGTGTGCGGAGTGACGCATGAAGTGGTCGGCCGTGTCGAGGAGCTGGGTGCCGAACTGGCCGCGCTCGCCGACGAGAACGAGTCACTCGGCAAGCTGAGCGACCGGACCGTCGAGCTGCTCCGTTCCGCAGGGGTCATCCGCCTTCTGCAGCCCAAGGAGTTCGGCGGATTCGGCGCCCATCCGCGGGACTTCGCGGAAGCGGTGATGGAGGTCGCCCGGCACGACGGTGCCGCGGGCTGGGTGTGCGGCGTGGTCGGGGTACACCCCTGGGAGCTGGCCCAGATGGACCCGCGCCTCGCCCACGAGGTCTGGGACGACGACCCGGACACCTGGATCGCCTCGCCCTACATGCCCAACGGCATCGCCGAACCGGTGGACGGCGGCTATGTCCTCAGCGGACGCTGGCCGTTCTCCTCGGGCAGCGACCACTGCGGCTGGGACTTCCTCGGCGCGCTCCTCGGCGACGGCAAGGGGAAGCCCGCCGGGCCCATCACCGTGCTGCACGTCGTGCTGCCACGCTCGGACTACGAGATCATCGACGGCACCTGGGACGTGGTCGGACTGTCGGGCACCGGCAGCAAGGACGTCGTCGTGGACAAGGCGTTCATTCCCGAACACCGCGTCATCAGGCAGGAGGCGGTCCAGGACGGCGCCGCCGCGGCGGCCGTCGGGCTCACCGACACCCTGTACAAACTGCCCTTCAGCTCCATGTTCCCGCTCGGGATCACCTCGGCGGTCATCGGCATCTGCGAGGGCGCGCTCGCCCTTCACCTGTCCCAGCAGCGTGACCGGGTCGCCGTGACCGGCGTCCAGGTGCGCGACGACCCCTACGTTCTCTACGCCGCCGGCGAGGCCGCGGCGGAGATCGCCGCCTCCCGGGTGCAACTGATCGACGGCATCAGCCGGTTGTACGACCAGGTCGAGGCCGGTAAGCCCATCAGCATCGAGGACCGGGCGGACGTACGGCGGAATCAGGTCCGCTGCGCCTGGCGGGCCGTCTCCGCCCTGGACGAGATCTTCGCGCGGTCCGGCGGGAACTCGATGCGGCGCAGCAACCCGATGCAGCGGTTCTGGCGCGACGCGCACGCGGGACTGGGGCACATGATCCACGTCCCCGGCTCGGCGTATCACGCGAACGCCCTGGCCCAGATGGGACTTGAGCTGCCCGAGTCGATGCGCATCCTGATATGAGCGACGGCGTGACGCACTGCCGGACGGCGGACGCGGGCGCCGTCGACGGGCGGCGCTTCCGCGACGTACTGGGCAACTTCCCCACGAGCGTGGTCGCGATCACCACCACGGATCCCGAGGAACGGCCGCACGGGATGATCGTCGGCACCTTCACCTCCGTGTCGCTGGACCCGCCCCTGGTGTCCTTCCTGGCGGACCGCTCCTCCACGACCCTGCGGACGATCAGGACCGCGGGCCGCTTCTGCGCCAACGCGCTCGCGGGCAACCAGGAACGGCTGTCCCGGAGGCTGGCGACCGGCCCGGCGCAGGAGCGTTTCGCGGACACGAGCTGGCAGGCTTCACCGCTCGGTAACCCGGTGCTGGACGGCATCGTCGCGTGGGTCGACTGCGCGGTGGAGCAGGTCGTCGAGATCGGAGATCACCTGTTGGTCGTCGGGCGGGTCCGCGACCTGCGCGTCGAGTCGTTGAAGACCCCGCTGCTGTTCTTCCGGGGTGGGTACGGCGACTACCTGTCGAACGCGGCGCTGCTGCTGGACAGGCTCGTCGGCTGGGACGAGATCGGTCGGTAGACACCGGTCGGCACACAAGGGAGCCGCAGATGAAGAAAGACCACTACATAAGACTGCAACGCGTGTCGGCGTGGTGTGGCGTCATCCTTTTCGTGGGATTCTTCGCCGCATTCGCCGTGGGCCATCTCACCCCGCCGATGAGCCCGACGGAGAGCCCCGAGGACATCGCCGCCTTCCTCAAGGACCACCGCACGGGGATCCTCACCTGTGTCGCCCTGATGGTTCTGCTCATCCCGTTCGAGTACCCGTACGTCATCGTGACGAGCATGCAACTGCGCCGGGTCGAGGGCGGCTGGGGGATGCTGTCCATGATCCAGCTCACCACGGGCATCATGGCCCCGGCCGGGTTCTTCTTCCCGCTCGCGATCCTCGCCGCCGCGGCCTACCGACCGGAGAGCCACTCCCCGGACGTCCTGTCCGCGATGACCGACATCTTCTGGCTCATGTTCGTGGGCAACGCCTGCGTCTTCGTCCTTCAGGTCTGGTCGATCGGATACGCCGCGTTCGTCGACCACACCCGGGAGAAGCCGGTCTTCCCGCGCTGGTACGGCTGGCTCAGCCTCGTGCTGGGAGTGCTGCTGATCCCGGGCGCCTTCATCTTCCTTAACCGGACCGGACCGCTCGCCTGGGACGGACTGCTCGCGTATCTGATCCCCTCGATCGCGTACGTCTTCTGGAAGATCGCCACGCCGTACGTGCTGCTGAAGGCGATCACGAGGGAGGAGAAGGAACTGGCCGAGACCGCCGCCGTGGCGGCCGAGCCGGTGACCGCGTAGGACCCTTGCGACGGCGTGACAACAGCCGAATCTCACCCCTGGCACGAGCGCACGAGCGCACGAGCGCACGGGAGCCTGCGGTGGCCGTCGGCCGGACGATCTCCGAGCCGGCCGACGCGCCGACGGCGGTCCACGGACGGAGCGGCAGAAGCTGCGCAAGCGCTTCTGCCGCTTCGACGCATCCGGACCCTCCGGAGCGGGCCGCGTGTTCCGCAGGCTAGACCGAGAGCGCGAACCCGCCCGTCACACGGAGGGTTTCGCCGGTGACGAAGGACGCCCTCGACGAGACCAGATGGAGCAGCGCCTCGACGACGTCCTGCTCCTCGCCCTCCCGTCGCAGGATCTGTTCCCCGAGGACGCGGTCCGCCTCGGCGGCGGACAGTTCGGCCCGGACCGCGTCGGTGAAGATCAGTCCCGGCGCGATGGCGTTGACCCTGATGCCGTCGGCGGCGAACTCGCGGGCGAAGGAGACCGTCAGGCCCCGCACGGCGAGCTTGGACACGCCGTAGATGCTCCGGTTCGCGTACGCGGCCGACGAGGAGATGTTGACGACGGAGGCGCCGGCGCGGCCTTTCATCGCCTCACGGGCCGCGAGTGAGCAGATGATGACGCCCATGACGTTGACGTCGAGCACGCGCCGCACCTTGGCGAGGCCCAGTTCGGTGAACGGCCTGTTGTAGGCGGCGTGCAGACCGGCGTTGTTGACCAGGATGTCGAGTCCGCCGTGGCGTTCGGCCACACCGTCCACCACCGCGCCGACTTCCGCCTCGTCGGCGACGTCACAGGTGACCGCGGTCGCGCTCGCGCCCCGTGCGGTGAGTTCCGCCGCCGCCTCGGCCGCGGCGGCGCCGTCGATGTCGGCGAGCACGACATGCGCGCCGTGGGCCGACAGCGCCTCGCCGAACGCCTTGCCGAAGCCCCGGCCACCGCCGGTGACGAGGGCCACCTTCCCCTCGTGTTCGCCTTTTGGGCGTGTGTGATCCGGCATCAGAGACCTCACTTCGGTCCGAACCGCTGGCCCGCGTCCAGACGCAGGCACTGGCCGTTCAGCATGGGGTTGTCGACGATCGCCAGGGCGAGCTTGGCGTACTCTTCCGGGCGGCCCAGGCGCCGGGGGAACGCGGCGTCCTTCACCAGCGCGGCCCGCACCTCGGCGGGGATCTTCTCGGTGGCGCCCGTCTCGAACAGGCTGGGCGCGATGGCGACGACACGGATACCGAGCGATCCGAGATCGCGAGCCATGGTGAGGCTCATTCCGGCGATCGCCGCCTTGGCGGCCGAGTAGGCCACCTGCCCCACCTGCCCCTCGAAGGCGGCGATCGACGACGTGTTGACGATGACGCCCCGTTCGCCGTCGGGGTCCTCGCGCTCGTTACGGCTCATGTGCGCGGCGGCCAGACGGCTGACGTTGAACGTGGCGACGGCGTTGAGGTCGAGCACCCGGCGGAAGGTCTCCAGGTCGTGCGGACCGCCCTTGGCGAGGGTGCGTCGAACGCTGCCGCCGCCCGCGGTGGTGACCGAGACATGCAGCCCGCCGAGGGCCTCCACGGCGGCGTCCAACGCGCTCTCGGTCCCCTCGAAGTCGGTCACGTCGACGGGATGGAAGATCCCGCCGAGCGTGGCGGCGACCTCCTCGCCCGCCGATGCCGGACGGTCGAGCACGGCGACGTCGGCGCCGCGGGCCGCGAGCAGTTCGGCGGTGGCCCGGCCCATGCCGGAGGCGCCGCCGAACACCACGGCCTTCTTGCCCTTGATCTCCATGGGAACCTTTCGGATCGTTCGCTTCGTTCGCTCAGGCGGACGCGGACGCGGACGCTCGGCGCAGGAGGGTGCACAACCGGTCGCGGTGCACGGCGGCGTCGCCGTACAGCACACTGTCGGCCCGGGCGCGCCGCAGGTGGAGGTGGAGGTCGTGCTCCCAGGTGAAGCCGATGCCGCCGTGCAGCTGGAGAGCCCGGGCCGCGACCTCGCCGGTCCCGGCCGCGACGTACGAGGCGGCGGCGCAGGCGTCCCGGGAGGCCTCGTCGGCACCCGCGTCGGCGGCCATCGCCGCGTAGGCGGTGGCGGCGCGGGCGCCGTGGACCAGCAGCGCCATGTCGGCGCACGCGTGCTTGACGGCCTGGAACGTTCCGATCGGCTGCCCGAACTGCACGCGGGACTTCGTGTGTGCGACCGTGAGTTCCAGCATGCGCTCCATCACCCCGAGTGCGTCGGCGCACCGCAGCACCGAAGCCTCGTCGAGCAGCCGCTGGATCTCTTCGGGCCCGCCGGCGAGGCGGCGTTCCGGTGGCACCCGGACACCCTCGAGCCGGATCTCGTAGAACGAACGAGTGGGATCCAGGACCTGCTGCCGTCGGACGGTGACACCAATGGCGGCCCGCTCGACCAGGAACGACGCCGGGACCCCGCCGTGGCGCGCGGTGACGAGCAGCCAGCGGGCGCCGCCCGCATCCTGCACCGCCGTCTTGACCCCGTCGAGGACGATCGCGTCCTTGTCGGTCCTGGCGGTGGCGCGGACGCCGTCGAGGGACCAGGGGGCGTGCGGCTCGGCGAAGGCCCAGGTGGCCCAGCCCGCTCCGGCGGCGAGCGCGGGCAGCACCTCGGCCCGCAGGTCAGGCGACGCCGTGGCGGCGAGCGCCCGGCCGACGATCGCCGTGGGCGTGAACGGGCCCCGCCCGAGCGCGCGCCCGATCTCCTCGGCGACGAGCGCGAGTTCCACCAGGCCCTGGCCGGCGCCACCGTACGCCGCGGGCAGGCAGAGACCGGGCCAGCCGAGGTCGGCCGTCAACCTCCACACCTCGGGATCGACGTCTTCGTCGCGATCCGTCCACGCCCGTACGTGCTCGATCGGGGCCCGATCCGACAGCAGGTCGCGCGAGGCCTCGCGCAGCATGTCCTGCTCCTCGCTGAGCTCGAAGTTCACCAGAGCAAGGTATCCTCTATTGCGGACAGGGTCGAGATGCTGGGGCGATATGGCGGTAACTTTGTCAGCGACTCCTTGATTTAAGTACTCTTAATTCCATGGTTGATGCCGTTCTTCTCTCCGCGTGCCGCACCGCGATCGGAACCGCCCGCCGAGGAACCCTGCGGGACACCGGCGCCTTCGAACTCGCCGCGGTCGTCGTCCGCGAGGCCGCGCGGCGCAGCGGACTGCCCCCCGAGACGATCGACGACGTCGTCCTCGGCGAATCCCTGGCCGGAGGCGGGGACATCGCCCGGTACGCGGCGCTCCAGGCGGGGCTGACGCACGTCCCGGGCCAGGCGCACAACCGGCACTGCGCCTCCGGCCTCGCGAGCGTGGCGACCGCCGCCGCGAGCGTGCGCGCCGGGATGGACCGCGTGGTGATCGCGGGCGGGACGCATTCGTCGTCGACGGCGCCGGTGGCCCGGCGACGCATACCGGGCACCGAGGACTGGCAGGACCCCTGGATGTCGCCGACCCATGTCCCGACGCCCGACGCCCCCAACGACGACATGGGGGTCCTCGTCGGCTGGAACACGGCCCGGCTGGCAGGCCTCACCCGCGCGGAGATGGACGCCTGGGCGCTGCGTTCCCACGAGCGGGCCGTGCGGGCCATCGACGAAGGCCGGTTCCGCGACGAGATCGTGCCGGTGAAGGTCACCGGCCGGGACGGAGCGACCTCGGTCTTCGACACCGACGAGCATCCGCGACGCGACACCAGCGCGGAGAAGCTCGCCGCGCTGAAGGTGCTGCACCCCGAGATCGACGGGTTCTCCATCACGGCCGGCAACTCCAGTGGCGTCAACGACGGCTCGGCCGCGGTCGTCGTCGCCGGTTCGGACGTGGCCGCCGCCCATGGCCTCACCCCGCTCGCCACCGTGCGGGCCTGGGCGAGCGTGGGAGTCGACCCCGTCGAGACGGGGCTCGCGCCGATCGCCGCGATCCGCAAGGCCCTCGACCGCGCCGGACTCGGCATCGACGACGTCGACCTGTTCGAGGTCAACGAGGCCTTCGCCGCGGTGGCCGTCGCCACCACCCGGGAACTGCGCCTCGACCCCGAGCGGGTCAACCCGTTCGGCAGCGGGTGCAGCCTCGGCCACCCGATCGCCACCACCGGCACGCGGATGGTCGTGACGTTGGCGCACGAACTGCGGCGCCGGGGCGGCGGGACCGCGGTCGCGGCCATGTGCGCGGGCGGCGGCATGGGCTCGGCCATGGTCCTGACGGTGTGAACGACCGTGGCCTGGAGCTGTGCCGCCGCTGGACGAAGTCGTCTCGGCGGCACGAAGTGGCCGACGTGGCACGGCGGTTCGCGGCGCGCACCCAAGTGAAGGTGACTCTCAAGTAGCGGTCGGACAGTCGGCCGGGCTGCGCACGCGGGGTCGGCATGCCGCCCGGCCGGCCGCTCAGCGCGCGGCCCAGCTGACCGTCTTGGTCTGCAGGTACTCTTCCAGCCCGAACTCGCCCCACTCCCGGCCGAGTCCGCTCTGCTTGTACCCCCCGAAGGCGGCCCGGGGGTTCACTCCCGCGCTGCCGCCGTTGATCGTGACAGCGCCGGTCCGCAGGCGGGAGGCGATGTCGTAGGCGGCCACGGTGTCGGCGCTCCAGACGGCGCCGGCGAGGCCGTACGGACTGTCGTTCGCGATGCGTACCGCCTCCTCGTCGGTGGCGAAGGGGATGACGACGCCGACCGGGCCGAAGAACTCCGTGCGCGCGATGGTCATGTCGTTGTCGACGTCGGCGAAGAGGGTCGGTTCCACGAAATAGCCCCGGTCGAGGTGGGCGGGACGCCCGCCGCCGCGGACGAGACGCGCTCCCTCCTCCTCGCCGACCCGGATCAGCTTCTCGACCTTGTCTCGCTGTGCCTCGCTGATCAGCGGGCCCATGGTGGTGGACGGGTCGGCCGGGTCGCCGACCCTGACCTCGGCGAGAGCCGCGCTCAGTCTGGCGACCAGTTCGTCGTGGACGGACTCGTGGACCAGGGTGCGCGTCAGCAGGGAGCAGCCCTGTCCGGCGTGGGTGGTGATACCCGTCAGCGCGGAGCGGACGGCGCCGTCGAGGTCGGCGTCGGCGCGGACGATGTTGGCCGACTTGCCGCCGAGTTCGAGGACGACCTTCTTCAGGGAGGCCGCGGCCTGGGCGTAGACCGTGCGTCCGACCGCGTCCGACCCGGTGAAGCTGACGAGGTCCACCATGGGGTGGGTGGTCAGCTCGCGGCCGGCCTCGACGTCACCGGTCACGATGTTGAGCACCCCCGGCGGCAGCCCGGCGGCGTCGGCGAAGTCGCCGATGAGCAGGGACTCCAGGGGAGTGGCGGGCGCCGGTTTCAGTACGGCGGTGCAGCCGGCGGCGAGAGCGGGGATCACCTTCATCATGCTGAGGAAGAACGGGAAGTTGTAGGCGGAGATCAGCGCGCACACCCCGAACGCCTCGCGGCGCAACACCCCTTGGGAGACGCCGATGCCCGGTGCGACCGTGGGGTCCATCGGGCGTTCCCAGGAGAAGGCCGGGATCACGCGCTCGGCCATGTCGCGCAGATGCGCCACCGGGACCCGGGTCTGCAGCGTCTCGGCCAGCGCACGGACCGAGCCCGCCTCGGCCATGTTGACGGCCACTAGTTCGGGCAGTCTGCGCTCCATCTCCTCGGCCATGCGCAGCAGGACGGCGGCCCGTTCGATGGGCCTCATCCGTGGCCAGGGGCCCTCGTCGAAGGCGCGCCTGGCCGCCTCGACGGCAAGCCGTACGTCTGCGGGGGAGGAGCCCGCGACCACCGCGACCGTCTCCTCCGTCGCTGGATTGCGGACGGGTACCGGGGTGTCCGACCGGCCGTCGGTCCGGCGCCCGTCGATGTAGAGCCGCGAAGAGAACGAGTACGTCGTCGTCATGTGCCGTCTCCTGATCGCCTGCCAGACCTGTCTAGTTGAGTGTACTGAATTCACCCGACCGGAGAAGAGGGAGGCGTCGTGGGCTCAGTGTCAGCGATCTTTCGGCTTTCGGTTCGCGATCGGTCGCTCATTCCGTATGCGGAATCATTGACTGGACCGTTCGGTACAGCTAACTTCGGCGTCATCCGCGGGGTGGGTTCTGGCGCGAACGACGAGGTTCGAAAGAGGTACCGCCTGTGTTCAAGGAATTTGTCGTGTCCGGCGATTCGCACATCATCGAGCCGGTCGATCTCTTCAAGACCCGACTTCCCGAGCGACTGCGCGACCGTGCGCTGTGGGAAGAGGAGTTCACCCTCGACGAGCCGATCGTCGAGGGCGGACACACCGAGTTCAAGAAGCTGCACACGATCGGCTTCGACGGCTGGACCATCTCGAAGTACCGCCAGCTCGGCGGGGAGACCCCGGACGGCGATCCGGACCACATCATCCGGGACATGAACCTCGACGGCGTCGACGCCTCGGTGTTGTTCCCGAACCTGTCGTTGTTCGTCCTGTTCACCGACGACCACGAGCTGTCCATGGCGCACGCGCGCGTGTGGAACGACTACCTCGTCGAGCGCTACCTCCCGTACAAGGATCGGCTGCGTCCGACGGCCGCGATCCCGCTCACGGACGTCCCCGAGGCCGTGGCGGAGATCGAGCGGTGCGCGCGGCTGGGGCTCGGCGCGATCCTCCTCCCGGAGATCCCGCCCCTGCCGTACTACGCGCGGGAGTACGACCCGGTCTGGGCGGCCGCCCAGGCGCACGGGATGCCGGTGTTCATCCACGTGGCCACCGGCGGGGTGAAGGTCAAGGAGAGCGTGTCGGAGACGGCGATGACCGTCCGGGGACTGATGAACGCCATGAACATGGGCAAGGGCAACCTGACCGACGACATGGTGGCCGGCCGGACCATGGGCAGCGCGGTCGGATCGGCCGTGGCCGGTCCGCAGGGCATCATCGCCAGCCTGGTGGGCGGCGGCGTGTGCGAGCGCTTCCCCGACCTGCACTTCAACCTGATCGAGTACACCGCCGGATGGCTGGTCTCCTTCATGGGCTACATGGACAAGTCCTGGAAGACGGGTACCGGCCAGGACCCCGACTGGTGGCTCGGCTTCTGGGACGACAGCCGCTCGCCCAAGGAGCAGTCCGCCATGGGACGGCTGTTCGCCGTCAACGACAAGTGGCCCTACCCGCTCAAGCCCACCGAGTACGTCCGGCGGCAGATCCACGTGCAGTTCGCCGACGACCCGACGGCCGTCAAGGCCCGCCACATCACCGGTCTGTCGACGGTCATGTGGGGCAACGACTACCCGCATGCGGAGGGCACCTTCCGCAGCAGTGCCGAGTGCATCGCCGAGAGCTTCGAGGGAGTCGACGACGAGGACCGCGCGGCGATCCTGGGGGGCACGCTGGGCGATGTCGTGCACTTCGACAAGAGCAAGAAGCTGGCGCCGGCCCCGCAGGAAGTCTGAGCCACGACCGGACGGCGAGCGGCCCCTGACCGCGACCGGCCCCGGAGCGATCTCGCTCCGGGGCCGGTCGCCCTCCGCGCAGTCGTCAGGCCTCCGTCGGGACCTGGCCGATCAGCGCCAGGGATGCCCGGGCGTAGGCGGCCCGGCGCCGGTGGCTCACCATGAAGCTCGGCGGCGCGAAGTAGCCGACGTCGCGGGGGAACGAGCCGGCGCGGCGCGCGAGCGCGTCCTTCGCCTCGGCCGTCGTTCCGCAGACGGCGATCTCGGTGAGCATGTCGTCGGTGACGGCCCGCGCCATGCCGTCGGTGTCGCCGGCCCGGAACGCCGCACGCAGCTGTGCGACGGGCTCCTGCCAGCCGTGGTGGGCCACGAACGGGTCGTACGTCTTGACGGTGAGGTAGAAGGCGATCATCCGCCGGGCGTCGGCGACGGCGCGTTCGGGTGCGGCGTCGTCGACGGCCGTGATGATCCAGCCGTGTTCGAGAGAGCGGGCGCCGGACCGAGCGCCGC
Organism: Streptomyces sp. NBC_00016; assembly: GCF_045040885.1. Classification (NCBI taxonomy): domain Bacteria; kingdom Bacillati; phylum Actinomycetota; class Actinomycetes; order Kitasatosporales; family Streptomycetaceae; genus Streptomyces; species Streptomyces sp. NBC_00016. The sequence continues at coordinate 291,501 of NZ_CP108304.1, read as the reverse complement.
CGGTCGTGCCGCGCTCGACGGAGGGTCGTACGACGTCGTTCCACCAGGAGCCGGTGAACAGCCCGTGCCCGATGACGCCGTCGGCGACCCGGCCCGCGGTGGCGGCCATGCGGGTGTTGAAGGCGGCGAGCAGGACCGGGATGTCCAGCCGGCCCAGCACCGGGGCGCGGACGTCGGCGTCGAGGGCGTAGAACTCGCCGGAGTAGTGGACCCCTTCGCCGTTCTCCGCGTGCAACCAGGCCCGCACGGCACCGACGGTCTCGGCGATCCGGTCCACGGGGCGTTCGGCGGGCACGCCCAGCCAGTCGCGGTTGATCCGGAACGCCGCGCTGCCCAGGCCGAGGAACAGCCGGCCCGGCGCCTGGGCGTGCAGGTGGCGCAGGGCCGTGGCGTGCGCGTAGGGGGTGCGGGCGAACGCGTAGGCGATGGCGGGGCCCGCCAGGGCGTGTTCGGTGTTCGCCACGATGTCGGCCACGGTGAGGTAGGCGTCGTGGTCGGCGAACTCCCCGGCGCAGAAGGCGCCGACACCGGCCTCCTCGGCCTCCCGCGCGACGTCCCGGCCGGGCCAGGGCATGCCGAACCGCATAAGAGCCTCCCCTATAAAAAGTACACTTATTTAGGGGAGGGTAGGGGAGGGTCAGCGCAGTGTCCATCGCCCCCTGGGCACCGCGGGGCGGTCGATCCCGGCCTTTCCGACCGGGTTCCCGAGCTGGGTGTACGACAGTCCGGTGCGCAGCGCCTGGGTGCGCGTCGAGTCGAGCGACTCCCAGATCGCCCGGACGGTGCCCTGGACGGCGGCGGGCGGTTTGGCGGCGATGATGCGCGCGATCTCGTCCGCCCGGCCCCACAGGTGCTCGCGCTCGATCACCTCGCTGACCAGGCCGATCTGCAGGGCGCGCGTCGCCGACACACGCTCGTCCAGGCCGAGCAGCGCGATGCGCAGAGCCTCGCCGAGCGGGATGCGCCGGGCGAGGCCGATCGGTTCCAGGGCGGCGGTGAGTCCGTAGCTGACGTGGGGGTCGAAGAACGTGGCGTCCTGCGAACAGATCATGATGTCGGCCTCGTTGAGCCAGTAGAAGGCGCCGCCGGCGGCCATGCCGTGCACCGCGCACACCAGGGGTTTCCACACCTGGTTCAGCTTCGGCGAGAGGTACTCGCCGGGATCGGTCTGCGACCAGACGTTGGGGTGGCGGTCGATGCCCTCCTTCACGTCCATGCCCGTGCAGAACGCCCGCTCACCCGCACCGCGCAGCACGATGACGCGCACGTCGTCGTCGGCCTTGACGGTGTGCCAGAGGGCCGAGAACTCCTCCAGCATCTCTTGGTTGAAACCGTTCATCACCTCGGGTCGGTTGAGGGTGATCGTGGCGACGTGGTCGGTCACCTCGAACAGCACGGTCTTGAGTTCCACTCGGCAGCTCCGTTCTCGACGCGATCGAGGTAAGTAGTATACTTTTCTCTGGTTACTCGGTACCAGTCACCCGGTACCACGAGAGCCGCGGAGGACACTGCGATGAGGCCACGCGTGGGGCAGATGCTCGCCAGTACGGTCGACACCACGGCGGTGATCGTCGTGCGGTGCCCGGACGAGGAGCTGGAGATCACGTGCGGCGGGGCCGCCATGACCGAGGGGGCCGGGCCGGGGGCAGACGCCCTCGGCACGCCCGATCCCGGTCTGATGGGCGGTGCGTTGCTCGGCAAGCGGTACGCCGACGAGGGCCTCGGTCTCGAACTGCTCTGCACGAAGTCAGGGCCGGGCAGCCTGGCGGCGAACGGCCTTCCGTTGCCGGTGAAGAGCCCCAAGCCGCTCCCGGCCTCGGACTGAGGGGACGGGGCGGCTCATGAACATATCGATGCTGTCGGACATGGCCGCCGAGGGCTTCGCCGACCGGGTCGTCGTCGGGCGCACGGACGACGGGCTGACCGCCGGGCGGTTGCGCGAGCTGGCGGCCGGCGGAGCGCACCTGGTGCGCTCCGCCGGCGCCGACGCGGTCGTCCACCTCGCGGTGAACGGTCCGGCCCTCCCGGTCGCCCTGTTCGCGGCGGCCCGCGCCGGAGTGCCCCTGGTACCGGTCAACTACCGCCTGGGCGAAGCCCAACTCGACGCGCTGCTGGCGAACCACCCGCGCGCACTGGGAATCGCCGACCCGGAGCACGGCGAGGCCCTGCGCCGCGCGGGGCTGCCGGTGCGGAGCCCGGCCGAATGGCTCGCACAGGCCGCGGAGCACGTCGGCCACCCCGCCGCCGAAGCCGGAGGCGATCCGGCGCCCCCGGACACCCCGGCCGTCCTCATCTACACCAGCGGGACGACCTCCGCGCCGAAGGGCGTGGTCCTGCGCCACCGCAACCTGGTGTCGTACGTGCTCGGCACGGTGGAGTTCGCCGGAGCCGGCCCCGACGAGGCGGCCCTGGTGAGTGTTCCGCCCTACCACATCGCCGCCGTGTCCAATGTGCTGACGAACCTGTACGCGGGGCGCCGGGCCCTGACCCTGGAGCAGTTCACGCCGGACGGCTGGCTCGGACTCGCACGGGAGCAGCGGATCACCCACGCGATGGTGGTGCCGACGATGCTCGCCCGCATCATGGACACGGACGGTCTCGACCGGTCCGTGCCCTCGCTGCGCGCGCTCGCGTACGGCGGAGCCCGGATGCCGGTACGGGTCATCGAGGCGGCGCTGCGGACCTGGCCGCGGGTGGACTTCGTGAACGCCTACGGGCTCACGGAGACCTCGTCCACCATCACCGTCCTGGGCCCGCGGGAGCACCGGACGGCCGTGGCGAGCGACGACCCCGTGGTGCGCGCCCGGCTCGGCTCCGCCGGACTGCCGGTGCCCGGCGTCGAGTTGGAGGTGCGCGACGCGTCCGGCGCGGTCGCATCGCCCGGCGCGACCGGGCAGATCTGGGTGCGTGGCGAGCAGGTGTCGGGGGAGTACGCCGGGCAGGGCTCCGCGGTCGACGACCGGGGTTTCTTCCACACCCGCGACCAGGGCCACCTCGACGACGACGGCTATCTCCACATCGAGGGCAGGGCCGACGACACGATCATCCGCGGTGCCGAGAACATCGCGCCCGCCGAGATCGAGGATGTCCTGCTGGGCCACCCGGACGTGCTCGACGCGGTCGTCGTGGGCGTCCCGGACGAGGAGTGGGGCCAACGGATCGAGGCGGTGGTCGTCCTGCGCGACGGTGTGGCGATCGACGCGGATGCCCTGCGCGCGCAGGTGCGCGGCACGCTGCGCGGCTCGAAGACCCCGGACCGCATCACCCGCTGGCGCGAACTGCCCCGCACTGCGACCGGCAAGCTCGTGCGCCGCGACATCGTCGAGGCGCTGACCGCCGAAGGCCGTCAGGCCGTCGGCCGACAGGGATGGACATGAGCGTCGTCGCAGGCAGGGCCGACCTGACAACGCAATTGACGGAGCGCGCCGCCGTCGCGCTCCGCGGCTGGGCTCCCGGGGCCGCCGTGGAGTCGGTCGAGCCCCTCACCGGCGGTACGTCCAGCCTCACCTATGTGGCCGTGCTGTCGGGCGCCCCCGCCGGATACGAGCGCGTCGTCCTCAAGGTGGCCCCGCCCGGCCTGGAGCCGGTCCGCAACCGGGACGTGCTGCGCCAGGCGCGGCTCATGCAGCTGCTGTCGGGAGTTCCCGGGGTGCGGGTGCCGAAGGTGCTCTTCAGCGACAAGGGCGCGCCCACGGCTCGCCAGCCCTTCGTGGCCATGGAGTTGGTGCCCGGGGAGTGCGTGGAACCGGTGCTGGTGCCCAGGGGCGCCCTTCCCGCGAGCCAGGTGAGGGCCCGTGCCCTCGACGCGGCCCGGATGCTCGCCCACCTGCACCGCGTGGACCCCAAGCGAACCGCCCTGGCCGTGGAGCCCGTCGTCACGCCCGGTGCCGAGGTCGACCGCTGGACCCGGGCGTTCACGACCGTGCCCGAGGATCTGCGCACCGGCTACGAGGCGGTCGAGGCACGGCTGCGCGCCACCTTGCCCGCCGCGATGATGCCGGTGTTCACCCACGGCGACTACCGGCTCGGCAACACGCTGTGCGACGCCGACTCGGTCAACGCGGTCATCGACTGGGAGATCTGGTCGCTCGGCGATCCCCGGGTCGACATCACCTGGTTGACCTTCTTCACCGACGAGGCCCGCCACCCGGCGTCCCCGTCGCAGGAGCCGACCGGGATGCCGGGGAAGGCGGAGCTGATCGACGCGTACCAGGAGGCGCGGGGCGAGCGGCTGCCGGAACTGGGTTGGTTCGAGGCACTGACGAAGTACAAGGAGTCCGCCGCGACCGCCCTGCTGATCAAGCGCGGCCGGAAGGCGGACCACCTGACCGCCATGCACCGGCGCATGCTGCCTGCTCTGCCGGTGCTGCTGGAGGAGGCGATGGAACTGCTCGGCCGGCGTGCCTGAACGCTGTGCCGGGAGGCCGGGGCGTTGTCCGCGGTCCGTCGGCCTCGGCCGGTCGCGTCCGTACGGCGGATCCGCACATCGGTAGAGGACGGCGGTACAGGCCCGCGCCCCTTGGGGCGCGGGCGCCCGCGCCGGACCCGCTCGCTCAGTACAGTCCGCCGTCCACCCGGATCAGTGACCCCGTGGTGTAGCCGGAGGCGTCGCTCGCGAGGTACAGCGCGGTGCTGATGATCTCCTCCGGCCGCCCCGGCCGCCCGGCCGCGCTGCGTGTGGTCCGGCGTTTCTCCTCCGACCAGGCCTTGGAGATGTCGGTGAGGAACGGACCGGCCGAGATGGTGTTGACGCGCACCTTCGGGCCGTACTCCAGGGCGAAGACGGCGGTCAGGGCGTTGAGCGCGGCCTTGGCGCCCGCGTAGGGGCCGAACCGCGGTTGCGGGAACAGCGCTCCCGAGGAGGAGATGTTGATGACCGAGCCGCCGTCGCCCTCGGCCATCCGCTGTCCGATCAGCGAGGCGAGCCGGAACGGCCCCTTGAAGTTGACCCCGATCACCTTGTCGAACAGCTCTTCGCTGGTCTCCGCCGAGGAGGGCGCCAGCGGTGACATGCCGGCGTTGTTGACGAGGACGTCGACCTTGCCGAACTCCTCGTACGCGGTGTCGGCGAGCCGGCCGAGGTCGTCCCAGTGGCCCACGTGCGCGGCGACCGGGAGGGCGCGCCGGCCCAGGTCGCGGACCTCCGCGGCGACCGTCTCGCACGCGTCGAGTTTGCGGCTGGCGATCACCACGTCGGCGCCCGCGGTGGCGAAGGCGCGGACCATCTCCCGGCCCAGGCCCCGGCTGCCGCCGGTGACGAGGGCGACCTTGCCGGTCAGGTCGAACAGGTCCGCCGGAGCGATGGACTTGGCGTCACGGCCCTGCGTCTCGCGCCCGCCGCTCATGCGTCCACCCGGCCGCTGAGACTGTCGTCCTCGATGATGTGCGCGTACCGCTTGCGGGCGGCCTCCCGCTTCGGCGGGATGTGCTCGCTGGGGAACAGCCCCTCCGCCGGCCGGTAATTCTTCAGCACCTGCTTGGCGATCGTGGTGCGGTGCACCTCGGTCGGGCCATCGGCGAGGGCGAGGTTGGGGGCGGCCATCCACCACTTGGCGAGCGGGAGTTCGTTGGTGGTGCCGAGCGAGCCGTGCAGGTGCAGGGCCCGCTGGATGACGTCGTGCAGCACTTTGGCCGTCTGGACCTTGCACATGGCGATCTGGGTGCGGGCGGCGCCGTGCGGCTGCGTGTCGATGATCCAGGCGGTGTGCAGCACGAGCAGCCGGAACTGCTGCAGTTCCACCCAGGAGTCCGCGATGAACTGCTGCGTGGCCTGCTTCTCGGCGAGAAGGGTGCCCTGCGTACGACGGGACAGCGCCCGCTCGCACATCATGTCGAAGGCGCGCGTGCACTTGCCCACCGTACGCATCGCGTGATGCACGCGGCCGCCGCCGAGGCGGGCCTGGGCGACCTTGAAGCCCTCACCGGGGCCGCCGAGCATGGCGTCGAGCGGGACGCGGACCTGGTGGTAGCGGATGTAGGCGTGGATGCCCTCGTCGAGGTTGTCGCGTTCGTCCATCGTGCCCACGTTGCGCTTGATCTCGATGCCGGGCGTCTCGGACGGGACGATGAACATCGACATGCGCGTGTGCGGCGGCGCCTCCGGATCGGTGACGGCCATGACGATGAGGAAGGCCGCGTACCGGGCGTTGGAGGAGAACCACTTCTCCCCGTCGATCACCCACTCGTCCCCCTCTCTCCGTGCGTGGCAGACGAACTCCTTGGGGTCGGCGCCCGCCTGCGGCTCGGTCATCGAGAACGTCGAGACGATGTCCCCGTCGAGCAGGGGCCGGAGGTAACGGGCCTTCTGCTCGTCGGTGCCGAACATGGCCAGGATCTCGGCGTTCCCGGTGTCCGGGGCGGCGGTGCCGAACACCGTCGGGGCCCAGTAGGAGCGGCCGAGGATCTCGTTGAGGAGGGCGAGCTTCACCTGGCCGTAGCCCGGTCCGTCCAGTTCGGGACCCAGGTGGCAGGCCCACAGGCCCTGCTCGCGGACCTGCTCCTGCAGCGGCCTCAGGATCGCGCGGGCCTTCTCGTTGCGCGTGTCGTACGGGTCGCCGCCGTGTGGGAACAGGAGGTCGAGCGGCTCGACCTCCTCGCGGACGAAGGCCGCCGCCCAGTCCAGCTTGGCCTGGAACCCAGATTCGATCGTGAAATCCAGCATGACGAAAACAGTATACTTTTTGGCCCCTGTTGGTCCATACTCGAAGCCCGTATTGCGCATTGGGTATGCGCAATAGCGTTGAGCCGCTGGAGGAGTTGGTCCGATGCAGAGGCCGATGGAGGGCGTGCGGGTTCTCGAAGTCGCGCAGTTCACCTTCGTCCCGGCGGCGGGCGCCGTGCTCGCGGACTGGGGTGCCGACGTGATCAAGATCGAGCACGCCGAACGCGGTGACGCCCAGCGCGGGCTGGTCCGGGTGCTCGGGTACGAGGCCGTCAGCAAGGGGTCGTCGTTCTTCCCGATCATGGAGGGGCCCAACCGTGGGAAACGCAGCGTCGGCCTCGCCCTGGAGAAGCCCTCGGCGCGCCCCGTGCTGGAGGAACTGATCCGCGCCAGCGACGTGTTCCTCACGAACTTCCTGCCCGCGGCGCGGGCGAAGCTGCGGATCGACGTCGAGGACGTCCGGGCGATCAACCCGGACATCATCTACGTCCGGGGCAGCGGCTTCGGCGCGCGCGGGGACGAGGCGGGCAAGGGCGGCTACGACAGCACGGCCTTCTGGGCGCGCGGCGGAAGCGCCGCCGGTGTCACACCGCCCGGTGCGGACAGGATGGCGCGGATGCCCGCCGGCGCCTACGGCGACGCGATGGGCGGTATGACCGTCGCCGGAGGCATAGCCGCCGCCCTCTACTCCCGTGCCACCACCGGTGAACCATCCGTCGTGGACGTGTCGTTGGTCGGCGTCGGCGCCTGGGCCACCCAGTTCACGGTCAACCTCGCGCTGATGAACGGCGGCCCGCTCCTGGTGAACACCCCGCCCCGGCACGGCGCGGCCACCAACCCGCTCATCGGCGCCTACCGCACCTCGGACGGCCGCTGGATCGAACTGGCTATGCTGCAACCCGGCCGGTACTGGGCGGAGTTCTGCAAGCTGGCCGGCCGCGAGGAGCTGAGCGGCGACGAACGCTTCGACAGCACCGAGAAGCTGATGGCCAACGCCGCCGAGGCCGCCGAGATCGTGGCCGAGCTGATCGCGTCCCGCCCCTACGCCGAGTGGACCGAGATCCTCTCCCGCGGTGCGGGACAGTGGGCGGCCGTGCAGAACGCCTGGGAGGTCGGCCAGGATCCCGCCCTGCGCGCCAACGGTCTCATCGCCTCCGTCGTGGACGCCGACGGCGTGGACCGCGAACTCGTCGCCAGCCCCGTCCAGTTCGACGAATCCCCGGTCCGTCTCACGCGCGCGCCCCAGTTCGCGGAGCACACCGACGAGGTCCTGCGCTCGCTCGGTCTCGGCGACGACGAACTCCTCGCGCTCAAGATCGACGGCGCCGCGACCTGACGAACGTGCGACGAGACGAACGTACGACGAGAGGAGCCGTGATGAGCACGACGCTCGAACCCGACGGAACCCACGACGGTCTGCCCGCCTACCACTTCGACAACCGGCTCGGCGGCCCGGTCCTCAGCCACCAGGAGCGATGGGACGAGATCGCCGGCGCCCACTCCGGGTTCCGCAGCACCATCGCGCGCGGCTACTGGGTCGTCACGGACGGCCCGGAGGTGCAGAAGGCACTCCAGGACTGGCGGACCTTCTCCAACAAGTCGGTGACCGCGCTCGAACCGAACCCGAAGTTCCTGTGGATCCCCGAGATGCTGGACCCGCCCACGCACTCCGTGTGGCGGCGCCTCCTCGGCCGCTACTTCTCCCCGAGCGCCGTCGCCGCCCGGGAGCCGGAGGTCCGCCAGGTCGCGGCGGAGATGATCGACGCACTGAAGGGCCGGGACGGCGCCGACGTGCTCGACGAGTTCGCACGCCGCTTCCCGACCCTGATCTTCATGCGTCTGATGGGCCTGCCGGAGGAGGACCTGCTCACCTTCCTCGCGTGGACCCACGAGCTGCTCCACCTCTCCCACGACGAGGACCCGGACGGCGCCCGGCAGATGACCGCCATGCGGGAGGTGTCGGCCTACTTCGAGGAACAGATCGCCCTGCGCCGCAGGACGCCGCGTGACGACCTGCTCTCCCACGCCATGGCCTGGACGATCGACGGCGAGCCGATCGACGACCGGGACATGCACGCCTTCTGCATCCTGATGTTCCAGGCCGGCTTCGACACGGTCCCCATCTCGATCGGCTGGGCGCTGTACCACTTCGCCGCCCATCCGGAGCAGCGGGCGGAGATCCTCGCCGATCCCTCGCTCATCCCCACCGGGGTGGAGGAGATCCTTCGGGTCTACTCGTTCGTCGTCCCGGCGCGCAAGGCCACGCAGGACGTGGAGATCGGCGGCTGCCCGGTCAAGGCCGGCGAGATGGTGATGCTCCCGCTCGCGGTCACCAACCGCGACCCCGGCCGGTACGACAACCCGCTCGAGGTGGACCTGCGACGCAAGGCCACCAACCACATCGCGTTCGGCTCCGGCCCGCACCGCTGCCTCGGCTCGCATCTCGCCCGCCTCGAACTCAACGTGGCCGTCGAGGAGTGGCACCGGCGCATCCCCGACTACCGGATCGCGCCCGGACAGGAACTTTGGCAGCACGGCAACATGTACGGCATCAAGTCGCTCCGGCTGGAGTGGTGAGGGACGTCGTGAGCCATCCCCTCAGAGCGGCGGATCTCTACCACACCGGGATCGTGGTCCCGGACGTCGACGCCTGGAAGGCCCGCATGGGCGAGGTCGCCGGCTACCGGTGGACCGAGACCATGTCCGCGGACCTGCCGGTCCGGCTGGCCGACGGCGATCGCGTGCTGAACCTCCGCTACACGTACTCGCTCGACGCCCCGCACATCGAACTCGTCCAGGAGATCCCCGGGACACCGTGGACGGCGGCCGAACGCGTCGCGACCCACCACCTCGGCTATTTCTGCGACGACGTGCCCACCACGTCGAGGCGGCTGGAGGAGGCGGGTTTCGCCCTGGAGGCGTGCGCGCTCGTCGACGACGCCCCGTCGATCTTCGCCTACCACCTGGCCCCTTGCGGTGTGCGGATCGAGATCGTGGACCGCGCCTGGATGCCCGACTTCGCCGCCTACCTGCGGTCGAAGGCACCCCAGTGACAGGCCCAGTGACAGCCCAGCTGACGACTCCACTGACAGTCGAGGACGAAAACCACGTGGCACCCACCTCCGCCTTCACCTTCACCGAGGAGCACGAAGCACTCCGGTCGACGCTGCGCCGCTTCCTGCGCGACAAGGCGCCGAGCGAGGCGGTACGCCGCTCGATGGAATCCGAAGCGGGCCACGACCCGCGGATCTGGCGACAGATGGCGGACCAACTCGGCCTGCACGGACTGGCGTTGCCGCAGGAGTACGGCGGCTTCGGCGGCGGGCCCGTCGAGTTGGGGATCGTCCTGGAGGAACTGGGGCGGGTCCTGTTGCCGTCGCCGTACTTCGCCACCGTGGCCCTCGCCGGACAGGCCCTCGCCGCGTCCGGCGACGACACGGCGAAAGCGCGCTGGCTGCCCGCGATCGCGGAGGGCTCGCTGACCGGCACGCTGGCGGTGGCCGAGGAGAGCGGGACATGGCGCGTCGAGGACGTGGCGGCCGAAGCCGTGCCCGGCGACGGGGGAGCCTGGCGGGTGTCGGGCACGAAGATGTTCGTCATCGACGGCCACAGCGCCGACCTGCTCCTCGTCGTGGCCCGCACCGACACCGGACCCGGACTGTTCGCCGTGGACGGTTCCGCGACCGGAGTGACCCGCACCCGCCTGGAGACGCTCGACCCGACGCGCCGCCTGGCGCGCGTCGACCTGGCAGGCGCGGTGGCGCTGCGGATCGGCCCGGACGGGGACGCCACCGGGTATCTGCGCACGGTGCTCGACCTCGCGGCCGTGGCGCTGGCCGCCGAACAGGTCGGCGGGGCGCAGGCGTGTCTGGACGCGGCGGTGGAGTACGCGAAGGTCCGGGTGCAGTTCGGCCGGCCCATCGGATCGTTCCAGGCGATCAAGCACAAGTGCGCCGACATGCTGCTGAAGGTCGAGGCCGCCCGGTCGGCCGCGTACCACGCGATGTCCGTGGCGGCCGGGGGACCGGGCGAACCGCCGGGGGCCGGGGGAGCGGACGGGCTGGCGGTGTCCGCCGCGCTCGCGGCGGCGTACTGCGCGGACGCCTTCACCCACGCGGCAAAGGAGAACATCCAGATCCACGGCGGCATCGGGTGCACGTGGGAGCACGACGCGCACCTCCACCTGAAGCGCGCGAAGTCGTCCGAGCAGCTCTTCGGCAGCCCGGCGACGCACCGGGGGCGGCTGGCCGACCTGCTCGGAATCTCCGTGCCCATGGCGACGAAAGGCTGATCACGTGGGAATTCGCGACCGCCTGTCCCGGCTGCTGGCCGAAGCCGCCGCCGACGCCGAGGCGATCGAGCACCACGGGCAGTGGTGGACCTGGGGTCAGGTCCAACGGACCGCGCGGGGAGCCGTCGAAGCGCTCGACGCGGCGGGTTTGGAAACCGGCGCCCGCGTCGGTGTCGTCCTGGAGAACCGGCCCGAGCACGTCGCCGTGGTCGCCGCGGTGATCGCTTCCGGGCGGTGCCTGGTGATGCTGAGCCCCTTGCAGCCCGCCGCGCGCCTCGCCGCCGACATCGCCCGCTGCGAGCTGCCCGTCGTCGTCTCCGGCGCCGAGGCCCTCGCAGGCGAGGGCGTCCTGGCCGCGGTGACCGCTCACGGAGCGGCCGTGGAGCTGCGCCCGGACGGCACCCTGCGGCCCGCGGGCGGCACGGCGCCCGCCGAGGCGCCGACCAGCCCCGGGGTCGCCGTGGAGATGCTCACCTCCGGCACCACCGGGCCCCCCAAACGCGTCCATCTGCGCAGCGGCCAGCTCGACCAGGCGCTCGTCTCCGGCGGGCAGACCCCGAAGCCCGAAAGGCTGCTGTCGCGGTCGGCGTCGCTCGTGGCCACCCCGCTCGTGCACATCGGCGGCCTGTGGCGGGCGCTCGCCTGTCTCGCGACCGGGCGCCGCATGGTGTTGATGTCCAAGTTCGCCGTCGAACCCTGGGTGAGCGCGGTGGAGCGGCACCACCTGCGGGCGGCGAGTCTGGTGCCGGCGGCCATCCGCGCCGTGCTCGACGCCCGGGTTCCGCAGGAGCGGCTCGCGAGCCTGCAGGTCGTCACCTCCGGCACGGCGCCCTGCCCGGCCGAACTCGCCGACGCGTTCTTCCGCACGTACGGCATCCCCGTCCTCATGACCTACGGCGCCACCGAGTTCGCCGGAGCGGTGGCCGGCTGGACGCTGCCGTTGCACGAGCGGTGGTGGCAGCGGAAGGCGGGCAGCGCCGGGCGGGCCCTCGACGGGGTCGAACTGCGGGTGACCGGTGACGACGGAGCCGAGATCCCCGTCGGCGGAACGGGCCGGCTGGAGGTCCGGACCGAACAGAGCACCCGGGGCGGCCGGGCGTGGGTGCGCACCAGCGATCTCGCCCGGATCGACGCCGACCGGTTCGTCTGGATCGAGGGACGCGCGGACGACGCCATCATCCGCGGCGGCTTCAAGGTGCAGCCGGAGACGGTCAAACGCGCACTGGAGACGCACCCGGCTGTACGGGAGGCGGCCGTGGCGGGGCTGCCGGACGCGAGGCTGGGCGAGGTGCCGGTCGCGGCGGTCGAGGTCGAGCGGGAACAGGCCGCCCCGGACCCCGCCGAACTCGTCGCCCTCTGCCGTGTCCGGCTCACCCCGTACGAGGTGCCGGCGCACATCGTGGTCCTGGACGCACTGCCCCGGACCCCGTCGAGCAAGGTGAGCCGCACGGAGTTGCTGCACCTCGTCCGCGCCCGGATCGCACAACAGGACCGTGTCGAGAAGGACGGTGTCGAGAAGGACCGTGTCGAGGAGGAGGACCGGCGATGACGGACACGCAGGAGAAGAGGCCGGAGCGGTTCGGCGTACTGACCGACGAGGCGGTCGAACGCTCCCGCCGCCGCCTCGGCGTCCCCCAGCCCCAACGCAACCCGCCGCACAACTACGAGGTGACTTGGGACGGCGTACGCCACTTCGCCTACGGCTACGGCGACGACAACCCCCTGTACTGCGACCCGGACTACGCGGCCGGGACCCGCTGGGGCTCGCTCGTCGCACCGCCCGCCTTCCTGTACACGATGGGCGAGGACGCCGCTCCGACGCCGGATCCGCCCACCAGGGCGCTCCTGAAGGGTGACCCGTTCGCGGGCCTCGGCTCCTACCAGGCGGTGATGGAGTTCGAGTGGTGGCGCCCCCTGCAACTCGGCGACCGGTGCCGGGTGTTGCAGGCACAGGTGGGCGTCCACCTCAAGCCCAGCAGCTTCGGCGGGCGCACGGCACATGTCGTGCGCGACTACCTCTACGCCAACGGGCGGGGCGAGATGCACGCCCTGAGGCGAGGCACCTGGATCAACGCCGAGCGGCACACGTCGCGGAAGCGGGCCAAGGAGCACCGGGAACAGGAGCCCTACACGGCCGAGCAGCTCGCCGGGATCGACGCCGCCTACGCGGCCGAGACCCGGCGTGGAGCCGAACCGCGTTACTGGGAGGACGTGGAGATCGGTGAAGAGCTTCAGCCGCGGGTCAAGGGACCGCTGACGACCACCGACGTGGTCGTCTGGCACCTGGGCTGGGGCATGCAGCTCACCCCGCCGGGGGCGTTCGGGATCGCCGCGAAGGTCCGCCGCAAGGCCCCCGGCCTCTACCCGCCGAACCCGCTGAACATCCCGGACACCGTGCAGCGCCTGCACTGGGAACCTGAGCGGGCGAGGGAACTCGGGCTGCCGAACCCCTACGACTACGGCGGGATGCGGGAGACGTGGCTGTGCCATCTGCTCACCGACTGGATCGGCGACGACGGCTGGCTGTGGAAACTGCGCTGCGAGCACCGCAGGTTCAACTATCTCGGCGACACCACCTGGGTACGCGGCACGGTCGTCGACAAACGCCAGGCGGACGGGCGGTCCGAGGTGCACATCGAGGTGCGGTGCGAGAACCAGCGGGGTGAGGTCACCACCCCCGGTACGGCCGTGGTCCTGCTGCCGACCCGGGACCGGGCCGTGGACCTCCCGGCGCCGCCCGCCGACGACCTGGACGGCATGGTCGCCCATGAACTGGCCCGATTCGCCGTGACCGGCGATCAAGTGCACGATTCGAGGAGGTAGGCGTGTCCGACGACGTACTGGTGGAGCGCCGTGGCGCGGTCCAGGTCATCACGATCAACCGTCCTGCGGTCAAGAACGCGCTGGACGCCGGGGTGGCCGCCGGAGTGGCGGCCGCGGTGGACGAGCTCGACGAGTCGGACGAGCTGAGGGTCGGCGTGCTCACGGGGGCGGGCGGGACGTTCTCGGCGGGGATGGACCTCAAGGCGTGGCTGCGCGGCGAGAGCCCCGCGATCGAGGGCCGCGGACTGTGCGGGATCAGCATGACACCGCCGCGCAAGCCACTGATCGCCGCCGTCGAGGGCTGGGCCCTGGCCGGCGGGTTCGAACTGCTGCTGGCCTGCGATCTGGTAGTCGCCGCCCGCACGGCGCGACTCGGCGTGCCGGAGGTGACCCGGTCGCTGGTGGCCCGCGCGGGAGCCGCTCTCCATCTGCCGCGCCGGATCCCGTACGCGATCGCCCTGGAACTCCTGCTGACCGGCCAACCGATCGATGCCGAACGGGCGGCCGCGTACGGCCTGGTCAACCGGCTCACCGACGAGGGCGGCGCGCTCGACGGCGCGCTGGGACTCGCCGAGACCATCGCGGCGAACGGCCCCCTGGCGGTCGCGGCGACCAAGGAGATAGCGCGCGCCACCGCCGACTGGACCCTGGCGGAGGCATGGGGCAAGCAGGTCGACATCGCCGAGCCGGTGTTCCGGTCGCAGGACGCCCGGGAAGGGGCGGCGGCCTTCGCCGAGAAGCGGGCGCCGGTCTGGAAGGGCCGCTGACAGCGCCGTACGCCCGATCAAGTGTCGCCGTACGTCCGATCAAGCGTCCTCGACCGAAGGAGGGGTGATGACGACAGGACCGCTCGCCGGCTGCCGGGTCGTCGAACTCGGCAGCATCGGGCCGGGGCCGTTCGCCGGGATGCTCCTGGCCGACCTCGGGGCGGAGGTCGTCCGCGTGGACCGGCCCGAGCGCGCGGACGAGGCGGAGGCGGGCGGACCGGCGGACGTGCTGAACCGGGGCAAGCGCTCGGTAGTGCTCGATCTGAAGGACCCGGCCGCGACCGCCGCACTCCTGCGACTCGTCGAGCGGGCCGATGTGTTGATCGAGGGGTTCCGTCCCGGCGTCACCGAACGGCTGGGCATCGGACCGCACGACTGCCTCGCCTGCAACCCCCGCCTGGTCTACGGCCGGATGACCGGCTGGGGCCAGGAAGGACCGCTCGCCGCCGCGGCCGGCCACGACCTCACCTACATCGCGCTGACGGGCGCGCTCGGCGCCATCGGGGACGCGGGCGGCCCGCCGCAGATACCGCTGAACCTCGTCGGCGACTTCGGGGGCGGCGGCTGCTACCTCGTGATCGGCGTACTGGCCGCCCTGCACGCCGCCGCCCGCACCGGCCGCGGCCAGGTCGTCGACGCGGCCATTGTCGACGGCACCGCCCACCTCCTCGCCAGCACCTTCGCCAAGCTCGCTCGCGACGAGTGGCACGACGAGCGGGGCGTCAACCGCTTCGACGGCGGCTGGCCGTTCTACGCCGTGTACGCGACCAAGGACGGTCGGCATGTGGCGGTCGGCGCGCTGGAGCGCAAGTTCTACCGGTGCCTCGTCGAACTGCTCGGCCTGGAGGTCGACCTGGACCGGCAGCACGACCGGTCGACCTGGCCGGAGTTGCGGCGGCTGCTGACGCGGCGCTTCGCGGAGCGCACCCGGGACGAGTGGGCGGCGCTGTTCGAGGGCACCGACGCCTGCGTGGCACCCGTCCTGAGCCTCACCGAGGCGGCGGCACATCCCCATCTGGCCGCGCGTTCAAGCCTGTTCACTCGCGACGGAGTGGTCCAGCCGGCCGCCGCGCCGCGCTTCTCGGCGACCCCGTCGAGCCCCGGCCGCACGGCGCCGGCCGTCGGCGCCGACACCCGGGCCGTGTTCCGGGACTGGGGAGTCGACGCCGCCGTGCAGATCCCCGACTGACCTCAAGGAGCTTTCATGCGAGACGCCGTCATCGTCGACGCCGTGCGCACCCCGATCGGCAAGCGCAACGGCTCGCTGGCCCCGGTGCACGCGGCGGATCTCTCGGCGAAGGTGCTGAACGCCCTCGTCGAGCGCACCGGCGTGGACCCCGGCACCGTCGACGACGTGGTCTGGGGCTGTGTGACCCAGATCGGCGACCAGTCGAGCAACGTCGGCCGGTTCGCGGTGCTCGCCGCCGGATGGCCGGAACACGTCCCGGCCGTCACGGTCAACCGGGCCTGCGGCTCCAGTCAGCAGGCGGTCGACCAAGCCGCGCACGCGGTCATGGCGGGCCAGTACGACCTCGTGGTGGCGGGCGGGGTGGAGACGATGAGCCGGGTGCCGCTCGGCTCGCACCGCACCACGGGGCAGCCCTACGGACCCGGAGCGCTGGCCCGTTACGACGGCGTCGAGTTCAGCCAGGGCACCGGCGCTGAACTGATCGCCGAACGCTGGGGTCTCACCCGCACCCGGCTCGACGAGTTCGCCGCACGGTCCCACGCCAAGGCGGCCGCGGCGATCGACGCGGGTGTCTTCGACGACCACATCGTGCCGATCGAGGTCGACGGCACCAAGTTCGCCGTGGACGAGGGGCTTCGCCGGGGGACGTCGGTCGAGACGCTGGCCCGCCTCAAGCCGTCGTTCAGGGAGGACGGAGTGATCCACGCCGGGAACTCCTCCCAGATCTCCGACGGCGCCGCCGCTCTGCTCGTCACCACTCCCGAGCGGGCCCGCGAACTCGGCCTCACCGCGATCGCCCGCTACCACTGCGGAGCCGTCAGCGGCGCGGACCCGATCACCATGCTGCTCGGCCCGATTCCCGCGACCGATAAGGTGCTCCGACGGTCCGGGCTGAGCCTCGACGACATCGGCGTGTACGAGGTCAACGAGGCGTTCGCCCCGGTCCCGTTGGCCTGGCTGGCCGAGACCGGCGCCGACCCAGAGCGGCTCAACCCGCTGGGTGGGGCGATCGGGGTGGGCCACCCGCTCGGCGGCTCCGGCGCCATCCTGATGACACGGCTCCTGGCCCGGATGCGGAGCGAGAACCTCCGCTACGGACTGCAGACCATGTGCGAGGGCGGCGGCACCGCGAACGCCACGATCATCGAGCTGCTGTGACGACCCGCGTCGAACGTCCGCTGCCCCAACCCACCCTCGCCAGCACCGAGTTCTGGGGTTCCGGGGCCGACGGGGTGCTGAGGATCCCGCACTGCGGGGACTGCGGACGTCACTTCCATCCGCCGCTGCCGGTGTGTCCCTCCTGCCGTAGCCGCGCGGTGGCCCTCGCCCCCGTCTCGGGCAGGGCCGTGGTGGTCGGGTTCAGCGTCAACCACCAGACCTGGCTGCCGAACTTCCCGCCGCCGTACGTCGTCGCCGTGGTCGCCCTCGCGGAGGACGACCGGGCGCGGCTGACGACGAACATCGTCGGCTGCGAGCCGGACGAGGTGCGCGTCGGCCTGCGGGTCCGGGTGCGCTTCGAGCAACTCGAAGAAGACGTGTACGTCCCCCTGTTCGAGCCGGACCCGGAGACCGAGGCGGAGACCGAGGCCGCCGAGGGTCCCGGCCCGCTGCCCGAGCCCCGTGACGTCCGCACCGCCCTGCGGCCCATGGCCTCACCCCGCAAGTACGAGGACAGGGTCGCGCTGACCGGCGTGGGACAGTCGCGCGTGGGCCGACGCCTCATGGCCGACCCCCTCTCCCTGACCGTCGACGCCTGTCTGGCCGCGGTCGCGGACGCGGGCCTCGGCCTCGACGAGATCGACGGGCTCTCCACCTACCCGGGACCGAGCCCCGACGGCATGAGCGAAGGCGGCGTCACCGCTCTCACCGAGGCTCTGCAACTGCGCCCCACCTGGGTCAACGGCGCCCGCGAGGTGCCGGGCCAGATCGGCTCGATCACCGCCGGCATGCTCGCGGTCGCCGCCGGACTGTGCCGGCACGTGCTGTGCTTCCGCACGGTGTGGGAGTCCTCCCACAGTGCCCTGGTCCGGTCCGGCCGGTGGCAGGCGTCGTCCGGCGGCCGCGCCACCGGCATGTTCGAGTTCCGGGCGCCGTTCGGAGCCATGTCGGCCGCGCAGTGGATCGGCTGCAACGCCTCGCACTACATGCACCGTTACGGCGTCGGCCGCGAGGCCCTCGGCGCCATCGCCGTCACCGCGCGGGCGAACGCGGCCCGCAATCCCGAGGCCCTGCACCGCGACCCCATGACCCTCGACGACTACTTCGACGCCCGAATGATCACCACACCGTTCGGGCTCTACGACTGCGACGTGCCGTGCGACGGAGCGGTGGCCGTCGTCGTCTCCGCGATCGAGACGGCGTACGACCGGCCCCGGCCGCCCGTCCTGGTGGAGGCCGTCGGCACGGCCGTGCTCGAACGCCTCAGCTGGGACCAGGAGACCCTGACCCACCTGCCGCAGTCGCACAGCCCCTCGGCCCACCTGTGGACGCGGACCGACCTCACACCCGCCGACGTCGATGTCGCCCTGCTCTACGACGGGTTCACCTTCAACGCCCTGTCCTGGATCGAGGGCCTCGGCTTCTGCGGACCGGGCGAGGCGACCGACTTCATCGCTGGCGGCAAGTCCATCGCCCTGGACGGCGGCCTCCCGCTGAACCCGCACGGCGGCCAGCTCTCGGCGGGCCGCCTGCACGGCTTCGGCTTCGTCCGCGAGGCCATGCTCCAGTTGCGCGGCGACGCGCGGGACCGTCAGGTCGAGGACGCCCGGGTCGCGGTGGTGACGGCGGGCGGGGGAGTGCCGTCGGGGGCGATGCTGCTGAGGAGGGCTGAGTAGCCGGTCTCCGTCGGACCGGCCCGCCTCAGGCGGGGAGGCTCACGCGTTGCCGCTCCGACCGGGTGAGGCGTGCCGAACGCGTGCGGGTGCCGAAGGCGGCCAGGGCGATCGCGTCGAGCAGCCAGGTGCCGGCGATGAAGTAGAAGACGCTCTGGTAGCCGTGGCCGTTGTAGAGCGCGGCGACGATCAGCGGACCGGCGGCGTTCGACAGCCGGCCGAGGCCGTAGGAGACGCTCGTTCCCAGGGAGCGGCTGGTAGATCAGCCGGCGTTCGGATGCCGCTGACGCGACGATCGTGGTCCGTGCACGCGGTTCGGTGATCCATGACGAGCCGTGTTCCCGGTCCTCGCCGCGGCCGACGCACCCGGCGGGATCAAGACGGTGCGGGGCGACCAAGTGGGCAGCGGGCCGGTAAGGCCCCGGAGCCGTCTCGTGCGGGCGGGCCGAGCGCTGTCACGCGGAGGCCACCACCTCGCCGGCCATGACCTGGGGAGGGTGGGGGAGCAGCGTCGCGAGGTTGTCCCGCACGAAGTCCGCGGCCCTCGAGATCGATTCGTCGGCGCCGGCCCGGTCCTGGAAGACGCTGGTCGAGACCATCACTCCGTCCCCGGTGTCGATCCAGTAGTAGGCCACGAAGCCGGAGACCTGGCGCATGAGCGGCACGAACCCCTCGTTCACGAGACGTGCGGCCTCGGCCGCATCGGTCACCCCTTCGTACCGCCGGACTGCTTCGTACATCACCAAGCTCCTCACGGCGTTCTTCGTTCGTCCCCTGTTGAGGCGTCATACCCCTGCGTCGGCCGCCTGGCTCATCAGGTGTCCGGCAATCACCTGATGAGCCGCCTGGGGTGATCTGAACGGCGGTCGCCGGCCCGGACACCCGCCGGCCGCGGCGGGAGCGGATCGGCGGGAGGCCCTTGACCAGAAGGATCGGAGCCTGGCTGTCGCGGCGGGCTCGCTCCCGAGACTCCGTCGGACAGGGGCAGAGCGGTCCGCTCGGTGAGCGAGTGGATCCCGGAGCCTCTGCGAGCAACACGGACACAGCCCCGCAAGACCGCCCCGCACGCAGAACGAACACCGTGGCAGCACTGAGGATCAAGTCAGTCGTCGAAGGTGACGATGACCTTCTCCGCGGCTCCGGGGGTCAGCGCCAACTCGAAGGCCTGTGTCACCTCGGCGAACGGCACCCGATGACTGATCAGCCTGGCGAAGCGGTCCTGGTGCTCGGCAAGCTCCGCGGTCACCTCGAAGATCTCGGTCGGATACCCTTGGGAAGCGATGAGGGTGAGCTCGCTACGGAGCATGGCGCCCAGGTCGATCGCCTCGGACGGTTTCTGCACACCGACCATGACCAGCTTGGCGCCCCACTTGGCGGCGTCGACCGTGGCGTTGAAGACGGCGGCGACACCGGCGGCGTCGATGTAGATGTCGGTACCGGCACGCGGCTGGCCCAGCGCGTTGGCCGCCTCGCCGTGCAGCTCGGTCAGCCGGGCGGTGACGTCCTGCTCGGCGGAGTTGATCACGGCGTCCGCGCCGACGGCCAGCGCGGTCTCCAGCCGCTCGGGGATGACATCGGCGACGACCACGTGCTCCACCCCGCGCAGCTTCAGCCAGATGGTCGTGGCCAGCCCGATCGTCCCGGCACCGAAGACGACGACCTTGTCGCCGGGCTTCGCCTCCGAGCGGTTGACGCAGTGCCGGGCCACCGCCAAGGGCTCGTTCAGCGCGGCCACGCCGAAGGGCAGCTCGTCCGGGAACACCGCCACACTCGTGCCCACGACGGCGTTCTCGACGAGCAGGTACTCGTTCATCCCGCCCAGCTCGCCGCCGCAGCCGATGATGCCGGACGGCGCGGCCTGCGGGTTGACGACCACCCGGTCTCCGACCGCGAGGTCCGTGATCGCGGTGCCCACCTCGACGACCTCACCGGCCGGTTCGTGACCGAGCGGCAGCGGGACCACCGAGCCGGTGATGTCGTACGGGGTGCCGCCGGTCCGGACGAAGAACGTGTCGGTGCCGCAGATGCCGCAGGCGCGGATCCGCACGAGGATGTCCTGCGGGCCGGGCGCGGGGCGCTCGACCTCCACGACGTCGATGTCGTTCTTCGCGCCGGTCCGGACGGACTTCATCGTGGCCATGGAGCCGACTCCTTCTGCGGGAACACTGATTACCAGGTGACGGGGAGGTCGTAGATCCCGTAGGCCTGCGAGTCCTCCTTGAACTTGAGCTCCGAGACGTCGACCGCGAGTCGCAGCGTCGGCACCCGGCGGAACAGGGTGCTGAACACGACGTGCAGTTCGATGCGGGCCAACTGCTGTCCGACGCACTGGTGCGGTCCCCAGCCGAACGCATGGTGATGCGCGGCGGTGCGGGTGAGGTCGACCTTCTCGGGGTCCGGAAACGCCTGCGGGTCCCAGTTGGCCGCCGGCAGCGACGCGATGACGCCCTCGCCCGCGCGGAGAATCTCGCCGTCGATCTCGATGTCCTCCACCACCGCCCGCCGCGCCAGCAGATGCGGGATGGTGAGATAACGCAGCAGCTCCTCGACGGCTTTCGTCACATACTTCGGATCATCGGAGTGTTCACGCAGGCCCGCGAGCTGGTCGGGATTCTGCAGCAGCAGCGCGGTGCCCAGCGTGATCATGTTGGCGCTGGTGTCGTGACCGGCGACGAGCAGGATATGCCCTAACGGGGCCGCTTCCTCCATGGAGAGCACGCCCTCCTTGACCCGGGCGCCGAGGTCGGAGAGGACGTCCTCACCGGGGTCGTCCATCTTGGCCTCGATGAGCCCGGAGATGTAACGGCGCAGATCCGCCGTCGACCGGGCAGCCTCCTCGGCGGTCTTGAACCGGGCGTTGGTGACTCCGGCGTGCTTCTGGAAGAACTCGTGGTCGTCGTACGGCACTCCGAGGAGCGCGCAGATCATCAGGGACGGCAGAGGCAGGGACAGGGCTTCGTTGAGGTCGGTCGGGCGGGGACCGGCCAGCATCCTGTCGATGAGGTCGTCGGTGATCTGCTGGATCTCCGGGCGGAGTCTCTCCATGCGGTGACGGGTGAACGAGTTCGTCAGCATCCGGCGCCACCGGGTGTGCTCGGCGCCGTCGGTGTTGTTGATCGACGGCTGGATCTCGGCCGCGTGCGCCTTCATGGCCTCGGTCGTGTGAGGGTATCCGGGCGCGCCGATGTTCGCGCTGAGCCGTGGGTCGGTCAGCAGCTGACGCTGGGTGGCGTGCGACGTGACGACCCACGGGGTGGTGCCGTCCCAGGTCCTGGCACGTACGACGGGCTTCCCGGCGTCGTGCAGTTCGAGCAGACCCGGCGGCGGCGCGAACGGGCACTGGCTCGATCGGGGCGACGGATACTCCGGCAGCTCTTCTGTGGCGTCGGTACCGACCACGCGCTCGGTCATGGTTCCCTCGTCCTCTCGTCGTCACAACTGAGGGCACCTTACGTAGACCGTTCGGTACAATCAATAGTCGGGGAGGTTGTCGGCCCGTTCTGTCCGTGCGTATTGACCGGCCGGTCTATTTTGAGCGCGGGGCGGGCCGAAGAGATCAGCGACGTTCCCGCGGCAACCCCAGCCCCCGCTCGGCCGCCTGGGTTCGCAGAACCTCGTTCGCCCCGCCGGCGATCGTGTACGCGCGTGAGTACAGATGGGCGTCCTGCCACCAGCCGTCGGCCACCGCCTCCGGGTCGTACTCGGTGAGCAGGCCGTCCGTGCCCTGTAGACGCAGACCGAAGTCGACCAGGTCGTGGTTGAGGTCGCTGAAGAAGATCTTGCCGAGGAGCGCGTCGGCGGGCTGTTCCGTGCCGTGCAGCATCCGCGACTGCGCGAGAGAGATCATCGCGCCGTTCACGTGCACCCGGGCGGCGAGTTCACCGATCGCCTGCCGGGTGGCGGAGTCGTCGAGCGCGGGGCGGCCGCGAACCGGCGTCGCCTCCGCGAGCCCCACCAGGTCGTCCAGCACGGCGAACAACTCGGCGCCGCGGGCGGCCACGCCGGAACGTTCACGGCCGAGGCTGCTCATCGCCACCCGCCAGCCGTCGTTCACCCGGCCGATCACGTTCGCGGCCGGGATCCGGACGCCGTCGAGGAAGACCTCGTTGAAGTCGGTGGTCCCGGTGATCTCGCGCAGCGGCCGTACGTCGACCCCCTCGCTGCGCATGTCCAGCGCGAACGCCGTGATGCCCTTGTGCTTCGGGGCGGCGGCGTCGGTGCGCGCGAGAAGGTAACCCATGTCGGCGTGCTGGCCGTTGGTCGTCCACACCTTCTGGCCGTCGACGACGAACACCGCGTCAGGATCCTCGGGGCCGCCGCCCTCCCGGCGTGCCCGGGTGCGCAGTGCCGCCAGGTCGCTGCCCGCATCCGGCTCGCTGAACAGCTGGCACCACACGTCCTCGCAGGTACGGATACGAGGCAGGAAACGCCCCCGCTGTTCGTCCGTGCCGAAGTCGAGCAGGGCGCCCGAGGCCAACGAGGCCGCGCCGACGGGCGGCCAGGTACGGGCGCGGGCGATCTCCTCGGCGACGACGAACGGTTCGAGAGGATGGGCGTCG
Organism: Streptomyces sp. NBC_00016; assembly: GCF_045040885.1. Taxonomy (NCBI): domain Bacteria; kingdom Bacillati; phylum Actinomycetota; class Actinomycetes; order Kitasatosporales; family Streptomycetaceae; genus Streptomyces; species Streptomyces sp. NBC_00016. The sequence goes on along the minus strand of NZ_CP108304.1, from coordinate 268,380 downwards.
CGCCGACCGCCGTACTCGACGGGCCAGTCGATGCCGAGGAGGCCGGCCTCGTACAGTTTCGCGGTCCACTCCCGGATCGCCGGCATTAGAGCCGGCTCGGGTGCGCGTACCCCGGAGTGGGTCTTGACGCCGGGCGCGTGCTCCGCCACGAAAGCGCGCACTTTCTCCCGGAACGCCTCGAGTTCGGGTGTGGGGTCCAGTCGCATCACGCTGCCGACTCCTCGGTCCTCGTGCGAGCGATTTCGAAATGAGGGTACTCTAACCAGGTCATCGAGGCGGCCGCCAGGTCTGTACAGCGGAATCAGTAGCCCGATCTCGCTGTAGGGCGTCCGACTCGCGCGTCGCCTGCTCTTGTGCCGAATAGACTGGGGATCCGCGATATCCCCGCAGAGGAGTTGGCCCATGGCGACTGCCGTCGACCGCGAGCCCGCCGACGGCGAGACCGGCGCCCCGGTCGGCAAGCTGGCCGCGCAGACCGCGCGGCGCATCGAGGCGACCGTGATCCGCCAGGGCTGGCCCGTCGGCGATTCGCTGGGCTCCGAGGTGGACCTGCGGGAGCAGCTCGGGGTGAGCCGTGCGGTGCTGCGCGAGGCGGTACGTCTGGTCGAGCACCATCAGGTCGCGAGGATGCGGCGGGGCCCGGGCGGCGGACTGATCGTCTGCGCCCCTGACGCGGGACCGGCGACCCGGGCCATGGTGATCTACCTCGAGTACGTCGGCACCAGCGTCACTGACCTGCTGAAGGCCCGCCAGCTCCTCGAACCGATCGCCGCGGGTCTCGCCGCCGAACGGATCACCGAAGAGGGCATCGCCACGCTCCGTACGACGCTCGACTCCGAGCTCTCCCACTGGGACGACCCATCGGTCCATTCGCAGGACCCGTTGCACCCGGTGCTCGGCCAGTTGTCGGGCAACCCGGTTCTGCACCTTTTCATCGACGTGCTCACCCGCCTCACCGCCCGGTACGCGAACACCTCCCGGCGTGTCTCCAAGGCGGAGATGCACGCGGCGAAGGAGACCTCGCACCGGGAGCACAAGGCCGTCATCGACGCAGTGATCGCCGACGACGGCGCCCGCGCGCAGACGGAGCTCACCGCGCATCTGGAGTCGGTGGCCGGGTGGATCGAGAAGCACCGGGTGCGCCGCGGACAGCGGATCTCGGGGAACGTGATCGACCCCGAACTGGTCGAAGGGCCACGGGCCAAGCTCGCCGAAGTGGTGGCCGCCCGGATCCACGATGACATCGCCGCGCGGGGTTGGCAGATCGGCATGGTTCTCGGTTCGGAGACGGATCTGCTGGCCCGCTACGAGATCAGCCGGGCTGTCCTGCGGGAGGCCGTTCGTCTGCTGGAGTACCACCAGGTCGCCCGGATGCGCCGCGGGCCCGGCGGCGGACTGGTCGTCACCTCGCCCGAGCCGCAGGCCAGCATCGACACGATGGCGCTCTTCCTCGAGTATCAGGGCGTCACGGCCGACGACCTGCGGATCGTCCGCAACGCCATCGAACTCGGCGTGGTCGCCAGGGTGACGGCCCGGCACGCCGAGGGCGACACGGAGGTCGCCGAGCGCCTCACGAAGGCGGTCCGCTGGACCACCGAGGGTCCGGCCGACGACCTGCGCAAGGCCGACCTGTTCCACTCCGAACTGGCGGCCCTGGCCGACAACCCGGTGCTGTCGCTCTTCCTCGCGATCATCACCGAGCTGTTCCGCCGGCACGCGTCCGGCCGTGACCGGCCGCTGCCCGGAGACACGGCGGCCGACGAGGTGCAGCACGTCCATCAGCGCATCCTGGACGCGATCGCGCAGGGCGACGCGGGCGTGGCCCGTCATCGGATGCGCCGCCACCTGGACGCGCTCATCCCCTGGTGGCACTGATTTACTGACACTCATTCCCTGTGCCCCATGCGCTTTCACGCGCCATGGGGCGTTCCTCTGTGCCAGCACTGAGTAATTGCGTATACTGAATAGGGTCGAGAGTCGAAGGAGATCCGATGCGCCGGACCCTGTTCGAGCAGGACCATGAGGACTTCCGTCTCCTCGTCCGTGACTTCCTCGTCCGTGAGGTGCTCCCGGTGTACGAGGACTGGTGGCGCGCCGGCCTCGTCCCCCGCGAGTTGTTCACGTCGTTGGGCAAGCTCGGGATCCTCGGTACGGCCGTCCCCGAGGAGTACGGCGGAGGCGGCCGGGACGACTACCGCTTCAACGTCGTCATCCAGGAGGAGTGCGCCCGCGCGGGCGTCACGCTGGGCGGCCTGCGCACCCATCTCGACGTGGTCCTCCCGTACTTCATGGGCCTCGCCGACGAAGAGCAGCGGGCCCGCTGGTTCCCGGGACTGGCCTCCGGCGAGCTGTACACGGCGATCGCGATGAGCGAACCGGGTACGGGCTCCGACCTCGCAGGCGTCACGACCCGAGCGGTCCGGGACGGCGACCACTACACGCTGAACGGCGCCAAGACCTTCATCACCGGCGGCCACCACGCCGACCTGGTGATCGTCGTGGCCCGCACCGCCACCGACCCGGACGACCGGCGCGCCGGCCTTTCCCTGCTCGTGGTGGAGAAGGGCATGCCCGGGTTCGCGGTCGGGCGCAAACTGGAGAAGATCGGCCTCGCCGTCCAGGACACGGTGGAGCTGTCCTTCGACGACGTCCGTGTTCCCGCCGCCGACCTCCTGGGTGAGGAGGGCGCCGCCTTCACCCACCTCGGCCGCAACCTGGCCCAGGAACGGCTGGCCATCGCGGTCGGCGCCGTCGCCCAGGCCCGCGCCGCGATCGACCTGACCCTCGGCTACGTCCGCGACCGGACGGTGTTCGGCAAGCCGGTCGCCCACTTCCAGAACACGAAGTTCGAACTCGCCGCCATGGCAACCGAGCTGGAAGCCTCCCAGGCCCTGCTGGACGCGGCGATCGGCGCGCTGGTCGCCGGCGAACTAAGCCCGGCCGACGCGGCGAAGACCAAGCTGTTCTGCACCGAGACCCAGGGCCGCGTGGTCGACCGCTGTCTGCAACTGCACGGCGGCTACGGCTACATCCTCGAGTCCCCGATCGCCCGGCTGTACGCCGACGCGCGGGTCACCCGCATCTACGGCGGCACCAGCGAGGTCCTGAAGACCATCATCAGCAAATCCCTGGGACTGTGAACCCCCCTCCTCCTCCCGTGAGGAGTCGAACTTGACTTCCTCCCCCTCCTGAAGGAGGGGGATTCCTACGGCTCGCGCCGTGGGGGTTTCTGCTTCATCGCCGACTGCCCCGTCCGGGAGGACTCCCGTTGAGGTCTTACACCAGCTCCCCAGACAGACACCGCCAGCCCGGCGGCCAGAAGATTGTTCGCCGCGTTCACGTCCCGGTCATGGACCGCACCGCACTCGCACGTGAGCGGATCGGCCATCTTGGCGAGAGTCAGCCGGCCTTCACGGAAGCGGAAACCACTGGTGGTGTACTCCGCGCTCCTGCGGGACTTCTTCTTCGACTTGAAGCGTGGGTACTGCGCCTGCCTGCCGAAGAAGTTCGTGAACGCCACCTGAAGGTGCCGCAGCGTCTGCTGGAGCGGAACCGACGACACCTCACCGAGGTAGGCCAGCTCCTGCGTCCTCTTCCACGCGGTGAGCATCGCGGAGGTCTGGTTGTAGTTGATCCGCTCCTGCCGCGCCCACGCCCGCGTACGGGCGTCGAGCGCCAGGTTGTAGACCTTCCGCATGCATCCGAAGGTGCGCGACAGCTCAGCCGCCTGCGCATCCGTCGGACAGAAGCGGTACTTGAACGCCCGCTTCACCTGCTTCGTGGTCATTTTCACAAACTAACGCCATTGCTGATTACGCTCAAATCTGTGGGTCAGAGCACCGCGATCCGCCTGGCGGCGAATCCCAGCTCCCTGCCCTGCTCCGCAGGAGTCCAATTCCTCCCCGGCCTGAAGGCCGGGGGTTTCCTCGGAGGTATCCGATGAACATCGACGGTTCTGCGGCACTGGTCACCGGCGGCGCCTCCGGCTTGGGACTGGCCACCGCGCGCCGCATCATCGACCGAGGCGGCCAGGTCGTCCTGGCCGACCTCTCCGAGGAGCAGGGCGTCAAAGCGGTCGCCGACCTCGGTGACGCCGCGCGTTTCGTCCGCGCCGATGTCACCGACGAGCACGCGGTCACCGCGGCGCTCGACGCCGCGCGGGAACTCGGTCCGCTGCGCTTCGTCGTGCACTGCGCCGGGCGGGGCGGCGACCGCACCCGGATCATCGACCGCGACCGCAACCCCGGCGGGCTCGAGGCGTTCGCCGAGGTCGTACGCGTCAACCTGATCGGCACGTACAACGTGCTGCGTCTGGCCGCCGCGCGCCTGTCGGCCAACGACGTCGTGGACGGAGACCGCGGAGCCGTCGTGCTGACCGCCTCCGTCGCAGCCTTCGACGGCCAGATCGGCCAGACCTCCTACACCGCCGCCAAGGCGGGCGTGCACGGCATGACCCTCGTCGCCGCCCGCGATCTGGCCAGTTGGCAGATCCGCGTGAACACCATCGCCCCGGGCATCATGGACACCCCCATGCTGGGCCGGCTGCGCGCCGACATCCGTGACGGACTCGCCGCGACCGTTCCGCATCCCAAGCGCTTCGGCGACCCGGACGACTTCGCCCGTCTCGCCGTGGAGACGTTGGAGAACCCCTACCTCAACGGCCAGACCATCCGCCTCGACGGCGCCATCCGCATGGCTCCGCGATGACAGCGGCCGAGACCGACGAGCAGTTCCGTGCCCGCCTGCGGGCCTTCCTGACGGGGCACCACCCCGGCCGCCGCCCCGAAGACCCCGCGGAGCGCCTCGCGTGGCAGAAGAAATGGCTGGCCAGGCTGTACGACGCCGGATACGCCGGCCCGAGCTGGCCGCTCGAGTACGGCGGCATGGACCTGTCCTTCGCCCGCCAGGTCATCTATCAGGAGGAGTATGCGCGAGCCCGGGTCCCCGGACCCCTGGGTACCGGCCTCGGCATCGCCGCCCCCACCCTCGTCACCTACGGCACGACGGAGCAGAAGGAGCGTTTCCTGCGCCCCATGCTGCGCGGTGACTCGGTGTGGGCGCAGGGCTATTCGGAACCGGAGGCCGGTTCGGACCTGCCGGCGCTGCGCACGACGGCACATCGCGAAGGCGCGCAGTACGTCGTCAACGGGCAGAAGGTGTGGAACAGTTCGGCGGACATCGCCGACGTCCTCTTCACCCTCGTCCGCACCGGATCCCCCGACTCGCGCCAGGAGGGCATCAGTTACCTGCTGATCGACGCCCACGCCCCGGGCGTGCAGGTGCGCCCCTTGCGGGACCTGACCGGGGAGGCGCGCTTCTGCGAGATCTTCTTCGACGACGTCCGCGTGCCGGTCGCCGACCGGATCGGCCCCGAGAACGGCGGCTGGCCGCTGGTGCGGACGAGCCTCGGCCACGAACGCGCCGCCGGCGCGATGAACCAGGCGGCCCTGTACCGGCGGGTGCTGGACGAACTGATCGAGCTGGCGCACGCACGCGGGGCGACCGCCGATCCCCTGGTGCGCGACCGGCTCGCGGACTTCGAGATCCGGGTGACGATCATGCGGCTCACCGGGATGCGCACCATCGCCGACATCATGGCGAAGGGCGAGCCCGGCCCGGCCTCCTCCACGTCGCGGCTGTTCATCGTGACCTTCGAGCAGGAACTGCACGAGTTCGCCCTGGAGATGCTGGGACCGTACGGGATCCTCGGCCGGCGCGATCCGCACGCCGTCCAGCGGGGGCGCTGGGTCTGGGGTTTCCTGCGCACCCGGGCCTCGACGATCGGGGCGGGCACCGCCGAGATACAGCGCAACACCATCGCCGAACAGGTGCTCGGCCTGCCCCGGGACCCGGCGACGCCGACCGCGGGGAGGGCACGATGAGAGCCGCACACTGTACGCAGTACGGGCCTCCGGGCGGTCTGGAGGTCGTCGAACGGGACGACCTCGAACCCGGCCCGGGGGAGGTGCTGGTCCGGGTGCACGCCGCCGCGGTCAACTTCCCGGACGTTCTGCTCGTGGCGAACCGTTACCAGGTCCGTGCGCCGCTGCCGTTCACGCCCGGCAGTGAGTTCGCCGGTGTCGTGGCCGCGCTGGGGCCCGGGGTGGCCGGACCGCCGGTCGGCTCACCCGTGGCCGGGGCGGTGCTGACGGGCGCGTTCGCGGAGCAGGTCGTGGTACCGGTCGCGGGTCTGCGTCCCGTTCCCGACGGGCTCGGCATGGTCCATGCCGCCGCGTTCCACGTGACGTACGCGACCGCCTACCACTCCCTGGTCACCGTCGGGCAGGGCACGGCGGGGGAGTGGGCGGCGGTGCTCGGAGCCGCCGGCGGGGTCGGCTCCGCGGCCGTCGACATCGCCACCCGGCTCGGGATGCGCGTGGTCGCGGCGGCGTCGAGTCAGGAGCGGCTCGCGGTCGCCCAAGAGCTCGGCGCGGAGGCCGGTGTCGACTACGTCCGCGAGGACCTGAAGACGCGGATCCGTGAACTGACCGGCGGCGAGGGCGCCCACCTCGTGGTCGACCCCGTGGGCGGCGATCACGCGGAGGCCGCCCTGCGCGCGCTGCGGCGGGGCGGCCGGTTCGTCACGGTGGGCTACGCCGACGGGAAGATCCCGCGGATCCCGCTGAACCTGGTGCTGCTGAAGGACGCGGTGGTACGGGGCTTCGAGATCCGCATGCTGCGCCAGTACGCCCCGGACGCGGTGGCCGCCGGGGACCGGGCGCTCGCCCGGATGGTCCGGGACGGGATGCGCCCGCTCGTCTCCCGCGTCCACCCCCTCGCCGAGGTGGCGTCCGCCCTGACCGACGTGGCGCGGCGGCGCACCACCGGCAAGGTGGTCATCGACATGACCGACGGGGTGGGGCCGGCGGTCAGAACGTGGGCAGTTGGGGACGCTTCCTGACGTAACCGCCGGCGTCGACCCGCATCTGCATGCCGGTGACGTAGCGGGACTCGTCGGAGACGAGGAACAGCACGGTGTCGGCGATGTCCTCGGGCTCGACATAGGGGTTGCCCATGCCGGTCGTCGCGGGGAACGAGAGCAGGGCGTCCTCGCGGGTCGGACTGTCGAGGTCGGGCCGGAACGACCGGTACATGAGGTCGTTGTTGAGCATGTCCGTGTTGACGTTGGTGGGGTGCAGCGCGTTGACCCGGATCCGCCGGAACAGCAGCACCGTTGCCAAGTCGTGTACAAACGCGGCGACTTGGCGCTTGGCGAAGGAGTAGCCCAGCCCGCCGGGGCCGTTGGCCGGGTTGTCGACGCTCGCCGGGGTCAGGGCCGCGATGGAACCGGTCGCCACGATCGAGCCGCCGTCGGGCAGATGCGGCAGGGCGGCCTCGACGGCGTGCACGACGCCGTTGAAGTCGACGGTGACGGCGTCGATGAACGCCTGGACGCTCTGCCCGCTTCCCAGCGGGGCGATACCGGCCTGGGCGACGACGGCGTCGAGCCGCCCCAGCTCGGCCACCCCCTCGGCCACGGCCGCCTTGAGCGCGGCCGGGTCTCGGACGTCGGCCTTCCGGGCGACGATGCGCCGGCCGAGCTTCTCGATCTCCCGCACCGTCTCGTCCAGGTCCTCCTCGGTGGCCAGCGGGTAGCCGTTGGTGGCGATGTCCTCGCACAGGTCCACGGCGATGATGTCGGCTCCCTCCGCGGCGAGCCGGATCGCGTGGGCCCGGCCCTGACCGCGCGCGGCCCCGGTGATGAAGACGACCTTGTCCTGCGCTCGACCCATGGGGTCTCCTTCCCTCGATTAAAAGAGTAGCCTGAATATGGGTGCATGATCCTGGCCCGTCTCAGATGATCTCGTGATCGAGCGGAATCAAGGTGATCACTTCCGCTGAGCGAGACCTGTTCAGTGCACACAATGCATCCAGTGTTAGAGAGTCTGCGAGACCGAAGGAGCGCAAGGATGCCGTTGCAGCCATGGATGAAACTGCTCTCGACCGACGACCATCTGATCGAGCCGCCGCGACTGTGGTCCGACCGACTGCCGGCGAGGCTCCGGGAGGCCGGGCCGCGCATCGTGGAGCAGCCGCGAGGGGAGGGGCAGGCGCCCGCCGAGGTGTGGGTCTACGAGGGCCGCGTCCACCCCTACATCGGCCTGAACGCCGTCGCGGGCAAGAAGCCCGAGGAGTTCGGCCTCGAACCGACGCGCTACGACGAGATGATTCCGGGCTGCTACGACCCGAAGGCCCGGCTGCGTGACATGGACCTGGACGGAGTGTGGGGCGCCCTGTCCTTCCCATCGTTCCCGGGATTCGCGGGCACGGTGTTCCTGGACGGACAGGATCGTGAGCTGGCCCGACTGTGCGTCCAGGCCTGGAACGACTTCGTGCTGGACGAGTGGTGCCCCACCGCGCCCGGCCGGCTCATCCCCCTGGTCATCCTGCCGCTGTGGGACGTCGAGGCCTGTGTCGCCGAGATCCATCGAACCGCGGCGAAGGGTGCCAAGGCGATCTCCTTCCCGGAGAACCCCGCCCCGCGCGGACTGCCCTCCTTCCACACCGACCACTGGGACCCCGTGTTCTCGGCGGCCGAGGAGACCGGGCTGCCGCTGTGCCTGCACTTCGGCACCTCGGGCAAGCCGCCGAAGACGGCCGAGGACGCCCCGTTCGCCGTGACGATCGCCCTCTTCGGCTGCAACGCCATGTTCGCCACCGCCGACCTGCTGTTCTCGCCGGTGCTCCACAAGCACCCCAAGCTGAAGATCGGCCTGTCCGAGGGTGGGATCGGCTGGATCCCGTACCTGCTGGAGCGCAGCGACGGCACCTGGGAGCGGCATCGCTTCTACCAGAACGTCAACCAGAACGTGCGGCCCTCGGAACTGTTCCACAAGCACTTCCACGGCTGCTTCATCGACGACCGTTTCGGCGTCGAGGTACGCCACCACGTCGGCATCGACAAGATCACCTGGGAGTGCGACTACCCGCACTCCGACTCCTACTGGCCCAAGAGCCGCGCCTACGCGGCGGAGGTCCTCGCCGAGGTACCTGACGACGAGGTACACCAGATCGTGGAGTTGAACACCCGCCGCCTCTACAACCTCCCCGCATGAGCGGGCGCCCGCAGTCCGAGCGGTCCGACTGGACCGACCTGGACCTGCTGACCCGCGAGGAGGCCCACGGCAGGCTCCTCACGGAGATCGCCGAGACGGACGTACGCCTTGCCGAACTCGGCGACGGTGACAGCGGCACCGACCGCGACCGCGACGAGCGTGAACTCCTCCGGTCCCGGCTGCGCGCCCTGCGTGAGGCCGCCGACGACCTGACCGACCACGCGAAGAGGGGCTGAGGCAGTCATGGGGCGTGTCGAGGGCAAGGTTGCGCTCATCACGGGAGCGGCCCGCGGACAGGGCCGCTCCCATGCCGTGCGACTGGCCGAGGAGGGAGCGGACGTCGTCGTCACCGACGTGTGCCACGACATCAGCGAGGAGCTGCCGTACTCCCTCGCGTCGAAGGAACAGCTCGAGGAGACGGCGGAGTTGGTCAGGGCGACGGGGCGGCGGTGCGTCGCCGTGCAGGCGGACGTCCGCTCGATCGCCGGGGTGCGGGCCGCCGTGGACGCGGCGACAACGGAGTTCGGCCGGCTCGATATCGTCGCGGCCAACGCCGGCGTCATGAGCATCGGAGCCGCCTGGGAGCTGTCCGAGGAGGCCTGGGACGTCGTCGTGAACGTCAACCTCAAGGGCGCCTGGAACACCGCGCGGGCCGCGATACCCTGGATGATCGAGGCCGGGGAGGGCGGCTCGATCATCCTCACCAGCTCGGCCGCCGGCATCCGCGGCCATGTGCCGTACGCCCACTACGTGGCGAGCAAACACGGCGTCGTCGGACTGATGAAGGCCCTATCCAACGAACTCGCCCCGCATCGCATCCGGGTGAACACCGTCCACCCCACCGGGGTCAGCGACACGGGCATCACGGTCGGCGTGCCGGTGGAGGAACTCGCCGCGCGGGAGCCGTTGTTCGCCCTGGCCGCGATGAACCCCCTCGCTCCCTACGTCGAGCCACGGGACGTGTCGAACGCGGTCCTGTTCCTCGCCTCGGACGAGGCGCGGTATGTCACGGGACTTCAGTTCACCGTGGACGCGGGCTCGACGAACAAGCCATAGGCAGGGGAGGGCGCATGTCGATGCCCACGGTCGGGTTCCTCGGTGCCGGACAGATCGGCGAACCGATGGTCGAGCGGCTGCTCGCGGCCGGCCATCGGGTCCGCCTGTACGCACGACGGGCGGAAACGCGCGAGCGGCTCTCGGCCGCGAAGCTCGTGGCGGATCCCGTGCAGGTGGCGGCCTCCGACGTCGTCGTCAGCTGCCTCTACGACGACGCGCAGATGCTCGAGGTACTGCCTGAGGTCGTCGCCGCGATGGAGTCCCGCACGGTACTCGTCTCGCACACGACCGGAAGACCGGACACTCTCGACCGCCTCGCGGCGTACGGACGCGAGGGCCGCGCCGCGATCGTGGACGCCGCGTTCAGCGGAACGGCCGACGCGGTGCGCGCCGGCCGGCTGGTGATCTACCTGGGAGGTGAGTCCGAGCACCTCGCCACGGCCCGCCAGGTCGTCGGCGCCTACGCCGGCACCGTCCTCACCACGGGCGCGCGTGGCTCCGCCCTGCGGACGAAGCTCCTCAACAACCTGCTGTTCGCCGCGGTCTCCCAACTCACGCTGGGCGCGGTGGAGGCGGGGAAGGCTCTCGGCATCGAGGAGAGCGCCCTGCTGGACGCTCTCGCGGTCGGCAGCGGCGGTTCGACAGCCGGTCGGTACATCACCGCGCGGGGCGGGGCCGAGCCCTTCGTCGCGACAGTCACGCCGTATCTGCGCAAGGACCTGGCGGCCTGCGGCGACGTCGCCGCCCAGGCCGGTGTCGACCTGTCGACGCTGCTGACCGCCGCCCGCAGCGGTCCGATACGGCTCGGCGACCCATCACCTTCGGAAACGGAGCTGTTGCATGAAGATCACGATTGACAAGGCGGGGTGCTCCGGTCACGCCCGGTGCGCCGCGGTGGCGCCCGGACTGTTCCGCCTCGACGACGACGGTTACGCGCTGCCGTTCGACGGAGAGGTTCCGGAAGGCCTCGAACAGGCCGCCCGCGACGGGGAGACGGCCTGCCCGGAGCGGGCGATCACCGTCGAGTGACATGGGTGAGCCCCACGGCGCGAGGCCGTGGGGCTCACCCATGTCCGATCGATCAGCCGGCCGGCTGCGGCGGCGGCGTGAAGTGGTGGCCCCAGAACGCGCCGTCCGTGATCTCGTACACGGGGACGGGCTCCGGTACCTGCAGGCCGTTCCAGCCGAACTCGACGGCGTAGTTCTCCGGCGACCACACGTAGAACGACACCATGTGGTCGTTGGTGTGCTTGCCGAGCGAGTGCATCATCGGCACCTCGTACTCGGCGGCCCGGTCGAGGGCGCGCCCGACGTCGTCCAGTGTCGCCCCCTCGACCATGAAGTGCAGCAGCCGCCCGGGACCCGGCATGGGGGTGACACCGAGCGTGTGGTGCCGTGAGTTGCACCCCATGAACCAGGTCGTGCCGGCCGGCGAGCGCATCGTGTTGCGCTCGATGAAGCCCAGGACGCCGACATAGAAGTCGAACGTGGCCCGCGCGTCCTCGGCGGAGACGATCGCGTGTCCGAAGCCCATGTCACCGGTGACGAACTTCGACACCAGCGGGGTGCGCACCGGCACATGGTCGAGGACGGTGCCGTAGAACAGCTCGACCGGGTTGCCGCCGGGGTCGTTGAACTTGACGAAGCCCGTGACCTTCCGCTCCGCCGCCTCGGCCTCGGTGCCGGCCGTCACCTTGATCCCGGCCTTCTCGACGTCCGCGACCAGCCGTGCCAGCTCGCGCTCGTCGAGGACCTCGAAGCCGAGCGCCGCCATCCCGCTCTGGGCCCCGGGGGAGACCACGATCCGGGCCGGGTAGTCGTCCATCCTGAAGGACAGCGACTCGGAGTCACCGCCCTCCACGGGCATCAGGCCGAGGAAGTCGGCGCCGAAGGTCTTCCACCGGTCGAGGTCGTTGGACTCAAGACGCAGGTACCCGAGGGAGCGAACACCCATCAGGCCCTCCCCTCACATGTGGTCAGTTCCGGGGCGGCCTGTCGGGCCCCCCGTATCGGTATGTCCGCGACGGTAGACATCCTGGCGCTCCTTGTGCCGGGAGCGTCCCACTGATCGGGAGACGTACGACGACGGGCTTCTCACGGGTGCGACGGTGACCGTCATGACACTCAGCCACGAGGACACCCTGCGCGAACTGCACACCGACGACGGCACCCTGCGTTACCACGAGGCGGGCGACGGACCCCCGTTGCTCCTGCTGCACGGATCGGGGCCCGGCGTGACCGGCTGGCGCAACTACCGGCACAACCTCCCTGTGCTCGCTCGTCACTTCCGTTGCCTGGCGTTGGAGTTCCCGGGCTTCGGGGTGAGCGACCCGACCGCCGAGAACCCGATGGCGGCCGGCCCCAGGGCGGTCCTGCGCTTCCTCGACGGCCTCGGCCTGGACCGCGTTGACGTCATCGGCAACTCCATGGGCGGGTACGTCGCCGTGGGGCTCGCGGTCGCCCACAAGGACCTGTTCCGCCGGGTCGTGACCATCGGCGGGGTGGGTCGCAACATCCTCTCCCCGGCGCCCAGCGAGGGGCTGAACCTGCTCGTGGAGTTCGCCGAGAACCCCACCCGGGACAACCTCGTCCAATGGCTGAGGGCGATGGTCCACGACCCCGCCCGGCTCACCGACGAGCTGATCGAGGAACGCTGGGCGAGTGCGACCGAGCCGGCGACGCTGGAGGCGTCCCGCCGGATCTACGGCCGTCAGGCGATGGCCGCGATCATGGCCGCCCAGTCCCATGACGACCGGCCGATCTGGGCCGCGCTGCACAAGGTCACCGCGCCCACGCTGCTGACCTGGGGCCGGGACGACCGGGTCACTCCGCTGGAGAACGCCCTGCTGCCGTTGCGCACCATCCCCAAGGCCGAGCTGCACGTGCTCCCGGACTGCGGGCACTGGGCGATGATCGAGCAGAAGGAAGCCTGGGAGAGCGCGGTGCTGGCCTTCCTGACCCGTCCGGAGGCCGACTGAGTGCTGACGGCGGGCACGGCCGACGACTCGGAGGTGACGACGTGGCGAGACCCGCGGAGATACGGCAACCCGCTGCTCCCACGTCGAGCCGCCAGAGCGCCCGTCGGGTCCGCATCCTGCGCTCCGCCTCCGAACTCGGCGCGCGTGAGGGGCTGGCGAGCGTGCAGATGCACGACGTCGCCAGGGAGGCGGGCGTCGCGATCGCCACGCTGTACCGCTACTTCCCGTCCAAGCCCTACCTGTTCCTCGCGGTCCTCGAGTGGCACATCGAGCAGTTCCTCGGGGGCCGCGACGGTCGTCCGGTAGGCGCCGACGGGACGGCGGATCCCGCGAACGAGGTGGCGGAGACGCTCATCGCGCTGACCTGGAAGCTGCTGGGCAGCCGCCTGCTGGCCTCCGCGGTGGCGCTGTCGTCGTTCCACGAGTACGCGAGCGCCGTCCCGGCCCGGATCGACATCGTCGACACCGCCCTGGGCCGGACGATCCTGCGCCTGCTCGGGCACCGCGCCGACGCCCGCAGCCGGGTGCGGCTGCTGGTCTACGGTTGGTGGGGCCTGTTCGTGGCCATGCTGACCGAGGAGATCTCCGCCGAGCGGGGAGAGGCGGACCTGCGTCTGGCCGCGCGCCTGATCGTCGCATCCTGAGTAGGTGTTTTTCAACCCGATGCCGCGTTGGCGAGCAGCTCGTCGAACGGTGCCTCGTAGGGCCCTGATCCAGGTCCCCTACTTGGTTTCGTTCGATTGTTCGGTGGAGTGGGAGTGCCGGTGGGCTGCGACTCGTTCGCGGGTGGCGCATCGGCGGGAGCAGTAACGGCGTTCCGGGCCGCTGCCTTGGGCGATGAAGACGTTCTGGCAGCGGGTTGAGGCGCAGATCCTGCCGGGCGGGCGCTGGCGGTCCCAGACGAGAACGGTCAGAGCCATGCAGGAAGAGGCGAGGAGCCACTCGTCCCAGGCGGCGTTGTCGTCGTGGTCCAGGTGAGGATGCCAGGGGGTGCTGCCGCCGTGCGAGGTCAGGCGAAGCGGTCCGGTGTGGTCCATGAGAAGACGGTTGAGGGTGGCCGCGGCGTCATCCGCGTGCTCGGCCGCGAAGACTTGCCGCAGTAGGGCAGCGGCTGCGCGCATCCCGGCAACGTCCCGAGTCGTGAGTTCGATGGGGTCAGCCTCACCGTATGCACGAAGCACGCCGGCGACGGCGATTGGGTCAGGGTGCTCGTCGGCGAGGGCATTGATCAGGGCGGCGGTGCGCCGAGCCGTGGTCAGCACGGAGTGCCGAGTGGACCAGTCGTCGCTGTTGAAGGACACCTGCGGAATGTAACGCATCTTGCTTAGTTTTAAGTTACTTCCGTAACGTCCCGTCGATGACAAAGCGTTACTCACTCCGCTTCTATCTCGCTGGAGCAGTGGCAGCTCGTGCGGGGGACGAGATGTCGGGACCGTCGCTGATGCTGGCAGCATTCGCCCTGGCCGGATCGGCCGTCGACGCGTCGTCGCTGCTCGCGGGCATCACGATCTCTGCTGCGGTGGGCGGGCCGGTGCTCGGAGCGCTCCTTGACAGAGCCGGACGGCCGGGACGTCTGCTTGCCGGGGCCCTCGTCCTATATGCGGCGGGGTTGGGGATGATTCTCGCGGGACTGGGCCGGTTGCCGTTCGGTGTCACCATCGTGATCGCTGTGGTGGCGGGGCTGCTGGGGCCGGCTCTGTCGGGCGGATGGACGGCCCAGCTGCCCCGTGTGGTGCTGGGCGACCGCCTGCCCCGGGCGAACGCGCTCGATGCCACGACGTTCAGCGTGGCGTGTCTGGCCGGTCCGGCTCTCGCCGGCGGCGTTGCGGAGACGCTGGGGGCCTCGACGGCTGTGGTGGGCTCCGCGGTGCTCATCGGCTTGGCGCTGCCCGCTGCCTGGATGCTGCCCGCCCGTTCCGGCCAGACGCAGGATGCTCAGGCAACCTCAGTGGTCAGTGATCTCGCTGCTGGTCTGCGAGTCGTCGTCGGGAGACCGTCATTGGCCCGAGCGACCCTCACCTCGGTCCTCTCGTGCGCTGCTCAGGGCATGCTGACGGCCTGTATTCCACTCCTGGGCGAGCGGATCCTGGGCGGAGCTGGCCGCGGGACGGTGCTGCTCTCCTGCACGGCGATCTCCGCGATGATGGCCAACGCCGTGCTCGCGCGGTTTCCACGTGTGGTCGTCCCCGACACGGTTATCTGGGTCAGTGCCCTTGTCCAGGCTGCCGCGTTGGCCTTGGCCATATGGGGTCAACCAGCCGTGCTCATCGTGGCCGTACTCATCGCCGGGATCGGTGAGGGACCCCAATTGGCTGCCTTGTTCGCAGTCCGCCACCGGGAGGCCCCTGAACGACTGCGCGGGCAGATATTCACCACCGGCGCGAGCTTGAAGATCACCGGATTCGCCCTTGGGGCGGCGGTTGCCGGACCGGTCGCGACCCGGTCCCTTCCAGGCACCTTGGCGCTCGCAGCGAGCGTGGCGGTCCTCGCCGCACTGGGTTTCTTCGCTGTCCCGTCGGCATCTGCCACCCCGTCCGAGGACCGTGCGACATGGGGTTGATCAGGCGCGGGCTGTCGGAGGCTTCTTGGTCCACTGGCTGGTGCGGGGGCTTTTTCGGGTGAGGCGCCGGGTCATCATGGTGATGAGTGCCCAGTTCAGGTGTGCTTCGGAGTGCTGGGGCAGGCGTTCGTAGTCGCGTGCGTTGCGGCGGGCGTTCATGCACCAGCCGATCGTGCGCTCGACTTTCCAGCGGCGGGGCAGTACGACGAAGCCTTTGACCCCTTTGGGCCGGGAGACGATGCGCAGGGAGAGCCAGAGGCGTTCGCGGGCCCAGTCGACGAGGTCGCCGGCGTAGCCGCGGTCTGCCCAGATCTGGGTGATCTGCGGCTGGGTGAGGCGCAGGCGCCAGAACACGTCGCGGGCGGCGTCGCGGTCCTGGATGTCGGCGGGCGTCACCGTGATCATCACGGGCAGGCCGAGCGTGTCCACGGTGATATGTCGTTTGCGGCCGTTGATTTTCTTCGCGGCGTCGTAGCCCCGGCTGTTGCGGCCGACGGTGGAGGCTCCCTTGACCAACTGGGAGTCCACGATCAGCGTGACCGGGTGGGGGCAGCGGCCCTTTCCGGTACGGATCCTGCGGCGGAGCTGGTCACGGATGTAGGTGACGACTCCGGCCCGGTTCCATCTCCAGAAGAACCCGTAAACCGTCTCCCACGGAGGGAAATCCGCAGGCAGGGCTCGCCACTTCGCGCCATTGTCGACGATGTAGCGGATGCCATCGACGATCTCCCGCCGGGGCCACTTCTCCGGATGCCCACCGGTCTTCGTCTGGCAGGCCGGAATGGGCAGCAGGGGTTCCAGAAGGGCCCATTCAGCGACGGAGGTGTCGGACGGGTAGCGGCGGCGGCGGGAGGCAGCGGGCATGGCGGGCTCGGCAGGGTGATCGGCGGCGGGGCTATTTGGAGAGCTGGGCGAGGGTGGCGCGGACGCCGGTGAGCTGTGCGGTGGCGAGCTGAGCCCATTCGTCGTCGGGGTAGCGGGCCAGGTGCGGATCGAGCGTGCCCGTGATCACCCGGGTGAGGCGGCCGAGGATCTGCCGGAACTGCCGCTTGTCGTACTCGATCCAGTCCGCGGGGTCATCGGAGAACATGAACCCGTCCCGCCGCGTCCACGTGATCGGCGTCAGGTCCTCCGCAGCGACGACGTCGCGGACGTGCCAGATGCCGCGGCCGACCTGCGAGCGGGTCAGGCGCGTGGCGGCCATGAGCTGGTAGGTGTGCAGGCCGGCGGGGCGTGCTTCCATCAAGGCGACGCGGACGAGGTCGCCGTAGTGCTCGGCCAGGGGCCGGGCCTCCCGGCGTCGCGGCATGGCCTACTCGCCTTTGAGCAGCTGAACCAGCTGCTCGTCCAGGGTGAACTCGCCGTTGTCGAGGGCTCCTTCGAGCCAGTCCGCCGCGGCGCGGACCCGCCCGATCTGACGTCGGACGGTCTCGCGCTCGTCCTCGGTGAACTCCTGCCCGCGCAGCTGCGGGACCAGGGCGGCCGAGGGTGGCCACGAAGCCGTGGCAGGAGCCGACCAGGTCGAGGTACTCGATGGTGTGCTCGATCGCGCGGACGGCCGGAGTGCGTTCCCGGATCCGATCCCGGGTCTCGTTCGAGTTGTCGAACTGGGCGCGGTTGACGAGCATCCGGGTGGTGTCATCCCGCATGGCCGTCCGGGCAACGGCCGGACGGCGCAGCAGACTCGTGGTGACCTCCTGCGCGACGCTGTCGTCCCTGGTCAGCTCCGTGACGACCCTGACCTTCTCGGCAGGAGTGACGTGCTCGGTCACTGCCGGCCGCTTCAGCAGGTCTGTGGCGACCTGGGCGGCGACCTCGTCATCCCGGGTCAGGTCGGCGACGGCCTGGACTTTCTCATCCACAGTGACCGGCCGGTCGACCCGCTGGCCGACGACCCGCTTCGCGCCGTCCGGCGTCCACTGCCTCGCTCCCGTGCGCGGGTTGAACGGCGCGTCCTCGATCGCCGTCCACCGCTCGTCAGCGTCCGCGACCGACGCGAGGATGCGGTGAACGGTGAACGACACGCCCTCCTTGCGGCGCCCCTTCGGCCAGCGGTTGGCGGTGTAGCGCCAGTCCTCCACCGTCCGGCGTTCGACGCCGATGTCGTCCGCGAACATCTGCAACGACTCCGCCACGGTGAACAGGTCGTCCGTGCCGTTCGGCATCGACCCGCCCACCGACCTCATCGGTTCTATCTCCAACGCCATGTCACCCAGGGCGAACTGCGCGCGGGCAACCTGCGCAATCAGTTCCTTCGCCCTGGTGACGAGCTGTTCGTAACGCTGCCGGGTAACGTTGCCTATCCGATCGGCCACGTCGGCCATGATGACCACCGCCCTCGCCCGGGTCCGGCCCGGCCACTACGACGTGACCGGTCAAAGGGGGCGCCGGCCCCGGTCACCGTCCACCGTGACGCGCGCGCGACACGCCGGGGCAGGGCGTGAGCCAGGGGCGCTCGAAGCGCTCGGTACTCGCTCTCACCTACCTTGCAAAACCTGGGGTGTTCAAGGTGCCACCGAGGCGTTCGGCTACGGCGTTTCTGTAACGCCGTTCCGCGACGCCCGCCGCTGACGGCAGGCCCGTACCCGGCAACGGTCCGAGCAGTACACCGCCGCCCTCGACCGCTCCACCCCCACCGTCCACGACCGCTCGCACACCGGGCACTCCGCCTGCTCTCCCCGCTGCATCGCGGCCACCCGTTGCCGGGTCCGCTGGAGCCTCCGCCACTGCCGTGACCTGCATCGACCCGAGCAGAACACCGCCTCCGCCGCCATCGTCTGCGGCAGCGGATCACCGCACTCCCGGCAGTACCGCCGAGCCGTCCCGCCAGCCCTCACACCTCAGATCATCCAGGCGCACGCACCTCACGGCCAGGGATCAAAAACACCTACTGAGAACGTGACCGTGCCCGGGACACCCTCGGTGTCCCGGGCAGCGCTGTGTGGTCAGTCCGTCGCCCCGGCGATGTCCAGGACGGCGAGGTAGGCGAAGGCGATGCTGGAACCGATCGGGGTCCCCGCACCCGGGTAGACGCGTCCCGACATCGCGGCCGCGGTGTTGCCGCTCGCGTAGAGCCCGGGGATCGGCTGCCCGTCCGGCCGCAGCACGCGCGCGTGCTCGTCCGTCTTCAGGCCGCCCTTGGTGCCGATGTCGGCCGGGAGGATGGTCGCCACGTAGTACGGCGCGGTGTCGATCGGCAGCAGCAACGGGTTCGGCCACTCGGTCTCCGGCTTCGCCGGGAAGTTCTGCCGGGGGTCGGCCGCGAAGGGGACGATGTGGTGGAACATCTGGTCCCACACGCTCTCGCCGCGGTGGAACCGCTCGTCGACGCCGCTTCGCGCGTACCCGTTGAACTCCTCCACGGTCCGGCTCAGGGCGTCGAAGGGGACACCGATCAGCTGCGCCAGCTCCTCGAGCGTGTCGGCCTTCTTCAGCGCACCCGACTCCAGCCACTCGGGGCGTACCGGTTCGTCGGGCGGGCCGCCGAAGCTGTCCCGGTCCATCAGACGCTGGTCGAAGATCCAGTGGGCCGGGATGTGACTGACGCCCGTGGAGTTGTGCCGACGGAGGATCTCGTGCCCGACCTGGTCGTACGGCCGTGACTCGTTGACGAAGCGTTCGCCCGCGCCGTTGACCCAGATCCCGCCCCGGGTGCCCGTGTGGAAGACGGGCCGGCCGTCCGGCTGGACGAGCCCCGCCACGAACCAGGCCTCGTCGAGCAGATCGGTGGCCGCGCCCGCGGCGACACCCGCCCGCAGGGCGTCACCCGTGTTGGCCTCGACCCCGTTCGACCACTCCCCGGTGAGGGGCGGCTGGTGCTTCTCACGGAGCTCGCGATCGTGCTCGAAACCTCCGGCCGCGAGGATCACCCCCCGCGTGGCTCCGATCCGGACCCGCTCACCCTCGCTGACGGCCTCGATCCCGACGACCCGGCCGTCCTCGACGATCAGGTTCTCCAGCGCGGTGTTCAGCCGCAGCGTGCCGCTGCCTGTCTCCAGGAACGCCGCCAGCGCCCGGCCGGCCAGCGCCCGGCCGCCGGAGACGACCGGCCCCTCGTCGAAGCCCCACCGCTCGGTGGGAAGCGAGCGGCGGACGAGTCCGGCGTTCTCCTTGAGCTCCGCCAGTTCGAGGGGCAGCGGGAAGATCGTGTGCCCGGTGGGCGAGGCTCCCGGTGCCGACGTGAAGTAGTCCGGAACCGGCCCGTGCATGAACGACTGGAACCAGGGGTTCTTCTCCAGCTCGTCGATCAGCCCGACTCCGGCCGCCAGATACGCGTCCTGGAGAGCCTCCCGGGAGGGGTCGGCGACGATGTCCCGAAGGTACGCCCGGGCGTCGTCGACGTCTTCGCCGAGACCGGCCCGCCGCAGCGGGGCGCAGCCGGGAAACCACACCCCCGCGCCGGAGTAGGCCATCGTGCCGCCCACCCGGTCGGTCTTCTCGATGACGAGCGTGCGCAGGCCACGCGCCGCCGCCACATACGCCCCGACCAGACCTCCGCCCGACCCTACGACGATCACATCGTAGGCATCCTCGTTGATGCTCACCATGACCTCCTCATGAATGCCACGTTCCTGGTGGGGAGTTGGGGACTGCGACCAGAGGCGGGGCGTCCGACGGTCCCGCCTGCCGCGGCGTCAAGGCCATCAGCCGTCCAGCGGTTCGCCCGCCGACGGTAACGAGCCATCGTCCCTGTGCCGTCCGGCCATCTCGCTCAGCGAGACCGCCCGTGGCCGGCTCCCCAGTCCCGCTGAGCGGAACGGTCCTCACTGCCGTACGCGACAGCCGATCAGGCTGGGGACAGGCACGAGTTGAGGATGCGAATGAGAGACGTTTGGGAACCGAAGGTCGTCGCGGACCGTGCGACCGCCGTGGCCGAGGCGGCCGCGCGACTCGCGGCCGCGGCCCGCGACCGGAAGCCGTGCGCACCCGTGCGTGATCTGCTCGGTGCGCGGGACGTCAGCCTCGCGTACGCCGTTCAGCAGCGGGTCATCGGCGACCGGGTCGCCGCCGGGGCACGGGTCGTCGGCCGCAAGCTCGGGCTGACGTCCGCGTCGGTGCAGCGACAGGTCGGTGTCGACCGGCCCGACTTCGGCGTCCTGCTGGACGACATGGATGTCACCGCGCTGCCGGCCGTCCCCAGCGAGCGGCTGCTTCAGCCCAGGGTCGAGGCGGAGATCGCGTTCGTGCTCGCCGCCGATCTGGACGACGACGACCTTGACGTCGAACGGGTCCGGTCGGCGGTCGGACACGCCGTGGCCGCGCTGGAGATCGTGGACAGCCGGGTGGCCGACTGGGACATCGCGATCACGGACACGGTCGCCGACAACGCGTCCAGCGGCCTGTTCGTCCTTGGCCGACAGGCCGTCGGACTGGGGGAGTTCACGCCCCGGGACGTGACCATGCGGCTGTACGCCGACGGCGAGCTCGCGTCCGAGGGCGACGGCGCGGCCTGCCTCGGCGATCCGCTCGCCGCGCTGCTGTGGCTGGCGCGCACCGCCCGGGAGTTCGGCGATCCGCTGCGCGCCGGGCAGGTCGTGCTCTCCGGCGCCCTGGGTCCGCTCGTCCCGACACCGCCGGGCATCACCGTGCGGGCGGAGATGTCGGGCCTCGGCTCGGTGACGGCGACCTTCTCGCCCAGGAACCCGACGGACCCCGACCCCGACCCCGACTCCGACCCCGACTCCCGCCCCGACCCCGCCCCCGAGGAATTCAAGGAACACGGATGACGAAGACCAAGGTGGCCGTTATCGGCTCCGGCAACATCGGCACCGACCTGATGATCAAGGTGTTGCGCCTGTCCGACACCCTGGAGATGGCCGCGATGGTGGGCATCGACCCGGACTCGGACGGGCTGGCGCGCGCCGCCCGCCTGAAGGTTCCCACCACGCACGAGGGGGTGGACGGCCTGATCCGCATGGACGGCTTCGACGACATCGGGATCGTCTTCGATGCCACGTCGGCGAAGGCTCACGTCGAGAACGCGAAACGGCTCGCCCCGTACGGCAAGCGCCTGGTCGACCTCACCCCGGCGGCTCTCGGGCCCTATGTCGTGCCACCGGTCAACCTGGACGAGCAGCTGGACGCGGCCGGCGACGCCGTCGACAACCTCAACATGGTGACCTGCGGCGGGCAGGCGACCATCCCGATCGTCCACGCGGTCAGCCGTGTCACACCGGTGCCCTACGCCGAGATCGTCGCCTCGATCTCCTCGAAGTCGGCCGGACCGGGGACCCGGGCCAACATCGACGAGTTCACCGAGACCACGGCCGGCGCCATCGAGAAGGTGGGCGGCGCCCGCCGGGGCAAGGCGATCATCGTCCTGAACCCGGCCGAACCGCCGCTGATCATGCGGGACACGGTGTACTGCCTGATCGGCGAAGCGGATCACGACGCGATCCGGGCCTCTGTCGAGGAGATGGTGGCCGCGGTGGCCGAGTACGTGCCCGGCTACCGGCTCAAGCAGAAGGTCCAGTTCACCCCGGTCCCCACCGGCGATCCGATCCACACCCTGCTGGCCGACGGCGACACCTCCACGCCGACCACCAAGGTCTCCGTCTTCCTGGAAGTGGAGGGCGCCGCCCACTACCTGCCGGCCTACGCCGGCAACCTCGACATCATGACCTCGGCAGCCCTGCGCGTCGCCGAACGCATCGCCCGGCGACTGACCACCGAGGTGACCAAGTGACCGCCACCCGAAGGCTCTACGTGCAGGACGTCACGCTCCGGGACGGCATGCACGCCATCCGGCACCGGATCACGCCCGAGTTCGTGTCCCGGATCTCGGCCGCCCTCGACCGGGCGGGCGTGGACGCGATCGAGGTCGCGCACGGCGACGGCCTGGCCGGCGGCAGCCTCAACTACGGGCCGGGCAGCAACACCGACTGGGAGTGGATCGAAGCGGCCGCCGACGCCATCGACCGCACGGTCCTCACCACCCTCCTCCTGCCCGGCATCGGCACCATCGTCGAACTCAAGCGGGCCTACGCCCTCGGCGTCCGGTCGGTGCGCATCGCCACCCACTGCACCGAGGCGGACGTCGCGGCCCAGCACATCTCCACCGCCCGGGAACTGGGCATGGACGTCTCGGGCTTCCTGATGATGAGCCACATGACGTCCCCGGAGACCCTGGCCGGCCAGGCCAGGCTGATGGAGTCCTACGGCGCGCACTGCGTCTACGTCACCGACTCGGGGGGCCGGCTGACCATGGACGGCGTGCGCGAGCGCATCCGCGCCTACCGGGACGTACTCGACCCGGACACCCAGATCGGCATCCACGCACACGAGAACCTCTCCCTCTCGGTGGCGAACTCCGTGGTGGCGGTGGAAGAGGGGGTGACCCGGGTCGACGCCTCGCTCGCGGGACAGGGCGCGGGCGCGGGGAACTGTCCGATCGAGCCGTTCATCGCCGTCGCCAACCTCTACGGCTGGAAGCACGACTGCGACCTGTACGCCCTGCAGGACGCCGCCGAGGACCTGGTCCGCCCGCTCCAGGACCGGCCGGTGCGCGTCGACCGGGAAACCCTCACTCTGGGCTATGCCGGGGCCTACTCCAGCTTCCTGCGCCATGCCGAGGCCGCGGCGGAGCAGTACGGCCTCGACGCCCGCACCATCCTGGAGGAGGTCGGCAGGCGCGGCCTCGTCGGCGGGCAGGAGGACATGATCGTGGACATCGCCCTCGACCTCACCCACGGCTGACGCCGACAGGATGTACCGCTCTCCGGAAGGATTCTTCCGGGGGAGCGGTACATTTTTGCGTTGTCCAAAGAATGGACCGTACGCTCCAATGAATCGGTGCACGACTCTTTCTTTGCGGCCCGCGGCATTGATACCTTGACGCCGGCGCCGAACTAGAATTGATTTCAGTTTGATCAGAGAGGCACCGACGATGACGTCTGCCCTTCGCCTGAGCTCGCCATCCGCCGTGGTCGACGGGCCTGCGTTGCCTCCGTCGATGATGGAGCGTGTGACGCTGATCATGGACCTTTTCACCCGTCCGCAGACCCACCTGACGCTCGAAACGGTGTCCCGCCGGACACACCTGCCCCGCTCGACCACGCATCGCATACTCGACCAGTTGGTCCGGCTGGACTGGCTGCGCCATACGGTGGCCGGATACACGCTGGGAACGCGGGCGCTCGGCCTGGGCGGCCGGGAGATCGGGCACAGCGCGCTGCGGGCCGCTGCCGCACCCCACCTGCTGGACCTGGCCGTGCGTACCAGGATGGTCGTGCATCTGGCCGTGCTCGACGGGCCGGACATCTACTACCTGGACAAGGTGGGGGGCCGGGCGGCGGTCGACATACCGTCGAAGGTCGGGGGCCGTGCCATCGCGCACTGCACCGGGCTCGGCAAGGCCATGCTCGCCTGGCTGAGCCCGGAGGAGATCGACGCGCGGTACGCGCAGGTGATCGAGCGTCGTACCCACCACAGCATCGGGCGCCTCGACCAACTCCACCGCGAGCTGGGCCTGGTGCGCCGCCGTAACGGACTGGCGATCGACCGGGGCGAGTGTTTCCCCGACCTCGGCTGCGTCGGCCTCGCGCTGTGCGGGCCGGAAGGGCCGGTCGGTGCGATATCGGTGGTCGGAGACGGTCGCTCCTCACTGGAACTCGTGGCCCCGCTGGTGGTCAACGCGGTGCGGGCCGTCTCCGAGCACCTCTTCGGCGCGGCGGAGTCGTACCGCCGGGACGTGCCGGACGTCGTCGGATAGCCGGACCGAGGAGAGCCGCCCCGGTGGGACCCGGGGCGGCTCTCCTCGGTCCGGGTGCGTCACCCGCTCGAGGTCGCGGGCATTCTGCGGGACTTCTTGGCTGCTGGCGGCAAGCGCATCCGGGCCCTGCTGTGCGTTGTGGGTTGGCATGCCGCGGGCGGGGGCGGGGGCGGGGGCGAGGACAGGGCGGCCGTGCTGAGAGTGGCGGCGTCGCTGGAGCTGTTCGTGGCGTTCGCGCTCATCCACGACGACATCATGGACGACTCGGACACACGCCGGGGCCGCCCTGCGGTCCACCGTGCCCTGTGTACGCGCCTAGGTCTGTCCCCGCGGGCGGAGAGGCTCGGTGCCGGCGGTGCCCTTCTGGTGGGCAATGTCGCCCTGATCTGGTCACAGGAGTTGCTGCACACCGCCGAACTGTCCGTCCAACGGCGCCGCGCGGTGCACGCCCTGTACGACGCGATGCTGGAGGAGGTGATGTACGGCCAGTACCTGGACGTGATGGGCACCGGCCCCGATGACGACGTCGACGCGGCTTTGCAGGTCGTCCGCTACAAGACCGCCACGGCGACGGTCGAGCGTCCCTTGCAGCTGGGAGCCGCCGTCGCCGGCGCCGACGACACCACCCTGGGCCTGTGCACAGCGCTGGGGCTGCCCCTGGGGGAGGCGTTTCAGATCAGGGACGACCTGCTGGACGTCTTCGGCAGCGCGGACGGTGCGTGCGCGCCCGGCCTGGGGGACCTGCGGGAGGGGAAGCGCACCGTTCTCCTTGCTCTGGGTCTGCGCGCGGCCACCCCGGCGCAACAGCGTCGCTTGCGCGACCTGGTCGGCCGGGCCGATCTCGACACACAGGGGGCAGCCGAGGTGCGGGCCATCTTGGAGAAGACCGGCGCGCGGCAGCGTACCGAGCGCATGATCACTTCACGTTATGAACAGGTCCTGCGGGTGATGGATGCGGCGGCGCTGCCGCCGGCCGCGTCCCGGGCGCTGCGCGGACTGGCCGTCACCGCCACCCAGTACACCTCCTGAGCACCAGCAGCTTCCGGCACACGTGGCCGGACACAGCACTGTCCGGCTCCTGGCGCCGCGGAATTGTGAGCGCCTGGCACTACGAATGGGACCTTTCTCGTGACCAATACCGCTCTTCCCGTCGACCAGGTCAAAGAGCGCTTCGCCGCCTATGAACGCCGCTTCAACGCACGGTTCGAGCAGTACTTCCGCGACCTGTCAGACAGCTTCGAGGCCCCGTCGTCCAGTTGGTTCACCCCTGAATGCCTCGGCCTTCTGCGG
Organism: Streptomyces sp. NBC_00016; assembly: GCF_045040885.1. Lineage (NCBI taxonomy): Bacteria > Bacillati > Actinomycetota > Actinomycetes > Kitasatosporales > Streptomycetaceae > Streptomyces > Streptomyces sp. NBC_00016. The sequence goes on along the minus strand of NZ_CP108304.1, from coordinate 242,730 downwards.
GACGTGTCGGTGCGGGGCGGCAAGCGCCTGCGGGTGGCGTTCATCTACGAGGCGGCCCGGCTGGTGACGCCGGATCCTGTGCCAGGACTGGAGGAGGCCGCGCTGAGCATCGAACTGCTGCAGACGCACGGGCTCGTCCACGACGACATCATCGACGACGGTCCCGTCCGCCGGGGCGGCCCCTCCACCTACTACGCCTACAGGGAGAGGTTCCCCGACCGTCCGCAGGACGCGCTCGGGCTTGCCGTGCTCGCCGGCGACCTCGCGCTGGTCCTGTCCCTGCAGGTGCTCCTCGACTCGCCCGCTCCTCTCCCGGTCCGTCACGCCATGGTCGGGGTGCAGACCGCGGCGGCCTCCGCCATGATCGTGGGCCAGATCACGGACATCGAGCGGGACTTCACCGACATCCCGTCCGAGGAACTCCTGCACGCGGTGTCCGACTACAAGACCGCCCACTACTCGATTCTCGCGCCCTTGCAGCTGGGTCTGCTGGCCGCGGGCGAGGAGCCGGCCCGCTTCGATGCGCAACTGCGCCGCTACGCGCGGCTCGTGGGAATCTACGAGACGATGCGGGACGACTACCTCGACCTGTTCGGCGACGCGCATACCATGGGCAAGTCCACCGGCCGTGACCTGCGCGACGGCAAGCGCAGCTACACCATCGCCGCTCTGCTGGCAGCCGTGAGCGGCACCGAGCGGGCGGTGGTGGAAGCCGCACTCGGCGACTCGTCCTGCATACCGGAGGCGGTGTCCGACGTCCGGGAGATTGCCACGAGTTGCGGGGTCGAGCAGAAGATGCGGGCGGACATGCAGCGTTATGCGGAACTGGCCTCCGCGGAAGCCGCCGGCTGGCGCCCGCGCTGGCGTGAGGAGGCCGTCACCCTCTTCGAGCGCCTGCCGCTATGGAGCGTCGAACGGGCCCTGTGACTGCGCAGACCGCCCCGGCGCGTGATCATTCGGTAGACGGCCCAGCTGCCGTTGCCGCGGCGGCTCCGGGGCTGGCCGTCGGCCGTTCAATGGCTGCCGACAGGTCTTTCAAGGCCTGCCGCCACTGTGCGGGGAGGCTGTCGGCGCCGGGGAGGGCTTCGTCGATGCGGAAGCACACGCTCGCCTCACCGGCATGGACGAGCATGACGACCGCCAGGGGCGCGCCGGGCGGGCAGCACATGACGGGATCGATCCGGTTCACCACCGCGTCGCCGTAGCGGAGGCGCTTGCGCATCACCAGGCAGGAAGCTGCGAGGGTGAGCCGGCCCGGGGCAGCACTCATGGCCACGAGGCGCCGAAGAAGCCCGGTAGGCAGGCGGGTAAGTGCCGCACGGAGTACGGCCCGGTGTCCGGGCAGCTTCAAAGCCTCGGTAGCCGTGCGGGTATGGGCAAGCCGCCGGGCGAGGGACATGTCACCGCCCGGAAGGTCGACGCGGGTCAGGAAGAGACGATTACCGGGGACCGCCCACTCGTCGGCCGTGCGCAGGCTGACGGGAACCATGACGGGAATGGGGGCCTGGGCGGCGCGCGGCCAGGCGGTGCTCGCCCACCCCGCGATTGCGTGGCCCAGAGCGGTGAGGTAGACGTCGTTGATGCTGGCGCCGCCGTCGGCACGGGCCGCCGCCTTGAGCAACGCCGCGGGTGCGTGGACCCACGAAGTGCGGCGGCGGCTGGAAAGCGGACGCGAGGGCGACGTCCACACATGGTGCTTCCTGGCATGCCGCAGCAGGACGGCGGCGCTGCGCAGTACCTGCCGCAGCCGGGTCCGCGGCTCGGCGGGCGGTGACCGCAGTACCGTCGGAGGCTGCCCGGTGGGCGCGTCCGGGCCGAAGAGGGCCTCCATGATCGCGACGATGGTGCCGCCGTCCTGGACGGCGTGATGGGTCAGGTACAGCAGCGCGAACCCGTCGGCGACTTGTCCGTGCAGCAGGACCAGGCGCCAGGCCGGGGCGTCCTTGGGCCAAGGGGCGCGCATCAGGTCTTGTACCGCGGCCTCGAGAGCTTCGGGGCCGCTGGCCACGCGACGTGCACTGACGTGATGTGCGGGGTCGGGAACGGCGTGTACCCACTGAGCCTGCCTGCCGTCACCGCGCAGGAGGTGCGCCATGCACGGAAGGCGGGAAAGGCGCGCGGCCACGTACTCCTGAAGGTCAGGCAGCGCGGGAACGGCGCCGGACAGATGCAGTACCGCACCGATCGTGGAGGCGGCGTCCGGGTGCTCCGCGCGTTGTGCCAGGTCGCGCAGGAAGAGATCGGCGGCGCTGGGAGGGAGGAAGGTTCGCATCTCTGTTATCGAAGGAGGTCGAAAGCCGCGTTGCTGACGGCCGCGCCCACACATGCTCCGACGGCCACCTGGGCGATGGTGTGGCACCGGAGCCGGACTCGTGACCAGCCGATCAACGCCACCAGCGGCGCGGACAGTGCCCACCACGGCCCGTAGAGCGAGGCGAGGACAGCCAGGGCGCCGGCCGCGACCGCGGAATGCACCGACACCTTCCACAGGAAGGTGATTGCCAACAGTACGAGCAGCACGGCCAGCATCGCGGCCACCAGCGCACGGACGTCACGTGTGGCTTCCAGCCCGTACAGCAGCCCTGTACCGGTGACGACCGAGGCCAGGACGACGGGTCCGGCTACCAGACGTTCCTGGCGTTGCCGTACGTGCCGGTCGCTCCAGTAGCTGCGGCGTTCGCCCTGGCGGAGGATCACCGAGGGCAGCACGCTGGTGAACACGGCCGCGAGCAGGCCCCACCCGAATCCCTTGGTGCCGTCGGCGTGCCATCCGATCAGCGGCGCCAGGGCCAGCATGCAGTTTCTCGGCTCGAACCCGTCGCTGACGAACCACGCACAGCGCGCGTCGCCCCGGGCCGGCACCCCGGACACTTCCCGGCATGCGGTACGAAGGACCGGGCCCGCATCCCGCTCGGTCACCACCGGGGTCTCCTGCTCGGACACTCACGCCCCCTGCCCTTGTGATACCTGCTCGAGCGGATACGCCCCCCGGCACAACGACCCCGAACAGCCTTGGTCACGGCGCCGAAATGGTCTCCACCACACCCGCCGTGGATGCTCGGGCCGGCCGGTGGATGCGGGTACGCAGGGCGAAGGCGGTCATACCGAGTCCCGCCATGCCCAGCGCCCACCCGAAGCCCAGCAGCAGACAACTCCAGGGCATCACGTGCAGGCCGGCGGCCGTCACCGCAGTCTGTAACGCGCCGTGGGCTGGCAGGTACCGCACCAGGGCACTGTCCGACTGCGGGTTGATCAGCGGGTTCTGCAGCAGCAAATCGATGGAGCTGATCATGATGGCCAGGAACATGCCGGCCAGCTCACTGCGCACCACGGCCGCGAGCACGATGCCGATGCTGCCGTAGATCAGCGCCCCGGTGAACATCCCGGCGGCGAATACCACCGGCTGCACCGGCCGCCAGAACAGATGCATCCACGCGGTGGCATAGACGGCGACCGCCGCCGCCACCAGGACGAGCGAGGCGCACTTCGCCAGGGCCAGACATGATCGCGGAAAGCCGGCCTGCACCAGACGCCGGTCGAAGACGGCGGAGCGGACCGTGGCGACGAACATCATGAACGCGATGACCAGCGCGAGAGCCTGCAGCGCTCCGACGACCTGGGTCAGAACGTTGCCGTCCATGACCACGAAACGGCCGACCGGACGGACGTAGAACCGCAGCGGTGTCTGCGCCACCACTGCGTAGGCCAAAGTGGTCCACAGCGGAACGAACAGGAGCACGATGAGCAGCGCCAGCCGGTTGCGGGCCTGCTCGACCAGCGCGAACCGCATCGCCGTGCCGAAACAGGCCTGCCAGTACTTCATGAGGCCACCCCGGCGGTGGCGGTCCGCTCGGTCTCCCGAAGAGCCCCGCCATCCAGGCGGTACAGGATGTCCAGGCGGGAGACGTCGTAGGCGAGGTGGGAGACCACCAGCACCGCGCAGCCCCGGTCCCGCAGAGCGGCGGCCAGGTTCCAGAACCGCAGGTAGGTCTCCCAGTCGAAGCCCTGATACGGCTCGTCCAAGAGCAGCACCTGCGGATCGTGCATCAAGGCCAGGACCAGGTTGAGCTTCTGGCGTGTGCCGCCGCTGAGTGTCTCCACCCGCTCGTATCGGTAACTGGTGAAGTTCAGCTCCTCCAGCAGTTCGTAGGCCCTGGTCAGACGGCTGATGTCATAGGCGGCCTGGAAGAACCGCAGGTGCTGCTCGACGGTGAACGCCTGGTGGAGCACGGTCTCCTGAGGGCAGCAGCCCAGCCGGCCCGCTCGCTCCACGGTGCCGCTGTCCGCAGCGAGATCCCCGGCCAGGATCCGCAGCAGCGTGCTCTTGCCAGCCCCGTTCTCCCCGACGACGCCCACCAACTGCCCCGGACGGAGATCCAGCGACACCCCGCGCAGTACGGGACGCTGCCGGTAGCTCTTGCATACATCCCGCACGTCCAGCACCGGACCGACCGCGCTCAGCGCTCCGCCCTCCACGCCCACCGCCTTCCTCAGAGTCAGCCTGCGCGAGGCAGCGCCCGACCGAATGCGGTCACGATCTCCTCAGGCGCACCGCCCCAGCAACGGCCGGACGCCGGTGGTAACCCGCAAGGTCCCCGGCCCAGTCATGCAACGACGACGACCGTCACAGGACACGACTGAGCAGGCGCTGCTGCTGACCGACGCCAAGCCGCCGACTGGCTCACCGCCACGGCGGCCGGAGAGATCTGACCCCCCTCGGATGCGCCACGGGCCCCGGACCGGGCGGCGCCGCTTGCTCGCCATGTGGCAATCGCCGGCGTGGATCTGGACGGGTGCGAGTCCGGCGCCGATGCCGAGCTCGACCGTCCATTGCGGGGCTCGCGGCGGTGGCGCCGGCCGTGTTCGGTTTCTGCCTGCCGCTGCTGCACGGCGGCGATCTTCGCGTTGATGCGGGTCAGCCGCATGGTGTGCCACATCCGCAGCGTCTCCAGAGGCCCTCGGGCTGGTCGGCAGAGGTGCGGCTGTAGGTGTGCCCGCAGGTAGGGGAATCCGACTTGCTGGCCGTCGCTGTGTACGGGGTGCCGGGCCCGTGGCACGTCACGACAGCACCGTCGCCCATCACCCACACGATTTTCGAGACCTTCGCGGTCGCCGTGACCGTCACGCCACCTGCAGATGCGCTCGCCGTGTTCGGTCCGTACGTCGTGGCGCTCTGGTTGACCCACATCCACATCCACATCGGCATCCCGACCGGGTACTTGCCTGCGGGGCGGGGGCTGGCGATGGCGGGTCCGGTGAGCTTCATGGAGTCGACGGCCCGCTGGGCGAGGACGGCCGGGTCGACGGCGGCTGCCGCGGGGCGGCCGACGCCGTAAGGGTGGGGGCGGTGGACTCTGCCGCGTGGTGTCATCCCGCCGCTGCAGCCGACCACGGTCGCGCAGAGTACGGCCGTCAGGGCGGTGAGACGGGTGCGAGTGCGAAGCGCTTCGATGGCTAACGGTCCGGTGGTGGATTGTCTGGTCACGTCCCCTCTCCGTCATGACACGGGTGTGGTGCACGTGTGCAACCGCAAGGCTACGCACATGCCCGTCAACTTCCCAAGGGCATGGGGAGTTCGCGCGCCGGGCCGCCGGTTCCCGTCTGTCCGCCGGTTGCCGGGTGGCCGCGAGCCTGTTTCTGATCTGGGCCTGTCGGGGGTGTCCCTTGGCGATCTCGTGTGTAAGCGGAGCGGTTGTAGGGTGCCGGAGTCGTGACGCAGGGTGGAGGGTGCCGGATGAACGAGCGTGAGCTGTATCCCCTGATCGAGCCCTACGAGAAGGGCATTCTCGACGTCGGTGACGGCAATCGCGTGTACTGGGAGGTGTGCGGCAATCCACGTGGCAAGCCGGCGCTCGTCGTCCACGGAGGTCCGGGATCGGGTTGCGGCACGGGCGTGCGCCGGTATTTCGACCCGGAGCAGTACCGGATTGTGCTGTTCGACCAGCGAGGTTGCGGCCGTAGCGTCCCGCACGCCAGCGACCCAGCGACCGACATGCGGTCCAATACCACCTGGCATCTGGTCGACGACATGGAGCGACTGCGGAAGCATCTAGGAATCGACAACTGGCTGCTTTTCGGCGGCTCTTGGGGTTCCACGCTCATCCTGGCCTACGCGGAACAGCACCCCGAGCACGTGTCGGAGATCGTCATCTCCTGTGTCACCACCACCCGGCGCTCGGAGATCGACTGGCTCTACCGGGGCGTGGGCCGGTTCTTCCCCGAGCAGTGGGAACGCTTCATCGCCGGTGCTGGCCTGTCCCCCGACGGCGACCTGGTCACGGCTTACGCCCGCCTGATGGAGCATCCCGATGCCGCCGTCCGGGACAAGGCCACGGCCGACTGGTGCGCATGGGAGGACACCGTCCTGTCCGGGGAGACCAAGGGCGCCTTCAACGCGTACGGAGATCGTCCTCCGGCCTCACGGCTGGGCTTTGTTCGGATCTGCTCCCGCTACTTCTCCCACGGCGCGTGGCTGGAGGAGGGTGTTCTCCTTCGCGAGGCCGGACGGCTGGCTGGCATCCCCGGGGTGCTGGTCCACGGCCGGCTCGACATGGGCGGGCCTCCTGACACCGCCTGGGCGCTTCACCGGGCTTGGCCCGATGCCGAGTTGATCGTGGTCGAGGACGCCGGGCATCTGGGCACCGTCACGACGCGCGGTCATGTGCTCCGTGCCCTCGACCACTTCGCCGAGGGAGGTGACACATAGGACCGTCGTGGTGATGCGACACTCGGCTGGCTTGAGACCTGGTGACCCCTTGGTGAGACTGACCACGGTCAGGGGCGAGATGATCAGTCGCGTTGGGCCTCGTGGGAGGCCGGCTGCCCGCTTCTGCGGGTGATTCGCCTAGAGGCTGTCTCTTCTGTGTGTGACATCGTCGTGCTCATGATCGCGTCCTGGTTGGGCGCTTGCCAGGGCGGGCGCGGATGAGGCGCCTGGCACCTCCCGCCGCGCCCGTCATCCGGAACAACGCCACGGTGAGCGCGAAGAACACAGCGACAGACAGCACCTGCGTCACCACGGACACGACTGCGATGCCCTGCGTGGCCTCTCCGACCATCAGCATGATCACGTTGCCGCAAAGCCAGCCGGACCAGATCCGCAGCTTCTCCACACGCACAGCCTTCTGTACTTCGCTGTAACCGGCCATCAGCATCCCCCAAGGACAATTTGTGGCCGGATCGTACTGCTACCTGCAGGCAGCCGGCCCGGGTGAGGGGAGGGCCTCCACTGACGGCAGTGTCGAGGACCTCGCACATCACGGCGCGGTGATGGTGATCGGCGGCGCGGCCGGACGCGCGGCGCGCCAGGCCGCATACGACATCGCCAGGGCTCAGAGCCGAGAATCCTTGGCTGAGGAACATGTCGATGACCTCGACCGTCCTCATGGTGCCGCCGGGCTTGCCGTACGGCACCAGTTCCATTGTGGCGTGCCGTCGCACATCGGCATCCAGCCTCAGCCACTTGTGCAGGTCGGATAAGGCTTGCTGTCCTTCGTCGGCAGTCGTCTCGGCCCGGATGCGCATGCCTTCGCCCAACCTTTCCATCTCGCCCACGATAGGGAAGGTTGCGCCTCCTGGAGCCGAAACGCCGATCGGCAGGAGCGCGGCCCCTGCCCACGGTAGTGGGGTGGTTGCAGCCGTCCACCGAGATCGTTCGGGTGGCGCGGAGCGACAGCAGCAGGACGAGCGTGCGCTGCCACTGTCGGCCTTCCGGGACCGGCCGCCCCGCAGGAATCGCTACAGGGCGCGAGGGGTTCTCGGGCGGTGGCCGCCTGTTCCATGAGTTGGCAGACCAGGCGACGCCGATGAGCGGAGCGCGACGCCGGTATTGCCACCGGTCCGATTCTCGCCGCCGAACCCGGCTTTTCCGTTCCTCGTATACGGGGTGCCGGGCCCCGGGACGAGGGCTGTCCGAGCGTCCTGAGGTCGCGGGCAGTGGCCGGCATCGTGTCGCCATCACCTGGCGGAGGGATGCCGGTTCGGCTGCTGGGGTGGCGTGAGATCAGGTGGTCGGGCCGCCCGCGACCCACTCGCTCCACGGCATGTTCCAGTCGCTGAGGCCGTTGTCCGGGGCCAACGTGGTCTTGTCCGTGGAGTTCTTGACGATCACGACGTCACCGATCATCGAGTGGTCGAAGAACCACGCGGCGGGCCGGCTGTCGTCGTCGCCGCCCCTGACATCCTTCAGGCCTACGCAGCCGTGGCTGGTGTTGACCTTGCCGAAGACCGAGTCGGTACCCCAGTAGTTGCCGTGGATGAACGTGCCCGAGTCGGTCAGGCGCATGGCGTGCGGTACGGCCTTGATGTCGTACGAGGGCTTGCCGTCCTTCTCCGTGAGGCCGACGCTCGCACCGTTCATGTGGATGTGCTTGAACTTCTCGGAGATCACCATCTGGCCGTTGTACGTCGGGTGTTCGAGGCTGCCTGACGAGATCGGGATGGTCTTGATCGTCTTGCCGTCCCGGACGACGGTCATCTGTTTCGTCTTCGCGTCCACGGTGCTGATCTGGCTTCGGCCGATCTTGAACGTGACCGTCTTCTGGAGGCCGTGGCGGTTGAGCGAGACGGTGACGGTGGAGCCGGACTTCCAGTACTTCTCGGGGCGGAAGTCCAGGCGGTGGTCGTTGAACCAGTGACCGACGACCCGCTGGCCGCTGCTGGAGCTGACCTGGATCTCCGACTGCACGGCGGTCTTGTCACTGATCGCCGTGTTGAAGTTGACCGACACCGGCATGCCCACGCCGACGGTCGAGCCGTCCATGGGGGAGAGGTGCCCGATGAAGTCGTTGGCCGGGGAGACCGTGGTGATCGTGGCGTTACCGGTGGCGGAGCGGCCCTTGGCGTCCTCGGCCTCTGCGGTGATCTGGTACTGGGTGGCACGCTCCAGTCGGCCGTTCGGCTTCCAGGCCGTGCCGTCCGCGGACAGGGTGCCCCGGATCTCGGCGCCGGTCGCGACAGCGGTCATGGTCACTTTGGTGAGCTTGCCATTACTGGCGGCTACACCGACTGGACCGTCGATCCCTACGTTGTAGGCGCCTTGCCCGGGCGTGATCTCTATTCGGGCGTCGGAGGCCTTCTGGGTGCCCGCCTTATTTGCCGGCGCCTGCGATGTCGGTTGGTTCCCGGCATCGTTGCCGCCGGTGGCAGCGATACTCGTGCCGCCCAGGGCCGTGACTGCGAGTACGCCCCCGAGCACTCCGGCCGTAGCCATCTGCCCGGTGCGTCGTCTGTAGAGCGTGATCAAGCACTTCTCCCTGTCGCTGGTCTGTGCATCCCTGTGTTGATCGCCGAAGGAGCGCAACTGTCTGTGAACCTACTTATAGGCAGATCTCTTCTCCAAAATGGGTAAATTGTGATGAAAGCCATGCATTGTCGAGCGCTTCGCCGAAACAAGGGCCCGGGCCTGGGACTGCGGGTGCGAGCAGGTGGTCCCGGAGCGGGAGGGGCCGCAGAAGTCGGAGGGCCGGCGTCCTGATCGGCCCTGCGGAGCGGGACGAGACCAGAGCCGTGTGCGTCGTCGAAGGGCGGCACGGATAGTCGAGGTCGCCGTCGAACATGCGACGGATGGTGTCCAGGAGCACTGCGGCCACGTTCGCTTCCAGGCCGCTGTCGCCGGTTCCCTTTCCACAGGCCTCCGCGTGCCCGTATTGGCCGAACGAACTCGGCCACCTCGACCTCGCGTACGCGCTGCTCCAGCGCCAGGAGTGCTTCTTGGACGGCGCCCCGGGCTTTCGCGGCGGTGAGGCCGGCACCGGCAGCGGGCGGCTGCGGGGCAGGCGCGGGGTCGGTCGGCTGGACGGGCGCGGCCGCCGGCTCACCGTCCCCCGACCCGGCCGTCGGACCCCCGCACCGGACCAGCTCACCTACATCGCCGACTTTGCCCGGCCCCCGCTGGTGGATCGCCGGCACCGACGGTAGGCCGCCACGGGCCGCTACCCAGTACGAGCGGGCCAAGGTCGCCGGCCTCGCCGTGCATAACGCGATCCGCGCCGCCCGCACAGCACCCGCCACACTGGACAAAGCCCCAGCTGCCCCACCGCGCGCTCTGACGACCACAACCGTGACCAGGAGCGGCCGCACCCCACGTCATCGACCACCCGGATCGGGACACTGCCCTCACCCCTGCGCAACAGGCCGCCGCCGTCCACACGCACCAGCAGGCCGTGATGCCCGAGGAGTACCCAGAGAGCCGTACGACCGACCCGGCGACGTGGTGCACACCCCGGAGGATCCGAAGCGGCCTGCGCCTTTCACAGACGAGGCAGATGCCCGCCGCCGCGCGCTTGCCGAGCGGAAGCCCGAGAGCCGGCCGACGTGATCGGCCCCGCCGGCCAGCAGCACCGCACCCCAGCAGCAGCGCACCCCAGCCCCGCCGGAACAGAGGAGCCGACCGCTGAAGGGGATGCCAACCGGCCAGCGTGTGGCCGATCTGAGTCTTCGCCCTGTCAGGGTCTCGGGGTGGATCGAGAATCGGGAAGTGGGCGTCCGACATGGGAGGAACCCTTGACCGACCTGCATAAACCGCCGGAGCCGTTCGACAGCTATCCCCACGACGGCGTGAAACGCCGGCACGGCGCTACGGCCACGGCCGGCCTTACGGGGCGCCGTGGGTACCGGCACACCACCCTCGAGGAGTAGGCCGTGTGGCCCAGCATCGTTGCCGTGCTCGGCACCCTCGCCGGTGTCGCTCTCGCGGGCTACACCCAGCGTGCGACAGACAAGCGGGCGCGGGACGCCGCGCATCGCCAGGAGGTGACGCGAGCAGTCGCGGATCTGCTGGAGGCCGTGGTCCGGCACCGGGAGGTGCACTGGCTGGCCGTGGCCGCTCGGCGAGCGGGTGACGCCGAGACGACCGAGGAGCGCTCCGCGCGGGCGTCAACCCGCAGCGCGGCCACCGTCGCACGGGACCGGCTCGGGCTCCTGGTGCTCACGGACCCCGCGCTACTGGGCGCCGCTGAGACAGCCTGGAGGACGGCGGTAGATCTTCCCGACATCGCCTTGGGCCCGGTGGCAGACAGGCGATTCCAACCCGACGTCGAGACCGCCCTGGAGGCCGCCCGGGAACGGTCCCGGGGCGCGCATACGGCACTGCGGATAGCGGGGGCGGCGTACATCAACACTGGTCACTGATCCTCCGGCGCATAGCCCCGCTCGTGGCGGGCGAAGGCCACCAGGAGTTCGGCTTTGCCGGAGACCTTCGTGGAGGTCATCGAAGCCGACGCCGGCGCCTGCATGTCGGCCAAACACCGTAGGCGTCGATGTGTGCAGCGCTGATGCCGTTCACGATTCCCCGTGACGGCGTCAGCACTCCAGTTGCGGCAGGCGGTCGATTCCTGGCGGTGGTCGACCAGGCGATCGGTGTTCTCGTGGCGGTTCACCGGATCCCGCCGACCGTCGGGTTCGAGATGCTGCGCGAGGTGGCCCAGCACACCGACATCAAACTGCACACGGTCGCCGAGTAGCCCGACGACGCCGGCGAGGACGAGGCTCAGCCGCGCAGGTGCAGACCGAAACCCGTGCGGCCCGCAGGCTCCAGCCCCTCCTTCAGGTGCAGCGAGGGGATCTCGTAGTCGCCGAAGTTCTGCCGCCGGAACGGGATCGGCTCGGTCGATTTCAGGGTGAGCAGGCGCTGCTCCCAGACCTTGGCGACGTCCGGGTAGTCCTCGTCGGTCATCCGGTCGGTGCCGTACAGCACGAACGGGGGCAGCACCTCGATGCCCGGGTAGTAGAGGATGCCGTGGTGGATCGGAAACAGCAGATCGTCGATGGGGCCGTTGATCCCGCGAGCGGCGTAGTGCGACTCCGGGCCGCCCGCGGTCACCGACAGTAGAGCCTTTCTGCCCGCGAGGGTGCCTTCGCCGAAGCGCTCGCCGTACTTGGTGTCGCTGTGCTCGCCGACGCCGTAGGCGAAGTGGAAGGTGAACACCCGGTCCACCCAGCCCTTGAGGATCGCGGGCATGGAGTACCACCACAGCGGGAACTGGAAAATGATCGTGTCGGCCCACAGCAGCTTCTCCTGCTCGGCCAGAACGTCCGGCGTGAGCGTTCCGGCGTCGAATGCCCGGCCCGAGTTCCGAGCGACTTGCAACGGACTTGAGGCGTCGGGGCCGTAGTCCGCGGCGTCCACGACCGCCTTCCAGTTCATCGCGTACAGATCGCTCACCCGTACCTCGTGCCCGGCGCTCTCCAACGTGGACACCGCGAGATCCTTCAGCGAGCCGTTGAGTGACTTCGGCTCCGGGTGGGCGTAGACGATCAGCGTCTTCATGGGAACTCCTTCGGATCGGATGCCTTCGATCCTGGACGCCACCGCCCCCGGCGTTCAGGGACGCCTCTTCCACCGGACGGGACTTCCTGGTAATAGCAGGGCCACCTTCACAGGCCGTACCGAGGCCATACTGGGGCCATGGACGATCTTGCGGGCTTCCTGCGGACCCGGCGCTCCCGGGTCGACCCGGCAGCCGTCGGCATCCCCACCGACAGGCGCCGCAGGGTCGAAGGGCTGCGCCGCGAAGAGGTCGCGCACCTGTCCGGAGTCAGTGTCGACTACTACGTGCGCCTGGAGCAGGGCCGGGCGACCCAGCCCTCCGAGCAGGTCCTCGACGCGCTCGCCCGGGTCCTTGGCCTCGACGAGACCGAACGCGGGCACCTTGACCGGCTCGCCCGGCAGCGCCGCCGCCGCGCGAAGGCGCCGGGCGGCAGGGTCCGGCCCGAGCTGCTGCGCGTCCTCAACCTGGTCACCGACGCACCCGCGCTGATCATGGACCACCGCCTGGACGTGCTCGCCGGAAACCGCCTCGCCGGGCTGCTCTACGGCCGGCCGATGCCGGGCCTGAACACCGCCCGGCACATCTTCCTCGATGAGGCAGAGCGCGGCCTGTACGCGGACTGGGAGAAATGCACCCTCGACGTGGTCGGGCACCTGCGCCTGGCCGCCGGCCAGTACGCCGAGGACCCCCGCCTGGCCTCTCTCATCGGTGAGCTGGCGATGGGCAGCGAGCGCTTCCGTCGCCTCTGGGCCCGTGCGGACGTGCGCGCCCGCACCCATGGACGCAAGGCGTACCGGCATCCGCTGGTCGGACTGCTGGAACTGCACCAGGAGAACTTCGCGCTGCCCGACGAATCAGGCATGGAGCTGCTGGTGCTGTCCGCGGCCCCCGGCACCCCCGCCGAGGACGGACTGCGCCTGCTCGCCGGCATGGGGGTGGACAGCGACGACGCGCATCCCACACTGAACGCTCAGGTCCGCCAGTAATTCAACGACGCCCACCCGCCGGGAGGGCGTGCCTCAACGCGCTGGAGACCTTGGGAAGCCAGCATGGACGTATGCCTGGGTGTAGGGCGTGCACCGGCCTCGCCTCTGCTGATTCGGGTTCGGGTTCGGCGTCGTGGCGTACGACTCTGGTTCGGGAGCCGGAGGGGCCGCACGAGCTTACGGTTGCCAAGTGCAAGACGGCAGGATCGCGAAGAGACCGTCCCAGCTCGCATCGTCCAATTTCTTTTTCAGCGGCGGCTGGGACGGCAGCGACTGCCAGTAGTGCGGAAGATTCGCCACGTTCGGAGATGCGTACTTCGGCGACGGGCAGGCGATCACGAGTACTTCCGAGGGGGGCCGGGTTGGAGGCTGCAGCGTCCGGCGGTGCTTGCGAGTTCGGCAAGCGCGGCGTGGACAGGTGCTGCTGCCCGGCGGTCACGGGCGTTCCGGCAGACGCACGCGGAGCCCTCGTGCGAGGAGGGGATCACTCAGGGGCGCTGCGGGCCGGTCTTCCGTCTGTGTGTCGACGGACTGCGTGACGTGGCCGATGTTCCGGAATCGGCCTGGCTGCCGGCCGTGGTCGGGGGCGGTGTCTGTGCGGGCGGGCGGAGTACGTTGCGGCGGGCCGGGGGGTGTGTCCCGCGCTTCTGTGTGTGTGGCCTGTGTCGCTGCCGGACGCCGGGACCCGGTCGGGGCATTGTTCTGGCGGTCAGGGTCTTCGGGCCCTATTTGGATGTGGGTGGCGGGTTGGTGGTGTGTGGTTGGGGGTGGGGTTGTGTTCCCCTTGCGAAGAACCGCATAACCGGTATATTTCTGCTCGTTCGCATGGGTGTCCGGTTCTGGAGGCGTCAACTGGCTTGCGGGGGGAGGGAGTTGTTCCGGTAGAGAGGGGGCCGGTCCTGCATGTGGCCGGGGTTGTTTGTTTGTGTTGACCGTGTTGGGTTATTGGCGGGGGGAGCCGGCGATGACGGATGTTTTGGGTGTTTCGGGTGTAGTGGAGGCGGATGTGGTGGTGGTGGGGGGTGGGCCGGTGGGGTTGGTGGTGGCGTGTGAGTTGGCGGTGCGGGGGGTGCGGGTGGTGGTTTTGGAGTCGGAGGTGGTGGTGTCGGGGAGGCCGAGGGCGACGACGGTGCATGCGCGTGCAGTGCAGTGTCTGGTGCGGCGCGGTTATCTGGGGGGGTTGGTGGAGTGGGGGCCGGGGAGTGGCCGTTTCCCGGCTTCTGGCGGGTCGGGTGCTGTCGTTGCGAGCGGTGGCTTTGACCGGGCCGGTGCTTCGGACGGGATGGGTGTTCCTGACCCCGGTGGTGTTGCGGGTCGTAGTGAAGACGCTGCCCCGGGCGGTGTTGAGGGCTTTGCCACTGAGGGGGTCGGTGCTACCGGGCCGGGTGGTGTCTCTGGTTCGGGTCTTGGGTCAGGGGTTGGTTCGGGCGTTGGTGGTGTGGGTGGTGGGGTGGGGTTTCATTTTGGGGGGATTGGGGGGTTGGTTGTTTCGGCGCCGGGTGTGGAGCCGGTGGCGGTGATGAAGTGTGAGCAGGAGGTGTTGGAGCGTCATTTTGAGGCACGGGCACGGGGGTTGGGTGTACGGGTGTTGCGTGGGTGTCGGGTGGTGGGGGTGCGGCAGTGGCGGGGTGGGGTGGTGGTGACGGCGCGGGGTGCGTTCGGGTCGGTGGTGTGCCGGGGGTTGTTCGTGGTGGGGGCGGACGGGGCGCGCAGTGTGGTGCGGGAGCAGGGGGGGTTTGAGTCGCGGGTGTATCCGGCGACGGTGTCTGCGTTGGCGGGTGATGTGCGGGTTGAGGGTGGGGTGTTGGGGGTGGGGTGGCATCGCACGGAACGGGGCTGGATTGTGGTGAAGGAGGGGGTGGGGGGCAGGCTGCGGTTGCGGACGGTGAATTGTGCGAGGCCGTGTGCGCGGTGGCGGGTGGAGCCGACGTTGGAGGAAATGCGGCGGGAGGTGTCGTGGATCGCGGGGCGGGAGGTGGTGTTGGGGGAGCCGTTGTGGCTGAGCCGGTTCAGTGATTTTTCGCGGGTGGCTTCTTCGTACCGGCGGGGGCGGGTGTTTTTGGCGGGGGATGCGGCGCATGTGCATTTCCCTGTCGGGGGGCAGGGGTTGAGCACGGGGCTGCTGGATGCGGTGGATCTGGGGTGGAAGCTGGCGTTCGCGGTGCGGGGGTGGGCGGATGAGGGGCTGCTGGACACCTATGACCAGGAGCGGCGGCCGGCTGCGCAGCGGGTGATCGACCATACGCGGGCGCAGGTGGCGTTGATGCGGCCCGGTCCTGAGCTGGAGCCGTTGCGGGCGTTGTTCGTTGAGTTGCTGGCGGGGGGTGGGGAAGCGGGGGTGCTGGCGTCGATGGTGAGTGCGCAGGACACGGTGCTCCCGGCGCGGGGGCGGGGCCGGGGGTACTGGGAGGGCAGGTTCTTGCCCAATGTGGAGCTCGTGACCGGTGAGGGGCGCACGGATGTGATCGCGCTGCTGGGCGAGGGCCGACCGCTGCTGCTGCTGTTCGGTGCGCGGGGTGCGGGCGGCCGGTTCGAGGAGCAGGCCCGCGGGTGGGCGGGGCTGGTGCGGGTGGTGCATTGCGAGGAAGTGGCGGGGCTGGAGTGTGCGGCGCTGCTGGTGCGGCCGGACGGCTATATCGCGTGGGCGTCCGGCCGGGAGGGCCCGGCGGGTGTGCTGGAGGCGTATTTCGGTGCGCCGACGCACCCGCACACCCCCATGCCGGCATCGACCTCGACAACGGCATCAACACCGGCCGCGACAGTGGCCCCAGTGAGGGCACCAACACCGGCGTTGGCATCGACCTCGACAACGGCGTAGGCGCCGACAGCGGCGCAGACATCGCCCTCGACACCGGGGCCGGACTCGGCATCGGCGCCTACCGCGGCACTGGCGCAGGCGCAGATACCGGCGCCGGCATCGGCATCGGCGTCGGTGTCGCATGCGCGGGTGTCGGGTGGGGGTGGGTGTTGGGGTGTGGGGTTAGCTGACGGGGGTGGGTTGGGGGGTGGGGGTGGGGGGGTGTTGGGTGTGGTGGTGGGCGTGTAGTTCGGCGTCGACGGCGGCGCCGCGGGTGCGGGTGAGGTCGACGGAGGCGAGGACGGAGGGCATGACGACGCTGGGCAGGACGTGGCGCAGGAGGGCGTTGACGCGTTGGGGGAGGTCTTGGTGGTCGCAGACGGCCTGGGACATGGCCTGGACGCCGGCGAAGGATCCGACCATGACGTCGGCGGTCTCGACGGCGTTGACGTGGGGGAGGAGTTCGCCTTGGGCCTGGGCTTTTTCGAGGAGGTCGCGGGAGATGTGTGACCAGCGCAGGAAGGGTCCGCTGCGGTCGAGGCCGAGGGCCTGCTGGTCGAGGGAGAGGCGTACGCCGGCGCGGACCATCGCGTCGGTCTGCAGGCGGTGGGCGTGCAGCATGACGGTGTCGACGAACTGCTGGATCTTGCAGGTGCGGTCGGGGATGGGCAGTAGTTGGTCCTGTTCGTGCAGGACTCCCTCGGCGAGGTGTTCCTTGGAGGGGAAGTGGAAGTAGAGCGCGCCCTTGGTCACCCCGGCGGTGGTGAGGATCTCGCTGATCGTCGCGGCCTGGTAGCCGTGTTCCTCGAAGACCTTGGCCGCTGCCGAGAGGATGGTCTGCCGGGTCCGGATCGCCCTGTCCTGTTTCACCACGTTCGGTCTCCTTCTGTTTCGATGAGCCCGGAGACCCATTAAAAAAACCGCCCAGTTTGTATCTTACAGGCGGTTGGGGTTCGTGCACCCCTTGCGGCTGTACGACATTCAATGAGTTGTTCTTGGTCCATCGGGCGGAAGGCGGGGTGTCGGGGCGGTGGGCGGATCGGGCCGGGGCGGGTGGGGACGGGTCGCGGGGCGGCGCGGGCCGGGGCGGGCGGGGAGGGGTGTGCGGTGATTTTGGTGACGGGGGCCACGGGGACGGTCGGGCGGGAAGTGGTGGGGCGGTTGCCGGCCGGGGCGGGGGTGCGGGTGATGGCCAGGGATCCTGCGAGGATCGCGGGGGTGGCTGCGGGGGTGGAGGCGGTGGCGGGGGACTACGGGGATCCGGGTTCGCTGGCGCGGGTTCTGCGGGGGGTGCGGACGGCGTTCCTCGTCACGGCCCGGGTGGGCGGTGGTGACGATGCGGTGTTCGTGGCCGCGGCGCGTGCGGCGGGTGTGCGGCGGGTGGTGAAACTCTCCGCGGCGGCTGTCCTCGACGAGGGGGCGGGTGATCTGATCACGCGGTGGCAGCGTGAGAGTGAGGGGCTGCTGCGCGGTTCCGGTATGGAGTGGACCCTGCTGCGTCCGCGGGCGTTCATGTCCAACTGCCTGTCCTGGGCGGGCCCGGTGCGCTGTGAGGGTGTGGTGCGTGCCCTGTACGGGGAGGCGGCGCATGCCTGTGTGGATCCCGCGGACGTGGCGCGGGCGGCGGTGCGGGTGCTGACCGAGGAGGGGCATGCCGGGCGTGCCTACACCCTGACGGGGCCGCAGGCGCTCAGTGCCGTCGAGCAGACGCGGCAGCTGGGCGCTGTGCTCGGTGTCGCGCTGCGTTTCGAGGAGTTGAGCCCCGCTCAGGCGCGTGCGGCTCTGGCCGGGCGTTATCCGCCGGCGGTGGTCGAGGCGCTGCTGGACAGTGCGCAGCGGCTGAAGGCGGGTGCCAAGGCCGGGGTGCAGGACACCGTCGGCAGGCTGACGGGCCGTCCGGCGCGTACCTTCCGGCAGTGGGCCGCCGCGCATGCCGTGTCCTTCGGCGCGCTCGGTGATGCGGCCGGGCCGCGGCCGCCGCAGGCCGGGCCGCGGGCATCGGGGCCCGGGGCGGGCACGGCGGGCACGGCCCCGTAGGGCCGGTGCCACGCCCCGCGGTCTCCGCGGTCTCCGCGCCTCCGCGCCTCCGCGGTCTCCGCGGTCTCCGCGGTCTCCGCGGTCTCCGCGGTCTCCGCGGTCTCCGCGGTCTCCGCGGCCTCGCGGCCTCAGTGGCCAGGATGTGAGGGGGGCTTGCTGTCTGGCTGGCGGGTCCCGCTGCGGCGGGGAGCTGTCGTGGCCGGGCCGGGGGCGGGCCGGGGGCGGGCTGCCGCAGGGCGGGCTGCCCGGTGCCCGCTGCGCGCCGGTAAGGGGGGAGGAGGCGCGCAGCGGGCGGGGGAGGGGCCCCGGCGCGCCGGCAGGGCCGCGAGGGCCGGCGCCCTGCGGCCGGGCGCCGGCCGGTGCCGGGAGCGGTGCCGCTGTCACGGTATGAGGCGGCGTGGCTGCCCCTTTTTCGGGGCGGTCACCGGCAGGGCGGGGGCGGGGGGATGGCCGCGGATGCGGTGGGGGCCGTCGCGGCCGGCCCGGGTGCGGGCCACCACGGGGACGCCGGTCCCCGCCCGCCCGCACGGCCCCGCCGCTGCGCCTGCGCGGGGAGGCCTGCGCGGGCGGGGCTTGTGCGGGGGGAGGCTCCGGTGCGGGCGGGTTCTGTGCGGGGAGGTCCCGGTGCGGCGTCAGGGCCGCGCCGCGCCGTCCGCCGGCCCGTGCCCTGAAGGCCCCTGCCCTGGAGGCCGTGTCCTGCGCTCCGGGGCCCGCGTCGTGGGATCGGGGCCCTGCGGCCGGGCCCCGTGTCCTGCGGCCGGTGTCGGGTGGTGCGAGGTCCCGCGTCGTGGGGTCCGGGCCCTGCGCCGCGGGTCCCGCGGCCGGGGTCCCGCGGCCGGGGTCGTGGGGCCGGGGTCGTGGGGCCCGGGGGCTCAGATGGTGAGTGGTGCTGCTGTGACGGTGGAGCGGAAGACGGGTGTTCCGTGCTGGTGGGCGGTGACGAGGACGGCGGGTCCGCGTTGTGCGGGGGTGCGGGTCAGGCGGCGGGCCTCGATGAGGCAGGGGGCGTCCAGTTCCGCGTACTTGGTGAATTCGCCGGTGATGCCGAGCGGGAGGGTGTTGTGGCCCAGGAGTGCCGTGGTGGCCTGGCGGGCGGCTTCCAGCAGCACCATTCCGGGCACGTGGTCGACGGGGTGGTCGAAGAGGATGGGGTGGGCGGTGTCGGCGCGCAGCTGCCAGCGGTCGGGCTGTCCGATGGGGGACAGCACGACGTCCATGGGGGAGACGCGGCCGACGTTCTGGGGCGCGGCCGGGGCGGTCAGCGGCAGCGGGCGGTGCATGCTGGCGGCGCGCTCGCCGCGCAGGCGTTCGTAGACCTTGGCGGAGGTGCAGGTGAAGGTGGCCGATCCGGTGGCCGCGATGTGGCCGCCCCGGCGGATCACCGCGTCGTAGTGGAGGCCGGCCAGCTCGCCGCGGCGGCGCTTGATGTCGCTGCAGGAGATCTCCAGTTCGACCGAGGCGGGCGCGTCGCCGACGCGCAGGTGCGCCGGTTCGACGGCGATCGCGAGGTCCCACATGAGGAAGTGGTGGTCGAGGGGGACGCCGAACTCCGCGTGGGCCAGGAGCGATCCGGCCTGCCGGATCGTCTCGGCCGCGATCAGCGGGTCGTGGCAGCCGTCCACGGCGGCGAAGAAGCTGTGCCCGCGCGGCCACTGGGCGGAGACGGTGAAGCGCTCGTCGTCCACGCGCGCCCAGTCGGTCAGCATGACCTCGGCGACGCTCGCGCGGTGGACGAGTTCCTTCGGGACGGTGGTGGTCAGGGACCGGAAGAGGAGGGCGCCGGTTCCTGCCAGGGGCGTCGGGCCGCTGTGGTTGCGTACTGCGCCGGATATCGCGCCGTTCATACGGAACGTGCTCGCAGACATGGGTCCCCCTGAGTGCCTTGACTTGAATGTGAGTTGGCAGATCCCTCAGGACAGCGAAGATACATACCACCCGGTTTAATTTCTAGAAGGAACGCGGCACTCCAGTCCGGTGAAAAATGGAGCGATGTATTCCCAAATGTAGGGATGATCACCCGGCGGCCGTGGTGACCACCTGTGACTCCTGGGTTCTGCGGGGTCACCGCGGCGCGCGGGCCCGGCCGCGGACCGGGTGCGCGGGGCACCCGGTGTCCCGTATCTCAAGCGATCTCAAAGCCGTTCTTGAGCGGCCTGGCCGACGGTGTCTGCAGGCCCGAGGAAGGGGGACCGCTCGGATGGGGACGGAAGAAGCCCTGATCAGGGTGGAGCGAGGACGGCCCGGCGAGGCGGAACTGGCCGCCGTGGTCGCGGTGCTGCTCGCTCTGCAGGCAGGTGCGCGGCAGACGGCCGGCCCGGCGCCGGCCGCCCGGATGCGCTGGTGGCGCGGGCCGGACGCCTACACGGCGCCCGGCAGCTGGCGCTGACCCCGGGGGGAAGGGATCCCTCCGGATTCCCCCCACCAATGGAAACCGCTCAGGCGGTTTGTTAAGATGCTCGACGGACCCGGGGCGGGACCTCCTCGGCCCTGCCCCAGGAAGGCACCTGACATGGCGATGACGACTGCCCCGGCACCGGCCGAACCGGTGCCCACCGATATACGCGGGCGCGTGGCGGAACTGCACAGCATCCGTGAGCAGGCGCTGGCCGGGCCCGGGGAGCGGGCGACGGCGGCGCAGCACGCCAAGGGCAAGCTGACCGCCCGCGAGCGGATCGGGCTGCTCCTGGACCCCGGCTCCTTCCAGGAGGTCGAGCAGCTGCGCCGGCACCGGGCGAGCGGTTTCGGGCTGGAGGTGAAGAAGCCGTACACGGACGGTGTGATCACCGGCTGGGGCACGGTGGAGGGCCGTACCGTCTTCGTGTACGCGCACGACTTCCGCATCTTCGGCGGCGCGCTGGGCGAGGCCCACGCCGCGAAGATCCACAAGATCATGGACATGGCCATCGCCACCGGAGCCCCGCTGGTCTCGCTCAACGACGGCGCCGGCGCCCGTATCCAGGAGGGCGTCTCCGCCCTCGCCGGCTACGGCGGCATCTTCCAGCGCAACACCCGCGCCTCCGGCGTCATCCCGCAGATCTCCGTCATCCTGGGCCCCTGCGCGGGCGGCGCGGCCTACAGCCCCGCCCTGACCGACTTCGTCTTCATGGTCCGCGAGACCTCACAGATGTTCATCACCGGCCCCGACGTCGTCAGAGCCGTCACCGGCGAGGAGATCACCCAGAACGGCCTCGGCGGCGCCGACGTGCACGCCGAGACCTCCGGCGTGTGCCACTTCGCCTACGACGACGAGGAGACCTGCCTCGCCGAGGTGCGCTACCTGCTGTCCCTGCTCCCGCAGAACAACCGGGAGGCCCCGCCCGCGGCACCCTGCGCCGACCCGGCCGGCCGGCGCGCGGACGGCCTGCTCGACCTGGTCCCCGCCGACGGCAACCGGCCCTACGACATGGCCCGCGTCATCGAGGAGATCGTCGACGACGGCGAGTACCTCCAGGTCCACGAGCGCTGGGCGACCAACATCATCTGCGCCCTGGCCCGCCTGGACGGCCGGGCCGTCGCCCTCGTCGCCAACCAGCCCCAGGCCCTGGCCGGTGTCCTGGACATCGAGGCGTCGGAGAAAGCCGCACGCTTCGTCCAGATGTGCGACGCCTTCAACATCCCGATCATCACCCTGCTCGACGTCCCCGGCTTCCTGCCGGGCGTCGACCAGGAGCACGGCGGCATCATCCGCCACGGCGCGAAGCTGCTCTACGCCTACTGCAACGCCACCGTGCCGCGGATCTCGCTGATCCTGCGCAAGGCCTACGGCGGCGCCTACATCGTCATGGACTCCCAGTCCATCGGCGCCGACCTGACACTGGCCTGGCCGACGAACGAGATCGCCGTGATGGGCGCCGAAGGCGCCGCCAACGTCATCTTCCGCCGCCAGATCGCCGAGGCCGAGGACCCCGAGGCCATGCGGCAGAAGATGGTCAAGGAATACAGGTCCGAGCTCATGCACCCCTACTACGCGGCCGAACGCGGCCTGGTCGACGACGTCATCGACCCCGCCGAGACCCGCGGCGTCCTCGTCCGTTCCCTGGCCATGCTGCGCAGCAAACACGCCGACCTGCCCTCCCGCAAGCACGGCAACCCCCCGCAATAGCACGACGTTCGCGGGAGCCGCCGGTGCCGGTGCGGTGCCGGCCCTCCCGTCCCCCAGGAGAGCGCACATGGTCAAACAGGAGCGAGCGGCCCGCACCCGGCATGCGCTGATCCGGGCCGCCGCCACGGTGTTCGCCGAGGAGGGATTCGTCACCGCGTCACTGAGCACCATCAGCCGGCGCGCCGGGGTCAGCAACGGCGCGCTGCACTTCCACTTCGCCAACAAGCACCTGCTCGCCGAAGCCGTCGAGGCCGAGGCCGCCGAGGCCGTCCGCCGCATCACCGAGGCCGCCCAGGCCCGCCAGGGCGGCTCCTGCCTGCAGTCGGTGGTGGACGCCACCCACGAGCTGATGGGCAGCCTCGCCCACGACAGCGTGGTGCGCGGCGGCTTCGAACTCGCCGGCGCCCTCACACCCCGCGCGCAGGCCTCCCCGCGCACCCGGTGGCAGCACTGGGTGGAGGACACACTGCGCCGGGCCGAGCACAGCGGCGCCCTGGCGCAAGGGGTCTCCGGGGCGGACGGCGCCCACGTCATCGTCGCCGCCACCGCGGGCTTCGAGGTCCTCGGCGGCCAGGACCCCTCCTGGCTGTCGCGGCAGACCATCACCGGCTTCTGGGAGGTGCTGCTGCCCCGGCTCGCCGACTGCCGGGACCTGGACGCCCTGGTGTGCGCCGGCTCGCAGCGGCCGGGCGCCGTCCCCCCGCGCGAGCCGCCCCCGCGCGAGCCGCCCCCGCGGGAGCGGTCCGCGCAGGTCAGCCCCGACCGATAACAGACCGTACGGTCTGTCAAATGGCCCGGCGTGGGAACACGGACCCCCTTTTCCTCCCCCTGGGGGGCGCCGGTGCGGCCCGGAACAGGCGCCCCGGACCCGTGAATTCCGCCCCAGGTGAGAGATTTCGCCCGATCCTGTGCGGTATACGCCCGCGATCGGGGAGAGAAAATACAGGGTGCGCGGTTTGATATTGACAGACCGCGCGTGCTGTTCTTAGCCTGGGCGGGGCGCCGGACCGGCATCTGTCGACGGCCACACAGGCATCTGTTGACGGCCACCCAATGACCGGAGCACTCGGGCACACAACAGGGGAGATCGAGTGGACATCGAGATACTCGGCGCATTGGCCGTACAGGAGAACGGGGTCTCCATCACGCCGACGGCCCCCAAGCCCCGCCAGGTCCTGGCCCTGCTGGCGCTGCACGCCGACCGGGTGGTGTCCGTCTCCGACCTGATCGAGGAGCTCTGGGGCACCACCCCGCCGCGCAGCGCCCGCACCACCCTGCAGACCTACGTCCTGCAGCTGCGCGAACTCATCTCCCTGGCCCTGGACGGGGACGGGCACGGCGAGCCGCAGGGCACCGGCGGCACGGGCGCGCGGCGCACCGCCAAGGAAGTACTGGTCACCATGCCCAGCGGCTACCTGCTGGCGAGCGGCGGCGGCGCGAGCGACGTCCGCACCTTCGAACGCCTCTCGGGCATGGGGTACCGGGCCATGGACGCCGGCGACTTCCCCGGCGCCGCACGGCAGCTGCGCGAGGCACTCGCCCTGTGGACCGGCACCGCCTTCGCGGACGTGCAGACCGGCGAGCAGCTGGACATGGAGATCAAGCGCCTGGAGGAGAACCGGCTGTGCGCGCTCGACCAGCGCATCGAGGCCGACCTGCGGCTGGGACGCCACCGCGAACTGCTGGCCGAGCTCACCGTCCTGGTCAACCGCTACCGCACACACGAGAGCCTGCACGGCCAGTTCATGCTCGCCCTGTACCGCTCGGGACGGCGCGGCGAGGCCCTGGAGGTCTACCAGCGGCTGCGCGCCACGCTCGTCCGCGACCTCGGCCTGGAGCCGTCCGCGGGGCTGCAGCGCATGCAGCGCTCCATCCTCACGGCCAGCCCCGAGCCCGCGCCGGCGGCATCCGGCACCGCCAAGGAGCGCCTGGTCCCCACCAGCTGAGCCACCGCACCGCTTCCCGGGACTCCCGCGCGGCCGGGTGACGCCCGGCCCGCCGGCGCCCCGGGAAGCGGCAGGCGCCGGCTTGAAAAGACCCCGGGGAACTGCCCACGCCGCCCCCGGCGTTGTCCCGCACGCCGAGCCGGGCGAACCGCTCGCAGCAGCAGCGGCAGCAGCGGCGGGCGGCGGCAGGTCCGGGAGCCGGGCGGCAGCCGGGGAACTGCCCACGCCGCCCCCGGCGTTGTCCCGCGCGCCGAGCCGGGCGAACCGCTCGCAGCGGCGGCGGGCGGCGGCAGGTCCGGGAGCCGGGCGGCCGCGGGGGACAGTGTTCGTGGCCAGGACCC
Source organism: Streptomyces sp. NBC_00016 (assembly GCF_045040885.1). Classification (NCBI taxonomy): domain Bacteria; kingdom Bacillati; phylum Actinomycetota; class Actinomycetes; order Kitasatosporales; family Streptomycetaceae; genus Streptomyces; species Streptomyces sp. NBC_00016. The sequence continues at coordinate 218,252 of NZ_CP108304.1, read as the reverse complement.
GGAGGCCGGCAGCCCCGGGCCAGGAGGAGCGCCGTCCGCCCGACGACCCGGCAGCGGCGCCCTGGCCCTGACCGCTGACCCGGTGCGACGCCCTCACAGGTGATGCGCGCTCCGGACGGGCGATGCGCACCCCGGTCCGCTTCCCCCTTCGGCCGTGCGGCCGTCCCGGCCGCCTGCGCGCGCCGGCGCGGTCCGCAGGTCCTGTTCCGCCGTGCCGGCGCCGGCACGGCGGAACACCCCGGGGGGCGTGCCCGGTGCGGTGACCCGGCGGCCGGCGGCTTCCGCCGCCCTGCGCGCCGCACCCCGGCGCCGCACCCCGGCGGCGCGGCAGTGGCTTCGCGGTCTCCCGCAGCCCGCCCGCCCACCCGCCCGTAACGGCCCCCTCCCCGCACCCGGCCGCGCAGGACCCGGTCCCCGCGCACGGTGTGCGCAGCACGGCCGCCGTGCCCGCCGCACCCACCGCGTGCGCCGTCCTGCGGGCCGCCCGCCGCCCGCCGCCCGCCGGACGCCGCACGCGGTGCGCGGATCCGCCGCGGCGAAGAGCGCCGCCCGGACGGACGCGGCCCGCCCGCCGGACGGTACCGCGCATTCCGGGGTTTCTCCACAAACGGAATTCGCTTGAACGGTGACCGGAAAGAGCCCTCTGTGATACGCCGGACGTGCTTCGCTCCAGCCGTGGTTCATCCCTTCTTGAGCCGCTTCGGCAGCCGTTCCCCCCTTCCCGGGGCGGATCGATTTGCGGGCCGGGGTATCCAGTTGAAACACCCTCAAACTCCGGTCGAGGAAAGCCGGGCGTGGCGTGATTCCCGCTAGTGTGCTTACGGCGATGTAATTCAGCCATGAGAGGAATTCGACGAGGTACGGAGGAACGCAGTGAAGATTCAGGTTCTGGGTCCGTTGAGTGCCGAGGTCAACGGGGGGTCGATTGTCCCGACGGCCGGTAAGCCGCGGCAGATTCTTTCTCTGCTCGCCCTCTATCCCGGACGGGTGATGCCGGTCCCCATGCTCATGGAGGAAATCTGGGGAACGGAGCCGCCGCAGAGCGCACTCACCACTTTGCAGACCTACATCCTCCAGCTGCGCCGGCGCCTGGGCACCGCGATGGGGCCCGACGCCCCCGGCGCTGCCAAGGAAGTGCTCGCCACCCGGCACGGCGGCTATCTGCTGCAGATACCGCCCGAGAGTGTCGACGTGCACGAGTACGAAAGCATGGTCACGGAAGGACGGGCGGCTTTCGAGGCCGGCGACGACGAGAGATCGGCCGACCGTTTCCGCCGGGCCCTGGACCTGTGGCGCGGCCCCGCGCTGGTCGACGTACGGGTCGGGCCGATCCTCGGGATCGAGGTCATGCGCCTGGAGGAGAGCCGGCTCGGCACCGTCGAGCGGCGCATCGACGCCGATCTGCGGCTCGGCCGGCACTCCGAACTCATCGCCGAGCTGGCCGAGCTGACGGCACGCTACCCGCAGCACGAAGGGCTGCACTCGCAGGCCATGGTGGCGCTGTACCGGTCGGGGCGGCAGGCGTCGGCCCTGTCCGTCTTCCGCAAGCTGCGCATCCGTCTGATCGAGGAGCTGGGCGTCGAGCCCTCGCCGCAGGTGCAGCGGCTGCACCAGGCCATGCTGGCCGTCGACCCGCAGCTGGATGTCGCCTCCGGGCTGCGGCGCACCTCGACCTTCGATCTCTATGCCGCCTGAGACCGGCCGGAGCGGGGGCTCGAGTCGTACTCAGAAGCTGTGCGGAACCTCTGTTCCCGAAGGCGTCTCGGTGCTGTGACTGAGCATGCCGGCCGGTGAGCCGGGCAGTGCGCCGCCCGTGTGCGCACGCGGCCGGGCCGCCCCGCGCACCCGCGGGCGGCCCGGCAGCACACGGCAAGCACCGGCCCGCGGCGCGGGCGGACAAGGGCAACGGCAGGCGAGGAAGACCACCGCCGCCGGCCTGCGCGCCATCGGTACGGCGGCGGCCACGGCCGCCGGGACGGCGCTGCCTCCGGCCGGGCTCCGGCCCGAGGCGCTGCCTCCGGCCGGCTCCGGCCCGCCGGCCGCGCCGCCGGGTGCCCGCGCCGTCCAGGGCGAAGGCGCCTGGCGCCGCCTCTGGCCGCGAGGCGGCCGGCCCCGAGCCGGCGCCGCGGAGGCCGGCTCGCGGGGACGCGCCGCCGCTGCCGGCCGTGCCCGGCCACCGGCCCGGCGCCGTCCTTCGCCGCGCACCGGTGCGGCGCGCGCCGTCTCGCGGCCCACCGCCTATTCCCGCCCGCCGGATCAACTCCCGGCCCGCCGGACGACGTGCCCGTCACCGCCGCTCCTTTGAATAACGGTATTCGTGGAGCAGGAGCCGGAAATCGGCAGAAAACCCTGAAGATCTCGGCGGATGTCTCTCCGGACAGGGCGGGCGATGACACCTCCCGCCGATACCGCATTCTTTTCTGCAAACACGCTCTGCGGGAACGGAAATGAATCTTCACGCGACTCGCGGATACGGCGGAACCGGCACCGGGGAAGACCTCGCAAAACGTCCGGTCTCTTCGGTCTCTTCAGGCTTCCTGGCGGTTCGTCATGATGGTCAGGAAGGCGGCGGGTTCACCGTGCGGACACCGCGGGTTTCCCGCCCGGCGGCCGCCGTGTTCTCCTGCCCGGCAGCGAGTGATTCCCCCGGTGGCGTACGGGGAAATCACCCGTCCCCGGCTCTGCCTGCCCCGAAGGGAGCCCGGCCGGCCCGGAGGCGAAGCCCGGCCGGACCCGAGGCGCTGATCTGGCCCCGCATGCGAACCGGGTGCCGTCGCGCAGGAGCGGCGGCGGCCCCGGGAAGAAGAACGGGCCCGGCGCGGACTTCGTCAGCCGGTCCGCGGGGTGCCGGCACTTCCTGCCAGGGCGGGGAGGAGCCACGAGGCAGAGGGCCGGGCCGTCGACGAACAGGACGAGATGCCGGGCGTCGTGGACAGGGGGAGATGCGGCCCCTGCCGGCTCGCTCCGCACGGGCCCGTGGTGCGCCCTCCCGTGCAGAGCGGCCCCGCACCCCGGCCCCGCATCCCGGCCCTGCGCGCCGGCCCCGCATCCCGGCCCTGCGCGCCGGCCCGCTGAGATTGCCCGGCACTCCTGGCTGACGCGGGACGGGCCGGCCGCCCCGTCCCGCGTCAGCCAGGAGTTGGCCGCGGACGCGCCCGTGAGACGTTCAGCCGCTGCCGCTGCCGCTGCCGCTGCCGCTGCCGCTGCCGCTGCCGCTGCCGCTGCCTGGCCGCAGCGTCCGGTGACGGCCTGCCCCGCGATCGCCGTGCCGGACAGCTCGCTGATCGGGGCGTACTAGTTGACGCGCTCGGGTTGCGCCGCGTCCTGGCTCTCGGGCGGACCCGCCGGATCCGCCGGGGTCTTGACGGATTCCAGGAGGAGTTGGGAGACGTCGACGACCTGGATGGTCTCCTTGGCCTTGCCTTCGTTCTTCTTGCCGTTGACGGAGTCGGTGAGCATGACGAGGCAGAAGGGGCAGGCGGTGGAGACGATGTCGGGGTTGAGGGAGAGGGCTTCGTCGACGCGCTCGTTGTTGATGCGCTTGCCGATCCGCTCTTCCATCCACATCCGTGCGCCGCCGGCGCCGCAGCAGAAGCCGCGTTCCTTGTGGCGGTGCATTTCCTCGTTGCGCAGGCCGGGGACGCTGGCGATGATCTCGCGCGGGGGCGTGTAGATCTTGTTGTGCCGGCCCAGGTAGCAGGGGTCGTGGTAGGTGATGAGGCCCTCGACCGGGGTGACGGGGATGAGTTTGCCGTCGTCGATGAGGTGCTGGAGCAGCTGGGTGTGGTGGATGACTTCGTAGTCGCCGCCGAGCTGCGGGTATTCGTTGCCGAGGGTGTTGAGGCAGTGCGGGCAGGTCGCGACGATCTTCTTCGCCGACTTCGGCTTCTTCGACTCCTCGGTGACGTTGCCGTCGTCGTCCGTCTCCTCGCCGAACGCGGCGTTGAGGGACATGACGTTCTCCATGCCGAGTTCCTGGAAGAGGGGTTCGTTGCCGAGGCGGCGGGCGGAGTCGCCGGTGCACTTCTCGTCGCCGCCCATGATCGCGAACTTGACGCCCGCGATGTGCAGGAGTTCGGCGAAGGCCTTGGTGGTCTTCTTCGCGCGGTCCTCCAGGGCGCCGGCGCAGCCGACCCAGTACAGGTACTCGACCTCGGTGAGGTCCTCGATGTCGCGGCCGACGACGGGGATCTCGAAGTCGACTTCCTTGAGCCATTCCAGGCGCTGCTTCTTCGCCAGGCCCCAGGGGTTGCCCTTCTTCTCCAGGTTCTTGAGCATGGTGCCCGCCTCGGACGGGAACGCGGACTCGATCATCACCTGGTAGCGGCGCATGTCGACGATGTGGTCGACGTGCTCGATGTCGACGGGGCACTGCTCGACGCAGGCGCCGCAGGTGGTGCACGACCACAGCACGTCCGGGTCGATGACACCGCCTTCTTCGGCGGTGCCGATCAGCGGGCGTTCGGCCTCGGCGAGCGCGGCGGCCGGCACCCCGGCCAGCTGCTCGGCGGAGGCCTTCTCCTCGCCTTCCGTGGTCTTGCCGCCGCCGGCCAGGAGGTAGGGGGCCTTGGCGTGCGCGTGGTCGCGCAGCGACATGATCAGGAGTTTGGGGGAGAGCGGCTTGCCGGTGTTCCAGGCGGGGCACTGGGACTGGCAGCGGCCGCACTCGGTGCAGGTGGAGAAGTCGAGCAGGCCCTTCCAGGAGAACTGCTCGACCTGGGAGACGCCGAAGACGTCGTCGTCGCCGGGGTCGGCGAAGTCGATCGGCTTGCCGCCCGACGTCATCGGCAGCAGGCCGCCCAGCGCGGTGGCGCCGTCGGCGTTGCGCTTGAACCAGATGTTCGGGAACGCCAGGAAACGGTGCCAGGCCACACCCATGTTGGTGTTCAGCGAGACCACGATCATCCAGAGGAACGAGACACTGATCTTGATCATCGCGACCAGGTGGACCAGGTTCTCCAGCGTGGCGGCGTCCAGCCCCCTGAAGGCGGCGACCAGCGCATAGGAGACCAGGTACGCAGGTTCCCAGTGCTCGACGCCCGCGAGGGCGCCCTCCAGACCGCGCAGCGTCATGATCGCGAGGCCGATGGTGAGGATGACGGACTCGACGAAGTAGGCCTGGCCGGACTTGGAGCCGGCGAAGCGGGACTTGCGCCCCGCGCGGGAGGGCAGGTTCAGCTGCCGGATCACGATGAGCACGGCGATGCCGGCCGCCGTCAGTGTGCCGATCACCTCGACGAACAGCTCGTAGGGCAGCCAGTGTCCGAGGACGGGAAGCACCCAGTGGGCCCGGAACAGCTGGCCGGCGGCGTTGGCCAGCGTCAGGAGCAAGGTGTAGAAGCCCATGGCCACGCACCAGTGCGCCACACCGATGACGCCCCACCGGTTCATCCGCGTGTGGCCCAGGAACTCCTTCACCACCGTCACGCTGCGCCGGTAGGGGTTGGCGGTCCGGCTGCCGGCGGGCACCGGCTGGCCCAGCCTGACGTACCGGAATAACTCGCCGACGGCACGGACGAACAGCGCGGTGCCGACGGTGACGAATGCCAGCGAAACGATGATCGCGGCGAGTTGCATGGCGGGCTCCTCGAACCTGCGAGAGCGAATCTACTAAGCGGTAACTTATGTGTCCGGGTCTGAGACTACCCACTCCGGGCCCGCCCATGAAGCCGGGACCACGGTGACCTGCGTCGCCGCGGCCGCCGCGGCCACACCGCCCGGCACCGCCACCACCGCACGCCCGAACACCTGGCACGCCAGGCGCAGTTGCCGTGCGCGGCGGCCGGCCCGTCCCGCGGCCCACGGCCGCTCCAGCCGGAATCGACCGGTCCTCAAGGCGCCCCGAGGCAAAGAGGCGGCGCACCCGCCTGCTGCCACCCGCTCGCCTCCGGTCGGTCTCAGCCCGCTCTCGAGCGGCACTTGAGGCGGTGCCGCCACTCTTGGATCCCACCCCGTGCGACCAGGGGTGCAGGTACAGGAGGGTGCCATGTCGGACGAACAGCCAGTGCGGCTCCACTGTTTCGCGCATTCCCTCGGGGGCGAGTCGCTCTTCGAGCACTGGCCGGCGAGCGCCGGACCCGGCGTGGAGGTGGTCCCGGTCTCCCTGCCGGGCGGCAGCAGGCGGCGGTCCGAACCCCGGGTGAACACCCATGAGGCGCTGCTCGCCGATGTGCTGCCCCGGTTCACCGACCCGCACCCCGGCCCGTACGTCCTGTACGGGCACGGCCTGGGCGCGATGGTCGCCCTGAGCGTCACACGCGCCCTGCACGAGGCAGGCCTGCCCGGCCCCGCGCTCCTCGCCGTCGGCGCCCACTCGCCGCCGCCGGTGTACGCCGGGCTGCCCGACGTGCGCGGGGCCACGGACGCCGAACTGCTGCATGTGCTCGGCGGCGAGGGCGCCGTGCCGCCCAGCAGCGACGAAGGAATCCTCCTGCGCGCCATGCTGCCGGTGCTGCGCGCCGAACTCGAGCTCGCCCGGGCCCTGGACGAGGCGGCCCGCAGGCCCTCCTGCGCCGGCCCGCTGACCACCGCGCTCCTCGTCGTCGCCTCACAGGACAACCCGCTGGCGCCGCCCACGGTCGCCGACAGCTGGCGCCGGTGGACCGTGGGGCCCGCCCGGACCCGCATCGTCCCCGGCCGCCACTTCTTCGCACGCGGCAGCCGCGAACTGCCCCGGCTCCTGGGCCGCGCCTGCCGGGTCACCCGCCGCCTGGCCCAGCAGCCCGCGCCCGTCGGCTGATCCGCGTCACCCGCCCGCCAGCCCGCCCGGTGCGGGACGCGGTGCCCGCACGCCGCCGCAGCCCCCGGCGTGCCGCACACCGCCGCAGCCCCCGGCGTGCCGCACGCCGGCCGGCCGCGACGGCGGCGGCGTTTCGTCCGGCCCGCGGTCCGCTCATGATCCAGTGGTCCTCGTCCGGTTCTCTGAAATCTGTACGTGTTCCGTCCCGTCCCCGTCGGCGCAATGTGAGGAGAGGTGTTCGGATGTCTGGTGAGCGTGTCGACAGGGCGACGCACACGGTGCACGTGGCCGCGCCCGCCGGTGTGGTCTACGCCGTGCTGGCCGATGCGGCCAAGCTGCCGCTCTATTTCTCCCCGAGCATCCATGTGGAGCGCCTGGAGAGCGACGGCGAGCGGGAGCGGCTGCGGATGTGGTCCCTCCTGGACGGGCAGCTGAAGTCGTGGACCTCGTGGCGGCACCTGGACCCGGTGGAGCGCCGCATCGAGTTCCGGCAGGAGCTGTCCGCGGCAGCGGACAGCCCGATGAGCGGCATCCTGCACGCCCGTTCCCGAGGCCCGCACCGCACCGAGCTCGAGCTGCAGTACGACGTCAGCGTCACCGGCGACCTGCCCGAGGTCGGGGCGTGGACGGGACGGGCCGCCGACGGGAGCAGCCGTACTCAGCTCGCCGAGCTCAAGAGCGTCGCCGAGCGGTGGACGCGCCTGGACGACCTGGTCCTGTCCTTCGAGGACGCGGTGCGCGTCAACGGCCCGGCCGAACTGGTCTACGACTTCCTGTACCGGGCCGGGGACTGGCCCGGCCCGGTGCCGCACGTCGCCCGGGCCGACCTCACCGAGGACGCGCCGGGAGTGCAGCGCCTGACCACGCAGACGCTGACCGAGTACGGCTCGTACACCACGGACTCGGTGCGGATCTGCTTCCCGCACGCGGGCCGCATCGTCCACAAGCAGACCACCCCCCACCCGCTGCTGGAGGCGCACACCGGCGAATGGTCCGTCGTCCCGGACGAGTCCGGGGTCAGCGTCATCGCCCAGCACAGCGTCGTGCTGCGCGAGGAGAACATCACCGCCGTGCTCGGCGAGCACGCGGGCCTGGGACAGGCGCGCCGGCATGTGCGCGAGGAACTCGGCCGGGACAGCCGGGCCCTGCTCGCCCATGCCAAGCGGCACGCGGAAAGCGCCGTGCGCATGCTGTGACACCGGCACCGCATCCACGGACACGGCACCGCCCCCGCCCGCCGGGCCGTCGCGCGCCGGACAGCGGCTGCCGCCCCCTCGCGCCCACGCGGACACCCGGGGCGGGCTCGGGCACCCCTCGCACACCCGGGCACCCCTCGCACACCCGGGCGGGCTCGGACACCCGGGCGGGCTCGGGCGCCGCTCGGACACCGCTGTACACCCGCTCGGGAAAACGGACTTCGGGTGCCAACCGCAACTAGCGTGGCCAACCCGCCCGTTGTGGATTGTCGCGGACCAGGAGGCGCCATGCAGCACAGCCCGTACGCCACAGCCCCGGCACACCCGTACGCCACAGCCCCGGCACACCCCGCACCGCGCCCGCTGCGCGTCCCCGCCCGCTGCCCGCATCCCGCCGGGCACGCACCGTCCGCCACGCTCTAGGGCCGGCATCCGGCAAGCCGCACCACAGGCACGGCATCCGGCCCTCACCCGGGGGCCGGGCGAGCGCCACCTCGCAGCCCGTGCAGCGCCCACAGAAAGGAGAGAGGGGAACGCGCCGGCCCCAGCGGACCGCACCCCCCGGACACGCATGACTGTTTCCCGCTCCTCGCGCGAGGCGATCTTCGTGGTCGTCGCCCCCGGGCCCGCCCCGTCCACGGCCCCCTGGGACCTCCAGCTGCGCGGGCCCCTCGACCCCGCCGCCCTCGAACACGTCCTGGGCGAACTCACCGCCGGTGAGCCGGCCGGGACCGTGCCCCGCCACCGGCTGCTGCGGCACGGCCCCGACCATCACACGCTCCGGTTCACAGCGCCGCGAGGGGCGGCCGCCGCGACCGCGGTGGGCCGCATCGCCGACCTGCTCACCGAGCCGCGCCCGGCCGACCGCCCGCTCGCCCCCGCCCAGTACGCGCTCCTCACACCCGCCGCCGGACACGGCTACGAGGCGGTGTTCATCGAAGCGGCCGCTCCGCTGGACGCGGCCGCGGTGCGCGAGGCGCTGCACGCGGTCCTGACCGCCCACCCCCAGCTGCGCTCCCGCCTCGACCCTGCGGCCGGCCGGCCGGCCGGGCAGGCCATGACCGCCGGCGGGGCTGCCGGCAAGACCGGGGCCGGCGCCGTGCCCCGGTCCGAAGCCGCGGACGGATACGGCCCCGGGGCCGGGACTGCGGACAGGACCGGAGCCGAGCTCGGGGCCGGGACTGCGGCCGGGGCCGGCGCCGAGGTCGGGGCCGGGACTGCGGCCGGGGCCGGCGCCGAGGCCGGGGCCGGGACTGCGGCTGGGGCCGCGGCGGGAGGCGGCCAGGAGCTGCTGGTGGAGGGGGAGTTCAGTGACGAGGCCGGCTTCGCCGCAGCGGTTGCCTCGGTCGGCCGCACTCTCGACGCGTACCTGGGCGTCCAGTTGCGGGCCCTGCTCGCCCGAGACCGCCGTCCGGCAGGACCGCGCGCCGACCGGCTCGCCGTGGTCGTCCATGAACTCGCCGTGGACGCCGCGTCCTGGAAGATCCTGCTCGACGACCTGACGGCCGCCCTCGGCGCGGCCGCGCCCGCAGTTCCGGCGCGAGCGCCGTATGCCCCGGACGGCCTGGCCGACTGGGTCACCGGACTGCGGGAGCTGGCCCGCGACCCCGCCGAGGTCCGCCACTGGACCTCCGTCGCAGGGCGCAGGTCCCGGGCGCTCAGCTCCCGCCGGTCCGCACGGGTGACCCGGCCCGGCGGCAGCGCCGGCATCGTCTCCGCCGACACGCAAGACACCGCACCCGGCAAGACCCTGCACACCGGCCCCGCCCAGGACCCCGGCCAAGGCGTCGCCCAGGACTTCGCCCAGGGCCCCGCCCAGGGCTGTGCTCTGAGCTTCCCCCTGGACGAGGACGTCACCGAGCGGATCACCCAGGGCCTGGCCCAGCGGCTCGCGCTGACCGCCGGGCAGCTCCTGACCGGCGTGTTCGCCCTGGCCCTCGCCCGCTGGCAGGGCGTCGACGACATCAGCCTCGACGTCCGCAGCGACCCCAGGCCCGGCCACCAGGGCCTACGGCGTCACGTGGGCCGGCTCACCGACCTGCACCCGGTCCACCTCACCCTGGAACCCGGCCTCGACCCCCTCGGCCAACTGGCCGCGCTGGCCGGCCCCCTGGCCGCCGCCGCAGGCCACGCCACGGGCGGCGCGGGTTTCGGGGCCTGCCGGGAGTGGAGCCCCGACCCGCTGCTGCGCGATGCCCTGCGCGAACTGGCACCCGCCCAGGTCTGTCTGCACCTGCACGCTCCGGGCGAGCTGCTGCCCGCCTCCGTGCACCCCGTGCGCGGCAGCGCACCGCACCGGCCGGGCCGGCCCGCACACCCCCTCGAGGCGCACGCCCAGATCGCCGGCGGCAGGCTGCACATCGGCCTCGAGCGGACCCACGACCTCACCGAAGGCATCACCGACACCTCCGTGGCCGCCCTCGCGGACCTGCTGCGGGACCTGCTGACACAGCTGGCCGACGCCTCCACCGCCCCCATCCCGTCCCTCTTCAAGGCCACCCCCCAGCAGGCGGCGCTGTTCACCGGCGGCGACGCACGGCCCGGCACCGGCCGCCATGTCGAGCAGCTCGTCTGGGTCTGGCACGGCCCGCTCGACCCGGAACGCTTCACCGCGGCCTGGCAGTCCGTCTTCGACTGCGAAGCGGTGCTGCGCACCGCGTTCACCGGCGGCCCCGAACCGCAGCTCATGGTGCACAGCCGGGTCACTGCCGACATCACCCGCCGCATCCATCGCGGCGACGACTGGCAGCCGCTCCTGGAGCGCGACCGGCTGCGCGGCTTCGACCTGCGCTGCCCCGGAGCACTGCGCCTGACCCTGCTGGAGACGGAGCACACCGCACCCGACGACACCGCCCCGCCCACCCGGATCGTCCTCACCTACCACCGGGCGCTCCTCGACACCTGGAGCGCGCACATCCTGCTGCGCGAGTTCTACCGGGCCTACCTCGCCGGCGGCACCCTGCCCGGTGGCGAGCGCCGCCCCGACCTGCGCGACTACACCGCCTGGATCGCGGCCCAGGACCTCGAGCCCGTACGGGTGTTCTGGGCGCGCTCCGCCCCGCCCGACACCGCGGCGTCGCGACCGGGCCGCCCCGCCGGGGGAGCCACGCGGCTGACCGGGGTCGGCCGCGCCCGGCTGCGCCTGGACCCTGCAGAAACCATCCGCCTCGCGCGCTGGGCCGGCCTGTGGGGCATCGCGGAGAGCAGCGCACTGCAGGCCGTCTGGGCGATACTCATCCACCGCGCCTCCGACGCCGCCGGCCCGGCCCCGGTCTGCTTCGCGGTGAGCGTTGCCGGACGCGCGATACCGCTCGACGGCGTGGCCCGGATGCCGGGACCGCTGCGCAACGCGCTGCCCGTAACCGTCGAGGTGGACCCGGCGGGCACGCTGACGGACCTGATGCGGCGCCTGCGCGACCACGCCCTGGACATGGCCGCCTACGAATGGGTCCCCGCCGACCGGATCCGTTCCCGGGACCGGCACGGTCCGGGCACCGACCCCGCCGGCACCGTCCTCGTCTTCGAGGACCCGCCGCATCCGGTGGAAGGCCTGGAGGACGAACTCGCCGCACAGGGGATACGGGCCGAGTTCTCGGGCACCGTCCCCGCCCGCTCGGTGCTGCCCATCGGACTGCTCGCCCACCACGACAACGCCGGCGGCCTGGTCCTCACCGGGGTGCACGACCGTGACGTGCTCGACGAGGAGGCCGCTGCCGAACTGCTGGTGCAAAGTGCCCTGCTGCTGCGTGAACTCCCCTTGTGGGCCGCTGAGTCCACCACCGTCGCGCAGGTGCTGAAGCTTTTGCAGGGCAGGGCCGTACCCCGCATGGCCGACGCTGTCGCAGCCGGCCGCGACACCGTGCTGGTCACCCTGCGCGCCGCGGGGCAGGAACAGGCGGGCACGATCTGCCTGGTCCCGCCGCCGGGCGCGGCCACGACCTGCTACGACCTGCTGCCCCACACCTACGCGGGCCCGCAGGAACTGCTGGTCCTCACCGCCGGCGCCGGCGCCGAGGACGCCGGGCCCGCCCTGGCCGCCCGCGCGGCCGGCCTGCCCCTGCTGCTCGCAGGGTTCTCCGGCGCGGGTGCCCTCGCCTGCGACATCGCCCGGCGGATCGGGGCCGACGGCGGCCGCCCGCCCCGAGTGGTGCTCGCCGGCGCGTTCGAGGACGAGCGGGCGCGGGCCCTCGCACTCGCCCGTGCCCTCCGGGACGCCGCACCGGACGGCTGAGGCGGGACGAACGCCCCACCGGACGGCTCCGGAACAGAACGGCTCCCCGGCGGGACGGGATCCGGTGCAGAACGGATCCCCGGCGGGAGGTGATCCGGTGCAGAACGGATCCCCGGCGGGACGGGATCCGGTGCAGGACGGACCGCGGGACGGGATCCGGCGCGGGACGGGATCCGGCGCGGGACGGGATCCGGTGCAGGACGGACCGCGGGACGGGATCCGGTGCAGGACGGATCGCAGGACGGGATCCGGTGCGGGACGGATCCGTTGCGGTACGGATCCGGTGCGCCACGGCACCGGCAGGTCCGCGCGCGCCGGCCCCGCCGCGGCGGAGCACAGCCGCATGGGCGATCCGCTCCGCTGCTGTTCCGCCGCTCTTCAAGTGCTCCTCGTTCGAGGTCGCACATCGTGGCTGTGACACGGGCGGCCCCCGCCCGCCTCGGACGCCCTTCGCCTGGGCCATCAACCATCTGGAGAGTCATGTCCCGACGTCTTTTCACCTCGGAGTCCGTGACCGAAGGACATCCCGACAAGATCGCGGACCGGATCAGCGACACGATCCTGGACGCGCTGCTGCGTCAGGACCCCGCCTCGCGGGTCGCGGTGGAGACGCTGATCACCACCGGCCAGGTGCACATCGCCGGCGAGGTCACCACCTCGGCCTACGCTCCGATCGCCCAGCTGGTGCGCGACGCCATCCTCGACATCGGCTACGACTCGTCGGCCAAGGGCTTCGACGGGGCCTCGTGCGGGGTGTCGCTGTCCATCGGCGCGCAGTCGGCGGACATCGCCCAGGGCGTGGACACGGCGTACGAGTCGCGGGTCGAGGGCGACGAGGACGAGCTGGACCGGCAGGGCGCCGGTGACCAGGGCCTGATGTTCGGCTACGCGACGGACGAGACGCCGAACCTGATGCCGCTGCCCATCGAGCTGGCGCACCGGCTCGCGCGCCGTCTGACGCAGGTCCGCAAGGACGGCACCGTCCCGTACCTGCGGCCCGACGGCAAGACGCAGGTCACCATCGAGTACGACGGTGACGAGGCGGTCCGCGTGGACACCGTGGTGGTCTCCTCGCAGCATGCCTCCGACATCGACCTGGAGTCCCTGCTCACGCCCGACATCCGCAAGGAGGTCGTCGAGCATGTGCTGGGACAGCTCGCCGACGAGGGGATCAAGCTGGAGACGGAGGGCTACCGCCTGCTGGTCAACCCGACGGGACGCTTCGAGATCGGCGGCCCGATGGGCGACGCGGGCCTGACCGGACGCAAGATCATCATCGACACGTACGGCGGAATGGCCCGCCACGGCGGCGGCGCCTTCTCCGGCAAGGACCCCTCCAAGGTGGACCGCAGCGCCGCGTACGCGATGCGCTGGGTGGCCAAGAACGTCGTCGCGGCCGGCCTGGCCTCGCGGTGCGAGGTGCAGGTGGCGTACGCGATCGGCAAGGCCGAGCCGGTGGGACTGTTCGTGGAGACCTTCGGCACCCACACCGTCGCGGTGGACAGGATCCAGCAGGCCATCGGGGAGGTCTTCGACCTGCGCCCGGCCGCGATCATCCGCGACCTCGACCTGCTGCGCCCGATCTACGCCCAGACCGCCGCCTACGGCCACTTCGGCCGCGAGCTGCCCGACTTCACCTGGGAACACACCGACCGCGCCCCGCAGCTCAAGGCAGCCGCGGGCATCTGAGCCCGGCACCCGGACGGCCGGGCCCGACGGCCGCGGCCGACGCTGCGCACCACCGGCGATCAGCGACTCGAAGCGAGCGAAGGAGTTCTTGTGCGCATCGCGGTGACAGGATCCATAGCCACCGACCATCTGATGGTTTTCCCCGGACGGATCGCCGACCAGCTGTTGCCCGACCAGCTCGCCCATGTCTCGCTGTCCTTCCTCGTCGACCGCCTGGAGGTGCGCCGGGGCGGCGTCGCCGCCAACATCGCCTTCGGCCTCGGCGGCTTCGGGCTGTCGCCGCTCCTGGTCGGGGCGGTCGGCACGGACTTCGCCGAGTACGAGGTGTGGCTGAAGGAGCACGGCGTCGACACCACGGGAGTGCGGGTCTGCGCCGAACGGCAGACGGCCCGCTTCATGTGCATCACCGACGAGGACGCCAACCAGATCGCCGCGTTCTACGCGGGCGCGATGACACAGGCACACGACATCGACCTGCGCGCCCTGTTCACCGGCCCCGACCGGCCGGGCCTGGTCCTCATCTCGCCCAACGATCCCTCGGCGATGCTGCGGCACACCGCCCAGTGCCGGGCCCTGGACATCCCCTTCGCGGCCGACCCCTCGCAGCAACTGGCCCGCCTGGACGGCGACCAGGTCCGTGCCCTGGTGGACGGCGCCACCTGGCTGTTCACCAACGAGTACGAGGCCGCGCTGCTGAAGGAGCGCACCGGCTTCAGCCATGACGACGTCCTCGCGGCCGCCGGCACCTGGGTGACCACCCTGGGCGAGAAGGGCGTACGCATCGAACGCGCCGGACAGAGCCCGCTCGTCGTGCCCGCGGTCCCCGACGCCGTCACGAGCGACCCGACCGGTGTCGGCGACGCCTTCCGCGCCGGTTTCCTGGCCGCCGTCAGCCACCGGGTGCCGCTGGAGGCCGCAGCCCGGCTGGGCAACGCGCTGGCCGCCGTGGTCCTCGGCGCGGTGGGCTCACAGTCCTACGAGGTCGACCCGGCACAGCTGGCCGCCGTCGTCGAGCGGACCTACGGTCCCCGGGCGAGCGGCCCGCTCGCATCCGTCCTCGGAGAACAGGCATGAGCGCCGGCCAGCAGGCCCGCATCGCCGCGTTCCGCGAGGCGCTCGCCACCCGCGTGGTGGTCGCCGACGGCGCGATGGGCACCATGCTCCAGGAACAGGAGCCCACCCTCGAGGACTTCGAGCAGCTCGAGGGCTGCAACGAGATCCTCAACGTCACCCGCCCCGACATCGTCCGCTCCGTGCACCGCGCGTACTTCGACGCGGGCGTCGACTGCGTCGAGACGAACACCTTCGGCGCCAACCACGCGGCCCTGGGCGAGTACGACATCGCCGGACGCGTCCACGAACTGTCCCGGGCCGGCGCCCGCGTGGCCCGCGAGGCGGCCGACGAGTACACCGGACGCGACGGCCGCCCGCGCTGGGTGCTGGGCTCCATCGGCCCCGGCACCAAACTGCCCACCCTGGGCCACGCCCCCTACACCGTCCTGCGCGACGCCTACCAGCAAAACGCCGAGGGCCTGGTCGCGGGCGGCGCCGACGCGCTGCTCGTCGAGACCACCCAGGACCTGCTGCAGACCAAGGCCTCCGTCCTCGGGGCCCGCCGCGGCCTTCAGGCGCTGGGCCTCGACGTGCCGCTCATCGTGTCCGTGACGGTGGAGACGACCGGCACGATGCTGCTCGGCTCCGAGATCGGTGCCGCGCTGACCGCGCTGGAACCCCTCGGCATCGACATGATCGGCCTGAACTGCGCGACCGGACCCGCCGAGATGAGCGAGCACCTGCGCTATCTGGCCCGCCACAGCCGCATCCGGCTGTCCTGCATGCCCAACGCGGGCCTGCCCGTGCTGGGCACGAACGGCGCCCACTACCCGCTGACCGCCTCCGAACTGGCCGACGCCCAGGAGAACTTCGTCCGCGAGTACGGCCTCTCGCTGGTTGGCGGCTGCTGCGGCACGACGCCCGAGCACCTGCGCCAGGTCGTCGAACGGGTCCGCGGCATGGCCCCGGCACCGCGGCAGCCGCAGCCCGAGCCCGGCGCCGCCTCGCTCTACCAGAGCGTGGCGTTCCGTCAGGACACCGCGTACATGGCGATTGGTGAGCGCACGAACGCCAACGGTTCGAAGAAGTTCCGTGAGGCGATGCTGGAGGGCCGCTGGGACGACTGTGTGGAGATGGCCCGGGACCAGATCCGTGAGGGCGCGCACATGCTGGACCTGTGTGTCGACTACGTGGGCCGTGACGGTGTCGCCGACATGGACGAGCTGGCCGGCCGCTTCGCCACCGCCTCCACGCTGCCGATCGTCCTGGACTCCACGGAGGTCCCCGTCATCCGGGCGGGCCTGGAGCGGCTCGGCGGCCGCGCGGTCATCAACTCCGTGAACTACGAGGACGGCGACGGTCCCGAGTCCCGTTTCGCCAAGGTGACCGCGCTGGCCCGGGAGCACGGCGCCGCGCTGATCGCGCTGACCATCGACGAGGAGGGCCAGGCCCGGACCGTCGAGACGAAGGTCGCCATCGCCGAGCGGCTCATCGAGGACCTGACGACGAACTGGGGCATCCAGGAGCCGGACATCCTCATCGACACCCTGACCTTCACCATCTGCACCGGCCAGGAGGAGTCCCGGGGGGACGGTATCGCGACGATCGGGGCGATCCGCGAGCTCAAGCGCCGCCGCCCGGACGTGCAGACCACGCTGGGCCTGTCGAACATCTCCTTCGGCCTGAACCCGGCCGCGCGGATCCTGCTCAACTCGGTCTTCCTCGACGAGTGTGTGAAGGCGGGCCTGGACTCGGCGATCGTCCACGCGTCGAAGATCCTGCCCATCGCCCGCTTCAGCGAGGAGGAGGTGCAGACCGCCCTCGACCTGATCCACGACCGCCGCGCCGAGGGCTACGACCCGCTGCAGAAGCTGATGGCGCTGTTCGAGGGCGCCACCACCAAGTCCCTGAAGGCGGGCAAGGCCGAGGAGCTGGCCGCGCTGCCGCTGGACGAGCGTCTCAAGCGGCGGATCATCGACGGCGAGAAGAACGGCCTGGACACCGACCTCGCCGAGGCCCTCCAGACCCGCCCCGCCCTCGACATCGTCAACGAGACGCTGCTGGACGGCATGAAGGTGGTCGGTGAACTGTTCGGTTCCGGCCAGATGCAGCTGCCGTTCGTGCTGCAGTCCGCCGAGGTCATGAAGACCGCCGTCGCCTACCTCGAACCGCACATGGAGAAGTCGGACGCCGAGGGCAAGGGCACCATCGTGCTGGCCACCGTGCGCGGCGACGTCCACGACATCGGCAAGAACCTCGTCGACATCATCCTGTCCAACAACGGCTACAACGTCGTCAACCTCGGCATCAAGCAGCCGCTCTCCGCGATCCTGGAGGCCGCCGCCGAGCACCGGGCCGACGTCATCGGCATGTCGGGTCTGCTGGTCAAGTCCACGGTGATCATGAAGGAGAACCTGCAGGAACTCAACACCCGTGGCCTGGCCGCGAACTACCCCGTCATCCTCGGCGGCGCCGCCCTCACCCGCGCCTACGTCGAACAGGACCTGCACGACATCTACCAGGGCGAGGTCCGCTACGCCCGCGACGCCTTCGAGGGCCTCTCCCTCATGGACGCCCTCATCGGCGTCAAGCGGGGCGTGCCCGGCGCGAAGCTGCCCGAACTCAAACAGCGCCGGGTCAGGACCACCGCGAGTGCCCTCGTCACACCGGAGCACCCCGAAGAGGCAGGACGCTCCGACATCGCCACCGACAACCGCGTGCCCGCACCGCCGTTCTGGGGCACCCGCGTCGTCAAGGGCATCCCCCTCAGGGAATACGCCTCCTGGCTCGACGAGAGCGCCCTGTTCAAGGGCCAGTGGGGCCTGAAGCAGACCCGCGCCGGCGACGGACCGAGCTACGAGGAACTCGTCGAGACCGAGGGCAGGCCCCGGCTGCGCGGCCTGCTGGACCGCCTCCAGACCGACAACCTCCTCGAGGCGGCCGTCGTCCACGGCTACTTCCGTGCCGTCTCCAAGGGCGACGACCTGATCCTGCTGGACGACAACGGCTCCGAACTGACCCGCTTCACCTTCCCCCGCCAGCGCCGCGGCCGCCGCCTGTGCCTGGCCGACTTCTTCCGCCCCCAGGAATCGGGGGAGAGCGACGTCGTCGGCCTCCAGGTCGTCACCGTCGGCTCCCGCATCGGCGAGGAGACCGCCAGGCTGTTCGAGTCGAACTCCTACCGCGACTACCTCGAACTGCACGGCCTGTCCGTGCAGCTGGCCGAAGCCCTCGCCGAGTACTGGCACGCACGCGTGCGCGGCGAACTCGGCATCGCCTCGGCCGACCCGGACTCCCTGGACGCCATGCTGCGTACCGAGTACCAGGGCTGCCGCTACTCCCTGGGCTACCCGGCCTGTCCCGACCTGGAGGACCGCGCCAAGATCGCCGGCCTGCTCCGGCCGGAGCGCATCGGCGTCCACCTGTCTGAGGAGTTCCAGCTGCACCCCGAACAGTCCACGGACGCGATCGTCGTGCACCACCCACAGGCCAGCTACTTCAACGCCGGAGGCCGCCCGTGACCACCCTGCGCGACACCCTCGGCCGGGGGACCCCGTCGTTCTCCTTCGAGTTCTTCCCGCCGAAGACGGCCCAGGGCGAACGGACGCTGTGGGAGGCGATCCGCCGGATCGAACCCCTCGCGCCGGCCTTCGTCTCGGTCACCTACGGCGCCGGCGGCTCCTCCCGGGACCGCACCGTCGAGGTGACCAAACGGATCGCGACCCAGACCACCCTGCGCCCCGTCGCCCATCTCACCGCGGTCGGCCACTCGGTGGCGGAGCTGCGCCACATCATCGGCCAGTACGCCGATGCCGGCGTGCGCGACGTCCTCGCCCTGCGCGGCGACCCGCCCGGCGACCCCAACGCCCCCTGGAGACGCCACCCCGACGGCTTCACCCACGCCCATGAACTGGTCGCTCTGGTCAAGGAGTCGGGCGACTTCAGCGTCGGCGTGGCCGCCTTCCCCGAGCGGCATCCGCGCTCGCCGGACTGGGACAGCGAGATCCGCCACTTCGTCGACAAGTGCAGGGCGGGCGCCGACTACGCCATCACCCAGATGTTCTTCCGCGTCGAGGACTATCTGCGGCTGCGCGACCGGGTGGCCGCCGCGGGCTGCGACACCCCGATCATCCCGGAGATCATGCCCGCCACCGACGTACGCCAGATCGCCCGCTTCGCCGCCCTCAGCGGCGCCGCCTTCCCCGAGGACCTGGCCCACCGCCTGGACGCCGTGCGCGACGAGCCCGCCGAAGGCCACCGCATCGGCGTCGAGCACGCCACCGCGATGGCCCAGCGCCTCCTCGCCGAAGGCGCCCCCGGACTGCACTACATCACGCTGAACCGCTCGACGGCGACGCTCGAAATCCACCGCAACGCAGCGAACCCAAGGAGTACCCGGCATGTCCTCGCAGCCCAGCACTGACGTCACGGACTTCAAGGTCGCTGACCACCGTGCGCCCCGAGCAGGCCGCCTGCATCGGCGTCGACGCCGCGGGCCCCTACAAGCCGGACCACTACCGCTACTGAGCCCACCCGAGGAGGACTAGATGTACGACACGCCGGAGGAGAACAACAGGCAGTACCAGGACGCCCAGGCCCTCGCCCCGCCGCTGCGGCTCGCCGGCATCGACGAGGACGACCCCCTGGAACCCCACGTCGTACGCGGCATCGACTGACGCCCCGCAGCGTGACGGATCCGCCCACGCCTGCGACGCCTTGCTCCTTCCACCGATCCACGAGTGAACCTTGGCAATCTCTGCGGATGATGACGAGCGCAGACACGCAGGTGCGGACATGAACAGCTTGCTGCGCGGCGGCCGGCGGTGGAAGAACTACTGCCTCCGCCGGATCTGGCGGTCCGTGGCGGCCTTCGGAGCCGGCCACGCCGCACCGGCTCCCGGCGCCGCCGCCGTGGCCGGACAGCGCGTCCGCCACGGCAGCCGGCCCTCGCAGGCCTCCGTCACCATTCGATGAGGGCGAGGCCTGCGGCCATGCCGCCGCCGAAGCCGGCGAGGAGGATGAGGTCGCCGGGGTGGAGGGCGTTGTTGCGGTGGGCTGTGTCGAGGGTGAGGGGGATGGAGGCGGCGCCGGTGTTGGCGTAGGTGGTGAGGGTCTGGTGCATGGTGGCGTGGGGGAGGGCGAGTTGGGTGAAGAGGTCGTCGAGCATGACGCCGTTGGCCTGGTGGGGGATGAAGTGGCGGATGTCGTCGGGGACGGTTCCGGCTTCGTGGAGGAATTCTTTGGTGAGTCGGGGGAGGTGGTCGGCGACGAAGCGGCGGACGCCGCGTCCGTCCATGGTGAAGTAGTGCTGGTCTTGTTGGAGGGTTTGGGTGGTGGTGGGCAGGCGGCTGCCGCCGGCGGGGACCTGGATGAGGTCGGAGTGTTCGCCGTAGGTGTGCAGGGTGAGGTGGCGGATGCGGGGGCCGGTGGTGGCGGGGCCGAGGATCATGGCGCCGGCGCCGTCGCCGAAGAGGACGGTGGTTTTGCGGTCGGTGGGGTTGAGGATGCGGGAGTAGAGGTCGGCGCCGATGATCAGGGCGTGGCCGCCTTTGCGGGCGAGGGTGCCTTCGGCGGCGCTGAGGGCGAAGATTTCGCCGGAGCAGACGGCGTTGATGTCGAATGCTGCTGCGTGGGTGGCGGCGAGGTTGTGCTGGACGTAGGCGGCGGTGGGTGGTTGGGGGCGGTCGGGTGTGGAGGTGGCGACGATGATGACGGTGAGTTCGGCGGCGGTGATGCCGGCGCAGTCCAGTGCGTTTCGGGCGGCTTGGGTGGCCAGGTCGGAGGTGGCTTGGTGGGTGGCGGCCCAGCGGCGTTCGCGGATGGCGGTTTTGGCGGTGATCCAGGCGTCGTCGACGCCGGCCGGTGCGCCGACCTCGTCGTTGGAGACGATCCGGTCCGGCACGTAGGCACCCGTACCGAGAATCCTGACGTCACTCATGCGGCTGCCCTCCCCTCATATGGTCTTTGACTGGCTGTACGGACGGCCGGCAGGTGCCGGGCCATGACAGGGCCGGATCGCGCGGGCGGGCTGTCAGGGTGCCCGCGCGATCCGGCCCTGAAGGGTGCCGCTAGCGCGCCTGGTAGAGGCGCTTGTGGCCGCTGATCCCGGCCAGCCGGAACGGGCCGGTGGTGTGCCGCTCGGTGGCGTGGTCGCCGCCGTCGGTGGGGAACGAGCGCTCGTGCAGGTCGCGGTAGCCGGCGAGGTCGACCGGCGTGCGCCGGGCGATGGCCTCACGGTTGGCGTCGGTGCGCAGGTTCTCCCGGTAGCCGGCGGTGACGGTCCCGGCGAAGAACTCGGCGACGCTGCCGGAGCCGTAACTGAGGAAGCCGATGGCCTTGCCGGTCAGGTCGTCGGCCTGGTCGAGCAGCGCGGCCAGGGCCAGGTACACGGACGCGGTGTAGCTGTTGCCGATGACCGTGTTGTAGGCCGTGGTCCGGCCGATGGCGGCGGTGACGGCGTCGTTGTCGGTGTCCTGGCCGCAGTAGTTCAGCAGGTGACGGTGGGCCTTGTAGGCCATCTTCGTGAACGGCTGGTGGTAGCAGAACGCGGCGAACTCCTCCAGCGTGCGGCCGCCCTGCTCGGTGTAGTCCTTCCAGGTGCCCTCCACCGCCTGCAGATAGGCGTTGATGGACTCGTGGCCGTCGACCAGGGCCTCGTTGCGGTAGTTGGGCCGCCAGAAGTCCATGACGTCGGCGGTGAACAGTCCCGACGGGTCCTCGATGCGTACCAGGGCGGGGTCCGCACCGACCAGCATGGCCACCGCCGCCGCGCCCTGCGTGGCCTCACCGGGGCTGTCCAGTTCGTACTTGGAGACATCGCTGGCGATCACAAGGACCTGCTGCGCGGGGTCGCGCCGCACCAGGCCGATGGCGAACTGGAGGGCGGCCGTCGCCCCGTAGCAGGCCTGCTTCAGCTCGACGATGCGGGTGGCCGACGGCAGCCCGAGCAGCGAGTGGACGTAGATGCCGGCCGCCTTCGCCTGGTCGATCGAGGACTCCGTGGCGAAGACGACCGTCCGTATCCGGTCGCTGCCGTGCCGGGCGATGACCGGCGCGGCGGCCGCGGCGGCCATCGTCACGATGTCCTCGTCGGCGCCGGGGATGCTCATCGACTCCTGGCCGATGCCGATGTGGTACTTGCCGATCTCGGTGCCGTTGTGGGCGGCGAGTTCGGTGTGCGGCAGGACGAACTCCGCTGTGGCAAAAGACAGATCGTGGATTCCGATGGAGAGGGACATGCCTTAGACACCAACCTTTGCGGTCTTGTTGTCGCGTTCCAGCTGGACGTGTGCGCGCATGAGCTCTCCCGGGTTCGTCTGCGCCGCGAGCAGCGAGAGCTCACCGCACAGCACGGTGGCCGCCGCGAGGACGGCGAGCCGGCGCGCGTTCTCGCCCGGGGCGCCTTCGGCCCGGCAGCCGAGCCGGGTCAGGTTCGTCTCCACGAAGCCGAGGCCCTTGCCGTTGCCGACCGTGCCGACGATCAGGTTGGGCAGGGTGCAGGCGAAGTAGAGGTCGCCGTCGCGGTCCTCGGCCATGACGACGCCCTGGGAGCCCTCGATGATGTTGGCCGCGTCCTGGCCGGTGGCCAGGTAGAACGCGAGCAGCATGTTCGCGTAGTGGGCGTTGGCCGAGCGGATGCCGCCGGCGAGGAGGGTGCCGAGCAGGTTCTTGCGGATGTTCAGCTCGACGATCTTCGCGGCCGTCGTGTGCAGGACGTCGGCCACCACGTCACGCGGCACGAGCAGCTCGGTGACCACGTTCTTGCCGCGGCCGAGGATGCCGTTGATGGCGGTGGCCTTCTTGTCCGTGCAGTAGTTGCCGGATATCGACCCGTAGGAGATGCCCGGGACGGTCTGCAGCAGGCGCGCCAGGAGCGCGTCGGAGGCGAGGGTCGCCATGTTGTGGCCGGAGGCGTCGCCGGTGGAGAACTCGAACCGGATGAACAGCAGGTTGGCGTTGATCTCGTGCCGGATGCCGATCAGCTCGGCGAACCTGCTGCACCCGCGCACGACTTCGCGCAGTTCG
This sequence comes from Streptomyces sp. NBC_00016, assembly GCF_045040885.1. Taxonomy (NCBI): domain Bacteria; kingdom Bacillati; phylum Actinomycetota; class Actinomycetes; order Kitasatosporales; family Streptomycetaceae; genus Streptomyces; species Streptomyces sp. NBC_00016. The sequence continues at coordinate 195,319 of NZ_CP108304.1, read as the reverse complement.
TCGATGCGGGCCTCGATGGTGCGTGCGGCCGTGAGCGCGGTCTGCGCGTCGGTGGCCTCGACGAGCACCGAACGCGTCATCCGCTCGTCGACGAGGGTGGCGACGATGCCCTTCTCGGCCAGCCGGGACACCTTCGCGCCCCGGCCCACCGACGGCCACAGCGGCGACTCGTAGGTGGCCAGCGGAACCTGGGTCTCGGTGTCGGCGACGTTCCCCGAGATGCGAAGGGGCCCCACCCACCGCATCGGGACTCCGGCGATCGCGTGTGCTTCAGTCATCGTGTGCTTCCCGTCATCTCGTGGAGGGCGTCGATGGAGCTGGAACGCTGGGCGAGCCGCCAGGTGTCGATGCCCCGGTCAAGGCAGAAGTTCCGCAGCTCGCCGTGGATCAGCAGATCGCAGCGCGAGAGGTCGGCGGGCGTGCGCGCGCCGAGCATGGTCTGCAGGGCGGCGAGCTGGTCGAGCCAGGTCGAGATCTGCGTGACGAGCGCAAGGACGCCGCTGTCGACCAGGGTGCGCAGGAACCCGCCGGAGGAGCCGACGGCGCGGGCGCCCAGGGCGAGGGCGCGGGCCACGTCGAGCGGGTTGCGGACCCCGCCGGAGGCCAGCACGGGGATGCCGACGTCCTGCGCGTCCAGGAGACAGGCGACGGTGGACTGGCCCCAGTTGTGCAGGAAGGCGTAGTCGGCGAGTTCGCGCCGGCCGTTCTCGATCCGGGCGAAGTCCGTGCCGCCGCGGCCGCTGACGTCCGCCGCGGCCACGCCGAGGTTCGGCAGCGCGAGGAGCGTCTGGCGGCTCAGCCCGTTGCCGACCTCCTTGACGATCACGGGTACGTCCACGGCCGCCGCGATCCGCTCGATCTGCGGCGCCCAGGACCCGAAGGACCGGTCGCCCTCCGGCATGGGGGTTTCCTGCGCCGTGTTGAGGTGGATCTGCAGGGCGTTCGCCTCGATCAGGTCGATGGCGCGCCGCGCGTTGTCGACCGACGCCGTCGCGTTGACGTTCGCGATGACGAACCCGTCCGGGTTCTGCGTGCGCAGCACCCGGAAGGTGTCCGCGCAGGAGGGGTCCTTGAAGTAGGCGTGCATGGAACCGGACGCGATGGCCACGCCGGTCTCGCGGGCGGCGGTGGCCAGGTCCGAGTTGATGGCCCCTGTCTTGACGCTGCCGCCGGTCATCGCGTTGATGTAGAGCGGTGCCTGCCAGGCGACGCCGGCGAAGGTCGTGGCCAGGGACACATCCGGCCGGTCGATGCCGGCCAGGGCGTGGTGGACGAACGACACATCGTCGAACTGGTTGCGTCCGCTGTGCGCATGCTGCTGCTCCATGGCGAGCCGGACGTGGTCGTCCTTGCGCTGAGCACTACTCATGGTTCGATCCCTTCTGTGGCGGGCCGGACGGGCAGGGGCAGCACCCCGGCCGCGGCCCACCGTTGCCGTACGTGCGAGATGTCGTGGGGGGCGCCGGCGTCGAGCAGGGCGATGCCGCAGTCGCCGCCTCCCGCGCCCGACGGCTTGGCGGCACCGCCGACGCCCTCGGCCGCGTCGCACAGCGCGCTCAGCGCGGGCGTGAAGATGCCGAGGCCGACCTCGTCGTCCAGGCGGGCCAGTTCCTGCCGGGCCCGCCGGATCTGATCGAGCAGCCCCGGACCGTCGCCGGCCTCGAGCGCGGTGACGGCGGCACGCACCAGGTCGCCGGTGGCCGCCACGAACCTGTGGTGCGAGGCGCTGCCCCGCCAGGTCCGCCGGTGCAGGTCGGACACGAGAGCCGTGGTCGAGGCCGGGCTGCGGGTCCAGCCGACCTGGAGGGCCAGTCCGGCCGGCGGCGGCAGCCGGCGTACCGAGAAACCGGGCCAGGGGGCGCTCAGTGCCTTGTGGACGCCGAGGCTGCGGGCCAGGTCGAGGACCTGGTCCCGGTCGGGTGCCCGGTAGGCGATCCAGCCGCCCCAGGTGCTGGCGGCGAGGTCGCCTCCGGAGCCCTTGGGGTCGATGCGGGCGCCGGCGAGCAGGGCCAGGCGGAACCGCTCGTCGGGCGTGAGCTTGAGACCGCAGTACGCCGACACGGCCGCGACGGTCGCCACGGTCACCGCACCGCTGGAACCCAGGCCGTATTTCCTGCCGCCGTCGTGCAGGGTGCTGCTGATCGAGATGTCCAACGGGGGCACCGGCAGGCCGCGTTCGGTGAGCAGGTCGCTCACGGTCTCGATCGCGGACTCCACATGGGGCGTCCGCCCGTCGCCTCCGGCCAGCCGGCCGTCCTGCCAGTGCCGGTGCAGCGCGCGCGGTGCGAGGTCGGAGGAGATGACGACGGTGCCGGGCTCCTCGGCGGTGGTCACGGTGGCGGTGAGGTACCGGTCGACGGCCACCAGGATCGCCTGGTTGCCGGGTTCGACCACCGCGTACTCGCCCGCGACGAACAACTTGCCCGGGGCGCGGCGGACCACGCTCCGCCGGCCGGTCGTCATCCGTCCTCGCTGAGCAGGCGGGCGCCCGGACCCGGCTTGGCGATGTGCACCGCGCCGCCGGGAGCGGCGCCGCGCACGGTCTCGGCGACCCGCTCCGCGTCCGCGCGCCGGCACAGCACCTTGACGTTCGGGCCGGCGTCCATCGTCACGTAGGCCGGCACGCCGTCCTGCCGGAGCCGCAGCACGCTGTCCAGGACGGTCAGCGAGGCCGGCGAGATGTACCGCACGGCGGGCCGCGCCGCCAGCATCGTGGCGTGCATGCCGAGCGCGTTGCGCTCCGCGATCTCGCCCACCGCGGGAAGGTCGCCGCGGCTCAGCGCCGCCCGCATGTCGGCCAGGTCGGCCTTGCTGGAGAGCGCCCACGGCTCGTACAGCGGGGAGGTGTCGACGGTGCGGCGCATGGCCTCCCGGCTGGAGACCTCCTTGGGGCCCGCGTTGACGACGGCGATGACGAGTGCCGGGTCCAGGCCGCCGGCCTCGACCGGTTCGGCGTACGAACTCAGGTCCGCCTGCGTGGCGGTGCCCGTGGTCGTGCCGGCGTGCCACACGGCGAAGCCGCCGAAGACCGACCGCGAGGCCGATCCGGATCCGCGCCGGGCCAGGCGTGACAGGGCGGCGGCATCGAGGTCCAGGCCGTACGCGGCGGCCGCGGCGACGGCGAGCGCGGCGAACCCGCTCGCGGAGGACGCCAGACCCGCGCCGGTGGGGACGGTGTTCTCGGTGTCGACGACGGCCCGCCGGCCGAGGCCGGCCCGCTCGCGCACCAGGTCCAGGAACGCGACGATGCGCCGTGCGGCCTCGCCCGTCGCGGGCCGGCCGTTGAACGTGAGCGTGTCGTGCTCCGCCTCGTCGGCGAGCCGGACACGGGTGGTCGTGGGGAAGATGTCCAGGGTCATCGACAGGCTGTCGGTGCGGGGCAGGAACAGCCGCTCGTCGCTCTTGCCCCAGTACTTGATCAGCGCGATGTTCGGGTGCGCGACGGCGGTGGCGTCCGCCGCCCCGTCTGGCACCCGCGGTCGCACAAGCTGTTCAGAGCGCACGGCCGACCAGCCTCCTCAGCGGCACGACCCACGTCTGTACGGCGCCGGCCTCGTGCAGTTGCCGGGTGACCTCCCGGGCCTGGTCCGGCTGGGTCATGGCGAGGACGCAGCCGCCCAGCCCGCCACCGGTGATCTTCGCGCCGAGACTGCCCGCCCTGAGCGCCGCCCCGACCATCGCGTCGATCCGGTCGGTGCTCAGACCGGCGGCCCGCATCAGCTCGTGATAACCCGTCAGCCGCGCGCCGAACTCTTCTTGTTCGCCCTCTGCGAGCGCCTGCTCGGCCTCGGCGACGAGCTCCGCGGCACGGCGCAGGAACCTGTCCTGCGCCCCGGCCTCCCGCCCGAATCCCGCACGCAGCAGCTCGACCGCCTCCTTGGTGCTGCCCGCGGTGCCGCTGTCGGCGACGATGAACAGGCCGTCGCAGCCGATGCTCAACTCCCGTGCCTCGCCTGCCTGGAACCGCAGCGGGCCCGCCGCGCAGACGGCCTTGGTGTCCACGCCGCTGGCCCGGCCGTGTGTTTCGTTCTCGGCCGCCTGCACCAGGTCGAACGCCGTGCTCTCGGCCAGTTCGAGACCGAAGAGGTCGGCGAGGGCAAGGACGATCGCCCGCGAGTGCGCGGCGCTCGAGCCGAGCCCGCGGCCGGGCGGGATGGCGCCGTCGAGGATCACGTCGAGGTGCGTGGTGTCCTTGACGCCCGTGCGCTCCTTGAAGGCCGCGGTCAGCCGGCGCAGGCCGTCGGAGACGCGCGTCACCACCTCCCTCGACGCGGAGCCGGTCATGGTGAAGGACAACTCGCCCTGGGCGTCGGCGGCGGGCGACGACCTTCCGGCGCTCGCCGTGGCCGTGAGCTGCGGAATCGGCAGAGCGAGCGCCGCTGTCCCGTACACGACCGCGTGCTCTCCCAGCAGGATGGCCTTGGCATGGGCGCGGCCGATGCCGACTGAGCGAGCCCGGCGGTCTTCCGAAACCCTTTCCACTGAGGTCGGTGGAGTCGTCAACCCACTCAGCTCCCCTTGTCGTTGCTGCGGCGAGATCGCGTCGTCCGGATCTCTAGGAAGAAAAAAGGCAGGACGTCAGGCACCCGTCCGCACCCGGCAGCGCAGGCTGGCGCGAAGGTGCGACGGGGTGTGTGGACACGCAGGTGCCGGGCGCCGTTGCCGCCACGGCGCGCGGGATCGACGCGAACTGCCGTGCGTGCACAAGTGGTTGAATGCGGAGAAAGTCGGTGCCCTGCGTCGCCGAAGTCCGGTCCGTCCTGTGCGGACCGGCGGCCGCGGCACCCAAACCGCTGTCCCCCGGCCGTTTTTGGGCAGGGGGGATGTGCGTAGATAGTGACACGGGGGTCGTCCTCGCGCCAAGAGCACCGAAAAGTGACCTGGGCCACTTCGGCCGGGGCCCGTTCGCGCAGCATGCCGCCCCCCGCCCGGCGGTCACGCCCGAAGGCGCGACCGCCGGGCAGGGGGCGGCGAGGTCGCGCGCGTATGCCGTGGGTCACCGGGCTGCCGACGCCTGCTGCGTCGCGCGGGCCCCGCCGGCGTGATGGCGCGGCGAGGGCCGGGGCGGGCGCTGCAGGGCGATCTCGGTGAGCTCGTCGATGTCGAACTGCGAGCGGCAGTTCGGCGCTCCGTAGCGGGTGATCTTCCCGCGGCTCACCCACTTGCGGATGGTCGCCTCGGACACCCCCACGGCGAGCGCCGCCACATTCGTGGGGACGAGCCTGTGGCGCGGCGGTTTCATCATACGGTGACACCCTTTCGCTGCTGCTCCATGAGCCGCCTCAGGTTCAGCCATTCGGTCATTTCCCATGAATGTCCCGCGGAGCACTCGATGCTCCGGCTCCCCGAATTCCCGATGTTTTTCAGGGAAGCGCTGATCGTCCCGCCGCAGTTGTCCACCACGCACTTCCGGATGAGCGCGTGCAGGCCGCTGGGGTCGGGGTCTATTGTGCTGCGCAACTCGACCACCAGATTCTCGATCTCGTCCGCGAAATCGGCGGCCGGCGGCTGGGCCGCCAACCACTCCAGATGCCGTGTCAGAAACCTTGCCAACTGCGGCACCGAGCGCGCCGGTGCGGGGACCGTCAGCTGTTCCACGACGATTTCCGACCAGGACTCGAGCGTCGCGAGGATGTTGTGCCGGGCATCCAGCACCGAGATGTTCAGACGGTCCCGCCGGAGACTTCCCGACACCTTGGTCGGGTTGGTCCGCCTGGGCGTCGGCGCCACGTGGTGCAGGCTCTCCTGGTGCAGCCCGGGGAGTGCTCGCAGACTGCGTTCCACCTGTCCGACGCAGGCGGCGCAGAGCAGGGACCCGGCGGCGGCGCGGCTTTCCTCGTCGTGACTTCTGGTGCACGGGCCGACCGTCATCGAATCTCCTTCATGAGGCGGCTCGCCCTCCGCAACCTTCATGAATTCCATATGTTTTCCCTGCTGGTCACGGCAGTGAATGCAGGACGGGTGGCCCCGGATCGAGGCCACAATAAAGATCGCGATTTCGGATGAATTATTCCGTACCCCATGGCCCCCGCCGTTTCCGAACTCCTGCGTGCGCGTCGCGCGCTCGCGGCCGATCGATTCTCCGAGGGGACAGAAGATTCCCCTCCCATATCCCTGGCGAGCCGGTGAGATTCCGGCCCGAAGCGGGATCGGTGACGCTTTTCGACGAACCTACCGACCCGCGCTGGAGTCCCGATACAGCCCCGTTCGCGGCCCGCCAGGGAGCGCCGAATGCCGGATTCCGCGCCGCCTTCCCGTTTCTCGAGCGAGGTTCCACCCGAATCTGAGCCTTTGTTGAGCGCCTGGCCCGACGGTGGCGGAGAAAGGAGGCACTGTGGACGGTACGCATGGAGGCGAACGCGCAGTAAGCGTCGCAGGCACCGCAGGGCCGCGCACACCGGCGGCCTCTCCGAGGGTCCCGGGCGACCCGGTCCCGGCCGGCTGCCCGGCACCAGGAGAGCCCACCGTGTCCACAGGAAGCGGAGCCATGACGCATGTGCAGATCTGTCTCGTCGGCGCGGGACCGCGCGGCCTTTCCGTACTGGAACGGCTCTGTGCGCAGGAACGGAAGTCGCCGCGCTGGGACGCCGTCACCGTCCACGTGGTCGATCCGGACCCGCCGGGCGCGGGACGGGTGTGGCGCCCGACGCAGTCCCGCCACCTGCTGATGAACACCGTGGCCTCGCAGGTCACGGTCTACACCGACGCCAGCGTCCGCATCGACGGCCCGCTGGACGAGGGGCCGAGCCTGTACCAGTGGGCGAAGGCCCTGACCTCGGGCACCCTGGAGACCGACGCGCAGTGCGGATACGGCGACGACGTCCTTGCCGAGGCCGACCGGCTCGGCCCCGACAGCTACCCCACGCGCGCCCTGTACGGCTGCTATCTGACATGGGCGTTCCGGCGGGTCGTCGCCAACGCCGCCGCCCACGTGACGGTGCGCACGCACGCGGTACGCGCCGTCGCCCTCGAGGACGAGGCCGGCGAGAAGGCCGGCGGGGCGGGGCCGCAGACCGTCGTCCTGGAGGACGGCACCCGGCTCGCCGCGATGTCCGCGGTCGTCCTCGCCCAGGGCCATGTGCCGGTCGAACCCTCCGGCGCGCAGCGCGAGATGAGCGCGTACGCCGAACGCCACGGGCTGACCTACCTGGCCCCGGCCAACCCGGCCGACGTGGACCTGTCCGGCATCAGGCCCGGCGAGCCCGTGCTGCTGCGCGGGCTCGGGCTCAACTTCTTCGACTACCTGGCCCTGTTCACCCACGGCCGGGGCGGCGCCTTCACCCGCGTCGACGGCCGGCTCGTCTACCGGCCCTCCGGCCGCGAACCGCGCCTGTACGCCGGCTCCCGGCGCGGCGTGCCCTACCAGGCGCGCGGCGAGAACGAGAAGGGCGCCCACGGCCGCCACCACCCCAGGCTGCTGACCGCCGGCCACATCGCCGGGCTGCGCGGCCGCGACCCGCAGCGCGCAGCCATCGACTTCGCCGCCGACCTGTGGCCGCTCATCACCAAGGAGGTGTGCGGCGTCTCCTACGCGGCGCTGCTCGCGGCGCGCGGTGAACCCCCGTCCGTCATCGAGGACTTCGTCGAAAAGTTTCTGCACGCCGAACCGGGGGAGGAGGAGGCCCGGCTCCTCGACGACAGCGGTGTCCCCGCCGCCGAGCGCTGGGACTGGGAGCGCGTCGCGCGCCCCTACGGCAGCCGCGCCCTCACCGACCAGGCCGCCTTCCGCACCTGGCTGCGCGGCCACCTCGACGAGGACGTCCGCCTGGCCCGCCAGGGCAACGTCAGCGGACCGTTCAAGGCCGCCCTCGACGTCCTGCGGGACCTGCGCAACGAGCTGCGGCTCGCCGTCGACCACGCCGGCCTGAGCGCCGAGTCCCACCGTGACCACCTCGACGGCTGGTACACCCCGCTCAACGCCTATCTGTCCATCGGCCCGCCCGTCTCCCGCATCGAGGAGATGGCCGCGCTCCTGGACGCCGGCATCCTCGACGTGACCGGCCCCGGCCTGCGCGTGGCCACCGACGAGGACGACCCGCTCGGCCCCTGCTTCACGGCGACGTCGAGCGAGATACCCGGGGTGCGGGTGCGGGCCACCGTCCTCATCGAGGCCCGCCTGCCCGAGACCGACCTGCGGCGCACCGCGGACCCGCTGATGAGCCAGCTGCTGCGCACCGGACAGTGCCGCCCCTTCCGCATTCCCGGACCGGACGGTCACGGCGGCGCCGACTACGAGACCGGTGGCCTCGCCGTCTCCGAGCGGCCCTACCGGCTCCTCGACGCCCAAGGGGTCCCGCATCCGCGGCGCTTCGCCTACGGGGTGCCCACCGAGTCCGTGCACTGGGTCACCGCCGCCGGCATCAGACCGGGCGTCGGCTCGGTCACCCTCGAAGACTCCGACGCGATCGCGGCGGCCGTCCTCGCCCTGCCCGAACTGCCCACTGCCGCACCGCAACCGAAGACCAGGAAAGCGAGGGCGAGCGCATGACCTCCCTGTACGAGGACCAGCGCACGCACGTCCTCGGCGCCCACCTGGACGCCGGGCTGCTGTCGCCGGTCAGGGCGGGCACCCCCGTCGAGGCCGCCGTCGGCGACCGCGCCTGGCTGCAGGCGATGCTCGACGCGGAGGCGGGGCTGGCCCGCGCCCAGGCCCGCTGCGGCACGGTCCCCGCCCAGGCGGCCGCGGCCATCACCGCCGCCGCCCACGCCGACCTGCTCGACGTACGCGAACTGGCGCTGGCCGCGCGGGAGACCGCGAACCCGGTCGTGGGCCTGGTCAAGGCCTTCACCGCCGTCGTCGCCGAACGCTCCCCGCAGGCCGCCGAGTACGTGCACCGTGGCTCGACCAGCCAGGACGTCTTCGACACCGGTGCGATGCTGGTCGCCCAGCGGGCGCTACGGCTGATCGTCGCCGACCTGCGGGCGGTGGCCGACGCGCTGGCCGCACTCGCCGCCGCGCACCGGGACACCGTGATGGCGGGCCGCACCCTCGCCCTGCACGCCGTGCCCACCACCTTCGGCCTGAAGGCGGCCGGGTGGCGCGGGCTGGTCCTGGACGCCGCCGAACGCCTGGAACGGCTCACCGGCGGCGGGCTCCCGGTCGCGCTCGGCGGCGCGGCCGGCACGCTCGCCGGCTACCTCCAGTACGCCGGTGAGGGCGCCGACCCCGCCCGCGTACTCGACTCGCTCGGCGCCGCGTTCGCCGACGAGACGGGCCTGGCCGTACCCGTACTGCCCTGGCACGCCCTGCGCACCCCGGTCGCCGACCTGGGGACCGCGCTCGCCCACACCGCCGGCGCCCTCGGCAAGATCGCCGCGGACGTGCTGGTGCTCACCCGCACCGAGATCGGCGAAGTGGCCGAGCCGTCGGTCGCCGGGAGGGGCGCCTCCTCGGCGATGCCGCACAAGCGCAACCCCGTGCTCGCCACCCTGATCCGCTCCGCCGCCCTCCAGGTGCCCGCGCTGGCCACCGTACTTCTCCAGTGCCTGCCCACCGAGGACGAGCGGTCGGCCGGGATGTGGCACGCCGAATGGCAGCCGCTGCGCGAGGCCCTGCGGCTGACCGGCGGCGCCGCGCACACGGCCGTCGAACTCGCCCGGGGGCTCGCCGTCCACCCGGAGCGGATGCGGGTCAACCTCCAGGCGACCGGCGGCCGGCTCGTCTCCGAACGCGTCTCGGCCGTCCTCGCCCCGCGCATGGGAAAGACGGCCGCCAAGGAACTGCTCACCCAGGCCTCGGTGCTCGCCTCCCGCACGGGTCTGCCGCTCGGCGACATCCTGGCCGAACTCCCGCAACTGGCGGGCGTGCTGAGCCGCGAGGAGGTGACGGCCCTGCTCGACCCGGCCGGATACACGGGCGTCGCCGGCCCGCTCGTGGACCGGGCCCTGACGACGGCACCGCAGCGCACGCGGACCCCGTCGCCCTGAGCACCTCCCCACGGCATACGGAGCAGAGCGGCGCACGCCGACGCCGGCGTGCGCCGCCCTGGCGCGGGCTGCCGGGAGCCGCCCGCGCTGTCATGACGCACCCGCGGGCACCGCGCCGCGGCACAGGCCCGCGAGCCCCCCGGCACCGAGCCCGGAGCACCCCCGGACGGCACGGCCGAACCCTGTGCGGACCGCGGCCGGAGCCCGCCGGCCGGGCCTTCCTGCCCGCACCCGCCCCGTGCCCGTACTCGAATCCCTCTCGTGCCCCCCTCGAATGCCGCTCGAGACGCCGCTGAACCTGGCCGCCTCGACGGCCCCGCGGCGCATGATGCAAGCACAACGCACAGGGGAGGCGGCCGAGTTGGGTCTGGACGCACGTGTTGCCGACACAAGCGGGGGGCACGGCCATGCCGTGGTGATCGGCTCCGGCCTCGCCGGGCTCACCGCGGCGCGGGCGCTGGGGGCATTCATGGACCGGGTCACCGTGATCGAACGCGACTGGCTGCCCCGCGGCCCCGGCCGCCGCCGCGGCGTGCCCCAGGCCCGGCACACCCACAGCCTCACGACCGCCGCCACCGAGGGCCTTCAGCGGCTGTTCCCCGGTATCCGCCAGGAACTCGTGCGCGCCGGAGCGGTCCACGTCCGCGTCCCCGAGGACATGCTGCTGCTCGGCCCGGCCGGCTGGCTGCCCCGCTTCGACGCGGGCCTCACCCTGCTCAGCGCCGGCCGCGACCTGATCGACGCGACGGTACGCGACCGGCTGCGCGCCGACCCCAAGGTGACCTTCCTGCCCGAGCACGAGGTCGTCGCCCTCCAGCCCGGCCCTCAGGACACCGTCACCGGCGTATGGGCCCGCGGCCGGGACCGCAAGGCCCCCGACGGGTTCGCCCCCCGGCGCCTGATCGCCGCCGAGTTCGTGGTGGACGCCTGCGGACGCGGCTCCCGCGCCCCGCAGTGGCTCGCCGAGGCGGGCTACACGCCGCCCGACGAATCCGCGGCCGCCGCCGGGACGACGTACGCCACCACCCTGTACGCGCCGCCGGTCGGCCATGTCGCCGACTTCAAGAGCCTGATGCACATGGCCGCGCCCGGCGACCCGCGCCAGGCCGTGCTCCACCCCGTCGAGGGCGGCCGCTGGTCGGTGACGATCGGCGCCGGCGACGGCACCCGGCCGCCCACCGACCACGCGGAACTCCTGCACGCCGCCGGCTCCCTGCGCGAGCCGCTGCTGCGCGACCTCATCGAGACCGCCACCCCGCTCGGCCCCGTCTACACCTGCCGCGCCGAGAGCCGCTGGCGGCACTACGACAAGCTGCGGCGCTTTCCCGACCAGTTCCTCGTCGTCGGTGACGCCCTCGCCGCTCTCGACCCGGCCCACGGCCACGGCATGACCTTCGCCGTGGAGTGTGCTCTCGTCCTCGACCATCTGCTCACCGCCCACGGCACCGCCGTCGGCATCGGCTACCGCCTGCGCCGGGCCCTGGCCCACCGCATCGCCCCCGCCTGGCGCTCGAGCACCGGACCCCTGGGCCCGCCGAGCGGGCTGCGCGGCCGGCTCGGCAGGCGGTACGCGTCCCGGCTCGCGGCCGCCGCGACCGCCGACCGGCATGCGGCGACACTGCTGCTGCTCGCGCACGAGTCCCTCGCCCCGCCCGCCGCCCTGCGGCCGCGCGCCCTGCGGGCCGCGCTGCGCCCCCGGGCCGAGGTCCCCGCGGCGCCGCCCACCGCCACCCACACCCCCGACGCCCGCCGGCGCCGGCCCGCCGTGCCCACGGCACCCGTCATCGGCGTCACCACCGGCTCCACCGCGCCCCGCCCCGCCGGCTCCTCGGCCCACTGGCCCGCCGCGGCCCCGGCCGGCGATCGCCGACGACCGTGAACTCCCCAGCGTTTACACGCCACATGGCGCAATCAACGCCGTCGCGGCCCACCTCGCACCCTCATACGCTCTGCGTCATGACAGAGGAGGAGCAACCGGTCGCCGGCACAGCAGTCCGCTCACAGGCGCGTGCCCCACGACTCTCTCAAGAGTCACTGGAGCCGCCACTCGAGGATCACTTGAGCGCGGTTGTTCGGGTTCACCACGCGTCGATAGCGTTTCATCCGCTCCAGGGCACGGGCCCGCTTGCGCCGCGGCAGGCCGTCCTCACCACCGACCGCTCGCCGGCCGGCGTAGGTGTGCCTGTGACAGCCGAGCGGCGAGGGGAGGGCGCGCAGGTATGAGCACGACCGAAGAGGCGCCACAGGGCGCGCGCACATTACCGTCCAAGGGCGAACGCGTCGCCGACTGGGCGGACGGGCGGCTCGGGATCTACAGCTTGCGGTTTCTGGTCCGCAAGGTCTTTCCCGACCACTGGTCGTTCATGATCGGCGAGATTGCGCTCTACAGCTTCATCGTGCTGATCCTCACCGGTGTCTGGCTCACGATGTTCTTCGACCCGAGCATGACCGAGACGGTCTACGACGGGTCGTACGCCCCGCTGCACGGCATCCCGATGTCCCAGGCCTACGCCACCACCATCGAGATCAGTTTCGATGTGCGCGGCGGCCTGTTCATCCGTCAGCTGCACCACTGGTCCGCGCTGATCATGATCGGCGCGCTCATGATGCACACGCTGCGGCACTTCCTCACCGGATCGTTCCGCAAGCCGCGCGAGGCCAACTGGCTGATCGGCTTCGTGATCCTCGTGCTGGTCACCCTGGAGGGCTTCGTCGGATACTCACTCCCCGACGACCTGCTCTCCGGCACCGGCCTGCGCATCGCCGAAGGCGTCACGCTCGCCATCCCGGTGGTCGGCACCTATCTGACGCTGTTCCTGTTCGGCGGCGAATACCCGGGACACGACGTCATCCCCCGGTTCTACAGCATCCACATCCTGCTGATCCCGGGCATCGTCCTGGCCCTGGTCGCCCTCCACCTGCTCCTGGTCTTCTACCACAAGCACACCCAGTTCCGGGGCCCCGGCCGTACCAACAACAACGTCGTCGGCCAGCCCCTGATGCCGCACTACACGGCCAAGGCCGGCGGGTTCTTCTTCCTCGTCTCCGGCCTGCTCGCGCTGTTGGCCGGCATCGCCCAGATCAACCCCGTGTGGACCTACGGCCCCTACCGCTCCGACCAGATCTCCCAGGGCTCCCAGCCCGACTGGTACATGGGCTTCCTCGAAGGCGCCCTGCGCGCCATGCCCGCCTGGGAGTTCGTCCTGCCCGGCGGCTACACCGTCAACATGAGCGTCCTGCTGCCGGCCGTCATCCTGCCCGGGGTCATGATGGTGGTGTTCGCCATGTGGCCGTTCCTGGAGGCCTGGGGCACCGGCGACAAACGCGAACACCACCTGCTGGACCGGCCCCGCGAGAAGCCCACCCGCACCGCGTTCGGCCTCGCCTTCGTCTCCTTCTACCTGGTGCTGTTCTTCGGCGGCGCCAACGACGTCCTGGCCGAGCGCTTCCACCTGTCCCTGAACTCGATCACCTGGGCCGTGCGCATCGGACTCTTCCTCGTCCCGATGCTGGTGTACGTCATCACCAAGCGGATCTGCCTCGGCCTGCAGCGGCGCGACCGCGACAAGCTCCTCCACGGCCGCGAGACCGGACGGATCAAGCGGCTGCCGCACGGCGAGTTCGTCGAGGTCCACGAGCGCATCGACCGCGGGCTGGAGTACAAGCTGCTGTCCAGGGAGATACCCGAAGTCCTGCCGGCTCCGGAGCCGGCGGACGAGGACGGCGTACCCGACCCGGACATCCGCGGGAAGCGGCGGCGCCACCGGCTCAGCCGCTGGCTGTACGGCGACGAGGTCCCCACGCCGACCGTGCAGGAGATGCAACGCGCCCTGGAGCACCTCGGCCACGCGCCCTCGCCCAACGGCCACGCGTCCTCGCTCAACGGGCACCCGGTCGACGCCGGACACGCCGCCATCGGTGAGCGGGAGCAGGACCAGCAGGTGCACTGACCCGGGCACGGCACGCACGGCCGGCCGGTGAACACACGGCGCGGGTGATCAGGGGACGGTCACCCGCGCCGCTGTCGTGCCACGCCCGCCGGGCCGTGTGCGCGGCGGACGGGGAGCGCGCCTTCGGCAGGGCGACGGCCGCCCGCCCCAGTTGCCCCGACCCACGGAGGTCCGATGAGCCGCAGTCCATGGCGCCGGGGCGCAACCCGGGCCGATTCCATCACCGGGGCCCGCATCGGCCTGACGCAGGATCTGCGCGGCCGTCAGCGCCGCTATGTCACGGCCATGCTGGTGCGCAGCGCCTGCGTGGTCGTGATGGCGCTCACCTGGAGCCGCTGGCCGGCCGTCGCGGTGTGCGCGCTGGTCGGCGGGGTCGTCATCCCCTACGTCGCCGTCGTCGCCGCCCAGGCGGGATGGCGGCAGCAGCGGGGCGTGCGCGCCGAACTGGCCCGGCCGGACCCGGACCCCGAACCCGTGCCCCGTGTCGTCCTCGAACCGACCCTGATCCTGCCGCCGGAACGGGACACGGCGGGCTGAGCCGGAAGACGGGGCAGAACCGGAAGACGGGGCTGAGCCGGAAGACGGGGCAGAACCGGAAGGCGGGGGAGAGCCGGGCACCGGGGGAGCCGGCACACGAACGCCCCACCCGGAGCAGGCCGCTCAGCGGGCCCGGTTCGCCTCGCGGAGCAGGGCGCAGGCCTCGGCCACCGGGTCGGCGTGCCGGTCGTTGCCGGGGTGGACGACCAGGTGGACGCGCTGGACCCGCCCGTCCACGACGTCGAGCACCATGGTGTGCAGGACGGCGCCGTCCCGGTCGCGGAAGACCCAGCCGGGCCTGGCACCGACCCGGCTCTCCTCGAGCGTGACGCCGACGCGCACCAGGGGCGCGACGATCGCGGCGATCACCCGGGCGGCGTTCCCGGCGCCCTCCACGCACGACGGCCAGGGCAGCGGCTCGCGCCCGCCGTCGCTGACCGCCGCGACGGCGGCGAGGAGCTGGCGGCAGGCCTCCTGGGAGCACCCGAGGGCCGACGCGATCCGCGCCTCGTCGCATCCGAACGCCTCGTGCAGCACGAAGACGGCGCGCTCGAGCGGGGACAGCCGCTCCAGCACCAGCAGGGCCGACAGCGACAGCGAGTCCGCCAGCTCCGCCGGCCGGTCCGCGTCCCCGGGGCCGTCGCCGAGGAGCGGACCGACGAGTTCTCCCCGCTCGGCGCGGGCCGAGCGCAGGGCCCTGGCCGCCACCCGGGTGACCTCGGCCGCCAGATACCCCTCGGCCGGCTCGGGCCGCGCAGGCGCGGCCATCCAGCGCAGCCAGGCCGCCTGGACGGCGTACCGGGCCGTTCGCTCGTCACCCACGATCCGGTAGGCGATCGCGAACAGCAGGGGCCGCAGCCTCGCGAACTCCTCGGCTTTGATCACACCGGCTCCTCGGCGCTGACTGCGGCGGCCGTCGCACGGTCCGCAGGAGGGGCGGGGCGTGCCCGCCGCCGCCGAGTCAGGACGGCGGGCGGCGGGCACGCCCCGGGTGGGGGGTTCCCGGCGCATCCTAGGAGCGTGCGGCCACCGAATTCCTTACCCGTAGCGGAAGTTCGACCTCAGATGCAGAAAGGCTCCATTGCGGCCGGCGGCCTGCTGCGCGCGTGAACGGGACTCGACCGGACATCGAGTCACCGCTTCGATACTGGGACCCGTACGCGAAGGAGCACGGCGAGCACGGACCACGCAGGAGCAAGGTCCGAGACCACGCAACCAGCACGCCTCTCCTCGGTCACCGAGGAGCCGGCAGGACCGCCCCGCGCGTGATCGCGTTCGGCGTGGGCACCGGTGAACGTCGCGCGAGACCCCGACGGCGACTCCTTCCGCCCCTCTGTGCGTGACGGCGGGCGGCGAGGAGCTCTCCGAGCTCCAGGTGTACTCCCCGTGGCAGCCCCGGCCGACCCGCCGGACGCTGCTGTCCCGACTTTCGAAGAGACCAGGGAAGTTGACGCAATGACGAGCACCCGAACCAGCCCCGTGGAGGTCGTCGAGGACGCGCTCCGCCTGTTCTTCGCCGCCCGCCGGGACGAGGCCGCGGCGATCGGCCCGGCCTGCGTCGACGCGGTCGCCGAGTTGGAGACCTATGTGCTGCGCGGCGGCAAGCGCGTCCGCCCGACCTTCGCCTGGCTCGGCTGGCTCGGCGCCGGAGGTGACGCCGAGGACGCCACGGCCCAGGCGGTGGTGCGTATCTGCGCCGCGCTGGAACTGTTCCATGCCTCCGCCCTCATCCACGACGACGTCGTCGACGCGTCCCCCACCCGCCGGGGCGCCCGGGCCGCACACGTGATGTTCGCCGACCGGCACCGGCAGCAGTGCTGGAACGGCAACTCGGAACTGTTCGGCACCGGCGCCGCGATCCTGACCGGAGACCTCGCCCAGGGCTGGGCCGACGACCTGATCCACACCAGCGGGCTGCCGGCACCGGCGCTGGCACGGGTGTCCCCGGTGTGGTCGGCGCTTCGCACCGAGGTCCTCTTCGGCCAGCTGCTCGATGTGACGGCCGAGGCGGCGGGCGACGAGGACATCGCTACGCCGCTGCGCGTCAACCAGTACAAGACGGCCTCCTACACGGTGGAGCGCCCGCTGCACATCGGTGCCGCGATCGTCGGCGCGGACCCCGGACTCGTCGCCGCCTACCGCGCCTTCGGACGCGACATCGGCGTCGCGTTCCAGCTGCGCGACGACCTGCTGGGCGTGTTCGGCACCCCCGAGGAGACCGGCAAGCCGTCCGGCGGCGACCTGATCCAGGGCAAGCGCACGATGCTGTTCGCGGCCGCGCTCGGTTACGCCGACGAACGCGATCCGGACGCGGCGAAATTCCTCAGGGCCAAGATCGGGACCGAGATCAGTGACGACGAACTCGCCGCGATGCGCGCCGTCATCACCGAGGTGGGCGCGGTGGACCACATCGAACGCGACATCACCCGGCGCACCGAGCGGGCCCTTGCCGCACTGCGGGAGAGCAGCGCCACCGATGACGCGAAGGAAGAGCTGACCGCCATGGCGATCAGCGCGACGCAGCGCACTTCATGACGGATGCACACATGCGCAACTCCCCCTGAAAAAAGGCCCCTTGACGTGACCGAGGTCACGTCAAGGGGCGCTTGGCGCGCGGGTTTCATCCGTGTCACTATTTGAGCACGCCTTTCCTGCCCAAAAACATGCATCCGTCATGTATGGCAGTGAGTCGACGGCGTTCTCTCCCCCCCGCATCCCTGCATCGGCACACCACGCCGTCGCGCCCGCGCAGGGGCCCGCGCGCCGCTGTGCCGCGAAAACCCGTGACGACCGTGCGGCCGGGTCCGGACACCGCACCGATCCGGGTCCGGACGCCCTCGCCGAGAAGTTCGACGGCGACAGCGTCACCGAGACCCGCCGCAATGCGTCCCGTTTTCCCGAGAACACACCTTCCGAGAACACACCTTCCGAGAACACGCCTTCCGAGAACACGCCTTCCGAGAACGCAGAGAGGTTCTTGTGCCGGAATCAGTAGATACCAAGGCATTCACCGACGCGTCGGAGACCCGGCGCCACAACCGCGCCGTCGTCGAGCAGTACATGAACACCAGGGGCCAGGACCGGCTGCGCCGGCACGAACTGTTCACCGAGGACGGCATCGGCGGCCTGTGGACCACCGACACCGGCTCGCCCGTCGCCACCCACGGCCGGGACCGGCTCGGCGAACACGCCGTCTGGTCCCTGGCGTGCTTCCCCGACTGGGAGTGGTACAACGTCCGGATCTTCGAGACCGACGACCCCGACCACTTCTGGGTCGAGTGCGACGGCCACGGAAAGATCCGATTCGGGGACTACCCCGAGGGCCACTACGAGAACCACTTCCTGCACTCGTTCGAGTTCGAGGACGGGAAGATCAAGCGGCAGCGCGAGTTCATGAATCCCTTCCAGCAGCTGCGGGCCCTGGGAATTCCGGTCCCCGAGATCAAACGCACAGGAATCCCGACCTGACGACGTTCCTGACGCCAACGACATCACCGCTGGATCGGAGTACGGCATGAACGAAGTCGTGAAGGACGCCATCCGGGATATTCGTGTCCGCGGGGCGCTGCAGCAGCCCGAATGGAGCGACCTTCTCCAACTGAGCCGGGTGACCGAGGCGCTGGCCTCGCGCCCCACCCTCGTACAGCCCGACGACGTGGCCACCATGCGGACCCAGCTCGGCTCCGTGGCCCTCGGCCAGGCACTCGTGGTGCAGTCCGGGGACTGCGCCGAGGACCCCCAGGAGTGCGGGCCGCACCACGTCGCCCGCAAGGCCGCGGTGCTCGACCTGCTCGCCGGGGCGCTCGGCCTGATCACCGGCAAGCCGGTCCTGCGCGCGGGACGCATCGCGGGACAGTTCGCCAAGCCCCGGTCCAAGCCCACCGAGGACGTCGACGGCGTCGAACTCCCCTCGTTCAAGGGGCACATGGTCAACGCCCCGGAACCCGACCCCGAGAGCCGCCGCGCCGACCCGCTGCGCATCCTCACCGGCTACATGGCCGCCAGCGACGTCATCGACCACCTCGGCTGGCGCGAACGCGGCGCCGGCCGCGACGTCGTCGGCCCCCCGGTGTGGACCAGCCACGAGGCGCTGCTCCTCGACTACGAGATGCCCATGCTCCGCCTGGACGAGCAGGGCCGGCTCTTCCTCGGCTCCACGCACTGGCCGTGGATCGGCGAGCGCACCCGCCAGGTCGACGGCGCCCACGTCGCCATGCTCTCCCAGGTGAGCAACCCGGTGGCGTGCAAGGTCGGGCCCTCGATGGAACCCGAGGAACTGCTGGCGCTGTGCGAGCGGCTCGACCCCTGGCGCGACCCGGGCAAGCTCACCCTGATCGCGCGGATGGGCGCCGGCAACGTGGCCGACCGCCTGCCCCGCCTGGTCGAGGCCGTGCGCGCGGCCGGTCACCCGGTGATCTGGCTCACCGACCCGGTGCACGGCAACACCGTCAGCGCGCCCAGCGGCCACAAGACACGGCTCGTGGAGACCGTCGCGCTCGAGGTCTCCCGCTTCGTGACCGCCGTGCGCGACGCCGGCGGTGTCCCCGGCGGCCTGCACCTGGAGACCACGCCCGACGACGTCACGGAGTGCGCCGCCACCGAGGCCGACCTCGCCACCGTCGGCGAGCGCTACACGTCCTTCTGCGACCCCCGCCTCACCCCGTGGCAGGCCGTCTCCGTGATCTCGTCCTGGACCGCCTGAGCCCCACGCACCGAGCAGGAACAGGAGCCGAAGCCATGACCGGCATACCCCCCATCTCCGCATACCCGCTGCCCGCCGAGGGCGACCTGCCGCCGTCCGCCGTGTCCTGGACCGCCGAGGCCCACCGGTCGGTCCTCCTCGTCCACGACATGCAGCGGTACTTCCTCAAACCCTTTCCCGACAGCCTGCGCGACGACCTGATACGCAACGCGGCGCACCTGCGCGACCGCTGCGCCGCACTCGGCGTCCCCGTCGCCTACACCGCCCAGCCCGGCGGCATGACCGACGAACAGCGCGGTCTGCTCAAGGACTTCTGGGGCCCCGGCATGCGGACCTCGCCCGAGGACCGCCAGGTCGTCGACGCCCTCGCGCCGGCCGGCCACGACTGGCTGCTCACCAAGTGGCGCTACAGCGCCTTCTTCAAGACCGACCTGCTGGAGCGGATGCGCGCCGCGGGCCGCGACCAGCTCGTGCTGTGCGGGGTGTACGCGCACGTCGGCGTCCTGGCCACCGCCGTCGAGGCCTTCACCCACGACATCCAGCCGTTCTTCGTCGCGGACGCCACCGCCGACTTCTCGCAGGACTACCACCGCTCGGCCCTCACCTACGCCGCCGAGCGCTGCGCTCGCGTCATCACCGCGAAGGAGGTGTTCGTATGACGCACGGCCCGCACACGAACCCGGGCGACCTGCTCGGGCACGCCCTGGACGGCCCGCCCACCCAGCCCTACGCGCTGCTGCACCGGCCCGGCGCCACCGGCCCCGGCATCATGGAAGTACTGACCGGCGAGGTGTCCCTGCCCGCCACCCTCGCCGACATCGAGCTGCCCGAGAGCCCGGCCGACGGCATCGGAGCCCACCACGAGGTCCTCGTCGTCCTGCCCTACCGGCAGCTGGCCGAACGGGGCTTCGCCTGCGCCGACGACGGCACCCCGCTGGTCGCGATGACCGTCACCGGCCAGCAGCGGCTGCCGCTCGAGGAGGCGCTCGCCCGCATCCCCGACGTACCGACCTCGCTCGCCGGCGGCGACTTCGACGTCGACGACGCGGCCTACGAGGACGTGGTGCGCCGCATCGTCAAAGAGATGATCGGCACCGGGGAGGGCGCGAACTTCGTCATCAAACGCACCTTCGTCGCCGACATCACCGACTACGGGCCGCGCAGCGCCCCCGCACTGTTCCGCCGGCTCCTGACCCGTGAATCCGGCGCCCACTGGACGTTCCTCATCCACACCGGCACCCGCACCCTCGTCGGCGCCTCGCCCGAGCGGCACGTCAGCCTCCAGGGCGGCACGGCCGTCATGAACCCCATCAGCGGCACCTACCGCTACCCCACCTCCGGACCCACCCTCTCCGGCGTCCTCGAATTCCTCGGCGACCGCAAGGAGACCGACGAGCTGTACATGGTGCTCGACGAGGAACTCAAGATGATGGCGCGGATCTGCCCCGGCGACGGCCGGGTCGTGGGCCCCTACCTCAAGGAAATGGCCAAGGTCGCGCACACCGAGTACTTCATCGAGGGACGCACCGACCGCGACGTGCGCGACATCCTGCACCAGACCATGTTCGCGCCCACCGTCACCGGCAGCCCGCTGCAGAGCGCCTGCCGCATCATCGCCCAGTACGAGCCCGGCGGCCGCGGCTACTACAGCGGCGTGGCGGCACTGATCGGCCAGGACGCCGACGGCGAGCGCGTCATGGACTCCGCGATCCTCATCCGCACCGCCGACATCAGCGCACACGGACGCATCGGCATCGGCGTGGGGGCCACCATCGTGCGCCACTCCGACCCGGCGTCCGAGGCCGCGGAGACCCACGCCAAGGCCGCCGCCCTCGTCTCCGCCCTCGGCGGCGGACAGGACACCGAACGCTTCGCCGACCATCCCGTCGTCCGTCAGGCCCTCGGGCAGCGCAACGCCTCCATCGCCGACTTCTGGCTCACCGACGCCGAAGCCCGCGCGGCCGCGCGCCCCGAGCTCGCCGGACGCAGCGTCCTCGTCGTGGACGCCGAGGACACCTTCACCTCCATGCTGGGCCAGCAACTTCAGTCCCTGGGCCTGCACGTGACGGTCCGCCGCTTCGACGAGCCGTACTCCTTCGACGGTCACGACCTGGTCGTGATGGGCCCCGGCCCCGGCGACCCGCAGGAACTCGCGCACCCCAAGATGCGGCACCTGCACACGGCTGTCGACACCCTGCTGCGCGAAGGACGCCCGTTCTTCGCCGTGTGCCTCAGCCACCAGGTCCTCGGACTGCGCCTCGGCCTGCCGCTGCGCCGCAGGCCGGTGCCCAACCAGGGCGTGCAGAAGCAGATCGACCTGTTCGGCAGCGCCGAACGCGTCGGCTACTACAACACGTTCGCCCTCCTCACCGAGCACGACGAGTTCGTCGCCGACGGCGTCGGCCCGGTCCGGGTCAGCCGCGACGCGGCCACCGGCGAGGTCCACGCCCTGAGCGGGCCCGGCTTCGCCTCCCTGCAGTTCCACCCGGAATCCGTGCTGACCCGAGAAGGGCCGCGCATCGTGGGCACACGCCTGGCCGCGCTGCTCACACCGGCCGAGGCCGCCCACCGGGCCTGAGGCCTTGAGCACACGGCCTCACCCCCAACCGCCGGGCCGGCGTCCACCCCCCGAGCCGCCGGCCCGGCACCCACCCGACATCACAGCCCGGGAGACCAGATGCACACGTACGTCGTCGTCGACGCGTTCGCCCGCGAGCCCCTCACCGGCAACCCGGTGGCGGTGTTCTTCGGCGCCGACGACCTGACCGCCGAGCAGATGCAACGCATCGCGCGGGAGATGAACCTGTCGGAGACCACGTTCGTGCGCCGCCCCCGCCAGGACGGCACCGACGCCCACGTGCGGATCTTCACACCGGTCAACGAACTGCCCTTCGCCGGACACCCCTTGCTGGGCACCGCCATCGCCCTCGGCGCCCGGACCGACGCCGACCGGCTGCGGATCGAGACCGCCATGGGCGTCGTCCCCTTCGAACTGGAGCGCGCACACGGCAAGGTCGTCGCGACGAGCATGATGCAGCCGGTGCCCGTGTGGGAGCCCTTCGACCGCACCGACGAACTCCTCGAAGCCCTCGGCCTCTACGGCTCCACGCTCCCCGTGGACATCTACCGCAACGGCCCGCGGCACGTCCTCGTCGGCCTCGAGAGCGTCGAGGCGCTGTCGAAGGTGGACCCCGACCACCGCGCCCTGGCCCGCTTCCCCGACATGGCCACCAACTGCTACGCGGGGCACGGCAGTTCCTGGCGCAACCGCATGTTCTCGCCCGCCTACGGAGTCGTCGAGGACGCCGCCACCGGCTCCGCCGCGGGACCCATCGCCATCCATCTCGCCCGGCACGGCCTCATCCCGTACGGGCAGCGCATAGAGATCACCCAGGGCGTCGAGATCGGCCGCCCCTCTCCCATGCGCGCGCTCGCGCACGGCGAGGGCGACCACGTCACCTCCGTCGAGGTCTCGGGCCCGGGCGTCGTCACCATCGAAGGGGTGCTCCATGTCTGACCTGTCGCCGTCCCGCTCCGCCAACGGCACCGCGGTGGCCGCCCGCCGCGGCTCCACCCGCTCCGAAACCCTCACCGGCACCCTCCACGTGCCCTTCCCCGAGTTCATCGCGCCGCCCGCCGAGCCGATGGGCCTGCTGTCCGCATGGCTCGACGCCGCCGTCGGGCACGGGGTGCGCGAGCCCCGCGCACTGGCGCTCGCCACCGCCGACGCGCGGGGCCGCGCCTCCTCCCGCATCGTCGCCCTCACCAAGGTGACCGGCGACGGCATCGTGTTCATCACCCACTCCGGCAGCCGCAAGGGCCGCGAACTGGCCGAGAACCCCTGGGCCTCCGGCGTCCTGTACTGGCGCGAGACCACCCAGCAGATCACCCTCGCCGGCCCGGTCACCCAGCTGTCCGACACCGAGGCGGAGGACCTGTGGGGCGCGCGGGCCGTCTTCACACACGCGATGACGACGGTCTCCCGGCAGAGCCGGCCGGTGGAGGACCTCGACCACTTCGCCCGGCTGCGCGCCGAGGCCCTGCGGCTCGGCGAACCACTGCGCCCGCTGCCGCGCCCCGCGGCCTTCGCCGGCTACCTGCTCGAGCCCGCCTCCGTGGAGTTCTGGGCCAACGGCATCGACCGGCTGCACGAGCGACTCCACTACGGGCGTACCGAAGGCGGCTGGGAGATCAGCCGGCTCCAGCCCTGAGCCCGCCAGGCCCTGCGAACTCCCCGGGAGACATCATCATTTCGTCATCCGCCACCCAACGTGCCGCCGGCACGACCGTGTTCACCGACCACCACGACCTGCGGGCCCGCAACCGGCAGGCTGTGGAGCAGTACATGCGCACAGGTGCCGAGGCCCGGCTGAGCCGGTACACCCTCTACACCCAGGACGGCACCGCATCGCTGTTCTACACCGACATCGGCCGCCCCATCGTCGTCACGGGCCGCGAGAAACTGAAGCGGCACGGCGAGCTGTCCCTCAGAGTGCTGCCCGACTGGCAGTGGTCCGACGTCCAGATCTACGAGACCCAGGACCCGACGACCATCATGGTCGAGTGCGACGGCGAGGGCACGATCCGCTTCCCCGGCTATCCCGAAGGCCGCTACCGCAATCACTTCATCCACGGCTTCACGCTGCACGACGGCTGGATCGCCGCCAGCCGCGAGTACACCAACCCCCTCGAACACATGAAGTCCCTCGGCATCGAGACCCCGCACATCCGCCGGGACTGGATCCCCTCCTCCTGATCCTGACCCCCGGCCCAGCAGGCCGCCGGCCGCCCTGTGCGGCCGGCGGCCTGCACCGTGCTGTCACCATTCGATGAGGGCGAGGCCTGCGGCCATGCCGCCGCCGAAGCCGGCGAGGAGGATGAGGTCGCCGGGGTGGAGGGCGTTGTTGCGGTGGGCTGTGTCGAGGGTGAGGGGGATGGAGGCGGCGCCGGTGTTGGCGTAGGTGGTGAGGGTCTGGTGCATGGTGGCGTGGGGGAGGGCGAGTTGGGTGAAGAGGTCGTCGAGCATGACGCCGTTGGCCTGGTGGGGGATGAAGTGGCGGATGTCGTCGGGGACGGTTCCGGCTTCGTGGAGGAATTCTTTGGTGAGTCGGGGGAGGTGGTCGGCGACGAAGCGGCGGACGCCGCGTCCGTCCATGGTGAAGTAGTGCTGGTCTTGTTGGAGGGTTTGGGTGGTGGTGGGCAGGCGGCTGCCGCCGGCGGGGACCTGGATGAGGTCGGAGTGTTCGCCGTAGGTGTGCAGGGTGAGGTGGCGGATGCGGGGGCCGGTGGTGGCGGGGCCGAGGATCATGGCGCCGGCGCCGTCGCCGAAGAGGACGGTGGTTTTGCGGTCGGTGGGGTTGAGGATGCGGGAGTAGAGGTCGGCGCCGATGATCAGGGCGTGGCCGCCTTTGCGGGCGAGGGTGCCTTCGGCGGCGCTGAGGGCGAAGATTTCGCCGGAGCAGACGGCGTTGATGTCGAATGCTGCTGCGTGGGTGGCGGCGAGGTTGTGCTGGACGTAGGCGGCGGTGGGTGGTTGGGGGCGGTCGGGTGTGGAGGTGGCGACGATGATGACGGTGAGTTCGGCGGCGGTGATGCCGGCGCAGTCCAGTGCGTTTCGGGCGGCTTGGGTGGCCAGGTCGGAGGTGGCTTGGTGGGTGGCGGCCCAGCGGCGTTCGCGGATGGCGGTTTTGGCGGTGATCCAGGCGTCGTCGACGCCGGCCGGTGCGCCGACCTCGTCGTTGGAGACGATCCGGTCCGGCACGTAGGCACCCGTACCGAGAATCCTGACGTCACTCATGCGGCTGCCCTCCCCTCATATGGGACCTCGTAGATGAATGAACGACTGTGCCGGCGTCCGGCGTTGGCAGGGACCCGCAGACGGGACCGCCCCCGCCGGCAGTGCCGGCGGGGGCGGTCCCGTGCGGGCGAAGGGGCGTGGACCATGGTGTCCGGCAGGTGTGCCCCGGCCTCGCGATTCAGCCCAGATAGCGCTGGATCGTCGGCTTGAGGAGGGTGATCAGCTCCTCCGCCGAGGCCGACGCGATCGGCTCCAGCTTCACGATGTAGCGCATCAGGACGACACCCCAGACCTGGGACGTCGCCGCGTTGACGTTGATCACCGGCACCTTGATCGTCTCCGCCGCCTGGTAGATGTCCATCCCCGAGATGCCGATGGACCTGCCGGCCTGCGCGAAGAGCTGGTCGGTGAGGAACCGGCGCATCTGGTCGGCGCCCTCCTCGCTGTTGACCGCGGCCTGCAGGAGCCCGAGCAGCCGGGGCCGCACCTGCGGGTCCTCCCACAGCGCGAAGGCCGCGCGCAGAAGTCCCTCGGCGAGCTCGTCACGCGGCCCGGCCAGCGCGTGCGCACCGGCCTCGCCGAGTGCGCCGCCCAGCGAGTCCAGGGCGTCACGCTCTTCGGTTCCTATGGCTTCGGACATGTCTCCTCCTGAGGTCGCACTTCCTTGCTCGTGCGGAGCGTTCTTCGACACTGCCCGCCGGACGGGCAGGCCCCCGCCGCGAAAGACCCGGTCGGCCGTAACGGCGGCCGATGGAGCGGCGCCCCTTCGGACCTCGGGGCGGGACGGCCCGGGCGGTGCCGGGAGGCAGCGGTGAGTTGGGCGCGGGGGGCGGCGGGGCGGGGGGAAGCCGCCGCTCCCCGCAACTTGTGGGCCGGGGGATTCCCGGCTATCGGCTCGGCAGCTGGTTCTTGAGCCGGTCGGCGAGCGCGAGGCGCTGCACCTTCAGCGTGGCGGTGCGCGGCAGTTCGGCCTCCGGGATCTGGACCGGGTCGGCCAGCTGCGGGAACCCGGTCACGGCCGCACGCCAGCGGTCCGGGTCCAGCGGCGCGTCGCCGTGGGTGCAGATCACCGGCACCGCCTCGGAGTTCGGGCCCTGCACGACGACCAGCTCGCTCAGCTCGTGCAGCTTGCCGAGGACGACGTCCTCGATCTCCAGGGAGCTCTTCACCCCGGGGATCATGTCGACCTCCCGGTCGAGCATGTGCAGGCAGCCGAGCCGGGTGAAGTAGCCGACGTCGCCCGTTCCCCACCACTCGCCCTTGCGGTTGGCGTCGTAGCGCTCCTGCTCGCCGTGGTACGTCTTGGCCAGACCGGGCCAGGAGACCTCGATGCGGCCGGGGCTCTGCTCGGTCGGGCGCCTGCCGTCACCGCTGACGACCCGCACCTTCGCCGCGCCCAGCGGCATCTGCCAGCCCACGCACCGCCCGTTCGCCCGGTGGGCGGAGTGACGCAGGTAGGCACGGCCGACGGCGGGGCCGACCTCGCTCTGGCCGTAGATCTGGAAGAACAGGGCACCGCGCCGGTCGGACGCCTTGAGCAGCTTGCTCATCGTGCCCGGGTGGATCGCGTCGAAGGTGCTGCTGAAGACCTTCACCGAGCCGAACGGCGCCCGCGGGTCATCGGCCAGCCCCTCCCACTCCATCAGCGAGTTGGGCAGCGCCTCGATCAGCGCCGGCCGGTGCTCGAGGAGGTGCTCGGCGACGACGGCGGGGTCCATCTCCCGCATCAGCAGGACCGGGTACTCCCTCAGCAGCGCCAGCGACATCGCCGCGACCATCCGCGAGTGCACGAACGGCACATGGATGGCGACGGTCTCCCGCTTGCGCAGCAGGGACAGCAGCCGCCACTGGGGCACGAGCCGGATGCCCTGGGTGCGGGGGGTGTGCACCACGAGCTTGGGGATGCCGGTGGTGCCGGAGGTGTGGGTGATGACGGCGGCCTCGTCGATCGGCCGGACCACCGGCTTCACCCGCTCGGCGCCCGCGAGTTCACCGAGCGAGATGCTGCCGGGCCGGTCGTCGGCCGAGGTGATGACCCGCTCGGTGAGGTCCGCCAGCGGCACGCCGGCGAGGACGTCGAGCTTGGTGCCGTCGGTGAGGAGCGTCGGCCGGCCGACCCGCTCCAGCAGGACGCCCACGGTCGTGGCGTCCAGGGCAGGCGAGAGGTTCACCACGATCCCGCCGATGCGGGAGACCGCGGCGGCGAGCATCCAGTGGTCGGCGTTGGCCGTCTTGTAGATCACGACGTGCTCGTCGGGCCGCACGCCCGCCGCCCACAGCCGGGCGGCCAGGTCGTCGACGTGCTCGGCGTACTGGGCGACCGTCAGCCGCCGCCCGGCCTCGGGCAGGACGCCCAGGTCGTGGTCCAGGACGATCGGGGTCGAGGGGTTCACAGCGGCGGCCATCTCCGGCAGGAGACCGATGTGCAGGCCGCGCTTCTGTATCGAGGAATAGACGGTGGAGCCCTTCATCGGGCTGTCTCCTTCGGGCGATGGATGTCCGGGCTGTTCGCCGGCTCGGTGCGGGATGCCAGGACGCGCCGGCCGCGGCGCCCGCCCGGACACGGGGCGGACGCGGGCGCCGGCCGCGCAAGGGACCGCGGCGGCGGCCCCGGGAACACCGGGACCGCCGCCGCGGGCGGGGGATCGGTCCGTACGGAGCACACCGCCGTGCGGCGACGTCACCGTGACGGGAATCAGGCGGCGGCGCGGCCGGTCTTGATCGCGCAGGCGATGTCCACCACGCGCCGGGCCTGATAACCGGCGCCCTGCAGCACGTCCTCGCCGGGACCGCCGTCGGCGCCGCCGGCACCCGAGACGTACGAGGTGCCGTAGGGGTTGCCCGTCTTGAACTGGATCGGGTCGGTGTAGCCCGGCGGCACGATGATGCCGCCCCAGTGGTAGAAGGTGTTGCTCAGCGCCAGGATGGTGGACTCCTGACCGCCGTGGGCGGTGCCGGTGGAGGTGAACGCCGAGACGACCTTGTCGGCCAGCGCACCCCTCTGCCACAGCGGGCCCGCGGTGTCGATGAACGCCTTGAGCTGGCTGGAGACGTTGCCGAAGCGGGTGGGGGTGCCGAACAGCACCGCGTCCGCCCAGCTCAGGTCGTCGAGAGTGGCCACCTCGACATCGGCCGTGTCCTCGGCGTGGCGGGCCCAGGCCGGGTTGGAGCCGATCGCCTCCGGCGGGGCCAGCTCGCGTACCTTGCGCAGCCGCACCGTCGCGCCGGCCTTCTCCGCGCCCGCGGCCGCGGCCTGCGCCATGGTGTGCACATTGCCGGTGGCGCTGTAGTAGATGATCGAGACGTTCACGGATGCCATATGCGGTTTCCCTCCCTGACTCTGTGTCCGGTGCGGCCGGGGGAGAACCGCTCGCGCGGTTCTCCCCACGAGCCTTCGCGCGCCGCCTACCGGGCGACGACCAGGGTGGCGGGCTCTGCGGTGTGGAAGGAGACGTCCTCGAAGCCGGCCTTGACGAGCCAGTCGCGGTAGTCGCTGCGCGTCCAGGTGCTGCCCTGACGGGTCTTGAGCAGCATCTCCGAGGCGAAGATCAGCGGGAACGCCGGGCCGCTGCGGTCGTCGTCGACGACATAGTCGTTGACGACGAGGGTGCCGCCGGGCTTGAGGGCCTGGCGGAGCCTGGTGAAGACCTCCACGTTGCTCTCCGGGCTCTCCTGGTGCGCGATGTGCGAGTACACCGCGACGTCGTAGGCGGAGGTACCGAAGTCGGTGGTGTGGAAGTCGCCGTCGATGGTGGTGAACCGGTCCCCGACGCCGCGCTCGGCCAGCAGCCTGAGCGCGATCTCGTTGATCGGCGCCCAGTCGAGCTGGGTCGCGCGGGCGGCCGGGTTGGCCTCGAGCCAGATGCCCGAGTAGATGCCCGAGCCGCCGCCCACGTCGAGGATCGAGATCTCCCCGGCGTCGGCCAGTGCGAGCACTTCGGCGGCGAGCGCCGCGGCCGGCACCGACTGGGCGGCGATCGCCGTGACGATGCCCTCCCAGTGCGGGTTGTTGGCGACCTCGACGACCGCGTCGTCCTTGACCGGGCCGCCGGCGCGGACCACCTCGGCCAGGTCGGTCAGGGAGCCCGTGTGGGTCAGCTTGAGCCTGGCGAAGGGCGCCAGCGAGACGGGGCTGTCCTCGACCAGGTAGGTCGCCGCCTCGGGGGTGTTGCGGTAGCGGCCCTCGTGCAGTTCGACCAGGCCCACGCTGACGAGCCCGTCGAGGAGGGCCTGGGCGCCCCGCTCGGCGATACCGGCGCGCGACGCGAGCTCGGTGGCCGTGCCGGCGCCGTGGTCGAGGTGGGTGAAGACCGAGTGGGTGGCGGCTGCGGCCAGGACCCCGGTGGCCCAGTAGCCGTTGATCAGCCGCATGATGCCGACGGGTGACGGCCGGTTGTTCGTCATGCTGCCCCTCCGAGGACCGCTGTGGAGGACGAGTGGGTCCGAACCGCCCCGCGCAGGGCGGCCACGACCCGTTCGACCTGGTTCGGCTTGAGTTCCGCGTGCATGGGTATGGCGAGGTGACGCGCGAAGAGATCCGCCGAGACGGGGCACTTCTGCTGCGCGTCGAACACCGGCTGTACGTGGGCCGCGAACGTGCCCTGCCCGCAGCCGATGCCCTGGCCGCGCAGCTCGGTGGCGACCGCGGCGCGGTCCACGCTCGCGTCCAGCGTCACCATGTACGTCTGCCAGGCGTGGGTGCGGTCCGCCGGGACGGCCGGCACCGTCAACAAGTCCTCGTCGGCGAGGAGTTCGGCGTACTGCGCGGCGATGTTGCTGCGGCGCCGGAGCAGTTCGTCGATGCGGCCCAGCTGCACCTGAAGGATGGCCGCCGCGATGTCGGACAGCTTGAAGTTGTAGCCGATCTCGGTGAACGTCGGGATGGGCAGGCCGACGACATTGCCCATGTCGAAGATGCTGCCGATGCCGAAGGAGGAGCGCAGCCGCGCGTCCTTTCCGACCGCCGGGTCACGGGCGAGCAGTGCGCCGCCCTCGCCGCTGGAGGCGCCCTTGCGGCCGTGGAAGGACAGGCAGCCCACTTCGGCGAGCCCGCCCGCCTGGCGGCCCTGGTACGTTGCGCCGACCGCGCAGGCGGCGTCCTCGACGAGGAACAGGCCGTGCCGGTCGGCGATCGCCTGCAGTTCGGTGTAGTCGGCGGGCATGCCGACCGTGTCCACCGCGACGATGCCGACGGTGCGCGGGGTGACCAGGTCGGCCACCGCCTGCGGGTCGATCGTGTAGGTGTCGGGCCGTACGTCGGCGAAGACCGGGGTGGCGCCGACGTAGAGCGCGGCCTGGGCGGGCGCCGGGAACCCGTAGTCGGCGACGATCACCTCGTCGCCCTCCTTGACGCCGAGCGCGAGCATCGCCAGGTGCAGCGCGGCGCCGCAGTTGCTGACCGCGACGGCGTCGGCGACGCCGTACTTCTCGGCCAGCCGGGCCTCCAGCGCCTTGCCCCTGGGGCCCTGACCGGCAGGCCAGCCGGAGGCGAAGACCTCGGCGACGGCCGCCAGTTCCTGCTCACCGAGACTCGCGTGGACCAGGGATATCGGTTCCATCGAGGTCACCTCCCACTCTGCTGCTGGTGTGTGCCCTGGCCGGGGATGCGGGCGGCCGGCGGTTCGTAGCGCAGCGGTGTCAGCTGCTGGACGCCGTACCGCTTGCGCATCTCGGCCACGGCCGCGGGGTCCACGGCGGTGCCGCGCGACCAGATCTCGGCGATCTCCTCGAAGTAGTCCTCGTGGATCGGCGAGGGAAGGCACTCGAAGAGCATCTTCACCGGCTTGTCCGTGGCGTTGCGGAACGCGTGCGGGGTGCCGGGCGGCACGAACATGCAGCTGCCCTCACCCGCGCGGATGACACGGTCACCGGTCGCCGACACCCAGTTGTGCCAGCTGTCCGTCGTGCGCTCGGTCGGCTCGAAGCACAGCAGGTCCAGCTCGCCGTCGAGGACATAGAAGAACTCCTGCGCGTCGTCGTGCACATGGGCCCCGACGTCGAAGCCGGGCGGCACGATCACCTCGAAGATCGATACGGAGGAACCCATCTCCTCGGTGGCCTTGAACGTCACCTCCTGCGCCGGGGTGATCAGTTTTCGCCCAGCCCCCGCCGGGACGATGAGGTCAGTCATCGCTTCGCTTCTCTCGTCTCTTTCGTCCGGGCACGGGCGTCAGGCCGCGTTCTGGGAGACGTCGGCGCCCCAGGTGCCGAGCGCCATCTCGGCGGTGATGCCGGGGCCGAACCCGGCGATCAGACCGGTGGCGCCGGGAGCCAGGGCGTCCTCCTCGAACAGCCGGCGGGCGGCCTCGAGGACGACGGCGCTGGCGATGTTCCCGTACTCGCTCAGCGTCGACCAGCTGTGCCGGAACACGTCGCGGTCGACCTCGAGGAACTTGGCGAGGTCGTCGAGGATGCGCGGGCCGCCGGCGTGGACGATGTAGAAGTCGAGCTTGCCGGCGTCCCAGCTGTGGTCCTTGGCCAGCTCGCGCAGGACCGGGGCGAGCGGCTCCATCGTGCCGGGCACCCGGCGGTCCAGCTGGAAGTGGAAGCCGGTGTCCTTGACGGCGTAGGAGATCCAGTCCTCGGTGTTGGGGATGAGGTAGGAGGCGTTGCGCTCCAGCTCGATGCCGACGCCGCCGATGCCGCGGACGACGGCGGCGGCGACCGCGTCACCGAACAGGCCGTCGGACAGCAGCGAGCCGATGTCGTCGGCCTCGGGCTGGTAGCACAGCGAGCACAGCTCGCAGGAGACGATCAGGACGTTGCTGCCGGGGTGGGCGACGCAGAAGTCGTGGGCCCGGTTGATCGCCGCGCCGCCGGCCGCGCAGCCCAGCTGGGCGATGGGGATCTGCCGGGTGTCGTGGCGCAGGCCCATCTTGTTGATGAGCCAGGCCGTCAGCGACGGCATCATGAAGCCGGTGCACGACACGTAGATGATCGCGTCGATGTCACGGGCCCTCAGGTCGGCGTTGACCAGGGCCTGCTCGATGACCGCGGGGGTGCGCTTCTTCGACTCGATCTCGTAGATGCGGTTGCGCTCTTCGAAGCCCGGGTGCCGCAGCGTCTGCTCGATGGGCTGGACTATGTGCCGCTTCTTCACGCCGGTGTTGCGGATCAGGCGAAGGGCCAGGGGAAGCTGCTCCTTGCCGGCGTGCGCCTTCTGCGCGAACTCCAGGGTCTCTTCCACCGTGATGATGTATTCCGGCGCGCTCATCGCCGGTTTGCACAGCCTGGGCATATAGGGAATCCACTTCTCTTGGAGTCTCGGACAGCAAGGGCAGGAGGATGTCGAGCTGAGGGCCGTGAGGGCAGGTCACGTCCGTCTGTCCGCCGGCGGGCCGACGCGGGATCGCGGATACGGCAACGGCCGGCCGCGGACCGCGTCGGGCTTCCCGTCCGCACGAGCGGAGGGGGAGGTGACACGGTCCGCGGCCGGCCGGGCCGCAGATCGCTACAAGGGTGCTCAAGACCGAGTCGTCGCCGCTGGCGGCGAGCGCTGCGTGGTGGTTCAGTGGTTCTGCGCCGCACGGACGGGGCGACGGCCCTGGTCGGCCGTACCGAACAGGGCGGCACGGGCGGCAGTGAGGGACAGGAAGGGAAGGCGGACGCGGCGATGGTCAGCACGCTGGGGCGGTGCCGTGGTTCCCGCTTGCGTACGTCGCGCGAGGAGGGGACTTCGGCTGTCTGAGAATCGCAGCCGGCCGCGGTGCTTCACGAACACTCAACTCGCCGCCCCGGAAATGCTTTTGGGCAGGCGAGTGGTGCCGCAATCGTGACACATGCAGCTGACCCGCGCCAAGCGCTTCTTGGGGTGACCCACGTCACACTCCAGTCGGTCCGTGCCGCGTTCCTGAGCACTTCTCGTGCGACTTCCCGGTGGTTGCCCACCGGTTCCCGTGCCGTCGTGGACTCGTCCGTCCGGGTGCGATGCCCCCGCCGCGTGCCGCATGTGCGGTCCCTGCCCGTCACATTCGTCGGCTCCGGACTGTCAGACGTGTGAGGCACCGATGGGAGGGCGTGACCCGATGAACGAAAACGAATGGCTGGCCGCTCGATTCGAGACCGACCGGGCCCGGCTGCGGGCCGTGGCGTACCGGGTGCTGGGCTCGATGCCCGAAGCCGAGGACGCTGTCCAGGAAGCCTGGCTGCGGGTCACCCGCGCCGACGCCGCAGCGGTGGAGAACATGAGCGGCTGGCTCACCACCGTCGTGGCCCGCGTCTCGCTGAACATGCTCCAGTCCCGCAAGTCGCGCCGCGAGGACCTGGTGGACGCCCCCGACCCCGACCGCGCGCACCACCGGGAGACGGAGTCGGCCGACCCCGAGCAGGAGGCACTGCTCGCCGAGTCGCTCGGCGCCGCCATGTTCCTCATCCTCGACACGCTCACGCCCGCCGAGCGGCTGGCGTTCGTGCTGCACGACATGTTCGCGGTGCCCTTCGAGGAGATCGCACCGATCGTCGACCGCACTCCGGCCGCGGCCCGCCAGCTGGCCAGCCGTGCCCGCCGCCGCTTCCAGCGGCAGGGCATCGTGCCGGACGCCGCGGGCGCGGCCCACAAGAACGTGCCGGTCCCGGACGCCGCGGGCACGGCCCCCAGGAACGTGCCGGTCCCGGACGAGAGCGCCCACGCCGAGACCTCCCAGGCCGGCAAGGCCGACTTCGTGCACGCCTTCCTCACCGCGTCCCGCGAGGGCGACTTCGAGGCCCTGCTGTCCATCCTCGCCCCGGACATCGTGGTCCGCGCCGACCAGGCGGCGGTGCGGATGGGCATGGCCACGGGCATGGGCATGGCCACCGGCATGGGCCTGACCGAGGAGATCCGCGGCACCGACGCCGTCACCCGCGCCTTCGCCAAGCTCTCCTGGGCCCCGGTGCCCGCCCTCATCGACGGCTCCGCCGGACTGGCCTACGTCCGCGACGGCGTGCCGCACGCCGTGTTCCGCTTCGACATCGCCGACGGCCTGATCACCGACATCGACATCCGCGCCGACCTGACCGGCCTGGACATCATCATCCTGAGCTGAACGCCGGACGGCAGCACGAAGAGGGGCGGCCCGCACCGGGCCGCCCCTCTTGTCGTGGCGCTCGCGCCGACGGCGCCGCAGCAGATCGGCTCTGCTGCGGCGGCGCCCCTCAGTCCTCCAGCGCGTCGAACGCCTTCAGCAGCTGCCGCTGGATGTCGGTGATGTGGTAGTACGCCCCGAGCTTGTAGTACTCCTCCGTGGACGACAGCGTGAGCCCGTACACGAGGGTGCGCTTCTCGCCGACGTACGCGTACGGCGCCTTGGTCGCGTACTCGCGGAACATCTCGATGTCACGCTCGTCCGTCGAGGGCACCAGCGTGGGGTCGGTACTGATCGCGGCGAAGCACAGCCGGTCGATCTTCCCCGTGTCCCAGTTGAGGGTGGGATAGACCGCGAACGAGCGCTTGCAGAACTCCAGCCCCAGCTCGCCCGGCACCTGCAGGCCCAGCTCGCGGGCCAGGGCCACGACGGCCTCCGGCTGCAGATACTCCTGCTTCAGGTCGCTGAAGTAGAGGTTGACCTGCCGCTTCTTGTAGTCCATCGACGTCATCTGGACCTTGTCCAGACCGTAGCGGGCGAACAGCTCGGCGTTCTCGGCCACGGAGGCCGGCATGGAGGGGATCTCGGTCAGCTGGGCCACCCCGGGCATGTCGTCGGTGGGGAAGAACGCGTACGTCTTCTTGAAACCGCCGGTGACCTCCCCGTCGATGGCGAACATCGACACCGGCAGGTGCTTGACGGTGTCCGCGAGCAGCTCGTCCACGGGAGACCCCGTCGCCCGGAACAGCCCCTCCTTCACCACGGTGGCGTACGGGTCGCCCTGACTCACCGGCACCGAGATGCTGAAGTCCAGCTCCGTGGAACGACGGCCGCTCGCCATGGAGAAGACGACCACGCCGTCGGTGAGCGTGTCCTGGAAGACGGTCAGCAGCGGGTAGATCTTCTCCCGCGCGCAGGACACGTCCAGCAAGCCGGCCGCTTCCTCCATGGCCGCGTACACCCGCTCGACATCAGCGGCTCCGGACATTGAAACCTCCATGCGTTGGTTCTGACGGTCCGTCAAAGGTGCTGGTTCCAGGGCCCCTTGCGCGACACGATGCCGTGCGCGGCCACCCCCGCTGCTCCCCTCGCATCAGGGTCGGACACCCGCCTCGAATCGGGCTGGAGGATCGATCGGCGCTGACTAGTCGCACGGCCCACCACCGCACCGACTCGCGCACAATGACCAAGGCATGGCTCGCCCCACGCCGACGCGACGCGCAACGGGCCCGGACAGCGGGCGCCCTGAATCCCGATCACCAGGCAGGCCGATTCACCGCGCCGCACCCCGAGTGCGGCCACCCGAACCAAGCCCCGGAAAGGGAGAGTTCCCGGATGGCACACGAGAAAGCCGATGCCGGCATTCCGCCCGACGGCCCCTTCGCGCGCCCCGCACACCAGGACGCGTGGCGCATCGCACAGCTGGAACGCGAGATCCGTGAGCTGCGCCGTACCAACGAGGCGCTGTGGGCGTACATGGCCGGCGAGCTCGCCAGAGCCCCCGGACTCCCGGCATCCGACGGGACGCTCACGCAGCCGGCCACCGGGCACCTCACCCCGCACGGCAACACACCAAGGGCGGCGGCCGCGGCACCCGGGCGAGCGGAGGACGCCCGGATGACCACGCGTCCCTCGCCCCGCCCGCCGGCCCGGCCGCGCCCCCTGGTCGAGTTCCGTGCCCTGGGCCCGATCGAGGCCGTCGTCGGCGACCGCCTCGTCGACCTGGGCGCGCCCAAGCAGCGGGCCCTGCTGGCGCTGCTGGTCAGCAAGGTGGGCAAGCCGGTGGCCGTCGACCTGATCGTCGAGGAACTGTGGACCGGGCACCCGCCGCCCTCGGCGATCCCCTCCCTGCAGGCGTACGTCGCCAACCTGCGCCGCGTGCTGGAGCCCGACCGCGAGCCCCGCACCGCGCCGACGGTGCTGCGCACCTACGGGCGCGGCTATCTGCTCGACAGCCGGGTCGTCGAGGTCGACGTGCAGCGGTTCAGCGAACGCGCCGTCGCCGGCTGGCAGGCCCTGGACGCGGACGACCCGCAGTTCGCGGTCCACGAGTTCGAGGTGGCGCTGGCCCAGTGGCGCGGCCCGGCCTACGCCGAGGTGGCCGACGCCGCCGGCGTCCGCCCGGACGTGGCCCGTCTGGAGGAGCTGCGGCTGTCGGTGGTCGAGGGCCGCTGCGCGGCCCTGCTCGCGGTCGGCGCCCACGAGATCGCGGTGGCCGAACTCGAGGCCTTCGTCCAGGACCACCCCTTGCGCGAGTACGGCTGCGAACTGCTGAGCCTGGCCCTGTACCGGGCAGGCCGGCAGGCCGACGCGCTGGCACTGCTGCGCACCAACCAGCGGCGGCTGGCGGACGAGTTGGGCATCGACCCGCGGCCGGCACTGCAAGTGCTGGAGAAACTGATACTCAACCAGTCGCCGTCCCTGGACTGGCCGCCGCCCCAGGGACCGGCCGTGACCTCACCCTGGCGCCCGCCGGCCGTCCCGAACCCCCGCGGCCAGCACCGGTCCGGCCGCCGCCCGCTGCCGCACCACGCGGCCCTGCCCGGCGGCGAGTTCCTGCGCGCACCCCTGCCGGCGGAGCTGTAGACCGCGGGCGGTTCCCCCCTCCCCCCGGGCCCGGGCACGAGCGGCCCGCCCCGGCGTCGCTACTGCGGGCGGTTGGGCGCGATCCCGGCCAGGGGTGAGGAGTCCTCGTAGCGGACCTCGTAGACCCGCTCGGCGAACTTCCACCCGTCACCGGTGCGCTGGTAACGGTCGTGATAGATGGCGTAGTTGATGCCGCCGCGGCCGTCGAAGGCCCGTCCCACCTCCGACATGTACGCGCGACCGGTCGCGGTGTCCCCGTCGAGCCGGATCACGCCCGGATGGGTGTTCTGCACAAGGAAGTCCACGATCTCCGGCACCCGCCTGCCCCAGGCACGGATCGCCTCCGGGCCCTCGAGCTCGACGGGAATGTTCGGCATCCGCAGCGCGCCGTCCGGCGTGAACAACAGGGCCGCCCGGGCGTAGTCGCGCATCATCACCGCATCGGTGAACTCACCGCGCAGCGCCTCGATCTCGACGCGATCCACGATGTCCTGGAAGTCACTCATCGCTGTGCTCCTGCCTGCTGAATGGTGTGTTCCGCTCACCGGATACGACAGCCCGGCCCAGCCGAACGTGACACGGTCCCGCCCGGTCCACCCGTCCGGCCGACACGCCGTACACCCGTACGGCGCAAGGCGCCAAGCCGACGCCAACCGGGGCCATAGTGCGGGCCAACCACCCCTGCCGATGCTTGGGACCGCAGCATCGGCCGAGGCGCGTCGCCATGGCGGCGCCGACCGTCGTGTCCGGGCCGGCCCACAAGCCGCGTCCGGGACGCCACCTCGGCCGAACCGTTTCCGCGGCCCGCCCGTCGGCGACCAGGGTCGTCCCCGACCGTCCGACGTCCTGCATGCGGGCCCTCACTCATGGAAGGCCGAAAATGGAGGAGACCGAGGTTCCGGTCCTGATCGTGGGTGGGGGCGGCTGCGGCCTGTCCGCCTCCCTCTTCCTGTCGGACCACGGTGTGCAGCACCTGCTCGTCGAACGGCACGCGGACACGTCGATCCTTCCGAAAGCGCACTACATCAACCAGCGCACCATGGAGATCTTCCGGCAGCACGGCCTCTACGACACCGTCGTCGAACGCGCCTCCTCCACCGACCGGTTCGGCCGGGTGCGCTGGCAGACCACACTCACCGGCGACGGCCCCCTGGACCGGCGGGTCATCCACGAGATGGACGCCTTCGGCGGCGGCGCGCTGACCGACGTCTACGCCGCCGACGGCCCCGTACTGCCGTACAAGCTGCCGCAGCTCAGGCTGGAGCCGATCCTGCGCCGTGCCGCCGAGGAACGCAATCCCGGCCGGGTGCTGTTCTCCCACGAACTGGTCTCCTTCGACGATCAGGGCGACCGGGTCGTCGCCGAGATCCGCGACCTGAACAGCGGCGAGGCCACACGGGTCGTCGCCCGCTACGTCATCGCCGCCGACGGCGGCCGCACCCTCGGCCCCCGACTCGGCGTGCAGATGCAGGGCACCGTGAAGATGGCCGACGTCTCCACCGCCTACTTCTCCGCGGACCTGTCGCAGTGGTGGCACGAGGGCACCCTGATGACCTGGTTCATCAACCCCGAGCGCGCCGACCGCAACTTCACCCTGCTGGAGATGGGCCCCCACTGGGGCCGGCAGTGTGAGGAATGGGGCCTGACCTCCTTCCTCCTGGGCGACGCCGACCGCGCCGACCCCGAGGCAGTCGCCGCCCGCATCCGCGAGGTGCTGGGCCTGCCCGACCTCGAACTGACCGTGCACAAGGTGTCGCAGTGGACGGTGGAGGGCGTGCTCGCCGACCGCTACCGGTCCGGCCGCGTCCTCATCGTCGGCGACGCCGCCCATCGCCAGCCGCCCACCACCGGACTCGGCCTCAACGGCGGCATCCAGGACGTCCACAACCTCGCCTGGAAGCTCGCCGCCGTCCTCTCCGGCCACGCCGACGACGGACTCCTCGACACCTACGAGAGCGAGCGGCGACCGGTCGGCAAGCGCAACGTCGACTGGGGCCTGGCCGCCTGGTTCCACCACCGCGTCATGACGGAAGCCGCCCTCGGCCTCGGCCCGCACGTCCCGCCCGAGCGCCGCTCCTCCGCGTTCGCCGACTACTTCGAGCAGTCCGAGGCCGGAGAGGTCAGGCGGGCCAGGGCGGCGGAGCTCTTCGCCACCCACCGCGCCGAGTGCCAGGCCCACGACCTGGAGATCGGTTACGTCTACGAGGAAGGCGCCCTCGTCCCCGACGGCACCCAGGCGCCGGCCGGCTCGCCCATGGGCACCGAGTACCACCCCACCACCCGCCCCGGGCACCGGCTGCCGCACGCCTGGCTGGAGCGCGACGGCCGACGGCTGTCCACCCACGACCTGGTCGGCGCCACCGGCGGCTTCGCCCTCCTCACCGGCCCCACCGGCGCGGGCTGGGCCGAGGCGGCCGAGCAGGTCGCCGAGAAGTTCTCGATCCCCCTCACCGTCGCCCGCATCGGAGCCGGCGCCGAGTACACCGGCGACAGCTGGGCCGACGTACGGGAGATCACCGAAGACGGCGCCGTCCTGGTACGCCCCGACAACCACGTGGCGTGGCGCTCCATGGACGCGGCCGACCATCCGGCGGCCGTGCTGACACAGGTGTTGTCCCAGCTCATGGACCACGGGACACCCGAAAGGCCCTAGCCCCGAAGGCCCCGCCGGGAAATCGGTGACGGCAGCCCGTCACATTCCTCCGCCGGGACCTGTCAAAGGGACGAGGCCTTGAGTCCGACCCAAAAAACAACGAGGAGAACAGACTATGTCCACAACCAGTGCCGTGCCTGCGGCAAGGGACTCACGGCGGTGGATGGTTCTCGCCGTCATCTGTGTCGCCTACCTCATGCTCACCCTCGACATGACGGTGATGAACCTGGCTCTGCCGTCGGCGCAGGAGGCCCTCGACTTCTCGGACGCGGACAAGCAGTGGATCGTCACGTCGTACGCCCTGTGCTACGGCACGCTGCTGCTGATCGGCGGAAAGCTCTCTGACCTCATCGGCCGCAGGGAGACCTTCCTCGTCGGCCTGGTCGGGTTCGCCGCGGCCTCCGCGGTCGGCGGCGCGGCCACCAGCTTCGGGATGCTGGTGACCGCCCGCGCGGCCCAGGGTGTCTTCGCCGCACTGCTCGCGCCCACCACGCTGTCGATGCTGGCCACCACGTTCACCGACCCCAAGGAGCGCGGCAAGGCCTTCGGCGCCTTCAGCGCGGTCGCGGCCAGCGGCGGCGGTCTCGGTCTGCTGATCGGCGGCGCGCTCACCTCCGGCCTGAACTGGCGCTGGTGCATGTACGTCAACCTGGTGTTCGCCGCGTTCTGCCTGATCGTCGGCGGCCGCCTGGTCCCGCGCCAGCCCCGCGCCAAGGCCAGCCTGGACATCCCCGGCGTCATCCTGGTCTCCGCCGGCCTCTTCGGCCTGGTGTACGGCTTCTCCAACGCGGCCACGCACTCCTGGGACACCCCCTCGACCTGGGGCTTCCTCGCCGCCGGTGCCGTGCTGCTGATCGTGTTCGCCGCCTGGCAGACCCGCGCCCAGCAGCCGCTGCTGCCCCCGCGCGTCGTCACCGACCGCAACCGCGGTGGTGCCTACCTGACCTCGCTCCTCGTCGGGATCGGCATGTTCGGTGTGCTGCTCTTCCTGATCTACTACCTGCAGACCGAGCTCGGCTACTCCGCGATCAAGTCCGGTCTCGCCCTGCTCCCGATGATGATCGTCACCGGTGTGGCCAGCAACGTCGGCAACATCAAGGTGATGCCGAAGTCCGGCCCGCGTCCGCTGATCACCATCGGCATGCTGGTCAACGCCGGCGCGATGCTCTGGCTGACGCAGATCGGCGCCGACTCCAACTACGCCACCGCGATCCTCGGCCCGCTCATGCTCATCGGCCTCGGCATGGGCATGATCTACGCCGCCGCTCTGAACACCGGCACCTCCGGTGTGGCCCCGCAGGACGCGGGCGTCGCCTCGGCGACCATCAGCGCCGGCTCCCAGCTCGGCGGCGCCATCGGCACCGCCCTGCTCAACACGATCGCCGCCAGCGCGGCCAGCGACTACGTCTCCAGCCACGCGCAGGGCAAGCCGAGCGCCGAGGTGTTCCAGCTCGCCGCGATCGAGGGCTACCAGCAGGTGTTCTGGTGGTGCGCCGCCATCTTCACCGCCGGCGCCGTCCTCGGCGGACTGATCCTGCGCAGCGGCCCGCTTCCGGCACCCGCCTGGGCCGCCAAGCCGAAGGTGGAGGAGCCGGAGGCCGGCGAGCCGGAGAAGGCACTGTCCTGACACACACCGCCTGAGCGACACGAAAGAGGGCCGGGTCACCCCGGCCCTCCTTTCGTTTCCCGGCGGCTGGTGTCAGCCGCGGCGCGCGTCAGCTACGGCGCAGCGAAGGCTTGCGCACCCGGAAGTTCGCCATCATGCCCATCGACGCGTGGTCGAACATGTGGCAGTGGTACACGTAGGTGCCCTCGTAGCCCGTGAAGGTCGCCTGAAGCTTGACCGTCTCCCCGGGCAGGAGCGGCACGGTGTCCTTCAGCCCGCTCTCCGGTCCGGAGGTGACGGGCTTGCCGTTGCGCTCCAGTACGCGGAACTGCACGAGATGGATATGGAAGTTGTGCGGGGTGTAGATGTTGGCGTTGCGCACGGTCCAGATCTCCGTGGCCCCGTACTTGATCTCGGTGTCGATCCGGTCCATGTCGTACGACTTGCCGTTGATGAACGCGTCCATGGTCGCGCCGGTCTCGTCCATGCTCAGCACGAAGTCGCGGCTGACCGTGGCGCTGCCCGCGGCGGGCAGCGTGCGCAGCGTCGAGGGCACGCTGCTGGTGTCCCGGACGGCCCCGGTGACCCGGAACTGCAGCACCCTGCCGACCTGGTCGACGGGGTCGCCGGGCAGCAGCCCGCCGGTGTTGGTGAGGATCAGCCTGGTGCCGGCGGCGTACCGGGAGAAGTCGACGACGATGTCGGCGCGCTCACCGGGGGAGAGGGACACCGACGTCACGTCGAGCGGCTTCTCCAGCAGCCCGCCGTCGGAACCGATCTGCTGGAAGGCCGAGCCGTCGGACAACTGCAGCGTGAAGAACCGCAGGTTGGCCGTGTTGAACAGCCGGAAGCGGTACTTGCGGGCGGCGACCTCGAAGTACGGCCAGGCCTTGCCGTTGGCCAGCAGCACCTGGCGCTTCATGAAGTCACCCATGGTGTACACGAGTTGACCGCTGTCGTCGAAGCGCGCGTCCCGCAGCGCGATCGGCACGTCGTACGCCCCGGAGGGAAGGTTCAGGTTCCGCTCCACGTCGTCGGTGAGCAGATAGAGGCCGGTCAGCCCGCGGTAGACGGTCTCCGACTCCTGGTGGTGGGTGTGGTCGTGGAACCACAGGTTCGCGTGCGGCTGGCTGTTGGGGTACGTGTAGATCTTCGACCCGCCGCCCGGCGTGATGATGTCCATGGGGGAGCCGTCACTGCTCTGGGGCACGTGGCCGCCGTGCAGATGGATCGAGGTGGGCACGCTCAGCCGGTTGGTCTGCCTGACCACGACGCGTCGCCCGGAGACCGCCTTGATGACGGGACCGGGGAAGCTTCCGTCGAACGTACGGACCCGGGTCAGCCGCCCCGGCAGGATCTCCGCGTCCGCCTCCTGCAGGGTCATGTCGTAGTAGCTGGTCAGGCCCAGGTCGCACACCGGCTGCACGACCCCGGGCACCGGCATCGCCTGCTGGAACTGCGGAACGGTGCTCGGGTCCAGGTCGGTGGCCTGTGCGGGACCGGCCACGGCGGGCACCAGCAGGCCCGCACCGCCGAGGGCGCCGGTCAGTGCTGCCCCCGCCTTCAGGACGGTTCTGCGCTGGATCATGTCCCCTCCCCGTGG
Organism: Streptomyces sp. NBC_00016; assembly: GCF_045040885.1. Lineage (NCBI taxonomy): Bacteria > Bacillati > Actinomycetota > Actinomycetes > Kitasatosporales > Streptomycetaceae > Streptomyces > Streptomyces sp. NBC_00016. Next base: position 152,896 of record NZ_CP108304.1, on the reverse strand, counting down.
GGTGTTGCGTGTGATGGAAGAGCAAAGACCTGGCAGAGGATGCATCGCTGCACTGTGGGGACTCTGGAGCCCTGCTGGAGCAGCGGAGACGGCAGATGCGCGACCGGCGTGCCGTGCGGCCGCGGGGGCCGCGGGCCGCATCGGGCACCGGCGCGTGCGGCGAGGCCAGGTGTGCCGCGCCGCGAGGCCTGCCGCCGTCGGCAGCTCGTCCTCCCGCGCGGGCACGGCCCCTTGCCGCCCGTAACCGTCATCGTCGCTTCTGCCGCCGGGCAGTTGCCGCCCGGCCGTGAACGGACCGCGAGGTTGCCCTCGCGAACACGCGTCGCGGGCCGGGCCGGAAGTGGCCGGCCCGGCCCGCGAACGAGATGACTGGACAGGCTCAGCCGATCTTGACGATCTGTCCGTCGCCGGTGGCTCCGATGTCCGTGGAGGTGGTGCAGGCCGGCGCGTCCGTGCAGGCCGGCCACATCATGGTCTTGTTCGCCACGTAGATGGAGCCGTCGGGGCCCGCCGCGAAGCCCGTCGGCGCGAACAGCTTTCCGTCCGCCAGGACGGTACGGGAGTTGTTGCGGTGGTTGATCTGGATGACGTTGCCGATGGGGTCGCCGGTCGGCAGGAACCCGGTGGTGTCGAACTGGGTCACGTAGAAGTCACCGTTGGCACCGAAGCCGCAGCCGCTGATGGCGCTGAAGCCGCTCTGCCAGACCTTCAGCTTGCCGGTCTTGGGCGAGTACCGGTACACGTTGGCCGCGGTGGCCGAGTTGCCGTGCCCGGTGATCTCGCCGATGTACACCCCGCCGTCGGGGCCCACGTCGACGCAGGTCGGCACGGCGTCCGAGCCGGCCGGCGTCTTGGGGACGAAGGCGAGCACCTTGACGCGGCCGTGACGGTCGACCGAACTCAGCGTGTTCGCCCCGGCGTCCACCAGGTAGAACCCGCCACCCGGCTTCGTCGTCAGCGCGTAGGGGTTGGAGGCGGGATAGGTGTTGGACAGGTCCGGGTGGGCCGCGGTCCACTGCCAGTTGACCGTGCCGGGGTTCGCGATCACCTTGCGGCGGCCGCCGGTGATGTCCATCACCGACCCGTACTGCTTGCTCAGCACCGCGGACAGGTCCGCGGGCAGACTGGACGGGACCTGCTCCGGCGACCCGGCCTGAAGCGTGTACACGTGGCCGTTGGGCCCGACGGCCAGGCCGTTGGGGCCGATCGTCTCTTCCTGGTTGAACGCCGTCGGCAGTCCTTCGGCGATCCGCACCGGCGCGCCGGAAGAGACGTCCGCGACCGACCCGGTGAGGCCGTAGCACCTGGTGGCGAAGCCGGTGCCGCGGCACTCCGTGGGGGTGGCCCCCATTTCGGCGACCAGGAGGTGACCGTCAGATCCCCAGGTCAGGCTCCGCGGTGAGTTCAGCCCGCTGGCCACCACGGTGACCGGTGCGTCGCTGGTGAGATGGCTGGTCGGACGGGGCGATTGCGTGACGGCCTCGGCCGCCTGTCCCGATGGTCCGGCTCCCACGCCGACGAGCGCTGCCGCTGCCGCCACACCGGCGGCCAGTGTCCTGCTCGTTTTGAGACGCCACATCTTGGCCTCATTCCCTCCGGTTCGAGTGAATCCACGACTTGATGACTGGTATTCACACAGGACGCACCGGGACCGACTCGCACTGCTGCGGTATGACCGCCCCCCTGCATCTTGTTCTGGCGCCTCAGCATCGATCACATGACTTGTTTGTGACTGTCGACCGGGTTGGCGCCGACTTGGCGGCGCGTGCCGGCGGCGAACCGGACGGCAGGCCGGGCGGCAGGCCGGGCGCTGGAAGAGCCGGTAGGAGGGCCGACGTCCAACTGCCCACGGCCCACGCACGGTTCCCCGCCCCGGAAGCCGTCCCGCCCCTGAGGGCGCCCGTATCGGTGCGATGTGGCCGGATCTGTTCCGCGGCTCGGCTTCGGCTAGTGACGGCGTCCAGCCGGCGAGGCGCAGACGGACTTTCTGGGTACGGTCGGCGGCGGTCACATTTGTGCGCCACGGCCTGTCATGAGGGTGAGGCTGCGGATCGGCGCGACCGGCGCGGCACAGAACCGACAGACACCGCGGACGAGGCCGGATGCGAGAACTCCGGTCCGCCGACACGGGACAGATCAGGAGAGACCATGGGCGACAGGCTCGACATGTCGTTGATGTACGCGATGCACAACGCGCTGCGGCGCGAGCTGGACATCATGGCCGCGATCACGGCGCGCGTCGACGACGACCCGCGGCGGGTCCTCACCGGCGCCGCCGGCTGGGACATATTCAAGAAGGCCCTGCACATCCACCACACCGCCGAGGACGAAGCGCTGTGGCCGGTGCTGCGCCAGGCGGCGGCCGGCCGCCCCGACGACCTGGCCCTGCTGGACGCGATGGACGCCGAACACGCCGCCATCGACCCGCTCGTCGAGACCATCGACGCCGCGCTGGCCGACCCGGAGGGCGGGCCTGAACGCCTCGCGACCGCCGTTGACAGCCTGGCCGTCAACCTGACCGGACACCTCAAGCACGAGGAGGACCAGGCACTGCCGCTGATCGAGGACCTCCTGACGCTGGAGCAGTGGCAGCACTACGGCCGCATCCACGGCGCCAAGACCGGGCCGGACGGACCCCTTCTGACCCCCTGGGTCCTCGACGGCGCCGACGAGGACACCGTCAACACCATGCTCGCCGTACTGCCCGAACCCGTACGCGCCGCCTACCGCAACGAATGGCAGCCCGCCTACGCCGCGCTCGACAGGTGGAACAGCAAGGGCTGATCGATCTTGTCCTTCGGCCCCGGCCGGCGAGCCTGCGAAGCCGGTGCCGGGGCGGTTGCCGGGTCCGATCCCGAGGAACACCCGCGGCAGGACGATGGCGGTGTGCGCGTATTCGGCCGTTGCCCGAAGCGCGCGCGCCGCCCGTCGCCGTCCCCGGCGGGCCGGAGTCCACACCGATGCCGATGCGGCGGGCCGGGCTTGGCACGACGCCGGCGAAGAGGACGTCGCCGGGTTCGAGTTTGTCAGCGGGCGATGGAGATCGCGAAGGGTGTGAATCCGGTGGAACGGATGACGTGAGGTACGAACAGGATCGCGGCCTCTGTGGCGCGGGCGGTCTGGATCCCGCCGAGGTCGGTGATCCATTCCTTTTGCCAGCCGAGGTCGGTGAGCAGTTCGCGGACGCTCTGCTTGGCCTGCGCGTCCTCGCCGGAGAGGAACGCGGTCGGTGTCTGGGCGAGCGTGTCCGGCGAGGTCATCACCGGGAAGAGCATGGTGTTGAGTGTCTTGACGACGCGCGTTTCGGGGAGCGCCTTCTGGAGCTGTTCGGCCAGGCTCGAGCCGGGGTAGATCAGATCGGCGGGCAGTCCGTCCGGTCCGTCGGTGGTGGCGTTGGAGACGTCGACGAGGATCTTGTCCCGGAGTTCTTCGCGCAGAGCGGCGAGCCGGTCCAGCGAGCCGGCGCCCGGGGTGGCGTTGATGACGATCCGGGCAGTCCGGGCGGCGTCGGCGGCGGCGCCCGGCGTGCGGTCCGCCACTGTCACTTCGTGTCCTGCCCGGGCGAGGGCTGCGGCCAGGTTGCCGCCGACGCGGCCGTTTCCGAGAACTGCGATCTTGGTCATGATGATCTGGTCCTTCCGTGGGCGTGCGGGTTGTAGTGCGCGGTCAGCGTGAGAGCGTGGACACGGCCTCGGCGTGGACGCCCGGCGCGGCGGCCACAAAGCTCTGGCTCTGGGGGGTCCAGGGGCGGCCCTCGGCGTCGGAGATCCGTCCGCCGGCCTCGGTGACGAGCAGCGCGCCGGGAAGCAGGTCCGCGCGGGCGCCGGCGAACTGCCAGAAGGCGTCGATCCGGCCGGCGGCTACGTTCAGCAGGTGCAGGGTCGCCGGCACGGCGACGCGGACGACGAGCGCGTCGAAGAGCATCGCGGTGATCGAGGAGCCGACCCGCTGCACGACCTTTTCGTCCTCGTCCGGCCGGGCCTGGCTGGTGGCCACGATGCTCAGGCCGAGGCCGGCGGTCCGGGAGACGTGCAGCGGCCGGCCGTCGAGGTGGGCGCCCGCGCCGGTGAGCGCGGTGTAGGTCTCGCCGGTCAACGGCAGGTGCACTGCGGTGAGCACCGGCTGGTTCTCCCGCACGAGGGTGGCGGTCACCGCCCACTCCGGCAGGGCGTGCAGGTGGTTGACGTTGCCCTCGGCCGGATCCACGACCCACCACTCGCCGGCCGGCAGCGCCCCGCCGTCCAGTTCGTCCTCCACCCAGCCGGCCTGCGGGCGCAGGCTCGTGAGACGGGGACGCAGGATGTCGAGCGCCGCGTCGTCGTTGACGGCCAGCGCGCGCATCAGCTCTTCGCGGCTCTGGTAGCGGACCACCTCGCCGAAGCGCTCGCGCAGCGCCGAGCCCGCCTCACGCACGGCGATCGCGGTCTGGGCGAGCAGGTCGGCGTCGGAGGCGGCGACGTCGGTGGTCCGGAGCGTTTCGGACATGGCGGTATTCCCGTCTGTGGAGGGGTGCTGAGGCCGGTCGAGGGCCGAACTGCGCGTTACTCCCTGCGCTTTCGCCTCAACGGTAGGCAGACCGGCGATTAACTTCAAATGCATGTCAGGCACGGCTAGGATTACTCACATGCAATTGGATTTGAACCTGCTCGCCGCGCTCGACGCGCTGCTGGAGGAGGGCAGTGTGGCCGGGGCGGCGGCGCGCCTGCACGTCACCGCCCCCGCGATGAGCCGGAGTCTGGGCCGGATCCGGCGCACGACCGGGGATCAGATCCTCGTGCGCACCGGCCGCACGATGACCCCGACGCCGTATGCGATCGCCGTCCGGGAACAGGTGCACGAGCTGCTGCACCAGGTCCAGGGGGTGCTGGCACCGAGCCGTGAACTCGATCTGGCAATGCTCGAGCGCACGTTCACACTCCGCTGGCACGATTCCCTCGTCGCCCTGAGCGGCCCCGCACTGCTCGCGGCCGTGCGCGGACAGGCGCCGGGCGTGCGACTGCGCTTCGTCGCGGAATCGAGCATCGACACCCCCGAGTTGCGGCGCGGCGAGGTCGACCTGGAGGCGAACTCCAACCGCCCGAGCGCACCGGACATCCGTGCCGAGAACGTAGGCGGGACCCGCCTCGTCGTCGTCGCGAGGCAGGGGCACCCCCTCACCCGCGTCAGGACCCTCACCGCACAGCAGTACGCCGACGCTGAACACGTCACCGTCTCGCGACGCGGAAACCTCACCAACGCCATTGACGACGCCCTCGCCCGGCTCGGCCTCACCCGCCGTGTGGTGGCGACCGCGCCCACGGAAGGGGCCGCTCTGGAGTTCGCGCGCGGCTCCGACATCCTGATCAGCGTCCCCGAAGCCACCACGCGGTCAGCGGTCGCCGACTTCGGCCTGGTCGTGCTCCCCCTCCCGCTCGAACTGCCGTCGGCACCGGTATACCTGTCATGGCATCAGCGCTACGACACCGATCACGCCCACGCCTGGCTGCGCGGACTGGCGCGAACCGCGCTGGCCCTGTGAGGAGCGTCGTAGTGGGCGCCGTGGCCGCGTCACCCATACGTCCGCGGTCCATGCGACCACCACGGCGATCTGATTGAACGTCGGCAGCGGCTTGTCCGTGCGGGTGCCGGCCGTGGAGGCGGCCGTGGAGGCGGCCAGACCGACGCCTGCGGCTCACCCCCTCGCGGACCGCCGGTGTGCAGATCAATCTCACCGGGATTTCCTGTACCTCAGCTGCTCAAGGGCGAGTTCGGTACCGCCGGGCTACGCGGGGACGGCCGCTGAACCGTGATCGATCAACGCCGGAAGCAGCAACTCGGGACAGGCGACAAGTGGAGGACGTTTCCGTCAGCGGGCCACGGGAGTCCCCGCGGCCAGGCCCTCACCGGCCGCACCGGCGCGCACCCGTCCGCGGTCGATCGTCACGACCTGGTCGGCGCCGGTGAGGCCCTCCCGTTCATGCGTGACCAGAAGGGTCGTACGGTTGCGGGTGGCGTCGAGGATGTCGGCGAGCACGCCGGCCGCGGCATCCGGGTCGAGTCCCTCGGTCGGTTCGTCCAGGACGAGGACGGGCGGATCGGCGAGCAGCGCGCGGGCCAGCAGCAGCCGGGTCCGCTGGCCGCCGGAGGGCTCCGTGCCGTCGGGCCCCAGGCAGGTGTCGAATCCGTCGGGCAGCGACTCGATCCAGTCCAGGATCCGCGCCCGGCGCGCCGCGTCGCGCAGCTCGGTGTCGCCGGCGTCCGGCCGGGCGAGCAGCAGGTTGGCGCGGATGGTGGCGTGGAAGACGTGGGCGTCCTGGGTCATCCCGGTGATCACCCGCCGCACCTCATGGCCGGCGCAGTCACGCAGCTCGCGGCCGGCGACCTCGATGCTGCCGCCCTCGTAGTCCACGAACCGCATGAGCGCCGAGATCAGCGTCGACTTCCCCGAGCCGCTCGCGCCGAGCAGCACGGTGCGCTGTCCGGCCGGCAGGTGCAGACTCAGACCGTCCAACGCCGGTGCGTCACACCCCTGGTGGCGCACCGTCAGATCGCGGATGCGCACACCGACCGGACCGTCCACGACGAGCGCCGGCGCGGCGGCCGGCTCGACGACCGGCGCCGACGTGTCGAAGAGGTCGGCCAGCCGCCCTGCCCGGGCCCGCACGTCGGCGAGCCGGAACGCGGCCGCCGGCAGCGGAGTGAGCGCCTCGAAGGCCACCAGGGAGAGCACCGCGAGCACCGTCAGATGGACGGCGGGCAGTTCTCCGTCGGCATGGGAGCCCAGCGCACTCCACACCACGGCCACCAGAGCCGCCCCCTGGAACAGCATCAGCACGGCGGACGCCAGCGACGTGGTCAGCGCACGCCGCCGCTCCAGCCGGGCGATCCGCGCGGCGGCCAGCCGGGCCCGCGCGGCGGCCCGCCCCTGGGCGCCGTAGGCGGCGAGGTCCGCCGCCCCCTCGCTCAAGTCCACGACGTGCGCGGCGAGTTCGGCCCGCAGTGCCGCCTGCGCCCGCCCCGTGCGCCGGGCCACGGCGAGCACCGTCGTCGGCACGAGCAGGACGGCCACGAACAAAAGCAGCCCGAGCACAAGACCCGCCTCGGGCAGCAGCATCGACGCCGTCGCGGTCGCGGCGACACACACCGCGGCGGCGGCCGCGGCCGGCAGCAGGATCCGCAGCAGCAGATCCTGCGCGGCATCCACGTCGTCGACGAGCCGGGTCAGCAGATCACCGCTGCGGAAAGCGGGCGTCCCCGCAGGGGCGAGCGGCACCAGCGCCTCGTACACCTTGGTGCGGAACCCCGCGACGGCCCGCAGCACACCGTCGTGCCCGAGCAGCCGGTCACCGTAACGCAGGGCCCCGCGCCCCAGTGCCAGGGCGCGCACGGCCACGATCGCAAGGCTCACCGAGGCGAGCGGCGGCTGCTGCGCGGCCCGTGTGATCAGCCAGGACGCGGTCGCCATGAGGGCGGCCGCCGCCAGTTCACTGCCGGCCGCGGCGAGCCCCGCCGTCAGCAGCCTGCGCCAGTACGGCAGAAGGTGACGCACCAGGCGCACCGTCGGCCAGGACCCGCCCGACGGCCGGACGGGGGGTACGACCGCCGGACGGGAGTCTGTGCGGCGCGCGGCCGCCGTGTACAAGGAAGTCATGAGGTCAAAGCCCCTTCTGGGGGAAGGAGTCGCGGTGCACGGAGGGAAGAGTTCGCCATCGCCTGCGGACGTCCGTCCGCCGCCTGCGTGCGCTCGTACCCCACCGTTGCCGGGCGCGGGTCCGCCACCGTTTCCAGCCGCCCGCCCCGCACCGTGACGACACGGTCGGCGTACGGGAGCAGGCTCGTGCGATGCGCCACCACGATCGCGGTACGTCCGCGCATCAGCCGCACCGTGGCACGGGTGACGGCGGCCTCGCTGTCCGGGTCGAGATGCGCGGTCGGCTCGTCCAGCAGCAGCACGGGCGCGTCCTTGAGGAAGGCCCGGGCGAGGGCGAGGCGCTGCCGCTGCCCCGCGGACAGCCCCGCACCGTGTTCGCCGAGCAAGGTGTCGTAGCCCTGGGGAAGGGCCTCGACGAAGTGGTCGGCGTCGGCGTCGCGGGCCGCCTGGCGCACCTCGGCATCGCTCGCGTCGGGCCGCCCGAGGCGGATGTTGTCCGCCACGGAAGCGGCGAACAGGTGCGGGCGCTGCGGCACCCACGCCAGCCGCGTCCGCCAGTCGTCGGCGTCGAGGTCCGCCAGGTCGGTGCCCCCGACCGTGATCCGGCCGGCCGAGGGCTCGACGAACCCCAGCAGCAGCGCCAGCAGCGTGGACTTGCCCGCCCCGCTGGGTCCGACCAGGGCGACGTGCTCACCGGGCTGGACCTGCAACGACACACCGTCCAGGGCGGGCACGGCCCGGCCCGGGTAGGTGACGCACACACCGTGCAGCGACACCGGCACGGTACGGACATCGGGCGACGCGGGCCGCTCACCGGCGTCCCCGGCCCCGCCCTCGCCCTTGCCCTCGTCGAGGATCGTGAAGACCTGCTCCGCCACCGTGACGCCCTCCGAACTCTCGTGGAAGGCGGCCCCCATCGCCCGCAGCGGCAGATACGCCTCCGGCGTCAGGAACAGCACGACCAGGGCCGTACGCAGATCCAGCGCACCCCCCAGCAGCCGCAGCCCGACGGGTACGGCGACCAGCGCCACCGACAGCGTCGCGACCGTCTCCAGCACGAACGACGACAGGAACGCCACCCGCAGGGTCCGCATCGTGGCCCGGCGATGGGCATCGGCCATCTCCCCGACCCGCCGCGCCTGGTAGTCCTCGCGGCCGAACGCCCGCAGCGTCGGCAGCCCGGCCACCACATCCAGGAAGTGCCCGCCGAGCCGCGCCAGCAGCCGCCACTGCCGGGCGGTGCGCCGCGCGGTGTGCATACCGACCAGCGCCCCGAACACCGGGATCAGCGGCAGCGTCACGACGACGATCAGCGCCGACGACCAGTCGGTCACGAACAGCCAGACCACCACCGTGAGGGGGACGACGCCGGCGGCCGCCATGGTGGGCAGCGCCCCGGTGACATACGGATCCAGGGCGTCCAGCCCACGCGTGAGCAAGGTGGCCGTCTCGCCGTGCCGGCGCGCCGCCGGCGCGGACGGCGCGGCGTGGCCGAGCCGGTCCGTGAGCCGGCCGCGCAGCGCGTGCTTGGCGTCGGCCGCGGCCCGCTGCGCGAGGACGTCCCGCGCCCAGCCGAGCAGCGCCCGCAGCGCCACCACGCCGCCCAGCGCGGCCGGCGCCGCGAACGCGACCCCGTGCCCGGCGAAGGCATCCGCGAGGACCCCGGCCAGCAGCGTCACCTGGACGACGACGAGGACCGCGGCGAGGAACGCCAGGCACGCCGAACGCCCCACATGGCGTCGCAGCACCGGCAGTTCCCGCATCAGACGGCGTTCGACCGGTTTCATGTGCGATCCCTCCCCCTACTACGGTGGCGGCTGACGGGCGGTTGCTCAGAAGTAGCTGAGATGACGGCGTCCCGTACGTCCCCTGAAGGCCCACCAGCTCCACGCCTGGTACGCCAGGATCGTCGGGACCACCAGCACCCCGAACCCGCTGAGGATCTTCAAGGTGGCGTCGTCGGTGACGGCGTGCCCGATGTCGAGCCCGTGGCCGGCCGAGCTGATCAGCAGGTACGGGTAGTGCCCCGCCCCGATCAGCAGCACCGGCAGCGCGGTCGCGCAGCAGGTGGCCACGAACGCCCGCACCTGGTGCCCGCCGGCGAAGGACCACCGGGCGACACCGATCGCCGCCACGATCGCGGCGGCGATCGCGGCCGCCGCTGCCCGGTTGGTCATCGAGGCACCCTCGCCGAACACCGTCAGCAGCAGTGCGAGCAGCGCCGCCGCACCGGTCGCGGTCAGCAGCCGCGCCCCCAGCCGCCGTGCCCGGCCGGCCACTTCGGGTTCCGAGCGCAGGGCGACGAAGCCCGCACCGTGCGCCGCGAACAGCAGGATCGTGGTGACACCGCACACCAGCACGAACGGCGTGAACACCTCACCGAACCCGACCCGGAAGCTGCCGTCGGCCCGCCGCGGCACACCGTGCAGCAGCAGGCCCACGACCAGCCCCCAGCACAGGGCCGGCAGCGCGCCACCGAACACGATCAGCGCGTCCCAGACCCGGCGGCCGGACGCCCCCCGGGCCCGGCGGCGCAGCTGCACGGCCGCGTTGCCGAGGACCAGACCGACCAGGATCGCCACGATCAGCGGATACATGGCGGGCAGCAGGGTGCCCTCCAGATGCGGGAACGCACCGAACATCACTCCCGCGAAGGCGACCAGCCACACCTCGTTGCCGAGGAAGAACGGAGCGATGGCATCGAGCGCGGCGTTGCGGTCCGGGGCCCTGCCGCGCTCCCGCTCCTCGCGGGACCTGCCGAGGAAGGGGTGCAGCATCTGTGCACCGTAGTCATATCCGCCGAGCACGAAGTACCCGGCGAGCAGCAGGCCCAGCAGGGCCAGCCAGGCGGTCTGCAAAGTCATCTCGTCAACTTCCCCTCAGAAAGCCGGGACCGGCTGCTTGTCACCGGCACCGTCCGTGGGACCCTCGAGCCGGTCCTCGGCGAGCGGCTCGGTGGCACCGAGCTGGGTGGCCTCGGGGCCGCGGACGGCGAAGCGGGTGATCAGGGTCCAGTTCGTCACCGCCAGCGCCAGGAAGACGGCGATGAACAGCGTGCAGGACGCGATCAACGAGGCCCTGCTGACGTGGGACAGCGCGTCCTCCACCGTCAGATGGCCGTAGACGAGCCAGGGTTGGCGTCCCACCTCACGCACCACCCAGCCGGCCACCGAGGCGAGAAACGCGAACGGGATCATCGCGGTCATCAGATAGGCCATCGGACGCCACCGCACCAGCCGGTCCTTCCACAGCAGGAACACCGCGATGAAGGTGATGGTGGAGATGGTGTTGCCGATGAGCGTCATCGCGTTCATCGACAGATGGATCCAGCCCTCCGGCGGCACATAGTCACCGGGCCCGAACTGCTCCACGAGCCGGCGCTGCACCTCGGCGACACCGGAGCCGTCCAGCACGGCGGCCTTCATGGGCTGCGTCCGCTCGATCACCGGACGCTGCAGCTCACCCACGACGACGACGAAGAAGGAAGCGAGCATGGCCACCCACGTCCCCAGACGCAGGGAGGAGCGGAACAGGTCGGTCTCCTTGGTGCCCCGGGCGAAGTGCCAGGCACTGACCCCGGCGACGAAGATGCCGCCCGTCATCAGCGCGGCGAGCGTGATGTGGCCGAGGGCGACCAGCGCCATGTCGTTGGTGAGCAGCGCCCCGAAGTCGGTCAGGTAGGCGACACCGCCCCGGACCTCGTAGCCGACGGGATGCTGCATGAAACCGTTGGCGATCAGGATCCAGAACGCGGAAGCGTACGCGGTGAGGGCCACCAGCCAGATGAGAGCGACATGCACGCCCCGGCGCAGCCGCCCCCAGCCGAAGATCCACATCCCGAGGAACGTGGACTCGGCGAAGAACGCGATCAGCGTCTCGAGCGCCAGCGGCGCCCCGAAGACGTTGCCCGCGAACTTGCTCAGTCCGCTCCAGCTCAACCCGAACTGGAACTCCATGACCAGGCCGGTGACGATACCGACCGCGTAGTTGATGACGTAGAGCTGTCCCCAGAAGCGCGTCATGCGCTCCCGGACAGCCTTCTTGGCGGGATCACGGGTGTACGCGGCCCGGGTGTGCATGAATGCCACGAGGGGGACGAGCCCCATCGTGAGGATCACGAACAGCCAGTGGATGCCGGTGGTGGCCGCGAACTGGAGTCGGGCCAGCTCCGCAGCGCTCATGGATGCGACCTTCCTGGTAGGGCGGCGGGAGAAGGACAGAAGTAGGGGCCCTCGCATCGCGTGTACAGGCACCGGGCGTCACCGCCCGTCACCTGTGCGGTGACCTCGATCAGACCGTAGAGAGAAATGCTCATGCTTTCCAAGACCGGTTTTGCCATGTGACGATGCCTCAAAAGACATAAGTGAAGGTGGCTCGTGGATCTGCTGCAGTTGCGCTACTTCCAGACCGTCGCCCGCTACGAGCACATCAGCCGCGCCGCGGAGGAACTGAGCGTCGCCCAGCCCTCCCTCAGCCGCACCATCGCGCGCCTGGAGGCCGAGCTCGGCTCCACGCTGTTCGAACGCCAGGGCCGCGGCATCAAGCTCAACGCGTACGGATCGATGTTCCTGCGCCACGTCGACCGCGCCCTCAGCGAACTCGACGACGGCATCCGGGCCGTTCGCGAGGCCGGCGAACTCGGCCTCGGCCGGGTCAGCATCGCCTGCGAGACGCTCTTGACCATCACCACGGTCCTCGGCAGCTTCCGCGCCACCCAGCCCTACGCCGACGTGCGGCTCTTCCAGTCGAACGCGGAGGAGATGGAACGCCAACTGCGCGTCGGCGAGGTCGACTTCTGCGTCGCCTCCCAGCAACTGAACGGCACCCACCTGGAGTCGCTCGAGCTCACCCGCGAAGAGGTGCTGCTCGCCGTCCCGCGCGGCCACTGGCTGGACGGACGGGAGTCCGTGACGATCCGCGAGATCGCCGACGAGCCCTTCGTCACCACCCGCAAAGGTCACTGGCAACGCACCCTCCTGGAGACGCTGTTCGCGTCCGAGGGCCTCACGCCCCTGCTGTCCTGCGAGGGCGACGAGCCGGGCGCGAGCCAGGTCCTGATCAGCGCCGGTCTCGGCATCGGCCTCATCCCCGCGATGTCCCGCCAGGCCGGCACCGAGACCCGCGTCCCGGTGGCCTGGGTGCACCTGGACGCCCCCGCCTGCCACCGCGTGCTCACCCTCGTCTGGCGCCGCGACGCCTACCTGTCCGAAGCGGCCCTGAGATTACGGGAGTTCATCACCTCGCGGCCCTTCATGACCCACCGCCTGCCGGACCCGAACCGTTCCCGCTCCTAGCCGTCCTCGAGCAGAGCTGGACCTGGCGAGCGGGAAAATCCTCTGCTACGGTCCGTTTTCGCTCACTTTCCACGGCTCGGGCATCGCGTGTCCCGACGGCCGCCGCGCGGAGCCGAGTGGACGAGGTGTCGCGTCCCCGCCCCGTCTCCAGCGGTACTCCACCCTTTTTCATCGGCCGCTTGACCGACCTTTGAGCACACGCCCACGCATGGTCAAGCGCTCCCCGAGGAGTCCCCATGCCCAAGATCACGTACATCTCCGCCGGCGGCACCGAGCGGACCGTCGACGTCCCCGTCGGCACCAGCGTCATGCGCGGCGCCGTCTTCAACGACATCGAAGGGATCGTCGCCCAGTGCGGCGGCAACGCCCAGTGCGCGACCTGCCACGTCTACGTCGACGACACCGCCGTCGGCACACTGGACCCCCGGCAGCCCGACGAGGACCGGTTGCTCGACTACACCGTCTGCCCCCGCCGCCCCACCAGCCGCCTCAGCTGCCGGCTGAAGGTGACCGAAGCGATGGACGGCCTGATCGTCCACACCCCCGAACGGCAGGACTGACGCCCGGTCCCGCACCGCCCACGGCCGCCCCTGACCACCTGGCAGGACACCGGCTCCGGGCCGCCAAGCCGGCGCCAACTCACCCTCCAGTCCTGGCCAAGACAGACGACCCATGCTGTGCGCCACGAGCAATAAGCAAAGGTTTCATGTCGACATCTGGGGGATTGATGTCTGGAAAAGCCAACATCCAACGTGTGTACTCAGCCGTGGAAGAAGCGGCCGACCTGTTGGACATAGCCTGCTCCCGTGAGCAGATGTGGCCCACCCTGACCGCATTCGAGGATGTCCTCACCGACGGCGCCATCGTCTTCAACATGGTGACCAGCGGCGGCCGCATAGGAGACCTCTCCTTCGACTTCACGCTGCCCCCCAGCGCCGGCGACCCCTACCAGCTCGCCCTCTCACACGGCCTGGTCGACGAAACCGACCACCCCATCCGCGCCCTCTTCTCGGACATCCAGGCGCGATTCCCCCTCCAGGCGTACGGCGTCGACCACGGAATCACCAGCGGCTTCCACAAGACCTACGCCTTCTTCCCGCTCGGCGACCTGCAGAGCGTGGCGGAGCTCGCCGACATCCCCTCCATGCCCAGCGGCCTGTCCGAGCACGTGACCTCGTTCGCCGCCTACGGCCTGGACGACAAGATCTCGGCCATCGCGATCGACTACGCGCGCCGCACATGGAACGTGTACTTCAACGGCCTCTCCGCCGAACACGTACAGCGCACAGCGGTCCTCTCCATGCTCAGCGAATTCGGCCTCCCCGAGCCGAGCGCGCAACTGCTGGAATTCATCGAGACCTCATCGGCCCTGTACCCCACCTTCGGCTGGGACTCCTCGAAGATCGAGCGGATCAGCTTCTCCACGAGGACCACGGACCCGGTGGCACTGCCCGCCCGGATCGAGCCGAAGCTGGAGAAATTCGCGCGGAGCGCCCCGCACGCGTACGAGGGCGAGCGGGTACTCGTCTACGCGGGCGCGCTGTCGCCCAGCGAGGAGTACTACAAACTCGCGACCTACTACCAGATGACCGCCGCGGCACACGACCGCGTCCGCTCCGCGAACTGACACCCCGCCGGCCTCCTGCGGCGGGGGCCCGGCCGCCAGGCCCCGCCCCCGGCCCCCGCCCAGGCGACCCTGCAGGCCCTCCGACACCGCGGCCGCATCCCGGGCCGGGCCCCGGACACGGCCCGCCGAGCGCCCTCCCGCCGGACACGAACCGCAGCAGGAACGGCACCGACCCGGCGGCGCGGGTGACAAGGCGACAGACGAACGCCCGCACCCGTCCGAAGAAGGCCCGGTCCAGCGCGGCGCGACCGGCATCGGTGAAGACGTCCGGTTCCCACCGGGCCGCGGCCGAGGCGACGCGCACCGCGCTCACCCCCGCCCGCACGAGACCCTCGCCGCGCACGGTGCGGAAACCGCGGCCGCGGCGCACCTGCCGGGACCCGCGCCGAGGCATGAGGAACCGGAGGGCACCTGCCGGGAGAGCGGCCGCCCGGCCCGGCACCGCACCCCGGTTCTCCGGGCGGCCCCCGCGGTGCCGGCGGCGCGAGGACGGGGCCAGGACGCGGCCGGGCGTGGACCGGGCCCTCGCGCACCGCCGTGCACGAGGGCCCGGGAGCCCACCGCCGGTACCCGTATCCCTCGTTCCCGGCGGGTGCTCACGCGCGGCTCATGACGAACCCGCGCCCTGGGTAATCCGCAGCGGACGGCGAGACGGATTGCCCCTGTCTCCGGGTTCTTCCGGACAGCGCGTCCCACACCGGGCGCAGCGGCCCGGCTGTCATGGACGAGGCCGGGATACCCGTACGACGGCGGGCACCCCCCCGGCGACACGGCCGGGATGCCCGGGGCCGGGCTCAGGACGTCAGGGGTTCAGACGGTGGCGCCGAGCCGGTGGATGGTGATGGGGACCTTGGTGCGGTTCCCGGTGGGGTCGATGCCGAAGCGCCCGGTGGCGGCGGGGACGGCGCCGTCGGTGAGGGCGTAGAGGTGGTTGAGGACGGCGTACCGGTTGGGGCGGGCGGTGGTGGGGGTGGTGGCGTTGCGGATGGCGGTGACGGCGGTGAGGACGGCGTCGTGGGCCAGGACGGGCCAGTAGCCGCGGGTGGCGTGGGCGGCGGGGAACTTCTGCCCGTGGTGGTCGCCGCCGAACGCGTCGAGGAACTGCTCGTACAGGTTGTGGTCGCTGTTGCCGGGGCCGCGCAGCTGCGCGGCGGTGGGCAGGGAGGCGTACAGCACGGCGATGGGGGCCTCGCCGTCCTGGTTCAGGGCGGCGAGGGTCTTGGGGTCCAGGGCCGCGGTGTCGGATCCGGAGACGACGGTGATGGGCCGGCGGTGGCAGCTGCGCCGGCTGAGCGCCTGGAGGAAGTCGGGCAGGTACTTCTCCCGGGCCGCGAAGTACACGGTGTCGACGGGACGCCCGGTGCCGCACAGGTTCTGGCCGATGGCGCCCAGGATCGACGCCACTCCGCCGCGGGGGTCGAAGATGAAGTCGTCCGCCGCGGGGTCGAGGTGCTTCTTCAGCCCGTCGACGGTGCGGAAGTCCTCGTAGAGGGAGTCGGTGTAGAAGTCGTCGGTGCCGTTGGGGGTCTTGGCGGTGCGCACCAGCGCGGCGGTGCGCGTGTCGCCGTCCAGTTCTTTGCCGAGCGCCCCCAGCTGGGCCGCGTTGGTCAGGGTGACGCGGACCAGCCCGTTGATGCGTCTCGGTGCGTTCTTCGCACTGTCGATGATGCCGGTGGTGTCGAAGCCGTCGGCGGTGATGAGGTCGGCGACCATGGGGATGTCCTTGGCGCCGAGCGTGCGGGCGGCGTCGACGGACTCCTGCTGGCTCAGCCCCATCCCGGTGACCGCGACCAGGTTGTCGGCCTCGGCCAGCCCGGTCAGCGTGTCGACGGCCCTTTTCCAGTGCAGTTCGCCGCTGCCCATGTTGGCCAGCACCAGACGGATCTTCAGCGGGCCGTCGTCGGCGTTGGCCCGTTCGACGGCCGTGTAGGCGCCCTCGACCTCCCCGACGAACTGGTCGAGCGTCAGATCCTTGGCCTTGCCCGCGCTGCCCACCGAGGTCAGCGGCGCCAGGAACGCGATGGTGACGTAGTGGCCGTCGCGGGTCGCCCGGTGGTTCTCCGCGCCGATGGCCGTCAGCACGGGCTCCAGGGCGGAACCGAACACATCGGAGCGGTCGAGGCCGTCGGTCACTCCCGTGCACTCCCCGCCGGCCCGGGTCACCAGCGCCGGGTTCATGGTCCCGCAGTGCTCCTTGCGGTACGTGTCCTGCCGCTGCTGCTCCTGTCTGCGCTGCTGCTCCTGCCGTTCGCTCTTGTGGTGCTCGTCGACGGCGTACACGCCGGCGGCCGCCGCGAGCGCGAGGGCGGCGCAGACCGCCACGGCGGCGCGGTGCCCCGCCAGGCGGGCCCGCCACGCCTTCCACCGGCGGCCGCCGGCGGGCGGGATGTCGTCCGGGGACTTGTCCGGCTGCTTGCCGGGGGGCGCTGTCGGAGGCGGCGAAGACACCGGGGGAGGGTCCGGGGGAGAGGACCCGGCCGGGGGAGGAGAAGCGGCTGCGGCTTCCGAACCACCGGGGGCCCCAGCCCCAGCCCCAGCCCCAACAGCCCCAACCGGAGCCCCAGCCGGAGCCGGAACAGGGGCAGGGGCCGGTGCCGGTGCCGGTGCCGGGACGGAAACCTGGGTCGCGGACACCGCGGCCAGCTCCCGCCAGGCCTGCTGCCAGGGCCCGCGCCGCGCCTCGTCCAGACCGCACGCGGCCAGGAAATCGGCGACGAACTCCCACTCCGGCAGCCGGTCCCGCGACAGCACATTGGAGACGGTGGCCGGCGGCAGCCGCTTGCCCTGCCGCTGGCTGGCCTGCTCGAGCTGGGCGAGCGACACCCCGAGCCCGGTGCGCAGTCGCGTCAGTTCCTCACGGAACTGCTGCTGGCCGCCGATCCGCGGCGGAACGGTCTCGTGCTCCGCCTGCCGCCTGCCGGGCACCTGGTCCCACGTCATCACACACCTCCCGCGGCGACCGCGCCGACGGCCGTGACGATGCCGGGCGCGCCGGCCGGGGACCGGCGGCGGGGGCTGTACCGATGCAGCATGAACGAATTCCTGTCTTCCTGGGCGCGGCGTCACGGACGCCGCACGGAGCACCCCGTGTCCGGTTACCGGCCGGGCCACGAGACGTTCTGGATTCCCCGGTCCTGAAAATGCGAGGATGTTCCGCGGCAGGGCTGTTGCGCGAGCGGAACTCAAGAGGCCGAGGAGGCTCCTGCCGCATCAGGATTCCGCTTTTCCGTTACCGGCTGACGGGTATTCCGATCTATTTCTGAATTCTTCGGTCCGTGCCGCATGCTGACCGGCTTCTTGCCGCCGCCACCGCCGCCACTGGCGCGCCCGGCCGCGGCGCAATCCCCTCCGCCTCGACCCGCACCGCTGTGACCTGCGTGTACGGCGTTCCGAAACCCCGGCGCCCCTTCCGAAGGCTCCCGAAGACGCGAACGATCGTGCGGCGGAGGCGGTTCGGTGATGAGCTGGATGACAGCGGCCCGGCCGCACCCCCGTAGGAACTGTCCTGTCTTCCTGGGCTCGGCAGCACGACCCACCGGGGAAACGCAGGGGGTTCCTGTTACCGGCAGGAACCCCCTGGCACGTTCTCGCGGCCCGGCAGAACGGGACCTCGCCCCACGCAAATCCGGGACCTGCCCGGAAAGTCCGGCAGCCTGTGCGCTGCACGGAAACAGAATTCCGCACGCCCCGGAAACCGCTCCGGAACCCACCACGACACCTGCGGTGACGGGCTTGTCCCCGAAGGGCGCCCGGACTTCACCGGGGCTGTACAGGCGCGGGCCCGCGGGGAACGGGCGGTCCCGTGCGGCGAGCCGGCCCTTCTCCCCGGCGGCGCGCAAGCGCTCAGCGGTCTCCTGACCTCTCCCGACACCCAAGGATATGACTAGTCATTTTATTGAGTATGCTGAGCGGCGGACGAGGCAAGGAGCCGCGTCAACTGCGCGGCCATGCGGACGAAGAGGGCCACCGGGACCGGGACCGGTGCCTGCGGATCGCAGCCGTCCTGCGCGAAAGGCGGACGACTCATGCCGAGCGGTGCATACCTGCGCTACGTCGCCCTGGGCGACAGCCAGACCGAAGGACTGGGCGACGGCGACGACACCGTCGGCCTGCGCGGCTTCGCCGACCGGTTCGCCGAGCACCTCGCAGCCCTCGACCCCGGCCTCCAATACGCCAATCTGGCCGTACGCGGACGTACCGCCGGCCAGGTCCGCACGGAACAGCTGGGACCTGCCCTGGCCCTGCGCCCCGACCTGGCCACCGTCGTCGCCGGGGTCAACGACCTGCTCCGGCCGCGGTACGACGCCGCGGAGACGGCCGGGCACCTGGAAGAGATGTTCGCCGCGCTCACCGATGCCGGGACCCATGTGGTGACACTGACCTTCCCCGACCTCGCGAAGATCGCGCCCCTCGCCCGGCCCCTCAGGTCCCGCGTGGCCGACCTCAATACCCGCATCCGCGCCGCGGCCGCCCGTCACGGCGTCGCGGTCGCCGAAACCGGCCGGCAGGCCGCCACCACCGACCCACGGATGTGGACCGCGGACCGGCTGCACGCAAGCGCCCTCGGCCACGAACGGATCGCCGCGGCCCTCGCCCAGGCCGTCCACCTGCCCGGAAGCGACGACGCCTGGACGCTCCCCCTCCCGCCACGGACGGTCCCCTCGCGCCGGCAGGCCGCAGGAGCCGAACTGCGCTGGGCGGCCGCACACCTCGGCCCCTGGCTCGGACGCCGTCTGCGCGGCCGGTCCTCCGGCGACGCCCGCACCGCGAAACGCCCCCGGCTCCTGCCCGTGCACGCCACGCCCGACTCCGCGACGGACACCGGCCGACGCCCGTCCCCGTAAGGGCGGCACGGGCGTCGCGCCGGCACAGACCTGACGCCCGACGGAACCTCAACGCCGTGCGTGACGGAACCTCAACGCCGTGCGTGACGGATCTTCAGCCGTCCGAACCCCATGGCCCCGGAGATCCGGATCCTCGGCCCGCCGCCGCGGGAACTGCGCGGGGCCCGGTACCGCGTGTCCTTCCACCCGGTGTGCAGATCCTCGTACTCGACGATCGCGTCGCGCGGCACCGTGATCTTCGCCCGGCCGGTGCCGAGCTGCAGCTCGATGTCGACCACCGGATGCTCGAAGACCGCCCGGGACAGGTCCAGACGTACGCTTCCGAAAGCGGACTCGACCTTGAGGAACCGCGGTACCCGCCATGCCCCGCTGCGCCTGATCCGCCCGCCGGCCGCGGCGATCGTGGACGTGGTGCCCGCGTTCTCCTCCGGCAGCGAGGCCAGCGCCGACACGAGCTCGCCGTGCGTGGTGACGGTCAGCACCCGGTGCAGGCGTTCGTCCAGATCCTCGTGCGAGAGGTGGCCTTCGGCGTACGCCTCCCGCAGGCGCCGCACGGCCGTGTCACGGTCCTCTTCGCCGATCAGCGGCGGCCGGTCGTCCGGCAGAGCGGTCACCCTCTCACCCTACTGCCGGGCCCGCGACCCGCACCCGATCCGGTACCGATCGAGGGCACGCTCTCCACGCAGGCCCGCACGTCGCGAGTTCCCTGCCCCGTGGGCCTGTTCAGACGCAGATCGGCCTGTTCAGATACAGATCACGATCTTTCCGCGGGTGCGTCCGCGCTCGGCGTGCGCGTGGGCGTCGGCGATCCGTTCCAGGGGGTAGGTCTGTTCGATGCGGGGTGTGTAGCGGCCTTGCCCGCCCAGTTCCGCCGCCGCAGACAGCAGGGCGGAGTCGTTCACCGCGTTGACCACATGCGTGCCCAGGCGCTGCCCGCCCGCGTGGTCGGCGACCGTCGCGACGCACTTCGGGTCGCCCGCGATCGCGACGAGGTCGTCCAGGGAGCCGGAGGCCGCGGTGTCGAGCACCATGTCGACGCCGTGCGGAGCGAGGGCGGTGAGGCGCTGTGCGAGGCCAGGGCCGTAGGTGGTGGGAACGGCGCCGAGAGAGGTGAGGAACTCGTGGTTGCGTTCGCTGGCCGTCCCGATCACGGTGGCAGCACCTTGTGCCACGGCGATCTCGACCGCCGCGCTGCCCACGCCTCCGGCAGCACCCTCGACGAGGAGGGTGCGCCCCGCGAGGGGGCCGAGCGCGTTCAGTCCACCTATCGCGGTCACTGACGCAAGACCGGCACCAGCGGCCTGCTCGTCGTTCCATGTGGCGGGGGTGTGCGCCCAGGCGGAGAGGATGAGCAGCTCTGCGGTCGCCCCGGTGACACCGCCCAGTCCGAAGACCCGGTCGCCGATGCTCACCCCCTGCACCCCGTCGCCGATCTCGTCGACCACACCGGCGCCGTCGCGCCCGGGAATGTCGGGCAGATCCAGGGGGAGGATCTGGTGCAGGGCGCCGGAGCGCAGCTTCCAGTCGATGGGATTGACGCTGGCCGCCGCGACGCGGACACGAATCTCACCGGGTCCGGGGTGGGGGTCGGGGGCCTGCTCGATCACCAGGCTCTCCGCTCCGCCGTATTCGTGGAACCGGGCTGCGCGCATAATGGTCTGCCTTACTTTGACGGGCCGGAATGACGTGTTCATCCGACGTCCGTCACGCTACGACCTGACGTTGACGTGAGGTGCAAGTCGGCAAGCGCAACTGCGCCCGGCCACGAGGAGGGCAGACGCGGATCGGTGAGGTTGCCGAGCGGGCGGGGTGAGCGTGAGGGATCTGCGCTGCTACGGAGAACAGCAAGCGTCACTGGCAACACCTGGCGCACGGTCAGAGGGCACGCCGCCCGCCAAGATCTACACTCATGTGACCTCTGGCGAGCTCGGCGATCACGGCACGACGCGAGGCCTGCCGTGCACACTTGAACCGCGTGAAC
The DNA here is from genome assembly GCF_045040885.1 of Streptomyces sp. NBC_00016. Classification (NCBI taxonomy): domain Bacteria; kingdom Bacillati; phylum Actinomycetota; class Actinomycetes; order Kitasatosporales; family Streptomycetaceae; genus Streptomyces; species Streptomyces sp. NBC_00016. Next base: position 131,520 of record NZ_CP108304.1, on the reverse strand, counting down.
GCCCTCAGGTCCGCCGCCGGGGCATGATCAATCTCAGCACCGGCAATGGTTCGATCGACCCCGGAGCCGGTATTGCTAGCTTAAATCTGACGTCAACACGAGGTACGAGCGGGAAGAGAGTGACCTGCGTCATGCGCATCGGACAGCTCGCCAGGCGGTCAGGGGTCAGCGTGCGAGCCCTGCGCTACTACGAGGAACAGCGCCTCCTGGAATCGGCCCGGACGCCCGGTGGGCAGCGTGACTATCCCGACGAAGCCCTGGAGCGGGTCCAGCTCATCCAGGACCTCTTCGCGGCCGGCCTCTCCAGCCGTACCGTCGTCGAACTCCTGCCGTGCGTGAGCACCGGCGTCGCGACCCCCGCCATGCTCGACCAGCTCATCACCGAACGCGACCGCATCGCCGCACGTATCCGGGACCTGACCCGGGCCAAGACCAAACTCGGCCGCGTGATCGAGAATGTGACCGCGGCGAGCGTGGTGCAGGACTGATCAGGAGCGGGCGCGGAATCGGATGGACACGGCTCGGTACGGTGGCCGATGATCTCCGGCATGATCCGGGCCGCCACTGTGGACGACATCGCGGAGATCCGCGCGATGATCCGTGAACTCGCTGAGTACGAACGGGCCGCTGAGCAGGCCCGAACGACCGAGGAACAGCTCCGCGACGCGCTGTTCGGAGAACATCCCGCTGCATTCGCACTGATCGCCGAGGACGACGAGACGGGGCAGACCGTGGGCTATGCCCTGTGGTTCCCCCGCTTCTCGACCTGGACCGGCACGCGCGGCATGCACCTGGAGGACCTCTACGTGCGGTCGCACGCCCGAGGCGGAGGACACGGCAAGGCTCTGCTCGCCTCCCTGGCCGCGGTCTGTCAAAAGAACGGCTACGAGCGCTTCGAGTGGTGGGTCCTGGCCTGGAACGAACCGACGATCGACTTCTACACGTCACTCGGCGTGGAGCTGCTGAACGAGTGGACGGTATGCCGGCTGAGCGATGAACCACTCAGGGCACTCGCTGCCCAGGCCCCGGCAGTCCACAACCAGATCCCGGCCCTGTAGGACGCAGGCTCATGCAACCTCCCGTCGCAGCTGTGTTCGCAGCGCATCGGACACTGGAAGCCTCGTGGCCGGACTGAGCGACCAGCAGGTCGCCGAGGCGTCCGGCCTTCCGGGTTGGTCACGCGGCCACGTCCTCACGGAGGCCCGAGGGGCTGGGTGTTCGGTCCGGCCGGAGGGAGTGGCTGAGGGAACGTGGCTGGCACAGCGGCTCGGGACCGGGGGAGGCCGTCTGCGGCCTCCCCTGTCCGCGGGGTCAGCTGCCGTGCTTGACGTAGGTGATGGCGGTCAGGCCGACGGTGAACACGCCGAGGAAGACGCTCGCGCTGGTGGTGAGGACCGTGCTCACACCGGCTCCCTGCGCGACGGTGATGACCGCTGCGCTCAGGGCGACGACGGTCGACAGCAGAAGAACGGACACGACTTCCAGGGCACGGTGGTTGCAGGCCTGCTGCTGGAGCGGAGTGGTCGCCGCCATGAAGAACCTCCCAGTTGTGGATCAACCCTTACCGGATCCGGACACACGTCACCTGAGTGACCGGTGTCGGACCACGGCTACGGAAGGCAGCTAGACGCGCAGACGCGTCGTGCTGCTCCACCGTTGGGAGATCTGCTGCAACTGGTCCTCCGTGAAGGGAAGTTGGTTGCGGCAGAATAGCCGAGACGGCGGTAGCCCCGCAACGGGCCGCACAGTCGGTTCAGTTGCCCAGGTCTGTCGGCGAGCCGGCCCGGGTCGGCGCAAGGAATCGAACACTGCGGTCTTTCGGCCGATCCGGCGGGGGACGTGGGGGCGTCGCGTGTCCTGAGGACGCCTGCCCTGCGCAGCTGAGGCGTCACCGGCAGGCCGACGGGCCGGGGCGTTGTGGGGTGGTGACCAGGCCGGGGCGGCCGGGGCGGCGCCGGGTGTTCGAACGGTGCGGGCGGTCGGGGAACTGCACGCCGCGCGGGAGAACTGGCTGTGAGTGAGTTTCGTCCGTGGCAGGTCCGCCGCCGCTAGTGCACGCCGCCGAGTATCGCCTTGCCTTCGGCTGCCGCCTTGGCGAAGAACGGGACGAGGTCGTCGAAGTCCCGCTCCTCGGCCTCGGCGTTCCAGTGGGCGGCTGAGGCCCGGTGCGTCCAGTGCTCGCCGGCCAGCCCCGCCGCGACCTGCCCGACCTCGTGCGGGGTCAGGAAGTGCGCGGGACCGTAGCCGAAGTCGGACCCCTCGATGGCGGAGCAGTTCTCGCCCGTGGCCCGCGCCAGCCAGGGGTACGCCGTCTGCCACTTCGGGGTGCCCTTCTCGGCTTCGGACCGGCCTTCGGCCATGTCCGACAGCAGGCGGTAGTCGTAGTGGAAGGAGTCCGCGGTCGGGTCCACGCCGGAAACGAGGGGCTCCGGGACGTCGTCCTCGAAGAACAGGGCGCCGACCGACTCCGGACGCTCCTGGAGGGCGGCCAGCAGCGCGGGGTCGATTTTTACGAGGGCGAGCCACATGGACATGCGGGGACATCCTTTCCAGGCCCCTCGGTGGGGCGCGGCAGGGTGAGGTGGTCAGCACTGTAACGAGGGGTGCCGACAGTGGTGCGGCGGGACCAGGGTGGGGCCGGGCCGGCCGTCTGGGTCATGCCGGCGTCGGGCCCCGGCGCCCCGGCAGCCCGTGCGACCTCGCGCGGCAGCCGGCCGTCGCGGCCGCAGCGCGGGAACCTCAGTCAAGGAACTCGCGCGCGCCGCGCAGCCTGGTACGCAGCCGCTCCTGCGTCGCGCCGCTGTCGAGCCGTACGTCGAGGGCCCCGGGCAGACCGGACGCGGCCCGTCGTCCGGCGGGCAGCCGCTCGCCGTCGAGGCCGTCGCGCCGGGCGATCAGCACACCGAGATCGTGGCTTCCCTGATGATTGCTTGTGTTCAAGCGTCAGGGGAGGCGGCTGGTGGGCACGTGGCATGTGGTGTGGGTCCCGGATTCGGGACGGTGGAGAGCGCTGCCAGCTGACGGCGTCCTGGGGGTACAGGACCTGCCGGAGGCAGTGGCACGGATCGGGCTGCGGCCAGGCGATCCGGTGTTCATCAGGCCCGATGGGATGGTCGACGCGGACCTGATGCACTACGTCCGCTCGAGGGAATTCAGCACGCTCGAACGGGAGTCGAAGCGCAACTACGCGACGGATACGCGGTTGCTGCTCGAGTTCTTGTCCTCGCGTGGGGTTCCGTGGCGAAGGGCCACCGAACGGGATCTTCGTGACTATCGGCACTGGCGATGTGTGGCGCCGGAGAACCCGGAGCGGATCAGCGGGGCGAAGTGGGACCGGGAGGAGGCGGCCTTCACGAAGCTGTTCCGGTGGGGGCAGGTGCGTCCGATGCCGGTGGATGTGTCGCGGCGAGGGGACCGGGCTGCGGACTCGGTCAGCTCGCGGGTGTCGTGGCTGACGCCGCGGACCTGGGGTCTGTGGTCGGACGTCGGCTTGCGCGGTCTCACCCCCGCGGGGTTGCCGGCAGAGGCTCTGATTGACTGTCCGTCAGTCGGGTAGGGAGGGGCGGCACATGGACTGGTTGCGGCGCGGGAAACGGTACGAACGGGCCCAAGCTGCCGCAGCGGCCGCCCGGGCGGCGGAGTGGGGTGGCGGCCCGGAGGGGGAGGCGCTGGCCGACCTCCACATCTTCCGGGACGAGGTCCTGGCGCTCACCGCCCTCCCCCCGGACGTCGAAATCCTGCTGTCGGACCTGGCCGTCGGCTGGGAGGACGTCACGCCGGAGCGCCCCGCCCTGACCGTCCTGCCGATGATGGAACGCCGGGGACTCGTCGCCCTGCCCCGGGGCGGCGACGGACTGCGGCGGATCACGTTCCCCGGACGGCTGCACGCCCTCATCTCCTCCCACCGCACCCCGGAGGAGATCCGCGCCGGGCACCGCCGCGTCCTTGCCCGGGCCGTCACCCTGCCGCCGGAGGGCGGCCACTGGTGGCAGCTGCCGGTCGCCGAGACCTACCTCTGGCACCACCTGCCCTGGCACATCGCCGCCCACGACCGCGCCGCCGCCGTACGACTGGTGCAAAACCCCCGCTGGCAGGCCGCGAAGGTCAGGGTCTGCGGCGTGGCCGCACTCCGCGCGGACCTGGAGATGTTCGACACTCCCGAGATCGACGCGGCCCGCCGGGCCGTGGACCGCGTCGCCCACCGCCTGGAGCACCGCGCCTGCCCGGACCCGGTTCTCCGGGCAGGGCTGCTGCTAGACGCCCTGGCCGGCGAGGCCGTCCTGCGGGCGGAGGCCGACCTCCTCCGGCAGGAGCTGCGGGAGGAGGCCCCGGGTCGCGTCGCCACCGACCTGACGTCAGCCCTGGTGGGCGTGCTGCCGTCCCCGTCGTATGTCAAGGACGTCGCCCTGGCGGCGGACGGCAGCTGGCTGGTGACGGCCTCGGGCCACAAGGCCAGCCGGATCCACGACGTCGCCGACCGGAGCGTGCGGCACGTCCTGGGCCCGACCGAGGGGATCCACGAGGTGTGCGCGATCACGCCGGACGGCAGCCGGGTCATCACCGGGGACTACGACGCCGCCCGCTGGTGGGACGCCGCCACCGGCCGGCGCCTGCGGTCGGTCGACGGCTGGACCACCCAACTCGCCCTCGACCCAGGCGGTGCCTGGGTCGCCACCGACACCCGGCCCCGCCCCGCGGTCATCGACAGCACGACCTACGCGATCAGACGGCTCGGGAAGGAGTCGGACGACCGCACCCTCGTCACCGCCATGGCCTGCTCCCCGGACGGCCGGACCGTCGCCGTCGGCGAACAGAGCGGGCGGATCCAGCTGTGGGACCCCGTCTCCGGCAAACTGCGGGCCGAACTCCCCACGTCACCGGGGTCCGTCTACCGCCTGGCCTTCGCCCCCGACGGCAGCTGGCTGGCCACCGTCACCCTGGACGGGGTCCGGATCCTGGGTCTGCCCGGCGGCCGGGAGCGCCTGCACATCCCGGGCTCGCACCGGTTCGCCCTCGGCGACGGCGGCCGCTGGCTCGCCGTCCCGGGGGACACCGTCCGCATCCACCGGACCGACACCGGCGAACTGCTCGGCGAGTTCACCCCGGACCGCCGCGGCAAGGACGACCACCACGTGCGGACCTCGCCCGACGGCCGGTACCTGGCCACCTGGCACCTGGGCAGCGCCTCCATCCTCGTCTGGGACGCCCGACGGCTCGTCCGCTGACACACAGGGACAGCGCAGGAGAGCCGCCCGGTGCCGGCCCTTCACGCCCGCCATCGAGACCCTCCGCAGCCCGATCCCCGCTCCCCGGCACCCGCAGCCGCCCCAACGGCCCGATCCACATCGCCGTCCAAGTACACCGCGGCGACGAGTGGGACATCCTCACCGGCAGCCCCGTCCCGGACGGCCAACTCGAGGACTACTCAGGTTGAACTCGTAGTGACGGGTGGGGCTGACCTGGGTCTATCAAAAGCACGCACTCAGGAGCTCCAGGAGACTGAACAGAAGAACTTGACAGGGAACGTGGCGGCTCAGGGCGTCCGGCCCGGCGAGGTGGAACATCCCGGCCGTGTCGGACAGCGCGATCTCCCACAGGGCGGCGGCCAGGTCGTCGACATGCACCGGGCAGCGGATGTCGTCGGTGAACAAGGCCCCGACACGGGTGCCGCCGGCCAGGGCGTGCACCAAGCGCTCGTGCACGGACCGGCCGTGTCCGACGATCAGCGAGGTCCGGGCGACGGCGGCGGCCGGCACCAGCAGCCGCACCGCCGTCTCGGCAGCGGCCTTCGCGGCACCGTACGGAGTGACGGGATCGGGCGGGCAGCTCTCGTCGTACCGGACGCGCGCACCGGAGAACACCGCGTCGCTGGAGACATGGACCAGGCGGCAGCCCTGCCCGGCGGCGGCCAGCGCCACGCGGACGGCGCCGTCGGCGGTGACCGACCAGTCGGCGCCGCCGCTCGACGCGTTGACCACGACCGACGGGGCCACATCCGCGATCACCGCGGCGACCCGCGCGGGATCGCGGACGTCGAGCGGATGCCAGGCCACACCGTACGAGGCACTGCCGGGCCGGGACGCGAACGTCGCGGACGTCTGCCGCCCCGCGGCGGCGGCCTGCCGGATCAGCGCGGCGCCCAGGAAACCGCTGCCCCCGATGATCAGGACCGTCATGGACCGACACGGTAGCGAACCACCGTCACCGGCGCGCCCCCGCCGCTGCGACGCCTGCCGCGCCAGAGGCTGCACGGACCTGCGTTCCGTGTGACCTTCCGGCACCGTGGACAGGTCACCTTCCGGTCAGAAGGAGCGTCACTCACAGCCACCGCTGTGCAGGTTGCGTGAAAGGCTGGGTAGGAGGCTTCTCCAGACAGGCGATGAACAGGAGTCGGAGTGGACTGGGGTCGGTTCGCACAGCAGATGGCCTCGATGGCACGTGACCTGCTGGCACAGGATTCGGTCGACGACACGCTGGAGCGGATCACCGCCTCGGCCACCGAACTGGTCGACGGCTGCGACGCCGCCGGCATTCTCGTACGGCACGCCACGAAGGTGCAGACCCTCGCCCCCACCGACCAACTCGTCGTCGACAGCGACCGCCTCCAGGAACAGCTCGGCGAAGGACCCTGCTTCGACGCCGCCCGCAGCACGCGCGGAGAACGGCTCTTCCGCATCCCCGACCTCACCGGCGAGCACCAGCGCTGGCCCGCCTACGCCCCCAGGGCCCACTCGCTCGGCGTGGGCAGCATGATGGGCTTCCTGCTGTTCACCGAGGACGAGAACCTCGGCGCGCTGAACCTCTACTCCCGCAAACCCGGCGCGTTCACCGAGGCCAGTGAGACGGCCGGCTGGCTGCTCGCCTCCCACGCCGCGGTCGCTCTCTCCAGCGCCCGCACCCACGCCCAGATGGAACAGGCCATCGCCACCCGGCACGCCATCGGCGAGGCCATGGGCATCCTCATGGGCCGCCACCACATCACCGAGGAACAGGCCTTCGACGTGCTGCGCCGCTACTCGCAGGAGAACAACGTCAAACTCCGCGAAGTCGCCCGCCTGGTCTGCGCAGGCCGCGGCCTCGCCTGACGTGCGAGCCGGCCTGCCGTCACGGTGGGAGGCCAACTGCCGTAAGAGTGGGACGGCGACCTGCCGTGTCCGTGGGAGGGCGACCTGCCGTGTCGGTGGGAGGGCGGCCTGCCCACCGGCCGGCACCCGGCCCTGGTGATGCCGCCGGTCCACCGGCAGGTCACCGTCCGGTGAAATGCGCTTCGCGGTAGTCGTCGAGCCGGTCGAGGACCAGCAGCAGGATGCCGCGAAGCAGGCTGTCGTGCCGGCCGCTCCCGGCAGGCCCGCCCCGTTCGCCGATCACCCGGGCCCGGGCGATCGGTTCCGTGGGATCGGCGCCGGCCAGCGCGCGGATCAGCGCGTGCCGCACCGCGTCCAGCAACGGGCCGGGGCCCTCCCCGGCGTGAGCGTCACCGGGGCCGGCCGCCGCCTGCCCGCCCGCGGCCCGCAGCTGCGCGGTGAGGCAGTGCAAGGGAGCCGCGGTGCGTTCGGCCAGCTGGATGCGGTATCCGACCTCGTCGAGCGCGGCGGCCGAACGACGGTGCGTCACACTCCAGCGCAGCGCCCGCCGGGCCCGGTCCAGATCCCGCGCGAGGTCATGGGGCTGCTGCCACAGGCCCCCCGCCTGCCCCGCCTTCTGCCCCGCCCCCTGCCCCAGCGGGGCCCGGCCGGGGTGGCGGCCCAGCTCCGCCAGCAGACGGTCGAGCCGGTCGCGGTAGGCGTCGAGCCGGCCGGACAGCAGACGGCTGGGGTCGGGAGGCCACAGCAGGGGACCCAGGAGGATGACCACCGCGATCCCCACCAGGTTCTCCAGAACGCGCTGCTCCGGATAGCCGGAGACGGGCACACCGAAGACGAGCACGGCGCTGACGAGCACCTGCTGGCTGGGAGCACCGTCGATACGCACCAGGAGACTGGCGAGGTATCCGGCGCTCACCACGACGGCGAGGGAGAGCGTGGACACGGGAAGCCAGCGCAGGGCGAGCGCCGCGATGCCCACCCCCAGCAGGACACTGCCCAGACGGTAGAGCCCCAGCCGGGGGGCCCACAGCGGGATCCCGGACAAGGTGAACACCGCAGGCAGCACAGCGGCGATGGGGGCACTGTTGATGCCCAGCTCGACCGCCAGGTACCACGACAGCGTGGCGCACAGCACCATCCGGGCCCCGCCCCGCACCTCCTGCACGCTCAGCGGGCGCAGCCCGCCGGGCACCGGACGGCCGAGGCGGCCCAGGACGCTCACCGCCGACGGCAACGCACAGCCCCGCCCGCAGTCCCGCCCGCAGCCCCTTCCCCGTACGGCGGCACGAGCACACTTCCCTCCCACAGGCGATGAGACCCGACCAGATTACGAGCCGCCCGCACGCCCGCGGGTCTACGCGGAACGTGTCTGCCGCCCTCCCTCAACGTGCCGGACGGCGGCCGTCTACGCTCGGCGACCGGCGCGGCACGGATCGCGCCGGACGGGTTCACAACGGGGGAGTTGCGGTGCGCGCGGGACTGATCGGGCTGTGGCGGTGGACGGCGTGGGGCGGGATCGGGCTGAGCCTGTACGCGGGCTGGCTGACGGCCGACGACCTCCGCGACCGCGCGTCCAGCGAGCGCGACATCAGCGCGGCGTGCGGCGGGCTCGTGTCGGGGGCCGCGGTGATGGACCTGCAGGGCGGGATGGTCCGGGCGAAGGCCAGCGACTACGACGAGTACCGGATCGACAGCCGCGAACTGCACAGTTCCTGCACCGTCTACAAGGTGCCCGGCCCCGGAAAGACCACGAGTCTGTTCACGCTGGTGGTGCGGCGCAGCGACGCCTCCGAGCCGATGAACTGGATCGGTGACGACAGCGGACTCGAGCCGTTCTACGACACCGACGACACCGACGACACCGACGACACCGACGACACCGACGACACCGACGACACCGACGACACCGAGAACGGCGAGAAGGACGATGTCACGGCGGTCGCCGACCGGCGCCCCGAAGCGTGGCCCGTGGGCGACGGCACCCTGGGCCGGTACGGGGACTGGTACACGACCGTGCGCGCCGCGTGCGGACCGGGCAGCCGCACGACGGCCCCCGAACTGCTGAACGTCACCGCCCGCGCCGACTACGACGACGTCTCCGCGGCCGACCGTGAACGCCTCGCCCGCATCGCCCGCACCGCCGCCGAGGCAGCAGCCGACCGGATCGGCTGCAAGACCAGCCTGGCCGCCCTGCCCGGCCGCCGGCTCGCCTCCGTGCCGATCACTCTTCGCCCCGCGAAGACGGCCGGCGGCTCCTGCAGCTGGTTCGCCGCACACCTCACACAACAGGGACAGGACCGGCTGCCCGACCGCGCCCTCGCGATACCCCTGCGCAACGCCAACCCCCTCGAAGGCTGCCTTCTGGCGGTCGGCCCCGACCAGGTGGGCCGGATCGCCGACGAACTGAACGACGACCAGCGCGACTACGCCCGCAGCGCGCTCACCCACTCGCCCTGGTGGCTGCGCACCGCCTCCTACTTCGGCCCGGAGGCGCACACCGTGGGATATGAGGCCCTCGGCGCCCAGGACGCGATCATCAAGGCGGGAACGGCCGGACACGCCGACGGAGCGTGGTGGGCCTCCTCCGTCTGCGACGGCAAACCCGCCCTGCACACCCTCAGCTCCAGCTACACCTACGACGACATCCTCGGCTCCCGGCGACTGAACACCCTGTTCCGCGCCTACGTCGACGACATCACCAAGCGGCGCGGCTGCACCGACGTGACCTACCCCGACGCGAAGGACTTCCGCAGCCTCTGAAGCCCCTGAAGCCTTTGAGTACGGCACCGCCGGCCTCGTCGAGGGTGGTGGCCGGGCGGCCGATGACGTGCCGCAGATCGCCGGTCTGCCGCTCCAGGGCGCTGGCACGGACCTGCTCCTCCAGCCAGCCCTGGGCCGTCGCGCAGGCCCGGGTTGAGGAACGCCTCACTGTAGAAGGGGTGGCGCAGCAGCGTGTGGGGCGCCGTTGACGTTGCAGGGTCGGGACTCGGTCTCAGCCCCCGGACCTAGGTCGGTGACCCGATGTGCGCGCGGCCGGGAACATGTTTGGCTGCTGCCATGACCGAATTCAGCACGGCCGAACGCGCGTACCTGATGTCGCAGCGGTTGGGGCGCCTCGCGACGGTCGACCCGTCGGGGCAGCCGCAGGCCAATCCCGTGGGGTTCTTCCTGCAGGAAGACGGCACGATCCTGATCGGCGGATTCGCCATGGGACAGACGAAGAAGTGGCGCAATCTCCGCAAGAACCCGAAGGCCGCGCTCGTCGTGGACGACGTCGTGAGCCTGCGGCCCTGGACCGTGCGCGGCGTGGACATCCGAGGAGAGGCCGAACTCCTCGTCGGCCCGCACGAGTTGGGCCCGCACTTCAGCGAGGAGGTGATCCGCGTCCACCCCAGGCGGATCCACAGCTGGGGCCTCGAGAACTAGCCGTACCCACCCCTCCTGAGGCGCGGGTACGGCTCGTGTGATGCTGGCGCAATGACCGATCGACACGGGGTTGTCATCGTCCGCTGGCCAGGTCAGGGCCCTGCGGCGGCCCGGCCGGCCGAGCTGCTGGCGGCCTACCACCTGCGGACGCAGGCCGAGAAGGGCGACCCGGTCGCCGATGTGGACGCGCTGCCGGACCGCTACCGGACGGAAATCCTCGACCCGCGGGCCGCGTTCGCCGACGACACCGTGCTGATCGCTCTGAGCGGCGGCGACACAGCCGTGGGCTGCGTCGTGCTGACCGCCCCCGCCGGCGGACGCTCGGAGATCAAAAGACTCTGGACCGACCCGGCATCGCGGAGCCGGGGTATCGCGTCCGGCCTGATCGCCGCCGCGCTTGCGCACGCCGCGGACAACGGCGTCGGCACGGTACGCCTGTCGGTGTGGAAATGGCGCACGAGCGCCATCGCCCTGTACGAGCGGCTCGGCTTCACCGTCGTCCCCTCATGGGAAACGCGCGACCAACTGCTCTGCATGGAGCGCACCGTGTAAACAGCCGCCTCAGCCACACGCGGCCGCGGCCCGCACATGCCCCAAGCACGCAGCCGCAGCCGCACGGGCGCCTGACGCATCCGTATGCCCACGCTGCCGGGAAGGCGACGGCAGGGCCCCGGTCCCGTGATTCCCCCGAGCCGGGACGGGAGCCCGCCGGGCCGGTCGACGGTGCGGGAATGCCGCCACGGTGACGGCACGGGAATGCCGCCAGGGCAGGCCGTGTTGTGCAGGACGTGGTCGTGAAGGGGACAGTGTCCCCGGGCCTCACCTATTGCCTGCGGGGACGATCGTCCGGCTGAAGCCCCGCAGAGCCTTTCGCCGCGCAGGCGACCGCCCCTTCACGACCCCACCCTTCGCCCCCGCCCCCGGCCCGAGCCGGCGGGCCCCGGCAAGTCGCCTCCTGGCACCGGACATTGACCGGTGTGAGCAGGCTGCGCGTCTACTACAGTGCGCTGTGGGCCGTGACTGGCGCTGAGGTGGAGCACCACCGGGGAGCGGTCTGACGAGACGTCGTTGCCGTGCGCCTGGGCGAGTGGTCGGCCACACCCCGGAGGCAACGATGTCCGCGACTCGGACGGCCCAGCTCATGGACGGCACCGGTCTTGCCGGACGCATCGTCGAAGAGGCTGCTGCCAAGGCGGCACAGATCTCACAACACACCGGGACCAGCCCCTGCCTGGCGACGGTGCTGGTGGGGGAGGACCCCGCGTCGGTCACCTACGTCCGTATGAAACGGGCGCGGTGCGCGAAGGCGGGTATCCGGTCCCGGCACATCGCTCTGCCCGCCACCACCACGACCGCCGAGCTGATCGACACGCTCGCCGGCCTGTCCGACGATCCGGACGTGCACGGCATCCTGCTCCAGCATCCCTGCGGCCCGCACATCGACGAGCGGGCGGCGTTCGAGGCCATCGCCCCGCACAAGGACGTCGACGGGGTCACGGCACATTCCTTCGCCGCCATGAGCTTCGGGCTGCCGGGCTTCGTGTCCTGCACCCCGGGCGGCATCATGCGGCTGCTGGAGGCCTACGACGTCGATCTCACCGGCCGGCGCGCCGCCGTGGTGGGCCGCAGCGCGATCCTCGGCAAACCGGTGGGAATGCTCCTGCTCGCCCGGAACGCGACGGTGACCTACTGCCACTCCCGCACGGCGGACCTGCCGGACATCATCCGGGAAGCGGACGTCGTGGTGGCGGCCGTGGGACGGCCCCGGCTGATCCGGGGGGAGGACATCAAGCCCGGCGCGGTGGTGATCGACGCCGGCTACAACCCGGGCAACGTGGGCGACGTGGACTTCGACACCGCCCTCACCCGAGCCCGTCTGATCACCCCGGTGCCCGGCGGCGTCGGCCCGATGACCATCGCCGTCCTGCTCGCGCAGACCGTCGACGCCGCCTCGAACCAACTCGGCATCACGCACCACTGACCCTTCCGTCGCAACGGCGACCGCAGCAGCCACGAACAGCCCCCGCGCGATACCGGCACCGACATCGCGCGGGGGCTGTTCGTGCGTGCCTGCCTGCAGAACGAGACGCCGACGACCGCGAAGCCGGGAGCCGGCCGCCGGCCGCCGACGGGGCACGGGCCGCCCGCCCGTGCCCCGTCCATGACGACCGCGGCCGCCTGACCACTTGCCTGTCTCAAGTGCCTGAGCGCTCAGCACCGACGACGACCGGCCGAGGACCGACCCTCCGCCACCGGCCGGGGACCGACCCTCCGCCGCCCGCAGACCGTCCCTGCGCGCGCCCGGGGCATGGCCGGCACCCGCATGACCGGCACCGCATGACCGACCCCCGGAGCCGGTGTGATGCAGGCCATAATTCCTGTCGGCCGATCTTGGAATGCGTGGGCATGTGCCACCGCTGCACTGCTTGTGGGCCTTCCCTGCCCTGGGGGGCGCACCGGGCAACGGTGGCCGGCGCGAATGGCCACAGGAGCAGGACACCTCGTGGTCCCGCCTGCTCCGCCACGATCCGGACCGCCGCCCGCGAAAGGTACTTCCGCTCCATGCCACTGGCCCTGCTGGCCCTTGCCCTCGTCGCGTTCGGTATCGGTACGACCGAGTTCGCCACGATGGGGCTGCTGCCCCAGATCGCCGACGGGGTCGGCGTGTCCGTGCCGCACGCCGGCAACATCGTCTCCGCCTACGCGCTCGGCGTCGTCGTCGGTGCCCCGCTCCTGACGGGCATCGGCGCGCGCATCGCCCACAAACGACTCCTGCTCCTGCTGTCTGCCCTGTTCGTGATCGGCAACGTCGCGTCCGCCCTCGCACCCGGCTTCGGCCTGCTGTTCGCCGCACGCTTCCTGGCGGGCCTGCCCCACGGAGCACTGTTCGGCGTGGGCGCCGTCGTGGCCTCCCGGCTGGTCGCCCCCGAACGGGCCGGGCGGGCCGTGTCGAGGATGTTCCTCGGACTCACCATCGCCAACATCATCGGCGTCCCGGCCGGCACGGCTCTCGGACAGCAACTGGGCTGGCGCTACGCCTACTGCGCCGTCGCCGTCATCGGCCTCGTCGCGCTGGCCGCGCTGGCCGCCTTCGTCCCCGACCAGCCCCGCAGCAACCAGGCCGGCATCCGGCACGAACTGCGCGCCATGGGCAACCGGCAGGTCGCCCTCGGCCTGGCCACCGCCGTCGTGGGATTCGGCGGCTTCTTCGCCGTCTACAGCTACCTGGTGCCGATCCTGACCCACGTGACGGGTCTCTCCGACTCCTCGACCACCTGGGTCCTCGCGCTCTACGGCGGCGGAATGACGCTGGGCACGCTGATCGCGGGCCCGCTGACCGACCGCGCCCTGCGCCCGACGCTGTACGGAGGGCTCGCCCTGCTGGGCGCGTCGCTCGTGACGTTCTACTTCACGGTCCACAGCACCGTTCCCGCCCTGGTGACACTCGCCTTCATGGGCGCGATGGGCGCCCTGGTCACCACACCCGTGCAGATGCTGCTCATGGCCAAGGCGAGGAACGCCCCGACGATGGCGGCGGCCTCCAACCACTCCGCCTTCAACCTGGCCAACGCCGGCGGCGCCTGGCTCGGCGGCCTGGCCATCTCGGCCGGCTGGGGCTGGGCCTCGCCCGCCCTGGTCGGCGCGGCCCTCGCCGCCGCCGGCCTCGCCCTCGCCCTCCTCGCTGGCCTCACCGACCGCGGGACCGGACCCTCCGCACTGATCACGTCATCGGCAGCCGAAACCCCGACGGAATCCCCGGCCGAGGCCCGGCAGATCCCGACGGCCTGACAACGCGTGCACGGTGGGGGCGCTCTCCCGAAGTCATGGCGGACCACAGGATCCGCGCGCACAGGCCCGAGTCCGCCGGCAAGTGCACCCCCGTGCGGTGCTTCCTCGCAGTCAGCAGACAGCAGTCAGCAGTCAGCAGTCAGCGGTCCGCGGTCCGCGGTCCGCAGTCCGGCAGGGCGGGCCGGCCGGGCTGCGGTGCTGCCTTCTGCAGGTACTGATCAGCTGTCTCGTTTCAAAGGCAAAAGGTAGGGAATCGGCAAAATAGGAATATATGGCGCGCCCGTGAGGGGGTCCTGCCCATGTCGACAGGGACACTTCTGGCAATCATCGTTGCCGTCGTGGTGGTGATCGCCCTGGTAGCCGTCGCGGTCTCCCTCAGGCGCCGCCGGAAGCTGCGTGAGCGCTTCGGCCCGGAGTACACGCGCACGGTAGAGGACGCCGACAGCCGCACGGCCGGCGAGCGTGAGCTCCGTGCCCGCGAGAAGCGACATGACACGCTGGACATCAAGCCGCTGGACAGCAGCGTCAGGGATCGGTACACGCGGGACTGGACCAACGTGCAGGACGAATTCGTGGACCGCCCGGAAGACGCCGTGCACGATGCCGACCGCTTGGTGACCTCCCTGATGCACGAGCGCGGCTACCCGACCCACGACTTCGAGCAACAGCTCAAGGACCTCTCGGTCGAGCACGGCCGCACCCTCGAGCACTACCGGGCCGCCCACGATGTCGACGTGCTCAGCACCCGCCACGAGGCGACCACCGAACAGTTGCGGGGTGCCATGGTGCACTACCGCGCCCTGTTCGACGAGCTGCTCGCTGACGGCGGACGACCCCGCCACGCCCGGGCCTGAAGGGCTCAGCGAACAGCCCGCCGCCCGAACCGGGACGCCGCCAGGCGTCCAGGAACGGAGGAGACATGCGACGCGAAGACACACCGGGCACCGCCGCCGCGAGCGGCCTGTCCACCGACGACCTCGCCCGGCCTCGCGACCGGTCCGTACAGGAGGGCGCGGCCGGCCCTCCTGCCGATGTGCCGACCTTCCCCGGTGAGAGCACGGACACGCCGAGCAAGCCCGCTGAAAGGGAGCCGGTGGAGGCCGCGGCAGGCACTCCGGCCCGGACCGCGGGCCAGCCCGTCCAAGGCGAGGACGACGTCCCGCAGCTCCTCACCACAGAGGACGAGGAAGGGTTCCGCACCCGCTGGCAGGAGGTGCAGGACAGGTTTGTGGACGACCCGCGGGACGCCGTGCACACCGCCGACGCCCTCGTCGCCGACGTGATGCAGAGGCTGGCCGCCACCTTCGCCGACCACAAACAGGAACTCGAAGGACAGTGGAACAGGGGCGAACAGGCCGACACCGAAGACCTGCGCCAAGCGCTGCGCCACTACCGTTCCTTCTTCAACCGCCTGCTGGTCACCTGACACGACGCGACGCGACACGACATGACGCGGTGGCACGGCGGCAGAGGCCCGGACAACGCCGGCCTGATCGCCCCACCCGTCCCGCGGACGCGCCTCCGACGGACCGATCAGGGTGGAGCGCCGCGCCCGCATGCCACCACGCCTGCATGCCTACATCCGGGCTTCGCTTCGCGCCATGCACGAAGAGGACCCGGCGTCTGAGCGTCACCGAGCGGAGCCGTTCCTTTTGATCGTGCGATCCGTTCGCGGCTCAGGAGAAGCGGGTACCCGGAGCCCGCACAGCACATCGGACAGGGGCCGAGGCGATCGCCATGACAGACACCACCACCAGCAGCAACCGCGGCTCGACGGGCCGGCCCGATGCGGACGTGAGCACGTTGAAGGGCCGTACCGGGGTCGGGGCTCCGGCGCAGACCCGGGGCAAGACCACTGTCGCGGACGGCGTGGTGGCCAAGATCGTGGGCATGGCCGCCCGTGAGGTGCCGGGAATTTACAACCTCGGCGGCGGCGTGGCCCGCGCCTTCGGTGCCATGCGGGACAGGGTCCCCGGCGGCAGCGGGGGCGTCACGCAAGGGGTGAAGGTCGAAGTCGGTGAGCGCCAGGCCGCCGTCGACCTGGACATCGTCGTCGAGTACGGCGTCGCCATCGTCGACGTGGCCGGCGACGTGCGCTCCAACGTCATCAACGCTGTGGAGCGGATGACGGGTCTGGAGGTCGTCGAGGTGAACATCGCCGTCGGCGACGTCCGCCTCCCCGACGAGGAGGAGGAGTCCGAACCCGACGAGGACCGGGTGAGGTGAGCTCCCACAGCCCCCGCACCCCTTTCTCGCACAGATGAAGATCCGCTGCTCGCGGGGGAGCGGCCACCACTCCCCAAGGGGAACGTCATGATCATCCTGGGCGTCGTTCTGCTCGTCATCGGCCTCGTCACCGGCATAGCCGTCCTATGGACCATCGGGGTCATCCTGGTGGCCGTCGGAGCGGCCCTGTGGATCCTCGGCGCGATGGGACACGCCGTCGCCGGACGACGCCACTACTGGTGAACCGGCCCTGACGGCCGATCGGTCCGCGGACGAACGGCCGCTGCCGCGTCGCCCCGGCCGAGCCGATCGGCGTGCCGTGGCCGACCTCGACCGTGGCCGAGGAAATGGCCTGCCGCACCGCCCTGGGACTGGACGACACCCGCCGGTACGCCGCCCAAGTCGACATCGCCATCCCAGTGCCGGCGGCTCTCCCTGAGACCGCGCGGCCCTTCGTACGCGCTACCGGTGACAGCCCGAGGAGTCGCGCACGACCAGTCAACGGGCGCACCTAGTTGCTGCGTCCGCTGAGGGGTACTTGCGCGGCCGGACACGGCTGCGCGGCGTTGGACGGATGTTCTTCATGCCCTTGTTATGCCGCCGCCCGTGGCGGTCATGGCTCGTGACGAGGTAGGCCGTACCCGAGCATGGAGGAACGATGTCGAAGCCCAACCCGATCAAAGCCGCAGCTGAGAAGCTGACGCAAGCGCTGGGCGACGAGGGTCCCGCCGAAGGCGTGCCTGGTGCACCGTCGCCGGAGCCGGTGCCGGTCGAGGAGCCTGTCGAGCCGCGTGCGCCGCTCCCGCCCAAGGCGGATCAAGGCACCCCCGAAACCGTCAGTCCCACCGGCCAGCCCACCGGCGCGGACCCCACCCGTAAAGCGCAGAGCGGCACCTACCTGACCACCGCCCAGGGCACCCGGCTCTACGACACCGATCACTCACTCAAGGCGGGTGCCCGTGGGCCGGTTCTTCTGCAGGACCACCACCTGCGCGAGAAGATCATGCACTTCGACCACGAGCGCATCCCCGAGCGCGTGGTCCACGCCCGCGGCGCCGGCGCTCACGGCATCTTCCAGGCCTACGGCACCGCCGAGAACGTCACGCGCGCCGCATTCTTGCGCAAAGACACCGAGACACCGGTCTTCGTGCGCTTCTCCACCGTGCTGGGATCCCGCGGATCCGCCGACACGGTCCGTGATACCCGTGGGTTCGCCACCAAGTTCTACACCGAGGAGGGTGTCTTCGACCTCGTCGGCAACAACATCCCGGTCTTCTTCATCCAGGACGCCATCAAGTTCCCCGACGTCATCCACGCCGGCAAGCCGCACCCGGACCGGGAGATCCCGCAGGCCCAGAGCGCCCACGACACCTTCTGGGACTTCGTCTCCTTGCACACCGAGGCCCAGCACCACACCTTGTGGAATATGTCCGACCGGGGGATCCCCCGCTCGTTTCGGACCATGGAGGGCTTCGGTGTCCACACCTTCCGCCTCGTCGACGCGCAGGGTGGCACGACGCTGGTGAAGTTCCACTGGAAGCCCAAGCTGGGAGTGCATTCCCTGGTGTGGGAGGAAGCCCAGATCACCAGCGGCGTCGACCCCGACTTCCATCGCCGCGACCTCGCCGACGCAATCGAAACCGGCGCCTACCCGCAGTGGGAGCTGGGCATCCAGGTGTTCCCGGACATCGCGGAGCAGACCTTCGAAGGCATCGACCTGCTCGACTCGACGAAGATCGTCCCCGAGGAACTGGCCCCGGTCCAGCCGATCGGCCTGCTGACCCTGGACCGCAACCCGAGCAACTTCTTCGCCGAGACGGAGCAGATCGCCTTCCACGTCGGCCACCTCGTGCCCGGCATCGACGTCACCGACGACCCGCTGCTTGCCGGCAGGCTCTTTTCCTACCTGGACACCCAGATCACACGCCTGGCCGGCCCCAACTTCAACCAGATCCCGATCAACAGGCCGCATTCGCCCGTCAACGACATGCTGCGCGACGGCTTTCACCAGCAGGCCGTACACACCGGGGTGGCGCCGTACAAGCCGAACTCGCTGGACGGCGGCTGCCCGTTCTTCGCCGGAGCGGACAGCGGCGCCTTCATCGAGACACCGGTCGAAGTGCCCGCCGGCCGCAAGGTCCGCGACGCCCCGGCCAGCTACGCCGACCACTTCAGTCAGCCCCGGCTGTTCTGGCTGAGCATGTCTGCGGTGGAACGCGAGCACATCATCGCCGCCTACACCTTCGAGCTCGGCAAGTGCTGGAGCAACGCCATCAAGGAAAGGCAGTTGCGCGCGCTGGCCCATATCGACGCCGAGCTGTGTGCCCGGGTTGCCGAAGGTCTCGGACTCCCCGTTCCCGAGGCCACCGAGACCCTTGCCGATGTGCAGCCGAGCCCCGCCCTGTCCCAGGTCGGCCAGGAATGGCCTGCCGACGGCCGGGTCATCGGCATCGTCACCGACGGCTCCACCGACGCCGACGGCGTACGGGCCCTGCGCCAGGCCGTGCAGCACGCGGGCATGGTCCCGCTGGTCATTGCGCCGGCCGGAGGGAAGCTCGGCACAGACGGCGACGCGATCACCGTCCAGCGGACCTTCGCCACCGCCCGCTCGGTCGAGTTCGACGCCGTCGTCATCGCCGGAACACCCGCTCTGGGCGGCGACTCCTACGGCTCCCGGGACGCCAAGGCCGGCGCACCCGGACCAGACCAGGCGACGTTCGATGCCCGCCTGCTGCTCCTGGTTGCCGAGGCATTCCGGCACGCCAAGGTCATCGGCGGCTGGGCCGGCGCGCAAGCCGTCCTTCAGGCGGCCGCAGTACCGTCCGATGCCCCCGGAGTCGTGCTTGCCGACAGCGGCGAGGCGGTCCTGACCGCGATGACTGCGCTGCTGGCCCGCCACCGGGTCTGGGACCGTTTCCCCACCGCTGTCTGACCCCCATCCAGTACGGTTCGGGCCCGCCGTCGCCTGGACGGCAGGCCCGAGTCCTCTGAGACGTGCAGGCTTCAGGCACGTGCTTCGTGCGCGGTCGGGACGCAGGTTGCTCGCCGCAGCCGACGCGCACGACGACGTACCCACGCTGGCGTGAGCCACTGCCTACCGTGGTTCGCCGCCTGAGGCGACCCGATCCCGACGTACTGCGTCCGGTACAGGCCTTCGCGGGCTCTCGGCTGCGCCCGGGGACCACGGGTGCGGTGTTTCGTACTGGCACTGAGGGGCAGACGGGACTTCGTGCTTCGGACTGGAGGCGCACGCCCGGCGGGATCCGGGCTGTCGGCTTCTCCGGTCGCTCTTCCCGCTGCGGCATCCCTGACCAGACTTTGCCCCGGCCGGATACCACTGCCGGCTGAGCCCGAAGAACCAAAGCTCAGGAGCGATCCGCATGCTGACCAACATGTCGACAGGCCATCCCGGCGCGCCTGAGACCACCTCTGCCCCGCGGTCGCGGCGCACGCACGACGACAGCCCCGACACCGCATGCCTGTTCACCCGCCTGTCTCAACTGGGGGAGGGCCCGGAGCGGCATGCCGTCCGCGACGAACTGGTCGAAGCCTGGCTGCCGATGGCGCACCGGATCGCCGGCCGCTTCCGGGACCGGGGAGAGTCCATCGAAGACCTGCGCCAAGTGGCTGCACTGGGCCTGGTCAAGGCCGTCGACAGGTTCGACCCCGCCGTCGGATCCTTCGAGAGCTACGCGGTACCGACCATCACGGGCGAGGTGAAACGGCATTTCCGCGACCGGATGTGGGCCGTCCGCGTGCCGCGCCGGGTACAGGACCTGCGCAACCAGGTCCGGCTGGCCCGCCGCGAACTCATGCAGCACCCCGGCAGCCCCGAACCCACTCCCGCCGCTCTCGCCTCCCACACCGGCCTCACCGAGAAGGAGGTCAAAGCAGGCATGGAGGCGCTGGAGAGCTTCAGTGCCCTCTCCCTGGACGCCGAGCTCACTGCTGACGGCGGCGGAGCCAGCCTCGCGGACACCCTCAGCGTCGCGGACCCCTCCTACGACAAGGTGGTGGACCGCGAGGCGGTGAAAAGGGGGCTGCGCCGGCTGCCGGAACGGGAGCGGGCCATCCTCTACATGCGCTTCTTCCAGGACATGACGCAGAGCAGCATTGCCGACCGGCTCGGCCTCTCTCAGATGCACGTCTCCCGGCTCATCAGCACCAGCTGCGCCAGTGTCCGCAACGACGCCCTGGCCGACTCCGGCCCTCCCACATGACCCCGGCTGCCGCCCGGTCTGAAGGAGACCGTCCGATGCTGATGCCTCTGCCCGCGACACTGCGCCGTCTCGTCAAGGACTACGAAGCCCTCGCCGCCGATCAGAGCGCCGCCGCAGCCGCCACGTCGAGTGCCCGGCTGCGAGACCTCGCTTACACCCTGTGCGTGTCTACCGGGAGGCGCGAAGTCTTTGACGCATCGCAGGTCGCCCGCACCTGCCTCGACAGTGCCGCGGCCGGCCCGTACCCGGCGAGTGCTTTCCCGGATCTCCCGGTCCCGTCGAGTTCCCGGCCCGGCTGTCCGGCTCCGAGCCGCAGACTCTCTTCCCGCGGGTGTCGATCCGTCGTGGCCAGTGATGCAGCCGCCGCGCACCGGAGCGCCGCAGCGACTTCCAGCACCCCTCCAAGCCAGCCGTGGCCAGCCACTGGGCGGCCTCGCGCCTGCCACGAACCCAGCGCGGCCCGGCGTAGGCGGCTGCGCACCCGGACGAGAGGTTTGTGATGAGCGAGCACCCCACCGAAAAGCACCCCCAGCCCGACTTCCCGCAGCAGGACCAGGAGTATCCCGGCTGGACCGGCCCGATGGACCCTCCTCCCGACCACGGCGAGGAGACATACGAAGGCAGCGGCCTGCTCGGGGGGCGCATCGCCGTCGTCACCGGAGGAGACTCGGGCATCGGCCGTGCCGTGTGCCTGGCCTTCGCCCGCGAGGGCGCTGACGTCCTGTTCACCTACCTTCCACAGGAGGACAAGGACGCTCGCGAGACCACGCGGCTCGTCGAAGAGGCAGGCAGCAAGGCGATCGCGGTGCCGTGCGACATCCGTGAGGAAGCACAGTGTGACCGGCTGATCGAGCACGCCGTCGCAGAGTTCGGACGCATCGACGTCCTCGTGAACAACGCCGCCTACCAGATGTCACAGCCTGATGGCATTCAGGCGATCACCACGGAACAGTTCGACCGGGTCATCCGCACCAACCTCTACGGCATGTTCTGGCTGTGCAAGAAGGCCCTGCCCCACATCCCGGCAGGTGGATCGATCATCAACACCACCTCCGTGCAGGCGTACAAGCCCAGTCCTCATCTCCTCGACTACGCCACCACCAAGGGCGCGATCGTCACCTTCACCCAGGGGCTGGCCCAGATGGTGGCGTCCGACGGCATCCGGGTCAACGCCGTGGCTCCCGGCCCTGTGTGGACCCCGTTGATCCCCGCGACGATGCCGGACACCAAGGAGTTCGGTAAGCAAACACCTCTGGGACGGCCGGCACAGCCCGCGGAGATGGCACCTGCCTACGTGTTCCTCGCGTCCGACCGCGCCAGCTTCATCACGGCTGAGATCCTGAATGCCACCGGCGGAACGCCGCTGCCCTGACAGCTGGGGCTGCCGCCCCGGCTGCGGAACCCAGATCAGCCAGACGGCATGAACATGTGATCGCGGAAGGACTGCCGACGCCCTTCCGGGCGCTGAAACCGGGCCCAGCCGGCCATGCTCGGGACCAGAGTCGGCGAGCACGCTTTGCAGGCGGTTGATCGTCCGCTTGACGACTGCGGCGCGCCATCGCGATCCGCCACGACAAGACCTACCAGACAGCCGTCATCCTTCGCTTCTGACGTGGGCGCGAGATCTGACGGCAACTCCCAGACGCCAACCGCGTCAAATACCGCAACGGTGAACCACGGCGTGCGAGTTCGAGGTCACGATGCTGCGGCGGTCTCGGCCAGCTTCTGGAATTCGCCGAGGTCGTAGTTGGCCAGTGTCGAGTCCAGATTGGTCAGCGCGCCGACGTGCTCGATGAACCCCTCGGGGTCGTACTCGATCTGCAGCGTCACGCGACTTGTCGTGTCAGTGAGCCGATGGAAGGTGACCACACCCGCGTGGTGAACACCTTCCACGGTGTGCCAGGCGATCCGTTCCTGCGGGATCAGCTCGGTGAGCTCGGCGACGAAGTTCTTGTCGGCGCCGGGCAGTTGCAGCTGCCAGGCGAAGCGGCGGTCGTCCAACCTCTCCACCAGGCGTACGTGGCTCAGAAAGGACGGCCACCGGGCTACATCGCTCCACAGTTCCCAGGCGACAGCGACGGGGGCCTCGATATCGACCGTTTCCACGAGGGACGCGGACATGCGGTACCTCTCCTCCGGTTGGTTGGGCGCCGGCCCGACGGTTGCGATGCGGAGCGGATACCCGCGCCGGGGCGGCGCACACGACGCGGATCCGACAGGGCGGCAACAGATGAGAGCAGGCTCGGCATGTCACGCCCATGGCGGACGCCATCACTCCTGTGCCGGCCGTCGGCGACCCTCAGCGCTGGCGAGGTGTCCCTTAGACCTGCGCAATTCTTCGGACCCGGGTGGCTCGGCGACGGTTACCTCGGCACCGGGGGGTACTCGATTCACGTAATGCACGCATAAGAGTCAAATCGGAGGTATCGGCATGACGACGCAGCCCCGGTCGGACATGGCAACACATCCGGACATCCTCGCCATGCGCAATCGGCACGAGATGGCCGAACGTGTCGCGACCACTCCGAGGGCACAGGCCGTCGAGGCCATGGCCCTGATCACAGGCCTCTACCTGGCGGCTTCACCGTGGATCGCGGGTTTCAACGAGTTCTCCACCCTGGCGGTCAACAATCTGATCGTCGGCATCGCATACGCCGTGATCATGAGCGGGGGCTTCGGCCGGGCATACGAGCGGTCGCACAGCATGGCGTGGGCCGCTTGCGCGCTCAGTGTGTGGACGATTTTTGCGCCCTGGGTGGTGGCAGGCGACGTCAGTACCACCAGGACCATCGTCAACAACGTCATCGTCGGCGTGATCGCGCTCATGATGGCCCTTATGGCCGCCGCAGCTGCCCGCCCGGTGGATCAGTCGTCCGGCGACCGCTCGTCCTCGCACAGGTGATCGCCCCACACCGCATCGGCGGGACGCTGTTGAGCCGGCGCTAACACGCCGGAGAGGGCCCTTGCCGTGCAAGAGGCAGTCCATCAAGAAGCCCAGGGCTTCCTTGACGCGGCTCCCGCGGCTCACATCCGAACAGGATGGCCCGTGGTGGGCGGGCGGATGCGTTGGCTACGAGGACGTCCCGCCCGAGCATGGCCGCCGCCCGTTGCCGCCGCAATCTTGCTCAAGGCACTCCCCGGTCGCCGGGCGAACCGGGGCCGTGCCGACTGCGTTCGGCCTTGACCCCGGTACGCCGGAGCCTGTCGATCTCCATGTCGTCGGCTTCCTCACGGTGTTCTGGCAGGGCTGGATGGCATCTGTCAGTCGTGAGTCAGGAGCGGGACTTCCGGGGTCTTAACCGCGGCCACTGGGTACTCCGTCTGCTCGGCCTTTCAATGAAGAGAGTGCCCATGGCCTTCAATCCCCTGGAACAGCGGGGTATCCCGCTGGACCGCCAACTGCGCAGTTGGCGCGAGCTGCACGTGAAGCCGATCGATCCCGACCACGGTGATCCGTACACCCGATGTCGGATCATCACGATGAACGGCATCAAGTGGAGGCGATCCTCTTCAGCCACCAGCTCGCCCGCGACACTGTCGATCCTGAGGTGAAGCGGCAGCTCGCGCGGATCCGGTACATCAAGGCGCAGCAGCAGAAAACTGGTGTGCGCGTGGCGAAGGCGGGCGCCCCGGCCCCAAGATCCCAGGAAGACCGGCCGGCGCTCGCGAGCAGGGGTGGGATCCACGCCGAAACACGGCACTGTCGCCCTGGCTCTTCGCCTCCTGTGGGCGGCCAGGACTCAGGTGGGGGGGCCGGTGCAACGGAGCCGGCCCATCGCCGTATCGGTCTCGCCCCGCTCGCAGCCGCCCCTGGTCAAAGCGCTGACAGCAGGGTGGCCATCGTGGTGAGAACTGCGCAGACAGTCAGTGCCAGACCGAGGCAGCGGCGCCGCAACTGGCGGTAGCGGTGTTCGTACTCGATACGCAGGGACAGGCTTCGCGCCGCGATGCGCTCGATGTCACGTCGAGCGCGGCAAAGACTGTCGGCAATGTAATGGCTTTCGATCTCCGCGCGCTGTGACGTCGTCAGCCACTCCATCGGCCGGACGAACTCCCGCGCACGCTGCTCCGCTTCCGCGACCCGGGCCTGCCACAGCAGGTATCCCTCCACCGTGTTGCCGAGTTCGTCGGCGGTTCCCCGCTCCGGCAGAGCGCTCAACGCGTGCCTCGGCCGTTCATGCGCGGACGCCGTGGGCCTCGGCCTCGGCGATCGCGATGTCGGGATGGTGCAGGTCGAACGCGGGGGACTCGCTGCGGATCCGCGGCAGGGTGAGGAAGTTGTGCCGTGGCGGCGGGCAGGAGGTCACCCATTCGAGGGAGCGGCCGTAGCCCCACGGGTCGTCGACGCCGACCGGCTTGCCGTACCGGCTCGTCTTCCACACGTTGTACATGAACGGCAGCATCGACAGGCCGAGGATGAAGGAGCTGATCGTCGAGATCGTGTTCAGGGCGGTGAAGCCGTCGACGGCCAGGTAGTCGGCGTACCGACGCGGCATGCCCTCGGCGCCCAGCCAGTGCTGGACGAGGAAGGTGCCGTGGAAGCCGACGAACAGCGTCCAGAAGGTGATCTTGCCGAGGCGCTCGTCGAGCATCCTGCCGGTGAACTTCGGCCACCAGAAGTGGAAACCGGCGAACATCGCGAAGACGACGGTGCCGAAGACGACGTAGTGGAAGTGCGCCACCACGAAGTACGAGTCGGACACGTGGAAGTCCATCGGCGGCGAGGCCAGGATGACGCCGGTCAGACCACCGAAGAGGAACGTGATGAGGAAGCCGGCCGCCCAGAGCATCGGTGTCTCGAAGGACAGCGAGCCCTTCCACATCGTTCCGATCCAGTTGAAGAACTTCACGCCCGTCGGCACGGCGATGAGGAACGTCATGAAGGAGAAGAACGGCAGCAGCACCCCGCCGGTGACGAACATGTGGTGCGCCCACACCGTCACAGACAGACCGGCGATCGAGATGGTCGCGGCGACCAGACCCATGTAGCCGAAGACCGGCTTGCGGGAGAAGACCGGGATGATCTCGGTGACGATGCCGAAGAACGGCAGCGCGATGATGTACACCTCTGGATGGCCGAAGAACCAGAACAGGTGCTGCCACAGCAGGGGCCCGCCGTTGGCCGCGTCGAAGATGTGGGCGCCGAACTTGCGGTCCGCCTCCAGGGCGAACAGCGCGGCCGCCAGGACCGGGAAGGCCAGCAGGACCAGGACACCGGTCAGCAGGACGTTCCAGGTGAAGATCGGCAGGCGGAACATCGTCATGCCGGGCGCGCGCATGCAGATGATCGTGGTGATGAAGTTGACCGAGCCGAGGATGGTGCCGAAGCCGGAGAAAGCCAGCCCCATGATCCACAGGTCGGCGCCGAGCCCCGGGGTGCGGACCGCGTCCGACAGCGGGGCGTAGGCGAACCAGCCGAAGTCGGCGGCCCCTTGCGGGGTGAGGAAGCCGCCTACAGCGATCGACGAGCCGAACAGGTAGAGCCAGTAGGCGAACATGTTCAGCCGCGGGAAGGCGACGTCCGGCGCGCCGATCTGGAGCGGCATGATCCAGTTCGTGAAGCCGGCGAACAGCGGCGTCGCGAACATCAGCAGCATGACCGTGCCGTGCATCGTGAACGCCTGGTTGTACTGCTCGTTCGAGACGATCTGGATGCCCGGACGGGCGAGCTCGGCGCGCATGAGCAACGCCATCACGCCACCGATCAGGAAGAACGCGAACGATGTGGTCAGGTACAGGGTGCCGATGGTCTTGTGGTCGGTGGTCGTCAGCCACTTCACCGCCACGTTGCCGGGCTGCCTGCCCCTGAGCGGCAGTTCGTTCTGGTAGGAGTCCTCGGCTGCCTGTGTGCCGTGGGGTTGGGGTTCGTCGAGGATGCTCACAGGTTGTCCGTCTCTCGAAGCTCGCTGTCCGCTCACGCCATGACGTCAGCCATCCGCCATCCTTGCTGCGCGAGAGCAGCACCCACGCCCGGAGCGGCCGCCGAGCGGCCGATCGCGTGACTGATACACCCGGACGGAGCAGACCGCCGACGCCGACCGCACCCCGTTCATCACTGCGGTGAAGGCAGGCCGGCCGGGACCGGAGGTGTGAGCGATGTCCTTCGTTCCGTCCCACTCGGCGGTGTCGCACGTCGATGACAGGTCGGTGGGCGAGCTGCTGTCCGTCGTGACGTCGGACGTCCAGACACTGTTCCGTCAGGAGGTCGAACTGGCGAAAGTCGAGGTCAGGCAGGAGGCGACCAAGGCGGGCAAGGCTGCCGGCATGTACGGCGGCGCCGGGTTCGCCGGCTACATGGTTGTCCTGCTGCTCTCGCTGGCCGCCGTGTTCGGACTGGCCAACGTGATCGACGCGGGCTGGGCCGCCCTGATCGTCGCCGCCGTGTGGGCCGTGGTCGCAGCCGTCCTGTATCAGCGGGGCAAGACAGGCATGCGCACGGTGGCACCCAAACCGGAGCACACAGTCGAGACGATGAAGGAGAATGCGCAATGGGCACGTCACCCGACCGGATGAGGGCCGAGATCGACGCCACTCGGGGCCGGCTGTCTGCGGACGTGGACCGGCTCGCGGACCGGGCCAGCCCCCGAAGGGTGGTCCGCCGCCGCGCTCGAAGGATGCGCGGCGCTGTCTCGGGGATGCGTGAGCGGGTCATGGGAACGGCCTCGTACACCGCCCACGGGGTCAGCGGCGGTGCCCAGACCGCGGCCGGTTCCTTGCAGGAGGGCACCCAGCAAGCGGCCGGCACGGTGCGCGACGCGGCCGACCAGGCGGGGGAGGCGATACGGCAAGCGCCGGACGAGGCGATGCGCCAGACACAGGGCAATCCGCTGGCCGCCGGCCTGATCGCCTTCGGCGCGGGCATGCTGGCGTCGTCGCTGCTGCCCGCGTCCGAGGTGGAACAGGAAAAGGCCGCCGACCTGATGGCACACGGCGGGGCACTGGAGCCGGTGAAGGAAGCCGCCCTCGACTCCGCGCAGAACCTGAAGGAAGGCGCCAAGGAGGCCACACAGAACGCGGCGCAGCAGATGAAGGACACCGCTGCGGAAGCGGCCCGCACCACACAGGACGAGGCCCGCGACCAGGCCACACAGGTGACGGACCAGGCACGTGAATCGGGCAGGCAGGTTGCCGACGAGGCGCGACACCAGCCTGGACCCCGCTGAACTGCGAAACCCTGGCAGGGCCGTGCGCTGCCTGAGCCCGTCCGCGCAGGCCCTGCCCACCCCAAGCAGGCATACCGGTGCGGTGTGCTGGGGAACTTTGACCAAGTTCCCCTGGACAAGCCACGACCGCACCCGAACCGACCCGCTGTCCAGGCACGTTCAAAGAGAGAAGGACGGCTGTGTACGCGCCGTCATCCACCCGCACGGACGCCCCCCAGACCGATGCCCGGCCGGTCCCGTTTGCGGGGTGCGCAGGTGGGGACCCAGAGGCGCATGGAAAGTACGCCACGCCGCCGACGGATGAAGCAGAACCGAGTGCTGTGGCTGCTGGACGGTCTGGAATGGGCGCCCTGGGCCGATCCGGTCATCGATGCGCTCCAGGCCGGCGTGCGCTCCCTGCCACTGGGGCGCGGCCGCGACCTGCTGCACGGCAGATGGCTGGGGCACCCGGTCCATCCGCTGATGGTGCAGGTGCCGATCGGCACCTGGATGTCCGCGGCCGTGCTGGACACACGGTCCAACCACTCCCGCGAAGCGGGCCTGCTGATCGGTGTCGGCCTGGCTGCCGCCGTGCCCTCGGCGTTGGCGGGCGCCGTGGACTGGGCGGAGCTGCACCGCGAGCAGTCGCGGGTGGGGCTGGTGCACGCCATGGCGAACTGGGCGGCCGTGGGCCTGTACGCGACCTCGCTCACCTGCCGCCTCAAGGGGCGTACGAGAGCCGGCCGGGCGTACGGCTTCCTGGGGCTGACGGCGGTCGGGATGGGCGGCATGCTCGGCGGCCACCTGGCCTACCGCCAGGCAGCGGGAGCCAATCACGCCGAGGAGGTCCCGCACGTCGTGCGGGAGGGATGGCATCCGGTCGGCGCTGTGGCCGAGTTCGCGGCCGGGCGGGCCGTGCGGCGCGTCGTGGACGACGTGCCGGTCCTGGTGGTCCGCGAACCCGGCGGGACGATCCATGCGCTGGCCGACCGGTGCAGCCATCTCGCGGGTCCGCTGTCGCAGGGCACGATCGCCGACGGGTGCGTGCAGTGTCCATGGCACGGCAGCGTGTTCCGGCTCTCGGACGGCTGGAACGTGCGCGGTCCCGCGACGGCGCCGCAGCCCGCCTTCGACACCCGCATCGTCGACGGGCATGTCGAGGTGCGCCTGCGTCGCAGCGGCATGGACACGGACGGGGAACCGAGCGGGACCGAAACGGACAGGGCCCATGAGAGCACCAGCTGACAGCCGGCTCGCACCAGGCGGGAACAGGTTCTTCCGGCGCACCGCACGGGAGTACTCGGCAGGACAGGAGCGGCCGCTGGGCGGCTATCTCGCGGCCATTGCGGGGTTCAGCGCATACACGGCTGCCTGGGCGTCGGCGGTACGGCTGCGCGGGCGCCCGCTGCCCGACCGGCCCGAGCCGTGGGACGTGGTCTTGACCTCGGTGGCCACGTTCCGGCTCAGCCGACTGCTGAGCAAGGCGTCGGTGACCAGTCCACTGCGGGCCCCCTTCACGCGCTACGTGGGTGCGCAGGGGCCGGCCGAGCTTCATGAGGAAGCGCAGGAGGAGGCGGGCAGGAACACCATGGGCGAGCTGGTGACCTGCCCCTTCTGCGTCAGCGTCTGGGTAGCCTCGACCTTGACCGCCGGGCAACTGCTGTGGCCCCGCGCGACGCGCACCGCCATGGGCGCGCTCGCCGCTCTGGCCGGCGCGGACGCGTTGCAGCTGACGTACAGCGCGCTGGTCGAGAAGACCACCGACAGCTGATCCTGCGAGCGATGCCAGACGGATCAACCGGACGGGTCAAGATGCCGGAGCCGCGGACTCGAGGCAGGCGTGATCAAGCGCGTGCTGTGGCAGGGGCTTGTCGCCGGCGCCGCCAGCGGTGTAGTGAGGCCCCTCAGCGAGAAGGCCCTCACTGGCCGGCCCGACTCCCATGTGCCGACGCGGGTCCTCCAGCGCCTCACCGCCTGTCGAACGCCCCGGCACACAGCCATGTCCCGTCAACTGGGCCATGCACGACGGTCAGGCCGCCCCCCGGCGTGCTGCGCTCGGTCATGGCTCAGGCCGGATGTGCGGGGCCCGGTCGCCTCAGCCCGGTTCACCGTCGTGCCCTCACCAACGACCAGATCCTCGAGAACGCGACGCGCCGCCCTCCACATGAACCCATCAGCTCCTTCACCGTCCGCATCGCCCTGTCCGACGCCCCCAGCGCACACGCCACCGGTCGCCGCCCCCCCGGTAACCGTCAGCGTGCTCCCCGTAAGCCGAACCGCCTTGCCGTGACGGTCAGCCCGAGGTCTTGCCTTCTGTTGCCGCTCGAGGAGGCCGATTACCTCACCGTCGAACACGCGAAAATCTGTGTTGGCTGGAGTAGACATTGAGTGGTGTCGTGGATATGGTTTCTCTCGTAGCCCAGAGAGACAGCAGGGCCTGGCAGACACGAACTGCCGGGAAGCAGTATGCAGTTGCAGTGCGCAGGACGGTGCGGTGGTGGAGTTCCGAAGCCAGGGTTGTTGCAGGACGGCGACGGGGCTGACGACCGGACCGGGTGGCCCGCAGTCATCAGGGGCCGCCATGAGCAGTGGCAGTACTCGTAAGTGAAAGTTCGCAGTACCCAGCAGTGAAGTCAGTGAGCAGCACCTCGGTGAAGGCGTCGGCTGCGGGCGCGCGCACCGGGAGGTTCGGCAGTGGGGTTCCAAGCCAGAGCGGACGCAGGACAGGTGACGGGGCTGGCTGCCGAAGAGTGGCGCTTCGCGAGGCCACCAGTAGTTCGCATCACCAGCAGTACGCAGTACCGCGCTCAACAAGTGATTGATCACTGAGGGAAGAACGGAGGAGCCGAACGCCATCAGGATCGCCCGGGCGTAAGTCTTGAGCCCGGGTACCGCAGGACATCGATAGTGAGGTGGTCTCCGGTCAAGCAACCGCGATCCCGGCACGCCCGACTGCATCTCGGTCGGGTCTGCGGAAACAGAAGGCCGGCGCAGTAGAAGGGCCGGCGATGGTGTAGCAGTTCCTTCGGGCCCTGGCGCCGTACGGCGCCAGGGCCCTCCCTGTGCTCCCTCTACGCGTTCCACAGAGAGGTGCAAGTGACAGCAGACGATTCCTACGACCGTCTCGACGACGATGACTACCCCGCCTACACCATGGGCCGGGCCGCCGAGATGCTCGGCACCACGCAGGGCTTCCTCCGCGCCATCGGCGAAGCCCGCCTCATCACCCCGCTCCGCTCCGAGGGCGGACATCGCCGCTACTCCCGCTACCAGTTGCGGATCGCCGCCCGCGCCCGGGAACTCGTCGACCACGGGACTCCCATCGAGGCCGCCTGCCGCATCATCATCCTCGAAGACCAACTCGAAGAAGCCCAGCGCATCAACGCCGAGTACCGCCGCGCCGCCTCCGGGCACATGGCCGGCACCTGACCCGCAGCAGCCAGCAGCACGTCCCCCCCCCAGACTCCAGCCCAGCGACGCGCCAGGCCGCACTGATCAGCCGATGTGCCGCCATCGGTCTGGAAGGCACGGTGGAGCGCGCGGCGGCTGCGCTGAAGCCCAGGATGCGCGGGTGGCTGCACGCCGGTGTGTTTCCCCTGGCGCTGGTCGGCGGGATCGTCCTGACCGCCGTCTCGCGCTCGGCGGCGGCGGTGGCGGCCTGCTCGGTGTACGCGCTGTCCGCCTGCCTGCTGTTCGGTACCAGCGCGGTCTACCACCGTGGCACGTGGGGCCCGCGTGGGGAGGCGATCCTGCGGCGGCTGGACCACGCGAACATCTTCCTGACCATCGCCACCTTCACCGCGCATTACACGGCCATCCTCCTGGCAGCCACCTGACCGCGGCCGAGGCATGCCGGAGCGCAGGATTCGGAGGGCCCTGGCCGCACACGGCCCGAGAGGGGCTGGTGGGCGCGGCGTGCCCCGGGTCCCGTGGTGCAATGTGACTTGTCCGGTATCGGGCTCGGCAAGCTCTTTCGCGCGCCCCGAGCGGAGGCTTGAGCGTCATCGAGCAGTGAAGGAGCCGCTGTGATCGCACGAGGGCCGGACGCCGGGCGGGCTGCTCGTCTTCCCGGAGGCGACAGTGGCCGGGGCAGGGCGATGACGTTGGCGGGGGTGTTGGAGGCGGCCGAGGCCGCGGCGCCCGTGGAGTCGCTAGACGTGGTCGCGCGCATGCTCAAGGAGCACCTCGGGGCCGCGGCGGTGTCGTTCCTGATCACCGACTTCACCGGCAGTTCAGTCGTACGGCTGGGGGTGGCGGGCAGCGTCGACACCGATGAACCCGCCCGGCGGATCATGCTGCGGGGCACGCTGTACGACGATGTGATCCGCACCCAGCGGCCGAGCGTGGAGGGCAGGGGCGAGGGCGCGCTGGTGCGCATCGTCGCCCCGGTGACCAACCGCGGGGACGCCATCGGGCTCCTCGAACTGTTCCTGCCCGCGGTGCCGGACGCGGAGGCGATGCGGGAGATCGGCGAGACCGCGCACGCTCTGGCGTACATCGTCATCGCCAACCGGTCCTACACCGACGTGTACCAGTGGGGCCGCCGTACCGTCCCGCTGAGTCTGGCCGCGGAGATCCAGCACCGGCTGCTCCCGGCCTCGCTGGCGTGCGAGGCGGCGCAGTTCGCGGTGGCCGGGGCGCTGGAGCCGGCCGATCACGTCGGGGGCGACACCTTCGACTACGTGATCGACCGGGACACCGTCCAGCTCTCCGTCACCGACGCCATGGGTCACGATGTCGCCGCCGCGCTGCTGGCCACCCTTGCGGTGGGCGCCCTGCGCCGGGCACGGCGGGCCGGTGGCGACCTCGCCGAGCAGGCCCGCCAGGCCGACCAGGCCATGCGCGAGCACGGCCACAAGGGCTACGTCACCGGCCAGCTCCTGCGCATCAGCCTGATCGACGGCACAACCGAGTTCATCAATGCCGGGCACCCCTGGCCGCTGCGCATGCGGGACGGCCAGGTCCGGGAGATCACCCCGAAGATCGATATGCCGTTCGGCTTCCCTGCCCCTCACACCTACCAGGTCCAGTCGCTGGACCTGCGGCCGGGCGACAGGCTGGTGATGCTGACCGACGGCATGCTGGAGCGCAACGCAGGCAGCCTCGACCTGTCCGACCTGATCGTGCGCACCCGCGATCTGCATCCACGCGAGGCTGCCCGCACCCTCATCGCGGCGATCATCGACGCCAACGACGGCCACCTGCAGGACGACGCGACCGTCATGTGCCTGGACTGGCACGGCACCAACCACTCCCAGCGGGACGCCGCCACCGGCGCCGACCTCACCGACGCCTCACGACCGTCAAAGACGGGACGGCCCACCCCTGGGCGATGACTCTGGGTGGGTGTTCCGGCAGCCGCAACGACTGCAAGACATGGGAGCTGTGTCGCGCGAAGCCGCCGTCTCCCCGTACGAACGTGTGCTGTTTCGGTCTCGGTAGCCGCCGTTTCGCAACCAGACTGCCCTGGCGTCTCCCTCTGGGGAACTTGCATCCGTCCGGGTCAGTCGTGATGGCGGCGGGGCCAGGCTCCGGCGAGGGTGGGGTGGTCCTCGACCTTTCTGTCGGCACCCATCCCCCGTTCCGAGGAGCACTGTCATGTCCGATCGCAATACCCTCATCCGCAGCCTGCACGATGTGGGTCTGGCAGCCTGGTTCGGCGGCTCCCTCATGGGCGCGGTCGGTCTCAACGGGGCAGCAAAGGATCAAAGCGAGACGGCCCAGGCCAGGGCACGGATCGCCTCGTCGGGGTGGGCGAAGTGGACGCCGGTCAACGCCGCGGCCCTCGGCGCGCACCTGTTCGGCGGCGGCGGACTGCTCGCGGTGAACGCTCACCGGGTCGCCGCCCAGAAGGGCGTCGGGGCCTCCACCACGGCCAAGACCCTTGTCACCGCTGCGGCCCTGGCCGCCACTGCCTACGCCCGTGTCCTGGGCAAGAAAGTCGAGCTGGCCTCTTCCTCCGACCCGCAGGACGCCGAAGAGGCTGCCCGGCATCCGATCGACATCGACACGGCCCAGCGGCACCTGACCGTCGCGCAGTGGGCGGTGCCGGCCTTGACCGGATGCCTGGTGGTGCTCAACGCCCTGCACGGTGAGCAGCAGCGTCCTGAGGAGCAGCTGCCCGGCATGTGGGAGCGGGCTCGCTCCGCCGCCACCCCCTTCATCCCGCAGCACTCTTGAGGGATCTGCTCGCGGCGGGTGCGGACCAGTCGATCAAAGGTGGCCAGCCGGACTGGCGTAGCACTACGCCGCGCCGACCTTGTCGCCCCGCGGCCCTCAGGCGTGGACGCGGGCGCGCCTGAGGGGTGCCCCGGCCTGGTGGAGGCTGGTGAGCGCCTGTCGGTAGGAGGCGATCAGCCCGGTCTCCAGGTAGGCCACGCTCAGTTCCTCGCAATAGCGTCGGACGAGGATATGGGCCTTGCGCAGGTTAGGGCTGGGCATGCTGGGAAACAGGTGATGCTCGATTTGCTGTACGCCGAAGCCGCTACGGCTACGCCGACATCGTGATCCCGGCACTGTCCGCCACTGTTACAGGCCCGGCGTCGGGGCGGACGTCCTCGGTCGGCGGTTCACCACGATCGCAGACCACCCACGCGCATTGCTGGTGGCCGGAGCAGGGCGGCAGGCCGACCGGCGGATCCTGCACCCCGCAGCCGCACTCACCATGGCCCGCCAGTCCGGCGACGACGCCACGCTGCTGTCCCTTGACCCAGACCTGTACGCCGCAACAGGTGTCCCATCTGCGTTCACGCCGGCAAGGTCAGAACAACGTGGTCACCGTTCGGTCTGCCTCCTGCGGGCGGCGGGCCGTGCGCCCTGACGTTCCCGGTCCTCTTCACGGGCCGGATGGAAGGCATCGGAGACCGTCTCCGCGGCGCCGGACAGGGCTCCCTTGGTCTTGCCGCGGGTGCCGGACTCAGTGACTTGCCCGGTGAGCTCGGTAAGCCCTGCCGGCCTGCGCGGCCCTGCCTCAAGGTCGAGACGGTTGCACGCCTCGGCGAAGCGTAGGTAGGTGTCGACGCTGGCGACCACGATCCGTATGTCGATCTTGAGTATCTCGATACCGACAAGGGAGACCCGCACGAACGCGTCGATCACCAGCCCTCGGTCGAGAATGAGTTCCAGCACGTCGTAGAGACCACTGGAACCTCCCCCGCCACCCTGCTGTGTCGCCACGGTCATCACGACCAACCCCTTGCCATCTGTCTCTGCTGTGGTCCTGTCGGCGCTGCCCCTCGTCGCGACAAGGCTCGAGGTGCGAGTAGCCCTGCCACCTACGACCAAACGATGTGTGAGTCCTCAGCGTCGTGGCCGCCCGCATACCGCACCGACTTCCGCGAGCCGCATCTGCGTCTGGTGGACGGTGCTGCCCTCGACGGCGTGGGCACGGACCGGGTGCGGACGGCCTTCGGGATGGGCCCGGCCTGAAGAATGATCTCTCCTGCTGGGCTTTAGAGGGAGACGGCCGCTTTCGCTGGTTCGGGTAGGCCGGGCGCATGCCTGACACCGTCCTGGACGATCCGCGGTGGGTGGAGTGGCGCGGTGTTGTATGACTACGGCGGCATCGACCTGCGCGCGGGGCAGGGGGCGGTCGGCCTGGCGAGTGGACCGCCTGGCCGTGCCTGATTACCCGGCGGGTGCCTGCCGGCTGTGGTCCCTGAGCGACTTCTCGATGGTGTGCACGCACGTGGTGAACGTATCGAGCTGGTCAGGGATCAGATCGCGCACGGAGATCTGCTCCAGGGTGCGCCACATGTCGGCGATGGGCTCCTGCAGGGCGCGGCCGGCGTCGGTGAGGCTGACCACCATGACCCGCCGGTCGTGGGGAGCGGGTTCCCGGGCGCGCAGCATGGCGGCGGCGTGGCCGCGGTGGGCGCGGGCGAGCTGGAAGATGGCATAGCTCAATTGCCCGTCGCGCGTCGCGTCCGGCAGCTCCGATGCGGTGATGCCGGACATTTTTGCTCCCTGCCCACAAGATGTGGGGGTGATCGGTCAGTTGACGGTGAGGACGATCTTGCCGCGGTTGTGGCCGGCATCGCCGGCCTGCTGCGCCTTGGCGGCTTCTGCCAGCGGGTAGGTGGCGCTGAGCGTGGTCACCAGTGTGCCGTCGGCGGCCTGCTGGGCCAGTTCGGCCAGCCGCGCGGCGGAGCGGCGCTGCGGGCCCTCCGCGAAGACGACGCCGAGTTCGCGGGCGCGGAAGTCGGCGGTGGTGACGATCCGGTCGGTGCCGCCGCGCAAGGTGATGGAGTCCTCCAGCGCGCCCTTGCCCGCGGCGTCGAAGACGGCGTCCACCCCTTCGGGGGCGAGCTCGCGGACCCGCTGGACCAGATTGTCCCCGTAGACCAGCGCGGTCGCGCCGAGCGAGGTGACGTACTCCTGGTTGGCGGCTCCGGCCGTGCCGATGACGCGGGCGCCGCGTGCGACGGCGAGCTGGACGGCGATGGTGCCGAGCGCGCCGGACGCTCCGTGGATCAGCAGCGTCTCACCCGAGGTGACGTTGAGCAGGTCCAGCACGCGTTCGGCACCGTCGCTCGCCACGGGCAGGGCGGCGGCGTGCGTCCAGTCCAGGCCGGCCGGCTTGGGCGCGAGGACGGCCGCGGGTGCCAGGGCGTACTGGGCGTAGGAGCCGGTGTCGGACCAGCCCAGGACCTCGTCCCCCACCTTCAGGTGGTCGACGCCCTCGCCGACGGCGTCGACCACACCGGCGATCTCCCCGCCGGGGACGGCGGGCAGCGGGTGGGGAAGATGGCCTCCATGACACCGGAGCGGATCTTGCCGTCCACCGGGTTGACGCCGACAGCCTGTACCCGCACACGGACCTGGCCGGAGCCGGGCCGAGGAATGTCGATCTCCGCCTCGTGCAGAACCTCGGTGCCGCCGAACGCGTCGAAAACGATGGCCTTCATCACGGTGGTCTCCTCAAGTGGGATGCCGCGCCAACCACTTTCCGTGGCTAGCCACATAAAAGTAGCACCGATTGTGTGGCTAGCCAAGTAATTGCTTCGAGGGGATCTCGGCGAGGTCGGAGCCCCGGGGATCAGGCATCCCCGGGTCCCCCTCACACGCACCGCGCCGTCAACGACTCGGCGATGGCGGCGTCACTTTGCCGACCGTCGTCGGGCGCTGCCCGACACTGGCTTCCTGGCGAGCCCGAAGTCTCTCTTGCGTCCGGACGTCCGGAACGCCTACAGGGCGAACACGCGGCGAGCGTTGCCGGACAGGAACAGCTCGCGAGCCTCATCGTCGAGTTCCAGCTGGTCGAGGTGTTCCAGCGCCTGGGCGGGGGTGATCATCGGATAGTTCGTGCCGAAGAGCACCTTGCCCCGGCCCCGGCCGCGCAGATACTGCACCAGTTCCGCCGGGTAGCGGCGGGCGGTGTAGGCGCTGGTGTCGATGTGGACGTTCTCGTGTTTGTCCGCGACCGCGATCATCTCCGTCGTCCACGGATAGCCGATGTGCCCGCAGACGATGGTCAGTTCGGGGAAGTCCAGCGCCACCTGGTCGATGTAGGGGATGGGGCGTCCGGTCTCCGAGGGCTTGAGCGGGCCGGTGTGTCCGACCTGGGTGCAGAAGGGCACGCCCAGTTCCACGCAGGCCGCGTACAGCGGGTAGTACAGCCGGTCGGTCGGCGGCAGCTCCCACAGCCACGGCACCACCCGAAGCGCGACGAATCCCAGCTCCTCGACCGCTCGCCGCAGCTCCCGCACCGCCCGCACCGGCCGCGTCAGATCGGCGCCGGCCACCCCGCGCAGCCGACCGCCCGACTCGGCGACGAACCCGGCCACCTCATCGTTGCTGATCAGCGCCCCGTGCGGCCCGTACCAGGCAGCCGACAGACCGATCTCGACACCGGCGGCCTCCAGCGCGGACACCGTGACGGCAACGGGCAGCTGCTTCTCCAGCGGGCCGCGGCCGGTCCAGCGGCGCAGCGATTCGAACATCTCGTGGTTGGAATGGCGCAACGTGGGGTGCTGCATCCATGCGTCGACGACGGACATGATTCCCGCTCCTCTCCCAGCCGCGCAGGCCCTGCCCACAGTCTCCTCAGCGATCGCTGACCGGGAGGCTGGCGGTGAGGGGCAACAATAACTACCCGCCAGTAGAAGGTTCCGTGGAGTCGTTGGACAGAGCGGTGCCCTGCGATCCGGAGCGGGCGGGCCGGGTACTTGCGGAGCGGATCGGGTCCCTGCCCGCGATGCCCCGGCAGGTCCGGAACGCAGTCCATGACGACCAGCTCGCGCGTCTTCGCGGCCGCCGTCACGAGGGCCCTCCTGGCAGACACGGCGCCAGCACCCGCTGACGCCGACCGGGCACGACGAGGAGTAGATCTCCCCCGCCCCGAAGGCTCAAGTGCGCGCTCTCAAGGAACCCGAAACCTCGGCCGGCGCTGACTTTGGACCGACGCCGTGAGGCAGCGCATGGCGCATCTGCCACCTTTCGGGCACGAGAGGCACCTGCCACACTCTGTGTGCGGTGCTGATGCCGTGTACGTATCCCCGTGACGGCGTCAGCACTCGCTTTGTGGTGGCCGCCGGGTGGGAGCAGGTGTGAGTGGCCGAGCGAGGCTCGCGCGAGCAGGGGTCGGGCAGTCAGCCTCTCGGGCTCTTCGCCGTCGTCAGCGAAGAGTCCTCTTCCCGCCCCATGTGATCTTCGCGTGGCGCTGAGGGTGTCTTGCCGTTCCGGTCCGGGGCAGGCGTACTGGAAACGTCGCCCCTATGGAGCCCCGGAATGACGATCTCCCGCGTGCAGCGGCCCCTACCCGACGGAACGCGTGATGCCGCGGTGGCCCGTCTGGAACAGGAGAATGCCCAGCTACGGCAGGCCGTCGACTCTCATGCGGTGGTCGACCAGGCGATCGGTGTCCTCGTCGCGGTCCACCGGATTGCGCCGGCCGCCGGGTTCGAGGGGCTGCGTGAGGTCTCCCAGCACACCAACGTCAAGCTGCACACGGTCGCCG
The DNA here is from genome assembly GCF_045040885.1 of Streptomyces sp. NBC_00016. Lineage (NCBI taxonomy): Bacteria > Bacillati > Actinomycetota > Actinomycetes > Kitasatosporales > Streptomycetaceae > Streptomyces > Streptomyces sp. NBC_00016. The sequence continues at coordinate 92,675 of NZ_CP108304.1, read as the reverse complement.
AGATGGTGATCGGCTGGGCGCTGGGGCAGTCATTGCCGGAGAGGGTGGAGCGGGAGCTGGGCCAGGCCGTGCGGCGCCGCTCGGGTCAGGGCGATGTCCCGGGCCGGCCGCAGTAGGGCGGTCAGGGTTCGAGGGCCTGCTCGAGGGTGGGGTGGCAGGTGATGAATGTGTCGATGCCGACCAGTCGCAGGACATGCAGCACGGGTGTCTGCGCGGCGGCGATACGCAGCCACCCCTCGCTCCTGCTGACGGCTTTGTGGGCGGTGACGAAGACGTTGATGCCGCTGGAGTCCATGAAGGTCACGCCGCTGAGGTCCGCCACGATCCGCGACGGCGGAGCCGCACTGTCCGCGGACAGCAGGGCTGCGCTGAGCAGCTCTTTGACGTCGTGGTCGATCTCGCCCTTCAGGCGCTCGCCGACCTGGCCGAGGCCGCGTCTGCGGCACGCCGCGCCTGGTCCGGGGACCAGGCAGGCGGTCACACACTTCTGGTCTTTACCGTCCGCGTCCGAGACCTGGGCGCTGCAGCGCTGCTGGGCCGGCGGAAGGCCTCGGAGGCGCTCGACCAATACGTGGCGGGTCAGCGCGTCGCGGAGATGCGGGTCCGGCCCGAGACCCTCGCCCATGACCTGGACTCCAGGCGAACGCTGAGAACCGCTGTGCCCGTCCGGGGGTCGGGCCCGGTGCGGCCTCTGACCACCAGTTGGCCATGCACGCTGCCTGAAAGCCTGCGCACCGCGCACGTCGCCCGGGTCACCGAGGCTCCCACGACGGCCGCCGGGCTGTGCGGGGCCGCCCTGGAAGCACTGGACGTGAAGCCCCAGAGCATCGTGCGCTGAGTTTGCAGGCTACCCGCCAGCAAGTCGTCGACCTCCACCAGCGAACGCGCACTGCAGCCGCGGCCGCGATATCGGCCGCTCGTACCGCCCACCGCGCGGCGCAGCGTGCAGCAGACCAGTTGGAAGCCGCGGCCAGCGCCGCCGAGGGCGATTACGTGGCGGTTCTGGCAGAAAAGGCGGTGGCGGCCCGCGCTAGTGAGCTCCATCGGTGCGCGGCACAAGCTCGCCCGCGACATCTGCCACGGCAAGCGCGGCCAGATCATGCAGGGGTACCGGACGGGACAGGAGGACCAGCTCGCCCCCGTGTGTCGGTGGACACCGCGGCTCAGGAGGAGGCGGCGGTGCCCGTCCGGGCGCGGTTGGCGCGGATCTCGTCGTGGTGGTCGGCGGCCCAGCCGATCAGCTGCATGACGATCTCGTGCAGGCCGCGGCCGAGCGGGGTGAGGGCGTACTCCACACGCGGCGGCACCTCGGCGTAGGCGGTGCGCGTGATCAGGCCGTCCTCCAGGAGCTGGCGCAGTGTGCGGGTGAGCATGCGCTGCGAGATGCCCGGGATCTGGCGCTGCAGGTCGGTGTAGCGCAGTGGGCCGTTCTCCAGGACGGCGATTATCAGCATGCTCCACTTGTCGCCGACCCGGTCCAGTACCTGCCGGATGAAGGCCATGTGGTCGACGGGGATGCTCGCGCACGGCCCGATCGCAGCCGCCATCTCCATACCAGTGCTGTCCTGCATGGCGCCCATTCCTCTCCGTCGCGCACACCGATGTGCCTTTTGTAACGACTTCCATACTGGCGCATCATGGCGTTACGAACAAATGAGAGGAATTGGAGCTCAGGCCGTGAAAATAGAGATCTGGGCCGAGGTTACCTGCCCCTGGTGCGGGCTCGGCAGCCACCGTGTGGACCGGGCCGTAGAGCGGTTCGAGCACAGCGACCAAGTGGAGGTGGTCCACCACTCCTTCCCGCTGGGCGCAGGCTTCCCCGCCGACCGCACGGTCAGCGTCCGCGAGGCCCTGCTGAGCAAGCACGACATCAGCGGCGGGCAGGCAGAGGCGGCGACCCGGCAGATCGAGACGCTGGCCGCCTCCGAGGGACTGAGCCCCTACCGAGTGCTGGACAACGTCGTCGGCGACACCGAACTGGCCCACGAGTTCCTCGCCCACGCCTCCGTGCAGGACAAGAACCGCGAAGCCTGGGACACGATCTTCCGTACGTACTTCGGCAAGGCCGAGCCCGTCTTCGCTCTGGACGATCTGCTCCGGCTCTCCGACGAGCTGGGCCTGGACCGTGACCTGACGCGCCAGGTGCTCACCGAGCGCCGCTACCGCACCCAGGTCCAGGACGACGCCCGCCGCGCTCAGCGCCTCGGCGCCACCGGCGCCCCGTTCATCGTCGTCGACGGCCGCTACGGCGTCCCCGGTGCGCAGGACAGCGACACCCTGCTCGACCTGCTGCGTACCACCTGGGACGAAACCCACCCGGTCACCCTCGCCCCCGCAGGAGACGCCCCGGGCTGCGGCCCCGATGGCTGCGCCGTCCCGGCCCGTCCCCGACCCGTCACCCCCTCCCCACCCCCATCTCTGTGAAAGGCACAACAGCCATGTCGTACCTGCTGCACATCGACTCCTCCTCGCTCGGCGAGGCGTCCGTCTCCCATCAGGTCGCCCAGTCCTTCCGCGACCAGTGGCAGGGCCCGGTCGTCCACCGCGACCTCGCCGCCTCGCCCGTGCCGCACCTGAGCGCCGCGGGCATCACCGCCCGCATCACCGACCCGGCCCAGCACACCCCCGAGCAGGCCAAGGCCGCCGCGCTCCAGGACGAGCTGATCGAGGAGTTCCTCGGCGCCGGCGCGTACCTGTTCACGGTGCCGATGTACAACCTCTCCATGCCGTCGGTGTTCAAGGCATGGCTGGACCAGATCATCGTCACGGACCGCACCCTGATCTTCAACGGCACCTCCCCGGTCGCGGGCCGTCCGGCCGTGCTGGTCTCCGCCCGGGGCGGCGGCTACGGCCCCGGCACCCCCAACGAGGGCCTCGACTACGTGGTGCCCACCCTGGAGGCCGTCCTGGGCCACGACAACCTCCTCGGCCTGGACGTCACCACCGTGACACCCGAGCTGACCATGGCCCCCATGGCTCCGGCCCTCGCCCCGCTCCTTCCCCTGCACGAGGCGTCCATGACGGCCGCCCACGACAAGGCCCGCACGCTCGCCACGACCTTGGGCACGCCGCGAGCCGCCTGACGCATCTCTCCAGGTGATCCCCCTGTCCCACCTGCTTGTTCTCGGCGGCAGCGGCCGCACCGGAAACACCTACTCCAGCAGGCCACTGCCCGCGGCCACCGTGTCCGCGCCCTGGTGCGCAGCCCCGAAGCGGTACAGGCTCCGGCCGACGTCGACTGTCTGAGGATTTGTGTCAGTGGAGGATGACCGCTGGAGGTGCTTAGCGGCTGCGGTGCGCTGCTGGTCCCTTGCTGGGATGTGACAGGCTGACGCGATGCGCAAGCCCAAGCCCCGCACCGCGCTCATATCTCTGGCCGCCGCCATCACTGTCTCGGCCGTCGCCACGACCGTTCTCGAGTCCTCGGCCTTCCCCGCAAGGGACGATCCCAAAGTCAAGGAAGCGTATGAGCAGGGCTACGAGTGGGTGAAGACCCGCACCGAGGCAGAACCTGACCCGACAACGAGGCTCAACCCCACGCCCACGCCGCCCACACCGTCGCCGAGCCGCGTGACCGAGATGCAGAGGGATGCGGTCACGCTCAGCGCACGTTCGGTCGGCGAGTTGGGTGAGGCGGACGACCGGGAGATCTGCGACTACTACGCCTCGGTATCCGAGTACACCAGCAGCCTTCCGGCGAAGTACCGGGATGACTGGGTACGCGGCTGCCGGGCGGCCATGACGCCCCAATCCGACAGCGGACCACGCCCCAGCGGACGCTGATCACGCACAGTTCCCAGGTGATCAGCTCGCGCTCACCCGCCGAGGAGCAGCATGTGACTTCGCCGCAACCGCTGAGAACCCCTAGCAGAATGGATCGCCCGGCGTGCGGTGTTCGGCACGCACGCTCGCGGCGTTGCCGAAATGCCCAGGTAGCGCCGCTACCAGGGCCCCTCCGGCGCCTCGCGAGCGCCCGCACCTGCTCGTACGCCAATTGATTAACCCTTCGGTGGCACAAACCAGCGTTGATCATCTTTGAGTGGCAAATGATCAACGTTCACTGGCACAGGTCAGCCCAGGTCTGTACCGTGCTTCCACGCGGCAGGATGCAACGCCTGGGCGTACGCCCCCGGGCGGCGGTATGCCCGGGTCATGACGGAACGTCGCGCGTATCCAAGTGATCTGTCCGATGCCCGCTGGGAGCTGATCGAACCAGTACTGTCCGCCTGGCGCTCGAACGCCGCGGCCGGGCTCTGGACTTCGGCCGGCCACCCAAGCATGACCTGCGCGAGATCATGAACGCGATCCTGTACGTGGACCGCACCGGCTGCCAGTGGGCCTACGTCCCGCACGACTTCCCGCCGCATCAGAGCGTCTACGGCTACTTCGCCGAATGGCAGAGGGACGGCGTCTTTGCCCAGCTCAACGGCCTGCTATGGGAGTTGGTACGCCAGCAGGAGGGCAAGAACAGCGAGCCCTCGGCCTGTGTGATCGACGCGCAGAGCGTCAAGACCTCCACGTCCGTGCCCGCGAGGAGCCAGGGCATCGACGTGGCCAAGAAGATCGTGGGTCGCAAACGCAGCGTCATCACCGACACCCTCGGCCTGCTGCTGGCGGTGCTGGTCACTGCGGCCGGCGTCCAGGACTCCACGGCTGGCCGTGTTCTCCTTCAACAGGCCGCCGCCGACCACTCCAGCCCTGCGCGAGGTCTGGGGTCGACGGCGGGTACCGCAAGCACTTCACCGAGCACGCAGCGACCCTCGGCATCGACCTGGAAATCGTCCAACGCACCCCTGGGAGCAGGGGATTCACCCCGATTCCGAGACGGTGGGATTACGGCCGGTGCGGCGAGAGTGCGTGCCGGGCGCCGTGAGTGCTGTGCGGGGCTTTCGAAACACCCCCTAGTCTCACAGCCTGAGGTGGCAGGAACCGCGAGCACGATCCCGTCGTCAGGCGGGTCCGCAGCTGCGGCATCGGCCGGCGTGGGGTGGGAGCGCCGGGCTTCGGGGACCGCGCGTGACCGGGAGCAGCGACGCGTCAGCAGTAGTCGAGCAGGCTGTAGACGTTGTCCCAGCCCCACTGGTCGAGGTAGACCTCGCTGACGTAGACGTTGCGGTTGCCGCTGTCGTCGTCCGTGAGAAGCCAGTAGCGGCTCCGGCGCCCGTTGTCGGAGTAGTAGACGCCCTCCTTGATGCAGTAGAAGTAGTTCGATCCCGCGTACAGCCACCCCGCGTGAGTGGAGTCGTAGTAGTCCGGGGCCCAGTGCGTCCACTGATTGACCACCGTGTTGAGGTACACCTGGGGGTACGTGGCGGCCTTGGCCGCCGTTGCGGATGTCTGAACCGAGGCGGCCGCCGCTGTGCGGGAATCCGCTGGTGCGGCATGCCCCGTGCCTGCCGTACCCATCACCAGGCCGGCCGCGAGCAGACCTCCAAGAAGGCGGCCCGTCATACGAGTTCGCACCTGAAATCTCCCTGTTCCCGAAGGGCTCTGTCAGTCCGGGAGCCTAGGACGCGCACGGTCGGCTGCCTTCTGGCAGCTGCCGGGTTGTGGCGCCGCCCTCCGGCTGGTAGGGCCGTGACGCACAGGAGACTGCCGAGCCTGCTACGCCGCGGGTCCTGCTTGCGGCATCGGCCTTCCCGGACGCCTCCGGCACGGCGGCCCCGGCCGCGGCGTTCACCGCCGCCGAGGCCCCTGTGCCCTCTGCCGCGCAGCGGTTCCAGCCGTGGCCGACCGCAGCCCGCCTCGTCCGCGGCCGCGGACAGGGAGCTGCCGTCGGCGCACAGCGTGCCGACGCGGGCGTTGCCGGGCCCTGCGTCAGAAGGTCAGGTTCCAGGCGTCGATCTTGCCTGTGTCGGAGGCGGCGTTGTCGTTGACGCGCAGTTTCCAGGTGCCGTTCGCGACCTCCGAGGAGGCGTTCACGGTGTAGCTCTGGGCGATGTTGTCGGCGCTGCCGCCGGCGTGGTTGTGCAGCGTGTAGACGGTGCCGTCCGGCGCCACCAGGTCGACCTTCAGGTCGCCGATGTAGGTGTGCTTGATGTCCACACCCACCTTGAGGGTGGCCGGGGCGTTGCCTGTCACGCCGGTCACGGCGATCGGGCTCTCCACGGTTGCGTTGTCGTTGACGGCGAAGTCCGCGAGGTTCTCGAAGTACTTGCCGGGCGGCGGGGTGGTCCCGACGGCCTTGAGGGCGTCGACCTGTCCTTCGCCGAAGAACGAGTTGCTGGCCGTCGTGCCCGTGCAGCGGCTGTCCGAGGGGCAGGCGATGTCGTTGGCCTGGGCGGCCAGCTTGGCGCGGATCTGCGCCGGGGTGATGCCCGGGTCGGCGCTGGCGATGAGTGCCGCCACGCCGACCACGTGCGGAGTGGCCATCGAGGTGCCGCTCTTGCTGCCGTAGCCGCCGCCGGGAACGGTGGAGTACACGTTGCTGCCCGGCGCCGCGACGTCGATGACGCCCTGCCCGTAGTTGGAGAACGAGGCCTTGGTGACGCCCGTGCCGTTGGCCGCGACCGTGACCACGCCCGGCAGCTCGGTCGGGATGTCGAGGCAGGCGTTGGTGATGGTGCGGGTGACCGGCGTCGAGTCGTTCGGGCTCGCGGAGTCGGTCGTCTTGTGGGCGAGGTCGTAGTTCTCGTTGCCCGCCGCGGCGATCTGGAGGGAGCCCTTGCCCTCGGCGTACTCCTGGGCGCGCTTGACGCCCTCGATGATGGCGGCCTGGTCGATGTTGTCCGGGCAGTTGAACTGCCACGGGTCCGTGTAATAGCTGTTGTTGGTGACCTTGAAGCCGTGGTCACCGGCCCAGACGAAGCCGCAGATGGTGTTCTCGGCGAAGAAGAAGGAGTTGCCCGGCTCGGCGACCCGGACCGCGGAGATCCTCACCCCGGGGGCCACGCCGACGACGCCCTTGCCGTTCTTGGCCGCGGCGATGGTGCCCGCTACGTGGGTGCCGTGCGTGTCGACGTCCCGCCAGGCGCCGGCACGGGTGTCGGGCTTGCCGTAGGCGCAGGAGACCGAGTCGGCCGCGTCGAAGTTGGGCGCCAGGTCCTGGTGCCGGTCGTCCACACCGGTGTCCAGGATGCCGACCTTGACGGAGGCGGAGCCCGGGTTCACGGCCCAGGCCTGGTCGGCCTTGATCTGGCTCATGTCGGCCCGGACCGGTTCTCCGGCCGGGGTCGAGGCCTGGGCCGGATCGGCCGGGAGCGCCGGGTTGTAGGCGTCGGCCGGGACGTCCGAGGTGCGCGTGGCGCCGACCTGCTGCACGCCGGCGACGCCGCGCATGGTGGCGGCGAACCCGCTGGACGCCGAGTGGGCGACGATCACGCCGATGGCGTCGAAGTTCGAGAAGACGGTGCCGCCGTTGGCCGCGATCGCGGAACGGACCGCCGAGCTGTCACCGGGGGCGGTGATCACGAGGTAGGCACGCGTGCCGGCCACCCAGGTCGCACTCAGGGAAGCCGGCACGGCGGCCGGAGCGTGGGCCTTGGCGGCCGTCGCGGTGGAGGGGGCGACGGGGAGCGTGCCCGCGAGGGCGCCCGGGGCGCCGAACGCGAGGACGGCGCCGAGCGTGGCCGCCAGCACCAGAGTGCGTCTAGGTCGGCCGGATATGGGGGGTATCAATGCGTCCTCCGGAGACGGCCCGGCCGCGCTGAGGGCACCGGCGGGGCCGCACGAAACGAATGGTGGATGCAAGATGTCAGGTGCATGCTCCTGTACGGAAGTACCTTTCCGCGCAGGGACGTCATAGGGGCATGGCTGAAAAGAGACACACTCCGGGCATCAAGGGGTCGAGACCCCTCGGGAGCTCGGCGACGCCGACCGCGCCCTGGCATAGCCGCCGACCTGGCGCCGGCCGTGCTGCCCGCACCAGAGCCGGACCCGACCCGAGGCACTCCCCGGCCGTCGCCGCCTCGAGGCCGTTCTGTACGAAGGGCCTGCGGCCCGCATCCACATCACCTACGACGGACCCGAGACGCTGCGCAGCGACCTTGAAGTACGGACCAAATCCCTTGACCAGGTCGCCGCGCACACGCCGGACCACCGCCTGCTCGACGACTTCGGCACGCTCCGCGTGGTCTTCGGGATCCTTCTGAAGGACGGCCAGGACATCCGTGTTGACTCGCTCTTCGCATTTGCCCAGGTCTCGCTGCCTCGGGGAACACCACCGCATCCCGCGCCAGCAGCTTCCACTGCCGCTCCCCCCAGCCCGCCGGCCGGGCACCCCGCCCGCGCGCGGCCGCGACCACCTGCTCCAGCCGCGGCCCCCACACCATCTCCCGCGCCCAGAAATCCTCCCGTTCCCACCACCCGCACACCACCGCACGCGCCAGCGCGAACACCTCACCCGGCACTACGCCGGCCGCCCCCGCCGCCCGGGCCACCCGCACCCACCGGCGCTGCGCCCGGCCCAACTCCCCGACGAGAGAGGCGACATCGGCGAACTGAAGCGGATGCCCCTCACCCCACATCGAGCAGCCACCGCCCGTGCGGCGCACCCAGCCGCCGCCGCGACGGCCGGCACACCCACACCTGCCCGCCCCCCGCCTCGCGCCGGGCCGCACACAGCCGGCAGCCGAAGACCACCGGCCCCACTGCGGCGCACCCAGCCGCCACCGCACCCAGCCGCCACCGCACCCAGCCGCCACCGCGCCCACCCCTGCCCGTCCTGCCCCGGTCCGTCCTGCCCCGGTCCGTCCCCGCCCCGTCCGTGCCCGGCCAGCGCCTGGGGCCCGGCCGTCCAGGACGGCAGCGCCCGCGCCAGATGGCCAGCCGGCACGCGGCACCACCCGGCCAGCTGCTCCTGCGCCACCGCGTCGAGCAGTACCTCGCCGTCCGGGCGCCCGCCGTGCCGGTGGCGTACCGGGTTCACCCAGCGCCACCAGGCCGTCAGATCGCCGGTCTGCAGCCGGTAGACGGCCGCCACCCGGTGCAGGAACGACCACGTCGTCTCACCCGCAACAGGTGCCACGTGCAGGACTGCCTCCATCCCGACTGCCTTTCGTTCACCGGTCGCGGTGACCGAGGTCCCTGCGGGCCGGCGCCGGTCCGCTGTGCTTGCGGCCGCGGCAAGGCGAACGAGCGCCGGTGTCGGCCGGTACCGACCCCTGGCAAGCCGTGACTCGAAGGAGCAGCCGGGAAACGTCCCTGTCCCTGTCCCCTCCTCCCGGTCGCCGGATTGGCGGTGTTCAGGCGTGGCTGGGGGAGGGGCGGTCGTCCAGGACGATGGTGGTGACGTCGGTGTCCCCGGATCGGCCCCCTGGGGCACTGGAGGCGGCGGTGACGGCTTCTCGGGTGCGCTGGTTGATGGCGTGGGCCAGGGCCCAGGCGGCCAGGTCGTCTGTGGCGGGCTGGTCGAGGATGTGCTGGGTGGTGACCAGCACGGCCAGCAGGGAGCGGCCGGACAGGCGGGTGTCGATCTGTCCGTCGTCGGTGTCGGTGATGCGGTCGGGCAGCCGGAAGTGGGCGTGCCGCAGGCTCTGTTCGACGAGGAAGGCCCAGGTGTCCTTGGGGCAGACCAGCCGTGCGGAGGAGACGGCGGCCGCGGCCAGCAGACCGCGCAGATGTTCCCTGTAGCGGTCATCGGCGGTGTCGGCGGTGTCGCTGTCCTTCCCGCCGTCCGGTGATATCCCGGGCGCGACGGGCTGGGCCTGCCCGGCACCGGATGCGGCCGCAGGAACGCCGGCCGCCCCGTTGACGTGCGGGTCTGAAACGGCAGGTAGCGGCTGCGCAGCGACCAGGACTCTCTCCTCGTCGTCCGGCACGTCGGGCTGCGGGTGTGCCTGCGCTGCCTCGGCGGGCGGCTGTCCGTCCGCACGCTCACCGCTGGCGTCAGGCTCGGGCCGTTCGGACACGGATGCGCCGCCCTTCCGCTCGTCGTCCAGGTCGCCGCCCGGCTCGAGCGCCGGCGTCTGCTGCTGCGCGTCGTGCACCTGCCCGGCCACCGCGGTACCGGGGATGTGGGGCAGGCCCAGGGTGTGGGCCCAGGCCTGGGCGATTTCGCGGCGCAGGCCTTCCATCGCGGAGCGGACCTCGCCGAGGTCGCCGAGCATCCGCTCCTGCCGGCGGCGCAGTTCGCGGTTTTCCTCCCGCACGCCGGTGGTGCTGTAGGTGACGTGTTCCAGCACCTTGCTGTGCCGGCTCTCCTGCACCTGATACAGCGCAGTGATCCCGGTGTTGGGATCGGCGAGCATCCGGCGGATTTCCCCCAGCTCGCCGATGATCTTTTCGATGTCTCGTCGTGCCACGCGCTCTCCCTTCGCGATGACCGGGACATCCCTTTCCGCCCGTCCATCAGCTGACGCTGCACTTTTCGGCCGTTTCGTTCTTCCACCGGCCGCAGGGATGGAGAAGAGGGCCGGCGACTGGGGCGCGCTGCCCCACCGCACCGCGCACCGCATCATCAAAGCCCGCAGCGTTCCGACGACCTGGCGCCAGCTCCACGGCTTTCTCAAAGCGTGCGAAGAACACGAACGGCGCCACCACTTGTGGGCCCAGGCCCTGGACAAATGCCTGGCCCATCCGGACGGACTGGCTCCCCTGACAGGCCGCCGTCTCCTGGAAAAGCTCCAGCCGGTCAGCCCGCCTCGCGCCTCCCTCGGCCTGGCAGCGCCCGGCGGCTGAGGACAGCCTGGACCAGCGGCCATCGGGCACCCAACGGGGGGTGTTACGAAACTTGAGCTGCTGCCGGCTGGAGCGCCAGCTCGCTGACCTGCGGATAAGCCGGGTGCAGTGGTGGAAGGCAGCAAGTGGCCCATTGTGTGGCTACAGTCTGCTGCGGACGGGCAGAAACCTGCCCGTACATCAACCCCGCCTCGTGCGGGGTTTTTTGGTTGTCCTGTCCGAAGGCCCCGGCACCGATGGTGTCGGGGCCTTCGGCGTTGACGGCGGAGGAACACGCTCGAATGAATATCGTGGTCATGGTGATTGCTGGTGCGGTGGCGGTGCTGGCGGTCGTCGTCATCGTGGGGATCGTGGCGTTCGCCCACACAGCGAACAAGGTGGTGGACCGCAGCCGGACGGAGGACCTTCCGAAGGTGCTGGAGACCATTGGACGCACGCAGTCGGGCCTGGTGGGCGTGATGGGCCGCGGCATCCGGCAGATGAGACTCCCCTCAGGCCTGCCGTCACCTGCCTCAACGACGCCGTCGGCTGCTGCGCCGGCTGATCAGGGTGCAACGGGCGCTCTGGATGGCGCACCCGCCGGCACGGCGGCTGCGGAAGGCAGCGCCGGTGCGCAGGGGGTGATCCAGTGACGCGCAGCAGGCTCTACGGGCCTGACCGGGATCCGGTTGCCCGCCATGTCGGCGAGCCCTGGATCGACCGGGCGCTGCGCAAAGTGCTCAAGCCCAACGAGATACGCCTGCTGACCGACTGCCTCTGGGGAGCTCCGCCCGACCAGGTAGGGCGACGCCTGGGCATCCGTGAAGACGACGTCCTGCGCCTGGTGTCGGCCCTGCTTCACCGCATCAAGACATCCCCCTACGGTCCGGCGCTGCTGGAGGAACTGCGATCAGGCAGCGGGCCCCGCTTTTCCGAGCTGCTGTGGGAAGGCCGCAAGGAAGTACCCGTGCACCGCTGCGCGAGGACGGGGTGCACCGAGCCGCCGTTCACCCAGCGTGCCACCGGCCGGGCCCGCCGCTTTTGCAGCAACCGGTGCAAGCAGGCGGCCTACCGGGAGCGACGCAACACCGAACAGACACCCTCCACCGCAGCCACCCGTCACCGTCCCCGAACCGAAGCACAGCGCCGCGGCTACCTGCTGCGCCAGTACGACGAGTTGCCCGAACTTCCAGCACCACGCCGAGAGCAGGGCTGGTTCTTCACCTACATCCAGCGCCGCATCCGCTACGCCGCCATGCGGCCGGCCCTTCCGGCCTTGGCGGTGTCCCGGGCCAAGCCCCTGCCGTACTCCTTCCGCTCCGCAGGCAGGTTCGGGCTGCCCCCGCTCTTCTTCGACACCGCCAGCTACAGCATGGACACGACGGCAAGGCGGCGCCTTAGGGAGCTCTACAGGTGGTTCAACGACAGGCAGGCCGCGTACAGGCTTGGTGCCACAGCACCAGCGCGGCGGCAGCCCCGTGTGAAGCCCGAGGGCAGTCTCACAAGCCCGATGCAAGCACTCATGGAGCACACTCTTGACCAACTCCCGCCGCCGCGGGTGTATTTGCCAGACGCGGCCCGCGCCGGGCGCTTTGAAGCACCTCCGGCCTCTGGCCCGCCCCCGCCTCCCTGGCATACGAGAACCACACTGCAGGGGCAGACGACGCGTGCGCCGGCGAAGCGCCGTCGGCGGCGCAGAGGGCGATGACGTGGCGGCAGGCCGGCCAACGCCTGCAACGTCTGTGCCGGGCTCCGTGTGGCGTTGCACGGAGCTCAGCAGGGTACGGCGGCGCCGACTGGCTGGGGCTGTCAGCCGGCTTTGAGGTCGCTGAGGTGTGCCGAAGCACGACAGTTGGCACCAGGGAGGTCGACCGAGCTGCGGCCCTCCCAGCGTTGAGGCACTGTAGTCGTCACCGAAACGACCCGCTGCTTGTCACCAACGACAGAACCGGCAGGGTTGTTGTCACCGGCCTCGCTGCTCCTTCGACGCGCTGGGATGAGTCCGGGTCAGGCCGTTCGCTCTCCTCCGGCTCCTCCGGCGCTGGGCCGGTCTGAGGCAGGGCTCCTGGCTGAGGCGATGTCGTCGCGGAGCAGGCTGTAGCGCACGACGTCCCGCCACTGCCCGTCCCGGAACACGGTGCTGCGCAGCACGCCCTCGCGGGTGAAGCCGGACTTCTCCAGTGCGCGCTGCTCAGCGATGTTCCCCATCTCGGTGTCCGCCTCGAGTCTGACCACCGGTGTGTGCGCGAACAGGTACCGCGTCAGCAGCCGCTGGGCCTGCGTGCCGACACCCCGGCCCCGGGCTTCTGACAGCAGCTGGGCTCCGATGTTCCAGCAGTAGGAGCTCCTCGAGGTCACGACCTTCCGCCATGCCACGAAGCCGAGCCGGTCGGCGCCGGTTACCACCATCAGCTGACCGCCCTCATCGCTCAGCAGGCCGTCCTGCGCCCAGCGCCGCCGCCAGCGCCCCGGATCTGACCAGCCCAGCCACTGGAAGGGCCCGGTCGCCTCCGGATCTGTCAGGAACCGCTCAAGCACCGGAGGTCATGGAGGGCAATCTATGCCGGGGCCCGCTGTGGAACCTTTTCCGGGGCGGGGCCGTTTCCGGGGTGAGATCGATCAGACGAGTACCGAGGTGACGGCAAATGGCACTGTTCGACCGGCTCAAGGACCAGGCCAAGAGCTTGCAGCAGCAGGCGCAGGGCGGGCGCGGCACGACCGGGGGACATGGTTCGCAGAGCGGTTCGCGGACGGGCTCGCACGGTGGATCCCGCGCCCAGCTGGTCGGCTTGCTGAAGAACCAGCTCGGCTCGATCAAGACCGAGCTGAAGAGCGGTGCGTACCGGGACGCGAGCATGGCGATGTGCGCGCTGGTCGCGGCGGCCGACGGCCATGTGGACGCGTCCGAGATGCAGCAGATGGAGTCGATGATCCTCAGCAACGAGGTGCTGCAGAACTTCCCGCCGGAGCAACTGCGTCAGCGCTTCCACAAGCACGTGGAACAGCTCACCCGTAACTTCCCGCAGGGGAAGGCCGAGGTGATGCAGGACATCGCCAAGGCCGCCAAGAAGCCGACCGAGGCCCGCGCGGTGATCCAGACCGGCATCGTCATCGCCGGCGCCGACGGGCACTTCTCACAGGCGGAGCAAATGGTCCTCCAGGAGGCCTGCGTGGCACTGGGGCTGAACCCCGCGGAGTTCCAGCTCTGACAGCTCGACAGCTCGACAGCTCTGACAGGGAAGCGGCCGCCGACGCAGGGGGAGTGCGTCGACGGGCCGCTGTCCGAGTCGTTGTCGAAGTACGGCTGGCACTCGGCCTGGAACGTGCTGCCGTTGTACGGCAAGGGGCCAGAACACCCGCGCCGGCGCTGCCTGCCAGGAGATTGGCCCGCTTCATCCCGCGCGGCCGCGGCCCCGGCCGGCGCGCGAGTTCAGGGGACCCTGCGCTAAGCCTCGTCGCCCCTGGTAGGCGGCCAGCAGGTCGCCAGCGATGGGGCCGGTCTGAAGGCGACCTCAATAACACCCCAATCGCGGTAGCGGTCATGTGGCGGCGGGGGCGTCACCTCCCGCCGCCAGATCACCGGCGTGCCGGGGAAACACCATGCGCACTCGACTCCTCACCCTCGTCACCGCCGCAGTCGCCTCCATGACGGTCCTGGCCGGCACCGCCTCGGCGGCCCCGGCGGACCTCAACGCCCCCTACGCCCGGGCTGCCGCCAAGGTCGGCGCGGACGGAACTCTCCTGGCCACCAAGAACGTCGCGTCATCGGAGCGGTTCAACGGGCAGCCCGCGGGCTACTACCGCGTGGGGGTCTCCGACCCCACCATCGACCTGCGCAACGCCGCCGTCCTCGCCACGATCAACAACCGCCGCACCATGATCACCACCATCCCGAACAGCAACAGCAACAGCAACAGCAACAGCAACAGCAACAGCAACAGCAACAGCAACAGCAACAGCAACAGCAACAGCAACAGCAACAGCAACAGCAACAGCAACAGCAACAGCTACACCCGCACCATCACCGTCGTGACGACCGACTACAACAACAACCTCAGCGACTTCCCCTTCACCGTCGCCGTCCTGTAGCGGCGACCTGAAAAGCGCCCCCCGCCGGGCGGGGCCAGGGAGATCGCCCTGGCCCCGCCCGGTGGCACAGCTATAGCTGCGCCACCCAGACGGGGCCGCCAGTGCGGCGCGCCTGTCGGCGGCGAGCTCCGCCGCTGCGCCGGGGCTCGGTGATCAGCAGTCACCGTCGCCGACTTGGCCGAAGCTCCGCAGGGGCTGGTCGCTTCGGGCGCGAGGGAGTGCCTCAGGTCGTTTCCGGTGCGCTCCGCTGAAGGGATGAGGGCTGTGCGCCGGGGGGCAACGGGGGGCAACAGCATGCTGCCCAGCCGCACACCGGTCGTCGGGGATCCCGACCGAGGGGCATGCCCGTCGGGTGGTCGCGTTGCGGGACACCATTCACCGCATCACCGACGAGGTGATCGACGCGGGCACCTTTCACTACGGCGGTGAGCTGCCCGGCATGGTCGACCAAGAGCTCGCCGACCTCATCTGATGCCGGGGGGATGGTTGTAGCGGGCGGCGATCTCGCCCAGCGGGTGGACACACTGTCCGGAGGCGACCGGAGAGAGAATCTCGTGGAACGTCCGCGCGGCGGGCCTGCGCGGGATTCGGCGGTCGAGCGGCGTACGCGTGGGGACCATCGCCGTGACCCAGTATTCGGGGCGTCGGGGCGTCGGGGCCGAAGTCGACGACATGGTTGTCGCCGAGGTCTTCCAGCGACGCGGTGTGCCGCGCTCGGCCAGCGGATGGTCTGCCGCCCACGGCGAGCACGCGGCCTCCGGTCAGCACGGTCGGGCCGACCGTGCTGACCGGTTCGGCCACCGGAAGCCACAGCACGTGCGCGTCGTGCTCTTCGGTGAGCAGCGCGGTGAACGGGTCGCTGCCAGCGACTCGGCCTGTGACATCCCGAGTCCGGTCAGCGGAGAGACGTGGGTCACACCGCGTCGTGTCACAGGCGTGAGGGCCGCCTCGTCTCGGGGGTGAAGGCATCGACGAACGTGGAGGAGCACACGATGGACGCGCGATTGAACTACTTCGCCAGCCCGACCGCCGGCAAGGCGCTCAAGTACTTCATGTCGGTCGGCCGGGTGCTGAAGGAATCGCCGCTGCCGGCTACGACGCAGGAGTTGGTAGCGCTGCGCGTGAGCCAGATCAACGGCTGCGCGGTCTGCATCGACATGCACACCAAGGAAGCCGCCGCGGCCGGTGAGAGCCCGGTGCGGCTGAACTTGATCGCGGCTTGGCGGGAAGCAACGGTCTTCACCGAGGCTGAACGCGCCGCGCTCGCATTGGCGGAGCAGGGGACCCGGGTCGCGGACGCGGCCACCGGGGTCAGCGACGAGGTCTGGGCGCGTGCCGCCCAGCACTATGACGAGGAGCAACTCACGGCCCTCGTGCTGCTGGTCTCGTTCATGAACACGGTGAACCGGCTGAACATCATCACCCAGCAGCCGGCCGGCGATTACCAGGTCGGCCAGTTCCACTGAACCCGCCACCGCGCCCCGGCCGGGTCAGGCCTGCCGGGACCGGGACGCCATGCTCAAGGCCATGAGGTCGTCCGCGGGCGCGGGCGTTGTCAGGTCCGCTCACACATCGGATGATCTTCGAAAGATGCCTCGTCGGCACGGGTCCGGCCGGGCACACAGTCCGCAAAGGGGGGGGGAGTCGGCGTGGGCAAGGTCGAGGAGTTCGAGGAGCTGCGGCCGCTGCTGTTCTCGATCGCGTACCGGATCCTGGGCAGCGTGGGTGAGGCGGAGGACGCGGTACAGGAGACCTGGCTCCGCTACGACGCCTCAAGAACCCGGCCCGCGTCGGCCAAGGCGTTCTTGTCAGCCACGGTGACCCGGATCGCGATCGACGTGCTGCGCTCCGCCCGGGTGCGGCGGGAGAAGTACGTCGGACCGTGGTTGCCCGAGCCGCTGCTGGACGATCCGTACGAGGACCCGGCCCGCGCGGCGGAGCTGGCCGACTCGGTGTCGATGGCGGCGCTGCTGCTCCTGGAGCGGCTCAGTCCGCTCGAGCGGTCGGTGTTCGTGCTGCGGGAGGTCTTCGCCTTCGGCTTCGCCGAGATCGCCGCCGCGGTGGGGCGCTCGGAGGCCGCGTGCCGACAGCTGCTCGTACGGGCACGCCGCCACATGCACGAGGGACGGCCCCGGTTCGAAGCGGACCGCCAGGAGCGGCAGGAGCTGGCGAGGCGGTTCTTCGAGGCACTGACGCAGGGAGACGTGGACGGACTGCAGAATCTGCTGTCCGCCGACGCCCAGCTCATCGGGGACGGCGGTGGCAAGGCACCGCAGCTGGCCAGGGCCGTCACCGGCGCCGAGAACGTGGCCAGGCTGCTCGCCACCGTCTACCCGCTCATGGCCCGGATCGACATCACGTTCGAACCGCACGAGGTCAACGGCCAGCCGGGCGCGCTCTTCCGCGACCGCGACGGCAAAATCCTCCACATCCTCGCCCTCGACACACTCGACGGGCAGATCCAGACGATCCGCGCGGTCATCAACCCCGACAAGCTCAGCCACCTCGGCCCGGTCGCCGACGCCTGGGCC
Organism: Streptomyces sp. NBC_00016; assembly: GCF_045040885.1. Lineage (NCBI taxonomy): Bacteria > Bacillati > Actinomycetota > Actinomycetes > Kitasatosporales > Streptomycetaceae > Streptomyces > Streptomyces sp. NBC_00016. The sequence goes on along the minus strand of NZ_CP108304.1, from coordinate 75,459 downwards.
GTCGACCGGGAAGTGAAGCAGACCCGTAAAACCCAGTGATCTCCCGACCAGCCTGACAGGGCAGGACCGGAGGTTTCAGTGCCGCATGCCGATGACCCTGGCGCACGGCTCGCCCGTGACGTCTTCCCACGATACGAACCGTGATCATCCACTGCGCAAGATCGATTATCGACACACCCACTGGGGGTTCAGTCATGATCCTGATTACCGGAGCCACCGGCGTCGTCGGCCGGGAAACCGTCCGCCTCCTGGTCGAGGGGGGAGCGAAAGTCGCCGCGGTCACCCGCGACCCGCACGCCGAATTCCCCGCCGGTACACAGCTCGTCCACCCCACGAAGGTTCCCACCCTCGGCGGCGTGGAGGCCATTCTGCTCAGCCCGCGTGCCGCCGGATCCACCGCTGTCGACCTGTTGGCCCGCGCCCGCGAGACGGGCGCGGCAAGAGCAGTCGTACTGTCCGCCGTCACCGTGCAGTACCCGGCTGGGCACGCACGCTTCCGGCAGCAGTTCCACGCTGTTGAGAAGGTCGCCCAGGAAAGCGGCCTGGACTGGACGATCCTGCGCTGCGCCGATTTCGCCGCGAACACCCTGGCCTGGGCCGGGCAGATCCAGGCGACCGGGACCGTCCGGGGGGCGTACCCGCACGCGAGGACCTCGACTGTCGACGAGCGGGACATCGCCGCGGTGGCCGCCCTTGCCCTGACTCACCCTCAGCACCACGGTCAGACCTACCTGCTCACCGGAGAGCAGTCGCTGAGCCAGCCGGAGAAGGTCGCCGCGCTCGGCGCGGCGCTCGACCGGTCACTGTCCTTCGTCGAGGCCGCACCGGACGAGATCCGCCGCGGCATGCTCGCCGCCGGCCTGCCCGACGAGGTGCCCGACCGGCTGCTCGGCTCGCTGGCCGACTACGCCCGCGAAGCCGGGCCCACCACCGACACCGTACGGCGGCTGCTGGGCCGCCCGGCACGTACGTACGCCACCTGGGCGCAGGACCACCGCGCCGCCTTCACTGCAGGAGGAACCCGATGAAATGCCGTCCCTCCTGCATCAGTTGCTTGACGGTGGCCCGGCCGCGCACATCTGCAGGCCGGTCACAGGCGGAGCAATGCCTGACCTGTCGTGTAGACGAAGTCACCGTGTCAGGCGTTATGCCTTGGCCTTGGGCCGCTTCCTCGACTGGGTGAGGGAGGTGCCATGCTCGCGCGGATCACCTCGTCACTGAGCCGGAGGGCTCGGAGCAGTTGAGCGCGATGCGGGGCGGGCAGGTCGCCGCTGCCGAACGCGCATGCGCGGACAAGTTCGCGGGCACGGCGACTGGCTCCCGGCTCTCTCCGATGTGGGCTGATTTTCGACGCGTAGGTCCATGCCAGGCTGGCTAGCGTTCCTGCGATCTGCCCGATCGGTGTTGAGGGGGACTTCCGTGTTCAGGATCCGTCCGGTGGCCAACGGCACCCGTACCGACCATCCCAGCCCTGGGCTTCCGTTCGTCAACGACGGTCGTCTTCCCCTGGACAACCCTGACGCGATCGAGCGGACCGGACGCAAGCAGGGCGACGGGTTGTGGGGCAGGACGGATCCGCTTCAGGGCGGGGGGTGGGTGGCGTTCACCACCGAGCCCAAGAATTCCGACTTCGCCTGGGCGGTGCACTACGACCCGGTGCACGGCCGGACCGTGCTGCTGATCCACGACGACGATCTGGGCGGTCTCCATCACGCATGGATGTACGAGCCCAAGGGCATCTTGTACCGCCACGGCGGATACTGGTGGGACGGTGAGCGGTGGAACCGTCCCGCGCTGGTCTGGGATGGCGCCTACGAGCGCTGCGACAAGCGCCCTGTCGAACGCCAGGTCACCATCACCGCAGCCGATGTGCTCCGATCCCCCTGCCAAGCGCATAACGCCAGCATCGCCACGATCGCCAGCTTCACCGCTCCCGAGGCGCCGGTCGCCAACTGGCAGGACCACCTGGCCCTGTGGGCACAGCGTCGTTCCTCCGGCAGTGGGAGTCGGCCGTTGGAGGCCTGCGTCGTCGACCTGCACGCACCCGAGCTGGAAGCCGACACGTTCGTCGACATGGCGGGGCTGACGAAGATCACCGCCGTACCTGCCGACGACATGCCCGACCTCCGCTACGGCGGCGCCAAGGAACTTCCCGAACCCCAGGAAGGAACAGGCCAGGCGATGCGCTGGTCGCTGCCCGTCGCGCGTGACTGGGCTGAGAACTTCCACCAGAAGAACGGCCCCAGGATCCTGTTGTCGGCGACCACCTCGTACAACACCACACAGCCGGCCGGCCTCACCGACAGCCACAACAGGCTCCGCGGCAACTTCCTGGAAGACCTCACCAAGCCCAGCGGGACGCGTCGCAAGCCCTTCCTGAAGGGAGAGGACGCCCGGCAAGCCGCCGACGACCTTGCATGGACCGCCGCGAGCAGCCTGATGTACGGCTCCGACTCCGGCCTGGTTCCTCACAGCGCTCTGCACGAAGTCCTGGTGGACGCAGTTCTCGGTCACCTCGCGGAAGACGCCCAACGCGAGCACGGAGCCAAAGTTCTCACGTGGCTGCCCAAAAGCACGGTGACCATGCTGGTCTGGTTCTTCCGCCATCAGCCTGACCGCACCGCGGGCATCCTTGGAGAAATCTGCCTGGAAGCACGCACACGCTTCGACATCGGCCCTGAACGCGTCGGAGAGATGCTCAGGAGGTCATTCCTCAACGACAGCGGCCTCGGCCGCAGCACCGCCGAGAGCCTGATGAACATGGCACTGCCTCCGTCCGCGCGCAGGCAGTAGAGCGGGCCCCGGGAATACAGCCCGCTGCCGTCGCGGCAGCGGGCCTACGCCCCTGCACCAGACACTGGGTAGCCCCGCCGGCACCCCCTCGCCGGCGAGGGGGTGCCCTCCCTTGCGGCGCAAGGTGGTCTCCCTCTCCAGAAGCGACAGCTTCTCGGGAGGCCCATGCGATGCCCTGCCCTCGGTGTAGTGCACCGGGTTGTACATGGCCGGATGGTCCAGCGGCGCGGCGACCTGCCGCACTTCGGCATGCCACGCCGCCCACACCTACGCCACGTGCTCCGAATCTTTCCCGTACGGGAACCCGGCCGACGGCTGAGCCGGGGCTCCCGCTTTCTCCGCTGTCTTCTCCGGCACCTGGACGACGGCCTGACCGTCGTCCAGGTGCCGGACGGTGTCGCGCGGGGCCTTCCCGGCTCAACACTGCTCCGGCAGCTCCTCTCCCGCGGCCTGTTGGGGGCGCAGTTGTTGTTCGGCTGCTGTGGATTCCTCGGTGGTGCGACTGAGGTGGAGCATCTGCCACGGCGGGTGGGCTACGGGATGAATTGAATCCAGTGGCCGGCGGTGCTGATCAGACCGCTGACGCTGGCGCCCCATGCCAGTACGGGGAGCGACAGGCTCAGGCTGAGGTGTCGGCCGGCGTGGATCTGCAGGCCCTTCCGGCCCAGGTTCAACTGCCAGGTCGCCGACGCCGACGTGGTGGTCGTGGTGGTCTGCTGCTCGCTCACGTCTTGCCCCTTCTCGAGCGCCCCTGGGTGAGCCCGGAACGGCCAGGCAGGGATGCGCTGGGTGTCCATGTTCCGGTTGCACCGGGGGTGCTTCCAGGAATCGGGTGCTAACTCGTAAGCCGTTGAATATGCAGGTCAGAAAGAGATGATCATGGAAGGCTCGTGAAGATCTGCGATGTGCGGATCTTTCACATTTCTTCGTGCTCCATCGCTAGAATTCGTTCCTCGGTGAGCGACATCCAGGGGGACCAGTGCCGGACGAAGCAGCAGACCCTGCCGAGCCGGCCGACCCGGCAGCCCGCTTCGAGCGGTCCCGCAAGGAGTTCGCAGAGGATCTGACGGTCCTGCTCATCAAGTGCGGCAACCCCACCCAGAAATCCTTGGTCGATGCGGCGGCGAAGCACGCCGCCAAGAAGCAAAACGACAAGTTCCGCCTGAACCCCAGCACTCTGTCCGCCGTGCTCCATGGGCACGTGTTTCCTGGCAACGAGTTCCTGTCCGCGCTGATCATGCAGCGTCCAAGTCCGTCCCGAAGTCGGCGACTACAAAAAATTATGGAAGGAATGGGAGGAAAAATGGCAGAAACTCGCATTCCAGAAAAAGCAGGCCGCTGCGTACCTCAAAAAGCAAAAGCGGGAAGCTGACCAGGCCGCCGCCAAGCTGCAGCAGCAGCGCGAACGGGCAGAGGATCTTGTTTCGGCTGCCCACCGGGAGGCAGACGCTCTGGTTGCCGGGGCGCGTGCCGACGTCGTTGAGCGGCTGCTCGATGCCCGTGACCGGAGCGCTGACATCACCGCCATGGCCAAGGACGATGCCGCCGCCCTCCACGCCACCCAGGCGCGGCAACTTGCCCTTGAGACCGCGGAAGCAGAGCAACAGCTTCAGACGCAGCGCGACGAATCGGCCCGTCAGATCCTTCACGAGGCACAGCAGACCAGCATCTTGCGGCTGAGGGCACAGGTTGAGCTGCAGCAGGCGCAGACGCAGGCGAAGTTGATGCGGGCGGAGGCTGCGCGGGAGTCGGAGGAGGCTCGTGAGCGGTGTGATGAGGAGATCAGGCAGGCGCGCGGTGAGGCTGAAGTAGAAGTCGCGCAGATGCTCGAGTCGGCCCGGCAGACGCTTGAGCGTGCCCGGCGGCAGGCTTCCAGTACACGGCTCGGCTTCCCCCTGCCCCGTACCGGGAAGGCTGGACCCCTTCCCACCAAGGCTGACGGGGAGCAGCCCGATCCTCGTGCGAAGGAATGCACCTTGTATGCCCGTCTCATGGCCTCTGCGCAGCCATTTTGGGAGGGCGGCGGGCAGCTGGCAGTGCAGACCGGGAAGCAGCTTGAAGTACGGCCCGTCTACGACATCGAGCCTGCCTGGACACCAGCCGTGTGGTTCGGGGCGCAGAAGCGGACGATGGGGCAAACTGCCCCGGACCAGCCCGTTGTCGCAAGTTTTCGTGCGGCTGCCAGCCAGTCGGCCCCTACGCAGGCCCCGCCGCAGGACGTCACCTCCCAGGGCGTGCAGCCATTGCCTGCCGAGGGGGCTGCCACGCACACCGCCCCCGCAGCTTCGGAACGCGCAGCGAGCTCCTCCCCGACAGCCGAACAGCCCCTGCCTGCCCAGCAGATACCGCTCACGCAACTGATGGGCGGGTGGGACGCCCTATATGCAGAGAGGAACGCCGCAAAGGAGCCCGAGCCGCTGGACGATCCGCGTCGGCTGCTGGTCTGGCCGGCGCCGGACGTCGGTACGCAGCAGGCGCTCAGCGACCGCGGCTACCGGCCGGTGATCGTGCGCTCGAGCGAGGAGGTCGACGCGCAGATCGCCGCCTTCCCGGCCGCGCTGTTCGTGGACCCGCTGACCGGGCCGATCACCCGTACCGCGTTGCAGTCGCTGCGCACGGCCGCGGTGGCCGCCGAGATTCCGGTGCTGGTCACCGCCGGGCTCGGACAGACGACGCGCGAGAACCCGGTAGGCGCCGATCCCGCCGTCCTGCTGAAGGCGCTCGCGCCGCGCGACAGCGAACAGCATCCCCGCGGGTGCTGCTCATCGAGGAGCACGCCGAGATCGCCCTCGCCCTGACGTCCACGATGGAGCGGCGCGGGATGCAGGTGGCGCGGGCGGCCAGCGACGCGGACGCCGTCACGCTCGCCGGGCAGCTGCGACCCAACCTGGTCGTGATGGACCTGATGCAGGTACGCCTTCATCAGGCAGGGATTCTCGACTGGCTGCGGGCGAACGGCCAGCTCAAACGCACCCCGCTGGTCGTCTACACGGCCGCCGTCGACTTAGCGGACCTGCCGCGGCTGGCGTCGGGAGATACGGTCCTCTTCCTCGCCGAACGGGCGACCAGCCCCGAAGTACAGATCAGGATCGTGGATGCCCTGGCCAAGATCAGTACCTGCTAGAGGACCGAGTCGGGGCTGGGACCGGATCTGTGCAGGACGTGGTCTTGCTTTCGGCTTCCGGGATTGGTCCCCTCGTCGCGGACTCAGCTAAGTCGCTTCCAGGTCTGACAGCCGGACGTCTGGAATGCCTTGCCGCCACTGGCTCGAGATGGACGGCGGTCGCGGTTCCGGCCGCAGCGCCATCCACGCCGTCGACTGCGAGGAAGCACCAGCCGGGCGCCGAAGCTGACCCTGGACCAGGCGCTGGACGCCGCGGAGCACCCCGGGACCCGGCTGTGCTCCCTGTGCAGCGTGGCAGCCGAACTGGACTCGGTGCTCAGGGTTTTCGAACATGGTTTCGGCGGCTCGGAAAACGACAACAGGGGAACGCAGTGATCGCCACACTTGCAGGATGAGCCTGTTCCACGCCGACTCCTACAGCCCCGACGACATGATGATGCACCCCTCGCCATCAGGCGATGCAGCCGGTCCTGGTCCAGCTCATCCAACAGCTCCGCGCCTGCGAGTCGGTGGAGGCCGGGATCGATTTTCAACGTGACCTGCTCACGCGCCTGCTGGAGGTGGAGAAGGACCGCTGGGAGTTCAAGCGTGCCGTCACCCGGATGCGCAACGGCAAGCAGCCGCACCCGGAGGCCCCGGAGCTCCAGCCAGGCCGCGACCCCGCCGACGTCGTCGCGTGCGTGCCGGCGGGCGTGCATGACCCAGGTGTGGGAGCGTTCGACAACCCAGCGCCGGGGCAGAACCCACCCCGCCTGGCTGGTGACCTATCTCGGATCAGCGCTGCACAGGCGCCGTGCGGATCTGCGTCGGCAGATCCGCGGCGTCCGGGGAGGAGAGGGACGCCCTGGTGCGACTGTGGCGGAGCACCCACTCCGCAGAGCCGGTGCCCACGGCCTGAGGGCCAGGTTCACGCCCGCCTTGGAGGCTCATGGCCTTGCCCAGTCCAGTCCGGGAGCTGCGAGTGCAGCGAGCCGTTCAGCGGTGAGCTCCCTTGCATAAAACGGCTGTTCGGGAGAAAGGCCTCCAGCTTCAGTGCTCCGCACCATCGACCATCACGGTTTCCACCTGAGGGTTGTCACAGAGCCTGTTCGGGCCCGGTACTGCGCAAGGTCGTCCTGTCCGTCGCGACCGCCGACGGCGGCAGGTGAACACCTTCTATGTTCCCTTTCCCTTTCGGTGACGTCGGCCGAGTGGGCACTCCTCTGCGCCGCGTGATTCGCCGGCATGCGGTGGGATGGGGGCTGGCGTGAACCGCTCGAACGGTCTTGTTCGCGCTGTTGTACTGCGTTTATGGCAGATCAGAAGCGGTGCTCGGTGGTTCGGACCGGGCATTACGAGGGAGCTCAGGGCGGTGTCTTCGGGGCGGGCATCAGCGCGCAGTCGGCGGGGGCGGAGGGGTTGTGTCTGCACCGGCTGGTGATGGCCGCGGGCAGCCGGGGCCGGCCTCACCTGCATGAGGGTCACGAATCGGCCATTTTCATCCAGTCCGGACAGGTCGAGGTGTGGCACGGGGAGGGGCTTGCCGAGCATGTGGTGCTGCGCGCGGGCGACTACATCCACATCCCGGCGGACGTCCCGCACATGCCGGTGAACAGCGGCACGCAGGAGATGGTGTGCCTGGTGGCGCGGACCGACCCGAACGAACAGGAGGGGGTCCGGCTGCTGGACCTGCCGGCGTGGCTGGAGGACCGGGTCGGCCCTGTGGCGGTGGGGGCGGGCTGAGCCGCAAGCGGCACCCCCTTCCTGGGATGGCCCCGGTCCCGCACCGGCGCGAAGCATGACGGGACACCGGTCGAGAGGCCCCCGCCAGATTCTGGCGGGGGCCTCTTCACACGCAGGGTGACTGCTCAGGAGGGAGCGCCGGCGCCGCCGATCCCGCTGAGGCCGCCGGTCAAGGAGCTGAGGGGGAGCCCGTGGTCGGCCGCGCCGTCCCCGCCACCCGCCGGGGCATCGCCTACTCCACGGCCGATGGCTGCGGCGCCACCCTCCAGCCCCGCTACTTCTCCATCGACCTCGACGCGCACCGACCTCGGCCCCGTGCCGTGCGGGCCGGCCGCCCGGACTCACCGAGCTTCGCGGTCGACTTCCCCTACCGGGTGTCCCTGCAGGAGCCGGAGGTCCTGCTGGTCTCGGCGGGCACCGAGTCCTGCACCTGCGACTGGTACCTCGAACTCGAATGGTCCTCGCAGGGCCGCAGCGGCACGGTGCGCATCGACGACCACGGCCGCCCGTTCCGTACCACCAGCATCAAGGGGCTGCCCCACTACTGGTACCGCGGCCCCGCCGGCTGGGTCCCCATGACCACCGCCGCCGACGGCGAGGCGGAAACCGGCGGCTGACGGGCGACGTCGGCCGCATCCGATGGCCGGCCGGCGCGGCGCGGGTCGTCCCGCGTCCCGGAACGGCATCCCGGGCCTCCCTGTTTGCGCAGGTCAACGCAGGTGGGACGGTCCCACTGTCCCGGGTATGGGGGCAGCTGTTGCCGGAGGTCTGCGGCGTCCTGGAATCTGTGGATGTCGCACCGGCCGAGGCGGCACGACCGCCCGGCCGGCAGCACGACGACCACCGCCCTGCGCTTGTGCACCGGGACACTCCTGTGCCCGGCGGCGTGCGGCGCCTCGCACCACCCGCCGCCCCACGACGCAGGAACACCCGCGCTCTGAATCTGAGAAGGAAGCCACCACATGAAGAGGAACACTCCCGCACGCCGTCGTCCGGCCCGCCGGGTGGCCGTCGCCGCCGGCCTGGTCCTGGCCCTCGGGCTCGGTGCGGCGGCGCAGGCCTCCGCCGCTCCGCAAGCCGCCGGCGCCCCGGTCAGTGCTTCTGCCCCGTCCACCGCGCTGTCCGACTCGGGCGCGCCGCTGTCCGGCCGCCAGATGGTCCGGGTGCTGAAGTCCCTGCTGCCCAAGGGCGCGAAGATCTCCGACGAGCAGAGCCAGGAAGGCTACGCCGCCCTGGTCTGGGACGACGGCCGCGGAAAGAGCATGATCGGGGTGAACGCCCAGCACGACATGGGCGACGTCATGGACGGGCTCATGGGCTGCGAGGGCGAGTACATCGCGTGCCAGGCCCTGACCCTGGCCGACGGCACCCAGGTGAAGCGGGCCAAGCGTGCATCGGAGAAGGGCGGCTCCGCCGTGGTGTGGCTGGTCGACACCCTCCACCCCGACGGCCGCCGGGTCATCGTCCAGGAAGTGAACTCCTACGCCGAGGGCGGCCCGGTGACGCGGCCGAAGCCCCCGCTCACGCTCGACCGCCTGCAGACCATCGCGCTCGACTCCCGCTGGGCGGGCTGACCGGATCGCCGCTCGGACGCGGTGTGCTCACACGCCATCGCAGAAAGGGCGCTCGACCGCTGCTTCGCCGCAGGTGCCTGTGCCGAGAGCGACGGCATCACCAAGGGCGGGGAGCGGTGCGTGAACTGATGTGTCCCGGCGGCGGGGCACCGAAGTGGTGCCCCGCCGTGTGACCGCATCCTGCAAGGCCGCCGTCCGTCCCACGTGGGACGGACGGCGGCCTTGCAGGCATGTGTCGCAGCGGACATCGCCCCGATTGGCTGCGTAGGTTTCAAGCGAGAGCACTTGTTGGTGGGTTTCGGCATCACGCAGTGACCGATGAGCGCGTGAATGTTGGTGAGAAGTAGGAGCACCGTCGGGTGGCGGGGGATCGATCGTGCGTGCGATGTCGGCTGTGTTCGTGGCAGGATGACGGCATGTTGATCAGAAAGGGCGATGCCGCGTAGGCGCCCGAAGGCCGTCCGTGCTGAGCTGTGGCGGCCTCGCAGACATGTTGTAGTTCGGCGGATCGGGGGCGTTTCCGCGAGGACTCGTGCAGCTGTCCGTCGCGTCGAGGATGAGCGGATGTGGCCTGGCGCGGTTGCTGACGCGCTCGCCCGTTTCGAGTGGGCGTTCCGGCAACCTGGCCGTTATCTGAATGCATCCCAGGTCTGGCAGCCCGGACTGGAGGTGGAGTATGCCCGCGACGATCTGGAAGAGGTCATGCTTCACCTCCCGCGCGGTGCCCAGCGCGATCTCGGCCGGCTGATTGCTCGCATCGATGATGAGTTCGAGCGTCGCACTCTGCCGATTCCTGGGCCGGTGAACGCCTTCACGGTGGGCGGCTGGTGGTGGTCAAGGATCCGTGAGCACTGAGGATGCTCACGAAGCGACCTGCTCCGGGGACAGGCTGGCCCATCGCATCACGGCACGCATCGCCTCAGACGTGGCCGATCGTTCTGGGCACCCTCGTAAGATCCGCGCATGACCGATTCGTGGATATCTGCCATGAGTTTCTCCTCCTTTGCCGCTCCCCTTACAGCGAAGGGCGAACCGGCAGCCACCGACAAGCGCGGTGACATAGAGGACATTGCGATGCGCTGGCAGTCGCACAGCAGTAGGGGCGCAGCGGCGGGTGTGCCGAAGCGGAGTCATGCACCGGCCGCTGCGGGCTGCTCCTCAGCCTGCTCCGGCACTGCGGTAGCCGTGTAGAAGACGGACGAGCCCTGCTTGCTGCGCTGCGCCTGGCTTTTGGCCACTAGCCCCTCGAGCGTGGTGCGTACCACGGTCGTCTTGACGCTGCGGTCGGGATGGGCCTTGCCGAGGGCTGCGGCGATCTCCGCCGCCGAGCGCGGCTCGCTCTGCTCGGTGAGATGGCCACGGATCAGGTCGACCAGTGTCGGCTGCGCGGTTGTCGCCGGTTCAGCCTTGTCGGACTTGGTGGAGGCCTTCTTGGCGGCCGGCTTGCCAGCAGCGCTCCGACGCGGCGCGGGAGCGGTCTTCTTCGGCCGTGCATGCTTGCCCGCGCTGGGCTCAGCCTGCTTCCTTGCCGCTCGAGGGGCGGGTACAGCGGCGCTGTCCGGCAGGACCGAAGACTCTGCCGCAGCCGGTGCTGCGGCGATCGCCTGCTGGATGCCGACCAGCACGGCGCGGTCACGCTGATGCGCGGCCAACTGCTCCTGCAGAGCGGCGATTTCCGCGCCGATCCGCTCCTGCTCTTTGGCGTTGCGTTCGAGGTCGGCACCTACTTGGGCGGTGTACTGCGATGTCAGTTCGGTAGTGTTCTCAGACATGAGGTGCACAGCCTTTCCTCGACCTGGGGCCGGAGTTGAAGGGCCTGCCACACATGTGTGTCTGCCCGGTGGCTGATGCCTGCGGGCGGCAGCAACGTCCAGTGCGCAGTGCCCTGTCATAGGGATAGTACGGATATCCGGAGCTGCTTGTTCCATTCGGGCATGTCTGTGAACCGTCTTCAGTGATCCGGCGGCCTGTTTCACAGAAGGGCAGGCCGGGGGAGAGCGCGCTGTGGGGGCAGTTGCCAGACCACCTCATCGGTCTCCTGGTTCCGGTGCCAGGGGCCAGCGTGCCTTGAGCCACCAGCCGGTCCAGGAGCTCTCCTGTCTGGTGAGGGGAATGGCCGCACAGGCGGGCTGGGACGGCCATGCCAGTGTTGGGACTGCCGCGGCTGGACAGGTGTGCCGCCAGCACCAGGGCAGTCAGGCGCAGCACGGGGTGGCTCCCGCCCTACAACGACTGCCGCTTCGACGCCTCCGTCCTCACCGTCTTGCGCATACTGAGCAGCCTGAGCACCCCGGACCGGAACGTCTGCCCCACCGGGCCGACGCCATCACCAACTACGTCGCCAACGCCGTCACCCGCGGCTACGCCTGCCATCCCGGTGTGGAGATCCCGGTGCCCGGCCCCCGGTTCGCCGACCGTTCACCTACATCCTCACCACCGACGCGCCCGGGGCCCGTCGGCTGCCCAAGGTGCCCGCTCCGGCCCTGCCCAGCCGGCCCGAGAGGGCGCCCGACCGGGGCCGGCGAGCAGAACAGTGACCACACGGCCAACTACACCCCCAGCCCGCACAGTTCGACGTCTGCTGGCATCAACCGCGCTTGCGCACACATCGCGTCACCCCTGCTGTCACCCAACCATCCAGCGACGGTGAGCGCAGTTCGTAGCCTGCGTCCTCCTGCATTGTCAGTGGATGCCCGTAGCGTGAAGGGCATGGTCGAAGCAGGCGAGAACTCTTCCTGCCCGGGCGCGGGCTCCGGGGCGGAGCAGCATGCTGTGGGCGTTCAGGCGTACTACGCGCGCAACGCCGAGCAGCTCGGGGAGCGATACGGGAGTGTCTCTTTCGATGAGGTGCACGGGGGAGTAGCGGACTTGTTGCCGCTGCCTCCGGCGCGGGCGCTGGACGTGGGCGCCGGTACCGGACGCGACGCCCACGCGCTCGCACGGCGCGGCTACGAGGTGGTGGCAGTCGAGCCCGTGCGCGAACTGCGAGACGTCGCACAGGAGCTGAATCCTCACGAGCGGGTCCGGTGGGTGCAGGACGCCCTGCCGGACCTGGGGCGGCTGGAAGGAGCCTTCGACCTGGTGCTGCTGTCGGCGGTGTGGATGCACCTGCCGCTGGCCGAACGCAGGCCGGCGATGCGGAGGCTGGCCGAGCTGCTGGCTCCGGGCGGTCTCCTGGCGATCTCGCTGCGGCGCGGGGAGCCGCCGGCGGACCGGGTGATGTTCGACGTGCCCGCACAGGAAGTCGCGGGCGACGGACAGCGTGCGGGGCTGGAGCTGATCCGGGTCGTGGAGGAAGGCACCGACCGGCTCGGGCGCTCCGAGGTGTGGTGGCAGAGCGTCGCACTGCGCAAGGGACAGCAGTGAACGGGCGCGCGTTCTACGCCCAGGACGCCTCGGCGCGTGCCTCGTGGCGGCTGGCGGTGCTGATGGGCGCCAACTCCCGCACCTACAAGTTCGCCTTGGGCCAGGCCCTGCTGGAGTTTGCAGGGGCCGGGCGCCGATCGGTCCCGCTCGCCGAGTTCGCCGTCCCCTACAGCCTGAGCATCGTGCGTCGCATGGCCACGAGCCCGCAGGCGCCGCAGACCACACAACTCGGCGACAACGACTTCCTCGCCATCGCCCATCAGGAAGGCGCCGCCACCCTGGACGCAGACCACCCCACCGAGCGGCTGGTGGCGGCAGCTGTACGTTCGATGCCGGCCATGGTGATGCAGAAATTCCACAACCTGCGCGGCAACACAGCAGTACCCCACACCTTCTACCAGCTCACCGGAAACGGGCGGCAGCGCGCGGTGCGCCTTGCACCCGACGCCCTCGCGCTGGCACATTCACAGCAGGCCGCCGGCCTGGCCGCCGAACTGGACGCCCGCTGGAGCATCGTGGAAAGCTCCTTCGCCACCGGAGTGGGCCGCAGCCTGATCGAGGAAGGCGTCACCGTCGACTGGGACACCCTGAAGATCACCGACAAGCGGCGGCGCCGCCCGGTCACCGGCCTCACCCAGGCCACGATCGGCTTCCAGCACGGCCGCTGCCTGATCTGTGACGACATCCTTGCCCCCACCGATGCCACAGCTGTCGACCACGTCTTCCCGTTCTCCCTCATGCACCGCTACGCCAGCATCGGCTCCTGGCAAGGCCCCGACCTTGACGCGCTGTGGAATCTCGCCCCAGCTCATGCCGCCTGCAACCTGGCCAAGAGCGACCGGCTGCCCACACAAGCCGAACTCGCCCGCCTGGCCGCTCGCAACGAGGCCATCATGACCTCCCCCCACCCACTACGCCGCACCCTGCACATCAGCCTGGACAGCACCTCGACCACAGGGCGCGCATCGTCCTGGGTAACGTTCCTGCAGGCAGTGCAGATGACACTCTGAACCACACGCCCTTCACAGCCCCGCACCAACGCCGCACCGCGACCTCGCCCCTCTCCGACCGAAGCGCTTTGGCGTGACCACCCGGCAGGCGAACGTCCGTCAACGCAACTCCCTGCGACGCCTGACACAGTTGCCAAGTGCGCCGTCCCGGAGCCGGGTTACACAAAGCGGCGTTGCGTCATCCACTGAGGAGGTGGAGACCATCATCGCCAACGGCATAGCCGTCGTCGGCACGCTGCTTGGTTCGGTGATCACCCTGGCAACGGCGCCACATTCCACAACGGCTACCTAGTCGAGCGTCCCGAGGTGAGCGCAGCATGACCAGGCACGGGAACCGCCCACTGCTCTTCCTGGACGTCGACGGACCGCTCCTGCCGTTCGGTGACGGCCCGCAGCGCGATCTGGCGGGCACCGCATCCAACTCGCACATGGCGCGGCTCAACCCGCAGATCGGGCCGCGGCTCGCGGCGCTGCCATGCGACCTGGTCTGGGCCACCACCTGGGAAGAAGAGGCCAATATCGAGCTGGCACCGCGACTCGGCCTGCCGCAGCTGCCGGTCGTGAACTGGCCAGTGCCCTCAGCCGCCCACGAACGCGAAGACCAGTGGTTCGGGCTCCACTGGAAGACCCGAACCCTCGTCGCGTGGGCGGACGGACGCCCGTTCGCCTGGGTCGACGACGAGATCACCGACGCCGACCGAGACTGGGTATCCACCCACCACCCGGCCCAGGCGATGCTCCATCGCGTCGCGTCATCCCGCGGCCTTACCGACCAGGACTTCGCAGTCCTCGATCAATGGCTACAGCTGGCCTGAGGTTCTCCGCGATGATCCACAGGATTTGACAGTTACTCCAGACATACCGACCTACGCTCAAGGCCAACCGTTTTGCTCGCGACAACGGCCGCACCGGGACACGAGAGGGCACCCTGGTCGTCACGACGGAGACCGCCGCCGCCCGGATGCCGGTCAATCCGAAGAGAGTCTGGCTGACTGTCTCGACATCAGAAGGATCACCCCGCCCCACACCGGACGGCCCCGACCGGCCGACAGATGGTTACCCGACGCATCGAACAGGTCCTAGCCGTCATGGCGGATGGCGGGGTGCCCTGCACGGACCTCCCGCCATCCGTCTCACAGGCCCAGGACTGTGGCTTCGGTGATGCTCGCCCAGTCGTTCTCGGGGTTGCCCCGGAAGGTGATCTTGACGTAGCGGGCGTCGCGTGGCCCGCTGGTGAACAGTTTCTTCTCGGGCGCGGTCGTGGTTCCCGAACTGCGCCCCTCCCACACCTTGCTGTAGGTGATGCTGTCCTGGGACACGTAGACGGTGTAGTCGTTCCATCGCAGGTCGCCGCGGTGCCAGGCCACCGTGGCTGCGCATAGATGACGCTGGACGCCCAGGTCGAGGATCAGTGAGGCTCCCAGGCCCTGCCCCGACCAGCGCGTGGTGAGGTTGCCGTCGACGGCGTTCCCCGGTGGATTCGCCGGCTCATAGGTTGTCGCCGTCACGCCAGCCGGTGAGATGGCCCTCCCGCACGCGCGTACGGGGCTGACGTCCGCGTAGGTGGCCCGCTCGTCTCCCAGCCGCAGTGCGTCGTAGTGCATCACGCGCTGGGTTGTGTCGGAGGGCGCCCCGGTGTTCCAGTCCCATTTGTAGATGCCGAACTTGAAGTACGGCGATCGTGGACCGCCGCTGTGCGTGGCTCCGGTACGGTGCATGACCTGTTCGCCGTCCCGCCAGACTTCGAGCACGCCCGTGCTGTCGGTACGCCACGTGACGTGGAAGACCCAGTCGGTCCAGGCGCCAGTGGTGTAGGGACCGAGGTCCGTGATCTGACCCTTGAAGTCGATCTTCCACCGCCCCTCGTCCGTGAGCAGGGCCAGGGGAGGGGAACCGGAGGGGCACTGAGTGTCACACTGGTGCCACTGACTGACGATTTCGGCTGACCTGTCGTAGGTCCAGGACGACGGCAGGTTGATGCTGAAGCCGTACCAGCGCTCGGCATTGAGGGGCTGATCGTCGCGCTGGGTGATCTCCGCCCGTTTGCTGCTGGACACCACCGGGTCGCTCTTGTGCAGTTCGAAGCGCGCGGCGTAGGAGCCATCACGCACCGGGGCGGTGGTGGTCGTGGCGCCGTAGGAGGTGGCCCACTGCTTGCCGAAGCCGCTGGGTGCCGCTGCCGGCAGGGTTCGGTCGGCCGAGTTCTCCCAGTCGAGCGTGCGCTGCACTCCTGCGGGGTCCGCGCTCACGGTGGGGGCTGACGCCCCCACGGCGCCGGCCGCCAGCAGCGCCACGGCAACCAGTATGGCTCGGGCCCTGTGCCGTTTGAGTGTCATGTCTCAGCTCCCGCCTTGCTCAGCGCGCGGTGACGGACAACGGCGAGTACGCGTTGTTCCTGACGTTGATCGGAACCCCGCCCCACCAGCGGTTGATGCATCGTGTCGTGCCGGCCTGCACGGGGATGTACTCGGGCGACGCACCCAGGCGGGTCTGGACGCGTGCCTCGCCGTACTGCGTGCCCTGGTTCTTCACGCACAGCTGGGTCCCGCCGAAGACCCAGGTGGGGAAGTCCGCGCTGCTGCCGTAGGTGCGCAGCTCCGCCGGTCCGGTGACAGCGGCCCGCAGAGGCACGCCGGGCCGTGCGCCTTGCGCGGCGACGGATCCTGCGGGGTGCGTGGATGCTTGGGCGGGGCCGGCAATGCCGGCCCCCATGACGCCCGCAAGGGCGACGGCCAGGGCCATGGCCGCGGCGTCACGCCGGATCGATCGCTTGTTCATGGTGACTCCTTCGCGGATCAGTGAAGCGGTCCATGTCGCGAAGCCCAAGGGACTCATCCGCAGCCGTGTTCGCCCCCGCGGTGGCTCCCTCGGGCCGTGGCTTTTCATGCTGATCTCCCAGGTGTCCCGGGAACACTGCCCAACGGCTCCTGGATCGTCCTGCACCCTGGGGTGGCCAGTCGGGAGGGCGGTGTCCGAGACCATGACTGCGCGCCAGGGCCACTGCTTTCTCGCGGTTTTCCGCGCCGAGCTTTCGTACGACGCAGGACACGTAGTTGTGCACGGTGTGGCGCTCCAGGGTGAGTTCGCGGGCAATGCGCGCGGGCCCCATGCCGCAGGCGAGCAGTTCGAGGACCTGGCGTTCGCGCCTGCTCAGTGACGGGAAGGGAATCGTGTCCACCAGCAGACGGGCGGCGGAGTCGGCGACGGCGGTTCGCACATGGTTCTGGACGCGTTCGTCAAGGACGGTCAGCCCGTGGGCGGTGGCGGTGATCGCGGCCAGCAGAGCCTCAGCAGAGCACCTCTTCGACGCGTAGCCGCTCGCGCCGACACACAAGGCCTCGCTCACCAGTGCCGCGTCGTCACACGCCGAGACAAGCAGGACGGGAGTACGGGGCTGGCTGTCCGCCACGGCACGGACGCTGCCGAGGCCTCCGCCGTCTGAAGTCTGCGGTTCGAGCACCACCACGTCGGGCTGAACGCCTGCGATGACGGCGAGAGCTTCATGGCCGTTGCCCGCCTCTGCCACCACCTGCATGCCGACGGCCTCCGCGCAGTCGCGCAGACCTTTGCGGAACACCTGGTGGTCATCGACCAGGACCAGTCGGATGGGATTCATCATGGGCCGCCCCCTTGGCTCATTCGGCTCGCTGCCGACGCTACGGCCGGGGCAGTGCCAGGCGCCCCAGGGACGGACCCGGGGACAGCCCTGGGGTGGTACCCGAGGCACGCCACTGGCGGGACACAAGGTAGGTGTGGCTACGGACGGGGTGGAGCAGCTGACATGACGAGTAATCAGTCGTTTGGGCCGAGCTTGTCGACCAGGTCTGTGCGGGAGGAGATGCCGAGCTTGGCGTAGGTGTTGCCGAGGTGGTACTCGATCGTTTTGACGCTGAGCACCAGCTCCCGTGCGATGTGGCGATTGGTCAGCCCGCGGGCTGCCATCTGGGCCACGGTGAGCTCCTGAGCGGTCAACAGCGGGTGGACTACCTCCCGGGGGCGGGCGGACACACGGCCGCAGGCCGCCAGCTCAGCGGCGCACCGCTCCAGATACGGAGCCGCCCGGAGACGATGGAAGGTCCCCCAGGCTGCTTCGAGCTCCGCCACCGCGCTGCTGCGCCTTCCGGCGCGGCGCAGGAACGCCCCGTAGGACAGGCGCAACAGTGCCTGCTCCCAGCACGGCTCCCCACGGTCGCAGTAGCCGAGCCCCGTCCGAAAGGCGCGTTCGGCGGCCTGAACGTCACCGCGGGCCCCCTCCAGGACGCCGCGGCAACGGGCGGCCGCCGCTTGGTCGAGCCAGCGCCGGCGAGCGGCGGCCCCGGCTTCGTACGGGACCAGCACCTCTTCCGCCGTGTCAATACAACCGGTACGTACCAGGGCCTCAACGAGCAGGGGCCGCCACGCAACGAGCCCCACTTCGTCGATGCCGTGCCGGTGCACAATGTCCTGCCTCAGAAACCGGCTGAGCGCGGCAACCGTCCCTTCGTGGTGGCCCCGCGCCGTGTGCACCAAGGCGAGCGCCGTGGCCGCGAACGCGGCGTCATTGACATCCCCCAGTACGCGCGCGTGCTCCGCCGCTGCGGTGGCATGGTTCTCGGCTGCGCGGAAGTCGCCACGGCCGGCGAGGGGACAGGCAGCCAAGGCGTGCACGACGGCAAGAATGGAGATCTGGTCGGTGTCCTCGGCCAGCGACACCGCCTGCGTGCCATGCGCGATCGCCTCGTCCCACCGGCCGGAGCGGTACTCGGCATCGGTGAGGAAGCCCAGCGCCACGAGAGCCGCGTAAGGCAGTCCGCCGCGCCGGTGAGAGGTGAAGGCGTCCTCCAGATCTCGCCGGGCATCACTGAGCTGCCCGTTCCACAGGTGCAACATGCCGCGCGCGAGCAGACCGTCCAGCTGCTCCGGGCTGTTGCGGGGACCGCACCCGGGCAGGTGGGCGAGGGACGCCATGCCCTCCCCGTAGTCGCCGGAAATCGCCAGTCCGATTGCCAGGGAGTCCCGAAGGAACGATGACCGCTTGCCGGGCGGCAGGCCGAGTCCGCGGCGCGCCCAGTGCACGATGCCTCGCGCATCACCCTGGATGAGACACAGCCAGGCCATCTGCTCGGCGGCACTGCGCAGCGTTTCGGTTGCAGCGCCGCCGCTCTCCCAGCACGCGTTCAGTTCATGGCGCGCCTCGTCAAGCCGGCCGGAAGTGAGGGCCTGATGGCCGAGGACGTAGTGCTGTTCGGCGCCGGGCGGCATCTCCCGCACGGTCTGCTCCAGTTCGGCGGCCTGGCTGACGTCGCCGGCGAGCAGCAGGTATTCGACGGCCCGCAGCGTTTGCTGCGCTCCGCGGGAGGGGGCCGCAGACAGGCGGGCGGCGGCCATGGAGGCGGAGGCAGCCGTGGACCAGGCCCCCTTCTCACACTGACCGGCGGCGAACCGGACCAAGTCGTCCGCGAGCTCCTCGTCGGGTCCGACAGCAGCATGCACCCGGTGTCCCAGTGCGATGTCCGGCTCGTGCACGCCCCCCGCGGCCAGGCCATGCAGACGGGAGCGTTCGGCCGGTTCGAGAGCGTGGTACACGGCGGCCCGCAGTAGCGGATGAGGGAAGACAGCCCTTGGTACGGAGCCGACCGTTCCCTCCTCCAGCAGCTCACGCGCCATCGCCTCCGACAGGGCCTCCAGGGGATCGGGCACGGTGCCAATCTGTGCCGCCAGGTGCACTGGGCTGGACGTGCCCAGGACGCTGACGGCACCGACCAGTCGGCGGGTATCGGGCGCGCAGGCTTCCAACCGTTCGGCGATGAGCCGCTCGTAGGCACGCGGTGCGGGAAGGGACACGCCGCCCCCGCCGAGTACCTCGGCGGGAAGCTGCTGGAGCAGCGCCCTGGTGTGCAAGGGATTGCCGTCCGTGTGCTCTCTCAGGCGGGCGATGGCCCAGCGGGGAAGCGCAGAGGGCCCCACGGCGGCGTTGAGAGCCGTGAGCTCCGGCAAACCGAGGCCGGCCAGCGTTACTTCGAGCGTGGTGTCGGCGTGGAGGATCCGGCGCAGCCCTGGCGGCAGCCGGGTGTCGGCGGCGTCGCGGGTCACCAGCAGCGTGAGGACCCGGTCGAACCGCAGGCGCCGCAGTACGAACGTGAGTGCGTGCAGGGAGGGGGTGTCGGCCCAGTGGACGTCGTCGATCACCATGACGCCCGTGGCGTGGTCCTGGATCCGGCCCAGCGCGTCCAGCAGGCAGGAGCCCACCGCGATCGGGTCCGGCACAGGACCGCCGGAGCGTGTGGTGTGCTCGAGCTCTCCCTCGGGGACGTCGACCACCCGTCGCGCGTGGAGCAGCAGTTGGGCGGCCACCCCGTACGGCAGGTCCATCTCCATCTCCTCACCGCTGGCACGCAGGACCTGGCAGCCCGCATGCGCTGAGGCGAGGAAGCGCCGGACCAGCGAGGTCTTGCCGATGCCCGCAGGCCCGTCGACGAGAACGATCTGGGGCTCGCTCCGGGCGGCTCTGGCCAACCGATCGCCCAGCTCCTCCAGTGCGCCTGCCCGACCGAAGAAGGGCGCCTCAGACACAAGCCTCCATCCCCGGGCAACCCGACTGCGGCGGGATCACCCGCCAGCACGCACCCGCCATCCGGCGAGGCCGTTTCGCCTGGTCGTCGACTGGCCGCCAGAGCTCGGCGGGAACTCCTGCTGTCCCTTCGTGCCGCATGCCGCCTCCCCTGTTGCTGTCCTGTCCGACCATGGTGGCGAACCACACCCACCGGGGCGCGAGAAGATCAAAACCGGGGACAAGACCATCTCTTTTCAGCTAAAGCGGCCAAGTACCGGATTAACCGGCTGCTTTCAGTGAGCGGCTGGTCGTGTGGAACGAGGCCGGCCTCTGGAACGAACTGCACCCGGTCCTGGTGGAAAAGCTGCGGGCGGCGAAGAAAGTGGACTGATCGCGGGCGGTGATCGGCTCCTCCGGGTGAGGGCCTGGCGGGGCCCGAAAGAGCGATCCTTGCCTACCCCCGCAGCAGCCCCGGATTCGGCGGAAGCCTCACCGCTGCGGCTCGCATCAGCGGCCGGGGGCGGGAATCCGCCCAGCCCGACGACGTGACCGACGTGGACGCACCATTCCGCGCAAGCCGATCACCCCACCCCACCCCACCCCGCGCCGACCGGCCGCCGACCGCCGGGGCTCCGGCCGGACACCCGCCGGCAAGCATTCCCGCGCGCGACCGGCATCAACGGCTCGATCTGCGAGGGGGAGATATGCCGGCCCCACTGCCCCGGGGGGAGGGGGGTGGGGCCGGCATGCGCTCGAACGCCGGGGGGACGGCGCTGCGTCGAGCTCATGTTCGCCTGCTGCCCCCGGTCGAGAGGAGTATGCACCCCTCCGACGATCCTCCCGCTCCCACTCCCACTACGACGCCACGGGCGGCCTCCCCGTCAGGTTCCGGGCGGGCTCTACCACAGGGCGAGTCAAGCCCAGCCCTTCAAACTGATGCGCCACATCGGCGCGGTGACGATGCCCCGCTCGCGGATCGGACGACGGTGTGATCGCGACCGCCGCCGAACCCGCTCGGCGTCAGGCCGGCGGCTTCACCAGTTGTCCGGGTCTCGTCTCAGGAGACTGCGGGCCGGCCCTGTCTGCCGGCGGCGCGGGGCCGGTCATGCTGTGCGGGAGGAGTCCAGGCCGCGGCTGTCAGGCGCAGGGTGCGCTCGCGGCCGGCGGCGGTGATGTCGTAGGGGACGAGCATGATCTCGTCGGCGCCCAGCGTGGCGGCCAGCCGCCGCAGGCCGGCGGAGACGGTGGCCGGGCCGCCGCGCACGAGCTGCAGGTCCTCCAGCATCCTGCCGATCAGGTACCGCTCCCGCGGCTCGGGCAGAGCGACCCCCGGGGACGTCGCCGTGTGCTTTTGGCGGAACCGTGCGGCGGCGGTGTCGTGGGCGAGTCGCTCGGCCTCTTCGTCGGTCTCCGCGCACTGGACGTTGACGGACGCGATGACATGGGGACTCGTGCCGAGCGGGCCGGGGGAGAAGGCCGACCGGTAGCGGTCCAGGGCCGCGGGGCGTGACTTGGGCCCGAGGTGGGCGCCGTAGGCGAAGGGCAGCCCGCGCGCGGCGGCGGTGCGGGCGCCGTTCTCCGAGGCGCCGAGGACGAACACGCCGGGCGGCACCGGCAGCGCGGGGGAGAGCTCCAGGTCCTGGAAGGCGTGCCCGCCCGGCCAGCGGCCGTAGAGGAAACCGACGAGTTCGTCGAGCAGCAGAGGGAACTCCGCGCGTGCCTGCGGCGGCCGGCGCAGGGCACGGTCGAGGAGGGTGCTGCTGTCCGTGCCACCGGTCGCGCGGCCGACGCCGAGGTCGATCCGGTCGTCGTGCAGCGACTGGAGCACGGCGAACTGCTCCGCGATGGTGAGCGGCGCGTGGTTGGTCAGCATCACCCCGCCGGAGCCGACCCGGATGCGGTGCGTCACCGCCGCGATGTGCGAGATCAGCACCGCCGGTGAACTGCCGGCGCACCGGGGGGAGTTGTGATGCTCTGCCACCCAGAAGCGGTGGTAGCCGCAGGCGTCGGCGGCCACCGCCGTGCGCACGACGTCGTGCAGTGCCTGCCGGGCGGTGCAGCCGGGCGCGACCAGCGCGACGTCCAGCACGGACAGCGAAACCATGGAACCTCCCTGAAGGGGTCGGGCGGCGTTCGTGGGTGTCAGGCCGTGGCCTTTTCGGTGTCCGGCACGGCCGGGGGTGACGGCATCAGCAGCGCGACGACCGCGAGCACGGTGAAGGCCAAGGCGAACACGGCGGCGGCGCCCGACAGAGACAGGTACGTCAGCAGCAGGCCCGCCGTCAGCGGGCCGAGCGGCTGGAGGATTTCCGTGATGAACCCCAGAGCCGTCGTGGTGCGGCCGTAGATGTTCTCCGGCACCGTCGTGGCCAGAATGGTCCCGAACACAGCCCCGTTGACCGGAGTCAGCAGGCACAGCGCGGAGTATCCGGCGGCGAACGCGATGCCGCTGCCGGTGTACCAGGCGAGGGCGAGCATGACGCCGGCGAGCGCGGGACCGGCCGCCATCACCGTCTGCATGCGCAGCCTGTGCTGGAGGAAGGGCGCGATCAGCGAACCGGTCAACCCGGTCACCGCCGCCGCGCTCATCGCGAGACCCACGGCCGCGGCGCCGTTGTGCTCCCGCCCGATGCCCAGCAACAGGGCGTAGGCGAGGGCCTGGAACGCGAAGTTGTCGCCCGCGGCCAGCCCGGCGAGCGTACGCAGGAAGGGGTCGCGGACCACATGGCGCAGCCCCGCGGTCAGACGGTGCAGAAAGCGCTCGCGCGGCGCGGCCTTCGCCCCGCCGCCCGCCTCCGGCTCCTCCGCCCCGCCGCCCGCCTCTGCCTTCTTCGCCCCGCCGCCCGCCTCTGCCTTCTTCGCCCCGCCGCCCGCCTCTGCCTTCTTCGCCCCGCCGTCTGCCTCCGCCTCCTGCGCCCCGGCCCGCCCGGCCGTCCGGCCCGCGCCGGCGTCGGGCCGGGCGGACCGAGCGGCCTCGGCTCGGCGCAGCGGCCGGTACAGGGCCAGCACGCACAGCGCGGACACCGCGTAGGTGACGGCGTCGATGGCGAACGGCAGCCACAGCGAAGCCGCGATGAGCACACCGGCCACGGCCGGGGCGATGATCCCGGCGGCGTAGGCCCGCGCCTGGTTCAGGGAGATGGCCGTGCCCAGCTGCGCGGCTGGCACGACCCGGCGGACGGTGGCGTTCTGACTCGGCCGGAACAGTTCCACCCCCACCTGCGCCACGACCACCGTGACCACGGCCAGCGCAATCGGCAGCCGGTCCAGGTACGTCCACACGGCGACGGTGGCGACCGTGACCAGGCGGGCCAGGTCGGCTACGAGCATCAGGCGCCGGTGGCTGTAGTGATCGGTGAGGTACCCGGCCGGCATCCGCAGCACCATCGCGGTCACCAGTACGGCGGTGCCGATGGTGCTGGTGGCCGACGTCGAGTACCCGCTGCTCAGCAGGGCGAGCGGCAGCACCAGCGCGGTCATGGACGTACCGAAGTCGGACAGCGCCTGCCCCACCCACAGCAGCCGGAACTCCCGGTTGGCCCGCAGCGGTACGGCGTCGACAGCCGCCTGGGAGGCGGCCGTGGTCGCCTCCATCACACACCGGTCCGGCCCGCGGCGGCGGGCAGCAGGTCGTCCAGCAGGAAGTTGCCGTTGGTACGGCCGCCGGGGCGGGCCGTGCGCAGGCGGTCCAGGAACAGCGCCACCCCGGCCGACCCGCTCGCGAGGTCGCAGCTCTCCCGCACGGTCTGCTCACCGGGGAAGACGATGCCCTCGGGCCGCTCGATCGCCATGCACAGCACGGACTCGGCCACCCGCTCCGCCTCCGCCAGCAACTCGGCGTCGCCGAGGAACTCGTAGGCATCGAGCAGGACGTTGCCCAGCCCGCTCGTCCCGTGGAACAGCTGCGGGAACACCGTGTACTTGCGGCGGACGTCGGGCAGCAGCGCGGTGATCCGCTCGCGCAGCACGGGATCGCCGGTGACGTGGTGGTAGCGCAGCAGTGTGGTGAGGACGCCGGCGGTGCCGTGGTCCCAGTAGTGCCGTACGACCATGACGGGTTTGTCGTCCGTGGCCACCGTCGCCGGGAGCGACAGCCGGCCGCCGGCCCCGGCGACCACCTGGGCCAGGTCGAAGTCCAGTGCGGCCCGGCCCAGTTCCAGCGCCGCCGGATCCCCGGTGGCGCAGTGCAGGGAGAGCAGGAACAGGGCGATGCCGGAGGCACCGTCCGCGTAGCCGACCGGGGTCGGCCGGCTCGCGTCGGGCCAGTGGGCCAGACCGTCCTCGCGGTGCGCCGCTTCGGTCAGGTGACCGCCGACGGCGACGGCACGGTCGAGGAACTCCGTGAGCCCTGAGTCGCGCCACAGCCGCAGGCACGCCATGCCGTAGCCGGCCGCCCCGGTCAGTACACCGGGCTCGGACAGCGACTGCGGGTGGCCGTGCGCGTCCCGGAGCGTCCGCACGGCTATGTCCAGGTGGCCGATGGCCGACTGCGCCCAGGCCACGCCCGCCGCGCCGAAATACAGGCCGGCCGGCATCACGTCGTGCGCGGTGGAGTGCCGCAGCGCCCAGGCGTGCAGATCGTCGGGCACCGTGCCCCGCAGCCGGTGCAGCACGTACAGCGGACCGTACGCCCCGTGGGCGAGCGAGAGCGGATTGGTCCGGAACACCGCGACGTCGGCCGGGAAGAGCCGGTCCTGACGGTCGAGGTCGGCGGTCTTGGCCCAGAAGTCGGCGACACCGTGGAGGGTGGCCTCCACCCGCTTGTGCAGCTCGGCGCGTGCCGTCGCGTCCGTCACCGGGGGCAGTCCCAGCGGGGGCGGCTGCCGCCAGGCGTCCGCGAAGGGCAGCGCCTCGATCCGCCGACGCAGGGCGGCAGGGTCGGGCAGGTCGGCGTCCTCGTCGTACAGGTCGGTGATCAACCGGACGAGTTCCGTCGGGAGTTCGAGGTCGGCGGCCGCTTCGGCCAGCAGTCTGCGCGGCATCGTGGAGTCGATGAAGTCGGTCTGGTGGCAGAGCAGGACGCAGCCCAGGATCAGGCCGCCGAGGGCGTAGTGGTCGGTGCGCCGGTCGCCCTGCGCGGCGAGCCTCGCGCGGCGGGTCACCATGCCGGGCGTGTACAGCCGCGCCCCGCGCGCCGGGCCCGCGGGAGCGTCCTCGTGGAAGGCGGACTCCATGTCGATGACCACGACCCGGTCGTCGCCGGTGACCATGACGTTCGTCAGCGACAGGTCGCCCATCACGATGCCGCGTTCGTGGCAGACGGCGATCGCGTCCGCGACGTGGAGCCACAGGGTGCGGAACCGCTCGTAGTAGTCGGTGAGGCGCTCGGCGCTCAGGTCGAGGTTGTAGACGGGGTTCTCGACGATGCCGAGGTGCCCGAGATGGGTGCCCTCGATGAACTCCTCGACGAGGAAGGAGTGTTCCCAGTCGGTGAAGAACGCGATCGGGCGCACGAACAGGCCTGTGTCGGCGAGTTCCGTGAGGATGTCGTACTCGTGCCGCAGCAGCTGGACGGCGTCCGTTCCCTCCGGTCCGATCTGCACGCCCGGCCGCGCCTCGCGGATGACCACGTCCGCGCCCGTGTCGTTGTCGATGCCGCGGTAGATGCCGCCGCGGTTGCAGAACTTCATCGCGCTGACGATCGTGAAGCGCCCGTCGGCGAGGGTGATGCCGGTGTCACCGCCGGCGGACCCGTTTGTCCCCGCGGGTTCGGCGCCGGCCGTGTCCGGTGCCGCGGGCTGCTCCGGGGCGGACTCCCCGGTGAAGGGGTCCGTGACCCAGGCCGGGAGATGGAAGTACGGGTGCCGGATGTCCACGACCGGCTCGCCGTCCGGGGTGCGGATCAGCAGTTCCTTCATCCCGGAGGGCCGCATCCGGGAGATCGACACGAAGCCGCCGTAACGGTAGTGGACCACCCGCGATCCGGGATAGCGCCGGTCGGAGAGGATGTGCGGGCCGTCGAAGCCGGCCAAGGCCTCGGTCAGCGCGTCGCCGACCGCCCGGAACTCCCGCTCGTCGGCCGGGTACACGGTGATGAACTTCCCGCTCGAGCCCCTGGGGAAAGACTTGCCGTTGGACTCGAGCATCGCCACCGGGTCCATCAGGAACTTGAAGTGCACGCCGGCGTCACGCAGCAGCGGCAGCAGGGCACGCAGCGTGGCGGCGCTCGTCGCGGAGGTTGCCGACACATGCAGCTTCCACCCCTGGGCGACGGCCGGCACCTGCGGCGGAGCGGTCAGCAGCCAGTAACCCCGCCGCCACAGCAGCCAGGACGCGGGCATCACCGCCCGGTACTCGCGCAGATGCTCCCCGCCGGGCGCGCGGCGCTCGAAGTCCTCGAACCAGCGCGGGTGGTGTGTCATATAGGTCTGGATGATTTCCCACTCGAGCTGCATTCCGCCCATCCCCTCTGCCGAGACCGGAAGTTGATGACGCGCCGTCCGGCCGGGCCGGGGAACCGCTGTCCCCGGCCCGGCCGAACGCCGTGATCGCGTGAACGCCAGCTGTCAGAAGCAGCTGATGTTGTGGCAGGAGCCCCCGCTTCCCGCGGGGTCGCTGATGATGGAGGCCTCCCTCTCGGGGGTGAGCTTTTGCAGACCCAGGACGGCGTCCTGGCCGGCCGCCAGGTGCGCCTCCACGTCGCCGTCGGCCTCCGCGGCCTCGACGGGCTCGGCGTCGGGACGGATCTCCTCGGACATGGCGTCACTCCTCACATCGACGGGTACGGGGTGTACGGCGTTGCCGTGGTTCTCCGGCCGCCAGGCCCTGGACAGCCGGCGCCGGTCATCGGGCCTCTAGAAACAGCTGATGTTGTGGCAGGAGCCCCCGCTTCCCGCGGGGTCGCTGACGATGGAGGCCTCCTTCTCCGGGTCGAGCCGCTGCAACTGCAGGACGGCGTCGGCGAGCGAGTGGGCGGCCACCTCCGCCGCGCGGGCCACCTCGGCCGCCTTCTCGACCTTGGTGGAGTCGTCGTCGCCCTGCACGGGTACCTGGTCCGCTTCCGTCATGGGATCTCCCTCCCTCGTGAGCATGAGGCCGGTCCGTCCCTTCCGGTCCGGCTGGCCCCAGACGGTAGGAACGCCTGCCACAAGAGCGGTTGACGGACGGTGAATACGCAGCTCCGGCCCCCTGCGGCGGGACACCGAAGGGTTTATCCGGACGTGCACCGGCCGCCACCGTCACGCATTTCACAGCCCTGACCTGCACATATACCGTTTTCGAACCCCTTCGCAGCCACAGGTTCGACACTCGGCCGGTGAAGGACGATCCGTGCCGGACCACGGCCTCACCGAGAAGGGGGTGGCCATGCGGCTGGCCGAGCTGATGGCGCTGCGCCAGAGGATCGTGGCGGGCGCCCTGGTCTCGCTCACCGAGCGCTGCCCGCTGAGCTGCGCCCACTGCTCCACGGCCGCCACCCGCCGCGGCCGCGACCTCGACAGCGCCGCGCTGCTCGGCTTCCTGCGTACCTTCACGCCCGCGGACCGCCCGGACGTGCTGATGCTGACCGGCGGCGAGCCCCTGCTCCGTCCCGGTCTGGTGATCGAGGCGGCCGTCGCCGCCCGCGCCCGCGGCACCCGCACGGCGGTGCTCTCCGGCGCGTTCTTCGCCGACGGCGGCTCGCTGCCGCCCACCGTCTGTGAAGTCGCCCGCGCCGTCGACCACTTCTCGCTCAGCCTGGACGCGTTCCACGAGCGTCAGGTCCCGCGCCGGAACGTGTTCGACGTGCTCGACGCGCTGCTCGGCACCGGCGTCGCGGTCAGCCTGCATCTCCTCGCGGACGGCCCGGCGGACCCCTACCCCGACGAGGTCGGCGCGCAGGTCCGGCGCCGCTTCGGGACGGACGTACCGATGCTCGTCGGGCAGGTGCGCCCGGTGGGCCGCGGCGGCACACTGCGCCCGCTTCCCCGCCCGCCGGCCGGCCCCGACCCGTGGGCGGCCGCCCCCTGCGACATGGCCGCCTGGCCGGTCGTCACCACCGACGGCACCGTCACCGCCTGCTGCAACCAGGACGTCGCCGACCGCCGGGTGCGCCCCGGCCACCTCGGCCTCGGCGACATCCGTACGACGACCTGGCAGACCGTGCGCGAGCGCGCGCAGGCCAGCCCGATGCTGCGGATGATCCGCACGGTGGGCCCCGTCCACATCGCCACCCGCGCCGGCCTCCCCGCCGGCGGCTACTGCGCCACCTGCCACCGCCTCGACGGCTCGGACGCCGCCCGGGACTGGACCGACCGCGCGGGCACCGGCCCGGCCGGTGAGCTGCTCCAGTCGGCCGCGGTCCACAGGGGCGAGACGGGCGGCCCCGCGGCGCTCGTGGCCCGCCACGGCCCCGCGCGCCACGCACACCTCGTCGACCCGGGCCAGGGCCCGGCCGTCCGCCCCCGGCAGGAGCACACGCCGTGACGGCGCCATCCGGCCCCCTCGCCCCCGCACCCGGCGTGCGGCACGCCCAGGCACCCCTCGGAGCAGAGCTGCGCACCGTCCTCGGTCTGGTGGCCCCCGTCCTGCACCACAGCGCCGCCCGGCTGTGGCAGCCGCAGGGCCTGCGGGCACGCTATCTGCGCTACCTCGTCACGATGCACACGGTCATCCGGGCCTCCGTACCGCTGATGGAACGGGCCCGGGCCCACTGCCGCGACGCGCCCGCCACCGACTCGGCGGCCCGGCCGCTGGGCAGCTACCTGTCCGCGCACATCCCGCGCGAACGCCACCACGACACCTGGCTGCTGCGGGACATGGAGGCCGCCGGACTCCACCCCGGCCACGAACTCGCCCGGCCCCCCTCGCCGGAGGTCGCCCGGCTGGTCGGCGCCCAGTACTACTGGATCGACCACTTCCACCCGCTGTGCCTGCTCGGCTATGTGGCGGTACTCGAACTCAACGCTCCCGCAGCGCCGTTGATCCCCCTGCTGGCCGACCGCACGGGTCTGCCCCCGGCCGCCTTCGACACCCTGCGCCTGCACGCGGAGATCGACGCCGGACACAGTACGGCAGTGCTGAGCACCCTCGACGAGAGTGCGGCGGTGCCACAGGTACGGGCGGCGGTCAGGCTGAGCGCACTGCACACCGTGAAGGCGCTCGCCGACGTACTGAACTCCCTGACCGACGTGACGGACCGCACCGGCGGTCCTCCGGAGCGAGAGGACCACTGACATGACACCGGACAGCGGTGAGGAAGGCGCCGTCGACGGCGCGGGGGAGCGCGGCGCCGGATCCGTATTGAGGGCCCTGGAGCAGGCCGGCTTCCCGGTGCGGGCGTTCACCGGCGAGCAGTGTGCCGTCTTCGCCGGGCTCACACCGCAGGAGCTCGAACTGATCCTCGACCTGAAGGCGCGCCTCGACGCCGTGGAGCCGGAAGTGCAGGCGCACACCGTCGTCGCGGGCGCGGCGCTGTTCTGAGCGGCTCGCACGAGCGGCTGTGCACCACGGGCCGTACGACCGGCCGGCCGCACACGACCGGCCGTACCTGCGACGACGTCCGACGGCGAGTAGCGAGGGGACCGCTCATGCAGCAACGCAAGGTGATCACCGCGCTCTTCTGCGATCTGGTCGGATCCACCGAACTGTCGGGGGCGCTGGAGCCGGAGACGCTGCGCTCCGTGGTACTGCGCTACTTCGACGCGATGCGCGGCGGGATCGAGTCGCACGGGGGGACGGTGGAGAAGTTCATCGGGGACGCCGTGATGGCGGTGTTCGGCGTGCCGCACGTGCATGAGGACGACGCGCACCGGGCCGCCTCGGCGGCCCTGGAGATGATCGCCGCCCTGGACGGGCTCAACGCCGAGCTCGACCGGGACTTCGGCAGCACCCTCGCGGTCCGCATCGGCCTGAACAGCGGGGAGGCCGTGACCTCGCAGGACCTGGAGGGGGACGGCACGGTCGTCTCCGGCGAGGTGGTCAACGTCGCCGCCCGGCTCGAACAGGCGGCGCAGCCCGGACACATCCTCATCGGCCCCGCCACCCGCACGCTCCTGGGCCCCGCGGCGGTCGTCGAAGCCGTCGGCCCGCTCACCCTCAAGGGCAAGCGCGACCCCGTCGACGCGTTCCGGCTGCTGAGCCTGGCAGCCCAGGACGGGCCGCCGGGAGCAGCGCGGCCCGCGGCCGCCCTCGTCGCACGGACGCGGGAGTACGACCGGCTCGCGACGGCGTGGACGCGGGCTTCGCGGGACGGCACCGGCCGCCTGATCCGGCTCACCGGCGACGCCGGCATCGGCAAGACACGCCTGCTGCGCGAATGGCTCGCGGTCCGGTCCGCCGAGGGCTCCCTCGTCGGCACCGGTCGCTGCCACTCCTACCGCGACGAGGCCAGCCTGGCACCCCTGGCGGCCGCGATCCGGGAAGTGCTGGACACCGCGACCGCCCGCACGACGCCGGCATCCGCACGCTCCGGGCCACCGCAGGGCCCCGCCCCGGCCCGGCCGTGGGACGGTGCCGCGTACGAGGTGCTGCGCGGCGGACTGCTCGCGGACGGCACGCCGAGCCCGTCCGCCGAGACGACCTGGGCGGCCGCCGCGGCGGTGCTGCGCGGCCTGGCCGCCGTAGGACCGGTCGCGCTCGTCCTGGACGAACTCCAGTGGGCCCGGCCTCAACTCCTCGAAGGCATCGCCCGGTTGACCGACATCCTGGCCGGATCACCGGTACTGCTGATCTGCTCACAGCGCACCGGCGAGGACGAGCAGCCCGCCACCGCCGACGAGATCCGTCTGCGCCCGCTGTCCCACGCCGACTCGCTGCGCCTGGCCCGCGCCCTGGCCGCCGGCGACCTCGACGACGGCGTACTGCACACGGTCGTGGAGCGCGCCGAGGGCAACCCACTGCATCTGGAACAGCTGCTGACCATGGTCAGGGACGGCGCCGACCCGGGCGGGCTGCCGGTGACCGTCACCGCCGTTCTCGCCGCCCGCATCGACGTCCTGCCGCAGCCGCAACGAGCGGTGCTCGACGCGGGCGCGGTGATCGGCCGCCGGTTCGCCGTCGCGGAGGTCCGCCGGCTCCTCGACGACCCGCCCGCCGACACCGCCTGCCCGGAGCACGCGCTCGTGACAGGCGCGATGCACGACCTCGTACGACGCGGCCTCGTCGAACCGGCTCCCGGGGCCCCGGCGACCCACCAGTTCAGCTCCGGACTGCTGCACGACGTCACCTACCGGTCCCTGAGCAAGAGCCGGCGGGCCGCCTGGCACGAGCAACTGGCGACCCGCCCCTCCGCCGCGGCCGCCCTGGCCGCGCACCACCTGGAAGCGGCCTACCTGCACCGGCGCGACCTCGGGCTGCGGGGCGAACACGTCGAAGGCCTGCGGGGCCGGGCCGCCGACGCACTCAGCCGCGCAGGCCGGTACGCGCTCGCCCGCGCCGACCTGTCATGGTCGGCGGAGCTGCACGCCCGTGCCCTGTCCCGCTGCGCCCCCGGCGAGGCCCGGTGGCGCCATGCCGCGCAGGGACTGGGGGAGACCTGGCTGGCACTCGGCCGGACGGGCGAGGGCGGCGACCTGCTCAGACAGGTGCGTGACGCGGCGTCCGCGGCCGAGGACCGGCTCGCCGGCGCCCACGCCGGCCTGCAACTGGCCTCCCTGGACCCCGATACCTCGCCGACGACGGCTGCCGACGCGGCACGCGCCGCACTCGCGGTGTTCGGGGAGTTCGACGACCGGCTGGGCCTGGCGCGCGCCCATGTGCGGCTCGCGCAGGAGCAGCAGTACGCCGGACGGCATCGCGCCGCGAGCGATCTGCTGGCCGTCGCGCTGGGCCACGCACTGGCCGCTGAGGCGGCCCCGGAGCGGGCGATGGCGCTCGGAGCGCTCGGCATCTCCCTGTGGCACGGACCCACCCCGGCCGGCGAAGCGATCGAGCGCTGCCGAGCCCTGCTCGCCGAGCACGGCCCCGGCAACCCCGTCGTGGTGGTCGCGCTGAACTACCCGCTGGCGAATCTGCTCGCCCTGTGCGGCCGCACCGGCGAGGCCCGCGGCTGCCTGACGGACGCGGAGCGGTTCGCCGCCGGGCTCGGCTACGCGGAAGTGGCCGCGTTCGGGCCGCTGTTCGCCGCCGGGGTGGAGGTCCTCGCGGGATCGACGCGGGAGGCGGAGCGGCTGTTGCGGCAGGCCGTGGAGACGTTCCGCACGGTGGGCGGTCCGCAGCTGCACGCGGCCGCCTGCCGGGACCTCGCACGGGTGCTGCTCGCCCGCGGGCTGCCCTGGCACGCGGCGTCGGCCGACGTCCGTGACGTGACGTCGGGCCTGGAGCCCGCCGATGCGGGCCGGCACGGCACGGCTGTCCCGGCGCCGGCAGCGGCGCTGCCCCCGGCGGACGCGGCCGACGACTTCGGGGTGCGTGCCCTGGCCGCCGCCGCGGCCGGGGATGGCGTGAACGCGCTGCGGCTGGCCCGCCGCGCGGTGGCGGCGGCGGACACCACGGATTCACCGATCGGCCGCGCGACCGCCCGGCTCGACATGGCGCAGGTCCTGTACAGGACGGGACGGCCGAACGCCGCCGCCCGAAGCGCAGGCCGGGCGGGTCGTCTGTTCCGGGCCAAGGGCCATGCCGTGGGAGCGACGGCCGCGGGGCAACTGGCCGCCCGGGCAGCCGAGACGGCCCGGGGCCGCACCGCGGCGAGCGGGGACGGCCGGTGACGCGCGCGCTGAGCTGGGGGCTGGGGGACCGGCGGCCGGACGACATCCAGGTCCCGGCGGCGGCCATGGGCGGCGCCGTCACCCCCGCATGGGCGTGGGGCGGCTCCACCGGCCGCAGCGTACGGGTGTGCATCGTCGACAGCGGGGTGGAGCGCGACCACCCCATGGTCGGGCGGGTGGCATCGGCGCACGTGGTCGTCGAGGGGGACGACGGCCGCCCGCGTACGGTGCCCTCCGGCAGCGGCGACGTGTGCGGCCACGGGACCGCCTGCGCGGGGATCGTCCGCGAGGTCGCCCCCGACTGCGAGCTGCACAGCGTGCAGGTGCTCGGGGAACGGTTCACCGGCACCGGCGACTTCCTGCTGGCCGGTCTGCGGTGGGCGGTGGAGCAGGGCTTCGACGTCATCAACATGAGCCTGTCGACCACCCACGAACGCTTCATCCGCGAGCTGCACGAACTGGCCGACGAGGCGTATTTCCGCCGGTCCGTCATCGTCGCGTCGGCGCACAACAGCCCTGTGGTCAGCTTCCCCTGGCGGTTCAGCTCCGTCGTGTCGGTCGGAAGCCA
The DNA here is from genome assembly GCF_045040885.1 of Streptomyces sp. NBC_00016. NCBI lineage: Bacteria > Bacillati > Actinomycetota > Actinomycetes > Kitasatosporales > Streptomycetaceae > Streptomyces > Streptomyces sp. NBC_00016. The sequence continues at coordinate 42,144 of NZ_CP108304.1, read as the reverse complement.
CCAGGAGGACGACACCGGACTGCACCTGTACAACCCGGCTCCGCCGGTGGAGTTCTACGCCAAGGGCCAAGACGTACGCGTGGCGTGGCTGGACAACTGCGTCACCCGCACGACGGGCAACAGCTTCGCCACCCCGCGCATCGCGGGACTGTGCGCGCTGATTTTGGCCAAGCACCCGGCGCTGACCGTCTTCCAGCTCAAGACGGTGCTCTACCTGACGTCGGCCAACGTCCGCGCGACGGACCCGGCCCACGGGGCCACGCACATGCCCGCCGCTCCCGTGATCACCCCCGCACCCCCGCCCCGGCCCGAGTCCGGCGCGGACCCGGTGGGTGACGGCCTCGTATCCGCGCACGGTGCCGGCCGGCAGGCCTCGGGGGATGACGGGCAACGCCCCGACGGCCGGCCCGGATCGCCCCCGCCCCCGAAACCCAACCGGAGAAGTGAGGTCCGCGGTGTCCCCGATTCTTCCTTCTGACGACACCCACGCGCTGCTGCAGTCCGTGGTCGACGTGGCCCGGGCCATCTTCGCCGCCGCCGCGAGCTCGGTGTTCCTGCTGGACGACACGGCCGGCGAACTGGTCTTCGAGGCCGTCTCCGGAGAAGGCGAGGACCTGCTCGTCGGCACCCGGTTCCCGGCCCACCGGGGCATCGCCGGCTGGGTGGCCTCCTCGGGCCAGGCGATGATCGCCGACGACCTGGCGAAGACCCGGACCTTCGCCCGGGACCTCGCCGAGTCCACCGGCTACGTCCCCAACGCCCTCATGGCCGCGCCGCTGCTGTCGCAGCAGCGGGTCCTGGGCGTCCTGGAGGTGCTCGACCCCTCGCCCCGGCCCCGGGCGGGCCTCGAAGACCTCGACCTGCTCTCCCTGTTCGCCGGGCAGGCGGCCATCGCCCTGCGGGTCGCGGGCCGCTCCGCGCCCGGCGCCGGCACAACGGCCTGGGGCGCCACCGACGAGCAGCTGACGGACGCCTTCCGCGCCTTCCTGCGCGATCGTTCCCGCTGACCGCGAACCCGGCGAACCGTAATCATGATCATGACAAGTGGTGGTGTCCGGGACGACAGCACGCCGTAAGCCGCTCACGTGCCCGCCACCGGCGGCAGATCCGCGGCCGCCGGGCCGGTGACCCGGCGGCCGAACTCGTGGGTGAACCCGGACATGCCGTACGCGGCGATATGGGCACTGACCTCCCCGGCGGGCGGCATCAGCAGATTGCACTCGTGCAACTCCTCCACCTCGGAGATCACCTGGTCGTACCGGAACGGCGGAGTGAGCGACGCCAGCCTCCGATAGGCCAGCCGCTGCTGCTGCGGCAGATCGCGCCAGAACGACTCGTACCGTTCCCGCAGCACGAGTTCACCGACCGCCATCTCGTCCAGCAGGGAAGGTGCCACGCTCAGCCGGTCGGCGTAGTCGGCCAGCCGCACATGGCGCAGCGAATCGAGTTTCGCGGCGATGATACGGATGGCCAGCGGAAGCCCCTCGCAGCACTGGACGATCCGCCGCGCCGACGCCTGGTCGCTCATCACCCGCCCGAACCCGACGATCCGACCCAGCAGTTCGGTCGCCTCCGCCCCCTGGAACGGGGGAAGCTCCACCCGCGCCACCGCCTCCAGCCCGCTGAGCCGGTACCGGCTGGTCACGAGAGTGCAGCTGGCACCGGACCCGGGCAGCAGTGCCAGGACGGTCTGCTGCCCCACGGCGTCGTCCAGCACGAGCAGAATCCGCCGGCCCGCCACCCAGGTCCGCCACCGGGCCAGAGCCTGCGCGACATTCTGCGTCCCGGGCAGACCGACACTGTCCAGCAGCGCCCGCAGCACCGACCCCAGCGAGCGGTTGCCCAGCTCGGTCATGATCAGCCCGTCCGGGAAGGCGTCGGCGAGAAGATGGGCCACACGGACGGCCAGCGCGGACTTGCCCACCCCCACCGGCCCGGACACGACCATCACCCCGCCCTCCCGGCGGGCACGGAAGTACCCGAGCGCCCGCTGCACCTCGTCGGCACGGCCCACGAAGTCCGGCAGATCACGCGGCAGCTGATTGCCCGGTCCTGGACGGCGCTCGGGCGCGGGAGCCTCCAGGAGACGACGGTGCAGCGCCGCCAGCGCCGGCCCCGGCGTCACGCCCAACTCCCCTGCCAGCGCCCGCCGTACGGTGTCGAAGTGCGCCGCGGCCTCGCTCTGCCGGCCGGTCGCCGCGAGCGCCGTGATCCACGCGGCGGCGAGCCGCTCGCGCAGGAGATGGCACACGACGTGCTCCTGGAGCCGGTCCAGCACGAACGCGTGGCGGGCACGGCCGTTCTCCAGCTCGGCCCATTCCTCCAGCGCCGACACCTGCATCTCCTGGAGCCGGTCGACCGCTGCGGTCAGATACGGCACGTCACCGAACTCCCTCAGCGGCCGGCCCTGCCAGAGTTCGAGGGCCTCGGCGAGCGCGTCGCACGCCGAGTCCGTGTCCCCGTCACGAGTGCGCCGCCTGCCGATCCGGGCCAGTTCCTCGAACCGCAGCAGATCGCACTCCGACGGGTCGAGCCGCAGCAGATATCCGCCCGGCGTGTGAGTCAGCCGGCCGCCCAGCACGCGGCGTAGACGGGAGACGTAGACCTGAAGGTTCTTCCTCGCGGTCCGCGGGGGCCGGCCGTCCCACAGGGCGTCGATGAGGCCGCCGACCGGTAACACATTGTTGGCCTGGCTGACGAGAACAGCCAGTAACAGACGCGGTTTCGGCCCGCCGAGATCGGCTCTCCCGCCCCCGTCGCCCCGCACGCATAATTCCCCGAATGCAGTGATCAACCGATTCATGTATCGACATTGCCACAGGCCCTTCTTCCCCGCAGGAGGGTCCGACCAGCAAGTTCCTGCTGTTTAGACGCATGACCCCGGCGCACGCCGAGACCGCTTCAGCCGCCGCGTACCGGCAGCGGCTTTGCGATGCTGCGACTGCGGAGCCGCGAAGGACGGACACGGACACCACTACGCCCGAAAGACACATCAGGAATGAAGGCGTCACACACGTTTTGTCCATATCGGAACGCCGCATTCCCTCACCTCGGGGCAGGGCACGGGGCAGCGGTCCTCCGGCACTTCCCGCGGGCAACGGCCCCGGGGAGCCCTGAACGAGCTGTCACGATCACCCCTGCGCGCCATCGAAGAAGAGATCACCCAGTGGCGCGAGGCCTGCGCAGCACACACCGCAGTCCTCGACAATCCGACACTGCAGCAAGCCGCCGCGCAGCCCCGCGCCGACCTAGACACAGCCACGGCTGCACGGGCTGCCGCGGATGACCAGCACGCCGAGGCGGCCGCCGCCGCCAGTGCCGCTCACACCCGCAGCGCCGCCCTCACCGCCCTGGCAACCGACCTTGATGCCGCCGTCCAACGTCTGCAACCGCTCGAACAAGCGCACCTCACCGCCCGCCACCCAGCCGAACTCGTCACCGGCAACTCACCCAGCGCCCGGGTACGCATGCAGCTGGAGTCCTACGTCCTGGCCGCCCGCCTGGAAGAAGTCGTCACCGCCGCCAACACCCGCCTGCACCTCATGTCCGAGGGCCGCTACACCCTCTCCCACTCCGACCACCAAGCGGCCCGCGGCGCCCGCTCCGGCCTGGGCCTCCAGATCACCGACTCCTGGACCGGCCGCCCCCGCAAGACCGACACACTCTCCGGAGGCGAATCCTTCTTCGCCTCCCTGTCCCTGGCTCTCGGACTGGCCGACGTCGTCACCCACGAAGCCGGCGGCAACCCTCTGGACACCCTCTTCATCGACGAAGGCTTCGGCGCCCTCGACGAAGACACCCTCCATAAGGTCCTCGACGTCCTGGACTCCTTGCGCGCCCACGACCGTACCGTCGGGGTCATCAGTCACGTCCCCGAACTGCGCCGCCGCATCACCCACCGCCTCCACGTCCGCAAAGACCCCACTGGATCGGCCTTCGCTCACCTGACGGCAGCAGCCGAATAGCTGTGAAAGAGACCTGACCGGTTCGGCACCTGCGGGCGGGCGCCGAACCGGGCAGGCAGCAGACCCGAACGTCCACTGCCCACGGCTACCCCATCGGGTCGGCCGTGCCATTCACCGAAGAGCAGTGATCAGGACCCGTAGGAGAGCTGCTCCTCGTGGTACCACCGCGACCGCGAGGATGAGAATGTCACGTGATACAGGAGGGGTGACCATGGACAGGCTCCACAACGAGGCCCCGGCAATCAGTCTGTCCAAGATGCAGGCGCAAGCCCCGGATCTGGTGAGCCTCTACAAGGCGGCTGGGTCCAGCGTGCGCGCGCACGGTCTCGAGGGGGTGCACGCTGCGGTGTATCTCGTGCTGGACCGCTCCGGCTCGATGCGGCCCTACTACAAGGACGGCACCATGCAATACCTTGGTGAGCAGGTCCTCTCCTTGTCCGCTCACCTCGACGACGACGGCATCGTGCCGGTGGTGTTCTTCTCCACCGATGTCGACGGATCCACCGACCTCAAACTCGGAGGTCACCGTGGCCGTATCAACAAGCTGCACGAGAACCTCGGTCACATGGGGCGGACGAACTACCACTGGGCCATGGACGACGTCATCGACCACTACCTGGCTTCCGGCAGTGACGACCCGGCACTGGTGATCTTCCAGACCGACGGCGGGCCCACCAGCAAGTTCGCCGCCGAACGGTACCTGTGTAAAGCTGCCCGCCTGCCGCTGTTCTGGCAGTTCATCGGATTTGGCGACCCGGATGACAACGAGTTCGCCTTTCTCCGTCGTCTCGACACCCTGGCCGTCCCGGCACATCGCGTCGTCGACAACGCAGGCTTCTTCCACGCCGGCCGCGATCCGCGCGCCATACCCGACGATCTCCTCTACGACCGGCTTCTGCAGGAGTTCCCCGACTGGCTGTTGTCGGCTCGCACCGCTCAGGTCCTGCAGTGAATACGTGAACTGGGCAGGCCCCCGGAGAAGCGAAATCCCTTGCTTCGGGGCGAGCGGGGAAAGTGTTCTCCCGGTCTGCCTCTCGGGCACGGCCCGGATCGCGCCGCGCAGCCGCCTGGCCCACCGGGCTGATGGCCGCAGCCCGGCGATTTTAGCGATAGGGCGAGACAAAGGATCTGACCGGCATGAATCGGGGTGCTGCTTGCCGATGACGTGCTCAACGCCGTGTCCGGGGCTGCCGGGTGGGCGGTCGTGGACGTGGAGACATCCGCTCGGCGAGCACCGCCCGCCCGGCTTCGTTGAGGACGATCTCCGCGTCGGCCCGCACGCCGCCGCCGTCGTTCCGGGCGGGGGAGTTGCGGCACGTCCACAGCCGCAGCACGCCGGCGGCCGGCAGACCGTAGCGGGCTGCGGCCCGGCTGATCAGTGACGCGGTCCGCTCCCCGGCCAGTGGCACGGTCCGTAACACCCCTGCTGCCACAGCTCTCCCCGGCATCTGTTCCTGCTCTCCCGTCCCGGCGCCCCCGACCGGTCTACAGCTCGAACTGCAAGGTAACCGCTGCCTGTGACAACGGCCCTGCTGAGCGGGCGGCGGGCCGGCTCCGACGGCGAGACGGTGGTGCCGGTGATCCGGTCCATGGCCCGCTCAGCGAGTGGCTTGCCAGCGTGCTCCGTTGGGGACTGAAACACCCAGGAACTTGCCCTCAGAAGAGCGGGAGCCTACACATCGCTGGGACCGGGCACCTGGGCCCCCACCGCCTCCACCCCGGCGACATCGTCAACCCGTACGGCACCTTCCGCCTGGACATGGACAAGCGCCTCGACCTAGGGTCGGCCGTCGCCGTGCCTGGCCCTCGTGCTGCGGCGGGCTCTGTCGGCATCAAGGTCCTTCAGCCATCAGAATCGAGGCCAGGTTGTTGACCAGGACGGGCGGAGCACCGCAACTACGGTACTAGGCGGCTGGCCGGGGAGACGGCGGATCGATCAAGTCGCAGGCGATGCTGAGCGCCGCATCGATCAGCTCCGGGCCTCCGTTTTCCGCTCGATCGGCCTCGTCGCCGGCCAGGTGCAGTGCGGTGATGGCTAGTCGGACACGCAGCGATGCGGCCGGGTCGCCGTCACCGGACAGCGCGCCGGGCCGGCCAGAAGCTCGAAGAGCGTCATGACGTGCTGCTGCACCTCGGCCGCGAGTGGCTGGTTGCGCCGCCACCCGTACCTCTCCGAAGCCGTCCTGGCCTCCGTCCCCCACGCCCTGCGTCTCGACGACGAACGCGGCTACCTCTTTGCCCTCACCCGCCCCGCGTCCCACCGCCCCGTAGCGCCGGCGCACGCCCCGAGCGGAGCGGACCCGGTCCGCGGCCCGCCAGAGGCTGGAGTTCACCGCGCTTCGAGGCATTCCCGGTGACCAGGTGCGTGCTCGGCGGACGCGGCACGGAGCAAGAGGTGCCCGACACAGTCATCACTTCCTTTTGCTAGGTTTGCCGAGGCGTGACAAAACGGCCTGCCGGACATGTCCACTGTCACCTCGCAGGCACTCCCCACGTCGCCTCCCGGCTGGCTTATGGTGCGCATGTGGTGCGCTCCCCGCCCGCCAGAACAACCCCCGGGTCAATGACCTGGGGGTTCATATTGGAGCGGGTGACGAGAATCGAACTCGCGCTCTGAGCTTGGGAAGCGACGGCGCTTGGGAGCCTTACGCCGTCTGACCTGCACAGATCCGTTCGGCCGCCGCTGGTGTGGGGGCTTGATGGCCCTGTTGTTGACCGTGGTTGTCCGCTCTGAAGGGCACGCTATGGGCACGGCGCTCCAGGACGGGCGGGTGCCGCGCTGAAGTGGCCACTTTCTGCACGGGGTCGGTCCGTGCAAGGGCCGACTGCGCGGAGCCGTTGCGTGTGCACATGGATGGCTGGCCCCTTCCGCGCCCGAGTCCTGAAGGTCACAAAAAGCCTCGGCGGTGATGCTGACTTTGGTCCCCATCGGGAGCAGCCTGGTGCGCAGGCGGCGCCTGCGCGTCAGTCGGCCAGCTGGTTCATCTTGCGGATCTGCTTGTCGAAGACCCCGGCGGGTGCGAGGCGGCGCAGCCCTATCTCTTCCGGCTCTTCCCGGACAAGAAGGCGATCTTCGTCGCCGCTCTGGTGCGGAGCATGGAGGACACCCGCCTGGCTTTCGAGAGGGCGGCCGACGGGGTGGAGGGCGGCGAGCGGGCTCTTCAGGCCATGACGACCGCTTACGCGCGGCTGATCTCGACGCGCCCCGAAACGCTCCTGATGCAGATGCAGGGATATGCCGCCGTGGCGCAGGGCGATGACCTGATCGGTGAGGTAGTCCGGGCCGGCTGGATGAGGATCTGGGACACCGTGCACCTGCCGCTGGGCGCTGATGCCGACGAGACCGCAAGCTCTTTCGCCTGCGGCATGCTCGGCAACACGCTTACGGCCATCGGGCTTCCCGTGGGTGCCGGGAGGTGAGGGATTCTTCTGGGCGGCGATGCGTCAGCGCACGCCTGCCGCGTCGAGCAGGGTCGTCACAGTGGGCGCGACGAGCCCGGTCAGGTTGTCGGCCTGAATCCCCGCGCGGGCGCTCGCGCCGTCGAAGACCAGGCTGAGCTGCCGGGCCAGCAGATCGGGATCGCCCGCCCCGCCCTGTTCGGCCTCGGTGCGGAAGAAGGCGGTCAGGTTCGCCTTGACCTGATGGGCGACCCGGCTCGCCGGGTGGCTCTGGTCCTTGAGTTCGACCTGTACGGCCAGGTACCGGCAGCCGTGGAACTCGGGGGTGCCGGACTGTGATTCCACCTGCTCGAAGACGTGCAGGATCCGCTCGCGGGGTGAACGGTTGTCGTCCGCCGCAGGCAGGAGGGTCGCCACGTAGGCGGAGGAACGCTCCTTCAGGCTTGCTGCCAGGAGTTCGTCCTTGCTCTCGAACAGCTGGTACATGGAGCGCTTCGACACCCCCGCCGCCTTGCACAGCGCCTCGACGCCGATGCTGACGCCGTCTCGGTAGGTGAGCGTGGCCGCCGCCTCCAGCAGCCGCTCCCTGGGGCTCAGTTTCACTTCGGTGGTCATACCGCGAGGTTAACCCGAAGCGGACGAAATAGAAACCGATCGGTTTCCGGGGGTCCGGGAGAGAGGCTCGGCGACGGCCTGGGGAAGGTCCGTCGCCGAGCCATGATGGTGTGCGCGCCTGTCGTCCACGGCAGGGCGACACACCGGGGCCACTCCGAGTAATGGCCCGTCTTAGGTGACCTGCCGTCACGCCGGGACGGCGGTCTTCTCGGGCTTCGTCTCCGCCGGGATGCGGTGCAGTTCCTCGCGGTCGTACCACCCCAGTACGCCGAAGCCGAACAGTGCGGCCGCCACGAGTGCGGCCGCCATCATGACCCAGCACCGGGTCAGACCCGCGTCGCCCTGGGCGTCGTAGTAGAGGATCGAGCGGATGCCGCCGGTGATCTGCCGCAGCGGCTCGAACTCCGCGAGGAAGCGGTAGAAGCCGGGCAGCGCCTCGATGGAGGTGGTGGCGCCGGTCGTGGGTACCGCCATCCCGATGAAGACCAGCGTGGCCACCAGCATGCCGGGCGTACCGAAGACCGCGAGCGGTCACTGACATGTGCCAGTCCGTCCCGGTGGACATACCCGTCCTCGGGACCTACACGATGACGCTCAAGGCCGGCGGATCGGGTACGCCGGTCAAGGCCAAGGACCTGTACATCGACATGACCGATCTCCAGGCGAGGGTGGACTCCTGGCCCTGGCGTGGGGCCCGGTGAGCACGCCCGATGACACTGAGGGGCCGTCGGGGAGGGCCGGGGAATGACCGACCAGTCGCCCGACCTCCGCGGCGAGGTCGTGGGACCCCACTACGCGCGGCCGACGAAAGGTTGCCACGCCGTTCCCCGTACGTCCGCGCTGACCCGCCTGCGCCTGCTGCTCGGGAAGGCTCTCGCACTGACTGCGCTGCCGACCGTCCTCGTCCGGGCGAGTCAGCGTCCGCCCGCAGCCGACGCGACTGCCACCGCGGCTCATTCCGCTCCCGAAGAGGCGCCCGCCGGCGGCGTCGACTGTGCCCGCCCCGACGACACAGCAGCCCCAGCCACGGCACCTCCTGCCACGCCCCCCACTTCCTCCGCTGCTCCCGGCACGCCCAGTGCCCCCACGAGCGGCGAGCCCGTCGAGCCGTCGGAGCACGTGGCCGACGAGGAAACGGGCCTGGTCCCGGCTCCGACGGCCTCACCGAGCCCGACCGCCGCCCCCGGCCTCGCGGACATCCTCGGTTCCCTCCTCCAGGGCGACACCGAGCAGCGGAGTCCGGCACCCGGCCCGCAGATCCAGCACATCGATGGAGCGCCCGGCTCGACGTCCAGGCTGCGAGGCGACGCATCACCATGTACGTCGAGAGCCTGACGGGCACCCTCTCCGGCGTCGAAGGCATCCCCCTGCCGCCAGTCCTCCGCCTCCATCTCACGCCCGACACCGTCCCGGAGTGGCTCTACGACACGGTCGGAAACCTCGGCCTCAAGCTCCGACTCGGCTTGGACGACGCCGACATCGACCAGGCCGGTCAGACAGGTGGCGGGCTCGTCATCCCGGGGATCCACGGGTACGGAACGCCCGGTGAGTCCGGGGATCCGGTTGGGCTTGCGTCTTGGAACCGATCGGTTTACCGTGATGGAAACCGATCGGTTTCTCATTCTGTGGAGGCAGTCATGACCGCACTCAAGGGCGCCAACGTCTTCGTCACCGGCGGCAGCCGAGGCATCGGCAAGGCCCTGGTGGAAGAGCTGTACGCGCGCGGTGCCGGCAAGGTCTACGCCACGGCCCGCGACCCGCGCACGGTGACGCACCCCGACGCGGTCCCGGTGGCGCTGGAGGTCACCGACCCGGCCTCCGTGGCGGCCGCCGCCGCGCAGGCGCAAGACGTGACTGTGCTGATCAACAACGCCGGTGCCTCGGTCGGCGCGTCGTTCCTCGACTCCCCGGTCGACGACGTACGCCGGGAGTTCGAGACCAACTTCTACGGCCCGCTGCTTCTCACACGCGCCTTCGTGCCCCTCATCGAGCGCAACGGCGGCGGCCACCTCCTCAACGTGCACTCTGTGCTCTCCTGGCTGGCCCTCGGCGGCTCCTACAGCGCATCCAAGGCCGCCCTGTGGTCGCAGACCAACTCCCTGCGCCTGGAGCTGCAGCCGCGCGGCATCGCCGTCACCGGACTTCACGTCGGCTACGTCGACACGGACCTGGCGGCGGACGTCGAGGCGCCCAAGTCCGACCCGCGTGACGTCGCCGCACTCGCCCTCGACGGCGTCGAGACGGGCGCGTACGAGGTGCTCGCCGATGACATCTCGCGGCAGGTCAAGGCCGGCCTGGCCGGCGAGCTGGCCGGCCTGTACGCCCAGCTGGCGAAGTAACCCCCTTTACACCCCGAGGAGTCGGCGAGATGCCCAGCCACGAGTCACGTCCCACGATCCACGTTCCGGGAACCACCAGCCACACCCTCGCCCCGCGCGCGGGGCTCGCCGGCCGCGAGGGAACCCTGCGTTACCTCAGGGCGGGCACCGGCGCCCCCCTGGTCCTGCTGCACACCGTGCGCACCCAGGCCGAGCACTTCCGCGTCCTCATCCCGCTGATCGCGGACCAGTACACCGTGTATGCGCTCGACCTGCCGGGGATGGGCTACTCGGAGATCGTGCCCGGGGCGTCGTACGACGAGCCGGCCATGCGCGCGGGCGTCGAGCGGCTCCTGACCGAACTCGACCTCCACGACGTGACGTTGGTCGGGGAGTCCATGGGGGCGGTGCTCGCCCTGACCGCCGCGGCCGACCTGCCCGAGCGGGTCCGGCGCGTCGTCGCGGTGAACGCGTACGACTTCCGCGGCGGGATCGCCCGGTCCAGTCTTCTCGCCCGTGTGGTGGTCGGCGGTGTCCTCACTCCGGGGGTGGGCCCGGTGGTCGCCGGGGTGGAGCCCAAGCCCGTCGTCCGCAGGATCTTGCAGGGCGGGCTGGTCGACAAGGCCGCGCTGCGGGAGGACTACCTCGACGAACTCCTCCAGGTGGGCCGCCGCCCCGGCTACCCGAACGTCGCCCGGGCCGTATACCAGAGCATGCCCAGTCTCATCGCCGCCCGCTCGCGCTACCCGGAGGTCAAGGCACCCGTCCACCTCGTCTACGGCGAGAAGGACTGGTCCCGTCCTTCGGACCGGCAAGCCGACAAGGAGCTGCTGCCGGGCGCCGACTTTACGCAGGTGCCGGGAGCAGGCCACTTCATCGCCCTGGAACGGCCCGACCTGCTGGCCGACCTGCTGAACGCGGTGGCGTGACCGCCCCGAGGAGCGCCGTAGCCACCCCCGTTCGGGTGTAGTGCGGGACGGGACCAGGTTCGACCATGTCCCCGACAGCGCAACACATGGCAGAGATTCAGATCGAGTTCGATGTTCCGGCCGAGGTGCGTGACGGCACCGTTCTGCGCGCCGATGTCTACCGGCCCGGGGGCACGGGGCCGTGGCCGGTGCTGAGCCGACTGCCGTACGGCAAGCAGACGGCCCTGGCGATCGCCCTCCTCGATCCTCTGGCGGCGGCTCGGCGTGGCTTCATGGTGGTCCTCCAGGACACCCGTGGCCGGTTCGCCTCCGATGGGGAGTGGGAGCCGTTGACGTACGAGGAGAGCGACGGGTACGACACCGTACGGTGGGCCGCTGCCCTTCCCGGAGCGAACGGCTCCGTCGGCATGATCGGCGCCAGCTACTTCGGCAACACCCAGTGGACGGCGGCGCTGTCCAAGCCGCCCGAGCTGAAGGCGATCGCGCCGATGGTCACGTGGTCCGACCCGGACGACGGACTGTGGACGCGCGGCGGCGCGATCGAACTCGGCATCACCGCGCCCTGGTCCCTCATGATGGGCGCCGACGCGCTGCTGCGCCGTCACAGCACCGACCCGGCCACGCTCGGCGGCAGCCTCGGCAGGCTCGTGCAGGATCTCGACGGCCTGGCCGACGGCGGCTACGGCGAACTGCCCGCCGGGCGATTTCCCGCGTTCGCCCGGCACGACCTGCCCGAGCTGGGCTACGAGCGTTCCCGACGGGAGCCCGACTGGGCGCGTTCCTCCCGTGTCGCGGGCCGGCACGACGAGGTCGACCTGCCCACCTTCCAGGTCGGCGGCTGGTACGACATCTTCAGCCAGGGCACGCTGGACAACTTCACCGCCATGCGCCGCGCCGGCCGGCCCGCCACGCTGATCATGGGTCCGTGGAGTCACGCCAACCAGCAGCACGTCATCGGCGACGTCAACTTCGGGTTCGGCGCGAACTCCGCCTTCATGGGCATGCGCGGACCCCTGCACGGCCTCCAGCTCGACTGGTTCCAGCGTACGATCGGCGACGGTGAGGCGCTGGAGCCGGACACGGGCAGGGTGCTGCTGTTCGTCATGGGCGTCAACCAGTGGCGCGAGGAGACGGAATGGCCCCTGTCGCGGGCCGTGGACACGGACTTCCACCTGCGCGCCGACGGGCGCCTGACGCGGGAGCCGCCCGCTGTCGCCGAGCAGGCCGAGGAGTTCACCTACGACCCCATGGACCCGGTGCCCACCACCGGCGGCGCGTTGCTGATGTCCGACGAGTTCCGTCCCGGGCCTCTCGACCAGAGGGACGTGGAGGCTCGTGAGGACGTCCTGGTCTTCACCACCGAACCCCTCACCGAGGACATCGAGGTGACCGGCCGCGTCAAGGCCGTGCTCTTCGCCGCCACGGACGGGCCCTCGACCGACTGGGTGGCACGGCTGTGTGACGTCGACGAGCACGGCGTCTCCCGCAATGTGACCGACGGCATCGTGCGGGTACGGGCGACCCCGGGTGAGCCGGCCGAGCACGTCGTGGACCTGTGGTCGACCAGCATCGTCTTCCGGGCAGGGCACCGCATACGGGTCCAGGTCACCTTCAGCAACTTCCCCCGCTGGGACCGCAACCTCAACACAGGCGAACCCGAGGAGAGCGCGACCACGGCCCAAGTGGCCCGCCAGCAGGTCTTCCACGCCCCCGCCCGGCCCTCCCGCATCGTGCTGCCGGTGGTACCGGCCCGCCAAGAAGCGTAGGCACCAGTCGTCCGCGCCCACCAGCATGCCGCCGGGGCGCGAAAAGGGGGCTCCGCAGCCCCGGACTCGGACGCTCCCGAGGTGGTCTGACCAGCAAGATCCACCTAGCCTGCGACGCCATCGGCCGACCACTCGGCTTCACCGTCACGGGCGGGAACACCAACGACTGCACCCAGTTCACCGCCGTGATGGACGCTATACGGGTGCCCCGCCTCGGCCCGGGACGGCCACGGAACCGGCCCGACCACGTCCTGGGCGACAAGGGCTACAGCTCCAAGGCCATCCGAGCCTGGCTTACGGCCCGTTTCTACTCCCACCCGGACGTGGTGTTCCGTCCGGTCCGCGGGGTCTCACCGAGCCGGGTGGGGCTGGCCCGGCCTCAGGGGCGGATGCACGAGGCCGCGCTGGATGAGCTGCTAGAGGCCATCGCGCGGCGGCTGAGCCGGAGTTGATGACAGGACCGACGGACCGCCGGCGCGCTGCCCGGCCGGATCGGCGCTACTCCCAGCGGCGGCCGCGTTGAACGGCTCGTCCAGCACGAGGACACCCGCGACGACCGCCTCGGCCGAGTGCGCATAGGCCATGGCCGCCGACCGCGCCGACCCGATGGCACTCAATGAGCGGTGTGCATCGTGAAGTCGCAGGTCACGGGTCTGGTGTGAATGGCGAGTTGGGTACTCGTGCCGGTCGGCGGCCGATGACCATGGCGTAGATCATCGGGCGGGTTCGGCTCCGGCAGGATGCCGGGTTCGGCTGCGCCCACGACCGGCCCCCGCCTACGATCCGTCAGCAGGTCGACACGCTGTGAGAGCGCGGGGGGCGCGGGGATGCAGGAGCGGCAGTGGATCACGGCCCGCCGGAGCGAACTGGACGCTCTCGCCGAGGAGTTGGCCAAGCAGCTTCAGGAGGTCCAGGACAGCGGGATGAACTGGCGATCGCGGAGCGGGTGTTGAACCGCCTGGCCGAGCAGGCCCAGGCCGATGCCGGGGCTGTCGCTCCGGTGTCGGTGAAGGTGGCCGGGCGGGCGGTCCTGCTCATCCCGCACCGCAGCGACGCGGCCGACGAGAGCGCGCTGCCCGGCGACTACCGCAAGATCCTGGCGATCGTGCGGGAGGCCGACGGCCCGGTGCAGGTCAGGGCGGTCGGCGAGCGGCTGGGCCTGGACGCCTCGGTGCGCGGCAAGCTGGAGCCTCTGCGGGCAAAGATGACCAAGCTCGCCGACCGCGGCTGGCTGCACAAACGCCCTGACGGGCAGTTCACCGCACGCCCATAACTGTGCGGGGCGGGGGCGTAACTGACGGCTCTTTGGCGGCAGTTGAGTTTGGTGTGAAGAAAAACAACAGTTCCGTCGAGGGCCCTGACGGCCTCGTCTACACTGCCCGCCTGCCGCTGTCGAGTGCCACTCTGAACTGGCTCGCCGACCTAATACGCGGCCACCTCAAGAAGATCGGCTCCAGGTGGCGCGCCCTGCCCGCAGGGAAGATCGCCACCATCGTGCTGGCAGTGCTGCGCTGTGACCAGCGGCCCGGCGACCTGGCCGGCGGCAACGGAGTACACCGCACCACCGTTACCCGGTGGGTCCGCGAGGTCATCGGCTTGCTCGCCGCCCGCGCCCCACGCCTGGACCGGGCCCTGAAGAAGATCGCCCGAATGGGTGGCGGCATGGTACTGCTGGACGGATCGGTGGTCCGCACCCGGCGCAGAACCGGGAAGGAGAACCGGAAGAACTACTCCGGCAAGAACAAGTGCCACGGCCTGCTCGTGATCGCCCTCACCGACGACCAGGGCCGGCTGCTGTGGATCTCGGCGGCCCGCCCAGGGCGCACCTCGGAGATCACCGCCTGCCGGCACGACCAGCTCACCCGGAAACTGCGGGAAGTCGGGCTCGGCGCCATCGCCGACCTGGGATTCGTCGGCCTCGACGACGGCGGCCCCGACGCCGAACCGGCGGTGATCACCGGCTACAAGGCCGCCCGGAACCGGCCCCTGACGCGAGGCCAGAAGCTGTCCAACACGGCACTGGCGGCCGTCCGGGCACCCGTCGAGCACGGCTTTGCCCACCTCAAGAACTGGCGCGTCCTCGGCAAGGTGCGCACCGACCCCTCCTGGGCGACCTCCCTGGTCAGGGCCTTGCTGGTCCTCACGAACCGCGAAGTCGCCCGATGACCGACGATCTTCACCAAAGTCACCTGCCAGCGACCAGCACGAGCATCCCGATGCCCACGCACACCAGCCCTGTGACCAGCAACTTCAGCTTGCGCACCTCCCCGTTGGGCAGCGGCGGAGAACAGCCGCAGCCTCCCACGGCAGCAGCGATCGGCAAGCCGAGGTCTATGGCTTCCGGGTCGGGACAGCGTGACGGCGGTGGTGCTGGCCGGCCGGCACCAGTCGCGGTCACCTCATCACCCCACCGCTCTCTCTCGGGCTGTTGGACCCAGGACCGGCCTTCCGAGACGGGTCGTGGTCTCGGACATAGACGGTGACTCGCGCCCCGTTGACGTGGGTTGTTCCGTACGCGCGGAAGTGGCGCCGCAGGGTGCTTGTTTTCGCTTCCTCCTGCGGGTTGGTCGAGTGCGTACCCGCCGCGCGGACCACGACGATCCGGTCGAATTCCAGCATGCGTGCCGCAATTTCCTGGGCGGGAAACTCGACACCTGCAAGTGTGTTCGACGAAACGGGGTCCTGTGCCAGGGCGAGATCTGTCAGGAAACGGGTGTCCTCGGGGTTGGCCGCAGTCAAGATCCGGTGCTGGCCGGAGAGATAGAGCAGCCCGTCGCCGGGACGGCCTTCCTTGCGTACGGTGGCGCCGATGGCGGTGACGTCATTGCTCCGGCCCTGGGGCGTCCTCAGCGAAAGGCTCGGCTGGACGAGCGCGGCCAGTACGGCAACCGCCGCGATCCACACGTAGCGGGAAGACCGCTGCCGCCGGAGGAAGTAATCCATCCAGGCACCCAGCAGCAAGGCGACTCCGATATTGCTGTAGAGCACATACCGGTCGACGAAAAGGGGCTTGACCAGTGAGGCGATCAGCAGCAGAAGGCCCGGAAGCGCAAGAATCGGCACAGCCAGCGCGGAAAGCCGCACAGGCCCCCTCACCCTCAGGGGCGCCAGGGCACACGCCACGCCCACGACCGCCACCACCAGGAAATAACCAGGCCGCACCGGTCCGCCGATCCAGGACACCTGCTCCGACTGCCCCGCACTGCAGATTGCCAGCGGCAACAGCCCGGCCACAACGCCCGCGGCAGCCACACTCCACGCCCTCAGCACCGGTCGTGGAACACGGGACACGACCAGTGTGACGCCGTGTGCAACCAGGGCGAGGACCGCGAACTCATGGAGCAGACAGGCCAGCAGCATGGTGGAGCCATAGACCGCCCACCGCCACCGGGCGCGATGCGGGACGCTGACCACGAGCGCATAGGTGGCCCAAGTGAGCAGGGCACAGACCATGGCATACGAGCGGCCTTCCTGCGCGTACTTCTGTACCTGGGGAAGGAGCGGGAACACCAGCCCGGCCACCAGCCCGGCACGGGGTCCCGCTAGGCGTAGCGCCAGAAGCCCGACTCCGCTCGCCGCCACGGACATCGCCAGCACGGACGGCAGCCGCAACGTCAGCAGCCCTCCGCCGAAGAGACCGAAGATCTCGTGCATCACGGCGTAGTAGAGGGCATGAACCAGATCAACATGCTGGGCGGTGAGCCATATCTGCGAAAGATCGCGGTGCGCGAGCTGATAGGTGACGGACTCGTCCCCCCACATGGTGTTCTTCCTGCGGATACCCCAGAGCCCCAGAGCGATGGTCAGTGCCAAGGGCGCGAGGACGACAACGGCCTTGGCCGGGCCCGGTGTTTGTCGACGGGCGGGCACAGGAGGGGAAACCGTCTGGGCCGCGACGGGGACACGTTCATCAACGGACATCGGCGACAGGGCCTTTCAGCAGTGGCGAAGAAACTCCGCCAGCGTGCCCGGACCTCGTTGACCGGAGGCTGACCCAACCTGACCAGCCGATCAGGAAGGCGGGCCGGCGCTGTGCGAGGCTGCACCGCATGCGCATCCTGGTGGTCGAAGACGAGGTGGACCTTGCCCACACCCTGCACACCGGTCTGACCGCCGAGGGCTACAGCGTCGACCTCGCCCATGACGGCCGGCAGGGACTGTGGATGGCCCGGACCGGCGAATACGCCCTTGTCGTACTGGACTTGATGCTGCCCGGACTCAACGGCTACAAGGTCTGCGCCCAGTTGCGCCGGGAGGGCAACGCGACCCCCATCCTGGTACTCACCGCCAAGGACGGGGAGTGGGATCAGGCAGAGGCCCTGGACACGGGGGCCGACGACTACCTGGCCAAACCCTTCTCCTACGTGGTGCTCGTCGCACGGCTGCGAGCGCTGGTCAGACGGGCCGCCACGGTCGCCCCGCCCGTCCTTGCTGTGGGCGACCTCTCGTTGGATGTCGCCGGCCGGGTCTGCCGCCGGGCCGGGGCCCGGGTGGAACTCACGCCCAGGGAGTTCGCCGTGCTGGAGCTGCTGGCCCGCCGGGCGGGTCAGGCGGTCTCCAAATCGGATCTGCTCTATCACGCGTGGCCCGAGGAAGCCCTGGATCCCAACCTGGTGGAGGCTCGCGTCAGCGCACTGCGCAAGAAGGTGGACTCCGCGTTCGGCCGACGGTCCCTGCAGACCGTACGGGGTACCGGTTACCGGCTGGTGGACGACCGTGAACGCGACTGAGCCGCGGCGCCGTTGGTGGCCGCGTTCGGTACGGGCCCGCGCGGCCCTGGCCGCTGCCTCGGCCGCCGCCGTCATCCTGGTCGGCATCGGCTGGTGGCTGCACCACGACGTCTACCGCCAGAGCACGCAGATCGCCGAAGACCAAGCCAAGGAACAACTCTGGTCTCTCTGTGACAAGTTGCAACAGGGTGTCATTCCTGACTCCATAAGCACTGTGCCGTACGAGGTCGTCGCGACCGGTCGGCGCACCGCTGTCGCCTACGGCGGAGGCATGGACGACTTCGCTCCCGGCACCCACCACGTGATGCCCGCCCCGCCGAAAGCCTTGAGGGCCGAGCTCATTACTACCGTTCGCCTGCCTGCGAACCCCGACTACGACCCCCATGACAAATCCTCTGTGGCCGGCGGGACCAATCAGGTCATCACGGCCAATATCCCGGCCGATGTTCTGGGCGATGACAAAGCCGCTGCTCTGGGCGTCACCGCCGACGCCAACCTGCGGGTATATGTGGTGGTGCTCCCGCACACAGCCGAGGCAATCACCGAGACCACCGACCTCCTGCTGCTGCGGGCCGGGCTCGTGAGCCTCGTACTGATCGCCGCCGCCTACTTCGCCGTCCGAATCGCGCTGCGGCCGGTCGAAGCCATCCGCGTCCTCACCGCCTCGGTCACCGCGAGCGACCCCCGCGAACGCGTCACCGTCCCCGCCACGGGACACGAGATCACCGCCCTGGCCACCACCATCAACAGCACCCTCCAGCGCCTCGACGACGCCGCCGCCCAGCAACGCCGCTTCGTCGCGGACGCCGCCCACGAACTACGCAGCCCCCTCACCACACTGCTGGCCAGCCTGGAAGTCGCGCTCGCCTACCCGGAACGCACCGACTGGCCCGCCGCGGCCACCACCGCCGCACGACAGACCCGCCGCCTCCAGGCCCTCGCCGAAGACCTGCTGCTCCTGGCCCGCCTAGACACCCGCACCCTCATAGCCGGCCCCGAAACCGTCGACCTGACAGCCCTCGCCTCCCGGCTGACCGAGCAATACCCCCTCACCGAACGGCCGTTGACCCTCACCTGCGACAGCACCGCCCCCGCACACGCACGCGGAAACCCGGACGAATACGAACGACTGCTGCGCAACCTCATCGACAACGCCGCCCGCCACGCCGCACACCGCATCCAGATCACCATCCGAAACCAGGACGCCTGGGTCGTCCTCACGGTGCACGACGACGGACCGGGCGTGCCCACCGAGGACGCCGAGCGCATCTTCGAACGCTTCGTCCGGCTCGACGACGCCCGCTCCCGCGACCACGGCGGCACCGGCCTGGGCCTCGCCATCGCCCGCGACCTGGCCCACCGTCACCGAGGCACCCTCACCCTCACCCCCCGGCCCCTCGGAGCATGCTTCCAGCTACGCCTTCCCCGAGCCTCCACCCCGGCCGAGGAATGACGCGCTTCACCGCGGCAGCCCTTCGGAACCGGAAGACCACCAGATGACCACGCCCAAGAAGCTCCCGCCCGCGAAGAAGCAGGTCAACCAGCTGATCGCCGCAGAACGAGCCGTCTGCGAACACGCCTTCGCACACCTGAAGAACTAATCCCTTTTCAAGGGCAACCCGGCTCGTCCGCGCGCTGATGGTCGTCAACTGGCACGAGATCGCCCGCTGACCGACGATCTTCACCGCAGACAACCGCCGCCGACCAGCACGAGCATGACCTCACCCACCCATGCCACCCCCGTGACCTGCACGTTCAAGATGAACACAACTCACTGGACTTCACCGGCATCACCCAGCCCTGGCTACGGGAGAGGACCAAGGGGTACATGCGGCTGCGGCTCGCGCGCACGGAACTGCGCTCGGTCGCGCGCAACATCCACGACGTCGTTGTTTTCTCCCGGTTCATCGCCGAAAGCCGCCCCGCCCAGCAGAACGACCCGGCAGTCCTGGACCGTGCACTGCTGGAGTCGTACATCGGCTGGGTCGGCCGCAGGACGGTGGAGAAGAAGGGACCCCACTACGGGCAGCCGGTGAGCCCCGGCAGCCGCATCCGCCTGCTGTCGGTGATCTCCACCATGCTCGAAACGTGGCGCCGCTACGGCTGGCAGCCCGTGCTGCCACCCGATGCCCGGATCCATCGGGACGAGTACCCGCGCCAGCGCGGGCTGAAGGCCAACTTCATCGACGAGTACCTGATGGAGCAGATCGAGTCCGAGGAGAACCTCGCCTTACTCGATCCCGAGACCCGCACGCTGGTGTTGATCTGCCGCGACGAGGGGCTCCGCATCGGCGAGGCACTCACTTTGAAGACCGACTGTCTGAAGAAGACCCCGTCGGGCCGATGGGCCCTGGTCCACTACAAGAACAAGGACAAGAGCTTCCGCGCCATCCCCGCCTCACGCGTGGTGGTGGACGCTATCCGCGGGCAGCACGGACGCGTCCGGGAACGCTTCCGCGACGGCTGCCACTGGCTGTTCCCCAAGGTCAGCGGCAACCCGGACGGGAAGTATCCGATGCCCTACGGCACGGTCGACACCCGCTTCGACGCCTGGCGGAAGCGCATTCGCCTCATCGACTCCCACGGCGACGCCGCCATCGTGAACTGGCATCAGTTCCGGCACACCCTGGGCACCAGAATGGCGAACGCGGGCGTGTCCGGACGCACCATCCGCGAGGTCCTCGGTCACACCTCGTGGGCGATGCAGGAGCACTACTCGCGCATCGCGGACGACACGCTTCGCCGTGAGTACGAGGAGAAGTACGAGGTCCGCTTCAACCTCAAGGGCGAGGCTGTCAAGGTCCACCGCGACGCCGACCTGGCCGGCGTCGAGTGGCTCGCCGAGAAGATCGGGCGTCGGCTCCACGCGGTGGCCGGCGGCTGGTGCGGACGGCACATCGCGCGTCCCTGCCCGAAGACCGCCGCCGACGGCTGCTACTTCTGCGAAGACTTCCAAACCGATCGGCAGTTCCTGCCGATCCACCGCGACACCCTCGCCCGCACACGCGAACTGCAGATCAGCGCCACGGCAGCGGAGCGTCCTCGCGCTGCCGGCATCAACGAGCGACTCGCCACCGCCGTCGAGCATGTCATCGCGAGCATCACCGACCAGGAACACGACGAGCTGTTCCCCGCCACCGGCCGGCAGCGAAGCCGTCCGCCACGAGACCGAGAGGACATCTGATGCGGGCTGACAACTCGGCCCATCTGGCCGAAGCCGCTCAACAGCGCCGTCTGGACTGCATTGAACGCGTCCAAGCAGTCCTGAACAGCCTGGAGCGCGACGGCGGCCCGGTCACCGTCGCCGGGGTCGCCTCCCGGGCCGGTGTATCCCGCACTTTTCTCTACGACGAAGCCCAGGCCTTGCTGCTGGCCAGGCTGCGCGACCTCGCGAGCAAGCAACCCGCCACGGGCCGACCCGCTCTGCCAGACCACCAGCGGATCACCACCAAGTCCCACGAGACGGTGGTGCGAGCGCTGCGCGACTCCAACCGGAAACTGAACGAAGAGAACGAACGGCTCCGCAACGAACTCGCCATGGCTCTCGGTCAGCTCCGCGACCTTCGCCGAGGCATCCCCGCCCCACGCGGTCAGTGACCAGACTCGGGGTAAGGCCCGACATCGGCGAAGCGGCGAATCCGGTCCTGTTCGGCGGTCTCGTCGGCGGCGTCGAAGTGCCGTACCTGGTTCCACCAGCGGTCATGGTCATAGCCCTCGCAGTGGTTGAACTCGTGGGCCGTACTGCGTAGCCGCTGCCACTCGCGCACGATCGCGGCCCGCTGCCACATCTCCGGCTGCTCCACCGCGAGCAGCGTGTGCAGGAGCCCGGCCGAGTCGCAGACCAGGATGAGCAGAGACCGCATCGCGAAGGACGTCTCACCAGTCTCGCCGACCTCCTCGTACACCCGCCCCAACTGGACGTTGAGGAATGTCTCCAGGGCGTGAACGTCCTCGGGCCGGAGGTCTTCAGCGTAGGTGAGGGGTCGCTCGGACGACGAGGTGGTCATGCGGGTGGGGCCTCCCATGCGTGCAGTGCCAGCCGGATCGGCTCCGGTGACACTGAGCAACTCTAGGAGAGGTTGCTGACACTGTCAGCCACACAAAGGACCAGCTCATCACGCCAGCCGAGCGTAAGAAATCCAGATAACGGCCTGTTCATCGCTCAAAAATTCCACCGGTACGAGCCGGACCGTAGTCAGCCCCGGAGCAAGCCCGGAAGCGTTTCACCGAACCCCAGCGGCGAAATGGATCACTGTGCTACACGGACATGATCATTCTCACCGATAACCGCTGTACCGATGTTCCTACCAGCGATGGAGGCCCGTGGGTTCAGGGAAACCGAGTCTGTTCAGCGGGAACTCGCGGGTCGGTCGGTGTGCATCAGCTGGGCGAATCCGTGGGTTCGGCGGGAACCGTGGGGTGGGCTGCGAGGCGGCGGGCTTCGGCGGTGACCTCGGCATTGACCTGGTCCACGGTCCTATCGCCGTATTCGAGGATGCCGTACTCGTCGTCGAGCTCAGCGAGGCGCTCGGTCAGGGGCAGCTCATGTCCGTGGCGCTGATGAATCCGGAAGGTGAACTCCCGAGGCGTGAGCTCTCCGGCGAGCATGCGGCGTGCGAGGGCTCGGGCGGCGGCTTCCTGACCGGCCTCGCCGCCGACTGGATAGAAGGAGAGGCCGAGTTCTCCGAGTGCTGCGGGAAGCAGGCCGTGGACGTCGTAATCCGCCTCGGCGCGCGTGCAGGCGGCGAGCATTCGAAGGCCGGGGGCGTCGAGTCCGGCGACGAGCGCATCACAGGCGGCATTCACCACGTCGCTCGCGCGGATTTCCCCCATGCTCCAGAGAGCGGCATGGTCCTGTAGAGCGATTGCTGCTGCTTCGGTCGACGTCACTCGTCCATGATCCCTTCATGGTGCGTGGTCTATTCGTCGCCGCCATGACTTTCCGTCGCCACTGGATGTGAGACAGAGCCGTTGATTGGACAGTCCCCCCGGCAGTCCAACGACGCGTGTGTCCAACCTGTCGGCTCCTGGTTGGCGCTGGTGGAGCAGCTCAGGAGGCAGCGGCTGTGCCGGACTGACGCCGAGCGATGGCCTCATCTGACCGCGGTGAGTGTCGCGTAGACCACGAGGTTGCCCTGGTATCCGGTGTGCTTGGCGTAGCCCCCGCCGCAGGTGATCACCCGTAGTTCGGCGCGCTCGGAGATGCCGTACACCTTCTTGCTCGGGAAGCGTTCCTTGTCGTAGACCTCGAGGGCGTCGACGGTGAATACGGCTGTGCGCCGGTCCGCCCGGTCGATCTCGATGGTGTTGCCCTTGGTCAGGGCGCCGAGTTCGTAGAAGACGCCCGCGTTGCCGGTGGGCAGGTCCACGTGGCCCGCGGTGACGGCTGTCCCGGCAGATCCTGGTGCCGTGCCCTCGCTGTACCAGCCGGCGCGGTTGGGGTCGTCGGCGGGCGGGGGCTCGAGCGCCCCCGATGAGTCGAGGTGCAGCTTGGTGACGGGGGTGTTCACGTTGATGGCGGGGATCCGGAGCCAGAGCGGTTCCGCGGGCGGGAGCGGGGACACGGCGGGGCCGGCTGGGGCGGCGGTGCGGTGGACCGAGGCACCTGGCAGTGGAGAGAGTGCCTGGCCGGCGGAAGGCTGTGGTGGCTGCTCGTCGTGTACCGCGCCGGCCAACAGCAAGGTCCCCGCCACGAGCGTCCAGGCCAAAGACCTGGCCGAAGGGATGAACGGGGATGAGGGAGAGTCGGTGGTACGCCTGGAGGCCATCGCGGTGGGTTCTTTGCCTGCAGCGGGGGAGAGGGGAGGCGATCGGTTCCCGGCGGCTTCCGGGACCAGGGAGGCCTCGGGAGCCGGCCGGGGGAGCCGGTGGGGCAGAGGCAGTCAGTTTCGGTTCGAGCGGCGGCGCATCCTCACCAGCCCCCCGGCAGCGGCTGCGGCGACCAGCGCCGCGCCCAGAGCGAGCTGCGGGGCTTCCCTTCCTGTGTCTCCGAAACCGGCCTCGACGGCACCGTCAGGCTGGCGTGTTGGGAGCTGGTACGAGTCCGTGATCCTGGTCCGCGGCGGGCATTTGACGGTTACGGTGTCGGTACCGGGCGAAGATCCTTCCGGCACGGTGAACTCGCCGGTGAGTACGCCCTTGCTCTCGCCTTCGTACAGGTGGAACGCCCCTGCCGCCTCGGACTCGCCCTTGCCGTAGGTCACGTCCGCACCGCATGCGGTGGTGCTGACGGTGACCGTGGAGCCGTGGGAGGTTAGCTGCGGGCGAATGTCGAGACCTGAGTCACCGGCGGCAGCGGCGACTGGAATCTGAAGAGCTAGGAAACCGGCCATCAGGCCGATACTGAGGCCAACACGTGTATTGCCCACAAGAACCCCTCCAGCGCAGCATTGTCCGTTCTATTGCGTTAAGCCTGAATTGTGCATCACTGCTGAGGCAACCGACGCTGTGTCACCTCCGCAACATGACGGATCGGCACATGTCTCGCCCGGACAGGCGTATCGATTGCCTGAAAACGGGCATTCACGCGGGTCAGAGAAATGGGAGCCGGAGTGGTGGGGGATTCGCCACAGGTCGGCAAACAGGCTAGTGATAGGCGGGGCAGGTCATCGACACAGATCGGTGTTCACCTGTTCCAGGCGGCCGCGGACCGATAGGCCCCCTGCATCAGGGATGCGCCGGGCGGCTCCGTTACCGTGCTCGACGTCGCCTTATCCGACGCCGACCGCCTCGGCATCGACGTCACCATCGCCGCCACCTCCACCGCCCACGACACCGGATCCGCTGCGCGGGGCTGCTTCACGAGGCAGAGACCGCCGATCCATGGATGAACCTTCCTCTCCCTCCCCTGCGCGGGCGCTCCTACGGTCGAGGCCGCGGGCACGCACCGGGGCGATGTCCAGGACGTCGCGGACCATCTCGTTGGCGGGCGCGGGGAGCTCGGGTGAGCACCTTTGTGGCCTGTCCGGCAACGCTCGCCGCGTGTTCGCCCGGCGTTCCCCGTGGGGCTGACTTCAGTGGAACGCCGGCGACCCGGAAGGTGAGGCCGTCCGCGCCGCCTCCATCGGACAGCTGTCCGTCGTCCACGTGATCAACCGGCTGACCCGGCGCCTGTCCGTCCTGGACATCCTCTGGCTCGGGTAGCCGCCCGTGAGTACGCCCCGACGGTCGCCCTGATGGAACAGGGCCTCAACCCCGCCCGCCGCACGCCGGTGCGCCCAACGCTGACCGGGCATCGTCGACTGCGGGCTACTCAGGACGATCTAGGTACTCGCGCCCAAGCGGAGCACGGTGCCCGCTGCCTAGCATCCGGAGCATGAGTTCTGTTGAGCAGACAGTCGGGTCGAGTGAAGGGCTGACGGAGCGTCAGCAGGAGCGGGGTGCGACATCGTTTGTGCTGGGCGCTGCCGCCGTCGCGATGATGATGTGCCCGTTTCTGCCTGCCTGGGTCCCGCCCTGGTTCCGCTTCTTTCCCGTGTACTTCATCGTGCCCACGGGGATCGGTGCGGTCGTCTCCGGCCTCGTCGTGCTGCACAGGGCGCGGGGCCAGGAGGAGGCGGCGCCCTCCTGGGCGCGGGTGGGAGTCGCACTCGGCGGGGCGGCGGTTGTGCTGTCGCTGGCCGTGATCGTCTGGGCGATCTGGGCGCTGAACCAGGCCTACCAGTAGAGGCCGAGCCGAGTACGCAGCCCGGAAATGGGTGGGCAATCCCTACGGCAGGCCGGGGCCGCAGGCGTTGTCCCGCCGTGTCCTCCCAGCGGTCGGTGACGTTGCCCTGCCTCACTGCCGGCACGATCGCCTCCTCCACCGCGCTGATCGGCTTCGGCCTCGACTCGGTCATCGAGGTCTCCTCCGCCGCCGCGGTCGCCCGGCAGTTCTCCGCCCGCGACCACACAGTCCGCGAAGTACGCGAGCAGCGCACCCTGCGGATCATCGCGGTGTCGTTCTTCGCGCTCGCCGCCCCTGTCGCCGTCGACGCCGTCCGCGCGCTCACCGGCACCGCCGAGGCCGAACCTTCCATCCCCGGCATCGTCGTCGCCTTGTCACTGGCGATCACGCCGTCTCTCTCTGCCGCTTAACGCAAGGCCGGACGCGAACTCGGCGCTGCCTCCGCGGTCGCCGACTCCAAGCAGACGCCGCTGTGCGCTTACCCGTCCGCCGCCCTCGTGATCGCCGCCATCGTGGTGAAGGAGGGCCGCGACGCCCGGCAGGGCAAGGGCTGTTGCGCCCCACGGCCGCGGCGGTGCCGTCCGCCGAGCTGGACGCGTGCGGCTGCCGTCCCGGCTGCGACTGCTGCTCCTTGACCCCTCCCGCTCACTCCAGGGCCTCGGTACCGGACCGGGCGCCCACGTGTGCACGGCTGGTTGTTCCCCCGACCCTTTGCTCAGGTGAGGGTCTGGACGGCGTAGAGGGTGCCGATGGCGGCGGCCAGCGCGCCCAGCAGGAGGCGCAGTGCGGTTTCCGGGATGCGAGGCTGGAGTCGGGCGCCGAGGTATCCGCCGATGAGTCCGCCGAGGCCGCAGGACACACCCAGGTACCAGTCGGGTGAGATGTTCCCTCGCCCGGTCAGGGAGAGCAGCGCGAAGGTGGTGGCACCGACGAGTGAGGTCGCGAAGGTGGCGGCGAGCGCGGCGGGGGCGACACGGGCGACGGGCATACCCCGGCCGACGAGGACCGGACCGAGGAGGGAACCGCCACCGATGCCGTAGATCCCGCCGACGACACCCACGGCCACGGCGAGGGCGATGACCGTCCGGTCGGAGGGTTCGGCGGCGGGCCGGCCGTGTGGCCGACAAAGGGTGCGGGCACACAGCCACAGCCCGAGAGGGAGCAGGAATCCGGCGATGAGCAACCGGAAGACGACCGGGCCGGGGAGGGCGAAGACCCGCACGGCCGCACCGATGACCACACCCGGCAGGGTGCCCAGGAGCAGACGCCGGGTGAGCGGGCCGCGCACGGCGCCGGTTGCGCGGTGGCGCCACAGCGATCCGGGACCGGCGACGACGTTGAAGAGAAGGTTCGTCGGCGTGACAGTAGGGCTGGGCACCGCGAACACGCTCAACTGGACGGGGAGAAGGAACACCGCTCCCGACACCCCGACCGGCGCGGTCACCACCGCTATCAGCAATCCCGCAGTCAGCCCGCCCAGCCCAAGCCACCACTCCACCACTGCCCCCGCCTGAGATCGTCCGAGCCAGTATCGGTGCGCGCGCCCCGGCACAGCCAACGTGAAACACGGCGATCACATCTCGACTGGACCGGCCCAGCGTCGGCCAGCCTCCTCAGTGTCGGCCGCACCGCCCGCAAGGCCGTCCGGCGAGATCACCGTCCTGCTGTCGTAGCCGCAGGAGCGGCCGCGTCACAGTCGGCGCCCTGCTCGCCGATTGCCCCGTTTTGCTTCGATGATCTTGTCCATGGCTTCGGTGTAGGGGTCCTTGAAGTCGTCCCCTTCGAGGTCGTCGCGGGACATCGACTCCATCAGGGCGAGCGCGCCCTTGATCTCCTCCTCGGACACGTCGCCGAGCCCGCCCCGACGGACGGCGAGCGGGCCGGCGTGAAGGGACTGGGCGACGGACCCGGATCAGGCGGCCCGGCTGTGGGGGCTGTCGGCACGGCTGACCGGTGTGAACACCCTGCGCGGCCCAGCCGCGCAGGCCGGCGCACCGGGCGGGCCCCGCGTGCGCCCGGCGGGGCCGGGGTACTCGGCCGGTCCCTGCGAGGACCGGCGAGAGGAGCCGAGGGTGAGCAGCGCAACGGGCAGCAAGGTCGTCGTCACGGGTGCCACCGGAAATGTCGGCACGAGCGTGGTGCGGCTTCTCTCGGAGGACCCGGACGTGGCCTCGGTAAGGGGTCTCTCCCGGCGGATCCCGGACTGGTCGCCGCGGAAGACCGAGTGGACGGCCGTCGACCTGGCCTCGGACCGGGCCGATCTCGCCGCCGCCTTCGTCGACGCGGACGCGGTCGTGCACCTGGCCTGGGCGTTCCAGCCGACCCACGATCCGGCGGCGACCTGGCGTACGAACGTTTTGGGCAGCATCCGGGTCTTCGAGGCCGTGGCCGCCGCGCGGGTGCCCGTCCTCGTGCACGCGTCCTCGGTGGGCGCGTACTCGCCGGGACCGAAGGACCACGCGGTGGACGAGTCCTGGCCCACGCACGGCTGGCCGGACGCCGCGTACTGCCGGGAGAAGGCCTACCTCGAGCGGACCCTGGACACCTTCGAGCGCGACCACCCCGGGATCCGGGTGGTGCGGATGCGGCCCGCGTTCCTGTTCAAGCGGCAGTCGGCGAGCGAGCAGCGGCGCATCTTCGGCGGCCGGTTCCTGCCCGGCCCGGTCGCCCGCCCCGAACTGCTGCCGTTCCTGCCGGACATTCCGGGACTGCGCGTCCAGGCGCTGCACACCGACGACGCGGCCGAGGCGTACCGGCTCGCGCTGCGTACCGAGGTGCGCGGCCCCTTCAACCTGGCCGCCGAGCCGGCCCTCGACGCGGAGCTGCTCGGCGAGATGTTCGACGCCCGTCCGGTGCGCCTGCCCCGGACGGTGGCCCGATCGGCGATTGCTGCCGCCTGGGGTCTGCGCCTCCTCCCGTCCTCCCCGCACCTCTTCGACGCGGTGCTCAGGCTCCCTCTGATGGACTGCACGCGTGCCCGCGTCGAGCTGGGCTGGCATCCGCAGCACACGGCGCCGGAGGTGCTGGAAGAGTTCCTCCTGGGACTGCGGGCCGGTGAGGGCGAGGCCACCGAGCCGATGCGGGGGCGCAAGGTGGGCTGAGCGCCCGGCGCCCACCCGAATCCTCCTGTCCGCCTGCGCCCATGCACGCGATGAACAACCTTGCGCGCCTCCGGCCAGCCGTCCGTACGGATCCCCCAGACCCCAGACCCCATCCCCCGCCGCCGGGAACGCTGTGCGGAACGCAGGGAGGCCCGGCACCTCCACCGTGGCCGCCGCGCTTTCGTCGTTGCCGAGTCCGAGCTGTCGGCGTGCATTGGCGGCGCCAGCCGTCACCGGCGCGAGGGCGGCCGCGACGCCCGGCCCGACGCGCGGACAGCGCCCCGGCGACGGTGTCGATCGCGTTCAGGGACTCGTCTGCGGCCGCCCGGCTCCAGCTTTCCGGCCCGTCGAATCGGCGAGCCCTGCTTCCCGACAGGAAGACTGGCCCGGCCGAGTCGGGCAGCAGGAGTACCGGTCGGACGTGGACCGGTGGGACACGGCGGTGACGGCGGAGAGGCTGTCGGAGGCGAGCGCTATGGTGCGTGGCCGTGGACGAGGTATTCACCGGGGCCGGTGGTTTCCGGATCACGGTCATCAGCGAGCCGGAGCCTGACGTAGCCGCCCGCGAGCTGCTCCCCGAAGCAGCTATGGCGACCGAGCCGCGCTTCCTGTGCTTCCTGTTCTTCGTCCTGCAGTGCCGATGTGCTCGGACGGTGGACGCCGCAGCCAATGCTGAGCACCCCGCTTCGCGGTCCTCCGCGTCCTGTGCAATCCCCCCGACGGGACCAACGGCGCACGGTAGCGTCAGCCGCGGCCGAGCCTGTACAGAAACGGGAGTGAGGGAATGGTGGCACGCAGACTCCTGGCGTTCGCCGACGCGCTGGTGCTTCTCGGTGCCGAGCCGCCGCGGCTGGCGGCGTTGGATCGGGCGCTCGGTGGGGCGTTGAATCTGGCGACCGCCGGGGTCAGCGGCACGGTGATCGGCATGGCCGACGCCAACGGACGCCTCCTCGGCCTCGGACGCGACGCGCTCCGCGGCGTCGGCGCCCGTCTGCACCGTACCCAGGCACGTGCGGAGCGGACCGATGTGCTGCGCGCGGCGCACACGGTCATCGTCGTGGTGGCCTTCTTCGAGGCGATGGAGGAGGTGGAGCTTCCGTTCACCCTCGCCGAGGTGCGATTGACCCGCGACGAGCAACTCGCCCTCGCCCGAACGGAATCAGGCTCGACCCCGCGGATGCCGGACCTGGTGTCATTGCTGCTCGCCACGGACCTGCCCTGCCCGGCACCGCACATACGGCCCTCCGCACTCACCGCGATGCTGCTCGGGAGTTACGCGGAGTACGCCCGCAGGTTCTTCGACTTCCTGCAAGGCCTTGCTCTTTGGGAGCACCTGGACGCGGTGCAGCGCCTTCGGACCCATGCGGCTCTCATCGATGACCTGCCGCACGCAGCTCTTGCCCGATACCAGAGTCTCTACGTCGAGCTTGCCAAGGCGGCGCCCGAATTCGGCTTCTGGGTCACACACGTGGCGCAGCAGGCGATCCACACAGACGTCGGCCGTGCCCTGTCCGGGATCGAGACCCTCCTCACCCGCACCGCCGAGGCGCTGCGCCCGCCGGTCGACGTGGCCTCCGCGCTGGCGCGCGCACACCGGGCGGCGCTCGCTCACCCAGTGCTGGACGCCGCGTCGGCGCCGGACGGCATCAGGATCCCCACCCTTCAGGACCTCTACCTCGACCCGGACTTCCGTGTCAGTGCCGTCTCCGGACAGGCCGCACCCGCCGACCACGAATGGTGGGGCCGATTGCCCCTCCGCCGAGACCTCACCCGCTACCTGGCGGGGGCCCTCACCTCTCCCCACCTCGCCGAGGCCCCCCTGCTGATCCTGGGCCAGCCCGGCGCCGGCAAATCAGCCCTCACCCGGGTGCTCGCCGCACGGCTCCCCTCCGTCGGTTTCCTCCCCGTGCGCGTGCCGCTGCGGGACGTCCGGGTGGAGGACGAACTGCAGGACCAGATCGAACAGGCGATCCGCGCCTCCACCGGCGAACGGGTCAGCTGGCCGGAATTGGTGCGCGCGGCGGGCGGCAGTACCCCCGTTCTGCTCCTGGACGGCTTCGACGAGTTGCTGCAGACGACCGGCGTCCACCAGACCAACTTCCTGGAACGCGTCTCCCAGTTCCAGCAGCGTGAGGCGGATCAGGGGCGGCCCGTGCTCGCGTTGGTGACGAGCCGGACCTCCGTGGCCGACCGCGCCCGATACCCCACCGGCATGGTCGTCCTACGCCTGGAACCCTTCCGCACCGAGCAGATCACGACCTGGCTGGCCGTGTGGAACGAAGCCAACACGGTCGGATTCTCGGCGCACCGCCGCGGCCCGCTCACCTGGCAGCACCTCGAACGGCACGCCGAACTCGCCATCCAGCCACTGCTGTTGACGATGCTCGCACTGTACGACGCAGCCGAGGGCGCTCTGCGGCGCGCCGACGACTTCGACGTCACCGAGTTGTACGAGCAGCTGCTGTCCTCCTTCGCCCGGCGCGAGGTCGGAAAGACGACACTCCATGCCCTCCCCGACGCGGACACGGCCGCCCTCGTCGAGCAGGAACTGCAACGTCTGTCACTCGTGGCCTTCGCCCAGCTGAACCGGGGCCGCCAGTGGGTGTCGGCCGACGAACTCGAACAGGACCTCAACGCCGTACTGGGCAGACAGCCCGTGCGACCACCGGGATTCCGCACCCCGCTCACCGCCGCCGAAACGGCCCTCGGCCGCTTCTTCTTCGTCCAGCGAGCCCAGTCCGTACGCGACGGCCAGGTACTGGCCACCTACGAGTTCCTGCACGCGACCTTCGGCGAGTATCTGGCCATACGCCTCACCCTGCACCTGCTCACCGACCTGCTCGCACCCCGCCCCACGCTTTCCCTCGGGGACACCCGCATCGACGACGACCTCGCCTACGCACTGCTCTCCTACACCTCCCTGGCGTCCCGGCAGATGCTGCGCTTCGCGCGGTCGCTCACCGGCAGACTGTCCGCGCCGGAACGGCGCCGGCTGACCCGGACCCTCATCCAGGCCCTGACCCAGCACACGACGCGCACCGCAGACCAGTACCCGACCTACCGGCCCGCCCTACTGCGCACCACGACACGCCACGGCCTGTACGGCTCCAACCTCGTCCTCCTGACGGTGCTGTTCGCCGAGCGTTGCACCGCCGCCGAGCTGTTCCCAGACTCCGCTGACCCGCCGGGTGCCTGGCACCGGCACTGCCTGCTGTGGCGCTCGGCGATGAACGAGAGCCAGTGGACGGACTTCGCTCTCTCCGTCGACGTGCATCACACGTGGGACGACGAGGGCCGGGCCCTGGAGATATCGCTTCGCTCCGAGCCAGGCACCCCACCGCAGCCGCTCGACATGAACTGGCACTTCCGCTACCCGCGAGGCAGCGAAGGCACAGGCTGGTCACGGTCGTACTGGGATGAGCTGTGGCACAAGACAGCCGTGTCCGGCGGAACCAATGACTCGGTGATGCGGCACGCCCTGGACCCGGTATTCCGGTGGCTCGGCCAAGCCGTGACTGTGTTCAGCCCGGTCGACGGTGCTCCGGCCTCATCGCTCGCGCACGACCTGCTCGAACTGCTGCTGGCCGATCGCACGACCATGAGCGACAGGGAGCTCGGCGATCTCTACAACCGGGCGCTCCGGGGAACGCGACTGCTGATGGACATGCGCCACCCCCAGCTGGTGTCGGCCGTGCACGCCCTTCTCACGGCCTTCGGCCAGGACAGACGGCGAGTCCCCGGCGACGCACACGACGGCGTCCTGCTGTTTCTCACACAGCTCATTCAGCTCATGTTCGGTGACAGCGAGAGGGTACAGCCATTGCCGGTGACCGTCTCCGATGCACTGTCCCATGCGCTGGCGTCCCACCGACCCTTGGTGCGCGCCCTCGTATCAACGGAAAACTGGGCCCTGATCGCACGCCACCACGATCCGGCCACCGGCCCGCCGGAGTGAGCAGACGAGGTGGCGGTCAGCGAGCAGTCGGCTGGCCACCCGGACGATCCCCTTGCTCCCGGGAAGGTGACGCGCGGCGTGGAGCGGCCCTCGGCACCGTGACGAGGATTCCAGGGAGCGCACCGCGCCGGAGTGCTGCGGGCGCACCCAAGCAGGGTCGTCGAGGACGCCCCAGAGCCGTTCGTCGGCGATGCCGTCTCCGGCGCCACGATCGAGACGTCCATGCCGTGCGCGACCTGGTCGTAGAGGGCGCGGTCGAGGCCGGATCAGCCGGACGGCCCTGTCCGCCCGGCTGATCCGGCCGCCGCTCGCCGACGCGGATGGTGGCGACCACGTGCTGGTCCTGGACGCCGCCACGGCGGTGATCGGTGACCCGTACGCGCATCCCGGCGGCGCGGACGGCGCCGAGCAGGCGCAGAACTGACAGCGAGGGAGCCTGATCGGTTTCTCAACGAGTGCGGGAGTGCGGGACGACGTGGCCCGTGACAAGCCGGCCACCACCACGATCCAGCAGCCGACCGAGCGATTCGCGTCGCAGAGCGCAGACATGCTCCCGGCCTTGGCGGCCTCCCGAAGCCGCATGTCACGTCTTGCCCGGGGACGAGTCAAAGAGGCCGTCCGGCGGCAGCCTGCTCGCTCGTCTACGGCGCTGTGAAGAGCAACGGGAAGCGCAGGCCCAGCCACGGTTTGCGGCCCCAGACGACGACCTTGGCGCGGGCCATGGCGGTGGGGGCGGTCCAGCGGCCCAGGGCGAGGAGGAGGAAGGCGACGGGGTCGATGGCTATCGTGCAGTCGGGCCGCCGGGGCGGGGTGTCGGAGACCGTGGGCACGCCGTCCGCGAAGGTGACGGCGAAGCGGTCGCGGCCGACCCGCAACAGATAACACGCGTGGTGGCCGGCCGCGCCGGCGTTCACTGCACGCGGCATGGCCAGTCGCATGAAGGGCAGCGTGAACGCGACCACTTCCCGGTTGACCATGTGGGGCCCGCGCAGCGCGACCGCGATGTCGTATCCGTGCCCGAGCAGGTGCGTGAGCAGGTACGAGCCCAGGGCGGCCAGGTTCATCGGCCCCATCGGCGTCAGCAACGCCTCGCGCGAACTGCGGCCGGCCGCGGCCACAACGAAGGCTCGGGCGGTATCCGCGATCTGCGCACCGAGGACCGCCGGATCCCGCTGCGGGAAGACGGCCAGAGCCGCACGGTTGGCCGCCGCGAGACCGCTCGGCGTCCCATCGCCGTAGGGGCGCTCCTCGCCCGCCCCGATGTCCGCCATCAGTTTCCCCGCCAGCGCGAGGTGCGCCGCCGCCTCTCCCACCGTCCACTCCGCGCCCGGCAGCGGCGTGCGTGGGTCGGCCCCCACCAGCAGCTCCGCGATCCGGTCGGCAGTAACGACAATGGCATCCCCGGGTGTCATGAACGCGATCGTGTCGGTGCTCGGACCTGCTGTCCAGTGCCCTGCCGACCCCGCTCCCCGCCCGTACACAGCTTCCCGGGCCGCGCCAGCTGTGCGCGGCCGGACAAGGGCCGCGGCCGGACAAGGACGTGGACCAGGACGACGACGGCCTGGCGGGCCGCGCCGCCCCGCACCCACGCGCCGGTGAACCGCACCTGACCCTCAGCCCAGTCGCCCAGCCGCAGCCACGGCCGCACCCGGCCCACCAGGTAGCCCACCACGAGCGCCGCGACGGCAACCACCAAGACGTTCGCGCCCATCGTCAGGACCACCGCATCCCGATGGCGGCCAGCTGCTCCATCCGCTCCGGCGTCAGCGTCGCGGCCCTGCTCCGCTGATTCCCGATCCAGGCACCCAGCTTGAGCTCCCGCTCCTCCTGGTCCTCGCCCACCCAGCTTGAGCTCCCGCTCCTCCTGGTCCTCGCCGACGATCCGCTCGACGTGCTTCCTCGGGACCTGAAGGTGCCCCTCGCGCTCGTGGAACTGCTTGGCGGCCTCGTAGTTCACCGCCCACTTGCCGGCCTGCGTACGGCGAGGTCTCGGCTTCTCGTCCTCGCTGGCGGGCTTGATCCCGAGGACCTGCTCGCACATCCACTGCTGCACGGTCGTGAGCTGAGCCCACCCGAGCCGCACCGACGTCACCCACCGCCCGAGATCCTCGCCCTGGCGCAGAACCTCGCCCGCCGTGGTGGGCAGCGCCTCACCCGCGTCCAGGCGCATCCGGACCAGGTGGAAGCACCGCTGCCACCGAATTTCCGGGGTGTGGGTAGCTTCTGCGTCTAATGGTCCCGGGGTGTGTTTTGGCTGGTCAGGGGTGTTGTGCTGGTCATAGGCCTGGGCTGGTGTCTGGGTGTCGGCGGTGTAGGGGTCCGCCAACGGGCCGGGGGCGGGGCCACATCCCGCGGCGGCACTCCGGCGTTCACGGCCGCCACGACAGTGTGCTGCAGGGCCTTCTCGAGCAGGGCGGCGCTGTGGCTGAGGATGCGCAACAGATGCTGGGCCACGTCCGCACTCGAACCGGTCTGCGCCCCGCGCAGCTGGATGAGCTGCTCCTGAGCGCCGTCGACGAGACTGGTGATCTGGGCGCGCTGCTCGGCGGGCACGGTCGAGCGCCACATCGTCCCCGAACCCGGCGCTTTCTTCTCCTTGCCCAGCACGCGCAGTTGTCCGGCCATCGTGGAGGGCTGGTTTTCCTGGCGCAGCCACCAGGGGGCGTTGCCGTATCCGGGTGGTCCGCCGGCGCCGCGGCGGATGCGGATGACGCTGCCCATCCAGGAGGTCAGCGGGCCGCCGTAGTCGATCGCGGCCAGCGGCCCCAGCCACGGGCGGTCCACCCGCTCGCCGAGCCGGCGGCAGAACATCCCGTCGGAGGGCAGCGGCCGCGGCCGCCCGGCCCCGCTGTCGGTCCACGCCAGCTGGGCACATGGCCGGGTCCAGCAGCGCGCCGGCGACGGCCACGACCTCGGGGAAGACGACCGCGTCCCGCCCCACGATCCGCCACCGCTCCAGATCCCCGCTGGCGTTACCGCCCGCGACCTGGTGCAGGCGCCGCGGCCTCCCGATCCAGTTGAGGGCCTGCTCCCACCACCGGGCCACCACCGCGTGCGCCAGCGCGAACACCCTCTCCGGCTCGGCCCCGGCCCGTACCGCCCGTCGCGCCACCCCGGTCCACTGCCGCTGCGCAGCGGTCACCTCCGGCAGAAGCCGCACGTCCGTGCACAGGCGGCAGCCGAACGACACCGGCCCGGCGACCGCGCCCCCGGTCCGCCAGCGACGCGGTCGTCTCCCCCTGCAGGGGAGCGGGCCGCAGGAGGCCGAGGTGATGTGTCACTCCCTCACGGTCTCGTGTTCGCCGTCCCGGGCGGGCGCCTTCGCAACAGATGCCCAGCGGATCAAGCACACCGGATCCCCGGGAGGGTTGGGAGAGGGCTGTCCCCTTCGCAAGCTGCTGCCTCGGCTCTTTCGCCAAGCAGGGCGGACAGACGAGGAACGGGAGCCCGACGAGCAGGTCCGGCCTCCCGGTTGGTGTGGGGGTTAGTAGTCGAGGTCGAGGTAGTCGATGTCGTTGAGGGTGACGTCGGAGAGTCCCATGGCGCGGCCTCCGCCGTCCTGGAAGTAGATCTCTTTGAATCCCTCGGCGATGATCCCTCGCATCTCCCGGTCGCTGGCGCCTGTGTTGCGGGCGTCGAACAGGCGTTGTGCGTACGCAGGGGGAAGGTGCACGGTGAGCCGTCGGAAGCGTCCGTCGTCGGTGGTGCCGACCGGTGCGGTGTAGCCGAACCGGGCCCGCGTCTCCACCGTCACCCCACCGGTAGTGGCGGCCTGCTTCTGTCGGCGTTTGCGCACCAGTGGCTGCCAGCGTTGCCGTACCGCGTCGTCGATCTTCGCGGCGACGTCGGCACGGGCGTGCTTGCGGGCACCGCGCCGGTAGCGGTTCACCGAGTCGGCGGTGACCCCGATCTCCTGCGCGACGGCCTTCGCACTGCCCAACTGCTTGATCAGGTAGCCGATCTGACCCTTCAGCGTCTTCGGCGGCTGGCGGGTGAACGATTCCCGGTCGGCCCGTTCGATCGCGTCGTCGATCTCTCCGGCCACGGCCTACTCTCCTTCGTCCAGGACGGCGTCGCCGCCCTTGATGTGGCGGGCGGGGTTGTGGCCCTGCTCCATCAGGTCGACCGCCCACAGCATCGTCTGGACGCCTTCCAACTTGGCCAGGCCGGGCGTGGGCCCGAGGCGGAACCCTCCGGGCTGCGGCTTGCCCGACGCGGCGTACGGCAGGAAGTCCAGTGGCGAGGCGCCGGGGGAGGGGTAGACGACGCAGTCGGAGAGCACGGCGAGCGGGTACAGGCCCGTCATCCTGGCCATGTTGGTGAGCTTGCGGTGCATGTTGACCCGCGCCTTGGAGATGACGGCGGCACGGATGTCGGGGCGCCAGGTGGGGCGCTGGAGGGCCGGCCACCGTTCGCCCTCCTTGTACTTCTTGCCCTGGGGGCGCTCGCGGAGTTTGCCGATGCCGCCCTTGACGGTGGCCTTGATGGCGGCGAGGACGGCCGCCATCGCGGGGTCGGCGTCCTTGTGCCGCTCCATCGCGGTGAGGAAGGCGCGGTCGTCCAGGTCCTTGGTGACGCCGAGGTCGGCGAGGGTGTCGACGTAGGCGTTCTTCAGACGGTCGTGCCACGGGTCCAGGTACGCGCCGGTCTCCCGGCGCAGATACGCCTCGATCGGCGTCACGTTGGAGCCGAGTTCCTGGGCGTAGGCGACGGTGTGCGTCTGATACCAGGCAGGTCCCGTCGGCCGGGTGCCGTCCGGCGTGAACGGCGAGGGCAGGCGCGGGTCCACCTCGATGTGGGACAGGTCGACCAGCCAGCTCCCGGGGATCTTCGGGTTGAACGCCGGGGCGTGGAAGTGGTCCGGGGCGGAAAGGCCGACGACCAGGCGGGCCGCGGCGGCAAGGAACGCGGTGTTGAGGTCCAGGCCCACCGCGTACGGCAGCGTGCATTCCTCATCCGTCAGCAGGCTGACGTCGCGCACCCACTGGTACGCCTCCTCGTTCAGGAACCCGCCGCTCCAGCCGCTGTCGACGACGACGGGGTGCTCGGGGGTGGCCTCCGGCGGCGCCGGGTCCATCGGTTCCGTCCCCAGCGAGCCGGGGTTGTGGCCGGGCACCCAGTTACCGCTTGCTTCGTCCCGCATGGCCCGGGTGGGCGGGCGCAGCGCCGTCATCAGCTCCAGCCCGGAGACGGCCGTCGACCCGCGCGGGGTGATGACGCGGGTCGCGTACACACCGAGGACGCGGGCGACGTCGGCCGGCTCCATCTCCGCCACCCCGGGCCAGGACCGCTCATCGAGGGCGTCCCACGACAGGATCGCCAACTGCACGCACTGCCGCTCGCGCCCCTGGACTTTGCGGTAGATCCTTGCCCACGGCCCGAACCCGCGCTGGGTGAGCCGCCACTTCGCCTTCACCACCTGCTTGACCACCAGATGATCCTCGGGAAGACGCAGCGATCGGCGCTGCTCGTGGCCTTCCAGGCGTTCCGGGAGTCCGAGTTTCACGGCAGCCGCGCCGGTGAGGACGATCAGCGGGTCGCTGTCCTTGCCGTTGCGGTGCAGGCGCGGCGCGCCGAGGCCGGACTCGTGCAACGTCCACTCCACCAGCTCCACCACGCTTGTCGCCGGGCAGTCGAGCACGATCCCGTCGATGCCGTAGGCGGAGCCGTCACCGTCCAGCACGGCGAGCGGCCCGTGCGGGAAACCCGGGTCCAGCGCGGGCCTCGCCGCCTTCTTCACGCCTGGGCGACGCGACGCCGCGGCGGGCCGGGGGGCGGCGGGATGCGGTGCTTCCGCAGCCACAACGGCGTGAGTCTGCTGGGCGTTTGCTGTCGCGGATCCGGTCGGTTCACCAGAGGCTGCCGGCGCCGTCGCGGCAGCGGCGGCGACACCGTGGGCCGGGTACTTCGCAGCCCACCCGTCCAGCAGCCGCTGGTAGGCATCCAGACGCGGCGACTTCGGCTCGCTGCGGCCGTTCTCCCAGTTCTTCACCGACTGGGTCGTCGTCTTCAGCGCGGTGGCCAAACGGGCCTGGGTGATGCCGGCAGCCTCACGCAGTCGGGCACGCTCCGCCGGAGGCGGCAGATGCGGCTCCTCGTTCAGCAGAGCATCAACGGACGCGAACAGCTCTTCCTCAGTTGCCATCCCTGCACCTCCACTCCACGTAACCACAAACTTATCCCACTCCTTAACCCTTATGCGCCCATTCTGGAGCTGTCGGCGGTGTGTCCCTTGAGATTCATGGTCCACACGCCGGCAGCTCCGGCCGGTGACTGGTGGGTCTACCAGGCGGGGCGTATGTCCTGGCGGGCAGTGGAGAAGCCGGTGGGCATAGGCGATTCCGTCCGCCACAGCACACCTGGGTCCGGCGGGCACGGCGGGTACTCACCGATGGTCAGCACCGGCCCGTGCAGGCGCCGGTGGCCAGGCACAGGCTGTTCGGCCAGTACACCGTCGCGCATCATCCACAGCCCGAAGCAGTGGTCGTCCTCGTCATGGATCAGCACCTGCACGCTCTCCGGATACGGCCACGCCAGGGACTCCAGGTGCCGGAGCAGACCTGAACGCGGACGCACCCGCTCGAACTCGATCACCCACGCGCCAACAAACAGGTCCAGCTGCTCGAAGTGACCCTCCCAGCTGCGCGAGTCATCCGGCTGTGTCAGTGGTTTCATCACCTCGTCGGCGTACGGAGCCAACACGATGACCTGCGCGAATCTGCTCATGCCGAAGTATCGGCGGACACCGTCCGCCGACGGCAATCGAATTGGGAGACCAGAGGTCACGTGGCCCAGTCGAGTCCGAGCGCGGCAAGCTGCGCGAGCCGGTCTCCGGGCAGTTTCGCCCTGCGCCCCTTGAGGTTCATGATCCACACTCCCAGCTTGATCGGGTGTTCCTCACCGTCGATCACGATCCGTTCGATGTGGGAGCGGCTGATCGGCCCCACCGTGCCCGTGCGGTCCTTGTACTGAGTCAGCGCCGCCAGACCCCGCTCAAAGGCGTCAGAACCGCCGCGAGGGGCCTTGCCGGGCGTCTCCGGCTCAAGCGCCAGCGGCGTGATGCCGAGCTCCTCCAGGAGCTCGCGCTGGCCATCCATGAGTCCTGCCCACACGCCCGGTTGGCGCTGCCGAAGGAGCCACCGTCCGACGTCCTGTCCTCCCACGGTGACGCCCGGCAGGAGCTTCGTTCCGGTCTCGTCGCGCAGCAGCTCGCGCACGGCGGCGTAGTGGCGGTGCCAGTCGGCCGGCCAGGCGGGGTTCCAGTCCGGGTCGATCGCCTCGAGCGCGGCCGCCCATTCCGGGTGCCCGTCCAGCGCCCCGGGCCGTCGGAGGTTCGCCAGCCACATTCCCAACGGCCGGTCCAGCACCGTGGCTGTCCGCGGAGCACAGAGACTGAACGCCTGCTCGTAGTAGACCCGCGCGGCCGCCAGGTTCTCCTGGAAGCGTTCATCGGCCGGCGACCACACCATCCCGAGTTGCTCGAGCCGGCGGGCGCGCTGGCAGGTCATCTGCCCGGCTCCGTACGCCCGTCGCTGTTCTGCCACCCACTGCCCGAGCGGTGTCGCGCCCTCCCGGTGCTCGTAGGGCACCCGAGCGTTCCCGACCCGCTCCACGTACCGCCGCAGCGCCGCGTAGCCGCGTGCCCAGTCCTGGCGTTCGGTGTCGATCACATTGAACGACACCCACTCCGCGACCATCACCGGATCCCTGGGGGCGGCAAAACGGAGCAGCAAACGTGATTCTTCCTCGCCCTCCTCCGGCGCGACACCGATGTTCACGGACGGCTGTGCGACGTCTTTCTGCGGCTCCTGCGGGATCGCGAGCAATTCGACGGCTTCTTCGTCGTGCGCGCGCAGGCCCTCCAGGACTTTCACCAGGGGCCGGTAGGAGCCGGAGGTGAACATGTCCTCAGGCTGCTCTCCGGGCTGTAGGAAGACGGGCACGATCAGGGAGGCGAGCTTGCCTTGTCCGGGCTTCTGCCGGAGTGCCCGGCCGATGGCCTGGACGATGTCGTGCGGCGCTCCCTTGGGGTCAAGTAGGGCAACCGAATCCACGCTTCGAATATCGACACCCTCGCCCAAAACACGACAGTTCGACAGCACAGCTCGCTGCGCCGTCGACCCGAACGAACCCAGGACCTCCCGCCGGCGCTCGGGGACGTGTTCGCCGCACAGCCAGTCCGCCCAAATCCGAGAGGGGTACGTCTCGGGCTGGTCGGCGTGCAGTTTCGCCGCGACGCGCTCCAGGCCCTCCGCGTACGCCTGCGCCTCGATCGTCCGATGATGGAACGTGATGCACGTCTGCAGGTTGTGCTGGCTCATGGTGTGCAGGAGCGCGGCCTGCAAGGCTCCCAGCCGCTGACCGCGTACCTCTTCGCTGCGCCGCTCCTCGCCCATCAGCCGTTCGGGGGTGACCACGGGGTCCTTCAGCTCCAGGACGATGATCTGATACCGCGCCAGCAAGCCTCGGGAGACGGCAGAGGCGAGCGAGAGCTTGTACAGGACGGGGCCGAAGACCTTCTCGTCATCCATGGAGGCCGCCATCTCCCTCGGCAGCGCATCCCGCACCCCCTCAGCAACCTCCCGGCTGAGCCGCTCCTCCCAGATTCGCGGCGTCGCCGTCAGGTACAGCCGCCTGTACGCCGGGATGACGGTCTGGTCATGGATATCCGCCCACGCCTTACCCATCGACCCACTTGTCCTGTGGGCCTCATCAACCACCGCGAGGTCTACTGGATCAAGCTTCTGACCGTAGACACCCTCGAACGCCTCCGCCAGCACCCCCAGCGACGCGTAGGTGGCGTAGATGGTCACGGGCCCGGAGCCGTGCCACAGCGCCAACTGGATCGGGTTCGTCGTGGAGCGCACCTTCAACGACCACAGCTCCGGGTCGTCCTGGAGAGAACACACGGCCACCGCCGGCCCCTTGTGCCCGGCCTCGTGCCACGCCCTCACCGTCTGCGCCAGCAGATCCAGCGTCGGCACCAGCACGAGCACACGCCCCCTGGGCACAAGCCGTTTCGCCGACGCGGCAGCCATGATGGTTTTCCCCGTCCCACACGCGGCGTGCACTTGTCCACGAAGACCATTCCAGGGAATACCACCCGGCGGAACATCAAGACCCCGCACAATGGCGGCAACGGCCTCGATCTGGTGATCACGCAGCTTCACGGCCATGCCCCATGTTCTCCTTTTCGCGGAATGCAGCGCGTAATAAAAAATGGAATCCAGGCGTAAGGTGCGCAGCGCTAGGGGTGTAGCATCTGATCCCAGACTCTACACAGTCACAACTTGTGATGCATCACCCGCACACCAACTTCGCACCCGAGGGTGACACAGTGACTCAATCTCACTCACGAACGGCCGTTTCCCTGTATGCTGACAGGCCATTGGCGGACATGCCGGGACGGTCAGACGATGGGGGAGGGGTTCAGGGTGGAGCGCAGCGGAACCCGTCACTACAACGAGGCCGGCACCCCGTCAGTCGACGGTCCGTCACATCCTTTACAGGGATGATGGCTGGGAATCCCAAGCCTTACACAGTCCCGCGCGCGATGCACCCCCCCTACTGCCAGCCCCAGGAATCCCGCTTGCGGGATTCCCCCAATTCGCGCTTGCGCGAATGGCACACACCTAGAATTCCGCTTGCGGAATTCGATTCCACGCTTGCGCGGGAATCTGGCGGAGCGTCAGCGGAGCCG